>NZ_CP077604.1 GCF_019048865.1 Aquihabitans sp. G128 | reverse complement strand
CACCACCTACCCCGGCACGACCGAGGAGCTGGTGGCCCCGCTGCTCGAGCAGGCGAGCGGCCTCAAGGCCGGCGAGGACTTCCAGCTCGGCTACAGCCCCGAGCGCATCACCCGGGCAACGCACCTGGACGCTGGAGACCACCCCGAAGGTGGTGTCGGGCATCGACGCCGCCAGCCTGGCGCGGGCAAGGGCTTACGACACCATCGTCGAGCGCACCGTGCCCACCCGCTCCCCGAAGGAGGCCGAGCTCACCAAGCTGCTCGAGAACACCTTCCGGCACGTCAACATCGCCCTGGTCAACGAGCTCACCATGTTCGCCCGACCTCGGGATCGACGTGTGGGAGGCCATCGACGCCGCCGAGAGCAAGCCCTTCGGCTTCATGCCCTTCCGCCCCGGTCCGGGCGTCGGCGGCCACTGCTCGCCCATCGACCCCTCCTACCTGCCGTGGCGGGTCACGCAGTCCCTCGGCCTCACGTTCCGCTTCGTCGAGCTGGCCAACGAGGTCAACGAGCACATGCCCGACTACGTGGTCCGCCGCCTGGTCTCTGCGCTCAACGACCAGGAGCGCTCCATGAAGGGCAGCCGCATCCTGGTGGCAGGGGTGGCCTACAAGCGCACCACGGGCGACGACCGGGAGTCGCCCAGCGGCCGGGTCATCGAGCTGCTGACCGAGCAGCACGCCGACGTCGTGGTGCGCGACCCCCACGTCGACCCCGAGCGCAGCCACGTTTTACCTCCGGGGCCACCTGGGTGGAGCTCACCGCCGACGAGGTGCGCAAGGCCGACGTCGTGCTCATCCTCGTCGACCACGACGCCTTCGACCTGCAGCTCACGAGGCCGAGGCGAGTACGTCCTCGACACCCGACGTTGCACCAGTGGCACCAACGTCGAGCACCTCCTTGAGCCCGACCGGCGGCACGCCAGTCGATAGCCTCGCCGGGATGCCCAGGAACCCCGTGCCCACCGACGCGCTCTTGGGCAGCTCCTCGACCACCCTGCTCGCTCGGTCGGGGCCCTGCTGGTCGAGGCCCGTCCCAAGCAGTGGATGAAGAACCTGTTGCTGTTCGCGGTGCTCGGCGCAGCCGGCGTCATCGACCACCTCGAAGCCGCCTCTTCTGACGACGCGCTCGGCGTGCTCGCTCGCTTCTGCCTGGCGGCGGCCGGCACGTACTACCTGAACGACGCCGTCGACGTCGAGGCCGATCGCCTCCACCCCACCAAGCGGTTCCGGCCCATCGCCGCCGGCGAGATCCCCCTCCCGCTCGCCCGGGCGCTGGGCGCAGCGGGCATCCTCGGCTCGGTCGCCAGCGGCCTTCGCCGTCAACGGCACCTGGCCGTCGTGGTGGCCGCCTACGTCATCACCACCACCGCCCGAGGCATCTGGGCTATTGAAGCACCTGGCCGTGCTCGACGTGGTGGGCGTGGCGGCCGGCTTCGTCCTGCGGGCGGTGGCCGGCGGCGCTGGGGTGGTCGACGTGCCCATCTCCAACTGGCTCCTCTTCCCGTGGCCTCGTTCGTCGCTGGTTCATGGTGGTCGGTGGGCTGCCGGGCCGAGTCGACGAGCTGGGCGCCGAAGCCGCCGCCACGCGGGCCACGCTCGGCATGTAATTCCCGGGACTTCGCTATCCAGCTGCAGACCATCAGCTCCAGCGTGGTGATGGTGGGCTACCGCCTGTGGTGTTCGAGAAGGCTGCCGAGTCCTCGGCCTCCGTGCCGTGGTTCCAGCTGCTCATCGTGCCCTTCGCCCTCGCCGTGCTGCGCTACGCGCTCGTCGACACCGGCCACGGCGGCGCGCCCGGAGGAGGGTCGTGCTGGGTGACCGGTCCATCCAGTTGATGGTCCCGGCCTGGGCCGTGGCCTTCGCCCTGGGGATCTACGTCACGTGACCGCGGTGCCCGACCCGACCGAGCCCCTCGCCGGCTGGGCCAACACCGCCCACCCCGGCGACGGTGCTGCAGCCCCAGGACGTCGACGAGCGGCTGCCGCCCCGGACCGGCCGTCCCCCGGGGCGTGGAGGCGCGGCCTCGGCCGCTCCTACGGCGATCCCGCGCAGAACGCCGGCGGCCCGTGGCCCTGACCACGGGCGTGTCGGGGATCCACCACCTCGACCTGGAAGCGGGCCTCGTCACCGCCGAGGCCGGCACCAGCATCGATGCGCTCATCCGCTGGCTCGTCCCCCTGGGCTGGTTCGTGCCCGTCACGCCCGGCACCCGCCAGGTCACCGTCGGCGGGGCCATCGCGCCCGACGTCCACGGCAAGAACCACCACAAGGTCGGCTCCTGGTGCGATGCGGTGGAGGCCCTCACCATCGTCACGCCGGCCGGCGGGCGGCAGCAGATCACGCCGGCCAGCCACCCCGACCTCTTCTGGGCCACGGCGGGCGGGATGGGCCTGACCGGCATCATCCTCGATGCCACCATCCGCTTGACGAGGGTGCGCACCAGCCTCCTCCTCGGTCGACACCGACCGCACGCCGGACCTCGACACCACGCTCGACCTCATGGAGTCCGGCGACCACGCCTACGACTACTCCGTGGCGTGGATCGACCTCATGGCCCGGGGCGCGGCGGTGGGGCGCTCCATCCTCGACCGCGGCCGGTCCGCCGATCCGGAGCAGCTGAGCGACCGGCAGCGGCGGCGTTCCTGCTCGGGGTTCCGCTCCGGGAGCCTGGCCACGTTCCCGGACCTGGCCCCCACCAGCCTGATCACCCGCACCACCGTCCGGGCGTTCAACGAGGTCTGGTACCGCAAGGCGCCCGGCCGGCGCCGCGACCACCTCCAGACCATCAGCCAGTTCTTCCACCCGCTCGACACGGTCGACCGGTGGAACCGGGTGCACGGCCCGCGGGGCTGCTGCAGTGGCAGTGCGCCGTGCCGCCGGACGCCACCGACGACCTGCGCTGGATCGTCCAGCAGATCAGCGCCTCGGGCCAGCCGTCGTTCCTGGCCGTGCTCAAGCGGTTCGGGCCCGGCAACGCCGGTCCCCTGTCGTTCCCCGTGGAGGGGTGGACCCTGGCCCTCGACGTCCCCGCCGGCGCCGACCCCGACCTCGGCCAGCTCCTGGACCGCCTGGACGACCGCGGTCGCGGCCGGAGGCCGGCTCTACCTCGCCAAGGACAGCCGGCTGCGGCCTGGAGCTGCCCCGAGGCGATGTACCCCCGCCTCGACGAGTGGCGCAAGGTCCGGGACGCCGCCGACCCGGACGGCCGCCTGGCCAGCGACCTCGGCCGCCGGCTCGGGCTCATCGGCTGAGCCCGCCGCCTCCGCTCAGGAGGCGAAGCGGCGCAGCGAGGAGCGATCGGGGTCCCGGCTGAGGTCCGGCAGCTCGCAGGTCTCGGCCAGCACCCGGGTCAGGTCGAAGCCGTCGCGATCCACCGTCGGGAGCTGCTCGGGATCGAGCGGCGGAACCCGGACGTGGGAGATCCCCGGGTGGCTCGGCCGAGCGTCGTCCTCGTCGGCGGCGAACAGGATCTCGTGGAGCTTCCTCGCCCGGGCGCAGGCCGGTGTAGACGATGTCGATCGGGCGATCGGCCTCGGCGATGAGCCGACGGGCGACGTCGTCGATGCGCACCGGCTCGCCCATGTCGAGCACGAGCGCCTCGCCCGGCTGGCCGACGGCGCCGGCCTGGATCACCAGCTGCACCGCCTCGACGGTCATGAAGTAGCGGGTGACGTCGGGGTCGTGACGGTGACCGGTCCCCGGCCTCGATCTGGGCGGTGAACGCCGTCAGCACCGAGCCGCGGCTGCCGAGGACGTTGCCGAACCGCACGCTCAGGTAGGTGCCGTCCACCCTGTTCGCGGCGTGGGCCGAGGCGCTCGGCGAGGCGCTTGGTGTAGCCCAGCACGCTGATCGGGTCGGCGGCCTTGTCGGTGGAGATGCTGACGAAGCGCTCGACGCCCACGGCTCGGCTCGCCTGCAGCAGCGCCACCGTGCCCCAGACGTTGGTCTTGAGCGCCTCGCTGGGGTGCATCTCCAGCAGGGGGAGGTGCTTGGAGGGCGGCGGCGTGGAAGACGACCTCCGGACGGTGCTCGGCGAAGACCTGCTGGATGCGGGCGTGGTCGCGGATGTCGGCGACGACGAGGTTCCGGCTGTCGAGCATGGCCCGGCCCTCGATGGAGAGCTGCACCGCGTGAAGCGCCGACTCGTCGCCCAGCATGACCAGCGACGCCGGGGCGAACCGGTAGATCTGGCGGCACAGCTCGGACCCGATGGACCTGCCGGCGCCGGTGACCAGCACCCGCTCGTTGTCGTATCCGGCGATGGCGCCCAGGTCGGAGTCGTGCTCGTGGCGGCCGAGCAGGTCGACCGGCGTGACGGGGCGGATGTCGGACACCCCGACCTCGGCGCCGTAGAGCTCGCTCGACGCTGGCAGGACGAGGAGGCGGAGCCCGGCTCGACCGGCCCGCTCCTCGACGTCGCGGATGAGCGAGGAGCCGGCGCTCGGGATGGCGAGAAGGGCCACCGTGGCCCGCACGGAGTCCGCCACCGACTCGATCTTGGTCGTGTCCGCCGCGCACGGGCACGCCCCGGATGCGCAGGTTGCGCCTCACGGAGTCGTCGTCGAGCAGGGCGACGGGCAGGTAGAAGCCGCCCGGGTTGCGCAGCATGGCGGTGACGATCTGCCCGCCCTCGCCGGCGCCGATGACCACGACGCGCTCGAGGTCGTCGCTCGTGGGCCGCAACCGCTGCTCGAGGCCAGCGCCACACGTAGCGGACGCCGGCGCTGGCGGTGAGGACCAGCGTGCTGGCGAGCAGCGGCACGGACACGGGGACGTAGCGACCGAGGGCCAGGTCGAGCACGAGCAGCACGAGCGTGGTGCCCAGGATCGCTTCGACCAGCGTCGAGAGCTCCTCGAACGAGCCGAGCTCCGCTTGCCGGAGTAGAGGCCGCGCAGGGTGCCGACCACCACGAAGATCACGGCCCCGTAGAGCGCGACGAACAGGAGGTGGCGGAGGTGCTCGCCGTGGCCGACGCTGAACTCGTACCGGAGGTAGGTGGCGACCACGATGGAGCCCGCCATGGCCGACGCGTCGGCGACGGCCTGGATGCGCCGCCGGGCGGCGATGGACGACAGGCGGAGCGCGACGGAGAGCGAGGCGGTCCGTGGGCCGGACGCGCTGGCGGCTTCGCTCGGTCCTTCCTGACCAGCTCCTGGTTCCACGTCACCCTCCCCGAGGCAGCCGAGCGGTTGGACCGGCGCCGACACGGTACCGTCATCCGGTTCCACCGTCCACAACCCTTCGGCGAACGTGACCGCATCCATCTCCGCTCGCTATCGGGCCGCGCTCCGGCTCCGGCCGCACGGGTCGCCGTCGAGCCAACCAGCTCACCGTGGCCCTGGCCCTCGTCGCCGGCCTGGTGGCCACCGCCGCTCCGTTCGTCCTGACCGGCTACGCCGCGTTGGACGCCCTCGAGCGGTTCCTCGTCGTCGCCGTGGTGACCTTCGTGGGCGGTCACGCCCACCGCCGGACCTGGTTCGTGCTGGGGGCCGTCGCCGCCGTCCCGGCTCGCCGGGGCCGCGCTCGCCTTCGTGCTCATCGGGCTGGCCGCCGCCCTCTCCGGCGCCCGCGCCACCCGGCGCTCGAAGGTCGTCGGGGCCGTCACCGCCGGGGCCCTGGCCAACGCCGTGCTCTGGTACCCCGCCATGGACCCGCCGCTCCTCGCTCCGATCGTGGCCGCCGTCGTGCTCCTGGGCCTCTTCGGGTCGGGCTTCGGCCAGGTCCGCCGCCGGCCGCGGCGGACCATCGCCACCGGCCTCGGCGTGGCCGTCCTGCTCGTCGTCGTCGCCCTCGGCACCACGGCCTGGGCGGCGCTCTCCAGCCGGACCGACGTGGAGGCGGGCACCAACGCCGCCCGGTCGGCCCTCGCCGCGGCGCGCGCCGGGAACAGCGATCGGGGTCCGTCGGCGCAGCTGGCCCTCGCCGTGCGCCACCTGGATCGCGCGACCACAAGCTGAACGCCCCCTTCGTGGTGCCGGGCCACGTGGTCCCCGGGCTGGCCCAGCAGCTCCGAGCCGTCCAGGTCGCCGTCCGGGAGGGCTTGGCGGTCAGCCAGGCCGCCGACAACCTGGTGTCCACCGACTACGACGGCCTGCGCTACCAGGGCCGCATCGACCTCGACGAGGTGAGCGACCTCGGCCCGCAGGCCAGTCCCGCGCAGCGCGGCGCTCGACGACGCCGAGCGGCACCCCGCCGACCTCGACGACCTCTGGCTCGTGGGCCCCCTCCGGTCTCGGGTCGACGACTTCCACGCCGAGGTGCGCGACGCCAGCGACGACGCCGACCTCGCCGACGACCTCGTCCGGGTAGTGCCCGACCTGCTGGGACGCCGTGGCCCACGGCGCTACCTCGTGGCCTTCCTCCAACCTGCGGAGCTGCGGGCCGGGGGCTTCGGGGGCAGCTACGCCGAGCTGGAGGCCGACGACGGCGACGTCGAGCTGTGCGGTCCGGCCGCATCGACGACCTGATCGAGGGCGGGAGCCCGAACGAGCGCACCATCAGCGGCCAGAAGGCCTACACCGACCGCTACGGCCGCTTCGACCCCGCCTTCCCAGGACACCACCTTCTCCCCGACTGGCCGAGCGACGCCGCCGTGCTCGCCCAGCTCTACCCGCAGCCTGGCCAGGCCGTCGACGGCGTCATCGCCGTCGACCCCACCGGTCTCCGCCGTTGCTCCAGCTCTCCGTCCCTGTGCGTGCCGAGGGCCTCGACGTCCCGTTCACGGCCGACAACGCCGTGAGCCTGCTCACCAAGGACCAGTACCTGTGCTCGGCGACCGCTTCCAGCGAGGCGACTTCCTCGCCGCGGCCACCAAGGCGACGTTCGAGAAGCTCACCGAGGCTCTCCTTGCCGGCCCCCCGGGCTCGGCGACGTGCTCGGCCTCGGCGAGCCGGGGCCGCCACCCGCAGATCGGAGCCCGGACCCCGATGAGCAGGCGCTGTACCACCGCCTCGGCGCCGACGGCGGGGTCTTGGTGCCGAAGGGCGACGACGCCCGCATGGTCGTGAGCCAGAACGTGTGCAACAAGATCGACGCCTACCTCCAGCGCGACGTACCTACCGGGCCACCGTCGACGCCCGGACCGGTGCCGTGCGCTCCACCGCCCACATCGTGCGGTGCAACACCATCCCCACCACCGACCTGCCGGTGGCCGTCGTGGGCAACACCGCGGGCGCCGGTCGGCACCAACGTCAGCACCCTCAGCGTGTACTCGCCCCAGGCCTTCGACGGGGCGAAGATCGACGGCAAGGAGGTGCCGGTGGCTGCGACCAGGGACCTCCGCCTCGCCGTCTGGGACTCGCCCCTGCTCCTCGTGCCCCTGGGAGGCACGGTGACGGTCGACCTCGAACCCGGGGCGGGGCTGGCCTGCGCACCGGCTACCGGTTCGCCTACCTGCCGAGCCGGTGGTGGCCCCGGATCGCTTCCAGGCCCGCATCTCGGTGGCGCACGGCCGCTTCGACGGCGCGTCTGGCACCACGCTGAGCGTCGACGTGACCGCAGAGGAGCGCGGGTAGCTCTGGTCCGGCGTCCGCCGCTGACGGCCCCGGACCTGAGCATCCCTTCCTGCGCAGCATCCCATCAGCTAGGTTTGGCGGCGGCGCCGTCCGCGCCATCGGGCGGCCCTACGGGGCCCGTAGGGAGGAAGCACACATGATCCGCAAGGTCCTCATCGGAGCGACGATGCTCGTCGCCCTGTTCGCAGCCCCGGTTGAGGCGCAGTACGACCCCACCGGGTCAAACCCCGGCACCGTCGTGCAGGGTGGCCAGGTCACGGTCTCCTGGCTCGGGCTGCCAGCCCAACCAGGAGATCACCATCACCGGCCCCCCCCGGAGTCCGAGGAAGCCCTCGCTGGCAACCCGACGGTCGCCCCGGTCATCACCGTCAAGACCACCTCGGACGAGAACGGCAACCACAGCGTGTCGTTCACCCGTGCCCTCCACCCTCGCCCCCGGCGCCTACGACGCCGGCCCTGCCCGCCCGGCGGCGGCGTCGACGCTCACCGCCAACCGGCGGCCTCGAAGCTCTACTACCTGGCCGCTTCGTCGTGGACCGCCCCACCACCCCGGTCACCACGCCTGGGACTGGCGCACGGGCGGGACCTCGCTGCCCTGGACCGGCCCGAACACCAGCGGCATGGCCCTCGTCGGCGCCGGCCTCCCGGCCGCCGGCGGCCTCCTGCTGCTCGGCACCCGCAGCGCCGCTCGTCGGCTCCCGCAGCCGCCTGGAGCCCTGGGGCCCCTCCCCGCCCTGCAGCACCAACCTGAACGCGACGCGCCCCCGGCCACTGGCCGGGGCACCGTCGCCTCCGACCAGGTTCAGGCGGGCGGTGCGGGCGTCCCGGTGCCACCGGCCTGAGCAGGTCGCGGATCTGGCGAGGAGCTCCTCGCCCACGGTCAGCGGCTCGTTGGTCTCGGCCGTGTCGGCTGCGCCCTTGCGCAGGTCCTGCAGCCTCTCGAACGACTTGACCATCACGAACAGGTCGAAGGCGATGATCACGAAGCTCACCACCGCGGTCACGAACGAGCCCCACCTGATCACGCTGTCGTTGATGGTGATCGTGTAGTCGTCGAACGTCGGCTTCCCGCCGATGATGCCGACGATCGGCATGACGATGTTGGCCACCAGCGCGCCGACCACCGCCTTGAACGCGGTGCCGATGACCACGGCGATGGCGAGGTCGATGACGTTGCCGCGCAACAGGAACTTCTTGAACTCTTGGAGCATGGGAGGGGGGGCCTTCCTTGAGGGTTGTCCAGGTGGCGCCAGGGTAGGTGGCCCTGCCACCCCGCCGTTCGGATCGGCGTGTGCGAGCCTGCACGTGCCGCACCGCCGATCGGTCCCAACCAGGAGCGCTCACGCCATGGACATCGCCATCACCGGGTCGACCGGACTCATCGGCACGGCGCTCACCGCCTCGCTGCGAGCAGATGGGCACCGGGTGGTGCCGATCGTGCGGGCCGACAGCGGGTCGGGCACCGTCCGGTGGGACCCGGCGGCGGGCACCATCGACGCCACCGCGCTCGAGGGCATCGACGCCGTGGTCCACCTGGCGGGCGAGGGCATCGCGGCCGGTCCGTGGACGACGGCCCAGCGCCAGCGGATCCACGACAGCCGCAGCCGGGGCACCACGCTGCTGTGCGGCGCCCTGGCCGGCCTCGCATCGAAGCCGAGCGTGCTCGTCAGCGGCTCGGCCATCGGGTACTACGGCGACCGCGGCGACGAGGTGCTCACCGAGTCCTCGGCCTCGGGCGACGACTTCCTCGCCGGCGTCTGCCGCGACTGGGAGGCGCCCACGCGGGCGGCGACCGAGGCGGGCATCCGGACCGCCATCGTGCGGACCGGCATCGTCCTGTCGCCGAAGGGGGGCTCGCTCGGCGCCCAGCTGCCGGCGTTCAAGCTCGGGCTGGGGGCCAAGGCCGGCCGTGGGGACCAGTGGATCTCGTGGATCACCCTGCGCGACGAGGTGGCCGCCATCCGCCACGCGATCGACACCGACGCCGTCGTCGGACCGGTCAACCTGGTGGCGCCGAACCCCGTGACCAACGCGGCGTTCACCGATGCGGTCGGCGACGCGGTCAAGCGGCCGACCTTCCTCACGATCCCCCGCGCCGTCCGCCACCTGCCGTTCGGGGTGGGCGACCTGCTCGGCTCGCTGCTGTTCACCTCGGACCGGGTGACCCCCGGGGTGCTGACGGCCACCGGCTTCACCTTCGCCGACACCGACCTCGAGGCGGCCCTCGGCCACCTGCTCCCCCGCCGCTGACGCCAGCGCCGGACGGCCACCCGCTCGCCTCTTCGAGGACCCCTAGGCTCGACCGCCGTGCCTCCCCGCCGCATCGCCGCCTTCGACTTCGACGGCACCCTCACCCAGCGCGACACGCTGCTCCCGTTCCTCGTCCGGACCTGCGGGTCCCGGCAGGTGGCCCGGGCGGTCAGCGCGGTGGCGCCCTTGGCCGCCCGAGCCCGGCTCGGCCGCCTGCAGAGCGAGCTGCACCACCGCGACGCCGTGAAGGAGGCGCTGCTCGCCGCGCCTCCTGCGCGGCCGGGAGGCAGCCTGGTTCCGCGAGGCGGGTGCCGACTACGCCCGGACGCTCCCCGCCCGGATCCGGCCGGACATGGCCGAGCAGGTGGCCTGGCACCGCGAGCACGGCCACGAGCTGGTCATCGTCTCGGCCTCGCTGCTCACCTACCTGGCGCCGTACGCGCCGGCGGAGCGCTTCGACCACGTCATCGCGGTGGAGATGGAGGTCGGCGCCGACGATCGCCTCACCGGCCGCCTGGCCTCGCCCAACGTGCGCGGCCCCGAGAAGGCCGTCCGCCTCGATGCCTGGCTCGACGGCGACCACCCGGAGGTGGTGTGGGCCTACGGCAACTCCAGCGGTGACACCGAGCTGCTCGAAAGCGGGCCCACGTCCCCGTGTGGGTGGGCAAGGCGGCGAGCCGCAACGCCTGACCCCGGCCGCGGACGACCGCCCGGCACCGGCCGGGCGGTCGTCGAGGTCCGCGCGCGGCGTCGCGCTGGCGGGAGGGCTCAGGTCACTTCGGCTGCATGCGGATGCCGGCGTCGATGCGGATCGACTCGGCGTTCATGTAGCTGTTGCGCAGCAGCTCGGCCGCCAGGGTGGCGAACTCGCCGGCCTGGCCCAGGCGCTTGGGGAACAGCACCCCGGCGCCGAGGCGCTCCTTGAACTGCTCGGCCGCCTCGCCCTCGCCGTAGATCGGGGTGTCGATCAGGCCGGGGAGGATGCAGTTGACCCGGATGCCCGATGCCGAGAGGTCGCGGGCGATCGGGAGGGTCATGCCGACGACGCCGCCCTTGGAGGCCGAGTAGCTGGCCTGGCCGATCTGGCCGTCCTCGGCGGCGACCGACGCGGTGTTGACGATGGCGCCCCGCTCGCCGAACTCGTCGGGCTCGTTCTGCGACATGGCCGTGGCGGCGATGCGGATGGCGTCGAAGGTGCCGACCAGGTTGATCTCGATGACCTTCTTGAAGATGTCGAGGTCGTGGGCGGACTCGTACTGGCCGTCGCGGCCGATGGTGCGGGTGGCCCAGCCGATGCCGGCGCAGTTGACCAGCGCCTTGAGGGGTCCGAGCTCCTTGGCGGCCTCGACCGCGGCGATGATCTCGTCGGTCTTGGTGACGTCGCACGCCACGAAGACGCCGCCGATCTCCTTGGCGAGGGCTTCGCCCTTCTCCTGCTGCCGGTCGAGGTCGGCCACGACCACCTTGGCGCCGAGCGAGGCGAGCTGGCGGCTGGTTGCCTCTCCGAGGCCCGAGGCCCCGCCGGTGACGATTGCGCTGATGCCGTTGATCTCCATAGGCCCGCGACCTTACTTGACTGCGCGGTCAAGTGTCCCAAACCGGGCCCCGGCACCGGCCCGGCCGAGCACGGCGAGTACCCTCGGCGCCGATGTCGCGCCGCCGCCCCACCGCTACTGCCCGCCGGCCCCGCCTCGCTCGTCGCCCGCTGGCCCTGGCCGTCGTCGGGCTGCTCGCCGTCGGCCTGCTCGGCTCCTGCACGGGCGAGCGCCCCTCCCTCGGCGCCGCCAAGGCCGGCGGCCCCACCACCACGACGACGTCCACCACCGCGGCGGGCAAGGCGAGCACCACCACCACGACCCCCGGGCCGAAGGCCCTCGGCCCCGACGACCTGCTGGGCTACATCGCCACCCCCACCGGGAACCCGGTCGTGCGGGCCGAGCCGCGGGACGACGCCCTCCCGATCAGCATCGACCCCAAGACCGAGGCTGGCGCGCCCACCACCTTCGCCATCATCGGCGACGCCACCGCCGTCACCGACGGCTGGTACCAGGTGCTGCTCCCCACCCGCCCCAACGCCGCCCGGGCGTGGGTGCCCGCGGCCTCGGTCACGGTGACGAAGACCCCGTTCCGCATCTTCGTCGACCTCGCCGGGCGCAGCCTGCGGGTCGAGAAGGATGCCGCCCCGGTCTTCACCGCGGACACGGCGATCGGCACCACCGAGAACCCCACGCCGGTCGGCGCCACCTACGTCACCGAGCTCATCGACAACGTCGACCCGGACGGGTCCTACGGGCCCTACGCCTTCGGCCTCGCCCTCCACTCCGACACGCTGAGCGAGTTCGGCGGCGGCGACGGCCAGGTCGGCATCCACGGCACCAACCAGCCGCAGAAGATCGGCCAGGCCGTGTCCCACGGCTGCGTCCGCCTCAAGAACGCCGACGTCGAGGGCCTCGTCGACCTGGACCTGCCGCTCGGCGTCCCGGTCTTCATCACCTGAGCGGCAGCCGGTGACCTCCGAGGCGCTGCCCATCTTCCGCTACCACCCGGACCCGGTGGCGACGGGCGCGTTCGAGCAGCGGCCCACCCGGTGCGTGGGCTGCGGCCAGGACCGCGGGTGGGCCTACGCCGTCACGCCCTACGCCGAGGCCAACCTCCGCGACGCCCTGTGCCCGTGGTGCGTGGCCGACGGTTCGGCGGCCGCCACCTTCGGCGCGACCTTCACCGAGCTCGGCGAGGACGTCCCGGCCGCCATCCCCCAGTCGGTGCGGGACGAGCTGGCCCACCGCACGCCCGGCTTCAGCGTGGCAGGAGGAGCGCTGGCTGTTCCACTGCGACGACGCTGCGGCGTTCCTGGGCGCCGCCGGCTGGGACGACGTGGGCCACCTCCCGGACGCCGTGGCCCAGCTCCACGCCCAGGCCGAGTCCTGGGGCTTCGGCCGCGAGGACGCCGAAGCGTTCGTGGGATCGCTCGACGTCGACGGCGACTCGACCGCCTACCTGTTCCGGTGCCTGCACTGCGGCACCCACCTGGCCTACGCCGACGCCGGCTGAGGCCGACGCCCACGGGGGCCGGCGGCGAGCGGCCCTAGGCGGTGGGCTGCCCGGTCCGGCCACGCCGGGGCGGGAGCTCCGTGCCGGCTGGCGAGCCGGGGCCCACCTGGGCCCGCACGCCTCGACGCTCCAGGACCTCGCCGCACTCGGAGCAGGTGGGCACGACGTGGGTGACGTGGCCGCAGGCCCGGTGCACGAGCTCGACCGGCGGGCCGTCCGGCGCCTCCCAGCGATCGCCCCACTCGCGCAGGGTGGTCATCACCAGCCAGAGGTCCTTGCCCTTGTCGGTGAGGCGGTAGTCGTAGCGGACCGGTCGGTCCTGGTACGCCACCTTCTCCACCACGCCCCGCTCGACGAGGTGGTTGAGCCGGGTGGTGAGCACGTTGCGGGCGATGCCGAGGCGGCTCTGGAAGTCGTCGAAGCGGGTCACGCCGAGCATGAGGTCCCGCACGATCATCGGCGTCCACCACTCGCCGATCACCTCGAGCGTCTGGGCCACCGAGCAGGAGAAGTCGTCGAAGCTGCGGCGCTGCATGCGCCCAGGCTACCCAGTTGCTTGACGCTATGCACTGCGGGGCGGCCGGGACCTACTCGCAGTTGTGGCAGAGGCCCGACGCCGGCAGCGTGATGAAGCAGGTGGGGCAGGCCGGCCGCTTGGGCGGATCGGGCCGGGGAGCGCCGGAGGCCAGGCGGCCGGAGCGGACCGCGGCGATGCGCGGGGTGAAGCGGGGCTCGCCGCCGTTGCTCGGCAGGGTGGCGCCGTAGCGGCCGTAGAGCTTGAGGCGCTCCTTGGCGGCGTGCATCTCGGGGTCGTCGGGGACCTCGCCGTCGCGCCGGCCGGCGGCCTTGGCGTAGCCGGCGCCGATGGCCTGGTCCTTGCGCACCACGAGGGCGGTGAGCAGCGGCTCGTCGGGGTCGGTGGCCTCGGCGGTGACGGCGGCGAGCACCTTGCCCACCCACTGGTGGAGCAGGACCTTGGTGCGGATGCCGGCCGCCTCCTGGACCGCCTCGCCGAACTCGGCGTAGGTCACGAAGGCGCCGTAGGTGCCGGCCACCTCCTCCAGGTGGGGGACGGCGACGGCCGTCCAGGCCACCACGGCGTCGTCGTAGGACACCTCGGAATCGTCGGCAACCAGCCAGGTACCACGGTCAGACACGCGCCGTTCTCTCGTCGAAGGGTGGGAGCGGAGCCGTGCCCACCGACAGGGAGTCCGGTGGTCCACCCTACGGACCCGACCCCCCGCCTCCCCCATCCGTCCGCCGGGCCGCCCCGGAGAGCGGCGTCGTCCCGCCGTTCGAGCCGGCGGCGCCCCGCACGTAGGCTCCACGAGCGTGACGAGCGACCGCACCTTCAAGGTCATGAACGCCGTGCACCGGGTGGTGCTGCGCGGGAGCGCCGGGCGCATCGGCTGGGAGTTCGACCACCTGCCCGTGGTCCGGCTCACCACCACCGGCCGCAAGAGCGGGCGGCCCCGGACGGTCTTGCTCACGTCCCCGATCCAGGAGGGCGACGCCACCGTGGTCGTCGCGTCGAAGGTCGGCGAGGACACCCACCCGGCCTGGTTCCTCAACCTCCGCGACCAGCCTGCGGTGCGGGTGGCCCGCCGGGGGCGGCCGGCTGAACCGATGACGGCCCGGATCGCCGGTGCCGAGGAGCGCGAGCGCCTGTGGCCTCGGATCACCGAGGCGTACCCGAACTACGCCCACTGCCAGGCCCGCACCGAGCGGGTGATCCCGGTGGTGCTCCTCGAGCCCGCCACCTGAGCGGACCTCAGCGGCCCTCGCCCTGCGGGCCCCATCCTCCGCCGCCCGGGGTGGACATGCGCACGACGTCGCCGGCCTGGAGGTGGATGGTGCACTTGTCCGGCAGGCGCTCGGCCCGGGCCTCGTCACCGCCCGGGAGGAGCCAGTTCTCGCCCACCGCCCCAGGGGCCCCGCCGGCCAGGCCCCACGGCCGGCTCACCCGGCGTTCGGTGATGAGCGAGAGGGTGGCCGGCTCGAGCACCTCCAGGTCGCGCTCGATGCCGTCGCCGCCCGGCGCCGCGCCGGCGCCGCCGCTCCCGCGCCGCAGGCCGTAGCGCCGCACCCGGACGGGGAACGCTCGCTCGAACGCTTCGGTGGGGGTGTTCCGGGTGTTGGTCATGGCCGTGTGGACGCCGCTCATGCCGGGGACCGGGCCCCCACCGCTCCCGGGGCGGGGCGGACGGCCGCCCTGCCCGCCGGCCACGGTCTCGTAGGACACCCACCCGTCGCCGCCGAGCAGCAGGTTGTTCATGGTCCCCTGGGAGGCCGCCGGCACCCGGTCCGGGACCACCTGGGCCAGGGCGCCGAGGCACACGTCGGCCACCCGCTGGGACACCTCGACGTTGCCCGCGCCCACCGCAGCCGGTGGGCGGGCCGCCACCACCGACCCGCTCGGCGCCACGACGTGAACGGGCCGCAGGCCCCCGCCGTTCGACGGGATGGTGGGATCGAGGACCGACCGCAGCGCCCACGCCACGGCCGAGGTGGTGACGGCTTCGACGGCGTTGACGTTGCCGGCGCGCTGCGGGTCGGTGCCGGTGAAGTCGAAGCGGATCTCGTCGCCGCGCACGGTCAGCGCCAGCCGGATGGTCGTCGGCTCCTGCTGGTGCGGCGCCGGGCCGAAGCTGTCGAGCACGTCCTCGAAGCGCCAGGTGCCGTCGGGCAGGTCGGCGAGGGCCGCCCGCATGCGACGCTCGCCGTAGGCCACCACCTCGTCGAGGTCGCCGGGAGGCGGCAGCACCGCGAGGAACCGCTCGGCGCCGAGGCGGTTGGCGCCAACCTGGGCGTCCAGGTCGCCGGCGCGCTCCACGGGCGTCCGGGACGACGCCACCACGATCGCCACCACCTCCGGCGTGAGGCGCACCGGCGGGATGCGCAGGCCCTCCTGTTGGATCTCGGTGGCGTCGGCGGGCAGCGAGCCGGGAGCGGCCCCGCCGAGGTCGGCGTGGTGGGCTCGGTTGGCCACCCAGCCGACGACGCCGGCCGGGCCGAACACCGGCGTGACCAGGGTGATGTCGTTGAGGTGGGTGCCGCCGGCGAACGGGTCGTTGAGCAGGATCTGCTCGCCGGGTGCCACCTTGGGGCCGAGCGCCTCGATGGCGGCGGCGACCGATGCCGGCATGGACCCAAGGTGGACCGGGATGTGCTCGGCCTGGACGAGGAGAGTGCCCTCCGCGGTGAACAGGGCGGCGGAGCAGTCGGCCCGCTCCTTGATGTTGGGGCTGAACGCGGCGCGCCGCAGCACCTCGCCCATCTCGTGGGCGACCCCGGTGAGCCGGGCGATGAGGATGGCGAGGGCGGCCGGGTCCATCACGCCTCCACCCGCGTCAGCACCAGGGCGCCGCTGGTGGCGTGCGGGTCGGCCCGCCACCCGGCGGGCACCCAGATGGTGCAGTCGGCCTCGGCCACCACCGCGGGCCCGGCGGCGGGCCGGCGGACCGGCACCGGCAGGTCGGCCGGCGAGAGCGGAGCGGCGAGCCGGGCTGTGGCCCGCAGCGCCACCACCTCCACCCGGGCACCGGGCCGGGCGTAGCCGTTGCGCCGCTCGTGCTCGGCGGCGAAGTCGGCCGGGGTGGGCACCCGGAGCTCGTGGCTCTGGCCCTCGTAGCGGCACTCGACGGCGGTGGACACCTCGCCGCCCGGCACCGCGGCGGCCGCCTCGGCACCCAGCGCCTCGAGCGCGGCCTCGAGGCCCTCGAGGTCGGCGCCGCCGGGCCACGTGCGCACCACGTCGTGCTGGCGGGGCGCCGTCAGGCAGCCCAGCGCCGAGAGGACGCCGGCTCGGGCCGGCACCACCACCGCCGGCATGCCCAGCGCGTCGGCGATCGCGCACGCGTGCAGGGGCCCGGCCCCGCCGAAGGCCACCAGCGCCAGCCCGGCGGGGTCGACGCCCCGGGCGACGGTCACCGCCCGGACGGCCTCCTCCATGGCTGCGTCGACCACGGCCAGCACGCCCTCCGCGGTGACGCCGGCCGCGACGAGGGCGGCCTCGGCGGCGGCCCGGTCCAGGTGCCCGATGCCGGGGAGCTCGGCCTCGGCCGGCAGGTGGCCGGCCACCAGGTTGGCGTCGGTCACGGTCGGCTCGGTCCCGCCGGCCCCGTACGCCGCCGGGCCCGGGACGGCCCCGGCGCTGCGGGGTCCCACCACCAGCGCCCCGCCCGGGTCGAGCCCGGCGATCGATCCCCCGCCGGCGCCGATGGTGTGCACGTCGAGCGACGGTTGCCGGATGGGGAACCCGCCGACGGAGCGTTCACCGGCCGGCTCGGGGACGCCGCCGCGCACCAGGCACACGTCGGTGCTGGTGCCCCCCATGTCGAAGGTGACGGCGTCGGGGAAGCCGCTGGCCACGGCCGCCGCCGCCCCGGCCAGCACCCCGCCTGCCGGTCCCGAGAGCAGCAGGCTCACCGGCAGCTCCGCCCCGCGGGCGACGGGCACCAGGCCGCCCGCGGAGGTCATCACCAGCACGTCGTCGGCCGCCCCGGCGAGGCCGTCGAGGTAGGTCCGGCAGGTCGGCCGGAGGAAGGCGTTCACGACCGTCGTGACCGTGCGCTCGTACTCGCGGAACTGCGGCGAGACGTCGACCGAGGCCGTCACGTCCAGGCCCCGCCGCTCGAGCGCGGCCGCGACGCCGCGCTCGTGGGCCGGCTCGAGGTCGCTGTGCAGCAGGCACACCGCCACCGCCTCGACGCCCTCGGGCACCGTCGGCATCGTCCCGGGATCGAGCGCTTCGAGCACGGTGCCGTCCGGGCCGATCCGCCCGCCGACCTCGAGGCGCAGCTCCCTCGGCACCAGCGGTTCGGGCCGGTCCGCCCACGGGTCGTAGAGCGAGGGCCGGTCCTGCCGGGCGATCTCGATCACGTCGGCGAACCCGGCGGTGGCCACCAGCGCCACCCGGGCCCCCCGCCGCTCCAGCAGGGCGTTGGTGGCGACCGTGGTGCCGTGGGCCAGCACCGTCGCTCGCTGCTCGCCGTCGGGGAGCACGAGGGCGGCGCCCACCACCACGGCGCGGCCCGGGTCGTCCGGCGTCGACGGGACCTTGGCGATGGTCCCGTCCTCGCCGACGACGTCGGTGAACGTGCCCCCGGTGTCGACGCCCACTCGCATGGCCCGAAGCTACCGGCCGCCTCACCGCCGTCGATCCCGGCGATCTGTCCGGATCGGGAACGAAACCGCGGGGTTGGACGTCGGAGGTGGTGATGCTGCTCCCCCCTGGCCCTCATCGGCGCTGCCGGCACCCTGGCGATGCGCTCCCCCTCCAGCTTGACCGGGACCCTCGCCGTGCTGTTCCTGGTGCTGGCGGCGCTGCTCAGCGCCATCGGCCGCCTCACCGGCGACCCGCTCGTCGTGCGGCGCCGCCCCTGAGGCCCGTCGTCCGTCTCGCTCGGCGGAGTGCGGACCGGGCGGCGGACCTCAGGGGCGGATGACCAGCAGGTCGTCGCCGAAGGCCTTCTCGAGGGTGGAGAACGTGGCGTCGAGGCGGGCGTCCTGCTCGTCCCACACCAGCACGGCCTGGTCCGCGGCATCGACCAGCCAGCGCTCGCGCTGCTTGAGGTTGGCCGCGAACCCGGCCCGGTCGGTGGGCACCTTCTTGTGGAAGTTGGCGACGGACGACGCCCGCCCCACGAGGTCGCGGAACCGAGCCTGGGTGGCCGGCGCCTGCTTGGCCTCCATGCCGGGGAAGGCGAGCACCACGGCGTAGGGCACGTCGGCCCGGATGGCGGCCTCGGCGGCGAGCACCTCGGCGCCGGGGCGCAGGCCGGTGAGCACCACCAGGTCGGGGTGGAGCTGGGCCTGGGCGTCGATCCACTCCTGCAGCCGCCGGCGCACGTCGTCGGCCACCGGGTTGGCCTCCCAGCCCCCGAGGGCGTCGGGCGAGAGGCCCAGCACCAGCAGCAGGTGGCCGGCGGGGATCCGGCCGTCGCGACGGCGCTTCTCGGCGCGCTGCTCCTCGATCGGGAGGTCGCTGATCTTGCCGCCGCCACCGGGCGCCCCTGGCGTGGGGCCGACGGCCTGGCGGAAGCGATCGCGCTCGACCACGGCGAGCTCGTCGACCAGGTCGTTCATCCGGTCACCGGAGTGGCCCTTGACCCACTCGAAGGTCAGCTCGTCCCGCCGTGCGTCGCGCGCCGCCACCAGCGGCTCCCAGATCTCCCGGTTCTTGACCGGCTCGCCGGCCTTGGTCCGCCAGCCGTTGCGGATCCAGTTGACGCTCCACTTCTGGAGGCCGTCCTTCACGTAGGTGGAGTCCATGACGAGCGTGAGCGGGCGACCGGGGTTGTCCTCGATGGCCCGGAGCACGGCGGTGAGCTCCATCTTGTTGTTGGTGGTGGCCGCCTCGCCGCCGCTGCCGAAGTGCTCGCGGGAGGACGCCCAGGCCCACCCGCCGGGCCCCGGGTTCCCGCTGCACGCGCCGTCGGTGTAGATCCGCAGGGGTTGCTCGCCAGCCATCGGGTCAGCATGCCAGCCCGCCCCGTCAGCTCCCGCCGACGGGCGCGATCCGACCGTCGGCCAGGCGGAGGAGCCGGTCGGCGCGGGCGTTCAGGCGGGGGTCGTGGCTCACGGCGAGCACCGTCACGCCCTCGTCCGCACGCAGGGCCTCGAACAGGTCGAGCACCGATCCGGCGGAGTCGTCGTCGAGGCTGCCGGTGGGCTCGTCGGCCAGGATCACCCGAGGGCCGTTGGCGAGGGCGCGGGCCACCGCCACGCGCTGCCGCTCGCCGCCGGACATGGTGGGCGGCTTGGCGCCCACCCGGTTCGCCAGCCCCACCTGTTCCAGGAGGTCGACGGCCCGGGCCTTGCGCTGGCGGGCTCCCAGGCCGGTGTCGAACAGGGCCATGGCCACGTTCTGCTCGGCGGTGAGGCGGGGCACCAAGTTGTGGAGCTGGAACACCAGCCCGATCTCCCGGCGGCGGTAGCGGGTGAGCTGGTGGAGGTGCACCACGTCGATCCCGTTGACCCGGATGGTCCCGGAGTCGGGGTGGTCGAGCGCGGCGAGCAGGTGCAGGAGCGTCGTCTTGCCCGAGCCCGAGGGACCGGTGACCGCGGTGAACGAGCCGGGGGCCACGTCGAACGACACGCCGTCGAGCACCACCGTGTCGCCGAAGCGGCGGGTGACGTCGCGCACGGTGATGGCGTTGGGGTCGTCGGCGGACCGCTGGCGCTCGAGGCGCCGGTCGGTGCGCTGGCCCGCGGGCTCGAGGAGGTCACTCACGGCGCATCGCCTCCAGCGGCGAGAGGAAGGCGGCTCGGACCGCCGGGTACAGGGCGCCCACGAAGGCGACGCCGAACGCGAAGTAGAGCGACCGGCCGAAGATCCCGGCGTCGTAGACGGGGTGGAAGACGCCCCGCAGCTGGGCCTGGTGCTGGAGCAGGTTGATGGCGCCCCAGCCGAGGAACAGGCCGACGAACGCGCCCGCCAGGCTGACCACCACCGCCTCGCCGAGCACGAGGGCGATGATCCGCCGCCGCGACCAGCCGATGGAGCGCAGCACGCCGAACTCCCGGACGCGCTCGAAGAAGCTGAGCAGCGAGGTGTTGAGCACGCCGCTGATGGCGATGACCGCGGCGAGGATGCCGCCGCCGGTGTTGGCCGCCGAGATCAGCACCAGGGTGTTGTCCACCCGGCCGTAGTCGCTCTCGCTGGCCACGGTGGCGAGCTGCGGGAAGGCCCTGTCGATGGCCTTGGCCACCGCCTTCTTGTTGGCCCCGGGCGCCACCTTCACGAAGCCCAGGCTCACCTGCCCGGCCGCCTGGTACCGGCCCTGCAGCACCGGCAGCGGGAACATCATCGTGGAGTTCCCGAACGAGATGTTGGTGCGGTAGGTCCCCGTGACCCGATACGTGTGCCCGTCGATGGTCAGCCGATCGCCCACGCCCTTGTGGATCGACTGGGCCAGGACGTAGCCCAACATGACCTCGTCGTCGCTCTTGGCCGTGTAGCTGCGGCCCTGGAGGATGACCACGCCGAAGGGGTCCTGGGCGTCGGGGTCGAGCCCGACCTGGATGACCCCCGGGTGGCCGGCGTCGTAGGTGTCGAGCTCGATGAGGGCGCCGATCGAGCGGCCGACGCCCTCCACCTTGCCGACCTTCGCCATGTCGTCGGTGGAGATGAGCGAGTTGAGCAGCGAGTCGGTGTGCTTCTGGGCCACCGTGAAGTCGGCGTTGCCGACCTTGAGGATCCCGGTGGCCGACTCCTTCAGGCTCAACGTCAACGTGCCGAGGGCCACCACGGCCATCACGCCGATGGCCACCGCCAGGCCCGTGAGCACGGCTCGCAACCGGCGAGCGGCGACGTTGTGGAAGATCAGTCCGAGGAAGGTCACGGCACCACCTCTCCGGTCCGCGTGCGACCCGCCCGGCACCATATCGACGGCGGCGGCGGGCGCGTCGCCCGAACGAGCACGTGAACGGCGTGCGAAGTGACCGGTGGGTACGGGTGCGAAGCCGGACCCCGCGGGGCACCATGGCAGGCATGGGTATCGACGACGATTTCGTTGACCAGCTGTTCGACGCCGATCCGGGCGAGACCAAGGAGTGGTTGGAGTCACTCGATGCCGTGGCGTCCCAGCACGGCGCCGGTCGCGCCGAGTACCTGGTGCAGCGGCTGCTCGCCCGGGGCCACGAGCTCGGCCTCGGCGTGCCCACGCCGGTGCGCACGCCGTACGTGAACACCATCCCGCTCGTCGACGAGCAGGCCCGCTACTGGTTCCCGGGCGACTTCGAGATGGAGCGGCGCATCCGGGCGTTCATCCGGTGGAACGCCGCGGTGATGGTGGTGAAGGCCAACAAGGCCGCCGAGGGCATCGGCGGCCACCTGGCCACGTTCGCCTCCTCCGCCGCGCTCTACGACGTCGGCTTCAACCACTTCTGGCGGGGCAAGGACGACGGCGGCGCCGGCGACGCCGTCTACATCCAGGGCCACGCCGCCCCCGGCATCTACGCCCGGGCGTTCCTCGAGGGCCGGCTGAGCGAGGACCAGCTCGACGGCTTCCGGCGCGAGATCGACGGGCAGGGCCTGTCCAGCTACCCCCACCCCCGCCTCATGCCCGAGTTCTGGGAGTACCCCACGGTCTCCATGGGCCTGGGCCCCATCAACTCGCTCTACCAGGCCCGCTTCAACCGCTACCTGCACCACCGCCGGCTCGACGACACGTCGGGCAGCCGGGTGTGGTGCTTCATCGGCGACGGCGAGACCGACGAGCCCGAGACGCTCGGCGCCATCTCGCTGGCCGGGCGCGAGGGCCTCGACAACCTCACCTGGGTGGTCAACTGCAACCTCCAGCGCCTCGACGGACCGGTCCGGGGCAACGGCAAGGTCATCCAGGAGCTCGAGGCGGTGTTCCGCGGCTCGGGCTGGAACGTCATCAAGGTCGTCTGGGGCTCGGCGTGGGACGAGCTCATCGAGAACGACGTCGACGGCGTGCTCGTGAAGAAGATGAACGAGACCGTCGACGGCGAGTTCCAGCGCTACACCATCGAGGACGGCGCCTACATCCGCGAGCACTTCTTCGGCCCGGACCCCCGGCTCCGCAAGATGGTGGAGCACCTCTCCGACGACGACCTGCGCTGGCTGCCGCGCGGCGGGCACGACTACCAGAAGCTCTACAGCGCCTACAAGGCCGCCACCGAGCAGCGGGGCAAGCCCACCGTCATCCTGGCCAAGACGGTCAAGGGCTGGACGCTGGGCACCGAGGTGGAGGGCCGCAACGCCACCCACCAGATCAAGAAGATGTCCAACGAGCAGCTGCGTGCTGCGCACCCGCCTGCACCTCGAGGAGGAGATCCCCGAGGAGGCGCTGGCCGACGGCGCCTCGGCGCCCTACTACCGCCCACCGGACGGGTCGCCGCTGCACGCCTACCTCATGGACCGCCGCCGGCGGCTGGGCGGCTCGCTGCCCAAGCGGGTGGTGCGCACCAACCGGGCGCTCACGCTCCCGCAGGACAGCGTCTTCGACGAGTTCCGCGGCGGCTCCGGCAAGAAGGAGGCGTCCACCACCACCGCCTTCACCCGCCTGCTGCGCGCCTTCGCCCGCGACGAGGGCTTCGGGCCCCGCGTGGTGCCGATCATCCCCGACGAGGCCCGCACCTTCGGCATGGACTCGTTGTTCAAGGAGTTCGGCATCTACGCCGCCGAGGGCCAGAAGTACGAGTCGGTCGACCACAAGCTGCTGCTCTCCTACCGGGAGAGCATCGACGGCCAGCTGCTCGAGGAGGGCATCACCGAGGCCGGCGGGCTCGCGTCGTGGACCGCAGCGGCCACCTCCTACGCCACCCGCGGCGTGCCCATGGTCCCGTTCTTCATCTTCTATTCGATGTTCGGCTTCCAGCGGGTGGGCGACCTCATCTGGGCGGCCGCCGACGCCCGGGCCCGGGGCTTCCTGCTCGGCGCCACCGCCGGGCGCACCACGCTCACCGGTGAGGGCCTCCAGCACCAGGACGGCCACAGCCTCGTCCTCGCCTCGACCGTGCCCACCTGCGAGGCGTACGACCCGGCCTTCGCCTACGAGACCGCCGAGATCATCCGCACCGGCATCGAGCGCATGTACGGCCCGGAGCCCGAGGACGTCTTCTACTACCTGACCCTCTACAACGAGAACCACGTCATGCCGCCCATGGCCGAGGGCGTGGCCGAGGGCATCGTCGAGGGCCTGTACCGCTGGCAGCCGGCACCCGACGGCGACCACGCAGCGGCCGCCACCATCCTGTTCTCGGGCTCGGCCCAGGGCGCCGCCCGGGAGGCGCAGGCCGAGCTGGCCGAGCGCTGGGGCGTCGGCGCCGAGCTGTGGAGCGCCACGTCCTACAAGCGCCTGCGCGAGGACGCGCTGGCCGCCGAGCGCTGGAACCGCCTCCACCCCGGCGAGCCGGCCCGCACCCCCCCGGGTCACCGAGCTGCTCGACGGGTCGAAGGGCCCGATCGTGGCGGTCACCGACTTCATGCGCACCGTGCCCGACCAGATCTCGCGCTGGGTGCCCAGGAAGCGCCGCTACAGCTCGCTCGGCACCGACGGCTTCGGCCGCTCCGACACCCGCGAGGCCCTCCGCCGCTACTTCGAGACCGACGCCCCCCACCTGGTGGTGGCCGTCCTCTCGTCGCTCGCCGCCGACGGCAAGGTCGACCCCGACCTGGTGGCCAAGGCCATCGCCCACCACGACCTCGACGCCGAAGCCGCCGTCCCCTGGCACGGCTGACCAGCCCCACCCCTCGAACTTGTCGCAGTTGTCGACCGTGGCGTCGCCCAACTGCGACAAGTTCAGGACCGCCAGCTCGCCCAACCCTCGAACTTGTCGCAGTTGTCGACCGTGGCGTCGCCCAACTGCGACGAGTTCGGGGTTGGCGGGGTCGCCTAGCCTCGGCGGGGTGACTGCGCCGGACTCCTTCCCGATCACGTTCGACGACGACGCCAACGAGCTGCTGGCGCACGACCCGCTGGCGCTGCTCTACGGGATGCTGCTCGACCAGCAGGTGCCGATGACGTGGGCGTTCCGCTCGCCGATGGTCATCAAGGAGCGGCTGGGCGACCGGTGGTCACCGGCCGGCATCGCCGCCATGGACCCCGAGGAGGTCGTGGCGGTCTTCTGCGAGAAGCCGGCCGTGCACCGCTACCCGGCGGCCATGGCCCGACGGGCCCACGGGATCGCCCGGGTCATCGTCGACGAGTACGAGGGCGACACCGCCAGCATCTGGACCACCGCCAAGTCCGGCACCACGCTCTACGCCCGGGTGTCGGCGCTGCCCGGCTTCGCCGAGGAGAAGTCGCGCATCTTCGTGGCGCTCCTGGCCAAGCGCTTCGACGTGAAGCCGCGCGGCTGGAAGGCCGCTGCCGGTGCGTTCAGCGACACCCAGCCCCGATCGGCCGCCGACGTCGACTCGCTGCCCAAGCTGCGCGAGGTCCAGGCGTGGAAGAAGCTCCAGAAGGCCGCCAAGAAGTCCAAGTCCGAGTTCTCGCTCTAGCGGTCGGCCCCGCCAGGGCCACGCCGCTACGCCGGGCCACCCGTGAGGTAGGCGTCGTAGGTGTCGCGGGGCCAGTAGCGGGTGACGGCGATGGCATCGGCGGCCACGAGGTCCGCGGCGATGCGGTCGTACTCGTAGCAGTTGAGCTCGTACTGGTTGCCCCAGGGGTCGACCAGGTCGACGGCCCAGCAGAGGTCGAAGTCCACCAGGTGCTCCGGCGCGAGTGGCGTGCCGTCCGGGTGGTCGATGCCGTTCGGCAGCGAGCGGATGAACGCCGAGAACACCTCGGCGTCGACGCTGAACGCCACGCCCGTGCGCTGGGGCACCATCGGGTGCCCCTCGCTGGCCTCGAACAGGGCCAGCGTGGTCCGGCCGCCGTCGGCCGAGATCTGCAGCGGGCCGCCCTCGAAGCCCTTCGCCCAGAAGTCGTACTCGGCCACGGGCTCGAACCCGAGGTGCTCGGCGTACCAGCGGGCGGCTTCGTCACGGTCCGGCACGCGGATGTGCACGTGGTCGAGCCGGCCCATGCGGAACGTCGGTGGGGTCGCCATGGGACCAGCGTGGCACCGATCACGGCGCCTCGCCGGGCGAGGCGTCAGGCCTTGCGGACCAGCTCGACGCTGACGTCGAGCTCTTGGGCGGCGCGCCCGGCGTAGATGCCCCGGAACGGGGACACGTCGGAGTAGTCGCGCCCGGCCGCGACCCGGACGTGGCGCTCGGCCACCGGGTTGAGGCTGGTGGGGTCCAGCGGCCAGACGGTGCCGGTGAAGGCGGCCACCCACGCGTGGCTCTCGCCCACGAGCGGCTCGTCGACCGGCGCCTCCTTGCGGGGGTGCAGGTAGCCCGAGACGTACCAGCTCGGGATGCCCATGGCCCGGAGCAGGGCGAGGGTGACGTGGGCGAAGTCCTGGCAGACGCCGGCGCCGGTGTCGAGCACCTGCACGGCGGTGGTCTTCACGCCCGTGGTGCCCGAGCGGTAGTCGAGCCGCTCGTTGACCCAGGCCGCAGCGGCCTCGGCGGCGGCTGCGGGGGTGTCGTTGGCGGCGGCCAGCTCGGCGGCCACGGCGGCGAGCTCCTCGTTCCACGCCACGGTCTCGGTGGGCACGAGCAGCTCCTCGAAGCGGTCCCGCATGGGCACGCCGCGCAGCTCCTCCCAGCCGATGTCGCCCGGCTCGGCGGCCTGGGCGGCGGTCTCGATGGTGGTGCGGCCGGTGACGGTCAGCTCGGTGTGGGGCACCTGGATGTCGAAGTGGTGCACCACCGAGCCCCAGTAGTCGATGTGGCGGACCACCCGGGTGGCCGGCTCGACCTCGACCCGGCTGGAGAGCACGGTCTGGAGCCGGTCGCTGCGGGGCTCCAGGCGGGCCTCGTTGTACGACTGCGCCACCGGCGAGTCGTACTTGTACTTGGTGGTGTGGGTGATCTGCAGTCGCCAGCTCATGCGCTCTTGTCCGGGGTCCACTCGATGAACGCCACCCGCTGGAAGTAGCGCTGGGTCACCAGCTCGGAGGCGTAGGCGGTGGCGGCCTGGAGGCGGGCCACCACGGCGGGCAGGTCGGCGGCCAGCAGGGCCGGGTCGGTGTAGGCCAGCTCGGACCGGATGCGCCCGACCTCGCGGGCCGCGGCGCTGGTGCGCACCAGCGGGCGGCGACGGCCGCCGTTGGGGCGCTGGCCGCCGTCGACGTCGTCGAGCGCCTGCTCGGCCTGCGCCAGGGCGTAGGACACCGAGCGGGGGAAGTCCGGGTCGAGCAGCAGCACGCTCAGGGCCTTGGCCTGGTCGATGTCGCCGCCGTAGGTCCGGAGGAAGGCGTCGTTGGCCCCGCAGGACACCAGCACGCCGCTCCACCGGGAGGCGTCGGCGTTGGCCGGCACCGCCCCGAGGAGGCGGGCCGTCATGTCCACCCGTTCCAAGGACCGACCGATGGTCAGGAACCGCCAGCCGTCGTCGTGGAGCAGCACCGTGTCGATGAGGCCGCCCACCAGCGCCACGCGGTCTCGCACCCACTGGAAGAGCAGGTGGGGCCCGAGCGTGCGGGCGGCACGGACGTGGTTGTCGAGCTCGTGGTAGGTCCGGTTCAGCGCCTCCCACACCTCGGTGGCCAGGATCTCGCGCAGGCCCCGGGCGTTCTCCCGGGCCAGGCGCAGCGAGCCGACCACGGAGCTGGGGTTGTCGGCGTCGTAGGCCAGCAGCTCGGTGGCCTTCCAGAGGTCGATCGGGCCCTCGGCCTCGAGGCGGGCCAGGTGCTCGCCCTCGATGCCCATGCTCTCGAGCAGGGAGGCGCCCACCCGGTCGTCGTTGAGCTGGACGACCATGCGGTGCACGTGCACGTCGAGCAGCCGGGCGGTGTCGTCGGCCCGCTCCAGGTACCGGCCCATCCAGTAGAGGGCTTCGGCGATGCGGCTCAGCACGAGGGCACCTCCCCTTCGTCGGTGGTGGGTGTCGGCTCGGCGGCGGCCTCCGGGGACTGCTGCTGCTGGAGCTGCTGCTGGTGGTGGCGCTCGTGGTCGTCGGCCGGACCGAACTGCAGCGGCACGGGGGGCGCCGGGCGGTTGGTGGCCTCCTTGGGCACGGGCATGGCCATGTCGAGGCCGAACGTGGCGTCGTCGTCGGCCAGCACCCACGTGTCCTTGGAACCGCCGCCCTGGCTGGAGTTCACCACCAGGCTGCCCTCGGGCAGCGCCACCCGGGTCAGGCCGCCGGGCAGGACCCAGACCTTCTCGCCGTCGTTGACGGCGAAGGGGCGCAGGTCGAGGTGGCGGGGCCGGAGCCGTCCGTCGACCAGCGTCGGGCCGGTGGAGAGGGCGACGACGGGCTGGGCGATGTAGCCGCGCGGGTCGGCGATGATGTTGGCCCGGCAGTCGGCCAGCTCCTCGTCCGACGCGTCCGGCCCGAAGACCAGGCCGTAGCCGCCGGAGGCGTCGACGGGCTTGACCACCATCTGGTCGATGCGGTCGAGCACGAACTCGCGCACGTCGTCCTCGCCGAGGCGGTAGGTCTCCACGTTGCGCAGCAGCGGCGGCTCGCCCAGGTAGTACTCGATGAGGTCGGGCACGTAGCTGTAGATGAGCTTGTCGTCGGCCACCCCGTTGCCCACCGCGTTGGCGATGGTGAGGTTGCCGGCGCGGGCCGAGTGGATGAGCCCCGCGCAGCCCAGCACGGAGTCGGGGCGGAACTGCACCGGGTCCAGGAACTCGTCGTCGATGCGCCGGTACATGACGTCGGCGCGCTCCTCGCCGGTGGTGGTGCGCACGTAGGTGACGTCGTCGCGGCAGACGAGGTCGCGGCCCTCCACCAGGTCGACGCCCATCATGCGGGCCAGGAGGGCGTGCTCGAAGTAGGCGCTGTTGTGCACGCCCGGGGTGAGCACCACGATGCGCGGGTCCGATGCCCGGGCCGGGGCGGTGGCCCGCAGGGCACCGAGCAGGTGGCGGGGGTAGTCGTCGACCGGCGCCACCGCCGAGGCGCCGAACAGGTCCGGGAACACCCGGGCCATCACCCGGCGGTTCTCCATCACGTAGCTCACGCCCGACGGGCTGCGGAGGTTGTCCTCCAGCACGCGGAACTCGCCGTGGTCGTCGCGGATGACGTCGACGCCGGAGACGTGGATGCGCACGCCGCCGGCCGGCTCCACGCCGTGGACCTGGCGGTGGAAGTGCGGCGAGGAGTGCACCAGCTTGCGGGGCACCACCTGGTCGTCGAACACCTCGCCGGGGCCGTAGACGTCGGCCAGGAACGCCTCGAGGGCCAGCACCCGCTGGCGGATGCCCGCCTCCAGGCGGCGCCACTCCTCGGCGGAGAGGACCCGGGGCACCAGGTCGAGCGGGAAGGGCCGCTCCTGGCCGGAGAGGGCGAAGGTGACGCCCCGGTCCCGGTAGGCCCGGCTCAGCCCGTCGGCCCGAGAGGCCAGGTCTGCGGTGCTCTGCGGCTCCAACGTGTCGTGCACGGCCCGGTAGGTGTCGCGCACCCGACCGAACCGATCGAACATCTCGTCGTAGGTCCGCCGGATGGAGCCCGCGTCGTAGTCGTCGAACAGGTCGCTCACCTGGGAGACCCTGCCGCTACCTGGTTTCGCGTCCGTGCGCACGACGTGAACGGTACGTGAACCGCCCGACCCGGGTGGCCCGAGGGCCTGCGCTCACCCCGAAGGGGCAGGCCGGAGGGGCTCAGGTGGCCGCGGTGCCGACCCGCACCTCGCGGGCCATGCGCACCGCGGCGAGGCCGCCGAAGAGGACCATCCAGAGCACCACGCCGATGACGACGTAGCCCGGCAGCTTGCCGGCCGAGGCCAGCAGGTAGGCGTAGGGCGCCACGAAGGACACCATCAGCATCACGATCCACGGCGCCGCATCCCGCATGGGGCGGCGGTCGTCGCGCATGAGCTTCACGCCCATGGCCTGGCCGATGCCGTAGGTGGGCGACGTGCCGACGTCGATGGCGAGGAACCACCACGGGTTGACGTTGTGCTCCTGCAGCACGGGCCACACCACCACGGCGCGGGCCACGCAGAAGACCACGACGGTGAGGGTCCACATCTGGCCGACGAGGCCGAGCTCCCGCAGCTCGCCCATGAGCGAGTGGGGCACCTCTTCATCGACTTCGACCTCGGACGACGCCGGGTCCTGCGCTTCGAGCACGGGGCTCCTTCTCGGACGGATGGCCCACGCTAGCGAGCGCGTGGACACGTGATGGGTCGGCACACCTACCCACCAGCTTTAGGTCTCAACGGGTGACGGACGAGATCCGTGGCGTTCGCGGTCGAGCCAGCCCAGCAGGATGGCCACCGCACGGGGGTCGTGGCGCAGGTCGTGGGCGGCGCCGGAGATGATCCGCAGCTCGGCCGAACCGTGGGCGTCGCCGAGCACGCGAGCGTCGAACGAGGGCACCGACTCGTCGTCGGAGCCGTGCAGCACGAGCAGCGAGCGGGGCGCCATGAGGGCGGCGTCGTCGACGGGCTTGATGTCGCGCAGCTGGCGGGTCCACAGGTCGAGCGCCGCAGGGAACGCCGGATCGGTGATGGCGCCGATGTCGCGGGCGTGCTGGAGCAGGCGGCGGGGGTGCCGGGCCCAGTCGCTGTAGTCGGCGGGGGCGCCGAGCGCGGCGACGCCGGCGACCTCGGGCCGACGGGCCGCCGCCGAGATGCAGAGCCCGCCGCCCGTGCCGAAGCCGGCCAGCCACACGCCGCGGGTCTCGCCGAGCTCGGCCGCCTGGTCGATGACCGCGAGCAGGTCGTCGAGCCAGCCGCCGAGGGAGAAGTCCCCGGTGGACGTGCCGCAGCCCCGGAAGGTGAAGGTGATGACCCGCCAGCCCTCGTTGGCGATGCGGTCGGCGAGCGCCGGGTACGAGCGCCCGGTGGCCTCGGCGGGCAGGGCGCCCGACGGGTAGCCGTGGCACAGCACCAGCACCGGCGACCGGGTCTCGGCCACGGGCGGGTGGGCCACGTACCCGGCGAGGCGGAAGCCTCCGGAGCGGAGCTCGACCTCCATCAGCGGCCGGCGAGCGGGGTGCGGGTCACGCGTCGTCGGCAGCGGGGGCGACGCTTGCGTGGGGCTTGTAGCCGCGGTTGCGGGCCTCGACCAGCGTGTCGGGCCCGAAGCTGAGGTAGGTCCGGGCCTCGAGCAGCTCCGCCATGATCTCCTCGGGCACGGTGTCGAGGTCGTAGACGACCTGGGTCCGCTTGTCGCCGACGTAGCGGTTGTGCTCGAAACGGGTGGGGCGCTCCATGCCCCACAACGTACGCGACGACCGCCGCGGGCGGGCAACCGCCGCCGGGGGTGCCGAGCGCTCAGCCGGCGTCGTCGGCGCGGCCGCCGATGGCGCCGATGGCCTCCAGGTACTGGAGGCGGCCATCGAGCACGGCGACGATGTCCTCGTCGGCCACCTCGCGCCCGGCGGCGTCGGCCGCCAGGAGGATGCGGGCGATGGCCACGTCCTCGTCGATGACCTGGCCGTAGGGGTCCTGGGGACCGAGCTCGGCCCCCTCCACCACCTCGCCGGCGTCGTCGCGCACCGGGATCGGGCGGCCCTCGACCAGCCGGGGCGCCCGGCTCCACGGGTAGCGGCGGTCCAACGGGTCCGACGTGGCCTCTTCCAGCAGGTCGGCGTCGGCCAGCAGGATCCACTCGACGTCGTCGTGGGAGATGCGGGCCTGCACCTCGGCCGGGAGCCGGTCGGCGATGAACTCGGTGGCCTCGGCGAGGTCGAACACCGCCGGGCGGGCAGCGCCGGCCAACCGGGCGGTCTCGCGCCCCACCAGGACCAGCCCGATCACCACGATCACCACCAGCCCGAGCAGCGCGAAGACCCACATCACGCTCCGGAACCTATCGCCGCGGCCCCGGACCGGATCAGTCGATGGTGGCGACGGGGTCGTCGAAGCCCTGCCCGGCAGCGCGGCGACCGAGGGCGTACTGGACCATCGACGTGTAGATGAGCATGACCTTGGGGCCGTAGCCGGGGTCGGTGGCCCACACCGTCGTGAGGTCGCCCCAGGTGGCGCAGCAGCCGGCCGGGCCCCGCAGCCGCTTGTCGACCAGCGGGCTGACGTACTCGGGCTTGCGGATGGCGTAGGACTTCAGGAGCTGGATCTGGGCCCGCACCCCGAGCTCGGGCGTGGGGAACGTCCAGCCCGACGGGCAGAGGTCGCAGTGGCCGATGCCGGAGAAGTTGTTGGCGGAGACGGAGTCGTTGTTGGCGAAGCCGCCGGTCTCGAGCACGGCCTGGGCGAAGGCGATGTCGCCGCGGATGCCCTCCTGGTTGCCCTCGGCGATGAACCAGCGGGCGTAGTCGGCGATGGGCGTCGTGACCCGGGGCGAGTAGGGGCTGGTGGCGAACCAGCCGGCCAGGTCCTCGGCGCTGAGGCGGGGCAGGCCGATCAGGGCGACGCCCTCGGGCACCATCCCCGCGACCCGGCCCGACCGCAGCCGGTCGGAGGCCTGCTGCAGGTCGACCTGGGCGCCGAGGTGGGCGGCCTCGGCATCGGACTTCTCGCGAGCCCGGGTGGCGGCGGCCAGCGACGCCAGGCTGGCCCCGTCCTGGGCCCGCACGCGGGCGGCCTTGGCGGTGGCGAGGGCCTTGCGAGCCTTCTCCAGGGCCACCCGAGCGGCCTCGGTGACCTGCTCCTGCCGGTGCAGCACCTGCTCGAACATGATCGTGCGGCCGCGGGCGGGGTCGGTGGTGTCGCCGTGGACCAGGGCGCGGTACTCGTCGAGGCTGAGGTCGTCGCCGGTGACGTAGGCCCGGACGGTGAGGTCCGACAGCAGCTCCCGCTCGCTGGCCAGCGTGGCCTTGTCGTCGTCCCGGGTGGCGGTGGCGGCGTCTTCGCGGTCGCGCGCCTTGGCCAGCGCGACGGCTGCGGTGAGGGCGTCGGCATCGGCCTGTTGCGAGCGCTGCTGGGCGCCGAGCCGGGCCACCGCGGCCTCCCCCACCGCCTTGCGCGCGGCGACGACCGCCACGAAGACGTCGTCGGGCGACGGCGGCTGGTCGGTGGGCGCGAGGGCGAGCGTCTCCTCGAGGATGCGCGACGCCCGCTCCTCGGCCGGCGTCTTCGGCGCTGCGGGAGCGTCCTGCGCCGAGGCCGAGGGGGCCAGCACCCCGGCGACGACGGCGAGCACCGCCAGCAGCGCCAGGGCGCGGGCGCGCCCGATCGGGCGGCGTCGCGTCTCCATCGGTGTCTCCATCGCAAGACCCATCGGCATCGGTGGCGGTTCCCTGAAGGGGCTCCCCGGTTCCGCCCCGAACCGGCGGAGCCAGGATAGGCCCGCTCTGCTACCCGCACCTGTCGCCCGCATGCCGCGCCCGGGCGCGCCACGGCCCGCCCCGGCGGACCGGGGCGGGCCGTGGTGGGTGTCCGGTGTCAGATGCCGATGCGCTGCGCCAGCAGCTCGCGGTGGTAGGTGGGGTCGCCGAAGAGCAGCTCCGACGACTTGGCCCGCTTGAAGTACAGGTGGGCCGGGTGCTCCCAGGTGAAGCCGATGCCACCGTGGATCTGGATGTTCTCGGCGGCGGCGTGGAAGTACGCCTCCGAGCAGTAGGCCTTGGCCAGGGAGGCCACGGCGGGCAGCTCGTCGTTGAGCTCCGAGGCGCACCAGCCGGCGTAGTAGGCGGCGGACTTGGCCGACTCGACCTCGAGCAGCATGTCGGCGCACTTGTGCTTGATGGCCTGGAACGAGCCGATGGGCCGCCCGAACTGCACGCGGTCCTTGGCGTACTCCACGGCCGACTCCAGCACCTTCTGGGCGCCGCCGACCTGCTCGGCGGCGAGCGCCACGGCGGCGAGGTCGAGCACCCGCTCCAGCACGGACCAGCCCTCGCCGTCGGTGCCGATGAGGCGGGCCGGCACGCTGGCGAAGTCGAGCTTGGCCTGCTTGCGGGTCTGGTCCATGGTGGAGAGCGCGGTCCGGGTGAGCCCGGCGGCGTCGCCCTCGACGGCGAAGAGGCTCACGCCGGCGTCGGTGCGGGCCGCCACGAGGATGAGCGACGCGGTGTGGCCGTCGAGCACGTAGGTCTTGGCGCCGTCGATCTTCCAGGCGTCGCCGTCCTTGGTGGCCGTGGCGGTGATGCCCGCCTCGTCCCAGCGGCCGTTGTCCTCGGTGAAGGCCAGGGTGGCGATGGTCTCGCCGGCCGCGATGCCCGGGAGGTAGTCGGCCTTGGCGGCGTCGTCACCGGCGTGGACCAGCGTGTTGCCGGCCAGGACCACGGTGGAGAAGAACGGGGCGCAGAGCAGGGCCCGGCCCATCTCCTCGAGGATCACGATGAGCTCGATGTAGCCGTAGCCGGAGCCGCCGAACTCCTCGGGGACGATCAGGCCCTGGAGGCCGAGCTGCTCGCCCATCTGCTTCCAGACCGCCTCGTCGTAGCCGGCCTCGGTGTCCATCTGCTCGCGGACGGCGGTCTCGGGCGACTTGGCCTCGAGGAAGCTGCGGGTGGTCTTGCGGAGCTCGTCCTGCTCCTCGTTGAACGCGAAGTTCACGGTGGTCCCCTGGGGTCGTCGACGGTGGGTCGCCGGAGATGGTGGCACGGGCCCGGGCGGGCCGCCCGTCGGCCGGTGTACGCGTGTGTACGCTGCCTCGGTGGCCCGCTCCCCCCGCCCCGACCGGCCCGCCGTGCTGGACCAAGCGCTCGCCCTCCAGGGCCGCGGCCGCGTCGACGGCCCGTCGGCGCCGCCGCCAGCCGCCTCGGTTCCGCCCGCCCCGTCTGCCACCAGCGAGCGCCTCGGGATCCGCGAGCTCCGCGGCCGGCTGACCTCCCTGGTGCGGCGCGCCGGCGGGGGCGAGCGCATCGTCATCACCATCGGCGGCCGAGCCGTCGCCCAACTGGGCCCGGTCGAGCCGTCGAGCGCCCAGGTGAGCATCGACGACCTGGCGGCGCGCGGCCTGATCGAGCCGGCGCGGCGCGGCGACCGCCCCGCCGACCCCGAGGTGCTGGTCGACTCGTGGACCGGCCGCCGCCTCGACCGCGCCCTGCGCGAGGTGCGCGGCGCGTGACCCTGGCCCTCGACACCTCGGCCCTGCTCGGCCGCTACCTGTCCGGTCCCCACCGACGAGTGGTCCTCGACGCCATGGCCGGCGACCCGGTGTGGTGCGCGTCGGCGCTGGCCCGGGCCGAGGCGCTCGGCCTCGTCGACCGCGTGTGCGACCTGCCCACCGACGGGGACCGCGTGCGCCGCGCCCTGCGCGACGACTGGGAGCGCGTCCACGTGGTGCCGCTCGACCAGGGCTGCCTGGACCGGGCCGCCGAGCTCACGCGCGAGCACCCGCTGCGCACCGTCGACGCGCTGCACCTCGCCGCCGCCACCCGCCTCCCGGGACCGGTCACCTTCGTCACGTTCGACCCCCGCCAGATCCCCGTGGCCCTCGCCCTGGGCTTCGCCGTCGCCTCCTCCTGAGCTGGCCGCCGGACCGGCCCGACATACCGGCGGTCTCCGAAGCGCGAGCCGCACCTCGCTGACCTGGGACTTCGCGACCGACTGGCTCGCCGGGCCGCCGGTGGGCGTAGCATCGTGCCATCGCACCGAGCCGCCCTCGCGGCCGCTCGGCCCAAGATCCCAGCGGGCGCTCTCCAGTGCACGGTGGGTCCGACGGCGCCCTGGCCACCCCCTCCCCCCGGCCGGGGCGTCGTCGCGCCCGGGCGCATCGAGCGGCGGCGCCCGCCAGACTGGGACCATGAGCACGCTCGTCTGGTCCGACACCGCCGCCGAGGTCCACCAGGTCGTCGTCGGCCCCGTCGAGAACAACGTCTACGTCCTGCGGTGCCGCGAGACCGGCCGGGCCGTGCTGCTCGACGCCGCCAACGAGCACGACCGGCTGCTGGAGCTGTGCCAGGCCCTCGGCGTCACCGACGTGCTCGAGACCCACGGCCACTGGGACCACATCCAGGCCGTGCCACAGCTGCGCGACGCCGGGTACTCGGTGCACGTGACCGCGGAGGACGCCGCCATGCTCCCCTCCTACGACGAGCTGCTCGCCGACGACGACGTCGTCGAGGTCGGGCGGCTGCGCCTCCACACCATCCACACGCCGGGCCACACCCCCGGCTCGATGTGCTTCCGCCTCGAGGGGGCCCCGCTGCTCTTCAGCGGCGACACGCTGTTCCCGGGCGGCGTGGGCAACGCCACCTTCGAGGGCGGCGACTTCGCCACCCTCATCGACGCCGTGGAGCAGCGGCTGTTCCGCCCGCTGGCGGCCGACACCCTGGTCCTGCCGGGCCACGGCGACGCCACCACCATCGGCACCGAGTCCCCCCACCTCCAGGAGTGGATCGACCGCGGCTGGTAGCGCCCGGACGTGGCGCGCACCGTGTGCCACATCGGGACACCCGCCGGAGCGACGGCGGGCGGAGCATGGACCCACCAGGGGCGTGCGGCGATCGGCCGCACCGAGACCACAGGGAGTCCACATGCCGAAGTTCGCCAACCCGGGAACCGCCGACAGCACGGTCAGCTACCAGGACCGCTACGGCCACTACATCGGCGGCGAGTGGGTCGACCCCGCCAAGGGCCAGTGGTTCGAGAACCCGTCACCGGTGACCGGCGAGACCTTCACCGAGATCGCCCGCGGCACCGCCGACGACGTCGAGCGGGCCCTCGATGCGGCCCACGCCGCGGCCCCGGCCTGGGGCAAGACCTCGGCCGGCGAGCGCTCGCAGATCCTGAACAAGATCGCCGACCGCATGGAGGAGAACCTCGAGGTCCTGGCCGTCGCCGAGAGCTGGGACAACGGCAAGCCGGTGCGCGAGTGCCTGGCCGCCGACATCCCGCTCGCCATCGACCACTTCCGCTACTTCGCCGGCGCGCTGCGGGCCCAGGAGGGCTCGGTCAGCCAGATCGACGACGACACCGTCGCCTACCACTTCCAGGAGCCGCTGGGCGTGGTCGCCCAGATCATCCCGTGGAACTTCCCGATCCTCATGGCGGTCTGGAAGCTGGCCCCGGCGCTCGCCGCCGGCAACGCCGTGGTGCTCAAGCCCGCCGAGCAGACCCCGGCCTCGATCAACATCCTCATCGGGCTGGTGGGCGACCTGCTGCCCGAGGGCGTGCTCAACATCGTGCAGGGCTTCGGCACCGAGGCCGGCAAGCCGCTGGCGTCGAGCAGCCGCATCGCCAAGGTCGCCTTCACCGGCGAGACCACCACCGGTCGGCTGATCATGCAGTACGCCAGCCAGAACATCATCCCGGTCACCCTCGAGCTGGGCGGCAAGAGCCCCAACATCTTCTTCCGGGACGTGGCCGACCACGACGACGCCTTCTACGACAAGGCGCTCGAGGGGTTCACGATGTTCGCGCTCAACCAGGGCGAGGTCTGCACCTGTCCCAGCCGGGCGCTCATCGACGCACCGATCTACGACAAGTTCCTGGGCGACGCCCTGGCCCGCACCAAGAGCGTCGTCCAGGGCCACCCGCTCGACACCGACACGATGATCGGTGCCCAGGCCTCGAACGACCAGCTGGAGAAGATCCTCAGCTACATCGACATCGGCAAGTCCGAGGGCGCCACCGTCCTGGTGGGCGGTGAGCGCTCCGACCTCGGCGGTGAGCTCAGCGGCGGGTACTACGTCGAGCCCACGATCTTCGAGGGCACCAACCAGATGCGGATCTTCCAGGAGGAGATCTTCGGGCCGGTGCTCGCCGTGGCGAAGTTCGACGGCTACGACGGCGCGATCTCGATCGCCAACGACACGCTCTACGGCCTCGGCGCCGGTGTCTGGACCCGGGACGTGAACACCCAGTTCCGGGCCGGCCGGGCCATCCAGGCCGGGCGGGTGTGGTGCAACTGCTACCACCTGTACCCCGCCCACGCTGCGTTCGGCGGCTACAAGAGCTCCGGCATCGGCCGGGAGAACCACAAGATGATGCTCGACCACTACCAGCAGACGAAGAACCTGCTGGTGTCCTACTCGCCGGACAAGCTCGGCTTCTTCTGATGCCCGGGCCCGCCGGCCCCACCACGGGGTCGACCGAGCGGGTGGCCTTCACCGACGCGGCGGCGGACCTGGTCCGCCGCCTCTCGGCCGAGCACGGCCCGGTGATGTTCCACCAGTCGGGCGGCTGCTGCGACGGCTCGTCGCCCATGTGCTACCCGCGGGGCGAGTTCCTCGTGGGCGGCGGCGACGTGCGGGTGGGCCAGGTGGCCTTCGCCGGACTCGACCGGCCGGTCGACGTCTGGATGTCGAAGCCGCAGTTCCAGTACTGGAAGCACACCCACCTCACGATCGACGTCGTGCCCGGGCGGGGTGGCGGGTTCTCCCTGGAGTCGCCCGAAGGCGTCCGCTTCCTGCTGCGGTCCCGGTTGTTCACCGACGACGAGGAGGCGAGCCTGGTGCCCGTCCTCGGCGGCGACGAGGTCGAGGACCTCGACTAGCCCCACCAAGGGTGGCCGCCGGGCCTACCAGGCCCGGCGGTCGAGCTGGAGGCCGTAGGCCTCGAGCTTGCGGTACAGCGTCGACCGGGAGATGCCGAGCGCCGAGGCGGCGGCCGCCTTGTTGCCGTCGGCGGACGCGAGGGCGGAGGCGATGGCCTCGCACTCGTGCTGCTCCATGGCGGTGAGGTGCGGGCGGTGGGTGGCGGCGCGGACCTCGGGGGGCAGGTCGTCCAGCGTGATCGTGCCCACGTGGCGCTTCACCACCACGCGGTGGAGCAGGGCCTCGAGCTGGCGGAGGTTGCCGGGGAGGTCGACCCGGGTGAGCGCCTGGACCACCTCGGGGGCCAGCCGGACCGCGCCGGTGGGCGCCAGGCGGCCGAGGATCGAGCGGATCAGCCCGGGGAGCTCCTCGACGCGATCGGCGATGCCGGGCACCCGCACCAGCCGGTCGAAGCGATCGGCCAGGGCCTGTCCGGCAGCAGGCCCGGCAGCGGGCCCGGGGGCGCCGACCGTCGAGCCGGGCTCGGCCACGGTGGCGATCACGGCGACGCCTGGGGGCGTGGCGTCCAGCACCGCGGTCAGCCCCGCCGACACGTCGGCCCCCAACGCCTCGAGGTGGCGGATCACGACCGGGCCGCCACCGGTGAGAGCCGCTTCGACGTCGACCAGCCACGCCCGGGCGCCGTCGACCACCGCTCGCCCGGCGTCGAACACCGGCACCGTCGCGTGGTCCAGCGCCAGCTTGGCCACGGTCAGCTTGCCGGCGCCGCTCGGCCCACGGAGCAGGACCCGCTCGCCGGCGGCCAGCGCGCCGGCCACCTCGTCGGCGAGGCGGGCGGTGACCCCTGCCGGTCCGTACGCAGGGGCCCCGGCGGGTGATGACGGGGCGGCGCGCCGCGATGCGGTGCCCGACCGGGAGCCGACGGTGCGCGTCGACGCCTCCGCCACCGCCTCGGCCAGGCGCACGATGGCCCCGACGGGCCGCTCCCCCACCTCCACGACCTCGAACCGGGCGTGGACGCGCGACCCGCTGGCCAGCAGGAGCTCCTGCACGTCGTCGCTGCGCCCGGTCACCGCAGCGGCGCCGATCTCCCACAGCGCGCCGTGGTCGGCGCCGTCGAGCAGCCGGGCGGCGGCGGGGTTGGTCAGGACGAACGAGTGGTTCAACGACACCACCGCGCCCGAGGCCCGGTGCGACGCCCGCAGGAAGGCGCTGAACAGCGCCCGCTCGGCCACCGTGGCGTCTTCCTCGAGCTGGCCGCGGATGCCGGCGACGGCCTCCGCCACCAGCGGCGCCATCCACGGCCCGGCGTCCTCGTTGAAGCAGGTGAGGTCGAGCACGCCTTCGAGCCGACCGGTGACGGGGTGCTCGATCGGCACGCCCATGCACGTGAGCGGGCGGAGCGCCTCGGCGTAGTGCTCCGGCCCCTTCACCAGCACGGCCCGGCGCTCCTCGGCCGCGGTGCCCATGCCGTTGGTGCCCACCACGTCCTCGGCGTAGGAGTAGCCCGGCACCAGCCCGATGCCGTCGAGCAGGTCGCCCAGCGGCTGCGTGCCGGCGCGCCGGTCGAGCACGCCGGCGTGGGCATCGGTCAGCACGACGGTGGTGCGGGTGTCGGCCAGCGTCGACGAGAGCCGGTCGAGCACGGGCGCCGCCAGCGAGGCGAGGCGGCCCGTGGGGTCGGCGTCGGCGGCCAGCGAGGGGGCGAGGGCGTCGCCGGTGACGCCCGAGCGCAAGGAGCGGGCCCATGACGCGGCGATCTCCGGCCTCGGCTCGACTGGCGGCGGCGTGGCTCGGCCCATCTGCAGGTCCCCGGATCGTCGGAAGTGACGCTGGACACAGGGTACGACCGAGTTGCCGGGTTCGCCCGGCAACCGTCCCAACCTGGGACACCGTGCGACACGCCCCTCCACGGCCGACCGGTGAACGGCTCGGACCCGTGCGGGCACGGGACCTCACCAGTTCCTGCTCGGGTCGACGACCGGTGACCGGCACGGCCGCGGGCGGGCACGAGACCTCACCGGCCCGAATCGGGGCGCCGGCGATCCGGTCCGAGGCGGGACGGGGTGCGACGATGGCGCCATGGCCGATGACGCGCTCCCCTCGCCCGCCCGGCCGGTCGACCACCGCCCGGTGCACACCGCCGAGCTGCCCGACACCCCGCAGCGCACGCGCACCATCCCGGCCACGGCGTGGGTGGAGGCGCCGGCGGAGCTGCTGGCGCTCGGCGAGCGCTTCGGCGGACCGGGCGACGCGGTCGCCGGCGACACGGCCAGCTTCCTCCGCCGCATTGGGCCCTGGCTGCTCTGGCGGGCCGGGCCGGCGCGCGGTGCCGACGCGTCCTACTGGACGGCGCGGGCGGCCGACCTGTCCGAGGCCTTCACCTTCCTCCTGTTCCCCGACGGCTCGGGCGACGGCGTCGGGCCCAGCGGGGAGCGCCACACCCGGTTCCGGGCGTGGAAGGAAGACCTCCGCGACCACGACTGAACGGTGCGGGCCAGCAGCGGGGCCCGTCACGCGTTCGTCACCCGTTCGCACCCATCTCGCGATGTCCGCTCAAGGCGGGCCCCGAGGGTGCCGTTGCCTGTGGTGCGCCGGCACGAGCTCGGCCGTGGCTCGGGAGGGGACCACGAGATGCGACTGCGCACCACCACGCGCCCGCGGCAGCTGCTCGCCGTCGCCGCCATCGGGCTCGTCGCCCTGGCCGGCACGGCTTGTGAGCCCACCCGGGCCGAGCCGCCGACGGGGACGTCGACGACCACCACGACCATCCCGGCGCCGGCCACCACCAAGGTGACCTGTGCCAGCGGCAGCACCATCACCGTGGCCACCTCGATCGCGGGCGACGTCAAGGCCCTGCTGGCCGCCGCCAAGGCCGACGGCCTGAAGCTCTGCGGCGGCGGCTTCCGCACCGCCGACGCCCAGATCGCCGTGCGCAAGGCGAACTGCGGCACGACCTACTACGACATCTGGCAGAAGCCCTCGAGCCAGTGCAGCCCGCCGACCGCGATCCCGGGCACCTCGATGCACGAGAGGGGCCTGGCCATCGACTTCACCAGCTGCGACACCCGCACGACCGCTTGCTACAAGTGGCTGGCGGCCAACGCCGCCGACTTCGGCCTGCAGAACCTGCCCTCGGAGCCCTGGCACTGGAGCACCAACGGCCGCTGATCCCCGGACGCGACGACGGGCCGCAGCCCGGGCTCGTCGCCCGGTCCTGCGACCCGTCTCGGTTGCGGCCAGCCAGCCGCTCAGCTGGCGGGCTGGCCCTCGGCGTCGAGGTCGAGCGCCAGGCTGTTCATGCAGTAGCGGAGGCCGCCCTTGTCTCGGGGGCCGTCGGGGAAGACGTGGCCCAGGTGGGAGTGGCAGCGGGCGCAGCGCACCTCGGTGCGGACCATCCCGTGGCTCCGGTCCTCGATGACCTCGACCGCGTCGGGCGACACGGCCTCGGTGAAGCTGGGCCAGCCGCTGCCGGAGTGGAACTTGGTGTCGCTCGTGTAGAGCGGGTTCCCACAGGCGTTGCAGCGGTAGAGGCCGGGCTCCTCGGTGTCGGTGTAGGCGCCGGCGAAGGCCCGCTCGGTGCCGGCCCGGCGGAGCACGTCGTACTCGGCGGGGCTGAGCCGGTCGCGCCACTCGTCGTCGCTGGAGGCCAGCGGCTTGAGCTTCGGGTCGGCGGCCTCGGCGACGGGCGGGTCACCGGCGGGCGCCGCGTCGGCCGTGCCCTGGGCCGGCGGGGCGAGGGCGCACGTGACGCCGGTGCCCTTGAGCCCGCAGTAGCCGTTCGGCACCTTGTGGAGGTACTGCTGGTGGTACTCCTCGGCGTAGAAGAACGGGCCGGCGGGAGCCAGCTCGCTGGCCACCTGGCCCCTGCCCGCCTCGGCCAGCGCCTTGCCGAACTGCTCGGCCGCCGACAGGGCCTCGGCCTTCTGCTCCTCGGTGGTCCAGTAGATGGCCGAGCGGTACTGGGTGCCGACGTCGTTGCCCTGGCGGTTCTCCTGGGTGGGGTCGTGCTCGTCGAAGAAGACCTGCAGGAGCTGCCGGTACGGGACCACGGCGGGGTCGAAGACCACGAGGACCGACTCCGTGTGGCCGGTGCGGCCCGAACAGGTCTCCTCGTAGGTGGGGTTGGGGGTGAACCCGCCGGCGTAGCCGACCGCGGTCGACCACACGCCGGGGATGCTCCAGAAGAGGCGCTCGGCGCCCCAGAAGCAGCCCAGGGCGAAGATGGCGACCTCGTGGCCCTCCGGGAAGGGAGGCACGATCGAGTGCCCGTTGACGGCGTGCACGCCGGTGATGTCGAAGGCCGGCTGGTCGCGGCCGGGCAGGGCCGTCTCCGCGGTCGGCATCTCGGGCTTGGTACGGCTCCACAGCATGTCGGGCACCTCCTGGGCACCTGGTTCGACGGATGTTCCCCCCCCATGCAACAGCGCGGCGGGCGGTTCTGGTCCCGGCGGGCCGGGGATTTCGCGGATCGCAAGATCCGCTGGTCAGCGCACGTGGACGAGACCCACGGGCCGCTCCCTACCCAACCGGCGCCGACGTGACGAAGTTCCCGGCGTCGGCATTACCACTATGGCCGTAGTGCTAATACACTGGCCCCCATGTCCGGAGCACCCATCTTCGAGATCGACGACCTGCACGTCAGCGCCGACGGCAACGAGATCCTCCGTGGGGTCAGCCTCACCATCGGCGCCGGCGAGGTCCACGCCCTCATGGGGCCCAACGGCTCCGGCAAGAGCACGCTGGCCAGCGCCCTGCTCGGCAGCCCGGACTACCAGGTCACCGGCGGCACCATCCGCTTCAAGGGCGACGACATCACCACCTGGGGCCCCGACGACCGCGGCAAGGCCGGCGTGTTCCTGGCCTTCCAGTACCCGCAGACCATCCCGGGCGTGTCGGTCATCAACTTCCTGCGCCAGGCCCTCTCGGCCCGCAAGGGCATCGACCTCTCGGTCCTGGAGCTGCGGCTCAGCATCATGGAGTGGATGGAGCGGCTGGACATGGACCCGGCCTTCGCCGACCGCTACCTCAACGAGGGCTTCTCCGGCGGCGAGAAGAAGCGCAACGAGATCCTGCAGATGGCCATCCTCGAGCCCGAGGTCGCCATCCTCGACGAGACCGACTCCGGCCTCGACATCGACGCCCTCCGGGTGGTCGCCCAGGGCGTGCGCGAGGTCCAGGCCGACCGGCCCGACCTCGGCCTCCTGGTGGTCACCCACTACCAGCGCCTGCTGGACGAGATCCAGCCGTCGCACGTGCACCTGCTGATCGACGGCCGGATCGTGGAGTCCGGCGGCATGGAGCTCGTGGCCCGGCTCGAAGCCGACGGCTACGAGTCCTGGAGAACGCCGGTCGGCGCATGAGCACCGCCGAGGTCACCCGCACCTTCGACGTCGCCAAGGTCAAGGCCGACTTCCCGCTGCTGCAGCGCGAGCTCAAGGGCGGGCCGATCCACTACCTGGACTCGGCGGCGTCCTCCCAGAAGCCGCAGGTGGTCATCGATGCGATGACCACCTACTACGAGACCATCAACGCCAACGTGCACCGCGGCGTCTACGAGATCGCCGAGGCCGCCACCAACGCCCTCGAGGCGTCCCGGGTCCGGGTCGGCCGCTTCATCGGCGCCCCGAACCCCGAGACCGAGGTCATCTTCTCGAAGAACGCCACGGAGTCGCTGAACCTGGTGGCCCGCTCCTGGGGCGGCGCCAACCTCGGCCCGGGCGACGCCGTGCTGCTCACGCAGCTCGAGCACCACGCCAACATCGTCCCGTGGTTCCAGCTCCAGGCCGAGAAGGGCTTCGAGATCCGCTGGATCCCGCTCACCGCCGACGCCCAGCTCGACCTCACCGACATCGACCGCCTGCTCGACGGCGTGAAGCTGCTGGCCCTCACGGCCATGTCGAACGTCACCGGCACGCTCACGCCGGTCCGGGAGCTCACCGAGAAGGCCCACGCCGCCGGTGCCCTGGTCTGCTTGGACGCCTGCCAGTACGTGCCCCACCTGGCCACCGACGTCGTGTCCCTGGGCGTCGACTTCGCCGCCTTCTCCGGCCACAAGATGCTCGGCCCCACCGGCATCGGCGTGCTGTGGGGCCGCGAGGCCCTGCTCGACGCCATGCCGACGTTCCTGGGCGGCGGCGGCATGATCCTCAACGTCACGCTCGACGGGTTCACGCCCGCCGCGCTGCCCGCCAAGTTCGAGGCGGGCACCCCGCCGGTGGCCGAGATCATCGGCCTGCACGCCGCGGTCGACTACCTCGACGCGCTGGGCATGGACGCCGTGCGCGAGCACGAGGTCACCATCACCGCCTACGCCCTGCGCACGCTCACCGAGCGCTTCGGCGAGGCCCTTACCATCCACGGCCCGGCCGAGCCGGCCGCTCGCGGCGGCGTGCTCTCGCTGGCCATGGAGGGCATCCACCCGCACGACCTGGCGCAGGTGCTCGACGAGCACGCCGTCTGCGTCCGCCCGGGCCACCACTGCGCCAAGCCGCTCATGAAGGTGCTCGGCGTCGGGGCCACCGCCCGGGCGTCGTTCTACGTGTACAACGACACCGACGACGTCGATGCGTTGGCCGACGCCCTCGGCGAAGCGGCAGACTTCTTCTCGTTCTGATCGCCTCCGGCGATCGGATCCCCGGAACCACATTGCGAGGCCAGACATGCCAGGACTCGAGGATCTCTACCGCGAGATCATCCTCGACCACTACCGCTCCCCCCGGAACCGGGGCGAGCTGGAGACGCCCCCGGCCACCCGCACCGAGGGCTTCAACCCGCTGTGCGGCGACGAGATCGTGGTGTACCTCGACGTCGACGCCTCCGGGACGGTCGGCGACATCCGCATCGGCGGCACCGGCTGCTCCATCAGCCAGTCCTCCGCCTCGATGATGTCGGCGGCGGTGAAGGGCAAGACCCTCGCCGAGGTCCGGGCCCTCACCCGGGCCTTCAAGGGGATGATGTCGCTGCACGAGAGCTCGCTCGACACCGATGGCGAGTCCGGTGAGGAGCTCGATGCCGACGGCGAACCGGTCGAGGACGTGAAGCTGGGCGACCTCGAGGCGCTGCGCGGCGTGGTGAAGTTCCCCGTCCGCATCAAGTGCGCCACCCTGGCCTGGAACACCCTCATGCAGGGCGTCGACGAGGCCGCCGAGGCCCACCCGGCCTGATCGGCCCGCCACCCCCAGCCGCCCGGACCCTGACCCTCGACCTGAGGTTCAGCCCTTCCTTCGCGCCCGCTCCCACCCGGTCGTCGGCCCGCCGACCGCCCCCACCCCCTCCCACCACCTCGAACTTGTGGGCCCAGAGCGCCATCTTCGGCGGTGTGGGCCCACAAGTTGCGGAAGGTGGGGACGGCGACGGGCCGGGAGGGGCGACCGGGGGCTGGGTCTGCCAGACCGGGGCGGTGAAGTTGATGGTTGAGCGCGCAACCAGGGGTGGCTTCTGATTCGGAAGTTGGGTGGGGGAATAGCAACTTTGCTGGCAGAGTTGTCAGGGTTCCACATCTCCCCCCGAGGAGCCCACCTTGTCCGACACCGAAACCTCCACCCTCACCCTGCCGGTCCTGCCGCTCACCAGCGGCGTGGTCCTCCCCGGCATGGTCCTCACCATCGCCCTGGAGACCGACGACGCCAAGGCCGCCGTCGAGGCTGCGGGCGACGACGGGCGCCTCCTGCTCGTGCCCCGGGTCGACGGTCGCCACGCCAACGTCGGCACCGTCGCCACCATCGAGTCCCGCGGCACCCTGCCGTCGGGCATCCCCGCCCTCGTGGTGCGGGCCACTGACCGGGCGCTGCTGCGCACCGGCGTGGCCGGCACCGGCACCGTCCTGTGGCTCGAGGCCGAGCCCGTGCACCCCGAGGTGACCGACGAGGCTCGCGAGAAGGGCAACGAGCTGCGGGCGGCCTTCCGGGCCCTGTTCGAGCAGCTGGGCGGCCGGCGCCTGGTGGAGGTCCTGCGGGGCCTCGACGAGCCCGACGCCCTGGCCGACGCTGCCGGCTGGTGGCCGGACCTGAGCCTCGAGCGCAAGGTCGAGCTGCTGGAGACCATCGACGTCGCCGAGCGGGTCGGCAAGGTCCTGAGCTGGGCCAAGGAGGCCCTGGCCGAGGCCGAGCTGACCGAGCGCATCCGCACCGAGGTCACCGACGGCCTCGAGAAGAACCAGCGGGAGTTCATCCTGCGCCAGCAGCTGGCCGCCATCCGCAAGGAGCTGGGCGAGGGCGACGGCGACGGCGAAGAGGGCCCCGACGCCTACCGCACCAAGGTGGCCGAGCGGAACCTGCCCGAGGCGGTCCGGGTGGCCCTCGAGCGCGACATCGACAAGCTGGAGCGCTCCAGCGAGCAGTCGCCCGAGCACGGCTGGATCCGCACCTGGCTCGACACCGTGCTCGACCTGCCCTGGGGCGAGCGGTCGGCCGACAAGCTGGACCTGGTCCACGCCCGCGCCGTGCTCGACGCCGACCACAAGGGCCTGGACGAGGTCAAGGACCGCATCGTCGAGGAGCTGGCCGTCCGCAAGCTCCGCGCCGACCGGGGCCTCGACGCGACCGGCGGCCCCTCCCCCGCCGAGGCGGACCAAGGCGCCGATCCGACCGGGGGATCTACCGATCCGGCCGTCGTCGACGCCAGCGACGAGGCGACCGACCACGCGGGCGTCGATGTCACCGAGCCGGAGCTGGTGATCGGGACTGAGTCGGGCCCCCAGCCCGTCGTGGCCACCGGCCCCCGTGGCCGGCAGCGCAACAGCACGATCCTCACCCTGGTGGGGCCTCCCGGGGTGGGCAAGACCAGCCTCGGCGAGTCCATCGCCCGGGCCCTGGGCCGGTCGTTCGTGCGGGTCGCCCTCGGCGGCGTGCGCGACGAGGCCGAGATCCGCGGTCACCGGCGCACCTACGTCGGCGCCCAGCCCGGCCGCCTGGTCCGGGCCATGGCCGAGGCCGGGACCATGAACCCCGTGGTCCTGCTGGACGAGATCGACAAGGTGGGCAACGACTACCGGGGCGACCCCTCGGCGGCGCTGCTCGAGGTCCTCGACCCCGCCCAGAACCACGCCTTCCGGGACCACTACCTGGAGGTCGAGCTCGACCTGTCAGACGTGATCTTCATCGCCACCGCCAACCAGCTCGACACCATCCCCGGTCCCCTCCTCGACCGCATGGAGGTCGTCTCGCTCGACGGCTACACCGAGGACGAGAAGGTCGCCATCGCCCGGGACCACCTGCTGGTGCGCCAGCTGGAGCGGGCCGGCCTCGGCGCCGACGAGGTCACGGTCTCCGACGACGCCCTGCGGGCCATCGTCGGCGGCTACACCCGGGAGGCGGGCGTCCGCTCGCTGGAGCGGGCCCTCGCCAAGGTGCTGCGCAAGGTGGCCACCAAGGTCGCCGTCACGCCCGGCGAGCCCGTCGCCGTCACCCCCGAGACGGTGCCGGACCTGCTGGGTCGAGCTCGGTTCCACGACACCGACATCGCCGATCGGGTGGCCGTGCCCGGCGTGGCCACCGGCCTCGCCGTGACCGGTGCGGGCGGCGACGTCCTCTTCGTGGAGGTCAGCGCCCTGCCCGCCGACGACGGCGACGCCGAGAAGTCGGCCCTGACCGTCACCGGCCAGCTGGGCGACGTCATGAAGGAGTCGGCTCGCATCGCCCTCTCCTACGTGCGGGCCCACCGCGACGCCCTGGCCATCCCGGCCGGCGCCGATCGCCGCAACGTCCACGTGCACTTCCCCGCTGGGGCCGTGCCCAAGGACGGCCCGTCGGCCGGCATCACCATGACCACGGCGCTGGTGAGCTTGTTCACCGGCCGCCCGGTCAAGGCCAACGTGGCCATGACCGGCGAGGTCACGCTGCAGGGCCGGGTCCTGCCGATCGGCGGCGTGAAGCAGAAGCTGCTCGCCGCCCACCGGCTGGGCCTCACGGAGATCATCATCCCGGCCCGCAACGAGCCCGACCTCGACGACCTGCCCCAGGCGGTGCGCGACGAGCTCACCGTCCACCTGGCCAGCGACGTCGCCGACGTCATCGGTTGGGCCCTCGAGCCCGCCCCCGAGCAGGCCGCCGCCGCCTGACCGAGCCCACGAAGTCGTTGCACTTCTGCACCGGATGCGTGCAGAAGTGCGACGACTTCGCGCCCGGGGGAGGTGCGTCGAGGTGCGGCGCTCAGTCGGCGAGGAAGGCGGGGACGCGGTCCTTGGGGCGGCCGATGATGGCGCGGTCGCCGCGGACCAGGACGGGGCGCTGCATGAGGCGGGGGTGGGTCACCAGCAGGTCGGCGACGGCCTCGGGGGTCACGTAGTCGTCCGGGCTCAGGCCCTGGTCCTTGAAGAAGCCGTCCTTGCGGACGAGGTCGGCGGCGGGGTCCTCGAGCTTCTCGATGAGGGCCAGCAGCGCCGGCCGGTCGAGCGGCTGCTTGAGGTACTGCACGACCTCGGCGTCGCTGCCGGCGGCGCCCACCTCGTCGAGCGCGTGGCGCGAGGTGGAGCAGTTCGGGTTGTGGAACACGGTGACGTCGGCCATGGGCCGATGGTAGGTGGCCCGGCTCAGCCGCCGGCCTTGGCGGGCGAGGGGTAGCTGGGCGGCGCTTCGGCGGCCGGCGGCTTCGAGTACCCGGTGACCGAGCCCTTCTCGGTGAACGCGTGCGGGGCGACCTTGGGCATCTTGCCGGCGAGGTACCGCTTGCCGCCGTCGGCGTAGCGCATCATCCCCGTGCCCTCGGCGCCCTGCTCGTCGGGGCCCTTGGCCTCGGCGTCCCACCAGATCTCCTGCATGTCGTCGACCGCGAGGTAGTCGGGCGCCTCGAAGAAGCCGTGGTCGCCGAAGGAGAGCTGGGGCGCGGTCGGCGTGCCGCCGGTGGGCGGGTAGCTGAACATGCCGTCGCGGAAGGTCTCGGGCGTGAGGTCCGGCCCGGCCAGGTGGATGCCCAGCGCCAGCAGGCGGATCGGCTCCCAGAGGACCGCCACCGTCTTGGGGGCCACCGGCTCCTTGCCGGTGTACCAGACGTGCAGCCGCCAGGCCTCGCCCTGGTCCTGGGGCAGACGGGCCGGGAGGCTGGAGATGCCGAAGGCGTGGGCCCACTGCTTCTGGTCGTAGCGGCGGCCGAAGACCGTGGTGTCGGTGAGCACCGTGCCGGTGATGACCCACTCGGGGAAGTAGTCCTGGTCGGTGGCGGCCTGGGTGAGGTAGATCGGCATGATCGGGTCGCCCAGGAAGACGACGGTGGTGACGCCCTCCTCCTTCATGCGGGAGATGAGCGAGCGGGCCTTCTCGGCCAGCTCCGCCACCACCAGCTGGTAGGTGAGGCTGACCTTGTCCTTGTAGCCGAGCTTGGCGCCGCGCTCGGCCACGACCTTCTCGGTCTGGCCGAACACCGGGGGGGTCCTGCTCGAAGTGGATCGAGCCGAAGACCCGCTTCCGCTTGCGCAGGGCGGGGTCGCCGGCGAACTCGGCCTTGCGCCCGTTGAGCCGACCGATCAGGTAGTCACCGAGGGTGAGCAGGTACTGCTCCGGCGTCTGGAGGTTGCCCCACATGTAGGGGGCGTTCTTCTGGAAGGTGGAGTCCGGGACCGAGAGCCCGCAGCCCAGGCACAGCACGCCGCGGCTGGCGAGCTCATCCGCGTAGGCCCCCTGCTGGCTCGGCCCGCCGAGCGAGGCGAAGGCGCCGATCTCGGTGGCCACCTTGACGGCATCGGCGCGCGACGAGGTCTCGTCGGAGCCGGTGCCCTTGAACCGGACGATCTTGAGCTTGCGGCCCCACATGGAGAACCGGTCCTGCACCAGCTTGAGCAGCTCGCCGCCGGTTGCCTCCCGCTTGTCGGCGGGGTCGAGCTGCGCCTGGAGGCTGGCGGCGAGGTCGTCGTCGGGCGACTCGTAGGCCACCACGGTGATGGTGTCGGCGGTGACGCCGGGCGAGGTGGCACCGCCCTTCACGCCGGGGCGGGCCGCCACGCAGGGCGGGGCGTAGTTCGACGGAATGGTGATGCGGCCGGTCTTCGGGTCGCAGTTGTCGCCCCAGTCGAGGTCGTCGGTGGTGCCGGCCTTCTCGGCCTCGGCCCAGGTGATGGGCAGCTTGCTCTTGGAGCTGCCCACCTCGCTCGTGCCGGCCGTGACGGTCTCGTCCTCGCGCCCGGTGGAGGCGAACCCGGCCACCAGGCCGAGGGCGACGAGCACGGCCACGAGCGGGCCGAAGCGGGCGAACACCGACGCGCGAGGCGGCGGGGTGGCGGTCCTGGGCGTCATGGCTGGCTCCCGGAGGGGGTTGCGGCGGGTTGGGTGGCGCCGGAGCGCCCGATGACGGCGGCGTCGCCGCCCAGGTAGGACTCGACCACCGCAGGGTGGGCGAGCACGTCGGCCGGCGGGCCGTCGGTGACGAGACGGCCCTGGTCGAGGGCCACGAGGCGGTCCGACACCGAGGAGATGAGCGACATGTCGTGCTCGATGACCACGAGGCTGGCGTCGAGCGAGTCGCGGATGCCCAGCAGCAGCGGGCCCAGCGCCTCGGCCTCGCGCTGGGCGATGCCGGACGACGGCTCGTCGAGCAGCACCACCGACGGGCCGTGGGCCAGCACGCAACCGATGTCGACCACGCGCCGCGACCCGGTGGAGAGCTCGCCGACGAACTTCGAGCGGAACGCCCCGAGGCCGAGCAGCTCCACCAGCTCGTCGACGCGGTGGTGGGCGGCCACCTCGCTGTCGACGAACGGCGGCAGGCGGAAGGCGGCGTTGAGCGGGTCCCGCACGTCGAGCCAGCGCTCGAGCGCCACCAGCAGCACCTCCTCGACCGTCAGCGAGGGGAACAGGCGCGAGTCCTGGAAGCTGCGGCCCAGGCCGAGCAAGGCCCGGCGGTGCGGTCGCAGGCCGGAGACGTCGAGGCCGCCGAGCAGCACCCGCCCGGTCTCGGGGGTGGTGTAGCCCGAGACGAGGTCGAGCACCGTCGTCTTGCCGGCGCCGTTGGGCCCGATGAGGCCGACGACCTCGCCGGGCGCCACCGAGAAGCTGACGTCGCTGACGGCCCGGATGCCGCCGAAGCGCACCGACACGCCCTCGACCGAGAGGGCCGCCGCGTCGGCCTCGACGGCCGGGGCCGGCGGCGATGCCGCCACCACCCGGGCCCGGGCCGGCACGGCGGGCCCGCCGTTGCCGGCCACCGGGGCGGGGACGTCGGCCTCGATGGAGGCGACGTCGGCGAGGCCGGCCGCAGCACCCTGGAGGAACACCGAGCGCAGCACGTCGGGTCGCTCCAGCAGCTCGGCGGTGGGCCCGTGGAAGCGGATCTCGCCCTTCTCCATGAAGTAGGCGGTGTCGGCGACGGTGAGCGCCACGTTCACCGACTGCTCCACGAGGATGATCGTGGTGCCCCGGGCGCTGAGGTCGCGGACCACGCCCAAGAGCTGCTCCACCACCACCGGGGCCAGGCCGAGCGAGAGCTCGTCGATCATCAGGAGGCGGGGCTCGGCCAGGAAGGCCATGGCCAGGGCCAGCATCTGCTGCTGGCCGCCCGACAGGTCGGCGGCCGGGTCGTCGGCGCGCTGGGCCAGGATCGGGAACAGCTCGAGGGCCTCGGCCACCCGGGCGGTGCGCAGCGCCCGGTCGTGGCGCAGCATCCACCCGGCCGCCCGCAGGTTCTCGGCCACGGTGAGGCCGGGGAACACGCCCTGGCCGCCCGGCACCTGGGCGATGCCTCGCGGGGCGATCTCCTCCGGAGGGGCGTGGGTGATGTCGCGCCCGTCGAACACGATCGCGCCGCGATCGGCGATGGCCACGCCGGAGATGGCCTTGAGCAAGGTCGACTTGCCGGCACCGTTCGTGCCCAGGAGGGCGATGACCTCGCCCTCGGCCACGTCGAGGTCGACGCCGAACAGCACCCGCACGTCGCCGTAGGACACGTGCACGCCCCGCACGCTGAGCAGGGGGAGCTTGCCGTCGGCCCGCTCCTGCAGCATCTGGGCGCGGGTGGCGGTGCCGGTCCAGACCTGGGCGATGTCGTCCTCGATCACCGCGCCCACCGAGGCGATGAGCAGGCCGCCAACCAGGAACACGGGCACCAGCACGACCATGCCCCAGCGGAAGCCCCAGTTGTCGCCCACCCAGCCCACGAACGGGATGACGAGCAGCCCGGGCAGGACCCACAGCGCGCCGATGGAGAAGCCCATGGACCGGGCCCGGGGCGGGATGGCCAGCGACAGCGACGCCATGACGCCCGGGCCGACGATCACCAGCGCACCCGCCACCAGGGCGTGGGCCACGACGGCGAGTGCGACGTTCGGCGCCGCCGCGAACCCCAGGGCGCCGGCGGAGGCCAGGAACGCGCTGTAGGTCAGGATCTTGAAGATGTGGGGCGCTCCCTTGCGGAACGCCATCGTGGTGAGCTTGGCGCCGATCCACACGCCGAGCAGCTCCACGAGCTGCACCGGCACGTTGGCCATGGCCCGCTGGACCTCGGTGAGGTCGAAGGTCTCGGCGTACTGGAGCGAGGCGAGGGACCCGAGGCCCACGATGGAGGCGGCGAGGAAGGGCAGCGCCACGAAGATCCGCCGGAGGCTGCGGATGGTCCACACCATGCGGACCGCCTCGGCGAACGACGGGGGCTCCTCCTCCATGGTGGTGTCGACCCCGAGGTCGGCCGCCTCCCGCTCGAAGTGGCCGCGGCCCGGGTCGGTGAGCTTCAGGCCCAGGACGACGAGCACGAAGGTGGGGAAGGCGAACACCACGAACGGCGTGCGCCACCCGAACGCCTCGGCCAGCCCCGCCCCCACCAGCAGGCCGATGATGACCCCCACGCTGTTGGCGGCGCGGTGGATGGAGTACACCCTCGTGCGGCTCTCGATGGGGTAGTAGTCGGCCAGCAGGCTGTTGTGGGTGGGGAAGATGACGCCCTGGCCGATGGCGGCGCCCGAGCGCATGACGATCAGGACCCACACGGCGAACGAGAGGCCGGTGCCGAGGGAGAAGGCGCCCCACACCGCGGCGCCCAGCAGGGCGAGGCGCACCCGGCTCGAGCGGTCGGCGAGGTGGGCGATGGGCACGGTGAGCAGCAGCGCGCACGCCGCCGCCAGCGCGACGACGCTGAGGATGCCGGAGTTCGACAGGCCGAAGTCGTCGCGGATCTCCGGCAGCAGCACGAGGTAGGCGCTGCGGTCGAGCTCGTCGGCCATGTTGAGGCCGAACAGGATGGCCAGCGGGTACCAGCCCGCTGCGCCGAGCCAGGCCCGTGAGCGCCAAGGCCCCTTGTCGGGCTCGGGCACGGGGGCCTCGGCCGGTTCGGCGTCGAGGGTGGTGGTCATCGGGTGCCGCTCCCCACGGGCTCGTCGGCCGGATCTTCGACGGGGTCGGCGCCCGGACGACCGGGCATGTCGACCTTGATGGCGGCGGGCACGGCGTCGTCGTCGGCTCGGTCGGCCAGGAGGCTGGCCACCACGATCCCCTTGCGCTCGGCCAGCCAGCGCAGCACCGCGTCCCGGCCGCGGTAGAGCAGCGTGCCCAGCCCGCCGGGCAGCACGAGCAGCACGAACAGCACGCCCACCGCCGAGGGCAGGAGGCGCCACCGGTCGGGCAGGAACCAGACGCCGCCGTTGAGGTAGAGGGCCCCGAGGGCGGCGCCGGCCAGCGAGCCGAGCCCGCCGACCACGGCGGCGGTGAACACGCCCAGGCTCTCGGCGGCCACGAAGGGCTGCTCGGTGTAGCCCTGGTTGACGTGGACCAGGAGGCACCCGGCCACCGCGGCGAGGAAGCCCGACAGGGCGAAGCCGGTGAGCTTGGCCCGCACGGTGGCCACCGAATAGGCGGCGGCCCCCCCCGCTCGTTGTCCCGCACGGCGAGCAGCACCCGACCGGTGCGGCTGCGCCGGATGCCGGCGACCGCCAGGAAGCCCAGCACCACCACCACCAGCACGACCTCGTACATGGCCGCCTGGCTGGACAGGTCGAAGGTGCGGAACAGCGCCGGGCGGGCCAGCCGGTCGCGCGGGATCCAGGTCTGCTCCTTGCGGTTCAGCAGGTAGTTCGACGACGCCAGGGAGAAGGCCAGGGTGGTCACGGCCAGGTACAGGCCCGGGAGGCGCAGGGCCGGGAGCCCGACCACCACGGCCACGAGGGCACCGGCGAGGCCGGCGAGGATCAGCGCCAGGGACAGGTCGAGGTGCCAGGTCTGGGTGGCGATGGCGCCCATGACCCCGCCCACGGCCACGAAGGACATCTGCCCGAGCGACACCTGGCCGGCCCAGCCGGTGAGCACCACCACCGAGAGCGTGATGAGGGCGAAGGCCACCACGGTGGCGGCCTTGAGCTCGTCGCCGGCACCGAGCACCAGCGGGGCCAGCGCCGCCAGCACCACCACGAGGATGGGCAGGCCCACCCGGGCGATGCGCACCACCGGCAGGTCGCGCAGCTCACGGGGCACGGGCCGCACCTCGTCGGCCGCGCTCCACGACGACGAGCCGTCGGTGTCGACCCGGCGGGTGCCGGCTCGACGGGCCACCAGCCCCACCAGGATCACCGCGGCCAGCACCACGTAGGTGCGCCCGGGCGAGTTCGGGTTGTTGACGTCGATGCCCTGGCCGAGGATGCGCAGCGCCACCGCTGATGCGGTGACCGCCGGGAGGTTGTCGAGCCGGCCCAGCACCAGGGCCCCCAGCGCGAACACCAGCGTCTGCGGCGTGAGGGTGACGCCGCTGCCGACGCCGAAGATCGAGGCGTGGAGGAACACGCCCACGAACGAGAGGGTGGCCGCCACGCCCCAGACCAGCGTCTGGATGCGGCGCACGGGGATGCCGAGCAGGGCGGCCCGGTCGGCGCGCTCGGCGCTGGCCCGCACCGCGATGCCGAGGTCGGTGCCCCGCAGGAACAGGGCGAGGGCCACCAGCAGCAGGGGCGCCACCACGAGGGCCACGATCTCGCTCCCGCCGAAGCGCTGCGTGCCGATGGTGAAGCTGGCCGAGATCGGGTCGGGGATGCGCTGCTCGGCGAAGATGTCCTTGCCCCACCACCGCGGCAGCAAGGTGGCGCACACCGCCAGCAGCTGCGAGATGCCGAGGGTGGCCACGGTGAGCAGCAGGCGGGGCGAGCGGGCGAAGCGGCGGATGATCGCCAGCTCGACCACCACGCCGAGCACGATCGCCGAGGCGAGGCCGGCGGCGATGCCGACCAGGTAGGGCACGCCGGTGATGGTGACCAGGCCGACCACCAGGGTGGTGGGCACCGTTCCCAGGTCGCTCTGGGCGAAGTTCAAGATCCGGTTGGCCCGGTAGACGAGGGCGAGGCCCAGCGCCACCAGCGCCGAGAGCAGGCCCGAGATCACGCCGAGCGACCACGGCCCGGGCCCCATCGGGTACGCCACGAGCTGCAGCAGCACGATCAGCAGGGCGGGGGCGAACGGGGCCAGCGCACCCAGTGGGAGGACCTGGCGGCGTTCGCTGACGCGGGTCATGTGCTGGCGGGCCCCTCGTGACGATCGGCCAACCCACAGGTCCCCTGACACCGTGGGCGAAGTCCTTGCACCGTAGCTGCAAATACCGTGCCGTGTCGGATGTCACGTTGCGCCGTGCCGGCGCTCGCCGGCGTCGGTCAGGCCGGTTCGGGGCTGGCCACGAACTTGGGGTCGAGGCCCAGCCGCTCGTAGAGGTTGCGGGCGAACCGGTTGCCGGTCTTCTCCATGGTGGTGGCCATCACCTTCTCGACCGCCCGCTTGGCCGCCCGGGGCAGCGGGAGCTCGGCGGTGATGGTGATGTCGATGGCCAGCTGGGTGCCGCCGTCGGGCCCGTCGCTGAGGAGGTAGGTGCCGGTGGCGCCGGCGCGCTGCTCGCCGAAGGGCGGGTCGGGCTCGAAGTCGATGCGCTCTCCGTCGACGAAGGCCATGCGCTCGGTGAACGCCGGGGCGACGCTCACGCCCAGCGCCGAGATGCCGTTCAGCTGCCAGCACCACAGGTCACCGTCGGCCGAGATGGCCTTCACCAGCGGGGTCAGGTCGGCCAGGGCACCGGGGTCGGAGAGGACCTTCCAGATGGCATCTCGCGGGGCAGGCACCACTGCGGTGGATCGGTTGCGGGAGCTGAAGCTGGCCATCGCCCCGGACTACCCGGCGGGGTCGGGCTCGACCACGAGGGGGGCTGGTGATCGGTCACACGACGCCCCGTCGGCCAGGGGTGCGGCGTCGGCCGCACCCACCCGTCGGCCGCAGCCCCGCAGGGGCCAGACGAAGGTGAGCGCCCCGGTCCAGAGCACGTGGGCGACGACCGGCGCGAGCAGCCCGTCGGTCAGCCAGAGCAGGCCGCCCCACACCGCCCCGCCGAGGAGGGCGGCCAGGGTGAGGGCCCACTTGCCCGCCACCACCTGGACCAGCGTGTAGACGACCACCGCGCCGAGCAGGCCGAGCCGCCCCTGCACGAACCCGCGGAAGAACAGCTCCTCGGCCACGGCCATGGCCACCACCGGGCCCACCATGGTGGACACCCGGTCGCCCTCGCGGAGCGAGTAGAGGTCGGTGATCTGGTCGAGGAAGCCGGGGAACAGCCGACACAGCACGCTGTGGCCGATGTGGGTCGCCACCAGCCAGGCGGCCCCGATGCCGAGACCGGCGGCCAGCGCCACCGGGGAGATGGGCCCCACCACCGTGGTGAGGCGGTCGGTCGCCGCCATGGCGGCCACCGCGAAGGCCGACAGCACGCCGGCGGTGAACCAGGTGCGGGGCCAGATGCCCTCGGGCGGGCGGCGGAAGAGGAAGGCCCAGGCCGCCAGGGCGAGCACCAGCCCCGCGACGAGGAGCAGCGATCCGAGCATCACCAGAGACTGCCCGCTCCCGCCCGTGGGCAGGACCGGCGCCATGGAGATCTTCGTCACGGGCGCCACCGGCGCCATCGGCCGTCCGCTCACCGAGGCGCTGGCGGCTGCAGGCCACGAGGTGGTGGCCGGCACCCGCCACCCCGAGGCCTACCGGGGCCCGGGTCGAGCGGTGCAGTTCGACCTCGACGCCCACGGGCGCGCCGACCCGGGCGAAGCGGCCCGCACCGCCGATGCCGCCTTCTACCTCGTGCACGCCCTCGACCAGCGCTCCTTCGCCCAGGTCGACCGGGACCGCGCCGAGCGCTTCGCCGACCTGTGGGGAGCCGACCGCCCGGTCGTCTACCTCGGGGGCTTGGGCGAGCCCGGCCTCGGCTCGCCGCACCTGCGCTCGCGCCACGAGGTGGGCCTCATCCTCCGCCGCCGGTGCGAGACCATCGAGCTGCGGGCGGCGATGGTGCTGGGCGCCGAGAGCATCAGCTTCCAGCTGCTGGCCCGGCTCGGCCGGTTGGCCAGCTTCTCGCCGCTGCCGGTCCTGGCACCCCAGGCGTCACGGGCCCGCACCCAACCCATCGGCCAGGCCGACCTCGTCGCCGCCCTGGTGCACGCCTTGGAGCTTGAGCCGGGGAGCTACGACGTCGGCGGCCCGGAGGTCATCCGCTACGCCGACCTGATGGAGCGGGCCGCCCGAGCCCAGGGCCGGACGCTCAAGGTGCTGCCGGTCGTCCCCCTCGATCCCGAGTGGATCGGCCCGGCCACCTCCGTGGCGGCCGGCGTCGACCCGTGGGCCACCAGCGCGCTCTTCGCCGGGATGGGCGAGGAGACCGTCGTGCGACCCGACCACCGCGTGCCCGGCCCCGAGCTGGCCACCACGTCGATCGACGACGCCCTCGCCGCCGCCCTGGCCGGCCCCTGATTGCTTGGCCTACACGTCGTCGGGGGCATCGACGAGGGAGTTGATGGCCTCCGCCAGCGCCTGGTCTCGGCTCGTGAGGCCTCCGGCGTCGTGGCTGACCAGGTCGATGGTGACCGTGTTGTAGGAGTTCGACCAGTCCGGGTGGTGGTCCATGCGCTCGGCCTCGGCGGCCACCCGGGTCATGAAGGCGAACGCCTCGGTGAAGTCGGCGAACTCCAGCTCGCGGTGGAGGCGATCGCCGGTGAGCTCCCAGCCGTGGGGCGGTTCGATGGTGTCTTCGTCAGCTGCCATGGCGCCTTCCTGCCCGCGCCGACCGACCATCAGCCGCGCAGCGTCCGCCCGGTGGCGGCCTCGGCCTCCGCGACGGTGAGCCGCCGGACCTCGAGCACGTCGTCGCCCCAGTTCAAGGTGTTGCCGCTGTCGGCCAGGACGGCCAGCGCGTCCGGGTCGAGCTGGGGGCTGGTCAGGTAGCCGTGCTGCAGCAGCTTCACCACCGCGGTCACCTGCAGGACCCCTTCGGGCTTCTCGGCCAGCGCGTCGGCGGCGTAGCGCACCAGGCTGCGCTGGTCCGCCGTGCCGCCCAGCTGCTCGCGGGCGATCTCCTCCCCTCGCTCGCTGTACACCAGCGGCTGGCCGCGGAGCTGCGCAGCCAGCTTGGCGATCACCGGCCGGAGGGACGCCTTGAGGTCCTCGCGCCGGAGGAGGCGGCCGGGCAGCGGCGACGCGAAGGCGTCCTTGGTCGTGGCCACCAGCAGGACGGCGTCGACGTGCTCGCCGCGATCGAGGACCAGGTGGTCGCCCCAGCCGGCACCCAGGCCCTTGGTGACGCGCACCTCGTGGCCGGCCTCCACCAGGTCCAGCCCCACGGCGGGGCCGACGCTGAGGTTGGCCGACTGGCCGTGCATCAGCAGCAGCACCGTCTTGCGACCCTCGACCGAGCGGACGCCCGCGGCGCCCAGGCGTCGGGAGGTGCGGAAGACCTCCTCGTCCCGGCGGTCCTGCGGGCCGCCGACCGCGATGGCGCCGACGGCGAAGGCCAGCACCGCGCCCACCGCGGCCAGGCGCACCGGCGTCCCGAGCCGCGACTCGGCCACCGCCGGCCGGCGCGCGGCCAGCAGCGCGGCGGCGGCCCAGGCGAGCGAGAGGACCATGCCGATGCTGACCACGAAGGTCCAGCGGTAGAAGTTCAGGCGTCCCGACTCGATCGAGTCGGGGACGTTGGCACCGTTCAGCCCGCCGACGACCGCCAGCACCAGCGTCGTGGCGGCGAGCGTGGCGTGGGTCCGGGCGGTGCGCCAGCGCACCACGACGATCGCCGCGAGGGCGACGGCGACCGCCAGCGCCACGACGGCGGCGACCGGCGACAGGCGGGCCGTGAGGTCGTGGCCCGTGAGGTCGGTGCGGGCGATCATCGGCGGCAGCCCGAGCGCCCGGAGCGCCTGCACCGCACCGGCGCGAGGCCCGAGGGTGGGCCGGTCCGAGGACCGGGCGAACTCGAGCATGCGCCCGAGGTTGCCGTCGCCCCAGAACTGGTCGCCGATGACCGGGCCCCACGCCACCAGGGTCACGACCAGCCCGCCCGCCAGCCACGGCCAGGCCCGGGGCGCCTCGGCGGGCTCGTCGGCCGCCCGCCGGGCGCGAGCCCGCGCCACCAGGGCCAGGACGATGCCCACCGCCGCCCACGCCGCCGTGCCCACGCTGATGGTCACCAGCGCCAGGTGCTGCTGCGCGACGAAGGCGAAGGCGAAGGCGGCCAGCGGCACCAGGCGCAGGTCGCCGTCGAGCAGCGCCCAGGCCAGGGCGACCAGGGCGAGCAGCGGGATGCCGCCCATGTTCGAGCTGATGGGGTCGCTCAGGACGGCGAGCCCCTCGGACCAGGCGACGGCCGAGACCACCACCGCGGCGGCCAGGCCCACGGCTGGCCCGGCCCGGCGGAAGGCCACCCACGCCGCCACCAGCACCGCAGCCAGGTTGAACAGCGCAGCGCCCACCAGCATCCCGACGTCGGGGCCGAGCAGGCCCACCGGCCCGGCGAGCAGGTAGAACTCGATCGGCCCGGGGTGGTGGGGCGGGTCGACGTCGGCGTAGGCATCGGCCGTGCTGGGCTGGCCGATGCGCGGCAGGTGGCCGGCGAGCACGTCGTCGACGCGCAGGGCGATCAGGGCCTCGTCGTTGGTGGGCGTGTAGCCCTGGTGCACCGCCTTGGCCACGCTGGCCACGAACGGCGACGCCAGGAGGAGCGCCAGCACCACGGCCAGGACCCGGTCGCGAGCGTCGAGGTCTCGCAGCCGGTGCACGGGGCGAGAGGCTACCGGTGACCCCGCCGGGCGCCGGGGGTCCGCAGGATCAGCTGGCGAACGGGCCCGGCCCGAACGGGTCGGCGTAGGGGTCCGGTGCGGCTTCGGGCTCGTCGTCGACGTAGGCGGCGTAGCCGTCGACCTCGAGCTCGTCGGCCAGCTCCGGGCCGCCGGTGTGGCGGATCTGCCCCTTCACCAGGATGTGCACCTGGTCGACCTTGAGCTCGCGGAGGAGGCGGGTGTAGTGGGTGATGGCCAGCACGCCGAGGCCGAACTCGCTGGTGGCCTCCTCGACGCGGCGCGAGCAGTCGCGGAGCGCATCGACGTCGAGGCCGGAGTCGAGCTCGTCGAGGATGGCGATCTTGGGCTCGAGGACGCCGAGCTGCAGGGTCTCGTTGCGCTTCTTCTCGCCGCCGGAGAGGTCGACGTTCAGGTCCCGGCCGAGGAAGCGCTCGCCGAAGTGGATGCGCTCGGCCTCGGCCCCGATGCGGGCGCCGAGCCCGGAGGCGTCGCGGCCGCCGGCGGCGAACGACGCGGCGAGCATGGCCTCCACGGAAACGCCGGGCACCTCGGTGGGGTACTGCAGCGCGAGGAACAGCCCGGCCTGGGCGCGCTCCCAGGTGTCGAGCGCCAGGACGTCGACGCCGTCGAGGGTCACCGAGCCGCCGGTGATCTCGTAGCCGGGGCGGCCCATCACCACGTGGGAGAGGGTCGACTTGCCGGAGCCGTTGGGCCCCATGACGGCGTGGACCTCACCGCTGCGGACCACGAGGTCGATCCCGTTCAGGATCTCCTTGCCGTCGACGCCGGCGCGGAGGCCTTCGATCACGAGCTCGGTCATCGGGCTGCGGCCTCCTCAGGCTCGGGGAGGGTGACCACGACGGCGCCGTCGACGACGGCGACCTCGTACACGGGCACGGGGCGGGTGGCGGGGAAGGAGTCGGGCTCGCCGGTGACCAGCGAGAACGAGCTGCCGTGCTTCCAGCACTCGATGTGGCAGGTGTCGACATCGACCTCACCCTCGCTGAGGGAGATGTCGGCGTGGGTGCAGGTGTCGCCGATGACGTAGACGGCATCGTCGATGCGCACCACCGAGAGGCGGCGGCCCTCGACGTCGAACCGGGTGGCACCGCCGTCGGGCAGGTCGGCCAGCTGGGCCACGGTGACGGTGCTCATCGGAGGTCACCCGCCGTGCGGTCGAGCTTGTCGGCGATGCGGGTCCGCACCGCGGCGACGGCGCCGGCGGCAGGCAGGGCCCGCACCACCTCGTCGAAGAAGCCGGCCACGATCAAGCGGTCGGCGGTCTGCGGGGCGACGCCGCGGCTCTCGAGGTAGAAGCGCTGCTCGGCGTCGACCGGGCCCACGGTGGAGGCGTGGCTGCAGTGGACGTCGTTGGTCTCGATCTCGAGGTTCGGGACCGACTCGGCCCACGCGCCGTCGGAGAGCTTGATGTTGCGGTTGGTCTGGAAGGCGTTGGTGCCCCGGGCGGCCTTGTCGACCCGGATGAGGCCGGTGTACACCGACCGGCTGTGGCCGCCGACGGCCCCCTTGAACAGGAGGTTCGAGGTGGTGTCGGGCGCGCCGTGGTGCTGGAACGTGCGGAAGTCGAGCGTCTGGTCGCCCTCGCCGAAGTAGGCGGCGAGCAGGTCGCCGTTGGCGCCCCGACCGGCCAGGCGGCAGTCGGTGCGGATGCGGGCGTAGCTGCCGCCCAGCCCCACCAGCGCAGCCTTCAGGTCGGCCTCCTGGTCGATGCGGGCCACGAGCGAGCCCAACTGCCAGGCGGCGACGCCCAGCTCCTGCACGTGCAGGTAGCCGAGGCGCGCCCCGGGCGACCTCCAGCTCGGTGAGCGGGATGGAGAGGACGGCCTCCGGTCCGGAGGAGACGTGGTCGACGACGGTGGCCTCGGCGCCCTCGCCCAGCCGCACCACGAGGCGGGGGAACACGGCCAGACCGGCGGTGGCCAGGTGGTTGCTCACCAGGATCGCCCCGTCGAGCCGCACACCCCGCGGCACCGACACGACGATCGGGTCGACGGCGAAGGCGTCGTTGAGGGTGGCGAACACGTCCGGGCCGTCGGCGGCGACCGAGCCGAGCCCGGCGGCGTCCTCGGCCAGCGACGAGGCGGGGGCCACGACGACGCCCTTGGCGGTCCAGTCGGCCGGGACCTCGCTCACCGAGGCGACGCCGTCGACGATGGTCACGGTCACGGCGGCGCCGGCGAGGAGCTCGTCCGGGACGGGCGCCGCGCCGGCGGCGGTGCCGTCGGCGGGGGTCCAGGCGCCCAGGTCCAGCTCGCCGATGCGCGAGTAGCGCCACACCTCTTGCTCGGCCGAGGGCAGCTCGGCGGCGGCGAAGCGCTCGGCGGCGGCGACCCGACGGGCCCGCAGCCACTCGGGGCCGGCCAGGGCGGCGGCGGGATCGGCGGTGAACGAGCTCAGGACGACGGACCTCTTCGTGGGGCGGAACGGGCGCTGGTGCGCCCGATGACCGGACTTCGAGCCTACCGGCGCCCCGCCCGGGTCCCCAAGGTCGCCCGTTCGGGCGGCGGCGGGCCGCGCGCCCCCCGCGCACCGGGCCGCCGCTGGCACACTTGGGCCATGCCAATGAGGCAGGACTGCAAGTTCTTCGAATCCCGGACCTACGCCAACCGCGAGACGGTCCGGAAGTGCGACCTCGACCTGGCGCCCGAGGCGCCGTGGCGCTGCCCGAGCGACTGCCCGGCCTACCAGCCCCGCCTCGCGGACGTGAACTGGCAGCACGGCAGCCTGATCACCCCGCCGACCCCGGCGGAGCCCCCCGGGCTCGACGAGCGGGGCGACGACATCGCCGCGCTGCTCGACGCCGCCGAGGACATCGTCAACGCCGCCGGGCCCGAGATCATGGCCGAGCTGGCCGCCGAGCAGGGCAAGGCCAAGGGCGGCCGCATCTCGCGGCTGTTCAAGCGCAAGCCCCGAGGCTGACCGGGACGGGACCGGTCGGTCGCCCGCCGGCGATCACGCCATCAACAGGCCGTCGAGGGTGACCTGGATGCGCCGGTTGGCGGCCCGGCCCTCGACGGTGGCGTTGTCGCCCGCCGGGTCGGCGGCGCCCTTGCCGTCCACCGTGAACCGGCTGCGGTCCACCCCGCGCGCCTCCATCCAACCGGCCACGGCCCGGGCCCGCTGGATCGACAGCGCCACGTTGCGGCCGGCGTCGCCGGTGCTGTCGGCGTAGCCGGTGACGTGCATGCGCACGTTGGGGTGGGCGTCGAGGATGGCCTTCCACGCCTGCACCAGGCCGAGGTAGCCGCTCGTCACCTCGCTGCTGCCGGTGTCGTAGCGGACCTGCTCGGCCACCACCACCGGGAGGGCAGCGGGGATCTCCGAGGTGGCGTCGATGGTGAACCCGTCGACCACGTTGTCGGCGCCCACGATGGTGGCGGCCTTGCGCACCAGCGCGCCGGCGATGCGGCGGTCCGGGAGCGGGCCGGCGAGCACCAGCCGCCCACCGGTGAACCAGGCCTGCGGCGTGCTCACCTGCGGGGCCACCCGACCGTTGCGATCGCCTTGGTCCACGGTGGTCTCCGTTCCCTGCCCGGTCGGGGCGGGCGCTGCGTCGGGTGCTCGGTCGGGCTCGGTGGCGCCGCTCGTCGGCGACGCCGTGCGGTCGGTCCGGGCCGGTGCACCGATCTCGGTGCTCCTACCCCCGGTCGACGTTCCCCCGCCTCCACCGCCGGACCGGGCGAGGGCCACCGAGCCGGCCGCGACGCCCCCGACGGCCACGACCGCAGCGGCCACCAGCAACGGCGACACCGGCGTGCGCTCGCGCTCGGGCGGGGCGTTCAGCGCGTAGGGCAGGGCGCCGAGCTGGGGCAGGCGGCGGTCGCCGAGGTGGCCCACCTCGGGGCCGTGCATGTCGAGCCGGGGGTGGATGGACCCGATGGTGAGGGCTTCGCGGGCGGCGCCCGAGCCCTCGTCGGAGCGGGTGCGGTCCTCGGTGGCGTCGGTCATGGTCGGCTCCTGGGCGGGTGCGGGCCCCGTGGGACCGGCGCTACGGCGCGTGGCAACCAAGCCACGTACCGCCACTACGTACCCACCCGCCCGTCCGGATGACGGGTGCGGCGCACGTCACGCCCGCCCTGCTCGTTTGGCAGGTCGGGCCCCTCGCTCCGTAGCGTCACCGCCGGTGGATGCCGACCTCTACGAGTCGTTCTCTCGGGACCAGTGGCGCGCCCGCCGCGCCGCCACCCCGCTGACGCTCGACGCCGCCGACCTGGACGAGCTCCGCGGCCTGAACGAGGCGCTGGACCTGGACGAGGTCGAGTCGGTCTACCTGCCGCTCTCGCGGCTGGTGAACCTGCACGTGGCCGCGGTGCGCGCCCGGCAGAGCGCCACCGACACGTTCCTCGACATCGAGCACCCGCGGGTGCCCTACGTCATCGGCGTGGCGGGCAGCGTGGCGGTGGGCAAGAGCACCACCTCCCGCGTGCTCCAGGCCCTGCTCGGCCGCTGGCCGGACCACCCTCGCGTCGACCTGGTCACCACCGACGGCTTCCTGTTCCCGAACGCCGAGCTCGAGCGACGGGGCCTGCTCGGCCGCAAGGGCTTCCCCGAGAGCTACGACGTCCGCCGCCTGCTCGAGTTCCTGCGCCAGGTGAAGTCCGGCGCCGAAGAGGTCCGGGCCCCCACGTACTCCCACCTCGTCTACGACGTGCAGGGCCCCGAGCACGACGTCGTGGTCCAGCGCCCCGACATCGTCATCGTCGAGGGCCTCAACGTGCTCCAGGTCGGGCGGGGCACCACCTCGTTCGTGTCGGACTTCTTCGACATCTCGATCTACGTCGACGCCGAGGTCGAGGACGTGCGGCGCTGGTACATCGAGCGCTTCCAGACCCTCCGCAAGACGGTCTTCCAGCAGCCCGACTCGTACTTCACCCGCTACGCCGACCTGTCCGAGGACGAGGCCACCGCCATCGCCCTCGACATCTGGCGCGACATCAACGAGCGGAACCTGATCGCCAACATCGCCCCCACCCGCGATCGCGCCGGCGTGGTGCTCCAGAAGGGGCCCGACCACCGCGTCACCCAGGTCCTCCTCCGCCGCATCTGACTCCGCCGGCGACCACCCGCCCCGGACCACCGCCCACCCCTCTCGCAACTTGTGGGCCCAGGCTTCCGTTTTCGGCGGTGTGGGCCCACAAGTTCGAGGATGGCGGGGCACGGAGGGTGGGGGTCAGCCGCCGGGGGTGACCTTGAGGATGAAGCCGGGGTTGGCGTCCTGGGCGAGGTAGAGGTTGCCGTCGGGGCCCTGCACGGCCACGCGGAGGCGGCCCTGGGTCTTGATCTCCACCCACTGCGCCTCGACCTTCGCACCATCGGAGTCGAAGCCCAGCACCCGGAGCTGCTGGCCCTTGAGCACGGCGATGGCCAGCGCGCTCTGCCAGCCGGCCCACTGCTTGCCCTTGAGGAAGGTGCCGCCGCTCGGGGCGATGGTGGGGTTGCCCGAGGTCCAGACGGCCGGCTTGGCGTTCGGGTACTTGGTGAGGTTGGTCATGGGCTGGCTCTCGTCGTAGCCGGCCCCGCCCCCGGGCGGGCGCGGGTCCCAGCCGTAGTTGGCTCCGGCCACCAGCCGGTTGACCTCGTCGTCGCGGTCGGTGCCGTGCTCGATGGAGTACGCCTTGCCGCCCGGGCTGAAGGCGATGCCCTGCACGTTGCGGTGGCCGTAGGTGTAGATGCGGTGGTCGAACGGGGCGGTCTTGTTGCCGCTCACGCCGGCGCCGTCGGTGTTCACCCGCAGCACCTTGCCGCCGAGCGACGTGGGGCTCTGGGGGTTGGCACCCACCGCGGAGTCGCCGGTGCCGACCCAGATGTTGCCGTCGGGGCCGAAGCGGGGCCGGCAGCCGTTGTGGCGGCCGGTGGTGGAGGGGATGCCGGTGACCAGGTCGGCCCGGTTGGTGAGCGCGGTCACGCTGGCGTTGATGGTGAAGCGCACCAGGCGGACGTCGATGGCGCCGCCCTTGTTCGACTGGAAGCAGGCGTAGATCCGCCGGTTGTCGTTGAACTTCGGGTCGACGGCGATGCCCATCATCCCGCCCTCGCTGCGCACGACGACGTCCGACGGCGCGGCCAGGGTGACGATCGGGTTGCCGGCGGTGGCCTTGCGGAACTTGATCCGCCCCACCTTCTCGGTGAAGAGCATGCCGCCGCCCGGCGTGAAGGCGATGTCCCACGGCTGCTCGAGGCCGCTGACCACCGTCGAGGTGGTCAGGGTCTTGGGCTGCGTGCGGCAGCCGCTCAGGCCGGCGGCGCCGACGAGCAGCACCGCCGATGCGGCCAGGGCGGCGGCCCCCCGGCGGGTGCGGCGGGCTCGGGTGCTGGGGGTGCGGACGTCCATGCTGATCTCCCTCGGTCGCCCCTCCCCTTCCCCACCGTAGGTGACCTCACCTGCACGCGGCGCGCCGACCACACACCCGGGTGACCCTCCGGCTGGTAGCCATGGCCCATGGAAACGGCGCAGACCGCCATCGATCGACCGGCCGCCACCGACCTGGGCCGGGTGGCCCGCTGCTGGCGCTACCCCGTCAAGTCCCTGCAGGGGCTGGAGGTCGGGGCGATCGACGTCACGGCCACCGGCGTGGCGGGTGACCGCACCCACGGCCTCATCGGTGCCGGCGACGGCCACCTGCTGTCGGCCAAGCGCACCTCGGCGCTGCTCGATGCCTCGGCCACCGACCAGGCGATCACCCTGGCCGACGGCACCGTCATCGCCCTCGACGACCCCGACGCCGACGAGCGCCTCACCGCCTGGCTCGGGCGCCCCGTGCACCTGGCCCGCTCCGAGGGCACCGACCCGGTCAGCTACGAGATGACGTTCGACCCGCCCGACGACGGCGCCGAGTACTACGAGATCCCGGCCGCCCCCGGCTCGTTCCTGGACCTGGCAGCGGTGCACCTCGTCACCACGGCCACCCTCGACGGCCTGGCCGCCGCCCGCCCCGACCTCGACTGGGACGTGCGCCGCTTCCGCCCCAACCTGCTGCTCGACGTCGACGGGCCCACGTTCGTGGAGCAGGGCTGGATCGGCCGCCACGTGCGGGTGGGTACGGCGGTCCTGTCGATCGACACGCCGACGGTCCGCTGCGCCATGCCCCTGCGGGCCCAGCCCGGCGGGATCGAGCGCCAGCCCGAGATCTTCCGGGCCCTGAACGAGCTCAACACCGTGGCCCCCAACCACCTCGGCGCCTACTGCTCCGTGGTCACCCCCGGCGCGGTCCGCCCCGGCGACCCCGTCGAGCTCCTCGACGCCTAGCCACCCCCGGACGCGCCACGACCGCCCCGCAGGGCGGTCGTAGACGGATCGTGGAGCTGAGGCGATCGCCGGGCGATCGCCGGAGGCTCAGCCGACTGAGCCCTCCATCTGGAGCTCGATGAGGCGGGACCACTCGACCGCGTACTCCATGGGGAGGGTCTTGGTCACCGGCTCGATGAAGCCGTTGACCACCATCGACATGGCCTGGTCCTCGGAGAGGCCGCGGCTCATGAGGTAGAAGAGCTGCTCGTCGGCGACCTTCGACACGGTGGCCTCGTGGCCGACGATGGCGTCGCGGGCGCCGATCTCCATGTAGGGGTACGTGTCCGACGTGGAGTCGTCGTCGAGGATGAGGGCGTCGCACTGGACGTGGGACTTGCAGCCGTAGGCGCCGTCCTCCACGCGGATGAGGCCGCGGTAGCTGGTGCGGCCGCCGTCCTTCGAGATCGACTTGGAGACGATCTTCGACGTGGTCTCGGGCGCAGCGTGCACCATCTTGGAACCGGTGTCCTGGTGCTGGCCGGCGCCGGCGTAGGCCACCGAGAGCACCTCGCCGGAGGCCTTGGGGCCCACCAGCCAGACGGCCGGGTACTTCATGGTGAGGCGGCTGCCGATGTTGCCGTCGATCCACTCCATGTGGCCTTCGGCCTCGACCCGGGCCCGCTTGGTGACCAGGTTGAAGACGTTGTTCGACCAGTTCTGGATGGTGGTGTAGGTGACCCGGGCGCTGGGCTTCACCACGATCTCGACCACCGCGGAGTGCAGCGAGTCGGAGGTGTAGGTGGGCGCCGAGCAGCCCTCGATGTAGTGCACCTCGGAGCCCTCGTCGGCGATGATCAGCGTGCGCTCGAACTGGCCCATGTTCTCGGCGTTGATCCGGAAGTAGGCCTGCAGCGGCATGTCGACCTTGGTGTTGGGCGGCACGTAGATGAACGAGCCACCGGACCAGACCGAGGTGTTGAGGGCGGAGAACTTGTTGTCGTTCGCCGGGATGACCGTCCCGAAGTACTGCTTGACCAGCTCCGGGTGCTCGCGCAGGGCGGTGTCCATGTCGCAGAAGATGACGCCGAGGCGCTCGAGGTCCTCGCGGTTGCGGTGGAACACGACCTCGGACTCGTACTGGGCGGTGACGCCGGCGAGGTACTTGCGCTCGGCCTCCGGGATCCCCAGCTTCTCGTACGTCTGCTTGATGGCGTCCGGCAGGTCGTCCCACTCGTCGACCTGCGACTTGGTGGGCTTGATGTAATAGAAGATGTCGTCGAAGAAGATCTCCGACATGTCCCCGCCCCAGTTGGGCATGGGGCGCCGCTCGAAGGCCTTGAGGCTCTTCAGGCGGTTCTTGAGCATCCAGTCGGGCTCGCCCTTCATCCAGGACATCTCCTGGACGATGTCGGTGTTCAAGCCGCGCTTGGGCTTGAAGACGTAGTCCTCGGCGTCGGACCACCCGAGCTTGTAGCGCCCGAGATCGAGATCGGTGACGGCCATGCGTGGTTCCTCTGGGTGAAGGCGATGCCAGGTGGTCGGCCCGGCGCAGGAATTTCTCCTACGGCGATGGTAGCAATCCCCCCCGCCCCGGCCCCACCCCTGCGCCCGGGTGGTTCCCCGAGCGGCGCCCGGTCAGGGCAGCGGCACGCCCGCCGCGCCGAGGATGCGGTACACGTCGGTGCGGTCGAGGAAGACGTCGAGCGCGGCGCTGGCGGCCCGCAGCCGGGCCGGGTCCTGGGTGCCCAGGATCGCCACCGGCCGGAACGGCAGGGCCAGCACGAAGGCGAGGGCGAGCGCCGACCGGTCGACCTCTTCGCGGGCGGCCAGCTCGTCGATGACGGCCAGCAGCTCCGGCGCCACGCCCTCACCGGTGGCCAGGGCGCCTCGCCCGAGCGGGCTCCAGGCCAGCACGGCACGGTCGACGCGCATGGCGAGGTCGCCGGTGCCGTCGAGCAGCGGATCGAGGTGGAGCGCCGAGAGCTCGGGCTGGGTGGCGTCGATGGTGGCGGTGAGGTGGGCGTCGAGCGCCTCGGTCTGCGCCGGGGTGTGGTTCGACACGCCGACGCTGCGGATCTTGCCGGCGTCGACCAGGGCGTCGAGGGCGGTGGCCACCTCCGACGGGTGGGTCAGCAGGTCCGGCCGGTGCACCTGGTAGAGGTCGATGACGTCGACGCCGAGGCGGCGCAGCGAGTCCTCGCACGCGGTGACGAGGTGCTCCACCGACGAGTCGTAGGGCACCCCGGGCACGATGCCGCCCTTGGTGGCGAGGACCATGCGGTCCCGCAGGTCGGGCGACTCGGCGAGCACCTTGCCCAGCAGCTCCTCGGCCGCGCCGACGCCGGGCCCGCCGAAGCCGTTGCCGTAGATGTCGGCGGTGTCGATCAGGTCCATGCCCTCGTCGAGGGCCACCCCGATGAGCTCGCGGGCGTGGCCCACGTCGGAGCCCACGAAGCGCCAGCAGCCGAAGCCCAGCGGGCCCACCGGCTGGTCCGGCCCGATCCAGCGGGTGCCGATGTCGACCAGCGACACGGGGCCCTCGACCTCGCCGTCGTCGTCGAGCTCCTCGTCGGGCTCGGGGGTCTCGTGGTGGAGGTCGGCATCGGTCACGGGGCCGGATGGTACCGGCGGCCGCGCCGTGGCAGCCCAACGGCCCGGCCGGGCGAAAGGTCCGACCTCACGGCTCTGCGAGCGTGCGCACGCTCCGTGTGATCGGTCTGCGAGACTCCCACCCGGCCCGGGCGGGCCGCAGAGTCGACGCAGGTCGGAGAGCGGCGATGTCCGAAGAGCGCAACTTCCCGAAGGAACCGGAGCCACGCCGGCGCGTGCCGGCCGGGCAGGCGCTCGCCGTGGTGCTCGTGGCCCTCGTCGTCGGCTCGCTGCTCAACGCCGACCGCATGGCCCACACCGCCGAGACCCAGCCCTTCGGCTGGCAGCGCACCTGGGCCATGCGCCTGACGGCCCCGATCAAGTCCGTGAGCGACGCCACCGGCCTGAACCTCCCCCGCAAGGTGGTGTCCGACGCGGCAGGCACCACCGACGGCCCGCCGCCGGAGGACACCCGCACGGTGGTGACCGCCCCGCCCATCGCCGAGAGCGCCACGACCACCACCATCGCCCCGTTGAAGGTGCGGATCCCCACCGCGGCCGACCCGCTGCGCATCCACATCGCCGGCGACTCGCTGATGATCCCCGTGGGCCCGGCCATCCTCGCCCGCTTCGACGGCGATCCCGTCACCCTCACCGAGGGCTACAAGGCGGCCACCGGCCTGGCCCGGCCCGACGTCCTCAACTGGCCGGCCAAGCTGCGCACCGACATGGCGGCCAACGACCCCGACGTGGTGGTGCTCGGCTTCGGCGGCAACGACGCCCAGCCCATGGAGGGCCCCGACGGCCCCCTGCAGTCGGGGACGCCCGAGTGGGGCGCCGAGTACCAGCGGCGGGTGGCGCAGGTGCTCGACGCCGTGGAGAAGGAGGGCCGCACCCTCTACTGGATGAGCCTGCCGATCACCACCGCCGGCAACATCGAGAAGGCCCGGCCCTACATGCGCAAGGCCATCACCACCGAGATCGCGGCGAGGCCGTGGGCGCACTACGTCGACACCAGCAAGATCCTGACGCCGAACGGGTCCTTCACCGCCTACCTGCCCGACGGGTCGGGCCAGGTCAAGGTGCGCGAGGACGACGGGGTCCACCTGACCACCGCAGGCGCCACCCGGGCGGTGGTGCCCGTCTGCGACGACCTCGCCGAGGAGCGCAAGCTGGCCTGAGCGCACCCACCCCCGACGCCCCCGTCGGCCGGGAACCCTCCCGGGACCGGGGCGATACGCGAAACTCCCCCGGTCACCTCGGTCCCTCCCCGCCGACGACGACCCCCCTCCTCCCACAGGCGAGCTCCTCCGAACCGTGCTCTTCCCCACCATCCGCTTCGCCATGTTCTTCGCCGTCGTCATGCCGGCGAGCTGGCTCCTCATGCCCCTGCCCGGGCGGTCGCGCCAGCGTGGGGGCGAGGACCACACCCAGCCGTGGATCGTCCCCACCGGCCTGATCGCCGCCGCTGCGCTGCTCGGCCCCCTTGCGCCGTCGGGCGGCTGGCCCACGGCGCTGAAGGTCCTGCTCTGGCTGGCGGCGCTCGGCATCGCCGGCGTGGGCGTCGTGCGGTGGTTCGACCTCAAGGGGCTGACCCGCTGGAACGTCTTCATCCTCTTCGCCAGCTACGTCTTCTACGGCAACTACAACTGGCACTTCGTCGCCCTCCTCGCCGGCTCGACGGTGGTCAACCAGGTCCTGGCCGGCAACATCCACCGCCAGGACGACGAGCGGTCCCGCCGGCTCTGGCTCATCGTGGCGGTGGCCCTGAACCTCGGCGTGCTCGGGTGGTTCAAGTACAAGGGCTTCTTCACCGAGAGCGCCTCGAGCGCGCTCGAACCGCTCGGCATCCACTTCGTCCCGCCCGCCCGAGCGATCATCCCCCCGGTCGGCATCTCGTTCTTCACCTTCCAGGCCCTCAGCTACGTGATCGACACGTACCGCCGGAAGCTCGAGCCGGTGCCGCTGCTCGAGTTCGCCGTCTACCTCTCCTTCTTCCCGCACCTCGTGGCCGGCCCCATCGTTCGGGCCTCGGAGTTCCTGCCCCAGCTGCGCATCCCCCGCGACGCCCGACGGGTCGACAGCGGGCTGGCCTTCTGGCTGATCGCGGTGGGCCTGTTCAAGAAGGTGGTGGTCTCGAGCTACCTGGCCAGCGCCAGCGTCGACCCCGTGTTCCGCATCCCGCAGAACCACCAGGCCGTCGACACGCTGATCGGGATCTACGGCTACGCCATCCAGATCTACTGCGACTTCTCCGGCTACACGGACATGGCCATCGGTCTGGCGCTGCTGCTGGGCTTCCGCTTCCCGCAGAACTTCGACGCGCCCTACACCTCGGCCTCGCTGCAGGAGTTCTGGCGGCGGTGGCACATGACGCTGTCGCGCTGGCTGCGCGACTACCTCTACATCCCGCTCGGCGGCAACCAGCGGGGCCCGAACCGCGCCCTGCTGAACCTCTTCCTCACCATGCTCATCGGCGGGCTGTGGCACGGCGCGGCCTGGACGTTCATCGTGTGGGGCGCCCTCCACGGCGGGTGGCTGGCGGCCGAGCGCTGGCTGAAGGACCGCCCGAAGGCCGAGCCCGCCCTCGGTCCCGACGTGGGGGCCCCGCCCGCGCGGCCGTCGCGGCCGCCCGTCGGCGCCTCGGCCCGAGCCCGAGCACGCGCCCGGCTCAGCGGCGCCCTCGACGGCGACCCCGGCGAGGCCGCCGTCGATCCGGATGCCACCGAGACCGACCTGGTGGTCCGCACCGACGACGCCCAGGAGGCCGCCGCGGTTCCGTTCCGGCCGTCGCTGCCCTCGCTCGACTCGCTCTCCCCCACCACCCGCCTGTGGCTGGGTCGCCTCGTGACCTTCCACGTGGTGTGCCTCGGCTGGGTCTTCTTCCGGGCGCCCACCCTCACCGAGGCCTTCGCGGTGCTCAAGCGCCTGACCCACCTCGGCACCGGCTCGGGCATCAACCTGGTGGTGGTGGCCACCATTGCGGTCTTCCTCGCCTCGCAGTTCGTCCCGAGCGATGCCGTGGGCAAGGCGCAGGCCACCTTCAGCCGCATGCCCGTGTTGGTCCAGGGCGTCATCCTGGCGGTGTGGCTGGCCTTCACCAGCGCGCTGGCCCCGGCCGGCGTCCTCCCGTTCATCTACTTCGCCTTCTAGGGTCGGTCCTCCCCCCATGGCCGACGAGCACAACTTCCCCCCCGGAGCCCGAAGAGCGGCGCCGCGTCCCGGCCGGCCAGGCGCTGGCCGTGCTCCTGGTCTCCCTGGTGGTCGGCGCGTTCCTCAACGCCGACCGCATCGACACCACGGCCCACACGCAGCCCTTCGGTTGGCAGCGCACCTGGGCGCTGCGCATCACCGGACCCATCAAGGCCGTCAGCGATGCCACCCACCTGAACCGGCCCCGCAAGCTGCTGTCGGAGTCGGCCGGCAACAAGATCGAGCCGCCGCCGGAGGACACCCGCTCGGTGGTGACCGCACCGCCCACCATCCCCAACGCCACCACCACCACGACGGCACCCCCGGTGTTCCGGGTGCCCGCCGCCGCTGATCCCGTGCGCATCCTGGTGTCGGGCGACTCGCTCATGGGCTGGATCGGCCCGGCGCTCACCTCGGGCTTCGGCGGCGCGCCGGTGAAGATCACCGAGGACTGGAAGGTCGGCACCGGCCTCGCCCGCCCCGACGTCCTGAACTGGCCGGCGAAGCTCGCCGAGGACATGTCGGCCTACGACCCGGAGGTCGTGGTGGTGGGCTTCGGCGGCAACGATGCCCAGGGCATGCAGGGTCCCGACGGCGTGGTGAAGGTGGGGACCAAGGAGTGGGCGGCGGAGTACCAGCGGCGCGTGGCCCAGGTGCTCGACGCGATCGAGGGCCCGAACCGCACCGTGTACTGGATCGGGCTGCCCATCACCACCCGTGGCGACATCGAGAAGGTGGCGCCCGACATGGCCACCGCGGTCAAGACCGAGATCGCTGCCCGGCCCTGGGCGCACTACGTCGACACGCACGAGACCCTGTCGCCCGACGGCCGCTACACCGCCTACCTCCCCGACGGCTCCGGCGGCGAGGTCAAGGTCCGCGAGAACGACGGCGTGCACCCCAACCTGGCCGGGGCCCGGCGCATCGTCGAACCGCTCCTGGTCGACCTGCGCAAGGAGCGCAAGCTCACCTGAGCGGCGGCGCCCGACGACGGCGCCGACGACAGGTCCACGGTTTGTACCAGTAACAGTTCGACCTCTGTTCTCCGAGACCTGTGTCGAATACGATCCGGACATGCCGAGCGACGCCTACGCCAACGATCGAGCCCACGTCTTCCACTCGTGGTCGGCGCAGGGCGCGCTGAACCCCTTGGTGATCTCCGGCGGCGAGGGCGCCTGGATCTGGGACGAGGACGGCAACCGCTACCTCGACTTCTCCAGCCAGCTGATGAACGTCAACATCGGCCACCAGCACCCCAAGCTGGTGGCCGCCATCCAGGAGCAGGCCGCCACCCTGGCCACCATCGCCCCCTTCCACGCCAACGAGGCCCGCAGCGAGGCTGCTCGGCTCATCGCCGAGCTGGCCCCCGGCGACCTCGACATGGTGTTCTTCACCAACGGCGGCGCCGAGGCCAACGAGAACGCCATCCGCATGGCCAAGCTGCACACCGGCCGCCACAAGGTGCTGGCGATGTACCGCAGCTACCACGGCGCCACCGCCGGCTCCATCAGCCTCACCGGGGACCCCCGGCGCTGGCCCAGCGAGCCGGCGCTGCCCGGCGTCGTGCACTTCTGGGGCCCGTACCCCTACCGCTCCGCGTTCAACGCCACCTCCGAGGCCGAGGAGACCAGCCGGGCCCTGCAGCACCTGGCCGACACGATCATGGTCGAGGGCCCTGGCACCATCGCCGCCGTCATCCTCGAGCCGGTGGTGGGCACCAACGGCATCCTCGTGCCGCCTCCCGGCTACCTCGCCGGCGTGCGCGAGCTGTGCGACGCCAACGGCATCCTGCTCATCGCCGATGAGGTCATGGCCGGCTTCGGCCGGTGCGGCGAGTGGTTCTCGATCCAGCACTGGAACGTCACCCCGGACCTCATCTGCTTCGCCAAGGGCGTCAACAGCGGCTACGTCCCCCTGGGCGGGGTGGTCATCTCGCAGCGGGTGGCCGACACGTTCAAGGACCGGCCGTATCCCGGCGGCCTCACCTACTCCGGGCACCCCTTGGCGTGCGCCTCGGCGGTGGCCAGCATCGGCATCTTCAAGGAGGAGGGCCTGGTGGAGCGCTCGGCCACCCTCGGCGAGACCGTGGTCGGCCCCGGCCTGCGCGAGCTGCAGGACCGCCACCCCGCCATCGGCGACGTGCGCGGCCTCGGCCTGTTCTGGGCCGTCGAGCTGGTGAAGGACCGCGAGACCCGGGAGCAGCTGGTGCCGTTCAACGCCGCCGGCGCCGACGCCGCGCCCGTGGCCGAGGTGGTGGCGGCGTGCAAGAAGCAGGGCCTGCTGGTCTTCGCCCACTTCAACCGGGTCCACGTCACCCCGCCGCTGGTCACCAGCGAGGCCGACCTGCGCGCCGGCATCGCCATCCTCGACGAGGCGCTCACCCTCGCCGACGCCCACGTGGCCTGAGCAGACCCTTCCGACCCAGCAGGCCCTGCAGCTCGCGCGCCTGGTCGGCGGCGAGTGCAGTGCGGGGGATCCAGTCGTGGCGGTGGCCGCGCCGCAGGATCCAGAGGCCCCGCGCCGTGCCGGCGCTGGTGTAGCGGTCCCACGGGTGTGCGTCCGCCACGCCCGCGTCGTCCACCGAGCGGTAGCCCTGCTCGTCGCAGGTGACGGTGACGGTGCGGGGGCCGACGGGCGGGCGGCCGACGGCGAGACGGGTCGCCCCGGCGATCAGCACCCAGCCCGCCACCAGGGTGCCGAGCCCGGCCAGCACCCCCACCTGCCAACCGATGACGCCGGTGAGCAGCACGACGCCGACCCATGCACCGCCGATCCAGCCTCGCCAGGCGGTGCGGAAGGCCCCGAGGGTGCCCTCGGCGTCGACCAGGAACGAGGCGGCGACCGCTCCTCGCGCCGCCGGGCCCGATCCGTCCGCTCCTGCCATGGCGGCGCACCCTAGGCCCGGGCGCGGACGAGGGGCGGTGCCGTCCAGCAGCACCGCCCCTCGTTGGTCGCCGGGGGGACCCGCCCGGGGGAGGTGGGCGGGGATCGTTCAGGAGGGGGCTACTCGCCGCCCTCCTTGAGCTCGATGGTGGCGGCCTTGAAGTCGTCGCCGGTGACGTCGACGTCCTTGGCCACGGCGACCCCGGCCATCAGGCCATGCCCCCCGAGACTTCGATGCCGACCACCTTGACGAAGGCCGCGATCCCTGGACTGATGATTCGGTCACAAACCGATCCATCGAACCATCGCGTGCCACCAGCGCCGGTCTCGCTCCGATACTCGCACTCGATCCGTTCGACGGTGAAGTTCGGAACACACCCATTGTCGTAGCCCGAGTTTCTTTCCACGTGTCGCACCACCGAACGTGCGGTGCGAAACTCCTCGTAATACACCTTGCACGCGTGGCCGTCGTTGTAGACGGTGCCGGAGAAGCCAGGTCCAACTCGCACGTAGTGGGTCGGGCCACAACCGGCAAGCACCAGCATGCTCACGACTGCCGCCAGTGCAGCAACTGCGGGCCTATGCGTCCTCATCATCATCGTCCCTTCGAACGCGTGCGAGGTAGCGAGACGGAAGAGCCGGGAACCATGTGTTCATGACGGGCCCGGGACGACCACGTCATGACTTGGCCAGGACCTCGGGGGCGATGCCGGGGATGACCTTCTCGCCGTACTCGCGCAAGGTGCCGTCCTTGTCGTCGTGCTGGAGGTAGACGGCGAACTGGTCGACGCCCAGGGCCTCCAGCTCGCGGAGCCGACGGACCTGCTCCTCGACCGGGCCCACGAGGCAGAAGCGGTCGACGATCTCGTCGGACACGAAGGCCACGTGGTCGTTGCCGGCCTGGCCGTGGGAGTTGTAGTCGTAGCCCTCGCGACCGGCGATGTAGTCGGTGAGCGCCTTCGGGACCGGGGCGGCGTCGCCGTAGCGGGCCACGATGTCGGCCACGTGGTTGCCCACCATGCCGCCGAACCAGCGGCACTGGTCCCGGCCGTGGGCGAGCCCGGCCTCGGTGCCGTCGGTGACGTAGGCCGGCGCCGCCACGCAGATGGTGACCGACTCGGGGTCGCGCCCGGCCGCTTCGGCGGCGGCCTTCACGGCGCCGATGGTCCACTCGACGATCGCCGGGTCGGCCATCTGCAGGATGAAGCCGTCGCCGATCTCGCCGGTGAGGGCCAGCGCCTTGGGGCCGTAGGCCGCCACCCACGCCTCGCACCGGCTCTTGGCCGCCCACGGGAAGCGGATGGTGGAGCCGTTGTAGGTCACGGGCTCCCCGTTGGCGAGGCCGCGGATGACCCCGATCGACTCGCGCAGCGTGGCCAGGGTGGTGGGCCGGCCGTTGGTGACGCGCACCGCGGAGTCGCCCCGGCCGATGCCGCAGACGGTGCGGTTGCCGTACATCTCGTTGAGGGTGGCGAACAGCGACGCGGTGACGGTCCAGTCCCGGGTGGCCGGGTTGGTGACCATGGGCCCCACCACCACGTTGCGGGTCTCGGCCAGGATCTGGCTGTAGATGACGAACGGCTCCTGCCAGAGGATGTGGCTGTCGAAGGTCCACACGTGGCTGAACCCGTAGGTCTCGGCCCGCTTGGCCAGGTCGATGACCCGGCTCGAGGGTGGGGTGGTCTGCAGGACCACGCCGATGTCCACGTCGTCGTCCCCCGCTACCGGTTCTCGGGGAAGCCGAGGTCGATGGTGGAGGTGGCGGGGTCGGGCCAGCGCGAGGTGACCACCTTCGAGCGGGTGTAGAAGTTCACGCCCTCCGGGCCGTACATGTGCTGGTCGCCGAACAGCGAGCTCTTCCAGCCCCCGAAGCTGTAGTAGCTGACCGGCACCGGGATCGGGACGTTGATGCCCACCATGCCGACCTCGACGTCGAACTGGAAGGCCCGGGCGGCGCCGCCGTCGCGGGTGAAGATGGCCGTGCCGTTGCCGAACTCGTTGTCGTTGATGAGCGCCAGGCCCTCCTCGTAGGAGCCGATGCGGGTGACGGCCAGCACCGGTCCGAAGATCTCGTCGTCGTAGGAGGCCATCCCGGGCTTCACGTGGTCGAGCAGGCTCGGGTTGAGGAAGAAGCCGTCGGCCGGCACGTCGGTGGTGCCGTCGACCACCACGGTGGCGCCCTCGTCGGCCGCCCCGGCCACGTAGCCCGCCACCTTGTCGCGGTGCTCGCCGGTGATCAGCGGCCCCATCTCGTTGGCCGGGTCGGTGCCGGGGCCGACCTTGATGCCGGGGATCCGGTCGGTGATCTTGCCCACCAGCTCGTCGGCGACGGTGTCCATGGCCAGCACGACGCTGATGGCCATGCAGCGCTCGCCGGCCGAGCCGTAGGCGGCGGAGACGGCGGCGTCGGCCGCCATGTCGAGGTCGGCGTCGGGGAGCACCAGCATGTGGTTCTTGGCCCCGCCGAGGGCTTGGACCCGCTTGCCGGCCTTGGTGCCGGTCTCGTAGATGTAGCGGGCGATCGGGGTGGAGCCCACGAAGCTGACCGCCGCGATGTCGGGGTGCTCGAGGATGGCGTCCACCGCCTCCTTGTCGCCGTGGACCACGTTGAAGCAGCCTGCCGGCAGGCCGGCCTGGGCCAGCAGCTCGGCCAGGAACAGCGAGGCCGAGGGGTCCTTCTCGCTGGGCTTGAGCACGAAGGTGTTGCCGCACGCCAGGGCGTTGGCGAACATCCACATGGGGACCATGGCCGGGAAGTTGAACGGCGTGATGCCCGCCACCACGCCCAGGGGCTGGCGGATGTTGTAGACGTCGACGCCGGAGGCGGCCTGCTCGCTGTAGCCGCCCTTGAGCAGGTTCGGGATGCCGCAGGCGAACTCGACGTTCTCGAGGCCGCGGGCGATCTCGCCCAGGGCGTCGGACGGGACCTTGCCGTGCTCGGCGCTGACCAGCGAGGCCAGCTCCTTCTTGTTGGCGTCGATCAGGTCCCGGAGGCGGAACATCACCTCGGCCCGGCGGGACAGCCCGGTGGCTCGCCAGCCCACCTGGGCCGCCTTGGCCACGGAAACCGCGGCGTCGAGCTCAGAGGCCGACGCCAGCGGCACCTCGGCCTTGGCGGTGCCGAGCGCGGGGTTCCAGACCGTCGCCGTCCGGCCCGAGGTGCCGGCCACCGCCTTGCCGTCGATCCAGTGGTTGAGGGTCTTGGTGTCGTCGCTCATGTGCGCTCCCTTGCGCTGTTGGACCCCCGCTTCCGGGTGGTCCGGGCCGCTCGCTCGAGCAGCCCCCTAATAAGACGTGTCGTCGTGGCGGTCCCAGGCCGCTCAGACGAGGTACTGGCTGAGGCCCCGCTTGACGAACTGCCCGTGGCCCTTGCGGCCCGTGAAGGTGTCGTCCTCCATCACCACCAGGCCCCGGGAGATGACCGTGTCGACCTTGCCGTCGATCTCGTAGCCCTCCCAGGAGGAGTGGTCGATGTTCATGTGGTGCTTCTTCTCGTAGCCGATGCTCGTGTGGCCGTTCGGGTCCCACACCACGACGTCGCCGTCGGCGCCGGGGGCGATGATCCCCTTCTTCGGGTACATGCCGAACATCCGCGCCGGGGTGGTGCAACAGGTCTCGACCCATCGCTCCAGCGTGATCTCCCCCGCGACCACGCCCTGGTAGAGCAGCTCCATGCGGTGCTCGACCGAGCCCATGCCGTTGGGGATCTTCGAGAAGTCGCCCCGACCCAGCTCCTTCTGGTCCTTGAAGCAGAAGGGGCAGTGGTCGGTGCTCACGATGGCGAGGTCGTTGCTGCGCAGGCCCTTCCACATGTCGGCGTGGTGCGGGTGGGTGTCGTGCGCCGAGCGGATGGGCGGCGAGCACACCCACTTGGCGCCCTCGAAGTCGGGCTTGGCCAGGGTCTCCTCGACGGTCAGGTAGAGGTACTGCGGGCAGGTCTCGGCGAACACGTTGCGGGACTGGTCGCGGGCCTCGGCCACCGCGGCCAGCGCCTCCGATGCCGACAGGTGGACGATGTAGAGCGGGATGTTGCCGGCCACCGCCGCCAGCACGATGGCCCGGGACGTGGCCTCGCCCTCCAGCGCCGAGGGGCGGGTGGACGAGTGGTACTTGGGGTCGGTCTCGCCCCGGGCCAGGGCCTGCTGGACCAGCACGTCGATGGCGATGCCGTTCTCGGCGTGCATCATGATCGTGGCGCCGATGTCGCCGGCGGTCTGCATGGCCCGGAGGATCTGGCCGTCGTCGCTGTAGAAGACGCCCGGGTAGGCCATGAACAGCTTGAAGCTGGTCACCCCTTCGTGCTCGGTCAGGTACCGCATGGCCTTCAGCGACTCGTCGTCGACCCCGCCGACGATCTGGTGGAAGGCGTAGTCGATGGCGCAGTTGCCGGCGGCCTTCTCGTGCCAGGCACCGAGCCCGTCGATCACGTTGCCGCCGGTGTTCTGCACGGCGAAGTCGACGATGGTGGTCACGCCGCCCCAGGCCGCCGCGGTGGTGCCGGTCTCGAAGGTGTCCGAGGCGTTGGTGCCGCCGAAGGGCAGCTCCATGTGGGTGTGGACGTCGATCCCGCCCGGGATCACGTACTTGCCGGTGGCGTCGATGGTGCGATCGGCCGTCACGCCCTGGGCCTCGACCTGCCCGGGCGCGTAGAGGGCGGCGATGGTCTCGCCGTCGATCAGGACGTCGAAGGGGCTGCGGCCGCTCGGGCTGACGACGGTGCCGCCGGTGATGAGGGTGCGGGTCATCTGCTCGCTCCCCCGCCTACCGGGCCACCAGCTCGTCGTAGGCGTCGGGTCGGCGGTCCCGGTAGAAGGCCCAGGTGTCGCGGACCTCGCGGATCTTGTCGAGATCGAGCTCGCGGACGACCAGCTCGGGCTTGAACGCATCGGCCGGCTCGCCGACGAACTTCCCCTGCGGGTCGACGAAGTAGCTCTGGCCGTAGAAGTCGTCGTCGCCGAGGTCCTCGATGCCCACCCGGTTGATGGCGCCGACGTAGTACATGTTCGCCACCGCGGCGGCGGGCTGCTCCACCCGCCAGATGTACTCGCTGAGGCCGCGGCTGGTGGCCGACGGGTTGAACACGATCTCGGCGCCGTTCAGGCCCAGGGCCCGCCAGCCCTCCGGGAAGTGGCGGTCGTAGCAGATGTAGACGCCGACCTTGCCGACCGCGGTGTCGAACACCGGGTACCCGCCCGTGCCGGGGGTGAAGTAGTACTTCTCCCAGAAGCCCTTCACCTGGGGGATGTGCTGCTTGCGGTACTTGCCGAGGTAGGTCCCGTCGGCATCGATGACCGCTGCGGTGTTGTAGTAGAGGCCCGCCTGGACGATCTCGTACATGGGCAGCACCAGGACCATGCCCAGCTCCTTGGCCAGGGCCTGGAACCGCTTGGTGGTGGGCCCGTCGGGGATCTCCTCGGTGTAGGCGAAGTACTCCGGCTCCTGCACCTGGCAGAAGTAGGGGCCGTAGAACAGCTCCTGGAAGCACATCACCTGCGCGCCCTGGGCGGCGGCGTCTCGGGCGGCCTGCTCGTGCTTGTCGATCATCGACGCCTTGTCGCCGGTCCAGTCGGTCTGCAGCAGCGCGGCCTTCACGATGCGAGCCATCACGGTCCTCGTTTCGGTTGGGGTACGGGGCCGGCGTCCCCTGCCAGGGCCCCTTTACGAGGCGGACACTAATGACACAACGGAGGGTGGACAATGGGTATGTTGTTACCGAACAATGGGTTCACAGGCCGGTAACGCCCTGGTGACAGAAGGAGCGACCTGCCCGTGCTCGACGACATGGTCGCCGCCATCGACAACCGCAGTGCCCAGGGGATCGCCGCCGCGATCGGCCGGATGGTCTCCGCCGGCGAGCTCCCGGTGGGCGACCGGCTGCCCACCGTGCGCGAGCTGTCGAAGGCCCTCGGGGTCTCCCCCACCACCGTCAGCGAGGCCTGGAAGACGCTGGCTGCGGTGGGCGCCATCGACCCACGGGGCCGCCTCGGCACCTTCGTCCGCCAGCCCCCCGGCCCGGGCGGCACCCACCGCTACCGGCGCATCACCGACGGCCCCGGGCGCTTCGACCTCGACCTGTCCACCGGCTTCCCCGACGTCGGCCTGCTGCCCGACCTGCGGCCGATCGTGGCCGACGTGAGCCGCCAGTCGCTCACCAGCAGCTACCTCGACCGGCCGGTGCTGCCCGAGCTCTGGGACCACCTGCACGCCTCGTGGCCGTTCCCGCCCGAGGAGCTCACGGTGGTCGACGGGGCCATGGACGCCATCGACCGCGTGGCCCGCGAGCTGGTCCACCTGGGCGACCGGGTGGTGGTCGAGAACCCCACGTTCCCGCCGGTCCTGGACCTCTTCGAGCAGCTGGGCGCCGAGGTGATCGGGGTCAACCTCGACGCCGAGGGCCTGGTGCTGGCCGAGCTGGCCTCGGCGTTGGAGTACGAGCCGCGGCTGGTGTTCGTGCAGCCCCGCGCCCACAACCCCACGGGCACCACGTGGTCGGCCAAGCGGGCCCGGGCGGTGTCCCGCCTGGTGGCGCCAACTGCCGCCGTGGTGGTCGAGGACGACCACAGCGGCGACATCGCCTCGGGCGAGCCGGTGAGCGTCGGGACCTGGCTGCCGGACCGCACGGTCCACATCCGCAGCTACTCCAAGAGCCACGGCCCGGACCTGCGGCTGGCGGCCGTCGGCGGCGCCGGCTCGGTCATCGACCGGGTCACCGATCGCCGCCTGCTGGGGCCCGGCTGGAGCAGCCGCATCCTGCAGTCGGTCCTGCTCGCCCTGCTCACCGACCCCACCGCCACGTGGGCCGTCGAAGCCGCCCGCCACGCCTACGCCAGCCGGCGCCGCGAGTTCACCCGCGCCCTCGCCGAGCGGGGCGTGGCCACCACCGGCACCGACGGCATCAACCAGTGGGTCGAGGTCGCCGACGAGCGCTCCGCGCTGGTCGGGCTGGCCGCTCGCGGCATCGGCGTGGCCCCCGGCGAACCGTTCATGGTGCGCCCCGCCGGGGACCACCTCCGGATCACGATCGGGCTCCTCGACGGGCCCATCTCGGCCATCGAACACCTCGCCGAGCAGGTGGCCGACGTCGCCGGCGGGCCCGGCGCCCGGGTGGGCCGGCGCCCCTCCTGACCAGGGCGGATCGGGGCGGCAGCCGTGCGATGTCCGCACGGTGCGGACGTTGAAATTACGGAATGTGCTCGATTCACCACTCAAGGTGAAGGACATGCGGGCCGATGGGGCTAATATCACCTAGTGCGTTCGGACTACTCCGGACCGTGCTGCCCCCCCACCATGGACCTCTCCCCCCTCCCTCCGGCCGCTCCGACGGCAGACGTGGACCGCTCGTCGGTCACCGCCTGGCTGCTCCGCGCGGCGGTGGCGACGGCGCTCGGGATCCTCGTCCTCCTGGGGTGGTCGAGCGTGGCCTCGGCCGACGCCGGCCCGGCGAGCTCGCCCCCCGCGGCGCAGCCCGGCCTGGTCGAGACCCTCGTCGGCGAGCACGGCGTGCTGGCCCCGGTGCTCGCCGCCGTCGACGCAGCCCCGGCTCCGGCTCCGGCGTCGAGCCCGACCACCCCGGCCCCCGTCACGGTGACCGGCGGGGGTGCGTCGGTGAGCGCCTCGCTCGACGTCGTCGGCCAGGCCGTCGACCCGGCCCTGGCGCCCGTCGCCCCGGTGGTCCGCTCGGTCGCCCCGGTCCTCGCTCCGGTCGTCGAAGCCGTCGCCCCGGTGACCGACGCCGTCGCCCCCGCCACCCGCCCGGTCACCGAGGCACTCGCCCCGACGGTCGCCGCCGTCGCCGAGCCGGTGGCCGCCACCCTCGCCCCGGTGGCCGACGCCGTCGCTCCGGTGGTCGCCCCGCTGACCCCGGCGGTCGAGCAGCTCGCCACCACGGTCGCCGACCCGATCGTCGCCGCCGTCGCCCCCGGGGTCACCGACCTCGTCGACGGCACGGTCGCCCCGGTCCTCTCGCCCGTCGCCGCGGCGCTCACCGGCGCCGAGCCCGCCGGCGGCTCCGAGGTCGCCCTCGTGCCGGCCGCCTCGGTCGACCGGCCCGCCGCCGGCACCCTCGCCGCCACGCCGGCCCCCACGGCCGCCGGCGTCGCTCCGTCCGCCACCCGCTCCGACGCCGTCACCTCGATGGCTCGCCACGCCGCCGACGGCGCCGCTTCGGTCGCCGCCACGGTCGCCCCCTCCTCGGCCCCGGGCACCCCCGCCCCGAGCCACCCCTCGACGCTGCCCGCCTCGTGCGGCAGCCCGACCACGCCCACCGCCCCGGCCGCCTCCGTGGCCGTCGTCGCCGTGGACGCCCCCGAGCCCGGCCGCCACGCCGTGCTGCTCGCCTCGCCCGACCCGGGCCGGCCCCAGCAGCACCCGCAGGCCGAGCCCGACGTCGCTCCCGACTGAGCGACCTCCTCCAGCGACCCGAGCCACCGGCCGGGTCGACGTGCCAGGACGACCGCCCCGATGCGATCGCCCTCCTCGGCCGGCAGCGCGCCGGCCGCACCCCCCACACTCCTTGGAGGAGACCCCCATGCGAACCCTGCTTCGATTCACCCTTCGGGTGGTGATGCTCGCCGCCGGCCTCTGGCTGCTGAGCACCACCGCCTCCGGAGCGGCCAACGCCGCCCCGAGCGACACCCCCAACCCCATCAGCGGCCTCGTCGACGCCGACGTGCAGGTCCCCGTGGACCTGTGCGGGACCACCGTCGCCGTCATCAGCGACACCAGCACCACCTGTCCACCGGCACCGCCACCGCCGACCCCGGCCGCTGACGAGGCGCCCGCCCTGATCGACCTCGACGTCACCGTCCCGGTCGACCTGTGCGGGACCACCGTCGCCGTCCTGGGCGACACCGCCACGAGCTGCGCCCCGGCTCCGGCCCCCGCCGCTCCCGTGACCACCGGCAGCTCGAGCGACTCGCTCCTCGACGTCGACGTCGTGGCGCCGATCGACCTCTGCGGCACCACCGTCGGGGTCCTCAGCGACGCCGACACCACCTGCCGCGCCAACCCCGGCGCCACGCCGGCCCCCGCCACCGACGACGACCAGCTGGTCGACGCCGACGTGGTCGCCCCCGTCGACCTGTGCGGCACGAGCGTCGCCGTCCTGGCCGACACCACCTCCACCTGCGCCCCGGCGGCCCCGCCGGCCACCCCCGCCCCCGGCACCACCGGTGACGAGGGCCTGGTCGACGCCGACGTCGTGGCCCCGGTCGACGTCTGCGGCACCACCGTGGCCGTGATCGCCGACACGACGAGCAGCTGCACCCCCGCCGCTGCGCCCGCCCCGACCACCGGCACCCCCGGTGACGGCGGGCTGGTGGACGCCGGCGTGACCGCTCCGGTCGACGTCTGCGGCACCACCGTCGCCGTCATCGGTGACAGCAGCAGCAGCTGCGCCACCCCGGCTCCGGCCACCACGGCCGACCCGGACACCGGCTTGGTCGACGTCGATGCCGACGCCCCCATCGACGTCTGCGGCACCACCGTGGCCGTCATCGGCGACGGCAGCAGCACCTGCGCCCCGGTCGAGGCTCCCGCCCCGGCCACCGGCACCAGCGGCACCCCCGGCGACGAGCTCGTCGACCTCGACGCCGACGCCCCCGTCGACGTCTGCGGCACCACCGTGGCCGTGATCGGCGACGGCAGCAGCACGTGCACCACCCCGGTGGCGGCCACCCCGGCCGACACCACCAGCGGTGACCTGGTCGACGGCGACGTCGCCGCCCCGGTCGACGTCTGCGGAACCGGCATCGCCGTCATCGGCGACACCGCCACCAGCTGCACCCCGGCGGCCAGCACCCCGGCCACCGATCCGACCGTCCCCGGCACCGAGCCCGGCAACGGCGTGATCGACGCCGACGTCGCCGCCCCGGTCGACGTCTGCGGCACCACCGTCACCGTCGTCGGCGACGGATCCAGCACCTGCGTGGTCCCCACGCCCGCCACCGACCCCGCCCCGACCGGCGGCAGCGACGGCACCCCGCCGATCGCCGCCGACGTCTCGGTCCCGGTCGACGTGTGCGGGACCGGCGTCGCCGTCATCGGCGACACCACCACCACCTGTGCCCCGGCCGCCGTCGACCCGACGGATCCGACCGACCCCACGGACCCGACCGGCCCCACCGGCCCGACGGGCCCGATCGACGTCGGCGTCGAGGTCCCCGTGGACGTCTGCGGCACCACCGTGACGGTGATCGGTGACGGGTCGAGCACCTGCTCGCTGCCCGCCACCACCCCGGACCCCGCGGATCCCACCGACCCGACCGGCCCGATCACCGTCGACGTGCCGATCGACGTCTGCGGCACGAGCGTCGGCATCATCGGCGACGCCACCACGGTCTGCGGCGAGACGGTGACCCCCACCGACCCGACCGACCCGACCACCCCCACGGACCCGACCGATCCCACCGATCCGACGGATCCGACCACCCCCACGACGCCGACCACCCCGACGGTGCCGGGCACGCCCGCCACCCCGTCGACCCCCGGCGTCCCCCAGCTGGTGAAGGCTCCGGCCACCGCCCCGGCGACCCCCGCCGTCACCAGCTCCCCCACCGCCGATGACCTCCCGGCCACCGGCGCCCCCATCGGCGAGACGGCCCTGGTCGGCCTCCTCGTCCTGGCCCTGGGCCTGGCCCTCGAGCGTCGGAGCCGTCAGCTCCGCCGCACGGCCTGACCCCAGCAGTTCCCCCGCCCGGTGCGGGTCGGCTCCCCTGGCCGGCCCGCGCCGAGGCGCGCCCCGGCGGGACCGGCGGTGCATCGCGGCCGGCGTCCGACCCGCAGGGGGGTCGTACGCCGGCCGCACCGGCTTCAGGCGGAGGCCAGCCCGCCCACCCAGCTGCGGTACAGCGTGGCGTAGTGCCCGCCTCGCGCCACCAGCTCGGCGTGGGTGCCCAGCTCGACCAGCCCGCCCTCGGCCACCACGCCCACCCGGTCGGCCCGCTCGGCGGTCGACAGCCGGTGGGCGATCACGATCACCGAGCGACCGGCCATGAGCTTCTCGAGCGCCCGCTCGACCAGCACCTCGGTGCCGGGGTCGAGCGACGAGGTGGCTTCGTCGAGCACCAGCACCGCCGGGTCGGCCAGCGCCGCCCGGGTCAGCGACACCAGCTGGCGCTCCCCGGCCGAGAGACGCGAGCCCCGCTCGTTGACCTCGGTCTCGAGGCCCTCGGCCAGCAGCTCGAACCGCTCCAGCAGGTCGAGCGACGCCAGGGCGGCGCGGACCTCCTCGTCGGTGGCGTCCGGCCGGCCGATGCGGATGTTGTCGAGGATGGTGCCGGCGAACAGGTAGCCCTCCTGCGGCACCACCGTGATGTGGGTGCGCAGCGAGCGCAGCTGCGCGTCTCGCAGGTCGATGCCGTCGAAGGTGACCCGACCGCCGGTGGGGTCGTAGAGCCGGGCCATGAGCTTGGCCAGCGTGGACTTGCCGGCCCCGGTCGGCCCCACCAGCGCCAGCTTCTCGCCCGCCGCGAGCACCAGGCTCACGTCCCGCAGCACGGGGTCCCCGGTGCCGTAGGCGAAGGTGAGGTCCTCGACCACCAGGTCGCCCCGATCGGGCAGGGCGACCGCGTCGGCCCGCTCGTGCAGGTCGACCGGCGTGTCGAGCAGCTCGAAGAGCTTGTGGAGCGCGGCGCCGGAGGACTGCACGGTGTTGAAGAGCTGCGACAGCTGGTTCACCGGCTCGAAGAGGTTCGAGAGGGTCAGGACGAAGAAGGCGACGGTGCCGACCGGGACGTCGCCGTTCACCACCATGCGGCCGCCCAGGCCGATCACGAGGGCGGTGCAGGCCAGCGCCGCCCCCTCGATGACCGGCAGGTACCAGGCCTGGACCCAGACCGACTTCATGTGGGCCCGGTACAGCCGCTGGTTGTGGCCGGCGAACCGGTCGATCTCCACCCGCTCCCGGCCGTAGGCCTGGATGACCCGGACCCCGCTGAGCCCCTCCTGGAGCGACGACAAGGTGAGCCCGATGCGGTCGCGCACGGTGAGGTAGGCGCGGTTGGAGTCGCGCTGGAACTTGATCGACGCCAGCACCACGAACGGCACCGGGATCAGGCACAGCAGCAGCAGCTGCCACGACACGATGGCCAGGAAGATCACCGAGCCGACGATCAGCAGCAGGCTCTGGGCCAGCTGGAGCAGGCCCTGCTGCACCAGCTCCTGGAGCGAGTCGACGTCGGAGGTCATGCGGGACACCACGACGCCGGCCTTCTCGCGGTCGTAGAAGGGCATCGACAGCTTCAGCAGGTGGTCGAAGACCCGCGTGCGCAGGTCGCGGAGGAAGCCCTCGCCCGCGCGGCTCACGAGCAGCACCTGGGTCCGGGTGCACAGGTAGGCGCCGATGGCCACCAGCACGTAGGCGATGACCGCGCCGTTCAGGTTGCGGCCGTTGCGGGGCTTGATGCCGTGGTCGATGCCGAACTTGAGCAGGTATGGCCCGGCCAGCACGGCGAGGGTCGACAGGACCACCAGGACCACGGCGAGGCGGACGTCGCGCTTGTAGGGCGCCAGCATGCGCGCCGCCCGTCGCATCACCTGCTTGGCCTGGTCCCGGTCCAGCTTGGCGTCCTCGTCGACCGCCCCCATCGACATCACGGGGCCGCCTCCGTGAGGTCGGCCGCGGCGGGGGTCGGCGCCCCACCGTCGCCGGTGAGCGTGGCGTGGCGGGCCTGCTCCTCCCGGGCCGCCGCCGACGCGAGCACCTCGCGGTACTCGGCGCTCGATGCCAGCAGGCCGATGTGGGTGCCGTCGGCGATGATGCGCCCGCCGCCGACGAGCACCACCCGCTCGGCCAGGGCGATGGTGGCCGGACGGTGGGCGATCACGATGGTGGTGCGGTCCCGCATGACCTCGGTGAGGGCGTCGCGGATCTCGTGCTCCTTGGTGGGGTCGACCGCCGAGGTGGCGTCGTCGAGGATGAGCACGCGGGGGTCGGCGAGGATGGCCCGGGCGATGGCGATGCGCTGGCGCTGCCCGCCGGAGAGCGAGAAGCCCCGCTCGCCGATCTCGGTGTCGTAGCCGTGGGGCAGCTCGCTGATGAACTGGTGGGCCCCGGCCAGCCGGGCGGCCCGCACGATGGCGTCGGCCGGTGCGTCGGGATCGGCGAAGGCGATGTTGGCGGCGATGGTGTCGGAGAAGAGGAAGGTCTCCTCGAAGACCAGGCCCACGGCGCGGCGCAGGTCGGGGAGCGAGAGGGCGCCCACGTCGACGCCGTCGAGCCGGATGCTCCCGGCGTCGATGTCGTAGAAGCGGGGCAGCAGCTTGGCGACGGTGGACTTGCCGCTGGCGGTGGCGCCCACCAGGGCGATGGTCTGGCCGGCGGGGACCTCGAGGTCGAAGCCCTCGAGCACGGGTGGGGCACCGGTCGAGTAGCCGAAGCGGACCCCGGCGAACGACACCGCGCCGCCGGTGGCGGGCAGCTGCTGCGGGTGGGCCGGGCTCACGACCTCGGGGTCGGTGACCAGGACCTCGTGCACCCGCTGGGCCGACGCCGCAGCCCGCTGCGACATGGCCACGATCCACCCCAGCATCCGCAGCGGCCACACCAGCAGGACCACGTAGGCGTTGAACGCCACCAGCGAGCCCAGCGCCAGGTGGCCCTCGATCACCTGGTGGCCGCCGTAGCCCAGCACCATGATCAGCCCGATGTTGGGCAGCAGCTCCAGCGCCGGCCAGTAGGTGGAGCGGATGCGCGCCCCGTCCATGGACACCTCGTAGAGGTCGTCGGCCTCCTTGCCGAGGCGGCGGCGCTGGGTGTCCTCGGCGGCGAAGCCCTTCACCACCCGGATCCCGGCGACGGTCTCCTCGACCACCGCGGAGAGCTCGGCCGACTCCTGCTGCACGCCGACCATGGTGGGGTGCAGCTTCTGCGAGAACCGCTTGGCCAGGTAGTTGACCGCAGGCAGCGAGCCCAGGGCGAGCACGGTCAGGATCGGGTCGATGGTGAGCAGCACCACCAGCACCGCCAGCACGGTGGCCAGGTTGGCGATGGTGAGCGGCACCAGGACCACGGCGTTCTGGATCTGCTGGAGGTCGTTGTTGGCCCGGCTCATGAGCTGACCGGTCTGCTGGCCGTCGTGGTAGGCGAAGTGGAGGCGGGCCAGGTGGGCGAAGAGGCGGTCGCGCAGCACGGCCTCGGCGAAGCGGGCCTCGCGGAAGGCCGAGTAGCGGCGCAGGCCGGTGAAGAAGGCGCACACCACCGCGGCGCCGGCGATCAGCCAGGCGTAGCGGGAGATCTGGTGGCGGTCGCCCGGCTCGATGCCCTGGTCGATGGCCAGCTCCACCAGCTTGGGCACGCTGACCTTGGCCGCGGTCCAGCACAGGCCGGCCACGACGCCGGCCAGCAGGCCCCAGCGCTGGGCGAGCAGCTGGCGGCCGATGAGCGCCCAGCCGTCTCGGGCGGTGCTCTCGGTGGGTTCGTCCTGGGTGTCGATGGTGGCCTCCGGACCCGGCCGCCGGGCCCCCGTGCCCCACTTGACCGCCGGGTCAGGATAACGGGTGGGCTCCGTCCGGTCGCAGTCCTTTGGGCCGGGGCCAGGGCTACGCTCGCCCGGTGACCTCGAGCCTGGCGCCACCGCCTCCCCGGTTCGTGGCCCGGCGCGACGCCCGGGCCCCGATCACCGTCGGGGTGGCCGCGCTGGCCGGGACCGTCGTGCTGGCGGTGGGCGATCCCAACACCACCCACGTGCCGCTGTGCCCGCTCAAGGCGCTCACCGGCATCGACTGCCCGTTCTGCGGTTCGCTGCGCGCCGTGCACTCGCTGGCCCACCTCGACGTCGTCGGCGCGCTGGACCACAACGTGCTGTTCACCCTCGCCGCCCCCTTCCTGGTGGTCGGGTGGGCCATCTGGCTGCTCCGATCCACCGGCCGGCCCGTCCTGCCGCGCTGGCAGCTGCCGGCGTCGTCGAACGTGGCCTTCGCCGTGCTGGCGGTGGTCTTCATGGTGGCTCGGAACCTCCCGGCCTTCGCCTGGCTGGGCAGCGGGGCCTGAGCGCTCGGGGGCACCCGCCCGGGTGACACCGCCAGATCCCTGCTCAACCTCGGAGCAAAAGCGGCCGAAGAGGAGGTGAGGAGGGGCGTCAAGCGGGCCCTGGAGGTTGACACGTGCGACTGGAACAACTCGTCCTGTACGGACCCGGCGACGACGAGCGCGTGCGCTTCGGGCCCGGGGTCACGGTGTTCGCCGGCCTGGGGCCGGTCGAGCGGGCCGACCTGGTGGCCACCGTGGTCGACGCCCTCACGGGACGGCTGTCCAACGCCTCGGTGGTCTACACCGACCACCTCGACCGGCGGGTCTTCGCCGACCGCACCGGTGCCACCTACGCCGCCACGGGCACCTCGGCGCCCGGACCGGCCGAGCTGCTGGGCAAGGACCCGGCCGTCGTCGCCGACCTCCTGACGGTCAGCGCCGAGGACCTCGGCCTCGGCGACCACGTCTCCCCCGCCGACCTCCAGGCCGAGCTGGTCATCGCCCGGGCCGAGGCCGACCGCCTCCACGACGAGCACGCCGACTTCATGCAGCGCGCCCGGATGGTGGCCGACTGGGTGGCGGAGCTGGCCGAGCTCGACCGCCGCATCGACCAGTCCGACGCCGACGCCGCCCGGTGGGCGTGGATCGAGAAGCGCCGCCGGCTCGACGAGGTCCGCACCGAGCTCGCCATGCGCGACCGCGACCACGACGGTCGGACCGACCGCCAGATCCTGGAGGCCGTCGACGCCCTGCGCACCACCGGCGAGCAGTGGGCCGACCTGGCCGCCGCCACGTCCGAGCTGCGGCGCGACCTCGGTCCGCTGCCGGTGGTCTCCGCGACCGACCTCTCCCGGGTGGCGGCCACCCCCGAGGAGCTCCCCGAGGGGATCACCGACCGGCTCGCCTCCTGGCAGGGCGCGCTCGACGACCGGCGACAGGCCGACGCCGAGCGCACCCAGTCGCTCGCTCCGGTCCCGGAGCCCGAGGACGAGCTGGTGGCGTCGTTCGCCGCCATCGACCAGGCCCGGCTCTGGGCCGTGCACAGCGAGCTGGCCCAGGCCACCGCGGCCTACGAGGCCCTCGCCTCGTCGCTCGGCCGCGAGGAGCTCGACCCCCAGGTGGAGGCCGACATCGAGGCCGCCCACCTCGAGGTCGTCCACCGCCAGCGCGAGGTGGAGCGGCGCTTCCGCCCCGGCATGTTGGGCTCGGCGGCGTTCGCCGTGGGCTCCCTGCTGGCCGGCACCTCGATCTCGATCCTCCTCGGCGTCGTCATGCTGGCCGCCTCGGTGGCCATGGGCGTCTGGCTGGTGGCGGTCCCCCGCCGCCAGCTCGCCGCCGCCAACGCCGTGGAGGAGACGGCCCTCAGCCACGCCGACGCCGGGTCCTGGCTGGGCCTCCACCTGCGCCGGCTCGACGCCGTCACCGACGTCGCCGAGCGCAAGCGCTTCGAGGCTGCGGCCAACGCCCGTGCCGGGGCCCAGGTCGACTGGGACGAGACCGTCGGCGCCCTCGACGCCGCCGACCTCGACGCCCGCGCCGACGCCGTGCGGGCCCACGCCGACGCCATCGACCCGCAGGCCGTCGCCCGCCGCCGTGAGGCCGCCGAAGCCGCCGCCGAGGCCGCCACCCGCCACGAGGTCGACGTCCGCCACGACCTCCTGGCCACGCTGGAGGCCTACGGCATGGCCCAGTCGGGCGGGGACGACCTCGACCCGCAGCAGCTGCTGACCATCCTCGAGCGCCGCATCCAGGCCGGCCAGGTCGCCCGCCGGGCCAAGCGACTGGTCCTCCTGTCCGAGCGCGAGTCCGAGGCGGCCAAGCGCCTCGACGACCTGCTGACCCACCTCGGCCTCACCGACGGCGACCTCGAGAGCCGCCTCGACCGGGCCATCCAGTCGGTGGCCGCCGCCCGCCAGCGCCAGGGGCTGGCCGACAGCCGCCGCGAGCGGGAGGACATCGAGGAGGAGATGAAGGCCCTCGTCGCCCACCTCGAGGCCACCGCCCGCCACGACTGGAACGACGTCCCGGAGCCCACCAGCGCCCCGATCGACCCCAACCTCCTGGAGGCCCGCCGCCGCGAGGTCGCCGAGCTGGTCGCCGCCGCCGGACAGCCCGACGTGGTCGGCGCCGAGCGCCGCTACGACCTCGGCCTGGCGAAGGTGAACGAGCTGGAGGCCCGGCTCGACGAGCTGGCCCAGGGCCCTGCGTCGCTCCAGCAGCGCCTGATCTCCCGGCTGGGCCGCACCACGTGGATCGGCGACCACGAGGAGACCGTGCCCGTCGTCCTCGACGACGCCCTGACCTCGCTGCCGGTGGCCGAGCAGCTGGAGCAGCTCGACCTGCTGGTCCGGCTGGCCGAGCACACCCAGGTGGTGCTCCTCTCGGCCGACCCGGTGGTGAGCCGCTGGGCCCGGGACCGCTCGACCCACGCCGCGGTCACGCTCTACGAGACCGAGGTCCAGGCGGCCGACGAGTACTTCACCGCCGAGGACCAGACGCCCGCCTTCCTGTAGGCGGCGACGGCTCCGCCGGGCGGCGTCCGGCTCGGTCGTTCCGGCTCAGTCGAGCCGGCGCAGCTCGGCGCGGTAGCGGTGGCCCCGGTCGACGTAGGACTGCATGCCGAGGCTGATCATCTCGGGCGTCACCGCGCCGGGTCGGATCTTGGCCGGGATGCCCAGCGCCATGGCGCCCGACGGCACCACCGTGCCGCCCGAGACCACCGCGCCGGCGCCCACGAGGGCGCCGCTCTCGACCACCGCCTTGTGCAGCACGACCGAGCCGGAGCCCACCAGGGCGCCGTCGTGCACGATGCACCCCTCGAGGTGGGCGAGGTGGCCCACGACGCACTCGTCGCCGACGGTGGTGGGCTGGAAGAAGGTGGTGTGGATGATGGCGCCGTCCTGGATGGACGTGCGGGCGCCGATGTGGATCTCGCCGTCGTCGCCGCGGAGCACCGCGCCGGGCCAGATGCTCGACTCGGCGCCGATGGTGACCGAGCCGATGATCACCGCCTCCGGCGAGATGTAGGCGGTGGGGTCGATGGTGGGCACCTGGGCCCCGAGGGCGTAGACGGGCATGGGGCCGACGGTACCGGCCCCACGGGGCCGCGTGGCCGCCGCACGGCCGTAGCCTCGCCGGGTGCCCGACGCCGATCCCACGTCCCTCCCGCCCCGCCCCGCCCGCCGCCCCGAGGCGCGGACCCACCACGGGATCACCGTCGACGATCCCTACGCCTGGCTGCGCGACGCCGAGGACCCCGAGACGGTGCCGCACCTCGAGGCCGAGAACGCCTGGACCGAGGCGGTCACCGCCGACCAGGCCGAGCTGCGCGAGCAGCTGTTCCAGGAGATCAAGGGCCGCACCCAGGAGGACGACCGGTCCGTGCCGGTGCGCGACGGGGCGTGGTGGTACCACCAGCGCACCGAGGAGGGCAGCTCGTACGCCATCCACTGCCGCCGGGCCGACGACGGCACCGGCACCGCGCCGGTCGAGGGCGAGGGCACCGAGCAGGTCGTGCTCGACCCCAACCAGCTGGCCGGCGAGGGCGAGTACCTGGGCCTCGGCGTCCTCGACGTCAGCCCCGACGGCGACTGGCTGGCGTACGCCGTCGACCGCGAGGGCGACGAGCGCCACCAGCTGCGCTTCCGCGACCTCCGCACCGGCATCGAGGCCTCGGAGACCGTGCCCGACGTGGCCTACGGGTTCGCCTGGGCCGCCGACTCGACCACCTGCTGGTACACCGTCCAGGACGAGGCGTCCCGACCCCACCGCGTGCTCCGCCACGTGGTGGGCACCGACCCGTCCCTCGACGACGAGGTGTTCCGGGAGGACGACGAGCGCTTCCACCTCCACGTCGCCCCGTCGCGCTCGGGCCGGGTCGCGGTCATCTCCGCCGGTTCGGCCATCACCAGCGAGAGCTGGCTGCTCGACGCCACCGAGCCCGAGTCCGCCCCGCAGCTCGTCGCCGAGCGCGAGCAGGGCGTCGAGTACTCGGTGGCCCACCACCCCAGCGGCCTGCTCGTGGTCTCCAACCACGACGGGGCCGAGGACTTCGCGCTGTGGCGGGCGCCGCTCACCGGCATCACCGTGGCGCCCCGGTCCGAGTGGGAGGCGCTGCTCCCCCACCGCCCCGGCACCCGCATCGCCGGCGTCGAGGCGTTCGCCGGCCACGCCATCGTCCACGGCCGCACCGACGGGCTCACCGCCCTGTGGCTGCTCGACCCGGCCACCGGCGAGGCCCGCCCCTTCCCGACCGACGAGGCCGTCGGCACCATCGGCCCCGGCGCCAACGCCACGTTCGACACCGGCACCTACCGGTTCAGCTACTCGTCGATGACCACGCCGCCGTCGGTGGTCGACGAGGACCTGGCCACCGGCGAGCGCACGGTGCGCAAGCAGCTGCCGGTGCTGGGCGACTTCGACGCTGCGCGGTACCGCTCCGAGCGCGAGTGGGCCACGGCCGAGGACGGCACCCGGGTGCCGATCTCCCTGGTGTGGCGTCCGGACGCACTCGTCGACGGCGAGCCCGCCCCGTGCGTGCTCTACGGCTACGGCGCCTACGAGGCGAGCATGGACCCCTGGTTCTCGGTGGCCCGCCTGTCGCTGCTCGACCGGGGCGTGGTGTTCGCCATCGCCCACGTGCGCGGCGGTGGCGAGCTGGGACGGGGCTGGTACGAGCACGGCAAGTTCGGCGAGAAGGCGAACACGTTCACCGACTTCGTGGCCGCCGCCCGCCACCTGGTGGCCACCGGCCGCACCGCCCCGGACCGCCTCGCCGCCCGCGGCGGCAGCGCCGGCGGCCTCCTCATGGGGGCCATCGCCAACCTGGCGCCGGAGCTCTTCCGAGCCGTGGTGGCCGAGGTCCCGTTCGTCGACCCGCTGACCACCATGCTCGACCCCACGCTGCCCCTCACCGTGATCGAGTGGGAGGAGTGGGGCGACCCGCTCCACGACGCCGAGGCCTACGGCTGGCTGGCCGGCTACAGCCCCTACGAGAACGCGGTGGCCGACGTCGCCTACCCGGCGATCCTCGCCACCACCGGCCTCAACGACCCCCGGGTCGGCTACCACGAGCCGGCCAAGTGGGTGGCCCGCCTCCGCGACCTCGGCCACGGCGCCGGCCCCGCCGACGACGACCGCCCCGTCCTGCTCAAGGTCGAGCTCGGCGCCGGCCACGGCGGCCCCACCGGCCGCTACGACGCCTGGCGCGACGAAGCGTTCACCCTGGCGTTCATCCTGACGGCGATCGGGGCCACTCGTCCGCTGCCCTGACCCCACCCCGGACGCAGGCCAGGGCGCAACCGACGAGGCGCAGTTCGAGCGAAGCGAGCTCGGGGGGGTGTCGGGGGGAGGAGCTTGCGGAGCCCCCTGACGACCGACGACGGCGGCTCCGCCGCCGTCGTTGCGAGAACAGCCCGGCGTCAGCCGGTCGATCGAAGCTCGGAGGAACGGAGTGAGCGCAGCGAACGAGTGACGACGACGTTCACACGCCGTAGCCGCCGCGGAAGAAGACGAGGGGCTTGCCCTCGTGCTCCACGTGGAGGTCGTGGACGGCGCCGACGGCGATGTCGTGGTCGCCGGCCTCGTGGACGGCGTCGAGCTCGCAGTCGATCCAGGCGAGGGCACCCTTCAGGCGAGGCGAGCCCAGCGGCGAGTGGTCCCAGCCGATGCCCGAGAACTTGTCGGGCTCCTTGGAGGCGAACACCCGGCAGACGTCTTCCTGGTCGTCGGCCAGGATGCTGGCGCAGAAGCGGCCGGCGCCGTGGAGCTTCGGCCAGGTCGACGACGTCTTGCCGGCGCAGAAGCCCACCAGCGGTGGATCCAGCGAGATCGAGAAGAACGACCCGATGGCCATGCCCACCGGCGCATCGTCGACCATGGCGCTGACGACGCAGACGCCCGTCGGGAAGTGGCCGAGCACCTGGCGGAAGCGGGCGCTGTCGAACACGGGCTCGGTCATCGGGGGTGGCTCCTGGGGTGGTCCGGGTCAGCCCGTCCGGCGGGGTGACGGACCGTCAGGCTAGGCGCCGCGGCGATCAGGCCGACGCAGCCCCGGCCGCCGCCGACGCAGCGGAGAGGGCGACGGTGGTGCCCTCGGCGGCGGCGATGACCTCGACCACCGAGGTGCCCTCGGCGAACGCCCGGGCCTCGACCTCGAGCCGGTCGACGATGTCGTCGCCGTGGCTCGGGTCGTGGTGGAACAGCGCCAGGCGCTTGGCGCCGGCCTCGGCCGCCACCCGCACGGCGTACTCGACGGTGCAGTGGCCCCAGTCGGACTTCAGGGCGAACTCGTGGGGCTCGTACTGGGCGTCGTGGATGACGAGGTCGGCGTCCCGGCACAGCTCGAGGACGGAGGCGGCGATCGGCCCACCGTCGACGGGCTGCTGGTGGTCGCTCACGTAGGCGATGACCACGCCGTCGATCTCCACGCGGTAGCCGTTGGTGGCGCCGGTGTGGGGCACGTCCCGCACGGTCACGTGGGCCCGCCCCCAGTCGAGCTCGGTGTCGGCGACGTCGACGAAGGAGATGTCGCCGATCAGCTCGCCGGGGCGCACCGGGAAGAACGGCGGGCGCATGAACTCGCCGAAGGCCTGGGCGAGGGTGCCGTCCTCGCTGCGGCCGCAGACCTGGAGCTGGGCGCCGTCGCGGTGGATGGGCACGAAGAACGGCAGGCCCTGCACGTGGTCCCAGTGCAGGTGGGTGACGAGGGCCAGGCCGCGGAACGGCTCCGAGTCGCTGGCGAGGGTGTCGCCCCAGAAGCGGAGGCCGGTGCCGAGGTCGAACACGATCGGGTCCAGCCCGGGTGCCTCGACGCTGACGCAGGCGGTGTTGCCGCCGTAGCGCCGGTTGGCGTCGCACGGGCATGGCGTCGAGCCGCGCACCCCCCAGAACGTGATGTTCACCATGTGTTCGGCTCCTGAGGCCCCCTGATGTCAGCGAACCGTAGTCAAGCTTTCACCGAGACGACCCGTCTGTGACCGATAGCACGTGGGCGACGACGGAGCGTAGGCGCACCCCTACGCCTGCCGGCGGTGAACCGTTATGGTGCGCCGCCATGACGATCTCCGAGGGACAGGTCGAGGCCAACGGCCTCACGTTCGGCTACCTCACCGAGGGCGAGGGGCCGCTGGCGCTCCTGCTCCACGGCTTCCCCGACACGGCGTGGGGCTGGCGGCACCTCATCCCCGAGCTGGCCGGCGCCGGCTACCGCGTGGTGGCGCCGTTCCTCCGCGGCTACGCCCCGACCGAGGTGCCGTCCGACGGGCTGTACCAGTCGGGCGCGGTGGCGAGCGACGCCATCGCCCTCCACGAGGTCCTCGGCGGCGACGGCGACGCGGTGATCGTCGGCCACGACTGGGGCGCCATCGCCACCTACGCCGCCGCCGGCTCCGCGCCCGAGCGCTGGGCCAAGGTCGTGGTCGCCGCGGTGCCGCCGCTCGGCACGGTGGCCAACGCCTTCTTCTCCTACGACCAGCTGCGCAAGAGCTGGTACATGTTCTTCTTCCAGTCGCCGCTGGCCGACCTGGCGGTGCCCATGGACGACCTGGCGTTCATCGACCGCCTGTGGGCCGACTGGTCGCCCGGCTACGACGCCGCCGAGGACCTCGCCCACGTCAAGGACGCGCTGCGGGACCCGGCCAACCTCACCGCCGCGCTCGGCTACTACCGGGCCACCCTCGGCGCCGGCGCCAAGTCCCCCGAGTACGACGCCGTCGAGGCCGCCGCCGCCCTGCCCCTGGCCCAGCCCACGCTGTACCTGCACGGCGTCGACGACGGCTGCATGGGCGTCGAGCTCATCGACGACTCCGTCCGCACCGCCCTCCCCCACCCCGACTCCCGCGTGGAGCTGGTGGCCGACGCCGGCCACTTCCTCCAGCTCGAGCAGCCCGCCGTCGTCAACCGCCTCATCCTCGACTTCCTCACCCCCTGACCCCGCCGCTCACCACCCCCACCGGTCACGACCGGCCCACCCCCACCGCCGCCCATCCCCACCCCCGCGATCCCCCCCTTCGAACTTGTGGGCCCACACCGCCGGAAACGGCGGCCTCCGCCCACAAGTTCGAGCCGGTCCGCCCCACCCCTTCGAACTTGTGGGCCCACACCGCCGAAAACAGCAGCCTCGGCCCACAAGTTGCATCGGGGTGGGGTCGGTGGGCGTCAGGTGGGGTCGGTGCCCCACCGTGAACTTGTGGGCCCACACCGCCGGAAGCGGCGGCCTCGGCCCACAAGTTGCATCGGGGTGGGGTCCGGGGGGGGGGTCAGGACGGGAGGTGGTGGGTGCCGGTGGGGTCGACGCGGGCGAGGCCGTCGGCGACGAGGGTGGCGGCGACGCGGGACGCCCGATCGGGGTCGTCGGGCCAGCCCGTGGCGGCGGGCAGGGCGTGGGCCGGGACCGGGCCGGCGCGCAGGGCGTCGACGAGGCGGCCGCGGCCCTGGCGGTCCGAGCCCTCGAAGCGGGACTGGCCGCCGCTGACGCCGGCCGAGCCCACGGCCGGGTCGGGCTCGGGGTTGCCCGCCACCCGCCAGGCGCAGTCGACCGCGACGGGACAGGCGTCGCACCGCGGCGCACGCTTGCGGCACACGGTGGCGCCCAGGTCGAGCATGGCCTGGTTCCACGCCCAGGACCGGCCCTCGGGCACCGCCAGGTCGGCGGCGTCCTGGGCCTCCGCCCGGCCGAGCGGGCGGCCGGTCCAGCGAGCGAGGATGCGGGCGGCGTTGGTGTCGAGCACGCCGACGCCGTCGGCCTCGTGGGCGAAGGCCAGCACGGCCCGGGCCGTGTAGGGCCCGATGCCCGGGAGGGCCAGCAGGCCGGCGAGGTCGGCGGGCAGGCGACCGCCGTGGTCGTGCGCCACGGCCGTGGCGCACCGGTGCAGGTTCACCGCCCGCCGGTTGTAGCCCAGCCCCGCCCATGCGGTGACGACGTCGGCCACCGACGAGGCGGCGCACGCCGCCGGGGTGGGCCACCGGTCGAGGAAGGCCTCGTAGCGGGGCAGGACCCGGGCGACCTGGGTCTGCTGGAGCATCAGCTCCGACACCAGCACCCGCCACGGGTCCCGGGTCCGCCGCCACGGCAGGTCCCGGCCGCCGTCGCCGAACCAGGCGAGCAGGCGCTCGGTCCGGTCGTCGCCGACGGCCGGATCGGCGGCCACGGCAGGGCCCTCGGCGGCCCGGACGTCGGGCGTCAGTCCTCCCAGACGTCGGCTTCGGCGTAGGGGCGCTGGCGGCCGGGCGCCGCCTCGTTCGTCCACACCATCACCTTGCGCTTGAAGTAGCAGACCTCTTCGCCGCGCTGGTTGATGCCCTTGGTCTCCACCGAGACGATGCCCCGGTCGCCCTTGGAGGTGAGCTTCTTCTCCAGCACCTTGGTCTCGGCGTAGATGGTGTCGCCGTGGAAGGTGGGCTTGGAGTGCTTGAGGGTCTCGACCTCGAGGTTGGCCACCGCGGCGCCGCTGACGTCGGGCACGCTCATCCCGAGCACCAGGGAGTACACCAGGTTGCCGACCACCACGTTCTTGCCCTGCGGCGACTGCTCGGCGTACCAGTCGTTGGTGTGCAGCGGGTGGTGGTTCATGGTGATCATGCAGAACAGGTGGTCGTCGTACTCGGTGATGGTCTTGCCGGGCCAGTGGCGGTAGACGTCGCCCACCTCGAAGTCCTCGAAGTTGCGGCCGAAGGGGCGTTCGTGCGTGGTCACCGGGGTCACCTCTGGGGATCGGTTGGGAAGGGTTGGACGGCCGGACCGTAGCGCCTGCCCTGCGCCCGGCCCCACCTCGCTCGGGTCTCTCCGGACGGGTGACAGGTGCGAGGATGGCGGACGATGACTCGAGGGGGGGCCGCAGGCCGGCAGCACGCAGGAGCGCACCCGCCCCGGCGTCGACATCGCACGCGGCCGCCTCCTGCACGTCCTGTTCCTGCAGCGCTACGTGGGCATCGTCGCCCTGGCCGCCGGCGCCCTGGCCGTCCAGCGGTTCCCGCTCTGGGTGCCGGCCCTGATCCTGGGCTGCGGGACGGCCATCAACCTGCTCGGCCACCACTTCGCCCGGACCACCGGGCAGATGCCGCTCTGGGTCCACCTCGGCGACCTCTCCGGCTGCCTGCTCTTCCCGGCCCTGCTCGAGTCGACGACGCTGCCGGCGGTGGCCGTGATGATGGCGGTCGTCTCGCTCTCGGCCAGCATCTCGGGGCTGGACCGCACGCTGGTGCTGATCGCCTACGGCGCAGCCGGCCTCACCCTGGTCGCCCTCACCAGTGGCTTGCCGGACGCCACGGTCACGGTCGTCGCCTTCACCATCGCCGCCGCCATGGTGGCCACCGCGGTGGGGCGGTTGGCCTCGACCGAATCCGACGTCCGCAACCAGCTCAACACCACGGTCGACAACCTCGACGCCATCCTCTGGATCCGCCGTGCGGAGGACCAGCTGGTGACCTACGTGAACCAGCGGGCCGTGACGATGCTGGGCTGGACCACCGACGAGTGGCAGGAGCCCGGGTTCTGGCTGCAGCACCTGCACCCGGAGGACGTGGAGGCGGTGGCCCAGGCCACCCAGCGGGCGATGTCGCTGGGCGTCGACCACGAGGTCAGCTACCGGTTCCGGGCCGCCGACGAGCGGTGGGTGCACCTCCACGACCGGGTGTCGGTCACCACCGACGGCAACGGGCGAACCACCGCCCTGCAGGGGATGAGCCTCGACATCAGCGAGCAGGTCCGCATCGAGCAGCGGGTCAACCAGTACGCCGACATCGTCGAGGGCATCGACCTCGCCCTGCTGGTGCTGCGCATCGACGAGCGCGACCCCGACGTCCTGCTCCTCGGCGCCGCCAACGCCGCCGCCGAGGCCCTGGTGGGCCGCAGCCTCACGCCGCTGGTGGGCACCACCATCGAGGAGGCGTTCCCGGTCCTGGCCGGCTCCCGCCTGCGGACGCGCCTCGCTGCAGTGGCCTCCCGCAACACCGCCTTCCGCGTCGACGACCTGCTGCTGCAGCCGCCCTCGGGCCCGCCCCGGGTGATCACCCTGCGGGCCTTCCCGCTCCCCGGCCGCTCGGTGGGCGTCTCGCTGCTCGACGTCACCGACGCGGTGGCCGCATCGGAGGCCCTGCGCCGCCAGGCGCTCTACGACGGCCTCACCGGCCTGCCGAACCGGCGCCTCCTGGACGAGGAGCTGCACCGGGCCGTGCGGGACACGCCGGTCAGCGGCGAGACCCTCGCCCTGCTGATGATGGACCTCGACCAGTTCAAGGAGGTCAACGACGCCCTCGGCCACCAGGTGGGCGACCGCCTCCTGCGCGAGATCGGCCTCCGCCTCGCCCGCGACCTCGACGACGCCCTGGTCGCCCGCCTGGGTGGCGATGAGTTCGCCGTCGTCCTCGCCGGCCACATCGACGAAGCCGCCGCCCGCGCCGTGGCCGAACGGGTGCGGACGATCCTCGCCGAGCCGTTCCTCATCGACGACGTGCGGCTGCAGACCAACGCCAGCATCGGCATCGCCCTGTTCCCCAGCCAGGCCCAGGACGTCGCCACCCTGATCCAGCGGGCCGACGTGGCCATGTACCTGGCCAAGCGCACCGGCACCGGGGTCGCCGTGTACGCCGCCGAGAACGACCGCTCCAGCGTCGAGCGCCTCACCCTCATCGGCGACCTGCCCGACGCCGTGCCCGCCGGCCAGCTGGTCCTCCACTTCCAGCCCTGCTTCGACCTCCGCACCGGCCGGGCGGTCCGCGCCGAGGCGCTCGTCCGCTGGAACCACCCCCGCCTCGGGCTGCTCGGCCCCGACCAGTTCATCGAGCTGGCCGAGCTGTCGGGCGCCATCCAGCCGCTCACCCGCTGGGTGATCGAGGAGAGCCTCCGCTCGGCCCGCGCCTGGCACGACGCCGGCCACGAGCTGGGCGTGGCGGTCAACCTGTCGGTCCGCAACCTCTACGACCCCGGCCTCGTGCCGCACCTCGCCGACACCCTCGCCCGCACGGGGCTCCCGCCCGAGTCGCTCGTGCTCGAGCTCACCGAGACCGAGCTCATGGACGACCCCAGCCTGGCCCGCGAGGTCTTCACCGCCCTCGGCGACCTGGGCGTCTCCACGTCCATCGACGACTTCGGCACCGGCTACTCCTCGCTCACCTACCTCCGCGACCTGCCCCTCCAGGAGATCAAGGTCGACCGCTCGTTCGTGAGCGGCATGCACCGGCGCAGCGACGAGTTCACCATCGTCCGCTCGATGATCGACCTGGGCCACAACCTGGGGCTGGAGGTCGTGGCCGAGGGCGTCGAGCACGCCGACGACCTCGCCCTCCTGCAGCGCCTCGGCTGCGACCTGGCCCAGGGCTTCCACCTGAGCCGACCGCTCCCCCAGGGCGAGCTGCTGCGCTGGCTCGACCAGCACGCCCGACAGCTGCTCTGAGCTGGGGGTCCGGCCCGGCGAGGCCGGCTCGCCCCGGCGTCAAGAACGGGCGTTCTAGGAAGTCGAGCGATCGTTCGGGTACAAATCTCCCCAGACCTCACCAGGACCGTGGTGCCTCCAACCGGGGGGTCAGAGGGTCCACGACCTGGCGGGTACCAGGCACGAGGTGCCGCACGGCGGAGTGCGGCACCTCGTGGCTCTTCCTAGGCGGAGCGCCGCTCGGCCAGCCCCCGCACCGCGGCGGCGTCGAGGGTGGCGGCGGCGAGGTCGTCCAGGTCCCGGTCGTCGTCGGGGTGGCACACGAGGCCCACGATCAGGGCGCGGGTGGCGTCCTCCACCAGGGTCACGACGTCGAGGCTCGGATCGATCTTGGCCCGCAGCACGAAGCCGTCGGTGAGCGCCGAGATCAGCAGCCCGATGCCCTCGGCGGTGAACGGCGGGCGGATGCGCGCCCCGACCGCGTCCAGCAGCGCCTGCGTGCCGGCCAGCTGGTTCGCCGCCAGGTGCTCGTAGAGGGCGCCGTAGTGCTCACGGATGTCGGCGCCCACCGAGCCCTCGTCCTCGGCCAGGGCGCTCAGGAGGTACTGGGCCCGGGCGCTGGCCCCGGCGTCGACGATCATCCGCTCGGCGTCGGCGCCCGCCGCCGTGGCCATGGCGCTCATGAGCTGGGCGCCGGTGGGGGCCAGCTCGGGAACCTGGCCGGCCAGGTCGACCAGGGTGGCGCTGGTGTCGTCGGACACCGCAGCGGTCTCGTCGTTGGCACCCAGCCAGCGGATGAGGTCGCGGTGGTAGGCGGTGGCGTTGCCGAAGCAGTTGTAGAAGGAGCCGGTGGGCAGCCCGGCCGCCCGGCACACCGACCGGACGCCCGGCAGGACGTCCTCCGGGCGGAAGCTGCTGAACAGCTCGGCGCCGGCGGCGAGCAGGCGATGGCGGGCATCGGGGGCAGGAGACGCGCTGGTCGGGGGGACGGCCATGCCGGGGAGGTTACGAAACTCGGTGTCCGCCTGCCGAAGTGGAGCTGACGACCCGTCAGATATGGCCGTGGATGTGGGACGGTCGCAGGGGCGAAAGTACGATCCAGCCCCATGACCGCACCGGATCTCGCCGCCGCCGCCACCGTCATCGACCTCGCCCAGCAGGTCGTCGACGCCGCCACCAAGAAGCTGGCGGCCGCAGGCTCGATCGACGACCACCAGGTCCTGGCCTACGACCTCGCCCACGCGGCGTCGGCCGTCGCCATCGCCAAGGGCCTGCTCGACTACGGCGCCAAGGGCGACGTCGAGGGCCGCATCGCCTGCGCCTTCGCCGCCGACGCCGTCGCCGACCTGGCCGGCAAGGTGTTCGGCCGCGAGGACGAGTTCGGCATCGAGGCCGGCGCCCTCGACGGGGCCCGCAGCTTCATCGGCACCTACAAGGCGGCCGAGTTCCTGGCCGGCATCACCGACCCGGGGCCCCGCCACCTCGACGGCGACTTCGAGATGGTGCAGGACACCTTCCGCCGCTTCGCCGACCAGAAGCTGGCCCCCATCGCCGAGCACATCCACCGCACCAACGGCGACATCCCCGAGGAGATCATCGAGGGGCTCGCCGAGATGGGCGCCTTCGGCCTCTCGATCCCCGCCGAGTACGGCGGCTACGGCGAGGGCGGCGAGGGCGAGTACATCGGCATGGTCGTCTCCACCGAGGAGCTGTCCCGCGGCTCGCTCGGCGCCGGCGGCTCGCTGATCACCCGGCCCGAGATCCTCGCCCGGGCGCTCATCGCCGGCGGCACCGAGGAGCAGAAGCACGAGTGGCTGCCCAAGCTGGCCGCCGCCGAGGTCATGAACGCCGTGGCGGTCACCGAGCCCGACTTCGGCTCCGACGTCGCCGGCGTCAAGGTCACCGCCACGCCCACCGACGGCGGCTGGCTGCTCAACGGCGTGAAGACCTGGTGCACCTTCGGCGCCCGGGCCGACGTGCTGCTCGTCCTGGCCCGCACCGACCCCGACCGCACCAAGGGCCACCGCGGCCTGTCGATGTTCATCGTCCCGAAGGACCGCGGCGACAGCCACGGCTTCGAGCTGGTGCAGCGGGCCGAGGGCGGCGCCGCCGGCGGCGGCAAGATGGAGGGTCGCCCGATCGACACCATCGGCTACCGCGGCATGCACTCCTACGAGATCGCCCTCGAGGACTGGTTCGTCCCGGAGGCCAACCTGATCGGCCTCGAGGGCGGCCAGGGCCGCGGCTTCTACTACCAGATGGCCGGGTTCGAGAACGGCCGGCTGCAGACCGCGGCCCGCGCCATCGGCGTCATGCAGGCCGCCTACGAGGCCGCCCGCCAGTACGGCCAGGACCGAGTGGTCTTCGGCAAGCCGGTGGGCGACTACCAGCTCACCCAGGCCAAGCTCGGCCGCATGGCCATGATCATCCAGGCCAGCCGCCAGTTCAGCTACGTGGTCTCCAAGCTGATGGCCAAGGGCGAGGGCCAGGCCGAGGCCTCCATGGTCAAGGCCTACGTCTGCAAGGCCGCCGAGTGGGTCACCCGCGAGGCCATGCAGATCCACGGCGGCATGGGCTACGCCGAGGAGTACGACGTCTCCCGCTACTTCGTCGACGCCCGCGTCCTGTCGATCTTCGAAGGCGCGGACGAGACCCTGTGCATCAAGGTCATCGCCAAGAAGCTCGTGTCCGAGGCCTAGCGGCCTCCGCCACCCCCTTCTCGGCGGTCCCCCGCCCTCCCCACCGAACTTCGGGTCCCAGGGCCACGCGCACGGGTGTGGGACCCGAAGTTCGCGGGAACGGGGGCGTGGTCGAGCGGGTCGAGAGCTCGTCGGGTGCCGCTACTGGTGGGCGGCGGGGGTGGGGGCGGCGAGGATGGCGGCCCAGTCGGTGGCCTGGTGCAGCGTCTTGGCGCCGCCACGGACGCCGAAGAGGTGCTTGGACCGGACCAGCCACACCAGGATCGCCACGTTGACGACCAGGGCGCCCACCCGGAACACGGTCACGCGGTCCACCAGCTCGTGGACCTCGAAGGGCAGCAGGCCGACGGTGGCCACCGCGGTGAGGTACTCGGCCCAGCGGCGCTCCCGCCAGAGCCCGTAGGCCTCGACGCCCTCCACGAGGCAGTAGGCCACCGCGGTCACGAACAGGACGGTGATCGCCGAGCGGTGCAGGCCGATCACCCGGTGCAGGCCGTCGCTGATGCGGTCCCGGCTGGCCTGCTGGCCGGTCTGGTCGACGGTGGAGCTGAGCCGCTCGTCGAGCGAGCGGGCCCCGGACTGGAGCCCGGGCAGCTTGAGCTCGAGCACGCCGAGGGCGATGGCCAGCAGCCCGAAGGCCAGCGAGTGCAGGCCGCGGTTGATGGCGATGAGGCGCAGCAAGACGGCCTCCTGCAGCACCTTGCCCCGGCGGGGCTTGGGCAGGACGTCGAGCGGCGGCAGGCCCTCGGCGACGCCGGGACCGGGCGCCGGCGGCGTGACCTCCAGCCACACGTCGCAGCGCAGGCAGCGGACCAGGCGGTCGCCCTCGTCCAGCTCGACGGCGATCCGCCGGTCCTCGGGCTTGAGGTGGGCGACCTTGGCGGCGGGCGCGACGTGGCCACGCATGGAGCACACCCAGGTCTCGGTGTGCCAGCCCCGCGGCACGAATCGCATGGCCGGAAGGCTGCCACAGCGACGCCATCGCCCCGGTGATCTCGCTAGCGCAGCGTCCAGGTCTCGTCGGCCCCGTCGCGCAGGGTGGCCACCCGCCGGGCGGCCTCGGCGGCCCAGGACGGGTCCTGCCCGCGGACGCCGACGGCCCACGCCGTCACCCACAGCTCGTAGGCGTCGACGAAGGTGGCGAACGCGGCCGACCCCCGAGGGTCCTCGCCGTAGGCGGCCAGGAACGCGCCGAGCGACGACACCGGATCGCCGTAGCGCTCGACGGCCACGACGGCGCGGGCGACGTCGTAGCCGGCCGGGCCGGACCCGCTCAGCTCCAGGTCGGTCAGCAGCGGGCCGCGTGGTCCCGCCACGACGTTGTCGCGGTGCAGGTCGCCGTGGACCACCACCAGGCGGCCGGCCTCGGAAGCGGCGTCGGACCACCGGCCGGCCAGCGCCGCCGCCCGGTCGCGCACGAAGGCGGCCTCGTCGTCGTGGGCCGGGTGGTCGGCCACCGCGAGCAGGACGGACTCGATCGGGTCGAAGGGCGCGATGGTGCTCGCCACCGCGGCCGTGCGGTCCCGCAGCGCCGCCGCGAGCGCCCCGAGGTCGGCGTCGCTGACCGGAGCTCCGCCTTCGCTCCAGCGCCAGGCGGTGACGACCTGGTCCCCCACCACCCACGGCTGCTCGGCGGCCTCGACGAGCGCGGTGACCGGCACCTCGGCGGCAGCCAGCGCCTGGGCCAGGGCGACCTCCCGGTGGGCGACCTCGGCGTGGGCGGCGGGCCGCACCCGCACCAGCACGGGACCGCGCCGCAGCACGAGCGCGGCGCCCTCGCGGATGACCGCCGTCGCCTCGGCCCCGCCGTCGCCCACCGGCACCAGCCGATCGAGCACCTCGTCACCAGCGGCTCGGGCGAGGTCGGGGGCGTCGGCCATCGGACGAAACCTACCGGCGGTCGGTCGATCTCAGGACCGGGCCCAGCCCCGCCGTCGGGCCAACCCGGGGTAGAAGGCCAGCGCCGACCCGGCGAACACCCAGCACAGGGCGGTGGCGGCGATCGGCACCCACAGCGGCGCCTGGTCGACCGTGCGCCACTGCCCGTCGGCGCGGTAGACCTCGACCCGGTCCCCCACTGCCGTCTTGCCCGGGCGGCTGAACGAGATCAGCTCGTCCTCCACGCGACCCGAGACGAGGTCGTCGTTGCCCTGCTCCACCACCCGGTCGACCCGCACGGTCCGGGTCTCGCGCCCCTCCCGGTCCTGCGCGTCCTGGTGGCGCGACAGCCACATGGGGATCGGCAGCAGGAGCACGAGGACCGCGGCGGCCCGGACCGCCCAGGTGCGGCGGAGGAAGAAGGAGAACCAGAGGCTGTGGCGGCTCGACATGGGATCCCGACCCTACGTGGCCTCCCGAGCGTCTCCGGCCGGAGGATCCGGTGGTCGGCGGCGGTGGTTCAGTCCTCGGCGCGGTCGTCGCTGGCTCGGGCGGTCTCGTTGAAGACGCCCTTGGCCATGAGCGAGGTCTCGGCCTCGGCCCGCGCTCGGTAGAGGCGGGCGCGGAGCCGCCACAGGCCGTCGTCGTCGGTGGCCCGGGTGGCGAGCTCCACCAGGTGGCAGGCCAGGCGGTGGTCGCCGCTCTCGGAGAGCTGCTCGGCCCGAGCGGCCAGGCGGTGGGCGCCACCGGCCAGGTCGGCCAGCTCGACGGCCAGCACGTCGGCCTGGGCCGGCTTCAGCTCGGCGGGATCGCCGTCCCACCAGCCGCCGTAGAGCCGCCAGATGTTGCGGACCACGAACTCGGGCTCGTCGTAGACGGGTCGCAGCCACGGCCGGTGCAGGAGGTCGTCGGCCACCCGCACCGAGTGGACGATCTCGTCGAGCGTGGCGCCCTGGTTCATGGCGCCCACCACGTCGGCCACCAACCGCTCCAGCGCGGTGGCGAGGTCGCCCAGGACGGTGGCCACCCGCTCCCTGCCCGCGACGGGGAGGCCGTGGGCCGGCAGCAGCAGCTCGGGCTCCTTGGCGATCATCTCGCGCAGCGCCGCCGCCCACTCGCCCGGGTAGCGCTGGACCTTCTGCGGGTTGCCGGCGTTCGGGAACACCCAGGCCACGAAGTCGCCCACGGCCACCGCCCGGTGGGCGGGGATCCAGGCCCACGTGTGGTCGTCGGTCTCGCCGCGGGCGTGGTGCAGCTCCAGGTCGAGGCCGCCGACCGAGAGGTCGAGGTCGTCGCGGTACGCCTCGGTGACCTCGGCGGCGTCGTCGGGCAGGAACGGACGGGCCCGGCCGCTGGCTCCGGCGCCGCCCCCGAAGCCGGGGCCGAACTGCCGGGCGTTGATCGCGAGGTTCCAGCCGTTGGTCTCGCGGTAGCGGTCGAAGCGCGCCGCCACGTTCTCGTGGCCGACGACGTGCGGTGCCGCGTGGCCCCGGGCCGCGCCGTCGGCCAGCAGGGCGCCGCTGCCGCCCACGTGGTCGACGTGGCCGTGGGTGTACACGAGCGAGTGGACGGGCTCGTCGCTCCACGCCCGCAGCGAGGCGGTCACGCCCCGGCCGGTGAAGGCGCTCGACGCGTCGAACAGCACCAGGCCCTCGTCGGTCCGGAACGCCACCACGTGCGAGAAGCTCTCCACCACGGCGATGCCGTCGGCCAGCTCGCTCAGCTCGTTGGTGACCCGGTTCGTCGGCCCCTCCGGCGCCCCGGCGGGCGGCCCCCCGGGAGCCGACCACGCATCCACGATCGCCCCCGACAACCCGAGCAGCTCCCCATCGTTCCCCATCCCCCCGACCCTGCCACAGCCCGCCCACCGACCGCATGCGCGACCGACCCGGGGGTGTGGGTTCGGGGTCCGGGGTCCGGGTTGGGGTTGGGGGTTCCCGAGCGAAGCGAGCCCGGGGGGGTGTGGGGGGGCGGAGCTTGCGGAGCCCCCCCCCACGACCAACGACGGCGGCTCCGCCGCCGTCGTTGCGCAAGGCGCCGGGCGTCAGCCCGTCAACCAGGAAGCTCGAGGAACGGAGTGAGCGCCAGCGAACGAGTGACGAGACATCACGAGCCCGGGGGGTGTGGGGGGGCGGAGCTTGCGGAGCCCCCCCACGACCAACGACGGCGGCTCCGCCGCCGTCGTTGCGCAAGGCGCCGGGCGTCAGCCCGTCAACCAGGAAACTCGGGGGAACGGAGCGAGCGCAGCGAGCGAGTGAGCCCGAAGCTACGCCTCCGGCGGCAGTGCCTGCTGCTCGTCGAGCATGTCGGACATGACCATCTTGATGAAGGAGTCGGCCTCGTCGGTCATGCCGCCGGCGACGCCGCCGTAGATGGCGCCGGAGGCGGCGGGCTCGTGGCCCTTCTCCTTGGCGTACTCGACGGCGGCAGCGAGGTCGTTGGCGAACGCCTCGACCACGCCCGGCTGGGTCTGCGGGCGGGTGACGGCCATGTGCAGGCCGTTGGGGTACTGCTGGCCGTTGAAGCGCCAGCCCTTCGGGCGCATGAAGTCGTTGACGTGGTACACGTCGAACTCGTCGCTGGTGAAGCTGAAGAGGAACGACGGGCTGCCCACCAGCTTGAGCTCGGGGTGGCTCTTCACGGCCTCCTGCATGGCGAGGGAGGTCTCGAAGATCTTCTGGGCGTAGCCGCGGTAGCCCTCTCGGCCCAGCTGGACCATGGAGGCCCAGGTGGCGGCGAGGAGGCCGCCGGAGCGGGAGCCGTCCATGCCGGGCGAGCAGTACTTGCCGCCGCTCCACTCGGTGAGGAAGAAGTACTGCGAGTTGCGCCACTTCTTGTCCCGGAACAGCACGGTGCTGGTGCCCTTGAAGGCGTAGCCGTACTTGTGGGTGTCGGCGGAGATCGAGGTGACGCCGGGCAGGCGGAAGTCGAACACCGGGATGCCGAAGCCGAGCTCCTCGCCGAAGGGGAGGATGAACCCGCCGAGGCAGCCGTCGACGTGCAGGGGCAGGCCGGTCTCGAGGGCGAGGTCGGAGAGCTCCTGGATGGGGTCGATGGTGCCGTAGCCGTAGTTGCAGGCCGAGCCCATGAAGCCGATGGTCTGGTCGTCGATGTGGTCGCGGACCCATTGCACGTCGACCTGGGTGGTGACGGGGTCGACCGGGGCCTGGCGCAGCTCGATGCCGAAGAGGTGGCAGGCCTTGTCGAAGGCGGGGTGGCCGGTCTCGGGCTTGATGAAGTTGGGCTTGGTGACGCCCCGCTCGTTCCGGGCGACCTCGCGGAAGGCCAGGATGGCGTGGGTGATCGAGCCGGTGCCGCCGCTGGTGACCAGGCCCACGGGCTCGGTGTCGGTGACGGCGTCGGCGTGGAACAGGTCGAGCGCCATGGCGATGACCTCGCCCTCGTAGCGCGTGGCGCTGGGGCAGATGTCGCGCTGGAGGATGTTGACGTGGGCGTAGAGGCCGAACACGTCGTTCATGAACGAGTAGTGGTCGTGGTCGCCGCAGTACATGGTCCCGGAGACCTTGCCGCCCTCCCAGGCGACGTCCTCCTCGACGGCGAGGCTCCGCATCTCGGCGAGCACCTCGTCTCGCGGCCGCCCCTTCTCGGGCAGCGTGCGGTTGACCGGGAACCGGTCCTTGTACGGATACGCAGCCATCAGCGGCCACCTTGCCTTCCATGCCCTCGTCCGAGTATCCGAGCGTTCACTCGGATCCTTGCCCCCATCATGCCCGCCGACGGGTCGAAACCCAAGTGGCCGAGCCTACGCCAGAGGCTGGACACCCGTTCAGGTGAGGAACGCCGACCTCAGGCGGGGACGAGGTCGGCGGGCACGAACTGCTCGGTGAGCAGCCGCTCGAAGCGGGCCGGGTCGCCCCCCCACGAACGACCGGCACAGGGGCAGGCCGTCGACGTAGCAGAAGATGTAGGACCGCCACGTGGGGTGGGTCAGGAAGGCGATGGACTTCACCGCTCGCTCGTGCGACAGGAGGCCCCAGCGCTCGAGCTCGGCCACTGCGTCGTCCTCCGACCGGCCCTGGTCGTGCAGCAGCAGCGCGGCGTTGCCCCGCACGGCCGAGAGCGCCTCGCCGGCGGCGGAGACGGCCGCCACCACCTCGGTGTCGTAGCGGATGCCGAGCGGGTGCAGGATCTCGGCCATCGCCGGCTCGTGGTCCGGCCCGAGCAGCGCCTCGATGGCGAGGTCGGCGAGGCCCTCGGCCAGCAGGCACTGCGGCGTGCCCACCAGGAAGATCGCCTCCTCCAGCTGCTGGCGGCGGCGCACCAGGCCGACCTCCTTGCGGCAGTGCTCGGTGTGGTGCCCGGGATAGGCCTCGTGGGCGATCAGGTGGCCGATGGCGGTGGACGAGACGGGCAGGTCGGTGTTGATGGCCACCCGGCTGCGCAGCCCGCCCTCGTAGTAGTTGAACCCCGACCACGGCTCGTCGGAGACCAGCTCGAACTCGATGTGCTCGCCCTCCGGCAGGCCGAAGGCCGCCTCCGTGCGCTCGCGGAACGCCTCGGCGACGGTGTGGACCGCGGCGGTCAGCTGCTCGCGGGACATGACGTGGCTGGTGCGCCAGGCGTCGTAGCGCTCGGCCAGCGGACCGGACCCGGGCAGGGCGCCGTCCAGGCGGTGGTGCGCCTCGGCCAGCACGTCGTGCGGCACCGCCGAGGGGCGCACGCCGTAGCACTGCTCCACCTCGTCCAGGAACGCCACGTCCTCGCCGGCCAGCTTCCGCGCTGCGGTGTGCAACCCGGCCGCCTGGGCCCGCAGCCAGCGGCGGCGGGTGGGGTCGAGGTCCCCGTCGCCGGCGTCGAGGTCGGCCACCAGGGCCCGCACGTCGCCCACCAGCGCGGGCAGCGCCCGCTGGGGCTCGCCCTCGACCCGGGCCTTCAGGTCCTCCGGCCCGAAGTAGGCGTCGACCAGGCCGTCGAGGTGGCGGCCGAGCCGCAGGCCGACCTCGAGGTAGCGGGTGACCGGATCGAGCTCGGCGACGGGCATCGGGTCACGGTACCTGTCGGCACGGCGGGCCCGGCGGGGGCGCCGTGCACGGGGAGGGCTCGTTGCGGCGGTCGTGCTCGACGGCGTCGTTCTTGACGTAGGAGAAGGCGAAGATGATGAGGGCGACCACCACGACGAGGGCGAGCACGAGGCCGACGATGCCCTTCCACGACGCCTGTCGGGCATCGCCGAGGCGCTCGGTGGCGCGGTCCTCGCGCCGGTCCTGGAACCGCTCCCACCGCCCGCCGCTCACGCTGCGCTCCCGGACCGCCCCCGGGCCTCAGCCCAGGCGGGTGTGCAGGAAGTCGAGCGTGCGCTGCCAGGCGGTGGCGGCCGCCTCGGGGTCGTAGACCTCGGGCCGGGTGTCGTTGAAGAAGGCGTGGTCGGCGTCGTCATACACGTACAAGGTGGCCGACGCGCCCACGCCGCGCAGCGTGGATTCCAGCTCCCGGGCCGCCTCTGGGGTGAAGAAGCCGTCCTTGCCGGCGTAGTGGCCCTCGACCGGCGCCTGGATCTTCGACCAGTCGGGCTGGGCGTCGGGCCACGGGATGAGGCCGTACCAGGGCACCACGGCACCGAACTTGTCGGGCAGCTCGCAGGCCGCCACCAGGGTGAGCCCGCCGCCCATGCAGAAGCCGGTGATGCCGAGCTTGCCGCCGGTGACGGCGTCGTGGCCGAGCAGGAAGTCGACCGCCCCGCTCATGTCCTGCACGGCGCGGCTGAGGTTCAGGGCCATCATCAGCTTGCCGGCCTCGTCGGGCTCGGTGGTGCTCTCGCCGTGGAACAGGTCCGGGGCCAGGGCCACGAAGCCCTCGGCGGCGAACCGGTCGCACAGGTCCTCGATGTGGGGCACCAGGCCCCACCACTCCTGGATCACGATCAGGCCGGGGCCCGACCCGCTCTCGGGAAGCGCCAGGTAGCCGCTGGCGCCGTGGCCGTTGCTCGGGAAGTCGACGAGTTCACCCATGGCCCCGAAGCTACCCACCGAGCCGGGACGACGTTCCTCGCCGCTGTCGCCCACTCAGTTCTTCGGCGGCCAGCTCGCATCGCTGGCGTCGGTGAGGTCCAGCACCTCGACGATGGAGTCGACCCCGATCACCAGGCGGTCCGGGCTGACCGACTCGATGGAGATCGACGGGGTGCCCCCCGTGTCGTAGCGGCTGCGCAGCGTGCCCACCTTCGGCGCTCCCAGGTCACCGGTGGCGACGTCGACGGCCTGCACCTTGATGGAGCGGTCCGAGCCGGTGAAGGTCACGAGCCGCACCGTGGAGCCACCGGTGACGAGCAGGGTGCGCGGGGTGCTGTCGAAGAGGGCGTCGGACGAGGCGTACGGACCGTCGGAGACGGGTTCGGAGGTGCCGGGCAGGCGCACGGACCAGAGCCGCTTGCCGGTGGTGAGGTCCCACGCCGCCAGCCCGCCCTTGGTGGAGCCTCGGGTGCTCGAGGTCTCGGCGATCAGCGTGGTGCCCACGATGGCACGGGGCTTCGCGGTGGCGTCGGGCAGCGCCTCGAGCTCGGCCACCTTGCCGGTGGCCAGGTCGACGCGGAGCGGGCTGCCGGACGATCGCGGGAAGACGAGGTGCTGGAAGTTCAGCACCGCCCCCTCCTGGTCGAAGTTGCCCTCCTCCAGCCCGACCTTCCACCGCTGCTTGCCGGTGGTGGCATCGATGCGGGTGACGCAGCCGTAGCCGAAGCCGAAGTAGGTGACCAGGTCCGTGCTGCTCGGCACCCGCAGGATCGGGTCGCCGCCGTGCAGCTCGATCGGGAACGGCACCGTGTCGCTCGGCCCGCAGCTCGGGGTGAACGTGCGCACCACCTTGCCGCTGGCGGGGTCGAGCTGGACGACCTGCGTGAGGTCGGCCGCGGTGGGCGGGTCGTCGATGACGTAGACGTCCTCGCCGGCCACCGTCACGCTCCCCGCTGCGGTCTGGAGCCGACGGCTCCAACGGGGCTCGTTCGACTCGGCGGCGAACGCCGTGACGTAAGCGTCGTCGGTGCGCAGGACCATGGTCCCGTCCACCACGGAGAAGCACCCGGGGCACCCGGTGGTGAGCGAGTCGGTGAGCGTGGCCTGCCAGCGCTGGGCCCCGGTCTCCAGCGAGAGCAGGATCAGGTGGGTGCCGCCGCCCACCCACAGGTCGTCGCCGTCGATGGCCAGCTGGGCGGTGTAGAGGTCCTTCGGCAGCGGCGGGCTCTTCCAGGTCTCCTTGCCCCCGCCGGGCCCGATCACCACGCGGACCAGCTTGCGCTGGCTGCCGTCGCCGTTGTCGGTGACCATCTTGACGAGGTCGGTGCTGCTGCCCTCGCCGGGCACCACGATCGACGAGCCGCTGCTGGGGTACAGCTGGTTCGGCTTGAGGCTGCGGAAGGGCCCGGTGCCCTTGCTGATGCCGGCGATGAGGCCATAGGTGGCGCCGCCGATGACGAGCAGCACCACCAGCGTGATCAGGCACCCCACGCGGCTCCCGCTGGAGGCGCCCTTGCGGGTGGTGGTGGTGGTCGACGTGCGGAAGACCGGCTCCGGCGTCCAGGTGGCGAAGGGCGCCGGGTCCGGCGCCAGGGTGGGCGGCGGGCCCTGCGGGCCGAACGGATCCTGCGGGTCCCGGGTCCAGGCCACCCGACCGCACGACGGGCACCGCACCACTCCCTCGGCGTCGGGCAGGGGCAGGACCGTGCCGCACCCTTCGCAGACCGAGCTCTCAGCCACCCGAACGACCTTCCGTTGCACCGAGCCGGTCCCGCACCGGCACGCGCCCACCTTACGGGCCGCCCGGGCGGCGACCGGCTCGGCCTAGTCGAGCTCGCCGGCGAAGAGGTGGTCGATCTCGCGGCGCACGCGCTTGGCGCTCACCTGGCCCTTGACGCCCACCGACTGGGCGAAGACGCTCACGCGCAGCTCCTCGAGCTGCCAGCCCGCGTCGACCACCCGCTTGGTCACCTGGCTGGGCAGCAGCGCCGTCAGCAGCTGCTGGTAGTACCGCTCGACGCCGGCCACCTCGAGGATGCGCTCCTGGTCCCGGCGGGGCTCCCCGGCCACCTTCTCCAACCGCTTGCCGATGCCGCGCACGTAGCGCAGGACGTCCGGGAGGCGGTGGGTGCCGCAGGAGGTCACGAAGCCGGGCCGGACCAGGCGGCGCAGCTGGGCGCGTGCGTCGGCCACCGACGCGTCCAACAGCGGGCTGGTGAGGCGGTCGAGCTGGGCCTCGACGGCGGCGGCCGCCACCACCACCTCGCCGGCGTCGCGGAGCGCCTTGGCGGTGGTCGCCTTGAGCTTGGAGCGGGCGGCGGCGAGCAGGGCGGTGAAGGCCTCCTCGTCCCAGGCCACGCCACCGGCGTCGGCGACGACCCGGTCGGCCGAGGCGGTGATGGCGTCGCGCAGCAGCTTGCCGAGGGTGAGCTCGGGCACGCCCGAGAGGGCGAGGCGCACCGTGTTGGGCACCTCGCGCTCGAGGCCCTTCACGCCCACCGGCACCGCCAGCAGCACGAGCCGGCGCACGCCCACGGCCATGATCCGCTCGGCGATCTCAGGCTTGGAGAACACCTTGATCGACACCGAGTCCCCGGCGTCGAGCAGGGCGGGGTAGCCCTCCACGACGTGGCCGTCGATGGTGGAGCGGACCACCCGCGGCAGGTCGCCGAGGTCCCACCGGGTGATGCCCGTGCGCTCGATGTCCGGGGCCTGGTCGGCGATGGCGTCGGCGATGGCCGCCCGCACCCGACCGCCGACGAGGTCCCGGACGGCATCGAGGTCCTTGCCGATGGCCACCACGGTGTCGCCGTCGTGGATGGCGAAGGTGATGCGCAGGTACGGCAGGACCCGCCGGGCATCGAGGTCGGACGCCTCGACGCGGGCGCCGGCCAGCTCGCTGGTGACGGCGGCCAGGGCCTCGGTGATGGGCACCTCCTGCCAGCGGAGCTGGTCGGCGGCCCGCTCGGCCGTCTCGCCGAGTGGCGTGAGCAGCCGTCGGACCGCCTTGGGGGCGGTGCGGACCAGGGCCTCGGCCAGCTCGCGGCGGAAGCCCGGCACCTGCCAGTCGAAGTCCCACGGCTCCACCCGGTTGAGCACGGCCATGGGGATGTGGACCGTGACGCCGTCGAGGTCCTCGCCGGGCGCGAAGCGGTAGGTGACCGGCAGCTCGAGGTCGCCCTGGCGCCACGTGTCGGGGTAGTCGGCGGGGTCGAACGCCGGACCGTCGCCGGTGAGGTCGTCCATGGTGAGGGTGAGGAGGTCGGGGTCGTCCCGTCGGGCCTGCTTCCACCACTGGTCGAAGTGGCGGCCCGACACGACGTCGAGGCCCACCCGTCGGTCGTAGAACCGGAACAGCACGTCGTCGTCGAACAGGTCGACCCGGCGCACCCGGTCGCCGAGGTCTCGGGCCTCCGCGAGGAAGGCCTCGTTGGCGGCCAGGAACGGGTGGCGCGACGACCACTCCCGCCGCTGCAGGGCGTGGTCGAGGAACAGGTCGCGCGCCTCGTCGACGTCGACGCGGTCGTAGCCGACCTTGCGCGCCGCCACGAGGGGCAGGCCGTAGAGCGTCACGCGCTCGTTGGTGACGGCGCGGCCCGAGCGCTCGTCCCACCGAGGCTCGCCGTAGGACCGCTTGACCAGGTGCGGCGCCAGGGCCTCGGCCCACTCCGGCTGCACGGCGGCTGCGGTGCGGGCCCACAGCCGGTTGGTCTCCACCAGCTCGGCGGCCATCACCCAGGGCGGCGGCTTCTTGGCCAGGCTGGACCCGTGGGCCAGCTGGAAGCGGCTGTTGCGCGCCCCACGGAACTCCCGGCCCTCCGGGTCCTTCACGCCGATCTGCGACAGCAGCCCGGCCAGCAGCGCCCGGTGCACCTGCTCGGCGTCGACCTCGCCGGCGCTCGGCGTGATCGACAGCTTGCGGGCCGCCTGCTCCAGCTGGCGGTACAGGTCCTGCCACTCGCGGATGCGGAGGAAGTTCAGGAACTCCGACCGGCACTCGCGGCGGAACTGGTTCGACGAGAGCGCCTTGCGCCGCTCGGCCAGGTGGTCCCAGAGCCGCACGAGGGCGAGGAAGTCCGAGCCGGGCACGGTGAAGCGCCGGTGGAGCTCGTCGGCGGCCTGCTGCTTGTCGGTCGGCCGCTCCCGTGGGTCCTGGATCGAGAGGGCCGAGGCGATGATCAGCACCTCGCGCACGCAGCCCTGCTCCTGGGCCTCCAGCACCATGCGGGCCAGGCGCGGGTCGATGGGGAGCTGCGCCAGGCGTCGACCGGTCGGGGTCAGGCGCCGCTCGTCGGCCGGCTGGTCCGGGGGCAGGGCGCCCAGCTCCTCGAGCAGGTGCACGCCATCGCGGATGGCCCGGCTGTCGGGCGGGTCGAGGAACGGGAACGCCGCCACGTCGCCCAGGCCCAGGTTCGTCATCTGGAGGATGACCGACGCCAGGTTGGTCCGCTGGATCTCGGGGTCGGTGAACTCGTCGCGGCCGTCGAAGTCCTCCTCGGCGTAGAGGCGGATGCAGATGCCCGGCGCCACGCGACCGCAGCGGCCGGCGCGCTGGTTGGCCGACGCCTGGCTCACGGCCTCGATCGGGAGGCGCTGCACCTTGAGGCGGTGGCTGTAGCGCGAGATGCGGGCGGTGCCGGCATCGACCACGTAGCGGACGCCGGGGACGGTCAGCGACGTCTCGGCCACGTTGGTGGCGAGCACCACCCGCCGGCCCCGGTGCGGCTCGAAGATGCGGTGCTGCTCGGCGGCCGACAGCCGGGCGTAGAGCGGCAGCACCTCGGTGTCGCGGAGGTTGCGCTTCGCCAGCGCGCCGGCGGTGTCGCGGATCTCACGCTCGCCGCTCAGGAACACGAGCACGTCGCCGGGGCCGGCGCGGGCCAGCTCGTCGACCGCGTCGGAGATGGCCTCCACCTGGTCCCGGTCGTCGTCGATGACGTCGTCGCCCTCGTCGACCAGCCCCCGCTCGCCGTAGGGGCGGTAGCGCAGCTCCACCGGGAACGTGCGGCCCGAGACCTCGATGATCGGTGCGTCGCCGAAGTGCTCGGAGAAGCGGCCCGTGTCGATGGTGGCCGACGTGATGATGACCTTGAGGTCCGGCCGCTGGGGCAGGAGCTGCTTGAGGTAGCCGAGCAGGAAGTCGATGTTGAGGCTGCGCTCGTGGGCCTCGTCGATGATCAGCGTGTCGTACCGGTCGAGCAGGCGGTCCCGCTGGATCTCGGCCAGCAGGATGCCGTCGGTCATGACCTTCACGAAGGTGCCGTCACCGACGCGGTCGGTGAAGCGCACCGTGTAGCCCACGGCCTGGCCGAGGTCGGTCCCCAGCTCCTCGGCCACCCGCTCGGCGATGGTCCGAGCGGCCACCCGACGGGGCTGGGTGTGGCCGATGAGGCCGAGCACGCCGCGTCCGAGCTCCAGGCACAGCTTCGGCAGCTGGGTGCTCTTGCCCGACCCGGTCTCCCCCGCGACGATCACCACCTGGTTGGCGGCGATGGCGTCGAGCAGGTCCTGGCGGCGCTCGCTGATGGGCAGCCCGTCGGGATAGGTCACCGTCGGGACGCCGGCGCGGCGGCTGGCCACCCGGGCCTCGGCGGTGGCCACGTCGGCCGCCACCTGCTCCAGGGTCACCGGCTGGCGGTCGACCTCCGGGCGGTGGCCGCGCCCGCGGCCCCGGTGGGCCTTGGCGCCGCCGCCCCGGCCCCCGGGCGGGCGGCCCACCCGGTCGAGCAGCGCGCCGAGGCGGCGCTGGTCCCGGCGCCCGAGCGATGCGAGCCGCTCGCGCAGGTCGGCGGCGTCGGGCGCGACGGGGACGGGGGCGTCGGTCGGGGACATGGTGGGCTCGGCAGGACGGGCTCGGCGGGGCCGAGGGTCAGCGGCGGAGCTCGGCGGCGTCGGGGGTGTCGAGGCGGCGGAGGCCGGCGGCCACGGCCTCCGGGCCGGCGGGGCCGACGAGCTGGTCGACGAGGTCGAGCGGGAGCAGGTCGTGGTCGAGGCCCCACGGGGCGGTGGCGGCGCCGGCGAGGCGACCGGTGAGCGACGGCCACATGCCGCTGGGCACCAGGCGCCCGGCGCCGGCGACGGCCCACACCGGCACGCCGGCGGCTCGGGCCACGGCGGCCGCCGCCCACGAGCCGGGCGCCACGAGGGCGACGTCGGGCCCGACGGCCAGGGTCTCGAGCACCACGAGGTCGGAGGCGGCGGCGGCGCCGGCCAGGCCGGTGACCGCCACGTCGACGGCGTGCACGTCGGACCGCTCGAGCAGGCGCACGAAGCCGGGACCGTCGCCCTCGACGTCGACCACCCGCACCTCGACGTCGCCGCGCCGGGCGAGGGCGGCCGCCACCCGCTCGGGCCAGCCCACGACGGTGATGCGGGCGTCGTCGGGCAGGGCGTGGACCAGTTCGTCCAGCGTGGGGTCCGACACCAGGTCGTCGAGGCAGCGCCACGCCTCGTCGCCGGGGTCGGCGGCCACCAGGGTCCGGGCGCAGAGCCACCAGATGGGCCCGTTGGCAGCGTGGCGGTCGATCAGCCGCCGGCACGCGGTGACCAGCGACCCGGGGTCGTCGGAGAACCCGGCCAGGGCCGCACACGCCTCGCGGAACACGTCGTCGGGCGGCGCGCCCGTGGCGCGGGCCACGTACCGGAGCCGTTCGATGGGATGCACCCGCTTGAACCTACCGACCCCAGCCCCCAACCCCGTTCGAACTTGTGGGCCCACACCGCCGTTTTCGGCGCTCTCCGCCCACAAGTTGCAGGGTGGGGGCGTCCCTCCGGTGAACTTGTGGGCCCACGCTGCCGTTTCCGGCGGCCTCGGCCCACAAGTTGCGGGGTGGAGGCGGCCCTCCGGTGAACTTGTGGGCCCACGCTGCCGTTTTCGGCGCTCTCCGCCCACAAGTTGCGGGGTGGGGCGGGTCCGGGGTGAGCGTGGGTCAGAGGCCGGGCTTCCAGATCATGACGATGACCTGGACCAGGAACAGCAGGTGGATGATGCCGCCGGCCATGCCGACGAGCTTCTGGGCCGAGGCGTCGCCGGCGGCGACCTTCTTCTCGGCCGGCAGCAGCACGGCGAAGACCATGCCCAGCATGATGAACCAGAGCAGCATGCCGACCGAGATCCACGGCTGGCTGAACTCGTAGAACTTCTTGCTCATCCCCACCAGGCCGAACCCGAACAGGCCGGCCAGCACCAGGGCGGGGCCGTGGATGCGGGTGTCGTTGGCGGCCGCGGCCGCAGCGAAGGCCCGGCTCGCACCGTCGCCCTCGGCCGCCACCTTGCGGCGGAGGCCCGGCAGCACGAACCCGGGCGCGAAGGCCACCACGATGGTCACGATGTGCAGGAGCAGCATCAGCTTGTAGCCGAAGGTGTCGACGGGGACGAGGGCGAACACGGGCGTGCCTCCAGGTTGGTTCCGGGGCCGAACCTAGCCCTGGGCACCTCGCCCGCCGAAGCCCCCGCTGGATTCCGGAGGGGGGCCGGTCAGGCACTAGCTTCTGCGCCCGTGGTGACCCTGGTGAAAGACGACGTGAAGCTCACCGCCATCGGCGGGGAGACCCGGACCATCGAGGAGTGGCTGACCACCTTCCAGCTGCTCACCGTGGTGCTCGACCCGTACACGCACGAGAGCGCGTGGATCCTCGAGACGGCCGGCCGCGTGCTCGCCAACTTCCAGGGCGCCGACTGCCGCGTGGCCTGGACGGTCACCGCCGATGAGGCCGACGCCAAGAAGTTCCTCGGCCCCTGGGCCGACGAGTTCCTCACCTTCGCCGACCCGGACCGCGAGCTGGTCAAGGCGCTGGAGATGGAGCGCACGCCGGCGCTCGTCTACATCCGCCAGGACCTCGCCGTCGTCGGCCAGGCCGAGGGCTGGGACCCGGAGGCGTGGGAGCACGTCGGCGCCCTCGTCGGCAAGGTCAACTCCTGGAGCCACCCCAAGCTGCCGAAGGCCGGCGACCCCGGTCCCTTCGCCGGCGCCCCTGCCAAGGGCTGATCAGCCCTTCGCCGCCCGGGCCTTCGTCGGCTTGGGCTTGGCGGCCTGGCGGGTGATGCCGCCCTTGGTCAGCGCCAGCGCGCCGAGCGCGGCGTCGAGCTCGTCCGGCGACAGCTCGCCCGTGGCGGTCACCAGGTCGCGGATGGGCGTGCCCGTCGTGAGGCTCTCCTTGATGAGCTCCGCCGTGCGCTCGTAGCCGAGGTACGGGTTGAGCGACGTGGCGATCGACGGGGACGCCTCGGCGTTGGCCCGGCACCGCTCCTCGTCCGCGGTGATCCCGTCGATGCAGCGGTCGGCGAAGAGCACGCTCACGTTGGTCAGCAGCTCGATGCTCTCGAGCAGGTTGCGGGCCATCAGCGGCAGGTAGACGTTGAGCTCGAGGTTGCCCTGGCTGCCGCCGAAGGCGACGGCGGCGTCGTTGCCGATGACCTGGGCCGCCACCTGGGTGACCGCCTCGCACAGGACCGGGTTCACCTTGCCCGGCATGATCGACGAGCCGGGCTGCAGGTCCGGCAGGTGGATCTCGGCCAGGCCGGTGCGGGGCCCTGACGCCATCCACCGCAGGTCGTTGGCGATCTTCACCAGGGCGACCGCTGCAGCGCGCAGCTGACCCGAGGTCTCCACCAGCGAGTCCTGCGCCGCCTGGGCGGCGATGTGGTCGCGGGCCTCGGTCAGCGGGAGGTCGGTGCGCTTGGCCAGCCGCTTGGTGACGGCGCCGCCGAAGCCCCGGGGGGCGTTGATGCCGGTGCCGACCGCGGTGCCGCCCAGGGGCAGCTCACCGAGGCGGGGCAGGGCCTCGGCCAAGCGCTCCTGGGCGTGCTCGATCTGGGTGGCGTAGGCGCCGAGCTCCTGGCCCAGCGTGATCGGCACCGCGTCCATGAGGTGGGTGCGCCCGGCCTTCACCACCTTGGCGAACTCGCGGGACTTGCGGCGCAGCGCCTTGGCCAGGTGGTCGAGCGCGGGCAGGAGGTCGACCTGGATCCCTTCGACGGCCGCCAGGTGGATCGCCGTCGGGAACACGTCGTTCGACGACTGGCTGGCGTTCACGTGGTCGTTGGGGTGGACGGCGCCGTCCTCCCCCAGCAGGTCCTCGGCCAGGTGGGCGATGACCTCGTTGGCGTTCATGTTCGACGACGTGCCCGACCCGGTCTGGAACACGTCGACCGGGAACTGGTCGTCGTGCTCCCCCGCCGCCACCGCCTCGGCCGCCGCGGTGATGGCCGTGGCGATGCGCTTCGTCACCGCCGGGACGTCCTTGCGGCCGGCGTTCACCGCCGCCGCCTCGGCCTTCACCAGCCCGAGCGCCCGGATCAGCCGCCGGTCGATCGGCCGCCCCGAGATCGGGAAGTTCTGCACGGCCCGCTGCGTCTGCGCCCCCCACAGGGCCTCGATGGGCACCTGCACCTCGCCCATGGAATCGTGCTCGGTCCGGGTCTTCGCTGCGGTCGTCGCTGCCATGTCGTCCGGTCTACCCGCCGGGTGCTGCTTCGAGGTGTCCGCCACGGCGGTCGGTCAGTCGACGATGACCTGGGTCGGGGTGGGGTTGGCGGCGATGGTGGCGCGGAGGACCTGGCAGGCGGCGATGGGCCCATCGAGCGGCGTGCCGTACTGCTCGATGCGCTCGGTGGGGTCCAGGCGGTAGCGGCCGGTGCGGTGGCCAGGGAGGGCGACCTCGTCAGGGCCTGGCGTCCGGCCGTCGGTGTAGGTGGTCGGGCGCTGGCCCAGCTCGAACGTGCCGGCGCTGTAGCCGTCGGCGTCGAAGGCCTCGACCACGACGGCGACCGCAGCGGGATCGTCGCTGCGGTTGCGCACCGTGGCGCCGACCATCGGCGAGCACGAGGTGAGCGCCAGGTCATCGGCCGCCACGTCGTCGCCACCGGGGAGCTCGTCGACGCGGAGGTCGGGACGGCCGAGCTCACAGGTCACCTCGCGAGCGGTTCCCTGCAGGTCGACGTCCTCGCGCAGCAGGGCCCGACGGGCGGGACCGATCCGGATCGAGCTCCACAGGTCCTCCTGGTCGGCCGACACCACGTGCCCATCGTCGTCGCGGACCACCAACGGCACGCCTTGCAGCAGGCGGACCCCGTCGGTGGTGTTGGCCACCACCGCCTCGACGTGCGCCCGGCCCGGGTCGGCCGGGTCCACCTCGCAGGTGCGCACCGTCGCGGCCGGCCCGCCCTCGATCGGCACCGGCAGCTCGCCCTTGCTCGGCAGGCTGGCAACTCCGGTCCTGCCGCCCCCGCTCGGCGGCTCGGTCGGCTCCGTGGTCGACGACTTCGCCAACCCCGGCGGCTGGCCGCCCTCGGAGCCGACGCCGCAACCGACGGCGGCGAGGGCGAAGAGCCCGCAGGCGAGCAGGGACCAAGAGCGTCGGGGGGATCGCATGGGGGATGTCGACGGCCGCGCCGGCCGACCGGTTCCCGACGCCTTCGTCGCCTTCGTCCGCTCCCTCGGGCTGGTGGGCTCCCGGGATCCCGAGCCTCACGCCGGTCGCCGGGGAGCCTCCGACCGCGAGGGCGACCCAGCGGCGCGAGCCGCCACCAGGGTCAGGTCGGCGACGCCGGTGCGTCGGGCCGGGGGTGCCCAGCGGCGGGCCAGAGGGCGAAGCGGACGAGGAGGGCGAGCAGCGAGCCGGCGATCGTCCAGCCGAGGCGGGCTTCGAGGACGGCGTAGTCGTGGACGACGGGGCCGAAGCCGATGACGATGATCGGGGTGAGGAAGACGCAGTACCAGCCGTAGTTGACCGGGCGGATGCCGAAGCAGACGAAGGCCAGGACCAGGAACATCCACCCCACCCAGAGCCCGGCCGGCACGGCTTGCACGAGGGCGAGGGTGAGCAGGCCGCCGGCCACCGTGCCGATGCCGCGCTGGACGGCCTTGGCGACGGTGTCGTGCAGGTAGGGCTGCAGGACGATCCAGACGCCGATGCCCAGCCAGAGGGCGTGCTCGCGGATGGGGGTGGACGATCCCACGGCTTCGGCGACGGTGCCGGCGAAGCCGAGGGCGAGGGCCAGGCGCACGGCGTGGTGCCGCACGACCAGCGGGTCCGGCGACGGAAGGCGCCGAGTGGTGCGCAGGTGGTCCGGCGTGAGGTGGCTGGTGAGCAGGGTGACCGCCACGGCCAGGAGCCCCCCCGACCGCCACCCACCGCACGGCGAAGGCGGTGCCGGGGAGCTCCGGGGCGATGATCAGGGCCAGCCCGAAGGAGCGGGCCCAGGTCCCTACGAGGGCCGGCCACCCGACGCTGAGGCCGGCGACGAGGCCGACGGCGGCCAGCGCGGCAACCCGGCCGACGCCGTGGTCGAGCACCATCGTGGCCACCACCGAGAGGGGCAGGACGGTGGCCAGGGCGAGGCCGGCGCCCAACTGCTGCCGGGGCCGGTCGAAGGGGGCGAGGAAGATCGAGACCAGGAAGGCGCCCAGGGCCATGACCCCGGTCTCGGCCGACCAGCGACCGGTGGTGTGGGAGACGGCGACGGGGCCGACGAAGCAGAGCGCCACCCGGAGGCCGAGCACCCAGTGGAACCGCCCGGCCCGCTGCACCAGCGGGTGCCACGGGCGGAACCCGGCCAGCACGGAGCGCACCGTCGCCGGCCGGTCGATGCTGGTGGTGACTGCGCTCATGGTCGGCTCCGGTCTCGTTCGATGCCCCAGGTCCAACCACATGTGCATGATGCACATTCCCCCGATGTGCATCATGCACCTAGGGTGTGACGGGTGACCGAGGACGAGCGCCGCACCACCCCGGTCGACGAGGACGACGACATCCGCGCCGTCGAGCGAGAGCTGGCGCTGCTGGTGCGCCGGCTCGAACAGGTGCGCCGCAACCTGGTGGTCGACGGGGTCACGCTGGATCGGGCGGCCTACCTGCTCCTCGACCGCATCGACCTGCTGGGCTCGCCTACCGCAGCGGCGCTGGTCGACCTGCTCCAGCTCGACCACTCCACCATCACCCGCCAGGTCGGCACGCTCGAGCGCGACGGGTTCGTCGAGCGGGTGGCCGACCCCGACGGGGGCCGAGCCCAGGTGCTGCGCCTGACCGCGCGCGGCGCCGCCCTCCTCGACGGCGCCCGCCGAGGCCGCCACGAGCGCGTGTCCACCACCCTCGCCTCTTGGTCCGATCGCGACCGCCGCGCCCTCGGCCGGCTGCTGGGCCGCCTCAACGACGCCTTCGCCGTCCGGGCCCGGGACCTGCCGCCCTCCGACTGAGCGCCGCCCGCCGTCGGCCGAGCGACGTCCGCGAACGAGCCACCTGGGGAGCCCCAGCGGGCAGGGAGCTGGGCCGGATGGCTCGTGGTCGGCACGCCGCCGTACCGTGGTCGGCGATGACCGACTTCCAGTTCACCGAGCTGCTGCCCCTCGGGCCCGACGCCACGACGTACCGCAAGCTCGACATCGAGGGCGTGTCGACCGTGGAGGCCGCGGGCCACACGTTCCTGCAGGTCGAGCCCCGGGTGCTCACCGAGCTCACCGCCGCGGCCATGCACGACATCGCCCACTACCTGCGGCCCGGGCACCTGGCCCAGCTGGCCCGCATCCTCGACGACCCCGAGGCGTCGGCCAACGACCGCTTCGTGGCGCTCGACCTGCTGAAGAACGCCAACATCGCCGCCGGCGGGGTGCTGCCCATGTGCCAGGACACCGGCACGGCCATCGTGAAGGGCAAGAAGGGCCAGTTCGTGCTCACGGGTGGCGGTGACGAGGAAGCCATCGCCCGCGGCATCTTCGACACGTACCAGAAGGACAACCTGCGGTACTCCCAGATGGCGCCCCTGACGCTCTGGGACGAGAAGAACACCGGCACCAACCTCCCCGCCGAGATCAAGGTCAGCGCCGTCGACGGCAGCGCCTACAAGCTCCTCTTCATGGCCAAGGGCGGCGGCTCGGCCAACAAGAGCTTCCTGTTCCAGGAGACCAAGGCCGTCCTCAACCCCAAGGGCCTGCTGAAGTTCCTGGACGAGAAGCTGCGCCTGCTCGGCACCTCGGCCTGCCCGCCGTACCACCTGGCCGTGGTCATCGGCGGCACGTCGGCCGAGTTCGCGGTCGAGACCGCCAAGCTTGCGTCCACCCGCTACCTCGACACCATCCCCACCGAGGGCTCCCTCGCCGGCCACGGCTTCCGGGACCTCGAGATGGAGCAGGAGGTGCTGGCGCTGACCCAGGCCTTCGGCATCGGCGCCCAGTTCGGCGGCAAGTACTTCTGCCACGACGTGCGGGTGATCCGCCTCCCCCGCCACGGCGCCTCGTGCCCCATCGGCATCGCCGTCAGCTGCTCGGCCGACCGCCAGGCGCTGGCGAAGATCACCGCCGAGGGCGTGTTCCTGGAGGAGCTCGAACGCCACCCGGCGCAGTACCTCCCCGAGGTCACCGACGAGGACCTGGGCGGCGACGTGGTGCAGATCGACCTCGACCGGCCCATGGACGAGATCCGCGGCGAGCTCACCAAGTACCCGGTGAAGACCCGCCTGTCGCTCACCGGAACCGTCGTGGTGGCCCGCGACATCGCCCACGCCAAGATCGCCGAGCTGCTCGACGGCGGCGGCGAGATGCCGCAGTACCTCCGGGACCACCCCGTGTACTACGCCGGCCCGGCCAAGACCCCCGAGGGCTACGCATCGGGCAGCTTCGGCCCCACCACCGCCGGGCGCATGGACTCCTACGTCGAGAGGTTCCAGGCGGCGGGCGGCTCGCTCGTCATGCTGGCCAAGGGCAACCGCTCGCAGCAGGTCACCGACGCCTGCCAGGCCCACGGCGGCTTCTACCTCGGCTCCATCGGCGGTCCCGCCGCCCGGCTGGCGCTCGACTGCATCCGCAAGGTCGAGGTGCTCGAGTACGAGGAGCTGGGCATGGAGGCCGTGTGGCGCATCGAGGTCGAGGACTTCCCGGCGTTCATCGTGGTCGACGACAAGGGCCACGACTTCTTCGCCGAGGTCACCACGCCGGTGCAGCTCGGCGCCAAGGGCTGAGCGCCCGGTGGGCACCGTGAGCGTGCTGGCCCTCGTGTGGCCGCCGTGGTGGGGCTTCGTGGTCGCCCTGCTCATCGTCGTCATCGGCGGGGTGCTCGTCACCAGCCTGTCGGGGCCCAACCTGGCCGCCGTCGGCGTCTCGGCCGACGACCGGCTGCTGGTGCGCCCCGTCGGGCTGGTCCGGCTCTTCGGCCTCACCAACGGCGTGGTGGTGCCGGTGACCTCGGTGGTCGACGTGGGCGTCGAAGAGCGCAAGGACCTCGCACTCGGGCTCCGCCTGCCCGGCGCGCACGTGCCGGGCCTGCTCACCGCCGGCACGTTCCGCCGCCACGGCGAGCGAGCGCTGTGGATGGTGGGCCGCAACGAGAAGGTGCTCGTCATCGAGCTCACCGGCGAGCGCTACCGCCACCTCGTGCTCGGCGTCGAGGACCCGGAGGCCGCCACCGAGGCCCTCCGCGCCGCCATCAACCGCGAGCGCTGACCGGGACCCCTCGGCCTGCTGGCCCACCCCGGCCCGGCCCGGCACGGCCCGGCATGGCTCGGTAGCTTCCGGCCATGACCGAACCCGCGTGGCCCACCGTCGTCGACCTCGCCGCTGCGGTGCGCGCCGGCGAGCGATCGGCGGTCGAGGTCGCCACCGAGGCGCTGGCGCGGGTGGCGGCCGACACCACCCTGAACGCCTTCGTGGCCGTCGACGCCGACCTGGCCCTCGCCGCCGCACAACGGGTGGACGACGCCGTCGCCCGGGGCGAGGACCCCGGGCCGCTCGCCGGCGTGCCGTTCGGCGTGAAGGACCTCGAGGACTGCGCCGGACTGCCCACGTCGCACGGCTCCCTGCTGCACCGCGACGGGCCGCCCGCCGCCGACGACTCCATCCACGTCGCCCGCCTGCGCGCCGCGGGGGCGGTCCCCATCGGCAAGACCGCGGCGCCCGAGTTCGGCACGCTCAACTTCACCAAGACCAAGGCGTTCGGCACCACCCGCAACCCGTGGGACCCCACCGTCACGCCCGGCGGGTCGAGCGGGGGGGTCGGCGGCCGCGGTGGCCGCCGGACTGGTCCCGTTCGCCACCGCCAGCGACGGCGGCGGCTCCACGCGGATCCCGGCGGCCTTCAGCGGGCTGGTGGGCCACAAGTGCAGCTTCGGCCGGATCCCCGAGCCCGGCCCCGACGGTTCGCTCACCGCGGTGGTCGGCGCCCTCACCACCACCGTCGCCGACGCCGCCCGCCACCTCGACGTGGCCGCCGGCCCCGACGCCCGCGACCGGCGCTCGCTCCCCGCCGCAGGTGTCCGCTACGAGGACCTCATCGAGACGCTCGACGTGGGCGGGCTCCGGGCCCGCTGGTCCACCGACATGGGCTTCGGCTTCGTCGATCCCGAGGTGGCCGAGCTGGCCCGCTCCGCCGCCGAGCGGCTCGCCGCCTCCGCTGCCCTCTCCGTCGACGAGGCGCCCGTCCACCTCACCGACCCGGTGCGCACCTGGCTCACCTCGGGCTCGCTCGACCTGTGGTTCTCCGTCACCGACGAGGAGTACCGCACCCGCGCCGACGACCTCACCGCCTACTCCCGGATGGCCCTGGACGCGGTGGCCCCGTCGACCACCCGCAAGGTCGCCCGGGCCCAGCAGCGCCGCAACCAGTTCGACCTCGACTGCGCTGCGCTGTTCGCCGAGGTCGATGTCCTGCTGACCCCCACCACGGCCGTCCCCGCCTTCCGCGCCGAGGGACCGCCGCCCGCCGAGATCGCCGGCGTCGCCGTCGACGGCGCCATGGCCACCCCGTTCACCATGCTGGCCAACCTCTGCTGGAACCCCTCGATCTCGGTCCCGGCCGGCACCACCAGCGCCGGCCTCCCGGTGGGCCTCATGGTCACCGCCCGCCTCCACCGCGACGACGTCTGCCTCCGCCTCGCCCGCCTCGCCGAGCAGGCCTTCCCCTGGCCCCGCTTCGCCCCCGGCGTCTGACCGCCCTCCACGGGCGGCGCCACCTCCGCCCGACCCGCCCCCCCCAGCGCGAACCTTGGGCCGCCGGCCCGACCGCCGACGGCTCGACCGCCGACCTGACCCGCGCCTGACGGCGGCGTCGACCTCGGCGGCGAATCGACGTCGAATCGTCGCCGAGGTGCTCCCGGGTGAGTAGGTCGGTCCCACACCCGTGCGCGCACCCGTCTCCGACCCAACGTTCGGTCGGCTCGAGGCAACCCCCACGAACCTTGGGTCTGAGGCACCCGCCTGCACGGGTCTCCGACCCAAGGTTCGCAGCGGGGCCGCGACCACCCCCGCCGAACTCTGTGTCCCACGCCCGTGCGCGCACCCGCCGCCGACCCAAAGTTCGGGCGGCTCGAGGCAACCCCCACGAACCTCGGGTCCCAGGCCCCTGCGCGCGCCGGTCTCCGACCCAAAGTTCGGTCCGGGGGGGGGTCTCGAGGTCCGGGGAGCGGGGCGATGGGAGCGGGCCTACGATCCGGCCGTGGCGCACCCGGAGACCGAGTCGGAGCTGGGTGGGGCGCTGGGCGAGCTGCTCGATGGGACGGTCGAAGGGTTGCGCCGGCTGTCGGGCGGCGCCTCTCGGGAGACGTGGTCGTTCGCCGTGCGGCGACGCGGTTCCGGCGGGGTCGAGCCGCTCATCCTGCAGCGCATCCGCCCCGGCCTCGCCATGGGCGGCCCTTCGCTCGCTGCTGAGGATGCGCTGTTGGCGGCCGCCGAGCGGGCCGGGGTGCCCGTGCCCCACGTCGTGGCCGACGTCGCCGCCACCGCACCGCTCGTGGGCGACGGTCGGGTCACCGCGCACGTCGATGGCGAGGCGCTCGGCCCCCGCATCGTCCGCGACGAGCGCTACGCGGACGCCCGCCGGGTGCTGGCCGGCCAGTGCGGCCGGGCCCTGGCGGCCATCCACGCGATCGATCCCGACGAGGCACCCGGGCTCGAGCCGGTGGACACCCTGGGCCGCCTGCGGCTCGGCCTCGACGGCCTCGGCGAGCACCGCCCCGCCTTCGAGCTGGCCCTGCGGTGGCTGGAGGCCAACCGGCCGCCGCCCGGTCCCGAGCGGGTGGTCCACGGCGACTTCCGGCTGGGCAACCTGCTGGTCGACGAGACCGGCCTGCGCGCCGTGCTCGACTGGGAGCTGGCCCACCTGGGCGACCCGCTGGAGGACCTCGGCTGGCTGTGCGTGCGGGCCTGGCGCTTCGGCGGCACCGGCGAGGTGGGTGGCATCGCTCCGCTCGGCGACCTGCTGGACGCCTACTCGGACGCCACCGGTGCCCCGGTCGATCCCGATGCCGTGCGGTGGTGGATCGTGGCCGGCACCCTCACCTGGGGCCTGATCTGCGCGGTGCAGGCCCACCGCCACCTCGACGGCCACGTGCGCTCGGTCGAGCTGGCCACCATCGGCCGTCGGGTGTGCGAGAACGAGTACGACCTGCTCCAGCTCCTCGGGGTCCCCGCGCCCGCCGCCGGGGCCGAACCTGCGGCCCCCGAGCCGTCCGGACGCGTCGAGCCGCCGGGCCTGCACGGTCGGCCCACCGCTGCCGAGCTGGTCGACGCGGTCCGGGGGCACCTCACCGACACCGTGGCGCCGCAGCTCACCGGTGCCTCGGCCTTCCACCTGAAGGTGGCCGGCAACGCCCTCGCCATCGTCGAGCGCGAGCTGCGCCTGGGCCCGGCCATGGCCGCCGCGGCCGACCAGCGCTTGGCCACCCTGGGCTTCGTCGACGAGGCCGCCCTCGCCGCTGCCATCCGCGCCGGGCACCTCGACGGCCAGGCCGACGTGGCCGCCACCGTGCGGGCCCTCGTGGTCGACCGGGTGCGCGTGGCCAACCCCCGGTGGCTCGAGGCGCCGGACCAGCCCTGAGCGCACGGGCGCAGCTCGGCGGTTCGGTACGTTGGGAACCTCCGGCGGCTCGGTGCCGTCGGACGTTGCGCCCACCGACGCCTTCCCCCCGAGGTCCCTCCCGTGCTCGCTCCCTCGCACCGCCGTCCCCGTGCCCTGGCCCTGGTCGCCGCCCTGCTGCTCGTCCCGCTCGCGGTGGCCTGCGGCGTCGAGGCCAACGACGGTGCCACCACCGTCGGCGCCGTCGAGCCGAACACCAGCACCACCACGCCGAAGGTCCCTTGCGGCGACGACGACGGCTCCACCACGGGGGGGCGCCATCGGCGGCGGCGGGGCGAAGCCCGGCTGCGCCCCCGAGCCCGATCCGAACCAGGTGACGACCACCACCGAGGACGAGCCGGTCGAGACCACCACCACGCTCGACGAGGGCGGCGCCGACGAGGACGCCTACGTCGAGGCCATGGCCGCCGAGCTGCGCTCCGACGACACGTTCGGCAAGCTCTCCCGCGACCAGGCGGACTGCATCGCCACCGGGTGGGTGGGTGCCATCGGCGTCGACGCGCTCGACGGCTCCGGGATCGCCCCCGATGACCTCGGCAGCGGCGACATCAGCGAGAGCCTGTCCGACGTCGTCGACGAGGACGTCGCCACCGAGATGATCGCCGGCCTCGGTGACTGCGACGTCGACGTCGACGCACTGCTGGCCGACGAGCTGCGCAGCGGCGGCACCCTGCCCGCCGACAAGGTCGACTGCATCATCGGCGCCCTCCCCGACGGCTACGTCGAGAAGCTGCTGGCCATCAGCCTCGACGGCGGGCGCGAAGCCCTCGACGCCGACCCCACCCTGCAGCAGCCCCTCATCGACGCCGCCACCTCCTGCCGCTGACGCTCGGTCGGGGGAGCCGAGCCCTCCAGCCGGTCAACCGCTGAAGGACCAGGTGCCGCCGTCTCGGTAGGTCTTCAGCAGGCGACGGGCCACCGACTGGACGTGGACCTCGTCCGGGCCGTCGTAGATGCGGGCGAAGCGGGCCTCGCGGTACATGCGGCTCAGCGGGGTGTCGTCGGTGAGGCCGGCGGCGCCGTGCGCCTGGACCGCCCGGTCGATCACGTCGTGGAGCATCTTGGCGCCGACGACCTTCACCGCGCCGATCTCCACCCTCGCATCGCCGCCCCGGTCGACCGCCTCGGCGGCGTGGAGCGTCAGCAGGCGGCACGCCTGGATCTGCGCGTAGCTGTCGAAGACGTGCTGCTGCATGAGCTGCTTCGAGGCGAGCGGGCCGCCGAACGCCTCGCGGTGCACCAATCGGTCGCACAGCAGGTCGAAGGCGCGCTGCGCCTGGCCCAGCCAGCGCATGGCGTGGAAGATCCGGCCCGGGCCGAGGCGCTCCTGGGCGATCACGAAGCCGTGGCCCCGCTCGCCCAGCAGGTGGTCGGCGGGCACCCGCACGTCGTCGTAGCGCACCTCGTAGTGCCCGCCCTGGATCCCGAGCACCGGGGTCTCGCGCACCAGCGTGTAGCCGGGGGTGTCGGTCGGGACGATGATCATCGAGAACGCCGAGTGGTCCGGAGCGTCGGGCTCGGTGCGGCACATGACGGTGGTGTACGCCGCCCGGGCGGCGCCCGTGGTGAACCACTTGCGCCCCGAGATCACCCACTCGTCGCCGTCGAGGGTGCCGGTGGTCTGCAGCTGCGTGGGGTCCGAGGACGCCACCTCGGGCTCGGTCATGGCGAAGCTCGGGGAGATGTCGGCGGCTACGAGCGGGGCCAGCCAGCGCTCGCGCTGCGACGGGCTGGCGTGGGCGTGCAGCATCAGCGAGTCCTGCAGCGTGTACGTGCCGAGGGCGATCTGGCCGTACTCGCTGCGCCCCTGCACCTCGTTGACGTAGACGTAGTCGGCGAACGGCATCCCGCCGCCACCCAGCTCGGCCGGGTGGCCCAGGGCCCACAGGCCCTCGGCCTTCGCCTGGGCCTGGAGGTCGCGCAGCAGGGATGCCGCCTCGGGCCCGCCGGCGTGCAGCGCCGGCTCGGCCGGCTCGACCCGGTCGACCACGAAGGCCTTGACCTGGTCGCGGATCGGGCGGACGTGCTCGGGCACCTCGAAGCCAGCCATGGCCGGACCCTACCGACGGTCGTCGCCTCGTGTTCCGCCCGTGGGAAATCGCCCGAAATGCGGTTGGCAGGCGACGGCGGTGGTGGTTGGATGCACCTACCGAGGAAAGGAGGTGGTCCACATCAACGACAGTTCTCATGGGACTTCGGAGGTGGCTGGCCGCTAGCGCGGCTTGCTGGATCTCGTTGGCGAATCCCCGCCAGACACCCGGCGGACCGGTGATCGGGAGCTCGTCCCGCTCGATGCATTGCGCACCGGCCCGTTGAACACCCAGTACGTGCGTGAGGGCGGCTCCCACCCGGGGGCCGCCCTCCGTCGTTCCCGGGCGGCGGAGAGCGCTAGGCGAGGGTGACGAGCTCGAGGAAGTCGTCGTGCCAGTGGTCGACGTCGCCGTCGGGCATGAGCAGCGCCCGGTCGGGCTTCAGGGCCTCGACGAACTCGGCGTCGTGGCTGACCACGATGAGGGTGCCGCCCCAGCTCGAGAGCGAGTCGGCCACCGCGGTGCGCGAGCCGGGGTCGAGGTTGTTGGTGGGCTCGTCGAGCAGCAGCACGTTGTGCTTGCCGCCCACCAGCTGGGCCAGGGCCAACTTGGTCTTCTCGCCGCCCGAGAGCGTCGACGCGTCCTGGAACACCTTGTCGCCCACCAGGCCGAACATGCCGAGCAGCGCCCGGCACTGGCCGTCGCCCATGCCGCCGGTGGCCTCGCGCATGTGCTCGACCAGGTCGGCGCCGGCGCGGATGCCCTCGTGCTCCTGGGCGTAGTAGCCCACGGAGACGTCCTTGCCCCACGTCAGCTCGCCGACGACGGGCTCGGTGATGCCGGCCAGCACCCGCAGCAGGCTGGTCTTGCCGGCCCCGTTGAGGCCCATGACCAGCACCCGGTCGCCGCGGCCGGCGTCGAAGGTGACGTCCTCGAACACGTCCAGGCCGGGGTAGCTCACGGCCAGGTCCTTGGCCTCCAGCACGGTGCGGGCGCAGTGGGGCGGCTCGGGCAGGCGCAGCTTGAGGGCCTTGCGGGCCACGGCCGACTGCGGGCCGCTGGCCTTCAGGCGGTCGATCCGCTTCTCGAGGCTGTGGGCCATGGAGGCCTTGGTGGCCTTGGCGCCGAACCGATCGATGATGTTCTGCATCCGATCGATCTCCTTGGCCTGCATGGCGATCTGCTTGGCCAGGCGCACCTCGTCGGCCTCGCGGCCGGCGACGTACTGGGAGTAGGTGCCCTTGTACTCGTGCATGGTGCCGGTGGTGGTGTCGCCGCCCCGATCGAGGTGGATCACCCGGGTGATGGCCTCGTCGAGCAGGTCGAGGTCGTGGCTGATCACGATCAGGGCGCCGCGGTAGCCGGCCAGGAAGTCGAGCATCCAGACCTTGGCGTCGGCGTCGAGGTGGTTGGTGGGCTCGTCGAGCAGCAGCACGTCGGACCCGGCGAAGAGGATGCGGACGACCTCGACCCGGCGGCGCTGGCCACCGGAGAGGGCGCCGAGCGGCAGGTCGAGCTTCTCGTCGGCCAGGCCGATGCCGGCGGCGAGGCGACGGACCTCGGACTCGGCCGAGTAGCCGCCATCCATGCGGAACCGCTCGATGGCCCGCGTGTAGCGGTCGATGGCCCGCTCGGTGGGGTCGTTCTCCATGGAGAGCTGGAGCTTCTCGATGCGGTCGAGCGCCTCGTCGAAGCCTCGGCCGCTGAGCACGTGGCGCAGGGCGGTGACGTCGTCGGGCACCATGTCGAGCCGGGGGTCCTGGGGCAGGTAGCCGAGGCCGCCCTGGTACGAGACCGAGCCGCGAGCGGCCTCGTTGGCGCCGCCGATGACCTTGAGCATCGAGGTCTTGCCGGCGCCGTTGCGACCGACCAGGCCGACCTTCTCACCGGCGCGAACCGTGAAGGACACGCCGTCGATGAGGGTGACCCCGCCGACATCGACTCGAAGACCGCTGACCTGCAACATGGCCGGGGCCACGCTACTGCCCGCCCTCCGCCGTCCACGATCCCCTTTGCCGGACAGGCGTCACACGTCGAGCCCTAGGGTGCCGGCCCGATGGCCGCACGAACGTTCTCGGACCTGGTCGACGGCGAGGTGGCCGGCCCGTGCCCGCCGACCGACGCCGCGGTGGTCGAGCTGGCCAGCGAGGTGCTCACGGTCAGCCTGGTGGCGCTCGGTGCCGCCACCCACCGGGTGCTGGCGCCCGACCGCGACGGGGTGCCCAGCGACGTCCACCTGCACCTCGGATCCCTGGCCGAGCGGGCCGACCGGGCCCGGAACCCGCACCTCGGTTCGAGCATCGGCCGCTGGGCGGGGCGCATCGGCGGCGCCACCTTCCCCCTCGACGGCCGGAGCGTGGTGCTCGACGCCAACCAGGGCTCGAACCAGCTCCACGGCGGGCCCGACGGCTTCGACCGGCGGCGGTGGGACGTGCTCGACGTGGCGTCGACCGCAGGGGGCGGCGCGGTGGTCTTCGGCCTCACCAGCCCCGACGGCGACCAGGGGTTCCCCGGCCGGCTGGACGCCACCGCGACCTACGAGCTCGAGGGCGACCGGCTCACGATCACCTACCGGGCCACCACCGACGCCCCGACGGTGGTGAACCTGTGCCACCACGGCTACTGGAACCTCGACGGCGGGCTGGCCCCTGGCGTGGCCGGCCCGATCGACGACCACGTGGTGGCGGTGGCGGCCGAGCGGGTGCTGCCCGTCGACGATGGCGGGCTGCCCACCGGCGAGCCGATCCCGGTCTCCGGGACCCCGACCGACCTGGGCTCCCCCACCGCCCTCGGCCCGGCGCTGGCGGCGCTCGACGGCGGCTTCGACCACACCTACGCGATCGATGGAGAACCGGGTGCGGTCCGGCCGGCGGCCTGGTTGCTCTCGCCCCGGACCGGCCGTCGCCTGGCGGTCGAGACCGACCAGCCTGGACTTCAGGTGTACTCCGGCGACCACCTGCGCCCGCCGTTCGCCCCCCGGAGCTCGCTCAGCCTCGAGGCCCAGCGCTTCCCCGACAGCCCGAACCGCCCCGCGCTCGGCCCCTCCCGCCTCGACCCCGGCCAGGAGTACGCCAGCACCACGACCTTCACCTTCGGCACCGACGCCTGACCCCAGGGCCGCAGCAGCCGCCGCCGCGACCTCGTCGGTCGGTGCGGGGTAGACAGCGGCCATGTTGTTCGAGGAGCTGGTCACCACCTCGGCTGCGGTGGGCTCGACGTCCTCGCGGCTGGCCAAGTCACAGGCGCTGGCCGACCTGCTGGTGCGGCTGGCGCCGGACGAGGTGGAGCCGACCATCGGGTTCCTGGTGGGCGAGCCCCGCCAGGGCCGCATCGGCATCGGGTGGAAGACGATCCAGGCCGCGCAGGCCGCCACGGACCGCTCGCCGGAGGCCAGCCTCGAGGTGCTCGAGGTCGATGCCGCGATCACTGCGCTCGGCGGGCTCTCCGGGCCGGGGTCGGGCACCGCTCGCATCGAGCTGCTGGGGGACGTGTTCGGCCGGGCCACGGCGGACGAGGCGTCGTTCCTGAGCCGACTGCTCGGCGGCGAGCTGCGCCAGGGCGCCAACGCCGGCGTGATGCTCGACGCGGTGGCCAAGGCGTCGGGCATCCCGGCGACGGTCGTGCGGCGGGCGGTGATGCTGGGCGGGCGGCTGGACACCACGGCGCGCCTCGCGCTCACCGAGGGTCGGGCGGCGGTCGAGGCCGTGGGCCTCGAGGTGGGCCGGGCCCTGCAGCCGATGCTGGCCTCGACGGCGGCGTCGGTCACCGAGGCCGTGGAGGCGATCGGCGAGGCCTCGGTGGAGTGGAAGCTCGACGGCATCCGCATCCAGGTCCACAAGTCCGGCGACGAGGTGCGCATCTTCACGCGGAACCTCAACGACATCACCGAGCGCCTCGGCGAGGTGGTGGCCGTGGTGCGGGGCCTGCCCGCCGACTCGCTCGTGCTCGACGGCGAGGCGCTGGTGGTGGACGCCACGGGTCGACCCGTCGCCTTCCAGGACACCGCATCGCGCGTGGGCGCCGACGCCGAGCGCACCGAGGCGGTGCTCCCCCACTTCTTCGACCTCGTCCACGTCGACGGGCGCGACCTGGTGGACGAGCCCCTCTCGGTCCGCGCCGCCGAGCTCGAGCGGGTGGCGGGCGACTGGCGCATCCCGGGCACGGTCACCGCCGACCCCGACGCCGGCGAGGCCGTCCTGGTCGACGCCCTCGCCGCCGGCCACGAGGGCGTGGTGGTGAAGGGCGTGGGCTCGGCCTACGAGGCCGGCCGCCGGGGCAAGGCGTGGCGCAAGGTGAAGCCCGTCCACACGCTCGACCTGGTGGTGCTGGCGGTGGAGTGGGGCTACGGGCGCCGCACCGGGTGGCTGTCGAACCTGCACCTCGGTGCCCGGGCCGACGACGGCTCGGGCTTCGTCATGGTCGGCAAGACGTTCAAGGGCATGACCGACGAGCTGCTGCGCTGGCAGACCCAGCGCTTCCAGGAGCTGGCCGTGCGCGAGGAGCCGTGGACCGGGCCGCAGACCGGGACGGTCTGGGTCCGCCCCGAGCAGGTTGTGGAGATCGCGCTGGACGGCGCGCAGCGCTCCACGACCTATCCCGGCGGCGTGGCCCTGCGCTTCGCCCGCGTGCTGCGCTACCGCGAGGACAAGGACGCCGCCGACGCCGACCTGCTCTCCGCCGTCCAGGCCCTGGTGGCCGGCACCCCGGTGGCCGACCCCGAGGCCTGAGCGACGCATCCGCCCCCGGAGGTGCCAGCCTGGGCGAATGCGATTCGTGGTCATCGGAACAGGGGCGATCGGCGGCGTGGTGGGCGGGTACCTCGCCCGTTCCGGCCAGGACGTGGCGCTCGTCGCCCGCGGCGAGCACGGTGCCCGCATCCGCGCCGACGGGCTGACGGTGCGCACGCCCCAGGGCGACTTCGTGGTGCACCCGCCCACCGCCGCCACCCCGGCCGAGCTCGGGCTGTCGTCGGACGACGTCGTGCTGCTGGCGGTCAAGGGCCAGGACACCCGGGGCGTGCTCGACCAGCTGGCCGAGGCCGGCGCGCCGAGCGCCCTGCCGGTCGCGTGCCTGCAGAATGGCATCGCCAACGAGGCCGTGGTCGCCGAGCGCTTCGCCCACACCTACGGCGTCACCGTCATGGCGCCGACGCTGCACCTGGAGCCCGGCGTGGTGGAGGCCAAGTCCGGCCCGGTGCCCGCCATCCTCGACATCGGGTGCTTCCCCGACGGCGTGGACCAGATGGCCCGTGACGTGGCAGCGGCCTTCACCGCGGCCGGCATCGTGAGCGAGGCCCGGCCCGACATCATGCGGTGGAAGTGGGCGAAGCTGCTCATGAACCTGGGCAACGCCATCGAGGTGGTCAGCGGGCCGGCCGCCCGCTTCAGCGACCTCGGGCGGGCGGCGAACCGGGAGGGTCGTGCCGTCCTCGACGCCGCCGGCATCGCCTACGCCTCGTCCGACGAGGACCGGGAGCGGCGCGGCGACCTCCTCCAGTGGACGCCCGACGGCACCACCGGCGGGTCCACCTGGCAGAGCGTCACCCGCGGCACCCCGCTCGAGACCGACCTGCTCACCGGCGAGATCGTCCGCCTCGGGGCCGCCCACGGCGTGCCCACCCCGGTGAACGCCCTGCTGCTGCGCCTGGCCGACGAGCAGTCGGCGCTCGGCAAGGGCGCCGGCACCCGCCCGCCCGAAGACGTGCTGGCCCAGGCCGAGGCCGAGGCCGGCTGACCGCAGCTGGCTGACCGCAGCTGGCTGACCGAGGCGAGCAGAGGCCGAGGTCGTCCCCTCCGCGGCTGATGCCCACCGGCGCGGGCCCCATCGTCCTGGCGCCCCGGTCGGAGCGAGGCCGGCTCGCCGCCAACCCGTTCGGCCGGATGGGCGGTCGGCGGGCAGGCTGGGCCGATGGCCCCGTTCCCCATCCGCCCCCGCACCGAGGCCGACCTGGACGGCGTGGCCGACCTGCTGCTGGCCAGCCACCACTCGCACGCCTATCCGGTGGCGCTGCCGCCCGACCTCCGGGCCTGGGGCGCCGGCGACGACGTGGTGGCGGGGTGGGTGGCCACCGACCCCGAGGCCGGCGACGAGGTGGTGGGCCACGCAGTGCTCACCGACGCCCACGACGACGCGGCCACCGACCAGTGGGTGGCCGCCACCGGCCTGGCCAGGGACGAGCTGGTCGTGGTGCGACGCCTCCTGGTGCACGCCCGGATCCAGGGCACCGGCACCGGTCGGGCCCTGCTCGCCACCGCCGTCGACGCCGCCCACGCCCTCGGCCGTCGCCCGGTGCTCGACATGGCCGACAACCTCGCCGAGGCCGAGGTGCTCTACCGCAAGACCGGCTTCGAGCTGGTGGGCGCCTACGACCTCGACCTCACCGAGCACCTGCCCCCCGGCTCCGACCTCGCCGACGGAGATGCCGTCGGCCCCGAGGTCGGCCGCACCCGCACCCACCACCTCCACGTCCTCACCTGGATCGGCCCCCAGGTCCCCGACCGCCACCCGTAGCCCTGCGCGACTCGCCCCGGCCGCCCCCCACCGCCACCCCCTCGAACTTGTGGGCCCACACCGCCGAAAACGGAAGCGTCGGCCCACAAGTTCACCGGGGTGCCCGCCACCCCCTCGAACTTGTGGGCCCACACCGCCGAAAACGGAAGCGTCGGCCCACAAGTTCACCGGGGTGCCCGCCACCCCCTCGAACTTGTGGGCCCACACCGCCGAAAACGGAAGCGTCGGCCCACAAGTTGCGACGGGAAGCGGGGAGGTGCGGCGGGCGGGAACGAGGGTCGAACCGCTTGTGGCTAGAGGTCGGGGGCGAAGCCTTGGCGCTGGGTGTTCTCGGTGACCACGACCGGGGTGGCGAACTGCTCGAGGTAGCCGGGGCCGCCGGTCTTGGCGCCGCTGCCGGAGAGCTTGTGACCGCCGAAGGGCTGGCGGGCCACCATGGCGCCCGTCGTCCCCCGGTTGACGTAGAGGTTGCCGGCCTCGAGGCGACGGGCCGCCGCCTCGATGTGGCTGGGGGTGCGGCTGAACAGGCCGGCGGTGAGGGCGTGGTCGGCGTCGTTGGCGGCGTCGAGCGCTTCGTCGAAGTCGGCCACCGGGACGATGGCCAGCACCGGGCCGAAGACCTCCTCGGTCGCCACCCGGGCGTGGCGGTCGCCGACCACCACCACCGTCGGGCCGACGTACCAGCCGCCGTCGGGCACGTCGTCGCGCTGGGCGACCACCCGACCCTCCTCGGCCGCGATCGAGCGGTAGCCGTGCACCCGGTCGAAGGCCTCCTGGTCGATGAGCGGGCCCATGGCGTTGGCCGGGTCGGTGGGGTGGCCGACGGTGAGCACCTCGACGGCACCGGTCAGGCGGTCGGCGAGCTGGTCCACCAAGCGGTGCGGCACCAGCACCCGGGACGTGGCCGAGCACTTCTGCCCGGCGTAGCCGAAAGCGCCGGCGACCAGCGCCGGCACGGCCACGTCGAGGTCGGCGTCCAGGTCGACGATCACCGGGTTCTTGCCGCCCATCTCCGCCGAGACGCGCTTCACCACCCGCTGGCCCGCCGGGGTGGCACCGGCCCGCCGGACGATGTCGAGGCCCACGGCCCGTGAGCCGGTGAAGGCGATGGTGGCCACCAACGGGTGCTCCACCAGGACCGGGCCGACGTCCTCCCCGAGGCCGGGCAGCAAGGACAGGGCATCGACCGGCACGCCCGCCTCGTGGAGCAGCTCGACCATGCGCAGGGCCACGCCGGGGGTCTGCTCGGCCGGCTTGAACACCACCGGGTTGCCGGTCACCAGCGCCGCGCCGACCATGCCGGCGGGAATGGCGAGCGGGAAGTTCCACGGGGCGATCACGGCCGTCACGCCACGGGGTCGCCAGTGCAGGTCGTTGCGCTCGCCGGGGACCTGGGCCAGCGCGGTGGCGTCGAGCTGCACCGCCACCGCGGCGTAGTACGTCCAGAAGTCGAGGGCCTCGGCCACGTCGCCGTCGGCCTCGGCGATGGGCTTGCCGGCCTCGATGGCGATGAGCGCCGAGAGCTCGTCGCGCCGGCGGCGCAGCAGGTCGGCGGCGCCACGGAGGATCGCGGCACGCTCCTCGACCGGGCGGCCGCCCCAAGACCGGAGCGCCCGGTGGCCGACCTCGACGGCCTCGGTGGCCTGGTCGGCCGACGCGAGCTGCTGGACCGCGACCACCCGATCGGTGCGGCCCGGGTCGAGGCTGGGCAGCGGGTCACCCCCGCGGCCCGCCGCCCGATCTCCGCCCACCAGCACGGGCACGTCGAAGCCGAGCGTGCGCTCGACGTCGGCCACCGCATCGGCCAGGCGGCGGCGCACCGGCGCCCGGCGCACCTCGGCGAGGGGCTCGTTGCGGAACGTGCTGGTGACCGACATGGGGTCCTCCTCGGACGAGCGGGACGGGGTGGCGACAGGCACCGGGGTGGCAGCAGCCGACGGCGGGGCGAGCGAGGCCTCCAGGTCGGCGCCCTCGGACCACTGCTGGCGCACGAAGCTCTCGTTGGCGGTGTTCTCCAGCAGCCGTCGCACGAGGTAGCCCATGCCGGGGATGAGGTCGCCCATGGGCGAGTACACCCGGGTGCGGAAGCCCACGTCGCGCAGGCCGTGGTGCAGCGGCTCGGCCATGCCGTGGAGCACCTGGACCTCGAAGGCCGAGTCGTCCAGCCCCTCCCGCCGGCAGGCCACCACTGCGGCGGCGATGGAGCGCAGGTTGTGGCTGGCGAACGCCGGGCGGACCACGCCGCTCGCCGCGCCCGCCGCCAGCTCGGCGGCGCACAGCTCGTAGTTCGCGTCCGAGGCCGACTTCACCGCGAACAGGGGGCTGTCCCAGCCGTTGGCGCGGGCGGCGATGGTCTCGGCGTCCCAGTACGCGCCCTTCACGAGCCGGACCTGCAGCGGGGTGGCCAGCGCCTCGCCCGACCACCGCAGCAGGTGGGCGAGGTCGTCGGCGGCGTCGTGGCGGTAGGCCTGGACCACGCAGCCGAGGGCGGGCCCGTCGGGCCATCGGCGGCCGATCTCCGCCAGCAGGGCGTGGGTGGCGTCCTTGGTCTCGTCGTGCTCGGCGTCGACGTGGATGGTGGCACCGGCCGCCTTGGCCCGGTCGAGGATCGGCCCGAGGCGCTCGACCGCCTCGGCCACCCCGAGCGACTCGGTGAGGGCGTGCATGCGGGGCGCCAGCGCCGTCGGCTTGATCGACAGGTTGGCGCGCCCGAGCGGGCCGAACGGGTCCCGCTCCAGCTTCGGCCGGGCGGGCCACGAGCGGGCGGCCGCCACCAGCGCGCCGAGCGACTCCCCCACCCGTTCCGCGTAGGCATCGCCGTCGGCCCGGGTCAGCGTCTTCTCCCCCAACAGGTCGACCGTGCTGGCGAAGCCGTCCTCCCAGCGAGCGCCGATCTCGCCCACCACCTCGTCGATGCGCTCACCGATGATGAACTGCCGGGCCATCTGCCGGATGCCGGCCCGAGCGACCGCCGCCGCGACCGCGTCACCACGCGGCACGGCCGCGGCCAGCCGCAGCCCCAGCCGCACCCCCGCCGGCGACTCGGGCCGGTCGAGCTCCTCGCGGAGGTGGGCGGCCACCTCGGCCGAGCTTCGACACGCCGGCACCACATCGACGAAGCGGAACAGGTGGGTCTTGAACGCCGGCTGCCGCGTGGCCCACGCCATGGCGACGGCGTCGGCCGAGGCCCGGTTCCGCACCCGCTCCGGCCACGACGGCGTGGACGCGGCCGCCAGCTCCCGAGCGAGGGCCACGACCTCACGTTCGGCGGACGACGAAGCGGCCACGGGTCCTCCAGACGACCAACGTCCCCCGCGGCCGACCCTACCCACCCCCACCCGCCGAACCGCCCGAAACCCCCAGACCGCCCAGCCCAACCCGAACTTGTCGCAGTTGTCGACCGGGGCGTCGGCCAACTGCGACAAGTTCGGAAGGGGGTGGGCCGCTGCGATGAGGCTGGCGGGGCGGGTGGGGGCGGGCCGGTAGCGTCGGCGGGCATGGGCACGGGGAGCGTTCGGGTGGGGTTCTGGAACACGTGGCTGCTGCGGCCGCGGGTGTGGCCGAGCGGGCCGGTGCTGCCGGTGATCGGCGAGAAGCTGGCGCCGCACGTCGGCGAGCGGGCGCCGCTGGTGGGCGCGGCGCTGCGGGACCGCTTCGACGTGGTGGCGCTGGGCGAGTGCTTCGAGCAGCCCGAGCGAGATGCCGTGGCCGCCGCTTGGCCGGGGGCCACCCTGGTGCCCGGACCGGCCCGCGGTCGGTTCCGCCTGACCGGAAGCGGCCTGGCGACCCTGGTCGACCCGGCGAAGGTGACCCTCGTCCACCAGGCCACCCACGCCTACCGCAGCGGCGGGGACCTCCGGGACTCCGACACGTTCGCGACCAAGGGCGCCCTGCTCACCCGCGTGCAGCTGGGCGACGGCGAGGGCGCGCCGATGCTGGACCTGGTCTCCACCCACCTCATCGCCGGCGGCGACCTGCTGCCCGTGCCGGGCGCCGAGGACTCGGTGCGCCACCACGGTGCCCGGATGCGCCAGGTCGACGAGCTGGTGTCGTTCATCGAGCGGGAGCGGCGCCCGGACGTGCCCGTCCTCCTGGTAGGCGACTTCAACGTGCAGCGCCGGAACGCCTCGCTCGCCGACCCCTCCGGCGATTACGACGACCTCGCCGTCCGGCTCCGGCGCATCGGCCTCGAAGACCTGTGGGCCGCCCACGGCGTGGGCCCCGGCCACACCTGCACGTTCGCCTCGCCCACCGACCTGCCGCCGGACCCCGACGAGCCCGACCAGGTGGCCGACGACCCCGACGGTGACGTCGACGCGGCCCCGGGCGAGCGCATCGACTACCTCTGGCTGGCGCCCGCCCAGGACCACTCCGTGACCGTCGACGTCGAGCGCCCCCGCCGCTGGGCCTTCAGCGGCCGGGGCGTGCGGGGCGGTCCCGCCGGCTCGCTGTCGGACCACCTCGCCCTCTCCGTGACCCTCCACCTCTCCTGACTGGACCTGCCTCGATGCCGCCGATCCCCACCCGCGACCTCCAACCCCTCCCCGGCCAGCCCGAAGGCGTGGCCTGGCCCACCGACGAGTGGCCCCGCGCCGACGCCGCCGCCCTCGGCGGCGACCAGGACCGCCTCGACGCGCTGCTCGACGAGCTGGTCGGCCCGGAGCCCCACCCGATCTTCGGCCTCACCCACGCCGCCGCCGTCGTGGTCGGCGGGCACCTGGTGGCCGAGCGCTACGGCCGCCGCATCGTGCAGGACCTGCGCTCGCTGGGCGAGGACCCGCCGTTCGACGACCTGACCGCGAAGGACGAGCTGCTGTCGTGGTCGATGGCCAAGAGCATCAGCCACCTCGCCGTGGGCGTCGCGATCGGCGACGGCAAGCTCTCGGTGACCGACGCCGTGCCCGAGCGCCAGTGGCAGGCCGAAGGCGACCCTCGTGGCGCCATCACCTGGGACGACCTCCTGGCCATGCGGCCCGGCCTGGAGTGGCGCGAGGAGTACTACGACCTCGACGGCGAGAAGCTGCCCGACGTCATCAACATGCTCTTCGGCGACGGCGCGCCGGACATGGCCACCTTCGCCGCCTCGTTCCCGCTGGTGGCCGAGCCCGGCAGCGAAGCGGCCTTCAACTACTCCTCGGGCACCACCAACATCGTGGTGGCCAACCTCCAGCGGGTCCTCGGCCTCGATGCCGACGGCATGGACCGCTTCCTCCACGAGCGCATCTTCGATCCGATCGGCATGCGCTCGGCCCGGGCCGAGTTCGACGAGACCGGCACCTTCATCGGCTCCTCCTACGCCTACGCCACGCTCCAGGACTGGTGCCGCTTCGGCCTGCTGGCCCTGCGCAACGGCGAGTGGGACGGCGTGCGCCTGGTGCCCGACGGCTGGATCGCCCACGGCCGCACCGCCCGCTCCTGGGACGACGAGATCCTCCACGGCGCCCACTGGTGGACCTGGGACCAGGACCAGATGCCCTTCGGCGCCCACGGCTTCGAGGGCCAGCGGGTCATCTGCTTCCCCACGCGCGACGTCGTGCTGGTGCGCCTGGGCAAGACCGCCAGCGGCAACACCATCCACCTCAACGCCCACCTCACCGAGATCGCCGGCTGCTTCCCCGAGCGCTGACCGCCGCCCGCCATGGCTCCGAGAGACGCCCGCCCCGTGTCGTCCCCGTCGCTCCGGCGGGCGTACGGGATCTGGGGCGGCGCCTGGGTGGTCGTCGGGGTCAGTGGCCTCGCGACGGGAAGCAGCCGCCGCGCCCCTGTTGGGCTTCGGGGTTGCCCTGTTGGTGGCGATCTGGTTCGCGACCGCCGGACGGAAGCGGACCGACTCCCCCTGACGCCGCCGGCGCTACCGCAAAAGCGAGTGAAGGCTCGGATCCTGCTACGGTGCCGCCAGCACCGATCCATGTCCGGGGGGACCCATGGCCAGCACCGAGCTCGACACCCGCGCCAGCAGCACCACGCGGCGGCGCCGGACACGCTGGGCCGTGGCCCTCATCGCCCCGCTCGCCCTCCTGTCGGCCTGCAAGCCGGCCGCCGTGGTGGTGGGCGTGGTCGAGGACGTCGGCGGCATCTTCGGCCTGGGCAAGAACGAGGTCGCCACCCCGAAGTTCGAGATCAAGAACGGCATCACCGTGCAGGTCGTGGTCAAGGCGCTCGACGACCAGGCCGGCCTCCCGGTCACCGTCCACGTCCGCTGCTCCGGCGGCACCGAGCTGACCCAGACCGTCGTGCTCCAGAAGAGCGGCGACCTGTCGCTCGGGCAGACGACCTTCACCCAGGGCTGGCCCGCCGGCGCCGACTGCGTGGTCAGCCAGGAGATCGTCCAGGGCGTCGAGGTGGCGAAGTCCACCCTCACCTGGGTCAACGGCACGCTCCTGCGTGCCGACTTCCTGAACAACTAGCGCTGCGCCCGCCCTGGGGGCAGTAGGTGCACCCGCACGGTCGGCCTGACGGGCGGCCGGCCCCTGGTGCCGCTCAGGTCTGCAGGTCGCCCACGGCGTCGTGGACGGCGGCCAGCTCCTGGGCCCAATCGGCCGGTTCGTCGAGCGGCAGCACCACGAACTTCGAGGCGCCCACCGTGGTGAACGCCTCGAGCCGGCCCCGCAGGCCGTCGAGCCCCACCGGCACGACGTCGGCCGGGTCGAGGTCCGGGCGGCGCTGGGCCAGGAAGGCGCGGAGGGCGTCGGGCACGCCGTGGCGGCTGTAGGCCACGAGCGCGCCGAGGTGCTCGGGGTCGATCGTGCGCTGGTGCTCGGCCGCAGTGGCCGTCACCAGCTCCCACCCCTGGGCGACGTCGGCGACCGTGCAGAACGAGGGCAGCCAGCCGTCGCCCACCCGGCCCACCCGGCGCAGCTCGGACGGGGCCTGGCCGCCCAGCCACACCTCCAGCGGCTCCTGCACGGGCTTGGGCCGCAGGGTGATGCCCTCGACCTGGAAGCGCTCGCCGTGGTGGGTGACGTCGTCCTCGGTCCAGAGGCGCCGCATGAGCGCCAGGGCCTCGTCGAACCACGGCGCCCGCTCCTTGCGCCCCACGCCGAAGGCCCGGTGCTCGGCCGGCACCGGGGCGCCCAGGCCCACGGCGGGCAGGAAGCGGCCGCCCGAGAGCCGGTCGAGGCTGGCCATCTCCTTGGCCAGCACCACCGGGTTGCGGCCGGGCAGGACCAGCACGCTGGTGCCCAGCTTGAGCTTGCGGGTGCGCCCGGCGGCGAAGGCCAGGGCGGTGAGCGGATCGGGGGCGTCGCCGGTGAGCCGCTCGGAGAGCCACAGCGAGTCGAACCGGAGGTCCTCCAGGGCGTCGACCAGGGCCCCGAAGGAGCCCCCGTCGTTGGCCAGCGTCTGCGTCCCCAACCCGAACCCGATGCGCACCTTCACCGGGCCAGCCTGGCACCGCGGCGGGCCGACGGCACCCGGGGCCGCTCAACCGAGGCTGAGCACCAGCCGGTAGCCGTCCGGGTCCACCACCACCAGCGCGCCGGTGGCCGGCCAGTAGGGGTTCACGGTGGGGTCGTCAGGCGCCAGCGGCAGCGCCCCGCCGTCGGCGAGCCGGTGCAGGACCTCCGCCCGGGACCCCTCGTCGTCGAAGTACAGGACCTGGAGGTCCTCCACCGTCGGCCGGGGCGCGACGTCGGCGTCCGGGGCCCGCACCAGCTCGAGCTGGGCCCGCTCGTCGGGCAACCCGAAGACCACGCCGTCGAATCCGTCGTGGTCGGCGAACTCGAACAGCACCGGCAGCCCCACGAGGTGCTCGTAGAACCCGCGCACGGCGGCGAGGTCGCGCGTCGGACGGGCGGTGCGGCTGGCTCGGATCCCCATGCCGCCGACCGTACCGCCGGACCACCGGCGGGTGGAGGGGCGGGGCCTACGCTCCGCCCATGTCGACCGACGCCCCGCTCGCCACCGCTCCCCCGCTGGACCCCTTCGCGCCGTTCCGCCTCGACGGGAAGGTCGCCATCGTGACCGGGGCGTCGGTGGGGCTGGGGCGGCGCTTCGCCCGGGTGCTGCACGCCGCGGGCGCCACGGTGGTGGTGGCCGCCCGCCGTGAGGAGCTGCTGGTGGAGCTGGCCGGCGAGCTGGGCGACCGCGTGGTGCCGGTGCGGGCCGACGTCGCGGTGGAGGCCGACCGCCGCGACCTCGTCGATCGAGCGGTCGAAGCAGGCGGCGGCCGGCTCGACGTGCTGGTCAACAACGCCGGCATCTCCCGGATCGCCAACGCCGAGACCGAGGACTTCGAGCAGTTCCGCCAGGTGGTCGACGTGAACCTCAACGCCCTGTTCCACCTGTGCCAGCTGTCGTTCCCGCCCATGGTCGACAGCGGGGGCGGGACCATCGTGAACATCTCGTCGATGCTCGGGCTGGTGGCCGCCACGCCGGTGAAGCAGGCGTCCTACTGCGCCTCGAAGGGTGCGGTGGTGAACCTCACCCGGGAGCTGGGGGCCCAGTGGGGGCGCAAGGGCGTGCGGGTGAACGCCATCGCCCCGGGCTGGTTCCGCAGCGAGATGACCGAGGCCATGTGGGGCGACGACGCCTCCGAGCGCTACGTGCAGCGAGGGGCGCCGCTCGGTCGCGAGGGCGAGGAGCACGAGCTCGACGGTGCCCTGCTGTTCCTCGCCTCCGACGCCAGCACCTACGTGGTGGGCCAGACCCTGGCGGTCGACGGCGGCTGGACCGCCGTCTGAGCCGGGACGGGCGGCGACGGGCCGGCGGCGGTCCGGTCAGACCGTGACGGTGGTGAGGTCCTCGCCCAGGACCACGGTGCCACCGAAGTGCTCGGCGGCCAGGGCCACCCACTCCCCCTCGGTCCCGGGCTGCGGGGCCGGGACCGGGTGCGTCATCACCAGGGTGCCCACGCCGGCCCGAGCGGCGGTCTGGGCCGCCTGCTGCACGGTGGAGTGGTAGTCGATGGTGTCGAGGAAGCGTTGGAACGGCACCGCTCGCACCAGGTCCTCGCGCAGCACCGTCTGCACGTAGGCGTCGGCCCCGGCGCAGAGCTCGTCGAGCCCGGCGCACGGCACCCCGTCGCCGCCGATCACCACGGCCGTGCCCTCGTGCTCGATGCGGAAGCCGAGCGTGGGCTCGACGGGCCGGTGGTCGGTGGGGGCGGCGATCACCCGGACGCCGTCCTCGTCGAACACGACGCCGCCGGCCACCTCGGTCACGACGGGCTGGGGACCGTCGGTGAGATCGTCGTGGTGGGCCAGCCGGTAGCCGATGTCGGGGCCGAGCATGGCGAGGATGGCGTCGACCACGACGGCGGTCCCGACGGGGCCGACGATGGGCAGCGGAGCCGGCCCCGGGCTCATCACCCATCGGCTGGTCACGACGTCGTTGAGGTCGGTGATGTGGTCGCTGTGCAGGTGCGTGAGGAAGACGGCGCTGAGCATCGGCGCCACCACGCCGCTGGCGGCCAGTCGCAACCCGACGGCCCGCCCGGCATCGAACAGGAAGAGGTTCGAGCCCGCCCGCACCAGCGTCGACGGGCCGGCGCGGTCCGGCGACGGCAGCGGGCTGCCCGTGCCGAGCAGGGTGACCTCGATGGTCATGCGCCGTCCGCTTCGGCCGGCTCGCCGGCGAGATCGCCGTCGTCGCCCGGATCGGGGTCGAGCGGCTCGAGGCCGTCCAACATGGCGAGCACGGCGTCGGCGAAGCGCTCGGGCGACTCGACCATGGGGTAGTGCCCGACGCCTTCGAGGGTGGTGAGGGCGGTGTCGGGACGGGCCTCGACGAAGTGCTCGGCCATGGCGTGCACGGCGACGGGGTCCTGGTCGCCCCACACCACGCCGACCGGTGACGGGTGGACCTCGATGGCCCCGGTGAAGCGGCGCTCCTCGGCCCGGCGGTCCTCGATGTAGCGGATGGTGCGGGGCAGCAGCGAGAGGCCGCCGTCTCGGCGGGCCAGCTGCGCCAGGGCGGCCAGCTCCACCACGGGCACCTCGGCGTCGTCGGCGAACGTGCCGGCCACGCCGTTGGCGAAGGAGACGCCCTCATCCGCGCCCACCAGGTCGTTCTGCTCGTCGGGCAGTCCGAGCAGGAGCTGCTGGCCCACGGTGAGCTGGGCCATGTCGATGTAGATCGAGCCGTTGGTGAGGACGCGCCGCCCGATGCCGAAGCCCAGCGTCCCGTCGAGCGACCGAGCCAGGAGCTCGCCGCCCACCGAGTCGCCCAGGTCGTGGGTGACCAGGTCGACGTACTCGAGCTCGAGGTGGGCCACCACGGCCTCGACCCCGTCGGCGTAGCCCCGCAGCCCGTAGCGCTGGTCCGGCTTGGACGAGAGGCCGAAGCCCACCAGGTCGAGGACGATCACGTCGCGCTCGGCCCGCAGCCGGTCGACCACCAGCCGCCAGTCGAACGAGCAGGTGGGGAAGCCGTGGAGCACCAGGAGCGGCAGGTTGCCGGCGTCGGCCGTGGCGGGGAGCACGCGGAACCAGACCTGGTCGTCGCCGGCGGCGATGCGCTCGCCACCGGCCTCCCACGCGGCGACCTCGGCCGCCGCCGCGGCGAGGACGTCGTCGGACCAGGGCCCGCCGCCCTCAGGCATCGTTCGAGGTCCCGGCGAGCGGTGCGGACGAGGTGGCGATCATGGGAGCTCCTGGAGGTCGGTGGTGGCGAGCAGGGCGGAGAGGGTCCGGGCCAGCACGACCCGGAGGTCGCGCGGCCCCACGTCGGCGGCGGTGCGCAGGTAGGCCACGCCCTCCATGCCGACGGCGCCATCGAGGGCGGCGAGCAGGAGCCGTCGGTCCTTCGAGGCGAGGACGTCGAGCTCCGTGGCGAACTGGCGCTCGACCTGGGCGCGCAGGAACGCCTGGCGCTCGCGGACCCGGCGGGCGATGGTGGCCGAGCGGGCGGCGTGGTGGGTGGCGGCGCGGGACAGGTTGGCCATCCGCTCGTGGAGCCGGGACCGCTGCTCGACCAGGGCGGCGATGCGCTCGGTCCGGGTGCCGTCGGCTGGCGGCGGTGCGAAGAACGGGGCGACGCGGGCGAACTGTCGCTCGAAGGCCTCGTTGGCCAGGGCGTCGAGGTCCTCGAAGTGCCGGAAGACTGAGCGCTCCGACACCCCGGCCCGGGCGGCGATCTCGGCGCCCGAAGGCGACACCGTGCCCTCGTCGTAGCAGGCGAGGAGGGCGTCGATGACCGCGGCCCGGCTGCGCTCGGAGCGCTGCCGTCGTCCGTCCCCCACGTCCGTCGCACCCACCTCCGCAGGCTAAGTATCGACAGTCAGGCTGTCAATAGTTCGCCGCAGCGACCAGCCGATCAGGCCAGGGCTCGCGGACCGAGGACCACGGCCTGGGCCACCCACACCTCGCCGTGGCGGGTGGTGATCGACGGTGAGCCGTGGAGCACGTAGCCCTCCTCCAGCGCATCGCTGACCCGCCGGCAGAAGGCGGCGTCGTCCGGCCCGGTGAGGACGCGGTAGCGCAGACGGGCGGGATCGAGGTCGGTCACAGCAGCTCCTTGAGCAGCTCGCGGGTGGCGGTGGCCACCGGCTCGTCGGTGTGGAACTCGACGGCCACGAAGTCGGTGACCCCGGCGTCGCGCATGCGCTCGATCCCGGCCCGCACCTTGGCCGCCGAGCCGATCAGCGCCACGTCCTCCGGTCCGCTCGCACCCTCGCGGTCGAGCATGGCCCGGTAGGACGGCAGGAAGCCGTAGACCTGGAAGACCTTGGCGGCCCGAACCCGCAGCCCGGCTTCATCGTCGGTGACGGCCACGGGAAGGGCGCTGACCACCCGCATGTCGCCGGTGCCCGCCGCTTCGGCGGCCTTGGTGAGGGTGGGCACGGTGTGCTCGGCCAGCGTCTGCGGACCGGTCATCCAGGTGACCGTGCCCGAGGTGCGCTCGGCGGCCAGCTCCAGCATCTTCGGCCCCAACGCCGCCACGAGCAGCGGCACCGGCTTCGCCCCGGGGACCGAGAGCTCGAGCTTGGCGCTGAGGGTCTCGCCGGTGAAGTCGGCCGGCTCGAGCGACAGCAGCGGCACCAGCGCCTCGAGGTACTCCCGCATGTGGCGCACCGGCTTGTCGTAGGAGTAGCCGAACATGCCCTCGATCACGATCTGGTGCGACAGGCCGATCCCGAGGGTGAGCCGGCCGCCGCTCGCCGCCGATGCGGTGAGGGCCGAGGCGGCCAGCGCCGAGGGGTGCCGCGGGTAGGTGGGCACGACGGCGGTGCCGAGCTCCAACCGGGGCACGCTGTGGCCCACCAGCGTGAGGGCGGCCAGGGCGTCGAGCCCGAAGATCTGCGGGACCCACAGCGAGTCGAACCCGTCGGCCTCGGCCTTGGTGGCGAAGGCCAGGAGCTCGTCGAGGGTGAGGCCGTCGACGAACGTGCCGATGCGCATGGGGGTCCTCCGGGGTCGCGGTCGCCGCCGCGGACCCTACCTGCCGGTCGCCCGGCCGCTGCGGGAGCACCCGTCGATAGCGTGACCCGATGGAGTCGGAGCACGACCAGCCCACCGTCCGCGACAACCCGGACCGCCAGCGCTACGAGGTCCTGCTGGGCGACGAGGTGGTCGGCTTCGCCGAGCACCACCCGGCCGGCGCCGGCGTCGAGGTGTTCCCGCACACGGTGGTCACGCCGGCCCACGAGGGCAAGGGCCTGGCCTCGGTGCTGGTCCAGCACGCCCTCGACGACGTGCGGGCCCGAGGCCTGAAGGTGGAGCCCACGTGCTGGTACGTGGCCCGCTGGATCGGCCGCCACCCCGACTACCAGGACCTGTTGGCCCAGCCGGCCTGAGCGCCGGTCAGCCGGTGTAGCTCGGGTCGCCGGCCACCGGGCGGGCCCCCGACGCCGGCGCCACGGCACCCGGTTCCGTGGGCGGAGCCGTGGTGGGCGTGGTGGTGGGAGGCACGTCGGCGCCGCAGACGCCGGCGCCCGAGGGCAGCGAGCCCACCGGGATCCGGTAGGTCTTGGACGTGGTGGCCACCGCGTCCTCGTCGAAGGTGTCGATGACCCGGAAGTCCACCCGCGCCTCGCCTGCGGTGAAGGTGATGATCCCGTAGCCCTGGTTCAGCAGGTCGATGAAGTCGACCTGCGGGTTGGCACCCAGGAAGGCCTTCTCCAGCGAGTGGATCGATGCCTCGGCCTCGTCTCGCGGCAGGTCCGGGAAGTACGACGACCGGGGGTCGGGATCGGCGGTGAGCGAGCCGCACGTGAACTCCCACATCACGGTGGGCGACCCCTCGAGGTCGTCGTAGTCGGGCTGGATGCCGGCGCCGAAGTAGATGTGGGTCTGGCCCGACGACGCGACCACGTTCTCGACGCACTCGTCGGCCAGGAACGCCATCAGCTCCTTGCGCTCGGCCCAGTAGCCGTCCCACTGCTCGGTCGAGAGGTACTTGCCGCCGTTCACGTGGAAGCCCGCGGGCGGGTCGGCCCGGGCGGCGGGGGTGTCGTAGTCGCCGAGGCGCAGGGTGACGAACGGGTAGCCGTGGCCGATGTGGCGCCAGGTGTGGCCGCTGGCGAGGAGCCGCTCCTTCAGCCAGGCCTTCTGGTCGAGGCCGAGGCAGGTGCGGTCCTCGTCGAAGATGACCGCCCCGCTGGGCAGCGCGGTGTCGGTCACCGAGAGCAGGCCGGAGTCGTCGTTGGGCGGCACGTAGGTGTCGCGGTACTGGCGCACGTCGAGCAGCAGGAAGTCGACCAGCGTGCCCCACTCGAGCTCGCGGTAGGTCCGGTCCGCCTCGTCGGGGTTCCGGTCGACCGGCTGGAACTCGAACCACGCCTGCTTGGCCGCCGCGAACCGAGCCGGGTCGAGGTGGCGGTCGATGTTGTTCACGAACTCGCCGTCGTCCCACATGACCACCATCGGGTACGTGGCGTGCAGCTCCTGGAGGTAGGGGTTCTCCTTGAAGCGGCGGTAGACGGCCCGGTAGTCGTCGAGGGTGAGGGTGCCGCCGTCGCTCACGTAGACGTAGTCGCCGTAGTGGACGACGTAGTCGAGGTCCTCGGCGGCCATCGCGGCGTGGGCCACGTAGAAGCTCGGGTTGATCTGCTGGCAGGAGCAGAAGGCGAAGCGGAGCTGGTCGGGCGACGAGCCGGGCGCCGGCGCGGTCCGCAGGCGGCCCGTCCGGCTGGTGCGAGCGGCCGCTCCCGTGCCGTAGGTGAACCGGTAGCGGAACCACGAGTCGGGGGCCAGCCCGGTGAGCGTGACGTGGAGGGTGTGGTCCGTGGCGGCGCCGGCCGTGACCGTCCCGGCCTGGAGGACGGTGGCGAAGGCGTCGTCGGCCGCGACCTCCCACGTGACCTCGACGCCGGGGCCGGCGTCCGCAGCCGGGTCGACGCGGGTCCAGATCACCGTGCCGTCGGGCCGGGGGTCGCCCGAGGCGATGCCGTGGGGGGAACGCCGGGTCGATGCTCGGCGCCGAGGCCGCGGCCGACGCCGCCCCGGGGAGGGGGAACCAGCTGGGCTGCAGCGCCGCCGCGGCGCCCGTGGCCCCCAACATGGCGAGGAACACCCGCCGGTTCAGGTTCGAGTCGTCTCCCACGGCACTGCCCTCCCCCGTCGACCCCCGTCGACGCCCGGGGCATCCTGCCATCGGCACCCACCTCCGATCACGCCACGGCCCAGGTGTTCACCTCCCGTTCGCCCGGCCTCGGGGCCAGCACGGCCGCAGCGGCCGTGCCTATCGTGCGGCCATGCAGGTCCCCCTCACCATCCGCGACTTCCTCGACCGCGCCGAGGTCGTCTACCCCGACCGCATCGGCGTCGTCGACGAGCCCGACCAGGTCGCCCCGTCCTGGGGCGAGGTCACCTATCGCGAGATCGCCGCTCGGGCCCGGGCCCTGGCCGTGGCGCTCGATCGGCTGGGCATCGGGCCGGGCGAGCGGGTGGCCGTGGTGTCGCACAACGCCGCCCGCCTCCTCACCGCGTTCTTCGGCGTGAGCGGGTGGGGCCGGGTCCTGGTGCCGGTGAACTTCCGGCTGGCCGCCCAAGAGGTCCGCTACATCATCGAGCACTCCGGAGCCACGGTCCTGCTGGTGGACCCCGAGCTCGAGGACGTGCTCGGCGGCGTGACCGCCACCCACCGCTTCGTCATCGGCGAGGAGAGCGACCACGCCCTCTTCGGCACCGACGGCTCCCTCGCGGGCGTGGCGCCCGCTACCTGGGAGCCCGACGAGAGCGCCACCGCGGTCATCAACTACACCAGCGGCACCACGGCCCGGCCCAAGGGCGTGCAGCAGACGCACCGATCGCTGTGGCTCAACGCCACGACCTTCGGCTGGCACACCGGCATCAGCGATCGCGACGTCTTCCTGCACACCCTGCCGATGTTCCACTGCAACGGCTGGGGCATGCCCTACGGCACCACCGGCATGGGCGTGAAGCAGGTGGTCATCCGCAAGATCGACGGCGCCGAGATCCTGCGCCGGGTGGAACAGCACGGCGTCACCGCCATGTGCGGGGCCCCGGCCGTCGCCAACATGATCCTCGACGCCGCCGCCACCTGGGACGGGCCCATCCCCGGCGCCGGCCGCACCCGCATCATCGTCGCCGGCGCCCCGCCGCCGTCGCGCACCATCGAGCGGGTGGAGACCGAGCTGGGGTGGGAGCTCATCCAGATCTACGGCCTCACCGAGACGGCGCCGCTGCTGACCATCAACCGCACCCGGCAGGAGTGGGACGACCTCGACCCCGCCGAGCGGGCCCAGAAGCTGATGCGGGCCGGCGCCCCCGCCATCGGCATCAGGGTCGCGGTCGACGACCAGGGCGAGGTGCTCGGTCGGGGCAACCACGTGCTCGAGGGGTACTGGGAGCAGCCCGAGGCCACCGCCGAGGCCATCGTCGACGGGTGGTTCCACACCGGTGACGGCGGCACCATCGACGACGAGGGCTACCTCACCATCTCCGACCGGAAGAAGGACGTGATCATCTCCGGCGGCGAGAACGTGTCGTCCATCGAGGCCGAGGACGCCCTCTTCTCGCACCCGGCCGTGGCCGAGGTCGCGGTGATCGGGGTGCCGGACGAGCGCTGGGGCGAGCTGATCCTCGCCCTCGTGGTCCTGGCCCCGGGCCAGGAGGCCACCGAGGACGAGCTGCGGGACCACTGCCGCACCAAGCTGGCCGGCTACAAGGTGCCCAAGCGCATCGAGTTCCGCGACGAGCTGGCCCGCACGGCCACCGGCAAGCTCCAGAAGTTCAAGCTCCGGGCGCCCTACTGGGAGGGCCGCGACCGCCAGGTCAACTAGCCGGCCCAGGCGACCGCCGGCCCGACCGGTCGGCCAGAACTAGCGGCGGAGCGAGCCCACCCCGGTGCCCTCGCTGCGCGAGTCGACCAGGCACCAGAAGCGCCGGTCACCCGCGGCCCAGGCCTTGTCGTCCGGCACGACGGCGCCGAAGTCGTAGCGGGTGGTGTCGGGGTCGCGGCCGGCGTAGTCGCGGAACGACAGGGCGCACGCCTCGCTGGTGTAGTCGTCGATCTGGCTGTCCCGCGGGCGGACCGTGAGGGTGGGGAACTCGGCGACGCCCACGACCTCCGCCTTGTGCAGCCGCTTGCAGGGGACGACCTCGTCGGTCGTTGTCAGGTCGGCCAGGGCCGGCTGGGACGACAGGCAGTCGCCCAGCTTCGGGGTGTCGGCATCCTCGGCGATCTCGGCGTGCTCGCCCACCACCGGGTGCGAGCCGAAGCGGGACAGCACGTCGCCCGAGACGAGCACCACCACACCGGCGATGATCGCCCCGGCGGCGATGCCCACCAGCAGCGCAGCGACCACCACGCCGAGGCTGAAGCGGCTCTGCCCGACGGCGTGCGGCGGCGGCGCCCAGCCGGGCAGCGGACCGCGAGGCGGCGGGGTGGAGGGATCGTCGGCCACGGTGGTGGGCTCCTGGGTCGGCGGCCGGTGCAACCTAGTGCCGCGTCCGATTCCCTCCCCAGCGCGGGAGCACCGATGCAGGCGCCAGGTGGCCGAAACGTGCAAGACCGCCCACCGCTCGTGGCCGATCATGGACCCCATGACCGCCACCCGCCGCCCCGACCTCACCGCTGCGTCCCGGTTCCTCGCCACCCACGGGCGCCTGCTCGACCGGGCCCGCTTCGCCGCCCTCCTCCCCCAGGAGGACCGGCGGGCAGCCGGCCACCGCATCCTGGCCGCGCTCGACGGCCACCGGAACCCCGACGGCGGCTACGGCCTCGGGCTGGAGCCCGACCTGCGGGCCGTCGAGAGCCAGCCGGCCGGGGCCCTGCACGCCTTCGAGGCCCTGGCCGACGCCGCCGAGGCGGGCGCACCGCTCCCCCGCGGCCCGGTCGACGGCCTGCTGGCCTGGCTGGGCGCCAACGCCCTCGAGGGCGGCCCGGTGCCCTTCGCCCTCCCGATCGCCGAGCCGGCCGGCTGCTCCCCCTTCTGGGTGGAGGCCGACCCCACCGAGCCGTCGCTCCAGCTGACCGCACCGACCGTCGCCCACGCCCACCGCCTGCTCACCGCCACCGGCGACGCCGTGCTGGCCGCCGACCCCTGGCTGGCCGACGCCACCGCCTGGTGCCTGGCCGCCATCGACGAGGCGGCGAGCGGCGACGAGGCCCCCTTCGCCTACGTCGTCCAGTTCTCGCTGCTCCTGCTCGACGCGGTGGCCGAACGGGAGCCCGCGGCCGCCGACCTCGTGGCCCGGCTCGGCCGCCACGTGCCCGACGGCCCGCTCCCCGTCGTCGGCGGCATCGAGGGCGAGGTGCTCCACCCCATCGAGCTGGCGCCACGACCCGGTGCCCCGAGCCGCTCGCTCTACTCGGCGGCCACCATCGACGCCGAGCTCGATCGGCTGGTCGACGAGCAGCGGCCCGACGGGGGCTGGACGGTGGCCTTCCGGACCAACTCGCCCGCCGCCGCCCTCGAGTGGCGGGGCTTCGCCACCGTCGGCGCCGTCGCCAAGCTCCTCGCCGGCGGGCGCTGAGGGCTGGCGAAGGTGCGACAACTCGCCGTTCGGCCGGGACCGCATGGCCGTTCGGCCGATGCCCCACGTCGGCACCCTCGGGGATGGTGGACCGGCCCTGCCGCGACCTGATCCTCGGAGCTCCCGCATGCCGACCAGCACCGCCCGACCGGCGTTCACCGTCGACCGCCTCACCACCGCCATCGGCGCCGTGGTCCCCGACCTCGACCTGCAGGCCGACCTGCCCGAGGACGAGATCGAGCGCCTGCGGGACGTCCTCGCCGAGCGCCAGGTCCTGTTCTTCCGCGACCAGCACCTCGACGAGGCCGCCCTCGTCGCCCTGGCGAGCCGGTTCGGCACCCTGTCGATCCACCCGGTCTCGCGGCTCCTCGGTCGCACCCCGACCACGTCGGTCATCGAGGACAGCGCCGAGCGACCGCCCGCCGGCTTCGACTGGCACACCGACCTGAGCTGGACGGCGGCGCCGCCGGCCCTCGGCTTCCTCACCGCGCTGCACGTGCCGCCGGTGGGCGGCGACACGCTCTGGGCCAGCGGGTTCGAGCTCCACGACCGGCTGGACCCCGCCCTCGCCGCCCTCTGCCGCACCCTCCAGGTGGAGCACCGCCCCGACGCCGCCCTGCTCGCCACCATCCGCCGCCACCACGGGGACGAGGTGGCCCGGCAGGTCGAGGCCGAGCACCCGCCGGTGTCCCACCCGCTGGTCCGCCGCCACGAGCGGACGGGGCGGCCGGCGCTGTGGCTGTCACCGCTCTACGGCAGCCGCCTGCTCGGCATCGACCCGGTCGACGGGCGACGCCTGCTGGACCTGCTGCACGCCAAGGTCGACGACGCCGCCGTCCAGGTCCGGTGGCGCTGGTCCGCTGGCGACGTGGCCATCTGGGACGAGTCGAGCACCACCCACCGCGCCCTCACCGACCACCACCCCCACCTCCGCCGCATGCGGCGCTGCACCACCGACGGCCGGCCCCCGATGCCCGCGGGTCAGGCCCCGGTGCCGACCACCTGATCGTCGACGCCCGGGCCGGCGACCGCCGACGAGCTCACGGCCGCCTCGTCGGCGGGCCGATGGGCCCGGGTGCAGGCGAAGCAGACGAGCGCCACGACGGCCGGCAGCGCCAGCAGGACGAAGTCCCGGATGGTGACCGTCGTGGCCGAAGCGCACACGGTCCGCCCGCCGTAGCCGTCGACGAAGCACCGGCGGCTGCGATCCGGGTCCCGGGCGAGGAGGTACGTGATCGGGATCGCGACGAGCAGCCAGCCCATGGCCAGCCAGCGGGCACCGCGGTCGCCGCGCACCGTCGCCACCAGGGTCACCACCATCAACACGCCCACGAGGAGGGCGAGGAGCCCGAACACGATGGCCACGCCGCCGTGCGGGAACGTCGGGCGGAGGTCGGAGCTCCACCGCAGGCCGAGGGCCCGGGGATAGGTCTCCTCGCCGAGCCCCCGAACGCCGATCCCGAGCACGGCGACGGCGTACGGGGCCGCCGCCAGCGCACCGATGGTCGGCAGGATGCCCGCCTGGCCCCGCCGTTGCGATCCTGCCGCCGCCATGGCCACCTCCACCGTCGCCTTCGCCTTCGCCTGGGCGACGGTACCTCGGGGCCGGCGCGCACCTCGGCGCGGTGCGGTCGTGCCCACCGGGCTCGGCGAGCTACGAGCAGCCGGTCGCCTCGGGTGGCGACCCGACCGCAGCCTCCGTCAGGCCGGTGCAGGTCCGGGTGGTGGCGGTGCCGCCGTCGTCGGTGAGGTCGACGGTCTCGCGGACCTCGCGCACCCCCACCACCAGCCAGGTGGTGACGCGGCGGGCGGGCACGTCGTAGCCGTCGGCGGTCTGCCGGCCGCTCGGGTGGTCGCCGGCGACGATGGCGCGCATCTGCGCCGGGGTGCCGGCGGCGAGGGCGTCGACGAGGCACGCGTAGGCGCCGGGCGGCGAGATGGTCGTGGTGGGCCACCCCGAGAGCGCGCCGGTGATGCCGCAGTCCTTCGTGCCCGCCGGCACCGTCGGGGCGGTGGGCACCGGTGTGCTGGTGGCGGTGGTCGCCGTCGGCCGCGTCGTCGTGGTCGCGGATCCGATGGCCCGGTCGGCCCCGTCGCCCGACGAGCACGCCGTCGCGGCGAGCACCACCATCGCGGCCACGCCGAGCAGCGCCGCGGCGCGACGGAGACCGGTCCCACCGCGCTCCCCGGCCGTCGCCCTCCTCCGCACCCCGGAGACCCTACGGGCGGCGCTCAGCGTGCGGCGCGCGGCAGCGTCGCCGGGGTGCCGTCCTCGTCGACCCAGCGGCAGCCGCGGTCGGGGTCCCGCTGCAGCGACGTGCCGTCGTCGAGCAGGTAGCCGTCGGCGGTGCAGAACGTCGGCGCAGGGTTCGGTCGATGGGCCTGGCGCCAGCCCACGCCGATGGTGCCGAGGAGGGCGACCGCCAGCCCGGCGGCCACCAGACGAGGCCGTCGTGCCCTCGGGGTGCGCTCGGCCTCTGCGTCCGCCATGGGCCTCCATCGGCACCGACCGTCGCCGGTTGAGCCGCCGCCCGACGCAGGCGAGGTCGGCTCAGGTCGGTGGCGAGTCGATCGAGCGAACGACCCGGGCGGGCACGCCGGCGACCAGGGTGGCGGCGGGGACGTCGCGGGTGACCACCGCGCCGGCGGCCACCACGGCGTCGGCACCGATGGTGACGCCCTGCAGGACGGTGGCGCCGGCACCGATCCAGACGTTGCGCTCCACGACGATGGGCGCCGCGGTGATGGTCCGGCGGCGGGTGGCCGGGTCCAGCGGGTGGCCCGAGCTGAGCAGGCTCACGTTCGGCCCGATCAGGACCTCGTCGCCGATGGTGATGCCGCCGATGTCGTTGAGGGTGCAGCCGTGGTTGATGAACACGTCGCGGCCGACGCGGATGGAGGTGCCGTGGTCGGAGCGCAGCGGCGGGATGAGGCGGAACGTCTCGTCGACGACCTGCCCGGTGAGCTCGGTCCACCAGGCCCGGACACCCGGCCCGTCGTCGTAGGCGAGCTGGCTGGACCGCTCCGACAGGCGGACGGCGCGGGCGATCCGGCCCACCAGCTCCCGGGACTCCGGCGTGCCGCCCTCGATCACGAACCCTGCGTCCATCGCTGCTCCAACCGGTCGACCGAGCCGGAGCCGGAAGCTAGGCGCCCGGCGGGCGCACCGGGTGGCGTGCGGGCCCCGGCGCGCGGCGCCGGCCGATCGCGGCGCCCTCCCCCTTGGGGGCTGCCAGGCGATCGGCCGGAGCCGTACGGCCAGCGGGTGTTGCTCACCGGTCGTGACCCCGGTCACCGTAGTTCTGGTCCACCACGAGACTCCAGTCGTGTGCTAGGCGGACGGACAGGCAGCGACGGGCGACAGCACCGGCGCCGACCGGCCGGTACGGTCCCGCCCCATGCACTTCGGGATCGCCTTCGCCAACTCCGGACCCCTCGCCGAGGGGCCCACCGCCGCCGGCTGCATGCGGGCCGCCGAGGCCGCCGGCTTCGACTCGGTGTGGACCGTCGAGCACGTGCTGGTGCCGGCCGACTACGAGAGCACGTACCCCTACGCCCGCAGCGGCCGGATGCCGGGCGGCGAGACCTCGGCCATCCCCGACCCCCTGGTGTGGCTCGCCTACGTGGCCGCGGTCACCGACACCCTGCTGCTCGGCACCGGCATCCTCATCCTCCCTCAGCGCAACCCGGCAGTGGTGGCCAAGGAGGTCGCCAGCCTCGACCGGCTCTCGGGCGGTCGGGTGCGGCTCGGCATCGGCGTGGGCTGGCTCGAGGAGGAGTTCGATGCCCTCGGCGTGCCGTTCGCCGGTCGGGGCAAGCGCACCGACGCCTACGTCGCCGCCATGCGCGCCCTCTGGACCGGCGAGCCGGTCACCCTGGACGACGGCTACCAGGTCTGGGAGAAGGCCATCAGCCTGCCGACGCCCACCAACGGCACGGTGCCGATCATCGTGGGCGGCCACAGCGAGGCCGCCGCCCGCCGCGCCGGCCGCCTGGGCGACGGCTTCTTCCCCGGCAAGGGCTCGCCCGAGGCCCTGGCCCACCTGTTCGAGGTGATGGGCCAGGCCGCCGAGGACGCCGGGCGCGATCCCGCCTCGATCGAGATCACCGCCGGCGCCGCCGCCATCGGCGGCGCCGACCCGCTGGGAGCGGTGCAGGAGATGGCGGCCCTCGGCGTCCACCGCCTGATCGTCCCGCCCCTGGCGTGGGACCCCGACGCGGCGGTGGAGGCCTACGGCGCCTTCGGCGAGACCATCATCGCCAAGGCCTGACCGACCGACCTGCCAGCCCACACCGGCTCGGCGAGCCGCCGGCCCAGCGGGACCGGCCGCCGCCCTCGAGCGGGCCAGCGTTCGACCGGGTCAGCGGCCGAGCGGGTCGGCCGTCAGCGAGCGTTGCTGCTGCCCGACGCCTTCTTGTCGCGCTTGGCCTCGCGCTTCTCCTTGAGGGACTTGCCGGCCTTCTTTCCGGCGGGGCGCTGCGGGGACTTCTCGGGCATGGCGGTGCTCCTCGTGTCGACGGGCCGGGCCACGACGGGCGGCGGCGCCCAGGTCGCGGCGTCCGGCCTGCGATGGGCGACGAAGCCGTGACGGCCGTCCAGCCCAAGCGAGGCGACGCTCCCGAGGTGCGCTGACCCTACGTCCGATCCCGCAGACCACCCGCCTCGGCCGGAGCAGGGCCGCGCCAGCCCGCCAGCGCCGGCGGTCGGCTCGCCGTTCGCCGAAGGCGAGAGGGCCCGAGCGGCCCGGGCGATGCGAAGCGAGCCCGAGAGCGGGGAAGACGGCTCGCGAGGCCCTGGCCGAGCGCAACGGTGCGCTGCGACCCGCCGGGGCGCGAGGTGGCCGCCGACCAAGGGGACACCAGCGAGGTCTGGTGCGAGAAGGTGCGCCAGCACCTAGGAGCGGAAGACCTCGATGGTGTCGCCGTTGGCGACGAGGGAGGGGAAGTACTCGGCGATGCTCATGGGGATGCGCACGCAGCCGTGGCTGGCGGGGTGGTTGGGCACCGACGGGGCGCCGTGCACGGCGATGCCGCCGTTGAAGTACACCGGCTTGTAGAGGCGGCCGAGGGGCGCTTCGCGCCAGCCGTCGATCCGACGCTGGTAGCGGTAGACCCCGGTGGGGGTGACGGCGTCGCCGCAGTTCTTCCCCTGGTCGGTGTCCTCGCAGTAGGCGTTGCCGCTGCCGCTCGACACGTGGGTGATGAGGGTGGGGGGCGCCGTCGCGCCACACGATCATGACCTGGCCGGTGAGGTCGACCTCGGTGTGGGTGGGGCCGAGGTTGGGGCGCAGCATCGACTGGGCCGGTTTGGCCAGGATCTGGGCCTCCAGCTCGGGGGTCACGATCCCGTCACGGGGCAGCCCGTGGAGCGCCTGGAAGGCCCAGACGGCCATGGTGACCTTGCCGCCGAAGGCGCCGTCGACCTCGCCCGGGTCGTAGTGCTGGTCCTTCAGCGCCTGCTGGAGGGCCCGGGTGCGCACGCCCTTGGAGCCGGACTGGATGGGCCCGGCGGGCTCGGTGGCGAGCGTGGGGTCGGGCGGCGCGGTGGTCGTCGTGGTGGTGGGGGCGACCGTGGTGCTGGTGGTGGGCGCCTCGGTGGTGGTGCTCGACCCGGCCGCGGCGGTGGTGGAGCTGCCGGCGTCGATGCCCGAGGGCGCCGTGGTGCTCGGGGCGGCATCGTCGGACGAGCCGCCGCCGCACGCGACCAGCAGGACCGAGGCGAGCAGGACGGGGGCGGCGAGGCGGCGAAGGGAAGAGGGGGTCACAGGTGGCATCGACGCCCGAAGGCGCCCGCGCGTTCCCGATCGATGTCCAGTTCTGCTCGGTTCCACGACCGCTCCGTTCTCGCTGCCCGCTTCGATCCCGCTCGAAGAGGGGTGCAGCAGTCTCGCGCACCGGGTGCGGCGACCTCCGGTCACGGGCGCCGGCGCCGGCCGTGGTGCCCCCGATGTCCGGCGGCGGGGCCGGTACGGTGGTCGCCCGGTGCCCGCCCGAAGCGCTCCCCCCTCGCCCGACATCCCTGGGGCCTCGCGGCCGAGGTCGGGTCCGGCCGACGTCCCGGTCGGCCTGCTGGTCGCGGCGCGCCGCGGCGATCCCGCGGCGTTCGCCCGCGTGATCGAGCACTGGGACGGCCACCTGCGCCCGTTCGTGCACCAGGTGCTCGGGGCCACCGGCTCCACCGACCGCGTGCTCGCCACGGCCTACCTCAGCGCCTATCGGGCCCTCCCCCGCTACCAGGCCGATCGCACGCCCGGCCTGTGGCTGCACCGGTTGGCGTTCCTCGCCGCGCCGGACGAGCTGCGTCGCCTCGGCCGGGACCCCCGGCGCCGCCAGCCCCGCACCGGCCCGGAACCGACCCGGCCCGTCGCCGCCGATCCGCCGCCGCCCGACGACGTGGTGGCCGCCCTGCGGCGGCTGTCCCCCGACCAGCGAGCCCTGGCGGTGATGGTCGACCTCGAGGGCTTCCTGCCCGAGGCCGTGGCCGACGCGTTCGACACCCCGCTGGCGAGGGCCACCGAGCGCCTCGCTGCGGCGCGCCGGGCGCTCGACCTGCTGCCCGACCCGGGGCCGGAGCCGGATGAGGCGCCGGGGACCGGTGAGGCGCCGGAGCCCGGCGGCGCGGGCGGGCGCCGAACCGGGAGCCGACCCTGCGGCCCCCCAGGTGGCACCGGCCACCGGCGGGCCGTCCGTCGACACGGCCCCGGCCGACCCGTTCGCCGTGCCCGACTGGGCCGAGCACGCCGAGCCCACCCGTGCCCGCGCCGCGGCCGAGGCCGCCCGCCGGGTGGCGGAGGCCGAGGGCCTGGCGCTCGCCGCCGAGCGCCAGGCTGCTCGTCGTGCCGTCGAGGAGGCCGAGCAGCGCGCGAGACGAGGCCCAGGCCCGTCGACGGCGGATCCTGGCGTCCGTCGACGTCCCGTCACGATCGGACGCGTTCTGGCCGGACCTGGGCCGCCGCCTGCTGGCCGAGCGCGAGCGGCCGGCGGCGCCCACCATCGACCCGGCGGCCCGCCTGGCCCGGGTCCACCCCAGCGAGGGCCGCCTCCCCACCCGCCCGCCCAGCACGCCCGTGGAGACGCTGGCCGATCGGGCCGAGCAGCAGCGGCCCCGCCGTCGCTGGGGCAAGCCGCTGGCCCTCGCCGCCGCGGTGCTGGTGGTGCTCGGGCTGGTGGCGGCCGCGGTCACCATCGGCCTCAGCGGGCGCACCCCCGACGGTTCGGTGAGCGACGCCGAGCTGGCCGACACCATGGCGACGGCGCTGAGCGCCTCGCGGTTCCTCCGGGTCGACGTCCGCGTCGACGAGGTCGGCACCGACGGCTCCCGGTCCCGCACCGAGAACCGGCTCACCATCGCCGACGACGGCTCCTGGTCGACGGGCCGCACCGACGCCATCGAGCAGGCCAGCTACGCAGCCGGCTTCGGCCTGTCCCGCCACGTCGCGGCCCTCGCCGGCCGCGACGGCGCGCCCGCCACGGTCCTGGGCTCGGGCCAGGAGGGCCTGTCGGCCGGCGGGCCCGATCCGTCCGCCGACGCGCCCGGGTTCCTCGCCGACCTCCAGTCGGCGGGCACGATCCTGCGCAGCCGGGCCTCGGCCCGGGCCGGCGCCACCCGACGGGGCGCCATGCGCACCTGGACCGCCCGCCGCTCGCTCGGCACCGGCCCCGACGGGGCCACCGAGGCGTGGGAGATCGAGGTCCGACGGTCCGACGGCCTGCCCGTGCGCATCGAACGCCATCGGGGCGGTGCCCTGGTCCGCCGCATCCGCTTCAGCGGCTGGACACCCGCCTCGGACCTGCCCGACGACACCTTCGTCCCGGCGCTGCCCGCCGGCGCCCAGGTCGAGCGGTTCGGGTTCCTGGCCACCGACCTGCCGGCCGTCGTCGTGCTGGGCCGGGGCCAGGCCGTCACGCCCGCCGCCCTGCCCGAGGGCTTCGAGCTCTCGTCGGTCTTCGTCCGAGGCGAGCCGGCGGCCGGGGCCCGGTCCACCGGCGGTGGTGCCAACCCGCCCGACCGGGCGGTGCAGTCGATCGCCTACCAGCGCGGCCCGGAGCGCATCACGGTCACCACCCGGGAGGCCGGCGACGACCCGAAGGCCTGGCAGGACCCGTTCGCCGCCGCCGGTGCCACCAGCCCGGGCACCACCACCCGCACCCTGGGCGACGGCCGGTTCAACCAGGCCCGGGTGCAGGTCAGCGCCGATCCGCGGGGCCGGGCCCGCCTCTGGGGCGTGGCCGACGGCGTGGTCTTCACCGTCGCCGGCGACCTCACGGTGGCCGAGGCCCTGCGCGTGGCCTCCTCGCTGCGCTGACGCACCGACCGCCGGACGAGGCCGGCTCAGGCGGCGCGCAGCACCGCCGGGAGGACGAACGCCTCGAGCTGCTCGCGCACGTCGGCGTCGGTGGGCGCCGCCACCGGCACCAGCACGAACACCAGCACCTGGCGCAGCAACCAGTCGAGGGTCGGCTCGGGGGCGTGGCGCAGCAGGCCGTCGGCGGCTGCCGCCGCCAGGTAGGGCTCGAAGAAGGCGTGGATGGCGGCCAGCACCCGGTCGTCGGGATCGAGCACCGGCCACGCACCGGTGGGGTCCCCTGCGGTGAAGAGGCCGGTCAGGTGCGGGGCGCTGCGGATCTCCGACACGGTCATCAAGAGGGCGCCGACGAGCCGGTCGCCGAAGGGCGCATCGGCGTCGAGCACGGCCCGCAGCGACTCGGCCAGCCGGCCCGTGGCCCGCAGCACCAGGTGGGTGACGAGGGCCTCGCGCCCGCCGGTGTGGCGGTGGACGGTCATGCGGGTGGTGGCCGCCGCCCGCGCGACCTCGTCGAGCGTGAGCTCGATCCCCCGCTCGGCGAAGCGCTCCTCGGCGACGGCCAGGATCCGGCGGCGGGTCTCCCGCCCCCGCCGGTTCCCCGCCGGATCGGTCACCCGGCCGGCTCGTTCGTGCTCGGCTGGTACGGGCGGCAGGCCTGGCCCCGCAGCGAGGGGCACGGCGCGTCGAGCGGCGGGACCTCGTCGATGCCCGGCAGGACGCCGAGCACCAGGCGGGAGGCCTGGCCACCGCCGCGCCCGATGTCTCGTGCCGTGCCGGGGTCGCCGATGTCGGCGAAGCTCCACGCCCCGAAGTCCCGGCCCGGGCTCGAGATGACCACCCGCAGGCGGTCGCCCTTGCGGAAGGCCTGGGCGAACGACGGGAACGCCACCTTCACGGGCACGAACTCCCCGGCCGGCATCTTGCGGCTGTCGGCCTCGCTGTAGGTGCGGTCGACGTAGAGGCCCTTCGACCGGCTGTCGGTCTTCCGGTCGCTCAGGCGCAGCAGGCCGGTGGTGACGTGCCACTCGGTGTCGTCCGGGCGGATCACGTTGATCGAGACCTGCACGTCGGCGTCGCCGTCGGGCACCCTGGCGTAGAGCTCGGCGTAGCCGGGACCGCCCAGGACGGTGTCGTCCGTGAACGGCTTCGTGACGTAGGAGAGCGCCTTGCCCGTGCCGAACCGGGTCCAGTCGAAGTCCCAGGTGGGGTCGAGCAGCGAGTACCCGCTCTTGCCGAAGAACGTCTTCGATGCCGAGGCCGGATCGTTGGCGAAGGTGTCGGCGGCCTCGTCGGCCGGCGCCTTCGCACCGAGGGCGCCGTCGTCGCCGAGGTAGAAGGACCGGGCCTCGGTCCCCTTGGGGGGCCAGGAGGCGTAGGTGGTCTCGAACGTGGCCTGCGGCGACCCGGGGACCTTGCCGCCGGCGCCGCTCTCGAAGAGCACCCGCACGTCCGGCTCGGCCTCGTAGGCCTGCAGCGCCTCGTCGTACTGGTCGTCGGCGAACTTCGTGAAGCGGTCGGGCTCGAAGTTCAGCCCGGCGACGCCGAACTCGTCCTCGAACACCGAGGGTGCGGCGGCGCGCAGGCCCGGGGCGATGCGCGGCACCTCCTGGTCGACGAAGAGCTCGAGGAACTCGTACCAGCGGGTGAGCACCAGCGGCGTGTAGCCGTCGGGGTGGCGGCCGTTGAACATCGTGAACCGCTTGACGGGCGCGTGGGTGAAGTTCCCGAGCATGTCGGCGAACTGCGGGCCGGTCTGCTCGTCCTGCCACGCACCGGTCAGGTACACCGGCACGTCGATCTTCGACACCAGCTTCGACAGGTCGCGCCCGTCGGTGAGCGCCGGCCGGTGGACGAGCGACTCGCCGAACGCCTGGAAGTCGATGTTCTGCTCGCGCAGGCGCTGGTGCGCCTTGCACGTGGCGTCGCCGCCCTCGATCCGCTTGGCCACCCAGGAGGTGCCGGTGGCCGAGGACTCCTTGTCCCGCTCGTCGAGCCAGGACTTGGTGAAGCCCCCGTTGTAGACCCCGCCGGGCCACTGCTGCAGCCACGGGTCCTTGATGACCGACAGGGCGGTGACGGCGGCCAGGCTCGGCGGCCGGGTGGCGGCGACGTAGAGCTGGGTGATGCCGGAGTAGGAGAGGCCGACCATGCCGACCTTGTGGCCCTTGACCCACGGCTGGCGGGCGATGGCCTCGATGACGTCGTAGCCGTCGACCTGCTGGGCGGTGTTGAACACGTCGAACGCCCCGCCCGAGCAGCCGGTGCCGCGCATGTTGACGCCGATGGTGGCGTAGCCGAGGAGGCCGGCGATCATCGAGCCGGGCTCGGTGGCGTCCGGGTTGGCCGGTCCGTAGCCGGAGTACTCGACCACCGTGGGGTACGGGCCCTTGCTGGCAGGGCCGGGCAGGCGCACGTTGACGCTCAGCTCCACGCCGTCGCGCATGGTGACGTAGCCGAAGAGGTCGGTCTCGTCGCCCTTCGGCACCAGCTTGCCGGCCTGCTCGTCGAAGAACGCCCCGTCGGGGTGGTCGTCGCGGCCGAGCACGGTGAACGGCTTCGAGACCTGCACGGGGTCGGTGTCCTCGGCCCGCACGGTGTAGCCCTTGCCCGCCTCCACGAGGTAGCCCTCGGCGAAGGGGAGCTTGCCCCCGGCGCCGGTCTGGAACTCGGCCAGCTTGGCCGGCAGGTAGGCGAAGTGGGCCTGGCCGTACGTGTCGGCCTTGAGCACCACGAGGCGCTTGCCGTCCTTCACCAGGGAGGCTCGGGCCTTGGGCTCGAGGCCGGTGACGGTGACCTCCTCGGTCCCGGGATCGACCTCGAAGGTCGCCTTCGCCGTCTTGGTGTCGGCGTCGACGTCGACGTCGAGGTCGGTGGCGAACCGCCCGGTCGCCTTGGCGCCGCTGCCGGGGCCGGTGGTGGCGGTCGGCTTGGCGGCACCGTCGGAGCCCGAGGGGTCGGAACTGGTGCAGCCTCCCGCCAACAGGCCGGCGGCGAGCACCACCGCGACGATCCGAGCCCGTTGCTTGCCCATGTGCATCCCCTTCGTGCCACCCCCACTTGTGTGACACGGCACAGTCGCATGTCACACAACTGCCGTCAAGCAGGCGGGCCCAACCACTGCTCCAGCGTGGCCTCGTCCCAGGACTCAGGGCCGTAGACGGTGCCCGGCAGCGGGGTCATGAGGTGGGTGTCGCCCCCCGTGACGTAGGTGGCGGCCTCGCGCTCCCAGGCCACGAGGCGGTCGTCGCCCTCCACCTCGTCGCTGAGGCCGCGGGCGGCGTCGCGGCTGGCCCGCAGCCGCGTCTGGGCGGCGATGGAGGTGGCCCACACCACCACCACCTCGTGCTGGTTCCCGAGCACCTCGTAGATCCCGGTGGGCTCGTGGCCGTGGTCTCGCCACACCGGCACCTGCTGCTCCACGACCGCCGCCAGGTAGTCGAGCGGGGCCCCGGGGCGAACCGTCAGCAGCTGGTGGACGAAGAGGGTGCCGGTCACGCCGCGCTCGGCGATCTCGGCCGTGGTGGGGCTGCCGGGCACGCCGCCGCAGAGCCGGTCGAAGCCGCCCGTGCGCCACTTCGAGGCCTCGTCCCACCAGTCGCCGTAGAAGGCGTTGCGGCGCTTGAGGTTGAGCCGGTCGACGTTGGCCGCCCACCCCTCCCACCCGGCGGCGCCCACGTCCCACACGTTCACGACCTGGGGCCAGCGCCCGCCGCCCACCGCGCACACGAAGAACGTGCCCTGCAGCGTGAGCATGTCGGGCATCACGTTGGTGGGCTCCTTGCGGGAGTGGTCCATGTAGTCGTACTGGCCCTGCCCGACGATGTCGATGAGCTCGTGCAGGTAGAGGTTGCGGGACGCCATGGCCCGCACCGTAGGTCGCCTAGCCTCTTGCCGATCCGGGTGCGCGGGCCCGGCTCCCGAGCAGCTGCGGCCGATCCGCCCGGACGCACGACCAGAAGCGACGAGCCACGTGGCGCTCCCCCCGACCGACTGGCCCCTGACCGGGCGCGAGGCCGAGCTGCAGCTGGTGCTGGGCGCGCTCGACCAGGCACCAGGCGTGGTGCTGGTCGGCCCCGCCGGGGTCGGCAAGTCCCGGCTGGCCGCCGAGGCCCGAGCCACCCTCGCCCGGCGTGACGTGCCCACCCACCGGGTGGCCGCCAGCCCCACCGCCACCGCCGTGCCGTTCGCCGCCCTCAGCGCCCTGGTGGGCTCGGCCCCGCCGCACCGGGCGGTCGAGGCCGTCGCCGACGCCCTCCGGGGCCGAGCGACAGGCGGGGCGGTCCCCGTCCTGCACGTCGACGACGCCCACCTGCTCGACGACGCCTCGGCCACCGCCGTCCAGCAGCTGGTGGCCAGCGGCCGGGCCCGCGTGGTGCTGACCGTCCGCACCGGGGAGCCCGTCGCCGGACCGATCCGATCGCTCTGGGCCGACGGCGGCCTCACCGTGGTGGCCATCGAGCCGCTGGGCCCCGCCGAGGCGACGGCCCTGGTGGCGGCCGCCCTGCGGGGCCCGGTCGAGGGCCGCACGGCCCATCGCCTGGTCACCACCAGCAAGGGGAACGTCCTGTTCCTCCGCGAGCTGGTCGAGGGCTCGCTGGCCGACGGCGCCCTCCAGGAGCGAGGCGGGATCTGGGTGCTGCGGGGACGACCGGCTCGCACCCCGCTCGTCGAGGACCTCATCGGCGCCCGCCTCGGGCCGCTCGACGCCGACGAGCGCGAGGTCGCCGAGCTGCTCGCCCTGTCCGGCCCGGTCTCGCTCGACCTCCTCGGCCGCATCACCGACCTCGCCGCGGCCGAGCGGCTCGAGCGGGCGGGGCTGCTGCAGCCGGTCTCGGGTCGCGCCGCCGTGGAGCTGGCGCACCCGCTCTACGCCGAGGCGTTGCTGGACCAGCTGCCGGCGCTCACCCGGCTGCGCCTCTCGCGGTTGCTCGCCGAGGTGGCCGACGCCGTGGGCCCCGAAGCGGCGGGCGGCGAGCTGCGCGTGGTGCTGTGGCGGCGCGACGGGGGCCTCGACACCCCGGCCGAGCGCCTGCTGGCGGCCGCCCAGACCGCGGCCGAGGCGGGCGACACCCGCCTGGCCGCCGAGCTGGCCCTCGCCGCCCACGACGCCGGGGCGCCGATGCAGGCGGTCACGCTGGCCGCGTCGTCCATGGCCGAGCACGGCCGGTCGGCCGAGGCCTACGCGCTCGTGTCGCGCATGGTCGACGCCGCCACCGACCCCGACGAGGTCGGGCCGCTGACCCTGCGCCTGGTCGAGGAGCAGTGGTGGGCGCTCCGCGACCTCGAGGGCGCCCTCGACCGCTGCGCCGCGGCCGCCGACCTACCGGCGCCGTGGGACGACGTGCTGGCCGCCCAGGCCGGCATCTTCGCAGCCCTCGAAGGCCGGGCCCTCGACGCCCTCGAGGCCTCCCTGCCGCTCGTCGACGCCACCGACCCGATGGTGGCCCGCCACGCCGCCATCGCCGCCGCGCTGGGCCTCCTGCTCACCGGCCGACCGACCGAGGGCGCCGACGTGTCGGCCCGCGTGGTCGAGGCCACCGCCGGCCGGCTGCCCACCCACGCCAGCGACATCGGCGTGCACGTGGTCACCCGGGCCTACTGCCTGGCGGCCGAGGGCGACCTGGCCGAGGCGACCGAGCTCGCGGAGCTCGTGTACGCCGGCGCCGCCGCCCAGCCCGGCGTCCAGGCCCAGGCGTGGGCGGCCACGACGGTGGGCGAGGTGGCCATGCGCCGGGGCGACGTCGACGGGGCCACCCGGGCCTACGCGGAGGGCGAGCAGGCGTGGCTGGACGCCGGGCAGAGCGGCATGGCGCGCTGGGCGGCGGCCTCCCTCGCCCTCGCCCACGCCCTGGCCGGCCGCACCGAGGACGCAGCCCGAGCGGTCGCCCGGGCCGAGGCGTGCGACGGTCGCGGGTTCACCATGCAGGAGGCTCGCCTCTCCCGCGCTCGGGCCTGGGTGGCCTTCCTGTCGGGCGAGGACGGGCCGGGAGCGGCCGCGCAGGCGGCGGCGAGCGCCGCCGGGACGGGTCTCACCACGTTCGCCGCCGAGGCGGGCCGCGACCTGCTGGCCATGGGCGCCGCCGCCGAGGCCGCCGCGGTGCTCGGCGGGCTCCAACCCGTCGGCTCGCTGGCCCGCCGCTGGGCCGAGCTGGCCGAGGCCGTCGTCGCGGCCGACGCCCCCGCCCTCGAGCGGCTCGCCGCGGCCTTCGAGGCCCAGGGCGCGCTGCTCGACGCCGCCGAGGCCGCCGCCCACGCCTCCCGGGCCCACCGCGCGGCAGGCGCCGCCCGTGACGCCTCGCGGTGCGCCACCCGCAGCGCCGAGCTGGCGGCCCGCTGCCCGGGCGCCGCCACCCCGATCCTCGGCGACCGCACGGCCTCGGCCGAGCTCTCCACCCGCGAGGGCGAGGTGGCCCGGCTCGCCGCCGACGGGCTCAGCAACCGGGCGATCGCCGACCGCCTCTTCGTGTCCGAGCGCACGGTGGAGAACCACCTCTACCGGGCCTTCACCAAGCTGGGGATCTCCGGCCGGGACGAGCTCGGGGACCGGCTCACGCCTCGGTAGCGCGCACCGCCCGGTCGAGCCGCCGCAGCTCGTCGGCGTCGAGGTGCTCGCCCGCCAGCGCCCGGCGCGGATCGGTCCGCACCAGCTGACGAAACGCCGCATCGTCGGCGACGCGTGCCAGCAGCTCGTCCAGTCCCATGCCCGGACCCCACCACGAGCCGATCGCGTGCGCACCACTCACCGCTGGGCCGGCCCCGGCGATGAGTACCCGGCCGGTCGGCGCTGAGTGCCCGGAGCCCGTCAGGGCTCGCCGAGGCCCCCGTCGGCGGCCAGCGCGGCGAGGCGGGCGGTGCACGTCGCGGCGTCGAGCGACGGGCAGTCGGCGCAGCGGGCCTCGGCCACGGTCGCGGCGTCGAGGGCCCGGGCCGCGCGGTGCCACTGGCAGCACGTCGAGCGGTGGGCCAGCACCAGCACGTCGCCCGTGGGGCCGGGCACCGCCAGCGCCCCCGGCGGGCGATCGGGGTGGGGCCGCCGGGCCCGCAGCCCGGCCACCACCGCGTCGGCCTGCGCTCGGACGACCTGCTGGTCGCGACCGTGGCGGCGGGCCGCCACCAGGGCCAGCACCACCACGAGGTCGGCCACCGCACCCCACCGCAGCGCCACGTCGCCTTCGTCCAGCGACGCCGCCGCGCCGAGCACGGCGACGAGGTCGGCGGCCGCTGCGTCGGGATCGGCCGACGCCGGCTCGGCGGGCCCGAACGCCTCGGGGTCGACCGCCACCTCGGTCACGGCGTGGCCCTCGGACCGGGCCCAGAGCCGTCGACCGCGCAGCCGGACCTGCGGCCCGCCCAGCACCAGCAGCGACACGGCCAGGTCGACCACCGGCACCGCCACGGCGTGGAACGCCATGGCGGCGGTGAGCTCCTCGATGCCGAGCCCCGCCACCGGGTCGGTCCGCCGCCGCACCCGCACGGCGGCGGCCGACGCCAGGTCGTCGTAGCGCACCCAGCCGTCGGCCTCCGGCGCCGATCCCGTGGCGGGAGCGACGACGAAGCGCCGGCGGGCATCGGGGTGGGCCAGCGCGGCGAGGGGCCCGGGACGGTCGTCGTCCCGGGCCCCTCCGTCGCGATCCATGCGGGCCTCGGCCCCGAACCTCAGGCGCCGGCGGTGCCGGCGGCGCCGTTGCCGACGGTGGCGCGGGCCTCGGCGGGCGCCTTGCGGTCGGCCAGGAGGCCGAACGTGGTGGCGAACACCGCGAACATCAGCGCGTAGCCGGCGATGGCCAGCATGCGGAAGTGCCACACGGCGGTGGTGTAGCCGTGGTCGACCAGCTTCGAGGTGCTGACCGCCACCGGCGTGCCCTTGAGGGCCGAACCGTCCTGGATCTTGCTCAGGTCGAGGGCCTCGTCCGGCGACCCGGGGTCCCGGAGGTAGCCGTCGTCGTTCGTGCGGGCCGTGGCCAGCATCTGGTCGAGCACCGCCTTCGGCGCGCCGTCGGCGACCACGAGGGCGGGGGCGGCGTCGCTGTCGGGCGGGTTGACGGCGTCGGGGTTCGGCGGCCAGATGGCGAAGAACGCCGCCACCAGCACGGCGAGCCCGCCGCCCACCGCGCCGAAGCGCTTGGCACCGTCGATGCCGCGCTCGCTGAACCACTGCCAGGCGAAGAAGGCCACGAACACGAGCACGATCGACGCGCCCATCAGGAGCAGGAAGGCCGACGTGCGCGAGTTCACGGTGTCGGGGTTGCCGACGGTGGGCGGGTTCGGCGGGTACTTCGCCATCGGGATGGCCACGAGCGCCACGAAGGCCGCCGTGCACACGCGGGCCGCTCGGCCGAACTCGTTGCGCGAGGCGATGCGGTGGTGCAGGGCGGCGATGATCACCGCGATGACCACGCCGAGGACGATGCCGTAGAGCAGGGCGCCGGCCATGCCGCCCCAGTGCTGGGTGCTGCGGCTGTACATCGCCGCCTCCCCGGGCGGGGCGCCGATGCCGGTGGCGTCCTCGAACTTCGAGGGCGAAGCCGATCTGGGTCTCGGTGACGAAGCGGAGGAACAGGGCCCAGGCCGCGCCACCAGCTGCACCGGCAGCCAGCCCGCGCAGAACGAACCCCTTCATGGTGAGGGTCATGTTGTCGGTCCCGATGCGATCAGTGGCAGGGGAAGCCGAGGGCGTGGCGAGCGTCGTGGAAGAACTCGTGCACGGCCATCCAGTTGCTCATGATGAGCCCGTTCTCCTGGAGCATGACGTAGGACCCGAACAGGGCCAACGCCAGCAGGAGGAGGGACCAGGTGGGCACGTTGACGTGCTCGCCGACCGTGGTCTCGCTGGTGGGGGTGGTGATCGCAGCCATCTCGGAGGGTTCTCCATCAACTCGTGGTTCGTGCGCAGCAGGTCTCCTGGCTCCCAGATCGACGCTCCGCTGCACCTTCCCGGCCGGGCCGGAGCCCGGGAGTTCCCGTGGTGGAGATCAGCTTCGCTCCCTGGTCACAGTGGCGAGGACCGCACCGGACTCACACCGGCTTCCCTTGACTGCGCCCGGGAACCTACCACCTGCCCGGAGCCGACCTCCCGATCGGGCGCCGATGGGGTAGGGCGGGCCCGTGGCCCCCGACGACCTGACCGCTGCCGAGCGCTCGGCCCTGCACGCCGAGCTCCTCGACGCCCGCACCCGGGTCGCCGACCAGCTGGCCTCGCTCGACCTGGCGTTCCAGCAGCTCGTGGACGCGGCCGACCTGGAGCCGCCCGACGACGAGCACGACCCCGACGGCACCACGGCCTACGAACGGGCCCAGGTCAGCTCCCTCGCCCGCGAGGCGCGCCGCCAGCTCGTGGACCTCGACCTCGCCATCGCCGCCTCGGCCCGGCCCGGCTTCGGGCGTTGCGAGGTCTGCGGTCGGGCCATCGGCCTCGAGCGGCTGCGGGCTGTCCCCGGCACGCGCACCTGCGTCGCCTGCGCAACCCGTGGCGGGGCGCGACGGCCGGGGTGAAACGCTGGCGGCCCCGGACGGGTCCGATGACGGCCCCTTCCCCGCCACCGCCTGCGAGACCATGCCTCCCTCTGCCCTCCCGCCCTTCCGCTTCGGCGTCCAGTGCTCGTCGCCGCCCGAGGTGACCGCCCGGTCGTGGCGGGAGCTGGCCCGGAAGGTCGAGGACCTCGGCTACCACCGCCTCACCGTCTCGGACCACCTCGACGACCAGCTGGCGCCCGTCGCCGCGCTCATGGCGGCGGCCGACGCCACCACCACGCTCCGGGTGGGCGTGCTCGTGCTCAGCAACGACTACCGCCACCCCGCCGTGCTGGCCAAGGAGGCCGCCACGCTCGACATCCTGAGCGAGGGCCGCTTCGAGCTCGGCCTCGGCGCCGGCTGGATGACCACCGACTACGAGCGGGCGGGCATCCCGATGGACCGCCCGGGCGTGCGCATCGCCCGCCTCGAGGAGGCCGTCCAGGTGGTGCGGGGCCTGCTCTCGGCCGGGCCGTGCCACTTCGAGGGTGAGCACTACCGGATCGACGGGCTCACCGGCTCGCCCAAGCCGGTCCAGCGCCCGCTGCCGCTGCTCATCGGCGGCGGCGGCCGCAAGGTGCTCGAGCTCGCCGGCCGCCACGCCGACATCGTCGGGCTCAACCCGGCGCTGCCGAACGGCGTGATCGACGCCTCGGCCGGGCCCGACGCCACCGCCGAGGCCACGGAGCGCAAGATCGGCTGGATCCGCGCCGCAGCAGGCGACCGCTTCGCCGCCATCGAGCTGCACACCCGCATCCACCTCGCGCTGGTCACCGAGGACCGCGCCGCGGTGGCCGATGCCGTCGCCGCCGGCTTCGGGATGAGCGTGCCGGAGTCGCTGGAGACCCCGCACGCCCTCGTCGGCTCCGTCGACCAGATCGTCGACGACCTCCTCGCCCGCCGCGAGCGGTATGGCATCAGCAGCATCGGCCTCAGCCTGGACGCGCTCGACGCCTTTGCGCCGGTCGTGGCGCGCCTGTCGGGCGCCTGACCGGGTCGTTCGTCGGCGCTGCAGCCTCGCCTGGCGGCTCGGGGGGTGCCGGCCCAGGAGGCTCGTTCCTCGCCAGGCGGGGCCGGCGTCCGGATCCGTCCTTCCGCTCCTGTGCTCGCTTCGCATCGCACGGGCCGCTCGGGCCCCGTTTCGCCTACGGCGAACCGCGCCCCTCGGCGCTGACGCGCGGGGTCGGATCGGGCGTGTCCGCCTGCGAACGAACCGCGCAGGAGCGGCTCGGGCTGCGTCGATCAACCTCAGCCTTCAAGGGTGATGCCGTCGGTGGCAGCCGTGAGGGTGCCGCAGGTGACGGAGCTGAGGAGCTGGACCTTGGCGTCGTCGGCGGGGCGGGCGTAGGTGCCCTTGGTGGTCTTGCCGTTCTTCGCCTTGGCGCCGTCGAGCTCCACGACGGTGCTGGTCCAGTGGACGGTCGTGTCGGTGCTGGTCTTCTGGTCGATGTCCAGGCCGGCGAGGCGGCGGCCGCCGGGCGTGTCGATGCAGCCGACGCCGGTGCCGACGTCGGTGAAGCCGAGGCCGAACTCGTAGGGCTGGCCCTGGGGGTTGGTGACGGGGACGATCTTGCAGCCGACGAAGGCGTCGAGCTGCACGAGGCGGCCGTCGTCCAGGAAGATCTCCGCCGGGCCCCGCTCGTCGGCGTTGGCCACCAGCATCGTGCGGGTCACGGGGCTGGCCGAGTCGAACGCCGCGGTGGCGCCGCCCCCTGCGGCGGTGACGATGCCGACGGTGACCGTGCCGCCGGCGTCGTGGATGAAGCCGACGTCGGCCTTGCCGTCGCCGTCGACGTCGACGATCGGCTTCTGCACGGCGCCCGACGGGATGGCCGGAGCGCCCGAGGTGCACGCCTGCTGGGGGGCGGCGGTGGTGGCGGTGGTCGAGGCCGGGAGGTCGGCCGCGGTGGTGGCGGGAGCGGTGGTGCTCCCCGGGGCCGAGGTGGTGGAGGCCACCGTGGTCGTGGGCGCAGCGGTCGTGGAGGGCGAGGCGTCGCTGCCGTCGCTGGAGCAGCCGGCGAGCAGTCCGGCGCTCAGCGCGGCGGCGAGCAGCAGGCCCGAGGTGGTGCGGTGGATGGACATGGGGGGCTCCTTCCGGGCGACGGGCTGCGGTGCTCGTCGCCACGTCCTCAAACGTCCAGTTGACCCGATCCGTGCCGCGAAGGAGCGGCAAGGGCGCGTTCGGGTGACACGATGCCGTGGTGCACGTGCTCGTTCCGTTGCCCGACCACGACTTCGACGTGACCGAGGTGGCGGTGCCCTGGCGGCTGCTGACCGATGCCGGCCACCGGGTCACGTTCGCCACCGAGTCCGGGGCGAAGCCTGCCGGCGACCCGAAGCTGCTCGCCGGCGTGCTGTTCGGCCAGCTCGGCGCCGACCCGGAGCCCAAGGCGTTCTACGCCGACCTGCTCGACGACCCCGCCTTCGGCGCGCCCGAGCGCTGGGCCGACCTCGACGTCGCCGCCTACGACGGGCTGATCCTCCCCGGCGGCCACGCCCCCGGCATGCGCCAGTACCTGGGCAGCGAGGTGCTCCAGCGCCAGGTGGCGGCGTTCTGGGCGCTCGACCGCCCGGTGGGCGCCATCTGCCACGGCGTGCTGGTGCTGGCCCGCGCCGTCGACCCGGCCACCGGGGCCAGCGTGCTGGCCGGACGGCGCACCACCTGCCTCACGAGCTGGCAGGAGCGCCTGGCCTACTACCTGACCGCCTGGAAGCTGGGCCGCTACTACCGCACGTACCCGGCCTACGTGGAGGCCGAGGTGCGCGCCGCCCTCGGTCCCGGGGGCACGTTCGAGCGCGGTCCGCTGGGCTCCAGGCGGGGCACCGCAACCGACGACGACCCGGCCTTCGTGGTGGTCGACGGGCGCTACGTCTCGGCCCGCTGGCCCGGCGACGCCTACCTCTTCACCCGCCGCTTCCTCGAGGTGGCCGGCGAGGCGTGAGCGCGCCGGCCGCACCCACCGCCCCGGCTCGCCGGTGCCTGCCGGCCGGCCGGCCGGGGTCGACGGTCAGGCGTCCTCGATGATCCAGCGGGGGCCGGGGCCGTGGGCGGCCGCCTCGTCATGGGGGTTGAGGAGGCGGCAGGCCCGCATCGACAGGCAGCCGCAGCCGATGCAGCTGGTGAGCCGGTCCCGCAACCGCTCCAGGAGGGCGATCTGGGCGTCGAGCCGGGGTCGCCACGACGAGGCCAGCTCGTCCCAGTCGTGCTGGTTCGGCGTGCGGTTGTCGGGCAGCGAGGCCATGGCCTCACGGATCTCCTCCAGCGACAGCCCCACCTGCTGCGCGGTGCGGATGAAGGCCACCCGGCGCAGCGCATCCCGGTGGTAGCGACGCTGGCCGCCGGCGGTGCGCTCGGCGTGGAGCAGGCCCTCGTCCTCGTAGTAGCGCAGCGCCGAGTGGGCGATCCCCGACCGCTCGCTGAGCGCCCCGATCGTCAGGTCGTGCTCCATCGGCCCACGCTACCGACACCCCCACACCGGCGAACCGGGCGGGGAACCCGGCGTTGGAGCGCCCAGATCCCCACCCGGTTCCCCTGCGGGTTGGGTACGTTCCCCCGGGTGACCGCCGAGAACACCGAGAGCACGACCACCGCCGGGTCCGAGCAGCACGGGCTGGCCGACGACAGCGGCGAGTTCGTCCGCGACGCCGACTACATCGAGGACCGCATCACCGCGGACGGGCGCGACGGCTGGCCGGTGGAGCCGGGGCGCTACCGGCTGGTGGTGGCCCGGGCCTGCCCGTGGGCCAACCGGGCGATCATCGTGCGCCGCCTGCTCGGCCTCGAGGACGTGCTCGGCATGGCCGTCGCCGGGCCCACCCACGACGAGCGCAGCTGGCAGTTCGACCTCGACCCGGGACACGTCGACCCCGTGCTGCAGATCCCCCGCCTGAAGGATGCCTTCGAGGCGCGCTTCCCCGGCTACCCGAAGGGCATCACCGTGCCGGCCGTCGTCGACGTGCCCAGCGGCCAGGTGGTCACCAACGACTACCCGCAGATCACCCTCGACCTGTCGAGCGAGTGGACGGCCTTCCACCGTGAGGGCGCGCCGGACCTCTACCCCGAGCCGCTCCGCGACGAGATGGACGAGGTGATGGAGCTCGTCTACCGGGACGTGAACAACGGGGTCTACGCCGCCGGCTTCGCCAGCTCCCAGGCCGCCTACGAGAAGGCGTACCACCGCCTCTTCGACCGCCTCGACTGGCTCACCGACCGCCTCGCCGACCGGCGGTTCCTGGTGGGCGACACCATCACCGAGGCCGACGTCCGCCTCTTCACCACGCTCGCCCGCTTCGACGCCGTCTACCACGGGCACTTCAAGTGCAACCGCTCCAAGCTCAGCGAGATGGACGTGCTGTGGGCCTACGCCCGGGACCTGTTCCAGACCCCCGGCTTCGGCGACACCACGGACTTCGCCCAGATCAAGGAGCACTACTACGTGGTCCACACCTCGGTGAACCCCACCCAGGTGGTGCCGGCGGGCCCGGACCTGGCGAACTGGCTCGAGCCGCACGGCCGCGAGGCGCTGGGCGGTCGGCCCTTCGGCGACGGCACCCCGCCCGGCCCGCCTCCCGAGGCGGAGCGGGTGCCGGTCGAGCACAACCCGTTGGGCGGCGCCGTCAGCGCTTGGCGCGCCGGCCGTCGCGGCGAGCGGCCCGGTGCTCGACGAGGCGCTCCGGGACCGGTCCGGCGCCGTCGCGGTCCGCCAGCTTGGCCAGGGCCTTGGCGTCCTTCGCGCCGCGCAGGCGGCGGAACCAGACCTGCTGGCCGTCCACCTCGAGGCCGGCCACCGCGCCCTTGCAGATGTCCTGGCACTTGACCAGCTCGACCTCGACCTCGCCCAGGGCGCCCTGGTCGGCCAGGCGCTTCTCGACCGCCGCGGCGAAGCCCTTGGCGCCCTTGCACTTGCGGCAGATCGCGAGGTCGATGGCCATGGCCGACCGACCTACCCACGAGCCGGTCAGCCCGCTTCGGACACCACGCGCACGTCGTCGCCGGCCAGGGACACGACGTCGCCGTGGCGCAGCTGGCGGCCCCGGCGGACCTCGACCTCGCCGTTGACCTGCACCAGCTCGTCGCCCAGGACGGCCTTGGCGTCGCCACCGACCTCGATGAGCCCGGCCAGCTTCAGGAACTGCCCCAGCCGGATGCTCTCGTCCCGGATCGATTCGTCGCGCACCGGCCCATTGTTCAGTACTGGGGGTACACGCACACCTTCCAGCCGTCGTCCTCGAGGATCATCGGCGTCTCGATGGTGGTGCGGATCTGGGCCTGCACCTGCTGGTAGCTGTACTTTCGAGCCACCCCGACGTGGCGTCCCGGGCCCGCCAGCGGACCGCCACCAGCTGGCGCAGCGCAGCGAGCGAGGCCTGGTGCTGCTGGCCCTGCTCGACCGCACGCTTGTCGTTGGCGCACGAGAGCGCGTCGACGGTGGCGAAGTCGCCGTAGTTGGCGGCGACGGCCCACTCGCGCCCCACGTCGAACGGTTGGGACATGTCGAGCGGGATGCCGTTGATGACCTTGCTCGGGTACCTCCCGGTGCCCCCGCCGCCCGTGCCCCCGTCGCCGCCGGTGTCGCCGCCCGCCCCACCGCCGCCCCCGTCGGGCGCGGCTCCGCCTCCGCCCGCACCACCGCCGTCGACCACGGTCCCGTCGTCGTCGATGGCAGGGGGCAGGTCGGTGTCGCCCTTGCCGCCGACCTCGGTGTCGACCTCACGGGGATCGATGGTCGTGGTGGTCACCCGGGTGTCGGCGTCGGGCTTCGCCTTGCCCCCACCGTCGTCGCCCTTGCCGCCCACCGCCCCGGTGCGATCGCCCTTCGGCGCGGTCGTGCTCGCGCCCGAGCCCCCGCTGCCGGCACCGCTCCCCACCGCCCCGTCACCGCCCGACGCCCCGCACGCGGCGAGCCCGCCGGCCAGCACCACCGCCAGGACGGCGGCCGCGACCCGACGCCGCCGCACCCGCCGAGCCGAGGTCGTGGACGGGCGCGCCGGGCTCTCCGTGGTCATGCCGCCGACCGTACGGACCCCCCGCGAACACCCCGCGAACGCCCGCTTCCCCAGCCCCGCGGTCGTCCACGCCCGTCCCGGACCGCCCACCCCCCCCCTCCGAACTTGTGGGCCCACACCGCCGTTTTCGGCGCTCTCCGCCCACAAGTTCGCTGGAGGACCGCCCACCCCCCCTCCGCCCCTTCGAACTTTGGGTCCCACACCCCTGCGCGCACGGGCCGTGGACCCGAAGTTCGGCGAGGAGCGGCCGGCCCCGGCGAGGTCGACCGGGATCTGGCGCGGGCGAGCCTGGGGGTCAGCGGGTGGCGGCGAGGGGCTTGGTGGGGGTGAAGCGGACGGGGAGGTGCTTGACGCCGCCGACGAGGGGGACGCCGATGGCCTGGAGGTGGACGGGGTCGCCGGCCACCTCGATGTCGGGGAGGCGGGTGAGCAGCTGGCGGAAGATCACGCTGAGCTCGCGGCGGGCCAGGTGGGCGCCGAGGCAGAAGTGGGGGCCGGGGCCGCCGAAGCCCACGTGGGGGTTCGGGTCGCGGCGCACGTCGAAGCGCTCCGGGTCCGCGAACACCCGGGGGTCGCGGTTGGCGGCGCCGTAGAAGAGGATCATCTTGTCGCCTTCGGAGAGCTGCTCGCCGGACAGCTCGAGGTCCCGGGTGACGGTGCGGCGCATGAAGGTGACCGGCGAGGCCACCCGCACGATCTCGTCGACGGCGGTGGGGGTCACGCCCTCCAGGTCGTCCTGCCAGATCTTGCGCTGGTCGGGGTTCTGGCCCAGGAGGTGCATGCCGATGCTGGTGGCGGTGCGGGTGGTGTCGTTGCCGGCCACGGCCAGGAGGATGAAGAAGGGGGCGATCTCGTGGGGGGCGAGCATCTCGTCGCCCACCGTGTTGTGCACGAGGGCCGACGTGAGGTCGTCCTGCGGGTTCACCCGCCGGTCCTCGGCGATCTCGTTCATGAGCTCGGTGAGGGCGATGCCGGCGCCGAAGAGGGCGGCGACGATGTCCTCCTCGCCGCCGAGCATGTCGGGGTCGCCGGCGCCGAGGATGACGTTGGTGGCGTCGAGCACGGTCTGGAACTCGCTGCGGGGGATGCCCATCATGTCGCAGATGACCAGGAGCGGGAACGGCTGCGAGATGGCCTCCACCAGGTCGACCTCGCCCTGCTCGCACATGCCGTCGATGACCTCGGAGCAGATGGTCTCCACCGAGTCGAGCACGCCCTGGAGGCGCCGCGGCGTGAACGAGCGGCCGACGATGCCGCGCTGGCGGGCGTGGCGCGGGTCGTCCATGGCGATGAACGAGCCGAAGAACTTCGAGCGCCTCGGCGGGCATGTCGGAGATGTTGGTGGAGCCCTGGCCGGAGCAGAAGTCCAGCGGCTTGCGGCTGATCTCCACCAGCTCGGCGTAGCGGGTGACGGCGAGGAAGTCGTCCTCCTCGCCGGTCATCAGGTTCGGCACCTTGGCCCGGGTGAACGGGCCGACCTCGCGCAGCTCGGCGAAGTCGTCCATGCGGTCCTGCAGCGGGCGGCGCCAGAACTCGGCGTCGCCGATGGTGAGGCGGTCGGTCGTCATGGTGGGCTCCCCTGAGGCGTGGCGGCGGACCGGGCGGGCCGGTCGGCGGCCACACTAGCGATCATCGATCGCATGTGTGGGATCAACGCCGGTTGCGGGCCTCGAGGCCGTCGAGGAAGGTCCGCAGGCCGAAGGCGAACACCTCGGTGACCGACGGCGCCACCAGCTCCTGCTCGTGGGCCCGCAGCGTGGGGTACGCGTCCTCGGGCAGGGCGCCGATGAGCGCCGCGCTCCCCGCAGACCGCTCGGCGGATCCCTCGGCCGAGGCGCGACCCGAGCTGCTGGTGTCGAAGAAGACGGTGCCGAGCACGTAGTCGATGAGCGCGAGGTAGGCGGGCACCGCGACGGCCGGGGCGTAGCCCGCCTCGAGGAGGTAGGCGATGGCGTGGTCGGTGCCCCGCAGCGCGTTCGGTCCCAGCAGCGGCGCAGCCGAGAGGGCCGGCACCAGGTTGGGGTGGTCCATCAGCACCCGGCGCAGCTCACCGGACAGCCACTCGACCTTGGCGCGGCCGCTGGCGTCGACGGGCGCGAGCACCACGTCGCCCAGCACCCGGTCGACCAGGAGGACGAGCAGCTCGTCCCGGCTGGCGACGTGGCGGTAGAGCGAGGCGCTCCCGGTGCCGAGGTGCTCGGCCAGCCGTCGCACGGTCAGGGCGTCCAGCCCCTCGTGGTCGACGACGGCGAGGGCGGCGGCCACGATGCGCTCGATCGTGAGCCCGTCGGCCCGCGGCTTGCGGCGGGCCTGGCGGGCGTGCAGCGCCAGCCACCACGGCGGGCTGCCCGGCACGGGCGCGGGGAGGAGGGGCTCGCCGACCGACATCGACGGGGAGGCTACGGCGTGGGACCGTCCCTGACGGCCCGACCCCCCGTCCCCCCGTCCCCCGACCCAACTTGTGGGCCGAGACCGCCGGAAACGGCGGTGTGGGCCCACAAGTTTCGACCGGTCGTGGCCGTGGGCGGTCGTCGGGGGGGCTCGACGTGGGCCGGCCGTCAGGCGGCTCGACGTGGGCCGGTCGTCGGGGGGGCTGGTCGTGGGAGCTGGCCGTCAGGGCAGCTCGGGGGCGAGCACCAGGTCCTCGGCGGGCAGCGTCGCCGGGCCGTGGCGGGTCACCAGCGGGAGGCTGAGCAGGCTGGTGGCCACGCCGCCCAGGACCAGCAGGAGCCACACCCGGTCGAAGTTGTCGAGGGCCTGCGCCGCGCTGGTGGGCTGGGAGATGAAGGCGATGGTGAGCCCGACGCCCAGCGTGCCGCCGAACTGGCGGATGGCCTGGTTGGCCGCGCCGCCGACGCCCAGCCGGTTGGCGGGCAGGGCCTGCGAGGTGACGCTCGCCAGCTGCGGGAGGCACAGGGCCACGCCGAGGCCGGTGAGCAGGGTGCCGGGCAGGTAGTCCTGCACGTAGTGGGCCTGGGCGCCCATGGCCGCGATGCGCCACACCCCGCCGGCGGCGAACGCCAGGCCGCCGGCGATGAGCAGGGGGCGCTGGCCGATGCGGCCGGCGAGCTTGCCGAACCGGGGCGCCAGCACGGCCACCACCAGCGGCCCCGGGCTGATGCCCAGCCCGGCGCGGAGCACCGAGTAGCCCCAGACCTGGGTGAGGATCAGGAAGGAGCCGAAGAACATGGCCGTGAACGCGGTGCCGAAGGCGAACGTGGCGGCGTTGGCCCAGGCGTAGTTCCGGATGCCGAACAGGGAGAGGTCGAGCGCCGGCGCTGCCGTCCGCCGCTGGTGCACCAGGAAGAAGGCGAACAGCGCGGCGCCCAGCAGGAACGCCGCGAAGGTCCGGCCGTCGACCCAGCCCCACTCGTCGCTCTTCACCACCGCCAGCGACACCAGCGACGCCGCGCCGGCGATCGACACGATGCCCGCCAGGGCGGGGATGCGGGTCTCCGGGTCGCTCGACTCCCGCAGGAAGCGCCGGCCGAAGCCCACGGTGACCAGGCCGGCCGGGACGTTGATGAGGAACACCCAGCGCCAGTTCGCCGCCTCCACCAGGCTGGCGCCGAGCGTCGGGCCCACCGCGCCGGCCGCGGCGCCCATGGCGCCCCAGATCGCGACGGCGAACGGCAGCCGGTCGGCGGGGAAGGCCCGGAGCACCAGGGCGAGCGAGGACGGGATGAGGGCGGCGGCTCCGAACGCCTGCAGCACCCGGAACCCGATCAGGACCTCGACGGTGGGCGCCAGCGCGCACGCCGCCGACGCCAGGGTGAACAGGGCCGACCCGGCCAGGAACACCCGCTTGTGGCCCACCCGGTCGGCGATCTTGCCCGCCGGCACCAGCAGGGCGGCGAAGGCGATGGTGTAGGCGTTCAGCACCCACGACAGCTCGGCGGGCCCGGCCGAGGAGAAGGTCTTGGAGATGTCGGGGAAGGCGACGAACAAGACGGTGGTGTCGAGGAAGGTGACCAGCACGGCCAGGCCGGACAGGGCGAGGGTGCGCCGGGCGTGGCGCTCCTCCTCCGTCGACCGGGCGGCGGCCGGGCTGGGGACGGTGGCGGTCATGCGGGAGCTCCTGGGTGGCGGTGCACGGCTGGACCCTACCGTGTCCATCTCATGATGCAACCCACTTCCGGCCGGGTGAGCGGGAGCGGGGTCGGGTAGTCCCCGACGATGGGCCAACCCGAGGATCCCGAGGACGTGCGCATCGACCTGCCGGCCGAGGCCACCAGCGCCGCCGAAGCCCGGGCCTTCGTCGCCGCCGCCGTCAGCCGCTGGGGCCTGGAGCCGCCGGACGCCCTCCCCCTGCTCACCAGCGAGGTCGTGACGAACGCCGTCGTGCACACCGAGTCCCGATGGGTCCAGGTCCGGGTGCAGCGCACCGACGGCCGGGTCCGCGTGGAGGTCACCGACACCAGCGACGTCGTGCCGCTCATCCGCAAGCCCGATCCCGAGTCGCCCGGCGGGTTCGGCATGTGGCTGGTGGCGCAGCTGGCTCGGGACTGGGGCGTCGACGAGATCGCCGAGGACGGCAAGGTCGTCTGGTTCGAGCTGGCCCTCGCCCCCACCTGATCGTCGGCGCGGGCGTCCCCTGCGGCGGTAGACAGGCGGGCACGCCCACCGCCGGGCGGTCGCCCCCCCCACCTCGAGGAGCCCACCGATGTCCACCCCCGATCGCACGCCCGACCCCGTCCTGGCCGAGAGGGCCCGCGCCGGCGAGGGGGACTACTCGCTGTTCGGCGACGCCCACGTCGAGGCCTACGAGCAGAGCGGAGGCGAGGTCGGCTACATCTGGAACGGCGCCCCGATCGCCGTGCTCTCCACCACCGGCGAGTCGAGCGGCAAGGAGCGCAAGCACGCCCTGATCTTCGGCTTCGACGGCGACGCCGTGGTGTTCGTCGCCTCCAAGGGCGGCGCCCCCGAGCACCCGCAGTGGTACGACAACCTGGTGGCCGAGCCGCACGTGAAGGTGCAGGTCCTGGCCGACCGCTACGACGGCGTCGCCCGCACCGCCACCGGCGACGAGCGCACCCGCCTGTGGGAGCTCATGAACGTGCTGTGGCCGAGCTACGAGGACTACCAGGCCAAGACCGACCGCGAGATCCCGGTGGTCGTCGTCGACCGGGCCTGAGCCCGTGGAGGCCACGCGGGTCGACAAGTGGGTGTGGGCCGTGCGGCTCTACAAGACGCGGGCCGCAGCCAGCGCGGCGTGCCAGGCGGGCCACGTCCGGGTCAACGACAAGCCGGCCAAGCCCGCCACCAAGGTGCAGGTGGGCGACCGGGTGCAGGCCCGCCTCGACCACCGCGACCGCGTGCTGGAGGTGGTGCGGGTCATCGACAAGCGGGTGGGGGCACCGCTGGCCGCCGAGTGCGTCGTCGACCACAGCCCGCCGCCGCCCGAGCGCGACCTCGCCGCCCCGACGTTCGCGCGACCGCGGCACCGGGCGCCCCACCAAGCGAGACCGGCGCGACCTCGATCGCCACCGCGGCGTGCGCTGATCCCGACCCCGTCGAGCCCGACTCCTCGGCTCCTCAGATCGAGTGTGGCCGACCCCACGCGACGGGGGCGCGGCCGCCGGGGCCGGGCGCAGCGCCTGGCGCCGGCGCTCAGCGCCAGCGCCGGCGCTCAGACCGGCGGGAGGCGCTCCAGGTGGGGGGCGGTGCTGCCGTCGAGCGGGATCGGGTCGAGGCCGAGCTTGCGGTGGTCCCACGAGCGGATGCGGTCGACGTCGATGCGCACGGCCACCCGCTTGTGGAGCATGAACTCCACCAACGGCTTGACCTCCTCGGTGTACTCGCCGGAGTACCGCTCCCAGACGCTGACGCCGACCTTCCACAGCTCGTCGGGGTCCTCGACGATCACGCCCTGGCCCTCGATCGACACGCCGCGCAGCTTGTCGTAGGTGAAGCCGTCCTCGATCATCACCGTGACCCGGGGATCGCGCGTGAGGTTGACGGCCTTCTGCGAGCGGCCCTTGGTCTCCACCCAGATCTGGCCGTCGATCACGGCGTACCACATGGCCACCAGGTGGGGGACGCCCGACGGGCCGATGGTGGCCAGCGTGGCGGTGCGGCTGCGCTCGATGTAGCCGGCGATCTCGTCGTCGGTCATCTCGATCTGGCTGCGCTGGTTGCTGCCCATGGCCTCGTCCCCTCGACGGCTGCTGCGACGTCCTGACGTACCGTCAGGACCCGGGACCATACCCACTGCGGCGAGGCCGTGCGCCCGTGCCACGCTCGGGCCATGGAGCCGCTCGCCACCGATCGCCTGACCATCCGGGACTGGTCGCTCGAGGAGGGTGACGTCGACCGGATGTTCGCCATCCAGAGCCGGTGGGAGGTCGTCCGCTGGCTCGACGACGACCCCGTCGTGATGACCGAGCGCGCCCAGGCGGTGGCCCAGGTCGAGCGCTGCCGGGCCCGCACCGACCCGGACGGGCCCCGAGGCTTCTGGGCCGTCGAGGAGCGGGCCACCGGCCTGGCCAGCGGCACGGTGCTGCTCTGCGACCTCAACCCGGAGGACGCCACCTCGGGCGAGGAGCGCCCGGCACCCGCCGCGTGGGCCGGCGCCGAGCTCGAGGTCGGGTGGCACCTGCACCCCGATGCCTGGGGCCGCGGCCTGGCTCGCGAGGCGGCAGCGGCGGTGGTGGCCCGGGCCTTCGCCCAGGGCGTCCCCGCCGTCCACGCCCTCATGTACGTCGACAACGAGGCCTCGGCCAAGGTCGCCCTCGCCCTCGGCATGGAGGACCGCGGCGTCGTCACCGACCGCTGGTACCCCGGCCCCAGCCGCTGGTTCCACCTCGCCCGCCCCTGACCGCACCGAGGGGGCGGGCGGCCCGAGACTCGAACTCGTCGCAGTTGTCGACCGATGCGTCGGCCAACTGCGACAAGTTCGGCAGGGTAGGCGGACCGAGGCCGGAACTCGTCGCAGTTGTCGACCGATGCGTCGGCCAACTGCGACAAGTTCGGCAGGGGTGGGCGGGTTCGGGTGAGGTCAGGCGCGGGCGGCGACGGCGGCGGCGACGGCCTCCTGGAGGGGGGTCGTGGGGCGGCCGATGAGGCGGGAGAGGTCGCCGCTGTCGGTGCGGAGCTCACCGTCTGCGATGGCGCGGTCGGCGTCGACGAGGATCTCGGCGAAGGGGCCGGGGACGCCGGCGCCGGTGAGCACGTCGAGGAAGGCAGCCGGCGGCACATCCTGGTAGCCGATGGCCTGCCCGGTGGCGGTGCTGATGGCGGCGGCCAGCTCGGTCAGGGTGAAGGCCTCGTCGCCGCCCAGCTCGTAGACCTGGCCCTCGTGGCCGTCGGTGGCGAGCACGGTGGCGGCGGCCTCGGCGTAGTCGGCGCGCTGGCGCCGCTCACCCGCCCGTCGCCGGCGGAGCCCAGGACGACGCCGTGCTCGAGGGTGGCGTCGAGCTGGTCGGTGTAGTTCTCGATGTACCAGCTGTTGCGGAGGAAGGCGTGGGGCACACCCGAGGCGGTGATGGCCGCCTCGGTGGCCCGGTGATCGGCCGCCAGCAGCAGGGCCGTGGTGTCGGCGTAGGGGGCGCTGGTGTAGGCGAGCAGGGACACGCCCGCGGCTGCCGCGGCGTCGATGGCGTTCTGGTGCTGGTCGAGGCGGGCGCCGGGCTCGCTGCCGGACACCAGCAGGACCTTGTCGGCGCCGGCGAAGGCGTCCTTCACGGCGCCGGCGTCGCCCAGGTCCAGCGAGACGGCGCTCACGCCGAGGGCCCCGAGCTCGGCCAGCTTCTCGGGGTTGCGACCGGTGGCGGTGATGGTGGCGGGGTCGACGCCCCGGGCGAGGAGGGCTTCGACGGTGAGCCGGCCGAGGTGGCCGGTGGCGCCGGTGACGACGAGGGACATGGATCGCTGCTTTCGGGAATCGGGGAAGGACTCCCCGACCAACCCTTTGCATTTCCCGTTTCTTCCCGTTGGGTGGTACCCACCTTTTGGTAAGTTGGGGGCCATGGCCGCCCGCACCCCTGCCCCCGACCGGTTGCACTCGCTGTTCGCCGACGGCGTGCTGCCGGAGGACTGCCCGTCGCGCACCTTGCTGAGCCACGTCACCAGCAAGTGGGGCGTGCTGGTGCTGGTGGGCCTGGCCGACGGCAGCCTCCGCTGGAGCGAGCTGCGCGACACGGTGCAGGGCGTGAGCGAGAAGATGCTGGCCCAGACGCTGCGCACCCTGGAGGCCGATGGGCTGGTGCACCGCGACGCGCAGCCGAGCATCCCGCCCCGGGTCGACTACTCGCTCACCCCGGTGGGCCAGGAGCTGGTGGCGCTGTTGTTCCCGCTGGTGGCGTGGACCGTGGCCAACGCCGAGGCGCTGGTGCCCGCCGTCGGGCGGTAGCTCACGCCGGGTACGTGGCCACCTCGGTGGCCTTCACGGTGGCCCACACCGCGCTGCCGGGCCCGAGGGCCAGCGCCGCCAGCGACGCGGCGGTGATCTCGGCCACCAGCGGCACCGGCCCGTCGAGGTGGACCCGCACCCGCTCGCCCAGGAGGTCGAGGTCGGTGACCGTCGCCGGCCAGGCGTTGCGGGCGCTGCCCTCGGGCGCTCGCAGGTGGAGGGTCACGGCGCTGGGCGAGATGGTGGCGAACGTCGGTCCGTCGACCGCCTCGGCCACCTCCACGGCACCGCCCTCGGCGTCGAGCGCGACGACGTGGCCCCTCCCCTCGCCCCGCAGGAGGTTGGTGCCCAGCAGGTCGGCCACGTAGCGGCTGCGGGGCCGGGCCGTGACCTCGGCCAGCGCTCCGCTCTGGCTGGCCACGCCGTCCTCCAGCACCACCACGTCCTGGGCCAGCACCAACGCGTCGAGCGGGTCGTGGGTGACCACGACGGTGACGCCGGCGAAGTCGGCGAGGTGGCGGTGCAGGTCCCGCCGGGTGGCGGCCCGGGTCCCCACGTCGAGCGCCGACAGCGGTTCGTCGAGCAGCAGCAGGTCAGGGTGGCCGACCAGGGCGCGGGCCAGCGCCACCCGCTGGGCCTGGCCGCCGGAGAGGGCCTTCGGGCGCTCGTTGGCGTACGCCTCCAGCCCCACCCGCTCCAGCCAGACCCGTGCCTCGGCACGAGACGCCACCTTCGACGTGCCGTTGCTGCGCGGGCCGAACGCCACGTTGTCGAGCACGCTCAGGTGGGGGAACAGGAGCAGGTCCTGGTGGACGAAGCCCACGCGCCGGTGCTCCGGCGCCACGAAGGTCCCGGCCTGCGGATCGTCGAGCACCCGCCCCGCCAGCTCGATGGCCCCTCCGGCCAGCGGCTGGAGCCCGGCGAGGGCACGGAGGATGGTGGTCTTGCCGGCGCCGTTGGGGCCGAGCACCGCCAGCACCGTGCCGGCGTCGGCCTGCACGTCGACGTCCAGCGCCAGCGACCCGAGCCGCACCTCCAGGCGGGCGTCGAGGCTCACGCCCGCACCAGCCACTTGTCGCGCAGGCCGACCAGCACCACGAACGAGACGAGCAGCAGCACCAGGCTGAGGGCGATGGCGGCCTCGCCGTCGCCCTCGAGCTTGAGGTACACGGCCAGCGGCAGCGTCTGGGTCCGGCCCACGATGTTGCCGGCGAAGGTGATGGTGGCCCCGAACTCGCCGAGCGCCCGCGCCCACGCCAGCACGGCGCCGGCCCCCACCGACGGCGCCACCATGGGCAGCGTCACCCGGCGGAACACCGTGAAGCGCGAGGCGCCGAGCGATGCGGCCACCTGCTCGTAGCGCTGGTCGACGTTGCGCAGCGCCGCCTCGACGGTGATCACGTAGAAGGGCATGGCCACGAACACCTCGGCCAGCACCACCCCCTTGGTCGAGAAGGTGAGCTGCAGGCCGAACACGTCGTGCAGCCAGCCACCGATGGGGCTGCGCAGGCTGAACGCCGAGATCAGGGCCACGCCGCCCACCACCGGGGGCAGGACCATGGGCAGCAGCACCAGGCCGCGCACGATGGCCCGGCCCGGCACCTCGACCCGGGCCAGCACCCACGCCAGCGGCGTGCCGAACAGGACCACCACGACCGTCGACGAGAGCGACGCCACCAGCGAGAGCTCCAGCGCCTCGATCGACTCCTCGGTGCCGAGGTCGGTGAGGAGCTTCGACCACGCAGCCCGTTGCAGCAGGCCGGCGAACGGGAGCGCGAAGAAGAGGGCGGCGACCAGGGCGACGACGACCACCAGGACCGGTGGCCGCCGCCGCGACCGCGCCAGGTCGGCGGGAGGAACCCGGCCTCCTCGAGCACCTTCTGGCCTTCGTCGCCGGCCACGAAGGCCACGAAGGCCGCGGCCACGTCCTGGTTGCCGGACGCCTTGAGGGCCGCGGCCGGGTACACCGCGATGGCGTTCTGGGCCTCGGGGATGTCGACCACCTCGACCTGGTCCCCGGCGGCGAGGCCGTCGGTGACGTAGACGATGCCGGCCACGGCGTCTCCCTCGGTCACGGCGGTCAGGGTGGCCTTCACGTTCTGGCCGAGCGTGACGTTATCGCTGGGGATGTCGACGCCGGCGTCCCCGAGGATCTGGGCGGCGAACGTGCCGCACGGGGCATCGGTGGCGCAGAGCGAGACGATGCCCACGTCGGCGAGGTCGGCCAGGGTCTTGATGCCCTTCGGGTTTCCGGGCTTGGTGACGATCACGAGCTGGTTGCGGGCGAAGGTGGTGGGCTCGCCGTCGGTGAGGTCGGCGTCGGTGAGCTTCGCCATGTTCTTCTCGTCGGCCGAGGCGAACACGTCGGCCGGGGCGCCGGCGACGATGGCGTCCGACAGGGAGCCGGACGAGTCGAAGTTGAAGGTGACCTTGGTGTCCGGGTGGGCCTCCTCGAACGACTTGCCGATGTCGGTGAAGGCGCCGGTGAGCGAGGCGGCGGCCGACACCGTGATGTCGCCGGAGAGGTCGTCGGCCGGAGCTGCCGTGGTGGTGGGCCCGTCGTCGGCCGTGGTGGAGGGGCCCGACGACGCCTTGGTGGTGGTCTTGGCGGCGCCGTCGCTGTCGCTGCCGCACGCGGCCACGAACAGGGCCAGCGCGGCCAGCACGGCCAGGAGGAGGCGGGTGGGGCGGTTCATGGAGGAGCTCCTGAGGGACACTCTGACACCGCAGGTGCCAGGCAACTTGGCGTCGATCCTTGCACACGCAAGGGACACCCTCGGTTGGGTTCACCAGTCCGAGGGCTCCGGAGCGGGGCCGCACCCCCGGCCGAGCAGACTGCCGAGGTGGACGGGCTCGAGGCGCTGGCGGTGATGGCGGCCGGTATGGGCGCCGGCGGCATCAACGCCGTCATCGGCTCCGGCAGCCTGATCTCGTTCCCGACCCTCCTGGCGGTGGGCTACGCCCCCATCACCGCCAACGTCTCGAACAACATCGGGCTGGTGCCCGGCGCCATCAGCGGCGCCTACGGCTACCGCCGCGAGCTGGCGGGCCAGGGCCGCCGCGCCCGCACGCTCGCGGTGGCGTCCGGGACCGGCGGGCTCTGCGGCGGCATCCTCCTGCTCACGCTGCCCTCCCAGGTCTTCGACGCCATCGTCCCCGTCCTGGTGCTGCTCGCCGTGGTGCTCATGGCGCTCCAGCCCCGCCTGGCCCGCTGGGTGGCCGAGCGCCGCCCGGACGACGCCCGCGACGTCGGCCCCGCCCCGATGGCCATCGCCTTCGTCGCCGGGGTCTACGGCGGCTACTTCGGCGCCGCGCAGGGGATCATCCTGCTCGCCATGCTGGCGGTGTTCGTCCCGGACGACCTGCGCCGGTCCAACGCCCTCAAGAACGTCCTCGCCGGCACGGTCAACGGCGTGGCAGCGATCCTGTTCACCCTGTTCGCCCACGTGGCGTGGGAGGCGGTGGCCCTGATCGCCGTCGGCTCGGTGGTCGGTGCGTGGCTCGGGGCGAAGGTGGGGAGGCGCATCCCGGCCACGGTGCTCCGGACCCTGGTCGTCCTCCTGGGCGTCGGCGTGGCCCTCCGCCTCCTCCTGACCTGAGCCGACGCCTGCGGTGGCCGGGATCCGGCGGCCGGGCGGTGTCGGGCGCGGCGGCACGGGCCATGCTGGGCCGATGCGGATCGAACTTCGAGGGCTCCGACGGACTGGCGCTGGTGGGCGACGCCGAGGGCCCCGAGGGCGGCCCGCCGGTGCTGCTGCTCCACGGCGGCGGCCAGACCCGCCACTCGTGGTCCGGCACCCTCACCACCCTGGCCAACCAGGGGCGCCACGCCATCAGCCTCGACCTGCGGGGCCACGGCGACAGCCAGTGGGCCCCCGACGGCAACTACTCCCTCGAGGCCTTCGCCGCCGACGTCGCCGCCGTGGCGGCCAGCTTCGACCGCCCTCCGGCCCTCGTCGGGGCCTCCCTCGGCGGCCTCGCCTCGCTGGTGGCCATCGCCGAGAGCGACGACCAGGCGGCAGTGGCGTCGAGCCTGACCCTGGTCGACGTGGCCCACCGGCTGGAGGAGGGCGGCCGCGACCGCATCGGCGCCTTCATGACCGGCAACCTCGACGGCTTCGCCAGCCTCGAGGACGCCGCCGACGTGGTGGCCGCCTACAACCCCACCCGGCCCCGGCCGCGCGACCTGTCCGGGCTGCGGAAGAACCTGCGCCAGCGCGACGACGGCCGCTGGGTCTGGCACTGGGACCCGGCCTTCATCCGCGGCTCCTTCGGCAGCCCCGACGAGACCCGCACCACCATGGTGGAGCCCGGCCGGCTCCGGTCCGCCGCCGAAGCGCTGCAGGTGCCCACGCTCCTGGTGCGTGGCCGGTCCAGCGACCTGCTCAGCGCCGAGGGCGCCCAGGAGTTCCTGTCGATCGTCCCCCAGGCCGAGTTCGCCGACGTCGCCGGCGCCGGCCACATGGTCGCCGGCGACCGCAACGAGATCTTCAACCGCGCCATCCTCGACTTCCTCGCCCGCCACTAGCCCGAGCCGGCCCCGGGGCGACGGCACCGCCCCCCCGCCGCCGACCCACCCCACCCCAGCGAACTTTGTAGCGGGGGCCGGCCGGGCTGCGGGGGGTGCCGGGGCGGCGGCGGCCGGCCGGGGTCAGGTGGCGAGCGAGGCGACCACGGTGGCGAGGCGGGCGACGAGGGCGGGGTCGTTGCTGGCGGGGACGAGGATCAGCTCGTCGGCGCCTTCGGCGGCGACGGCGGTGGCGAAGTCGGCCAGGCGCTGCTCGGTGTGCAGGGACATGCGGCCGGCCAGGACGTGGGCCGGGCGCTCACCGAACACCGCGAGGTAGCGGCGGCCGAAGGCCTGGAGGGTGGCTTCGGCATCGGGGCCGAGGGCGACGAAGGCGCCGGTGACGAGGCGGGGGCGTTCGGTGCGGCCGGCATCGAGCCAGGCCCGCTCGGCCAGGCGGAAGTTGGCGCCGGCCTCGGCGGCGTCGCCGGGGAGGGTGAAGCCGCTCACGCCGTCGGCCCAGTGGGCGGCGCGGGCGAGCGAGCGCGGGCCGGTGCCGCTGCAGAGGATGCGCGGCCCTCCCGGGCGCAGGGGTGTCGGACCGACCTGGCCGCCGCCGGCGGCGTCGCCGCCCGCCCAGAGGCGGCGGAGCTCGGCGACGGCGTCGTCGAGGCGACCGAACCGACCGGCGAACGGCGAGCCGAGGGCGGCGTAGTCCTGCTCGCGCCCGCCGACGCCGACGGCGACCTCCACGCGTCCGCCCGACACCACGTCGATCGACGCCAGCTGCTTGGCCAGCAGGGCGGTCTGGTGCCAGGGCGCCACCGCCACGTTGAACAGCACCCGGACCCGCTCGGTGAGCGCCGCCGCCGAGGCGCACAGGGTCATGCCGTCGAGGTTGTCGAACGTGATGCGCTCGCCCGCCGAGATCGACGAGAACGGCCCTTCGTCGACGGCACGGCACCACGCCCGCACGCCGTCGCGGTCGAAGCCCGCGGTCATCTGCGGGAAGGCCAGGCCGATCTCCATGGCCCGGGACCCTGGCACACCGCAAGGCGCCGTCGCTCGCCTTCACGAGGTCGAGCGGCCGGCGTCGGACCCGTCCGCCTGGCTGCTACGTCGGCGCTCGTCGCCGGAGCGACTCGCCGGCGGGGATCAGCCGCCCTGGAGCTCGATGGCAGCCGACGCCTGCTCGAGGCGGGGCTTGACGTCGGCGCTGAACTGGCGGGCGCCGACCACCGGGACGAGGGCGATGCGGGCCAGCCACGGGGTGCGGGCGATGCCGGCGGTGTCCCACACGAAGTCGCTGTAGCCCAGCGCCTCCTTGAGGGCGAGCCCGGCGCCGGCCAGGTGCGCACCGACGGCCACCACCGCCGCAGCCCTGGCGACGGACGGGCCCTTGCCGGGACCGTCGTCCTTCGCCTCGGCGCCGCCGTGCGGCGAGGTGGCGGCCACCGGCAGGAGGGTGAGCACGGGGCGCAGGTCGGTCCCGGCCAGGTGCTGGGGGACCTGAAGGGTCTGGGTGCGGCTCATGGTCCCCAGCTACCCGATCGAAGGACCGCTACCCAGGCCGCCGCCCCGGCGGCGGGTGGGGCAGGATGCCGCCATGACCGACCTCGCCGTGCCCGTCGACGACCTCGCCCCCGCCGTCATCACCGAAGCCCTGCGGGCCGGAGGGCACCCGGTCACCGTCACCGGCGTCGAGGCCACGGCCATCGGCACGGGGCAGATGGCGGGCAGCTACCGGCTCGCCCTCGATTTCGACGGCGACCCGGGCGAGGTGCCGCCCACCCTCGTGGCCAAGCTGGCCGTCGGCCCCATGGACAAGCGCACCAGCGTGGCCGGCGCCTACCGCACCGAGGTCGACTTCTACCGCGACCTCGCCCCCACCCTCGCCGTGCGGGTCCCCCGGTGCTGGCACGCCTCGGTGTCGGAGGACGCCACCGACTTCCTGCTGCTGCTCGACGACCTGGCGCCCGCAGAGCAGGGCGACCAGCTGGCGGGGTGCGACGTGGTCGACGCCGAGGCCGCCGCGGTGAACCTGGCCGGCCTGCACGGCCCCCGCTGGTGCGACCCGACGCTGGCCGACGGCACCCTGGCCATCGTCACCGCCGACGAGGCCTCGGTCCTCACCGAAGTGCTCGAGCCCATGACCAGCGTCTTCACCGACCGCTTCGCCGGCCGGCTCCGCGCCGAGGACCAGGAGGTGCTCGAGCGGGTGCCGGCCGTCGCCGGGTCGTGGCTGGTGGGCCGCGGTGAGCGCTTCGCCCCCGTGCACGGCGACTACCGGCTCGACAACCTCATGTTCGCCCCGGACCACGGGCCGGTGACGGCGCTCGACTGGCAGACCGTCAGCCTCGGGCTCCCGGCCCGGGACCTCGCCTTCCTCCTCGCGACCGGGCTCTCGATCGAGGACCGCCGTGCCCACGAGGACGACCTGGTGGCCGCCTACCACCGCGCCCTGCTGGGCCACGGCGTGACGGGCTACGACCTCGACGCCTGCCGGGACGACTACCGCTACGCCATGCTCCAGGCCCCGCTGATCATCGTGCTCGGGTGCGCGGTCGGCACGCCCTCGGAGCGGGGCGACCGGATGTTCCTGGCCATGGCCGAGCGCTCCTGCGCCGCCATCCGCGACCTCGACCCGTTCGCCCTGCTCTAGCCCTCGGCGTCGTCGGTCGGCTCCACCAGCCGCTCACCGTCGGGGACCGGCTCCCCGCGCTCCGCGGCCACCTCGACGGCGCGCTCGGCGTCGGGCTCGGGCACGGCGGCGAGCCGCTCGCCGGTCTCCACCAGCCGGTCCTCGTCGGGCTCACCCAGGTCGTCCAGGTCGCTCGCGTCGCTCATCGGTGCTCTCGTGGTCGTCTCGATCGGTCGGCCACCGCCTACCCGCAGGGGCCCCGCTCACCCTCCCGCTGTCGGGGGGCCTGGGTACGCTGCGGCCGATGACCGACCCGGCGGCACCCCTCGACCGCTACCGGCCCCGGTCCGACGTCAGCACCGTCCCGCCGCAGGGGGACGACGTCGCCAAGCGCTGCCCGTTGCGGGTGCAGTTCGACGTCCACCCCCCGTTCGACACCACGCGGGCCGAGCCGTCGTCGGTCGATCGCCTGCGCATCGACGACAGCGTCACCTTCGGCGACCGGATCTTCGCCGAGCTCCTGGCCGCGCACCCCGGCGCGGTGCGCGTCCCGCCGGACGGCACGGCGGCCGAGCGGGAGGCGGCCACCGCAGCGGCGCTGGCCCAGGGCGCACCTCTGGTCCTGGGCGGGCGGCTGCCGGTGGACGAGGTAGGACGGCGAAGGGGCGGGCCCGACGTGCTCGTCCGGGCCGAGCGCCGGCCCGACGGCCGCTGGGCCTACCACCCGCTCGCGGTCCGGCACCGGCTGGTGCTCGACGCAGGGCAGCCGCCCACGCCCGACGCCGCGGCGGTGGTCGCTCCGCTCGCCTCGCCGGCCCACGCCGATGCTCGCACCGACCCGGAGCACCTCCCCCGCCTGGCCCGTGCCCACCTCCTGCTGCTCGCCCACCACCACCGGCTGCTCGAGGCCGCCGGCCACGACGCCGCCACGCCCGTGGGCGCCGTCGTCGGCAAGGAGGAGGTGGCGGTCTGGGCCCGGCTCGACGTCCCCAGCATCCGCCAGCGCTGGGACAAGCGCCGGGCCGCCGACGAGACCGCCCTGCAGCGCTACGACTTCGAGTTCTCGTTCCGCCTCGACGTGCTGGCCGCCGCCGCCGAGGGCACGCCGCTCGTGGAGCCGGTGTGGATCGGCGAGTGCACCACCTGTCCCTGGGTGGCCCACTGCCGTCCCCAGCTCGAGGCGGCCGACAGCGTCAGCCTCCTCCCCGGCCTGGGCTACGAGCAGTGGCGCGCCCTGCGCCGCGCCGGCGTGGCCACGCGAGCGGACCTGGCCCGGCTCGACCTGCGCTCGGCGGAGCTCCGCGACGCCTACGCCCGCCTCGGCGACCTGGCCGAGCTCGCCGACCGGGCGGCCGCCCTGCCCGCCGACACGCCGGTCGCCGAGCTGCTCGCGCCGCCGGCCGCGACCGCCGGGCCGACCGAGGTCGCGGGCCCGGCCGACGGCGCGGCCCACGGCGCCGCCGACGTCGGCGACAGCGGGACCGAGGTCGCGGTCGAGGTCGACCCCGAGGTGGTCGAGCGCCGGGCGGCCGCCGCTCGGGCTCGGGTCGACCAGCAGGCTGCGACCCTGGCCGGCGCCGGGGTGCTGCGGACCGGCGACCTCGGCTCGCTCGACCCGGTCGCCCTCGCCCTCGTCGGCCAGCCGATCCGGTCCCTCGCCGACGCCGTCCAGGGCGCCCGGGCGGTTGGCCTCGGTGGCGGCCCGCTGCTCCGCCACGGGCTGCGGGCGCTGGAGGTGCCGTCGGCCGACGTCGAGATCGACATCGACATGGAGAACGGCATCGACGGCACCGCCTACCTGTGGGGCGCCTGGGTCGACGGCCGCTACCACGCCGCAGCGTCCTGGGACCCGCCCGGCCCGGCCGTCCAGGCTGCGGTGTTCGTGGAGTTCTGGACCTGGCTCGAGGCCCAGCGCACCGCCGCCGCGGCCGCCGGCCGGTCGCTCGTCACCTACTGCTGGTACCGCGGCGCCGAGTCCCGCGCCCTGAAGGAGGGGGCGGCCGCAGCCGCCGCCGAGCTCGGCCTGGTCGACGCCCCGGCCGCCGTCGACGACTTCCTCGCCAGCCCCCAGTTCGTCGACCTCTGGGAGGTGTTCACCACCCAGCTGGTGACCGGCGGCAGCCACGGCCTCAAGGTGGTCGCCGGCCTGGCCGGCTTCTCGTGGCGCGACGCCGACCCCGACGGCGCCCTCTCCATGGTCTGGCACGCCGAGGCCACCACCGACCCCGACCCCGCCGTCCGCGCCGCCGCCCAGCAGCGCCTCCTCGCCTACAACGAGGACGACGTCCGCGCCACCGCCGCCGTCCGCACCTGGATGCGCACCCTCCCCCACCTCCGCTGACCCGGGCCGGCCTGCCGGTCCTGCTGCCGCCGGCTCGGCGCCTGGGCGGGGTGGGCGGTTCGTCGCGTTGGTCCGCTTCTGCGGGCGGTCAGTCGCATTTCCTGTCGATCGGGGGGTGCAGAGGACCCCCGATCGACAGGAATCCGCGGTCGCCGGGCGTCAGTCGGCGGTGGGGCCGGTGAAGTGGGGGGGCGCGCTTCTCGGTGTGGGAGGTGAGGCCCTCGCGGGCGTCGGGGCCGCCGAAGCCGATGAACTCGTAGGCCAGCGACGCGTCGAGGATGGCCGACTGGGAGCGGTACCAGTTGTTCAGCGTCTGCTTGGTCCAGCGGATGGCCTGCTGGGCGCCGTCGGCGAGGTGGGTGGCCACGGCCAGGGCCCGGTCCTGGACCTCGTCGTCGTCGACGCAGAGCGAGACGAGGCCGATGCGCTCGGCCTCCTCGCCGGTGAGCGTGTCGCAGGTGAGCAGGTAGTACTTGGCCTTGGCCATGCCGCACATGAGCGGCCAGCAGATGGCGGCGTGGTCGCCGGCCGCCACCCCGAGCCGGGTGTGGCCGTCGATGATGCGGGCGCTGCGGCCGGCGACGGAGACGTCGGCCAGGATGCCGGCGCACAGGCCGGCGCCCACCGCAGGCCCGTGCAGCGCCGAGACGATGGGCTTGGAGCAGTTGATGACGTTGAAGACCAGGTCGCGTGCCTCTCGCAGGATGCGGGTGCGGACCGCGTAGTCCTCCATGAGGTCGTCGAGCAGCTCGAAGCTCCCGCCGGCCGAGAACGCCTTGCCGGCGCCGCGCAGCAGGGCGACGTTGGTGTCCGGGTCCCGGTCGACGGCCAGCCACACGTCGGCCAGCTGCCGGTGCACGGCGTGGCTGACGGCGTTCAGGCCCGGCCCGTCCATCGTGATCCGCAGCACGCCGGGGGCCGGGCGGTCGAACGTGAGGTCCTCGAAGGCGGCGTAGCGCTCGGCGTCGGTCATGGTCGGCAACCTAGATCGGGCGCCACCGGCCATCCCTCGTGAACACCGTCACGACCGCTTGCTGTTGCAAGCATCACCGGTAGCCTGGGCAAGCACGCAGCGCCGGCAGGGAGCCGGCTGCGACGACCCCCGGAGATCGCCATGTCGTTCTGGAAGCCCTCCCGCCCCTCCTCCGTCGCCGACGACCTCCGCTCCGTCCCGCTGTTCGCCGACTGCACCGATCGCGAGCTCGAGCACGTGTCGACGCTCACCACGGCCGTCTCGGTGGAGGCCGGCCGCGTGCTGCTCGCCGAGGGCGGCACCCGCCGCCAGTTCCTCGTGGTCGCCGACGGCACCGTGTCGGTGAGCCACGCCGACGAGGCCATCGCCGTGCTCGGCACCGGCGACTTCGTCGGCGAGCTCTCGCTGCTCGGGAGCACCCGGCCCAACGCCACCGTCACGACCCTCACCCCCACCACGCTGTGGGTGAGCAGCTCGGCGGAGTTCCGGTCCCTGCTCGACGCCGCACCGTCGGCTCGGGCCAAGGTCGCCGCCGCTGCCGCCGAGCGGCTTGCCGCCGCCTCCTGAGGCAACGGCGGGTGGACGGCACCCGTCCAGGTGACATCCCGGCTGGCGATCGGGTGAACCGTCCGATCTACGCTCTCGTGCCGAGGCGCTCGGGTGGCGCCCAGCGAGGATGAGATGACCGCTGCTCCGGGGGGGAGACATCGAGGAGACCTGGCTGGCCGCGCTCGCCGACGGTTCGGAGATGGGCGCCCTCGTCGCCGCCCACGACTGGTCGGCCACGCCCCTCGGGCACCCCGACGGCTGGCCCGCCGGCCTGCGCTTGGCGACGCAGATCGTGCTGACCACCCGCTTCCCCATGCTGCTCGCTTGGGGCCCGGACCTGGTCAAGATCTACAACGACGGCTACCGGCCGATGCTGGGCGACAAGCACCCGCAGGCCCTCGGCGCGCCGGCACGGGAGATCTGGCCCGAGGTGTGGGACATCATCGGCCCGCTCCTCGAGGCCTCCCTCGGCGGGGCCACGAGCTCCTTCGAGCACCAGCTCCTCGAGCTCGACCGCAACGGGTACCTCGAGGAGTCCTACTTCTCGTTCTGCTACAGCCCGGTTCGGGATGACGACGGCACCGTCGGCGGCGTGCTCGACGTGGTCACCGAGACCACCGAGCAGGTGGTCAACCGCCGACGGCTGGAGTGCGTGGCGGACCTGGCGGCAGAGCTGGTCACCGCCCACGACGTCGCCGAGGTCGGCCGCCGCGCCGTGGCCTCGCTGCGGACGTGCGTCGACGACATCGCCTCGGCCGAGGTGCACCTGGCGGTCGGCGACCAGATCGTGCAGGTGGCCACCAGCCGGCGAGCCGTGATCGACGGGATCGCCCCGGAAGACCTCCGCGGCATGGTGGGCGGCGAGCCCCGCCTCCTCGACCCGACCTGGGAGGAGGGTCGCCCGGGTCACCGGTGGGCCAGCCCCATCGGTGCCGCCACGTCGGCCCAGGGCGTCCTCGTGGTCGACCTCAGCCCCAAGCGACCCTTCGACGACGGCTACCGCACCTACCTGGAGCTGATCGCCCGCACCATCGGCGCCGCCATCGACCACGCCCACACCCGCTCCGCCGAGCTGGGCGAGCAGCGCCGCATCAGCGACGCCCTCCAGAGCGCCATGCTGCAACCGGCGTCCGACCTCCCCACGGTGGCCGCCCGGTACCTGCCGGCCACGGGCAACCTCTCCGTCGGCGGCGACTGGTACGACGTGCTGGGCCTCGACGACGGCCGCCGGGCCCTGGTGGTGGGCGACTGCGTGGGCCACGGGCTCGAGGCCGCGGCGGCCATGGGCCAGCTCCGCACCGCCAGCCGCACGCTGCTGCTCGAGGGCCGCGGCCCGGCCGAGGTGCTCGAGTCCATGGACCGCTTCGCGTCGTCGGTCACCGGCGCTGCGTGCGCCACCATGGCGTGCGCGGTCGTCGACCTCGAGGCCCGCTCCATCACCTACGCCCTGGCCGGGCACCCCGCTCCGCTCCTCGCGGGGCCGGGCGGCGCCACCTGGCTCACCGAGGGGAGCGGCCTGCCGCTCGCCGTCGTCGGCGGCCAGCGCCGCTGCCAGGCGGTGACCTCGTTCGACCCGGACGACCTGCTGGTGCTCTACTCCGACGGGTTGATCGAGCGGCGGGGCGAGGACATCGACATCGGCTTCGAGCGCCTGCGGGCCGCTGCCGCCGCTCGGCTGGACCAGTCGGTGCAGCAGCTCGCCGACGGCCTGCTCGACGACCTGCTCGACCCCGAGGGCCGAGACGACGTCGCCCTGGTGGTCAAGCGCCTGGCGACGCGGCACTGAGGGCGGCGATGCGGGCGGACCGCAGCTCGCCCCGCCGGACCTTGCCGGCGTCGTCGCGCAGCGCCTCGTGGACCACCTCGACGGTCCGCGGCAGCTTGTAGGCCACCAGCCGCTCGCGCAAGAAGGCCAGCAGCTCCTCGACGTCGAGCTCCGCCTCGTCGGCCTCCACCACGGCGTGGACCACGTTGCCCTTGTCGTCGTCGGGCAGGCCGAACACCACGCAGGAGCGCACCGCCGGGTGCTCGGCGATGGCCGCTTCGACCTCGGCCGGGTAGACGTTGGCGCCACCCGTGAGGATCATGTCGCCGGCGCGGTCGCCCAGGTGGAGGTAGCCGTCCTCGTCGAGCCAGCCCCGGTCACCCAGGGACTCCCACCCGCCTTCGCGCGTCCGCGCCTCGGCGCCGACGTACCGGTACGTCGGCGTGTCACGGGCCGAGCGCAGCCACACCTCGCCGTGCTCGCCGGCCGGGAGCTCGTTGCCGTCGGCGTCGGTGATCTGCATCGTCCCGGGCGCCGGCCGGCCCACCGAACCGCGGTGCTCCAGCCAGTCGGTGCCGGTGATGATCGTCGAGGTCTGGCCCTCGGTGCCGGCGTAGAGCTCGAAGATCCGCTCCGGCCCGAGCCAGTCGATCCAGACCTGCTTCAACCAGTCGGGGCAGGGCTCCGCGAGGTGCCAGACGGTGACCAGCGAGGACAGGTCGTAGCCGTCGCGCACGTCCTCCGGGAGCCGCCAGATGCGCTTCATCATGGTCGGCACGAGGTACACGACGTTGGCGTGGTGGGCCTCCACCGCCGCGAGGGTGGCCTCGGCGTCGAACCGCTCGAGCAGGGCGACGGAGCTGCCCCGCAGCAGGGCCTGGCAGGTCCAGATGAACGGCCCGTTGTGGTACATCGGCCCGGGCATCACGAGGGCGCCGCCGTCGGTGAAGCCCAGGAACGAGGCGAAGCCCTCGACGTAGGTGGCCGGGTCGCCGGCCACGATCAGCTTGGGTCGCCCGGTGGAGCCGCCCGAGGTGGGGGCCTTCCAGCTGGGCGCCGTGCGATCGGGCATCGGCCCGTCGTCCAGGTCGGCAGCGGGCCGGTGGCCCACGGGCAGGCAGGCCCGTCCCGGGAAGGCGCCCGGCTCCGCACCGACGATCACCGGCGGGTTCGCCAGCTCGACGATGGCGGCCAGCTCGCGCTCGGGGAGGCGCGACGACACGGGCTGGGGCGTGGCCCCCAGCGTCCAGGCCGCCACGACCGCCACCAGGAAGTCGACCGAGTTGGGCAGGGCGATGGTCACGAGGTCGCCTTCGGCCACGCCCAGGTCGGCCAGCTCCCGGGCGAACCGGTTGGCGGCAGCGACGAGCTCGCCCCGGGTGAGCGACGCGCCGGCGCACGTGATCGCCAGGGCGTCGGGGTCGGCCTCGGCGAGGTCGGCGAGTCGGCGGGGGAACGACGGGGCAGCCACGGCGGCGACGCTACGGCGCCCGACCCGGTGGTGCTCGGGCGCCGCCGGCCACGAGGAGCCCGGGCGACCACCCGGGTGGGCTGGGCGGTCAGCAGGGGGCGATGTGCGGGCGCGGGCCGGCCTCGAGCCGGGGTACATCGGACATATCGCCCGGTCGGCGCGGGTATCGCACCAACAGGCCCGATCGCGGCCTGGCCCCCGGAGGGAGCACCCGATGACCACCCCGACCGACCTCGCCACCGACATCCTGGAGCAGCTCAAGGCGGGAGACGTGCCCGCCGAGCGGCTGCGGGCTGCGCTGCAAGCCTCGGTGCTGGGCCTCGGCGACCTGACGACGTGGTCCGATCCGGGCCGGCTGGCCACCGAGGTCCTCACCGCCGTGGGCACCGCCCTCCAACCCCCTGCCAGCGCCGAGCGCACCCTCCGACGGGTGGTGTGAAGGCCGGCTCGGGGTCCTGGCTGCCCCTTGCATGGAGTGGTCGGGCAGGGGTAGGCCTCCGCGCCATGGAGCGGGGACGACGGTGATGCGCCGAGCGCTGGAGCTGGAGCGGGATGCCGCGGCTGCCGCCACCGCCCGCGCGTGGCTCACCGACGCGCTGTCCGACCCCGCTGTCATCTCGGGCCCGGCTCGGGCCGACCTCCTGGTCATGGCCAGCGAGCTGGTCACCAACGTCATCTCGCACACCCGCTCACGCCCCAGGATCGCCGTCAGCTGCGACGACGACGAGGTGCTGGTAGAGGTGGGCGACGACTCGCCCGACCTGCCGCAGGTCCGCGACCTCGAGCCCGATCGGGTGGGCGGGAACGGCCTGCGGATCGTGGAGGCCTGGTCACGCCGGTGGGGCGTGGAGCGCCACCCCGACGACGGCAAGACCGTCTGGTTCACCGTCGCCACCCAGCCCGCCTGAACCCGGTCGGCGAGGGGTCGGGGCGGTGAGCGTGCCGGCTAGGGCGGAGACCCGTCGGTGGCCTTGCGGCGGCTGACGCGCCGGGACGCGCGGATGGCCACGGCGATCACCGCGGCGACCACCACGGCGACGGCAGCCCGCACGTCGTCGCTGAACCCGCTGCGGCGCCCGTCGCCCGCGCCCGACGAGCGATGTCCCAGCGCGTCGCTCACGCCGAGCCCGCCGAGCGGTGGTTGACCACCAGCAGCGGGCACGGGGCACGGTGCAGCAGGCGGTCCTCGACCGATCCGTGCAGCAAGCGGTCGAACCAGCCGGGCTGCTCGGAGCCGAGGACCACGACGTCGGGCTGCTCCTGCTCCATGACCGCCAGCAGGGCGTCAGCGGTGCCGGCCGACGACGGGACGAGGCGCTGCTCGTCGGCGCCGCCGATGGCCTGGCCGGTGCGCGCCAGGGCTGCCCGGCCGGCGGCCAACGCCTCGTTCCACTCCTCGTCGGCCTCTTCCTGGGTCTGCAGCGGCCCCTCGAAGCCGCCAGCGTCCTCATCGGCGTCGTGGCGCGCCTCGATCACCGTCACCAGGGCGACGTGGGCATCGGGGTGCAGCAGGGCGACGGCCCGACGGGCGGCGGCGACCGCAGCGACGGACCCGTCCGTGGCGATCATGACCTTCATGGGGAGCGCTCCTGTGGCGGGTGTCGATCGTCGTCGCCCACGGTAGGCAACGGCGGTGCGGCGCGCCTCAGGCGGACGGGGGCGCTGGGGGCGGTTCGTTGACCGACTCGGGCGACCGCGGGTCGGCCGGGCTGACCGGCGTCTCGGCGTCCGGGCCGGCCGGGCGCTCGACGGTGCGGTAGAAGCGGTCGTCGAGCGTGTCCGTCGGCACGTCGTCGTGGCCCGCCGTCTGCTCCGGGTTCTTGGTGTGCTTGGCCGCCCAGATCGCGAGGGCGACCAGCGCGACCACGACGACCCCGACCACGAGGCCGATCACGATGCATCCCCAGTGGGGGCTGCGGGGTGCGCGCCCGAAGGACGGGCACGCAGGGCGAGGCGGGGCGCAGGCATGCCTCGGTGCCTACCCTCGCCTCCTCGGCCTGAGTGCCCCGTTCGGGTGATCGACGACCGGGGCACCACGCTGCGTGACGGGGCGAGCAGGTCCCGTCAGCTACCTTCGGCCCCCTCGGGGGAGCGAGCAGCGGGCAGCCGCGGCGTCGGCGGCCCCGGCACCGTCCCGCACCGGAAGCAGCTCCCATGTCCCACCGTGTCCGTTCCGTCCTCCTCGCCGCGGGGCTCCTCGCGCCGATCGCCGTCGTCGCCCTGCCGGCCGACGCGGCACCGCCCGCCTTGACGGTGTCGGTCACCGCCGGCGCGCCCGGCACCGCCGTGACCGTCACCGGCACCGGCTGCTCCTCCACCGATGACGCCGACCGATCCATCGAGATCAGCTTCATCAGCGGCACCGCTCCGAACGAGCGCCTGGCCGGCCAGACCGGCTCCTACGACGGCGACACGTACCCGTTCCTCGTGCCGACCTGGATCGACCCGGCCCAGCCGGCGGTCATCGAGGCGCGCTGCGTGTCCTACGACTACGACTCCGACAGCGACGATCCCGTCGTGCTCTTCTCCTACGACCCCGTGCCGTTCGACGTGCTGCCCGGCGGCGGCCCGGCCCAGACCGCCACCCTGTCCCGGACGACGGCGAAGGCCGGCCAGGCCATCCGCGTGGACGTCACCGACTGCGCCGTCGACCTCGACGACGAGGACAGCCCCTTCCCCAGCGGGATCCTCTACGCCGGCTCCGACCTCAGCGGCCGGACCCTCGGCAGCCAGGTCGGCTACGCCGAGCCCGGGTTCGACGAGCAGGGCGCAGGCGACGCCTACCTCCTCCTTGTGGGCTTCGACGGCACCCCGATCCCCCAGGGCACCTACACCTTCGTGCCCGGTTGCACGAAGGCCGATGGCCAGCTCGGCTACGAGCCGCAGCTGGTCACGGTCGACGGCACCACCGCCTACGACTCGATCGCCCTGACCACCACCAAGGGCTCCAGCACCGTGACGCTCAGCGGTGCCGGCTGCGTCGACCAGCCCGTCGACTACGTGATCCTGGCGCTCGACACCTCGGAGCTCCCCGACTTCCCGATCATCGACGAGCTGGCCTCCGGGTCCGGGGCGAACGCCCGGATCCTCCACACCACCCGGCACGGACTGGCCGCCGGGCCTGCCGCCCGCGCCGCCCGGTCCGGTTCCACCCGCGCTGCGGAGCCGGTCGGCGACCTGCCCCAGGTCATCCAGCACCCCGGCACCGCGGTGCCGGCCGCCGACGGGTCGTGGAGCGCCTCCTGGGACACCGGCATCCACGAAGGCGCCGTCCTGGCCTACGCCACCTGCGGTGACCCCGTCGGCGACGGGTTCTCCTACGACGTGGTCGAGGGCACGATCGAACCGGCGGAGGCCACCACGCCCACCACCGTCGTGCCGGCTCCGACGACGCCCGCCACCGCGCCCGCTGCGCCCGCTCCGGCCACCGCGGTGCCGGGTCGGCCCACCTACGCCGGCTGACGCCGAACGGGCGGGCGTCCCGTCAGACCAGGCGGGGCGCCCAGGCCAGCGACATCACGAACGCCGCGGCCAGGAGCACGGTGGCGCCGGCGGCGAGGGGCACGGTCAGCTCGACCTGCTCGGTGACGGTGCCGATCCGCGTGCCGATCCGGTCGTAGACGTCGGCCAGGCCCCGGGCGCTGGTGGCCGTGTAGGTCTCGCCGTCGGTGGCGTCGGCCAGGGCCGCCATGGCTGACGGGTCCGACGGCACCGGCACCTCGGTCCCGCGGAAGGGCAGCACGCCGTCGGCGGTGCCGTAGGCGACCGTGAACACCGGCACCTCGGCGTCGGCGGCCTTGGCGGCGGCGGCGTCGATCGACGCGCCGCTCGTGCTGGCGCCGTCGGAGAGCAGCACGATGGCCCGGTAGGGCTGGTCGTCGGCCAGCACCACCTGGTCCGAGGACGACGCCTCGATGGCGTCGAGCGAGGCGGTGACGGCGTCGCCGGCCGCCGTTCCCTGGTGGAGCTCGATGGCATCGAGGGCCGAGGTGAGCGCGGCGTGGTCGGTGGTGGGCGACACGGCCACCTGGGCCGAGGCATCGAAGGTCACGAGGCCGATGCGATAGGCCGACGGGGCCTGGTCGACGAAGTCCTTGGCGGCGGCGACGGCGACCTCGATGCGGCTGGGTGACACGTCGGTAGCCGCCATCGACTCCGAGGTGTCGATGGCGAGCACGACCACCGCGTCGTCCCGGGGGACCTCGGCGGCATGAGCGGGGCGAGCCAGGCCCAGGACCATGCCGGCGACCGAGAGGAACAGGGCGGCGGCGGTGAGGTGGCGGCGCCAGGCCCCACCCCGGGGAGCGACCGAGGCGAGCAGGTCGAGGTCGGGGTGGCGGACGGCCCGTTGGCGCTTGCGCCGGGCCAGGACCGCGTAGGCGGCAGCCAGAGCGGCCAGGATGACGAAGAGCCACAGGCGGCTGGGGGAGAGCAACGTCACGGGAGGGTCCCTCCGGGTCGGGGTGCGGGTCGCGGCAGCGATCGCGGCATGGGTTGGACCGTTGCTCCAGCCCGGGCGTGGACGGTCACAGCGCCCGGCCTCCTCGGACGGCGGCGAGCACGACGGCGCCGAGCACCCCAGCCATGGCCACGCCGAGGACGCCCCGGGTCACCTCGCGCTGCTCGGTGGTGGAGCCGACGGCGATGGAGATGTCGGCGTAGACGTCGCCCAGCTCTCCCGCCGAGGACGCCTGGAACGACCGGGCACCGGTGGCGCCGGCGACGGCCTGCATGGTCTCGGGGTCGGCGGGCACCCGGACGGTCTCGCCGTCGAGCGACACCGTCCCGTCAGCCGTGCCGAAAGCGATGGTGGTGACCGGGACGCCGACGTCGGCGGCGAGGGCGGCCCCCTCCTGCGCGGTGCGGCCCACGGTGGTCGCCCCGTCGGAGAGGAGCACGATCGAGGCGGGCAGGTCCTTGCCCGACGCCAGCAGGTCCGGCGAGAGCACCGACTCGACGGCGGTGAGCGAGGTGGCGATGCCTTCACCAGCAGCGGTGCCCGCACCTTCGGTCAGCCCGCTGATGGCCGCGGTCACCGTGGCCCGGTCGGTGGTGGGCGCCACCAGCAGTCGGGCGTCGGCGTCGAAGGCCACCAGGCCGACGTGCAGGCCCGAGGGCAGCCCCTCGACGAAGTCGGTGGCACCGGCGATGGCGGCGTCGAGGCGCGACGGGCTGATGTCGGTGGCCTGCATGGAGGCCGACACGTCGATGGCGAGGACCACCACGCCCTCGTTGCGGGGCACCGCCTCGGCGCGGGTGGGTTGGGCGATGGCCACCACCAGCGCCGCCAGCGCGGCGAGGCAGAGGACCGGGGAGAGGTGGCGGGTGCGGCGACTGCGAGCGACGCCGGGCGACAGGGCGGCGAGGCGGGCCGGGTCGGCGTAGGCGGCGGCCGCCCGGCGGTGTCGGACGAGGACGGCCACGTAGGCAACGGCCAGGCCGCCGACGCCGAGGAGCAGGAACAGGCGAAGGGGGTGGAGGAAGTTCACCGGCGACGCCTCCTGGCGGTCACGAAGCGGACGACGTCGCGCAGCCAGTCGCCGTCGGTGGCGACCTCGAGGTGGCCGGCCCGGCACGACGCCAGGCGATCGGCGGTGGCCGAGCGGCGCTTCGCCGCGGCCTCGGCGTAGCGCTGGCGGAAGCGCTTCGACGAGGTCTGGACCTCGTGGCGGCGCCCGGTCTCGGGGTCGACCAGGGTCAACATGCCGACCGGCGGGAGGTCGTCCTCGCGGGGGTCGGTGAGGTGCGCCACCACGACGTCGTGGCGCACGCCGAGGGCACGGACCTCACGGGGCCAGTCGGACGGGTCGAGCAGGTCCGACACCACGACCACCAGCCCGCCTCGCGGGGCGAGCAGGCGGGTGCGGCGCAGCGCGTCGGCCAGGGTGACCGCCGGCCCCTCGGAGGACGCCGCGGTCCGGGCCCGCTTCTGGAGGCGGGAGAGCAGGTCGATCACCGGGCCTCGCCCGGCGCGGGGCGGCACGACCCGTACCTCGGCGCCGTCGAAGAGGACGGCCCCGGTGCGGTTGCCGGGGCGAGCGGTGAGGAAGCCGAAGGCCGCCACCACCGCGACCGCGAGGTCGCGCTTCTCGTGGCGAGCCGTCCCGTAGTCGAGGCTGGCGCTGCCGTCGACCACGAACCACGTCTCGAGCTCGCGCTCGGCGATGGTGTCGCGGACGTGGACGTCACCGCTGCGGGCGGTGAGGTTCCAGTCGATCCGGCGCACATCGTCGCCCGGCTGGTACCGGCGCCCCTCCCCCGCCTCGGTGCCCGCCCCGGGCAGCAGGCCCTGGTGGTCGCCGTGGAGCAGGCCGTCGAGCTGGCGGCCGATGGCCAGCTCCAGCTCGCGCAAGGAGCGCTCCCCGGCGGCGAGGCCGGCTCCGTCGATCCCGGTCACGCCGCCGCCACCACCCGGTCGTGGACGACGGGCCCGTCCTGGCTGGGCGAGACCCGGGGCGCCGCCACGGTGGAGACCAGGCGCTCCACCACGTCCTCCACCAGCACGCCTTCGGCGATGGCGTCGTAGGACAGCAGCAGCCGGTGGCGCAGCACGTCGCGGGCCACGTCGAACACGTCCTGGGGCAGTGCGTAGGACCGGCCCCGGATGAGGGCGAGGGCCCGGCCGGCGGCGATGAGGCCGAGCGTGCCGCGAGGGCTGACGCCGTGGGCGATGACCGGCACCAGGTCCCCGAGGCCGTGCTCCGCCGGCTGGCGGGTGGCGAGCACGAGGCGGACGGCGTAGTCGAGGACGGCGTCGTGGACGAACACGTCGTCGGCCGCCCGCTGGAGGGCGACGAGCCGGCCGTTGCCGAGCACGGCCCGGGCCACCGGTCGGTGGCTGGCCATCCGGCGCACGATCTCCGCCTCTTCGCGACCGTTCGGGTAGTCGACCAGGACCTTCATGAGGAAGCGGTCGCGCTGGGCCTCGGGCAGCGGGTACACGCCCTCGTTCTCGATGGGGTTCTGGGTGGCCAGCACCAGGAACGGGTCGGGCACGGCGTGGGTGACGCCGCCGATGGACACGTGGCCCTCGGCCATCACCTCCAGCAGCGCCGACTGGACCTTGGCCGGAGCGCGGTTGACCTCGTCGGCCAGCACCACGTTGGCGAAGACCGGTCCCAGCTCGACGTCGAACGCCTCCTGCGAGGGCCGGTACACCCGGGTCCCCACCAGGTCCGAGGGCATCAGGTCGGGCGTGAACTGGATGCGCTTGAAGCTGCCGTCGAGCACCTTGGCCATGGTCTCGGCGGCGAGCGTCTTGGCCAGGCCGGGCGCGCCTTCGAGCAGGCAGTGGCCCCGGGCCACGGCGCAGACGAACAGGCGCTCGATCACGTGGTCCTGGCCCACGAGGATGCGCTTGGCCTCGAACAGGGCGATCTCGAGGACCTCGTCGGGCGAGGGGCGGCGGCGGGTGGCCTCGGCATCGAGGTCGGGGTCGGTGGTGGTCACAGGGCTCTCCAGGGATCTCGCAGGGTTGGCGGGGTCAGCGCGGTCGGGATGGGGCGAGCGGCCCCCACCGGGTGGGTGGGGGCCGGTCGCCGGGTGGGTCAGAGCTCGGCGTCGGGCGCCTGGGTGGTGGCGCCGGACGAGCTCGAGCTCGAGCCGGTGCCCTCGCCAGGGGCCTGCCCGCGGCCCTGGCCGTCGTGGTCGCAGCCGGCCTTGCCGGTGCCGTCGGCCGGGGCGGTGCCCTGGTGGCCGGCGGCGGGCGCCTCGGTGGTCGACGGCGTCGTGGTGGTGCCGCCGTCCTGGGCCGAGGCCAGGGCGGCGCCGCCGAAGGCCATGCCACCGACGAGGGCGGCGCCGGCGATCAGCTGGAGGGGTTTGAACTGCATGTCGTTCTCCTGGGTTGGGTCCCACCCACCCAAGCGGACCAACCTCCGAGGCCGCCCAAGGCCAACCGGGAGTTCCCGGTGAACCCCGGACCGCTCCCGCCGCCGCTGCGCCCGTTCGGAGACCGGCGGTACCCGAGAAGCGGTGGAACAGGCCGAACGACCCATTTTGTCGACGCAAGGACGAATGCTGCTCAGGTGATCGTGCCGACGCGACGATGATGCGGAGCATGGAGGCGGCGACGGGATCCAGCTGGCAGCAGCGCGGCGGGCACCTCGCCCCGTTCGCGGCCCTGGTCGTGCTGGCCTACGGCCTCGCCATCTTCCCGCCCCACACCGCCCACGCCGTGGCGGTCATGGCCGCCAGCGGGGCCTGCTTCCTGGCCGCCGGGACCCTCACGGTCCTCGTGCCGTGGGAGCGGCTCCCCGACGGCTCGGTCCTCCTGCCGGTGGCCCTGGCCTGCGCAGGTGTCGGGCTCCTGCGCCACGCCGCCGGCGGCGGCGTGAGCGCCTACGGCGGCCTGCTGCTGCTGCCGGTGATCTGGCAGGCCCTCTACGGGCGACGCTTCGAGCTGACGGCCACCATCGCGCTGGTGGCCACCACCTACGCCGTGCCGATCCTGTTCATCGGCGGCGAGCCGTACCCGCCCGGGCAGTGGCGGGCCGCCATCGTCTCGACCCTGACCGCCGCCACCGTCGGCTTCACGGTCGAGCACCTGAACCGCACCCGGGAGGAGCTGCTGGCCCGCACCCGGATCCTCGCCGGCCACGACGAGCTGACGGGGCTCGTCAACCGCCGCCACGTGTCGGGCGTGCTGGCCGATCAGGTGGCCGGCGGCACCGGGGGCGTGCTGGCCATGCTCGACCTCGACCACTTCAAGGAGTTCAACGACGTCCACGGCCACCTGGCCGGCGACGACGTCCTCACCGCCACCGCCGAGGCGTGGCGCGGCGTGGTCCGGGCCACCGACACCCTCGCTCGCTGGGGCGGCGAGGAGTTCGTGGTGCTGTTCCCCGACTCCAGCCTGGACCAGGCGTGCGCGATCCTCCACCGCATGGCCGGCGCCATGGGCGACGGCCTCACGTTCTCCGGCGGGGTCGTGCGACTCGGTCCCGACGAGGAGCCGATGGACGTGCTCCGTGCCGCCGACCACCTGCTCTACGAGGCCAAGGCCGAGGGCCGCAACCGGATCATCACCGAGGACGACACCTCGGTCGATCGGGTCGACCTGAGCGGCCTGGCCGGGTGGGAGCCCGCCGTGCTCGCCGCCCTGGCCGCGCGGGGCTGACCGCTGCCTCCCGCTGATCGACGCAGCCCGCCGACACCACGGCCCGGCCGCTGCTAGAGCCGGCCCACCAGGAGCGCGACGCCGGGACCGGTGAGGTCCGGGACGTAGGCGCGCCGGCCCACGAGCAGCCCGGCGACGGCCAGCGCCGGGCCCGACACCAGGGCCCCGCCGTCGTCGCCGACGTCGGGCGCCGACCACCGCCACGCCACGTCGGTGGCCTGGAGGCGAAGGCCGTCGAGCGAGGCCGACCGGAAGCCGCGCGCCGCCTTCGGGCCGACGAGGAAGTCGAGCGCGGTGGCGAGCGCCTCCGGGCCGACGGCGACCGACCGGCCCAAGGGGCGCAGGAGGTCGGCGCCGTGCACCAGCACGTCGGTGAGCGGCGCCTCGGGCGGCATGGTGGGGGGCACGGTGCGGTCCTCGGCGTGGGCCCGCAGGTCGGCGACGCACTCGGCCGGCGTCCGCTGCTCGGCCAGCTGCCGCGACGACCGGTCGATGGTGGCGCCCAGGTCGCCGCGAGCGCGCACGAGGTTGGCCACCAGGCCCAGCTTGCTGCCCGCCCACGACAGCGTCAGGTGGGCGGCCACCGTGTGGGCGGTCCACCCCTCGCACAGGGAGGCGGCGGCCCAGTCGGCCTCGGAGAGCTGGTCGAGCTCGTTGCAGAGGCGACGGCGCTCGGTGGCGATGAGGGCGAAGGTGTCGGGGCTCGCCACCGTCACGCCTCCGTCGAGCGTGAGATCGGGCCGAGCACCCCGCCCTCGGCGAAGACCTGTTCGGCGAAGCGGGCACCCATGCGCCGGTAGCCCGCGGCGTTCGGGTGCAGGTCGTCGGGCAGGTCGCCGGCGTCGTCGGGGCCGAAGAGCCCGAGCCCGTCGAGGTAGCGGAGGTTCTCGTCGCCGAGGCCGATCCGCAGGGCCACGATCTCCGACAGCGCCCGGCGCAGTCGCACCAGGGTGAGGCTGGTGGCGCGCAGGTCCTCCAGGCCGGGGACCGTCACGAACTTGCGGTCCGCATCCGGGACGGTGGGGCCGGGGTGGTCCTCGGCCGACGGGCAGAAGATCGGCGACACCACCACGATCGGCGTGTCGGGGTGGCCGTCGCGCACGGTGTCGAGGAAGCCGTGGACGGCCGGGGAGAACGCCCGCTCGTTCAGGGTGTTGCCGTTGACCACGTTGATGCCGACCTTCAGGGTGATGACGTCGGCCGGGAGGTCCCGGATGGTGCGGGCCACGAACTGGTCGAGCTGGCACTGGCCGGCGAACGCCACGCTGCGCAGGTCGAGCCCGGCGGCCGCCGCCGCCACGGCCGGCCAGGTGCCGGTCGGCGAGTCGGCCTCCATGCAGTGGCTGATGGAGCTGCCGTAGTGGATCCACCGGGGGCGCTCGTCCTCCGGTGCCGCGTCGACCGTGGCCCCGGCGGTGACCCGCAGGCCCCGGAGCTCCACCGACGAGCCCTGCGGCAGCCACAGCTCGAGCACCTTGGTGCCCGCGGCGAGGCCGTCGAAGCGGACGGTGGTGGCCGGGCCCTCGTCGAAGGTGATGCTGGCCGAGGGGTCGAGGGCGTCGATGGAGATGACCGTGCCGACGGTGGTGGGCACCTGGGCAGCCAGCCGGCCGTCGACCAGGAGGTCGAACACCGACGGGCGCAGCGGCAGGGGCAGGGGCCGGATGTGGGTGACGTGGACGTCGAGCTCCACCTCGGTGGCGTCGGTGGCGAACCGCAGCCGCACGCCCGAGGGCATCTTGACCATGGCCTCCATGAACAGGTCGGGGATCTGCGGGCGGGTCCACGCCGGCAGCCGCCGGGGCACCAGCCCGTCGGGCGTCTCCTCCAGGTCCAGCGCGCCCACCAGGTCGACGGCCGGTCCGTCGATCGCCACGTCGGTCATCGCTGCGGTCGCCATGGGCGCGTCCTCCTGCTCGGGCTGCGAGAGCCGCATCCTGCCAGTTCGGCCGCCGCAGCGGCCGCCCGGGTGGTCGGGCCGGCTCCGTCGATGGGTGACGCCGAACGGTGTCGAGGTCGACGGTGTCGGTAATGTCGCATCTCGTGCCGGTGGTCGACGCTCCGACGGGTACCCCGGTGGCCCGGCCCGCGCCACGAGTGGGTGCCCAGAAGGTCTACCGGGGGGCGCGGGTACCTCCCGGCGCTCGACGGGTTGCGGGGCGTGGCGGTGGCCGCCGTGGTGGCGTACCACCTCGACCGCCTCCGGGGCGGCTTCGGCGGCGTCGACGTGTTCTTCGTGGTGAGCGGCTTCCTGATCACGCGCTTGCTGCTGCAGGAGCACGACCGCACCGGCCGCATCGCCCTGGGCGCGTTCTGGATCCGCCGGGTGCGCCGCCTCCTGCCCGCGGCCCTGCTGGTGGTGCCCGCCGCCGTGGTGGCCACCAAGGTGTGGCTCCCGGCCTACCGCCTGGCCGGGCTGCGGTCCGGCGCGCTGGCCGCGGTGGCCTACGTGGCCAACTGGCGGTTCGTGGCGAGCGGCCAGTCGTACTTCGCCGACGCTGCGCCCAGCCCGCTGCGGCACCTCTGGTCGCTGTCGATCGAGGAGCAGTTCTACGTCGTCTGGCCGGTGGTGGTGGCCGTGGTGGTGCGGACCGGCGGGCGCCGGCTGCTCGCCCTCGTGGCCGCGGTGGGCGCCGTGCTCTCCGCCGCCCTGCTGGCGGCGGCGGCCGACCCGTCGGACCTGGCCCGCGCCTACTACGGGAGCGACACCCGGGCCTTCGCCCTGCTGGCCGGCGCGGTCCTCGCCTGCGCGTGGCCGCGGATCACGACGGGCCTCGATGCCGCTCCAGGCCGGGCGCGGCTGCTGGGCCACGCCACCCTCGTGGCGGGCGCCGGCCTGGTGGCGCTGCTGGCGCTCGGGGTCGACCAGCAGGTCTCGTACTACCGCTGGGGGTTCCAGGCCCTGGCCGTCCTGTCCGTGGTGGTCGTGGCCGGGCTGGCCCGCGGCGAGGGCCTGGTGGCCCGGGCGCTGGGCCACGAGGCGCTCACGTGGGTGGGCCGCCGCTCCTACGGCCTCTACCTCTGGTCGTGGCCGGTCCAGGTGTTCCTTCCCGAGGTGGTGCACCTCTCCCGCGGCTGGAGCGACCTCGCCATCGTGGCCATCACCGTGCTCCTCGCCGCGGTGAGCTACGAGCTGGTGGAGCAGCCCGCCCGGCTGCGCACGCTCGACTGGCCGGGCCGGACCGTGGCGTGGCGGGCCGGGACCGTCGCGGTCCTCGTCCTGGCCATCGTGGTGGCCACCACCGCCGGCGCGCCCAAGCCGCCGAACTACCTGCGCGCCACCGACGACCAGGTGGCGGCCGCCGCCCTGGCGCCCGAGCGGTCGCTGCCACCGACCTCGGCGACGACGTCGACCACCGCCGACCCCGCCACCACCACCGCTCCCCTCGCCCCCTCCGACCCTGGGCCCGGTGACGGCCCGTTCGACCAGCGGCTGCCGCTGCTCGTCCCGCCCGGCACGCTGCCCCAGGACGTCGCCCCGGGCACGCCCCCGCTGCGGGTGATGGTCGCCGGCGACTCCGTGGGCTGGAGCCTGGGCTGGGAGCTGCCGCCCGAGGTCGGCCAGGTGGCCGCGATCTCCGACCGCGCCCTGCTCGGCTGCTCCCTGATGTCGAACGACGCCCAGTACGTCGTGGCCGGCGAGGTGCGCAGCTACGGCGCCCCGTGCCAGCAGGCGCGGCAGGCCGAGCAGATCGGCCTGAGCGGCTCGCCGGAGGTGGTGGTGCTCTACACCGGCGCGTGGGAGGTCTACGACCATCGGTTCGACGGGCGCCTGCTGAAGGTGGGCAGCAAGGCCTACGCCGACCAGGTCGAGGCGCGGCTCCAGGACCGCATCGACTCCTACCGCCTCGCCGGATCCGCCACCGTGCTCCCCCTCGTGCCCTGCTACGGCAAGAGCGGCACGGCCTACGGCACCGAGCGCAACGACCCCGACCGCGTGCGCTGGGTCAACGCCCGGATCCGGGCGGTGGCCGACCGCAACCGCGGCTGGGTGCGCCTGATCGACCCCGGCGCCGTGCTGTGCGCCGACGGCAAGCCCATCGACCGGGCCGACGGCACGGCTCTGCGCTACGACGGCATGCACTTCACAGACGTGCAGGCCACCTGGTTCTGGGAGCACTGGCTGACCGCCCAGCTCCGCACCGCGCTGGCCCGCTGAGCGCTCAGACCGCCTTCGTGCCGTCGGGGCGGCCGGCGGCCCAGCGCAGGTCGTCGGCGAGGCGCAGCTCCGGGTCGACCGGGTCGCTCCCCCTCGAGCACCTCGAGCACGGTGAGGAAGCGGCGCACCTCGCCCACGTCGTGCACCCGCAGCACCACGCCGGAGCCGCTGCCCACCGCGGCGACGGCGGCGAGCGTGCCGGCCAGCCGCTCCTTCGGGCGGGTGCCGGTGAGGGCCCCGATGAAGTCCTTGCGGCTCAGGGCCAGCAGCGCCGGCAGCCCCTGGGGGTTGAGCGTGGCCAGGTGCCGCAGCACCTCGACGGTCTGGGCCGGGGTCTTGGTGAAGTCGGGGCCCGGGTCGACGAGGATGGACCGCTCGTCGACGCCAGCGGCCACCGCCTCGGCCACCTTGGCGGCCAGGAACGCCGTGACGTCGGCGACCACGTCGCCGTACAGGTCGCTCGACTGCAGGCGGGTCTTGGGCGGCGCCGCGGTGTGCATCACCACCAGCCCGGCGCGGTGCCGGGCCACCAGCGGGGCCAGCTCCGGGGAGCGGAGCCCGCTGACGTCGTTGACGATGTGGGCGCCGGCGGCGAGCACCGCAGCGATCACCGGCGGCTTGTAGGTGTCGACCGAGATCACCACCTGGGGCAGCTCGGCGACGATGGCCTCGACCAACGGCAGCACCCGGTCGATCTCCTCGCTCGGGTCGACCTCGGCCACGTTGGTGATGCCCGACTGGCCGCCCACGTCGATCACCCCGGCACCCTCGTCGACCATGGCCCGCACCTGGTCGAGCTGGACGTCGAGCGGTCGGTGGCCGGGATCGGAGAACGAGTCCGGGTTGGCGTTGACCACGCCCATCAGCACGGGCCGGCTGAGGTCGAGCACCCAGTCGGCGAGCTGCAGGTCAGGGCGGAACCGGGGCGCGCTCATCGGGGGGACGGGGCGGCGAAGGGTTGGGGCACGGGGCCAGGTTCGCGCACCCGGGCGGTGGCCCGGCACGGCGGCGCCCGACCGTGCAGACTGCCCGGCGGCACCACCCCACCCCTGCCGGAGGAACGCCCGTGACCAACCAGATCCCCCTGGTCGACTACCTGGTGCTCGGTGACGAGCCGCACCTGGTCGCCAACGAGTGCACCGCGTGCGGGGCCCGGTTCTTCGACCGCCGCAACGCCTGCGCCAGCTGCAGCGGCACCGAGTTCGCCAAGGCCGCCATCGACACCACCGGCGTGGTGAAGGCGTTCACCATCGTGAGCTTCGCCGCCCCCGGCGTCCCCGTGCCGTTCGTGGCCGGCTTCGTCGACTGCGGCGGCACCAGCGTGCGGGGCAACATCGTCAACGTCGAGCCCGACGACCAGCACGTCACCCTCGGCATGCCGGTCCGCCTCACCACGTCGGTGATGGGCACCGACGAAGCCGGCACCGAAGCCGTGACCTTCGGCTTCGAACCGATCGACCCCACCGAAGGAGAAGCGGCAGCATGAGCGATCCCGTCTGGATCCTGGGGATCCACATGACCAAGTTCGGCAAGCATCCGGACCTCGACACCGTCGACCTGGCCGCGGAGGCCGCCCTCGGCGCCCTCGCCGACGGGGGCGTGACCATGGCGCAGATGGGCGTGCTGGCCGCCGGCAACCTCATGGGCGCTGCGGCCGGCATCGGCCAGCAGCTCCAGAAGCAGATCGGCCAGACGGGCATCCCCGTCTACAACGTCACCAACGCGTGCGCCACGGGGGCCACTGCGCTGCGCACCGCGATCATGGCGGTCAAGGCCGGCGAGGCCGACTACGGCCTCGCCGTCGGCGTCGAGAAGCTCTCCGGCGCCGGCCTGCTCAGCGGCGGCGCCCGCCGCCCCGACAGCGACACCTGGCAGCCCAGCGGCCGCTACGGCTCGGTCGCCCCGGTCGACGGGCGCATCGGCACCGAGATCATGCCCGGCGTCTTCGCCCAGATCGGCATGGAGTACGGCCACAAGTACGGCGGCACCAGCTTCGAGCTCTTCGCCCGCATCAGCGAGAAGAACCACGCCCACTCCGTGCTCAACCCGCTGGCGGCCTACACCAAGAAGATGTCGCTCGAGCAGATCATGGGCGACGTGATGATCGCCTATCCGAACACCCGGCCCATGTGCTCGGCCAACTGCGACGGCGCCGCCGCCGCGGTGGTGGTGAGCGACGCCGTGCTCAAGACGCTGTCGCTCGAGCAGCAGCGCCGGGCGGTGAAGGTCTCGGCCTCGGTGCTGACGTCCGACCCCTACACCGAGGGCTGCCAGGTGCTGCCCGACGTCAACACCCTCACCCGCAACGCCGCGGCCACCGCCTACGAGCAGGCCGGCATCGGCCCCGAGGACCTCGACCTGGTCGAGCTGCACGACTGCTTCGCCACCGCCGAGCTCGTCCACTACGACAACCTCGGCCTCTGCGAGCCCGGCGGCGCGGTCGACCTGTTCAACTCCGGCGCCACCTGGCGCGACGGCGCCATGCCGGTGAACGTGTCGGGCGGCCTCGAGAGCAAGGGCCACCCCATCGCCGCCACCGGCATCGCCAACATCTGGGAGGTCTGCCACCACCTCCGCGGCGAGGCCGGCGATCGCCAGATCGAAGGCGCCAAGGTGGGCCTGGCCCACGTCATCGGCCTCGGCTCCGCCTGCGGCGTCCACATCCTCGAGAAGTCCGCCGCCTAGCCGGCCCGCCCGCCCACGAGCCCGGCCGCCCCCACCCCCCTCCGAACTTGTCGCAGTTGGCCGACGCCACGGTCGACAACTGCGACAAGTTCGGCGGGGTGGGCTGGTCCAGCGGTCGGGTCAGACCTCGGGGCGGGCGTCGGCCATCTCGCGGAGCTTGTTCTTGAGGATCTTGTCGAGGGTGCCGGTGGGGAACTCGGGCACCACGTAGACGGCGCGCGGGACCTTGAAGGCGGCGAGCTGCTCTCGGCAGGTCTCGATGATCTGCTTCTCGAGCGTCTCGTCGTCGGGTGCCATGGGGTTGGTGATGACGAAGGCCACCACCACCTCGTCCAGGAACTCGTGGTGCTTGCCGACCACCGCGGACGACGTGATGCCCGGGACGGTGCCGATGACGTCCTCGACCTCGCGGGCCGAGACGTTCTCGCCGCCGACCTTGAGCAGGTCCTTGTCGCGCTCCTTGTAGAAGAGGTTGCCGCCGGCGCCGAGCTGCACCATGTCGCCGGTCTTGAACCAGTCGCCCTCGAAGGCCTTCTCGTTGGCCTCGGGGTTGTCGAAGTACTCCAGGAACAGCTGGATGCCCCGGGTGCCCTTGAGCCAGAGCTCGCCGGTGACGCCCTCCGGGCAGAGCTCGCCGGTGTCCTTGTCGACCACGGCCCACTCGTAGCCCGGCGTGATGTGACCCATGGACTTCTCGGGCAGCAGGTCGGCGGGGCGGCCGTTGGTGGCGTGGATGACCGTCTCGGTCATGCCGTAGGCGGCGTAGACGTCGATGCCGCACAGGTCGTCGAGCATCTTGAGGATGAGGCCGAACACGCCGATGCGCAGCACGTTGTCGGGCTTCTCGGCCTCCATCAGCGTCGGGATCACGAACGGCATCAGCGAGATGTGGGTTATCTCGTTGCGGGCCACCACGTCCCAGAAGCGGCTGGAGGACCACTTGGGCATGAGCACCGCGGTGGCGCCGACGCCGAGGATCGAGAACATCGACCAGCTCTGCGCGTTGACGTGGAACAGCGGCAGGTAGATCAGGTAGCGGTCGTCGGTGCGCAGGTCGATGTTGCGGGGGCCCACCCGGCTGGCCCACACGGCGTTGGCGTGGGTGTGGACCACGGCCTTGGGCTTGTTGGTGGTGCCCGAGGTGAACATGATCCCGAACGGCCGGAGCGGCTCGATCTCCCGGCCGGTCCAGGAGGCGGCGTCGCCGCGCAGGTCGTCGAAGGAGAGGTGGCCCTCACCCGGGGTGCCGCCCATGACCGCCACCCAGCGCAGGTCGCGCTCGGCGGTGGCCACGTGGTCGGTGAACTCGGGCTGGGTGATGGCGGCCACGCACTGGGCCTTGTCGATGAACCACCCGACCTCGGCCGGGGCCGACTTGGTGTTGGTGGTCACGGCCACGCCGCCGACCACGGCGACGGCCAGCCAGGCCAGCAGCATCTCGGGGCAGTTCTCGGCGTGGATGAGGACCTTGTCGTCGAGGCCGATGCCGCGGTCGCGCAGGCCGGCCGCCAGGCCGTGCACCTCGGCCAGCAGCTCGGCGTAGGTCCATCGCTGGCCGTCGCCCTCGAAGGGCTCCCACACCAGCGCGCCGTGCTCCGGCTTCTGCTCGGCCCAATGGGCCAGCAGCTGGCCGATGTCCTGGCCGTGCATCTGCAGCTGTTCGATCGCCGAGCGGTCCATGTCGCGCATCCCCTGTGAGTGTCCGATCCATCCCGTGCCCCGGTCGAGCTCGCTGCCGTCGTCGACCGGTGGGGCGGGCGACGGCGACGGGCTCGGGGGTGGAGGGGGCCACAGTAGAACGCGTTCTCGTTCGGTGCTATACCTCGCGACGCTGACCGCACCGTCGCACCACAGGGGAACCGCATGACCACCACCGACACGCCGGCTGCCGGCGCCGTCCCTTCGGCGATCCACTTCGGGGCCGAAGACCTCCCGTTCGTCGACATCGGCGACGGCTCGAAGCTCAAGGTGATCCAGGTGGACGCCGCCCAGGAGCTCTGGATCGTGGAGAACGTCTTCCAGGCGGGCTACGTGGTGCAGACCCACCGCCACACCGGGCCGGTGTACGCCTACACCACGTCCGGGGCGTGGAAGTACCAGGAGTACGACTACGTGAACCGGGCGGGGTCGTTCCTGTTCGAGCCCACCGGGTCCACGCACACGCTCGAGTGCATCGAGGACGACACCCACGTGTGGTTCCAGATGTACGGCCAGAACCTGAACCTCGACGCCGAGGGCAACGTCGAGAGCATCTTCGACGGCCCCGGCACGTTGGAGGGCTACTACCTCCTGGCCGAGGCCGAGGGGCTCCCCCGCCCGAACGTGCTCGTGTCGTGACCGACCTGCAGGCCGCCCCGGCGCCGCTGCTCGGCGACCCCAACACCTTCGCCGACGGCGTCCCGCACGAGGCGCTGGCCGAGCTGCGCCGCACCACGCCGGTGGCCTGGCAGGAGATGGACGGCCAGCCCGGGTTCTGGGCGGTGCTGCGCCACGCCGACGTCGTCACCGTGGCCCGGGACCCCGAGCGCTTCTCCGCCGAGCAGGGCGGCGTGGTGATCGAGGACCTCCCCCAGGAGAGCCTCGAGATGATGCGCGGGATGTTGCTGGCCATGGACCCGCCGCGGCACGTGGCCTACCGCAAGCCGCTGGCCGACACGTTCAAGGCCAAGGTCATCGCCGGCATGGAGGACCAGATCCGCGAGATCTGCCGGGACCTCATGGCCGAGGCGGCCGCCGCCGGGCCCGAGGTGGAGTTCGTCCACCAGGTCACCGCCGGGCTGCCCACCCGGGTGATGGGTCGGCTGATGGGTCTGCCGGAGGCCGACTGGGACCTGCTGCACACCCTGGCCGAGCGCCAGACCGCCGGCCAGGATCCCGACGTGAACCCCGAGGGCGAGGCCGACTTCTCCGCCTCCATCGACATGGCGATGTACGCCATCGAGTTCGCGGGCAAGCGCCGCCTCGAGGAGCCTCGCGAGGACCTCACCACGTTGATCCTCGACGGGGACTTCGGCGGCCAGCCCATGGGCGACATCGACTTCGGCAGCTTCTTCGTGCAGCTCGTGACCGCGGGCAACGACACCACCAAGACCATGCTCTCCAGCGGACTGCTCGCCCTGCTGCAGCACCCCGACCAGCTCGCCGAGCTGCGCGCCGACCCGGCGCTCATCCCGGGCGCGGTCGAGGAGATCCTGCGGTGGGCCAACCCGCTGCACTACTTCCGCCGCACCGCCACGGTCGACACCGAGCTGGGCGGCCAGGCCATCGCGGCGGGCGACAAGGTGGCGATGTACTACACGTCGGCCAACCGGGACGAGGCCGTGTTCGACGACCCGCAGCGCTTCGACGTCCACCGGACCCACAACCCGCACCTGTCCTTCGGCATCGCCGAGCACTTCTGCTTGGGCGTGCACCTCGCCCGCTTGGAGGGCCGGGTGTTCCTCCAGGAGCTGCTCGCGGCGTTCCCCACGATCGAGCTGGCCGGTGAGCCGGTGCGGCTGCGCTCCAACCTCAACAACAGCTTCAAGCGCCTTCCGGTCCGCCTCGGCTCCTGAGCGGGCCGACGACCGGCCAGCAGGCGTTCGCTGGGCCGGGCGAGGCGTGCCCGGCGGGTCCGAGGACCGTCGAGGCATGCGCCGACGCTGGGCAGACCGCCAGGTCAGCGTGGCCACCGGCGCACGGGAGGACCTCGCGGCGATTCGACGTCGATTCGTCGCCGACTCGCGCCCGGCCACGTGGGGCGGGTCGCAGGCCCGGCCCTGGTCAGGCCCCCATCCGAAGATTCTCGCAAATCGGTTCTGGAATCGAGCTACGTTGGACGCATGTCCTCCTGGAGCTTCCTCACCAACCACGGGCGGGCGATCCTCTTCATCCAAGAGAACCCCGATGCCCGCCTGCGCGACCTCGGCGCGGCGCTCGAGGTGACCGAGCGCACGGCGTTCGGGATCGTCGCCGACCTCACCGAGGCCGGCTACGTGGTGAAGGAGCGCGACGGCCGTCGCAACCGGTACCACCTCCAGGACCACCTGCCGCTCAACGACCCGCTCGTCCCCGAGCGCACGGTCGGCCAGCTGCTGGAGCTGCTCACCGACACCCGCGACCACCGCCACGACCGCCGCAAGGGCGACCGCCCCCTCGCCAGCTGAGGCAGCGCGCGGCCCCCAGCGGCCGCCGCCGGTCGAGCTCGCTCGCCGGCCCGGGAACCGGGCCGCCACCGCCGAGGGCCGAGGCGTCGTCCACGCCGTCGCCGGTCACGGAGGCGCCTCCCGGCCGGCCCCCGGCACGGCGCGGGCGCCACGCACCACCGGGGCCCAGGCGCGCCACCGCCCCGAGCACCGAGGTGCCCGAGGCGGTGGTGGATCAGGTGCAGCGGGCGCACGAGGCCCGGGGCATCAGCCCTCGTACGGGGCCATCCGGCGACGACGGGCCGCCAGCAGGAGGGCGCCACCGAGCAGCACGCTCAGCAGACCGGCGAGGACCTGGCGGCCGACGTCGGATCCGGTGCGGGCGAGGCTCGTGGTGGTCGTCGTCGGGGTGCCCGGCACCTGGGCGGTGGTCTGGGCCGGGACCGTCGTGGTGGCCTCGACCGAGATCGGCACCGTGGTGGTGGTGCTGGGCAGGGCCGAGGGGGGGAGGATGAAGCGCCCCTGGGTGGTGGGCGGGCCCGGCGGCACCTGCGTGGTGGTGGTGGCGGCGGCCTGGGGCACGGTGGCGGGCACCGACGTCTCGGGCAGCGTCTCGGGGGTGGTGGGCAGGGTGGGCGCCTCGGTGGTGGGCGGCGCCTCGGTGGTGGGCGGGAGCTGCGTCACCGGCGGAGCGGTGGTGGGCGTCGGGGCCTCGGTGGTCGGAGGAGCCTCGGTGGTCGGAGGAGCCTCGGTCGTGGGCGGCGCCTCGGTCGTGGGCGTCGGGACCTCGGTGGTGGGGGTCACGACGACCTCGGTGGTGGTCGTGGTCGCCTCTGGGAGCGTGGTCTCCACCGGGCCGGTCGTGGTGGGCGTCGGCACCACCTCGGTGGTGGTGGGGGCGACGGTGGTGGGCGCCGCCGTCGTCGGCGCCAGGGTGGTCGATGTGGTCGTCGGCGTCGGCACCACCACGGCGCAGTCGGGCACGGTGATCGTGTTGGCCTTCAGGGTGACCGCTCCGGTGCGGGCGATGAGGCGGCCCTCGACGGTGGCACCGGTGTCGGCGGAGATGGAGGCGAGGGCGAGGATCGTGCCCATGAAGGTGGAGCCGTTGGCCAGCGTGGCCGACTTGGCGACCTGCCAGACCACGTTGCAGGGGTTGGCGCCGTTGATCAGCTCCACCCGGCTGCTGGGCTCGGTGATGAGCGTGCTGCCCACCTGGAAGACGAAGACCGCTCCGGGGTCGCCCTTGGCGTCGAGCGTGACCGTGCCGGTGAGCCCGAGGGAGCTGTCGGTGCCGTAGACGCCTGGCACCAGGGTCTGGCCGCCGATGTCGGCGGTGACCGCCGTGCGGGGCAAGCGGGCGGCGGCGTCGTCGTAGGCGGTGCCGGCGTCGGCCTGGGCCTGGTTGGCCGAGCCGTCGGAGATGTGGGTGCTGCCGTCGGTGACCGTGGCCGACTCGAAGCCGGTGACGGAGCTGCCGGGGCTGAGCCCGACGTCGCCGACGATGGTGGTGGCGCCGGCGTTGGTGACCGTGGAGGCGCCGAGCACGGCGAACGTGGTCGCACCGCCGAGCCCGACGGGGGCCTGGGCGGCCTCGGCCCGGCCGGGCAGGGCGAGCGTCGCGGCCAGGGCGATGGCGAGCACGACAGCGACGGCCGCCGGTCGGCGGGCGGAGCGGACGGGTTGGGTGCGGGGACGGGTGTCCATGGCTTCGGCGTTCCTTCATGACGGAAGGCGCCGAGCCCGGGGTGGGCGGCAGTCACGCTCAGTCGTTTGCTTGCCAGCGAAACCTACCTCCGAATCTGATTACTGGCAATCTTTTTCTAGTGTTCAAGTTCCGGCGACTTGTGCCGATGAAGCAGTGTCCGTCCGCCGGACCACCGACCGCCCCTGCGGCCGTCGAGGCCCTTCCGGCCCAGGTCACGGCCCCGCCGGATACGAGCGACCTAGGGTGCCGCCGACGTCGAGAGGGAGGTCGGGACATGGCGCTTCGGGTCATCCAGTGGGCCACGGGCAACCAGGGGGTGGAGGCGATCCGCGCCCTCGCGCTCCGTGACGACCTCGAGCTGGTGGGCGGTTGGGTGTCGTCCGACGCCAAGGACGGCTGCGACCTCGGCGAGATCGCCGGCATCGAGCCGCTCGGCGTGGCCGCCACCCAGGACGTCGACGCACTGCTCGCCCTGGGCGCCGACTGCGTCGTCTACGCACCGCGGATCGCATCGCTCGACGTCGTCTGCCGCATCCTCGCCTCCGGCGCCAACGTGGTCACCACCGCCTTCCTCTTCCACCCGGCGTCGTTGCCGGCCGCGGACCGCGAGCGCCTAGAAGCCGCCTGCCGGGAGGGCGGCACCTCCATCCACGGCACCGGGCTCAACCCGGGCGTCCTGAGCGGCGTCCTGCCCCTCGCCCTCTCGTCGATGAGCCGACGGGTCGACCGGGTGGTGCTCCAGGAGCGGGCCGACTGGTCCTTCTACGAGAGCACGCACATCACGTTCGACAACATGCGCTTCGGGCAGCCCGCCGCCGAGGTGACCGAGGAGGCCAGCGAGTTCCTCCGCTTCAACAGCGGCATCTTCCAGGAGGTGGTGGCGCTGGTGGCGACCGCTCTCGGCGCCGAGCTCGACGAGATCACCACCGACGTGGAGCTGGTGGACGCCGTCGAGGACCACGATGTGTTCGGCACCACGCTGCACGCCGGCACCGTGGCCGGGCAGCGCTGGCACTGGCGCGGCCTCCGCGACGGCGAGGTGCTGGTGGAGATCGAGACGCTCTGGACGGTGGGTGGCGAGTACCCGACGCACTGGCCCCGCCCGCTCGACGGCTGGACGCTGACGATCGAGGGCGACCCGTCGTTCCGGACCCACACCATGGTGCTGGCCAGCTTCGAGCGGCCCGAGCCCATCGCCGAGCACGTGCGGGCCGCCAGCATCGCCACCGTCATGGCCGCGGTCAACGCCATCGCCCCCACCTGCGCGGCGCCGCCGGGCCTGGCCACCATGGCGACCGTCGGCCTCGTCCACGCCACCACCGGCTTCACCCGTCCGACCTGATCTGGCAGCCGATCCGGGAACACCGGCGGCCGACGCCTCGTTGCACCCCCCATGGACCTCGACGAAGCCCTCTCCTACGCCCGCGGCCACGACGACGGCGTGCTCCTCACCGTCAAGCGCGACGGTCGCCCCCAGGCCTCGAACGTGAAGTACGCGGTGGGCGCCGACGGCCTCGTGCGGGTCTCGATCACCGCCGATCGGGCCAAGGCCAAGAACGCCGCTCGCGACCCGAGGATCTCGCTGCACGTGACGGCCGAGGACTTCTGGAGCTACGTGGTGCTGGAGGGCGACGCCGAGCTGTCGGCCGTGGCCGCCGATCCCCACGACGATGCCGTCGAGGAGCTGGTCGCCCTCTACCGGGACCTGCTCGGCGAGCACGACGACTGGGACGACTACCGCCGGGCGATGGTCGCCGACCGCCGCCTGGTCCTGCGCCTCCGTCCCACCCACGCCTACGGCATGGCCGCCACCCCGGCCTGACCGGCCCCCACCCCGACAGGAGCAACCCGTGCCCAGGACCGACCGAGCCTCCCGCACGATCGCGGCGCCGCCTGCTGCGGTCTACGCCGCGCTGGTGGACCCCGAGTTGCTGGTCGCCTGGCTGCCGCCGGCAGGCATGGCCGGCCGGTTCGAGCGCTTCGACCCTCGACCCGGCGGCGGGTACCGGCTGGTCCTGACCTACCTCGACGCCGCGGGCTCACCAGGCAAGGCCACCGCCGACACCGACGTCGTCGACGCCCGCTTCGTCGAGGTCGTCGAGGGCGAGCGCGTGGTGCAGGCCGTCGACTTCGAATCCGACGACGCCGACCTCGCCGGCACCATGACGATGACCTGGCAGGTCACGCCCGACGGGACCGGCACGCACGTCGAGATCATCGCCGAGGGCGTCCCCGACGGCATCTCCGCTGCGGACCACGCAACCGGCATGGCCTCGTCCCTGGCCAACCTCGCCGCCCACCTCGAGCGGTAGCCGGCGCTCGGCGGCACGGCCCGCACCTGGCTAGCGTCGGCCCCGGCGGGCGACGGAACGGGGAGCAGGCGATGCGTCGGGTTGTGCGGATCTTGGTGGTGGCGGCGCTGGTCGTCGCCTTGGCGGGTTGCGAGCGATCGATCGTGCTCGGTGGAAGCGCCTACGGAGGGCCCCGTGCGTTCCCGTCCGCCATGACCAGCCCGGTCGCGGGATCTTCGCTCATCGTCGCGTCCGGACCTCACCGTGGACCTGTGGGTCCGCGCCACCTGGCCGAGCCCCGACGACCCGACCTGTCGAGCCCCCCAGGGCACCTCGCTGGTCGACTCCATCGGCCGCACCTGGTTCAAGGGGCAGTTCCCGATCTCGGAGCTCAACCACTGGGCCTTCGGCATCGCCCCCGACGGCGACCTCTGGTTCGCGGCCCGGCCGGAAGAGGTGTACAACAACGACCTCGATCCGGCGTTGGGCATGCCGTCGCCGGTGTGCACGGACCTGGGCGGCGGCGGCGTCCGTGACGGCCAGTGGCACCACGTCGCGGTGCAGCGTTCGCTGGCTGGCGACGTGAGCCTGTGGGTCGACGGCGTGCGTCGCGCCACGGGGACGTCCGGGAGCGGAGCGTTCACCAGCGGGTCGGGCGCCAACCCCGCCCAGTTCGGCCAGCGGCGCGACTTCACGGTCGGCCCCGGGAACGGCTGCAACGGCTGCTCGGTCGAGGTCGACGAGCTGCGGCTCTCCAGCGTGCTGCGGTGGGACGCCACCTTCACCCCGGCCCACGCCGCGTACCGCTCTGACGCCTCCACGCTGGCGCTGTGGCACTTCGACCGCTTCGCAGAGCGCAAGACCCTCGACTCGTCACCGCACGGCAACGACCTGAACGTGGGCACGGCGGGGCCCGGCATCGGCGACGGGCTCTCCAACCGCTCCCCCTTCACCGACTGAGCCCGTCGAGACCGTGTCCGGCTCGACCTCGGCCGCGAGGCATCCCGCCTGGAGGGGCGCAGCAGCGCGGACGGGTCGGATGCAGGCGGCACACCGCTCGACGGTCGATCGCGGTGGCTGCGCTCGTCGCCGCGAGCGGGTTCGTGTCGCTCGTCGCCCCGGCGCCGGCGGGTGCCTGCTCGATGGCGGGTCCGGTGGCGGACTTCGACGGCACCGTCGTCGGCATCGCCGGCGACGTCGTGACCTACCGCGTCATCCGCGATCGACCGACCTTCGACCGGACGCCCGGCCAGGTCCCGTTGCCGCCCGACCGGGTACCGGAGCCCGGTGGCACGGTGGTGGTCCGCTACGACGGGACGAAGCGCCCGCTGCAGGTCGGCCACCGCTACCGGGTGGTGGGCTTCCCTCGCGGCCAGAAGGGGATCAGCTCGCAGATCGCCTTCGACTTCAAGGGCGACTGCGGGACCGGCGCAGGCACCACCGCTCTCGACGGCAGCTACCTCGGCGCCACCCCAGGCAACCTCGGCCCCCCGTGGCCCTACCTGTTCGCCGGCGGCGTCCTGCTCGCCGGGAGCTTCCTGGCGATCCGCGAGCTCCTCACCCGCCGCCGCTCCCCTACCTGAGCCCGCGCCTCGCCTCGCCCACCGCCGCCGCGCCGGTCGGCGGGGCCACGGTCAGGACAGGTCGATCGCGCCAGGAGCTCGTGGGGCCGTCACGGCGACGTGTCCGCCTCGACCGGTCGCCACCACCGCGGCGAGGGCGCCGACCGCCAAGCCGGCCAGGACGAACGGCATGGCCTGGTGCTCGCGGGGCGCCCGGCAAGCAGCATCGTGGTCGACGACGGCGTCGGCGTTCCGGTTGTCCAGGCGCCGCGGCAGGAGGTAGGAGCCGCACGAAACCCGGCTCGGGTGGGCCCCGGTGCCGCGCCACGGGTGGGAGGTCGTGCCGCACAGGCCCCAGCCGACCAGTCCGAGCGCGAGCACCCCGAGCACCACCACGATCTCCCGCTGCCGCCCGGCCATGGCGGCGAGCGTACGGCGGCACGGCTCGCGGGGTCGACCGACCGGCTGCAGCCGGTCGCTGGCGAGCGTCCCTCGAACGGGGACATCGGGGGCCGGCTCGTCTCCCGGCCACGGCCGGGGGTAGTGGCCGCAACATGATCGGCCTCTCCGTGGTGCTCTGGACCGTGACCGCCCTCGGCGGCCTCGCGCTGGCGGGCGTCTGGTACCGGGCGTTGCGACGCACCGGGTCGACGTATGACCCCGGTTACGTCGAGCGAGGCGCAGTCACCGCCGGCAAGGTGGCGCCCCACGCCACCCTCGCCGTCGGCGGGCTCATCCTGTTCGCAGCGACCGCCGCGGTCCCGGCCGGCGAGCCGAAGACGGCCGCTCGGGTGCTCGCCCTGGTCCTGCTCGTCGTGGGCATGGGCATCGGCACCGCCATGTTCACCCAGTGGATGAAGGGTCGGAGCGACAGCGAGGCCGACGCCGCCCTGCCCGCCGCGGTCGTGATCGGCCACGGCCTCCTCGCCGTGGCGACCCTCGTGGTCGCCGTCATCGCCACCATCGCCGCCCGCTAGACCGCGGCAGCGACCGACCTAGGCCAGCTGGAGGGGGTCGCCGAGGGTGTAGGAGCAGACGACGATGCCCGACGGGAGGGCGGTGGTGCCGGCCAGCTCGAAGGTCCGGCCCGGCGTGCCCTCGGCGAAGAGCCGCTTGCCGGTGCCGACCAGGACCGGGTTGATCGGCAGGATCAGCTCGTCGGCCAGCCCGTGCTGGATCAGCGCCGAGGTCAGCGTGGAGCTGCCGCAACAGATGAGGTCCGGCCCGTCGGACGCCTTGATCCGACCGATGCCCTCGACCAGGTCCGGGCCCACGGCCTCGAACGGGCCCCACTCCAGGCTCTCGGGGCGGTGCGTCACGACGTACTTGGTCGCCACCCGGAGCCGATCGGCGAAGGGATCCCCCGCGGGCACGTTGGGCCAGAACGAGGACCACAGGTCGTAGGTGCGGCGGCCGAGCAGAGCGTCGTAGCGCTCGCCGTAGGCGCCGAGCAGGAACTCCCGCCCCTCGGGGCTGCGGTACGGCGCGCCCCAGTCGGTGTAGGGGAACCCGTCCTCGGGCGTGTTCTGCATCACGCCGTCCAACGACATGTGGTTGATGACCTTCAGCTTGCGCACCTGCGTCTCCGTTCTCGTCAGCGATCACCGGTCCAGACCACGGCAGCGCCGGAAACTCATCGGACCCGGCGGTGGATATCGCTCGGGCGGACCACGGACACGCCGGACGCCCTACCGTTCCGGCCATGACCCCGCCCGTCGATGCCTGGCCCACCACGATCGCGGCGATCACGTTGGTCACCGACGACCTCGAGGCCACCGACCGCTTCTACCGAGAGGTCTTCGGCCTGGAGCCGGTGTTCGGCGACGACGCGTCGAGCGTGTTCCGCTTCGGGGAGGCGCTCATCAACCTGTTGCGGCGCGAGGCCGCGCCGGAGCTGGTGGACCCGGCGCCGATCGCCCCGGTCGACGCCGGCGTCCGATCGGTGATGACCGTCCAGGTCGACGACGTCGACGCCTGGTGCGCCCGCCTCCGTGACCGCGGCGTCGAGCTGCTCAACGGCCCGATGGACCGCCCGTGGGGCCCGCGCACCGCCAGCTTCCGCGACCCCAGCGGCCAGGTCTGGGAGCTCGCCACCTGACGGAGGGCTGCCGCTACCGCCAGCCGGCAGCGCGACTGCGGAGCACGCCACGCACCACGAGCTGGATGCCGAAGGCGACGAGCCAGAACGGCGTGGTCGAGTGGACCACGTCGCCGAGCGGGTGCCGGCCGATCCAGGTCACGACACCGATGTACAGCGTGAACAGCGCCCAGATGCCGAGGCCCACCCACCGGAACCGCTCGTCGATCTCCGCCCTCGTCACGCTCGCCTCCTCGCCTCGTCGAGCGGCCAGGCTACGAGGCGAGCCCACCGCCTCGATGCCCCCCTGGACCCCTGGGCCCCGACGGTCGGTGCGAGGATGCCAGCAGGCGGCGATCCCGAGCGAGGAGGCCGAGTGGGCGCAACGGTAGGGGGCGAGCTCTTGTCGCTCTTCGATCACGTGGCCGACCGGACGGTGGCTCGCCTCGAAGGGCTCAGCGACGACGAGTACCGCTGGAAGCCCGCTCCCGGCGCCGCAGACCTGGGAGCCAAGCGCGCCGAGCTCGTCGACGGCCGCGGCAACCCGAAGGTCACGACGATCGCGTGGCGGCTGGTCCACGTGTCAGACGCCGTCGCTCGCCACCCGCTGAACGGGCTCCTGCAGCCCGGGTTCACCCCCTCGGCGCGGGAGCGACCGCGGTCCGCCCTCGCCGGCGTCGACCACTTCCGACGCAGCTACGACGAGTGGCGATGCGTCATCGAAGCCGTCGGCGATCCCACCTGGCTCGAGCCGCTCGGACCTGCCGCCGGACCGTTCGCCGACTCCACCGCCCTCGCCGTGGCGCTCCACACCGCCGACGAGCTCATCCACCACACCGCAGAGATCGCCCTCCTCCGAGACCTCTACCGACACCGCAAGGGCGCCTAGTCCCTTCGCAGACCTGGCGTGCGGGTGACCCCGATGACACCGGCGGGGCTGCCGTCGGCCGGGTAGGGGCGGCGGCCATCGACGGCCTCGGCGAAGACCGCTCCACCGGTTGCGGGGCTCAAGACCAGTCGCCGTCGAGCACGCCCTGACAGTAGGTGCGGATCTGCTCGTCGGGGTCAGCGAGGTGGGCCCGCAACTGCGGCTCGATGGAGCCGGCCAGGCCGAGGTCGCCGGCGAGGCCCATGATCGCGTAGGACCTCACATCGGCCGCCTCGTCGTCCGCCAGAGCCAGCAGCGCCTGGACGACGTGCCCATCGGGCTCACCGCTGGACGTGAGATGGGGCAACGCGGCCGCAACCGCGAAGCGAACGCCACCGTCGTCGTGATCGACCCTGCGAAGGACCGCAGCGAGCGCCGTCGGGCTCTCCGCCTGGCAGCCGAGGCATGAGATGGCCCACCGGACCACCTCGGCTACGTCATCGGACAGCGCGAGCTGGACCACGAGCGGCTCGATCGGCGCCCACAGCCCGTCGCCGTCGACGTAGGGGTGGCCGAGCTCGCGAAGGATGCGAAGCCCCACCACCCGCTCGTGGGAATCCTCGCTCGAGCACAGGGCGATGCACCGGTCGACCACCTGCTGCGTAGGCCGCTCGTGGAGCGCCAGCAGTGCCCCGAGGCGATCGTCGTCGTGGCGGCGAAGGTCCTCCAGCACGTGCGAAGAGCTCCTCCGTGCCCAGGTCCGTCTCGGGCCGCAGCGATGAACGCATGGAGCATGGCTAGCCGACCACCACCCGGCCTCGAGGTTCAGAAGGCCCGAGGGATCGGAGCGGACGGGCGGGCGAGGGCCTGCTTCCGGTCCTCCCAGATGACCTCACCGGGATCATCGGTCCAGAGCTCTCGGACCTCGACCCCGGCGTCGCCCATGACCTGGGCCAGCTGACGCGCACGCCGGACCACCGCACCCTTGTCCTTCCGGGCGAACCTGCCCTCCGCCTTGAACCAGAACAGCGACCTCCGCACCGCTTGGCTGCGAGCCTTCCCCGCCAGGCGCGGCCGGTAGAGCCCTCCGCCGCCGTCGCGGCTGAACCAGTACCAGGCCTCGTCGTGGGCCCGCTGGATCGACCCCTTCTGCTGGTCGAAGTCGATGTCCTCGAAGCGCGGTGAACATCCCGAGCTCGGCATCGAGCGTCGGGTGGGGCTGCTGGACCACGAACCGCACGAAGGCTCCGTCGCTCACCCACCGAGTCTCCCTCGCCGACAGGCCACACCGGACCCCCCTGCTGTTCGCCGCTCGAGAGGACGGGTGGGCGTCGTAGGGTCGGGTACGTGCGAGCAGAGTCGGAGGAGCTGACCTCGACCTACTGGCGGTGGGTGGCGCTGACTTCGAGCAGCGAACGGGCGGACCGCCTCCGCGCTGAGGCCGGCGAGGGCGCGTGGGCATGGGAGCGGGTCGAGGAACAGGTGCGCGCCGGGGGGCGTCGAAGCCGTCCGGTTGGTCGAGCAGCTGGCATCATCCGCGCCGGATGAGGAGGCGCTGTCACGCCTCGGCGCCGGAGCCCTCGAAGACCTGCTCGAGCAGCACGGCCCGCAACTCGTCACCGCTCTCGAAGACGCCGTTCGCCAGAGCCCCGAGCTGCGAACCGCCCTCACTTCGGTCTGGTACTCCGGGCGCGACCCCGCCGTGCTCCAGCGCCTGACCAAGTTCGGCCTGGCCCCTTGAGCGAGCCCTGCGCGTTGGGAGCCACTCCGCCCGAGGTGTGAGAGCTGGGCTCGTCGCCGCAACCTCGGCTCGGCTGACCGCCCGGCCGCTGGCCGCCGTCCCGGACCCAGCGGTCAGAGGGCGCGGATGAGGAGGTAGATGGAGACGAGGACGCCGAAGCCGACGACGCAGGCGCGGAGGACCTTCTCGTCGAGGCGCTTGGCGACCTTGGCGCCGAGGAACCCGCCGAGCAGGGTGCTGGGGGCGGCGACGGCGGCGAACTGCCACTCGACGGGACCGAAGAGGCCGAAGACGGTGACGCTCACGCTGGCGTCGACCAGGGAGAGGAGCGACTTGCCGGCGTTGAGGCGGCGGAAGGTGTCGTGCACGGTGAGGCCGAGCACGCCGACGATGATCACGCCGAGCGCGCCGCCGAAGTAGCCGCCGTACAGGGCCGCCACGAAGATGCCGCCCACCGCGGCACGGCTGGGCCGCTCGCCGGTGGCGGCGCCCTTGGCCATGCGGCGCTTGGCCCACGGCTGCAGGGCGGTCAGGCCGCTGGCGAAGAGGACGAGGAACGGGACCACCACGTCGAACGCGCCCTCGGGCGTCACGAGCAGCAGCACGCAGCCGACCGTGGACCCGGCCAGGGTGGCCACCACCAGCGGGGGCAGGCGCTTGCGCTGGCTGCGGATCTCGTCCCGGAAGCCCACGACGCCGCCGAGGTAGCCGGGCCAGGTGGCCACCGAGTTGGTCACGTTGGCCGACAGCGAGCTCATGCCGGTGCCGAGCAGCGCCGGGAACAAGATGAGCGAGCCGCCGCCGGCGATCGAGTTGACGATCCCGCAGAGCAGGCCAGCGAACGCGACGAGGGCGCCGTCGAAGAGGGTCATGCGAGGTGGTCGTCGATCCGGTGGAGGGCGGCGGGGGGCCGTCAGACCGTAGCGGCGGCCTCCGCGAGCAGGTCGCGGAGCAGGTGGCGACAGGTGAGGCTGTAGCGGTCAGCCTTGGTGTGGAGCTCGGCGGCGGGGTCGAGCGGCAGGCGCAGGTCGTGGAACAGGCGCTGCAGGTGCAGGTCCTCGGCCACCACCTGCTCCTCGAACGCCAGGCGCTCGTCGAGCTGGTCCTCAGTGAAGCCCTCGGGGCGGCGGAAGAGGATGTCGAGGTCCATGCGGGCGCGGCCCGGGCCCTGGGGCACGAAGCCGAACAGCAGGATCGTGCTGCCGAGGCCCTCCTCGTAGTCGAGCTGCAGGCGCAGCCACAGCGGGGCGTGGAAGGCGTAGTGCATGGTCCGGTGCGAGCGGGGCTCGTCGTCCTCGGCCTCGACCACCGCCAGGTTGCGTGCCGCGATGGGCACCCGCATGGTGCAGGTGACGGTGGTGCCGTCGCGCTCGACGACCGACTCGGGCAGGCGCGCCGCGTCGGGCGTGCCGAAGGTGGTGGTGTGGACGAACGCGAAGTGGCCGGCGTCGAGCTGGTTGTCGAGCAGGAGGCCCACGCCGAAGCGGCCCTCGGCTCGGCTCAGCCGACGGAGGTGCCACCCGTCCTGGCCCCACTCGGGGACCTCTGGCAGCGGGGCGAGCGGGGCGGTGGGCGCCAGCCACAGGTGGTCGAGGTGGGCCTGCACGGCGAACGGCTCGGCGCCCTCGGCGGTGCGGGCCGAGTACGTGGCACCGTCGGCCGCCAGCGACAGCGTCCAGGTGGTGCCCAGCAGCTCCGTCTCGACCGACGCACCTGGCGCCAGCTCGCCGAGGCGGCAGGCCTGGTGCCAGAAGCGCTCGAGCCCGGGGGTGTCGCCGTCGAGCCAGGACCCGGCGGTCGGCGCCGCCGGCAGCGTGACCGGGACCTCGCTGGGGACGACCTCGAGGCGGGCGCGGGGTGGGATGCGGCCCTCGGGCCCGAGCGCGGGCACGTCGACGCAGCGGCCGTCGCCGCCGAAGCCCCAGCCGTGGTAGCGGCAGCGCAGCACGCCGTCGGCCACGTAGCCGGCCGAGAGCGGGGCCCGGCGGTGCGGGCAGCGGTCGTGCGCCACGCGGGTGCAGCCCTCGGCGTCGGTCCAGCGGACCATGGGCTGGCCGTCGAGCTCGAACGCCTCCGGCGCCTCGCCCTCGACCGGCACGGCCGCCGGGGCCTTGGCCGGGGCGGCGGCGAGCGCCTGCTCGGGGGTCACGCTGCGCTCCGCAGGCGGGACAGGGCCCGGCGGTAGGCGATCGCCACCCGGTCGAACGGGAGGTGCAGCTCGTCGGTGAGGTCGAGCGGCAGCTCGGCGGGCACCTGGCTCTCGATGATGGGCCGGTCCTGCTCGGCCAGCAGGTCCTGGAAGTCGGCGTAGGGCTGGTCCTCGCCCTCCAGGTCGAAGTCGCGGGACTGGAAGCAGAAGCCGGTGGACGTGGTGGCCGTGTTGGGCTGGGCCACGAAGAACAGCGTTCGGTTGCCGCCGGTCTCGGCGTAGTGGCACTGCAGGTGGATGGTGTACGGCAGCGTCAGCACGTAGGTGTTGGTCTGCACGCCCCGCTCCGACGTCAGGTCGGTGACCGTGAACTCGTCGTTGGTGTTCGGGACGTTCATGGAGATCGCGTAGTGGAGGGCGTCGCCCACGTCGTCGACCTTGTGGCTGGCCACCACCAGGTCCTCCTTCTCGCCGAGGTACCCGTCGTGCAGGTAGCCGAGGTGGCCGAAGTCGGTGAAGTTCTCGACCATGCGCTCGGCGCTGGTCTCCCACGTGTAGGCGGGGCACTCGACGTGCCGGTAGGCGGGGTCCTCCCACTCGGGGAAGGCGGGGATGTCGGCCACCGGCTCCTCGAGCGCCACCCACACCAGGCCGTAGCGCTCGGTGCAGCGGAACCGCTCGATGGACGCCCGGGCCGGGATCGACGCGTCGGGCCCGAACTGCGGGATCTCCACGCAGGCGCCGGCCGCCTCGAACTTCCACCCGTGGTACGGGCAGACCAGGCAGCCGTCCTCGACGGTGCCGATGGACAGGGCCGTGCCGCGGTGCGGGCACTGGTCGGCGTTGGCCACGATGCCCTCGCCCTCGCTGCGCCAGAGCACGACGCGCTGGTCGAGCAGCGTGGTGGCCACGGGGTCGGTGCCGATGGCCCGGCTCCAGGCGACGGGGTGCCAGTAGGGGCGGAGGTGGTCGATGCTCACGACGTGGCCTCCAGCTCGGCGTCGCGCCGGGCCGAGGAGCCCTCGGCCACCTGGGTGCGGGTCTTGGCGTAGCGGACGCCGCTCTCGGCGTGGGTGCGGCTGGCCGCCACCGCCCGCTCGACGTCGCCGCTGGAGAGGGCTCGCACCAGGGCGAGGTGCTGGCGGTAGGCGCCCTCGGGGTCGGACTGGTAGCCGGGGCCGACGTTCACCGCGTCCTCGATGTACGGGAGCAGGTGGGCGTTGAAGAAGGCGGCCATGCGCGGGCTGAAGCCGATGGCGTAGATCTCGCGGTGCAGGTTGCGGTGGACGTGGGCCATGGTGGCGTCGTCCGGCGCCTCCCGCAGCTGGTCGACCAGGGCGAAGACCCGCTCCCAGTCGGCCTCGGAGCCCCGAGCGGCGGCGAGGCGGGCGGCCAGCCCGTCGATCTCCACCCGCAGGAGGCCGATGTCGCCGAGGTCGTCCGGGCCGGTGGGCGTGGCCACCAGGCCGCCGGTGGAGGTGCGCTGGACGAAGCCGTCGCTCTCGAGCCGGCGGAGCGCCTCGCGCACCGGCGTGCGGCTGACCTGCAGGCGGTCGGCCAGCTCGACCTCCCGCATGCGGGTGCCGGGGGCGATGGTGTCGTCGAGCAGCTCCCGGCGCAGCTGGCCGTAGGCGGTCTCGTAGCGCAGCGCCTCGTCGTGCGGGGCCCAGGCGGGTGTCGAAGTGGTCATGTATGCAGGCTCCTGGCGGCTGAACCCTTGTGTGGCTTCGTTCAGATGAATGTCAGACAAGTGGTTGCCTCCACTTTGGCATTCTGTGTATACATAGTCAATCACTGACCCCGAGGACGAGATGCCCCCACGTCGCCAACCACCCGCTCGGACCACCCCGGTCCCCGGCCCCGGCCCGGCCGCTGCCGTGGCGCGGGCCGCCCTGCGGTCGCGGCGGGCCTGACGCCGTGCAGGACCTCGACGTCCTCGTCATCGGCGGTGGGATCGGCGGGCTCACCACCGCGGTGGCCCTGCTGCGCGACGGCCACCGGGTGCGGGTGCTCGACCAGGCGCGGGAGCTGCGCCCCATCGGCGCCGGCATCTCGCTGTGGTCCAACGGGGTCAAGGTGCTCGACGCCCTGGGCCTGGGCGCCGGCATCGCCGCCGTCGGCGGGTCCATGGAGCGGCTCTGCTACCGCGACCTGCACGGCACCACGCTGTGCGACTTCAGCCTCCAGCCCCTCGTCGACCGGGTGGGCGAGCGGCCGTACCCCGTGCGGCGGGCCGACCTGCAGGCCCTCTTGCTCGGGAACATCGGCGACCGCCTGACCATGGGCCAGCGCTGCACCTCGGTGGAGGAGGTCGACGGACGGGTGGTGGTGCACACCGAGGCGGGCGAGCGCCACGAGGCCGACCTCGCGGTGGTGGCCGACGGCACGCACTCGAAGCTGCGGAGCTACGTGGTGGGCCGCACCGTGGAGCGGGAGTACGTCGGCTACCACAACTACAACGGCGTGGTCCCCGACTCCGCAGCCTTGGGCGACCCCCGCTCGTGGACCGTGCACGTGGGCGAGGGCAAGCGGGTGTCCACCATGCCCGTGCGCGACGGGCAGTACTTCTTCTTCGACGTGCCCACGCCGGACGCCGTGCCGGACGGAACCGACCCGCAGGGCGCGCTGCGCAAGCACTTCGCCGGCTGGGACGAGCGGGTCCAGGCGCTCATCGAGGCCATCGACCCGCCGGGGGTGGCCACCCTGGCCATCCACTCCCACGCCCCCATCGACACCTACGCACGCGGCAACGTGGTGCTGCTCGGCGACTCCGCCCACACCACCGCACCGGATCTGGGCCAAGGTGGCTGCCTGGCGATGGAGGATGCCCTGGTGCTGGCCAACTACCTGACGACCACGAGCGTGAGCATCGCCGACGCCCTGCAGCGGTACTCCGCCGAGCGGGCGCCCCGGGCGGCCCGGATCATCGAGCGGGCGCTCAAGCGCTCCCGCCTGTCCCACGCCCACGACCCGGCCGCCACCGAGGCCTGGTACCAGGAGCTGGCCCAGGAGGACGGGTCGTCGATCATCGGCGGCATCGCCGCCTCCATCGAGACCGGGCCGTGCCGGTGAGCGCCGCCGGCGACGGTGCGGGGCGCGCCTGGCTGTCGCTCCACGTGCTCGACGTGACCGTGGGCCTGCCCGCCGCCGGCGTCGCCGTCACCTTGCGCCGCCTCGATGCCGACGGTGGCGGCGAGCAGCTGGCGTCGGTCACCACCAACGCCGACGGCCGCACCGATGCCCCGCTGCTCGAGGGCGATGCCCTGGCTCCGGGCACCTACGAGCTGGCCTTCGCCCTCGGCGACCACTTCGCTGCGTCCACCGGCAGCGGCGACCGGTACCTCGACGTCGTGCCGGTGCGCTTCGGCATCGGCACCGATCCCGGCCACGTCCACGTGGCGCTGCTGGCCACGCCGTGGTCCTACACCACCTACCGCGGGAGCTGACCGTGGCTGCTGCGGGCGACGGCCCCACCGTCGCCGAGGTCAACACCCTCGACCCCGCCGCCTTCGTCGAGGCGTTCGGCGAGGTGTTCGAGGCCACGCCGTCGCTGGCCGAGGCGGCCGCTGCGGCGCGGCCCTTCGCCGACCGGGCCGCCATGGTGGCGGCCTTCGACGCCGCGGCCGGGGCCCTCTCCCCCACCGAGGTCCACGCCCTGCTGCTGGCCCACCCCGTGCTGGGCACCCGCAAGCCCATGGCGGCGGCGTCGCAGGACGAGCAGGCCGGCGCCGGGCTGCGCGACCTCGACGGCGAGCTCCGGGCCGAGATCGCCGCCGGCAACGAGGCGTACCTCGAGCGGTTCGGCTTCCCGTTCATCATCGCGGTGCGCGGCCTCGGCCCCGCCGAGATCGCCGGCTCGCTGGCCGAGCGCCTCGGCCACGACGCCGAGGTGGAGCGGGCCACCGCCTTCGAGCAGGTCCGGCGCATCGCCGCCCTGCGCATCGAGGCGGCGGTGCGACCGTGACGGATCCGGCCGAGGCGACTGCCCCCCTCCCCGCGCCCCGCGTCGACGGCGAGCGCCTGGTGGCGCGGCTCACCGAGCTGCGCGGCATCGGCGCAGCAGCAGACGGCGGCGTGACCCGCGAGGCCTACGGCTCGGCCGACGTGGCCGGCCGCGACCTCGTGGCCGGCTGGATGGCCGAGGCCGGCCTCGCCGTCGAGGTCGACGGCGCCGCCAACCTCATCGGCCGTCGTGCCGGCACCACTGGGCGCTGGCTGGCCAGCGGCAGCCACCTCGACACCGTGGTCGACGGCGGCTGGCTCGATGGTGCCTACGGCGTGGTGGCCGCGGTCGAGGTGGCCGCCGCCCTCGCCGGGCGGCCCGATGCCCGCCACGGGCTGGCCGTGGTGGCCTACGCCAACGAGGAGGGCGCCCGAGGCACCCAGGGCATGGCCGGCAGCCGAGCCCTCGTCGGCCAGGTCGACGAGGAGGAGCTGGCCACCCCGGACGACGACGGCGTGACGCTGCGGGACCGCATCGCCGCCGCCGGCGCGGAGGTCGCCCGCCACGACGACGCCGCCTGGGACCTCGCCGCCTTCGACGCGGTGGTGGAGCTGCACATCGAGCAGGGCCCGGTGCTCGACGCCACCGGCACCACCCTCGGCGCGGTCACGGCCATCACCGGCCGCCAGGCGCTCGACGTCGAGGTCCTCGGTGCCGCCAACCACGCCGGCGCCACGCCCATGGAGCTGCGCCACGACGCCCTGGCCGCCGCCGCCGAGGTCGTGCTGGCCATCGAGGCGCTGCCTGCCACCGGGGCCGTGCGGGTGGCCACCGTCGGCCACGTCACCGTCGGCCCGAACGTCCGCAACGTGGTCCCTGGCCGGGTGGCGCTCAGCGCCGAGCTCCGCGACGAGGACGCCGGCCGGCTCGACGCCGCCATGGCGCTGGTCGAGGCCGAGCTGGCCCCCATCGCCGAGAAGCGCGGCGTGGCCCTGCGCACCTCGTGGGGCCAGCGGGTGCAGCCCACGGCGTGCGACCCGGCGGTGCTCGCCGTGGTCCGCCGGGTGTGCGCCGAGAGCGGACGGACCTGGACCGAGCTGCCCAGCGGTGCCGGCCACGACGCCCAGATCCTGGGTCGCGAGATCCCCATGGCCATGGTGTTCGTGCCCAGCCGGGGCGGCCTCAGCCACACCCCGCACGAGGACACCGCGCCCGACGACCTGGTGGCCGGCGCCCAGGCCCTGCTCGACGCCATCGTGGCGCTCGACGACGTCGACCAGCCCGACCCCACGACGGAGGACCGGCCGTGACCGAGCACCCGCCCCGCTGGGGCCACGACCCGGCCGACGGCCCCTACCCACGGGACCTGGTGGGCTACGGCGCCACGCCGCCCCACCCGCAGTGGCCCGGCGGCGCCCGCATCGCCGTGTCGTTCGTGCTCAACGTCGAGGAGGGCGGCGAGAACAGCGTCCTGCACGGGGACCCGGCGTCGGAGACCTTCCTCTCGGAGATCGTGGCCGCGGTGGCGTTCCCGGACCGCCACCTCAGCATGGAGTCGCTCTACGAGTACGGCTCGCGCGCCGGCGTGTGGCGGGTGCTCCGCCTCTTCGAGCAGGCCGGCCTCCCCCTGACCGTGTTCGGCGTGGCCCGGGCGCTCGAGGCCAACCCGGATCTCACCCGGGCCATCGTGGCCGCCGGCCACGAGATCGCCTGCCACGGGCTGCGCTGGATCAGCTACCAGGACGTCGACGTCGAGACCGAGCGGGCGCACCTGGCCGAGGCGGTGCGCATCGTCACCGAGCTCACCGGCGAGGCGCCGGCCGGTTGGTACACCGGCCGGGACTCGCCCAACACCCGTGGCCTGGTGGTGGAGCACGGCGGGTTCCTCTACGACTCCGACTCCTACGCCGACGACCTCCCCTACTGGGTCGACGTCGATGGCCAGCAGCACCTCGTGGTCCCGTACACGCTCGACACCAACGACATGCGCTTCGCCACGCCGCAGGGCTTCAACTCCGGCGACCAGTTCCTGACCTACTGCCGCGACGCCTTCGACGTGCTCTACGCCGAGGGCGCGGAGGCGCCCAAGCTGCTCTCCATCGGCCTGCACGCGCGTGATCGGGCGGCCGGGGCGCTTCGCCGCCCTGCAGCAGCTGGTGGCCCACATCACGTCGCACCCCGACGTGTGGGTGTGCCGGCGGGTCGACGTCGCCCGGCACTGGATCGACACCTTCCCCCCGGAGGCGGCCACCTCGTGAGCACCCACCTGTCCTTCGATCCGCCGCCCCGCCTCCTCATGGGCCCCGGGCCCATCAACGCCGACCCCCCGGTGCTGCGCGCCCTCTCGGCCCAGCTCATCGGGCAGTTCGACCCGGCCATGACCGGCGCCATGAACGACACCATGGCCCTGTACCGACAGGTCTTCCGCACCGCCAACGCCGCCACCTTCGTGGTCGACGGCACCGCCCGAGCCGGCATCGAGGCGGCGCTGGTGTCGCTGATCGAGCCCGGTGACCGCGTGCTGGTGCCCGTGTTCGGCCGGTTCGGCCACCTGCTGCGCGAGATCGCCGAGCGCTGCGGCGCCGAGGTCCACACCGTCGAGGTGCCGTGGGGCCAGGTCTTCGAGCCCGACGCCTTGGAAGCGGCCGTCGTCGACGTGCGGCCCAAGCTGCTGGCCACCGTGCAGGGCGACACGTCCACCACCATGTGCCAGCCGCTCGCCGAGCTCGGAGCGATCTGCCGGGCGCACGACGTGCTGCTCTACGCGGATGTCACCGCCTCGCTCGGCGGCAACGCCTTCGAGATGGACGCGTGGGGGCTCGACGCCGCCACCGCCGGGCTGCAGAAGTGCCTGGCCGGCCCCTCGGGCTCGGCGCCGGCCTCGTTCTCGCCCCGGGCGGTCGAGGTCATCACCGCCCGCAAGGCCATCGAGGCCGGGCTCCGTGAAGCCGGCGACGCGCCTGCGGACGCCCACCGCATCCGCTCCAACTACCTCGACGTCGCCCAGCTCCTCGACTACTGGGGCGAGCGTCGCCTCAACCACCACACCGAGGCCACCACCATGCTCTACGCAGCGCGCGAGTGCGCCCGGATCCTGGTGGAGGAAGGCATCGACGCCGCCGTCGAGCGCCACCGCACCCACGGCGCCGCCATGCTCGCCGGGGTGCAGGGCCTGGAGCTGGCCGTGTTCGGCGACCCGGCCCACAAGATGCGCAACATCGTGGGCGTCGAGATCCCCGATGCGGTCGACGGCGATCGCGTGCGGGGCGAGCTGCTCGAGCAGTTCGGAATCGAGATCGGCACCTCGTTCGGCCCGCTGCACGGCAAGATCTGGCGCATCGGCACCATGGGCTACAACGCCCGCACCGACGCCGTGCTCACCACCCTCTCTGCGCTCGAGCAGGTCCTGCGCCGCAACGGCCACGACGCCCCGGCCGGCGCCGGCGTCGACGCCGCCCTCGCCAGCTACGGCGCCACGTGAGCACGGGCGTGGGCGCCGCCCCGGCCGCCGTCGACGGGCGGCGCAGGCTGCTCGGTGACCGTGGCTCTGCCCGGTCAGGCCAGGCGGTCGAGGAAGCGCTCGACGGCCAGGGCCGACTCCTCGCGCCAGATGCCCACCGGGTCGCCGGCTTCGGGCGAGCAGGCGCCCTCGGCGTCTCGCTCGCGCTCCCGACGCCGGGGCTCCAGCGCGGCGCGCTGGGCTTCGAGGAGCGGTCCGCGGTCGCGGCCCAAGGCGTCGCCCAGCACCAGCTTGAGCAGCAGCTCGGTGCGGGTGTCGCGCACGTGCTCCACCGGCTGCACCAGCCAGGCGTCGAGCAGCTCCCGCCCTGCCGGCGTCGGCGCGAAGACCGTCCGGGTGCCTCCGGTGCGGCCGCGCTCCTCGCCCACCACCGCCACCAGGCCGCGCTCGTGGAGCTGGTCGAGCGAGCGGTAGGTGAGCGGCCGGGACAGCGGCAGAACCCGCCCCACGTCGCCCTCCGGATCGAGGCGAGCGGCCACGCCGAAGCCGTGGCTCGGTGCCTGCGCCAGGCAGCCCAGGCAGGCCCACTCCCCCAGCAGCAGCTCTCCCACGTCCCGCGAGCGCGCCACGTCGCCATCCTCGCACACCCCTTCCGCCGCCTCGCTCCGACCGGCGGCCCGATCTCCTCCCCAGGTGCGCCGTGAAGCTCCTCCAGCCCGGCCAGGGCGACATCCCGGCCAGCACGTACGTGCGGGCCTCGGCCGACACCCTCCGCTGGGGCCGGCTGCCCACACCGGGCACCACCCCGGTCGCCCGCCTCGCCGACGGCGATGCCATCACGTTCGACACCGTCAGCCACGAGGGCCTGCTCGGCGACCAGGGCGCCGACGCCGTCGAGTTCTTCGGCGGCTGGGGAATCGGCGCCGACGACGTGCTCGACGACGTGCGTGACCTCGCCGGCACCGCGCTCGGCCGGGAGCTGCCCCACGACGGGCCCCACGCCGTGCTCGGCCCGGTTGAGGTCGCCGGCGCCCGGGTGGGCGACGTGCTCTGCATCGAGACCCTGGACCTCGCCTACCGCGCCCCCTACGGCATCGTCAGCAACCGCCACGGCCGAGGCGTCCTGGCCGGTGAGCTGCCCCGACCGGTCGACGGGGGCGAACCGCCGGCGGTGGTGTCGACCCTGGCCCGGGTGGACGACGACGAGCGGCGCGGCCGCATCGAGACCGCCTCCGGCCACGCCCTGCGCTTCGACCTGCGGCCCTTCCTGGGCCTCGTCGGCGTCACGCCCGCCGATCCCGACGCTGCGTCGTCGACGCCGCCCGGCGCCCACGGCGGCAACCTCGACGTCCGCCACCTCGGGGCGGGCAGCCGGCTGCTGCTGCCGGTGCAGGTCGACGGCGCCGGCCTCTACGTCAGCGACCCCCACTTCGCCCAGGGCAACGGCGAGGTGGCCCTCACCGCCTTCGAGGCCCCGCTGCGCGCCACGCTGCGCGCTTCGGTGTGGTCCGGCACCGATGCCCGCCGCCTGGCCGCCGTGCTGCAGGCGCCCTGGGGCGAGACCCGCACCCACACCATCGTCATCGCCGTCGGGGCCACCGTCGACGAGGCCCTGCGCCAGTGCGTGCGCAACGCGGTGGCGCTCGTGGTCGACCGCACCGGGGTCGACGAGCAGAGCGCCCTCGCCTTCCTCTCGGCCGCCGCCGACTTCGAGGTCTCCCAGGCCGTGAACCTGGTGGTGGGCGTCCACTGCCTCATCCGCACCACGGACCTCGACGGCTGATGGCCGCCGAGGTCGCGCCGACCGGCGCCGTGCTGGCCGAGGACGAGCTGGCCGCCCTGGCCGCCGCCACCCACGCCTACGAGGACGCCCTCGCGGCGGGCGACGGCGTAGGCGCCGCGGCGTTCTTCGACGACCAGCCCGACACCTCGCGCTTCGGGCCCGAGGGCGCGCAGCTCGACCTGGCGGCCGTCCGGGCCCTGCGGGCCGCCACCGGCGCCACGCCCCCGGCCACCTGGCGGCACGACGCCATCCGCCCCCTGTCGCCGGCCACCGCCCTGCACCTCGCCGTGCTGGAGCGCGGCGGCGCCACCATCCACCGGACCCAGGTGTGGGCCCGCCGCCCCGACGGCTGGCGCATCGTCCACGCCCACGTCTCCCGCCTGGCGGCGTCCTCGTGACCGCCATCCCCGTCGACGACATCGGCGCCTTCGTCGGCCCGCCGTCCCTGCTGGCCGCCGGCGCCGACCACGGGCCGCTGGCCGGCCGCACCCTCGCCGTGAAGGACCTGTTCGACGTGGCCGGCACGGTCACCGGCGCCGGCAACCCGGACTTCGCCGCCGGCCGGTCACCTGCCATCGCGCACGCTCCCGCGGTGGAGCTGCTGCTGCGGGCCGGCGCCTCGGTGGTGGGCAAGACCGTCACCGATGAGCTGGCGTACTCGCTCTCGGGCACCAACGTGCACCACGGCTCGCCCCGCAACGTGGCCGCGCCGGGGCGGGTGTCGGGCGGCTCGTCGGCCGGGTCCGCCGCTGCCGTGGCCGCCGGCCTCGTCGACCTCGCCCTCGGCACCGACACCGGCGGCTCGATCCGGGTCCCGGCGAGCTACTGCGGTACCTACGGCTGGCGCCCCACCCACGGTGCGGTCCCCATCGACGGCGTGGTCCCGCTGGGCGCCACCTTCGACACCGTCGGCCTCTTCGCCCGGGACCCGCACCTGCTGGCCGCCGCGGCAGCCGTCCTGCTCGGCGACGGCGGCGGGACAGCCGGCCCGCTTGCGAGCCGCGGGCCAGCCCGAGCGGCGAGCACCGACGCCCCGCTCGAGCCCGGCACCCCGATCGCCGACGTAGCGACCACCGCGGCCTCCGAGATCGGTGGCGCAGGTGCGGCCACCGCGCCCCGGCTGCGGTGGATCGCCGAAGCGGTCGCCGAGCTGCCACCGTCGCTGGCGGCGGACCTGGTCGCCAGCGTGCACGGCCTCGGTCCCGACGTCGACGTGGTGGAGCTGGGCCTCGACCTGGAGGCGGCGGCCGGCGCCTTCCGCGCCCTGCAGGGCCGCCAGGCCTGGACGGCGCACGGACCCTGGATCACCGAGGCCCGTCCCACGTTCGGCCCCGGCATCGCCGCCCGGTTCGCCGCCGCGTCCCGGGTCACCGACGACGAGGTCGCGGGCGCCGAGGTCGTGCGGGCCCGGGTCACGGAGGCGGTCCTCGCCGCCACCGCCGACGGCACCGTCCTCGCCATGCCCGCCGCCGCCGGCCCCGCGCCCCTCCTGCGCACGTCGGGTGAGGAGCACGACCGCCAGCGGGCCCAGACGCTCCGCCTCACCTGCCTCGCCGGCCTCGCCGGCGCCCCCGTCGTCGTCGCCCCCCTCCTCCGCGCCGAGGGCCTCCCGTTCGGCCTCGCCTTCGTCGGCGCCCCCGGCACCGACACCGCCCTCCTCGCCTTCGTCGCCTCCCTCTCAACTCCCTGAGCTCGCGCGACGACCCGAAGGCTCGTGCGCAAAACCGCGATGAGCACCGGTCAGCGCACGAGCCTCCAAGCCGACCGGCCGCCGAATCGGGCCTGTGCGACGAACCAGACACCCCACCCGGCCCCCGTTGCGCCCTTCGACAACCGGGCAAGACGAGGGCCACGCTGTGACCCCCGCCCAGATCGACCAGCGACCAGCCGGCCACCAGCCCCCTCCACCGAGCCGGCCCCCACCAACGACGTGAACCCGCTCGGCGACCTGGCCGCTCCAGAGGCCAGATCCCAACCCCGCACGAGGAGGGGGTCGGCGCCCGAACGGGTGAACCGGGGCGGGATCGGTGGTGCCACCCGCTCGCCCGAGGCCGGCAGCGCCTACGGTTCGGGCGTCGGGTGCAGCGGGCACCCCACGAAGCCCCCACGGAGGATCCGATGCCCCACCGTCCCGGACGTGCCTCGCGCGTCGCTGCCCTGATGGCCGGAGCGGCGCTGCTCGCCGGCGGCCTGAGCCAGGCGAGCCCCGCCGGCGCCCACGACGATCCGGGCGCCGTGCGCTCGGGCGTGCGCAGCACCACCGGCAGCGACGCGCTGCTCTTCGTGCCGTACGAGGGCACGACCGCGGTGTCGTGGCGCAACGGCGCCAAGAGCACCAAGACGGTGCCGGCCACCGACTGGACCGTCACCGGCGCGTTCAGCGACGACAGCACCGAGTCGGCCTTCCTGTACAACCCGGGCAGCGGGCCCGACGGGCTCCTGCGCACCTCGACCGCCGGCGCCGGCCCGCTCGCCCTCGGCGCGCTCCAGAGCGCCCCGGTGGGCGGCGACTTCCGCCCGCTCGTCGGCGACTTCAACGGCGACGGCATCACCGACATCTTCTGGTACGCCGCCGGCACCGCGGCCGACTACCTGTGGCTGTTCAACGCGTCCGGAGGCCACACGTCGCGGACGCTCTCGGTCAACGGCACCTACCGGCCGTACGTGGCCGAGACCGACTACGACATCCTGCCGGGTGACGACGACGACTACACCGACGACATCATCTGGTACGCCCCGGGCGCCGGCGCCGACTCCATCTGGGACTTCGACCAGACCGGCGGGCACAGCACCCGGTCGATCACCCTCGGCGGCAACTACATCGCGGTCACCGGCTACTTCGGCGGACCCACGATGGACGGCCCCTCCAAGGGGATCATCTGGTACGACCAGAACGGCGCCGACTACCTGTGGCGCTTCAAGGCCAACGGCACGCACACGTCGCAGGCCCTCCCGAACCAGAGCGGCGACCGCGAGCCCATCGTCGGGTACTTCACCGACGGTGGCGGCGAGAGCGTGCTCTGGTACCGCCCCGGGTCGGCCTCCGAGACCCTCTGGCGCTTCAACGCGGACGGCAGCGTCGCCCAGCTCGAGAGCCCGCAGGTGAACGGCACCTACGTCAGCGCCGTCGGTGACTTCAACGGGGACGGGTACGACGACATCGCCTGGAAGGGCTCGACCACCGCCACGTTGTGGAACTTCAACGGCGGCGGCTACTCGCAGCAGACCATCACCGGCCTCCCGGCGGGCTCGCTGGTGAACGTGATCCGCAGCAGCAAGAAGTGATCGGGGGCGGCCGCTGAGGTCGCCCCGCCCGACACGCCGCAGCGCCCCGTCGACCGCCGGTCGGCGGGGCGCTGCCGCGCATCGGCGCACGTCCGTGCGGGTCGCCGTGACCGGCGAGCACGCCAGCAGCGGTGCTGGTAGCAAGCGGGCGTGCGGCGCGTGCCGCCCGCAACGAGGAGGCACGGAGCCGATGACCGCAGGGACGGGGCCGCTGGCCGGGGTGCGCGTGGTGGAGCTGGCCGGGCTGGGCCCGGGGCCCTTCGCCGGGATGCTGCTGGGCGACCTGGGCGCTGACGTGCTGGTGGTCGACCGGGTGGGCGCCGAGTCGATCGTCGGCCTCGGCGCGCTGGGGCGGGGCAAGCGCTCCGTGGGCGTCGACCTGCGATCGCCCGAGGGCGTCGAGGTCCTGCTGCGCCTGGTGGAGGGGGCCGACGTGCTGGTCGACGTGTACCGGCCCGGCGTGGCCGAGCGCCTGGGCTTCGGGCCCGACGTGTGCCACGCCCGCAACGAGCGGCTGGTCTACGGGCGCCTCACCGGCTTCGGCCAGGACGGGCCGCTCGCTTCGAGGGCCGGCCACGACCTCGGCTACCTCGCCAGCTCGGGTGCCCTCGACCCGCTGGGGCGGGCCGGCGGCCCGCCGTCGGCGCCCATCAACGTGCTGGCCGACTTCGCCGGCGGTGGCGAGCTGCTGGTGGTGGGCGTGCTCGCCGCGCTGGTGGAGCGGGCCACCAGCGGCAAGGGCCAGGTGATCGACGCCGCCATGGTCGACGGCAGCGCCCTGCTGCTGGCCCCGTTCTACGCCGGCCGCCACGGCGGCGGCTGGGGCCCTCGCGGCACCAACCTGCTGGACGGCGCCGCGCCCTTCTACGACGTGTACGAGTGCGCCGACGGGCGGTGGCTGGCGGTGGGCGCCATCGAGCCGCAGTTCTACGCCGCCCTGGTGGCCGGCCTCGGGCTGGCCGACGAGCTGGACCTGGCCGCCCAGTACGACGAGGCCACGTGGCCCGCCACCAAGGCCCGCATCGCCGAGGTGGTCCGCACCCGCACGCGCGACGAGTGGGCCGAGGTCTACGCCGGCGTCGATGCCTGCGTGGAGGCGGTGGTCGAGACCGCCGAGGCGCCGACGCACCCCCACCACGTCGCCCGCGACACCTTCGTCTGGCGCGACGGCAACCCCGAGCCCGGCCCCGCCCCGCGGTTCGACCGCACCCCGGCCGCCCGCGAGTCGACGGCGCCCGAGACCGGCGTCGCCGCCCTGGCCAGCTGGGGCTTCACCGACGCCGAGGTCGCCGCCCTCAGCGAGGCCGGCACCGTCGCCTGAGCCTGAGCCTGAGCCTGAGCCCGCGCCGGATCAGGCCCTCGCGATCACCATGCGGACCAGTCGTCGACGGACGCCGGCGCCGGCGCGAGGGGTGCGGCGGCAGGCGCGCTCGGGGTCGCCGCAGACCCGAAGGTGGTGGGCGCGGCGATGCCGGCCCACGGCGGCGGAACGGCGGGGGTGACCCCGTCCGGCAGCGCGGGCAGGTGGCAGAACGCCTCGACTGCCCAGCCCACGAAGGCGGCATCGGAGGCCGAGAGGCCGGTGACCTCGCGGACCGCACGGTTCAGCGGACGGCTGATGACCCGAGAGCAGAGCCGCAGCACCGGCCGCTTCACCAGGGCGTAGGTGAGCACGGCGAGTACGGCGACCTCGCGAGGCGGCCAGCCGGTCTGCTGCCAGACCACGCTCGTCCCGACCCACAGGGCCATCACCAGGAGGGCGAGCGCCTCGCCTCGGCGCTTGGCGATCAGTTGGCCGATGCCTCGCAGCGGCTCGGCGACCCCCGCGGGCCCGGGCCTCGTCCAGCCTGCGAGGCGATCGACCAGGGCGGACTGCGGGTGGACCGGGGCAACGGGTCGCTCTTGCAAGGGGGTGAGCGGGAGCACGAGCTGGCGGCCGTCGACCGACCGCAGGGCCGCCCGCCGGCCGTGGCGGGCCCCGCCGGGCAGGTGGAACGGCACGGTGGGATCGAAGGCATCGAGCCGTGCCTGCAGCCGGATCCAGCCGAGGGTGGAGCTGTCTTCGGCCCGCACCTCGACGCAGAACTGGCGGCGGAGGCCACCGATCCAGGCCGGCACCAGATGGACCACCCGTAGCGGCTCGGTGTCGAGCGCTCGGGCGGCCGAGGTCATCTGGTGGCGCACGAGGGCGTGGGTCGTGAACCAGGCGGCCACCCCGACCGCGACCAGCAGCGCCAACGGCTCCCGAGGCGTGCCCGCCGCCGAGGACACGAGGTACACCGGGCAGAGGGCGAGGGCCGCCATGCGGAGCAAGAGCTTGGCCCGACGCTGCCCGCGCTTCGGGCCCGGCGGCGCCGAGAACGACACCGGGGTCACGAGGAGGGGTGGGCCCGACGAGCCCGCCCCCGTCCTGGGCTCGCACAGGTCGTGATCACGATGGGGTGCCGCCATCGGTGCCCATCGGCACCGCTGGTCCGAACGTGAGCGGTGCCCGGGGCGGGGATCGAACCCGCACGACCCTTGCGGGCCCGGGGGGTTTAAGCCCCCTGCGTCTGCCAGTTCCGCCACCCGGGCCGGAGGGCTCGGCGCCACGCTAACGGGGCTAGGCGGCGGCCTTGCCGTGGCCGCCGACCACGGCCTCCCACAGGGCGGTGCGCACCCGGGTGGCCTCGGCCCCGGGCAGCTCGTTGGCCACGACGATGCCCTCGATCAGGTCGGCGATGACGGCTTGGAAGGGACGGCCCTTCACCACCACGGCCACCGTGGAGCCGCCGTCGGGCCGCTTGCGCACGGTGCGCTCGGCGCCCGGCACCTTGGGTGGGCTCCGGAACCCCGGGACCACCAGGCCGCGTGCCCGTGCCGCACCCCCGAGGGTGCGCACGGTGGCGGCGAACTGCAACGACGACGATTCCATACGCCAGCCATCATCCCCAGGGGGTCTGACAGTCCGGGGCCGCGGGCTCGGACCAGCCGATTCCGCTCTCCTCAGCGGGATCAGCCGGTCGGGCGCCGCAGGCGCGTTCGCCCCGGAACCGTTCTGTCGGGAGAACGCGTCGCCCCAAGACATCCATCGCCGACAGAACGGTGCAGCAGCGGCCACCCGGCCGTTCTGTCGGGGAAACGCGTCGCCCAAGACACCGATCCCCGCCAGAACGGCGCAGCGCTGGGCGACGCAGGCCCGCCCGGCCCCGGCCATGATGGCGGCCGTCGCCAGCGAGGAGCAGCCATGCGCGCCCTGACCTACGAAGGCCCCCACGAGATCGCCGTCAGCACCGTCGCCGACCCGGTGCCCCACGACCTCGACGGCGCCGTGGTGGCGGTGCGGGCCGCCGGCATCTGCGGCTCCGACCTGCACATCTACGGCGGCCACGGCTTCAGCACCGACCTGGGCTTCTGCGTGGGGCACGAGGCGGTGGGCGAGGTGGTCGAGGTCGGCAGCGGGGTCCGCTCCTTCGCCGTCGGCGATCGGGTGGTGGTGCCGGCGTCGACGGGCTGCGGCACCTGTTCGGCGTGCCGCTCGGGCTGGGTGCTGGGGTGCCGTCGCCAGCAGTCCGGTTGCTATGGCCTCGGCCACGCCCTCGAGGGCAGCCAGGCCGAGGCGGTCGCGGTGCCGGCCGCCGACGGCAACCTCGTCCGGGTGCCCGACGCCATCGGCGACGACGCCGCCCTCACCCTCACCGACAACCTGCCGACCGCCTGGTACGGCGCCCGCCGTGGTCGCATCCAGCCCGGCGAGACGGTGGCGGTCATCGGCTTGGGCCCGGTCGGCATCCTGTCGATCCTCTCCGCCCAGGTGTTCGGCGCTGCCCGGGTCCTGGCCGTCGACCTGGTGGCCGAGCGCCGCGCCCAGGCTGCTGCGCTCGGTGCCGAGCCCATGGAGGGCGACGACGTGAAGGCGGCCGTCGCCGAGGCCACCGCCGGCCGGGGCGCGGACGTGGTGATCGAAGCCGTCGGCGCCGATGCCACCATCGACCTGGCCACCAAGCTGGCCGGCCAGCGGGGCCGGGTGTCGGTGGTGGGCGTGAACCAGAACCGCGCCCTCCCGCTGCACGTCCCCCTGGCCCAGATCAAGGAGCTCGAGCTGGCCATCGGGCTCTGCTCGGTCCAAGCCGAGCTGCCCACGCTGCTGCCGCTGGTCGCGTCGGGACGCCTCCGGCCCGAGGTGGCCGTCACCCACCACCTCCCGCTCAGCGAGGGCCCCGAGGCCTACCGCCTCTTCGCCGAGCGCGAGGCGGGCATCGGCAAGGTCGTCCTCGACCCCAGCCGGTAGCTGCGCCACCGTTCTGTCGGGAGAACACGTCGCCCCACGACACCGATCCCCGACCGAACGCACCGACGTCGGGCCGGACCGCCGTTCTGTCGGGAGAACACGTCGCCCCACGACACCGATCCCCGACAGAACCGCCGAGCGTCCCGGCCGGCCCACCGCAGCGAGCCCGGCCGTGTCGGTGGGCGGTCGTATCCTCTCGGCATCGCCGCCGTCCCCACCGCCCCGCTGACGCCCGTCCAGGAGCGCACGCTGGCGGAGCTGGGCGCCACCGGCGCCGAGCGACCCACCTTCGGCACCGACCTCGGCCGCCGGCTCCGGTTCGACCTGGAGGCCGGGCTGCGCCCGGTGCTCGACGACCTCGCCCCGGACGAGGACGTGCAGCTCTCGAAGCACCTGCTGTCGCGCATCCACGGCTGCGAGGCCCGGCTGGTGGCCGAGGAGGCGTCGCCCGAGCCGTTCACCGTCACCGTCCCCATCGCCCGCGGCACCATCGCCCACAAGGCGGTGGAGCTGGGCATCCACTGGCCCGGCGAGCCGCTGCCCCTCGCCCTGGTCGACGAGGCCATGGCCAGCCTGGCCCGCACCGACCACTGGCTCACCGACTTCCTGAACACCTGCTCCGAGGCCGACCGCGCCGAGCTGCGCAGCGCCGCCGGCGATCGGGTGGCCAAGTTCTTCGAGTGCTTCCCCCGCCTCGAGCCCAAGTGGCGTCCCGTGACCGAGAGCACCCAGATCGTCGACCTTGTGGGCGGCCGGGTGCGGCTGCGGGGCAAGGTCGACCTCACCCTCGGCGTGGCCCGGGGCAGCACCGCCGGCAAGGTCGTGATCGACCTCAAGACCGGGGCGCCCAACGCCGCCCACCGCGACGACCTGCGCTTCTACGCGCTCCTCGACACCATCCGGGTGGGGATCCCGCCCCGCCTGGTGGCGTCGTTCTACCTGGACCTCGGCGAGTCCCGGACCGAGGCGGTGACCGAGGGCCTGCTCGACGCCACCGTCGCCCGCACCGTCGACGCCGCCCGCCGGCTGGCGGCGCTGCGCACCGGGGCCGTCGAGCCGGTGTTCCGTCCCAGCTACGCCTGCCGCTGGTGCATCGCCCGGCCCACGTGTGCCGTCGGCCAGGCCTGGCTGGCCGACGAGGCGGAGGCCACCGGCGACCTCGCCGACCAGTCCGACCCGACCTGACCCGCAGCCCCGCTGCCTGGCACCGGCCGCCCGATGGGCGCCGGACGGGGCCGGACAGGGGCGAAGTACGCTGGGCCGCCATGGCTGGAGACGAGCAGGAGCGCAGCGAGGCGGGGCCCCGCCCCACCCGCACGGCGGAGATCGTGCCCCTGCACCTGCCGCCGGTGGTCGAGGAGCAGGAGCCGCTGCCGGACCCCCGCACCGGCGACGTCGACGAATGGGGCCGCTCCGAGCGGGTGCGGGCCTTCGTGCGCAAGGCCTACGACCCCATGTACAAGCACTGGTTCCGCGCCGAGTGGGACGGGCTCGACAAGATCCCGGCCGAGGGCGGTGCCCTGCTGGTCTCGAACCACGCCGGGGCCATCCCGTCCGACGCCCCGGCGATCATGCACGGCATCGAGACCGAGCTGGGTCGGCCCGTCTACGGCCTGGCCGACCACTTCTTCAAGGGCACGCCGGTCGTCGGCACCCTCTGGGCCCGCGGCGGCGGCGTGGTGGCCCACCCCGACAACGCCTACCGCCTGCTGCGCGAGCAGCGGCAGCTCGCCCTCGTCTTCCCCGAGGGCACCAAGGGCACCTCCAAGACCTACAACGAGCGCTACCGCCTGCGTCGCTTCGGTCGGGGCGGCTTCGTCGAGATCGCCATGCGGGCCGGCGTGCCGATCGTCCCCATCGCCGTGGTCGGCGCCGAGGAGTCGATGCCGATCCTGTTCAAGGTGCCGTCGGTGGCGAAGGTCTTCGGCCTGCCGTACTTCCCGATCACCGCCAACATGGCCCTGGGCCCGCTCGGCGCCGCCCTGCACTTCCCGGCCAAGTTCAAGCTGCGGGTGCTCGACCCCATCACGTTCGACGACGTCGAGCCCGACCAGCCCCGGTACTCCCGGAGCCGGATCATGGACGAGTCCGAGGCCATCCGCCAGCAGATCCAGGAAGCCCTGTTCGACATGCTGCGCCAGCGCCGATCGGTCTGGTTCGGCTGATGGGGCGCCGGGTCCTCATCACCGGGCTGTCCACCTTCTGGGGCGGACGGCTGGCCCAGGCCCTGGAGGCCGACCCCGACGTCGAGGTCATCATCGGCCTCGACACCCGCGAGCCCCGGGTGAAGCTGGAGCGCACCGAGTACGTGCGCTCCGACGAGAACTACTCGATCCTGTCCCGCATCGTGCGGGCCACCGGGGTCGACACCATCGCCCACACGTTCCTGGTCGTCGACTCCACCCAGATGTCGTCGCGGGCCATGCACGAGATCAACGTCATCGGCACCATGAACCTGTTCGCGGCGGCGTCGGCGGCAGGGTCGACCGTGCGGACGGTGGTGGTGAAGTCGGCGGCGCTGGTCTACGGCGCGTCGCCGCAAGACCCGTACTGGTTCCGCGAGACCGACAAGCGGTCGACCTCGCCTCGCACGCGTCGAGCGCAGCCTGCTCGAGGTCGAGAGCTACGTGCGGGACTTCGCCCGCGACAACCCCCACGTCTGCCTGAGCCTGCTGCGGTTCTGCAACGTCGTCGGGCCCGACATCTCGACGCCGCTCACCCAGGCGCTCCAGCTGCCGTTCGTGCCCAAGGTGGCCGGCTTCGACCCCCGCTTCCAACTGGTCCACGAGCACGACGTCGTGTCGGCCATCCTCTTCGCCCTGGAGAACCGGGTGCCCGGCATCTTCAACGTGGCCGGCGAGGGCGCCCTGCCCTGGAGCGAGGTCATGGCCATCGCCGGCAAGCGGGGCATCCCCATGCCGCCCATGGGCATCGACGTGGCCACCGGCCCGCTGCGGCGCCTGGGCCTCGTCGACCTGGCCCCCGAGCTGATCGACCTGCTCAAGTACGGGCGCGGCATCGACAACCGGCGCTTCAAGGAGGCCGGCTTCGAGTACCGCTACACCTCCGCCGGCGCCGTCGAGGCCTTCGTCGAGGCGCTGCGGCTGCGCAAGACCGTCGGCGAGCGCGACGCCGACTACCGGTACGAGGAGGACGTCGAGCAGTTCTTCCGCCACTCCCCCGCCGTCCTCCGCGACCAGCCCCCGACCTGAGCCAGGCCGTCATGGCCGAGCGGTCGTGCCCGGCTCCGGTTGAGCACGCCGAACGGGTGCGGTCGGCTCGGCTGGCAGACTCGGCGGCCATGAGCAGCCCTTCGGTTCGCAGCGAGGTCGTCGACGGGGTGGGCGTGGTCACGCTCGATGCGCCGGAGCGGCGCAACGCGTTCGTGCTGGCCATGTGCGACGAGGCAGCCGCGGTGGTCGACGAGCTGGAGGCGGACCCGTCGGTCGGCGCGCTGGTGGTGACGGGGGCGGGCTCGGCGTTCTGCGCCGGTGCCGACCTGTCGCACCTGGGCGGGTCGCACGGCACCTCCGACGAGGAGGGGCTGCTCGCCATCTACGAGGGCTTCCTGCGCTTCGCCCGCTCGCCCCTGCCCACCATCGCGGCGGTGAACGGGGCGGCGGTCGGGGCCGGCATGAACCTGGCGCTGGCGTGCGACGTGCGCCTCGCCGGCGCCTCCGCCAAGTTCGACACCCGCTTCCTGAACCTGGGCATCCACCCCGGCGGTGGGCACACCTGGATGATGCGCAACATCGTGGGGCCGCAGGCAACCGCCGCCACGGTCCTGTTCGGCGAGGTGCTCGACGGGGCCGAGGCCGAGCGGGTGGGCCTGGCCTGGCGCTGCGTGCCGGACGACGAGCTGCTGCCGCTCGCCATCGAGATGGGGGCGCGGGCGGCCTCGGCCCCTCGCGAGCTGGTGGAGCGGACGAAGGCCACCATCGGCGACGTGGCGGCGATCACCGACCACGACGTCGCCGTCCGGCGCGAGCTGGTGGACCAGGCGTGGTCCGTGGGGCAGCCGGCGTTCAAGGAGCGGCTCGTCGCGCTGCAGCAGAAGATCTCCCGCTCGAGCTGAGTGCCCTGCGCGCCGGCCGGCCCGCCGACGCGTACGGCGGGTGACCTTCGATCGACCTGGCGCCGGGGGGCGGGGGGCGCGACGGCTGGCCGTTTCGTCCAAGACCAGCACCGGCCGGTCAGCCACCATGGCGGGTGACCGAGGCCCGGCACCGACCGGGCCGCCAGACGACGCGAAGGATGATGACGATGGAGCTCCAGCTGGACGTGGTGGAGATCGTGGTGGCCGACATGGCGGCGTCGCTGGCCTTCTACCGGCAGCTCGGGCTCGACCTGCCTCCGGAAGCTGATGGCGAGCCGCACGTGGAGGTGGTGCTGCCCGGCGGCGTGAAGCTGGCCTGGGACACGGTGGAGACCATCCGCTCGTTCTCGGACTTCGAGGCGCCGACCGGCTCGGCGCGCATGAGCCTGGCGTTCGGCTGCTCGTCTCCCGCCGAGGTCGACGAGGTGCACGCCGCCCTGGTGGCCGGCGGCGCTCGGTCGCACCTCGAACCGTTCGATGCGTTCTGGGGCCAGCGCTACGCCACGCTGCACGACCCCGACGGCAACGGCATCGACCTCTTCGCAGCCCTCGATTGAGGGACTGCCGGCCTGATCGGGTCGGGCGGACGACGGGTTCGAACGGCGGCTGCCGACCAGTCCGGATGCATGCCTCGTCGTTCATATAACCCGTGAGGCATGCATCGAAGGCGGGTAAAGCGCCTGGTCACCGCTTACGTGCACGCGTCTGAGCCGATTGGCGCAGAATCTGCGCCGAATCTGCGCCAATCAGCTCCCGTCCGTGCACGGCTGTTCTGCGGCGGCGGCGGGCAGGATGGTCCGGGACCGGATCGTCGAACAGGGAGGCCCCCGGTGGACCACTACGCCGAAGCGCCGCTCGTCGGGTTCGAGCACCTCGTCCGCTGCCGGTGGACGGCCTCGACCGGCGCCGTTCCCGCCCCCTCCAGCGCGTCCGCGGACGCGTCGACCCGCACCCCGACCCGGGTGGTGCCCGATGGCTGCGCCGACATCCACGTGGACCAGGACGGCGGGATGCGGGCGATCGGCACCATGACCGAGGCCATCGAGGTGCCGCCCACGCCCGGCTCGCAGCTGTGGGCCCTGCGCCTGCGCCCCGAGGCCGTGCGTGCGGTCCTCGGCGTCCCGGCGAGCGAACTGGTCGACCGGACGGTGGAGCTCACCGACCTCCTCCCCCGCCGAGAGGCCGAAGCCTTGGCCCGCTTCACCGTCGACCCCGCCGCTGCGGCACCGAGCGACGGCCGTGCGCTGCGCGATGCCAAGGTCGACCCGGCAGTGGCCGGCGCGGTCGACGTGCTGTGGCGCACCACCACCGACGTGGCGACCGTCGCCGACGAGGCGTGGCTCTCGCCCCGCCACCTCCGCCGCCGCCTCCTCGACGAGGTGGGCATCGGCCCCAAGCTGTTGCAGCGGGTCGGCCGGCTCCACCGCTTCCTCGCCCTGCTCGACCGGTCGGCCCGCTCTGGCGGCCCGGGCCCAGGCCTCGCCGAGCTCGCCCTCGCCGCCGGGTACAGCGACCAGGCCCACGCCAACCGCGACGTCCGCGCCCTCGCCGGCACCACCCCCGCCCGCCTCGCCCGAGAGCGCGGAGCGATCGCCCTCACCGGTTGAGGCCGGAGCACCTCGGGTGCTGGGCAGCACCTCGCGGTGGGCAGGATGGGCGACGGACCCGAACCCAGGAGGCTGGCGTGGAGCTCGAAGACGTGATGCGGACGACCGGCGCGGTGCGGGCCTTCACCGACGACCCGGTGCCCGACGACGTGCTGTTCCGCATCCTCGACAACGCCCGGTTCGCCCCCAGCGGCGGCAACCAGCAGGGCTGGCACGTCACCGTCGTGCGGGATCCCGAGCTGCGCCGCACCCTGGCCGAGCACAGCGCGGCCACCTGGCACCGCTACCTGGGCGAGGCCCACGCCGGCTACCGCTCGTTCAACCCCATCGACCGGGCCCCCGACGACATCGCCATCGCCGACGACCTGCCGAAGAACCCCATGCTCGAGCACCTCGAGGACGTGCCGGTGGTGCTGGTGGTGTCGGTCGACCTGAAGGTGCTGGCGGTGCTCGACCGGGACCTGGACCGCTTCTCCGTGGTCGGCGGAGGATCGATCTACCCCTTCTGCCACAACGTCCTGCTGGCCGCCCGCAACGAGGGCCGCGGCGGCGTGCTCACCACGTTCCTCGTGGCGTCGGAGGCCGAGGTCGGTCCCCTGCTCGGCCTGCCGCCGGACCACGGCCTGGTGGCCATGATCTGCCTGGGCACGCCCGAGCACCAGGCCACCAAGCTGAAGCGCAACCCGGTCGAGTCGTTCACCACCATCGACCGCATCGACGGCCCGGCGTTCACCGTCGAGGCCTGAGCCCGCCCGGCCCGAGTCGCCCAGCCGATCGGCCGGCCGGGCGTCAGGACCGGGAGCCCACCAGCGACTCGTAGAGGGCGAGGTGGGCGTCGGCCGCCAGCAACCACGTGTGGCGGGCGGCCAGGTGGCGACCCCGCTGCACCTGGTCGGGATCGGGGCACTGCACGGCGTCGACCAGGGCCTCGGCCAAGGTCGCAGGGGACGAGCCGTAGCGGACGGTGGAGCCGAACACCTCGGCGAACACCGGCAGCTCGCTCAGGACCACGGGCACGCCGGCGGCGAGGGCCTCCATGGCGGCCAGGCCGAAGCCTTCCTTGGTCGACGGCATGGCCAGCACGTCGCTCGCTGCGAACAGGGCGGGCAGGTCGGCGTCGGGCACCGGACCGAGCACCAGCGGCTCGACGCCGAGCGCGGCGCACCGGTCCTCGACCTCGGCGCGGTACGGCCGGTAGTCGAACAGCGTCTCGCCGCCGGCCACCACGAGGCGGTGCGACGGCAGCTCGGACCGGGCGACGGCGAACGCCTCCACCAGCTCGAGGGTGCCCTTGCGGGGCTCGATGCCGCCCACGGCCAGCACCCAGGGCGCTTCGATGCGCGCCCGCCACCTGGCGCGGGCCGCGACCGACGACGGCGACGCGTCGGCTGCCGCCGCGAACCGCTCGGCGGCCACGCCGTTCGGGATCACCAGGGGGTCGATGCCCCAACCGCTGCGCACCTCGGCGGCCACGGCCTTGGACACGCAGATGTGGGCGATGGGCTCGACGATCGCCCGCTCGTGGCAGGCGGCCAGCGCCGGCGTGGTGAACCGGTCGAGGTGGTGGACGGTGCGGATGCACCGGGGGGCGGCGTTGGCCGAGATGCAGTCCTGGGCGTGCACCACGTCGAACGCCGCCCAGTCGACCCCGCACCCGAGCGCCCGGATCGAGCGGATGATGCGATCGCCCACGTCCTCGCCCTCGACGTCGGGGAACGGCACCAGCTGGACCGCCACCTGCGGGTCGACCGCGCGGAAGAAGGCGCCGTCGCCGTGGCGGCCGAGCGACACGACGGTCACGTCGAGGCCCTGGGCCGCCAGCGCCTCGGCCAGCCCCAGCGTGTGGACCACGCCGCCACGAGGCCGGGTGGAGTAGGTGACCAGGGCGACCTTCACCGCTCGGCCCGCCCTGCCGACCGGGCGCTTCGAGCCGGTGCGGCGTCGCCGGCTCCCGGGAGCCCGACCGTCGAGCCGGACTCCTGGAGGTAGGCACGGGGACGGCGCTCGGCCAGGTGGTGCTGGCGGCGGCGGGCGTTGGCCACCAGGGTCCCCACCTCGATGTCGGCCACGGCCCAGCCGGGGCGGAACCCGGTGCGGGCCACGATCTGGCCGTCGGGCTGCACCACCTTCGCCTGGCCGAAGAAGCGCAGCTGCCCCTGGCCGCCGGTGAGGTTCGACGTCACCACCACCACCTGGTTCTCGGCGGCCCGAGCCCGGTCGTAGAGCTCGAACAGCAGGCTCTGGCGGTCCTGGCTCACCCGCGCCGCCTGGGCGGTGAGGCTCAGCGGCCAGGCGCACACGAAGGCCAGCAGCTCGGCGCCGTCGAGGGCCAGCGAGCGGGCGGCCTCGGGGAAGGTCTTGTCGTAGTCGACCAGCATCCCGATGCGACCGACCGGCGTGTCGAACGCCGCGCAGCCGTCGCCCGGCTTGTACCAGCGGACCTCGCCGGGCGGCAGGTGGACCTTGCGGTGCACGCCCAGGATGCCGCTGCCGTCGACGCACACCGCGGTGTTGCCGGGCCGGCCGCCCCGGTCCTCGGTCAGGCCGAAGCAGACCACCAGGTCGCCCGCGGCGGCCACCAGCTCGGCCACCTCGGGGCCGTCGAGCGCCACCATCGGCGGCACGTCGGGCGGGTCGTCGAGGTCCGGGTCGAGGTCCCCGACGTAGCCGCCGAGCACCCCGTGGGGCAGCACCAGCAGCTCGACCTCGCGCTCGCGCGCCTCCTCGATGATCGATGTCGCCCGCTCGAGGTCGAAGGCCAGGTCGTGGGAGAACGACCCCGACACCGCCGCCACCCGGGTCACGGACGGGCCCGCCACCGGTCGGTCACGAGGCCTGCGCCACCAGCCGGCGCGACGCCTCCGGCACCCGGGGCCCCTTCGGCGCCCGGGTGGCGGCGACCAGCGCCGCCAGCTCGTCGTGGCTCGGCGCCTCGGCACCGGGCGCCCGCAAGCCCGAGGCCTGCACCCGCCGGACCGCCGCCACCAGCGCCGGGTCGGCCAGGACCTCGTCGGGCGTCTCCAGCAGGTTCTGGAGGCGGGCGAACCGCGCCCAGACCTCGGGATCGAGCTGGGCGGCACCGGCCGCCTCGCCGTTGGCGAGCGTGCCCTCGACGGGCACGGGGGCCTCGTGCTCGCCGGCCGGGCGCCAGCGCGAGAGGCGCAGGGCGTCCTGGGCGATCGAGTCGTCGAACCACGGCTGCAGGTCCCGCTCGACGGCGGCGTCGACGGCCAGCGCGAGGGCCGTCCGGTCGCCGGCGGCGGCCACCACGGCGTCGGCGACGGCGGCGGCGTGCACGAAGGCCAGCGTGGTGCCCCGGGAGTGGGCCGGGTTGGTGGTCGACGCCGCGTCGCCCACCGCGGCCAGGCCCAGCACCAGCGGGCGGCCGTCGACGACGTAGCGCCGCATCCGGTTCTTCAGGCCGTTCATGGCCTTGGCGTCGGAGATGGGCACGGCGTTGTGGGGCTGCACCCACCAGGCCATCGACGGGATGGCCGAGACGGCGGCCTCGAAGGCGGTGCCGTCGGTCAGGCCCCGCAGTTCGCGGTCCTCGGGCAGGATCCCGAAGGTCACCGAGAAGGTCCGGCCCTCGCCCGGGAAGACCAGGCAGGAGTAGCGGTCGAACGACGAGCCGGTGGTGAAGCCGCGGGTCAGGCGGGGCGGGGTGGCGCCGGGGCGGCGCTCGTAGAAGCGGCTCACGTAGCTGATGCCGCAGTCGACGACCTCGGTCGGCGGCTCGACGCCCACCTCGGCCAGCCAGCCCGGCAGCGAGGTGCGGCGGCCGCTGGCATCGATCACCACGTCGGCCTCCAGGGCGGTCCCGTCCTCCAGGTCGACGCCGACCACCACCGGCGTGCCGTCGGCGGCGGCTGGGCCGTAGCGCAAGCCGGTGACCGACGTGCCGGCCACCAAGGCCACGCCGTCCTGGCGGAGCACCGCGCCGCGCACCGCAGCCTCGAACACCGATCGCCGCACGGCCAGGGCCACCAGCTCGTCGCCCCGGGGCAGGTGCGCCGAGACCAGCGGGTCGGGTCGGCCGTCGGCCATGGCGATCTCGTGGGCGCCGGCCGCTCGCAGCTCCTCGAGCACGTCGGGCGCCCGCTCGGCCAGGAGCAGGCGGAGCCGCGACAGGAAGATGTGCGAGTGCGCGGCCTGGGGCGTGCTGCGCCGCACCTCGGCCTGCGCCGCATCTATCGGGACGCTGCCCACGGCGGCGTCGTGGTCGAGCACGGTCACCGTCACGCCCTGGCGGGCCAGGAACAGGGCGGCAGCCAGCCCGGCCACGCTCCCGCCGACCACGATGGCGCTGGGGGTGGGGGCGGCGGTCATGCCGGCACCATCCACTCGCCGAGGCGGTAGACGTCGGGCCGGCGGTCGCGCAGGTTGCACATGCCCTGGCGGTGGGCGGCCAGCTCCTTGGCGACGTCGACGGTGGCCACCGCGATGCCGGGGCCGGTGCCGGTGACGGCCAGGACGTCGCCGCCCGGCCCCACCACCTTCGCCTGGCCCACGAAGTCGAGCGACCCGAAGGAGCCCGTCTGGTTCGAGGCCAGCCACACGATCTGGTTGTCGAGGGCCCGGCTCTGGTCGAACAGGTTGAAGCGCTTCGACCAGCGGTCGTCCTCGATGCGCTCGGCCCGCTCGGTGCGGCTCATGGGCCAGGCGCTCAGGCAGCAGATGACCTCGGCGCCCTGGAGGGCCAGGGTCCGGGCCGCCTCGGCGAAGCCCTTGTCCCAGCAGATGAGCAGGCCCATGCGGCCGTACGGGGTGTCGAACGCCTCGAGGGCGTCCCCACGCATGTAGACGGTGCCCTCGTTGAGCGGCTGGTGGACCTTGCGGTAGTTGCCCAGCACGGCGCCGGCGTGGACGGCGACGGCGGAGTTGTAGCGGTGCTCGCCGTCGTCCTCGCAGTAGCCGGCGCACACCACCAGGTCCCCGGCCAGGTCGGCAAGGCGCTGGACCTCGGGCCCGTCGAGGCGCAGGGCGGGCGGCGGCTCGACCTGGCCGCCGATGGCGAGGTCGGCCACGTAGCCGCCGAGGGCGGCCTCGGGGAGGGCGACGACCTGGGCGCCGGCGGCGCGGGCGTCGTCGAGGATGGCCTCGATGCGGGCGAAGCAGGCTTCGAGGTCCCGGTCGAACGGGGCCGCGACGGCGGCGAAGGTGATCTCGGTCATGGGGTGGGTTCCGCTTTCGCGATGGAGGTCGGGGAGCCCCCGGCGGGGCCGAGGTTGGTGACGGGGCCGTCGACGAGGCGCAGCACCTCGCCGTCGGGCCAGCGCACCGCCACCCCGGCGCCGGCGGTGAGCCGGCCGCACGAGGCGGTGGTGGCGGGCAAGGGTGAGCGACCGGCCGAAGGGGCGGTCGTGGGGGCGGGCGAGGTGGTCGAGGGGTCGACCGCCATGACCATGGCGAACCCGGGGAAGCAGGTGAGCCAGTCGGCGAGGCCGGCGCCGTCGGGGCTCGGCACGGCGGCGAGGTCGAGCTCGGCGCCGCAGCCGCTGGCCTCGGCCAGCATCCCGAGGGTGCCCACCAGGCCGGTCATGGAGACGTCCTTGGCGGCGTGGGGCGCTCGCTGGGCCACCACCTGCTGGAGGGCACGGAGCTCCTCCGGCGAACGGGACGTGGTGGAGTCCCACTGCCGACCCGTGTGGCCGGCCCGCCAGCGACCGCCGAGGTCGGCGGCCACCTCGACGGCGTCGCCGACCCGACCGCCGCCGCCGGGGACCGGCGAGGCGGTGCGGCCGAGCATGGTCACGGCGAGGGAGGCAGGCACGCCGAGCGTGGTGTGGCCGCCGAGCACCGGCACGCCCCAGGCCTCGGCGCCGGCCTTCATCCCGGCCATCGCCCGGGTGGCGAGCGAGGCGGTGGGAGCGCCGATGGCGTCGAGCAGGCCCACCGGGGTGGCCCCCATCGCGGCCAGGTCGTTGGCGTTCACCAGCACCGAGCACCAGCCGGCCCACCAGGGGTCGCGGGCCACCATGGCCGGCACGATGGCGTCGCACGCCGCGAGCAGGTCCGAGCCGGGGACGGGGGCGGCGTCGTCGCCCACCCAGCCCGGCCCACCCGGCGCCAAGCCCTCGAGCACCGCGCCGAGCGGCCCCTTGGTGGCGTCGACCAACCGCTGCACGCGGCCGATGGGCCAGCGCACCCGGCGGTGCGGGGTGCCGGCGACGGTGACCGCCTCGCCCACCGTCCACCCGAGGCGCCCGAACAGCGGCACCCGTGCGGCCTGCACCGTGGCGTCGAAGCGCAGCGCGCCCTCCTGCTCGGCCCGGGCGCACGCCGCCCCGATGAGGGCGGCGCCGATGTGCAGCGAGCCCCGCCGGTCGCCCGCCACCACCAGTCGGCTGCCCACCCACCAGGCCAGGTCGCGGCCGGGCACGCCGGGGGTGAGCCGCACGCCACCGACCACGGTGCCGTCGACCTCGCGGGCCACCAGCACGATGCGCTCGTCGAGGTCGTCCAGGTCGTCGCGGTCGGAGCCGGCGAAGAGGCCTTGCTCGGCCACGAACACGTCGCGGCGCAGGCGGGCGTAGGCGTCGAGCTCGGCCCGGCTGCTCGCCTGGTGCACCGTGAACGAGGCGGGTGGCGCCAGGCGCGAGCCCACCAGCACGTCGCCCATCGGGCCGTCGACCGAGCGAGCCCATGCGGGTGGGGTCAGCCGGGACCCGGCCAGCTCCGAGGCGAGCAGCGGCGGGGTCATCCGCCCACCACCGACAGGGCCGAGCAGGCGCCGCAGGCCGCACAGCCGGCGCCCTGGTCGGCACCGGACATGCCGGCGGCCTGCAGCAGCGAGGCGACGCGTCCGGTCACGTCGACCAGCACGTCGGGCGACGGGGCGGTCGCGCCCTCGGCCACCGCGAGCGTGCCCTCGATCGGGCGGAACGGCACCACGAACGGGTACACGCCCATGTCGACCAGGCGGGCGCAGCCGGCCACCAGCTCGTCGGGGTCCTCGCCCAGGCCGACCAGCACGTAGGTGCTGACCCGGTTCCAGCCGAAGACCCGCACGGCCTCCTGCCAGGCGTGCTCGTACTCGGCGATCGACACCTCGGCCTTGCCGGGGGTCCACCGCTCCCGCACCGCCTGGTCGAGCGCCTCGATGTGGATGCCGATGGCGGTGACGCCGTTGTCGCGCAGGTCGCGGAACACGGTGAAGGGGTCGGCCGGCGGCTCGCACTGCACCTGGATCGGGAGGTGGGGCACCGCCTCGTGCACGGCACCGGCGCAGCGGGCCAGGTAGCGGGCGCCCCGGTCGGCGGCCGCCGAGGTCCCCGACGTCATCACCAGCTGGGTGATGCCGTCGAGGCGCACCGCGGCCTCGGCCACCTCGGCGAGCTGGGCCGGCGTCTTCACCCGGGTGGTGCTGCCGGCGGCCAGGGACTCCTCGATGGCGCAGAAGCGGCACCGGGTGTCCACGCCGTAGCGGATGCAGGTCTGCACCACGGTGGTGGCCAGCACGGTGCTGCCGTGCAGGCGGGCGAGCTGTTCGTAGGGCACGCCCTCGGCGGTGGCCAGGTCGTAGAACGCCGGCCGGTCGACGGCGGCCACCATGCCCAGGCCGTCGACGGGGTCCTCGTCGTGGAAGAGGAGCCCGTCGACGATCGACCACGGCGAGTCGGCCGCCAGGGGCAGGGCCATGGCCACGCCGTCGACGACCACGTGGCCGTCGTCGGTGGGGCCGGCCCCCTTCGAGCGCACGACCGGGGCCGCCACCCGCACGCCGCGCAGGGCCAGGTCGGCCCGGACCGTCACGTCGACCATCGGGTCACACCATGTAGGTGGAGTTGATGATGGCGCCCTTGCGGGCGTAGTGGATCAGGGCGTCCTGGACGTCGAGGGGGTGCGTGGGGATCACGCCCTCGATGAGGTCCTCTTCCCGGAGCCCGTGCAGCGACAGGCCGAAGCGGCAGCAGTAGACCTTGCCGCCCTCGGCGATGAACGTCTTCAGCGAGCCGTTGATGTTCTGCTCGCCTGGGAAGGCGCTGTCGCCCGTGGTGGGGAAGCCCCGGGTGTCCATGCAGTTCATGGCGCCCGGGCCGTAGAAGTACATGGCCGACTCGAAGCCCTTGCGCAGCGCCCGGGTGGCCTGGAGCACGGCCACGAAGCTCACCGAGGACTCATGCGCGATGCCGTGCACGAGGGTGAAGTACGACTGGCCCTCTTCGGCCTGGTAGTCGGGGAAGACCTTCGTCGACCCGTAGATGCTGGCGCCGGTGCCGAGCGACGGGTGCGGGATCTCCTCGAGGGACTGCTTCTCGAGGTCGGTGAGCTCTGCCATGGTGTGGGGGTTCCCTTCGTGGTGCCGGGGGACTCCGGCGGGGTGGTTGCGTCCCAGTGGACCCGCACGCCGTTGCACCCGGGTGTCCGCCGCAAGAAGCGGGCGCTTCCAACCGCTGTCGTTCCTGACACAGCTTCCGGTGGGACGGGCGTTGGTTCCGCGTTGGTCGGCCGACAGGTGCAGGAACTGGTCCGAGGCGCGACGGCGCCCGGGACCGCCGTCTAGATTCCCTGACGGTCCATCAGAAACACCACCTGCCAGGGGGCACCCGTGACCGAGACGTTCGCCGACGCCGCAACGCTGTGGGAGCTGGTGGAGCGCCGCGCCACCGCCACCCCGGACCTGACGCTGCTGATCGCCGAGTCGGGCGAGAAGCTGACCTGCGCCGAGTTCCGCGACCGGGCCGAGCGGGCCGCCGCCGGCTTCGCCGCGCTGGGCGTGAAGGCGGGCACCCGGGTCACCTGGGAGCTGCCCAACCGGTTCGAGACCATCATCGCCAGCTTCGCCCTGGCCCGCCTCGGCGCCATCCAGAACCCGATCCTGCACTTCTACCGGCACAAGGAGGTCGGCTACGCGATCCGCGCCACCGAGGCCGAGTTCGTGCTGGTGCCCGGCACGTGGGGCGGGTTCGACTTCGCCGCCATGGTCGACGAGCTGGTGGCCGACCTGCCCGCCAAGCCCCAGGTGGTCGACGTCTTCGCCGCCCTGCCCGACGGCGACCCCGCCACCCTGGCCGACGTGCCCGCCCCCACCGACGGCGACGAGGTGCGGTGGGTCTACTTCACCTCCGGCACCACGTCGGACCCCAAGGGCGTCCGCCACACCGACCGCACGCTCGTCACCGGCGCCAACGGCCTGGCCGTGGCGCTCGACATGAGCGGCGAGGACGTGGGCTCCATCGCCTTCCCGTTCAGCCACATCGCCGGGCCCGACTACTTCGGCACCATGCTCATCGCCGGCTTCGGCGCCGTGCTGTTCGAGGCCTTCGCCCCGGCCACCGCCATCCCCGTGCTGGCCGCGAACGGCGTCACGATGGTCGGCGGCGGCACCGCGTTCTACCAGATGTACCTGGGCGAGCAGCGCAAGGATCCGGGCACGCCGATCATCCCCACGTTGCGCAAGATGTCGGGCGGCGGGGCCCCCATGCCGCCCGAGATCTACGAGGAGATCAAGCGCGAGTTCGGCGTGAAGACCTGCCACGGCTACGGCATGACCGAGTGCCCGATGATCTGCGAGGGCTCCCCCCACGACACCGACGAGCAGCTGGCCAACACCGTCGGCAAGCCGGTGGTGGGCCTCGAGATGCGCATCGTCACCGAGTCCGGTGCCGTCGGCGGCCCGGGCGAGGACGGCGAGGTCCGGCTCAAGGGCCCCATGGTCTTCGCCGGCTACACCGACGCCGCCGCCACCGCCGAGGCCTTCGACGACGAGGGCTGGTTCCGCACCGGCGACCTCGGCCACCAGCGCGCCGACGGCCACGTGGTGCTCACCGGCCGGCTCAAGGACGTGATCATCCGCAAGGGCGAGAACATCTCGGCCCAGGAGATCGAGCACCTGCTCTACGCCCACCCCAAGGTCGGCGACGTCGCCGTCATCGGCCTGCCGGACCGCGAGCGCGGCGAGCGGGTGTGCGCAGTGGTCGAGCGGGTGCCGGGCGCCTCGCCGGAGGACGACCTCACCTTCGACGACCTGGTCGCCTGCCTCACCGAGGCCCAGCTCATGAAGCAGAAGTTCCCCGAGCAGCTCGAGGTGGTGGACGCCCTCCCCCCGCAACGAGACCCTCCGCAAGGTCCTCAAGTTCAAGCTCCGCGAGGAGTACGCCCAGAAGCCCTGGCCCGGCTGACGGGCGGCCGTGCCGGGGCACCCCACCCCCACCCCACACGAACTCGTCGCAGTTGGCCGACGCATCGGTCGACGACTGCGACAAGTTCGCTGAACGGCGCCTTCAGCAGCCCTTGACCTCGAGCAGGCTTGAGGTCCTACCGTCCGCGACATGACCACGAACCGGACCACCTCGACCACCTCCCCGACGGCTCCGGCGGGCGTCGTGGACGCCATCCACGCCGTCATCGCCGACCACGAGCGGGCCTTCAACACCAAGGACCCCGAGCTCCTCGCCGCCCACTTCCGCGACCGGTCGTGGGCGGTGGGCGTCACGGGCCAGGAGCTGGAGGGCCCCGCCGCCATCGCGGCCGCCGCCCGCGTGCTCTTCGCCGGTGCGCTCGCCGAGGGACGGGCCCGGTACCGCCCCGGACAGGTGGAGCTGCTCGGCGACGACGTGGCGCTCTGCCACCTCTACGCCACCGCCATCGACGGCGACGGCGACGGCGAGCCCATCGGGCCCGACCCCGCCATGGTCGCCCTGTACGTGTTCCAGCGGGTGGGCGACGAGTGGCTGGTGGTGGCCCGCCAGAACACCCTCGTCGGCCCGGTGCCCACCACCTAGCGCGCCGCTGCGGCCGGCTGCTTTACAGGTCGGGCACCGTGGGCCACCCTGGGCAGCAGGCGGGACGAATCGGACAGATCGCGGGAGCTGGCACCGACATGGGGTTCTTCAAGCGCTTGTCGCAGGGCATCGAGGCGGCGTACTCGAACCAGGGCCCGAGCGAGGAGGCGCTGGCCTCGCTGTCGCCGGAGCAACGGGCGGCCTACGACGCCAACATGGCCCGGGTGGCCGAGGCCCAGGCCCAAGCGGTGGCCAACCTGCGCCAGGCCCAGGGCCTGCAGCAGGCGCAGATCGATGCCCGTCCCCTCCGCGGGCCGGCCGGCGAGCACCTCTACGGCGGGCCGCCCCCGGCGACGTACCCGGGCAGCGACCCGAACGAGATGTTCGAGATGAACGCCGCCGAGCTCACCGAGTGGTCGTTGCAGCAGTCGAAGGCCCAGTTCCAGGACCTGATCAAGAACCCGCTCGGGCGGCGCAAGGCGCCGGTCCCGACCCAGCCCGACGGCACCCCCGCCCCGCCGGACCTGCGCCCAGCCGCCGAGATCGGGGCGTCGGAGCGGGCGGCTCGGGCGGCGGCCCGGGCGCCGTACCTGGCCGACGAGCGCTGGCCGGTCACGGTGAGCCGCATCGCCACGCGCGGCAAGACCCAGGTCGAGGAGCTGGCCGCCTGGCTCGGGTCCAGCGGGTTGGCCGGGCGACCCGACCTCGTCTACGGCGTCTCGCGCGTGGCCGACCGCACCAGCCCGGGTCGGGGCGGGTCCGAGCAGCGGCGGGTGGTGGAGTGGGACGTCATCCACGCCGCCACCGAGGCGCTGCCGCCGGCGCCGACCCCGATCGCGATGTGGTTCGACGGGGCTGAGCGTTGGGTGGCCCGGGCGGTGGGCGAGGCGTCGCTGCTCGACGAGGACCTGGCCGGCGCCTACCTCACCGGGGCCGGCATCCCGCCCGAGCAGACCCTGGGCATCGCCCGTCGGCTCAGCTTCACCAGCTTCTCCAGCGGCAGCGAGGACAGCGCCGACACCATGTGGGCCCGGGTCGACGGGGTGCTGGCGTTCCACCCCGCATCGGTCGGCGTCGGGGTGCACGACCAGATGGCGGCAGCCCGACCGCTGCTCCTGGCCGAGGGCCCGCCGGCCGGCACCTACGTCGAGGTCCTCAACTGGGAGCCCGTGCGCCAGGTGGTGCAGCCGCAGATCCACAAGGCGCCCATCGTGCCGTCGCCGTTCCCGTACCTGCCGAGCACCCCGCTCGAACTGCTGGAGTCCTACCTGACCGTGGTTGGCGTGCGGCCCAGCGACTGCTGCTCGGCCCAGGCCACGCGGGACCGGTCGGGCAGCCTGGTCGGCCGCACCGACGCCGGAGGGCTGTTCAGCATCGAGACCAACACCGGACCGGCCCAGCCCGGCGCCGACGGCAAGGCCCGCCGCCGGCTCGCCGGCACCGACCTCGTGGTCGTCGCCTACCGGGACCGGCCCGAGCACCAGGCCGGCCGAGCCCGCTGGGACGCCTACCAGCGCGACGTGCTCCAGGCCGACCTCCGCAAGGGCACCGGCGCCCGCCGCCCGGTCGAGCCCGTGCCCAACAGCGACCTCCCCCGTGGCTTGCGCGGCGTCCTCCGCGTCGCCGACGCCATCAGCACCGTCACCGACGGCTTCGACGCCACCCCCGACGACCCGCCCCACCGCTACTGCTGGCCCCCCGTCCCCACGCCCTGAAGCAAGCGACACCCGCCGACCGCCCCCACCCCGTCGCCCCCACCCCCTCGAGCGCCCCCACCCCCCCTCGAGCGCCCCATCCCTCGAAGTTGTTGCAGTTGGCCGACGCATCGGTCGACAACTACGACAAGTTCGGCCCGGCGGACCGGTGGCCTCGCCCGGAGGCGGCAGCGTCAGAGGTTGGTGTCCTCGGGCGGGACGATGGCCGGGTCGGGGAGGTCGGCGGCGTCGGAGCCGGGCGCACCACCCCTGGCGAACGACGGCGGGAGGTCGACGCCCAGGCCGTAGGCGGTCATCGAGAGCGATCCGGCGGCGTACCCGTCGACCAGGACGTCGAGGGGCTCTCCGGCGGCTGCGGCCAGGCCCGCCACGTAGACGAGGGGGAGGTGGTGCTCGGGCGTGGGCACGGCTTTCGCGAAGTCCGGGTGGTCGACCAGCGAGAGCACCTCGCCCGGGTCCGTGGTCAGCACGCCCCGGGCGGCGTCGTCGAAGCGGTGGGCCCAGTCGAAGCCCTCCTCCGCAAGGCGGAAGTCGACCGCTCGCAGGTTGTGGACCACGTTGCCGCTGCCGACCACCAGCACGCCTTGGTCGCGGAGCGGCGCGAGGCGGGTGGCCAGCTCGAAGTGCCACTCGGCGGGCTTCTCGGCGTTGATCGACAGCTGTACGACGGGCACGTCGGCCGAGGGGAACGCGTGCACGAGGACCGACCAGGTGCCGTGGTCGAGCCCCCAGGCGTCGTGATCGAGGCCGACCCACGTCGGCTGGGCGACCTCAGCCACCAGCTCTGCCACCTCGGGGGAGCCGGGCGCCGGGTAGTCGACGGCGAAGAGCTCGTCCGGGAAGCCGTAGAAGTCGTGGATGGTGCGGGGCAGGTCCATGGCCGTGACCGCGGTGGCGCCGACGTACCAGTGCGCCGAGATGACCACGATCGCCTTCGGCGTGGGGACCGAAGCCCCGATGGCGCGCCAGGCCTCGGTGTACCGGTTCGACTTCGAGGGCGTTCATCGGGTTCCCGTGCCCGAAGAACACCGCGGGCATGGTCTCGCTCATGCGCCGAGGCTACGACGGCCACCGTGGGGTTCGCCCCGTCGAGCTGGTCGAGCATCCCGGAACTCGTCGCAGTTGGCCGACGCATCGGTCGACAAGTGCAACACGTTCGAGGGGGTGCGCCGAGGGGGCTGCCCTCGGAGTCGGCGCCGCCGTGCCTCAGGCGGCGAGGGACGAGGCCAGGGCCTTGCGGATCCAGCGCACCACCTGATCTGGACGGTCTCGCAGGTCGTCCCAGGTCACCCGGATGACGCGCCACCCGGCCGACATCAGCTCGTTGTCCCGGCGGCGGTCCGAGTCGCGGTCGAGCAGCTGGGTGTGGTGCTTCCGGCTGTCGAGCTCGACGACCACGCGCGCCGCCCGCCACACGGCATCGACCCTGCCGATCCAGGCCTCGGAGCCGAGGTCGACCTCGAACGCCGGGGCGGGGAGCCCGGCCTCTCGGAACACCCGCCGACCCTCCCGTTCGAGCTCCGACGCCGTGGCCACGTACCCGACGCCGCGGGCGTCGAGGAGCTGCCGCATCACCACCGTCCCGCGTCGACCTCGCCGCGCCAAGGCGAAGAAGACCTGGTGCAGCCCGGTGACGGTGCACAACTCTTCGTTGAGGCTGTGGTCCAGGGCTCGCTCCACCCGGCCCGGCCGCACCACGCCGGCCAGGTCGAAGATCGTGCGCGCCGGGGTGGTCACGGCGATCCCTCGACGGGTGGTGGTGTGCGCAGGTGGAAGCGCCAACGAGCCGTGGAACGAGCCGTACGGTCGGCGCTGGCTCTGACCACGCGGCTTGGTCACCTCCGGCGGCGCTCCGGCGAACCCCGGCAGGCCCCAGAGCTGCGCTGCGGAGCGGTGCGAGGCGACGGCATCGTCGCCGCCGAACCACACCGCCACCTGCAGCGCCTGGTCCGTGGAGTCGGGGGCACCGCGGAGGCGGTAGATGCCGCGCCAGGGCCGGTCGCACCATCCCGTCGCGGTGAGGCGACGGAGCATGCGCTCGCTGATGCCGAGCTCCACGGCGTGCTCGGTCGTGAACACTCCGTGGTGCCCACGGGCGACGCCCGCCAGTTGGTCGTAGATCGCTGCCATGGCCCCAGTCCACCGCGGGGGTGTGACAACGACCGCCGATCCGGACACTTCACCCATTCGATCCCCGAACCGGTCGCAGTTGGCCGACGCATCGGTCGACAACTGCGACAAGTTCCAGGGGATGGGCCGAACCGGGGAACCGTGGCGTGGATCGGTCGGGTTGAGCTGTGCGGCGGCAAACCCGGAACTCGTCGCAGTTGGCCGACGCATCGGTCGACAACTGCGACAAGTTCGAAGGGGTGGGGCCGGCCCTGCGTCGGAGGGGGGGTCAGTTGCCAGGCGGGGCGCCGGCGCCGGGGGTGAAGCCGGCGGGTGGGGCGCCGGTGCCGCGCTGGCCGCCGGGGAAGCCGGCCCGGCCTTGGCCCTGGCGCTGGCCGTCGGAGGTGCTGTTCGACGAGCTGTCGGTGGCAGAGCCGGGAAGGGGCTTGGCCAGATCGGCGAGGACCACGCGCTGGCCCGCCCGGAGGCCGCTGGTGACCTCGGTCCAGGTGTCGCCCACGGCGCCGACCTGCACGGTGGCGGTCGAGGTCGTCGAATCGTCGAGGACGGTCACCGTGTGGCGGGTGCCCGTGGTGGTGATGGCGGAGGTGGGCACCGCGAGGGCCTTGGTGGCGGCGTCGGTGGTGATCGAGACCGAGGCGGTGGCCCCGTTGCCGAGGTCCCCGGTGTCGCCGGTGAGGCCGATGGTGACCGGGTACGTGGTGGTCGACCCGCTCGTGGTGCCGGCCACGCCGATGCCGACCACCTCGCCGCGCAGGGCCCCATCGCCGCCGTCGGGCACGACGGTGGCCTGCTGGCCGAACGCCACGTCGTCGATGTCGTCGACGCTCACGGTGGTGGCGACCTCGTAGCCGCCCGATCCGACGACCACGACCGTGGCGGTCGACGAACCGCTGCTGACGTCGTCGCCCTCCGCCAGGCCGACCGAGGCGACGCGTCCGGCGATGGGCGACACGATGGTGGCCTGGTCGACGCCCTGCTCGGCCACCGCCACCTGGGCCTCGGCGGCGTCGACAGCCTTTTGGTACGCCACCAGCTGGGCGGCCGACGGCGAGGTCGTGGCACCCGTGCCCGAGCCGCCCGTCCCGGCCCCCGTCCCTCCCGAACCGGCGCCGCTGCCGGTGCCCGTGCCGCCGCCGCCCGAGCCCGTGCCCGAGGTGCCGGATCCCGAACCCGAGCCCGAGCCCACGGTGCCCGTCCCCGACCCGGAGCCGGTGCCCGGTCCCGACCCGGAGCCACCACCGGCGGCCGCTCGCTGGTCGAGGAGGTCGTCGAGCGCGGTCGAAGCCGTCGACAGGGCGGCCTGGTCCGTCGCCACCACCTGCTGGGCATCGAGCACGGCCTGCAGGGCGTCGCGGCAGGCGGCGATGCCGGGGTCGACGGTGGCCGGGGTGGTCGTCGTGGTGGTGTCGCCCGGCGTCGTGGTCGTGGTCGTGCCGCCGCCCGGCGTCGTGGTCGTGGTGGTCCCGGCGGGCTGGCCCACCGCTGCGCACACCTGGGTGGCGGAGTCGAGCGCCTGCTGGGCGTCGGCGAGGGCGGCGTCGACTGCTCGCGTGGCGTCGAGCACGGCCTGCTGGGCGGCTTGCACCTGGGCATCGGTGGGGCCGGTCGACGAGCCTGCCGTCGGCGAGGGCGCCGCGAAGGCGGCCGATGGCGCGGCCGAGGTGGACGAGGAAGCGGTCGAGGCCGAGCCCGCCGCGGTCGACCCGCTCGAGGGCGAGGCGGCCGAAGGCGCCGCCGACGACCCGGTCGAGCCGGAGGACGTCGTGGTCGACGTGGTCGACGTGGTCGAGCTCGACGTGCTCGCCGACGAGACCGAGCGGACCGAGCCACCGATGGCCGAGGTGTCGTCGAGCGAGGCCGCGGCCTCGTCGGCCGACGCGCCGGACGACGCACCCGACGAGAGGTCGGCCACGCCGCTGGCCGGGCCGGACGCAGCACCCGAGCCCGAGCCGGCCCCGCCGCCCGAGCCGGTGAGGCCGGACACGTCCTCGCCGGCGAGGGCCTTCTCGAGGACCAGCTCGGCCTGGGCCAGCGCCGCCTGCTTCTCGTGCAGGGCGTCCACGAGCGACGCGGTGTCGAGGGTGGCCAGGGGCGTGCCGGTGGCCACGTCGTCGCCCACCTGCACGTCGACCGAGGCCACCGTCCCGCTCACGGGGAACGCCACGCTGGCCTGGCTCACGGGCTCGATGGTGGCGACGGCGTCCAGCACCTGGTCCACCTGGTGGCGCCCGGCGACGGCGGTCCGGTAGCCGCCGGAGCCCGAGGACCCCGTGCCGGCCACGGCGACGCCGCCGACCAGCAGGACCGCGGCCGCCGCTCCCCCGGCGAGCGCGCGGCGGGGCGTGCGCCGCCGGCGGCCGGCAGCCTGGTGGGGCGGGCCGAAGAGCCGGGCGGCGGCCCCGTCGGTGGCGGGCAGCTCGGGGATGGTCGAAGAGGTCACGGTCACAGGCTCCGCAGGAGGTGGTGGGGCGGGACGGGCACCGCGGCCGCGCTGCCGCAGGAGGCGGTCGAGGGGTTCACGGTCCGCAGCCCCGAGGTGGAGCGGCGGGGCACGACAGGCGCACCGAGGCGGCAGGGAGGGGTCGAGGAACGGGCGAGCGCAGGCACCGCTACTCGTTCCGGAGGGCGTCGATGGGGGCGAGGCGGGCGGCCCGGGAGGCCGGGTACACGCCGAACAGCACCCCGATGCCGATGGCCATGGCGATGGCGGCGACGGAGGCGGTGAGCGAGAGCACCACCCGGGTGTCGGTGACGTGGGGCAGGACCACCGCGCCCACCAGGCCGAAGCCCACGCCGAGCAGGCCGCCAGCCAGGCCGAGCACCGACGCCTCCACCAGGAACTGGCGGCGGATGAACGTGGGGCGGGCCCCGAGCGCCTTGCGCAGGCCGATCTCCCGGATGCGCTCGGTGACCGAGACCAGCATGATGTTCATCACGCCGATCCCGCCGACCAGCAGCGAGATCACGGCGATGCCGCCCAGCATCACGGTCATGGTCTTGTCGACCGAGGTGGCGGCGGTGAGGATGCTCTCCTGCGTGGCGATGGTGAAGTCGGCGTCGGTGGCGGCGGTGATCCCGTGCAGGTTGAGCAGGGTCGACTCGGCCTCCTGGTAGGCCGCCGAGAGGGTTGCCTCGGAGGTGGCCTTCACGTAGATCGAGCTCACCGAGTCCCGGCTGGTGCCGCCGACGAGGCGCTGCGAGTAGGTGGAGGCCGGCACGATGGCGAGGTCGTTGTTGGTGGTCTCCTCCGACGACGACAGCTCCTCCAGCACGCCGATGACGGTGAGCGTGGTGCCGTCGTAGGTGACCTCCGAGCCCACCGCGCCGCCGTTCGGGAACAGCTCGTCCGCGGTGTCCGGCCCGAGGACCACGACTGCGGCGGCGTCGTCCTCGTCGGCCTGGCTGAGGAAGCGTCCGGTGGTCACCTCTCGGGAGCGCACCTCCTGCCAGCTCTCGGTGGTGCCGGTGAGCGTGGTGGTCCAGTTCGTGGACCCGTTGGTGAGCGAGGCGCTGGAGGCGGCGGTGGCCGCCACCGCCTGGATGTCGGGGGCGACGGTGGACGACGCGAGGGCGTCGGCGTCCTGGACGGTCAGCGTCGACGACGTGCCGAAGCCGCCCCGCACGCCGGTCGAGCTGTCGGTGGTGCTACCCGGCGAGACGACGAGCAGGTTGGTGCCGAGCTCGTCGATCTGGTCCCGGACCTGGGCCTTGGCGCCGTTGCCGAGGCCGACGGTGAGGATCACCGCGGTGATCCCGATGAGGATGCCCAACATGGTCAGCGCCGACCGCAGGCGGTGGGTGCGGACCGCCTCGGTGGCGGTGCGGACGAGGTCGCGCCAGGTCACGACGGGGCTCCCGGCGACGGTGAGGGCCGGTTCGGGGGTCCAGACCCGGCCGTCGCGGATCTGGATCGTGCGGCCGGCCTTCTGGGCGACCTCGTGCTCGTGGGTGATGAGCACGATGGTGCGGCCGGTGGCGTGGAGGTCGGCCAGGAGGGCGAGGGCGTCGTCGGTGGACACCGAGTCGAGGTTGCCGGTGGGCTCGTCGGCCAGGATCAGCACCGGCTCGGTGACCAGCGCCCGCGCGACCGCCACCCGCTGCTGCTGCCCGCCCGAGAGCTCACCGGGCTTGTGCCCGGCCCGGTCGGCCAGGCCCACCTGGTCCAGAGCGGCGAGGGCCCGCTCCCTGCGCTCGTGGCGATCGATCCCGGCGTAGACGAGCGGCAGCTCGACGTTGCGCCAGGCCGACAGGTAGGCCAGCAGGTTGAACTGCTGGAACACGAACCCGATGTGGCGGTTGCGCACGTCGGCCAGCTGGTTCTCGTCGAGCGAGGCGACGTCCTCGCCGGCCAGGTGGAACTGGCCGCGCGTCGGCGTGTCGAGGCAGCCGAGGATGTGCATGAGGGTGCTCTTGCCCGAGCCCGACGGGCCGACGACGGCCACGAACTCGCCCTCGTCGATGGTGAGGGAGATGCCCCGCAGGGCCTCGACCTCGAGGGAGCCGGAGCGGTAGGTCTTGCCCACGTCGACCAGCTCGATGACCGGGAGGGCGCTCACGATCCGGTCCCCTGCTGGGCCCCGGCGGTGGCACCGTCCGGTGGGGTGAAGCCGGCGGGCGGCGTGAACCCGCCACCCCCGATGCCCGTGCCACCGGTGCCACCGGTGCCACCGGTCGCCGCCGTGCGGCCCGGCCCGCCGAGGGCCAGCACGACCTGCTCGCCGGCCTTCAGGCCGCTCGTGATCTGGACCATGCCGCCGGCGGTGAGGCCGATGGTGACGGTGCGCACCTCGGTGGTGCCGCCGACCGTGCCGTCGGCGTCGACGGTGACGGTCGAGGTCCCGTCGGCCGTGGTCACGGCCCGGGTCGGCACCTGGATCGCGTCCGCCACCTCGGCGTAGGTGATGGCCACCGTGGCGGTGGCCCCGGCGTGGAAGTCACCGGTGGTGTCGGAGAAGGCGACGGTCACCGGGTACGAGGCCACACCGGAGCTGGCGTCGGCCACCTTGCCCACCTCGGTCACGATGCCCTTGACGTCGGACTCGTCGGCCGTCACCGGCGTGGTCGTCGTGGTGGTGGCCCCCGCTGCGGTGGTCGGCGTCGCCTGCTGGCGCTGGAAGCCGCCGGGGAACCCGCCACCCGGGAAGCCGTTGGTGGACGTGGTCGTCGAGGTCGAGAGCGTGATCCCGGCCACCTGGCCGGCCTTCAGGTCGGCGATCTCGGTGTCGTCGAAGCTGAGGTCGACGGTGAAGGCGTCGGCGCTGACCACCTGGATCTGGGCGGTGGAGGTGGTGTCGGTGCTCCCGGATCCGGCCCCCGCCCCCTGCGACGAGCTGCTGCCGAGGGTGCTGGCCGACTGGCCGGAGCCGCTGCCGGACCCGGTGGTGGCGGTGCCGCCGCTGCCGCCGCTGGCCAGCTCCTCGCCGTCGGTGATGTTCACCGCGGCGACGGTGCCGTCGAACGTGGCGACCAGGCTGGCGCCGTCGAGGGCCTCCTGGGCGGTGGCCAGCTGGTCCTGAGCCGAGGTGAGCGTGCTCTGGTCGGCCTCCAGCTGGGCGTCGGTGGCCCCGGCGTCGGTGTCGTCGGAGAGGGTCGCCTCGGCGTCGGCGACGGTGGCCTCGGCATCGGTGACCGCGGCTTGCAGCTCGGCGGAGTCGATGGTGGCCAGCACCTGACCGGCCTTCACGGTGTCCCCGGCCGCCACCTTCACCGCCGTGACCGTGCCCGAGGACGAGAAGCTCAGGTCGTCGGTCTTGGCCGCCGCGATCGTGCCCTCGGCCGACACCGTCTGGGCCATGGACCCGCTCGTGGCGGCCACCAGCTGCTCGGTGGCGGCGGTGGCCGTGCCGTCGGCGGCGGCGTCGTCCTTCGGGCGGAACAGGTACCAGCCCCCGACGGCGAGCAGCGCGGCGAGCGGCATGATCACCCAGGGCTGGAGCACCTTGCGGCGTAGCGATCCCAACAGAGGTCTCCTCGTGGCGCGGCGGACGGCCGCTGGCGGTGGTGGACGGGCACCACCATCGACGCCGAAGCTCCGAGAACGCTCAGAGGAGCCGCCGTTTCCGCGGGGAGGTGCGCTGCCCTGCGCAGGCCGCCCCGGTGCGCTCGAGAGAGCTCGTGAGGCGGGCCGATCGGATGCTCCCCAGTACCCGACCGACCCGCCCCACGGGACCTTGGGGGGACGGTGCCGACCTCATCGCGGTCGGCATCGGGTTCTACGGGGCGAGCGGCGGGTGCGGATGACGGTGGATCTGACGCCCTCACGTGGCAGGTGCCACACCGACCTGCGAGTCGCCCGGGCCCGTGCCCAGGAGCGAACGGGCCCCGGCCCGTCGATCGGTGCGGAGCGATCGACGGGCCGGGGCGGAGCCCGGGTCGGCGGGAGAGGGAGGACGCCGGCCCGGGGGCTCGCCGACGGACCGGCCGCACGGGCGGGCGACCGGTCCGTCGAGACCGAGGGTCAGGTGGTGGTCGTGGTGGTGACGCCACCGGCGCCGCCCGAGGCGCCCGAGCCACCGGTGCCGGTGCCGGTGGGCGGGGCGGCACCAGCCGGCGGGGTCCCGCCTCCGGGGCCGCCGCCGAACCCGCCCTGGGGCAGGTCGCCCTTGCGGATCGAGGTGGCGGCCACGGTCGCGTCGGTGGCCGTGCCCATGACCAACACCGTGTCGCCCTTGGCCAGGTCGGCGAGGGTGATCGGCTTGGTCAGGCTCACGGTGGTGTCCGAGGTGGTCTTCACGGTGACCTCGGTCCCGTCGGCGGCCTTCACGGTGAGCGTGCCGCCGTCGACCGTGCTGATGGTGCCGGTGGTCCCGCCGCCGAAGCCGCCGGGCCCCTGCCCCTGGCCGCCCTGGCCGCCGGGCAGGCCGCCGCCGTAGCCCATCCCGTCGGGCGGCACCTGGCCACCGGGAGCTTGGCCATCGGCCGTGCCTCCCGCCGCCTCGCCGGTCGGTGCGCCCTCGGGCGGGGTGGCGCCGCGACCGCCGAAGCCGGTGGCGGCCACGTCGCCGCTGTCGACGATGTTCACGGCGGTCACGACGTCGTCGGCCGTGGTGCCCATGACCCGGACGTTGTCGCCCTCGGCGAGGTCGGCCAGCGTGCCGTCGACGGTCTCGGTGTAGGTGGTGTCGGCGGTGGTGGTGACCTGCACCGTGCTGGCGGCGGCCTGGTCGGTGGCTGCGGTCTGCACCGTCAGCGTCGAGCCGTCGACGGCGGTGACGGTGCCGCTGGTGCCGCGACCGCCCGGGAAGCCCTGGCCCGGCCCGCTGGCACCGGTGCCACCGGCCCCGGTGCCGGTCCCGGTCGCCCCGGTGCCCGCAGCGGCCGCCACGTTGGCGCCGGCGCCCTTGTCGCCGCCGCGGCTGATGGCGTAGCCGCCACCGCCGGCGATGAGCACGGCCACCGCACCGGCGGCGGCCCAGGTCCTCCACCCCTTGGCGGGCGGCTCAGCCCCACGGGAGCGGCCCGCGACGTCGACCGGCGGGTCGGTGGGCGGCGGGGTGGAGCCGGAGGGGTCGGGCCACGCCCCGCCCGCGGTGGGCGGCTGCGTGCCGGGGAGGGGCTCAGCAGGCTGGTCGGTCATGGGTGCTCCTTCGAGGCGGTCCCCGCGCTGGGGGCGGGGTCGATGGAGCCCATCGTGCGGACGGACCCTCCACGTTCCCTGGGAACGCCCTGGGACCTGCCACCGACCTCGCAGGCGGCGGCCGGAGGGCAACCGAGCGACCCGCCCTAGCGGGGCAGGCGCAGCGAGTAGCCCACGCCGCGCACGGTGTGGATCAGCGCCGGCTCGGTGGCGTCGATCTTCTGGCGCAGGTAGCTGATGTAGGTCTCGAGCACGCTGGCGTTGCCGGCGAAGGTGTAGTCCCACACGGCCTCCAGGATCTGGTCCCGGGTCAGCACGCGGCGGGCGTTGGCCAGCAGGTAGCGCAGCAGCTTGTACTCGGTGGGCGTCAGCTCGATGAGGCGACCGTCGCGCCACACGTCGCGGGTCTCCTCGTCGAGCTCGAGGTCGGCGAAGGCCAGCTTCTTCTCGCCCGGGCCGGTGCCCGACGAGCGGCGCAGCACCGCCTTCACCCGCTCGATGAGCTCCTCGATGGAGAAGGGCTTGGTGACGTAGTCGTCGCTGCCCAGGCGGAGGCCCTCGACCTTGTCCTGCGTGGTGTCCCGCGCCGTCAGGAAGATGACCGGGATGCGGGTGCCGGCGCCCTCGTCGCGGCGCAGCCGCTTCGCCACCTCGAACCCGTCGAGGTCCGGCAGCATCACGTCGAGCACGATCAGCTCCGGCGCCCGGCGGGCCACCGCGTCCAGGGCCTCCCGGCCGGTGGCTGCCCGCTCGACGTCGAAGCCCTGGTAGCCGAGGCCCATGGCCAGCAGCTCGGTGATGTGCTCCTCGTCGTCGACCACGAGGATCCTCGGTTGCGTGCTGCTCGCCTCGGTCGACATGGGTGGGGGCTCCTCGTGGCTGACGGGCGGCGCGTGCCGCCCGGCGACACCGTACGGGGGGCCGTCGGGCGCGGGGAAGGGTTCTCGGCCGAGTCCCAGCCAACTCCCAGCAACGGTGGAGCCGATGCCCAGGCAGTGCGGCCGCCGGCCCTGGACCGCGCGTCTCAGGGAACTCCAAGGAACGCCAGAGGGGGCGTGGAGGCGCCCGGCCGAAGCTGCCCCCATGACCGCCACCGCCCGCCCCCTCGTCCCGTCCGCCGCCCCCGTGCCCAGCGCCCCGGGCGAGCTCCTCGTCGCCGCCAGCGAGCTCCGCCGCCGCGTGGCCGCCGTCGAGGTCGTCATCCCCGTCTACAACGAGCAGGCCGGCCTGGTGGCGTCCATCGAGCGCCTCCACGCCTACCTCGACGAGCGCTTCCCCCTCCCCTGGCTGGTGACCATCGTCGACAACGCCAGCACCGACGCCACCTGGGGCCTGGCCTGCAAGCTGGCCCGCAGCATCGACGGGGTGCAGGCCCTCCGCCTACCGCTGAAGGGCCGGGGTCGGGCGCTGCGGGCGGCCTGGTCGGCGAGCCCCGCCCCGGTGGTGGCCTACATGGACGTCGACCTCTCGACCGACCTCGATGCCCTCCTCCCCCTGGTGGCCCCGCTGCTGTCGGGCCACAGCGACATCGCCATCGGCACCCGCCTCGCCTCGAGCTCCCGGGTGGTGCGTGGCCCGAAGCGCGAGGCGATCTCCCGCACCTACAACCTGATCCTGCGCACGGCCCTGCGCAGCGGCTTCTCCGATGCCCAGTGCGGCTTCAAGGCCGCCCGCAGCGACGTGGCCCGGGCGCTGCTGCCGCTGGTGGAGGACGAGGGCTGGTTCTTCGACACCGAGCTGCTGGTGCTGGCCGAGCACAACGGCCTGCGCATCCACGAGGTGCCGGTCGACTGGGTGGACGACCCGGACTCCCGGGTCGACATCGTGCAGACCGCCACCGACGACCTCAAGGGCGTCGGCCGGCTGCTCAACCGCTTCGCCCACGGCCAGGGTCGCATCGCCGCCGCCGACCGCGCCGGGCTGGCGGGGCTGCACCCGCTGCCGGACGAGCTGGGCGGCCAGCTGGTCCGCTTCGCCTCGGTGGGCCTGGCCAGCACCGTGGTCTTCGGCGTCCTGTTCGCCGCCCTGCTCCCCGCCCTCGGGGCGGTGGCTGCAGACCTGCTGGCCCTCGCCCTGTGCTCGGTGGCCAACACGGCCGCCCACCGCCACCTCACCTTCGCCGACCAGGGCGACGCCCGCCGGCCGCACCGCCGCCTCGGGGGCCTGGCCCTGGCGGCGCTCCCGCTGGCGCTGAACCTCGGCGCCCTCGCCGCGGCCGACGCCCTCGGCTGGGGCTCGACCCTCGGCCTGGTGGCGGCGCTCACCGTCGGCAACGCCCTCGCGGCAGGCGGGCGCTTCGTCCTCCTGCGGCGGCGCTTCGGCGGCGAGGCCGAGCCGACGGTGGCGGCGCCCGCTGCCGCCGGCACCGTCGACCTGACCCTGGTCGAGGGCGAGCGGTGAAGCGCCTCGCCCAGCTGGTCCGCTACGCCGCCGTCTCGGGCGTGGCCACGCTCACCAGCCTCACCCTGCTCGGCGTGCTGGTGGCCACCCGGACCCTGTCGCCCGGCTGGGCCAACCTGGTGGCCACCGCGGTGGGCACCGTGCCCTCGTTCGAGCTGAACCGCCGCTGGGTGTGGGGCCGCTCCGGCCAGCCCGCCTTCGCCACCGAGGTCCTCCCCTTCCTCGTCCTCTCCGGCGCCGGCCTCGGGCTGTCGACGGTGACCGTGGTCCTCACCGGCCACTGGGCCAGCGCCGCCGCCCTCGCCCCGGCGACCCGCACCCTGGCCGTGCAGGCCGCCAACCTCTGCGGCTTCGGCTTCGTGTGGGTGGCGCAGTTCTTCATCCTCGATCGGCTCCTCTTCGGGCGCGGGACGACCGCGCCGCAGGACGGCCTGGCCCGTGCCACCTAGGGGCGACGGCACGGTCGACGCCGGCGCCCTCCCCGACCGCCGCGCCCCGATCGGGCAGGATCGGCGGGACCGATCCCGCTGGCAGGTGCGACCCGTGACCCTCCGACTCCGACTCGTCCTCGCCCTGGTGGCCCTGTCGACCGTGGGCCTGGCCGTCTTCGGCGTCACCACCTACTCGCTATACCAGCGCTCGCTCGAGAGCCGGCTCGACGACCAGCTGCGCGCCACGCTGCCCCCGCTCAGCGGCCGGTTGGCCGCCGAGGCCAGCGGCGTCGACGACGGCCCGCTCTTCCCGTCCCGCAACGGTCCGGCGCCGGCGAGCTCGGGCGGCGACCAGCCCGGGGCCGGCTTCGGGTTCGACAACTACGCCGCGCTCATCTCCACCGACGGCAAGGTCCTGGCCCAGAACGAGCCCGTGGTGACCACCGCGCTGCCCGACCTGCCCGACGACCTCGCCGCCACCACCGGCAGCCGCATCTTCACCACCGGCTCGGCGAGCGGCTCGGGCGAGTGGCGGGTGCTGGTGCGGCCGCTGGCCGACCTCCGCAACGGGGCCGGCGCCCTCGACGAGAACCTCACCGGGGCGGTGGTCGTGGTGGCCACCCCCACCGCCGAGCTCGACGCCCAGATGAACCGGCTGCTCCAGATCGAGCTCGTCGCCGCCGGCGCCCTGCTGACCGCGCTGGCCGTGGGCGCCTGGCTCATCCTGCGCCGGGGCCTGCGCCCCCTCGAGCACATGGCGTCGTCGGCCTCCACCATCACCGCCGGCGACCTGTCCGAACGGGTCGCGCCCGCCGACGGCCGCACCGAGGTCGGCCAGCTCGGCCTGGCCCTCAACACCATGCTCGACGGCATCGAGGGCTCGTTCCGCGAGCGCGACGCCACCGAGCGGCGCCTGCGCCAGTTCCTGGCCGACGCCTCCCACGAGCTGCGCACGCCGCTCACGTCGATCCAGGGCTTCGCCGAGCTGTTCCGGTTGGGGGCCGGCAACGACAAGGTCGACCTGCCGGTGATCATGCGCCGAATCGAGCAGGAATCGAGCCGCATGAAGACCCTCGTCGAGGACCTCCTGCTGCTCGCCCGCCTCGACGAGACCCGGCCGTCGGCCTCCGAGCCCGTCGACCTCACCGTCCTCGCCGCCGACGCCTGCAGCGACGCGGTGGCCACCGCTCCCGATCGTGCCGTCACGCTCGACGCCGGCTCCCCGGTCATCGTCCGCGGCGACGCCGACCACCTCCGCCAGGCCATCGCCAACCTGGTCACCAACGCCGTGAAGCACACGCCGGCCGGCACGCCCATCGAGGTGGCCACCGCTGTCGACGGCGGCCGCGCCACCATCACCGTCCGCGACCACGGCGAGGGCATCTCGCCCGAGGCCGCCGCCCACGTCTTCGACCGCTTCTGGCAGGCCGACCGGGCCCGCGTCGGCGCCGGCAACGGCCTCGGCCTGGCCATCGTCGCCGGCATCGCCGAGGAGCACGGCGGCACCGCCTCCGTGGCCAACCACCCCGATGGCGGCGCCGCCTTCACCATCGACATCCCCCTCGCCGGCCGCCCCGCCACCCCCTGACCCCGCTCGCCGCAACTTGTGGGCCCACACCGCCGAAAACGGCGGCCTCCGCCCACAAGTTCGCTGGGGACGGGCCGTCGCACCCCCAACCCCCCGGCAACTTGTGGGCCCAGAGCGCCGAAAACGGCAGCCTCAGCCCACAAGTTCGACGGGGGCTGGGGGCGGGGCGAGGTGGTGGTGGTGGTGGGGCTACTCGGGGCGGGGGGAGAGCCAGGTGGCCTCGAGGGACTCGCGGCGCTCCTGCCACTCCTCGGCGGTGATGGCGTAGCGGACGTGGTCCTCCCAGACGCCGTTGATCTCGAGGTACCGCTCGGCCACGCCCTCGAGCCGGAGGTCGAGCTTCTCGACCACGCGGCGGCTGGCGGTGTTGCGGGGGATGATCGAGATCTGGAGCCGGTGCAGGTGCAGCTCCTCGAAGGCGAAGCGGGCCAGGACCACCACCGACTCGGGCATCAGCCCCAACCCGGCGTAGCGCTCGTCGATCCAGTAGCCCACGTAGGCGTTCTGGAACGGGCCGCGCTGGATGGACGAGAGGTTGATCTCGCCGCAGAACGCGCCGTCGGCGAAGATGCCGAACCCGAAGCCGGTGCCCAGCTGGCGCTCGCGGTGGCGGGCGCTGCAGCGGACGGCGAAGGCGTCGCGGTCCTCGGTGACGTCGGGCTGGTGGGCCAGGCGGGCCGGCTCCCACTTGGTGAGCCACTCGCCGCAGCGGTGGCGCACCTCGCGCCACGCGGCGAAGTCCGACAGGACGATGGGGCGCAGCATGACGCGCTGGCCGAAGAGGGTGCTCGATCGCTCCACGGGTGTGCCTCGGTCCCTGCTCCTCACCGTGCGTTCCGCAGGGCGTCGACGGTGGCGGGGTCCTCGAGCGACGAGAGGTCGCCCGGGTCGGCCCCGATGGTGGTGGCCCGGATGGCGCGGCGAACGACCTTGGCCGACCGCGTCTTGGGCAGCGCGTCGACGAAGCGGACGGCGCTGGGCTTGAACGACTTGCCGAGGGCCTCGGTGACGGTGGCCACCAGCTCGGCGCGCAGGTCCTCGGACTCGGCGGCGCCGGGGGCCAGCACGACGAAGCACCACAGCGCCTCGCCCTTGACCTCGTGGGGGATGCCGACGGCAGCGGCCTCGGACACCGCGGCGTGGGCCACGAGGGCGGACTCGACCTCGGCCGGGCCGAGCCGCTTGCCGGCGATCTTGATGGTGTCGTCGCTGCGGCCGCGGAGGTACCACTGGCCGTCCTCGATGAGCGCCCAGTCGCCGTGGACCCACACGTCGGGCCAGCGGTCCCAGTACGTCTCGAGGTAGCGCTCGGGTGCCTGCCAGAGGCCACGGGTCATGCCGGGCCACGGCTTGGTGCAGACCAGCTCACCGACCTGGCCGCGCACCGGCTGCCCGTGGTCGTCGAACACGTCGACCGCCATGCCGAGGGCGGGGCCGCCGAGCGTCATGGGCGTGAGGGCCTGGACCGGGTGGCACGAGAGGAAGCACGCGCCCACCTCGGTGCCCCCGCTGATGTTGATGATGGGGCAGCGCCCGCCGCCCACCACCTCGGCGAACCAGCGGTAGGGGTCCTCGTTCCACGGCTCGCCGGTGGAGCCGAGGATGCGCAGCGCCGAGAGGTCGTGGCGCCGGACCGGCTCGTCGCCGTGGGCCATCATCGAGCGCACCAGCGTGGGGCTGATCCCGAGGATCGTCACCCGGTGCGCCGCCAGGTAGGCCCAGAGCCGGTCGGTGTCGGGGAAGTCGGGTGCACCCTCGAACAGGCACAGGGTGGCGCCGTTCGCCAGCGCGCCCACCACCTCCCAGGGGCCCATGATCCAGCCGAAGTCGGCGAACCAGAACAGGCGGTCGCCGGGACGGCAGTCGAACTGGAAGGCCACCTCCTCGGCGATCTTCACGGTGAACCCGCCGTGGACGTGCACCGCGCCCTTGGGCTTGCCGGTGGTGCCCGAGGTGTAGGCGATGAACAGCGGGTGCTCGCTGTCGACCGCCACCGTGGCCACGCGCGGGGGCTCGCCGACCGGCGTGGCCGCAGGCCAGGGCAGCACGGAAGCCGCACCGTGCTCGGCCGGCTCGACGGGCCCGACCCGGGGCACCACCACCACCGTCTCGACCGAGGGCACGCGGCCGACGGCGTCGAGCGCGGTGGCCAGGGTGGGCACGACCTTGGCGCGGCGGTAGAAGCCGTCGGCGCACAGCAGGGCCTTGGCCCCGGCATCCTCGAGCCGCACGGCGATGGCCTCGGCGCCGTAGCCGGAGAACACCGGCAGGAAGATGGCCCCGAGCTTGGCCACCGCCATGGCGGCGACCACCGTCTCCACCAGCATCGGCAGGAAGATCCCGACCGCATCGCCCTGGCCGATGCCCCGCTCGCGGAGCAGGGCGGCCAGGCCGTCGACGTGGCGGTCGAGCTCGGCGTAGGTGAGCAGGCGGACCTCGCCGTCCTCACCCTCCCAACGGATGGCCTCGGCGTCGGGCGAGTCGGCGGCCCAGCGGTCGACGCAGGCGGCGGCCAGGTTCGTCTGGCCGCCGGTGAACCAGGTGGCCCACGGGATGCCCTTGGAGGTGTCGAGCACCTGCTCGTACGGCGTCGAGAACGGGATGCCCAGGAACTCCGTGGCGGCGCCCCAGAACCAGGCGGGATCCTCGATCGACCGCTCGACCAGCTCCGGGAAGGTGGCGATCCCGTGCCGGGCCTGGAAGCGCCCGACGTTGGTGTCGGCCACGGTGGCGGGATCGGGCTCCCAGATCGGCTCGCTCATCGGGTCGCACGGTAGCCGTCGCCCCCGCACCCGTCCGTTCCGGCACCCGACGGTGCCGGAACCTCGCCCGACGGCCGGTCAGAGCAGCGAGATCGCCAGCCCGTCGAGGATGTCGGCCTCGCTGACCACGACCTCCTCGAGGCCGAGCGTGCGGTAGATGGCCACCAGCGCGCAGCACCCGCCGACGATCACGTCGGCCCGCGCCTCCTCGAGGCCGGGGTTGTGGATGCGGTCGGCCCGGGGCTCGGTGGCCAGCGTGCGGAACACGTCCTCGGCGGCGTCGCGGGTGAGGGTGAAGTGGTGGATCGCGTCGCAATCGTACTCGGCGAGGCCCAGCTCGACCGCCGCCACGGTGTTCACCGTGCCGGCCAGCCCCAGGACCGTCTTGGCCTGGCCGACGTCGGGGATGTCGCGCAGCACGTCGTCGACCCAGGCCTCGGTGTAGCTGATGGCGGCGGTGAGGTCCTCCGGCGCCGGCGGGTCGGTGGTGAAGAACCGCTCGGTCAGCCGCACGCAGCCCACGTCGAGCGACAGCGCACCGGTGATGGCGCCCTCGGGCCCGGTGGTGCCGTAGACGAACTCCGTCGAGCCGCCGCCCAGGTCGAACACCAGGAAGGGGCCCTCGGCCGGGTCGAGGTCGGAGGTGGCGCCGAGGAACGACAGCCTGGCCTCGTCCTCGCCCGAGAGCAGCTCGGGGCGGACGCCCACCGCGGCCTCGGCGGCGTCGAAGAAGACGTCGCGGTTCGCCGCGTCGCGGCTGGCCGAGGTGGCCGTCATGCGGACCCGGCCAGCGGGCACGCCCAGGCGGTCCATCACCTCGCGGTACTCGGCCAACACGGCGACCGTGCGGTCGATGGCCTCCGGCACCAGGGAGCCGGCCTGGTCGACCCCCTGGCCGAGCCGGGTGATGCGCATCAGCCGCTCGACGGGCACCAGCGGGGCGCCGTCGGTGCCCGCCTCGGCCACCAGCAGGCGGGTGGAGTTGGTGCCGATGTCGATGGAGGCGACGCGATCAGTCATGGGCACCCGACTCTAGGAGCGCCCCACCACGAGCCGCCCCCGGCCGACGACTCGAACGGACCGGGCCGGGGCGGGCGTCAGCTGGGGCCGGCGTCGCCGTCGCCGGCGGCGAGGTGCTCGGCCACCCAGGCACCGACGGGGTCGGGGCCGCCGGCCAGCCACCAGCCGTAGTGGGCGTGCAGGCACTTGACCCCCACGCGGGTGCCGCCGACGCCGGCCGAGGGCCGCGGCCCGGCCCACCCCTCGGGCAGGTCGGCGTCGCGGTCGGCGGCGTAGGCGTCGTGGGCGGTGGCGATGACGTCGAGGCCGATCTCGTCCTCCACCCGGTGCACGCCGCCGCGGCTCTCGATGCGGCTGACCATGGTGCGCTCGGGCTCGCCCAGCAGCCAGTAGCGGGTGGGCATGGGCCGACCGTCGTCGAGCAGCGGGTGGTTGCGGATGACCACGGGCGACCCGTCGTGGCGGTGGCGCACCACGACGGTGAAGCGGCCCTTCGGCTCGCGCCCGAGCAGGGCGGTCACCGCGACGACGTCGGCCTCGGAGGGCTCGTCGGCCACCACCACGGTGGCCGGCATCGGGTCGCTCATGGCGTCGACCCTACCGAGGCCTGCGGCGACGTCAGGAGGTGGCCCAGATGAGCACCTCGGCGCCGTCGGGGCCAGCGGTGAGCTGCGGGCTCCCGGCTCCCGTCAGGCGCACGGCATCGCCCTCGGCGAGGGCGCCGGCGCCGGCCAGCGAGGCGGTGCCCCGGGCGACGAAGACGTGGGCGTGGCGGTCGTCGGGCACCGCGACGACCTCGCCGGAGCGCAGCCGTCCGCCCCAGAGCACCGCCCCGGACTGGGCGATGGAGATGGCGGCGTCGTGGCCCTTGCCGCTGGCGATCGGCACCAGCCCGCCCTTGTCCAGCTCGGCGTTGATGTCGAGCTGCTCGTAGCCGGCGTCGAGCCCCGAGGTGTCCGGCGGGACCCACATCTGCACGAAGTGGACGGTGTCGTCGCCGTTGTTCTTCTCGGAGTGCCAGATGCCGCGCCCCGCCGTCATCCGCTGGGCCAGGCCCGGATAGATCTCGCCCTTGTTGCCGAGGGTGTCCTTGTGCTCGAGGCGGCCCTCCAGCACCCAGGTGATGATCTCCATGTCCTGGTGCGGGTGGGTGTCGAAGCCGGTGTAGGGCGCCACCCGGTCGTCGTTGCTCACCAGCAGCAGCCCGTGGTGGGTGTTCCGGGGGTCGTGGTGGTGTCCGAAGCTGAAGCTGTGGCTCGAGTCGAGCCAGCCGGCGTCGGTGTGGGGCCGGGTCCGAGCGGGCCGGACGTCGATCGTGGGGGCAGCCATGGTGGGCTCCTTCGAGCAAGTAGTTGCGTATGCAAATACCTGGAACCGGCGGGTGGCCCCACGCATTCCCGTGCGCCGCTGCCGGCCGGATCGAACCCCGGCTCGCCACCAGCCCAGCGCCGCCCGACGCCGCCCGGGATCAGTAGCTCTTGGGCAGGCCGAGGACCTGGGTGGCGACGTAGGCCTGCACCAGCTCCTGGCTGACCGGGGCCAGGCGCATGAGCCGGGCCTCGCGCCAGTAGCGCTCGACGTCGTACTCGGCGGCGTAGCCCATGCCGCCGAGGGTCTGCACCGCCTGGTCGGCCGCTGCGTAGCCGGCCTCGGCGGCCAGGAACTTGGCGGTGTTGGCGGCCTCGCCGCAGGGCAGGCCGCGGTCGTAGCGCCACGCCGCCTCCCGGACCGCCAGCTCGGCGGCGCGCAGCTCCATGTGGGCCCGGGCCAGCGGGAAGGCGATGCCCTGGTTCTGGCCGATGGGCCGGTCGAACACCACCCGCTCCCCCGCGTAGGCCACGGCCCGGCGCAGGGCGGCCCGGCCGGTGCCGAGCGCCTCGGCGGCGATCAGGATGCGCTCGGGGTTGAGCCCGTCGAGCAGGTACCGGAAGCCCTCGCCCTCCTCCCCCACCCGGTCGGCCACCGCGACCGGCAGGTCGTCGTAGACCACCTCGCAGGACACCACCGCGTTGCGGCCCGCCTTGGCGATGGGCGTGATCTCGACCTCGGGCCGCTGGAGGTCGGCGAGCAGCAGCGTCATGCCGTCGGTCGGTCGGCCGGCGTCCCCTCGGGGCGACGTGCGCACCAGGAGCAGCACCTTCTCGCAGTACGGGGCCTTGGTGGTCCAGACCTTCCGGCCCCGCACCAGGTAGTGCGACCCGTCGGCGGCGAGGGTGGCCCGGGTGGTGATGCGCGAGGTGTCGGTGCCGGCGTCGGGCTCGGTGACGCCGAACGCCACGTGCAGCTCGCCCGACGCCACCTGCGGCAGGACCCGCTGCTGCAGCTCCGGGGAGCCGTGCTTGACCACCGGTCCCATGCCGAAGATCGACAGGTGGATGGCCGACGCCCCGTTCATCGCTGCGCCGGAGGCCGCCACCTCCTCGACCACGATGCTGGCCTCGGTGATGCCCCGACCGCCGCCGCCGAAGGCCTCGGGGATGGCGATGCCGATCCAGCCGCCGGCGGCCATGGCCCGGTAGAAGTCCCACGGGAACTCGTGCTCGGCGTCGCAGCGCCGCCAGTACTCGTCGGGGAAGTCGGCGCAGACCCGCCGGACGCCGTCGCGGATGGCGTCGTGGTCGGGGTCGCTCGAGAAGTCCATCGGGCGACGGTACGCCCCGGTGTCAGGGGGCGCCGAAGGCCCGTTCGACGCCGGTGAAGGGCCAGGTGCCGGGCAGCCCGATGGGATCGGTCTGCGTCGGCAGGACGTTGACGATCTCCTCGCCCGGCTGCTTCATGTTGAAGTCCTCCCGGGCCTGCTTCTCGATCTCCTTGTCGGTCTCGAGCCGGCGGGCTTGGTCCTCGACCACCTTGCGCTGGGCCTGGACCTCGCGCAGCTCCGACTCCGCCTTCGACGTGGACGCCCGCTGCGCCAGCAGGGTCTGGCCCGGGAACAGGGCCACGTACATGACGCCGACGGCCATGACCGTGGCCACCAGGGCGCCGACCACCCGACGGCGGCGCTGGGCCCGCGCCTGGTTGCGGCGGCGCCGATCGCCTTCGCGCTGGCCCCGCACGCCGTCGACTCGCCCGAGGGCGCGGCGCCCGGCCGCACCGTCGGCACGGCCAGCAGGACGACGGGTGGCTGCGGCGCGGGAGCTCGGCTTGGCCGCCGAACGGGCCGGACCGCGGGCAGCAGCCGGCTTCGATCGCGCGGCCGGGGCGGCCTTGGCCCGAGCCGGTGCCGGGCGGGCCCGCCCGGCGGCGGGTGCCGCGGCCTTGGCCCGGCCGGCGGCCGCGGGCTTGGCCCGCCCCGACGACGAGGAGGCGGGCTTGGGTCGACCGGCGGGCGCGGGGCGCGCTCGACCGGCGGCCGGCGGCCGGGAGGGCCGGGCCGGGGGTCGAGCGGGCTTCCGCCGGTCGTCGGCCATCAGCGGCGGACGCCTCGGGCCAGCGCAGCCGCACCCGGGAACGAGGCGGCGTCGCCGAGCTGCTCCTCGATGCGCAGGAGCTGGTTGTACTTGGCCACGCGATCGCTGCGGGCCGGGGCGCCGGTCTTGATCTGGCCGCAGTTGAGGGCGACGGCGAGGTCGGCGATGGTGGCGTCCTCGGTCTCGCCCGAGCGGTGCGACATGACCGCGGTGTAGCCCGAGCGGTTGGCCAGCGTCACGGCGTCGATGGTCTCGGTGAGCGAGCCGATCTGGTTGACCTTCACGAGGATCGAGTTGGCCACGCCGGCCTCGATGCCCCGGGCCAGGCGGCTGGTGTTGGTGACGAACAGGTCGTCGCCCACCAGCTGCACCTTGGAGCCGATGCGGTCGGTGAGGGCCTTCCAGCCGTCCCAGTCCTCCTCGTCCATGCCATCCTCGATGGACACGATCGGGAAGCGCTCACACAGGTCGGCCCAGTAGTCGGCCATCTGCTCGGGGGTGAGGCTGCGGTCCTCGCCGGCCAGGACGTAGGCGCCGTCGTGGAAGATCTCGCTGGTGGCGGGGTCGAGGGCGATGGCGATGTCGTCGCCGGGGGTGAAGCCGGCGGCCTCGATGGCGGAGATGAGCAGCTCGACGGGCTCGGCGTTGCTGGCCAGGTTCGGGGCGAAGCCGCCCTCGTCGCCCACCGCGGTGGAGAGGCCCTTGTCGGCCAGCTGCTTCTTGAGCACGTGGTACACCTCGGTGCCCCAGCGCAGCGCCTCGGAGAAGCTCGCCGCGCCCACCGGCATGACCATGAACTCCTGGAAGTCCACGTTGTTGTCGGCGTGGGCGCCGCCGTTGAGGACGTTCATCATGGGCACCGGGAGCACGTGGGCGTTGGTGCCGCCCACGTGGCGGTAGAGGGGGATCTCGAGCTCGTCGGCCGCGGCCTTGGCCACCGCCAGCGAGACGCCGAGGATGGCGTTGGCGCCGAGGCGGGCCTTGTTGTCGGTGCCGTCGAGGTCGAGCAGCAGGCGGTCGACGCCGCGCTGGTCGAGGGCGTCCTGGCCCACCAGCTCCTCGCGGACCTCGCCGTTGACGTTCGACACGGCGATGGACACGCCCTTGCCGCCGAAGCGGGGGCCCCCGTCGCGGAGCTCGACGGCCTCGAACTGCCCGGTGGACGCACCGGACGGCACCGCGGCGCGACCCATGGCGCCGGAGTCGAGGACGACCTCGACCTCGACGGTGGGGTTTCCGCGCGAGTCGAGGATCTCCCGGCCGATGACGTGCTCGATGGTGCTCATGGTCGGTGTGGGGCTCCTGTTGCTGGTGGGGAAACGGTACACGGGGGTCTCCCCCGCGCAGGGGACACCTTCGCCCCGCAGCCCACTGGACCGACCCCCTCCCACGCAAGTGGACCGCGCCCGAGGAGGCGCCGGGCGCTCAGCCCTCCAAGAGCTGGGCGCGGTCGCGCAGGTGGGTGGCGGCGGTGCGCAGGGCGGCCTCGGGGTCCACGTCGGCGGACCGGGCCAGGTTCACCGCGGCCAGCAGCAGCGTGCCGATGGTGGCGTCGGTGGCCTCGGCCTGGGCGGCGGCCATCGCGGCGTCGAGCGGGCCCGGGTCGAGCGCCGGGTCGAGGCCGAGGCCGGCCGCCTTCTTGGTGACCTTGGTGGCGTGCAGCAGCGCAGGCAGCGTGGCCGGGATGCCGTCGAAGATCGAGGCCCGCCCCTTCTCGGCCTTCTTGATCTGCTCCCAGTTGGCCACGACGTCGTCGGCCCCGTCGACCTCCACCAGCCCGAACACGTGGGGGTGGCGGTGGACCAGCTTGTCGTGGACGCCACGGGCCACCTCGGCCAGGCCGAACTCGCCCTCCTCGGTGGCCAGGGTGGTGTGGAACACGATCTGGAAGAGGAGGTCGCCCAGCTCCTCCTCGAGGTGGGCCCAGGCCTCGGGGGCCACGTCGGGCCCGCCGTCGCCCACCTCGTCGAGCGCCTCGAGCACCTCGTAGGTCTCCTCGAGCAGGTGCCGGGCCAGGCTGGCGTGGGTCTGCTCGGCGTCCCAGGGGCACTCGGCCCGCAGGGTGGCCACCAGCTCCACGAAGGCGGCCACCTCGCCGGCCACCGGCGACGCCAGCGACGGCACGTAGACCGACGTGAGGTGGTCGGGCTCGAAGCTGCGGTCGAGGTCGGCCCACTCGACCGTGGTGACCGACTCGTCGGGCAGGCCCAGGCGCTGCAGGACCACCACCGGTTCGGTGGGCGGGTCGTCGACGGCCAGCTTCACGTCGGAGAGCACCCGGCGGTTGTGGCAGTGCGCCACCAGCAGCGGGCCCCGCTGCCCGGCGGCGGCGATGGCGAACCGGTGGCCGTCGACGAGGCGCACGCCCTGCTCGTAGGGGTCGACGCCGAGGCGCACCCAGGCCAGGTCGGTGAACGACAGGCCGGCCAGCACCTGCAGCTCGATGGTGCCGGCCGCCGCCTCGGCGTCGAGGAAGTCGACCGTGCGCTCCAGCACCCGGGGCGAACCGGGCACGGCGTAGAGCACGTCGCCGTGCTCGGTGGCCGCCGCCACCAGGTCGGCGGTGATGCGGCGGTACACCTCCTCGAAGGTGTCCTCGGCCTCGTAGTGGTGATCGAAGGTGGTCGCCCCGCCCACCAGGGAGGCTGACGGGTGGCGCTCGGTGCGCAGGAAGCGGACGGGCGTGGCGGCGATGGCGGCCAGCACGCCGGCCGTGACGAGCGAGGGGTCGCCCGGGCCGAGCCCGACGACCACCACCCGGGGCGTGGTCACGACCGGCCCGGGCTCAGGACCCGGCGCCGGCGGGCGCGCCCGCTGCGGGGTCGACCGTGGTGGACGGCGTGCTGCCGTCGCTCTCGAACGCCACCGCAGCCGGGTCGGTGGGGGCGACGACCTGGCCGCTCTTGACGTCCCAGGTGCCGTAGCGGGAGTCGACGGTGACCTTGGCCCGATCGGTGGCCTCGTCCAGGGCCTTGGTGAGGACCTTCTCCTGGGCGGCGGTGGCCGCCTGCGCGGCCGTGTCGGGGATCGACTGGGCCAGCTGCGGGCGCAGGTCCGCGTACGTCGGCACCTTGACCGATCCCACGGCGAGCACCAGGAACTGGTTGGTCTGGTAGGGCGCAGGGCCGAGGACGGTGCCGGCCTTGGCCGTGGCCGCCTCGGGGAAGAGGCCCTCGGCGTCGGCTCGGGCCAGGCACTGCTCCTGGTCGGCGGAGGTGGGCTCCACGCTCAGGTCCTTGGCCACGGTGGCGGCGTCCTCCCCCGCCTTCAGGCGGGTGACGGCCTGGGCTCCGGTGGCCTCGTCGGCAGCGACGATGCCCTTCACGCACAGCTGGGTGTAGCTCCCCACCTGCTGCTGGAAGGCCGCCTGCAGGGTCTGCTCGTAGGCCGCGGCCGCCTTCTCCTGGTCGGCCTTCGAGACGGGGGCGGTGGCCTCGATGGCGGCGGTGATCCCGGCCACCTCGATGTCGTCGTCGAGGAAGCCCTTGGGCACGTCGGCGAGCTTCAGGCCGTTGTCGGTCAGCTGCTGCTGCTCGACCTGCTCCTTCGCCGCGGCCTTCTGGGCCGCGGTGACCTTGACGCCGGTGATGCGCAGCGCGCCTCGGTAGATCTCGAGCCGGACCAGGCGGTTCAGCTGGGTGGTGGCGCCCGCGGTGCCGAGCGAGGCGCTGGTGTCGCCCCGGTAGGGCGCGCTCGGCATCGACCCGGGCGGCGTAGTCGGCCTTGGAGATCACCTGCTCGCCCTTCTCCTGGGCGGCGAGGCGCTGCTTCTCGATGATGGGCTCGAGCTTGTCGAGGTACTCGAGCTGCAGCTCGACCGCCGCCTCGACCTCGGAACGGGAGATGTCGTGGCCGTTCACGGTGGCCGCAGGGGTCTGGCCCACGGGCCCGATGCCCTCGCAGGCGGTGGCGCCCGCCACGACGAGGAGGGCGACGCCCAGGAGGCGGGCACGGCGGAAGGAGGTGCGACGGCGTTCCACGAGGACAGGATGCTACGCGCCCCCGACGGCGCGGCAATCGGCACCCGGGCCCGCGCGCGGCCGAGCGCCGGGCCCGCCGGCGGCCGGCGGACGTCCTGGCGTGCCGCTCCCCGGCGGCCACCGCCCGGCCACCCGGGCGCCACCGGGCCGACACCGGCCGTGGGTTCCGGCTAGAAACGGCACCGAACGAGAACGCGTTCTCGTTCCAGGGGAACGGGCACCACAGGGAGCAGGGGCATGACCGAGGCGACGTCCACCGACACCACCGCGAGCGCGACCGACGAGGTGCCAGCGGGACAGATGGCCCCGAACGGCCACATCACCACCACCACGCGCGACAGCGCCGAGCTGGGCCGCCGGATCGGCACCTGGCTGGCGGGCAAGCTGCCCGCCGGAGCGGAGCCCGAGGTGTGCGAGGTGCTCAAGCCCGAGGGCAACGGCATGTCGAGCGAGACCCTCCTCTTCACCGCCCGCTGGACCGAGGGCGGCGCGCCCACCGAGCGGCGGTTCGTGGCGCGCATCGAGCCGGAGCTCGACAAGATCCCCGTCTTCCCCACCTACGACCTGCAGCTGCAGTTCGACGTCATGCGCATCGTCGGCGAGGCCACCGACGTCCCGGTGCCGGAGACGCTCTGGTACGAAGCCGACCCGGCGGTGATCGGCGCCCCGTTCTTCGTCATGGCCCGCATCGACGGGCGGGTCCCCCGGGACGTGCTGCCCTACACGTTCCCCGACCCCAACTGGGTCCTCGACGCCAGCGCCGAGGAGCGGGCCCACCTCCAGCAGTCGGCCGTCACCGCCCTGGCCGGCGTGCACGAGGTCACCGTCGACACCCACGACCTCGGCTTCCTGGCCTACGACCTGCCCGGTGAGACCTCCATCGAGCGGCACCTGGCCTGGTGGGACGGCTACCACGACTGGGTCGTCGGCGACGAGCGCTCCCAGCTGCTCGACGACTGCTTCACCTGGCTCCGCGCCAACCTGCCGGTCGAGGGCGTCGACTGCAGCGGCCCCCGCCTCTCGTGGGGCGACGCCCGCATCGGCAACATGATGTTCGACGGGTTCGACGTCAACGCCGTGCTCGACTGGGAGATGGCGGCCATCGGCCCCGCCGAGATCGACCTCGGCTGGATGACGTACCTGCACCTCTTCTTCCAGGACCTCACCACCAGCTACGACGCCCCCGGCCTGCCCGACTTCATGCGGCCCGCCGAGGTCGCCGCCGCCTACGAGGCCGCCTCGGGCCGCACGCCGGGCAACCTCAAGTGGCACATCGCCTACGCCGCCATGCGCCACGGCGTGATCATGCGCCGCGTCACGGAGCGCTCGGTCCTCTTCGGCGAGGCCGTCCGCCCCGCCGACCTCGACGAGATGATCATCCACCGCAGCACCCTCGTCGCCATGCTCGACGGCTCCTACTGGCCCGCCCTCGGCCTCTGACCCCGCCCACCCCCGGAACTCGTCGCAGTTGGCCGACGCCACGGTCGACGACTGCGACAAGTTCGGAGCTGGGGTGCGTGGCGCCGTCGGTCAGGCCTCGGTGGTGGGGGGGACGAGCTGGCGGAGGAGGTCGACGATGGTGCCGGCGAGGTCGGGGGTCTTGGGGATCGGGAAGATCACCTGGCCCTGCTCCTCCTTGTAGACCGCGCCCTTGAACAGCCGCTCGAGGCGGATGGTCTGGCTGGTCTTGAGGTGCAGCGGGGAGACCCGGCACGTCCAGGCCGGTCCGCCGAAGGCGGGGCCCTTGGTGACGTTGATCTCGCGGGCGCCGATGCGGTGGGCCTCGACGCGCAGCCTCGCCACGTCGAGCAGCCTCGCGGCGGCCTCGGGCACGGGGCCGAAGCGGTCCTCCCACTCGGCCCGGATGTCGTCGACCTCCTGGTCGGTGCGCACCTCGGCCAGGCGGCGGTACGCCTCCAGGCGCAGCTCCTCCTTGGGCACGTAGTCGGCCGACAGGTTGGCGTCGAGCGGCAGGTCCAGCTTGACCTCGGCCGGCGGGCGGACCGGCTCGCCCTTGAGCTCCTGCACCGCCTCGTGGACCATCTGGACGTAGAGGTCGTAGCCCACCGCCGCGATGTGGCCGCTCTGGCCGGTGCCCAGCAGCGAGCCGGCGCCGCGGATCTCGAGGTCGCGCATGGCGATGCGGAAGCCCGAACCCAGCTCGGTGGCCTCGCCGATGGTCTTCAGCCGCTCGTAGGCCTCCTCGCTGAGCCGCATGTCCTGCGGGTGGAAGAGGTACGCGTAGGCCCGCTGGCCCGACCGGCCCACCCGGCCCCGCAGCTGGTGGAGCTGGCCCAGGCCCAGGCGGTCGGCCCGGTCGACCACGAGGGTGTTCACCGTGGGCATGTCGATGCCGCTCTCGATGATGGTGGTGCACACCAGCACGTCGAACTGGCCCTCCCAGAAGTCGAGGACCACCTTCTCGAGCGTGCCCTCGTCCATCTGGCCGTGGGCCACCGCCACCCGGGCCTCGGGGACCAGCTCGCGCAGCTTGGCCGCGGTGAGCTCGATGTCCTTGACCCGGTTGTGCACGAAGAACACCTGGCCCTCGCGCAGCAGCTCCCGACGGATGCTCTCGGCCACGGCGCGGTCGTCGTACTCGCCGACGTAGGTGAGGATCGGCTGGCGCTCGGCCGGCGGCGTGTTGAGCAGGGTGAGGTCGCGGATGCCCGTGAGGCTCAGCTCCAGGGTCCGCGGGATCGGCGTGGCCGAGAGCGTCAGCACGTCGACGTTGGTGGTGAACTGCTTGATCTGCTCCTTGTGGCTCACCCCGAAGCGCTGCTCCTCGTCGACGATCAGCAGGCCGAGGTCCTTGAACTGGATGTCCTGCGACAGCAGGCGGTGGGTGCCGATGACCACGTCGACGTCGCCCGAGGTGACGTCGGCGGCCACCTGCCGGGACTGCGACGGCGTGAGGAACCGGCTCATGACCTCGACCCGCACGGGGAACGGGGCGAAGCGATCGCTGAAGGTCTGGAAGTGCTGGGTGGCGAGCAGCGTGGTGGGCACCAGCACGGCCACCTGCTTGCCGTCCTGCACCGCCTTGAACGCGGCGCGCAGGGCGACCTCGGTCTTGCCGAAGCCGACGTCGCCGCAGACCAGGCGGTCCATGGGGGTCTCGGCCTCCATGTCGGCCTTGACCTCTTCGATGGCCTTGAGCTGGTCGGGCGTCTCCCGGAACGGGAAGCTCTCCTCCAGCTCGCGCTGCCACGGGGTGTCCTGCGGGAAGGCGTGTCCCTCGCTGTGCAGGCGGGTCTGGTAGAGCACCACCAGCTCCTGGGCCACCGCGTCGACCTCGGCCTTGACCCGGGCCTTGCTCTTGTTCCAGTCGCCGCCGCCCAGCTTCGAGAGGCTGGGCGAGTCGCCGCCGCTGTAGTGGCGGACGGCGTCGATCTGGTCGCTGGGGACGTAGAGCTTGTCGGCACCGCGGTAGTCGAGCAGCAGGTAGTCCCGCTCCACCCCGCCGATGGCCCGCTTGACCATGCCCTGGAAGCGGCCGACGCCGTGCTGGTGGTGGACCACGTAGTCGCCGACGGTGAGCCCGTCGAAGAAGCCGGCGGTGTCGCGCTTGCGGGGCCGGGGCGCCCGGTGGGCCCGGCGCCGGCCGGTGAAGTCGGACTCGGCGAGGATCGCCAGCTTGGCGCCGGTGAGCACGCAGCCGCGGTCGAGCGAGCCGACCTCGACCGGCAGCTCCAGGCCCTGGTCGCGGAGCACGTCGCCGAGGCGCAGGGCCGAGCCCTCGCCCTCGGCGGCGACCACGACCCGATAGCCCTGGTCGAGCAGGTCGCGCAGCTGGCGGACCAGCCCCTCGCCGTCGCCGACGACGGGGTTCCACCCGGTGGCCGCCACGGTGGCGACGTCGGGCCCGTCGGGCGTGACGGTAACGGTCCACACCGGCACCGAGGTGGCGGCGAACAGCTCGCCGAACTCGCTGTGCAGGCGGGGGAAGGTGCGGTCGGGACCGACCTCCCACGTGCGCGCCAGCGAGGCGGCCAGGTCCGCCTCCTCGGCCAGGATGTCCTCGGCCCGGTCCCGCAGGCGGCGCGGCTCCACCACCAGCACCAACCCCTCGTCGGGCAGCAGGTCGACGATGGTGCGCTGGTCGTCGGTGAGCCAGGGCAGCCAGCTCTCCATGCCGTCGAAGATCTGCCCCTCCGACAGGCGCTCCCACTGCTCGCGGCCCCACGGCTCGCTGGCCATGAGCCCCTCGGCTCGGGCCCGCACCTCGTCGGTGGGCAGCAGCTCCCGGGCGGGGAACACCTCCACCTGGTCCAGGTCGTCGGTGGAGCGCTGGTCGCTGACCGAGAAGGCGGTGAGGCGGTCGACCTCGTCGCCCCACAGGTCGATGCGGATGGGACCGTCGGCGGTGGCGCCGAACACGTCGACGATCGAGCCACGGACCGCGAACTCGCCCCGGTGCTCCACCTGGCTCTCGCGCCGGTAGCCGGCCATGCCCAGCCACTCGGTGAGCGCCGCCTGGTCCCGCTGCTCGCCCGTCCTCACCACGAGCGGTTCGGTGTGGTCGACGTGGGGGCCGAGGCGCTGCACCAGCGCCCGCACCGGCGCCACCACCACGGCGGGGCGACGGCCGGCCTGGCCGAGCCGCCAGATGGTGCGCATGCGGCGGCCCATGGTCTCGGTGCCGGGGCTCACCCGCTCGAACGGCAGCGTCTCCCAGGCCGGGAACAGCTCGACGTCATCCGGGCCGAGGAACGTGGCCAGGTCGTGGGCCAGCCGCTCGGCGTCGGCCGTCGTGGGCGTGGCCACCAGGATCGGGCGGCGGGACCCCACCGTGGCCAGCCCGGCGATGGTGATCGGGCGCGCCGGCTCCGGCACGGCCAGCACCGCGGCCTGGCGACCCAGCACCTGCAGGAGGGCCGGCTCGTCACGGAGGAGCAGCGGGAGGTCGGTGAGGGCCATGGGGTCCTTCGTGGGAGGGGCACGCGCGAAGCCGGCCCCCGATGCGCCAGCACCGGGGGTCGAGGGCGGCCCACGCTACCGGCCCGGCAACCCCGCTCCCCCACCCCGCAGGGTGATCGGATCGGGCCCTCCTGCGACCAGAACCGCACCTCACGCCTCTGGTCGCAGCCGAGGCTCCCCACCGACAACGAGGTCGACCAGAGCGCGGTTGCGGCGTTCTGGTCGCAAAGGGTGCGGAGCCCGGTCGGTGCGCCCGGCGGGGCAGCGGTCAGCGGGCGGGGACGGCGGCCAGGAGGGCGGCGGACACCGCGGCCACCGCAGGGCGGGGGACCGTGGCGGTGCGGGTGACGGCGAGCAGGCGGCGGGTGAGCGGCGGGTCGGCCAGGGCGTGGACCTCGACGTGGGCCACGCCGGGGCGCACCGCCAGCTCGGGCAGCACGGCCACGCCGTGGCCGGCGGCGACGTGGCTGAGGTGGGCGAGGATGTCGTCGGTCTCCCAGCGCACGTCGGGCTCGAAGCCGATGGCCCGGCAGGCGGCGCGCACGGCGGCGCCGCACGCCGCCTCGGTGGGCGCCAGCACCCACGTCTCGTGCTCCAGCTCGGCCAGCGAGAGCAGCCGCCAGCTGGTGCGGTCCTGGATGCCGACCGCCACCGGGACCGCGGCCGCTGCGGGACCGGCGCCGGGGGCGCCGCTCGGTCCGGTGCCGACGCGCTCCGAGAGCGGGACCCACCCGGGTGGGACCACCACCAGCAGGGGCTCGCGGAGCAGCTCGACCCCGGTGAGCACGTCGGCGAGCGGGTGCGGGGCGTGGTCGTACTCGTCGACCACCGCCAGGTCGACCTCGCCTCGGGCCAACCGGTCGAGGCTGCGCACCGGCTCCTCGTCGACCACCGTGACGTCGAGCTCGGGGCACGAGCTGCGCAGGGCGGCCACGGCCGACGACACCACGGTGGCCGCCGCGCTGGTGACCGAGGCGATGCGGAACGGGCCGCCCACCGAGCCGCGCAGGCGGTCGAGGTCGGCCGATGCGGCATCGAGGGCGTCGCTGACCAGGGCGGCGTGGTCGACGAGGGCGTGGCCGGCTGCGGTGAGCGTGATCCGGTTGCCCACCCGGTCGAGCAGGGCGACGTCGGCGTCGCGCTCGAACGCCGAGAGCTGCTGCGAGACGGCCGACGCGGTCACGCCCAACGTGCGACCGGCGGCGGCGATCGAGCCGGTCCGAGCGACGGCGCCGAGCATGCGCAACCGCTCGACGGTCACCGGATCCCGCCGGCGGGACGTGCCGCCCGGCGCCGACGAGGCGGGGATGGGCGCGCCCACGCCGGTCGCCCCCGTGCTGCCGTTCCCCTGGGCCACCCTGCTCACGCTCCTGCTCGCCGGCCACCCAGGATGCCCGACGGGCCCTCCGCCCGGGTCATGGCGAAGATGCCGGTGGCGTTGGCGGCGTCGAACGCCAGGTCCAGCCCCGATCCGTCGGGCCGCGGCGCCCGCTCGATCAGCTCGAAGAACGAGCCGGGGACGGTGCGGACCAGCGACCGCCCCTCGACGGTGTGGAACCGCCGCTCGACCAACGTGGCCCGGTGCGCGGTCTGGCGGACCCGCCTGGAGCCCGACACCTCGATGGTGTCCTTGATCGGGCGACCCGCCAGCCGTTCGGCCTCGGCGGCGGCGGCCACGTCGGGCACCCGGTCGGTCCAGTGGTTGCCGGTGGTGCCCTCGGTGGCGATCCACGCCAGCTCGGCCGACTCCTGGGCGAACAGGTCGTGGTCCCGGTCGGTGGGCTCGGCGTGCAGGCGGGCGAAGCACCGGGCGAGGGCGGGCACGAGCACGGCGGCGTCGGCCAGAGGCAGCGACCCATCGGCCGCCAGGCGGTCGAGCAGCTCGTGATCGGCAGCCGTGAGGGGGTCGAGCGAGGTGGCCAGCAGCCGCTCGGCCGCGACCTGGACCTCGGGCGAGAGCCGGTCGAGGTGCAGCTCCGAGACGAACCACTGCGGGACCGCCTCCGGGTGGTCGACGTGGGCCCAGGAGCGGCCGGTCATGCGCAGGGCGGCGAGGTCGTAGGTCTCGCGGTGCTCGTAGCCCAGCGCCCGCAGCAAGCGGGCGACCTGCTCCTGGCCCGCCGGCAGGGCGCCGCACGGCGCGGCGACGGTGCGCACCGCAGCGTGGTCGAGCACCAGCCGGCGGCCGGCCGCCCGCTGGTCGGCCACGTAGCCGGCAGCCGACGGCACCCGCTCGCACAGGTCGGCGAACAGGACCAGGGCGAGGGCCTGGGCGATGGTGGCCCGGGGCACCGTGGCGTCGGAACCGACCTCGACCCCGGGGAGCGAGACCTCGGGCTCCACGGCCACTTCGGCGAGCAGGTCGTCGGCGACGGAACCGGTGAGCACCACCCGCACCAGCGCCTCCAGCACGGGCTCAGCCCCGGGCGGAGGCGGCGGTCCCGAGCACGGCGACCGGCGGTCGGGCGCCGTCGGTGAGGTCGATCACGGTGGCCGTCGAGACGAGCTGGCCGCTGACCACGCCGATGGCCGCGAGGGCGCCCGACGGCGAGCCCCCGGTGGCCGACCCGTCGGCACCGACCACGAAGCCGAACGCCTCGAAGCCCGAGCGGCGCGGCCGCCCGGCCGCCAGCTCGGCGAGCGCCTCGAGGTCGGCCTGGGCCGCCGCGCCGTCGGGCCGACGGGCAGCGGTGGTTCGGGCGCCACGGCGGCCGGAGCGGGGGGACGAGGAGGTGGTCATGCAGGAGCTCCGTCTTCGAAGAGGGATCCGGTGGGGGTGGCGAGGAGGTCCGCGAACGGGACCTCCTCCTGGCGGAGGAAGCCGCGGGTGCGCAGCTGCCCCTTCGACACGAGGTCGATCACGGCGCAGGCCGAGGCCGCCGTGGTCCACGAGATGGCCCGCCAGCGGCGACCGGCGATCTCGCGCGGGTACCAGGCCCGCACGTACTGGCGGCGGGCCAGGCCGTGCTCGCCCTCGCCCTCGACGGCGGCGTAGAGGTAGACGACGTCGTCGTCGACCGGGGGCTTGGCGTTGACGAGGATCTCGCCGGCCAGCTCGCGCCGGTCCCGCAGCATCAGCTCGTCGAAGAAGAAGCGCATGAGCTCGCCGTGGCCGGGATAGCGGAGCGTCTTGTAGTCGAGGTGCTGGGTGCGGCCCTCGAAGGTCTCGCACAGCGTGCCCAGGCCGCCCGAGGTGTGGAAGGCCTCGAGCCGGGTGCCGCCGATGACCACCGTCTCCAGCTCGGTCATGGCCGGCACCAGCTGGCGGCGGCCCTCGCGGATGACCTCGGAGTCGTTCAGGTACTCGTTGACGACGCCCTCGGGCGACCAGTTGAAGGCGTAGCCGAGCAGCCCGGCGGGGTGCTGGGGCAGGGCGCCGACCCGCAGCTCCATGTGGCGCACGGTGCGGAAGTGCTCGGCCAGCGACGCGCCGACGATGCCGATCAGGCCCGGCGCCAGCCCGCACTGCGGGGCGAAGACCACGTCGACCTCGTCGCGCTCGACCTCGGCGGCCAGCGCCCGGACCCGAGCGGTGGTGGCGACGTCCTCGGTCAGGTCGAAGTAGTGGACGCAGGCGGTGCCGGCCGCCTCGGCCACTGCGAGGTTGCGGTGGTACGGCAGGCACGACACCACGGCGTCGACGTCGGCCAGCGAGGCCCGCAGGGTGGCGGGATCGCCCACGTCGACGACCTTGGTGGCGAAGGGGAGGTCGTCGCGGGGGCGGACGTCGGCGCCGCAGACCTCGTAGCCCGCCTCGGCCAGGAGGTGGGCGACGAGCTCGCCGACCTTGCCCAGGCCCACGACCTGGATGCGTTGGATGGCCATCAGTGCTCCGCGTGGTTCGGTGTTCCGGACTCCCCCGTCGCACCCACTCGCTCACCATCAGTTGGACTAACGGTGAACGTGTGCAAACGTTACCCGACGTGACGACCCCCAGCCGGAGAACCTCGTGACCCTGCTCCCCTCCCCGTCCCAGCTCGACCAGCGGGCCCGCGCCCTGGCGGCGACGCTGGGCGTCGACGCCGCCTTGCTCCAGGGACCCGGCGCCGCGGCGATCGCCCTGCGCTCGCCCATCACCGGCGTCACCACCGGCTCGGTGGCCGCCGCCGCGGTCGCCGACGTCCACGACGCGGTCGACCGGGCGAGCGAGGCGTTCACCGCCTGGCGCACCACGCCGGCGCCGGTCCGGGGGGAGCTGGTCCGGCGCTTCGGGCTGGTGCTGCGGGCCCGCAAGGACGAGCTCGGGGAGCTGGTGTCCATCGAGGCCGGCAAGATCCGCTCCGAGGGCCAGGGCGAGGTCCAGGAGATGATCGACATCTGCGACCTGGCCGTCGGCCAGTCCCGACAGCTGTTCGGCAAGGCCATCGCCAGCGAGCGACCCGGCCACCGCATGGCCGAGGCGTGGCACCCGCTCGGCGTCGTCGGCATCATCAGCGCCTTCAACTTCCCGGTCGCCGTCTGGGCCTGGAACGCCGCCCTGGCCCTGGTCTGCGGCGACCCCGTCGTCTGGAAGCCATCCGACCGCACCCCGCTCACCGCCCTGGCCTGCCAAGCGCTGCTCGAGCGGGCGGCCGCCGAGGTCGACGCGCCCGCGCACCTGTCCCAGGTGGTGCTCGGCGGGGCCGAGGCCGGCGACGCCCTGGCCGCCCACCCGGCGGTCGCCCTGCTCTCGGCCACCGGGTCCACCGCCATGGGCCGCCAGGTGGCCGCCCGGCGGGCCCCGACCTTCGGCCGCACCCTCCTGGAGCTGGGCGGCAACAACGCCGCGGTCATCACCGGCGCCGCCGACCTCGACCTCGCCGTGCGGGCCGTCACCTTCTCCGCCGCCGGCACCGCCGGGCAGCGCTGCACCACGCTGCGGCGCATCATCGTCCACCGCAGCGTCCACGACGAGCTGGTGCAACGGGTGGCCGACGCCTTCGAGCGCCTCCCCATCGGCGACCCCCTCGCCGCCGGCACCCTCGTGGGCCCCGTCATCGACGGCCCCGCCGCCGACCGCATCGCCGCCGCCATCGCCGCCGCCCAGGCCGAGGGCGCCAAGGTCGTCGTCGGCGGCCACCGGGTCCTGGCCGACGAGGCCCCCGAGGCTCGCTACCTCGCCCCCGCCCTCGTCACCATCGGCGCCCAGAGCGACCTCGTCCGCACCGAGACCTTCGGCCCCCTCCTCTACGCCCTGGCCTACGACGACCTCGACGAGGCCATCGCCCTCAACAACGACGTCCCCCAGGGCCTGTCGTCGTCGATCTTCACCACCGACCTCCGCGAGGCCGAGCGCTTCTGCGGCCCCGCCGGCTCCGACTGCGGCATCGCCAACGTCAACATCGGCCCCTCGGGCGCCGAGATCGGCGGCGCCTTCGGCGGCGAGAAGGACACCGGCGGCGGCCGCGAGAGCGGCTCCGACGCCTGGCAGGCCTACGTCCGCCGCACCACCACCACCGTCAACTACTCCGACGACCTCCCCCTCGCCCAAGGCGTCGAGTTCGCCTGACGCCCGCCCCCACTGGCCCACCCGCACGGACCTCCCACCCCACCCACCCCTCGAACTTGTGGGCCCACGCTGCCGTTTTCGGCGGTCTCCGCCCACAAGTTCGAGTGGGGAGCGGCCAACCCCTCGAACTTGTGGGCCCACGCTGCCGCTTTCGGCGGTCTCCGCCCACAAGTTCGAGAGGGAGGGAGCGGGTCAGGCGCGCTGGTTGTAGCGGGTCATGGCGGCTTCGGCGCCTTCGGCGAGGATGAGCTCGACGGCGTCGGCGGCCTCGGCCATGACGATGGCCAGCTCGGCGGCGTCGGCCTTGCCGGGGCGCTTGAGCACGTGGTCGACGCCCTGCTGGCGGCCCGGGGGCTTGCCGATGCCGAGGCGGACGCGCACGAAGTCGTCGGTGTGGAGGTGGGCCTTGATGCTCTTGAGGCCGTTGTTGCCGGCCAGGCCGCCGCCCACCTTCACCTTGAGCTTGCCGACGGGCAGGTCCAGCTCGTCGTGGACCACCACGAGGTGGTGCAGGTCGTCGATGCCGTGGCGGCGGACCAGGGCCGTGGCCGCCAGGCCGGCGTCGTTGTAGTACGTCTGCGGGAAGGCCAGCGCCACCCGCTGCGGCCCGATGCGGACCTCGGCGCTCAGGGCGCGCTCCTTGCCCAGCTTGAGCCGGCCGCCGTGGCGGTCGGCCAGCAGGGCCACGACGTCGGCACCGACGTTGTGGCGGGTGCCGGCGTACTCGGCCCCGGGGTTGCCGAGGCCGATCACCAGCAGGTCGGCGGGGGTCCCCCGCCGCTCCGGACCGGAGCGGAACGCCATGGTTCAGCGCTCGGCCGGGCGGAGGGCGGGGGTCCCGACGATCAGGGGGTGCTCAGTCGTCGCTGCCGGCGTCGGCATCGCCGTCGCTGTCGCCCGAGTCGGCGTCGCCGCCCTCGGACTCCTCGGACTGCTCGGCAGCCGCCTCGGCGTCGGCCTCGGCGATGGCGTCGGCCTCGAGCGTGGTGGCGCTGATCTGGGCCGTGACGATGGCCTCTTCGACGTCGACGTCGGTGGTGACGCCGGCCGGGAGGGTGAGGTCGCCCACGCGGATGGCCTCGCCGAGCTGCAGCCCGGAGATGTCGACGGTGATCTCGTTCGGGATGTCAGCCGGCTTGGCGTTCACCGTGAGGGTGAAGAGCAGGTGGTCGACGGTGCCGTCCTGGCGCTCGACGTCCTCGGCCTCGCCCTCGAGGATCACGGGCACGTCGACGCTGATCAGGGCGTCGGCGCTGACCCGCAGGAAGTCGAGGTGCAGCACGTTGCCCTTGATCGGGTGGCGCTGGAGCTCCTTGACGATGGTCAGGGCGACGTCGCCATCGATGTCGAGGTTGATGAGCGCGTTGAGCCCGGCCTCGCCGGTGAGGGCCTCGCGGAGGGGCTTCCAGTCGACCGTGACCGGGATCGGGTCGGCATCGAGGCCGTACACGACGCCGGGGATGCGGCCTTCGACACGGATCCGCTTCGCGGGGCCCGTGCCCAGTTCTCGGCCGGTCTCGGCCTTCAGGGTGATCTCAGCCATCGGTAGCTCCTACTTCAGAGATCGCGCCGGAGCGCTTTCGGTTGGGACAAACGGTGGACCAGCCTAGGGGTCACCCCCTCGTGGCCCCGCATCCGCGACGAGCGACACGGGCGGCGATCAGAGCCCGAGGGAGCACGGGAAGTCGGCTCGGACGCCCAGCCGACGCTGCGGGGGCTCCCAGGGAGCAGGCCGACGATGGTCGCCATGGACACCACCGCCGGCCCCACCCCCACCGCCTCGCCCGACCCCGGCCGCCCGCCGGCTGCTCGGACCCGCCGTCGCCGGCCCCACCCGGCCCGGCGGGCCCGGCGGGTGGCCGCCGGGCTGAGCGTCGGCGCCTTCCTGGCCGTCGGCGGCGGCCTGGCCGCCAGCGCCGCCACCACGGCCACCGCCACCCCGGCGACCGCCGGCACGAGCAGCGCCGCCGCCGCCAGCGATGCCACGACCGCCACCACGGTGGCCGCCTCGTCGTCCGACGACTGGAGCGCCACCGCCTCGGCCACCAACGCCGCCGACACCACGGCGACGGCGGCCACGTCGTCCACCGCCGCGACCGGCGATCCGACGAGCTCGACCGCCAGCCAGGCCACGACCTCGTCCAGCGGGAGCTGAGCCGTGCAGCGCCCGGGCAGCCGAGCGTTCTGCGGGGTCCCTCGGCGTCCTCTGCGGGAACGCACAGGAACGAGGCGCAGCATGCTCCGCATGACCGACGCCCCCGCCTCCCGGCCGCCGCTCCTCCCCGCCACCGGCTCGTCCGGACCGGTCCCCACCGCCGGACCGGTCGGCGCCCCCGGCCCGGCGCCCTCCACCGAGCCCGCCCGGCGGCGCAGCCACCACCCGGCACGGCGAGCTCGCCAGGCCGCGGCAGGGGTGAGCATCGCCACGTTCGCCGTCGTGGCCGGCGCCCTCGCCGCCAACGCCTCGGGGACGGCGACCAAGGCGACGCCTCCGAGCACCGGGACCGCCACGCGCACCGGAGCGACACCGTCGACCGGTGGGGCCACCACGGCCACGGTCCCCGGCGGGACCACCACGGACGGCTTCGGCCCGGACGGGCGAGGCGGCCACGGCCGGTTCGGCCCCGACGCCGGCGCCGGCGCCCCCACCGACGAGGGCGGCTGGAGCGCCAGCCCCGGCACAGGCTCGACCGGCTCGACCGGCTCGACCGACCAGGGGAGCACCGGCAGCCAGACGGCGCCCGCACCGAACAGCCAGAGCCATGGAAGCTGACCGCCGCTTCCGGGCCATGGGCACCGACGTCCACGTCGTGGTCCACGGCCAGCCGGAGCTCTTGGACCTGGCCCAGGCCGAGGTCGAGCGGCTCGAGGCCCTCTGGAGCCGCTTCCGCGCCGACAGCGAGGTCACCCGCGCCAACGAGCAGGCCGGCGCCTGGGTGGCGGTGTCGCCCGAGACCGCCCACCTCGTCGACCGGGCCCTGCGCGGGTGGCGGGTCACCAGCGGGCACTTCGACCCCACCGTGCTCGGTGACGTCATCCGGGCCGGCTACGACCGCACCTTCGACCAGCTCCTCGACCGCCCCGACGCCCCGGTCAGCCACCTCCGGCGCGGCGCCGGCGGGGTGGCCGTCGACCTGGTGGAGCCCGCCGTCCGCATCCCCCTGGGCTCGGGCTTCGACCCGGGCGGCATGGGCAAGGGCCTGGCTGCCGACCTGGTGGCCGCCCGCATCGCCGCCGAGGGCGCCGCCGGCGTCCTGGTCAACGTGGGCGGCGACCTCCGCGCCCTGGGCTACGGCCCGGGCGGCGAGGACTGGACCGTCGACATCGACCCGGCCGCCACCGGCCTCCCGCTCGCCCGGGTCTCGCTCGACCGCGGCGCCCTGGCCACCTCCACGGTGCTGCGCCGCCGCTGGCGCATCGACGGCCGCCCCAAGCACCACCTCATCGACCCCTGCACCGGTGAGCCCGCCGACCGGGGCGTGGTGGCCGCCAGCGTGCTGGCCGCCGAGGGCTGGCAGGCCGAGGTGCTGGCCAAGGCCGCCCTGGTCGGCGGGCTCGACGTCGGCCTCGCCCTGCTCCACCAGGTGGGCGCCACCGGCGTGCTCGTCGACGAGGTCGGCACCCTCCACCGCGCGCCCGGCTTCGACCGGTTCGTCGTCGCCGACCGCTCCCCCGCTCCCGCCACCCAGGAAGGGTGATCCCCATGACCATGTGGTACGTCAACCGCGCTGCCGGCATCGTGGCCTGGCTGCTGCTCGCCAGCTCGATGCTCGTCGGCCTGCTGCTCTCGAGCCGGGCCCTCGGCAAGAAGGCCCGGCCGAACTGGCTCACCGACCTCCACCGCGGCCTGTCCGGCCTGGCCGTCGCCTTCGTGGCGGTGCACGTGGCCGGCGCCATCGGCGACGACTACATCCACTTCGGCGCTGCCGACGTGCTGGTGCCGTTCGCCTCCGCGTGGCGGCCCTGGGCGATGGCGTGGGGCGTCGTCTCGATGTACCTGCTGGTGGCGGTCGAGGCCTCGTCGCTGCTGCGCAAGCACGTCCCCAAGAAGGCGTGGCGGGCCATCCACTTCGCCAGCTTCCCGCTGTTCCTCACGGCCACCACCCACGCCTTCACCGCCGGCACCGACGTCGGGTCCGCCATCGGCATCGGGGTGGCGTCGCTGGCCTCCGCGGCCATCGCCTTCCTCACGGTCGTCCGCATCCGGGACGAGGTCGCCAAGGCCCGGCACGTCGCCGCCGGGGGCTCGCCCACCGGCGGCCGCATCCCGGCTCGACCGGCCCACGCTACCGACCCGGCCACCGCCCCCATCACCGTCGAGCCCCTGGCCTGGGACCGACCGGTCGGTCCCCCGCTCGCCGACGAGCCCGTCCGCCAGGGCTCGCCCTTCTGAGCCGACGCGAGGGCGAGGCGGCTACTTCTGGTTCTCGCCGCCGAAGATCTCGCTGACCGACTGGTCCTCGAACACCGCGTGGATGGCGTCGGCCACCAGCGAGGCGATGGAGAGGACCTCGATCTTGTCGATCTGCTTCTCCGACGGGAGCGGCAGGGTGTTGGTGATCACGACCTTCTCGATCACCGAGTTCTTGAGCCGCTCGATGGCGGGGTCCGACAGCACGCCGTGGGTGGCCATGGCCCAGACCTCGGTGGCCCCCTCGGCCTTCAGGAGCTCCGCCGCGGCGACGATCGTGCCGGCGGTGTCGATCATGTCGTCGAGCAGGATGCAGCGCTTGCCGGCCACGTTGCCGATCACGTTGGACGCCTCGACGGTGTTGGCCACCCCCTTGGGGCGGATCTTGTTGACGAAGGCCAGGTCGGCGCCGAGGTGGTTGGCGAACCGCTTGGCCGCCTTCACGCCGCCGGCGTCGGGCGAGACGATCACCAGGTCGTCGACGTCACCCGCCGTCTTGCAGCACTCGATGAGGATCGGCAGGGCCGTGAGGTGGTCGACCGGCTGATCGAAGAAGCCCTGGATCTGGCCGGTGTGGAGATCGACGGAGACCACCCGGTCGGCGCCGGCCACGGTGAGCATGTCGGCCACCAGCTTGGCGGTGATGGGCTCGCGGCCCTCGGCCTTGCGGTCCTGGCGGGAGTAGCCGTAGTAGGGGCAGACCGCGGTGATGCGCTTGGCCGACGCCCGCTTGGCGGCGTCGATCATGATGAGCTGCTGCATCAGGGCGTCGTTGACGGGCATGCCGCCGTGGGTCTGGATGATGAAGACGTCGGCGCCGCGGATGCTCTCGCCGTAGCGGCAGTGCATCTCGCCGTTGGCGAACTGGCGCATGTTGGTCTCGCCGAGGGTCACCCGCAGGTGGCCGGCGATCTCCTCGGCCAGCTCCGGGTGGGCGCCACCGGTGTAGAGCATGAGCTTCTTGGTGGTGACGGCCTCGACCGACTTCTTGGAGATCAACCCGGTTGCCTTTCGGTGCGGGGACCCGATCCGGCTCAGGCGTCGTCGGGACCGGGGGCAGCATAGAACGGACCGGTGACGGTGCCGTCCGGGATGCTGGCGCCCGGGGCGAGGGCGGCGAACGGGCCGACCGTGGCGTCGGCCCCGATCTCGGCGTCGCGGCCGTTCGACTGCTCCACCACGGCCCCGGCGCCGACGATGCAGTCGACGAGGCGGGTGTGCGGGCCGATCTCGGCGCCGGCGCCGATGACCGTCGCGCCCTGGAGGATGGTGCCGGGGAACAGCGTGACGTCGGAGGCCAGCTGCACGGTGGCGTCGAGGTAGGTGCTGGCCGGGTCGACGAGGGTGACGCCGGCGCGCAGCCAGCGCTCGTTGGTGCGGCGGCGCAGCTCGGCCTCGGCGGTGGCGAGCTGGAGGCGGTCGTTGATGCCCTCGGCGTCGGCGGGGTCCTCGACCTCGACCGCACCCACGCGGTAGCCGGCCTCGCGCAGCACCGCCACGACGTCGGTCAGGTAGAACTCGCCCTGGGCGTTGTCCGGCGTGATCCGCCGCAGGGCCGGGGCCAGCACCGAGCGGCGGAAGCAGTAGACCGCGGTGTTGATCTCGTCGATCTCGAGCTCCTCGGGCGTGGCGTCGGCCTTCTCGACGATGCGCACCACCTGGTCGTCCTTGCCCCGCACCACGCGCCCGTAGCTGCCCGGATCGGGCACCCGGGCAGTGAGCACCGTGCACGCCGCGTCGGCGGCGCGGTGGGCCGCCACGAGGGCGGCGAGGGTGGCGGGCTGCAGGAGCGGCATGTCGCCGGGCAGGACCACGACGTCGTGGAGGTCCGACTCGGGGCCGTCGTCGTCCGGCAGGCCGGTGAGGCCGACGCTGGCCGCGTCGCCCGTGCCGTTCTGGGTGGACTGCTCGACGAAGGTGAGGTGGAGGTCGGGCTCGGCGGCCTGCAGCTTCTTGGTGACGCGCTCGGCGCCGTGGCCGACCACCACGACCACCCGCTCGACCGAGCAGTCGGCGAGGGAGTCGAGGACGTACTGGAGCATCGAGCGGCCGGCCAGGAGGTGCAGCGGCTTCGGGCGGGACGACTTCATCCGGGTCCCGGCACCGGCGGCGAGCACGATGGCGGACAGGCTGCGTTCGGACATGGGTCCGGTCTAGCGCGTGGGGGGCCGCCGGCGGTGCGCTGCCCCCGGCCCCGACCGATGCCGGTCCGAGACGGCTCGCGACCTCGCGGTCGAAGGTCACCCGAACCATCCATTTCGGACAAGCAGGGAGGTGGTGGACTGCCGGGCGGGCGCACGCGCGGGGCGCGCCCGCCGCCCGGTGGGGACGGCGACGGGCTCCGGGAAGGGCGACGTGGGAACGCAGGTCGAGGCGAGCTCGAGCAGCGCGGACCAGCCCTGGCGGCTGCGCGACCTGTCGCGGCGCGACCTCGCCATCGCCCTGGCCGTGGCCACCTTGCTGGTGGTGCCCTACGTGGCTGCTGCGCTCCGGGCCCACCGGGCCGGCTGGCTGCCGAGCGGCGACGCCGGCATGCACGGGCTCCTCGCCTGGGACGTGCTGCACGGGCACCCGCCCCTGCTCAACACGCCGACGACCGCCCACCTCTTCACCGACGGCCTGCCCGTGCGCCACCCCGGGCCGATCCAGTTCTACGCGCTCGCCGGGCCGATGGCCCTGCTCGGGACCACCGATGGGATGCTGGCCTGGACGGTGGGCTCGAGCGCGGCGTCGGTGGTGGTCGCGGCGTGGGTCCTGCTGCGGCGGCTCGGCCCGGCCCTCGCCCTGTGGGGCGCGATCGCGCTCGGGGCCCTGGCGTGGTCCGAGGGGCCTGCGCAGCTGGTCGACCCGATCAACTCCGACGCCGGGGCCATCTCGCTGGTGGCCCTCGCCGTGCTGGCGTGGGCGGTGGCCGGCGGCGACCGGCGCCTGCTGCCGCTGCTCGCCGTGTGGTCGGCCTACTACTCCCAGCTCTACCTCGGGAACCTGCCCACCGGCGCCGCCCTCACCGCCTGGGCCCTCGTCGGCCTGGCCCTGCACCACGCGTGGGGCCGTCGCCTCGCCGCCGCCACCGGCGCGCCGCGCTGGCTCGAACAGCTCCCGGGCCCGAGCGCCCTCCGCCGGGCGGAGCGGGACCGGACGGTGCGCACCACCCCTGCGGCGAGCGTGGCCATCGAGGACGACGACGACCTGTGGGTGCGCGAAGACGTGGCGGTGCCGGCCGTCCCCACGGACGGAGCGCCCACGGAGGGCGTCCCGCCCGAGGCCCCCCGCCGCGCCGAGTGCGGCGAGCACCGAGCTGGTGGACCCCGGGCGCTGGTGGCCCTGGCTCCTCGGCGCGCTGGCCGTGACGCTCGTGCTCTGGGCGCCGGTCCTGATCGAGGCCGCCACGGGGCACCCGTCCAACCTGCGGTTGATCTGGGACTACAGCCGGCTGGGCGACCGGGATGCGATCGGGTGGGCCAGCGGCCTCCGGCAGGCCGCCCACGCCCTCGACGCCCAGCCGCTCGTCCTCTTCGACGACGTGGGCACCCGCGACCTGCTCGGGCCGGTGTCGGGCCTCCAGGCCGTGCAGGCCCTGCTGACCGTGGCCGCGCTGGTGGCCGTTGCGGTGCGGAACCGACGTCGCCATCGCCCCCTGGCGCTGCTCGCCTGCTCGGTCCTCGCCTACGCCGCGGTGGGCCTGGTGGTCGGGGCCCAGGTGCCCGCCAGCGAGGCCCCCGACCGGCTCGGGTTCTTCCGCTGGGCGTTCGTCGTCAGCGCCCTCGCCGGCACCGCCATCGGGGCCGCGGTGGTGGCCGAGGTCCAGCGGTCGCTGCGGCCGGCCGGTCCCCGTCCCGCGCTGGCCGCCCGCACCCTCGGCGTCGCCGCGGTGGCGGCGATCGTGGTGGCGGCCTCGCTGTGGTCGAGCCCGTCGCGGAGCCGCGAGGAGCAGCTCTTCCCCATGGAGCGCCGGATCCAAGCGACGGTGCTCGCCGCGGTGGCCGGCCAGCGCGACGTCTACCTGGTCCCCACGGGAGCCCTGGCCGCCAGGTCGCTGGCCATGCCGCTCGCCCTCGCCCTCGAGTCGCACGGCCACCGCGTCACCGTGCCGAGGATCGAGGCGGCGAACTACGGCGCCCACCGCCGCGCCGACGCCCACGCCCGCCGTCGTGGTGGTGCTCGGCACGTCGAACGGCCCCGCCACGGCGCGCCCGGGCCGCCTGCTGCTCGAAGACGCCGTCGACCCGGCCCGGACCGAGGCGCTGCGGGCGCTCCGCGAGCAAGCCCGCGCCGCGCCGGTGCGGGTGGCCGAGGACGGGCCCCGCGTCGCCGGCGAGCTCGCCCTCGACCCCACGGCCCTGGCGACCTGGCTGGAAGGGCTGCCGCGCGACACCGGCGGACGCCTGGCGAACCCGGCGATCGTGCAGGCCCTCCTCGACGGCTACCTGGCCAGCCCGCAGCTCGACGCCGACGACCTCCAGGCGCTGCTCGACCACCCGTTCGACGGGCTGTGGGAGCAGGACACGCTGCGCGTCACCCTCCTCACCCCGGCCCAGTACCGCGAGGCCTACGGCGCCATCCGCTGACGCAGCGGTGCCCTGGCTCCGCACGACGGCCGGTTGCCGCCCGGGCCAGCTCGCGGAGCCCGACCCAACGATTCCCGGCGACCAGGCCTCTGGTCGGTGCCACGAGGGACCGACCGGTCCCGGCGCCTCCGGGCGCTCGGCGGTGGCGAGGACGAGGCGACGGCGATGGCGGCGACGGTGGTGGCGGACCGGGAAGGGACGGCGGCCGAACCCGCAGCGGCAGCGGGGCCGGAGCGTTCGGGTCGGACGGCCGCAGCCCGGAGCGCGAGGCGCGGGCCGACGCCGAGGCCGGCTCGCGCCGCCTGGCGGCTGTGGGACCTGGAGGGGCGGGATCGGGCGCTCGCCCTGGTGGTCGCCGCGCTGCTCGCCGTGCCCTTCGTGGCGGCGGTGTACCGGGCGCGGGCCGCCGGGTGGGTCCCGAGCGGCGACGCCGGGATGATCGGCCTCTTCGCCCGGGACGTCCTGCACGGCCACCTGCCGCGGCTCGGGACCCCCAGCACCGCCGGGCTGGTGAGCGACGCGGTCGCGCCGCGCCACCCCGGGCCGATCGAGTTCTACGCCCTGGCCCTGCCCATGGCCGCCCTCGGCCCGACCAACGGGATGCTGTTCTGGACCGCCTTCGCCAACGGGGCCTCGGTCCTGGTGGCCGCCTGGTCGGCGTTCCGTCGCCTCGGCCCCGGCCTCGGCCTGTGGGCGGCGTTCGCCTGCGGGGCGCTGGCGTGGTCGCTCGGCCCGGCTGCCCTCGTCGACCCCATCAACTCCGATGCCGGGGCGGTGCCGCTGCTCGGCCTCGCCGTGCTCGCCTGGGCCGTCGCCGCCGGGGACCGGCGCCTGCTCCCGCTGCTCGCCCTGTGGTCGGCCTACTACTCGCAGCTGCACCTCGGGAACCTCCCGCTCGGCCTGGCGCTCACCACGTGGGCCCTGGCCTGGCCGCTCGCCGGCTGGGCGCTGCCGGTCGTGCGGCGCCGGCGGTGGCGGCGCGGGCGGCGTCGGACCCCTGCCCCGCCGATCGAGGTCGTGGCCGCCGGCGTCGCGTCGGATCCGTCGGCGGCGGCCCCGGACGGCCCGAGCCCGGCACGCTCGGGCGGCGTCGCCGCACGGTGGTGGCCGTGGGCGCTCGGGGCCCTGGCGTTGACGCTGGTGCTGTGGGCCCCGGTGCTGGTCGACGCCGCAGCCGGCCACCCGTCGAACCTCCGCTTGATCTGGGAGTACGGGCGCCTCGACGACCGGTCCGCCGTCGGGTGGCGCAGCGGCCTCCGACAGGCCGGTCACGCGCTGAGCCCTCGCGCCGTGGTCTTGCGCAACGGCCTCCAGCCCGTCGACCTCCGCCAGCCGCTCTCCACGCGAGGCGCGGTCGGCGCCGTCGCGGTCGTGCTGGGCCTGGCCGCGGTGGTGGCTCGGCACCGTCGGCGGCGGCCGGAGCTGGCCCTGCTCGCCGGGACCGCCCTCGCCTTCGCCGCCGCCGGGGCCGTCGTCGGCGCCCAGGTGCCGACGCTCCAGGTCTTCCGCCTCGGCTACTTCCGCTGGGAGGCCGTCGTGAGCGCGCTGGCGGTGGTCGCCCTCGGTGCGGCGGTGCTGCTCGAGGTCTCGGCCCTCCGCGTGGCCCGACGCCCGCTCGTGCGGGAGTGGGCCCGCCTGTTCGGGGCCTGGTTGGTGATCGGGATCACCGTCCTCGGCGCCGCGGTCGCCGGCCCGAAGCACGGCCGGGAGGACGACGGCTACGCCATGGAGCGGCGCATCAGCGCCGCCGTGCTCCCCAGCGTCGTCGGCAAGGAGGACGTGCTCCTCGTCCCCTACGGCCCCCTGGCGTCACGCTCGCTGGCCATGCCCCTCGCCCTCGACCTCGAGGCCCACGGCCACCACGTCACCGTCCCGGACTTCGAGGCCGACAACTACGGCGACCACCGCCGCGCCGACCGCACCGACCCCGACGTCGTGGTGGTCCTCGGCGGGAGCGTGGGCCAGCCCAAGCCCCTGCCCGGGCCGCTCCTGCTGCAGTTCTCCATGGACACCGAGCGCCGCGCCGCCGTGCTCGAGCTGAGCGAGCAGGCTCGCTCGTCGGCGGTCCGCATCTCGAGCGAGGGCCCGGCCCTCGCCCGCGCCGCCGGCGTCGATCCGGGCACCTTCGCCCTCTGGGTGCAGCGGCTGCCCGACGAACCGGCCCGCTACCTGCGGAACGAGACAGCCCTCCGGCTGTTCCAGGCCGGCTACCTCGACGCGCCGCAACTCGATCGGTCGCGCCTGGCCGAGCTGCTCGACCCGGTGCACCGCAGCCTCTGGTCGCAGGACACCGTGCAGGTCACGATCCTCACGCCGGAGCAGTACCGCGCCACCTACGGCGCCATCCGCTGACCGTCCCGGCCGAGCGCCCGACCCGAGCGTCGGAACGTGGTCCCCCTCCCACGCTCCGTGGTGCGCGAGGCTGACGCCCTGGACGACCGCCGCGTGGGGTCGGGCACCACGCCACCGGGAACCCGCACGAAGGCCGCACCATGGAACTCGAACCGATATCGCTCGGTGAGGTGCTCGACAGCTGCATCGAGGCGGCCATCCCGGTGAACGCGTCGCTCGTGGTCTCCCTGCGCGACGGCGAGGCGCCCGCCGGCGTACGGGTGGTGCCGGTCACGGGCCTCACGGTCTCCGTCGACGGCAGCGCGGCGACGGTGACGCTGCACGCCGAGGCCGACGACGGCGTCGCACCCGCCTGACGACGCCACGCCGGGCGTCCCGGCGCGGTCCGACCCCGGGTCGTTCCGGCGGCCAGCTCAGAAGCGGCGGCGCCACGAGCGCCTCGCCCGCCAGTACCGCCACCTCGAGACGAGGCGCCGCCGAGCACGGTGCGGTCGCAGTCGCTTCGCCATCAGTACCCCCGCAGTCGGCTCAGCCACCTGCGGATCAGCTTCCAGATCTCCCCCATGCACGGGGGTGTGCCCGGCATCCGAGCCGGTCAACCGCAGCCAGGTGCGACAGGGCCGCCGCACGGGTGGGCGGCGGGGCGTCCTCCGCAGGATCGCCAGCCGGGGTAGCGCTCCGAGCGGGGCGTGGCAAGGGCTCGGGGGGCAGGGCTCGAACCTGCGACAGCCGGCTCCAAAGGCCGGTGTTCTACCAACTGAACTACCCCCGACGGGTCCGGCCACGATAGGCGGCGAGCACCCGACGGCCGGAGCCGGTTGGGCCCTCAGCAGGCGGTGGGCACGAACGCGGCGCTCGACGGGGCCGTCGGCTCGACGCTCGTGGCCGATCCCGGCACAGCGGTCGTGGGCCGGTCTGCGCCGGGCAGGGTGGTCGTGGAGCCGTCCGGGCCGGTACCGCCTCTCACGGCGGCGAGGGCGCCGTCGTGGTCGCCAGGCCCGGGACGCGAAACGACCGCCCCCTGGCGGAGGCGGTCGTTCCTGCGGTCTCGGGCTTCAGCGAGCCCCGATGGCTACTTGCCGGCTGCCCGGCGCTGCCAACGGGTGCGCTTCAGCATCTTCTTGTGCTTCTTCTTGCGCATGCGCTTACGGCGCTTCTTGATCAGTGAACCCATGGTGACGCCAACCTAGCGGGCCGCCTGCCGGCTGCACCAAACCGCCGCCGCCCGGCACCCGGGGCCGGCCCCCACCGGCGCGAACGACGGCTCGGGCTCAGCGGGCCGGGGTGGTCCGGACCACCGTGCCCGCCTCGGGGAAGGCCCCCGCCACGAACCAGGTGCTCCCGGACCCGGCCAGCACCGGCACGGCGCCGGTGGCCTGGGCCAGCTGGTCGCGCCACCTGGCCAGCCCGGGCTCGACGACGAGGGCCGCCGGCTCGAGGTCGTTCGGCCCCTCGGCACGTGGCCCGCCGAGGTCGTCCCAGGCCCGGTACACCGCAGGGGTCGAGCACCCGAACGGCGGCGTCACCACGGTGTAGGTGCGGTCCTCGAACGGCAGGACCTCGAGCACCTCGCCGATGCCCGTGACCCGGGCCCGCCCGCCTCGCACGCAGAAGGGCACATCCGCGCCCAGCGCGGCGGCCAGGTGGGGATCGTCGACGCCGGCCCAGTGGAGCACGGCGGCGGCGTCGGCCGACCCTCCGCCCAACCCGGCTCCGGCGGGGATGGCCTTGGCGAGGGTCACCTGCGCCTGCCGGTCGACGGCCCGCAGCGCGCCGGACCAGGTTGTCGTCGTCAGCCGGGACCGGGAGCCCGGAGGCGCCCCGCACGTCCAGGCCGTCTCCCTCGGCGAAGGTCAGCTCGTCGGCCAGGTCGATCGAGACCATCTCGGCGTCGATCAGGTGGAAGCCGTCGGCCCGGGTGCCCACGATGCGCAGCGACACGGTGAGCTTCGCCGGGGCGAGGACGGTCCGGGGTTCCATCGGGGCGATCGTAGGAGGTGTCAGGTCGGGGGCCGGAGGGCGGCGACCGCCTCGGTCAGGCGGCCCCAGTCCTGCACCGACAGCCGCTCGGGACGCTCCTCTGGCGCGATGCCCGCCACCGCGAACGCCTCCGGCGGGACCAGCTCCGCCAGAGATCGCCGCAGCATCTTGCGCCGCTGGCCGAAGCCCTTCTCGAGCAGCTCCACCAGCAGCTCGGGGTCGGCCGAGGTGGCCAGCTCGGCCCGTCGCACCACCTCGACGAGCGCCGAGTCGACCCGGGGCCGGGGCAGGAACACGTCCGGGCCGACCTTGCCGACGATCCTCGCGTCGGCTCGCAGGGCGACCTTCACCGACGGGATGCCGTAGATCCCCGATCCCGGCTCGGCGGCCAGGCGCTCGCCCGCCTCGAGCTGGACCATCACCAGCATCCGCTCGATGGCCGGCACGCCAGCCAGCAGGTCGAGCACGAGCGGGGTGGCCACGTTGTAGGGCAGGTTGGCCACCAGGGTCCACGACGCGTGCTCGGCGAGCAGCTCGTCCCAGTCGAGCCGCATGGCGTCACCCTCGACCACCAGCACGGGCAGGCCGGCCACCACCTCGCGCAGCACCGGCACCAGGTACCGGTCGAGCTCGACGGCGGTGACCGAGGCGCCGGTCTCGGCCAGCGCCAGGGTCAGCGACCCCAAGCCGGCGCCGATCTCGACCACGTGGGTGTCGGGGCCGACCCCCGCCAGGCGGGCGATGCGCCGCACCGTGTTCGGGTCGACCACGAAGTTCTGCCCGAGGGCCCGGCTGGGGCCGAGGTCGTGGCGCTCCAGCAGCTCGGTGAGCGCGCGGCGGGTGTGGGTCACCGTCGCATCATGGCCCGGTTGCCGGCTGGGCAGCAGGTCCGGGCCGTCCCGTCACGCCACCACGCCGGTCAGGCCGGCAGCCGGTAGGCCCTGGTGGCGTTGTCCCAGCTGGCGGCAGCCACCTCGGCGACCGGGCGCCCCATCGCCGCTGCCACCCCCGCTCCCACCAGGGGCACCAGCGCCGGGCGGTTCGGCTTGCCCCGGTGCGGCACCGGGGCAAGGTACGGCGCGCCGGTCTCGACCAGCACCCGGTCGATCGGGCACAGGGCGGCGGCCTCGCGGAGGTCCTGCGCGCTCTTGAACGTGATGATCCCGCTGAACGACAGGAACGCTCCCAGGTCGAGGCAGCGCCGAGCCTCGGACGGGCCCCCGCTGAAGCAGTGGAGGATGGTGCGCTCGGGGACGCCCTCGGCGGCCAGCACGTCGAACGTGTCGTCCCAGGCGTCGCGGGTGTGGATCACGAGGGCCAGGTCGTGGGCGTGGGCCAGGGCGATCTGGGCGGCGAAGACCTCGCGCTGGGCGTCACGTGGGGAGTGCTCGTAGTAGAGGTCCATGCCGCACTCGCCGACCGCCACCACGTGGGGGGCGGCGAGCAGGGCCTCGATGCCGTCGATGCCGCCCGCCGCCTCGTGCGGGTGCACGCCGACGGTGGCGTAGACGCCGTCGTGGGCGCCCGCTGCGGCGATCGCGGCCTCGGAGTCGGCGAGGTCGCAGCCCACGGTGATCATGCGGGCCACGCCGGCCTCGCGCGCCACCGCGACCGCTTCGGCCACCGCTTCGGGGGCGGCGTCGCGGTAGTGCAGGTGGCAGTGGTCGTCGGTCCAGGCCAGCGCGCCTGCGGCTTCGGGTGCCGTGCGGTCGTCGCCCTCGGCGGAGGTGGGTCGAGGGTGCGGGTCGGGCGTCGTCATGGTCTGCCACGCCTTTCGATGGCGGTTCGGTCAAAAGACGGCGGATCGCTCGGTTTCGAGGTTTCCGAGGGCCGTTGGGCGGGTACGCAGCGGCCCGTGCGGCGATCCCGGTAGGTGCCGGGACGGCTCCACGGGCGGAGCCGTCCCGGCATCGGGATCCGGTTCACTCCACCGGCTTCAGCCGGGGGAACAGGGGGGCGGCCTTCTCCACGGGCAGGCCACCGGGGTACTGGCCCCAGGCTGCGGCGGCCGGCAGCTGCCGGTCGGTGGGAGCTCCGCTGAGGCCGATGCGGCGCCACACCTCCTGCGGCGCCCGGGTGAGCGCCGGGCTGGCCAGGATCGAGACCAGGCGCAGCACCTCCAGCGCGTCGCCCAGCACGCCGTCCACCTCGGGGCCCGGGTCGAGCTTCCACGGCTCGGTGGTCTCGAGCAGCGAGTTGGTCTCGCGGATGAGCCGCCAGGTGGCGTCGAGCGCCATCGATGGCTGCACCGCGGCCCACGCGGCCGTGGCGTCGGCCAGGGCCTCGGCCGCCACCGCAGCGAGGGGGCTGTCGGGGCGCGGCGCCGGACCGATGCCGTCGCACTTCTTGGCCACCACGGTGGAGACCCGGCTGAGGAGGTTGCCGAAGTTGTTGGCCAGGTCGCTGTTGTAGCGGCTGATCATCCCCTCGTAGCTGAAGTCCCCGTCGGGGCCGAAGGAGTTGTCCCGCAGGAAGTGGTACCGGAAGCCGTCGACGCCGAACTCCTCGACCAGGTCGGCCGGGAAGATCTGGTTGAGGCTCGTCTTGGACATCTTCTTGCCGCCGACGGTGAGGTAGCCGTGCACGTCGATGCTGGCCGGAGGCTCCTCGCCCGCCGCCAGCAGCATCGCCGGCCAGTAGACGCAGTGGAAGCGGAGGATGTCCTTGGCCAGCAGGTGGTGGACGTGGGGCCACCAGGCGGCGAAGCGCTCGGGGTCGGTGCCGTAGCCGACGGCCGTGGCGTAGTTGATGAGCGCGTCGTACCAAACGTAGAAGACCTGGCCCGGGTCCCACGGGACCGGCACCCCCCAGTCCAGCGAGGACCGGGTGATCGAGATGTCCCGCAGGCCCTGCTTGATCAGGCCCAGGGCCTCGTTGCGCTTGCCCTCGGGGCCGACGGCGTCGGGGTGGGCGGCGTACCAGTCGAGCAGGGGCTGCTCGAAGGCGGACAGGCGGAAGAACCAGTTGTCCTCCTCGAACCACTCGACCGGCCGTTCGTGGACGGGGTCGAGGCCGTTGCCGCCGTCCGGGTTGGGGAGGAGGTCGTCCTCCTCGTAGTAGGCCTCGCACGCCACGCAGTACCAGCCGGCGTAGCTGTCGCGGTAGATGTGGCCGTTGTCGTGGACCTTCTGGAGGAAGGCCTGCACGGTGGCGGTGTGGTCCGGGTCGGTGGTGCGGATGAACCGGTCCGGCACGATGTCGAGCAGGTCCCAGGTCTCCTGGAAGCGGGCCGAGGTCTCGTCGGCCTGCTGCTGCGGGGTGACGCCGTGCGCCTCGGCCGAGCGAGCGATCTTGAGGCCGTGCTCGTCGGTGCCGGTGAGGAAGAAGACGTCCTCGCCGAGGAGGCGGTGCCAGCGAGCCAGGGCGTCGGCGGTGACCGTGGTGTAGGCGTGCCCGATGTGCGGCACGTCGTTCACGTAGTAGATCGGCGTGGTCACGAAGAAGCGGTCTGGCACGGGGCCAAGGGTACGGGGCCACCAGCGAGGCGACGAACCCGTTGCGCTCAGCCGGCCCGGTCCACCGGAGCCAGCCGGGGCGCCGCCGGAGCTGCGTCCTCGGCCGCCAGGCCACGGCGGGTGCGCAGGTCCTCCAGCCGGTCGAGCTGGCGCTCCAGCTGGCGACGGCGGGGCCCGGCGAGCTCCTCCAACCCCCGCTGGGCCGTGTCGAACCGCTTGGCCACCACGTCGAGCGCATCGGAGAAGCGGGTCCACTGCTCGCCGAAGCCGGCCAGGCACTGGAGGATCTCGTCCGAGGCGCGCGACACCTCGTGGGCCTCCACCGACTGGCGGATGACCCCGAGCACCGCGAACAGCGTGAACGGCGAGCACAGCACCACCTTCTGGCGCAGCGCGAGGTCGGCCAGGCCGGGGTCGTGCTGGTGGACGAAGCCGTAGACCGACTCGTTGGGGATGAAGAGCAGGACGTGGTCGACGGTGACGCCGGGCTGCACGTAGCCCCGGCCGGCCAGCTCCTTCACCCGCTGGCGCACGTCCCGCAGGAAGGCCGCCTCGGCCGCCGTGCGGTCGCCGAGGGTCTCGGCGTTCGACGCCCGCAGGTAGTTGTCGAGCGGGAACTTCACGTCCATGTGCAGGACGAGGTCACCGGGGAGGAGGAACGTGACGTCCGGGATGGTGCCACCCGGGAGCGCCACCTGGCGCCGGTAGTTGACGCCCTCGACGAAGCCGGCCAGGCGCAGCACGTCGTCGGCCATGCGCTCGCCCCACTGGCCGCGGGCCTTGGGGCTGGCGAGCGCCTCGCGCAGGTGGGCGGTGGTGTCGGCGAGCCCGGCGGTGGCGCGCAACGCCTCGGTCAGCGAGGCCGAGACCTCGCCGTGCTGGGCCACCTGGCGGTCCGACAGGCCCATGACGAGGTCCGCCACCCGATCGAGCTGGTGGCGGACCTCGGCGCGGTGCTGGGCCAGCAGCTCGGGCCCCACGACCGGCGGGGTGGGGTGCGAGCCGGCGGCACCGGCGACCGGCGAGCGGACCACCGCGACCGCGACCGCGGCCACCAGCGCCGCAGCCACGAGGGCGGCGAAGAGGGCGACGGCGATGGTGGCGAGGTCCATGGCCCCATGGTGCCGAGGGGGTGTGACAGAACGGCGACGTCCCTGCTCGCGGCTCACCCCTCCGCCGACGCCGCCCGGCGGGAGCTGGCCCTCGCCGGCCGGCTGACGGGGCTCGAACGGACGGCCGCGACCGCCTCGCCGATGGTGGCGATCAAGGTGAGCAGGAGCACCACGGAAGCCGCCGCTCCCACCAGCGAGGCGCCCGCCAGCTCGGCGACCGGCCGTCCCGGCGGTTGGACGTAGGCCAGGAGCAGCGCCGCCGAGGCCGCCGCCAGCGCGGTGCGAGCTCGTGAGCGATCCTGGCCCACGGCCAGCGGCAGGAACGCCATCGGGTACCAGGGCAGCACCGAGGCTCCCGAGCAGCACACCACGACGCCCAGCGACACGGCGGTGGCCCCCGCCGGCCACCGGGCCCGCCAGGCGCCGGCCAGCACCACGAGCACCGACGCCGCGGTGGCGGCCGTGGCCAGGCCCCCGGGAGGGGCGCCCAGGCCCACGCGCTCGACGAGCGCCCAGGGCGACGCCCGGGAGCGGTGGTCCCCCAGGCCCCGGAGCGGAGCGACCGCCGACCACCCGCCTGCCGCGACGTAGGCCAGCGCCACCACCCCGGCCACGGCGACCGCCACCGAGCAGGCCTCGCCCCAGCGGCGGCGGGCCGCGGCCGCCAGCACCACCGCGACCACGACCGGCGCCACCGAGGCCTTGACCAAGCACGCCGTGGCGAGGAGGACCGCCCCGCCGACGGCCCGGCGACGCTCGAGCAGGTCCCAACCCACGAAGGCCAGCCCGCCGGCCACCAGGTCGTTGTGGCCACCGTTCACGGCCGCCACCACCGGCGGGGCCAGGCCGAGCGCCAGCAGCTGCCACCCCGGCGCCCCTCGTCGACGGAGCCGATCGCACGCCACCAGCAGGCTCGCGGCGGCGAGTCCCTGGAACGCCAGGCGAGCGAGCAGGGGCGAGTCCCCGTACGCCCGGGCGGCGAGCGCGGAGAACCACGTGAAGACCGGCCCGTAGACCGACGGCGCCTCGGCCCACCCGGACGCGGTCTCGGCGGCGATCGGGTCGCCGGCGACCGCCGCCGGGCCGTGGACGTACGGGTCGACGTGGTGCACGGCGACCATCCGCCCGTAGGTCGCGTACTGGAAGAGGTCCCGGGACCCGAACGGCGTGCACGCCACCGCAGCGACGGCGACCGCCGCCACGGCGAGCCGCACCTCCCCTGGCCGCAGCACCGCTCGTCGCCGCTCGGCGCCGACGACCGCGAGGTGCAGCCCGAGGGCCCCCACCACGGGCGACCAGCGGATGGCGCCCGCGAGGTGGCCGGCCGACGCGAGCCAGCCGATCTCGACGAGGGCCAGGGCGAGCAGGGCCAGCCGCCTCCGGCCGGCCGTGGTCACGCCGGGTCGGCGATCGCCAGGAGGTCCCGGACCGGGGTGTCGAGCTCGGCAGGCGGGGCGAGGCCGTTCACGCGCGACCTCCGCGGTCATCGCTCCGGCCAGCGGTCGCCGACCGGATGACGAGGGCGGACAGCCCCACGAGCAGGACGAGCGCGATCGGCACGGCGATCAGGACCACCACGAAGCGCATCGGTGACACGTCTTGTCGGCCGGGTGGATGACGCTGCCTCCTTTGCACGCTCGACCACGAGCACCGCGCTACGTATCCGTAGCACGGTTAAGTGCCGAAATGACCGATCCGGGTCGGCGCCGCGCGGGGCGGAAGGCCGACTGCGCCGCCCGGTCGGCTACAACGGACCGGTGAGCCTGAAGCGTGAACTTCGAGAGCCCGGCGTCGCCGATCCGGCGGTTCCTCGATCGGCGCTTCCCGGAGACCACGTCGGTCCTCGACCCCTGGCGCAAGGCGCTCCGGAACGTGAAGCCGCACCTCCCGCCTGACGACCCGGCCGGTGGACCGACCCCCAACGCCGTGCTCGGCCACGCCATCAACGCCCGGGTCGGCTGGGACTTCGCCCCCGCCGACCGAGCCGACGTGCGGGCCGGTGGCGCGCTGCTGGTGGGCGACGGCGCATCGGCCGAGGTGGTCGACGACGTGCTCGCCCGCTTGGCCGGGCCGGTCCCCCAGCACCCCTACGACGCCGCACGCCTCGCCTGGTTCGCCGGCCTGCTGGACCGGGCGCAGCGCTCGCAGCGCTGGGACGAGCCCTGGTATGAGCCCATCCTCACCGCCGGGACGGCGGACGAGCTGCTGCTCCAGGTGCCCAACCACTGGGCGGCCGACATCGTGGCCGTCGAGCGGGCAGCCGCACGGTCCCTGGCCTCGCTCCGCCTGGACGAGCTCGGCGAGCCGATCGAGCCCCTGGCCGCCTCGGTGGGCACCTCGTTCGCCGGCTCCGACGCCGTCGGCGGCGCCGAGGCCGACCTCGTGGTGGGCGGCACCGTGGTCGACCTCAAGCTGACCGCCACCACCAAGACCCGCCTGCGCGACCTCCACCAGGTCCTCGCCTTGGCCCTGCTCGACGGGGACGACGCCCACGGCCTCACCCACGTGGGCCTGGCTCCCGTGCGCTTCGGCGTGCTGGTCCGCTGGGACCTCGCCGAACTGCTGGCCCAGCTCGCCGGCCGGCCGGTCGACCTCGCCGAGACCCGGGCCGATCTCCGCACCCACCTCGCCGCCTGACGGGCCGCCAGGAGCGCCCTGGCCCGGTCGGGCCAGGCGGGCGACCTCAGCCGGTCAGCTCGCGGGCTCGGGCGAGCACGGCGTCGAGCATCGCCGGCGTGAGCTTGCCGGTGAAGGTGTTCTGCTGGCTCACGTGGTAGCTGCACAGGATCGTGCGCCCGTCGGCGAGCGGGACCTCCACGCCGTGCCCGAAGGCAGGCCGGGGCCGCAGCCCGAGGTAGCCGGCCAGGCCCTGGTAGCCGAACGCGCCCAGCACCAGGAAGACCGAGGCGTCGGCCAGCAGCGCCAGCTCCCGATCGAGGAACGGGCGACAGCGATCGCGCTCGTCGGTGGTGGGCTTGTTGGCAGGCGGGGCGCAGCGCACCGGTGCGGTGATCCAGGCGCCGTCGAGCTCGAGCCCGTCGTCGCGGCTCACGCTGGTGGGCTGGTTGGCGTAGCCCGCCCGGTGGAGGGCGGCGTAGAGGAAGTCGCCGGAGCGGTCGCCGGTGAACATCCGACCGGTGCGGTTGGCCCCGTGCGCCGCCGGCGCCAGGCCCACCACCACCAGCCGCGCCGCCGGGTCGCCGAAGCCGGGCACGGGTCGCGCCCAGTAGTCCTCGTCCCGGTAGGCGGCGCGCTTCTCCTCGCCCACCTGCTCCCGCCACGCCACCAGCCGCGGGCAGGCCCGGCACGCCACCACGTCCTGGCTCACGGCGGCCAACGAGTCCACCTGCCGGACCGTACCGGGCCGCTCCGGCCTCCCGGGCACGACGCCCCACGCCGTGGGAGGGCGTGGCGACGCCGGTAGGTTGTCCCGACCGATGGCTGCCACCTCTTCCTCCACCACCACCCGCCGCACGGGCGCCGCCAAGGCCAAGGCCACCAAGGCCGCCGCTCCGCCGCAGCACACCTTGGTCCTGCTCGTGCGCCACGGCCAGACGCCCACCACCGGGGCGACGCTGCCGGGCCGGGCCAAGGGCCTGCACCTCGCCGAGGCCGGCACGGCCCAGGCCGAAGCGGTCGCCGCCCGCATCGCCGGGCTCCAGAACGTCGAGGCCGTCTACGCCTCGCCCCTCGAGCGCACGCGGGAGACCGCCGCCCCCATCGCCAAGGCCCTCGGCCAGCGCGTCAAGGTCGACAAGGGCCTGCTCGAGTGCGAGTTCGGCGAGTGGACCGGCCGCAAGCTCAGCGAGCTCAACAAGCTCCCCGAGTGGAAGACCGTGCAGCGCTACCCCAGCGGCTTCCGGTTCCCCGGCGGCGAGTCCTTCACCGAGATGCAGCAGCGCATGGTGTCCACGCTCGACCGGCTCGGCGCTGCCCACCGGGGCAAGACCGTGGTGCTGGTGTCGCACGCCGACCCCATCAAGGCCGCCGTCGCCCACGCCCTCGGCACCCACCTGGACCTGTTCCAGCGCATCGTCGTCTCGCCGTGCTCGGTGAGCGCCATCCTCCAGACGCCCACCGGCCCCGTCGTCCTCGCGGTGAACTCCACGGGGGACGACCTCACCAAGCTGGCCCCGTCGTGACCGAGTCCTGGGAGTTCGACCGCCCCGGCCGCTTCACCGTCGGCACGCTGGGCGAGCCGGGCCGCCGCGTCTTCTACTTCCAGGCCTTCGCCGACGGCGCCGAGGTCGCGGTGAAGTGCGAGAAGCAGCAGGCCGTCGCCCTCTCCGAGCACCTCGTCAACCTGCTCGACGACCTGCCCGGCGACGAGCACGTCGACGTGCCCCCGGCCGAGGCCCTGCCCCCCACCGACCTCCACTGGACCGTCGGCTCCATCAGCATCGGCGTCGACCGCAACGCCGCCCGCCTCGTGGTCCTCCTCGAGGAGCTCCTCATCGACGAGGAGGACGACGAGCCCATCACGCGGGACCCGGCCCGCCTCCGAGTGCACCTCACGAGGGAGCAGGTGCAGGGCTTCGCCCGCCAGGTCGAGGCCCTCGCCGCCAGCGGCCGCCCGATCTGCCGCCTCTGCGAGCAGCCCATCGATCCCGACGGCCATGCCTGCCCCCGACTCAACTGAGCCCCGGCCCGCCCGGGCCATCGAGGAGCTGCTGGCCGGCTCCGACCTGGTCCTGCTGGGCCGCATGCCGTGGAGCTCGAACGCCACGTTCCTCTGCGAGCTCTGGCCGAAGGGCAGCCGCCCTGACGCCGGCCTCACCGAGGTCGCCGACGACGGCGAGCCCGACGACGACGAGTGGGACGACGACGAGGACTGGGAGGACGAGGACGACGTCCGCGCCGCGGCCGAGCGCGCCACCGAGGCCGACGACCCGTCCGACGACTACGAGCCGGCCGACGGCGACGGCCCGGCCGATTCCCAGGCGCCAGCGGCGCCTGACAATGCGGCCCAGCCGACCCCGGCCGCCCCCGACCACGACCCCGAGGCCGTCGCCCGGGCCGCCGGCCACGGCCCGCTCGGCCGGGCCATCTACAAGCCCCACCGGGGCGAGCGGCCGCTGTGGGACTTCCCCGACGGCCTGTACCGCCGCGAGGCCGGCGCCTACCAGCTGGCCCGGGCCATCGGCTGGGACGTGGTGCCGCCCACCATCGTCCGCGACGGCCCGTTCGGCCCCGGCTCGCTGCAGTGGTTCATCGAGGCCGACTTCGACCAGCACTACTTCGTGCTGCTCGAGGACGAGGCCACCCACGCCCAGCTCCGCCGCATGGCCGCCTTCGACCTGGTGGCCAACAGCACCGACCGCAAGGGCGGCCACGTCCTCGTCGACGCCCAGCGCCACCTGTGGGGCATCGACAACGGCCTCTGCCTCCACGCCGAGTTCAAGCTCCGCACCGTCATCTGGGACTTCGCCGGCGAGCCGCTCCCCGCCGAACTGGCAGAGGACCTCGACCGCTTCTCCTGCGCCGACCTCGTCCCCGAGCTCCACGAGCTCCTCGACCCCTTCGAGCGCGACGCCCTCCGCTCCCGCGCCCGCGCCCTGCTCAGCGAGGGCCGCCTCCCCACCGACCCCACCGGCCGCCGCTTCCCCTGGCCCCTCGTCTGACCCTTGGGGCGGACGCCCCGGAGTCGCGTCCGACCGGGTCGCGTCCCCTGAGCCGTTGCTCGGTCGACGGGGTGCTTGGGATCGGGACCCCACTCGTCGAAGGTTCCTGTCGCCCAGGGGTCGCCCACCGACCCCAAGCGACAGGAATCCCGCGGGGACGACCGGGTTCGTCCGCAGAACCTTGACACCGATCCATGACACATGGAACCCTGTCGACATGACCGCCACCCTCCACCCCGCCACCGACGTCGATGGGCCGACCGAGCAGCCGGCGAGGAAGCTGGGGGCGCTGGTGGAGCGGCTGAGCCGGCAGTCGGTGGAGAAGCACCACGACGCCTACGTCGACATCGCCTGGGACGATCCCGAGCTGGCCATCGGCCCGGACGACCCTCGGTGCGGGCTCTTCGCCTTCGACCCGCTCGCCCGCACCGCGTGGTTCCAGGACCAGACGCCCGAGCTGCAGGCCCGGATCGGCCTCCACCGGGTCTGCGCGGCGTTCAAGGTCGGCATGCAGTTCGAGAACCTGCTCCAGCGGGGCCTGCTCACCTACGCCTTCCGGCTGCCGAACGCGGCGCCGGAGTACCGCTACCTGCACCACGAGGTCATCGAGGAGTCCCAGCACTCACTGATGTTCCAAGAGCTGGTGAACCGCAGCGAGATGCCCGTGCACGGCATGCCCCGCTGGCTGCGCGCCGTTGCCCCGCCGGCCGTGACGGTCATCCAGCGGGCGTTCCCCGAGCTGTTCTTCATGCTGGTGCTGGGCGGCGAGGACCCGGTCGACCACCTGCAGCGCCGCCAGCTGCGCGAGGGCACCAGCCACCCGCTGGTCGAGCGGATCATGCGGATCCACGTCACCGAGGAGGCCCGCCACATCGCCTTCGCCCGCACCTACCTGAAGGACCTGGTGCCCACGCTGTCGACCACCCGTCGCAAGCACCTGGCCCTCCGGGTGCCGCTGGTGCTGTGGATCATGGCGCCGCTCATGGTCGACCCCACGCCTGAGCTGCATCGCGCCCACGGCGTCCCCAAGGCGGTCCTGGCCGAGGCCCGCCGCAGCCCCGAGGGCCGGCAGCTGCGCAAGGACTGCGTCGCCAAGCTGCGGCGGCTCTGCGCCGAGCTCGGCCTGCTCACGCCCACCGCCCGCCGGGTGTGGAAGCGCTGCGGCCTCTGGGACGACGACGTCGCCCCGGCCTGACCCCCGGTCCCTCAGGCCTCGAGGTCGCCGTCGTCGGACGGTGGGGCCAGGTAGGTCCGGATCTCGGCCGACATGGCCTGGTTGAACAGCACGTCGATGGCGCCGCTGGCCTGGGTGTGGAGGCGCTCGACCGCCTCGGTGAGCTGGTCCAGGTCGCCGCCGGACTCGGCCACGACCTTGGCCACCAGGTGCTCGTCGGCCAGCTTCATGAACGACCGGGCCACCTGGGTGCTGGCCTCGCGGACCACCTCGACCACGTCGAGCATGGCGTCGAGGGGCACGCCGACGTCGCGGAGCTGCTCGGCGATGGCCACCAGCCGGGGCAGCTCGATGCGGATGCGATCGCCTTCGGGGGTGATCAGGCCCATGTCGACCGAGCGCTGGATGACGGGGTCGTCCAGCTCGAGGCCCAGCCGCTCGGCCACCTCGCCGGGCTTGCCGTACTCCGGGGCGACGTCGGCGAAGGGGCCGGTGGCCACCGCGGTCAGCGTGCCGTCGGTGAGGACCCGGGCGATGGCCGCCAGGTTCAGGCCCTCGTCCTGCAGCTCGCGGATCTGGCTCAGCCGGCCCACGTGGCTGTCGCCGTAGTACCCGGTGCGACCGACGATCCGGGGCGGGTGCAGCAGGCCGCGGGACTGGTGGGCGCGGATGTTGCGGACCGTCATGCCGACCTGCGCGGCCAGCTCGTCGATCGTCAGCTCGGTGCCCACCGGTCCGAGGCTACCCGCCGCTCCGGCGGGTCCTGACGGAGGGTCAGGGCGCCCGATGGGGCCGATCAGGCGTCGTCGTCGGCCAGGCCGAGCTGCTCGGCCAGCCGATCGAGCAGGGGGCCGGTCAGGTCCGGGGCGAGCGCCAGCTCGCTGGTCGCCCGCTCCGAGCGCAGCACGACGATCTCGGCGTCCATGCCCCAGAACGCCTCGGTGCGGAAGCGCACCGGGCGCAGCCAGACGTCGTCGATCTCGGTGAAGGTGGCGGTGATGGGGCCTCGGATGGCGGGGAGCCCCACGGCGACGGGGTCCTCGGCGTGCCAGTTCACGACGCCGTCGGGCAGCGAGCCCAGGGTGATGGTCGCCGGGGTCCACGGCCCCCAACCCCGGGCCGAGGTGCGCCGGAGCTGCACGTCGAGCTCGACCACCTCGCCGCGCAGCAGGGCGGCGGCGCCCGTCGCGCTGGCGACGGTCGCGGCCGAACAGGGGCTGGCGGCTCAACGGGGGCTCACGGCGGGGACGAGGTCCGGACGCGGACGGGCCCCGGCCAGCGGCCGGGGCCCGTCGGTTCGCACGGCGGTGCCGAGGCTCAGCGAGCCTTGAGGGCTTCGATGAGCTTGGGCAGGACCTTGTGCACGTCGCCCACGATGCCGAGGTCGGCGATCCCGAAGATCGGGGCCTCCGGGTCCTTGTTGATGGCGACGATGTTCTTGGAGCCCTTCATGCCGACCATGTGCTGGGTGGCACCGGAGATGCCGGCCGCGATGTAGACGGTGGGCTTGACGACCTTGCCGGTCTGGCCGACCTGGTAGCTGTAGGGCACCCAGCCGGCGTCGACGATGGCCCGCGAGGCGCCCGGGGCGCCCTTGAGCATCTTGGCCAGCTCTTCGATCATGTCGAACTTGCCGGCCTCACCGAGGCCACGGCCGCCGGAGACGACCACGGCCGCCTCGTCGAGCTTGGGACCGGAGGTCTCCTCGACGTGGCGGTTGAGCAGCTTGGCGGCGCCGGCGGCACCGGCGTCGACGAGGCCCAGCTCGGCCACCTCGGCGGCAGCGCCACCGGTCTCCTCGGCCACGAACGACTTCGGGCGGAAGGTGGCGATGGCGGGGCCACCGGCGGCGAACTTGGTCTTGACGATCTGGGTGCCACCGAAGATCTGGGTGGACACCACGATGCCGTCGGCCACGTCGATGTCGGTGTTGTTGGTGAGCACCGGCTTGTCGAGCTTCACCGAGAGGCGAGCGGCGATGTCTCGCCCGTCGTAGGTGGTGCCGAGCAGCACGGCGTCGGGGGCGTCGCCGCCCTCGATGGCCGCGGCCAGCGCCGCACCCACGTGCACGCCCTGGAGCTTGTCGGAGATGTCACCGGTGGCGAGCACCTTGGTGGCGCCGTGCTTGCCGACCGTCTCGGCGATGGCAGCGCCGTCGCCGCCGGTGAAGACCTCGACCACGTCCGAGATCTCGCGGGCCTTGGCCAGGATCTCGAGCGAGATCGGGGCGACGGTGCCCTCGGGGGTCAGTTCGGCGTGGACCCACACCTTGGAAAGAGCCATGTCTGCGTTCCTTTCTTGGTGGGGGTTCTCAGAGGACCTTGAGGCCGTCGAGGAAGGCGACGATCTTCTGGAACGACTCGCCGTCGTCCTCGATGACCTCGCCGGCCTCGCGCTCGGGAGCGGCGGCCACGTCGACGATCTCCTGGCCGGCGCCGGCCCAGCCGACGATGCCCGCATCGAGGCCGAGGTCGGCCACGGTGACGGTCTCGACCGGCTTGGACTTGGCGGCCATGATCCCCTTGAACGAGGGGTAGCGGGGCTCGACCACGCCGGCGGTGACCGAGACGAGCGCCGGGAGGGGCGCCTCGCACTCGTCGTAGCCGGCCTCGGTCTGGCGCTGCACCTTGACGGTGCCGTCCGCGATCTCGACCGACTTGGCGAAGGTGATCGACGGCAGGTCGAGGAGGGCGGCGAGCTGCTCGGGCACCGTGCCGGTGTAGCCGTCGGAGGACTCGGTGGCGGCGAGCACGAGGTCGTACTCCCCGGCCTTGCCGACGGCTGCGGCCAGCACCTTGGCGGTGTCGAGGGCGCCGGCGCCCTTGAGGGCGTCGTCGCTCACCAGCACGGCCTTGGCGGCACCCATGGCGAGGGCGGTGCGGAGACCGGAGACCTCGCCGTTGGGGGCCATGGAGACGAGGGTGACCTCGCCGCCGCCGGCCTTGTCGACGAGCTGGAGGGCCATCTCAACGCCGTACGAGTCCGACTCGTCCAGGATGAGCTTGCCATCGCGCTTGAGGGTGTGATCCGGGTTCAGCGCGCCGGGGTCGGCGGGATCCGGGATCTGCTTGACACAGACGACCACGTTCATGGCCCGATTCTGTACGGCGCGCCGCCCGCCACCAAATCCGCGGGGCGCCCCGGCCAGGGTCCACCCGAACGGCGTACCCAGCCGCAGTCCGCCCGCCGACCGCCCGGTTCAGAGGCCCGGGTCGCTCAGGGCCTGGGCGATGCGCGCGATCGAGGTCGCGTCCTGCTGGTAGTCGCTGTGCTCGAGGTTCCCGTAGGTCACCTTCCGCGCCGCCGGCACCACCATGTAGAGGCCGGAGTCGGCGGGGGTGACGTCGTCGGCGGTGGAGGCCAGCACGGTCCAGTCGGTCCCCTTGGCGCCCTGCGGGTTGCCGTTCTGGTTGAGCCAGACGATGTCCTCGGCGCCGGGCTTGAGCTGGTAGCACTGCCCGTACAGGCACCCGGTGGAGTACCAGGCGGCCCCCTTGTGCGGGGTCCCGAGGGTCACGGCGTCCTCCACGAGGAGCTTGGGTGAGAAGCCCGACTGGCCCGACTCCGAGCCGTAGACGGCACCGCGAGCGATGAGCCCGCCCATGGAGTGGCCGACCACGTCAACGGTGATCCCCTTCTTCGTGTACGTCTCGTAGACGTACTTCGAGAAGGCCTTGGCGATCGTCTTCCACGCCGAGGAGTTCGAGATCCCGCTGTCCCAGCTGCGCAGGTTCACGCTGCAGTTGGTGTCGCTGTCGTAGAAGCCGACGGTGACCAGGTCGCCCGTGAAGCCCCGGCTGCGAAGCGCGCTCGACAGCGTGCCGAACGAGCTGTTGCAGTTCACGCCGTTGCCGAAGGCGGAGTAGCCGTGGACCATGATCACCACGCGGTCCTTGGCCGGGGTGCGGGCGGGCTCGCAGGCGGTGGCCCCGAGCGTGGCGAGCAGGCCCACGGCGACCAGGGCCAGGGCGTGCAGGCCCCGGCGGGGGCGGCGGGACGGGGTCACGGTCGGCAGGGCGTCGGTCGGGCGCACGATCAGGCGCCCGGCTGCGCAAGGGCCACGACCACGCGGTCGAGCACCTTCTGGCTGGAGGTCCAGTTCCCGTCGCCGGTGTGCGGGATGTCGCTGTAGCGGACCTTCTGTGCGGCCGGCACCACCATGTAGAGGCCCGAGTCGACCGGGGTCACCTGGTCGGCCTCGGACCCGAAGACGGTCCACTCGGTGCCGCCGACGCCCTGCGGGTTGCCGTTCTCGTTGAGCCACTTGATGTCGGTGGCGCCCGGCTTCATGGTGCTGCACTGGCCCCAGAGGCAGCCGTTGGTGTACCAGGCGGCGCCCGAGTGCGGCGCGCCGAGGGTGGCCACGTCCTCGACCTTGATCGGCGCCGAGAAGCCGGACTGGCCGCCTTCGGCGCCGTAGACCGCGCCCCGGGCGATGAGCCCGCCCATGGAGTAGCCCACCACGTCGACGCTCTTGCCGTTCTTCGTGTAGGTCTCGTAGACGTACTTCGAGAAGGCCTTGGCGACGTCCTTCCACGACGACCCGTTGTCGAAGTCGCCCCACGAGCGCAGGGTCATGTCGCAGTTGGTGTCGCCGGTGTAGAAGCCGACCTTCACGAACGGGCCGGTGAAGCCCTGGGCCTTGAGGCGCCCGATCATGGTGTCGAAGGTGGACCCGCAGTTGGTGGCGCCACCGGTGGCCCACCCGTGGATCAACAGGATCGGCTTGTCCTTGGCGGTGCTGCGGGCGGGCTGGCAAGCCGTGGCGCCCAGTGCGAACAGCGACGCGACGGCGAGCAGGGCGGCGGCACGGATGGTGCGGCGCCCGACGAGTGCTGGCATCTCGGTCTCCCCCCGGAGGTCCTGGCGGCCGGCCCGGATCCGCCGACGGCAGCTGACAGCTTCGCACGCCGACCCGTGGCAGGGCCATCCCCCGGTCCGGTGCCTTCGCCCGGCGAGCGGCCCCTCGCCTACCGTTCGAGGCGCGTGAAGGTCCTGCTGCTCGTCAACCCGTTCTCGTCCTCGGTCACGGCCCGCACGCGGGTGGTCATCCGCAAGGCGCTGGCCGGCGACCACGACGTCGAGCTGGTGGAGACCGCCCGCCGGGGCCACGCCACCCGCCTGGCCCAGGGCGCGGCGGCCGACGGCACCGACGTGGTGGTGGTGCTCGGCGGCGACGGCACCGTGAACGAGGCCGCCAACGGCCTGGCCGAGACCTCGACCGCGCTGGGCGTGCTGCCCGGCGGGTCCACCAACGTCTTCGCCCGCACCCTCGGCCTGCCCAACGATCCGGTCGAGTCCACCGCCGTGCTGCTCGAGGCCATGGAGGCCGGCTCCATCCGCCGCGTCGGCCTGGGCTCGGTGAACGGCCGGTACTACTGCTTCCACGTCGGCATGGGCTACGACGCCGCCCTGGTCGAGCAGGTGGAGAAGCGGTCAGGCCTCAAGCGCTGGGCCGGCCACCCGCTCTTCGCCTGGGCCGGCATCACCACCTGGTTCACGCACTACGACCACAAGCACCCGCACTTCACCGTGCGCTACCCCGACGGCGACCACGTCGACGACGGCTACTTCACGGTGGCCTGCAACACGAACCCCTACACCTACGTGGGCAACCGGGCCTTCGACATCGCCCCCGAGGCCAACCTCGAGAACGGCCTGGCCGTGGTGACGGTGCGCTCGCTGCGCCTCGACCGCCTCCTGCGCATCGTGGCCAAGGCCCTGCGCGCCAACGGCACCCTGGCAAAGGACCCCTTCATCCACTACCGCCACGACGTCGACGGCCTGGTGGTCGAGGGCATCGACGGCAAGCCGTTCCCCTACCAGGTCGACGGCGACTACCTCGGCGAGATCACCCGCGTCGAGCTCCGCCACGTCCCCGACGTGATGGACCTCGTCGTCCCGCTCGACTTCCAGGTCTGAGTCCGACCGATCCGCTGGTCGCCACCCTCCGGCGGGCCTCGGCTCAGGTCGGCGACGGGGTGGCCGATGGAGGGCCATGGGACTGTGGGACCTGCACCAGGAGATGAACATCCGGGCGCTCCAGAGCGACCAGATGCTGGCCGAGACCGCCGCCGACGGCCGCTTCGACAGCGCCCGTGACCAGGCCTACCGGCTGGAGGACCGCCTCGAGCGGCTGCTCCTGCTGACCGACGCCCTGTGGGAACTGGCCTCGGAGAAGCTCGGCGTCACCGAGGAGCAGCTGGCCGCCAAGGTGACCGAGATCGACGCCCGTGACGGCAGCATCGACGGCCGCCGCACCCGCCCGGCAACGACCTGCCCCCAGTGCTCATCGGCCGTCCCCAAGGGCCGAGCCACCTGCATGTTCTGCGGCGCCGCCCAGCCCGCTCCGCCACCCTTCGACACCGTCTGACCGACCGCTCCGCCGTGGTGCAAACCAGAGCGCCTCGGCCAGCACCGAAGCTCCGCTAGTCGTCCTCGGGGGTGATGATCCCAAGGAGTCCCGCCAAGAAGAAGGCCAGCGAGACCACGCCGCAACAGAGCACGGCAGTCCTCCGCGCCTGCGGCTCGAACACGGTTGTGACGACGTACACGAGCAAGATCGGAAGAAGGACGATGGTGCAGAATGCTCGACTTCGGAGGTGCCAGATCTCGAACCGCTTCACCTCTTGCCTCCATGGTCGATCGCTTGATCCACAAGGCTCACCTCCGTCGCCGGCGGTGAGCCGGCACCCAGTTCGGATAGCCCAGGTCCGGATCCACGATGCCAAGGAGGCCGAGCGCCATGCCCCACAGCGCGAAGGGAGCCAGGGCCAGCGCCACGGGCGTGCTCAGGGTCTGGACCAACTGCCACACGGACAGGAGCGAGACGATGCTCGCCACTGACGCAAGCCGCGCGTGAACCCGCGACCGTCCCACCGGGTCGATGGCGAACGTGCCCGCAGTCAGCAGCACGAAGGCTCGTTCCGTCCACGTGCGGGTCACCGGTAGCTCCCCACCTTCACCCCTCCGCTCCTCTGGGCGATGATCCGATCCGAGCCATCACGGTCGCAGCTCAGGTATCGTTTGGCGTCTGCCAGGGTGACCTGGCGGAAGCTACCCATCGCCAAGCCTCCGAGCGCTGCCAGCCCTGCGGCTCCGGAGAAGCAGCTCACCAGCGTCGAGCCCTTCGTAGTCATCGCGTACCGGTCCGATGCGTCGTGGCCCCGCTGCTCACCCCATACCGACGTAGCTTACCGCATGCATCTTCGTCCAGTAGAGACATCTACTACCAAATCCTTCCGACTTCTTCTGAAGCGAAAGACGAAGCACCTCGGCGATTGATTCCGGTCTATCGGCACTATCTGATAGTACTCTTCGAAACCCTGCGCAAGGCTCGAAACACGAAGAGTCGCCCCGGCGGCAACAGACTCCGTCCAATCGATCGACTTGCAGCCTCGATCTTCACAATACCTCACGGAGACCCGTGTGCTTAGGTCATTCCTGAACGAGAATCCGAAACCGCCTCCGGTAGGGTCAGAGCAGCCTGTCAACATGGCCAGTAGTAGGCAGGCAAACCAGATAGTTCGCTCACCTTTGGATCTAGTCAATGTCGACCTTGCCATTGCGATGAATACCTGGAAGGTAGACTTTGGGTCCGCGAAGAAACCGCAACCTACCATTGGTCCAAGTGTGCCAAGGAGTTACGTACCCTCTAACCCCTTCGTCGCCGACCGCTTCTCCCTTCCACCGGTCAATGGTTGCGTCGCCGCGTAGGCCGACCCGCTCGACTCGCCGCAAGAAGTTTGTATGACGATGCAGCCAGCCGCGATGACGCATGCCCCGACGCAGTCGATATGTACCGTAGTAGACGGCATAGGGCCCGACTGCTATCACATTGAGAGCCGCATGCTTTGCAAAGCGAAGGCCACTACGCGCCTTTCGACGCCAGCCACACTTGATGAAGCACATGGTACCCGCGAGGTCGCGGCCGTTGACCGGATCACCGGACGTGTAGTCGTAGTCGTTGGCCGAGCCGCCTTCGACCGGGTCCACCTCCAAGAACCGGCCCAACGTCGGGTCGTACTGGCGGGCACCCATCTCGATCGTCTGCGCAAAGCCATCCTCGTGCTCGGTCATCCGCTGGTGCTGGCCCAACCACGCCGCGTCCATCGGACCCGCCGAGTCGTCCACGAACGGCTGCCCCGTGGTGTGACCGAACGGGTCATAGGTGCGCTCCTCTCCACCCACGCCCCCCGACCCATCAGCGGTCACCACTGGAGCCCCTTCGACCGCTCCGTCTCGAGCCCTCTGTAGCGCTGCCCGAATTCCCTGATTGACCACCTGCCGCCACGCCTTGCGTCGAGAGCACCGCTAGCCGCCCTCCGACTGAACCGTCATTCTGACACAACTCGCCAGAGCACGGCGAAGGAGATCGCGGCGATCAGTGGAGGGAAAGCGCCCACCCAGTCCCGTCGCCAAACGTTGTCGATGAGGTTGAAGGCAGCGACCACGGCGACCAGTAGCGGCAGAAGCGTTGCGAAGGATTTCGCTGCGGAGCGACCAGAAGAAGTCACGTCAATCGAGCCATCGGTGCGGGTGTTGACGGGAGTAGCTTCTATAGCTTCGCAGTGATTGACCTGCGCTGTACATGCCATGGAGATAACCGGCGACCCCAGCAGCGCATCCAGCGCCTAGCGTCTCGAGGCAAGACGCCGAACCTGCCCCGATCGAGTATCCGGCTTCGGCAAAGTAGCCGAGGGTTCGGACCGCACGCCAAGCTCGTCCGTGGCGTATGTGGTTCCAGAGGTGGTGCATCGGGTGCCGGAGTCCGTTGCACAGATGTCGGCAATGCCGCGTCGCGTGACGGTAGATACCACTGGGATGCGTGAAAGCGCCACCAAGAAATCCCCGATTGTATTTGTGGCCACTCCCACACTTCTTCCAGGGGTTGCCGAATGTACCGCAGTTGCCGTCGAGGTCGCGGCCGTTGACCGGATCGCCGGACGTGTAGTCGTAGTCGTTGGCGGAGCCGCCTTCGACCGGGTCCACCTCCAAGAACCGGCCCAACGTCGGGTCGTACTGGCGGGCACCCATCTCTATCGTCTGCGCCAGGCCATCCTCGTGCTCGGTCATCCGCTGGTGCTGGCCCAACCACGCCGCGTCCATCGGACCCGCTGAGTCGTCCACGAACGGCTGCCCCGTGGTGTGACCGAACGGGTCGTACGTGCGCTCCACGCCGGCCACCGTCCCCGCACCATCGGTCACCACCACCGTGTCACCGTGCAGGTTCGGCAACGACCACGTGTCCCCGGCCGCCGCCCTGGTCAGCAACGCCCCACCCGGCAGCGACAGGTCACGCTCGATCACCGCACCCGTGCCGTCCATCACCACGTCCGGCGCATCACCATCACCGGCGAACCCATAGCGCTCCACGTTCGGCGACGCACCCCCCGCCGAGGTCCGAGCGATGATCCGATCCGATCCGTCACGGTCATAGCTCACCACCGTCGAGCCCTTCGTGGTCGTCGCGTGCCGATCCGATGCGTCGTAGCCCCGCTGCTCGCCCCAGACCGACGTGGTGTTCCCGTGAGCGTCGTAGGCGATGGTGCCGACCCCGGCCTCGGTGGTGCCCACGAGGCGATCGGCGGCGTCGTAGCAGTAGGTGGTGGTCACCGCCGAAGGTGCGTCGCCGATGGTCTGGCTGGTGCGGTTGGTGTTCCGACCGGCGTTGGCCTGGGTGCCGGCCGCGCAGCCGGCATCGGCGGTGCCGTAGCCGTAGGTGCTGTGCTGGGTGCCCACGGCGCCGGAGGCGTTGCGGGTGGTCGTCCAGGCTTGGGTGAGGCGCCCGGCGTTGTCGTACACGTAGTCCGCACCCGGGTGCGGGTCGTTGCCGTCGGTGGTGATGCCGGTGATGTCCCCGGCGAGGCTGAGGGTGGCGGCCTCGGTGAAGAGCGAGCTGTTGTCGCTCACGTTGCGCCACGTCCCGCCGACCTCACGCCCCAGCACGTCCCGGGGCACCGGATCGGACTTGGTGCCGTTGGCGTACTGGACCCAGTCCAGGCGGCCAGCGCTGTCGTAGTGCGGGGTGGCCAGGGTCGTGCCATCGAGCACCGTCGGGCCGTCGTTGCCGTCCGCGTCATAGGTCGAGGTCTCGGTGCCCACCGGCGACACCACCGTCGCCTCGCGGCCGACGGCGTCGTAGGTGGTCGTGGTGGTGTTGCCCCAGGCATCGACGTAGCTGCGGGTGCGACCGAGCAGGTCCACCGACGTCGTCACCGTCCGAGCGGTACCGCCGTCGACGGTGTCGGAGCTCGAGGTGGCCAACGGGTTGCCGTTGACCGCGTAGTCGGTGTCGGTGACCCGGCCCGGCGCCCCGCTGAGCGCCGGCACCGCCACCCGGGTGGGCCGGCTGCGGGCGTCGAAGGTGGTGCAGGTCCACGGGTCGCTCCCGACCCGGGTGGCCGCCTCGCGGCCCTGGGCGTCGTAGCGGGTCTCCCGGATGATGCCGTTGGTGCCAGACCCGGCCGGGTCCGCCGATCGCACGGTCTTTGCCATGCCGCCTTGGTTCACCGTGGCCCCGCCGGCACAGGCCGGCAGCGCTGCGGTCTCGGTGGCGCCGTAATAGCTGGTGGCCACCGTCGATGCGGCGCCGGTGGGGAGTTGGTGGGAGACCTCTCGGCGGTAGCCGGTGCCCAGGGGTTCGTACGTGGTGCTGTTCACCAGCGCCAGGCCAGCAGGGTCGGTGGTGGTGGAGGTGGCGAGGCCGTCTTCGGGGCCGAGCCCCGCAGCAGCATCGGTGTAGCTGGTGGCGCTCACCCTGCCGTCCGGGTCGGTGGTCGACGTGACCAGGCCGTACCCGGGGGTGGTCGAGGTCGTCGGGATCCGCACGAACGCCGCGGTGCCCTGGCGCCAGGCGGTGCCGAAGGCGGAGCTGCCGGAGCCGTCGGTGGCGTACTCGATGCTGATCGGCCGCTTGGTCATCGACCGCCGAACCGTTCCCTCGCGCTCCACCGTGGCAACCCTTGCTCGGACCGAGCAGGCTCGGTGGCGGCGCCGGAGCGCACCGCCACCCTGCTCTTGGTCGTTGACCCCGGCGACCTTTCACGTCGTGAGCGTGACATGTGTCTCACCCTCCTGGGTGATGCGGTTCTGCATCCCACGACTAGCGTCGGCCCTTCGCACGCGCTCCTGGGCATGGCGCTCGATCCGAGGGGTCGACGGTGGACCAGGTCCAACAGCACTTCTCGGAGGCGTTTCCCCGCCTCCGCCCGCAGCTGGTGCAGCGCTTGCGTCGCCGCCACGGGCGAGACGAGGCCGAAGACCTGTGCGACGAGGCCTTCGCTCGAGCCTGGGCCGGTCGGGCGAGCTACCGCCCCGACCGAGGACCGATCGATGCCTGGATCAACGGCATCGCCAGCAAGGTCTCGGCCGAACACCTCCGCCGCCGGGCGGTCGCGGCGCGCCACCCGCCCGCAGCGCGGCGGTCCCACGACGAGGGGATCGAGGACCGGGTGGTGGAGGGCGTGATCGCCTCGCAGGCCTTGGCCGTGGTGGCCGCCGCGCTCACCGACACCTCACCGAGCGACGTCGACCTCCTCGCGGCGGCCACGGTGGCCGCCGTCGGAGCGGTCGCGGTCGCCCCCCGAGCGGCGCTCGACCACGTGCGCCTCCACCGCGTCCGCCGGCGGCTCGCCGCCACCGTCGGGCGCAGCTGACTCAGCGGCCGTCGACCACCGAGCGGGCCACGTCGGGGACGTTGGTGCAGAGGCCGTCCACGCCGAGGGCGATGAGGGCCGCCATGCGCTCGGGGTCGTCGACGGTCCACACGTTGACCTCGAGTCCGTGGGCCTGCGCCGCGCCCACCAGGTCCTGGTCGACCACGCCGTCCCACGGGTGCAGGGCGACGTGGCCGGCGGCCGCGACGTCGGCGGCCACCTCGTCCCACGAGCGGTCCTCGTAGTGGTGGAGGAAGGCGGTGGGGATGGCGGCGTCGCCGGCGTGGACGTGGTCGAGGGTGGCGCGGTGGAAGCACGACACCAGCACCTCGGCGTGCGAGCCGCGGCGACCCACCTCGGCCACCACGAAGTCGGCGACGGCGAAGGTCGAGTCGAAGTCGACGTCGTCGGGCCAGTTCTTGATCTCGATGTTCACCGACATCCCGGCGCACGCATCGAGCGCGGCGGTCAGGTCGCAGACCGAGGCCGGCAGGTCGGCGCGATCGAGGGCGACGATGTCGCGTCCATCGGGCAGCTGGGCGTCGTGGTGCACCACGACGGCGCCATCTCGGGTGCGGCGGGCGTCGAGCTCCACCCAGTCGGCACCGAGCTCCTTCGCCAGGTGGAACGCTTCGATGGTGTTCTCGTGGGCGGCCTTGGAGGCGCCCCGGTGTGCGATGACCCGGACCATGGGCGGAGCGTAGGCGCCACGCAGCACGACGCCGTCGGCACGGAACGAGGTCAGGCGGGATGTCTCCCGCGAGCGGTCGTCCGTCACAAGACGGACATGGCGAGCAGCGATCGCGCCAGCCTGTCGGGGCGTCCACCCGTCCCGCCGCTGCCTTGCCCGCACGCCATCGGACGCACCGATCACCCCGCTGACCTCGGTCGATGGCCGCCGGAAGCCGCGCGACCCTGCCGTGTCGCCCGTGTGAACCCGGCCCTAGCCCAATGCGTCCAACGTGTGAAAATTCTGCGAAAAACTGCTTGCAGGAGGAAGCACCGGCCACTACCGTCCATACGGCCCCGCCGACCGCTCCTGCAAATCCAGCAGAGCGGAACGGCATGTGAAGCAAGTCACGAGCATCTCGCCATCGTGACACCCGTCGTGTCTGGAGGCACCCGTGGCTCTGAGTTCTGCTCACCTGCTCTCGCTCACCATCGCATCCGACGAGTGGCGTCGAACCGCCGCTTGCCGGGACACCGATCCCGATCTGTTCTTCCCGGTCGGCACCACCGGCCCGGCCATCGAGCAGATCGAGAACGCCAAGGCCGTCTGCCGCCAGTGTGACGCCCAGACCGCCTGCCTCGAGTTCGCCCTCGCCACCAACCAGGACTCCGGCATCTGGGGCGGCACCTCCGAGGAGGAGCGCCGCAAGCTGCGCAAGCAGTACGCCGCTCGCCAGCGCCGCACGGCCTGAGCACCACCTGATCTGAACCGCCGGGGCGGCGCGTGCCCCGGCGAAGCGCTCCCCCCGCGAAGAACGATGCCGGCCACACGGGCCGGCATCTCTCGTTTTCGCCCTAGTTGGCGATGGTCTCCAAGGGGATGCGCAGCTCGATGACCGTGCCGGGCCCGCCGTCGAGCGGCTCGAACAGGTCGATGGTGCCCCGCAGGTCCGAGGTCACCAGGGCCCGCACGATGCTGAGGCCCAGGCCCTTGGCGGTCTCGACGCTGAAGCCCTCGGGCACGCCCACCCCGTTGTCGACCACGCGGATGGCGATGCCGGCGTCGTCGGACTCCAGCTCCACCCGCACCCGGTCCGCACGGCCCCGCTCCTCCTCCGGCGGAAACGCGTGGTCGGCGGTGTTCTGCAGCAGCTCGGTGAGCACCACGGCCATGGGGGTGGCGATCTGGGCCGGCAGGGTGCCGGCGTCGCCGGTGACCTCGAAGTCGATGTGGCGATCCGGCGACGACACGGCCTCGGCCACCATCTGCACCAGTGGGCGCAGGATGTCGGTGAAGGCGACGTCCTCGCCGGCCTCGCGCGACAGCGTCTCGTGCACCAGGGCGATGGAGCTGATCCGGCGGACCGACTCGGCGATGGCCGACTTGGCGTCGTCGGACCCGGTGCGCCGGGCCTGCAGCTGCAGCAGCGACGAGATGGTCTGCAGGTTGTTCTTCACCCGGTGGTGGATCTCCCGGATGGTGGCGTCCTTCGAGAGCAGCAGCCGGTCACGCTGGCGGACCTCGGTGACGTCGCGGAAGAGGACCACCGCGCCGGACACGCCTTGGGAGTCGAGCATCGGGATGCAGCGCAGGAGGATGATGACCTCGCCCCGCTCGATCTCCTGGGTGATCGGCTTGGCGACGGTGAAGGCGTCGACCACCGGCTCGTCGTCGAGGCCCAGCTCGCCCAGGCGCATGCCCTCGGTGTTGGCGTGCACGCCCATGCGGTGCAGCGCCGACACTGCGTTGGGCGAGGCGTACTCCACGCACATGGCCCGGTCGAGCACCACCGCGCCGTCGCCCACCCGGGGCGACTCCTTCGAGTCGGAGTCCTCGATCGGGTACGGGAAGTCGCCGCTGGCGATCATGCGGGCGAAGCGGTTGAAGATGTCGACGTAGGTCCGCTCGAGCTCGCCGGGCGATCGGCCCACCGACGGCGTCGACTCGCGCGACAGCACGGCGATGGTGCGCCCGTCGTGGCGTACCGGGATGCACAGCACCCGCACCCGCTCGCGCACGGCGCTGACGGTGATCTCGCCCTCGATGATCTCCTCGAGCCGCATGGAGCGGGTGACGAGGGGCCGCTCGGCGTCGCTCACCTGCTCGCCGATGAGGTCGTGGCGGTAGAGCGTCTGGGTGGTGGAGGGTCGGACGTGGCCCACCACCATGAAGTCGCCGTCGCCCTCGGGCGTGTCGATGGTGCCCGAGATCGGCACGAACAGCAGGAGGTCCGAGAAGCAGAAGTCGGCCAGCATGTTCCAGGACGCCACGAGGCGCTGGAGGTGCACGATCTCGGCCAGCGTCAGGCGCGACTGCTTGCGGACGATCTCGGCGAGGGAGGCCACGGCCCCAGGGTAGGGGTCGGTAGGGTCCCGGCCATGGTGGCCATGGACCCCGACCAGCTCAACGCCTTCCTCTCGGCCGCCTTCCCCGGCGCCGAGCACTGGATCCAGGTGGTGCGGGCCGACGATGACGGCGTCGAGCTGCGCCAGCCGTTCGCCGACGGGCAGCTGCGGCCGGGCGGCACGATCTCGGGGCCCACGCTCATGACCCTGGCGGACACCGTGGCCTACGTGGCGGTGGTGTCGCGGATCGGCCCCGAGTTCCTCACCGTCACCAGCCACCTGGCCATGGACTTCCTCCGCAAGCCCCCGCCCGCCGCGCTGCGGGCCACCGGCGAGCTGCTCAAGCTCGGTCGCCGCCAAGCGCTCGTCGCGGTCCGCATCTACTCCGAGGCCAACGACGAGCTGGTGGCCTACGCCACCTCCACCTACGCCCTCCCCAGCACCCCGTCGGTGCCCCGCGCCGACCTCGAGGAGCAGCCGTGACCAGCCTCAAGCGTGGCGGCCACGAGCCGCTCGACCCCGGCGAGGACGTCATCCAAGACGACCTCCACCAGGTGAAGCTGGTCAACTCCGCCGGCTTCAACAACACCTGGGCCGTCCTCGGCCCGGCCTCGCTGGTGCTCATCCCCGTCGCCGCCGTCCTGACGGCCATCAAGCGCATGCTCCAAGGCCGCGACTAGCGCCGCCTCAGGGATCGCTGCCCGGCGACATCGACCTGCAGGATCTAGCCCTCCACGTAGAGGTTCAGGTCGAGCTCGACTTCGAGGTCCACGAGGCGCCTCAGGAGGGAACGGTCGAGCGTGCCGACCGCGGTGGCGTCGTCGGTTCGGACCGAGACGCAGATGGCCGCGGTCAGCCCGTGGTCCCGCAAGAGCTTGAGGTGGACGTCGCGAACGGCGTCGAGATCACCGAGCACTTCGACGACCACGTCGTGCACGTCAGAGGTCCGGCGCACCACGGTCTCTCCTGACCAAGAGGACGTGCGAGGTGTTCGACTCTGCCTCCCGGTCGGCATCGCCCTCGGCTGCCCGGCCACCTCGATCGCCCGGCTCTGTCTGCCGAGCAGTGGCCCGACGAACGAGAGGTCGATCGGATCGGGGGTGGACAGCACGAGCCAAGCCGAGACCCGGGGCTCGGCCTCGTGGGCAACCAGGTCGACCTTGCGCCCATCGGGGTCCACGACCACGGCGTGGCCGTCGTCGCCGATCGTGCCCTGTCCCACTTGGCTCAGGACTCGGGGCAGGTCGTCGGCGCGCAGACCCAACCGTGGCGGGTGCGGCGGCGAGCGATCACCCGTCGCAAGCGGGTGCAGCTCGAGCACCCAGCCGTCGCCGGGATAGGCCAGGTTCCGAGGGTCGCTTCCGTGCTGCTCCTCCGTGAACACGAAGTCGAGATCTTCGTAGAAGGCAGCGGTCGCGTCGAGGTCGGCGCATTGGAGAGCGAGCAGGGATGGCTTGGGTGGCACCGTCGAAGCTTGCCCGCGCATCGGTCTTGATACGGCGCCGGTTACCTCCCCGTCCAACCGAGCGAGCGGGCGAGAACATCCACGATTCGGCGTTCGAGGACGTGGGGCGGCCGCTGGCGTTGGGCTCGTTCTCGTAGCTGACGATGAAGGCACGATCCGGAACCTCCGGTCGGGAACCGAGTTCCTTCCATGCCTCTGCGATCCACTCCGCCCCGCTCCGGGTCTGGCCAGGTTGCCCGGGTCGAAGCCGCTGACCCGGTCGTAGCGGTGAACTTGGTTGAGCACCGCTTCGATCCGCCAGGGTTCCTCTCCGCACTGATCCCATCAGGTGGCGAAGTCCCGCACCCCGGGCACTCCGGCCCTAGATCACCGGGAACCCGCTGGTGAAGGCCACGAGCACGAGGTAGCCGACGAACTCGCCGACCGACCCAGCCAGCACGAGCTGTCCCGACACGGCTGATCGTGAGATGCGCCACGAGAACCAGCCGGTCATCGCATGGCATCCAAGGAGGTACGCAACGAGCACGACGACCAGGCGCCCGTCAGCAAGACCTCGTTGAGGCCCGGAGTCCTCGTGGAGCAAGGCGTCGTAGTCCAAGACGAGGAGCCAGGCCGACCACGCAACGAAGTACGTCGCTGCGCACACCTTGCGGCCGTGCTGGCCCAGGAGTGACGGCGCTGGCGGAGAGGTCGGCGCGGGTGAGGTCAAGGCACTTCGAGGTTTGCGCTGCCCACCGCCGGAGTCTGCCAGTCAGGGTGCCCGATGGGTGACCTCGACGCAGCGGCAGGGGGCACCGGGCCGTGGCCAGCGCAGCAGTGTCAAGACTCGTGACGACGACTTTGGGGCCACCGGCGCCGGTCGGTCAGTGAGGCGCCCACCTGCCGCTCCACCTCGTCCACCCAGGCGAGGTACCAGTCATCGAAGCCGTTCGCCTTGATGGGCCGGATTCCGCCAGCGTTCGCCCGCTCGTCTAGCCAGACCTCTCCTGCGCGATCGCCAGTCACGACCAGCAACACCCACATCGCACATCCCATGTGGGCGATCGGGATCGACCCATCGGTGAGGATTGGGTCGAAGTAGACCCGGTCGTGCGCCTCGAACCAGGCGTCCTGATCGTCCTCGGCGAGGTTCTCCGGCAGTGTCAGTTCGGCATCGGACAGGTTCCACAGCCGTTCGTGGAGGAACGGCCGAGCCGGATCGCCGACGTCGGGTCCCCACGGGCGGGTGTCCTCAGCGGTGTCGCCGCTGGTGCCGAAGGGAAAGAGGCCGTACCCGGGACCGGCACCTCCATCGGCGATCTCGATGAGGAACTGCCGGTAGGGCTCCGGCAGCCGATACCCACCCGCCTGCTCCGCCTGGTGAAGCACCTCGAGCGGTAGGGGCGGGCGGAGGTGGAGGTGGTGCCCTTCGAAGCCGAAGATCGCCGCCGTCTTCCCAAACGCCACCATTCGATCAATCCGGTCTCGGACCTGGCCGAGGTCGCCGCTCGTCACCCTCCAAGCCTCGCACGTTGCTGCCCGACCTTCTCCATAGAAGTGGGGCCAGGGTGCCCACCAAGTGCCCGTCTGCGGCATCCTCGCCCCGGCGATACGGGACGGCCTCAGTAAGGCCCCGAAAGAGGAACCGCTCCGTCTCGATCTGGTCGCTTTGCATCAACCAGGGCATGGATGCGGCCTTCACCCGACGTCGGGGTGACCGATGAGACGATCCCCGTCACGCCAGCGTCAAGGATCGCAGCTTCGAACCCCAACAGTTCACCTCCCCGGGACCTCACGGCGTCCCGGAGGTCGGCGAGCCATTCGTCTTCCGGAGTCGTCGGTTCGAACACCTCAACCTCGCTGGCTCCGCTCGATGCCACGGACCGGCGCACGAGAACCATGTCCTGGCCCCTCCGAAGCCGCTGTGCGACCAACTCCCAGTCGGCTTCAGGCAGCTCGTGACGATCGGTCGACGTGACCGCGCGTTGCAGGAATGCGAGCGGGATGAGCGAGTCGAGATCGTAGAGCGTGAAGTGATCGCCCGGACGGGCCTCCGAAATGCACGCGAGGTATTCGGCGTAGGCCGTGAAGACCACTGTTGTCCGGCCCGATCCGCCAGCGAAGTGGTACTGCCATCCGAAAACCACCGCGTGGGGGCGGCCGAGAACGCCCTGGACTTTGGAACGGTTGTCGTCCGTGAAGAGATCGAGCGCCGGCCCGATGACCCAACCCGGAACGGAACTCCCACCCGCCGATGTCATGACTCAAACTGTCTCACAGCCCAAGCAATCCCAACACAACGGGACCGGCAGCGTCCCCGATGGGCCGCTCAGGAGCAGCGCCGATCTAATGTCTGGAGACGGTGCAAGACGTTGGTCGATGTAGGACAAGCTCCGCAGGCCCGCGCCGATGGGGCCGCCGGAGCGGCCGCATCGGGTGAGCTTGGATCGGTTCCGGCCGGTGGACCTAGGGGCCGGGGTCGGGTGGTGGCCCGGCGTCGGGTCGGCTGTCGAGGGGATCGTCCGAGGCGACGGACGGGGTGCAGCCCGCGGCTGGGGGTGGGTCGGGCCACTCGTCGTCGAGGTCGTCGATGGGGTCGGGTGGGGCGGGGGTGCGGCGGCCGGGACGTTGGCGGTTGTGGGGGCCGCAGCGCAGGCGACCGTTCGCTTGGGTGGTCTCGCCGCCGTCGGTCCACTCGACGATGTGGTCGACGTCGCAGCGCTCCGCTGGTTCCCGGCAGCCCGGGAAGGTGCAGTGGCGGTCGCGGACCTCGATGGCCCGGCGCAGCCCGCCCCGGAAGAAGCGGGACCGGCGACCGACGTCGAGCACCCGGCCACCCGGACCGAACACCACCCGCTCCAGGTCGGCGGTGCTGATGAACGGGGCCAGGTGGCCCGGGCCCACGACGGTGCCGTTGGAGAGCTCGCACACCCGCTCGGCCGTGGCGGGATCGATGATCACGGTGAAGAGGGGCCGGGCCGGCGTGGACCCGGGCGCCATGGCGGCGGACCGCTCGGCCATGAGGGTGACGGCTGCGGCGCGCCGCTGCCCGGGGGTGCGGGCGACCTTGTCGACGGTGGCGTCGTCGCCCCAGGTGGCGCGGGTCTCGGCCCAGTCCTGCTCCCACAGGTGCTGCTCGAGCCGCTCCAGCTCGCCGCAGACGATCGCCCCCCGGACCGGATCGAGCCGGCCGTGCAGGTCGATGGTGCCGCGGTAGGACCTCACCGCTGCGAAGTGCGATCCGTCGATGTCGCGCTGCGCGGCGTCGTCGGCGGCCTCGGCATCGGCGGCGTCGCGCCAGACGGCCAGCACGTGCTGCAGGTCCGCGAAGCACAGGCGCTTGGCGTCGGCCACCAACCGCTCCTCGGCCTCGGCAAAGCGGTCCTGGCGCTTCTTGCCGTTGGCCCGGCACAGCTCGTCGACCTTGTCGGTGGACAGCTCTCCCCGTTCGAACGCGGCGGCGGTCACCGGCATGGTCCGCAGCTTGCGGGCCCGGCGCACCACCACCTTGGCGGCGGTGGCGGAGCAGCCCGTCTCGCGCGCCAGGCGAGCCGCCGGGGAGCGGGAGCCATCGAGCCCGTGCAGGCCCCGGGCCACCCACTCGCCCACCATCTGCGTGCGGGCGGCCTCGAGCAGCACGACGTCGCGCTCGAGGTCCCACAGCGACGACGTGATCACCGAGTTCGCCGGCGCGTGCAGCGCCCCACGCTGACCGGCCACCAACGCGCCGACCGCGAGGTCCACCGCGTCCACGTCGTCGATCAGGTCCATGCCTCTGATCGTACACCTGTTCGATCGCGATTGCTACGGAGAGATCGCAGGAATCTGCTCGATCCAAGCGTCCGAGGAGCCGGCGCGGGCCAGCGAAAACCGGCGAGGCCAGGACCGCCGTCAGCGCCAGATCTTCTCGCCGAGCTGGAGGAGGCCGGCGAGGTCGTGGATGTCGGCGTCGAAGTACGGAACGGCGGCGACGACCTCGGGGCTGCGGGCCAGCCCGGCGCGCTGCTCGGCCTCTCGCTTGGCCACCACCTGGTAGTTGAGGAAGCTCTCCCCCACCGTCGACAGCACCCGGGCCAGGTCTTCGGCGTCGCCCACGTCGCCGACCGCCTCGGCCAGGCCGGCGGGGTCGGCCACCAACCGCTTGGCGACGCCGGTGGTGGCGGTGCGGCGGAGGTAGGCGGGCAGCACCTTGTTGAGCACCAGGGCGCCGAGGTGGAGCTTGCGCTCGTCGAGCGCCTCGATGAAGAACTCGGCCTCGTGCAGCGGTGCCGCCTCCAGGGTGGAGACCACGAGGAAGGTGGTGCGTCGGTCAGCCAGGGTCTTGGTGACGGCCTCGGCCCGCTCGACGAAGCCGGGCGCCATGGTCTGGAACAGCGAGAAGAAGGTGGCGATGTCCTCGAGGAACTGCGAGCCGAGGATGCGATCGGCCACCGTGTAGAAGGGCTTCGACGCCAGGCTCATGACCCGGGACTTGCTGGGGGCGGTCAGCCAGCGCAGCAGCTTGGAGGAGAAGAACTCCGCCATGCGATCCGGCGCCTCGAGGAAGTCGATGGCGTTCCGGGTGGGCGGGGTGTCGACCACGATGAGGTCGTAGGCGCCGGACTGGTGGATCTCGTAGAGCCGCTCCATGGCGATGTAGTCGTGGCTCTGCACGAAGCGCCCGGAGATGTTCTGGTAGAGCGAGTTGGCGAGGATCTGCTCTCGCGTGCGGTCGTCCGGGGCGTGGCGCGCCACCAGGTCGTCCCACGACTGCTTGGTGTCGAGCATGGCGGCCCACAGCTCGCCGCGGGGCTCGATGCCGGCGGCGGCGAAGGCCTCGGCCGGCACGCGGGTCTCGGTGTTGCCGAACCGCTCGAGGCCGAGGGCGTTGGCCAGGCGCTTGGCCGGGTCGACGGTGAGGACCAGGACCTTGCCGCCCAGGTGCGTGGCGGCCATCAGCGCGGCGGCCGCCGCGGTGGTGGTCTTGCCGACGCCGCCGGAGCCGCAGGAGATCACGATCTCCTTGGTGGCCAGCAGCTGCTCGAGGGTGCGGACCTTGTCGGGGTCGACCTTGTCGCGGTCGGCCGCCTTGGCGCGGGGCTTCTTGGCGGTGGCCACTAGAGCTCCTCGCCCAGCAGCTCGGCCACCTGGCGGGTGGCGCGGGCGCCGTGGCTGCGGGTGAACAGGTAGGGCACGTAGATGAGCGGCAACCGCGGGGCGACCGCCTCGCGCAGCGTGGCCAGGTGCCCGGCTCGGGTCCGGCGGAGGGTGACGGCCAACTCGGCGGCATCGAGCACCGGGCCCACGTCGCCGCCGGCTGCGTCGGAGAGGGCCTGCACGCGGGCGGGGTCGCGGAGGGCGTCGAACAGCGCCTCCTCACGGCTGCTGAACAGCTCGGGGAGGACCCGGTTGACCACGATGGCGGCGAGGTCGACGTCGGTCTCGGCGTCGAGGCGCGCGGCGAGGTCGATGGTCTCCGCAACCGGCATCTCCTCCGGCGCCGAGACGATCACCACGCCGGTCTGCTCCGGGTCGGTGAGGATGTCGAGCATCCACTGGGTCTGGTTGCGCACCAGGCCCACCTGCACCAGCTCGTTGATGGCCTGCGGGGCGGTGAGCTGGCCGACGATGTGGCCGGTGGCCACCGAGTCGACCACCACGAGGTCGTAGTGCCGCTCGCGGACCTCCCAGGCCAGCTTGCCGATGGTGAGGATCTCCTTCACGCCCGGCGCGGCGTTGGCGATGAAGTCGAAGGTGCGCGCCAGGGGCCCGATCTTGGCCAGGAACGGGATCTTCAGCTGGAGGCTCAGGTACTCCTTGAGCGACTCCTCGGTGTTCATCGACATGGCCCACAGGCCCGGCTGCAGCTCGCGCGTCGAAGCCGGTGGGGCCGGCCTCGTAGAAGTCGGCCAGGTTGCCCTTGGCGTCGACCTCGCAGACGAGGGTGCGCTTGCCCTGCTCCGCGGCGAGCAGGCCGAGCGAGGCGGCGATGGTGCTCTTGCCCACCCCGCCCTTGCCGGTGACGAAGAGCAGCTTGCGGTCGAGCAGCGCGGTCAACGCCGCCGGCCGATCGGGCTCGAGGTCACCGGGGCCTCGGTCAGCCGCCGAAGCCGATGCGGCGACCGGACTCCGGTGCACCGATCTCGAAGTAGGCGATCTTCTCGGCCGGCACGCCGACCTGGCGGCCCTTCTTGTCGGTGATCCAGAAGGTGGCGCTGTCGGCGATGGCCTGGTCGAGGTCGGCCTTGATGGCCGTCACGTCAGCGTCCTCGGGCAGCTCGACGTCGAGCTCCTTGGCCGTCTGGCTGACACCGATTCGCACGTCCACGGGTGATCTCCTCAGGGCTGGTCAGAACGGGGGTCATCGTAGGGCGTGGCGGCCGCCGCCCCTCCCTCCGCCGGGGCACCGGCCTCGGTGGGCTCCGACACCGGCAGCTCGTCGTGCCAGCGGGGGTGCTCCTCCAGCGCCCAGCGGCGCGGGACGGTGCCGCGGCGCATGGCCTGCATGGACACCGGGTCGGCCAGCGCCTTGAGGATGTGGCCCAGCACGAGCAGGCCGAGGCCCACGTAGCCCCAGTCGTGCACGAAGGTGGCCCCGGTGCGCCACGAGTCGCTGAGCCGGTCGTGCCACTGGAGCATGGCGCCGGTGGCGAGCATGACGGGCAACGTCCCGGCCACCAGCACGGCGTTGAGCTTCTGGCCGCCGTTGAACTTGCCGATCCGCAGGTTGCCCTGGCGGCGGATCCGCTTCCGCAGCCACCGCCAGTCGTCGGTCAGGAAGCGGCCGAGCCGTCGGGCGTCCCGCCGCAGGCCACGGTTCCAGCGTCCGGCGAGCGCCGCGGCGAAGGGGAACGGGAGCGCCAACCCGGCGTAGAGGTGCACGGTCTCCACCTGGGCCCGGCCGAAGATCCCCGACAGGGCGCCGACGTACATCAGCGAGCCGGTGGCGATCAGCGTCAGGACCAGCGTGGCGTTGGCCCAGTGCAGCCAGCGCTCCACCCGGTCGAAGCGCACCACCCAGGTGCCGTCGACCGTGTCGACCGGGCGCGGACCGGCGCGGGTGGGATCGTCGCGACGTCGTGCTCGCCCGGGCTCCGCAGTCGTCGACGACGTGGTGACCGCCTCGGTCGGTTCGGTGGGGGCGGTCACGAGCCGTGCACCTCGGGCGGGTCGTCGGAGCGGCCGTTGGAGCGCCCGACCCAGCCGTCGACGTCGTAGCCCCGCTCCTCCCAGTAGCCCGGGATCAGCTCGTCGACCACCTCGATGGTCTCGAGCCACTTGAGCGACTTGTAGCCGTACATCGGGGCCACGTAGAGCCGGACCGGGCCGCCGTGCTCGCTGGAGACGCCCTTGCCGAGCATCTCGTAGGCCACCAGCACGTCGTCGCGCCGGGCCTGGGCCAGGGTCAGCGACTCGGTGTAGGCGCCGTCGAACGAGGTCAGGCGCAGGTGGGAGCCGGCGTCCTGCACGCCGGCCCGCTCGAGCAGGTCGGCCAGCTTGACGCCCTTCCACCTCACGTCCTGGACCCGCCAGCCGGTGACGCACTGGAAGTCGGCCGTGATGCCGGTGGGCTCCATCTCCACCAGCTCCGAGTACCCGATGGTGAAGGGGTGGTCGACGAGGCCGTGGACCTTCAGCTTCCACGCGGCGCGGGACCGGTTCGGGAGGCTGCCGGTGACGGTGTAGATCCGGAACCCGCCGGCGCCGGGGATGAGCTGGGTGAGCCCTGTGGGGTCCCGAGCGGCGATCGGCGCCAGCAGCCGGGCGATCCGCTCCTGCACGCCGGCACCGAACACGACGCCGGCAGCGCCGAGACCCAGGAGCCCGAGCGCGGCCCGGCGCCCGACGGGCGTGCCGTCGGCCCCCTCCACCTCGTCGTCGCGCCTGGGCACGTCCATGCCCCGAGGGTACGGACCCGTTCCCCACCCCGGACGGTCGGGGCACCCGCCACGGCCGAGCGCACGCAACGTCGCCTCCAGCGTTCTGTCGGGAGACCGCGTCGCCCTGCGACACCGATGCCCGACAGAACCGAACGTCCGACCCAGCACCACCGTTCTGCCGGGAGACCGTGTCACTCTGCGACGCCGATCCCCGACAGAACCGTGGCGTCTCGATCGCGAAGGGGTGGTGCCTCAGCGGTCGGGGAGGTCCGGTTCGTCGGCCGACGGGCCGGCCAGGGGCGGCAGGGGAGGGAGCGGGGGCAGCGGCTCGATCTCGGGGAGGGCCGGCACGGGCTCGGCGGCCAGGTCGTCCGCCTCGGCAGCGACCTCGTCGGTGGGTGGAGGTGGAGGTGGCGGCGCGACCCAGGTCGGCACCGGCGGCAGCAGGGCACCGTCGGCGGCCGGCGTGAAGGCCGGCGCACCGCCGCCCTGGTCGAACGGTTGCTGGTCGAAGGGGGCCGGCCCGCTGCCCGGCGGCGGCGCGTACGGCGAGGCGGCTGCCGAGCCGGCGATGGGGAGGTAGGGACCGCTGCCGTGGCCGGGGATCGAGCCGGCGGTCGAGGCCGGCCAGCCGCCCCACGTCGGCGCGCCCTGGTCGAACGGGTGGACGGCCCCGGGGGCGCCGACCGTGGCGAGCCGCTGGGCGCGGCGGGCGGCGCGGCGGTCGGCGCCGTGGATGGGGCGGCGCACGGCCAGGACACCGATGCCCGTCAAGAGCGTGCCGAGGGTGATGGCGAGGTCGGCGCCGTCGTTGTCGTCGGTGACCGGTGGCTCCTCGGTGTTGGGCTGCCAGAGGTTCTCGGCGAACCGCGGGTCCGACAGGAGGCGGAAGCGGTCCCCCACCCGCTGCGGGCCGGCCAGGTGGACCCGGGCCCGGCGGTCGTGCTCACCCCGGCGGTAGGTCACCACGACGTCGCCCTCGTCTGCGGTCAGCGGTTGCGCCACGGTGACGGTCACGGGCCGGGCCCGCGCATCCAGCTCGCCGATGGGGTCCTTCTGGGCAGCGAGGCCGCCGACGAGCAGGACGAGGCCGAGGGCCAACACGGCGGCGCCCGCCCGTGACCACCGGTCGAGGTTCGGCCGGTCGGTGGGTGCCGGCAACGGGAGCGACCCCTTCGAGCGGGCCCGAGCGGCCGGGAACCAGGCGCGGCCCGAGGCCACCTCGCGGAGGGCGAGGTCCCGACCGCCGGGCTTCGTGCGCCACACGTCGACCTCTCGAGGCGCCGGGTCGGGATCGGACCCGACCACCCGGACCGTCGCCGTGGGCGGGCTCCCGGGTGCGGCGTCGAGGGGGTACAGCACCACCCGCCAGCGTCGGGGCCGCAGCCGCCCGGGACGGGGAACCGCCAGCACCCGCTCGGCCGGCGGTCCTCCGGCGAGCAGCCGCGTCGCGACGCCGATGCGGCGTCGACGGACCAGCCACCAGCCCACCAGCACGGCGTCGAGCGCCAGGAACAGGGCGGCGGTCCCGAAGATCTCGTCGACGCCGGTCGCGCTGGCATCGGGACCGCTGCCGCCGCCGCCCGGCCGGTCCTCGATGAGGATGCGGCCGGGGTCGTCGGGGTCCTGCACCAGCGACACCGGGCCGATGCGCTCAGGCGTGGCGTCGGTGACCGGCGCGTAGGCCGTCCGCAGCCGACCGTCGGTCCGGCTGCGGAACCGCACGGGGATGCGGCTGCCGTGGTCCCACGACGGGAGGACGTGTCCGCTGATCGACGGCTCGGCCAGGAGCAGTCGATCGCTGGTGCGGTCGGCCACCGTGCTGCCCACGATCAAGGTGCCCGCCAGCGACACCAGCAGGAACCACCAGATCGGCCGCTGTCGCCACCGCCGCCCGTCCGCCGTCGCCATGGCGGTGATCCTGGCAGCCCGCGCCGCTGCCCGACCAAGCACCACCTAGAGGAGGTTGAGGCCCTTGTTGTAGCGGCGGGTGGGGGCGAGGTCGACGTCGATGGTGGCGGCGATGGCGGCGAACACGCGGCCGGCCTCACCGTCGGGGTCGATGGCGGCCACGGGCTTGCCGGAGTCGGAGCCCTCGCGCACGTCGGTGAGCAGCGGGACCTGGCCGAGCAGGGGCACGTTGATCTTGTCGGCCAGCTCCTGGCCGCCGCCGGAGCCGAAGATGTCGTAGCGCTGGCCGTCGTCGCCGGTGAAGTACGACATGTTCTCGATCACGCCAGCCACCTTGAGGTTGACCTTGTCGGCCATGGCGGCGGCCCGCTGGGCCACCCGCTGGGCAGCGAGCTGCGGCGTGGTGACCACGTAGACCTCGGCCCGGGGCAGGAACTGCGACATCGAGAGCGACACGTCGCCGGTGCCCGGCGGGAGGTCGATCACGAGGTAGTCGGGGTCGTCCCAAAAGACGTCGGTGAGGAACTGCTCGAGCGCCTTGTGGAGCATGGGGCCCCGCCAGATGACGGCCTGGTCCTCACCGGCGAAGAAGCCCATGGAGATGCAGCGCACGCCGTAGGACTCCGGCGGCACGAGCATGGAGTCGATGACGGTGGGCTGCTGCTCGATACCGAGCATGCGGGGGATGGAGAAGCCCCAGACGTCGGCATCGACGATGGCCACCGACTTGCCCCGGTTGGCGAGCGAGATGGCGAGGTTGGTGGAGACCGACGACTTGCCCACGCCGCCCTTGCCCGAGGCGATGAGCAGCACGCGGGTGCGCGATGACGGATCGGCGAACGGGATGGCCCGGCCCTCGGCGTGGCCGTGGGCCTCGTGGGTGCCGGCGGTGGCGGCCGGGTTGCCGTTCAGGCTCTGGCGCAGGGCGGCCAGCTCCTCGGGCGTCATCGACGTGAAGTCGACCTGCACGGCGTCGACGCCGTCGAGCGCCAGGGCGGCGGTGCGGACCCGGGTGTTGATCTCGTTCTTGAGCGGGCAGCCCGGGGTGGTCAGGGCGATCATGATCCGGACGTTGCCGCCGGCCTGGGCGATCTCCTTGACCATCCCGAGGTCGACGATGCTGCGGTGCAGCTCAGGGTCCTCGACGGGGCGGAGGGCGTCGATGATCTCGGCTTCGGTGGGCACAGCTCGTCCTTGGTTCGGGGCTCGGTGCGGGCGTTCGGTTCCGGTGCCCAGGGATTTCCCCTACCGGCGTAGGTAGAATACCGAGGTGGTCCAGCCGTCACTCAGTCCGACCGAGTTCTCCTCGGCCGTCACCGCCATCACGGCGGCGTTCGGGGACCCCACGCGGCGAGAGATCTACCTCTTCGCCCACGGCCGGCCCGAGGGCGTGACCGCCAGCGAGGTGGCCGAGCGCTTCGAGCTCCACTCGAACGTGGCCCGCCACCACCTGGACAAGCTGGCCTCCGGCGGCCACCTCGAGGTCACCGTCGGACGGGTCCCGGGCTCCCCCGGCGCCGGTCGCCCGTCGAAGCGCTACCGCACCCACGGCGAGGCCGTGGAGCTCGACCTGCCGGTCCGCCACGACGACGTCCTGATCTCGCTGCTCGGCAAGGCCCTCGCCATGCTGCCCCCCGCCCAGGCCGAGGCCATGGCCGAGGACGTGGGCATGGAGTACGGCCGCAAGATGGCCGAGGCCATGGGCGAGGTCGGCGACGTGCAGCGCTCGTTCCGCACCGCCCTGCACGCGGTGGCCGATGCGCTGAGCGCCCACGGCTTCGCCGCCCACGCCGAGCAGCACGACGGCGGCCTGCGGATCATCAGCGACCACTGCCCCTTCGGCGATGCCGCCGTGGAGCACCCGGTGATCTGCGCGGTCGACCGCGGCATGGTGCGCGGCATGCTCGAGACGCTCTACGGCGACACCGCACCGATCACCGAGGCCTCCCGCGCCGCCGGCGACCGGGCCTGCATCACGTCCATCTCCGGCTGAGGAGCCCGGGCCCGAGGCGCCACGCCGCACCCCGAGCCTGATCGGGGCGCGCGCCCCGGTGTCCGAGACCGGCCGGCTGGGTAGTGGAGGAGCCGTGACGCGCACCCCCCACCCCCGCCGAACCTTCGCCCTCGGCCTCGCCACCGCCCTCGTCCTCGCCGCTGCGGTGGCCGCCTGCTCCAGCGGTGGCGCCCTCGGCAGCGCCCGCCAGAAGGCCATCGGCGCCATCACCAACGGCACCTGGGACTGCACGCCAGGGAAGAAGGGCGACCACCTCACCATCGAGGCCAGCAAGGACGGTTCCTTCGAGATCACCTCGAAGGAGCACGCCGAGGAGGGCCCGGCCGTGGGCTCCTGGAAGGTGGTGGACAAGAAGGTGTCGCTGAGCATCGGCCTCGCCAAGGACAAGGAGCTGGTCGACGTCCGTGGGTTCGACGACCTCAAGGCCAAGGCCGGCACCATCACGGTCCAGGACCCGAAGGACGCGGACAACAAGGCCACCTTCGAGGTCGACCTCAAGGGCACCGACACCGTGACCATCACGCCGGACGCCGCCAGCTCCAAGGAGTTCCCCTCCGGCACCTGGACCTGCGAGCGCCAGTAGCTGCGCCTCGGCCAGGAGGCCGGGCGTAGCGTCGGCGCGATGACCGACCCGTCGACCGCCGAGCTCGTCGCCCGCATCGAGGCCCTCGAAGCACAGGTGACCTACCTGGCCCACCACCTCGGCCTGACGCCCACCAACCCCGGGCCGGGTGCGGCCGCCGCGGTCGCCGACCCGATGGCCGACGTGGTGTCGCTGGTGCGCACCGGCAAGAAGATCGAGGCCATCAAGCGCTACCGGGAGATCTACGGGGTGGGCCTCAAAGAGGCCAAGACCGCCGTCGACCGCATCGGCTGAGCGCCGCCACCGCTGCGTGGCCGCCGTCGGCGGGCGCTGCCGGGCGGGCGGTCGTAGCCTCCGGGCATGGCTGATGCAGGGGCTCCCCAGGTCGACACCGATCCCGCGGTGGACCACGACCCACCGGTGCTGATCGTCGGCGGGACGGTGTTCGACGGGTCCGGCGAGCGGGCCGGGCTGCGCGCCGACGTGCTGGTGCGCGACGGCATCGTCGCCCAGATCGGGCTCGACCTGCCGGTGCCCGACGGCGCCACGGTCGTCGACGCCACGGGCAAGTGGGTGACGCCCGGCTTCGTCGACCTGCACACCCACTACGACGCCGAGATCGAGATCGCTCCTGCGCTGGGAGAGAGCGTCCGCCACGGCGTGACCTCGGTGCTGGTGGGCTCCTGCGGCCTCAGCTTCGCCATGGGCACGCCCGAGGACCTGGCCGACCAGTTCTGCCGGGTGGAGGCCGTGCCCTACGACACCGTGCTCCCGCTGCTGGAGAAGGTGAAGGACTGGGAGACGCCGGCGGAGTACCTCGACCACCTCGACTCGCTCCCGCTCGGCCCGAACGTCACCGCCATGTTCGGCCACTCCGCCGTACGGGTGGCGGTCATGGGCCTGGGCCGCTCGGTCGACGACGACGTGAAGCCCACCGGCGCCGAGCTCGACGCCATGACCGACCACCTGCAGGGCGCGCTGGACGCCGGCTACCTGGGCATGAGCTTCAACACGCTCCCCTGGGACAAGCTCGACGGCGACCGCTACCGCTCGAAGAGCACGCCGTCGGTGTACGCCAAGTGGAAGGAGTACCGGCACTTCGCCAAGGTGCTCCGATCCCGGGGCAAGGTCATGCAGATGGTCCCCGACCTGGCCGGCCGCTGGAACATCCCGCTGATCGGGCTCATCTCCACCGGCGTCCGGCGCCGGTCGCTGAAGATGATGGTGATCTCGATGGTCGACTCGGTCGCCATGCGGGGCACGCACCGCATGGCCGGGGCCATGACCAGCTTCCTGAACGACCGCCTCGGCGCCGAGATGCGCTGGCAGTCGCTGCCGCTCCCGTTCGAGCTCTGGGTCGACGGCATGGAGGTCCCCGTGATGGAGGAGCTCGGCGCCGGCACCCAGGCCCTCCACGAGACCGACCTCGAGGCGCGCAAGGCGCTGCTTGCCGACCCGGCGTGGCGCGAGATGTTCAAGAAGCAGTGGAGCAACCCGCTGTCACCGAAGGCCTGGCACCGCGACCTCGACGAGCCCAAGATCATCGACTGCCCGGACCCGGCGCTCGTCGGACGGTCGTTCGCCTCGGTGGCAAAGGAGCGGGGCATCGAGCCGCTCGACTGCTTCCTCGACCTCCAGCAGGAGTTCGGCAACGACCTCCGCTGGTACACCGTGGTCGGCAACGACCGGCTGAAGGAGCTGGAGTACGTGGTCACCCACCCCACGGTGCTCATCGGCTTCTCCGACGCCGGCGCCCACCTGCGGAACATGGCGTACTACGACTTCCCGCTGCACCTGCTGCGCCTCCAGGTCCGGGCCGAGGCCGAAGGTCGCGACCTCATGTCGCCCGAGCGCGCCGTCCACCGCCTCACCGGCGAGATCGCCGACTACCTCGGCATCGACGCCGGCCACCTCGAGGTGGGGCGCCGGGCCGACGTGGTGGTGGTCGACCCCACCACGCTCGACGACCGCCTCGATCCCATCAGCGAGGACGAGATGGTGGGCATGCCCGACCTCCAACGCCTCGTCCGCCGCCACGACGACTGCGTCCCGGCCGTCCTGGTCAACGGCCGCCTCGCCTGGCACGACGGCGCCTTCGCCCCTGGCTTCGGCGACCGCAAGGGCTACGGCCACGTCCTCCGCTCCCTGACCTGACGACGGTGCCGGGCCGTCGGGACGGCGAGCAGGAGACCGGCCATCGGTAGCGTGCTCGTGTGAGCAGCCGGAGCTACCTGGACTTCGCCTCGACGTCGCCCCTTCGGCCCGAGGCGCTGGCGGCCGTGGTGGCGGCGTTGCAGCACCTGTCGGGGGACCCGGGCCGGATCCACGAAGAGGGCCTCGCCTCGCGCGTGGCGTTGGAGCAGGCACGCGACCAGGTGGCCGGCCTGCTCGGCACCCGGGGCCGGTCGGTGGTGTTCACCAGCTCGGCCTCCGAGGCCATCGCTGCCGCCACGTGGGGCGCAGCCGACCGGGCTCGCGGCCGGTCGGCCGATCCCTCCGCACCCACCCACCAGGTGGTGACCGCGGTGGAGCACTCGGCCGTGCGCTTCGGCGCCGAGCGGGCCGGCGAGGTCACGATCGTGCCCGTCGACGGCTTCGGCCGGGTCGACGCCGAGGCCGTCCTGGCTGCCATCCGGCCCGACACCGCGGCGGTCCACGTCCAGTGGGGCAACCACGAGGTCGGCACGGTGCAGCCGGTGGCCGACGTGGTGGCCGGGTGCCGCGAGCGCAAGGTGCTGGTCCACGTCGACGCCGCCCAGGCCGCCGGCCGGGTGCCCATCGGGTTCGACGCCCTCGGCGCCGACCTGCTCAGCGTCAGCGGCCACAAGCTCGGCGGTCCGGCCGGCACGGGGGCCCTGCTCGTGCGCCGCGGCCTCCGCCTCGCCCCGCTGCTGGTCGGTGGCGACCAGGAGCGGGCTCGCCGCGCCGGCCTGGAGCCGGTGGCCGCCCTGGTGGGCTTCGGCGCCGCCTGCGCCGCGCTCTCGGCCCCGGCAACCGGTGGGGAGACCGGCCCTCCTGAGGCCGGCCCCGGCACCAGTTCGGCGGGTGCCGGCACGCGGTTGGACGCGGAAGCGGCGGCGGCGTCGGTGCTGACGGATCGGATCCGGGCGGGGCTGGCCGAGCTCGACGGGGTGCACGCCTACGGCGACCCGGTCCACCGGCTGCCGCACCTGGTGTGCGTGGGCATCGACGGGATCGAACCGCAGGGGGTGCTGCTCGGCCTCGACCGGGCCGGGGTGGCGGCCCACTCGGGCAGCGCCTGCTCGTCGGAGTCGCTGGAGCCCTCGCCGGTGCTCGAGGCCATGGGCGTCGACGCCCACCGGTCGCTGCGCCTGTCGGTGGGCTGGACCACCACGGCCGCAGACGTCGACCGCGCCCTGGCGGCCTTGGCCGTGACCATCGACCGGCTGCGCGCGCTGGCCGCCGGGGCCTGATCCGGGGCAGGCTGTCGACCCGGCCGGCGGCAGCCGGGACCCTCCCCCGCTTCTCCGGCGCTGCGGCGTCGCTCCCCCGCACGGAACCGCCCGATGTTGATCCACCTCATCCGCCATGCCCACGCCGGCAGTCGCAAGGACTGGAAGGGGGATGACGAGCTGCGGCCGCTGTCGCGCCGGGGGGAGCGCCAGGCCGAGGTCATCGACCGCGCCCTGGCCGACGCCGGCATCGACCTCCTGTGGAGCAGCCGGTTCGTGCGTTGCGTCCAGACGCTCGATCCCCTGGCGCACCGACTGGGCCTCGCCGTCGACACCACCGACGACCTGACGGAAGGCGGGTCCGGGCCCAAGGCGCTCGATGCCCTGCTGGCGGCCGCCGAGGCCGGTCACGTCGTGGCGGCGTCGAGCCACGGCGACGTCATCCCCGAGATCGTCGACGAGGCGGTGCGCCGCGGCGCGGAGCTGCACGGCCCGTCGTCGCCCAGCAAAGCTGCCCGCTACGAGCTCACCGTCGTCGACGGACGGGTGACCCACCTTCGCCACGTCCCTGCCCCCGACGGCCACACCTGACCGCTTCGGCCGCCGGCCGGCTCAGCCGGCCGGGACCGGGTCAGCCGGGCGTCGTCGTGGTGGTGACGGGGCCGAGCGGCACCGAGGTGGTGGCTCCGGGGACCGTGGTGGTGGTGCCCCCGCCGGCCAGCGCGGTGTCGATCTGGCCGTCGAGGTCGAACTGCGTGATCAGGGCCTCGGCCTCCGACGACGGCTTGCGAGCCCGGAAGTCGGCCAGGTACCGCTTGGCCTCGGCGTACTGCCCGTGGCGGAAGGCGATGATGGCGCGGAACGCCCGGGCGTAGCTGTAGCCCGGGTCCGAGGTCACCGCCCGCTCCACCATCGAGCCGGCGGCGTCCTGCAGCTCGGCGGCCTGGGCGGCGGGAACGTAGTCCGCCGACAGCTCGAGCTGCCAGGACAGCCAGGTGAGGGCCACCACGTTCTTGGGGTCGTCGTCGAGCACGGCCCGGAAGCAGGCGATGGGCTTCGACGGCGCTTGCGGGTCCATCTGCTGCACGCAGGCCTGGGCCTTCTGGCTCGGCGTCTGCTGCGTGTCGACGCCGCCGGTGATGGTGTCACCGGCCTTGCGCGCCCCCAACGAGCTCGCGACCAGCAGGCCGGCCACCACCGCGAACAGGATCACGGCGCCGAAGGTGGCGAGGGTGCGCCCGCGGCCCTTGCCGGTCCGGGCGTCGGCGAAGGCGGCCCGCTGCTCGTCGATGGCCCGCAGGGTCTCGGCGGCCCGCCCGGTGTAGTCGTCGCGGAGCTCGCGGTAGTCGTCGTCCTCGAGGTCCCCGGCGTCGTGCTCGCGCTCGAGGTCCTGGAGCGACCGGAGCAGGAAGTCCCGCTGCTCCTCGAGCGCCGCCAGCTCGTCCGGGTCGAGCCGGGCCGGGCCCTTGGAGCCGGACCCGGTGGCGGCCCTGGTCCCCTTCGGCCGGGTGGACGGGCCGCCGGTGCGGCCGGTGGGCTCGGGACCGCGCCGGGGACCGCCGCCGGCGGTGGTGGTCACGACCCGGCCCCGGGATCGTCGTCCGGAGCACCTGGATCAACGGCACCGCGCCGGGGCTCGACACCGCCCGCCGGCACGACGAGCCCGCCCAGGGCCTCGGCCACCAGGTCACGGTCGGCGTCGGTGGTGGCGATGGCGGAGGGCCGCCAGTCACCGAAGCGCAGGACGAGGGCGCCGACGGCGATGACCGCAGCGGCCACCGGCACGCCCCACACGAGGGCACCGAAGCCCTTGCCCGCCGGGTCGAGCAGCACCTCGCGGCCGAACTTCGACGCCACGAAGTCGCGGATCTGCTCGTCGCTCTGGCCCGCCTTCACCCGCTCGCGCACGATCACCTTCACGCCCTTGGACGACGGGGTGTCGCTGTTGGCCACCGACTGGCTGGAGCACTGCGGGCACCGGAGGCTGGCCTCGATGTCCTGGATGCGCTGCTCGTCGGTGCGCGGCTTGCCGCCGAACGTGCCGATGCCGAGGGCCACGAGCACCACCAGCGCCATGGCCAACCAGGGCGCCCAGCGCGCCAGGCCGGCCTTCGAGCCTGGGCCGCTCACGAGCCGCCCGCCTGCTTCTCGTAGAGGTCGATCAGGGAGTTCAGGCCGGTGCGGGTGACGCCGCCGACGAAGCGCTCGACCACCACGCCGGTGGGCGAGACCAGGTACGACTCCGGCACCTTGGCCACGCCCCAGTAGAACGCGGTGCGGCCCTGGTCGGAGCCGAGGACGGTCCAGTCGCCGCCGTTCTTCTCGAAGAACGCGTCCACGTCGGAGGCCTTGTCGTCGTAGACCACGCTCACGACCTGGGCGTCGCCCTTGGCCGCGTGCTCCTTCTCGAACGCCTTGAGCTCCGGGTGCTCCTGGATGCACGGCACGCACCAGGTGGCGAAGAAGTTCACGACGGTCCAGCCCTCGGAGGTGCCCAGGTCGACCGGCTGGCCCCGGACCACGTCGCCGTCGAGCGCCGGGGCCCGCTTGCCGATGAGGTTGCTCTCGGTGACCCGCTCGCCGCTGTGCCGGGTGGCCAGCAGCACCACGAGCAGCGCGATGACCACGCCGACCACCACCGCGGCGATGAGCGTGGGCCGGGAGCGCTTGGGGCGCACCGGTGCCGCGGCCGGGGCGGTCACGCCCCGGCTCCGACGGGCACGGGATCGTCCTGGGGCTCGGCGTCGGGCTTGCCGCCGGCGGCGGGGACCGGAGCCGAGGTGGGGTCGATGGGGCGACGGCGCTTGCCGGGGAAGGCGGCCATGACCGAGCCGACGGCCATGACCGCGCCGCCGGTCCAGAGCCACACGATCATCGGCTGGACCACGACCTTGAGGGCGATGGAGCCGCTGGCGGTGGGCGGGTCGGTGATGGACAGCAGCGTGCTGTCGATGGGCGAGTTGCGCACCGACGGCTTGCCGATCTGCTGGGTGCCGTTGGGGAACTGCTGGAGGGTGGGGTGAAAGATCTTGCCGTCGACCCGGAACTCGCCGCCGACCTCGGCCCGGGCGGCGGTGGCGCCGCTGGTGGCCCGCACGTAGGTGATCTCGTGGCCCTTGACGGTGATGGTGGACGGGCAGCCCTCCTCGGCCACCAGGCACATCCGGGCGTCCCGCTCGACGGAGTAGCTGTTCGCCGAGGCGAAGGCCACGCCGATCATCAGCACGCCGATGTGGACGATCATGCCGCCGTTGGTGCGCCCCACCAGGCCCCGCCACCCCTGGCGGCGGGTGGCCAGGGCGAGCTGGCGCAGGGCGGCGCCACCGGCGAAGCCGGCGAGGAAGAAGGCCAGCAGCGGGGCGAAGCCCCGGGCGCCGACGACCACCGCGAACACCAGCACCGCGGTGCCGATCCAGCCCGGCCACAGCAGGCGGGTGCGCAGGGTCTCGGTGGAGGCCTTGCGCCACGGCAGGACCGGGGCCATGGCCATGAGGAACAGCAGCACCAGCCCGATGGGCATGGTCATGCGCTCGAAGTACGGCACGCCGACGGTGACGCGGTCGTTGGTGAGCGCCTCGGAGATCAGCGGGAACACCGTGCCCAGCAGGACCACGAAGGCGAAGCCGGCGAACACGATGTTGTTGAGCAGGAACGCGCCCTCGCGCGACGCCGGCGAGTCGATGCGGGCCGGGGACCGCAGCCGGTCGCCCCGCCAGCCCACCAGGCCGACGGTGACCAGCACGATGAGCCCGAAGAAGCCGAGCAGCAGCGGGCCGATGGTGGAGTCGGAGAAGGCGTGGACCGAGTCGACGACGCCGGACCGGGTGAGGAACGTGCCCAGGATGGTGAGGGCGAACGTGGCGCACAGCAGCGACAGGTTCCAGACCCGGAGCATGCCGCGGCGCTCCTGCACCATGACCGAGTGGATGAAGGCGGTGCCGGTGAGCCACGGCAGGAACGAGGCGTTCTCCACCGGGTCCCACGCCCAGAAGCCGCCCCAGCCCAGGACCTCGTGGGACCACCAGGAGCCGAGCACGATGCCGATGGTGAGGAACGTCCAGGCGAAGAGCGTCCAGCGCCGGGTCTCCACCAGCCAGCCCTCGCCGAGGCGCCCGGTGACGAGCGCGGCGATGGCGAACGCGAACGGCACGGTGAAGCCCACGTAGCCGAGGTAGAGCATCGGCGGGTGGAACGCCATGAGCGGGTGGTTCTGCAGCAGCGGGTTCGGGCCGGGGCCGGCGGTGGGCACGTCGGCCAGCGTCTTGAACGGGTTGGCCGGGCCCAGCATGAGCCCGAAGAAGAACAGGCACACCACGAACATGGTGAGCATGGCCCACGCCACCAGCGGGTCGCCGAGGCGGGCCCGGAACTTCCACATGACCGCCACCGTGTAGCCGGCCAGGATCAGCGCCCAGAGGAGGATCGACCCCTCGAGGGCCGACCAGAGGGTGGCGAAGTTGTAGAGCGCCGGGGTGTCGGCCGAGCCGTTGGTGGCCACGAACTTGAGGCTGAAGTCGCGGGTGATGAGCGCCCGCTCCATGGCGGCGAAGGAGACCAGCGCGCCGCCCAGCACCATCAGCGCGTAGGTGCGCGACATCTTGAGCAGGTCGGTGCGACCGCCCCGCAGGCCGACGGCGAGGGTGATGATCGCGCCGAGCGAGCCGACGAGGCCGAGGACGACGCCGCCGGTTCCGAAGGCGGCGTTCACGAGGAGGGCTTCTTGGCCGTCTCGTCGGCCTGCTTGACCCGGTCCGGGTGCTCCTTCTCGTACTCGCCGTCCTTGTCGGCCTTCTTGTAGTCCTCGGTGTGCTTCACGAGCAGCCGGGAGCTGTCGAAGGCGGTGCCGGCGGTGTTCCAGTGCCCTTCGACCACCACGGGCAGGCCGGCCTTGAACAGGGCGGGCTCGGTGCCGGTGTGGACCACCTTCACCGCGACGCCCTTGTAGGCCACGGTGAACGTGGTGGGCTGGTCGCCGTCGCCCTCCTTCGGGTCGCCGACCACGACGCCCTGGAGGCGGAAGGTGCTGCTGCCCAGCTGGGCCTTCTGGGCCACCGCTTCGTCGGCGTTCTTGTAGTACAGCGTGGCGCCGCGGGCCTGCACGAAGATGAACACGGCCACGCCGCCGAGCAGCACCAGCACGGCCACCGCGCCCCAGCGCCGGCCCGTGGCGCGGCTGCGAGCAGCGGTGCCGTCGGCCCGGGGGGTGAGGTCGAGGCCGCCGTCGTCGAGGTCGCGGTCGTCGGGGCCGAGCTCGGAGGGGGTCACATCCACCGCCGGTCCTCGGGCGGGAGCTGGCGCCCCACCTTGCGGCCCCGCACGATGGTCCAGATGGCGTAGAGGAGGATCACGCCCACCACCAGCGCGTAGGCGGCGGCGACGTAGCTCCACTCGTTGGGGTCGGCCTCGGCAGCGGCGAGCAGCAGGGCGTTCACGGGTTCGTCCCCTTCTGGGCGGCGGCGGCGAGCGGGGCGCCGGCCTGGGGCCGGTCGGCGACGGCCTCGGCGCGGCGCTCGGCGAGGGCGACGTCGAGGCCCTTGGACTCGAGGCGGGCCTCGGCGTACTGGAGCCGGAAGCGGTGGATCATCAGCCAGACGTAGAGCGCCACGCCCAGCAGCAGCCCGAACATGAGGGCGAACAGCTTGCCGCCGTCGATGGTGGGGTCGAACCGGCTGATCGTGGCCTCCTGGTGCAGGCCCCGCCACCAGGTGACCGAGTAGTGCACGATCGGCACGTTGGCGAAGGCGACCAGGCCGACGATGGCGGCCCGCTTGGCCCGCACGACGGGGTCGAGGATGGCCCGCCGCAGGGCCAGGTAGCCGATGTAGACGACGAGCATGAGCAGCGTGCTGGTGAGGCGGGCGTCCCACTCCCACCACGTGCCCCAGGCGATCTTGCCCCAGATGGACCCGGTGGCGAGGGTGAGGGCGGTGAAGACCACGCCGACCTCGGCGGAGGCGGCGGCGAGGCTGTCCCAGCCCTCGGTCTTCTTCCAGAGGTACATGACGCTGGCCAGGGCGGTCATGAAGAACGCCAGGTAGCAGGCGTTGGCCACCGGCACGTGGACGTACATGATCCGCACCATCTCGCCCATGGCGTTCTCGGAGGCGCCGGCGCCGCTGTCGGGCGGCGAGATCACCAGCGCCACGGCTAGGAACACCACGACCGAGACCGACAGGACGATCCCGAACCGGCGGCTGCCGGGGGACGCGGTGCCGTCCGGGTGCACGCGGAGCAACCCGGCTCCGGAGCCGGTCTCACGGTCCTCGAGGGGACCGCCGGTGGTGGTGTTCACGATTCCTCCAGGAGGGTTTCGAAGGCAAAGATCCCGATCGCCAGGTAAAGGAGTGCGAAAACCACCAGGAGCCCGAACCAGCGCCAGCCTTCGCCGGAGCTCCGGTCGTAGGCGGCGGCGAAGGCCTGGGTGGCGGCGATCAGCACGGGGGCGACCACGGGGAGCAGGAGCAGGGGCAGGAGCGTGTCGCGGGCCCGCATGCCGGCCGACAGCACGCCGTAGAGGCTGCCGACCGCGGCGAGGCCGGCGGTGGCCGCCAGGCAGGTTGCCACCAGCAGCACCGGGCCGTGCGGCGTGGTGCCGTAGAAGAACGTGACGCCGACCCCGAGGACGAGCTCGAGCGCCAGCAGGTGCACGGCGATGCCGGCCGCCTTGCCGAGGAAGATCCCGGCCGGGTCGAGGCCCGAGAGCCGGAGGGCGTCGGTGACGCCGTCGGCCGCCTCCACCGCGAACGCCCGCTGGAGGGCGAGCAGGGTCGAGAAGAGCACGGCCAGCCAGAAGAGGCCGGGGGTGGCCTCGCCCAGGATGCGCCGGTCGGGGTCGAGGGCGAAGGCGAACAGCACGAGGACCAGGACCGCGAACGGCAGCACCTGGCTGGTGATCACGCGGCTGCGCCACTCGAGGCGCAGGTCCTTGCCCACCACCAGGGCGGCGTCGCGGAACAGGGTGCTGGGCGTGCCGGCGCTCACGACACCACCGCCTCGGGGTCCGGCTCGACGGCGGGCTCGGCGCCCGTGGGCGCCGGGGCTCCGGGCGCCGCGGTCCCGGCCGGGGACCGGTCGACGGCGACGGTGCCGCCGGCGATGGTGATCGTGCGGTGGGCGACGGCCTGGGCCCGGTCGAGCTCGTGGGAGGCGAACAGCACGGTGGCGCCGGCGGCCACCGCGTCGGCCATGAGCGAGTCGACCAGGTCACGGCCGTCCTGGTCGAGGGCGGCGTGGGGCTCGTCGAGCAGCCACAGCTCGGGGCGGCGGGCCACCATCACCGCCAGCGACGTGCGGCGGCGCTGGCCGGCCGAGAGGCGGGCGACGGCGACGTCCGCGAGGCGCCCGGCCAGGCCGAGGCGGGCCATGGCGGCATCGGCGTCGGCGTCGTGGGCCCGTCCGGCGCGGGCCCAGAAGCGCACGTTGTCGGCGACGGTGAGGTCCTCGTAGAGCCCGCTGGCGTGGCCGAGCAGGCCCACGCGGTGGCGCACGGCCCGCCGATCGGCCCGCAGGTCGACGCCCAGCACCGACGCGTCGCCCTCGACCACCGGCACCAGCCCCGCGCAGGCCCGCAGGACGGTGGTCTTGCCGGCGCCGTTCGGCCCTTGCAGGAGCACGATCTCGCCGCGGGCGACGTCGAGATCGACGCCGGCCAGAGCGGGAAAGCGCCCGAGGAGGCAGACCGCACCGCGGAAGTCGACAACAGGCTCCATGGGCGAACCCAACGGTACCGGTGCCCCTGCGGCGGGGACGAACCCGGACGGGTGGTCATCGGTCTCGGATCGGACGAACCGGACCCGCGCCAAGCGTTCGGGTGACAGCACCTAACGTGCCCGCCGTGGGATGGAGGATCGTAGGCGGCATCGGGCGGACGCTCATCACGGCGGGCACCCTGATCCTCCTCTTCGTGGCGTACCAGCTCTGGGGCACCGGCCTGCAGGAGGCCAAGGCCCAGGACAAGCTCTCCGACGAGTTCGCCCGCGTCGAGGCCCAGATCAACAAGGACCAGGCGACGTCGACCACCACGACGGCGCCGGCCACCACCACGACGACGCTGCCGGGCACCACGCCGCAGATCAAGGTCGAGAAGACCGAGCTGGCCGGCAACGTGCCGTTGCCGAAGTACGGCGACGCCATCGGCACCATCGAGATCCCCCGCATCGGCATCACCCGCACCATCGTCGAGGGCATCACCGTCGAGGAGCTGGGCCGGGGCCCGGGCCACTACCCCGAGAGCCCGCTGCCGGGCCAGAAGGGCAACGTGGCCATCGCCGGGCACCGCACCACCTACGGGCAGCCGTTCCACAACATCGACAAGTTGGAGAACGGCGACCAGATCCTCTTCAAGACCCACCAGGGCGAGTTCGTCTACGAGGTGGCCGGCACCGAGATCGTGAAGCCCACCGACGTGCGGGTCCTCGAGGACCAGGGCGACAACCGGGTCACGCTCATCGCCTGCCACCCGAAGTACTCGCTCAAGGAGCGGATCATCGTCCACGCCATCCTGGTCGGGAAGCCGGCGCCGGACATCGTGGGCCAGAAGGAAGCGCGCGAGAAGGCGGCCAAGACCGACAGCAAGGACCCCTTCGCCAAGGCCAACGACATCGACGGCGGTGCCGCCAACTCGAAGGCCTCCAAGGGACCGGCCGTCAAGTGGGGCCTGGCCTGCGCCCTGGTCTGGCTGCTGAGCTGGCTGGTGCAGGTCCTCATCCGGCGTCGCACGCGGGCCCGGGTGGAGGGCACCCCGTCCCGGCTCCAGCGGCTGACGTCGTGGTCGCCGTACCTGGTGGGCGGCCCGGTCTTCCTGGTCCTGCTGTACGTGTTCTTCGAGAACTTCGCCCGCCTCCTCCCCGGCGCCTACTAGCGCCTCCGAGCCCGGCCGAGCTCAGCGAGGCGGCGTGGCTACTGGCCGCGGAAGGTGGGGGTGCGGCGGTTGCGGAAGGCGTCGAGGCCCTCGGCGAAGTCCTCCGAGGTCCACGCCCGGTCGAAGGCCGCAGCGATCTCGTCGTCGGCGCCCGGCGTGGCCTCGAGGCGGTTGAGCATGAGCTTGTGGCCGGCGATGGTCAGCGGCGCCAGGGCGGCGATGCGCTCGGCCCACTCGAGCGCCTCGGGCCGCGCTCCCTCGCGGTTCACCAGGCCGAGCCGCAGCGCCTCGGCCCCGGTGACCACCTCGGCGGCCAGCAGGATGGCCCGGGCCGTGCTGGGCCCGGCCAGGGTGGCCACCCGCTGCACGGTCCAGTGGTTGACCATGAGGCCGAGCTTGGCAGCGGGGATGCCGAAGCTGGCCGTGGCGGTGGCCACCCGCAGGTCGCAGGCCACCGCCAGCTGGGTGCCGGCGCCGAGGGCGGCGCCCTCGATGGCGGCGATGGTGGGGAACGACACGTCGCGCAGGCGGTCGAGCACGCCCTGGAGGAGGGTGGCGAAGCTGGCGTCCTCGACGCCGGTCAGGTCGGCGCCGGCGCAGAAGTGGCCGGCGGAACCGGTGAGCACCAGCACCCGGGTGGGGCGGGCGGCGGCCGCCTCGAGGACCTCGGTGAGCTCGGCCAGCGTGGCGTGGTCGACGGCGTTGCGGCGCTCGGGGCGGTCGAGGGTGACGACGGTGATGGCATCGCCTTCGCCATGGGTCTCGGTGTGCACGGTCATCGTCGGCCAGCCCTCCAGGTCGTCCAGCGCCGACCGGCGACCCTAGCCAGCGCCCGCCCACGCCTCGCCAGCCCGCCGCGGGTGCCCGGCCCGGCCGGGAAATCCGCGAGCCGGGCGTCGGAGGACGGGTTCGGGGGACGATGGGAGGGTGATGGCCCGCCCCACCGACCCCAGCGCCCGCCCGGGCCCGATGGTCCGCCCGTGACCGCGGCACCCGACACGCGGGCCGCGGGCGCCGCGCTCCTGGCCGGCTACGACCGGTCGCTGCCCCAGGTGTACGGCTACCTCGTGGCCCGCTGCCACGTGCCGGCCGTGGCCGAGGACCTGGCGTCGGAGACCTACCTGGCCGCCATCGACGCCATCGAGAAGGGCACCCTGCGCGAGCCCACCACCGCCTGGCTGATCGGTGTCGCCCGCCACAAGCTGGTGGACCACTGGCGCCGCCTGGCCCGGGAGGAGCGCCGGCTCACCGCGGTGGCCGACCTGGTCGAGGTGGTCGACGACCCGTGGGACGTCCGGCTGGAGGCCGGCCACGCCCGCCACGTGCTGGCGGGCCTCGGCGCCCACCACCGCAGCGCCCTGGTGCTGCGCTACCTCGACGGGCTCTCGGTGCCCGAGGTGGCCGCCACCCTCGGCCGCACCGTCCACGCCACCGAGGCGCTGCTCGTGCGGGCCCGGCGAGCGTTCCGCGCCGCCTACGAGCCCGACGACGCCGTCGAGGCCGACCGATCCACCGACGACCCCGAGGGAGGTGCCCGATGACCGATCCGCACGACCCGCTCGACCACGGCGAGGCACCGTTCGCCGCGCTGCGCCTCCCGGCGACCCCGCTCGCCCCCCGTCCCGGCTTCGCCGACGAGCTGCGTCGCCGGCTCGAGGCCCGGCTCTCCCCCACCCCACCCCCCACCACCCAGGAGGCACCCACCGTGTCCACCACCGAACCGCTCACCGCCCCCGCCCCGTCACCCCTCGTGCCCTACCTCTCCGTCGCCGGCGCCGCCGAGGCGCTCGACTGGTACCGCGACGTGTTCGGCGCCATCGAGACCACCCGGTTCGTCGGCGACGACGGCCGGGTCGGCCACGCCGAGATCGCGATCGGCACCGCCCGGCTCTACCTGGCCGACGAGTTCCCCGAGATGGGCGTGACCGGGCCGATCACCCAGGGCGGCACCACCGTCGCCCTGCACCTCGAGGTGGCCGAGGTCGACCACACCTACGAGCGGGCCGTCGCCGCCGGCGCCACCGCCCTGCGGCCCCCGGCCGACCAGGGCCACGGCAACCGCAACGCCACCATCACCGACCCGTTCGGCCACCGCTGGATGCTCTCGCAGCCCATCGACGCCGCCCGCACCGAGGTCGCCCTCGAGGAGAAGGGCGCCGGCGGCGACGGCAGCGACTGGACCGTCAGCGGCCGCCAGCCCGTGGAGCCGGGCTACCTGGTCCTGCACACCGCCGACCTCAGCCGGGCCCGGGCCTTCTTCTCGGCCCTGTTCGACTGGGAGATCGAGACGGGCGGCGCCGGCGGCGGCCACGTGGGCAACACCCGGTTCCCGCTGGGCATCGCCCCTCCGGGCGACGACTCGGCCGAACGGCTGGACTCGGCGTCGGCCACCACCGTCTACTTCCGGGTGGACGACCTCGACCTCTACGCCCAGCGGGTGGTGGACCTGGGCGGCCAGGTCCTGGCCCGCAACGCCTACGACTCCGGCGGCAACGTCGAGTGCGCCGACGACCAGGGCTACCGCTTCGACCTCTGGCTCCCCGCTCCCGGCTACTGAGCCGGGAAGGGTCTCAGGCCACCGGTTCCGCCGCGGGCTCGGGGACCGGGTCGGGGACGTCGGCGGCCAGCAGCTCGGCGAGGGTCGCGTCGGCGTCCTCGACGCGGTCCGGGCCCGGCGGGCGCGGCGCGTAGAGGGCGTCGTCGAGGACGTGGCCGACGGCGACCAGGCGGGGGTCGCGGTAGCGCAGGGCGAGGGCGCGGGCGTACGCCAGGCCGGTCTCGCTGGGCGCCCGGGCCCGCCCGACCCGGGCGCCGAGGGCGTCGAGGCGGGCGTCGGCCGTGGCGGGCCAGCCCACCGGGCGCCGGGCCCGCCGGCGCAGCCAGCGCCGGCCGAGCACGTAGGCGGGGCCGGCCACCGCAGCCACGACCGCCACGCCGAGCAGCAGGTAGAGGGCGTGGTCGGCCAGCCACTCGGTCCAGGTGCTGCCGGTCTGGCTGGTGCCGGCGAGCGGCACGTCGGCCGTGGGGTCGAACGGCACCCACCCGACCTCGGGGAACCACACCTCGGCCCAGGCGTGGGCGTCGCGGCCGCGCACCTGGTAGCTCCCGGTCACCCGGTCCCGATCCTCGGGCACGAAGCCGGTGACCAGCCGGGCCGGCAGGCCGTCGGCCCGGGCCAGCACCACCAGGCTGGACGCGATCTGCTCGCACCAGCCCTCCTTGGAGGTGAAGAGGAAGTGGTCGACCACGTCGACGCCCTCGGGCGAGAGCGGGGCATCGAGGGAGTACTCCGTGCGGGCCCCCATCCACCGCTCGAGGGCGACGACCTTGTCGTAGGTGGTGGTGGCGTCGCCGACGGCGTCCTTGGCGGCCTGGCGGACCCGCTCGGAGGTGATCGGCGCCTCGGCGTACTGCTGGAGGATGGCCGCCGGCACGTCGCCCCGCACGTTGCGCAGGCGCTCCTCGGTGAGCGCCGGGCGGCGGCTCTGCACCTTGTAGGTGGCCCCCTGGCCCAGGGCCGGGCCCACGGTGGTGAGCGTGCCGTCGGCCCGCTGGGCGAGCGGGCCGGTGGCGTCGACGCGCACCGCGCTCGGGGCGGCGAACACGATGTCGGAGTAGTCGGCCTCGATGCGGAACGTCTGGGTGAAGGACTCCTCGCCGCTGGCACCCAGGTCGCCGGGGAACGCCTCGACGTCCCCGGAGCCGTCGAGGGCCATGCGCGAAGGCTCGCTGCGCGTCCAGCGGCGACCATCCCAGCGATCGAAGGTCTCGCCCCGCCAGAACGTCGCCCGGTCGGCGTCGACGGTGAAGAGCACCTCGTCCGACAGCTCGGGGCGCCGGGTCATGTCGAGGCTGTCGGTCGCGCGCAGCGAGGCCCCCGCCGTGTCCGAGCGGTCGAGGCGCGGCCCGTCGCCGGGCTTGGTGGCGTCGGCCAGGTGGGGCAGGGCGATCGGCGTGAGCAGGACGGCGAACACGACGACCGTGGCGCCGACGAGGACGAACGTGCGTGCCGTCGAAGCCGGCCGCGCCCGGCCCTGCCCCGTCACGGGGCTGGCCCACCCGGTGGGTGCAGCCGCCTGCCGGCCCGGCGCGGGCGCGGCCGGGCCGCCGGGATCGGCCGCCGTCGAGCCCGGCGGGAGCAGCGCCGGCTGGGCGCCCGTGGCCAGGCGGTCCGTGAGCACGAAGACCGCCACCGACGCCACCACCCACACGAGCACGGCTTGGCTGCCGCTGGCGACGGTGCCGTCGAAGGCCCCGAAGCGCACCAGCAGCGCACCGCCGACCACCACGAGCAGGCGGCTGGCCAGGCGGATCGAGACCGACTGCAGCCCGAAGACCACGAGCGCCGCGACGACCACCCCCGCCAGGAGGCCGACGCCCGGATCTCCTCCTCGGTGCGAGACCGCAGCCTGGCCGGCGACCGCCAGCTCGATCCCGGTGGCCGCCATGATCGCCGGAGCCATCCAGGCCGGCTGGCCACGCCGGTCAGCCGCCACCGGTCGGCCCGGGCCCCCTGGGGGCGCGGCGGTCACGAGCCGATCTCCACGACGGGCCAACCCTCGGGCGCCGCGCCCGGGGCGCCGGGCGTGGCCCGAGCCAGCCGGCGCCCGGCGTCGAGCGGGGTGCGGACCCGACCGGTGACGGGCCCAGCCGCCTCAGCCGTGCAGAGCATGAGGTCGCCGCCGGCCGCCAGCACGGCACGGCACGCCGAGCGCGTAGGGACGCGGCGCGCTCGGTGTCGTCGCCGAGCGCCGTGAGGTCGACCACCACGGCCTGGCCCAGCGGGGTGGGCGGCTCGAGCTCGCGCACCACCAGCTCGCCCAGGCGCGCCGAGGACGGCCAGTGCACGAGGTGCGACGGGTCGCCGCTGACGTAGGGCCGCACCGAGCGGACCAGGTCGCCGGTGAGCGCCGCCGTGGTGAGGTGGCCGGAGCCGCCCTCGACCGGGGCCGGGGCCGGCAGCCACGTCACGGCCAGCGCCCGGGGCGCCACCTCCACCGCCATCGGCAGCTCGATGGCGTGCACCCGGTGCGCCGCGAGCACGCCCAACGGCGCGGTGACGCGGACCTCGATGCGGACGACCTGGAACACGCCCCGGTGGTCGGCCAGGTGCAGGACCCGACCGCCGCCCGGGGCGGCGGCGCGGTGCCACGGACCGGTGGGATCGAGGGCCCGCACCTCCAGGCCGGCGACCCGGCCGAGCAGCCGCACGTCGACGTCGACCTCTTCGCCCACCGTGGCGTCCCGGGCCGAGGTCGCCTCGATGCGCACCCGGCGGACCAGCACGAGCGGCGCCACGATCCCCAGCGCCAGCACGCCGACGAGCGCCGCCCACACGATCACCACGACCTCGTGGTCGGCCGAGGTGGGCGGCGACAGGGCGCCGGCCACGACCGCAGCCACCAGCACCGCGCCCACCGGCGTGAGCCGGCTGCCGCCCACGCGGTCGTAGCCACCGCCCCGGGCCGGCAGCGATCGCGGCCGCCGGGCCGCCGCTGCGCCGTGGGTGCCGGGCGTCGGCGCGGGCGCAGGCTCCGGCGGCACCTCGACGCCGGCGATGCGCAACGGGGCGCGGGGCGAGGACGACCAGCGGGCCCGCCTCCGGGTCGGCGCCGGCCTCCACGTCAGGGACGGGGGACGGGGGTCCGGGCGACGACGTCGGCGATGATCCGGCGGGCGGCGGCCGTGTCGACCGACCCGCCGACCGCCACGCGGTGGGCGAAGGCGGCGCCGGCCACGGCCTGCACGTCGTCCGGCGTGAGGTGCGAGCGGCCGGCCACAACAGCGTGGGCCCGGGCGGCGTGGAGCAAGCCGGTGGAGGCACGGGGCGAGGCGCCCACCGTCAGCTCCGGGTGGGTGCGGGTGGCGGCCGTGAGGTCGAGCACGTACTCCACCAGGGCGGGAGCCACGAACACGTGGCGGACCGCCAGCACGGCGGCGGCGACCTCATCCGGCGTGGTCACCGATGCGAGGGCACCGAGCACCTCGGCGCCGCCCTGGCCGGTGAGGATCTCGCGCTCGGCGGCCCGGTCCGGCAGGCCCATCGACAGCACCAGGGCGAAGCGGTCGAGCTGGCTCTCCGGCAGCGGGAAGGTGCCGATCTGGCCGTAGGGGTTCTGGGTGGCGATGCAGAAGAACGGGTCCGGCAGGCCGTAGGTGGTGCCGTCGATGCTGACCTGGTGCTCCTCCATGGGCTCGAGCAGCGCCGCCTGGGTGCGCGGCGAGGCGCGGTTCACCTCGTCGACCAGGACCACGTTGGCGAACAGGGGCCCGGCCCGGAAGTTCCACGATCCGTCGACCGGGGCGTACACCGACGTGCCGGTGATGTCGCTCGGCAGCAGGTCCGGCGTGCACTGCACCCGGCCGAACCGGCCGCCGATGGCGGTGGCCAGGCTCTTGGCCAGCAGGGTCTTGCCCGTGCCGGGGAGGTCTTCGACGAGCAGGTGGCCACCGGCCAGCAGCGCCACCACCGAGAGGCGCACCACCTCGTCCTTGCCCCGCACCACCGAGCCGACGGCGCCGACGAGCGAGGCGGCGAGGGCGACCGCGACCGAGGGATCGCCCTCGGGGTCGGCGGGCATCGAGGAAGGGGCGGCCACCTGGCTCATGGGGGCCCAGCCTGGCACGGCCGCCGCCGTTCCACGCAGGCGCGACCGGGTGAGATCCGCCCGCCGGCCAGCCGCCGCCTCAGCGGTCGGCGGCCCAGCGGGGCGGGCGCTTCTCCTGGAAGGCGGCGATGCCCTCGGCGGCGTCCTCGGTGGAGGCGGTCACGGTGAGCAGGGGGTGCAGGAGGCGGAGGGCCTCTTCGGCCGCCAGGTCCCAGCTGCCGTAGAAGCTGTCCCGCCCGAGCTTGAGGGCGACCGGGCTCTTGGCGGCGAGGGTGGCGGCCAGGTCGGCCACCTCGATCTCCAGGCGGCCCACCGGGACGACGCTGGTGACGAACCCCAGGTGCTCGGCCTCGTCCGCGCCTACCCGGCGGCCGGTCATCATCAGCTCGAGCGCCTTCTTGGGCGGCATCGAGCGCGTGAGGGGCACGGTGATCATGTGCGGCCAGAGGCCGACGTCGATCTCCGGCGTGCCGAAGACGGCGTCGTCGGCCGCCACCACCAGGTCGCACGCCAGGGCCAGCCCGAACCCGCCGGCGAGGGCGTAGCCACGGACGCGAGCGATGGTGGGCTTGCCCAGCTCCCAGAGGTCGCGGAACAGCAGGGCCAGCTCTCCGCGGGCGTCGTGCAGGGCGGCGTAGCCCGCGCCCTCGGCCATGCCCGACAGGTCGGCGCCGGCGCAGAAGGCCTTCTCCCCTGCACCCGTGAGCACCACCACCCGCACGTCGGGGTCGGCCTTGGCGTCGGCCAGCGCCCGGCGGATGTCGCCCATCACGGCCCAGGACAGGGCGTTGCGCTTCTCGGGGCGGTTGATGGTGAGGGTGGCCACGTGCTCCGCCACCCGCACCAGCAGCTCGGGTTCGCTCATGGGCGGCGACCGTAGTGCGGCTACCGGCGAGGGCCCCGGGTGCGCAGCACGATGATCAGCAGCAGGACGATGACGACCACCACGAGGTACTTCACCCGGCGACCGTACCGTCCGGCCGGGCGAGACCGGGGGCGGGCCTAGGATCGCCCGCCGGTCGGGCGACGAGCGCCGGCCTCGCGATCGGGAGCACGCAGCATGGGTGACGAGCACGTCCTGGCCATCGACCTGGGCACCGGCGGGCCGAAGGCGGCGCTGGTCGACAGCGCCGGGCACATCACCGCCCACGAGTTCGAGGCCACCCCGATCGAGCTGCTCGGCGAGGGCGGCGCCGAGCAGGACCCCGACGCCTGGTGGGCCGCCATCACCGCCGCCGTGCAGCGGGTGGTGGGCGCCGGCCACGTGGCCGTCGACGACATCGTGGCGGTGTCGATCACCAGCCAGTGGTCCGGGACCGTGGCCGTCGACGTGGCCGGCAAGCACCTGCACCCGGCGGTGATCTGGATGGACTCGCGCGGCGCGCCGTACATCGAGGAGGTCATCAAGGGCCGCCTCAACGTGGCGGGCTACGACGCCCGCCGGCTCCAGCACTGGATCTCGCGCACCGGCGGCATCCCCAGCCACTCGGGCAAGGACCCGGTGGCCCACATCCTCTGGCTGCGCAACGAGCGGCCCGACGTGTACCGCTCCGCCCACGCCTTCCTGGAGCCGTGCGACTACCTGAACGCCCGGGTCACCGGCCGCCAGGTGGCCTCCTACGACTCGATCGTCGCCCACTGGCTCACCGACAACCGCGACCTCAGCCACGTGCGCTACGACCCACAGCTGCTGGCGTGGTGCGGGCTCACCGAAGCCCAGCTCCCGGAGCTGGTGCCCTCGGCGAGCACCATCGGCACCGTGCTGCCGTCGGTGGCCGAGGCGTGGGGCATCTCGACGGCCACCAAGGTCGTGACCGCCACCGGCGACGTCCACTCCGCGGTGGTGGGCTCCGGGGCGCTGGGCGACCACGAGGGCCACCTCTACATGGGTACGTCGTCGTGGCTGTCGTGCCACCTGCCGGCCAAGAAGACCGACCTGCTCAACAACCAGGCCGCCCTCCCCTCGGCCGTGCCCGGCCGGTACTTCCTGGCCAACGAGCACGAGGTCGGCGCCGGCGCCCTGCTCTGGCTGCGGGACCAGGCGCAGATGGTCCGCGACGTGGAGGAGGCCAACGAGCTGGCCGCCGCCTCGGTGCCCGGCTCGCACGGCGTGATCTTCACGCCGTGGCTCAACGGCGAGCGCACCCCGGTCGACGACCACACCATCCGCGGCGGGTGGAACAACGTCTCGCTCACCACCAACCGGCCGGACCTGGTGCGCTCGGTGTTCGAGGGCGTGGCCTACAACAGCCGCTGGCTGCTCGACACGGTCGAGCGGTTCGTGAAGCAGCCCATGGACGGGCTCAACTTCATCGGCGGCGGTGCCCGGTCGGACCTGTGGTGCCAGGTGCACGCCGACGTGTGCGACCGGACCATCCGCCGGGTGGCCGAGCCCCAGCACGCCAACGCCCGCGGTGCGGCCTTCGTGGCCTGGCTGGCGCTGGGCCGCCAGACGCTCGACGAGCTCAACCGCGCCGTCACCATCGAGCGCGAGTTCACCCCGGACCCCACGGCGCGGGCCGCCTACGCCCCGCTGTACAAGGAGTTCCTCAAGCTCTACAAGGCCCACAAGCCCATCCACGCCCGCCTCAACGGCTGATCCAGCGGGCGCTCGCGCCGGTCTCCGCAAACCCGGTTGCCCCTCGTATTTCGTGGTGCTACGCATGGGTAGCACCGTGGCAGGCGGCCCGGAACGTCCGGACCCCGGCCTGCCGGCGAGAGGAACCAGCCATGTCCCCACGCAAGGTCCTCACCGGTCTCGGCACGATCGCCGGACTCCTCGGCACCTCCGCGACCACCGCCCTCACTCCCGCCACGTCGGCGATCGCCCGTCCGGCCCAGGGCCAGCCGCCGCTCCCACCGGGCGATCGCTTCGCTGCCCTGCCCGAGTCCTCCGCCAGCGGGCTGCCGGCCTTCGCCCAGGGAACGGTCTCGATCGGCGCCGCGAGCGACATCGCGCCGGCCCAGACGCGCATCGACGCCTACTACGCGCCGGATGCCGGCCAGGCCCTGGTGCCCCTCGCCTACACGTTCACCGATCCCCTGGGCCGCTTCGCGCTGCGAGCGCTCCCGGGACGCCTGGCCGACGGGCAGCTCCACACGGTCACGCTGGTCACGTCCTCGCCCGGGGGCGCCGTCACCACGGACAAGGTCCAGGTGGCCTGGGACCGCTCGATCGCCGCGTGGACCCGCACGAGTGTCGATGGCGGGGCCCCGGCCTCGCGCTCCAGCCGTAGATCGACCGATGGAGGTGGCCTCCGGCTCGAGCTGCCGGACGCGCCCGCGTCGCGCGTCGCCCCCTCGACCACGGCCCGCCAGACCGCTGGCGGGACGACCACAGCCACCAGCTCGACCTGCCGGCCCGTGGTCTCACCAGGGGCGATCATCCCGCTCCCGGCAGCGAACATCACCACCGGTAGCGCGCTCGTCCAGCCCAAGCTCGACAAGAACGGCAACCAGGCGGAGCCGGTGAGCTGGGACATCGAGAACGACTACCTGACGGCCAACTCGACCTTCGTCGAACGTGCCGACAACGTCTCGCTGAAGGCCGACTTCAGCGCCACCTTCGGCAGCGTCAAGCTCGGGGTGTCCGGCGAGAGCGTCCTCAGCGGTTCGGTCAGTGCCGGCGACGAGGTGACGGTCAACAACTACACCGGCCTGGTCACGTCGGCGCGGGCCGCCAACATCTACGGCCTCGACTGGCGAGCGTGGGCCCAGCTCTACGAGTGCATCGACATACCGCGGACCTACGCCACGCAGACGACGACCTACGCCAACGCGTACCTGAGCCTCGAGCTCGCTGACCTCGCCCAGTCGAACGCCGTGCTCGGCCAGACGAGGACGATCCTGCACCGCCTCGACGTCGACCCGCAGACGCACAAGTACGTCCGGCCCTGCGGTGACTCCACCGAGGGGGTCACCTACCAGATCAACCCCGGCGGCGGCCTCAAGCGGAGCCAGGGCAGCTCCCAATCGTTCGAGAACGGGTCGACCTTCAAGCTCGGCGCGTCGGTCGGCGGCGTGATGGGCAGCGTGCAGGGCAGTCGCACCCGTTCGAAGAAGTCGCGCGTGTCGGCGACCACGCACGCGTTCACGTCGTGGACGAACAAGATGAACACCACCAAGTACCTCTGTGGCTACACCGGCAACCCCGGCGACCGCTACGCCGATCCTGGTTTCGTCGTCGCACTCGGTGGCACCCGGCAGTGACCGGCCGAAGGCCCTCAGCGCGCGCTCGCCGGTGGCGCCTCGGCGCATCCGCCGTCGGCCTCGTGGCGCTGGGCATCGTGGGAGGAAGGGCCACCGCTCCGAGGCCGGTGGCGGTGACGCCGAGCCGGGTCGCCGTGGCCCTTGCGGGATCGGCCGCCGTCATCAACTCGCAGGGCAGCGCCACCGTCGGCCAGCACTTCATGACCGGCGGCGTCGGCGTGCTGTGGGTGCCGACTGCCCGCTCGGTTCGGATCACGGCCGTCCGGGGCCTCGGTGCCGACGGCATGCGCCTCCACCGCTTGCTGATGGTCGAGCGAGATGACGACAATCCCCGCTTCCAGGGTCCGTTCGTCCCCGGCGGCCTCCAGGCCCAGGTCGACCACGACGCCGGGCGAGGACAGGTCGAGCTGCGGCCCGTGCTCGGCAGCGAGGTCCGCTGCTGCGGCAGCTCGTACCAGCTCTACCTCGACGCGGTCATCACGGGCGGCGCTCCCGGCGGTTCGCTGCTCGGCGTGCGGCTCTCGTACGTCACCGAGACCGGCAGGCGGGGCCACGCCGACGTGGTCATGCCGATGACCTATTGCACCCGTCCGCTCGGAGAACCGAGCTGTCGACCCGCCGAGGACCGGGCGACCGCAGCCCTGGCTCGAGCCGACCGATGACCGGCACCCGGGACCCGAACCGCGAGGCGGCAGCGAGTGGGCCGCTCGAAGGTCGCCACGTCCGGTTGGTGCCCGCTGCGCTGGCGAGCATCGACCGCCTCTACGAGATCGCGCTGTGCAGCGGCGCCGGCACGACCTGGCGCACCCGCGGGCTCTTGGTGGGCCCGGAGCAGTTCGCCGACCTCATCACCGGAGAGCTCGGCTTCGCGCTCACCGAGCGTGCCACCGGGCTGGCGGTCGGCCACGTCGGGCTGCACGGCCTCGATCCGCTCTCGGGCACCGGCGAGCTCACCGCCTTCGTCGACCCGCGGCGCCCGACCGCCGGCATCATCGCCGGCGAGGGGATCGACGTGTTCCTCGACTACGCCTTCCGCCACGCCGGCGTGCGGAAGGTGACCGTCGAGATGCCCGCCGGGCCGGCCGGCCAGCTCGCCCGCCTGCTCAATCGCCGTCCGGGCCTCACCCACGAGGGCGTGCGACGTGCCCACGTGCGGATCGGCCAGGAGGTGGTCGACCTCCACATCTACGCGCTGTGGGCCGAGCCCTTCCTCGCCTGCGCCCTCGCCAGGCCGACCTCGGCGGGCGGTGGCGTCCCGACGTTCGCCGAGCTCCTGGCGCTGATCGGCGAGGTGGCGCCACGAGCCGTCGACCACGACGACATCACCGGCGGGCACGCGCTCGTCGACGACCTGGGCCTCGACTCCCTCGCTCTCCTCGAGCTGGTCGATGCGCTCGATGCTCGGGTCGCGCCGCTCGGGCCCCTCGCGCTCAGCGCCTTCGAGCAGCGGCTGACCGTGCACGACCTGCTCGTCGCCTGCGAGGTCGCGGTCCGGGGGTGACCCGTCAGCGCTCGAGGTCGTCCCGGTCGAGGTCGATCTCGTAGGGCTCGTCACCGTCGAGATCGTCGACGAGGGCTCGCCGCGGGGTGAGGGCGGCGAGGGCCCGCCAGGCGGTGGCCGCCGCGAAGGCGGCCACCGCCACGGCCGGGACGAAGGCGACGACGCCGGCGACCTTGCCGTAGAGGTCGGCGTGGCCCGGGCCGGACGCGTCGGAGAAGCCCCCGAGGCCGCCCCCGGCGTTGCGCAGCACCTCTTCGATGCCGAGCACGGCCAGGGTGGCCACCACCACGCCGAGGGGCGGGATGGCCTGGAGCGCCCAGCGACCCCGTCGGCCGACGGGTCCCGGCGCCAGCAGCACGAGCCCCAGCGCCAGGGCGACCAGGCCGGCGGTGATCACCGAGCCGCCCTGGACCAGGAAGTTGGCGATCGAGGTCCACCGGCTCGGGCTGGCGGGGTCGGTCCCGACGACCTCCGAGTAGCCGAGGCCGGTGAAGAGCGCCTGGCCCACGGTGCCGACCACGCCCAGCAGGACCAGGAGGGCCAGCACCTCCAGCGCGTCGCGCCAGCCCTCGGCGTCGCGATCGCTCGACGTCCCGTCGTCGCCGCCCCAGGTGCCGTCCTCGTCGGGGTCGCCCCACGGTTCATCCGCCGGGTCGAGCGCATCACCGTTGGTCATGGGGCGGAGCCTCGCACACGACCGGATGGCGAGCAGGCCGTCGATCGGTGCCGACGCCCTTGTCGACACCGACCGCCTCTGCTACTTTTCCGTAGCATGCCGTCGGGCGGGGCTCCCCGCTCCCTCCCGACCTCGACCTCCCGGTGGCCGCCCACCGGGAACGGTCCCGGTCGGCCTGGGAAGCGTCGGCCGGGACACGGGGGAGGCGGGCCCACCGGCCCGCCTCCCCCGCTCTCGCGATCGAGCCCACCGGCCTCCGGCGCAGGAGCCGGCGGCGCCGTAGCGTGCGGGCATCCCGGCGATCGGCCGGGCGGCGAAGCAGGGGAACCCCATGGCGGCACGGCTGATCCGGCGCACCTCCACCCGCATGGCCGTCGCGGCCCTGGCCCTCGGCGCCGCCGTCGGCTCGGTCATGCCCGCCGTGCCGGCGGTGGCCACGCCGGCCCCACCTCCGTTCTTCACCATCGTCCGAGACGGTGCCGTGCGGGTGAACGGCACCTTCTCCCCCGTCGTCGGCCGCTTCTCCGACCCCGCCCTCGACGACATCTACTGGTACTCGTCCGCTGGCCGTGACTTCCGCTGGAGCGGCGGCGGGCTGGGGGACCCGTTCGAGCGCGACGTCCCCGCCCCCCCAGCTCGGCCCCGGCTACACGGCGACGGTCGGCGACTTCACCGGCGACGACCGAGACGACATCTACTGGTACGCCCCCGACGGACCGGATCAGCTCTGGACTGCGACGGGCACCAACGGGCTCACCGTGTCGAACCCCGAGCAGGGCCCGGGCCTGAAGCCCATCCTCCTGCCCGACAGCCAGTCGAGCGCCGGCAAGGACGACCTGATCTGGGAGCCGGCCACCACCCCGGGCGCGGCGACGCCGGCGGCGCTCTGGGTCTTCCCCGACGATGGCTCGGGCGTGCCCGACACCACCGGCACGGTCACCCGTCCGGCCACCGCCACGCCGGTGGTCGGCGACTTCGACGGCGACGGCGACGCCGACGTGCTCTGGTACCGCCCCGGCACGGCTCCCGACCCGCTCTGGCGCCGCGACGGCGGCACGGGGAAGACCTTCACCGCCACCACCCTGAAGATCGACGGCGGCTACACGCCCCGCGTCGGCCGGTTCAGCGCCTACGGCGACCGGCCCCGCGACATCGTGTGGACCGGCTCGGCCCAGACCGAGGCCGGCTTCTCCGTCGAGGACGGCCCCCAGTACGTGTGGGAGGGCCGAGCCGACGGCACCTTCCGCTCCACCCGGGTGCCGCTGGCCCAGCGATCCTCCGGCTTCGAGGTGGTGCTGCGCGGCGGCCCGAAGGACGTGATCGTCAACGCCACGGCGAAGGGCCGGCACCAGCCGGCCAGCTACCCGACGACCGACGTGGTGTGGTCGCTGCTGCCCGGGGGCCCCAGCCTCAAGGCCACCCGCAACGAGAGCCTCATCCCCTGGTTCGCCGGCGGGCCCGACGTCTCGCTCGTCACCGGCCACTTCACCACCGCGGCACGCGAGGACCTGTTCGTCTACCGGGCCGGCACCGCCACCGACAGCCTCTGGCAGGTGAACTGACCCCGACCGCCGCCCCAGGCGGTCGCGAGGCGGGGCGGTCCACGAGGCGCCGATAGCCTCGGGCGGTGCCCGCCGCCTCCACCGACCCCGTCCTCGCCCGGCGGGCGGCCATCGCCCGGGCCGTGGCGATCGGCCAGCGGGTGGGCTACGGGCTCTTCGCCCTCTCCATGCCGCTGTTCTTCTACGGGCTCTTCACCGGCTACACCTCGGGCCTGGCCACGGCCATCGTGGCCTGCCTGCTCGTGGGCTCGCTGATCCTCGCCCCCGCCATCGTCTTCGGCTACGCGGTGAAGGCCGCCGAGCGCGACGAGCAGGGCCTGGGCTCCGGCCACTGACGCCGCACCGCCGGGCCCGCCGCGATCCGGGTCGCGGCCGCAGCCACGGGGCTACGGTCCGGCCGACCGCCGAGCCGCCACCCTCCGGAGCGCACCGTGACCGCCACCGACCCCGATCCCACCGACACCGGCTCGAGCGATCGCCCGCCGGTCGACCCGGCGTTCGCGCCGCTGCTGGCCCTGCTGGCCGACCCGTCGGTGGCGCCGATGTCGACGCTCACCCCGGACGAGGCGCGCGAGGCGTTCCGCAACCTGCGCGGCGTCGAGGGCGAGCCGCTCCCGGTGCGCTCCGCCACCGACCGCACGGTCCCCGGGCCCGCTGGTGACGTGCCCGTCCGCATCGTGGTGCCCGAGGTGGCCGAGCTCACCGGCGTGCTGGTCTGGTTCCACGGCGGCGGCTGGGTCATCGGCGACCTCGACACCGCCGAGGCCACCCAGCGCCGACTCGCGGTCGCCGCCGGCTGCGTGGTGGTGTCGGTCGACTACCGCCTGGCCCCCGAGCACCCCGCCCCCGCCGGCTTCGACGACTGCTGGGCCGCCACCACGTGGGCCGCGGAGCACCTCGACGAGCTCGGCCTCGCTCCCGGGGCGCCCGTCGCGGTGGGCGGCGACAGCGCAGGGGGGAACCTGGCCGCCCTCGTCGCCCTGCGAGCGGGCGAGGTCGGGCCCCCGCTCGCCCTGCAGCTGCTCGTGTACCCCACCACCGACCTCACGCTGGCCTCGCCCTCGGTGGAGGAGAACGGCGAGGGCTACTTCCTCACCGCCGAGACCATGCGGTGGTTCGTCGCGTGCAACCTGGCCGGAGGCCTGGCCGCCGACGATCCCTCGGTCTCGCCCCTCTTCGCCGACGACGCCGCCTTGGCCCGGGCCGCCCCCGCCCACGTGCAGGTGGCCGGCTACGACCCGCTGCGGGACGAGGGCCGGGCCTACCACCAGCGGCTGGCCGACGCCGGCGTGGCGACGGTGCTCGTGGAGCACCCGACCATGATCCACGGGTTCTGGGCCATGGCCACCCTGACCGAGGTCTCGGACCAGGCCATCGCCGACGCCGCGGCCGCGCTGCGGGCCGGCTTCGGCGTCGGGGTGTGATCGGAGGCCACGGGTAGGGTCCCCGCGCCCCGCCTCGCCACCAGGAGTCCCCCATGAAGGCCGCCGTCCTCCCCGCCGTCGACACCCCGATCGAGGTGCGCGACGACATCGAGGTCGCCGCCCCCGGCCCGGGCGAGGTCCGGGTGCGCGTCGCGGCCAGCGGCGTGTGCCACTCGGACCTCTCGGTCCAGAACGGCACCATCCGCCTGCCCACGCCCATCGTCCTGGGCCACGAGGGCGCCGGCGTGGTCGAAGAGGTGGGCGAGGGCGTCAGCACCGTCGCCGTCGGCGACCACGTGGTGCTCACGTTCGTGCCGGCGTGCGGCGAGTGCCACATGTGCCTCCACCACCAGTCGTACCTGTGCGAGCGGGCGTCGCTGCAGGTGTCCGGCGGCCTGGCCGACGGCACCACCCGCCTCACCAGCGGCGGGGCGGCGCTGCACCAGATGGCCTACCTCGGGACCTTCGGCGAACAGGCCATCGTGCCGGCGATCTCGCTGGTGAAGATCCCCGAGTCGGTGCCGCTCGAGGTGGCCGCCCTCCTGGGCTGCGGGGTGCTCACCGGCGTGGGCGCCGCCCTCAACACCGCCACCATCGCCCCCGGCGACACCGTCGTGGTGTTCGGCTGCGGCGGCGTGGGCCTCAACGTCATCCAGGGCGCCCGGATCGCCGGCGCCACCACGATCATCGCCGTCGACCAGTTCGCCTCGAAGCTCGACCTGGCCCGGTCCTTCGGCGCCACCCACACCATCGACAGCACCGAGGAGGACCCCGTGAGCGCGGTGGCGGTGCACAACGAGGGCCGCGGCGCGGACGTGGCCTTCGAGGTGGTGGGCCTCGGCCCGGTGATCGAGCAGGCCATCAAGGCGGTCCGCTCCGGCGGCGAGGTGGTCCTGGTGGGCGTGCCCCGCATGGACGTGGTGATCAACCTGAACGTGGCGTTCACCTGGCTCTACCAGGCCAAGAAGATCAGCGGCTGCTGGTACGGCTCCTCCAACGTCCACGAGGACGTCCCCAAGCTGCTCGACCTCTGGGAGCGCGGCGAGCTCCAGCTGGAGGATCTCATCTCCAAGGAGATCACCGTCGACCAGGTGAACGAGGCCTTCGCCGACATGCAGGCGGGCACCGTGGCCCGCTCGGTCATCCGCCACGGCTGACCCGCCCCCCCGTCGGCCGATGCTGGGCAACGGCACCGGGTACCGGGCCCTCGGCCGACCCGCCCTAGCCTGGGCGGCGAAGCGATGACCGACACCACCGAACGCCCCACCACGCTCCGCCTCCCGGCCGCCGAGCGCCGCCGCCAGCTCCTCGAGGTGGCGCTGCACGCCTTCGCCGAGCACGGCTTCCACGACACGTCGATGAACGACGTCGCCGAGGCCGCCGGGGTCACCAAGCCGGTCCTCTACCAGCACTTCACCTCGAAGAAGGCGCTCTACCGCGAGCTGGTCGACGACCTCGGGTCCGGGCTGGAGCAGGCGATCGTGGCCGCCGTGGCCGAGGCCCAGGGGCCCCGCCAGCAGGTGGAGGCCGGGTTCCGGGCGTACTTCCGCTGGGCCACCAGCCAGGGTGCGGCCTTCACCGTGCTCTTCGCCGATCGCAACCGGGTCGACCGCGAGCTGGCCGCCGCGGTGGCCAAGGTCGAGTCGATGATGGCCGACCGCATCGCGTCGCTGATCGTGGTCGACGGGCTGAGCGAGGACCAGCGCCACGTGCTCGCCTTCGGCGTCGTCGGGCTCGCCGAGTCCACCAGCCGGCACTGGCTGGGCCTCGGCCTCGGCCCCGGCGTCGACGCCGACGAGCTGGCCGACCTCGTGGCCCAGCTGGCCTGGTCCGGCCTCCGCGGCGTCAACCGCTAGCCGTCCGGACGCCCGCACCCCGGAACCGACCGAACCGGACCTCGGGCCGACGCAGGCAGGAGGGCGTGCCAGCATGGACGGCCATGACGTCATCGCCCTCCCCCCAGCTGCGTGACCTCGCCGACCGGTACTGGGAGGCCCGCCTCGAGGCCAGCCCCCTCTTCGCCACCTTCCTCGGCGACCACCGCTACGACGACCGCGTCGACGACCTCTCCGCCGAGGGCGAGGCCGCCCAGCGGGCCACGTGGGCCGGCTTCCTGGCCGAGGCCGAGGCGATCGACCCGGCCACGCTCGACGAGACCGATCGCGTCACCCACGGCCTGCTCGCCGGCGAGCTGCGCGACAACCTGATCGGCATCGACGCCCGGCTGGTGGAGCTGGCGTCTGACCAGATGGAGGGCGTCCACGCCGACCTGCTCATCACGGCCGGCCAGCTGCGGGCCTCCGAGGTCGCCCACACCGGGCCGGCCGTCGTGCGCGTGCAGCGCCTCGGCACCATGCTCGACCAGGCCGCCGAGCGCTTCCGCCAGGGCCTGGCCGCCGGCCGCACCCCGGCCCGGATCAACATCGAGCGGTCCCTCAACCAGGTCGACGGCTACCTGGCGTCCCCGCTCGACCAGGACCCCTTCGCCCTGCTCGCCGGGCCCGAGGGCTGGGACGGGGAGGCGGCGTGGCGCGTCGAGCTGACCGCCGCAGTGGTCGACCACCTGCGCCCGGCGTTCGAGCGCTACCGCGCCGTGCTGGCCGACGAGCTCCTGCCCGTCGCCCGCCCCGACGAGCAGGCCGGCCTCCAGTGGCTGGCCGACGGGCCCGAGCTCTACCGCACGCTGATCGCCCTGCACACCGGCCTCGACCTCACGGCCGAGGAGCTGCACGAGATCGGCCGCCACGAGGTGCTCGAGGTGCTCCCGGCGCAGTACCGCGAGGTCGGCCTCCGCCAGTTCGGCACCGACGACCTGGCCGAGATCTTCGAGCACCTGCTCACCGACGACGACCTCCGCTACCGCGACGGCGACGAGATCCTGGCCCACGCCCGCCACTGCCTCGACGCCGCCACGGCGCGGATGGGCGAGTGGTTCGGCATCCTCCCCGAGGCGCCGTGCCAGCTCACGCCCATCCCCGACTACCTGGCCGCCGACGCGCCCGCCGCGTACTACACGCCCCCGGCGCCCGACGGGAGCCGGCCCGGCGAGTACCACGTCAACCTGCACGAGCCCACCACCAAGGGTCGCGCCGAGACCGCGTCGATCGCGTTCCACGAGGCCATCCCCGGCCACCACCTCCAGCTGGCCATCGCCGCCGAGCGCACCGACCTCCCCGCCTTCCGCCGGCTGAGCTGGGGCCACACCGCCTACGTCGAGGGCTGGGCCCTCTACACCGAGCGGCTGGCCGAGGAGATGGGCCTCTACGAGACCGACCTCGACCGCCTCGGCATGCTGGCCAGCGACTCGTGGCGAGCCTGCCGCCTGGTGGTCGACACCGGGCTCCACGCCCTGGGCTGGACCCGCCAGCAGGCCATCGACTTCATGGTCGAGCACGCCCCGGTCAGCAAGGACGAGATCGTCACCGAGATCGACCGCTACATCGGGATGCCCGGCCAGGCCCTCGCCTACAAGGTCGGCCAGCGCGAGATCCTCCGGCTGCGGGCCGAGGCCGAGGCCCGCCTCGGCGACGCCTTCTCGCTGCCCGGCTTCCACGACGTCGTGCTCGGTGCGGCCACCGTCAGCCTGCCGGTGCTGGCCGAGCGCGTGGCCGCCTGGACGGGCGCGTGACCCACGTGCGCCGCACCTCCTTGCTCGCTCGCGCCTTGGCGGTCGCCGCCACCGTCCTCGTCGCCGTCCTGGGCGTCGCCGGGGTGGCGGCGTCAGCGCCGCGCCGGGCGCCCGCCGTCCACCGCCCGGTGTTCCCGAACCGCCCCACCCGGGTGCTGGTGCTGGGCGACAGCGTGATCAAGGGCGCCGAGGCGGCCATCCCTGCGGCGCTGCCCGGCCGTCAGGTCACCGAGGACGCCGTGGTGAGCCGCAGCACCGGGGCCACCGCCGCAGCGGCGGCCACCTACGGGGCCGACTGGGACGTGGTGGTGATCCTGGTGGCCCACAACGACGGCGGGTCCCCCGGCGCCTACCAGCCGCCCTACCGCCAGATGCTCGACCAGTTCGCCCGCGTCCCCCGAGTGGTGCTGCTGACCCTCCACGAGGTGCGGCCGTACTACGCCACGGTCAACGCCTTCCTGCGCGCCCAGGCGGCGTCGAGGCCCAACGTGCAGGTGGCCGACTGGAACGCGGTCGCCACCGCCAACCCGGGCGCCACCGGCGGCGACGGCCTCCACCTGTCGGGTGGCGGCGCCCGGCTGATGGCCGACCTGGTGGCCGGCCAGGTGGTCGACGCCGAGCAGGCCGCCGTGCCGCCGCCCACCACCACGACCACCACCACCGCCCCGCCGACCACCACGACGCTGCCGCCCACCACCACGACCACCGAGGCGGTCGAGCTGATCCCCGCCACCAGCATCGTCCAGGACCCGCCGACCACCACCACGACCGCGGCACCGAAGCCGGTCGCCGAGCGCCGGCCCCGAGCCACGGGCGGGATGGGCACCGACGACCGCAACGGCTCGTCGCCGCGCTGGATCTGGCCGACGCTCGTGGTGGCCATGGCCGTCGCATCGGGCGGCCTCGCCGCCGTCGCCCGCCGCCTGCCCACGTGAGGCCACGTCCGCAGATCTGACGGATCGTCAGCTCTGGTCGGCACCGCGTGGTTCACTGGTGCGACCGTGACCCAGGAGCGCCCGATGACCGACACCACCGCTGCCCCCGCCCCCGCCGTCTGGGGCCAGATCCAGGGCCAGGACATCACCTTCCCCATGGAGGTCGACGAGTTCGACGCCGCCACCCTGGTGTTCTCGGTCCCCGCCGAGGCCGCCCAGGCGCTGCTGCCCGGCGACGCCTTCGAGGTCGTCGCCACCGACGGCGTGGCCCAGTTCGTGCTGGCCCTGTGCGACTACCACCAGAACCCGTGGGGCGACTACCTCGAGCTCAACCTCGGGTTCCTGGCCCGCCCGGCCGGCGCCGGCGACGAGGTGCTGGGCTCGTTCGTGTACCGCATGCCGGTGGACCAGGCCTTCACCTGCGAGGCCGGCAACGAGGTCATGGGCTTCCCCAAGACCGTCGAGGAGCTCTCGGTCACCCACGCCGACGGTCGGGTGACCTTCGCCATGACCGACGGCGGGGCGCCGGTCCTGTCGGTGTCGTTCCCCGCCGTCGAGGCGATGGGCGAGCCGTCTCGCGTGGAGACGGGCAGCTACTCGTACCTCCACGGCGTGCCCCACGAGACCCCGCTGGCCATGGACCTGGGCACCGGCCTGCTCGACCCCGCCACCGTGGTGATCGAGCTCGGCTCCGGGCCCGTGGCCGACGAGCTGCGTTCGCTCGGCCTGCCGAAGGCGCCCGACTTCGGCACCTGGGGCACCGGCCTCAGCGCCACCTTCCAGCTCGGCTCGCCCCTCTAGGCGCTCGGGCCCGGGCGAGGGCCGATGCGGCGGGCCGGGTTGCCCACCACGGTCGCCCCGGCCGGCACGTCGCGGACGACCACCGCACCGGCGCCGACGATGGCGTCGTCGCCGATGGTGACGCCGCCGCACACGATCACCCCACCGCCCAGCCACACGTTCTCACCGATGGTGATGGGGTGGGCAGCCTCCCAGCCCTGGCGGCGGCGCACCGGGTCCCGCGGGTGGTCCGGGGTGAGCAGCTGCACGTTGCTGGCGATCTGGGTGGCGGCCCCGATGGTGATCGGCGCGCAGTCGAGCAGCACGGCGCCGTAGTTCACGAACGCGTCGGGCCCGATCGAGATGTGGCTGCCGTAGTCGCAGTGGAACGGCGGCCGGATGACCGCGCCCTCACCGACCGAGCCCAACAGCTCGTGCAGCGCAGCGCGCACCTCCGCCGGCTCGGAGCGGACGTCGTTGACCACCACCGAGAGCTTCCGTCGACGCTCGGCGAGCTCCTGGAGCTCCGGGTCCGACGAGTCGTTCGCCTGGTACCACTGGCCCGAGAGCATCAGCTCCCGCTGGGTCGGGGGGATCGGATCGTTCGCCATGGGCCGACCGTACCGCCGTGGATCGCGCCGCTCGCTCGGCCTGCTCGGGCGGCCTCGACGTCGACGGATCGCAGGACATGGGTCACATCCGAGGCCCGCCGTGCCGATAACGCGTATTATCGACCGGGTCCGCAGGGGGTGGACCCGCCCACGTAGAGGAACTCGCCATGACCGACCTCAAGCCCGCACCGGCGCCCGACTGGGCCACCGAGTTCGACCACACCAGCGACGCCTACGCCGCGGTGGCGCCCCAGGTCTGGGAGGAGCTGCGCGGCACGTGCCCGGTCGCCCACTCCGAGGCCCACGGCGGCGTCTGGCTGCCCACCCGCCACGAGGACATCGCGGCCATCGCCCACGACACCGAGCACTTCAGCTCCGAAGGCGTGATCGTCAACGTGTTCAAGCCCGAGGGCCTCGCCCCCATGGGCTACGCCCCGCCCATCACGTCGGACCCGCCGTTCCACGCCGATGCCCGCCGGCTCCTGCTGCCGGCCTTCGGCCCCAAGGCCATCGCCAGCCTCGAGGAGGGCGCCCGCGCCTCGTGCCAGGAGCTCATCGACGAGCTGCTCGCCGACCTCGGCCCCGACGGCGACGTGGTCGACGTGGCCCGGGCCTACGCCCAGCACATCCCGGTGCGCGTCATCGCCGACATGCTCGGGCTGCCCAAGGAGGACGGCGACCGCTTCCGCCTCTTCATCCACCGCATCATCGAGAAGCCGGGCGAGTACAGCGGCACCCTCGCCCCCGAGGACACGCTCCTCTACTACCTGACCACCCACCTCACCCGTCGGCGCAACGAGCCACCGCAGGACGACCTCATCGGCTTCCTGCTCTCCACCGAGGTCGACGGCCAGCCGCTCACCAACGAGCACATCTTCGGCACCATCGCCCTGCTGATCATCGCCGGCATCGACACCACGTGGTCGGCCATCGGCGCCTCGCTGTGGCACCTGGCCCAGCACCCCGAGGACCGCCGGCGCCTGGTGGACGACCCCGCCGTGCTGCCCTTCGCCATCGAGGAGTTCCTGCGCTTCTACGCGCCGGTCACCATGGCCCGCATCGCCGCCACCGACACCGAGATCGGCGGTTGCCCGGTGGCGAAGCGCGACTGGGTGATGCTCCCGTTCCCGGCCGCCAACCGCGACCCCGAGGCGTTCGAGCAGGCCGACGAGTTCGTGATCGACCGCCAGCGCAACCGGCACGTCGCCTTCGGCCTCGGCATCCATCGCTGCCTCGGCTCCAACCTCGCCCGCCTCGAGCTCACCGTCGCCGTCGACGAGTGGATGAAGCGGGTGCCCGACTTCGAGCTGGCGTCCGACGACCCCTCGACCGTCCGCTGGTCCACCGGCCAGGTGCGCGGCCCGCGCGAGCTGCCGATCCGGATCCTGCGCACGGAGGACGCTCGATGAAGATCACCCTCGACAGCGAGAAGTGCCAGGGCCACGGCCGCTGCTACGCCCTGGCGCCGGACCTCTTCGACTCCGACGACGAGGGCTACGCCCTGTTGCTCGCGGCCGACGGCGTCGTGCCCGAGGGCATGGAGGAGGCCGCCACCCTGGCCGCCGACAACTGCCCCGAGTACGCCATCACCGTCGAGGCCTGAGCCGCACCCTGCGCCCACCTGTCTTCGGCGCGCCAGAGATCGTTCACCGGATCGTTGCGGGGGGCGGCGTGGACATTCCGGACACCAGGCGCGACGGTGGTCGCCATCGGGGAGGGGAAGCCCACGAGTGAAGGGGAACCCCATGGACGTTGGTGAGGCCGTCGAGGTGTACTGCGCCTTCGAGCAGACCTGGACCACCGGCTTCGTGATCGCCGACATCCGCGACGAGGGCTACGCCCTCCGCCGCCTGTCCGACGGCTCGCTGCTGCCGGCCCCCACCGCCCCCACCGACCTCCGCGCCATCGCCCCTCACCACTGGTCGTCCTGACCACCGGGTCGTCCCGACCCTCGGGCGGTCGCCGGTCGCCGGTCGCCGGTCGCCCCCGTCCCCTCACCCATCACGAACCTCGGGTCCCACACCGGCGCGCGCACGGGTCGTGGACCCGAGGTTCGGCCCGGGGGCGGGTCAGGCGGCGGCTTCGTCGGTGGCGGGCTCGATGGGCGCGGCGGCGGCTTCGGCGGCCTTGGCCTTGCGGGCGCCGAGGATCTTGGCGATCGAGAGGGCGGTGAGGCCGCCGCCGACCACGGCCGCGGTCTTGGCCAGCGAGGCGGGCAGCGCCGGCGTGAGGCGGAAGCGGCCGGGGCCGGTGGCGAGCAGCGCGCCGCCGAGGGCCAGGTTCGTCAGCGCCAGCTCGTAGCCGCCCTTGGCGGCCAGCGGGCCTTGGGGCCCGTGCACCACCGAGGCCACCGCCATGGTGCCGACGATGGCGAACGGGCCGATGGGGTCGGCCACGCCGGCGATGGTGGCGAGGCCGCCGACCAGCTCGGAGCCGGCGGCGAGGGCGGCCATGGGCTTGCCCGGCGTGAGGCCCATGGACTCGAAGCCGGCGCCGGCGGCGTCGAGGCCCGGCCCGTCGAGGGCTCCGAAGAGCTTCTGGCTGCCGTGGGCGGCGAGGTAGCCGCCGAGGACCACGCGTGCCCCGAGGAGGGCGAGGTCGCGAGCGGTGGAGGAGGTCGAGGTGGAGGTCACTTACGAAAAGGTAGCAGCTATGGAAGCCAAAGCAACTTCGCCTCCGGTACGTTCGACGGCGTGGACGAGCAGATCACCGCCGAGGAGCACGGGGCCGACGGCTGCGCCGCGGTCGACTGCGACGCCCTCGGCGCCGTCTTCTCCCTGCTCGGCAAGCGCTGGAACGGCCTCATCATCGGCACCTTGCTGGCCGGCCCGGCCCGCTTCTCGGAGCTGGCCCGCACCGTCCCGGGCGTCAGCGAGCGCATGCTGGCCGACCGCCTCGGCGAGCTGGCCCACTGCGGGCTCGTCGACCGCGACGTCGACGACGGGCCGCCGGTGAGCGTCCGCTACGCCCTCACCGCCAAGGGCCAGGCCCTGCGCCCGGCGCTGCTGGCCCTCGGCGACTGGGCCGACGAGCACCTCGGCACCGCCGCCCACGTCGACGCCTGAGCGCCGGCCCGGGCCGATCGACCCACGGCTCCGCTCGGTCGGCCGGGCCCGGGGACCTGCGCAGCGGCGCCGGACGTGACAACCTCGCTGTCGCCCTGCCCACGACCTCCGAAGGACCCCCCGTGCCCGCACCTGGCATGCACTCCGGCTCGCCCACCGACGACGCCCTCAACCTGGCCATGTCCCAGGGCGCCCTGCCGCTCTACGAGGCCGTCAAGGCGTTCATCGCCGACGAGGTCGAGCCGATCACCGCCGAGTTCTTCCGCCTGGGAGAGGGCCGGGCCGAGCGCTGGGGCTACGGCGAGGGCCAGCTCGAGCTGCTCGACTCCGTGAAGGCCAAGGCCAAGGCCAAGGGCCTGTGGAACTTCTTCCTCCCCAACGCCGAGACCGGCGAGGGGCTGTCGAACCTGGACTACGCCTACATCGCCGTCGAGCTCGGCAAGAACCCGCTGGCGTCGGAGTGCCTCAACTGCAGCGCCCCCGACACCGGCAACATGGAGGTGCTCGAGCGGGTGGGCACGCCCGAGCAGAAGAAGCAGTGGCTCGAGCCGCTGCTGGCCGGCGAGATCCGCTCCGCCTTCGCCATGACCGAGCCCGACGTGGCGTCGTCGGACGCCAAGAACATCTCCACCACCGCGGTGCTCGACGGCGAGGAGTGGGTGATCAACGGCGAGAAGTACTACATCTCCGGTGCCGGCGACCCTCGCTGCAAGGTCATGATCGCCATGGTCAAGACCAGCCCGGAGGCCAACTCCTACCGCCAGCAGTCGCAGATCCTGGTGCCGATGGACACGCCCGGCGTCGAGATCCTCGGCCCCATGCACGTCTTCGGCGACGACGACGCCCCGCACGGCCACATGCACCTGCGCTTCACCGACGTCCGGGTCCCGCAGGCAAACGTGCTGTGGGGCGAGGGCCGGGGCTTCGAGATCTCCCAGATCCGCCTGGGCCCGGGCCGCATCCACCACTGCATGCGCTCCATCGGCCAGGCCGAGAAGGCGCTCGACCTCCTGGTCCGCCGTGGCCTCAACCGCGAGGCGTTCGGCAAGCCGCTCGCCCGCCTCGGCAAGAACACCGAGGTCATCGCCAAGGCCCGCATCGAGATCGAGGCCATGCGGCTCATGGTGCTGCGGGCCGCCAAGGCCATGGACACCCTGGGCAACGCCGAGGCCCGCGTGTGGGTGTCGGCCGTCAAGGCCATGGTGCCGGTCCGGGTCTGCGAGATCATCGACGAGGCCATCCAGATCCACGGCGCCACCGGCATCTCGCAGTGGACCCCGCTCGCCGGCATGTACGCCGGCGTCCGCACCCTCCGCCTGGCCGACGGCCCGGACGAGGTCCACTGGCACGTCGTGGGCCGCGCTGAGCTCACCCGCTACGAGGACGACCACGAACCGGCCGTGCGCACCGGCGGCACCGACGACCTCGCCACCCGGTTCTCCGGCCCCAGCTGACGCACACCGGCCCGCCGCGCTCGACGGCTGATCCGTCGGCCCGGCGGGCCCCGAACACCTCGGTGACCGCCGCGCTCCCCGCCCGCACCTGGCGGCCGCCCCGCGCCCGCTGGGCCGGGGTGGCGGCGGTGGCCGTGCTGTGGGCCGGGGTGGGCGCGTCGGTGGTGCGCAGCGGGCTCCCGCTCGCCGGGGCGCTCCCGCTCAGCCGGATGGCCGGCGACGACCGCTCGTCGTGGCTGTTCGGCCCGGCGCTGGTGGTGGCCGCCGTGCTGTTCCTGGCGTGGTGCACCGACGTGGTGCGCCGCCACCCCGTGGACCTCGCGTTCACGGTGCTGATGGTCGCCGGCATGCTCGGCCAGATGGTGGCCGGCATCGTCCCCATCGGGCCGGAGGGCTCGAGCGACCCGGTGCACGTGAGCGCCGCGCTCCTGCTCGGGATCTCGATCCCGGTGTTCCTGTGGCGGTTCGCCGCCACCCAGCCGACCGGGCCCTGGCGCCGCACCGCCACCCGCCTCTTCGCCCTGCAGGCCGCCGCCACGGTGGTCGGCATCGGGCTGTCCCAGGCCCACGTCGCCCCCCTGGCCGAGATCCTCCCCGCCCTCGCCTTCCACCTCTGGGTCGTCGTCGTCACCCTCCACGACCCCGTCGCCCCCGGCCAACCGACCTCTCCCAACGCAGCGAACCGGGTTGGGATCCGGTCGTCCTGACGACCAGATCCCAACCCACTTCGAGGAGGGCGGTGAGCGGGGCGGGCCTGCTCAGGTCACCAGGACCAGCGGGAGCGGCCGGCGGACTTGGCCCGGTACATGGCGGCGTCGGCCTGCTCGACGATCCGCACGGGGGGGCTCGGTGCCCTCGTCGACGGCGATGCCGACGCTGGCCGCCACCGCCACGTCGGTCCGGTCGGCGGCGCGCCGCAGGTCGGCCGCCGGGCGAGCCAGCTCGTCGACGATGGTCTGGGCCAGGTCCTCGGCCCACGCTCGGACGTGGTCGGCGGGACGGGCTGCGAACACCACGAACTCGTCGCCGCCGAGGCGGGCGGCACCGCCGGCCCGGCCCACGATGCGGCGCAGGCGCTCGGCGACGTCGACCAGCAGGCGGTCGCCGGCCGCGTGCCCACCACGGTCGTTGACGCCCTTGAGGCCGTCGAGGTCGATGAAGAGGGCGGCCACCACGTCGGCGCCGGGCCCGGAGCGTGCGGCCTCGACGTCGGCGCCGAAGCGCTCGAAGAAGCCGGCGCGGTTGAGCAGCCCCGTGAGCGGGTCGTGGCTGGCGACGTGCCACAGCTGCCAGTGGTGGTGGCGGCGCTCGAGGGCCACCACCAGGATCTCGGTCAGCTCGGCGGCAGCGTGGCGGAACTTCGAGGCGGCCGACGATCGTGTGGTCGAACCAGACCACGAGGCAGCCGGGTTGGCCGCTCGGGTCCGGGAGCGCGGCGACCGCGAAGCCCTCGTAGCCGGCCTGCTCGGCGGCCAGCCGGAGGGCGTCGGGGAGCTCCGTTCGGTCCACCACCGCGACCCCGCCTCCCGCGAGCACCCACGGCGGCGGCACGCCGAGGTGGTCCAAGCGGCCGGCGGCGTGGTCGACCAGCATCGCCGGGAGCGCGGCGCCGAGGACCTCGCGCCCCCCCGCCGCGCACCCCGATGGAGATGGCTGCCGCGGTGCCCGGCCAGCGGTTGCGGATGGCCTCGGCCACGAGGCGCACCGTCACGGCGAGCGGCTCCCCGCCCGCCACCGACTGGAGGGCCCGGTTCACGTCGCTGCGGGGACGGCCGTCGCGGACCACGAGGACCAGGTGGTCGCCGTCGGCCCGCGCCACGATGGCGCTCTTGAGCTCGATGTGGGCCCACGTGCCGTCGCCCCGCAGGACCCGGTAGGGCGCCACCGACGTGCGGCCGGGGAACCGGTTGGCGTAGTCGATGCCGTCGATGGCCCGGGCCAGCTCGTCGGGGTGGAGGTAGCCCAGCCCGTCGCTGCCGAGCAGCTCGGCTCGGGTGCGGCCCATCAGGTCGCAGAACGCCTGGTTGGCCCACACGATCGGCCCGCCGGGACCGAGCACGACGACGCCGTCCGACAGCGCAGCGGCCAGGCCCAGGTCGTCGTCCCAGGTCGCTCCCCCGCCGGTCACCGATCCCCCATGCTCCGGACCCTACCGGTGGCCTCTGGACCCACGCCGGTCGGCCCCGATCTCCCTCGGGGCGCGACGGCCCCCACCGCTCAGCTGTCGGCGGCCGCCTGGGCCCGCTTGACCGTGCGGGCGAGGATCCCGAGCGTGGCCCGCAGCGCGCCCTCGGAGATCACGGGGAAGATGTTCGCCTCCCGCCACACCGGGTCGATCTCGGACCAGTCGTAGTACGACGTGACGACGGTGGCGCCGTCGTCGCCGGGTTCGAGGCGGTAGCCGTAGACGTGGCCGATCTGGGGGCGGATCTGCCCGAGGATCGTCCACGAGATCTCCCGGTCCTGCTCGAAGTCCTTGATGGTGACGGTGACGTCGTACTCACCCATCGGGTAGTCGTCGAGCGCTTCGCGGTCCATGTGGACCACGAAGCCGTCGCCGGCCGCCTGCACCGGGTCCCCGGTGGCGTCGATGAGCATCCCCGAGCTGTCGATGCTGACGTGGCCCTGCGGGTCGCACAGCAGGCCGAAGATGGCCGCCGCAGGGGCCGAGATCGTCCGCTGGACTTCGATGCGCTCGGTGGTCATGGCCGCATCCTGCCACCTCCCGAGCGCACGCCGCTGGCCCTGCGGTCGCTCGTCCGACCGTTGGCTGTGCGGCATAGCCTGGTGCGCATGACGCAAGATGACTCCCCCATCGAGGCCGCCGTCCGGAGCCGGCTGCGGAGCCTGCGAGCCGCTCGGGGCTGGTCGCTCGACGAGCTCGCCCGCCGAGCCCACATCGGGCCGTCCACCATCAGCCGCATCGAGACCGGCCACCGCCGGGTGGCGCTCGACCAGCTCGTGGCGCTCGCTCGCGCCCTCGAGACCACGGTCGACGAGCTCCTGGCCGAGGGCGACGAGGAGGACGTGGTCATCCGGCCCCGCAAGGACGTCGCCCACGGCAGCACCTACTGGCACCTCACCCGGGCCGACGACCCGTCGGGGCGGACGGTCACCAAGATGCGCGTGCCGCTGGCCAAGCGCTCGCCGGAGCTGCAGGTGCACCCGGGGCGGGACTGGTTCTTCGTCCTCTCGGGCACCGCCCGCCTCCGCCTCGGCGAGCGCGAGGTCCTGGTGGAGGCGGGCCAGGCCGCCGAGTTCGACACCATGGTCCCCCACGCCATCGGGGGCCACGGCGGCCCGGTCGAGGTCCTGTCGATCTTCGACCACCACGGCGAGCGCGCCCACCTCCGAGCCCCCTGAGGGCGGCGACAAGGGCTCAGGCGGCCAGCCAGGCGCTGATGCCGGCGAGGGCAGCGGCCATGGCGTCGTCACCCAGGGTCGACGCCTCGATCGAGGTGCGGGCGATGGCCGCCAGCCGCTCGTCGTCGAAGCCGAACACGTCGCGCGCCAGCTCGTACTCCCCCAGGATCGTGGCGTCGAACAGCAGGGGGTCGTCGGCGTTGAGGGTGCAGCGCACCCCGGCGTCGAGCAGCGCCGGCAGCGGGTGCGACGCCAGGTCCGGGACGATGCCGAGCAGCAGGTTCGAGGTGGGGCACACGTCGAGGCAGGTGCCCCAGGCCGCGAGGCGCTCGACCAGGCCCTCGACCTCGAACGAGCGCACGCCGTGGGCGATGCGGTCGGCCCCGAGCTGCTCCACGGCGTCGAGCACGTGACGGCCCTCGTCGAGCTCGCCGGCGTGCGGTGCCGAGCGGAGGCCGGCGGCGCGGGCTCGGGCGAAGGCGGCCACGAAGTCGGTGGGCGGGTGGCCGACCTCGTCGTTGTGCAGCCCGATCGCCACGACGCCGCGCGGCATGAGCTCGATGGCCAGGTCGGCGATGGCCAGCGACGCCGCCTCGTCGTCGTGCACCCGGTCGATGGCGGCGATCCAGCCGATCCCCACGCCGTGGCGGTCGGCGGCCTCCTCGAACAGGTCGAGCACCATCGTCCAGGTCTCCCGGTCGGAGCCGAAGCGGTCGCGGTAGCGCTCGGCCCAGAACGCCGGCTCGATGTAGGCGCACCCCTCGGCGGCGGCGTCGGCCAGCACCTCGTCGGCGAGGCGGGCCCAGTCGGCGCGGGTCTCGAGCACCTTGGTGGCGAGGTCGTAGGTGCCGGAGAAGGCGGCGAAGCTGCCGTAGGCACCGATCTCCGGGACCACCAGGCCCTTCTGGGCGGCGAGGTCGGCCAGGGTGGCGTGGCGCATGCCGGCCTCCAGGTGGAGGTGCAGGTGGGCCTTGGGCAGGGTGCGGAGGTCGCGCATTCGGAGGGGCTCCCCGGTCGGTGAGCCGACGACGGGAGCGGCTCGCTGGCGCCGACGCTACGGCGCCCGGACCGGCCCTCGGACCGCTGCGTCAGCGACCGTTCAGGTGCCCGAACCGCCGCTGGGACGCGAAGACGGGGCCGACCCGGAGGCCGACCCCGTCTCCTGACAGGAAGTGCTTGACCCCCTTGCTAGCCGATCGGGGCGGCCGGCGTGCAGCGGAGCGCTCCCGGGGTCGTTGGCGCCGGTGCGCAGGGGCGTCCACACTGGACCGATGGCCGCCATCACGACCGTCGCCGAGCTCGAAGGCGTGCTGGGCGCCCGCCCGCCCGGCTCGGACCACAAGGTGATCGGCGTCCTCGACGGGCACTGCGAAGCCATCATGGCCCGCTCCCCCATCGCGGTCGTCGGCACCGTCGCCGCCGACGGCTCGCCCCGCACCCGCACGGCCGGCGGGTGGCCGGGCGCCGTCACCGTGGAAGGGCCCACCACCGTCGGGCTGGCCGGCCTCGCCACCGAGGACCTGGTCGACGGCGCGCCGGTCGGCGTGCTCGCCCTCGTGCCGGGCTACGGCGAGACCCTGCGGGTGAACGGCACGCTCCGCCTGGACGGCGAGGTCCCGCAGCTCGAGGTGGCCGAGGCGTTCGTGCACTGCGCCAAGTCGGTCATCCGCTCCAAGCTCTGGGGCGACGCGGTGGCCGACGCTCCTGGCGGGTCCGCCGCCGCGTCATCGGTCGAGCCCGGGCCCCTGGCGCAGCCCGCCGTGGTCGACCTGCTGGGCCGGGCCCCGTTCGTGGCGCTGTCGTCGTTCGACGGCGGCGCCGCGGCCGACGTCAGCCCCAAGGGGGACCCGCCCGGGTTCCTGCTGGCGCTCGACGATCGCACCCTCGCCGTCCCGGACCGCCCGGGCAACCTGCGGACCGACACGTTCCGCAACGTCCTCGCCGACCCGACCATCGGCCTGCTCGCCCTGGTGCCGGGCGACGATCGAGTGCTCGAGGTGCGGGGCACCGCCACGCTCAGCTCCGACGCCGACGTGCTTGCCCCCATGGCTGTCAACGGCAAGGTCCCGAAGCTGGCGCTGGTGATCGCCGTCGACGCCGCCGAGGTCCGGGTGGAGCCCGTGCTCGCCGCCGCCTCCCTCTGGGACCCGGCCCGACACCTGGCGCCCGGCGACCTGCCCCGCGCCACCCGCATCTGGCTCGACCACATCACCACCACCGAGGCCGCCGCGGCCGCCTTCCTCCCGCCCGAAGAGGTGGTGGCCGAGTCCATCGAGACCGACTACCGCACCAACCTCTACTGACGTCGGGGCCTGGCCTCGTGGCCTCAGCCGGTCACCTTGGCCGTCTCGATCACCGACTCGGCTCTGGTGCGAGCGGCGGCATAGGCACCGAGCGAGATGAACTGCTCGCCGAGGTAGCCGACCACCCGGCCATCGCTGTCCCGGACAGGGACGGCCTCGGTCACCATCATGGCCGCGATGATCTCATCCTGATCCTTCCGAGGTGGCCGGGTCCGGCTCTGGAACCCCTCGTCGGTCAGGCGCTTGGTGATGACCGCGCCTGCGCCGCCAGTTCGTCCGGGCGGGCGAACCCGGGCACGTCGCCGTCAGCGTTGCCGACCGGTATCGAACCGTCGTGGGCAACGGGCGCTGGCGCTCCCGCGCTGCTCTCACCAGCCTGCCGAGCGGCGACCCGCGCCGTCGTGGCTGCCTCGCTACACCCGGCCGACAGGCATCCGGCCGCAACCACCAGGCACACCAGCTTGGAGCGCTTGCGCATCGTCAGCACCTCAGTTGTTGTAGCCGTCTGGAGAGCGGATGCCATCGGACCAACTCCGCCCGTCGCCTGCCAACGCAACCAGGAGTCGACGCCCGATCAGATATGACGGCTGGGGGGGTAACTGGTCTGCTTCGACCCGGGTTCCGGAGGGGGCGGGCCGGTCTGGCACGATCCTCCGATGGGCTTGCAGCACAACACGTACTTCGACGACGGCGTCCAGAGCATCGGCTTCGAGCGGGGCGGGGCCCGGCAGAGCGTGGGGGTCATGGACGCCGGTGAGTACCACTTCGGCACGGCCGCACCGGAGCGCATGACCGTGGTGCAGGGCGAGCTGGTGGTGCAGCTCCCCGGGAGCGACGCGTGGCAGGCCTTCGGCGCCGGCTCGGCGTTCGAGGTGCCCGGCGACAGCGGCCTCGACCTCCGCGTGGCCGAGCCCACCGCCTACCTGTGCGAGTACCTCTGACCGACCCCTCGGGCGCCCTGAGCGCCCGCGGCGGGGCGCCGGTACGGTCCCCGGTGCACCGCAGCGACCCCGAGGAGCGCCCGTGATCGAGCAGACCATCGCCGACTGGCACCGCCACCTGCGGGGCCAGCTGCCCGGCGGGCTCGATGCCCTCCTGCACGACGACGTGGTGTTCTTCTCGCCGATCGTCTTCACGCCGCAGCGGGGCAGGGCCGTCACCAAGCTCTACCTCGAGGCGGCGGGCCAGACCCTGCCCGGCGACAGCGCCGGCGGCGGGCTCGACAGCATCGGATCCAAGGGCGAGCAGGCGGGCGGCTTCCGCTACACCAAGGAGGTGCTGGCGGGGAACCACGCGGTGCTGGAGTTCGAGACCACCGTCGAGGGCAAGTACGTCAACGGCGTCGACATCATCACCTGCGACGACGACGGCAAGATCGTCGAGTTCCGCGTCATGCTCCGCCCGCTGCAGGCCATCAACCTGGTCCACCGCCAGATGGGCGCCATGCTCGAGGCGATGCAGCCGCCGAGCTGATCCGGGGCCGCTACCGCCCGGGGCCGAAGGTCGCGACCAGCAGCGGGTTGAACACGTCGGCCCGCTCCCACTGGAGGAAGTGGCCGGCGCCGGGCACCACCAGCGGGCCGATGCGCTGCGTGTAGGCCACCTCGGCGAAGGCCAGGAAGTCGGCCGGCACCACGTGGTCGTCCGGGCCGTAGAGCAGCAGCGTCGGCACGTCGACGGTGTCCATCACCAGGGGCAGCTCGCTCATGGGCCGGCCGTGGCCGAGCTGGTACACCGCCCAGCCGGCGCGCAGCCGGGCCTCGTCCGCGAACGGCTCGGTCATGAAGTCGACCTCGGCTCGCGTGAACCCGCCGGGCGAGCCCCACAAGCGGCTGGTGTACATGCCGGCCACCCACTGCCGGCGGGCGGCGTCGGTGGTGAGCATGGCGGCCAGCTCGTCCGGGCGGGCGCCCTGCAGCTCGCGGTAGTCGCCGGTGGAGCTGGCGGCCAGGCCCCCGAACGTGGCGAAGTCGAGCCCGGCGGCGGCGTAGGCCTCGGTGGCCATCGGCGGCACGGTGTTGAAGGTGCAGAGCCGCTCGACGAAGCCGTCGTAGCGGTGGACCAGGTCGGTGGCCACCACGCCGCCGACGTCGCTGGCGGCGATGGTGCAGCGCTCGTGGCCCAGGACGTCGTGGACGAGCGCGTACAGGTCCTTGGCGTAGAGGGCGATGTCGTAGGCGTCATCCGCGGAGAGGTCGCTGTCGCCGGCGCCGCGCAGGTCGACGGCGATGACCTCGAACCCCGCGGCGGCCAGCGGGCCGATGTTGCGCCACCAGATGCGCTTGGTCTCCGGGTAGCCGTGCACCAGCAGCAGGGGGATGCCGCCCACGCCCTCGTGCACGTAGGCCAGCGACAACCCCGGCGCCACCTCGGCGCGGTGGATCGTGAACGCGTCGGCGGCCGGAGCCGGAGGCTGGGCCGGACGACGGGCGTGGTCGTAGTGGATGGCGGGACCTCCGGGTCAGCTCGGCGAGCGTGACCGTATCGCCCGCCCGGTCGACGCGTCTGGGGTCGTACGCTCCGGGTCGTGCGAGTGGATCGGGCCTTCGCCTTCATCGACCTCTGCGGCTTCACGTCGTTCACCGAGCACCACGGCGACGAGCGCGCCGTGCTGGTGCTGGCCGAGCTGCGCACCGCGCTGCGGGAGGTCGCCGCCCGCCGGGGCGTGCGGGTGGTCAAGTGGCTCGGCGACGGCGCCATGCTCAGCTCGACCATGCCCGACGCCGTGGCGGCGCTGGTGGTGGAGGTCGACCACCGGATGAGCACCACCATCCCGTCGCTCGCCGTGCGGGCCGGCATGGACAACGGCCCGGTCATCATGTTCGAGGGCGACGACTACATCGGCCGCCCGGTCAACGTGGCCGCCCGACTCTGCGATCTCGCCCGGCCCCACGAGATCCTGGCCACCGAGGTGGTCGCCGCCACCGTGCCCGTGTGGCTGCAGGCCACCGCGCTGCCGGACGTCGAGGTGCGCGGGATCGACGGCAGCCTCGCCGTCTGCGCGCTGGCGCCCCACCCCACCGGTCCCCACCAGCACCTCGACCCGGTGTGCGGCCTCACCCTGGCGGCGGACCACATGGTCCTCGGCGACGACGGCGAGCGCTACTGCTCCCTCGCCTGCGCCGGCAGCAGCTAGGCCGAGGACGGCCTCGATCTGGCGCCGGACCGATCAGTCCGGGGCGGGCGGGGCGTCTGGTCCGCGGTCGGGCAGGCTGCTCGACGGATCGATCGACGAGGAGGAGCGCACCATGGCTGAGGTTCGCGTGGTGGCCGAGGGCATCGTGATGGGCGAATCGGTGCGCTGGCACGACGGCCGGGCGTGGCTGTGCGACTGGGGGGCGGGAACGCTGCTCGCCGTCGACCTCGACGGCACGGTCGAGGTCGTCCCGGACCTCGGTGACGTGGTGCCGTGGACGGTCGACTGGCTGCCCGACGGGCGCCTGCTGGTGGTGCCCCGTGGCGAGCCGCGGCTGGTGCGGGTGGAGGCCGACGGCAGGCTCGCCACCCATGCCGACCTCGCCGCACTGGCCCCGGGCGGGTGCAACGAGCTGGTGGTCGACGGCCGGGGCAACGCCTACCTGAACGCCATCGGCTACGACATGCTGGCCGGCGAGGCGCCCACCACGGGGACCGTCCTGCTGGTCACCCCGGACGGATCGGCCCGCCAGGTGGCTGACGACGTCCACTTCCCGAACGGCATGGCCGTGACGCCGGACGGCTCGACCCTCGTGGTCGCCGAGTCCCACGCCAACCGGCTCACCGCCTTCACCATCGAGGCCGACGGATCGCTGTCCGGACGGCGCCCGTGGGCCGAGATGGGGACGGGCACGCCCGACGGCATCTGCACCGACGCCGAGGGCGCGATCTGGTACGCCGACGTGCCCAACGCCTGCTGCACCCGGGTCCTCGACGGCGGCGAGGTGACCCAGGTGGTGCCGCTCGGCCGGGGCGGCTTCTCGTGCGCGCTCGGCGGCCCCGACCGCCGCACCCTCCTGGCCGCCGCCACCACCTGGCGCGGCGCGGAGACGTTCACCGCCTCCCCACCGGCAGGCCGGCTCCTCGCCGCCGACGTCGAGGTCGCGGCCGCCGGCTGGCCCTCCCCCTGAACCCCCCGCGCCAGCGGCTCGACGAGCCTCCGCCGGAGGCCGGTGCGGGGCGAGCGGGCCAGCTGCTACTGCGCGAAGAGCGGCAGGTCGAGGTTGGCGCGGTTGGTGCGCTTGAGCTCGGAGAAGCCGGGGAAGTCCGCGAAGGTGCGCAGGGCGTCGTAGAACGCCACCGCGGTCTCGTCGTCGGGGATGTCGCTGATGACCGGGCCGAAGAGGGAGTTCCCCGTGGGCGGGTCGTAGGTGATGATCGGGGTGCCGACGTCGGGACCGGTGCGGCGGAAGGCCTCGTCGCTCTCGGCGCGGATGGTGGCGTCCCAGGAGTCGTCGTCGGCCGCGGCGAGCAGGCTCTCGGGGAGGCCGAGCGACTTCACGATCGACTCGGGGTCGGCCGCCGCAGCCGCGGCCCCGAGGCGGGAGAGGATGTCGCCCTCGCCCGGGGTGTACCAGTAGGCCTCGCCCCACGCCCGGTAGAGGTCGCCGACGGCCTCGTTGCCCAGCTCCTCGCGGGCGGCGGCGCAGATGCGGTGGTAGCGCAGGCCGCGCTCCTGGGCCTCCAGCATGGCGCTGGGCTGGTCCTCGTTCTTCTCGTTGATGAACTTGAGCGAGATGAAGCGCCAGCCGACGTTGATGCCCTTGAGCTCGACGACCCGGCGGATCCACACCGAGGTCTGCCAGGCGAAGGGACAGCCCGGATCGAAGAAGAACTCGATGTCGTACGGCCCGCCCGGGAGGTCGGCCACGGTGGTTGCTGAGGTGTCGGTCACGTGAGCGGTCAACCGCCGAGCCCACCGAGTTGTTCCGCGCCCGGCCGTGGACCTCGGTGGAACCGTGCGCGGGGCGAGCCGCCGAGCGCGAGGGGTGGAACAGTTGTTAGGTGCTCTTAACCTGGCCGCCGGCGACCCATCGCCCCGCCCGCCCCAGGAGCACCGATGTCCGATCCCTCCCCCACCCCCACCACCCCGAACGGCCGTCCCGGCGGCGGTTTGCCGAGCCGTCCGCCGATCCGCCTCCAGGTGCTGCGCACCGAGCAGCGCACGCCGCACCTGGTGCGCGTGGTGCTGGGTGGGCCCGGGCTCGCCGACTTCACCGACAACGGGTTCACCGACCGGTACGTGAAGCTCCGGCTGCCCCGGCCTGGCGTCGCCTACGACCAGCCGTTCGATCCCGAGGCGGCCCAGGCGCTCCCGCCGGAGCAGCGTCCCGTCACCCGCACCTACACCGTCAGCGGCCACCGTCCCGACCTCGGCGAGCTGTCCATCGACTTCGTGGTCCACGGCGACGACGGCATCGCCGGGCCCTGGGCCGCTTCGGCCCAGCCGGGCGACGAGCTGGTGTTCATGGGACCGGGTGGGGCGTACCGGCCGGACCCCGCCGTCGCCTGGCACCTCGTCGCCGGTGACGAGGCCGCCATCCCGGCCATCGAGGCGGCCCTCGCCGCCATGCCCGAGGGCGCGCTCGTGCACGCGTTCGTGGAGGTGGCGGGCGGGGCCGACCACGTCGACCTCCCCAGCCCGGCCGACCTCCACCTGCGGTGGGTCCACCGCGACGACGCCCCGGCACCGGCCGACGGTGGCGATCCGCCGAGCGCCCTGGCCGCCGCGGTGAAGGCCCTGGACTTCCCCCGGGGCCGGTGCAGTGCTTCGTGCACGGCGAGCTCGGCATGGTCCGCGAGCTCAAGCCGTTCCTGGCCCAGGAGCGGCAGGTGCCGCGAGAGCTGCTGTCGGTCTCGGGCTACTGGCGCCGCGGCAAGGACGAGGACGGCTTCCAGGTCGAGAAGCGCAACGACCCGCGCGACTGATCCTCAGGCCGGCGCTGCCGCCACCTCCACCGGCACGCCGTTGACCGCGGCGTTGCCGGACGGCACGTCCACGCGGTGGCCCGGCACCAGCACGTTGGTGTTGGGGCCCGGTCGCTCGTCGGCCACCGCGGTGCGGGTCCCCGGTCGTCGGTGGCCGAACCCGTGGGGCAGGCTCACCACGCCGCGGCACAGCTCGTCGCTCACCTCGACGGTCGCCACGACCGACCCGGACTCGCTGGTGACGGTGGCCTCGTCGCCGCTGGCGAGGCCGCGCTCGGCGGCGTCGTCGGGGTGGACCAGCAGCGTCGAGCGATCCCGGCCCCGCATGAGGCCGGGGAGGTTGTGCATCCACGAGTTGTTGGACCGGACGTGGCGGCGTCCGATGAGCACCAGCGGCGGGCGGGGCTCGCCCATGCGCTGCTGCAGGCGGGCGAGGTCGTCGAGGAAGACCGGGTGGGCCAGCTCGATATCGCCCGAGGTGGTGCGCAGGACGTCGTCGATGGCCGAGGTCGAGGGGCCGTGGTCGATGCCGTGGGGGTGGTCCTTGAGCCGCTCGAGGGTGAGCCCGTCGGGGCGGGCGCCGTAGCCCTCGCCCCAGGGCCCGGTGCGCAACGTGAGGTCGGCGATGCGATCGGGGCCTCGCCGACCTTCGTGGTCGACGCTCGCAGGGTCCACGCCGTGGCGAGCGGCGCGGGCGGCGAACCACAGGTCGTCGAGGGCGTCGACGTCGACCTCTGCCGCCGGCGTGCCCCCGAGGATGGCGCCCAGCCGCAGCGCGATCTCCCACTCCTCGGGTCGGTCGTCGGCGTCGAAGATCGCCGGCGACCAGCGGGCCACGCCGCGCAGGGCGTAGGCCCACAGCTCCTCGTCGCAGTGGGGCTGCTCCAGGGGCGAGAGGCCCGGGAGGATCACGTGGGCGTGGCGCGACGTCTCGTTGAGGTAGTTGTCGATGCTGATCATGGCGTCGAGCAGGGGCAGCGCGGCGTCGAGCCGCCCGGCGTCGGGGGCCGACAGGGCGGGGTTGCCGGCGATGGTGATCAGCGCCTTGATCTGGCCCTCGCCCGGCGTGTCGATCTCCTCCGCCAGGCACGACAGCGGTGCCTGGCCCATCACCTCGGGCGCACCGCGCACCCGCGTCCGCCACCTCCCGGTGGTGATCGGGCCCCGGCGCCGGGCCGTCGAGGACATGGTGGCGATGGCCGGGCGGGGGAAGCGCTCGCCGCCCTCGGCGTCGAAGTGCCCGGTGAGCACGTTGACCACCGACACCAGCCACGTGGCGAGCGTGCCGAACTCCTGGTTGCACAGGCCGATGCGCCCGTAGATCACCGCCCGCTCGGTGCCGGCCAGCTCACGGGCGAGCCCGCGGATGCGCTCGGCGTCGATCCCGCACCAGACGGCCACCGCCTCGGGCGGGAAGTCCCGGGCCGCAGCGAGCACCTCGTCGACCCCCAGCACGCGGCCCGCCACCGGGCCGAGGCGCACCAGCCCCTCGTCGTCGAGCACCGAGACCACGGCGAGGAGCAGGGCGGCGTCGGTGCCCGGCACGATGGGCAGCCACTCGTCGGCCTTCTCGGCGGTGCCGGTGCGGCGGGGGTCGACCACGATCGTCCGGCCGCCCCGCTCGCGGATGCGGGTGACCTCGCCGATCAGGTCCGGGTACGAGAGCAGCGACCCGTTCGACGCCTGCGGGTTGGCGCCCATCACCACCAGCAGGTCGGTGTTGGCCACGTCGGCGATCGGGATCTTCCACGCCCCGCCGAACAGCTGGGCGCACACCAGGTTCTTCGGCCACTGGTCGACCGTGCCCGCCGACCACAGGACCGGGATCCCGCCGAAGCCGGGGACCGCGCCGGAGAACCGGCTGAGGGAGTAGTTGTGCACGTTCGGGTTGCCCAGGTAGGCGGTGACCGCACCGATGCCGTGCTCGGCCACCACCGGGCGCAGCAGCTCCTCGCAGCGGGCGAAGGCCTCGTCCCAGGTCACCTCCCGCCACCCGTCGCCGTCGCGCACCATCGGTTCGCGCAGCCGGTCGGGGTCGTGGTGCAGCTGGCCGATCGACGCCCCCTTCGGGCACAGGAAGCCCTTGCTCCACACGTCGGCCCGGTCGCCGCGCACCCGCGTCACCTGCAGGCCCTCGGTCTCGATCTCCAGCCCGCACATGGCCTCGCACAGCGGACAGGTCCGGTGGTGGGTGCCCATCGCGGCCCAACGTAGGCCCCACCCCGCCGGCCCGCTCGCCCGACCACGACCGACCACGACCGACCACGACCGACCACCACGAACTTGTCGCAGTTGGTCGACGCCACGGTCGACAGCTGCGACGAGTTCGAGGGGTGGGCCGCGACCCCGTCGGCCCGCTGCCCGCGACCACCACGAACTTGTCGCAGTTGGACGACGCCACGGTCGACAAGTGCGACGAGTTCGGGTGATCGTGGGTCCGGGAGATGCGATCAGCGAGCGCGAGTGGGCGGGAGCAGGTAGAACCGCGGTCCCCGCACCCGAACGAGGAACCGCACCCCATGTCGATCGCCATCACCGATGACCACCGCGCCCTGGCCAGCACGGTGTCCGACCTCGTGCAGAAGCGCGACGCCCGCGGCGCGGCGCGCCCTGCTCGAGGCGCCCACCGAGGAGCTGCCCGCGCTGTGGGGCGAGCTGGCCGAGCTGGGGATGCTCGGCATCCACCTGCCCGAGGCCCACGGCGGGTCGGGCTACGGGCTCGAGGAGCTCGTCGTGGTGGTCGAGGAGCTGGGCCGCGCCGTGGCCCCCGGGCCCTTCGTGCCCACGGTGATCGCCAGCGCCGTGCTGGCCGCCACCGCCGACGACGCACTGCAGGGCGAGCTGCTCCCCGGCCTGGCCGACGGGTCGCTCACCGGTGCCGTGGCGCTCGACGGCGCGGTGGCGGTCGACGGCGGCAGGGCGTCCGGCTCGGCCGGCGTGGTGCTCGGCGGCGGGCTGGCCCAGGTGCTGCTCGTGCGGGTGGGCGACGACGTCGCCGTGGTGCGCGCCGGCGACGGCGTCACCGTGGAGGTCCCGCCCAACCTCGATCCCACCCGCCGCTCGGCCCGGGTCACGCTCGACGGGGCGCCGGCCACGGTCATCGCCGGCGCCGGCCAGGCCCTCGTCGACCTGACCCGCGTGGTCCTGTCGGCCGAGGCCGTGGGCCTGGCCCGCGAGTGCACCGACATGGCCGCCGCCTACGCCAAGGAGCGGGTGCAGTTCGGCCGGGTGATCGCCATGTACCAGGCGGTCAAGCACCACTGCGCCAACATGGTCGTGGCCACCGAGCTGGCCACCTCCGCCGTGTGGGACGCCGCCAAGGCCGCCTCCACCGGCGGCGACCAGCTCACCTACACCGCGGCGGTGGCCGCCACCCTCGCCGCTCCAGCGGCCGACCTGTGCGCCAACCTCAACACCCAGGTGCACGGCGGCATCGCCATCACGTGGGAGCACGACGCCCACCTGTACATGCGCCGGGCCACCACCCTGCTCACCTTCCTGCACGCCGACGAGGCCGCCGCCGACCTGGTCGACCTCACCCGCCGCGGCGTCACCCGCGGCAAGCAGGTTGAGCTGCCGCCCGAGGCCGAGCCCATCCGCGACGAGGTGCGGGCCTTCGCCGAGAGCATCAAGGACCTGTCGGCGGAGGACCAGCGCACCAAGCTCATCGAGACCGGCTACGTGATGCCGCACTGGCCCAAGCCCTACGGCCGCGCTGCCGGCGCCGTCGAGCAGCTGGTGATCGAGCAGGAGTTCGAGCGGGCCGGCGTGAAGCGCCCCGGCTACGGCATCACCGCCTGGAACATCCTCACGCTCATCCAGTACGCCACGCCCGACCAGGCCGAGCGCTGGGTGGGCCCGGCGCTGAACCAGGACGTCATCTGGTGCCAGCTCTTCAGCGAGCCCGACGCCGGCTCGGACGCCGCCGGCGTCAAGACCAAGGCCACGCGGGTCGACGGCGGCTGGCTGGTGAACGGCCAGAAGGTCTGGACCTCCGGCGCCCACGTGGCCGGGATGGGCTTCGCCACCGTGCGCACCAACCCGGACGTGCCCAAGCACCAGGGCATCACCACCATGGTGATCGACATGCACGCCAAGGGCGTCGAGGTCCGCCCCCTGAAGATGACCAACGGCGGCTCGGAGTTCAACGAGGTCTTCTTCGACGACGTGTTCGTCCCGGACGACGACGTCGTCGGTCCGGTCGACGGGGGCTGGACGGTGGCGCGGGCCACCCTGGGCAACGAGAGCGTGAGCATCGGCGGCGGCGGGGGCGGCATGTCGTACCCGGGCGCCGCGCTGGTGGCCCCGTTCGACGCCCACCCCGAGCGCCTGTCGGGCGGTGCGGCCCGCATCGGCCGCTACATCGCCGACCACCAGGCCATGGGGCTGCTCAACCTGCGCGCCGCCAACCGTGCCGTCGCCGGCTCCGAGCCCGGCCCCGAGGGCGCCATGACCAAGCTCGTCCTCTCCGAGATCGGCCACGACGCCGCCGCCATCCTCACCGAGCTCAACGGCCCCGACGCCGCCTTCATGGAAGGCGACGCCTTCATCGGCAACAGCCTCGTGCTCATGCACCGCGGCATGTCGATCGCCGGCGGCACCTCCGAGATCAAGCGCAACCAGATCGGCGAGCGCATCCTCGGCCTCCCCCGCGACCCCCTCATCAAGTAGTCGTCCCGCCCGCCCGGGCCCGGCACCCGACCGAGACCGAGACCGAGGAGTTGTTGCACTTCTGCACCGAGAGCGTGCAGAAGTGCGACAACGTCGGGGTCGGGGTCGGGGTGGGGCTCGATCCGCGAGGCTGCGGGGATGGGGTCGGTCGACGGAGGTGGCAGCGGGGGCGTCGTGGCACCGACGCGGCGGCCGCGGGACCGCAAGGCGCAGATCGTCGACGCAGCGGCGGAGCTCTTCGCCCGCAACGGGTTCGGGGCGGTGGGCATCGACGAGATCGGCGCCGCGGTCGGCGTCACCGGGCCGGCGATCTACCGGCACTTCCGGAGCAAGGACGCGCTGCTCGCCACCATCATCGAGCAGTCCGTGGCGCTGGTCGACGAGGTCACCCGCCAGGCGTTCGACGACGACGGAGCTGACGACGACGGCGGCGGCGAGGCGGGCCGCGAGCGGGACGACCGCGACGGCCACCTGCACCGGGCGGTGGTGGCCACCATCGGCGCGGTGCTCGGCCAGCCGGCGCTGCTGGGGACCTACCTGCGCGAGCGGCCGGCCCTGGGCGCCGAGGCGGCCGCCCCGTTCGTGCCCGCCGAGCGGGCCATCCGGCGGCGGTGGCAGGCCGCCATGGGCCACGCCCACCCGGACGTCGACGGCGCGCGGGCCGGGCTGCGGCAGGACGCGGTGATCGGCGCGGTCAACGCCGCCGCCCTGGCCCGCCGGGACCTGGCCGAGGCGCCCCTCACCGCGCTGCTGGCCGACTCGGCGATGGCGGTGATCGCCGCGCCCGTGCGGGCCGCGACCCCCGAGCCGGAGCGGGCGTGGTCGGTGCCCCGGTCGCGGCGCCAGGAGATCCTGCGCGCCGCGCTCGACCTGTTCGAGCACCGGGGCTTCGGCGGGGTGGGCATGGACGAGATCGGCGAGGCGGCCGGCACCTCCGGCCCGGCGATCTACCGCCAGTACGACAGCAAGGCCGACATCCTGGTGGACGCCTTCGAGGAGGCCGGCCAGCGGGTGGCGGTGGGCGTCGACGAGGCCCTGCGCGAGTCGGGGTCAGCCGCCGACGCGCTGGGCCGGCTGGCCCGCTCCTACGCCACCGTGGCCCTCGAGAGCACGGCGCTCATCACCGTCACCGAGCGCGAGGGCTTGTCGCTGCCCGACGCCGAGCGGCCCCGCATCGAGCGCCGGGCCCGCGCCATCCGCGACGGGTGGGCGGCGGTGGCCACCGAGCTGCGCCCCGACCTGGCGCCGGTCGAGGTGCGGCTGCTGGTGCGCACCGCGTTCCCGCTGGTGAACGGCGCCGCCCGGGGCAGCCGCCGCCGCTGGGCCGCCGACGAGCTGGCCGGGGCCGCCGAGGCCTGGATCCTCGGCGACCAGAAGTGAACGATCGTTGACGCTCGTCGCCTGACGCTGGTAGGTTCGCAGCGCCTGGGCTCAGGGGAACAGCAGCCCGAGGTGAACGACCGCTGCCGGCTGTCGGTGGGCGGAACCAGACGCGAAGGGGACGATTCGTGGCGCACTCGCTCGGGTTCACCGATGGGAGCGCCCGCGGGCGCCGAGCCACCGGGGTGCGGCGAGCCGCCGTGGTCGCCCTGGTCCTCGCCGCGTCGCTCGCGGCGTGCGGCGGGGAGAAGTCCGGGGGCGGCGCCACGAAGGCATCCGGGGCCACCGGCCTGGCCGCCCAGCACCTGACGGCCGAGGACGGCGAGTCCGGCCTGGCGAAGGCCGGCAAGCCGGTGCGGGGCGGCACCCTCACCTACGGCATCGAGGGCGAGTCCAACGGCGGCTTCTGCCTGCCGGAGGCCCAGCTGGCCATCTCCGGGATGCTGGTGGTGCGCGCCGTGTACGACACCCTCACCGTCCCGAACGCCGAGGGCGACTACGTGCCCTACCTCGCCAAGTCGGTCACCTCGAACGACGACCACACGGTGTGGACCATCGGGCTGCGCTCGGGCATCACGTTCCACGACGGCTCGAAGCTCGACGCCACCGTGGTGAAGAACAACCTCGACGCCTACCGCGGCACGTACCCGGCCCGGCACTCGCTGCTCTTCTCGTTCCTGCTCCACGACGTCGCCAGCGTCGACGTGGTCGACGACCTAACCGTGAAGGTCACCACGTCCCGCCCGTGGGCGGCCTTCCCGGCCCAGCTCTACGCCTCGTCCCGCATGGGGATCCTGGCCCAGGCCCAGCTGGACGACCCCGACACGTGCCACAGCAAGCTCATCGGGACGGGCCCCTTCGAGCTCGAGAGCTGGAAGCCCGGCACCAGCCTCAAGGCCAAGCGCAACCCGAAGTACTGGCAGACGGCGCCCGACGGCAAGCCGTACCCCTACGCCGACGCCATCGAGTTCAAGCCGATCCCCGACGCCCAGATCCTCACCAACGCCATCCGCAGCGGCGAGGTGAACATCATGCACACCTCCAACTCGCAGCTGATCGGCGGCACCCTGCGCAAGGAGCGCGACGCCGGCAAGCTCAACCTGCTGGTGTCCTCGGAGAAGGCGGAGATCAGCTTCATCCAGCTCAACAACACCAAGCCGCCGTTCGACGACGTGCGCATGCGCAAGGCCGTCATGCAGGCCATCGACCGCAAGGCGGCCAACCAGTTCCAGAACGACGGCTACGCCACGGTGGCCGACGGGCCGATCCCGCCCGGCTCGCTGGGCTACGTCGAGGACCCCGGGCTCCCGAAGTACGACCCGAAGGCGGCGAAGGAGCTGGTGGCCGACTACGTGGCCGACGGCGGCTCGTCGACGCTCAGCTTCATCACCGGCTCCGACGCCGCCTCCGTGCGCTTCGTCGAGTACCTCCGCCAGCAGCTCGAGAAGGTGGACATCAAGGTCACCATCAAGCAGCTCGACCAGACCGCCGCCATCAACGCCGCGCTGGGCAAGAGCTACCAGGCCGGCCTGTTCCGCAACTACCCGGGCGGCGACCCCGACGAGCTGAAGGTGTGGTTCGCCGGCGGCCTGCCCGGCACCCAGACGGCCAACCCGGTGAACCTGGCCGGCTTCGACGACCCGGTGGTGAACCAGGCCCTCGAGGACGGTCGCAGCGAGGGCGACCCGAAGAAGCGGGAGGCGATCTACCAGAAGCTGGTCAAGCGCATGGCGGAGCAGGTCTTCGACGTGTGGCTGTGGGACGTGCCGTGGGGCATCGCCACCGCCGCCGACGTCCACGGGATCATGGGCCCGCCCCTTCCCGGGGACGACCCGTCGAAGCCCGGGCCCGCCACCACGAAGGACGCCGCCCGCCAGCCCAGCCCGGGCCTGGCCACCGGCCACTCGCTCCTCGGCCTCTGGGTGGCGACGTAGCGGTGCCCGCCACCGCCACCGCCACCGTCGGCCGGTCGACGCCTAGGGTCCGCCTTCGCGGGCGGCACGGGGCCGCGCCGTCGGACCAAGGGGCCAAGCCATGACGTGGGACTTCTCGACCGAGCCCGAGTTCCAGGAGAAGCTCGACTGGGTGGCGCGCTTCTGCGCCGAGGAGGTCGAGCCGCTGGAGTACGTCTTCCCGTACGCCGTGCGCTCGAAGGACCCCAAGATCAAGGCCCTCGTCAAGGAGCTCCAGGACCAGGTCAAGGCCCAGGGCCTGTGGGCGCTGTTCCTGGACGAGGACCTCGGCGGCCCCGGCTTCGGCCAGCTCAAGCTGGGCCTGCTCAACGAGATCCTGGGCCGCTACCCGTCGGCCCCGCAGATCTTCGGCACCGCGGCGCCCGACACCGGGAACATGGAGATGCTGGCCGCCTACGGCACCGAGGAGCAGAAGGCCCGCTGGCTGACGCCGCTGCTCAACCAGGAGATCTTCTCGGCCTACTCCATGACCGAGCCCCAGGGCGGCTCGGACCCGAACCTGTTCCGCACCCACGCCGTCCGCGACGGCGAGGAGTGGGTCATCACCGGCGAGAAGTGGTTCACCAGCGCCGGCCGGGTGGCCGACATCCTCTTCGTGATGTGCACCAACGGCATGTTCGTGGTGCCGCGCGAGACCCCCCGGCGTGCACATCCAGCCCGAGCCCCGCAACCACAACCACATCGTCTACGACGAGGTGCGCGTCCCCCCTCGACCACCTGCTCGGCCCGGAAGACGGCGCCAAGGTGCTGGCCCAGCGGCGCCTCGGCGGCGGGCGGATCCACCACGCCATGCGCACCATCGCCCAGTGCCAGCTGGCCTTCGACATGATGTGCGAGCGGGCCCTCAGCCGCGAGTCGCACGGCAAGACCATCGCCGAGCACCAGATGGTCCAGGAGAAGATCGCCGACTCCTACGCCCAGATCCGCATGCTCCGGCTCTTCATGCTGGAGACGGCGTGGAAGATCGACAACACCAGCACCCAGGAGACCCGCACCGACATCGCGGCGGTGAAGTACTCCATGGCCAAGGTGCTGCGCGAGGTCTCGTTCAACGCCCTGCACATCCTGGGGTCGCTGGGCACCACCAACCTCACGCCCCTGCAGGCCATGTACGCCGGGGCCCCGACCATGGGCATCGCCGACGGCGTGGACGAGGTCCACAAGTCCACCGTCGCCCGCAACGTCCTCAAGGGCTACCGCCCCCACGAGGGCTACTGGCCCACCGAGTACTTCCCCGCCAAGCGCGAGGCGGCCCGAGCGAAGTTCGAGCCCCGGTTCCAGGCCGACCCGCAGCTGCGCGAGATGGCCGACGGCTACGCCAAGTACCTGGCCCGCCGGGGCTGAGCGCCGGCGTCCGGGGCGGCCGGCCGCCCGGCCCGAGCGGGCGAGGCCGGGTGGGCGGCCCAGCGGTCGCGGCCGGCGGCCTTGGCGCCGTAGAGGGCCTGGTCCGCCTGGTCGATGAGCCCGGCGGCGTCCAGGTCGGACGCGTGGTCGCTGGTGGCCACGCCGACGCTGAGGGTCACGCTGCACGTGGCGGCCGTGAGGGCGAACGGCGCGCGGATCCGGTCGATGCAGCGCTGGGCGAGCTGCTCGCCGACGCCGTCGCGGTCGCGGTGCACGGTCGACACCACCACGAACTCGTCACCGCCCATCCGGGCGAGGACGTCGCCGTCGGACAGGGCGTTGGTGAGGCGACGGCTCACCTGCACGAGGAGCTCGTCGCCGGTGGCGTGGCCCAGGCGGTCGTTCACGGCCTTGAAGCCGTCCAGGTCGCAGGCCAGCACGACCACCGCCCGGTCGGCCGGCACCGAGGCCAGCTGCTGGTCGAGCAGGTCGTAGGCGAGCCGCCGGTTCGGCAGGCCGGTCAGCATGTCGTGGTTGGCCTGGTGCTGCAGCTCGGCCATGGCCCGGCGGGAGTCGGTGACGTCCTCGAGGTTCAGCACCAGCCGGGCCCGGTGCAGGGTGCTGTCCACCCGGGCCACCCGAGCGCGGACCCAGCGGCTCTCGCCGGGGCCGCTCGGCAGCCGGCACTCGACGGTGGGCCGCAGGTGGCTCGACCGGAGGGCGTCCCGGCACGCCCCTTCGACCTCCTCGGCGTCGCGCCCGTCGACGAGGCCCGCGAAGGGCTCGCCCACGAGGTCGCCCGCTGCCGCCACCCCGAGGAGCGCCCGCCCTGCGTCGTTCAGGGCCACCACCTCCAGGTCCGAGCCGACGATGGCCATCCCCGTGGCTGCGCACTCGAAGGCGGCGCCGAAGAGCGATGCCCGGTCGTCGCTGCTCGCCTCGCGGGCCGCGGCGCTGATCGCCCGCCCGGCCTGGGCCGCCAGGAGCCCGAGGATGGTGAGCTGCTCCGGGCCCGGGAACCGCCGGCCTGCGGGCTCGTCGACGCTGACCACGCCGATCAGCGAGCCGTCCGGCGCCCACATGGGCGCCAGCAGCAGGTCCTCGGGGTGCCAGGGGTCGGTGGGGCCGTCGGCGACCGCGCCGTCGGCGGCCTCGTGGCGGGGCGGGTCCCAGGTGGCGAGCTGGGCCACCCGGCTCTGGTCGTGGTCGTGGCGGTAGTAGCGCAGGTCCCGCCAGCGGCTGGCGTGGTCCAACAGGTCGAGCCAGGTGTCGAGGGAGGCCTGCTCGCCGAGCAGCGACTCGGCGCCACCGCACACCGCTCGCACCACCACCGAGCCGTCGGCGTCGGTCACGTTGATGGCCGCCGAGCCGAACCCGCCGACGTCGCATACGCCCCGCACCACCGCGTCGAGCGTGGGCGCGAGGTCGGTGAGGCCGCCGAGCTCACGGACGGTGTCGAGGACCCGCCCGAGCCAGTCCCGATCGACGCCTGCGACCCGCCCGTCCCCCTCCTCGCCCATGCCCCCACTCTTCTACGCCCGGCCCGGCGGCACCTCTCGGCTGGGGCTGCCACCGTCGCGCACGGCCGACCTGACGTCGTCATGACGTCCGGGCCGGTTGGGTAGCCACGCGTTCATGGCCGTCATCGTCGTCCTCCTCGTCCTCGCCCTGATCTTCGGCCTCGGTGCCGTCCTGAAGGGGCTGCTCTGGCTGGCGCTCATCGCCGTGGCCCTCATCGTGGCGGCCGGCTTCCTGGGTCGGGCGGCGTTGAGCGCTCGCCGCGCCTGAGCGAGGCGCCAACCCCAGGGCATCGCTCGCACCACTTCTCGTGAGATCACCCGGTCGACGGTTCGCCCGCCCGCCGTAGGCGGACAGGTCCGGGGCGTGTCCACGACCCGCACCCACCACGGTCCCCTCCACACGAGCGATGGCGACCTGACCTGGACCGCGGTCACCTTCGAACTGGGCCCGACCGAGATCGAGCACCGCGAGCACCCCTGCCTCGACGACCAGCCCATCGACGACCACCGGTTCATCGAGGTGTGGATGCGGCACTTCGGCACGACGCCGACCGGACTCTGAGCCGGTGGGTACGTGGCAACCATGGATCGTTGGAACCGCTTCAGCCACAACCTCACCCGCCAGTCCGGCACCAAGGGGTTCTTCGCGCTCGTGCTGGGCGCCGTGGTGCTGTGGGGGGCCGATGGGCTGACCTTCGGCCCCACCCGCAGCTGGGAGCTCAGCGTCACCTGCGGCGTCCCGATCCTGACCCTGCTCATGGTCATCGTGCTCCAGCACGCCCAGAACCGCGACTCGAAGGCCACCCAGCTCAAGCTCAACGAGCTGCTGCTCGCCCTCGAGGAGCCCGACGCCCGCATCATCCGCGCCGGCCACCTGGGCGACGAGGACCTGGCCGTCCTCAGCGAGCACTACGAGGACCGCGCCCGCCCCGACCACGACGATCAGGACGAGCACCACCCCACCGACGCCTGAGCCCCGGGTCGCCACGAGGCCCACGCCGTCGCCCACCCGACGCAACTTGTGGGCCGAGGGCGCCGGAAACGGCAGCGTGGGCCCACAAGTTCGGCGGGGGTGGCCACGATCGACGCAACTTGTGGGCTGAGAGCGCCGGAAACGGCAGCGTGGGCCCACAAGTTCGGCGGGGGGGGAGGGGGTGTGGCGAGTGGGCGGGGGGAGGTGGCGTCGACGGAAGTAGCTGTTGCAACAGCATTCGTTGGAACGTAGGGTTGGCGGCGCACCACACCGCAGCGAGCACGGGGGCCGACGAGCGTGGCGGAGCCGCAGGGACCGATCGAGACCGACGTCGCCATCGTGGGCTGGGGACCGGTGGGCGCCGTGCTGGCGATCCTGCTGGCCCAGCAGGGCCACCGCGTGGTGGTGCTCGAGCGCTGGCTCCAGCCCTATCCCCTCCCCCGTGCCGTGCACTTCGACCACGAGGTCGGCCGCATCCTCCAGGGCTGCCGCATCGGGGCCGACCTGCGGGCCGCCAGCGAGGCGGCCGAGGTCTACGAGTGGCGCAACGGCGCGGGCACCACGTTGCTGCGCTTCGGCCGCATCGGCGCCGGCACCTCGGGCTGGCCCGAGTCGTCGATGTTCAACCAGCCGACCTTGGAGGCGCTCCTGCACCGTCGGGCGGCCGAGCTCCCGACCATCGAGCTGCGACGGGGCGTCGAGGTCACGGGCCTGGAGCAGGACGCCACCGCAGCGGTGGTGCACGGCACCGACCCCCAGGGAGCCGCGGTCGAGGTCCGGGCGCGCTACGTGGTGGGCTGCGACGGCGCCAACAGCACCGTCCGGGCGCTGGTGGACACGCCCGTGCACGACCTGGGCTTCTTCTACGACTGGCTCATCGTCGACGTGGTGCTCGACCAGCCCCGGGTGTTCGACCCGCTCAACCTCCAGGTGTGCGACCCGGCGCGACCCACCACCGCGGTCTCGGGCGGGCCCGGCCGGCGCCGGTGGGAGTTCATGCGCCTCCCCGAGGAGGCCGTCGCCGACGTGGGCACCGAGGCGCGCGCCTGGGAGCTGCTCGCCCCGTGGGCCGTGACCCCCGCCAACGCCACCCTCGAGCGCCACGCCGTGTACACGTTCAACGCCCGCTTCGCCGAGCGGTGGCGCACCGGTCGGGTGCTGCTGGCCGGCGACGCCGCCCACCAGATGCCACCCTTCGCGGGCCAGGGCCTCTGCTCGGGGCTGCGCGACGTCGCCAACCTCTCGTGGAAGGTCGACCACGTCCTCCGCGGCCTGGCCCCTGAGGCGCTGCTCGACACCTACGAGCAGGAGCGCTTGCCCGACGCCCGCGCGGCGATCGACCTCTCGATGGCGCTGGGCAAGGTCATCTGCGTGCCCGACCCCGCCGAGGCCGCGGCTCGGGACGCAGCCATGAGCGCCTCGGTCGGCAGCACGCTGGCCGAGGCGCCGGAGCAGCCCCCCTTGGCGGCTGGCCTGCTCCACCCCGCAGCGCCGCGAGCGGGCCACCTGTCGATCCAGGCCCGCGTGGGCAGCGGCGAGGGCGGCCCGGCGCTGCTCGACGACGTGCTCCCCGCCGGCTGGCACCTCGTGACCGTCGCCCCGGACGCCGAGGCGCTCGACGACGATGCCCGCTCGGTGCTCGCCGGCCTCGGTGGGTCGCTCGCCGCCATCGGCGACCACCCCGGCGCCTGGCCCGACGTCGAGGGCCGCTACGCCGCCTGGTTCGCGGACCACGGGTGCCGCTGGGCGCTCCAACGGCCCGACCGCCGCCTCTACGGCACCGCGGCCACCCCGGCCGAGGCGGGCGACCTCCTGCGGGACCTGCGCACCCGGCTCGCGGCGCCGGGCTAGCCCTCCGGGTCGAAGCGGGCGGCCAGGGCGTCGGCAGCCGAAGGGGCCATCAGCGAGAGGTCCGGCACGTTCTCCATGAGCTCGATGCGGGTGCCGTCCGGGTCGGTCAGGTACAGCAGCTTGGTGGGCGCCACCGCGCCGGCCGGGTCGCCCAGCACCGAGAGGGTGTGGGCGTGGACCTCGCCCCCGGCCGCCCGCACGGCCGCGGTGAGCTCGTCGATGTCGTCGACGCGGAACGACAGGTGGGTGAAGCCCAGCTGGGTCATGGGCTTGCGCTCGCCGGTGCCCGTCATCGGCACGTCGATCCACTGCAGCAGCTCGATGCGGACGTCGTCGCGCAGCAGCATCGCCGAGCGGAACCCGCCGTCCTGCTCCATCGTGGCGGCCACCTCGCCGCCCACGAAGTCGACGCCGTACAGCTGCGTGAAGCCAAGGGCCTCGGTGTAGAAGCGCGTCGACCGCTCGATGTCGGTGACGCAGATGCCGATGTGGGAGAAGCCTTGGAGCGCCACGGTGCACGTCCGTCCGGGTCGGGGGTGGGAGCGCCGGCAGTCTGCCGCGCTCAGCGCAGCGCGATGCGGACCAGGTTCGGACCGAACCAGTCGGTGGCCACGCGGGCGGCCACCTCGGGGATGAGGTGCACCCCGTCGGGGCGGATCGCCTGGTCGTGCGGGTAGGCGGTGCCCTCGAACCACGACCGGAAGTCGAGCACCTCCACCCGTCCCGGGTGCCGCTCGACCGCAGCCTCGACGGTCCGCTGCACGAGCGCCTGGCCGCCGTCGCCGAAGCTGGGATCGGCGTACTTGGGCTCGGTGCCGATCTGGGCGGGCCGCAGCCAGACCACGTGGGGCACGTCGGCATCGACCGCCGCGTCGAAGAAGGTCCGGTAGCCGTCCTCGATGTGGGTGCGGTACGTCGGGTCCGTCGGCCGCAGGCCGGGGCCGTCGCCCCAGCGGCGGTCCCAGGTGTCGGCGGCGGCGATCACGACGACCACCACGTCCGGGTGGAGGCGCTCGTAGTCGCCGGGCAGGGCTTCGAGGCGCTCGTCGCACGCCTTCCGGTACTGGTCGAGGAAGTCGAGGTAGTGGCCGCCCGTGACGAGGCCGCAGGCCGGGAGGGCCTCGACGTCGACCTGGGCGAGCGAGGGGTGGGCAGCGGCCCACTCGACCAGCCCAGCCCCCATGACCTCGCCGGTGGAGTCGCCGACCACGAGGATGCGCACGGGACGGGCCGGCACCGGGCCCGTTCCCAGCCCGGGGGCGCCCGCCGGCAACGGCTCGATGCGGGCCTTCTCTGCCGTGCTCGCCTCCACGTGGCCGAGCGCCGGCGCCGGGCCGGGCGCGATGGCAGCTGCGGCGAGGACCAGGACGGCGATGGCGCCGAACGCCGGAGCGAACGTCGTGCGGGGGCGCGGGGCTCGACGGCGGATGGGCCGCTCCAGGAGCCAGTACGAGATCACCGCTGCGGAGCCGCTGGCGACGCACTTGGCGAGGAACAGCGGGCCACCGTGCAGGCCCAGGGGGTGGGCGTCGGCGAGCAGGAAGATCGGCCAGTGGAAGACGTACAGGCCGTAGGAGACCGCGCCGACGGCCACCAGCGGTCGGCGGGCGAGCAGGCGCTGCGCGGGACCGTCGACCTGCAGGCCGGCCACGAGCGCGGCGGAGAGCAGGGCGAAGAGCGGGAGCCCGCCCTGGTACGCCCACCCGTGCCCGCTGGGGGTCAGGACCGTGAGGGCCACGAACACGACCAGGGCGGCTGGCGCCACCCAGGCCAGCCACGCAGGCACCTGGCGGTGCTGCAGCACCATGGCCAGGACCACGCCGGCGAACAGCTCGGCGAGGCGGGCCGGGGTGCTGAGGTAGGCGGCGTCGGCGCTCCAGACCCGGGCCACGACGGCCGGCACCACGGCGAGCAGGGCGAAGGCGGCGACCGCCAGCCGCAAGCGCACGGCCGGGCTGCGCCGGGCCCACACCAGGGCGAAGGCGAGGGGCCACACCAGGTAGAACTGCTCCTCGATGGCGAGCGACCAGAAGTGCTCCACCGGCGAGGCGCCCGCCGCGAAGATCTCGGCGTAGCTGCGACCGGAGGTCAGCTGGGCCCAGTTGGCGAGCTGGCTGACGGCGCCGAACAGGTCCCGGCGCAGGTTCGCCACCTCGTCGAAGGCCCCGAGCTGGGTGGCCAGCAGGATGGCGGCCACGCAGGCGCAGGACGCGGGCAGCAGGCGGCGAGCTCGACGGGTGGCGAAGCGCACGAGGTCGATGCGCCCGGTGCGCTCGTGCTCGGCCAGGAGCAGCCGGGTGATCAGGAAGCCGGACAACGTGAAGAAGACCGACACGCCCAGGTACCCGCCGGAGGCCCAGCCGAAGCCGCCGTGGAAGGCCAGCACCGCCGCCACGGCCACCGCCCGGAGCCCGTCGAGCGCCGGGAGGCGCGGCAGCGCGCCCGCCTGGTCGAGGCCATCGGCGCCCGGCAGCTCGGTCGGTCCGGTCGGCGCAAGGGGCCGGGCTGGTGGCTGCGTGCGACTCCTCCTCCACTCGAACGGTGCCTCGCGCTGCCAGGCACCCCAAGCGTCGCACCCGCGCCGGCGAAACCGGACATCTCGGACAGGCCGAGCGGCGCGCACCGGCTTTCCTCCGGCTACCGAGAGGCGTACGTTCCTGGCGATGCGCCGTCGCGGGACGGCGCCCAGAGTGCGAGGAGCCGCCATGAAGCGGTCTGTCCTTTCCCTGCTCGTCGCCGTGCTGCTCGTCGGCGGGGCCAGCTACGCGTGGGCTTCCCCCCAGGGCGACCCACCGCCGCCGCCCGACAAGCCGCTCGACCTCCCCGGCCAGTCACCGAGCGTCAACGCCGACGGGCCTTCGGGCACGCGCGGCCAGATCGGCACCCGCAACGCCGTCATCAAGCGCGAGTACGTGCCGCTGGCCACGCCGTGCCGCCTGTACGACTCGCGCACCAGCGGCGGCCGCTTCAGCCCCAGCGAGGTGCGCACCGTACCGCTCACCAAGTGCCCGGCCATCTCCCCGTACGCCACCGCCCTCGACGCATCGATCTCCGCGGCCGACCCGCTGTCGGCGGGCTACCTCCGGGCGTGGGCCAACGGCACCAACGAGCCCAACCAGACCGTCCTCCAGTGGGGCAGCACGGGCAACACCGCCGGCGCCACCATCACCACGGCATCGAGCGGCATCAAGGTGCGGGCGTTCACCGGCAGCACCCACGTGGTGGTCGACGTGGCCGGCTACTACATCGAGCCGATCTACGCCGACGTCCTCACCGCGAGCACCAACCAGTTCGCCGACATGTACTCCTCCACCGGCATGGTCTCCGGGTACTCGAGCGCGTTCGCCAACCCCGGCCAGATCGTCGTCAGCTTCCGCCGGGACATCCTCTACTGCGACATCCAGGCCACGGCCGAACCCGCCGGCTACATCGCCACCGCGGTGTACACGAGCTCCAACTCTGCGATCGTGCGGGTCACCGACTCCAACGGCAACTGGGCTCGCGCCTACGCCTCGGTCACCGTCAACTGCTGACCGCTGGTCACCGGGTACCGGGCTCGATCGAGGGCCCTGCACCCGGTGACGGAGCGCGTCAGGAATGTCACCCGAAGTGGGGGTTGTCACCCAGGCGGTCGACCTGAGACGATCCCCCGAGCGGCGGGCGCCGCTCACCTGGCGGCGGCGGTGAGCGCGCCAGGGGCGGGACGCTTGAGCAGCCAGGCCGACCGATCGTCTTCGACGCGGAGGTGACGGTTGTGGAGATCACTCGTGTTTGGGTCCAGGGGGCGGAGCAGCCGTGCTGCGAGGTGAAGGGCTTCCCGGCCCGGCCGTCGCTGGCCCACGCCCACCCGCCCCTGGCGCCGGTGCACGCCGTCGACCTCGAGACGGGCGAGACGTGGTGCGGCGTGGAGGCGTTGCAGGTCCACGCCACGCTCACCTGGCCCCCCATGGCCGGCACGGCGTGCCCCGACTGCCAGGACTGCTCCGAGCTCGGAAGCTGACCCCGGGCTGGCCACCGGCGATCCGGCTGTGGTCGGCGAGGGTCGGCCCCAGCGGGTAGGCCGGGGGGCCATGCTCACGCTCCCCGCCCCGGTCGCCGCCGCCCAGGTCCTCGACCACGTGGGCGAGGGGGCCGACATCGTGGTCCCCCTCGCCAACGGCGAGCCCACCGCCGTGCTCGACGCCATCGAGGCGGGCGTCGAGCAGCTGTCCGGCGTGCGCATCCACCAGATGCACGCCCTGCACGACCGGCCCTACCTGCACGCCGCCCCGGACGACACCCGGCTCCGGCACGTGTCGTACTTCCTCTCGCACGTGACCCGACCGGCGTACTGGGCCGGGACCATCGACCTCGTGCCCAACCACTTCTCCGAGGTGCCGCTGATCCTGCAGCGCAGCACCCGGTGCGACCTGGTGGTGGCGGCCTGCTCGCCGCCGGACCGCCACGGGTACTTCAGCCTCGGCACCAACGCCGACTACGTGGCGTCGCTGATCGGCCGGGTCCCGTTCTTCCTCGAGGCCACCCCGCACATGCCCCGCACCCGCGGCGCCAACGTGCTGCACCACTCCCAGATCGTGGGCTGGTGCGAGTCGGACCGACCGCTGGTCGAGGTGCCGCGGCCGGTGCCCGGAGCCGTCGACCGGGCCATCGCGGCGCACGTCGCCGAGCGCATCCCGAACGAGGCGACCATCCAGGTGGGCATCGGCACCATCGCCGCCGGCGTGCTGGAGGCCCTCGGCGGCCACCGCGGCCTGGGCATCCACACGGAGCTGCTCCACGACGGCATGGTCGACCTGGTGGAGGCGGGGGTGGTCACGGGTGCGAACAAGGAGGTGCGTCGCAACCGGGTGGCCACCACCTTCTGCCTCGGGACCCGCCGGCTCTACGACTGGCTCGACGACAACGCATCGGTGGAGCTGCTCGGCGTCGACTTCGTGAACGACCCGCGCGTCATCGCCCGCATGAAGCGCTTCGCCTCGGTCAACGCCACCACCGAGGTCGACCTGCTCGGCCAGTGCGCCTCGGAGACCATCGCCGGGCGCTACTGGTCGTCGTCCGGCGGCCAGGCCGACTTCGCCCGCGGCGCCATGTACGCCGAGGAGGGCCAGGCGTTCATCGTGACCCGCTCGACCACGCGGGACGGCCGCACCCGCATCGTGCCGACGCTGGCGCCGGGCTCGGTGGTGACCACCATCAAGAACACCGTCGACCACGTGGTCACCGAGCACGGCGTGGCCGAGCTGCGCGGGCGATCGCTCGCCGACCGGGCCCGCGCCCTCATCGCCATCGCCGATCCCGCCCACCGCGACGACCTCGGCCGGGCGGCCAGGGAGCTCGGCCTCCTCCACTGAGCCGGCGCGGCGAAGATGTCGAGGTCGGCCCCTCGGCTCCGACGTCTCCCCGAACCGGCGCCCACCGGCGCCCCACAGCAGGAGGACCCCCATGCCCAAGCTCCGTGCCCACAACATCTCGATGTCGCTCGACGGCTTCGCCGCCGGACCCGACCAGGACGAGGACAACCCGCTCGGGGTGGGCGGTCGAGCCCTGCACGAGTGGGCCTTCGCCACGCCCTCGGGCCGGGCCATGTTCGGCGGCGACCCGCCCGAGCTCACGCCGGGCCTGGAGGTCGACGAGGCCTGGTGGCGGGCCGGCGACGAGGGCATCGGCGCCACGATCATGGGCCGCAACATGTTCGGGCCCGTGCGGGGACCGTGGCCCGACCACTCGTGGACCGGCTGGTGGGGCCCGGAGCCGCCGTACCACCACCCCGTGTTCGTGCTCACCCACCACGTCCGCCCCGCCCTCGAGCTGGACGGCACCACCTTCCACTTCGTGGACGGCGGCATCGAGGCGGCGCTGGAGCTGGCCTTCGCCGCCGCCGACGGTGCCGACGTGCGGGTCGGCGGCGGCGCCAGCACCGTCCGCCAGTACCTGGCCGCCGAGCTGCTCGACGACCTCCACGTGGCCATCGCCCCGCTGTTCCTCGGGCGTGGTGAGCGGATCTTCGACGATCCCGCCGGGCTGGCGGGCTACGGGGTGACCGAGGTCGTGCAGGGCGCCGGCGCCACCCACGTCCGGATCGCCAAGGGCGGCTGACCCGGGACACCCGCCAGGAGCCGGGGCGCCCGGGGCCGCTACCGCCCGAGGGGTCGGAGCGCCTCGGGCGTGAGGTCGGCCAGGGAGCCGTAGCCGTCGACGGCCATGGTCAGGTCGAGCTCGGCGAGCAGGCAGCTGAGGACGTGCTCGACGCCGGCCTGGCCGCCGACGGCGAGACCGAAGGCGTAGGGCCGACCGATGCCCACCGCGGTGGCGCCCAGGGCGAGCGCCTTCACGGCGTCGGGCCCGCTGCGGATGCCCGAGTCGAAGATCACCGGCGCGTCGCCGGCCACGTCGACGATGCCCGGGAGGCACTCGAGCGCCGGCAGGCCGCCGTTGGCCTGCCGGCCGCCGTGGGTGGAGCAGTAGATGCCGTCGACGCCGAGGTCGAGGGCCCGCCGGGCGTCGTCGGGGTGGCACACGCCCTTGAGCAGCAGGGGCACGGTGGTGATGGACCGCAGCCACCGAGGTCGTCCCAGCCCAGGCCCGGGTTGCCGAAGCTCATGGCCCACAGCCCGGTGGCGGCCGACACGTCTTCCTCGGGCGGCACGGCCAGCTGGGCGCGGAACACCGGGTCGGAGAAGTAGTTGGCCAGGCACAGCCCCTGGAGCTGCGGGAAGCTGGCGATGGTGAGGTCCCGGGGGCGCCAGCCCAGCGTGAGGGTGTCGAGGGTGACCACGATGGCCGAGTAGCCGGCCGCCTCGGCCCGGCGCACGAAGCTCTCGCAGAGCTCGCGGTCCTTGGGCGGGTACAGCTGGAACCAGCCCGGCGTCTCGCCCAGCTCGGCGGCCACCACCTCCAGCGGGTCCTCCATCAACGTCGACGCCACCATCGGCACGCCGGACGACGCCGCGGCCCGGGCGGTGAGCACGTCGCCGTGGCCGTCGGGGTCGATGATGCCGATCACGCCCACCGGGGCGAGCAGCAGCGGGGTGGGCAGCCGGGTGCCGAAGAGGTCGACGTGCAGGTCCCGCTCGGCGGCCCCGGCCAGCACCCGGGGCACCAGCCCCCACCGGTCGAACGCCGCGACGTTGGCCCGCTGGGTGCGCTCGTCGCCCGCCCCGCCGGCCACGTAGGACCACAGCTGCTCGGTCATCTCCGCCTCGGCCCGCCGCTCGAGGTCGGCGAAGGACATGGGGAGCTCGGGGCGGACGCCGTCCAGCCCGTTGAAGTAGATCGACAGCTGCCAGTCGCCGTAGTTCGGCATCGGTGCCTCCAGGGTCGTGGTCCCGCCGAGGACGGTAGACCGACGGGCAGGCGGGTAGGGCGACCCGATGCCCCCCACCTCGGAGCCCTTCGCCGTGTTCGACGACCCGGCCGGCGAGGACTTCTCGGTCGGCGTCGAAGAGGAGTTCTTCCTCGTCGACGCCGAGACCCGCCAGCTCCGCGGCGACGCGGCCGACGTGCTCGAGCGGGCGACCGCACCGGCGGGCAGCGCCATCGAGGCGGAGCTGAAGCAGTCGCAGGTCGAGTCGGGGACCGCGGTGTGCCACGACCTGGCCGACGTCCGGGCCTCGATCGTCGGACTGCGGAGGGCCCTGGGCCAGGCGGCCGAGGACGTGGGCGCCCGGCTGCTGGCCTCGGCCACCCACCCCTTCGCCCGCTGGAACGACGACGGCGGCATCACCGACGAGGTCGCCTACGTGGGCCTGCACCACACCTACGGCCTCCTCACCGACGAGCAGTCGGTGAGCGGCTGCCACATCCACGTGGGCGTCCGCGACCCGGAGCTGGCCATCGGCATCATGAACCGGGTCCGGGGCTGGCTGCCGGTGCTGGTGGCCCTGAGTGCCAACTCCCCCTACTGGATGGGGCGCGACAGCCGCTACGCCAGCTACCGCACCGAGGTGTTCCACCGCTGGCCGATGGCCGGCATCCCCGAGCACCTGCCGGACCGGGCCGCCTTCGACCGCCTCGTCGACCACCTCCACGCCGTCGAGGCCATCGACGCGCCGGGCCGGCTCTACTGGGACGTGCGGCCGTCGGCCCGCTACCCGACGCTCGAGTTCCGGGCGGCCGACGTGCTCATGACCGTCGACGAGGTCGTGGCGACGGCCGCCATCGTCCGCGCCCTCGTCGAGGTGCTGCACGCCCAGGCCGAGGCGGGCGCGCCCCTCGACCCGCCGCGCACCGAGGTGCTGCGCTCGGCCCTGTGGCGGGCGGCTCGCTACGGGCTGGCCGACCAGCTCGTCGACGTGCAGGCCATGGCGCTGCGCCCGGCGGGCGACGTCCTGGACTCGCTGCTGGGCCTCGTGCGACCGGTGCTCGAGGACCGGGGCGAGTGGGCCGACGTGTCGGCCACGGTGGCGTTCGTCCGCCGCGAGGGCACCGGTGCCGAGCGCCAGCGCCGCGCCGTCGCCGCGGCCGACGGCGACCTGTCGGCCGCCGTGGACCGGGTGGCCGTCGCCACCCTGGCGGGCACCACCTGACGAGCCACCCTGCACGGCCGGAGGTGGGCCCGGTTCTGAGCCGGCGGCCAACAGGTACATGGTGAGAATGGATGCGATCGAAGCCGACGGGCCCGTGCGAGTGGCTGTGCTGGAGCGCTACGTGGAGGAGCTGACCAAGGTCCTCGCCGATCACGCCATCACCCCGCCGCCGCCGCCGCCGGGGCTGCGCGCCGACGCACGGGTGGAGGTCCTGTCCGAGCGCGAGCAGGAGGTGCTGACCCTGGTGGCGAAGGGCCTGCCCAACGCCCGCATCGCTTCGGAGCTCTACGTCGGCGTCGACACCGTCAAGACCCACCTGCAGCGCGTGTACCGCAAGATCGGCGTGCACAACCGGGCGCAGGCGGCGGTCTGGTACTTCTCCCAGGCGGCCTAGGCCCGGCGGCCCGCTAGCGATCGGGGGCGTCGCCCTCGGCGAGCGGGACCTCGAACCAGACCAGCTTGCCGTCGCCCTGGATCTGGGTGACGCCCCAGTCGGCGGCCAGCTGGTCGATGAGGCGCACGCCCAGACCCCCGGGCTGGCCGGGGTCGGCGGACACCACGTGCGGCGGCGTGGGATCGTCGTCCTGGACCGAGACGCGAGCGACCGAGCCGATGCGCTCGACCGACACCGTGATCTGGTTCGAGTCGGCGTGGATGGTCGCGTTGGTGGTGGCCTCGCTGGTGAGCAGGAGGAGGTCCTCGGGCACGGGTGCCCCGCTGCGCGCGATCGCCTGGCCCACGAAGGTCCGTGCCATGGCCGAGCTGCGCACCTGGGCGGTCAGGACGATGGACTCCGCCTCGGGTGACGCACCCGCGGCGGCCGGATCTCCTTCCGAGGCGCTCACCGCGACCACCGCATGCGTCGGTGGCCACCTTCGTCGCCGTCGGACCGGCGGTCGCCTTCGGGCGGCGTGTCGGCTGTGTCGAGCGGGATCTGCGGGCCCCAGCCGAGCAGCGCGACGAGGCCGGTGGCCAGCACGGCGCCGACGGTGGTCGTGAGGGTCAGGACCTGGTCTTGGATGGCGCTCACGGGGGTGCTCCGGGGGTGGTGCGGTCCACGTTGCGTGCCCCCGGTCAGCGACACCGAGAACGGCGGACGCCCGGCGAAGGGGTGATTCGGCTCGGGCGCCGCCCGCCTCACCAGCGCCTGCGCCGCTCCCCGATCGAAAGCACCCGTCGACACCCCGACCTCCGGGTCTGGCCCCTGCTGGCAGGGGCAGGGCCTCGGCATCACCGACACCGACGAACGACCCACCCCCGTCCCACCGCCCGCCTCGACCGTCCCCGTCGCCATCGTCACCGGTGCGTCGAGCGGCATCGGCCGGGCGGCGGCCCTCGCATTCGGCGCCAAGGGGTTCCACGTGGTGCTCGTGGCCCGCGGCGCCGAGCTCCTCGCCGACGCGGCGGCGGCCACGCTCGCCGCCGGCGCGGCGTCGGCCGAGGCCGCCCCCGCCGACGTGCTCGACGCCGAGGCCATCGACGCCATCTTCGACGCCGCCGCCAGGCGCCACGGCCGGCTCGACGTGGTGGTGCACGCCGCCATGGTCATGGCCTACGGCACCGTCGAGGACCTCCGGCTCGAGGTGCTCGACCGGGTCATGGACACCGCCACCCACGGCACCGTGCGGGTGAGCCGAGCCGCCCTCCGCCACTTCCGGGCGCAGGGCCGCGGCTCGCTGGTCATCGTGACCTCGCTGCTCGGTTCGGTGGCCGTACCCGGCATCGGCGCCTACGTCACCGGCAAGTGGGCCCAGGTCGGCCTGTCGCGCATCCTGCGGCTCGAGACCGCCGACGCCCCCGACATCCACGTCTCCACCGTGGCGCCCGGCGCCGTGGACACGCCGATCTACCGCCGGGCCGCCTCGGTCGAGGGCCACCCCGGCAAGCCGCCGCCCCCGGTCGACCCGCCCGAGAAGGTGGCGGCGGCCATCGTCCGAGCCAGCGAGCACGGCTCGCGCCGGGTCTCCGTCGGCCCCCTCAACGCCGTCGTGGTGTTCGGCTTCCGGTTCGCCACCCCGGTCTACGAGCGCCTGGTCGGTCCGCTCTACCGCCGCTTCGCCCTGGAGCGCCGCACGGTCGAGCCCAACGACGGCAACGTCTTCGCCCCCAGCGACCCCGAGGTCCGCTGACGGTCCCGGCGCCCCGGTGCCCGGTGCCACCCCACCTGCGGGCGGCACCGGGACGGAGGGTTCAGGGCTTGAGGACGACCTTGATGGCGCCGTCCTCCTTCTTCTGGAAGGTCTCGTACATGGCGGGCGCCTCGGTGAGCGGGACCTGGTGCGTGGTGAGGTCGAGCACGCCGAGCGGGTCGGCCGGGTCCTCGATCAGCGGCAGCAGGTCGTCGACCCACCGGCGGACGTTGGCCTGGCCCATGCGAACGGTGAGCTGCTTGTCGAACATCTGCAGCATCGGCAGCGGATCCTGGGCGCCGCCGTAGACGCCGCTGATCGACAGCGTGCCGCCGCGGCGGACGACGTCGATGGCTGCGAGCAGGGCGCCCAGCCGGTCGATCCCGGCCTTCTGCATGAGTGGGCTGGCCACCGCGTCGGGCAGCAGCCCGACGAGGGCGTGGGCCAGCTTGCCGGCGCCCGACCCGTGGGCCTCCATGCCGACGGCGTCGATGGCCGAGTCAGGGCCCCGCCCCGCGGTCTGGCTGCGCAGGAAGTCGGCGAGGTCGTCCTCGTGGTCCGACAGGTCGACGGGGATGATCCCGTTGCGAGCCGCCATCTGCAGGCGCTCGGGCACCAGGTCGATGCCGAACACCTTCGAGGCGCCGCGTTGGCGGGCGATGCGGGCGGCCATCTGGCCGATGGGGCCGAGCCCGAACACGGCCACCGTGCCGCCCTCGGGGACGGCGGCGTACTCGACCGCCTGGTAGGCGGTGGGCAGCACGTCGGACAGGAACAGGTACTGCTCGTCGGGGGTGCCGTCCGGGATCTTGACCGGGCCGTAGTGGGCCTGCGGGACCCGCAGGTACTCGGCCTGGCCCCCAGCCACCTGGCCGTAGAGCTTGGTGTAGCCGAACAGCGAGGCGCCGGTGCCGTGCTCGTGGACCTGCGTGGTCTCGCACTGCGACTGCAGGTCGTTGGTGCACATCCAGCAGTGCCCGCACGAGATGTTGAACGGGACGACCACCCGATCACCCACCGCCAGGTTCGGGACGTCCGAGCCGACCGCCTCGACGATGCCCATGGGCTCGTGGCCGAGGATGTCGCCTTCGTCGATGAACGGGCCGAAGAGCTCGTAGAGGTGGAGGTCCGAGCCGCAGATCGCGGTGGACGTCACCTTGATGATGGCGTCGGTGGGCTCCTCGATCGTCGGGTCCGGCACCTCGTCGATGCGGACGTCGCGCTTGCCGTGCCAGGTCAGTGCCTTCATGGGTGCCTCTTCCGTGGGGGTGCCGCGCTCCCTGCCCGCCGCTCCCGGCCCCACCCGACCGGTGCCCGGGTTTCACCCGTTGGGGCACGCCGATGCCGCGATCCCGCCCGCTCGGGTGGTCTGGGCGGCGATGGGGCGGGCACGACGCAGAGACCCACCGACACACGAGGAGCCCGCCATGAGCGACGGCGAGATCAACGAGCCCGACAACAGCACCGTCGACGACTGGCACGGCCAGAACGTCGCACGCGACCAGGAGGTCGCCGACCGCGCCGTCGAGGAGACCGACTCCCTCGAGGAGGCCGAGGCGCAGTTCGACGCCGAGGCGGAGGGCGAGGAGAAGTACGAGGCCGGCCACGACCGCCCCGACGACGTCGACGCCGAGGGCGATGCCGTGGGTCGCGCCCCCGGAGTGAGTCAGGCTCAGCGCTCGGCGACGCGCGACACCACGAGGATGGCGATGTCGTCCCGGCGGTCGAGCCCGTCGTCGAGCGTCGAGGCCACCACGGCGTCGCAGATCGCCTCGGTCCCGTCCTCGGCGGAGGTCCGCACGGCTTCGGTGAGGCGTGCCAAGCCCTCGTCGAGCGAGAGCTCGGGGTCCTCGATGGCGCCGTCGGTGTAGAAGACCAAGGTCGAGCCCGGAGGGAACGGGACCGTGCGCTGTCGGCGATCGCTCGGCGTCCCGATGCCGAGCATGGCGCCGAGGTAGTCGTCGAGGACGGTGACGTGGCCGTCGGTGACCAGGAGCGGCGGCGTGTGGCCGGCGTTGCTCCACGTGAGCGTGTCGGCCTCCAGGTCCACCCGGGCGACCACGGCCGTGGCCAGCTCCATGCCCAGGCGGTTCGACATGTGGTCGAGCCCCGTGAGCGTCGCTGCCGGCGTGGCCCCGTCGGCGCAGGCGAAGGCTCGCAGCGCGTTGCGCGCCTGGCTCATCTCCACCGCGGCCTGCATGTCGTGGCCGACCACGTCGCCGATCACGAGGTCCACCTGGCCGTCGCCGATGGGGATGACGTCGTACCAGTCGCCGCCCACCTTCGAGCCGTCGGTGGCTGCGAGGTAGCGGACGGCCACCTCCAAGCCGTCGACCGCCGGGATGGTGGGCAGCAGGGAGAGCTGGAGCACCTCGCCCCGCCGACGCTCGTCGAGGTAGGCCTCGACGTTGCCCAGCGCCAGGGCAAGGCGGTGGGCCACCTCGGACACCATCGCCAGGTCGTCGGGCTGCAGGGGCCGCTCCACCGTCGAGAGGGCCAGCACGCCGAGCGTGGTGCCTGCCGACCGGACCGGTGCGATCACCGTGGCCCGCAGCCCCAGGCCGGCGTAGAAGCGGGCCTGCTCGTCGTCGCGCGATCGAGGCGACGGCGGCGTCGGTCCGCTCGCGCCCGTCGTAGCGCTGCGCCTCGCCGCCGCGCAGGACGGTGGCGATGGGGTCGTCGCCGTCGCGATCGATCGGCTGGCGCTGGATCACCTCCGTGAGCTCCTTGGCCAGCAGCTCGTCCTGGTGGCCGACGTGCACCAGCGACACGTGGCCGTCGGCATCGATGAGCTCGGCCACGAACAGGTCGCCGACGGCCGGCACCAGGGCCTCGGACACGCGAGCGAGCAGCAGGGTGCGGTCCAGCGTCGAGGTCATGGCGCTGCTCGCGGACGACAGCACGTTCAAGCGGAAGCGGGCCGCCTCGGCCTCGGCGCGGGCGGCGTGCTCGGCGCTGAGCAGCAGCGCTCGCTCCTCCTCGGCGTGGCCCTGGTCGGTCGTGTCCGTCGCGATCCAGGCCACGAGGTCGCCGTCGAGCCGCTCGAGGCGGAAGGTGCTCACCAGGAGCACCCCGTCACCGCGTCGAACCCGCCACGTGCCGGACTCGGGCTCGGGCGCGTTCCCCTCCAGGACCGCAGCGATGCCGGCCCGGTCGTCCGGGTCGAACAGCAGCTCGACGAAGCCGGCACCGAGGGCGTCGGCCTCCTCCCGCTGGTACAGGAGCTCGGCGGCCGGGTTGAACCCCACGATCCGGCCGTCGATCGCCATGACGGCAGCGACGGGCAGGCCGTGGAACAGCCGGATGAGCGCGGGGGTCAGGCGAGCGGTCACGGACCGGGGCGCAGGTCGAGCCCGATCAGGACCCGCTCCTCGTTCGAGAGGTCGCCGATGATCTTGCGCACCGGCTCGGGCAGCTGCCGGACCAGGGTCGGGATGGCCACGATCTGCTCCCCTGCGGCGAGCTGGGGGCGCTCCAGGAGGTCGATGACCTCGATGGAGTAACGGCCGGCGAGGCGCTCCTCGCAGATCCTCGTGAGGTTGGCGATGGCGTCCTGGCAACGGCGGTTGGTGCCGGCCACGTAGAGGCGCAGCTCCCAGCGCTCGGGATCGGCGATCGCATCCTGGTCAGCCACGGGGGTCCTCCTCCGGGTCGGCGTGGGGCACCAGGCCGCCGAGCTCCACGCCGTGGTCGGTGATCGTCAGCGCTCTCACGTCGTGGGAGTGGGCCATGCCCCGAGCCTTGAGCACGTAGAGGCCGTGGCCCCGCCGCCCGTCGACCTCGGTGGCGCGGAGCTGGATCCACGTGTCGATGAGCGACGAGACCGCCGTCTCCTCGTCGGCCCCGTCGATGGAGATGCTGGTGAACAGCGCCGTCACGCCCCGCCGCTTGAGCAGGTCGACCATGCGCATCAGCATCGCCTTGATGTCGAGCGACGAGCCCTGGCTCTTGAAGTCGGTGATGGGGTCGATCACCACCACCGTCGGCTGGAGCTCCTCCATGTGCTGGTAGAGGCGGAGCAGGTGGCTCTCGAGGCCGAACTGCGCGGGGCGCCCGGCGTCGACCACCAGGGTGCCGGCGTCGATGGCCGGCTGGAGGTCGAGGCCGACCGAGCGGAGGTTGCGGGTGATCTGCGACGGCGACTCCTCGAAGGCCAGCAGCAGCGTCCGTTCCCCCCCGCGCGCACGCCGCGCCGGCGAAGTGGCCGGCGATGGTGGTCTTGCCGGTGCCCGACGCGCCCGAGACCATCACGGTGCTGCCGCGGTAGAAGCCGCCGAGGCCGAGCATGTCGTCGAGCGAGGCGATGCCGCTGGACACGACCTCGTCGTTGGCCTCGTGGTCGAGGTCGAGCGAGGTCACGGGCAGGACGCTGAAGCCGCGCTCGTCGATGAGGAACGGGAACTCGCTGGTGCCGTGGGGCGAGCCTCGGAACTTGACCACCCGGAGGCGACGGGTGGCGAGCTGGTCCGAGACCCGGTGGTCGAGGAGGATCACGCAGTCCGACACGTACTCCTCGAGGCCGTGGCGGGTCAGGGCGCCGGCGCCCCGCTCGGCGGTGATGACCGCGGTGACCCCTCGGTCCTTGAGCCAGCGGAAGAGGCGCTGCAGCTCCGATCGCAGCAGCGCGGTGTCGTCGAAGGCCGCGAAGAGCGTCTCGAGCGTGTCGAGCACGACCCGCTTGGCCCCCGTGGCGTCGATGGCGAGCGAGAGGCGCACGAAGAGGCCCTCGAGGTCGAAGTCGCCCGTCTGCTCGATGCGGTCCCGCCGGAGCTCCACGTGGTCGACCGCGAGCAGCCCCCCGTCGATCAGCGGCTGGAGGTCCAGCCCGATCGAAGCGCCGTTCTCGACGGCTTCCTGCTGGGTCTCCTCGAACAGCATGAGGACCCCGGCCTCGCCGAACTGGGTGGCGCCACGGGCGAGCAGCTCCAGCGCCAAGAGCGACTTGCCACACCCCGGGCCGCCGCAGACGAGCGTGGCCCGCCCGGTGGGCAGGCCGCCGTTGAGGACCTCGTCCAGGCCCAGCACGCCCGTCGGCGTGTGGTCGATGGTCCGGACCGGGGCGTCGATCGTCGGGGCTCCGCGTGGCACCGTCGAAAAGTACCCAAAACGGCCGTGACCAGCCCCCATCGGGGCGCTCCTCCACGGGCGAGGCGACGATCTTCACCCGTCGGAGTGATGTGCGCGCCGCCCGGTCTGGCCCGGCCGCCCTCGGGCACAGCCGGAGCATGGAACTCCTGCGGACCGCTCGCACCCTCGTGGGGGCGCTGGCCGCACGGCCCGCCCTCGCCCTCTTCTCCGTCTCCGACGACCTCGACGAGGTCTGGGAGCCGTTCCTGCGCGACGGCGACGACTGAGCGCAGGGGACAACCACCCCTTTGGCGGTCGCCGGGGTGCCTGAGACCCCGCCCCTCGGGTAGCGCCGTCGCCTACCCCAGCACTGGAGCTCCCTGATGGCACCCCGCAAGGCACCCGCGACCGAGAAGGCCGCCACGGCCGACCCCGCCAAGGAGACGGCCCGCAACACCGCCCCCCGCCGCTCCCCCGCCGAGCAGGTCGGTGGTGACCGGGACCTGGCCACCTCCCCGCAGTGGGCCCAGCAGGGCGATGCGATCACCACCGCCACCGGCACCCCGATCCAAGACTCCGACAACAGCCTGCGGGCCGGCTCCCGGGGTCCCACGCTGCTCGAGGACCACGCGCTCCGCGAGAAGATCATGCACTTCGACCACGAGCGCATCCCCGAGCGCGTGGTCCACGCCCGAGGTGCCGGCGCCCACGGCACCTTCACCGTCACCGACCCGCTCGAGGGCCTGACGGCAGCCCGGTTCCTCACCGACACCTCGCGCACGACGCCGGTGTTCGTGCGCTTCTCCACCGTGGCCGGCTCCCGGGGATCGGCCGACACCGCCCGTGACGTCCGGGGCTTCGCGGTGAAGTTCTACACCGACGAGGGGAACATGGACCTCGTCGGCAACAACATCCCGATCTTCTTCATCCAGGACGGGATCAAGTTCCCGGACCTCATCCACGCCGCCAAGCCCGAGCCCGATCGGGAGATCCCCCAGGCCCAGACCGCCCACGACACCTTCTGGGACTTCGCATCCCTGCAGCCGGAGTCGACGGCGATGCTGCTGTGGACGATGTCCGACCGGGCCATCCCCCGCTCGTACCGCACCATGGAGGGCTTCGGCGTCCACACGTTCCGGTTCGTCGCCGACGACGGGTCCACCTCGCTGGTGAAGTTCCACTGGAAGCCCGTGCTCGGCGTGCACTCGCTGGTCTGGGAGGAGTCCCAGCGCCTCGGCGGCATCGACCCCGACTTCCACCGGCGCGACCTGTGGAACGCCATCGAGTCCGGCGCCTTCCCCCAGTGGGACCTGGCCGTGCAGGTGATGCCCGACATCCCCGAGCAGACCTTCGAGGGCATCGACCTGCTCGACTCCACGAAGCTCGTGCCCGAGGAGCTGTGCCCGGTGCGCGTCGTCGGCCGGCTCACGCTCGACCGCAACCCGACCAGCTACTTCGCCGAGACCGAGCAGGTGGCGTTCCACACCGGCCACCTCGTGCGGGGCATCGACATCACCGACGACCCGCTGCTGCACGCCCGGATGTTCTCCTACCTCGACACCCAGCTGACCCGGCTCGGCGGCCCGAACTTCGAGCAGCTGCCCATCAACCGCCCGGCCGCCCCGGTCAACAACGACTACCGCGAGGGGTACGGCCAGCAGGCCATCCACCAGGGCCGCGCCGCCTACGCCCCGAACTCCGTCGGCGGCGGCTGCCCGTTCGCCATCGGCGACGCCGGCTACGTCCACTCGCCGCAGCCGGTCGAGGGCGTGAAGGTCCGGGAGCGGGCCCAGTCCTTCGACGACCACTACTCCCAGGCCACCCTGTTCTGGGACTCGATGCAGCCCACCGAGCAGGAGCACATCGTCGGCGCCTTCTCCTTCGAGCTCGGCAAGGTGTCCGACGAGGCCATCCAGGACCGGACCCTGGCCAACCTGGCCAACGTCCACCCCGACCTCGTCGAGCGGGTGGCCGCCAACATCGGCCGCCCGGTCCCCGAGGCGTCGCCCGTGCTGCTCGCCGTCGACGCCCCCATCGACGTGTCGCCCGCCCTCTCGATGGAGATCGCCGAGCCCGGCGCCATCGACGGCCGGGTCATCGGCATGATCGTGGGCGACGGCGTGAAGCCCGCCTCCGTCGACAAGGTGGCCGCGGCCATCACCGCCGCCGGGGCCGTCCTGCAGGTCATCGGGCCGCGCGGCGGGTTCCTCGGCTCGGTCGAGGTCCACCACACGTTCCACACCTGCGACTCGGTGATGTTCGACGCCCTGGTCGTCGATCCCAGCGCTGCCGGCGCCCTCGAGCTCGACCGCAAGGTCGGCGTGATGGTGCAGGAGGCGTACCGCCACCACAAGGCCGTCGGCGCCATCGGCGACGCCGTCGCCGTGCTCGAGGTGGTCGGGATCGACCCCGAGGCCCCCGGCGTGGTCACCGGACCCAGCGCCGCCAAGGCGTTCACCAAGGCCCTGGTCACCGCCGTGGGCTGGCACCGCCACTGGGACCGGACGATCTGACGTGGGCGCCCCCTCCCCGACCGCACCCACCGCACCGCACCACCGAACGGAGACGATCCATGGGAACCGCTGACGAAGACGAGATCCAAGAGGGCGGCGCACGGTCGCAGCCCGATCACCCCGACGAGGAGGGCGCCGTGTCCGACGAGGGCGGCGACTCCGACCCCGGAGCGGCCAGCGACGACGACGCGGACGGCGCAGCCACCGGCGAGGCCCAGGCGGCGGAGAACCGCGACCGCGAGTCGCCCTCCTGAGGCCACCGGTCTGACCGGGTTCCTGTCGCCGAGGGTCGCTCACCGACCCCCGGCGACGGGAACCCCGATCGAGCGGCGGGCGCGAGCGGTCAGGTTCGGCCGCGGGCGTCGGAGCGCACGACGATCCGGGCGTCGGCCCCGGTCTCCTCGAACACCGCCCGGACGGCGGGCGAGGGGTTGAGCAGGCAGACGTGGCCGTGCTCGGCGCGGATCCAGAGGAGGGCCTCGCCGAAGGCCGGATCGGCCGCCTCGAGGTCGCGGGCGTCGATCGTCCACTCGCGCCGTCGGCCCCGGCCGGCTTCGCCGACGGCGGCCTCGAAGGCGTCGAGGTCCGAGGCGTCGAACGTGCCCGAGACGGTCACGGTCATGTGGACGTGGTCACGGTCGAACTCGGCCGTGAAGGAGGGGTTCTGCTCCATCGCTGCTCCTGTGTTCGAGGCCGCTGCCGACGGTCACGATCCGGCGGCAACCGCCTGCCCATGCGTGGTTTGCGTGTTCGTGCGGCCGGATGAGTAACCCGTCGGCCGCTCCCCTAGACCTCGGCCGGCGAAACTCCTCGCCGCCCGCGGATCGCCGCCCTACGTGACGTCGACGACGGTGTCGATGCCGGTGATGGCGAGCAGCTTGCGGATGGGGTCCGAGGCGTTGCGCACCACGGTCCGCCCGCCGCGCTGGCGGGTCTCCTTGGCGGCGACCACCACGGCGGCGAGCGCCGAGGAGTCCATGAACCGGACCCGCTCGCAGTCGAGCACGACCTCGGTGCAGCGCATGGCCAGCGCCGCCTGCACCAGGGCGCGGAGGCGATCGCTGTTCTGCACGTCCAGCTCACCACCCAGGTCGAAGGTGGCGGTGGCGTCCTCGTAGGACACGGAGGCGTCGAGTGGGGTCGGCTGCGAGGGCATGGGCTTGGCTCGGTGTTCGTGCGCTGGACGGCCCCCTGCTGGACCTCGTGCGCGGCTCCCAGTCAACACGGCACGGTGCCGTCCGCCAACTCCAGGAGGTGGCACGAACGGTGGACATTCCGCCGCTTGCACCCTCGGCGGGGCTGCCGTCACGCTCAGGTGCCAGGCGCCTTCGGGGCCCGCTCCTCGGGGCCGCCGCTGCGGTCGTCCTCGCCGCCGACGGCGTCCGGCGGGTCGCCGTCGACCTCTCGCGGCCCGAGGCCCGCCTGGTCGGACCGACCAGGCTGGTGCACGTCGATGCTCGGGGTGTCCTCGTCTTCGTCGGTCGGCATGGTTGCTCCCTCGTGGTCGTGACGGTCCCGTACCCCGCCCGCCCCGGGCCGAGCACGGAAGATCTGCGTGGCTTCAGGCTTCGGGGCCAGGCTCGTCGGGCGTGCTGGTGTCCCGGTCCTCGTCGCCGTCGCCGCCCAGAACCCCGGCCAGGTCGAGACGGGTGAGGCGGAGCTCGGGCGACGAGCGCCCGGTGGTGGCCAGGTGCTCGATGGCCGCGCGTGCCCGTGCGGTCAGCTCCGGCGCCACGTCGGCGAGGCCCTCGTCGAGGGGGAGGCCGAGCTCCGCCCGGCTCTCCGGGTCGACGAACGCCGTCACGGGCTGCGCGGTCGCATCCCCCCACGCCACCTCGAACGTGGCCCGGAGGCTGCCGTCGCCTGCTGCCTGCCACACGCCTCCGCTGATCTGCACATCGGTCATGGGGGCCGGCCTACCCCGCACCGCCGACGCTCGGTCGCTCCGGCTCGACGTCACGGCGAGGTGGGTGCGGGCGATCGCGTCCCGGTGGGTAGGCGGGCCAGCCAGACGAACGACCGAGGAGCGACGATGGCCGAGCGAGACATCCACGTGGTGGAACAGGGCGATGGCTGGGAGGTGTGGCGCATCGGCGACTCGATGCCCCTGGGCTCGTACGTGACGCTCGGCGAGGCCGAGGAGCAGGCCCAGGCTCAAGCGGCGCTCGACGGTGTGGCCGTGGTGGACCACGACGCCGGCTTCGAGGCCACCAGCGACCCCACCCCGCCCACCGAAGCCTGAGGACGACGACATGACCGATGCGACACCGACCACCGAGCCCGACCACGAGCAGGTGGCCGGGGCACCCAGCGACAACACCACCCTGACCGCCGTCCTCGACGGGCTGCGGTCCGAGGGCTACACCGCCGACCTGCGGGCCATCGGCAGCGTGGGCGAGGTCCGGTGCGGGGCGTGTGGCACGGCCTCCCTGGCCAGCGAGCTCACCGAGGTCGTCGAGCGGCGACTTCGAGGGCGCCTCGGACCCCGACGACATGGTCCTCGCGATCGGGGCCTGCTGCCCGAGCTGCGGCGAGCGGGGCGCCCTGACGCTGGGCTACGGCCCGGCGGCCGGCGAGGCCGACAGCGCCGTCGTCGCGCTCCTCCCCTGACGTGCCCGCCACCGGAGGACCGGACGCTGACGTCCGGCCGGGGGTCCTGCTCGATGTCGACGGGACCCTGCTCGACACCAACCACCTGCACACCCTCGCCTGGTTCCGGGCGTTCCGCCGGTTCGACCAGGTCCACCCCATGCACGAGATCCACCGCCTCGTGGGCATGGGTGGCGACAAGCTGGTGCCGGAGCTCGCCGGCGAGGAGGTCGACGGCCTCGAGGACGCCTACGGCGAGGAGTTCGACCGCCTCTTCGACGACGTGACCCTGCTGCCCGGCGCCCGGGAGCTCGTGCAGGCCTTGCACGACGTGGGTCTGCGCCTCGTGCTGGCCAGCTCGGCCAAGGAGGAGGACCTGGACCGCTTCCGGGAGGTCCTCGACGTCGACCGGTGGCTGGCCGGGTGGACGTCGTCGGGTGACGCCGACGCCTCCAAGCCCGAGAGCGACATCTTCGACGTGGCCATCGAGCGGTTCGCCCTCGACCGCGCCCGCACCATCGCCATCGGCGACGCCACGTGGGACGCGAAGGCGGCCGGTCGCGCCGGGGTGGGGTTCGTGGGCGTGGCCACCGGCGGCACCGCGGCGGCCGACCTCGTCGACGCCGGGGCCAGCCGGGCCTACGACGACGCCGACGCCCTCGTGGCCGACCTGCACCGCGGGCCGTTCGCGGCGATCATCCCGGACCGCTGAGCACCTCTGAGGTCGGTCAGGGGCGCTCGATGGCCACCATGGCGGCCATCGAGCGGTGCAGCCAGGAGCGGTAGGCGCCGCGCTGCCAGACGATCACCGTCGTGCCGTCGTCGCCGGCCACCAGGATCGGGCGGATGTTGTCCGCCGTGCTGTCCTTGGTGAGGGGCCGCCAGGTCCAGGTCCGACCCCCGTCGGCGCTGCGGCCGTCGAAGAGCTCGCGGTGCACCGCGCCGTCGGCGGAGGACACCAGGGGCTGGCCAGAGCTCGGATCGACGTCGCTCGACACCACCACCCGGTACGGGTCGCGGGGGTCGAGCGTCGCCAGGCCGGTGTAGTCGAGCTCGGCGCCGAAGAGCTCGCTGCCCGCCTCGCCGATGGTGTGCCGCTCCCAGCCCTCGTCGGACCACCGGGCCCAGCGGTACTGGTGGCGGAAGCGCTTGCCCTCGACCGGCGAGGGGTCGGTGGTCCGCAGCGAGTAGGTCACGACGGGGTTGCCGTCCGCGTCGATGCGCAGGTCCGAGCCCCACAGGTCGGGCTGGCCGTACGGAGAAGCAGCGTCGTTCGCCGCCGGCCCGTCGGGGACGTCGACCGGCGTCAGCGCCGAGGGGTCGACGCCCGGCCCGCCGGCGCGCAGCGTGCCGACCTGGGTGCCGTCGGTCCGGAAGATGCCGGCGCCCTGGACGTACCCGCTGTGGAGCGCGTTCCGGACGATGCCCTTCGGGTGCCCCGTCGAGGTGACGAAGTCGATGCGGTCGCGCGTGGGGTTGGCGGCGTACTGGACGTAGGGCGTGTCGGGTGCCGTGCCCTCGGCGACCGGCAGGCCGAGCAACGGCGCCGAGGACCACGTTCGCCCCTCGTCGGCCGAGGACATCGCGACGGTGCGGCCGTTGAGCCGGGTGAAGTTCCACAGCAGCCCTTGCGACCGGACGAGGTTGGCGTAGGTCACCCGCGGCAGACCGGGTTGGGGCGGGAAGGCCACGTCGGGCAGGCGCTGCCACCGGACGGGCTCGCCGGCGGTGCGGGCGAGGTGGACCAGGCCATCGTCGTCGTGGCCGGTCCACGATGCCGTGACCGAGCCGTCGGGATCGACGGTGAGGCCCGGGCTGTCGTGGTCGTCGGGGCGGTGCGCCGAGGTCCCCAGCGTGATCGACCGGGACGAGAGGTCTCCGAGGTCGACGACGAGGACCTCGCTGCGCTGCGGACCGGCCCGCAGGATCCCCGGGTCGGGCACCGAGCCCACGTAGAGGTGGCCGCCGGTGACCACGGCTCGCCGGCCCTGCCACCAGGACCAGCCGGCGTTGGGTGAGACGACGTGCGGCTCGAGGAGGTTGGATGGATCCTCCGCCGTGCTCCCCTTCCCACCCCCGTCGCCGTGGTGGACGGCGCGCGACCTCCGGTCTCGGCGCGACCGGGGCCGCCTGCGGCATCCGAGCTGCACCCGACGACCGTGGCGGCCAGCACGGCGACCCCGACGGCGATGGCCGCCGCCCGGCCGGTGCCCCGCTCACGCCTCGGAGGGGCAGCCGTCGGTGCGAGGGCGGCGGCTCGGTCCATGGTGATCGCCGCCCACCTCCCCCGAAGCCAGGCAGCGAGAACGCCCGACCGTGTCCTCTTGCGGCCGTCCCCCAACATTGGGGACCGGCCGGACCTCGGCTGGGAGCCTGGCCCCGGCGCGCCACCTCGGCTCAGGCCGGGTAGGGCGACTGCTGCAGCAGCGTGGCGAGGTGGACGGCGTTCTTGGCCACGTCGGCAGCCGTCGAGCGCACCTTCTCGGGGACCTCGTCGAGGTCGTTCAGGTCGGTGGAGCCCATGGCCTCGCCCACCCAGTACGCCTGGGCGTTGGGCGGGATGGTGAAGCCCACGTCGGCCAGGCCCTGGAAGAACTGCCCGGCCACCATGTGGGCGCCGTCCTCGTTGCCGACGGTGGCGGCGATGGCCACCCGGTCGTAGGAGATCACCCGGCCCTGGTCGTCCTCCTCGCCGAGGAAGGCGTCGAGGCGCTCGAGCACCCGCCGCGACACGCTCGACGGGTTCCCCAGCCAGATCGGCGTCGCCAGCAGCAGGATCTGCGAGTCGAGGATCTTCTGGCGGATGCCTGGCCACGCGTCGCCGTCGCCCTCGTCAGAGGTCACGCCGGGCTTCACGTCGTGGTCGACCACGCGGATCACCTCGGTGGCGACGCCGAGCTTCTCCAGCTCGTCGTTGACCAGCCCGGCCAGCAGGTCGGTGCTCGACGTCGCCGGCGAGGGCTTGAGCGTGCAGTTCAGGGTCACGGATCGGAGGTTGGCCATTGCCGCCGCCTACCCGGGCCCTCGGGCTCGGACCCCGTGCGGGCCTCACCAAAAGGAGGGGTTCGCCCCGCTCCCACGACGCCGGTGCGGAATGCGCAGCTGTGCGACCCGGTTGGAGCCGACCATGACCATCGGGATCGCCAGGAACCGCTGACGGTGCCGCCGCACGGGGTGCCGCTGGAGCGGATGGGGTTCCTGACCATCGGGACCTTCGACGCCGCCGATCCGGGGCCGGGCCACGAGCGCGTCCTGGAGGTCATCGAGCTCGGCGAGCAGCTCGGCTTCGACAGCGCCTGGGTGCGCCACCGCCACCTCCAGCACGGGATCTCCTCGCCGGTCGCGGTCCTGGCGGCGGCGACCCAGCGCACGAGCCGCATCGACCTCGGCACCGCGGTGATCCCGCTGGGCTGGGAGAACCCGCTGCGCCTGGCCGAGGACCTGGCCACGGTCGACGTGCTCGCCGGGGGACGGCTCAACCCTGGCCTCAGCGTGGGTGCGCCCATCCACTGGGAGCACGTGAAGGCCTCGCTCTACCCCGACACCGCCGACGTGGAGGACCTGACCTATCGCCGCGTGGAGCGCCTGCTGGCGGCCATCGCCGGTGCGCCGGTGAGCTCCTTCGAAGGGGTCGAGGGCATCGAGACGTTCTCGCCACGGGTCGAGCCGCACGCCGCCGGGCTCCGGGAGCGGGTCTGGTACGGCGGGGCCAGCCGCCGCTCGGCCGAGTGGGCCGGCAGCACCGGGCTGAACTTCCTCACGAGCAACGTGGTCCGCTCCGAGACCGCCCCCGGCGAGCCCACGCCGGACTTCGCCACCATCCAGCGCAGCCACCTCGGCGCGTTCCGCGCCGCCCACCCCGACGGCGAGCGGGCCCGGGCGTCACAGGGCCTGGTGGTCATCCCGACCGACGGGGCGACGGCGGACCAGCGGGCTCGGTACCAGCGCTACGTCGACGCCCGAACCCCACGCACCGCCGAGCCGCAGGGCCCGGGGCGCATGGTGTTCGCCCGCGACCTGGTCGGGACCTCGGAGCAGCTCGCCGAGGCGCTCTGGGCCGACGTCGGCTTCCAGGCCGTGCGCGAGGTGGTCTTCGCCCTCCCGTTCACCTTCGAGCACGAGGACTACGTGCAGATCCTCACCGCCATGGCCGAGCACCTCGGCCCCGCCCTCGGCTGGCACCCTCGACCCCGGGCCGAACGCGGCGTCCGCTCCTGACGCGAGCGGGCCGGTCGGCTGGATCGGTTCGAGGCCTTCACGCGTCCTGGCGTGGCGGCGGCGAGCTGCAGGCGTCGGTACCCTCGGCTGCCATGTCCGGCTCCGATGCGCCCTGCCCGCTCCCGCTCCCGGGGCAGCACCCGGCCAGCGTGGCGGTGGCGGCGCCCGGGAAGGGCGACGGGTACTGGGCCGGCGGGCCGAGCGTGGCCGCCGCCGAGGACGGCACGGTGTTCCTCGCCCACCGCTTGCGTCGGCCGGTGGGCGACGGACGGGGCTACGCCGTGGCCATCAGCCGCTCCGACGACGACGGCCTCACGTTCACCGAGGTGGCCCGCCTGGAGCGGGACGCGTTCGCCTGCGACTCGCTGGAGCGCCCCGCCCTGGTGCGCCGGCCCGAGGGCGGGTGGCGCATCTACCTGAGCCTGGCCACGCCTGGCACCCTGCACTGGCGGGTGGTGGCCATCGACGCCGACGACCCCACCGGCTTCGACCCGGCGGCGGCGCGCACGGTGCTCGACGGCGGGCCGCACGACGCCCTCAAGGACACCGTGGTCCACCCTGGCCCGGACGGCTGGGAGCTTTGGGTGTGCCTCCACCAGGTGGCCGACCCGGAGCAGGCCGATGCCATGGCCACCCTCCACGCCACGTCGCCCGACGGCCTCGACTGGACCCTCGACGGCACCGTCCTGGCCCCGGGAGACGACGATGGTTGGGACCGCCGGGGCACGCGCATCGCTGCGGTGGTCGACCTCGACGGCCAGCGCCACGCCTACTACGACGGCCGGGCCACGTTCGGCGAGAACTGGGAGGAGCGCACCGGCGTCGCCACCGCCGCGCCCGACGGCACCTTCCGGGCCGTGCCCGGCGGGCCGCTCGCCGAGTCACCGCACGCCAGCGGCGCCCTGCGCTACGTCGACGTCCTCGCGGTGCCCGGGGGCCTGCGGCTCTACTACGAGGCGTCCCGGGCCGACGGCGCTCACGACCTCCTGACGGAGTACGCCCCCCCTGCCCTCCTGACCGAGCCAGTCCCGGAAGTCCCGGCCGGTGAGGTCGCCGAGCAGGGCGACGTCGTCGACGAAGTGGCGCTGGACCGCCTTGCGCTGCTCGACGGTGAGCTCGGGCCGGTGGCCGCGCCCCCCGTCGGAGGACGGCGCGCAGCGGGGCCTCGACGGTGCGCCACACCTCGGGCGGCGGGAACTGGCCGGCCCAGGCGCCGGCGCGCACCACGGCCCGCAGCGCTTGGTTGACCGGCGACCCGTCGACCCAGGCGTGGACGTTCTCGCCTCGCACCGGGCCGAAGCCCGCCGGGTCGATGTCGAGGAAGGCGGCGATGGCGGCGAGGGTCACGTCCGGCTCGTCGACCAGCTCCCGGTAGCGCACGACGTGGACCTGCCCGCGGTCGACGTGGCGGTAGAGGTGCTCGAGCTGCTGGCCGTACCGACCGAGGTCGAGGTAGCGCCAGAACGGGGCCCAGCCGGCGGCGATGCGCTCCTCCTCCCGCTCGGTCGCGGCCACGAAGTCCCCCACCGGCTCGTAGCCGTCGCACCAGAGGTGCCCCCAGTTCGAGTGGGCCCGGTCGACAGGGTCGCGGACGACGGCGAGGTACCGGGCGTGGGGCACGCGCTCGGCCAACCGGACGTGGGCGGCGGTGTCCCAAAGGTAGAAGGGCGTGCTCTCCCCGAGCAGGACGCCGTCGGGCGCGTCGGCGAACAGGGCCTCGTAGTCGTCGCGACGCCAGATCCACTCCTTGCGGCTGTGGGCGTCGCCGGGACCGTGCTGCACCGGTGGCGGTCGGTCGCCGCACATCCAGTACTTGGGCTCCTTGGGGTTCGACATGAACAGCCCCGGGTGGGTGGCCAGCGCGGCGTGGACCGCGGTGGAGCCCGCCTTGGGCGCGCCGATCACGAAGACGTCAGGCAGGGGCATGGTTCCTCTGGGTGGACGGCTCGCGCCCGTCGGCGCGTGCGGGATCGGGCGGGGCGGCGAGCGCCACGAAGTCGACGACCCGGCGCTGCTCGAAGCCGAGGCGCTCGTAGACCCGCTGCGCCCCGGCGTTGGTGCTGGCCACGTGCAGGAGCGGCACCTCGCCCCTGGCGAGGATCGCATCGGCGACGTGCTGGGTGAGCGCCGAGGCCAGGCCCCGGCCCCGGGCGTGGGCGGCGGTGCACACCGCCGAGATCTCGGTGAAGCCCGCCGGGTGGAGGCGCTCGCCAGCCATGGCCACCAGGCGGCCGCCGTGGACGTGGCCGTGGTACCGGCCCATGGTCACGGTCCGATCGAGGAACGGTCCCGGCTCGGTCGCCCGGACCAGGGCCAGGATCTCCGGCACGTCGCGCTCGGTCAGCCGGACGGTGTCGACCGGGGCCACCCGCTGGAGGCCTCCGGCACCCAGCACGAGCTGGTGGCCGGGCCCGCGCAGCAGCTCGCGCCACCCCGCCGGCGGCGACGGGATGCGGTCGCGGAACAGCACGACGCGGCCGCCGGGGCCGGCGAGGGTGGCCAGGTCGTCCCACGCCTCGTCGTCGAACCCGTCGACCGCGGCGAACGGCGAGACGTCGGGCGGGTACCGCCGGGCCCGGCCGTGCACCTCGGCCAGCTCGCCGTGGCCGGTGGTGAGGGACCGCCACACGGCGTTGTCGAGGGGGTGGGCGACGGTCACCGCACCGGCTCGAGGCCGAGGTTGCCGCGCAACGTCTCGTGGGGGTACTCGGTCCGGAACACCCCCCGATCTTGGAGCTCGGGGACGACCGTGTCGATGAACTCGTCCAGGCCGTGCGGGGTGAGGTGGGGCACGAGGATGTACCCGTCGGCGGCGTCCTCCTGCACGGCGTGGTCGATCTGGGCCGCCACCTGCTTGGCGGTGCCCAGGAACGTCGACCGGGCGGTGACCTCGATGATGAGCTGGCGGATCGAGAGCCCCTTCGACTCGGCGAGGTCGCGCCACTGCTGGGCCACCGCCACCGGGTCCTTGGTGTGGCGCACCCGGCCCTTGGTGATCGACTCGGTGCCCTCCACGTCGGGATCGAACGACGGGAGCGGCCCGTCGGGGTCGTGGTCGGACAGGTCCCGCCCCCAGACCTGCTCCAGGAAGGCGATGGCGCCCTGCGGCGAGATCTGGTCGAGGTGGATCTGGTCGGCGCGCTCGCGGGCGTCGGCCTCGCTGTCGCCCAGGACCGCCACCGCGGCCGGGATGATCTTGAGGCTGTCGGGCGTCCGGCCGTACCTCGCGAGGCGGCCCTTCACGTCGGCGTAGAAGCGCTGGCCGGCGTCGAAGGACGAGTGCCGGCTGAAGATCACGTCGGTGTAGCGAGCCGCCAGCTCCCGGCCGCCGTCGGAGTCACCGGCCTGGATCTGCACGGGGTAGCCCTGCGGGCTGCGCGGCACCGTCGAGCGGCCGCGGATGCGGAAGTGCTCGCCGCGGTGGTCGAACTCGCCGATGGCGCCGGGTCGCACGAACCTGCCGGCGGCCTGGTCCGCCACGACGGCGTCGTCGGCCCAGCTGTCCCACACCTCCTTGGCCGTGGCGATGAGCTCGGCGGCCCGCTCGTAGCGCTGGGAGGGATCGAGGAACCCGCCCCGGCGGAAGTTCTCGCCGGTGAACGCATCGGGCGAGGTGACGGCGTTCCACGCCGCTCGGCCGGCCGACAGGTGGTCGAGCGACGCGAACTGGCGGGCCAGCTCGTAGGGCTCGTTGAACGTGGTGTTCAGCGTCGCCGCCAGCCCGATCCGGTCGGTGACCGCCGCCAGGCCGGCGAGGACGGTCAGGGAGTCGGGCCGCCCCACCACGTCCAGGTCGACGAGCTTGCCGCGGTGCTCCCGCAGCCGCAGCCCCTCGGCCAGGAAGAAGAAGTCGAACTTGCCCCGCTCCGCCGCCTGGGCCAGGTGCACGAAGGACGAGAACTCGATCTGGCTGCCCGAGTCGGGCCGGTTCCAGATGGTGGTGCTGTTCACGCCCGGGAAGTGGGCCGCCAGGTGGACCTGCTTCTTGGTCGTCGCGGTCATGCCGGGGCCCGCCCGCCGACCAGGGCACCAACCGGGGTCGCCCCGGCGGGTGCGCCGGCGGACCACGCCTCGGCCAGCAGCTCGTGGCTGCGCACCCGGTCGGCGTGCTGGTGGGTGATGGAGGTGACCACCAGCTCGTCGGCCCCGGTCACCCGGGCCAGCACCTCGAGCTGCTCGACGACGGCGTCCGGCGTCCCCACGAACTGCGTGTCGACCCGGTCCGCGACCAGCGCCCGATCCTCGTCGGTCCACCGGTGGCCGTCGGCCTCCTCGGGGCTCGGGTAGGCGACCGCGCCCTGGCCGGTGCGGATGCTGCGCACCCACAGGCCGAAGGGCGAGGCGAGGCGCTGGGCGGTCGCGTCGTCCTCGGCCACCACCACGTCGGCGGAGACGGCCACGTAGGGCGCGGCGAGGTGGGCCGACGGCCGGAACGCCTCGCGGTAGGCCCCCAACGCGTCGAGCACGGTGGCCGGGCTCACGTGGTAGTTCGCCGTGAACGGCAGGCCCTGCACGCCCGCCACCTCGGCGCTCTGCCCGGCGCTGCTGCCGAAGATCCACACGTCCACCCCGGCGCCCTCCCCCGGCGTGGCGTGGACCAGGTCGCCGTCCGGCGTCTCCAGGGAGCCGGCGATCAGGGCCAGCACCTCGGCCACCTGGTCGCCGTAGTCCGGCGACTCGGCGCCCGGCTGCTGCTGGAGGGCCGCCTGGTACCGGAAGCGCGAGGAGCCGAACAGCCCCGAGGGGTCGAACGGCTTGGGGATCAGGAGGCCGTCGACCACGTGCGCCTCTCGCGGCGGCTTCCGCGGCTTCTTGGCGCCGCCTCCCTTCAGCCGCGCCACCTCGGCGGCGCGCTGGCGGGCCTCGAGGGCGGCCAGCGCCTCGCTGCGGCGCTGCCCGGAGCGGCCCAGCCCCAGGTCGATGCGGCCCGGGAACAGCGCGTCGAGGATGCCGAACTGCTCCACGATCGACAGCGCCGTCTGGTGGCCGGTCTGGACCGCGGCCGAACCGACCCGGATGGTGCTGGTGGCGGCGGCGATCTGCCCGATCAGCAGGGCGGGCGCCGAGCTGGCGACCCCCGGCGTGAAGTGGTGCTCGGCCACCCAATGGCGCCGGTAGCCGGCCGCCTCGATCCGGGTGGCGAGGTCGAGCGAGTTGCGCAGCGCCTGGCCGGCCGTCGAGCCCGAGGAGATCGGCGACAGGTCGAGCACGGAAAGGGGCATGCGCGGCGAGCTCATGCGGGGGTCCTCTCGGGGTGGGGGTCGGCGGCGTAGCGGCTCGGCGGGCGACCGAGGCCGAGGCGCTCGCGCAGCGTGCCGGGGCCGTAGCCGGCCGGGCGGAGCCCGCGCGCCCGGAGCACCGGCACCAGGGCGTCGGCGATGGCGTCGAGGTCGGTCGGGAGCCGCGCTGGGCGCAGGCGGAAGCCCTCGATGCCCGCCGCCTGCCAGTCGGCGAGCAGGTCGGCCAGGCCTTCGGGGTCGGTCGCCACGATCTCGGCGTCGGAGCGCCAGGCGCGGCCGTCGAGCTCGTCGAGCTCGGCCCTGGCCGCCTCGGCGCGGCCTCGGTCCGCCTCGAGCAGCACGAGCAGGTCGGCGTGCACCAGCAGCGGGCGGCCCTCGCGGCCCACCCGCTCCTCGGCGGCGCGGACCTCGGCCACGATCGCTGCCGCGCCCGCTGCATCGTGCGGCGTGGTGAAGACGACGTCGGCGCTGCGGGCCGCCAGCTCGTAGGGGACGACGTGGTGGGCCAGCACCACCACCAGGGGCTGGCCCTGGGGCGACCGCGGTGTGATCGACGGGCCCCGCACCGAGAAGTGCTCGCCCTCGAAGTCGATGTGGTGGAGCTTCTCCCGGTCGATGAAGCGCCCGGTCGGCCGGTCGCGGATCTCGGCGTCGTCCTCCCAGGAGTCCCAGAGCCGGCGGGACACCTCGACGGCGTCGGCGGCTTCGTCGAAGAGCGGCCGGGACAGCGCCTGGCGATCCTCGGGCGAGGCCACCTGCGACCGGTCGAGCAGCACGCGCCGACCGAACTGGTCGACCTCGGCCTGCTGGCGCAGGACCTGCACCCGCCAGCCGGCCCGCCCGCCGCTGACCCAGTCGAGCGACGCCACCTTGGTGGCCACGTGGAACGGCTCGGTGTGGGTGGTGGTCACGGTGGGCACCAGCCCGATGTGGGTGGTGGCCGGCGCGATGCGGGTGGCCACCAGGGCAGCGTCGAGGCGGCCCCGTACCTGGTCGGTCCGGTCGTCGGGCCGGAACGGGTGGTCCGACTGCAGGGTGAATGCGTCCTCGATGGTGAGCAGGTCGAGGCCGCCGCGCTCGGCGGCCTGGGCCAGGTCGACCCAGTACGCCGCGTCGAAGAGATCGCCCGGTCGGGCGTCGGGCAGGCGCCAGGCCGCCGGGTGCCAGCCCGCCCCGTCCAGCGCTACGGCGAGGTGCAGGTGCTCGGTCATGAACCATCCATAACCGACCATTTTAGTCGGCTATTCCGTCCGGCGTCATGCAGGCGTCGCGCCGGTGCGATCAGCCGGTGCGGTCGGCCAGCCACCGGCGGATCTGCACCGGCGTCTGCGGCACCTTCGCAGCCACCTCGCCGGCCAGGCCGGCGACGGTCTCGGCCGCCAGCTCGGCCCGCCAGGCGGCCTCGGCCCGCCCCATCACCGAGGCGATCTGGCACGGGCTGCGGAAGGCGCCGCGCCCGGCGGGCAGCGGGCCCTGCTGGCGGATCTCGGTGCAGCGGAACGCGCCCTCGGTGCCGTCGATGGCCTGGACCACGTCGAGGACGGTGATCTCCTCGGGCGGGCGGGCGAGCGCGAAGCCCCCTCGGGCGCCTGGGGTCGACGTCACCACCCCCGCCCGGGCCAGGGCCTGGAGCTGCTTGTTGAGGTAGGGCGTCGGCAGGCCGTTGAGCTCGGCCAGGGTGGCGACGGGCAGCGGTCGCTCCGGCCCGGCCCACGCGAGGTTCACGCACGCGTGCAACGCCCACTCGACTCCCTGGCCCATCTTCACGACCTGGATGGTACCCATCCAGGTTCGGCCTCCGGCGTGCTAGGTTCCTGGACACCAACCATCCAGATTCAAGGAGCCAACCGGTGACCGACCTCCACCTCACCCCGCAACCCCCCGTCGACGTCAAGGCCGACCTCGCCGCCGGCCAGCGGGCCATGTTCCGGCTCAGCGCCGCGGTGGCCGACAGCCCGCTGTCGGCCACCATCCACGAGCTGGTGAACATCCGGGCCTCGCAGATCAACGGCTGCGCCTTCTGCCTGGAGATGCACCACCACGACGCCGTCGAGAGGGGCGAGACGGCCGAGCGCCTGGCCCTGCTGCCGGCCTGGCGCGAGAGCGAGCTCTACACCCACGAGGAGCGGCTCGCCCTGGCCCTGACCGAGGCGGTGACCCGCATCGCCGACGGGCCGGTGCCCACCGCCCTCGAGGCCGAGGCCCGCCGGACCTTCGACACCGAGACCTACGCCGCGCTGATCTACGCCATCGTCACGATCAACGCCTGGAACCGCCTCTCGGTGGTCGGCCACACGGTCCCCGGGTCCATGCGGGCAGTCACCGGAAGCTGACCGGTGGCCGGGCGGGGAGGCGGCGAGGGAGCGGTGGAAGCGGTCCAGATCTGGACCTACCCTCGGCCTCGCCCCGCACGGGCGGCTCCCCCGCCCGCCCCCACCCCCCCTGAGGAGGAACCCTCGTGACGAACAGCGAGAGCGAGAACCCGGCGATCCCCGCGCCGACCCCCGAGGCCACCCGCCCCCGGACCATCCGTGACTGGTGGCCCGAGCAGCTGGACCTCTCGGTGCTGCACCAGCACTCGCCCGAGGCGAACCCGCTGGGCGCCGACTTCGACTACGGAGCGGCCTTCGCCGGCCTCGACGTCGAGGCGCTGAAGCAGGACGTGTTCGACGTGATGACCACCTCGCAGGACTGGTGGCCCGCCGACTACGGCCACTACGGCCCGCTGTTCATCCGCCTCAGCTGGCACGCCGCCGGCACCTACCGCATCGCCGACGGCCGGGGCGGCGGCGGGCAGGGCGCCCAGCGCTTCGCCCCCCTCAACAGCTGGCCCGACAACGCCAACCTCGACAAGGCCCGGCGCCTCCTCTGGCCGGTCAAGCAGAAGTACGGCACCGCCCTCTCGTGGGCCGACCTGTTGGTCTTCGCCGGCAACTGCGCCATCGAGTCCATGGGCCTCGAGACCTTCGGCTTCGCGTTCGGCCGGCCCGACACGTGGGAGCCCGAGGAGATCTTCTGGGGCCCGGAGGACACCTGGCTGGGCGACGAGCGCTACAGCGGCGACCGCGAGCTCACCGGCGAGCTGGGCGCCGTCCAGATGGGCCTGATCTACGTCAACCCGGAGGGACCGAACGGCAACCCCGACCCGGTCGCCTCAGCCCGGGACATCCGTGAGACCTTCGCCCGCATGGCCATGGACGACGAGGAGACGGTGGCCCTCATCGTCGGCGGCCACACCTTCGGCAAGTGCCACGGCGCCGTCGACCCCGAGTACGTCGGCCCCGAGCCCGAGGGCTGCCCGGTCCACGGCCAGCAGCTCGGCTGGGCGAACTCGTTCGGGACCGGGCGGGGCGTCGACACCATCACCAGCGGCCTCGAGGGCGCGTGGACCAGCGAGCCCGCGAAGTGGGACAACGGCTACCTGGAGAACCTCTTCGGCTACGAGTGGGAGCTCACCACCAGCCCGGCCGGCGCCCAGCAGTGGACGCCCACCGACCCGGCCGCGGGCGACACCGTGCCCGACGCCCACGACCCCGCCCGGCGCCACGCGCCGATCATGCTCACCTCGGACCTGGCCCTGAAGGCCGACCCGATCTACGAGCCCATCGCCCGACGCTTCCACGAGAACCCCGACCAGCTGGCCGAGGCGTTCGGCAAGGCCTGGTACAAGCTGCTGCACCGCGACATGGGCCCGGTCTCGCGCTTCCTCGGACCGTGGGTCCCCGAGGCCCAGCTCTGGCAGGACCCGGTCCCCGCCGTCGACCACGACCTGGTGGGCGACGCCGACGTCGCCGCCCTCAAGGCCACCGTCCTGGGCTCGGGCCTGACCACCGCCCAGCTCGTGGCCACCGCCTGGGCGTCGGCCGCCAGCTTCCGCGCCACCGACAAGCGGGGCGGCGCCAACGGGGCGCGCATCCGCCTGGCCCCGCAGAAGGACTGGTCGGTGAACGAGCCCGAGCAACTGGCCACCGTGCTGGCGAAGCTCGAGGAGATCCAGCAGGGCTTCAACGGCTCCCAGGCCGGCGGCACGCGCATCTCGCTCGCCGACCTCATCGTCCTGGCGGGCGGCGCCGCGATCGAGCAGGCCGCCAAGGACGCCGGCCAGGACGTCACCGTCCCCTTCTCCCCGGGGCGCACCGACGCCTCGCAGGAGCAGACCGACGTCGAGTCGTTCGCCGTCCTCGAGCCCCGGGCCGACGGCTTCCGGAACTTCCTCCGCGAGGGCGAGAAGCTGTCGCCCGAGACGCTCCTGCTGGATCGGGCCAACCTGCTCAGCCTCACGGCCCCCGAGCTGACGGTGCTGGTGGGCGGCCTGCGAGCCCTCGGCGCCAACGCCGGCGGGAGCGCCCTCGGCGTGCTCACCGAACGGCCCGGCGTGCTGAGCAACGACTTCTTCGTGAACCTGCTCGACATCGCCACCGAGTGGAAGACCTCGGAGGCCACCGAGCACGTCTACGACGGCGTCGACCGCGCCACCGGCGAGCCCCGCTGGACCGCGACGGCCGCCGACCTGGTCTTCGGCTCCCACGCCCAGCTCCGCGCCATCTCCGAGGTCTACGGCTCGGCCGACTCCCAGGAGCGCTTCACCCGCGACTTCGTGGCCGCCTGGGCCAAGGTCATGGACCTCGACCGCTTCGACCTCCGGTAGCCCACTCCCAACCTCACCCCGTCCACCCCACCTCCGCCCCTCCGACCCTCCGCCCGCTCGAACTTTGGGTCCCAGGCCCCCATCTGCGGGGGCGTGGGACCCAACGTTCGTTGTCTGGGGGTGGGGTGGGGTCGGGTGGGGCGAGGTCGGTAGGGGTTGGGCGGGGTGACGGGGTAGGACGGGCCCGTGCCCGTCGAGATCGCCCCACCCGAACCCACCCCCAGTCCGTCCGGGCCGAGCACCCGGATGGAGGGACGGCCGTGAGCGCGGTCGTGGAGGTCGAGGGGCTCACGAAGCGCTTCGGCGAGGTCACGGCGGTCGACGAGCTGTCCTTCCGGGTGGAGCAGGGCCAGGTGTACGGGCTGCTCGGGCCCAACGGCGCCGGCAAGACCACGGCGCTGCGGTGCCTCATGGGCCTCGAGCGGCCGAGCACCGGGCGCACCCGGCTCTTCGGCACCGAGGTGGCCCCGGGCAGCCCGGAGCTGTTCCGGGTGGGGGCCATCATCGAGCAGGCGTCGTTCGTGCCCCACCTCTCGGGGCTGCGGAACCTGCGGCTCTGGTGGGAGGCCGGCGGCGGGCGCTGGGCCGACGCCGACCTCGAGACCGCGCTGGCCGTCGCCCAGATCGACGACGCCATCGATCGCAAGGTGAAGACCTACTCCCAGGGCATGCAGCAGCGCCTCGGCTTCGCCCGCGCCCTGCTCGGCCGACCCGAGCTGCTGGTGCTCGACGAGCCCACCAACGGCCTGGACCCGGCGGAGATCCGGGTGGTGCGCGACCTCATCCACCGCCTGGCCGACGAGGGTCGCACCGTCGTCTTCTCGAGCCACCACCTGTCGGAGGTGGAGCAGACGTGCAGCCACGCGGTGGTCGTGAACCACGGCCGACGGGTGGCCGAGGGCACGGTGGCCTCGCTCATCGGAGGTGCCGGTTCCGTCCACGTGGAGGTCGACGACGTGGCCCGGGCCCGGGCGGTGCTGGCCGCCCTGCCCGAGGTGACGTCGGTGTCCTCGCAGGGGCTCGGGCTCAACGTGGAGCAGCGGACCGGCTCTCGGGCCGACCTGGGCGCCGCGCTGGTGGGCGCCGGCATACGGGTGGAGACGTTGACCACCCAGAACCGGCTGGAGGAGGCGTTCCTCGTCCTCATGCAGGCCACCGAGCCACCAGGCCCGACCGATCGCTCGGCGGCCCAGCACGGGGGGACGTCCCGGTGATCGCACTGGTCCGCACCGAGTTCACCAAGTCGCTGCGACGCCCCCGCACCCTGTTGCTGGTGCTGTTCCTCGTGGGGCTCCCCGTGCTGATCGTGGCCGGCTTCGGCAGCGGCCCGCCCCGCCCCCGTGACGTCGGCGACGACGTGGGGACCTTCCGCCTCATCCGCGACAGCGGCGTCGTGGCGGGACCGGCGCTGCTGCGTCGCCTCGCCACGTTCCTCCTGGTGGTGCTGGCCGGCTGGTTCGCCGGCGACACCGTCGCGAGCGATGCCAGCTGGGGCAACCTGCGCTACCTGCTGATCCGCCCGGTGAGCCGGGTCCGGCTGCTGCTCGCCAAGACCACGGTGGCCTTCACCATGATCTTCGCCAGCGTGCTGCTGGTGACCTACGCCGCCGCCGGGGCCGGTGCGGTGAAGTTCGGCGTGGCGCCCATCCACGTCGACGGCGTGCCGGCGGCGCTCAACGCCGGCATCGAGATCCCCACCTTCGACCTGACCGTCGCCGAGCAGTGGCTGCGCTGCGGCCTGGTGGCCCTCTACGTCACCCTCGGCTTCGGGGCCGTGCTCGGGCTCGGCGTGCTGTTCTCGACGGTGGCCGACCAGCCCACGGGGGCGGTGGCCGGGGCCATCGGCGCCTACATCGCCAGCGGCATCTTCGACGGCATCGCCATCTTCGGCAGCGCCCGCAACGCCCTGCCCACCCACTACGCCGAGGCGTGGCGGGCCTGCTTCATCGAGGACCGGTGGTTCACGGCCGACATCGGCCGCAGCCTCCTGGTGAACGCCGCCTGGTTCGCGGTGGCCATCACCGCCGCCCTGTGGTGGTTCCGCCGCAAGGACATCCACTCCTGAGCCGCCGCATGCCGCAGCTCCGCGGCGCTGCGGCCCAGGGGCTCACGACGTGAGCAGGTCCTGCAGCCGTGCGACGGCCTCGGGTCGCTCGCCCCGCTCTCCGTGGACGAAGCGCGCCCCGCGGGCCACCTCGGCCACCGTGCGCAGGACCTCGGCCGAACGGGTCTGCGCGGCGATGGCGTTGTCGACGAGGGCCAGCGCGCACGCACCGCCGGAGCCCGCCTCGACCGACCACCGACCGCCCGGGCGGTACCGCAGCGCCGCAACCACCCCCACCCGCAGCGGCCCCGTCGCGGCGGCACCGCCGAGCTCCTCGACGGGCACCTCTCGTCGACCCTCCGGCGCCCGGACCGAGAGCCGGCGCGCGTACGGGTGGACCTCGCCACGCCCGTCCAGCACGGCGTACTCATCGGACAGGTAGGTCGCTCCGGCCTCGACCAGAGCGGCGACCAGCGAGGTCTTGCCCGCCATGCTCCGCCCCGGCAGCACCAGTGCCTGCTCCCCCAGCGCCACGACCCCGGCGTGGACGAAGACCAGGCCGGGGGCGGTGAGCGCCACCGCCTCGCGGATGGCGGCGTCGAGCGCGTGCAGGCCCGTCGTCGGGTCGTCGAAGCCCTGGGCCCCGCCCTCGGCACCCTCGAGCACCAGCCCCCCGCCCCACGGTTCGACGCGGAAGCGGGCCGCCGCCGGGAGCGCCGACGGCCGCTCGGTCGAGCCGGGCGGCAGGAGCCGCGCCACGGCGGCCGCCAGCTCCTCGGCCGTCCAGCGCGCTGCACCCGAGGGCTCGGCCACGGAGACGTCGATGCCGACCCCGAACGCCTCGACCTCGAAGGAGCGGTCAGGGGTTCGCACCGGCGCAACCTACAAGCGGGTCGGCCCGGCCTCGGGCACGGATCGTGTCAGCGCAGGCGCGGGGTCGACCCGCCTCTGCGGCGGTGGCGCACCGACTCGAGCACCAGCCACGGGAACCGGGCGATCCGCCAGAGGTAGGCGGCGGCCAGGCCGAGCCCGCCCCGCCTGGCGATCGGGTAGCTCAGCCGCACCCGGCTCGGCGGCGGCGCGAGCGTCATGCGGATCGCCCGACGCACCTCGGCCGGGCTGCCACCACGGATCCGACGGACCAAGCGGTCGAGGCGCGGGGCGTGACGCCGGTGGTGGCGCAGCAGCTGCGCGGACGGGACCGACGGCAGGCCCAGCTCGTCGGCCAGGGCGGCGCCGCCGTCGACCAGGCGGAGCAGCGGTCCCACCTCCTCGCGCACGCCGACCTCGGCCGCCAGCTCGGCCGCGGCTCGCCAGGTCGCCAGGTCGACCCGGGACACCGCGCGCTCCAGGTCCACCCACGCCCGAGAGCCCGGGTCGTCCTTCGGCTGCAGGTGCAGGACGGCGTGCAGCGTGCGCACGGCCACGCCCGGCACCGCCAGCGGTGCGTCCCCGCCCAGGTCGAGCCGCTCGTGGTCGCGCCACACCAGGTCGAAGCCGGCATCGCCCTCGAGGTGCTCCAGGCCGTGGAGGCACCGGTGGAGGTCGACGGCGACGTGGTCGCGCTCGCGGAACCACGTCTCGGCGTGTGGCCCGCCCGAGGCGGGCAGCGCGGCGCTGACCAGGACGAAGGCCTGGCCGGCGAGGACCCGGCGCGTGGCGTCCAGGTCGCTGGCGGCCACCAGGAGGTCGATGTCGACGTAGCGCCGGTCATCGGGTGCGTCGTAGAGCCAGCGGGCGATCACCGGCCCCTTCAGCAGGATCGCGTCCACGCCCGCGGTGCCCAGCGACCGGACCACCGCCACGGTGGCGTGATCGAGCAGCAACCGCCACCCGATCGCCGCCAAGCGGTCGACCTCGCCCGGCCCGGTCTCGTGCTGGGGCGTGGTCACGAGCAGGGCCTCCCTCCGAGCGTGCGGCCACCCCGGCGGCGAGGTGGTGGGAGACCATCGCACGCCGGACGATCCGGCAGCAAGGGTCGGCCGCGGTTCAGGCGTCGGCGCGGACCACCAGGGCGTGGTGCCCCAAGCCGACGATCGCCGTGCCGGGCACGACCCGGTCGCCGAGGTCGACCTCGGCGATGATGCCCGACGGCTTGACCCGGACCTCGTGGACGGTGCCGAGGAGGTCGCCGGCGTCGCTCAGGACCCGGGCGGCGATCAGGGTGGGACCGCCCTCGACGGCGCGCCGCTCCAGGTCGTCCTCGGGCCGCCGCCGGCCGTCGGCGCCGGCGACGGTCACGGCGTCGGGCCCGAACCCGACGACCGCGTCCCACGGGAGCACCACCGCGCCGTCCTCGACGCCGCCCACGAGCAGGCCGGTCACCCGGTGCTTGGTCGCATCGACGATGGGGGCGTCCACCCGGCCGACCCTGGCGGCGGCCGACGTGTCGAGCACGTCGAGGTGGCGGAGGGTGCTGAGCCCGATCACGACGAAGCCTTCCGGGAGCGGAGCTGGGCAACGGAGCCCACGAGCGCTTCCGGGTCGGTGCACAGGTCGCCGACCGCTCCGGCCCGCACCACGATCATCTCGGCCGACACCGTGGCATCGGCGCCGAGGGCGAGCAGGGCGTGCGCCTCGTCGCTGACGCCCGGCTCGACGACGAGCTCGACGCCCTCGATCCGGCTGCGCCCACGGCGGGTCTCGACGATCACGTCCCGCACGGTCCCGATCGCGGTGCCGTCGGCGGTGATCACCCGCCGACCGGTGAGGTCGTGGCCGACGGCCAGCTCGCGCTCGTCGGGGCCGAACGACCGACCGTCGGCCACCATCACCGCATCGGTGCCGATCGAGGCGATGTCGTCGGTCGCCAGCACGCCCACGTGGCGCTTGCCGAGGATGCCGGGCCGGCGGAGGGTCAGGCCCGAGATGGTGCGTCCGTCCTCGCCGACCACCAGGTCCTGGACCTCGAGCTCGGCCTCGCCGCCGGTGGTGACCACCGGTCGGCCGATGAGGTTGCTGGCACGGACGAAGGGCGTGGTGGCGGTGACCATGGTCGATCCCTTCCCCCTCGCGGGCCGGCCAGGACCGACGAGCGCAGTTTCTGGACCGACCCTCGGCCCCGTGGTGGCGTTGGGGCCAGGAGTGCGCGAGGGTCTCCCGATGGGGGATGCGCGCGTGGACCGGATCTTGGGGTCCATGACCGGCGCGAGCGACCGGTTGGTGCTGGACCGGCTCTGCATCGCCTGCGTCGACGAGTTCGAACTGGCCGGGGCCGGCCTGGTCCTCGTGATCGGCGGCACGCACCGCGGGGCCATAGGCGCCTCGGACGAGCGGGCGAAGCGGGTTGCCGAGCTGGCGTTCACGTCGGGCGAGGGCCCGTCCCTGGAGGCCCACGAGCGAGGCGCCCCGGTCTCGGAGCCGGACCTGGGGCGCTCCAGCCGCTGGCCGGGCTTCACCGCAGCCGCCGTCGCCGCCGGCATCTGCGCCGTGTTCTCGCTCCCGATGCGCATTGCGGCCGAGGGCTACGGCGCCCTCGACCTGTACCGGTCCGAGCCGGGCGACCTCGGCGAGGAGGTGCTGGACGACGCCGGCCGGGTGGCCGATCGGGCCACCAGCTACGTGCTGGCCGGCCAGTCGCAGGTCCCGCCCGGCTCGCTCACCGACCTGCTGGCCGACCTGTCCGACGACCGCCTGGTGGTCCACCAGGCGAGCGGCCGCGTGGCCATCCAGCTCGACGTCACGCCCGAAGCCGCCCTGGTCGCCATGCGGGCCCGGGCGTTCGCCCAGGGCTGCCCCGTCTCCGAGGTGGCCGAAGCCGTGGTGGCCGGACGCCTCCGGTTCGACCGCGAGGTCCGGGACCGATGACCCGACGCGAGGAGAGGACGCCCCGTGGCGCATGACGAGCTGATCGGGCCGACCTTCGTCGAGCTCGCCGACACCTTGGTGGAGGGTTACGACCTCATCGAGTTCCTGCTCCTGCTCTCCGAGCGGGCGGTCGAGGTCCTCGGCGTGGCCGCCGCCGGCGTCCTGCTCGCCGACCAGCGCGGCGCCCTGCGCGTGGTGGCGTCGTCCACCGAAGAGATGCGCCTGCTGGAGCTGGTGGAGCTCCAGAGCAGCGAGGGCCCCTGCTTCGAGTGCTGGACCCAGCGCGGCGGATCCGTGCGGGCCGACGACCTGACCCTGGCCCTCGAGCGCTGGCCGGTGTTCGCCCCGGCCGCCATCGCCTCGGGCTTCGCCTCGGCGTACGCCCTCCCGCTGCGGCTCCGCGACGACCGGCTCGGTGCCCTCAACCTGTTCGCCGCCACCCCGGACGGGCTCTCCCTGGACGACCAGGCCGTCGGCCAGGCCATGGCCGACATCGCCACGATCGGGATCCTGCACGAGCGGACGGTGAGCCAGCACGTCGCTCTCGCCGGCCAGCTCCAGGCAGCGCTCGACTCCCGGGTCGTCCTGGAGCAGAGCAAGGGCATGGTCGCCGAGCAGACCGGCACCGACGCCGAGGCGGCCTTCGCCCTGATCCGAGCCCATGCGCGGCGCAGCAACCAGCGGCTCGGCGAGGTCGCCCGCGCCATCGCCGAGCGTCGCATCTCCGCCGACGACCTGCGGTCGAGCCCCCACGCAGAGCCGCCGCCGGGCTGACCAGCGGCGTACCACCACCTCGGGTGACATTCGGCGGGGGTACCGTTCGATCGTCGAGCCCTTGGCTCGATCCGTCCGATCGGCGCGTTGCCCCGGACCCCGGCGACCGCATCCACCTCCTGGAGCGAGCCGTGAGCCCCGACCCCCGACGCCTGCTCGACGTCGTCCGTGCCGAGAACCGCGCTGCGGTGCGAGCGCGAGAGGTCGGCACCGTCTTGGCGAGCCACCGCTGCACCATGGGCCTCACGGTCCGGGCCTGTGCCGGCCGAGCGGCCATCTCCCCGGCGCGGTGGCGAGAGGTCGAGCAGGGCCGGTGCCTCGACCTCGACGACGAGCTGCTGGGGCGGCTGGCCGCCGTGGTCGGCACCACCGGCACCCGCATCAACCTCGACGTGGAGCTCCACCTCTCGCCCACCCGCCAAGAGCTCGACGGCGCTGCGGACGTGGTGGTGGTGCTGGACCGACGCCTCCGCGACCTCCTCGGCCAACGCCCGCAGGACCCCTCGCTCGCCCCGCTGCTCGGCGCGCTGCACGAAGCGACGCTGGTGCTCGGCGAGCTCGGCGAGCACCACCGGATCCTCGACCTGGAGCTCGCCGCCCAGCTCCTCGAGGACGGCCCTCGGACCGAGCAGCGGGCCGGCCTCCACCTCGTCCCCCGCGAGCGCACCGCCTCGAGCGATCGGCCCGATGCCTCGTGAACGGCCCCAACCCGCTCCGGGTGCGACTCGTCGAGATCGGCTTCGCCGCCCTGGTCGAGGTCGTCGGCGAGGTCGACATGGCGTCGGCCCCGGCGCTCGAGGCCGTGCTCGCCCAGGCGACGAGCAGCGGCGCCGACCACGTCGTGGTCGACCTCCGCCACACCACCTACATGGACTCCAGCGGCCTCAACGCGCTCCTGACCGCCGCACTGGCCCACCGCGACCTGGGCAGCCTCAGCGCACCAACGCCTCACCGGCGCTGCAGCGCCTGTTCGAGATCACCGGCACCACGGACCTCATGGGCTGAACCCGCCACCGCCGCGCGAACGAGGCGCCGCCAGGGTAGACAGCCGGCCATGACCGACCTCGCCGCCAAGGCCACGAAGCTGCTCGACCTCCACCACGCCGGCACCACCCTCGTGCTGCCCACCGTCTGGGACGCCTGGTCTGCCCGGGCCGTGGTGGACGCCGGGTTCCCGGCGCTCACCATCGGCAGCCACCCGCTCGCCGACTCACGTGGCCAGCAGGACAACGAGGGCATGACCCTCGACGACGCCCTCGACGGCATCCGCCGCATCACCGGCGCGGTCGACGTGCCGGTCAGCGCCGACGTCGAGTCCGGCTACGACACCCCGCCCGCAGAGCTGGTGGAGCGGGTCCTCGACGCCGGTGCGGTCGGCATCAACGTCGAGGACACGGTCCACAGCCAGGACCGGCTGCGCTCCCCCGACGAGCACGCCGACTACATCGGCGGCCTGCGCGCCGCCGCCGACGCGCAGGGCGTCGACCTCGTGATCAACGCCCGGACCGACGTGTTCCTCAAGCCCGAGGGCACCTTCGCCGACCCGGTGGCCGAAGCGGTCAGCCGCCTCCTGCTGTGCGAGGCCGCCGGCGCCCGCTGCGCCTACCCGCCCAAGGCCCCCGACGCCGATGCCGTGCGCACCCTGCTGGCCGAGCTGGCGGGCCCGCTGAACGTCATCGCCCACCCGGTCGACGGCTCGGCAGCCGGTTCGCTCGCCGACCTCCAGCAGCTCGGCGTCCACCGCATCTCCTTCGGCCCGCTGCTGCAGATGGCGCTGGTCGACCCGCTCCAGGCCCTCGTCGCGCCTTGGGCCGAGCCCGCCTGAGCCGTCCGACCGCGCCCGTTGCTCAGGTCCGCCGTCGTCGCAGGGCGCGGCGGACCGTGCGGCGGGCCCCGGCGCCGTCGCGGTTGAACGCGGCGAGGAGGGCGTCGACGGCGGCGAAGGGGACCCGGCCGCCGCTGAGCAGGACCAGGCCGCGGATCGGGCCCTCGCGCAGCGCCGTGCGCACCATCGCCTCGGTGGCGGCATCGGGGTCGGGGAACTCCCTGGCCGCCTCGCTCAGGCCCACCCTCACCACCACCCGCCCGAGGGCCCGGCCGGCCGCAGTGGTCTCCAGGTCCTCCAGGGTCGAGTTGCGGTGGAACGGTCGCACCGGCGCCGGTTGCGGGATCGGCCGGCCCAGCGCCGCCTCGAGCTCGCGGTCGGTCATGACCAGCCCGGCCGGCGGCGGCACCGGCGAGATCACGTCGGGCGAGTCGACGTGGTGGTCGAACCGGGCGACCGCGGCCACCGTCGACCGGGCCACCACGACCTCGAAGGCACCGGCCTCCACCAGCCAGTCGTGGGCGGCCACGTCCCACACGGCGAACGCCCGGCGGTCGAGGTCGACGGTGACGACCTCGCTGGCGCCAGGAGCGAGGTGGACCTTGGCGAACCCCTTCAGCTCCTGCTGGGGACGCCACACCGAGGCCTCGGGGTCCCGCACGTAGACCTGCACGACGTCGCTGCCCGCCCGATCGCCGGTGTTGGTGACCCGCACCGACACCCGCACGTCGGTGCCCGAGCCCTCGAGGGCGGCGTCGGTCCAGTCGAACGTCGTGTACGAGAGGCCGTGGCCGAACGGGTAGCGGGCCGCCACGCCGGCCGTGTCGTGGAACCGGTAGCCCACGGCCAGGCCCTCGCGGTGCTCCACCTGGCGAGGCTGGCCGGGGAAGTTCCGATCGGCCGGCAGCTGGGCGACGTGGGCCGGGATGCTCTCGGCCAGGCGACCACCGGGGTCGACGTCGCCGAAGAGCACGTCGACGGTGCCGCCGGCGCCGGCCTGGCCCCCGAGCCAGCCCTCGAGCACGGCGTCGACGCGGTCGGCCCAGGGCAGGTGGACCACCCCGCCGTTGCTCAGCACCACCACGACGGGCGCCGGCCCGGCAGCCAGAGCCTCGATGAGGGCGACCTGGCCGGCCGGCAGGTCGAGGGTCTGGCGGTCGAAGCCCTCGGACTCCATGGGGGCCGGCAGCCCACCGCAGAAGACGACCACGTCGGCGCCGGCGGCCGCATCCAGGGCGGCCTGGAGCTGCGCGGCGTCGCCGGACCCGGTTTCGGGGTCGTAGCCCGGGGCGTAGGCCACGTCAGTGCCGGGGCCCACCCGCTGCCGCACCAGGTCGAGCAGCCGGTCGACCTGGGTGGCGTGCACCTGGGAGCTGCCGGCGCCCTGGTACCGCGGCACCTCGGCGAAGGCGCCGACGACGGCGAGCCGGCCGAGGTCGGTGGCGAGCGGCAGCACCCCGCCCTCGTTGCGCAACAGGACCGAGCCGGCCGCCGCGGCCCGGCGGCCCAGCCGGTGGTGGGCATCCCGATCGCTCGGCACCCGATCGCGCCGGGCGCGCTGCAGCAGCTCGACCACGCGCCCGGCGCAGCGGTCCACCTCGCCATCCGCCAGGGCGCCGGACTCCAGCGCGCCGAGCAGGTCGGCGTCGAAGGCGCCGCCGCTGCCCGGCATCTCCAGGTCCAGCCCCGCCCGCACCCCGGCCACGCGGTCGTTGGCGGCGCCCCAGTCGGTCATGACCAGGCCGTCGAACCCCCACTCGTCACGGAGGACCTCTTGCAGCAGCTCATGGTGCTCCGACGCGTAGGTGCCGTTGACCAGGTTGTAGGAGCACATGACCGTCCACGGCGCCGAGCCGGCCACGGCCCGCTCGAACCCGGTCAGGTACAGCTCGCGCAGCGTGCGCTCGTCGAGCACGGCGTCGACCACCAGCCGGTGCGACTCCTGGTTGTTCACCGCGAAGTGCTTGAGGCAGGCGCCGACGCCCTGGGACTGGATGCCCCGGACCATGGCGGCGGCCAGGTCACCGCTGAGCAGCGGGTCCTCGGAGAGGTACTCGAAGCACCGCCCCCCGGCGGGGTGCCGCTTGATGTTGAGGCCGGGCCCGAGCACGACGGCCACGCCCTGCTCGGCCGCCTCCTCGCCGAGGGCCACGCCGACCTGCTCCACCAGGGCGACGTCCCAGGTGGAGCCGAGGGTGGCGGCGGTGGGGAAGCACGTCGCCGGCACCGAGCCGCTCAGGCCCAGGTGGTCGCCGCCGCCGGCCTGCTGGCGCAGCCCGTGGGGGCCGTCGGCCACCGCGATCGGCGCCAGGCCGTGCTCCGGCAGGCCACGCACCTCGAACATGTCCGAGCCCGAGAGCAGCCGGACCTTGGTCCGGCGGTCGAGCCGAGCGACCACGGCGGCGGCCGCCTCCTGCCGCTCGACCGACGCTGCTCGTCCCTCGTCCACCACGGCCCACGCCTCCACGAATCGACCCGTCGGCGCCACGACCGACCGGTCGGGCGCCCGGGCGCCGACCGTAGCCGTGGCCTGCGGGGCGCCCCGGTAGCGTCGCCAGGCGCCCGAAGGTCGGGCGAGAGCCCTGGAGCGCCGGTGCCCGCAGCGAACGTCCTCTTCATCACCGTCGACCAGTGGCGCGGCGACTGCCTCGGCGTGGCCGGCCACCCGGTGGTGCGCACGCCCACGCTCGATGCCCTGGCGGCTCGCGGCGTGCGCTTCGCCAACCACTGGTCGGTCACCGCACCGTGCGGGCCCAGCCGGGCGTCGCTGCACACCGGCCTCTACGCCATGAACCACCGGGCCGTGGCCAACGGCACCCCGCTCGACGACCGCTTCACCAACGTCGCCCGGGAGGTCCGCGCCCACGGCTACGACCCCACCCTGTTCGGCTACACCGACACCAGCGTCGACCCGCGCGTGGTCGACGACCCCGCCGACCCCCGGCTGTTCGACTACGAGGGCACCCTGCCCGGCTTCGCCGAGGGCACCGTGCTCACGTGGCGGAACCTGGCGCCCTGGCTCGAGTGGCTCGCCGCCCACGGCCACGAGGTGCCCACCACCTTCGAGGAGCTGTGGGCCCCGATCCCGGGCTACCCCGGCGCCGAGGACCACGCAGACAGCTGGGCCCCCCTCCCGGTTCCCCGCCGAGCACACCGAGACGGCGTTCCTGACCGAGCGGGTGATCGAGTGGCTCGACGATCGCCCCGCCGGCGAGCCGTGGTTCGCCCACGTGTCCTACATCCGGCCCCACCCGCCGTACCGGGCCCCCGAGGGCTACCACGACCGCTACGACCCCGCCGAGGGCGCCCCGTTCAAGCGGCTCGCCGACCGCCAGGCCGAGCTGGACGTCCACCCCATCCACCACTTCGGCGCCCTCGAGGCGGGCTGCCCCACCGACGAGGCCGAGGCCCGCCAGCTGCGGGCCACCTACTGGGGGAACATGGCGGAGGTCGACGACCAGCTGGCCCGGCTGTTCGCCCACCTCGACGCCCGTGGCCTCACCGACCAGACCCTGGTGGTGCTGACGTCGGACCACGGCGACCAGATGGGCGACCACTGGCTGGTCGAGAAGCTGGGCTGGTGGGACGAGAGCTACCACGTGCCCCTGATCGTGGTGGACCCCCGGCCCGAGGCCGACGCCACGCGCGGCCTCGCCGTCGAGGCGTTCACGGAGTCGGTCGACGTGATGCCGACGCTGTGCACCTGGCTGGGCATCGAGGTGCCCATCGCCGTCGACGGGCGCGAGCTCCAGCCGTTCCTGCACGACGCCCCGGTCCCCGCCGACTGGCGCACCGAGGTGCACCAGCAGTGGGACTTCCGCGACCCGGTCCGCCACCTCGGCGAGGACCTGTTCGGCCTCACCATGGAGCAGTGCACGCTCGACGTCGTGCGCTCGGCCGCCGACAAGTACGTGCACTTCGGCGACGGCGCCGGCCTCTGGTTCGACCTGGAGCTCGACCCCGACCAGGTCCACCCGCACGTGCTCGCCGCCGGCGAGCTCATCGAGGACCCGACGGTGGCCGCCCGCGTGGCCGAGGCTCGGGCCCGCCTCCTTTCGTGGCGCATGCGCCACATGGATCGCACGCTCACCGGCACCCGCATCACCAACGAGCACGGCCTGGTGGTCCGGCGCGACCCCCGCCGCTGACGTCCCGGGTCCGGCGATGGGTAGACGGCGCCCATGAGCAAGGCCAAGAAGACCAAGAAGGGCAAGAAGAAGAAGAAGGCGGTCTGGGAGAAGCCGAAGCCGAAGGGCTCCTCGAAGAAGATGACCAAGGGCGAGAAGCGCTCGGCCAAGGCCCACGCCAAGGCCCAGGGCCGCTCGAAGCCCGCACTGGTCGACAACATCAACGCCCAGCAGGGCGCCGGCAACGGCAAGAAGAAGAAGAAGGGGAAGAAGAAGAAGGGTTCCTGAGGCGACCCGCCGCCGCAGGCGTCAGCTCCCGGCGGCCAGCGCCGCGGCGACGACGGCGAAGCGCGCCGCTCCCGAGCCGTCGTGCAGGTGGCGCCACGTCGTGCCGTCGAGGTCGGCGACCTGGTCGATGAGCGCCCACCAGCCCTGCTCCGGCCACGCCTCGAGGATGCGGACGGGTGCCGTGGTGGCGAGCGCCCGGGCCGCCACCGCCTGCTCGTCGAACGGCCGCGGCTGCGGGAAGAGCACCGCCGGTCGGCGAGCGGCGGCGATGTCGCCGATGGCGCCCGCTCCCGCCGCCGACAGGACCACGCTGGCCCGCTCGAGCAGGGGCCAGGGATCGGCTACCGGGCCGAGCCACTCGACCCCCGGAGCAGGGGTGGCCGGCGCGTCGATGGCGCCAGCGACCACCCAGGGTCGGCCGCTGGCCGCCGCGGCCGCCGTGATGGCCGACGTCCGGAACGGGTGCGGGCCGCCCGGGACCAGCACCAGGACCGAGCCGTCGCCGGCGCCGGTCGGGGCCGGCCGTCCGTCGAACCGGCTGAGCAGGCCGACGTGGCGGGTCTTGGCCGCCCACCGCCCGTGGGCCGGCTCGGCGTGGGCGGCCGGCCAGGGAGCGACCAGCACGTCGGCCGTGTCGAACGCCTGCCGGTGCGGTCGGTCCGTGCGGTCCCCGTGCAGGAGGACGTGGGCGGTGGGCACGCCCAGCAGCGCCGCCAGGCACGTGACCTCGCACGACACGTCGCTGATCACGGCGACCGGGTCGGCCGCCGTGATCCAACCGGCCACCGCCCGCATCCGGGCGGACAGGCCGGCGTGGCCGGACGGGAGCCAGTGCCACGCTCCCCCGCGGGTGGGGTCGGCGGCGAAGGGCGGCTCGTCGTCGCGTGGCAGGGCGATCCACGTGCCCGTCCACCCGTCGGGCGGCGGTCCTGACCCGAGGCCCACCACGGGCCGGTCGCTCGCCCGGGCGAGAGCCTGGGCGTGGACGCCATGCCCGGCTCCGTGGTGGTGGACGTAGCAGCCGAGCGGTCGCCCCGCCCCGGGCGTCACGCCCGGGCCGAGCGGTAGAGGTCCTCGTAGCGGTCCAGCATGCGGTCGAGCGAGCCGTGCTCCTCGGCGTGGGCCCGGGCCCGAGCCCGGTCGAGGCGAGCGGCCCGAACCAGGGCGTCGGCCAGCTCGGCGGTGTCCTCGGTGGCCACCACGCAGCTGCTCCCGGGCTCGAGGAGGCCGGCCATCCCGCCGCGACCGATGGCGGCGACGGGCGTGCCGCACGCCAACGCCTCCAGGGCGACCAGCCCGAACGGCTCGTCCCACCGGGGCGTCACGACGGCCACCGCCGAGGCGCCCACCTCCCGGGCGAGGGCCCGCTGGGACAGGTGGCCGATCCACTCGACGTCGGGCCCGAGCCGGGGCTCGACCTCCTCGCGCCAGTAGGCCGGGTCCAGGACCGGGCCGGCCACGCGGAGCCGGAACCCGGCGGCCCGGGCGGCGTCGATGGCGAGGTGCGGGCCCTTCTCGGGCACGATCCGCCCCGACCAGATGGCGTCGGGGCCGCCCGGCCCGACCCGCCACGCAGAGAGGTCGACGGCGTTGGGCACGACCGAGGCGTCGACGGTCCCCCGCCAGGCCTCGGCGGTGTGGTGCGAGACGGCGCAGAACCGGATGGGCAGCGGGGTCGGGCTGGCCTTCACGGCCAGCTCCATCCAGGCCGTCGGCGGCGTGTGCAGGGTGGTGACCTGGGCGACCTCGATGGCCGGCGCCATGGCGAGCGGCAGGTGGTGCACGGAGTTGTTGTGCAGCACGTCGAACTCGTCGGCTCCGGAGCGGGCCAGTCCCAACAGCGTCGAGAGGTAGGCGTGGTGCTCGACCATCGTGGCCTCCGGGCCGAACGACACGTCGGCCCGCGCCGCGGCGCTCAGCACCGGGGAGCCGCCGGCGAAGGGCCGGACGTCGAGCGAGGGGTCCGAGCCCGCCCCGGCGAAGACCGTGACCCGGTGGCCGCGGCGCCGCAGGCCGGTGGCCAGCTGCCAGGTGTGGGCCTCGAGGCCGCCGGCGAACGGCTCGACGATGGGGTGGCGGCTCGCCGCGAGGATGGCGACCCGCAGCGGGGGGAGCATCACGGATCCCTTCTCGATCGTGGTGGACACCCGCTACCCGCCGGGCGAGCCGCCGATCCACCCGACCGGGTGAACCCGGCGCGTCTGGAACCGGCCCCGGCGGGCACGCACGAGCGGTGCCCCCACCGCCTGGACCACCCGACGTGCTGGTGGTGGGTGCGCCTCGGAGCGGCACCTCGCTGGTGGGCCAGCTGCTGGCCGACGCCGGCTTCCACTTCGGCCGGCACCTGCTCGCCGCGACCGACGCCAACCCCCGTGGCTTCTACGAGGACGTCGAGGTGACCGAGCTCGGCGACGAGCTCCTGCTCCCCCACCTCCCGCCCGGCCACGGGCCCGCCGAGGCACCGGCGCGCCTGGCCTGGCTCGCGGTGCTGGGCGACGAGGTGTCGGTCAGCGCCACGCCGGCCCAGCGCGCCCGCTTCGCCGCCCTGCTGCCCGAGCGCCCGGCATGCATCAAGGACCCTCGGTTCCCCTACGTGCTCGACGCATGGCGTCCGGCCCTGCGCCCGGGGACCCGCTTCGTGGCCGTGGTCCGCGCGCCCGGCGAGGTGGCCACCAGCCTGAGGGCCATGTGGCAGCGCGACCCGGGCTACTACGCCGGCTTCGAGGTGACGCTCGACCACGGCTTCGCCCTCTGGGAGGCCGTGAACCGCCGCCTGCTCCGCCTGTGCGCCGACGGGCGGTGGCTCGTGGTCGACCACGCCGACCTCGTCACCGGGCGGGCCCTGCCCGCCCTCGGCCGCTTCGTCGGGCTGCCGATCCCCGAGGGGGCCATCGACGTGGACCTCCACCGCAGCGCGCCGGCACCCGGGACGCCGGACCGCGCCGCCGCCCTCTACGCAGCGCTCGCCGCCCTCGCCCGCGAGGCCGTGGCGTGAGCAGCGAACCGGTCGACCTCAGCGTCCTCACGCTCGTGCGCAACCGCAACACCTTGCTGGCGCGCGTGATCGCCGGCCTCACCGCCGCCGAACGGCCACCGGCCGAGCTGGTGGTGGCGTGGTGCGGGGGCGAGGACCCCCGGGCCGTGGTCCCGCCCAGCTCCGCCCTGGCCGTCCGGATCATCGAGGTCGGCCACGGGGGCGAGCGCATCCCCTACAGCGAGGCGCGCAACGCCGCCGCCGCGGCGGCCGGCTCGTCCAACCTCGCCTTCCTCGACGCCGACTGCATCCCGGGGCCCGCCTACGCCGCGAGCCTGGCGACGACCCTGGACGAGGTCGACGCCCTGGCCACCGGCGAGGTCTGGTACCTCCCGCCGGAGCCGCCCCCGAGCTTCGACCCGGCCACGCTGCGGGCCCTCGGTCGCCACCACCCCCACCGCGAGCGGCCGCCCGACCGCGGGTGGCGCAGCAGCGACCACCACGAGCAGGTCTGGGGCCTGCACATGGCCTTCCGGGCCGGCACCTTCGCCCGGCTCGGCGGCTTCGACGAGCAGTACCAGGGCTACGCCGGCGAGGACACCGACCTGGCCGTGACGGCACGGGCCGCCGGGGTCCCCGTCGCCCTGGTCGCCGGGGCCGAGGTGTTCCACCAGCACCACGACGTGTGGGAGCCGCCCGTGCAGCAGCTGCGAGCGACGCTGGCCAACGCCACCACCTTCCGCCGCAAGTGGGGCCGGTGGCCGATGGAGGGGTGGCTGGCCGAGCTCGATCGACTGGGCTTCATCGCCTGGGACCCGGCCGCCACCGAGGCCCCGGTCCTCCGCGACCCCGACGAGCAGGACCTGGCCGCCGCCCACCGCGAAGCCGCGCTGCCGTTCCGCACGAGCGCCTGACCCCCGGTGTCGGCACCGGCGCCGACGGGTAGGAGGGGGGCCCAGCGCCGTCCGCGGGTCGGTGCTCGGGCGAGCAGAGGGGCACGGGTGGCGCGTTGAGCGGTCGGGAGGCAGCGTCGAGCCGCACGTGGCGGGCCGCGGTCGAAGCCGCTGCCGGCGACCGCGAGGACCTGGGCGACCTGGTCGACGCCGTGGCCCAGCGGGCCGCCGCCGGCGATCGGACGGCCCTCGTGGACCTGATCTGGGTGGTCGACGAGCACCACCTCGCTCGCCCGGCCATCCGCCGCCTCGTCGTGCAGGACGCCGACGCCGAGGAGGTCGAGCAGGACGTGCTCATCGCGGTGGCGGAGACCATCGGCTCGTTCCGGGGCGATGCCCGCTTCACCACCTGGCTCCACGCCGTGGCCCGCAACAAGGCCATCGCCCACCTGCGGCGCCGCAAGGAGACCGACCCGCTCGACGGCGACGAGGGCGACGCCGCCCGGATCTCGTCCATGATCGCCACCCGCTCCGCCGTCGACGACGCCATCCGCGGCCTGCCCGAGCTGTACCGCGACGCCGTGGTGCTGCGCGACATCGGGCAGCGCTCCTACGCCGAGGTCGCCCAGGAGCTGGGCCTCAACCTCAACACGGCCAAGGCCCGGGTGGCACGGGGCCGAGCGCTGGCCGCGGCCGAGCTGCGAGGGGTGCGGTGACCCGCGGCGTGCCCCGCAAGCTGGGGCGCTACGAGGTGGCCGAGGTCATCGGGACCGGCGCCTTCGCCACCGTCTACCGGGCGCGCGACGACCGGCTCGACGCCGACGTCGCCATCAAGGTGCTGGCCGAGAACCACAGCTTCGACGCCGACCTGCGAGAGCGGTTCATCAGCGAGGGCCACCTGCTGCGCCGGGTCGACAGCCCGCACGTGGTCAAGGTCTTCGACCTGGGCGAGACCGAGGCCGGCCAGCCCTTCCTGGTCCTCGACCTGGCCGGCGGCGGTGACCTGGCGGCCCGCCGTCGACGGCTCGGTGGCGCGGCGCCCCGACTGGACGAGCTGCTCACGGTCGCCCGCCAGGTAGCGGTGGCCCTGGGCGCCCTGCACGCCGAGCAGGTGGTCCACCGCGACGTGACCCCCGGGAACCTCCTGGTGCGCGGCACCGCGGCCGTGCCGCCGTCGGCCACCCTCCTCGCCCCCGGCGAGCGCCTCATGCTCGCCGACCTGGGCCTGTCGAAGGACCTGGCCGCCACCTCGGGCCTCACCGTCGGCGCCGGCACCGCCGGCTTCACGCCGCCCGAGCAGGGCGTCGGGGGCTGGGTCGACGCTCGGGCCGACATCTGGTCGGCCAGCGCCCTGCTGGTCTGGCTGGCCCTGGGCGAGACCCCGGCCACCCACGACGCGTGGCAGGAGCCGGTCCGCCGCCTCGGTTGGCCCGACCCGGTCATCCGCGAGCTCGAGCGCAGCCTCTCGGCCCAAGCCGACCAGCGCCATCCCACCGCCGCAGCCTGGATCGAGGCCCTCGAGGCCGCCAACGCGCCGCCGCCCGCGCCGACGGGGCCCGCCGCCGCCGCCGGACCGGTCGATGCTGCCCCGCGACGGCCCCGCAGGCGGGGGCTGGCGGCCCTCGCCGCCGCCGCGGTCCTGCTAGCCGGCCTGGCCGGCGGGTGGTGGCTGGGGCGGAGCACGGCCGACGACGATCCCTACGGCCGCACGTCGGTCGAGCAGCTGAGCGGTGGCCGGGCCCGCGCGACCACGACGGCCGGCTCGTCGTCGGTGGCCTTCACCGGGCCGCGCTCGGCCACCGTTGGCCAGACCGCCACCTTCACCGCCGCCCTCGAGGGCGTCGAGACCGCGACCTGGTTGGCACCCGACGGCAAGTCGTTCCCGAGCGGCACCGCGCTGGAGCTGCGGCCCACGTCGGAGGGCACCGCCACGGTGCGGCTCCTCGGCCAGACCGCCGACGGCGACGTGCTCGTGGCGGTCCTCCGGGTCGAGGTCCGCGCCGCTTCCTGAAGAAGATCTCAGATCTTTGCAACCGATCGGGCCTCGCCCGCGACAGACCTGCTGAACAAGGAGGAACCCCCCATGACCCCCAGCACGATGACCCGACGACTGATGGCCCTCGGAGCGGCCGCCACCCTGGTGCTCAGCGCCGGCGCCTGCTCCGCCGGCTCCGACAAGAAGGCCGCCACCGAGAGCGGATCGGCCACCACGGTGGCCGCCGCCAGCAAGACCGGCAGCGGCAGCACCGATGGCGGCTCCGGCTCCGATGGCGGCTCGGCCACCACCACCACCGCTCCCTCGTCCTCGGACGACGACGCCGTGGTGGGCAGCTCCACCGGCCAGCTCCGTGCCGACCCCAACGACCCCACCCTCGTGCCGCTCCGGCTCGACGTGCGCTCGGTGGAGCGGCTCGACGGCGACACCATCGAGGTGCGCTTCGCCATCACCAACACCGGCGAGGACGGCGACGCCACCTTCGAGGCGTGGACGGAGCTCGGCGACGACACCATCACCGCCAGCGGCACCTACGACGTCGGCGGCGCCGCCCTGCTCGACCGGCCCAACGACAAGAAGTACCTGACGCTGTTCGACAGCAAGGACGTCTGCCTGTGCACCGGCGGCGGGGCCCAGCTGGCCATCGCCCCCGGCACGAGCGCCGAGCTCTACGCCGACATCACGGCCCCGCCCGAGTCGGTGAAGACCGTCGACCTCAGCCTCCCCGGCTTCAAGCCGGTCAACGGCCTGGAGATCTCGTGACCTCCGCCCGACCGACGACCGCTCGGACCGGCGGGGCCGCCGCCGTGGTGATCGCCACGCTGCTCGCCATCGGCGTCGCCGGTGCCTCGGCCCCGGCTTCGGCCCAGGACCCCGGCGCAGGTGCCGGACGGGTGGTGGCGATCGAGCACCGCACCGTCGACGTCATCCGCCGGGTCGAGTCGATCTCGGGTGACATCCGCACCGAGGAGACCCCGAAGGAGGTGTCGATCACCCTCGCCGCCGACGTGACCTTCGCCTTCGACAAGGCCGACCTCTCCCCCGAGGCCGCCGCCCGGATCGACGAGGTGGTCGCCGCCTACCAGGACGGCGGCAAGGGCGCCGTCGCCATCGTCGGCCACACCGACTCGAAGGGCACGGCCGAGTACAACGCCGACCTCTCGCTGCGACGGGCGACCGCCGTCCGGGACGCCCTCGCCGGCAAGCTGCCGAAGGCCACGTTCACCGTCGCCGGCAAGGGAGCGGCCGAGCCGGTGGCTCCCAACACCAAGGACGACGGCAGCGACGACCCCGAGGGTCGGGCCCGGAACCGCCGGGTGACCATCACCTTCGCCCGGTCCACCTGACCGAGGCCCGGCGACCCCACGACCGAAGGCCCCGCCCCAGCGGCGGGGCCTTCCGCGTGCGTCAGCCGGCCTCGCGCTCGATGGCGAGCAGGCAGACGTCGTCGCGGTGGTCCTCGTCGGCGAGCAGCTCGGCCATCAACCGATCACCGAGGGCGGGCAGGCCCTCGCCGGCCGGTCCGGTCGCCGCCGACCGAGCCAGCCGATCGAGGCTGTCGTCGATGTTGCGGACCCGTCGCTCGATGAGGCCGTCGGTGTAGAGCACCATGCGGCCGCTCGCCACCAGGGTCGCCGTGGCTTCGGGCCGGGCTTCGGGGACGAGGCCGATGGGGCGCGACCGTCCCTCCCAGAGGTAGGTCGCGACGCCCTCGGCATCGACCAGCAGCGGCGGCAGGTGGCCGGCGCAGGCGTAGCGGACCGCACCCGTGGCGGTGTCGATCTGGGCGTAGGCGATCGTGGCCATCTGGGCGTCAGGCAGCCGCTCCACGAAGTCGTCCAGGTGCTCGAGGACGCGTGCGGGCCCCACGCCCGACGTGGCGATGGCGCGCAGCGCGGCGCGGAGCTGGCCCATGGCGCACGCCGCGGCGATGCCTCGCCCGACGACGTCGCCGACCGACACCGCGACCGTCGTGCGGTCCTTGAGGAAGAAGGCGTCGTGCCAGTCGCCGCCGATCTCCAGCGTGTCGTAGGCCGGCCGGTAGCGGGTCTCGATGTGGAAGCCGGCCCCGCTGGTGATGCCGCCGCTGAGGAGGCTGCGCTGCAGCGTGGTGGCCACGGCCCGCACCTGCTCCTCCGACGCTTCGGCCGTGGCCCGCGCCCGGCGGAGCTCCGCCTCGTACTGGTGACGCTGCGAGGCGTCGAACACCGTGATCCGGTGGTGGGCCGCCACCTCGTCGGTGCCCTCCATCCGGACGATGCTGACCAGGGCCGGGAACGCCGTCCCGTCGGCCCGGACGATGTCGAGGTCCAGCTCGCGCACGGTGCCCTGGAGGGCGAGCAGGGGCGCCACGTGCGTCTCGTGGAAGATCCGGCCGCCGCCACCGAGCAGGTCCACGAAGCGCGTGGGACCGACGAGCGCGTCGGCGTCCAGCCCCACCCAGTCGAGGAACGTCCGGTTGGCCCGCACGATCGTCCCGTTCGGTAGCGACACGAGGTACCCGCACGGGGCCCGGTCGTAGAGGTCCTCGACGGACTCCGGGCCCAGCCCCGGGAGCAGCTCCTGCGGAGGCCGCTCGGCTTCGGTCACGGAGCCAGGTAGGACGCGATGGCGGCCGTGGTCGCTTCGGGAGCGCTCAGGTTGGGGCAGTGCCCGGTGGCCTCGAGCACCACCAGCTCGCTGCCGGCGAGGTGCTCGTGGGTGTAGCGGCCCACCGCCAGCGGGGCGATGGCGTCGTCGGAGCACTGCAGGACCAGCGCCGGCACCCGCAGCTTCGCCAGGTCCGCCCGCGAGTCCGACAGGAAGGTCACGCGGGCGAACTGCGACGCGATGCGGGGGTCGGTCCGGCAGAACGAGTTGGTGAGCTCCTCGCCCAGCTCCGGGCGATCGGGGTTGCCCATGATCACCGGCGCCATGGCGCTCGACCAGCCGAGGTAGTTCCGATCCAGCGACTCCAGGAGCCCGTCGATGTCGGCGGCGCTGAAGCCCCCGACGTAGCCGTCCTCGTCGATGTAGCGCGGGGAGGGGCCGACCAGGACGAGGCGGTCGAAGAGCTCCGGGCGGGCGATGGCCGCGCGGACGCCGATCATGGCGGCGACCGAATGGCCCACGAACACGACCGGTCCGGCGTCGAGCGACTCGCACACCTCGATGAGGTCATCGGCGTAGCCCTGCAGCGATCCGTAGCGGACGGGGTCGTAGGCCGACAGGTCCGAGTCGCCGAAGCCGACGTGGTCGTAGGTGACCGTCAGGTGCGTGGCCTCGAAAGCCGGCGCCACCAGCCGCCACATGCTCTGGTCGCAGCCGAAGCCGTGGGCGAAGACCATCGGCTGGGCGCCGGAGCGACCGCGGGTGATCACGTTGTTGCGCTCGGCCACCCCCATCGCCGAACCCTACCGGTGCCCGCTTGGTGCGACCGAGCCGGCCACGGCGACCCCGCCGGTGCGGCGGGGTCGCCAGCCGGACGTCAGCTGGTCCGAGCGGCCTTCGAGGCGGCGATCCGCCGCTCCGCGGCCTTCGCCTTCCTGGCCTTGGCGGCCGCCGCCTTCTGGGTGTCCAGCGCCGCCTGCTCGGCATCGATGGCCGCCAGGCGAGCGGTCCGGCCCTGGCGCTCCACGGCCTCGGCCGCGCTGGCGGTGGCCTGCTCGACCAGGGCCTGCTGCTTGCGAGCCGACTCCGCAGCCGACCGCTCGGCGCTCGCCGCCTGCTTCGCTGCCGCCTGCTTCTTGCGCTCGGCGGCCGTCGCCGCCGCCTTGCGCTGGGCGGCGGCCCGAGCCCGGGCGGCCTCCAGCTCGTCGGCGGCCTCGTCTCGCCGCTCCGCAGCCAGCGCGTCCAAGGTCGACGCCTGGTCCTGCTTGGCCAGCTTCGCCGCGATCAGGCGGCCCTCCTCGACCAGGACGTCGTCGTGCAGCGCGCCGCCGAGGGCTTCCTTGACCTGGGCCTGCACCCGATCGAAGGCCACGGTCGGGCCCCACGTGGGCTCGTCTCGGTGGCCGAGGACGACCTCGGCGGCGGTCAGCGGCAGCCGGCTGGCGGCGATGCCGTAGCGGACGGCGGTGCGGGGGATGGCGTTGATGTCCATGGTGGTGCTCACTTCTGCTCGATCTGCTCGGTCTGGGCTTCGAGGCGCTCGGCCTCGGTGCGGGCCTGCTCGGCGGCGGCCTCGAGGGCCTCGGCCGACCGGGCCTCGGTGCGGTGCTCGGCGGCGGCCGCTGCCTCGGTGCGCGAGGCGGCGAGGGCGCCCGCGGTGGCCTGGGCGTCGGCGGCGTCGGCCTCGCGGGCGGCCCGGGCCTCTGCCTCGGCGGCCTCGCGGGCGGCGTCGGCCTCGACGCGGGCCTTGGCCTGGTCCTCGGCCTCGGCGAGCGCGAGCTGCTCGCGCTCCTCGCGCAGCTCCTGCTCGCGCTGGGCGCGAGCGGCGGCGTCGGCCTGTTCGGCGGCCTCGGCCTCGAGCCGGGCGGCGTCCGCCTCGGCCCCGGCCTTCTCCTCGTGGAGGCGGCCCTCCTGCTGCAGGCCCTCGTCGCCGAGCACGGTGCCGGCGGCAACCTTCGCCTTGCCCTTGAGCCGGTCGATGAAGCCGCTGCCCTCGGTGGGGGTGGCCATGGGTACCTCCTGGATGGTGGGTGCGCCGTGCGTCGCACGGCTCGCCCGCACTACCCCCCGCTGCCTCTTGCAAGCGCGCTGCTAGCAGAAGTCGCGCCCAACCACCCGTTCGGGACACCGCCCGCGGCCGGCGAACCAGGCGCCGAGCCCGGCTCGCGGCACGGCGCTCAGCCGCCGAGCCGGGTCGCCGCCCCGCTCCAGGCGACGGCTCGGTCGAGGTCGCCGTCGGCGCCACGGAACCCCGTCCACCAGCCGCGCGAGGCGGCCCACAGCCCCGACGACGCGCTCCGCGCCGTGCACCAGGACGCGATCCGGGCCGCATCGAGCCCGGTCACCTCGGCCACGAGCCGAGCTCGGTCGGCGAGCTCGCTGGCGCTTGCCGCGACGGCGGTCCAGTCGCCGACCTGGGTCAGGAGCGGCCACGGGTCGTAGGCCAGGTCGCCGTGGACCGGCTTCGGATCGATGGCCAGCCACCCGGCCGCCGTGCGCAGGACGTTGCCCGGGTTGAGGTCACCGTGGGCGAGGCCGCGCACCGGTGCATCGACGGGCAGCGAGCGGAGCAGGTCGACGGCGTGGCGGCACACGCCGACGTCGACCGGGTACGGCGCGCCCCGGAGGGTCCGTTCGATCCGCACCTCGGCGTTGGCTGCGAAGCCGGCCGCCACCGCTCGGAGGTCCTGGAAGGGCGAGCCGGGGGCCACCGCCGCCGACGCCATGCGCCGCAGGAGCTCGGCGCCGACCGTGAGGTGGTGCTCGATCGGCAGCGCTGCGGCGGTGAGGTCGGTCCCGGGGCGCAACCGCGGCAGGAGCAGCGCCTGGTCCTCGGCGTCGAACCCGAGCAGCGTGACGGTCCCGGACCCGTTCCACGCCGCCAGCGCAGCAGCTTCGTCCCTCGCTTCGGGGTGCGGGAACGACAGCTTGAGCACGACCTCGGCACCGCCCGCCGTCGTGGCCGGGGCCGTCCACGCCGCCATGCCCGTGCCGAACGGCTCCCCCACCGCCAGGTCCCACCGCTGCTCGGCGCGCGCCACCAGGTCGTCGAGCGACGCCAGCCAGGCCGGGCCCGCCTCCTCGTCGGCCACGGCGTGGCGCAGCACGGACGGGACGGCGACGGCGGCGGCCATCACCCCATCGTGCCCGCTCCCGCTACCTTGCCGGCCATGAGCGACGCGCTGACGCCCGAGGTCCGAGCCGCCATCGAAGGCGGGCACCTGGCCACCCTGGTCACCCTGAACCCCGACGGGAGCCCGCAGGCCAGCGTGGTCTGGGTGGGCATGGACGGCGACGAGGTGGTGACCGCCCACCTGGGTCGCTACCAGAAGGTCCGCAACATCGAGCGCGACCCCCGGGTGGTGCTGACCATCATCACCGGGGTGTCGGGCGAGCACGGGCTCGACCAGTACCTCGTGGTCCACGGCACCGCCCGCATCACCGAGGGCGGCGCCGTGCCGCTCCTGGACCGCCTCGCCGGCGTCTACCTCGGCCCCGACCAGTCGATGCCGCTGCCCGACGACCCGCCCGCCGGCGTCGTCAACCGCATCACCATCGACCGCGTCACCGGTGTCGGCCCCTGGGCGAGCTGAACGAGCGCTACTTGGCCAGCTCGGCGTCGATGGCGGCGACGAGGGCGGGGTCGTCCGGGGTGACGGCGGGCGAGAAGCGGCCGACCACGGCGCCCTGCTTGTCGACGAGGAACTTCTCGAAGTTCCAGAGCACGTCGGGATCGTCGGTGGGGCTGAGGCCGTGGCCGCGGAGGTTCTCGCGAAACGACTCCTTGTCCTCGGCGGCCGGGGCCTGCTCGGTCAGGGCGGCATAGAGCGGGTGCTGGTCCTCGCCGACCACGCTGATCTTGGAGAGGATCGGGAACTCGACGGCGTAGGTGGTGGAGCAGAACTCGGCGATCTCCTCGTCGGTCCCCGGCTCCTGGCCGGCGAAGTCGTTGGCCGGGAAGGCCAGGACCTCGAAGCCGTCGGCCCGCTTGTCGGCGTAGAGCGCCTGCAGCGCCTCGTACTGCGGGGTGAGCCCGCACTTCGACGCCACGTTGACGACCAGCACCACCTGCCCGTGGTGCTCGGCCAGCGAGCTGGTGGTGCCCTCGGTGGTGGCGAACGGGATGTTGGCGAGCTCGGTCATGCGGGGTTCCTTCGACGATCGATCGGGTGCGCCCCGGAGGGTATCGGTGGCCACGGCCCGGTCGCCCGGCCGCCTGCGTCGGGGGCCCCACGACCCGAACGACAAAATACGCCGAAAGGCCTCTCGAACCACGAGAACCTGTCAGACCCCCTGCGTAGGGTCGAACCATGGCGTCAGAGGTGCAGGACCGTGCCACCGCAGCAGCGATCGATCAGATCGTGGCCGGCTTCGCCGCGCTCACCACCGCCGGGGTCGAGCCGGTCGACATCATCGACGCGAACCAGGGCTGTCGGGAGCTCGAGGGGCTGGTCCGGTTGGCGGTCGCCGCCCAGGTCGCCCATGCCGAGCGGGTCGAGCAGCGGGGCCTGCACCGCATCGACGGGCACGCCTCGGTCAAGGTGTGGCTGCGCCACAACGCCCGCCTGTCCAACGCCGAAGCCTTGCGCCGGGTCCGGGCCGCGCACTGCCTCCGCGACCTCCCCGCCGTGCGCGAGGCGTTCGCATCGGGCCGGATCGGGATCTGCCACCTCGACCGGATCGCCCTGGCCCACGCCAACCCGCGGGTCCGTCGCGAGCTCTGCGAGCTCGACGAGCACCTCGCCGTGTTGGCTTCCCGGCTCTCCTACGACGAGCTGGACCAGCGGCTCACCGACTGGGTCCGGCTCACCGACGAGGACGGCACCCGCCCCGCCAACGACCGCAACCACCACAACCGCGACGCCTCGCTGCTCCAGGACCGCGACCTGTCCTGGCGGCTCCGGGCGTCGTGCGGTTCCCTGTCCGGGGCACGGATGCGTTCGATCTTCGATGCCGCCATCGCCGCCGAGCTGCAGCTCGACTGGGAGAAGGCCCGTGCCGAGCACGGCGACGCCGCCACCGGCGCCGATCTCCCCCGCACCGACGCCCAACGTCGGTTCGGCGCGTTGGAGCACCTCTTCGACCTCGCCGCCGCCGGCCACCGAGCCGAGACCGGCACCACCATCACCACCGACCTCGTCATCGACCACACCACGTTCGCACGCGAGACCACCCGCCTCACCGGCACCGAGCCCGGGCCCCGCCGCAACCCGGTCGACCTCGACCTGACCATCGACGGAACCCCCTACCGGTGCCACACCGAGCACGGGCACCCCGTCGAAGCCACCGAAGCCGTCGCCGCCGCCCTGCTCGGCCGCATCCGGCGCGCCGTCTTCGGCGCGGAGGGGGTCGTGATCGACGTCGGACGCCGGGCCCGGCTCTTCACCGGGGCCGCCCAGCTCGCCGCCACCATCGCCCACCGCCACTGCTACTGGCCCGGCTGCCAGACCCCCGTGCACCACTGCCAGACCGACCACCTCCAACCCTGGGCCGAAGGCGGCCCAACCAGCCCCGGCAACGGGGCACCCGCCTGCGGGAGGCACAACCGACTCAAGGAGCACGGCTACACCGTCCACCGCGACCAACACGGCCAGCTCCACACCCACCGCCCCGACGGCACCGAGATCGCATGACCCCGGCGCCCCCGGGCGCGCCCGGACCTCGGCGCCGTGGGTAGGCGAGGGCCGTGGCTGAACCTGCTCCGAAGACCTGCGCCTCGTGCGGGCGGACCATGCACTGGCGCAAGCGGTGGGAGCGATCGTGGGACGAGGTCCGCCACTGCTCGGCGGCGTGTCGTCGTCGTGGGGTGCGCCCGGTGGATCACGAGCTCGAGGCCGCCATCCTCCAGCTGCTCGCGGCCGGACCGAGGGGCCGCGCCGTGGACCCCGAGGAGGCCGCTCGCGAGGTGGGCGGTGACGGGTGGGAGTCCCTGCGTGAACCGGCCCGTTCCGCCGCCCGCCGGCTGCACGCCCAAGGTCAGGCCGTCGTCACGCAGGGCGGGAAGCGCGTCGACCCGTCCACCGCCAAGGGACCGATCGAGGTGGCGCGCCCGTGACGACGCTCCTCCCGCTGCCCGAGCCCGGCGACGAGGTGCGGTGGGTCGCCGAGCACCTGGGCGACCTGTGCGCCGACGAGCCCCACCGGTCCGGGCGGTTCTCCGGCACGCAGGCAGCGGCCGACGCCGCGCTCGCTGCGTTCGACCTGACCGGGTACGCCCGGCGCCGCAACGAGGTGCTGCCGGCGAGCCGGCGCGGTGCTTCGGGGCTGTCGCCGTGGATCCGCCACGGGCAGCTGACGCTCCCCCGGGTCTGGGCGGCGCTCGACGGCCCGGCCGCCGACCGCCGCAAGTTCCGTGACGAGCTGCGCTGGCAGGAGTACGCCCGCCACCTCTACGCCCGCCTCGGCGAGCGCACCGGCGAGGCGCTCCGCCGGGTGCCCGCCGACGACGGGACGGCGTCCGCAGAGCCCTGGGACCGGTCCATGCGCTGCGTGGCCGTCAACCTCGAGGAGCTGGAGGCCGACGGGTGGATGGTCAACCAGACCCGCATGTGGCTGGCCTCGCAGTGGTCGGTCCGCCACGGTGCCGACTGGCGAGACGGCGAGGACCGCTTCTTCACCCACCTGCTCGACGGCTCGCGGGCGGCGAACCGGCTCGGGTGGCAGTGGACGGTCGGGACCGCCACGTCGAAGGCCTACGGCTTCTCGCAGCGACAGGTCCGCCGCCGCGCCCCGGGCCTGTGCGAGACCTGTCCGCACCAGGACGACTGCCCGATCCGGGCGTGGCCGGAGCAGCCCGCCTACGTCTCCGCCACCGTCGCACCACGCCTGCGGCGCGACCCCGACGTCGCCCGGACGGCCGGGCCCGAGGAGCCGGTGCTGCAGTCCGCTCCCGAAGTCGTCTGGTTGACCGCGGAGTCGTTGGGCGACGACGACCCGGCGCTCTCCGCCCATCCCGAGCTCCCTGCCGTGTTCACCTTCGACGAGCCGCTGCTGCGGCGCCTGCGCCTCTCGTCGAAGCGCCTGGTGTTCCTGGCCGATCGGCTCGCCGAGCTGGGAGCGACCCGTGAGCTGGAGCTGCACCGGGGCGACCCAGCGCAGGTGCTCGCCGGCCGATCCCTCGCCGCGACCTTCACGCCGGTGCCCGGGTGGCGCCGCAAGGCCGCGGTCCTCGACCTGGCCGAGGTCCACCCGTGGCCCTGGCTGGAGCGCCCCCGATCCGGGTCGCTGGCCAGCTTCAGCGCCTGGTCTCGCTGAGGCGCAGCCGAATCGGCCCACTGCCGGGAAGGACGGCCGGGCCATGATGGGCCGGTGAGCCGTCGTGGTCTGATCCTGTTCGGCGCCATGTCGCTCATCTGGGGCCTGCCGTACCTGCTGATCTCGATCGCGGTGGAGTCGCTGGCGCCGCCGACGGTGGTGGCCGGGCGCACCGGGATCGCCGCCTTGCTGCTCCTGCCCATCGCCCTCCGCCAGGGCTCGCTGAAGGTCGCGCTGGCCCACTGGCGCTGGATCGCGGCGTTCGGGGCCATCGAGATGGCGGGCCCGTTCATCCTCCTCGGCCACGCCGAGCTGACCCTGCCGTCCGGGCTCACCGGGCTGCTGGTGGCCACCGTGCCGCTGTTCGGGGCCATCGTCTCGTTCGCCCTCGGCGACCGCCACGCCCTCACCCGCAGCCGCCTGCTCGGGTTGGTGCTGGGCATCGTCGGCGTGGCGCTGGTGGTCGGCGCCGCCAGCGGGGACGGCGAGGTCCGCCTGGTCAACGTGCTCGAGGTCCTGGTGGTGGCCGTCTGCTACGCCGTCGCCCCGTTCATCACCGATCGCAAGCTCGGCGACGTGCCCGGCATCGGGATCGCCACCCTGTCGCTGGGGCTGGTGTCGCTCGCCTACCTGCCGATCGCTGCGCTGGCGCAGGACGGGGTGCCGACGGCTCGCAGCCTCTCGGCCCTCGGCGCCCTGGCGGTGATCTGCACCGCCGTCGCCTTCGTGGTGTTCTTCGCCCTCATCCGTGAGGTCGGCCCCGCCCAGGCGACCGTCATCACCTTCGTCAACCCGGTGGTGGCCCTGGGCCTGGGCATCACCGTGCTCGACGAATCACTCTCGCTCGGCCAGCTCCTCGGCCTCCCGGTCGTCCTCGCCGGCTGCTGGCTCGCCGCCGGCCGCAGCCGGGAAGCGGGACCGTTGCTCGTCGCCGAGGGTGGCGCCACAGCCGGCGACTGAGCCCGAGGTCCGACGAGGCGGCCGCAGCCGTGCGGAAGATGAGCACCCGCTGCTCAGGGCCGATCGGACGTCGAGCCCGATGATCGAGCCATGACCGCGACCGACATCCCGACGCCCACCTCCGCGACCACCGGCTTCGAAGGCGGTGGGGACGGCGCCGACCTCCGGCCACGATCGCTCCACCCGCTCCGGGAGGCGGGCACGTTCGTGGGCCTGGCGTACGGCTTGGCCGTCGTGGTCGCCCTCCTCCTGCCCGGCACCCGTTCCCACCCCGGACCGGCCTCGGTCGTCAGCGGCGTCGTCCCCGTGGTGACCCTGTTGCTCATCGGGCTGACCACCCGCGTCCGCCACGCACCGGCGAACCCGATCCCGCTGGGCGTCCGGCGCGCCGGCCTCCGGTACTGGCCCTTCGCCGTCCTGGTGCCCGCCGCCGCCATCGGCGCGTCGTTCGCCGCCACCTGGGCGCTGGGCGTCGTGCGGTTCCACCAGCTCGGCCTCTACCTGGCCGACGCCCCCATCAGCCTGGTGTTCATGAGCGTGTTCTGGTTGGTCGAGGAGCTGGGCTGGCGCGGCTACCTGCTCCCCCGCCTGGCCCAGGTCCTCTCCAACCGGTCGGCCTCGCTCGTCACCGGCCTGATCCACGGGGTGTTCCACATCCCGCTCATGGTGCTGACCGTCGCCTACAACAGCGAGGGCAGCCGCTGGCTCGTCGTGCCCGGCGCGGTGGCCGTCATCTCCCTCGGCGGCGTCCTCTTCGGCTGGCTGCGCATCCGCAGCGGAAGCGTGTGGCCGGCGGCCATCGCCCACGCCGCGGTCAACACCGCCCTCGTCGAGTCGCCCACGCTGGTGACCGATCGACCGGCCCTCGCCGCCTACCTGACGAGCGAGGCCGGCCTGTTCACCCTCGTCACCGTCGGCCTGCTCGCCCTGGTGCTGCTGCGCCGGGCCGACTGGACCGACGCCGCCCCGAAGGCCGCCTGACGGCCCAAGCGCGATCGAGGATCGCCGCCAGCTCGGTCGGGTGGCTGAGCATCGGGAGGTGACCGGCCGGGAGCTCGGTGACCGGGGTAGCGGGATCGAGCCGGTCGGTGACCAGCTCCCGCATGAACGGAGCGGGGAAGAAGCGGTCCTCGGTGCAGAGGACGACGTGGGTGGGCACCGCCGGCCACGCGTCGAGGGGCCAGGCGGCATCGAACGGCGTGCCGGACTGGCCCCGGACGTCGGCCTCGGCGCCGGCGACCAGCTCGTCGGGCACGCCCTGGTAGTAGGTGTGGGCGTCGGACGGGTCCTCGTCGAGCGGGATGCCGTCCCGCGTCGCCTGGGCCCGGAAGGCCTCGCCGTGGCCGGTGTTGGCCCACCAGTCACCGGCCGACTCACCGGGGCGGGCGATCACCGCCGTCACCAGCACGAGCAGCTCGGTGGGCACCCGGTCCGCGAGCAGGGTGCCGGTGAAGCCGCCGAGCGAGTGGGCGACGATCGCGTCCCGCGGTGCGATCGCCCAGGGCGGCCACGGCCGCATCGACGTACTCGGCGAAGCCGGCCGAGTCGTCGTCGCACGGCAGCTCGACGGCGACGGTGTCGTGGCCGAGCCGCTGGAGCTCGTCCTCCACCAGGTGCCAGTACCAGGGCCCGCTCCCGGCGCCGGGGATCAGCACGAAGGTGGCCATGCCGGAGTCTCGCGCCGTCGAGCGCCGAGGCCCGTCCGACGGTGCACCGGTGTGCGAGCATCGGCTGCCGCCTCGACCGCGGCGAGCGAGGCGAGGGGAGCCCCCATGTCGATCCAGCTGGCCAGCGTCTGCACCGGCGTGCCGACGGTGCTCGCCGACGTCCGCGGCGAGCGCGTCTGGAGCGGCATCCGGAAGCAGCCGGTGCGCGACGACGTCCTCTGGCTGTCGACGCTGAACCTGTCCGGCGACGGGCAGGCCGACCTCAGCGTGCACGGCGGGCCCGACAAGGCGGTCTACGCCTACCCGTCGGAGCACCTGGGCTGGTGGCAGGACGCGCTCGGCGAGGTGCTCGGCCCGGCGGCGTTCGGCGAGAACCTGTCGACCGTCGGCCCGCTCGAGGCCGACGTGCTGATCGGCGACGTGTGGTCGTGGGGCGGCGCGCTCCTCCAGGTGTGCCAGCCGCGCTGGCCCTGCTTCAAGCTCGCCCTCCACCGGGGCCGGCCCGACGTGCAGGCGTCGATGCGCCGATCCGGGCGGACGGGCTGGTACCTGCGGGTCCTGGATCCCGGCGAGGTCCCGGTGGCCGGGCCGATCGAGGTCGTCCGGCGGGACCCCCTCGGGCTCTCGGTGCAGGACGCCCACCTGGCCATGGCCGACGTGCACCTCGAGGACGCCGATGCCGTCCACGCCGTCGCCGACCACCCGGCCCTCGCCGACCAGTGGCGCCGCCCCCTGCGCGACCGACTCGACCGCTGAGCGGAGCACGCGGAACGGCCCCCGCCGGGCGGCGGGGGCCGTTCGCGGAACCCGTGGTGCGTGCTCCGGAGAGCAGGCGCTGCTACTCGATGCGGCGGCCGGAGATGGCGCGAGCGATGACGAGCTGCTGGATCTGCTCGGTGCCTTCGAAGATGTCGAAGATCTTGGCGTCGCGGTGCATGCGCTCCACCGGGTACTCGCGGGTGTAGCCGTAGCCGCCCAGGATCTGGATGGCGCGCTCGGTGACCCAGACGGCCACGCGGCCGGCCTTGAGCTTGGACTGCGAGCCCTCGGCGTTCACGTACTTGCCGTTGCGGGACAGCCAGGCGGCACGGTGCACGAGCAGGCGGGCAGCGTCGATCTCGGTGATCATGTCGGCCAGCATGAAGGCGATCGACTGGTTCATGATGATCGGCTTGCCGAAGGCGGTGCGCTCGCCGGCGTACTCCAGGGCGTACTCGTAGGCGGCACGGGCCACGCCGATGGCCTGGGCGCCCACGGCGGGGCGGGTGGCCTCGAAGGTGGCCATGGCCGGCTGCTTGCCGGAGCTCTCGACCTTCGGCTTGGTCAGGGCCTCACGGGCCTTGGCCAGCTTCTCGTCGAGCTTGTCCTTGCCGCCGAGGAGGCAGTTGCCGGGGACCTTGACGTCCTCGAGCACGACCTCGGAGGTGTGCGAGGCGCGGATGCCGTGCTTCTTGTACTTCTGGCCCATGGAGAGGCCGGGGGTGTTCGGCGGGATGATGAACGACGCCTGGCCCCGGCCCTTGAGCTCGGGGTCGACGGCGGCGACGACCACGTGGATGTTGGCGATGCCGCCGTTGGTGATCCACGCCTTGGTGCCGTTGAGGGTCCACTCGTCCTTGGCCTCGTCGTAGACGGCCCGGGTGCGCAGCGAGCTCACGTCGGAGCCGGCGTCGGGCTCGGACACGCAGAAGGCGCCCAGCTTCACGTCGTCGGCGGTGCCGTAGCACTGCGGGACCCACTCGACGAGCTGCTCGGGGGTGCCGTTGCCGGCGATGCCGGCGGCAGCCAGGCCCGAGCCCATGATCGACAGGCCGATGCCGGCGTCGCCCCAGAAGAGCTCCTCGATGGCGATCGGCATGGTGAGGCCGGTGGGGTCGCCCATCATGGCCTGGGCCATGAAGTCGAAGCCGTAGAGCCCGATCTTGGCGGCCTCTTCGACGATGGGCCACGGGAACTCCTCCCGCTCGTCCCACTCTTCGGCAGCGGGGCGGACGACGTTCTTGGCGAAGTCGTGCACCCAGTCCTTGAGCTGGATCTGGTCCTCGTTGAAGGCGAGGGAGTAGTCGGACATCGGAACCTCCGGTGCGGTGAGCCCTGGGTACCGCCCGGCGCACGCGGTGCGGGTGGTGGGCGCGGCCTTGTTACCTGGCGGTAACAACGCGGAGAACGCTATCGGCTCAGGAGGGGGCGGTGCCAGAAGCGACGGGGACGGAGCGAGGCACCAGCACCACGGCAGCTGCCGCCAGGGCCGCGCCCAGCAGGTACGGCGCCGGGATCGACACCCGCCCGTAGAGGAAGCCGGCCGCCGCCGGGCCCACGGCGCGGGCCAGCGCGCCGGCCGACTGCTGGAAGCCGAGCACCCGCCCGCGGTCGGCCGCCGGGGCCTCGCCGGCCACCGCCGAGGTCATCGTCGGGGTCACCAGGCCCTGGCCCAGCACGAGCAAGAGCAGCGCCGGGACCAGGCTGAACCACGAGCCGTCGATGGCCAGCACCACCAGGCCCACGGCGACGAGGGCGAGGGCGGCGCGCAGCGTGCCCTTCTCCCCGAGGGCGACGTGGACCGGGTGCACCAGCCCCGCCTGCACGAACACGAGGGCCAGGCCGATCACCGCGAACACCGCGCCGGTGGAGCCGATGGTGAGGCCGAAGCGATCCTCCACCAGCAACGAGAAGGTCGTCTCGAACCCGGAGAAGGCGAACAGGGCCACGAACGCCACCAGGATCAGCCGCCGGGCCGCCCCGGGCACGTGGCCCCAGGTGCGGATGGGGTGGTCCGAGGGCAGCGGCCCGTCGGGCGCGACGTGGGCGTCCGGGGCCGCCTTGCCGGTGCGGTCCGGGTGGGTCTCGGGGAGGCGGCGCAACGCCACCACGGCGTTGACCGCGGCGATGGCGGCGGCCACCAGGAACGGGATGTGCGGGCCGCCGAACGCGGCGAGGGCGCCGATGGCGGGGCCCACCACGAAGCCCACGCCGAACGCCGCGCCGAGCAGGCCCAGCAGGCGGGGACGGTCCTCGGGGTCGGCGACGTCGGCGACCGCGGCTTGGGCCACCGAGACGCTGGCGCCGGAGAGTCCGTCGAGCACCCGGCCGAGCAGCAGGATCCACACGCTGCCGGCGATGCCGGTCACCAGGCTGCCCACCGCCGTGCCCACCAGGGACAGGATCAGGACCGGCTTGCGCCCGATGCGGTCCGAGAGCCGGCCGATGATCGGCGCGCCCACCATCTGGGCCACCGAGAACGCCGAGACCACCAGCCCGATGACGAAGGGGGTGGCGTGGAGGTCCTCGGCGTAGCGCGGGAGGATCGGCAGCACGATCCCGAAGCCGATGAGGTCGACCGCGACGGTGGTCCAGATCGTCCCGAAGCCCGGTGGCAGCGGTCGTCGCTCTCGTCTCGTCCGACCGTTCGGGGCACCCACGGGGCGCAAGCGTCGGCGGCGGGGTCCGCTGGGTCAAGTTGTCGCTTCGTCAGGCAGGAACCACGGAGCGTGGGGACGAACCTCCACATGGACGGGCACTCGTCGAACGCACGGTCTGGGGAGATCCCGTGCGGACGGCGTCGACAGGAAGCAGGGGACATGGCACACGACGAGACCACGGCAGGGTTGCTGCACCACCTCACCGACACCCACCTGGCCGATCGGGCCCGGCTGGGCGAGGTCATCGCCTTCGACGAGCTCTTCCGTCGCCACGCCGACGTCGTCAGCCGCTTCGCCACCGTGGTCACCGGCGACGCCCTGCTCGCCAACGAGGTCACCGAGCGGGCCCTCACCGACCTGTTCGACCAGATGGGCTCCGGCGGCTACAGCATCGACGACCCGTTCCTGCCGGGCCTGCTGGCCTCCACCCGGGACCTGGCCCGCCTGGCCGCCGGCGCGGTGCCGGCCGGCGCCGCCCGCCCCGCTCCCCCGCGTGGCACCGAGTCCTTCGATGCGCTCACCCGGGTGGCCGTGTGGCGCCTGGACGAGCCCGAGCGCAGCGCCCGCTGGCTCGAGGGCGTGCTGGGCATGGACGAGTACGACCTGGCCCTCACCCTCCACCTCGACGAGGGCGAGGCCGCCGACCTGGCCGCTCGCTCCGCCTTCCGCCTGGGCCCCCGGTCCGAGGCCGCCCACGACCTGCTCGCCAGCATCGAGGCCGACCTCCCGGCCTGGATGGCCGACGACGCCCGCACCACCTGGCGGGGCTGGGTGGCCACCGTGCAGGGCATCCCGGCCGCCGACGCAGCTCGGGCCCCTCGGAGCCTGCTCGCCCGGCTCGAGCCGATCACCACCAAGATCCTCCGCGGCGCGGCGGTGTTCCTCCTGGTCACCGGCGGGGCCGGGATCCTCTTCGGCGGCGGACACGACGCCGCCAGCAAGGGCTCCGGCAAGGCCCGCACCGAGGCCACGGCCAGCGGTCGCAGCGACCAGGGCGACGGCGCCGGCAGCATCGACGAGCCGGACCTGGGCGGCCAGGTCGACCTGGCGGGCGCCACCCAGAAGGCCTCCGGGTCGACGGCCTCGTCCTCCGGCTCGGGCTCCAGCTCGGACCGCACGTCAGGCCGCAGCTCGTCGTCGGACGACCGCAGCACCGGCGGCTCCACCGGTAGCGGCGGCGGCACCAGCGGCGCCTCGGGCAGCACCGGTTCGATGGGCGGCGGCAGCTCCTCCGGCGGCGGCTCCACGACGGGTGGCGGCTCCACCGGAGGCGGCACGGGCACGGGCGGCGGCTCGACCCCGAGCAACCCGTCCAGCCCCGGCAACCCGTCCACGCCGAGCACGCCGTCGACGCCGAGCACCCCCTCGACACCCGGCACGCCGTCGACCCCGACGCCCACCACCCCGTCGACGCCGACCACCACCCCGAGCACGCCGACGCCCACCACCCCGTCGACCCCGACGACCACCCCGAGCACGCCGACGCCGACCACCCCGACCAACCCGATCGTGGGCATCGTGACCACCGTCGTGGGCGGCGTGACCACCACGGTCACCGGGCTGACCGGCGGCCTCACGGGCGGCCTCGGCCTCTGATCCTCGGGGCTGCCAGCAGCCCCAGCTCAGCTCCGGCGACGGGCCTGCGGGCCCTCGGCGGTGTCGACCACCTCGAGGCCCTGGGCGGCCAGCTCGTCGCGGATGCGATCCGCGGTGGCGAAGTCGCGGTCCTTGCGGGCCTGCTCGCGCTCGGCGAGCAGGGCGGCGATCGCCGGATCGGTCGACTCGTCACCGGCCCTCTCCGGGTCGACCGCATCGGCCAGGCCGAAGCCGAGCGCCCGGTCGAAGTCGGCCAGCAGGCTCCAGCGGTCGGCGGCGGTGAGCTCGGGGTCGCGCGCCACCGTCGACGCCACCGACAGGGCGCGGCGAGTTGAGGTCGTCGGCCAGGAAGCCCCAGAACGCCTCGCGGAGCGGGTCGGTGCGGGCCGGATCGCCGCCGGTGGCGTCGCCGCCCACCGCGTCGCGGGCCACCACGGCGTGGTGCACGAGGCGGCGGAGCGCGGTGCCGGCGGCGGCCACGCCCTCCATGGTGAACTCCTGCTGCTGGCGGTAGTGCGCCTGGAAGAGGAAGTAGCGGAACGCCAGCGGGTCGAGGCCGGCCTCGACCAGGGTGTCCACCAGCAGCACGTCGCCGGCGCTCTTCGAGATCTTGCGGCCCTTGAGGTCGAGGAACTCGGTGTGGACCCAGATCGAGACCCACGGGTGCACGCCCAGCGAGCACTCGCTCTGGGCCACCTCGTTGGTGTGGTGCACGCGGATGTGGTCCACACCGCCGGTGTGGATGTCGAACCGCTCGCCCAGGTACCTGGTGGCCATGGCCGAGCACTCGATGTGCCAGCCGGGGAAGCCGACGCCCCACGGCGAGTCCCACTCCTGCAGGCGGGTGCTGCCCGCGGGGCTGAGCTTCCAGAGGGCGAAGTCGGCCGGGTGGCGCTTGTCGCTGTTGTCGACGCGGCCGGTGGCCTCCAGCTCGTCGAGGTCGAGGCCGGCGAACGTGGCGTACTCCGGGAAGGAGGCGACGTCGAAGTAGACGCCGTCGTCGATCAGGTAGGTGCGGCCCTGGGCCTCGAGGGCCTGGACCATGGCGATCTGCTCGGGGATGTGCTCCGACGCCGCCGGCCGAACGTCGGGCTCGAGCATGCCCAACCGGCGCCGGTCGGTGGCCCACTGCTCGGTGAAGTGGGCGGCCACGTCGGCGGCGCTGATCCCCGCGGCCTGGGCGGCGGACTCCACCTTGTCGTCGCCGTCGTCGGCGTCGCTGGTGAGGTGGCCGACGTCGGTGATGTTGGTGACGAAGGTGACCTCGAGCCCGCTGGCGATCAGCAGGCGGCGGAGCAGGTCCGGCGTGAACTGGCTGCGCATGTTGCCGAGCGTCTGCGGGGCGTAGACGGTGGGCCCGCAGGTGTAGATGCCGGCCTTCCCGGGCTCGAGCGGCTCGAAGGGCACCACGGCGCGGCGCCGGGTGTCGTACAGGCGGATGGCCGGGAGGTTCACCCGACGATTCTGGCCGATGGCGTTCCGCAGGCGGCCAACGGGTTCGAGGGGCGAATCGGGTGGCCGGTACCGTGAGCGGCATGGGTCAGCCGAACGTCCCCGAGAAGCCCTCGCTCGAAGGGCTCGAAGGCAAGTGGGGTGCGTCCTGGGAGCAGGCCGCCACCTACGCCTTCGACCGCCGCGCCGCCCGGGCCGACGTCTTCTCCATCGACACCCCGCCGCCGACCGTGTCCGGCTCGCTGCACGTGGGCCACATCTTCAGCTACACCCACACCGACACCGTCGCCCGCTACCAGCGCATGCAGGGCAAGGACGTCTTCTACCCCATGGGCTGGGACGACAACGGGCTCCCCACCGAGCGCCGGGTCGAGAACTTCTACGGCGTCCGCTGCGACCCGACGGTCCCCTACGTCGACGGGTACGCCCCGCCGGAGAAGCCGGGCAAGAAGCGCCAGGACTTCGACGCCATCAGCCGCCGCAACTTCGTCGAGCTCTGCGAGCAGCTCACCGCGACCGACGAGCAGGTCTTCGAGGACCTCTTCCGCCTGATCGGCCTGTCGGTCGACTGGAGCCTGAGCTACACCACCGTCTCGCAGCGCAGCCAGCGCACCAGCCAGCGGGCGTTCCTGCGCAACCTGGCCCGGGGCGAGGCCTACTCGTCGGAGGCGCCCAGCCTCTGGGACACCACGTTCCAGACCGCGGTGGCCCAGGCCGAGCTGGAGGACCGCGAGCGCCCGGCCGCCTACCACGACCTCGCCTTCCACCGCCGCGACGGCGGACCCGACGTCGTCATCTCCACCACCCGGCCCGAGCTGCTCGTCAGCTGCGTCGCCCTGGTGGCCCACCCCGACGACGAGCGCTACCAACCGCTGTTCGGCTCCACGGTCACCACGCCGGTCTTCGGCGTCGAGGTCCCGGTCAAGGCCCACAAGCTGGCCGAGCCCGACAAGGGCACCGGCATCGCCATGATCTGCACCTTCGGCGACCTCACCGACGTCATCTGGTGGCGGGAGCTGCAGCTCGAGACCCGGGCCGTCGTCGGCAAGGACGGCCGCTTCCGCCGGGACGCGCCCGAGTGGCTGCCCACCGACGCCGCCCGCTCGGCCTACGACCAGTTCGCCGGCAAGGCCTCGGGCGGCGCCCAGCAGGTCATGGTCGAGCTGCTGGCCGACAGCGGCGAGCTCATCGGCGAGCCCCGCAAGATCAACCACCCCGTGAAGTTCTTCGAGAAGGGCGACAAGCCGCTCGAGATCGTCACCACCCGCCAGTGGTACATCCGCAACGGCGGCCGCTCCGAGGAGCTGCGCAGCACGCTGCTCGACCGCGGCGCCGAGCTGAACTGGCACCCGGACTACATGCGCCACCGCTACGACAACTGGGTGGGCGGCCTCAACGGCGACTGGCTCATCTCCCGCCAGCGCTTCTTCGGCGTCCCGATCCCGCTCTGGTACCGCCTCGACGCCGACGGGGTGGCCGACCACGACCAGCCCCTCACGCCGCCCGAGTCGGCCCTGCCGGTCGACCCCCAGGCGGACGTGCCCGACGGCTTCACCGCCGATCAGCGCGACCAGCCGGGTGGCTTCACCGCCGACCCCGACATCATGGACACCTGGGCCACGTCGTCGCTGACCCCGCAGATCGCCTGCGGCTGGGAGGAGGACGCCGAGCTCTTCGCCGCCACGTTCCCCATGGACGTCCGGCCCCAGGCCCACGAGATCATCCGCACCTGGCTGTTCTCCACCGTCGTCCGCAGCCACTACGAGCACGGCACCGTCCCGTGGGCCAACGCCGCCCTGTCGGGGTGGATCCTCGACCCCGACCGCAAGAAGATGTCGAAGTCGGTCGGCAACGTCGTCGTCCCCACCGACCTGCTCGAGCAGCACGGCGCCGACGCCGTGCGCTACTGGGCCGCCGGCGGCCGCCCCGGCACCGACACCGCGTTCGACCCGGGGCAGATGAAGATCGGCCGCCGCCTGGCCATCAAGGTCCTCAACGCCAGCAAGTTCGCCCTCGGCCTGGGCGAGGCGCCAGCCGACGCCGCGGTCACCGAGCCGCTCGACCTCACGATGCTCGCCGAGCTGGCCGGCCTGGTCGACGACGCCACCCGCGCCTTCGACGGCTTCGACTACGCCCGGGCGCTGCAGCGCACCGAGGACTTCTTCTGGAGCTTCTGCGACGACTACCTCGAGCTGGTCAAGGGCCGGGCCTACCGCGCCGACGACCCCGCCGCCGTCTCGGCCCGGGTTGCCCTGCGCATCGCCCTCAACACGCTGCTGCGCCTCTTCGCCCCCTTCCTGCCGTACGTCACCGAGGAGGTCTGGTCCTGGTGCCGGGCCGACGGCGACGCCCTGCCCGGCTTCGAGGCGGCCTCGGTCCACCGGGCCAGCTGGCCGACCTCGTCGGAGCTCCGAGCCGTCGTGGGCGACCAGCCCGAGGCCGCCGGCACGCCGTCGGTCCTGGTGGTGGCAGCCGAGGTCCTCGGCCGCATCCGCAAGGCCAAGTCCGACGCCAAGGTCTCCATGCGGGCCGAGGTCGCCACCGTCGTGGTCACCGACACCCACGACCGCACCGCGGCGCTGCTGCTGGCGGCGAGCGACGTGTGCGACGCCGGCAAGGTGGCCGAGCTGAGCACCGCGCTCGCGGCCGACGGCGTCGAGGGCACCGTCGAGGTCACCCTGGCCGAGGTCCCCGCCGAGTGAGCGACCGCCGGTGAGGGACGGCCCCAGCGGGCCGCGCCGGGCCGGCTGGCGCACCACCCCGCACCCGAGCCGCCTGGCTCCGGGCCACCCCCAGCGAGCGGCCATCCTCGCCCGCCACGAGCGGGCGATGGCGGCCGGGCTCTCCACCTACGTCGACCCGGCCACCGGTTACACGGTGCTGACCGCGACCTACCTCGACGAGCGGGGGTTCTGCTGCAGCAACGGCTGCCGGCACTGCCCCTGGGAGGGCGCCGCCGAGGACCCCGAGCCGCCCGACGGCTGACCCTCAGGTGAAGCTGGCGACGCCCGAGCCGAGGCCGATGACGACCACGAGGATCAGGCCGATGACCAGGCCGATCACGAGCGGCGGCAGGACCCAGAGGTCGCTGGCATCGGCGTGCTCGTCGTGGTCCCCGTGGCCGTGGCCGTGGCCGTGGGCGTCCGGGGCATCGTGGCCGGCCGGGTCCAGGGCCGCGGCGTGGCCGCCGTGGTCGGCGTTGTGGTGGTCCGGGTGGTCCTGCATCGGCGCGTCGTGCCCGTGGTCGTCGTGGACGTTCGCATCGTGACCGGCAGCCATGGCGGTCAGCTTCGCCCACCCGGGCCACCCGGCGCCACCTGACGCCGGCGGCTCAGCGGCCGCCGGTGCCCTGGCGGATGAAGTTCGACGGGGGCAGCTCGATGTCGGCCGCGGCCAGGGCCTCGGCGATCTGCACGCGCAGCAGGCGGCTCACCCGCCACTGGGCACCGGGCCGGGTCTTGCCCTGCACGCGGATGGTGGCGGCGTCGGGGCCGAGGTACTCGAGGCCGAGCACCTCCGGCTGGTCGAGCACGTCGGCCTTGGCGTCGTCGCGCTCCCAGGTGGCTTCGGCGGCCTGGCCGATCACCAGGGCGGCGCGCTCGAGGTCGGCGGTCGGCGCCACCGCGATGTCGAGCACGGCCCGCGCCCACTGCTGGGACTTGTTGCCCACCCGCAGGATCTGGCCGTTGGGGACGTGCCACACCGTGCCGTTCTGGTCGCGCAGGCGGGTGACGCGCAGCGTGACCAGCTCGACGGTGCCGGAGGCCTCGCCGATGTCGACGACGTCACCCACGCCGTACTGGTCCTCGATGAGCATGAAGATGCCGCTCAGGAAGTCCTTCACCAGGCTCTGGGCGCCGAAGCCGAGGGCCACGCCGGCCACCCCGGCGCCGGCGAGCAGCGGGCCGAGGTCGAGGCCGAGGGCGCCGAGCACGTAGATGGTGGCGAAGCCCCAGATCACGCCGGAGCAGATGCTGCGCAGCACGGCGGCCAGGGTCTGGGCTCGCGCCGCCGAGCGCAGGTTCACCTCGCCGGTCTGCAGGAAGACCGAGGGCGTCTTGTCCCGCCAGCGCTTGATGCGACCCGACTCCGACGAGCCTTCGATGCGGGCGGCGAAGCGCCGGACCGCTCGGCGCACCAGGCGGTTGAGCACCCAGGCTCCGGCCAACACCAGCAGGATCTTCAGCGGCGCACCGGTGAGCCAGTCGGCGGCCTTGGCCAGCCCGACGCTGTCGGTCTTCTCGATCACGAACCGACACGCGTTGCCCGGCTGCTCGCTGCACGCCTCCGCCCGGCGACCGGGGGTGACCTCGTCGAACAGGAACGCCGCTGATGTGGACATGACGCGGGCCACCCTACCGACGGTCCCCCACCCGGTTCCGACGCCGCGTGCCGACCGTCACGCCTCGCGGCGCCTCCGGATCAGACGGGGACGAGCTCGGGATCGTCGAGGTCGTCCAGGTCATCGTCGGTGCTGACGCCGCCGGCGGGGCCCTGGCCGGGCTCGTACTCGGGGGCCGGCAGGGCGCCCTCGCCCTCGAGGTCGAGGTTGGGCAGCAGGCGGTCGAGCCAGCCCGGGAGCCACCAGTTCCGGTCGCCCAGCAGGCGCATGGTCGACGGCACCAGCACCATGCGGATGAGGGTGGCGTCGAGGAAGATCGCGGTGGCCAGGCCGATGCCGAACATCTTCACCGTGGGGTCCTCGCCGAAGGCGAAGGAGCCGAACACGCTCACCATGATGATCGCCGCCGCGGTGATCACCCGGGCGGTGTGGCTGATGCCGGTGCTGACGCTGCGCGTGTTGTCGCCGGTGTGCAGGTACTCCTCGCGCACCCGGGACATGAGGAACACCTCGTAGTCCATCGACAGGCCGAAGAGGATGGCGAACATGAACATCGGCAGGAAGCTGATGATGGGCAGCGACTCGGTGACGCCGAACAGCTGGCCGCCCCAGCCCTTCTGGAACACCGCCACCAGCACGCCGTAGGCGGCGCCGATGCCGAGCAGGTTCATGAGCGCCGCCTTCAGCGGCACCAGGACCGAGCGGAACACCATCATCAGCAGCACGAACGACATCACCAGCACGGCGCCGATGAACAGCGGCAGGCGGCTGGTGATCTTGTCGGAGATGTCGATGAAGAAGGCGGTCTGGCCGGTGACCAGCGTGCGCTTCACGCCGGTGTCCTGGCGGGCCTGGGGCAGGACGTCGTCGCGCAGGCGGTGGACGAGCTGCTGGGTCTCGGCATCCTGGGGCGAGCTCTTCGGGAAGACGGTGAGCAGGCCGGTGGTGCCGTCGGCGCCGATGACCGGCTGCGGCGAGACGAAGGCGACCTCGGGGTCCTTGGCGATCTCCTTGGAGAGCCCGTCGAGGGCCTTGGCGAAGTTGGTGTCGCCCTTCTCCACGGCGATGGCCAGCGGGCCGTTGAATCCCGGGCCGAAGCCCTGCGCCATGAGGTCGTAGGCCTTGCGGGTGGTGGAGCCTGGGGCGTCGTTGCCGGCGTCGGTCTGGCCGAGGCGGATGGAGAAGAACGGCACGATGAGGATGGCGAGGATCAGCCCGCTGCCGAGCAGGTAGCGCCACGGGTGGCGCGACACGTGGTGGGACCAGCGGGAGGCGAGGGTGTGCTCGCCGCCTGCGGACGCGGCGCTGACGCCGGGGAGCTTGAACTTGTCGATGTTGTGGCCGGCGAAGCCGAGCAGGGCCGGGAGCAGGGTGATGGCGGCCACCACCGAGACCAGCACGGTGAGGGCGATGGCGTAGCCCATCATCGCCACCGAGTGGATGCCCACGAACTGCAGGCCGCAGATGGCGATCACGACGGTGATGCCGGCGAACACCACGGCCTGGCCGGCGGTGGCGATGGCCCGCCCGGCCGACTCCTCCACCGTCATGCCGCGGTGCAGGTGCTCGCGGTGGCGGGTGACGATGAACAGGGCGTAGTCGATGCCCACGCCGAGGCCGATCATGGTGGCGAGGGTGGGGGCGATGGTGGGCACGTTGAGGAACTTGGTGGCCACGGTGATGAGGCCCAGGCCGGTGCCCAGGCCGATGAGGGCGGTGGCCAGCGGCAGGCCCATGGCCACCACCGAGCCGAACGCCACGAGCAGCACGATGACGGCCACGCCGAGGCCGATGGCCTCGCTGCTGCTGCCCAGCTCCTGCTTGCCGATCTGGATCTCGCCGCCGAACTCGACCTGGTAGCCCTGCGCCCGCAGGTCGGCGGCCGACGCCTCGAGCCGCTCGCCGGGCTTCACGCCGAGGTCGCCGCCGTTGCCGTCGTAGGCCACGAACGCGAAGCCGATGCGGGGGTCGGCCGGGCTGTCGTGCGGCACCATCGCCGAGGGCGTCACGGCACCGACCTCGGTCACCCGGGGCTGGTCCTCGATGGAGGTGAGGTACGACTGGATGTCCTTGGCCACCGCGGGGTCGGCCAGCGTGGTGCCCTTCGGCGTGCGGAACACCACCTGGGCCTTGGCCCCGCCCTCGGACTTGAGGCCCGAGGCCAGCAGGTCCCGGCCGGCCTGGCTCTCGGTGCCGGGCACGTTGAAGTCGTCCACCGCCTTGCCGCCGAGGCTGCTGCCCACCACGCCGATCAGGACGAGGACCAGGATCCACAGCCCGAGCACGAGGCGACGGCGCCGGACGGCGCGCCGCCCCAGCCGGTACAGGAAGTTCGACAACGGGGGCTCCGGGGTTCAGGGCGGCGACGTGGCCAGCGAGTCTGGGTTCCCCATCGGCACCAACTCAACGCCGCCCACCCGGTCATCGGTCACAAGGACCGGGCGGCCGGCCCGGGCTGGCCGTCGGGGTGCGACCAAGCCGACTGCGTCGTACCGGCCGCACCCGACGACCCCTACCGCCAGCCGGAGGTGAACCCGTCCCGCCGCACGTTCACCCCGCCGGTCTCGGCGTTGGTGGTGACGACGACCTTTCGGTTGATCCGTCCATCCAGCGTGTACCACCAGACGTCCACGGCGTTGCGACAGCCGCGCTGCCGGTAGGCCGAGTCGTACCAGTTCTCGTAGTACGTCTTCACCGTGAAGGGGTACGCCCCGGTGGCCGACGGCGACGTCGAGGAGTGATAGGTGTTCGACGTCGAGGTCCGCTCGCGCGGGAACTGTGCGATGACGCCGTTGCCGAGCTTCAGGTGGGCGCAGCAGTTGCTGACAGGCGAAGGGCACTCGCTGAACGGAATCGGGTGGCGCGGCCGCGCTGGACTCCAGTCGACCACCTTCCCTGGGATGGGGACGGTCGAGTAGCAACCAGCCAGCAGGAAGGCGCCGCCAAGAAGCGCAACGAGTGTCAGCACTCGTCGACGCCGAGAGTGTCCGGGCCGTCGGGGGGAGGAATCCATGCTCATGCCTTTCGTTGGTCGTGACGTCCCGGCGGGACGCCGCACCTCCGCCCGAAAGGTGGCGAAAGACAGGTGAGCACATGGCGGGTCGGGCCGCTTCCAGCATCGTCGGGCGGGGTGCCCAGCGGCTAACCGCCCGTCGTGGTCGTGGGCGCCGACGTGGTCGTCGAAGTCGCAGGCGGCTTGTCCGACACCTTCAGGACCTGGATGATGAAGACGAGCGGCTCGCTTGCAGCAATGGTCGGGGGCTTGCCCGCGGTGCCATACGCCAAGGAGAAGGGAATCTCCAGCTGACGGACCGAACCAACTCGGGCCGTGGCGAGGCCCTCGGACCACCCTGGGATCACCGAGAAGGCGGAGTCGCTCGCCGGAGCCGTGCCCAGGGCTGCGGTGATCGGCTCGCCATCGTCCCACGACGACGCAAACTGGTTGCCCGTGATGCAGGAGACCCCGAGGTACTCGACCGTCGCGTACCGGTTCTTGCCGACGACCTCACCGGTGCCGGTCTTGAGGTCCTCGGTGATGAGCTTGGTGGGGGCCTCGACGGGCATGGCGACGGTGGTGGGCTTGCCGGCCGACTTGCCCTTGGGGATGGACGTGGCCTCGGCGCAGAAGAGCGGCGTGTCGGAGACGGCGACCAGCTCGACGACGAAGATGAGGGCCTGGTCCGGGCCGATGCCCTGGGCAGCGTTGCCGTCCTTGCCGTAGGCGGAGTCGGCCGGCAGGGTGATCTGGCGCTGGCCGCCGACCTTGAGGCCCTCGAGGGCGGTGTCGAGCGCCGGCAGCAGCTGGCCGGTGCCGAGCTTGGCGGTGACGGGGCGGCCGGACTTCCAGGTGTCGGTGAAGACCTTGGCGTCGGTGGCGGTGGCCCCCACCAGGTCGAGGGTGAGGTAGCTCACGGAGTCGGCGGGGCAGCCCTTGCCCTTGGTGAGGTCCTTCTTCACGACCTTCTTGGGCGCCTCGGCGACCTTGGTGACCGTGGGTGCGGCCTTGCCGCGATCGACCTGCGACGGCGAGCACCCGAGGCCGTCCTTGACGACCTTGCCCTTGAGCGCATCGGAGCTCCCGCAGCTGGCGAGGACCAGGACGGCCACGAGGGCGGCGGCGGTGCAACGCCGAGTTCTGCTGGACGACATGGGCGGAGACCCTATCCAACGGCACCCTGCCGGCCCGAGGCGGGCCCACCGCCGGGTGAACGTCGGTGGGCGCCCCGTGGGCGGGCACCGACCTCCGGTAGCGTCCGGGCGTGAACGGTCGGAACGAGCGGCGCAGGGGCGCGCCGGCCACAGCCCTGGCGCTGGCCGCCGCCCTCGTGGCGGGCGCGGTCGGCGGCGCGCCCGCGGGCGCTTCGCCTGCCCGGAGCACCCCCGCCGAGCGGCTCGGGCAGGCGTCGCCCGGCCTCGCCGACGCCAAGCTGATCGACGTCGAGGGCGTCGATCCGGTGCTCGACGAGGTCTCGGTGCAGACCACCCCCGCCGTGCGGCGCGCCGATGACCGCCTGCTCGACGCCCAGCTGGCCCAGGGCGAGGCGGCCCGCAAGGCCGCCGAGGCCGACCAGGCCCAGGTCGCCGTGGCCACCAAGGCGGCGTCGGCCGGCTCGGCGCTGGTGACGGCCCAGGCCGCGCTCGATCGCGCCGAGGCCGAGGTCCAGCGCCAGGAGCTGGAGCTGGCGGCCCGCCAGAAGGTCACCGACCGCCGCCGCAAGGAGCTCGACGGCCAGCAGGCGATCCTGCGCGAGATGGCGGTGGCCATGTTCACGTCCAAGCCGCGGGACGAGATGACCGGGCTCGGCACCTTCGACCAGATGTCCACCGGCATCCGCCGGGACGCCGTGCGCAACAGCGTGGCCGAGGACCAGTCGACGGTGGTCGACCAGGCCGAGCGGGTGTGGCGCACGGCGCGCGGCGCCAGCCGGGCCCAGCAGCGCCGGGTCGACCGCGCCGGGGCGGCCCGCAAGGCCCGCGCCGGCGACGTCGCCGACGCCACCGAGCTCCGGGACCACCTGCAGGCCTTCCTGGCCAAGGCCGCCGACCGCTCGGCGGCCCGCCACGCCGACTTCGACCGGGCCACCGACCGCCAGCGCGACGCCCTGCTCGACCGGCGCACCGCTCGCCTGCTGGCCCAGGTCGACGGCACCGACCTCACCCTCGTCGACCTGCACGCCTACTGGCGGGCTGCGGCCGTGGCCCCGTGCGACATCCCGTGGTGGGTGCTGGCCGGCGTCGGCAAGGTCGAGACCCGCCACGGCACCGCCCAGGGCTCGACGGTGGGGGCCGACGGCACCACCTCGGTGCGCATCCTCGGCATCCCGCTCGACGGTCGACCCGGCGTGGCGCTCGTGGGCGACAGCGACGGCGGCACCCTCGACGGCACGGCGGCCTACGACCGCGCCGTCGGGCCCATGCAGTTCATCCCCAGCACCTGGAGCCGCTGGGCGGTCGACGCCAACGGCGACGGCAAGGAAGACCCGCACAACCTCTACGACGCCGCCGGCGCAGCGGCGAACTACCTCTGCTTCGGTCGGGGCGCGCTCACCAACGAGGCGGTCCAGCGCCAGGCGCTGCTCTCCTACAACCACTCGATCCCCTACGGCACGATCGTGCTGGGCGACGGCCGCGGCTACCAGAAGGCGCTGCCGGAGCTGCCCGAGCTCCCGCCGGCCGACCAGGGGTTGCCCGTCCCCGAGTGAGCGCCGGAACCGGCGCTCAGGCGGGGAACAGCTCGCGGGCGCCGGATTCGAGATCGAGCAGCAGGCGCTTGCGGGGCAGCCCGCCGCCGAAGCCGGTCAGCGAGCCGTCGGCCCCGATGACGCGGTGGCACGGGACGATGATGCTCAGCGGGTTGCGGCCGTTGGCGGTGCCCACCGCTCGGGACAGGCCGGGGTCGCCGAGGGCCGTCGCCAGCTGGCCGTAGCTGCGGGTCTCGCCGTAGGGGATGGCGCGCAGCTGCTCCCACACCCGGTGCTGGAAGGGGCTGCCGCTCGGCTCGAGCACCAGGTCGAAGCGGCGGAGCTCGCCGGCGAAGTACGCCTCGAGCTGCTCGACGGCCGCCGCGAACGGGCCCGGGTCGGCGCGCAGGTCCGGCGAGTGGTCGGTGGGCTTGGTGTGGCCCTCGAACCAGCAGCCGGTGAGGGCGTCGCCGGTGCCGGTGAGGGTGAGGTCGCCCACCGGGCTCGGGACCACGGTGAAGACGGTGGCCGGGCCGGACATGGCATCGAGGCTACGGCGGTGCCCACGGGTCTGCTGGCGGGCATCGGACCTCGACGAGTCGCGGCCGCACCGCGCTGCGACCGGCCGGTAGCGTGGCCGCTTCGCGTGCGAACAGGACGGTGGACATGATCGAGGCCCGGGGCCTGACCAAGCGCTACGGGGGCACCGTGGCGGTCGACGACCTGAGCTTCCGGGTGGAGAGCGGACGGGTCACCGGCTTCCTCGGCCCGAACGGCGCCGGCAAGTCCACCACCATGCGGATGGTCCTCGGGCTCGACCGCACCGATGGCGGCGCGGTGCGGATCGACGACAAGCGCCTGGTCGACTTCGACCCGCCCATGCGCGAGGTGGGCGCCCTCCTCGACGCCGCCTACGTCCACCCCACCCGCAAGGCCAAGGACCACCTGTGGGCCCTGGCCGCCTCCAACGGCCTGCCTCGACGGCGAGTCGACGAGGTGCTGGCCCTGGTGGGCCTGACCGAGGTGGCCGGCAAGCGGGTGGGCGGCTTCTCCCTCGGCATGAAGCAGCGCCTGGGCCTGGCCGGCGCCATGCTCGGCGATCCGCACACCGTGCTCTTCGACGAGCCCGCCAACGGCCTCGACCCCGAGGGCATCCAGTGGATGCGCCACTTCCTCCAGGGCCTGGCCAAGGAGGGGCGCACCGTCTTCGTGTCCAGCCACCTCCTGTCGGAGATGGCGCTGGTCGCCCAGGACCTGGTGGTCATCGGGCGGGGCGCGCTGATCTTCCAGGGCCCCGTCGCCGACTTCGTGGCCGGTGCCGCCCGGTCCTGGGTCACCGTCCGCAGCCCGCAGGTGCAGGCCATCGCCGCCGCCCTCGCGGCTCAGGGCGCCCAGGTCACCCAGAGCGGGCCCGACGCCATCGACGTCGTCGGTCCCGACTCCACCTACATCGGGGAGCTGGCCGCCCAGCAGGGCGCCGTCCTGCACGAGCTCAGCCCCCGCACCGGCTCGCTGGAGGACGCCTTCCTCGAGGTCACCGCCGGCGCCCAGCAGTACCGCGGCGTGGCCGACCCCGGCGCCCCGGGCCAGCCTCCGGCACCGGGCCTGGCCCCTCCCCCGCCGCCACCGCCCCCTGGCCCCACGTCCGGAGGTCCGGTCTGATGGTCAACCTCATCCGCTCCGAGTGGATCAAGTTCCGCTCCGTCCGCTCCACCCTCATCACCCTGTTCCTGGCCGGCGCCTTCGTGGTGCTCATCGCCGTCATCGCCGCCGTGCAGGCGAGCGACGACGGCGTCACCCACCTCACCGACCTCACGGCCGGCGTGAGCGTCGCGGCGCTGATCTTCGGCGCCCTCGGCGTGCAGGTCCTGGGCCAGGAGTACCGCTTCAACACCATCCGGCCCACGTTCACCGCCATGCCCCGCCGCTGGCGCGTGCTCGCCGCCAAGCTCATCGTGGTCACCACCGCGTGCGCGGCCATCTCCGTCGTGATGGTGGCGTTCTGCTGGGTGGTCGGGGCCGCGCTGGTGGGCAACTTCGAGGTCGACGGCGTCGACCAGCGGGCGATGCTCGGCATCGTGCTGTTCAGCATCGGCTGGAGCGCCCTCGGCATGGGGGTGGGCGCCATCGTCCGCCAGCCCGTCGCCGGCATCCTGATCCTCCTGGCCGAGGCCTTCGTGGTCGAGTCGCTGCTGAGCGGGCTGGTCGAGAGCTCGAGCAAGTTCCTGCCGTTCCTCAACGGGTTCCAGATGACCTTCCGGGCCAGCGAGGGCGGCGACGACCAGCTGCGCTCGGTGCTCGGCGGCGGCATCTACTTCTTCCTCGTGGTCGCCGTGGTGTGGGCCATCGGCGCCTACCTCGCCAACCACCGCGACGCCTAGGCCGTGGCCACGGAGCGCCAGGCCCAGCGCGCCCTCGCCCTCGTGCGCGGCGCGTGCCTCGCACTGCCCGAGGTCGAGGAGCGGCTCAGCCACGGCACGCCGTCGTTCTTCGTGCGGGGCAAGAAGTGCTTCGCGATGTACCAGGACGACCACCACGGCGACGGCATCCTCGGCGTCTGGTGCGCCGCCCCGGCCGGCGTGCAGGGCGAGCTGGTGGAGGCCGAGCCCGAGCGCTTCTTCGTGCCGCCCTACGTCGGCCACCGTGGCTGGCTGGGCGTCCACCTCGACCGCTCGCCGGACCCCGTCGAGGTCGCCGCCATCCTCACCGAGGCCTACCGCCAGGTGGCCCCGAAGGTCCTGCTGCGCCAGCTCGACGCCGACGCCGACGGCTCGTGAGGTTGGCGGGCACGGCGCCGGGCCGGTAGGACGGCGCCGTGCAGGTCACCTCCACCGACGACGTCACCCTCGAGCTCCACGACCTCGGCGGCGACGGCCCCACCCTGCTCGTCGCCCACGCCACCGGCTTCTGCGCCGGCGCGTACCGGCCCCTCGCCGCCCGGCTGGGCGCCGACTTCCACGTGTGGGCCGTCGACTTCCGCGCCCACGGCGACGCCACCGTGCCCAGCACCGGCGACCTCACCTGGCGGGGCATGGCCGACGACGTGCTGGCCGTGGCTGGCGCGCTCGACGACGGCCCCCTGTTCGCCGTCGGCCACTCCATGGGCGGCGCTTGCCTGATGGGCGCCGAGCTGCGGGTGCCCGGCACCCTGCGTGCGGCGTACCTGTTCGAGCCGATCATCGTCCCGCCCGGCTTCGACGCCGTCGCCCCCGGCGGCAACCCGCTGGCCGAGTCGGCCCGACGGCGGCGCCCCTCGTTCCCCAGCCGGCCCGAGGCCCTGGCCCGCTACGCCAGCCGCCCGCCCCTGGGTGCCTTCCGGGCCGACGCGCTCTCGGCCTACGTCGAGCACGGCTTCGCCGACGCCCCCGACGGCACCATCACGCTCAAGTGCACCCCCGAGCACGAGGCCCAGGTCTTCGAGGCGTCGGGCAAGCCGCTCATCAGCGAGATGGCCCAGGTGGCCACCCCCACCGTCGTCGCCCGCGGCAGCCGCGACCGGAGCCCCGGCCCCGCCGACTTCGCCGACCACATCGCCGCGTCGCTGCCCAACGGCACGCTGCGCCGCTACGACCACCTCGGCCACTTCGGCCCGTTCCAGGACCCCGACACCATCGCCGAGGACCTCACCGCTGCCTTCCTCGGCTGACGCCGGGCGGTCGAGAGGCGCTCGCTAGGCCAGGTACTGCTTCTCGACGTGGTCGTCGGCCGGGAGGTCGCCGTCGACGATGGCGAAGACCGACTGGGCCACCAGCTCGGCGTTGCCGCGCAAGGTGGTGGCGAAGGCCGTGTCGGCGGCGTCGCGGCCGGTGGTGATGCGGACCAGCGAGGAGCGGGGGGCGAGGCGGGTGGCGTCGACGACCTCCCAGCCGGTGGTGGTGCGGGCCTCGACCACGGCGTGGAAGTCCATGGGCGTGAGGCCCGGTGCGTAGACGGCGGCGAGGCGGGCCGGCACGCCCAGGGCGCGAAGGAGGGTGATGGTGAGGTGGGCGAAGTCGCGGCAGACGCCGGTGTTGGTGAGCAGCGTCTCGACGGAGCTGTCGAGCGGGCCGCTGGAGCCCGGGGCGTAGGCCAGGCGCTCGAAGACCCAGTCGGCCACCCGCTGCGGGAGGTCGGGCTCGCCGCGGTGGGCGCCCAGCTCGGCGGCGGCGAAGCCGGCGAGCAGGTCCGACCGGCAGTAGGCGCTCTGGTGCAGGGCGGTGAGCGCCTCCGCGTCGATGGTGAGCGTCCCGCCCTCCGGCCCGGGCGCCGGAGCCGGTGGCGGCGGGCCGACGGTGGCCTCGTAGGTGAGCCGCAGCGTGCCGGCGCCGGACTCGACGACGTGGATGCGGGCCCCGCCGGCCCCTTGCAGCTCGGCCACCGGCTCGATCGGCTCGCCGTCGAGGGTGAGCGTCAGCGCCTCGGAGCGCAGGTCGCCGGAGCCGGGGGCGACGGCCACCTGCAAGGCGACGGCGGTGTCGTCGCTCATCTCGAAGGTGAGCCAGCACGCCACGCTGCGATCGGTGGTGAGGAGCTCGGCCATGCGCCATGCTCGCAGGCGCGAGGCCGTCACCCGTTCCGGTGAAGGGCCCATGGGGTGGATGGGCGCCGGACGAGAACACGTTCTACCCTGGGCCGGTCGCCCGGACGTCCTGCTCGAGGAGCCCCGCCATGACCGATCCCGCCCCGCTCGGCTACCGGCCGTTCGACGCCGACAACCACTACTACGAGGCGCTCGATGCGTTCAGCCGGCACCTCGACCCGAAGCACAAGGCCCGGGTGTTCGACTGGGCCGTCATGGGCCGGCGCACCTATCCGGTGCTGGGCGGCAAGGTCTTCCGTGGCGTCAAGAACGCCACCTTCGACCCGGTGGCCTTCCCCGGCGTGCTGGCCGACTACTTCCGCGGCAACCCGAACAACGAGGACCCCCTCGAGCTGCTGAGCCGCCACGAGCCCATCCGTGCCGAGTACCGCGACCGCGACGCCCGCCTGGCCACCATGGACCAGCACGGCCTGGACAAGGTCTGGCTGTTCCCCACCCTCGGCATGATCTACGAGGACGCCCTCAAGCACGACCCGGGCGCCGTCATGCTCCTCTTCACCGCCTTCAACCGCTGGCTCGAGGAGGACTGGGGCTTCGCCTACCAGGACCGCATCTTCGCCGCGCCGTACTTCACGCTGGTCGACCTCGACTGGGCCTGCTCGGAGCTCGAGTGGGCCATCGAGCGCGGCGCCCGCACCATCGTCACCCGCCCGGCCGCCGCCACCACCGTCGACGGGCCCTTCGCGCCGGGCAACGCCCGCTTCGACCCGTTCTGGGCCCGGGTCAACGAGGCCGGCATCACCGTCGTGGTCCACGCCGGCGACAGCGGCTACACCTCGCACGGCTACGCCACCGACGGCTTCACCACCGACTTCGGCGGCGTGCCCCAGCCCATCCGCATGATGCAGATGGAGCGGGCCATCGAAGACTGGCTGTCGTCGCTGATCTGCGACAACCTCTTCCACCGCTTCCCGAACCTGCGGGTGGCCTCGGTGGAGAACGGCTCGAAGTTCCTGCCCGGCATGTTCGACCGCCTCCAGGTGCTCGGCCGCAAGATGAACGGCTGGTTCCCGGAGGACCCGGTCGAGACCTTCCGCCGCCACGTCTGGATGAACCCGTTCTGGGAGGACAAGGTCGACGACGTGATCGACGCGGTGGGCGTCGACCGCGTGATCTTCGGCAGCGACTGGCCCCACATCGAGGCGCTCCCCCAGCCGCTCGACTACGTCTCGGAGGTCCTGCACCTCCCCGAGCCGCAGCAGCGGCTGATCCTCGCCGACAACGTCGCCGCCCTGAACGAGCTCCAGCCCGCCTGAGTTAGCTTGGCGCCGTGCGCGGGCAGGGCGAGCGGGGAACTCGGTGGTCGGCGGCCGTCACCTGCCTGGTCGCGCTGGCCCTCGGGACCACGCTGCTCAGCGGCTGCATCGGCGCGACGGCGCGCGAGGACTTCACGCGCGCCATGGCCGAGCGCAGCGGCGGCGTCTCCGGCCTGCTGGTCACGCGGGCGCTCGACGCGGTGGGCGAGCGCCTCGGCACCGACAACCCGTCGATGCGGTCCGTCCACGTCGACGGCGGCAGCCGCACCGTGACCATGGAGGTGGTCGACCCGCGGGACCCCTCGAAGCTCGACACCTACGCGTTCCACGACGCCACGCTGGAGGACCCGCAACCGATCCTGGTCACGGGCAGCACGTCGGTGGAGCGAGACACCTTCCGGGTGCAGGAGGTGCCGGTCCTGTCCTCGATGGGCGGGGTGGTCCGCGTGGCCTTGGGCAAGCTCGGCATCGAGGACGCCCTCGTCCGGCGCATCACGGTCCGACGCGGGACCGAGGGCGTGCGGGTGTCGGTCGAGGCGTCCTCGGCTCGGTCCGCCGGCACGGCCACCTTCGACGCCGACGGCAAGCTGCTCGACGCGAGGCGGTCGTGAGCGGGCTGCAGGCGTTCGGCCCGAAGGCCCGGGCGGTCACGATCGTGGGGGCGCTGGTGGTGCTGGTGGGCTCCATGGCCCTCTTCACCCTGCTGTTCACCCTCATCTGGCCGGGCGAGGCCCGCTACGTGGCCGAGCTGCGCTGCGACGACGCCCACCCCGAGGCGGTGGTGGTGCAGGACACCCAGCAGACCAGCGACGGCACCAGCACCGACTTCACCGTCTACTGCGTGAGCCCCGACGGCGACGCCATCGACCAGGGCTGGGCGCCGTCGTTCCTCGCCCTGTGGGCGCTGCACACCGCGGCGGCCGGCGTGCTGGTGGCGCTCGGGCTGGTCCGACGGCGGGCCCGACGACGCCGCCGCCTGGCCCAGGCCTAGCGCTCGAGGAACGGCTGGTTGCCGTAGCGGTCGAGGTGCACGACCTCGCCGATGGGCCGCCGGGTGGTGGGGCCGTAGTTGCCCTTGGCCCAGCCGATGGGGATCACGCACACCGGGTTGATCGACCGGGGCAGGCCCAGGATCCTGCGGGCCCTGGGCACGTTCCAGATGGGCAGCGTCTGCAGCGAGGCGCCCAGCCCCACGGCCCGGCAGCCGAGCAGCAGGTTCTGCACGGCCGGGAAGACCGAGCCGTAGAACGACGCCACCTTGATCTGCGGGCGTCCCACCGGGCTGTGCTTGAGGTTGCGGGTGTAGCAGGGGATGACGAAGACGGGGAGCTCCTCGAAGTGCTCGGCCTGCCACTGGCCGGGGCGCATGCCTCGGAGCTGCGCCTCGTCGCCGGCCTTCTCGGCCTGGCGCTGCACGATCGGGTTGAACAACCGGTAGAGCCGCCGGTACAGCTTGGCCAGCTCGGCCTTCTGCGCCGGGTCCTCGACCACGAGGTACATCCAGTCCTGGGTGTTGGAGCTGGTGGGCGCCTTGAGCGAGAGCTCCAGCAGCGGCAGCAGCACCTCGTGGCTCACCGGCTCGAGGTGCAAGCGGCGCACGGCGCGCTGGGTGCGCATGGCCTCGTCCATCGGCATGCCCAGGCGGGCCAGCGCCTCGGCCGGCTCCGGCGCCACGAACGGTTCGGTCGATCCCTCGTCACCCATCCGGGCACCCTAGGGGTGCGGCACCGACCGCTCCCGGGTTGACAGGTCTGCGCCACGTGGTGTTGGGTGGAACCCGATGCGCGCCGCGACCCACCTCCTTCTGCTTACGTAGGCACGTGACCCGCCGCGCCTGCGGCACGTGCCCGAAGCCCCCAGCCATCCGGCTCGGGGCTTCTGTCGTTTTCGGGGGCCGTTCCCGGTCCCGACGCCATCCCGACACCGAACACCGAACACCGAAGTCCACGAACACCGATCAGAGAGCCGAGAGCACGATGCCTCCGCAGCCTGCGAACCCGAAGACGATGCCGTTCGAGAAGTACGCCCCGTACGTGCCGCTCGACCTTCGTGATCGCACCTGGCCCGACAACCGCCTCACCGTCGCCCCGCAGTGGTGCGCGGTCGACCTGCGCGACGGCAACCAGGCCCTGATCGACCCCATGGACCCCACCCGCAAGCTGAAGATGTTCCAGACCCTGGTGGCCATGGGCTACAAGGAGATCGAGGTGGGCTTCCCGTCGGCCAGCCAGACCGACTTCGACTTCGTGCGCCAGCTGATCGAGGAGGACCTGGTCCCCGAGGACGTCACCATCCAGGTGCTGACCCAGTGCCGCGAGGACCTCATCCGCCGCACCTACGAGAGCATCCGTGGCAGCCGCGAGGCCATCGTCCACTTCTACAACTCGACCTCCACCCTGCAGCGCAAGGTGGTCTTCGGGCTCGACAAGGACGGCATCACCGAGATCGCGGTGAACGCCGCCAAGCTGTGCCGCAAGCTCGAAGAGGAGATCCCCGAGACCTTCGTGCGCTACGAGTACTCGCCCGAGAGCTACACCGGGACCGAGCTGTCGTACGCGGTGGAGATCTGCGACGCGGTGGCCGAGGTCATCGAGCCCACGGTCGACCGCAAGCTGATCATGAACCTGCCGGCCACCGTCGAGATGTACACGCCGAACCTGTACGCCGACACCATCGAGTGGTTCCTGCGCACGGTCCGCAACCGCGAGGCCATCACCCTCTCGCTGCACCCCCACAACGACCGGGGCTGCGCCGTGGCCGCCGCCGAGCTGGGCGTGCTGGCCGGCGCCGACCGGGTCGAGGGCTGCCTGTTCGGCAACGGCGAGCGCACCGGCAACGTCGACCTGGTGACGCTGGGCATGAACCTGTTCGCCCAGGGCGTCGACCCCACCATCGACTTCAGCGACATCGACGCCATCCGCCGCACCGCCGAGTACTGCAACCGGCTGCCGGTCCACGAGCGGCACCCCTACGCCGGCGACCTCGTCTACACGGCGTTCTCCGGCTCGCACCAGGACGCCATCAAGAAGGGCTTCGCCGCCCTGTACGCCGAGTCCGAGGCCGCCGGCCGGGGCCACGACTACGAGCAGTGGGCCGTGCCCTACCTGCCCATCGACCCCGCCCACGTGGGCCGCACCTACGAGGCGGTCATCCGGGTCAACAGCCAGTCCGGCAAGGGCGGGGTGGCCTACATCATGGAGGCCGAGCACGGCTTCGCCCTCCCCCGCCGGCTGCAGATCGAGTTCTCCCGCACCATCCAGACCATTGCCGAGGACACCGGCACCGAGATCACCCCCGGCGCCATGTGGGACACCTTCTCGGTGACCTACCTGCCGGAGTCGCCGCACTTCGAGCTGCGCTCGAACGAGCTGGCCACCGACGCCGACGGCAACGCCACCATCACCGCCCAGGTCCTCGCCGGCGGCGAGGCCGCCACCATCACCGGCTCGGGCAACGGCCCCATCGCCGCCTTCGTCGACGCCGTGCGCACCGGCCTCGGCGTGCAGGTCGACGTGGTCGACTACTCCGAGCACTCGCTGGGCGCCGGGGCCGACGCCAAGGCCGTGGCCTACGTCGAGACCGTCGACGGCGAGGGCACCACCCGCTGGGGCATCGGCACCCACGAGAACATCATCACGGCGTCGCTGCGGGCCGTGCTCTCCGCCGCCAGCCGGGCCCACGCCGAGGGCTGAGCACCGGCTCGAACGGGCGACCCCCGGCCGGGTGAAGCCGGGGGTCGTTCGCGGCCCGTTCGCGGCACGTCCGTACCGTCGCCCGGATGCGACGACACCTCGGGCTCCGTGCCGCCCTGACCACCCTCGCCCTCGCCGGCTTCCTCGCCGGCTGCGGAGCCACCGGGACCGGCGACGACGACGCCGCCAAGGCCACCACCACGACGGCCGCCACCAAGACGACCGACGCACCGAGCACCGGCAAGGCGCCGGCGGCGACCACCACCACCGATCCCGACGAGGGCCGGGGCGACGTCATCCCCGACGAGCCCGAGGCCGAGTCCGGCCCCACCGAGGACCTGGTGACGGTGTCGGACCCGGTCCACAACGCGTTCTCGATCGGCGTGCCCAACGGGTGGAACAACCTCGTGTACTCCTCGGTGGAGGGCCAGGTGACCCACGAGGTCATCAACTCCGTGAGCCCCGACGGCAAGACCGTCCTGTTCATCGGCGACCCGAAGATCCCGAGCTACTGGAACCCGGCGACGGCCAACCCGGTCACCGTCGACTTCTGCAACAAGCTCGACTTCATGGAGCTCAAGAGCTACTCGCCGGCGCCGGAGTACATGCCGGCGTACGTGCAGCAGAAGTTCGGGAAGCTGCCCGGCTTCCAGCTGGGCTCGGTGGAGACCGACGCCGACGCCGAGGCGGGCCTGGCCCAGGCCTTCGCCGATCGGGGCCTCGCCGCCCCCGGCATCGCCATCGTGAACCTGCACTTCAGCTACGAGGACGAGGACGGCACGACGGTCAACGCCCTCATCGTGGGCACGACCATGGACTCCGGCGACTTCTGGTCCGCCAGCGTCCTCGGGCTCTCGACCACCGGCGACGTGGCCACCTACCGCCCGATGCTCGCCGCCATGACCCAGACCGAGCAGACCAACCCGGAGTGGACGGCCCAGCAGAACGCCCGCCACCAGCAGGTGCTGGCCCAGATCGACGCCAACACCGCCGCCATGACCTCGCAGCACCAGGCCAACATGGCCGCCATCCAGAGCAGCGCCCAGCGCCACCAGGAGCGGATGGCGGCGATCGAGTCGGCCAACGATGCCAGCGTGGCCGGCTTCTACGACCGCATGGAGGCCGGCGACGCCACCCAGCGGGGCTTCCTGAACTACATCAACGACGAGAACACCGTCGCCACCAGCAGCGGGACCACCTACCAGGTGGACAACAGCTACGACCGCTACTGGCTGAACCCCACCACCGGCGAGTACGCCGGCGGCGACATCAACTTCGGCGACGCCCAGCTGCGCGAGCTCGGGCTCAACCCCAGCGACTACGAAGAGGTCAAGATCGTCCGGTAGCCGTCTGCGTCCACCTGGGGTGGTGGTGGCCGGTCGGCGACTCGGGTCGCCGACCGGCCCCGGCCGAGCCCACGGGGGAGTGGGGCCCGACGAAGGGTGACCGCCGGCTACTTGACGGTGACCGTGCCGACGTCGGCGCCGGCGTAGCCGTCGGCGGCCTCGTCGGTGATCGTGTACGTGCCGGCGGCGTTGATCACGAAGCCGGCGGTGATGCCCCCGGGGACCGTCTGGCCGCCGGCGCAGCCGATCTTGACCGAGCGCAGGTCCGAACCGGCCGGGCTGGCCACGAAGAACTGCTCGCCGACGGCCACGTCGAGGTTGCCCGGGTCGAGCGAGCCGTCGTCGGTGAAGGTCATCGTCTTGTCGGCCACGGGGTCGCCGTCCTTCCAGACCACCGTCGAGCTGCCGGAGAGCTCGTTGCTGTCCTCGACGCAGGTGCCGGCATCGGCCTCGCCGCCGCCGGCCGTGGTCGCCGTGGTGTCGTCGGTCGCGGTGGTGTCGTCGGTGGCCTTGGCCGCGGTGGTCGTGGGCTTGTCGGCGCCGTCCGAGGAGTCGGAGCTGCACGCGGCGGCCGCGAACAGCAGCGAGGCGGACAGGACGATGGCGCCGAGGCGACGGGACGTGGGGTTCATGGGTGCTCCGTTTGGGCTCGTGCCTCCGGGGAGGCGGAGGCCGGGGCGCGGCCGCGCCCCCGCCTCGCTGCATCGTGCGGGCCGGGCCCTGCCTCGGGAAAGGGGGGGAACCACGGAACCACGCAGATCGCTGAGCCGCAGGCGGCTCAGCGCAGATCGTCGGGGTGCGGCTCGGCGGCCCGCACGGCGGCGCCGACGGCCACCCGGGACCGCACGTCGAGGCGCTGGAGGATGCTCGACACGTGGCCCTCCACCGTCTTCTCCGACAGCGAGAGGACCCCGGCGATCTCCCGGTTCGTCCGGCCCGCCGCCACCAGGTGGGCCACCTGGGTCTGGCGGGAGGTCAGCCCCGGCACGCGCCGATCGGGCTGGGCCGGGCGGTGCGGTCGACGGCCGAGCGTGCGCAGCTCCCGGGCCATGCGGGAGCCCTCGTAGTCCGCACCCATCGCGTAGGCGAGGCGCTCCACCCGGGCCAGCTCGTCGCCGGCACCCTCGAGGTCGCCGGTCTGGGCCCGGGCCGAGGCCAGCAGGCGCCCGGTCATGATCTGGTCGAGCGGGGTGGCGGCGGCGTCGGCCTCGAAGGGGGCCAGCAGGGCGAGCACGGCGGCGTGGTCGCCGGCGTCCAGTGCGATGGCGCTCCGGCGGCGGCGGTCGTGGACGGAGCCCAGGTCGGTGCAGACCTCGTCGGCGCAGGTCGCGGCGGCGACGGCGCCGGCCCGATCCCCGCCCGCCAGGTGGGCGTGCACGAGCAGCTCGAAGGCGTAGGACCGGTCCGGGCCCATGAGCAGCGGGAGCCGGGGCCCGCCGGCGCCGGCGACGAGCGCCTGGATGGCTCGGTCGAACCGGCCGGCCACGACGTGCCCGCTGGCCGCCTGGGCCAGCGCCCAGGCCCGCCACGGCGACGGCGCCACCGCCTCGGCGAGCAGCTCCACCTCGTCGGCCAGGGCCCCCGCCGGCCCGAGGTCGTCGACCACGCCCGCCACCATGCACGCACCGGCCACGCCGAGCAGGCGGGGCAGCGGGTCGGTGGCGGTGCGGGCCTCGGCCAGCAGCGACGATGCCTCGGTCGCCGCCACCGGCACCAGGCCGGTGCAGACCAGGTGCAGCACCCGGGTCAGCCGGGCCGGCAGCGCCCAGGGCGCCGCCTCCGGCGGGAGGTCCCCGCCCAGCAGGGCGCGCAGCGCGGCATCGGTGACCTCGGCCCGTCCCTCGAGGAAGCCCCACCAAGCCGCCAGCGCCAGGGCCTCGGCCCGCTCCCCGAGGTCGAGCCCGTCGGAGGAGGTCGGGCCCGTGGCGGCGCTCGACCCCGGGACGAGGCCGAGCTCGGCCAGGACCGGGTCGAGCGACGGGTGGGCGACCGGGCTCCGTCCCTCGACGCGGCGGGCGGTGAGGGCCACGAAGCACCGGCTGAGCGGGTCGAGGCCGTCGGGGCGATCGAGGGCGACACGGTCGTCGGCGTCGAGCGCCGGGAGCGGCGCGGGGTCGAGGAAGGCGCGCCGCCGACGGGCCCGGGCCCCGACGGTCTCGGCCGCGGCCAAGGGCGTGCCGCGCTGGTGGGCCAGCCGGTCGGCCCGCTCCCGGGCCCGGGTGGCGCCGAGGTCGTCCCCGCTCGGGACGAGCTCGACGAGCTCGTCGACCACGCGCTGGGCCTCAGCGGCGGCTCCCGCCCGCTCGAGGGCGTCGGCCCACGCCGCCAGGACCTCGGCACGACGGTCGGGGGTGGCGTCGGCCAGCAGGCCGGCCGCCACCTCCCACCACCCCGCCGCCTCGTGCGCCGCGCCCCGTTCCTCGGCCCGGCGGGCTGCGGCGGCCGTCGCCGCCACGGCCTCGGGGTCGCCCGCGCCCGCCACCGCGGCCCGCTCCGCGGCGATCGCGTCGGTCGGTCCGTCGGCTTCGACCCGCTGGGCCATGGCGGCGCGGCGGCGCACCAGCGTGGTGGCCACCGTCGCTTCGTCGCCGGACGGCCCGTCGAGCGCGAGCGGCTGCAGCACGGCGGCCGGCTCCGGCACGGCCGCGACGGGCTCGTCGAGGTCGAGCACCGGGCCCCCGGCGAGCACGGCGGCGACCGCCGAGCGGGTCCGCACGCCCAGCTTGGCCAGCACCTTGGCGGCATGGGACTCGACGGTGCGCTCGCTGATGAACAGCGAGGCGGCGATCTCCCGGTTGGTCAAGCCCGATGCGATGAGCGCGCCGACCTCGGCCTCCCGGTCGCTCAGGCCCCTGCCGTCGACGGCGGCCGGTGCTCGCCGGCCGAGGCGACGCAGCTGGCGGCTGGCCACCGCACCCACCGTCGAGGCCCCCAGCTCGGCGCAGGTCCGGTGCACCCACAGCAGCTCGACCACGGCGGGGTCCCGCTCACCGCCGGCCGAGCGGGCCAGGCCCTCGAGCAGGCGGGCCCGCGCCTCCTCCAACCGGCCGCCGGCGGTCTCCGACGCGTCTCGGGCGCGGCGGGCGGCCTGCTGGGCGCTGCGGTGGTCGCCCTCGGCGACGGCCAGCGCAGCGGCGGCCCGCTCGGCCGCCGCGGTGGACATGAGGCCCGACGCCGACGCCTGGGCGGCGTCGACCCAGCGCCGGGCCAGACCCAGCTCGCCGGCCTCGACGGCGGCGGCCGCCAGGATCTCGTAGCCGTAGGCCCGGTCGACCGCCGGCAGCTGCTGGAGGCCCGGCCCGCCACCGCCCTCGAGCATCGCGTCGGCGGCGCGCGCCGTGGCCCCGACGTTGGCCAGGGTGTGGGCCGCGAAGATCAGCGATCCGCTCCGCAGCAGCGAGCCTCGCTCCTCCAGCAGCAGGGCGAACACCTCGGCCACCGCCCGCCGAGCGGCGTCGTGGTCGCCCTGCAGGGCGTCGACGTAGGCCAGCGTGGCGCGGGCGAAGGCCAGGTGCAGGCCGCCGTCGCCGAGGCGGAGCCGCTCGATGACCGACGTCAACCGCGACGACGCCTCGTCGAGCCGGCCCTGGAACAGGTGGCTGCGGGCCACGGTGATGTCGAGGTAGGCCAGCAGGTGGGCCTGGCCGCTGGTCCCGGCGATGGACCGGAGGCGCAGGGCCACCCGCTCGGCCCGCTCCAGCTGCTGGCCGGACAGGGCGGCCTGGGCCACGAGGTGGGCGCCGAGCACGGCGGTGGCCAGCTCGTCGTCGGTGGCGGCGTCGAAGCGCGCCAGCGCCTCGGCCAGCACCTCGCCCTGGTCCTTGGCGCCGGCCATGGCGGCCGCCCACGCCGCTGCGCCGGCGACGGCCACGCGCACCCCGACCGGTGCGTCGGCGTCGAGGGCACCGATCGCTTCCTCGGCGGTGTCCCGGGCCTCGTCGAACGTGCGGCCGAGGTAGAGCGCGCACGCGGTCTGCGTTGCGAGCAGCAACGCCCGTGCGCCGGGCTCACGGGCGACGGCGAGGGCCCCGGCCAACCGGGCTTGGGTGCCCTCGAGGTCACCGCTGAGCAGCTCGACCTCGGCCAGCGCCGCCACCTCGGCGGGAGCGGCGAGCCCGGCCGCCTCCAGGCCGGCCATGGTGGCCCGCCACCCGAACAGGTCGCCGTCGGCGGCGCAGGCCACAGCCAGCGCCCGCTGCGCACCCGCCCACCGGCCGTCCGTCGGCGGGAGCAGCGCCACCAGGCCCCGCAGGAGGGGGAGCCGGCCCGGGCGCGGGTGCCGTCCGGCTCGCCGAGGGCGTCGAGCTGAGCCTGCACCTCGCGGATGGCGCCCTCGTCTCCCGCCTCGCTCCGCCCCACGAGGTGGCGCACGAGGACCGGGCCCGAGGCGTGGGCCGCGGCCAGCACCTCCGCCACGCGGGCGTGCGCCGCCCGCCGCCAGGCCGGGTCGACGTCGTCGAGCAGGACCTCGGCCAGCACCGGCTGGGCGTGGGCGAACCGGGGCACGCCGTCGGCGGGGACGACGTGGCCGGCGGCCACGAGCACGTCGAGCGCCCGGGCGGTGGCGGCGAGGTCGAGCTCGGCGGCGGCGGCCGCCACCTCCAGGTCGAACCGGGGCCCGGCGACCGCTGCGGCCCGCCAGACCAGCGCGACCCGGGGGTCGGCGGAGGCGGCGAGGTCGGCCCGCCAGGTCCGGGCCAGCGCGGCGAGGGCGGCGCGGCCCTCGCCCGAGGGCGCCACCCCGTTCGGCGCGCCGTGGGCGGCGAGGACCGCCGGGTTGCCGCCCGAGGCCCGGTGGACCGCCTCCACCTGGGCGTCGGCCCGGTCGCGGCCGAGGCGCAGGGCCACGTCGCCCACCGCCAGCGGGGGCAGGACCAGCCGCCGCAGGTCCCAACCGGCGTCGGCCAGGCGGTGGAGCGCCGCCGGGTGCGGCGCGCCCGACGGCAGCGAGACCACCACGCTGCCGATGGCCGGGTCGAGCGCCGCCGGGTCGGCCAGGCCGCTCGGATCGGCGGCGCCCGGGCGGTGGAGGTCGTCCACCACGAGCGCGGCGACGCCGAGGGCGGCCAGCCGCTCGGCCACCGCCGCGAGGAAGCGGGTCCGACCGGCACCACGCGGGCCTTCGACCACCACGCAGGTGGGCCGAGCGCGCGACGCCCCGTGGAGCAGGTCGACGATCGCCGCGAACTCGGCACCGCGCCCCACCGCAGGCGGCAGCGACGGGAGGATCTGTTGCTTCATGCGCATGCCCTCCTGACCTCGCCCGACGCGGAACCTTAGGGGTGGGTTCCCGACCGCTCCCGCGCCCTCCTGCCTGCGTTCGGGCGATCGGCGGGCCCCCCTGGTCCGCCTTGACAGCTAATGCGCTCGCATTACGATGCGGCGCCGTGACCATCGACTTCACCCTCACGCCCGAGCTCGACGCCCTGCGCCTGCGCATCCGGACGTTCGTCGACGAGGTGATCAAGCCCACCGAGGCCGAGCTCACCGACCCCGACCACCTCGACGACCGCCACGAGTACCTCGTCAAGCTGATCGGCATGCGCACCAAGGCGCAGGAGGCCGGCATCTGGCTCCCCCACATGCCCGAGGAGTGGGGCGGCATGGGCCTGGGCCACGTGGAGCTGGCCATGGTCCAGGCCGAGGCGGCCAAGGCCTACTACGGCCCCTTCGTCTTCAACTGCATGGCGCCCGACGAGGGCAACATGCACACGCTGCTGAAGTGGGCCACCGACGAGCAGAAGGAGCGGTACCTCCGGCCGCTGTGCGAGGGCACGGCCATGAGCTGCTTCGCCATGACCGAGCCCGAGGTGGCGGGATCTGACCCCACGCTCATCCAGACCACCGCCGTCCAGGACGGCGACGAGTGGGTGATCAACGGCCACAAGTGGTTCATCTCCAACGCCCAGCGAGCGAAGTTCGCCATCCTCATCTGCCGCACCGAGGACTCGCCCGACCTGCCCCAGGCGGCCAACACCGCGTTCATCGTCGACATCCCGTCGGAGGGCTGGAACCGGGTGCGCGAGGTGGAGACCATGCACGGCGGCAGCGGCCACTCCGAGATCGTCATCGAGGACCTGCGGGTGGCGAACAGCCAGATGCTCGGCGGGCGCGGCGAGGGCCACCTGCTGGGCCAGAGCCGGCTGGGCCCGGCCCGCCTGGCGCACTGCATGCGCTGGATCGCCCAGGCCGAGACCGCGCTCGACATGATGGTCGACCGCTCGCTCAACCGGTTCGCCCACGGCTCCCTGCTGGCCGAGAAGCAGGGCATCCAGTGGATGATCGCCGACTCCACCATGGAGCTGTACCAGGCCAAGCTCATGGTGCTGCACGCCGCCTACCGGATCGACAACGGCCTCGACTTCAAGAGCGAGGTGTCGATGGCCAAGCACTTCGTGGCCAACATGCTGGGCCGGGTGATCGACCGCTCGATCCAGGTCCACGGCGCCCTCGGCTACAGCACCGACACCCCGCTGGCCCACATGTACCAGCACGCCCGCTGGGCCCGCTTCGCCGACGGCGCCGACGAGGTCCACCAGATGCGCATCGCCCAGCGCACCATCGCTGCGTACCGCGACCACGGCTCCACCCGCACCGCCACCGGCGACCTGCCGATCTAGGGCGCCTTGCGGGCCGCCTTCTTGGCGGGGGCTCGCTTGCGGGGCGCGGCCTTGCGAGCGACCGTGCGACCGCCGGACTCGGCGACGGTGCCCTTGGGGTCGGCCGCGGTGATGGCGGCGTCGATGAGCTGGGGGTGGGCGTCGCCGCCGGTGCCGACGGCCCGCTCCAGCTCGGCCAGGGACTCCTCGAGGTGGACCAGCAGGCGCTGGAGGTGCGGGACCCGACGGCGGCAGCCGGTGAGGCCGAACTTCGAGGTGGTCCACGTAGCTGGTGATCGTGATGTTGAGCGCCTGCCCGTGGTACGGGATCGACATCGGGTACACGCCCTGCAGGCGGGCGCCGTTCAGGTAGAGCGGCTCGCGGGGGCCCGGCACGTTCGAGATGGTGATGTTGAACGGGGGCCGCCAGCCCTCGCCGCCGCCGAGCATCGAGACGATGGGCGACGGCGCCATGTTGGCGGCGCTCACGGCCAGCATCTGGAGCGGGGTCAGGCCGCGCAGCGAGTCCTTGGCGATGCCCATGGACTCGCGGATCTGCGCAAGGCGCTGGCCCGGGTCCTCGGCGTTGGTGGCCAGCGAGGTGAGCACCGCGCCGACGGCGTTGCCGGCGTCGCTGTCGTCCAGGCGGAGCGACACCGGGACCATGGCGGTGAGCGACTCCTCCGGCAGGCCGTCGTGCTCGAGGAGGTAGCGGCGCAGGGCGCCCGAGCACATGGCCAGCACGAGGTCGTTGACCGTGGCGCCGGCGGCCTTGGCCGCGGCCCGGACCCGGCTGAAGCTCCAGCTCTGGGCGGCGAAGCGGCGGGCCCCGGTGATGTGCACGTTGAGCATGGTGGGCGGGGCCTTGAACGGGAACGCCGCCAGCTCCTCGTCCATGGCCAGGCGGGCCGACCGCAGGAGGCTGGGGGCCAGCGACACCAGGTCGAGGCCGCCCCGCACCACCTCGAGCGCGGTCTCCACCGCGGTGTCGACGGGGTTGTGGGCGGTGCCGTCCTCGGCCTCGCGGCGGCGGGGCCGGTACTCCCACGGCGGGTCGACCTCGGCGTTGGGATCGGTGGTCAGCGACCGCTCGAGCAGCCGCAGGGCGGCCACCCCGTCGACCATGGCGTGGTGCACCTTGGTGTAGACCGCGAAGCGGTTGCCCTCCAGGCCCTCGATCAGCACCAGCTCCCAGAGCGGGCGCTGGCGGTCGAGCAGCGAGCCGTGCATGCGCGAGCCGAGGGCGAGCAGCTCGCGGACCCGGCCGGGCTCGGGCAGCGCCGAGTGGCGGACGTGGTACTCGAGGTCGAGCTGCTCGTCGTCGCGCCACGCCCACTGGCCACCGGTGCGCAGCGACCGGTAGGGGCGCTTGCGGAACAGCGGCGAGACGTCGTCGTGGGTGAGCATGCGCTCGTACTGCTCGCGGAGCCAGTCGGGGCCGACGCCCTCGGGCAGCTCGAAGACCTGGAGGCCGCCCACGTGCATCGGCGTGGCCCGGGACTCCGAGAGCAGGAAGGCCGCATCGGGGGGTGACACCAGTGCCATGGGGTTCCTCTTCACCGTTCGCCGCCCCGGGTGCGGAGCGGTGCGGATCGTACCGAGGGTCCGGGTGCGGCGCGTGCGCCTTCGCCGGCTCAGGTGTGCGGGTGGTGCTCGGCCAGCCAGGCGTCCTCGGCGTCGGCGGCGAAGAAGTGCGGCCCGTAGGACTGCGGGAGCTTCGGGAAGGCGTCCTCCCACCGGTCGACGGCGTCGAGCTGCTCCTCGAGCCAGCGGCACGTGTCGACCGCCGCGGCGGCGTAGCTGGTGACCGGCCGGTAGCCCAGCGCGGTGGCGGCGTCCATGGCCACGGTGAACGGCTTGGGCACGGCCCAGGGGCTGTCGCCGACGCCCTCGCCCGGCGACGGGCCGTCGAACGGGACCAGCTCGAAGGTGTGGCCGACGGTGGCCGCCACGACCTGGGCGATCTCGGCGACGGTGTGGGGGAACGGGTCGCCGTGGTTGAGCGTGCGGGTGCCGGGCTGCTCGGCCACCGTGCGGATCAGCTCGGCCAGGTTGGTGGCGCTGGTGGTGTGGAACGTGCTCTCGCCGCCGAAGGCGAGCGGGAGGCTCGGCCGCTTGGACCGGGCCCGCAGCAGGGGCCAGAGCTCCCGGGGGCTGGTGGAGCCGGGGCCGTGGATGGCGCAGGGCCGCAGCACCGTGACCGGCACGGCGTCCTGGCCCAGCAGCTCGTCCTCCAGCAGGCGCTTCCTGGTGCTGTAGCTGGCGGGGCCCGGCGCGATGGTGGCGGCGGTCTCGGGGATGGGGCCGACGAAGTCGGGGAAGTCGTCGACGCCGGTGGCCTCGTCGAGCGTGCGGCCCCGGGCGTCGGCGTAGACCGAGGCCGACGAGATGACGACGAGGTGGCCGAGGTCGTCGGCGTGGGCGAGGAGGCGGCGGGCGTCGGCCTCGTCGTAGGCGATGGCGTCGACCACCAGGTCGGCGCCCTCGGCGAGCAGGCCGTCGAGGTCGTCGCTGGCTCGGTCGACCCGGCGTTCGGTGACGCCGTGCTCGGCCCAGGTCGGTGGCGGCTCGGCCAGGGTGCCGCGGTGCACCGCGGTCACGGCTCAGTCGGCGGCGGCCAGGGCGTCGACGGTGGCCCGTCCGATCTGGCCGGTGGCACCGATCACGATCGCTCGTCCTTGGGTCACCGGGCCAGTCTGCCGACCTCGATCGCGCCGCGCTCGTGGACCCCGTTCAGGTGGGCGGCGGGTCCGGGGCGGGTGGGACCGGGACGGGCGGGACGGCGCCGGGGGCCTTGGCGCCCACCACGCCCTTGAAGCGCAGCAGCGGACGCTCGAGGAGGTCCCAGCTGGCGGCGGCGAAGAGGAGGCCGGCGCCGAGGCCGATGGCGAGCAGAGCGAGGAAGCCGTTGCTGCCGGCGGGCAGCGCGAACCATCCGGGCCAACCACCGTCGCCGGTGAGGGGGTTGCCGGCGTGGGGCAGGACCCGCTTCATCCAGTCGAAGTGCCAGAGGTAGAGGCCGTAGGAGACGGCGCCGACCCAGGCGACGGGCCGCCAGCGCAGGACGCGGCGGACCGGGTCGCGGTCCTGGTCCCCGAAGGCGGCGGGCAGGAGGATCAGCAGCGAGAGCAGGCCGAGGGTGAACTGGCGCTGCTGCCAGAAGAAGCCCCGGTAGGCCCCGTTGGGGTCGTTCAGCTGCTCACCGACGGCCGGGCCGGCGCGCCAGGCGTACCAGGCGAACAGGGCGATGGCGGCGGCCCACCAGGCCAGGGCGGGCTGGGCGAGGCGGTCCATGGTGGCGCGGAGGCGGTCGCTCTCGCCCGCCGCCACCGAGACGACGGCGACCACCATGCCGACGGCGAACAGGTCGGTGTTGGTGGGCAGCCACTGGAACGCCAGGCCCCGCCAGGTGGGGTTGCGGTTCGAGACGATCGCCCGAGCGGCGAAGCCGGCGACGTAGAGCAGGGCGCAGCCGGCGAGGTCGACGACGGTGGCCCGCTTGGGGCTGCGGACCAGCTTGCCGACGAGGTACGCCCACAGCGGGATGACCAGGTAGAAGGTGACCTCGGTGCAGAGGCTCCAGGCCTGGACGAGGCCGCCGAGCACCGTGGTGCGGGAGTAGATCTGCAGGAAGAGGTAGTAGCGCCACCAGTCGCGGCCCAGGTCGAAGCTGCCGAGGAACCAGAAGGAGGTGAGCGCCAGCCAGTAGGCGGGCACGAGGCGCAGCAGGCGGCGCCACCAGAAGGCGAGCGTGGGCGGCTGGGCGCGGCCGTCGCGGTGGGCGGCGGCGAACGGGCGGTAGATCAGGAAGCCCGAGAGGACGAAGAAGACGGCGACGCCGGAGTCCATGACCTCGGCGGGGATGCGGATCGCACTCGGGGTGTGGGCCGGTCCGGCCAGGCTCGACGCGTGGTGGACCACCACCATCACCGCGGCCAGCGCCCGGAGGCCCTCGAAGCAGGGGAAGGTGACCCGGGGCTTGGCGGCCGGCTCCGGCGCGATCGTGGCCGCATCGGCGGCGATCGAGGTCACGGCGCGAGTGTGGCATGGCCCGGCCCGGCCGAGAGGTTGTGGTGCCCCCGTAGCCTGGATGCCATGGCTGATCCCGTCGCCCCCGCTCCCCCGTCTGCCGCTGACGAAGCCGTCGAGCCGGTCGTCGATCCGGTGCTGCAGGAGGTGCCGCTGGGCGCCCAGTGGCCCACGGTCGACCCGTTCCTGTTCTGTGCCCACCACCTGGACCACTACCCCGAGGGCAGCAGCACGCTGGGCCCGGCGGTGCCGCTGGAGGGGCGCGAGATCGGCTCCGACTTCGCCTCGAAGGACGGCTGGAACATGTACCACGGCTCGGTCGTGCCGGGGTTCCCGCAACACCCGCACCGGGGCTTCGAGACCGTGACCTACGTGCGTTCGGGGCTGATCGACCACAGCGACTCCCTGGGCGCGACCGCCCGGTTCGGCGCGGGCGACACGCAGTGGCTGACCGCCGGCGGCGGCGTGGTCCACTCGGAGATGTTCCCGCTGGTGCACGCCGACGGGCCCAACGACCTCCACCTGTTCCAGATCTGGCTGAACCTGCCGGCGGCCGACAAGCTCGTCGACCCGTACTTCACCATGCTGTGGTCCGAGGACACGCCGCGGTCGGTGTCGGTCGACGACGCCGGACGCCGGACCGAGGTCACGGTCATCGCCGGCACCTACGACGGGCTGACGCCGTCGGCTCCTCCGCCCAGCTCGTGGGCGGCCCGGGCCGAGTCCGACCTCGCCATCTGGCACCTGTCCCTCGAGGCAGGCGCCACGCTCGAGCTGCCGGCCGCCGCCGGGCCCGACACCATCCGCACGATCTACGTGTTCGAAGGCGACCGGTTGGTGGTGGGCGGGCACGTGCTCGGCGCCGACACCGGTGCCGTCGTGCGCTGCGACGTGCCGGTGACCTACGAGGCGGGCGACGGCGGGCCGGTCGAGGTGCTGGTGCTGCAGGGTCGGCCGATCGGCGAGCCGGTCGCCCGCTACGGGCCGTTCGTGATGAACACCGAGGACGAGATCGAGCAGGCGTTCGCCGACTACCGCGAGACCGGCTTCGGCGGCTGGCCGTGGGACGACGATGCGCCGCACCACGGCCCCACCAAGGGCCGCTTCGCCCGCCACGCCGACGGCCGCGTCGACGAGCGCTCCACCTGAGCCGACGCCCGCCCCCCTCGCACCCAACCCGCACGTGCCGCGATTGGCGCCGATTCTGCACAGATTCTGCGCCAATCGGCTCCCGTGCGTGCTCGGTGGGGCTGACCTGCGGGTTTGCCCCAACACAACGTATGCCTTGACGGTTATATAACCGCAGGGGCATGCTTCTATCGTGATCGAAGACCCCAGCGAGATGCCCCTCGAGCAGCTCGAAGCGATGGCCTTCGCCGCGGTCGCCGAGCCGAACCGGCGCCTGGTGCTCGACCTGCTGCTGGACGCCGGCGAGCACACGGTCGGCGAGCTCGTCGACCGCACCGGCCTCTCCCAGCCGCTCATGTCGAAGCACCTCCGCACGCTGCTCGCCGCCGGCCTCGCCGACGTGCGGACGGTCGGTCGAGAGCGCCGCTACCGCCTCCGCCCCGATGGCCTGGCCGAGATCTCCCACTGGCTCGATCCTCACGTCCGCTTCTGGCAAGCCCACATCGACGCCCTCGAGCAGCACCTCGCCGCCACCGCCACCGCCACCGACGCCGAGACCGGCGCCGACGGCGACCGCCCACCGGAAGGCCCCCGCCATGACCGATGACCCGAACGCCGCCACCCTCGACGACGACGGCGGTCGCCACCGGATCCGCTTCCAGCGGCTCCTCCCCCACCCCGTCGAGCGGGTGTGGGCCGCGCTCACCGAGCCCGACGAGCTCGCCGCCTGGTTCCCCACCACCATCGAGGGCGACCTCGAGCCCGGCGCCTCGCTCCGCTTCGGCTTCCGGGGCACGGCGGATGCCAGCCTCGGCTTCACCGGCGCGGTGGTCGCCGTCGACCCGCCCCGCCTCCTGGCCTTCCTCTGGGGCACCGACGAGCTCCGCATGGAGCTCGAGCCCACGACCGACGGCGGCTGCCTGCTCACCTTCACCGACACCGTCGACGTCCTCGGCCACTCGGCCCGCAACGCCGCCGGCTGGCACGTCTGCCTCGACCGCCTGCCCGAGCACCTCGGCGGCGCCGAGGTCGACGCCCCCACCTCGGAGCCCACCAACGAGTGGCAGGCCCACTTCGACCGCTACGCCGCTGCGTTCGGTCCGGAGGCCGCCACCGCCGGCGGCGCCACCGAGCCCGCCTGAACCGGCCCGAACGGGCACGACCCGTCCGGCCTACCCGGCCCACCCGGCCCACCCGATGCCCGAGTGGTGACGGCGCCGGGGCGCGACCGTCCCCGGCCGCCACGAGGGCGACCGGGGACGAACGCTCATCCGAAGCCTGCTCCGGCCGGCGGCGCAGGCTCCAGGCTCAGGCCGTCAGCAGGTGACGGTCACGTAGATGTAGTTGTTGGTGAGCACGCCGGAGCTGTTGTAGGACTGCACCTGCACCTGGTTGTTGCTGGTCTGGTAGGTGTCGGTGATCGCGTAGCCCTTCTCGTTGTAGGTGGTGGCCTGGGCCGTGCAGTAGTGGACGTCTCGGTTGAAGGTCACCAGGTAGGTGCCCGTCGACTGGTGGACCGAGTTCACGATGCCCCGTGAGCCGGCGTAGACGCCATCGCTGCTCGAGTTGATGAGGCCGGCCATGGAGATCTGGTAGTAGCCGGTCACATCGATGATGAGGTGCGTGGGGCCGCCGTGGTTGGCCATGCGCAGCGCGTACGCCGAGCCCTGGTTGATGGCCAGGCTGGCGCCGGTGCCGGCGGTGTCGGTGGCCTCGTAGCTCAGGGTGGTGGCGTTGGGCTCGACGGCACCGTTGGGGAACGCCCGCAGGTAGCCCTGGGCGTCCGGGTCGGCTGCGGTGACGTTGGCGGTGATCGCCGTGGCGCCCACCGGCACGCCGCAGCCTCCGCTCTTGCCGCCCTGGGGAGCGAAGCCGAACGTGCCGCCCACGTAGTAGGTGCGGGTCTGGTTGTTCTGGATCCGCCCGCCGTTGACGCGGGTGTCGACGATGCGGCACGGCGTGATTGGGGTGTAGGTCGACTCGTCGGTCGCCGAGAACAGCTGCTTCACGGCCCGAGCCGAGGGCGGCGCCGCGCCGACCGGAGGCGGCCGATCGTTGCCGCCGTCGGCGGCGAAGGTGGCGCCGGCAGCGCCGAGCGCGAACACCGCGCCGATGGTCAGGGTCGCCAAGGCGACGCGCTTGAGGGGGTTCTTCATGGTCTGCTCCCGCTGCAGTCAGTTGGCGCCCTTGGGGGGTCCAGGACGCACCCGGGTCGATCCCGCGATCGACCCCTGTGGGTGCCGTGATGGTAAGCCCACCGACCGCGTTCGGCCAGGGGCAATCCCACGGATCCCCAGCCGTGGCCCCAGGGGACGCCCGGCGGCCGTGGCCGCCTCAGGCGCGCCGGGTGGCCGAGAGCAGCGTGGCGTCGGCCCACCAGTAGGGGCTGACCGGCTCGACCTCCACCGTGAACCCCGCCGCCTCCACCAGCTCGGCCCAGGCCGCCGTCGGCTGCTCGAACGTGTACCGCGGGCGAGACGGGTCGAGCTGGCCGACCAGGACGGGCAGCAGAAACCCGGTCACCACCTCGGGGTGGTCGACGTACTCCCGCACGCCGCGCTCGTAGCGCTCGGCCAGGTAGGCCAGGTGCTCGGGGGAACGGTCCTCGAACGCCGGCACGTCGAAGTCGACGACCACCAGCCGGTCGGTCCGGTCGGCCAGGGCGGCGAAGAGCGCCGGCCGCTCGTCGGGGTGGGTGGCGTGCAGGGCGAAGGTCGACTGCACCAGGTCCCACCGCACGTCGGCGTCGAGCCCGGCCAGCACCTCGGTCACCCCGGCCTGGTGGCCCACCACCTCTCGCCCGCCGACCGTCCCAGGCGCCGACACCGCAGCCCGAGCCGCCACGAGCAGCTCGGCCGACGGCTCGACCAGGTCGACCCGAGCGGTCGACGGCCCCAACACCGCGGCGGTCACCCGCCCGTCGCCGCACCCGATGTCGAGCACCGTCTCCGGCTGCTCGTCGGCGTGCAGCGCAGCGAGGGCGGCGATGGCCCGCTCGTAGAGCACCACGTTGCCGCCGTTCGAGATGAACGCCTCGAAGGCGCTGGGCGCCTCGTACACGCCAGGCGCCGGAAGGTCGCCGAGGAAGCGGTCCAACGCCAGCGCCAGCTGCGAGCCCGGATCGTCGGCCCCCGCCACCGCAGCCCGCTCGGCCGCACCATCCCAGTCGCCAGCCGCCAAGGCCTCGAGCACGTCGATCGTCGTCACCATGGCCCCATGATGGCGGCGGTGCCCGGCGCCCGCACGTCGCTGACCAGGGGCGATGCGCGGGGATGCGGCCTCCGAAAGATTTCTCGGAATTCTGGTTCTACGGGGTGCGGAGCCGGGGGTACTCCTGCGTCAACCCCACCCACTGACCGTGCCCGCCCCTTCCCCCCCTGGGCGGGCACGGCCGCGCCCGGGGCCAGGCGCGGCTTCCGGGAGCAGGCCCGCCGTCAGGCGTTCAGCTCGTCCAGCCCCAGCTCCCAGTAGAGGAAGTTGGTGGTCTGGGTGAGGATCACGGTGCGGTTCTTGCCGTAGGGCACGTGGGTGCCGTCCGGGAAGGTCGTCAGGTAGGCCTCGAGGCCGGCGGCGTGGGCGGCGTCGACGGTGCGGACCGCGGCGCTGTAGGGCACCACCGGGTCGGCGTCGCCGTGGAAGAACAGCGCGGGCGGCTCACCGGCGCTCGGGGTGGTGGTGGCCGCCGCGCCTGACAGCGACACCGCCGCCCGGACCTTCGAGCTGAACCCCGGGTTGCCGCTGGTGCCCACGTCCTCGGACCCGTAGGCCACGTTCAGCGCCGTGTACGCCCCGGCCGAGGAGCCGGCGATGGCGATGCGGTCGGGGTCGATCTTCATCGACGACTTGTGGAGGCGCAGGTAGCGGACGGCGGCCTGGGCGTCGTGCTTGGCGTCGATGATCCCCTGGACGCACTCGGGGCCCGCCGGGAAGCAGCCCTTCGACAGCCGGTAGTTGATGGAGACGTTGACGTAGCCCTTCTTGGCGAAGGTGGTGGCCTCGTCGACGATCTCCGCCGAGGTCTTGTCGCCGTTCTTGAACGCCCCGCCGTGGATCCACACGATGGCCGGGCGGTTGGCGGTGACCGGGTCGCCCTTGGGGGCGTAGACGTCCATCTTCAGCGCCATGGTGGTGCCGGCCTGGGTGGTCGCGCTGCCGTAGACCACGTCGGCCTGCTTGTTGACGGTGGTGAAGATCGGGTCCCGGTACCGCAGCGGCGCCTTCCCGCTCGGCACGGTCTGGTGCGGCTGGCAGGCTGCCGCGGCCAGCACGGCCACGGCCGCCAACGCGGTGCAGGCAAGACGACGACGCATGGTGCAGCAACCCCCAGGACCCGGAACGAGCCGCCAGCATCCCACCAACCCGTGAGCAACGTGTGAAGGGCCCATGCCAGCCGGCCCGGCCCCCGACGGGTGCGTGGCACGGATGGGTGGTGCTCGGTACGTTCTGGGGCCGTGAGCGAGACGGAGCGTGAGGGCGAGGACGCACTCATCGTCGAGGGGCTGCTGGCTGCGGACGAGGCGCGCTGGGCGCGGCTGTGGACGGCGGTCGACGCCGTGCTCGGCGAGCCGTCGGACCAGTGGGTCACCTGGCGTGGGGGCCAGCGGTTGGCGGACGGGTCGGTGCAGGCCGCGTGGGCCGACTACTCGCCCAACGTCCTGGCGACGTTGACGGCGCTGGCCTCGGTCGACGCCATCACGCCGTTCGACTGGATGGCGTGGATGGACGGGTGGGACGGCATCGAGCACCTGCGCACCGGGCCGGTCACCGACGCCGTGCGCTACCTCACCGCCGTCGTCCGCAACGACCGCATGGTCGAGGGCTCGATCAACCAGGCTCTCCACGAGGGCACCTTCCAGGCCGCCCTCGCCCGCCTCCGCACCTGGTACGACACCGAGCGCTGACCTGCGGGGCGGCGAGCACGCCAGATCAGGAGGTCGTACCGTCGGCGGTGGTCGGCCCCACCCCGTCGGCGGTCGACCAAGGGGAAGCGCTCATGACCGATGCTGCCGGCACGCCCGTCCACGACCTGGTGATCCGGGGCGGGACCGTGATCGACGGGACGGGGGCGCCGCGGCGCACGGCCGACGTCGCCATCGACGGGGGCACGATCACGGCCGTCGGCCAGGTCGACGCACCCGGCACCGAGGAGCTCGACGCCGGCGGGCTGCTGGTGACGCCGGGGTTCGTCGACATCCACGCCCACTACGACGGGCAGGCCACGTGGTCGGGGCGGCTGGACCCGTCGAGCTGGCACGGGGTGACCACGCTGGTGGCCGGCAACTGCGGCGTGGGCTTCGCCCCCGTGCACCCCGGCGACCACGACACGTTGATCTCGCTGATGGAGGGCGTCGAGGACATCCCCGGCGTCGCCCTGCAGGAGGGCCTGGCGTGGGACTGGCAAACGTTCCCGGAGTTCCTCGACGTGCTGGGCCGAGGCCGCTTCGACGCCGACCTGGGCGTGCAGGTGCCCCACGGCCCGCTGCGGCTCCACGTCATGGGCCAGCGCGGCGCTGACCGGGAGCCGGCCACGCCCGCCGACATCGCCGCCATGGCCGAGATCGCCGCCGAGGCGGTGGCGGCCGGGGCCATCGGCTTCACCACCAGCCGCACGCTGAACCACCGCACCAGCAAGGGGCAGCCGGTGCCGTCGCTGACCGCCGAGGCCGACGAGCTGGTGGGCATCGCCAAGGCCATCGGGGCGACGGGCCGGGGCGTGCTGCAGGTGGTGTCGGACTTCGGCGACCCCGACGCCGAGTTCGCCCTGTGCCGGCAGATGGTGGAGGAGAGCGGGCGGCCGCTGTCGTTCTCGCTGGTGCAGTCGCAGGGCGACGGGTACCGGCACCTGCTCGACCTGCTGGCGCAGGCCAACGCCGACGGGCTGCCCATGACCGCTCAGGTCGCGCCCCGGGCGGTGGGCCTGCTGCTCGGGCTGGAGTGCACGCTCAACCCGTTCATGGCCAACCCGGTCTACGTCGAGATCGCCGAGCTGCCGCTGGAGGAGCGGGTGGCCGAGCTGCGCGATCCGCGGTTCCGGGCTCGACTGCTGGCCGCCGCCGAGCGGAGCCAGGCCGACTCCCCCACCCCCGGCGCCCGGCTCATCACCGCCCTCGGCCGCATGTACGCCCTGGGCGACCCGCCGGACTACGAGCCGGACCCGTCGACGTCGGTGGCGGCCCGGGCCTCGGCCGAGGGCGGCGACGGCTTCGCCCTGGCGCTCGACGTGATGCTGGCCGACGACGGCCGGGGCTTCCTCTACCTGCCGCTGCTCAACTACGGCGACGGCAACCTCGACGCCGCCGGCGAGATGCTCGCCCACCCCAACACCGTGGTGGGGTTGGCCGACGGCGGCGCCCACGTCGGCACCATCTGCGACGCCAGCTTCCCCACCACGCTGCTCACCCACTGGGGCCGCGACCGCAGCCACGGCCAGCTCAACCTCGAGCTGCTCGTCCACCGCCAGACCCAGGCCACCGCCCGGGCCGTGGGCTTCGCCGACCGGGGCGTGCTGGCGCCGGGCCTGCGGGCCGACGTGAACGTGATCGACCACCAGCGCCTCACCGCCCGCCGTCCCACCATCCGCCACGACCTCCCCGCCGGCGGCCGCCGCCTGGTGCAAGCGGCCGAGGGCTACGTGGCCACCGTGGTGGCCGGCCAGGTCACCTACCGGTCCGGCGTCGCCTCCGACGCCCTCCCCGGCCGCCTCGTCCGCGGCCCCCAGCCCGCCCCGGAGGTCCACCGATGAGCACGCACGCCGAACCGCTCGACACCGACCCGGCCGACCTGGGCGCGCCGGTCGACCCCGCCACCCTCGTCCCGCTCGAGGAGGCGTGCGAGTGGCGGCAGGACGACGTGGGCGAGGGCTACGTGTTCAGCTCACCGACGAGCACGTGGCCGAGCTCGACGCCGCCCTCGCCCAGGCGACGGCCACGGTCGACGACGTGCTCGACATCACTCGCGACGACTTCCCGCTGCCCACCCTCGGCGCCGAGCTCGAGGCGCTCACCCACGAGCTGATCGACGGGCGGGGCGTGGTGCTGCTGCGGGGCCTGCCGGCGGACCGGCTGAGCAAGGACGAGGCGTCGGCGATGTACTGGGGCATCGGCACCCACTTGGGCCGGCCGTGGCCGCAGAACGCCAAGGGCCACCTGCTCGGCGACGTGACCGACCAGGGCCGGGCACCCGGTGACCCCACCGCCCGGGGCAACGAGATCGGCGGGGTGCCGTTCCCGTTCCACTCCGACGGCTCGGACCTGGTGGGCCTGCTGTGCCTGGACGCCGGGGCCAGCGGCGGCGCCAGCCTGGTGGCCAACGCGGTGAGCATCCACAACGACCTGGTGCGCGACGAGCCCGAGCTGGCCGCCCACCTCTACCGCCCGTTCCCCTACGACCTCCGTGGCGAGCAGGCCCCCGGCGCCCGCAGCTGGTACACGATGCCGGTCTGCACCCGGGCCGGCGAGCGGCTGTTCGTGCGCTACATCCGCCCGTACATCGAGAGCGTGCGCCGCCACGCGGACGCCCCCGAGGTGTCGGCCGAGGCCCGGGCCGCCCTCGACCGCGTCGACGCCATGTGCGCCGACGAGCAGTACCAGGTGGAGATGACCATGCAGCCCGGCGACATCCAGTTCGTCAACAACTTCCACGTGCTCCACGCCCGCCGGGCCTACGTGGACGACCGCGCCGCGGGCCGGGTCCGCCACCTCAAGCGCCTCTGGCTCGAGACCGACCTCCTCGCCGACGCCCAGAAGCCCGAGCGCTTCCGCCTCGGCCGCACCGACGGCTACTGGTCCCGCAACGGCAAGACCAAGAGCGACCTCGTCGTCTGACCCTCGGTCACGACCGGCGGCGACGCCCGGCTGCCGTCAGTAGGCGCCGTAGGGGCCCGATGACGGGTGGTAGGTGATCGACCGGGACTGGAAGGTGTCGGGGTCGAGGACCTCGAGGGTCTGGTCGGTGAGGAGGATGGGCTTGCCGTCGACCACGAGGACGCGGCTGACGGTGGGTTGGGGCGCCGGGCTGCACTCGAAGTACGACGCGGCCCGCTGGTCCTCGGGGACGAAGCGGGCGATCGTGCCGTTGTCGATCCGGTAGCACTGGTAGCGAGGCCACTCGAGCTCCTTCTGCGACTGGTCGCCGCAGCGCAGCACCAGGGCGTCGTCGGGCAGCAGCTGCTGGGCCTCGGCGTCGGTGACGTCGACGGTGGGGCACGGCGAGGGGACGGCGTTGGGCTTGCTGGCGACCGGCACGGCCACCTCCTTCACGCCGCCCTTCACCTCGACGACCGCGGCCTCGTTCGGCTGGCCGTCGAAGCGGGTGTTCTGCAGGCCCCACAGGGCCAGGTTGCGACCGGGCCAGTAGGTGAAGGCGTGGTGGTCGGCGCCGACCTGGTCGCTGGTCCACGGCCGCTCCCAGACGCCGAGGACGCGAGGCGCATCGGCTTTGCTGACGTCGAGCAGCTGCGCCTGCACCCAGCTGCGGGACTGCTTGTCCTTGCCGGTGCCCACCTGGTCGGTGCGGGAGCCGATGACCAGCGCCCGGTGGTCGGGCAGCGGGTGGAAGTACCCGGGCGCACCGCTGAGGGTGACGCGACCGGCCTGGCGGGGCTTGGCGGGATCGGTGAGGTCGAGCACGAGGACCTCCCGGCCGAACAGGCCCGTGGAGATCAGCACCCGGTCCTCCACGAAGCGCACGGCGCTGGCCCCGCCGCCGCCCTTGGCCAGGTCGCCGACCGTGGCGGTCTGGGCCAGGCCGCCCTTGCCGTCCGGCGTGAGGATGGTGAGGTCGATGCCTCGGTCGAGGTCCTGGTCCCAGGGCGTGCCCTTGGACGTGACGACACCGAGCGAGCCTCCGACCTCGCCGTAGGCGAACTGGCCGACGGTGGACCCGTCGACGATGCCGGAGCCGGCGTAGGTGGGGGCGTCGTCGGCTTCGAAGCTGAACTCGTGGATGGCGGTGCGCCAGTCGTCGAACTTCAGGCGGTCGCGGTCGATGGGGTCGACCCACACCTCGGAGCTGATGGCCACCTTGTCGAGCCCGGCGTAGAGCGTGGTGGCCGGCGCCAGGATCGACGTACCGGCCGGCTCGAACCGGCCGGTGCCGAGCGGGAACGTGACCATGGAGGTCATGGCCACGCCGGAGAACGTGTCGGGCACGTGCACCCGTCCGCAGGGCACCAGGGGCTGGGGGGGACTCGCCGGCTCGCTGCCAGTCGGGGATCCAATCGGCAGCGGTGGACCCGGCGACCGAGCGGCGGTTCTGCTCGAGGGCCTTGGCCACCGAGTTGGGCGTGGTGGGGACCACGAAGCCGAGGTCGGCCATGTTCGACGTGGTGACGAGGCGGATCTCGCCGTCGACGAGCCGGGCCGCCACCAGCGAGCCCTCCACCCGAACCCGGTCGGACACCTTGGGCTTGGCGGGGTCGGTGGCGTCGACGAACGTGACGGTCAGGTACTCGGTGGCGGCCTGGGTGGCCGACGGGTCGCCGGCCACCGGCTTGGACACCTCGACCTCGGAGCCGAACAGGGCGACGCGCCCGTCGGCCACCAGCATCTGGCTCACCTGGCTCGGGCCGCCCTCGGACGCGTCCTTGCCGGGGGTGACGTCGAGCGTGGCGAGGACCTGCATGGACCCGGTGTCGGTGATGCGCAGGTTGCCCTTGCCGTCGAGGTCGTAGATCAGCGTGCCGACGGCCTTCACGTGGTCGAGCTCGTCGACCCCTTCGACCTGCACGTTGGTGGCGAGCGTGGTCCCACCGTCGCCGGTGGCGGTGGGGCTGGCGGCACCGGTGGTCGGCAACGAGCGAGCGACATCCGAGTAGGCCTGCCTGTCGACCCCGGCGTCCAGGCGCGCATCCACCGGCAGGTACCGGGGGTCGCCGCCGAAGCCGCTGCTGCCGACGTGCTGGGCGCCGACCTTGCGGAGGTCGCCGATGAGGCCGTCGCAGTCCTCGAACGTCGAGACGCTGCTGACCAGCTTCACGGTGCGGGGGTCGACCGGCTTCTTCGAGAGCGTCGAGAGCAGGTGCTCGACCTCGGAGCGCTTGGGCGCGCCGGGCTTGGCGCTGGCCAGCTCCGTGCCGGGGTCGGACCCCGAACCCGAGTCCCGGTCGACCAACAGCAGCGTGCCGAGGAGGGCGACCACCACCAGCGAGGCGCCGGCCAGCGCCGTCACCCGGCGGGTGCGGCGGCGCAGCACGGCCACCTCGACGGTGGCCGGGGAGATGGCGGGGCTGGCGGCGCGGAGGCGGGCGCCGGCCTCGACGAGGACGGGATCGTCGCCGTCGTCGCCGGGCGGGACCGGGTCGGTGGGATCGTTCATGGCGGGCCTGCTCTCATGGGGCGTACGACTGGACGGCGGGCGAGGACCGGAGCGTGGCTCGGCCTCGGTGGAGGAGCGACCGCACGGCGGGCACGGTCAGCTGGAGGGTCTCGGCGACCTCGGCCACCGGGAGGTCGGCGCCGTAGCGCAGGGCGAGGGCCGAGGCCTGGTCCGGCGGCAGGGCACGGACCGAGGCCCACAGCCCTTCGTCGTCCAAGGCGGCCAACGGGTCGGCCACCGCGATCGAGGCCGCCTGCGAGTCGAACCGCCGGACCGCCCGGCGCTCGTTCGACCGCCGACGCGACACGGAGATGGCCTCGTTGATGGCCACCCGCCGCACCCAGGCGCCGGGCTTGTCGAGCTGCGAGACCTTGCCCCAGCGCCGGTAGCAGCGCTCGAACGCGGTCTGCACGATCTCCTCGGCCCGGTGCCGATCGCCGACGATGGCGGTGGCCGCCGCCACCAACCCCCGACCCTCGTCCTCGACCAACTCGGCGAAGTCCACCAGCATCCTCCGACCCACACACGCCCGACCCACCCCATCCGTCGCGCCCCACCCTGCACCTTCTCGTAGCTCCCGCTCCGGATCGTGGGCCCGCCGCCTCCTGAGCCGGGCCCAGGTCCGGGTGGCGAATCGCCCTGGCGGGTGATCGCGAGGATCCGTGCCTTTCGGCCCATGCGCTCGGTACGGCCGCACCAGTACGGTCCCCGGAGCGCGGGCGGGGGGTCCGCGCCGCAACTCGGGGGGGAACCGACATGGGCGGATGGAACGACGGCGGGCAGCCGCACGGTCAGAGCACGGGCGGGCAGCTGCCGCCGCCTCCGGGATCGGGGCCGTGGACGGCTCCCGGCGCGATGCCGCCACCGCCGCCCGCTCCGGGTTGGGCACCGCCTCCGCCACCTGCGGCGCCTGCATGGGGTGCTCCGCCTCCGCCTCCGGGTGGCGGCGGTCAACCGCCAGCGGGATGGACCCCGCAGCCGGAACCGTCGAAGGGCTGGCCCAAGAGCGCCAAGCTCGCAGCGGCCGGGCTCGCCACCCTCGTCCTGGTGCTGGGCATCGCCGCAGCGGGCGGCAGCGACGAGCAGAAGGACGAGACCGAGCAGGTCGCCCTGGTCGACGGTGCCAGCGCCCGCTCCGAGACGACGGCCTCGACCACCACCGCGGCCCCGACGACCACCTCGACCAGCACGAGCACGACGCTGGCCCCGACCACGACCGTGCCGCCCACGACGGCGCCGCCGACCACCGTGGCGCCCACCACCGCTCCGCCCACCACGCCAGCGCCGACCGTGCCGCCGCCCACGGCCCCACTGCCGACCCAGGCCCTGATCCCGCAGGCGCCGTCCGCCTACTACGCCAACTGCAGCGAGGCGCGTGCCGCAGGCGTCACGCCGCTGTACCGGGGCGACCCCGGCTACGCCTCGCACCTCGACCGTGACGACGACGGGGTCGCCTGCGAGTGAGCCGAGGCTCTCGTCGCTGGCCCCGCTCGGCGCGCAGCGTCGTCGGCGGGCTGCTGGCCGTGCTCGCAGTGCTCGTGGTCGTGCAGCTCGCCGGTGGGAGCGACGACCAGAGCGCTGCTCCGGGGACCACCACATCGGTGACCGGCGCGCCGAGCACGGCGCCCGGTCCGCCGACGAGCGTCGGTTCGGCCACGGCTGGGGCGGTCTCGACGACCACCGTCTCGATCGTCGACCCCTCGAGCACGACGACCACCCTCGTCGAAGGCGGCGAGGCGCGGGCGATGGTCGACCGGCTGGTGGTGGCGGTGCCGGCGGCTGACCTGGCGCCGTACCGGCGGGCGGCGTTCGGGGACGACTGGAGCTACGACCCGGCCACGAAGTGCAACACCCGGGAGCGGGTGCTGATCGAGGAGTCGCTCGTGCCGCCGGTGGTGGACGCGCAGTGCCGGTCGACCGGTGGGCGGTGGCGGTCGGTCTACGACGGCGTGGTGGTGACCGAGGTGGCCAAGCTCCAGATCGACCACCTGATCCCGCTGGCCGACGCCTGGCGGTCGGGCGCCTCGGCGTGGACCGACGAGCGCCGCCTGGCCTTCGCCAACGACCTCGACGACCCTGACACGCTGGTGGCGGTGACGGCGTCGACCAACGAGTCGAAGTCGGACCGCACGCCGGACGAGTGGCTGCCGCCGGACCGCACGGCGTGGTGCACCTACGCCGAGGACTGGGTGGACGTCAAGGCTCGCTGGGGGCTCACCGTCACCCTCGCCGAGAAGGCGACGCTGGTGCAGGTCCTCGCCGGCTGCTGATCGCTGGCGCTGGGCGTGGCGTCCGGGGGGTGGTCAGTGCCGTCTGGCAAGGTGAAGACCTCGACGGCGGAGCAACGGTGGCCACCGGCCACGACGCCCCGAGGACCGGAGGCGAACGGTGGGCATCAGCAAGGTCATGGCGGCAGCAGGTCTGGTGGCGGTGCTGGCCGCCGGGTGCTCCTCGGGCGGTTCCAGCGACCGCGACCCCGGGTCGACGACGACGTCGGGGCGCAGCTCGACGAGCACCTCGACCACGAGCTCTACAACGAGCTCGACGACCACCACCAGCACCCCGCCCGAGTCGGAGACCACCATCGCCGCCCAGAAGATCCAGCTCGACTTCCGGCCCGTGCTGGCGGTCGGTGCGCCGGTGAACGGCACGTGTGACTCCGTGGGTGACGCCGGCGACCGGCTGCTGAGCGAGGACGGGGCGCTCTGCTACGCCGTCGGCCCCGTGGGCTTCACCGGTGAGGACCTGGCCACGGCCGAAGCCACCCTCCAGAACGAGTGGAGCGTGGCCGTGACCGTCCGCCGCTCCAAGATCGACCAGGCCAACGACACGTTCAACGCCTGCTACCAAGGCGGCGCGACCTGCCCGGCCCCGTCCAGCTACGAGCACGGCGCCATCGCCATCGTGGTCGACGGCAAGGTCCTCTCCGCCCCCGCCGTCAACGGCCCCGACCTCGCCAGCGAGACCTTCACTATCACCGGCAACCTCACCAGGGACTCCGCCACCACCCTCGCCCACAGCCTCGGGGGCTGACCGGCAGGCGTCCGGACGAAGAGCGCGCGGCCCTGATCCATCCGCTGAGTCCGTTCGCACACTCTGAGCTGTCGATTGCACGCTGAAGGCTGCTCGTGAATGCGCGACTGCGTACCCTGACGGCGAATCGATCCGGGGAGCGGCAGTGTCGGGTGAGCGGGTGTACACGGTGGATGGGGCGACGGCGGTGCCGGCAACGCCGATCTCGTTGTCGGACGCAGGGCTGCGAGAGCGTGATGACCTTCAGGAGTGGGTGATCGCCCATCCGGAGATCTTGGGTCCTGACGTGCTGGTGATCACCTTCGAGTACGACCGCTGGCGCTCCTCAACTGGCGACCGTGAACGAGACCGCCTCGACGTACTCGGCATCGATCGCGACGGCCGCCTTGTGGTGGCTGAGCTCAAGCGAGACAAGGCGCCCGAGACCGTCGAGATGCAAGCCATCAAGTACGCAGCGTTGGCCTCACGATTCACGGAGGATGACCTGGTCGAACAGTTGGCTCGTTCCCTGCGGCAGCGCACGGGCAGCGCCGTCGAGGAGGACGAAGCTCGAGCGACGCTTCTCGACTGGGTCGTCGAACTCGATGCTGAAGTGTTGAGCCAGCCGCGCATCGTTCTGGTCGCGGGTTCATTCCCGCCGGTTGTGACCTCAACGGTCCACTGGCTGAACCAGATGGGCGTGCACATCACGCTCCAGTCGGTGCAGGCGTACCGAGTCTTCGAAGATCGGACGATCGTCACCGTCTCGCAGCTCTACCCGTTGCCTGAGGTGGAGGAGTTGCTGGTTAGTCCGAGCCGCGTCAACGACACGGTGGACGCCAAGCAGCGCCGACGTCGCGAAGGGAGCACCGTGGTCCGCCTGGTGCGCTCCGGGCAGATTGCCGACGGCACCGAGCTGGTGATGCGCCCGACCACCAGTGTCGATGCATCGACGAGGTCCGAAATCGAGGCATGGTTGGCGGACAACCCGGACCGGGCTCGCGCCGTATGGCGCAACGACTCTCGTGCCCCAATCGAGTGGGCGGTCAACGGCGAGCGGTATCGCCCTACGGCCCTTGTCAACATCGCCCTTGCGGCCGTCGGTGTGACCCGCTCGGTCCGAGGCCCGGAATGGTGGGTGTTGCCGGACGGCCGGTCGTTGGTCGAAGCCGCCGGTCCTGCGGCTGGAGGCGCGTTTGACTGGGGTCCGCTCCACGCAGCCATGGCCGCGCTCCCGACTGGCCGGTGGACCACATACGGCGACCTCGCAGCCCAGATGGGGACGGCAGCACAGCCCTTGGGCCAGCACATTGCCAACTGCCCCGACTGCCCGAACGCCCAGCGCGTGTTGGGATCCGACGGCCGCCCTCGCCCCAACTTCGCCTGGTCAGACCCCACCGACCGCCGGACCCAGCGAGAAGCGCTCGAGGGCGAGGGTGTCACCTTCAGCGATGGCCGAGCTTCTACGCGGCAACGGTTGGCCCCGTCTGAGCTGGCTGCGGTCACGGGCTGAAGTGCGAGGCATAGCAAGCCCATGCGGTCCTGTCCGGGGTAGAGGGACTAGCCCGCCGAGGCTGTGAGGTCGTCGAGGGTGGCGAAGAGCTTGTCGAGGTCGGCTTCGACGAAGATCGCTTCGGGGCCTTGGGGGGCGAGGCCGTCGTAGGGGGTCTCGTAGACGCGGGCGGCTTCGACGAGGCCTCGTTCGGTGAGCTCGTTGATGATGAGGTTCACGAACTCGATCTGGTTCTTGCTGTAGCGCTTGTCGTCGAGGAAGTCGGCGAAAGCGAGCTTGGCGGCGTTGCGGTCGAGCCCGACGAGAGATCGGACGAAGCGGCCGAAGCTACCGGCCTTGCTGCTGGCGGCGGCGAAGGTTGCGTCGTCTCCGATGCCGGCGGCGACGAGGATGCGTTGGAGCTCGGCGAGGTCGGCGTCGGTGAGCGGTGCGCCGGAGCGGACCTTGGCGACGACGTCGTCCGCGAGGTGATCTTTGAGGAAGTGTTCGGCCTTCTTGCGGAACTGGAGGAATTCGGTGCTCCCGGCGCTGGTGCCGCCGGTGCCGGGGAGGTCGATGCTCGTGGTCTCGCCGATGACGTCCTGGAAGTCGGAGTAGAGCACGCCCTTCCTTGACCGCTCGATCAGCTGCACGAGGAGGCGGAGCCTCTTGCGGACCTCTTCGAGCATCGGGTAGCTGACGTAGAGCCACCATTCGTCGTGCTGGATGTCTTGGATGAGCTCAAGTTGGGCGGCGATGACGGGGATGGCTTGCTGGTCCTCGAGCGCCCCGGCGATGGCCATGATCTTCCGGCGTTGGCGCTCGAAGGGCTCGCCTCGTAGGACGCCGAGTTGCGCGTTGAGCAGGAGCACGTCGAAGCGCTTGGCGTCTTCGTGCTCGGAGTCGAGCTCGGCGGGGAGCTTGGCGACCCGATCGGCGAGCGCAGCGAGGTCGCCGACGGTGAGGGTGTCCCATGGCTGGTCCTGCCGGAACCTCTCGACCAGTTCGAGGTGCGGTCTGACGAGGAAGTTGTTCGGGTTCATAGACGCGATCGCAGTGCGCAGCACCTGGGCGACGGCGGCCCGCTCATCGTCGTGGGCATGGATGCTGTCGAAGGTCTGGATGAGCTCGAGGCGGGTCTGGAAGATCAGCTCGCTGAGCGGTGTGCCGCCAGAGCCCTCGGCGGGCACGAGGGGCTGGCTGAAGTACTCGAGGTTCTGGCAGAAATCGAAGACGTTGAAGTGGGTCTTGTGGTTTTCGGGCTCTTCGCCGGGGCCGAACAGGTTCGGGCAGAGACGGGTGCCGCGACCGATCATCTGCCAGAACTTGGTTTTGGAGCGGACCAGCTTGAAGAAGACGAGGTTGACGACCTCGGGGACGTCGATGCCGGTGTCGAGCATGTCGACCGAGATGGCGATGTGCGGGGCCTTGTCCTGGATCGAGAAGTCGTCGATCAGGCTCTGGCCGTACTTCACGCTGTGTGTGATGACCCGGGCGAAGTTGCCGTTGTCGAGGTGCGGGTAGTTGGCGACGAACCGCTCGTAGATGTAGTCGGCGTGGCGCTGATTCTTGGCGAAGATGATGGTCTTGCCCAGCCGGTCACCACCGGCGACCTTGATGCCGTCGGTCATCACCCGCTCGAGGACCTTGTCGACGGTGTCCTCATTGAACAGGAACTTGTTCAGAGCGGCAGCGTCGACCTGCTCGGGTGGGTCGAGCGGGTTGCCGTCCTCGTCCTCGCCCCACTCGAGCTCGTCCCAGACGTCCCGCTCCTCCTCGCTCAGGTCTGCGTAGCGGATGCCGCTGCGGAGGAACTTGGTCTCGATCGACACGCCCCGGGGCGGGACCAGGAAGCCATCGTCGATGGCGTCGTCGAGGGCGTACGCGCCGGTGGGGACGCCGGTCTCGAGGTCGAAGAGGTCGTAGGTGTTCTTGTCCACCTCGTCCTTCGGGGTGGCGGTGAGGCCGACCAGGAGCGCGTCGAAGTAGTCGAAGATGCCCCGGTACTTGCGGTACACGGACCGGTGGGCCTCGTCGATCACCACAAGGTCGAAGTACCCGACCCCGAACCGGCGGGTGCCGTCGGGCCGGTACTGGTCGATCTTGCCGACCATCGTCTGGTACGTGGACAGGTACACCCGGCCGGTCTCGTTGGGCTCGGTCACCAGGTTCACCGGAGCCGAGTCGGGCAGGTGCTGCTTGAAGGCGTTCACGGCCTGGTTCACCAGCGCGGTGCGGTCGGCCAAGAAGAGGACCCGTTTCACCAGCCCGGCCCGCATGAGCAGGTCGACGAGGGCGATGACGGTCCGGGTCTTGCCGGCGCCGGTGGCCATCACCAACAGCGACTTGCGCTGCTTGTCGATCTCGAAGCGTTCGCTGATCGCCTGGATGGCCCGCCGCTGGTAGTAGCGCTCGACGATCTCGTCGTCGATGACGAGAGACGCCAGCGGGACCGTGGAGGTGCGGCGCTGGATGAGGAGCGCCAGCTCGTCCTTGGTCAGGAACCCCTGCACCGAGCGGGGAGCGAAGCGGGTGTCGTCCCACAGCCAGTGCTCGTAGCCGTTCGAGTAGAAGATGACCGGCCGCTGCCCGGTCATCTGCTCCAGGCAGTCGGCGTAGAGCTTCGCCTGCTGCTGCCCGGTCAGCGGCGAGGTCAAGGTCTTCTTGGCCTCGACGATCGCCAGCGGCAGCCCGTCGTCGCCCCACAGCACGTAGTCGACGAACCCGACCCCGGACCCCGAGGGCATCCCGTGCACCTCGAACTCACGGTCGCGGCCCGCGGTCAGCATCCAGCCGGCCTCGGCCAAGAGTGCGTCGATCTTGTACCGGCGGGTTTCGAGCTCTGACCAGTCGTGCGCCTCGATGGGCACCGCTGCTGCGGCAGCGGCCTTCTTGGCCGCGGCGACCTCCTCGATGAGCGCCGCGTGCTTTGCTTCGAGCTCCTCGACGGTGTTGGACAGCTCCGCTACCCGTTGGCGGGCGCGTGCGTTGTTGTGCGCCTCGTCGGCCAGCCGCTGCTCGAGCTCTTGGCGCTCCTTGAGCGACACCTGCTCGCTGGTTCCCGGCCGGGGAAGCGCCCGGGGGTCAAACTTCACGGTCGGGTCGGGCTTGGTGGTGCGCCCGTAGGTGAAGGCGAGGAAGAAGCAGAACTGGAACAGCGCCGAGATCACCTCGACCGCCTCGAGCTGCGTCGGCTCCTTCGACTCGTGGACCGCAGCGTTGCCCGCTCGCTGGATCTTCTTTGCCGCTTTGTACACCAGCCCGTTCGCGAGGTCCTTGAACGCCGGCTCGTTCACGTACGCGTTGAGCTTGTCCTCCCACGGCCGTGGCAGCGCCCGGTCGTGTTCGAACATCCACTTGACCCCGGACTCCAACGCCTTCCGAGCATGGATGACCGCCGGCCCCGGATCCGACAACGCATGCCGCTCCGCCCACTCCGCCAGCACGAACTGGTCGCTGAACTCCACCTCGAGGAACGAGAACTGCGACCCGCTCACAGCTCGCCTCGGAACGCACGCTGCTGCAAGGAGGCAAAGAGCACATCCAGCTTGCGCTGCGACGCCAGATGCGCCGCCCGCTGCCCCTGCGCTTCGAGTGCTTGCTCAGCGAAAAGGTCCTGTTCAGAGCGCGGAGGCAGGGGTACGGGGATCCTTTTCACATCCGTCAGGTTGATGCCTCGAACCGCAGCGCCCTTGGTGAAGCCACTCATCCACCGCTGGAGATCGGGTGTCCGCAAGCATTCCAGTACGTAGCGCGGATTCGCTCGACTAATGGCCAAGCGCGCCGTGTCCTGTGTGATGTTGGCCCCCACAGCATCGTCCCCGACGATCGCCAATCTACCGACGTGTCCCCGGATCGACATCACGAGATCGTCTCGAGCGAGCAGCGAACGCTTGTATTGCTGGGAGATCTCGGGCGTGGTCCTGCGGAGTCGGCTGACGTCGATGGAGTGGTCAATCATGTCGACCACTCGGACATAGGGGACACCCGCAGCGACGTCGTCGCCAGGCTTCAGGATCCCGTATGTGATCGGACGGTGGGCGTCGACGAGTTCGACCATCGGCACAACCTCGTACCCCTTTGGGTTTACTCCGGGTGTGCCGAACGTTTTGAAGAAGATGGCTTCCACCAGGGTGTCAAACTTGACGAGAGCCTGGAAGCGCTTCGCTCGCAGCGAGCTGGCCGCGTCCAGTACGGACGCGATCCGTCGCTGCTCAACGATCGGCGGGAGGTCAATAGGGATCCCCGCCGTGACTCTCTTTGACAGTTCCTTGAACGTGGCGCCGTTGCCCAACGACTCGAGGAGCGGCCGGTTGCGCTTGAGCCACCAGTAGAGGAAGTTAGCGTCAACGACCGACGGATGCGGAATGAAGCTCTTGAACCCTTGATTCGTCGCCATGGGAACCGTGTTGATCGCAACATGCCCAATCGGAGCCCTGGAACTCAAGAGTACCGATCCAACAGGAAGAAGGGAGGCAGTGCAGCTCCGAAGACCGGACTCCGAGAGAGTCCTCGGCGTAGCGCTGATTGTAGCTCCCTCCAAGTCACTTAGATCCCTCGGGGTCGCCCAGGGAATGCCTCCGTCCCAATACTCGGGGACGGTGGTTTTCGGAGTGGCGCCGGAGACAATCTGGGCGATCTCACCAAGGGTCGTGGTCGTCCAGGCAGCTCTCATCCAAGCATCGCCTTGAGGGCGACGAGACCGCGGGCAATGTCCTCCTCGATGGCGGTCAAGTCGTCAAGTATCTTGGCTGGGCTCTGATACTCGAGGTCTTCGTAGACGATTTCCTTGTAACGGTTGATGGAGAGGTCGTAGTCCTTGGCCGCGATGTCAGCCTTGGTAGCGCTGAACGACTGGTCGGTACGGGCTCGGTCGAGTTCTGCGCCATAGCGCTGCTTCCAGCGTGCGAGGGCGTCGGGGAGGTTGTTTCTGGCGTGCTCGTCGCCCGCGAGGGTGGCGGTGACGCCGAGCTTGTCCTCGGAGAGAAGAGGGGCTCGCTTGTCGTCGAGGCTGCGGCCGTCGGCTTGGAGGTCGTAGAACCAGACGTGGTCGGTGCCGCCGCTGTTGGTCTTGGTGAAGAGGAGGATGGCGGTGGAGACGCCGGCGTAGGGCTTGAAGACGCCGGAGGGGAGCGAGACGATTCCGTCGAGCTTCTGGTCCTCGACGAGCATGCGGCGGAGTTCCTTGTGGGCTTTGCTGGAGCCGAAGAGGACGCCGTCTGGGACGATGACCGCCGCTCGGCCGCCGGGCTTGAGGAGCCGTAGGAAGAGGGCGAGGAAGAGGAGCTCGGTCTTCTTGGTCTTGACGACCTGGAGGAGGTCCTTGGCGGTGGACTCGTAGTCGAGGCTTCCGGCGAACGGAGGGTTCGCAAGGACGAGGCTGTAGGCCTCGATGTCGCCGGCGTGTTCCTGGGCGAGGGAGTCCTTGTAGCGGATGTCGGGGTTCTGGACGCCGTGGAGCTGCATGTTCATCGACCCGATGCGCAGCATGGTGCTGTCGAAGTCGTAGCCGTTGAACATGGCCTCGTGGAAGTGCTTGGCGGTGGCGGGGTCGGTCAGGACGCCGGGGTGGTGGTCGCTGACGTACTCGGCGGCGGCGACGAGGAACCCGCAGGTGCCCGAGGCGGGGTCGACGATGACGTCGCCGGGGGTGGGGGCGGTCATCTCGACCATGAGCTGGATGATGTGCCGGGGAGTGCGGAACTGGCCGTTCTGGCCGGCCGAGGCGATCTTGGAGAGCATGTACTCGTAGACGTCGCCCTTGGTGTCGCGGTCTTCCATGGGGATGGCGTCGAGGCCGTCGACGGCCTTCTGGAGAAGGGCAGGCTTGGAGATGGTGAGGCGGGCGTCGCGCATGTGCCGGCCGTGGCTGCCGGCGGCTCGACTCTGGATGAACGGGAAGACGTACCGGTCGACGAGGGCGTGCATCTCGGCAGCCGGGAGGCTTCGGAACCGGCTCCAGCGCAGGTCGTCGTAGGGCCGGCCTTCGCTGAGCCCGTCGGGGGTGTAGCCGCCGTCGGGGAAGATCGGGTTCTCGATGGGCAGCTTGAGCCGGTTGGCCTTGTTCTCAGCGCGGGTCTGGGCCTCGTCGAGGCCCTTGATGAAGAGCAGGTAGGTGAGCTGGTCCATCACCTCGAGGGGGTTCGAGATGCCGCCGGACCAGAAGTCGTTCCAGACGGCGTCGATCTTGGACTTCAGCTCGCCGGTGATCATCGGTCTCCCTCAGGTCCTTGCGGGGACCCCCCCAGCACTGACGGGGCCTGCGCAGCGCCCCGGCCACGGTACTGCGCCCAGCGGCCTTGGCTGCTCGGGCTAGCGACCCTCAAGGCGCTTCACGGGGTCGTCAACCGTCACTTTCGGGCTCTTGGCCTCGGCCAGGCTCAGGTCCACCCGCTCCTCAAGGTCGGCAGCACTGCCAACAAGGACCATCCCGGATTCGAAGGTGAGCCGAAAGCCGTTGGCCTTCACCATCGTGGTGTCCTTCGGGAAGGGCATCCGCGGGTCGACGCCTGCCTCGCGAAAGCGGGAGCTGGCTTGCGGCCGGTCAGGCGGATCGACGTTCTGCGTCAAAAACTTCCAGGGCGCACTTCCGCAGACTGGTCCTGCAGCGCTGCAAGCAGAGCGACCTGGTACCTGCCCTTCGTCTCGACGTTCGGTACGTCCCGATCGAGGAAGGTCTGAAACGCGCGGGCGAAGGCCATGGTGACAACGGCGGGATTCTCCTCCAGGGCACAGCCAAGGAAGCCGCTGAGGAAGAACTGGGCGACTCCGCCTTCGCCGCGCTGATCGTCGGAGACGCGACCTCGGACATGCTCCTCGCCAGCGGTAGGGCATAGCAGGATCGAGGTCTTGAACACCTTCGTCTTGTCCGTGAGTGTGAGGTTCTTGAGCAGCTCTACGTCGACGACTGTCTGACCATCGCGGTCGTCCACCACGAACCTGAGTCCCTGTTCACGCTCGAGCTTGAGGATCGAGCAGCAAGCGACATCGTCTATCGACCCTCGGATGACCGTAAGGAGCCCCGCAGAGTTCCGAGCGGACTGCACGACGTTGAGCCGCTGAGCCAAGACCTGGGAGCACGAGACGAATCTGGCCGGATCCGAGGTGATGCCCTCAACCATGCTTCTAACGACCGGATCGCCGTCAGGGTCAGCCACGACCGCCACCCCGCTTCGGTCGATGCTCTCGACGATCTTGCGGTGAAAGTAGCTTCGAAGATCGTCGGTCAGCCCGAGCGGAGCGTCCGCCAGCGCAATCGTGTCGTCCTGAGAGTTCCCGCGCGGCACGTAGTGCACGATCGCCGACTCGATCCAGTAGGTCTCAAGATCCAACGGGCACCTTCCCGGAGGTCGGCAATGGGGCTGCCAGCGCAGTTCTCGCGGCTGTCAAAAAGACCTCGCGCTCGGCTTCAAATCCGGCAAAGTCGGGATCAGGAACCGCCGCCTTGGCGATTTCCAGCAGTGACTCGCGACATGCCTCATACGACGTGACCACCGGGTGCGACGATGGCAGCCAGAGTCGAAGGCGCTGTCCAATGACGAAGATCTCTTGAAGCTCCGCTGCCTGATCCGCCCCAGCGACGGCAAGGCGCACGTTGGTCGCTGCGCTCCCGAGTGCACTTGCGGAGCTATCCAATACCTGCCGGAGCCCGGTCTTCCACTCCGCAGCATCCTCCCGACGGAACTGGCGGGTGAGAGCAGCGCGCGACAAGACGGACGCAACCCCAGGGCCCGCGATGCCAGATACGACCAATCCCGCAACACCAAGGATCACCGCATCAGACGACATGCGGCCAGCTTCGCAGCGAAGGAACGGCCCCGCGCGGATGGCAGGACCGGGCCGGAGGGTCCTTCTCAGCCTGTGCTTCGAGGTCAACCTCGAACGTGTCCGAGATGTCCGGAACGAAGAGACGCTGTTTGACAGCCAACAAAAGAGCGACCAGAACGTAGCGGGTGGCTGCTCATTCCCTTGCCGTCTCCCGCTGGTCCCCATTGGCCGTGGCGGCACTCCTGGCCCTAGGTGCCTGCGGCGGTTACAGCGATGCGGATGGCGACATGCGGAGGTTGGCGGAGCCGGACCTGGAGGCGATGGCGCACGAGACGTTGGTCGACTGGGTGAGCTACGCCGATGCGGTCGCCATCGTCGAGGTCACCGGGGAGGAGGCCATCCCGCTGACGGCTGCGGAGGAGCGGCACCACGAGCCGTTCCAGCAGCGGACGGTCACCGTCGAGATCGATGAGGTGCTGTACCAGGGGCTCGGGCCGGCGGCGGTGCCGGAGCGATCCACGTTCACCACGTCGGGCTGGACCACCAAGGGCCACGACCCGGTCGGCACCACGGGTGCGGCGAGGTTCGAGGTTGGCGAGCGGTTCCTGGTGCCGCTCGTCGAATGGGCCGGCGAGGGGTGGCGGCCCATCAGCACGCAGGAGTCGCTGCGGTTCGCCGACGGGCACGCCGAGGTCGAGGGTCGAGGCGCCACCGAGGCTGCCGAGGCGCTCGACGGCCTGACCCGTGCCGAGGTCCGCAAGCTCCTCTCCGAGACCGACCCGGAGCCGGTTGCCGCCGCGCACCCCGAGCTCTCGTCCATTGGCCGTCAGAACGCGGTTGCCGAGGCTCGCTACGGCAAGGAGAAGAAGACCAGCTGAGCAAGCCGCCCGATCAGCGCTGGACCGGCAATCGCACCGGGCCGCGCAAGGTCATCGAGCGCTTCCACCGCACGCCACTCACGTCGACACGGTGCGCTGGCAGCTCGCGGTAGAGGAGGGGGAGGACGGTCTTTGCCTCCTGCCGGGCCAAGGCGGCGCCGATGCAGTGGTGGATGCCGTGGCCGAAGCTCAACGGGCGGTTGTCGGGGCGGTCGAAGTCGAGCTCGGCGGGGCGGTCGAAGCGCTGGGGGTCGCGGTTGGCGGCGCCGATCAGCATGGTGATCTGCTGGCCGGGCTTCACCTCGCAGCCACCCACCGTCATGGGCTCCTGGACCATGCGGTCGGTGTTCTGCACCGGGCTGTCGAAGCGCAGCAGCTCCTCCACCGCCGGACCGGCCACGTCGGCATCGCTGGCCAGGCGCTCCCGCAGGTCCGGCCGCCCGTCGAGGGCCACCACGGCGTTGCCCAGCAGGCCGCTGGTGGTCTCGTGGCCCGCCGTCATGAGGATCGCCACCATCGACCGCAGCTCGGCCCGGTCTAGGCGTCCGCCGCCGTCGTCGCTCTCAGCCTCGAGCAGCTTCGACAGCAGGTCGTCGCCCAGCGCCGCCCGCCGCACGGCGATCCACCCGTCGAGCGCCTCGTCCAGCTCGGCCACCGCCCGCGCCATCTCGGCCGGCACGAAGGCGTCGACCGGGTCGATCACCTTGGCCAGCTCGTCGGACCAGCCCTTGAGCCGGTCCCAGTCGTCCTCGGGGATGCCCAGCAGCTCGCCGATCACGTAGATCGGCAGCGGGGCGAACACCGCCGCGAACAGGTCCACCCGGTCCTCCAGCGCCGCCTTGGCCACCAGGCCCTCGGCGATCTCGCGGATCCGGGGCTCGATGCGCTCCACCGTCCGCGGCGTGAACGCCCTCGACACCAGCTTCCGCAGCCGGGTGTGGTCCGGTGGGTCCACCAGCAGCAGCGACCGCGTGAACGTGGCCCGCTCGGTGGGCGACAGCTTCGACCACGGCGACACCACGTCGAACAGGTCCCCCCGGTCCACCGACGCCGGCGACCGCAGCACCTCCTCGCACAGCTCGTGGCTGGTGACCAGCCACGTGTTGAGCCCCCGGTGGAACACCATCGGCCCCTCGGCCCGCAACCGCTCGTACGCCGGGTACGGGTCGACGTTCAGCGTGCGGCTGAACGGGTTGAACGGCTGCAGCAGCCGATCGAGCGCCGGCGCCAGCCGCGGCTTGCCGTTCACCCACCGCAAGACCGGAAGCGCCACCTGCTCGACTCGCATCCCCCACCCTCCCACGTCACCCGTCCGAGCCGCCTGCGACGTCAGCCACAACCCCCGACCGCGAGACTGCGGGGCGATGCGGGTGCCCGATGAGCTGTTGGTGCCGTTGCGGCGGGCGCGGGACCTGGCGGACCGGTCGTACGCGGAGCCGCTCGACCTAGGGGCGCTGGCGGCGGAGGCGGGCGTGTCGAAGTACCACTTCCTGCGCTGCTTCTCGGCCGTCTACGGCAAGACGCCGGCGCTGTACCTGGCCGAGCGGCGCATCGAGCGGGCCCAGGACCTGCTGCGGGCCACCAACCTCACCGTCACCGAGGTCTGCCTGCTCGTGGGCTACTCGAGCCTCGGCTCCTTCAGCGCCAAGTTCCGCCAGCTGGTGGGGGTGTCGCCATCGGCCTACCAAGCCCGTTGGGCCGCCACCGGCGCACCCCGCATCCCCGGTTGCTACGTGTTCATGCACGGGCTCAGCGACCGCCTCCCGGATCCCGCAACTTCGGAGAAGCCACCGGCACAGGAGCACCCGTAGGTTCACGGCCGACCGACCTCGCCCGACCTGGGCAAACCCCCGTCGGCCGCCTCGCCCTCGACCACCCCGTCGACCGCCCGAACCGCAGGAGCCCACGTGATCACCAACGTCTCGCTCATCACCCTCTGGGTGACCGACCAGGACGAGGCCAAGGCCTTCTACCTCGACAAGCTCGGCTTCGTCGAGCACACCGACGTGCAGATGGGCGACGGCTTCCGCTGGTGCACCATCCGCCACCCCGACCAGCCCGACCTCGAGGTCACCCTCATGGTCCCCGGCCCGCCCGCCAACCCCGAGCTGGCCGAGGCCGTCCGCCGCTCGCTCGCCGCCGGCTCCATGAGCGGCTTCGGCGTCACCACCACCGACTGCCGCGGCGACCACGCCGACCTCGTCGCCAAGGGCGTCGAGTTCGTCCAGCCCCCGTCGGAGCGCCCCTACGGCATCGAGGCCGTGCTGCGCGACAACTCCGGCAACTGGCTGGTCATGGTCGAGCCCAAGGAGTTCACCGGCGAAGACTTCCCCCACGCCTGACGCTCCTCGGCTGGCGGCCCGGGCTGCGACGCCAGTTGTCGCTGCGAGGTGGGCAATCGGACGTGGCGTGCCTCGGGCACCGCCGGCGTGACGCCCGCTTCACCTGGCCCCCACCCGACGCCGGCTGACACCTCTCGCCAGTCAGGCATCGAGCCACTAGGGGTTGCCGTAGAAGCAGACCCCTGAGTCGGCGTGGTATTCCGGCTGCTGGCTCCACGGCACGCCCTCTTCGGATCCCAACCGAGCGTCCTCGCTCGCCGTCTCGCAGTCCGAGCGATTGGCGTCAGCGGTGGCTTGATCGAAGCTTCCATCGTCGAGGATCGCAACCGCCTGATCCTCGTAACCGGGGTAGTCGACCCTGCATTCATCCTGTTCGTCCACGTGGCCACCGTGCTCCTTGCACGAAGCTGCGTACGCCGCGATGCGATCGGCCTCCTCTTGCTCGGCAAGGCGGTCCTGCTCATCCTGCTCGGCCTGCCGCTGGTCCGCCTCCTCCTGTGCCTGGCGCTCTGCTTCGGCGCGGTCGGCGGCAACCTGGGCGTCGCGTTCCTGCTTGGCGAGGGAGGCGTCGCATCGGTCAATCGCGCTCGACGCCTCAGAGCGGGCGAGCCCAGCCTGCGCCTCATCGGGTGCCTTCAGGATCTCCGCACGCTTGGCGGCGAAGCTCTGCTCGATCCGAGGCTGATCGTTTGCGTCTCCGCTCTGCAAGTACTTCGCCACAGCAGCTCCTAGCTGACCGCACTCAGGGTGAAGCGCAGGTACCAAGCCGAGAGTCTCCGACCGCTCGAGCCCACTCCCTTCGACCTTCGCCTTCGTCTGCTCCGGCCCGGACGCGCCGCACGCGACTAACAGCACCGCCATTGCAAGCACCAACCCTCGCCCCATGCACAGAAGCTAGGCGACGAGTTGTCGCTGCGAGGTGGGCGATCAGACGTTGTGCGGCTCGGCCCGTTACTCGAGGCCGGCTGCGCCGAGCCGGTCGTCGCTCGCCCTCAGGGCTCGACGGCATCCATCGCTTGGAAGACCTCGGCCATGAACCTCTGGCTGGGGTGGACGAACTGGACGCCGCACCACTGGGCCTTGGGCGCCGGCGAGTCGCCGATCCAGGCCACCTGCACCGCCGTCCACTCGCCGCCCAGCTCCAGCTGGAGCAGGCAGCCCTGGGTGATGCGCTCGTCGAGCGGGGCGAAGAGGCGGGCGCCGGAGACGGAGAGGTCGTGGAGGATGGCGTGGTGGGCCTCGGCCTCCTGCCGCTTGCGCGAGCGCCGCTCCATGGCCCCTTCGGCCAACGGGATGCGCCACGACACGCCGACGCCCACCCGATGCCGGCGACCGATGCGTGGCGGATCCTCCCGCCAGACCCCGGTGCTGCGCTCGAAGCCGTCGGTCCCCACCCCCTCACCGTCGGCGGCAACGCCCCGTTCTGAAGGCCACCCCCCGGTGCGACCGGCGCCGTCGCCCGTTGGGACCTTCGGCCCTACTGCCCGAACCGGCCCTTCCGTACGTTCGAGGTGCAGCCAGTCAGCCGATCGGTTCGCACGAGAAGGGCAGGGCACCATGACCACCACGACCACCGCCGCCAGCAACCACCGAGCCGAGAAGGCCGACAAGGCCGACGCTAGGGCGGCCGCCAAGACCGCCGCCGGCGAGGAGCTCGTCCGCCTCCCCCGCCGTCGGGTCGACGAGGTGCTGATCGGCTTCGGTGTGATCGCCACCATCGTGTTCGCCGTGGCCGGCGGGCTGCTCCTCTGGGGCAACAGCTTCTCGAACGACTACGTCCACAAGGAGCTGGCGTCGCAGAACGTCTTCTTCCCGTCGAAGGCCGACCTGGTGGCCGAGGGACGCACCGACCTCGTGGGCCACGCCGGCCAGCAGGTCACCACCGGCAGCGAGGCCCAGGCCTACGCCGGCTACATCGCCGGCCACCTCGAGGGCATCGCCGGCGGCAAGACCTACTCGGAGATCGACGACCGGGGCGCTGCCGCCAAGGTCACCGCGGCCGAGAAGGCCGGCGCCAGCAAGGCCGACGTCGCCAAGCTCCAGGCCACCGCCGATGAGCTCAAGGGCCAGCGGGACACGCTGTTCAAGGGCGAGACGCTGCGGGGCCTGCTGCTCTCGGCCTACGCCTGGTCGACCGTCGGCATGATCGCCGGCATCGCCGCCTGGGTCGCCGTGGCCGCTGCCGTCCTCATGGCGCTGATCACCGGCGCCGGCGTCGTCCACCTCCGCCGCACCACGCACTGACCGTCCGGCCCACCCGGGCCGAGCACCCGCACACCACCCGCTGCGGTGGGGCCGCACCAGCGACCCCACCGCAGCGGCGCGCCCCGGCCCCTACGCCGGAGCGGGATCGAGCGCCGACGGCGCGGTCGTCGGCGAGGTCGTGGCCGCACCGCCCGCACTGGCCGCCGAGACCGCTCCCGCCGTGCGACCGGTGGGCTCGGTGGGGCGGTCCACCGGCTCGGTGAGCTGGTAGCGCCACGTGCGCAGGTCGTCGAACTCGGCCCACCCGCCGGCCGGCACGTGGCCGACGTACCAACCCGTGGTGCCCGACGCCTCCCACCCGGCCGGGATGGCCACCTTGCCACCGAAGCGCGGATCGCCCCACGCCGGCTCGCGCATGTGGGTGGTCCACACCTTGATCTCCATGGTCGACCCCACGGTGCGGGCGCAGAAGTGCCACGGCAGCGGCAGGGCACGGTCGTCCGGCCCCTTCATCCCGTCGGCCAGGACCGCCCCGAACTTGGTGTAGCTGTGGCGCTGGTTCGTGTCCCACGTGTGGAAGTTGAAGCCCCAGTTGACCCCGTAGAGGATGTTCTTGGTCACCGTCAGGGCCCGCAGCCGGCCGTCGCCGCCGAGGCGGATCCGGAACGCCGCTCCCTGCTGGGTGTTGCGCCCCAGCTGCGACGTCCAGATCGCGCAGCTCTCGCTGTCGGCCACCACCGGGACGCCGGCCGGCCAGAACGCCACCCGCAGGTTCTCGCCCCGGTTGCTGCCCGGGCCCGACGCGTCGAACGAGCCGGGGACGCTCCGGTACGCGTACCGGTCGCCCCCGTCGGCGGTGAGGGTGCCCTCCCGCATGGTGGCCGTGCTGCGGCTGTCGTAGGTGAGCACCGCCTGGCGCAGCGGCGGACTGGCCGTCACCGCCCCCAGCGCCGGCCTCGGCACCAGCGCGACCACCACCACCGCCACCGCCCCACACGTCAGCCGACGCCCGACCCGCCCCCGATGTCGCCCCATGTCCATCTCCCCTGAGCCGCCGACTCGGGGGAGATGGTATGACACCCGTCACGTCTTCGCCCATCCCCACGATGGATGGAACGCCATCACGACCCCTCCCGCTCCGGCGAGCTGCGCCCTCTCCCGTCCCCGAGCGCCCTGCGGCAGGCCCAGGCACTCTGCGCGGTGCGGGCGACGTAGGTTGCCGCCATGCACGACTCGGTCACCGTCCACATGAACGCCTCGCCCGACGCCATCTGGGACCTGGTGAGCGACGTGACCAAGATCGGCCGCTACAGCCCCGAGACGTTCGAGGCGGAGTGGACCGACGGCGCCACCGGCCCGGCCGTCGGCGCCCGCTTCCGCGGCCACGTGAAGCGCAACGGCAAGGGCCCGATCTACTGGTCGCCCTGCGAGGTCACCGCCTGCGACCCGGGCCGCGAGTTCGCCTTCGTCGTCGGCCCCGAGCGCCGGGCCATCAACACCTGGCGCTACGTGATCGAGCCGACCCCCGACGGCGGCGCCGACGTCACCGAGTCGTTCCAGCTCGCCCCGATCCTCCCCCTCAAGCTCTACTGGGCCGTCCTCGGCTGGGCCCGCGGCAAGACCAACCGCAACGGCATGCAAGCCACCCTCGACCGCATCAAGGCCGAGGTCGAGTCCCCCGCCCCCTGACCAAGCTCGACCCGCTGCGCGCTGCAAGCCGAGAGGCCGACCGTCTCGAGGTGTGTGCGCAGGACCGCGAAGAGAACCGGTTTGCGCACGAGCCTTGCCAGGGAGTGCCGGAAGGTCAGGCCGCCGACGTCGACCGCCACGCCCGTTCGAGCGCATCCCGCAGGCGGGGGTGACCCGGCCTGAGGTCGACCTTGTCGGCGCGGAGCAGTCGCCAGCCGAGCTGCTCGATGGCGTGGTGGCGGGCCTCGTCGCTGGCCCACCGAGACGGGCCGTGGAAGGCGTCCGAGTCGTACTCGATGCCCACCAGTCGGCCGCACCAGCCAACGTCGATGCGACCGATCACCGTCCCGGTCTCGTCACGGACCCGGATCTGGAGGTCGGGCTCGGGGAAGCCCCACTGGACCAGCTGACGGCGGAGGCGGGCCTCCGGCGGGCTCCCCGGCAGGATCGGCCCCTGCCACGGCTCGAGCGCTGCCCGAAGCCGACCCTCGCCGGGACGACCCGGTGCGGTGCGCACCGCATCCCACACCCGGTCGACCTGGTGGGGCAGCGCCAAGCGCCGGTGGACCGCCTCGTCCACCAAGCGCTGCAGCCGGTTCGGCCCCAGCAGGGATGCACAGTCGACCAGCGTTCGAGGCACCGAGGTGGCCGGCACGCCCCGGAGGATGACCCGATCTTCGGGGCTGAGAAGGGCTCGATGAACGACGGCCAGAGGGCTGCGGGCCGATCGGTCCCGCTCGACGGTGAGGTGCGGCACCGGCGGCGGCGACACCCCGAGCCCAGCGAGCGCTGCCGCCGTGAGGTGGGAGGCGCAGGCGCCTGCCGGGCCAGCGAAGCACCCGGCGAGCGCTCGCTGCTCCCAGGTCTCTGGGGAACCTGCGAGCCGATAGACACCACGCCCCATTCGCACCCAGCGACCGGCGCGCAGGCGGTTCTCGATGCGTTCCCTGGAGAGGCCGAGGCCGATGGCCTGCACCCTCGTCACCAAGCCCTTCTGCCGGCTGGCGAGGTCGACGATGGCGAGGTCGATTGCGTCCATGACCCCCCAGGCTCCCGCGAGGGTCTGACAGAACTCGGGTCCGACCGCAAGGGTCGTGCGCAAAGCCGCGATGAGAACCGGTTTGCGCACGAGCCTTCCGGCCCAGCCACCGCCGACCCGGACCGGCCGGCAGACCACAAAAGGTCAGGCTTGGAGGCTGGGCTCGTCGGGGGCGCTGAGGCTCAAGACGGAGCCGGCGACGGCGGGGGACGCGTCGAGGCGGGCCTCGAGGGCACGGAGGCGGAGGGCGACGTGGGTCTCGGTGTCCTCGCCGGTGAGGTCGACGTCGCCGATGACCGTGAGCAGGCGGGGGCCGACGAACTCGAGGCGGAGGTAGGTCACGCGCGACACCTCGGGGTCGGCGGTGAGCTCGGCGATCACGGCCTGGCGGACGCGGGGGTCGGCCTCCTGGCCTACGAGGAAGCGGCGGTTCTGGTCGATCAGCACCACGGCCACCACGGCCAGCAGGAGGCCGACCAGGATCGAGCCGATCGCGTCGGGCACCGACGAGCCGGTGATCTCGTGCAGAGCCAGCGCCCCGCCGGCGATCACCAGCCCGGTGAGGGCCGCCGCATCCTCGGCGAACACGGCCCGCAGCGTCGGGTCCGACGTGCGCATCACGTGCTCGATGAGGTCGCGGTCCATGGACTCGGCCTCGGGCCGGGCCTGGCGGATGGACTGCAGGAACGAGAAGCCCTCGAGCAGGAACGAGACCACCAGCACCACGTAGCCGACGACGAAGTCGCTGGCCGGCTCGGGGTTGATGAGCTCCTGCACGCCGTGGGTGACCGACACCGCAGCGCCCGCCACGAACAGGCCGAGCGCAGCGAACAGCGACCAAACGTAGGCCTCGCGCCCGTGGCCGAACGGGTGGGTCGGGTCGGGGCCACGGCGGCCGCGCTTGTCGGCGATGAGGAGGAAGACCTCGTTGCCGGCGTCGGCCCACGAGTGCGCGCCCTCGGCCACCATCGACGCCGACCCGGTGATCACCGCCGCGGCCGACTTGGCCAGCGCCACCAGCACGTTCGCTCCGAGCGCGATCAGCACGGTGAGCGTGCTCTCCGACCCCGCCGAGTCGTGCGGCTGCGACAGCTCGGCGAACGGGATCGCCCGCCCCGTCGGTGCAGCCGGCACCGCCGGCCCGGCCGCCGCAGCCGGCCCGGCCGCCGCAGCCGACCCGGGCTCGGCGGCCGGTTCGGGGGCGGGGTCGGCGGTCATGGCCGCCATCCTGCCCGCCGTCCGCCCGAACCGGTCGGAGCTGCTCGACGGCGGACCTTGCGTCGGTGCCGGACCCGACCGGCATCCCCACGATCGGGTAACCCGCGAGGGTGATGTGCGAGCCGCTGACCTGCGGCTCCTCACCAGCCGTGACTCAGGGCACCGGGGTCGGGTACGTGGGCGACATGAACGCAACGCTCCTCTGGATCATCGCAGCCATCGTCGTCATCATCGGGATAGTGCAGCTCCTGCAAGGCCAGATCATCTTCGGCATCGTCCTCATCGTCGTCGGGTGCCTCATCGGCCCCGGAGGCGTGTCCATCTTCAACAAGCGCGCCTAGCGACCGCCCCGCGACCGCGCTCGGGCGTCCCGCCTGCTCCTCGGAGCGGGCGGGACGTTCCGCGTCCGGGCCCGGTTCGTGGACCGAGCGGTCAGCGGGCTCGCATGCGGTTGCCGCGGGCGTGGTGCTCGAGCTCGGCCAGGCCGAGGTGCTCGAGCAGCGGCGGGACGTACATGCCGAAGCGGCCGCGCAGGCCCTTCTTGAGGCCGTACCAGCCGCCGACCGGGTTGTCGGACGAGCGGCCCCACGCCTCGACGGTGCCGTCCTTGGCCGGCTTCTGCTCGTCGGCCGAGCCCAGCTCCACCCAGTCGCCCCGCTCGACCAGCATGGCGTGGAGGTCGTCGATGCAGCGGGCGTCGTAGAAGAGCACCGTCTTGCCGACCGTGCACACCAGGGCGTCGACCCCGTCTCGGCTGCCGCGGTGCAGCGTGTAGCTCGAGCTGCCCGGTGGCGTCTTCAGGACCCAGGGGTCCTCCTCGGTGCCGCTCCCGCTGCTGATGGGCTCCTCGGCCATTGGCTTGCTCCGTCTCGTCGTCGGTCCACCGGTGGTGGCGCGCCCGCTGGCGCACGGTCTACCGCCTGGCGGCCGGGCGAGCCGGGAGCTGACCGAGATGTCCGATCCACCTGCTGCTGCCCGGCACGGCGAGGACGCCGTCCCTACGATGCCGACGCTGCCCGCCCGGCAGCGCGGACCGCAGGGGGCGCCATGGACGAGCACGCGCACGAGGTCGATGCGACGGTGGACGCCGGCGCGCTCCACGAGGTGGTCGACGGCGTCTTCGCCTGGATCCAACCCGACGGCTCCTGGTGGGTGAACAACGCCGGGGCCGTCACCGGCGACGACGGCACCGTGGTGATCGACACCTGCGCCACCGCGGCCCGCACCCGCCGCTTCCTCGACGCCGTGCGCGACGCCACCGACGGCGCCCCGATCACCGTCGCCGCCAACACCCACGAGCACGGCGACCACACCTACGGCAACTCGCTCCTGCCCGCCACCACCGCGCTGATCGGCCACGAGCGCATGCGGGCCCAGCTCCTGGTCGACCCGGTCATCGACGGCTGCCCACCCCTCTGGGCGCCGGTGCCCGACTGGGGCGCCGTCACCCGCCGCGCCCCCACCATCACCACCCGGTCCGACCTCACCGTCCACACCGGCACCCGGCGCATCGACCTCGTCCACCCCGGCTACGCCGCCCACACCACCGGTGACCTCGTGGCGTGGCTGCCCGACGAGCGGGTGCTGTTCACCGGCGACCTCGTGTTCTCGGGCCTCACGCCGCTGGTGATGGCGGGCTCGGTCGACGGTGCGCTGCGATCGCTCGACTGGCTCGCGACGTTCGAGCCCGACCACCTGGTCCCCGGCCACGGGCCGCTGGTCACCGCCTCGACGCTGGCCGACGTGCTGGGCCAGCACGAGCGCTACTACCGCTTCGTCCTGGCCACCGCGGCCAACGGTCGCCGCGACGGCCTCGGCCCGCTCGACGCCGCCCGCCGCACCGACCTCGGCCCGTTCGCCGACTGGCTCGACGCCGAGCGCCTCCTGCTCAACCTCCACCGCGCCTACGCCGATGCCGAGCAGCGCCCCTTCGACATCGTGGCCGCCTTCGGCGACGCCCTCACCTGGAACGGCGGCCCGCTCACCACCCACGTCTGCTGCGCCTCCTGAGCCCGGCTCGTGCTGCTGCCGTCGGTGCCGCTCGGGGCGATGCGGGCGGGCGAGCCGGCGACGGGTAGGCAGGCGCGGTGATCGCCTGGCTGTTCCGCAACCGAGAGACCGGCGGGTGGACCATCGCCCAGTGGCCCAACGTGGCCCTGGGCATCTGGCTGGCGACGCTCGTGGTGCGCAAGGTGCTCGACCCGGCCGGCACCGCCGGCGACGTCGTGCGGTGGGTCGGTGTCGCCGCCCTCGTCGTGTGGGCGATCGACGAGATCGTGCGCGGCGTCAACCCCTGGCGCCGCATCCTCGGCGCCACCGTCCTCGCCTTCACCGTGGTCGGCCTCTTCGCCGGCTGACCGACGTCGACCGTCGCGCCCCGCCTCGTCGATCCGACGACCGTCGGGACGGTGCGGCGTCTCGGGGTCCGACCCCAGGTCAGGCGGTGGCGAGCTCGGGGTCGGCGCCGGTGGTGGTGCCGGGGCCGGGGTCGTCGCCCTCGGCCTTGGTGGTGCGCCAGCGGGCGGCGAGGCGACGGCCGGCGGTGTCCATGAGGAGGCCGACGCCGAGGAGGGCGATGGCGACGAGGCCGTCGAGCCACCAGTGGTTGCCGCTGGCCATGACCACGAACATGGTGGCCACCACGTGGAAGAGGGCCAGCCACCGGAAGCGGCTCGGGCTGGCGGCCACGATGCCGAAGGACACCACCGCCGCCCAGCCGACGTGGATCGACGGCATGGCGGCGAACTGGTCCGACACGCCGGTGCCGACGGGGCCGTAGATGTTCATGCCGTAGCGGGTGGACAGGTCGACGTAGCCCGGCAGGAACCGGGGCGGGGCCACCCGGACGAAGCGGATCACGAGGCAGAAGCCGGTGAGGATCACCAGCCCGTTGCGCCAGCGGGGGAAGTGGTCGCGGTGGCGGACGTAGAGCCACACGAGGAAGGCGAGCAGCGCCGGGACGTGGACGGTGGCGTAGTACGTGTTCGTCCAGCGGGCCAGCACGTCGTGGCGGAGGACGAAGTGCTGCATGGACAGCTCGGTCGGCAGGTGCAGCCACCGTTCGGCTCGCACGATCTGGTGGGCCCGCTCGATGGCGCCCTCGTCCTGGGCCAGCGGCAGCTGCCGGGCCACGCGCCACACGGAGTACAGCCCGGAGATCAGGGCGAACTCGGTGGCAGCCGGGCCGATGGCGCCCCAGACCTTGCCCGAGCGGCGCTTGGCCACCTGCGCGAGCACGATGCTCAGCACCGCGGCGATCGCGGCCTCGTTCCAGGTCGGCCAGTTCAAGACCGGTGATCCTCCCGCCCCGAGGGCCGGCTCGCAAGGCAGGCCCCCCCCTGTTGGGTGCCTCGCCCACGGGGCTCAGACGGGGCTCAGGCGGGGCGCTTCGACGGGGCGATGGCGTCGAGGGCTTCGAGGTCCTCGGTGGTGGGCTGCCACGCCGGCGGCCACGTTGGCCTGGACCTGCGCGGGGCTGGTGGCACCGGCGATGACCGAGGCGACCGCCGGCTGGGCGGCCAGCGCGCCGAACGCCACGTCGAGCAGGGTGATGCCTCGCTCGGCGGCGTAGGCCTCGAGGCCCTCGACCACGTCGAACTTGGCGTCGGTGAGCGCGGCCTGCATGCCCCAGGCCGCCACGCGGGTGCCCTCGGCGGCGACCTCGCCCCGCTTGTACTTGCCGGTCAGCAGGCCGCTGGCCAACGGGAAGTACGGCAGCAGGCCGATGCCGTAGTGCTCCAGCGCCGGCACCAGCTCGGCCTCCACCCGGCGGTCGAGGAGGCTGTACTCGTTCTGGGCGCTGACGAACCGCTCGAGGCCGAGGTCCCGGGCCAGCCACTCGGCGTCGGCCACCTGCCAGGGCTTGAGGTTGCTGGAGCCCACGTAGAGGACCTTGCCCTCGTGCACCAGCTCGGTGAGGGCGGCGAGGGTCTCGGCCATCGGCGTGGCGGCGTCGGGGAAGTGGAGCTGGTAGAGGTCGATGCGGTCGGTGCGCAGGCGGCGCAGCGAGCTCTCGACGGCGGTGCGGATGTAGCGGCGCGACCCGCGAGCGCCCCAGTCGGGTCCGTTGCGTCCGTCGCGCAGGGCCGAGCCGAACTTGGTGGCCAGCACCACCTGGTCCCGCTTGCCCTCGAGGGCCTCGCCCAGGAAGTCCTCGGAGTCGCTGTAGGAGTCGGAGGTGTCGATGAGGGTGATGCCGGCGTCGACCGCGGCATGGATGACCTCGGCGCTGGCCTTGCGGTCGAGCCGCATGCCGAAGTTGTTGGCGCCGAGGCCCACGGTGGAGACCACCAACCCGGAGGTGCCGAGGCGTCGGTGGGCGATCTCGCTCATGGTGTGCTCCGGGAGGTGGGGTGGGGTGCGGTGCCCGACGTTCCTAGCGGGCGCGCCGGCGCCTTCCACCGCGCCCCGCCGCAGCGAGCGGCGGCTCAGCCGAGCGGCGGCTCAGCCGAGGGTGACGTGGCCGTAGGTGATGCAGAGGCCGACGGCGTTGATCACCACGATCGAGCCGGTCACCAGGAACACCACCCGGCGGCGCCAGCCGACCAGGCGGCGGGTCCCGGCGCTGGGGCTGGGCATGTACCAGCCCGGCAGCAGCCCCAGGTCGCGTGGGGCGACGACGTCCCAGTAGCTGATGGCCTCGTCGCCGGCGACGTCGGTGCGGTCGGTGGCGAGGGCGAAGGCGGTGAGCTCGTCGTCGGTGAGCTCGGGCAGGGCGACGGGGTCGACCGGCTGCTCCGGCTCGACCGGCTCGGTCCGCGCGGCGGGCGGTTCGACGACGGGTGCTTCGGCCATGGTTGCCTCCCGGTGCCGACGCGGCGGGCACCGGCGTCGTGCCGGGCCGACGCTACCGGCATCGCGGCCTGGATGGGCCTCGGGCTCCACCGGGCCACCGCTACGCTCGCCCGACCACCTCAACCGCAGGAGCTCCCGCCATGCGTCGTTCGATCCTCGTGCCCGTCGCGGCCCTGGCGCTGCTCCTGGCGGCCTGCGGCAGCAGCAGCTCCGACGGTGCCGCCGAGACCACGACCACCAAGGCCAAGGCCGCCACCACCTCCACGGCGCCGAAGGCGACGACCACGACGGCGCCGGCCGACCCCGAGGCCGTGTGCGAGCCGTACACCGCGGTGCTGGACCTCTACGGCTCGCTGGAGCCGATCGCCACCGGTGAGCACGACGGCCAGGTGGCCGCGGATGCCGAGTGGGCCAAGGCCATCGCCACCCTGGAGGACCTCGACGGCGGGGCCGACGCCGACCTGGGCACCGCCCTCGCGACCCTCGGCAAGCTCAGCTTCCAGGTCACCGAGGACGCCACGGGAGCGCCGAGCGAAGCCGAGCTGGCGTCGGCCTTCGCCCAGCTCGAGACGTCGTACGGCTCGACCTGTGGCACCGCCAAGGAGTGCCCGGCCCCCGAGACGCTCGAAGCCGAGGGCTACACCTGCGACAGCGAAGGCAACCTCACCCCGGTCGACGAGGGCTCGGGCACCACCGAGCCGGCGGTCACGACCACCACCGGCCTGAAGGTCGACGAGTGCCCGGCCCCCGAGACCCTCGAGGCCGAGGGCTACACCTGCGACAGCGAGGGGAACCTCACCCCCATCCCGGGCGCCCAGGGCGGCCAGGTCGAGGAGTGCCCGGCGCCCGAGGTGCTCGAGGCCGAGGGCTTCACCTGCGACGACGAGGGGAACCTCACGCCGGCCGGCTGAGCTGACGCCCACGGCTGACGGGCTCGACGCCCCGCGGGCTGCGTTCCCGTCGCCGGCGGACCGGGTTCCTGTCGCCAGAGGTCGCTGGCCGACCCTGGGCGACGGCGATCGCCGACAGGCGGCTGAGGCGGGTGCGCCCCAGCGGAGCGGGTGGGCCTCGGCGGGTGGGTCCTCAGCGGGCGGCGCGACGGCGGGCATTGGCGGCGCCGAGCAGGCCGACGGCCACGCCGACGATGGCGCCGCCGAGGCCGATCTGCTTGGCCTTGGCGGTCATGCGGTCGTGGTTGGCGATGCCGCCGACGAGGTCGGCCAGGTCGGCGCCGCCGCTGGCGAGGAACCAGCCGGCGGTGTTGGCGTCGCCGGTGAGACCGGCGCGCAGGAGCATGCCGCCCACCAGGGCGTCGCGGTAGCCCATCGAGCGGAGCAGCAGCGAGGCGGTCGGGCCGACGTCGTCGGGGTCGGCCCCCCACAGCTTGTTGGCGGCCTCCGGCGCCACGAGGAACGACACGCCCGAAGCGAAGCGGATGCCCCCGGCGAGGATGGCGAGCGGGTCACGGCTGCTGGTCGACGACATCGGCGCAGCCTGCCCGATCTGTCGGCTTCCTGCCTCCGCTCGCGACGGCCCGCCGAGGTCGAGGTGTCGGCCGGTTCGACCTCGGCGGCGATTCGACGTCGATTCGGCGCCGACGCAGCCAGCGGCGAACCCGCAGGTCAGCGCGTTGCGCCGGGACGACGGCGGGCAACGAGCGACGCGGCGTCGGGGCGATTCGACGTCGATTCGGCGCCGAGCTCGACCACGACCACCACCGGAGCCGTGGGTGCTCCGGCAGCCGAGGCGGTGTGATCGGGCGGGGCCGTCGGGGCGATTCGACGTCGATTCGGCGCCGACGTCGACCAGCGGGGCCCCGGGATCAGCGGGCCTGGCCGGACGTGGGCGAGACCTTCAGGCTCGACGCGTCGACGGCGACGAAGTCGGCGCCCTTGATGCGGCGCAGGGCCTGCAGGTCGTCGTTGTCCCACCGCGGATCGGGCACGCCGCTCAGGTACCAGGCCGAACCGTTGTCGGCCACGATCCCGCCGTAGGTCTTCAGGGCCCGGATGATCGGCCGGACGGAGGGTGGGAACGTCGATTCGTCGACCGTCGCCTTGAGCCGGAACCGCTCCCCCATGGCCGGCGCGCTCGAGCTCGACGTCGACCCCGCCTGGTGGGTGGCCGGCCACGTGTAGGCCGTCCTCGACACCGGCACGGTCATGCGGATGGCGTGGTCGACCTTGCCGGCGGCGACCTCGTCGTAGCGGACCAGGCCGGGCAGGATCGGCAGGCCGGCGGCATCGGCCGAGGTCCACCCGGCCGGGCGCAGGGCGTTCGACCGCAGGTTCCAGACCGCCCCGGACCCGGCGTGCCACGAGCCTCCGGCCTGCGGGTGGGCGTCGTAGAGCTCGTAGAGGGTGCACGACCCGGCGTCGACCACCAGCACGTGGCGGTCCCCGTCGGCGTTCGGGCCGCCCTCGACGGGCGGGTCGGCCGGGATCGGGTACGGGCCCGGGTCGCTCTCGTCGTCGTAGTCGAACGTGACGCGCACCTTGGCCTGGCCAGCCGGCACCACCACGTAGGGGATGCCGATCGGGCCGCCGTCCCAGGTCCCGGACCCGAAGTCGGCCTTGAGGGCGCTGGTCGAACCGACCGTCGCCACCAGCTGGGCCGAGCTCGCCTTGGTGGGCAGCGCGGCCACCGACCGGTGCCAGTGGCTGTCGGCCGGGAACATCGGGCAGCTCGTCGAGGGCACGGTGGGGCCGCACCCGGTCAGGATCGCCGCCACGGCCACTCCCGTGACTGCGATCCCGACCAGGCGCCGTGGTACCCGCACGCCACTGCATCGGTCGGTTCGGCCCGGCACCCGAGCACAACGGGCCGGATGGCCCATGCCCGGCGAACGGCGGCAGCGCGTCGCCCCAGGTCAGCGTCGATCAGCCGATCAGCCGGCCCAGGTCAGCGTCGCCCGCCCGATCAGCCGATCGACCGGCCGGGCGGCCGACCCGACCGGCCGGCCGGACAGCGAGCGAGCTCAGGCCGTGCCGGTGCGGTGGGCACCCAGCGGCGAGGTCGCCCCCGCCGGACGACGGCTCCGGTCCCGCACCCGTCGGGCGGCCGGCTCGGTGGAGCCGGGCCCGTGCTGCGGCGGACGGCCCAGGCGGGTGAGGCCCCACGAGAGCAGCGCCATCCAACCGGCGGCCACCAGGGCGAGGACGACGTAGGCCGCCCGCTCCAGCGCGGCCCGGTCCGAGCGGGCCTCGCGCTGCAGGATCTGCTTGTCGGGCTGGAAGGCGCGGGTGGCGTCGACCGCAGCGACGCCCTTCGCCGGGATGGCCGGGTCGTCGGGCAGGAAGATCGGCACGCCCTGCACGGTGGTGCCGTCGTGCAGCCGGAGGATGGTCTTGCCCGTGCCGCCCACCAGCACCGGCTCGGCCGTGCGATACGACCCGTCGGCCTGGCGGACCAGGTCGGTGGCCGAGTACCCGCCGTCGGAGGTGTTGCTGGCGCTCTGCCAGGTGAGGACGTGGAACCACGACGCCCCGCCCTCCACGGCGTCCCGGGCGTCAGAGCTCAGCCGCACGTCGACGAACGCCCGGGCCGGTTGCCCCGGAGCCGACGCCACCCGGTCGACCTGCAGCTGCGCGGTCCAGTCCCGGTGGGCGCCCATGGGCAGCGACGCGAACACGGCCACGGCCACCCCGAGCCAGGCCAGCGGCCCGACCAGCCGGCGAGCGCCGGTGGGGCGCAGCGGGGCGGCCACCACGGCCTCGTCGACCCACTGCGTGCCGGCCGCCGCCCCCGCCGGTGCCGAGCGGTCCACCAACCCCCCGACCGGTCCCACCTCCGCCGCCTGCTGGCGGCCGAGGCCGACCGGCGCGAGGGCGAGGTGGCGTCCGGCCAGGGCGCCGAGCACGCCGGCGCCCACACCGGAGAGGGGAACCAGGAACAGCGCTTGGGGCAGCAGGTCCGACGTCCAGCCGATGGGCATCCACGCTCGGCTCCACGCCCACTCGGCGGCGAAGCCGAGGGTGCCGATGAGCAGGCCCGCCGCCGCGCCGAAGGTGAGGGGCCGGTCCTCGGGCCAGACGAGGGCGAGCAGCTCCACCAGCACCGCTTCGGCGAGGTAGAGCGGGAAGTGCATCTGGTCCCGGCCCATGGCACCGACGCCCAGGAACAGCGCCCCGCGCACGGCGATGAAGAAGGCGGCGGCCACCAGCGCCCCGCCCCGGCCGACCCGGATGCGGGCCGCCACCAGGCCGATGCCCGCGGCCAGCGCCAGCAGCACCGGCTGCTCCACCAGGCGGAACTGCGGGACGCCGAAGTCGAACTCGACCTGCAGGGTCGACAGCCCGATCAGCAGGGCCCCGGCGAGCGACAGGTCGGCGAACCGGCAGAACCGGCGGCCCACGGTGGGCAGCGGCCCGTCGACCGCGCGCCGGCCCTCGACCGTGAGCGCCCAGCAGCCGATGGTCGACAGCGACGCCCCGCCGATCATCTGGATGTGCGTCGGGCCCCAGGCCGTGACGTCCTGGCCGAAGAGGCGGTGCCAGATGTCGTCGAGCGGGAAGCCGCCGAGGGCGATGATGCCGCACGCCCCGAGCAGCACGGCCCCCACCGGGACGGACCAGCCCTTGGCGATGCGGATGGCGCTGGGGCTGCGGTCGTCGCCGAGGAAGACGGCGAGCAGGGCGGCGAAGGCGATGCCGTCGAGGCCGATGATGATGAACCAGTGGGCCGGGTTGGCGAAGGCTCCCGGGTCCCGACCTCGGTCGATGTGCCACGAGACGTCCCAGTAGTAGCCCCACACCGCGACGAGCAGGGACACGCCGGCCACCGCGACGGGCAGCGTCGACCACGCCGGCAGGCCGGTGCGCCTCTCCACCTGGCGGACCAGCGGGCCGAGCAGGCCCCGCCGACGGTGGGCGACGCCCAGCGCCACGACGGCGACGATGGCCACCAACGCCACGGCGGTGGCGCCGAGGACCTCGCCGATCGAGGATCCGCCCGCGGGCGCGGGCTGGGCAGCGAGCAGGAAGGGGGGCATGGCCGGGCTCCGGGAGATCGCCGAGCGGGTGCGGTCCCGAACCTATTCGACATGGATCGGTGCAATCCTGGGCCGCCACCACGATCACCCGAAGGGGCGAGTGGCCGTCCCAGCGGTGTTGGAGGAGGCGGTGATCGGCCTGGGCGCCGGCGGCGACCCCGACACCAGCGCGGTCGACGTCCCGGTCCCGCCGCGATGAACCCGCGGGCGGCCTAGCGTCTCCCGACCATGCGCACCCTCATCGTCACCGAGTTCGTCACCCTCGACGGGGTGGTGGAGGCCCCCGGCGGGGAGCCCACCCACCCCCACACCGGCTGGGTGGAGCCCATGGCCTCCGACGAGCTCATGGCCTGGAAGCAGCAGGAGACCATGGACGCCGACGCCCTGCTCATCGGCCGCACCACCTACGAGAGCTTCGCCGGCGCCTGGCCCACCTACGAGGGCCCCATGGCCGACAAGATGAACTCGATGCCCAAGTTCGTGGTGTCGAGCACCCTGGTCGACCCCGAGTGGCCCGCCACCACCGTGCTCGACGGCCCCAACCCGCTGGAGCAGGTGGCCGAGCTCAAGGCCTCCGAGGGCGGGCCGCTCCTCGTGGCCGGCAGCATCACGCTGGTGCACGCCCTGCTCGACGCCGACCTGGTCGACGAGCTCCACCTGCAGGTGTTCCCGGTCTTCGTGGGCCACGGCCTCCGCCTGTTCCCGAACACCGAGCGCCCGGCCAAGGCCACCTGGTCCCTGGTCGACAGCCAGACCTACGCCCACGACGTCCGCTCCGACGTCTACCGCCCCGCCTGAGGCTCGGCCAGGTCACGAACCTGTCGCAGCTACCGACCGATGCGTCGGCCAACTGCGACAAGTTCGTGGGGGCGCCGGGGGGGAGGGGGGCGCAGCCGTCGGCGTCAGGCGTTGACGGGGGCCGCCACGGTGCGAGGGGTCGGGGGGGCGGCGGGGGCGCACCAGGTCGTCGACGGGGACCACCCGGACCGGGCGTGCGGCCGAGGCGCGCTGGGCGGCCCGGGAGATGGCCGACAGGCCACGGCGGAAGTCGGCCGTGGCGGCGAGGTCGCGGCCTCGGGGGCGGTCGGCGGTGAACGGCACGGGAGCGTCCTTGCCCACTCGAATGTGGGTCCATGCACCGCCGACGGCCACGATCACGGGCACGCCTAGGCCGACGCCCAGTCGAAGGCGAAGGACGTCGGGTCGGTGGGGCTGGTGCGGGCGGCGAGCAGCGCGCCAGGCTGCAGGCGGTGCAGCTGCAGGCTGGGGATGGCCACGCTGACGGTGGTGGGCACCGGCGGGCGTCCGTCGCCGAGCACCAGGACCTGCACGGCCATGACGGGCTCGCCGTTGATGATCGTGCCGGTGGGCGAGGCGGAGACCACCTGCACCCGGCAGGGCACGGCGTCGGGGGCCAGGGCCACGGTCTGCTGGACCATGGAGGCGTTGACGGCTGCGAGCTTCGCGTTCATCTCGTGGAGGCGGGCGCCGGGATCGCTGGTGCGGCCGATCTCCTTGCTCTGCTTGGAGACGGTGTGGAGGTCCTTGAAGAAGCCCACGTCAGCGGCCCGTGTACAGCGCGTTGAAGCGGGAGGCGACGGCGGGGTTCGAGGTCATGCGGGCGTTCCACCCGGCCACCGCGGCGTCCCAGTCGGCCGGGGCGATGCCCTTGCGGGCGGCCAGCTCGTGGCCCCGGGTCTGGTCGTAGCCGACCTCGGCGAAGGAGCGGGAGACCTCGGCGTAGAGCTCGACCGAGACGCCGGCCACGGGGGCGAAGTCGCCGTCGGTGGGCGTCGGGGTGCTGACGACGGACGGGGAGGCGGCGGGCATGGCCGCAGCGAAGGCCGCCTGCTGGCTGGCCTGCTGCGCCGCGGCCATAGCCTCGGCGTTGGCGCGGAGCTGGTTGCTCTGGTCGATGAGGCCGGGCGCCTCGTGGACCATGTTCTTCATGTCCTTGACCTGCTTGAAAAATCCCACGGGATCGGGCCTTCCTGGTGCCGGCAGCGGGACCGTTCCCCCTGCACGTCACCCATGGTGCGGTCGACGGGTCGAGCGGTCCTGAGCAGCCGGTGCTCAACCCCGGCCGGGGCCGGTGCTCACCAGGTCAGCGGATGCGGGCGAGGTGGGCCACAGAGGTACGGTGACCGCGACGGGAACGAACACCGGGGGCGGTGGTGATGGGCGAGGTGAACGAAGGATGGCCTCTGGCCCGGCGCCAGCCGGAGCTGGACGCGTTCAGCCGCGCCCTCGACGACCCCGACCGCACCGCCGTGGTGCTCTACGGCCCGGCAGGCGTGGGCAAGTCCCGCCTGGCCGACGCCTGCCTGGCCCGCGCCGAGGCGGCCGGCCGGCTCACCGCCCGGGTCATGGCCAGCCAGGCCGCCGCCCTGCTGCCCCTGGGCGCCCTGGCGCCGGTGCTGCCCCACGTGCTGACCCCGTCGGCCAGCCCCAGCGAGCTGTTCGACCAGACCCGCACCGAGTTCCTGGCCATGGGGGGCGGCGGGCGGCTGGTGCTGCTGGTCGACGACGCCCACCTGCTCGACACGTCCTCCGCGGTCCTGCTCACCCAGCTGCTCGCCGCCCGGGCCGTGTTCGTGGTGGCCACCATCCGCGACGGCGAGCCCCTGCCCGACGCCGTCGCCGGCTGGTGGCGGCTCGAGGGCGCCCTGCGCCTCGACATCGTCGACCTCGACCGCGACGCCACCGCCGACGTGCTGGGCCTGGCCCTCGGCGGCGTGGTGGGCACCGACACCGTGCGCCGGCTCCACGACGCCAGCGGCGGCAACCCGCTGCTCCTCCGCGAGCTGGTGGTGCAGGCCGTCGACGCCGGGCTGCTCCGCGACGACTCCGGCACCTGGCGGCTCAGCGGCGACATCCCGCCGAGCCGACGCCTCGTCGACGTGCTGGCCACCCGCCTGGCCGCCCTGGGCGAGCCGGCGCGCCGCGTGGTCGACCAGCTCGCCGTCTGCGCACCGCTCGGCCCCGCCGAGCTCACCGGCGACGTGCCCCTCGACGAGCTGGAGTCCCTCGAGCGCAGCGGCCTCATCCGCGTCCTGGTCGACGGCCACCGCCACCAGCTCGTGCTGGGCCACCCGCTCTACGGCGAGGCCCTGCGGGCCGACCTCACCGTCCTGCGTCGCCGCTCGATCCTGCTGGCCGCCGCCGACCGCATCGAGGCCCTCGGCGCCCGTCGCCGGGAGGACGCCCGCCGCGTGGCCACGTGGCGCCTCGACGCCGGCGGCACGCCGGACCCCGCCCTGCTCCTCCAGGCCACCCGGGTGGCCCGCTACGCCCACGACTTCAAGCAGGTCGAGCGGCTGGCCACCGTGCTCTGGTCGCTCCAGCCCACCGCCGAGGCAGCGGTGCTGCTCGGCGAGGCGGCCTACGAGATGGGGCACTTCGACGCCTCCGAGGCGGTGCTCGCCGCCCCGGTGCCGGAGCCCAGCGACGAGGCGGTGATGGTCCAGCGGGCCACGCTGCGCACCAAGAACCTGCAATGGGGCCTGTGCGACTGGCGCGCCGCCCTGGCCGTCATCGAGGACGCCCAGGCCACCCTCGGCTCGGAGCACGCCGACGACCTGGTGGCCGAGGAGGGGGCGGTGTGGATGTTCGCCGCCCAGCCCCAGAAGGCCATCGACACCATGGCCGCCATCGCGCCGCACACGGCCCGCACCCGGGTGCTCATCGCGCTCATCCGCGGCCAGGCCCTGGCGTCGGTCGGCCGCACCGCCGAGGGCATCGAGGCCGCCATCGAAGGCTTCCGGGAGCACAGCGCGCTGGCCGAGCCGCTGGCGCTCGCGCACCCCGGCACCCACATCGTCAACCAGTCGTTCTCCCTGGTGGAGGCCGGCCGGTTCGACGAGGCCGACGAGATGGCCCGCCTGGGCTACGACGTCGCCGTCGCCGACAACATCCCGGTGGCGCAGATCTGGTTCGCCCTCATGCTGGCCAAGTCGTGCACCCAGCGGGGCCGCATCAACGAGGCGCGCCGCTGGTTCCAGGAGGGCGCGTCCACCGCCCGCCTCCACGGGTTCAACGGCCCGGAGCGCATCGCCCAGCTGGGCCTGGCCTCGGCCGAGGCCGTGCTGGGCAACGTGACGGCCGCGGCGGCCGCCGTCGCCCGGGGCGACGAGCTCCCCGAGTTCGAGTTCCTCCGCTTCGACCAGCCCATCGGACGGGCGTGGACGGCGTGGGCCCAGGGCGACCCCGAGCAGGCCCGCTCCCTCCTGGCCACCAGCGCGGCCGACGCCGCGACGCTCCACAACGTCGGCTCGGCCGCCTGGCTGTGGCACGACGCGGCCCGCCTCGGCGTGCGCGACGTGGCCGCCCAGCTCGCCCCGCTGGCCGCCGCCAGCGACAGCCCGGTGGTCGCCGCCCGCGCCGAGCACGTCCGAGCGCTGGAGGCCGGCGATCCCGAGGCCCTCGCCGCCGCGTCGGTGGCCTTCGAGGCGCTCGACATGGTGCTGCTGGCCGCCGAGGCTGCTGCCGCCGCCGCCGACGCCCACCGCCGCAAGGGCCAGCAGCGGCTGGGCACCAACCAGGCGCACCGGGCCACCCAGCTCGCCGACCGCTGCCCCGGCGCCCGCACCCCGGGCCTGGTGCCGAGCGACGGGTCGGTCCCGCTCAGCACCCGCGAGCGCGAGATCGCCACCCTCGCCGGGCAGGGCGTGTCGAGCCAGGAGATCGCCGACCGGCTGTTCCTGTCGATCCGCACGGTCAACAACCACCTGCAGAACGTGTACACCAAGCTCGGCGTCAACCGCCGCGACCAGCTGGCCGAGGCCCTCGGCCTCGGTTGAGCACCCGCTGCTCAGGACCCCGGTCCCCGCGCGGCGCAGGGTGGCACCATGGCCTCCCCCACGCCTCCTGCCACCACGGTCACCATCCGCACGCCGCGTCTCGGCGGCCTCCTGGCCGGCCTGCTCACCGTCGTCGCCCTCCTGGCGCTCGGCGTGACCGCCGCCCCCGCCCTGCTCGCCCTGGCCTGAGCGCCCCGCCGCCGACCCGACCGGCCCAGGCCAGATCGCACCAGGCCGCGGCGACCAGGCCGCACCACGCCGAGGGTGTTGCACCTCTGCACCGAGGGCGAGCAGACGTGCGACGACTTCGCGAATCGGTCGGGCCCGCAGGCGGGGGCGTGGGCAGCCCGATCGGCGCAGTTGAGCACCCGCTGCTCAGGTCGAACCGGGCGGACGGGCGCACGGTGGGGCCATGCACACCGAACCGACCCCGACCCCGGTCCGCCGCCGAGCCCGCCGTCCCCTCCTGGGCGCCCTCGTCGGCCTCGCCGCCGCCACCGCCGTCCTCTTCGCAGCGGCCGCCCCCGCCTCGGCCACCAACGAGTTCCCGGCCAAGCCCACCGCCTCGGCCACCTTCAGCTGCGACACCGGCGGACCGGTGGTGACGCTGCACCTCGGCAACGTGGGCGGGTTGAGCTCGGCCCACTTCGACGTCGACCAGACCAGCAAGACGACCGACCACTACGACGTGGCCGCCGGCAGCTCCACCCTGGTCCTGCGCTTCGGCGCCCCGGAGGACGCCGACACCGTGCTCTCGGTGACCGGCACCGACGGGTTCGCCTACACGGTCACCTTCGAGGTCGACTGCTTCCACACCCTGGCCACCCTCGTGCAGACCTGCGACGGCGACCAGCCGGTGATCACCGCGACCGTCACCCAGGACGGGCCGGCGGCGAGCTTCACGGCGTTCTACGTGAACGGCACCATCGTCGACAGCAGCACCATCACCGACACCGGCACCTACACCGCCGAGGTGCCCGACGGCGAGGCGTTCATCGCCAGCGTGTTCGCCTCGGCCGACAACGCCCAGATCGCCCTGCTGCAGGGCACCCCCGACTGCGCCCCGGCGCCCACGACCACGACCAGCACCACCACGTCGACGACCATCCCGCCGTCGTCCACCACCTCCACGACCACGTCGACGACGGTGGCCCCGGCGGCCCCGGCCCCGACCGACCCGCCCCAGGTGGTGGCCCAGCAGGTGGTCCGCCCCGCCCCCGTCGTGACGCCCACGGTCCTGCCCCGCACCGGCTCGAGCACGCTCCCGCTCACCCTGCTCGGCGTGACCCTCGTCGGCCTGGGCGCCTTCGCCCGCCGCTTCGCCAAGGCCCGCCAGGCCTGACCCTCGGGCCACCTCCGGCCCCGCCACCCGCTCCCCCTGCGGCCGCCGCCCCTCCCCGGGCGGCGGCCGCCCCGCTCCCCCGGCCCGAACGCACCCGAACCGCACGAAGTCGTTGCACTTCTGCACCGTCAGCGTGCAGAAGTGCAACGACTTCCTGGGGTGGTGCGTCCCCAGGAGCGGCGGGACCGGCGGCCGGGTCGACGTTGGGCAGCGCGGGTGCCCGCGTTGAGCAGCGGCTGCTCAGGTCGAGCAGCGAGATCGGCCGCACGGTGGGTCCATGGAAACCACCACGCTCCCCCAGCCGGCCCGCCGCCGGACCGCCCGGCCCCTCGTGGCCACCCTCGCCGGCCTCGCCGTGTCCGGACTCGCCCTCGTGGCCACCGCCGGGCCCGCCTCGGCGACCAACGAGTTCCCCGCCGCCCCCACGGCCACGGCCGCCATCGGCTGCGACGACGGGGCCGCCGTCGTCACCATCGAGCTCGGCAACACCGCCGGGCTGGGCTCCGCCCACTTCGACATCACCCAGACCGGGTTCGACGACCTGGCCTACGACGTCGCCGCCGGCGGCACCCAAGAGGTCAAGACCTACGGCGTCCCCGAGAACAGCGATGTCGCCGTCTCGGTCACCGGCACCGACGACTTCAGCTACGAGACCACCCTCCACGCCAACTGCTTCGACTTCGTGGGCGGCATCACGCTCACCTGCGACGGCGAGCAGCCCGTGCTGACCGGCGTGGTGTCGGCCATCGGCACCTACGGCGACAACCTCGACTTCACCGTGAGCGGCGAGATCGTCGACGGGGTCGAGCTGGCCGCTGGCGCCGACCACACCTTCACCGCCGAGGTCCCCGACGGCGTGGCCTTCACCTCGACCATCGTGTCGATCCACGACGGCACCATCACCGACCTGTCCGGTACGCCCGACTGCACGCCGGAGCCCACGACCAGCACCACGGTCGTGCCCACCACCCCGGCACCCACCGACCCGCCCCAGGTGATCTCCGAGCAGGCCACCCCGCCCGCACCCCCGGCGGTCGCCCCGTCCGTGGCCCCCACCGAGCTCCCCCGCACCGGCAGCAACAACGTGCCGCTGGCCGTGCTCGGCGCCACCCTCATCGGCGTCGGCGCCTTCGTCCGCCGCTTCGCCTTCTCCCGCCGGGCCTGACCGCACGCCCGCCGCGGGAACCGCCGGCCGGCCCTCCGGGGTCGGCCGGCGCTCCCCATCCCCGGCGCCGCCACTCCCCGCTCTCCCCGATCCGCTCCCCGACAAGCCGCTCCCCCCGCTCCCCCGAGGTCCTCCCGTGGAACACCCCACCCACCCCGACATCGACCAGCGCTTCGCCAACCGGTTCCTCGCCCTCGTGGTGGCCGCCTCGGTGCTGTGCTTCGTGGCCCTGGCCGTGCTGGCCGCCGCCCACCCGGCCTCGGCCAGCACGCGCTCGTCGGCCGACACCGAGGGCGCCGCCCCGGTCGCCCACCACACCGCCGCCACGGCATCGACCGGTGCCTGGCGCACCGGCATCGACGGCCTGGACCTGGCCCTCATCGCCCTCACCCTCCTGGGCGTGGCCATCCTCGTGCGTCGCCACGCCCCCGTCCGCCGCTGATCGAGCCTCCGGCGGCCCGGGCGGGCGGCACGTCGCCCGAACGGGCCTAACCTGACCGAGCCGTGGGCCGCCGCCAGCCGCCCACCCCCGTCATCCCGTCACCTCCGAGGAGCACCATGGCCAGCGAGGGCTTCCACGAACCGATGGACCAGCTCCGTCCCGAGACGCTCGACCACCACCGGGCGATCACGTCGATCATGGAGGAGCTGGAGGCGGTCGACTGGTACGACCAGCGGGTCGACGCCACCGGCGACCCCGAGCTGGCCGAGATCCTCGCCCACAACCGCGACGAGGAGAAGGAGCACGCGGCGATGACGCTCGAGTGGCTCCGCCGCCGCGACGCCAAGCTCGACGAGCACCTGCGCACCTACCTCTTCACCGAGGGCTCGGTGCTGGCCATCGAGTCCGCCGCCGAGCACGGCGGGGCCGACCCCGCCGAGGGCGCCCGCGCCGACGCCGCGGAACGGGCCGAGGCCCCGCCGTCGGGCGCCGCCGGCCTCGGCATCGGCAGCCTCCGCACCTCCGACCTCTCCCTCTGACCTCGCCCCCTTCGCACCGCAGGAGCCCCGCAGTGAACCACCTCCACCAAGAGCTCGCCCCCATCTCCGACGCCGCCTGGGCCGAGATCAACGGCGAAGCCACCCGCACCCTCACCCACTTCCTCGCCGCCCGGAAGCTGGTCGACTTCACCGGTCCCCTGGGCTACGACAAGGCGGCCATCAGCCTCGGCCGGGTCGAGCCGCTCAGCGACCAGCCGGCCGACGGCGTCAGCGCCACCCGCCGCCAGGTCCAGCCCCTCGTGGAGCTGCGCCGCCCGTTCACCCTCTCCCGCACCGAGCTCGACGCCATCGACCGCGGCGCCTGCGACGCCGACCTCGACCCGGTGGTCGACGCCGCCCAGGCCCTCGCCCTGGCCGAGGACACGCTCGTGTTCGAGGGCTACCCCAGCGCCGAGGTCCGCGGCATCGCCGCTGCGTCGCCCCACGCCCCCATCGCCCTCACCGAGGACTTCAGCCGCTACCCCAACCACGTGGCCCAGGCCGTGGCCACCCTCAAGGCCGCCGGCATCGCCGGGCCCTACGCCATCGCCCTCGGCCCCCGCTGCTACGCCGGCGTGATCGAGACCACCGAGAAGGGTGGCTACCCGCTGCTCCAGCACCTCGGCCTCATCCTCGGCGGCCCCGTGGTGTGGGCCCCGGCGGTCGACGGCGCCGTCGTCCTCAGCCAGCGCGGCGGCGACTTCGAGCTCACCGTCGGCCAGGACACCGCCATCGCCTACAAGGCCCACGACGCCGAGACCGTCACCCTCGAGCTGGTCGAGAGCATCGCCTTCGTCGCCCCCAGCCCCGAAGCCGCCGTCGCCCTCCGCTACCCCTGAGCCGCTAGGCGGGGGTGAGGAGGACCAGGGGGATCTCACGGTCGGTCTTGGTCTGGTAGCCGGCGTAGTTCTTGAACTCGCCCGCGATCAGGGGCCACATGCGGGCCCGCTCCTCCGGGCTGGCCACGGTGGCGGTCATGGCCACCTTCGGCTTGCCGCCCAGCGACACCTGCACCTCGGGGTGGTCTCGCAGGTTGAGGAACCAGGCGGGGTGGGTGTCGTCGCCGCCGCGGGACGCCACGATCACCGTGGTGTCGCCTTCCTGCAGCGGCGAGGTGAGCATCACCGAGCGGGGCTGGCCGCTCTTGCGGCCGATGGTGGTGAGCTCGAGCACGGGCATCTTGCCGGCGCTCCACCCGAGCTTGCCGCCGCTGACCTTGAGGATCACGCGGTGGGTGGCGTTCATGGCCTTGAGGGCGAGGTCGCTGGGCATGGGCGTGAGGCTACGGCAGGGCATCGCCCGTCCGGGTGGTGCCCACCACCACCGGCGCGCACGGGTCGACCCCGGCCGTCGCCACCCGGGTGAGGACCACCACCCCGGTGCCCTCGTCCAACGGCACCACCGCCGACTTCGACGGGCTCAGCGACAGCTCGCCGCCCGGCACCCGCCACCCGAGGGCCACCTCGCCGTGGTCGGCCACCGCCCGCGTCAGCACCGCGAACGTGACGTGGCCACGGAGGCCGAACGACGCCACCGGCACGATGTCGATGGTGAACGGCGTCTGGCCCACCAGCTCTCGCACCACGGCGTCGAGGTCGGGCGACACCGCCAGCTGGGCGGCGACGGTGGCGGTCAGCGAGTCGCCCACCACCAGGTCGTCGGCCAGGCTCTGGCGGGCCAGGTGCTTGTTGGCCCGCTCGCGGATCTGGGCCACCACCGTGGTGGGGTTCCCGTGGTCGAGCCCGGCGGGGCGCAGCGCCAGCAAGGTGAGGAACGTGTCGGCGTCGGAGGCGGCGGCGGTCTTGGCGTCGTGGGAGAGCACCACGGCGTGGTCGAAGTGGTCCCGCTCGGCGTCGAGCCACGCCTGGAGCCCGCCGCCCAGGTCGAGCACCTGGTCGACGTGGAGGTTGACCAGGCCGTCGGGCAGCTCGGTCACCTCCTGGTGGTCGGTGACGATGGTGAGGGTGGAGCCGGCGCCGGCGTACTCGTCGAGCACCTCCACGAGGTGGCTGGCCCCATGGTTCCAGCCGACGACCAGGAGGCGCTGCTGCTCCTGGGGGCGGGCCGAGCAGACCGGGCGCACGCCGGTGGGCGGCGGGCCCGGGTCGACCACCAGCGTGGCGGCATCGGCCTCGGCCCGGTCCTCGCCGAGCACCACGAGGCGACGGCCGGCCAGCGGCTCGTCCCACCCCGGCCACAGGTCGACCGCCGGGTGGGGGTCGCCGTGCACGTCGATGAGCCCCACCGCCACCAGGTCCGCGAGGCCGGTGACCGCGGCGCCGAACGTGGCCAGCGAGGGCGGCGGGTCGACCAGGTAGAACTCGTCGCCGGCGAAGTCGAGCAGGTCGCGGAACACCGCCGACAGGCCGGCACGCCGGGTGACCTGGGCGGCCAGCTCGTTGCGCAGGGCGACGGACTCGACGGCCAGGACCCGGAAGCCGAAGCGCTGGAGGCGGCGGGTGAGGTGGGCGATGGTGGCGTCGGGGTCGTCGGGCACCTCGAGCACCAGCGTGGGGTGGTCGTCCATGGCGGCGCTGTGGATGGGCCCCTCGCAGGCGGCGACCACGGCCATCACCGTCTTCACCAGGTCGGGGATCCCCTCGCCGGCGTCGTCGTGGAGGATGATCACCGAGCGGGCGGTGGCCACCGACGCCAGCCGCTGCAGGTCCCGGGTGTCCGACGTGGTGCCGGAGCGCAGCAGCGGCCAGTGGCGACCGTCGCCGGCCAGCCCCTCGAGCTCCACCAGCTCGTGGCGCATGTCCTGCACGCTGGCCGGGGCCAGCACGGTCACGTCGAGCAGCCGCGGGTCCTTGCGCCACCGACGCCCGGGCCGCGAGCCGGCGCCGGCCTCGTGCAGCTCCTCGATGACCTTCCCGGCGATGTCGGACCACCCGAGGATGGCGATGTGGCCGCCCGGGAGGTGGACGGCGTCACGGCCGCGGCGCAGGCCCTCGACCCGACGCTCGATCCGGTTGTTCACCAGCGAGATCAGGGTCGACACGATGAGCAGGCCGACGATGGTCACGCCCAGCGACAGGACGGCGAACCCGGCGCTGTCGTCGGTGATCTGGCCCGGGTCCATGGTGCGGACCAGCTCCTGCCAGAACGACGTGGCCACCCCGTCCCCGTGGTTGCGGGCGTGCAGGTGGAACACCTCGGCCACCGCGGTGGCGGCCAGCGCCAGAGCGACCGCGGCGGCACCGAGCCACACCACGATGCTCAGCTGGCCCCGCACCAGCGCCCGGTCGATGCGGGCCTTCACCACGCGCGACCACGGCTGCCGCCTCTGCTTCGGTTCCGACACCGACCCACCTCCCGCACCGCCGGACGGCACGAGGGTAGACGGCTACTGGTGGCGGATGGGCTCGTCGGTGGCGGGGTCGAAGAACACCGGCGCCCCGCACGTGGGGGCGATGTCGAACCCCGATCGGCGGGGCACCACCATCGCCACGGTCAGCCGCCGACCGTGCACCACGATGTCGGCCCCCGGCTCGAGCGCCAGCGGGTCGATGGCGGCGGCGTCACGATCCTCGGGCACGACGCCGAGGGTACGGCAACGGTCGATCACCGGTCGTCCACCCGCGCCGCGCGAGACCGCCACCCCCCACCCCCCTCCGAAACTTGTGGGCCCACACCGCTGTTTTCGGCGCTCTGGGCCCACAAGTTGCGAGCGGTGCGGGCCAGCCCACCGAACTTGTGGGCCCACACCGCTGTTTTCGGCGCTCTGGGCCCACAAGTTGCGAGAGGAGGGCGACCGGGTGGCGGGCTGGGCTCCGGTCTCGGCGGTCCGCCGGCACCGGCGGGCCCGGTCGGGCACCGGTCGATCACCGGTCGTCCACCCGGGTGGGGGCGGACGGCCACCGGGGCGACACCGGCGCCCAGCAGACTGGGGCCATGCGCGTGCTGGTGACCAACGACGACGGCATCGACTCCGAGGGGATCCAGGTGCTGGCCCGGGCCCTCGCCGCGGCCGGCCACGACGTCCTGCTGGTCGCGCCGGACACCGACCAGAGCGGCATGGGCGCCGCCCTCGGCAACCTGCAGCCCGACACCGCGCTGCCGGTGCGGGAGGTCGAGGTCGACGGCCTGGCGCCGGGCACGGCCTTCGCCCTGGCCGGCACGCCGGCGCTCACGGTGGTCGCCGCCATGCTCGGTGGGTTCGGCCCGCCGCCGGAGCTGGTGGTGTCGGGACCGAACGCCGGGCTCAACACGGGCCGCTCGGTGCTGCACTCCGGCACCGTCGGCGCCTGCCTCACCGGCCAGAACTTCGGCATCTCGGGCCTCGCCGTCAGCCTCGAGGCCGCCGACCGTTGGCACTGGGACACCGCGGCGGCCCTCGCCGTGGAGACCGTTCCGCTGGTCGCCGCCGCCCCGCCCCGCTCGGTGGTGAACCTGAACGTCCCCGCCCGCGAGCGGGCCGACGTGCTCGGCGTGCGCTGGGCCCGGCTCGCCCCCTTCGGCGCCGTGCGGGCCGCGGTCTCCAGCCGCGACGGCGACCGCCTCCAGGTGGAGCTCACCGCCACCGGCTACGTCCCCGAGCCCGACACCGACCAGGGCACCGTCGAGGCCGGCTGGGCGTCGCTCACCACCCTGATCGGCATCGCCGAGGCCTGGCCCGACGCCGTGCCGCCCGACGGCCCCGACGGCCCGATCGAGCCCAGCCTGGTGGCCGGCGCCGAGCTCCACGTCGCCCACCGCGTCCCCGACGCCACCGAGCGCCGCACCCTCCACCGCCCCCGCTTCGCCTGACCGCACCGAGGGCGCCGTCGGCCATTGGCTGTGCGAGCATCGGCGGGTGCCCGGCGAGACCGACCTGTCGACCTTGCTGGCCGCGCTGCGGCCGGTCCGGCGTGCCGGCGAGGTCGTGTTCGTGAGCCACGGGCCCGGCCGCGTGCCGCCCGCCGAGGGCGCCCTGGCGACGGTGGTGGAGGACGAGGGCACCACGTGGGTGGTGCCCCGCTCCGTGGCCGACGAGCACGGCTGGGCCTACGACCTCGTGCTGGCGTGGATCACGCTGGAGGTGCGGTCGTCGCTCGCCGCCGTGGGCCTGACGGCCGCGGTGAGCGCTGCCCTCACCGCCGAGGGCATCAGCGCCAACGTGCTGGCCGGGTTCCACCACGATCACCTGCTGGTCCCGCTCGAGCGGGCCGACGACGCGCTCGCCGCGCTGCAGCGGCTGTCGACATCGGGCTGACCCCTCCACTAACGCCCCCCGGTGCCGATCTGCCAAGCTGACGATCCGTCAGAGGCGGACGGCAAGGGCAACCGGGAGCAGGCACATGGGCAGGGGGCGAGCAGCGCAGGCGGCGGCACCTCGCCTCGTGGCGCGCACCGTCGGCCACCGCCCGCTGGCGCGCCGAGCCCTAGCGGCCACCGCCGCCCTCGGCCTCGCCGCCTTCGGCTGCAGCACCGCGCCCCAGGCGGTGACCGGCACCAAGGCCGATGCCCACCCCACCCCGGTCGAGCGGAGCGCCGCCGCCCCGTCACCGGCGGGCTACGACCCCCTGCCCATCACCGCCGACGGGGCGAGCCGGTTCGAGACCACGGTCGACGGGCGCGCCGTCGTGGTGCACGCACCGGCGAGCAACACCGGCGGCAACGTCCGGCTGGCCCTGGTCCGCCGCGGCACGCCCGTGGCCCTCGACCAGGCGTCGTGCGTGACCTGGCACGGGCCCAACACCCACAACGTGCAGCCCGGCCTGGTGCTCCAGGCCCGGCGCCACGACGGCCGCACCCAGGCCATCACCGTGTCCGACAACATCTGGTACGGCGCCCGGTGGACGCTCAACGTGCACCTGGCCGACAGCGCCGCCGCCGAGCCCATGCACCTGGTGGGCCAGCTCGACCTGGCCGGCGCCCTCGGTCGCAGCATGCTCGACCTCGAGCCGTTCCCGTGGCGGCTCTGCGCCCGCATCAGAGGCACCGCGGTCACGGTGAAGGCGTGGTCGCTGGCCGACCGCGACACCGAGCCGAGCTGGACCGACGCCGGCCACACCGACTCGCTCGACGTGCCCACCACCGCCGTGCACCCCGGGCGGCCGGGCCTCTACATCGGCCACCTCACCCCCGGCGACGCCACCTACTTCTCCGACCCCACCACCCGCTGAGCCCCTGCGCCGACGCTCGGCACCGATCCGGCCCACCGATCCGGCTGCTCGGGCCGCCGGTCGAGGTCAGGCGATGGACTGGTAGCGCAGCTCGATGGGGCGGGTGGACGCCACCGTCACGCCCGGCAGCCGAGCGAGCAACGCGCAGACCGCGGACGACCGCTTCACGCTGAGCCCGCTGGTGGCCACCAGGTAGCGGTTCTGCAGGGAACCGTGCGTGCGGAGGTGGTCCCACGCCACCTGCAGCATCCACGCCGCCACCAGCTGGTCGCCCGTGCCCTTCTCCCGACTGGCCTCGGTCTCCACCCGCACGCCGCGCTCGTCGACGCCGACGATCCAGTTCGGCCGACCGTCGGCGATGGTGGTGATGACCGGCGTGCTGGCCTGCACGGCACGCAGGAGGTCCAAGAGCTCGCCCTGGAGCACCTCGTCGACGGGATGGCGGACGGCCATCGCTGTTCCCCGATCTGTCCCGCTCGGCGTTCCCCAAGATCGCCGCTGCGCCGCGGACCCTACCGATCTCCGGCGGGCTCCGCTCGGGGAGCCGCTACTGGCGGTACGACGAGAGGAAGTTGCCGAACCGCTCGATGGCGTCGGTGAGCACGTCGGCGCCGGCGAGGGTCACGAAGCGCAGGTGGTCGTGGTCGGGCCAGTTGAAGCCGGTGCCCTGCACCACGAGGATCTTCTCCTGCAGCAACAGGTCGAGCACCAGCTGGGCGTCGTCGTGGACCTCGTGGACCTCGGGGTCGAGGCGGGGGAACACGTAGAGGGCGCCCTTGGGCTCGACGCAGCTCACGCCGGGGATGGCGTTGAGGCCCGACACCGCGGCGTCGCGCTGGGCCAGGAGGCGCCCTCCGGGCAGGATCAGCTCCTCGATGCTCTGGTGCCCGGTGAGGGCGGCCTGGATGGCGTGCTGGGCCGGCACGTTGGGGCACAGGCGGCTGGAGGCCAGCAGCTGGATGCCCTCGAGGAAGCCGGCGGCGTGGGCCTTGGGGCCGGTGATGACCAGCCAGCCGCTGCGGAACCCGGCCACCCGGTACGTCTTCGACAGGCCGTTGTAGGTGAGGCACAGCAGATCGGGCGCCAGGGTGGCCAGCGAGGTGTGCTGGGCCCCGTCGAAGAGCACCCGGTCGTAGATCTCGTCGGCCAGCAGCAGCAGGCGGTGCTCGCGGGCGACGTGGGCCAGCTTGGCCAGCACCTCCGGCGAGTAGACCGCGCCGGTGGGGTTGTTGGGGTTGATGACCACCAGCGCCTTGGTGCGGGGCGTGATCCTCGCCTCGATGTCGGCGATGTCGGGCGCCCACCCGTCGGCCTCGTCGCCCCGGTAGTGCACGGCCTTCCCGCCGGCCAGGCTCACCGCTGCGGTCCACAGGGGGTAGTCGGGCGCCGGGACCAGCACCTCGTCGCCGTCGTCGAGCAGCGCCTGCATGGTCATGATGATCAGCTCGGACACGCCGTTGCCGAGGTAGATGTCGTTGACGTCGACCTCGGGGAAGCCCGGCACCTCCTCGTAGCGCGAGGCCACGGCCCGGCGGGCGCTGAGGATGCCCCGGGAGTCGGAGTAGCCCTGGGCATCGGGCAGGGCCGAGATCATGTCCCGCACGATGGCGTCGGGCGCCTCGAAGCCGAAGGCCCCGGGGTTGCCGATGTTGAGCTTGAGGATGCGGTGGCCCTCGGCCTCGAGCCGGGCGGCGTGGGCGTTGGCCGGGCCCCGGATCTCGTAGACGACGTTCTGGAGCTTGGTCGACTGCCCCAGCACGCGGGGCGGGCGGCGATCCGGGTTGGGCGACACGAACGGTTCCTCGACGGGCGGCATCAGGCACCCAGCTTCGCGGCCTCGCTCCGCCCCACCCAAAGCCGTTCGCCGGGCCGGGGCCGGCGGTCAGGCCGGGCCGCAGCCGCGGCGGTGGCAGGAGACGAGGTGGGTGTCGATCATGCCGGTGGCCTCCATGAGGGCGTGGGCGGTGGTGGGGCCCACGAAGCGGAAGCCGGCGGCCTTCAGGTCCTTGGCCAGCGCCTTCGACTCGGGCGACGTGGCGGGCACCTCGCGCACCACCGTCGGCGCCGGGGACGTGGCGGGCCGACGGGACCAGAGGAACCGGTCGAGGCCGCCGTGGTCGCGGAGCGCCACCACAGCGCGGGCGTTGGCGCGGGCCGCTTCGATCTTGGCCCGGTTGCGGACGATGGCGGCGTCGGCCATGAGCGCCTCCACCCGGTCGTCGACGAACGCCGCGACGGCCTCGGGGTCGAAGTCGGCGAAGGCGGTGCGGAAGGCCGGCCGCTTGCGCAGGATCGTCAGCCAGCTCAGGCCGGACTGGAAGCCCTCGAGGACCAGGCGCTCGAACAGGGGCGCCTCGCCGTGGACCCCCACGCCCCACTCGCCGTCGTGGTACTCGCGCAGCAGCCCGTCGGTGGCGCCCCACGGGCAGCGGGCCAGGCCGTCCTCCCCCACCACGGGACCGCCGTCGGCCGCGCTCGGGATCGGTGCCGCGCTCATGCCTGCTCCCCCGTCGTCCTGCGCGCCGAACGGCCCGAGCGGCCTGCGACCCGGGCGGCGCGGGCGGCCTCCTCGGCGTCGACCACCTCGTCGGTCAGGCCGGTCTCCCGGATGGTGAGGTTGAGCCGGCCCTCCGACAGGCCGATGGCCGGGTCGCCGGTGCCGGGGAAGATCCGGGGCACGCCGTGGTAGGCGAAGCGCGACGGCCCGCCGAACACCACGACGTCGCCGGACCGCAGCTCGGCGTCGACGTAGGGCTTGCCGCGGGTCTCGGTGTTGCCGAACCGGAACCGGCAGGCATCGCCCAGGCTCAGCGACACCACCGGCGCCGGCGACACCTCCTCCTTGTCGAGGTGGAGGCCCATCTTGGCGGTGGCGTCGTAGTGGTTCACCAGGGCGCAGTCGGGCTCGTAGGCCGCTGCGGCGCCGGCGTCTCCGTAGGCGTCGGCCACGGCTCGGCGCGCCAGGGCGACCAGCTCGGGCGGGAACGGCTTCACCCGCTCGCGGGCGCCGCCCTCCTCCGCCGGCGCGGTGGCCCAGCGGGTGTAGCGGTAGGGCTCCCAGTGCCAGCCGAGGCACACGGTGCGCACCGACATCACGCCGCCGTTGGGCAGGCGCGTGGCCCGCATCGGCGCCGGTGGGCGGGCCCAGGCCCGGCAGCTCGCCACCAGCTCCCGCTGCTCGTCGAGCGTGAGCCAGTCGGGCAGGTGGACGGCCCCGGGCGCCAGCTCGCGGCGCTCACGGGGCAGCAGCGAGGCGGTCACCGCCCGGTGAGCTGGGCGGCCCTCCAGCGGTCGTACTCCGGGCGCAGGCACACCGCGCAGGGCCGGTAACCGGCCGCGATCGCCGTCGCCTCGTCGGCGAAGAACACCCGGTCGGCCACGTAGCCGCCCTCGGCGATCGACCGCAGGGCGCTGCGGCAGTCGAGGCGGCCGTAGAGCTTGCCGGAGCGGTGGCCGCCGAGGGTGCCCGGCTCGGCGCTGTCGTGGACCTGGCCGTCGGCACCGACGAGCCGGTAGGGGTGGGCAGCGGTGGCGGTCATCGGGCATCGTGGAACATGACCCCGAGGGTACGGCGCCGGCCCGACAGAACGGTGCTGACGCCGTGGCGCACCGGCGCCGCCGACCACCCCCGAACGCTCGGCACCGGGCGGTCCCGGGTCGTGAACACCACCGCCTGGCCCTGCCCGATGGCCGTGGTGGTCGCCCGGGACTGGGCCCGCAGCCGCTGCTCCACCACCACGAAGTCGCCGCCGGTGTAGTCGACGCCGGGCTCGTCCAGGCCGAAGACCACCTGCAGCGGGAACACCAGGTCGCCGTAGAGGTCGCGGTGCAGGGCGTTCCAGCCGCCGGGCCCGTACTGCAGCAGCAGCGGGGTCGGCCGGTCCTGGCCGGCGGCGTGGCACTGCGCCAGCCAGTCGTCGAGGTCGTCGGGCCACGGGGCGTCCTGGCTGCGCCGCTCGGCCCAGTCGCGGGCGATCGGCAGCAGGTGGGGCCAGAACGCCGCCCGCAGCTCGGCCACCAGCGCCGGCAGCGGGTGGGCGAAGTAGCGGTAGCGGCCCTCGCCGAAGCGGTGCGCCGCCATGTCGACCGTGCTCCGGAAGCCCGGCCCGTCGAACAGGTCGGCCGTGGCCCGGCACTCGTCGACGGTCAGCAGCGGTTCGGTGGTCACCAGGCCGGCGGCGTCGAGCCCGGCCGCCAACCCCGCCCAGTCCAGGGCATCGACGCGGTCGACCACCGATCGGTTGGTCCGGGTGGCGACCGACGACACGCTCACGCCGCCTGCTCCAGGGCCAGCAGCGCGAGCTTGGCGGCGGCGCCGCCGCGGTACTGGCCGCTGGTGCCGTCGCTGCGCACGACCCGGTGGCACGGGACCACCAGGGGCACGGGGTTCCGGGCGCAGGCGGTGCCCACCGCCCGCACCGCACCGGGGCTGCCGGCGGCGCGGGCCACCTCGGCGTAGCTCTCGGTGCGGCCGTAGGCGATGGCCGCCAGGTGCTCGAGCACGGTGCGGCGGAACCCGGAGGCCAGCTGCAGGTCGACCGGCACGTCGAAGCGGTGGCGGGTGCCGGCGAAGTACTCGTCGAGCTCGCGGGCCACCTCGTCGGTGCGGGGAGCCGAGCGCAGGATGCGAGGGCTGACCGCACCGGCCAGCTCCTCCAGCACCGCGTCGTGGTCCTCCACCTCGAAGGCCACCCGCACCAGGCCGTGGTCGGTGGCGGCGAGCAGCAGCTCGCCGATGGGGCTGTCGACGGTGCGGTAGGCCACGTCGAGCAGGCCGTCGCGCTCGGCCCGGCGGGCCAGCAGGTCGTGGAGGCGGGCCGCCTCGGCGGCGTCGGGCGCCGGGAAGGCGGCCTCCAGGCCGGCCTGCACGTCCCGATCGGGGGTCTCGTTCGTCGTCGTCATCGCGTCGTTCCTCTCGCATAGGTCACCCGCAGGGCCTTGATGCCGTCGGCGGCGCTGCGCCGGGCCGCGGCCTCGTTGCTCTCCAGCAGCTCGCCGATCGCCGCGTACGACAGGTCGGCCAGGTAGCGGTACGTGACCGCCGCCCGCTGCTTCGGTGGCAGGGCGGCGAGCGCCGCCCCCAGGTCACCGTCGGGTGGGGTGGGGATGCCGTCGGCCGAGGCGGCCTCCGGCAGGTCGTCGGTGGGCCGCGGCGCCCGGTCCCGGGCACGCAGCACGTCGATGGCCTTGTTGTGGGCGATCGTCACCAGCCAGCCCTTCACGTCGCTGTCCGGCCGCAGGCGGGGGTACGCCCGCAGCGCGGCCAGGAACGTGTCGGACCAGGCGTCGTCGGCCTCGCTCGGCCCGAGCAGCGCGCGCAGACCCGCATCACCACCGGCCCGTGCTCGGCCACGACCTCCTCGAACGGTTCCATGCTCACGTGTAGTCAACGCCGTGCGGGCCTCCAGCGTGAGGTCGCCGGCCGGATCGCTCCCGCTACCCGGCGAGGTCGGGGCGCGGGGAGGGCGACCAGCCGATGAGGCGCTCGACCATGCCCGCCGCCGCCAGCGCCGTGCGGTCGCCGAGGTAGGGGCCGATCACCTGGACGGCGATCGGCAGCCCGCCGACCGTGCTGGCCACCGGGAGCACCACCGCCGGCGCCTTGCCGACGGTGGCGATCGACGACCAGCGGCTCAGGTGGTCGTACGGCTCGTCGCGACCGTCGACCTCGAACCACCGGTCCTCGACCGGGCGCTCGGTGTCGTGCAGGATCGCCGGCACCGGCGTCGCCGGGCAGATGATCACGTCGTGGTCCTCGAAGCGGGCGGCCAGCTCCACCTGGAGCGCCTGGCGGGCGGCCTCGTCGGCCTTCCACCCCTGGTGGGCCAGCGGCGACGGGTCGGCGGGGTCGGCCGGTGTGTTGCCGGTGATCTCTCCCTGCGTCACGGCGTCGAACACGTCGACGAAGCGCTGGAGGCCACCGGGCACCTTCTCGACGGTGACCGTGGCGCTGGCCCCGTCGAGCGCTTGGGCCACGCGGTCGACGGCGGCCAGCACGTCGTCGGACACGGGGCAGGCAGCGTCGTCCCACCACACCAGGGCCCGGAGGTTGCGCGGGTCGGTGGCCCGGGGCGGCGGGAGGTGGAGGCGCCAGGCCACCGCGTCCTCCGGCTCGGCTCCGGCCAGGACGTCGAGGGCCAGGACGAGGTCGTCGACGCAGCGGCCGATGGGCCCGGCCACCGACACGTCGACCGTCGGAAGGTCGCCGGCACCCTCGGGCACGTGGCCCCGCTTCGACACGATCCCGTGCGACGGCTTGAGCCCGGCCACGCCACACCACGCCGCGGGGATGCGGATGGAGCCCGACAGGTCGCTGCCCAGCGCCAGGGGCACCAGGCCGGCGGCGACCGCCGCCGCGCTCCCGCCCGACGAGCCGCCCGCCGATCGAGCGGCGTCCCACGGGTTGTCGGTGCGGCCGACGAGCGGGTTGTGGGTCTGGATGTCCCCGCAGAGCACCGGCGTCGAGGTCAGGCCGACGATGACCGCGCCGGCCCGCCGCAGCGCCGCCACCGCTGGCGCGTCGGCCGCGCCGATGGCGTCCTTGCGCTCGGCCACGCCGGCGGTGGTGGGCAGGCCCTCCACCAGGAACGAGTCCTTCACCGTGACGGGCAGGCCGTGCAGCGGACCGAGGCGGCGGCGGGCCGCGAACGCCTCGTCGGCCGCCTGGGCCTGGCGGCGAGCACCCACGGCGTCGACCGTGACGAACGCGTGCAGCGAGGGGTCGAGGGCGGCGATGCGAGCCAGCACCTGCTCCACCATCTCGCTGCTGCTGACCGAGCCCGTGCGCAGCAGGGCCACCAGGGCCGACGCCGTGGCCGCCGACGTGCCTCCGATGGGGATCACGCCGGCACCGCCGCCGGGTCGGCGGGCTCGACGGCCTTGGCGGTCACCTGGTTCTCGTACGGCCGGATCGGTGCGTACCGCGGGCCCTCGGGGCCCTCGCAGGCCGCGATGGGCGCCACCACCCAGTCCACCGCCGGCTGCTGGAACAGGACGATCGTGCTGCGCCGGTGCCCGGCCGGGGGGAGGTCGACGAAGTGGGGCGTGGCCCGGTAGCGGCCGTTGGTCCAGCGCTCGAGCAGCTGGCCCAGGTTCACCACCAGCGCGTCCTCCCGGGTGGGGACGCTCAGCAGCGAGCCGTCGAGCGCCCGCACGCGCAGCCCGTCGTAGGTGCCGCGCTGGTGCAGCAGGGTGATCGCGCCGGAGTCGGTGTGCTCGCCGAGCACCACCGGGTCCGGGCCGCCGCCGTGGTAGGTCCGGCCGGTGAGGTCGCACACGTCGGCGGCGAACGCCGGCACGAAGTGGTCCGGCGCCAAGTCGAGCGAGCGGGCCAGCAGCGCCATGAGCAGCGCCGCCACCTCCCGCTCGGCGGCCATCAGCGCGGTGGTCGCGGCGCGGAAGCCCGCCACCTCCGGCCACGGGAACGGATCGAAGAAGTCGAGCAGCTCGGAGGGCACGCCGCGGGCAGCGGCCTCCTCGGACGACGCCACGTCGGCGATGCCGTAGACCTCGACGAAGCGCGAGCCCGGCCGGCGGTAGCCACGGAACGGCGAGGGGGTCCGCCACGCCTCCTTCGCCTCGTCGGGCTGCGCCCACAGGTCCTCGTAGGCCTGGTGGGCGGCGGCGATCACGTCCGGGGCGATGCCGTGGCCCACCACCTGGAAGAAGCCGACGTCCTCGCAGGCCCGTCGCAGCTCGTCGACCACGGTCGCCGTCCCCGAGGCGTCGCCGCCGGCCCGGGCCGGGGCGAGGTCCACGACGGGGATGGCGGTCACGCCCCGCAACGTAGGCACCGCAGCCCCGGGGGCCAACGGCACCCCCCGAGATGTAACCCGCTGGTCACACGGGAGGCGACGTCGGTCACCCGATCCGGGACGGCCTCCGGCGTCAGCGAGTCAGCGGGCGTTGCCACGCTTGTGGCGGCGGTCCGCCTCGGCCGGCTGCTGGCCGGCGAAGGCGTCGTGGGCGGCCATCGGCGCCGCGGCCCGGACGGCGCCCGCAGGCGCAGCCGCTACCGCGGCTCGCGCCGGGGACCCGCGGCCCTGCACCTGGGGGACCGGTGCAGCGATGCCTGGTCGGCCGCTGAGGACGCCGCCCGGGCGGCCGAGGCAGCCCGCCCCCCGTCGAAGGTGGTCGTCGGGTCGTCACCTGCGGTCCGAGCCCGTCGAGCCACCGACGAAGGTCCGCTGGCGCTCGACCTGCTGGACTGAGTCGGCATGACCCTCCCGGCGGCCGCTCCCCCCACCCGTCCCCGGCGCTCGGAGCCCCCGGCCGCGCCCGCCCATCGGACGCCGATGCCCTCCCCCGCTCTGCGCATCGCCTTGCGGACCGCCTTCGCGGTCGCCCTCGTCGCGGTGGTCGCCAGCTTCGGCCTCGTCGTCGGACCGCCCGCCCCGCCGGCATCGGCCAGCTGCGCCGGCCCATCCGTGGAGGTGACGCCGACGCGCGTCGATCGCGGCGACCTGGTCACCATCACCGGCGAGGCGTGGGGCACCGACTGCTACGACACCGGCGGGCGGCCGAAGGGCCAGGGCGTGCTCGGCGTGCCGGCCACCGAGATCGTGGTGTCGTTCCGCCAGGCCGACCGCGACGTCGTGGTGGCCAAGGGCGACGCCGACCGCCGCTACCGCTTCCGCGTCCGGGTGCGGGTGCCGGGCGACGTGCTGCCCGGCACCCTCGACGTCGTCGCCTCGGCCCGCACCGGTCCCGACCGCTACGAGGTCACCGCGCCCGAGCCGCTCCACCTCTCCCAGGCCGCGGTCCCCGACCGCCCCGCCAAGCCCGTGCCCTTCGGCCCCCGGGCCGAGGGCGGCCAGCAGACCCCGGTCTCCACCGCCCCCGCCGGCGGTTCGACCGACCCCGGCGCGTCCGCCACGACGGGGAGCGACGACGACCCGCCCTACCTCTTCATCGGCGCCACCGTGGTCGTCGCCCTGGTCCTGGCCGTCGGCTCCCTCCGCACCCTCCGCCGCATCCGCCGCCGCGACCCCCTCACCTGACCCCCGGTCGTCGGTGGCGAACTGCCGTCACCAAGGGTCGCCCACCGACCCGGAGCGACCGGGATCCCTCGTCACCGGCCGCCGGACCGGACGAACCCCACCAGGCCACCCCACCCAGCCTCCGTCGCGGGTTCCCACCGGCGCCCGCATCGCGGCGCACGGTCCCTGAGCCCGAGCACCCCGCCGACGGCCGACCAGCTCAGGGCATCGCCGCTACCCCGACCGCGACCGGCCGGGCGGCCGGGGTCAGGCGGTGGCGCCGAAGCGCTCGACGCGGATCTGCTCGGTGGGGGTGCCGGCGGCGAGGAGGAGGTCGGTGGCGGCGTCGGCGAAGCCGTTGGAGCCGCAGACGTAGACCGTCGTGCCGGCCCCGACGGCGGGGAGGTCGGCGGCGGAGAGGCGGCCGGCGGGTCGGGCGCTGCCCGGCGGGGCGACGCGGGTGTGGACGACGGTCACCGCCGGCGAGGGCGGCGCGTCGGGGCCGACGAGCTCGGCGGCGTAGTAGAGCTCGGCCGGCGTCCGCACCGAGACCACCACCTGCAGCAGGTCGGCCCGGCCGAGGGCACGGGCGTGGCGGACCATGGCCATCAGCGGCACCAGGCCGGACCCGCCGCCCACCAGCAGCGCCGGCTCGCCACCACGCCAGACGAACCACCCGCCGATGGGGCCGCGGACCTCGAGCTCGTCGCCGACCTCCAGCGCGTCGTGCAGGAAGCCCGACACCTCCCCGTCGGGCAGCCGCTCGACGGTGAGCTCGATCTCGCCCGATGCCTCGGGCGCCGAGGCCACCGAGTACGAGCGCTGGGCTCGGTAGCCGTCGGGAGCGGTGAGGCGGACGACGTAGTGCTGGCCGGGTAGGTGGGCGACCGGGTTCGGGAGGGCGAGCCGGAAGGTCTTCGCGTTCGGCGCCTCCTGGGTGATGGCGACCACCCGGGCCTGCTGCCACGGTCCCGGCGTGGGGGCCGGCGCAGCAGCGAAGCGGGGATCAGTCACCCTGGTACCGCTGCTCGAGCCACGGGTCGCCACGGTCGTGGTAGCCGTTCTGCTCCCAGAAGCCGGCCTCGTCGTGATCGAGCAGCCGGAGGGCCGAGGCCCACTTGGCGCTCTTCCAGAAGTACAGGTGCGGCACCAGCAGCCGCGCCGGGCCGCCGTGCTCGCGGGCCAGCGGCTGGCCGTCGAACTCCCAGGTGAGCCACGCCTTGCCCCCGGTGACGTCGGCCAGGGGCAGGTTGGTGGTGTAGCCGGTGTGGCACTCCACCAGGACGTGGGTGGCCGACGGCTGTGCCCCGCCGGCGGCGGCCAGCAGGGTGTCGACCGAGACGCCGGCGAAGGAGACGCCGAGCTTCGACCAGGTGGTGACGCAGTGGATGTCGCCCTCGTAGGTCGACGGCGGGAGCGCCTGGACCTCGTCCCACGTCCACGTGGTGCGCTGGCCCACCAGGCCCTTCATGGCGAAGGTCCAGTCGGCGGTGTCGATGGACGGGGTGGCCTCGGCGGTGAGCACCGGCCAGCCCGAACCGGTGTCGTACTGGCCCGGAGGGAGCCGGGGGTCGCGCTCGCGGCTGCGGCCGAAGAACCCTTTGGTCACGTCCATGCGGCCGATCCTCGCGCATCCCCGATGTGGATGGCAGGGGCCCGCCGACCTTCTGGCGGACGTGCCGCGGGGTAGACCGGGGCCGGCCGCAAACGGCCGTCAGACAAGTGTTTGGAGCACGCCATGAAGACGTACCGGAAGATCGCCGCCCTGGCCGTCGTGGCCGCGCTGGGCCTCGCCGCCTGCGGCAGCAGCGACAGCGGTGGCAGCAGCGACGGCGCCAAGGCCGACAAGACCACCACCACCGCCGCCAAGATGTCCGACGACACCATGGCCGACAGTGGCAGCAGCTCGGGCAGCTCCGATGCCAAGGAGACCGACAAGGTCGACATCAAGGACTTCGCCTTCGACTCGGCCACCATCAAGGTCAAGGTCGGCGACACCGTCACGTGGACCAACTCCGACACCACGGCCCACACGGCCACCAGCGACGACGGCGTCGACCCCAAGTTCGACACCGGCACCATCGAGGCCGGCAAGACCGGCACGGTCACCTTCGACAAGGCCGGCACGTTCAAGTACCACTGCGACTTCCACGGCAACATGCACGGCACGGTGGTCGTCGAGTAGCTGCGCCGAGCGGGTCGCTCGCCGGCCTGCGCAGGCGAACGCGGCGCCGAGGCCATCCCCCCGGAAGGCCCCGGCGCCGCAGCCCGTCACGATACGACATGGCGGGCTCGCGGGCCTACACCCGTAGATGGGCCCTGACCGGGATCAGCGGGCGTCGGGCTACCGAGCCACGCCGCGCAGCAGCGACGCCACCAGCGCGTCGAACTGGGCGTCGAGGTCCTCGACGAACCCGATGCCGCGCAGCTCAAGCGAGACCGCGCCGTGCAGGGCGCTCCAGAGCTGCTGGGCCACCGACACCGCGTCGCCCGGCGCGAGCACGCCAGCGTCCATGGCGGCCACCACCAGCTCGCGCAGCCCGCCGAACGCGGCGCCGGCGTGGGCGAGGGCGTCCTCGGACGGGGCGAAGTCGGGCACGGCCCGGTCGAACATCACCGTGTAGAAGCCGGGGTGCTCCCGGGCGAGCTCGCGGTAGCGGTGGGCGGCCACCACGATCGCCTCGCGGGGATCCTCTCGAGGCAGCTCCGCGAACGCCGCGCTGAGGGCGTCGAAGCCCCGCACGAACACCGCCTCCACCACGCCCTGCTTGCCGTGGAAGTGGTTGTAGACGCCCTGCGGGGACACGCCGGCCTCGGCAGCCACCCGGCGCACGGTGAGGGCGTCGGTCCCGTCGGCCTCGATGACGCGGACCGCTGCTTCCACCAGCGAGCCGGCGACCTCGTCGCTCGGGGTGCGCGTGCGGGGGCCCATCGCCCCGACCGTACCGGTCGATGGTCACACCGGAGCGAAATCAGTGGAACAATGTTCCACAGTGTGGTGTTGTGGCAGCCATGGACACGCCGAACCTCCCCCACCCGAAGCGCTGGGCCATCCTGCCGGTGCTCTGCTTGAGCCTCTTCCTGGTCGTCGTCGACAACACGATCGTCAACGTGGCCCTGCCCACCATCAGCCGCACGCTGGGTGCCACCACCACCCAGCTCCAGTGGATCGTCGACGCCTACAGCCTCGTGTTCGCCGGGCTGCTGCTGGCGTTCGGCAGCCTGGGCGACCGCTTCGGGCGCAAGGGCGCCCTCCAGCTGGGCCTCGCCCTGTTCGCCCTGTGCTCCACGGTCGCCGCGTTCGTCGGCTCGGCCGACGCCCTGATCGCCGCCCGGGCCACCATGGGCATCGGCGCCGCTCTGGTGTTCCCGGCCACGCTCGCCATCCTCACCAACGTGTTCACCGAACCCGTCGAACGGGCCAAGGCCATCGGCATCTGGTCGGCCGTGTCCGGCCTGGCCGTGGCGCTCGGCCCCCTCACCGGCGGCTTCCTGCTCGAGCACTTCTGGTGGGGCTCGATCTTCCTGGTGAACCTGCCCGTCGTGGCCGTCGCCCTCGTCCTGGGCCAGCGCCTCCTGCCCACCATGAAGGACCCCGACGCCGGCCGCCTCGACCCGGTGGGCGTGGTGCTGTCGAGCGCCGCGGTCGTGCTGCTCGTCTACACGATCATCGAGGCGCCGAAGCACGGCTGGACCGAGCTGTGGACCCTCCGGGGCTTCGTCGTGGCCATCGCCCTGTTCGCCGGCTTCGTGACCTGGGAGCTGCGCAGCACCCACCCCATGCTCGACGTGCGGGTGTTCCGCAACCCCCGCTTCAGCGCTGCGAGCCTGGCCGTGTCCATCGCCTTCTTCTCGCTGTTCGGCTTCATCTTCCTGATCACGCAGTACTTCCAGTTCGTCCTCGGCTACTCGACGCTCTCCGCCGGCCTGCACACGCTCCCCTTCGCCTTCGCCGCAGCCCTGGGGGCCCCGCTCGCAGCGGCGCTCTCGGTGCGGATCGGCACCAAGCGCATGGTGGCCGCCGGCCTGGCCAGCATGTGCGTCGGGTTCGTCTGGGCATCGACGCTCACGGCGGGCTCGTCCTACTGGGGCTCCATCGTGTTCTCGATGATGTTCATCGGGGCCGGCCTGACCATGACCACGGCACCGTCCACCGCCGCCATCCTCGGCTCGCTCCCGCCGAACAAGGCCGGCGTCGGCTCGGCCATGAACGACACCACCCGCGAGCTCGGCGGCACCCTCGGCGTGGCCGTGGTGGGCTCGGTGTTCAGCTCGCTCTACGGCCCGAAGCTGGTCGACGGGCTGCGCGGCCTGCCCGTGCCGGCCCAGGCCCTCGACGCCGCCCGCAGCTCGGTGCAGGCCGCTGCCGCGGTGGCCGACCGTGCGCCCAGCCCCGCCGCCAAGCAGGTGGTGCTCGACGCCGCCCGCACCGCGTTCGTCGACGGCATGCACGGCGGCGCCCGCGTCTGCGCCGTCGCCTCCCTGGTGGGCGTCGCCGTCGCCCTCGCCTTCCTCCCGGCCCGCGCCCCCGAGCCCCTCGTCGACCTCACCGCCGACCCCGGCCCCGACCCCGTGGCCGACCCCTCCCCCGTCCTCCCCTGAAGCCCCGCCCCCACGAGCCCGACACCCAACCCCCATCGAACTTGTGGGCCCACACCGCCGAGGACGGCGCTCTCCGCCCACAAGTTGCGTTGGACGGCGAGACAGGCCCCCCCCACCCGACCCAACCCCCATCGAACTTGTGGGCCCACACCGCCGAGGACGGCGGCCTCAGCCCACAAGTTGCGTTGGACGGCGAGACAGGCCACCCCCACCCACCCGATCCAACCCCCATCGAACTTGTGGGCCCACACCGCCGAGGACGGCGGCCTCAGCCCACAAGTTGCGCCGGCAGGGGGGGGTGACGGGCTGAAGCCGGGGCGACAGGTGGTGTTCACGGGGAGGCCGACGGGAAGCGGCACACCGGCAACGCGGCTCCCGTAGGTTCGCCCCGAGCGACCCAGGGGGTACCGCATGGCGGTGCAGCACGAACCGAGCGACGCCAGCTCCACGCTGATGGACCCGCTCCGCCCGCACGTCATCGTGCTGTTCGGGGCCACCGGCGACCTCTCCCGCCGCAAGCTGCTGCCGGGCCTGCTCCACCTGTCCCGGGCGGGGCTGGTGCCCGACTGCCGGATCGTGGCGTCGTCGCTCGACGACCTGGACGACGACGGGTTCCGCGCCTTCGCCCGCACCGCGTGCGACGAGTTCGGGCGCGGCCACATCACCGACGCCGAGTGGGCCGCCTTCTCGGCCAAGCTCCGCTACGTGAGCCAGGGCGCCGGGGCGCCCCGCCTGGCCGAGGTGGTGGGCGAGGCCGAGGCGTCGCTCACCGGCCAGAGCCGCCGCCTGCACTACCTCAGCGTGCCGCCCAAGGCCGCCCGTGCCGTGGTGCAGATGCTGGGCGAGGCCGGCCTCGTCGAGCGGAGCCGCATCATCATGGAGAAGCCCTTCGGCATCGACCTCGAGTCGTCGAAGGCGCTCAACGCCGCGGTGCACGAGGTGTTCGCCGAGCACCAGGTCTTCCGCATCGACCACTTCCTCGGCAAGGAGGCGGCGCAGAACATCCTGGCGTTCCGCTTCGCCAACGGCCTGTTCGAGCCCATCTGGAACCGCAACCACATCGACCACGTGCAGATCGACGTGCCCGAGACCCTGGGCCTCGACGCCCGGGCCGGCTTCTACGAGAGCACCGGCGCCTACCGGGACATGGTGGTCACGCACCTGTTCCAGGTCCTGGCCTTCATGGCCATGGAGCCGCCCACCACGCTCGACCCGCAGGCCATCAGCGAGGAGAAGAACAAGGTCTTCCGCTCGATGCTGCCGATCACGCCGGCGAACGTGGTCCGCGGCCAGTACCTGGGCTACCGGGAGCTGCCCGGCGTGTCGCCGGACTCCGAGACCGAGACCTTCGTGGCGCTCAAGTGCGAGATCGACAACTGGCGCTGGGCCGGCGTCCCGTTCTTCCTCCGCACCGGCAAGCGCCTGGCCGAGGGAGCCCGCATCATCTCCATCGCCTTCCGCGAGCCGCCCAAGAGCATGTTCCCGCCGGGCTCGGGCGTGGGCGCCCAGGGGCCCGACCACCTCACGTTCGACCTGGCCGACGCGCCGAAGCTGTCGCTGTCGTTCTACGGCAAGCGCCCCGGCCCGGGCATGCGGCTCGACAAGCTCAGCCTCCAGTTCGCCCTCCACGAGACCGGCCGCGCCGGCGACGTGCTCGAGGCCTACGAGCGGCTCATCTACGACGCCATGAGCGGCGACCACACCCTGTTCACCACCGCCGAGGGCATCGAGCGCCTCTGGGAGCTCTCCACCCCGCTGCTCACCGACCCACCCCCGGTCCGCCCCTACGCCCCCGGCTCCTGGGGCCCCAACGCCATCCACCAGGTCATCGCCCCCAACACCTGGCGCCTCCCCTTCGAACGTGCCTGGCGCGACAAGTAGCCGCCCGCCCCCGTCGCCTCGCCCGTCGCACCCCCACCCCTGCGAACCTTGGGTGCCACAGGCACGCGCCCGGGCGTGGGACCCAAAGTTCGACAAGGGGCCGACGACCCGATGGGACCTTGGGTCCCAGAGGCACGCGCGTGGGCGTGGGACCCGAAGTTCGATTGGGGGCGGGCGGTCCGGCCGGGCGGTCCGGTCAGGCGAGGGGCCCCCCTGCGACCGGGCGGGCGTTCTCGCACCGCCGGGGCGGGGTCAGGCGGCCGAGGTGGGCGGGGTGGGCGGGAGGCCGAAGGCGGGGAAGAGGGACCAGCCGAACGTGGTGATCTCGGCGATGGCGCCGTCGCGGATGCGGAGGACGTCGAGCTTGAACGGGACCCAGTCGGTGCTGCCGTGGCGGCGGAGGTAGCTGGCCGCCGCCGGCTGGCGGTTCGCCCACGTCGGCACCAACCGCCACTCGCCCTCGGACTCGGGGCCGTAGGCCCGTTCGAGCAGGGGGGGCGAAGCCGTCGAGGCCCTCGAAGACCATCGGGTACGGCGGCATGGTGATGCGGATGTCGGCCGTGGCCAGTGCCACCGAGGCCTCGGCGTCGCCGCGTTGGTGGGCGTCGATGAAGCGGGCCAGCACCTCGCGGTCCGCCTCCGACGGCTCGGCGGTGGTCCACTCGCTGCGGCTCCGGGGCAGCTCCTGCTGGAGCGTGGCTCGGGCCCGCTGGAGGGCGCTGTTGGCCGCCGGCACCGTCGTCTCCAGCGCGTCGGCGGTCTCGGCCGCCGTCCACCCCAGCACGTCGCGCAGGATCAGGGCGGCGCGCTGGCGGGCGGGCAGCACCTGGAGGGCGGCGAGGTAGGCCAGCTCGATGGTCTCCCGGGCGACGGCCACCTCGTCGGGCTCGTCGTCGGTGGACGCCACCACCTCGTCGAGCAGTCGGTCCGGGTACGGCTGGAGCCAGCCCACCTCGGCGTAGGAGCCGTGGGCCGCCACCCGGCGCCGCTTCTTGCGCAGCACGTCGAGGCAGGCGTTGGTGGCGATGCGGTACAGCCACGCCCGCAGGTGCGGCCCGCCGTCGAAGGCGTCCCGCTTGCGCCAGGCCCGCAGGAACACCTCCTGGACGGTGTCCTCGGCCTCCTCGAAGTTGCCGAGCATCCGGTAGCAGTGGACGTGGAGCTCGCGGTGGTGGCGGCCGACCACCCGGGCCCAGGCCCGCTCGTCGCCGGCGACCGCTGCTGCCACGTCGTCGACCTCCGACGGGCGACGTCGCTCGGCTCGGCCCATCGCTCGGCTCCTCGGGGTGCGGCCCCCGGATCCAGCGCCCGGGTGGCGCCCATGATGGCCGAGCGATCGCCCGGGGAACGGCTGGTCGGGGCGCTGGAGGTCCATGGCGGTGCAACGTCGCGACGGCGGTGGGCTCATCGCGCCGCCGGTGATCAGCGCGCCGGCCGGCCCCGCTTGGCCGCCGCCTTGATCTCGGCCCCGGCCCTCTGCACGTCCCGCTTGGCCTTGGCGGCCTCCTGCTGCACCTCGCGCTTGGCCCGCTGGACCTCTCGCTGCACGTCGCGCTGGGCCTGTTGGCGCGCCCGGCGGTCGGCGGCGTAGCCGGCGTACCCGCCCTGGCGGTGGCGGCCGTCGACCTCGGCCCGGTGGGCCTGGACCTCGAGGGCGACGTCGCGCCACGCGATGCGGGCCGTGCGGATGGCGGCCAGCACCTGCTTGCGGGCGTCGTTGGCGGCCTCGCCCGCCACCTGCAGCTGCTGGCGAGACGTGGTGCCCTGGACCGCCACGTTGAACGACCACAGCCCCGTGTCGATCAGCCGAGCAGCCCGGCGGAGGCGGTCGGTCATCTGGGCCACCACGTCGGCCGCCGTCCCCGAGGAGTCCGACACCGCCCGCAGGGCCTGGAACTGGATGTTCCAGAGGCCGATGATGGCGACCGCGGCGATCTGGGGCTCCGGGTCCTGCGGGTCGACGCCCGCCCGCTCGGCCAGGGACTCGGCCGCCACCTGCACCAGGCGGTCCATCATGTCGCGCTGCGCGGCGCGCAGCGACGGCGTGCTCTCGAGGACCTCGATGAAGCGGCGCACGCCCTCGAACGCCTCCGGCCCGGCGTCGAGCCAGAGGGCGAAGGTGCGCTCGAGGTCGGCTTCGAGCTCGGCCACCAGGTTGTCGATGGGCGACCCGGGCGGGGCGTCGGGGCCGAGCGCTCGCCGCACCGAGGCGATCATCTCGTCCTCCCGGTCGAGCAGCAGCGACTCCTTGTTGGGGAAGTAGTTGAAGACCGTCTTCTCGGAGACCCCGCACGCGGCGGCGACGTCGGCCACCCGCACCTCGTCGAAGCCGTGCTCGAGGAACAGGTCGGTGGCGGTGTCGGAGATCTGCTGGCGGAGGAGGCGCTTCTTCCGCTCCCGCAACCCCTCGCCGGGGATCGAGACCTCTTGGGTCTTCCGCCACGAGTCACGGAAGGACGACCACCCCTGGAGCGCACGGTCCTCTTCGGCCATGGGCCCACCGTAGCGCAGCAGATCCGAGATTTGCTGTTGCAGTACTTTTACACTCGCTGTAAGTTTCTAGCCGCCGAAAGGATTTCCCATGACCCCGCACCCCACTGCCACCCCCGACCTCGCCGTCACCACCGACGGCCTCACCAAGCGGTTCGGCGACTTCACCGCCGTCGACCACATCGACCTCGAGGTCCGAGCCGGGACCGTCGTCTCGCTGCTCGGCCCCAACGGCGCCGGCAAGACCACCACGGTCCGCATGCTCGCCACCCTCACCGCCCCCACCAGCGGCACCGCCACCGTGCTGGGCCACGACGTCGCCACCGACGGCGACGCCGTCCGGAGCCTCATCTCGCTCACCGGCCAGTTCGCCGCCCTCGAGGACAACCTCACCGGCCGCGAGAACCTGGTGCTGATGGCCCGGCTCCGGGGCTACCGCCGACCGGCGGCGCTCCGGGTGGCCGACGCCCTCATCGACCGGTTCGACATCGGCGAGTTCCGCGACAAGCTGGTCAAGGACGTGTCCGGCGGCCAGCGCCGCCGGGTCGACCTGGCCGCCAGCCTGGTCACGCCGCCCAAGCTGCTGGTGCTCGACGAGCCCACCACGGGGCTCGACCCGCGCAGCCGCCAGGTGGTGTGGGCCACCATCAACGAGCTGGTGGCCGAGGGCGTGACCCTCCTGCTGACCACGCAGTACCTCGACGAGGCCGACGCCCTGGCCGATCACATCGTGCTCATCGACCACGGCCAGGCCGTGGCGTCGGGGACGCCCAGCGACCTCAAGGCCCGCATCGGCGACCTGCGGGTCGACGTGGTGACCGTCGACGCCGCCGACGTCGGTGCCCTCGTGACCGCCCTCGCCCCCACGTTCGACGTGACCGTGGCCCCCACCGGCCGCATGGTCTCGATCCCCGCCCCCGAGGAAGCCGCCGACCTCGCTCGCGTGGCCACCGCCGTGCGGGCCTCGGGCATCGCCGTCGACGAGGTGGCCCTGCGCCGCCCCACCCTCGACGACGCCTTCCTCGCCCTCACCGGCCAACCCGCCACCGACCCCGACGCCGACCCCACCGGGTCGACCCCTTCCCTGGAGCTCGCATCGTGACCGCCACCCTCGCCCCCACCCACCCCACCGACCCCGGCTCGGGCGGCACGCTCGCCGAGCCGCTGCCGCCCCGCCCCGGCGCCTTCGCCCGCTACGTGCGCGAGACCGCCCTGCTCGTGGGCCGCAGCCTGCGCACCATCCCCCGCGTGCCCGAGCGGCTCAGCGACGTCACCATCCAGCCGATCATCTTCACGCTGCTGTTCCTGTACGTGTTCGGCTCGGCCATCCACATCCCGGGCATGCGGTACCAGGACTACCTGCTCCCCGGCCTGATCGGCCAGAGCCTGGCGTTCGGCATCATCGGCGCCGGCGTCGCCACCGCCAACGACTTCAGCACCGGTGTGGTCGATCGCTTCCGGTCGCTGCCGGTCAACCCGCTGTCGGTGATCTCGGCCCAGGTGATCGGCCAGATCCTCGAGCAGGTCCTGGGCCTGGTGATCGTGCTCAGCATCGGCCTGGCCCTCGGCTGGCGCCCGGACCTGGACCTCGGCGGCGCTGCGGCCCTCGCCGGCCTCGTGCTCCTGGGGCTGTTCGCCTTCACCTGGTTCGGCGTCCTGCTCGGCATGCTCATCGGCAACGCCGACGCCATGCAGGGCATCGGCTTCGCCGTGGTCTTCCCGCTGTCGTTCCTCGCCGGCACGTTCGTGCCGATCGCCGGCATGAAGGCGGTCCCCCGCGCCATCGGCGAGTGGGACCCGCTCGCCGCCTTCGTGGCCGGCGTCCGCGAGCTCTGCACCGGCGTGGGCGCCCACGGCTCCTGGCAGCTCGAGCACCCCATCCCGGCCATGGTCGGGTGGTGCGCGCTGATCATCGCCGTCTGCGTGCCCCTCGCCCTCCGCCGCTTCCGCCGCGCCGACTGAACCGTCGCCCGACAGCCGGGCCCGCCCTCTGGTACCAGGCCGCCCACCCCACCGCGGGGTGGGCGGCCTCGCCCCGGGGGGCGTTCAGCGATCGGTCCAGAGGAACACGTTGGGGTGGAAGCGGCCGTCGCCGGACGGCAGGTCGGAGGCCGAGGAGCAGAACGCCAGGGTCCGCCCGTCCGTCGTGAACGACGGGTTCACCACGGGCTGGTTCGCCGACACGATGGTGCGGGAGCTGCCCGACGAGCGCTCGATCAGCACCAGCTTCCCGGCCCCCGAGTCGTAGTCGGTGTTGCTGTAGGCGATGCGGGAGCCGTCGCCGCTGATGGCCGCTCCCCCGATGGCCCGCGGGTAGCCGATGGTGGTCAGCCGTGCACTGGCGCCGGTGGACCGGTCCCAGAGGTAGATCTGCGGCGCGCCGCCGGCCGAACCGGGGTTCGCCTTCCCGTAGACCACCCAGCGGCCGTCGCCGGAGACGGCGCTCTGCGTGGTCTCGGCGCGGGACTCGAACACGTTGAGCAGGTTCCACGAGGCGCTGCCGAGCGAGTCCCGCACGGTGAGCTGCCGCCCCTCGGACAGGGAGCGGGTGACGAAGCTGACGTAGCGACCGTCGGCCGAGAGCGAGGCCCGCGCATAGGTGACCTCGGAGGTCGCGGCCGGGCTGATCTGCTTGCGCGAGCCCGATGCGACGTCGGCCTTCCAGATCACCCCGCCCGCGGCGTAGGCCAGCTTCTTGCCGTCGGCGCTGATCACGAGGCCGGTGACGTCTGCTCCCGACGGCGTGACCTGGGTGCGGGTGCCGGTCGAGCGGCGGTACAGGTAGCCGCGGCCCTCGGAGCGATCACCGATCCGCACGTCGATCACCAACGCCATCCGCTCGCCGTCGTGCGACAGCGAGCCGCCGGTGGTGGCGCCGGAGCCGTTGCCGGCCACGACCTTCGAGGCGCTGCCGTCGGCCCGGCGGAGCACGGTCTGCTGCACCGACGTGCGACCGGTGGGGTCGCTCGTGGTGGAGAAGGCGACGTACCGGCCGTCGGCCGAGAGCGTGTCGGTGAAGCACCGGTTGTCCTCGAGCCCGTTGCTGGTGAGCCGGGTGATCCGATCACAGCCCACCAGCACCAGGCACACCACGCAGGCCAGGGCGATGCCCTTGTGTCGAGTCGCCATCTCGGATCCTTCCGCCACCGCCCGCGCCTCGTGCGCCGACGTATCGGACGGGACGCTACCCGGAGGCCTCGCCGCTAGTTGCCGTCGGCGGCGGCGGCGATGGCGGCGAGGTCGATCTTGACCATGCCGAGCATGGCCCGCATGGCCCGCTCGGCTCGGGCCGGGTCGGGGTCGTTGAGGTACGCCTCCATGCCGGCGGGGGCTACCTGCCAGGACAGGCCGTACTTGTCCTTCAGCCACCCGCACTGGACCTCTTCGCCGCCGTCGGCGGTCAGCGCCGCCCAGTAGCGGTCGACCTCGGCCTGGTCGGCGCAGTTCACCTCCAGCGACACCGCCTCGGTGAACGGGAACATCGGGCCACCGTTGATGGCGGTGTACGGCTGGCCATCGAGCTCGAACCCGACGCTCAGGACCGTGCCCTCCGGACCGGGGCCGGCGGGGCCGTAGTGGGTGACGCCGGTGATCTTCGAGCTCGGGAAGATCGACACGTAGAACTCGGCGGCCGCCTCGGCCTCGGTGTCGAACCAGAGGTTGGGCGTGATGGTGGGCATGGCGGGCTCCTGCGTGCTCGATGGTCGGTCTGCGGGCACCCCATCAGACGTCGCCAGCCCGGCGGACTCATCGCGGGGCCACCTCGGGCCGCTGCCGCTCAGTCGGTGGCGGCCACCCGGGCGATGGTGGAGAACGAGCAGTAGTAGACGTCGCGGTCCCAGCCGACGGCGGGGAACAGGACCGACTGGACGGGGCTGCCCACGTCGACCCGGAGGCGCTCGTCGCCGGTCTCGATGTCGAGGACCACCAGCTCGTCGACCATGCGGGTGGCGTCGTGGTCGGCGGTCACCAGCTCGCCGGTGTCGGGGAACAGCAGCAGGTGGGCGGCGTGGTCCTGGTGGCGGCGCCAGCGCTTCACCAGGGAGCCGTCCTCCTCGATGTCGAACGCAGCCAGGATGCCGTTGCCGCTGTCGAAGCCCACGGCGATCCAGCGCCGCTCGTCGATGAGCGGCGGGTTGGCCACGACGCCGCCGGGCAGCCCGCAGACCTCGGTGAGGGTCGCAGCCCCGGTCTCGAGGTCGACCCGCACGAGGTGCAGCGGCGCCTCGTTGACGCCCTGGCCCCGGAAGGTGCCCACGTAGCGCTCGCTGCCGAAGCCGTCGTCGAGGAACCACGCCGCGCCGAGCGCGACCACGGCGTCCCAGCCGTAGGTCTGGCCCTCGACCGAGCGGTAGGTGCCGCGGAAGTCGGGGTCGACCACCAGGTCGTGGCCGTCCCAGCGGGCGCGGAACAGCGCGTGGGTGCCCACCACGTACACCGTGTGGCCGTCGGCCGAGAGGCGGGCGATCGAGGCCTCGGGGAAGGTGGCCCGGGCCCGGATCGACAGGTCCTCGGGGTCGAGCACGAGGAGCTCGGTGGGCTGGTAGGCGTGGGCCTCCGGGTCGGCCCCGGGCAGCACGCCGCCGAAGTCCTTGGTGGCCAGGCACCCGTCGGGGAGGATCACGAAGCTGTTGTAGGGCTTGGCCTGCGGCAGCTCCTGGCGGGCCAGCACCTCGAGCGTGGCGCTGAGCCGGTGGGCGTGGTTGCCGAAGACGACGTACAGCGAGCCGTTGGCGTGGGCGGCCAGGCCGCCGGGCCAGGTGGGGCCGGCGGGCAGGTCCACCGAGCGGGCCAGCACCTCCAGCGTCTCGGGGTGCAGCTGCTCCACCCAGGCCGTCGAGTCCGGTCCGGCGGTGTGGCGCAGGGCGAACACCTCGCCGGGATCGCGGAGCACGACCATGGTGGCGGCGATGGCCTCGCGGGCGGTGACCGTCACCGCGTCGGCGGAGAACCGCGGGCCGGGGGTGCCGGCGGGGCGCTGGAGCCGGGCTGGGCCGCCGTCCTCCCCCGGCCAGGGGCTGGGCCAGTAGCCGGTGGTCACACCGGAGCCTCGACGTCGGGTCGAGGGCTGCGCATGGCGGGCTGGTGGTCCCACAGGTCGGCCAGCAGGTCGCGCTGGATGCCGGCCACCGCCGGGTCGCCCCAGCGGTTCACCCGCTGGAGCGGGTCGTCGGCCAGGTCGTAGAGCTCGCCCTCGGTGCCGTCGTGGACGTAGCCCGGCTGGTAGGCCGTGCACACCCAGCCGTCCCGCGTGATGGTCCGCAGGTGCACGGCCACGCCGAACAGCTCGCTGTCCCACTCGGTGAGCACCCGTTCGAACCCGCGCGTGGCGGCGTCGCCGTCGTCGGCCGGCAGGGCCTGGCCCTCCATCCAGCTGGCCGGCTCGATGCCGGCGATCTCGCAGAACGTGGGTGCCAGGTCCACGAGGCCCACGGGGTGGGTCACCACCGCCGGGGTGGCCGCCGCCGAGGGGGCGGGGCGCCACACGAGCGGCAGCCGCATCAGCCCGTCGACGTGGTAGGGCCCCTTGAACAGCAGGCCGAAGTCGCCCTGCAGCTCGCCGTGGTCGGTGGTGAAGATCACGTCGACGTCGTCGGTCCAGCCCCGGGCGGCCACGGCCTGGAGCACCCGGCCCAGCGCCTCGTCGATCAGCTCGCACTCCACCGCGTTGCGGGCGTTCACCTCGCGCACCTGGGCGTCGGTCAGCGTGGCCGGCACCCACTCCTTCGGCGCCTCGTAGTTCGCCACGAGGTCGCCGTCGTACCACTGGCGCCAGTGGCGGGGCTTGGCGTCGAGCAGCCGCTCGCGCTCGGCGCGGTCGCTGGGGTAGCCGGCGGGGAGCGGCACCTCGGCGGGGTCCACCCGGTGCAGCTCCGACGCCGGCGGGTCCCACGGGTGGTGGGGGTCGGGGAAGCTCATCCAGCAGAACCAGTCGTCCTCGACCGCCAGCGAGTCGAGCCAGGCGATCGTCCGATCGGCCACCCAGTCGGTGTGGTACCAGTCCCGGGGGATGGGGTTGTCGTGCACCTGGGGCGCGCCGCTGGCGCCCCCGCCCTCGGCGTTGACGTTGAAGGCCGCGTCGATGGTTCGGTAGAACATCCCGATCGCCTCGGGGTGGTGCTGCTGGAGCCAGCGGGCGTAGTGGAGCATGCCGGCGGCGCCGTGGGTGGCGAACTCCAGGTGGTCGAAGCCGCGGTGCGGGCCGATCCGCCCGTCGGCCCACGGGTTGTCGGCGGTGGGGCTCCCCGAGCCCGACAGCCGGTTCTCGGTGAAGCGGCCGAACGGGTCCATGAACGGTTCGAAGTGCGCCTTGCCCACCAGCGCGGTGCGGTAGCCGTGGTCGTGCAGGCGGGCGGCCACCGAGGGCGCGTCCACCGGCAGCGGCACGCCGTTCATCCACACGCCGTGGGTGCTGGGGTGCTGGCCGGTGAGCATGGTGGAGCGGCTCGGCATGCACACCACCGACTGGGGCACGGCCCGCTCGTAGCGGATGCCCTGGGCGGCCAGCGCGTCCACCACCGGGGTGCGGGCGAGGGTCCCGCCGTTGCAGCCGAGCGTGTCGTAGCGCTGCTGGTCGGTGGTGACGAACAGGATCTTGCGGCCCATCAGGCCTCCCCTCCGTTGGGTGCGGCTGCGGGTGCGGGCGCCTCGAGCTGGCGGCGCAGCTCGTGCAGGGCGTTGCCGCACGCCCCGCCGATGATGAGGGCCACCGGGTCCGGCGTGGCGTCGGTGGCGTAGGCCACCAGGCTGGTGCCGTCGCCCAGGTCGAACACGTCGATGGTGCCCAGGTGGCTGGCGACGATCGGGGCGGTGAGCCGGTACTGGAACCGCCGGGCCAGGGCGTCGTTGGTGAGGATCTCCTCGGGCATGGGGATGCCGATGCCGGTGGTGATCACCCGGGTGGAGCCGTCGACCTGGGCGTCGACGATCCCCGGGAACCAGCTGGGCAGGTCGGCCGGGTCGCCGATGCGGGCCCACACCTCCTCGGCCGGTCGGGCGATGCGCAGCGAGCGGCGCACCGACGCCATCAGCGCCCGCTCCTGGTCGGCGACTTCCCCATCGTTCGCTCCTCGTCGGCGATCCTCGGCGGCAGCGGGCACGCGGCCGTGCCGAGATGATGTCACACCGACTGCCAATTGTTCAGCCCGCACCTGCCGTCGGCCTGCCCGACCACGGCGTCCCCCTGGCCGCGGACGACCGGGACGATGGGGCGACCTGCGGCTCAGGCCTTGGCGGCGCGGCGGTCCTGCCAGCGCTGGCGGGCCTTGGGCCAGAGGAAGCGGACGAGGCGGCGGATCAGGAAGGCCATGGGCGGCTGCCTACCCCGTGCCGGCGGCCGGGCGAAGCGCCCGACCGCCGTTCACCCGGCCGTGCTCAGGCGTTGACCGGGGCGAGGAGCAGGTCCCGCATGGCGTCGCTGAAGGTCTTCCACTCGCGGATGCCGATGCTGATGTCGTAGTCGAGGACCCGGCCGTCCCGGAACTGCACGTGGATGAGCTGGGCCAGCTTCTGCGGGGCCTCCGCGGTCACCCGGATGTCGTTGCGGTTCCACACCGTCGGCGGGCCGGTGACGACGAACTGGTGGCTCTCCTTGGGGAACTCGAACAGGTGGACCGAGCTGGCGGTCACGGCCACCAGGTCGTTGCGGGACACGGCCAGCCGGTCGGCCACCTTCTTCTTGCGGAACAGCCAGCCGGCCAGGGGCGAGACCATGCCGATGGTCTTGCCGATGCCGTAGTCCTTCATGAGCCCGGCGGTGTAGCCGGGGGTGGCCAGGAAGCCGACGGCCAGGATGGGCTCGGCCACGTGGGGCTGGAGCTGGGCGAGGTAGGTCTGGCGCTGCTCGGCGGGGGTGGGGATCTTCACGGTGGGCTCCTCGGGGTGGGTGCCGACGGGTCCCCGTCGGTCGCTGCACCCAGGAGACCGCGGATCTGCCCGCGGGTCCTGAGCAGCGGTTGCTCAACCCCTCGGGCTGGTTGCTCCGCTCGCGGCCGACACCCGCCCGCGGCGTGCCGAGCCGGACCAGCTCAGGGTCGGTCGACGCGACCGTCGGCGGTGCCGAACCCCTCGCGGGCCTGGCGCTCCGCCAACGGCTCGAGCTCCTGGAAGAGGGTCAGCTGCAGGCCGGCGGGCGCCTCGAGGCGAGCGTTGCTGGACCGCCAGGGCGTCTCGGTGGGCGGGGCCAGCACGGTGGCGCCGCCGGCGATCGCTGCGGCGGTGGCCGCCTCGGCGTCGACCACCTCGAAGGCCAGCCGGACCTTCGGGCTGACGGGGCGACCGACCTCGATGCCGTCGATCATGGCGACCTGGGCGGGGTTGGCCAGCTCCAGCGTGGCCCGACCGGCCTCGAGGATCACCACCCTGGCGTCGCCCTCGCCCTCGAAGGCCGCCTGCTCGGGCAGGCCGATGGCGTCGCGGTAGAAGGCGACGGCGGCGTCGAAGTCCTCGGCTTCGACCACCACCCGGAGCTGCAGCACGGGAGCGGGCGCGTCGGTCATGCCGGCACGGTACGCACCGAGCACCGCCGTCGAGACCTGCCGTTGACAGGCAAGTCTGGACTTGCGTATGGTCCCGGGCGTGGGCGACGTGTTCAGGGCGATCGCCGAGCCCACCCGGCGGGCGCTGCTCGACGAGCTGGCCGAGCGCGACGGCCAGACCCTCTTCGACCTCTGCTCCCGCCTGGCGGTGAAGCACGACCTGACGCCCACCCGCCAGGCCGTCTCGCAGCACCTGGCGGTGCTGGAGGACGCCGGCCTCGTGTCCACGCGCCGCGAGGGCCGCTACAAGTTCCACCGCCTCGACACCCGCCCCCTGCGAGCCATCGCCGAACGCTGGCCCGTCCCGCCCGACGACCCCGACGACCCCGAACCCCGAGAGGACCGACCATGAGGATCAACCTGCTGAGCGTGCTGGTGGACGACCAGGCCAAGGCGCTCGCCTTCTACACCGACGTCCTCGGCTTCCTGCCCAAGGAGGACGTCCCCATGGGCCAGCACCGCTGGCTCACCGTGGTCTCCGCCGAGGAGCCCGACGGCCCGCAGGTGTGCCTCGAGCCCGATGAGCACCCGGCCGCCGGGCCGTTCAAGGCGGCGCTGTTCGAAGACGGCATCCCCTGGACCTCGTTCGCGGTGGACGACGTGGCCGCCGAGCACGAGCGCCTCACCGCCCTCGGCGTGACCTTCACCCAGCCGCCCACCGCGCTGGGCCCGGTCACCATCGCGGTGCTCGACGACACCTGCGGCAACCTCATCCAGCTGGCCGAGGCCACCTGAGCGAGGCGGCCGACCGGCCGAGCCGCCCGTCGACCCTTCCGGCCTTCGCAGCGCACGGAGCCGCCTGCGGGCCGGCACCGCCTCGGCCCCCACGACGATCGACGATGCGTGGCCGCTCAGGCCCGGGCGGGCAGGCGGAACGGGGCCTGGTCCAGCTCGGGGTCCATCCACGTGCCGGCCACCAGGAGGCCGGCGGCCAGGGCGCCGATGGCGTCGGCGCTCTTGGCGGCGTAGCCGTTGCCGCCGGCCGCCACCACCAGGCCGGGGGCGAGGTGGTCGACGGTGGGCAGGCCCGAGGCGGTGTCGGTGATCATGCACGGCTTGGTGGCCCAGGCCTCGGCCCGCACGCGGGGCACGAGGTCCTCCACCAGGCCTCGCAGCTCGGGGAGGAGCTGCTCGTGGGCGTCGCCCGACATCCAGGTCCGGCGCTCGGCGCCGGTGGCGAGCGGCTCCCACTCCCGCAGGGTGGCGCCCAGCTTCAGCTTCACGGTGCCGTCGGGGTACGGCGCCGGGGGCACCTGGTAGAGGTCGCGGAACGACGTGCCGGTGAGGTGCGAGAACACCGACGGCAGCGGGGCCAGCCGCTCCTGCTCGGCGGCGTCGAGGGTGGCCAGCACCACCACCTCGGGACGCACCCGGCCCTCGAACGCCGCACCGGCCGGGCCGACCTCGTCGGTGTGGGCCCCGGTGGCCAGCAGCACGCGGCGCGTCGACCACCACGCCGCCGCTCGTGGTCACCCGCCAGCCGCCGTCGTGGGGCTCGATCGACGCCGCCTCCTCGCGCACCACCTGGGCACCGTGGCGCTCGGCGGCGGCCAGCTGCGCCCGCAGCATGCGACGGGGGTCGACGTAGCCGGCCGGTCCGGGCTCGGCGATCACGGTCGAGCCGGCGGGCACGGCGAGCAGGCCGCCGGGCAGCACCACCTCGCCGCCCAGCCCCTCGCCCAACCCGTCGGCCACCGGGTCGAGGACCCGGTGCTCGGCGCCGACCCGGGTGCCCACGTCGTGCAGCCGGGCGATGTGGGCGGGGTCGGTCGAAGCGAAGACGATGCCGGCCGGGACGTGGAAGTCGATGCCGCCGTCGGCCGCCACCCGGGGGTACTCGGCGATGGCCCGCACCGCGAGCTCGGCCCACTCGAAGCGGGCGTCGAGCTTGCGGGTGATGCGGCCGGAGTCGTAGTGGCTGGCGAAGACCCCCCGGTGCTCGGACCAGTCGACGGGCTCGGCCGGGCCCACGCCCACCACGTCGACGCCGTCAGTGGCCAGGTGCCGCAGCGCCCCGGAGCCGATCAGCCCCAGCCCCACCACCACCACGTCGGCCCGGACCACCCCGTTCTCCATCGGGCGAAGGTACCGCCGGGGCGACCGGCGGCCTCAGTCCCGGGGCGTGGGGACGGTGACCTCTTGGACCAGCCAGAGGTTGCCGTCGGGATCGGCGAAGTCCAGGAACGTGCCGTAGCTGGCCCGGTTCGGGTCGAGGCCGGGCTGCTGGCCCTCGGGGCCGAAGTGGTACGGCTCGCTGGCGGGCACGCCCCGGCCCACCAGCTCCTCGCGGGCCGCCACGATGTCGGTGACCACCAGGTGGAGGCCCTTGAGCGAGCCCGGCTCCATGGCCGAGATCCCGGTGCCGATGCTGATCGAGCAGCCCGAGCCCTTGGGGTGCAGCTGCACCACGCGGAAGTCCTCGTCCCGCTTGAAGTCGACGTGGACTTCGAAGCCCACCTGGTCGACGTAGAAGTCCTTGGCCCGGCCCACGTCGGACACCGGCACCACCACCAGCTCGAGCTTGAAGTCCACGATCACGTCTCCTCGTCTGCCCCGGCACGGCTTGCCGGTGGCGCACCCCGTCCAACGTCACGAGCGACGGGGGCTCATCGCGCCCGCGATGATCACCCAGATCGGGGCGGTGGCGAGGGACCCGAGGCGCGGCTGCGGCGTGGGCGGCAGCGGCCGCCACCGTGGTGGCGCGGGCGCCGCCTGACGATCCGTCAGGTCATCGAGTCGGCTGCTCCAGGGCGGCGACCTCCTGCCACGTGCGACCGGAGCGGACGCTCGCGGGCTGGTCGTGCGCCACGTCGGACCCGCGGCGGGCGTGATCGTCGGCACCCTTCACGAGGATCCACTGCGTGCCACCGGTCCGCACCAGCTCGAACCGACCGGCCAGCTTGTGGCCGTCGAGCACGATCGACAGCCGGTCCGGCTCGTCCCGGACGACGTCGGCGGTCCCCTCGTCCCAGATGATCACCGCGCCGGTCCCCCGCCGCCGCCCCTGGTGCACGCCCTCGAACTCACCGGCGGCCAGGTCGTGGTCGTCGACCTGCACGGCGAGCCGCCGCACCCCCGGGTCCATCGAGGGCCCCTTCGGCACGGCCCACGACCGCAGCACGCCGCCGGACTCGATGCGGACGTCGAAGTGCAGCCGCGTGGCGTCGTGCACCTGCACCACGAACCGCTGCGCCACCGGATCGGGACCGGTGGGTCAGGCGCTGGGGACGGGGGTGCGGGCCGGGCGGGGCTGCGGGTTCGTGAACTGCATGGTGTCGTCCTCGATGCTCGAGAGCTTCAGGGCCCGGTAGTCCTTGAGGTAGCTCTGGTGGACCTGCCAGGGCTGCTTGGTCCCCTGCTTCGGCAGCAGGTGGGCGGCCCGTTGCAGGTAGCCCGACGACAGGCCCAGCAGCGGCTCCCGGCTGGCCGACGCGGTGCGGTCGACCGCGGTGGCCTGGCGCAGCCCGGTCTCGCGGAGGTGGTTGAGCACCCGGCACACGTAGTCGCACGTGAGGTCGCACTTCAGGGTCCAGGAGGCGTTGGTGTAGCCGATGGCGATGGCCAGGTTGGGCACGCCCTCGATCATCATCCCCTTGTAGGTGAGGTGGTCCGGGAGCACCACCTGCTCGCCGTCGACCGACAGCTCGATGCCGCCCAGGAACAGGACCTCGAGCCCGGTGGCGGTGACCACGACGTCGGCCGCCAGCTCCTCGCCCGACCGGAGGCGGATCCCCGTGGCGGTGAAGCTGTCGATGTGGTCGGTGACCACCGAGGACGTGCCGGCTCGGATGCTCTTGAACAGGTCGCCGTCGGGCACCACGCAGAGGCGCTGGTCCCACGGGTCGTACTTCGGCGTGAAGTGCTTGTCGACGTCGAAGTCGGCGGGCAGCTGCTCGGTCACGCCCTTGCGCAGCACCTTCTTCATGAAGGCGGGGCGGCGACGGCTGAGCTGGTACGAGAACTGGGTCCCCAGCGCCATCATCCAGCGGATGGCCGGGCCCTGCCAGCGCTTCGGGAGCACCTTGCGCAGCAGGTTGGCGGCGGGGTTCCTGGCCGGGAGCGCCACCACGTAGGTGGGCGACCGCTGGAGCATGGTGACGTGCTCGGCGGTCTTGGCCAGCGACGGGATGAGCGTCATGGCGGTGGCGCCGCTGCCGATCACCACGATGCGCTTGCCGGCGTACTCGAGGTCCTGGGGCCAGGCCTGCGGGTGCACCAGCTCGCCCTGGTAGTCGTCGACGCCGGGGAGCTCGGGCTGGTAGCCGTGGTCGTAGCGGTAGTAGCCGCTGCAGGAGAACACGAAGCCGGCGGTGAGGCGGACGGTCTCGCCGGTGTCGGTGCGCTCGGCGACGACGGCCCAGCGGGCGTCCTCGGTGGACCAATCGAGCGAGGTGATGCGGTGGTGGAAGCGGACCTGCTCGTCGACGTGGGTCTCGGCGGCGGTGTCGCGGATGTACTGCAGGATCGAGGCGCCGTCGGCGATCGACTTGTCGCCGGTCCAGGGCCGGAACGAGTAGCCGAGCGTGAACATGTCGGAGTCGGAGCGGATGCCCGGGTAGCGGAACAGGTCCCAGGTGCCGCCGATGGCGCCGCGGGACTCGAAGATCGACCAGCTCGCCCACGGGCACTTGTCCTGCAGGTACCGGGCGGCGCCGATGCCCGAGAGCCCGGCTCCCACGATCAGGACGTCGAGGTGCTCGTCAGCCATGTCGTTCCTCCACTCGTCGGGCCCCCGCCCCAGGCGGCGACGCTACCCGCCGCCCGGCAACGACCGGTTCACGGAACCCTCACACCCCGGTGCCAGGCTGCGGCCGTGAACCGTCGCCACCGCTGGGCCGCTGCGGCCCTCGCCTGCTCCCTCGCCCTGGTCGCCTCGGCCTGCAGCTCCGACGCCGACACGGCCGCGACCACCTCGACCGGCTCGCCAACTGCACCCACCGCCAGCGGCGAAGCCAGGAGCGACGCCACGGCCGGCCCGACGACACCGTCGAGCACCACCACCGCTCCCGCGCCGGTGGTCGACCCCGACGGCACCACCGTCCGACCTGCGGTCGCGGTGCGGGCGCGGACGGTGGACGCCACGCTGCGGACCCCGGACGGGCGGGAGCGCACCTACCACCTGCACGTCCCGCCAGCTGTCCGGGCCGGCACCGACGGGCCGAGGGTGCCACTGCTCGTCGCCCTCCACGGAGGGACCGGCTCGGGCCTCCAGTTCGAGCGGAGCTCGGGGTTCAGCGGGCTGGCGGAGGCCAACGACTTCATCGTCGCCTACCCCGACGGCATCGGTGCCGGTGCGCGCGGCACGGACCTCCGCACGTGGAACGGCGGGGCGTGCTGTGGCCCAGCGGTGAGGCAGGACGTCGACGACGTCGCCTTCGTCCGCCTGCTCATCGACCGCGTCGAGGCGGAGTACCCCGTCGATGCCGACCGGGTGTTCGCGGCCGGCCACTCCAACGGCGGCATCCTCGCCTACCGCCTGGCCTGCGAGCTGGCCGATCGCGTGGCGGCGATCGGCGTGCAGTCGAGCGCCTTGGAGCTCGACGGCTGCCGCCCCTCGCAGCCGGTGTCGGTCCTCCACATCCACGGCAGCGGCGACCAGAACGTGCCGATCGACGGCGGGATCGGTCCGAACGCCATCAGCGGCGTGGCGTTCCAGCCACCGATCGACGGGGTGACGACGCTGGCCGCAGCGGACGGCTGCCCCGACCATCCGGAGGTGACGACCGATCCCGCCAACCCCGACCTCACCATCCGATCGTGGACGCCGTGCGGTGACGACACCGAGGTGGCCTTCCTCGAGGTCGCCGGCGCCTCGCACGCCTGGATGGGCCACCCCGGCGGGGGCTCCGGCAAGGTGGGCCCGGTCTACGAGGACCTCGACTCGAGCCTCCAGATCTGGGACTTCCTCAGCCGGCACGGGCGGCGCTGACGGCCGCCGCCAGCTCCTCGGCCATGAGGTCGGCGTTGATGGCGGCGCCCGCCATCATGGCGGCCGCAGCAGACGTGATGACCTGGGCCATGGGGTCGGTCACGTTGCCGGCCACCCACACGCCGTCGACCGCGGTCTTGCCCATGGCGTCCGACGGCACCATCGTCGCCAGGTCGGCGCCGAGGGGGTGGGGCGTCACCTCGAGCCCGAGCAGGCCGAGCACCTCGCCCCGGGCTTCCAGCCGGGACGCGGTGGCCACCGCCACGCGGGGCACCACCTCGCCGGTGGCCACCCGCACGCCGGCGAGCCGGCCCGAGCCATCGCGCTCCAGGGCCACCACCTCGTCGTCGACCACCCGGATCCCCCGCGCCGCGAGCTGCTCGGCCTGCTCGTCGGTGAGCGCCGGGGCCCGGTGGCGGAACAGCACGATGTCGTCGGACCACTGGCGGAACATCAGCGCCTGGTGCACCGCCATGGCGTTCTGACCGAGGACGCCGATGGGCTCGTCCTGCACCTCCCAGCCGTGGCAGTACGGGCAGTGGATGACGTCGGTGCCCCACAGCTCGCGCAGGCCCGGGATGTCGGGCAGCACGTCGACCAGCCCGGTCGTCACCAGCAGCTTCTTGGCCCGGGTGCGGCGGCCGTCGGCGAGCTCGACGGCGAAGCCGCCTTCGACGCGGTCGAGCGCCACGACCGTCCCGTGGGTGACGCGGCCGCCGTAGCGGCGGACCTCGTCGCGGCCGATCGCCACCAGCTCCTGCGGGCTGATGCCGTCCCGGGTGAGGAACACGTGGACGCCCTCGGCCGGCGCGTTGCGGGGCTGGCCGGCGTCCACCACCAGGACCCGCCGTCGGGCTCGGCCCAGCGACAGCGCCCCGCTCAGCCCGGCGGCGCCCCCGCCGACCACCACCACGTCGTAGCCCTCGGCCAGCTCGCCGGTGTCTCGTTCCTCGTTCGTGCCCTGCGTCGCGTCCATGCGAGCACCGTACGGAGGCCCGTCGCCAAGCGCACCAGGCCTTGCCGAAGAGGCAAGACTCCACCGATGTCGCACACGGGTCGGGGCGCGCCGGTGGGCCGGTCCGAGGACCGGCCCACCGGGCGTCGCGTTCGCCGGCCGAGGCTCAGCAGGTGACGGTGAGGGAGAAGTTGGTGTCCCCGTAGGCGCCGGCAGCGGTCACGTTGCGGAGGTAGATGGCGGCGTGGTTGCCGATGATCTCCGAGCCGCCCGAGTAGAAGGAGGTCTCGGCGGTGACCTGGATGGCACAGCCCTCCATGTTCTGGCTGAAGTTCACGGTGTAGGCCCCGAGCGAGTCCCGTGAGGCGCTGGTGACGGTGCTCGAGTGGCTGCCGAGGTTGCCACCGGAGGAGATGACCGCGGCGATCGGCTCGACGTAGTAGCCGGTGACGTCGATGACGATGTCGGTGGCCTTGCCGAAGCCCTTGATGTCCATGCCGCCGTTGATCGGCACGGTGGCGCCGGTGGTGATGCCGCCCCCGCCGAGCTTGGTCCAGTTGAGGACGGTGGCGGTGGGCTCGGACCCGCCGAAGGCCCAGGCCCGCAGGTAGCCGGCGCCGGCCGCCTGGGTGGAGGTCAACGAGACGACGGCAGCCGCCGCGTTGCTCGGGACGCCGCAGCCGCCGGCGTGGCCGCCCTGGGCCGGGAAGGCCGACGTGCCGGCCACGGTGATGAGCCGGGGCTGGCCGGGCTGCAGCTTGCCGGCGCTGGCGGAACGGGTGTCGGCGATGCGGCACGGGGCCACCGAGACGAACTCCCGCTGGACGGGGATCGAGGTGCCGTTGGCCCGGGTGTCGACCGGGGCGGGCTGCTGCTCCACCGGCGTCTCGCCGCCGGCGCCGAAGGCCGAGGCGGCGGTCACGCCGCCGAAGGCGACGAGGGCGACCACCGCGGTGGCGACGAGGGAACGGGTGCGGTTCTTCATGGGGAGCTCCAGCTGCGGCGGCGGGAGCTTCCCGCCTCGAGGCGAGAGCACCATCTCCCGGAACGGCGGCGAGCGACTGAGCAGCCGCTGCTCAACCTGGCGGCGGCGTTGCTCGGTCCACCCCTGCCGACCGGCGCCTCAGTCGTCGGCCATGCGGGTGTGGACCCATCCCAGGATCGACGCCGCGTAGTCGGCGGGCCACGGCGCCAGGGTGTTGGTGAGCCCGGCCTTCCCGGTCGACACGTGGGTGGCACAGGAGCCGGGCTGGTCCGCCGGGCTCACGCACAGCCGCATGGACCGGGAGCGGGAACCGGCGCCCTGGCCGAGGATGGCGGCCCGCACCCGGGCGTGCACGCAGTCGGCCGAGCCCAGGGTGGCGTGGGACCCGTCGGGCATCGGGCACGACATCGGCCGCTGCCCGCAGACGTTCGGGTCGCCGATGCTGTACACGTCGACGATCGGCACGGTCAGCCGACCCTCGGCGATCAGCAGGTCCGGCTGGTTGGCCGGGTCGGTGATGTCGGTGTGCAGGCGCTTGGGGATCTCGGTGCGGGCCTCGGTGGTGCGCCCGCACTCGGGGTCGTCGCCCATGGCCGCCAGCCACTGCGCGTTGAGCACCCCGGAGTCGGCCACCACGCCGGTGGGGGAATGCCCTGCTCCTGGAGCGACCATGCCACGTGGTAGCTGCCATAGGAGCCGGCGCTGCCGCCGTGGAGGAAGTAGTCGCTCGTCGGGTACGCCCCGAGGGTGAACTGCACGGCTGCCTTGGTGGCGTAGAGGCCGTTGACCGTGCGGGGCCCGCCGCCGGGGATGGTGCCGGGGTTGTTCGGGTCCGGGATGTCGGCGCCGCCGTAGATGTCGTGGTCGCACATGCTCACCGTCAGCAGCCGGAAGCCGGCGGCGTCGGCCCGCACGTCGTCCACCAGGGCACCGTTGAGCTGGCTGCGCTGGGTGGCCGGGCCCTCCTCCACCTTCTGCTTGGTGTTGGGCACGACCACGCCGGCCGAGGTGAAGTAGCCCACCCCGCCGCCGTGCATGCGCACCCAGAGCGGCCGGCTGGCGGTGGGCGACGAGCCGACCCGGGTGGCGATGGTGAACGTCTGGTACCCGCTCACCGCGCAGGGGTACGCGGTGTTCCGGTAGAAGTCGTAGCGCCAGCCGTCGACGGTGCTGGTGGACACCTTGGTGATCGAGCTGGTGCGGCCGCCCGCGTCGAAGGCGGGCTGGCAGGCGGCCAGGCCCAGCACCGCGAGGGTCGTCACGAGGAGGAGGCCGGCGAGGCGGCGTGGGAGCGTGGTCATGTCGCGCACCGTACGCAGCAGGTGTGAGCGATCCGTGAGCCGCTCCCCCGTCCGCCCGTCGCTCCCCGAGCATGGCCGGGGAGCGTCTGCCAGACTTGACCCGCGGGTCAAGATTCGCCCCCGCAACCCTTCCTGACGCCCCCGACCGAGGCCGGAGCAGCCACCGATGAGCACCACCGTCGACAAGGACGCCCTCAAGGAGAAGTACGCCGAGGAGCGGGCCAAGCGGCTGCGGCCCGACGGCAACGACCAGTACCTGCGGCTCACCGGCCAACTGGCCCACTACCTGGACGACCCGTACACCCCCGTCGCCGAGCGCGAGCCCGTGACCGACCACGTGACCGTCGCCTTCATCGGCGGCGGCTTCGCCGGCCTGGTCACCGGGGCCCGGCTGAAGGAGGCCGGCGTCACCGACGTGCGCATCGTCGAGAAGGGCGGCGACTTCGGCGGCACCTGGTACTGGAACCGCTACCCCGGCGCCCAGTGCGACACGGCCTCCTTCGTGTACATGCCGCTGCTCGAGGAGACCGGGCACATGCCGTCGGAGAAGTACGCCCACGCGCCGGAGATCCTGGAGCACTGCCAGCGCATCGGCCGCCACTTCGACCTCTACGACGACGCCCTCTTCCACACCGAGGTCACCGACCTCGAGTGGGACGAGGCCCGCACCCGCTGGATCGTGCGCACCAACCGCGGCGACGCGTTCACCGCCTCCTTCCTCGCCATGGGCACCGGCCCGCTCCACGTGCCCAAGCTCCCCGGCATCCCGGGCATCGAGGACTTCGCCGGCCACTCGTTCCACACCAGCCGGTGGGACTACGAGTACACCGGCGGCGACCCGTCGGGCGCACCGCTCGACGGCCTGGCCGACAAGCGGGTGGCCATCATCGGCACGGGCGCCACCTCCGTGCAGTGCGTGCCCCACCTGGCCCGGGCCTGCGAGGAGCTCTACGTCTTCCAGCGCACGCCCTCGTCGGTCGACGTGCGGGCCAACCGTCCCACCGACCCCGAGTGGTTCAAGGAGATGGCCACCCCGGGCTGGCAGCAGCGCTGGCTGGAGAACTTCACCGCCAACCAGACCGGCGGGCTGGCCACCGAGGACCTGGTGATGGACGGCTGGACCGACCTCTCCACCCGCATCCGCAGCCGCATCGCCGCCCTGCCGCCCGAGGAGCAGACGCTCGAGGGGATGCTGGCGGCCTACGAGGATTCCGACTTCGAGAAGATGGAGGAGATCCGGGCCCGGGTCGACTCGATCGTCACCGATCCCGAGACCGCCCAGGGGCTGAAGGCCTGGTACCGCCAGCTGTGCAAGCGGCCCTGCTTCCACGACGAGTACCTCGACGCCTTCAACGAGCCGGGCACCCACCTCGTCGACACCGACGGGCAGGGCGTCGAGCGCATCACCGAGCGGGGCGTGGTGGTGGCCGGCCGCGAGTACGAGGTCGACTGCATCATCTACGCCTCGGGCTTCGAGGTCGGCACCGAGTACACCCGCCGGGCCGGCTACGACCCCGCCGGCGTCGACGGCGTCCGCCTGTCGGAGCACTGGGCCAAGGGCATGCGGACGATGCACGGCATCCACGTCCACGGCTTCCCGAACCTGTTCATCGTGCAGCCCACCCAGGGCGCCAACCTGATCTCGAACGTGCCCCACAACCTCACCGAGTCGGCCCGCACCATCGCCACGATCGTGGCCCACGCCCTCGGTGAGGGCGCCGGGCGGGTGGAGGTCACCGCCGAGGCCGAGGAGGCGTGGCTCGACCTGCTGCGCTCGGGCCCGGGCCGCTCCCTGTCGTCGCCCGACTGCACCCCCGGCTACTACAACAACGAGGGCCGGCCGGCCGACAGCGACCACGCCCTGTTCGTCGGCCACCCCGAGGGCGCCGTCGCCTTCTTCGCCCTCATCGACCGCTGGCGCACCGACGGCCACTTCACCGGCCTCGCCATCACCTGACCGCCACCGTCGCCCCCCACCCCTCGAACCTGTCGCAGTTGTCGACCAGGGGTGCAGGCAACTGCGACAAGTTCGTGGTCCACGTGGCCACCCGGGCCGGCACCGCACGGCCCCACCCCTCGAACTTGTCGCAGTTGTCGACGAGGGGTGCAGGCAACTGCGACGAGTTCGGGGGTTCGCCGCCACCGCGGCTTCGTGAACCGGTCACGAGGTGACCGGTTTGGGGGCGCAGGGTGGGGGCATGTCCAGCGCCACCACCGCCCCGTCCACCGCCGTCGAGCTCCCGTGCACCGGGGCGTTCTCGCTGGAGGAGGTGGCGTCGATGGGCTTCGGGCACCGCCACGACGAGCGGTTCGACGGGACCATGCGGCTGGCGTTCTGCCTGGACTCGCTCGACGGGCACGGCGCCGTCGAGGTCACCCAGGTCGACGGGGCGGTGCGGGCCAACGTGGTGGCCGGCCCGTTCGAGGTGGTGGCCCGCCAGACCGCCCGGATCCTGTCGCTCGACCACGACGGCGCCGGCTTCGACGACGTGGGCCGGCGCGACCCCGTGATCGGTCGGCTCCAAGCGGCGGCGCCGGGGCTGCGGCCGCCGCTGTTCCACTCGCCCTACGAGGCGGCGGCGTGGTCGGTCCTGTCGGCCCGCCGGTCGGGCAAGCAGATGGCGAAGGTGCGGCAGCGCCTGAGCGAGGAGCACGGCGCCACCTTCGAGCTGGCCGGCCGGCGAGCCGCGGCGTTCCCCACGCCCGAGCAGCTCCTGGCGGTCCAGGCGTTCCCCGGGCTCGACGCCAAGGTCGACCGCCTCCACGGCGTGGCTCGTGCCGCGCTCGACGGCCAGCTCGACGTCGACCGCCTCCAGCGGCTCGGCCCCGAGGCCGCCATCGCCGACCTCCAGTCGATCCCGGGCATCGGCCCCTTCTACGCCATGCTCATCGTCGTCCGCGGCACCGGCTTCGCCGACGTGCTGGCCACCGCCGAGCCCCGGCTCCTGGCCCTCGTCGGCGAGCTCTACGGCCTCGGCCACCCCGCCACCCCCGACGAGCTGGCTCGCATCGCCGAGCCCTGGCAGCCCTACCGCACCTGGGCCAGCGTCCTCGTCCGCGCCGCCGCCCACCGCCTCTGACCCTCGCCCCGCCCCCTCGGAAGGCCCCCGCCCCGCGGAGTTGTTGCCCTTCTGCACCGCCTGCGTGCAGAAGCGCAACAACTTCGCAGGGGACGGCGGGCGGGTGGGGCGCGGAACGCGGGTGGAGCGGGTAGGCCGGGCCCGTGGCTGACCAGCGGTACGAGGTGTTCCGGGGCGAGATCTGCGGGTTCGGGACCGCGTCGGGGCATCGGGTGGTGGTGGGGCGGTGGCCCGACTCGCCGTTCGGGCCCTTCGCCGACGTCATGCACGAGGCACCCGACGGGACCCGCACGCTGCTGGCGCCCACCACCCAGGTGGCCGAGTTCGTGGAGGGCACCTACACGTTCGACCAGGTGCGGATCGTGCCGGTCGTCGCCGAGCGCACCGCAACCACGCTGCACGTCGAGGCGGGGGACCTGGTGGCCGACGTGGGCACCGGGCGGCGGTCGGCCGTCGGGTGGCTGCTGCGCGCCGTCCCCGGCCCGATCGCCCGGTCCACCTGGTGGTGCACGCTGATCGACCCCATCGCCCGGGTGGTCCTGCGCGGCGTCCGCACCCGCGGCACCGCCGGCAACGGCCGCCACGAGTGGTACGGCGCCACCGACCAGCACCAGCTCACCGACGTGCGTGCCACCCTGGCGGGCGACGACCTGGGTGCGCTGGCCGACGTGTGGCCCCCGGTGCGGTTCGGCTTCAGCTCCACGCCCCGCACGCCGAGCATGGTCGCCGTCACCACCACCATCCGCCACGCCGAGCCCACCTGACCGCCCGTCGGTTCGAGACCCACCGCGATCGACCGGACCCACGGCGATCGACCGGATCGAGCGGCCGGCCGTGCCAAGGTGGGCGCCATGGTGACGCCCGAGCCCCCGCCCACCGTCGACGCCCTGCTGTTCGACCTGGGCGGCGTGGTCTTCGGCATCGACTTCGACCGGGCGGTGCGGCACTGGGAGGCCTCCGCCCACCTCGAGCCCGGTGCCCTCGTCGGCCGCTTCACCGTCGACGACGCCTACGAGCGCCACGAGCGGGCCCACCTCGACACCGCCGGCTACCTCGCCCACCTGCGCACCACCCTCGGCGTCGACCTCTCCGACGACGAGCTGGCCGCCGGCTGGAACGACATCTACCTCGGCCCCCTGCCGGGCATGGCCGAGCTGGTGGCCCGGGCGGCGGCCGTGCTGCCGACCTACGCGTTCACCAACACCAACGTGCTGCACCAGAGCGCCTGGGAGCCGCGCTTCGCCGCCGAGCTGGCGGCGTTCCGCCACGTGTTCAGCTCCTCGACGATCGGGCTGCGCAAGCCCGAGGAGGCGGCGTTCCGCCACGTGGCCGACGAGGTGGGCGTCCCGCTCGAGCGCATCCTGTTCTTCGACGACACCGCCGAGAACGTCGACGCCGCCCGAGCGCTCGGCATGCCCGCCGTGCTCGTCCGCTCCCCCGCCGACGTCACCGACGCCCTCGCCGCCCTCGGCATCGACTGACCGCTTGGCCGCCCGCTCGGCCTCTCCCCGGCGGCGCCACGACGGGCTGCCGGCCATGTGGGCCATGGCCTCGACGAACCGGGGTCGACCAGGCGCTTTGCCGCCGCTCCGCCCCCGGACCGCCCGACGGCCTCCGGCCCTCCACCGGGGGAGCGCCCCATCGCCACTCCGCCTAGGAGCGGGGCTCCACCAGGCCCATGGTCATGGCCGAGGCGACGAAGCCCGACTCGTCGTAGATGCGGCCGGTGGAGTGGCCGATGCCGTCAGGGGCGAACGAGGTGCGGACCTCGACGGCCAGCCAGTCGGAGGTGGGCTCGCGCACCACGTCGAGCGACACGTCGGCGTTGATCATCGTCCACGACTCGGGGCCGGCGTGGTTGGCCGAGTTGCTCACGAAGTCGGCTGCCGCGGCCAGCGCCACCACGGCCGGCGTCGGCGTGCCCTCCACCACCGTGGCCCGCAGCCGCAGCCACGTGGTGGTGGGCCAGGCCGGATCGCCGTCGACCGGGGTCCGGGCGTCGTAGGCGCCCATGATCCCGGGCAGCTCGAAGGTGCGGGCCGCCTCGGACCACTTGGGCTCGCCCGGCGGCGGCGGGACCACCAGGGCGGGCAGCGCCGGGTCCTCGGCCACGGCGGGCGACGCCGTCCCCCGCCGCATGCGCAGCGCCCGACAGGCGGCCACGCACACGTCGCCGTCGTACAGGCCGGTGTCCACCACCTGGATGCGCTTGCCCTCGCGGACCACCTCCGTCTGCACGTCCAGCGGGCGGACCGGAGCAGGGCGCAGCAGGTCGAAGGTGCAGCGCACGGTGCGCAGGGGGGGCCAGCGTCGGCACCTGCTCCACCGCCCACGCGAGCAGGGCCGTGGTGGCGCTGCCGGCCTGCGCGCCCGGGTCCCACGGGCCGCCGGTCAGCGCCGTCGGGGCGAACCGCCCGCCCTCGCGGCGGTACAGGACCAGGCCGTCGTCGCCATCCATGCGGGCTCCCGATCTCGAGGGTGCCGCCCCGGGGACGGCCGACCGGCCATCCGCCGGTGCACGGCGGCCCAACGTACCGGCGCCCGCCGCGCTCGCCGATCACCGTGCGGCGGGGCCGGCCCGGCCGGACCGGACCGAGGTCAGTGGGCGGAAGCGTGGCCCTTCGGGCCGAAGGGGGAGGCGGGCCACCACGGTGGCCACGAGGGAGCCGACGGCCATCCCGACCACCGCCGAGATCGCGGTGTTCACCAGCCAGGCCAGCACCCCACCGACGCCGGCCACGCCGTGGACGGCGTGCTCGGCCTCGTGGACGAGGTGGTACGGCCACGCGCAGCCGAGCTCGTCGGCGCCCACCAGCAGGATGTGGCCACCCACCCAGAGCATGGCGGCGGTGCCGATGACCGACAGGGCCGCGAGGAGCTTCGGCATGCCGGTCACCAGGGCCATCCCGGTTCGCTGCGATCGGGGCGACGGGCGCTCGGCGAGCTTCAGCCCGATGTCGTCCATCTTCACGATGAGCGCCACCACGCCGTAGACGGCGACGGTGATGAGCACGCCCACCACGGCGAGGATCACGCCTCGAGACACGACGGGCTCCTCGAGCACCTCCTTCAGCGAGATCACCATGATCTCGGCCGACAGGATGAAGTCGGTGCGGATGGCCCCGGTGATCGTGCGCTCCTCGGCCTCGGGCCCGTGCTCGGCGGCCGGCGCGCCGTGGTCGTGGTCGTCGTGGCGTAGCGCGCCGATCACCTTGTGGGCGCCTTCGTAGGCGAGGAAGCACCCGCCGAACATGAGGATGACCTCCACCACGGTGGGGGCGATCTCGCTCAGCAGCAGCGCCGCCGGCAGGATCATCAGGAGCTTGTTGCGCAAGGACCCGAGGGCGATGCGCCTGATGATGGGCAGCTCGCGGTCGGCGGCCAGGCCCCGCACGTAGGCCGGGGTCACGGCGGCGTCGTCGACGACCACGCCGGCGGCCTTCAGGCTGGCCCGGCCGGCGGCCACCCCCACGTCGTCGACCGACGCGGCGGCCAGCTTGGCCAGCGCGGCGACGTCATCGAGCAACCCGACCAGACCGCCTGCCATGCGCCAACCTCACCTGCTCGTCGGAGGTGGAACCCTACCGAACGGCCGGCGGGGGCTGGTCCGGCCCGGCGTGCTCAGCCCTCGTCGGCGTACCGGGCGAAGGCCTCGGGCGGCGCCCAGCGGCTGTAGGTGGGCGACTGGGGCCAGCCCTCGGGCGAGTCCTGCCACTCCTCCTGGCGCCCGTAGGGCAGCAGGTCGATCAGCGGGAAGCTGTGGCTGACCTGCTCGGTGCCGCGCCCCTGGGTGTTGTAGGTCCGGTAGACGTTGTCGCCATCGCGCAGGAAGACGTTGAGCTGGAAGCCACCGCCGAGCGGCGCGCCCACGTCCTCGCCGAACGGGCTGTCCGCCGTGGAGTACCAGTCCATCTTGTTGCCCACCCGCGCCTTGTAGGCGAGGGCCTCGTCGATGGGGCCCTGGGTGACGATCACGAAGCGGGCGTCGTAGCCGTCGAGGAACTCGAGGCGGGTGAACTGGCTGGTGAAGCCGGTGCAGCCCCCGCACTGCCAGGTCTCGCCCGGGAACCACATGTGGTTGTAGACGATCAGCTGGGGCTTGCCCTCGAACACGTCGACCAGGCGCACCGGACCGTCGGCGCCCTCCAGCACGTAGTCGGGCATCGCCACCATCGGCAGCCGCCGCCGGGCGGCCGCGATGGCGTCGAGCTCCCGCGTCGCGGCCTTCTCGCGGGCTCGCAGGTCGGCCAGCTCGGCCTCCCACGTGGCCTGGTCGACGACCGGCGGCAGGGCGGCCGCTCGGTCCGTGGTGGTGGTCTCGTCCGACATGGTGGCTCCTCTCGCGGGCGCGCGGCTGCAGCCCACCCGCTACGACGACGAGCCTGGCGCGAACTCATCGCCGGCGCTCGAACAGCCCGGTGACCGACCCGTCGATCGACGCGACGAAGGCGTCACCAGGAGGCCGACCAGCCCGTCGGCGAGGGCCCCGAAGCCGCCGCTCCGGCCCCGCCAGGACCAAAAGTACACGCAGGTGGGGGGGGCTTGCCGCAAGCGACCGGAGTGTGCTGACACTGCACGCCGCAGGTCGGCCCGGTGGCGGTCGACGCGGACGACGAGGGCCGCCACGGCCCGAAGGACGAGGTGACCGATGCGCAGCGAGGTGCTGGACCTGCACGAGCTCGACGAGGGGCAGCGGGCGCTCGCCGGCGGCAAGGGCGCCGGCCTCGGGGCCCTGGCCGGCATCGACGGGGTGGTCGTGCCGCCCGGCTTCTGCGTGACGACGGACGCCTTCCGGCGGGTGGTCGGCGGCTCCTCCCTCGTCGCCGAGCTGCTCGAGGGGCTGGGAGCGGTCAGCCCTGACGATGGCGACGCGGTCCGGACGCAGAGCGCCGCGGTTCGAGCGGCCGTCGAGGCCACCGTCCTCCCGCCCGACCTGTCCGCCGCCATCACCGCGGCGCTGGCCCACCTGGGCGACGGCACGGCGCTCGCCGTCCGGTCCAGCGCCACGGCCGAGGACCTGCCCACCGCGTCGTTCGCGGGCCAGCAGGACACCTACCTGAACGTCGTCGGCGCCGACGAGGTGCTCCTCCACGTCCGCCGGTGCTGGGCGTCGCTGTTCACCGAGCGAGCGGTCACGTACCGCATCCGCAACGGCATCGACCACCGCACCGTGCAGATGGCCGTCGTCGTGCAGCAGCTCGTGCTGCCCCGGGCGTCAGGGGTGCTGTTCACGGCCGACCCGATCACCGGCAACCGGAAGGTTGCGGCGGTCGAGGCCACGGTCGGCCTGGGCGAGGCCTTGGTCTCGGGACGGGTCGACGCCGACAGCTACCGGGTGCGCGACGGCGCCATCGTCGAGCGGCGCACCGGCCACAAGCAGGTCGCCACCGTCGCGCTGGCGAGCGGAGGGACCGAGGAGCAGGCGGTCGCCCCTGGCGACCAGGCGGTGCCGGCGCTGGCCGACGCCGAGGTCCTGCACCTTGCGGCGCTCGGCCGTCGCATCGAGGCGGCCCTCGGCCGTCCGCAGGACATCGAGTGGTGCCTGGTCGACGACGGCTTCCGGATCGTGCAGAGCCGACCGATCACCACGCTGTTCCCCGCCCCCGCCCCGGCGCCGGCATCGGCCGACGACGCCAACCACGTCTACGTGTCCGTCGGGCACCAGCAGATGATGACCGACCCCATGAAGCCGCTGGGCCTGAACCTCTGGCAGCTCAAGGCCCGCCCGGTGATGCACGAGGCCGCCGGCCGGCTCTTCGTCGACGTCACGCCGATGCTCGCCGCCCCGGCCAGCCGCGCCGCGGTGCTGGGCGCGCTGGGCACGGCGGACCCCCTGGTGGGCGACGCGCTGCAGGCGATCGTCGACCGCGACGGCTTCCTCCCGGAGCCCCCGCCGGCCCCCGATGCCGGTCCCGGTGGTGCTCCGGCCGGCCCGCCTCCCGGGACGGCACCCGACCCGATCGCCACCGATCCCGCGGTTGTGACCGCGCTGATCCAGCAGGCGGAGGCGTCGATCGCCGCGACCGAGCGCGAGATCCGCGGCAAGGCCGGGCCCGAGCTGCTGGCGTTCATCCTCGAGGACATCCAGGAGCTCAAGCGGGTGCTGTGGGACCCGGTGGGCCACCAGGCGCTGATGTCGGGCATGGACGCCGCCGGGTGGCTCAACGAGCACCTGCTCGAGTGGCTGGGCGAGAAGGGCGCGGTCGACACCCTGAGCCAGTCGGTGGCGAACAACGTCACCTCGGAGATGGGGCTGGCCCTGCTCGACGTGGCCGATGCCGTCCGGCCGCACCCGGAGGTGATCGCCTTCCTGGAGGAGGGCCCCGGCGACGACCTGCTCGACCGGCTCCCGGCCCTCGACGGTGGCGATGCCGCTCGCGGCGCCATCGTCGGCTTCCTCGCCCGCTACGGCATGCGGTGCGTCGGCGAGATCGACCTCACCCGACCGCGCTGGAACGAGCGGCCCAGCACGCTGGTGCCGCTGATCCTCGGCAACGTCCGGGCCTTCGAGCCCGGTGAGGGTCGGCGCCGCTTCGAGCAGGGCCGACGGGAGGCCGAGGCCAAGGCCGTCGAGGTGCTGGCTCGCCTGCGCGCCCTGCCCGACGGCGACGCGAAGGCCGACGAGGCGGCCGAGATGATCGCTCGGGTCCGCACGTTCGCCGGCTTCCGCGAGTTCCCGAAGTACGCCATCGTCTGCCGCTCCTGGGTCTACAAGCAGGCGCTCCTGGCGGAGGCCGACCGGCTCGTGGCGGCGGGCCTGCTGCGGGACCGGGAGGACGCCGACTTCCTGTCCTTCGCCGAGCTGCAGTCCGTGGCGGCGGGGACCGCCGTCGACGGCGCCCTGGTCGACCAGCGCAAGGAGGCCTTCGCCACCTACCAGCGCCTCGTCCCGCCGCGCGTGCTGACCTCGGAGGGCGAGGCCGTCCGCGGCACCTACCGCCGCACCGACGTGCCCGAGGGCGCCCTCGTGGGCCTGGCGGTGTCGACCGGCACCGTCGAGGGCCGGGCCCGCGTGGTGCACGACCTGGGCGAGGCCGCCGTCGAGCCCGGCGACATCCTGGTCACCGCCTACACCGACCCCAGCTGGTCGCCGCTGTTCGTGGCCGTCGCCGGCCTGGTGACCGAGGTCGGCGGCCTCATGACCCACGGCGCCGTGATCGCCCGCGAGTACGGCCTCCCCGCCGTCGTCGGCGTCGAGGGCGCCACCCGCCTCATCCGGGACGGCCAGCGCATCCGCGTCCACGGCACCGAGGGCCACGTCGAGCTCATCGACTGAGGCTCGGGCCAGCGACGAGCGGCTACTGGCTGGCGGCGCGGATGGGCGGGAGGTCGGCGGCGCGACGAGCGGGGATCCAGGCGACCAGGGCGCCGAGCGCCAGCGAGCCGACGCCCACGCCAAGCAGCAGGCGCCACGGCACCACGCGCACGGTGACCAGGTCGGTGGGGGCGAGCCCCAGGCCGAACCAGCCGAGGAGCGCGCCGATGCCCAGGCCCCAGACCGCGGCACCGAGGCACACCAGCATCGCCTCGAGGGTCACCAGGGCTTGGACCTGGCCCTTCGAGGCGCCCATCGCCCGCAGGCGCGAGAGCTCCGTGGACCGCTCGAGCACACCGAGCGACAGGGTGGCCGCCAGGCCAACCGCGCCGATGGCGACCGCGCAGCCCAGCAGCACGGCGACGATCCGCAGCACGGTGTCGGCCACCGAGGTGTTGAGCTCGGCGAACTCCTCGGGCGAGCTGACGTTCACCCGGGGGAACTGCGTGGCCACCCGCTCGAGCTGCCAGAGCGTGAAGCGGTCGACGTCGTCGTCGCTGAAGCCCTCGACGCCGTCGTCCGAGAAGCGCACGGCCATGCGCTCGAAGGTGCCGTCGGCGCCGATGGCCTGGGCGTCGGTGATGTCGACCACCACCGGCCCGTAGAAGGCGGTGTTGGCGTAGGTGCCGGAGACGAGGAGCTTCCGCTCACGGCCCGACGTCGAGCGCAGGGTGACGGCGTCGCCGGGCGCCACGCCGAGGTCGTCGGCGACGTCGGTGGAGACGAGGGCGCTCCCGGGCCCGGCGATGCGGCCGGCCTGCACGTCGAGGTCGATGACCGAGTCGATCGAGGCCAGGTCCCCGGCCACCACCCGGTTGTCCGTCGCGTCGCCGGCCACGAGGGACCCCTCGACGCTCACCACGTCGGCGGTGCCGGCGATGGCCAGGCCGCTCTCGCTGATGCGAGCGAGGAGCGAGTCGCGGTCGACCCGCACCACGCCGCGTCGCTCGACGTAGGCGTCGGCGCGCGACTCGGTCTCGAACTGGGTGGCCAGTCCGGCCCGCACGGAGGCGCCGGCCACCGAGACGGCGCCCACCAGCACCAGGCCCACGAGCAGCGTCGAGGCCGCGGCGGCGGTGGCGGCCGGGCGGCGGCGCACGTTGCTCGACGCCATGGCGGGCACGGCCCGGGCCGCGCCGGGCGTGAGGCGGGTGAGGCCGCTGCCGATGCGGCCGATGCCGCCGCCCAGGACCCGGATGACGGCGCGGTTCACGCTCGGGCGGCCGTCGCCCCGATCGGTGAGGGCGTCGATGGGCGGGACCCGGCTGGCCCGGCGGGCGGGCAGGAGGGCGCCGAGCAGGGTGACCCCGATGCCCACCACCGGGGCCACCACCAGCATCTGGGTGGTGACGGTGGTGCCCACCTCTGCGCTGCCCGTCTGCACGAGGCCGGCAGCGAACGCTCCGAGCGGGATCCCGAGCCCCAGCCCGACGGCCGAGGCCAGCGTGCCGACGATGAGGGCTTCGCCCAGCAGCCACCTCACGAGCTGCCACCGCGGCGCGCCCACCAGGCGCAGCAGGGCCAGCTCGCGCGTCCGGGGAGCGAGGACGACGGCGAACACGTTGGCCACCACGATGACGGCGACCACGACGGTGAGGAGGGCGAAGGCCCGGGTGCCCTGCTGCACGCCGTCGTCGAGCGTGGCCACGGCCTGTTGGGCGACGGCGTTGGGGTCGCTGGTGGCCGTGACCCGGATGCCGCTGCCGACCACGGGCTCGAGCCGGTCGGCCAGCTCGTCGCGGTCGACGCCTGGACCCGGCAGCACCGTGATGCGGTCGACCCGGCCCACCGCGCCCAGCAGCTCACCGATCGACCCGGGATCGAACAGGACGTGGGCGTCGCTCAGCGCCGGGGTGAGATCACCCGAGCTCGCCGGTGCGCCGCCGAGCGAGGCGATGCCCACCACCTGCACGGTCCGCCGCCCGGTCGGCAGCTCCAGGTCGGCGAAGCTGCCCTCGGCGACCTTGCCCACCACCGCGCCGCCGACGTCGACGACCACCTCGTCCGGCCCGGTCGGCGCCCGGCCGGAGGTGAGGGTCCACGGCTCGGCGAACGAGCCCGAGAACACCACGCCCCGCAGGGCGGCCGGCCGCTCGGGCTGCTCCCGAGCCCGCAGCCGGAACGACACCGGTTGGTCGAAGGTGCCGGTGGCCACCAACACGCCGTCGACAGCTCGCACCTTTCCGATGAGGTCGTCGTCGAGCGCGGTCGACGTGGTGGCCGCGGAGGTGCGCGCCGTGAGCACCACCGCACCCGCCGGGGCGTCGGTGACCGATGTCGACGTGGTGGTTCCCGTGCCCAGCGCCTGGCCCACCAGGGCGGCGAACTCGAACGACGCCACCGAGAACGCCACGGACAGGGCGACCGCCACCCCGATCAGCAGCAGCTGGCCGCGACGAGCCACGGCGCTGCGGCGGGCGATCGGCGGGGACAAGGCAAGAGTCTGCCGTCCCCCGCCGCGGATCCACCGTCGCCCCCTCGATCCCGGCCGAGGCAGGTCCTGGGCTCAGGGGCAGATGGGTTCCAAGCCGTGCGCCTGCTGGAACCGTGCGAAGTCCTCGCCGTCCACGAGGCGGTGGTGCGCCAGGATCGACACCAGCAACCCGAGCTCCACGTTCCACGACATGGCGTTGAGCGCGAGGCCTGGTCGGACCCAGTCGATGCGAGCGATGCGGTCCTCTCCGCCTCCCTCTCGGGGCCGGACCTCCTGCCGGTAGGTTCCCTCCACCACTTCTCCTGCGACCTCGAACGACACCGGGCGAGGGTGCCGGTCGCCGGCGGCGTCTGCGGTCTCCGATGCGAGGTCTCCGAGGTCGATGGGCACACCGGAGCGACGGGACTCGGCCGCATCGTGGGCGTCTGCGGCTGCTCTGCTGACATCGATCGTCACCCAGGGGTCGGACACCGACCCGCCCGTCCTCGGGTCATCACCAAGCGGCAAACCGATGCGCAGCGACACGATGCCGGCGACCGAGCGAACGCTCAGCTCGGCCCGCTCCATCAGGTCACCCACGACCGGAAAGGCCCCCAGCGAGCACGCTCGACGTGCGGCGAGGTCCGTGGCGCTGGTGCGCTTCGTCGTCGTGCCTGCGGCCGGTTCGGCGTCGGGGGACGCGCCCTGCGAGCAGGTCACCAGCAGCATCGCGCCGAGCCCCGCCACGAGGAGGATCAGGCCTGTTCGCCGCACCGCAGAGCTCAGTGCGCAGCGTCCACGCAGGCGGCGAAGGCATCCGGGTCGCCGAACGAGGCGTCGGCGAGGGCGGCATCCTCAGCGCTCGGGCCTCCGTCGGGAGCAAGGTCCAGGCAGTTGGCGATGGAAAGCCGCACGGCGGCGAGAGCTCGAGCATCGGCGGTGGCCGGCTGACCCGGCGGCACGGCCACGTGAGCGCCGGTCGAGCCTTCCTCTGTGGGGACGCCCTGCGGACCGTGGTCGAGGGCGAAGCGGTAGGCGAGCGGCTCGAAGGCGGAGGCGCACCTCGCCTCGATCGACGGTGTCGCTGGCGTCACCCGCACCGAGTAGTGCAGCCCTGACCCGTCGGCCTTCGGATAGGGACCGAACGCCGCAACGTCGTTCGACCGGAAGCAATCGACGACCTCCAGCCCCGCCTTCCAGAGCTCGAGGGCCTCGACCGAGTGATCGACGGGTGAGATCACCGTGATCCGTGCTGGCGCATCCGTCCGATCCGCCTCACCTTCATCGGAAGCCCAAGAGACCGCAGCACCCGCTCCCAGCACCGCTCCCACGGCGGCGACGACCATCGCCACCAGCTTCCAACCGGCCATCTCGCGCCCTCCTCCTCGGCCCATCAGTTCTCGAAGTCCCCGCAGCTGCCGGATGCCGAGCAGTGGCGATGGCGGCTCACCGGGGAGGCGACGGCATTGCTCTGCGGCGCGTCAGCCACGTTCGTCGCCCAGTTCCACTGGTTCTGGTAGAGCTCACCGTCCGTGCCCTTGAAGACCAGTTGAGCCGCCACGCCAGCACACGCTCCATCAGCGTGCCGCCAGGTCAGGGACCCGAAGACATCGTCTTCCTCGCGGTAGTGGTCGTCGAGGGCCTTGCAGGTGCCGAACGTGCGGTAGTCGGCGTGGTGGGTGCCCGCCTCCGGGAGCTCGCACGAGGTCAAGCTCACCATCACCGCACCGAGCAGGGCAGCCACAACGGTCGTTCGGCGATCACGGGATGAGGGCATCGCTCCACCTCGTTCGGTCGACACCGGACGAGGCCACCCAACTACCGATGCTGCTGGACGTCAACGGTCGACGTCCACATCTCGCCCATCTCCCGAGCGATCTCACCCCAGGGTGAGAGAGCCGGGCCGACGAGGTCATTTGGTCCTCGGCACCGTCCGACGCGACCGACGGCACCGAGCGCTCTCGGGTCTCTGGCACCTGCGGTCCACCGCCGGCGACCGCCTCGGGTCAGGAGGTGCGGCCGAGGCGGCGACGCCTGCGGGAGGCGGCGACCACGACGGCGCCGCCGGCCAGCAGCAGGAGGCCGAGCCGGGTGGCGGGACCGGGGTCCGAGCCGGTGCGGGGCAGGGCCTGGCTCCCCGCTCCCCCGCCCGGTGCCGCCGGGTTGCCGCCGGCGGGCGGCACCTGCGAGGCGTCCGTCGGCGCCACGGCGCCGGGATCGGTGGTGCTCGACGACCCGGGCTCGGTGGAGGACGTGGTGCTCGTCGCCCCCGGCTCGGTGGTCGACGAGGTCGTGCTGGTCCCCGGCTCCGTCGTGGACGTGGTGCTCGTCCCTCCCGGCTCGGTGGTCGACGTCGTGCTCGTCGAGCCCGGCTCCGTCGTCGACGTGGTGGTCGAGGACGGCGGTTCCGTGGTCGACGTGGTCGTCGGCGGCTCGGTGGTCGAGGTCGTCGAGGTCGACGTGGTCGCGGGCTGGGTGGTCGAGGTCGTCGAGGTCGACGTGGTCGTGGGCTGGGTGGTCGACGTGGTCGACGTGGTGGTCGGCGGTTCGGTCGTCGAGGTCGTCGACGTCGACGTGGTGGTGGGCTGGGTGGTCGAGGTGGTCGAGGTGGTCGACGTGGTCGTGGTGGGAGCAGCGGCCACCACGGTGATGGAGACCGTGCCGGTGGCGGTCGATCCGGCCGCCGATCGGCGCACGACCCGGGCGTCCACGGGCGTGGTGCCGTCGGTCAGGACGTAGGTGAACGCGTCGGGCCCGACGTAGTCGGCCACGGGGACGTAGGTGCAGGACCCGGCAAGCGTGCACGTCACCGTCCCGTGGGCCGGCTGGCCGTAGGACTCGACGGTGACGGTGTCGCCGTCGACGTCGGTCGCGGCGCCGACCACGTCGAAGGTCACCTGCTCGCCGGAGGTCACCGACACCGCGACGGTGCCGGGCACCGGGGCGTCGTTGACCGAGGCCACGGTCACGCGGACGGTGGCCGGGTCGGTCACCATGCTGCCGTTGGTGGCCCGGTAGGTGAACGAGTCGGTCCCGTGGAAGTCGGCGGCCGGTTCGTAGGCGCACCCGAAGACGTCGCAGGTGACCGTGCCGTGGGCGCCCTGGGTGAACGAACCTTCTTCCACCGTGCCGACGCCCTTGTCGTTGGCGAGCACGTCGACGTCCGTGGCCGCGGCGTCCTCGTCGATCGACAGGACGTCGTCGGCGGCCCGGGGGACGACCTGGACCGACACCCCGTCGTCGTAGCGCGAGCCCTCGTGGAGGGCGTCGCCGGAGTACACGACCGCGATCGCGTGCTGGCCGGCCGAGAGGAGCCCGAGGTCGAGCGAGGCGACGCTCCCGGTCAGCACGACCGGCGTCCCGACGTCGGCGCCGTCGACGATGAACTGGACGGTGCCGGTGCGGGGCGACTCGCCGCCCGAGACGGTGGCGGTGGCGGTCACCGGCGTCTCGTCGTCGGCCGGGCTCGAGAGCTTCAGCGCGATCGCCGTGTCGTCGTCGGTGATGGCCACTGTGACCTCGTCGCCGGGCGTGCCGTCGATGACGACCGCCGCTGCATCGCCGTAGGCGGGGTCGGTGCTGTCCGTGTCGTGGGTGATCGTGCCGGCGTGGGGGCTGTCCTCGAGGTAGGGGTCGTCGACCACCGAGACGGTGACGGCCTGCGCGGTGTCCCAGTCGGCCGGGGTGAACGTCAGCGTCGACGGGGCGACGGTGACCTGGGCGTCGGGCGCCACCGACACGGTCACGTCGGCGACCGGCTTCGAGGTGAGCACGACGGTGTAGGCGGCCGTGGTGGTCGGCTTCGCCTCGTGGAGCCGGAGGTCCCCGGCCACGATGCGGACCCCGGCGTGATCGTCGTCGGCCACCGGGCCGCGCAACGAGCCGGCGGCGATGGCGTCGTAGGCCGGATCGTCGCTGGTCACCACGTTGGCGACGGCGCACGTCTGGTCGTGGACGACGTCGTCGTTCCCGGGGGTGACCGTGACGGTCTGCGGAGCGTTCCAGTTGGCTGCGGTGAAGGTGAGGGGCCCGCTGACCGTGCAGAGGCCGGTGGCCGTGGGCGTGACGGTCACCTGGGCGGTGGGCTGGGAGGCCAGCAGGACCACGTAGGAGTCGGCCGTGCCGGACTCGACGAGGGCCAGCGCCGACCGGGACACCCGGACCGCCGCGGCATCGTCGTCGGCGACCGGTCCGGTCACGTCGGCCACGGTGGCACCGACGTAGGCCCGGTCGGTGCTGGTCACGACGTGGCTGACCGTGCAGGACTGGTCGTGCACGATCGCGTCGTCCCCCGGCGTGACGGTGACGGTCTGGGCGGTGCTCCAGTCGGTCGAGCTGAACGTGAGCGTCTTCGGCGAGACCGAGCAGAGCCCGGTCGCGGTGAGGGCGATGGAGACGGCGGCGGTCGGTCGCTGCGAGAGCTTCGCCGTGTAGGTGTCGGCGGGACCGGACTCGGCCAGCGCCAGGGTGGTCTTGGAGAGGACGACCTCGCCGACGGCGTCGTCGTCGGCCACGGCGCCGGAGGCGTTGGCGGGCTGGATGCCGTTGTAGACGACGTCGTTGCCCTGGACCACGTGCGACACGGTGCAGGACTGCGCGTGGGCGACGTCGTCGTTCCCCGGCGTGACCGTCACGGTCTGGGGCACGTCCCAGTTGGTCGTGGAGAAGAGCAGGTCGCCGCTGACCGAGCACAGGCCCGAGGCCGACGGCGTGATGAGGACCGTCCCCGTCGGCTGGGAGCCCAGCACGATGGTGTAGGTGTCCGGGGCGCCGGACTCGACGAGCGTCAGGTCGCCGCCGACCACGCGGATCGCCGCGGTGTCGTCGTCGACCACGTCGCCGAAGGCCTCGGGGATCCGCAGGGCGGCGTAGGCCGGATCCGCGCTCGACGGCAGGTGGCCGACGACGCAGAAGGCGCCGTCCTGGTCGATGGCGTCGTCCCCGGGGGTGACCGTGGCCGTCTGCGGCACGTCCCAGTTCGCCGCCGTGAAGGTGAGGGTGCCGGGTGCGACCGAGCACAGGCCGTTGGACCGGAGGCCGATGCGAACATCAGCGCTCGGCTGCGACCGTAGGACCAGCGTGTAGGTGTCGACCGGACCGCCCTCGCGGAGCGACAGCGTCGCGTCCGAGACGGTCACGCCGACCACGTCGTCCTCGACGACCGGTCCCGACGCGTCGTCGATCACCCGGGCGTCGTAGCCGTCGTCCGCGCTGGAGGAGGTGTGGCTGATCGTGCACGACCGGGCTTGGACCCGGTCGTCGTCGCCCGGGGTGACCGTCACGAAGTGCGGTTGGTCCCAGTTGTCCTCGGTGAAGGTCAGCGGACCGCTCACCGTGCAGAGGCCGGTGGCCGTCGGCGTGATGGTCACGTCAGAGGTCGGCGCCGTCTTCAGCACCATCGTGTACCGGTCGACGGCGCCGCCCTCGGTGAGGTCGAGCGACGTCTTGGAGAGGACGACGCCGTCGACGTCCTCGAGCACGGTGAAGGCGCTGTTCGGTCCGCAGGCCTCGCGGGCCTGGTTGGTGACGGTGTTGGTCGCGCCGTAGGCGGCCTGCCAGAAGTAGGTGCCCGGCTCGGTGGGGGTGAAGAGCCCGGACCGGTAGGTCCCGTCGCCGTCGACCTCACCGTCGCTCTCGGGGTCCCCGTTGTCGTCGACGGTGACGGAGAAGTGCTTGATGCCGTAGCTGTCCGGGATGCAGGGGGCACCGGCCGGGGCGGGGCCCCACACGGTGAACGAGACGATGCCGGACTGGGGGCCGCCGGACAGGGTCGCCGTGGCCTGGACCGGCTTGCCGGCCACGACCGGGTTCGGGCTGACGCGGTCGATGGTGATGGTGGGCTGGATGTTGGCCACCGTCACGACCTGGTTCGGGTCCGAGCAGCTCGTGCGGAAGGCCTCGTTGGTGGAGTTGCCCTCGTAGGAGATCACCCACCGGTACGAGCCCACGCCGAGGCGGACCCCGGGCGAGGTGAGCACGATCGTCCCGTCATCGCGGCGCTCGCCGGAGCCGATGTTGGCGCCGGTGACCCCGGCACGGGCGCCGGTGCAGGTGGTGTCGCTCAGCGGGTACAGCTCGAAGGTCACCTGGCCGCTGGGCAGGACCAATCCCTCGATGGTGGCGACGTCGCGGACCAGCTCGGACGGGTTCGCCTTCGTCGGGGTGGCCTGGCCGGTGACGATGGGCGTCGTCTTGACGATCTGGACCGTCTGGCCGGCTGCCTGGCAGCTCTGGACGATGGACGGCGGGTTGTTGGGGTCGCCGCTGTAGCTGGCCTTCCAGGAGTAGGTGCCCAGCGGGCTCAGCTGGACGAACGGGTCGATCACGAACGGGTCGGAGCTGACCGTGCCGGCTGCGGAGATCGCCCTGGTCGACGTGAAGATCGGCGAGAAGCAGCTGGTGTCGGAGGGGCGGTAGAGCGTGAAGGTCACCGTGCCGGTCGGGGCGTTGGCCCCCACCAGGGTGGCGTCGGCGCGCACCGTGCCGCCCACCGGCGCGCGGGTGGGCACCGCCACGACGTTCAGCGTCGTCTGGAACGCGACGGACAGGCCCTGCTCGGCCCCGCCGCAGACGCCGGTGACGGCGTTGTTGCTGGCATCGCCGCTGTAGGTCGCCTGCCACCGGTACTCGCCGGCCGCGGGCGGCGTGAACGGGGCCGACCGGGCGAACCCGCCGCCGTCCACGGTCTGGGTGGAGGTGAAGACCGGCGTGCCGGAGCACGTGGTGTCGCCGACCCCGTACAGGCGGAAGGTGATCGTCCCGGTGGGGTCCACCCGCCCGCTGACGCGAGCGTTGTCGGTCACCGGGCTGCCCAGCACCGAGGCACGGGGCAGGGAGCCGGCCGACAGGAACGGGGTGGCCTTGGTGATCACGACCGTGGCGGCGCCGCACGCGGTGGTCACCGGGTAGTAGTTCGCGTCGCCGCTGTACGCGGCCTTCCAGCGGTAGGTACCCATCACCGAGAGCGCTGCGTCGCCGGACCTGGCGTCGCTGCCGGTCGACTGGCCGACCGAGGTCGAGACCGGGGTCCCGGAGCAGTCGGTGTCGTCCGGTCCGTACAGGGTGAAGGTCACGCTCCCCCGGATGAACCCGGGGCCGCCGTCCAGCTCGGCGGACGCCCGGACCAGCTCCCGCAAGCCGGCCGTGGCCGGCTCGGCCGTGAGGGTGATGGCTGGGGTGATGAGGCGGAACTCGAAGGCCCCGATGTCGTCCTGGGCCAGCCCCGGGCGGCCGGCGCCGCGCGTCGACGGTCAGGGCGGTGGCCCCGGTGTCGAACGCCGGACTGGACCGGTCGATGGCGTGGGTGGCCGGCGGCGGGAAGGCCTCGGTCGGGGTCGGCGGGTTGGCCTCGAGGGTGCGCGCCAGCAACGGGTCGACGGTCCTGGCCGAACCCGAGATCGAGCCCGACCCCGAGGTGCTCGACCTCGGCACGATGTTGGCGCCGGTGTACTCGATCGTGCTGGAGGCGAAGTTGATGCCGCCGCCGACCACGGTGGTCGGCCGGCCGGCAACGACGTCGTCGATGGCGGAGGTGGCGGCGTTGGACGAGTTGGAGACGATGGTGTTCACCAGCGTCGTCCGCGAGGCGTAGGAGGCGCAGCTGGTGGCGGTGCACCGCCCGCCCTCGGTGCTGAGGTAGCCCAGGTTGTAGATCCCGCCGGCCTGGCTCGCCTGGTTGTAGGCGATGGTCGACGAGTCGACGTCCACGACGCCGTCCAGGTTGAAGATGCCGCCGCCCAGGCCTTGGCCGTCCTCGGCGAAGCCGGCGATGCCGACGCCCTTGCCGCCGCCCGCGCCGCCCTTTGCGGCGTTCCCCGAGAGGGTGGTGTTGCGGAGGGTGAGGGTGCCCTGCTGGTTGAAGATGGCGCCGCCCATCCCGGCGCCGCCGCCGCCGGCGCCGCTGACGTCGGCGTACCCGGGGGTCCCAGCGCCGCCACCGAAGCCACCGACGTTGCCGGCCCCACCGGTACCGGCGCGGCCGCGCACGCCCGGCGGGCGACCCGGGTTGGGATCACCGCCGCGGCCGCCACCGCCACCACCACCACCGAAGCCGCCGACGCCGCCCTGGGCCCCGTTGCCGCCGTCGCCGCCGTTGCTGGTGATGATGTCGGGCGGGCCACCGCTGCCGCCGTAGCCGCCGACCCCGCCGCCACCGCCGAAGCCACCGCCGCCACCCGCGCCACCCGCGCCGCCGGTCGTCCCGGCCGCGCCGATCGAGGCGCCGGTGCCACCGGCGCCGCCGCCGCCACCGACCCCGCCGCCACCACCGCCGCCGCCGGCGTTGGCCGGCTGGAGGCCGCTGGAACCCTTCCCGCCGTCCGCACCGCCGTACGCGAAGCCGCCGCCGAGGCCGCCGACGCCGGGGCTGCCGAAGGGCGCCGTGCCGCCGGACGCCGAACCGCCGCCGCCCGCGCCGTTGCCACCGCTGCGGCCCGGTGCGTTGGGCACCCCGCCGCCCGCCCCACCCGTTCCGACACCCGCGGTCCCGCCCGCTGCGCCACCGGGACCGGCGACCATGCCGGCCGCACCGTTCTCGGCGTCGCGGAAGCCGCCACCGCCGCCGCCGGAGCCGGCGTAGTCACCCTGGCCGCCGGCGCCGCCGTACGAGCCGATGGTGTCCGGGAAGCCGTTGCCGAACCCGCCGCCGCGCTTGCTCGGCAGGCCGATGCTGACCCCGCCACCGCCGGCCCCGCCACCGCTGGCGCTGCTGAGGCCGGCGCCGTTGCCGCCCTGGGCGATGCTGTCGCGGATGGTCACCCGGTCGAGGATGACCTGGCCCTGGTTGAAGATGGCGCCGCCGAGGCCCGCCCCGCCGCCGCTGCCGGTCCCGCCGCCACCGCCACGGGCCCAGCCGTTGGCCAGGGTCACGTCCTGCAGGGTCAACCGGCCGGCGCCGGGCGTCGTGTAGCTCGCCGTGCGGTCGCTGCCCGGGTCGGCGCCAACGAAGAACAGCCGGAACGCCGCGACGTCGGTGCCGCGACGGAGCACGGCACCTCGGCCCTCGATGGTGATGTCGGACGCGATGGCCGGCAGGGCGGCCGGGCCGTACCAGGAGTTGTAGGCGCCCGAGTAGATGTCGTTGAAGGTGTAGGTGCAGCCGACGCCCAGCAGCAGGCGGTCGGCCCCGGCGGTCTGGTTGGCCGTCACGATGGCGGCCCGGAGGGCCTGCACGTCGCCGGCCCCGCCGGGCTGCGTGCACCCGACGGCCACGTCGGCGGCCGACGCCGGCGGCGCGGCGGCGACCCAGGCCAGCAGGGCGCCGATCAGGGCGGCGGCCAGCAGCGGCACCGATGCCGTGGCCCGGCGGGTGGACGTCTCGGGGCGGGGGCGTCGCATGTCAGGGTCCAGTCACGTGCAGGAGGACCCAGGACGAAGCACGGCGGTGCGCCCCTCCCCGGGCTTCGATCGGTTCGACGAGCGGCAGGCTCCCCCGGACGGGCGTCCCAGAGATCGCGCACTCCGCGGTCACTCAACCACGAGACGAGTGGAAGAAAAACCCAGGGTTCGGCGCTGGGCGGCGGCCCGAGCGCCGAAGGACCGCCTTCAGGCGCTGTCCGCCGGGAGGCGCAGCGGCGCCAGGGCGGCGGGGATGGCCACGCTGAGCCAGGCCTCGGCGTCGACCGAGCCCGCCTCGGTGGCCGTCCGGCCCAACGCCACGCCGTGGAACCAGATGGCGTAGGCCCGGCAGTCGAGGTCGGGGTTCACGAGCCCCCGGCGCTGGGCGTCCTCGTACATGGCGGCGATGACGCCGAAGAGGTTCTCCTGGACCGGGATCGTCTGGGCGGCCAGCTCCGGCGAGGAGAGCGAGCCCGCCGCCACCTCGAGCCGCTTCCGGCGGGTGGCCACGTTGGCGGGGTCGGTGACGACGCGCCGGAGCTGCCCGGCCACGTAGTCCAGGAACTCCTCCGGCGTCGTGGCGGCGTAGCCGCCGTCCAGCCGGCGCGGGTCCTCGGCGCGGGCGAGCCGCCGGTAGCGCTCGTCCTGGGCGGCCACCAGCAGCCCCTGCCGGTTCCCGAAGTGGTGGTAGAGCGAGCTCGACGACGTGCCCGACTCGATCAGCACCTCCTCGACGGTGAACCCGTCCGGGCCCCGCTCCTCCAGCATCGCCACCGCGCTGTCGAGCAGCGCCTGGCGCGACGGGTTGCCCGCCGCCTTCGCGCTCATGCGAGCTCCCGCCTCGACGGGGATCCACGGAACCGGACTTTTCGCACATCCGATCCTCGCACGGGCCAGGACGCGGCTTCGACCGCCCGTTCGGGTGGTGCTCACCAGCCGAACGCCGGCCCCTGCGATCAGCCGCTGACGGCCGCCGGGCGCTCGTGATCTCGGCGCGCCCACACGAGGAAGAGGACGGCGCCGAAGGCCATGTAGCCGGCCAGGCCGGCGAGGTTGGCGTCTTCGGCCCGGGCGGCCGAGGCGAAGCTGAGGCCGGCAACGGTCGACAGCCCGCCGCTGACGATCATGGGCAGCTGGCCCGGTCGGGACGGGCGGCGACGCAGGGCCAGGACCAGCTGGATCGCCCCGGAGACCGCCGCCCACGTGCCGAAGGCCACGAGCGTGGCGCCGGCATCGGCGCCGAACGCCGCCACCGCGATGCCGACCACGGCCAGCGCGCTGACCGCGGCACCGATCCGCAGGGCCCGGCGGTCGTCGAAGCTCGCACCGAGCAGCGAAGCGACCACGTCGATCAGCGGGTACGAGGCGAGGACGAGGGCGGCGGCGACCGGGAGCTCGGTGTCGGTGGTCGGCACCTCGCTCCGGACGGCGACGAGGAAGGCGCCGGCCCACACCAGCCCGAGGCCAGCTCGGGCGACGCTGATCCGTCGTGGCGTGATCGCGCGGGACGGGGTCGACGAGACCGGGTCGAGGAGGGTGGACGACATGGCAGGGCCTTTCGGGGCGGGAGGCAAAGAGAGAACGATCGCTCTCCCTGTTCGGAACCCAAGCACCTCTCGGCCCAGCCGTCAAGAGCGAACGTTCTCTCTGGTAGCCTGCCGGGATGGCCACCCGTGGTTCCCGACGCGCCGAGCCGGCCCCGCAGCCCCGACGGTCCGAGCCGCGCGAGCGCCTCCTCGCCACCGCCTCGGAGCTGTTCTACGCCGAGGGGATCGGCAACGTCGGGGTCAACCGCATCGTGTCGGCCAGCAAGGTCACGCTGGCCACCTTCTACCGGCACTTCCCCGGCAAGGAGGACCTCGTGGTCAGCTACCTGGAGGGGATCCACGCCCGCATCGCCGAACGCGCCGACGAGCTCGCCGCCGCCGTCAGCGGCCGTGAGCTCGTGGCGGCCCTCCGCGACGAGGTGGTCGCCGAGATCGGCCGCCCGAACTTCCGCGGCTGCGCCTTCATCAACGCTGCTTCGGAGTTCGAGGACCCCACGAGCCCGGTCCGGGTGGCGATCGCCGAGCACCGCCGCTGGTACTACGAGCTCGTCCGTCGAGCCTTCAGCGATGCCGGCCACCCGACCGCGGCCAGCCCGGCACGGAACTTCCTGATGCTCCGCGACGGCGCCGTCGTCGCCGCCTACCTCGACAGCGCCACCGCCGCCCAGCGGACCTTCCGCCGTGGAGTCGACGGCCTGTTGTGGTCCATCGGCATCGAGACCCTGCCCGGCGTCGACGACGCCTGAGGCCACGGGCGATCGTCGCCAGCGACGTCGACACCGTTCGCTCGCCTCGGGCGCCGGCCGGCGCAGGACCCTCGAGCCAGGCCGCCAAAGGCCGGGCCGCCGACGAGGTCGGCTGGCTACGGTCCACCCATGCCCGCTCCCCCGTGGCCGGTGACGACGGCTCGCCTCTCGCTCCGCCCCGCCGTGGCCGACGATGCCTCTGCGGTCTGGACGTACCGCAGGCTCGAGCCGGTCGGTCGCTGGCTCACCCGGGGCCCGTCGACGTTCGAGGCGTTCCGAGACCACTTCGTCGAGCCGGAGTCGCTCGCCAAGACGCTCGTCGTGGAGCGCGAGGGCGAGGTCATCGGTGACCTGATGCTGTGGGTGCAGGACGGTTGGGCCCAGGCGGAGGTCGCCGAGCAGGCGGAGGGGGTCCAGGCCAGCCTCGGGTGGGTCTTCCACCCCGACCACGTCGGGCAGGGCTACGCCACCGAGGCCGTGCGGGAGCTGCTGCGCATCTGCTTCGAGGACCTCGGCCTCCGGCGGGTGACCGCCGACTGCTTCGCCACCAACGAGGCGTCGTGGCGTCTGATGGAGCGGGTGGGCATGCGGCGTTGGGCCCACTCCGTGCGGGACTCGCTGCACCGCTCCGGCGAGTGGCTCGACGGCTACGGCTACGCCCTCCTCGCCGACGACTGGCGACCCTGACCACAGCCGGGTGGCCCGGGGGGGCGACCCGGTCGGCTCGGACGAGCACGCCTCGGGAGCGGACCACCACCTGGCTCCTGGTTGACTCTCGTCGTGGACATCGTGTGCGAACCCGAGCCCGTGCTGCGCCGGCGGGCGGCCCCCGCCCTCGACGTGGTGCGCCCCGAGGACCTGGCGGCGCTGGTGCTCGAGATGGCCGACGCCATGCGGGCCGCACCAGGGGTCGGCCTGGCCGCACCCCAGGTCGGGATCTCCGCCCGGCTCTTCGTGATGGAGGACGGGCCGGCCACGTGGAGCCGGGCCGACCCTGCCCGCCGTGAGGAGCGCGAGCGCACCGAGCCGCTGCCGTTCACCGCGGTCCTCGATCCGGAGGTACACCCGGTGGAGGCCGACGGCCGGCGGATGTTCGTGGAGGGCTGCCTGAGCGTGTTCGACGACGGCCAGCAGCAGCAGGCCGTCGTACCGCGCTGGCGCACCGTCCGCCTCACCGGCACCGCCCCGTCGGGCGAGCCGCTCGACCTGACCTTCACCGGGTGGTCGGCGCGCATCGTCCAACACGAGGTCGACCACCTCGACGGAGTCCTCTACGTCGACCGGGCCATCCCCGGCACGATCCTCACCGGCGACGACCTGGCGACCTGGGCCGGTGCACCCATGGCCGAGCTCGCCGCCCACCTCGGCTTCGCCCTCCCGCCCGGCCAGGCCTGACGCCGGCGCGAGCTGACCGGGCATCGTCCCCCCAGCGCCGGCGGCGTGGCCGATTCGTCCAAGACCCCCTGGGCCGGCCCACGTACCGTCGAGGGCACGTCGATCGGTTCCGTCTCGTCCGGATCGGCGCGCCACCCGCCGACCGAGGAGCCGTCCCCTTGTCCTCTCCCACCGCCCCCTCCCCCACCAGCCCCCTGACCGCCCTGGTCAACGTCGGCCCGGCCGTCGGCCGCACCTTCGCCACCATCGGGCTGGAGACCGTCGGCGACCTGGCCGGTCGCGACCCCGTCGAGGTCTTCGGCGCGCTGTGCGCCGCCGCCGGCACCGACCTCGATCCCTGCCTGCTCGACACCGTCAGGTCGGCGGTCGACCAGGCCGACGGCGAGCCGGCCCGGCCATGGTGGACCTACTCCGCCGAGCGCAAGGCCGCTTCCCGATAGCCCTCGCGGCCCTTCCGGCCCGGCGTCGGGGTGGGATTCGATGCGGTGCCCTCGTCGAGGTCGTCGGACCGCCACTCTCAGGCGATGGCCGCCAGGCCGTCGGCCGTGAGCAGGTACGAGCGGGCCGCTCCGGCGGGGGCCGAGGCGAGGTCGATCACCGCGGCACCGACCTGGTCGGCGGTGAGCGCCGGGCCGACCTGTGCCTCGAACGTCGCCCGGTCGGTGCCGGCCAGGCCGGCGTAGGCGTCGACGAACGTGGAGCCCAGCGCGGTGGCGCCGGTGAGCTTGGGCAGGAGCGAGACGAAGCGGAGCCCCAACCCCTGCCGGTCCGACTCGGCCTGGGCGTAGTCGCTGATGAAGCCGACGGTCGCCTTGGCGCCGGCGTAGCCGCCGCTGAGCGGCGACCCCATCCGGGCGGCTCCGCTCGACATGGCCACCACCGTGGAGCCGGGGGCGAGGGGTGCCGCCAGGGCGGCCCGGGTGAACTCGAACGCGTGGCGGACGTCGGTGTGCCAGTTGCTGCTGAAGGCCTCCCACGTCTGGTCCTGGATCGCGGCAGCACGCGGGGTGGCACCGGCGTTGAGGACGAGGAGCTGGGGGCGGTGCTCGGCCAGCAGCTCCGAGGCCAGCGCCGGCTCGGTGACGTCGGCGACCACGCCGACGAAGGACGAACCCAACCGCTCCCCCACCTCGCCCAGGGCCGATCGGTCTCGGGCGACGCCCACCACGGTGGCGCCCCGGGCCGTGAGGGCGGTGGCGATCGCCCGGCCGAAGCCGCGGCTGGCGCCGGTGACGATCGCGGTCGTGCCGGTGAAGGGATCTGCGGGCATGGGGTGCTCCTGGGGACGTGGGTGCGGTTCGGAGGTTGGAACCCCGGCGCCGTCAGCGGATCACCGATGAGTTTCCGGCCGCGGTGGGGTTGGTACCTCCATGACGACGGTCGAACGACGCACGAGCCGCACGGACGAGGCGGTCCTGGGTCGCGCCCGCCGGGGGGATGGCGAGGCCTTCGCCCAGCTGGTCGAACCGCACCGGCGCGAGCTGCTGGTGCACTGCTACCGCGTCCTGGGCTCGTTCCACGACGCCGAGGACGCGCTCCAGGACACCCTCGCCTCCGCATGGCGCGCCCTCGATGGCTTCGACGGCCGGGCGCTGCGCCCCTGGCTCTACCGGATCGCCACGAACCGCTGCCTGAACCACCGGCGCGACGCGTCTCGGCGTCCGGCCCCGGCGAGCGACCTCGACCTCCGGTCCGCCGCCGGCATCGGCGCAGCCGACGACCCGTGGTGGCTCGAGCCCTTCCCCGATGCGCTGCTCGTGACGCCGGACCCGGGGCCGGAGGCCCGCTACGAGGCCCGGGAGTCGGTCGGGCTCGCCTTCGTCGCCGGGCTCCAGCACCTCCCGGCCCAGCAGCGGGCCGTCCTGGTGCTGCGCGACGTGCTGGGCTTCTCGGCGGTCGAGGCAGCGGCCGTCCTCGACGTGTCGGCGGCGGCGGTCAACAGCGCGCTGGTCCGAGCTCGCGGCGGCTTTCGCCCCGACCGCTCCTCCGACGAGGTCCCTGTCGCCCGCTCCCCGCACGAGGCGGCGGCCGTCGACCGGTTCGCCGATGCGCTGCAGAGCGGTGACCCCCGCCGGGTCGTCCAGGCCCTGAGCGGTGACGTCCGGCTGTCCATGCCGCCGGAGCCGATCCGCTGCGACGGCCCCCCCGCGGTGGCCGACTTCCTCCGTGCCCGGGGATGCTGGGGCCCGGACCTCCAGCTGGTCGAGGCACCGGCCAACGCCCAGCCGGCGTTCGGCTACTACCTCCCGGGCCCGTCCGGGGCCGCCCGGGAGCTGAGCGGCCTGGTGGTCCTGGCCGCCGCCGAGGATCGCATCGCCAGGATCACGCGCTTCGGCCCGACCTCCCTCGGTGCCGCCTTCGGCCTCGCCCCGACACGATCGCTGACGGCCTCGCCCTGAGGGCGCGGAGCGCCCGACCCGTCCCGGTCAGGCGCCGGCCAGCGACGCCCACGGCCGAGCGGCCTCGAGCTGGAGGGCGAGCTCGAGCAGGGTGCGCTCCTGGCCGTAGGAACCGCTGAACATGATCCCGACGGGGGTGTTGGTGGCGGCGTCGTGGGCCAGCGGCAGGCTGATCGACGGGGTGCCGGCGGCGTTGTCGAGCGGGGTGAACTGGGCCCACTCCATCACCCGGGGGAACAGCACGTCGTAGGTGAGGTCCATGCCCAGGTGGCCGAGCAGCGGCGGGACCTGGGCCACGGTGGGCGCCAGGAGCACGTCGTAGCCCGCGGTCCGGGCGGCCAGGTCCTTCCGGGTGCCACGGAGCCGCCGGACGATGCCGGGCACCCGGTGCCACCGGCGCCCGAACGCCGCGCCCAGGCCCTCGGTGAACTCGCTGAGCAGCCGGCGTTCGAACGCCGGTCCCCAGACCTTGCTCCCGGCGCGGGCCGAGGCGGCGCCGAAGAGCTGGTAGAGGCTGACGAAGTCGTCGACGAACGTGTCGGCCACGGGCGGGTCGATCAGCGTCACCCGGTGGCCCAGGCCCTCCAGCAGCGCGACGGTGTCGTCGAACGCGGCGCGCACGGGCCCGTCGAGCTCGCCGGGCGAGGGGGAACGGTCGATGGCACCGATCCGCAGCGGTCGCTCCAGGGCCCGATCCACCAGCCCGATGGGCGGCAGCTTCGGGTTGAGGTAGAGGTGCTCGGCGTGGGCGAGGTGGTGGGCGGTGTCGCGGACCGATCGGGTCACCACGCCGTCGACCACGATCGGCACCAGCTGGTGGGCGGTGTTCTTGGAGGCGAGCAGCCGCCCGGCGCTCGGCTTGAGGCCCACCAGGCCGCAGCACGCCGCGGGGATCCGGATCGAGCCGCCGCCATCGGCTGCGTGGGCGATGGGCACCACCCCGGCGGCGACCATGGCCGCCGATCCGCCGGAGGACCCGCCGGCCGACCGGTCGAGGTTCCACGGGTTCCGCGTCGGCGGGTCGTCGGGGAACTCGGTGGACGGGGTGAAGCCGAACTCGGGCATGGTGGTCTTGGCGATGACGGTCAGCCCCAGGTCCACCAGCTGCTGGGCGAACGGGTCGTTCTCGGCGGCTGGCGCAGCCTTCGGGAAGGCGTCGGAGCCGAACCGGGTGGGCAGCCCGGCCACGTCGATCATGTCCTTAATGAGCGTCGGGATGCCGCCGAAGGCGCCGCCCGGGTGGACATCAGCCTCGCGCTGGGCGGCATCGAACCGCTCGGCGACGATCGCACCGAGGTGCTCGTCGGCTCGCCGGGCACGAGCGATGGAGGCGGCGGTCAGCTCGCTCGGGCTGACGTCACGGCTGGAGAGGCGGCGGAGCAAGCCGACGACGTCATCGGTCCCGAGGGCGTCGTCGGTGAAGGCGGAGAAGCTGGTCATGGGCTCCCCACCGTAGGGATCGGTGCCGGCCGGCAGGGCCCAGCAGCGCCGAACGGCTGGCCGAGGCCTCGCGACCGGAGCCAGACGCGAACAACGAAACGCACCGGGCTTCATCCGAGAAGTAGGCTCAGCCCGCATCCTCGGTCGGGAGGAGGCGGGCCCTTCACCACGCCGACCCACGGGTCGGGGCAGCAGATGGAGCAGCAGGCACCGGCAGCCTCGAGCGAGGTGGTCGGGGGGCGCGGGTTCGAACGGCGACCCGACCCCTGCCGCGGGTCCGGGCGACCTGCTCCGCACCAGCGAGCGGTTGCTCAACGCCGTGGCCCAGGCGGTGGTCGCGTGGGACCTCGACGGCCAGATCACCTATCTCAACGACGCCGCCCGGGCGATGTATGGATGGCCTCGACAGATGGCGGTCGGCACCCAGGCGACCGAGGTCTCCCCTGCGGACATCGCTCCCGAGCAGCTGGCGGTGATCGCCGACACGCTCGCGGCAGGGACGGCGTGGACCGGGGAGATCACCGTCGGCCGTCCCGACGGGTCGGTCATGCCGGTGTGGGTGACCAACACCCCGGTCATCGAGGGCGACGCCGTCGTCGGCTACATCGGCGTGTCGCTCGACATCACCGAACGCAAGGCGGCCGAAGCCCTCGTCTGGCACCGGGCGACCCACGACGCCCTGACCGAGCTGGCCAACCACCGATCCCTGACCGATCAGCTGAGCGAGCGGATGGCAGCGCTGGCGCACGGTGAGCGCCTGGCCGTCGTGCTCGTCGACCTCGGCACCATGGAGGCCGTCGCCGACACCTTCGGTCACGCCGTCGGCCTTGACCTGGTCGTGTGGGGCGCGGAGCGCATCGCCGCCACGACGCACGAGGGGGACCTGCTGGCTCGGTTCTCCGACCACACCATCGCCGTGTGCTGCAGCCACGGTCTCAACGAGGCGGAGGCCCTCGGCTACGGCACCCGGCTGCGCAACCAGGTCCGAGCAGCCAACGGCGACGGCCAGCGCCCGAACCTCCGGCTCCGGACCGCCGCCGCCATCGCGACGGTCACCAGCCCCACGAGCGGGGCCGACGACCTCCTCCAGACCGCGGCGACCGCGCTCACCCTGGCGAAGCGCAACGGTTCGATCCGCGTGTACGACTCGTCGATGCGCCTCGAGCTCGAGCGCCGGCGACAGCTCGAGGACCGCGTGGCCGAGGCCCTCACGACGGACCAGGTCTCGCTCGGCTACCAGCCGATCATCCGCCTCGACGATCAGGTGACGGTGGGCGCCGAGGCGCTCCTGCGCCTCACGGACGGCGACGGGGGGCCGCTCCCGGCGATCGAGGTCGTCCGGGCCGCCGAGCGGGCGGGCCGGATGCCCGAGTTCGGAGAGCTGATCCTCCGGCAGGCCTGCGCCGACGCCGCCGGATGGCAGCGCGCCTGCCCGGACCGATCGATCGCCATCTCGGTGAACGTGTCCACGACCCAGCTCGACGACCCCCGGCTCGCAGCTCGGGTCGAGCATGCGCTGACGGCATCGGGCCTCGAGCCGTCATCGCTCTGGTTGGAGATCACCGAGAGCACCCTGATGCGAGATCCCGCCCGGTGTCGCCAGACGCTCACCGAGCTCAAGGCCGTGGGCGTCCGCCTCTCCGCCGACGACTTCGGGACGGGCTACAGCTCGCTCGCCTACCTCAAGAGCTTCCCGCTCGACATCATCAAGATCGACCAGTCCTTCGTCGCCGGCCTACCCCACAACCTGGAGGACTTCGCCATCGTCCAGGCGATCCTCGCCCTCTCCGATGCCCTCGGCCTCTCCGTGGTGGCCGAGGGCATCGAGAGCGAGGCGCAGCTGGCCGAGCTGCGAGACCAGGGGACCCCGTACGGGCAGGGCTACCTGTGGAGCGAAGCGATCCCCTCCGAGGCGATGCTCACCCGACTGGGAGCGGAGCGCGTCGCCGTCGGGCAGCCAGGAGACCTGACCGGCGCCCTCCTGCCGGCTCGCCTCGCGACGGGAGCTTCGCCGGAGGATCGGGTCGACTCGGTCCTCGGCCTGCTCTCGCACGAGATCCGGAGCCCCCTCACCGTCATCGCCGGCTACGCCAGCGACCTCCAGCAGCACGGCGATCCCGAGCACGCCCGCGCCGCCACCAACATCTACAGCGCGGCGATGCGCCTCGAACGCATCCTCGCCAACCTGGTCGACGCCACCGAGGCCGACTCCTCCGCCCTCGACCTGCAGCTCGAGACGGTCGACATCGTCGACCTCGTCGAGCAGACCATCCGCGACCTCAGCCACGAGATCGACAACCCGATGCACCTGGTGGCCTCCGGCCCCGCTCCCTGTCCCGTGGTCGTCGACCAGGGGCAGATCCAACAGGCGCTGCACAACCTCATCGGCAACGCCTCGAAGTTCTCACCCGACGGGGCACCCATCACCCTCGGGGTCGACCGGACCGACGCCTTCGTGGACGTCACGATCACCGACAGCGGACCGGGCATCGAACCGGGCCAGCTCGGCCTGGTCTTCCGCAAGTACGGCCGGGCCTCCAAGACGGCGGGCGGAACCGGGATCGGCCTGTTCCTCGCTCGCCACATCGCCCGGAGCCACGGCGGCGACGTCCTCTACCGGCGTCGCACCGACGCCGGAGGATCCACCCTCGTGCTGCGGCTGCCGAACATCGTCGCTCCCACCTGAGCCGTAGCCCCTCGTCGGAGACATCGCCGGCGTCGTCCGGTCCATCGCCGACGATGGGACCTCCCGGCCCGCGGCCCGCCCGCCCGAGCCGACGGTCGCGCCGAGGCGCCCGTCCCGCGTCCCCGACGGCGAGGGCCGGATCGACCTCAGAGGAAGGCGGCGAGGAGCTCGCGGATGCCTTCCGGCAGGTAGGTCTCCAGCGGCGTCTCGTCGGCCTCGACGAGGTCGGCGAGGGCGTTCGAGACCTCGGCGGGGTCGAGCTGGTCGGTCAGGATGATCTGGCGGACGGCGGCGTGGATCTCGGCGGTCGGCGCGTCCCCGTCCTCGATGAAGTCGGCGGCGCCGTTCACCATCTGGTCGTTGAAGCCGGTGCCGTAGGGGCCGGGGTTGACCTTCGTGACGTCGATGCCGTGGGGCGCCAGCTCGGCCCGCAGCGACTTCGTGAACGCCTCCACGGCGTGCTTGGTCATGCTGTACGGCGACCCGAGCGGCGAGGCGAGGATGCCGGCGACCGAGGACACGTTGATGATGCGCCCCCAACCGCGCTCGCGCAGGCCGGGGATGACCGCCTGGGACAGGGCCACCATGCCGAAGACGTTGACCTCGAAGGAGCGGCGGACGTCGGCCAGCGGGACCGAGGCCATGGGGCCGACGATGCCGACGCCGGCGTTGTTGATCAGCACGTCGACGCCCAGGTCGGCAGCGCTGGCGACATCGCCGGGGTCGGTGACGTCGAGCTTCGTGGCGGTCAGCTCGGGGTGCTCGGCGGCCAGCGCCGCCACCTGCTCCGCGGTCTCGCAGGCGGCGACGACGTCGTGGCCACGCGCGGCCAGCTCGACGGCCGCCCCCTTGCCGAACCCGGACCCTGCTCCGGTGATCAGGACCCTGCGCGTCGTTGCTGCCATCGTTCGCCTCCAGCGATCTCCTCGGCCTCGGGCGGCCGCCGACGGACGCTACCGCCGCCTCGAACGCAGCGGGCCCTGGGCCATCGGCAGCGACCGGGCGAGCCGGCCGGCGCCCGAGCGACCGGCCCGCCCCTGCTGCGCCCCATCGCCGTCGTGGGACCGATGAGTACGCTCGGCGCGATGACCACGGCAGCGATCCTCTGCCGGGTCGCGCTGGTCGCCGTGTTCGGGGTGGCGGCGGTGGCCAAGCTCGCCGACCGGCCGGCCACCCGGCGGTCCGTCGTGGCCTTCGGCGTGCCCGACGGCCTGGCCGCGCTCGCCATGTGGCTCCTGATCGCCGCCGAGCTCACCACCGCCGCACTGCTGTGCGGAGGCGCGACGGCGTGGTTCGGCACCATCCTGGCGTTGGCCCTGCTGGTCGTGTTCTGCGTGGCCGCCGGGGCGAACCTGGCCAAGGGTCGAACCCCGGAGTGCAACTGCTTCGGCCAGGTGCGCTCCGAGCCGATCGGGCCCGGGCTCCTCGTGCGCAACGTCGCGTTCGCCGCCCTGGCGCTCGTGGTGGCGGCGGCGGCGGGAGCGAGCGATGTCGGTCCCAGCCTCTGGGCACCGGCGACCGACCTCACGGGCGCCGGGATCGCCGCCACCGTCGTCGTCGGCGTCCTGGCCGTCGCCGTGGTGCTGCTGGCGGTGCGGCTCCGCAGGGTCGGCGCGGCGCACGCCGATCTGGTGGCCCGGGTACGGGAGCTGGAGGAAGCTCGGCCCACCGTTGGCGCCAGCCCGGCAGCCTCCGAGGTTCCGCAGCCGTCGGCGGGCGGCGTCGAGCAGGTCGGTGGCGGGGCGCCGGCCTACGAGGCCGGCCTACCGATCGGCGCACCCGCCGCCGCCTTCACCCTGCCGACGGCGTCCGGCCCGGTGTCGCTCGCCGACCTGCTGGTGCCGGGTCGTCCGGTGGTGCTGTTGTTCACGTCACCGACCTGCGGCACGTGCCACTCGGTGCTGGCCAAGGTGGCGGGCTGGACCGAGTCCTACGGCGACGTGCTGTCGTTCGCCGTGGTGGCGTCGCAGTCGGCCGAGGCCAACGCGGGAGTGGTGCCGTTGCTCGCCGGCTTCGAACCCGTCCTGTTCGACGGGCAGGAGATCTGGGAGGACTACCAGCCTCGGTGGACCCCCGCCGCCGTGGTGGTCGGGGTCGATCGGACGGTTGCGACCGACACGGCCGTCGGCCTCAAGGAGATCGCCCTCCTGGTGCTGCGCGCCGTGGCCACCGCGCGATCCGCAGCGGCCAGCGGCACACCGAGCGGCTGAGGCTCGCCCGGTCGCACAGGGGACCCACTGCGCGAGCCGGCCGGTCGGCGGCGGCGTGCGCGCAGCCGGATGGTCTGCGCTAGCAGGGCACCGTGATCGGCGGGATCGTCGGGCAACCCCCGCCGAACTGCGCTGGCGCATCGATGACCTGGGTGATGGTCATCATGCCGTCGTTGCAGGGGCCCTGTTCGAAGTGGAACTGGCACTGGACGGGGCACGGCTGCTCGGCGCACGCCAGGGTGAAGGGCCCCGACGGGCACGGTGCACCGTTGCCCGAGGCCGGGACCTGGACGATGACGGTGCCCTGCATGGTGCCGCCACCGCAGCCCACCGAGCACGGGCCGTACTCCACGCGGTACTGGCAGTCGACGTCGTTGCCGGTGGGCGGGGAGGTCACCGGCGGCCCCGAGGCCGCGGCGGCGGCCGGCTGCATGGTGATCGTCTCGATGAGCGGGAGCGCCGCGGCCGCACCGGCGACGAGGCCGAGCTTGTGCAGCACCTGCCGCCGGGTCGTCTGCGGCTGCGCGGCGGCAGGCGTCACGATCCCGGCGTCGACCAGTTCGGCCAGGGCCAGGTCCACGATCTCGGGGTCGACCGGCAGCCCGGTCTGGACGGCCACCAGGGTGGCCATCTCGGCGCGGGTCGTGGCACCGTCGCAGAGGGCGAACACCGCAGCGGATGCGCCCCTGAGGGCGTGGGCCTCGTTGGTGGCCGAGTTGACCACCAGCACCTCACCGGCGATCTCCTCGACCAGCAACCCGTCGACCTGCTGGCCTCCGTCGAACGCTGCCATGTGATCCCCCCAGTGATGCGGTGTGGGGCCGGAAGGTACCACGGCGTCCGAATTGTCCGAAGGACTGCCCGGGGTGGCACGTCGCACCTGGACCGTCCGCCTCGCCTGGCCGCTCCCGTCCGCGGCGCGCCATGATGAGCGGAGCCAGTGGGCGAGCGAAGGACGGAGCGGTGCGGGACGGGGTCGACCGACAGGAGGCACAGGTCACCACCGGTGATCACGCGTGGCCGTTCTCGGGTCGCACCGCACACCTGGAGGCGGGGCGCCGCGGCATGGCCGAGCACCGGGGGGGCGATCATCTTCGGCGCTCCAGGATCGGGCGCCTCCCGCCTGGCGCGGGAGCTGGTGGCGGATGATCCGACCGAGCGCTGGTCCACGGTCACCGGATCTCCGGCGCTCACCGCCACCGCCTTCGGCGCGTGGGCGCACCTCCTCCCCCGGGACCCTCCCGGCGGCGGCGACCTCGACCTGACCGCGGTGACCAGCTGGCGACTGCTCACGGAGCACCTGGGCGGCGCCGACGGCATCGTCCGCCTCCTCGTCGACGACGCCCAGTGGCTCGATCCGCAGTCGGCGGCCCTGCTCCACCACCTGGTGGCGACCCGCCAGGCCGTGGCGATCGTGGCCAGCCGCCGCGCCGAGGCGCTGCCGCAGCCGATCACCGCGCTCTGGAAGGACGGCCACCTGGCCCGCATCGACCTCGATCCCCTCACGGAGGAGGAGGTGGGCGCCGTGGTCGAAGCGGCGCTCGGCGCACCGGTCGAGCCGCGCACCATCGCCCGGCTCCACGGTCGGACCGGCGGCAACGTGCTGCTCCTGCGCGAGCTCGTCGACGACGCCCGCCGGCGGGGCGCGCTGGAGCTGCTGCACGGCGCCTGGATCGAGACCCGCTCGACTCCCCCGAGCGCCCGGATCGCCGACCTGCTCGCCGAGCAGATCGGCTCGCTGTCCCCGCACGACCGGTCCGCCGCCGAGGTGCTCGCCGTCGCCGGCCCGCTCGAGGCCCGGGTGCTGGCCCAGCTCGGGGGACCCCCGCTGGCGCGGATCGACCCGCTGGTCGGCGAGGTGCTCCTCGAGCAGCTCGCGCCGGGGCGGCGCGAGGAGATCCTCGGCCTCGTGGTCGACGCGCTGCGCAGCCAGGCGGCCCTCGGCGAGGACGACGCGCGGCGAACGGTGGCGTGGGAGGTGGAGCTGGGCCGACCGGTCGATCCCGACGCTGCGCTGGAGGCCGCCGACCTCGCCTCGGCGCGCAGCGACTTCGCCACGGCCGAGCGCCTCGCGGCGGCGTCGGTGGCCGTTGGCGGCGGGCTGCCGGCCACGATCCGGCTCGGCGACGCGCTGATGCGCCAGCAGCGCCACCTCGAGGCCGACGACGTGCTGCGCCCGGTGGCCGACCAGCTCGACCGCCTCGACGACGACCTCCGGTACCGGTACGCCAACGCCCGGGCGCTGGCGCTCAGCACCGAGCGCGGCATGCTCGACGAGGCGATCGCCGTGCTCGAGTCGACCATCGCCGTCATGGCCGACGACCGCTGGCGGTGGGCGCTCGAGGCCTACCTCTCCTTCCTGCTGGCCGACTGCGGCCGGCTGGTCGCCGCCCGCCCGCTCGCCGAAGCGCGCCTGGCGAACCTCGACCAGGACGAGCCCTCGGCGCTGACCGCGTTCGTGGCCCTGGCCCTCATCCGCACCTCGGACGGGCGGTGCGACGACACCATCGAGCTGTGCCAGCAGATGGTGCCCGTCGCCCTGCGCCACGCCGCCGATCGTCCCGAAGCGCTGGGCTGGATCGCCGCCGCCCAGCTCCTGGCCACCTACACCCGTGGCGACATGGTGGCGGCCGGTGACCTGGGCCAGACGGTCGAAGCGCTGCTCGCGGACGACCCCGACCCGACCAAGCGCGCCGGCCTCCTGATGGCCCAGAGCCTGGTCGCCGCCGAGCGCGGCCAGCTCGGCGCCGCGCTGCGCCTCGTGCGCCAGGCCTCGGCCCTGCACACCGTCGACAACCGGCGCGGCTACCAGGCGTGGTGCTTCGCCATCGCCGCGCGGGTCCACGCGCTGCGGGGCGAGCTGCCGGAGGCGGAGTCGGCGCTTGAAGACGCCCGTCGCCACCTGTGGCCCGGCGGCCAGTCGTTCGCCGGCGACATCGAGGTGGCCGCGGTCTGGGTCGCCGTCCTCCGGGGCGATCGGGCCGGCGCAGCGCGGACGCTCGAGGCCGCGCTGGCCTGGGCCGAGCGCGAGGGCATGGCCACGCGCGCCCTGCGCCTCCGGTACGAGGCGGTGCGCGCCGGGCTGCCGGTCGCCCCGCACGTGGCCGCCTTCGCCACCACGTCGGTCGTCGAGCAGAGCCCGTGGGCCCGCGCCCAGGCCGCCCACATCGCCGCCCTCGCCGCCGACGACGGTGCCGGGCTGGTGGCGGCAGGCGCCGCCTACGCCGAGCTCGGCCTGCACCTGGATGCCGCGGAGTCCTTCGCCCTCGGCGCCGGCGCCCACCGGCGCGCCGGGTCGAACGCGCTGGCGGCGGCCGCCAAGCAGCTGAGCGACGCCCAGCGGGCCCGGTGCCCGGGCGCGGCCACGCCGGCGCTTCGCTTCGGTGAGCTGGTGGTCGGGCTCACCGACCGCGAGCTCGACGTCACCACCCGGGCCGCCGCCGGGCAGGCCAACCAGGAGATCGCCGGTGCCCTCGGCATCTCGGTGCGCACCGCCGAGACCCACCTCCAACGGGCGTTCGCCAAGCTCGGCCTCCACCGCCGCGGCGACCTGGCGGCGGCGCTGGACCCACCGGCCACCCGCTCCTGAGCCGGCGGACCCAGGAGCGCCCGCCGCCTCAGGAGGTGCGGCGGAGGCGGCGGCGGGTGAGCAGGACGACGCAGCCGATCGCGAGGGCGACCAAGCCGGTGGCCACGAGCGGTCCGGGGTCGCTCCCCGTGCGGGGCAGCGGGGACGCCGTGGGGGCCGACGCTCCGCCGGACGGCGTCGTGTCGGCGGGCGACACGGCCGCCGGCCCGGTCGAGGTCGTCGGGCCGGCTGCGGTCGTCGAGGTCGACCCGACGAGCGTGGTCGAGGTCGAGGTCGACGACGGGGTCGTCGGCCCGGTCGTGGTCGTGGACGACGGCACGGTCGTGGTCGTCGTCGTCGTCGAGGTCGACGTCGGCAGGGTCGAGGTCGTCGTGGACGACGGAACGGTCGTGGTCGTGGTCGTCGGCATGGTCGTGGTCGTCGTCGTGGTGGTCGTGGGGACGACCACCGTCGGCCAGAGGGCGATGTCGACGCCGGTGACGGCCTGGCCGGAGGCGACGACCACCGACCCGGACGTGCCGGTCCCATCCGCCGCCTTCGAGGCGACGCCGTTCGGATCCTGGTAGCCGGCCGGGAGGGTCCAGCGGATCCGGTAGCTGCCGGGGACGAGGTCGGTGAAGGCGTAGGTCCCGCCGCTGCCCGTCTTGGTGGAGCCGACCACGGCTCCGCCGACGTCGAGGAGGTCGACGGCCACATCGGGGATGGCGGCCTCTCCGGACCCGCGGCGGCCGTCGTGGTCGGCGTCGGCGTAGGCCGTGCCGGCCAGGGAGGCGGGGCGCCAGAGGCCGGCGTCGATCGAGGGATCGGTCAGGGTCGCCGGGTTGCCGCTCGCCGCCGGGGCCTGGCCGTCGGCGATGGCGATCGGGCCGGAGGTGGCCGTGGTGGCCGAGGGCGAGCTGGCGGCGGCGTCGGAGTCGAGCGCGTCGTTGCCGACGTCGGCGCTCGTCCAGCGGTAGGCGCCGGTGCGGCGGAACTCGACCCTCGTCGAGCCCGGCCGCACGGCGTCGAACCGGTAGCGGCCGTCGCTGTCGGTGGCGGTGGTCCGGATCGTCGCCCCGCCGCCGTCGAGCAGCGCGACGGCGACGCCTTCGATCCCCGGCTCGCCGGCGTCCTGGCTGCCGTCGTGGTCGAGGTCCTCCCAGACCCGGTCGCCGATCGAGTACGTGAGCTGGAACCGGACGGTGCTGTCCGCCTCCACCGGGGCCGAGGAAGCAGGATCCCCGCCTGGCGTGCTGCCCTCTACGTGGAGGGCGGCTTCGGCGTCCCTGGTGGGCGTGAACGGGCCGGTGCAGTCGTAGGACTCGGTGGCCCCGACGGCCAGGGAGCCGACGGTCCGGGCGCAGCCCGCGAGGAGCGACGAGCTGACCGCCACGCTTCCCAGCGGCGCGTCGCCGTTGTTGACGACCGCCACGTGCACCTCGAACGCGGTCCCCCACGGCGCTTGGGCGAGGGCGGTGGACGGCCCGGTCGACCCGGCCGGGCGGGCGGTGGCGGTGATCGCCACGCCGCCGGGCAGTGCGACGAGCCCGGCGTCGATGGTGCGGTCGACGAGGGTGGCCTTCGAGATGAGCGGGTCGGTCCCGACCGCCTCGAGGCGCACGTCCGGCCCCTGTTCGAGCCGGAACGTGGCCACCGCGCCGGAGCCATCGGGATCGGAGTCGACCGCACGGTTCGTGCCCTGGCGGGCGGCGGAGAAGGCGAAGCCGACGGGTGCGGTGAACCGGACGCCGTAGTCACCGGCGGCCAGGTCGTCGAAGGCGTAGGTGCCCTGGGCGTTCGTGGTGGTGGACGCCAGCACGCCGCCACCGGCGCCGAGCAGCTGCACGGCCACGCCGGAGGCCCCCGGCTCGCCGGCGTCCTGGATCCCGTCCCCGTCCAGGTCCCGGAAGGCCCGATCGCCGAGGGCGTAGCGCACCACCGGTGGCGCTGCGCCCACGGTGATGCGCACGGTGGCGGTCTTCGTCCGGCCGAAGGGGTCGGTCAGCGTGTAGGTGAACGAGTCGGCGCCGGAGAAGCCGTCCACGGGCGTGTAGGTGTAGGACCCGTCGGCAGCCACCGTCGCCGAGCCGTGGCCCGGCTGGCTGTTCGCCGTGACCTTCCGGCCGGCACCGGTGTCGTTGGCGAGGACGCCGGGAGCGCCGACCACCAGCGCCGTCTCGAACGGCGTCGTTCCGGTGTCGTCCGCAGCGGTGGGGGCGTCGGGGCCCACGACGTGCAGGGTCACGGTGGCGACGTCGGTGAGCCCGCCCGTGGCCGTGGCCCGGTAGGTGAAGGTGACGTCGCCCACGAAGTCGCCCGTCGGCGTGTACGAGAAGCCGCCGTCGGGGTCGAGCGCGAGGGTCCCCTTGGCGGGCGACGAGACCTTCGCCACCGTGAGCCCGGTGCCGGTGTCGTTCGCCAGCACGCCACTCGCCGGGGCCACCCGGGTGACGTCGGTGGCGGACACGTCGAACCGGTCGTCGACCGCATCGGGGGGCGCCGCCGACGTCTGGCCGGCGAGCTGGAAGTCCAGGGTCGTCGGCCCGGCGCTGCGGACCGTTGCCGTCTTCTCGGCGGAGCCGAGCTTGGCGGCGGTGGGAGCGATGACCGACACCAGCCACTCCTTGTCGGCCCCGCCCTCCCCGAGGGGGGCGTCGGCCAGCGCGTAGCGGCCCTGGCTGTCGGTCGTCGCGGTGCCGCCGAACCCGGAGCCCACGAACGCACCCGCCACGGGCGAGCCGTCGGACGCCTTGGTCACGGTGCCCGTGATCGACGTCGTCGGGGTCGCCGCCCCGAAGTTCACCTCGATGTCGGCGCCGCAGTAGATCGTCACGTTCTTCGACGAGGAGATGAAGCCGCTCTTGAAGGCGGTGACGGTGACCGCCCCGGGCTTGTCGAAGGGGAACTTCTGCTCGGTGATCAGGAAGCGGCCGTCGACGCCGGTGACCGACGGCTTGCCGATGCCGGTCGAGACGCTGGCACCCTCGATCGGCTCCTTCGTGACGGCGTTGCGGACGAGGCCGTGGATCCTCCCCGGCGCGCAGCGCTGCGCCATCCTCACGTCGGCCACGTTCGGGCCGTCGAGGGTGGCGGTGATCGTCGCCGGGACCTCCGAGCCCCAGTAGGTCTCGTTGCCGTCGGTCGTCACCGTGATCGGCGTGGGCTTGCCGTACGGGAGGAGGAACGGGGCGGTGTAGGAGTACCGCCCGTCTGCGTCGGTGTGGAGCACGAGGTTGCTGTCGGTGTTCACGTGCACGTCGATGCCGGGCAGGGGCGCGCCGCTGATGGCGTCGCGCACGGTCCCGGTCACGGTGGCCGGGCGGTTCCGGTGCATGCGGATGGTCAGCTCCGAGACCTCGTCTCGGTTGACCTTCACGTCGCGGTTCTCGCGGTAGTAGCCGGCGAGCTCGACGATGAACGAAGCGGTGGAGGTGGTCATGCCCCGCACGCCGAAGGGCACGTCGCGGAACTGGGCCAGGCCGTCCGCGTCGGTGACCTTCGAGTCTCCGCCGAACAGGGAGAACGGGACGCCGGCCAGGGGCGCACCGGTCTCGTCGTCGACGACCCGGACGTCGACGCCGTAGGTGTAGAAGGGATCCGGACGGCTCAGGTACACGACCCCGAGCCCGGTGTCACCGCAGTTCTTCAGCTGGATGCTGCCGGTGGTGCTGTTGGCGTAGTAGTCGCTGCCCTCCGGCGCCGCCGCCGCGACCTGGGCCCCCACCGGGCGGTTGTCGGGCCCGAGCGGGATGTGCTCGATGTGGGCGATGCCGTCGGGCCCGCTGCGCACGCGCCGGCTGCTGGCCGTTGTAGGGCAGCTGGGAGCTCACCGCGACCAGGGCGTTCGGGACGACCTTGCCCGTCGCACGGTCGACCACCTTGACGTACCCGTCGCCGAAGCAGGCCTTCAGGATCGTGAGGTCGTAGACGTTCGGCCCGGCCTCGGTGAACGGCACGAACGCCGGGGTCGTGGCGCCGTACCAGTACCCGTCGGCGTAGGCCTGGATCGAGACCTCACCCGGGGCGTTGTCCTGGCCGAGCGTGATCGGGTCGCTCCGGTACGTGCCGTCCGCAGCGGTCCGGTACTCCTTGTCCACCGACACCCGGGCCCCGGCGATGGGGACCCCGGTCGACACGACGGGGCTGGTCGGGTCGCTCAGGTCGCGGGTGCCCTCGGTGATCCGCCCGGTGACGACGCCCTTGCGCACCTGGATGAGCGAGACGTCGGCGTGGACGGTGATGCCGCAGGCCACCGTCACGGTCTTGGGACCGGACCAGTAGCCCGTCTTGTCGGTGCTGAAGGTGTACTGGATCGGCCCGTTGGTCCGCCCCACCCGGAGGCCTTCGGACCGGAAGGAGCCATCGGCACCGGTGGTGTGGATGCCGAAGCCGCTGCCGGACACCAAGGCCCCGGCCACGGGCAGGCCCGTCTCGCGGTCGGTGACGGTCCCCTCGACGGTGCCGAAGCACTGGGGGATGAGGCCGAACTTCGAGCTCGACGGCAGCCCCCGCCTTGCGGGTCAGCCCGCCCGCGGTGCCGGTGACCGTGATCGTCGCCGACGTCTCGGGCGCGTCGGCAGCGGCGGTGAGGCTCAGGATGACGGTGGTGTTGGGATCGGCCGTGGCTGGAACGGAGGCCCGGACGCCGGTGGGCAGCCCGGACACCGACAGGTTCACGGGCTGGTCGAAGCCGCTCGTCGAGAGCACCGTGACCTGGTAGTTGGTGGTCGCACCCGGGACCACCACGGTGGACGCCGGGGTGATCGTCAGGGCGAAGTCGCGCCGCAGCGTCACCGTCGTCTCGTCGGTGCTCGAGGCGCCGTTGGTGTCGGTGACCCGCAGGGCGATCGGGTACGCGACGTCGACCTGGCAGTCCCCCTTGCAGATGGACCGCCGGATGTCATCGGGCCCGAACACGGGGCTGAAGCCGTCGTCGGCGTCGAACGTACCGTCACCGCCGACGTCCCAGCCCAAGGTGAGGGCGTCGCCGTTCGGGTCACTCGAGCCGGTGCCGTCGAGCACCAGGTCGCTGCCGAGCGGGATCTCGTAGGGCCCGCCGGCGTCGGCCACCGGCGCGGCGTTGGTGGTGACGGTGAACGGCGAGGAGATCTGGGTCGCCGCGCTCGGCCCGACGGCCAGGGCCTTGGTCACGAGCTGGGTGCTCCCCGCCGGGGTGGTCGGCGCGATCACCAGGTCCGCCCGCACCTTCCCGTCCGCGCCCGAGGTCCCGGTGGCCGACGACGTGCCGACGGTGAAGCTGACCGCCCGGCCCGCCAGCGGCTGGCCGGTGCCGAGGTTCGTGACCGTGGCCACCACCGCCACGGTGGCCCCCTGCGCGGCCGACGCCGGACCGGAGTACACGAGCGCCGGGGTGATCGTGGCCCCGGTCGCCGTGACCGAGGTGGAGGCAGAGATGCCGTCGGCCGTCGCCTTGATGGAAGGCGTCCAGACCCCTGCGGAGTACCACGACGTCGACCGGGTCGCTCCCGCTTCGAGCGCCAGCCCGGGGCGGACGTCGTCGGAGCGGAACGTGGCCGGGGCCAGGGTGCCCGCCTTGCGGGTGCGGTTGTGCACGAGCACCGTCGCCCCGGTCGCCGGGGTGGCGTCGTCGACGGTGAACGCCGGCACGGCCGCGCTCGGCAGGCCGAGGACCGTCGCGTCGGAGGCCACCGCGTCCCCGCCCGTGAAGGTCGCGACCGCTGCGCCCCTGCGAGCGCTCGCACCCGCCGCTGCTGCCGGGCGGCTGGCGCGCTTCGGCGGCGGCGCCGTGCTCGGTGCGGCCTCCACGGCCGGAGCCATGGCCCCCTGCGGGCCTGCAACCGGGGCCGCCTTCGGGGCGACCGCTGCAGGCCGGGCGGCGGCGAGGCGGGCGAACACGGTCGCGCCGTCGTCGGGCGCGCAGTCGATGGCTTCGCCGACGACCAGCACCCACACCCAGGAGCTCCCGGCCTGGACCCGGGCCGCTCCGGCCCCGACCCAGCGTCGGTCCACCAGCTTCTGGGACGCGGCCGCCTGGTTCTGCCACGTCGTGAGCGCGTCGGCCGGCAGCTTGGGGCCGCGCAGCACCAGCTCGTCCACGTCGTAGCCGTCCGGGTAGCCGGCAGCCGCGGTGCGGACGGCGACGGTGCTCCCGTCGCTGCCGGTGTCGACCAGGTCGGGGTGGGCCGCCAGGTCGGCGGCGTGGCGCTCCGCCGCCTCCATGAGGGCGGGCGAGGCGATCACCTCGAGCCGACCGGCCCGGTTGCGCAGGCTGCCGAGCTGGGTGATCAGCTGGTCGGCCTCGCCGGGGATCGTCAACGCCGTGGTGCACCCCTCGACGAGCGGCTGCTCCACGGGCGCCGGGTCCACCGAAGGGGGCGGCGAGCCGGGGACCACCACCAGGGTCGCCGTCGCGGTGGCCTTCTGCCCGGCGCTGTCGGTGACCGTCAGCTTGATCGGATAGGTACCGACGGGCACCCGCCCGAGGTTGACGTCGATCACCCCACCCGGGAGGCGACGGGTGACCTGCTTGGGGAACCCGGGGGCCGACGACGTGAGGTCGACCTGGAGCGACCGGTTCTCGAACGAGCCGGGGGACCCGATCCGGCCGTGGAGGCGCACGTCGGCGTCCGCCGATGCGGTCTGGTCGTCGATCGACCCCGTGGGCGGACCGGGGTCGACCGTGATCGTCCTGGTCGCCGATGCGGTGCGGCCCTTGCCGTCGGTGATGGTGAGCTTGACCGTGTAGCCGCCCGAGTCGGCGAAGAGGTGGTCCGGGCTCGGATCGGTGGAGGTCGTGCCGTCGTCGAAGTCCCACCGCCACGAGGCGATGCCCGCCGGAGCGGTGGAGTCATCGGTGAAGGTCACCGGCGAGCCGGCCTTGCCCGTGGTCGGGGAGAGCTTGAACCGGGCCGTCGGCGGGGACGGGTTGCTGCAGTCGGGCAGGGTCAGCACGGGGTCGCCACCGTCGTCGACGATCGTCGCCGTGAAGCGGGTCTCCTGCTTGGCCGTCCCCGACTCGTCGTAGATCCGGCCGTCGAGGTTCGGCAGCGTGACGTCGCCGGACCCGCAGTAGGTCAGCGGGATCCACTGGCCCGAGCTGTCCTTGCGGAGGTGCAGGTCGGCATCCGCGTCGGGGGCGTGCAGGAAGGAGGTGCCGTCCCCGCCTCGGTACCCGGAGGTCTGCCCGTTCGTGTAGGTGTTCGGGTCGCGCCGGGTGGAGATCGAGAGCCAGGAGTCGAAGAACCGCAGCCGGCTCGACGGCGAGCAGTTGCTCGGGTTCGCCTGGCCGCAGTCGTACCGGTAGTTGATGTCGCTGACCTGCCGCAGCCCCTCGATCGTCGCCGAGGTGTCGTCGCGTTCGACCTTCACCCGGTCCAGCAGGTAGCCCTCGGTCTCGCGCTGCGGTGGGAGGATGCTGTGGCTCCTCGTGGTGGTGCCGAACGGCGACGTCTCCACGAGCGAGTAGTCCGCCGAGCCCACCGTCTCGTCCAGGGTGGGCGTCGCCGCGTCGAGGTCGATCGTCCCCGTGCGCTTCAGGATCACGGGGAGGCTGCCGGCCGCCGGGTCCTCGTCGTAGTCGTAGGTGCCCTCGAGCCCGGGGTGCGCCGGGTCCGGATCGCTGAGCCCGTGGAAGTGGCGGTGGAACGCCGTGATCTTCTGCTCCCACGTGTAGACGAGGTGCGCCGGCGCGGTGACCTGCGTGTCCAGCGAGGCCGAGATCTCCTGACCGTCGACGGTGACGACCGACCCGATCTCGGCACCTCCGCCCTGGTCCCCTGCCTCGATGTCGGCGCTGGCCGTCCCGTCATCGGCGATCTGCTCGTCGGCCTCGCCGACGGACGGATCGGCGGGGGCGGTGCCCCGGCCCTCGGCGGTGAACTCGACCGGCGCCCCGAACAGGGCGCTGGTGCCGTCGTCCAGCAGCCCGACCACCGGCTCGGCATCGGCGGCCGCCGCCCTCCTGGCGTTGGGTCGAGGGATCGGCGAGGCGGCCGACTTCTTCTTGACCTTCTTGCCGCCGACCTTCAGCGTCGCCGTGGCCTTGCCCTTCTTCCCCTTGGCCAGCGTCGTGGGCTCCAAGGCCAGGTCGTAGGTGACGACCTTCGGATCCACCCGGATGTCGTAGCCGGGCCGCACGGCCACCACCGGCTTGAGCGTCTCGATCTGCTGCCCGCCGACGTTCGCCGTGATCCCGACGCGGAGCATCGTCGCCGACGCGGTGTCGGGCAGCGGGACGGTGAGGACCACCACACCGTCGGTCGGGTTCGTGACCGACGTCGTCCGCGGCATGCCGATCGGCCTCCACGTCTTGCCGCCGTCGGTGCTGGTCTCGGCCGAGAAGGTGCCGGTCACCGCGCCGCGCGCCGAGATGTCGTCGGCGTGCACCTCGATGTCGGCCGAGCGCAGCAGCGCGGGCAGGTCCGCTGCGGCGTAGCCCTCGGTGTCCGGCGCCGCTCCCGACGCGGTCTTCTTCCCCCACATCGCCCGTAGGACGTCGAGCCCGCTCATCGTCGTGCCGGCGGCAGACGGGGTGCCCGCCCCGTTGGTCCCGACGGTCGCGGTGCGGTCGGCGCGGAGGCTGCCGGTGCCCGCAGGGTCCATCCTCGGGTAGAGGCTCTCGAACGCGAAGCACCCGTTGGTCCTCGTCGTGACGCACCGGTCGAGGTTCTGATCGAACTTCACGTGGTCGGCGCCGCCGTCCAGGATGATCGTGCCGGTCGGGCAGTTCGGTCCGCCGTCGGGGTAGTCCGCGCAGCCCTGGAGCCAGGCGTCGCGGAAGCGGCGGAGGTCACGCATGTCGATGGCGCCGTCGGCCGCGTCGTCCAGCTGGCGCCCGTCGACCGTCGTGCCGCGGCGCAGGTCCAGTGCCGGCTGGGCGCCGGGCGTGTCCGCCGGCGCCACGGCGCGCCGGTTGCCGTCGGCGGAGGGGTCGTTCACGTCGACCAGGTCCAAGAGGGCCCCGTCGAGCGAGGTCATGGTGGCGAAGGCGTCGATGCGGGGGGCGGCGTCGTCGGTGGTGTCGTCCACCGCGTGGTCGAGGATGTGCTGGCGGACCTGGACCGGGGTGAGCGAGGGGTCGTACTGCCACACCAGGCCGGCCAGGCCCGCCACCTGCGGGGCGGCCGCCGAGGTCCCGTTGAAGTCCTGGTAGCGACCGGCCAGGGGGAGGTTGGGCGCCGCCGCCTTGACGTACTGGCCGGCGGCGGAGACGTCGGCATCGATGTTGGAGTAGTCGTCGCGGCGGGCGGTGGGACCGATCGCGCCGACGATGATGATGTTGTTGGTGGTGGGGTTCATGTGCCGTGCCGCCCAGCCGTACTCGGCGATGACGTCGGCGCGGATCTTCTCGTTGTGGCACTGGTCGCGGGGAAGGTCGAAGGGCACGCAGAAGTCGGTGCTCTGGTTGCCGGCCGATTGGACCATCAAGACGCCCTCGTCCCCGGCCTCCTCGGCCATCGTGCGGGCGAGCTTGCCGATCTCGGCGTGCTCGGCGAGGTAGCCGTCCTCGTTGTTGGGCGTGCAGTACTGGGTCTTGACGGTGGCGTCGTCGTGCTCCCCGGGGCCGCACAGGGAGCCGGCGAACTCGAAGTCCCAGATCTTGCCGCGGGACTCCTGGTCGTCCACGAAGGCGAACTTCACCGGGCTGAGGCTGCGGCTGATCACGCGCAGGTTCGGCGCCTTGCCGCCCGCCTTCTTCTCGGCGAGCAGGGTCTCGGCGGCGAGGTTGCTGGCGATGAGCGTCGTCCCGGCGGGCAGGTCGATCTGGTCGCCTCGGGCAGCGATGGCGACGACGTTGGCCAGCGGGTCGACGCCCACGTGGTTCCCGGCGGCGAGCGAGGCGGTGCCGGTGCCGTGGGTCCGTTGGGTCAGGCCTGCCGGGTTCGTGAAGCAGGGCGAGGCGGTGAAGCAGAGCGGGACGTACGAGATCCGCTTCCCCTGGCCCGGCTCGCCGTCCATCTCGGGGTGGTCGAGGTCGAACCCGCTGTCGGGGATCCCGATGTCGACCCGGTTCTTCTTCCGCCGGATCGCGTCGAGCAGGTTCCACGCCTGGGGGACGCGGGCCTGGAGCAGCCCGAAGGCCCGGTCCCGGGTCGGATCGGTGAGCGGATACGGCTGCCACGAGAAGCCGATCGCCTGGCTGGGCGGCGGCTCCACCCGGTCGTCCTGGCCCATGGTGTCCATCGCCGCAGCAGTGATCGCCGGGTCGCTGCGCAGGAGGGCCAGCGCCGCCTTGAGGTCGTCGAAGCTGCCGTCGCTGCTCCGGGGGATCGTGATCACCACGATCCCGCTCGTACCGATCTGCCCCGAGAGCCGCCCGCTGATCGCGCCGAGCAGCCGGTTGCCGTCCTGCACCGTCGCCGTGCTGGCGAACGTCACCAGGATCTCGGTGCGGGAGGCCACGATGCCCCACGGCTCCACCGACCCGAAGCTGGCCGGGTCCTCGACGTGCGGCGGGGTGTTCGGGAGGTGGTCCCGGATCGGGCCTGCGGCGGGGCCGCTGAAGCCGTTCACCCCGACCTGCAGGGTGCCGGTGAACGTCGGCGTCCCCGGCGAGGTGAAGTCGACGGTCCGGTCGTCGGGGATGGCCACGGTGAACGCCCCGCCGTCGGGGATGTCACCCGAGTCGAAGATGGCGTCGTCGCCGACGACCTTCCGGGTGGCGCCGCTGCTGTTGGTGAACACGACGCTCTGGCCGACCACCACCTCGACGGTCGACGGGCTGAACCCGGAGGAGGTGATCGTGACCTTCGCCGGACCGGGGACCGGCGGCGGCTCGGCGTCAGCAGCCGGTGCGACCTGGGGCGCGAGGACCAGGACGCCGAGCAAGATGCCCAGCGCCGCGACGATCGAGATGGCCCGTCCACACCTGCCCACGGTGACTCCACTGACATCGAGGTCCAACCCGGGAAAGTGGACCCGATCAGCCCAGGTCAGCGCATCCGTAGCCAACTACGTAGTCCGGACTGCCCGTCGGGCCGGTTCGAGGTCCGGCACGCCGACGCCCTCGTCGGTCGTCGGCGTCGATGCGCTGGCTACCGGTAGTAGCCGACGACGTCGAGCGCCACATCGGCCTTCAGGCTCGAGGAGACCTGGATCTGCGCGTTGCTGTCGAGCGCGGAGACCTCCTTGGCGGTGTATCGACCGCCAGCGGCTCCACCCCACACCATGGTGTTCGCCGAGGGCTTGGCGACGCCGTTCGCCCACAGGGTGAAGTTGCCGTTCCCGCTCGCCGTGTTGAGGAGCAGGACGGTGACGAGGGCTGCGGTCGCTCCCGCCGGTACGCCCGACGAGTTGCCCCGGAGGTCGATCGTGCGGGCGGTGTTGCCGGTGAGCGGCGTCTTGGGCCCGGTCGCCGGCGCCGTGCCCGGGCGGGAGTCGTAGACCCGCACCGGAGCGGGCAGCACGTGGAACGAACCGCTGGTGGCTTGCCCTGCGAGCTTCCGCCAGGTTCCGGGCGTGCCGCCCTTGACGCACACCCAGGTGTCCCCCGCCGTCGATTGGACGATCTCGCCGGCCTGGTGGGCGAACGCGTCGGCGGTGGGGGCGTTGCGGGTCGTGGCGTTGGCGAGCCGGAGGTGGAACGTGGGGGCCTTGACCTCCACGCCGCCACCCGTCTCGGAACGGCCGGACATGACCAGCCCGCTGTCGGCGTAGGCACCGATCGCCGTCGCTTGGATCGTGGTGGCGAACACCGCCGAGTCCGTGGCCGTCGTCGAGTACGACTGGGCGACGACGCCGTACACCTTGCCCGTCGCCTTGAGGCCGGTCCCGCCGGCCGACACCGCTTGGACGCCGTAGGCCCCCGTGGCGGTCGTGCTCGTGGACTCGCCGTACACCCCGACGTTGCTGACCGACCGGCCGTGGACCCCCTGTGCCGCAGACGAGTCACCGAAGACGCCGGCGTAGGTGGAACCGGCCGTGTACCCGTAGACGCCCACGTTCGTCTGGGACTTGCCCGAGACCCCGTAGCTGCTCTGCGCCTCACCAGCGACCGCCACGTTGGTGTTGGAGGTGCCGTAGACGGCGATCCCGGCATCGGCGGCGTCGGCCCGCACGCCGCCGCTGGTGCCCTTGCCCCGTCCGTGGACCCCGTAGTCGAACGTGGACCTCGACGCTGCGCCGCAGACGGCCGCGTCCACGAGGAAGTTGTTGTCGGGGCCGTCGTAGACGGCGAAGCCCTGGTGTGCGCTGTTGCCCGTCATGTAGATGTAGCAAGGCCCCGGCGACTGGGTCTCGTAGCCGACGCGGACGCTGTCGCCCACCTCTGCGGCGGCCGGCTGCGCTCCCAGCAGCACGGCGCCGGCCGTCGCCGCCCCGGCCCCGGCCAGCAGGCCGAAGACCCTGCGCCGGTCGATGGCGGCCGGCTGGACATCGCCGGGACGGCCCTCCCCGGTCGGGACCTCGAGCGCCCGCGCGGGACCGCCCGTGGCGGTCGCCGCCTCCAGGACCTCTATCCGCGCCAGCGCTGCCGCAAGCAGACCTCGCAGCTCTGCCACCTCGTCCCTCACGGGATCATGCCCATCGCCCATTCCACGCCTCCAAGTGCACCGCCCCAGGCCCAAGCGCCCGGGCGAACCGATCGTGGCACGGATCGTGAACGTCGTCACCAGGTGGCCACCTCTTGGCTCGGCGAGTCGTCCCGGTGGTCCAGACCGCTTCGCGCTCGTCGCGCTCCATGCTTCTGCCGGACCCTCCGTGGGGCGGGCAACGCCATCGCCGTGTTCGATGCCCGTCTGGAGCGGGGCCCGGTCAGCAGCAGGCCCCGCACCAAGGAGCGAGGCTCGGCCCGGGAGGCAGGGTCCTCGCCGACGGCGGCGGTGCGCTCAGGCGGCGCGCAACCAACAGGTCCGGTTCCGGCCCTGGCGCTTGGCGACGTACATCGCTTCGTCGGCCCACGCCAGCAGGTCGTTCGCCACCGCCAGCCCGTCGCGTGACGTCGCGGCGCCGATGCTCGCGGTGAGCGGCTCGGGATCCTCGATGCGGGCGATGGTGGTCCGGATGCCCTCGGCGATCTCGTGGGCTTCCGCCGGTGGAACCGTGCCGAGGTAGACCGCGAACTCCTCGCCGCCCACCCGTCCGACCAGGTCTCGGTCGTGCACGGCGCTCGTGATCGCCAGCGCGACCGTCCGCAGGACCTCATCGCCGACCTGGTGGCCGAGCCGATCGTTGATGCCCTTGAAGTGGTCGAGGTCGACCAGCAGCACCGTGGCCGCCAGCCGATCGACGTTGCAGCGGTCGAGGCGTGCGGCGAGCTGCTCGTGGAAGGCCCGATGGTTGAGCAGCCCGGTCAGCCCATCCCGGTCGGCCAGGTGGGCGAGCTCCTCGTGGAGCACGACCTGCTCGTCGTGGTGGGTCCACCGCGATCGGGTGGCGCTCACGGCCGCATAGGTCAGGGCCAGCAGGTAGACGGCGTGAAGCCCAGCGGGGGCCGGCGCGAACCCGGAGCCGTCGGTTGCCGCCAGGAGCAGGTACCCGGCGAGCGCGAGGCCCCCCGAGAACGCCACGACCGTGGCCCGGTGGGCGACGGCGGTGAACATCACGCTCAGCGGGAGCAGCCAGACCATCGGGCTGACGAGACCGCCGTCGGCCGACGCCGCCACCGTGATCAGGACGGTCCCCCACGTGATCCACGCGGCGAAGATCAGGTCGCGGTTCGGCGATGCCGCGAGCTTCACCTCGGGCACGACGGCGATCGCCGCGACCAAGCCCAGCATGGCGAAGAGGTTCAGCCAGAGCAGGAACAGCCGGTGGGGGCCCGTGCCCCAGGTCGCCACGACGTAGGCCGTGTCGATGACCACGATCACCAGGTTGAGCACGTGCCCGGTCCGGGCGTAGACGCGCCAGACCTCCCGCTCGCGCTCGACCGCCGAAGCCCGCACCTCGATCGACGTCGGCCGGCTCCGAGCACCGAGACCGCTGCTCGCCGGCCGAGCGTTCCCGGGACGGCACGACCGAGCCGTGGACGGCCTCGTCCGGTGGCCACGCCTGGGAAGCCGCATGCCCATCGCCGCCGCCTCAGCAGGCCGTGGGGAGCCCGATGTGGGAGCCCTGGGCGAAGTCCACGCCGTAGGACTGCAGCAGGACCAAGGTTGCTTCGTCGGCCACCTCGGCAGCGATCACCTTCCGGTTCATCGCATGGGCGAGATCGATGATCGTGCGGACCATCAGCTGGGCGTGGATGTCGGCGGTGAGGCAGTGGGTGAACGGCCAGCCGACCTTGACGAAGTCCGCAGGGAAGCGCCGCAGGTGCCCGGCGATGTCGCATCGCGGGCCGACGTCGTCGAGCGCGATGCGGCACCCGAGCGCCCGCAGCCGGGTCGCCGTGTACCGGATCTCGTCCAGGCCCACCTCGAGGTCGGCTTCGCTCACCTCCAGGATCAGGCACGAGGGATCGATGCCGGAGCCTCGCAGCCGATCGGCGGCTGCGTCCGCGAAGCGCAGGTCCCGGAGCGAGGGGCCGGAGAGCTTGAGCTCGAGCTCGAGCCGGAACCCATGGCGTCGGGAGGCGGCGATCATGTCGATCGCCTGGCCGAGGACCCGTTCGTCGAGCTGCCGGGTCGAGGGGAGCCGGTGGAGCAGCTCCCACTGGACCGTCACGTCGCGAAGGCTGCACACCGGCTGGCAGAGGAGCTCCAAGGTGTCGGAGTAGGCATCGAGCATGGACGGATCGTGACGGTCGAGCCGTGACCGAACCATGAACGCAGAGCCGGGTGCCGGTCCGCTAGCTGCTCGCTGCGAACAGCGCCGTCGGAGCGGTCGGGTCGTGCTCCTGGTCGCCGGAGGCGGGGAGGAAGCGGGCGAGCGCGGCCTCGAGCTCGGCGGTGCGGATCGGCTTGGTGAGGTAGTCGTCCATCCCCGCGTCCAGCGCGACCTCGCGGTCGCCGGCCAGGGCCCGGGCGCTGAGACCGATGATCGGCACGGGCGCCAGGCCGAGCCACCGCTCGTGCTGGCGGATCGCCCTCGTGGCTTGGTAGCCATCCATCACCGGCATCATCACGTCCATCAGCACCGCGTCGTACTCGTCTGCGGCGCACGCAGCCGCTGCGGCGACGCCGTCGTCGACGATGTCGACCAGGAAGCCCAGCTTCTTCAGGGCCCCGGCGGCGACGACCTGGTTGATCTTGTTGTCCTCGGCAAGGAGTATCCGGTGCATCGCGCTCGTCCCTCGTGGTCTGGGCCATCGCGGAGGGCGAGGGCAGGTCGATCGTGGCCGCCGAGCGATGACCGAACCATGAAGGCCGCCCCCTGGGCCGCTTCATCGTTCGGTCACGACCGCTCCTGCATGGTGGGCGCCGCCCGTCGGAACCGATCTCTCCCAAGGAGCAGGACCATGCACCCCACCATCGCCCGGTCACGAACCCGGACGGAGGCCGCAGAGCCGCCAGCCCGCGCCGGCTCCGTGGAGCTCCCGGGCATGCCCGGTCGGTTCTGCCTCTACTACCAGCCGGAGGTGGCGCTCCGCGACGGGTCGATCCGGTCGTGCGAAGCCCTGCTGCGCTGGTGGCACCCGGACTTCGGGATGGTGCGCCCGGGCCTCTCGCTCCCCGGCACCCGCTTCGCCGAGCGGATCCACGACCTCGAGGACTGGACCCTGGGCGAGGTCTGCCGGCAGGGCGCAGCGTGGGCCTCGACCGGAGCGCCCATCCAGATCGCGCTCAACGTGACCCGATCCCGGCTGGTCGGCGGACGGTTCCTGGACTCGGTCGAGGCCGCGCTGCGGTCGCACGGCCTCGAACCCTCTGCCCTGGCCTTGGATGTGCCGTTCCCGGCACTGGCGACCGATCCGGTCGGCCTCCGCCGGGTCACCGATGGCATCGCCGCCCTCGGGGTCGGCGTCGTGATCGACGGCGTGGGCGCCGGGGCCTCGTTCGACTCGCTCGACACCATCACCGCCGACGCGTGGAAGGTCGCCATCCCGGGCCGCGATCGTCGGGGCGGCCTCCACCGCTCCGTGGGTGACGCCCTCACCCGGGCCCACGAGCTCGGCGCCCTCGCGGTCGCCAAGCAGGTCGAAGACGCCGACGTGCTGGAGGACCTGGCCCTGCTCGGCTACGACCGGGCCTTCGGCCACGCCATCAGCCCGCCGGTGACGGCCGAGGCGCTCGCCTCGATCCTCCGGCGCGAGCAGTCGAACCAGCGCCCGGTTCTGGGCCGCACCTGACGACGCGCCCATCGGGGTGCGGAGGGCCTCCGATGGTGCCCGGCGCCCGCTCCCCGGGAGGAGGCCGACCGCTCGCCATCGGCGGTCGGGTCAGTGCACGCGACGGATCTCGCCTCGGATGCCCGCGTTGTGGATCGCCCATCGGACCCAGGCCTCGGCCTGGTCGACGATCTCCGGGCTCCGATCCGGGACCGCGACGGTGACCTCGAAGTGGCCTTCGTCGCCGTCGACGTGGGCCAGCGCACCGGCCTCGCTGGCAAGGAGCCGGGACGCGGCGACGAGCGGGTTGGCAAGGTGGGCGGCCTCGACGTCGATGACGAGCCGGACGACGGAGGCGGGTGTGGCGATCGGCGCCGGAGGCCGGGGCGGGGTCGGGTCGAGGTCGCGTGTTGCCGCGAATCCCATCGTTGCTACCTCCTCGATCATGTTTGATCGGTGTTCGTCGCCTCGGCCCCGCTGCCGGCCGGGGGCTGCAGGCGCTTGATCTGTCGCTTGAGGCGGTCGACTTCGGCTTCGAGGACGAGGATGCGGCGGATGCCGGCGAGGTTGAGCCCCTGGGAGGCCATCTCCGACACCTGGGCGACCAAGCGGACCTGCAGCTGGCTGTAGCGCCGTTGACCGCCCGAGGAGCGGGCGGGCTGCACGACCTTCTCGGTGTCGAGCCGGCGCACGAACGCCGACTGGACCCCGAGGAGGTCGGCGACCTGGCCGACGCTGAACATCGGCGCATCCTCGTCGTCGAAGCGGATGCCCACCTCGTTCAGCCCGTCCCTGCCGACGCGCCCGCCAGCTCGCGATCGCCGCTGGTCGCGTCGGCGCTGCGGTCGGCGCTGGTGTCGATGGCCTTGTCGCTGCGGGGGCGGCTGATCGGCACGCGGCGCGGCTTGGCCCGTTCGGCGACGGGAAGCCTGAGGGTGAGCACCCCGTCGGTGTAGTCCGCCGCGATGTTCGCGGTGTCGAGGGTGTCACCGAGGAACAGCTGACGGCTGAAGGTGCCCTGCGGACGTTCGCCGACCAGCAGCTCGATGTCACCGTCGTCGGCGGTGCGGCGGCGCTGCGCGTGGACGGTGAGCACGTTGCGCTCCACGGTGAGGTCGATCGACTCCGCGTCGACCCCGGGCAGGTCGAGCTCCACGAGGAACTCGTCGCCACGGCGGTAGGCGTCGATCGGCATCGCTGCCGGACGGCTCGCCGTCCCCAGCGCCTGCTGCGCCAGACGGTCGAGCTCACGGAACGGATCGGTACGCATCAACATCAGAGGCTCCTTCCTCGCCTCGCTGAACCGGACGGAAAACCTATAACTCCGCCACGACCAAACTGTCAACTGGGTTTGCAAGTTCGCCGGGCGGGGGGGGCTTGCCGCGGGTCGAGGAAGGCGAGCAAAGCGGGCGGCTGTGTGCTCCGACGAACAGCGACGCTCGGTTCGACCTCGGTCGGGTCCTCGCGTGCCGTGGCCCGCCTCCACCGCGGCGAGGCGCCTGCGACGCCGCTGGCCATCTCGGGCTCGAGCCAGGGCCACGTTCCCGGCGCTGCCGGTCACCGAGACGCACTGCGGTACCTCTATGGTCCGGTGGCGACGCGACCGCGGCAACCGCATGGGTCCACGCCCTCGTCACCGCCCTGCCTGCGTCGATCCGCAGCGGTGGGGAGACAGCAGAAGGCCCCACTCCGAGAAGTGGGGCCTGACCTGCATTTTTCGCCCTGCTAGATGGTGGCGGGGGCAGGATTTGAACCTGCGACCTTCGGGTTATGAGCCCCGGCTCGGCGTCTCGCTTGGTCCCGTTCCGTGCCCGGCAGTACCGCTGAGCTGGGCAACTGCGGACCAGGCCTGCCCGTCCGTGCCCGCCCGTGTGATCCCGTCCCGACCGGCACAGTAGAAGCAGCAGTAGAAGCTCAGGCCACCGTTCGGTCGAGCAGGTGCCGGTTCTTGACCACCGAGCCAGGCAGGACCGAGAAGTGGATCTGGCCGTCGGCGTCGACAGCGACGACCCGCACGACGGACTGGGCCTGTTGGTTGCCGGCGAGGAGCACGCCGCCGACGCATCCTCGGCGCACTGCTCAACACCGGCGACGACCGGACCGAGCTGGTCGAAGCCCTGCGGACCCGCTTCACCAACGCCGTCGCCGAATCCCTGGCCGCAGACGTCGAGGCCTCACGTCAACGCGACGGTGACCGTTCGACTCCGCACCTCGGCGAACCGACCGACCCCGCCTGGCCGGACGCCTCGATCGATCTCGCCGTAGTCATCGGCCTCCTCACGACCCTGCCTCAGACGACCGGCCGCTCACTGGACCGCGTCGACTTCGAGCACATCATCGACGACGTCCTCCTGCCGCTGTGGGGCCAGCCGCGGCCTGCGGTAGGTCTCTTACGACTGCTCCCTGAGTCCGGATCGAGGATCGTGCTGGGGCGCCACGTTCTCGAAGGCCTGCTCGGCAGTGAACCTGGTCGTTCGCCGGCGCGCACTGCGCTGGTACAGGCCGTCTAGCTTCGGGCGCCATGGGGTGGAGGCGGGTGAGATCAGCGGCGGCTGCGGCGGTTCTTGTCGGTTCGCTGACGGTCCTCGGCCTGCTCCCGGCTCAGGTCGTAGGCGCCGAGACATGCAGCGACGGGACCTACTCGTCATCGTCGGGCTCCGGGACGTGCTCTCAACATGGCGGGATCAGCGGCTCGGGCAGTTCGTCGAGCTCGGGCGGCACCTCTGGTGGGTCGGCCGGAGCAGGTGCCCCGACCGGTGGCCCTAGAACCCTCTGTGCCGACGGGAGCATGTCGTACTCGACTGGACCGGGAACGTGCTCCTATCACGGCGGCGTCGCAGGCGGTTCCGACTACGACGGTCCTACGGGAGGCCCGGACTCGAGCGGCTTGAGCAGCGACGTCCCCGGTCCCGTCGGGGGCGGAGAGGCGGGTATCCCAAGGAGCGAGGCTGATTCCGACATGTGGGAGGAACCGGGGTTCTGGCCCCAGTCGTACCCTCCGCTCGGACCGCTGCTGCTCGGCCTCGCCGTCGTGGGAGGCATCGCGTGGCTCATGGTTGCTGGGAAGCGAGAGGAAGCCGCCGCGGCCACAGGGTCAGCTGTGCGGGGCGCCGGGTTGGGAGCACTCAAACCTCAGCCGTCGCAGGCCCCCATCCCGACCCGAGCAATCCCAGCACCGATGGCGCAGAAGCCCGAGCCGTCCGGCACACGCACGGCTACCTCGCTGCTGCTGGCTACCGGGACTGAGCCGGCTGCGACTCGATCGAGGACGACGAAAGCTCCGTCACGACCAGCTGTCCTTTCGCCCGCAGGGAACCTCACACCACCGCCGAAGACCCGCCCGTCACCCAGCAGATGGCCACCGGCGGGCGGAGTCCAGCGAGCCGACCAGTGCTCACCCGAGCGGTTGGCGGTCTACCTCGTGGCCTTCGTCGAGGCGGAAGGTCGCTCCGTGCCCGTGAAGACCGTGTATCAGCGGGTCCACGCAGCAGGTGGTGGGGGATCTCTGACGAAGACCGATCGGTCCTACTTCAACAAGGCGATGAGCCGAGCCTTGGCGGGAAGGCGGATCGAACTGGTCGGACCCAACGCCGACGGATACCTCCACCGATGCGTGGCACCCCGGGGTCGCTGAAGGCGGCTACGAAGCCGAAGCGGCCGACACGACGAACAACCTCTACGCATCCCCACCCTGGTCGAGTGGCGAGGCCCGCGACCTGTCTCGACTGCTCAGGCAGCTGCCGAGGTGACCACGAGGGCGAGCGCCAAGACGACGAGGATCCGCCACCTCTCCGGATGGCTGGCGTGCACTTCGCTGTCGGATTCAAGGTGGGACGACCGTGCATGACTGCTCCTCAGGTCGGCTGCTGTCATGCACGATCGTCCTAAGGCCGCCGCCGAGTCATCGGATACCACCCCTTAGATCTGCTCGGCCCACAACCAAGGACCAGCAGATGCCGCCTCCTGGTGGTCACACAGGAACGGGCACCGCAGGCACGACCTCTGTCGTCGGTGCCGACGGGGCCTCGTGGAGCCCGTAGCGGTCGTGGAAGCGGCGCAGGGGGGCTGGAGCCCACCAGTTGCGTTCGCCGAGGAGCTTCATGGTGGCCGGGACCAGGAGGGTGCGGACGAGGGTGGCGTCGATGATGACGGCGATGGCCAGGCCGACGCCGAGCTGCTTGATCGCGAGCACCTCGCCGGCGGCGAAGCCGGCGAAGACCACCACGATGAGGGCGGCTGCTGAGGTGATGATCTTGCCGGAGCGCTGGAGGCCGACGGCGACGGCGAGGTCGTTGTCGCCGGTCTGGTCGTGGACCTCCTTGATGCGGGACAGGAGGAAGACCTCGTAGTCCATGGAGAGGCCGAAGGCGAAGATCAGGATGAGCACGGGCATCCACAGGTCGAGGGCGCCGACGGACTCGAAGCCCAGGGCGCCAGAGAGGTGTCCGTCCTGGAAGATCCAGACGAGGGCGCCGAAGCTGGCGCCGAGGCTGAGGATGTTCATGGCCACGGCTTTGATCGGGACGATGATCGAGCCGGTCATCATGAAGAGCAGGACGAGGGTGGCGATGGCCACGATCGTTCCTGCCACCGGGAGTCGGGCGGTGAGCCGATCCTTCACGTCGGTGAGCTCTGCAGCTGGTCCGCCGACCTCGGCGTCGAAGGTGAGGTCTGCGCTGCGTACCCGCTCGACGAGTGCCGTGGCTGCGGCGCCTTGCGAGGTTCCGGCGGGCACCAGGTCCACGACGGTGAGGCCCGCTGGGGTCCCGGGACGGATCGAGGCGCCGAGCACGCCGTCGGACGTGGACACGTCCTCCAGCCAGGTGGTGAGGTCCGGATCGGATGCGTCTGCTGCAGCGACGACGGTGACGGGGTCGGTGCCGCGTGCGGGGAACCGTTCGGCGAGGGCGAGCGCGGTGGCACGGACCTCGGAGGAGCGGGGCAGGGTGCGGGCGTCGCCGGCCTCGAAGCGGGCTCCGAGGAAGGGGGTGCCGAGCAGGACCAGCAGGAGTGCGGCTGCGCCGGCCACGAGCACGGGTCGGTTCTGGACCCAGCGGGTGAGCCGGTAGAAACGGCCTCCGTCGTCGGCCACAACGGCGACGGGTGAGATGCGTCCGCCCACCGCTGCCAGCGTGGCAGGGAGCAGTGTCACCGCAGCGGCCATGCACAGGAGCACCACGGACAGTCCGGCGATGCCGAACGAGGTGAGCAGCGGCACGCCGAACACGAATAGGCCGGACATGGCGACGGCGACGGTGAGCGCCGAGAAGACGACGGTCGTGCCGGCCGAGGCCACGGTTGCGGCGACGGCGTCGTGGAGCTCGAGGCCCCGGCCGCGTTCCTCTCGGAAGCGGTTGACCATGAGGAGCCCGTAGTCGATCCCGAGGCCGATGCCGAGCATGTTGACGACGTTGACCGAGAAGATCGAGACGTCGCCGAACACGGTGGCGGCCACGAGCACGGCAAGGGTCGTCAGCACGCCGCCGAGCGCGACGAGGAGCGGGAGGAGGCCGGCGGCCAGTCCGCCGAGCAGGAGCACCATGACGACAATGGCGATGGGGAGTGCGATCGCTTCGCCTCGGAGGAGGTCGCTCTCCGACGCGGTGGCGAACGTTTCGCTCACCAGGACGTTCCCGCCGACGAGCACGTCGGGGGCGTCGAGGTCGTGGGCGAGGTCTTGGACCTCCTGGGCCACAGCGAGCTCGGCATCTTCGTCGAGGTCACCGGCGAGGGTCACCACGACGAGTGCTGCTCGCCCGTCGGTTGCCTTCAGGGCATCGGCCTGTGTCGACCAGGGGTCGGCGACGTCGAGGACGCCGTCTAGGGCGGCGATGGGTTCGATTCCTGAGGTGATGCGGCGCTGGGTTGCGGCGTCGTCGAGGTCGATGTCGTCGGCGATGATGGCCAGCTGGCCGCCGGTCTCGTCGAGGTCGTGAAGTCGTTCGGCGACCCGGCCGGACTCGGTGCTGGTGCCGGCGCCGAAGTCGGTCGAGAGGACCGAGAACGCGGAGCTGCCGATCGTTGCTGTTGCGATGAGGAGCAGGATCCAGAGCGTGATGACCGTTCGCCGCCGCCGGACGACGAGGTGGCCGAGCCTTCTCATCGCGACACCACCGATCGGGCAGATCGGGGTGCGGTGGTGCGCCGGCGAGCCGGCGAGTTGCGTGGATCCTTCATGGGTTCACCTTCTGGTTCGTGATCGAGATCGTGGACGGGTCGCTGGGACGGGTAGTGCGATCGGACGCGGCCGGCCGGGGGTCGCTCGTGGGGCGGGGTCACGGTTCGTCTGCTCGGGCCGGCACCACGGCGTCGATGAAGGTGCTCTGGATGAGGGTGATGGCGAGGCATCCAGAGCTGCCGAAGACGACCCACTGCTCGTCGACGTCGATCCCCGCCGCCGTGGTGATGGTCCAGCCCAAGGCCCAGAGGCCGGCGGTGGCCAGCGCCCAGCCCAGTGCCCGGCTGACTGGGCTGCGGAGGAGCGGCGCCTGGGCGATGCCGATGCCGAGTCCGGAGACGGCGCCCATGAGGGCGAGCGAGCTGATGTCGGTCCGGTAGGAGACGAGGGCGGCACCTGCGGCGACGCCACCGGCGAGTCCGATGGCGGTGGCAGGTATCCACGCTGGCCCGATGCCTCGGTGCCGGAGCAACGCCCACTGCGCGGCGCCGATCCCTCCCCCGGCGATCATGCCGGCGAGCAGCGCAGGCGGCACGGCTTCGACGCGACCGGCGACGATGTGCGCGACGTACCCGGCCGGCGGGAAGGCGGCGGCGGTGAGCAACCACCGGAACCAGGGTCGACGGAAGGTCGTGGTCCTCGGACCGCTGGGCGCTTGGCCGTGGCGTGAGCTGGCGTCTCGGATGGTGGTCATCGGGGATCCTCTCGGGTCGGGTCGGCTTGTCTGCTCGCGGCGGCGATCCAGGCGACGAGGACGCTGTCGGGATGGTCGACGAGGTGGTCGCGTGCCATGTCGTCGACGCGGTCGACGTCGCCGTCGAGGTGGGCCAACGCGATCGACACGAGCTGTCGGTCTCGCGTCGACACCGCCAGTGCTGCTGCTCGATCCATCAGCGCCGGATCGCCACCCGGCTGGAACACGGCCGCAGCGACGACGGCGGTTACGTCGTCGCTCCTCCGGGCCCGCCCGACGATCCTTGCCACGACGGCCGGGCCGCCGACCGCTAGTTCGTGGATCATGTTGTCGGGGTCGGCGGGCACAGGTCCAGGGTGTGTGGAGGCCCTGACACGGGGCTGACACGGCGATCCGAGGCGTAGCCTCCGGCGGTGATCGCGGTCTCGGTGCTCCATGCGGTCGAGATCCAGCGCGACGGTGAGCGGGTGCCGGTCCGGGCTGGCAAGACCGCCGAGGTCTTGGTCCGCTTGGCCCTCGAAGCGGGCGCACTGGTTCGGACCGACCGGCTGATCGAGGACCTGTGGACGGATGCGGCCATCGGGACGGCCCGCAACACGTTGCAGACGAAGGTGTCTCGGCTCCGGCGGTCCCTGGGTGACCCGGGCCTGGTCACCGGGACCAGCGTCGGCTACACCCTCAACGTCGAACCCGGCGCGGTCGATGCGCTCGAGGTGCTCCGTCTCGTGGATCGAGCGTCGGTGTTCCGAGGAGCGGGAGATCCAGGCTCAGCGTTGGAGACGTGCACCGCGGCGCTGGCGATGTTCGATGGCGAGATCCTCTCGGGGGGCGGTGATGGCGACTGGATCGTCCCGCACCGCGCTCGCCTCGGGGACGCACGCCTCGACCTCCTCGAGGGCCACCTGGGGGCCCGAATCGAGCTGGGGACCCCGGGCGATGCGGTCGGAGAGTTGGAGGCCCTGATCACCGACCATCCCCTTCGGGAGGCCTTGTGGGCGCTGCTGATGATCGCCCTGTACCGAGGCGGACGACAGGCCGATGCGCTGGCTGCGTTCCAACGGATCCGCATCGCACTCGCCGACGACCTCGGCCTCGATCCCGGCCGTGAGCTGCAACAGCTGGAACGGCAGATCCTCGACCAAGATCCGCTCCTCGGCCTGCCCGACTTCGCGGCGCGAGGGCTCAATACGCTCCGGCCGCCAGGCAACCTTCCCTCGCTGCCGATCGACCTGATCGGACGTGCCGGCGACATCGCCGCCGTCGCCGGCCTCGTCGCGACCGGGCGCCTGGTCGAGATCCTCGGGGCTGGCGGCGTCGGAAAGACGGCGTTGGCCATCGCAACCGGACGATCGCTCGACGCAACAGGAGGGGCCCACGTCGGGGCAACGTGGCTCGCTCGCCTCGAAGCCGCCAGAGGACCTGCCGACGTGGTCGATGTGCTGACCTCGACCCTCGGCGTGGGCAGCGAGGACGCAATGATCGAACGGCTCAAGAGCGAGCCTGCCCTGCTGATCCTCGACAACTGCGAGCACGTCGCCGCCACTGCCGGAGCGCTTGCCGTCCGGCTGCTCGACGCCGCTCCTGCCCTGCGGATCCTCTGTACCAGCCAGGTCCCCCTCGACGTCGACGGCGAGGTCCTCTACGAGCTCTCCCCGCTCCCGCCCTACGACGCCGTCACGTTGTTCGACCGTCGGTCGATGGCCCAGCGCCAGCAGCGAGGGTCGCTACCGGACCGTGCGGCCGTCCGAGGTCTGTGTCTGGCGCTCGATGGTCTTCCATTGGCGATCGAGTTGGCCGCCGCCAGGACGAAGACCCTGTCCGTCGAAGAGATAACCACTCGGCTCGACCGCAGGTTCGACGTGCTCAGCGATCCGAGCGGCCACCGCCCGGAGCGACGCCGAGCCCTCCGGGCGACCATCGCCTGGAGCTACGACCTGCTCTTCCCGGACGATCAGCGTGGCCTGTGGGCGCTGGCCACCTTCGCCGGTAGCGCTCCCCTGCCTGCGGTCGAGTCCGTGCTCGCCGCCCTCGACGTTCCGATGTCCACGGCGATCGACGTGCTCGGGCGTCTCGCCAGCAGATCGCTGCTGATCGTCGACGAGGACGCCGGCGGGACCATCCGCTACCGGCTGCTCGACAGCATCGGTGCCTTCGCGCTCGAAGCTCTCGAGGACGCAGGTCTCACCCGCCTCGCTCGAGCAGCGCACGCCGAGTGGTACGCGAAGGCCGCCGGAACCTCCACCCCCGGCGTGCGGAGTGGTGATCAGGCCGAGCACGTGGCCTTCGCCCGGGGAGAACGAGCCAACATCGACGTTGCACTCGCCTGGGGATGCGAACACGATCCGCAACTCGCGCTCGACGTCGCCGTCGGGTTCGGCTGGGCGTGGATCGTGCTCGGCGACAGCCGAGGGGCCGAGCGGCTCCTGTCCGCCCGAGCCGCTGTCGGTGACGCTGCGCCGGCCGTCCAGGAGGCGAGCGCGCTCCTGCTCGCCGCATGGATCGAGGCGTCGACCGGCCATCTCGACCTCGCCACGGACCACCTCGCACAGGTGGACGACATCGCGACATCGGCAGGTGACATCGACCTGCAGGCCCAGTGCGCCTACTACCTCGCCTACGTGGTCTCCCACCGAGGCGAGTTCCGCCGGGCCCTCGCCCTCACCGACCGAAGCGTCTCGCTCTACGAGGGCTGCGACCGTCCCTGGGACCTCGCAGCCACCTGGCTCTTTGCCGCCCGAGCGGCACTGAGCGAGGGTGATCCGGTCCGGAGCGAGGAGGCGTGCCGGGAGGTCGAGCACTGGCTGGGTCAGGTCCAAGACCCGTGGCTCCACGTCCGAGGCAAAACCGTGCTCGGCGAACTCGCTCGCACCCAACACCGCTTCGATGACGCCGTCACCCACCTGCGACAGGCTTCGGACACCTCACGGCGATTGGGTTTCCTCCAGACCGAGGCGTACCAGTTGTCCAGCCTGGGACGAGCCCACGCGCAGGCCGGCGACCGGCTGACCGCCGCCACCACCCTGCAGTCGGCCATCGAGCGGGCCGAGACCATCGGAGACGTGCGCCTTGCCGCACTGGCACGAATCCACCTCGGACGAATCTTGCGCGGCCTCGGTCGGGATGACGAAGCCCGCACCGCGCTCGAAGCAGCAGCGTCGTGGCACCGAGCGGCCGGCGGCGGCGAGCAGGCGGCGCTCGGCGAATGCCTGTTGGCCGCCATGGACAGCGCTGACGGCGACGGCGGTGCACCGGATCGCCTCCTCGCCCTCCTCGACGGAGCCCGCACCGACGATGCCGCCCACGTCGAGGTGTTCGCCCTCGACGCGCTCGCCCGGATCGCCGCCACAGCGGGTCGGGCGACCGAGGCGCGACTCCTCTGCCAGCAGGCCGACGACCGCCTTGTCGCGACCTCGGCCTTCATAAGCGAACACGATCGCGTCGACGCCCACTGGGTGCGCCCCCGCTGCTGACGTCAGGCGCGCTGCGGCGAAGCCGGACCCGCAGGATCCGAGGGCGACCGCACGGCCGCTTGCCGATCGGCCTCGCCTTGTCGGTTCTGCACGAGGTATGCAGCGAGCCCACCGGTCGCCATCGTGATGCCGACCACCTGCCAACCGCGGACCTGCTCGCTCAGCAACAGGAACGACCACACGACAGCCAATCCCGGCTGGACCACCTGGGCGATGCCGATGGTCCCGATGGCGATGGTGGACTGGGCGAACACCATCAGCCCGTGACCGGCGATGCCGACCAGGAACGCCAGGATCAACGTGTAGCCCCAACCGGTGCGGCTCATCGTGAGGAGGCCGCCGTGGCCGATCGCCAGGGGTAAGACGGCGAACGTGGCGATGGGGCTCACCGTCGCCATGAACTTGGCGACATCCATGTCCCCGCGGCGGCGCCGGGTCGAGACGACGTAGCCGGTCCACAGCAGCATCGCCCCCAGCCCGAGGGTGTTGCCGAGCAGCGATGCGTCGCCACTCGCCGGCGCACTGAACAAGACCACGCCGAGCCCGATGAACGCGATCGCTGCGAATCCCAGCGCCCGCCGGTCGAGGTGCTCGCCGAAGAGACGGGCTCCGAGGGGAACGATCAGCAGTGGTGCCAGGGAGCCGATGAGCGCGGCGTTGGCCACGCTGTTGTTCGTCGCTCCGACGAAGAAGAACGCCAGGTTTAGCCCGAACAGCACACCGGGAACGAGCGCCTGCTTTACGTCTCGCACCGTGACGCGTCGACCGGTGGCCAGGAGGCAGAGGTTCCAGACCAGCGACACGATGGCGAGCCGCCAGAAGGCGACCAGCACCCCTGGGGTCTCGGCCCGCTTCACCAACGTCGAGCTGAGCGAGAAGCTCACCACCAGCCCCGCCACCGCCAGACCGCCGGCCAGGCGTGGACCCGATCTCGCGATGCGCCCAGCCCTGGTTGTCATGGGGCATCGTCCCACAGGTCCTCGAGGCTCACGCTCCTCGGGGCACTTCGAGCACGAGCGGTGCCCGAAGGGGTCCGACGCAGTACACATCTGTCCGGGCGGATCACGAGAGGGGACCGTGCGATGACGACGAAGCTCATGGCTGGGACCACTCAGAGGCCCAGCGCACCGACGGCGAAGGCACCGACGTGACCGACCAGGCCGCCACCGGCCCACTGTTGCTGGCCACGAAGCTGCACGCCCCTCTCCGCCCGGACCTCGTTCCCCGAGCACGACTTCGCACGCAGATGGAGCGTCGGGGTCAGCCCGGACTCACCCTCGTCTCGGCTGCGGCAGGATTCGGCAAGACCACGCTGGTCGCAGAGTGGTTTGCCCTCGGACCCTCGACCGCGTGGCTCTCCCTCGACGGCGGCGACAACGATCCGGCGACCTTCTGGGCCTACGTCATCGCCGCGATCCAGACCGTGGATCACCGGCTCGCATCCGAAGCGGGAGCCCTGGTGCGAGACCCGTCGGCTTCGATCGAGACCATCACGACGACGCTCGTGAACGAGTTGCACGCCGCCGGCGAGCAACTGGTAGTGGTCCTCGACGACTACCACGTCATCGAGACGGCCGAGATCCACCAGGCGGTGGCCTTCCTGCTCGAGCACCTCCCGTCGCACGTCCGGCTCGTCATCGCCACCCGTGCCGACCCACCGCTGCCACTCGCTGCGCTGCGAGCGCAGGGCGATCTCCTCGAGATCCGTGCCGCGGACCTCCGCTTCACCAGCGAGGAGGCGACCGCCTACCTCACCGAAACCATGGGCCTGACCCTCACCACCGACGACGTCGAACGGCTCGGCGCTCGGACCGAAGGGTGGATCGCAGCGCTCCAGTTGGCCGCGCTCTCGATGCAGGGGCGAGCGGACGTCGCCGGGTTCATCGCCGACTTCGCAGGCGACGACCGCTTCATCCTCGACTACCTCGTCGGCGAGGTCCTCGACCGGCAGGGCCCGAGCGTCCGGACGTTCCTGCTCGAGACCTCGATCCTCGGGCGCCTGACCGGGCCGCTCTGCGATGCCGTGACCGGCGGCCACGACGGTCGGACGACGCTCGAGCACCTCGATCGGGACAACCTCTTCGTCGTCCCGCTCGACGACCGGCGCAGCTGGTACCGCTACCACCACCTCTTCGCCGATGTCCTCCGAGCCCACCTCCTCGACGAGGAAGCAGACCGGGTCCCCGAGCTCCACCGTCGGGCGAGCGACTGGTACGACGGGATCGGACAGGCCGGCGAGGCCATCGTGCACGCCCTCGAGGGTGGGGATGCCGAGCGGGCGGCCGAGCTCATCGAGGTCGCCGCACCTGCGATGCAGCAGAGCCGCCAGGAGCGCACCCTTCGGGATTGGCTCGAACGCCTCCCCGCCGACGTGTACGCCGATCGGCCCGTTCTGGCGCTGACGCTGGTGGGCACACGGATGGCCACCGGAGCGACCGCCGGCGTCGAGGCCTTACTCCAACTCGTGGAGGCAGCGATGTCGAGAACATCTCCCCCACCGATCGTCGTCGACGCCGCGGCCTTCGAGCGCCTCCCCGCCCAGGTCGCCGTCCAACGCTCCGGGCTGGCGCTGCTCACCGGCGACCTCGACGCCACCATCACCCACGCCACCCGAGTCCTCGACCTCGTCGGGCCCGACGACCACCTCCGTCGGGGCTCGGCCAACGCCCTCATCGGGCTGGCCCTCTGGGCCCGAGGCGATCTGGTGGAGGCCGAACGCAGGTACCGCGACGCCGTCCAACACCTGCGCAACGCGGGCTACCTGTCCGATGCGCTCGGGTGCTCGATCGCCCTCGCCGACATCCTGCTGGCTCAGGGTCGCCTCGGCGACGCCGCCCACACTCTCGAAGCGGGGCTCCGACTCACCGCCGAGGACGCGGGCCTCCGCGGGGCCGCCGACATGCACGTCGGCTTGTGCGAGGTGCTCCTCGAGCAGGGTGACCTCGAAGGGGCGGCACAGCACCTCGCAGCAAGCGCCGACTTCGGTGACCCGGCAGGGCTACCGCAGCACCCCTACCGGCGGCGCGTCGCCGCCGCCCGCCTCTGCGCCGCCCGGGGCTCGTTTGCCGAGGCAAGCACCCTCCTCGAGGAGGCGGTTCCGCTCTACGACACCGACTTCTCCCCGCCAGTGCGCCCCGTCACCGCCCTCCGGGCGCGGGTCCAGCTGGCCGAAGGCGACCTGGGAGCTGCCCAGCGATGGGCGACGGACAGGCACCTCTCCATCGACGACGAGCCGACCTACGTCGACGAGTACGCCCACCTCACCCTGGCCCGGATCCTCCTGGCCCACCACCGGGCCAGCGGCGACCCGACGATCCTGGCCGGAGCAACCCAACTGCTGGGACGACTGCTGACCGCTGCGGAGGACGGCCACCGAACGGCGAGCGCGATCGAAGCACTCACCCTGCTGGCATCGGCGCAGCACGCCGCCAGCGACTCCCGGGCCGCCGTCGCCAGCCTGGCCGACGCAGCACGCCGCGCCGAACCCGAGGGCCAGCTCCAGGTGTTCGTCGACGCCGGCCCGAGCATCGTCGGCCTCCTCCGCAAGCTCGCCTCGGTGAACGGTGCTCCGACCCTCACCCACCGGGCCCTGGCAGCGATCGAAGGCTCGGGCACCTCACCGGGCCGGGGCGTCCGATCGACCGGGCTGGTCGAGGACCTCAGCGCTCGCGAGCTCGACGTGCTCCGGCTGCTCAAGAGCGAGCTGGGCGGCCCCGAGATCGCCCGTGAGCTGCACGTCTCGCTGAACACGTTGCGGACCCACACCAAGCACATCTACACGAAGCTCGCCGTCAACAACCGCCGCGAAGCCCTGCGCCGCGCCGCCGAGCTCGGTCTCTAGAAGCACCGCTCACCCCCGGCCAGGCATCGCCGCCGAAGAAGATCCCCACGTCGAATCACCACACGATGTGATGTGGGCTCACCAGGTCCGTTCGTACGGTCCCGACATGGACACCGACGAGACGCACACCCCCGTCACGGCGGCCGGCCAACCGTGCACCTCGGCCTACGACGTGCACGTTGCCGGCCGGCTCAGCGGCCGCTGGGCAGCGTGGTTCGACGGCTTCTCGCTCACCGAGCAGCACGACGGCAGCACGGTCCTGCAGGGCGCAACCGTCGATCAAGCCGCCCTGCACGGCCTGCTGCACAAGCTGCGCGACCTCGGGATCACCCTCCTCTCGGTCACCCAGCTCCCCCCCGGACGCCACCGCCACCCAACCCGCGCCCCACCACCCCGACCACCCAGGAGCACCCTCATGATCAACGTCACCGCACTCACCAAGCGCTACGACGACCGCACCGCCGTCGACGACCTCACCTTCACCGTGGCCGACGGCCGCATCACCGGGTTCGTCGGCCCGAACGGCGCCGGCAAGTCGACGACCATGCGGATGATGCTCGGGCTCACCCGCCCCGACCACGGCGAGGTCCACTACGGCGATGTCCGCTACGCCGACCTGCGCCACCCCGCTCGACTCGTCGGCGCCGTCCTCGACCCCCGATGCATGCACCCCGGCCACAGCGCCCGCAACCACCTCCGAGCAATGGCCGCGCTCAGCGCCCTCCCCGCCGCCCGCATCGACCAGGTCCTGGCCGAAGTCGGCCTCGAGTCGGTCGCAGGCCAACGCACCGGAGGCTTCTCCCTCGGGATGCGCCAGCGCCTGGCCTTGGCCGGAGCGCTGCTAGGCGACCCGCAGGTGCTGCTGCTCGACGAGCCGTCGAACGGCCTCGACCCCGACGGCATCCGGTGGCTGCGCAACCACCTCACCGACTTCGCCGGCCGGGGCGGGACCGTGTTCGTGTCGAGCCACCTGATCGGCGAGCTCAGCCTGTTTGCCGATGACCTCGTCGTGGTCGGTGGCGGCAAGCTCCTCGCCGCCGACACCGTCACCGCCCTCACCGCCCGCTCCACCGGCTCTGTCGTCGCCGAGACGACTCAGCCCACCGAACTCGCCCGGGTCCTCACCGAGGCGCACGCCACCGTCGAGGTCACCGGCGCCCGGCTGTCGATCCGAGGCGCCGACAAGGCAACGGTCTCCGAGCTCGCCTTCGAGCACGGCATCCGCCTCGTCGAGCTCAGCGAGGTCGCCCCGTCCCTCGAGGACACCCTTCTCGACCTCACCGGCGCTTCCGCCGAATACGCCTCCGCCTGATCTCGCCACGCACCACAGCCCTCACGTCACCTCGAACCCAAGGACCGAACCCATGACCACCACCAGCCCGACCATCGCCAGCCCGACCATCGCCTGGACCACCGACGGCTCCACGGCCCGCAGCCCCGGCGACGACCTTCGAGCGCTCCCCCTCGCCCTACGGAGCGAGTGGATCAAGCTCACCGCCCTCCGAGCCAACCGCGCCATCCTCGCCCTGACCGCCCTCGTCGGCGGACTCGTCGCCTACGGCCTCGCCGCCACGGCCACCGACGCCACGCTCACCGCGAGCGAGCTCTTCATCTATCCGCTCCCGCTGGTCGCGATGATGGCCGCAGTCGCCGGGATCCTCCTGTTCACCGGCGAAGCCCAGCACGGCACCCTCCCCACCACGCTTGCCGCCCGCCCCGCCCGCTGGGTGATCGTCGCCGCCAAGACCACCACCGCCGCAACCATTGGCCTGACCCTCGGTGCCACCGGGATGGTCGCCGGGTTCGGCGGCGCCGCCCTCGGTGGGGTCGACCTCGGCGGCGGCTCGGCCCTCACGTCCCGTGCCCTCTGGGCGCTGCTCTACATCGCACTGGCCGCCCTGATCGGGCTCGGCGTGGGCATGATCGTGCGCCACAGCGCCGCCGCCATCACCGGCCTGCTCCTCTGGTCGTTCGTCATCGAGAGCCTCTTCGCTCCGGCCCTGCCCGAAGGCGTCCGCCACGCCCTCCCCTTCAGCGCCGGCTACCGGCTCCTCGACGCCGGCCCCAACTTCGAGGCCCCCGTCGCCATCGCCCACCAGCTGGCCCGCCCCGAGTACGCACTCATCTTCGCCGGCTACGCCCTGGCCACCCTTGCCGTCGGCACCTTCCTCCTCTATCGCCGAGACGCTGCCTGACCCACCGACATCGTGCTGGAGCCCGGGCCCAGGGCCCGGGCTCTGGCGCGTCCGGACGTCCTCGGAACCGAACGGCGATGGTCGGCCCACGGCATCGGCCGGCCTACGGGCTGAGGTGGGTGCGTTCGCCGTGAGCGCCGAAGACGGCGAGCAGTTCCACCGGCTCGTCGACCACCCCGAACCAGTGCGGCATCCAGGTGCTGAACTCCACCGCCTCGCCGGGCTCGATGACCAGGTCCTGGTCGCCGAGGATCAGGCGCAGGCGGCCCTCGACCACGTACATCCAGTCGTGGCCGTCATGGACGCGCAAGCGGGCCGGCGGCTTGCGGCGCTTCGGGTCGATGCGCACCTTGACGGTCCGCAGCCCGCCGACCTGCCGGTTGGTGAGCGGCCACACCGTCAGGCGGTCGTAGGTCGCCGGCTCGGTACGGACCCGCGGGTCCACCGGGGGCGCACCCCGCAGGAGATCATCTGCGCTCACCCCGAGCGCTGCTGCGAGACCGGGGATGTGGTCGAGGGCCAAGCGACGTTTGCCGGACTCGAGCCGGCTGAGCATCGAGATGTCGATGTTCGCCCGCTCGCTGACCTGTTGAAGCGTGAGCCCTTGTTCGGCTCGCAGCTCACGAAGCCGCCGCCGGACCCGTGCATCGATCGTCTCGCCGGGGTCGTCGTTTGCCTGCATGACAAACACCGTTGCCACAGAGACATGGAGTCGTCAAGCTCGCAGCATGTCCTCCGCACCGGCCAACCAGCGCTTCGCTGCCTTCTCCAATCGCAACTTCCGGCGGTACTTCCTCGGCCAGACCATCTCGAGCGTCGGTTCCTGGGCCCAGTCCCTGGCGGTGATCTGGCTGGTCCTCGAGATCACCGGACGCAGCGACCGCCTCGGCCTGGCCCTCGCCCTGCAGTTCCTGCCGATGCTCCTGCTCGGTGCCCCGGCCGGGGTCCTGGCCGACCGACTGGACAACCGCCGGGTGCTGCTGGCGACCTCCACGCTCTCGGGCCTGGTCGCCCTCACCTTCGCCATCGTGGTGGCGAGCGGCCACGTCACCATCTGGTGGGTCTACGCCCTCACCACCCTGCTCGGCCTGATCCTGGCCCTCGAACGGCCGACCATGCAGGCGGTCCTCTTCCAACTGGTGGGCCCGGACCTCCTGCCCAGCGCGGTGGCGACCAACAGCACCATCAACTCGGTGTCACGACTGATCGGGCCGGCCCTGGCCGGTGCGCTCATCGCAACGGTCGGCGTCGAGGTCTGCTTCGTCGTCAACGCCGCCTCCTACGTGGTGGTCGTCGTCGCCCTCCTCGCACTCCGCACCGACGAGTTCGTGCCTCGTCCCCGCCTGGCCCGAGCAAAGGGCCAGCTGCGAGAAGGCCTCGCGTACGTCAGGACCCGCCCGGAGGTGTTCCGTCCCCTGCTGGTCATGGCCATCGTCGGCACCGTGGCCCTCAACTTCCCGACCACCTTTCCCTCGATGGTCCGGTTCGGCTTCGACCGAGGTGCCGGCTCGGTCGGGACCGCGATGAGCGTCAGCGCCATCGGCTCGATCCTCGGCGGCCTCTACATCGCCGGCGTGAAGCCGCACCCCCGCCGCACCCTCGCCATCGCTCTTGCGGGCTTCGGGGCCACCTGCGTTGCCCTCGCCGCCGCCCCCACGTTCTGGGCCTTCGTGGCCATCAGCATCCTCCTCGGGTTCGCCTCGGCCTCGTTCCAGTCGGTCAACACCGTCGTGGTCCAGCAAGCGACCGACCCGGCCATGCAGGGCCGGGTGATGGCGCTCCACCAGATGGCTCTGTTCGGCAGCACCCCGATCGGTGCGCTCGCCATGGGGTGGATCATCCAGGCCTCATCACCTCGAGTGCCGTTCGTCCTCGGCGGCCTGACCGCGCTGCTCTGCGCCGCTGCTGTGCTCGCCCACCGCCGCCCACCGGTCGAGCTCCCCAGCGGCGCCGGAGCGACGATCGTCGGAGTCTCGCCCGCATAGGAGCGCCCCGGCGCACCCACCGTGACCGCCGTTCAGAGCAGGCCGAGGTCTCGGGCGGACTGGACCGCTCCCTTGCGGTCGGCGGCGCCGACCTTGCGGTAGATGGCGCGACAGTGCGTCTTCACGGTGTTGAGCGACACGTAGAGCTCGTCGGCGATCTCGCGCTGGGACCGAGCACTGGGCAGGTGTCGGAGCACCGCCAGCTCCCGGTCGGTGAGCTGCTCGACCAAGGCTGCGACCCGAGGCCGGGCGGAAGCGATGTGGTGCCGGGACTCAGCGAGCTGGAGGTGGCGGCCGACGATCCCGGGGTCGGCCGCGCGGTGGATCACGGACCGCGCTTCGTCCAGCAGAGGTCGACCGGTGGGGTCGTCGAGGTCCAGGAGGGTGTCGCCGGCTAGGCAGAGGACGTAACCCAGCGCCAGGTCGGTCGAGGCCCTGCGAGCCAGCGCAACAGCCCGCCGAGCATCGTCGGCCGCCTCCTCGGCGCTCTCCGCAGTGCGGCCTCGGATGGCAAGGGCCACGGCGATGCCGTGGTACTCCCCGAGACCGAGGCGCTCGGCCGTCTCCACGGCGGTTGCGGCAGTCGCCGATGCCGAGGCTCGGGTCCCGGCGTCGAGCTCGACGACGGCCCGGTACACGAGGGCGAGCACCCATGCGCTGCGGAGGTCGTCGTTCGAAGCCTTCGCCACGGCGAGGTCGAGGACCCGACGGGCATCCGAGGACCGGCCGGCCCAGGCGTAGGCCGCACCCACGGCGGTGGACAGCTCGGCCGACCGAGACCGAAGTCGGTCGGGGTCGTCCATCGACCGGGCGAGGGTGAGCGCGGCGGACACGTCGCCTTCGGCGAGGAGGATGTTCATGCGCAGCGGAGCGGCCACGGTGTGATCGAAGTCGGCCGGCGCGGCCGCGGCCATGTCGTCGAGCCAACCGGAGGCGAGGGTCGCCCGCCCACCGATGAACTCGCACCAGCCCATGAGCAGCGCGCACCAGGTCACCGTGCGGGCCACGTCGCCGAGCTGCAGGAGCAGACGCCGCAGGGTGTCGATCTGGCCGGCAGCGAGGAGCTCGACGCCGCGGATCCGCAAGATGCGCGCCGCAGCGGGCGCGTCACCCGCGGCGATCAGGTGGGCGATCGCTGCATCGAGCTCGCCGTGGAGCTCGAGCCACTCGGCTGCTCGGGTGTGCAGTTCGGGTAGCTCGCCGCGCAGCTCTGTCGCCGCCTCGAGCCGGAGGAGGTCCCGGAGCAGGTGGTGGAAGCGGAAGGTCCCGGTGCGGTCGAGCGCGATGAGGAGCTGGTTCTCCTCGGCCACCGATCGCAGCCACGCCGCTCCGTCCTCGGTCCCGCTGATCGCGTCGACCAGGTCGCCGTTGAGCTGGTCGACGACGGAGACCTGCAGGAGACGTCGGCGCTCGGCGAGGTCGATGCCGGTGAGGAGCTCGTCGTGGAGGTACTCGACCACCAGGCGGTCGTCACCCCGGAAGGAAGTCACGAAGTCTTCGGCGCTCGCGGCCCGGCCCATCGAGATCCCCGCCAACACGAGCGCCGCCGCCCAGCCCTCGGTCCGCTCGCACAGTGCGGCCACCTGGGAGCGCTTCGAGGTCGCCGGCGACGGTCCCGAGCAGAGCGCTCGCCTCGCCTTCGTCGAAGCGGAGATCGGCAGCTCGCAGCTCCACCATCTGGTTGCGGACGCGAAGGCGTCCGAGCCGGAACGGCGGATCGAACCGGGTGGCGATCACCAGGGTGACCCCCGGAGGGCACAGATCGACGAAGCGCTCGACGCCTCGCTGCACCCCGGCATCGGCGACGAGGTGGTGGTCGTCGATCACGATGGTGAGGCCGCCCTCGACCACAGCCAGCTCGTTCACGAACGCCGAGACCACCACCAGGTCGTCGCCTCTCGAGCCGGCGACGAGCGCTGCCAACCGAGGTCCGTCGATCGGTAGCGCTACGGCGATGGCGCGGGCCAGGTAGGACCAGAACGCCACCGGATCCGAGTCACATTCCTCGGCCTGGAACCACGCCACCGGTTCCTGTCGAACGTCGACCCATGACGCCAGCAGGGTCGACTTCCCCGAGCCGGCCGGAGCGCTCACGAGCACCAGTCGTTGCGGACCCTGCACCGCCGCATCGAGCACGGCGAGCAGCCGCTGCCGATGGACCAGGCGATCGGGCGGCAACGGCGGCCGGACCTTGGTGGCTGCGAACCGGTCGTCCTCCCCGGCCCCCATGTCCCGACCCTACGGGCACGGCAGAGATCTCACCCGGGTGAGATCGACGAGGAGGCGAGGCGGAGCCAGTCCACCGATCGGATGATGGACCCATGCCCGATCGAACGACCTACGAGATCGTCATCCGGGGCCGGCCCAGCGCTCGCCTCCTGCGCCCGCTGCTCGATGACTTCACCTTCGAACACCACGACGACGGAACGACCGGCCTGATCGGCCCGGTGACCGACACCGCTCATCTACACGGCCTCCTCGCCCACCTGGCCTCGGTCAACGCCGAGGTGATCTCCATCGCACCCCTCACAGACCAGTCAGACCATCGACCACGGAGCGCCACCCCATGATCAGCATCACCGGACTCACCAAGCGGTACGACGACCGGAGCGCCGTCGGCGACCTCACCTTCGACGTGCACCCCGGTCGCGTCACCGGTTTCGTCGGACCCAACGGTGCCGGCAAGTCCACCACCATGCGGATGATGGTCGGCCTCACGCGGCCCGACGCCGGCGAGGTCCGCTACGACGGCACGCAGTTCGGCGACCTGGCGCACCCCACGCGAACCGTCGGAGCCGTGCTGGACGCCTCCACCCACCCGGGGCGCACACCACGCAACCACCTCCGAGCCATGGCAGCGCTCAGCAGCATCAGCCGCAGTCGGGTCGACGAGGTGCTCGAAGAGGTGGGCCTGGCGACCGTCGCAGATCAGCGGGCCCGGAGCTTCTCGCTGGGCATGCGCCAGCGCCTGGCGCTCGCCGGAGCGCTCCTCGGCGATCCCTCCGTGCTGCTCCTCGACGAGCCCTCCAACGGCCTCGACCCCGATGGCATCCGCTGGCTGCGCAACCACCTCAGCGCCTTCGCCGAACGAGGCGGGACCGTGTTCGTCTCCAGCCACCTCATCAGCGAACTCGCCATGTTCGCCGACGACCTCGTCGTCGTCGGCGGCGGCCGACTGATCGCCGCCGAACCGCTCGCCGCGATCATGGCCCGGAACGAGACCACCGTCGTGGTCCGCACCATCCAGCGCGCTGAGCTCCTCGATGCCCTCGACCCGCAGGGCCTCACCGTCCGAACCGTCGGAGATCGCCTCCACCTGACGGGGACGAGCCTGGCCGCCGTCTCGCAGCTGGCCTTCGACCACGGCATCCGCCTGGACGAGCTCACCGAGACCACCCGCTCGCTCGAAGACAGCCTGCTCGACCTGACTCAGGCCTCCGCCGAGTTCGCGTCCGCCCGATGACCCACACCGAAGGAACCTCCATGACAACCACCCCGCTCATGCCCCATGCGCCCGCAGCCGTCTCCCCCGGCCTGAGCCGGAGGTGGGAACGTGAACGTCGAGCGATCGCCGACGCCCTCCGCAGCGAGCGGATCAAGCTGGCAACGGTCCGGTCGAACCGGGTGTTGTTCGGCCTGACGGTCGTCGTCGACGCCCTCGCCGCCTACGCCACCTCCAAGCTGGTCACCGATGAGGTCCTGACGGTCTCCCAGGTCTTCGTCTACCCCGCAGTGTTCACCGCCGTCTTCGCCGCCATCGCCGGCGTCCTGGCCATCACCTCCGAGGCCCAGCACGGCACCCTCGCCGCCACGTTCATCGCCCAGCCCCGACGCCGGTACGTCATCCTGGCCAAAGCGATCCTGACCGCAGGCGTCGGAATCGCCTTCGGGACCGCCGGCATGCTTGCCGCCGCACTCGGAGCCGCCACTGGTGGCCTCGCCCTCGGCCGACCATCGGACCTGGCCTTAACCGGTGGGTACGCCCTCCTATACACCGGCGCCGCCGCCACGTTCGGGCTCGGGCTCGGCCTGCTCGTCCACCACAGCGCCGGGGCCGTATCCGGCCTCCTGGTCTGGTGGTTCGTGGCCGAGAACCTCCTGCGGACCTTCACCCCGCCGACAATCGGCCGCTACCTGCCCTTCGACGCCGGCTACCGGATGCTCGGCGTCGGTTCCGACTTCGACACCCCCGAGATCCTCGCCGCCACCCTCCACCGGTCTCAGTACGCCCTCGTCTTCACCGCCTACTCCCTGCTCACGCTCGTCGCTGGCACCGTCGTCCTCAGCCGCAGAGACGTCGCCTAAGCCGCAGCGATGACCTTCGGGCTGGGCACTCGAAGGTCTGGCCCTTGCGACGACCTTGGGCCGAGGAACCCGCAGGTCAGGGCGTCGGGCTCACCGTGCTTCGAGCGCTTGAAGGCTCGTCGGACTGTAGAAAAAACTGTAGAAGCGCCCGAGGAAAGCAGAAGGCCCCACCTCGAGAAGTGGGGCCTGACCTGCGCTTTCGATGGTGGCGGGGGCAGGATTTGAACCTGCGACCTTCGGGTTATGAGCCCAGGACTCGCCCTCCCGGGCCATCCCTGCCTGTACCGGTCAGTACCTCTGAGCTGGGGTTTCATTCGTTCGAACGGGCGTCTCTTCCCGGTCCGTACCCACCCGTATCGCGCCGCACAGTAGAAGCGACAGTAGAAGTGGCCATGCCTTCAGGCCCCGAGATCCCGGATCACGGCGGCCCGCGTTTCGATGGCCGACTCGAACCAGGCGTGGACCGCCGCCCACGTGATCGCGGCTTGCAACCCCTCCGCCTCGGCGATCTCTGCGGCTCGCGCCAGGAGGTAGCCAAGCATCGGATTGTCCGGCTCCGGCCACGGCGGGTTGGGCTGCTGCCGGGACCGGAGGCCCTCGATGCTCTCCTGACTGTCCAGGTAACTCGCCAGCCGCTCACGCCACTCGGCAAGCGCAGGACTGTCCGGTGCGCTCTCGTCGAACTTCATCGAGCCATCGTTCCATGGCTCGCCCCAGGCCTGTTGCTCACGCATCGTCCGGCTCCTCGTCGGTGGAGCTGCGATCCGACAGCAGCTGAGCGAACACCTCGGCCGCCTCGGCCTGCATGCCGGGGAGGACGTGTTGGTAGACGCTCATGGTGAACGCGACGTTGGCGTGGCCGAGTCGTTCGCTCACCACCTTTACCGGCACGCCGGCTTTGAGGAGGAGCGTGGCGTGGGTGTGGCGGAGGTCGTGCAGCGAGATCCTCGGCAGGTCGAGCTTCGCAACCGCCCGGTCGAAGCTCTGGCTGAAGAGGTCAGGGTGGATCCACGAGCCGTCCTCCTTCGTGAACACGATCTCCTCGGCTCCGGTCTTCCGACCACCCTGCTCCTCACCCCGCCTGTTGCGCCACTCCAGCAGCACGCCCACGGTGCCTGGGTCCAGGTCGATCACCCGCCGACCAGCCCCGGTCTTCACGTCGGAGATCTGCGCCTCGTACGCAACCGAGATCAGCGCCTGGCGGACTGAGAGCCGAGCGTTGTCGACATCGATGTCCCCCCACCTCAACCCCAACACCTCGCCTCGGCGCATCCCTGTGTGCGACGACAGGTGGAACGCCGGATGGAGTCGGTGGTCTCCGTCGCATCCAAGAACACCGCGAGCTGCGCCGCTTCCCAGGCTCGGATCTCGGCCCGCTTGCGAGCTCCCACCGACGGGGCGTCAGCCAGGGCCACCACGTTGCGGACGACGGTGCCCTTCCGGTGGGCATCGCTCATGGCCTTGTTGAGCATCACGTGGATGTTGTGGACTGTCTTCGGGCTGAGTCCCTCGCCGTGGCCTTTATTGCTCTTGCGCCCGGTGGTGAGGAGCTGGGCGTAGAAGAGGTCGATGTCCTCGACGCTCAGCCGGTCGAGCGGGCGCAGGCCCAACGCCGGCAGAACGTGAAGCTCGACGTTTCGACGGTACGAGTCAAAGGTCCCAGCGCGCAGGCGCGCCTTCTGGATCGGCAGCCACCGCTCGGTCAGATACTCGCCGAGGGTCGTGCGCTCGCTCACCACGGTCTCACCGCCGTGGCTCCGCTTCACCAGGTCGGCGAGCACTTTCTCGGCATCGGAGCGCCGGGTGCCGGCGGGAACCCACCGGCGGACGTAGTTCCCGGTCTTCGGGTTCACTCCGTCGTACACGACCGCGTACCAACGCGTGCCCTTCTTCTGGATGCTGCCGCGCATGGCCGGTTCCCTTCGGAGACTCACGAAAGGGACACCGAGCGGCAACGAACTCGGGCCGAGACGTCCAATCGGCAAACCCGAGCACTGCGCCCTGGATGATACGCGACCATCCCGCTTCGGTCGAGGGCCTGCTTACTCTGTCGCTCCGGCCAGCGATCGACCGTCGGTGGGGACCGACAGTCCCTCCGGGCTCGACAAAACCGAGGGCAGCCGCCTGAACCAGCCGGCCCGACTTGGCCGGGGCCTCGAGGACTCAGGTCACGTAGGAGACGAGCAGGGCCATCCCCTGCTCGAGGTGGTACGTGTTGTGGCAGTGAGTCATCCACTGGCCGGGGTTGTCGGCGTCGAAGTCGATGGTTACGGACTCGCCTGGGAGCACGTTGACGGTGTCCTTCCGGGCGCCGGCTGCGTTCGTACCAAGCCGAAACGAGTGGCCGTGCAGGTGGATCGGGTGCCACATCGAGGTCGTGTTCTCGAACGTGAGGCGGACACGCTGTCCCTGCTCTATCTCGATGGGAGCATGGTCGGCGAAGGGCTTGCCGTCGAAGCCCCAGGAGTTGCCCATCATCGACCCCGTCAGTCCGAGGGTTTGATGGAGGTCCGCTCGGCGTGTCGATAGTCGGGCTTCCTCAGTTGCAACGAGGTCGCTGTACCTGAGTCGCTTGCCATCGAGTTCCTTGGGACGAGCCGCTGCCGGTGGGGCGGAAGAGGTCACGGCATCCGAGGTCCGGATGATCGCCCGCGCTGTGGCGTCCTTTCCCTCGGCGAGCGCAACCAGTGGCCATGCGCCGGTCAACGGATCCACCGTGACGTCGTAACGCTCCCCCATGCCAATGAGGATCGTGTCCACCTCGACGGGAGCTACCGGGAACCCATCGGCATGGGTCACCGTCATCCGGTGGCCGCCGACCGCGACTCGGTACGCAGTGTCCGAGCCAGCGTTGATGAACCGGAGCCGTGCTCGTCCACCGGCGGGGACTGTGAACGTCTCAGGGTCCTCGGGTGGCCGGCCGTTCATGAGGTGCAATGGATAGGTGACGTCACCCGCGTCGCCTCCGAGCACGCTCGACTTGGCCATGGGCGTCGTGTCGCCCATGTCCATGGATCCGGTGCCCATGGAGACGAGGTCCTTCAAGGCCTTCTCGGGCGAATTCCCATCGATGCCGTCGAGCCAATCGTCCAGAACCACGACTTGGTCGAGGTCGTAGGGACCGGGATCGTCCTTCTCCTCGACGATGAGCGGTGCGTAGAGGGCGCAGTCGAGTTGCAGGCCCATGTGCGGGTGGAACCAGTAGGTGCCGGCATCCGGAACCACGAAGCGGTAGTCGAAGGAAGCACCTGGCCCCACGACCGCCTGCGTGATGTCCGGCACTCCATCCATGTCGTTCCGAACGGCGAGACCGTGCCAGTGGATCGTTGTCGCCTCCGGCAGTTCGTTTCGAAGCCTCACAGCCATCGTGTCGCCTTGACGCACCCGCAACGGCTGACCAGGAACCTGGCCGCCGTAGGCCCATGTGTTGACCTGGCGCCTGCCGATGGAGAGGGTGGTGGCGGCAGCGGTCAGGTCGAAAGCGGACACCCTCCCGGTGCCCGGTCGCTCCAGCTCGCGCGCTGCCACGGACGGATCTCCTGGACCGACCGTGGCGCGCTTCTTCGCCACCGTTGCGGTGCTCCGGTCGTTGGACGAGCCGGTCCCGCACCCGGCCAACAGCGCTGCACCTGCGCCACCGGTCAGGACGAGGAACTCCCTTCGCCCGATTCTTGAGGTTTGCCTCATCGCTGGTTGCCTTTCTGGTAGGCCCTTCGCACTCGTGTCGGGCGCCGGCCGTAGACGAGTCGCATCCCTTCGGCGAGGTCGGCGTCATGCCCGTCGAATGGACGCTCACGGGCGGCGCAGGGGCCCTCAGGTCTCATGGCTTGCCCTGTCCTTCGGCTTCGCCGTCTCGCCTTCTGTTCCACCGTGTCGGCGGCCCATGCCCCCCATGCCCATCATCATGAGCGCCATCATCAGCGGGCAGACCAAGAGGATGAGGAGGAAGCCGGGCGGAAGACCTGCGGCAGTTGCTACGGCAGCCGCCGCGAGGACGACCCCAGCGATGATCAGCGATTTCGAGTTCTTCAGGTCCATGGAACGCTCCTCTGGTAGGACTTCAGCGTCCGCTACTACGGCCTGTCGTACCAGGGTCGAAGGTCCCGAGTCGGGCCGCCCATGCCAATGGGACCACCCACACCCCGGTGCGGCTGGGTCACGGCGTTGCCATGCCTGATGCGATCCATCGCTCCAGCTCTGACACCGAGTGGAAGGCTCCGACCTTGGCCGCCAACACCTGGCCATCTGCGCTGATCATCAGGGTCGTGGGCAGGTTGATCGTTCGGGCTTCGGCGGCAAGGTCTCCGCGTGGGTCCAGGACCCAGCGGTATGTGATCTTGGTTCGCCGAGCCATCGCTGTCGCCTGCTCCGCAGGGTCACGTTCGTTCACTCCCACGAAGACCACCCGGTCATCAGTCCGGTGGACCTGCTCGAGGATCGGCATCTCGGCCACACATGGAGCACACCACTTCGCCCAGAAGTTGATGATGACCATCTTGGATCCCGCCAGTTCAGCCAGGGTCAAGGAGTCGCTGCCCGGCAGCGCGAGTGGGGTCGCGAGCAGTGGCTCACCGTCGAGGTCCGCAGGCACGGTCGGCGAAGACGAGGGTCGGGGGGGTGCTGCTCTCCCCCGACCCCGATGCCCCGAACTCCAGCCCCAGACCGAGCAGTACCACTGCGGCGACGAGGAGACCGGCGACCACCGTTGCGCGCCTGGACGGAGGCCTGAGAGAACTCCTTGGCGCAGGATCCAGCTCATCGCCAATAGTCATCGAAGGGCTCCCTTCCGCCACGGCCAACGACGCCTCTGAAGTGGGTTCGGGACTACGTGGCCGAGACCAGGGTCGACCCGTTCGAAGATGTAGAGGCGGTCCTCACAGCCTTCCCACTGGGGGATGTCCATGGTCCGGGCCTGCCTCCAGATCGATTCGGTGCCGCAGATGCAGGGACTGTCGAGCAGGCCGTAGGCGCAGGCGAAGCAGTGTTCGAGCATCCCGAACAGTGCGTGGAAGCGGGCGTCTCCGGTCAGGCCCCCAGCCGGTTCCCCGACGTAGATCACCTGTCTGCCGCCCCGTCGGTGGTAGCGCTCTGCTGCCTCGGCGGGCCAGGCCTCATCGAAGGTCGGCCACACGAGGAGGAGCGTTCGGTCCACGTGGGCTGCAACGGCGTGCTCATCGCCGACGCGGACGTCGTACCAAGGCTGCCGACCGGCGAAGAGGTGGTTATCGCTAGAAGGAGCTGGGGCCGGGTCGTAGGCGACGACATCGACACCTCGTGCGGCCAGAAGCGCCGCCCAGTAGCCGGTCCCTGCGCCGATCTCCACGACGCCAGAGGACGCAATGCGTTGGATGAGGTCGAGCGCAGCATCCGACGGAACGGCGAACGCGTACGTGCGGATCGCCTCGGCCCTGGCGTCTGACCCGCCGCCGGTAGCACCGTGCAGCGTGAGGAGTGGATTCGAGCGGAGCTGTTCTGCTCGAGCCCGCAGCGACTGCGTCACGCTCGGCTGTCCATGACGAACTGTGCGTTCCGCTGCTGATGTGCCCACAGGAGGGCGACGACCAGGGCGACCGCCACCCAGCCCAGCGGACGAGGGTGGAGACGTGCGTTCAGCCACCGCCCCGTGACCGCGCCTGAAACGAACCGAACGGAGCCAAGGGCGCCGGCTGCGATGACCAGATACGAGGAGGGGTTGTATCGCCATGCGAGCGCTAGGTCTCCTCGCACGATCGCTGTCGACCCACGAGTCAGCCCGCACGTCGGCTCGACCCAGCCAAACGCATGTGTCGGCATCGGAATGTCGACCGGGAGCGGTCCGAACACCGCAAGTCCCGCTGCGAGGACGAGGCCCCCAATTGCGACGAGACCCAGCCACCTCATCTGGTCACGGTCATCGACGGACGTTTCGATGGATGCAAACCCGCACAGTCCGGTCATGGTTCGGCCGGGTCGTTCCCTGACGACGACAGACGCCGTTCGGCCCGAAGTCCGGCGATGAGGACCGTGAGCGCAACAGCACCCACGATGGCCAAGCTGAGCTCTATGGGGCCGATCCGCTCGACCCAGCCAACCGCCGCCAGCCGCCAACGTTCCCCAGCATCGACGACCGGGTCATGGGCGAGGTCGCCGCGGTAGACCGCAAGTTCCCAGCGCGCATACCAGATGGCATACGAACCGCTGACGACCATCAGCACGCCGCCGAACCGAGGTGCGAAACGAGAGAGGCGGCGAAGTTCGCTGACGGGTCTGGGCCGGGCCAGTGCAGCCGAGAACGCGATGGCGAGGATGATCGCGCCCATTCCGAACGCGTAGGCGACGTAGGCCTCGATGCCGCCGATCAACGACTGACGGATCGCAGACGTCGTGATGGCGAGGAACGGTCCGATCGTGCACGACAGCGACGCCAGCGCATAGACCGCGCCGTAGCTGACCATGGCGGTCAGTCCTCTCCCTTTCGACGCCCGAACCGCGATCGACGGCATCGGGAGACGCCGGCCCAGCATCGTGGCCACACCGGCGACCACCAGCACCGATCCGACCACGATGGTCACCCAGGGAAGCTGGCCGCGAACACGATCCGCTACCGAGCTCAAGACGACCCCGAGAAGTACGAAGACGATCACGAAACCGAGCGTGACCGACGCAGACGATGACACCGCCCGGCTGACCCGACGCTCGAGCGACACCTCTGCTCCATCGCCGGTGACGAAGAACCCGATGTAGGCCGGCAGCAGCGAGAACCCGCAAGGGTTGATAGCAGCGACCATGCCTGCCGTCAGGGCAAGGAGGAGTCCGGGTCCTGTCACGCCGACACCACCGATGTCCTCTGGTGCCGCTGCAACCAGACCTCGACGAGACAAGCGGTGGCAGCGAGGATCGCGACCACGATCGAGCTTCGCTGTTGGCGGGTCATCGCCTCGCCGACCCGAGGAAGCCAGATCGACGCCCAACTGCGTGCGAGCGCCACCAAGGCCGTGGCACTGGCGACGATGGCGAGTGGCGGCCAACCGAGGCGATGAACCCACGTGACGAAGGCCGCAGCAGAAGCGACCGCCACCCCGAGGGCCAGACCGATTGGGAACATTCGCTGGTCCATCCCGTCCGGCTTCAGACCGAGCGAGCCGACCGGACCAAAGCATCCGTCCCGAAAGATGCAGGCCGCTTCGTAGGACGCGTAGCCGACCATGGCCCAGGGCGCGAGGCCAGCGAGCCGCGTCAATGCTTGGACGCCAGCACGTCGGGATTGCCATGCGACGACAAGCGCAGCCGATAGCACAGCTGGCCAGAACTCGACACCACTGCGGATGACCAACATGTCAGACAGACCCCCGATCGATCGGGGGTCATCCAGGGCCAAGGTCACGAGCCTCCCGACCAAGAGGCCCACTGCTCCTGGGACGACGAAGACATCGATGACCGACTCACCCTCTTCGAAGCCCAGCAAGGGCCGTCGCCGCGCCAGCGCTGCCGGGACGGCCAGGGCGACGATCACGCTCATCAGCAGCCCGAAGTCCATCATCTGAGCGTCCCTTCGATGAGGGCAGCCAACCGTTGCTCCGAGACGCCGCCCTTCACCGTGCTCACCAACGCTCCGCGGCGGTCGAAGACATAGGTCGTCGGGTACGCACTGACCTGCAGCGCCACGCGGATGCGACCCGTGGAGTCGAAGACGTTCGGATAGGTCAATCCGAAGTCATCGAGGAACCCTTGAGCCGCCGCTGGATCATCCTTCGATGCAACGCCGAGAACCACGACGCGGTCTCCGTAGGTATCGGCGGCTCGTTGCAGCAGCGGCATCTCCGTGCGACACGGAGCGCACCACGACGCCCAGACGTTGACCACGACCGGCTTGCCACGAAGGCCGACCAGGATCCCCTCGAAGTCCTGCTCCCCGACGTTCGGAAACGTCCCCGCCTCCGGCATCCTTCGCGGCGCCCCCGAGGCGCTGAAGGATGTGGGTGCCGGCTCCCGCAGAGCGGCGGCGCCCACGGCCGCGACCACGACGAGCACCACGACGCAGGTCAGCCACGACCGTGCCCGACGAACCGTGACCGGCCGATCTCCCATCTACGACAGTATGTCGTAGATACGGGATCCAAGAAAGTCAGCGTCCAACCAGGCGTCGCGGCAACCGTCTCGGGCGGCCTCACTCCAGACACGTCCGGAACAGCAGACGTACCTCGAGCGGCAGCGGCGCTGGTCGATCCGTCAATCGATCGTTGAGATCGCGGAACTCCCCGAAGGGCAGCGAGGACCGGAGCCGGTCGTAGGCGCACGTGCACATCGCCACTGGCCGCCGAACGCCATCGCGCTCGGACTGTTGCTCACAGCCGCGGAGGAAGTCTCGGCGGACAGATGAGGTGTAGCTCGAAGGGCCCCGGTTGATGTTGGTACAGCCACCGAGAGCGACGGCGAGAGCGATTGCGACGCCGAACATCAGAACCTTCATGATTTGCTCCTAGAGAGATCGACAGACATTGGCCACAGTCCTGCGGGCCCGCTCAGCTGGGGGCCTGCACCATCGGAGTTGGGACGGATCCGTGCCTCTCGCCGCATGACCGCAGTCGCGGGAACGCCAGCAGCGGTCAGGACGGCAACGGTGACGAACCCGGCGCACTCGTAGAACGAGCTATCGCTGGACCGGGTCGTCTCGAGCCAACAACTTCGTCCGTCGGCATCGACCAGGTCGAGCCCCGCCCGAAGCATCGAGGCACCTATGCCGCGCCCCTGCACCGACGGCGAGACAGCGAAGTGACTGAGGAACCAGTGATCAGCGGGTGCGAGCCGCTGTTCGGCTCGACCCAACGAACGTTGCGCTCGCCAGAGCCGGCCTCTGAGAACGGGTCGGGCCGCTGGCACCGCTCCGGGCATGGGGAACCGGGGGCGGGTTCCGTTTGGAGGGTGCCAGAACGAGATCGCTCGCCTGCCCTCCTCGAAGATCGCCTGCGCTCGCCCCAGCCCCACACGGATGTCGTGTTCGAACATGGCAACGAGCTGCTGAGCACGATCGGCCTCGTTGGGCATCAGGGAGCGGTACAACGAATCTCCCTCGTGACATCGAGCCAGAACTGAGGAGAAGATCAACACGTCGCGCTCCCGCAACCTCGGCACTGGGCAACGCTGGATGTGGATGTTCACGGCCGATTCCAACCCGTCAAGACCCGGGAGACCTTCGTGCCCACCGCAAAGGTCGCGAGGCCCAGGGCCGACAGCGCTCCGGTCACCACCAGAGCTTCTGTGCGCGAGCCGACAGGACCGGCCGTTTGGTTGCCGACCCAAACGACGAACCCCATGAACGCAGCAGCGGCGAAGGTTCCCAAGTGACCGGCGAACAGATCCTGAAAGGTCAAGATCTGACGGTGAGCGAGCTTGGCAACCAGCAACAAGACCCCGACCCCGTAGGACGTTGCGTGGGCGAGGGCCAGGCCGCCGAGGACCTGGGTCGCTGAGGAAGCAACGGCGACCAGCCCGAACGCTGCTCCGACGTTCACCAGGTTGACAGCGACGTTCACAAATGCCGGGCCGCGGGTGTCATGGTGGGCGTAGCAAACCCTCGTGAGCAGCTGGAAGGCAGTGAACGGGATGAGCGATACCGCGAAGCCGAGGGCCGCAGCGGCGACCAGTCCTGCCCCACTCCTTCCAACCAGCACGATGGCGATCGGCGTAGCCAACATGGCCAAACCGATCGCCGCCGGTACGAGTAGCCGAAAGGTCGACGTCATCGTCCGACGCACCGCCGGGGCAACGCTGACCGTTGCCTCGACCGCCCGGCTGATTGCTGGGTAAGCCGCCGACATGATGGACACGGCAATGAGGGCGTACGGCAGTTGCATCAAGGTGAAGGCCCACTGGTAGGCCGACACCCCACCCGGGGTGGACGTGGCGATGGCGACGACGAGGGTCAGCCCCACTTGGTTCGCTCCGACGTAGAGCAGCATCCACCCGGCACGCCGACCGAGGCCGCGCACCGCAACGTGACCAGGGTTCCAGTGCGGCCGAAGACCCGGCACTGCTCGCCATGCCCCCCACAGCTGGACCACGGTGGCCACAGCGACGGCGAAGGTCGTACCTGCGCCGAGCGCCGACACGGTGCCTGGGTCGATCTTGCCCACGCCACCTCGAACGCTTCCACCGCCACCCACCACGGAGAGCGTCACTCCGATGGTGATGAGGTTCGTGGCGATGGGGGCGGCAGCCCCGAGGAACAGACGCCGCTTCGCCGTCATGATGCTGACGGCGAGTACCCCAAGGGCGTAGAGCCCGATCTGTGGAGCGAACCAGCGAAGCCAACTCGTTGTCAGCGCCACGTAGGCCTCGTAGCCGGCTCGGTCCGAGGCGCCCGCAGTGAGGGCCCGCACGAGCGCTGGTGCAGACACGGCGACGGCGACGCTGGCGAGGATGCCGACGACCAGCGTGACACCGAGGAGCGCGCTCGCTGCGGACGGTTCATCGGGCTGCAGAGCGTGCGACTGGACGAGGATCGGAACGACAGCGGCCGTGAGCACACCGCCGACGACCAGCGTGAAGACCATGTTGGGGATGGTGTTCGCCGTGTTGTACGCATCGCCGAGGCCCGTGACCCCCAGCACCGATGCGAGGGCGGCGGTCCTGAAGAAACCAGTCGCTCGGCTCGCTCCTGTTGCCAGGGCCATCCCGAGAGCGGGTCGGGAGAGCGATGGATCGGTCAACTGTCGTAGGCGATGTGGAGGTGATCCGCATGCAAGGCGTTGGTGAACGACGGTCCGCCGGGACCGTCGAGATCCCAGGGAGCACCGAGCTCGGTCGCGCCCGCAGCCAGAGCCGACGCCGCAACCTCGTGGGCGGGGCCATCGGGTTGAGACCCTGCGACCGGCTTGCCGTCGACTGCCCAGATGTCGACGCCCCGGCCTTGCGTGTGGTTGGACACGGAGCTCTCGCCGAACACGTTGGTCGGATGTCCCGATGCGAAGACCGTGATGCTCAGGCTCTTCGTTGCGGAAAGGTCCAGGACCAGTTGCAAGATCCTCTGGTCGATACGACCCGCCGCAACGTCCCATCGCGCCGAGTCGGACATCTCGAGCCGAGGGCTCTGCAGCACTTCCGCAGCCAGACCGTCTGGCCGTGCAGCGAGCGGAGCCGTGCCTCCGTCGGATGCAACTCCGGTGACCTTCCAGTCGCCACTACGTTCGAGTCGAACATCGACGGTGCGCACGACGGTCTCCGTCGTGCCTGAGGAGGTCCGCCTGCGAAGACGCAGCACCGCCATCACCGAAGCTTGGTCACCCGTCAGGCCTCCGAGCTGCGGGTACACGATCTCTCCGACCGACTCCTCGGCACCGGCGAGAAGCAGTGGCGCCTGCATCGCCAGCGAGGGGTCGTAGCCGGCACCCGCGAGCCGGGCTCGGCTAGATGCCTCCTGGGCACCGCCAGGACCGAACGTGGTCAGCGTCTCGAGAAACCGTGCGGCCGCGGACTTGAGGTCTGCCTCAGGCTCGCCCGGCGGCGGCGCGTACAGGGTTGGCTCTGGTGCGATCGTGGTCGAAGTCGTCGACGAGGTAGAAGTTGGAGTCGAGGTGGAGACCGCCGGTCTCGAGGTGTCGGCCGCCAGCACCGTCGAGGTCGTGGTGCTCGCCCTCGGGTCGCTGCTAGGGGTTGCCGACCGCGCGCCGCCCCCGCATCCAGCAAGCAGCAAGGCGATCGATAGGCCACCAAGAGCGACCGTGCGCTGTGCCCTCACCGGAGGTCTCGCGAGTAGTGCATCCAACGTCGACCGTCGACGTCCGCGCGTTCGTCCCCCTGCTGCCAGCCAGCGCGCTCGTAGAAGCGGCGGGCTCCCTCGTTGTCCGTTGCCGTCGCCAGCCGAACGGTTCGTGCTCCTTGCGCCTTCGCGGTTTCGGCGAACGCCTCCAAGAGGATCCTGCCGATGCCCTCTCCCTGATGCGGGGCATCGACTGCCATGTGGCTGAGAACGCCGGCCGTCGGCAGGTGGACGACATCAGCGCAGGTGATCGACGAGCGACGCGAGAGGCGGACGAGGCCTCTGAGGTATCGAAGAAGCCGGGTCCTGACGAAGCGACCGGCCAACGCCGGCCGGCTGGCGAGCGATGCGATACCTCGTACGCCCAGTGCCGTCCGGTCCCGGCGGACGACGTGTCGATAGTGCGTGGCTTCGTCGACGGTACCCACCACGAAGCCGACGGTCATCCCGTCGCATTCAGCGAGCAGTGCGATCCCTGCGGGGCTGGTGAGGAAGGTGCGGTGGTAGGCCCGCAGGAAGCGTGGGCCAAGGGAGACGAAGAAGCTTCCAGGGAGTGCCTTGGCATGGAGCCTCGCCGTCGGCCCGACGTCGCCGAGCTCGACCAGTCGCAGGGTCAAGGTCGATTCCTCGGCGGGTGCCAGCAGAGCCATCCCCAGACCTTACTACGACAGTGTGTAGTAGATCAGCCATGACCCCCGGGCTACATGTCCATCTGCTCGTGCTCCACCTCGGGCGCCGGGCCGTGATCCATCCCGGGCATGCCAAGAGCGAAGTAGGCGAGGACGACGATCGCCAACAGCACAAGCGCCACGACGAACAGGCGCGAGGTGGACGCCGATGCCGCGTGGTCGGTCGAGACTTCGTCGGGGAGGGGGGGTTGCCATGCTTCGAATACTACAGACTGTCGTTGGACAGCTCAGCCACGAAGCAGGTGGCGCCTTGCCTGCCGCAGTCGCCAGCCGCGCGCCGCTCGAAGACCGAGGAACGCGATCGCCCCGGCAAGGACGAGGGCCGACATCCAGGCCCCGGCCAACCCAGACGACCCGCTCGCCAGGAGCAGGCGGTCGCCGGCGATCACCCCGACGGCAAGAACGGTTCGCGCGTTCGGCGACAACGACCACTTCACGTGCAGCGCAAGGGCCAGTGCGACGAGGCCGCCACCAAGCATCAGCTCCAGACCGAAACGGGGAGCCCCGGTCGGACTGCAGTAGGACCTCAGCCAGCACAGCACCTGGAAGACGCCGAAGGCGGCCAGCAGGCACGGGGCCACGTCGCTCAGCCGTTCCGACCCCTTGCGCCACCGGCCGGGCCGAGAGGCCAGCGCGACGAACGCCCCGAGGACCCCAACCACGAACCAGAACTCGACGTCGCCGCCGATCCCGCCGAGAGGATCGCTGAACGTGGCCTGGCCGGCGCTTATCGCAACGGCCCTCCCGACCAGCACTCCCGCCAACCCACCGAAGACGAGCCGGTCGGCGAACCGTTCGACGGCCATCGACGCCGGGGCCACCACGTACACCGACCCGACCGCCACGCCCCCCGCCACCACGAGGCTCCAAACCCATCCGTACAAGCTCACTTCGACCAGCCCTCCGATGCGACCATCTGCTACAAGCTGTAGTCGATGGGCCCCGGTGCCGCGAGGTCAGCTGCCTCCGCAGACGTGAGCGACGAAGGCCAAGAGGTGATGGAGCTGCAGACCCGAGCCCGCAAGGGTGGAGGTCATCACCACCAACCCGACGAGGGCGCCGATCGCCGGAGCGAGGAACCGACGATCGATGTCGATCATGGCGCGGACACGGTCGCCGACGCCGGTGTCCGCCATTGCCATGGCCGTTCGGCCGTGGTCGACCGAGGCGATCGCGGCGCGAGCGATGGCCCGAGCAACCAACTGCCGATCCCCACCAACCTCCATCGCCGCGTCCTCGTCGGCCCAACGCTCGGTGGCGAAGTGGACCTGATCCGCCAGGCCCCGAAGTGGGGGGACGATCGCCGCCGCCATCTCGGTCGCCACGAGGTACCGGTGGTGCTTGTGGTTGAGATGCGAACGCTCGTGCGCCCACAGGACCGCACGCTCCGAGGGCTCAAGGGCTTCGATCATCCCCCGAGACACGACGATGCCCCCGCGGCGGCCCGGCACGGCATACGCAGCAGGCTGCTCGCTCTCCAAGATGAGCACGCCGTGCTCACAATCGGGGAGCCGTTGGCGCGTCCGTCGTTCGCGCCGTGCGGCGCAACCTGCCCGGTAGAGCACTGCGCCGAGGATGAGTCCTGCGCCCAAGCCGATCCATGCGGAGACGTGGTCATCGGCGCGGTAGAGCTCCGGGCACCATGCTGACCACCGATCAATGAACGAGTTCTCCGCCAGGGCACCGAGCACCAACGTGAGCAGGGCCCAGATGGTGGCTGCGGCGACTGAGACGCAAGCAACCGCGAGGCTCTGCGCGGCGACCTGGGGGCGAAGCCTCGACTGCAGAAGACCGGCGACCAGCGCAACCATCGCGGCCACCAGGAGCGGGGCGATGAATCCGAACGACACCCTCAGCCTTCCTTGCGCAACAGCGACCGAAGGAGGGCCTCGTCCTCGTTGGTGAGCTCTCGGACGAACCGGCTCAACGTGGCTTCTCGATCGCTAGCCACCTCAAGCGCCTTGGCCATCCGACCGGCGACGAGCTCAGACTCCGAGAACACCGGTGCATACCGGAAGGCTCTGCCCTCCCGTTCACGCTCGAGAACGCCCTTGGTCCACAAGCGGTTCATGATGGTCATGACGGTGGTGTAGGCAAGGTCACCCTCGAGGGCATCCAAGACCTGGCGGGGCGTCAAACCGTGAGGGCTTGCCCACACGTGCTCGAGCACCGCCGTTTCGAGTGCGCCCATCGGGCGGCGCTGCGACATCACAAGTCCTCCATCGAGCCGGCCCGTTCTCTATGAGTCAAGCAGGGTCCTGACCGAGCTCGCGACCTCGCGGCGGGAGGGGACGGGCGACCACCCTCCCGCCGCGGATCTCAGACGCCACCGTCGAGGAGCGCCTGCATCTCCGTGATCTCGCCCTCCTGGGCGGCGATGATCTTGTCGGCCAGATCCTTGGCATCGGCGTTCTGACCGTCGGCCTTCTCGATCTTGGCCATCTCGACAGCGCCCTTGTGGTGCTTGACCATCATCTTGAGGAACATCGTGTCGAACTCTGACCCGGTGGCCGCTTCGAGATCCGCCATGTCCTTGTCAGACATCATTCCCATGCCGCCCATGTCGCTCCCCATGGTCGTGTCAGACCCATGATTCATTCCGCCCATGTCTGAGGACGATGTGGTCTCGGACTGCCCCCAGTCCGACAGCCAGCCCTCCATGGTTTTGATCTCCGGATCCTGGGCCGCCTTGATCTTCTTGGCCAGAGCGGTCACCTTGTCAGAGCTGGCGTTCTTGAGCGCTAGATCCGCCATCTCGACGGCCTGCTTGTGATGCGGGATCATCCCTTGGGCGAAGGCCACATCGGCATCGTTGAAGTCGGCGGACGCGCTTGAGCCCGAGCCGGAACCGGACCCGGCGGAGTCGGAGCCCCCGCACGCTGCGAGCAGAAGGGTGGCGGCGAACAGGGCGGCGATGATGCGTTTCACGGAGATCTCCTTGGAAGGGTTGGACTTCAGGCTATCTACGACGCCCTGTAGCAGCTACGTCGCGGGGAGCTTCTCAACTACATAGTGTAGTAGTTTTGCTTCGTGATCCACGTCGCCCCCGCTATCACCCAGACGCGCCGAGCCAGGCTCCGCGGCCGATTGAACCCGGCGCTGGGATGACGGTGCTCAGCGCCATCCCGAGTCCGCCGTTCGATTCGGTGCACCTCGGCCCACTGCAGCTTCGCTTGTACGGCCTGATGATCGCCTTGGGCGTCATCGCAGCCGTGTCGATGACCACTCGCCGGTGGCAGGCCCAAGGAGGGGACCCAGACGATGTCGGAACGATTGCGCTCTGGGCGGTGCCGGCTGGCGTGATCGGAGCACGGGCCTATCACGTGGCCACCGACTGGAAGACCTATCGGGCAGACTGGGGAGCGGCGCTCGCCATCTGGAACGGGGGCCTCGGGATACCCGGGGGCATCGCCGGTGGCGTCGTCGTGGGGGTCTGGATCGCCAGGCGGCGCGGCGTTCGCGTTCCCGAGATGCTTGATGCCGTAGCGCCGGCCCTGCCGGTTGCGCAGGCAATCGGGCGACTGGGCAACTGGTTCAACCAGGAGGTCTTCGGCCGCCCTTCTGGACTGCCCTGGGCGCTACGCATCGATCGCGAGAACCGGCCTACGCGCTACCTCGACGCCGCCACCTTCCATCCCACCTTCCTCTACGAGGGGTTGTGGAACCTCGCGCTCGCCGCCGGTCTGATCTGGCTCGGCCGCCGAGCCACGCTGCGTCGCGGTCAGCTGTTCTGCCTCTACGTACTCGGCTACGGGGTCGGTCGCTTGTGGGTCGAAGCGCTTCGATCCGACGCCGCCTCGCTCGTCTTCGGCATTCGCATCAACCTCTGGGTCAGCGGAATTGCGATCGTCGGCGCCGCGATTGCACTCCGGCTGACGGGACGCGGGGAGGTGGCACCTCGCACCTCGCCCCCGTTGTCGGTCGAAGGTCACGCCGACCAAGTCGACCGCCGGAGGTGACGACGTGAGGACCACGCGAGGCGTACACCCCGGACGGCCCTCCCGCGGGCCTTGCATGAGCGCGTCGGTGATGACACGAGAACCTGTCCTGCCACCGGCCAAGGCCTGGCTCAGGAACCCGACCGCAGGTCGACCCGGCGGAGGAGCTGGGCGTTGAGGGCGACGACGATGGTGGAGACGCTCATGAGGATGGCGCCCACGGCGGGGGGCATCGACACGCCGGCCCACTGGAGTGCTCCGGCGGCGAGGGGGATGGCGATGATGTTGTAGCCGGCGGCCCAGGTGAGGTTCTGGAGGGACTTGCGGTAGGTGGCCTTGGCGAGGGTGATGATGGACACGACGCCGCGTGGGTCGGAGCTCGCGAGGATGAGACCGGCGGATTCGATGGCAACGTCGGTTCCGGCGCCGATGGCGATGCCGACGTCGGCTCGGGCGAGGGCGGGGGCATCGTTGACGCCGTCGCCCACCATGGCGACCTTGAGTCCTCGCCCTTGGAGCTCGGCGACCTTGTTGGCCTTGTCCTCGGGGAGGACCTCGGCGAAGACCTCGTCGACGCCGAGGTCGGCGGCGACGGCGTCGGCCACCTGCTGGGCGTCACCGGTGATCATGACGACGCGCCGCCCGATGCGGTGCAGGGCCTCGATGGCCTCGCGGGCCTCGGGCCGGATCTCGTCCTCGAGGGCGAGGGCCCCGATGACGGTGGAGTCTCGGACGAGGTAGAGGACCGCAGCTCCACGCCTGGTCCAGGCGTCGATGTCGTCGGTCAGTTCTGCGGGGGTGGTGAGGTCTCGTTGGCGAAGGAGGGCGGGGCCACCGACGGCAAAGCGGCCGCCGTCGACGGTGGCTTCGACGCCGCGGCCGGTGATGGAGCGGAAGTCGGTCGCCTGGGCGTGATCGCCCGCGTCGTCGGCGGCACGGACGATGGCCCGGGCGAGGGGGTGTTCGCTGTCGGCCTCGACGGCGGCGGCGATGCGCAGGACGTCGTCGTTGGTCGAGCTGGGTGCGGCGGCGGTGCCGATGACGGTGTGCTGGCCCTTGGTGAGCGTGCCGGTCTTGTCGAAGAGGACCGCGTCGAGGGTGCGGCTGGCTTCGAGGGCCAAGCGGTCCTTGATGAGGATGCCGTTGCGGGCGGCCATGGCGCTGGAGAGCGACGTGGTGAGCGGGATGGCGAGCCCGAGGGCGTGGGGGCAGGAGATGACGAGCACGGTCACGACCCGGACCACGGCCTCGTTCGGGTCGCCGACCAGAGACCAGGCGATGGCCGTGATGACGGCTGAGGTGGTGGCCACGTAGAAGAGCAGCGCAGCGGCGCGGTCGGCCAGGACCTGAGTCCGGGACCCGGAGGCCTGGGCTTCGGCCACGAGCCGGCCGATGCCGGCCAGGGCCGTGTCGTCACCGACGGCGGTGACCTCGACCCGGATCGAGGAGTCGGTCGCGATCGTGCCGGCGACGACGTGGTCGCCGGGCGCCTTGGCGACCGGGCGGGACTCGCCGGTGATCATCGACTCGTCGAGCTCGGCTTCACCTTCGGTGATGTCCCCGTCGGCCGGGACGTGGCCCCCGGAACGGACCAGGACGAGGTCGCCGACGGTGAGCGAGCCGGCGGGGACGGTCTCGGTCGAGCCGTCGGCGTTGATGCGGTCGGCTTCGTCGGGCAGCAGGGCAGCGAGGGCGGCGAGGGCGTCCTGGGCTTGGCCGAGGGCCTTCATCTCCTGCCAGTGGCCGAGCAGCATGATCGAGATGAGGGCGCCGAGCTCCCACCAGAAGTCGAGGTCGAACCAGTCGAGCGACGTGGCCATCGACGCCCCGTAGGCGACGGTGATCGCCATGGCGATGAGCAGCATCATCCCGGGCTGGCGGGCCTTGGCCTCCTGGACCCCGCCGGTCAGGAACGGCCAGCCGCCCCACAGGAACACGAACGTGCCCAGCACCGGCCCGACCAGGCCCATGCCCGGGAAGTCCAGGGAGTAGCCGAACCAGTCCATGACCATGTGGCTGGTGGCGACCAGCGGCACGGTGAGCAACAGGCTCCACCAGAACCGCCGCCGGAACATCTCCACGTGATGACCAGCATGAGCGCCATGTCCGGCCTGCTCATTGGCGGCGACGTCTGGGTCGTGGCCGTCGTGATCGGGCCTTTCGACGTGACCGTTGCCAGTGCTGGCAGTGTGATCTGTGTGGGTGGCCATGGTGGCTTCCTCAGTGGCCGCTTGGGGCGGCCTTGGTCGGTCAGGACTTCACGAGTCGCGCGATTGCTGCTGTGGCTTCGTCGATCTTGCTGGTGGCTTCGTCGCCGCCGTTGGCGACGGCTTCGACGAGGCAGTGGCTGAGGTGGTCGTGCATGAGGCCGATGGAGACCTGTTGGAGAGCTCGGGTGACCGCCGCGACCTGGTCAAGCACATCGATGCAGTACCGGTCGTCCTCAATCATGCGACTGATGCCACGGACCTGCCCTTCGACCCTCCCCAGCCGTTTGAGGATGTCTTCCTTCTGCATCTGGTATCCGGCCACGCTGCTCCTCGTCTGAACCTGTCACATACGGTACGGGGGTACCGTAGTCTACGCCAACACTGTTGGCTCGGGGCTGGTTCCGGCAACGAGCTCGAGCGTTCCGGGCCCCGGCTCCGCGTGGCTGGTGAGCGGCGTGAACCTGCGCAGTCGGAGGCTGTTCGACACCACGAAGACACTGGAGAGCGCCATCGCTGCTCCGGCGATCATCGGGTTGAGAAAACCTGCTGCGGCCAAGGGGATGGCGGCGACGTTGTAGGCGAAGGCCCAGAACAGATTCGTCTTGATGGTGCCGAGGGTGCGCCGGGCAAGGCGGATGGCATCGGGCGCCGCACGAAGGTCACCTCGGACCAAGGTGAGGTCGCTGGCCTCGATGGCTGCGTCGGTGCCCGTGCCCATGGAAAGTCCGAGGTCGGCCTGGGCGAGGGCGGCGGCGTCGTTGACGCCGTCGCCGATCATGGCCACGACTCGGCCCTCGCCTTGGAGGCGGCGGACGACGTCGACCTTCTCCGATGGCAGGACCTCGGCGATGACCTCGTCGATGCCGACCTGGCGGGCGACTTCCTTCGCCGCAGCCTCGTTGTCGCCGGTGAGCAGGACGGGTGACAACCCGAGGTCCCGCATCTGGCGGATCGCTTCGGCCGAGGTCGGCTTGACCGTGTCGGCCACCACGAGGACGGCGCGGACCTGCCCGTCCCAGCCGGTGACGATGGCGGTCTGCGCTTTGGCCTCGGCGGACGCCTTGGCCGCTTCGAGCTCCGGGGTGAGGTGCAGGGCCCAGTCGGCCAGAAGCGAGGTGCGCCCGGCGACGATGGCGTGGCCGTCGACGATCCCGGAGACACCCAGGCCTTCGTGGTTGGCAAAGGACTCCACCGGCGAGAGGTCACCTACTTCGGCGATGGCGCTCGCTGCGATCGCCTGGGCGATCGGGTGCTCCGAGGCGTGTTCGAGCGCACCGGCGAGACGCAGCACGTCGTCCCGGTCGGTGCCGTCGGCCACGATCACCTCGACGAGGGCCATCTTTCCGGTGGTGACCGTGCCGGTCTTGTCCAGCACGACGGTGTCGATCTTGCGGGTGGACTCGAGCACCTCAGGCCCCTTGATCAGGATGCCAAGTTGGGCTCCGCGTCCGGTGCCTACGAGCAGCGCGGTGGGAGTGGCGAGCCCGAGGGCGCAGGGGCAAGCGATGATCAGGACGGCGACTGCGGCCGTGAACGCCCCCGCTGCACCTTCGCCGGTACCGATCCAGAAGCCGAGGGTCGCCAGTGAGAGGGCGATGACGACCGGCACGAACACGCCGGAGATGCGGTCGGCCAGTCGCTGGACGGCGGCTTTGCCGTTCTGGGCGTCGGTGACGAGACGGGCGATCTGGGCCAGCTGGGTGTCGGAGCCGACGCGCGTGGCTCGGATGATGAGACGACCGCCAGCGTTGACCGTGGCTCCGGTGACGGGATCACCGGGGCCGACCTCCACGGGGATGCTCTCGCCGGTCAGCAGCGAGGCGTCGATGGCAGAGGTCCCGTCGTCGACGACACCATCGGTGGCGATCTTCTCGCCGGGCCGAGCGACGAAGAGGTCGCCGACCACCAGCTGGTCGATACCGATCCGGTCCTCTCGCCCGTCTCGCAGGACGACGACATCCTTGGCGCCGAGTTCCAGCAGCGCTTCGAGGGCAGCGCCGCTGCGCCGCTTGGCCCGGGCCTCGAAGTAGCGGCCAGCCAGGATGAACGTCGTCACCGCTGCACCGGCCTCGAGGTAGATCTCGTCAGCGCCTGAGCCGCGCTGGATCGTGAGTTCGAAGGCCATCTTCATGCCCGCCATGCCGGCATCGCCGAAGAACAGTGCGTAGAGCGACCAACCGAGCGCGGCGAGGGTGCCGATGGAGATGAGCGTGTCCATGGTCGCCGCGCCATGGCGCAGGTTGACCCAGGCGGCCCGGTGGAACGGAAACGCTCCCCACACGATCACCGGCGTAGCGAGGGTGAGCGACAGCCACTGCCAGTTGTCGAACTGGAACAGCGGCACCATGGCCATCGCGACGACGGGAACGGTCAGGATCGTCGAGATGATCAACCGGGTCCGCAACGCTCGGGTCGGGTCCTCATCAGGGTTCCCGTCGGCCTCGTCGGCATCACCGTGCGGAAGTCGGGCCTGGTACCCGGCTGCTTCGACTTGGGCGATCAGGTCCGAAGGCTCGACGTTCTCGTCGAACGTGACCGACGCCTTCTCGGTCGCGTAGTTGACGGTGGCGGTGACCCCCTCGACCTTGTTGAGGCGCCGTTCGATCCGGTTGGCGCAGGATGCGCAGGTCATCCCGGTGATGTCGAGGTCGATTCGGTTCGTGCTGGTGGTGTTGCTCATGAACCCATGTCCATCTGGTCGTGGCCGTCGCTGTGGGTGTCCGGCGTCGTGTCGGAGCCGCGGCGTGCGGCCTCTGCGGTGAACTCGGCGGTGCGGACTTGTCCTTCGTGGCGGAAGTCGAGATAGAGCCGATAGGTCCCGACGGAGGGAACCTGTGCGTGAAAGGTGATCTCCGGACCCGCCTTGGTGCGGCCGTCGCCGGGCGCACCGTCAGGGTGGACGTGGAGGTACGCGAGGTCTCCTCCCCGCAGGGCGACGAGGTGCCCGTAGGCAGCGAGGTAGGGCTGGAGGTCCTCGACCGGTTCCCCGTCCTTGGACACCGAGAGGGTGAGAGTGGACTCTTCGCCGGCCACGAGGTCTCCTGCGAGGGTAACGTCGTAGTCGTCGACGGTGGCGGTCGAGGCCGGCCCGGGAAGCGGGGTGGTCCGTTGGTTGCCTGGCACGGTGACGTCGGCGCCCAGCGTGAGCGACATGGTCTCGCTGCTGGCGGGCTTGAAGTCCGCCATGACCCGATAGGTACCGGGGGTGGCCAGGTCCAGCGGCACCGTCCAGGTCCCGTTCGTGTCGCGGACCGGGTGGACGTGCTGGTAGCCGGACAGGTCACGGCGGACCACGATCAGGTGGAGCTCCTTGTCGTGGAGCTTCTTGTAGTCGTCGACCGGCTTGCCGTCCGGCCCGTCGATGCGGAAGGAGAAGCCGACTGCACGGCCAGGCTCGAACACCGTCGCCGTCGGTACCAGCGTGTAGCCGTCGCTGGAGATCTGGAGCCCCGCCGCCTGGTCGACCTCCTTGGCCGCCATGTCGTGTCCACCCCTGGTGGCCTCGTCTTGGCCGATCGCTCCGTGGCTTGCACCATTCGATCCGCCGATGGGTCCAACAGCAGATCCCAGTGCCAGGGCGCCGGCGAAGACCAGCACGAGCGAAGCGCTGTAGGCGCCGAGCTTGGTCGCAACGTTCATGTGACGACCTCGTAACCCGCCTCGTCCACGGCGGCCCGCACGGTGTCATCCTCGATGGGACCGGAGCTGGAGACGATCACTGTGCCGGTGGCCAGATCGACCTCGACGGCGGTCACGCCGTCGATGCGCCTGATCTCGGTGGCGACCGAGTTCACGCAGTGACCGCACGTCATTCCCTGGACCTTGTAGGTGGCGTTGCTGGTGCTCATGGCAATTGACTCTTTCGTCGTCGGTAGAACCTACCCTACCCGTACCCCCTAGGGGTATCAACCTCGGCCAAGCAATTTGCCAAGGAGGGCGCCGACGGCGTCACGAGGCGACCTCGAAGCCATGACCACGAGCGCGGCGCCATCCGGGAGATCGAAGTGCCCGGGCAGCAGTCGCTACGACCACATAGATCCCAAGTAGCGCTACGCCGAGGGGAACATGAATGGCGATGGCCGCTGGCGAGGAGCGCCCTACGAAGCCGAGACCCGTCTGTGCGACCAGAACGACCAGCGCCGCCGACAGGGACCACACGAGCCACGCCCGTGCTGGGTCGATCATCCGCTGCTTCCAACCGAGCAGCACGAGACCCGCAGCGAGCACCGGCAGCACCTCGGCGAGGATCCGATGGGTTGCCACGAGCCAGTGCCTCCCGGTCAAAATCTGACCGGCGAGCGTCGCCTGCGCGAGAACCCCCAACGCAACGGCAGTAGAGCCAAACTCCAACCATCGGAGCCCGGACTCTTTCGGGCCAGCCTTTCGGCGGCCGCGGAGCGGCAGGACCGGGATACGAACTGGCATGATGCCTCCTCGATGAGTTACTACGCACTGTAGTATCATCTGCCTGAACGCAGGAGAGCACGGATGCAGCTGAACCGAAACCGAAACGGCGGCGCCGGTGTCCTTGCCCGAGCCGGGGGCGTCACCGCATGTGCGCTCTGCTGCGGGATCCCGATGCTCGTGCTGGTCGGGGCCGTCTCCGCCGGCGCAGTCCTCGCTGGCGGAATCGTCGTGGGTTCCGTCCTCGTCGTGCTCGCCGTCGCGACGTCGGTCGCGGCGGGCAGGCTCCCGCAGGTGTCCGATCGGTGGCAGCTGGCGCTCCTCGCTGCTGGTGGCTCAGCCTGCTTCGCTGGGATCTGGGGGGCGGCGAGCCAGCGGCCGGGGGCGCACCTGATCATCTCGGGTGGCATCGGGGCGTTGGCGGTGGCTGCGTTGCTCAGCCTTGCGGGCGTCGAGCCTCGAAGGTGCCAGTCCCCAGCACCGTCCGACGACAGCCTCTCCGCCTCCGCACACCAACACCCGAAGGATGGCACGAGATGAAGAAGCAGAAGCGCAGCCGGCAACCGGACCAAGGTCCACGCCGTCGGACCGTGACGGTGGAGCCTGGGGTGGGGGCGTCGGAGCGCTACACCCCACCGAAGCGATTCACCTACATCTTCCGACCGGGCTGGCACAAGGCCGTTGGCGCCGTGCTCCTCATAGGCGGCGTCTCGCTGTTCATCTCTTGCGAGGCGGACATCGGCAACATCCATGCCTTCGGTGGCCACATCTGGTTCTTGGTCGGGTTGCTGGTCGCGGCCTCGAGTGCATGGTGGTTCGGTGCCCTCGACCAGCCCGCTTGACCTCGTACCGTGATCACCGAGGTCGGACCGGAGCGTCGGGCATGAGCGCCACCGCCCAGGTCGATCCGTCGCCGGCCGAAAACTCCACTTGACCTAGGTTCATGTCGATCCACCGTCTCCCCATCACTCCCCCGTTCGAACCTGACGAGGCGTCGGTGGCCTTCGTCGACCTTGCCGGGTTCACCGCGGTGACCGAAGCGCACGGCGACCACCATGCCGTCGAGCTGATCGACCTCTTCGAGGAGACGTTGACCCGAGACCTTCCCGATGGTGGTCGGCTCCTCAAGATGATCGGCGACGCAGGACTGCTCGTGTTCGACGACCCGGCTCAGGCGGTCACGGCGATCCTGCGCATCGTCAACCGGACGTCGCGGGACCTGACCTTCCCGGAACTTCGAGCGGGCCTGCATCACGGACCGTTGACGTGGCGGCGAGGCGATCCCTATGGCGCAACGGTCAACATCGCTTCTAGGGTCGCCGGCCAAGCAGCAGGGGGGCAGGTTCTGGCCACTGCGGCGGTGGCCGGACGACTCCCCGTAGAGATCGCAACGTCGATCGGGCACAGGAAGCTCAAGAACGTCGCCGAGGAACTCGAGCTGTTCGAGCTCACGACGGTACGCACACCCAGCTATCGAATCGACCCGGTTTGCAAGATGCGCCTGGCGGTGGGCCGCGAGATCGCGGCGATCACCATGGCGGGGACGGTCTGGTACCTGTGTTCCCCGGAGTGCGCGAGCCGGTTCCTGGCCAACCCGGTTGCGTTCATGCCCGAGGTCTGACTTCAGGCCGACCCGAGCCCTGTCCTACATTGCGTAGTAGCGAGACCTTGAAGGCACAGGAACCCCACCGATGAACGAAGCTGCTGAGTCAGCGCGAGCCCGGGACCCAGATTCGCGGCGTCCACCACGCGGCTGGAAACGGCGCGAGATCCTCCGACTGGGCGCCGCAGTCGTCACCGTCGGACTGGTTGGCTGCACCGGCGACTCCATCGAGGCGGTGGACCGTGAATCGGACCCGAGTTGGGCCGGCAGCCTGCTGGACCCCCCGTTCGACAAGCCCGATGTCAATCTCATCGACTTCAACGGGGCCCCGTTCCCGTTCAGACGTGCGACCGAAGGACGGCTCACCGTCTTGTTCTTCGGCTACACGAACTGCCCCGACGTCTGCCCGATCTTCTTGAACACTATGGCCGCAGCGAAGCGCACCCTGGGACGGAGACCCGGCTCTGACGCTCTCGTCCTCTTCGTCGGAGTGGATCGAGACAGGGACACCCCGGAGGCGCTGCGCTCGTACCTGGCTGGCATCGACGACTCCTTCGTCGGCCTCACCGGGGAGGCCGACCAGATCGACCAGGCGATCAGCGATCTGAAGATGGCACCGGTCGTCTTCGCCCAGCCCGGGACGCCCGTCGGCGGAGAGGTCGGACATCAGGCTCGGGTGTTCGTGTTCAGCCCGGACAACGTTTCACATCGCCTCTACAACCACGACGTCTCCCAGAACCAGTGGCGCAAAGACCTCCCGCGCCTGGCGCAGGGTCAGTGGTAGCGGTGCATTCCGGACCGGTCACAAGGCCATGACGGGATCCTGGATCGGCGAGATCGTCCTCGGATCGGGGTGGCTTCGCTACGAAGGGCCCGTCGTCTCCACGGAGACGCACGCACATCACGCCGTCCAGATCATCGACGCGCTCCAGTCGGTCGAGGTGAGGAGCGCAGCTGGTGCGATCACGACGGCCCGATTGCTGATGATCCCGGCCGACGCAGCGCACCAGCTGACCGCCGAAGGCCAGTTTGCGGTGATGACCTATCTCGAGCCGACGCTCGTCTCCACTGTGTCTGCGCCCGACCCGGCCGCTTGGGCCCGGACTGCTGAGTCGCTCGGACTCGGTCTCGGTTCGGGGCTGGCTGAACAACAGGTCGAACTCCTCCTCGCGAGACTCGGATCGGCTGGCGCTCTTGCGGCCGACGAGCTCGTGGCCGCTGCGGCGGAGGAAGTCCGGAAGCGACTCCCGGGGCCGATCCGCCTCACCGACATCGCCGCCGCTCTGTCGATCTCGCCGAGCCGACTCTCCCATCGGTTCAGCACCGCTCGAGGGATCCCACTCGGACGTTGGGTCTTGTGGGAGCGGCTCCAGCTGGCCGCTTCGGCCACGGCCCGGGCGCAGGATCTGACCAGTGCGGCACACGCGGCCGGGTTCGCAGACAGCTCTCACCTGCATCGCACCTTCCGCCGCATGTTCGGGATCGCACCGTCAGACGTAGCCCGCATCGCCCGGTGGCGACTCTCGATCTAGCCGATTCGTTCAAGCACGGCCAGGCCTCCTGGGTCGAGGATCGTGCAATGACCGAAGCACCCCTCGCCTCGATGCCAGACCGACCCGGCGCGATGCCAGACCGACCCGGCGCGATGCCTGTGAGACTTGGGCTTGTCGCCGCCGTTGGTGCCGTCATGGCCTTGGGCGCGACCTACTGGGACGATGCCTGGCACACCGACAAGGGGCGCGACGAGTTCGCGATTGCACCCCATCTCCTGCTCTACGGCGGCGTCCTCATCACCTCGCTTTCGGTGCTCGCGTGGGCCGTGACCCGCTGGAGATCAGCAGGTCTGCGGAATGTCAGAGCGCTCGCGGCGGACCCGGCGCTGTTGATCGCTGGCATCGGCGGTCTCGTGACGCTTGCGAGTGCGCCGCTCGACAACGCGTGGCACGAACTCTACGGACGCGACGCGGTCCTCTGGTCTCCGCCCCATCTGCTCGCCGTGGCAGGGACTCTGTGCCTATCCGTCGGGGTGCTGGCCGGCCTCCGATCCACAACAGGCCAAGGCGCGGATGCCGCACGGCTGTTCGCGGCGTGCGGGGTCATCGGAGCGCTCCAGATCCCCGTCCTCGAGTACGACTCTGATGTGCCGCAGTTCTCGGTGCTCTGGTACCTGCCCGTGGCCAGTCTCGGCCTTTGCTTGGCCCTCGCGCTGATCGACGATCTCTGGCCCGGGAGGTGGCGGCCTCTGCAGGCAGCGGCCCTGTACACGGCGTTGCGAGCGATCGTGGCGACCGGGCTCCCGTCAGCAGGATTCTCCGGGTCGTTCGTCCCACCGATCCTCCTGGCAGTTGGAGTCGCAGCGTCGGTTGGCCACCGGCCACTACGGCTCCGGCTGGCGGTGGCCGCCTGCCTAACTCCGTTGATCTGGTGGCCCGCCTTGCAGGCGCAAGCCGATGTGGCCGCGCTGGTTCCGCTGGATCAACTGCCGTTGGCGGTTGCGCTCTCGCTCGCCGCTGCGACCCTCGTCGGCTGGATCCACGGGGATTGGTCGTTCGCTCCGCAGGTCCGGTCGATCGGCTTCAAGTCCCTCCTCGTCGCTTTCATGGCAATGGTCGCCATGGGCGCAGCAGCGGATCAAGCGACCGCGCACGATCCAGGCCAAGGCACCGAGCGATCAATAGCAAACATGAACGTCACACGGTCAACGGCCGTCGCTTCGATCTCGCTCACCGTTCCCGAGCCGTGCGATGGATTGACTCCTACGCGGTCGGTCGCCCGACGATCCGGGGTAGTCCTCACCGGACCACTCCGAAGCAGTCCATCCCCTGATCGGTCGTGCCAGTTCGTCGGCAAGATCAGCGGCATGAGCGCTGGCCGCTGGTTCGTGTATGTCGAGTTCGTGGACACCTCAGGCCAGAAGCTCGAGGCCTGGGTACCGGTCAAGGAGCACCAGACCACGAGCCAGCGGCGATCCCTCTACGTCCCCCCAGCCGCGACCTCGGGAAGCGGCCAGCTTCTGGCGGGAGCAGTGGTCCTGCTCCTCGTGGCCGGCCTGGTCGTTGCGTGTGTCCGGCTGGCAAAGGCCACTTCAACCACGACCGCACGAAGCCCAGTTGTCGGATCGGGCGTGGCGAGGTCCTGATCTCAGCCTCGGAGTAGCCCGCCGGGCCCGGCATTCTCGGGGCACACCTCCGCGCCTGGCGCGACGGCCCTCAGCGCCAGTTCCTCGTCGAGTTCTCGCTGCCGATGCCGGAACTCGTTGAGGTCATCGCAACGGTCCCAAGGCTGTCCGAGTCGTTCACGCGCCCTGACCAACTCGATCTCCGCCGTGTCACGCTCGGTCCTCGCCGACGCAGCCGCCCTTGGGAGCCCTTGGAGCCTGCGCTCGAGCTTTGTGACGATCGATCCTGGGTTTGCCTGGATGTCTTCGCGCCCGACGACCAGATCGATCTGCGCTTCGACGACCAGGATCCGAAGTTCTGCGGGCTCGGATGGGAGCCGGACGGCGGCCAGACCAAGACCGCCGAGCCTTCCCACCGCTCTGGCTCCATCCTGGCAACTGACGGAGCTTCCCCCATCGAGCAACACCTTTGCGAGGTGACGAGCTGCATCGCCTCGGTCCCGGTGGACCTGCCCATCGATCTCCATGGCAAACCGGTCACCGTGGGTGTCTTCAACGATCTCGCAGCAGCGATTCAGGACGGGCAACCGCTCATCGCAGCGAACCACGACCTGGCCGGCTTTCGCGATCGTCCGGTGGAGCCGACTTTGGTCATCCTGGTGCGCGTTCGAGACGCATGAGTTTCGAGACCTCGGCGTCGACTGACGCCTTCTCGAGGATGAGTGGGTCGCCCGTCGCCAGTGCCTTGACCTCGGCGTAGGTGAGGGCCAGATCGCCTATGTCGTCGATATCGCGGTCGGGCAGGTCGCCACGAGTGACCTGCGCAATGAACGCTGCCTTCCGTTCGAGCGTCTGCCACATGTAGGTGTCGAAGCTTCCCTCGGTGACGTAGCGAAGCACCTGTACCTCGGGGTTCTGGTTGCCCTGCCTCAGGATCCGGCCTTCTCGCTGTTCGATGTCAGCGGGACGCCAGGGGCAGTCGAGGTGGTGCAACGCAACGGCACGAGCCTGGACGTTGGTGCCGACCCCCATCGTCTCGGTCGAACCGACCAGGACGGCCACGCTCCCGTCTCGGCAACCGGCGAAGAGGCGCGCCTTCGCCTGGTCGTTCGGCGCTTCTTGGATGAAGCGGACCGTTGCGGGGTCCACGCCTCGGTCGGCCAGGTGGGTTCGGAGCTCGTGGTAGGCGTTCCAACCGGCGGCGGCGGGTGTGGACACGTCGCAGAAGACGAGTTGGAGGGCGCCGGAGCGGACGGCCTCCTCGCCGAGATCGTCGAGGTACGTGAGGTGCCGGGTTGCGTGGTGGATCCGGGCGATGTGGTTCGCGGCGGTGGCGATCTTGCCGGCATCGCAGGCATCGTCCTCGAGCCCTACGAGATGGAGGTCGAGGGCAGCTCGTCGTCCGTCGCCGGTGACCTTGAGCATGTTGTCCTCGGCCGGGTCGACCGCGCGGCTGCGGATCCTTTCGGCCCGTGAGGCCAGGTCGGCGACGTAGTCGATGAGGGCATCGGCAGGCTGGACAACGACCGTCTGGACCTTGCCGTCGGCGAGCGTCGGAACCGGTAGGCCCAAATCTTCGCTGGTGCGGACATCAGCGACCTGACGGTAGAGGCCGAGGAGCTCGGGGACGTTCTGGAAGCGGGCAAAGCGGGTCTGCATCCGGTAGCTGGCGCCATCGGGTGCGAGCTCCAGGGCCGTGTGGGTCCGGCCGAAGGTCGCGGCCCAAGCGTCGAACGCCCGCAGCCCGGCGGACTCGAGGACGTCGGGCTGGAGGTAGCTCTGCATCACCCACAGCTCTGCCATCGAATTGGCCACGGGCGTGGCCGTCGCGAAGGTGGCCACGCGACTTCCATGGCGCCGGCGCAGGGCCCACAGCTTGGCGTCGAGGTCCTGCGCACGCCGCGAGCCCTTGGTGGCGACTCCGTCGATCGAGGAATCGACGCGCAGGTTCTTGTAGGCGTGCGCCTCGTCGCAGAACAGGTAGTCGATGCCCGTCTCATCGAAGGTGATGCCGTCGTCGTGGTTGCGTTCCGCCAGGAGTTGCTCGTAGGTGGCTTCGAGCTGGGCGATCCGGCGCTCCAGCTTCTTGACGCTCAGGGCCTTGCCAGAGGCCGACACCGTCAGAGCAGCTCGCGCCCGACCGAGCTGCTCGGCGAGGTAGGCGCAGAGCTGGTCATGAGCCAGCGGGAGCCGGGCGAAGCCGGCGTGGGTGAAGACGATGCCATCCCATTCGCCGGTTGCGCAGCGGGCGACGAACTCCTTGCGTCGTTCCTTGCTGAGCCGGTCACGGTCGGCGACGAGGATCCGTGCGGTCGGGTACAGCTGGAGCCACTCACGGCAGAACTGCTCGAGCATGTGGTTCGGCACCACGACCGCCGGTTTGGTGGCCATGCCCAGACGCCGCAGCTCTGTAGCGGCCATGACCATGGTGGCCGTCTTGCCCGCGCCGACGGCGTGGGCCAGGAGTGCTCGGCCGTCGGCCAGGACCCGGGCCACGGCGTCTCGCTGGTGGTCGTGTGGGACGAAGGTGTCAGCCAGCCCCGGCAGCGTGAGGTGGCTGCCATCGTGGGTCGGTAGTCGCACGGAGCAGAACAGCTCGTTGTATCGATCGCAGAGTCGACCGCTTCGGTCCTCGTCCTCCCAGACCCAGTCGGAGAATCGGTCCGAGAGGGCGGCCTGCTTGTCCCGGGCTGCGAGCGTCTCGGCGTCGTTGCGGATCCGTCGACCGTCCTCGGTGGGGTCGGTGACGTTGTGGAGCCGCTGGTTGAGGGCAGCGTCGAGGAGCGTGACGGCGTCTGCTCGTGCAGTGCCCCACTCGGAGCTCAGGGACACCCCGGCGCGCCCCCCGGACCGCAGCGACAGCGTCCAGGAGGCGAGGTCCGGGAGGTGCTCGACCAGCACCTCGGAGGCAAGCACCTCCGCACAGAAGTCTTCGATGTCTCCTGCTGGGATCCAGGTCGCTCCGGGTCGAGCGGTGATGGCCTCCGGCTCGAGCTGTTCCGGCAGCGCGGATCGGAGCGCCCGGACGTTGCGGTCGAAGGCGTCATCGACGGCTGCTGCTTCCTCGGCGATGCGCAACTTCGACCGGACGTCGCCCGAGAGGTAGCGCGCTGCAGTGACCGGTTCTCCCGTTGTGGGGTCACCGAAGGTCAGTTCATGCACTGCCTCCTGGGCCTCGGCGGGCCCGGCGAGGTGGAGGAGGGCAGCGATCCGCCCGAGGTCGACCCGCCCGAGCTCATCGAGGCTGACGGCGATGGCCTCGGCCGGGGTCTCGACTCGGTGTCGGTCCGCCGGAGGGGCCACGACTCGCTTGGTGAAGATGGGTGCTGGCTCTGCCCGCTGGGTCTCGTCGTCGAAGACCTCAAGGGCGGCCACGAGCGGCCAGTCCGGATCGTCCCGGAACCCACCCATGCGCGGGCGGAGGCGGCGGGTGACCTCGTGTCCCGTCTCTGGGTCGGTGCGCCCGGTGCGTGCGGTCCCGTACCGGTTGATGGGACCCCAGCGATCGAGGTAGCCGGCGTAGCGCTCGCGGAGCGCCTGCTGGGCCTCGGCCAGATCGAGGTCATCTCCCCCGCTGGTCTGGGTGGCCAGCACGTTGCGGGTCGCGTCACGCAGCTCGATGAGGGCGAGGAGCTCGGCTCGGTCCTTCTTGACCCGTGGCGAGAAGCTTTCGATGTTGCCGTCGACCATCCGTCCGATCGAGCCCCCGCTTCGTGAGCGGACGAGGCTGCTCTCCTGGGCGAAATCATTTATGTAGGCGCCTGCCTCGACGGGCCGAGCAGCTGCGTCCCCCCGACCGGGGCCGGGGCGATCTCGCGGCACGAACACCAACCCCTTGGCCCGCGCATGGTGCGCGATGCTGCGGAGACCTATGTGGAACTGGTCCTCCAGGGGACCAGTGGGCGTCACGGTGATCTCGTTGTCCCGGTACATGCCGCGTGTGGTGGTCAGCTCGCCCAGGACGAAGTCGGGCCGATCGACGAACAATTGGTTGACCCTCGGGCTGTCGGCCTGCGGGGCAGTGCCGGCCAGGTCGGTGGTGCCGAGCCAGCTCTGGTCCCCTCGCGGCTCGCCCTCGAGCCGCCGGCGAAGGACCAGCAGATCGCAGACGACGTCGGTCCCCGATGATGACTTGAAGGCACCGGCGGGAAGTCGGAGCGCCCCGACGAGGTCGGCCGAGTCAGCTATCGCCCGTCGAGCCGAGTCGCTACGCGAGTCCAGCGTGTAGCGGGAGGTCAGAGCGAGGACGAGGCCGCCAGGTCGGACGAGGTGGAGGCTCTTGAGGAGGAAGTAGTTGTGCAAGGCATGGCCGGCACGGTTGAGGCTGGGGTCGTACGGCGTGATCTTGGCGAAGGGGACGTTGCCGATCGCCAGGTCGAACGTCGCCGGTGGGGCCGAATAGGTCTCGAAGCCGCCCGTGTGGATCTGCGACCGCGAGGCGTAGAGGTGCCGTGCGATCGAGGCGGTCGTCGGATCGAGCTCGACGCCGACGATGTCCGCATCCTCGGGGGCGAGGCCGATGAAGTTGCCAGAGCCGCAGCCGGGCTCGAGCACCCGACCACCCGTGAAACCGAGGTCGCGTGCGGCGCCCCACATCGCCTGGATGACCGGGGCCGACGTGTAGTGGGCGTTGAGGGTGGTCCGTCGGGCTGCGGACCAGGCGGCCTCGTCGCCGAGCAACGTCCGAAGCTCGGCCCGTTCCTCGGCGACGCTCAGGTCTGCGGGATCGAACACGGACGGGACTGCGCCCCAGCCGGCCCATCGAGCGAGGATGGCCTGCTCGTCGGGTGTCGCTGCCCGGTTCTCGATGGCGCACCGCTCGAGTACGCGGAGGGCCGAGAGGTTGGCCTGCAGCTTGGCCCTCGTCCCTTGTGGCGCCAGGTCGCCTTGGCTTGTCGGCCGAAACGCGGGTGGGCGTTCAGCGCTGGGAGCTAGCTGTCGAGGGGCCTGTTCAGGCTGGTCGCTATGAGATCCAGTGCCGAGTGGTAGTTGGCCAGGGCGGTGTCCTCTTGGTCGCCAGGCATCGGCCGGTCCTGCTGCAGGTCGACCACCGGTTCCGTGGCGATCTCCCGTGCTTGTCGCAGTGCTTGGTAGCTGCGGAGCCGGTAGGCCTCGGGATCCTCCGACGGCCGGGGTACGCCCAGGATCTGATCCCGGAGGTCGGCGATGTCCGCCGCCGGCTGGGGTGAGGGCTGTGGGTCCTGGGTGTTCATCGACTGGTGCCTCCTGCGTTGGCGGGTCGCCGGCATCATCGGGAGGGAGCGGCTGGTCGAACAGGCTCAGCTGTTCGACGGGGCGGCTGCTCCGAGCGCCTTTCACAGCGTATGCCTGTCTCGTCTGGCGAGGGCAGGACGGTTGCCGCTCATGCGATGCCGCCCAGCTCCGGCGGGCTCGGGGTTGGCGCTTCCAGCTGGGGCTGTGAGATCTGGGCTAGGTCATCCCGCACCCGGGTGAGGGCGAGCTCGACCTCGTCGCAGACCCAGAGGCTGTTGTCCTGGGTGTGGATCTGGCGCTTCCATCCGTCGTCCCGCAAGGCGGCTTCGGTCGATGCCTCGAGGTCGCCTCTGACGACGAGGACCCGGTGTCGGTTCGGGTCGTAGACGACATCGACCTCGCGGCCCTTCCAGAGCCCGGCGGGCTCGGACTCCCATCCGACGGGGGCGAGTTGCCCCCCGGTCGACCGGGCGAAGGAACGGCTTCACCGGTCCTCTCCTGCCTCGACCGGCTTGGCCTCTGCGCGCTCGCGGAGCCGGCGCTCCTTCCACCACGGCCTCGTTCGGATGTGTGCTGGGGGCAGGGTTCCGTGGACCAGGAGCGCGTCTCCCGGTCGCATCTGGCGCAGGGCGTGCGGTGGAGCGAGGGCGACGCGGGTGGTGGAGTGCTGGTTGGACCGGCTTCGACTGGTCTCGCCAGTGGTTCGGCTCTGCGTGTCGACCTCAGCGTCGCCGAGCACCGATGCGACGTAGCGCAGCGAGGCCGGGTCGGAGAGGCCGGCGTAGAACACTTTCGACAGGTGGTTCGTGAGGATCGTGTCCGCCTGGCGTTGGTAGGCGGCTTCGATCTGGGCGAGCGATTGCCAGATCGTCACGAGCAGGACCCCGAGTCCTGCCAGGGTCGAGGCGTACTCCGGCAGCGCCCGCAGCGGCGTGTTGCCCGCTTCGTCGATCACCACAAGCAACGGCGGGTCGAGCGGCTGACCTGTCGCCGCAACGTGCCGGTACACCTGTCCGATGAGGTCGTTCAGCAGGCCGCCGAAGGCCGGCGCCAATCGTCGCTGATCCTCTATCGGGGCGCAGAGGTAGAGCGTGTTCGAGTCGCCGATGAGCCAGTCCAGGGAGATGGAACGGTCAGCCTTCGACGAGGCCGCAACCTGCGGGTTCGCCCAGGGCCAGACCACGGTCTGGGCAGTGGCGTAGACCGAGGACTGCGTCCGTTGGTCCATCGACCACACCGCTCGCAGGAGCCGTTCGACATCCTTTGCCTCGACGTGATCAGAGACCCGCTCGCTCATGAGCAACCGCTCGAGTGAGCCGAGGACCTCGCCGCGACCCTTCTTGTCGGACCGTTCCTGTTCGAGGACCCACCGGCACACCGAGCCCATGTCTCGTTGGGAGTGATGGGCTGCGAACAGCAGGCCGGACAGGAGGATCTCGGCCTGGGCCAGCCAGAAGTCGAGACCGCCGTCGACCCCGCTCTTTGGTGCCGCATCACAGAGCGCCCGGGCCGACCGTTGAGCGCCCAGCAAGGTTCCTGCGTCGCGAAGGGGCGACCAGCGGGCCGAGGAGTCGGCCGTCGTCCTCGTCGGGTCGTAGACGCGCACCTCGCCCGCTCCCGACCGCCAGCCGAGAGTGGACGCCAGCAGGTCCGCTTTCACCGAGGACAGCACCGCAGGTCCGTCCCATTCCAAGATCCCCGCAACCGCAGCAGTCGTCTTGCCCGAGCGCGACGGTCCGATCAGCGCTACAGCGCCCCGGTCACCGACGTGCGCCGCCGGACGCCGTGGCTTGACCCATGCCGAGCCTCCGGCGCGAGGCGGTGGTGCTTCGGTGGCGATCAGTCGGCGGCCGAACCGGCCGAGGATGAACCGACCCGGGACCGGACCATCGACGAGCAGGGGTCGAAGGTCGCGAGCTGTCCCGAACCCTGGGCGGGCGTCGACCCCCAACGGTGAGCGACGAGCCGTGCCAACGTTCGAGCGCATCAGCGTTCGAACGACCAGGCCGACCGCTGCAAGGACTGCGGCCATTGCTGCGACCGTCGCCGGCCAGTACACGAAGGGTCCCGGTACACCCGACCGACTCGTCGGCGGCCATGCATCCCGGGGGGAGGTCAGGTGGTTCGGGAGCGCCCCAACCGCCACCGCTGCGTCGCCGAGGTGTGGAGCTGGACCGCCCCCGGCAACCAGAACGGCCACCGCACATCCCAGCCAGACGGAGCCCAGCACGCCGACGGCGAGACCGCCGAGGGCCAGTACCAGCATCTCGAAGCCGCCGAGTCCATCGCGTTCCATGCCCCCCTATGCGCCGGGGGCCTCCGAATCTCTCGAACGCATGTCCCGCCGGATGCCCGATTCAGCCGACGATCCGCCGCCCTCGGGGTCGGACCGGGGGTGGGCCCTGGGTCAGTAGCGTTCGCCTTGGTGCCCCGCCTCGTCGGATCCGCCGCCGAGGACGGCGGGGCGCCACGAACGCCATCAGCACAGTCCTGGGAGATCGTCGCCGAGGTCGAGTTCGTCGGCCATGTGACGCTCTCGGGTCTCGTGGGCGATGCGACGGTCGGAGGCGAGGATGGCGTCGAGCGCCTCGTCATCGAGGTTCGCCACACCGGCGAGGTCGTCGTCGCTCACTCCTCGCGCGTCGGCGACGGCCCGCCACTCCTCGGTGAGTTCGAGTGCGCGCTCGACTTGGCCGGCCGACACCGGCACGCCTCGACCTCGGTAGAAGGCGGCCGTCTCCTTGAGGCGCTCGCCGTGGGTGAGCCGGGGGAAGGGGCGGGGAAGGTCGGTCATCGTTCGACTCCGAGCTGTTGGTGCGCGGCCGGCACTGGGCTGATCGCAGCGATTCGGTCGGCCAGCTCCTGCGGCCAGTCGATTGCGTGCTGCAGCGCTTCGTTGAGGTCTCCGCCGTCGAGCGGCAGGATGTCGGGCGGGCGCTGGAGCGCTTCGAGGTGTTCGGCGAGTTGGGCGGACCCGCGGACACCGGCGGCGTCGGCATCCATGGCGAGGACCAGCGGCCCGTCGAGGCGGGCGAGCTGGAGGGCTACGTAGCGGTCGGGGTATCCGGCCGACAGGACCGCGGCGGCGCGGAACCCGGCACTGGCTGCGCTGAGCGCATCGACCGCCCCTTCCGTGATGATGGTCTCGGGGTGGAGCCGCTCGGGCGGTTTGATGACCGACACCTTTGGGTTGGGAGCTAGGTCCGCGGTGGGGTTGAGGTACCTCGGCCGGTCGGGGTTCGGGTGCAGGATGCGGGCTTGGAAGTAGACCGCACGCCCGTCCTGCTGGACCGGAAGGATCGCAGCGCCTCCGGATCGGCGGAAGCCGGGCGGTCGCGGGAGGTTGGGGTTTCCGAGATCAGCACCCACTCGATTTACTCGGAGCACGCCCTCGGACAGGCCGCGGTGCTCCATCAGCCATCGGCGAGCTGGTCGACCGGCCGTCGACCAGAGTTCGCCGGCGCATGCCTCGACGTACAGGTCGAGATCTGCTGCGTGATCGGAGGCCAGTTGGAGCTTCCGCTCACCTGACCGGTGGGTCCCATCGATCCGGGAGGACCTCGCCTCGTTCGGATCGGACGGGTACGACGAGATGCCGGCTCGACCCACGAGGTATTCGATCGCCGTGCGAGCGTCGACGCTGCGCGATCGCATAACGAGGTCGATGGCGGAGCCGCCGTCGCCACAGCCGTGGCAGTGCCAACGCTGCTCATCCCACCGGGAGGTGAACACGGAGACGGGTGGTGTGCGACCGGTCTGCGCGTGGTTCGGACTCGGGCAGCACCACATCGGGTGCGAGTCGCTCCCCACGTGAGGTCCGAGGAGCTCGTCCGCCAGCGCGGCGAGGTCGGTCGCAGCGAGGATGGCGTCGCGGTCGTACACGGCTCACGCCGCCTCGTCTTCGGCGCCTTCGTCGCGAGTGTCGGCATCGTCCGCCGCTGTACCGGCCATGCGGGCATCGGTGTCGACCAGGTCTCGTTCGCTGGGGGCGAGGACGTGTTGCACAACGGCCGTCCGTCCACCGACCTTCCAGAGCGCACGGCCTCGAGCGAGCTGGCCGATGATGGCCGATTCGGGCCCGGTGAGGCCGAAGTGGCCGGCGGCCGCCTCGACCTGGTCGGGTGCCTGTCGAAGGATGATCTTGGTGGCGGCGTCGGCGAGGAGGCCGGCGGCGATCTTGGCCGTTGCGGTGCCGTCGTCGGCCTGAGCGGAGAGGTCGGAGGCTCGGTGGGTGATGCAGAGGTTCGCCACCCCGTAGGTGCGGCCGAGCTTGAAGCAGGTCTGGAGGTAGTGGGCGGTGTGGCGGTTGGCGAGCAGTGCCCATGCCTCGTCGAGGACCTGGATGCGTTGGGGTCCGGGGCAGGCCATGAGCTGCTGGAGCCAGCCCGCTGCGGCCACCATCACGAGGGGGAGCGCTTCGGAGTCCAGCGGGATCGCTGAGAGGTCGAGGACGATGCCGGGGCCGTCCCACTGCAGGGGCACGGTTGATGGGCCGTCGAAGATACCTCGGAGCGACCGAACGAGGAGCTTGTCCAGCGCATATACGACTGGTGAGAGCTCGCCTGCCAGCTCTGGCCCGCTGCGATGGAGGCGCTCGGTGAGCCCGCTCGGCGGGTCGGCCACGGTCGCCGCGACGTCGGCCAGGGTCGGTTCGACGAGACGGCTGGCGGCGAGGTGCTCGACGGTGGCGAAGATGACGGCGTCCTCGACCTGGGACAACGGTCGATCCAGCACGGTGGCGACGAGCGCGCAGAGGAGGTCGGCGCGGCGCATCGTCTGTCGTTCGGGCGACTCGTGACCAGCTGCAGGGCCGGGGGCGAGTGGGTTGATCCGGACGTCGCCGCCAGGCGCGAGGCGAAGGATGGTGAGTCCGAGTCGTTCGGCGAGGTGGCGGTACTCCCCCTTCGGGTCGACGATGGCCATCCACCGTCCGCCTGGGCCGAGCCCGTAGATCGCCGCCATGCGCCAAAGCAGGCACTTCACGAGAGCGGACTTGCCGTTGCCCGGTTCGCCGAGAACCCATCCGTTGGGGTTGGTGGCGAGCCCCGAGGCGTAGGCCTCGAAGGGGTCCCAGCAGAACTCGGCGGACCCGGCGAGGACGTCCAACCCGATGTAGGGACCTCGGTAGCCGAACGATGCCTGGACCGAGAAGGGATAGATGCTCGACACGTGCGCGGTGGTCGATCGGTGCGGAGCGAGGCGGAGCTGGGATCTCATGTGGCCACCAGCGTCCGGGGTGCCAGACCGAGCGGGAGCGCCGCTGCCCAGGCGAGGTCCTGGCGGCCGTCGAGCGATCGCAGCTCCATGCCGGATTCCCGGGCGAGCTGCTCGGTGATCTCGCAGTGCTCGTCAAGCTCGTCCGAGGACGAGGCGGTGACGGTGACCAGGCCGACGTAGGCCATCTCGGCGTAGCCGGCGACGAGCTCCTCCTCCCGGTCGAGAAGCGCTTGGGTGGCTCGGCGGTGGCGGGCGTCGACGCGCCGACCCTTCTCTTCCTTGGTGGCGGCGTCGGACTCGTGCTTGACCAGGTCGCGCTCGATCCGTCGCCTCGACTGCCAGGTCGAGACCGGGAGCAGGATGACGGTGGTGGTCCGGGTGATGCCGCCACCGGACAGGAACGGCTCCATCCATGACGGCGGAACGGCGAGGCGCGGCCAGCACGCCACCCAATAGGTGCGGTGCCAGGCGCCATCGACTCGCAGCGCCGACCAGGTCGTCTCGGTGGCGAGGGGACCAGCCGACGTACGAGTTACCAGGCGGAGGCGGTCGACCAGGCGGCCGCTTCCCGTCTGGTTGGCTCGGTTCGTCGGTTCGATGCGTTCCCGAAGCAGGCGGTGCAGCTCCGCCACGTCCAACGGATCAGAAGCGGTGAGCCCGGCGGCGCGCAGGCCTCGGAGCAGTGCGTCGACGGCCGAGACGAGGGCACGCTGGAGCAGATCCTCGGGGTTGGCTTCAGAGGTGCGACGCCGGCCGAGGCGATCTCGGGCCACGGTGATCGTGACGACCACGTCGTGGGCGGTCGCAGCTGATGTCCCCACCTCGACGAGCTCGCGGTAGGAGTCGGCGGCGTCGGAGGCGTCAGCAGCTGCAGGCTGATCCGAGAGCCAGGCGAGGTGCTCGTGCAAGCCGGACGGCCGAGCGAGGTCGGACCATCCGAGGTGGGTGACGATGCCTCGTTCGGTGGCGAACTGGTTGAGGACGTCGCCCCACCCGGCAAGGAGGCGCTCTTGCTCGGGCCGGGACTCGACCACGAACTGGGGTCCGCTGACGTGCACCAGCGCGGTCAGCGTGTTGCGGACGGTGTCTCGGACCGCCCCGGCGCCGAGCCGTGCCCGCCACGGGACCTCGGTCACGTCGAGCCCGGCGAGGCACGGAGGTAAGGCGATGTTCGTGCCCTCGGGGGCGGGCAGCAGGGGAAGCGGCGCCACCCATGACCGGCCTCGTCGCAGCCGGGTCCACGTCCAGGTGGCCCCGAGGGGGATCCACTCCCACAGGGCCTGACCGCCCAGGCGGGCGAAGCTGGCTGCGACCGACAGGAGCACCGGCAGCACGGCGACGGGAAGTGGAAGCCCGGCGGTGAGCGCCACGACGGCGCTCGAGATCCCTCCGCCGAGGAAGGCGCACTGGACGGCACCGAGGCCGAGGAAGATGCCGGAGGGGTCGAGGGGCTCGAGGCGGTAGGTGCGGTCCTGACGGTCAGGCGCCATTGCCGCGTCCCTTCGATCCTCGGTCGCCCCCGGCTGGGGGACGGCCCGTTCCCGAGGGGCTTCGTCCACCGGGTCCTGCCTTCGAGGGGCCTGGTCCAGACGTGGACCGACCGGCACCGCCGGGCGTCTCCCGCCCAGTCGTGTTGATCGCTGCATCGGCGCGCTTGCCGGCGTAGGAGCCTGCACCCTTGGTGGCTCCCACCGTGGCGCCGAACGCTGCACCAGCCGGGCCGGCCGCCGCACCTGCGCCTCCAGCGCCGGCACCCGCTGCTCCGGCCGGTGCCGAGGCGATGCGTCGAGAGGTCGACGACGAGAGGACCTTGGCCGAGTAGCCCATGGACATGCCCTGCTGGGCTGCCCGGCCCGGGCCGCCACGGATGCCCTGGGCGACCATTGCGCCCTCGGCCAAGGGCAGGAGACGCATCAGGACCATCGGGGTGAACGCCGAGACCCCGAACGCAGCGGTCGCGGTCAGGAGGATTCCGACAGCCTGAGTTACCGAGCCTCCGGGGTCCTCCGCTGCGACCTCCGGTGCCGGCAACGACGTCACCTCTCCCCCGGACCCGGCCCCGACCGCCGCTGAGGAGGCGACCGCCAGCGCGATGGCGATCACGAGCTTGGACAGGATCAGGGCGCACAGCAGCTCGAGGAGCTTGCGGCACGAGCCCTTGAGCGCCGGCCAGACGCGTGCGGCGAAGACCAGCGGAGCCAGCGCCACCACGATGTAGATCAGCGCGGAGCGGACCACGAGCTCGCCGACGAGGATCACGCCGGCCAGCACGGTGACCAACCCCAGCAGGAGCACCACGAACGCCGTGGCCGGACTGCCTCCGAGCGAGGACAGTGACCCGACGACTGCGGTGAACTGGCTGATGTCGTCCTGGAACCTCGACATCACGTCGCTCGATAGGGCGTCGGTGAGAGCGATCAGCGTCTGGGTGACGGTGACGAGTCCGACCATGCCCAGCACCGAGACGGGCAGGTCCACTGCCATGCGCTTGAGCATGCCGCCGGGGTCCCCGGCGATCGTGCCTTGCACGACTCCGGCGAGGACGAAGCCGACCAGGAGCGTGGCGCCGATCGTTGCCGTGGTGGCGTAGGGGCTGCGGGCGCCCGAGAACCAGTCGGCCTGGACGTTCGGATCGGTCGCGTCGATGAGGAAGTTGAAGACGCCGCCGACGACCCAGACCACGGCGTCGATGACCCAGGCGACCAGGCCTCCGATGAGCATCTCGAACCCCTCGGTCGCCACGCCGCCGACGAAGCCGGTGACTTTGTCGACCGCCCAGCCGACCGGGTTCGGGAACAGCCCCGCGAGGACCACGCCAGGGGCCGTCACGACGCCGGCTCCGCGCTGATGCGGGTGAAGCCGTCGAGCGCCTTGTCGAAGTCGCCGGCGTCCCATGGGTCATCTTCGGGACCGGGCACGGGTGTCGGCCCTGGCGACTCGCGCACGTCGTCCACCCGCCACGCTCCGTCGAGCCACTCGAGGTCGACCTGGACGGTCATCCACTCGGCTTGCGGAGCAGCCACCTCAGGGGCGGACAGCACCGTGACCGCCCACACCTCCACCCGGGCCTGGTCATCCGAGTAGGACGAGACGTTCGTCGCCAGGGGCCGCACCACCCACCAGATCCGGCCGGACGAGTCCGAGAGGCCGGTCCGAGCCTTCGACACCTGATCGACGACATCATCGGCCAGGCCATCGGCTGCTCGCGGCGTGGCCACCTGGTGGACCTCGGTCCGGATCTGCTGGTCGGTGAGGTACAGCCAGCGCTGCGATGCGGAGGCGTAGTCCGTCGCTGAGGCGATCGCCTCAGCCTCGGTCGGCCCAGCCCCGACCGACCGAGCCGGGCCTGACGCCGCGCTGCGACCCCCTCCGTGGCGCGGCTGGCTTGCGGACTCGGAGTCCGGTCCCCCGCACCGCACCAGCAGTCCACCGACCGCCAGCAACGAGGCCACAGCACCTGCGATCACGACGTGGCGCGAGACGCCGATCATGACGACGCCGCCTTGAACAGCATGTTCACCGCCGCTGGGGCGAGGCCGGCGATGATCGCTCCGACCACCCCGCCCATGGCGAGGGTCTTGCCTCGGGAAGCACCCGAGTAGCTGCCGCCTTCGCGAGCGATCCCGTACATGGCGGCACCGGCGAGCAGCGCTCCGAGGCTCCCCCACAGGGCGAGCATCTGTGCCCAGTTGAGCAACTTCTGGATCAGCTCCGCACCGGGCATCCCGGTCGAGTTCGGCGACACCTTCACGTCTGCGAGCAATCCGAGCATCGACACCATCGAGCTCACCTCCAAAGGGTTTCGGGCGTTGGTCACCCCCCCTAGGCAGCGAGTGCGCCCGAACCTCTCGAATTCATCCCGCCGACCTCTGACCTCCCTAGAGATTGAGACCCCTTCACCGCATAGGGGGCATGGAACATCCCCACGGATCCAAGGCCCTCCTCGCCGCTGGGGGCGGAGCGCTCGCCCTGGTCACCCTCGTGCTCCTCATCCCTTTCCTCGCCATGGGAGCTGGGATCGACACCACCGGTGCCCCGCCATCACCCTGCAACCAAACGCCGGGCGCGGCCGATGGGACTCCACCCATCCTCGGCCGCTCCGAGCTGACCGCCACTGACCTCGAACGCTGGTGGGCGTCGTCCCGGTCCGGGCAACCCGACAGGCTCACCGTGCCGATCGACGACCTGATCGAGACTTATATCGCCGAAGGCGCTGCCGAAGGCGTGCGCGGCGACCTCGCCTTCGCCCAAGCCGTCCACGAGACGGGCTGGTTCACCAACAACGACACCGCCATCAACAACTTCGCCGGCATCGCCCACTACGACGACGCCGCCAGCGGGTCCGGGTTCTCGAGCCCCGCCATCGGCGTCAGAGGCCAGATCCAACTACTCAAGAAGTTTGCGGACGGCAACGACACCGCCCTCGCTCATACCGACGTGTCCCCCCGCGCCGGTGCTTACGCCACCACCTGGGGTCAGCTGGCCGGTACCTGGGCGACCGACCCCGGCTACTGGGATGCGCTCAGCGCCATGTTCGAGTCCATGAAGGCCGAAGCGCAGTCACCGAACCAGGCGGCAGAGACCGGTGGCCCGTCAGCGACTCCGGGCTCCGCCTGCGGGATCGGTGGCGACGGGAACCCGACCGTCGTCGGCGACTACGCGCTCCCCCGTAGATCGGAGCTGGTGGGAGCGGCACCCCGAGTGGTTCACCAAGCCCCACCACGACTATCCGGCCGCGGACATCCCTGTCCCCACCGGCACGCCCCTCTACGCCATCACCAGCGGAACCATCGTCTCCACGACGACCTCCGGACGATGCGGCTACGGCATCACCCTCAACGGCGACGACGGCGCCCAATACACCTACTGCCATGGCAAACCGGGATCCCACCAGGTCTCCGTTGGCGACACGATGAGCCCCGGCCAGGTCGTGATGGAGAGCGCCTCGACCGGCAACTCCACCGGCCCCCACCTCCACTTCGCCATCCGCATCGACGGCGCCAGCCGGTGCCCGCAGGATCTCTTGGTGTCCATCGCCGAGGGAAGGTCGAAGGACCCTCAGTCGCTGCCAACCGCAGGTTGCAACTCGTGAGTTTGGTGCGTCCTTCTAGGTATCGGAATACGTACAACGGACCGCCGCTTCCAGTTCAGCCAGGCCACCCCGGTGGCTGGCACACGTCAGCTCTACAGGTCAGCGGCCAGGCTGAACGACCTCTACCCATCGCCCGACCTCGGTCTGGCGCTCAGCCCACGTCCCCTGGCGTGGCGCAGTCGGGCATGTCGTTGACGTCGGCGAAGACCTCGATGGTCTTGTCCACGCCGTCGCTGAGCGCAACGTTCTCGCTGACGGTCATGCGGGCACCGGGGTCCTCTCGCAGTGCTTCTGCGTAGTCCTCCCGATCGCCCACGTAGGTCCGCCAGTCACTGAACCATCCGCGCAGACGTTGCCCGTCTTCGCCCGTGGTCGGAGCGTCGGCTTCGAGCTCGTCCACCATGGTCGAGACCAGGCCGTTGGCCCGGTCGAGCACTTCGGCCCGTGCGGTCGGTGTCGAGGTGGCGCGAGCATCGGGAAGGCGATCCAGCTCACTGAGCAGATCCCGGCAGCGCTCGTGGGTGCGAGTGACGAAAGCCCGATCGTCAAGTCGGTCGGGGTTTGCCCTTTTCGGAGCGCCGGAGAAGATCCACAACCAGAACACGACGGTCCCCACGATCATCACCACGGCGGCGACGCGCCCCACCGTCGACCTCGACTTCTTGGGCCGAGTCGTACCCGTGGCTGCGGCGGGGTTTGGCATGAGCATTGCCTTCCTTGCAGACGGCGGACATCGAAGACAACGGTGTCGGCTCCGGCCTCTGGTCAGTCGATGTGATCGGACCGCTGGTTCCGGCTGGAGACGGAGGACGCAGCCGGGACGATGGGACGCCGGAACGGCTCGGCGTTCGTCGAGCTCAGGACCGACCTACCGGGGCGGGCGCTGCTCACCGGACAGATCAACCGTCCATTTCATCCATGGCCGTTCCCAGTGGGACGACCTCGGCGGTCACGGTGCGAGTCCCTGCTTCGGCGAACGTGAGGGTCAGCTCCACGTCGTCGCCCACGGAGAGGTCGTCGGTGAGGTCCTCCAACATCACGTGCAGGCCACCGGATCGGAAGACGGTCTGCTCCCCGGCGGGAACGTCGACGGCGTCGAGGCCCTCCATCGTCGCGAGGCCATCGGCGGTCGTCTTGGATTCGTGGAGCGTGGCCATTCCGGCGGCGGGGCTGGTGACCTTGAGGAGTTCGTCGTCGGTGTCGGTTCCGTTGTCGATGACCATGCGGACTGCGGCGGACTTGCCATTGACCGGTTCGTCGACAGTCACCGATCGGACCTTGATCGAGCCGGAGCCCGAGCTTCCGTCCGAACTCGACGAGCACGCGCTCGAGGCTGTGAACACCGCCACGATCAGCATGACGCCTCGAATGCTCCCCACCAGTGACCGACCGGTCGACGCAGGGGTGGACCGAAGATCGAAGCGCTGCATGGAGGGAGAGTCGTCGTGGCGGCACCTTCGGTTCCGTTCCGCAGGTGTGCCGTCGGTCTCTAGGAGTGCACCGCGGACCGGTTGGATGGCGAATCGATCATCGGCGTAGGACGCAGTGGCAATTCGATGGGGCTCAGCGCAGTGGTCTTGGTCCGACCGGCACGGACGCCGTTGCCGATGACGATGATCTCGGCCACCTCGTGGATGGCCACCACTGCGGCGAGGCCGAGCGCTCCGACGATCGCGAGCGGGACGAGAGCCACCACGATGAGCAGCGACAGCGCGATGTTCTGGCGCATGATCAAGTGGGACCGCCGAGCGTGACCGATGATCCGGGGCAGGTGGCGAAGATCTTCGCCCATGAGGGCGATGTCGGCGGTCTCGATCGCAACGTCGGTCCCCATGGCGGCCATGGCGATCCCGACGTTGGCGGAGGCCAGGGCGGGAGCGTCGTTGACCCCATCGCCGACCATGGCGACCGAGGCGTCGGCCCGCAGGCCCGCGATGATCGCTGCCTTGTCCTCGGGTCGAAGGTCGGCGCGCACATCTTCGATCCCCGCCTCGCCGGCCAGGGCCGCGGCGGTGCGTGCGTTGTCTCCAGTGAGCATCATGACCCCGAGGCCGGCGCCGCGGAGGTCCTGGATGACCCCGGCAGCTTCAGGTCGAAGTTCATCCCGCACCGCAACCGCTCCCAGAAGCCGCCCGTCTCGCTCGACCAGCACGACGGTGGCGCCGGCGTCCTGCAAGCTCTCCACGTCGGCAACCAACGGTCCTGCCTCGATCCACCCCGGTCGACCGAGGCGAACCTTCACGCCGTCCAAGCGGCCGGTGATCCCCGCACCGGTGACGGTGTCCATGTCCTCGACCGCCGGCGCACCAGGCGCAGCGGCGAGGATCGCCTGGGCGAGGGGATGCTCGCTGCGGACCTCCAGGCTGGCGGCCACGGCCAACACCTCGATGGGCGTGGCTCCCTCTGCAGCGATCGTGGTGATGACCTGAGGTCGGTTCCTGGTCAACGTGCCGGTCTTGTCGAGCGCGACGGTGGTGATCCTGCCGAGCTCTTCGAGCGCTGCTCCTCCTTTGACGAGGACGCCGAGCCGGCTCGCAGCGCCGATGGCCGCTACTGCGGTGACCGGGACCGAAATGGCGAGCGCGCAGGGCGAGGCGGCGACGAGCACGACCAGGGCTCGGCTGATCCAGATGCTCGGGTCGCCGAGCAGCGATCCCACGGCGGCGATCCCAACGGCGAGGATCACGATGGCAGGCACCATCGGCGCCGCGATGCGGTCAGCGAGGCGCTGACTGGCTCCCTTGCGAGCCTGCTCGGTCTCCACGATGTGGACGATGCGTGCGAGCGAGTTGTCCGTAGCCGTGGCGGTGACCTCGACTTCGAGAGCACCCGTGCCGTTGATCGACGCTGCAGGGATGGAGGCGCCCGAGCCGATCTCCACCGGGACTGACTCGCCGGTGAGGGCTGAGACGTCGACCGCGCTCTGGCCCTTGCGCACGATCCCGTCGGTGGCGACGCGCTGACCGGGTCGAACGATCATCGTGTCACCGATCACGAGCTCCGAGGTCGGGACGGTGATCTCCGCGCCACCGCGAAGGATCGAGGCTTCGTCCGGGACCAACGAGAGGAGAGCCCGCAGGCCACGCCGGGTTCGGGCCAGCGAGTACTCCTCGAGGCCCTCGCTGCCGGAGAACAGCACGGCGAGCATGGCCGCCTCGGCGAGCTGGCCCAGCACGACCGCCCCAACCGCAGCGACCGTCATCAGCAAGCCCACCCCGATGCGGCCCTTGATGAGCGCCCGAAGCGCCCCGGGAACGAAGGTCGACCCGCCGACCACGAGCGCCCCCGCAGCCGCGACAGCGGCGGCCACGTCAGCATCAGCCAGCCCGGCGGCGAAGTGCACCAGCAGCAGCACCGCAGCAGCCATCGCGAGTTGCAGCTCGCGCACCTTCCAGAAACGGACCGCACCCTCGGCGGCGTCCGCCTCTACAGCACCGTCCGGTGCGACCGCGTCGCCGCCGCAGCATTCAGCGCTCATCGGACCACTGCTCTTGCACCCGTTGAAACGTCATCGCAATCGCCGTCGACGCAATCGACGCCGGGATCGACGGCGAGCACGACCGCCACCAGCTCGCGCAGCGCGGCCGCCAGGTGCGGATCCGAGAGGTCGTATCGGGTTTGACGGCCTTCAGCGGAGGCCACCGCCAGGCCACAACCCCGCAGGCAGGACAGATGGTTGGAGACGTTCGACCGGGTCAGGTCCAAGCGATCCGCCAGTTCCCCCGGGTACGCCGGCCCGTCGAGCAGGGCAACCAACAGGCGGCACCGGGTGGGATCGGCAAGCGCCTTCCCGATCCGGGCCAGAGCGGTCTCGCGAGTTTCACCAGTCAGCATGGACTGAACAGTACACCCTTGGCTGACGTGTTTGGTCCGGTCGGTCAGGGTCCGGCAAGGGCGAGGCTCGCCACGGTCACGGCGTTGAAGGCCATGTGGGCGACGACGGCCGGACCGAGCCGCTTGCTCCGGACTGCGAGCAGGGCGAAGCCGAGCCCCGCTGCGGTGAGCGCAGGCGTCTGGAGCAGTTGGAAGTGGGTGATCCCGAAGACCAACGACGAGCCGGCCAGAGCCCACGCCGTCCCGAACCGCTTCTCGAAGGCCCGTAGCAGCAGGCCGCGGAAGAACAGCTCCTCGGCAAGAGGCGCACCGATGACCACCAACAGCACCATGAGCGCCAACCCGCTGTTCGAGTCGGCTCGGGACACCAGGTCCCTCGCTGACTCTCCCAGTTCGTCGAACGATGTGCCGGAGGCCTTCAGGAACGGCCAAGACACAAGCGGGACGACGACCAGTTGCAGCAGGATGCCGATCACTGCCGCTGGCAGGACGTCGACGAAGCGGATCCGCACCCGGAAGTCCTCGATCCAACCGCGGCCCTTGCGGGCCGCAGCCCAGACCGGCACGCCGACGAAGCCGACCCACAACGGCGGGTACTGGAGCGCAACCAGTGCGAGTGGGATGTCTCCCGAAGCCGCCTGCTCAGCCGAATAGCCGAACCCGGCCAGGATCAGCGCTCCCAGCAGCGCTCCAGACACCTGCGCAATCGCCCATCCCGCTGCGGCATCGCCCAGACCCCAGGACGCAAGCCGCTCATCCCGTTGAACGGCGCGAGTCAAAACCGGCGTCCAGCGCCGGTGCGCCGACGGCGCACCACAGCAGCAACACCCAGACCCGCCACCCCGACCAGGCCGGCACCGAGGACCCCTCGAAGGACGGGACCAGGAGGTGCGTGATCGCCGCCATCGCGGTCACCGCTCGACGGAGGGTCCTCGTCCAGCTGGAAGCGAGCGACCGCAGCGGACACGCCGACGCTCGTCCCCCGGCCTTCGGATGCAGCTGGCGCTCCCATGGGAAGGGCAAGGGAGACGGTAAGCACGGTCAGCACGCACGCGGCGAGAAAAGAGCGAAGCATCACGTGGGAGTCGACCCCTGCACCCGACCGGTTCCAACGAGCGGGTCTCGGTGCTCGATCACCAGACCTGTATCGCTATCCAAGGTCGGAACTGAACGCAGCCACAGCCCGACCACCCCGTAGGCCGGGTCCGGTGCCGCTGGGAGCCGGCACCGGACCTGACCGGCTGCTACCTCCTCCGCCGGGACCGAACCCTCGGTGACCGACGCCACGGAACCACGACCGGGACGCGACCGACACCCTGGTGACCGGATCTCGTCGTCGAGGGAGCAACCAGGTGCTGGTATCGCCAACGGCTGGGTTCCTGGCGGCGGCCGAGCCCCCAGGGCTGCTGCCGGCTCGCCAACAGATGGCACTGTCGCTGGGCTGGCACATCGTCATCGCCTGCTTCGGCGTCGCTCTACCGATCATGATCTTCGTGGTCCACCGGCGCGGGGTGCGTCGAAGCGACGAGACGGCACTGCTCCTGGCCCGACGCTGGTCGAAGGTCGCTGCGGTGCTCTTCGCCATCGGAGCGGTGTCAGGGACGATCCTGTCGTTCGAGATGGGGATCCTCTGGCCTGGGCTCATGGGCCCCTACGGCGACGTCATCGGGCTGCCGTTCGCCCTCGAAGGATTGGCCTTCTTCACCGAGGCGATCTTCCTCGGCATCTACCTCTACGGCTGGGACCGCCTTCCCCCCAAGATCCACTACCGAATGCTGTTGCCGATCGCCGGCGCCGGCGTAGTGGGCACCTTCTGCATCCTGTCGGTCAATGCGTGGATGCAGGCCCCAACCGGGTTCCGCCTCGTTGACGGGAAGGTCACCGATGTCGACCCGTGGGCGGCAATGTTCAACGATGCCGTGGTTGGGCAGTTCGCCCACATGTGGGTCGCGGCGTTCATGGTCGTCGGCTTCAGCGTGTCGGCGGTGTATGCGGTCGGGATGCTGCGGGGCCGCCGCGACGAGCACCACCGGCTCGGGTTCCTCGTCCCGTTCGCCTTCGCTTCTGTCGCCGCCGTGACCCAACCGTTCATCGGCCACCTGCTCGGGCTCCAGGTCGGCGACCGTCAGCCGGCCAAGCTGGCCGCCTTCGAGCTCTCGACCGAGACCGAGCGCCAAGCACCACTACGAATCGGCGGGCTGTTGGTCGACGGAGAGGTTCGCGGCGCGATCGTGATCCCCCGCATCGGATCACTCATCGCCACCAACTCCTTGGACGGAGAAGTCCCTGGCCTCGATGCGGTGCCCGTTGATGAACGGCCTCCGGTGAACCTGGTTCACCTCTCGTTCCAACTCATGGTCGGGATCGGGACCGCGCTGGCGGCGTTCGCAGCGACGTTCTGGATCGCCTGGCGACGCGGCCACGATTGGACGACCTCGACCTGGTTCCTTCGGCTGGCCTCCGTGAGCGGGATCCTGGCTGTCGTGGCCCTCGAAGCTGGCTGGATCGCCACCGAAGTGGGACGCCAACCTTGGCTGGCATACGGGGTCTTGCTCACACGCGATGCCGCCAGTTCGAGCAGCGGACTCTGGTACAGCTACGGGGTGATGGTCGTCGTGTACTCGGCCATGACCATCGGCGCCGTGGTCGTGCTCCGCTCGATGGCGCAGCGATGGCGCGAAGGCGCCGCCGATCTACCGACGCCCTACGGCCCGGGCCCGGCGCCCGTGCCCTCGGGACCGCGTGAGGGAACGGAAGCGTGACGCTCGCGGTGGGCATGGCGGTCGCTCTGTTCGTCGGCATCGTGATCTACTCCGTGCTCGGAGGGGCGGACTTCGGGTCCGGCGCCTGGGACCTCCTTGCCGGCGACGCCAGTCACGGTGGCCGGGTCCGGGCGCTCATCGACCGCAGCATCGGGCCGGTGTGGGAGGCCAACCACGTCTGGCTGATCTACGTGTTGGTGATGCTGTGGACGGCATTTCCTCGTCCCTTCGTGGCGATCACGACCACCTTGGCGGTCCCGCTGTCGATCGCTGCACTCGGCATCGTGCTCCGCGGAGCAGGCTTCGCGTTCCGGAAGTTCTCCGCCACCATCTCCCAGGCCCGGCTCTTTGGCATCGCGTTCGCTGCGTCATCGGTGTTGACGCCCTTCTTCCTCGGCGCCGCGGCCGGAGCGGTGGCATCAGGACGTGTCCCCCAGGAAGGTGCTGGTGACCCCTGGCGGTCGTGGACCGGACCGACCTCGCTGGTGGGAGGTTCGCTCGCGGTGCTCACCTGCTCGTTCCTCGCCGCCACGTTCCTCGCCGCCGACGCGGAGCGCGCTGGTTCTCACGACCTCGCCGGAGAGATGGCCCGCGGAGCGCTTCGGGTCGGCCTCGTCACCGGGGCGGTCGCGCTCGGTGCGGCGGCAACCCTCGAGCGAGATGCACCCACCCTCGCCGCCGGTCTGCACAGCAGTGGCCTCCCTCTGGTCATCGCCTCTGCCGTCGGTGGCCTGTCCGCGCTGTGGTGGCTCCGAACCGGTCGATACCGCCGGGCGCGGATCGCAGCAGCGGGCGCAGTGGCAGCAGTGGTCCTCGGGTGGGGGGTGGGCCAGTACCCGTGGGTCCTGGTCGATGAGGTCACCATCGCCGGTGGCGCTGGAGCCGACGCGACGCTCACCGCGCTCCTGGTCGTGGTCGGACTCGCCACGGTCCTGGTGTTGCCGCCTTTGATCTACCTGTTGTGGCTCACGCAACAACCCTCAACCGATCCGCCCTCCAGGTGATGTCGGGTCAGGCCACCTCGGTGGACTGACGCCTCGCGTCACGGAAGAGTCGCCCGACGGCGAACGCTCCGAACACGACGATCCAGAGGGCGACGCCGAGGATCACATAGGTCGGGAGCTTGCCGGCCGAAGCCAACAGGTAGGCATAGGGCGCCACGAAGGCCACGAGCAGCGCAGCGATCCACGGCAGTGCGTCGCGCATCGGTCGGGTGGCGTCGCGGATGAGCTTCACACCCATGGCCTGACCGAGCCCGTACATCGGCGCCGTACCGATGTCGATGGCGAGGAACCACCACGGGTTGACGCCATAACGCCGCAGCAGGGGCCAGACGACCACGGCCCGCGCAACGCAGAACCCGATGACGGTGAGGGTCCACACCTGACCGAGGACGCCGAGCTCTCGAAGGGCGGTCAGCCCCGAGGGCCGGCCGTCGCACCCTCCGCCGGCAACCGGAGAGCTCCTCTCGGTGGCGAGAGGAGTCTGCTCAGGATCTTCGATCCGTTCGAAGATCTGGAGTCTGTCGGGATCCTCACCCCAGCTCGGGAGCGAGCTCTGGTGTGTGCATCGCCACATCGGTTGCACATCGCAGGTACACGCGTGCCCCGCCACGCCGAGCGCACACGGGTAGCAGCGATCGAGGTTCCCGACGAGCGCATGGAACCTGACATCGCCGGTCACGCCGCCGGGGCCCTGGCCGACGAAGGCGAGACGCTGCCCGCCGGCATCGTGAAACCGTTCGATGGCTTCCGCCGGCCAGGCCTCGTCGTAGGTCGGCCACACCAGCAGCAACGTCCGATCGGGGTGGCTCGCCGCCATGGCTTCGTCGCCCACGGCGACCGGGAACCACGCGTCCCGACCTTCGAAGAGGTGGTTGTCCGCAGACGGCGCAGGAGCGATGTCGTACGCCAACACGTCGACGCCGTTGGCGGCGAGCATCGCCGCCCAGTACCCGGTGCCCGCGCCGATCTCGACGACGCCGGCGGTCGATGCGGCACCGATGAGGTCGAGCGCTTCGTCGGTGGGCACGCCGAACGCGTACGTCCTCACCGCTTCCGATCGAGCGTCGAGGTGCCCGTCGCAATCTCGGTGGAGCCGTAGCAGCGGGTTGAACGCTGCCGAGCCCGCGCCGGTCGTGGTCACGGCAGATGCCGGGGAGCGGCTGCTGGTCGAGGTCGGAGCGACCTCATCAGGACCCGGCCGCGAACGAGAGGAGCAGGATGGCCAGGAACCCGATGAAGAAGGTGCTGGTGAGCAGCGGCGTGTCCGGGGTCTCGTGAGCCTCGGAGAGGAGCTCCTCGGTGACGAGGTAGAGCAGCGCCACGGTGGCAAAGGCCAACACCGCGGAGAGCAGGCCCTCGGACAGGTGGGCGAACAGCTTCGCCCCCAGGAGGCCGCCCACGAGCAGCAGCGAAGCGACGCCAGCCGTCGTGGCGAGCGTGGCGCGCACGGTCCTGCCGCTCTCGCCCAGGGAGATGGCCAGCGCAACACCGAGCCCGAGCAGTTCGACGGTCAGGGCGATGGCGAGCAGGCCACCGGCCGACCCTCCCTCGGCAAAGCCGATGCCGATCAAGATGCCGTCGACGAACACGTCGATCGCCACGACGGCGAGGGTGATGAGCGCGGCGTTCGCTCGTCCCGAGCGTTCCGCCCGGCTACCGGTGACCTCCAGGCCGAGCATGACGGCGATGCCGACGGCGAAGCCCGGTATGACGGCGATGGCGTCGTGGGACCTGGTCAGGTCGGGGATCAGCTCGGTGGCGGCGACAGCGAAGACCAAGCCGGCGGCGAAGTGTTGGATGGCGCTGCGCACCCGGACCGACGGTGGGCGTCGGGCAGCCCACCCTGCACCGGCGATCGTGGAGATCATGGGCAGGGGGCTGGCCAGCAGCACGCTGCGCACGGGTCCAGCGAGGGCGACGATCACGGGTTCACCCGATCATGGCCGCCGGGTCCGGCGCCGGGCCGGAGCGTCGCCGTCACCAGCAGCAGGGCCCCGACGGTGATGAAGACGTCGGCCAGGTTGAACGTCGGCCACCAGCCGGTGTGGAACAGGTCGACGACGCTCCCGCCCTCGAGTCGGTCGATCACGTTCGCCGTCGCGCCGCTGGCAACCAGCACGGCTGGCAGCTGGGGCAGGTAGCGGACCCATGCGGCCAACCAGATCGCCGCGGCCAAGGCAGCGGTGATGCCGATGAGCACCGCTGGAGGGACGGCGTCGAAGCCGCCGAAGGCCACACCCGGGTTGTGGCCCAGCCGAAGGTCGACCGGACCCGGGAGGGCCATCGACCGGTCAGAGAGCGCGGCGCTGGCCCACCACTTGAGACCGAGATCGGCCGCGACGAGAACGAGGCCCAGAGCGACGAGAGGGCGCATCGACGTCCGTGCGCCACCGGGCGGATCGACTGGCTCCTGGCGCTTCGCTCCGGCGAGGCCGCTGCTGGCCCTGATCGCAGGTTGGGTGTCCACGGTGAGGGGTCGTTCGTTGGTGCTCATTCGGTTCCCTCCGGGGGCGGATCTGTGGGAGAGCTCGACTGGCGTTCGTCGGTGGCGAGGCGGTCGGCGCGTGCGTTGGCGATGCGGAGCAGGACCGCGAAGAGGATGACCGGGAGGGCGACCAGGATCATCTCGTCCCACCCGCCTTGGTGGGCGAGGACTCCGGGAGCGTTCAGCGGCACGTGGCGATGGCTTCACGCCACGAAGACGGGAGCGGTCCTGGCTCCTCCTTCAGACGGTCGTTGACCGCTTTGAAGTCGCTGAAGTCGATGGCGGCACGGATCTTCAGGTAGCTGCACCGGCAGAACGACGACGGCGATGGCTGGCCGTCCTTGCGGGCCTGGGTCTCGCAGCCTTCGGTGAACTGTCGCTTGAGGCCGTCATCGTCGTAGCTGCCGGGCGTCGACGCGCCACCGCACGCGGCGAGCAGCGAGACGACTAGGAGCGTGAGGGCTGCGGCGTATCGGCGGCTGATCGCTGACATCGAGACTTCTCCTGCTGGTTTCGAGGCGTTGGTGGGGACTGGTCAGGTCACGAGGGAGGACCAGTACTCCCAGAAGCGGCGGCCGATGAGGCCAACGATGAGCAGCGCCCAGGCGGTGAGCACGATGGCGTGGTTGTCGCTCAGCCATCCCCGGCGGGTCCGGTCGGGTCGGCGGACCGGGAGGTGACCGGCGTTGAGGTTGTAGAGGGTCACGTACCAGAAGGATGGGATCGTCACGGTCCAGACGACCATGCAGTACGGGCAGAGCGCCCCGATGCGATACAGGCTCTGGAAGATCAGCCAGTGGACGAACACCACGCCGAAGGTGACGCCGGCCTGCAGGGAGAGCCAGAACCAGCGCGGTGGTCGGAAGCCGCCGAGCAGCGTCACGCCGGCGGTGAGCAGCATGGCGAAGCCGGCGATGCCGATGATGGGGTTGGGGAACCCGAACGCTTCGGCCTGGGAGGTCTCCATGACCGACCCGCAGCTCAGGATCGGGTTGATGCTGCAGCTGGGCACGTAGCCGGGATCACGGATGAGCTCGATCTTCTCGACGAGCAGGGTGCTCGCAGCGGTCAGTCCGATCGCCCCGCAGCTGGCGAGCAGCACGCCGAGGCGCCGCGATCGAGCACGGAACGCCGCGGGGTGGGCGTGGACGGGCGCCACCGGGGCCGGGCTCATTCTGCGAGTGCGGCTTCGAGGCTGTCGATGAGGTCCTGGGGGGGACTCGGGCTCGAGCTTCTGGCCGTTGAGGAAGATCGTCGGCGTTCCTTCGACCCCGAGCGCCTTGCCGTCGGCCTTGTCCCGGCGGATCTTGGCCAGGGTGGCCGGATCCTCGAAGTCCTTCTCGAACTCGGTCATGTCGAGGCCGAGGTCTTCAGCGAACCCGAAGAACACGTCGTCCTGCGAGGCCTGCTGCTCGGCCCACTCGGGTTGGGTCTCGTAGAGCTTCTTGTACATCTCCTCGAACTTGCCCTGCGATGCTGCGGCCTCTGCAGCGCTGGCGGCCGATTCGGAGTTGGCGTGCAGCGGGAAGTTGCGCACGACGAACGTGACCCGGTCGCCGTAGGTGGTGCGCAGCTGCTCGACGAGCGGGTACAGCGCGCCGCATGCCTCGCACTCGAAGTCGAGGAACTCGACGAAGGTGACCTTGGCATCGGCAACGTCGTTGAGCTTCTGGCTGTCCGGTCGGACGACGCGATCGCTGCGGGACTTGGCGGGCTGGGCATCGGGGCTCGAATCGTCACCGGAGAACGCCAAGGCCAGGGCGACGGCAGCGGCGAGCGCCACCATCACCAGCGGGATCAGGACGTTCTTCTTCACGCGATCGGGTCTCCTGAGGTGCGTACTCGCGGGGATGGTCCCGATGCTCGGACGAGGATGGGCCGCTCTTGCACAGTCGAAGGCTGCCGCCGCGAAGTTCCCGGCTTCGCTTCGGAACAGCAGTCGCTGTACTGTTCAGCCCGTGCTGACACGTCCCCAGGCCACGACGGCGCGAGCAAGTAGCCGAGCCGGAGCGATCAGCGGCCCGGGGAACTGGACGGCGGAGCGGAACGACCCACCGGTGACATGGTGTGTGCAGCGTGGTTCGAGCGGATCTCCGCAGCGGTCGACGGTGAGCTGGACGACGGCGCCCTCCAAGACCTCGACGACCATTGCTCGACCTGCCCGTCGTGCACCTCGGCGAGGCGACGGTTGGAGGACCTGCGACGCCGGTCGCTGGTGCGGATCCCGCACGAGGCCCCCGAGCTCACCGCCACCGTCCTCGGCGGAGAGGCAGCCGCTCGACTCCGGGCTCGGACTCGGCGGCGGGGTGCGGTGCTGGCCGTGGCCGCCGTCGTGATCGCGGCCAGCCTCGCCTTCGCCGGTCCGCTGCGTCGGTCGCCGTCGACTCCCCGCCCGAGCGCCGGAGGCCCCACGGCCACCACGAGCGTCACCATCAAGACCGTCGACGACTCGTTCGACCAGCGTGACCTGCGCGCCGTTCGGGGCACCACGATCCAGTGGACGAACGACGGCAACCACACCCACCGGCTGGTTCGACACCTCGGCGGCGAGCTCGTCTCCAGCGATCTGGCCCCGGGACGGACCGAGACGATCACGTTCAACCAGGACGGGAACTACGAGTACTACTGCTCGGTGCACCGCGGGATGACCGGACGGATCCTGGTCTCCTCGTGATCGTCCGACCGAAGCGGGGAGCCGCTGATCGAGATGGCACGCCGGCCGACGATGAGCTGACCCGGCTGGCGATCGCAGCGAGCCGAGGCGATCGTGCCGCTGAAGTCGCCTTTGTCAACCGATGCATGGATGACGTGTGGCGATACTGCGCCTCGATCATCGGCCCTGCTCGCGCCGACGATGCCACCCAGGAGACGCTCATCCGGGTGGTGAAGGCCTTGCCCAGGTTTCGTGGCGAGTCCTCGGCCCGAACCTGGTTGCTCTCGATCACCCGATTCGTGTGCATCGACGACATCCGGGCGAGGGGGCGTCAGAAGCGCATCTTCGACAAGCTCTCGGCCCAACCGTTCGAGCTCGAGTCGGTCAGCGAGCACCACCCGCCCGAGTTGCTCGAAGTGCTCGGGCTGCTCCGCACCGACCAGCGCGAGGCCTTCGTGCTCACCCAGATCATGGCGCTGCCCTACCAGGAAGCTGCGGATCTGGTCGGCTGTCCCATCGGCACCATCCGGTCCCGCGTGGCCCGAGCGCGAGCGGGGCTCATCGAACTGCTCGACGAGGTCGACGAGCCGCTCGAGGACGAGACGGCCGGCTAGGCCGGCGACGAGCCATCCGGCGCAGCCTGGCGGCGATCGGAGCCGCCGGCGAGGAGGCGGAGCGCGTTGGCCACGACGATCAGGGTCGAACCCTCGTGAATGGCCACCGCAGGACCGATGCCGGCGATGCCGGCGATCGTCGTCGGAACCAGGACGGCGACCACGCCGAGGCTGACCCACAGGTTCTGGCGGATGATGCGGGTGGTCCGGCGGCTGAGGTCCACAACGAACGGCAGGGACCGCAGGTCATCGCCCATGAGGGCCACGTCTGCGGTCTCCAAGGCCACGTCGGATCCGGCGGCACCCATGGCGATCCCGACCGAGGCCGTGGCCAGCGCCGGGGCGTCGTTGACGCCGTCGCCGACCATCGCCACCGAACCGTCCTGCATCAGCTCCCGGATGGTGGTGACCTTGTCCTCGGGGAGGAGATCACCTCGTGCTTCCGTGAGGCCGACCGAGCCGGCGACGGAGGTGGCGACCTGTTGGTTGTCACCGGACAACATGACCATGCGTTCGATGCCGAGCAACCGGAGCTCGGTCACCACCCGTGCCGCTTGCGGCCGTGGCGTGTCCATGACGCCGAGCACGCCGAGGTAGCGCGCCCCCTGTCGGACGACCATCGTCGTCCGGGCTCGTTGCTGCAGCGCACCGTTGGCCGAGGACACGGCATCGGGCATCGGGTTGGCATCGTCGTCGAAGAGTGCTGCGGAGCCGATGAGGACCTCCTCGCCCCCCACCAGGCCTCGGACGCCCTTGCCGGTGATGCTCGAGACGTCGGTCGCTGCCTCGACTGGCACCCCGTCGAGCCGTTCGAGGCCACCGGTGACGATGGCTGCGGCCAGCGGGTGATCGCTCGACTGCTCGATCGCCACGGCTACCGCAATGAGCTCGGCGGGTCGGACCCCGTCAGCGGCCACGACGTCCACCAGACGGGGCCGACCTTCGGTGAGCGTCCCGGTCTTGTCGAACGCGATGGCCGAGATCCGGCCCAGGTGCTCCAAGGGGCCGCCGCCCTTCACCAGCACACCGCCGCGGCCGGCCCGAGCCACTGCGCTGAGCACCGCGCTCGGCGTGGCGATGGCCAGCGCACACGGGCTGGCGGCGACGAGCACGGCCATGGCCCGGTAGAAGGTGTCGGAGAACGGTTCGTCCACCACGAACCCGGCACCGAGCAGCACGGCCACCAAGGCCAGGACCGCCGGCACGAAGACCCGCTCGAACGCCTTGGTCTTCTGCTGCGTGGGTGAGACCTGCGTCTCGGCTTCGGTGACCAGTTGCACGACCCGGGCCAATGTCGATTCCGACGCCAGCGCCGTGACCTGGACGTCGATCGCGCCGGACCCGTTGATGGTCCCGGCGAACACCCGGCTGAGCGCCGGGACCTGAGCCGGGTTCTGCCCGGATCGGGTCGGGTCGCTCACCGCAGCCTTCTCGACGGGCACGCTCTCGCCGGTGACGGCCGACTGGTCGACGCTGGTCACCCCGGCCACCACGAAGCCATCGGCGGCGATGCGCTCGTCCGGTCGGACGGCCACGACTGCGCCCACCGTCAGCTCGGCCACGGGCACCACGCGCTCCACACCGTCGACCTTGATCCGAGCGGTCGGCGGCGCCAGGTCTGCCAGTGCCTCGATGGCTTGACGGGCTCGGTTCATGGCGTAGCCCTCGAGGGCGTGGCCGATGCTGAACAGCACGAGCAGGAGCGCAGCGTCCTCCCACTGGCCCAGCACGCAGGCTCCACCCGCGGCCACCAACATCAGGGTGTCGATCTCGAAGCGCCTGGCCCGCAACGAGCTCCACGCGTCCTGGACGGTGAACCACCCGGCCGAGACGACCGCCACGACGAAGAAGCCCCGCGCCACGCCGGTGGAGACGTCGAGGACCTGTTCGAGAAAGAACCCCACTACCAGCAGGACCGCTGCGAAGATCGCCGCTGCCAGCTCGACCTTTGACGCACCGTGGGCGTGATCGTGGCCGCCACCTGCCTCGTGGTCGGCCTCGTGGTCATGGTCCCGGTGACCGTCCTCAGTAGGTCCGCCGGGCCCGGTCGAGAGCGGCGCGGCACCGGCAGCGACAGGCACCTGCGGGGCGGGAGCCAGACGGAAGCCGACCGCGCCAGCTCCGCTGCGCACGGCCTCCTCGTCGATCCGTTGGCGATCGAACTCGACGCGGAGGACACCGTCAATCGAGGCTCGAGCCTCGAGCACTCCGTCGACCTGTTCGAGCCGCGCCGTCATGGCATCGCTGCGCCGGACGTGACCGACCGGAGCCACCTCCCACACCACGTGGCCATAGCGACTGGTTATCTCGGCGCCGGCGCGATGGGCCATGGTCCGGATCTGCGGGATCGACAGCCGATCCGGGTCGTGGTGCAGGCAGAGCTCGGCCGGCGTCGATGCGGTGGCGCCGACGACGTGGGCCTGATCGACCCCTGCGGTTCGCCCGAGCTGGTCGACCAGACGACTGGCGCAGGGATCGCTGTCTCCGTGGAGATCAGGGAGCACAGAGGTCAGGTCGAGACGGGTCTCTCGCATGGCCATGGACCCCACCTTTCGATCAAACCAGGACGACTTCGTCCTGCCGGCGACCTTCAGCCACCGAGCAAGCAGTCGACGCTACGTGGGGTGGGGTTCCATGGGAGTGAATCCCATCGTGGCCGTGGCCGTGTCCGTCCGATCAGCCGAAGTCGAACAGGTCCGCCAGCGCGCCGCCACGCTTCTTCTTACGAACCCCACCGCGATCCCCACCCTCACGGCCGCGATCGCCATCATGGCGATCATCTCGCTGCTCGCCACGCGAGGGCGGCGAAGAGGGCGCTTCGATGTTGACGCTCCTCTCGACGATCTTGTCGAGCTCGCCGCGATCGAGCCAGACCCCTCGACACTCCGGGCAGTAGTCGATCTCGATCCCCTGCCGCTCGCTCATGATCAGCACGCTCTGGTCGTTCGGGCAGTGCATCTGGGCTCCGTGGGTCCGATGGACGGATGTCGGCTTCGGCTCCGGAAGGTCACCGAAGCCGACAACCTCACAGTCGCCAGCGCAGCTCGCTCGGTTCCATCCCGCCGCCGGAACCAGACAGGCGGCGAGTTCGACTGTTCTTCGATGACGCGATCCCGTGCCCTGACCATCGTCGCCCTCGTGATGGGCGTGGCCCTCGCCGGCGCCGCTCCCGCCGACGCTCACACCGACTCTGACCTGGTAGCGGTCCCTGCGGGCGAGGAGGCCGTGGTGAAGCTCAAGCCGACCCACGGCTGCGCCGAGTCTCCGACGGTGGAGGTGGCGATCCGGGTGCCGGTCGCCGGTGCTCGAGCAGTGGACGTGCCGGGCTGGACCGCGACGGCCACCGCCGATGGCGAGGGTCGCACCGTGGTGGAGTGGAAGGGCGGCTCGCTGCCATCCGACGAGATCGGGTCCTTCCCGGTCGAGTTCCTGGCTCCGGACCGAACCGGTGAGCTGCTCCTGTTCCCGTCCGTCCAGGTGTGCGAGAACGGCGACGAGCGCTCCTGGATCGGTGGAGATCCCGCCGATGAGTACCCGGCCCCTCGCCTGCTCGTCCTTCCGGCGGGCAGCGCCGCAGCGACCAGCATCGACGATGTCCCCGCCGACGCGCCGGGCCGAGCCAAGCTCGAGGCCGTCGTCGCCGCCTCGGAAGCGCCGGGGACCACGACCACCGCTCCGGCGGGCACTAGCACCACCGCACCGGCGGCAGCAGACGATCCGACGACCACCTCGACGCAGGTCCTGCGAATCGAACCTGCGGCCGAGGTCCGTGACCGAAGCCCTCGCGGCGAGGACGAAGAGGGCCTCTCGACACCGCTCCTCTGGGGCGGAGCAGCCGCAACGCTCGCCGTCATCCTCGGCGGCGGGCTGCTCCTCCGACGCTTGGGGAAGGACTGATGTGGGCCACCGACGAGTCCGACGCGATGTGGTCGAGGCGGCGGGTCCTGGGTCTGGGCGCAGCCGCGACCGCCGCCCTCCTGGCCGGCTGCGGCAGCAGCGGCGACGAGGCCGGGCCCAACGCCGAGGTGTCACCCGTGCCGAGCACCGACTGGGGCGGCACCCTGCTCGACCCACCGTTCACAAAGCCCGACGTGACCTTCACCGACGTCGAGGGTCGACCGTTCTCGCTTCGGGAGGACACTGCCGGCAGGCTCTCGGTCCTGTTCTTCGGGTTCACCAACTGTCCCGACGTGTGCCCCGTCTACCTCGGCACCATCGCCTCGGCCCGGCGCGAGCTCGGCACCGGTGATGGGAGCGACGTGCAGGTCCTCTTCGTGGGCGTCGACCGCAAACGGGACACCCCCGAGGTGCTGAAGACCTACCTCGGCAACATCGACGAGACCTTCATCGGCCTGAGCGGCACCGATGCCGAGGTGCTGAAGGCCACCACGGCACTCAAGGTGGCACCGGTCGAGATCGGCGAACCCGCGGCTGACGGCAGCTACGACGTCGGACACCCGGCACGGGTGTTCGCCTTCAGTCCCGACGGCCTCGGCCACCGCCTCTACAGCTTCGACATCGAACAGCAGCAGTGGGTCAAGGACCTACCTCGCCTCGCCCAGGGCTCCTGGGCCTGAGGCGGCGATCCCTCGGCCCTGAGGCCACCTGGGGCGCACGCCGAAGCTGAGGCGGCCGCAGCCACGTAGAAGCTGTTGGCGGACCTGCGAAAGGTGCCCACCAAGCGTTCGGGCAGCATCGAAGATTCGTACGCTAGGCGGATGACATGGCTTGCCTGGGTGATGTGCGGGGCAGGGGTGGTGGTTCTCTCCTGGGCGGTCCTGATCATTCTTGCCAGTCGCCTTCCCCCGGGTCTGGCGAAGGACTTGGCGGGCTTCCTTCCTGCGTGCGCTGCGGCACTTCGTCGGCTTCGCCGGGATGCCCGTGTTCCGCTCCGGGCCAAGATCGCAGTCGGCATCGCTGCGGTGTGGGTGCTGAGCCCGATTGATCTGATTCCCGAGTTCCTCCCGGTGATCGGGCCGCTGGACGACATCGTCGTTGTCGTGCTCGCGCTTCGCTATGCCGCTCGCCAGGTCCCTCGGGAGCTGATCGAGGGCGCCTGGACGGGATCGCCTCGCCTCCTCGACCGTCTGCTCGGGAGCACCCGCGACTCCGCGGGCTGAGTTGCAGCCCAAGGCTGGCGTCGGAAGCAGGTCAGCGGCCGGGTTCGGTGGGCTTGAGGTCGACTCGGCGGAGGAGTTGGGCGTTGAGGGCGACGACGATGGTGGAGATGCTCATCAGGATGGCGCCGACGGCGGGGGGCATGGAGATGCCGGCCCATTGGAGTGCTCCGGCGGCGAGGGGGATGGCGATGATGTTGTAGCCGGCGGCCCAGGTGAGGTTCTGGAGGGACTTGCGGTAGGTGGCCTTGGCGAGGGTGATGATCGACAGAACGCCGCGTGGGTCGGAGCTGGCGAGGATGAGGCCGGCGGATTCGATGGCGACGTCGGTGCCGGCGCCGATGGCGATGCCGACGTCGGCACAGGCGAGGGCGGGGGCGTCGTTGACGCCGTCGCCGACCATGGCGACGGTGAGCCCGCGTTCTTGGAGCTCGGCGACCTTGTTGGCTTTGTCCTCGGGCAGGACTTCGGCGAAGACCTCGTCGACGCCGAGGTCGGCGGCGACGGCATCGGCGACCTGTTGGGCATCGCCGGTGATCATGACGACCTTGCGGCCGATGCGGTGGAGGTCGTCGATGGCTTCACGCGCCTCGGGTCGGATCTCGTCCTCGAGGGCGAGGGCCCCGATGATGTCGGTGTCTCGGACGAGGTAGAGCACGGCGGCGCCTCGCCCGGTCCACGCGGCGATGTCTTCGGCCAGTTGCACGGGGCTGGTGAGGTCTCGTTGGCGAAGGCGGGCGGGGCCGCCGACGGCGTAGCGGTCGCCGTCGACGGTCGCTTCGACGCCGCGGCCGGTGATGGACCGGAAGTCCGTGGCATGGGAACGGGCCCCGGTGTCCTCGGCGGCTCGGACGATGGCCCGAGCGAGGGGGTGCTCGCTGTCGGCTTCGACCGCTGCGGCGATGCGCACGACATCCTCGGTCGTCCCCGTGGTGGTGGCGACGCCGATGACGGTGTGCTGGCCCTTGGGGAGGGTGCCGGTCTTGTCGAAGAGGACGGCGTCGAGGGTGCGGCTCGCCTCGAGGGCGCGGCGGTCCTTGATGAGGATGCCGTTGCGGGCGGCCATGGCGCTGGAGAGCGACGTGGTGAGCGGGATGGCGAGCCCGAGGGCGTGGGGGCAGGAGATGACCAGGACGGTGACGACCCGGATGACCGCTTCGTCTGGGCTGCCGACCACGGTCCAGACGATCGCGGTGATGATCGCCGAGCCGGCGGCCACGTAGAACAGCAGCGCGGCGGCACGGTCGGCGAGCACCTGGGTGCGTGAACCGGAGGCCTGTGCCTCGGCGACGAGACGTCCGATGCCGGCCAGTGCGGTGTCGTCGCCGACGGCGGTGACCTCCACGCGGATGGAGGAGTCGGTGGCGATGGTGCCGGCGGTGACGGTGTCGCCTGCGGACTTGGCGACGGGTCGGGACTCGCCGGTGATCATCGACTCGTCGAGCTCGGCCTCGCCTTCGGTGATCTTGCCGTCGGCGGGGACGTTGCCACCGGCGCGGACCAGGACGAGGTCACCGACGGCGAGAGTGCCGGCGGGGACGGTCTCGGTCGAGCCGTCGGGGTTGATGCGGTCGGCTTCGTCCGGCAGCAGGGCGGCGAGCGCGGCGAGGGCGTCCTGGGCTTGGCCGAGGGCCTTCATCTCCTGCCAGTGGCCGAGGAGCATGATCGAGATGAGGGCGCCGAGCTCCCACCAGAAGTCGAGGTCGAACCAGCCGAGCGACGTGGCCATCGACGCGCTGTAGGCGACGGTGATCGCCATGGCGATGAGCAGCATCATCCCAGGTTGGCGGTCCTTGGCTTCCTGGACGCCGCCGGTCAGGAACGGCCAGCCGCCCCACAGGAACACGAACGTGCCGAGCACCGGCCCGACGAGGTCCACGCCGGGGAAGTCGAGGGTGTAGCCGAACCAGTCCATGACCATGTGGCTGGTGGCGACGAGCGGAACGGTGAGCAGCAGGCTCCACCAGAACCGTCGCCGGAACATCTCCACGTGGTGCCCGGCGTGCGCGCCATGCCCTGCGTGCGTGGCGGGATCTCGGTCGTGTTGCCCATCGGGCGCGTGGTCGGCGTGGTCGCCAGGGGTGGGTTGGTGTGCCGTGTGCGTGGCCACGGAGGCCTCCTCGCTCGTTCGGTGAGATGCAGGGTACCCATACCCCCTAGGGGTATCAACCCTGTTCGAAGTTGGGCCGTTGGGAGGTCTGGCAAGCAGGACCGCCACGTTCAGCCGACTCGGCCGATGTCGTGCTCATCGGGTGCGGTCTCTTCGGTCTCGCCCTGGCTCGGCCCATCACCCTTGCGGCGGGTCGCCTCAGCCATGCCCATCATCATGAACATCATCATGAGGGGACAGATCAGCAGGATCAGCAGGAAGCCGGGTGGGAACCCGGCGACCGTTGCGCCTACGGCGCCGGCCAGGACGAGCCCGGCCACGATCAGCATCTTGGAGTGCTTCGATTCCACTGCGCACGCTCCTCTGGTAGGGGGCCAAGCCTGGGGTACTACGACGTGTCGTACTAGGGCCGAAGGTCCTGCATGGCCGCGTTGCCTCGACCAAGTCCTGGCCTTAGGGTCTACGACAACATGTCGTAGATAGCTAGCCGTTGGAGGCTGAGATGAAGAAGCGCATCGCACTCGGAGTCGTGCTGGCACTCGCCATGGCTGGGATCGCCGGCTGCAGCTCGGACGGCAGCGACATGGGGGGCATGGGCCACGGGAGCGACTCGTCGCAGAGTCCTGCCGCTTCAGCCGAATTCAACGACGCGGACGTCACCTTCGTCCAGGGCATGATCCCGCACCACCAGCAGGCCGTCGAGATGGCCACGCTGGCCGAGACCCGCGCCGACAGCGCTGAGGTCAAGGGCCTGGCCGCCAAGATCAAGGGCGCCCAGGACCCCGAGATCAAGCAGATGCAGGGCTACCTGAAGGACTGGGGCCAGAACGAGCCGTCGGGCATGGGCGGCGACAGCATGAGCATGGACCACGGCATGATGAGCGACGCTGACATGACCAAGCTCGAGGACGCCTCCGGCGCCGAGTTCGATCAGATGTTCCTGACGATGATGATCGAACACCACAAGGGCGCCATCGAACAGGCCGAGACCGAGCTCGCCGACGGCAAGTCCGCCGGAGCGAAGAAGCTCGCCAAGGCCATCGTCACTGCCCAGAAGGCCGAGATCACCACCATGGAAGACCTCATCGGCAAGGCCGGCTGAGCCTCCGTGGTCGGCCGCTGCAGGCCCGGCGGGCCTGGGCCTTCCCTACCTGGATGAGGCCCGGTCTCAGGCGCAGAGGTGTGCGGTCACCATGGCCAGGTGATGCACCTGGACCGAGGCGCTGACCGCCGCCAGGGCCGTGAGCCCAGCGCTACCCGCAACAGTGAGCACGACGACCGACCGTCTCGTCGGCTCGGCGAGCAACTGGTCGACCCTCGTCCGGACCCCGAGGTCCGCCATGGCCATGCCCGGTTGGGGCGCGGCGTGCTGGACGAGCGCAGCTCGTGCCAAAGCGCGAGCGACGAGGCGCCGATCGCCAACCGCCCGCGCAGCGTCCTCGTCCGCCCAACGCTCGGTGGCGTAGCGGACGTAGCCCCGCATCGGCCCCAGCAGCGGCACCACGGCGACCGCCAGGTCCACGGCGAGGATGAATCGATCGTGCCGACGGGCGTGGTGCGAGTGCTCGTGGCTGAACAGCGCCGCTTGTTCGCCCGAGCTGAGGGCCCGCAGCATCCCCGACGAGACCACCGTCCGGCCTTGTCCACCCGGCAACGTGAAGGCGACGGGGTGGTCGTCGTCGACGATCTCGACCCCACCGGAACCGGCGTCCGGAACCAGGCCCCGGTACCGCGCCCGACACCTCAACACGCGAACGGCGGCTCCGGCCAGCCATGCGGCGGCGACGCTCCCCTCGACCCAAGGCACGGGACCGTGGTGTTCGAGGTGCAAGCACCAGGCCAACGCCCCTTGCGTCTGCGCAAGCGCGTGAGCGAACTCCACGAGAACCATGACGAGCGCACTCAACGCAGCAAGCGCCGTCACGGTCGAGCCCACCACCAAGCTCCACGCCGCCACCCGCGGCCGAAGGTAGCGCTGCGACACCCCGCTCGACGCCGTGGCAGCGACCGCAACGAGCAGCGGGACGAGCAGCAGCTGGCTCACTGGTCCAGCTCCTCCAGGATCTTGCGCAACGCCAGCTCATCGTCATCGGACAGCCCGTCGACGAAGCGCGACAGCACCAGCGACCGGTCATCTACCGGCTCCAGCGCCTGCTGCATCCTCGTCGCCGCCAGATCGGCTTCGCCGCGCAGCGCCCGGTAGCGGAACGCCCGTCCGCTCGGCTCCCGCTCCGCCAGGCCCTTCTTCCACAGCCGGGCCAAGATCGTCATCACCGTCGTGTAGGCGAGGTCCTCGGCGAGCGCGTCCTTGACCTCGCGGGGCGTGGCGCCACTCGGGCGGAGCCACAGCTGCTCGAGGACCATCTTCTCGAGGGCGCCCGTGGCACGTCGCTTCTGCACGTGTAGAGCCTACGGCCAGGTCGCCAACGACACCGCCGCCAGGCAGTGTCAGGCTGGACGGACCGCAGGCCTGGGCTCAGGCGAATGACGCGGTCGATTGCTGCCTGTAGCGGTGGACCCTGGAGCCCTGCCAGCAGCAGCAGCAGTAGCTCCACGCCACCTCGCCGCAAGGCGAGTGAGGCATGGGTACCTTGGCGGGCGTGGCTCTCGCATCGGATGTCCCAGCCGATCGGCTCGAGGTCGAGATCTTGTTCACGGCAGGCTGCCCGAACGTCGCTGTTCTCCACTCGTTCCTCGTAGCTCATCCTGGGGTGACGGTCATCGCCACTGAGCTCGAGGGGCACGGTCCGGTTCCCTGCGGCTTCGCCGGGTCTCCGACTGTGCTGTTCGACGGTGTCGACCCGTTCGGCGGGAGGCCTGCCGAGGCGGCTGCGTGTGCCCTGTCACCACCGTCGGTCGCCGATCTGGCGGCCGAGCTCGAACGTCGCAGGGCGCGATGAGCTCCGGCATCACCTACTCGACGAGTCTCGCCGCCGGGTCCCGTGGCCGGGTCTACCTGCCGGTGCCGTTCGACCCCGACGAGAGGTGGGGCCAGAAGGTCGAGCACCACCTGCGGGGCACGGTCGGCGGCTGCGACCTGCGGGGCACCGTGGAGACCTTCGGCTCCGAGCTCGGCATCGTCCTCGGGCCGGCGTGGAGGCGGGATCGAGGGTTCAGCGCAGGAGACCAGGTCGACGTGTCGCTCGAACCGGAAGGGTTGCAGCGGGACGATCTCGACCCCGACATGGCCGAGGCCCTTGCCGCCAGCCCAGCTGCCGGGCAGTTCTTCGACGGGCTGGCGCAGTTCTACCGGACCGCTTACATCCGGTGGATCAGCGCCACCAAGCGGAACCCCGAGCAGCGCTTAGTGCGACTCGCCGAAGTGGTGCGCCTCCTCGAAGCCGGCGTGAAGGAACGCCCCAAGGCCCCGTGAGGGCCGGCGCGGAGGAGCCCGCCGGTAGGTTCGAAGCCATGAAGTGCTCCTGCTGCGGCGAACAGCACGACGAATCGTCGTTGACGGCGCTGCGCTGTCACCCTGCGGTGCAGGTGTGTCGTGGTTGCATCGACTGGCTGGTCGAGGCGTCCGGCTCGATGGACGTCACGCCGACGTTGCCGGTCTTGGACATGGATGTGGCAGTCGAGTTCTACGAGGCGGCGGGCTTCGAGGTCCACCGCTACGAGGGCGGCGGGTTTGCGTTCGTCTCGTTCGACGAACGCAGCGTCTTCGACCTCGGTGTCGAACCGGTCGCCGCTGGCGCCGGTGCCTACCTCGTGGTTCCGGACCCTGACGGGTGGCACGACCGCCTCGAAGGCAAGGGGCTCCTCGTGAGCGATCTGGCAGATCAGGAGTGGGGCATGCGGGAGTTCACGCTCACGGATCCGTTCGGGAACCGTCTCCGCTTCGGTCGATCCCTGTAGCTACACCCTCGACCGGTCCTGTGGGGCTTGCCGAGCAGAGACCTCGGCGAGGAGGAGTCAGGGTGTTCGCCGACGGCTGGCCAGGCGTGGACGGGGGCCGCATGGTTGGCTAGGCCGAGTTGTGGGAGTGCTCGGCCAAGAGGGCCGTAGCGGCGCTGGCCGGGCGTCACGGGGCGCAGCGGTACACGTACCTCGCGCTGTCCTCGGGTTCGAGGAGGGGCACACTGGCGGTGTGGAACGTTCGTCGCTCGGTGTGGTGCTGGGGATCTCGGCAGCAGCGATGTTCGGTGCGTCGGCGCCGTTGGCAAAGGAGCTTGTCGGAGAGGTCCGGCCTCAGCTCCTGGCCGGGCTCCTGTACGGCGGCGCCGCCGTGGCGCTCTCGGCTGTCCTTGCGCTGCGCCGGAGTCCGAACGAGGCCCGGCTGCGACGAGCCGATGTGCCGAAGCTGGCCGGTGTCACCGTCGCCGGCGGTGTGCTTGCCCCCGTGCTGCTGCTGATCGGGCTCGAGCGGGTGTCCGGGGTGGCCGGCTCGTTGCTGTTGAACCTCGAGGCTGTCCTGACGCTGGGGTTGGCCTTGGCCTTCTTCGGTGAGCACCTCGATCGTCGGGCGGCGGCCGGGGCCGGTGCGGTGGTGGCCGCTGCTGCGGTCCTGGGCCTCTCCGGAGGCGAGTCCCAGGTCGACGTGCTCGGCATCGTCTGCATCGCGGCCGCTTGCCTGTGCTGGGCGGTCGACAACAACCTGACCCAGCAGCTGTCGGGCCGTGACCCGTTCGCCATCGTTCGGGTGAAGGCGGCTGTGGCGGCGACGGTGAATCTGCTGCTGGCGGTCGGTCTGGGGGCACCCATGCCGGCCGTCGGGGCGTTGGTCGGGGCGGTCGTGCTCGGTGGCGCCGCGTACGGGCTCAGCGTCGTGCTCGACGCCTATGCCCTGCGCTGGGTCGGTGCCGCAAGGGAGGCGGCCTTCTTCGGCACCGCACCGGTCTTCGGGGTCGCCACCGCGGTCTTGGTGCTCGGCGAGACGATCACGCCGGCCGAGGGCCTGGCCATCGCGGTGATGAGCCTCGGCATCTACCTGCTCGTCACCGAACGCCACGTCCACCGCCACGCCCACCTACCCCTCGAGCACGACCACCGGCACCGCCACGACGACGGCCACCACGACCACGTCCACGACGAACCCGTCCTCGAGCACGCTCACGTGCACGCCCATGCTGCGAGGTCGCATGCCCACCGCCACGTCTCCGATGTCCACCACCGCCACCCCCACGAAAGCGACTGAGCCCGCATCAGTCGTTTCGGTGGGCGGAGGCCTTGACCGCGTCGGCGTCGCTAGACGCCGACGGTGGTACTGCGACGCTCGATCCAGATGACATCGCGCCAGCGTCCGTGATGTCGACCGACTTGCCGACGGATCCCGACGACCTCGAAGCCGCAGGCCACGTGGAACTGGAGGCTGGCGGTGTTCTCGGGGAACACGCCGGACTGCATCGTCCAGATGCCTTCGCCCTCAGACCGAACGATCAACGCTTCGAGGAGCAGTCGACCGATCCCGTGGCTGCGAGCGTCGGAGGCGACGTAGACGCTGTGCTCAGCGACGCCTGCGTACACGCAGCGGTCCGACACGAGCCGTGCTGCGGCCCAGCCGACGACAGCGCCGTCGAGGTCGGCGACGAGGCGAAGCGTCGGCGAGTGGTCGGTGTCGAACGCCTCCCAGTCGGGTGGTTCGGTCTCGAACGTGGCGTTCCCGGTCTCGATGCCGTCGGCGTAGATCTGCCGGACGGCGGCCCAGTCCTCAGGGCGCAGCGTCCGGACGACGGCGACCGTCACCTGTCAGCCGCCGAGGGCCTGGCGGACGAAGTCGGCTCGGGCTGGCTGCACGGACCAGTAGACCCAGCGGCCGCGCTTGTCGCCGGTGATGAGGCCGGCCTCGGCGAGGATCTTGGTGTGGTGGCTCACGGTCGGCTGGGACTTGGCCAGCGGTTCGACCATGTCGCAGGAGCACATCTCGCCGGATGAGGCGATCAGGCTCAGGAGGCGGAGGCGAACGGGGTCGGCGAGGGCGGCGTAGGTGTGGGCGAGCACGGCGGCGTCAGCGTCGCCGAGCGGTGCTGCGGTCACGGAGGGGCAGCAGGTGACGGGCGGGCTCTCGAGCTGCGTGCTTGAGGTGCTCATCGCGAAACGTTCTCCATTGCATTGACATCCGTCGATGCGTCGGTAGGATCAGTGCATCGACATCCGTGAATGTACCAGGAGGACCTCATGTCCCGTGTCCAGCTCGCTCTGAACGTCTCGAACATCGACGAGGCCGTCGCCTTCTACTCGAAGCTGTTCAACACCGAGGTGAACAAGCGCAAGCCTGGCTACGCCAACTTCGCCATCGCCGAGCCGCCGCTGAAGCTGGTGCTCATCGAGGGCGAGGGCGGCGGCACGCTCAACCACCTGGGCGTCGAGGTCGACACCGCGGAGGAGGTCGAGGCCGCCGAGGGGCGCCTGTCCGCTGACGGCGTGGCCACCACCGGCATCGACGACACCACGTGCTGCTACGCCCTCAAGACCGAGACCTGGGTCAACGACCCCGACGGCGCGCCGTGGGAGTGGTACGTGAAGACCGGCGACGCCGAGCAGATGACCAACAGCATCCGCACCGAAGGCGAGAACGCCCAGTGCTGCGCCCCCGGCGCCACCAGCGAGTCCGTCTCGATCGGTGCCGCACCCGGGTCCTCCGAAGGTTGCTGCTGAACACGGCCTCGGGGCGCAGCGAGCAGACCGAGGTCGAGCACTACGGCCGCATCGCTCGCCTCCTCAACGGGCCCCGGCGACAGGTCCTCGAGCTCCTGGACCAGCACGGCCCCATGACGCTCGAGGACCTGCTCGGCCACTGGCCCCAACAGGGCTCCGACGAGGTCACCCGTCACGCCGTCCAACGACGGCGGATGGTCTCTTCGGCGCTCTGGAAGCTCGAGGCACTCGGCTTCGTCGTCGACAACAGCGGGAAACTGTCCTTGTCCGATGACGGCCGCTCGGCACTTCGGGAAGATTCGCTCAGTAGTTGTTGACTCAGTAGCTGTTGAGGTGTGATGCTCGTCGAGTGGCAACGAGCGAAGACCGGCAACGCCGAGCGACCAGACACGCTGCTCTCGGCGAACCCACCCGGCTCGCCATCATCGACGAGCTGGCCACCTCGGACCGGGCCCCGATCGAACTTCGGCAGCGCTTCGACCTCGAATCGAACCTGCTCGCGCATCACCTCGACGTCCTCGAAGAGGTCGGGCTCATCACCCGGACCCGCTCCAGCGGCGACGGACGCCGCCGGTACGTCCACCTGCTCCCCGGGACCCTCGCCGACCTGAGCATCGGGCCCCGCCTCCCGGTCGGCCCCGCCGTGTTCGTCTGCACCCGGAACTCGGCCCGGTCACAACTGGCCGCCGCGCTCTGGCAACAGGTCGGTGGCTCCGCATCCTCCGCTGGCACGCACCCCGCTGACGCCGTGCACCCCGGCGCCGTTGCTGCCGCCCACCGCGCTGGGCTCGACATCACCGGCGCCAACCCACAAGAGCTCGGCGACCTCGCCGCCGGCACGCTGGTCGTCACCGTCTGCGACCAGGCCCACGAAGAGCTCGGCGACCGCCCGGGATGGCTCCACTGGTCGATCCCCGATCCGGTCGCCGCCGGCACACCCGCCGACTTCGACCACGCGCTCCACGAGCTCCGCACCCGCATCGCGACCGTCACCCGGGCCGCCGCCTGATGGACGACCAGACCAGCGCACCGGACCTGACCGTCCTCCCCGAGACCGGGACAGGGACCCTCCGCTTGGACCTGACCCGCCGCCTCGCCGCCGAAGCCCTCGGCACGGCGTTCCTCATCGTCGCGGTTGTCGGTTCCGGGATCATGGCCAGCCGGCTCTCTCCGAACGACGTCGGCATCCAGCTCCTGGAGAACGCCGCGGCGACCGCCGGAGCGCTCATCGGGCTCATCCTCATGTTCGGCGCCGTGTCCGGCGCCCACTTCAACCCGGCCGTCACCCTCGTCGACCGGCTCCTCGGTTCGATCACGACCCGCGACGCCGCCCTCTACGCCGTCGCCCAGACCATCGGCGGCTGCCTCGGCTCGGTGATCGCCAACGTCATGTTCGAGCTCCCCGCCATCGAGCTCTCCACTAAGGACCGCTCATCCGGAGCGTTGTGGCTCTCCGAGGTCGTCGCCACCGTCGGCCTGCTGCTCGTCATCCACGGCTGCGTCCGCACCGGCCGGGCATCAGCGGTGCCCTACGCCGTCGGCGTCTGGATCGGTGGCGCCTACTGGTTCACCTCGTCGACCAGCTTCGCCAACCCTGCGGTCACCATCGCCCGCACCCTCTCGGACTCCTTCGCCGGCATCGCCCCCGCCTCGGCCCCCATGTTCATCGCCACGCAGCTCCTCGGAGCTGCCATCGCCTACGGACTCATCCGCCTCTTCTACCCCCACCCCACCGACGACGCCGGCTGACCAAGCCGACACCCACCTCAGCCAGGAGACCAGCCAATGCCCGCCCTCGAAGAGCTCCCCACCGACGTCCGCTACGCCCTGAACAGCGCCGCCAAGAACCTCGCCGAGGAGTTCACCGGCACCTTCTCTGTCGAGACCATCGAACAGTTCCTCGCCACCAGCTACGACCAGTTCGCCTCCGGCGCCCGCATCACCAGCTTCCTGCCGCTCATGGCCGAGCGCTTCGCCCGCCAACGCCTCCAGGCCCTCGCCAAGGTCGAAGGGAAGTCCAAGACCGGCCTGCCGACGGTGCTGTTCCTCTGCGTCCACAACGCCGGCAGGTCGCAGATGGCCCTCGGCTGGCTCAACCACCTCGCCGGACCAAACGCCGTCGGCTGGTCCGGTGGCTCCGAACCCGGCACCGAGGTCAACCCCTCCGCCGTCGCCGCGATGGCCGAGGTCGGCATCGACATCGCCCAGGAGTTCCCCAAGCCCTGGACCTCCGAGATCGTCCAGGCCGCGGATGTCGTCGTCACCATGGGCTGCGGCGACTCGTGCCCGTTCTTCCCCGGCACCCGCTACGAGGACTGGGAGCTCGAGGACCCCGCCGGCCAAGGCGTCGACGCGGTGCGGCCCATCCGCGACGACATCGAACGTCGAGTCCGAGAACTCCTGAGCTCACTCGACGTGCCCGTCGCCGGCTGAGCTCACGGCCACCGCAACGACCGCTCCTCGACCGCCGCTTCCACCGCAGCGACTAGAGCTTCCGGCGACGAACCGCACGCCTCGAGCTCCGCCGACCCCAACAGCAGCACCCAGCCGGCGTCGGTCTCTGCGGCCACCGCCGGGTAGCTCCCCCCGACCAAGACCCGGACCCGGTCAGGCTGGTCGTTGCGGTGGTACGTCTCGAACGGGACCGGCAACCCGTCGCGGCACGTCCGCCAGTCCGGCCGCTCACGAAGCGTCCCGTGCGTGATGTCGCACAACGAGCAGTGCGCCCGACCAAGCCGGGCACCGACGAAGTACGACAACTCCCCCCACAAAGTCCCGTCGGCGTCGTACACCCCCACCAGATGCTGAACGGTTCCGTGGGCCACCGGGTGACGGTACCGCCATCCGGCACAGCAGGGGCTGGGGGGATCGGGGCGCGAGCGCCATGGTCATCCGAAGCCACCGGCAGTTTCACAGCGCAACAGCGATATCAGCCGTGACCTAAGAAAACGCGGGGGTTGCTCGCAGGATCTAACCAACAAGGCGGTCATGCAACTCGGCGGTGCTCTCCTCTGGAGCGTCGAAGTCGAGCGCCTCAAGTGCTGCCAGGTGGGCGAGGTACACGCGCTGGACAGCGAGGCGGTCCCCCGCTGCGTGGTGCGACCGCATCAGCTGCTCGGTCAGCTTGGTGTTGGCGGGAAGGACGGCGAGGGCGGTGTTGCCAGCGGTGATCGCCGACGAGGTGTCCCCGGCCTCGAGGTACAGGTCAGCGAGGGCCTCGGCGACGCTTGCCACCTTCTGGCCCCAGGTCACTTGCAGGTTGTCGAGGTCGATCCAGGAGAAGCTCTGCTGGTCGGCGCGCTGGTAGGTGAAGACGACGTCTTCGACCAGATCGAGGGCGCCTTGGAGGGTGACGGCGGCATCTGCGGGCGCCTGCGTGGCGGCGTAGGCAACCCGCCGGTTGAAGAGCTCGGTGTCGGTCATGAGACCGGGTCCGGCGCGATAGATCCCGTCGGCGGCCTGGGGCAGGTGCTGGGCCCCGAGCGCGCTGCGGCACTCGGAGACGATGTTGGCGAGGCGCTTGCGTCGGTTGGGGTTGTTGATGCCGGACCAGACCGCGTCGATGAGCGCTCCCGGCGTGGCCTGGCCGTGGAGTGCGATGTAGGCGACGACCGCAGCGTGCTTGCCGGGAAGCGGTCGGTTTCCGCCAATGACGGCGATGTTGCCGAGGAGTCGGACGAGCACCTGGTGATCGGGGTCCTCGTAGGGACCTAGCCGTCGGAGCGAGCGCTCGGGGGTCGACGGCGTGTCAACGAGGAGCGAGAGCTGTTTCGCGTCCTCGCTCAGGTCTTCGTCCTCGTTGACCAACGCGACGAGGGCCTCCGTTGCCTCGGCGGACAGGCTCTGGGCGGTGCATTCCAAGCCGATCGAAGGGATGCGGAGCTTCTCTCCTTCACAGAGGACCTCGGTTCCGGCGACCTCGTCGCCTCCCATCACCACGACAGCGACGGCGCCGAGACCGCCCTCGTGAAGCGCTCGTAGGTCGGAGGGGTCCGCGGGCGGGGCACCGGTGATGACGAGGGGTGCCAGGGCGTCGTGGTCGCTGCCGGCACCCCGGGCGGCGAACGTGCTTAGCCAGTTGTTGGCCGTGAGGAGGTCTGACGTTTGCTGGCTCCGAGCTCGGAGGTCGGTGAGTACGCCGTCCCAAGTGTCGAAGTGCTGGACGCGGTCGTAGAGCATCAGATCGTCCGGGACCGCGTCGCCGACGACGTGGATCTGGAGGTTCTCGGCCAGTGGAGTGGTCGCCAATTCTGTCAGCCAGGAACGTACGAGACCCTCGACTGCCTCTTCGTCGCCGGCCAGGGTCAGCAGACCTTCGGCCTCGAGGTCCAGGTGGAGTTGGCCAGCGTCGTCGGGTGACCCGATGGCGACCAGGAGCGGGGTGGAGAAGCACTCGGGTCCGCCTTCGATGATCGGCTCCAGCTCGTCCTTCACCCATGCCGTGCCCGATCCCTCGGCCCGCCACCCGGTGGGAGCTGGGACTGCGGTGCGGTCGAGGACGACGTCGATGTGGTCGGCTCCGACCTGCACGATGCGAGGTCGACACGCTTGTCCGCTTGCAGCTACGGCAATGGCGAGGGCGTCGAGCTCGAACCGAAGTTGGTCGACGGCATGGCCATCCTCGGCGTCCACGGCCAGAACGACACGGTGGGTGTCCCTCGTCTCGGCCGCTGCACGTGTGGCGGGTCGAGCTGGGCGGTGAGCACGTGATCGGCGGCGTCGGCGAACTGCTCGGGCGGCGCCGTAGGCGATACCTGTGCCAGCTACACCAAGCAGCGCGGCGATCATCTCTGGGCTGAGTGCGTCTCCATCGTCGGCCTGCGAAGCAGGATCGGCCTTCCTCTCCACCGCGCTCCCGGCGGGGACCCGAGCGTCCTCCGGCGTCTCCCCCCGGGTGGGTGGAATCACGTCGACCTTCGCCTCCTCATGGGTGGGCGGTGCAGGTGCAGTCGCCGGAGTCGGTGTCGGTGCAGGTGCAGGTGCAGGTGCTGGTGCTGGTGCTGGTGCTGGCACCGCCGGTATCGGCGCTGGTGGCAGAGGCGCAGGCGTCGTCGCAGCAGGCGTGCGGACGGACTCGCCAACGTGAAGGACGTTCGGGTCTCCGAGCTGCTGGTTGGAATCGAGCAGGTCGGTCCAGTAGTTCCGGATCTCTGCGTCGGTGGCTGGGCGTTGCAGGTCGGTCGCCGCACGGTCCTCGGCGATCGACCAGAGGCTGTCTCCAGGCTGGGCGACGACGAGGACCGGCCCGTTGGCTGAGTCCGTCGCGGCATCCGTCGCTGAGCCAGGAGCGGCGACCAAGGCGTCACCAGGCAGGGTCAGCGACCAGCCGGGAGCGATCGTGTCGCTCTGCGCGGTGATGATCTGGCCGCCGGGCATCTGGCGGCCGATGTTGGCGTCGCGGATCTCGCGCCAGCGCATGCCGTCGCCGAGGGTCCGCTCGGCGATGGACCAGTAGCTGTCGTGGCGTTGGACCGTCCAGGTCTTACCGGCATGGGCTGGTGCCGGAGCTGGTGCGGGTTCGGCCGAGACGGCTCGGCTGGCTGGGGGTGGGCTTGCTGGAAGGACGGCCGCGGTGGCGGGGGGCGGGGCCATCGGCATTGCGCCAGCGATGCGGGGCCCAGGGGCCAGGAGGCTGAAGAGGACGGTTGCGCCGGCCACAAGGCGGCCGGTGGCGAGCTGGATGCCGGGGAGAACCGGGGCGTGTGGCGTGACCCCGCCGCGGATCACGGCGACGAGGTCGACGAGGATCGAAGCGGCGATCTGGGCCCATGCGATCCAGGCGATGCAGGCGAGGCCCTTCACGATGGTGGCGTCGGTGATCCCGCTGCGGACGGCCGTGTCCATGGTGTCGAGGTTCGGGATCGCGGTGGGCAGTGGCCAGCCGACGAGCGTCGCTAGGAGCACGGGCGGGGCACCGATGATGGCGAGGAGCAGCACGAGGCACCCGAGGCCGTGGATGATCTGCGTGCTTCGTCGTCTCACGAGGGCCTCCCATTGGTGGCGGTGGCGGCTTCGGTGGCCGTGACGGTGCGGTCTGGTACGGGCAGGATCCGCATCGGTTGGACGATGCGGACGGTGACCTCGACGGTGTCGGCCCGCACGTCGACGGTGCCGTCGACGTCGACGTCGTCGAGGTAGCGCTCGGCGGCGCGGGCTGCTCGGACCCGGTCGAGCGTGGGCCGGCCGGTGGAGCGCAGCGCCGTGGTGTCGATCTCCTGGGCTCCGGCTCGAGCCGCCTTCGCTGCGACAGCACGGGCTCGCGCCTGCGCGGCGACGATCTCCCCGCCGTCATACGCCATGCCGGCGACCATCACGAGGGCGAAGGCAACGACTGCGACGAAGGCGGTGATGCTGCCGCGTTCTTCTTGGAGGCTGTTCATGGGTCGCTCCGGTAGCGGTCGACGACCTCGACGGCGTGGGCTCGGAAGGTCCGTGTTCCCGGCACGCCGAGCAGGGCGACGTCGGCCATTGAGGCGGTGCAGGTGACGTCGACGGTGACCCTGCCTCCGGGTTGGAGTTCGCTGGTGTCGACGACTGCCTCGATCGGCGCGCACTTCGTGCCGGAAGCTGCGAGGTTGGCTGACGCCGTGTCGATGGCGGCCTTGCGCGCGGCGGTGGGGTTCTGGTGCAGCGACGCTGCTCGGGCACCTTCGCTGGCGGCACGTTCAACGTTGCCGTTGCCTTCGGAGACCCGGCCGGCGAAGACGACGAGCAGCATCAGGACGACGAGCGCTGGTGCGACGATCGCCGCCTCGACGGCCACCGTTCCGGACTCACCGGACGTGCGGGCGACACCGCTGTGCCGCTGGTGGGAGACGGTCACCGTCCGCTCTCCGGGATGTAGCGCTCACGGGGTGCTTCGCTCTGAGCGGTGACGCCCCAGTCGAACCCGGGGACCAGCTGTGGTGCTTCGCCTTTGACCTCGGCGCGAACGGTGTCGGCCCCACGGTCGACGATGACCGTGACATGGCGGAGGTTGCCGGCTTCGTCGAGGAACGACCGTGCAGCATCGACCCCTTGGGCCTCGGTCCCGGTTGGGGTCTGTGCGGCGTCGACCGCTTCTGCGGCCGCGGCATTGGCGACCTGCTTGGCATGCCACCACAGTCCGAACTGGACGATCAGCATCAGCCAAAGAAGGAACGCCGGGATGATGATGGCCACCTGGACCGTGGTCATCCCTCGTTCGCTACGGAGGCTCAGCCGGCGCATGGTTCAGGGAGCCTTCGGGTCCGGGATGTTGTCGGCGTTGCCCTTGGCGGCGTTGTAGATGACGCCCATGACGACGATGGCTGCGCCCACGAGCAGGAAGGTGATGACGGCCACCTCGGTGGTGGTCATGCCGTCCTCGTTGTCGGGGTCGAGGTCGAGGCGCGCGCACAGGTACTGCCAGATGAGCAGGGGCGAGGGCATGGCGGTCTCCTGGGTTAGGGGGTCGGTCCTCCGACGTCCGTGATCTGCTGAACGGCGGGGTAGGCGATGAAGACCAGAAAGCCGAAGAGCAGGACCGCCACGGGGATGGTCATGCGCTCGGTGGCGGACTCTGCGGACGCTTCGGTCTCGGCGATCTGGTGGCCTCGGAGGGTGTCGGCCTTGGCGGCGAGCGAGGCTCGGATGCGGGCGCCGTGGGAGCCGGCCAGCGACACGTTCGCCCCGAGCTCGGCGAGCTCGTTCACGGCGAGGCGGTCGCCGAGATCTGCGAACGCGTCCCAGGGCGTGCGGCCGGTGAGCCGGGCTCGGGTGAGCGCCTGGCGGATCTGGGCGTAGCCCCAGCCGTCGCCCGCCTCCGCCGCTGCGTGGAGGGCCGTCTCGATGCCTGCGCCGCCGGCGAGCAACACGTTGACGAGGTCGAGGTAGGACGAGAGGGCGTGGCGGAAGGCGCGGCGCCGCCGCTCGACCTCGTCGCGAAGGGTCAGGTCGGGGAGGACGAAGCCGCCACCGGCGAAGGCGACGGCGGCCAGCGCGACGAAGCCGATCGGCAGTGAGATCCCCGTCGCGCCAAGTGCTGCGGCGACAAGGATCGGACCGAGGAGCCCGGCGAGCAGCCCGAGGAGCTTGTCGAGCGCGTGGCGTTCGCTTGTGCGGTCGATCATGTCGAGGTCGCTGATATGGGCGTCGCTGCTGATGCCGACGGCTGCGAGAAGGCGTCGAGCGATCGCTCCCGGGTCAGTAGCACTGGGTTCGACACGGTCTCGGGGGGTCTGCTGTCGATCGAGGCGGGCCAACACAGCCGACACAGGCTCGGGTCGAGTCAGCGCAGCACGGGCACACAGCCAGATGCCCAGGCCCACGCCACCGCCGAGGAGCAGGGTGACGATCACGGTGCGGCGCTCCCCGGTTGCGATGCCGTGCGTGCGGTGAACCGCTCGGGAATGTCGATGGCAGCCATGCGGGTCATCAGCCAGCCTCCGAAGCCAAAGATCATCCCGATAACCAGTAGGACGAACTGACCGAGGGGATCGCCGTAGACGGCGAGGTAGCCGCGGTTGGCGATGCCCAGGAGCAGGACGGTGGCGGCAACGACGCCGAGAATCACCTTGGCGGCGGTCCGGACTCGGGATCGGCCGACCTCGACACGGATGCGCATCCGAGCCTCGCCACGGGTCGCTTCGGCCAGGCGGGAGAGCAGGCCGGAGAGGTCGCTCGCTTCCATCTCGCTGGCGAGCACCAGCGCAGTGACCACCAGGTCGCCCGACGGGTGGTGGAGGTCTCGGCCGAACTCCACCAGAGCGGTCGGCAGCGGCTGGTGATCGAGGCGGCGGACGAGGAACCGCACCTCCTCAGCGATCGGTCCGGGGGCGACCCGTCCGGTGGCGGCGATCGCCTCCTCGAGGCCTGAAGCGGCGGCGATCGAGTCCCGGATCATCTCGGTCCACGAGGCGATCGCCTCGGTCCTGGCCACGACCCGCTCCCGTTGGCGCCTTCCCCCGAGCAGGCCGGGCCCGGTCCATGCGGCGGCGCCGGCGAGCAACCCGGCGACGGGCCAGCGGGTGACCACGGCGACGACCAGGACGATGAGGGCCGCGACGGCGATGCGCCTCGACGCCTCCGCGACTCGAGTCCGGTCCGCGAGGGACGGACCCGTCTCGGTGAAGACGCTGCGTCCGGTGACGCCGCAGACGAGGAGCAGGAGTCCGAGACCGGTTCCGGCGCCGAGGACGGCAGCGACCAGCGTGGTCATCGCCACCACCCCTCAGCGGTGTGGAACCGCTCAGCATCGAAGCCGGCGGCGGTAACAGCGGCCAGGGTCTCGGAAGTTGGCGGCGAAGCCGGTCGTGCGCAGCCGTCGGGCCCCGGCCGCCAGAGTTCGTTCGACGAGATCTGGCCGGCTTCCAGAGTTCCGGTGACCTCTCGGACGCTGGTGATGCGGCGGACGCCGTCGACCCAGGAGAGGTGCACGACCAGGTCGACGGCGTTGGCCACGAGCAGGTTGGTCACCTCGGGCTCGAGACGCTCTCGGGTCATCGCGGCGTACATGGCCAGGCGGGCGAACACGCCTTTCGAGGAATCGGCGTGCACCGAGCACATCGAGCCGTCGTTGCCCTGCGACATGGCCAGCAGCATCGGCAGCACCTCGGCGCCACGGACCTCGCCGACGATGACGCGCTCGGGGTCCATGCGGAGGGCAGCTCGAACGAGATCGGCGAGGGTGAACGCGCCGACGCCTTCGGTGTTCGCCTCGCGGGCCTCGAGCATCTCGTGATCGGGGTGCAGCTCCTCGAAGTGGTCGAGTCCGATCTCGAGCGAGTCCTCCACCGTGATGAGCCGCTCCTCCGGCGGGATCTCGTTGATCAGGCAGCGCAACAGGGTGGTCTTCCCGGTGCCGGTCCCGCCGGCGACGATCAGGTTCAGGCGAGCCCGCACCGCTGCGGCGAGGAACCCGGCGAGGAGCGCATCGGAGACGCCACGGTCGACCAGCTCGTCGAGACGGGAGAGGTCGAAGTCATGGCGGCGAATGGTCACGGTCGGGCGGCCAGACACAGCCATGAGGGCATGGAGCCGGTCACCGTTCGGCAGCTGGAGGTTGAGCTCCGGGTGGGCGTTGTCCCACCGGCGCTCGCTCCGTCCGAGGCGGCGGGCCGCAGTGGCGACCAGGGCAACCAGCTCGGCGTCGCTGTCGGCCACCGAAGGTCCCCGGACCTTGCCGCCGTGGCGGTAGGACAGCCACACCCGATGCGCCCCGGAGATGTGGATGTCACGGATCTCGGGATCATCGAGCAGCGGCTGCAGACGGGCGAGGCCGTGGAGCCGGTCGAGGACGGCAGCGGTCACCGCATCCTCGGCCGCCTCATCCAGCGGCTCCGCCCCGCCCGCGTAGGCCCGCTCAGCAAGCGACGACAGCTCATCGGCGATGAGCTTCTGCGACAGCGCCCGCTCGTCATCAACCGCCAGCCGACCACGCCCCGCCGCCTCGCTGCGGGTGTTGGCCTCGGCCAGCAGCTCACCGACACGCCGGTAGATGTCCGAGACGAGCATCGCATTCGGCTCCAGCGACTCGCTCGCCCGAGCCTGCCCGTTGACCGCTGCCGTCATCGAACGCCCTCCCGCTCAGCGGAAAAGACCTTGATCGCGCCGGCCAGCGTCTGGGCAGAGCGAGCGAGAGGCGAACGAGTTGCCGCTCGGCGACTCCAGGCCAACGCTTCGCCATTGACCGCACTCGCCGTCCTCCGATCCAGCGGCAGGGTTCCGAGCACGGCGCGCCCCGATGTCTCGGCCAACTCCGCAGGAGCGTGCGGTCCGGAGTCCACCACGATGAGACCGGCATCGAGATCCTCGGGCAGGTTCATTGCGGCGACGAGACCCTCGGTGTCGGAACGAGCCACGACGACCGTGAGATCGACGACCTGCTCCAGCGGCGCCCCGGTTCGGGACCGACCGACCCGCCCGCCGTCGATGACGGTCGGACGACCGTACGCACGAATCGAGTCAGCCAACCTCGAACCCGCACGGGCCCACAGCGCAGACGCCCGCTCCGGGTGATCCGGACCGACGAGCACCGCAACGTCGCCGATCCACTGGAGGTGGCGATCGCCACTGCCGAGGCCAGCGGTGCGATCCGCGGCCAACGTGCTCAGTCCCGGCTCTCGCGAGAGGCCGTGGCGGACCGCGAGCACCCCGCCGTCCGGGTCGGCATCGACGAGCAGCGCACCCTCGGTGCACCCGGCGAGAAGCAGAGCCGTCGTCGTCGCTCCAGGCGAGCCCTTGACCCCGAGGACCAGCACCGTGCTCATCGCGGTACCTGCACCAGCCGGAACCGCTCCATCGATGAAACCGCAGCGATGGCGTTGGCGTCCTTCTCCTTGGCCTTGAGCGAGATCAGGAGCCGGCCGTCATCGAGCTCCTCGATCCCGTACACCTCGGCGCGCTCGGCCAGGATCGGCGAGGCATCTTCGGCGTCGCCGTCGGCCGGGCCGACCACCACGTTCACCCGGTCACCGGGCGAGAGCCCACTGATCGGGTACTGGCCGGGCTCCAAGGCCAAGCCGGCGATCCCCGTTCCATCGTCGAGCTGGACCTGACCGGCCACCAGATCCGGGGTGACCATCGTTCCGGGCCGCAGGTCGACCAGCGCCACCTGGCCCACGACCGAGTCCGACTGTGATGGGTCCAGCCGAACGACCCCGTCCGAGTCGCTCACATACGCGACACGGAGGTCCCTGGCAGTGATCGTGTCACCACGATCGATCGAGGAAGCGACCACGACGGCCTGCACCCGTTCGGTGCTCCGCAGTTGCCAGACAACGGCTCCCAGGGCGAACCCGACGGTGACCAGCAGACCGATCGCCAGCTCGGGGACCTTGACCTTCCTCCCGGAGGATCTGCCGGCGAAGGCTCGGGTGCCGTCGGTCGCGGGGGTCGGTCCGGAGCCGTTCGATCGCGCACGGTCGGCCGGCGGTCGGCGAGTTGGTGTGGGGGCAGCCATGAATCCTACTCCGTCTCGATCGCTTGGATCTCGCCCACCGCCACCTGGACGGTGGCGGTCCGGTCGATCGGCTCGAGGGTTCCACCGAGGCCGATGCTGCTGGTCCACGTGACCTCCATGGTCACGGTTGCTGACAGCGGGATCGACTTGCCGTCTGCTGGATCGGTGGCCTTGCGGTAGGTGTGCTGGCAATCGGACGCGCCGTCGTCGCTGCCCGGCGTCCAGGCCGTCCCGGGCCCGTCACAGGTGATGGTCGCACCATCTCCGGTCGACCAAGACACCGAAACCGGCTTCGCCGTGACGGTGGCCGAGACCCGCCCGGTCGATGCTGTCGCCGTGTACGCCTTCCACCAGTCGCCGGAGATCCACAGCCAGGTGGGGACGTGCACGTAGAGAAGACCACCGGCGCTCGGGCTCGTTCGGATCTGTGGACCATCGATGGACACCGACTCCGCCGCCTCTCGGGCCAAGGCATCCACGTCCACCAAGCCGCCCTCAGGCTGCTGATCGACCAGCTCCCCTGCGCCACAGATCTTCTGGAGCCAGCGACCCGTCGATGAGTAGAGGCGAGTCCCGTCGACCTCGTAAACCGCCTGTACTTGGTCATCGGCGATCTGCACCTCCCATCGGCAGTCGCTCTCGCCGCTACCCCCGCCGGAACTGCCGCCACCGGCGGTACCGGTCTCCTCGACGGTCGCAGTTGGCGACCCACCCGGATCCACGTAGCCCCCAGGGCGGGAGTCCGCAGCGGCCGGTGAAGCCCCGTAGGTCAGGACCGCTGCAGCGAGAGCTGCACCGATCAGAAGTCGTCGGCCAGTGCGCATCCGGCCACTCCCTTCCACTGTTGAAGGACCCGCGTGGTCTCCACCCGCCAGGCCCCATCGACTTGGCGCATGGTCGCCTCAGCGCTTCGCGTGACGACATCAGCGTTGAGGACCTCGCCCGTTGCCTGGCGGTAGACGATCCCGTCGTCGACCGAGCACTCCTGGAGCACGGCGACGTCGCCCTTGATCGATCGGACCCGAACGCGCATCGCTGACACCGAGGGTTTCGCAGCCCGGATGGCCAGACCCTGGTCCCGCCTGTCCTTCGTCTCGGCGATGACGGTCACCAACTGCTGGCCCGTAGCCAGATCACGGAGCGCCGGATCGTCGGGGTTCGGCGGCGCGGCGTTGGCAGCCGCCCGAGCGTCCCAGAACGCCTCGTATCGGCTGATGACCAGCTGCTCGGTAGCGGTGGGCTTGACCGTGGTGGTCGAAGTGCCGCCCCTCACCTCGGTCGTCGACGGCGCCCCGGTTGTCGTCATTGTCGTCGAGGTGTCGGTCTGCCCGTCCGTGCTGATCGTCGTCTGCGCAGCGGTCGTGGAAGTCGTGCCTTCGGCGATCGGCTTGGGCTCATCCTTGGAGCAGCCAACGGCCGCCAGGGCGACCGCCATGATGACGGCGAGCGTCCAAGTGGTCCTGGCCCCCCGACGTTGTGGTCGGAATCGATACACGGCGCACCTCCTCGGTGAAACCCGTGTTGGGAGACCGGAGGCCGACGAACGGTGTGGGAGCGACGAGGAGATGGCACCGCCGTGCCCGGTCTGTTGGGGGGATGGCCCACTGGTCGGGCCTACGAGACCGTCACGACCGAGGCCGCGACTCGTGAACGGAACGCTACGTACCGCCCGGACGCCTGGCAAGGGTCTGTTCTCCGGATGGCGCACGCTCAGGCTGCGAGCGGCTCGAGGTGGCGGAGCTTCGACTCGGCCTGCAAGCGGCGGAGCGTCATGGCGTGCACCGTGACGCCGGCCGCTTCGGCCTCGTCGGCGAGCGGTAGGCCGAACACCCGGGTGCGGACGATCGTGCCCAGGGTCGCGGCGGTCACGTAGCCGGTGTCGACGCCTCGGATGATGGCCTCGAGGTCGAGGCGGGCGAGGACCCACTCCTCCGGGTTGGGCGACTGCGTTGCCTTGGGGGCGAAGCGTCGCTCCTCGAGCATGCCGTCGGCGGCGAACTCGTTGAGGTAGCGGCGGCGGGTGTTGAGAATGACGGACGGAGCGATGCGACCGGGCAACTTCGAGGCGGTAGTCGCGGATCTCCTGCCAAGCGATCCCGATGATGTCGTCCATGGCGCCGGACTGCCACGTGCGCCGGTCACGGGCGATCTTCACCAGACCGGGCAGGAGCGCCTGCAACGCAACCCGAGCGGCGAGCTCGTCGTTGCGGCCCTCGCTGACCAACGCCCGCAGGATCGGCTCAGCGGCGCTTCCGTCCCGGCGACGGTCCAGCAGGTCGTCGAGGCTGCTGCAGGGTCGCAGCGCCGGCTGGCGAAGCGCCCACCGGCGCAGCGCCCGGTTGGCTTCGGGTGACGCAGCGATCTGCTGCCACTCACGGTCCAGGACTTGATCGATGTCTACGGGCATTCGGGGCACCTCCAGTGTCGGTTGGTGCCGGACCGTCGCGCCGCGTGTTCCCGGTTTCGTTCCTGCTTTCGTTCCTGGTCGGAAGAAATCTCGTCCCGGTCCTCGTGTTCTGCTCGACGCCCGGAGAGATCCCGAACATGCCGGCGCATAGGGGGCATGAGCAACGAACCGGTCCTGACCATCCACGCCGTGCCCCACCGAAACCCGCAAGTGCGCCAAGTCGGCGTCGGGCTCGACGACCCCTACGTCGAGCAGTGCTGGACCCCGATCCTGGGGCCCAGCTCGGTCCTGCTGCTGCGCCGGATGCCGCTCCTGTGGCAGCACGCAGATCCGATCGAGATCCCGATGACGGAGCTGTCACGTTCCATCGGCCTCGGCAGTGGCACCAGCGCAAACAGCCCCATCCAGCACACGCTCGACCGGCTGGAGCGCTACGGATTTTGCCGCCAGAGTCCCGGCGGCCAGATCGCCGTGCCAACGACCGCCGGGCCGCTGTCGCTGCGGCAGCTCGAGCGGGTGCCGGCGTGGTGTCAGCTACAGCACGAGGATCTATGGGGCCGCCACCTCGACGCCCTCGCCGCCGGCGAACCGCCGCCGGGGCTCGAAGTTCGGCCGGACGCCCACGCCCGATCCCAGCCAGATCTCAGCCCCCACGGCCCCGGCCCTGCCGGGCCGATGACCCCGTCTCGGACCGTCCCGGTCCACCCCCACCGCACCGCTCCGCTCGGCACCCGAGGCGCCGCGCTCACCACCCACGCAGATCACCCCGACCAGCGTCCACACACTTGCAGGTTTCCCTTCGGGAAACCTGCGGTGCATCCCGCTCCGGTGTCCCGGTGAGGTTCACCGTCACCCCGCTCGGCTCCTCGGGGAGCCGCTCGATCGACAAGGTCGTCGCCGCCATCGTCGACTACCTCGCCGTCCCACAAGCAACCCCGAACTTCGAGCCCGCTCGACACGGGCACCGGCACCTCGTCGTCCGGGGCCTCCTCGTACTACGCCGACGGGGGCGACGGACCTGGACGCTGGCTCGGCGCGCAGGCGGCGGCGTCCGGGCTCTCGGGCCTCGTCGAGGCCGAGGACTTCTCCAAGGTGCTCGCCGGTCGAGACCCACGCACCGGCGAACGCCTGATCTCCGCACGAGGCTCTGCAGGCCGCCGAAGTGACCTCGGCGCCGGCAACGAGACCAGGCGCGACGACGCCGGCCAACCGCTGTACGACGCCCATGATGCGGCGACCGTGCTCGGCGTCTCGGTTCGGGAGTCGACTCGGATGATGGAGATCGGAGCTCTGCTCTCCTACGGCCACATCGGTGACCGGGACACCGACCGGGACGGATCGGCCCAGGTCACAGCGCTACGGGACGAGCCCGTCCCGGTCCCTGTCCCGGTCACATCCATCGCCGGCCAGCCTGGGCGAGGGGGCGGTCCCGGTGAAGATCAAGCCGACCGGGACGCACAGACGGCACCGGAGGATGGCGAACAGTTCGGCGCAGCCTCGAAGCAACAGCCCGGACCCGACGGGGACCAGATCCCGGAGCAGCCCGACGGCTCCTACCTGGTCCCGGTGATCGACCGGGACGGGACGATGTGGGTGACCGAAGCCGAGCTGGCTCGCTGTGAGTCGGCCAGAGCCGAAGGACCTGACCCCTCGGTCATCGCTCGGGGCGGACATGCCGGCGACAGCCTCCCGCTCTCAGAGGCCGCCCGGCTGGTTGGGGTGACCGCTCAGTACCTCCGGCGATTGGCGGCGCGCTGGGAATCACAACGGGACTCGATCGAGGCGACCTTGGCCGAGGGTCGCGAAGTCCACCAGGCGTGGCTCCCCGCTCACCGTGGCACCAGAGGCAGGTGGTTCGTCCGGCGGGACGATCTCGTCGAGTTCGTGCACCGGCGGCGGCCACCAGCAGTGCGGGTCGGCTACGACGTGACCCTCACCACCGAGAAATCCCTCAGCGTCCTCGCCCTGCTGTCCGAGCCCGACGTGCGCGAGGCAGTGCTCGGCGCGATCCGCAGGGGAAACGATGTGGCGCTCGGCTGGTTCGAGGAGCGTGCCGCCACGACCCGAGTGCGGGGTGAGACCCTCCAAGGGGCCGGGTGGACGGTTGCCTCGTTCCAGCACCTCACCAGCCGAGCCCTCGACCCGTTCACCCACCACCACAACGTGGTCGCCAACACCGTCGTCGGCCCCGACGGTGAACGACGGGCACTCGATGCCCGAGACCTCTACCGCCACGCACAGGCCGCATCCGCGATCGCCACAGTCGAGATGCGACACCGTCTCGCCGCCCTGGGCATCCGCTGGCGCATCGGAGCTACCGGGTCCTGGGAAGTCGACGGGGTCCCGGACCCCGTGCTCCGGGACTTCTCTCGCCGGCGGACCGAGATCGACGAAGCACTCTCCGAGCTCGAAGAGGCCATCGGCAGAGGTGCGCAGCCAGACGATGTCGATCACATCGTCCTCAAGACACGCCAAGCGAAACAGCACACCCCGGTCGACGAGTTGCTCGACGGATGGTGGGAGCGGGCCCGAGCCCACGGCTTCACCCCCGACGACCTGTCGTCCATCACGCAGCAGAGCCCCGATCGGAGCCAGCCGGCCGACACGACTGTTTTCGGGGTGCTCACCGGCTCCGACGGGGTCTGCGCAACCACGTCGGTGTTCGGACGCAACGAGCTGCTCCACGGGCTCGCCCACCTCGGCATCCCCGATGCCAACGGCGAAGTTCAACCCCTCGCCATGGCCGCCTCGGACCTCCAGGCGCTGGCCGACCGCTTCCTCGCCAGCCCCCACGTCCGGCAACTCACCGAGCCTGAGGGCCGTGACGACGGCCAGTTCACCACCGTCGCCGCGCTCGCCGTCCAGGAAGGGATCGTCGCCCGCTACATCGAGGGGCTCTGCTCCCGGCACGGCGAGGTCGACCCCGAGGTCGTCGCCGGAGCGATCGCTCGCCACCCCAAGCTCAGCGCCGAGCAACGATGCCTGGTCCGATCGTTCTGCCTCTCCGGCGATCAACTCCAATGCGCGATCGGACGCGCCGGCGCCGGCAAGACGACCACCATGGCCGCAGCCGTGGACGCTTGGCAGCAGGCTGGCTTCAAGGTCCTCGGTGCCGCGGTGAAAGGGGAGGCGGCTCGCACCCTCGCGTCGGCCGCCGGGATCACCTGCGAGACCGTCGCCTGGCACCTCGCCCACACCGACCCCACAAGCTCACCGCTGGATGCCCGCACCGTCCTCATCGTCGACGAAGCCTCCACCATCTCCGACACCGACCTCGACCGACTCGGCTGGCTCACGGAACAGACCGGCGCCACCCTCCGGCTCATCGGCGACCCCGCCCAACACGGAGCCGTCGCCGCAGGCGGCATGTTCCGAGTCCTCTGCGAACACGACGCCGGCACCACTCCCGAGCTGACCGAGAGCCACCGCCTCCAGCACCCCGCCGACCGCCTCGCCGTCGACGCCCTCCGAGAAGGGCGCATCGCTGAAGCCCTCGACGCCCTTCAAGGCGCCGGACACCTCCACATCGCGCGGGACGACCTCGACATCTACACCGCCATGCTCAGCCACTGGTGGAACGCTCACCAGGCCGGCGACCACCACCCCATGGTCGATCGCCGCAACACAACCCGCCACCAACTCAACCGGCTCGCCCACCGGCTCCTCCAAGCCAACGGCGAGGTCGGCGCCGCCGAGCTCAAGGCCACCGGCGGCCGAGCCTTCTCCGTGGGTGACCGCATCACCGCCCGCACCCCGGCCCGCCACCTCCACCCCGACGACGACCCCGCCTCCTACGTCCGCAACGGCGCCACAGGAACGGTCACCGCGCTCCACGAGCGCCACGACCGGACAGCTGAGGCAATCACCGTCGACTTCGACGACCTCGGGACCATCAAGCTTCCACGCAGCTTCTTCGACGAGCACCAAGGCCCCGACGGTCGACGAATCGTCGGCATCGATCTGGCGTACTCACTCACCTCCTACGCCGTCCAAGGAGCCACCTTCGACACCTCCACCAGCCGCATCGACGAGGGTGCCAACCGCCCCGAGGCCTACGTCGACACCACGAGAGGCCGCCACGCCAACCACCTCTACCTGACCCGGGCCACAGACCCCCTCGACGGCGAACACCTCCCCAAGGCACCCCCACTCCCCCTCACCGCATCCATCACCGATCGGCTCGCCCGATCCGGCCCCCAGCCCACCGCCTGGGAGCTGCTTCAAGAGCGGCCGCACGGTGCCCCGGAGGCCCCGTCACTCGAACCAGAACGGTGAATCAATCGAGCGGCGGCCGCTTCCGACAGCGAGCGGCGGCCCGATTCCTCGCCACCCCCAGCTCACCCGGCTCAACAGGCTGCGGATCGATGCCGAGGTCGGCGATCGCCACCGCCAGCCGGGCCGCGAGAACTGGCTCCGCCCACTGGTGACCCTGCACGAACTGGATCAGGTCGCCAAGGTGCGGGACGCCGGGCTCGGTGGAGCGCTCGTCCATCGGGCCTGAAGCGAAGACGAGGGCCTCGATCAGTGCCACCACCGGCTCTACCGAAGCTGCAGTGAGCAGCCGAACGAAGCGGTCGTGTCCAGCGACGGTGCCAGGCTCACCGTGCGCCACCGCCAAGCCCGGGCAGCTGCCGCCGCACCCTCCCTCCGGAGCCGGGTCTTGACGTCTCGGTACGGTTGCCACGTCGGGACCTCCTAAGGGTCTCGGCCAGGCCCGGGGCGGCGCCAACCGCGCCCGGGCCACCTGTTAGCCCCAACGGTACGACCGTCTAGGTACCTAGTCAACGGCTAAGTGTGCCGCTCCCCTGTCGTACCGTTCTGACGTGGCCGACCTCGTGGACCCAGCAAACCTCGTCGGTTCCAAAGAGATCGCCGACCGCCTCGGCCTGTCCCACACCGAGTCCGTCCACACCTGGCGCCGCAGATACCCCGACTTCCCCCAGCCGATCGCCGAACTCCAGGTGGGCCTCATCTGGAACTGGCCCGAGGTGGCCAGCTGGGCGGAGGCAACCGGCCGAGGCGCAGGCACCCAAGGCTGACTCCGCCAGGCTGGACGGGGCGAGCGGCCAGGCGTGCGAGATCCGAGAGATTTCGGTCTGGCCGAGGCATAGGGGGCAAACGACCGGACCGGAAAGGACCAGGGTGATGACCCTCGACACCAACGAGGCAGAAGTGATGACCGTCGAGGAGGCGGCCAAGATCCTGCGCATCGGACGAAACGCGGCCTACACACTCGCTAGGCGATACATAGCGACGGACGGCCGCGAGGGCCTACCAGTTCTCGTACTTGGCCGGACGCTACGGGTGCCAGCCAGTGCGCTCCGGGCCATGGTCCGGTTGCCGCTTCCGACTCAATAAGCGCCGGTTGCCTTCGTGCGCAGTCAGAGAGCTGGGTCTGGGCCGACTCTGATCGTCGTAAGGATGCGGGCCTCCGCGATCATCTCGTCCGCCAACGACAGCGCCTTCCGCCGAGCGATGCCCGTGGTCCGTGCGATGGAGGCTGCCGCCTGATTGCGCCAGAGGGCGTCCCACGTGTCCTTGAAGCCGGTGTCGGGGATCTCGACGTACAACTTCTGCTTGTCGGGGTCGTGACGGAGCCGGTCACCGGGCTTGCCTGCCTGGAGGTACAACGCTGCGGCGTTCAGGGCTGCGTCGACAAGCAGGGGCTGCGTGTCGACATCGAACAGCAGGAGCGCCTTCCCATCCATCGGGCGCAGGAAGGTGATCTCCAGGATCACTTGGTCGACGCGGCCCTTACGGGTTGCCCACCGGATGTTGACGTCGCCGGGCGGCAGGTGACGGGAGATGCGGATGATCTCTTCGAGGTCCGGACGTTCGGTCGTGTCCAGAATGAGGACGGCGATCCCCTTACCCTCGAAAACCGATCCTGCGATGAGACCGTCACCCACGATGTCGACGAAGTCCTTCTCAGGGAACGTGACGTAGCTGTTCCCGGCCCTAGGGCCTCTCGCCATTATCCACCTCCCGCAGTGCAGCGGTGACGACGCTCTTGACGATTCCTCGGCTGTCGGTCACGTGAAGCTCAAACCGTTCGACTGGTCGACCGCTGGTGACCTCGTCGTCGACCCGAAACAGGTACGAACCGGCAACTGCGCCGTTGGCGGGCATCGCTGTCGGGACTGGCAGCGCTACGAACTCGGGCGGGCAGTCCGGCAGAGCGATGGTGGCCGGGATCTGTACCGTCAGGACATGGTCGTCGCGGCCCTTGTAAGTGAGCCTGAGCTCAACCCGGGTGAGTGTCCCGTCTCGATCGGTCGGGTTCGTCGCCAGGACCTTCAGGGCGAAGTTGCGCACGCCACGGGTCCGCCACGCTACGCCGTCGAGTAGCTCCAGGTGGAGCTTTGGGTCGCGGCGGGCCTCTTGGGCTTCGGACACTCCGAGCGCCCTCCGGGCCGTCGACCGGGTCGACAGCCCGAGGAGGAGGCTGCAGGAGGCCATCACAGCGGAGACAACAGCCATCGGGAACGTCCACGCTGGCGTCGACCCCGCCAGCACCAGCCCGATCACGTCCATCCGTTCATCATGGCTGCCGAACGAACACGGCACGCCGACACAGACCCGGCGAGGCCGGTACCTCGACAAGCAGGCACATACGACGCACATCTCCGGCGGACCCTACGGACCTGGCAGCGGTTGGCAACGCGACCGGTGCGGCATCCTCCGCCCGAGGACGCCCAGATGAGCGGGCCCCACCCAATCGGTGGCCCGAGCTCCCCTCGCGTGCCAGCGATCTCAGGAGTTCATTCCGACGTGGAACGACGGAATGCCGGCATGTGGGGCGTCGTCGGCGACCAGCTGCCGGACACTGCCCCAGGTTCCGGTCGCAATGAGCTGCGCCCGCTCCTTCGGGTCTGCCCTCGGGGGTCGGTTCGGTTCAGGGGTCGCAGCGTCGTCTGGATGATCGGTCTCACGGGCCAGGGCGCGGGCGTCCCAGGGGGAGTCGGCCAGAATGACCCGAAATGTGGCGTCACCGAGGTCTCGCTCGGTGGGCGTGAGGGTCTCAAGGCGTAGGGGCCATTCGTCGCTGCCGACGACGTCGATGAACAGGCGGTCAAGGGTGTCGACGTGGCACTCTGCGGGCCGGTTACGCACGAGCCATTCAACAGTCTCCTCGACGGTCGCCGGCCCGAACAGGTATCGGCTGGGCAAGACCGTCTGGTCGAACCAGGTGTGGCAGAACTCGGGCGTGTCCTGATCGCAGAGTCCGAAGACAACGCAGGTAGCACCCTGTACGTCGGACTGGTCGGCGAGGAACGACTCCACAGACATCGTCGACCGACCGCCGTCCGTGCAGGCAATGATGGTCGGCCGTTGCAGCACGGGAGCCGGGTAGTGCTTGCCGCCTGGAGTCGGGCTACCCCACAGTTGGTTGATGAGTTCACCGGTGTGACGTATCGACTCTGCGATGCCCGAGGGCCCACCAGTCCAAGACCCAGTTGGGTGCGCGGCTTCGTGACGAAGGCCTAACAGAGCGCTCTCCTTGACCCGGTTCGCTTGGCCTCGCAGCAGTCCGTTGGAGCGGGCCCACTGTCGTAGAGCTGACAGCGACCCGTTGAACTTCGGCTCGATGCCGGCTTGTTCGACTTTCCAGCCTTTGCCCCGCTTGGGCTGATGGCCGACGAGGGCAACGACGTCGCCGTAGGTGATGACAGGGTCGACCACCACAGTGCCGTCTACGTCGACGAAGGTCAGGTGCCCGTCTGCGAACGCGACGAACCGCTCCCTGAGGGCGAGCTCGAGCACAAACCGGCTGAGGGTCTCGGCGACCGTGAACAGGTCGTAGTCCAAGACGCCGTAGGCGAATGTGAGCCGGACACGGTTCATGGCCGCGACGGTGGCACTAGGGACGTCGCCGACGAGCTCGGGCCAGGCGACCTGGTCCTGGTGGACCCGGACGGCGTCAGCCTCGTTCATCATCCCATCCATCGCAAACCCCCACGGCGTTGACCGCTGGGACCGTTCGTCGATCGCCCGCAACTCATCTAACGACTTGATTTTCATCCCGCCCTCCGCTCTCCAGCTGCCTGAGCGATCGTCAGCCAATCAGGTTTGGCGCCGACCGACTACACCAGTTCAAGCTCCGGGAGATGCCTCGGAGCTCCGGCCAGCGGTACTTCCGTCCTACACGTCACCGCCGCTGAGACGACCGACCCCGAGGAGGCGAGCCGAGTCCAGCCGACGGCGCGGAGCGAACGATCGCCGCCTCCTGACCGGCTCGGGCAGACGGCGCACGATGAACTCGTTCGACCCCAATGGCAGTCGGCTGTTCACTTAGGCGATGACCGCCCTGCCTGCGCCCGTCCGGGGCCTCTACCAACTTCCCACGCCGATCTGGGTGGCGGTCGACCTCCTCGGGTCGGCACACCCGTCCGTGGTCGGCGGCATCGACGTCACGATCCACCTCCCGCTCGCCGGCCCGACGATGAACGACCCGGCGCCGGTGTTCGCTCCTGGCCTGGCAGATGTCGTTCCTCCTAGGTTCGGCGGCGAAGCGCCGCACCTCTGGCACGGTCCACCGCCTGGCATCCCTGACACCCCTGCCGCACCTGCATCAGCTGTCCTCTTGGTCGTCGAGCACGTCGACGAGTCGTTGCTCCCGGGCCCCAGCCGCGGCGTCGGCACAAGGGTCGAGGACCGAGTCGCTGAGGCGCTACGCATCGGCGTCGAGCGCTGGTACCTCGTTCTGTCGGCCTGGGTGGAAGTCGCAACCCAGCAGGATCTCGGCTTTGAACATCCGCTGTACACGGCGGAGGTGCAGGGCGCCGGTCTTCACGTGTGGGCTGACCCTGGCAAGGAGATCGGCGGCCAGCGCATGATCCTCCACACCCCCCACATCGCCCCGGTTCGCGAGAATCTGTGGGTCCACGCTCTGAGATCAGCCGGCGACGGAAGCAACCCCGCTCTCGAACTCATGCTGCTCCGTGAGGCGAGGGCAGCCTGGGCCCGCAACCTGCGCCGACCATCCGTCCTAATGGCCGCTATGGCGGTCGAGACGTGCGCCAAGAACCTCGGTGCTGCTGGAAGCGGCCTGCACAACCTCGTCAAGGGGTTGGTCGATCTCGATCTGCTGCCGGAGACCGCCGTCGACCTGACGAGCTCTGCGATCAGGTCGGCGCGAAACGACGTGATTCACGAGGGTTACGACCCGACGAGTGCAGAGACCTTCGCTGCGGTCGAGGCTGCCCAGCAGATCATCTTCGAGGCACGCGAGGCCTCCCGCCGCAGCAGGTAGGTCGTCTTCATCACGTCCGCTTCCGTGAACGCCACGGTTCCCGCAGAGACAATCTGCCCGCCGGGCTCGACTACGAGAGACTGGTTGATGCTGCGAGCAACGCGTTCGTCATGCTTGACCTCCTCGACCGGCCGGGCCGCCTGCTGCCGCCGGTCTCTGCTCCGCCACCGGGTGAGGAGGGTCCCCTCAATACTCGTGGCTGATCTAGGGTCCACTCTCTGACGGGGGAGCGGAGGCTGTTGTGGCTGACGAGGCGGAAGTGGTGTGGAACCGAGCCGTGTGGGGGCTGGGTAGCTGATGCCCGTTCCCGCGCTCACGGTGCCCGATGGTCTGTTGCCGCTCGGCCGATACGCCTGCACCCGTGCGGAGATGCGTGCGGCCTTCGTTGACGCTGCCTGGGCACAGGCGTCGACGACGCGCTCCGACGTCTGGAACGACTTCGAAACGGCGACCGAGCAACTGATCCGCGCCACGTCGCCCTCGCTTATTCAGTGCATGTGGGTCGGCGGCAGCTTCGTCACGGACAAGCTCAACCCAGACGACGTTGACGTGATCTACCTGCTGAAGGCGAGCCAGCACTCTGCTATCGGGTCCAGCAAGCGACGCCGCATCCAAGAGATGGTGGGCCGCAACGTCCTTCGGGCCAAGACAGGACTACGTGTCGACCTGTTCACCATCGTGGCTGAGTCGGTCGTGGACCCGTCAAAGATGACCGCCAGCGACCGTTCGTACTACCAGGCTCGCGGCCACTGGGACGACTACTGGCAGCGCCTTCGCCTCGGCGCAGACAAGCAGGCTCCCCCTACACTGGCGGAGGCTCAACCTCGCCGAGGGTACCTGGAGGTGACGTGGTGACCGACCAGCGCACCAAAGCCGACGCCCTCGCTGCGTTCCTCTCGCTTGAGAACAAAGACGACGCGGCCCCGCTCTCCGCAGCCGAGCTCAACCAGTTCGCCCTGGCATCGCTGTCGCAGGGCGGTGCTCCCTCCGACTGGCACGAGCGGCGTGTGGTGTCGCCCGGCGTGCCTCGGCTCGATCTGAGACTTCACGGAAAGGCGATCGATGGCCACAGCGCTCCCGTCCGTCTGGCCACGCGCGCCCTCACCATCGTCCAAGACCTCGTCAGCGTTGTTGGGATGGCCCATCGCAACAAGAAGAGCCTCTCCGGAGCTATCCCCAAGGACATCCTGCAGGCGACGGAACTCAACCTGAACCCAGCCGCCACGCCCGGGTCGCTCATCTTTGAGCTGCGAGGCAACCTGGCGCCCATCAATGGCGACGAGATTCCGGGGGCAGACCCCGGGGTGACACTCGCTGACCTCGCGGCGGCCGACATCTTCCGACTGCTCGACGCGGCAGACTCAGGCGACGATGGCTTGATGCTGGACCTGCAACGGCTCGGCCCTCGCGTGGCGACCCACTTTCGCCGCCTCTGCGCGCTGACTCTCTCTGAATCGCTTCTGCTGGATATGCGATGGCAACAAGGCAATGGGGCCATGATCTTCGGCCAGCTCGCCGAAGCAAGTGCCGGCGAGATGGAGCGAGTCATCACCAAGAGCAAGTTCACGAGCGAGCGCATCACCCTGCGCGGGCACATGATCACGATTAGCACCGAGGACAAGCTTGTGCTGCGTGATCAGAGCGGCAACCGAGTCCGACTCGTTGAGGCCGAGAGCTTCGACCAGGATCCTGCGAACTTCTACGACAAGGACGTTGTCGCCGAGGTCGACCTCGAGGTCGAGGAACATCCGACCACCGGTAGAGACAGGCCCGTCCATCACTTGGTGCGCCTCACTCTCGATGACGGCAGCAGCACCCCAAGGCCAGAGCAGCTCTCGATCTAGCCGACAGGCACTTGCGCGGTTGCGTCCGGCCCAGCGTCGCCTGACCTGTTCATTGGCCACGGCCTCAGTGGTCATCAGCCAGTCCAGACCTGCACGCCGAGATCGGGTGCCGCTCAAGTCGGTCTTGTTGAAAGCGGACCGCCCGGCCGACCAGGTACTTCTACCCGGCTCCAGTGATGACCCCTACTACGCCATCGACTCGGCCACAACGGATGCTCTACGCGCTCACAAAAGCGCACGAAACTCGGGCTCCAGCAGATCGACCTGCACATCTTCAACCAGACGCTCCCCGATCCTCAGGATCGAGCATCGGCTGCGACCGAGCGGGAGCCCTCCCAGATCTGACAGTAGAAATCGCAGTAGAAATTTGGGCCCCGAACGCAAGAGAGGCCCTTCCCGGTTTTCCGGGAAGGGCCTCTGACCTGCACTTCTTCGCCTTGTTAGATGGTGGCGGGGGCAGGATTTGAACCTGCGACCTTCGGGTTATGAGCGGCACGGTCACCGTTCCCACCCGTCCCGTTCCGTACCTCGCAGTACCTCTGAGCTGGGCTTATATGAACCGGGCCTACCGGCGTGTACCAACTGCTACCGCTTCGTACCGCCTGGCACTGTAGAAGAAACTGTAGAAGCCAGCGACGCTCGATCCTGGCGATTTCGGGAGCTCTTGACGGTCTCCTCGGCCGCGTCTTACAGGGGGGGTCGGGATGACCACGACGGGGACCGGCGACCGTTCCACGATCGTGCGACTGACCGAGCCCAGGACCAGACCCTTGACGCCACCCCGGCCACGGCTGCCGACGACGACCAACGCAGCGCTCGCCGCCTGGCCGAGCAGCCCCGGGATCGGAAGGTCGTTCACCGGGACCAGGTCGAGTAGGTCCCGTCGATCTTGCGGAACGACTGCAGCTGCAGCGTCGAGCGTGGCCTTCGCATCCTCCTCGGTCGTTCCGACTGGTTGGTCGGAACCGCCGATCCCGAGGTAGGACCAGCAGAGAACGACTCGAACGCGGGCGCCGCGGAGGTGAGCCTCGTCGACGGCCCAGGCGAGCGCAGCCACGGAGTGTTGCGAGCCGTCGATGCCAACCACGATGTCTGAGTTCACAGGCGCAGGCTACTCCGCCACTGACCGAGAGCTGCGATGGGCTCGGCCGAACGGAGCCTGGTCAACCTGACGCTGCACGGCTCATTGGCAGCGATGCAGGCGCTCCATGGCGTTCGCATCCGAGACCGGGGTTCCTGCGCCGAACGCAGAGCTGAACTGACCAAGGGATCCGTCGGCGCACCGCAGGGCGAAGAGAATCGCCTGGTCGTCGGGGTTGGAGTCTCCCTCGAACCGAACGATGTGGTCGATCTCGATGCTCTCGGGCTGGTAGCTCGTACCGCAGGCCCTGCAGACAAGGTCCCCCGCGGCAGAGGCGGAGAAGTCCGAGCCGTACCCTTCGGCTCGAAGCCTGTGGGTGGCCTCCACCATCGTCTCCATCGGCACGGGCCGGTTCGGGTACGCGTGGCGGACCGCCACCGGTTCGCTGCCGCAGGCTGCCGTGATCACCTCAGGCTCGACCGAAACCATCTGGCATTCGTGGGAGGAGTCGTCGGTGCCGTGCAGGTAGGTGCGCAGGGTCTGCACCACCAACGGCAGTGACGCATCTCGATGCTGGACCTCGATGCACTCGCCGGTGATCGACGCGTGAACGTCCACGACCCCGGCGAGGTCTCGGACCCGGGTGATCGCGTCGTTGAAGCACTGCGGGCAGTTCGCTCCCGGCACACGTACCTCGACGGCCTGGGTCCCTGCGGCGACCGGGTGGTGGCCGCCGCTCACGGTGTGGCCGCCGGTGCCGGCGGAAAGCTCGGTGCGAGGAAGGCGAGCAGGGTCAGTCCCGTTCCGCCCGTGTTGGCGATGCGCAGTTCCTCGTCGCCTCGGTACTTCACGAGATCTCCGACGGCGACCGCCACCAGCCCGTTGTCGGTGTCGAGCTCGCCTGCTCCTTCCACGACGTGGAGGAAGAGGTCAGAGGCACCGTGGGTGTGCGGCGGGAGGGCCTGACCCGGGCTGAGGCGGATCATCCGCACGTTCGCGTGGGTTCCGGCGAGCACCTCGACGGCAACGATGCGGTTGGTGTCGTAGTCAGCAATCTTGGTTGGTCGAACGAGTTCCATGGGGTGTGCCTTGCTGTTGGTGGGCGAAGGTGTTCACCGGTCGACCCCGGCGGGCGTCCAGGCGCCCTTGCCGAGGTAGCGCAATGCCATAGCGCGGGCCATCCCGGTGGCCCGCTTCTTGGCGAGCTCGGCATTCGGTCCCGTCCACCCGCCGTCGACGGCGTCGATGAAGATCTGGAGCCACCGGTTGAAGATCTCGGGGGTGAAGGCGTTCTGGTCGTGGTGGTGTCGGTGTCCCTCGAGGACGTCGATGTCGTAGTCCGGGGTGAGCAGCACGACGTGTTGCCAGTAGTCCGCCACGGACCGGATGTGCGCCTGCCAGTCGAGGTGGCGAGGGCCGCCGGTGAAGTACGGCGCGAGGAGGTCGTCCTGGACGATGTCGGCGTACTGGCGGGTGACGAGCTCGAGGATCTCCTCGGCGGAGTCGAGGTCGGTGCCTCGGTGGGTCCAGGTTCCGCCGTGGCGGTTGGTTCCGGCGGGAAGCGGGCGAGGTTGCCCGATCGGCTCGTCGTCGGGGTCTCGGTAGAACTGGACGAAGAACCTCGCGTCGGTCGACGGCTCGACCTGGTGGTCGGTTCCCGGTGCGATGACGGCGCGGTCGCCGGCTTCCAGTCGCATGTCCGGAGCGTCGGGTCCGGTCAGCTCGACGTAGCGCACGGAACCTTGCTGCACGTGCAAGGTCGCCCAGACCGTCGTTCGATGCACGACGGCGAGGGGCTCGGGAAGGTCGGTACCCCCGAAGAGCGGCGTGTGCCGGCCCTCAACGAGCTCGACGGGCAGTACTTGTTCAGCCACCCTTGAGCCCCTCTCGCCTCGCATGGGCTGCCTGGGTTCGCGACCCGCCTGCATCGGACGCTCGGCGTCTCGGTGAACCCGCACGGCACTGCCGTGCAAGAGCGTCCCTTGCGTCGCATGCGTGACGGACGGATGCGACGCCATGGGGGCGCAGCGGAACGATGGAAACGGTCATCGGTTCATCTCTCTGGCAATGGCTCAGAGCAGGCGTCCGCCCCGTGCGACCGCAACATCGGTCAGCCGAGTCGTCCGTTCTACGTCGGAGCTTGTCCGGCCACCCTCTCATGCCACAACGGCGGCCGACAGGGCCCAAGGTCCCCAGTCGCCTCGATGTTTGGACACCGCCGGGCCGCCCCTACGGTCCGACGTGTCGCGGCGAGTCCTACGGCGGCTACCTATGAGGTTCTTGCCCGGCTGTGATCTCCAGCGCTGCGGGTGGGGTCATGGTGTTCCTCCTCTACGCCGACGGCGATGCCTAGAGGGCCAGGACGCCGGCGGCGGTGGCGATGGCTACGACGAGGCCGAAGCCGCTCTGCCGTAGTCCGAGGACGACGGCACGGCCGGTAGGAGCCAGGCGGTGCAGGAGGTGTTGGGCAACGACGGTCGAGGCGACTGTGATGGCACCCAACAACACCACCGGCTCGACGACGACCGCGACGGAGACGACGACGAGGGCGGTGATGTCGCCGGTGATGACCGCTGCGGGCTGCGACGGCCGACCGTGCAGGCACCGGACCTGGTTGCGAACCATGATGACCGCGGCAACGGCCCGGGCGGCCAGCACGAGCCACACGGCTATTGCCACCTTGGTCGGTTCTCCGTTGGCAAGGATCGCCGCCGCAGCGATCGCCGCGATGCCGACCGCGCCGCAGAGTTCAGGGGCGAGCCGGCGGCTCCGAGACCTCATGTCGAACCAGAGCTCGACGGCGACCAACGGGCCGGCTACGACCGCCGGCCACCAGAACGGTGCGCTCGCCGTGGCAAGGGCGAGGGCCACCAGGACGGTGGCGGCGAGGATCTCGAAGGTGGCGACCGCTGCGGCGGTCCGGGTGCGGGGCAGGTGGCGGCCTCGGTGGGCGTCGACGAGGAGGACCTTGAGCGGTGTCCGGGCCAGGAAGGCAAGGATGGCCGCGATGCCGAGGCAGACCGTCGTGGCGGTCGGGGCGATGATGGCCCCGACGAGGATCGGCTCCAGCGTGAGGCCCCACCCGCCGTGTTCCGAAGGCACTGCCACACTGCGCAGGACCGGCCTCGGCGCAGGAGGCGAAGGGGCTGGGCCTGTCGCCGCTGTCGCTGCCGTCATCGGAGCGTTCCTGCGATCGAGAGCGCCACGATCAGGACGACCACGAGGGTGACCAGTACGACCGATGCGAGCATCGGATGACTCGGTCGGGTGGAGCTCTGCTCAGGCGCCATCGTTCAGGCCGCTTCGGCCGTCGGCGCGCCGGGCTCCGGGGCGGTCGAGTCGGCGGCGGGTGCGACGTCGGTTCGCCTTGCGGTCGAGGTCTCGGCCTCGAGCGCCTTGGCGGCTTTCTCGATCCGGGTCAGGTAGACGACACCTCCGACCATGGACCCGAAGCCGAGGCCACCCCAGAAGGCGATGAAGACGCCCAGCGCCAGCGACGACTGCCAGACCTGCCCGGCGGCCATCATGCCCAAGGTGATCAACACCAGCGACAGGACGACGCCTATGGCCGAGCTGGCCACCAAGATCTTCCCCATGCCGGGTGGGTCCCGCCACCCCGCCAGCAGATCTTGCACCTCGGCCCCCGGGCTTCCTGGCTCGTCCATATTTCTAGCTTAGACGCGAACAAAGACGGTTTGTCGATGCGATCCACCGAGGACCGTGGCGCCAGGCGGTTCGCCGGCCGTACACTCGTTGCGGTAGCTCACTCCCTTGTCGAGAGATGACATCGATGCCCACACTGCAGGTCCAGGCCAGGGCGCTTGGTGACCCGACTCGTCACGACATCTTCCAGTACTTGGTAGATGCTGCCGAGCAGGTCGACGTGGCCGAGCTGACCGAGCACTTCGGGCTCAACCACAACGCGATCCGTCAGCACCTGGCCAAGCTCGTCGAGGCCGAGCTCGTCTTGGAGTCGACCGGGCCGCCGTCGGGACGCGGCCGGCCACGCCTGCGCTACGTCGTCAACCCGTCGACGGACTCCCGCTGGGGTGTGACCGGGCCCTACGAACGGCTGTCGATGTTGCTGACCGAGATCGTCCGGACCGGGGAGAGCCCGGTCGAGGTGGGCCGACGCGCCGGGCTGCGCATGCCGCAGGGCAGCGACTTCGACGCCGACCCGGTCCTCGCCTTCGTCGAGCAGATGGCCCGGCAGGGCTTCGACCCGACCGTTCGACGTCGCGGTGACCGGGTCGCCGTGACCCTCGAGACCTGCCCGTTCGCCTCAGCGGTGCTCACGGACCGAGACGTGGTGTGCGACCTCCACCTGGGGATGGCCCAAGGTGTCGCGGAAGCGGTCGGCGGCATGGAGGTCGAGGAGCTCATCGCCAAGGACCCCCGCCAGGCCCGCTGCCGGTTGCGCTGCCGCATCACCGAGGCAGCCTGAGCGCGCCACCTGGCGACCCGTCACCGGTCCCGGTGGTCTTCGACCAGATCGAGGAGGCACGGGCCTTCACCGCCCTCGTCCGCGGCGACCGGCGGGAGGGCCGTGCCGACCAGTTGGCGGTGGTGGACCTGTGCGACGTTCTCTGCCAGGTCGAGGGCCCGTTGCGCGTTGGGTCCGACCCAGCCGAGCTCGACGGTGTCGTGGAACAGTTCGAGCCAGCGCTCGAAGTGGGCGCTGGTGAACGGAGCCCGGGCGTGCACCTCGGCATGTGCCCGGAACGGGTTGCCGACGTAGCCCGCTTGGCCGAGAAGGGCCCGGCACCAGAACGCGCTGAGCTTCGGCAGGTGGGCGGGCCAGTCAACGCAGGCGACGACGTTGAAGACCGGTCCGAGCAGGTCGTCCTGGGCCACGTCTTGGTAGAAGCGCCTCACCATCTCCGCGATCTCGGCCGGCGTGTCCATGTCGCGGCTGGGCGGTGGACGGTGGGGCCCTTCGCTCATGGTCGGGTACCGGCTTTGTGCACGTCGGCGTGGGATCCGAGCTCGGCGACCATGGGAAACAGGCGGTTGTTCTCGATGTGGACGTGCAGGTGCGTGTCGGCCTCGAGAGTCTCGAGCGCCAGGTAGAGGGCGCGATAGCTGGCGCACCCGTCGGGTGGCACGCAGTACCCGTCGCTCAGCGCGCGGAGTCGCCCGAGGAGGGCACCGGCGTGATCGTGTTCGCGCAGCATCTGGCCGATCGCACCTACCAAGGCCGCCGAGCCCGGTGCCGCTGGGTCGCCGACGGTGAGTTGGCGGATCATCGGGAAGAGGACCTGCTCCTCCTTTGCCAGATGAGGTTCCAGCTCGTCGCGCAGATGCCCGAACGTGGACTCGATCGCAACCAGTTCCGGATGGGTGTGCCCGTGCACCCCGCGCACCTTGGTCACGAGAGCGGCGATCCTCGGAAGCTCCGCGTGCAGGAAGGCGTGGTGGGTGTCCTCGAGGTAGTCGACGAGCGAAGCGCCGTCGAGGTGTGTCCATGGCGCGGGCGACGCTTCGGATGAGGCCTGCTCCGTGAGTTCTCGGGCCACGGCAACCGGATCCAGGCCCTGCGCCACGCAGGCATCGGCCAGGGTGCGCTGGCCGCCGCAGCAGTAGTCCAGGGACCGACGTTCGAGTTCGCTGGCGAGGTCGGGGTGGCCGGTGACGACGTCAGCGAGGGTGGTCGACGATTCGATGGCCGTGGTCATGATCGCAGCTTACCCGCTGACGTGGTTTTTTCTTGAAGGTGCTAGATAAATCCGTCGTAGACGAGGTAGGAGCGAGGGTCGTGGAACGGATGCCGGCCGTCGACACGTCAAGATCGCCCTCGTCTTCAGCTGCCCTGGAGAACCGACCGCATGAGCGAAGCCATCCGGCTCGAGCTCGGACTGTTTTGACCCCGGGCCGGTGTCGGCCGGGCGACCAGTTCGGGCACCTCATCACGAGCAGACCATGACGGTGAAGCCACCGGATCGCTGGACGCTGGCGCCGGCCGTCGGTTCAGGACGGCGGGGCCCAGTCGAAACCGAAGACGCGCTTTGCCAGCCCGGTCATGAGGGTGGCGGCGTGGTGGGCGGCGTGTTCCGCATGTGGGCCTGCCCAGCGTTCGTCGATGCTGCGGGTCCACAGCCTGTACCAGCGGTCGCAGTGCTCGGGTCGGATGGGAGCGAGCTCGTGGAGGTGACGGTGGGTCTTGGTGACGGATCCGGCGTAGGGGCCGGTCCGGAACAGGATGTGGCACCAGTAGTCGATGAGGTGCGGGATGTGTTCGGCCCAGTCGACCTCGGCCACCTCCCCGAAGACCGGCTCGAGCAGCTCGTCGAAAACGATCTCCCGGTAGAAGGTGATGACGAGGTCATGCACCTGGGCCGGAGTCGAGAGATCCCCCGCCGTGCCGGTCCACGAGTTGGTGTGCGCAGGGGCGGGTTCCGTCGGGGTCATGAGGCGTTGATCCTCTGGCGTTCAGCCACGTTGCTCCTTCGAGCGTCGGCGCGGTCGGGCCGATGCGGCTCCCGACGCATCGGCCCGTCGACCAGCGGGCTACAGGTCGGGTTGGGGTGTGACCCGCAGGTAGGGCTTGAGCGTCGTGATGCCCTTCGGGAACTTCGCGGCGGCGTCTTCGTCGCTGAGCGTCGGCGGGACGATGACGTCGTCGCCGAGGTTCCAGTTGACCGGGGTCGACACGCCGGCGCCGACCGAGAGCTGGAGTGCGTCGACGATGCGGAGGATCTCGTCGATGTTGCGGCCGACCGACGCCGGATAGGTCAGGGTGACCTTGACCTGCTTGTCGGGGCCGATGATGAACACGGTCCGCACGGTGGCTGTGCTGAGCGCCTTCGGGTGGATCATCCCGTACAGGTTCGCCACGGCCCGGTCCTCGTCGCCGACGAGGGGGTAGTTGAGCGCGCTCCCCTGGGTCTCTTCGATGTCGGCGGACCAGCCGTTGTGGGACTCGACGGTGTCGACGGAGACGCCGATGAGCTTGGTGTTGCGCTGGTCGAACTCGGCCTTGCGGTTGGCGAAGGCCCCGAGCTCGGTGGTGCACACCGGGGTGTAGTCGGCGGGGTGGGAGAACAGGACGCCCCAACCGTCTCCGAGGTAGTCGTGCAGCGAGAGCTTCCCCTCAGTGGTCTCCGCGGTGAAGTCGGGGGCGGTGTCGCCGAGCTGGATGGTCATGCGAGCTCCTTAGTTCTGGTACTCACTAGACTTATCACGCCGGAGGATGGGCGACCAGTTCGGTCGGGATCCGACGACAAGGCCGGATCATCCGCGATGACGACCGCTGGAATGCCGGGACCAGGTTCGGCCGTCTCTACGATCGGAGCCTGTCGCCAACCTGACGAAGGTAGAAGCTGTGCTCGATGAGAAGCTGACGGGCGTCTACGCCGATGTCGCCCGCCGCAACCCGGGCGAGGACGAGTTCCTCCAGGCAGTCCGGGAGGTCCTCTCCTCCATCGGGCCGGTGTTGGCGAAGCACCCCGAGCTGGCCGAGCACAAGACGATCGAGCGGATCTGCGAGCCGGAGCGCCAGATCATCTTCCGGGTGCCCTGGGCCGACGACCGGGGCGAGATCCAGATCAACCGTGGGTTCCGCGTCGAGTTCAACAGCGCCCTCGGCCCGTACAAGGGTGGGCTCCGCTTCCACGAGTCGGTCAACTCCGGGATCGTGAAGTTCCTCGGCTTCGAGCAGACGTTCAAGAACGCCCTCACCGGCATGCCGATCGGCGGCGGCAAGGGCGGCGCCGACTTCGACCCGAAGGGCCGCAGCGACCAAGAGGTCATGCGGTTCTGCCAGAGCTTCATGACCGAGCTCTACCGTCACATCGGGGAGTACACCGACGTGCCCGCCGGCGACATCGGGGTCGGCACCCGAGAGATCGGCTACCTGTTCGGCCAGTACAAGCGGATCACGAACCGCTACGAGTCCGGCGTCCTCACCGGCAAGGGCACCAACTGGGGCGGAGCCCTGGTACGCACGGAGGCCACCGGATACGGCGCCGTCTACTTCGCTGAGCAGATGTTGCTCGCCCGCGGCGACGCCATCGATGGGAAGACCTGCGTCGTGTCCGGGTCCGGCAACGTGGCGATCTTCGCCATCGAGAAGATCCACCAGCTCGGCGGGACCGTCGTTGCCTGCTCGGACTCCGCCAGTTACGTCGTCGACCCGAAGGGCCTCGACCTCGAGCTCCTCAAGGAGATCAAGCTCCGCGACCGTGGCCGTCTCAGCGCGTACGCAGAGCGGCGCGGCGACGCCACGGTCGTCCTCGACGGCTCGATCTGGGACGTGACCTGCGATCTGGCCTTCCCGTGCGCCACCCAGAACGAGCTCACCGGGCGCGATGCCACCGCTCTGGTCCGCAACGGCGTCGTCGCTGTCGTCGAGGGCGCCAACATGCCGTGCACCCCGGAAGCGGTCGATCGGTTCCTCGAGGCGGGCGTTGCGTTCGGGCCCGGCAAGGCCGCCAACGCCGGCGGCGTCGCAACCTCCGCGCTTCGAGATGCAGCAGAACGCCAGCCGCGACTCCTGGAGCTTCGAGCACACCGAACGGCGCCTTGCTCAGATCATGAAGGGCATCCACGACACCTGCAGAGCCACCGCCGAGGAGTACGCAGCACCCGGCAACTACGTCGTCGGCGCCAACATCGCCGGCTTCCTACGTGTCAGCCAGGCCATGGTCGCTCTCGGGCTCATCTAGCTGGTGTCCCACGGTCCAGAGGGGCGGCGCGAGCGTCATCGGAACCGTGAGGAACCCATGCGACCTTCGCTCTCGACCTTATGCATCCGCTCGTCGTAGCCGATCTGGCGAAAGAGATCAGCGAGCGACTCATAGCGGCCGTAGTCATCGATGAACGAACCCTCGTACGGGGTGGTCTCCCACTCCGGGTGCTCCTGGACGAGCAGGGCGTACTCGTGCTCGGCGTGGTCCTCGAAGTCCGCGTTGAGCCGGTAGCTCCACGTGGGGCGCAGGGCGTACATGAACCAGGAGAGCTGGTAGTACGCGAAGGCCAGGATCTGCGGGATGATGCGGTGGCGGACGAAGCCGAGGCGTTCGGGCTGCTGGTCGACCATCTCCTCGAGGATCAGCAGGTGCCACTGCTCGTTGTCCTGCTCGAAGCGGCTGACCCGGACCTTGTCGAAGATGCGACGGGCGAAGTCGTGCTCCCGGGCGGTGTGGGTCATCGCCACGTAGGCGACGTTCTCCCACGCCTGGTACGGCACCCGCGCGACGAGCTCGAGCACCCGAAACTTCGGCAGCGTCCGCTCCTTGCCATAGAGCAGGTCCATCACCGCAAAGAGCCCCTTCGCGGACAGCGACGCCCTGCGACGAGGCGACGCGAGCGTCGCATCCTGCTCGGCGCGGAGCTGAGCCGGCTCGAGCCGGGCCATCGCTCCGAACGGCGGGCGCTCCCCGATGGCTTCGGTGACCGGGCCTCGAACAGCGTCAGGTGCCATGGCTTCGACCATAGCGACGGGGTTCAGTCTGCGAGCATCGGAGGTGTCGCTCCGACGTCGTAGGTGACCCGGTCGCCATCGAGACGGACTCCGTCGGTCGGCCTGTGTGGCGTGAGCCGCCCATCGTGCATGAGGTGCACGACCTCGACCTGGCGGATGAGGACGAGGTGGTCGGCCAGCAGACGCCGATGGCAACGCCACCAGACGGTCTCGCTGCACATCACCGCCCGATCGTCACCGCGAGCCAGCAGGACGTCGACCCCGTCCAGGAAGGCCTCGCTCTCCATGTGGTCGGCGTACGCCTGGAACGACGGGTGACGGAGCGCGACGTGCTTCGACCCGGCGACCTTTTTGCGGCGTCCACCGAGCTCACGCATCCACGAGTAGTCGATGTCCGCGTCCGGTAGCCATTGGGCCATGGCATCCGTGCCGAACTGTGGGTTGCGGCGGCTTCCCGGGAAGGACCGGATGTCGACGATCTCGACCAAGTGAGCAGCGGCCGCGAGCTCGACGAACTTCTCCTGGGCCAGGGTGCCGTGCCCCAGGGTGTGGATCTTCACGACCTCACGCCTTCCCGGCGCCTCGCGGTGCAGCCGCCGGCGCTCGGTGTCGTCCGCAGCACTCGGCACCGAGCGCTGCGTCATCCATCGATCCCGTCATCGTGATGTTGGCGGTGATCGATGGATCGTGGACGAGGGTCATGCCGTCCGCCCACGTCGAGGCGGTCCAGCAGGGGCGAGGAAGTTCGGCGGCCGAGGACGTGCTGGGACCATTCTTCTAGTCTAATCGTGAACTATCTACTCGATGTCGGCGTGGTGGGTATGGGCGTTTGCATGGAGCTGTCGCCTCTGCCTCCCTACCGCCTCGAACTGACCGTCTGGGCATTGCGGCGCCGAGACCGCAATCGCATCGATCGATGGGACGGGGTCTACCGGCGTGCCCTGCAGGTGGGCTCGAGAGCGATCGGCGTGGAGGTCACCCAGCACGGCCGCACCTCGAGCCCAGCGCTCACCGTCGAACTCCTGTCGCCGGGCGATCACTCGGCTGCTGAGCTGGCCGCAGTTCGCTTCCAGGTCACGCGGCTGCTCGGCCTCGACGTGGATCTCGGGGGGGTTCTACGGCCTCGCCGAATCCCACGGGCTGAGCCGACCCCTGGTCGATCGCTTCCTTGGCGTGCGTCCGCCTCGGTTCCCCACCCTCTTCGAAGCGCTCTGCAACGCCGTCGCGAACCAGCAGCTGTCCCTCGAGGTCGGCCTCACGCTCCTCAACCGGCTCACCGACGCCCACGGGACGGAAGCGCCCGGCGACCACGAGCTCTCCGTGTTCCCGACTCCTGAAGCAGTCCTCGCAGCTGACCCACGCGACCTCCGCACCATGGGGTTCAGCAGTCGCAAGACGGAGTACCTCCAAGGAATCGCTCACGCCATCGCAACCGGGGCCATCGATGAAGCATCCCTCGAAGCTGCGGACCGGACCGCGGCGACACGAGGGCTCATGACGCTTCGAGGCATCGGACGGTGGTCTGCCGAGTACGTCCTGCTCCGCGGTCTCGGCCGACTCGACGTGTTCCCCGGAGACGACGTCGGCGCCCGCAACAAGCTGACCCACTTCATGGGCCTGGACCACTCACCGAGCTACGACGAGATCACCGGGCTGCTCAGCCCATGGGACCCGTACGCCGGGATGCTGTACTTCCACCTACTCCTCGACGGGCTCGCCGACCGCGATCAGCTGTCCATCGCGGCACCCCCCAAGCCCTCGTCGTCGCCTGAGCGACGACCGGTCCGCACGTCGCTCGTCGAGGCCGTTCACAACCCCGCATCTCGGATCAACGTGCCCCCGCCTAGGGTTGATCCCATGCCCTCGTCCCGAACCTCTGCAGCACTGGGCGCTGTGAACTCGGACGTCGGTCAGCGGCACGCTGTTGCGCCGCCAGCGGTCGCGCGCGGTTGGATGTACGACCCCGCTGAGCACTGGTGGGCGCTGCTCGTCGGCGCCCCGCCGCTCTTCGGCTGAATCCACCGCCGTCGAGCCCCACGGCTCATCACAGCTCTGCGTTCACCTCCTGCGCCTTCGGGCCGGTCGGTGACGTGCACGTGCTGGCGGCGGCCTGTTCATGACGCTGCTGAAGAACCTGGTGATGCTCGTGCTGCTGTTCGCGTGTGCCGTTCTTGCCACCGCTGTTCCGGTCGGGATGGTCCTGACCGCTGCCCTCCACCGACGATGTCGATTTCGCTGCAACTGCGTGGACGACTCCATGGCCCTCGGCGCGTTGGCGTCGGTTGCCCACAAGGCGAAGGTGCGAGATGGTCGCACGTGACCGTCCTCAACTTGTCCTGCACTGCTCTGCCACGGCGCCAGCTCGCGGCTGAACGAGTTCGAGTTGCGCCAGCTCGAGGGCCGGCTCCTCGAGCATCTCGAAATCCTGGCGGCGGAGGCTGACTGCACAAGAGATTGACCGACCCTTGCAGGAGGTCCCGATAGTGTCGCCACACGAGCGCCCCGCCACCCAGGGAGCAGCCAGTGCCACCTTTCCTCCTCTCCTCTGCTCCTGTCAGGAGCCTCGACGCCTACCTCGCTACCGGCGTAGGTGGGCGAGGTCTCGAGGTTGCGAGACGAATCGGAAGATCAGCGACGATCGACCTCATCACCGCAGCCGGGTTGCGCGGGCGAGGCGGGGGCGGGTTCCCGACCGGGAAGAAGTGGTCGGGCATTGCGTCGCAGCGCGACAGCCGCCGGTACCTGGTCTGCAACGGCGCAGAAGGCGAGCCGGGCACGTTCAAGGATCGTGCCTTGATGCGGGCCAATCCCTACCAGCTGGTCGAGGGCTTGATGATCGCTGCGTTCGCCGTCGAAGCAGCCGAGGTCTACATCTGCATCAAGGCGTCGTACGAGACCGAGCTCGAGCGAGTGACCGTCGCTGTTCAGGAGCTCCAGCAGGCCGGCATCTGTGACGACTGCACGGTCAACATCGTTGCAGGGCCTGACGAATACCTTTTCGGCGAAGAGAAGGCCATGCTCGAGGTCATCGAAGGCAAGTCCCCGCTGCCTCGACTGTTTCCGCCCTATGAGCAGGGCCTCTTCGCCCGCTCACCTGAGCTTGGATGGGAGGCGACGCCGGTCGCCGTCGGAGCCCGATCCGATGATCCCCACCCGACCCTCGTCAACAACGTCGAGACCATGTCCAACGTTCCGCACATCCTCGCCCGCGGGGCGGATTGGTTTCGTTCCATGGGGACGGCTGGGTCGCCGGGGACGGTCGTCTGCACCGTGGTGGGCGACGTGGTCGCACCCGACGTCGGCGAGGTCGAACTTGGCACCGCGTTGCGGGACGTCATCGACGCCGTGAGCAGCGGACTGCCCGAAGGGCGAACGGTCAAGGCTGTGTTCTCTGGGGTCGCAAATGCCGTGGTCACCGGAGCAGACCTGGACGTGCCCGTGTCCTACGAGGGACTCGCAGCCGTCGGCAGCGGAATGGGTTCAGCGGGGTTCATCGTCTACGACGACACGGCCTGCATGGTCGACGCCGCCTACCGGTTTTCCCGGTTCCTGTCCATCGAATCCTGCGGTCAGTGCTCACCCTGCAAGCTCGGCTCTGCAGAGATCACCCAGTGTCTGCAGCGCATCGAAACGGGGGCCGGGACCGACCGGGATCTCGAGATCATGCGCGGCTGGCTGCCTCGCGTCACCGACGGCAGCCGCTGCTACCTCGCCTCCGAGGAACGCATCGTCGTCAGCAGCATCCTGCGTGCGTTTCCCGAGGAGTTCGCTGATCACATCGAGCACCATCGCTGCCCCGTCGACCGTCAGGACCCGATGCCGAAGCTCGTTGACCTCGCCGGTGGACACGCCACCTACGACGAGACGTTCTGGCGCAAACGTTCCGACTGGACCTACGACCCCGAATAGCGGGCATCGTTCGCCGCCTGGCGCCAGTCTGGCGAGAAAACAGAGTCGCCATTCTGACTCGAGTGCGCTCTCAGCCGAGGTCGTCCAGATCGTCGACGCTCTGCGCCGGCACGTGCCTCATGGACAGCGCCCCGAGGCCGCGCTCGAGCCAGTGCAGACCCCTCAGCAGCAGAACAGCCAACGTTGCTCCACCCACGGCCAGCAGGGGCGCACCGAACGCTGTGGTGGCACCGAGGACCGCGACCAACAGCACCGTCGCTGCCGTGGTCAGGCCCGCACTGGTGCCCTTCACGTTGGTCAAGATCGCTCCCGCACCGATGAATCCGACGCCTGTCAACAGGCCGTGCATGACCCGGGTGGGGTCTGCGGACGGATTGCCGTCCGTGACGACCAGGCCGACGCCCACAGCCAGGCAGCTGGCGACCGCTACGAGCATGTGGGTCCGAACTCCGGCGCGCTTGCCGGCCAGCTCACGTTCGAGACCCACGATTCCTCCGGCCACGCAAGCGACCAAGACCTGGAAGGCGAGCACCAGCTGGGCATGGGCATCGGCCGTTGACGCGTCTCGAAGAACATCCATCTTTTTCATCCTTCCTGTCACTGATGACTGGTCAGCCGCAGCTCCGCCTGGAACGAGCCGCGCTCAATCGCAGAAGCGCTGAGCCCCGTCACTCGCCACGGTGGCGTGTACGGAAGCACGAGGCATCGACGGAGATCGACCGCTCAACCAGCTCGCGGGAAGAAGCCGCAGGTCTTCTGACGGTGCGCTGTCTGGGGCCCGAGCTAGCTGCGACGGCCGGGAACAGATGTGTGCGACGGCCACACCGGAAGCAGCGCGGGCGAGAGGTCCAGCGGGGTCCCGACCACGGGTGGGTACTCCGCTCGAGCGCCAGAGCGATGGATGTGGACCACGCCGCCGATCATGGCGCCGAACCCACCTCCGCCCCAGAGCGCTGCAAAGACGCCGATGCCGAAGGACGAGGCGAGTGAGGTCCCGGTGGCCATCAAGCCTGCCGTGACTGCGATAAGGACGAACGTGATCGTGCCGGTCGACGCGATGATGATGGAGCGACCCAGCCCTGGCGGGTCGCTCTGGGACCGCTCGTTGGCCGGGGTTCGGGACGGGAGTGCTGCGGGAGGCGGTTGCGCTCGCCCAACGAGGGCTTCGAAGCGGTTGATGCTGTCGTCGGCGGTGATGGTGGCAGGGAGCCGGGTTGACATGGTTGGATTTCCTTTTGTGGTGGTCGATTGGTGGGAGCGACCGGGCGGTGCGGCGTTGCTCCGCCCGGTCGCTGTGTCGGCGAGTCGGATCCGGCGGCGGGAGGCAGCGCCGGTGTCCTCTGCTGCGCTCGGCGCTATCGCCGCGCGGCCGACGCGATCCTGGTCGAGGTGTGCAGGTCCGCCGGTTGATCGAGCTGGTCGATGGCGGCAAGTGCTCGGTCTCGAAGGATGGTCGTGTCGACGGTGAACTCGCCAGGGTTCTCTGCGAGGTCGCAAAGTGCTTGGCTGAACGCCTTCAGGTGGCGTTCGATTCGGAACGTCGTGTGGCCGAGCCCGGCGGACCCGAGGTGTTCGGCGCAGGTCGGGCACCGGTCTGCATCGGTCGGGTCTGCGGCGTAGAGGTCGGAGAGGTCAAACAACTCGTTGCAGTGGTGGCAAAGCGCTCGGAGGGTCACAGGCTTCCTTTCTTTCTGGGCCCGCTGCGGTGCCCCCGGGCCGCTGCGGCGCCGCAGCGGCGTACTGCTACGAGCGACCCTCGATGAGCTCTCGTCGATGGTTCGCAGCGTTCCGTTTGGCACGTCGCTCATGCTTGATTCGGCGCTTCTCAAGCACCGACTTCCCCGGTTTCCGGGTCTTTCCGTCTCCCATGGTTCACCTCCCGGGCGCGTCAAAGAAGGTCTTCGAACACTCAAGCGTTCAAAGAATAAATCCTGCTACGCCAGCAACTTCAGCGACCATGTCGCGTCTGCTGATGGGTGCCGGCGTGCAAGGCGTAGCCGACGAGCTGGTGCGCTCGACTCGCAGAGCCCTGCGTCAGACAGTCGGCGGTGCGCCGACGAGCAGAGCCCACCAGCACGCAGGGCGGTCTGCGGCGGGAATCGTGATCCCTCGTGTCGCAAACGCAGCCGATGTAGCCATGTCCATCACCATAGTCGAAAAGACCGGTTGGTGCGACGTCGCACTTTTCTCCCTGGAACAGGTTGCGAAGCTGCCCCATTTAGCGGGTGTAGTGAGCGCGTCGATGCAGCGGTGCAGGACCGTCGTACCGAGGGTGAGGACGCTCCGGTCAGCGGGGGGGGCGTCGGCAACGGCCGGGAACGGGACGTTGTTTCCCTTGTGGATGTGCAGCCCCATGTCTGCTGCGAGGGGCCTTCATCGCCTCACACCTCGCGTCATTCGCCAAAGAGGGCGTCGTCATGGTCGATGGCGGCCAGACCGCCCACTGACAACCCCAGGAGCGTTGCCTCTCCGGCCCGCTCAACCTGCCGCAGCCATGATGTCCGTTCCCTCCCATTCTCAAGCCTGGTTCTCGGTTCCCTTCTCCTTCTGCGCCGCGCCGGCTCTGTTGCGGTGCGAAGCCTTGAGTTGCAACCCCCGGGGTCAGATGTTGGTCTGGTCCGGAGGGGCGCTGGCGATCATCGTGGACTGGGTGGGGGCTACGTCCGTCGATGGCGGGCAGTCGGCCCCGAGGGCATAGCTGGTCATCGAGATCGATCCGAAGCTGGGACCCTCGACGAGGATCTCGGGGGTGTCATCGGCTTCGGCGGCAAGCGCTGCGAGGTAGAGCATCGGGATGAAGTGGTCGGGGGTGGGCACGGCGAGGTCGAAGTCGGCGTGATCGGTGAGCTCGAGGATGTCGCCTGGACGTTCGCGCAGCAGTTCCGACGCAGACTCGTCGAAGCGGCTGTTCCAGGCGGCCGCCCCGTCGGGCTGGCTCCAGTCGATGGAGCGAAGGTTGTGGACGATGTTGCCGCTGGCGACGATGAGGATGCCCTCCCGGCGGAGCGGGGCGAGTCGGGCGCCGATGTCGAGGTGGTAGCCGAGCGGCTGCGAGGCGTTGATGGAGAGCTGCACGACAGGGATGTCGGCATCAGGGAACATGTGCGCCAGGACCGACCAGGTGCCGTGGTCGAGGCCCCAGCTGTCGAGGTCGAGGCCGACCCACTGTGGCTTTGCAACGTCGGCGACGAGTTCAGCGACTTCGGGGTGCCCAGGGGCGGGGTAGTCGTAGGCGAACAGCTCGTCGGGGAAGCCGTAGAAGTCGTGGATGACACGCGGGACGGCCATGGCGGTCACGGCGGTGGCATTGATGTACCAGTGCGCCGAGATGCAGAGAACCGCTCTGGGGGTGGGGACGCTGGCGCCGAAAGCCTTCCACGCGTCGGTGAAGCGGTTGTCCTCGAGTGTGTTCATGGGGCTGCCGTGCCCGACGAACGCAGCAGGCATCAGAGGGTTGTGGATCATCGGGCGCCTCCGAGGGCGATCATGCTGATGGGGTGCACTGTCTGCGTCGCATGGGCCCGTTCGGTCACGCGGGCGTCAGCGGTACAACGAGAGCCGGGATCGTCGAGGTCCGCACGATGTCTGCCCCGGTGGCGCCGACGCGCATCCGGCTCCAGCCCGAACGTGCGTGGGTGGTGAGTGCGACAAGACTCGCCGGATTGTGGTCGAGGTAGGTCTTGACACCGGCGTGAACGCTGATGGGGTCCTCGGTGACGTGTCCAACAGCCCTGATCGGGCCCTGAAACCGAGACGCAAGATCGTTGACGTAGCTGGTGGGGTCTGCTGGGCCGAAGGTGTTGCGACTCTTGCCGTCCAGAGTTGCAGGGTTGTCTGCGGAAACGGTGAGGATCACCAGTTCCGCGTCGAGCGCAGCTGCCCAAGCTGCAGCGTCGGGCAGCACCGCTTCCGATGTCTTTGACCCGTCGACGCACGCCACGACGCGCGGGATCGACAACGGTTCGGGCCAGCCTGCGGGGCGGCGGGGTGGGCGTCCGAGGAGACCTGGCCGATCAGCGTTCGGGCCGACGGCAACCAAGGGCTGTTGGGTCGTCTGCAACACCGCCCGGGTCGTTGAGCCGAGGACGGCCCCGCTGAGGCGCCCGCGTCCGATCGTTGACATGCACACGATGCTCCTCTCGAGCGCAGCGGCCTGAGCAACGATCTCCTGGCTTGGGTCATCGGCAACGGCGACTTCGACTGGCGGTGGATCCGGGAAGTCTACGAAGGACTCGTCGATCAAGTTCAGCAGCTCACCGCTATCGGTCCTACCGGGCTGCAGGACCGCGAGGAGCGTCAGTTCGGCGCCGAATCGCTTCGCGAGCGCCTGCGCGGTCGGCAGCGCCGCAGCGGACAGCTTTGACCCGTCGACGGGCAACAGGACATGACGGTAAGCCGCAGCTTCGAGCGTGTTCGTTGGTTCCACTGCCACAGCATGACGCGAGTGCAAAGCGTGTGCTTGGCGGAGCCGCTCAGGTGGGCGGGGGCGCCGGGAGAGCGAGGATGACTTCGGCTTCCTGCTCGGACGCAGTCGGCCCGTATGCGGTGACGAGGACACCGCGCAGGCCGCAGTGTTCGCAGCGAAGTCCGAAGACGATGGACTGGTCGTCCGGGTTCGACTGACCCTCGAAGCGGGCGATCGACTCGATGGTGACGCGGTTGGCTGGATGGCTGTGGCCGCAACTGGTGCAGCGTAAGGAAGCCTCGGACGTGACGCTGAAATCAGCGGTGTACCCGTCAGCTCGGAGCGCTGCGAGTTCTTCTACGAGGGTCGGCCAGGTCATAGCCGCCAAGCTAAGACGGCCACCTGGTCGACGACACCTGCCCGCTTTGGGTCAAAGGAATCTGACCACGTGCCGACGCGACCTCACCGCACTCTGCAGGCTCTGCGGCCACCGCTCCACCGATCCAAGTGGCGTAGCCGACCTTCCGCGGTAGCCAGGGCTGTTGGTCTGCGGTCACTCGGGGGTCGCGATGGGCCGGTCGGTCGCCCAACGGGGGATGTCGATGGGACGGTCGCCCGGGTGCCGATCGACGAGTGGGCAGCGGGTGCCGGTGTAGATCGTCGGCATGCACCGGTTGCAGTGGATGCACCCCGAGGTGGGGCCGGTGCCGCCGGCCCACTCGTTGACGATGTCGGGGTGGTGGAGTATGGCTCGGGCCATGGCCACGAACTCGAAGCCTGCGGCCAGCCCGCGCTCGGCGGTCGCCATTTCGCTGATCCCTCCGAGCAGGATGATGGGCATGTCGAGCGCCGCTCGGAACCGCAGAGCCTGATCGAGGAAGTAGGCCTCTTCGTAGGGATAGGTGTGGAGGAACCGGTCACCGACCAGCCGGAACCCGGGTCGCAGGTACCACGGCAGCGTTGCACCGAACTCGCGCGTCGGCGCCGCTCCCTTGAAGAGGTACATGGGGTTGGCGAGCGAGCTGCCCCCGGTCAGGGCGATGGCATCGAGGCCGCCGTCGGCTTCTAGGAGCTGGGCGACCTGCAGGCTGTCCTCGGTCGTCAGTCCCCCGCGGTAGCCGTCGACCATGTTCAGCTTCGCCGTCACCGCCACGTCGGTTCCCACGGCGGCGCGGACTGCCGTGACCACTTGGCGGGCGAAGCGGGCCCGGTTCTCGATCGAGCCGCCCCAGCGGTCGGTGCGGCGGTTGAACTTCGGGCTGAGGAACGAGCTGAGCAGGTAGTTGTGGCCGATGTGGATCTCGAGGGAGTCGAACCCGGCGTCGACGCAGAGCTTCGCCGCCCGCTCGTAGTCCGAGGTGACCCGGGCGATGTCATACTCGTCGGCGGCCTTCGCGAAGCGCATGCCGAGCGGGTTGAACATGCGCCCTGGCGCCAGGGACCTCGCCTGGTTCGACGATGCGTTCGCCACGGGTCCGGCGTGGCCGATCTGCGCTTGGGCGAGCGCGCCTTCGTCGTGGATGGCTGTGGTGAGCCGGCGCAGGCCGTCCCGTGCTCGGGGCACCAGGAGGATGCAACCGGAGTCGGTGCGCCCCTCGGGTGCGATCGACAGGTACGCGACGGTGCTCATCGCGGCGCCGCCCTCCGCGACGCCGCGGTGGAAGCCGATGAGGTCCTCGGTGACGACGCCGTCGGGGGTCATGCCCTCGAAGGTTGCGGCCTTGATGATGCGGTTGCGCAGGGTCAGCGGGCCGAGCGGAGCCGGCTCGAACAGCCTCGCTGAGCGATCAGCCCCGGCCGAGTCGGGGTCGGAGGTGGGTTGGGATGAAGTGGGCACCGTTGGTTCCTGTCAGGTCTCGAGGTCGAGGATCTTCGCCATCGACGCGCTCAGCGCCGACGTGACGCGGTCGCGCACCCGGTCGTCGTCACCGACGACGAGGCTGAGGAAGAGGGCGGCGCCGGCTGCGAGCACGATCGCGGCCTGCGCGTCCACGAGTCGGTCCATGGCCGAACCCAATGGCGCCGACCCGCGGGCGCCGTCGACCGACTCGGCGGGAACAGGGCCCACCAGCGCCGAGGCTGGCCCGCTGAACCCCAGCCAGAGCGCCTCACGGATGTCGGGATGGTCGCGCAGGGTTGCCAGCAGGCCGGGCGCCGCGGCGCGCACCTCGGGCCGATCGAAGATGTCGAAGCTGCCCGCGATCACCCCCGAGATCCATCCCGCCGTGTCGACCCCGTCGAACGCGCCGAGATCCGGGGCAGCCCCCAGGATCGCTTCGAGGACGAGGTGCGTCTTCGAGGGCCACCGGCGGGCGATGGCCGGGCGACTTACCCCTGCGCGCTCCGCCACGCCGCGCATGCTGGTGCGCTCCCAGCCCAGCTCAGTGAGCGACGCCCTCGTCGCCGCAAGGACCTCCTCGGCGATCCGGCTGTCCCGGGGCCGCCCAACGGCGGGGCCCGGCACCCCCTTGCCTGCATCGTGCCGATCAGCCATGGACCACAGTCTACGGTCTTTCCGTTACCACTGGCATCTGAATGGAGCACGACGTGCCACCCACCCCCGACGCAGGCCGCTCGGCCATCGAGCGCGTGAGCCCGGAGACGACGGGGAACGGCCGGTGAAGTCGTTCACCGATCGGGTCGCCATCGTCACCGGTGCCGGCGGAGGCATCGGCCGCGCCACCGCTGCGGCCCTGGTCCGCCGCGGCTGCCGCCTCGCCCTCGTCGACATCGACCAAGCCGCGCTCGAGCGCACAGCGAAGTTGCTAGCGAACGAGGGGCACACCGCGTCCACCCACATCGCCGATGTCACCGACGCCGACCAGATGCGCTCGCTCGCCCACGACATCGCCACCCTCCACGGCGGCTGCCACATCCTGGTCAACAACGCCGGCGTCACATCCGCCGGTGCCTTCGAGGACGAGTCCCTCGACGACCTCCACTGGATCGTCGACATCAACCTGTGGGGCGTCGTGCACGGCTGCCGCGCCTTCCTCCCCTACTTGCGCCAGGCGGAAGAAGCACACATCGTCAACCTGTCATCGATGGTGGGCCTCCTGGGACTCCCCCACAACGCCTCCTACTCCCTCACCAAGGGGGCCGTGCGCGGGTTCACCGAAGCGCTCCGCAGCGAGCTCGTCACCACCCCCATCGGCGTCACCGCCGTCTTCCCGGGAGCGATCCGCACCGGCATCACCAACACCGCTCGCGGCGGCGAAGCCTCCCGCCTCGCCCAGATGGGCAACAGCCGGCTCGCGCCGCTCGCCATGCGCCCACCCGACGCCGTCGCCCGCCGCATCGTCTCCGCCATCGAGCACGACCGCGCCCGGTGCGTCATCGGGCCCGACGCCCGCCTGGTCGACGCGTTCGTACGCTTCGCCCCCGGTCGATCGGGCCTGATCGGGCGCCTGACGTCGCACTTCGTGGAGCCCGAGCGCAGCCGGTCCTAGGGCCACCGCCACTGGCCTCCAGGCCCGACCCGCTCGGTCGGCGCCGTCTCCGACGACGTCCTCGGGGGCATCGTCCGTGCGCTCACGTCGACGAGGCCGAGCGGTCATGATCGACCCAGGCGGTTGCCTCTGCGGCTGGGACTCCGGGACTCCAGAGGTACCCTTGCCCGTTGTCGCAGCCAAGGTCGACGAGCGCCTGGAGTTGGGTCTCGGTCTCTATGCCTTCAGCAAGGACGTCCATCTGGAGTGCTCGGGCGAGGCTGACGATGGCCTGCACGATCGACGTGTCGTCGCCTTCCATGCCGAGTCCATCGACGAAGGACTTGTCGATCTTCAGCGTGTCGATCGGTAGGCGTTTGAGGTAGCTGAGCGACGAGTAACCGGTGCCGAAGTCGTCGATGCTCAGATGGATGCCCAGGTCGTGCAAGGCGTGCATCGTGGCAACCGATGAGCCGACCGTATCCATGAGGATGCTCTCGGTGAGCTCGAGGTGCAGAGCATCGGCCGGGACATCGGCGGAGGTGAGCGCTGATGTCACCCGATCTACCAGGTCGAGGTTCTCGACCTGGCGGGCCGAGAGGTTGACCGCCACCCACGTTCGCTGATCGCCCGGATCGCCTCGTCGCCATTCGGCGACCTGCGCGAGTGCCTCGTGGAGCACCCACTCGCCGATGGCACCGATGAGTCCTGCCTCCTCGGCGATCGGGATGAACTCTGCGGGGCTGACGGCGCCGAAGGTCGGGCTGGTCCAGCGGATGAGCGCCTCGAACCCGCTGGTTCGCATCTTTGGAGGTCGATCACAGGTTGGTAGACGATGGACAGCTCATCGAGGTCAAGAGCTGTCTGAAGTGCGGCGCGCAGATCGAGTCGTCGACGACTGGCGGCTTGGAGGGATTCGTCGTACATCGCCATCCGGGCGCGACCGCTCTCCTTGGCGTGGTACATCGCGATATCGGCCTCACGGAACATGCTGTCGGCGCTGTCACCCGGCTCGTTGAGCGTGATCCCCACGCTCAACGACAGGTGGAAGTCGCGTCGGTCGACCGTGACCGGTTCGTCGAGTGAAGCGAGCAGTCGTGAACCGAGCTCGTCGCATTCGCTGAGATCGGCGACGCCCATGGCGACCACCGCGAACTCGTCTCCTCCGAATCGTGCGAGCACCTCATCGGTCTTGAGGACGGTCTCGATACGCCGCGCCACCTCGAGGAGGACGCTGTCGCCGGCAGCGTGGCCGAGGGAGTCGTTGACGACCTTGAACTGGTCGAGGTCGAGGAGAGCGACGGCGATCCTGCCATCGCCCGTGTTTCGTGCGGTCAACTGGAAGTCCAGCCGGTCGGTGATCCTGGCGCGGTTCGGCAGCCCGGTCAGCGGGTCGTGGAAGACAAGGTGTTCCGTTGCCAGCTCTGCTTCTCTGCGGTCGGTGATGTCGAGCATCGTTCCGGCGATGACGAGGTCCGACGGGTCACGGAACTTGCTGGTTCTCGTGATGACCCAGCGGACTTCGCCGTTCGGCCGGACGACGCGATGCGTGCAGTCGACGGCGCTCTGCCCATCGAGGACGCGACCCAGCGCCTCCTCGACCTCGTGGAGGTCGTCGGGATGGACGAAGCTGAAGTCTTGGCCCTCCTGGTCATCCGGCGTCCGACCGATGATGCGCCAGAACTCATCCGACCTGGTGAGGCTGTTGGCGACGAGGTCGATCTCGAAGCTGCCGAACCCTGCCGAGGCCTGTGCCTCCTCCAGGCGGCGACGGTCCGCGGTGATGCGACGCTCGTACTCGATCCGTTCAGTTATGTCTCGACCGATCATCGACACGCCGATCACGGCGCCGAAGCGATCGCGCAACGGCGACATCGATGTCGAGAGCTCCACCAAGGTGGAATCCGCCCGGCGAGCAAGCGTCGCAGCCTCCGCGACGGTGTGCCCTGCGATGACCCGTGCCAGCGCGGGCCCGAGATCCGGAAGCATGTCCGGTGGCATGAGGATCCGGACGTGCTGTCCGATAATCTCGCCGCTCGTGTACCCGAACAGGCGGGCAGCCGCAGGGTTCCACGTGGTGACGTTGCCGTCGAGGTCGGTCGAGAAGATGGCCTCGCTCGACGATTCGACCAACGCGGACATGCGCGCTGCGGCAGCTTCGCTCCGCAATCGCTCTGAGATGTCCGAGGACACGGTGATGGTTGCGAGCAACTCGCCCGCATCGTCGCGCAGAGCGGTGTTCGCCACCAGCACCGGGACATGCGCTCCGCCCTTGGCGTGGACGCAGAGCTCACCGGACCAGTTCTGGCCGCTGCGGGCCCGCTGGACGACTTCGACGTGTCGTTCCTCCCAGCCGGCAACGACCGGGAGCAGCACGCCTATGTCCGCCCCGACGGCTTCCTCGGCGCTCCATCCGTACGTGGCCTGCGCAGCGGCGTTCCAGTACACGACGGTGTTGCTGGGATCGTGGGCGACGATCGCCTGCCCAGCCGCTGCGAGCAGGCTGGCCTGGAACTTCACCGCGTCGAGCACGAGCCGGCGGCTCGCCTGTGGAGCCGACCATGCCGCTTTCGATGGCGCTTCCGAGTTCGACACGGGGAACAGACCCGTCTCCGCCTGCCCCCGATCAGCACGGCTGCGGGCGTATGCGACCGCTCGCAGCAGGTTCGAGGCGGTGAGATCATCGGCTGCGAAGTGCCCATGAGCGCCGACGTTCCATGGATCGATGAAGTCGCCGGTCCCTGGGTCGCGACCAAAGGTGAGCAGCGCCAGCACGCGATGTGCTGCGACGTACTCGCCGAGCTCAACGAGTCGGGCGCGATCCGACGACTCGACCGCCACCACCACGTCCGAACAGTCACGTGCGACCAGCTCTGCAATGGCGCCCGCCGAAGAGTCAACGACGCTCGTCGCCACCGGTACCGATGCAGCGCCCTCGAGCCGGCGCTGCAGCGAGACTGCTAACGCTCGCTCATCACAGACGATCAGAGCCCGCAAGATGGGCCCCAGTTCACTGGGACGCTCCACGAAGACAGGGGCGACCAGATCCCAGAGCAGCACGCCGCGGGCGGGTCATACCTGCGATCGCCGGGCGCTGCTCGCACCCGACAGAAAAGTACTCGGCCACGAGGGCCGCCTTTCCATGGTATTTTTGCAACCTGCCGGGCTCTGAATCCTTCGCGCTGAAGGCACCCACCACGCTAACAGTAGGAGCCCGACAACGAAGCCGGCCCACCGAGGAGGTGAGACCGTCGACCGCCCCCCCTTGTCGCTGAAGGACAACACGCGGCACGAGGACTGCCTCCTCGCCGACATCGATCGTCGTCTGGCATCCCCTCGAGGGCGAGTGAAGATCCTCCACGGCCTGGATCAGCTAACTGAGCTCACATCCGGCGGCTTCGGTGCAAGTGGTTGCGGTTCCGGGGCCGGCCTTCAGGGTGTCCACCCACCTGCGACGCGTCCCGTGCGTCCCCACCTAGAGGCTCGCTCCGGCTCGGCGCTGCGCTGACCTTCGGGTTGGTCACTCGAAGGTTCGGCCCTTCAGGCGACCTCACTCCGAGAACCCGCAGGTCAGGGAGTCGCGTCGATCTGTCCAGTGCGCTGAAGAGCCGCCGGACTGTAGAAAATCTGTAGAAGCGGCTCGGAAAAGCAGAAGGCCCCACTCCGAAAAGTGGGGCCTGACCTGCGATTACTTGGTGGCGGGGGCAGGATTTGAACCTGCGACCTTCGGGTTATGAGCGGTACGGTCACCGTTCCCACCCGTCCCGTTCTGTACCTCGCAGTACCTCTGAGCTGGGCTTTCGTAGATCGGTCGTCACGGTCCGTACCCGCTGCTACCGCTTCGTACCTGGTGGCACTGTAGAAGAAACTGTAGAAGCCTCAGGCCACCGTTCGGTCGAGCAGATGGCGGTTCTTGGACACCGAGCCGGGCAGGATCGAGAAGTGGATCTGGCCGTCCTCATCGATGGCCACGATGCGGACCACAGCCTGGGCCTGGCTGTTGCCAGCGAGCAGCATCGCGCCGGACCGCACCCGCTCGGGCATGTGAGCGTCGGCCAACGTCGACCAGCCGAGGCCGTCGTCGTCCTGGGCGTTGAGGTCGGCTACGAGATCGAGATTGTCCATCGGGTCACCATGCTTCGGGTCAGTCCTCATGATACGGGTTCACCCAGCTGCGATGCTCGCAGCGTCGCAACGCCATCGTCGGCGAAGAAGGCGCTGGCCCGCTGCCAGAACGCGACGCAGGTGTCGGCCTTCTCGTCGGCGTGGATCTCGCTGTAGGCGAGCCGGGACTGGTCATCGACCGCAGAGATGAAGTCCCAGTCCGGTCTGCGATTCGGTTCGGGCGGTTCTCGCGGCCGTGGATCCGCCAGCCGCCGCCATCAGGAACCCGGCCGAGCTTCTTGATGTCGACATGCACGAGCTCGCCAGGCACGTCGCGTTCGTAGCGCCGGATCACCCGCCCCGTCGGCCGGCCCATTCAACAGAGCCGGCTGAGCCCGAGGCGACACAAGACCCGGTGCACCGTCGAGGCCGGAACCGCGAGCATCGCTCCGATCCGGACCGGGCCCACCTTCAGGGTCCGGGCGCAGCTCGGCGATCTGTTCCTCGAGCGCAGGCGGGTCTGGTGCGGCGCACGAGTGCGGCCGACTGGAGCGGTCAACGAGCCCGTCGAGACCTTCCTCGCGCCACCGGCTCCACCATTTGTATGCCGCGGGCGCGAGATGCCCGTCTCTGCTGCGACGTATGCGACGTATGCGACGTATGCGACCTGTGCGACGGGTCGACCTGACTCGATCCGCATCACCATCGTCGACCGGCCGAGCGGCGTGAGCCGAGCGTTACCGTGCACCTCTGAGCCTCCTGGTTCGAGCGTGGGTCCTAGACAGCTCCACACTCGCCCAGGGGGCTCACTTCAACTCAGACCAGCGTCAACAAGGTCCGTGGTCACTACAACTAGCCCGGTCAGCTAAGTCGTAGCGGGCCGAGCATCATCGAGCGTGGCCATTGCGCGCGTCAACGATATGGCTGCGCGATCGCGTCTCGATCTCGTAGGCGGCTGTGGCCGGCGTGCAGATGCTCAGTACGCCATCGACGGTCTCGAGATCCACCCGGATCCATCCGCCATCGGGCTCACCTGACACCCGCCGCCCGTCGGCCCATGGAATCGACGCATCGACCGGCACTTTGCCCATCAGCGGGGGCTTACCGACGACGACTAAGCGATGGTTCGTGACCAGAACGAAGCCGGGTGAAGACCTGCGCAGACCCCAGGTCGCAGTCACTTCGTGGCCGTTGGCGGCGTACTCGAGCTGCTCGCCTTCGCCCAGCACCCTCAGGATCTTGGTCGGCGTCGGGACGCCGCGATCGTTGCTCATGATTCCTCCCTCGGCGCCGCACGCTGCTCTGACCTGATCGGTAGTGAGGCGGACGCGGCCGCCGTGTCTATCAGCTGCGACGTCACATTCACGCCAAGATGATGGGGTGAGAGAAGCCAGGAGGTTCGCAGTAGATCTCCCCGCACCGCCGTGCAACGGTTCGGGCGCGGCCCAGACGTCGGTCGTAGGATCGCCAGTCCGTTGGACGATGGGCTGATGACAGGCGGTTGCCTCAACATGCTGCGATCTGGCCAACGCGGCGATGAAGTCGGACCTGACCGCAGGGATCGAGCGAGCGAGCTGCTCGTCGTCGCCGATGTCCACCAGGATGCCACCGGCCCCGTCATGCAGCGCATCGGCCACCGCCATCAGGATCTTCACACTGCAGGCCTCATGCTCGCCGCCGTCCGCTGCGACGCCCGAGTCCGGCGCATACGGCAAGGAGCCCCATGACGACGATCGTTGCCGTGTCGCCACACCCCGATGACGCAGTGCTTTCCATCGGCGGAGTCCTTCACGACCTAGCGAAGCGCCACACCGTCGAGATCGTCACCGTGTTTGCGTCCGACGCGCCACCGCAGGTTTCTCACCTCGCTGCTCGGCTCGCCGGGCTGAGCGGGGCGAATATTGGCGCGGCTAGACGGGCTGAGGACCGCCGAGCGGTCGAGTCGCTCGGCGCACGTAAGCACCACCTCATGTTCTGCGACGCCGTCCACCGTCGCGCAGCTCCTGATCAATGGCTGATCCAGGAGGAAGCCGATCTCTATCGGACGGCTCCGGAAGCTGAACTCGTTGCGAAGGTGTCTGAAACGCTGACGCGGCGCCTCGCCGAAGCATGTCCCGTACTCGTCTTGGGACCGGCAGGGCACGGGGATCACATCGACCATGTCGCAACAGCCGCCGCACTGGCGACGTCCTGCGCCGGCACTGCGTGCGCAACCTGGAGCGACATGCCGTACGGCGGCTCATCAGCCTTTCGAGACCGGTGTACGCCGTTGCACCTCTCGCCGACCGCATGGTCCGCGAAAGTCGCAGCGATCGCGTGCTACGAGACCCAGGTGCGGTGGCTTTTCCCCGCCGTGAACGATGTCGGGACGGCAGCCCGGCAAATGTGCGGCGGAGCGGACTGGTTTGTCACGAAGACCGATGCACAGCGCCGCGGGCTGCACACGCTTCGCCAACTGATAGGGGAACAGTGAACGAGGGGGAACGTCGCGAACTGCTGATCCAGCGCCTACTCGATGGCCAGCCAAGCGACAGGGACACGCTGAATGCCGAGGACGAAGTGCTCCTCACCAACCTCGCTGCTGCGTCGGTCGACTTCCTGGCCGAGGTCCAGGAGGTCCTCATCCCCCCTGAACGCCCTGAGCTCCATTGAGCAGACGCGGCGTGCCTACGATCGAGCCGCACGCACGTCGCCGGAGGCTGCGGTTCTGCTGACATCCTTCGGGCGTCGGAGCGACCTTGCCACGGCCACCCGGGAACTCGAGTCTGAGCTGGCTAGGTGCCTCGGACATGTGTCGCGAGCAGCCCGAGCGCTCGACTTCGGATGCGGGATAGGACGACTCACGCCCTTCCTACATGACCGCTCCGACTGGGTCCTCTCCATTGACCTCTCCTTCGAGATGCTCCGTGTCGCCCCATCGGGTCCCCGGATCCAGGCATCGTCGCTCGGCTGCATCGCACCAGGCACTCCGTTCGGGATCGTCCTTGCCGCCGACGTCCTTCCTGCCCTCGCCCGTCTGCCCGACCGAACCCGAGAACTGCTTGTCGCAGACATGTTCGGCCGTCTCGAACCCACGGGGGTGCTCCTCATCGTGAACTACGACTACGAGATGACTCCCGAGCTCAGTGCCGCCGCCATCTCGAGCTCATGCGGCGGAGCGCCCGTCGAGTGGAAGGCAGTCGAGCAGACCTTGTGGCGAGGCGCTCTGTTCGTAGTGCGTCACCCGTGACACCATCAGGGCCCGATCTCGAGGCGGGCGTGGTCACCTCGGTCGCAGCGTTGCACGCCATGACGGACGAATGGGCCGAGCTCGTGGACTCCGATGAGCGGGCGTCACCATTTCAGGACCACCAGTGGCTGCTGAGTTGGCGAGCATCGGTGATGTCGTCTACTGACGAGACCGCGGTGATGACGATCCGGGATTCGGACCACCACCTCGTAGCGATTGTGCCGTTGTATCGGGGGGCGACGACCTCGTTCCTGCATTGGCTCGGCGAAGGAAGCAGCGACCACCTCGATGCAATCGTCCGCGCCGGGTGGGAGGACCAAGCCCACCGAGCAATCGCTCGGTGGCTGGCCGGCACGGGCCTCGACTTCCACCTGCGAGACGTGCCGGAGCACGGCCACATGATCGACGTCGCTGCACACCTTCCGAATGAGCGGGTCCGCTCGACCCGCGGGTCGGCGTCGCTCTTCGTCCGGGGAACAGATCTCGAAGTGATCCTGGCCGGGGTCGATCGACGACGACGGGAGTCAGCGCGCCGGACGCTGCGTCGGATGAACGCCGATGGGTTGCAGTGGACGACAGTGGCACTAGAAGGCCAATCGGTCGACGTTGCAATACAACGCTGGGTCGAAATGCACCGGGCCTACTGGGCCGGACGGGGGCTCATTCCAGCTCACGCCACCACTGCCTTCGAACGTCTGGTCGCCCAAGCGGTCGAAGGTTGGCGGACATCGAATCGTCGGTCAGGGATCCAAGAGCTGACTGCACCCGACGGGCGTGTTCTGGTCTCGGACCTCGTGCTCGTGTCAGAGAGGATGGTCGTCAGCTACCTCTTCGGCGCCACAGCCGAGGCCTGCTCACGCTACGAGATCAACACCCTCCTGATGAAGAACTGGCTCGACGTCGCTCGCCACGCAGGAACCGAGGGGGTATGGCTTGGCAGGGGCGACGAACCGTACAAGCTCAAGTGGAGGCCGGAGGCGGGGGCCACGATCCATCTCAGAATCAAGGGCGGAAGGACCTGAGTGGATGCCCCTGGGGTACCCGGTCCACTAGCCAGTCGCGATCGGATACTGTCCCAGGTAGTGGTGGGGGTGAGGCGAGAGCTGCATGTCGAGGATGGGTACCTAGTTGTCGTCGACGCGGACCTGGAGCCGTTTCCGGAGGCAACGTCGTTCGACGCCACGGCCGTAGTCTCAGTGGTCAGCCGCGGCACGGAACTACGAGTCGCAAGTGGCGCTACCCCGTTCGCGGCAGCTGACTTCGACTTCACTGCGCGCCGTTTCGTGGCCGCGCCACCGGTCCCCGTCTCTGCGCTTGGGTACCAGTGGGTCGGCGAGGTGACCCGAACGTGCGTTGGTGGCCCAACTCTAGGGACTCTTGTCACCGCGTTCGCATCGCACGGGGATCGTCATCGAATTGCCCTAGACGGGCGATGGACGGAGGTGCCAGCCGGGTTGCCCCCGACCGAGGGCGCCCTGCTCGTCTCTGCGCAAGTGGCGCTGAAGAGCGTGCAGGATGCCGGTCTGATCCCCGGCGAAGACACGGTGGTAGTCGGAGCGGGAGTGATCGGGTTGATGGTCACCCGAATCCTGCTCCTCCATGGCTTCGGAGTGACCGTCCTCGGCACCCGATCCATGGGCTTGGGGGTGGCTCAGGAGGCGGGTGCGACCGTCATCGACGTCACACGTGGTGGACTCCCCGACAATGGATTGCCGGCCGACTCGGGTCCCGGGGTCGACGTCGTCATCGATACCTCGGGAGCGCCGGAGGCGCTTGAAGGCGCTCTGCGTCTCCTGCGCCCGCACGGCCGTCTGGTGGTGACAAGCTTCCACGGTGCACTACCCGTTTCGTTGTCCCTGGGTGCAGAGTTCCACCACAATGCCCTGGAGATCGTGTCGAGCCAGTTCGACTGGGGTTGCGGCACCGGCTCACGACGATGGGACCTCGAGCGGCTGAGGGTCACTGCGGAACGCCTCCTGGCGGCCGGCATCGGCAGGGGCCTCGTCACCCACGAGCTCGACCCCTGGGTGCCCGACGTGTCCTATCGAGTCGTGCGGGAGCACCCGGGAATCGGCTATGCGTTCACCTACGGGCGGGAGGAGCGGGCATGACGTCATTTCGCGTCGGCGTGTGCGGACTCGGACAGGTAGCGCTCACCCGGTACATCCCTCTCCTGGAGGCCCACGGCGCGGAAATCACGGCCGTGGCGGATGCCTCCAGCGCCGCACGTATGACCGCCGGCGGCCTGGGGTGGGCGACCTACGACTCGCTCTCGGCGCTGCTCTCGGCTGGGGACATCGATCTGATCGCCATCCTGACCCCAGGACTGTCCCACTCAGGGCTAGTTGAGTTGAGCCTGCGCCACGGTGTCCACACCTATTGCGAGAAGCCCTTGGCGTACGACGCCCACCGCTGCCACCAGTTATTTGACCTGGCTGAGACCAACGGCGCGGCACTCGTGAGCGCCCCCGCGTTCGGGAAGTCGCCGGCACTCCGGGCGCAAGGTATCGGCGAGGCCGCGGGGGCCACGATTGCGCACGCACGATGCGTCGAACCCGGCCCCGGTCGCAGCCCTTGGTTCCAGGGCGACCCGACCCACTACTACGAGCCGGCTGCACGAGGCTGCCTGTACGACCTCGGCATCTACGGTGTCGATGTTCTGGTCCACTTGTTCGGGCTCGACGCCGAGGTCGTCGCAGCCGCCCGGAGCCAGCAAGCCCAACCCACTGGCTCGTCGTGGACCGCATTACTCCGCTGGCCCCACGGGACGGTGGCATCTCTGGACGTTTCCTGGGACGGCGGCGGCGGCGCACCATCGGTGACGTGGTGCTCTTCCGAGGAGACTGCTCGGGTGGCGCTCTGGGGACTTGCCTCCCCCGATGGAGTGCAGCGTTGGGACGTAGGCACCTCACCGCCCGAACTGCCTGTGCCTGACTTCGCCGGCCCCACCGTCGGCTGGGGCATCGGTTGGATGCTCGATGCGATCCGAGAAGGGGCAGTCCCATCGAGTCGGGCGCAGACCTGTGCGGTGATCGACGTGCTCGACCGCGTCTGGACTGCAGCGTCGTGAACAGGGCGGCTCATCGGCCGATCGTCCTGATCGCTCCCCACCCCGACGACGAGGTCATCGGCGCCGGCGGCCTGCTGGCTCGGCTGGCGGCCACCGGCATCCCAGTGCACATTGTGCACGTTACGGACGGAGAACTCTCCGTGGCCGCAACTGAGCGACGGCGCGACCAGGCTCGCCTGGCCGCACGACGGCTGGGCGCCACTGGTGTCGAGTTCCTTGGCTTCACCACGCGGGCGTTACGCCACCAGGCGGGGCTCCTGGACCGCCTCATTGCCGTCATCGAGCTACTCCACCCCGGCGTCCTGCTCATCCCGCACGAACATGAGTCGGATCAGGACCACGCCGAAGTCCATCTGGCTGGTCGCGAAGCAGCCTTCTCGGCGACGAGCACGATGGTCAGCTCGCCGGCGCCGACGATCGACCTGATTCTGGGCTTTGAGGTGTGGAGCCCGATCCGTCGGCCCGCTCTCTGCTTGCCTGTAGACGGCACCGCCGCCATCAACAAGGCGGAGGCGGCGGCGGCCTACCGCGACGAGGTAGAGCGTCTCGGGATTGGAGAGGCCGCCCAGGGCCTCGGCGCCTACCGCGGTCGCATGTTCGCCGGCTCGACCCAGGCAGAGGCGTTCACGGTGGAGCACTGCACCGTGGACCTCCCCTTGGCGGTGATGGAGCGGTGAGCGGGACCCGCCGTCGCGTCGTGGTGCACCTCGTCGACCTCAAGGCGGACATGGGTGGGTCACTGATCCACACCTGCGAGGTGCTGTCGCGCCTGTCTCGTCGGGTCTCGGTCACCGTCATCACCGATCGGGGTTCGCTCGACGTCTTGCGCGATCGCCTGACGCTTCGTGAAATGTGCGTGCGCGTGCTCCCTTGGCCCCTTCGAGGACGACTCGCTCGGCTCGTGGCGGAGCAGCTCGTGCTCGGTCCGATCTCCTGGACCTGTCGATCCGCGGTCGTGTGGTCCCCCATCAGCATCACGGCTCCGCGACTCGTTCGTCGTCGGTCGTACGCTGTCTCGTTCCACGACCTCCACACCGGGACGACGGGGGCTCGCGATCGGGTGCGCCGCCGTGCCGCCCGTTCCGCCCGGCGAGCGGCCGTGATCGTGGTCCCTTCGTCGGTCGTCGCCACGCGCGCCAGCGACCTCGGTCCGTGGGGCCGCATCGTGGTTGTCGGGGGCGGAACAACAGCAGCCCAGATCGATGACCGCCCCAGCGAGGGCTCCGCCCCCTATGCCCTCTGCGTCGCATCTGACCAAGACAACAAGGGCCATCGAACCCTGGCCGCAGCGGTCGGCTACTTGGCCGAGGAGCTTCCCGAGTTCCGGCTCGTGCTGGCCGGTTCCCGTCGGAACGGTGCCCACCTGGCCTCGGTCTACTCCTGTATTCCTCCAGCGATGTGGACGGACGTCGGTTTCGTTGACCGGGCGGCCCTGTCGACCCTCCTGCGCAGCTGCCGCCTTATGGCGTCAGCATCCGACTACGAGGGCCTCGGCCTCGCTCTGCTGGACGCGATCTCCGAGAACATTCCGCTCGTCGCAACCCGGGTCGGAGCCTTGATCGACCACCCGGACCTGCTGCAGTCGGCCGTTGCTCCAGGTGACGTCGACGCCCTCGCAGACGCGCTCCGCCTAGCCTGGACGCATCGTGGCGGCGACCTCCCGGGGGCTGCTGGGCTCGCGGAAGCGGGGCTCACGTGGGAAGCCACCACAGATCGGGTCGCCCACGCACTCGGGGTGTCATCCAGGTGATCGAGATGACCCCGAGTCCGTTCTCGACGTACGAGGACGCGCACGTCGACGAGTTCACGAACTGGGTCAGTCGCAAGGAGCCCGAGTTGCGCGTCCACGCGACCGCCTCCGACCGTGCATGCGACCTGGTCGAGCCAGTCGTTGCCGAGCTTCGAGCATCTGGCATCTTCCGTCTCGCCCAGCCCCGGTCAGCGGGCGGCTGGGAAGCGGACCCGATCGCCCAGATCTGCGCCATCGAGGCCCTGAGCACCGTCGACGCTGCCCTTGGCTGGGCGACATGCATCGGCACCGACACCGGCTACTACGCAGCGCGTCTGGGCGATCCCACGCCACTCACTGACAACGTTGATGCCGTGACCAGCGGGTTCACTACCCCTGCGGGAAGGGGAGATCGGGCCTGTGGTGGCTACGTCCTCGACGGGATCTGGCCGCTCGCCACCCTGATCACACATGCCGACGTCGTGGTGGCCGGCTTTAAGGTGGATGGTGAGGGTGATGAGCGCGTCGCCGTCCTTGACCCCGACCAGATCGTGGTGGCGAACGACTGGACGGCGCTCGGCATGCGCGGCACAGGATCCCACTCCTACGAGATCCACGAGATGTTCGTGCCCGACCGCTCGATCTTCGACTTCACCGCCCCCCCGTCCCTCCACGAGCGGCTTTACTCACATCCGCGCCTGTACCGCCTCAACCTCGCCGGGGTCCCCATCGGGTTGACCCGCGCCTCGCTGAGAGATGCTCGCCGTGCGGCACCGCTCATTGGATCCACACACCGGCGCGAGGTCGACGACCTGATAGCCGGCTTCGCCTGCGACCAGCACGATGCCGAGATGCACCTGTTCGACTCGGTCGCGACGCTCTGGGCCGAGCTCGCCCTCTCCGAGGAGCCCAGCGAGACGACGGCAGCCGCGCTCACCGACGGCTTCGCTCGCACGTTCCGCACCTGTGTCCAGCTCCACCGCGCCCTGTTGGACGTCGCACCCTTCGTCGTCGGTCCGCACGCCGCTCCGTTCACCCGCCGCATCGCCGATGCCCTGACGATGAGCCACCACGCCATCGTGCGCCGTACGGCGGCCGCGGCCTGCGGCGGGCCGGCGGAGACGGTGCTGTGATGATGGCGCCCTCCCGGATCGCCGGCGCCTCCATGGCCGTCCCCGCGAGCCCGGTCCATGAGCAGGTCCGTGCGACTGCGAGCGTCGCGCCGGACGAACCGGCGGTCATCGGGCCGGGGTGGGAGATCTCCTACGGGGGGGCTGATGGACCGGGTTGATACACGCGCATCCGACCTCGCTCTTCTGGGGGTCGAACACGGTGCCGTCGTCGCCGTAGCAGACGTCGGTTCGGTCGACGCACTCGTCTCGGTACTCGCCGTTCTCGAGCGAGGTGCTGCTTACCTCCCGCTCCGACAGACCCTCGGAAGGGCGGCCACCACGGACCTGCTCCGAAGATCAGGTGCCGTCGCCCATCTCGACGGAGCGAAGGCGCATGGCCTCGAACACCGTCACGCCAGCCGGCCACACGACATCGCTTACATCCTGCCGACATCGGGAAGCTCGGGCGCCCCAAAGCTGGTCCAAGGGACGCACCTCGCGCTCCGCAACCTCATCACCTACTACCGAGATGCGCACGACGTCGGCCCCGGCAGTCGAGCCCTGTGGCGATCTGACCTGAGCTGGGACACGTCGACGGCGGAGATCTTCCCGTCCCTTTGCAGCGGTGGCGCGATCGCCGTCGCCGACGGCCCCAGCCGGCGTGACCCAGCCGCTCTCACCGAGTTGATCGTCCGCACCCACGTCGGCCGCATACTCCTGCCGCCGCTGATCCTCGATGCCATCCTCCGTTGCGCCGCCGGCCGAGCCACCTCGCTACGAGACGTCGATGACATCGCGTCCGGCGGCGACACCTTCCGCGTGACGGCGGAGCTGCTGGACCACCTCGACGTCAGGCCCGACACCATCATCGAGAACCACTACGGCCCAACGGAGACCCAGCTGGCCACGACGCACCGTCTGACAGCGGACAACCTCACCGTCGGCGCGACCATCCCGTTGGGACAACCAGTGTGCAACATGCGGCTCACCCTCGGTACCACGGAGGACCCGCGTGTCTTTGAGCTGGTCGTCGACGGCCCCGGCGTCGCTGCGGGCTACATCGCGGCTGAGCCCGGGGGCTTCCAGCCGAGCGACAAGGACGCAGGATCAACGTGGTACCGCACCGGGGATCTCGTCACGATCGACCACAGCGGACGCCTCTGTTTCGCCGGACGGGCAGACCGCCAGGTCAAGGTCGGTGGCGTGCGGGTCGAGCTTGGCGAGATCGAGTCGATCCTCCTGTCGACGCGCCACCTGCGCTCGGCCGTGGCAAGCGTGATCGACGGCCGCATCGTCGTGGCCGGAGCGGAGGGAGCGAGCTGGCGCGACGAGCGAGCGGCCCGGGAGCTCGTACGCACGATGTCGTCGTCCGGGGTCACCGTTCACCGGGTCGTGACGGTTGAGTCCGACCTCCCGACCGATGCCAACGGCAAGGCCGATGTCCGTCTAGCCGTCGCTGGCAGCCCCGGTGGATCGGCCAGCGATGGCCTGAAGCCGATCGGGCACCTGCGGGACCAGGCCGCGCTGCTGCTCGGACGTGATACCGACTTCACGCGCTCCTTTGTCGCCAACGGTGGCGACTCGCTTGCGGCGATCGAGTTGGTATCGATCGCCGCCGGGCTCGGCGTCGATCTGCGCGTGAACGACCTGATCGGAGCGAGCTCGCTGGGCACGGCGCTCAGTTCGCCCTTGACTCCGGACGTCAGCCAGGCGCAGACGTCGACGAAGGTGGGGCTGACCGCATTCCAGCGCCTTCAGCTTGCCCATCACCAACACGTCGGGTCGACGTGGGTGCACCAGCTGTGGTTCCACCTGAGCGGTCCTCGACTGCTCCCTGACCTGCGAGCACGCTGGTCGCAGGTGATGGAGGACCTCGACCTCCGTGGGCTCGACGGACGACCGGCGCCGGGCCGTGCGCCCACCACCGTGGCGCCGTGGATCTGGGAAGACGACGGCCGGGACGTCGTCCGACAGGCGGTGGATGGTCTCGATTGGGCATCCGATGCCAGCCCCGTACTGCTGCTTCGCGACGACGGGGGCGACGTCGTCACCGGCTGGATCCTTGCCCACGAGTTGGCCCTGGACCCGGTCTCGGTGCACCAGTTGCTCTGGCACTTGACGAGCCGACGAAGACTGCCAAACCCCAGCCCTAGTTCGGTGCCACTCGTCGCCTCATCCAGGGCAGAGGAACTCCGCGCCCGGAGCCTGAATGCTGTCGTAGGCCGGCCAGACGCAGGCACGGCGGCGTCTTCTCGTCGGGTGACGCGGCCAATTGCCGGGGGAAGTCCTTCCCAGGAGGATCTTGCGTGGGTGGTATCGCAGAGGTTGGGCACGCTCACGGGCAAGGACTGCCCCGTGGACGTCCTGGTGGATGGCCGCCGACTCGCCGGCGAAACGGACCTGAGTGCATGCGTCGGGTACTTCCTGACGCCCGTCTTGGTTGCAACTGCGGGACAGCGTCGGGCACTCGTATCCCCCCCGCGATGTAGAGCTGCGCGCCGAACGCCGTGTTTGGCCTGGCGACCTGACACGGACTTCTCCGCTCTGCTCGGTCATGCGCGAGGGTCGGTTGGCGGCATCGCGGCGCTTCGCTGGCGGAGAAGCGGCGCTCCGCTCGGTCCTGCCGGTGGACCCCGATTGGAGGCGGCTCTATCCATTGGAGGTCGACTTGGGCGAGACCGACGCTGGGACCGTTTTGGCCGTCACGTTCAATGACCTCGAGCCTGAAGCGGAGTCCTTTGCAACCGGGCTCCTCGACGGCGTCGCCTACGAGCTCGAGCACTGGAGCGGGCCGGTTGCGAAGGAGATCCTCGGATGACTGATCCCAAAACCATCCTCGCCGACATGGCCATCCTGGTGCCTGTCTGCTCCGACTTGCGCATCGTCGAGTGCATCGCCAGCATCGACGTCGATGGTCCCGAGGTCGTCATCGCCCTCAATGGCGCAACCTCCGCCGTCAAGGAAGCCTGCGCCACTATCGAGGGTGTGAAGACGGTGTTCGTGCCGAGAGCGGGCATCGGTGGAGCCCTTGCCGCAGCGGTAGAGGCCACCGGTCGCCGCTACTTGGTATTCACCGACTCAGACTGCCGGTTCGACCCCGGAGCGCTCGTCCACCTCGCCGAAGCACTGGCGGGCGGGGCTTCCATCGCCCGAGGCGAAGTACTCTACGACGGTGGCGGGACGTGGTCGGGCCGGCTGATCGCCGAGGCTCGCACAGCCAACCACGACGGCCGGGTGAACGGCTACAGCCCGCTGCTCGGCGTCGACCGGTGCGTCGTAGCGGACGTCGGGGGCTACCTCTTCTCGGGGAACCTCCCCTTCCGCGAGGACCGCGAGTTCGACTTCCGGCTGCAGTTGGCCGGCAAGGTGGTCCTTCCAACGCCGGCCACTGTCCGCCATGCCCCACAACACGGTGCTGCGGACCTCCGCAGTGCCTTCCGCTACGGCCGAGGGGAGCGGCTGGGTCGTCGCATGGGGCTCTTTGCCACGCCCAGCGTCCGTTGGACGCTCCTCGACTTTGGACGCACACTTGGGTGGTACTCCCGTCGATGCCGCCTACCGGTCGTCGGTTACCTGGCCATCTGGACGGTCGTCTTCTGGTTGGGCCTTGCGCTACAGGCGAAGGAGGAGGAGGACGGGTTGCCGGGTGTCGCGTTCCGTGTCACCGCTGGCGTGCCGATGTGGACGACCGAGTTGCCCGAGGCCTACGCCGCTGCGCTACGTCGGAGCCATACCGAGGCAGGGCGGCCCATCGAACGGGTAGTCAGACCGTGTCCGTGACCGACCTGTCAGCCTTCATCGGCCACCGATCACAGGCGGCCACCGTCCTTGACGAGGTCAGACGCTGCGGCTACGCCCGCCTTCGTTGGGATGCGGCCCTGCGACTTGACGACCTCGCAGGGCTGTTCACGGAAGATGCAGCACGGATCTCCCACGACATGGAGGCGCAAGCGGAGGGTAGCGGTGCCTACGCCCACCTGACCGACGACGCGATCGTGCCGCTGCGACCGGTGATGGAGGACCTGTACGACGCTGCCCACCTGCACCTTCATGGCGACGACGGCGGACCATGGCCGTCTAGCCTGGAAGGACTCTGGACCCGATGTCGCGAGGCAGGCCAGACCGAGAGCGCTGTTCTGGCCCTTGAGCACGGCCCGGGAGGCTACAACAGCCTGCACGACGACAGCTACGGAGCCGTGACCTTCCCGGTGCAAGCCGTACTGCTCCTCTCCCGCCCTGGTGCTGACTTCAGCGGTGGTCGGTTCGTCCTTGAGGTCTCTGGCCCGGACCATCCGCCCGAAGTCGTCGTGCCGCAGTTCAGGCACGGCGAGCTCCTCCTGATCCGTGCCACGTCGGTGATCGCTTCCGGTGCGGTCCGACGGGTTCGTCACGGCGTGTCGCAGGTGCACAGCGGCCATCGTCGCTCGGTTGGCATGGTCTTCCATCTTGCTCGCCCGCCAGGTGACCATGTCACGGCGGGGTGACTCCAGGCCGACGGCGATCGGCGTCCGCATCCCCACTCAGGGATCTGGTGATGAGTTGTCCCTGGTGCTGGATCGGGTGAGGGCAGTCGAACGGTCCGACCTTTCATCGGCGTGGGTCAGCGACCACCTCGTCATCCCCGGGCCCACCCGCGACCAGTTCCCCTTCTCCGGACTGGGGATGAGCCCACCACGAGCTGGCGAGATGTGGCTCGACGCCATCACCGTTCTCTCAGCGCTTGCGGCGAACACGACCAGGCTCAGGCTCGGCATCGCAGCCCTGGTCGCCGGCCTACGCCCGGTGCCGATCGCGGCCCGTCAGGTCCGCACCGTCCATGTCCTCGCCGGCGACCGGATCGAGGTCGGGTTGGCGGCCGGGTGGTTGATGGAGGAGTTCACAGCCCTCGGAGAGGATCCAACTGATCGGTACCGGCGCCTCGACTGCTGGAGGGATGAGGCTCGCCGAGCGTGGGAGGACTCGTCCCACGCAGTACCACCGCTTCTCGTGGCCGGGAACGGTCGTGCCAGCCGGGACCGCGCTGCCGCGTGGGGAGACGGCTGGCTGCCCCAGCAGCACCTGTCGACCGTCGACGTCGCCTGGCTCGCTGCGTGTATCGACGAGCTCGACCAAAGCTGGTCTACATGCGGCCGAGCGGGCGACCCACGCGTCGTTCTTCGGCTGTCTGGGACGACAGATGCGGAATCCCTTCAGGGGCTCGTCCTGGCGACGTTGCGTGCTGGCGTCGACGAAGTCGTCGTCGATGCCGGTTGGAACGGCGCCACGATCGACCCAGGGGTCTTGGCCCTGCCGTCCGCAAGGTGCACGACATGACGTCACCGGACTTCCCCGATCCTGCCGCCGTGCTGAGGTGGCTCACACCGTCGCCATCAGACCGCTGGTGCGATGTGTTCCATCGCGGCCTGGACGCGACAGCGGCCCACTTCTCGGCGTCTCATCCTCACCTGAACAGCCTCGACACGTCGCCAACAGTGCAGGAGACCGACGCTGTCTCCGATGCCGGCCTCGGACTCCACACCGACGGGTACTCCGAGGTGCCCGACCACCCGAGCATCCTCTTGCTCAGCTATTCGCGACCAATCGAGCTCCGCGTGCTCGGGGTCGACGACGTGGTCGCCGCTCTGATTCGAGTTGGCGGTTTCGATGTCGCTCGTCGCCTCGCGACGACGGAGGCGTACGTCGATGCCGATCTCACGCACGAGAAGGCACCCCTGCTCACGCTCTCTCCCACCGGCGAGGTCATCGAGGCTGTGGTGTCGCCCGTGGCGAGGTCGGCAGCAATCGGAGACGAAGGGCTCATCGACTGGTGGGTTGGACTGTGGCGTGACGCCACAGTCCAGGCACCCATAATCACGCTCCGAACGGGTCACACCATCGTCATCGACAACCGGCGGGCGGCACACGCCCGGTCCCAGCGGCCAGCACCCGGTCTCCAGGTGCAGCGGGTCTGGCTCACGCCCGCTGTGGGCCAGGGATGAGCGGCAGCAAGATTCTCTTCGTGCTCGGTGGTTCATCTGGAATCGGCCTCGCCATCGCCGCTCTCGCCATCGCCGACGGCTACCACGTCCACCTCACGGCCTCCACCGAGGACTCGGCTGTAAGGGCACGCCAGGCCCTCGGCGACCAGGCCGCTGTGCATGTGGTCGACCTCCGGACCTGCGACGAACACGTGGTCCGTGGGCTGACTCGCAACGCCGACATCCTGGTGCTCTCATCCGGGATCGAGTACGTCGGGCCCGTCGAGCACGAACCGCCCGGTTCTCTGAGCGACATGATTGCCGTCAATGTCACCGGACCGGCCCACGCCATCGCAGGGTGCCTGCCCTCCATGGTCGCACGGCAGCGCGGCCTGGTGGTCGGCCTCGGGTCCGTGGCGGCACGCGACGCTCGGCCGTTCCTAGCTAGCTACTCGGCGACCAAGGCTGCTCTGGACACATTCCTGTGCTCCCTCCGCGAGGAGGTGGGACCGTTCGGTGTCGCCATCGAGATCCTCCGACCTGGGCCGGTCGCAACCGAGCTAGGGACCAAGGGCCCGACGAACTGGGTGCCAGAAGGTGATTCCCCTTACATCACCGGGTTCCTGTCAGCCCGCGAGCGGGCAGATGCAGAGCGAGCCAGCTCTGTGCGATCAGCGGACGATGTCGCTCGAAACGTCATGCATCTCATCTACGAACACGAGGAGATCCAGGGTGGCTGATGCACCAATTGTCGGAGAGCGTTGCACGATCGATGCCCGCGACGGCACAACGACCTTCCGCCTGTGGGCTGCGCTCATGGACCCGACGCACCTCTGGGGGCCGAAGCCAACCCCCGATCCAGGAGGTGTCCACGTGCACTGCGATGGCGGGTCGGAGATCGACGACTCCTTCGACACTGTCCTCGTTCAGGGCCCGCAGGGCGACGTCGTCGTTGATGCCGAGACCGCCCGCCTCTGCTGGCTCGCCGAGATGCTCGGACGACCCATCAGGGCGATCGACTGCACCCGATGCGGGGGCGCACAGCTGGATCGCCAGACGGCCGTGCATCACTCATCGCTGGCCCGCACCTGTTCGACCTGCGGCCACGTCGTGAAGACTTCGGACTCGGCCGTCGCCAACCCTCTCGCCGATGCCTGGGAGCGCATCGGACTTCCTCGGCCGCAGCCCGCTCGGGTGTCCATCGCCACGCTGAGCATCGCCGCACGCGACTACTCCGTGATCGCCCTTTGGCCGACGAGCACCGAGATCCTGTCGAATGAGGGCGAGCTCGAGCTCGGCGGCGTCCACGTGCACGCCTGGGACCTGGAGGGGGAGATGATCGTCGACGCCACCCTCGGAACCCTGACGGTCGACGGAATCGCCATCGGAACCGACGCGGTGAGGCATGAAGCGGCGCGCGTCGCACTCATGCATTGAACCCATTGGCCGGTGTAGACCCTGCCGTCCAGGCACCGAGATCCCGGCTCTCCGCGGGACGGAACGCCGTTGGCAGAGCAGCCCGTGGGCGGGTTGTCCTCTGGATCGACGACGATGTCATCGTTCCACTGTGCTGACCGCAGGATCTCAACACCCCCCGTTCTCGCCGGGACGGCCGATACTGCTGCTGGGCGCTTACAGGTTGTCGAGCAAGCGCGAATGCGGCGCCTGGACCCCTGGCACCTCCGAACATTCGGCGGGAGCGATGCCACCGGGCCAATGCGCCCGGTCGGCGCATCGCCTGCCTGTTCGGTCGAGGCGCTCTACTCGACGCCGTTCGACGAGGACCACGGGTCTGGTCGGCTCGGCTTCGGGGATGACGACCGGTTTGCGGACGATCTGAAGCGGAGGGGCCGAACCATCATTCGGGCCGACGGACAACCGACAGTCCACGACCTCGACCCTCGCAGGCTCGACCGCGCTGCGCTTCGAGCGAGAACCTTCGCCGACGGTCGCGCTTGGCGCACAAGCTCGCCGCTGGGTCCTGGTCCCGATCAGGTGCCGCTCGCCCGATCCGCCCACGTGGCACTGCCCGCTAGATGTAGAGGCCAAGTGAATCGATCCCACGATGAGGTGTCCGAGGCCACCAATGCGGCCATCTCCGATCTTCGGTGCTGCGGCGCTGTCGTCGAGACGGTCCTGCGACGACTCCGACCACCGGGGTGGAACGGGCGAACACCTGGTCGACACCGGCGGCACGGTCGGGCTCCCGACAGCTAGGTTCGTTTGTAAGGGAGGAAGAAATGGCGTTGATCCTGGGGGTGAACGGCCAGGCCGGTTCGGGTCATGATGCCTGCGCCACCCTCGTCGTCGACGGCTACGTCGTCGCGTCTGTCGAGGAGGAACGAATCTCGAGGATCAAGCGCGGCCGGGGTTGCTCTCCCGCCGGCGCCATCGCCGAGGTACTCGCGCTGGGTGGGGTGCATCTCTCTGACATCGATGCGGTCGCCTATCCGTGGGACCCGCAGCTCGCAGGCTCTAGTGATCGAGATGCTCGAGCCATGATCTGCGAATGGGTGCCGGGCATACCCCCAGCTTCGGTCCACTTCGTTTCCCATCACGCGGCCCATGCCTTTTCGGGCCTTGCATTCATCCCGGAAGGACCCCGGGGGTCCAGCGCTGCGGTGCTCGTGCTCGACGGGAGCGGAGAGAGTGGAGGCGGTGAGGCCTTCCGCTGGGATGGTCGCGGTCTCAGCAGCTCGTTTGCGCTGTCAACGAGCACCTCGCTCGGCATGTATTACGAGGCGCTGGGACGTTACCTGGGTTTCGCATGGGGTGAAGAAGGAAAGGTGATGGGTTTGAGCTCGTTCGGTCGAGATCGGGGCTTCGGCGCACCCGAACTCGCGATCGATGTGGTCGAGTCAAGGCACGCCTGTGCTCCGCTCACAGGTACGGCCTACGAGGACGGAATACGCAAGATCGTCGACTCTCTGCACGAGAAGTTCGGCACGGTGTCCACGTTCAACGATCGTGCTGATGTGGCGCATGCGTGCCAAATGGTCGTGTCCGAAGCTGTGTGCAGCCTAGCTGAGGCAGCCGTCGGCGAAGCCTCAACCTTGGTCTACGCCGGCGGAGTGGCACTGAACTGCGCGATCAACGGAGCGCTCGCCGAGACGCTGGAGCAGCGAGGGGTGCGCCTGGTCATACCCCCGGCGGCGAATGACTCCGGGACGGCCCTAGGCGCAGCGATCGGGCTGGCTGTCCACCTCGGCGACGCGGTCGCGCCCACGTCAGTGCACCTCGGACGATCGATCGATCGCGAGCTTGCGGAAGCCACGCTCGGTCAGTCCGACGTCACGGTGAGGGCGTCTTCGCCTGACGATCTGGCTGAGCGCCTCGTGGAGAGCGATTGGGTTGTTGGGTGGCTGGATAACGGCGCAGAGATCGGCCCGCGGTCTCTGGGCGCCCGCTCAGTGATCGCTCGACCGGGCTCTGAGCGGGTGCGAGACCGCGTCAACTTCATGAAAGGTCGTGAGTCGTGGCGACCGCTGGCACCCTCCATCACCGCCGACGCCTTCGAAGACAACCTGGTCGGGGTACCCTCCGCGTACATGCTGCAAGCCTCCCGGGTGCGCGACTCAGCTCTCGAGAATCTGGCCGGAGTGACTCACGTCGACGGGAGCACTCGGCCGCAGACAGTCGACCTTGACTCTGCCTATGGTGCCGTCCTCGGCGCGATCGGGAACTCGAATGGCTGCCCTGCTGTCTTGTGCACGTCATTCAACCTGGCTGGGGAGCCGATGGTATACACCGTCCAGGAAGGTCTCGCGGCAGGCCGGGCGATGAACCTGGACGCACTCGCCGGAGATGGGTGGATCGCCGAACTGTCACCTTGATGTGACCACAGGACTACCTGCTCGTCGCCCTGTCCACGAACCACGGCTGCGCAACAGTTTCGTCCTCAGAGCCCTACCAGATCGTTGAGACGAAACTCCGCAGCCTGGCGGGCGAGGCCCACCGTCATCGAGTCGCCCCGAGCATCGGTGGCCAGAATCTCGGTGTCGTCGAAGCTCACCATCGGGCCAGCGGCTGCACGATGGACGGCAATCTCCACGTCAGCCGGGCAGCCATCTAGGCCCATGGCGAACCAGTCCGCCGGGCCGAGGTTGGGTGCGATGTTCATCTGCCAGAAGCCCACGACGGCACTCGCCTTGATCAGTGTGACCTGCCGCTGCTGGCGAACGGCCTCCTCAACGCCCAGAAGAAGCCATCGCCACGGGCGCTTCGTTGCATCGGGACCCAACGAGAACACCCGCTCCGGGTGCTCGATATCGATACCTCCTGCCCGTCCGAGCCGGATAGCGGGCAGTTCGAACTGTGGGGTTCCGACCGTGGCCAGGAACTCGTCGAGAATCGACTCGAGTCGAGGCAGGTCCTCTGCAGCGAATGTCAGAGGAACACTTGGTTCCTCACGCACCTTCTTCCGGAACACGCTTCCGACCTCTCCCGCGACGGCTGAAACGTGGACGATAGCTCGCCCCTGCCGGGGTCTTCGCTCGGGCGAGGCCGAGGCGCACGGGTCTGTCAGATTCGGGACTGCCGCGTGATCCGGTGCCAGGTTGGGTGACTGGCCAGGCCGCCCGATCGGCGTGCGTCCGGGAGTCAATTAACTAGCTGATCCGTTCGAGTGCAGGTTTTGACGGCGTAGAACCCGCGCTTCCCCTTGGGGGCGACGGGTCACTCTCACCTGACCCCGGGCATCCGCACCACTGGCAGCCGGCACCCAGGTCTGGTCTTGTGACCTTCGGGTTGGTCACTCGAAGGTCTGGCCCTTGCGACGACCTTGGGCCGAGGAACCCGCAGGTCAGGGCGTCTGGCTCACCGTGCTCGAGCGCTTGAAGGCTCGTCGGACTGTAGAAAAAACTGTAGAAGGGCCCGAGGAAAGCAGAAGGCCCCACCTCGAGAAGTGGGGCCTGACCTGCGTTTTCGATGGTGGCGGGGGCAGGATTTGAACCTGCGACCTTCGGGTTATGAGATCGTCGATCGCAATCTCAGCCCGTACCAACGAGTCCCGGATAGTGCCCTCGAGCTGGTGTTTCGCGGGTCATCCTACCGAGGACGTACCAACCTGTACATCCCCGTACCGGGCTGCACAGTAGAAAAAGCAGTAGAAGCGACTGACGTTCCAGACGGCACGATGCCCTTGCCGACGCGCAAGCATGAGGCAACCGCCAAGCCCCTCGCGTCGCCGAGGGCACGCCGGGTGTCGAGCGATCGTCGGGCTCACGCTCAGGTCGCCTCAGTTTCCGGACGGGAGCTAATCCCAAAAGGCAATACCCCGGGCGCATGCCACGAAGGCATTAGCGGCACCGGGGAATTACACGCAGGTTACCCTGACCAGCCGTGACCTTCAACCCCCGCTTTGAGCCGGCGGTCAGCGCGGCGAGGCTTGGGACCTACCGGGCGATCGCGGCCGATGACGACCACGCCTGGGCACTATACCGATGGAACATCGACCTGGCGGCTGCCCTCACGCCTCTGGCCTGCGATGTCGAGGTCACCCTCCGCAACACGATCCACGGCCATCTCGCAGCGCACTTCGGGCGCGGAGACTGGTGGGCGAGCACCGACCTGGTGCTCGACGACATCACGAGCGAGACGCTCACCGATGTCGTCCGCAGGCACAAGAAGCAGCTCGTCAAGGGCACGATCGGACCCGGCAAGGTCATCGCCGACCTGATGCTGGGGACCTGGGTGATGCTGCTCAGCCGCGGCGGCACCTCGGCTCTGGGTCGGGCCATCGACTACGAGGCCAACCTCTGGCGTCCGGCCCTACGATTCGGCTTCGCAACGGGAAACCTTCACTCCGAGCGGCCGAGCCCGGCGGCCGACACGAGACGCCGTACACCTCCGAGCATCGAACCTCCAGCGGCTCCGCAACCGTTCGGCGCATCACGAGCCGATCTTCAACGGCGTTCGGGTGTCTGGCACTCAGACCATGGTCGGTTTACAGACCGTGTGGGACCAGACGGTCGAGCTCCTGCAATGGATGGCCCCTGAACTGGCGGCAATTCACGAGGCCAACCCCGCCGTGCCGAACTTCCTCGCCACCCGTCCGTAGAGCGACGCCACTCGGCGCCGGGCGGGCAGGTCGGGTCGGGATGGCAGCGGCCCAGCTCGTCGCTGACGGCCAGGTCCGGCTGGTGCTCACCAGGAACTTCGACCAACTCATCGAACGGGCGATCGAAGCCGCCAGGGTCCGCGTCCAGGTGATCAGCACCTCAGCCGCGCTCGAAGGCAGCGTCCCGCTCGTCCACGCCGCGGCCAACCCGAACCGGCGGTAACCCCTGTACTGGATTCCGAGCGGCTCGGACGGCTCGACGCCCGGGCGCGCACCGGCGGCCGCCGCCGGCTGTCGGGTGAGATGCGCCTCTTGCCCGGGGCCTACCCGGCAGCGAGGATCGGGTGTCCAAGAACGCGGGTCAACTCCAGTGAGGCGTCGTAGCCGTGGGGTGAGGCCGACTGCGTGTCTCACCTGGCTCCAGAACCTGGATTGAAGGTCAGCGACCGAGCGTTCACGATCGGGTGCATCGCCCCGAGAGGCGGTGGCCCTTAACCGCGAGCACAGCTAGCGCCGGCGCTGAGCGGCTCCTCACGCTGCAGCCCGACAGTTCGCGTTGACCGGGCTGTCGGTAGAGACCGGGATGTTCGAGCGCCGCTGCTCGGGTAACGCGACCTGGCGGGTTCGCCCGAGGGACCCTCGAGCCGATCGTGCTTCGCCGAGTGTCGCAGCAATGAGCTCGCGTGCTTGACTGTCGCACCCCTTGGGAATACTGCACGTGTACCATCCGCGACGAGTCATGAAAGGGGTGGGGACCATGATGATGAATTCGACAGCCTTGACCGCCCCAGACAAGCACGGGGACGGAACGTGGCAGAAGAAGGCAGAGCGGGCGAAACAGGCACGCGAGGACGCGAAGACGATCCGGGGCGGCAAGCCGGCGACGTTCCGATCCCGGTCGACGCTCGCCCGAAAGCCCGAGGCGTAGCGAAGTCACCGCTGTTCGGAGCTGAGCACGCTGCCAGATATGAGCGCCAGTCCCTGATCCGCGAGTACGAGGAACTGCACACCTGCCGCCTCATCGTGATGCGCGACGCCATCTTCCCGGACGGTGTCACATACCTGGAGGAGCTGCTGTTCGACGCTGATCCGGCCGAGGACCTGCACATGATGCTGGACTCCCCAGGTGGCGACGGTGAGACCGCTGTGCGCCTCGCACGGTCCGCGCAGGCGCGGTGTGCTCGCTTCACGGTCATCGTCCCCGACCAGGCGAAGAGCGCGGCGACGATCCTCGCCCTCGGAGCACACGAGATCCTCATGGGCCCTACCAGCGACCTCGGTCCTGTCGATCCGCAGTTCCAGCTCGCTGACGGGCGCTCCCTTGTCGCTGCGAAGGACATCATCGCGGCCGTCGCCGCGGCGGAGGCAGCGATCGCTACAAACCCCGATACCTACCCCCTGCACGCTTCACTGCTGAGCGACGTCAGCGGGCTGATGGTCCAGCAGGCCCGTTCCGCGATCGACCGCAGCAGCGACCTGGTGCTGGAGGCGCTGAAGAGCTCGCCGGACCGGACGGCCAAGGCAGCGAAGGCTGCGCTGGCCAAGCTGAAGGACCCGCTTATCGACGGACCGAAGAACCATGCGGCCGTGTTCGGTGCCGATGACGCCATTGCGTGCGGGCTGCCCGTCACGAAGCTCGATCCGTCGTCTGAGCAGTGGCAGCAGATCTGGAGGCTCTACGCCAAGTACTTCGCTCTCGGAGGACCGATCTACGAAGGCCGCTACTCGTCGAGGGCTCCTGGGGCCAGTGGTTGATGCCGCCGGGCCGGTGATGTGCTCCCGGATCTGCGGCGCACAGCTGCGGATGCGCACTGCGCGCCACGGCTGCGGCTCAGGGCGACGACATGGCTAACCCCGACGCCCTCGCTGCCCAAGCACTGAGTGACCTCCACGGCGGCCGGGTCACGCGCAACGTGATCGAGTCGGTCGGCGGCGCAGCAACCGCGCTGACACGGACCGGCAGGTTCAGCACGCCGAGCAACTCGTTCGACTGGTCGCCGCATGATGTCGACGACCTCGTCGGAGACTTCTTCGCTCAGCAGGGTCGGGTGGAGACCCTCGCTCAGCGAGCCGGATACGGGCCGGACGCCGTGCGGCGCTTCCGCGGTGCTACCCAGCAGGCGCTCACTAACTTGATCATCGACCGGTACCGCCAGACGCCCAGGGGTGTCCTCGACCGCCGCGTGGAGCGCCGGGTCAAGAAGCGCGACGACATCGTCGAGGTGACCCCCGACCACTGGTCCTTCGAGCTGTTCCAGGCCCAACCCCACTGGGGTGGCGACGACAAAAGGCTGGAGGAGGCCGTGCGCCGGGTGCCGATCGACCCGCCTCCTCCGTGGCCCGAAGACAGCCCTCGCGAACCCCCTGCCACCACCGGGGCATCCGTCGATGCCGCCTGCGACGCGGTGCTCGCAACCGCGGCCTGCCCCGTCGCTCAGCGGTCAGTGCGCCGCATCGTCGTCGAGCGAGTGATCCAGTTCGACGGAGCGGTCGTCGATGAGGGTGTCGGCCAGGAGAACATCGCAGAGCCGGACAACGCTCCGGCGCACAGCAGCGCCACCGGTGCGGCAGAGGCGTTCTGGGATGAGCTCACCGAGGATGACCGCGTCCTGCTGCCCGACATCCGCACGCCGGTACGCCAGCTCGCGGCAGCCGGCGTCCTCGGGTTGAAGAAGTCGGCGCTCGCATCGCGGCAGGCGAAGCTCGAGCGCCGGGTCACCGAGTTCGCTCTCGGCTCGCGCGACGGCGCTACTGCCCTGCGGTGCCTGCTGGAGATCCAGCAGAGCTGGTCCGCCGGACGATCTACAGGAGGTTCGCCGTGAGTGCCTTTATGGGACTGCCCCGACCCGACGAGGGCCACCCGGTGATCGAGGATCTCGTGTCGTTCGTCGACGGCCACCTCGATGCCGGTGCGGCTGCGGCAGTGGAGCGCCATGTCAGCGGCTGCGCCGCATGTCGTGAGCTGATCGCCGGAGTGGCTCCGCCCCTCGACGGTAGTCAGGGCGCGCCTGAGGTGACCGAGTACGAGTTCGAGCCTCTTGTGCCGCTTCCCGTAACCGCTGAGCCTGGCATCGGTGAGGTCTGGCAACTCGACTGGGAGAACGACGCAGCAGCCGTGCTGATCTTGGAGCGGAGCGAGCTCAGCGCCGTGGTGACTGCCGTGACCCAGGAGGGGCCGAGGGCGGAGTCCACGCGGGAGCGGATCGATCTGGCCAGACCCCCCGTGTCCGTCTGGGTGCTCCCAGTGGTCGCCACCGTCCCGCTCGGCGTCTTCCGGTGCCCTCTCGGCTGGGTAGACGATGGCGCACCAGCCCTGCGGACCGTCATCGAGGCCACTGTCGCGGTGGACCCGATTGAGGCCGCCGACAGCCAGCCGGACCTCATCGCAGATCTGCTCGACCGTCTCGATCTGACCGCCACAGTCAGATCCCTTGGTGCAGCGTCTTGGATACCGGACATGCCGGCCGTACAGGTATCGCTGCGGGATGTGTTCGAAGCACGGGGGCTGCGGCCGTCGGTCGTGGCGGATCTGACGGGGATCCCGGTCTCGGAGGTGACAGCACTGGTCCGCCGGGCGCGCCGGCCCACCGACGACGAGGCCGCAGCGCTGAGCGCGGCGCTCGACGTACCTGCGGAGCGCCTCCGTCCCGGCATGGATCTCCCGGTCGGGCTCATCCACGCAATCGAGCGCCCCGTGCACCGGGCCTCGATTGAGGAGCGAGCGGTGGCCGATGGGATCAGCGAGGCCGCTGCTCGGTTCCGGACAGCTGAAGCCGTTCATGCGATGCCGGCCAGAACCACCCCCGGGGAACGTGATGTCGACACCTGGTCGGAGCTGATCGGCCAATACCTCGATGGCTGATGCCCGGGCGCTCGCCGACCGGATCCTCAGCACCGTCGACCCTCAGGTCCGAGCCGGCCTGGCGGCAGATCCTTTCGCAGCACTCGAGTCGATCGGCTTCCAGATGCGGTTGCGCCCTGAGCCGGCCATCCCCGAAGGGTGCTCCGTGGCCGCGTCCATCGACTACGGCCCGCCGGCGCGGATCACCGTTGTGGCTGCGGCGAGCAACGGCCGGCAGCACTTCTCGGCTCTCCATGAGTTCGGCCACTCAGCCATCCGCTTGGACACGGGCATCCACGACCTGTTCTTTGAGGAACCCGACGGCGGGATCCAGCTCGAGGAGGATGTCTGCGACGCGATCGCCGGCACGCTGCTCATCCCTGCCGAACACGTCGATGCGCACTTCGGTGGCACCGGTCCAACGGCCCGAACGGTGCTGGACCTAGTGGCGGCCACGCCGAACGCATCTCGCGAAGCGTGCTGCGTCCGCGCCGCAGAACGTCTCGAGGGTCCCGGCCACGTGATGGTCCTCAAGGACGGAGTGGCGATCTTCACCGCGAGCCACAGCACCCCGTTCCGGATCCGCCGAGGAACCCCGCAGGCACCGACGGCGTCGCCGCGCGGGCGGCTCGGCTCGGGACCGCTCGCGGCCACTCCCCCCGTCACCTACGCCAGCGGTGCCGCGAGCAGCCCGTTCTTCGTCGACGCCCGCTACGACGAGGAGCAGGCCGTCGTCGTTGCTGTGTTCATGGCGAACCGGCCCCCGTGGGAGCACGGTCTGGCTCTCCCTCCCGAACCAGGAGCCAGGGCCGATGCCTCCTGCACCCACTGCGACGTCGACTTCGCCGCGTTCGGGCCTCCGTGCCCCACCTGCAGCGACTACTTCCACCGTGGCGAGCACGGCTGCGGCAGGTGCAGCTGCCCGGCCCCGGCCGCAGCGCACCGGACCTGCGCCGAGTGCTTCCAGCGCCGGCCGGCGTCGAACTTCTCCCAGAACCCTGCGATCTGCGACGACTGCCTCGGAATCTGAGGCCACCGGACACTTCCGGCGAGGTGAGCCGTGGATGCAACTGAGCGGGCACGCGGTCCGCCAGAAGGGATCCACATGGAAAACGAGAAGCCCGGCAAGGGCAACGACAAGCCGGGTTCGCCCGGCGGCGGCAACGGGCCGAAGCCCGTCACCATCTTCGTCAACACGATCGCCCACCAGGTGGCGAAGGACGACATCTCCTACGAGGACGTCGTCCACCTGGCCTACCCCGAAGGGCACGGTGGCCAGAACCCCGGCTACACGGTCCTCTACGAGCGGGCCAATGGCAACAAGGCCGGGTCGCTCGGACCCGGCCAGTCCGTGAAGGCCAAGGACGGGATGATCTTCGATGTCACGCCGACCAATCTCTCGTAGCGCAGACCTCGGCCAGCTCGTCGCCGACGGGTACACAGTCGAGGTCACCGGCGGGAAGCTCGTCGTCCGAGACATCCCGTTCGTCGATCACGAGGGCACCGTCCACCACGACGGTGCCCTCGTGATGGCCCTCACCCTCGCCGGCGAGACCGCCCAGCCCCCCGGCGACCACACCGCCAGCTTCTCAGGCGGTGTCCCCTGCGATGCCAAGGGGCAGGAGCTGACGACGATCATCAACGGCAAGGGAGTCGCCGACCAGGGCAACGGGATCGTCACCCAGTGCACCTTCTCCATGAAGCCCACGACCAACGACGGCAAGTACCCCGACTTCCACGACAAGGTCGCGAAGTACGTCGCGGCGATCAGCTCGCCCGTCGCCGACATTGACCCGTCGGCGACCGCTCGGGTGCATCGACCTGTAGTGCCGGACTCCGACGCCGGCTCGCCGTTCAACTACGAGGACACCGCGTCCTCCCGTGCCGGCATCACCGCCATCAACGAGAAGCTCGCCGAGGAACGCGTAGCGATCGTGGGCCTGGGCGGCACCGGCGAGTACATCCTCGACTTCGTCGCCAAGACCCTGGCACCGGAGATCCACGTCTTCGACGACGACGTCATGCTCACCCACAACGCCTTCAGGGCACCAGGCGCCCCCACGCTCGACGAGCTCAACGCTGCGCCCCTCAAGGTCGACCACTACACCGGCATCTACAGCCGCATGCACAACGGGATTGTCGCCCACCCCTATGCAGTGACCGAGGCCAACGTGGCGGAGCTAGCTGCCATGACCTTCGTGTTCATCTCCATCGACGACGCCGCCGCCAAGACCCCGATCATCGCCGCACTCGTCGACGCCGGCATCGCGTTCATCGACGTCGGCATGGGCGTCAACGCCATCGACGGGCACCTGAGCGGCATCGTCCGCACCACGATGGTCACACCCGACAAGGCCGACCACCTCGCAACGATCCCGACCGTCGGTGACGTACCCGACGGCGACTACAAGTCGAACATCCAGATCGCAGAGCTCAACGCCCGCAACGCAAGCGATGCCGTCATCCGCTGGAAGAAGTACCGCGGCGTCTACGCCGACCTCGCCGGCGAGCACTTCACCGCCCTCAAGATCGCAACCAACCACGTGATCAACCAGGAGCTCCTCAACGGAGCCGAGGACGACCCTTGCGACTGAACAGCCTGCAGCCCGAGTTCATCGAGTCCGCCCCGCCCGAACTGACTGAAGGCATCCTCTACATCTCAATCCCGTTCCGCACATCGATGCACCTGTGCGCCTGCGGCTGCGGCACCAAGGTGGTCATGCCCATCCGGCCGGGCGCCTGGCACATCACCTACGACGGCGAGACCGTCAGCGTGTCACCGTCGATCGGCAACCAAGAGCTCCCATGCCGGTCCCACTACTGGATCGACCACAACAAGATCCGCTGGATGCGCGACTTCACCGGTCGACCAGACACCAGGCATCTCAAGCCTGCCAACAAGCAAGCCGGGCACGAACCAGCGGCACGAACCGAGGAACGTTCCTCCTGGTGTCGCCGAGTCCGCGCTCTTATCGGCCGGGTCACCCGACGAACCTGAACGCAACGCTCCCGATCGTCGGCGATGGCCGGCGTCACCCGGTTTCCTCACGAGCTGAACCAGCGAACCCGCTCGCTGTCAACGGTTGGGACTGCCACGTGATCCGGTGACCCACAGATGCCAGTCGGTTCGAGATGTCGCGCATTGATGACCCATCCACGAGCATTCGTCCTCGGCCCAGTGCGCGTACGCCACTCGGCAACGGATGTTCCCCGGGGCAATGATCTTCGGGTTGGTGGCCCGACGATCACGCCCTGACCAGGGCATTCGCCGATCCGAACAGTAGAAGCACAGTAGAAATCGCTGCGAAGTAGCCGGACAGCAGAAGGCCCCACTCCGAGGAGTAGGGCCTGACCTGCATTTTCGCCTTGTTTAGATGGTGGCGGGGGCAGGATTTGAACCTGCGACCTTCGCGTTATGCGATTCACAATCAGAATCTCAGCCCGTACCAACCGATACCAAATAATGCTCTTGAGCTGGTGTTTCACCGTTCACTCTACAGCAGCCGTACCAATGCGTAAACCGCTGTAGCGGGCCGCACAGTAGAAAAGGCAGTAGAACCGCTGGGGCGACCGACCAGGTGCCTCGACGGGGGCGGCGGGGTCCCTAAAGATCGCCGGGCGGCGCAACTGCCGCCCGCGAAGTGGTTGGTATGCCCAGACCGTCGGGTTCGAGGAGCTTGGCTGATTGCAACCCCGGTTGTCTCTAGCGGGGCAGCGAACTGGGGCCGATTGGCTGGCATGTTCAAATCCCGCGACAGCCCAGACTCACTCACCCCCGTCCGTCTAGGATTTTGCTTCTGCGTGTCCGCCGCGGGCGACTTGATTTGCGGTCCGCTGCGAGACGGAGCTTTGGTCGTGCCATCACTAGAACTCCCTGCAGACATGGAAAGCATCAGGCGAGCCCGAGCGTTCGTCGCCAAGCACTCCCGGGGCCACGGCGCCGACCCCGGTGCGGTCGCCCTGATGACCTCCGAGCTGGTGACCAACGTCGTGCACCACGCCTCGGGTCCGTTCACCATCTGCGTCACCGTCGGCCCAGTGATTCGGGTCGAGGTGCACGATGGTTCGCCCGTCACGCTTGCGTTCCGCACACTCATGGCGGCACGGCCCACTCCAGTACCGATGACGTCGGTGGGAGGACGTGGTCTAGGGCTCGTTCACGACCTGGCTACGCGAGTAGGCCTCGATGACAAACCCGACGGTGGCAAGGTCGTCTGGTTCGAGGTCTGACTCCAAGTACGAATTCCGGCCTTCGCTGCCGTCGACCTGCACAGGTTCCGCGCGCAAGGCGCCGGAATCGCTGACATGTGGTGCGCGGAACCAGCCCGATCGGCCGGGGCGGCAACCGCATATCGGTCAGTCTCCGGCTGTCAGTGGTACTGCCCCCTGACGAATGCATGGACGGTGGCGAACTCGACGAGGTAGGAGCTGGTCCACAGGTCTTGGGTGATGTCTCCTTGCGCCGAGAGGTGGGCGTGCGACTTCAGGCAGCAGGCTTTGGTTCGGTGATGGTGACGGTGCCTTGAGCCGCCCCGACCAGTCGCTCTCCGACGGTTGCGTCGATGCGCACTACGGCGGTGCGGCGGCTCATGGCGATGACCTCCGAGCTGGCGGAGAGTGTTCCTTCTCGGACGGGTGCGATGAGGTTGAGTTTGAACTCGGTGGTGGCGGCCCAGGTGCCTGGTGGGATGAGCGGGTACAGCACGGCGCCGAGCACGTGGTCGACGAGGGCGGACAGAACCCCGCCGTGGAGCGAGCCGAAGGGGTTGAGCAGATCGGGGCGTACATCGATCTCTGCGGTCATTGTGCCTGGACCCACTGCGACGGTGCGGAGCCCGAGGAAGTCGGGGAGCCCCCCGGCTTGGCCGGGAGTGCCGGCGAGGATCGCGTCGGCGACGGCTTGGTTGTAGGAGTCGAAGTTCATGCGGCTTGGTACCGGATGGGCTGGTCGCTGATCCGGTGGACCTGGCCGGCGTCCTCGAGCAGGTCGAGGTGGCCGAGGGCTTCGGAGATGCCGAGCATGTGGCTGAAGCCTTCGAGTCGGGGGAACATCGCGACCGAGAGGTCGAACGGGGTTGGAGTTCCGAGGGTGCGGACGAGGTCGAGGACTTCGATGCAGCGTTGGTCGTGGTGGTTCCGGGTCAGTTCGATGAGCGCAGGGACGTCGCTGAACCCGGGTCCGTGTCCGGGCAGCACGAGCTTTGGCGCCATGGCCTCGAACCGGTCGAGGGAGGCGAGGTACTCGGTGAGGCTGCGACGGCGTCCGTCGGGCAGTTCGAGGTCGGGCTCGATCACCGGGTTGGGGGTGATGTTGCCGAGCAGGTGGTCGCCCGACAGGAGCACGTCGCCGGTTTCGTCTCGTAGTGAGAGGTGGCCGGCGGCGTGCCCGGGGGTCACCTGGGCGGTCCAGGTCCTGCCGCCGAGGCTCAGCGTGTCGAGGTCATCAACGGGGGTGACGCGGTGGTCGGAGATCGTTGTGGTGAACCTGCTGACCCCGGTGTAGAAGCTGGCGAAGGTGTCGCGGAGAGTGTCGGGGATCCCGAGCGAACCGCCGAGCTCACCGTTCTGGAGGCGTCCGAGGGGGCCGAGCAGCTTGGGTACCTCGGCTCGGCCGCACACCACCGGTGCGTCGGCTCGGTCCGAGAGCCACCCGGCGGCACCGAAGTGGTCCGGGTGGCCGTGGGTGACCACGATCGTGTCGACGTCGGCGGGGGTGAGGCCGGCTTCAGCGAGGAAGGCGGTGAGCTGGTCGGTGCTGTCGCGCCACACCATCCCAGGGTCGACGACCGTGATGTTCGAGCCGAGGAGGAGGTAGCAGTTGACGGGGCCGACCGGGAACGGGGTCGGGAGCGTGGCGCGGAGGGTGCCATCGGGGAGTTCGTCGATCTGGGGGACAAGCATCGCTTGGGTCATGCGCCCGCCTCGGGGCGCAGACCGCTCCAGAACATCGGCACGATCTGGGCGGAGACGGCGTCGACGTCGATGCTCCCGTCGATCAGCAGGCAGCGCAGACCGATGATCGTGACAGCCCCGTACAGGGCGGTCGCAGCCATCTCGGGTTCGACGGACCGGAACGAGCCGTCGGCGGCGCCTTGGGCGAGGAGCCGCCGGACCGGTTCGTGGAACGAGGCGTTGATCGCGGCGGCGATGTCAGGGAGCTTGCCGGCCTTGCCGAGGTTGGAGATCAGGAGCTGTGCAGTGGCCGGGTACTCGCCCAGGTGCGAGAGCTGGGCCCGTATCACCGCAGCCAGCCTGGTCGGCAGGTCGTCGTCGGCGTCGTCCGCGGCCGCGACCGCTTCGGTGAGGCGGTCCAGCATCCGTCGCAGCATGAACGCGAGGATGTCTTCCTTGCTGGAGAAGTAGTAGTAGAGCGTCGCCCTCGGGACGCCGCTGGCCGCGGCGATGTCGTCGATGCGGACGTCATCCCACGACGCGACGAACTCGCCTGCGGTCGCCATGAGCTTTTCAGCCATCGCCTCCGGCACAGCTCTCATCGCCGGTCCCCGGTACCCGTCGCTGTCACCGTCACGGGCAGGTGCTCGAGGCCCCGCAGGGTGACGCTTTGGCGCCACGGCGGCTCTGGGCCGTCGAGCTCGATGGTGGCGAACCGCTCGAGCATCCGGCCGAAAACGATCTGTCCTTCGACACGAGCCAAGTGTGCTCCAAGGCAGTGGTGGATGCCCCATCCGAAGCTCAACGGGTTGTTCGGGTGGCGGGCGACGTCGAACACATCGGGGTGCTCGAACACACCGGGGTCACGGTTCGCCGCACCGAGGAACGTGACCACCGAGGTTCCAGCGGGAACCGGTCGACCGGCGATGTCGGCATCGACGAGCGCAGAGCGGGCATCGAGCTGGACGGGGCTCTCGTAGCGCAGCATCTCCTCGACCGCGGTCGGCAGCAACGACGGGTCGTTGCGGAGACGGCGGGTCTGATCTGGGTTGCGTAGCAAGCAGAGGGTGCCGTTTCCGATCAGGTTCGTAGTCGTCTCGAAGCCGGCGCCGAACAGCAGGATCGCCGTCGAGACCATCTCTTCCCCGCTGAGCCGGTCGCCGTCGGCGTCCTCGATGGCGATCATCGCCGAGATCAGGTCGTCCGACGGCTCCCTCCTCCGCCGGACGACCAGGTCTCGGAAGTAGGCGCCCATCTCCGCCATGGAGCGCTCGGCTAGCCGGAGCGCTTCCACGTCGGGGGACGCCTCGATCATCGCAGTGGACGCCCGGACCAACGATCGGAACTGGTCACGGTCCTCTTCGGGTATTCCGACCAGCTCGCCGATCACAGCAACCGGGAACCGGAACGCCAGAGCATCGAGCAGGTCGGTCGAGCCGGCGTCGGCAACTGCGTCGAGCAGAGGATCGAGGAGCTCGACCAGTCTCGGCCGGAGCTCCTCGACACGGCGCGGGGTGAACGCCCTCGAGACCAGTCCGCGCAGCCGGGTGTGCTCAGGCGGATCGGCGAACAGCATGTTCTGCGACGAGCGGCGCATCTCGCCTGACCGATCCGCGACCTCCGCATCGGCGAGCGCGCCCATCATCGACCCGTTGCCCCGGCCGAACCGCGGATCGTGCAGCACCTGCTTGGACAACTCGTAGCCGGACAAGAACCACACCCCGGTCGAAGGCGACTCGTGAACGGCCGCACCGGCCCGGAGCTGGCGGTAGAGCGGATACGGATCTGCCCGCCCATCGCCACCACCGAGCACCTCGAACACGAGGCGGTCCGCTTCGGTCGGTTCCAACACATCGACAAGAGGTTTAGATGCCACGTCCAAGATGGTAATGGAGGTGCAGACCCGTCGCACCCTCATCTCGAGCGGGGTGGACGAACGGCTCAGCCCCCACCGCAGAGGTCCCGATGACGCCCGATGTGACGATCGCCAGCACGACCGGGATGCGGCCATGACCCGCTCGCTCGACGCATTGCGCACCTGCCCGCTGTTGCGCACTGAAGCCGCCGGGACACTCCGGCGTCTCAGCCGCCAGGCCGAAGTGTTCGACGTAGCTGCGGGCCGAATGCTGCTCGTCGAGGGCGACCCGAGCAACGACCTCTACCTGGTCCTCGACGGCGCCGTCGTCGTTCACTCCCACCACCGGCAACTCGCCTACCTTGCACCCGGCCAGCTCGTCGGCGAGATCGGGGTTGTCACCGGTCGCCCACGGTCGGCGTGTGTCGAGACCATCGCCCCCTCGCGCATCATGCGCATCAGCGGCGGCCAGTTCCGGTCTGCGCTCAAGGCATCGAGCACGCTTCGTGAACGGACAGGTGAGCTGTTGGTTGTCAGGGGTGCGGCCTCTGCGGAGTCAGCAACTGGGATCGGTAGAGAAGCGTCACGGTCGGGCCGTCAGACTCGGATGCGCTGACCTCGAAAGGACTGTGGGTAGGTGTCCTCGCCTCACGGAATGGCTACCTATCTCGACCCCCGGCCTCATGGCTGCTGACGGGCCATGGAGGCCGACCCTCTGCTAGCGCTCCCGGTTGGCGTGGTAGCGGAGGGCCATGGCCTCGCCATCGCCGAACTGGTTCTCGTTGATGCGAAGACTGACGCCTGCTGGCGCCAAGAACCCGGGCCACAAGGTAGCGAGCTCATCTGCGATGAGCTCGACCTGATGGCCACGGATCTTCGGCATCGTCACCACCAGTTCGTTCTCGGCGCCATCGCAGGTCAACGTCGCGGCGTGGCCAGTGAGGCGTTCGAGGTTGTACTCGTAGTACTCATGCTCGGGTGCGAGTCGCTTCACCCAGTCGCGCTTCTGTGATCGTCGCAAACCCCAGCCTCCCGGCCTCGTGATTTCGAAACTGCTCAGCCGAGGCTCTGCTCACCCATCGACACGCAGCCCCTCCCGGCCGCTCGCTCGTGCATGATCGACCCCAGTTGCCACCGAACAGCACAGCGGGACGCATGTCGCATCACACCAAACCCGGGGCTTCAACGTAAAGTCTAGATGCCACGTCTAGGATGCGTCGAGCCGGTCGGCTATCGCAGAGCCGGCGTACACCGAGCTTGGTTGCTTAGCGTTTACCGGAGGACTGATGACCCTTGATCCCGAGTCGCTCACGATTGTGAGCGTCGATGACCACCTCGTCGAACCGCCCAACATGTTCGAGGGGAGGCTGGCCCGCAAGTACGCAGACCGCGCACCACGCGTGGTCGAGCGCTCCGACGGGCGCGAGATGTGGCTTTTCGAGGGCGTCGAGATTCCGAACTTCGGCCTCAATGCCGTGTCGGGTCGTCCGCAGGAGGAATACGGGATCGAGCCGACCCGCTTCGACGAGATCCGCAAGGGATGCTGGGACGTCGATGCCCGTATCGACGATATGAACGCTGGGGGGATCTTGGGCTCGCTGAACTTCCCGTCATTCCCGCAGTTCTGCGGTCAGATCTTCGCCAACACGGAGGACAAGGAACTCGCACTCGCGGTGCTCCAAGCGTACAACGATTGGCACATCGAAGAGTGGGCTGGCGGCGCGCCGGGCCGGTTGATCCCTTTGTCGCTGGTCCCCTACTGGGATCCTGAGTTGATGGCCGCCGAGGTGCGCCGGGTGTCGGCCCTGGGCGTACGCGCGGTCACATGGTCGGAGAACCCTGAGAAGATCGGCGTGCCCAGCTTCCACAACCCGCACTGGGATCCGTTCTGGCGCGTGCGACGAGGTCGGGATGGTGATCTGCCTCCATATCGGGTCGTCCTCCGCTGTGAAGCTGTCGAGCGTCGAAGCACCCTTCACTACGATGTTGAACCTGCAGCCCACGGCGGTCATGGACACGGCAGCTGACCTGCTGTGGTCGCGGGTCATTCAAGAGTTCCCCAACATCCGCTTCGCGCTTTCCGAGGGGTCCATAGGCTGGATCCCGTACCTGCTCGAGCGCGCTGACTACGTGTATGAGAACCACGACCGCTGGACTGGGTCGAACTTTGGGGGCCGTCTCCCATCCGAGGTTTTCCGCGATCACTTCATCGCTTGCTTCATCACCGACTCCGCAGGCCTCCGGCTGCTCGACCTCATCGGACCCGAGATCGTCTGCGTTGAGACCGACTACCCGCACTCGGACTCGACCTGGCCCGTGAGCGCGGAACGCCTGGCCGGGCAGCTCGCGCACCTTCCCCGCGAGACTGTCGACGCAATCACACACGGCAACGCGGTGCGCCTCTTCGGATTCGACCCGTTCAAGCATCATGCACCTGAGGACTGCACGGTCGGGGCGCTGCGGGCGAAGGCGAGCCACATCGACGTAGGCCCCGTGGCATCGCGAGGTCGGTTCGTCGCTCCCGAGCGACCGCTCACGTTGCTCGACATGCTGTCTCGCGCTGAGCATCCACTGCTCGACAAGCAGGCAGCCAACGAGGGACTAGGCACAGCCGAGGAGTCCGTATAGGCCTGGCGAAATCCCGCCGCATCCTGAAGGCGATGTGCGGTCACCGTTCAGAGCCTGCGCCTGATAGCGATGGCGGAGATCAGAAGGTGTCGAGCTCGAGACGGAGGTGTTCGAGGCCGTCGCGAAGCACGTCTTGGAGCAGCGCGGTGAGACGCATTGCTCGGCGGGCTGGTCCGAGCTCTAGGTGGGTCCAGATCTCCGTGCCGGGATGGAGGTACGGGTGAGCGCCAGGTTGCATGACGGCACGCACGGTGAGGTGGGCGCGTAGCCAGACGTCGCCGGTAGTCCCGATCACCAAGAGCGCACCATCGTCTGGCAGCCACTCCTCGTGGGCAAGTTCAACGACCAGGTCGCCTCCCGCTGAGGCGATCGTCGTTTGGGATCCCGCGCTTGCAGCCGAACCAGCCTGCGATCGCAACCGGCCCGTTCAAGCACTCGAGGGCTTCGCGGAGAGGACAAGCCACGACGATGTGCTCATCGAGCCAGACGGAACCGTCGGTCATGCGGCCCCCATCAGACTCGCAGCGCGGCGCTGACGTCGCACAGACAGGGGACGGCCCTCAACTGGGGTCATCGGGGGCGGCGCTACCAGATTCCGGAGGAACGACGAGCACGGGTCGGTCGCACCGTTGCACGAGACGCTCGCTCGTGGACAGGTGGGATCCGAAGCGGCGCCGGGCGCTGCGTCCGATGGCGACGCAGATGGCGTCGTGGTCGGCTGCAGCCCGGGCCAGCTCGGTGACCGGGTCGCCGTGGCGGACCTCGAACTGCCACGGGGCATCGACGCCGGCGAGGACCACCTCGCAGTCGAGGTGGCAGCGATCCGTGAGCGCGTCCTCAGCGACGGCGATCTCTCCGGCGTAGCTGACGTCGGAGGGAAGGCGGAGGGGATGGGCGCGAACGACGTGGATGGCGACGATGCGGTTGCCGGCCAGGGCGGCCTGGCGACCTGCGGCTGCGAGCGCCACCAGGGACTTGTCTGACCCGTCGATGCCCACCACGACAGCTAGCCGGTCCACGGCCTCGCCCCTGTGTCCTCGTTCGACGCAGACGGGGACTCCGGTTCAGGCCATCCACTGGCGGCGCGCGTCACCGGGGGCCTCCACCGGTGTCGATGACGCCGGTCATGTTGCCGCTGGACTCGCCGGGTGCAGCGGCCTCGGCTCCGGTGGACTCCACGTTGGGGTGGTTGGAGCCGCTTCGGGCGGTGTGGTTCACCGAGAGATCGGGCACATCGGGTCGTGGAGCGGTCTGGTCGCCCGCATGCAGGCGAGGTTCTGCTTCGGCTGCGGTCTTGGGGCCTCGGAGTGCGGTGAAGACGGCTGCGGCAAGGGCGAGTCCTGCGCCGAGGTACAGCGCCGGGGCCATGCCGTCGACGAAGGCCTGCCGGGACGCATCCACCAGCGCGGCTCCGCCAGTGCCCATCTTCCCGGCCACGGCCAAGGCACCGCCGATGCCTGAAGTCACGGGTTCGGCGACCTCCGGCGGCAGGGAGGCGACGGTCGGCTCGATGTTCGACCGGTAGGCGGAGTTCAGGACCGAGCCGATGAGGGCGATGCCCACGGCACCGCCCATCTCGCGAACCGTGTCATTGAGCGCGGAGGCGACACCTTGTTTCTCCTCGGGGAGCGAGGACGTGATCGCAGCGGTGGACGGGCTCATGGCGAGTCCGACACCGGTGCCGAGCACCAAGATGCCCGGGAGCACCGACAGGTACCCGCCATCCGGATCCGCAAGCGTCGCAAAGAGGACGAGACCCCCGGCGAGCAGCAGCATGCCGGTGACGAGGGTGCGCCGGAACCCGATCCGTTCGGCGATGGTCGGCGCGATCGTGGAGAGCGGCATCATGATCAGCGCCATTGGCAGCAACCCTGATGCTGCCTTCAGCGCCGAGTAGCCGAGGACGGCCTGGAGGTACTGCACCAGCACCAGGAACAGCGAGAACATGACGGCGAACACCACGAACAGGTTGACCGAGCCGGCGGCGAGGCCACGGACGGCGAAGACCCGCACGTCGACGAGCGGGTGTTCCCGGCGGAGCTCCACGAGCACGAACGCTACGGAGCCGACCAACCCGGCAGCCAGCGCGGCGATGGTGAGGGGATCGGTCCACCCTCGCTCGGGTCCCTCGTGGAACGCCAGTACGAGCCCGCCCACTGCGAGCGCGGAGAGGAGAGATCCGGCGATGTCGAATCCTGCCTCGGTGTGCTCGACGGAGTGCGGGACGAACGCCGTGGTCAGCACGAAGGAGACGGCGGCCAGCGCGATCGGTAGGGCGAAGACCCACGGCCAGGTGGCGTTGTCGATGATGGCTGCCGAGGCGAATAGCCCGATGATGCCTCCTGCACCTGCGAAGCCCGCCCAGGTGCCGATGGCCTTGGCTTGGTCCTCGCGAGGAAAGCTCGTGGTGATCACCGACAGGGTGACGGGCATGATCATCGCAGCGGATGCGCCGGCGAGCACTCGCAGCGCGATGAGCACGTTCGGCTCAGTCGCGAAGGCGGAGGCGAGGTTGAGGAGCGAGAACGCGACGAGGCCGATCATGAGGACCGGCTTGCGTCCCCACCGGTCGCCGATCGCGCCAACCGGCATCAGCAGGGCAGCGAGGGCGAGGGTGTAGCCGTTGATGATCCACAGCAGCTGGCTCTGCGACGCGTCGAGATCTTCAGCGAGGGCCTGCTGCGCGACGTTGAGTCCCGATACCGATGCGACTACGGCCACGAGCGCGACGCACATGGCGGCGAGGATCAGCAGTCGCCGTCGCGGATCCACGATGACCTCATCGTTGTGCGCAGGGGCCTGCGCCGGCGGTCCGGTTCCGGTGGTGGTGGTCAACAGCGCTGCTCCTGGTGTGGTCGATCTCGTCCCCGAGTGCGACCTGGCTCACGGGGCCGCCTCACGAGGTTCCTCGCTAAGTCTAGACGCGAGGTCTAAACAACGTCTATAACAGCGGGGAGGGGTTGACTGCCATCGATCGCGGAGGTGACGCATGAGGGAAGTCACCGGCAGCGTGGCTGCCGCGCTGCCCAAGGCCGCCGCCGTATTCGCAGCCCGCGGCCTCGACGGCACCCGCATGGAAGACATCGTCGACGCGACAGGCGTCCCGCGCCCCACCCTCTACTACTACTTCTCCTCGAAGGAGGAGATCCTCGCCTGGCTCCTGCGGAGCCTCCTCAGCGACCTGGCCGTTGACGTCGCGTACATCGTCGGCCGCGACGAGCCCGCCCGCGACCGACTCGGCGCCATCATCGCCGCCTACCTCCAGCTGTTCGCCGACCACCGCGACCTGTGCGCCGTGCTGCTCACCGATCTCGGGCGCATCACCCGCATCCCGGTCCTGGCCGACGCGACCTGGGCAGCGTTCCACGAGCCTGTCCGCAAGCTCCTCGACGACGGCGAGCACGACGGCTCGCTCTGCGGCACCGACGACGACCTGACCGCCTCGGCCATCTACGGAGCCGTGACCATGGTCGGGCTCCACCACATCCTCACGGGCAAACCCGTCGACCCACCCGCCATGTCCCAGCGACTCGACCACCTCATCTTGCACGGCCTCACTCCCGCCCCCGAAAGGACCATTCGATGACCACCACTCGCCTGCGCTACACGAACGACGAACTGCTCACCGACCCGGCGTACGCCGAGCGCATCGAACGCGACGGCGTCCTCCTGCACGGCGGCTACGACGCCGACGGCCAGTACCTGCCACCCCGGTCCACGTTCCGGCTGCAGGCGATCGCTGCGTGGACCGGTCAGCTCGCCGGCGCTGGCCACCCGAGCCGAGTCATCGAGCCGGACGCCGTCGACCGGGCGTTCGTGCCCAACACCGAGCAGGCGAAGATGCTGCTCCGCAACGGCGCCACCGGGGCGATGACCCGGATCCTGACCCTGATCGGGGTCGTCGAAGGGTTCGGCAACGACGGCATCAAGCTCATACCGGCGATGGACCTCCAACAGTTCTTGGTCGAACCGATCGACGACACCTGCTTGGGCCACCTCTTCAAGGGTCTCCTCGAGGCCCACGGCAACGACGAGGCCGGGCGAGGCAACGAAGCCGGCCACGACCAGATGTGGTTCGCAGTCCGCAACGCAGCTCTGGCAGACCCGCCCGTCACGCTCGACATGTTCGAGAACCTCCCGATCGCACCCCCGCCCGGCTACCAGGGCCCGGCGAAACCTGCCCCAGAGGCGATCACCGTCGGCGGCATGCTCGACGGGCTCCGCGACGACGTCGCTCCTGAGCTGCAGCTGCTGGTGCGGGCCATGCTCCAGATCCTGGTGATCGAGCTGCTCGCCTACCACACCTTCGCATGGGCCTCGGAGGTCCTCGGCGACCCGGCCTGCAGCGCCGACGCCGACTTCGCCCGGGCGACCATCGACCACATCCGCACCGACGAGGACATCCACGTCGGCTACCTCCAGTGTGGCCTCGCCGAACTGGCCACCATGACCGTCCAGACCACCGGCGGCGGCACCATCCCCGGGGCCGACCTGGTCGACGCCGCCTGCCGGTCCGCTCTGGACAACCAGACCGGCGCCCGCTTCGACCGCATCCTCGACTACCGCCTGGCGCAGGTACGCGCCGAGCTCGCAGCCCACGAAGACGGCCAGCGGCTCACGGCCGAGTTCGACGCCCTTGCCAGCCAACCCGCCGAAGCGCTCAGGTGAAGGCCAGGCTCAGCCGTCCACCCGTGGTGCCCTGGCAACGTCTCCATCACACCGTCCGCCCCGATCCCTCGATCCCGGAGATCACTCTATGAGCCGACCACCCGTCACCGACTGGGCCACCGACTTCGACCACCTCGACCCCGCGTTTGTGGCTGACCCCGACCGCATCTACGACCAGCTGCGCGACGAGTGCCCGATCGCGCACACCGACCGCTACCACGGCGTGTGGATCCCCACCCGCTACGACGACCTCGCCACGATCGCGCATGACCACCAGCACTTCTCGTCGCGCACGATCTTGATCACCGATCGGGTCGAGTCGCCCACAGACCTCGGGTTCCACGCCCCGCCCATTACCGAGGACCCGCCATACCACAGCGACATCCGCCGACTGCTCCTACCGATGTTCTCGCCGACTGTCGTCGCGGCCTACGAGCCCATCACCCGAGCGCTGGCCAACGACCTCATCGACGGGTTCATCAGCAACGGGCAATGCGATGCAGCCGCGGACTACGCCCAGCACGTCCCCATCAAGGTCATCACCCGGATGCTCGGGATCCCCGACAGTGACCACGCCCGGTTCCGCGACTGGATCCACCGCCTCATCGAGGAGAGCCCTCTGGCGGGCGACGCCTCCTTCGACGCCATCTTCGAGATCGGCGGCTACCTCGCCGAACACGTCGCCGATCACCGGGACACACCCCGCGACGACATCATCACCCACCTCCTCGGCGCGCACATGCCCGATGGCCGCACCCTCGAGGACCGCGAGATCCTCGGTGTGTGCCTCCTGCTGCTCCTCGCCGGGATCGACACGACCTGGTCCGCCATTGGATCGTCGCTGCTGCACCTCGCCACCCATCCCGACCACCGCCGGCGCCTCGTCGCCGAGCCCGGCCTGATTCACTCCGCCACCGAGGAGTTCCTGCGGGCCTTCGCCCCAGTCACCATGGCCCGCGAGGTCATCGAGGACACCGTCGTCGGCGGCTGCCCGATGCAACGCGGCGACCGGGTGCTGCTCCCGTTCCCGTCGGGCAACCGCGACCCCGACGCCTTCGACCAACCCGACCAGGTCATCCTCGACCGGGCGGCCAACCGGCACTTCGCCTTCGGGGTCGGTATCCACCGCTGCTTGGGGTCCAACCTCGCCCGCATGGAGCTGCGGGTCACCATCGAGACGTGGCTCGATCGGATCCCCGAGTTCTCGCTCACCGACCCCGACGCCGTCACCTGGTCTGCCGGCCAGGTCCGGGGTCCCCGCACCCTGCCCCTCACCTTCCCCGAACCGTAGGAACAGCCCATGAAGCTTGACGTCATGACCGGAGGGCTGCCGCTGCGCTCGATGCAGCACCTCGCCCAGCACGCCAGCGACGCTGGATTCGCCGGCTTGGTGATCACCGAGGCCGGCCGGACCGCGTACCTGTCGTGTGCCGCGGCTGCTCTCGCCGTGGACATCGAGATCCTCACAGGCGTCGCCGTCGCGTTCCCACGCAGCCCGATGGTGACTGCGCAGACCGCATGGGAGCTCGCCGATGTCAGCGACGGCCGCTTCCGGCTGGGGCTGGGGACCCAGGTCCGCGCCCATATCGAGCGCCGCTACAGCTCGACGTTCGACCCGCCCGGGCCCCGCATGCGCGACTACCTCCTCGCCGTGCGCGCCTGCTTCGAATCGTTCCGGACCGGCGCCCCGCTCGACCACCACGGGCCCCACTACGACCTCAGCCTCCTACCCGCCATGTGGTCACCCGGCCCCATCGACGCACCCAACCCGCCCATCGACCTCGCCGCAGTCAACCCCTGGATGCTGCGCGCCGCCGGCCAGCACGCCGACGGCGTCCACGTCCACCCACTCAACACCCCCACCTACCTGCGCAGCACCGTCCTACCCGAGCTGACAGCAGGCGCAGAGGCCTCCGGACGCACCCTCGCCGACCTCGAGATCATCGTCCCTGCGTTCATCGTCGTCGGTGACACCCCCGACGAGCGGGCACGGTGGCGTGAGCTCGCCCGCATCCAAGTCGCCTTCTACGGATCCACCCCCAACTACTCGTTCATCTTCGACCAACTCGGCTACGACGGCACCACAACCGCCCTCCGCACCCACCAGAAGGGCGGCGACATCGCAGCCATGACCGCCGTCATCACCGACGACCTCCTCGCCAACTTCACCGTCGAGGGCACATGGGCCACCATTGCCGATGCCATAGCGGAGCGCTACGACGGCATCGCGACCCGGGTCGTCAACTACTTCGGGGCCATCGCCTGGACCGAAGAGCCCCGTGAACTCGGCCGCTGGCGCAACATCAACCGCGACCTGGCGTCAACTTGACCACCTCGAATGGTGGACAGGTGAACTCGCGGCTGTACCGCCTGGGCAGGTTCTCGGCGACCCACCCGTGGCGGGTCATCGCCGGGTGGCTGATGGCCATCTTGGTGATCGCCGCACTCTCCATCGCGTTCGGCGAAGCAACGACCGACAACCTGGAGGTGCCGGGGACACCGTCGCAGCATGCCCTCGACCAGCTCGAGGAGCGCTTCCCGGACCAGGCCGGAGGTCGGGCCGTCGCCGTGTTCGCCACCAGCAACGGCCGGATCGACGATCCCGCCAACGAGGCCGCGATCCGCGAGACCCTGGGGCGCATCGCGGCCCTCGATCGCGTCCACCAGATCATCGACCCCTTCGGGCCGGCCGCCCCGATCCTGCAGTCTCCAGACGGGACCGTCGCCTACGCCCAGATCATCTACGACGCCGGCGTCCGAGCGGTGCCCAAGGATCAGCTCGAAGCGCTGTTCGCCACCGCCGACCCTGCCCATGCGGCCGGCATAGAGGTCGGCTACGGCGGCCAAATCGTCGAGCGGACAGAGCCCGAACAAGCACGGACCTCGGAGATCATCGGGCTGATCGTCGCCGTGATCGTCCTGCTCGTGGCATTCGGCTCCGTCTTCGCCATGGTCGCCCCGCTGGTCGGGGCGATCCTCGGTGTCGGCGTCGGACTGCTCCTCATCCGGCTCCTCGCGACCGGCATGGATGTCATCTCCGTCGCCCCGACCATGGCGTCGATGATCGGGATCGCGGTCGGCATCGACTACGCCCTGTTCGTCGTCACCCGGCACCGACAACACCTCGCCGACGGCCTCGAACCCACGGAATCCATCGGGCTGGCCATCCACTCCGCGGGCCGCTCGGTCATCTTCGCCGGCGTCACCGTCATGATCTCGATGCTCGGGCTCACCCTGGTCGGCATCCCGCTGATCGCCAGCATGGGCGTCTCGGTCGCGATCACCGTCGCTGCCGCCGTACTCGTCGCCATCACCTTCCTGCCCGCCATGCTCGGCCTGGTCGGCACCAACATCGACCGGCTCCGCACCCCGTTCGTGCAGGTCCGAGCCGAGGTCGACCCCGACTCCACCACGGCGTGGAGCGCCAGATGGGCACGAGCCGTCACCAGTCGGCCGTGGGCAGCGCTCGCAGTCGGGGTCCCCTTCCTCCTCGTGCTCGCCATCCCCGCGCTCAGCCTGCGCACCGGATGGCCCGACGCCCGCAACCGACCCGAGGGATCGCCCCCGCGCGTCGCCTTCGACCTGCTCACCGACGGCTTCGGCATCGGTGCCAACGCCCCGTTGCTCGTGGTCATCGACCTGACAGACGCCGAACCCGACGCCGCGGAGACCATCACCACGCGGCTCGCGGACCTCCCGCAGGTCCAGCAGGCCACACCGGCCCTGCCGAACGAAGCGGGTACCAGCGCGATCGTGCAGGTCACCCCCTCCAGCGGCCCCGAAGACGAAGCCACCGCCGACCTGGTCCGTGCCATCCGCGCCGAGACCGACCTCGAGGATGACACCGGAGCCCAGATCGAGGTGACCGGCGCGACCGCCTTCTACATCGACATCTCCGAACGACTCAACGACCGCCTCCCCATCTTCATCGCCGCCGTCGTCCTGCTCAGCTTCGTCCTGCTGACCGCCGTGTTCAGAGCCCCAGTCGTCGCAGCCAAGGCCGCAGCCATGAACCTCCTAGGGATCTCCGCCGCCTACGGCGTGATCGTCGCCGTGTTCCAGTGGGGATGGGCCAAGGACCTCATCGGTCTCGAACAGACGGTCCCGATCATCTCGTTCCTGCCGATGGCCCTGTTCGCTGTGCTCTTCGGCCTCTCCATGGACTACGAGGTGTTCATCCTGTCGCGGGTGCGCGAAGCCTGGCTCACCGACGGCGACAACACGAAGGCCATCGTGCACGGCCTCACTGCGAGCGCACGGGTCATCACCGCTGCCGCCGCCATCATGTTCGCCGTGTTCGCCAGCTTCGTCGCCGGCGACAGCACCGAGATCAAGATGTTCGGCCTCGGCCTCGCCGTTGCCGTCCTGCTCGACGCAACCGTCATCCGACTGCTGCTCGTGCCCGCCACGATGCGCCTCCTCGGCGACGCCAACTGGTGGATACCCCGCTGGCTCGACCGGATCCTGCCGAACCTCGACATAGAAGGCGCCGAGCCCACCGCACACCTCAGACCACCCGACCAATCCGCCGTGGAGACCCCGTGAACCTTGACGAAACCCCCGAGCAGCTCGCCGCCCGCACCTACCTCGCTGCCGCGATGCAGGGACTCGGCCACGCTCTCGTCAGCCACCACGTGGACACCGCCACCGCAACCGAGATCGCCGAGGCGGCACGCAAGTACACCGCCGCCGTCCGGCACGGCCAACCACGAGACCGGGCAGCCGAGATGCTGACCAGCCCCCGCATCACCGCCGCACTCAGCGGGAAACGGGCGATCATCGAAGACGGCCAGGACATCGACCTGTTCCGCGACTCCATCGTGTCCGGACGCACCAACCCCATGGGCATCGGCGTACACGTCGTCCGACGAGGCGACACCGCAATCGCTACCACGACCCTCGGACCCGCGTTCGAAGGCGCACCGAACCGCGCCCACGGCGGAATAGTCGGCGCCATCCTCGACGAGACCATGGGCCACGTCCTACCCATCATCGGTGAGATGGCTTACACCGCAAGCCTCACCATCGACTACATCGGACCAGCGCCACTCGGCGTCGAGATCACCTTCACCGCTCGCCTACGAGACCGCGCCGACCGAAAGCTGTGGATCGAAGCCGTCGGCGAGTCCGCAGACGGCGTCTTCGTGCGCGCCGAAGCCCTATTCCTCGCCGTCGATCTCACCAAGTTCACTAACGCCGACCATGCCCCCCGCCCACCAGAGCCACGGTGAGGCCGAGCAGCCAGCACGACGGCCGCAACCAGCGATGACAGTCGACGGCAAGCGAGCTGCGTTCGCGCGGCTTGCTACGGAGCCGCAGCGGCCTCGACGCGCTCAGGTCGAGTCGCGGAGTCCGTGGCACCAACAGCGCCGTAGCCGTTCAGCCCTCAATCTCCTCGTCCCGCGGGCCGGCGGATCAGCTTGGCCCACCTCAGCGACGCATCTTGAGTCGTAACCCACCGCTCGCGGCGCCCTCACCGGCCAGTCCATATCCAGCACCGGTACTGCCCGACGAAATTCCACGCAACGCCGGGCTGCGGGAGCCCACGTCTCGGCATGGAACCTGTCAGTCCCCCGTGTCGGCCATCATCTCGATCGCTGTGACTAGTCGCTCCATGAGTTCAGCAAGCAGCAACTGATCTTCTTCATTGAAGTCCGCCAATGCGTGCTCGAGAAGGCCCACAGCTCGCTCACGCCCATCTCGATAGACAGCGAGCCCATCGTCGGTGCACGAGACTTGCACGGCACGTGCGTCGTGCGGGTCGACGGTACGGGCGACGAGACCGGCCGTCTCGAGCCGCTCGACCGCTCGCGTTACCGACGACGGATCGACCCGCATGAACTTCGCGAGATCGCCCATCCGGCATGGCCCTTGGTTCACCACGTACTCCAGGGCATCACCTTGCCCCTGGTCCAGCGGGGTCTCGAACCCGTAGAGCTGTCGGCGTATCGCCTGCGCAGCGGCCAGCCGTCGCAGTTCGCGCCAAGCCACGCCGACGCGCCGACCAGCGGCCTCTGGCGGCTCGTCAGGTCCCCCGATCGAAGTGTGGGTCATCGCCGCGTCGCTCCATTCTCACCGGAAATTGTTTGACCTCTACAAGAGATTACTTGTACAATACAAATGTGTCGGTCGGACTTTCAGCACCGCGAGCAGGGTCGGTCCGGGGGGGGCGGTGGTGGCCCTCCGGACAGCCTGCCTCACCGTCCGACGTCAACCCGATCGCCGGCGCCACGGGCTAGCCACAACGGCGGCGCGCATTTCGAACGGCGCCCAGCGGCATCCGGCCCTTTCCCGATCCTTAGAACAACGGCGACCCCTGGTTCAACGGCCGCCCGAGTCCATGGTGGCACGGTCCCGGTCGGCTTCCGGCTTCGCTACTCGCCTCGGCCGCCCCTCACGGGCCCACCAACCGGCGGGGGTTGTCGGAGCGCTCCCAGCCGACACACCTCGACGGTGTGCTCGACCCGGTTCACGAGCGGACCTCCAGCGTAGAGCCAGGGCCGTTCAAGCGGTCGAACGACGGGCAGCACGGGCCAACTGAGTTCCGTCGAGCTGATCGCCAAACCCCCACCCGTCCTACGAGGTCTGGAGAACTGCACATGGAGAGCGACGTTGCCGAGGCAGCACCGACACATCTGACCCACCGCCAGGTTCTCGTGGTGTTCAGCGGCATCACGCTAGGCATGCTCCTCGCAGCGCTCGACATCACGATCGTCTCCACTGCGCTCCCCACCATCGTCGGCGAGTTCGGTGGGCTCGATCACCTGTCTTGGGTCGTCACCGCCTACCTCTTGACCTCGACCGCATCGACGCCGATCTATGGCAAGCTTTCCGATCTCTACGGCCGCAAGATCATGTTCCAGGCCGCCATCGTCATCTTCCTCATCGGCTCCCTGGCCTCGGGTGTCGCCCAGAACATGACCGAGCTGATCGCCGCTCGAGCCGTTCAAGGGCTCGGCGCCGGCGGTCTCATGGCCATGGCCATGGCCATCATCGGCGACATCGTCTCTCCACGGGAACGAGGCCGCTACCAGGGCTACACCGGCGCGGTGTTCGCTCTAGCCAGCGTCGCTGGCCCCCTCGTCGGCGGGTTCTTCGTTGACAACCTGTCTTGGCGCTGGGTGTTCTTCATCAACCTCCCGATCGGCCTTGCGGCGCTGATCGTCACGAGTGTCGTGCTCCCGGTCAACTTCATCCGCCGCGATCACAAGATCGACTACCTCGGCTCGGCGCTGCTCGTCGGCGCGGTGACCTGCCTCCTACTCGTTACGGTCTGGGGCGGGAACCAGTACCCGTGGGGTTCGTCCACCATCGTGGGCCTCGGCTTCGCAGGCATCCTCCTCATTGGCCTGTTCGTCCTCCAAGAACGGCGAGCCGCCGATCCCGTCCTCCCCCTGCGACTCTTCAAGAACCAGGTCTTCACCGTCGCCAGTCTCGGTGGCTTCATCGTCGGGTTCGCCATGTACGGCGCCATCATCTACATCCCGCTCTACCTGCAGATCGTGAACAATGCGAGCCCCACCGAATCAGGTCTCCAACTGATACCGCTCATGCTTGGCCTAATCGTCGGCTCGATCGGATCCGGTCGCATCATCACCAAGACCGGCCGCTACCGGGCTTTCCCGATCGCCGGCATGGCCACCCTCACCATCGGGATCTACCTGTTGTCCCGCCTCAACGCCGACAGCGGCCGCGTCGTCCAGGGCGTCTTCATGGTCATCACTGGGCTCGGTGTCGGCCTCGTCATGCAGGTGCTGGTGCTCGCCACGCAAAACGCCGTCCAGCAGAAAGACCTGGGCACGGCGACCTCCGCGAACTCGTTCTTCCGCTCCATGGGGGGCGCGTTCGGCGTCGCCGTGTTCGGCTCCGTCTTCAACAACCGCCTCGAGGCCTACCTTGCGGACCTTCTCCCACCGGGGCTGAAGCTGGACCCGGACAGTCTCCACGCGGGGCCCGAAGCGCTTCACAAGCTGCCGCTCGAGGTGCAGGCCACAGTGCTCGACGCGTTCGCGAAGGCGTTGCACGTCATGTTCCTCGTCGGTGTTCCCGTTGCAGCAGCCGGCTTCGTCTTGATGTTCTTCCTTCCCGAGAAGCCGCTCCGAGAGTCTGCACATGTCGGACTCGAAGCGATCGAAGACGACCTCGGCGTTGCTTTCGAAACCGCCGTCGACCCCGCCAATGCACCCGAACTGCTGAAGCCTGAACCCGCCCCGCCGACATCGGGATGACCAATCGTCCGCTACGCCGCCCCACCCGACTTCTTGCGAGCGGGGGCGGGATGGCGTTCTCGGACCTGACGTCCGCCACTTGTTCCAAGCTCACTTCCAGGAAGGTCCACTCCTCTATGTCCGACCCCGCCGCAGCCGAACTCCCTACGGAGCCCGCCGAGGGCGCCGACCGCACTCCGGAGGTCGTGGTCATCGGGGCCGGCCCGGCGGGCCTCAGCGCCGCGTTCCAGTTCCACAAGCACGGTGTCGCCTCCACCATCATCGAGGCCGACGACATGGTGGGTGGCATCTCCCGCACGGCCCAGCGCGACGGCTGGCGCTTCGACATCGGCGGCCACCGCTTCTTCACCAAGGTGCAGCCGGTGGAGGACCTCTGGCATGAGATCCTCCCCGACGAGGAGTTCTTGATGCGGCCCCGCAAGAGCCGCATCTTCTACAGCGGCAAGTACTTCGACTACCCGCTGAAGGCGTCCAACGCCCTCAAGAACCTCGGCATCGTCGAGGCCGTGCTCTGCGTCGGCTCCTACGCCAAGGCCCGCATCCGGCCGCCGAAGGACCAGACCAACTACGAGGGCTGGCTCGTCGCCCGATTCGGCTGGCGCCTGTACCGCACCTTCTTCAAGACCTACACCGAGAAGCTGTGGGGCGTGCCCGTCAGCGAGATGCCGGCCGACTGGGCCGCCCAGCGGGTCAAGGGCCTGTCGCTCGGCAACGCCATCGTCAACGCGCTGCTGCCCAAGCGGAACCAGAAGGACATCACCTCGCTCATCGAGGAGTTCCAGTACCCCAAGTATGGCCCCGGCCAGATGTGGGAGGTGTGCCGGGACAAGGTGGTGGCCCAGGGCTCCACCGTGGCCATGGCGACCTCGGTGACCAAGATCCACCACGCCGACGGCCGGGCCACCCGCGTGGTGGCCACCGCCAAGGGCGGCGGCCAGACCGAGCACCCGTGCGACGAGGTCATCTCCTCGATGCCCATCTCCCACCTGCTCGAGGCGATGGACCCGCCGGTGGCGCCCGAGGTGAAGGCGGCGGCCGCCGACCTCCGCTACCGCGACTACATGATCGTGGCGCTCGCCATGCCCGAGGAGCTCATCGGCTTCGACGACAATTGGATCTACATCCACGACCCGAAGGTGCGCACCATGCGCATCCAGAACTTCGGCTCCTGGTCGCCGTACATGGTCAAGGAGGGGCGCAACACCCTCGGGCTCGAGTACACGGTCTGGGAGGGCGACGACGAGTGGAACGCCGATGACGACTGGCTGATCGAGCGGGCCAAGACGGAGCTCGAGCAGCTCGGCCTGTGCAAGGCCGGCTCCATCGAGGCCGGATGGGTCGTCCGCCAGGCCAAGGCGTACCCGATCTACGACGAGCGCTACCGCAAGAACGTCGACGTCCTGCGGGCCTGGCTGGCCGAGCACGCCAGCAACGTCCACCCCGTGGGCCGCAACGGGATGTTCCGCTACAACAACCAGGACCACTCCATGTTCACCGCCATGCTGACGGTGGAGAACATCACCACCGGCACCACCCACGACGTGTGGGAGGTCAACGTGGAGGAGGAGTACCACGAGGAGGCCACCTCGTCGGTCAAGGAGAAGTTCCTCGCCGACCAGGCCGCCAGGCGAGCGCCCGGCTCCCACGGCACCGGCCGCGACGCCCCCGTGATCAAACGCGAGGTGATCGACGCCCACAAGCCCGCCACCGCCACCGACGACCTGACCGTCCTGGACCACGACGCCTGCACCGAGGTCGGGGGCTAGACGCCCACCACCTAAACTCCCTCCAGTGAGATCTCCAACGGACGTTCGGTGGGATCGATCGGTCCGGCCAGGTCCCACATCGGGTGCCCAGCACGAGGCCAAGGCCCCGGTGAGCTCGAGGTGGACGCCCACCACCAGCGGATCGCCCGGGTGACGACGCCGCACTCCCTCGATTGTGAGCGCACCACGCTCGCACACCTCCTCGGGGACAACCTCCCCGCGCAGCACAGCCAGTTGTTCCGAGGGCCATTCAGCCCGGCCCCGAAGGTCCTAGGCGCGGTACTCCACCCGTGTGACAGCGAGGGGCGCTAGGCCCCTTCAAGCCCAACAAGGCGCTGGTGAGCGAGTACAGCTGCGGGCGGAAGTTGGCGGAGGGCGTCAGCGGAGACGATGCTCACGCTGCGAGCCAGACCGAGATCGGTCGGACCCATCCAGTGGACCAGCCGATGATGGGCGAGTCGATCAATCGCTCGACGCAGGTGAGACCGTCGGCCCAGGGGGTCCAGGTTGTTCGACCGCAGGCCGATCTCGAGCGCGAGCGCCACGGCTTCGAACATGACCGGCCCCTTGGCCGTCGCCAGTCTCCGATCCAGGTTCCGCGCGACCAAGACAGCAGCGGGTCCGAGCAGCGGCCCGTACACAACCTCGAAATACAGGTGGTCGACGGGGAAGGACTGCTCGGTCGGACATGGCAGCGGGATCAGCCGCAGCATGTCGGGAGGCCCGCCTGAGGTCGGGTCAGCTGTGGATCGCGATCCAGAGGACATCTTGTTGCGTGGCCCGTCCCAGGCTGTCAAGCCCCGGTACCCGTGTGACGTAGTGGCTCCGGTACCTGTGCGACACCGGGGTGAGGGTTAGGCGGCGTTGGTGCGGCGGGGTCGGCCGCCGGGGTTGGCGAGTGCGCCGTGTTCGCGGGTGCGGTCGTGGCGGATCGGGTGCGCCCGGATGAGCTCTTCACCGATGGAGATCTCGACGGTGCCGCCGACGATGGCGACCTGGACCTGGCGGCGACGGAACTTGTTGCCGACTCGGTAGCTGGTGCCGGCGAAGGACACGTTGCCGCCCGAGTCGACCTTGCGGGTCACCGACGCCGAAGACGCCGAGGGCCGAGGCGTGGGGGTGCGGCGGACCGGCCGCTGTTGGCCACGGGCGATGGCCTTGGCCTGATCGGCAACCTTGTGGCGGCGGGCATGGCTGGCGACGAGCACGCCTCGGTGGTGCAGGTGCAGGACACCGCCGTCGCAGATCACCTCGACGTTCTGGCCCGCCAGCCACACGCCGGCCTTGTAACGGACCGCCGCGAAGCTGATCTCGCCCTTGGCCCCGACCCGCCTCGTCGCCGTCGGCGCCTCGGTGGTGGTGTCCGCAGCGGCGCCCTCGAGCTCAACGGTCGACGAAGGCGCGACGGCGAGACGGAACCGGTCCCACGGGACCGCCATGCCCAAGCTCTGATGAGGCCGGTCATGGTTGTAGACGTGAACCCACGCATCGAGCTGGGCCTGCGCGTCGGCCACGTCGACGAAGACCTTGCCGGTGAGGAACTCCTGGCGCAGCGTCCGATGCCAACGCTCGATCTTGCCCGTCGTCGTTGGTGACCTCGGTGCGGTGAGCAGGTGCTTGATGCCGTTCTCCCGGCAGATCCGATCGAACAGGACCTCACCAGTGCCGGGCCCGAACCGGCCCGTGAACACCTTGCCGTTGTCAGTCAGGATCTGCTCCGGGACACCGTGACGGCGCATCGCCAACGCCAACGCCTCACAGGTCGGCCGCGCTGTCGCCCGGGGCACGACCAGCGCCGAGATGCAGAACCTGGAGTGGTCATCGACCCCGGAGACGATCTTCGCCTCGGTCCCATCGACGAGACGGACCCCACCCACGATGTCCATCTGCCACAGCTCCATCGCCCGGGACCGTTCCCACCGCTTGTAGTCGGACTTCTTGCGCTTCCGGGCCTCGACGGTGATCAACCGATGGCGGACCAGACACCGGTAGATCGAGGACCGACCCGGCACCGGATCCACGCCCTCACGGCCGAGCTGATGACCCAACGTCCGCGGCCCCCAGCCGGGATGTTCCACCCGCAGCTCCACGATCCGAGCCTCGATCGCCGCGACCATCTGATGCGGACAAGAACCTGGCACCGAGGACTGATCGACCAGGCCGCCCAACCCGTCAGCCGCGTAACGCGTCAACCACCGATGGACAGTCTGTCTGGTCACGCCGAACCGATCGGCGACCTCGGTCACCGACACCCCGTCGTTGAGCACCTCCAACACCGCTGACAAGCGCTGCTCCACAACACCCAGCTCCACCAACACGACGACACCTCCGGTCGAGAACGTCGACCAGAAGCACAGCCCGTCAGCCAACCGGGTGTCACACAGGTACCGGAGCCACCGTCGCCCACCAACCGGAACCGGTGTTGCACAGCAACCGGACCCGCGCCGAGAACCGTCACCCAGCTACCGGAGCCGCACCGTCAAGCATCTACCGGGACCGCACATGGCCCGTCCCAGGCCGCACAGTAGAAGAAGCAGTAGAAATCTGGTCGTTTGGGCATGAAAGAGGCCCTCCTCGATGTCTCGAAAAGGGCCTCTGACCAGGTATTTGTGTTGGTGGCGGGGGCAGGATTTGAACCTGCGACCTTCGGGTTATGAGCCCGACGAGCTACCAGACTGCTCCACCCCGCGGCGTGCCTTCACCCTACCGAGCAGGCCCTTCGAGCTGCAACCCGAGCGCACCACTCGGCACCGCCGTCCCCCGCATCCGCCCGAACTGGTGGCCCGGCCGGCCCGGAACGGGCGCAGATCCTCACCAGTTGGCAAGACCCGCCCGAACTGGTGGCCAGGGGCGCCCGGGGAGGGCGCGAAGCCTCACCAGTTCGGCGGGGCGGCGGCGCGCCGGACGGGACGGACCCCGGGTCAGGCCCCGGCGGAGCTGGTGGTGGTGGTCTTGGGGGTCGTCGTCGTGCTCGAACCGCCGCTGCCGCTGGTGCCGGACGAGGGCTTGGTGGTGGTCGTGGTGCTCGACGAGGACGAGCCCGAGCCGGACGAGCCCGTGTCCTTCTTGCGGAGGGCGGCGAGGTCGTCGGCGTAGCCGTCGGCCTCCTTGATCTTCTGGGCGTAGAGGACCTGGTCGCCGGAGCGGGCGGCATCGTCGGCGGCGTCGAAGGCGGCCACGATCTTGTCGATGAGCGCGGCCTCCTGGGCGCTGATGGTGCCGCTGGTGCTGCCCTTGGGCGTGGTCGTGGTGGTGGTCGTCGAGCCGTCGGTCTCGACGGGGTCGTCGATGCCGTCGCCGTTGCCGGCGGAGGAGCCCACCACCTTGGTGTCCTCGATGCCCTCGGGCACGTCGTCGGCGCCGAAGATCTTCACCAGCGCCTCGCGGAAGGTGCTGGCCACGGCGATGCGGGTGTCGTCGCCCGACTGGTAGCTCACGATCACGTTCTCGAGCTTGGGGGCGCCGACGTCGGTGCCGGCCACGAAGAACGACTGCACGTACAGCAGGGAGTTGTCGACCGGGATGATCACGGGTGTGGGCAGGTCGCAGACCGACTTGCCCTGGCACAGGTCGCGGCGCAGCCCGGCCACCACGTCGTCGGACTGGATGCCGTCGGCCGCGAGGTTGGGCCCGTCGGGCAGCCGCGAGGTGGGCATCACGTACGTGCGCAGCTCCCCGTAGTTGTCGGGGTCGCTGCTGGCCACGAAGAACGAGGTCATCTGGTTCTGGCTGCTGGTGCTGTTGCCGTTGCTCGCCGCCGCGTAGGGCCGCAGGATCACGAAGGACTCCTGGTCCTCCCCGGGCAGCTTCATCAGCTGGTACTGCGACTTGTAGCGGTCGTTGGGCGAGAGCGGCTGGCCGTCGGGGCCGACGGTGGTGGCCTGGGAGTTCTTCACGGTCGTCACGCCCGGGTCCCGCGGCACCTGCCACTCGTCGTTGCCGTTGTAGAAGGTGTCGGCGTCCTTGACGTGGTACTTCGCCCACATCTGGGTCTGGACCGTGAACAAGTCCTCCGGGTAGCGGAAGTGGTCTCGCAGCTCCTGCGGCGCCTTGCTCACCGGGGTGAACAGGTCCGGGAAGGCCTTCTGGTACGCCTTGATGATCGGGTCCTTGGTGTCCACCACGTAGAGGTCGACGGTGCCGTCGTAGGCGTCGACCACGGCCTTCACCGAGTTGCGGGCGTAGTTGAACGAGCGACCCCGCAGGCCGCTGCCCTCGGCCAGGCCACCGGTGTCGGCGCGCTGGGCGTTCGGGTAGTTGCGGGTGGTCGTGTAGGCGTCGAGGACGTACTTGACCTTGCCGTCGAGCAGCACCAGGTACGGGTCGGCGTCATACGCCAGGAACGGCGCCACCGACTTCACCCGGGCGGTCACGTCCCGCTCGATGAGCACCTTCGACTCGGGGCGGATGTTGCCCGAGACGAGCGGGTTGATGTCGCCGAAGCGCAGGGCGAACGCCGCCCGCTTCACCAGGCCGCCGGCGCCGGAGCCGAGGCGGATGCCGTCCTTGCCGGCATAGGCCTTGAACTTCGTGGTGGCGTCCTGGTAGTCGATCTCGGGCCGGTCGGTGTTGGTGATGACGTAGCCGGACTTGTTCTCGCCGAAGTAGATGCCGGGCTGCTTCACCACCGGGCCGCCGTCGGCGGTCTCCACCGGGATGTTCTTGGCGATCAGGTCGGGGTCGCCGCTGGAGGTCTTGGTGTTGGCGGTGGCGCCCACCACCCCGTAGCCGTGGGTGTAGGCGAGGTGCTTGGCCTCCCACGACGACTGCTGCACGCCGGCGGTGGCCAGGTCACGGGCGGCGAACATCACCTGGGTGAGCTCACCGTCGATCATGTAGCGGTCGACGTCGACGTCGTTGATCTCGTAGAACGCCCGGCGCTGCTGCTGGCGCTCGTAGCTGTCCCGCATGATCGAGGGGTCCCACAGCCGCACGTTGCTGAGCGTGCCGAGGTTGTCGGCCAGCCCCTTGGCGTCGAGGTCGCCCTTGAAGGCGAAGTCCTTCAGCTGCACGTCGTCGAGCCCGTAGGACTTGCGGGTGGCGTCGATGTTCTGCCGGATGTACGGCGCCTCCATGGAGGACTCCGCCGGCTCCACCCGGAAGCGCTGCACGAACGCGGGCACGATCCCACCGGCCAGCACGGCCACGAACAGCCAGAGGCCCACGCCCATGGCGGGCAGCACCCAGCCGCGCCGCCAGATGTTGGCGATGAACAGGCCGAAGGCGAACACCGAGATGGCGATCAGCAGGTAGATCACCCGCATCTGCACGTTGTGGTCGGTGTAGGTGGCGCCGTCGACGGTGCCACGGGTCGAGAAGGTCAGCTGGTAGCGGTCGAGCCAGTAGCGGCCGCCCTGCACCAGGGCGAGGGCGCCCAGCAGCACCGACACGTGGGCCTTCACCTGCGGGGTGACCCGGTCGAGGTTGGTGTGGAAGCGGATGCCGCCGTTCACCACGTGGGCCATGAGCGTGACGATCAGCACCAGGATCAGCCCGGAGAACAGCCACGAGGCCACCGTGGTGAGGAACGGGAGCTGGAAGACGTAGAAGCCGACGTCGGTGTGGAAGGTGGCGTCCTTCTGGCCGAAGTCCACCCGGTTGTTGAAGAGGATCCACTCGTTCCAGCTGCCGCCCAGGCTCACGCCCACCACGAGGGCGAGGAAGCTGGCCAGGCCGAGGCGGACCGTGCCCGCTCGCCGGCCCACGATCTCGTGGTAGCGCTCGATCAGGTCGTCCTCGCCGTTCGACGGGCGGAAGGCCGGGGCCAGGCGCTCGGCGATGGTGAGGTTGCCCCAGCACAGGGCGAAGAAGACGACGGCGCCGATGATGGTGAGCGACAGCTTGGCGCCCAGCACCGTGCGCCAGACCGAGGTGAGGTCGAGCGACTGGAACCACAGGTAGTCGGTGTAGAAGGACGCGATCCCGCGCAGGGAGATCAGCAGCACGAACAGGAAGACCAGGGCCCCGCCGAGGATGGCGCGGCCTCGCCCGGCGAACCGGGGCCCGCGGCGAGCCCGGCGATCCCGTCGGGACGGCCGGCGGGGCAGGTCAGGCTGCGGGCGCATAGGCCCGGAGCCTACTGGCCGGTCCGGATTCCCCATGGTCGCCGCAACCGGCGCTCAGCGCCTGTTCAACGGGCGGCGCGCCGCCGTTGCGCCGACGCCCAGGATCGGCGTCGGTCGGGGCTGGGCCGAGGCTCAGGTGGCGTCGACCAGCACCAGGAGGCAGCGGCAGCCGGGGTGGGCCGGCGGGCAGAGGTCGCCGGTGGGGAACGTCTCGCCCTTGCGGACCGCGCCGGCCAGGGCGTTGTCGTCGCAGTCGGGGGCGGCGGCGTCGCCGTGGTCGACCAGCCAACGGAAGCTCGCCCCGTCGGGCGCGGCCTCGGCCACGCCCCGGGAGAAGGCGGCGATCACGTAGTGGCGAGCCGTGTCGGCGATCCGCTGGGTCTTCCACTCCCGGTAGCAGGCCCGGATGCGCTCCCCCACCTCGTTCTCGTCACCGCCGTCGTCGAAGGCCCGCTCCAGGCGGCCCCGGATCTGGCGGACCATGGTGGCGGCGAACTCGCTGCCCACGTCGCGCACGTCGGCCGTGCGGCGGGGGGCGTCGCCGTAGAAGCCGGCGCCGGCCCGCTCGGCGGCGGTGAGGTCCTCGAGGGCGGCGGTGGTGTAGCGGGCCAGGTGGTCGTCCTCCGACGGCAGCACCTCGGACGCGCCGGGGTTGCCCCGGGTGCGGCGCAGCAGGTCGAGCACCTCGTTCTGCTCGTCCGACAGCACCCGCTTGAGGCGCCGGGCCAGCTGCCGCTCGATCTCGTCGGTGGTGGCGTCGCGCAGGTCGAGCAGGTCGGTGTCGGGATCGGCGTCGTCCTTCTCGGCCACCTCGACCTCGGGCTCGCCGCCCTCGCCGTCGACGGCGACCGCCTCGACCACCGTCGTCGGCTCGTCGCCGGTCGCAGCGCCGTCGGGCTCGGGAGCCTCGGCGGCAGCCGACTCGGCCTGCTCGCGATCGGCCCGGATGCGGGCGAACAGGTCGTCGACCTCGGTCTCGGCCTCTGGCTCGGGGTCGGCCTCGGCGTCCGGTTCGGGCTCCGGCTCCAGGGCGGAAGCGGTGTCGTCGCTCGCCGCCTCGGGCTCGACCTCGCCCTCGGGCTGGTCCGGGCCCTCGGGGCCGGCGGCCGCTTCGAGCTCGGCGTCGTCGGGCTCGGCATCGAGGTGATCGTCCTCGGGCTCCGGCGCGACGGCGGCCTCGGGCGACGCGTCCTCGCCCTCAGCCTCGTCGGTCGGTGCGTCCGGCTCGGGCCCAGCGTCGGGCTCGGGCTCGACGACGGCGATCTCGGCCACGACGGGCTCCTCGGCCGCCGGCGCGTCCGCCAGCTCGTCCTCCGGCAGGGCGTCCTCAGCGTCAGCCGGCACCGGCCCGGCGTCGGCTCCCTCGTCATCGGCTGCCTCGATCGGCTCGTCCTCGATCGAGGCGGCCGGCGGGCCGTCGACCTCGCCGACGGCGACGGAGGTGGCGGGCACCTCGGGGACGTCGGCCGCTTCGAGCGTGGTGCGGTCCCGGGCCAGGTCGCCCACCTCGCGGGGGTCGATGATGGCGTCCTGCAGCGAGCGGTGGGACGACTCGATGCGGCCGGCGACGTCGGTGAGGGTGACGGCCAGGGCATCGCGGGTGGCGGCGAGCTGCTCGAGCTGGGCCCGAGCGCCGCGCCGGCGATCGGCCAGGTCGGCGATGACCCGCTCGCGGTACGTGCGGGCCTCCTGGACCATGGAGCGGCCTTGCTCGCGGGCGTCGGCCAGGACCTGCTCGACCTCGGCCTCGCCCGCCTCGCGGCGCTCCACGGCGTCGGCGTCGGCCGCGCTGCGGGTGGCCTCGGCGTCGGCCAGGGCCTCGGAGCGGAGGCGATCGCCCTCGGACGTGGCAGCGTCTCGGTAGGCGTCGGCGGCGCTCTGCACGTCGGCCCGGTAGGAGTCGGCGGCGGCGCGGGTGGCCTCGGCGTAGCGGTCGGCGTCCTCGCGCGTGCGGGCGCTGTAGGCGTCGGCCTCGCCGACGATGGCGGTGGCCCGGACCTCGGCCTCGGCGGTGCGGTCGGCCAACACGGTCTCGGCCTCGGCACGCACCCGGTCGATCTCGGCGGTGGCGGTGGCGCGGAGGGCGGCGACCTCCTCGTCGGCCGCGCCGCGGATGGCGCCGGAGTACTCATCGGCGGACGCTCGCTGGGCGGTGGTCTCGGCGTCGGCGGCGCTGCGGGTGGCCTCGGCGTACTCGTCGGCCTCGGCCTTGGCGCGGACGGCGGCCTCGTCGGCCGAGGACCGGACGCCGTCGGCGTACTGGTCGGCCGACGAGCGGGTGGCGGTGGCCTGGTCGTCGGCGTCGTCGGTGCGGGCCTTGGCGGCCTCCTCGGCCCGGCTGCGGATGTCGTTGGCGGCCTTGCGGGCCGTCTCCAGCACCCGGGCGGTCTCCTCGCCGAGCAGCTGGGTGACGGCGTCCTCGTCGAGGTCCTTCGGGTCGACGGCGCGGCGCTCGAGCTCGGCCACGCGCCGTTCGAGGTCGGCGCGCCGTTGCTGGGCCTCACGCACCTGCGACGCCAGCGACACCAGGTAGGCCCGGACCTCGTCGGCCTCGTAGCCCTTCCGGGACCGCGTGAAGGCGTGTCCGGCGATGGTGTCGGGATCGAGCAGGGGGCGGTCGGCGGCGTCGGGCATCGCCCGCGAGGTTAGGAGCGCGACCGCCCGGGATCGGGGAGCCTCACCGAACTTCCCACCATCGTGGAGCCCGGCGTGGTCAGGGACCGAGCGGCAGGAGGCCGCCGGAGCCGGTGACCCCGCCCAGCACCCCGCCGGACCCGGTGACGGGCCCGAGGAGGCCGCCGCTGCCGGTGAGCGGGCCGGTGATCGGCGCCAGGATCGTCCCCACCGTGCCGGTGAGGTCGGTGACCAGGCCGCCGGTGACGGTGTCGAGGCCCGAGACGATGGTGGTCACCGCAGGGATGGTGCCGACGGTGACCGGCGGCAGCGTCACGCCGGGCAGGGTGACGGGCACCGTGACGCCGGGGATCGTCGCCCCCGGGACCGTCACGCCGGGGATGGTGATGGGCGTCCCGCCGGGCAGCGTCGCCACCGGCTGGGACCCGTCGGTGCCACCGTCGACCCCGCCGGCGCCGCCGTCGGCACCGGGCCCAGCAGCCGTCGCGCCGTCTCCGCCCGCCACCGGGAGGCCGGTGGCGGGGTCGATCGTGGTGCCGGCCCGCTCGTCGGAGGCGGCGCCGTCTGCGAGCGACGGGGTGGTCTGGGCGGCACGGCCGAGGGCGTCGATGACCGCGTCGGGATCGACGCCGAGGTCCATGGCCACCAGGCCCCAGGGGGCGCCGGCGTCGTGGAACCGGAAGGCGCGGGTCCAGCGGTCGACGTAGGAGCCGTCACCGGCGAGGCCGACGATGGCCACGCCGACGGCCGAGTCGAGCGCGCCCGACCGTGACCGCAAGAGGGCCTGCAGCCGGGTGGCCGAGGGGGATCCGTCGTCACGGGCCCGCACCTTCTGGGCGAGGGCGGCGCCGTCGACGCCGTCGGCCCGCATGCCCCGCAGCAGCGAGGTGAGCTGGCGGTCGAGCGAGATGGCCGGGCCGAGGTAGCGACGGTCCCAGGCGTCCGATGCTCGATAGGCCACCGGCCGGGTCCCGCTGAGCTCGCCGGCGGCCACGATCTCTCCGGCGCGGAGCGTGGGCACCGCCACGGTCCGGCCGGCCGTGTCGAGCGTGGCCCGGCCCCGGAAGACCTCGACGCCCACGGCCGAGGTGCGGGTGACCCGGGCGGCGGCGGAGCCGGTGAGCCGGACCTCGCCGCTGCCGGAGGTGAGGGTGGTGCCGTGCGGGGCGACCACCAGCAGCGGACCGGACCGCAGGGTCGGCACCCGCGCCATCGTGAGCTCGGTGGCCGGCACGTCGCCGCTGCGGTCCACCGCGCTGAACCGCACGTCGTCGGCGAGCTCGAGCTCGGCCGAGCCCGACCGGATGCTGAAGCGGTCGCCTGGCTCCAAGCGGGTGTGGTCGGTGACCGTCTCGGTGCCGCCGTCGGCCCGGTGCACCGTGGCCACGCCGTGCACCGTCACCAGCGCCTCGCCCGGGGCGGGCCCGGATGCCGACGAACCGCCGATGACCACCGCGCCGACGGCCACGAGCAGCCCGGCCGCCACCACCGGCAGCGCCCGAGAGGGGCGACCCAGCCCGGCCGGCCAGGTCCACGAGGCGGGGTGGAAGCGCGAGCGAGGGGGTGCGGCCTCCGGCGCCGGCTCGGCGCGGGACGTGGACGAGCTCGGTGGAGGGCTCGGGCGGCGGCACGACGTGGAGCGGGCGCGGCGCGCCGATGGGACCGCTGCCCACCACCGCTTCTCGCACTGCGCTCATCTACGGCTCCCCGGCAGCCGGCTCCAATGGGAGAAGGATAGAGACCGACGTGCCCCGACGCTCGTTCGAGGCGTAGGCCAGCCGGCCGCCGTGGGCCCGCACGATGCGATCCGCGCACGCCAGGCCGAGGCCGAGGCCGTTGAAGAGGCGGGTGTTCGACGGGTCGGCCTGGCTGAACGGGTCGGCCAGGGTGGCCAGGCGCTCGGGCGGGATGCCGATGCCGCGGTCGGTGATGGTGACCGTGAGGGCGTGGGCCGGCTCGTCGATGCCGTCGCCGTCGGCGGGTGCGAAGCGCACGGCGACCGGACCGCCGTCGGGCGAGTACTTGAGGGCGTTGTCGACCAGCTCGTCGACGGCCTGGTCGAAGAGGGCACGGTCGACCCAGGCGGCGCCCACGCCGTCGGCCACGTCGACGGCGAGCGTGTGGCCGGTGCCCACCCGCGGTGCCCAGCGGGTGCGCAGCCCGTCGGCCAGGTCGTCGACGTCGGCCTCCGTCGGGTCGACGGTCAGGTGCCCGGCGGCGATGGTGGCGAAGGTGACGAGCTGGCGCACCACCCGCTCCAGCTGGTCGACGCCGCTGATGATCTCCGAGGCGAACGCCTTGGTGCGGTCCTCGTCGAGCTTCCGGTCGCGCAGCATGCCGGCGTAGCCCTTGATGGGCGTGAGGGGCGTGCGCAGCTCGTGGCCGATGTTGGCGAGGATCGACGACTTCAGGTCCTCGACCTCGCGCTCGCTGCGCACGTCGCGCAGCACCAGCACGGCGCCCTCGTCGGAGCCGTCCTCGCCGCGGAGCGTCCCGGAGGTGACCACCACCGGGATGGTGTCGGCGCCCACCGCGAGGTCGGCCACCATGGCCACCCCGTCGAGCAGGTCGGCACGGTCCATGGGGGCCGCGGTGCCGTCGAGCAGGCGCCACGCCACGGTGTCGGCGACCGGCCGGCCCACGGCATCGGCGCGGTCGAGCCCGAGGAGCTCCTCGCCCGCACGGTTCACCTCGATGACCGACCCGGCGCGGTCGACGGCCACCAGCGCCTCGCTCATGCCGGCGACCACGGCCTGGAGGCGGGCGCGCACCGCGGCCTCGTCGGCGGCCACCGCCCGCAGCTCGTCGGTCATCACGCGGATCGAGCTGGCCATCGACGAGAAGGCCTCGCCCAGCACGCCCAGCTCGTCGTCGGAGCGGATCCGGATGCGGGTGTCGAGCGAGCCCGACTGGAGCTGCTGGGCGGCCTCGGTGAGCCGGCCCAGGCCCCGCCCGATGCGCTCGCCCACGAACACCGCGGTGACCACCGCCGCCATGGCGGCGCCGAGCGCGACCACGAACAGCGTGCGGAACAGCGCCTCCTGGGTGTGCTCGGCGGCGTCGGCGGGCGCCGCCACCACCATGGCCAGGACCGAGCGGCCGTCGCCGCCCTCGATGGGCGCAGCGGCCACGAAGCCCTCGGACCGGCGCTCCTGGGGGTTGGCGCCGTCGTCGACCACCCGGCGGGCCAGCGCGCCGATCTCCGCGGCACCCGGGCCACCCCCGGCGCGGGCCACCACCCGGGTGGGCGTGGCCAGCACGAACGACAGGTCCTCGCCGCCGGTGCCGAGCACCCGCAGGTAGGTGTCGTCGAGGCGGCGGGCCACGACCACCGCCCCCACGGTCTTCTGCGGGGCGCCCTCGGGTCGCACCACGAGCGGGGCCACCGCGACGGCGAACGCCTCCCGGCCGATCACCGCCACGCCCTGGCGCTCGGCTCCCGCGGACAGGGCTTCGCGCACCGCCGGGTCGCCGGCCAGCGAGAACCGGGTGGCGGCGGCGAGGTCCGTGGGGGTGGCGGCGGTGGAGGAGCCGTCGGGCGCCAGCAGCACCACCGGGTCGCCGATGTCGAGCAGGCGCCGGTCGGTGAGGTCGCCGAGGGCGGCGCCGAGGTCCTTGCGGTCGACGTCGGCCGGCGCCCCGGCCTCGGCCACCCGCTGGAGGGCGGCCGACCGCTGGGCCGCCAGCACGCCGGCGATCAGCCGGGCCGGCCCCAGCCCGGTGCGGGCCTCGGCGAGCACGTTGTCGGCCTCGGCCTCGGCTCGCGCCGTGTAGCGCCGGAGCGCCTCGCCCTCGACGTTGTCCGACACGGTGATCGAGACCGAGACGGCCACCACGAGCACCACGCCGAGCACCAGCACCGCGGCGCTCACCGCGATGCGGGCCGAGATCGACCGGCGGGCCGCCGAGACGAGGGCGGCGGCGAGGAAGGCGGCGCTGAGCGCCCGGAGCCCGTCGCCCACCTCGACGTGGTGGGTGCGCAGGGCGATCCCGGCGGCGGCCAGGCCGATGATGCCGGCGCCGAACGCCACCCCGCTGCGGCGCCCCCGCCACCGCAGGAGCCCGGCCACCAGGGCCAGCCCGGCGGTGAACCGCAGCACCTGGAGGACGGGCCGACCGGGGTCGGGGACGATGAGCGCGCCACGCAGGAAGGCGGCGACGGCCAGGCCCAGGAAGCCGCTGGCCAACGCCGAGCGGGCCCACGGCGTGTCCGACAGCAGCCCGGGCCGGAGGGCGGACGCCACGCCGGCCACGGCGACGAGGAACGTGGCGAACTCGGCGCCGAAGGCGAGCTGGGCCGCGGCCGCCGGGCTCATCGCTACCCGTCGCTGCCGGAGGCCGGGACCGGGTCGCCGCCCACCTCGCGCAGGATCTTCAGGGCCCCGTCGACCGTCGTGACCTGCCGCACCTGCAGGCGCCCACGGGCAGCCTCCTTGGCGTCGGCGTACTCGTCGGTGGGCACGATGAACAGCTTGGCCCCGGCCCGGATGGCGGCCTCGGTCTTCTGCGCCACCCCGCCCACGGGCCCGACGGTGCCGTCGAGCTCGATGGTGCCGGTGACCGCGACGCGCTCGGGACCGGTGAGGTCGCCGGGGGTCAACCGGTCGATGAGCGCGAGGGTGAAGGCCAGGCCGGCCGACGGGCCACCGATCTCACCGGAGTCGATGTCGACCTTGATCGGGAACGTGTAGGCCGGGCGGGTCTCGAGCGAGACGCCCAGCTGGGCCTTGCCCGTCTTGGCGTTCTTGGCCAGCACCGCCTGGACGGTGAGCGTCTCCTGCGGGTTCAGCCGGTCGACCTGGAGGGCGATCTTCTCGCCCGGCTGGTGGGCGGCGATGCGGGCGACCAGGTCGTCGGGCGTCTTGATGGCCTTGCCGTCGGCCTCGACGATGGTGTCGCTCGGCAGGAGGACCTTGGCCGACGGGAACGACGGGTCGAGGTCGGTGATGACCGCACCGGTCGGCGTGACCTTCACCTGGTATCCGGCCCGCTCGAGCGCCACCTTGGCGGCCTTGTCCTTCGACGCCGTCATCAGCTGCAGGTTGAAGGAGCGGTTCTGCTCCGCCGTCTGGGTGCCGTTGATGACCCTCTCGGGCAGCACACGGGCGGTGCGGTCGCGGCTGAACCACAGGGCCTCGATGCCGCTGGGCTGGCGGCTGGACACCGTGACGAACAGGAGGTCGTCGGCGGCGGGCTCGACGTTGGGCTTGGGCCCGCCCTTCACCTGTTCCAGGGTGATGAGCGGCTCGACGCTGCGGGCCGAGCCGGGGCGGAGCGTGATGTAGGGCACCGGCTTGGCCAGCACCACGATGATGGCCCCCAGCACCAGGAGCAGCAGCGGCCCGGTGAACCACCAGAGCCGGGACACGGCCGGCACGGCCGGCGCAGGAGGCGCGCTCGGGGGGCACGGGGGCGGCGAGGTCGGACGAAGCGGTCACAAGAGTCGACAGCCTGCCACGGGGCCGGGCACGGGCGGCGTTCAGCCGGCCTGGCCGAGCGCCCTCGTCCACACCTCGAGGAGGGCGTCGATCACCGCCGGCTGGAGGAGCTGCTCCGGACCGCCCTCGGTGCTGGCGCCACCGCCGATCGGCTGGTGGAAGGCCACGCTGGTGAAGGCCACCCACTCGAGCATCGAGCACATGGCGGCCGCGCTGACCGAGGTGTCGAAGGCGGGCAGCGTGCCGCTCCCCCTGGAAGACCTGCCAGCGCTCGGCCACGGAGTCGACGAAGCGCCGCCGCGCGTCCATCCAGTGGGCCTCCACGACCGGGCTGGCCAGCGCGCCCTCGAGCACCGCCCGCCACAGTGCGCCGTTGCGGGCGAAGGCGGTCAGGAAGCCGGCGATACGCTTCCGGGACCGAGTCGCGTCGTAGTGGCCGGGGAGCTCCTCGATCGGGGTGAACGAGTGTTGGTACAGCTCCTCGAGCACATCGGAGACCAGGTCGACGAAGACGGCCTCCTTGTTCTTGAAGTACAGGTAGAAGGTGCCGTGCGCGGTCTCGGCCCGGGCCGTGATCGCGGCCACCGTCGTGGCCCCGTAGCCCTTCTCGGCGAACACCGCCCGGGCAGCGGCCAGCAGCTGCTGCCTCGTGGCCTCCGCGCGAGCCCGTCTGTTCGTCTCCACCACACCCGGCTCCATCGCCCCCCCATCCGCCGATGCCAACGGTAGCCGACGCCACCGGACGGCGGCGGGCCGTCGCGATCGCTGGTCACCGGGGTCAGGGCGACGTCGTCCGGACCTTCCTGGACGACCCCGACGGCGCCGTCCGGGCCACCGCGCTCGGTGCGCTGCAACGGGCCGGTGCGCTGTCTGCGGAGGACCTGCGGGCCGGTGTCGCCGATGCCGACCCCCGCGTGCGGATCCGCGCCGCGGAGCTCGTGGCCGAGCTGCGCGGCGGCACCGTGGCGGCCGCCGTCGCCATCGTCGGCCTGCTCGACGACCCCGATCCCGTCGTCGTCGAAGCGGCGGCGTGGGCCGCCGGCGAGCGCGACCCCGCCGAGCCCGGCGCCGTCGCCCGCCTCGCCGTGCTGGCCACCGAGGCCGACGACGCGCTGGTGCGCGAGTCGGCGGTGGCCGCCCTCGGCTCGCTCGGCGACCCGGCCGCGCTGCCGGCGATCCTGGCCGCCACCACCGACAAGGCCACGGTCCGCCGTCGGGCCGTCATCGCCCTCGCCCCCTTCGAGGGCGACGAGGTCGACGCGGCCTTCGAGCGGGCCCTCACCGACCGCGACTGGCAGGTCCGCCAGGTGGCCGAGGACCTCGCCGGCCCCGGTGCCGCCGAGGACGCGGACGACGCCCCGGACGAGGGCGGTGGAGAGGCTCCGCACTAGGTTTCGACGCCGTGGCCGACACCCCGAGCTGGATCGAACGAGACGCCGCCGTCGTCTGGCACGGCTTCACGCAGATGGCGTCCTACGCCGAGAACCGGCCCGTCATCGTCGAGCGCGGCGAGGGCCGTGAGCTGATCGACGTCGACGGCAACCGCTACCTCGACGCCATCTCCTCGCTGTGGGTCACCACGCTCGGCCACGCCGTGCCCGAGCTGGACCAGGCCCTGCGCGACCAGATCGACCGGGTGGCGCACAGCACCATGCTGGGCAACGGCAACCGCATCGTCATCGAGCTGGCCGAGGCCCTGGCTCCCCGGGTGCCGGTCGACGGCGCCAAGTTCCTCTTCGCCTCCGACGGCGCGGCCGCCGTGGAGCAGGCCCTCAAGATCGCCTTCCAGTTCTGGACCAACCAGGGCACCACCACCCGCACGACGTACCTCGCCTTCGGTGGCGCCTACCACGGCGACACCATCGGCTCGCTGGCTGTGGGCGACGGCGGCTTCGGCACCACCGTCTTCGACCCGCTGCGCTTCCCGGTTCTGCGGTCCCCGAGCCTCGGCGAGCCCGGCGCGGTCGAGGCCGCCGTGGCGATCATCGCCGAGCACGGCCACCAGCTCGCCGCCGTGGTCCTCGAACCGCTGGTGCAGGGCGCAGCGGGCATGGCCCTGGTGCCGGCCGAGGCCGTGGCCGCGGTGGCCCGGGCCGCCGCCGAGCACGACGTGCTGGTGATCCACGACGAGGTGGCCACCGGCTTCGGTCGCACCGGCACGCTGTTCGCCACCGAGCAGTGCGGCACCCGACCGGACCTGCTGGTGGTGGGCAAGGGCATCACCGGCGGGTACCTGCCCCTGTCGGCCACCGTGGCCAGCGAGCGGGTGTGGGAGGCGTTCCTGGGCCCCGACCTGTCGGAGCGGACCTTCTACCACGGGCACTCCTACAGCGGGAACGCCCTCGCCGCCGCCGTGGCCCTGCGCCACCTCGAGCTGCTCGACGAGTGGGACGTGCTGGCGAACGTCGGCGAGCGGGCCGCCCAGCTGGCCGCCGGCCTGGCGGAGCGGGTCGCCCCGCTCGCCGCCGTGGCCGAGGTCCGCCAGCAGGGCCTCATGGTGGGCGTCGAGCTGGCCCCACCTACCGACGACCTGCGCTGGGGCCGCAAGGTCACTGCGACGTGCATCGACCGAGGCGTGCTCATCCGGCCGCTCGGCGACGTCATCGTCGCCATGCCGCCGCTCACGATCACCGGCCCCGAGATCGAGCGCATCGTCGACGTGCTGGCGGCGGCCATCACCGAGGTCACCGGGGCGTGACCGGGCCCCTCCCGGCCGGCGATCGCCGAGCCGGCGACTGGTCCGACTGGCTCGACCGGCGCCTCGCCGCCATCCGCGCCGACGGGCGGTGGCGCGAGCCACGGGACTTCGACGCCTGGGGCCCCCGGGGCACCCTCACGGCCTCGGGCCGCAGCGTCGTCTCGTTCGCCTCCAACGACTACCTCGGCCTGTCCATCCACCCCGACGTCCTCGCCGCCGCCCACGCCGCCATCGAGCGGTGGGGCACCGGCAGCGGCGGCGCCCGGCTCATCACCGGCGCCCGGCCGATCCACCGGGACCTCGAAGGCGAGCTGGCCGAGTGGAAGCGCACCGAGCGCGCCGTGCTCTTCCCCACCGGCTTCGCCGCCAACCTGGGCGTGCTCACCGCCCTGGGCACCGCCGGCGTGCGCATCATCTCCGACTCGCGCAACCACGCCTCGATCATCGACGGCACCCGCCTCGCTCGGGCCGACGTGACCATCTGGCGCCACGGTGACCTCCAGGAGCTCGAGGCGCTGGTGGCGGCCGAGGCCGCCCCCACCGTGGTGGTGGCCGACACCGTCTTCTCCATGGACGGCGACGCGCTCGACGTGGCCGCCGTCGCCGCCATCTGCCGACGCCACGGCGCCCTGCTGGTGCTCGACGAGGCCCACGCCGTGCTGGGCCCGGACCCCTCACCGGAGGACCTGGCCGGGGTCGAGGTGGTGCGGGTGGGCACCCTGTCGAAGGCGCTGGGCGCGCTGGGCGGCTTCGCCGCGTGCTCCGGCCGGGTGGCCGACCTGCTGGTGAACGTGGCCCGCTCCGGCATCTTCACCACCGCCCTGAGCCCTGCCGACGCCGCCGCCGCCCGGGCCAGCCTGGGCATCGTGCGGGGTCCCGAGGGGACGCGCCTGCGGGCCACCCTGCGCCGCCACGTCGACGCCCTGCGCCCCGGCCACCCGTCGCCCATCGTGGCCGTGGTGCTGGGCGACGAGGAGGTGGCGCTCGACGCCGCCGCTCGCCTGCTCGACCAGGGCCTGCTCGTCCCGGCCATCCGGCCGCCCACGGTGGCGCCCGGCACCAGCCGGTTGCGCGTGACGTTCTCCGCCGCGCACAGCGACGGCGAGGTGGCCCGGCTGGTGGCCGCGGTGGCCGAGGTGCGCGCTCGGCCTCCCGCCGAGTCGCTCGGCTGAGCCAGGCTGGGGACCGTGACCCACCCCGTGCACCCCCGCCCGCGCCGCCTCGTGCTGGTCATCGGCACCGCCACCGACATCGGCAAGACGTGGATGGGCGGCCAGACCCTCGCCCTCCTGCGCGGCGCCGGCGCCACGGTCGCGGCGCGCAAGCCGGCCCAGTCGGCCGACCCCGCCGAGCCCGGCCCGTCCGACAGCGAGGTGCTCGCCGGCGCCACCGGCGAGGATCCGCTCGACGTCTGCCCGGCGCACCGGAGCTACACCGTGCCGATGGCCCCGCCCATGGCGGCCGCCGCGCTGGGCCTGCCGGTGCCCACCATGGCCGACCTGCTGGCCGAGCTGCGGTGGCCCGAGCCGGTGCCCGACATCGGCTGGCTGGAGACCGTGGGCGGCCCCCGCTCCCCCATCGGCGCCGACGGCGACGCGGTCGACCTGGCCCAGGCGATCGACCCCGACGTCGTCGTGCTGGTGGCCGACGCCGGGCTGGGCACCGTCAACGCCGTCATCCTGTCGGCCGCGCCGTTCACCGACCGCGAGCTGGTGGTGGTCCTCAACCGCTTCGATCCGGCGAACGACCTGCACCGCCGCAACCGCGACTGGCTCACCACGCGAGAGGGCCTCGGGGTCGTGGTCGACCCCGAGGCCCTGGCCCGCTACCTCCACCCGGTCTGAGCGGCTCGGCCGCCCGGACGGGTGCCGGCTGGTCCGCTGCCAGCCGTCAGCCGTCAGCTGTCAGCCGTTAGCCGTCAGCTGTCGATGAGGTCCTTCGGCGTGAGGTCGGCCGTCTTGCCCTCGAAGTCGATGACGTCACCGACGTTGGTGAAGTACTTGTTCCCGGCGTCGTACTGGATGAGCTGCAGGTTCTCGGCCAGGTAGGGATCGTCGGCCGACATCTTGGCGTCGACGCCGTCGATCAGCAGGCCCAGGCCCTTGGTGTCGATGGTGCGCAGGGTGTCGAGCACCGAGGAGCGGGTCAGCTTCGGCGACTGCTCCAGCACGTACTGCAGCAGGGCGGCCTGGGTGTAGCCGTAGGCCACGATGCCGTTGTCGGGGTCGACCTTGTCGTCACCGAACTCCGCCAGGGTGGCCCGGTACTCCTTCATGGCCGCATCGTCCTTGAACGCCGGGTTCAGCGGGTCCTTGATGTTGGTGGTGGCGAGGACGCCGTCGGCGTTCTGGCCGGCCAGGCCCATCAGGGTCTTGGAGATGCAGGTGCCGGAGACGAAGGTGCTCGTGCGCTCCCAGTTGGAGGACGTGGCCTCCTCGAGGGCGTTCGGGCACGCCAGCAGCGTGGCGCCGTCGAAGAAGGCGTCGGCCCCGGTGGCGGCGAGGCTGGTCACCTGCGAGGCGACCTCGTTGGAGCCGGTGGGGTACGTGGCCACCTTGGTCACGGTGATCTTCGTGCCCTTGATGGCGTCCTTGAAGCCCTCTTCGTAGGCCTTGCCGAAGTCGTCGTCCTGCACGAGCATCGCCACCTTGGCGTCGGGCTGCTCGTCCTTCAGGTAGTTGGCGTAGGCCACGGCCTCGAGGGTGTACGGCGCCAGGGTGGAGCCCACCAGCCAGGGGAAGTCCGGGTTGCCCCACGCCGGCGAGCCGGTGGCGGCGAACAGGTTCGGCACGCAGCTCTCGTCGAGGCTCTCGCGGATGGCGACGTTGTTGGCGGTGCCGACCACGTTGAAGACGGCGAAGGCCTTGTCGCCGTCGGTGCCGACCTCCTCGTTGATGTTCTGGACGGTCTTGGACGCGTTGTACTCGTCGTCCTTGTCGACCACCTCGATCTTGTACTTCTTGCCGTCGACCTCGACGCCGCCGGCCTGGTTCAGCTTGGCGAAGTAGGCCTTGTAGCCCTTGGAGATCTGGGCGAAGGCGGAGGTGAGGCCCGACTGCGGGAACGACGACGCCAGGGTGATGGTGTCGCCGTCGATCCCGGCGGTGTCGTTGTCGGGGCAGTCGCTCGTGTCGACGCCCGAGCCGCCCGAGCTGTCGGTCGAGTCGCTCGTCTTCGACCCGTTGTCCTTGCTGTCGGCGTTGTCGTCGGACCGGCCCCCGCCGCACGCGGCGACGAGGAGGGCGAAGGCGAGCAGCAGCGGGACGGCTCGCAGGGTTCGGGTGCGGTGCATGGGGGTGTCTCCTAGGAGGGGGATGGGTCGGCCACGGGATCCGGTGGCGTCGGTGGGTGGTCGGGAGGAGGGGAGCCGGACGACGGCGGCGGCGTGGCGGGATCGGACGGGCGGCGGGAGGCCAGGACCCGGCGGGCGAGCCGGCGGTACCCGCCGACGATGCCGTCGGGCAGGACGTAGACCACGAGCATCAGCGAGCCACCGAGCAGCGCCGGCGCCATGGCCTCGGTGCCCTCGAAGCGCTTGCGGATGAAGACCAGGAACGCCGCCCCGAGCAGGGGGCCGGTGATGGTGGCGGCGCCGCCGATGACCACGGCGATCAGGAACTCGATGGAGCGCTGGAAGTAGGTGAGCGGGTTCGGCGCGTCGGCCACCCGGTCGACGAGGACCGAGAGCGAACCGGCCACCCCGGCGTAGGCCGCCGAGAGGGCGAACGAGGCTACCTTCACGCCGGCCACGTTGACGCCCACGGTGGAGGCCGCCACCTCCTGGTCCCGCACGGCGATCATGGCCCGGCCGGCCCGGCTCCGCATGAGGTTCGAGGCCAGCACGAACAGCACGACCATGATGGCCAGGCACAGGTAGTAGCGGTACTGGTCGTCGGCCAGGAGGTCCGGGTAGTAGCTCGCCACCTGGCCGCGCTTGGGCTGCAGCAGCGGCACGCCACCGGGCCCCTCGACGAACTTGGCGGTCACGCGGGGGAACAACACCGCCAGACCCAGCGTGATGAGGGCGAGGTAGAGGCCCTTCACGCGCAGCGCCGGGAAGCCGATCACCACGCCCAGGGCGGCGGCCAGCACCGCCGCCACCGGGATGGTGGCCTCGATGGCCCAGCCGTGGTCGACCACCAGGATCGCCGAGGTGAACGCCCCGACGCCGAAGAAGGCGCCGTGGCCGATGGACACCTGCCCGTTGAAGCCGGTGAGCAGGTTGAGGCCCATGGCGGCGATGGCGAGGTAGAAGACCTGGGCGAAGACGGTGGTGGTGTCCTCGGGGTAGTAGGTGGGCAGCCACAGGGCGATGCCGGCGGCCACCACCCCCACCACGATCCGCAGCCACGGCACGGTGCCGGCCCGGCCCGGTGCGGGCGTCCCGATGGCGGTCTCGGCCCCGATGGCCGTCGGCTGCGCCATCAGACCCGCTCCACGATCGTCCGCCCGAACAAGCCGTTGGGCCGCACGAGCAGCACCACCAGGATGAGCACGAACGGCACCACCAGCTCGATGCCGTCGAGCGCGTCGACGTACTGGATGGTGAGGGAGTCGGCGATGCCCACGATGAGCCCGCCGACCACCGCCCCGAGCGGGCTGTCGAAGCCGCCCAGCGCCGCCGCCGCGAACGCGTACACCAGCACCTGCTGCATGAGCGAGGCGTCGAACCCGCTCTGGCGGGTGGCGGCCAGCGAACCGGCCACCGCACCGATCGGCGCGGCCAGCGCCCAGCCCACCATCAGCATGGTGCCGGTGTTGATCCCCACCAGCTTGGCCGACTCGGGGTTGGAGGCCACGGCCCGCAGGGCCAGGCCGAGCTTGGTCTTCTGGAGCAGGAGGTAGAGCAGCAGGCACTCGATCACCAGCACGGCGGCGAAGCCGACGGTGCTGGTGCGGATGCCCAGGGCGAGGTCCCCGGTGGGGAAGATGCGGGGCATCTGCAGCGCCTCCTGGCCGGGCTTGATGAAGATCAGCGACGCCAGGGCGTTCACGGCGAGGAACAGGCCCAGCGTCACGATGACGACGTTGAGCGGGCTCGACGCCCCCTCGACCGGGCGGATCAGGACCCGTTCGATGAGCGCCCCGCCCACGAAGCTCACCGCCACCGACGCCAGCAGGGCGGCCACGATGGGCAGCCCCTGCTCGTGGGCGAACCAGTACGTGATGAACGTGGAGAAGAGGGCGAGCTCGCCCTGGGCGAAGTTGAGCAGCCCGGTGGTGCGGTAGATGAGCACCAGCGACAGCGCGACCGAGGCGTAGATGACGCCGGTGCCGACGCCGTTCATGACCTGGTCGAAGAAGAGCTGGGCTCCGGAGGTGGCAGCGAAGATCATCATCAGAACCCCAGGTAGGCCTTGCGGACGTCTTCATCGGCAGCGAGCGACGCCGCGTCGCCGGTGGCGACGATGTTGCCGGTCTCGAGCACGTAGCCCCGATCGGCGATGGCCAGCGCGAGGCTGGCGTTCTGCTCCACCACCAGCATGGTCAGCCCCTCGGCCTCGTTGATCTTGCCCAGCCGCTCGAAGAGGTCCTTGGTGATCAGCGGGGCCAGGCCCAGCGACGGCTCGTCGAGCAGCAGCAGGCGGGGCCGGGACATGAGCGCCCGGGCGATGGCCAGCATCTGCTGCTCGCCGCCGGACATGGAGCCGGCCGCCTGGGTGCGGCGCTCGGCCAGCCGGGGGAACGCCTCGTACCACCGCTCGAGGTCGGAGGCGACGCCGCCGTCCTTGCGGGAGATGGCGCCGAGCCGGAGGTTGTCGTCGACCGACAGGTCGCCGAAGGTGCCCCGGCCCTGGGGCACGTGGGCGATCCCGGCCCGGGCGATGGCCTGCGTGGAGCGCTTGGTGATGTCGGACCCGTCGAAGAGCACGCTGCCCTCGACCTTGTCGAGCATCCCGCAGATGGCCCGCAGGGTGGTGGTCTTGCCGGCCCCGTTGGCGCCGAGGATGACCGCGACCTCGCCCTCCTGGATCTCCAGGGCGAGGTCGTGGAGGACGGTGACCGGTCCGTAGCCGCCCCGCACGCCGCGCAGCTCCAGGAGGCTCATGCGGGAGCCCCGAGGTAGGCCTCGATGACCTTGGGGTCGTTGCGCACGACCTCCGGGGTGCCCTCGGCGATCTTGCGGCCGAACTCCATGACCACCACCTGGTCCGAGATGCTCATGACCATCGACATGTGGTGCTCCACGAGCAGGACCGTGAGGGCGAACTGGTCCCGGATCTCGCGGATGGTGTCGCCCAGCTCGTCGACCTCGCCGTGGGTGAGGCCGTTGGCCGGTTCGTCGAGCAAGAGCAGCTTGGGCGACGACGCCAGGGCCCGAGCGAACTTCGAGGCGCTTGAGCGTGCCGAAGGGCAGCCCCACCGCCGGGCGGTCGGCGAGGTGGCCGAGGTCCAGCCGCTCGAGGATGCTGCGGCACTCCCCCCGCAGCCGCTTCTCCTCCCGCCCCACGCCGATGCGCAGCAGCGCACGGGCGAAGCCCACCTTGCCCTCGGTGTGGGCGCCGACCATGACGTTCTCCAGCACCGTGAGCGCCGGGAACAGCGCCAGGTTCTGGAACGTGCGGGCCACGCCCACCTGGGCGATCTTGTGGGGCGCCAGGGCCAGCAGGTCCCGACCGTCGAAGGTGATCGACCCGGCGTGGGGCTCGTAGAGCCGGCTCACGCAGTTGAAGAGGGTGGTCTTGCCCGCTCCGTTCGGGCCGATCAGGGCGCAGATCTCGCCCGGTTCGACGGCGAAGCTCAGGCCGTCGAGGGCGACCACGCCGCCGAAGCGCACCTCGATGTCACGTACGTCGAGCAGGGCCACAGCCCGGCATCCCCTTGCGTCGGCGTTCCCCTGGCGCCCACATCTGCCGATGTGGTGCGGGTCACACTAGCCAGCACCAGGAGGTCAGGTTGACGGAACGGGCCAGGGTGACCTGACACATCGTCAGACGGGTGCTACCGATGCACCGCTGCGCCGGGCGCAGCAAGGGCCCGAGCGGACCTGGCCGGGGAGCTAGCCCCGGGCTCCCATGAACATCACGCGCAGCTGGTCGTAGGCCTCGATGCAACGCCCGGCGCCCATGACCACGGCCTCGAGGGGGGCGTCGACGAGCGTCACCGGGATCTCGGTCTCCTCGGCGATGCGGTGGGCCAGGCCCTTGAGCATGCCGCCGCCGCCCACCAGGTGCATGCCCCGCAGGATGAGGTCGTGGGCCAGCTCGGGCGGGGCCTCGCCGAGGCAGGCGATGACGGAGTCGACGATGGACGCGACCGGCTCGGCGATGGCCTCGCGCACCTCCTCCGGCGAGAGGATCACCGTCTTGGGCAGGCCGCTCATGAGGTCGCGGCCGCGCACCTCGGCCTTCACCTCGTCCTGCACCGGCCACGCCGAGCCGATGGCGACCTTGATCTCCTCGGCCGTGCGCTCGCCCACGGCGATGCCGTACTCGCGCCGGATGAACGACTGGATGGCGGCGTCGATGTCGAACGACCCGACCCGCACGGCCTGCAGCGCCACCACGCCGCCGAGGCTGATCAGCGCCGTCTCGGAGGTGCCGCCGCCGACGTCGATGACCATGTTGGCGATGGGCTCGTTGACCGGGAGGTAGGCGCCGAGGGCGGCGGCCATCGGCTGCTCGATGAGCTGGGCGTCGGCGGCGCCGGCCCGGCGGGCGGCCTCGGTGACGGCGCGGCGCTCGACCTCGGTGATGGCCGACGGCACGCAGATGACCACGCGGGGCCGGTTGAACTTCGACACGCCGGCGCGCTGGAGCAGCAGCCGGATCATGCGCTGGGTCACGTCGAAGTCGGTGATGGCGCCCTGGCGCAGGGGCCGGACGGCGACGATGTAGCCGGGCGTGCGCCCGATCATCTGCCACGCCTCCTGGCCCATGGCCAGCACGTCGCCGGTCTGCTGGTTCAGGGCGATCACCGACGGCTCGTTCAGGACGATGCCCTGGCCCTTGGCGTAGACGAGCGTGTTGGCGGTACCGAGGTCGATCGCGAGGTCGCGCGCCATCAGGTGGGCCGATCCTGGCCCGGCGGGCGCCGGGGGCCCGACGGCCCGCCGGGCCCGGGACCGGCGCCGGGGTCCGGCCGGCGGCGCGGGGCGGGAGCGGCATCCGGCGACAGGGCGTCCATCTCGCGGCGGAAGGAGTCGACCCCGGACTGGAGGGAGGTGGGCTGGCGGTTGCGCACCCAGCTGACCGATGCGGCGATGGCCACCACGGCCACGGGCACGAGGATGAAGAGGAGCACGCCCATCAGGCGGTCACCTCGTGGCGCTCGACCGGAGCGCCGTGGCCCTCGCGGTGGTCGCACCGGCCCCAGTCGACCCCGCCGTCGTGGTGCTCGCGCTTCCAGATCGGCGCTGCGGCCTTGACCTCGTCGATGGCCCAGCGGGCCGCCTCGAAGGCGGCGTCGCGGTGCGGGGTGCTGACGGCGACCACCACGGCGACGTCGGTGACGGCGAGGGCCCCGGTGCGGTGCCACAGCGCCACCCGCCCCAGGTCCGGGTGGCGGCGGCGGAGCTCGGCGGCGACGGTGCGCAGGACGGGCACGACGTGCTCTTCGTAGGCCTCGTACTCCAGCAGGGTGACGCCGGTGCGCCCATCGGCGTGGTCCCGCGCCGTGCCGGTGAAGGTGACCACCGCGCCACAGGACGGCACGACGGCCCAGCTCGGCGCGGCGCCGGGGTCGAGGGCTGCGTCCACGCACGCGAGCCAGTCGTCGCCCGCAGGCGGCGCGGCGAGCGGCTGCTGGTCGACGGGCACCCCCCCATCGTAGGGGTCATGCCGCGGCCAAACCCGCCGGAGGGGTCGTTACCATCGCCACCCATGCCGTTCGACGACGATCCCGACGACGAACGGCCCGTCCCCGACCGACTGCTGCCCCCCGAGGACCGACTCTGGCGGCACCCGTCCGAGCTGGGTGCGGGCGTGGCCCACCCGTTCGTGGGATCCGCCCCGGCGGGCCGGACCGATCGCCGCTCCCCGGCCACGGGTGCGCTCATCGGCGCCTGCCTCGCCGGTGCCGTGGTGGCCTTCGGCGCCATGTGGCTGGCCCGGCCCACCCGGGTGGTCGAGCACGACCTCCCCGCCAACGCCGTGCGCAGCGCCGCCACCACCCAGCAGGCCAGCTTCTCCACCGACCCGGTCCCCACCGAGCGCCTCGCGGCGCAGATGGCGCCCTCGCTCGCCACGCTCCGGGTGGAGCACGACGGCGGCTGGAGCACCAGCAGCGCCCTCTGGATCGACGACCGGGGCACCCTCGCCGCCGCCATGCCCGTCGTGGTCGGCGCCACCCAGCTCGTGGTGGTCGGCGACGACGGCGTGAGCCGCAAGGCCCGCCTCGCCGGCGTCGACGCCGCCACCGGCATCGCCTCGCTGGTGGTCGACCGCACCGCCGGCACCCCGATCACGCTGGCCACCAGCAAGCTCAAGGCCGGCGAGCCCGCAGCCCTCGTGGGGGCACCGGGCGGCGACGCCGGCAACGACGACGGCCACGCCACCGTGTCGTCGGTCCTGGTCCGGTCCGTCAGCCTGCGGGCCACCGTCGGCGACCTCGTCCTGCACGACGCCGTCCAGCTCGATCGCGAGGTGCCGGCCGACGCCCTCGGCGGCGCCCTGGTCGACGTCGACGGCGGCCTCCTCGGCATGGTGCTCGGCAACTCCGGCGAGCACCAACTGGGCACGGTCGCCTCCGGCGCAGCGGTGATCGACACCGCCTCCGCGCTGCGCGACGACGGCGAGGTCCGCCGCGCCTGGCTCGGGGTCGAGGCCGTCGACCTCGACCCCGGCCAGGCCTCGCTGCTCGAGGTCGAGGGCGGCGCCCACCTCACCGAGGTCACCCCAGGCAGCCCGGCCGCCAAGGCCGGCCTGCGCCCCGGCGACGTCGTCACCGCCGTCGGCGGCCGCCCCGTCGACGACGCCAGCGACCTCGTCGTCGGCCTCCGCAGCCGCGAGCCCGGCGACCGCACGGTCGTGGAGGTCCGCCGAGCCGGCAAGACCCGCCAGCTCACCGCCACCCTCGGCGGCTGAAGCCACCCCCTCCGCCGAACTCGTCGCACAAACGGACCCGGGCGTCGTCCAACTGCGACAAGTTCCGGGAGCGCGACCGCCACTCCACGAACTCGTCGCAGAAACCGACCCCGGCGTCGTCCAAGTGCGACAAGTTCCCGGGCGCACGACCGACCCACGGGCCGCCACCCACGTCCGAGCCACCGAACTCGTCGCAGAAACCGACCGATGCGTCGGCCAACTGCGACGAGTTCCCGAGTCGGCAGGAGGCGCGGCGTCCGGCGCCTCCGGGCGGGGCGTCAGCGCTGGCGGCGGCGGCGGACGAGGGCGACGACGCCGGCGACGGTGCCGGCGAGGGCCACGCCGGTCACGCCGAGGGCGAGCTCCTGGCGCTTCTGGGGGCTGATCGACTCGATGGCGCGGGCCTCGTGGCCGGCGACGTAGGCCTCTTCGTTGCTGTGGCTCGCGGTCCAGCCCGTCTCGGCGAGGCGGTCGTTGGCCACCACCCACGGGTGGCGGGCGTAGGCGAGGATGCCGGGCGGGGTGGGCGCCAGGCGGAGCCGCCAGCGCCAGTTCGCCACGGCCACGGCCACCCGCTCGGGCAGGCGCAGCTTGGGCACCGGGTCGAGCGCCTTGCGCTCGGTGGGGGTGAGCCAGCCGTCGGGGGCCACGTTGACGGGCCCCTGCAGCCCGCTGGCCCACGCCGCCACCACGGCCGAGGCGAGGTCGTCGAGGTGGAGGTACTGCGCCGGGGTGTCGTCGCCGGTGGGCAGGCGGGACGCGGCGTGGAGCGCCTCGGCCAGCCAGCCGCCGGCGCCCTCGTGCACGGTGGTGGCGGGGCGGAGGCGGGCGACGGTGGCCGAAGGGTGGTCGGCGGCCCAGTCGGCGGCGAGGCGCTCGATCTCGGCCTTCTGCACGGCGAAGGACAGGCCCGGGTGGGGTCGCAGCGGTGCCTCTTCGGTGAGCGGCACGGCGTTGTTCGCCCACGGGCCGTAGACGGTGGCGCTCGAGATCAGCACGACCCGCTCGGCACCCGCCTTGTCGGCGGCGGCCAGCACCCGACGGGCGAGGGTCACCTCGACGGCGTCGGCGATCTCCGGGCCCCACATGGCCGGACCGAACACCGAGGCCAGGTGGAGGACGCCGTCGGCCCCTTCGAAGGAGGCGGTGAGGTCGGCGGTGGCCAGGTCGAGCCGGTGCAGCTCGACGCCGGGGGCGTCGGCGGCGCGCAGGTCGACCGCCACGACCGACGTCACGTCGTCGCGCTCGGCGAGCAGCGCCGCCACCCGTCGGCCGAGCGGGCTCGCCGCTCCGGTCACCACCAGTCGTGCCATGAGGGGAGCTTGCCTGCCCGAAGGCCACCGCTGCCAGACGTGGGAACCGCCCACGGGGCTTGCGTCGCCGGCCCCGCCGATGTCCGAGCGCGCAGATCGGGTCCTACGATGCCTCCATGACCTCCGGCAGCAACCCGTTCGAGGGGATGCCCTTCTTCGGAGACCTCCTCAAGATGCTCGGGACCCAGGGCCCCGTGCAGTGGGACGGCGCCCGGCAGCTGGCGCTGTCGATCGCCACCGGCGGCGAGAGCGAGCCCAACGTCGATCCGCTGGAGCGCATCCGCTTCGAGCAGCTGGCGCGGGTGGCCGACCTGCACGTCTCGCAGGCCACCGGCCTCTCCACCTCCACCACCGGCCGCTCCGTCACCATCTCCCCCGTGAACCGCACGCAGTGGGCCCTCACCACGCTCGATGCGTTCAAGCCGCTCATCGAGCGCATGGCCGTCGCCCTGCACCCGCCCACGCCGGGCGCCACCGGTCACCCGGCCATCCCGGCCGTCCCCACCGACGACGCCTCCGGCGACCCCACCGAGGCCTGGCTGGGCCAGATCATGGGCCTGCTCAGCCCGATGCTGCTCGGGATGACCACCGGCTCGCTGGTGGGCCACCTGGCCAACCGCAGCTTCGGCCTCTTCGACCTTCCCATCCCCCGCCCGCCCAGCGACGACCTGCTGGTGGTGGCCACCAACATCGAGGCCTTCGGCACCGACTGGTCCATGGACGGCGACGACCTCCGCCTCTGGGTCTGCCTCCACCAGCTCACCCACCACGCCGTGCTCGGCCTCCCCCACGTCCGCGCCCGGCTCGACGAGCTGCTCGGCGACTACGCCGGCGCCTTCGAGTCCGATCCCGATGCCCTGGGCTCGAAGCTCGGCGACCTCGACGTCGATCCCACCGGCGGGGACCCCATGGCCCGCTTCCAGGAGCTCATGGGCGATCCCGAGGTCGTGCTCGGCGCGGTGCGGTCGGCCCGCCAGGAGGAGCTCCTCCCCTGGCTCGAGACGCTGGTGTCCACCATCGTCGGCTACGTCGACCACATCATGGACCGCATCGGCGGCGGGCTCATCGGCTCCTACGGCCAGATCACCGAGGCCATGCACCGCCGTCGGGTGGAGTCCTCCTCCAGCGACCGCTTCGTGGAGCGGCTCCTCGGCCTCGACCTCACCCAGGACCACTTCGACCGGGGCCGGGCGTTCGTCGACGGCATCGTCGAGCGGGCGGGAGCCGAGGGGCTCGAGAAGCTCTGGAGCAGCGCCGAGGTGCTGCCCACGCCCAACGAGCTCACCGCCCCCGGCCTCTGGCTCGCCCGCGTGGGCATCGAGGTCGAGCTCGACCTCGACACCACCTTCGACTTCGACGACCTCTCGGCCCTCGACGACGGCGACGAGCCCACCCCCGACGCCTGAGGTCCCGGCCGGCAGCCCGGCCACGGATTCCTGTCGTTCGGGGTCGCCCAGCGACCCAGGGCGACGGGAATCGCCGCACCTCCGCCATTCCTGTCGTTCGGGGTCGCCCAGCGACCCGGGGCGACGGGAATCGTTCGGCGAGGCGGTCAGCCGGCGTCGAGGTCGACGAGGCGGGACGACACGATGGCGCCGGCGGCCAGGTCGAGGACGGCGAGGGTGTGGACGGGCGCCCGGCGCTTCCAGGTGCAGGAGCCGGGGTTGAGCAGGCGCTGGCCGTCGACGCCGACCTCGTCGCAGGGCTCGTGGCTGTGGCCGAACACCACCAGGTCGGCGTCGGGGAACCAGCGGTGCAGGCGGGCCGGGCGACCGGCCCGGGCCCCGCTGTCGTGGACCACGGCCACGCGGACGCCGGCGACGGCCAGCTCCAGCCGTTCCGGGAGGATGCCCACCAGGCCGTGGTCGTTGTTGCCGAGCACCGCCTCCACCGGGGCGAAGCCGCGGAGCTCGTGCAGGAGGTCCTCGGTGACGACGTCGCCGGCGTGGACGATCAGGTCGGCGCGCTCGAGGTGGCCGTAGGCGGCGTCCGGCAGGCGGCGACGGGTGCCGTCGCCCACGTGGGTGTCCGACAGCACCACCACCCGGGTGGCGGCCGGCGCCGGCTCCTCAGCGCCCACGGGGCGAGTCGGGCGTCCAGGGGTACGGGTTGTCGATGTCCGGGTCGACGTCGGCGAGGTAGCCGTCGTCGTGGGGCTCCGGCGGCGGCTGCCACGGGAACTCGGCGCCGTCGTCCGGCGGCGCCCACGCCGTGGGCGAGCTCGCAGCCAGGTCGTCGTAGGGCGCGGCCACTGCGGTGGGCGCCTCTTCCGGGGCACGGCGGCGACGGCCGCGCCGCCGCGGGTGGTCGGCCTCGAGCTCGGTCACCGGCTCGGTGGCGACGTGGGTGGCGCCGTCGGCCCACTCCGGCTCCGGCCAGCTCGCCGGGTCGTCGCCCAGGCCCTCGGCCTCGATGGCGGCGCCGTAGCCGGGCTCGATCGGGTAGCCGTCGTCGTCGTAGCCGTCGTCCTCGGCGCTGCGCCCGGCCCGGATGCGGCGGAAGGCGGCGCGGGGCGCGCCGGCCAGGCGGCCCCGGACCTCGCCGGACACCTCGGCGAAGCGGTCCTCGATCTCGACCGCTGCCGCGGTGGCGGCCGACTGGTGGGTGCCCATGCGGTGGGCGTAGGCGAGGCGGGCGACGGCGTAGGAGGTGAGGGCGATGACCGCCAGCACGAACACCACGGCGAACCCGACGCTGATCGACATGGTGACCGCCACCGGCACCAGGGCGCCGATGACCCACGTGACCTGGAAGCGGGTCTCGAACTTGGCGAAGGCGCGGCCGCGGTTGGCGTCCGGTGCGTCTCGCTGGAGGATCGAGTCGAAGGCGAGCTTGCCGCCGCCGGCGGCGAAGCCGACGCAGGCGCCGAGGATGGTGGCGCCCACGACGTCGCCGATCACGAGCGCGATGAGGCCACCGGCCACCAGCAGGCCGAGCACGCCGGTGAGCAGGTTCTCCTCGCTGGTGAGCGAGCGGATGCGAGGCCCGGCCGCGGCGCCGGCGAGCTGGCTGATGACGCTGGCGCCGCCGACCACGCCGAACTGCCACGCCGGGCGATCGCCGCCCCGGAAGTCGAAGGCGACCAGCAGGGTGAGGAAGCCCACACAGGCCCGGATGAGCCCCATGGCCGAGCCGGCCATGACGATGCCGGCGCCGCGCAGCTCGTGGCGCTCGGTCTCGTCGGCCGACTCCTCGGCCACCCGGATGCCGGTGATGCCGAAGGCCAGCACCGCCGCTGCGGCGTAGGTGACCATGCCGAGGCCGAGCGACCACTGCGGGCCGAACAGCTTGAGCAGGATGCCGGCGGGCACGATGCCCACGAAGCCGGAGATGCCCGAGATCAGCGACAGCTTGGAGTTGGCCTCCACCAGCTCGGTGGCGCTGCGCACCACCGTGGGCACGAGGGCGCTGCGGGCCACCTGGTACGCCTTCTGGCACACCAGCAGGCACAGGGCGTAGAGGAAGAAGAGCAGGCTGCCGCCGTTGATGACGGTGGCCATGAGGTAGCAGAGCAGGGACCGGAGCAGGAGGCTGCCGATCACCATCAGGCGGTGACCGCCCTTCATCCGGTCGATCATGGGCCCGATCAGCGGCGAGACCACCGCGAACGGGAGCATCGTGATCACCAGGTAGCGCAGCACCGGCACCCGGGCGTCGCCGGCGGGCAGGGTGAAGAACAGCGAGCCGGCGAGCGAGGCCGCCACCATGGCGTCGGCCATGGCCGAGCCCGCGTGGGTGCGGGCCATGCGGGCGAAGGGCGTGACGATGAACGCCTTGGCCCCCGCCGGGGTGCCCGGGCGGGGCACGGCGAAGGCGTTGGCGGGGTCGGTCACGGCACCCATCGTACGGAACCCGTCTGACGGCGGCGACGGCGGGGTGGGCGGGGCACGGCCGCCGTCCTACCCGGCGCGGGCCGGAGCGAGGCCTCGATCAGGCGCGGACGGGCTTGGGGGTCTCGTACTTGTAGCCCAGGCCCCGGATGGTGACGATGCGGGTGGGGTTGGAGGGGTCCTCCTCGACCTTGGCGCGGAGCCGCTTCACGTGGACGTCGAGGGTCTTGGTGTCGCCCACGTAGTCGTGGCCCCACACCCGGTCGATCAGGACCTCGCGAGGCAGGACCCGGCCGGCGTTCTCGAGCAGCAGGGTCAGCAGCTCGAACTCCTTCAGCGGCAGGGCCACGTCGTCTCCCCGGATCAGCACCTCGTGGCGGGCCGGGTCGAGCGAGACGTCGCCCACGGCCAGCACGTCGGCGGGATCGCCGTCGAGCGCCACGGCGTCACCGGGCGAGCGGCGCAGCACCGCCCGCATGCGGGCCACCAGCTCGCGCAGCCGGTAGGGCTTGGACACGTAGTCGTCGGCGCCGACCTCGAGGCCCACCACGGTGTCGATCTCGGAGCCCTTGGCGGTGACCATGATGATCGGCACCTTCGACTTCTTGCGCAGCTCGCGGCAGACGTCGATGCCCGAGACCTTGGGCAGCATCACGTCGAGCAGCACCAGGTCCGGCGCCACCGCGTCGAACAGGTCGAGGGCCTCGGCCCCGTCGCGGGCCACCTGCACGCGGAAGCCCTCGCGGGCGAGGCCGACCGTGAGGGCGTCGATGAAGCTGTCCTCGTCCTCGACGACGAGGATCGTGGTGGTCGGTGCAGACATGGGGCGTTCCTTCTGGGCAACTGGGGCCAGGCTCATGAGACGGCCTCCTCTGGGGTGGGAGCGGGGGTGCGGACGTCGGGCGCGGGCTCGAGCGGCAGGGCGGCGAGCCCGGGCCCGGCCGGCAGCCGGAGGGTGAAGGTGGAGCCCTCACCCTCGCGAGAGGTGACGGTGACCTCGCCGTCGTGGTTGGCGACCACGTGGCGGACGATGGCGAGGCCGAGGCCGGTGCCGCCGGTGTCGCGGCTGCGGGCCCGGTCGACCCGGTAGAAGCGCTCGAAGACCCGTTCGAGGTCCCGGGCCGGGATCCCGATCCCCTGGTCGGCCACGTCGATGCAGACCACGTCACCCTCGAGGCGGCTGCTCAGGCACACCTCGGCGCCGGCGTCGGAGTACTTCACGGCGTTGTCGCACAGGTTGGCGACCGCGGACACGAGCTGGCGGCGGTCGCCCACCACGCTGAGCCGGCGGGCCGGCTCGGCCACGGCGAGGCGCACGTCGGCCAGCTCGGCGCCGGGCCGGGTGCGGTCGACCGCTTCGGCCAGCACGAGGTGGACCGGGACGACCTCGCGGTCCGGCAGCTCGCTCGACTCGATCTGGCTCAACTGGAGGAGGTCGTCGATGGTGCGGGCCACCCGGAACGCCTCGCGCTGCATCTTGCCGGCCAGGCGCTGGGAGACGACCGGGTCGGTCTCCTCGGCCAGCGTCTCGGCCAGCAGCCCGAGGGCGCCGACCGGCGTCTTGAGCTCGTGGCTGATGTTGGCCACGAAGTCCCGGCGCACGGCGTCGAGCCGCTGGCGCTCGGAGACGTCCTCGACCACGAGGAAGGCGCCCTCGCCGACGCCGGTGCTGCCCTCGAGGGGGACGGCCCGCAGCTGCAGGGCGCGCCGCGGTGGCCCGTAGAGGTCGAGCGTGCGGGTGGTGGCCTCGCCCTGCACGGCTGCGGCGATCAGCTCCGCGATGGCCGACTCGACCAGCGCCTCGCTGTGGCGGGCGGCGAAGAAGCCCGATGCCGCCCGGTTGCGGAAGACCACCTGCCCGTCGGCGTCGGCCAGCACGATCCCCTGGGGGATCACGTCGAGGGCGCCGACGAGGCGATCGGCGGTGGCGGTGGTGGCGGCCTGGTGGGCGAAGTGCTGGTCGACGGCGCGCACGAGCCGCTCGGCGGCGTCGTCGACCGACGTGGACCCGGGACCGGGGGCACGCTCGAAGCGGCCCCGGAGCGCGTCGAGCCGCTGCCGGACCTGGTTGGCGCGGAACATCAGCTCCGCCTCCGGGCGCCCAGGTCGGCCACGGCGCTAGGCGTCCGGACCGTCGGGCTCGGTGCGCGCCGCGGCGCGAGCGGCGCCGGTGTGCTCGGGCAGCCACCCGGTGACCATGTAGCGCACCCGCTCGCCGATGTTCACAGCGTGGTCGCCGATGCGCTCGTAGTACCGACCGACCAGGGCGAGCTGCACGCCCGCCTCGAGGTCGACGTTGCCGGCCCGGTGGCTCTCGAAGATGGCCTGGATGTACTCGGTGTGGAGCGTGTCGAGCCGGTCGTCCATGTCGTCGAGCGCCGCCGCCTTGCCGGCGTCGGCCTCGGCGTAGGAGTCGATGGCCACGAGCATGAGGCGCTGGGCCTCCTCGGCCATGCGCGACACGAGGCCGCGCAGCTTCGGGTCCATCTCGCTGCCGTAGAGCCGACGCATGGCCTTGGCCACGTTGACCATGAGGTCGCCCGAGCGCTCCAGCTCCGACACCAGGCGCAGCGCCGTGACGATGGCGCGCAGGTCGCGGGCCATGGGGGCCTGCAGCACCAGCGCCTGGTAGCAGCGCTCCTCCAGCTCGATGGAGAGGACGTCCAGGTCGTCGTCGGCGTCGATGAGGCGCTGGGCCTCGGCGAGGTCGCTGCCGAGCAGCACCTCGGTGCCCCACGGGATCCGCTCGGTGACCATGGCGGCCAGGCGCACGGTCTCGGCCTGGATGCCGTCGAGCTCGGCGTGGAACTGGGTGCGGATGTCGGACATCGGTGGTGCCTCTCCCTGGTCGGCCACTAGCGGACCTCGTGCGCCAGGTGCCCGGCGTCGCCCGTGACCAGGAAGAGCAGCCGGGCCCCGATGATGCCGGCGTGGTCGGCGATGCGTTCGAGGGATTTCCCAGCGACCAGGGTACGGATCGCCACCGCCGCCGCGCCGGACCCCTGCAGGGCGACCAGCTCCGTGGTGAGCCGCTCCTCGAGGTGGCCGGCGATCGACGGCGTCTCCAGCAGGTGCCGGGCCAGCTCCGCGCTGGGCCCGGACCACGCCCGCATGGCCTCGCGGTAGCGGTCGATGGCGGCGTCGGCCATGGCCAGCAGCAGGTCGTAGGTGCTGGCGTTGCGGGTGAGGAGGGCGAAGTCCGGGGCCAGCTTCACCACCCGCAGGGCGAGGTCGCCGATGCGCTCGAACTCGCCGAGCACCCGCAGGACCGACACCACGAAGCGCAGGTCCCCGGCCACGGGCTGCTCCCGGGCGAGGAGGTCGTAGCAGCGCTCGGTGAGCGACACGCTCATGGCGTCGATGTCGTCGTCGGCGGCGATGGCCTGGTCGGCCAGGGCGAGGTCGCCGGTCTGCAGGACGGTGCGCGTGCGCTCGAGGTTCTGGTCGACGCGGACGGCCATCAGCTCGACCTGCAGGTGCAGCTGGTCGAGCTCGGCGGCGTAGCCGGGCCGCAGGGCGCGGGGCGTGCCTCGCTCGGGGCCGTTGGTGGAGCCGGGGGCGTCGGTCACGATCAGCCGAACCGGCCGGTGACGTAGTCCTCGGTGCGGGAGTCCGAGGGCTGGCTGAAGATCTTCTCGGTCCGGTCGTACTCGACGAGCTCGCCGGTGCGGTCGCCCGACGTGGCGTCGACGTCGACGGAGAAGAAGGCCGTTCGGTCCGAGACCCGGGCGGCCTGCTGCATGTTGTGGGTCACGATGATGATCGTGTACTCGTCCTTCAGCTCCTGCATGAGCTGCTCGATGCGCAGGGTGGCCACCGGGTCGAGCGCCGAGCACGGCTCGTCCATGAGGATGACCTCGGGGCGCACGGCGATGGCCCGGGCGATGCAGAGCCGCTGCTGCTGGCCGCCGGAGAGGCCGAGGGCCGACTTGCCGAGGCGGTCCTTGACCTCGTCCCACAACGCCGACCCCCGCAGCGCCTGCTCGACGATCTCGTCGAGCTCGGCCTTCTTGCGGATGCCGGCCAGCTTGGGGCCGTAGGCGACGTTCTCGAAGATCGACTTGGGGAACGGGTTCGGCTTCTGGAACACCATGCCGATGCGCCGCCGGACCTCGACGGGGTTCACGTCCTTGGCGTACAGGTCGACGCCGTGGAACTTGAGCGAGCCCTCGACCTTGGCCCCGTCGATGAGGTCGTTCATGCGGTTGAAGCACCGGAGCACCGTCGTCTTGCCGCAGCCCGACGGGCCGATGAACGCGGTGATGTCGTTCTTGGCGACGTCGAGCTTGACGCCGCGCACGGCCCGGAAGCCGCTGTAGAGCACGGACAGGTCGGTGACGTCGAACACCGTCGGCGCCGGGGCGCCGTCGGCCGCTGCGCCGGCGTGGGTCAGGCCGCCGAGCGTGGGCGCGGTGGTGACGTCGTCGGCACCGGCGACCTCGTCGACCGGCGATGCGGGCACGGCGTCGGTGGTGGTCTCGGGCGGCATGGAGGGCTCCTCGTCAGGCATGGGGGCGGTGGGCGGTCAACGCATGGTGAACCGTGCGCTCACGGTCCGGGCGATCGTGGTCAGGACCATCACCAGCACGATGAGGGTGAGGGCGGCGCCCCACGCCATCTGCGGCGAGATCTTCCCGCCGTTGGTGATGAGGTTGTAGATCTGGAACGAGAGCGTGGTGCTCTGGCCGGTGACGGTGGTGGCGGCGGCCACGGTGTTGGCGGCGCCGATGGTGAAGAGCACCGGGGCCGTCTCGCCGGCGGCGCGGGCCACGGCGAGCATCGAGCCCGACACCAGGCCGGGGAGCGCGGTGGGCAGGACCACCCGGAGGGTGGTCTTCCAGGTGCGCGAGCCGAGCGCCGCGCTGCCCTCGCGCAGGGCGTTGGGCACCAGCCGGAGCATCTCCTCGCTGGAGCGCACCACGATGGGCAGCATGAGGCAGGCCAGCGCCAGGCTGGCGGCCAGCGCCGAGCGGCCCTGGCCGAACTGCAGCACCCACAGCGTGTAGATGAAGATGCCCATCACGATCGAGGGCACGCCGGTCATCACGTCGGTCATGAAGCGGATGAAGTTGGCCAGCCGGTTCCGCTTGCCGTACTCGTTCAGGTAGATCGCGGCGAGCAGCCCCAGCGGGATGGCCAGCGCGGCCGAGAGCAGCGTGGTGATCAGCGTGCCCACCACGGCCGGGCCGATGCCGGGCTTGGGCTCGGCGATCTTGGGCGCCGCCGAGGTCTTGCAGGAGGCGGTGGGGTCGTACTTCGACACCGTGGCGCAGTCGTTCTTCAGCTCGGTGGCCGCCGCGGTGGTCGGGATGTCCCGGGTGAGGAACTTGGGGCTGATGACGTCGCCGCCCTTGATGAGGACGTTGCCCATCACGAAGAGCAGCGGGAGCATGGCCAGGACGAACGCCGCCGCCATGGCGCCCGTGGCGATCCGGTTGCGGGCGAAGCGGGCGCCCTTGATGGTGCTGACCCGGACGTCGCTCGGGACCTTGAGCCGGTCGGCGACCGACGTGGTCGGCGGGACGGTGGTGGCGGTCATGCGGCGCCCTTCATGCGGCGGTCGACCACGGCCACCAGCCGGCGGGAGCCGACGTTGATGACCATGGTGATGACGAACAGGGTGACGCCGAGGCCGATGAGGGCGGCCCGGAAGTCGCCCGAGGCCTCGGAGAGGTTCCGGGCGATGGCGGCCGGCATGGCGTCGCTCGGCCCGAGGATGTTGGCGGTGATCCGCGGGCTCGACGAGGCGCCGATGAGCAGGGTCACGGCGATGGTCTCGCCCATGGCCCGACCCAGGCCGAGCATCACCGCACCGGTGAGCCCGCCGAGCGAGTGCGGGATCACGACGCCGGTGATCATCTCCGAACGGGTGGCGCCGAGGGCGAGGGCGCCCTCCTTGTCGTTGCGGGGCACCGTGTTGAACACCTCGCGGGAGACCGAGGTGATGATCGGCGTGATCATGATCGCCAGCACGATGCCGGCGGTGAGGAGGCTGGTGCCGGAGGAGCCCTGGCCCAGCACGTCCCGCAGGACCGGCACGCCGTGGACGGAGTCGCCGATGGAGCGGAACAGCTTGCCGAGCGGGACCCGCAGGACCAGCACGCCCACGAGGCCGAAGACCACCGAGGGCACCGCCGCCAGCAGGTCCATGACCGTCGTGATCGAGCGGCGCAGGCGGCGGGGTGCCACCTCGGTGGCGAAGAGGGCGATGCCGATGCTGGTGGGCACGGCGAGCAGCACCCCGATGAACGAGATCACCGCGGTGCCCCAGGCGAAGCCGAGGATCCCGAAGTGCTGCTGGTTCGGGCGCCAGTCGGTGGAGAAGAAGTAGCCGGCGCCGTACTTGGTGAAGGCGGGCCAGGCGCTGCTGGTGGTGCTGTAGGTGATCAGGGCGAGGATCACCAGCACGGTGACGCCGGCGGCGACGGCGAGGCCACGGAAGGCCTTGTCGGGCCCGGCACCCTTGCTCGAGGCCAGGGCGCTGGCCATCTCCGCGGAGGCGGGGGCGGGGCCGTTGGTGGGGAGGTCTACGACGGTCATGGGTCCTCGGGAGGAGAGGGTCGTCCGGGAAACGGTAGAGCCCGGGCCCCCTCGGGGCCCGGGCTCACCGCGACGGGGTGGCTCAGCCGACGGTGATCTGGTCGATCTGGGCGATGGCCTTGGTGGCCAGCTCCTCGGGGAGCGGGGCGTACAGCAGGGCCTTGGCCTGGTCCTGGCCGGTGGTCAGGACGTACTTGAGGTAGGCCTTGATGATGTCGGCCTTGCCCTGGTCGGCCTGGACGGCGTCCACGATGATCCACGTCGGGGACGTGATCGGGTACGCACCGTCGGCATCGACGTTCAGCGGGCTGTAGGTGAGGTCGTCGGCCACGTCGGAGGCCGCGAGGGCCGCCGAGGCGCTGTCCGGGGTGGGAGCGATGAAGTCGCCGCTCTTGTTGCCGATGGCGGCCACGGACAGGTTCTCCTTGGCGGCGTCGGCGAGGTCGGCGTAGCCGATGGCCCCGTCGGTGTCGCCGATGGCCGTGGTGACGCCCGTGCTCTTCTCGGCGCCCTGGGTGCTGGCCGGCCAGTTGACGGTCTCACCGGACTCGAGCTTCCAGTCGTCGGGAGCGGCGGCCACCAGGAACTTGGTGAAGTTGCTGGTGGTGCCGGAGCCGTCCGAGCGGTGCACGACGGTGATCTTGGTCGAGGGCAGGTCGGCGTCGGGGTTGTCGGCCTTGATGGCGTCGTCGTCCCAGGTGGTGATGGTGGCCTGGAAGATGCCGGCGATGGTGGCCGGGCTCAGGTTGAGCTCGTCGACGCCGTCGAGGTTGTAGGCCACGGTGATGGGGCCGCCCACGATCGGGAAGTAGAGGACCTTGCGGTCGCCGAAGCCGGGCTTCTCCTCGTCCTTCAGGGGCGAGTCGGAGCCGGCGAAGTCGATGGTCTTGTCGGCGAGGCCCTTCTTGCCGTCCGACGAGCCGCTCTTGGTGTAGGTGATGGTGGCGCTGCCACCGGCGTCCTTCACGAGGGTGCCGAAGTCGGCGGAGACCTGCTGCTCGAAGGTGTCCTGGAAGCTGGAGCCGGCGCCGTCGAGCTTGCCGGAGAGCTTGTCGAGGCCATCGGTGTCGGCGGCCTTGGTGGTGGTGGTGCTGTCGCCGTCGGAGGCGGCGGCCTTGGTGGTGGTGCTGGACGCACCATCGCTGTCAGAGCTGCCGCAGGCGGCAGCCAGCAGCGAGAGCACAGCGACCATGGCAAACAGCCATGCGAGACCTTTTCGATTCTTCAACGGGGAGCCCTCCTTGGGCGTACCAGTGCGTTTGACGAGGGGGACGGTACGGAGGGGGAATGTCACCCGAGGGGGGTCGAGGTGAACCACGGGTGAACGACCCCCCCAACAGTCGGAGCCCGTTCCGACACCGGTCACAACGCCGTGCTCGGCCCGGAGCGGGCGCGCCGCAGCGCGTGGCCGCTCGAGCCGTCGCCGCCCGTGGAACCGCAGGTCAGAGGCCAGATCCGTCGGAGCGGACCGGCCGCGCTACTCGGTGCGGTCGAGGGTGGCGAGGGTGGTGACGAGCGACCGCAGGATGGGGCGGTCGTGGGGGTACGAGAGCTTGGCCACGGCGTCGGGGAACGACAGCCAGGCCACCTCGTCCACCTCGTCGTTCGCCACGAACGTGCCGCCCACCGCTTCCATGGCCCAGTAGCGGACCACCTTCGAGCGGCCCTTGTGGTCGTGGTAGTAGACGTCGGTGAGCTCGGCGCCCACCTCGACCACCAGGCCGGTCTCCTCCAGCACCTCCCGGCGGGCGCAGGCCAGGAAGCTCTCGTCCTCGTCGCACTTGCCCTTCGGCAGCGACCAGTCGTCGTAGCGGGGGCGGTGCACCAGCAGGACCTCGATGGCGCCGATGTCGTCGCGCCGCCACACGGCGCCGCCGGCGGCGAGCACCTCGATCGGGTCGGCCATCAGAGCGGGCGCGGCGTGTCGGTGCGACGGGCCCTGGCCTGGGCCAGTTCCTGGAAGCGGAGGTGGGCGTCGACCGTCTCCACGCGCGGCACGTGCGACCAGGTCCCCTCGGGGCCGAGGTCCCAGGCCAAGGTGTCGTCGGCCAGGTTCACGTCGATGATCTCGCCGATGCGGCGCTGCAGCGCCGGGTCGACCACCGGCACCAGGGCCTCGATCCGCCGGTCGAGGTTGCGGGGCATCAGGTCGGCCGAGCCGATGTAGGTGACCGGCTCGCCCACCCCGTTGCCGTTGGCGAAGCGGAAGATGCGGGAGTGCTCGAGGTACCGGCCGATGATGGACCGCACCCGGATGCGCTCCGAGAGGCCCTCGACGCCGGGCCGCAGGCAGCAGATGCCCCGCACCACCAGGTCGATCTCGACGCCGGCCTGCGACGCGGCGTACAGGCGATCGATGGAGACCGGGTCCACCAGGCTGTTCATCTTCATCACGATGCGCCCGCTGCCGGGCACGGCCCGGCTGGCCGCCACCTCGCCGTCGATGAGCTCCAGGAGCCTGCTCCGCAGCGGGTGCGGCGCCACCAGCAGGCGCCGGTACTGCACGTCGCGTCCGTAGCCGGTGAGGTAGTTGAAGAGCTGGGCGAGGTCGGCCCCGATCACGGGGTCGGCGGTGAGGATGCCGAGGTCCTCGTAGAGCTTGGCCGTCTTGGCGTTGTAGTTGCCCGTGCCGATGTGGCAGTAGCTGCGCACGCCGCTGCCCTCGTCGCGGACCACCAGCGCCGTCTTGGTGTGGGTCTTGAGGCCGACGAGCCCGTAGGTGACGTGCACGCCGGCGGTCTCCAGCGCCCGGGCCCAACCGATGTTGGCGGCCTCGTCGAAGCGGGCCTTGAGCTCGACCAGGGCGGCCACCTGCTTGCCCCGCTCGGCCGCCCGCACCAGCGACTTGATGATCGAGCTGTCGCCCGAGGTGCGGTAGAGCGTGAGCTTGATCGCGAGGACCTTGGGGTCCCGAGACGCCTGCCGCACGAACTCCTCCACCGAGGTGTGGAACGAGTCGTAGGGGTGGTGCACCAGGACGTCGCCGTCGAGGATCACCTTGAAGATGTCGACCTTCTCGTCGTCGTTGGCCGCCAGGCGCGCCTGGGTGACCGGCGTGAAGGGCGGGTCCTTGAGGTCCGGCCGGTCGAGCTCGCGCAGCGCCCAGAGGCCCCCCAGGTCGAGCGGGCCGACGCTCTCGTGCACGGCGTCCTCGGTCAGGTCGAGCTCGCGGACGAGCAGCTCGCGCACCTCGGGGGTCACGCGGGCGTCGACCTCCAGGCGCACGGCCACGCCGAAGCGCCGTCGGCGCAGCTCCATCTCCACCGCGGCCAGCAGGTCGTCGGCCTCCTCCTCCTCGAGGGTGAGGTCCGCGTTGCGGGTGACCCGGAAGGCGAAGGTCTCGACGACCTCCATGCCCGGGAAGAGCCGGTCGAGGTGTGAGGCGATGACCTGCTCGAGCGGCACGAACCGCTCGCCGTCGGGCATGACCACGAAGCGGGGCAGCAGCGGCGGCACCTTCACCCGGGCGAAGCGGCGCTCGCCGTTGAACGGGTCCCGGAGCACCACCGCCAGGTTGAGCGAGAGGCTGGAGATGTAGGGGAACGGGTGGCCAGGGTCGACCGCGAGCGGGGTCAGCACCGGGAAGATGCGGCTCTCGAACTCGTCGACCAGGTAGGCCCGGTCGTCGTCGTCGAGCTGGTCCCAGCTCGAGAACACGATCCCGACCTCGGCCAGCGCCGGCACGATCCGGTCGAGGAACAGGTGCTCGGCCCGATCGACGAGCTCGCCCACGCGGTCGGCCACGGCGCGGAGCGTCTCGCTGGGCGAGAGGCCGTCGGCCGAGGTGCGCCCGACGCCGGCGATCACCTGGTCGGCGAGGCCGGCCACCCGCACCTGGAAGAACTCGTCCAGGTTCTGGCTGAAGATGGCGCAGAACTTGGCCCGCTCGAGCAGCGGCGTCTCGGGGTCGGCGGCCGACTCCAGCACCCGGGCGTTGAAGTCGAGCCAGGACAGCTCCCGGTTCAGGAACCGCTTGGGGTCGTCGCTGATGGGCGTGAAGCCCGCCGGCGCCGCCACGGGTGCGTCATCGGCCACGGTGTCCATGGTCCGAGGGTAGCGACCCCCCGGAGACGCCCGCCCCGACGGCGGCGGGCCGCGAGGTGACGTTCACCTGAACGGACGGCGAACTGCCGCCCGGGATCAGCTCTCCGGGACGCCCAGGTCCCAGTCGAGCAGCAGGTTCTCGCGCTCGGCGTCGCGGATGACGCGCTCGCGGTTGCGGCGGAACTGCGGGTCGTGCGGGGGCACGAGCTGCAGGCGGGCCTGCATGCGGTCGCGGAAGCCCTCGACCATGGCACGGTCACCGAAGTCGCTCTGGAGGTCCCAGTGCGGAGCCACCGGGCCGAGGTAGACCACGCGGACGTGGCCGCGGGGCGGTTCCTGGGGGAGCTCGGTCTCGGTCATCGACATGGGCGTCGATGCTAGCCGCGGCCTGTCCGAAGCCCTCGGTCGGGCGACGGCGCCCTCGCCCCCGGTGGGGCTACTTGGGGCCGAGGGTGACGTCGAAGCTGCGCCGACGCCCCTGGCGCTCGACGGTGACCGCCAGGCTGTCGCCCGGGGCCTTCCGACGGACGAGGTCGGTGAGCTGCTCGTTGCTGGAGACGGGGCCGCCCCCGGCCTCCACCACGACGTCGCCCTCCTCGATCCCGGCGTCGGCCGCCGCCGAGTCGGGCTCGACCGCGGTGACCAGGGCCCCCGAGGTGGCGGTGACCTTGAACTGGTCCCGCACGGTCGCGCTGAGCGAGCTGTCGACGGTGACCGTGGCGACGCCGAGCACGGCGGTGTTGGGCTTGAGGTCGCCCTTGCCGGCCTTCAGGTCCTCGACGACCTTGCGGACCTCGTCGATGGCCAGCGAGAAGCCGACGTTCTGGGAGCCCTGGATGATGGCAGTGTTGATGCCGACCACCTCGCCGGCGGCGTTGACCAGGGGCCCGCCGGAGTTGCCCGGGTTGATGGCGGCGTCGGTCTGGATCAGGTGGTCCAGCGAGATCTTGCCGTCGTTGATCGAGCGGTTCTTGGCCGAGACGATGCCGGAGGTGACGCTGGGGTCGTCGCCCAGGGCGAGGGCGTTGCCGATGGCGACCACGTTGTCGCCGACGAGGAGGTTCGCCGACGAGCCCAGCGTGGCGGGCGTGAGGTCGCTGCGCTGCACCTGCAGGAGGGCCACGTCCTCGGTGGTCGAGGCGCCGACCAGGGTGGCCTCGGAGGTCTGCCCGTCGCTGAAGCGGACCGAGATGTTGCCGCCCGCCGACTCGATGACGTGGGCGTTGGTGAGGATCAGCCCGTCCTTGGAGATCACCACGCCGGAGCCGGCGCCGCCGAAGATGCTGTCGGCGCCGCCGGTGGTGATGCTCACGACCGACGGCTGGGCGATGTCGAGGATCTTGCGGATGTCGAGCGCGGCGGCGGGCCCGGTGCTGCGGGGCTGGGTGGTGGTGGCGCCCTTGGTGGCCACCTCGGCGCCGCTGCGGCCCCGGCGGTCGCCGAAGGCGTAGGTGGCGAAGGCGGCGCCGACCACCAGCGCACCGAGCAGGAAGGCGAGGAAGCCGACGAGGGCCGGGCTGCGGCGGGTGCGCTCGACCTCGCCGGGCAGCGGCCCGGCCAGCTTGGGGGCCGGCCAGTCGGTGGGAGGGCGCGAACCGGCGCCGGGAGCCCGCCGGTCGTCGGCCACCGGCGCACGGTCGGGCAGGGCCCACCCGGACCCCGGAGCCGCGGCCGAAGCCGGCGATGGTGCCGGTGCCGGTGCTGGTGCCCACGGGGGTGCGGCGGCCGGTCCGCCGCTGGTGGGCGGCGCGGTGGGCATCGGTGCCTTCCCGACCGGCCGGGGGGCGGCCACCGGGCGGGTGGAGGCGGCATCGGCCTCGCTGCGGGCGGCCCACGGGGACCACGCCCCGGTGGGAGGCGCTTCGTCTCCCGGGCGGCTCATGGAGGCCATGCAAGCACGTTTTCTCGACATCTCCACCGCGCCTGCACCGAATCTGCACGAGCCCTGGGGAACGATGGCTGGGCCCCGCACGTCAGTACGGGTGCACGTCCGACCATCCGCATCGCCGGGTGGCTCCGGACAGGTCCGATCGACGAATGCGGGGCCCAGCGCCCCCGGAGGCTGAACATGGACGAGGTCGAGCTCCAGTGGATGCGGGACGGCGATTGCCGGAACTACCCCCCGGGCGCCTTCTTCCCCAGCGACGGCGTCGGCGTCGACGCCGCCCGGCGCATCTGCGCCAGCTGCAAGGTCCAGGAGCACTGCCTCGAGTACGCCCTGGTCAACCGCATCGACCACGGCGTCTGGGGCGGCTGCTCCGAGCGTGAGCGCCGCCGGATCCTGAAGCGCCGCCGCCAGGAGGCGGCCGCCCGGGTCTGACCCGCCCGACCCCGATCACCCTCGCAGCCCAGCCTCGGCCGGGCTGCGGCGCGCTCGGGCCCCGGCGCGACGGAACCCGGCCGAAGCCGGGTTCCGTGGAGCTTCGTTCGTGCTCGGGTCGGCGCCAGCGCCGCACCCAGGGGCTCAGGCCTTCGGGCCCTCGGTGCCGTCCTTCTCGACGACGACGGTCTTGGTGACCGTGGTCTCCTCGACCGCGCCCTCCTCGGAGCCCTTCTTGAACTCGCGCTGCGCCTCGCCCAGCGACTTGGCCAGCTTCGGCAGCTTGGCGCCGCCGAAGATCACCAGCACGATGACGAGGACGATGATGAGTTCTGGTGCTCCGAGTCCCATGCGGACCACCGTACTCCTGCAACCGGCTGCCCACCACGTCGGCGCCGGTCATTTCACCCGGCCGACACGAGGGCACGCCGTGGCCCCGCTTCGTTCTGCCAGGCTCGCGCCGTGCTGGAGTGCGTCGTCAACATCAGCGAGGGCCGCGACCTCCGGGTGATCGAAGCGGTCTCCGGCGCCGCCGGCGACGACCTGCTGGACGTCCACACCGACCCGCACCACCACCGCAGCGTCCTCACCCTGGTGGGCGAGGACGCCCCTCGGGCGGTCGCCCGCGCCGCCCTCGACCACCTCGACCTGCGCGGCCACGACGGCGTCCACCCCCGGATCGGGGTGGTGGACGTGGTGCCCTTCGTCCCGCTCGGCCCGGCCACCATGGCCGATGCGGTGGCCGCTCGCGACGCCTTCGGCGCCTGGGCGGCGGCCGAGCTGGACCTGCCGTCGTTCGCCTACGGGCCCGAGCGCTCGCTCCCCGACGTCCGGCGCCACGCGTTCGGCGCGCTGGCGCCCGACCACGGGCCGGCGGGCCCCCACCCCTCGGCCGGCGCGGTGGCCATCGGCGCCCGGCCGCTGCTGGTGGCCTACAACGTCTGGCTGGCCGAACCGGACCTGGAGCGGGCGCGAGCCGTGGCCAAGGCCATCCGGCGCCCGGGCCTGCGCACCCTCGGGCTGGCGGTGGGCGACCGGGTGCAGGTCTCGATGAACCTGGTGGACCCGGAGCACCTCGGACCGGGGGAGGCCACCGACGCGGTGGCCGCAGAGGTGGCGATCGCCGGCTGCGAGCTGGTGGGGCTGGTGCCCCGCTCGGTGCTCGAAGCGACCGATCCCGACCGCTGGGGGGCCCTGGACCTGGCCGAGGACCGGACCATCGAGGCCCGGCTGGCCCGACGCGAGCGGCGCCGGGGGTGAGCGAGGGTCAGGCGCCGACGGTGAGCGAGGGTCAGGCGCCGACGCCGTCGGCGGTGGCTTCACCGTCGAGGGCCGTGCGCCGGGTGAGGGCCCGCTGGCGACGGATGCGACGCCGCTCCCGCTCGCTCAGCCCACCCCAGATGCCGAACTTCTCGCCGTTGGCGAGCGCGTACTCCAGGCAGTCCTCCCGCACGACGCAGCCGCGGCAGACCTCCTTGGCCTCGCGCGTGGAGGCACCCCGCTCGGGGAAGAAGAGGTCGGGATCGACGCCGAGGCAGTTGGCGAAGTCCTGCCAACCCTTGGCTTCGAGTTCGTCGGAGGTGTCGTGCATGGGCGGGTCCCCCAGAGTCGTGTCGGCTTGCCGAAGCGGCCGACCGATCGGTCACCTGCTGTCGGGTGGCGCTGGTGCCCGGCGGACCGGAACCCATACCACGTGTGGAATTACAACAGTGTGATTGTCGCCGCTGACGCGCGTCTGCGCAAGCGGAACTTCGTGCAGGTACCTGCACAGCAACGGTGGAGGCACAGAGGGACCCGTCACGGGACCGCCGCGAGCGCGATGATCGGGGCCCGGAACGAACGGCGGAGGACGCGTTGACCCAACCCATCGACCAGCCCTGGGAGCCCGCGGCGGGGAGTGACGCCGCCTACGCGCTGTTCGCCAAGGAGGGCCGGGTGGTCGCCGACGACGGCACCCCCATCGCCTACACGGTGCGCAACCGGGGCGGTTCTCGGGTGCCGGTCCTGTTCGCCAACGGCTGGTCGTGCAGCGACGCCTACTGGGTGGACCTGCTCCCGGCGCTCGAGGCCCGCGGCCACCCGTGCATCCTCCCGGACACGCGCGGCCACGGGCGGTCCGGCCTTCCCCGCCCGGCCGGGCGCGGCGCCCGGAACCTGACCATCGACGACCTCTCGATGGCCCGCATCGCCCGAGACCTGGTGGCCGTCCTGGACGACGCCGGCTTCGACCGGGCCCTGGTCGTGGGCCACTCGATGGGCGTGCAGACCGCGCTCGAGGTGTACCGACAGATCCCCGAGCGGGTGGCCGGGCTCGTCCTGCTGGCCGGCACCTACGAGAACCCGGCGAAGACCTTCTACGGGTACTCGATCGGCGACAAGCTGTTCCCGCTCCTCGGCGCCACCATGCGGTACCTGCCCGAGGTCGTGAAGCCGGTGCAGGCCACCATCGGCCCGGCCAGCGTCGGCCACTTCGGCGCCCGTGCGGCCAAGGCGGCGGGCCCCAAGGCCACGGCCGCCCAGCTCCACCCGTACCTGCTCCACCTCAAGGCGGCCGACCTCGCGGTGGTCATGCTCATGGCCGGGGCCATGCGAGCCCACTCCGCAGCCGACCTGCTGCCGGAGATCACCGTGCCCACGCTGGTGGTCGCAGCCGGTGCCGACGTGTTCACGCCCGCCCGGTGCTCGGAGGCGATGCACCACCGCATCGCCGGCAGCGAGCTCATCACGTTCCCGGAGGCCGGCCACACGCTGCCGGTCGAAGAGCCCGACGCCATCGCCGCCGCCATCGACGACTTCGTGGCCCGTCGCCTCCCCGCGCCGAAGCCGGCTCGGCGGGCCCGCGCCGCCAAGGCCCCGGCTGCGGCCGAGGCCGCGGCCACGAAGCGCCCGGCGAAGGGGACGCCGCGCACGGGGTAGGGCGGGCGGCCGTGCCCTCCCCCGCCGTCCGTGCCCGCCGTGCCGACCTCACCACGCTCGACGTCGACGCCATCGTGAACGCCGCGAACTCCTCGCTGCTCGGCGGGGGTGGCGTCGACGGTGCGATCCACCGGGCCGCCGGCCCCGAGCTCCTGGCGGCCTGCCGTCCGCTCGGCGGGTGCGCCACCGGCGACGCCAAGGCCACCCCGGGGTTCCGGCTCCCGGCCCGCTGGGTCATCCACGCCGTCGGGCCGGTCTGGCACGGGGGCACCGAGGGCGAGGCCGAGCTCCTGGCGTCCTGCTACCGGCGCTCGCTGGAGGTCGCCGCCGAGCTGGGTGCCGGCTCGGTGGCGTTCCCCGCCATCTCCACCGGCGTCTACGGCTACCCGAAGGACGAGGCGGCCCGGATCGCCGTCGACACCATCCGCTCGACCGAGACCCCCGTCGCCGAGGTCGTCCTGTGCGCGTTCAGCGCCGACGACCTCGCCCGCTACGACGCCCTGCTGGCCTGACCGCCGGCCGGTTCGCCCCGAGCGGTCAGGCGGAGCGGCGACCGCGCCCGCCGCGAGACATCTGGCGACGGGACTCGAGGAAGTCGACCAGGACGTAGTCGCCGAGGGTCTCGGGGGTGGTGAAGAACGCCCGGCCGCGGTTGAGCTTGGTCAGCTCCTCGATGAACCGCGTGAGGTACGGCGTGGCGTCGAGCATGAAGGTGTTGATGCGGATGTTCTCCCGCGTGGCCCGCATGACCTCGTGCAGGGTGGCATCGACCGTCTCCTGCACCGGGGGGTAGTTGAACAGCGGCTGGCCGCTGGCGGTGATGTGGGCCGTGGGCTCGCCGTCGGTGATCATGATGATCTGCTTGGTGCCGTGCTCGCGGGCCAGCAGCTTGCGGGCCAGCTGGAAGCCGTGCTGCATGTTCGTGCCGTAGACGTAGTCCCACGAGACCTCGGGCAGCTCGCGGGGCTCGATGATGCGGGCCACCTCGCTGAAGCCCACCAGGCCCAGGTAGTCGCGCGGGAAGCGGCTGCTGATCAGCGAGTGCAGCGCCATGGCGACCTTCTTGGCGGGCAGGAAGTTGTCGCGCATGGGCATCGACAGCGAGAGGTCGATCATCAGGACCGTGGCGGAGCGGACGCTCTGCTCGGTCTGCTCGATCTCGAAGTCCTCGGGCGTGAGCGTGACCGGCGTGCCGCCACCGGAGCGGGACACCGCGTTGCGGATGGTGCGCTCGATGTGGAGGTTGAACGGGTCGCCGAACTCGTAGGGCTTGGTGTCCTGCGAGCGCTCGTGCCCGAGGCCGGTGCGGGTGAGCTCGTGCTGGCCGAACTTGTCCCGGGCCAGCTTGGAGAACAGGTCGTTCAGGGCGTTCTTGCCGATGCGGCGCAGGCCGGCGGGCGTGAGCTCGTACCGGCCCTCCTTGTTCTCGATGAGGCCGGCCTCGGTGAGCATCTTGGCCAGCTCGGCCATCTTCTCGAGGCTGTCGGCCGCCTCCGGGCCGAGCAGCTCGCGCGCCCGGTCGACGTCGACCTCGGCCAGGGCGCCGGGGTTGGCGGCGCCCCGCATCATCTGCTCGAGCTGGTCCAGGTCACCCAGCTCGTTCATGACCTCGGCGGCCTCGGCGAAGCCGAGCGGGTCCTGCCCGGAGAAGTCGTACCGGCGGTTCCACCCGAGGTCGGGGAACGCTTGCTGGAGGTTCGAGGACAGCTGGGCCATCTGGAAGCTGAGGTCCATGTCCTCGAGCAGCTGGTCCGAGAGGCCCTGCAGCTGCGCCCGCTGCTCGGGCGTCATCGAGTTCATCATCGCCTGCATGGCGGCCATGCGGCGGGCCATGACCTCGAGCAGCTCCTCGAGGTTCTGCGGGTCCTCGGGGAAGAAGTCGCCGAAGCGCTCCATGAACCCCTCGAAGTCGGGCTCGCGGCCGGCGGCCTTGGCCTCGAGCATCTGGTTGAGCTCGGCCAGCATGTCCTTGGTGCGGGCCAGCGCCTCCGGCGAGACGTCGTTCATGGCGCCCGCCATCTGGTTGAACCACTTCTGGGCCAGCTGCTGGCGGAGCTGGTCGGTGAGCTCCTCGAACTTCTCGCGGGCCTCGCTGGAGGTGAAGTCGTGGTCCGACAGCTCGCGCACCATGCCGGCGAGGTCGGGCGGGAGCAGGTCGAGCTCCATGCGACGGCTCTCCACGGCGTCGTCGGTGACCTCCTTGCGGCGGGCGTCGCCGGACTCGGCGGCCTCGCGCTGGAGCTCGTCGAGCGCAGCGCGCTCCATGTCGACCACCTCGCGCAGCTGCTCGGCGATGTCGTCGTAGACCCCGCCGAGGTCGTGGTTCTCGAGGCGCTCGCGCCGCTGCTGGCGCAGCTTCTCCATGAGCTCCTTCATGCCCTGGACGCGCTCGCCGTTGCGGTCCTCGAAGCCCTGGTTCATGAGGCGGCGCAGGGCCGCGTTGAGGTCGCCGTGGTAGAGCAGGTCGTCGTTGATCTCGGCCATGACCGAGTCGGCATCGAGGTCGAAGCCGACCTGGGTGCCGTCCCAACGGGAGTACCGGAAGTGAGGTCGACGGGGCACCGCGCCGAGGCTACGCCCGCCTCACCCCGTTGCGTCGGGCGGTCCCGCCCGGGCCGTCGGGACCTGGGCGGCCGACCAGGCCGCCACGGCCAGCGCCACGGCGGCGAGCACCACCAGCAGGATCCCCAACGGGTAGACGGCGGTGGTCGGGGGGTCGGGGAAGGCCGGCGGCTGGTCCCGGTACACCTCGGGGCGGACGAGGTTCCCGAACGACAGGGCGCGCGCGGCGAGGTCGAGCACCAGACCCACGGCCGCGCCGAGCCAGAGCTGCGCCCGCACGCGGCCGCCGGGCTGGCGCCCAGCAAGCGCCAACCCACCGACGAGGACGGCGAGGGTGAGCAGCGCCCCGAGCACGCTGGCCACCCTGCCCATCCCGTCGCCGATCGCCGGCCAGTGCCGGTACAGCACGGCCCCCTGGTCCACCCGGCGGTCCGGCTCGACGATGACCTCCCGGCTCAGGAACCAGGTGAGCACCAGGACCGCGGTGCCCACGCCTGCCGCCACCCGCTCGATGACCGCCGGACCGGGCCGGCCGACGGCGGGTGCGCCGGCGCCCGCCGACGGTTCGGCGGGCCGGCCGATCCCCGCGGCAGCGAGGGCCAGCGCCCCGAGGGCGGTGGCCACGCAGGCCAGCACGAGCGCCCAACCGAACCAGCGGTAGCCGTCGACGGCGCGGAGCGGCTCGGGGTACTCCCACAGCACGGTCGGGCCGACCGCCCACGCGGTGGCGGGGAAGTAGGCCAGGGCGGCGCCCACCACCGCTCGCCACCCGCGGCCCAGCGCCGCGGTGCCGGCCAGGGCGCCCAGCAGCAGGATCGGGGCCAGCAGGGTGACGACCTGGCCGGGGTTCGCCAGCGAGGCGATCCGGCTGCGGTCGGGGCCGACGGTGACCGGCGGCACCGACACCGCCCACAGGTAGAGGGCCAGGGCCGCCAGGGCCACCACGGCGCTGGCCACGCGGAGCACGTCGGCCGGCCCGCCCCGGAGCTCCGAGCCGGCCGGGGGCACCGGTTGCGGCGGCGCCGGCGGCGGGGGCAGGGTGGGTCCAGGGGCCGGGTCGTCCATCGCTCCACCTCCACGGTCGGGGTCGGGGTCGGGGTCGGGGTCGGCCTACCCTGCGGCCCCGGTCGGGGAACCGCCCCGGCGTCGGGCCCTCGGGCGGACCCGCACCGCGAGGCGCACGGCGGCCCACGGCCGGCCGGTCGGCGTCCCGACCCATCGGTGGGAGGATGCCGGCATGACGTTCCCCGAAGGCTTCTGGTTCGGTTCGGGGGCGTCGGGCACCGTCGCCGAGGGGGCGGCGCCGGGCTCGGAGCTCGCGGCGTGGGAGCGCGAGGGCCGCCTCGTCCCGTCCGGCGCCGGCTCGGGCTTCGCCACGACGTACGGCGACGACCTGGCGCTGCTGGCGGGCCACGGGCTCACCCACCTGCGGGTCACGTTCGACTGGGCCCGCATCGAGCCGACGCCGGGCGCTCGTGACGTGGAGGCCGTCGAGCACCTGCGCCTCGTCCTGCAGGAGGCCCGCGCCGCCGGGGTGCTGGTGTGGGGGTGCCTGTTCGACAGCACGCTGCCGGGCTGGTTCTCCCACGACGAGCGGGGCTTCGCCGACGTGCGGAGCCGGCAGTACTTCTGGTCGCGCCACGTCGAGCTGGTGGGCGAGGCCTTCGGTGACCTGGTGCACGGCTGGATGCCCGTGTTCGAGCCGTCCCGCTATGCCACCCAGGGTTGGATCGACGGCTCGCGCCCCCCGGGCAAGCAGGACGACGCCGAGGGGTTCGCGGCGATCCTCGAAGGGGTGCACCTCGCATCGGTCGATGCCGCCCTCCGCCTCCGCCAGGACGGCCACCCGGTCGCCGCCGCGCAGTGGCTGGTGCCGCTCTTCCCCGCTCGGGCCGACCCGTCGAGCCCGGCCGGGGCCGAGGCCGAGGTGATGACCGGCGTGGTCGACGAAGCGCTCTGGGGGTGCTGGCAGCGGATGCTCGCCGAAGAGGTGCTGGTGGTCCCCGGCCGGCCACCGGTGCCCGTGCCCGGCGCGCGACGGCCTTCGACGTGCTCGGCCTCACCTACCGCCACGCCCTCGCGGTGCGCGGCGACGGCGCCCTGTTCCCGTACCCGCAGAACACCGTCACCGGCCCCGACGGCCACGTCCCCTGGGCCGAGGGCCTGGGCCTCGCCCTGCACCACGTCGCCGAGTCGCTGCCCGAGCACGGCCTGCTGGTGGCCGGCTACGGGCGGGCGTTCGACGATCCGGCCGACCAGGCCGAGCACCTGCGCGACGGCCTCGCCATCGCCGAGGAGGCGGTCGACGGCGGGATCGACCTGCGCGGCTTCTGGTGGGAGACGCCCATCGATCCGCTGGCTCCGGCGGAGGTCGCCGCCACCGCCCGTCGGGCCGCGCACCCGGTGCCCGGACCGGGGCTCTTCGACGCCGATCGGCGGGCGAAGCCGGCCGCCGAGCTGCTCGCCCGGGTGGCGGACGAGCGCACCGTCCCCGGCTGAGCCGCTCGCCCGGAGGGGTGAACCGGACGACGAGGGGGTACGTAGGGGCGCACTCGCTCCAAGCCCCCGTTGGAAGAGGCGCTCCCGCATGGATCCCCTGGTCGTCATCGACCACGTCGACAAGCACTTCGGCGACCTGCACGTGCTGCAGGACATCGACCTCACGATCGGCCGCGGCGAGGTCGTCGTGGTCATCGGGCCCTCGGGCTCGGGCAAGTCCACCCTCTGTCGAGCCATCAACCGGCTCGAGCCCATCGAGGGCGGCACCATCACCATCGACGGCGAGCCGCTGCCGGTGGAGGGCAAGGCCCTCGCCCGCCTGCGGGCCGACGTCGGGATGATCTTCCAGAGCTTCAACCTCTTCGCCCACAAGTCGGTGCTCGAGAACGTGACGCTCGGGCCCACCAAGGTGCGAGGCGTCGCCAAGGCCGAAGCGGCGTCCCGAGCGCGAGCTGCTCGAGCGGGTGGGCCTGGCCGACCAGGCCGACAAGATGCCCGCCCAGCTCTCCGGCGGCCAGCAGCAACGGGTGGCCATCGCCCGAGCGCTGGCCATGGACCCGAAGGTGCTCCTGGTCGACGAGCCCACCTCGGCGCTCGATCCCGAGATGGTGAACGAGGTGCTCGACGTGCTCACCGCCCTCGCCAAGGAGGGCATGACCATGGTGGTGGTCACCCACGAGATGGGCTTCGCCCGCCGGGTGGCCAACCGGGTGGTCTTCATGGCCGACGGCAAGGTCCTCGAGGTGGCGCCGCCGGACGAGTTTTTCACCGCCCCGAAGACCGACCGCGCCAAGGACTTCCTTTCGAAGATCCTCAGCCACTGACGGCGCGGCCCCCGGCCGTGCCGCTGCACGATCTCCCGCAATCCCCCCCGAACCAAGGAGCTCCCCATGAGAAGGACCCGATCCCTGAGCGTGGTGGCGTTGTTCGCCGCCCTGCTGATGGTGGCCGCCGCGTGCGGCAAGAGCGACAGCGACGGCACCGCCACCGGCGGGAGCGACGGTGGCAGCGAGAGCGCCGCCGAGCTTCCCACCTACGACGTCAAGGCCGTCGACGGCCTGAGCGGCACGCCGAAGGAGCTGGCCGACGCCGGCAAGATCACCATCGGCGTGAAGGCCGACCAGCCCAACCTCGGCTACCAGGACCCCGACACCAACGAGTACTCCGGCTTCGACATCGAGATCGCCAAGATGATCGCCGCCGACCTCGGCATCGATGCCGACGGCATCACGTTCAAGCAGGTCCCGTCGAAGAACCGCGAGACCGCGCTGGCCAACGGCGAGGTCGACCTGTACGTCGGCACCTACACCATCAACGACGAGCGCAAGGAGCAGGTGAGCTTCGCCGGCCCCTACTTCGTCGCCGGCCAAGACCTGCTCGTCCAGAAGGACGACGACGACATCAAGGGCCCCGACGACCTCGACGGCAAGAACGTCTGCTCGGCCACCGGCTCCACGCCGATCGAGCGCATCAAGACCGAGCACCCGAAGGCCAAGACCACCGAGTTCGACGTGTACTCGAAGTGCGTCGACGCCCTGCTCGACGGTGAGGTCGACGCCGTCACCACCGACGACGCCATCCTCGCCGGCTACGCCGCCGAGGAGCCCGACGACCTGAAGGTCGTCGGCAACACCTTCAGCGAGGAGCCCTACGGCGTGGGCCTGGCCAAGGGCGACACCGAGCTCCAGGACTTCGTGGCCTCGGCCATCAAGCGCCACGAGGACAGCGGCGACTACGAGAAGGCCTACGACGCCACCCTCGGGCGCTCCGGCACGAAGATGCCCGAGATCCCCGCCATCACCGAGGGGAAGGCCTCGGCCTGACCTCGGTCGGGACGAGGGCCACGCCGTGAACGTCATCATCGACAACGCCGACCTGTTCTGGGCCGGCATGAAGACGACCCTGACGCTCACCGCGGCGTCGGCGGCGCTGGCCCTCGTCCTCGGCGTGCTCCTGGCGGCGTGCCGGGTGTCGCCGGTCCCCTCGCTGCGCATCCCGGCGGCGGGGTTCGTGAACCTCATGCAGAACCTGCCGCTGACGGTCCTGTTCTTCCTGATCGTCTTCGGCGCTCCGAAGGTCGACATCCGCGGCACGAGCTACTGGACCCGGGCGGTGCTGGCGCTCGGGCTCTACACGGCGGCGTTCGTGTGCGAGGTGGTGCGCTCCGGCATCAACACCGTGCCGGCGGGCCAGGCCGAGGCAGCCCGAGCCATCGGCCTCGGGTTCACCCAGAACCTGCGCCTCGTGATCCTCCCGCAGGCCCTCCGATCCGTCGTGGGGCCCATGGCCAGCACCCTGATCGCGCTCACCAAGAACACCTCGGTGGCGGTGGGCTTCTCGGTCCTCGAGCTCACCAGCGTGGTCAGCCGGCTCAACGAGGGCGGCAAGGCGGTGCCGGCGCTGTTCGGCGTGGCCCTCTGCTACCTGGTGCTCATCCTCGCCATGAGCTGGGCCTTCGAGCTGCTCGAGCGACGGGTGGCGTTCGCCCGATGAGCTCGGTCCTGTTCGACGAGCCCGGCCCGGCGGCAAAGCGCCGCAACGCCGTCCTCACGGTGCTGGGCGCCGTGCTGGTGCTGTTCATCGCCTTCGTGGCCGTGTCCCGGCTGCACGCCAGCGGCCAGTTCGAGGGCCGCCGGTGGGAGTGGATCGAGTACGAGGGCATCCAGCGCAACCTCCTCCGCGGCCTGATCACCACGCTCAAGGCCTTCGCCATCGCCGCCTTCCTGTCGATCGTGCTGGGCCTCGGCCTGGCCGTCGGCCGCCTGTCGACGCGCGCCTGGGTCCGCTGGCCGTCAACCGCCGTCGTCACCGTGTTCCGGGCCCTGCCGGTGGTGGTGCTCATGTACTTCCCGTACCTGGGCGCCAAGCCGCTGCTCGACACCAGCATCCCCCTGCTGTGGTGCGTGGTGTTCGGGCTCACCGTCTACAACGGCTCGGTCCTGGCCGAGATCTTCCGGGCGGGCGTGGTGGCGGTGCCCAAGGGCCAGCAGGAGGCGGCCTCGGCGATCGGGCTCACCCGGGCGCAGACGCTGCGCATCGTGCTGTTCCCCCAAGCCGTGCGGGCGATGCTGCCCACCATCATCAGCCAGCTGGTGGTGGTGCTGAAGGACACCGCCCTGGGCTTCGTCATCGGCTTCCAGGAGCTGCTCTTCGAGGGCCAGGGCATCACCGACGAGTCCCGCTTCGGACGGCCGATCATCCCGGTGGCCATCGTGGTGGGAGCGGTCTACGTCGTGCTCTGCTCGTTGCTCTCGCTGCTGGCCACCCGCATCGAGCGGCGCAGCGGCAGCGCCGTCCGCCGGCGCCCGGGCGGCTTCGCCAACGGCATCCCCGACGCCGACGCCGCTCCCCTCCCGTCGGCCTGAGCACCGCCGCATAGGGTCGGCCGGTGACCTCGGCCGCTGCTCTCGACCGACGGCCCGCCGGGCGGGCGCTGCCCGACCAGGTGTGGCTGCCGGCGCTGCTGGCCGGCCTGCTGGCGCTGGCGTTCGTGGGCGCCCTGCTGGTGCGGGCCGGCGGTGACGCCTCGCTGCTCGTGCACGCCGCACCGCCGAACACCTCGGCGACCGCCGCTCCCGGATCGCTGACGGTCCAGGCGGCCGACGAGGGCTTCGACGGCCAGTTCTTCTACCGGCTGGGCGTGAGCCCGTGGTCGAAGGACCGCGAGGTCGGCGGGGTGACCTACGACCTGCCCTCGCTGCGCAACGCCCGCTGGGGCTACGGCGCGCTGGCCTTCGTGGCCAGCGGCGGCGACCCGGACCTGGTGCCGTGGGCGCTGGTGGGCCTCAACCTCGTCGCCGCGGTGGCGGTCGGTGCCGTCGGCGGCGGGCTGGCCCGCGCCTCGGGCCGCCACGCCGCCTGGGGCCTGGCCCTGGTGCTCTGGCCCGGCTTCGCCTACTCCCTGTCGCTCGACACCTCGGAGCTGGTGGCGTCGGCCTTCGCCCTCGGTGGGCTCCTCGCCCTGCGCCACCGGCGGTGGCTGCCCGCCGGCCTGCTCCTCACGGCAGCGGTCCTCACGCGGGACACCACCGCCGCCATCCCCGCCGGGATCGTGCTCGCCGGTGCGGTCACCTGGTGGACCGCCCGGCAGCCGTCGGGCGCGCTGGTCGCCGCGCTGGGCACGGGGCCCGACACCGCCGACCGTCGCGAAGGGTCGGCACCCGGCGCCGCCGTGGGAGCCCGCACCCCGGCGTCGGCGCCGGACGCCGCAGTCGCCCCTGGCGACGGGCCTCGCCTCGCCGCCGCCGGACTGGTGGCCCTCGTCGCCTTCGGCGCGTGGCAGCTGCTCCAACGGGCCCGGTTCGGGGCGCTCCCGCTGACGTCGTCCGGCGACAACAACCTCAGCGGCCCGCTCGTGGGGTTGGTGGACCTGGCCCGGGACAGCCTGCCGCCGAGCGGCGGCGACGAAGCGTTCCGGGTGCTGTCCGCGGCCGGCCTGGTGTTGCTCGTCGGGCTGGCCGCATGGTGCTGGCGCCGATCGGCGACGCCGCTGGCGGAGCGGTGCGCCTGGTTGCCGGCCGTGGTGGTGGTGCTCCTGCTGAACGGCTACCTCTGGTCCGGGGCCACGGCGTTCATGCGGGCGGGCACCGAGGCCGGGCTGCTCTCGATCCTGGTGGTGCTGGGCTCGGCGAAGCGGTGGCCCCTGCCGCTGGCCACCCTCGGGCTGGGCGGGCTGTGGCTGCTCACCGCCGCCGCCCAGCTCTCGAAGCTCGGCTGAGCCGGCCCTCAGCCGGCGGCCAGGCGCTGCCGGAGGCGGGCGGCCACCTCCGGCCAGTCGTCGTCGGTCATGGCGAACTGCACGGAGTCCCGCCAGGTGCCGTCGGCCCGGATGCGGTGCTTGCGCAGCACGCCCTCGCGCACCGCACCCAGGCGGGCGATGGCCGCCTGCGAACGCTCGTTGAGGAGGTCGGTGTGCCAGACCACGCGCCGCGCCGAGCACGTCGAAGGCCTGGGCCAGGAGGAGCAGCTTCGACTCGGTGTTGTGCCCCGTCCGCCACCACGGCCGGCCCAGCCAGGTGTGGCCGATCGCCAGCGAGCGCGAGGCCGGGGAGACCTCGTAGTAGCTGGTGGTGCCGATGAGCTCGCCGCTGGCGAGGTCGACCTGGGCGAACGCCAGGCGCTCGCCCCGTGCCCGGGCGCGCAGGGCGGCGTCCACCTCGGCCTGTGCTGCGGCCTCGGTGGCCGGGGCGGGGCCCTTGCCCAGGAACTCGTACACGGCGTCGGCGCCGCTCCCGGCGTGGAGGGCGGCGAGGAAGCCGGCCGCGTCCTCGTGGCGCAGGGGCCGGAGGTGGACGAGCGCGCCGGTGAGCTCCTCCTGGGCGTACCAGCGGTGGGGGTCGGCGGCGGGAGCGGCGGGCACAGGCATGGCGGCAGCCTGCTCCAGGAGGGCGGCCTGACGACAGCGCGTTCCGACCGGCGCTCCGGCCGCTGGAGGCGGGGTCCGTAGACTCGCCGATCGTGCTGGAACGGCTGCGGGTGCGTGACGAGTCCACCCGCTGGCTGCTCGCCGGAGGGCTGCTCGCCCTGGTCGTGGGGATCCCCATGGCCGTCTCCGGGCCGGGCAACGACCTCGACGTCGGCAACGTGTTCCGCTCCGGTCGGGCCATCGCCCGCCACCTCTCCTACGTCCCCAGCCGGGCCCCTGGGGCGCCGGTGCACGAGCTGGTGGTCGGCGTGCTCGACCTGGTGGGTGGACCGCTGCTCACCAACCTGGCGTCCATCGCCGCCGCCATCGGCCTGCTGCTGGCCCTCGACCGCCTGCTCGCCCGCGAAGGCCTCGGCCCCGGCCGACGGTGGGCCCTCGCCCTGGTGGCCGCCAACCCGTGGTTCCTGGTCGCCGCCACCTCCACCGCCGACTACGTCTTCGCCCTCCTGTTCGTCGTGCTCGCCGCCCTCGCCCTGCGCTCGGACCGGCCCGTGCTTGCCGGCGCACTTGCCGCGGCGTCGATGGGGTGCCGCATCGGCTCGGCGTTCCTGGTGCTCGCCCTGCTCCTGGCCGAGCTCACCGAGCCCCGGTCTCCGGCGAGCTCCGTCGCCGCAGGCGACACCGACGCCCCGACCGCCGATCGGGCCAGGTCGCGCCGGCGCGCCGTGGTGACCGCAGCCGTGGCCGCGGTGGTCACCGCCGTCCTGTTCATCCCCTCGGTGGTGGCGGCGGGCGGGCTGGCCTTCGCCCAGAACGACTTCGCCACCTCGACCCTGGTGGTGCAGCTCGGTCGGGCCGCCATCAAGGACCTCACGCTGCTCGGCCCGGTGGCCAGCGTGGTCCTGCTGTTCGCGGTGCCCGCCCTCTGGGCCGCCCTGCGCACCTGGCGCACCTCGTGGCTCGTCCGCTTCGCCGTCCCGGGCTTCGTGCTCTCCCAGGCGCTGTTCGTGCGCTTCCCCTGGAAGATGCCGCACCTGCTGCCCTGCCTCCTGTGCCTGGCGGTGGCCCTGGCCGTGGCCCTCCACCGCAAGCCGGCGCTCCTCGTGGGCCTGGTGGCGCTGCAGCTGCTGTTCTGCGTGGTCCGCCTCGACCTCGTGCAGCCCGACAACCCGAACGAGGCCACCGGCGGGAAGGCCGGCGTGGGCGTCGGGTGGGGCCCGGTGGTCACCGACTGGCGCTGCCGCCGCGAGCACCCGAACGCCTACCTCGGCCGCCAGAAGGTGGAGATCGAGCAGGCCTGGGACTGCGCCAAGCCCTTCGGCGGCTGAGCGCCGAGCCGGCCGCCGGCGCTACCCGTCCGCCTCCGGGGCAGCGGAGAAGTCGTGGTGGACGGCCTCGACGTTGTTGCCGTCGGGGTCGCGCACGAAGGCGCCGTAGTAGCCGGGGTGGTACTCGGGCCAGACCCGCGCCTCGTGGAGGACCTCGGCGCCGACGGCCACCGCGGCGTCCCGGAACGCCTCCACCGCTTCACGGCTCGGCGCCTGGAAGGCGATGTGGGTCTGCCGGTTCGGGATGGCGTCCGTGGCCGTGCCGATCCAGAAGCTGGGGAACGCCTCGCCGTACCCGGCCGCACCGTCGAAGTCCATGAGCCGGCGGTAGCCGAGCGGTTCGAGGACGGCGTCGTAGAAGGAGCCGGCGGCGGCGAAGTCGTCGACCTGGATGGAGAGGTGATCGAGCATGGGCGCATCGTCGCGCGCCCGGCCCGAGGGTGCTGGCGGGCTCAGCGCGCCCGGTAGGTGGCCCGGGTGCCCCGGTGGTCGGCGTCCTTGTTCAGCCGCTTCGACAGGTGCAGGCCCTCGAGCACGAACTCGACGGCGCTGGCCACCACGCCCGGGCGCTCGTCGTCCTCGACGAGGGCGACGACCGCATCACGCAGGGCGGGGATCTCGGTGGCGAGGGCGACCTCGTCGGCGGCGGCGACGTCCTCGCCGGCGTGGATCACCCGACCGTCGTCGAACGCCTCGAGCACACCGCGCAGCTGGCCCACGTCGAGCCGGTCCCGGAAGACCTGCAGGACCGCCGCCTGCACGAGGCGCTCGATGATCTCGCCGCCGTCGTCGTCCAGCGTGTCGAGCTCGACCTTGCCGGAGGTGGAGGCGGCGAGGGCCTCGAGGTCCGACACGCGGGGCACGACCTGGTCCTCACCGGCGCGCAGGGCGCGACGGGCGGCGTTGGCCACCAGCGTCTCGGCGTTGGTGACGGTGAGCCGCACCGAGACGCCGGAGCGCTGGTTCACGTGGCTGCTCTGGCGGGCGAGCTGGGAGATGGTGGAGACGATCTCGGCCATGAACGGCGGCGTCACCACCTCGAGCCCATCGCCCTCGAGCGGGCGGACCTCCTGCTCCACGATGGCCATCTCGGTCTCGACGTCGAGCGGGTAGTGAGTGCGGATCTGGGCGCCGAAGCGGTCCTTCAGCGGGGTGATCAGCCGGCCCCGGTTCGTGTAGTCCTCGGGGTTCGCCGACGCGAACAGGATCACGTCGAGCGGCAGGCGGACCTTGAAGCCCCGGATCTGCACGTCGCGCTCCTCGAGCACGTTCAGCAGGCCGACCTGGATGCGCTCGGCGAGGTCCGGCAGCTCGTTGATGGCGAAGATGCCGCGGTTGGTGCGGGGCACGAGGCCGTAGTGCAGGGTGAGCTCGTCGGAGAGGTAGCGGCCCTCGGCCACCTTGATGGGGTCGACCTCGCCGATGAGGTCGGCGATGGAGGTGTCCGGCGTGGCCAGCTTCTCGCCGTAGCGGGTGTCGCGGTGGATCCAGTCGATGGGGGCGTCGTCGCCCTTCTCGGCCACCAGCTCCCGGGCGTGGCGCGACACCGGTGCGTAGGGGTCGTCGTTGATCTCGCTGCCGGCGATGATCGGCAGCCACTCGTCGAGCAGGCCGGTGAGCGAGCGGATCATGCGGGTCTTGGCCTGGCCCCGCTCGCCCAGGAAGATGACGTCGTGGCCCGCCAGGATGGCGTTCTCCAGCTGGGGCAGGACCGTGTCCTCGTAGCCCAGCACGGCGTCGACCAGCGGCTCGCCCGCCCGGATGCGGGCGACGGCGTTGCGGCGCAGCTCCTCCTTGACGGGGATCGACTCCCACCCGGAGTCGCGCAGTTGACCGATCGTGGCAGCCCGGTTCGACATCTGGCCGACGCTATCGCCGCCCTCCCCCACCGCGTCCGCCGCCCACCCGATGATCGCTGCGACCCGGCGGTGAGGTCGCCAGAACGGGGGGTGGTGGGCGACCGGTAGCGTCGTCCGGATGGAACTGGAGGGGTCGTGGCAGGCGATCGTGGCCGACGAGGACCTGCGGCGGACCTGGCTCGACGACGGCCCCGCCGACCTCGCCGCGGCCGAGCAGCAGGGCTGGGCACCCATCGCGGTGCCCGGGCACTGGCGCGGGAGCGAGGGCTTCGCCGACGAAGACGGGCCGCTGCTCTACCGCACCGCCTTCGAGCACGACGGCCCGCAGGGCGACGAGCGGTGGTGGCTGCGCTTCGACGGCCTCTTCTACCAGGGCGACGTGTGGCTCGACGGCGGCTACGTGGGCGACACCGAGGGCTACTTCTTCCCCCACACCTTCGAGGTGACCGGCGCCCTGGCGGAGCGGCGGGAGCACGCCCTCGGGGTCGAGGTCACCTGCAGCCCGCAGCGCGACCGCGCCGCCAAGCGCAACATCACCGGGGTGTTCCAGGACTGGGACAGCGGTGACCCCGACGCCAACCCCGGAGGGATCTGGCGGCCGGTGAGCCTCGAGCGCACCGGACCGGTCCGCATCCGCCACCTGCGGGTGCTGTGCCGCGACGCCAACGAGACCCGCGCCCAGGTGGCCTTCCGCGCCGTGCTCGACGCCGCCGACGCCTGCGAGGTGACGCTGCGGTCCACCGTCGGCGAGACCGAGCTGGTCGACGTGCGGCGGCTGGCCGCCGGCGAGAACCAGGTCGAGTGGACCATCCGGGTGGACGACCCCGAGCTGTGGTGGCCCCACGCCCTGGGGGAGCCGGTCCTGCACGACGTCGTGGTCGAGGTGACCCCGCACCCCGAGGGCGCCGACGAGCTCCCCGACGGCACCCCGGCCAGCCACCGGCTGACCCGGCGCATCGGCCTGCGCCAGGTGCACCTCCGGGCCTGGGTGCTGCACGTCAACGGCGAGCGGCTGTTCCTCAAGGGGGCCAACCTCGGGCCCACCCGCCTGGCCCTGGCCGACGCGACGCCCGACGAGCTGCGCCGCGACGTCACGCTGGCCAAGGACGCCAACCTCGACCTGCTGCGGATCCACGCCCACATCTCCCGGCCCGAGCTCTACGACGCCGCCGACGAGGCCGGCATGCTGCTGTGGCAGGACTTCCCCCTGCAGCGGGGCTACGCCCGGACCATCCGCAAGCAGGCCCAGCGCCAGGCCCGCGAGGCGGTCGACCTGCTCGGCCACCACCCGTCGGTGGCCATCTGGTGCGGCCACAACGAGCCGCTGGCGCTCGACCTCGACCCGGCGACGGAGGGCAGCGACCTCACCGCCCACCTGGGCCGGTACGTGGCCGCCCAGGAGCTGCCCACCTGGAACAAGACGATCCTCGACCGCTCGGTGAAGCGGGCCATCGACAAGGCCGACGGCACCCGGCCCGTGATCGCCCACTCCGGCGTGCTCCCCCACCCGCCGCTGCTCGACGGCACCGACAGCCACCTCTCCTTCGGCTGGCACCACGGCGACGAGCGCGACCTGCCGGGGTTCGCCCGCCTGGTGCCCCGCCAGGTGCGGTTCGTGTCCGAGTTCGGCGCCCAGGCCGTGCCCGAGACCGATGCCTTCCTGGAGCCCGAGCGCTGGCCCGACCTCGACTGGGATCGCCTCGCCCGCACCCACGGCCTGCAGAAGGCCACCTTCGACAAGCGGGTGCCGCCGGCCGACCACCCGTCGTTCGCGTCGTGGCGGGAGGCCACCCAGGCCTACCAGGCCGAGCTGCTCCGCCACCACGTCGAGACCCTGCGTCGCCTGAAGTACCGGCCCACCGGCGGGTTCGCCCAGCTCCACCTCGCCGACGGCCACCCCGCCGTGTCGTGGTCGGTCCTGGACCACGAGCGGGTGCCCAAGGCCGGCTACGCCGCGCTCCGCGACGCCTGCCGCCCCGTGATCGTGGTGGCCGACCGGCTGCCCGTCGAGCTGGTGGCCGGGGCCACCCACGCCCTCGACGTCCACGTCGTTTCGGACCTCCGGGTGCCGGTGGCCGACATCGAGGTCACCGCCAAGCTCACGTGGGCCGACGGCGAGCAGCGGTGGCGCTTCGGCGGCGACGTCGAGGCCGATTCGGTGGTCCGCGTGGGCACCCTGCCGATCGAGGTCCCCGAGCGCCCCGGACCGGTCGCCCTCGAGGTCACCCTCGCCGGTGACGGCGTGCCCGACGGGCCGATCGTGCGCACCGACCGCAGCCGCATCGTCACCCGCTGACCGTCGCACCCGGAGGGCACCCGCTCCCGGTCACGTCCTCGGTCGCCGCAGGTGCTACACCTTCGCCAGCCGTCGGCGCAGGGGAAGCGCCGACCGAGCCGGGAGCGAGGGGACGCGGTGGGACGAGCACGGGGGAACGACGACGAGGCCTGGAGCGCGCCGTGACGTGCTCCGCGCCCTCGGCCTGGGCGCGGCAGGCATCTCCGTGGGGGGGCCTGGGCCTGCTCGCCGGGTGCGCCAGCGACGACGATCCCCGGGCGACCGGCAGCCCGAGCAGCACCGCGGCGACCACCACCAGCCTGCGGGCGTCGGCGGGCTACGACCCGGACGTCCCGTACTGGGAGCAGGGCAACTTCGCCCCGGTCACCACCGAGGAGACCTTCACGGACCTCCGCGTCAAGGGATCGATCCCTGCGGCGCTGTCGGGCCTGTTCGTCCGCAACGGCTCGAACCCGCCCACCGGCAGGTCGCTGCACTGGTTCCTGGGCGACGGCATGGTCCACGGCGTGCAGCTCGGCGGCGGCAGGGCCAAGTGGTACCGCAACCGCTACGTGCGGACCCCCCCTGCAGGCGGCGGGCAAGGACCTGCTCGAGTTCGGCGGCATCCCCGGCAAGGCCAACAACCAGTCGAACGTGGCGCTGGTCCACCACGCCGGCAAGCTCCTGACCACCGGTGAGGTCGGGTGGCCGTTCGAGCTCGACCCGAGGGACCTCTCCACCAAGGGCGCCTTCGGCTACGGCGGCAAGCTCGGCCCCACCATGACCGCCCACCCGAAGATCGACCCCGACACGGGCCGGATGCACTTCTTCGGCTACGAGTTCCTGAAGCCGGGGCTGACCTACTACGCCGCCGACCCGAAGGGCGTGCTCGACACGGTCAGCCCGATCGCCGTCGACGCGGCGACGATGATCCACGACTTCGCCGTCACCGACCGGGACGCCGTGTTCTGGATCGGACCGGTGGTCTTCGGCGCCGACGCCAAGAACCCCAACCCGTCGATCCCCTTCCACTGGGACCCCTCGGGCCCGTCCCGCGTGGGGGTCATGCCGCTCGACGGCAGCGGCGCCGACATCCGCTGGGCCGACGTGCCGCTCGGGTTCGCCTTCCACGGCCTCAACGCCCACCGCGAGGGCGACGACGTGGTGGTCCACCTGCACCGCTTGGAGCAGGCCTTCGGCCCCAAGGGCGACCTGGTGCCATCACACCTCACCGAGTGGCGCATCGGCACCGGGGGCGCGCAGCTGACCGTCGCCGAGCGTCGGGTCACCGACCGCGAGATGGACCTGCCGACCATCGACCGCCGCCACCTCGGCCGGGCCAACCGCCACGGCTGGTTCGCCACCACCACCAGCGTCGACGCCGAGCACGGCTTCGAGCTGAAGGGCATCTGCCACCTCGACCTGCAGACCGGCGAAGAGGACGTGTGGGACCCGGGCCCGGACCGCCGGTCGGGCGAGGGCTTCTTCGTGCCCACGGGCGACGACGAGGGTGACGGGTTCGTCCTCACCTACATCTGGGACCGCCGGACCGACCGGTCGTCGCTGGGCATCTTCGACGCCCAGGCCATGCGGCGGGGCCCCGTGGCCGAGGTGGAGCTACCGGTCCGGGTGCCGTTCGGGTTCCATGGCCTCTGGGTGGACGACGCCGACCTCTAGCGACAGCAGGTGGGCCACCCGCTCGGCCCCCTGGATCGTCAGGTCGAACTCCTCGGCGAGGTCGGCCACCGAGACCGGCCCCACCGTGGCGCGCCGGACGAGGAAGGCCCGCACCTCCGCGGGCGGGGCGAGGCGCCGCAGGGCGACCCGCCACACCCGGTCCTCCTCGAGCTGCATGGTGGCGGCGGTGGCGAGGGGCCACCCGATGCCCCGTTCGACGTGGACGAGCTCGTGGGCCAGGACCTCCCGCCGCTCACGGCGGCCCAACGTCTCCTCGAGGAGGATCTCGTCCCGGCCGCCGGTGCGGGTCCAGAGCCCCCGGGGGCCTCCGAGCGCGGCGAACCACAGGTCGACGTCCATCGCCCGGAGGGCGCGCCAGGGGTTCCATGCCGCCATCGGCAGATGATGGCAGCCCCCTCTGACAGGGAAGGGGCGACGACCGCTATCGGGAGGGGCGAGGTCGCCGCGCGCCGGCGTCGCCGGCCGGCGCCGCCTCGGTGCCGCCGTCCGCCGCCCGCAGGTCGGCGCGGGGCTCCACGGATCGGAGCGTCCCGTCGGCGTCGAGCTGGACGGCGACGGCGGCGCGGTCCCAGAGGAGGTCGATGGGGTGCACGCCGAGCTGGTCGCTGATGCGCTCGACGGTGCGCAGCGTGAGGTTCCGCTCCCCGCGCTCCACGGCCCCCACGAAGGTGCGGTGCCAGCCGACCGACTCGCCGAAGGTCTCCTGCGAGAGGCCCTGGGCCTTCCGCACGCGGCGGATGTTGGCGCCGACGACGCGCTGCATGGTCCCTTCCATCTGCGCCCAAGATCCCAGGATGCGACTGATCGGTCGACAGACCGATCAGTAGCGGAACCCTCGCTCCCCCCGTCGACCAGCCCGTTCGACGCCCGGCCTCCCGGGTCGCCGTGAGCCTAGGTCGGGACCACCCCTCTGACGACCCGTCAGAGGGGGTCCGCGCCGTTTCTTGTGGCGGAGTCGTGCAGGGGTAGCGTCGGCGGCGATGGCTACGACAACAGTTGCCCGGGGCAAGGCTGCGGCCGGCTCCACCAAGGCAAAGCGCAAGGCCCCCTTCCCCGTCGAGTTCTACCGGTCCGCCCTTGGCAAGAAGTACGTCATGGCGATCACCGGGATCATGCTCATGGGCTTCGTGTTCGCCCACATGGTGGGCAACCTGAAGATGTACCTGGGCGCCGAGGACTTCAACCACTACGGGGAGTTCCTCCGGGAGCTGATCGTGCCGATCCTCCCGCGCACCGTGGCCCTGTGGCTCCTGCGCCTGGGCCTGATCGGGGCCTTCGGGCTGCACATCCACTCGGCGTACTCGCTGACCCGGATGAACCACGCCGCCCGCACCGTGAAGTACCAGTCGAAGCGCGACTACATCGCCGCCAACTTCGCCAGCCGCACCATGCGCTGGACCGGCGTCATCTTCGGCCTCTTCCTGATCTGGCACCTGTTCGACCTGAGCTGGACCGGCACCGGCGCCACCTACGTGCGCGGCGAGGCCTACCAGAACGTCGACCACAGCCTCAGCCGCTTCCCGGTGGCCGGGCTCTACATCGTGGCCAACCTGGCCCTGGGCATCCACCTCTTCCACGGGGCCTGGAGCCTGTTCCAGTCGATGGGCTGGAACAACCCGCGGTTCAACGCCATGCGACGCAACTTCGCCGCCGGCTTCGCCGCCATCATCGTCATCGGCAACGTGTCGTTCCCCATCGCCGTGCTCGCCGGCATCGTCGGGAACTGAGGGACCACCATGGAGCTCAACTCGAAGATCCCCGACGGCCCCATCGCCGAGAAGTGGACGAACTACAAGTTCGACCGCAAGCTGGTGAACCCGGCCAACCGCCGCAAGTACGACATCATCGTCGTGGGCACCGGCCTCGCCGGCGGGGCGGCCGCCGCCACCCTCGGCGAGCAGGGCTACAACGTGAAGGCCTTCACCTTCCACGACTCCCCTCGCCGGGCCCACTCCATCGCCGCCCAAGGCGGCATCAACGCCGCCAAGAACTACAAGGGCGACGGCGACTCGGTGTACCGCCTCTTCTACGACACCGTGAAGGGCGGCGACTTCCGGTCCCGTGAGGCCAACGTCTACCGCCTGGCCGAGGAGTCGGTCCGCATCATCGACCAGATGACCGCCCAGGGCGTGCCCTTCGCCCGGGAGTACGGCGGCCTGCTCGACAACCGCTCCTTCGGCGGCGCCCAGGTGTCGCGCACCTTCTACGCCCGGGGCCAGACCGGCCAGCAGCTGCTGCTCGGCGTCTACTCCCAGCTGGCCCGCCAGATCGGGCTCGGCAACGTCGAGCTGCACAACCGCACCGAGCTCATCGACGTCGTGGTGGTCGACGGCAAGGCCGCCGGCATCGTGGTCCGGGACCTGCTCACCGGCGAGGTCACCAGCCACTCGGCCCACGCCGTGGTGCTGGCCACCGGCGGCTACTCCAACGCCTTCTTCCTCTCCACCAACGCCATGGCGTGCAACGCCTCGGCTGCGTGGCGGGCCCACCGGCGCGGCGCCGCCTTCGCCAACCCCTGCTACACCCAGATCCACCCCACGTGCATCCCGCAGAGCGACGACTTCCAGTCGAAGCTCACGCTGATGTCGGAGTCGTTGCGCAACGACGGCCGGATCTGGTGCCCGAAGAGCCCCGACGAGACCCGCTCCCCCGAGCTGATCCCCGAGGAGGACCGGGACTACTACCTGGAGCGGCGCTATCCGAGCTTCGGCAACCTCGCCCCGCGAGACATCGCCAGCCGGGCCGCCAAGGTCGTGGTCGACGAGGGCAAGGGCGTCGGCCCGCTCAAGAACGGCGTGTACCTCGACTTCGCCGACGCCATCGCCCGGCTCGGCGAGGACACCATCCGCGAGCGCTACGGCAACCTCTTCGAGATGTACGAGCGCATCACCGACGAGTCGCCGTACAAGGTGCCCATGCGCATCTACCCCGCGGTCCACTACACGATGGGCGGGCTGTGGGTGGACTACGAGCTCATGACCACCGTGCCCGGGCTCTACGCCGCCGGCGAGGCCAACTTCTCCGACCACGGCGCCAACCGCCTCGGCGCCTCGGCGCTGATGCAGGGCCTGGCCGACGGGTACTTCGTGCTGCCCAACACCATCAGCAACTACCTCGCCCCGCAGCTCGGCACCACGCCGGTCCCCACCGACCACCCCGAGTTCCAGGCGGCCGAGCAGGCGGCGCGGGACCGCTTCGCCGGGTACCTCGCCATCGGCGGCACCCGCTCCCCGGACTCCTTCCACCAGGAGCTCGGCAAGATCATGTGGGACCACTGCGGCATGGAGCGCACCAAGGAGAGCCTGCAGGAGGCGCTCCGCCTCATCCCGATCCTGCACGAGCAGTTCAAGACCGACCTGCGCGTCACCGGCACCGGCGAGAGCACGAACCAGACCCTGGAGAAGGCCGGGCGCATCGACGACTTCTTCGAGCTCGCCCAGGTCATGTGCCTCGACGCGCTCACCCGCGAGGAGTCCTGCGGCGGCCACTTCCGGGCCGAGCACCAGACCGACGAGGGCGAGGCCGAGCGCGACGACGACCACTTCGCCCACGTGGCCGCCTGGGAGTGGACCGGCGACCCCGGCGCCCCCAACCGCCACACCGAACCGCTCGAGTTCGACAACGTCCACCTCGCCGTCCGGAGCTACAAGTGAACGAGCTGAACCTGACCCTGAAGATCTGGCGCCAGGCCGGCCCCGACGCCCCTGGCTCCTTCGACACCATCGCCGCCCCCGGGATCAACGACGAGATGTCGTTCCTGGAGATGCTCGACGTCGTCAACGAGCGGCTCATCAACGAGGGCAAGGAAGCCGTGGTGTTCGACCACGACTGCCGCGAGGGCATCTGCGGCACCTGCTCGCTGATGATCAACGGCCAGGCCCACGGCCCGCAGAAGGGCACGGCCACCTGCCAGCTCCACATGCGCAAGTTCCACGACGGCCAGGAGATCGTGATCGAGCCCTGGCGGGCCACCGCGTTCCCGATCGTCAAGGACCTCATGGTCGACCGGTCGGCCTTCGACCGCATCGTCGAGTCCGGTGGCTACATCACCGCCGAGACCGGCGGCGCCTCCGACGCCAACCTCACCCCCATCCCCAAGCCGGTGGCCGACGCCGCCATGGACGCCGCGGCCTGCATCGGCTGCGGCGCCTGCGTGGCGGCCTGCCCCAACTCGGCGGCCAACCTGTTCACCGCCGCCAAGGTGGGCCACCTCAACCTGCTGCCCCAGGGCCAGGCCGAGCGCTTCAGCCGGGTGGAGGCCATGGTCGACACCATGGAGGAGTTCTTCGGCTCCTGCACCAACCACGGCGAGTGCCAGGAGGCGTGCCCGAAGGAGATCTCCATCGACTTCATCGCCCTGATGAACAAGGACTACCTGAAGTCGAAGTTCAAGAACCGCAAGACCCTCAGCCGCGGCTGAGGGCCGGGCACCCGCCCACCACGAACGGCTCCCCGGTGCCCGGCCTCGGCCGGGCACCGGCGCGCTCGGGCTCAGTCCCCGGCGCGCTCCTCGGCTTGGCCCAGGAGGCGTTCGGCGAAGATGCCGACCTGCTCGTTGACGGTGCGGATGGTGTCGTAGATCGCGCCGATGCTGCGACCGGCGAGGTCCTGGGCGGTCTCGGCCGGGCCGGCGAGGGCGTCGATGCCCTTGAGGGCCTCGAGCGGAGCCGCCGCCACCGCCTGGTGGATCTCCTCGACGGAGGTGGCGCCCTCGTCGATGGCCTCCTCCACCATGGCCTGGATGCGCTTCGGGTCGAGCTGGGCCATGGCGGCCTCCCGGGGTCGTCGGTGCTCGCGAACCTACCGCCGGGGCGGGACCGGGTGGTCGGTAGGGTCGGCACGGATGGAACTGATCCTCGTGCGACACGGCCAACCCGCCTGGGCCACCCCGGAGGGCAAGGGCCGCAACGACCCCGGCCTGACCGACCTCGGCCACGCCCAGGCCGCCCGGGTGGGCGAACGATTGGCCGACACCGAGGACCTCCCGGGCCGGGGCGACGTCGACCGGCTCTTCGTGTCGCCAGCCGTCCGGGCCCAGGAGACGGCGGCCCCGATCGCCGCCACCCTCGACCTGCCGATCGAGACCCACGAGTGGCTGTGGGAGCTGCGCAACCCGCCGGCCTGGGAGGGCGCGCCCATCGAGGAGATCGAGCAGCGCTTCGCCGACCTCCAGCGCCAGGGCCGCGAGGCCTGGTGGGAGGGCCACGAGGGCGGCGAGTCGCTCCGCGACTTCCACCAGCGGGTGACCACCGGCCTGCGTGGCCTGCTGGCCGACCTGGGCGTGACGCCGGCCGCCGAGCCCGGGCTCTGGGACCTGGCGCCGCCGGCCGACGGCCCCGCTGCCGACCGCATCGTGGCCGTGGCCCACGGCGGCACCAACTCCACGATCATCGCCCACCTGCTCGGCGCCGCCCCCGAGCCGTGGGAGTGGGACCGGTTCAGCATGGGCCACGCCTCGGTGGCGCTGCTCACCACCACGCCCATGGCCGGCGCCCACATCTGGTCGCTGCGCGCCCTCGGCGACGCCAACCACCTGCCGGTGCCCGACCGCACCTTCTGAACCGCCCACCGAGGTGACGGTACGGTCGGCGCCCATGGGGACCACGAGGACGGTGCGGAAGCTGGCGGCGGTGGTGGCGGTGGCCGCCCTCGGGTTGGGCGCGTGCTCGTCGGACGGCAGCGACGGCGCCCGCTCGCGATCGGCCACCACCGCGGCCGACGGTGCCGCGACGACCTCCACGACCGACGCCGGCGGGGGCGGGGACCGGGCCGACGGGACCGACGGGACCACGCTCGAGCGCTACGCCGACTACCGGTCGAAGAGCTACGACGACCCGGCGCACTGGCTGTGCCGGCCCGACGCCACCGACGGCGCGTGCGACGGCGACCTCGACACCACCATCATCCAGGCCGACGGCACGACGTCGGTCGAGCGGTTCACCGCCGACCCGGACGCCCCCATCGACTGCTTCTACGTGTACCCGACCATCTCGCGCGACGAGACGCCCTTCAGCGACTGGGACGCCTCACCGGACGAGGAGGGCTACGTCACCCAGCAGCAGGCCGCCCGGCTCGGGTCGGTCTGCCGGGTGTTCGCCCCCGTCTACCGCCAGGCGACCCTGCCCTCGTTGCTGGGACGGCTGAGCGGCAAGCCGCTCGAGGGGCCGAAGGCCGACCCGTTCGCCGACGTGCTCGACGCCTTCCGGACCTACCTGGCCGAGGACAACCACGGCCGGGGCTTCGTGCTGCTCGGCCACTCCCAGGGCGCCGGCCTGCTCGACCAGCTGATCCGCACCGAGGTCGACCCGCACGAGGACGTGCGGGGCGAGCTGGTGGGCGCCTACCTGGCGGGCACCGCCGTCGGCGTCCCGGCCGGCAAGGCGGTGGGCGGCGACTTCCAGCACGTGCCGCTGTGCTCCTCGGCCTCGCCCACGGGGTGCGTGACCACCTGGTCGTCGTTCCGATCGACCGCCCCACCCCCGGCCAGCGCGTACTTCGGCAAGCCCCGCGGCGGCGGCGAGGGCCTGGTGGCCGGGTGCGTGAGCCCGGCCGACGGCGACGACCTCCACGCCTACCTCCCGGCCGACACCACGGTGTCGATCCTGGGCTCGCTGGGCGGCGGCAAGCAGGGTCCCTGGCTCCCCGGCGCCGCCGGCGACGCGATCACCACCCCCTTCGTCTCGGTGCCCGGACTGGTCAGCGGACGCTGCACCGAGCGCGACGGCTTCCGCTACCTGGAGGTCACGGTCCACGGCGACCCCGCCGATCCTCGGGCCGACGACATCGGCGGCGACCTCACCCCCGAGTGGGGCCTCCACCTCGTCGACGTCTCGCTCACCATGGGCGACATCGTCGACCGCGTGCGCGAGCAGGCTGCCGCCCACCGCTGAACGGCCGCTCGGCTCGAGCGCGCCGTTGCCGGCGGCGAGGCCCCAGCCCCGCTGGGGCCTCGGTAGCCTCCCGGCCATGTGCGACACCCTCGTCAGCCTCACCGACGACGGCGTGCTCTTCGCCAAGAACAGCGACCGCGACCCCAACGAGGCCCAGGTCCTGCGCTGGCACGCCGCCGCCGACCACGTCCCCGGGGCCGAGGTGGCGTGCACCTGGATCTCGATCCCCCAGGTCGCCCGCACCCACGCCGTCGCACTGTCCCAGCCGTGGTGGATGTGGGGCGCCGAGATGGGGGCCAACGAGCACGGCGTGGTGATCGGCAACGAGGCGGTGTTCACCAAGCGGCCCAAGGGCGAGACCGCGCTGCTCGGCATGGACCTGGTGCGGCTCGCGCTCGAGCGAGCCACCACCGCCGCCGAGGCCGTGCAGGTCGTGGTGGAGCTGCTGGAGCGCCACGGCCAGGGCGGGGCGTGCAGCCACGAGCGGCCCGGGTTCACGTACCACAACAGCTTCCTGGTGGCCGACCCCGAGGGGGCCATCGTGCTGGAGACCGCCGACGTGCACTGGGCCACCGAGGAGGTCCGCGGCCCCGGCCGCTCGATCTCCAACGGGCTGACGATCGCCGGCTTCGCCGAGGCCCACGCCGACCGGCTCAAGGGCCGGGTGGCGTCCTGCTCCCTGCGCCGCGCGCACCGAGGCGTCGGCCGCCCGGTCGACCACGCCGGCCGACCTCTTCGCCGCCCTCCGCGACCACGGCGACGACCCCTCGCCACGCTGGTCGCCCCTCAACGGCGCCCTCGGCGCGCCCTGCGCCCACGCCGGCGGCAAGGTCACGTCCACCCAGACCACGTCGTCCTGGGTGGCCGACCTCCGGGCCGACCCCCTGCACTGGGTGACCGCGACCGCCGCTCCCTGCACGTCGCTGTTCAAGCCGGTGCGCGTCGGCCAGCCCACCGACCTCGGCCCCGATCCCACCAACCACGCCGACCCCGACAGCGCGTGGTGGCGCCACGAGCGCCTGCACCGCCTGAGCCTCCGGGACCACGCCGCGGCCACCGCCCGCTACGCCGCCGGCCGGGACCGCACCCAGGCCGCCTGGCTGGCTGCGCCGCCCACCACCGCCGAGGCCTTCGCCGCCGCCGACGAGCTCGAGCAGGCGTGGCTGGACGACCTGGTGCACGCCGGGCTCCCCGACCGACGGCCCCGCTGGCTGCGCTCGCTGTGGTCGGGCCTCGACGATGCCGCCGGCCTGGCGGTGGACCCCGAGCCGTCGGCCCAGGCCGGATCGACCGCGGCGGTGGCCTCGTGAGCGGCTCGGGCGTGATCGTGGTCGGCGCCGGGCTCAGCGGCCTGAGCGCCGCCCGCCACCTGGCCGCCGCCGGGATCGACGTCACGGTGCTGGAGGCGCGCGACCGGGTGGGCGGTCGCACCGAGGGCGGCCTCACCGCCGACGGCACGCCCGTCGAGCTGGGGGGCCAGTGGGTCGGGCCCACCCAGAACCGCATGTACGAGCTCATCGCCGAGCTGGGGCTCGAGACGTTCCCCACCTGGAACGAGGGCGCCACGCTCATCCAGCTGGGCGGCAGCACCTCCCGCATGAAGTCGCACAAGGGCGCGGTGCCCAAGCTGAACCCCTTCGCGCTGGCCGACCTGGCCCAGGGCATGGCCCGCTTCACCAAGGCGGCGTCGAAGATCTCGCTCACCGAGCCGTGGAAGGCCGACCGCGCCCACGACCTCGACGGCCAGACGTTCGAGACGTGGATCCGCCGCAACCTCCGCACCACCACCGGCCGCTCGTACTTCCGGGTGGCGTGCGAAGCCGTGTTCTCCGCCGAGTCCACCGACCTCTCGGCGCTGCACGCCCTCTTCTACGCCCACTCCGGCACCGACCTCGAGACCCTCCTCGCCGTCGACCGGGGCGCCCAGCAGGACCGCGTCGTCGGCGGCTCGATCCGCATCAGCGAGGCCATGGCCGACGGCCTGGGCGACCAGGTGCGGCTGTCGTCGCCGGTGCGGCGCATCGACCACGACGCACACGGCGTGCGGGTGAGCACCCGGGGCGGCGAGGTGCACGAGGCATCCCACGTGATCGTGACCCTGCCGCCCACGCTGGCCGGGCGCATCGAGTACGGACCGGCGCTGCCCTCGTGGCGCGACCAGCTCACCCAACGGCTCCCCGCCGGCTCGGTCATCAAGCTCTACGCCGTCTACCCCGAGCCCTTCTGGCGCGCCGACGGGCTCAACGGCCAGGCAGCCTCGGACCAGGGCCCGATCAAGGTCACCTTCGACAACTCGCCGCCGTCGGGAACGCCGGGCGTGCTCATGGGGTTCATGGAGGCGAACGACGGCCGGCGGTTCGCCCGCCTTCCCCTCGCCGAACGGCGCCAGGCGGCGATCGACTGCTTCGTGCGCTACTTCGGCCCGCAGGCCGCCGAGCCGCTGGAGTACCTCGAGCGGGACTGGATGGGCGAGGAGTTCAGCCGGGGCTGCTACGGCGCCCACTTCACGCCGGGGGTCTGGACCGCCTACGGCGACGCCCTCCGAGCGCCGGTGGGCCGCCTGCACTGGGCCGGGGCCGAGTGCTCACCGGTGTGGAACGGCTACATGGAGGGCGCCGTGCGCTCCGGCGAAGCCACCGCCGCCGACGTGGTGACGCTCCTGGCCTGATCGCTCGGGCCTGCGGACCGGCTCGCCGGCCGCCGGGATCGCTGGACGCCGTCGGTGCCGCCGCCCGGCCGAGGCGACGGCACCGAACGACCCGGGGTCAGGCCGCCGATCGACGGCGACGCCGCGTGGCGAGCAGGACCGCACCGCCCGCCAGCGACAGCCCGCCACCGGCCAGGATCTGGTGGTCCAGGTCGGCACCCGTGCGGGGCAGCGCCCCTGCGCCACCCGACCCGCTGCCGGAGCCCGAGCCGTTGCCGGCCCCGTTCCCCTTGACCACCGGATCTTCGATGAGCACCGACGGGCCGGTGGGCCCGGTCGAGCCGGTTGCGCCCGTGGAGCCGGTCGGCCCCGTCGCACCCGTGGAGCCCGTCGGCCCCGTGGAGCCCGTCGGACCGGTGGAGCCCGTCGGACCGGTCGGACCCGTCGCACCCGTGGCACCGGTCGGACCCGTCGGGCCGGTCGCACCGGTCGGGCCCGTGGCACCCGTCGGGCCCGTGGCACCCGTCGGACCCGTCGCACCCGTCGGGCCCGTGGCACCCGTCGAACCGGTGGCACCCGTCGCACCCGTCGCACCCGTCGGACCCGTCGGACCCGTCGCACCCGTCGGACCGGTGGCACCCGTCGGGCCCGTGGCACCCGTCGGACCCGTCGCACCCGTCGGACCCGTCGGACCCGTGGCGCCGGTCGGACCCGTCGCACCCGTCGGACCGGTCGGACCCGTCGCACCCGTCGGACCCGTGGCACCCGTCGGACCCGTCGGGCCGGTCGCACCCGTCGGACCGGTCGGCCCCGTGGCGCCGGTCGGGCCCGACTCACCGGTCGCACCCGTGGGACCCGTCTCACCGGTCGGCCCCGTCGCCCCGGTGGCACCCGTCGCACCCGTCGGACCCGTGGCGCCGGTCGGACCCGTCGCACCGGTGGCACCCGTGGGACCCGTCTCACCGGTCGGCCCCGTCGCCCCGGTGGAGCCCGTCGCACCGGTCGCTCCGGTCGGCCCCGTTGCCCCGGTGGCGCCCGTCGCCCCCGTGGCACCCGTGGCACCCGTGGGACCCGTCTCACCGGTCGGCCCCGTTGCCCCGGTGGCACCCGTCGCACCCGTGGAGCCCGTGGCACCCGTGGCCCCGGTCGCTCCGGTCGGCCCCGTTGCCCCGGTGGCGCCCGTGGCACCCGTCGCCCCGGTGGCGCCCGTCGCTCCCGTGGGGCCGGTGGCGCCCGTGGGGCCGCTCGGGCCGGAGGGCTCGGCGGGGCAGGCCGGGTTGTCGACCACCAGCACGCTGGCGCCGGCCTCGTCGGCCGACTCCGGCCCGGTCCGGACCTCGTCCTGCGCCGAGGCGCTGTTGAAGAGCACGGACCCGGTGCGGGCCGTGCACGGCACGGCCACCACGTAGGTCACGGTGATCGACTGGCCGGCAGCCAGGCCACCGGTGCACCCGACCACGGTGGTGCCGGTGCAACCCGCCGGCGTCCCGCCGATGGTGGTGCTCGAGAGGGTGAAGCCGGCCGGCAGGCTCTGCAGGCCGGTGTCGACGATGGTCGGCAGGCCGCCGGGGGCGATCGGGTCCGCCGCGGTCAACGTCACGGTCCACGTCAGCGAGCCACCCCGCTGGACCGTCGTGCTGCCGGCCACCTTCGCCAGGCCGGTGTCGGCCAGCACGCAGACCTGCTGGGCCGAGGACGCGTTGGGCAGAGCATCGCCGCCGGCCGGCGCCGACGGGCGCTGCGCGTCGATGCTGGCCGTGTTCGGGTAGCAGGTGCCCGAGGCCGTGCCTGCCGGCACGGTGTAGTTGACGGGCACCGAGACGCTGGCGCCCGAGGCGATGTTGAAGCAGGTGACCGGGAACCCGCCACCGGTCGACCGGCAGTTGCTGGGCAGCGCGCCCAGGGAGGCGCCGGCGGGGACCATGGAGTCGGTGATCACCACGGTGTCGCGATCGGCGGGCACGCCGGCGGGCGCCGCCGCGGTGTTGGCGGACATGGCGTCCGGACCGGAGTTGGTCACCACGAGGGTCCAGGTCACGACGTCGCCGGCCGACACCGCGGTCCGAGCGGGGGTCTTGGTGATCCCGAGGTCGTAGGCGCACGGGAACCAGGTGATGGTCGCGCCGACGTTGGCGTCGAACCCGGCACCGTTGGCCAGGGCGTCGATCTGGTGGTTGACCGTCGAGGCGACCTCTTGCCGGTTGCCGAGCAGGACGCTGGCGTCGACGTAGGACGAGCCGCCGCCACCACCACCGCCGACGTCGGGGTTGCCGTCGGCGAGGTCGTCCTCGCCGCCACCGCCGCCGCCACCGCCGGCGTAGCCGGCCCCACCGCCACCGCCGCCACCGCCGGCTCCCACGGCGAAGAACTCGTCCTCGCCGTCGCCGCCGGTCCCGCCCGTCCGGCCCGAGCCGGCCGACCCGCCGCTGCCACCGTTGGACGCCGCGGCGCCACCGGCCCCCACGACGCCCGTGCCGCCGCCGCCACCCGTGCCGTTGTCGCCGTCACCAGCACCGCCCGAGGCCCCCGAGGGGCTGGTGGCCTGGCCGCCGTAGCCGCCCTGGCCGTTCTGCACGCCGGTGGCGGTGGCGCGACCGGCGCTGCCGCCGCGGCCGTTGTCGGCGGTGTTGGCGGAGTCGTCGGAGTTGTTGGCGCCGCCGCCACCGCCGCCGGCGACGATGCGGGTGCTCCCGCCGACGAGGACCTCGATGGCGTCACCGCCGTCTCCGCCGGGGTTCCCGGCGCCGCGGCCGCCCGTGCCGCCGGAGGCCCGACGCACGTCGATGGCCTGGCCCGGGGTGACGGCGAAGGTGCCACGGACGATGGAGCCGGTGCCCGCCAGGCCGTCCTCGACCTGCTGGCCGTCGCCGCCGCGAGCCTCGATGCGACCCCGGCACACGCCGGCCGGGACGGTGCCGGTGGACGAGGTAGTCCCGCCGGCGCCCGGGTTCGCCGGCACGAAGCTCGAGGACCCCGGGATGCCGCTGATGGGACCGGCTTCCGCTGGCGAGGCCAGCCCCAGGCCCAAGAGCACCGTGGCGCCGGCGAGCGCCGCCACCGCTCGCCGTGGTCGGTTCGTTCGCAGCATCGAATGGCCCCTGTCGCACGCGAGCTCGGCCCGGTGCCGAGTCGTCCCAGAGAGCAGGGAGCAGATCCGCCGCCGATCATGACGGAGGTCCGGGCAGCCTTCGCACGCGAGGGGCTGGAGCGCCGTCAGCGGGCGGCACGCCGCCGGGCCCGCACCACCACGGTGAGCGCCACCACCAGGCCCGACCCCAGCACCACCGCCAGCACCGGTCCGGGCCCGTCCCCGCGCTCGGCGGTCGTCGCAGCCGGTCGGGTGACCGCGACCGCTCCGGTCGCGGCGTCGAGGACCGCGACGGTGGAGCCGACGAGCCGGAAGCGGAGCGAGCGTGGCGTCGCCACCGGCACCACCCCCACGGCGGGGGCGGCATCGCCGAGGTCCCCAGCCGCAGCGGGCAGCCCGCCGACGAAGCCGGTGAACCAGAGCACGTGCTCACCGTCGGCCAACCCCGAGCGCGGGAGGCGACAGGTCAGCGCCCGCCTCGGCGCGAGCCGCTCGACCGGTTCGAACACGCACCGGCCCACCCGCACGCCGGCACGCACGGCCACCTCGGCCGCACCGGCTGCGCTCCCCGCCCCCGTGGGCCCGTGCTCGTCGTCCGGCGCACCGGAGCCGGACCCCGGCAGCGGCAGCTCGACGGCCACCGGCCCGCCCGCCCACGGCCGGGCCCCGGCGTTGGCGATCCGGACCTCGAGCTCGTCACCGTCCACGCGCAGCGACACCCCCACCTGCACGGTGGGGCAGTCGTCGCGCGGCCGCAGCCGGCCGTCCAAGCAGGCGATCGGCGCCGCGCCGCTCGGTCCGATCGCACCGGTCGGCCCCGTCGGACCGGTCGGACCGGTGGGGACGTCGGCAGCGGCTCGGCCGCCGGCGACCCCCACCAGCAGGACGAGCGCGACGGCGAGCACCACCACCGGGAGCGATCGACCTGGCGAGCCCCCGCCCGTCGACCGGACCGCTCCCACCCGTGGCGTGGTCGTCATCCTCTTGCCTCCTCGATGATGTCGGCTGCGTCGGCCGGCTCCGGTGCACCCGACCAGCGGCCCAGGCGGCGCCCGTCGGCAGCGACCACCGCGACGCCGGACCGGTCGGCGGGCGCCAGCCCGAGCGCGGGGCCGACCCGGGCCGGGGTGCCCGACGCCGAGCGGGCGGGCACGCTCCAGCGGCTGAGCCCGAGGCGGACGCACGCCTGGGCGACGGCCGGAGGCGGCGCCGACCCGTCGGACGGATCGGCCTCGAGCACCAGGACCGAGAAGGGACGGCGACCGAAGGCGGTGGCCGCCAGCCGGTCCAGCAGCGCGAGGCAGCGGGTGCACCCCGGGCCCACCAGGACGAGGACGGTCCGCCCCTCGGGCGCCACCAGCCGGTCGAGCGTCGCGAACGAGTCGGGCCGTCGGACCTCGATCCTCGCGAGCGGCGACGAGGCCGGGACCCGTCGAGCGGAGACGGACGGCAGGCCGTGGGGGGTGCCGCAGGCCGCAAGGGTCGCGGCCACGAGGAGCGCGAGCGCACCGACGAGGGGCCGCGCGCTCGACCCCGCACCAGGGTCGGTCATGCCGGCACCTCGAGGGCTGCGGGGGCTTCGTCGGCGGCGACGCCGACCTCGCCCTCGGCGCGCCGGGCACCGGCCCGGCGGGCCCGCCCGGACCACCACCAACCCGCGACCACCGCGGCGATGGCCAGCGCGACGAGCGGCGGGGTCCAGGGCCACGGCCGGTAGCGCAGGCTCACGTGGTGGTGTCCCGGCCCGACCGGGACGGCGAGCCAGGTGGGGGCGACCGCGGCGACCGCCACCGGCTTCCCGTCGACCGTGGCCTGCCACCTCGGGTGCCAGTTGGCCTTCACCACGACCGCCCCGGCGGTCCGGAAGTGGGTGGTGGTGTCGAGCCGTCCGGCCTCCAGGTCGAGCCGGGTGCCGGTGAGGGTCCCCGGAGGGACGTCGAGGTGGTCGCGCTGGGTCGGCACCGCCGGCGACCGCCCCTCGAGGTCGAGGAGCCGGACCGCGGTGGGCGAGCCACCCTGGGCGCGCAGGACGGGTAGCAGCTCCGCGGCCAGGGCGTCGCGCCCGACGGGGAGGGCCGGGCCGAGGACGTGGGCCGTCGACACCAGGCCGTCGCCGGGGACCTCCCAGAGCTGGAGGTCCCCCCGCGCGGCGAGGAACCAGGTGCCGGCCGGTGGCTCCTGCCCCGCCCGCACGAGCAGGTAGCGGATCCCGAAGGCGTCGAGGTCGGCGACCGACCGCTCGTCGAGGTACGTCTCGAGGTCGGCGGCGAGCGCCGAGACGCGGAGCGTGAAGCCCAGGGCATCGACGGGCAGGTGGGCCAGCCAGATCGGGGCGGGCACCGAGCCGATGCGGAGGTCGCGGCCTGCCCCGTTCAGCTTGCCGGCGAAGATCCGACCCCCGCCTCGCTGCTGGGCGATGGCCACCAGCGCAGCGGCGTCGCCGCCCTCGTCGCGGTCCTGGCGCTCCTGTTGCCGCACCCAGCTGGCGTCCTCGTGGAACAGCCGGGCCGTCGACCGCACGGGGGTCGCGAGCAGCGCCAGCACGGCCACCCCCGCCGCCAGGCCCTTCGCCGGACGGCTGAGCGCCTCGGGCGGGCGCGACGCCAACCACCGCCACGCCGCCTCGACGGCGAGGCCGACCGCGAGCACGAGGCCGAGCTGGAGCGTCGCCACGTAGCGGTGGAGGAAGACCTGCGACGACCCCGGCAGGGCGGCGATGGGGAGCCGGAACGGATCGCGGCCCACGAACAGCACCGTCGACAGCCCCACCAGGGCGACGACCTCACGGCCGCCGGGCGCGCTGCGCCGCCAGGTGGCCAGTGCCACCGCCAGCCCCGCCAGCGCAGCGACGCTCAGGACCGGGATCCGGTGCGCGTCGAGCACGTCGCCGGCGAGCAGCCAGCCGCCCACCCGTCGCCAGCCGAAGGAGTCGGCGAAGCTTCCCTGCCCGTTGAACGACGAGGCGTTGCTCGCCCAGCGGTCGACCAGGAACGGCACCAGGACCCACGCCGCGGTGAGCACGGACAGCACGCCGAGCCCGGCCGCACGGGGGAGCCGGGCCCGCCACTCGCTCGGCCGGACCAGGAGCCACAGCCCCAGGGCCAGCAGCACGAACCAGGCGGTGGGCAGGTGGAACGCCACCGTCAGGCCCACGGCGAGCACGGCCCGGCCGCACCCGGCGCCGGTGCGCACCGCCCGCGCCGTCCACCCCAGCGCCAGCGGCGCCACCCACATGCCCCAGGCCTGGGACCACAGCCCGTTGCCGATCCAGAGGTAGCTGTAGGGCTCGAACCCGTACCCGGTGGCCGAGCGCGCGAGGGGCGAGCAGGCCGCAGCCGCCGCCGCGGCCAGCGGCGACAGCCCGAGGGCGCGGGCGCCGAGGTAGACGGCCACCGGCCAGGTGGCCACGAGCAGCCACAGGGCCAGGTGGGTGGCCCGCTCGGGGCCGATCACCGTGCCCGCCAGCCCGGTGAGCACGTGCGGCAGGCTCTGGTAGAGGTGGAACTGCGGGAGCCCGCCGGACAAGCGCGGGTACCAGCCGTCGGTGGGGACCTGGCCCGCTCGGAAGCGACCGGTGGCCCAGTCGACCATCGAGGCGTGGAACGACAGGTCGTTGGGCCACGACACCAGCCGCAAGAGGTGGCGCAGGGCCCACAGCTGCACGGCCACCACGACGCCCACCGCGGCCGGCCCCGGCGCCGCCACCGGCCGAGCGCGGTCGACGAGCCACCGGACGGCGCCTCGGGCCGTCACGGCCGGGCCTCGGCCGCGGCGATCACGCCCGAGGCGAGGCAGAACCGCTCACCGGCCGGGATGGCGAAGCCGACCTGCGAGGCGGTGAAGGGGACGGTCGTGACCACCCACCGACGGCGGCCCCGACCCTCCGGGCTCGCCGCGATCGGTGCTGCGGGCGCCTGCCCCGCCGCCACGAAGGACACCGCCGTCGCCGACCGGCCGGCCAGCCGCAGGTCCAGCACCCAGGCGGCCGGGAGGACGGGACGCGAGAGCGGCACCCACACCAGCGCCGGCCGGTCGCGGGCCACCCAGCACCCGCCGCGGTGGTCCACGCCGGCCTCGCCCGCAGCGGTGAAGGCGGCGTCTGGTAGGAGGTCGGCCACCGGACCGAGGCGGACCGGCACCAGCCGCCCCGATCCGTCCGGAGCGACCACCCGCGACGCCGGCCCGTAGCGCAGGTCCAACCCGCCACGGGCGACCGTGCGGGAGAGGAACAGGAACTCGCCGAACTGCGGGCCGAGCACCTCGGCCGGCACCAGCGCGTCGAGCACGGCGGTCCCCGACGGCTGATCGGCCCACGACGTGGCGAGCCGATCGCGGTACGCCCGGCTGGCCCGCGCCGGCTCGCCCGAGGTGGTGACCACCTGGCCGACGAGGCCGAGCGCCGCCACGACGCCGACCGCGAGCACCAGCCGGCGCCGGCGAGCAGGCGTGGACCGGGCTCGACGCCCGGCGGGCTGCCACCAGGCCGCCACCAGCACGGGCACCAGCCACGCCAGGTCGGCGTGGTAGCGCAGCTCGACGGCGTCGTCCCAGCCGAGCAGGGCCAGGCGAGACCAGGCCACCAGCCCGGCGCGAGCCGCGACCACGAGGGCCACGGCCACCACGGGGACGGCGAAGCCGGGGCGGAGCCGGTCGCGCAGCGCCAGGCCGGCCACGACGAGGCCGACGACGCCGGCCAACACGCTCAGCACCGGCCGGCCGAGGAGGTCGACGCGCCCGGGGGTGAGGCCCACCAGGCTCGGGAGGAACCCCCGGGCCAGGAACACCAGGGGGAAGGACGCCACGTCGGCCAGCGGGGCGCGGGGAGCGGAGCCGAGCGGCGCCGCGGCCGAAGCCCGGGCCACGACCGCGGCGAGGAGGGGCGTCGCGACCACCACCCACCCCGAGGGCCGGCCCCACGTCCGGACGAGCCGCCAGAAGAGCGGTCCCGAGCCGGTGCCCACCGCGAGCACCACCGGCACGACGAGGAACACCGCTGCGCCCTCCGAGCAGGCCAGGCCGACGCCCAGCGCCGCAGCCGCGACGGGAGCGCCCCAGCGCCGGCCGCTCCGAGCGACACCGAACCCGACCACCAGGCCCATGCCCCCGAGCACCGAGGGGTACAGGTTCAGGCCGGCCGACCACCAGCCCGACGCCGCCGCGAGCCCGGCCGAGCTCGATGCGACCACGCCGGCGGCCACCGCCGGCCACGGCCGGGCGCCGAGCGCACGGGCGGCTGCGGCGCCCAGCACCGGGATGGGCGCCGCCAGGACCGCCAGGGTGGCCACCGCCCAGCCGTGGTGGAACCCGCCGGGGCCGGCGACGAGCCCCACCATGGCGTTGGCGCCCGGTATCACGTGCCCGAACACCGGGCGCCCCAGGAACGACCACCCCCACCCGAGGTCGTGGGCGACGGTGAGGTTCCAGAAGTCGTCGTAGTAGAAGCCGCCGACGCTGGCCAGCGCAGCGGTCCAGGCGGCGCTGCCCAGCGCAGCGAGGGCCAGGGCCCACCGCGGGCCGTGCGCCGTCCGCCGCCGCCCTCGCCGGGGCGCGGCTCGGCGGGCAGCACCCGCCCGCCCGGGCCGGGGGCCGACCGCCGCGCCGTGGGGGCGCGGCGTGGGGCGCGGCGCGGCGACGGGCGCCGTCGCCTCCCCCATCCGTCCAGCCACGCCAGCAGGACCAGAGCGTGGCACCGCCATGACGCCCGCCCCGGAGATCCCACGCCCGGGGCCCGTCCGGACCGGCGCGCCACGCCCGGTCCGACGAGGTGTGCCATCTTGCACACGTCTGTCCCCTCGTAGTAGCGAATGGGCCGTCTCCGGGCCGTTCGCGCCCGGTCCGGCCCGTCTGGGGCCGTCCTCGGCCCGCCTCGGAGATGCTCAGCCCCACCCCGACCCGCGAAGGATCCACGGTGCACCTGCTCGCAGCCGAAGGCGGCTACCAGCTCTTCACGCTCGGAGGGACCGACAAGGCCCTCCTCTACATCAGCCTGCTCATCGCCGTGGCCGGCCTCGGCGTCAGCTACTTCCTGATGTCCGACGTGCTCAAGGCCGACGACGGCACGCCCGCCATGAAGAAGATCGCCACCGCGATCCAAGAGGGCGCCATGGCCTACATCACGCGGCAGTTCCGCACGATCGGCATGATCGTGGTGCCCCTGGCGGTCGTGGTGTTCGCCACCTCGGCCAAGATCGAGAAGTCGCCGGGCGACATCGCGCTGAGCTTCGCCGAGTCCGGCCTCTTCCGCACCCTGGCGTTCCTGCTCGGCGGCCTCGCCTCGGGCTCCATCGGCTTCCTGGGCATGTGGCTCGCCACCCGCGGCAACATCCGCACCACGGCGGCGGCCACCAAGAGCGACTTCCCCGGCGCCCTCAAGGTCGCCATCCGCACCGGCGGCTCGGTCGGCCTGGCCACCGCCGGCCTGGGCCTGCTCGGCTCCACGCTGATCATCCTCATCTTCCAGAACACCAGCTCCGCCATCCTCGTCGGCTTCGGCTTCGGCGGCTCGCTGCTGGCCCTCTTCCTGCGGGTCGGCGGCGGCATCTTCACCAAGGCCGCCGACGTCGGCGCCGACCTCGTCGGCAAGGTCGAGGCCGGCATCCCCGAGGACGACCCCCGCAACCCGGCCACCATCGCCGACAACGTGGGCGACAACGTCGGCGACTGCGCCGGCATGGCCTCGGACCTCTTCGAGAGCTTCGGCGTGACCCTGGTCGCCTCGATCATCCTGGGCGTCAGCGCCTTCACCGCCATCGGCGTCGGGCCCGACCAGGCCGCCCGCGGCCTCGTCTTCCCGGTGGCCGTCATGGCCTTCGGCCTCGTGTCCTCGGCCATCGGCATCTTCATGGTCAAGGCCGGCCCCACCGACGACGACGCCCTCAAGTGCATCAACCGGGGCATCAGCGTGGCGCAGGTCATCTCCCTCATCGGTGCCGCTGCCCTGGCCTTCCTCTACGTCGGCACGCCCGACGCCGCCGACGGCGGCAAGCTCCTCGTGAGCAGCCCCGGCGCCCGCATGTTCGGCGCCGTGCTGGTGGGCGTGGCCCTCGGCTTCGCCGCCTCGAAGATCACCGCCTACTACACCGCCACCACCGAGAAGCCGGTGCAGGACATCGCCCGGGCCACCCGGACCGGTCCGGCCACCACCGTGCTGGAGGGCATGAGCCTCGGCCTCGAGTCGGCCGTGTTCGCCCTCATCGCCGTGGCCGTGGCCATCGGCGGCGCCATCGCCCTCGGCGGCGGCTCCTTCAAGTTCAGCGTCTACCTGGTGGCCCTCGCCGGCATCGGCATGCTCTCCACCACCGGCATCATCGTGGCCGAGGACACCTTCGGCCCCGTGGCCGACAACGCCGCCGGCATCGCCGAGATGTCGGGCGACTTCGAGGGCGAGCCGGAGCGGATCATGGTGGCGCTCGACGCAGTGGGCAACACCACCAAGGCCGTCACCAAGGGCTTCGCCATCGGCTCGGCGGTCATCGCCGCCGTGGCCCTGTTCGCCTCCTACGGCGAGACCATCATCGAGCAGCTCGGCCTCGACGCCGGCGACAACTCGTTCCCGATCAACGTGGCCGACCCCAAGGTCTTCATCGGCCTCCTGGTCGGCGGCTCCATCGCCTTCATCTTCTCCTCCCTCGCCATCCGCGCCGTGTCCCGCACCGCCGGCGTGGTGGTCCAGGAGGTCCGTCGCCAGTTCGCCGACGGCAAGATCATGAGCGGCGAGAAGGAGCCCGACTACGGCCCCGCCATCGACATCTGCACCACCGCCTCGCTCCGCGAGCTGGCCACCCCGGCCATCATCGCCGTGCTGGCCCCGGTGATCATCGGCTTCGGCCTCGGCCCCATCTCGCTGGGCGCCTTCCTGGCCAGCGTCATCGTGGTCGGCCAGCTGATGGCCAACTTCCTCAGCAACGCCGGCGGCGCCTGGGACAACGCCAAGAAGTACATCGAGGACGGCGCCGAGGGTGGCAAGGGCTCCGAGAGCCACAAGGCCGCCGTCATCGGCGACACCGTCGGCGACCCCTTCAAGGACACCGCCGGCCCGGCCCTCAACCCGCTGATCAAGGTCATGAACCTGGTCTCGCTGCTGATCCTGCCGGCCATCATCAAGGTGTACGACAAGGACAAGCTGGGCGTGCTCAAGCAGTCGCCCGAAGGCATGGCCATCGTGATCGCGGTCATCGCCGCCATCGTCGTGGCCGGTGCCATCGGCTACTCGAAGAAGTCCGGCGACAAGATGGCGGCCGACGCCGCCATCTGAACCGCCACCGGGGCACCGCCCCGGACCGCGCCTCGCGAACGGCGTGCACCCTCCCCCACCGGGGCCCGGGTGCACGCCGTTCGCCGTTCCCGGGGCGAGCCGATCGGCGGGCCCACCGAGACCTGGCCCCGGCGGCGCGGCCCGCACCCGCGTGGCGCTCCGCTGCCTGGGGCCGGCTGACCCCCGCCCCCTAGTGTTCGGGCCATGTTCGCCCGGTTGTCCCTGCTCGCCGCGTCCGCACCGTGGAAGCCCGAGTTCTGGCTCGAGAAGGCCGGCGGCAGCGCCGCGTACGTGGTCACCGCCATCATCTTCGCCGAGTCCGGGCTCTTCTTCGGCTTCTTCCTGCCGGGCGACTCGCTGCTCTTCCTGAGCGGCTTCCTGACCTCGGGCGGCGCCCACGACTACGTGCAGCTCGGCCAGCCCGGCCACGCCCTCGCCCCCGTCGTCGACGGCATGCCCCACCTGTTCGTGCTGCTGCCGATGTTCTTCCTCGCCGCGGTGCTCGGTGACCAGGTGGGCTACCAGTTCGGCAAGCGGGTCGGCCCGGCGCTCTTCACCCGGGAGGACTCCCGGCTCTTCAAGCAGAGCCACGTCACCAAGGCCCACGACTTCCTGGAGAAGTACGGCCCCAAGACGGTGCTCATCGCCCGCTTCGTGCCGATCGTGCGCACCTTCGCCCCCATCGTCGCCGGCGTGGGCGGCATGAAGTACCGCACCTTCGTGATCTACAACTTCGTCGGCGCCCTGATCTGGGCCGTGGGACTGACCACCCTGGGCGCGGTGCTCGGCGAGGTCGGCTTCATCCGGGACCACATCGAGATCGCCGTGCTCGGCATCGTGTTCCTCTCGATCCTGCCGGTGCTGATCGAGCTCTACCGCTCCCGCAAGCACCAGAACCCGGGCACGCCCCTGGCCGAGGGCTTCCAGGACATCGAGGACGCCCTCACCGACGAGGGCTGACCCGCCGGACGAGCAGCCCCACGGCGGCCGCTGGCGGGCGGCGGCCGGGAGCGCTCAGCGCACCCGCAGCACGATGGCCAGGTTCCAGGAGGCCACCTCGCGAACGCCGGGGATCCGCACCAGCGGCCGGGCCCAGGACGGGTAGTAGCGCGGGAAGGCGTCGACGACGTCGACGTCGGGGCAGGCCTCGGCCCAGCGCAGCACCTCGGCGATGTGGACCGGGTGCAGGCTCTCACCGAAGCGGTTCTTGGCCGGTTGCCCGGGGTGCTTGCGGTCGAAGCGGTCGAGCGCCTTGCGGCCGCCCAGCCAGTGCCACGGCGAGGTCTCGTGGCCGCCCCACGGCGAGAGCCAGTTGGTGACGCCCACGAAGACGATGCCGCCGGGCCGGGTGACCCGGGTGAGCTCGGCCAGGAAGGCCCACGGGTTGGGCACGTGCTCGAGCACGTTGAAGGTGCACGCGGCGTCGAGGACCCCGTCGCCGATGGGCAGGTTCTGCCCGTCGCCCGCCACCGCCAGCTCGGGCACGCGGTCGTGCAGCTCGAGCTCGTCGACGTAGGCGTCCAGGGTGAACGCCGCCGCGCCCCGGGCCCGCAGGGCGGCCGCCGTGTAGCCGGGGCCGCCACCGATGTCGACGACCGTGGCGCCGGCCAGGTCGAGGTGGTCGGCCAGCAGCGACGCGGAGTCGGCCGCCAGCATCGTGTAGTAGCGGGCGGGGTCGGACTGCTCGTAGCGGAAGCCGCTGAGCAGCTTCCAGGTGCGGGCGACGTCGCGCGTGAGCGGCGGGCCGGTGGGGGCGCTCACGAGACCGCCACCGCCGGGGCCGGGCGGGGTCCGACGCCGCGGAGGCGCTCGGTCACGAAGGACACGAGCAGGTGGGCGGCGGCCGCCACGAGGATCGAGATCGGGATGCCCAGCGCCACCAGCTCGAGGTACGGCAGGTGCGCCCGGTCGCCACGGAGGCGCTGGTCGAGCTGGAACAGGACGGGGATGTGCCAGAGGTACACGTGGAAGCTCCGTTGGCCGAGCCACTGGGCCGGCGCCGAGGACAGGACGAGGTGGACGAGGCTGCGACGCCCGTCGGGGAACACGAAGGCCGCCACCAGGAAGAAGGCGGCGAGGTCGTTGCAGGCCCGACGCAGCAGGGACTGCCAGAACGGGATGGGGGCGGTGATGTTGACCGCCTCCGGTGGCAGGCGGGTGGCGATCATGAGGGCGAGGATGAGCACGGCGATGCCCACGCACCAGGCGGCGCTGAGCCGCGGCCTCCGGTTGCCCGGCACGCCCGGCGGCCGGCACACGTCGACCACGGCCAGGCCCATCCCGAGGGCGAAGGTGGTGAGGTAGGCGAAGGGCCAGGTGTAGCCGACCTTCCACTGGCCGGTGTAGAGCACGGCCACGAACAGCACGCCGAGGATGGCGTAGCCCAGCAGCAGCACCATGAGGGGCTGCTCGGGGAACCGGCCCTTGCCCACCAGGCGGCGCGACAGCCGGTCGTGCAGGGGCAGCAGCAGGTAGAAGCCCGCCTCCACCTGCAGGCACCACACGTGGATGGGGCCGGCCAGGAGGGCCGGCACGGAGTACACGTTCACCAGGAACAGCGCCGCCAGCCCGTCGAGCTTGTTGGTCCACAGCGCCAGGTGCATCACCGGGATGGCGACGGCCAACATGAGCCAGTACCCCGGCAGGATCCGGGTGGCCCGCTTCCACAGGAAGCGGCCGGCCCGCTCGGCGGGCTCCGCTGCCCGCTGGCGCCGCAGGTAGCCACGGCCCAGGAGGTAGGCCGACTGCACGAGGAAGACGTGCACGAAGGCGATGGCCGCCACCGCGAACTGTGCCGGCCACTCGACCTGGGTCATGCCGACGACCACCACGGTGTGGGCCAGGACCACGGCGATGGCGGCGACGCCCCGCAGGCCCCAGAGGCCGGATTGATCGACGGCCCGGGCCGGTGCCGCTGTCCCCGAGGTGGCCACCGCAGCACCGTACCCGCTGCCTGGCGGTCGTCCGGGCGCCCAGGGCCTACGATCCCGCCCGTGGAACTCAGCGAGGTGCAGCGGAACTGGGACAACCTCGGCCAGAACGATCCGCTCTGGGCCATCTGCACCGAGAACGACCGCCACGGCAACCAGTGGGACCCCGACGAGTTCTTCGCCACCGGCCGCGAGGCGGTCGACGAGGCCGTCTCGGACCTCGTGGGGCTGGGCATCGAGCTGCCGGCTGACGGCCGGGCGCTGGACTTCGGCTGCGGCTTCGGCCGGCTCACCCTGGCGCTCGCCGAGCACCTCCACGAGGTGGTCGGCATCGACATCGCCCCGTCGATGATCGCCGGCGCCGACCTGCACAACCAGGTCGGGCCCCGGGTCACCTACCAGCTCAACGAGGGCGACGACCTGGCGGCGTTCGCCGACGACTCGTTCGACCTCGTGCTGTCGATCATCGTCCTGCAGCACATCGAGAACCGCTACAAGGCCGCCTACCTGCGGGAGTTCCTGCGGGTCCTGCGGCCCGGCGGCGTGGCCTACGTGACCATCCCGAGCCACCCCAACCTGAAGACCCCCTTGGGCATCGGGTTCGCGGTGCTCCCGAACCGCGCCCTGAACTACTACCGCAAGAAGCGGTTCGGCTACGACGGGCTCATGGAGCTCCACGGCATGCGCCGCGAAGAGGTCGAGGCCGTGGTCCGCGCTGCGGGCGGCGACGTCGTCGACGTCCGGCCCGACGGGTCCGTCGGCCCCGCCTGGCACACCAACCGCTACGTCATCCGCGCCGGCTGAGCCAGCGAGCCGCTCCGCTCAGGCGGTGGAGGGCCTCGAGGCAGGCACGGGCACGCCCTTGCTCCGAGGCCGCGCCCCGGGCGATGGCGTGGCCCCACGGGCGGCACCCGGCCGGCTGCCGCGGAGGCTGAGCTCCTTCACCTGCTCGAGCGGGCCCTCGATGAGCACGAACGAGATGAGCCCGACGATGTGGCTGAGGATGACGCCGGCCACGATGATCGGCCAGAAGTAGGCGATGTCGATGGTGGCGCCGAAGCGGTAGGCGATGGCGATCAGCACGAGCTGGTGCCACAGGTAGGTGCTGTAGGACGCCAGGCCCAGCACCACCATCGGGAAGGTGGCCATGAAGCGGTTGAGCCACGAGAGCGGGCCCGACAGCGTGGCGGGCACGAGGATCAAGGCCACCAGCACGAAGTAGGCGGAGAAGCGGAAGATCTGCATGTTCAGGGTGAGCGGGCCGTCGACCGGCGGGTTCACCCACTCGAAGAACACGCAGATGGCCACCAGCAACGCATAGGAGGTGCTGGGGTGGCGCCGCCACCACTCGATCAGGCGGGGCAGCGCACCGCCGCCCCGGGCCCACACGTTGGCCAGGGCGCACAGCATGCCCAGGGCCACGTAGTCGGCGTAGGCCACCGGCCAGCTGGTGGAGCCCTTCACCTGGCCGGCCACCAGCGCGGTGCGGACCACCACGGAGATCACGATGATCGCCACCGCGACGAACACCTCGCTCTGGACCCGCTGGCGGATGGTGGAGGCGCCGGTGCGGTTGGCGATGGTGCGGGCCAGGGCGGCGAAGGCGGGCATGAGGACGTACATCGGGAAGAGCGCGGCCTCGAACCAGGCGGCGGGCAGGCCCTTCTGCAGCAGCTCGGGGCTGTACACCTGGGTGAGCGTGTAGAGCTGCAGGTAGCCGCGGAAGGTGTCGGGCCGGAAGATCGGCACGACCAGCAGGTACACCGTGAGCACGATCACGTAGAAGAAGTAGATCCGCACGATCCGCTTCCAGATGTAGCGCTTGGCGCTGGGCGGCTCGGCCCCCGTGAGGTTGGCCGTCACGAACGGGCGGTAGGCCACGAACCCGGCCAGGGCGAAGAACACCGGGACCACGAACGCCAGGCTGTGGAACGGGGTCATGAGCGGGATGGTGTGCTCCACCCGCGCCGCCAGGATCACGTGGGCGACCACCACGAACGACGCGGCCCAGGCGCGGTAGCCGGCGAGCGGCAGGAGGTCGGTGGCCCCCGCGGGGATGGAGAACGGCGACGGCCGGGGCTTCTGGTCCGGGCGCACCACCTCGGCGCGCTGCGGGAAGCGGATGCGGCGGCGCAGCGCCTCCACCGGCAGCTGCACCGCATAGTAGGTGAGGGCAGCGAGGGTGCCGGCGAACATGAGGGTGCAGAACGTGAGCGGCAGCAGCATCGATGCCGAGTAGCCGCCGATGTGGTCGACCAGCTCGTCGATGACCAGCACGTGCCACAGGTAGAGGCCGAACGAGAGCACCGCGAGGGCCTGGAGCGGCTTGGCCGAGAGGAACCGGCGGACCGGGTGGCGCTCCGGCCCGAAGAGGCTGATGCCGATGAGCGTGGCGCCCAGGAACAGCGCCGAGGCGATGCGGAAGGCGCTCCAGTACGCGGGCGCTTCCTCCAGCGGCGGGAGCGGCGACGGGATGCCGATGAAGATCACCATGACCGCCGCCACCGCGATGGCCGTCGACCAGGTCCAGCTCCACCAGCGCTCGAGGAACCGCGGCAGGCGGTTGCCCTCCGACACCCACGCCGAGGCGATGGCCATGAGCATGCCGGTGGCCAGCATGTCGGCGCACGAGGGCACGTCGGTGATGTAGCGCTCGCCGACGCCGAAGCCCAGCCGGACCGCGGGGCCGATGAGCCAGAAGGCGGCCACCACGGCGAGCTCGCCCATGAGGCGGCCGTAGGCGTCACGGGCGCCGAGCCACCGGGCCACCCACCGCACCAGGCGGGAGAAGAGCGGGAGCATCAGGTAGAAGGTGAACTCCACCGAGAGCGTCCACGCCGGCCCGACGCCGGAGAACACCAGCCGCTTGTCGAAGGTCTGGAGCAGGAAGACGACCTTGGCGAGGTCGACGGCGTTGTGGATCTCGCCGAAGCCGCGCACCACGAGGTAGGCGGCCAGCACGGCCCAGTAGAGCGGGAACACCCGCAGCATGCGGCGGAACACGTAGGTGCGGGTCTCGGGCGGGTCGGTGTTGCGCAGGTGCGCCACCACCCACGGCCGGTAGTTCAGGAAGCCCGACAGCACCACGAAGATCACCAGCGGCGCCCGCAGGGGGTTGCTGAGCGGGGTGTCGGGCGCCAGCGTGAGCGACATGGTGTGCTCGAGCAGGATGCCGACCGCGGCGAGGGCCCGGATGCCGTAGAGGCCGGGGAAGATGCTGCCGCCCTTGGCCGGCGCGGCCGCCGGCACGACCTCGGCGGGGACCGCCCCCGACGCGGCCACCGCCACCATCAGGTCCCGCCCGGGTTGAGCTCGGGGATGATCTGGTCCTGGCGCTGGTCGTCGCCGTCGCGCAGGGCGATGGTGCCGTCGAACGTGCCGACGGTGAGCGAGCGGATGCGGGCCTGGCGCCCGGTGCCGTCGCCCGCCGGGGCCATCAGCCCGATGCCGGTCGCCTGGGACAGGGCCTTGTCGTCGATGCGGCTCCGGACCAGCCCGTTGAGCATCACGCGGAAGCGGGTTCCGGACTGCTGCACGCCGACCTCGGTGCCGTCGAGCGCCTGGCCCACCAGCACCCGCACGACGTCCTCGCGGCCGTCGACGACCTTGACGATGTTCCAGCCGCCGTACGAGGGCGCCGCCCGGATGCCCCAGTAGTTGGCCGGGTCCTGGTAGCGGAAGATGAGCTCGGCGCCGTCGGCCAGGGTGGCGAAGGTGGCCTCCACCGACGACCGGGGCTTCGCCTGGAGGATGGCGAAGGTGGCGCCGGCCTGCGAGGCCTCGCCCACGGCGCCACCGTCGACGGTCCAGGTGCCGGCCTCGTAGGTCCAGTCGCCCAGCGCCTTCGACGTGGGCAGGTCGCCGTCGGGCCCGGCCCGCAGGAACTCGATGGTGTCGCCCTCGACGTGGACCGAGCTGGTGGGGCCCCGGCCCACCAGGCCGATGGCCACCAGCATCAGCACGGCGTAGAGGATCCCGTAGCCCATCCGCCCCCGCTTGCTGGTGGGGAAGAGGCTGTAGGTCATCCGCACCGGCTCGCCGGTCTGGTGGCGGTCCTTGACCGGCGCAGCCGCCTCGGGGGCCCCGAGGGGACCGTCGCCGAGGTCGCCGCCCTGGTCCTCGGGGTCGGTGAGCTCGGTGCCCACGCCGACGTCGGTCACGAGTCGCCCCGCCCTGCGGCGAGGAGCGCCTCGCGCTCCCGGTGGAGGCGGGGAGCGAGCAGCTCCTCGACGGGCAGGAGCCGCAGGCGGACCTGGTTGCCGGGCAGCTCCTCGCGCAGCCGGCGGCTGAGCTGGTCGGCCGAGGCGCGGTCGGTGAAGGGCAGCAGCACCAGGACGTCCTGGCCCAGCTCGGCGGCCACCGCAGCCGGGGCCACCTTCTCGAGCAGGGCGGACAGGTCGCCGGCCAGCGTCACGTCGTGCAGCTCCAGCAGGTAGAGCGAGGCCGACCGCCCGTAGTTCTTGGCGATGCGGCCGAGGTCGCGCACCATCTTGGCGGAGTCGGAGAGGATCTTGATGTGGCTGCCCTGCACCGAGGACCACCGCACCGGCATCTCGTGGATGTCGGCGCCGACGGCGTTGGTGAGGGCGAGCAGCTCGACGTCGAAGGCCCAGCCGTGCTCCTTCATGAGGTGGAACACCACCCGGGCCACCGGGGCCCGGAAGCCCTTGAACCCGCACTGGAAGTCCGACAGGCGCAGGCCCATGGCGTTGCGGGACATGGTGAGGAAGAGGCGGCTGACGTTGTCGCGAGACGGCGTGAGGCCGGCGGCGACCGCACCCGGGGCGTACCGCGAGCCGATCACCGCGTCGTGCTCCTCGAGGTGGGCGACCATCTCGGGCAGGTGCTCGAGGTCGGTGGCCATGTCGGCGTCCATGAACATGATGAGCCCGCCGGTGGCGTCGGCGACCCCCGCCTTCACCGCGGCGCCCTTGCCCCGGTGCTGGTCGAGCTGCAGGACCCGCGCCCGGGGCAGCCCGGCCAGCAGGTCGGCCGCCACCGACACGGTGGAGTCGGTGGAGCAGTCGTCGACGAGGATGACCTCCCAGTCGTGGTCGGCCACCGCCTCGCGCAGCCTTGGCAGCGCCAGCGGCAGCCGTTGGCTCTCGTTGTAGGCCGGGATGACGATGGACAGCTCGGGGACGCCGTCACCGGTCCCCCACTGCTCCACCACGTGGTAGCGGGGCAGGGTGGGCTCGCCGGGCGGGGCCGATCGGCCGGGCCGGCTGGAGGCGAGCGCGGCGTCGGCCACCTCGAGGAACTTGTCGGTGGTGGCGTCCCAGCTGTAGTCGCCGGCCCGCTGGCGGGCGGCGGCGCCCAAGCGGTCCCGGAGCTCGGCGTCTCGCCCGAGGGCCAGCCAGTGCTCGACGAACTCGTCGTCGGTGCCGGCCAGCAGGCCGGTGGTGCCATCCTCGATGGCGTCCTGCACGCCGGGGACCCGGAAGCCGACGGTGGGCGTGGCGTGCGCCGCCGCCTCCATCACCACGATGCCCCAGCCCTCCCAGGCGGCCGGGTGCACCAGGGCCCAGGCCTCGCCGAAGAGCTGCTGCTTCTGCGCCTCGTCGACGCGGCCGATGAGCTCCAGCCCCTCGGGCAGCGGGCGACGGCGCAGCGCCTCGGCGGACGGGCCGTCTCCGGCCACGACCAGCCGACCGCCCACCTGGTGGCGCACGGTGGGCCACAGGTCGAACAGGAGCTCCATCCGCTTGTGCGGCACCATGCGGCCGAGGGCCAGGAAGAGCGGCTCGGGCGAGCGGGCCCCGAGCTCCAGCGGGACCTCGACCCCGTTGGGCACCAGGTGGATGCGGGCCGGGTCGACGCCGAGGGCGGCGAGGCCCGCGCTGGTGGACGGCGAGACGGCGATGAACGACCGGTCGCGGTAGACCCGCGGCATCACCCGCTGCTCGAGGGCCCGGCCGACGCTCGCCATCGGTGCCGAGAACCGCTGGGACCACTGGTCGGTGTGGATGTGGTGGACCAGGCAGATCGACGGCTTGTCCCGCCAGGCGCCCACGAAGAAGGGGATCCCGTTGGCGACGTCGACCACCAGGTCGCGGTCGCGGAACTGGCGGGCGTAGGCCACCGGCGCCAGCGCGTACTGGCTCAGCTCCCCGCCGTTGGCGACGATCTCGTAGTCGCGCGGCGCGATCGGCCCGCCGGTCATCACCGCGACGTCGTGGCCCCGCAGGGTGAGGCGGCTGGCCAGCTGGTCGACCAACTGCTCGGATCCACCCGCCTGGGCGTTCGCGAGGTCCCGCCACGCTACGAACAGCAGTCGCAAACCACGTCTCCCCTGCTCCCAACTGGCCCCCTGGGCGACGTGTCCAGGGCGGCCCCACGGTACTCGGCCCGGCCGCGGCGACCGCCAGCGCCCGTCGACGCCTCCGGCGCCGCCCCTACGATGTCGCCCGATGGCCAACCCCGTGGAGCCGGCGCCGGCCACCGACCCCGGTCCCCGCTGGCTCGCTGCCGCCCTCGGCACGGTGGCCGGCCTGGTCCTCGTGGGCCCCGGCCTGCGCCGAGGCCTCCTGCTGAACCTCGACCTCGCCGCGCCGCCCGAGCTCCGGGTCCCGCCCGGCACGTGGGGGCTCGGGCCCGCCCTCACCCAGCGCGTCCCGCTCGGCACCATCGAGGCCGCCATCGGCGTGCTGCTCGGCGGTCCGCTCACCGTGAAGCTCCTGATCGTGGCGACGGTGGCCGTCGCCTACGCCGGCATGGAGCGGCTGGCCCGGCCCGCCTCCGCGCTGGCCCGCCACGGCGTGGCGCTGGCCTACGCCGTCGGCCCGTTCGCCGCCACCCGGCTCGCCGTCGGCCACCTCAACGTGGCCTGGGCCGTGGCCACCCTGCCCTGGGCGCTGCCGACCCTGCTGCGCCCCTCCCGCTCCACCCGCCGCACGTTCCTGGCCTTGCTCGTCCTGGGCCTGGGCGGCACGGCGAGCGCGGTCCTGGGCCTCGGCGTCGTCGCCGTCGGGCTGGCGGTCGACGGCCGCCGTCGGGTCCTGGCCGTCGGGTGGACGGCGCTGCTCGCCTCGCTGCCCTGGCTGGTCCCCAACGTGGTCGTCCTCGCCCAGGGCGCGTCGGTGGTGGGGGCCGACCCGTTCCGCACCGACGTGCCCGGCCCGGCCGGCGCCCTCCGCCTGGTGGCCGGCAGCGGCTTCTGGATCCCGGGCCTCCAGGTCGGCGGGACGGGGCTGGTCGCCATGGCGGCCGGGACCGCGCTCCTGGGCCTCGCCGCCTTCGGGTGGCGGCGGTTCGACCCCGACCTGCGCACGCCGGCGACGGTGGTCGCGGCGGCCGGCCTCCTCCTCGCCGTGGCCTCGGCCGCCCCCGGCCTGCGGACCGGGTGGGATGCCCTCTCGGACGGGCCCCTCGGCGCGCCGCTGCGCGAGGGCCAGCGGTTCCTGGTGCTGTGGCTGGTGGTGGCCCTGCCGCTCGCCGCCCTGGGCGCCGACCACCTCGCCCGCCGGGCGAGCGCGGCGCTGGCCCCCACGGTGGCGGCGGTGCCGCTCGCGCTGGGCCTGGCGCTGACGGCGCCGGCGGCCTTCGGGGCCCAGGGAGCCTTCGAGCCCCGCCACCTCCCGTCGGGTTGGGCCGGGGCCGAGGCCCAGGTGCGGGCCCACCCGGGCACCACGCTCGTCCTGCCGTGGCACCTCTACTACACCGCCTCCTTCGCCGATGACCGCAACGTGCTCAACCCCGGGCCCGACGTCCTCGGCGGGGACACCATCTCCAGCTACGACCCCGAGGAGGGCGACAGCGGCCAGGAGCAGCTCGACACCCGGCCCGCCGAGGCCGAGCGGATCCTCGACGGGTACCGGAAGGGCCGACCCGGCGCGGCGAGGCTCGCGGCCCTCGGCGTGAGGTGGGTGTTCGTGCCGCTGGAGTACGACTGGTCGGTCTCCGGCAAGGCGCTGGCCGACGATCCCGGCCTCCGCCCGGTGCCGGTGGGCGACCGCGTGCTGCTCTACGAGGTCCGGGGGTGGGCCGGCCCGCTGCGCACGCCCACCGGCGGACGGGCCGACGTCCCCGCCACGTTCGCCCCGTTCCGCACGGTTCCCCGCTCGGGTGGCACCTGGGCGTTCCCCGGCACCGGTGGCTGGCTCCGCGGGACCGAGGGCGTCGAGGTCACCGACCTCGGGCTGCTCCGCGTGCCGGCCGGCAGCGGTCCGCTCTGGTACTGGCCCGCCGTCCCGATCCTGCTCGGGGACCTCGTCGCCCTCGCCTGGGTGGCCCGCCTGGCGGGCGCCTGGATCGGCGACCTCCGGGCCGCCCGCCCGGCGCCCGAGCCGACGCCGACCGCCACCGGGGCGGGCGACGCCCCCACGGCACCGCCGCCCGAGCCGGAGCCCGGGCGCACGGCGACGACCTGAGCGGCGACCGGCGATGGGCTCCCAGCGCCGGCCGGGCCGGGCCGGCAGCGCCGGGTCAGTTGCCGATCTTGAGGGCGGCGGCGGTGACCAGCGACAGGGTGTCGACCGTCGCCGGCGACACCTCGCCCTTGGCCCCGCTCACCGTGGTGACCTGCCAGTTGCCCTCGCGTGCGCTGATGGTGACCAGGCCCTGGAGCCGGGCCTGCATGGCCTCGTCGCCGACGTTCTCGAGCTTCTTGCCGGCGGTGCCGAGCAGGTCGACGGTGCCCTTCCACGCCGCATCGAGCGCACCGTCGAGGGCGCCGTCGAAGCCGAGGACGTCGACCTTGAGGTTGCGCACGTCGCCCGCCGGGTTCCGCCACTCCCACTGGCACTCGTAGCCCCGCACGCCGGGCACGGGGAAGTCGTTGAGCGGGATCGGGTCGTAGGTCCGATAGGGGGCGTCGATGGCCGCGGTGATCAGGTCCTTCGAGACCCGGCCGCAGAACTCGTCGCCGTCGAGGCCGGCCGGCTTGTCGGGCACGGTGACCTTGGTCTTCCCCTTGCCGTCGCTGCCGTCGCTCTTCGAGCAACCGGCGACCAGCAACGACGCAGCCACCGCCACGACCAGGAATCCACGTCCACGCATGGCGGGCACGGTAGCGGAGCGGCCCTCACGGCTGGATTCGGGCGGTTCAGCCCCGGTTCAGCTCAGGGTGCCGCACCGATCTCCGGATACAGGTAGAGCGCCGATCCCGGGGTGATCTGCACCACCTCGATGCGATCCTCGCTCCACGACACGTCGAGCGGGCGGCGACGCAGGTCGGCCAGCCCCGCCGGATCGAGCTTCGGGCTGGTGAGGTACCCGGCCTCGAGCAGCCCGACCAGGGTCGGGTCGTAGAGCACCGCCGATGGGTTGAACGACAGCTTCTCGATGGCCAGCTTGGCTGCCAGCGGGTCGACCCCGTTGCGCCGGGCGATGGCGTTGGCGTCCTCGGCGGGGACCAGCACCTGGCCCTTGGCCTGGTCGACCAGGGCCTGGACGGTCTTGCGCCGGCCCGGGTTGAGGTCGGCGCGGTAGAGCACCTTCGCACCGGCCTCCTTCGTGGTCACCTGGTTCCGCCCCGTGCGGATGACGATCGCCGCGTCGGGACGGTTGCGGGCCAGGCTCCGGCGGTCGCCGTAGTTCGGCAGCTCGTACGACGGCAGCACGGTGGCGTGGCCTGCGGCCTCGAGGTCGACCGCCAAGGACTCCGCCAGCGAGCGCCCGGCCATGCCGCCGAACGGGAGGATCAGCACCGTGTGCTTGCCCTCGACCGCCGTGAGCACCCGGTCGTTGAGCTGGTGCTCGATCTGGAAGAGCTCACCGTCGCGGTAGTCCCTCGGCCCGGCCCCCGTGCACGAGCCGACCGTGAGCGCCAGCAGCGCCAGGACCCCGAGCCACGGGGTCTCCCAGCGCGCCCGGGTGGCGTAGCGACCTCGGCCGGCGTCCACCCACAGCGCCGCCGACCAACCGATGACCAGCCAGGTGAGCGCGCTCACCACGAAGGCCCACCGGTAGAGGTTCAGCCGGTCGGACTCGAACGCCGGCACGTTGGCGCCGATGATGGCGCCGGTGGCCGCCAGCCCCAGGGCGGCGAGCGCAGCGCGAGACAGGGCCGGCCGCGCCGACCCCTGGCGCACGACCACCCGCACCAGGAAAGCCACCACCAGCAGGGCCGACAGCCAGGCGAGGATCGAGGCGGGGGCGATGAGGTCGTTGCCGCTGAGGTCGGTGCGCCCCACCAGCGGCGGCACGCCCAGGGCCCGGACGGCCTGGCGCAGGCCGGCCGTGGAACCGATGGTCTGCCGCCCCTCGGAGCCGGTGTAGTGGGTGAGCCTCGACAGGTTCGACGGGTCGCCGGTGGCCACATCGATCAGGACCGGCAGCCAGCACAGCACCGTGACCACGAACGCCGCGCCGACCCACGGCCACCACCGCTCGCCGGGCGCTCTGGCGCGCTCGCCCCGAGGCACCCGCGGCGGCTTGGCCGGGCGGGCGCCGAGGACGACCTCGATGCTCCACGGGTCGACCTCGTCGGGCACCGCGCCGGCGTCGCCTGTCGCGACCTCGGCCGGCGTCGCCGTTCGAGCGGCGGCCGCAGCTGGTGCCGGCGCGCCGAAGGCCCCCGGCGTCGCATGGTCGACCTCGGCGCCCACCAGCGCGGCGACCGTCGCGCCCGAGCCGGGGTGGGCGTCGCGGTGGACGGCGGCGATCGGGGCCACGGGCTCCGCGCCGGACCGGACCAGCACCCCGCGCCGGGCCCGCCAGGCGTGCAGGCCGAGCCCCGCCACGCCGCCGACGGTGAGCGCGATGCCGAAGCCGAAGACGCCCAGGTGCTGTTGGGTGACGTAGGCCGACCAGAGGGCGAAGAGGGGCAGCAGGCGCCGGTCGCCATCGGCGAGCGCGACCGCCAGCACGGCCAGCGCGACCATCGGGATGCCGCCGGCGTTCGAGCTCACGGGGTCGGTGAGCTGCGCCGGCCCCTGGGCCCAGGCGATGGTCCCGACGACGAACGCGCCCCAGAGCCCCACCCCCGGGCCGGTGCGGCGGAACACCACCCAGGCCGCCACCAGGACCGAGGCGGCGTTGGCCAGGGCGGTCCAGCTGACCATCCCCATGCCCGGGCCGAGCGCCTTCATCGGCAGGGCCAGCGCGTAGAACTCGATGGGGCCGGGGTGCCGGGGGTTGGCCTCGACGTACACGCCGGCGGTGCTGGGGAGCCCGACGAGGGGCGGGTCGTCGCTGAACACGTCGAAGCCCTGCAGGGCGATGATCCCGTTGTCGCCACTGGGCAACCAGTCGGCGGCATGGGCGCGGCCGACCGCCACGGCGAACGGGAGGGCCAGCAGGACCACGACGATCGCCGCGACCTGCCTCCCACGGTGATCGAGGTCCCGCAGCCGGTACATGTGGCCCAGAGGGTACTTCCCGACCCGCGCGGCCCCGGATCAGGGTGGGCGCGCCCCCCGTCGGACCGGATCCGCGACCGGCTCGCAACGACCGTGACCCCTGCCACGGCAACGAAGATCCGAGCGATCCGCCCGGTTCGACCACCCCGTGTGGCGAATGCGCTGCTCAGCCGCTTTACCTGGGCCCCGCGCGTCCCTATACTCCCGCAGAACGAATGAACGCACGGCGCGGGCATCGTCTACGGGAGAGCGGAACACCATGATCAAAAAGGGAATGCTGGGTGCGGTGCTCGCCATCGCCACCCTCCTCATCTTCAGCGGCGCGGCGAACGCGGAGTACGGCGGCCCCTCCACGGTCACGGTTGTCCAGGGTGAGACCATCTCCGTGACCGGTGACGGCTGCAACCCCGGCGCCACGGTGACCTTCACCATCACCAACGGGTCCTACGAGGTCGGCGCCGGCACCACCACCGCCGGTGACGACGGCTCTTACACGAGCACCATCACCGTCCCGTCGGACGCCCCGGTCGGCACGGCCACGGCCACCGCCACCTGCGACGGCCCCGACGGCACCGTGACCAAGGTCCTGAACCTGAACATCACGGCCGCCGCCGCCCCGGTCAGCTCGGGCACCCTGCCCCGCACCGGTTCCGACAACACGCAGACCCTGGTCGGCGTGGGCGCAGGCTTCCTGCTCCTCGGTGGCACCCTGGCGATCGGTGCCCGGCGCACCCGCCGCTCCACCGTCGCCGCCTGATCAACCGCACGACCGTCGCAGAGGTCCCTGCCCACCAGGCAGGGACCTCTGCGCGTTTTCCCCATCGTCCGCCCAGCCCCACCCCGAGGCCGTGACGTCCCATGAGCACCCCTGACGACGTCGTCGTCGCCGAGGACCTGCGCCGCACCCACGGGCGAGGTGCCACCAAGGTGGCGGCGGTCGACGGCATCAGCCTGCGCCTGCCCCGGGCCAGCTTCACGGTGGTGCTCGGCGCCTCGGGCGCCGGCAAGACCACGCTCCTCCACCTGCTCGCGGGCCTGGAGGCCCCCGATGCCGGTACGGTCACGGTCGGCGGCGTCGACCTGGCCAGCCTCAACGAGGCGTCTCGCACGGTCTTCCGCCGCCGGTACATCGGCCTGGTCTTCCAGCACAGCGAGCTGGTGCCCTACCTCACCGCACGGAGCAACCTCTTGTTGCCCTACCTCCTCGACAAGCGCGATCCCGATCCCGCCTGGATGGATCGCCTGACCCGTGCGCTCGGCATCCACGAGCGCCTCGAGCAGCTGCCCGGCCAGCTGTCGGGCGGCGAGGAGCAGCGCGTGGCGCTGGGTCGGGCCCTGGCCACCAAGCCCGAGGTGCTGATCGCCGACGAGCCACACGGCAACCTCGACGTCCGCCAGGGCGAGCAGGTGCTGCGGCTGCTGCGCTCCACCACCGACCGCTTCGGCCAGACCGTGCTGCTGGCCACCCACGACCCCCGGGCCATCGGCTTCGCCGATCGGGTCCTGGTGCTGCGCGACGGCGTCGTCGCCCACGACATCAGCTCGCCCGACGTCGACCACGTGACCGGGCTGCTCGCCTCGTGACCCGCCCGTCCTCGCGCGCCGCCCGGGCGCGCACCCGGTGACGTTCAACGCGCTGCTCACCGCCGCGCTCCGGTTCCAGCGCCGCCACATCCTCGGCCGCACCATCGCGGTGGCGGCCGGGCTGGTCATGGTGGTGGCGGTGTTCGAGCTCCAGGGAGCGCTGGACCGGGGCGTCGCCACCGCACCCGCCGACCTCGGCCCCGGCACCTCCGTGGTGGTCCGCGGCGCGGCGGCGTTCAGCAACTTCGGCGAGGTCCAGCGGCCCGGCATCCCCGTCGACGCCATCGCCACGATCGCCGCGTCGGGCGGGGTGACCCGGGCCGAGGGCGACGACCACGGCGCCGTCGGCGTGCTCCACGAGGGGCGGCGGGCCGGCGCCACGCTGGGCACGTGGTTCGAGGACGACGGCCTGCGGCCGGCGACGCTGGTGGCGGGCGACGCGCCCGCCGACCTCGGCGTCGGGGTCAGCACCGACCTGGCCGACGACCTGGGCCTGTCGGTCGGCGACCCGATCGAGCTGGTGGGCCGGGCCCGGGCCGACGCCACGGTGACGTCGATCGTCCAGAACCGCTCCAGCGGCTCGGCGGTGCCCGACGTCTACGCCTCCCTGCTCACCGCCAACGCCCTGGTGGGCCGCGACGGCGTGGTCGGCCAGGTGGTGGTCGCCGGCACCGGCACCGAGGACCAGGTGGCCAGCGCGGTCTTCGTGGCCAACCCGGACTTCGAGACCCTCACCAAGGCCAAGTTCGACGCCGAGCGCACCGACGCCGAGCACGACCGGGCGGTCGGCACCCGCAAGCTGCTCACCCTGTTCGCCGGGATCGCGGTGGCGGTGACGGGCTTGATCGTCGTCTCGGGCACCGCTGCCGCCGTCGTGCGCCGCACGGGTGAGCTGGCGACGCTGCGCACCGCCGGCGCCACCCCCGACAGGTCCGGGCCCTCGTGCTCACCGAAGCGGCCACCGTCGGCCTCGTCGGCGGGCTGATCGCCGGGCCCCTGGGCACCGCCATGGCCCTGGTCCTGAACGACAAGGCCGACGGGCTCGGGCTCACCACCCCCGATGCCGGGCCCCGCCTCGACCTGGCGGTCCTCGCCCTCTCGGTCGGCCTCGGGGTGGTCCTGGGCCTCGTCGGCGCCTACCTGCCCGCCCGCCGCGCCGGCCGGCTCTCGGTCCGCGCCGCGCTGGGGGACCTGGGCGAGCCCACCCGGCGGCTGGTCGGGCGCCGCGGTCGTCGGCGCCGTCATCGCCGCCGCCGGGATCATCGTCTCGGGCACCGGCTCGCGGGCCGACGCCGACCTCGGGCGGGCCGGCCTCGCCGGCCTCCTCCTGGTCGCCGGCTCCTGCATCCTGGCCGCCGCCCTCGTGGGCGTGATCACGGGCCTGCTCGCCCGGGTGGTGCCCACGCGGCGCTGGCCGGTGCTGCGCCTCGCCGTGGGCAACCTGGCTCGCTCGCCGGCCCGTACCGCCGGCACGGCCGTGAGCGTGCTGGTGGGCATCGGGCTGGTGCTGCTGACCACCGTCTTCACCAGCAGCTTCCAGGCCAACATCACCAACTCGGTGGACCGGCTCTACCGGGCCGACGCCGTGGTGGCGCCCCGCTCGGACGTGCCCGGCATCGCGCGGACCGACGGCACCGCGCTCACCACCGCCCTCGGCGTGCAGGCATCGACGCCCATCCGCCAGGGCTCGATCAAGTTCGGCTCGAACGTCGGCACCGCCATCGCGCTCGGTCGCCCCGGCACCTTCCTCGGACCGGCGTTCAGCCGCAGCACCGTGGCCGCCGTGAAGGCCGACCCCAAGGGCATCCTGGTGCGCTCCGGGCTGGGGCTTTCCAAGGGCGACAAGGTGACCGTCACGGGCGCCGAGGGCGAGTCGGCCACCACCGTCGCCGGCACGTTCGACGGACGGATCGTGAACGGCTCGGGCGGCCAGATCGATGCCGTGCTCCCCCTCGCCCTCGCCGACCAGGTGCTGCGGCCCGGGCCCGACGACGCCGTGCTGGTCGACACCATCGGCGAGGTCGGCCCGGCCGAGCTGCGCCGCCGCGCCGCCGAGGACCCGGCCATCGACGTGCTCAGCGTCGGCGGGCTGGCCAGCCGGACCGCCTCGTCAGCGGACCGGGCCTTCCAGCTCTCGGTCGCCCTGCTGGCGATGACGCTGATCACCTCGGTGATCGGCCTCGCCAACACGGTGGCCGCCTCGGTGGCCGAACGTCGCCGCGAAGTCTCGGTGCTGCGGGCCCTGGGCCTGGGGGCCGGCCAGCTGGCCAAGCTCGTCACCCTCGAGACCGCGATCCTCGCCGCCCTCGTGTCGGCGGCCGCCACCGCCATGGCGGTGGCCACGGGCACCCTGCTGATCAGCAGCGTGGCGCCGGCCGGCACGCCGATCAGCGTGCCGTGGGTCCGGCTCGCCGCCCTGGCGGTCACGGCCACGGTGCTGTGCTCGGCCGCCGGCCTCGTGCCGGCGCTCCGCGCCACCCGCATCCCGGTCAACGAGGGGCTGGTCGAGGAGTGACCGAGTTGGCCCCCACCACCGTCCGGCGCGCCCCCCACGGGCGGGGCCCGCCGCAGGCCGGGGACGCCACGGCGGCGTCCCCCCCGTCGACGCCGGTCGTCCCGCTTCGCCCTGCGCAGCGAGGGGGGGCGCGCTGGCCGGGCTGAGCCTGGCGGTGCTGGTGGTGACGATCGCCCACCGCTTCGGCGACATCCTCCCCGAGACCAAGCTCGACCTGCTCACCGACCCCGGTCGGTTCCTCTCGCGGGCCACCTTCTTCTGGGACCCGTCCGCCGACTTCGGCCGCATCCAGAACCAGGCCGTCGGCTACCTCTGGCCCATGGGGCCCTTCTACCTGCTCGGCAGCGCCCTCGGCATCCCGCCGTGGTTCACCCAGCGCCTCTGGATCGCCACCCTGGTGATCCTCGCCCTGTGGGGCATGCACGCCGTGCTCCGCCGGCTCGAGGTGGGCACGCCCACGAGCCGGGTGGTCGGCGCCGCCGCCTACGCCCTGGCCCCCAGCTTCCTGTCGTCGATGATCTACCAGTCGGCGGCGCAGATCCCGGTGGCCGCGCTGCCGTGGATCATGGCGCCGCTGCTGCGCCGCGACGAGGACGGCACCATGCCCGCCGGTGCCGTCTGGCGCTCGGCGCTGGCCGTGGCCTGCATCGGCGCGGTCAACGGCGCGGCCGCCGTCATCGTCCTGGTGGTGCCAGCGCTGTGGTTCGTGAGCCGGAAGCGCCCGCTGCAGCACTGGCGGCTGGCGGGCACGTGGGGCGTGGCCTCGATCCTCGGCATGGCGTGGTGGCTGGCGCCGCTCACCCTGCAGGGCCGCTACGGCTTCGCCTTCACGCAGTACACCGAGCGCGCCGACCTGACGACGGCCACGCAGTCGGCCACCGAGGTCCTCCGGGGCACGGGCAGCTGGCTCTCCTACCTGGTGGTCGACGGCCACCCGCTGGTGCCCGGCGCCCGGGCGATGGCCATCGACCGGGCGTCGATCATCGCCACCCTCCTCGTGGCCGGCGTGGGCATGGCCGGGCTGCTGCGACGCGACCTGCGCGAGCGGACCTGGCTGGTGGCGACGTTGCTGCTCGGCCTGGTCGCCACCGGCCTGGCCTTCGTCGGTCCGCTCGACGGCTTCGCCGCTGGCCCGGCTCGCACGCTGCTCGACGGGGCCCTGGCCCCCTTCCGCAACGTCCAGAAGTTCTCGGCCCTCGTGCGCTTCCCGCTGGCCATCGGGGTCACCCACCTGCTCGCCGTCGGGAAGCTGCCGAGCTGGACGCGCGTGGGGCGTTCCGCCCGGGCGCCGCGCATCGCGCTGCTGGCCATGGTGCTGGCCGTCTTCCTCCCCGTGGCCCGCTACCAGCAGGCCGGGCTCAGCCCCGACGGCTCGTTCGAGCAGATCCCGACGTACTGGAAGCAGGCCGTCAAGTGGGTCGACGCCAACGGCGACAGCCGGCGGACCCTGCTGGTGCCGAGCAGCTCGTTCGGCGAGTACACGTGGGGACGACCGCTCGACGAGCCGATCCAGGGGCTGTCGAACGAGGCGTGGGCCGGGCGCAACATCATCCCGCTCGGCGGCTCGGGCCCCACCCGGCTGCTCGACGAGCTCGACCGGCGGCTGGTCAACCGCGAGCTCGGCACCGGCACCGCCGAGCTGCTGGCCCGCATGGGCGTGCGCTACCTGGTGGTCCGCAACGACCTCGACCGCGCCCGCACCCTCTCCCCCGCGCCGGGCCAGCTCCGCGCCGCGCTCGAGGACGTGCCCCAGCTGCGCCGGGTGGCGGCGTTCGGGCCCACCGTCGGCCCGTCGCTGCTCGGGGACCAGCTCACCACCGAGTTCGGACCGGCCTCGGGGGAAGGCCTGCGAGCGATCGAGGTGTGGGAGGTCCAGTCGCCCACCAACCGGGTCATGGCCTACGACGCCAAGGCCACCCTGGCGGTGGACGGCGGTCCCGAATCGCTGTTCCCGCTGGCCGACGCCGGCCTGCTCTCGGGCCGGGCGACGGTCATGGCCGACGCCGGCGCCACCGGCATGACCGCCGACGGCTGGGCCGTCACCGACACCACCCGTCGCCGCGACACCACCTTCTCCACCGTCCGTGATGACGTGTCCTACACGCTGACCCCCACCGAGGACGCGCCCGACACCGGGAAGGCCCCGCAGGACCGCCTCGAGCCGGTCTTCGACGACCAGCGGGCCACCGCCGGGCTCACCGGTGTCGCGTCCATCCGCGCCTCGTCGTACTCCCTCAGCTCCCAGACGCGGTACCCCGGCACCCAGCCGTGGGCCGCCTTCGACGCCGACCCGGACAGCGCCTGGTACCCCTCCACCTCGGGCTCGCCCATCGGCGCCTGGGTCGAGACCACCTTCGACGGGCCGACCCCCGTCGCCGAGGTGACGATCTCCCGACCGGCCGACGACGTCGCACGCGTCGAGAAGGTCCGCGTCACCACCGACCACGGCTCGAAGGTCGCGTCGTTCGGCAAGAAGGACACGATGGTGGTGCGGTTGCCCGCCGGCGCCACCTCGTCGATCCGCTTCACCATCGCCGGCGCGGTGCGCGCCGGGCCCGGCTTCGGCGCGCCGGGCCTCAGCGACATCCGCCTGGCCGGCATCGACCTGTCCCGCCCGGTGGTCCCGGTGGCCACCCGGCCCGACTGGGCCAAGACCGACGGGCCACCCGTCCTGGTGTTCGACCGCTCTCGCACCGACCGGACCAACCGCCTCAAGCGCGACGAGGACGCGGTGCTCGACCGCCGCTTCGACCTCGACGACGCCGGATCCTTCGACCTCACCCTGGCCGGCTCTCCGGTGCCCGGGCCCGCGCTCGACGAGTTGCTCGGAGACCTGCGCACGAACCTGGGTGCGGTCGACGCCGGGGTGGTCGCGTCGTCGGTGTGGCAGGACCTGCCGGCGTTCACGTCCGATGCGGCCCACGACGACGACCTCACCACGTCCTGGGTGGCGGCCGTCGACGATCCGGCCCCGTCGCTCACCATCAAGTGGGACAACCCCGTGACGTTGAGCCGGATCCGGATCCAGGGCCCCGGGTTCCCGGGCGAGCCCATCGGCCGGGTGCGCCTCGAGTCGCCCAGCGGCGTGCGCACGGTCAACGTCGGCGACGACGGGGTCGGCCGGTTCGCGCCCCTGAGCACGCGGTCGGTGGTGATCCGGCTGACGGCGCCGGGCGAGGCCCCGTTCGCGGTGGCCGAGCCCATCATCCGGTCGATCAGCGAGGTCTCGTTCGACACCCCGGTGCCGCCGGTCCGCTCGATCGCCGACCGGCAGGCGGTGGGCCTGCCGTGCGGCAAGGGCCCGGTGCTCCGGATCGACGACACCACGGTGCAGACCTCGGTGGCCACCACCTACGGCGCCATCGAGCGCCAGGAGCCGGCCCTCGTGGTGGCCTGCGACCCCAAGGTCGACCTCTCGGCCGGGACGCACCGGATCCGCTCCGAGGCCGGCAACGCCTTCAGCATCGACGGCACGGTCCTCGATCCCGGCGACCGGGGCAACGTCGCCGCTGCCCGCACCACCCGGGTGGACCTGTGGGACACCGACTCGCGGCGGGTCGAGGTGGGCGCGGGCGACGCCGCCGTCCTGGCCACCACCGAGAACGCCAACCCCGGGTGGAGCGCCACGTACCAGGGGCGCAAGCTGAAGCCGGTCACCATCGACGGCTGGCGCCAGGGCTGGCAGCTGCCCGAGGGGCCTGCCGGGCTGGTGGAGCTCCGCTTCGATCCGGGTGTGCGCTACCGGGGCCTCCTCGCCGCGGGCGTCGTGCTCCTCCTCGTGCTGGTGCTCCTGAGCTTCGCCGGCGTCCGACGCCTCGTCCCGATGCGCCGGCGGCCTCCGTCACGCCTCGAGCCGCTCGACGGGCTGCCGATCGCCGTGGTGGCGGTGGTGGCCTTCGTGGCCACGGCTGCGCTCGCCGGGCCGGTGTGCCTGTTCGTGCCGTTCCTCTTCCTGGCTCGGCGCGAGCGCGTGCTCACCCTGATCATGGGGGCGGCGGTGGCCCTGGCGGCCTTCGCCACGCTCCGCTCCCCGCTGGGCTCGACGTTCGCCGGCACGGGCAGCTTCTCGGCCCTGGCCCAGTCCGCCGCCACCCTGGCCATCGGCGCCGTCGCCCTCGGCCTGCTCCGCGGGGGCGGCGACCCGGCCCTCGCCGTGGCCGGCGCGACACCCGACGTGTCGCCGGAGGCCAGCACCGGTGGCCCAGCGGGCGGCGTCGTGGCAGCCGAAGCCGACGGCGATGCCGGCGCCGACGCAGAAGCCGACGGCGACGGGGGCGGAGCGGCTGCGACTGCGGCTCCGCCTGCGGTGGCGCCTGCTGAGGCCGCCGGTGCCGAGCCTGCCGCCGGCGCCGGCCCGGTCGGGCCCGACCCATCGGACGGCGTCGGTGCCGTGGACGATGCCGACGCCGAAGCGACGAGCGGCGTCGAGGCGGACGATGCGGACGCCGATCAAGAGGCCGACGACGGGGCCCGAGGCCCCGACGACCAGCCGACCTGACCGCTCGTCGCCGGGGTTCACGCCGGGCGACTCCCCGCACGGTGTCGACCGATCGGACGAACCGGCGCAAAGCGCCTCACCCTGCCCATCGCTCCCTCGCCCCCATCCGCCGACCTGCTCACCCGGGAGCACCTCGGCGGCGATTCGACGTCGATTCGCCGCCGAGATCGACGCCGCCGCCAGGGGCGGGTCAGGTCGGCGGTCGGGCCGTCGGCGATTCGAGGCAGACGAGGTCAGCGTGACCTGGTGGCATCGGATTCGACGTCGATTCGGTGCCGAGGGCCCACCGGGCGATCGACGGAGATGCGAGCAGCCCCGGCCTCAGCCCGGCCCCCGTCCGTGCCGGCGGCGCCAGCCGGCGGCCGCCGACGGGAGCCGCCCGCCTACTTGGTGGCGGCGAGGACCTTGAAGTCGTCCCAGTTGGCGAAGTCCCGGGCGTCGATGGGCTTGGGGCCGGTGTCGTCGAGGAAGGCGAAGATCCCGACGCCGGTGGCGTCGTAGTCGAGCTTGGCGTCGTCGAAGGAGTTGCGCACGGTGCCGTTGGTGAGCACCTCGACCTTCGACCCCTTGGCTCGGATCCCGATCACGTCGCCCACCTGGACGCCGGAGAGGTCGGTGTTGCCGAAGATCTTGTCGATCTCGCCGTTCTCGAAGCGGGCCAGGGTGTACGTGCCGTAGTCGCTGGTGGCGAAAAGGCCGATGAACCGGTCCGGCGAGGCCACGCGGATGGCGATGCCGGCGCGGTCGACCGGCGACGGGAGCTTGGCCTCGACGGTCACGTCGGCGCTTCCGGCGTCGACGGTGGCCAGCTGGACCTTGGAGTCGGGCGACACCGCGGTCGTGCGGGCCACGCCCTTCTCGATGCTGATGGTGCCGACGTTGTTGGTCCACGGCCCGAGCCCGGGGAAGGTGCCGAGGTCCGGCGCATCGGCCCGCTTGAAGTCGTCGACCTTGGTGGCCTTGCCGTCGAGGTCCGGGTCCGAACCCGGGTCGGGCGTGGTGGCGGGGGTCGTGCCGCCGGCTCCCGGATCGGCTGCGCCCGTCGGCGCCGAAGCGGCCGGCGGATCGGCGGCCTTCTCGTCGTCCTTGTTGTTGATGGCGAGGAAGACGACGACGCCGACCATCACCAGGACCAGCACGCCCATGATCAGCAGCAGCGAGGACGACTGGCCCGAAGGCCGGACCCACTCGTCGGCCACAGAGCGAGGTGCGCCCTCGGACGCCGCCTCCGGCTCCGGTTCCGGATCCGGGCCCCAGCCGTCGTCGACGTCGTCCCGAGCGCTGTCGACGACCGGGCGAGGCTCGTCGAGGTCCGCCGCGAAGGGCTGGTCCTCGATGTCGAGGGGCTGGTCATCGTTCGGCATGCGCTCTCCCTGTCGACGTGGCGGGCCCGTCGGACCTGCCGGCAGCGGCTCGTCAGCCGTTCGCGCCAGCCGCGAGCGTAGCGTTCGCCCCATCGTCCACCGGGGCGCCGTCGGCGTCGACGGCTCCCGCCCGCTTGCGCCGACCGCCCCCACGGAACGGGTCGAGGTGCTGCAACGGCCGCTCGATCACGAAGTAGAGGACTGCGGCCAGCGCGCTCGACGCCGCCAGGGAGATCACGGCGAGCCACAGCGTGGGCAGCAGCTCGGGGGTGAGCAGCAGGTGCTCGTGCTGGATCCAGCTCATCAGCGGCAGGTGGATGAGGAAGATGCCGTAGGTGAGCTCGCCCCACCAGCGCAGCACCGGCGTCGAGAGCGCCTTGCCGAGCGGCGTGGTGCCGTGCTGGTCCACCACCAGGGGCATGACGAGCAGCGCGGCGATCAGGACCTTGACCAGGTCGCGGCCGGTGCCCTCCATCATCGAGACCGGCTCCGGGAACGGCGGGAAGCGGTACCAGCTGGTGACCAGGATCAGCCCGGCGGCGGCCGCCCAGGGCAGCGCCCCCAGGTTGCGCAGGAGGGCGAAGAGGCGCCCGGGCTGGCGGCGCTGGCCCTCGGCCACGCTGAGCACGGCGAGGGCCATGCCCACGGCGAAGGCGTCGGTGAACCGGAACAGGACGGCGAAGCCGATGACGTGCTGGCCGCTGTAGAGCCAGAGCTTGTAGCCGACGGCGATGGCGCCGAGCACGCCACAGGCGATCCACTCGTCGAGGACCCGCTTGCCCGGCAGCCCCTTCGAGAAGCGCATGACCAGGTTGTGGATCGGGAGGTAGGCGTAGAACGACACCTCGGTGCAGAGGCTCCACGCCACCACGAGGCCGAGGCCGAACGCGATGGCCACGGAGTCGTACACCTGGAGCAGCGCAGCGATGCGCCACGGCTGCCAGCCGGTGCCCAGCTCGGCTTGGCCCCGCCACGCGGCGATGAACAGCACCGCCCAGTAGGCGGGGAAGATCCGACGGAAGCGGTGCCAGGCGTAGCGACCGATCGACTTGCGGGGCGTGCCCGCCAGACGGGCCGACACCATGGGGCGGTAGAGGAGGAAGCCCGATAGCACGAAGAAGATCGGCACGCCGAGGTCGAACAGGGAGAACAGCGGGCCGATGCCGCCGTCGCGATCCAGCCCGGTGCCGCCGCCCGACGACGCAGCGTGGAAGACCACGATCAGCACGGCGCTCAGCAGGCGGAGGCCGTTCATGGCCTGGAACCTCGGCGCCCGCCCGGTGGTCTCCGGCGCGGGCGCGTCCATCGTCGTGCTCACGGCCATCGGCGCATCGTAGGGCGTGGATCGGCCTCGCCGGGTGGGCGGTGCGCTGCGCCGCTCAGCCCGGCAGGGGCTGGTTCCACTCGGTCCACCCGTGGCCGGTCCGCCCGTCGCTGGCGGTGAACCGCGTCCAGGCGCGGGGGAAGCGGCTGGTGCGCCCGTCGGGAGCGGTGAGCAGCACCGGCGAGAAGGCGACCGGCTCGACCTGCAGCTCCAGGTCGCCCACCTGCCAGCGGGCCCGGTCGGGCAGGCCGAGCCGGCCCAGGTCCTCGGAGCGCACCGCCCGGTCGGTGCCGACGAGCGGCCCTCCCGGCGCCTGCACGTAGCCGGTCCCGTACACGGGCACGCCACCGAGGTCCACGCTGGTCCCGTGGAAGCGGGTGCCGTCGTCGAGCCGACCGGCGGTCCAGCTCCACGCCATGCCCCACCAGTCGCGGGGGCCCCAGGAGTGGTCACGCTGGCCCCAGCCGTCGACGTTGAGGACCTCGGAGCCCACCAGCACCTCGCCGTGCACGCGGCACGGCACCTCGTAGCGGTCGACGCCCGGGTAGGCGTAGGTGCCCCCGTCGGTCTCCCACTCCAGGTCCATCCCGAACGGCACCCGATCGCCGCGCAGGTCGCCGTAGACCTCGGTGGGGTCGTCGACGCCCACCGCGAATGCCTCCACCCCCACCGTCACGTGGTCGAGCGCGGTCTCCACCGTGTAGTCGGCCCACAGGCCGTCGGTCCGGATCTCGGTCCCATCCGCCGCGGGCAGCTTCACGTCGTGGTCGATGACGGTGACCAGCGGTCGATCGGGGCCGACGAGGCACGCCCAGTACCACGCCCGGTCCAGACCAGCGCACAGGCCGAGGCGGACGTAGCCGGCGACGCCCAGGGCCGGATCGAAGAAGTCCAGGTAGTAGCTCTCGCTCCACAGCTGCTCGGGACCGGGGGCGTGGCGCCCCTCGTCGGCCGGGCGGGCCGGGGACCCTGTGGTCGGTTCGGACACGGCGTCAACCTCCGGGGACGGGCTCGGCCGACCCTAGGCGCCCGGGCCGACGGTGGGCCGGCGGTAGCGTGGCCCGGATGCTCAGCTTCCTCTCCCCGGAGTGGCTCGGCGCGCTCGACGAGGCGGCCCGCCTCGACCCGGCGCTGGCCACCGCCACCGCGGCGATCGACCTGGTGGTCGAACAGCGGGTGACCGAGCCCGACGGGAGCGAGGTCGCCTACCACGTGGTCTTCGACCACGGCCGGGTGTCGGTGGTGGGCGGACCGGCGCAGGAGGCCACCGTGCGCTTCCGCCAGGACCGGGCCACGGCCCTCGCCATCGCCGCCGGGGTCGACTCGGCCCAGCGGGCGTTCATGACCGGGCGGCTGCAGGTGGGCGGTGACCTCCGCGTCCTGCTCGACCAGCAGGACGCCCTCGCGGCGCTCGACGACGTCTTCGCCGGCGTCCGGGCCCGCACCGACCTGGGGGCCGAGCCCCACGTCGCCGGGAGCCCCGATGCCTGAGCTTCCGGAGCTCCAGGCCCACGCCGAGCGCCTCGACGCCGACTTCGCCGGTGCCGTGCTCGCCGGGTTCCGCCCCATCACCTTCACGGCGCTCAAGACCTTCGACCCCGATCCGGCCACCGCCGTGGGCTCGCCGCTCGTGTTCGTCGGCCGGCGGGGCAAGTACCTGCTCCTGGACGTGGGCACCGTCACGTTCGTCGTCCACCTCATGCAGGGCGGGCGGCTCAAGCCGGACGAGAAGCAGTCGGCCAAGCCGCGCGGCGGCATCGCCCGCTGGACGTTCGAGGACGGACGCGCCCTGCTGCTCACCGAGCCCGGCACCGAGCGCAAGGCCGGCGTCTGGGTGGTGGCCGGCGACCCCGAGCACGAGGCGCCCCTGGCGGGGTTGGGCCCCGACGCCGACCAGCTCGACGCCACCACGTTGGGCGACCTGCTCGCCGAGCACTCGGTCCGGCTGCACGGCTTCCTGCGCGACCAGCGGATCCTGGCCGGCATCGGCCGTCGCCTCGCCAACGAGATCTGCCACCGGGCCAAGCTGTCGCCCTTCGCCAACACCCGGAAGCTCGACCGGACCCAGATCGAGCAGCTGGCCGAGGCCATGCGGGCGTGCATCAACGAGTCGCTCGCCGCCGAGCGCGGACGCACCGAGCTGGTGAAGTCGGCCGAGCGCGAGGGCAACGTCCACAACCGGGTGGGCGAGGCGTGTCCGGTGTGCGGCGACACCATCCGGTCCGTGGAGTACCGCGCCTACACCGTCGCCTACTGCCCCACCTGCCAGACGGCCGGCAAGGTGCTGGCCGACAACACCACCAGCAAGTTCCTCAAGTAGCAGCCGGAGACGCGACGAGGGCGGCCGCCGGAGCGACCGCCCTCCTCGGACCTCGGTGCGGGCTGGGGCTAGATGAGCCCGAGCTCCTTGACCGCGTCACGCTCCTCGGCCAGCTCGGCGTTGCTGGCGTCGATGCGGCCCTTGGAGAAGTCGTCGAGCTCCAGGCCCTGCACGATCGACCACGTGCCGTCCTTGGTGGTGACGGGGAACGAGCTGATCAAGCCTTCGGGCACCCCGTAGCTGCCGTCGGACGGGACCGCCATGGAGACCCAGTCGCCCTCGGGCGTGCCGGCCACCCAGTCCCGCATGTGGTCGCACGCGGCGCTGGCCGCGCTGGCCGCCGATGAGGCGCCTCGGGCCTCGATGATGGCAGCGCCGCGCTTCTGGACGGTCGGGATGAAGTCGCCCTCCAGCCACGCCTGGTCGCCGACGGCCTCGGCGGCGTTCTTGCCGCCGACCGTGGCGTGGAACAGGTCCGGGTACTGGGTGGCGGAGTGGTTGCCCCAGATCGTCATGTTGGTGATGTCGTTCACGCTGGCGCCGGTCTTGGCGGCGAGCTGCGCCTTGGCCCGGTTGTGGTCGAGCCGGGTCATGGCCGTGAACTGCTCGTCCGCCAGGTCCGGCGCGTTGTTCATGGCGATGAGGGCGTTGGTGTTGGCCGGGTTGCCGACGACCAGCACCTTGCAGTCCTTCTTGGCGCTCTCGGACAGGGCCTTGCCCTGCACGGTGAAGATGGCGCCGTTGGCGGCGAGCAGGTCGCCGCGCTCCATGCCCTTGGTGCGGGGGCGGGAGCCGACCAGGAAGGCGAGGTCGGCGTCGGCGAAGGCCACGTTGGCGTCGTCGGTCTTGACGATGCCGGCGAGCAGCGGGAAGGCGCAGTCGTCGAGCTCCATGGCCACGCCGTCCAGGGCGCCCAGGGCCGGGGTGATCTCGAGCAGCTGCAGGATCACCGGCTGGTCGGGGCCGAGCACCGCGCCGCTGGCGATGCGGAACAGCAGGCTGTAGCCGATCTGGCCGGCAGCGCCGGTCACCGCGATGCGTACGGGCTCGGTGGTCATCTGGGGTCTCCTCGGTGGGGATGCGGATCGGAGGCAGGGGCCTCGTGCGAACCCTACCCACCCGCTCCGGCCGCTCCCGAATGGGCGAGGAGCCTTGGCCGGCCCCGTTCAGGGGGTCTGGTCGACCATGGTGAAGGGCCCGCGGCGCGGCCCGGCGGACGGGTGCGGGCCCGGGCCGTCGAAGTCCTCCGACCGGCGCCGCACGGTGCGCAGCCAGTAGCGGGCCGACGGGCCCGACCAGTTGTTGGTGATGCGACCCGACGCCGTCTTGTACCAGGAGTGGCAGCCCGCAGCCCACACGGTGCGGTCCAGCTCGGCGACCAGGCGACGGTTCGACGCCGCCTGCGCCTCCGGGCGGACGTCGCGCCACGGGAGGCCGTCCTCGACCAGGTCGCGGATGCAGGTGAGGGCGTAACCGATCTGGCGTTCGAGCATGAACACGATGGAGTTGTGGCCCAGGTTGGTGTTGGGCCCGTAGAGCAGGAACAGGTTCGGGAAGCCGCTGACGGTGATGCCGAGGTGGGCCTCGGCGCCGGCGGCCCACCCGTCGTGCAGGTCCCGACCGGCGCGGCCCGTGACCCGCATGGGCGCGAGGAAGCCGGTGGTCTGGAACCCGGTGCCGAACACGATCGTGTCGACCGGGTGGGTGGTGCCGCCCGCCACCACGCCCTCGGGCACGATCCGCTCGATGGGCTCGGTGATCACCGCGACGTCGGGGCGCAGGAGGGTCGGGTACCAGTCGTTCGAGATCAGGATCCGCTTGCAACCCAGGGGGTAGTCGGGCACGACCACCTCACCGGGGAGGTCGACCGAGACCAGCTCCCCCAGGCCCTTGTCGAACGCCTTCTGCGCCAGGGGCGCCGTGCGGGACCCGTCGGTGAACAGGCTCCAGCGGGCCTCGAACCGGGCCCAGATCGAGGCCCGGTAGAGGCGTTGCAGGGTCGGGAAGCGGGCGAAGGCCCACTTGGCCCGCTCGGAGAACTCGCCGTCGGGCTTGGGGCCGACGTAGTTGGCGCTGCGCTGGAAGAGGCGGAGCGACCCGGTGGTCCCGGCCAGCTCGGGGACGAACTGGATGGCGCTGGCGCCGATGCCGATCACGGCCACGTCCCGGCCGGACAGGTCGTGGTCGTGGTCCCAGCGGGCCGAGTGGAACGCCGTGCCGGCGAAGTCGTCGAGGCCCGGGATGTCGGGCACGTGGGGGCGGTTGAGCTGGCCGGTGGCGGAGACGACGACGTCGACGTCGTCGGTGGAGCCGTCGGCGAAGGCCAGGTGCCAGCAGCCCTGCTCCTCGTCGAAGGCGGCCTCGACGACCTCGGAGCCGAAGGCCAGGTGGGGGCGGAGGCCGAAGTCGTCGGCCACCGACTCGAGGTAGTCGAGGATCTCGGGCTGCTCGGGGAACCTCCGGCTCCAGTCGGCCTTCGGCGCGAACGAGAGGGAGTAGAGGTGCGACGGCACGTCGCACGCTGCGCCCGGGTAGCGGTTGTCGCGCCACGTGCCGCCCAATCGGTCGGCCTTCTCGTGGATGGTGAAGGTCTCGATGCCGGCCTGGCGGAGGCGCACGCCCATGCCGAGGCCGCCGAACCCGGAGCCGATGATCGCGACGCGCGGGGTCGGCGTGCCGGCTGCGAGCGGTGGGGCGTGCGAACCGGGCAGGCGGGCGGCCCGGCGTCGAAGGGGCTCCGGGAGCCGGTCGCCCAGGCGGGCCGTCCACGACGTGAGGCGGACGGAGTCGGTCACGAGACCGACCGTAGCAACCTTGACCGCTCGGTCAAGTGGGTTCGGCGGGGCGGCGCCGGACTGGCATGCTCGGCGGGTGCTCGCCGCCGTCTTCGTCTACGGGACGCTCATGCCCGGCCACCTCCGCTGGGGGCTGATCGCGCCGTCGGCGGTGGGCAGCCGGCCCGCCAGCGTCGAGGGCCAGCTCTACGACACGGGCCAGGGGTGGCCGGCGGCGCGGTTCACCCGGCCCCTCGGCGTGGCCACCATCGCGTCGGGGGCGCCTGCTGCTCTGGCGACGGTGCCCGGCTGGTGGGTGGAGCTGGCTCCGGGCGCAGCGGCCTCCCTGCTCGGCCAGCTCGACGAGGTCGAGGGCGCGGTGCTGGCCGAACCGGGGAGCGGGATCGGGACCGACCCGGTGCCGGGCGGGTACCGCCGGGTCCGGGTGCTGACCGCCGCCGGCGACGAGGCCTGGGCCTACGAGGCCCTGGAGGTCGAGCCGGGCTGGGTGCCGGTCGACGCCTGGGTGGGGCGCGACGAGAACTGAGCGCGGCACGGCCGGGCCCTGGGGCCCGGCCGTGTCTAGCCCGTTCGTGCTGCGGCGCTGCGGTACTGCGGCGCTGCGGTACTGCGGTGCGCCGGTGCCCTGGGGTCAGAGCTGGAGGGACTTGGTCTGGAGGAACTCCTCCAGGCCGAACTTGCCCAGCTCGCGGCCGTTGCCGGAGCGCTTGTAGCCACCGAAGGGGGCGAGCGGGTTGAACGACCCGCCGTTGACCTCGAGCTGGCCGGTCCGGACCCGGCGGGCGACGGCCTTGGCGCCCTCCTTGTCGGCGCCCCACACGCCACCCGAGAGGCCGTAGACCGTGTCGTTGGCGATGGCCACGGCGTCGTCGACGTCGTCGTAGGGGATCACCGAGAGGACCGGTCCGAAGATCTCCTCCTGGGCGATGGTCATGTCGTTGCGCACCCCGGCGAACACGGTGGGCTTCACGTAGTAGCCGGTGGGCAGGTCCTCGGGCTGCTCGGGACCGCCGACGGCGAGGGTGGCGCCCTCGTCGATGCCCTGCTGGATGAAGCCCCGGACCCGGTCTCGCTGGACGTCGGAGATGACCGGGCCGAGGAACCCGGCGCCGGTGGCGGGATCGCCGATGGTGTAGGTCTTGTTCACCTCGTCGACGAGGATGTCGACGATCTGGTCGTGCTTGTCGGCGGGGACGAGCAGGCGGGTGAACGCCGTGCAGGTCTGGCCCGAGTTGAGGTAGGCGCTGCCGACGGCTGCCCGAGCGGCCTTCTCGAGCTCCTCGCCGTCGAGGTCGGGAAGGAGGATGTTGGCGGACTTGCCGCCGAGCTCCAGGGCCACCCGCTTGACCGTGGGGGCGCCGAGCTCGGCGACCCGGGTGCCGGCGCGGGTGGAGCCGGTGAAGCTGACCATGTCGACGTCGGGGTGGGAGGCGATGGCCTCGCCGACGACGGGGCCGGTGCCGGAGACGAGGTTGAACACGCCGGCCGGCAGGCCGATGCCGTCGATGATCTCGGCCAGCAGGAACGCGTTGAGCGGAGCGACCTCGCTGGGCTTGAGGACCACGGTGCACCCGGCGACGAGCGCCGGCGCCACCTTCGCCACGATCTGGTGCAGCGGGTAGTTCCAGGGCGTGATGGCGCCGACGACGCCGACGGGCTCCTTCACCACGAGGGAGTTCCCGATCTCCTCTTCCCAGACGTACTCCTCGGCGATGGCCGGGTAGCTGCCGGAGACGGCCTGCGGCAGGCCGGCCTGGATGAGCTGCGAGAGGAAGATCGGCATGCCGACCTCACCGGTGATGGTCTCGGCGATCTCCTGGTTGCGGGCGCCGATGCCCTCGGACAGGGCCTGCACGTACTTGGCGCGGTCCTGCGGGCTGGTCTGCGCCCAGCCCTCGAAGGCGGCCTTGGCGGCGGCCACGGCCTTGTCGACGTCGCCCGCCGTGCCGGCCGGGACGCTGCCCATGACCTGCTCGGTCGAGGCGTTGACCACCTCGATGGTCTCGCTGCTCTCCGGCGCGACCCACGCGCCGTCGATGTACAGCTTGGAGAAGTCCTGCATCTGGTTGCCTCCCGGCATGTCGTACCCCTGGCTGGGCACGCTATCGCCCGAGTTCGCCGGATGCCCCGGCGGGTCGAGGTGACGGGTTCCCCGGGCCGGGCGCGCTGCAGAGCGGGGTTCGAGCCAGCGGCGGCCGTGGTCTTCGGCCGGGCCGGGTCCGGCGCCTCCCACCGGCGGTGGGAGGCGCGCGGCGACCGAGGCGACCGAGGCGACCGAGGCGACCGAGGCGACCGACCGCCGACCGCCGACCGCCGACGCCGACCGCGGCGACCGCGGCGACCGCGGCGACCGCGGCGACCGGGTTGGTCGTGCGGGTGCACCTCGGCGGCGATTCGACGTCGATTCGCCGCTGAGGTGCTCCCGTCGGACCGTTCGATGTCAGAGGGGCGCGAGAAGCTGTTGGGGCCTTCCCGCTCGCCGCACCTCCGGCCTCGCCTGCATCGCCCACACGCCCGAGCGAGGAGGTCCCTTCGATGGACCCCGCACCACCCCTTCCGGACCCGCCACCCCCACCCTCACCCCCACCTCCACGACCCGCCCCCGGACCCGTCAGCACGGCAGCCGACCCGCAGGACGAACCGGGTCACGGCATCCACGAGGACCCTGCCGACGTCCCCGGCTGGGCCACCGCTCCCTCGCGGCGGCCGCACCCCGTCCCCCACCGCCGCCCGATCATCGCGGGTCGCGGCCTGCTGCACAGCCGACGCTGGTCCACCCTGTCCCCGGGCACCCGCCGCCAGCTCCAGATCGACCGGGACGAGCGGCTGCACGAGGTCGGACAGCTCGATCGCCAGATCGACCTGTTGACCCGGCGTCGCCTCGACGCCCTCGCCGCCGTGGACGAAGCCCGAGAGCTGCTCTGGCCCGTCGTCCCGCATCACAAGGGCCGACGACCACCCGCCGTCGGCGAGCTGCCGATCCCCCCCGGCCCAGCCCGACGCCCGCGGGCTCGCCGGACGAGCCCTCCGGGAGACCTGCCGCTCGGTGCTGCGGCAGCACGGGCCTCTGCCCCTGCGGTCACTGCACACCTGGCTGCACCACTACGGCTACGTCATCCCCCACGCCCACCCCGTGAAGGCTCTGGCCGACGCCATGGGCTGGGAGGTCGAGCAGGGCCGCGTCGAGCGGGTGGCACGAGGCACCTACGCCATCGCCCGCAACGAGACCACCACCCGCTGGTTCCGAGGCCTCGAACCACCGCTCGTCGACCCGTGGCTCGACCACGACCAGCCGTCGAGGGCGGGACACCCCGGCTTCCTCGCCCCACGCGAGCCGATCGGCGACCCGTTCGCACCGCTGGACGCCGAGCGCGCCCGACGGGCGACGACGCCCGGCCAACGGTCCGGCACCGACCACCCGAGCTGACCCAGATGACCATGTCGACCCGAGCGACCGGGCCGAACCCGAGCACGCTCCGGGACCCGAGCGCGCTCCCGCCCTCGGTCGGGCCGCCGACCCCGAGGGCGGCGGGTCGCCTGGAGCTTCAGCTGGTGGCGACGGTGTCGGTGTCGCGACCGCTGCGCAGGACGGTGCCGGGCAGCTCCCCGGTGGGCTTGCCGTCGACCACGGTGACGGTGCCGTTGACCAGCACCCGCACCACCCCGATCGAGTCGGCGGTGAGCCGGGGCGAGTCGCCGGGCAGGTCGTGCACCAGCTCGGCCAGCTCCGAGCCCACGGTCTCGGGGTCGACGATCGTGATGTCGGCGTGGAACCCCTCGACCAGGAGGCCTCGGTCTCGCAGGCCGAACAGGGTGGCGGGCACCTCGGTCATGAGCTGCACCGCCCGCTCCACGGGGACCAGCTTGCGGCCCCGCAGCGTGTCGCCCAGGAAGCGCGTGGGGAACGGCGCTCCGCACATGCGGTCGAGGTGGGCACCGGCGTCGGAGCCCCCGAGCATCGCCCGGTCGTCGGCCCACGTCTGGCGGCGCAGCTCCCACGAGTCGGCGTCGCCGTCGGGCGGGATGGGCCAGAGGACGGTGCGCAGCTCGTCGGCCACCACCACGTCGATGAGGGTGGCGAAGGCCTCCTGGCCCCGCTCCGCAGCGAGGTCGCCGACCCGGCGGCCCTTGAGCCCCTCGTTGGCCTCGGAGTAGGTGTCGCCCAGGATGTAGTTCTCGAAGTCGGCGAGGCGCTTGAAGACCCCCGCCTCGGGAGCCTGCGAGAGGGCCTGCATCTGGGCCTGCACGTCGGGATCCTGCAGCTTGGCGATGCGCTCGGGCACCGGCAGCCCCAGCACGAGGTCCTTCCACCCGGGGATGAGGAACAGCCCGCAGTGGTTCAGGAAGCTCATGTTCATGGGCACCTGCACGGGGAGGGTGAGGGCCACGATCCGTCCGCCCTTCTCCGCCGCCCGGTCACCGGCGGAGAGCTGGCGCGGGATGCGGCCCGGCTCCCGCGAGTCGATCGTCATCACGTTCCAGTTCAGCGGGCGCTTCGCCGTGGCCGACATGTCGGAGAACAGCTCGATCTCCTCGTCGGAGAACCGATCGAGGCACCCGTCGGTCATGGCCTCGAGGGTCGTGCCGGGGTGCTGCTCGACCACCTCGCACAGGGCGAGGATCTCCTCGTTCGTGGCCCACCGCGACGCCACCGGCTGGCCGTCACCGTCGGAGTGGGTGCGGCTCAGGGTGGTGGAGAAGCCGAGCCCACCGGCCTGGATGCTCTCGGCCAGCAGCGACTGCATGGCCGCCACCTCCTCCGGCGTGGCCTCGTTGCCCACCGATCCGGGGCCCATCACGTATCGGCGCAGCGCGTTGTGGCCCACCAGGAAGCCGGCGTTGACCCCCACCTTGCCGTCGAGCTGGTCGAGGTACTCGGCGAAGCTCTCCCAGTTCCACGGCACGCCCTCTTCCAGGGCAGCCACGGACATGCCCTCGACGCTGGCCATGAACTCCCGGGTGTAGGCGGCGTCCTCCGCCTTGAGCGGCGCCAGCGTGAAGCCGCAGTTGCCGCCGATGACCGTGGTGACGCCGTGGACGTTCGACGGCGACGCGCCGCCGTCCCAGAACAGCTGGGCGTCGTAGTGGGTGTGGGGGTCGATGATGCCGGGGATCACCAGCAGCCCGGTGGCGTCGATGACCGCGGCGGCCTCCTCGGTGACCTCGCCGATGGCCACGATGCGCCCGTCGCGGACGCCGACGTCGGCCACCCGGGCCGGCGCGCCGGTGCCGTCGACGACGGTGCCACCCTTGATCAGCTGGTCGAGCATGTGACGAGACCTCCGCAGGAGCGAGACGGGCGCCGTTTCTGACGCTCCGTCAGATCCTACCGCCCAGGTCGCCGACCCTGCCGTTCGTGGTCCCTGGCCACCGTCGGTAACGTCACTCGGACGGTTGCCCGCCTGGTCGGGCCTGCCGTCCCCTCCGCTCGCGATGGAAGAGAAGCGAAGACGCCATGACCGACTCCTCGAAGATCATCTACACCCACACCGACGAGGCGCCCGCCCTGGCGACCTACTCGTTCCTCCCGATCGTGGCGGCCTTCGCCGAAGCCTGCGGCGTCGACATCGAGACCCGGGACATCTCCCTGGCCGGACGCATCATCGCCAGCTTCCCCGACCGCCTCACCGAGGACCAGCGCATCGGTGACGCCCTCGCCGAGCTGGGCGAGCTGGCCCTGCGCCCCGAGGCCAACATCATCAAGCTCCCCAACATCAGCGCCTCGGACCCCCAGCTGAAGGCGGCCATCAAGGAGCTGCAGGCCAAGGGCTACGACCTCCCCGACTTCCCCGACGAGCCGTCCACCCCCGAGGAGCAGGACGCCCGGGCCCGCTACGACAAGGTCAAGGGCAGCGCGGTGAACCCGGTGCTGCGTGAGGGCAACTCGGATCGCCGTGCCCCGAAGCCGGTCAAGGAGTTCGCCCGCTCGCACCCCCACTCCATGGGCCCGTGGACCTCGTCGTCCAAGACCCACGTCGCCACCATGTCCGGCGGCGACTTCCGCAGCAACGAGCAGTCCCGCACCTTCGCCGAGCCCACCACGCTGCGCATCGAGCACGTGGCCGGCGACGGCTCGGTCACGGTGCTGAAGGACTCCCTGGCCATCCTCGCCGGCGAGATCGTCGATGCCACGGTCATGAGCAAGCGGGCCCTCGAAGCCTTCCTCGCCGCCGAGATCGCCGACGCCAAGGCCCAGGGCGTCCTCTTCTCGCTGCACCTCAAGGCCACCATGATGAAGGTCTCGGACCCGATCATCTTCGGCCACGCCGTGAAGGTGTTCTTCGCCGACGTGTTCGCCGAGCACGGCGAGCTGCTCGATGCCATCGGCGCCAACCCCAACAACGGCCTGGGCAACGTGCTCGGCGCGGTGGCCGGGCTGCCCGAGGACCAGCGGGCCCCGATCGAGGCCGGCATCGCCGCCGCCTTCGCCGACGGCCCGGCGGTCGCCATGGTCGACTCCGACAAGGGCATCACCAACCTGCACGTGCCCAGCGACGTCATCGTCGACGCCTCCATGCCCGCCATGATCCGCACGTCGGGCCAGATGTGGAACGCCGCCGGCGAGCAGCAGGACACCAAGGCCGTCATCCCCGACAGCAGCTACGCCGGCGTCTACGTCGCCACCATCGAGTTCTGCAAGCAGCACGGCGCGTTCGACCCGGCCACGATGGGCTCGGTGCCCAACGTCGGGCTCATGGCCCAGAAGGCCGAGGAGTACGGCTCCCACGACAAGACCTTCGAGGTCCCCGCCGACGGCACCGTGCGGGTGGTCGACGCCGACGGCACCACCCTGATGGAGCACAGCGTCGAGGCCGGCGACATCTGGCGGGCCTGTCAGGCCAAGGACGCCGCCATCCAGGACTGGATCAAGCTGGCCGTCACCCGGGCTCGCGCCTCCGGCGCGCCGGCGGTCTTCTGGCTCGACGAGACCCGCGCCCACGACGCCGAGCTCATCGCCAAGGTCCGCCAGCACCTGCCCGACCACGACACCGACGGCCTGACCATCGAGGTCATGGCTCCGGCCGACGCCACCCGGTTCTCCCTGGAGCGCATCCGCAACGGCGAGGACACCATCTCGGTCACCGGCAACGTGCTGCGCGACTACCTCACCGACCTGTTCCCGATCCTCGAGCTGGGCACCAGCGCCAAGATGCTCTCGATCGTGCCGCTGATGAACGGCGGCGGCCTGTTCGAGACCGGCGCCGGCGGCTCGGCCCCCAAGCACGTCCAGCAGTTCGAGCGGGAGGACCACCTCCGGTGGGACTCGCTCGGCGAGTTCCTGGCCCTGGCCGTCTCGTTCGACCACCTCAGCACCGTCGCCGGCAACGCCGGGGCGAAGGTCCTGGGCGAGGCGCTCGACGTCGCCACCGCCAAGCTGCTCGACAACGGCAAGAACCCGTCCCGCAAGGCCGGCGAGCTCGACAACCGCGGCAGCCACTTCTACCTGGCCCTCTACTGGGCCGAGGCCCTGGCGGCGCAGACCGCCGACGCCGCCCTGGCCGAGCGCTTCGCTCCGCTCGCCGCCGCGCTGGCCGCCAACGAGGAGGCCATCATCGGCGAGCTGAACGCCGTGCAGGGCAAGCCCGTCGACATCGGCGGCTACTACGCCCCGGACCCGGCGCTGGCCACCGCCGCCATGCGCCCGAGCGCCACGTTCAACGAGGTGCTCGCCGGCCTCGGCTGATCCGGGCGGCCGCAGCCCGCACCCGGCGAGGCATCTCGGCAGGACGTCCCGGCGGGGGCCGGCCCAGCCCACAGCACCACGAACACGACGAGGCCAGGTCCGCTGGACCGGGCCTCGTCGCGTCAGCGCTTCAGGCCGAGCCCGGCGTAGATCTCCTCGATGGAGTTGGCCCGGTTCAGCGCATAGAGGTGCACGCCGGGCACGCCCAGCTCGAGCAGGTCGGCCACCAGGCCGGTGGCCACCTCGACGCCCAGCCGGCGGGTGGCCTCGGGGTCGCCGTCGACGGCGTCCAGGCGCTCCTGGAGCCAGGTCGGGATCTCCGAGCCGTTCATGGCCGCCATCCGGCGGGTGCCGGCCACGTTGACCAGCGGCATCACGCCGGGGATCACCGGCGTGGTGCTGCCGAGGTCGGCCAGCTCGTCGACGAGGCGGCGGTAGTGCTCGGCGTCGAAGAAGAACTGGGTCATGCCGAAGTCGGCCAGGGCCAGCTTCTCGGCCAGCAGCCGACGGTCGGTCTCCCGATCAGGAGAGCGGGGGTGGAGCTCGGGGAAGGCGGCGACGCCGACGGAGAAGTCGCCCACCTCGCGGACCAGCTCGATGAGCTCGGTGGCGTAGGTGAAGTCGCCACCGGGATCGCTGCCGTCGGCCGGCGGGTCACCGGCCAGGGCCAGGATGTTCTCGATGCCCCCCTCGCGGTAGGACTCGAGCAGCTCCACCAGCTCGGCCCGGGTGTGGCCGACGCAGGTGAGGTGGGGCATGGCGGGGAACGACTGCTCCCGGTTGACCCGCAGGACGAGGTCCCGGGTGGTGTCGCGGGTGGCGCCGAGGGCGCCGTAGGTGACCGAAACGTACGACGGCTCCAGCGCCGAGAGGTCGTTGACCGCGGCGTCGAAGGCGACCAGGCCTTCGGGCGTCTTCGGCGGGAAGAACTCGAAGGACCAGGTGGTGCCCTTGGCGAGGAGGTCGGCGATCCGGGTCATGGTGGCGGCGAGGCTAGGCGCGGGCGGCCAGGCCGGCGCGGCGCTCGGCGGCCTCGACGGCGTTGCGGAACAGCAGGGCGATGGTGGTGGGACCGACCCCGCCGATGCGCGGGGTGATGGCGCCGGCCACCTCTTCGCAGCGCTCGTCGACGTCGGGCAGGAGCTTGCGGCCCTCGTAGCGGACGCCGCCGCCCACGACGGTCACCCCGGGGGTGAGGTGCTCGGGCTGGAGGATGCCGGGGGCGCCGGCCGCGGCGATCACGACGTCGGCCCGGCGGGTGTAGTCGGCCCAGTTCGGCACCCCGGTGTGGACGACCGTGACCGCGGCGTTGGCGGTGGGGCGCTTCTGCGACAGCAGGAGGGCGAGGGGGCGACCGAGCGTGGTGCCTCGACCGAGGATGCACACGTCCTTGCCGGCGATCGGGACCTCGTAGTGGGCCAGGAGCGCCTCGATGCCGGCGGGGGTGCAGGGCACGGGGCCGGGCATGCCGAGGGCCAGGCGGCCCATGTTCACCGGGTGCAGCCCGTCGACGTCCTTGTCGGGATCGAGGGTGAGCAGGGCGGCGTCGAAGTCGATCTGGGGCGGCGTCGGGTGCTGGAGCAGGACGGCGTCGACGTCGTCGGCGTCGTTCATCTCGCGGATCGCGGCCAGGACGTCGGCCTGGGTGGCGTCCTCGGGCAGGTGGGTGTGCGGCGAGGTGAAGCCAAGCTCGGCGGCCTTCTCCTGCTTCATGCGGATGTAGCCGGCGCTGGCGGAGTCGCCGCCGACGAGGAGGGTCCCGAGGCCCGGCGTGTGGCCGGCGGCGACCAGGGCGGCGATGCGCGGCGCCAGGTCGGCGAAGACGGCGTCGGCGACGGGCTTGCCCGGCATCAGCTTGGCGGTCATGGGGCGCTCCTCGGAGGTGCAGGTGGTGGCTGGGTCGAGGTCGGCGGCGAATCGACGTCGATTCGCCGCTGATCCGCCCCAGCGAAGGGGTGCCGCCACGCGGGGTGGCGGGGTGGGGTAGGGGGTGGCGGGTTGGCGGGGTGGGATCAGTGCTTGAACTGGCGCTCGCCGGTGAACACCATGGCCACGCCGAGCTCGTCGGCCTTGGCGATGTTCTCGGCGTCGCGGACCGAGCCGCCGGGCTGGACGATCACGGCGACGCCGGCCGAAGCCGCCGCCTCGATGCCGTCGGGGAACGGGTAGAAGGCGTCGCTGGCGCAGGCCCCGCCCGCAGCCCGCCCCGCCGCCTTCTCGGCGGCGATCTGGCCGGCCTCCACCCGGTTCTGCTGCCCGGCGCCGATGCCCCAGGCCACGCCGTCCTTCACCAGCACGATCGAGTTGGAGATGGTGGCGGCGCAGACCCGGAACGCCAGGTCGGCGTCGGCCAGCTCGTCGGCGGTGGGCACGCGGCTGGTGACCACGTCCCACTGGTCGGGGCTCGAGACCACCCGGTGGGGCTCCTGGACCAGCCAGCCGCCGGAGACCGGGCGCAGGTGCCGGCTCGGCGGGGTCGGCGCCACGGCCTCGAGCAGCCGGGTGTTCTTGCGCTTGGCCTGCAGCGCCTCGACCACGCCCGGGGCGTAGCCGGGAGCGATCACCACATCGGCCTGGGCGGCGGCGACCATCTCGACCACGGTGTCGTCGTCGACCACCTGGTTCAGGGCGACGATGCCGCCGAACGCCGAGCGGGGATCGCAGTCGAAGGCCCGCTGGTAGGCCTCGGCCAGCGTGTCGGCCACGGCCACGCCACACGGGTTGGCGTGCTTGATGATGGCGACGGTGGGCCGTGCGGGCTTCGAGCCGCCGGCCGAGCCGAGGTCGTGGGCCAGGATCCACGCCGCGTCGGCGTCGTAGAGGTTCAGGTAGCTGAGCGCCACGCCGCCGTGCTGGGTGGCGGTGGCCCACCAGGGGTCCTCGCCCTGGCTGCGGTAGAGCGCCGCCTTCTGGTGCGGGTTCTCGCCGTAGCGCAGCGTCCGCTCCTCACGGGTGGCCGCCACGTGCAGGGTCGGCGGCAGCAGCTCCTCGTCGCCGGCGTCGAACCAGGCGACCACGGCAGCGTCGTAGGCCGCGGTGTGGGCGAAGGCCGACCGGGCGAGGCGGCGCCGGGTGGCGGCCGACAGCGAGCCGTCGGCGCGCAGCTCGGCCAGCACGCCGTCGTAGTCGGCGGGGTCGACCACGACGCCGACGTGGGCGTGGTTCTTGGCCGCGGCCCGCACCATGGCCGGGCCACCGATGTCGATGACGTCCTCGGCGGTGCCGCCGCCATGGGCGAACGCCGCCGGGTCGGAGCCGAACGGGTACAGGTTGCCGACCACCAGGTCGATGCCCTCGATGTCGTACTGCTCCATCTCGGCCACGTGGTGGGGGTTGCTGCGGTCGGCCAGGATCCCGCCGTGGATCTTCGGGTGCAGGGTGACCACACGGTGGCCGAGGATCGCCGGGAAGCCGGTGATCTCGGCGGTGTCGACGACGGTGAGGCCGGCCTCGCGCAGCTGCTGGGCCGTGCCCCCGCTGGAGACCAGGTCCCAGCCCAGGTCGGCCAGGCCCTGGGCCAGCTCGCCGATCCCGGACTTGTCGTAGACGGAGATGAGGGCCCTCATGGCAGGTGGCGTCCTTGCGTTGGGTGGTTCACGGGGCGACCTGCCCCTGGTCGATGAGCTGGCGGAGCACGGCGGGGTAGATGCGGCGCTCCACCTCCTTGATGCGCTCCTGGAGCGAAGCCTCGGTGTCGTCCGGCAGGACGGAGACGGCCTCTTGGGCCAGGATCGGCCCGGTGTCGACGTCGAGCCCCGCCACGTGCACGGTGCAGCCGGTGACCTTCACGCCGTAGGCCAGCGCGTCCCGCACCGCGTGCCAGCCCTTGAACGACGGCAGCAGGGCCGGGTGGGTGTTGAGGATGCGGCCCGGGAAGGCGGCGTGGACCGGCTCGGCGAGGATGGTGCCGAAGCCGGCCATGGCCACCCAGTCGAGGTCGTGCGACGCCAGCACGCCGGCCAGCTCGGCCGAGTACGCGTCCCGGTCGAAGGCGCCGTCGAAGCGGTCCCGGGCGACCAGCTCGGTGGCGATCCCGGCGTCGGCGGCGATGCCCAGCCCGGCGCACGGTCGATCGGCGGCCACCAGCGAGACGGGGATGCCGGCGGCGAGGATGGCGTGCAGGATCGTCCCTGTTCCCGACACCAAGACACCCACGCGCACTGGGGCGACGCTACCAGCCGACCTCCGGCGCCCAGGAAGTGCGCGGCCAGGACAGAGAAGCGCCAGCAAGGATCCGCTCAGCCGTCACCAGCGCTGGGATAGCGTCGCCGCAACACCCCCGGCAACTTCACCAACCTCCAAGGAGCGGGCCGTCATGAAGACCACCCCGAAACCCAGCCAGATCGCCATCCTCGCTGGCGCCGTCGTCCTGCTGATCTTCAGCTTCCTCAACTTCGTGAAGCCGTCGTTCGGCGATGGGGTGAGCGCGTGGAGCGGGGACTTCTACTTCCCGCTGACCATCTTCCCGCTGCTCTTCGGCCTGATCGTCGGCGGCACCACCGCCGCCACCCTCTTCGCCGACGTCAAGCTGCCCGAACAGATCCTCACGCTGAACTGGAAGCAGATCAACTTCATGCTTTCGTTCACCGGCCTGGTGATCCTGATCGGCCTGCTCATCGGCCTGCCCGACGGCCTCGACGCCGGCGCCGGCCTGCTCCTGTCGCTCCTCGGCGCCATCGCCCTCTTCGCCGGCTCCGTGATGGAGCTCCTCGGCATCGAGGTCGGCGGCACCACCGGCGCCGGCAGCGGCCCCGCCGCCCCGGGTGGCCCCAGCACCCCCTTCTAGGACCTCGGTCGGCGGCGGCCGACGACCGAGCCCCGAGAACGTGAACGGCCCGCCCCCGAAGGGGCGGGCCGTTCCGCGTGCGGTGCTGGCTCGGGTGCGGCCCGAAGGCCGCCGAGCGCTCGGCGATCGACGGGCTCAGAGGCCCTTGACGATCTCCACCATGAGCTCGCCGGCCTCGGTCGGGTTGTTGCCCACCTTGACCCCGGCGTCGGTGAGGGCCTCCATCTTGGCCGCCGCGGTGCCCTTGCCGCCCGACACGATGGCGCCGGCGTGGCCCATCTTCTTGCCGGGAGGGGCGGTGACGCCCGCGATGTAGGCGCTGACCGGCTTGGTCATCTTGTGCTTGATGAACTCGGCGGCCTCTTCCTCCGCCGAGCCACCGATCTCACCGATGAGCATGACGGCCTTGGTCTCGGGGTCGGCCTCGAAGGCCTCCAGGCAGTCGATGAACGAGGTGCCGGGGACCGGGTCGCCACCGATGCCCACGCAGGTGGTGACGCCGATGTCCTGGAGCTTGAGCTCGTAGAGGGCCTGGTAGGTGAGCGTGCCGGAGCGGCTCACGATGCCCACCGGGCCGCCGGGCTTGGCGATCTCGCCGGCGGTGATGCCGATGTTGGCCTTCCCGGGGCTGATGATGCCGGGGCAGTTCGGCCCGAGGATCCGGGTGCCGGGGAAGTCCCGCTTCACCTTGTTGAAGAAGTACGCCTCGTCCTGGGCGGGGACGCCCTCGGTGATGACGACCACCAGCTCGAGGCCGGCCTCAGCCGCCTCGAGCACCGCGGACTGCACGCCCGGGGCGGGGATGAAGACGCACGACACCGTGGCGCCGGTGGCCTCTTTGGCCTCGGCCACCGAGGCGTAGACGGGGATGCCGTCCACGTCGGTGCCGGCCTTCTTGGGGTTGACCCCGGCCACCACCTGGGTGCCGTAGTCGCGGTTGCGCAGGCCGTAGAAGCGGCCCTGCGAACCGGTGAGGCCCTGGTAGAGGACCTTGGTGTTCTCGTCGACGAAGATCGCCATGGGTTCCCTACCTCTACTTCGCCAGCTCGACGGCCGTGCGGGCCGCTTCGAGCATCGTGGACTTGGACTGGAGCTTCTCGGACTCGTGCTCGGCCAGGATCGCTCGACCCTGCTCGGCGTTGGTGCCGTCGATGCGGATCACGATGGGGGCGTCGATCTTGACGCGGCCCAGGGCGGTGACGATGCCGTTGGCCACCTCGTCGCCCTTGGTGATGCCACCGAAGATGTTGATGAAGATGGACTTCACGTTGGGGTCGTTGTTGATGACCTCCAGCGCGCCGGCCATCACCTCGGCGTTGGCGCCGCCGCCGATGTCGAGGAAGTTGGCGGGGCTGCCGCCCACCTGGTTGACGATGTCGACGGTGGACATGGCCAAGCCGGCGCCGTTGGCGATCACGCCGACGGATCCGTCGAGGCCGACGTACTGCAGGCCCTTGTCGTGGGCGGCCTGCTCGCGGTCGTCACGGATCTGGGTGGCGTCGTAGACGTCCCAGCCCTCGTGGCGGAACTCGGCGTTGCCGTCGAGGGTGACCTTGGCGTCCAGCGCGTGCACCTCGCCGGTGGGCTTGAGGATCAGCGGGTTGATCTCGCAGAGGTCGGCGTCGCCCTCGGTGTAGGCCTTGTAGAGCTTGAGGAGGATGTCGACGGCGCCGTCGTTGGCCTCCGGGTTGAGCTTGGCGGCGGTCACCCAGGCACGGGCGGCCTCTTCGGTGAGGCCGTCGACCGGGTCGATCCAGATCTTGGCGATGGCGTCGGGGTCCTTCTCGGCCACGACCTCGATCTCCACGCCGCCCTGGGCCGACAGCATGCCGAGGTGCTTCTTGGCGGCACGGTCGAGGGTGAAGCTGGCGTAGTACTCCTCGGCGATGTCCGAGGCCGCCTCGATCCACACGATCTTGACGACGTGGCCCTTGATGTCGAGGCCGAGGATGTTGCCGGCGTGCTCGCGGGCCTCCTCGGTGTTGGCGGCGAGCTTCACGCCACCCGCCTTGCCCCGCCCACCGACGTGGACCTGGGCCTTCACGACCACCGGGTAGCCGATGCGGTCGGCCGCGGCCACCGCCTCGTCCACCGTGGTGACGGCTTCGCCCGGTGAGACCGGGATGTCGAAGCTCGCGAAGAACTGCTTGCCTTGGTACTCGAGAAGGTCCACTCGGACTCCTGGAAGGTCGCTACTGGTCGGTGCCGGGCGCGGAGGCCACGTCGAACGGCTCTGGCATGGGGCCGGACCTGCGCAGCGACCCGCCGGGGGCTGCGATCCGAGACCGGCAGCGGTCGAGGGCCGTTGCGGCCCGGGCGACTCGTTGACGGCGCTCCACGCCAGGGATACTAGGCAGGTGCCTGTGGTCCACCCTCATCCGCACCGGTCCCGGCGAGGCCGCCGGTGAGCCCCGTCGCCCCCTCCAACAACCACGTCGGCCGGGCCGCCGTGGTGGCGCTCGTGGGCGTCGTGGTGCTCTTCGCCGTGCTCGGCCTCACCACGCTGGCGCTCAAGGGCCGCAACAGCCCGGACCTGCGCCTGGGCGACCAGACCTTCAACCGCCAGGACGCCAGCGACCTGGCTGACGAGATCGCCGATCGCGGCCCGATCATCTACGGCGACGTGTCCGGCCGCAAGGACCGCGACATCATCGTGCAGCACCTGGGGTCCGATCCCGACAAGGGTTGGACCGCCTTCCTGGCGGCGCCCACCGACAAGGCCCGGGACTGCACCTGGCAGTGGCAGCGCGACGAGGAGCTGTTCCGGGCCAAGTGCGACCGCAAGCTCACCGCCCCGGCCGACGGGAAGGGCCTCCCCCAGTTCAAGGTCACCGTCAGCGGCGGCAAGGTCGACGTCGACCTGAACGCCGACGCCCGCAAGCAGGCCTCCACCACCACGACGAGCGCACCCGGGTGACCGACCCGGCCTGATCGCCCCGGCTGACCGGGCTGATCTGCCCCCGCCGACCGGGCCGCGGGCCGCCCCGGCCGACCGGGTCGCCGCCGCGCTCCCGCCGTCCGGCGGGGCCGGTGGCCCGCTCCTAGGGTCGACGCCATGCGCCGCATCGTCTGCCAGCAGTGGGGACCGCCCGAGGACCTGGAGCTCGTCGAGGAGCCCGACCCGACGCCGGGACCGGGCCAGGTGGTGGTCGACGTCGCAGCCGCCGGGGTGAACTTCGTGGACGCCCTCTTCGTCGGCGGGACCTACCAGATCAAGGTGCCGCCGCCCTTCACGCCCGGCAGCGAGCTGGCCGGGACGGTCGCCGCACTGGGCGAGGGGGTCGAGGGCCTGGCCGTCGGCGACCGGGTGCTCTCCTCGCTCGGGCTCGGCGCCTGGACGACCCACGCGGTGGTGCCCGCCGCCGCCGTCACGCCGGTGCCCGACGGGCTCGACCTGGCCACCGCGGCGGCGCTCGTGCAGAGCTACTGCACCATGTGGTTCGCCCTGACCCGTCGGACGACGGTGGCGGCCGGCGAGACGGTGCTCGTGCTGGGCGCGGCCGGCGGGGTGGGCCTGGCCGCCATCGACGTGGCCCGCTCCCTCGGGGCGCGGGTGATCGCCGCGGCCTCGTCACCGGAGAAGCTGGCCGACGCCACCGCCATGGGCGCCGAGGCCACCATCGCGTACGAGACCGAGGACCTGAAGGTGCGGGCCCGCGAGCTCTCCGCCGGTGGTGTCGACGTCGTGGTCGACCCGGTGGGTGGACCCCACACCGATGCGGCGCTGCGGGCGCTCGGCGTGGGCGGACGGCTCCTGGTGATCGGGTTCGCCGCCGGCGGGATCCCCTCGCTGCCGGCGAACCAGGTCCTGCTCAACAACCGGTCGGTGGTGGGGGTCGACTGGGGGGGCCTGGGCCATGCGCGACGGCGCGGCGCAAGCGGCGCTGCTGCACGAGGTGCTGGGGGCGGTGGCCGACGGTTCGCTGCACCCCTCCCCGCCCACCGAGCGGCCCCTCGCCGAGGCGGGCGCCGTGCTGCGGGACCTGCTCGAGCGGCGCCTCCGCGGCAAGGCCGTCCTCACCCCCGCCTGACCGCCGAGGACCGGGGCTGCGCTGCCGCTCCCCCGCCGTCGGCTGCGCGCTCACCCCGGCGCTCACCCCGATTCGGCGTCGACCCGGCACCGAGGGCCGCCCGCGGCCGCCGACCAGGGGACGGTGCGGGCGGGGAGCCAGCGCCATCGCGCCAGGTCAGGGCGTCGAGCACGCACCGCTGCGGGCGATCGGCGCGGCCCTGGACGCCGTTCGCCAGACCATCGACCCCACCTCGGAGGTGTCGGCGGCGGCCACCTCGGCGGCGAATCGACGTCGAATCGCCGCCGAGGACGACCCCAGCGACCACTGGGGTGCTCGGGGCAGCGGGGCGGGGGTCGGCGGGCGGGGGGCGGGCGGGCGGGCGGGGTCAGTCGTCCATGTGGAGCCAGGCGTCGGGCTGGGTGCCGTCGAGGTCGGTGTGGCCGTAGTGCCGGGCCAGCTCGCCGGCGGTGACCGATCCCTGGTTCCAGCGGGCCCGGCCCTCGTCGGCCGCCAGCGCGGCGATGCCCCGCCCCACGAAGCGGGTGGTCTCCGAGTGGACGAAGCCGGGCGGGGCGGCCGCCGTCCGCCAGTGCTCCTCATCGGTGTGGAACGCCTCGAGCATGATCTCCGATCGCATCCACCCGGGGGTGACGGCCACCGCCGTCGCCCCGTGGGCGGCCAGCTCGTGGCCTTGGGACCACGCCAAGCGGTTCACGGCCACCTTGGCCAGGTCGTAGAAGACCGAGATCCGGTAGGTGTCGGCGTTGTAGGCGGTGGTCCCGTCGGTGACCTCGACGACCAACCCACCGGGCCGGTCGACGAGCAGCGGGAGCAGGTGGTGGGACGTGATCAGGTGCGTGTCGATGGCCAGTCGCAGGATCCGCAGGCCGGCGTCGAGGTCGTGCTCCCACAGCGGCGTGTCCCACTCGTCGGGGCCGCCCTTGAGCACCTCGGCGCCCCAGATGTCGTTCACCAGCACGTCGACGTGGCCGTGGTCGACGCGGAGGCGATCTGCCAGCGCCGCCACCTGCGCCGGATCCAGGTGGTCGACGGCGACGGCGACGCCCTGACCGCCGAGCGAGTCGACCAGCTCGGCGGTCTCCTCGATGGTCTCGGTGCGCCCCGCGTAGTCCGAGCGCAGCGAGCCGGTCCGGCTGCTCCGACCGGTGCACACCACGGTCGCCCCCAGCTCGCCGAGGGCGGCGGCGATGCCTCGCCCTGCGCCACGGGTGGCGCCCGCGACCACCGCCACCTTGCCGCGCAGCGCCTCGGGATCGGGCTGCCAGTCGGTCATCGGCCGACCTCCTTCTCGTAGCGACGGCTGGGCACCACGAAGGTGCCGCCCACCGCCTCGGCTTCGTAGTCGAACTCGCCGGCATCGGACCAGCCGTGCCGCTCGTAGAACCGGCGGGCCCGGGCGTTGCCCGCCACGACGGCCAGCCACGCCACCAGGTGCCAGGCGCCGATCGCCGCCTCGGCGTGGTCGATCAACCGGTCGGCGGCGCCCGAGCCTCGGCTCGCCGCGGTGACGTAGAGCTGCTCGAGCTCGTCGTCGGCGAGGGTGGCGAACCCCACCACGACACCGTCGACGACGGCCACCGTCGTCGCAGCCACCCGCTCCGGCACCCGAGCTGCGAACGCCTCCGGCGCTCGGTGGGCGATCAACCCGTCCGGCACGTGCCCGAGGTGGCCATCTCGCCAGCCGTCGTGCCAGATGCGGGCGATGTCATCGATGTCGGCCACCCCTGCCGGCCGCAGGAGGCACCCGTGCGCGGCGTGCTCGCCGTCGCCACCACCGCTCCGCTGGTCCACCCTGCACCCCGTCCGTCGGCCTGGCAGCCGCACGGGCGGACGTCCGCGGCGCGGGCTGCGCTCGGCCGACAGTCTGTCGACCCCGGCGCCACCTCGCTGGCGCTACCGGCCGATCACGGAGCGGTGGTCGAGCCAGTCGCCTTCGTGGCGGGCGCCTCGTTCGCCGCCGGCTTCGTCGTCCGTGCCCGCTTGGCGGGCGCCCCCTTGGGCGTCGAACCCCTCGCCGCAGCCTTCCTCGTTGGTGCCCTCATGGCCGGCGCCTCGCTCGTCGCCGGCTACTTCGCCGGTGCCCTCTTGGCCGGTGCCGCGCTCGTCGCCGCCTTCTTCGCCGCGCCCTTCTTGGCCGGCGCCTTGGTCGTCGCCGCCTTCTTCGCCGGTGCCTTCTTGCCCGCCGCCTTCTTTGCCGCGCCCCTCTTGGCCGGCGCCCGCTTGGCCGATGCCTTCGCCGTCGAACCCGAAGCCGTCGAGCCTGCAGCCGCCGCCTCGGCACCCGGTGCGTCGGAAGCGTCCTCGACGAGCGCCACGACCTCCTTGCGCTGCACCTTGTTGGTGCCCGTGCGCGGCAGGTCGTCCACGGCGACGAACCGCAGCGGGACCTTGTACTTCGACAGGCGCTCGGCCGCCCAGGCACCCAGGTCGAGCGAGGCGAGGTCGGCACCGGGACGCAGCCGCACCGCAGCCACCGGCACCTCGCCGTCGCGGTCGTCTGGCACCGGGACCACCGCCGCCTCCAGCACGTCCTGGTGCTCCTCGAGGGTCTTCTCCACCTCGAGGGCGTACACGGAGTACCCGCCGCGCTTGATGACGTCCTTCATGCGGCCCTCGAAGTTGACCATGCCGGCCACGCCGCGGCGGGCGAGGTCGCCCGTGCGCAGCCACCCGTCGTCGGTGAGCGCCGCCGCGGTCGCCTCGGGAGCACCGTGGTACCCCTTCAGGACCCCGGGGCCGCTGAGCAGGAGCTCGCCCACCCCGCCGACCGCGACCTCCTCGCCGTCGTCGCCCACCACCTTGAAGGTGTTCCCCGGCAGCGGCACGCCCACCGAGCCGCCGAGCCCCGCCGGCAGCAGGGGCGGCGACAGGCGCACAGCCACGCCGCCGCCGGTCTCGACCATGCCGTAGCCCTCGGCGAACGATGCCTCGCCGATCGGCCCGACCAGAGGCAGGGTGGCGGTGGCGCCGAAGCGCTTGAAGCGCGTGGCCAGCTCGGTGGGCATGGCGTCGGCGCCCGAGATCCAGAGCCGGACCGAGGTCAGGTCGCGGTCCTCGGCACCGGCCTCCAGCAGCATCCGGTACATGGCGGGCACGCCCACGAAGATCGTGGCTCGGCGCGACTCGATGGCGTCGAGGGCCTTGGCCGGGTTGAAGCGCGGGAAGAAGTAGACGGGCAGCCCGCCGCAGGCCGCCCCCACCACGGCGGTGAAGCCGAAGATGTGTGCCACCGGCAGGCCGAGCACGACCTCGTCGCGACGGAGGCCGCTGGGCAGCAGCGCCGCCATGGACATGCCCCCCACCAGGCCGCGGTGGGTGAGCTCGGCGCCCTTGGGCTTGCCGGTGGTGCCGGACGTGTAGAAGAGCGCGCCGATGTCGCCCGGATCGGCGGCCGCCGCCGGACCAAACGGCTCGACCTCGGCGTCGTCAACGTCCGCCACCGCCCGGACCACGAGCGAGGCCCCCGAGTCGGCCACCACGTGCTCGATCTCGGCCTTGGACATCTGCCCGTTCACCGGGGCCGGCACCCGCCCGGCCCGCGACGCCGCCAGCGTCAGGAGGAACTGCTCGTAGCCGTTGGCCGTGGCCAGCACCACGCGGCTGCCGGGCTCGCTCTGGGCGGCGATGCCGCCGGCCCACCGGTCGACCAGCGCGGCGGCCTCGGCGAAGGTGGCGGCGAACCCGCCGTCGGCCTCGGTGACGAACGGGCGGTCACCGTGGATGGCGGCCAGCCGCTCCATGAGGGTGCCGAGGGTGAGCTCCCGGCCACGAGCCAGGGCGATCCGGTCGAGCAAGCGCATCGAGCCACCCTAGGAACGGCCTCGGGACCGCGGCCACTTGCGCGACCGGGTCCACCCGAACGGTCGAACGCCGAGCGCCCTCAGTTCCTCTTCAGCGGCGCCCAGGCGAGGAGGAGCACCTTCTGGCCGACCGTGGGGAAGTTGATGGTGATCTCGGTCTTGTCGCCGCTGCCGCGCAGGTCCATGACGATGCCCTCGCCCCACTTGCCGTGGACGACGTCCTCCCCCACGCGGAACCCGCCGGCCGGCCCGGCAGCGGCGGCCGCCGCCGCGGACGAGGTGCCCGACGCCCCGGATGAGGAGCCCGACGAGCCGAACGAGGAGCGACCCTGGCCGGCCGCCATGGCCTGGTCGACCATGCGGTCGCGGTTGGCCTGGCGGCGCTCCGACGAGATGCCGCTGCGCCGGTTCGGACGGTCGCCCCAGCTCGACACCGTCGAATCGGACGACGACGAGTCGGCCCAGGAGCCCGAGCGCGACGACCGGCGGTTGCCCTCGATGGCGCTCACGAGCCGCTGGGGGATCTCGTCCAGGAACCGGCTCGGCGGGTTGTACTGCGTGGAGCCGTAGATGGTGCGGCTCCAGGCGTGGCTCAGGTACAGCCGCTCCCGGGCCCGGGTGATGCCGACGTAGGCCAGCCGCCGCTCCTCCTCCAGCTCGTCGGGCTCGCCGATGGAGCGGAGGTGCGGGAAGATCCCGTCCTCCAGGCCCACCAGGAAGACCGCCGGGAACTCGAGGCCCTTGGCCGAGTGCAGGGTCATGAGGATGACCTGGGAGTCGTCGTCGGGGACCTGGTCGGTGTCGGCCACCAGGCTCACCTGCTCCAGGAACTCCACCGTCGACTCGATCTCGCGCGCCGAGCCCACCAGCTCCGCCAGGTTCTCCAACCGGCCCTCGGCCTCGATGGAGTGCTCCTCCTGCAGCTCCGCCACGTACCCGCTGCGATCGAGCAGGGCCTCGAGCAGCGGGCCGGGCCCCTCCTCGACCTTGTCGGCCACGCCGTCGATGAGGGCGAGGAACGCCTCGATGCCCCGGACCGCACGGCCCTGGACGCCGGCGTCGTCCGCTCGGCGCAGGGCCTCCATGAACGTGTAGCCGTGGCCGGCGGCCCAGTTGTCGAGCCGGGCCACGGTGGACTCGCCGATCCCGCGCTTGGGCTGGTTCAGGACCCGCTTCACCGACACCTCGTCGGCCGGGTTCACCACGGCGCGCACGTAGGACAGCGCGTCCTTGATCTCGCGCCGGTCGTAGAACCGGGTGCCGCCGACCACCTTGTACGGGATGCCGGCGCGCAGGAGGTGCTCCTCGACCACGCGGCTCTGGCCGTTGGTGCGGTAGAAGACGGCGACGTCGCCCCACACGTGCTCTCCGGAGTCGTGCAGCTTGGCGATCTCGTGGGCCACCCACTGGGCCTCGTCGCCCTCGTCGTCGGCGTGGTAGCGGACGATGGTGTGGCCGTCGCCCTCGTCGGTCCACAGCTCCTTGGGCTTGCGCCCGAGGTTGTTGGCGATCACCGAGTTGGCGGCGTCGAGGATGGTCTGGGTGGAGCGGTAGTTCTGCTCCAGCACGATCACCGTGGCGTCCGGGAACGCCTCCTCGAACTCCAGGATGTTCCGGATGTCGGCGCCCCGGAACTTGTAGATCGAATTGTGCACCACCAGATCACCTGCGATGTAGGTGTGGGTGGGGGACACCTCGAGGTCGTAGACCGGCCCGTCGTGCTCGCCGACCTCGACGCGATCGATGCGCCGGGCCCGGAGCTCCCCGGCGGCGTCGGCCACCAGCACCTCCATCCCCGGCCGCAGGTGGCTGAGCGGCTGGAAGTCCCAGATGGCGCCGGCCACGTTGGCCCGTCGCCGGATCCGCAGCCCCCCGGCGTGCGCCATCGCCTTGGCCAGCTCCAGAGCATCGACGTAGTCGCGCCGCAGCGTCTCGACCCGATGCCCGCCCGCCTTGCCGGCGCGGACCGAGAAGCCGGCGTCTCGGAGCTGGTCGGCGACGTCGGAGCGGTTCGAGGACCACTGGATGCGGTGGTGGCCGACGACCCCGCCCCGGGGATCGCTGAACATCGTCAGGTTCAGGGTCTGGCGTCGCGCCCCGTTCTGCGGGACCAGGTGCGGGAAGTCCGGGTGGAGGTCGAGGTCCTCCATGAGGTCCTTGGCGCGGGTGCGGGTGTCGATCGCTGCGAACAGCCGGTCGAGCTCGGGCTCGCCGAGCGCGAGCCGACGCCCTGAGGCTTGGAAGCAGGCGGTGGGCAGCCCGTACTGGGCGGCGAACCAGGACTCCCACCACGCCGCGTCGGCAAGGGTGTCGTAGACGCCGAGGATCCACAGCCGGTCGCCGTGCTCCTGGTTGAGCCGCACGCGGGGGCCGAGGTCCGGCCCGCCGCCCGAGCGCTGCCGGACGCTGGTGGTCCGACCGATCCGGTAGCCGCGGTCGGCCCGCTCCATCAGGTAGACGACGTGCCGGTCGTCATCGAGCGACGGTCGGGCGAGCACGACGTGGTGGGGCGTCCCGGTGACCTGGTGGCCGTCGGCGGAGACCCGGTACACCCGACCCTGGTACCGGCCCGGCATGACCTGCGTGACCCGAGCGGGCAGCGCGGCGTCGGCGGCCGCGGCGCCGAGGACCTCGTCGCCCACACGGATCGACTCGATGGGAACCTCTCCCGTGGGCGTGCGCACCAGCGTGCCGGGGAGCAGGCACTGGTCGCTGTCGCCCACGACGCAGACGTTGTGGTGGCCGCCGGCGATCTGGAGGACGAGCTCGTTCTGGACCTTGTTGGTGTCCTGGTACTCGTCGACCAGCACGTGCTTGAAGCGGGTGCGGTAGTGCTCCAGCACCTCGGGCTCGGTGCGCAGCAGCTCGACGGTGTTGCGCAGCAGGTCGTCGAAGTCCATGGCGCCGGCCTTCAGCAGCCGAGCCTGGTACTCGCGGTACACGTCGGCGATCTTGCGCTCGAAGATCACCTCGGCCCGGGCGGCGAACTCCTCGGGGCCCCGGTCGTCGTTCTTGGCGGCCGAGATGATGGCGTGCACCGACCGGGTGGGGAACCGCTTGGCGTCCAGGTTGAGGTCGCGGATGACGTAGCCGGCGAGGCGCTGGGCATCGGCCTGGTCGTAGATGGTGAACGACGACGGGAAGCCCAGGCGGTGGCCGTCACGGCGCAGGATGCGCACGCAAGCGGCGTGGAACGTGGACACCCACATCTTCTGGGCGACCGGGCCCACCAGGGCGCCCACCCGTTCGCGCATCTCCTGGGCCGCCTTGTTGGTGAAGGTGATGGCCAGGATCTCGAACGGCGACACCCCCTCCTCGATGAGGTGGGCGATGCGGTGGGTGAGCACCCGCGTCTTGCCCGACCCGGCACCGGCGACCACCAGCAGCGGCCCCTCGGTGTGCACCACCGCTTCTTCCTGCACGGGGTTGAGCCCCTCGAGGAGGGCCGAGCGGTGAGGGCGATCGGGCATCACGGCCACCCTACCGGTGAGGGGTGACAGGCCATCCGGGCCCTCCGAGCCCACCGCGCCGCCCGCCGGCCGGACGGGCGTTCTGGCGGCGATGAGCGTCGGCACCCCCACGGGCGGGAAGAATGGCCCGATCCGCTGCCCAGCCACCCGGCCCTCCCGGCCCCGACCGCCCGTCGAGCGATGAGCCCCCGTCGCCAGGCCGGGCCGGCCAAGACCGCCGCGAAGCGGACCGTGCTGGTCATCGGCACGCTGTTCATCCTCTTCTACATCGTCCTCCCACAGGTCGGTCAGCAGAAGGAGGCGGCCGAGGCCCTCCGGCGGGTGAACCCCTTGCTCGTGCTGCTGGCGATCGGCCTCGAGGTCGCCGCGCTGCTGGCCTACACGGTCCTCACCAAGGTGACGCTGCCGGCCGAGCCCAAGCTGGCGCTCTCCACCCTCTTCCGGATCCAGCTCGCCACCAAGGCCGTCACCAACACCGTTCCCGGCGGCTCGGCGGCCGGCGGCACGCTCGGCTACCGGCTGCTGACCGAGGCCGGCGTCGCCCCCACCGCGGCCGGCTTCTCGCTGGCGACGGTGGGGCTGGGCTCGGCGGTGGTGCTCAACCTCATGCTCTGGCTGGCGCTGCTGATCTCGATCCCGTTCAACGGGCTGAAGCCGGCGTACGTGTCGGCGGCCATCGTCGGCATCCTCCTGCTCGCCTTCGCCGCGGCCCTCGTCTACCTGCTGCTCGAAGGCCGCGACCGCGCCGAGCGCGTGATGCGCACGATCTTCCGCAAGCTGCCCTTCGTCGAGGAGGAGACCGCGTCACGGTTCGTGCACCAGATCGCCGACCGGCTCCAGGACCTGGCCGCCCAGCCCGACCTCGTCCGCCGGGGCGTCATCTGGGCTGCGGCCAACTGGCTGCTCGACGCCGCGTGCCTGTGGGCGCTGCTGTGGGCGTTCGGGTCGGTGGTCAGCCCGGTGAACCTGATCGTCGCCTACGGCCTGGCGGGCGTCCTGGCCGCCATCCCCATCACGCCGGGCGGGCTGGGCGTGGTCGAGCTGGCCCTGCCGACCGCCCTCATCGGCTTCGGCGTCCCCGGCACCACGGCCACCGCCGCCGTCCTCTGCTGGCGCTTCGCCCAGTACTGGCTGCCGATCCCCTTGGGCGGCATCGCGTACGCGCCGCTCAAGCTGGGCCCGCTGGGGCACAAGGAGCGCCGCCTGGCCCGGGTGCGGGCCCTGGCGGCCGAGGCCGGCCAGAGCGCCCACAAGCGGGTGTGGGACGAGGCCACCGGCGAGTACCGGGTGGTCGGCCGCGACCCCGCGCCGGGCAGCTCCCCGCCGGCCGACGAAGCAGCCGACGACGACGCGGCCGGCGACGACGCTGCCGACAGCGGCGAGCCGTCCACCAACGCCCTCGGCTGAGCCCTCAGCGGCCGTCGCTGCCGCGGTCGCCCAGCCACCGGCTGAACGCCTCGGCGGGCACGGGCATGGTGACCGCCCGGCCCTGGACGGCGTCGATCCCGAAGCCGAAGAGCACGGCCCGCTGGCGCTCGGTCTCCACCCCGACCGCCATCGAGTGCCAGCCCAGCCCGTGGGCGAGCAGGACCAGGGACCGGACGACCTCGACGCCGGACGGCTCGTCGTCGATGCGGCGCACCAGGCCCGGCGCCAGCTTGATGCCGCGCACCGGCAGGGCGGCCAGCACGTCGAGCGGGAGCCCGCCCTGGGCCACGCCGTCGACGATCACCGGGATGGCGAGGCGCTCCAGCTCCACCAGCACCGGTCGGGCCCCGGGTCGCAGCAGGTTCGCCTCCCGCACCTCCAGGACGAGGTCGTCGGGCCCGATCGACGCCGCTCGCAGGTCGTCGACGAGGTCGTTCACGAACCCGTCGGCGACCAGCTCGCCACCGCCGACGTTGACGTGCACGGGTGGCCGGGCGGCGGCGCCGAGGTTCCACTGCCGACGCAGGGCGAGCGCCTCGCGCCGGACCCAGCGGCCGAGCGCTGCGGACAGGCCGAGCTCGGCGGCAGCGGCCACGATCCGCTCGGGCCCCAGCAGGCCGTGGCGCTCGTCCTGCCACCGCAGCAGCACCTCGACGCCGGCCAGCGATCCGTCGCGGCCGACGAGGGGCTGCTGGTGCAGCTCGAGCGCGCCCTCGGCGATGGCCCGCGACAGGTCGTCCTCGAACGGGTCGATCGGGCGGCCGAGGGCGACCGGCCCGCTGGCCCGCGACACGCCGGCGTCGCCGCCGGCCACCTCCGACGGCGCCCGGCTGCGCTGCTTCATCTCGTACATGGCGAGGTCGGCGTTGCGCAGCAGGCGGTCCGGGTCGTCGAGCACCGGGTCGGCCAGGGCGACGCCGATGCTGAGCCGGATGTCGAGGTGGGCCTCGCCCAGCTCGACCGGTGAGCCCTCCACCGCCTCGTGCACGCGCGACGCGATCTGGTGCGCCTGCTCCGGTGAGCCGAGGTCCTCGCACACCACCACGAACTCGTCGCCGCCGGTGCGCGAGACCGTGTCGCTCGGGCGCACCGCACCGCGGATCCGGTTCGCCACCTCCACCAGGAGCCGATCACCCCGGTCGTGGCCGTACTGGTCGTTGACGGCCTTGAACCCGTCGAGGTCGCAGAACAGGACCGCCACGGCGCGGCTGGTTCGCCGGGCGCGGGCCAGCACCACGTTCAGCCGGTCCAGCAGCGCGGCGCGGTTGCCCACCCCGGTGAGCGGGTCGTGGGTGGCCTGGTGGGCGAGGCGGGCGATGTCGTGCTCGCGCTCGAGGGCGACGGTCACCAGGGAGATGGCCGAGTCGCGCACGCCGGCGCGCGCGTGGTGGCCGCCGGCTCGGCGCCCAGGAGGGCGATCAGCGCCAGGGTCCGGCCGTCCCGCGGCGAGCGCACCGGCAGCACCGAGACCGAGCGGAAGGAGGGCTCCGGCACCGCGTCGCCGCCGAAGCGGGGGTCGCTCAGGGCGTCGGCCACCACCACCGGCTCCCCCGTGACGACGGCCTGCCCGTAGGGGTTGGCCAGGTCGAGCGGCCGCTCGGCGAACCAGCTGACCCACGGGTCGTCGACGTCCTCGGCCACCAGGTCGAGGCGGTCCTCGCCCACGGTGATCACCAGCACCGTGGCCCCCAGGGTGTGGCGGGCCAGGAGCTGGCCGGCGCCCAGCAGCGCGGTGGCGACCGGCTCGCTGCGGGCGATGGCCTCGAACACCTCGGCCTGGCCCTCGGCCAGCAGCGCCACGCTGCGCCGGCGGATGGCGCCGTGGAACGCGTCGGCGGCGAAGCGCACCAGGCCCAGCACCTCGTCGGTGGCGGGCGGCTCGTGGCTGGTCCACGTCAGCCCCACCACCCCAGCCAGGTCGCCGCCGGCTCCGAGGCGGACCCACAGCACGCCCAGGTCGTCGGCGCCGACGAGCGAGGTCTCGGTGGCCTCGGGCGGCAGGTGCCGGGGCCCTCGGGCGAAGACGTGGCCCGTGCGCTCGAAGCGAGCGGTGAGCCAGCCGAAGCCGGCCAGGTCCACCCGCTGCCCCCGCCACCGTCCGCCCTCGTGGCCCGGTCGGGTCCACAGGTGCGACAGGTGCAGCGTCCCGCCGTCGGCGGAGAGCTCGTCGATGAACGCGGTGTCGGCGGCGAAGAAGCCGGCGATCTCCCCCAGCCCGGCCACGATGGCCGCGTCGAGCGCGCCGGGCGCACAGCTGATCAGGCGGGTCGAGATCGCGGTCACCAGCGCCTCGAACGCAACCTGCTCGGCCAGCGCCTGCTCGGCCCGGTGGCGGTCGGTGATGTCCCGCACGATGCAGAGGACCTCGTGCGACGACGCCGGCACGAAGCGGGCCTCCACCCGGCGCGGTGGGCTCGGTGCCCGAGGCGAAGAGGGCGGTCCGCAGCGAGCCGGCGGCCAGCGCGCCGGCCACGGTGGCCACGACCTCGTCGAGCAGCGCCGGCTCGGGCGCCGAGCCGGGCTCGCGCACCGCTCGGCACGGGTCGAACCGCTCGCCGGCCGCCTCGCCGTCGAGCACCCGCCCGTCCCGGTCCAGGCGCACCACCGGGTCGGGGATCAGGTCGATCATGGCCTCGGCCTGGGACTCCACGCGCACCCGCGCCCGCGTGTCGGCCTGGTGCTCGAGGACCCGGGCCACGCCGTCGGCCACCACGTCGATCAGGGCCAGGGCCCACGTCTCGAACGGCGGGTGGTCGGCCCCGGCCAGGAACGCCACCGCCCCGGCCACCTGGCCCGAGACCCACAGCGGGCTGGCCACCAGCGCACCGGCGCCGAGCTCGGCGTCGTCGGGCACCGGGCCCGTGCCACCGAGGGTGGCCACCGTCGACCGCCGGACCAGGGCCTCCTCGATGCGCCGGTCGACGATCTCGTCGCCCACCAGCACGCCGCCGGCTGCGCCCCCGGTGGCGGCCCGCACGAGCAGCTCGCCGTCCTGGCCGATCAGCACCACGCCCTGCCGGGCCTCCAGCACGGCCGAACCGGCCTCGAGCCACTGCCCGAGGCGCTCCTCGGGGTCGCCCGGCGGCAGCGTCGACACGCGGTGGAGCGCGGCCAGGTCGTCGGCGTGGTGGTCGGCGACGTCGGCGATCTCGGCATCGGGCACCCTGACCGCCCCTTCCTCGTTGCGCCGGTCGACGTCCATCCTGCTCTCCGGGAAGACATCGGCCGATCTCACGCACTTCTGAGGCGCCGAAGGACTTCCACCGAAGCTCGTGGGCTTCGCCACCGACCCCGCCCCCACCTGCTCGCTCCCCCACCCGACGCCACCCCGCACCGACCCGCTCCGCCCCCAGCTCAGGGCAGGAGCGCTACTCCCACTCGATGGTGCCGGGGGGCTTGGAGGTCACGTCGTAGGCGACGCGGTTGACGCCGTCGACCTCGTTGATGATGCGGCTGCTCATGCGCTCGAGCAGGTCGTAGGGCAGGCGGGCCCAGTCGGCGGTCATGGCGTCCTCGGACGTCACGGCGCGGATGATGATCGGGTACCCGTAGGTGCGCTCGTCGCCCATGACGCCGACGCTGCGGATGTCGGGCAGCACGGCGAAGGCCTGCCAGATCTCGCGCTCCAGGCCGGCGGCGCGGATCTCCTCGCGGACGATGGCGTCGGCCTTCTGGAGGATGGCGACCTTGTCCGGGGTGACCTCGCCGATGATGCGCACGCCCAGGCCGGGGCCCGGGAACGGCTGGCGCCAGACGATCTCGTCCGGGAGGCCGAGCTCGGTGCCGACCTTGCGGACCTCGTCCTTGAAGAGGGCCCGGAGCGGCTCGACCAGGTCGAACTCCATGTCCTCGGGCAGGCCGCCGACGTTGTGGTGGCTCTTGATCTTGGCGGCGCTGGCGGTGCCCGACTCGATGACGTCGGGGTAGAGCGTGCCCTGCACGAGGAACTTGGCGTCCTCGATGCCGCCGGCGGCCTCCTCGAAGATGCGGATGAACAGCTCGCCGATGGCCTTGCGCTTGTCCTCCGGGTCGAGCACGCCCTCGAGCTTCTCGAAGTAGCGGTCGGCGGCCCGCACGTGGATGAGCTCGATGCCCTGGTGGCGCTGGAAGGTCTCGACCACCTGGTCGCCCTCGGCGAGGCGCATGAGGCCGGTGTCGACGAACACGCACGTGAGCTGCGGGCCGATGGCCTTGTGGACCAGGGCGGCCGCCACCGCGGAGTCGACGCCGCCGGAGAGGGCGCAGATGACCTTGGCCGAGCCGACCTGGGCCCGCACCGCGGCGACCTGGTCGTCGATGACCGAGCCCATGGTCCAGGACGGGGGGGCACCCGCACACGTCGTAGAGGAAGTGCTCGAGCATGGCCTGGCCGTGCGGGGTGTGGACCACCTCGGGGTGGAACTGCACGGCGTGGATGCGGCGCTCGACGTCCTCCATGGCGGCCACCGGCGCATCGGGAGACGAGGCGGTGACGGTGAAGCCGTCGGGCGCGGTGGAGATGGAGTCGAAGTGGCTCATCCACACCGGCTGGGTGGCCGGCTGGGTGGGGCCGAACAGCACGCCCGGCGTGGTGACGGTGAGCTCGGTGCGGCCGTACTCGCCGCGGCCGGTGTGGGCGACGACGCCGCCGGGCAGCTGCTGGGCCACCAGCTGGGCGCCGTAGCAGATGCCCAGCACGGGCACGCCGAGGTCGTACACGTCGGCGTCGATCACCGGGGCGCCCTCGACGTGGACCGACTTCGGGCCGCCGGAGAAGATCACGCCGGCCGGGCGCCGGGCGGCGATCTCGGCGGCGGTGATGGTGTGGGGCACGATCTCGCTGTAGACGTGCGCCTCGCGCACGCGCCGGGCGATGAGCTGGGCGTACTGGGCGCCGAAGTCGACCACGAGGATCGGGCCGTCGGCGTCGCTCCCCGGGGTGGAGGCAGCGGGGACGGGGGCATCGGTCATGGGTGCACCGGGGTGATCGTGAGCTCCGCCTTCTGGAGCTCCTTCAGGGTGGGGTAGCCGCAGGTGGCCATGGTGCGCCGCAGGGCGCCGGCCAGGTTGGTGCGGCCGTCGCTGCGGTGGGCCGGGCCCACGAGCACCTCGGCCAGGGTGCCGGCCGGCGTGGCCGGCACGCGATCGGAGCGGGGCAGGTCGGCGTGGCCGCCGTTGAGGCCCCAGTGCCAGCCGTGGCCGGGGGCGTCGCTGGCGGCCGCGAGCGGGGCGCCCACCATGACCGCGTCGGCGCCACAGGCCACCGCCTTGGCGATGTCGCCGCCGGTGGTGATGCCGCCGTCGGCGATGAGGTGCACGTAGACCCCGGTCTCGTCGAGGTGGCGCATGCGGGCGGCGCGGGCGTCGGCGATGGCCGTCGCCTGGGCGGCGCCCACGCCGAGCACGGTGCGGGTGGTGGAGGTGGCGCCAGCGCCGACCCCCACGAGGATCCCGGCGGCACCGGTGCGCATGAGGTGGCGGGCGGCCTGGTAGCTGGCGCACCCGCCGACGATCACCGGGATGTCGAACCGGCGCACGAAGGTCTTCAGGTTGAGCGGATCGCCCTCCTTGGTGACGTGCTCGGCGGAGACCACCGAGCCCTGGATCACCAGCAGGTCGAGCTCGGCGGCCAGCAGGGCGTCGGCGAAGGTGGGCAGCCGCTGCGGCGTGATGGCCGCGCACGAGACCACGCCGGCGCCACGGATCTCCTTGATGCGGTCACGGATCAGCTCGGGCTTGATGGGCTCGGCGTAGAGCGCCTGCAGCCGAGCGGTTGCCGTGGGGCCTTCGAGCTCGGCGATCTCGGCCAGGAGCGGCTCGGGGTCGTCGTAGCGGGTCCAGAGCCCCTCGAGGGCCAGCACGCCCACGCCGCCCAGCTCGCCGATGGCCACGGCCGAGGCCGGGCTGACGACGGAGTCCATGGCGGCGGCCATGATCGGCAGGTCGAAGCGGAAGGCGTCGATCTCCCAGGACAGGTCGACGTCCTCGGGGTCCCGGGTGCGGCGACTCGGGACGAGGGCCAGGTCGTCGAGCCCGTAGGCCCGCCTCCCGACCTTCCCCATGCCGATCTCGATCTCAGCCACGTTGCGCTCCCTCGACCCCGTTCCGGGAAAGGTCCGAGCCTACGCGGCGCGCACCGCCGGCCCCGACCCCGCCGGAGCGGGGTCGGGGCCGTGGTGGACGGGATGGGGGTGAGCGGAAGCTCAGCGCTCGGCGAAGGGGGTGGTGCGCTCGGCCGAGGGGGCGTGGTCGGCGGCCTTGTTGTTGGCCGGCAGGCCGTACCAGACCTGGTCGGGGCGGGAGCCGGGGCCGTACCAGAGCACGTCGAAGTTGCCGTCCCGGTCGAAGTCGCCGGTGGCGAACTGGGTGGCCACGCCGAAGTCGTGGCTCTCGTTGGCCAGGTAGTACGAGTCGGCGCTGGTCTCGTCGGCGTAGACGTAGCCGTCGCGCTCGGCATCGGACTGGACGAGCACGCCGTAGCCGCCGAACTCCGAAGCCGTGCCGGTGAGGCCGGGGTACTGGCCCACGGTCCGGGCCGTGAACGAGGTGCCGTTGCTGGTCCAGTAGGCCTCGTTCGGGGAGCCGCTGGCCCACCAGTAGATGCCGTCGTACTGCTCGTGGCGCACGGTGACGGGCTGGTAGGTGCCGTTCACCGTCAGGTTCGTCTGGGCGAAGGCGCCGGCGGCGTTGCTGACCCACTTGTAGTCCGCGGCGGTGCCGGGCTGGTAGAGCACGACGTCGTCGAGCAGGTCACCGCTGAAGTCGCCGACGACGAGCTGGTAGGCGCCGTTGACCTTCAGGGACTTGCTGGCGTAGGTGCCGGGCCCGTCGTACCCGCTGGTGCCCACCTGGTCGGTGAAGTGCCAGAGGTAGTCCGGCGCCGAGCCCGGGCCGAGGAAGAGGACGTCGTCCTTGGCGCCGACGCCGCGGTAGTCGTGGAGCACCTTGGGCAGGTACGTGCCACCGATCGACAGCGACTTGGTCGTGAAGTACCCGGCGACGTCGGCCGAGGTCCAGAGGGAGTCGCCGTTGGTGCCACGGCCGTAGAAGAGGATGTCGTCGTAGTCGTCGCCACCGAAGTCGCCGACGACCGGCACGTAGGTGCCGTTGATGGTCAGGTTGACCTTGGTGAAGCCGTTGGCGCCCTGGGTGCCGGACTTGCCGATCCACAGGGAGTCGGGCGCCGAGCCGGCGCCGTAGAAGAGCACGTCGGTGGCGCCGTCGCCGGCGAACTGGCCCTTGAGCATGGTGTAGCTGCCGCTGATGCTCAGCGACTGGTAGTCCCAGCCGTAGTCGGGGTCGGGCGTCGCCGACGCGGTGGTGGGGGCGATCAGGCCCAGGAACAGGGCGGCCGCTGCCACGGCCACCGTCAGACGTCGGACCACGGGGTCCTCCTCCATCTCCGCCGGGAGCTGCTGGCACCCGCACCCGGGGTGCGTCCGCCAGGCGGATCGACCATAGCGGACAGCCCCCGCCCGATCAGCGGGGCTCGAGCCCGTCCGGCTTGGCCTGCACGGGCACGCCCGAGGGTGCCGGGGCGGCCTTGGCCGCCAGCGTCGAGGGGCTGTACCAGAGCTCGTCGCGGGCGCTGCCGGGCCCGTACCAGAAGATGTCGAGGTAGCCGTCGGCGTCGTCGTCGAGGTTGCCGACGAGGGGCTTGGCCACCGTCTGGTCGTGCTTGGCCACGTTGGCCAGCGTGTAGAAGCTGGCTGCGGTGCCGTCGTAGAAGAACTGGCGCTCGGCCTTGCCGGCGCCGGGCTGCTCGATCACGGCGGAGCCCAGGCCGTAGGGCGTCACGGTGCCGGTGGCGTTCTCCGCCGGCACCGGCTTGGCCACGAACGTGCTGCCGTTGCTGGCCCAGAAGGCCTTGCCGGCCGTGCCGTCGGCCCACCAGAGGATGGCGTCGTAGGGCACGCCGAGGATCGGGACCGGGCGGTAGGTCCCGTTGACGGTGAGCTTCGACTCGGTCACGGCGCCAGCGGTGTTGAAGACCCACTTGTAGTCCGCGGCGGTGCCGGGCTGGTAGAGGACGAGGTCGCCGATGCCGTCGCCGCTGTAGTCGCCGGGCACCAGCTGGTAGCTGCCGTTCACCGTGAGCGAGCGGCTCGCGTACGTGCCGGGCCCCTCGTAGTTCGTGGTGCCGGGCGAGTCGGTGAAGTGCCAGAGGTAGTCCGGCGTGGCGCCCGGGCCGAGGAAGACGATGTCGTCCTTGCCGCCGTCGCGGTAGTCGGTGAGCACCGTCGGCAGGTAGGTGCCCCCGATGGTCACGGCCCGCTTGCTGAAGATGGCCTCGGCGTCGATCGAGGTCCACAGGGCGTCGGGCTCGGCGCCCTTGCCGTAGAGCAGCAGGTCGTCGTAGCTGTCGCCGCCGAAGTCGCCGACCACCAGCGTGACGTCGCCGCCGATGGTCAGCGGCACGACGTCGAAGCCGGCCTGGCCCCGCTCGCCGGCGTTGCCGATCCACAGGGTGTCGGCGGCCGAGCCCTTGCCGTAGAAGAGGATGTCGCTGGCTTCGTCGCCGGCGAACTGGCCCACCACCACCTGGTAGGTCCCGCTGACGGTGGCGGCGCGGTGGTCCCAGCCGTAGGTGGTGTCGACCTCGGCGGACGCCAGGGGCGGGGCCGTGGCCAAGAGGCCGACGAGGACGGCGCCGGCAGCGGCGATGGAGGCGAGGCGACGGGCCATGGGAGCTCCCGGGTACGGCCCGAGGCGGCTCCTCCGGGCGGGCGCCACCCTACCGGCCACGTTCCGTGCGGTCGTCACCTCTGGTGGTGACGCCCCGCCTCAGCGGTTGGCGTAGTTCGGAGCCTCGGCGGTGATCGTGATGTCGTGCGGGTGGCTCTCGCGCAGGCCGGCGCCGGTGATGCGGATGAACTTCGCCTCGTGGAGGGCGTCGATCGTGCCGGCGCCGCAGTAGCCCATGGCCTGTCGCAGCCCGCCCACCAGCTGGAAGATGATGCGGCGCACCGGGCCCTTGTAGGCCACGCGGCCCTCGATGCCCTCGGGCACCAGCTTCTCGGCGTCGATCACGTCGCCCTGGAAGTAGCGGTCCTTGGAGTACGAGCGGGTCTTCATGGCGCCCATGGAGCCCATGCCCCGGTACTCCTTGAACCGCTCGCCCTGGTAGAGCACGACGTCGCCGGGGCTCTCGTCGACGCCGGCGAGCAGGCTGCCGAGCATCACGGTGTCGGCGCCGGCGGCCAGCGCCTTGGCGATGTCGCCGGAGAACTGGATGCCGCCGTCGCCGATGACGCAGGCGTCGTAGTCCTGGGCGGCCCGGGCGGCGTCGGCGATGGCGGTCAGCTGGGGCACGCCGACGCCGGCGACCACGCGGGTGGTGCAGATCGAGCCGGGGCCCACGCCGACCTTCACCGCGGCGGCGCCGGCGTCGAGCAGGGCACGGGAGCCGTCGTAGGTGGCGACGTTGCCGGCGATGATCGGGACCGGGAACTCCTCGACCATCTTGGCGAGGATGTCGAGCACGCCGCTCGAGTGGCCGTGGGCGGTGTCGACCACGAGCACGTCGACGCCGACGTCGACGAGGGCGCCGGCCCGCTCGAAGGCGTCCGGGCCGGTGCCGACCGCAGCCCCCACCCGGAGCCGGCCCTGGGCGTCCTTGGTGGCGTCCGGGTACTGGATGCGCTTCTGGATGTCCTTGACGGTGATGAGCCCCGAGAGCCGGCCCTCGGCGTCGACCACCGGCAGCTTCTCGATGCGGTGGCGGCCCAGCACGGCCTGGGCCTCCTCCAGGGTGGTCCCCTGCGGGGCCGTCACCAGGCCCTCGCTGGTCATGACGTCGCCGATGCGCTGGTTGACGTCGTCGTGGAAGCGCAGGTCGCGGTTGGTGAGGATGCCCACCAGCCGGCGGTCGCCGTCGGTGATGGGGACGCCGGAGATCTTGAACCGGGCCATGAGGTCGAGCGCGTCGGCCACCAGGGCGTCGGGCCCGAGCGTGATCGGGTCGACGATCATCCCGGACTCGGACCGCTTCACCTTGTCGACCTCGCCGACCTGGTCGGTCACCGAGAGGTTCCGGTGGACGATGCCGAGGCCGCCCGTGCGGGCCATGGCGATGGCGAGGCTGGCCTCGGTGACGGTGTCCATGGCGGCCGACAGGATCGGCACGTGCAGCTCGATGCCCGGCGTCACGAAGGAGGAGGTGGAGACCTCGTTGGGCAGGACGTCGCTGGCCGCGGGGACCAGGAGCACGTCGTCGAAGGTCAGGCCTTCGGTGGCGAAGCGGTCGGACGTGAACTCGGCCATGAGGGCTCCCGGGCGGCTGGTCGTGGCCGCAGGCTACCGGCCCGGGCCGGTGCGGGCGAGGTGCCGCTGCGTGACATCAGCCCACGGCGGCCGCCCGCTCAGCGCCGGAGCGACTTCAGGATCTGCCGGGCCACCGCGGTGTTCATCTGGTACACCACCGTCTTCGAGGCGTCCCGAGCCAGCTTCACCACGCTGCCGCCGGTGACCTCCTCGACGCTGTCGAGCCCGTCCACCAGGGCCTGCTTGGTGGCGTCGGTGGCCTTGTAGCCGGCGCTGGTGAGCGCCTTGACGATCTCGCTCTGGGCCACCGGCTCCGGGGCCGCCGAGGCGATGATCCGGAGGGCTTCCTTGGTGAGCTCCGCGCCCTGCTCGATGGCCTCGTGGGTGGTGAGGTTGCCCTCGTCCTGGCCCTCGACCGATGCCAGCCATCGGCGCACCTTCACCACCAGCTCGCCGTGGGTCTCACCTTCGAACGAGAGCGTGGCCATGGCGGAACGCTACCGCTCCCCCAGCGCCGAGGCGTCGAGGTGGTCCCGCTCAGTTGGCCGACGTGTCGAGCGGGTGGTTGGCGAACCAGGCCACCTGCCCGGGCTGGCGGCGGAGCACGGCGGCCCACAGCGCCGACGGGTCGGCGGTGGTGAGGTCGTCGGGGGTGGGGTCGACCACCCACCACGCGCCCTCCTCGAGCTCGTCCTCCAGCTGGCCCGGGGCCCAGCCGGCGGAGCCGGCGAAGAGGCGCACGCCGGACCAGGGGTGGTCGTCGCCGCCCGGCGGGCGGTGGAGGTCGACGGTGCCGAGGTCGCCCACCAGGCGGCCGAACGAGGGACCGGGGTCGGCCACGCAGCGGGCGATGCCCACCACGGAGTCGGTGCCCACCGGCCCGCCGACGAAGACCACGCCGGGCGCGGCGACGTGCGGCGCCCACTCGTCGGCCACCTCGTGGACGCTGGTCTCGCTCGGCCGGTTGATCACCACGCCGAACGCGCCCTCGCCCCCGTGGGCCAGCAGCAGCACCACCGTCCGCTCGAAGTTCGGGTCCCCGATGAGCGGGGTGGCCACGAGCAGCCGCCCGGCCTGGCTCACGACGGCACCGATCCCGTGGTCGGGACGGAGGCGGTGGGGCCCGGCGCCGGCAGCAGGTCGTGGTGGTCCACGACCCGAGGGTACGCCCGGAGCGCCCCGAACCGGCTCAGAGGTGCCGAAGGTCGCCCCGTCCCACGGTGCCGGTGGCGAGCCCGAGCAGCTGGCGCAGCATGGCGGCGGTGGCGCCCCACACGGTGTCGCCGTAGAGCTCGAAGAAGAAGATGGATCGCTCGGCGCCGAACAGGTCCCACCGCTCCTCGCGGTACACCTCGGGGTCGAGCAGCTCAGCGAGCGGGACGTGGAGCACGGCCTCGACCTCGGCAGGGCTGGCGACGAGCTGCGGGCGACCCGGGAGCAGCCCGACGTAGGGCACGATGAACGAGTCGCTGGTGATGGTGCTCAGGTGGTCGAGCTCGCCGATCAGCTCCACCGACGCCGGGTCGAGCGCCACCTCCTCCCAGGCCTCGCGCCGGGCGGTGTCGGCCAGGTCCTCGCCGGGCTCCTGGCCGCCGCCCGGGAAGCTGACCTCGCCGCTGTGGACCCGCAGCCGGGCCGAGCGGCGGGTCAGGACGACGAACGCCTCGCCGTCGTGCTCGTAGATCGGCGCCAGCACCGCCGAGCCGCGCCGGACCGAGCCCTCCCGCACGGAGCGCACCGGCGGATCGACCGCGGCGAAGGCGGCGCGCAGCCGGGCCACGTCGACGCGCCGATCGGCGTCGTCGAGGTGGGACCACGGAGCGGCCGGGCCCGGTCGGGCCGAGGGCGGGCGCGGGATGTGCTGCGGGCCTCCCCGCGCGGGCGGGTCGGCGACGGGCCCGGCCACGGGTCGGGTCAGGCCTGCTCGACGGCGGCGGCCAGGTGGGCCACCACGCCGCGCAGCCCGCCGCGCTGCAGGTCCTCCACCACCTGGCCCGGCGCGGCCTCGCCGCGCTCCCAGGTCATCCACCGGGCCTGCAGGGCGCCGGCGTCGACGCCGTCGTCGGTGGCGGCGCCGTCGGGCCCCGCCAGGTGGTCGAGCACGTCGCGCAGGCCGCCCGTCTTGAGATCCGCGAGGACCCGGCCCGGGGTGATCTCGCCCCGCTCCCAGTCGTCCCAGGAGGCCAGCAGCTTCGAGGGATCGGCAGGGGGTCGTTCCATCACCGCAGCCTACCGACCGGGGTCCCGGCGCCACCGGTCCGAGGCGGCCGGTCCGGGCCGGGTAGCGTTGCCCCAGACCATCCGGCGGGCGAGGAGGGATCGATGGCCGAAGCGAACAGCCACCTGCGCAACCGACCGCGCCAGGCGCGATCCGCGGCGCGGGTCGAGCTGCTCCTCGACGTCGCCGCCGAGGTCTTCGAGGAGGTCGGCTACGACGCCGCCACCACCAACCTGGTCGCGGCACGCGCCGACGTCCCGGTCGGCACGCTCTACCGGTGGTTCCCGGACAAGGCGGCGCTCGCCGAGGCCCTGACCGACCGCTACCTGGCCCACCTCGTCGACCTGTACGCCGACCTCCTGGGCAACATCGGTCCCGAGGAGCGCATCGGCGAGTTCCTGCACCGGGTCATCGACCGCTTGGTGGCCGAGACCCGCGACCAGCGGGCCCTGCCGGCCCTGCTCGTCTCGGCCATGGTGCCGGGTGGCCGGTCCGGCGCCGGCCAACGGCTGCGCGAAGGCCTGCTCGGCCACATCCGCGCCCTGATCGAGCTGCGCGTGCCCGGCCTGCCGGAGCCCATCGTGGCCCGCACCTCCGAGGTCATGGTAACCCTGGCCCACCTGGTGCTGGCGGCCGCCGCCGACCAGGCCGACCCCGATCGCGAGGCCACCACCGCCGAGTACGTCGACGTGATGCTGGCCTACCTCGAGGCCAAGTTCCCGGTGGCGGGCCACCACGCGTGGTCCGACCCGGACGTCGCGGTGAAGCCGGTCTACGCGGCTCCCGACCGGGCCGCCCGCCTGGCCACCTCCGGCGACTGAACGACCGCTCGCCGGTCGGCGGCCCGGCACGGGCCACCGACGCCACGCCGAGGGTGCGCCGGGCCACCCCCGGACGCGACGGTGCCCGGGCCGAAGCCCGGGCACCGTCGAACCACCTCGTGGGAGGGGGTTGCTACATCATGCCGCCCATGCCGCCCATGCCACCGGGCATGCCGCCCGGCATGCCGCCGCCGGCGCCCTCTTCCTCGGGCTTGTCGGCGACGATGGCCTCGGTGGTGAGCAGGAGCCCGGCGATCGACGCCGCGTTCTGCAGCGCCGCACGGGTCACCTTGGCCGGGTCGATGACGCCGGCCTTGAGCAGGTCCTCGAACACGCCGGTGGCGGCGTTGAGGCCGTAGGCCCCGAGCTCGGACTCGACCTGCTGCACCACGACGGCCCCTTCGAGGCCGGCGTTGCCGGCGATCAGGCGGGCCGGCGCGCCGAGCGCCTTGTGGACCGACTTGGCCCCGGTGGCCTCGTCGCCCTCCAGGCCCTCGATGGCCTTGGCGACCGCGGCGCGAGCTCGGACCAGAGCCGTGCCACCGCCGGGGACGATGCCCTCTTCGATGGCCGCACGCGTGGCGGACAGCGCGCCCTCGATGCGGTGCTTCTTCTCCTTGAGCTCCACCTCGGTGGCCGCACCGACCTGGACGACGGCGACGCCGCCGGCCAGCTTGGCGAGGCGCTCCTGGAGCTTCTCGCGATCCCAGTCGGAGTCGGTGTCCTCGATCTCGCGCTTGATCTGCGCCACGCGACCGTTGACGTCGTCGGCCGAGCCGCCGCCGTCGACGATGGTGGTGAGGTCCTTGGTGACCACGATCTTGCGGGCGGAGCCGAGCAGGTCGAGCGTGGTGGTCTCGAGCTTGAGGCCCACCGTCTCGGAGATGACCTGTCCACCGGTGAGGGTGGCGATGTCGGCCAGCATGGCCTTGCGGCGCTCACCGAACCCGGGGGCCTTGACGGCGACCGAGTTGAAGGTGCCGCGGATCTTGTTGACCACGAGGGTGGCGAGGGCCTCGCCCTCGATGTCCTCGGCGATGATCAGCAGCGGCTTGCCGGTCTGCATGACCTTCTCGAGCACCGGCACGAGGTCCTGGACCGAGGAGATCTTGCTCTCGGTGAACAGGATCAGGGCGTCCTCGAGGACCGCTTCCTGGCGCTCGGGGTCCGAGACGAAGTACGGCGACAGGTAGCCCTTGTCGAACTGCATGCCCTCGGTGAACTCGAGCTCGATGCCGAAGGTGTTCGACTCCTCGACGGTGACGACACCGTCCTTGCCGACCTTGTCGATGGCGTCGGCGAGGACCTCGCCGATGGCCTTGTCGTTGTTGGCCGAGATGGTGGCGACCTGGGCGATCTCGCTGCGGTCGTCGATCTCCTTGGCCTGGTCCTTGATGGACTCGACGGCGGCCGCGACGGCCTTGTCGATGCCCCGCTTGAGGGCCATGGGGTTGGCGCCGGCGGTGACGTTGCGCAGGCCCTCGCGGACGAGCGCCTGGGCGAGCACGGTGGCGGTGGTGGTGCCGTCGCCAGCGACGTCGTTGGTCTTGGTGGCCACCTCCTTGACGAGCTGGGCGCCCATGTTCTCGTAGGGGTCCTCCAGCTCGATCTCACGAGCGATGGACACGCCGTCGTTGGTGATGGTGGGGGCGCCGAACTTCTTCTCCAGCACCACGTTGCGGCCCTTCGGGCCGAGGGTCACCTTGACGGCGTCGGCGAGCTTGTTCACGCCCGCCTCGAGGCCGCGGCGGGCCTCTTCGTCAAACTTCAGGATCTTCGACATGTGCGTTCCTCAGCTCAGTTCTTGACGATCGCGAGCACGTCACGGGCGTTCAGGATCAGGACGTCCTGGCCATCCGACGTGATCTCGGTGCCGCCGTACTTGGAGTAGACGACGATGTCGCCGACCTTGACGTCGACGGGGATGCGCTTCTCGCCGTCCTCGTCCCAGCGGCCCTCGCCCACGGCCAGGACCTCGCCCTGCTGGGGCTTCTCCTTGGCGGTGTCGGGGATGACCAGCCCGCTGGCGGTGGTCTCTTCGGCATCACCGGGCTTCACGATGATGCGATCTTCGAGCGGCTGCAGGGACATCAGCGCCTCCATGGCGTGAGTAGTGGTCCGTGCCAACGCTCCAAACCGGCGTTAGCACTCCTCTATGGCGAGTGCCAACGATACGGCGCGATCCCCCGAGTCGCAAGCAGTCGCGGCCCGAGAGTGCTAATTCCCGCTGGGCGGGACGGCCGCGGCCGCCCCGCTCGGGGGCTGGAGACCGACGATCGATGGCACGATCCGTCCGGTCGTCGTCCGCCGATGCCCTTCTGCCAACGGCGCTGGACCACGATGGTGGCGGCATGAACCGCGCCCTCCTCGTCATCGACGTGCAGAACTCGTTCACCGTCCGGCCGTACTGGCCCTGGTGCTCCAACCCCGGCATCGTCGAGCAGGTGCGGCCGCTCGTCGACCGCTACCGGGAGACCGGCGACCTGGTGGTGTGGATCCTCCACACCGAGCCGGGCACCGGCGGCCCCTTCGAGCCCGGCAGCCCGCACGTCGCCCTGATGGACGGGCTGGAGCCCCGCGCCGGCGAGCCCGTCCTGGTGAAGACCTCCCGCAACGCGTTCACCACCACGAACCTGGCGCAGCTGCTGACCGAGCGCGGCGTGACCCGGCTGGCGGTGACGGGCATCCAGACCGAGCAGTGCTGCGAGACCACCACCCGCCTCGCCGCCGACCTCGGCTACGCCGTCGACTTCGTCATCGACGCCACCGCGACGTTCCCCATCCCGCACCGCGCCGCGGTGGCGGACCGACCGTTCGCCGAGGTGGCCGCCGACCCCACCACGCTGGGCGTCCAGGACGTGCTGGCTCGCACCGAGTACGCCCTGGCCGGGCGCTTCGCCACGATCACCACCGTCGAGGAGCACCTCGCCTCGTGATCCGCCGCCAGGTCGCCTTCGTGCTGCTGCCCCAGGTCCACCTGCTCGACCTGGCCGGGCCGGCCCAGGCGTTCTCCAGCGCCGACGACCTCGGCTGGGGCTACCAGCTGCACTTCGTGGGCGAGTCGGCCCGCGTGCCCAGCGCCCAGGGCCTGGGCCTGGAAGCGGCGACCACCTGGCCCGACCTCGGCCCGTCCGACCTCGTGCTCGTCCCCGGCTTCCGAGCACGCCTGCTCGACGACCCCGGGCAGGTCTCGACGGCCACGCTCGACCGCCTCCGCGCCCACCACGCCGCAGGCGGTCGGGTGGGCTCGATCTGCGCCGGCGCCGAGGTGCTCGGCCGCGCCGGCCTGCTCGACGGGCGGCGCTGCACCACCCACCACGGCGTGCAGGCCCAGCTCGCGGCGCGCCACCCGGCGGCGCGCGTCCAGCGCGACGTGCTCTACGCCGAGGACGATCGCGTGCTCACCTCCGCGGGGATCGCCAGCGGCATCGACCTCGCCCTGCACCTGGTGGCGACCGACCACGGCCCGGCGGCAGCCGCCGCGGTGGCGCGGGACATGGTGGTCTACGCCCGCCGCAACGGCGACGCCGAGCAGGACAGCGCGCTGCTGCGCCACCGCAACCACCTCGACGACCTGGTCCACCGCGTGCAGGACGAGATCGACCGCCGCTTCGCCGAACCGCTGCCCCTCGCCGAGCTCGCGGCGCGCGCCCCGGCCAGCACCCGCACGCTGCACCGGGCCTTCGTGGCCGCGACCGGGCTGACCCCGCTCGCCTACCAGCGCCGGATCCGGGTGGAGCACGCCCGGGCCGTGCTGGCGTCGGGCGCCACGGTCGAGGCCGCGGCCGCAGCCGCGGGCTACGACGACGCCCGCCAGTTCCGCCGCGTGTGGCGCGCCGAGACCGGCACCGCGCCCGGCCAGGCCTTCGCCCGCCGCCCGGCCTGAGCCGCGCGGCCCGACCTGCTCGTACGAGCCGGTCGAGCTGGTCGAGCCGGTCGACCTCAGTCGAGCAGCTGGAGGCGCAGGTTCGGGTCGGCGCCCGTGTCGAGCGGGCTGGGGCCGTCGGCGCCGAGGCGCCACCAGGCGGCGGCGGCCACCATGGCGGCGTTGTCGGTGCACATGGCCCGGCTGGGCAGGAAGCCGTGGATGCCGTCCTCGACGCAGGCCGACAGGAACCGCTCGCGCAGGAGCGAGTTGGCGGCCACGCCGCCGCCGAGCACCAGGCCCTTGGCCCCGATCTGCTGGGCGGCCCGGCGGGCCTTGGTGACCAGGACGTCGACCACCGCCTCCTGGAAGCTGGCGGCGACGTCGGCCGTGGCGACCTCCGGGTGCTTGCGCACGTGGTTGACCACCGAGGTCTTCAGGCCCGAGAAGGAGAAGTCGAGCCCGTCGGCCATCAGCGCCCGGGGGAAGGCGATGGCGTGCGGGTCCCCCTCCATGGCGATGCGGTCGATCGCCGGGCCACCGGGGTAGCCGAGGCCCAGGTAGCGGCCGACCTTGTCGAAGGCCTCGCCCGCCGCGCCGTCGATGGTGGAGCCGAGCAGGCGGTACCGGCCGTGGCCCTCCATCTCGATGAGCATGGTGTGGCCGCCGGACACGAGCAGCACCACCACCGGCAGCTCGAGGCTGGGGTCCTCGACGAGGGCGGCGTAGAGGTGGGCCTCGAGGTGGTTGACGGCCACGAAGGGCACGCCCCAGACGAGGGCCAGGGCCTTGGCGGTGCTCACGCCCACGAGCAGCGAGCCCACCAGGCCCGGCCCGTAGGTGGCGGCCACGGCGTCGAGCTCGGGCCCCTCGACCCCGGCCTCCACGAGCGCCTCGGCGATGACCGGCGTGAGCAGGTCGACGTGGGCGCGGCTGGCGATCTCGGGGACCACCCCGCCGAAGCGGGCGTGGATGTCGACCTGGCTCGACACCACCGACGAGCGCACCACGTGGCCGCCGACCACCACCGAGGCGGCGGTCTCGTCGCAGGAGGTCTCGATCCCGAGGATGCGGGTGTGGGCGTCGACGCCGGGGCGGGACGGGACGGTCGGGTCGAAGGCGGTCATGGTCGCTCCATCCTGCCGCGGGACGAGGCGGGGTGGGCACCGTCGCCCGCTCCCGCTCCGACGCCCACGGGTGCGTCGAAGCCCAGTCGGGCCGTGGCCGGGACCAGGTCGGCGTCGATCGCGTCGAGCCGGGCCTGGTAGTCGTCGCTGCCGATCTCGTGGGCCCACATGACGAGGGCGTCCTCGCCGTTGTCGCCGTAGTAGCCCTTGCGGGCGCCGGCCGGGGCGAAGCCGAACCGGCGGTACAGGCCCTGGGCGCGCACGTTCGACATGCGCACCTCCAGCGTCAGCTGGTTGGCGCCCAGCCGCTGCGACTGGCGCACCAGCTCCGCCAGCAGCCGGGTGGCCACGCGGTGGCCCTGCCACACCGGGTCGACCGCCACGGTGGCCACGTGGCCGTCGTCGGCGATCATCAGGAGGCCTGCGTAGCCCACCACGGTGGGCCCGACGCGGGCCACCAGGTAGACCCGCCCGCCCCGCTCCAGCTCGTCCTCGAAGAGCCGCGACGACCAGGGCCGGGGGTACACCTGGGCCTCGATGGCCAGGATGGCGCGCAGGTGCCGGCGGCGCATGGGCGACACGGTGACCACCAGACCGGACGGCGCGCGGCCGTCGACGTTGCCGGCCACGTCAGCGCCCGGTCGGCCGGAGGGCACGGGGTGCGGCGGCCATCAGGCGCCCGCCCGCATGGACCAGTTGATCTCGGCGTCGGGCTTGCGCAGGTACAGCAGCTCGATCTCGTGAGGCCGCACCCAGTCCTCGCGGAGCGCCTTGGCGTGGGCCAGCTGCACCAGGGAGCGCGCCGAGGGATAGGCGTGGTCGCCGCCGGCCAGCTCGACGCCCGGCCGCTGGGCGAAGTGCTCGGCGTAGCGGATGGCGCCGTCGCCGGCCAGGATCGTGTCGCCGTGCTGGGCCAGCAGCTCGGCCGCCAGCTCGTCGGGCGAGCCGACGGTGGGCTCGCTGATGCGCTGGATGCCGCCCGGCACCTGCCGGTAGAAGGCCCAGAACACCTCGCCGCGCCGGGCGTCGATGACCGCTGCGATCCGCCGATCGGTGAAGCGCAGGGGGAAGGCCAGGAGGTCCAGGCTCGACACCGCGATCATGGGCACCCGCAGGGCCTGGGCGATGGCCTTGCCCGACGCGACGCCCACGCGGAGGCCGGTGAAGAGGCCCGGGCCGTGGTCGACCGCGACGCACGAGATCTCCGACAGCTCCACGCGGGCCTGGCGGCACACGAACTCGACGGCCGGCGTGAGGTTCTCGGCGTGGCGCTTGCCGCGCCGAGTGCGACGACGCCAGCACGCCCTCGTGGCCGCCGATGGCGCAGCCCACCTGCGCGGTGGCGCTCTCGAGGCCGAGGATCAGCACGATGGGTCTCCTGGTTCAGGTTCGGTCCAGCTGGCGAGGGCCTCGCCCAGCACCCGCTCGCGGGCGGCCCACAGGCGGCCGCGAGGCGAGATCTCCAGCCGTCGGTCGTCGTCGCCCTCGCCGAAGGAGATGCGGATCTCGAGGTACTGGTCGCCCAGGGCCGGCAGCACGGCGTCGCCCCACTCGACCAGCATCACCGCCTCCTCGTCGAGCATCTCGCTCACGCCCAGCTCCAGGACCTCCCGCAGCTGGTCGAGCCGGTACACGTCGAGGTGGTGCAGGGCCAGGCGCCCGCCGGCGTACTCCCGCACGATGGTGAAGGTGGGGCTGGTCACCCGGTCGGCGATGCCGAGCCCCAGCGCGAAGCCCTGGGCGAAGGCCGTCTTGCCGGCTCCCATGTCGCCCGCCAGCACGATCAGGTCGCCCGGCCCGCACAGGCCGGCGAGGGCGGCGGCGAGGGTCTGGGTCTGGGCGGCGGAGGCGGTGCGGGCCACCTGGGCCTGGGGCCTCACGGTGCCGACCGCCGGTGCCGGAGCGCCGTGGAGGCGGGGGCAGGGGCGACGGGGTGCACCGTCCGATCGTAGTGACCGCCCCGACCCGGACCGCAACGACCGGGCCGGTCAGGCGGGCTCGGGGGTGGCCTCGACCTGGTCGGCGTCGACGGGCCCGGCGGAGGCGTCGACCGCGGCGGACACCGACGGCTGGCGCCCGGCCAGCTTGGCGGCGAAGGCGTCGATGAGCTCGGCCAGCTCCGTGGGCCGCTCCTGCATGAGCTGGTGGCCGGCCTTGGGCAGCACCACGAGCTCGGCGTGGGGCAGCAGGTGGGCGAGGTGGCGGCCCGACGGCACCGGGGTCAGCAGGTCTCGGGTGCCCACGACCACCAGCGACGGCGTGTCGGTGGCGCGCAGCGCGGCACGGGCGTCGTGGTCGATGAGGCCGTCGACCGACGGGATGAGCGCCCGGGCGTCCATCGACCGGCCCATCTCGGCCACGACGGCGATGGCCTTCTTCGAGGGGCGGTCGCCGAAGGCCGCCCGCACGATGCGCTCGTTCACCGCCGCCCGGGCGGGCAGCTCCCGACCGCCGTCGAGGCGGCGCTGGCCCGAGCCCACGAGGCGCTTGGCGAGCCGGTCGACGTAGGGCGGCATGACCTGGTGGGCGCGGGTGGCCACGAAGACCAGCCCGGCCACCCGCTCGGCCAGCACCTCGGGGAAGTCGCCGCAGAACTGCATGGCGGTCATGCCGCCCATGGAGTGGCCGACGACGATGGCGTCGTGCAGGTCGAGCCCCACGAGCAGGGTGGCGAGGTCGGCGGCCAGGCGGGGGATGCCGTAGCCGTCGCTGCCGGCCCGGGAGCTGCCGTGGCCGCGGAGGTCGACGGCGATGACCCGGAAGCGGTCGGCGAGCTGGTGGAACTGGGGCGCCCACACGTCGGCCCGCAGGGTGATGCCGTGGAGCAGCACGAGCGGCCGGCCCTGGCCCCGCTCGATGGCGTGGACCACCCCGCCGTCGGGCGTGCCCAGCTCGTGGTGGACGACGTCGGCCGGCAGGTCCAGCAGCGCATCGGGCACCGAGCCGGGCGCGCGCCGACCGGCCTCCGGCGTGACCGGGCCCTGGGCGTCGCGCGGGTGGGTGGCGCGGTAGGCGCCGGCTGCCGCTGCGCCGATGCCGAGGGCGGTGGCCCCGAGGCCGACCAGCTTCTTGGTGTTCACGTGTCCGTCTCCAGGTAGCGCCGCGGCACCCGGGTGCTGATGCCGCAGACGATCTCGTAGCTGATGGTGCCGAGCCGCCGGGCCCAGTCGTCGGCGCCGATGCGGTCGCCGCCCTGCTCGCCCAGCAGCACGACGTCGTCGCCGACCGCCACCGGGTCGTCGCCGCAGTCGACCAGGAACTGGTCCATGGTCACGGTCCCGGCGATCGGCCGGCGCCGACCGCCGACCAGGACCTCGGCGCCCACCGACGACAGGGCCCGGGGCACGCCGTCGGCGTAGCCCAGGGGCACGGTGGCGATGGTGGTCTCGCGCTCGGGCCGGTAGCGCAGCCCGTAGGAGATCCCCTCACCGGCCGCCACCCGCTTCACGTGGGACACGCGGGACCGGAGCGCCATGGCCGGCCGCAGGGGCACCCGGCCGGCCACCTCGGCGCTGGGATCGAGGCCGTAGATGCCGATCCCGCAGCGCACCACGTCGTAGCGGGCATCGGGGTGGGCGATGGCCGCCGCCGTGTTGGCCGCGTGGCGCAGCGGCACGTCGATGCCGGCGGCGGCGAGGTCGGCGAGGACCTCCTCGTAGCGGCGGAGCTGCTCGGCGGTGAACGGGTCGTCGGGCTCGTCGGCCACCGCGCAGTGGGTGAACACCGAGGCGAGGGCCAGCCCCGGCTCGACGTCGATGGACCGAGCGAGGGCGACGACCTCGTCGGGCTGGGCCCCCACGCGGTGCATGCCGGTGTCGACCTTCAGGTGGACCCGGACCGGGCGCTCGGCACCACGGCCGGCGCGCCGGGCGGCGGCCGCCAGGCCGGCGACGCCGGCCTCGGTGTACGCGGTGGCCTCGAGGTCGCACCCGACGAGCACGTCCAGCTCGTCCGGCGACGCCTGGGAGAGGACCAGGATCGGCGCCGCCGACCCGGCGTCGCGCAGCTCGGCGCCCTCGGCCACCAGGGCCACCCCGAGCAGGTCGGCGCCACCGGCCAGCGCCGCGCTGGCGACCGGCACGGCACCGTGGCCGTAGCCGTCGGCCTTCACGACCGCGCAGAACAGCACCGGGCCGACGACGGCTCGGAGCGCTCGGACGTTGGCGGTGACCGCGTCGAGGTCGACGTCGGCCCAGACGGGGCGCACGGCGCAGCCGTCAGGCGTCGTCGCGGATGATCGACCGGAGGATGTCGACGCGCGACACGATGCCCACGAGGCCGGCGTCGCCCACCACCGGGAGCCGCGAGATGTCGTGCTCGTGCAAGAGGGTGGCGGCCTCCTCGACGGTGTCGTCGGCACCGATGGTGACCGGGTCCGCCTGCATGACCTCGCCGACCGTGCTGGCCAGGGTGCGGCGGAGGTCGTCGTCGAAGTGCTTCTTGGAGCTGGGCAGCTCGAGGGTGGCGCCCAGCAGCGAGATCACCGTCGGGAAGTGCAGCCGGCTCTCCTGCACGATCAGGTCGCCCGTGGAGAGCATGCCCACGACCTCGCCGGCGGCGGTGACCACCGGTGCGCCGTCGATGCCCCGGTCGACCAGCACCTGCATGGCATCACCCACCAGGTCGTCGGGCGAGAAGGTCAGGACCTCGACGGTCATGACCTCGGACACGGGCGATTGGCGCGACATCTAGCCTCCGGGCAGCTCGGACAGGGCGGCGGGCAGCTGGTCGACGACGTCGCCGGCCACCAAGCCGCGGCGCCAGGCTAGGGCGCCGGCCCGACCGTGGAGGTAGGCGGCAGCGCTCGCGGCCCGGTCGGCGGGCATCCCCTGGGCGAGGAGGGCGACCACGGTGCCGGTGAGCACGTCGCCGGTGCCGGCGCTGGCCAGGCGGGCGTCGCCCGTGGTCGTGGCCCACACGTGGCCGTCGGGCCGGGCCATCAGGGTGGTGGGCCCCTTCAGCAGCACGACGGCGCCGGTGGCGCCGGCCAGCCGCCGGGCCGCAGCGAAGCGGCCGGCCTCCGGCGGGCCCCCGTCGAGCGCCTCGAACTCGCCGTCGTGGGGCGTCAGCACCACGGGCCCGGCGTCCGGGGCGCGCTCCGAGATGGCCTCGGCGGCGCCGGGGCCCAGTGCTCGCAGCCCGTCTCCGTCAACGACCACCGGCGAGCGCGAGCCCGCCACGAGCAGGCGGACCTGCTCGGCGTCTCCCGCTCCGGTGCCCAGTCCGGGCCCGACGGCCAGCGCGCCGAACCGATCCTCGCCGTCGAGCACGGTCGACGCCCAGCCCTCGGCCGCCAGCGCGACCACCACCGCCTCGGTGGGGGCGAACGGGTCCTGGTCGGAGCCGGGCGTGCTCAGCCGCACGTAGCCGGCGCCGGCCCGCTGGGCGGCTCGCGTGGCCAGGTGGGCCGCGCCGACCATCCCCGGCGAGCCGGCCACCAGCCACGCCGCCGCCTTCCACTTGTGGCTGTCCGTCGGGCGGGCGGGCAGCCAGGCCGCCACGTCCTCGGCCTCGACCCGCCAGGCCCGGGCTCCGGACACGTCGAGCCCGATGTCGGCCAGCACCACCTGGCCCGCCAGGCCGGGGCCCTCGCCCAGGAGCAGGCCCGGCTTGAGGGCGGCGAAGGTGACCGTGCGCACGGCAGGCCACGGCGACCCGGACGCGTCGCCGGTCAGGCCCGACACCCCGCTCGGGATGTCGACGGCCAGGACCGGCGTGGTCGGGTCGGCCACGGCCGGCGGCTGGAAGGAGCCGCGGAACCCGGTCCCGTAGGCCGCGTCGATGACCAGGTCGGCCGCCGGAAGCGTCGGCGGGGCGTCGGCGGCGTCGACCACCGTGCACCGGACCCCGCGGCGACGGAGGCGGTCGGCCGCGGCCCGGCCGTCGGCGCCGTTGTTGCCCTTCCCGGCCAGCACCACCACCCGCCGCCCGTAGGTGCCGCCGAGCAGCTCGACGGCCGCCCGGGCGATCGCCGCCCCGGCCCGTTCGACCAGCTCCTCCACCGGCTCCGAGGCGGCCGCGTCGACCGCCGCCATCTCCTCGGGGGTCATGATCGCCTGCATCCGCCCCATCCTGCCCTGGCCGCCTCCCACCAGACCGTGTCGCCGGGCCCGGGGTCAGGTCAGGAGGCGGGCGAGGATGGGCTCCCAGTGCGAGAGGGCCACCAGGTGGCCGGCGTCGGGGACGACGGTGAGCTCGCCCCAGCGGAGGTGCTCGGCCCACCAGGTGCCGAAGGCCGGCGGCGCGGTCGCGTCCCGCTGGCCGTACCAGAGGTCGACCGGTGCGGCGACGTCGTCCCAGGACACGTCGGGCGCTTCCACCTGGAGCTCCAGGTCCCGGACCAGCCCGCCCAGGCCGTGGGCCACCGAGTCGGCCACACCGGCCGCCAGGGCATCGACGGCACCGGGGATCGCCTCGAGCTCGCGCCGCCGGACCGGGTCGGCCTGCTCCAGGACGTGCTCGCGGGCCAGGGCCACGTCGCACGGGTACGGCGCCAGCATCGGGGCGGCAGCCTCGGCCAGGCCGGCTGCGCCCAGCTCCTCGCCCAGCTCGGCCACCATCCAGCGGCCGCCGTCGGCGTCGTCGAGGATGCCGGGGGTGGCGTAGGCGGCGAAGGGGACCAGGCCGGCGGCCACGGCCACCCGGGCCACCCGCTCCGGGTGGCGAGCGGCGACGGCCAGGGCGTAGACGGAGCCGGCGGACCACGCGAAGGGCAGCCACCGGTGCACGCCGAGGTGGTCGGCCAGGGCGATGGCATCGTCGGCGAAGGAGCCCACGGTGCCGTCCGGGTGCGGCGAGGAGAGCCCGGCGCCGGGTCGGTCCACCGCCACCAGCCGCACGCCGAGCCGGGCGGCGAGGTCGTCGTCCGGGTGGCGGGCCCGGCGCGAGTCCGGCGAGCCGTGGACGTAGAGGACGGCGCTGCCCATCGGGTCGCCCACGTCGTCGAAGCCCAGCGTGCGCCCGTCGGTCAGCGTGATCACCTCGGCCTGGCCCATAGGGCCACGCACGCTACGCCGCCCCGCTGGGCCGGTGGTCAGGGCAGCGCGACGGCGATGGCCTCGGCGGTGCGGGCCGTGTGGGTGAGCGTCAGCAGCCACCTCCCGACGCCGGCGGCGTCGGACAGGGCCCGGGCCCGGCCCGTCAGCACGAGCGACGGGGCGCCGCTCTCGGCCCGCACCACCTCGATGTCGTGCCAGTCCGCCGCGCCGAGGCCGACGCCGAGGGCCTTCAGCACGGCCTCCTTGGCGGCGAATCGGGCGGCGAAGCGCTCGGTGGGGTCGCGCGCCGCGAGCGCGTAGTCCCGCTCCCCCGGGGTGAAGAGGCGATCGGCGAGCGAGGGGGTGCGGGCCAGCGAGGTCCGCAAGCGGTCGACGTCGACGAGGTCGACCCCGATGCCGATCATCCGCGGCGGTTGTCGACGAACGCGATGCCGATCATCACCAGGGCCACCACGAACACCACGATGACGATGATCACGCCGACGCCTCGGTGCCCGTGCGCCACCGGTCGGCCAGCACGTTGACCGGCGTGGTCAGCAGCTCGGTGGGGGCGACGCCGCCGAGGAGGTCGTCGCGGAACGTGGGCTCGGTCTCGGTCACCGCGTCCTTGAGCGCCGCGTAGCGGTCCCGGTAGGACTCGAGCACCGAGCGCATGCGACCGGCGGGCAGGGCGGGGGCGAACCGGGCGTGCAACAGGGTGATGCCGGTGCACTGGTTCCCCTTCACCTCGGGGATGAGCACCAGCGATCGGCCGTCGCTGCGGCCCACCGCCACGGTGACCTCCCGCTCGAAGGCCACCCGGTGCTTGGTGCCCCGCAGCTGCGGGTTGCGCTCGGTGCGCAGCGGCAGGTCCCGGGCGATGCCGCCGCGGTCCACCACGACGATGGTGGCGTCGCCGCCCTCGACGTCGCCCTCGATGCGGTAGCGGGTGTACCCGACGACCTCCTCGACGGCGGCGTCCAGGCCGGCCAGGGTCCGCAGGGCCTTGTAGCTGAGCCGGTCGCGGGCGGCGCCGGCGCCCAGCGCCGCGCTGACCAGCGGCACGTCCAGGAGGCCCTCGTCGGAGCGGGAGATGCCCACCGTGACGGTCTTGGCCTGGTGCTTGATGGCGTCGACCGGGCGGGTGAGCTCCTCGATGGCGCCGGTCAGGGCGGCGGTGAGGTCCTCGATGACCATGCTCGGCGTGCCCACCCGACCGTGCTCGCTCTGGTAGGCGTCCAGCGGGGCCAGGCCGGTGGCGTAGCGGAACATCGACGACAGCCGCACCGCGGTGCCGGCCTCGAGGTGCCCGTTGTAGGCGCCGGTGCGGAGCCCGTCGTGGAACCGCGCCGAGACCGATTCGAAGGTGGGCCGGAGGGCGACGAGCAGCCGGTCGGCGTCGGGGACCGAGGGGCCGGACACCGCCTCCTCGATGGCGCCGCGGGCCTCGCGCAGCGGGCGGGCCTGGGCGTCGATGGCCAGCGCCGCCTCGTAGCCGAACAGGTGCCCGACGACGGTGGTCAGCACGAAGGCCAGCTCCGGCTCGACCGACGGGACCGTGAGCACCCGCAGGGCGGCGTTGAAGCGGTCCTCGTCCTCGGTGGCGATGACGATCGGCGTGGCCTTGTGGGCGCGGTAGATGGCCACCTCCTTCGCCACGTCGTCGGCGTTCGAGCCGGACAGCCCGGCTGCGCACACCAGGATCAGCGGCTCCGACGAGAGGTCGATGTGCTTCTTGTCCTCGATGGCGTCGGAGGCGATCGCCTTGTAGCAGAGCTCGGACAGCTTGATCCGGATCTCCTCGGCCGCCACCCGGTTCGCGCCGGAGCCGACGATCGCCCAGTAGCGGCGAGACGGCGTGAGCTCCTGGGCGGCCTCGGCGATGACCTCGCGGCGGGCGAGGGTGGCCTCCATGGCGGTGGGCAGCTCGCGCAGCCCGGCCAGCAGCTGGCTCCGGTGCGCGGCGCCGTCGGCCGTGCCGGGCACCTCCTGGGCGATGGCGGCGGAGAGGAGGAAGCCGGCGGCGATCTGGGCGTAGAACGCCTTGGTGGAGGCGACGCTCATCTCCACGTCGCGTCCGTCGGACGTGTAGAGCACGCCGTCGCTCTTGTCGGTCAGGTCGCTGGCGCGCCGGTTGACGATGGCGATCACCCGAGCGCCGCGGCCGCGGACGAGGTCGACCGTGCGGTTCGTGTCGGTGGTGGTGCCGGACTGGCTGATGGCCACGATGAGCGTGTCGGCCATGTCGGCCCGCAGGGAGAACCCCGACAGCTCCGTGGCGGGCAGCGCCTCCACCCGCACCGGCGTGGCCGCCAGCTCGGCGGTGAGGTTGCGGGCCAGGCTCTGCCCGGCCACCGCCGCGGTCCCCTGCCCGATCACCAGCACGCGCGTGATGGCGCCGGAGGCGAGGTCGGCCCGCACCGCCGGCGGCAGGGTGTCGTCGCCGAGGACCACCCGGAGCAGCCCGTCGGCGCCGGGGGCGATCTTGCCCCGCAGGGTCTTGCGGAACGACCCGGGCGCCTCGGTGATCTCCTTGAGCAGGAAGTGCTGGAAGGCGCCGCGGTCGATGTCGCGGGTGGTGACCTCCGGCGTGACCAGCTCCCGCTCGCCGACCGGGAGCTCGGTGCCGTCGTAGGAGAAGCGGCGGATGCCCTCGACGGTGCCGGCGAGGGCGGCGTCGAGCTCGACCACCTGCCCACGGGAGGCAGACGGGTCGGTGGGGTCGGCCGGGGTCTCGCCGTCGAGCCGGAAGTAGCGGGTGGCGTCCTCGACCACGCCGTAGGGCTCGGAGGCGACCACGTAGAGGTCCTCGTCCAGACCGACGTAGAGGGCCTGGCCGCTGCCCCGCAGGGCGAGCTGGAGGCGGTCGGGGGCGCCGGCGACGCTGGCGGCCACGGCGACGGAGCCGTCGAACCGCCGCACGCTCTGGCGGAACGCCTCCACCGCCTCGTCCCCTGCGGCGAGGCGGCGGGACACGAGCGTGGGGATGACCTTGGCGTCGCTGGTGATCTCGGCCGCGATGCGCAGCTCGTCGGCCACCTTGAGGTCGGCGAAGTTGTCGACGTCGCCGTTGAGCGCCGCGGTGACGTACGGGCCGTCGACCCGGTCGACTTCGTCGGAGTTCATGGGGTGGGCGTTGGGCTGGGAGATGATCCCGATCGACGCCCAACGGGTGTGGCCGAGGACGGTGACCTCGGCGGTGTCGGCGACCAGCGCCCGCTGGAGGAGGGCGTCCTCGCGGATGGCGTCGCGCAGCACCCGGGTGTTGTCGCCCAGCTCGCCGATCTCGGCGGCCGCCTTGTAGACGAGGCTCAGGTGGCCTTCGGGCGTGACGCGCACGGCGCCGGCGGTGAAGAGCGGGTCGCCGAGCCGGGCGGCGCAGAGGGCGTGGATCGCCGGATCGTCGAGGTCGAGGCCGTGGCCGCGCACCAGCAGGGTGAGCCCGGCGGAGTCCCGGCCGCGGACCTCCAGCCGATCGATGGCCGACAGCGCGGCCTGCACCGAGGCGAACGCCTCGATGGCGGCCCGGCTCGGCGCGGCACCGGCGAGGTCGGCGACGGCCCGGGCCGTGCGGAGCCGGTCGCGCTGGACCGCCCAGAGGGCGTCCTTCAGGCGGATCACCGCGGCGTTGGTGGCTTCGAGGCCCGCCGGGTCGGTCGGCTCGGCGTCGAGGGCGGCCTCGCGGTCGGCCAGGGCGGCAGCGACCTCGACGAACTGGGCCTCGAGGGCGCCGGGGAGCGACCGATCGGCCAGCAGCCCCAGCACGCCCGCCGTCCCCCGCAGGAGGCGATCGACCTGCTCGGCTCGCTCGGCCACCGCGTCGACCACGGGCGCCAGGTCGCTCGGCGGGGCGGCGAGCAGCACCTCGGCACGGCCCGCCAGCTGCTCCAGCAGCTCACCGGCGGTCGGAGGGGTTCGGTCGCTCCGGCGCCGGAGCACCGCGATGATGCCGCACATGGGTGGGGACGCCTCGGGGTCGGGTCTCGATCCGCCACCGAGGGGGCCCGGCAGCCGCACCAACCTACTGGCCGGGCCACGTGGCACCGTCGCCTGCGACCCAGCGGGGCCCGAGCCGGGGAGGCCCCTGCCCCCGCGCCGCTACGCTCGCCGACATGGGAGGGGTGATCCTGGGGGCGCTCACGGGCGCCGACCTGAGCCGGCACACGATCCTGGCGGTGGCGGTCATCGTCGTCGTCGCCCACGCCTCGGGCTCCCTGGCCCGCCGCATCGGCCAGCCACGGGTGCTCGGCGAGATCGTCGGCGGCATCGTCCTCGGCCCGAGCGTGCTCGGCGCCGCGTGGCCCGAAGCGACCTCACGGGTGTTCCCCGCCGAGGTGGTCGGCCAGCTCAAGCCCCTGTCGGACATCGGGCTGATCCTGTTCATGTTCGTCGTCGGCATGGAGCTCGACCGCCGCCACCTCCGCGGGCAGCGGCACCGGGCGGTGGTGGTGAGCCACGTCTCGATCATCCTCCCGTTCGTCGGCGGAGCCCTCTTGGCGTGGTGGCTCCACGGCGTGCTCGACGCACCGTCCGACCTGCTCCCCTTCTGCCTCTTCGTGGGCGCAGCCATGGCGGTGACGGCCTTCCCGGTCCTCGCCCGCATCCTGCAGGAGACGGGCCTCGACCGGACGCCGGTGGGCGCCATGGCGCTCACGTGCGCAGCCGTCGACGACGTCACGGCCTGGTGCATCCTCGCCGCCGTCCTGGCGGTGGCGGGCGGCGGGGGCGTCGCCACCGTGCTCGCCACCCTGGCCTGGTCCCTGGCGTTCGGCGCCGCGATGTGGTGGGTCGTGCGGCCCCTCCTGGCCCGCTACGAGGTGCCCCTGGCGCTGGCCCTCGGCCTGGCCTTCGCTTCGGCCTGGACCACGGACCTCATCGGCATCCACGCCCTGTTCGGCGCCTTCCTGGCCGGGACGGTGATGCCCGAGCGCAAGGGCGACAAGCTGGTCCTCGCCGACCGGCTGTCCGCCGTCACCGACGCCGTGCTGCTGCCGGTGTTCTTCATGCTCGTGGGCCTCTCGACGCGCCTCGGCCTGCTCGACGAGCCGTGGCTCTGGGGAATCGCCGCCGTCGTCACCCTGGTCGCCGTCGCCGGCAAGCTCGGCGGCGCCACCGTCGCCGCCCGCCTGACCGGCGAGAGCTGGCGGGACGCCACCACCATCGGACTGCTCATGAACACGCGGGGCCTGACCGAGATCGTGATCCTCACCGTCGGCCTGGAGCGCGGCCTGATCGACGACACGATGTTCACGATCATGGTCGTCATGGCGCTGGCCACCACGATCATGGCGGTCCCGGTCCTGCGGCGGGCGAACCTGGTGCCGGAGGCAGGCGCACCAGCCGTCGCGTCGATGCTCGCCGACCCGCCGAGCTGACCCGCCTCAGCCGGTCGCGGCGGCCCGCTCGACCGCGGCGGCCAGGGCCTCGGCCTCGGACCGCGCCTCGGCGTCGGTGGGCGCCTCGACCATCACCCGCACCAGGGGCTCGGTGCCGCTGGCGCGCAGCAGCACCCGGCCTCGGTCGCCGAGGCGGGCCTCGAGCGCCGCGACGTCGGGTGCGAGCCGGTCGAGCAGGGCGGGGTCGCGCCGCGCCGTGCGCACGTTCACGAGGACCTGCGGCAGCCGCACCATGGCGTCGGCCGCCAGGTCCGCCAGCGGTCGGCCGGACCGCACCACCAGGTCGGCCAGGAACAGGCCCGTGAGGAGCCCGTCGCCGGTGGAGGCGAGGTCTCGGAAGATGACGTGGCCGGACTGCTCGCCGCCCAGCGAGAGGCCGCCCCGGTCGAGCGCCTCGAGCACGTACCGGTCGCCGACCGCGGTGTCGAGCACGGTGATGCCGTGGCGGGCCATGCCCTGGCGGAAGCCGAGGTTGCTCATGACCGTCACCACCACGGTGTCGTGCGGCAGCGTGCCGCGCGCGCCGGTCGATGGCGCACACGGCGATGATCTGGTCACCGTCGACCAGGGCGCCCTCGGCATCGACCGCCAGCACCCGATCGGCATCCCCGTCGAACGCCAGGCCGAGGTCGGCCCCCTCGGCGAGCACCGCCCGCTGCAGGTCCTCGGGGTAGGTCGAGCCACACCGGTCGTTGATGTTCCGGCCGTCGGGCTGGTCGTGGATGGCGGTGGCCGTGGCGCCGAGGGCGGTGAGGACCGGGAGGGCCAGGCGTGACGCCGCGCCGTTGGCGGTGTCGACCACGATGCGCAGGCCGTCGAGCCGACGCCCCTCGAGCACCGAGCCCACCAGGTGGGCGACGTAGCGGTCGGCCCCGGTGGCATCGCTGGTGAGGGTCCCGACGTCGGCGCCCTCGGGGCGGGGCCGGGGGTCGCCGTGGGCGTTGAGGGCGGCCAGCTCGGCCTCGAGGGACTCCTCGACCTCGTCGGAGAGCTTGGACCCGCCGGCGGCGAACAGCTTGATGCCGTTGTCGCCGAACGGGTTGTGCGACGCCGAGATCACCGCCGCGGGGACGCCGTCGACCGCCGACACGCGGGCCACCGCCGGCGTGGGCAGCACGCCGAGGTCGACCACCTCGACGCCCTCGGAGGCGAGGCCCGACGCCAGCGCCGCGGCGAGCAGCGGCCCCGAGCGCCGCGTGTCGCTGCCGATCACCCAGCGGTCGCCGCCCAGCACCCGCGCCGCAGCGCGCCCCAGGGTGAGGGCGAGCTCGGGCGTGAGCTCCCGGTTGGCCACCCCGCGCACCCCGTCGGTGCCGAACTTCAACGTCATGGGAGCTGCGGACCTCGGGCGAAAACGGCGACTGGCGTGCGGCCGCACCGTAGTGGGGCCACACGCCAGGTCGGCGATTGCGGGCGAGCGGTGGGGCGGAGCCCCGACCAGCTAGCGCTTGGAGTACTGCGGGGCCTTGCGGGCCTTCTTGAGGCCGTACTTCTTGGATTCCTTCTTGCGGTCGTCACGGGTGAGGAACCCGGCCCGCTTGAGCACGGCCCGCAGCTCGGGGTCGAGCTCGATGAGGCCACGGGCGATGCCGAGGCGCAGGGCGCCGGCCTGGCCGGTGACGCCGCCACCGTGCATGGTGACGTCGACGTCGTAGGTCTCCTCGAGCTGCGTGAGGCGCAGGGGCTCGGAGAGGATCATGCGGTGCGTGGGGTTCGGGAAGAAGTCCTCCACGTCACGGCCGTTGATCGTGATCTTGCCCTCGCCGTCACGCAGACGGACTCGGGCGACGGCTTCCTTGCGGCGGCCGGTGGACTGCACCAGTGGCTTGCTCACGAGACTGCTTCTCCTACGCGCTGCGGCGGGCGTGAGCCAGCTCGAGCGTCTGCGGCTGCTGGGCAGCGTGCGGGTGGGTGGGGCCGGCGTAGACCTTCAGCTTCTTGAGCTGGGCCGCACCGAGGCGGTTGTGGGGCAGCATGCCGCGGATGGTGTTGCGCACCGCGTCGGCGGGCTTGCGGCCGAGGAAGGTGTCGTAGGTCTCCGACGAGATGCCGCCCGGGAACCCGGAGTGGCGGTAGATCCGCTTCTTGGCGCCCTTGTCCGAGGTGAGGACGACCTTGTCGGCGTTGATGATCACGACGTGGTCACCGGTGTCGATGTGGGGGGCGAAGGTGGGCTTGTGCTTGCCCCGGAGGATGTGCGCCACCTCGGTGGCCAGACGACCGAGGACGAGGCCCTCGGCGTCGATGAGCACCCAGGCACGCTCGATCTCGGAGATTTTCGGGGTGTAGGTGGCCACGCGACGATTCCTTGGTTCAAACTTCTCGGGGACCCCGGAGGACGCGTCGTGAGACGGGCCTCAGGGCCGGGTTGACACGTTACGGCCCGCCGCCCGAGCGGAGCAAATAGCAGGCGGAGCGCGTCGGGTGGGGGACGGTGCCGGGCGCGTGGGCGCGGGTCGAGCTTCTCCGAGCACCCGGCGAGGGCCGGTCCTAGGGTCGGGCCCATGAGCGACGACGTCGCGTTGGTCCAGGTGGCCGAGATCGAACAGGCCCGTGCGGGGCTGGCCGGCATCCTCCGCCCCACCCCCACCGAGCCCACCGAGACCCTCTCCCGGCTCTGCGGCCGGGAGGTCCTGCTCAAGACCGAGCACCGCCAGCGGACCGGCTCGTTCAAGATCCGCGGCGCCTACCACCTGCTCTCGCACCTGCCGGCGGAGGAGGACCTGGTGGTGGCGGCATCGGCCGGCAACCACGCCCAGGGGGTGGCCCTGGCCGCCACCCTCCTCGGCAAGCGCTCGGTCATCTTCATGCCCGCCGCCGCGCCCATCCCGAAGGTCCAGGCCACCAAGGCCTACGGCGCCGAGGTCCGGCTCGGCCACGTCCTCGTCGACGACTGCATCCAGGAGGCCAAGGCGTGGGCCGCCGAGCACGGCGCCCGCTTCGTGCCCCCGTTCGACCACCCGGCCATCATCGCCGGCCAGGGCACGCTCGGCCTGGAGCTGGCCGAGGAGGCGCCCGACGCCGGGGTGGTGCTGGTGCCCGTCGGCGGTGGCGGCCTGCTCGCCGGGGTGGCGGTCGCCCTCCGAGCTCGACGGCCCGGGGTGCGCATCATCGGCGTGGAGGCGGCCGGCGCGGCGTCCATGCGGGCCTCGCTCGACGCCTTCGCCCCCACCGGCTTCCACCCCGTGCGCACCATCGCCGACGGCATCGCCATCAAGTCGCCCTCCGCCCTCACCCTGGCCCACGCCCACGCCCTGGTCGACGACGTGATCTCGGTGACCGACCACGAGATCGCCACGGCCCTCCTGCTGCTGCTCGAGCGGGCCAAGCAGGTGGTGGAGCCCTCGGGCGTCGTGGGCCTGGCCGCCCTGCTCGCCGGTCGCGTCGCGGGCACCGACCCGGCGGTCGCCATCCTGTCCGGCGGCAACGTCGACCCGCTCATGCTCTCCCACCTCATCGAGCACGGCCTCACCGCCGTCGGCCGCTACCTCCGGCTGCGCATCGTGGTGCCCGACCAGCCCGGCGCCCTCTCGCTCATCGTGCGCTCGGTGGCCGAGACGGGGCTGAACATCCTCGACATCGAGCACCACCGCCAGGGCGTGCGGGTGGGCCCCGACGAGGTGGAGCTGCTCTTCACCCTCGAGACGCGGGACCCCGCCCACCGCCTGGAGGTCCTCGACCGGTTGCGAGCCGCCGGCTACCAGGTCGAGCAGCTGTAGGGCGGCGGCGCCTAGCCTCGGCGGGGACCGCACGGAGGGTCCTGCTTGTCCCCCAACCCGCCCACCCGACCACGCCGACGCACCGCCACGGCCGTCGCCCTCCTCGTGCTGGGCCTCGGTGCGACCGCCTGCGGGGGCGGCAGCGACGGCGACGATCCCGGCGGCGCAGCCTCGGCTCGAGGGGTGGTGGAGCTCCACGTGGCCGCCTCGAAGCGCTACGACCTCGCGGGCACCTGCGAGCTGTTCACCCCGTCGAAGCGGGCGGAGATGGCGGCCTACGACGACACCGACGCCGAGGGGTACTGCGAGCGGGCCACCAGCAGCGTGGTGGCCGATGCCGACGCCGCCACCAAGGCCCGGAGCCGGCGGATCTACACCGGCGCGCAGGTGACGGCGCTCGACCGCCCCACCGGCACCTGGTTCCGCGTGGAGGCCGCCGACGGCAGCTACGGCGAGGACGTGGAGGTGGTGCAGGTCGACGGCCGGTGGTGGGTGGCCCAGGTCGAGAGCGACGCCGATGACGCCGGCGACGACCACGGCCACTGACCGGGCGCCGAAGCGGGACCGGCGCTCGCTACCGTGCGCCCTGCGTCGACCACCGAGGAGGAGCCGACCGTGCCCAGCAGCGACGATGCCGACGAGGCGGCGGTGACCACCGCCGTCACCGTGACGCCTCGCGCCGACGGGCCGCTGGTGGTCGACGGCCCGGTCGGGCTGACCCGGCCGGACGGCACCGTCGAGCCCGCCCAGCGCCTCTTCCTCTGCCGGTGCGGCCACTCGGCGGACAAGCCGAGCTGCGACGGGTCCCACAAGCGCGTGGGCTTCTCGGCACCCGGCGTCCCGGTGGCCCGCAAGCCCGGCCGCCCCTGACGGGGCGGAGCGTTCAGCGCCGGTCGGGCACCACGCCGAACGCCACGCCGCCCTGGGCGACGGTGCCGGTGTGCATCCCCTCGGCGGCGGCCTCGGGCCGCACCCAGGAGCCCCGCCCCTCGAGCACCGGCAGCACGCCCTCCCCGAACCAGTAGAGCTCCTCGAGGTGCGGGTAGCCCGAGAGGATGAACTCGTCGATGCCGATGGCCCGGTACTCCTCGATCCGGTCCGCCACCTCGGTGTGGCTCCCCACCAGCGCGGTGCCGGCCCCGCCGCGGGCCAGGCCGACGCCGGCCCACAGGTTCGGGGCGATCTCGAGGTCGTCCCGCGTGCCGCCGTGGAGGGCGAGCATCCGCTTCTGGCCCTCGGACTCGGTGGTGGCCATCCGGGCGTGGACCTTGGCGATCTCCTCGTCGCTGATCCCGTCGAGCAGCGCGTTCGCCGCCGCCCACGCGTCCTCGGCGCGATCCCGGCTGACCACGTGGAGCCGGATGCCGAACCGGATGGTGCGCCCCTCGGCGGCGGCCAGGGCGCGCACCCGGTCGAGCTTCTCGGCCACCTGCTCCGGCGGCTCGCCCCAGGTCAGGTAGACGTCGGCGTGCTTGGCGGCGATGGCGAGGGCCGGTGGCGACGAGCCGGCGAAGTACACGGGCGGCACCGGGTCGGGCTGGCGGCCGAGCGCACCGCCCTCGACCTTGATGTGGGTGCCGTCGTAGTCGACGACCTCACCGGCCCACAGGCCCCGGACGACGTCGAGGAACTCGCCACAGCGCACGTAGCGGTCGTCCTTGCCCAGCCAGTCGCCGTAGGAGTGCTGCTCGGCGGAGTCGCCACCGGTGACGACGTTGAGGAGGAGGCGGCCGCCGCTGTGGAACTGGTACGACGCCGACATCTGGGCGGCGAGCGTCGGCGAGGTGACCCCGGGTCGGAACGCCACCAGGAACTTGAGCCGCCGGGTCCGCTGGGCCAGCGCCATGGTGGTGATCCACGCGTCGTCGCACCAGGGCCCGGCCGGGGTGAGGGCGCCCTCGAAGCCGAGGTCCTCGGCGGCGGCGGTGATCTGGGTGAGGTAGCTGAGCGTGGCGGGCCGGCTGCCGCCGGCCACGCCGGGCACGGGTGGCTCGGGCTCGACCAGGCGCCGCCCGTCCCCGTTGGTCGGCAGGAACCAGTGGAACACGATCGACATGCGCTTCCCCTCAACTCGGTCCGGCCGCTGCGGGCGCGGAGCCCGACCGGATCGGGCGAGTATGGGGTGGCGGCCCGAGGCCCGTCAACGTGGCGGCGAGCCGCCCGAACCGACGTCGGTGGTCAGCCGGGGGCGGAGTCCCAACCGTCGTACCGGACGGTCCACAGCGTGAGGCCCTGCGGCGGCGCGAGGTCGCCGGCCCGGTTGCGATCGCCCGACCGGATGATGGCGAGCACGTCGCCGGCGTGCTTCTTGCCCCGCCCCACGTCGACCAGCGTGCCGACCACCGAGCGGACCATCTGGTGGCAGAACGACGAGGCCTCGATCTCGAAGCGGAGGTCCCCACCCCCGTCGTCGTGCCAGACCGCCTCGGTCACGTCGCGGACCAAGGAGGCCTGCTCGCCGTCGCGGCGCTTCGGCCGGCGGCAGAAGGCGGCGAAGTCGTGCGAGCCGATCAGCGGGTCGCAGGCCAGGACCATGGCCGGCAGCGACAGCGGCTCGTCGACGTGCCAGGCGAAGTGGGCCTGGAACGGGTCCGGTGCCGGGCGGTTCAGGATGCGGTAGCGGTAGCGGCGAGCCCGCGCCGAGAACCGGGCATCGAAGTCGTCGGCCACCAGGGCGGCGTCGGTGACGGCGATGGCCGGGCCGCACATCTTGTTGACCGACCGCATGAGGCCCGGCAGGTCCAGGCGCTCGGGTGCCGCATCGAAGGTGACGACCTGGCCCCGGGCGTGCACGCCCTTGTCGGTGCGCCCGGCGCAGGTGAGCTCGACGGCGTGCCCGAGCACGGTCCCGATGGTGTCGGTGAGCACCCCGGCCACGGTGCGCACGCCCGTGTTGACGGCGAAGCCGTGGAAGGGCGCCCCGTCGTAGGCCACCACCAGCCGCACCCGCACCAGCGGGCCGACCGGCCCCTCGGTGAGCTCGGCGGGGTCGAACAGGGTCACGGCGCCGGAGGTTACCGGCCGCCCGCCACCCCGTCGGGCCCGGCGTCCCGAGCGCGCGACCGGGACCGCGACCGAAGCCGGAGATCGGGCCGCTGGTCGCAGCACGGGCTGGTGGGGCGGGGTCGGGTCCGGTCGGGGTGGCGGGTCGGTGTCACGATCGGGGGGCGGCGCTCGTCGTGACGGCGAACCCCGACCCCGAGGAGCGACCCATGGGCCCGACGAGCGAACCCGACATCGACACCCTGGTGGTGGGCGGCGGCCTGGCCGGCCTGGTGGCCGCCACCACCGCGGCCCGAGCGGGCGGGCGGACCGTCCTGCTCGAGCCCCACCCGCTCGGCGGGCGGGCCCGGGTCGACGAGCGCAGCGGGTTCCGCTTCAACCGGGGCCCACGCGCGCTGTACCTGGGCGGCGCCGGCCGACCGGCCCTGGAGGCGCTCGGCGTCGACCTCTCGGCGGGCGGAGCGCCGGCGCTGGGCCGGGCGATGGCGCGGCGCGACGGCCGGCTGCACCGCCTCCCCAGCGGGCCGATGTCCCTGCTGCGGACCTCGTTGCTGCGGCCGGGCGACAAGGTCCGCCTGGCCGGGCTCCTGGCCCGGCTCCCGAAGGTCGACGCCCCGGCTCTGAGCGGCACGACGTTCGCCGCCTACCTGGCCGACCAGCGCCTCTCGCCGGTGGCGGCCGACCTGGTCCGGATGCTGGCCCGGGTCGCCACCTACGCCGCCGACCTGGACGACCTCGACGCCGGCGCCCTCGTCGCCCAGCTGCAGCTCGCCCTGGCCCCCGGCGTCCGCTACCTCGACGGCGGCTTCCAGAGCCTGGTCGACCAGCTGCGGGCGGCCGCCTGGGACGCCGGCGTCGAGGTCCGCCCGGTCGCCGCCCGGGCGGTGCTCCCCGCCGGAGCGGACGGCGCAGCCACCGTGGAGGCGGTGGACCACCGCCTCCAGGCCCGGACGGTGGTGCTGGCCACCGGCACCCCCTCCGCGGCCGAAGCCCTGCTCGGTGCGCCGCTGGTCGGCGCCGACCACCTCAGCCCGCCGGTCACCGCCGCCTGCCTCGAGCTGGGGCTGCGCCGCCCGCCGGCCCACCCGGTGGTGTTCGGCGTGGGCGAGCCGCTCTACCTCAGCACCCACTGCCCGCCCGCCCTGCTCGCCCCACCCGGCCAGGTGGTCGTGCACCTGATGCGCAACCACGCCGCCGGCGAGGCGCTCGACGCCAAGGCGCAGCGCGCCTGGCTCCGATCCGCCGCCGCCGAGGCGGGCGTCGCCGAGGCCGACGTGGCCGAGGAGCGCTTCCTGGCCGAGATGGTGGTCACCGGGGGCCTGCCCACCGCCCAGGGCGGCGGGCTCTCCGGCCGCCCCGAAGCCTCGGCCGCCGACCGACCCGGCGTCCTGCTCGCCGGCGACTGGGTCGGTCCCGTCGGCCTCCTCGCCGACGCCGCGATCGCGAGCGGCGCCGAAGCGGGTCGGCAGGCGGCCCGGCGAGCGGCAACGATGGCGGTGGCATGACCGGTGTCCTCCACGACGACGACACCTTCGAGGCCGAGCGCCGCCGCCTCGTGGGCCTGGCGTACCGCATCACCGGGTCGCGGGCCGAGGCCGACGACGTGGTGCAGGACGCCTGGCTGCGCTGGCAGCGGGCCGACCCCTCCACCATCGAGCGACCGGCCGCCTGGCTCACCACGGTGACGAGCCGCCTGGCCCTCGACCGCCTCAAGTCCGCCCGCCACCAGCGCGAGGCCTACGTCGGCCCCTGGCTCCCCGACGCCGCCACCACCGAGCCCGGCCCGGCCGACCGGGCCGAGCTGGCCGAGTCGCTGACCATCGGCTTCCTCGCCGTGCTCGAAGCGGCTCGGGCCCGTCGAGCGGGTGGTGTTCCTGCTGGCCGACGTCTTCGCCCTGCCCTTCGACGAGATCGCCCGCGTGGTCGACAAGACCCCAGAGGCCTGCCGACAGGTGGCCTCCCGCGCCCTGCACGCGGGTCCGCGACGGCCGCCCCCGCTTCGCCCCCACCGACGACGCGGCCTGGGAGGTGACCAGCGCGTTCCTGCTGGCCGCCCAGGCCGGCGACCTCGACGGCCTCGTCGCGCTGCTGGCCGACGACGCCCTGGCCGTGAGCGACGGCGGCGCCGAGCACCACGCGGCCCGCCGCCCCGTGGTGGCCGCCCGCATCCCGCGGTTCATGGCCAACCTGGCCGCCCGGCTCGGGCCCGACGACGTCATCTCCGCCCGCGTGGTCAACGGCCAGCCGGGCATCCACGTCGAGCGAGCCGCCGCCACGCCCTTCGCCCTTGCCTTCTCGGTGGCCGACGGCCAGGTCCACCGGATCTGGATCGTCATCAACCCCACCAAGGTCACCACCCTCGACGCGCCACCCATCTCCTGACCCCCGCCCGAAAACGCCGAACGCCCGCTCCGAAGAGCGGGCGTTCGCCGGGTCGGTGCCGCTCGGGAGCGGCGAGGACCTAGACCAGCTCGATGCGAGCCATGGGGGCGTTGTCGCCCTGGCGAGGTCCGAGCTTGAGGATGCGGGTGTAGCCACCGTTGCGATCGGCGTAGCGAGGTCCGACGTCGTCGAACAGCTTGGCGGCGATCTCCTTGTCGTTCAGGTAGGCCACGACGAGGCGGTGGTTGTGGAGCCCGCCCTTCTTGGCCTTGGTGATGACCTTCTCGGCCACCGGGCGCAGGGCCTTGGCCTTGGCCTCGGTGGTGGTGATGCCCTCGGCAGCGATGAGCGACGACACGAGGTTCGCCATCATCAGCTTCTGGTGCTGGGCGGTGCCGCCGAACCGGCGGCCGCGCTTCGGGGTTGCTGGCATGTCTATTCCATCCCGCGGAGCGCCAGGCCCCGCTCGTTCAGCTTCTCCTTGACCTCATCGAGCGACTTCTGGCCGAAGTTCGTGATGGCCAGGAGGTCATCCTCGCTCTTGCGCAGCAGCTCGCCCACGGTGTTGACCTGGGCGCGCTTGAGGCAGTTGCGGGGACGCTCGGAGAGATCGAGGTCTTCGATCGGCATCTCCAGCTCGGGCGAGGACGCCATGGTGGCGCTGGTCTCACCGAGCTCGAGGGTGGGGGGCTCCTCGCTCATGTCGGCGACGAGCTGCACCAGCTTGGTGAGCGTGTCGCCGGCGGACGCCAGGGCGTCGCGAGGGGTGATCGACCCGTCGGTCTCGATGTCGAGGACGAGGCGGTCGTAGTTCGTGTCCATCTCGACGCGGGTGGGCTCGACCAGGAAGGTCACGCGGCGCACCGGCGAGAAGATCGAGTCCACCGGGATGACGCCGATGGTGTTGGTGCCCTTGTCCCGGTCGGCCGAGAGGTAGCCACGGCCACGCTCGACGGTGACGTCGAACGCGAGGCGGCCCTTCTCGTTCAGGGTGGCGATGGTGTGCGAGGCGTTGAGCACCTCGACGTCGGACGTGGCCTGGATGTCGGCCCCGGTGATCTCGGCCGGGCCCCGCACGTCGAGGCGCAGGGTGACGGGCTCGTCGGAGACCGAGGTGAGCACCAGGTCCTTGAGGTTCAGGATGATGTCGGTGACATCCTCCGTGACCCCGGTGATGGTGTCGAACTCGTGGAGCGCATCGTCGAAGCGGACGGCCGTGATGGCCGCGCCGGGGATCGACGAGAGCAGGGTGCGGCGCAGCGAGTTGCCGAGCGTGTGGCCGAAGCCGGGCTCGAGCGGGCTGATGGCGAACCGCTGCCGGTTGCTCTCTTCCTCACCGACGGGCTCGACCGTGGGACGCTGAATGACCAGCATGTGAAGCCTTCCTCAGGGAATGTTCGGTGGGCGCGGTTACTTGGAGTACAGCTCGATGATGAGCTGCTCCCGCACGGGGACGTCGATCTGCGCACGGACGGGCAGCTCGGCGATCGTGACCTGGAAGCCGCCGTCGCCGACCTCGATCCACGCCGGCTTGAGCCGATCGATGGTGTCGAGGTTGTGGCGGATGACGATCATCTGGCGGGGCTTCTCGCGCAGCGAGATGACGTCGCCCTTGCGCACCCGGTAGCTCGGGATGTCGACTCGCTTGCCGTTGACGTTGATGAGCCCGTGGCCCACGAACTGGCGGGCCTGGGGCCGGGTGGAGGCCCAGCCGGCACGGAAGACGATGTTGTCGAGGCGCTGCTCCAGCATGCGGAGGAGGTTCTCGCCGGTGACGCCCTTCTGGCGGCTGGCCTCCTTGTAGAGGTTGGAGAACTGGCGCTCGAGGACGCCGTAGATGTACTTCGCCTTCTGCTTCTCCTGCAGCTGCAGGAGGTACTCGGAGGGCTGGCGGCGACGGCTGCGGCCGTGCTCACCCGGGGGGTACGGGCGCTTGTTCAGCGCCTTGGCACCCTTCTCGTTCTCGAAGATGTTCACGCCGAGGCGGCGGGAGATCTTGACCTTGGGACCTGTGTAACGAGCCATGAATCCTTAACCCCGCGTCAGATCCGACGCCGCTTGGGGGGGCGGCAGCCGTTGTGGGGCATGGGGGTCACGTCCTTGATGCCCGTGACCTCGATCCCGGTGTTCTGGATGGAACGGATGGCGGTCTCTCGGCCGGAGCCGGGACCCTTCACCACGACGTCGACCTTGCGCACGCCGTGCTCCATGGCGCCCTTGGCGGCCTTCTCGGCGGCCATCTGGGCGGCGAAGGGGGTGCTCTTGCGAGACCCCTTGAACCCGACGTTGCCGGCCGAGGCCCAGGAGATCACGTTGCCCTCCTGGTCGGTGATCGAGACGATCGTGTTGTTGAACGAGCTCTTGATGTGCGCCACCCCGTAGGTGACGTTCTTGCGCTCTTTCTTGCGGGGCCGACGGCCTCCGGGCTTGGGCTTGGCCATTACTTGCGAACCTTCTTCTTCCCGGCGACGGTCTTCTTCGGGCCCTTGCGGGTCCGGGCGTTGGTGTGGGTGCGCTGGCCGCGCACCGGGAGGCCCTTGCGGTGACGGAGGCCCTGGTAGGAGCCGATCTCCATCTTCCGCTTGATGTCCTGCTGGACCTCGCGCTTCAGGTCGCCCTCGACCTTGACGTTCTGGTCGATGTAGGCGCGGATCTTGTTGATCTCCTCGTCGGTGAGGTCCCGGGTGCGGGTGCTCTCATCGATGCCTGCTGCGGCGCAGATCTGCTCGGCCGTGGTGCGACCGATGCCGAAGACGTACGTGAGCGAGATCACCAGGCGCTTCTCGCGCGGGATGTCGACGCCGGAAATGCGTGCCATTGCTAGCCCTGCCTCTGCTTGTGCCGGGGGTTGGAAGAGCAGATGACCTGGACCCGGCCGTGGCGGCGGATGACCTTGCAGTGCTCACAGATTGTCTTGACGCTGGGTTTGACCTTCATCAATGCCTCGAGATCGATGGTCGACCGCCCGCTGGGTCAGCGGAGCGGCTACTGGCTTACTTGAACCGATAGGTGATCCGGCCGCGCGACAGGTCGTACGGCGTGAGTTCCACCTGCACCTTGTCGCCCGGAAGGATCCGGATGTAGTGCATGCGCATTTTCCCCGAGATGTGCGCCAACACCTCGTGACCGTCCTGCAGCTCAACACGGAACATCGCGTTTTTCTGCGCTTCGAGCACGGTGCCTTCGAGGACGATCGCGTCTTCTTTGGGCTTGGGCAGCGGAAATCTCCTGGTCGTACCTGTCTCGGCTCACCAACCGGCGCGCCAGGAGACGCGACGGCTGTCAGGGCCGAAGGAAGATGCTAACGCCTCTGCGCCGAGCATCCAAGTTGGCCGCTCTACCACACCGACCGGCGCCCGCGAGGGACTCGATGGGGGGTTCCGCCGGGCCGACGGCGCCGGCGACGAGCCTACCGGCGTCACCGGGAGCCCGTCGGCACGGCCGGGCGCTCCGGGCCGGGCCCGTCCCCACCGCCGTCGGGCGCCGGGTCGACCTGGTGGGGCACGTCGGGCAGGGCGTCCTCCAGGCCGATCGCCGCCGAGAGCTCCTCGGCGGTGCGCTCGTCGGCGTCGTCGGCCACGTCGTCGACCGCCACCGACGCCCGGGCCGGCAGGTACCGGAGGGTGATGAGCGCCGCCAGGGCCACCGCGGCCGCCGCGATCGGGTACACGACGTGCATGCTCTGGAGGTAGGCGTGGTCGGCATCGCCCCGGATGACCTGGGCGGTGCCGGCGGGCACCTTGTCGAGCACGCCCACCGCCTTGCCGATGGAGTCCCGGGCCGCCTCGGCCGCCGCCGGCGGCACCCCGGCCAGCCGGCCGTCGATGATCGACCGGTAGTTCGCCGAGAAGATCGAGCCCAGCACGGCAACGCCCAGGGCGCCCCCGGTCTGGCGGGTGGTGTCGTTGACCGCCGAGCCCACCCCCGCCTTCCCCCGGGGCAGCGAGCCCATGATCGACTCCGTGGCCGGTGCGGTGGTCAGGCCGATCCCGAGGCCGAAGAGCAGCCGCACCACGCCGCCGATCGCCAGCGACGACATGGCCGTGTCGGAGGCGTAGGTCAGCAGGCACAGGCCCACCAGCGTGAGGCCACCGGTGACGACGTACTTGGTGCCGAAGCGCCGCACGAGCCGCGGCGCGGTGGGCCCGCCGACCATGAGGCCGACGGCCACGGGAGCGGTCATGAACCCGGCCTTGAGCGGCGAGTACCCGAGCACGAACTGGAAGTACTGGGTGAGCAGGAAGGTGGAGCCGAACAGGGCGAAGTAGGTGAGCGTGATGGTGGCCGAGGCCGCCGAGAACCGGGGGTTCGAGAAGAAGTGCAGGTCGAGCATGGGGTGCTCGCAGTGCAGCTCCCACCAGGCGAAGGCGGCGAGCAGGGCCGCGCCCACCAGGAACGCGCCCACCACGGGGGCCGACAGCCAGCCCTGGTCCGGGCCCTCGATCAGGGCGAAGAGGATGCCGAACAGTGCGCCGATCGACAGCAGCGAACCGAGCGGGTCGAGGCGGCCCTCGGACGGGTCCTTCGAGTCGGGGATCACGAACCAGCCCAGCACCAGCGCCGCGAGGCACAGCGGCACGTTGACCAGGAAGACCGAGCCCCACCAGAAGTGCTCGAGCAGCAGGCCGCCGCCGAGCGGGCCGAGCGCCACGCCCAGGCCGGTGACCCCGGCCCAGATGCCGATGGCCTTGGCCCGCTCGGCCGGATCGGTGAAGGTGTTGGTGAGGATCGACAGGGTGGTCGGGAAGATGGCGGCGCCGCCGATGCCCATCAGGGCCCGGGCGCCGATGAGGCCGGTGGCCGAGCCGGAGAACGCCGCCAGGGTCGAGCAGGTGCCGAACACGATCACGCCGCCGTGCAGCATGCGCTTGCGCCCGAACCGGTCCCCCAGGGCCCCGGCGGTGAGCAGCAGCGAGGCGAACACGATCGTGTAGGCGTCGATCATCCACTGCAGCTGGGAGCCCTTGGCCCCGAGGTCGCCCACGATCTTGGGCAGGGCCACGTTGAGGATGGTGTTGTCGACGCCGATGACCATCAGCGACAGGCACAGCACCGCCAGGGTCCACCACCGGCGCTCGTGCAGGGTCTTCTCGTCCACGGCTTGCTCCCTCGTCTCGGACCCGGCCAAGCTATCAACCAACCGGTTGAACCACACCGTTCCGCGGGCCGGCCGCCCGTGGGCCACGATTGGGCCTCCGGCCCCCACCCGCCCGGCCGCCCCGGCGCCGAGCAGAGGAGACCCGCCACCATGGCCACCCGAGATCCCGAGGCCACCCGGGCCAAGCTGCTGGCGGCCGCCCGCCACGAGTTCTCCGCCAAGGGGATCGCCGGCGCCCGCGTCGACGCCATCGCCGAGGCCGCCGGGGTCAACAAGCAGCTCGTCTACTACTACTTCGGCTCGAAGGACGGGCTGTTCCGCGAGATCCTGCGCGAGCGGCTCGCCCAGCCCAAGGGGGTCCCGGCCGACGACTCCCCCACCACCGGCGCCCGCCTGGCCGCAGCAGCGCGCACGCACCTCGAGGACCCCGACTACGTCCGCCTCCTGATGTGGGAGGCCCTGGAGGCCGGCCCCGAGGGCGCGGTCGCCGAGGAGGACGGCCGGCGCGAGCTCTACCTCGAGCTGGTGGAGCGGGTGCGCCAGGCCCAGGCCGCCGGCGAGATCCCCGCCGAGCTCGACCCCGCCCAGGTGGTGCTGTCCCGGGTGGCCCAGGTCATGTTCCCGGTGGCCTTCCCCCAGCTCGCCCGCCTGGTCACGGGCACGCCGGTGACGAGCGCGGCGTTCGTCGACGCCCGCACCACCTTCCTGCGCACCACCTACCGCTGAGCCGGCGGTCGCCCGCCGGCCGCACCTCCCGTCAGGGGAGGGTGAGGATCTCGGGGCCGTGCTCGGTGATGGCGATGGTGTGCTCGGCGTGGGCGGCCCAGTCGCCCGAGGCGGTGACCACGCTCCAGTCGTCGTCGAGCAGCGCGGTCTCCGGATCGCCCAGGACCAGCATCGGCTCGACGGCGAGCACGTTGCCCACCCGCAGCTTGGCGCCGGTGCCCGGGTCGCCCTGGTTGGGGACGTTGGGCGGCTCGTGCATGGCCTGGCCGATGGCGTGGCCGGTGTAGCCCTCGACCACGCTCATGCCGCCGGCGTAGGCCGTGGTCTCCACCGCGTGGCCGATGTCGCCGATGCGGGCGCCGGCGACCATGGCCGCCACCGCCGCCGTCAGCGATGCCTCGGTGACCTCGATCAGCTTCAGCAGCTCGGGCCGGACGGTGCCCACCGGGGCGGTGAAGGCGGCGTCGCCGTGCCAGCCGTCGACGATGGCGCCGCAGTCGATGGAGATGATGTCGCCCTCGTGGAGCACGAGGTCGTCGGACGGGATGCCGTGCACGACCATCTCGTTGGGCGAGGCGCAGATGACGCCGGGGAACGGCGGCGACGAGTACCCGAGGAAGTTCGAGGTGGCGCCGCGCGAGGCGATCACCTCGCGGCCGATGCGGTCGAGCTCGCCGGTGGTGACGCCGGGCCGGATGGCGGCGCGGATCTTGTCGTGCATCTCGGCCACCACGCGGCCCGCCCGGCGCATGACGGCGATCTGCTCGGGGGTCCGCACCGCAGCGGTGCGGGAGAACAGCACGCTCAGACCTGCTGGTGCGTGGACACGGCTTCGAGCAGCCGGGCGAAGACGGCCTCGGGGGTGCCGAGCCCGTCGACCTCGCGCAGCAGGCCACGGTCGCCGTAGAAGGCGACGAGCGGCAGCGTCTCGGCCGCGTACAGGTCGAGGCGCTTGCGCACCGCCTCGACGGTGTCGTCCTCGCGCTGCACGACCTCGCCACCGTCGATGTCGCAGAGCCAGCCGTTCTTGGGCGGGGCGTCGACGGAGTAGATGTGGCCGCAGGTCTTGCACACCCGGCGCTTGGTGATGCGCTCGAGGACGACGTCCTCGGGCACCTCGAGGTTCAGGACGATGTCGAGCGGGCGATCGGCGGTGATCTTCTCCAGCGCCAGGGCCTGGGCCTCGGTCCGGGGGAAGCCGTCGAGGATGTAGCCCCGCGACGTGGTGTCGTCGGCGTTGAGCCGCTCGTCGACGATGCCGACCATGATCTCGTCGGAGACCAGGCCTCCGCCGTCCATGACCGACTTGGCCTTCAGGCCGAACTCGGTGCCGGTGGCCACCGCGGCGCGCAGCATGTCGCCCGTGGAGATGTGCGGCACGACGAAGTGCTGCGCCAACCGGACTGCTTGGGTTCCCTTGCCCGCGCCCTGGCGGCCGAGCATGACGAGGCGGATGCCGTCGGTCATCGCGGTTACTTCGACGAGCCCTTGGCGGCGGGCTTGGTCTTGGTGTTCAAGAAGCCCTCGTAGTTGCGCATCATCAGCTGGCCGTCGATCTGCTTGACCGTCTCGAGGGCCACGCCCACGGCGATGAGGATGGAGATGCCGAAGAAGCCCAGCTGCTGGCCGCCGGTGGTGTCACCGAGGCTCTTGCCGATGGCGAAGGCGGGGATCAGGGCGATGCCGGCCACGAAGAGGGCGCCGGGCAGCGTGATCCGGGAGAGGATCTTGGCCAGGTAGCGCTCGGTCTGGTAGCCGGGGCGGATGCCGGGGATGAACCCGCCCTGCTTGCGGATCTGGTCGGCCTGCTTGTGCGGGTCGAACTGGATGGCCGTGTAGAAGTAGGCGAAGGCGATGATCAGGATGCCGTAGAAGGTCAGGTAGAACGGCGAGGTCGAGCGGACCAGGTGGTTGTTCACCCACTTCTGGACGTTGAAGGCCCAGTTCGGGTCGGTGGCGGTGTGGCTGCCCACCGGCAGGATCTGCGACACGATCACCGGCAGGTAGAGCACCGAGCTGGCGAAGATGATCGAGATCACGCCGGCCCCGTTGACCTTGAGCGGGATGTAGGTGCTCTGGCCGCCGTACATCTTGCGGCCGACCTGGCGCTTGGCGAACTGCACCGGGATGCGGCGGACGCCCTGCTCGACGAACACGATGGCCACCAGCAGCACCACGAACATGAGGGCGATGGCCACCATGGCGAAGAGGCCGGACTCGGCCTTCACCGTGCCGAAGTTGGCGGGGAGGCGGCTCACGACGGAGGCGAAGATCAGGATCGACATGCCGTTGCCGACGCCGCGCTGGGTGACGACCTCGCCGAACCACATGAGCAGCGAGAAGCCGGCGGTGAGGGTGAGCACCACCAGGGCGAAGCGCCCGGCGTTGTAGTGGTCGCCGAACAGGTCGAGGCCCGTGCTGTTGCCGGCCGAGCCGAAGCCGCCGCCGCCACCGGTGTGGAACAGGTAGGTGATGCCGGTGCCCTGCAGGAGGGCGATGGCGACGCCGAGGTACCGGGTCCACTGGGTGATCTTGCGCTGGCCGACCGCCCCCTGCTCCTGCCACTGCTCGAGCTTGGGGATCACCACCGCCAGGATCTGCATGATGATCGACGCCGTGATGTACGGCATGATCCCGAGCGCGAAGATCGAGAACTGCGTGATGGCGCCGCCGGAGAAGGTCCGGAGGAAGTCGAGCACGCCGCCCTGGTCGGCACGGGCCTCGAGGTCCTTGATGGACGCGAGGTCGATGCCGGGCACCGGGATGTGGGCACCGAAGCGATACACCGCCACCATGAAGAGCGTGAACAGGAGCTTGTTGCGGAGCTCCGGGATCTTGAGGACGTTGCGGAGGGTCGACACTCTCGCTCCTGAAGGGCGGTTGAGAAGCGGCCGATGGCCGTCCGGATCAGCGGTTGGTGAACTGGTTGCCCTTGGCGGGCGGGCGACGCTCTCCCCACGGGAGGGGCAGGCGTTCCACCGTACCGCCCGCGGCGGTGATGGCCGCTTCGGCCGACTTCGAGAAGGCGTGGGCCTTCACGGTGACGGCACGGGACAGCTCGCCCCGGCCCAGCACCTTGACCAGGGAGTCCTTGCCGACCAGGCCGATGCCCAGGAGGGTCTCCGGGGAGACCTCGGCCAGGCCGCTCTCCTCGAGGGTGTCGAGGTTGATGGCCTGGTACTCCACGCGGAACGGGTTGGTGAAGCCCTTGAGCTTCGGGATCCGCATGTGCAGCGGCATCTGGCCGCCTTCGAAGCTGGCCGGGATGGAGCCGCGGGCCTTCTGGCCCTTGGTGCCACGGCCGGCGGTCTTGCCGCCCTTGCCGCCGATGCCGCGACCGACGCGGCGCGCAGCCTTGTTGGAGCCCTCAGCGGGCTTGAGGTCGTGGACCTTCATGACTCAGCAACCTCTTCGACGGAGACGAGGTGGGGCACCCGAGCGATCATGCCGCGGATCTCCGGGCGATCGGGGAGGGTGTTGGACTTGCCGATGCGGCCGAGGCCGAGCGCACGGATGGTGCCGCGCTGCTTGGGCTTGGAGCCGATCGTGGAACGGGTCTGGGTGACCTTCAGGTCGGCCATGTTCACTTCACCTCGTCGACGACCAGCGGGCCGCGCTGGCTCTCGTTGTAGGCATCGAGCAGGCCCTTGGGGACGAACTCCTCCGGCGAGAGGCCGCGCAGGCGGGCGATCTCGTCGGGGCGCTTCAGGCCCTTGAGGCCGTTGATGGTGGCGCGGGCCACGTTGATGTGGTTGGCCGAGCCGAGCGACTTGCAGAGCACGTCGTGGATGCCGGCCTCTTCGAGGATGGCGCGGGCGGCGCCACCGGCGATCACGCCGGTGCCGGGGGCGGCGGGCTTGAGCATGACCCGACCGGCGCCCATGACCCCGGTGGTGGGGTGGGTGATGGTGGAGCCGGCGAGGGCCACGGAGAAGAGGTTCTTGCGGGCCTCCTCGGTGCCCTTCTGGATGGCGAGGGGCACCTCCTTGGCCTTGCCGTAGCCGAGGCCGACCCGGCCGGCGCCGTCGCCGATCACCACGAGGGCGGTGAAGGAGAACCGACGGCCGCCCTTGACCACCTTGGCCACGCGGTTGATGTTGATGACGCGCGACTCACGCAGCTGCACGTCGTTGTTGTTGTTCGGGGCCATCAGAACTCCAGTCCACCCTTGCGAGCAGCATCGGCGAGCGCCGCGATGCGGCCGTGGTAGAGGTTGCCACCGCGGTCGAACACGACGGTGGTGACGCCGGCGTCCTTGGCCCGAGAGGCCAGGAGCTCGCCCACCTTGGTGGCGGCGTCGACGTTGCCGCCCGCACCCTCGACCGAGGGCTCGGTGGTCGACGCCGCGGCCAGGGTGTGCCCGGCGCGGTCGTCGATGATCTGGGCGGTGATGTGCTTGTTGGAGCGGAACACGGCCAGGCGCGGGCGCTCGGCGGTGCCCTTGACCTTCTTGCGGACGCGGCGGTGGCGGCGGATCCGTGCTTCGCGGTTCTTCTTCGCGGAATCAGACATTGACGTTCCTACTTCCCGGACTTGCCGGCCTTGCGGACCACGTGCTCACCGAGGTAGCGGACGCCCTTGCCCTTGTACGGCTCGGGCTTGCGCAGCTTGCGGATGTCGGCGGCGACCTGGCCCACGAGCTCCTTGTCGGAGCCCTTCACCGCGATGCGGTTGGGCGTGGGGACCTCGAAGGTGATGCCGGCGGGGGCGTTCACCACGACGGGGTGGCTGAAGCCGAGGGCGAGGTCGAGGGCGTCAGCACCCTTGGCCGTGGCTCGGTAGCCGACGCCGATGATCTCGAGCTCCTTGGTGAAGCCGTCGGTCACGCCGACGACCATGTTGTTGACGAGGGAGCGGACCAGGCCGTGCATGGCACGGGTCTGGCGCTCGTCGTCGGGGCGCTCCACGAGGAGCTCGTCGCCGTCCTGGCGGACCGTGATGGTGCCCGGGAGCTCGCGCTCGAGGGTGCCCTTCGGGCCCTTGACGGTGACGTGGCGGTCGTTGACCGTGACGTCGACGCCGCCGGGGACGGTGATCGGGGACTTGCCGATGCGGGACATGGTGCTCCTACCAGACGAAGCACAGGACTTCGCCGCCCACGTGGCGCTTGCGCGCCTCGCGGTCGGTCATGAGGCCCTGGCTGGTCGAGACGACGGCGACACCCAGCCCACCGAGGACGCGGGGGACCTCGTTGGCGGCCGAGTAGACCCGGAGGCCGGGCTTGGACACCCGGCGGAGGCCGGAGATGGTCCGGGCCCGCTCGGGGGAGTACTTCATGGTGACGGTGAGCGAGCTCCCCGGGCGGGTGCCGTTGTCGGCAACCGCGAAGTCCTCGATGTAGCCCTCCTTCTTCAGGATGGCCGCGAGGGCCTCCTTCTTCTTGGAGGACGGCATGATCACCTCGTCGTGCATCGCCACGTTGGCGTTGCGGATGCGGGTGAGCATGTCAGCGATGGGATCGGTCATGGTCATGTGGTCACCAACTCGCCTTGGTCACGCCGGGGATCTCGCCTGCGTGGACCATGTCCCGCAGGCAGATGCGGCAGAGGAGGAACTTCCGGTACACCGAGTGCGGTCGCCCGCACTTCTGGCAGCGCGTGTAGCCCCGCACCTTGAACTTGGGCTTCTTGTTGGCCTTGTTGATCAGAGCCTTCTTGGCCATTAGTTCTGCTGCCCTTCGCGCTTGAACGGGAAGCCGAAGGCATCGAGCAGGGCCTTGCCCTCGGCGTTGGTACGGGCCGTGGTGACGATGGTGATGTCCATCCCACGGGTCCGATCGATCTTGTCGTAGTCGATCTCCGGGAAGATCAGCTGCTCGGTGACACCGAACGTGTAGTTGCCCCGACCGTCGAAGCTGTTGGCCGGCAGGCCACGGAAGTCCCGGATGCGGGGGATCGCCAGGGCGATCAGCCGGTCGAGGAACTCCCACATGCGGTCGTTGCGGAGCGTGACCTTGGCGCCGATGGCGTTGCCCTCGCGGAGCTTGAACGAGGCGATCGACTTCTTGGCCTTGGTGATCAGCGGCTTCTGCCCGGTGATCAGGGTGAGGTCGGTGACCGCGTGCTCGAGGAGCGAGGCCTGGGCGACGGCATCGCCGACACCCATGTTGACCACGATCTTCTCGAGGCGGGGGACCTCCATGATGTTGCCGAGCTCCAGGGTGGCCTTGAGCTGGTCACGGATCTCGGAGTCGTACTTCACCTTGAGGCGAGGCACCGACTTCTCGGTGGTGGTGGCGGTGTCGGTCACTTGATTTCCTCACCGGTCCGCTTGCAGACCCGGATCTTCTTGCCGTCGACGACCTTGTAGCCGACCCGGGTGGCCTTGCCATCCGAGGGGCTGATCAGGGCGACGTTGCTGATGTCGATGGGCTTGTCGATCTCGAGGATGCCGCCGGCCTCGGTGGCCGAGCGGGCCTTCTGGTGGCGCTTGGCGGTGTTCACGCCCTCGACGACGACCTTGCGGTCGGCGGGCAGCGCCCGCTGGACGACACCCTCCTTGCCCTTGTCCTTGCCGGACAGGACGATCACGCGATCGCCCTTCTTGATCTTGAGACCTGCCATGGTCAGAGCACCTCCGGTGCCAGCGACACGATGCGCATGAACTTCTTGTCCCGCAGCTCACGGCCAACCGGGCCGAAGATGCGGGTGCCACGCGGCTGCTGCTGGTCGTTGATGAGGACCGCAGCGTTCTCGTCGAAGCGGATGTAGGACCCGTCCGGGCGCCGCTTCTCCTTCTTGGTGCGGACGACGACGCACTTCACGACGTCGCCCTTCTTCACGCCGGCGCCGGGGATGGCGTCCTTGACCGTGGCGACGAAGATGTCGCCGATGGAGGCGTAGCGCCGGCGGGAGCCGCCGAGCACCTTGATGCACAGGACTTCCTTGGCACCGGAGTTGTCCGCCACCCGAAGGCGGCTCTCTTGCTGGATCATCGGGCGACCCCCTCGAGTGCACGCACGGTGGTGGACGCAGCCCGAAGATCCAGGGATGCCGTCTCATCGGTTCGCCTGCGGCTCACTTGGCACGCTCCAGGATCTCCAGGATGCGCCAGCGCTTCAGCTTCGACAGCGGGCGGGTCTCGCCGACCTTCACCCGATCGCCCACGTTGAGGGTGTTCTCCTCGTCGTGCACGTAGAGCTTGGTGCTGCGGGCCATGGACTTCTTGTACCGGGGGTGCGGCTTGCGGGTGCTCACGGTCACGACCGCGGTCTTGTCCATGCCAGACGACGTCACGAGGCCCTCGCGGACCTTGCGGGCGTTCTCCCGGGTTTCAGTGGTCTCTTCAGCCATCAGGCCTTCTCCTCTAGGGCGAGCGCCTCGGCGGCCTCGATCTCCCGGGCCCGCAGCTCGGTCTCGTAGCGGGCGATCTCCTTGCGAGCCTTCTTCAGGCCGGCGGTGTTCTCCAGGGTGCCGGTGGCGTTCTGGAGCCGCAGCTTGAAGAGGCGGTCCTTCTCCTCGGCGAGGCGCTCCACGATGGAAGCGGTGTCGAGGTCGGATGCGGTGGTGGTGGCCTTCGCCATCAGAGCCCCTCCTGCCGGGTCACGAACTTGGCCTTGATCGGCAGCTTCTGGATCGCCCGGTCGATGGCCTCCTTGGCCACGACGGGGTCGGCGTAGGTGAGCTCGAAGAGCACCCGGCCGGGCTTCACGACGGCGACCCAGCGCTCCGGGTTGCCCTTGCCGGAGCCCATGCGGGTCTCGGCGGGCTTCTCGGTGACGGGCTTGTCGGGGAAGACGTTGATCCAGACCTTGCCACCACGCTTGATGTGGCGGGTCATGGCGATACGAGCGGCCTCGATCTGGCGGGCGGTGACCCACCCGGGCTCGAGGGCCTGGATCCCGTAGTCACCCTGGGTGACCCGGGTGCCGCCCTTGGCGGCTCCGGTGAGGCGACCGCGGTGCTGCTTGCGGTGCTTGACCTTGCGGGGCATCAACATGATCAGTCACTCTCCCCGGGACGGAAGTGGGGGGTCTCCTGGTGGTCGCGCACCGAGCGCTCGATCGCTTCCTCTTCTTCGAGGAGCTTCTCGATCTCGGGGTCGGCCTCCGGGACCAGGGGCTTGACCTCTTCGGCCGGATCGGCCGCGACGGCCGCCTGGTCGACAGGGGTGGCCTCGCTGCGGCGGCGGCTGGACGAGACGACCTTGGCCGGGATGGCATCGCCGGAGGTCTCGCCGACGGCCATGGCGGCCTCACGGGAGATCTTGTCCTCGACGCTGGCCTTGTACGGCAGGATGTCGCCCTTGTAGATCCAGACCTTCACGCCGATGCGGCCGGCGGTGGTCTTGGCCTCGCGGAAGCCGTAGTCGATGTCGGCGCGGAGCGTGTGCAGCGGCACCCGACCCTCGCGGTACCACTCGGTGCGGGACATCTCGGAGCCGCCGAGGCGACCCGAGCACTGGACCCGGATGCCGAGGGCGCCGGCCTTCTGCGCGTTCTGCACGGCCCGCTTCATGGCCCGGCGGAACGCCACCCGGCCGGCGAGCTGGTCGGCCACGCCCTGGGCGATCAGCGCCGCGTCGAGCTCCGGCTGCTTGATCTCCTGGATGTTGAGCTGGACCTTGTTGTTGCCGGTGATCTCGGTGAGCCGGCTGCGGAGGCGGTCGGCCTCGGAGCCACGGCGGCCGATGACGATGCCGGGACGGGCGGTGTGCACGTCGACCCGGAGGCGGTCACGGGTGCGCTCGACCTCGACGCGGCTGATGGCCGCGTGGGGCAGCGAGCTCATCAGCAGGTCCCGGATCTTCCAGTCCTCGATGATGTACTCGCCGTAGGCCTTGCGGTCGGCGAACCAGCGCGACTTCCAGTCGGTGGTGATGCCCAGGCGGAAGCCGTAGGGGTTGACCTTCTGGCCCATTACTTCTCGTCCTTCTCGTCGGTCTCGGTGGCGTCGTCGGCGCCCTCGGCGGCGTCGGTCTCCTCGACCGGCGCCTCCTCGGTGGCCTCGGCCTCGACCTCGGGCGCCTCCACCTCGGCCTCGACGGCCTCGGTGGTCTCGACGACCTCGGCCTCGACGGCCGGGTCCTCGTGCTCGTGGTCGTGATCGTGATCGTGATCGTGATCGTGCGCAGCCTCGGCCTTGGCGGCCCGCTTGCTCTCGGCCACGCGGGCCCGGCGGGAGGCCCGACCGGCAGCGCCGGCACCGGCGCGGCCGCTGGCGGCCTCGCGCTCGAGGCGCAGCTTGAGCTGGGCCTCGGGCAGCCGGCTCACGATGATCGTGATGTGGCAGGTGCGCTTGCGGATGCGGGTGGCGCGGCCCCGGGCACGGGGGCGCCAGCGCTTGAGCGTGGGGCCCTCGTCGGCGAAGCAGGCCGAGACGAAGAGCGCCTCGGGGTCCTGGCCGTCGTTGTTGGTGGCGTTGGCCACCGCGGAGGCGAGGCCCTTGCGGATGACGTTGGAGATGTCGCGCTCGGTGAACTGGAGGATCTCGTCCGCCTCGTTCACGTGCTTGCCGCGGACGAGGTCGAGGACCTCACGGGCCTTGTAGGCCGAGACCCGGACGTAGCGGACCTCGGCACGGGTGCCGGGGCGCTCGTTGGTCTTGTAGATGGTCGCACCCTTCCGCGTTTCGCGGACGGCAGCGATCTTGGTGCCACTCTGTGCCATGGTCAGCGACGACCCTTCGTGTTGCGCTCTTGGCCGGCGTGGAACTTGAACGTCCGGGTGGGAGCGAACTCGCCGAGCTTGTGGCCGACCATGCTCTCGGTCACGTAGACCGGAACGTGCTTGCGGCCGTCGTGCACGGCGATGGTGTGCCCGACCATGTCGGGGATGATGGTGGACCGGCGGGACCAGGTCTTGATGACCTTCTTCTCGCTGGCGGTGTTCAGTGCGTCGACCTTCTTGAGCAGGTGGTCGTCGACGAACGGGCCCTTCTTGAGGGAACGGGGCATCTCGGCTCTCCTGCCTTACCGTCGCGAGCCGCGGGTGCGGCGACGACGGACGATCAGCTTCTGGGACGGCTTGGTCTTGTCTCGGGTGCGGCCTTCGGCCTTGCCCCAAGGCGACACGGGGTGGCGACCACCGGAGGTCTTGCCCTCGCCACCACCGTGGGGGTGGTCGACGGGGTTCATGGCCACGCCACGGGTCTGGGGGCGGACGCCCTTCCAGCGGTTGCGGCCGGCCTTGCCGATCTTGATCAGCTCGGCCTCGGCGTTGCCGACCTCACCGACGGTGGCCCGGCAGTCGATCGGCACGCGGCGCATCTCGGTGCTCGGCAGCCGCAGGGTGGCGTAGTCGCCCTCCTTGGCCACGAGCTGGACGCTCACGCCGGCGGCGCGGGCCATCTTGGCGCCGCCGCCCGGCTTGAGCTCGACGTTGTGGATGACCGTGCCCACGGGGATGTAGCGCATGGGCAGGGCGTTGCCGGGACGGATCTCGGCGCCCTGGCCGCTCTGGAGGCGATCGCCGACCTTCACGTTCCGCGGGGCGAGGATGTAGCGCTTCTCGCCGTCGAGGTAGTGGAGCAGGGCGATGCGGCAGTTGCGGTTGGGGTCGTACTCGATGGCCGCGACCTTGGCCGGCACGCCGTCCTTGGTGCGACGGAAGTCGACCAGGCGGTACTGCTGCTTGTGGCCGCCGCCCTTGTGGCGAGCGGTCTTGCGGCCGTAGGAGTTCCGGCCGCCGGTGTTCGTCTTGTAGACGAGCAGCGACTTCTCGGGCTTGGTCTTGGTGATCTCGGCGAAGTCGGAGACGGTCTGGAACCGACGGCCGGGGCTGGTGGGCTTGCGCTTGCGAAGGGCCATGGTGCTCAGGCCTCCTTGAAGAGGTCGATCGAGTCGCCCTCGGCGAGCGTGACGATCGCACGCTTGCGGTCGGGGCGGCTGCCGAGCTTGCCGGTCTTGCGGTTCCGGGTGGACTTGCCCTTGCGGTTCAGCGTGTTCACCTTGGTGACCTTCACCGAGAAGATCTCCTCGATGGCGCTGCGGATCTCGGGCTTGGCGGCGTCGGGGTGGACGAGGAACGTGTACACGTTGCCCTCGATGAGCTGGTAGCTCTTCTCCGACACGATGGGGGCGATGATGACGTCGCGGGGGTCCTTCACTTGCCCTCCTCCTCGGTGGAAGCGGCCGGAGCCGACGTGGGCAGGGTGGCTTGGGTGAAGACCACGACGTCGTTGACGAGCACGTCGTAGGCGTTCAGCTCGCCCACCGAGATCACGTGGACCTCGGGGAGGTTGCGGAAGGAGCGGGCCGCCACGGCGTCGTCGCGGCTGAGGACCACGAGGACCCGGCCGGTGGCGCCGAGCGCCTCGAGGGCCTGGCGGGCCGCCTTGGTGCTGGGAGCGTCCCAGCCCCAGGCGTCGACCACGAGGACCTTGCCGTCGGCCGCCCGGTCGGACAGGGCCGAGCGCAGGGCGAGGCGCACCATCTTCTTGGGGGTCTTCTGGACGTACTTGCGGGGCTTCGGGCCGAGGGCCACGCCGCCGCCACGCCAGATCGGCGACCGGCTGGAGCCGGCACGGGCGCGGCCCGTGCCCTTCTGGGCCCACGGCTTGGCGCCGCCGCCCCGGGTCTCGGAGCGGGTCTTGGTGGACTGGGTGCCGGCGCGACGGGCGGCCAGCTGGGCGGTGACGACCTGGGCCATCACCGAGACGTTGGGCTCGAGGCCGAACACCGCTTCGTCGAGCTCGACGGAACCGGCCTTCTTGCCTGCGGCGCTGAGGACGTCGACCATGGTCAGTTCCCCTTCACGGCGTTGCGGATGAGCACCAGCCCGCCCTTGGGGCCGGGGACGGCGCCCTTGACGAGCAGGAGGTTGCGCTCGGAGTCGGAGGACACGACGGTGAGGTTCAGCGTGGTGACCTTCTCGCCACCCATGCGCCCGGCCATCTTCTGGCCGCGGAACACGCGGCCGGGGGTGGCGCACTGGCCGATGGCGCCCGGCGCACGGTGCACGCGGTGGGCACCGTGGCTGGCGCGCTGGCCGGCGAAGCCGTGGCGCTTCATGACGCCGGCGAAGCCCTTGCCCTTGCTGACGGCGGTGACGTCGATGAGATCGCCGTCGGCCAGCTCGGCCACGCTGATCTCCTGGCCGACCTCGTAGGCCGACACGTCGTCGAGGCGGAGCTCGACGAGGCGGACGCCGGGGTCGACGCCGGCCTTCTCGTACTGCCCGGCGACGGGCTTGGTGAGCTTCGAGGCCTTCTTGTGGCCGAAGGTCACCTGCAGGGCGGAGTAGCCGTCCTTCTCGGGGGTGCGGATCTGGACGATCCGGAGCGGCTCGACCTGGAGGACCGTGACCGGGATCATCCGGTTCTGGTCGTCCCAGATCTGCGTCATGCCGACCTTCTGGCCGACGATTGCTTTGGTTGCCATCGATGCGTCTTCCTGGTCGCGGAGGAACGGGGCCCGTTCACGCGGACGCTCCGCTCGGGAAGACCCGGCGGAGCGCCTGTTCGGTTGTGCCGTGGGGTTCCTGGCGGACCAGGCCGACACGGACGTCGGTTTCACAGAGATTCCAAACGCTCACCCCCGGACGCGAACGCCAGAGGGCAACGAGTTGGAAACTCTACGGCGTCGGGGGGTGGAACGCCAACTCGCCGGCGAGCGCGAGCGGGCCGCCGCGACCTGCGGCCGCCGGCCGGTGGGCGCCCGGCGCACGGGCCGGGCGACGGTGACGACGAGCGCCGTCGGGCGCCCGCGGGCGCCGCCGCCGGGCGCCCGGGCGCCGTTCGAGGCCCGGCGTCGCAGCGTCCCGGGCGGTGCGGCCCGCCGATCGAAGCGGTTAGCTTGCCCCTGTGCCCCGCTTCCGTGACGTCACCAAGCGCCTGCGCGGCCGCCGTCCGGCGGAGCCGGTCGAGTTCCGCGTCGTCGACATCGCCGCAGCGGACACCGCCCAGCACCCGGACCTGCTCCTCCGCCTGGCCGACGTCGAGGTCGATGCCGTCCTGCTGCGCGGCGTGCTGTCGCCCGGAGAGGTGGATCGGGCGCTCTCCGGGTTCGAGGAGCTCCACGAGCAGCGCTCGGACGAGTTCATGGGCCACGTGCTGGGCATGCCGCTGCTCCGGCTCGGCCAGGGCGAGACGGACCGCACCCCCTACTACGACTCCACCGAGCGGGCGCGCGAGCTCTACCGCACCGCCTTCGGCTTCGACCCCCACGAGCGGGTGGCCTCGGTGCTGGAGCCCATGGCAGGCGGCCGCAAGGTGGTGCCCCCCACCGAGGACGGCCGGGCCTACAACCCCGGCAACCTCCGCTGGTACCTGCCGGGCCAGGGCGGGCTGTACCCGCACGTGGGCAACGAGTTCGTCGAGCAGAACGAGGCCGGCGCGCTGGGTCACCTGCTCGGGATCAACGAGGTCCGCGGCTGGACGAGCTGGTTCATGGTGCTGCAGCGCCCCGACTCGGGCGGGACCCTCACGTTGTACGACCTCACCCACGCCGGGCGGCCGGCCGACTTCGAGTCCTACGGCGAGGAGGAGCGGGCGGCGCTCTTCCTGGAGCTGCGGCACGCGACCTTCGACCCGGGCCCGGGCGACCTGATCGCGTTCACCGGCGGCGTCCGCTACCACCGGGTCGAGGACATCGGACCGGGGCGGCCGCGCATCACCTACGGCGCGTTCCTGCACCTCGATCGCGACGGCGCCCGATTCCACAGCTGGGCGTGACCCACCCCTCGCCGATGGCGCCCGCCCCGTCGACCGACCCGTCGGTGGCCCCGACGCTCTCGGTCCGAGACCTCGGCAAGCGCTACGCCCGCGACCTCGTGGTCGCCCGCCGGTACGGCACGAGCAACATCCTCCGGGAGTTCGGCGGCACGCGGCCCCGGGCGTCGCTCCGCCCCGGGGAGTTCTGGGCCCTCCGCGACGTCGACTTCGACGTGGCGCCCGGCGAGGCGCTCGGGGTGATCGGCCACAACGGCGCCGGGAAGTCGACGCTGCTCCGGCTGCTGAACGGCCTCACCCGGCCGGACACGGGCTCGATCACCATCCGGGGATCGCACGCCGCGATCCTCGACCTGGGGGCGCCGTTCGACCGGATCCTCTCGGGCCGGGAGAACATCGAGGCTGTCGGCGCCATCAACGGCGTGCGCCGGCGCGACCTCCCCGAGCTCGTGGCACGCGCCGCCGACTTCTCCGAGCTGGGCGACTACCTCGGCGCCCCGGTCTGGACCTACAGCAACGGCATGCAGCTCCGCATCGCCTACGCGATCGCCGCCCACCTCGCTCCGCAGCTCCTCATCGTCGACGAGGTGATCGCCGTGGGCGACATCGCGTTCCAGCGGAAGTGCCTCGACCACGTCCGCACCCACCTGCGCGACGGCGGCTCGCTCGTGCTCGTGTCGCACGACCTCTGGATGGTCCAGGCGCTCTGCGATCGATGCATCGTGCTCGACGAGGGTCGGATCGAGGCCGACACGGCACCGAACCACGCGATCTCGCTCCTGCTCCGCAAGACCCGTCGCGGTCCCACCTGGACCCCACGCGTGGCGGAGAACGCCGACCAGGCCGTCGAGAGCCCCATCGACGTGGTCATCGGGTCCTGCACCGGTCCCGACGGCGAGCCGCCGCGCAACGGCAGCGCCACCACCGTCGAGGTGGCGATCGGTGCCCGGCCGACCGCCGGGGCGGTCACCTGGCACCTCGACGTGCTCACCGAGAACCAGCAGGTCTGCCTCGCGCGTCGAGGGCGCCGGCCCGCACGACGAGCTGGACCTCCCGGCCGAGCCGACCATCCTCCGGTGCACGGTGCCGGCCCTGCCGCTCCTGCCGGGCACCTTCCACCTGTCGTTCCACCTCTTCGACGCCGAGACCGGCGCCGAGATCGGCTGGAGCGACGCCCCGTCCACCGTCGAGGTCGTCTCCCGGAACTCGCGGATCGACGTGCTGGCGCAGATGGAGGGGGCGCTCGCCCTGTCGACCCTCACCACCCGCTACCGGCCGATCGAGCGCTCGGCCTCGTCCGAGTAGCCGGCCTCGAGCTCGATCGTGGCGCCGCGGATGGTCCGCAGCGGGCTCGTCCTCGTGCCTGCGCCGCTCCCGGCCACCGGACCTGCGCCGCTGCCGGCCTCATCCCCCGCCTCGCCCGCGCCCTCGGCCTCGTCGACCACGTCGAACCAGGTCGGGGTGTCCTCGAAGCCGTGCAGGCCGAGGATGTCCCCCGTGGCGCTGTCGTGCGCGGCGGCACGAACGGCGTACCGGCCCGGTCGGAGGGGCAACTCGGCGACGTCGCAGGAGATCGAGAACCGCTCGGCTCCGACGCGGTAGGTGCCCACGCCGGGCCGGTGGTCTCGCGCTCCGTCGCTCAGGTCGGCGGCGACGCAGATCGAGAGGTCGGCCGTCCAGAACGTGAACCCGATCTCCAGGGTCTGCGGCTCGGAGCTGCGCAGGTCGAAGCGGAGCACGAGGTCCTCCCCGTGCGGGCGCGCGAGCCGTCGGGCTGCTGGACCGACACGCGCTCGAAGGCCACCGGCCGTCCCGGGAGCGGCGTGAAGTCCTCCTCGGGCTCGTCGTCCGGCAGCTCGTGGCCGACCGCGGCGGCCTCGCCCCGGGCGCGGTGGGTGATCCGCTCCCGGTCGAGGATGCCGGGACCCGGGTTGATGCCGTCCTTCGAGTGGCGGCGGATCTCCTCCAGGTAGTGGCTCGCCACGTCCTCGGGCTTGCCGGTGCAGCAGACCCGCCCTTCGACGAGGTGCATGCCGGTCGAGGCCAGGAGTTGGAACAGGAGCGTGCTGTGGGTGGTGAAGAGCAGCGTCCCGCCCGCTCGCCGGAAGGACCGCAGGTGCTCGGTGCACTGCAGCTGGAAGTTGGCGTCGCCCACCGAGATGGCTTCGTCGATGATCAAGACGTCGGGATCGACGTGCACCGCCACGGAGAAGCCCAGCCGCATGCGCATGCCCTGGCTGAACGTGCGGACCGGGTGCCGGGCGGCGTCGCCGATGCCGGAGAACTCGATGACCTGCTCCACCAGCGCCCGGCTCGGCGGCGCGCCGCTCATCAGCGCGAACGCGACGTCGACGTTCTCGACCCCGGTCAGCAGCGGGTCGAAGCCGGCGCTGACGTCGAGGAGCGACGCCACGCTCCCCCGCCGCCGGATCTCACCGAGGGTCGGGCGGGAGATGCCCGACACGAGGCGCAGCAGCGTCGACTTGCCGGCGCCGTTCCGACCGAGCAGGCCGAAGGCCGCCCCGGGCTCGATGGCCAGGTCGATGCCGTGCAGGGCCCAGAACTCGCTCTCGCGCAGGTCCGATGAGGGCGGGGCCCCGCCCCGCACCTCGCCGAGGATCGACGCCAGCCCGTTGCGCCGGCTGCGGTGCAGGTCGCGTGCGTAGCGCTTGGCGACGCCGCGGACCTCCACCACCGGACCGGGCTCGGGGCCCGGCCCCGTCATCGACTCCGGTTCGAGCTCATCCACAGAGCGAGTGCTCCCGCTCCACCGTTCGATCGAGGAGGGCAGGCAGGGCCTGTGGGTCACCGACCGACGCGGCGATGTCGGCGACCTTCTGCGCGTACGCCGCGGAGGTGGGATCCCAGCCGTTCGCGGCCAGCACGTCCCGCACGGATCCGATGTCCCCCTGGATCGCCAGCAGGGTGGCGCGCAGGTCTCCGGGAGCGACCTGCGCGTAGCGTCCGACCAGGTCGACGAGGCGGTCCACCAGCGGCTGGACCTTCGAAGGCGCCACCTCGGCCAGGTTCAGGAACGGGGCCAGGTTCGCCTCGAACCCGCACAGGTCGGTGACCGCGCCCAGCTCCGGCAGCACGACCGGCGGGGCGGCCGGCTCGGTGGTCGGCGGGGTGGTCGTCGTCTCGACGGTGCTCTCGGTGTCGAGGTCCTCCGGCAGCAGCAGGGTGGTGGGGCCGCCGGCGTTCTTGGGCGCGCCCAGCTTGAACGGCGCGGTGTTCGCAGGCGCCGTCGCATCGCTGTAGCCGGGCGTCCCCTCGGCCAGCTCCCGCGACGTCGCCCGGTCGGGGCCCTTCGTCGCCAGGCCGAGCGCCACCGCCCCGAGCAGCGCGAGCAGCAGCGCAGCCACGAGGAACCGGCGGTCGATCCTCCGTCCGAGGTTGGGGGACGCCATCCGGTCGAGGCTAGCCGTGGCCCTCCGAAGCCCGGAGGCGGCGGATGGACCGCCCGTTGCGCACCAGCTCGAGCGCCAGGCCGCCGAGGACGCGGAGGCTGAGGGTCTTCGACTCCCCCAGGTGGCGGGGCCGGTAGACGACCTCCATCTGCTCGACCCGCAGGCCGAGGCCGCGGATGGCGACCAGCAGCTCGAGGTCGGCGAGGGCGCCTTCGCTGCGCAGCCGCACCCGTCGAGCGGTGGCGGTGGTCATCAGCTTGAACGGGAAGTTGACGTCTCGCTCCACGACGCCGAGGACCCGACGAGCCAGGACGTCGTAGGTCCTGGCGCAGACGGCGCGGAACCGACCGTCGGCGTCGCTCCGTCCCCGGTAGCCGGCGACCAGCCCGACCGCGGGCCCCAGCAGCGGCAGGGCCTGCTCGACGACGGCCAGGTCGACCGGCATGTCGGCATCGGTGTAGAGCAGCACGTCCCCCGACGCCGCGGCGATCGCGGTGGTGAGCGCGGCCCCGACGCCCCGGTTCCGACCGTGGCGCAAGAGGCGGACGGCGGGATCGACCTCCGCCCGGTCCGCCACCAGCTCGGCCGTGCGGTCGGTCGAGCCGTCGTCCACCACGAGGAGCTCGTACCCGTCGAGCACCCCCGACGCCACCAGGGCGCCGAGCGCGCCTTCGGCCTCGTCGAGCGCGAGCAGGATCCCCTCCGCCTCGTCGAGCGCGGGGAAGACCACGGTCAGCCGATGGGACACACGGCGAGGGTAGCGGTGCCGGTCGAGGGCGGACCCGCCGGCGAGGCGACCTTGACGCTCGTCGCGAGCGGATGGTCCACTGGGACCCCGACCCCGTCACGGAGCCCTCCTTGCCCCGCCTGCGATCCACCCTGAACGACCGGCGCCTGGAACGACGGTTCCAGCGGGACGGGTACGTGGTCCTGCCCCTGCCGGACCCGTCCGCCGTCGGCCCCGCCCTCGAGGTGTTCGAGCGCATCGACTCCGGCATCAGCGAGGGCTACTACGCCAGCATCCACAGCGCCGACAACGCGTACAAGGCCCAGGTCGACCGCGAGCTCTCGGCGATCCTGTGGCCCCAGGTCGCCCCGCTCCTCGCCGACTTCAGCCCGCTGGTCGCCGCCTTCATGGTCAAGCCGGCCACCGGCACCACGGTCGTGCCGGTCCACCAGGACTGGATCACCAAGGACGAGGCCGACGGCGCCGGCATCACCTGCTGGATGCCCCTCACCCCCATCACGGCGGCCGAGGGCAAGATGACGGTCCTGCCCGGCAGCCACCGCTACCTGCACGGCCTGCGTGGGAGCCCCGGCTTCCCGGTGCCCTACCAGTCGATCGTGGACGAGCTCCGCGACGAGCTCATGGTGGAGGTGGAGGTCGCGGTGGGCGAGGTCATGGTGATGGACGGCCGGGTGTTGCACACCACGGCCCAGAACCACTCCGGGCGGATGCGGGTGGCGGCGTACCTCAACGCCCTGCCCCAGGGCAGCCAACCCCTCCACTACTACCGGGCGCCGGACGGGGCGGTCGAGGTCTTCGCCGTCGAGCCGTCGTTCTTCAGCACCTTCAACATCGGCGAGCGACCGGACGGACGGCTGGTCCGGACCATCGACGACTACCAGGTCGACGACCTCACCCTCGCGGAGCTCAAGGCCATGGGCCGCCGCAGCCGGCGGGTGGGGCCCCTCGATCGGCTCCGCACCACCTGGTCGGGCCAGGCGGCCCGCTGATACCGTCGCCCGGTGCCGCAGGCTGAGGGGGTCCCCACCGCCACCGTGGTCGAGCCGACCTTCCGCGACGCCGAGCGCCAGGCGGCGTTCGAACGAGATGGCGTGTTCGTCACGCCCGTCCTCGAGCCCGGAGAGGCGGCGGCGCTCCGGCAGGCGATCGTCGACATCCTCCCCACCTCCCCGTGGGACTTCATCGACCTGCTCCGCAACAACCCCCCGACCCTTCGCAAGCAGGTCGGCGCGCTCGTGCGCGAGGCGCTGGAGCCCAAGGTCGCGGCGTGGTTCGTGGACCACGACTTCTGGGCCGCGTCGATCCTGGCCAAGCCGCCGGGCCCAGGGGGGATCATCCACCTGCACACGGACTGGACCTTCGTCGACGAGCGCCGGTACCGGACGGGGTTGGTCTGGGTGGCGCTCGACGACATGACGCTGCGCAACGGCGCGATCGTGGTGGCGCCGGGCACCAACCGCCTCGATCCCGGGTTCCGGGGCCAGGGCATCCACTACCCCTACTCGGACCCGGCCGTCCGCCAGGCCATCGACGATCGCTCCGTGCTGCTCGACGTGCCTGCCGGCCAGGCCGTCGTCTGGGAGCACCGGCTGCTCCACGGGAGCAACGAGAACACGACCGACGACCTCCGCCTGGCCGTCGGCCTGGCCTTCCGGCCACGCGGGGCGCAGCTCCTCCACTACCGCCTGATGCCGGACGGCCAGGCGCACCGCTACCGCGTCGACCCGGAGTTCCTCACGCACTACGACGCCTTCACCGAGGTCGAGGAGCTGACCGGGCCGCACCTCGCCGAGGACGGCGTCCACCCGATGCCGACCTGGGCGCCCACCCCCGACGACCTGCGGGGGCTCGGGCCGGTCCACCCCATCCACGGAGCCGCAGCCGCAGTCGCCCCGCCGCGGCACCGCCGCTTCCGCCGCCGCTCCCGGCGCGGCTGACCACCGTCCGGCGACGGGCGAGCCTCGCTCCTGGGCCGGTCCGATCGGCGTCCGCGCCGCGGCCCGGAGGACCTCGGGTGCGGCCCGATCCGAGGGCCGCGGGAGGGCCCGAGCGACGCCACCTGCTTGGTCGGACAAAGCGCCCGGCTGGTACCGTGCACCCGTGCCACCGGTCGAAGGCGTCCTCTCCGCCACCGCCATCGAACCGACGTTCCGTGACCCTGCGGTGCAGGCCGGGTTCGAACGAGACGGCGTGGTCGTCGCCCCCGTGCTCGATGCGGACGAGGTGGCGGCGCTGCGACAGGCGGTCGTCGACATCCTCCCCCCGCCCCCGTGGGACTTCTTCGACCTGCTGCGGAACAACCCGCCGGCGCTGCGCCGGAAGGTCGACGCCCTCGTCTGCGAGGCGCTGGTGCCGAAGGTCGCCGGCTGGTTCACCGACCACGACTTCTGGGCCGGGGCGATCCTGGCCAAGCCGCCCGGGCCGGGGGGGCATCCAGCCCCTCCACACGGACTGGACCTTCGTCGACGAGAGCCGCTACCGCACCGGCCTGGTCTGGGTGGCGCTCGACGACATGACGAGCCGCAACGGGGCGATCTTCGTCGCCGCGGGCACCAACCGGCTCGACACCGGCTACACCGGCCACCAGATCCACTACCCCTACTCGGACCCCGAGGTCCGCCAGGCCATCGACGACCGGTCCGTGCTGCTCGAGATCCCTGCCGGCCAGGCCATCGTCTGGGACAACCGGGTGCTGCACGGCAGCGACGAGAACGTGACCGACGGCCTGCGCCTGGCCGTCGGGGTGGCCTTCCGCCCGCGGGCCGCGCAGCTCTACCACTACCGCCTGATGCCCGACGGCCAGTCCCACCGCTACCGCGTGGACCCCGAGTTCTTCGCGGACTACGAGCCCTTCGTCGACATCGACGACATGACCGGGCCGCACCTCTTCGACGACGAGGTCCACCCGCTGCCGGAGTGGGCGCCCACCCCCGCCGACCTGCGGAGCCTCGGGCCGGTGCAGCCCATCCACGGTGCGCCCCGCCCCAAGGATCCCCAGCCCCGGTGGCGCCGCTTCTTCGGGCGCCGTTGAACGTCCGATCCGCCGTGAACCGGTGGCGGCGTGGACGGCGAACCGACCCCGGGCCGGCACCCGTCGCCGCGCCGCCGCGCACGGTGACGACGCACTCGACGTTCCGGCCCTCGGCGCAGCTGCGCCACCGGGGACAGTTCCTCACCACGTCGCGCAACGCCTTCCGGGCTTCGCTGCCGCTCGCTCGGCGCCTGCTCGTCCGCGACCTGCGCTCGCGCTACCGCATGTCGGTCCTCGGCTACGCGTGGATGGTCCTCCCCGCCATCGCCCAGACGGCCGTGTGGCTCCTCCTCAACAAGTCCCAGATCCTCAACAGCGGGGTCACCACGATCCCGCTGCCGCTCTACATCCTGGTGGGCACCTTGCTGTGGCAGGGCTTCGTCGACGGCCTCATGGCGCCCGGCACGCAGCTCACCAACGCGGCCAACGTGCTGACGAAGGTCAGCTTCCCCGCCGAGGCCCTGCTCCTGTCCGGCCTGGCCGATGCGGCCACGAGCATGGTGATCCGCCTGACCCTGATCGTCCCCGTGCTCCTGTACTACCGCGTCGTGCCGGGGTGGGGGCTCCTGCTGGCACCGGTCGGCATGCTCTCGCTGCTCCTGCTGGGGTTCGCCATCGGGTTGGCCCTGGCCCCGTTCGGCATGCTGTACCAGGACATCCCGCGCATCCTGGCCCTGGCCATCCCGTTCTGGCTCCTGATCACGCCGGTCGCCTACAGCGCACCGGTCAAGGGCCCGGCGACGGCGCTCCTGAAGGTCAACCCGGTGAGCCCCGTGCTGATCGCCACGCGGGACTGGATGACCGGAGGCGCGCTCTTCCCGGGCTACCGGATGGAGGTCTTCCTCGTCGCCACCCTCGTCCTGCTGGCGGCGAGCTGGGTGGTGTTCCGCGTCTCGGTCCCGCACCTGGTCGACCGGGTGGGGAGCTGAACCGCCAGTCCGATCAGCGGGGGCGACGGCCGAACCGACGGGCCCACCGGCGCGGGGCGGTCCCTGCTCCGGGCTCGCCGACCCCTGCGGTGGGCGGTTCGTGGTCGTCGGTCGTCGTGCCCGACGCCGCGGCCTGGGACCGGGCCAGGTCCTCGAGGGTCGCCAGCCGGTAGGGCAGGCGCTCGACGAGCGTCCGCTCGTCGAGCCCCGGCGCCCGCAGGTCACCGGATCGGTACCCCTCGATGCCGAAGGCGTGGACCTCTGCGGTGCCGGCCTCGGCGCCGGCGTCGCTGCGGACGTAGTAGAGCTCGTGGCCCTGCGGGATGACGCCGGCGATGGCGGCCACCCGACCTCGATCGGTGCGGTTGGGCAGCGAGTGGTGGATCACCGCGCCGTCGATCACCATCATCGAGCCCGCTTCCAGCTCGATCGCCGTCGAGCTGCGGAGGGCCTCGGCCGCCAGGTCCGGGTGCAACGACTCGACGTCGGGTGGGCGGGGGTGGTTGCCCATGAGGTGGCTGCCGGCCAGCACCTCCAGCGCGCCGTTCTCCCGCGTGCTGTCGACCAGCGGCACCCAGACCGAGAGGCTCACGTGGCGGCGCTCGTCGATCGAGGTCGGGTCCTGGTGGGGGAGCCGGAAGCTGTTCGGCGAAGCGGGCTTGGACACGAACGGCCCGCCGAGGACCTCGACGGCGCCCGGCTCGAACAGCGGCGCGAGGAAGGGCTCGGTGATCGACTGGACACCGTCCCACAGCCGAGCCCGCACCGACGGCGACGTGATCATCATCGACGGGTAGAAGTGGCCGGAGTCGTCGGCGCCGACCTCGCGGACCGCCAGCCGGTGGAGCTCGGCGAGCTCTGCGACGGCGTGGCGGGTGAGTCGCTGGGGCAGCACCGCGTAGCCCGTCCGGGCCAGCTGGTCGTTGACCGCCGCGTCGCAGAAGTGGGTCCGGCGGTCCTGGGTCCGGGCGCCCCGAGCCCCGTCGGTCGCCGCGACCGGGGTCATCGGGCGTCTCGCACCGCGGCCAGGCCGCTGCGGTACCGGTCGGCCGCCATGCTCGAGGGCGGCCGGGCCTCGAGCCGGTCCGGGGTGCGGCCGGCCGGCCGGCCCTCCTGCGTGGCCCGGAGGTAGCCCTCGATGTCGACCTCGTAGCACTCGACCACGTCGGCGGGGGTGTCGGCGTCGGCGTAGTAGAAGAGCAGCGGCTCCGCCGTCGGCTTCACGATCCCGTGGACGGCCAGGCGGAGCGAACCGCTGCGGTTCGGCGGGGAGTGGTGGACCACCCCGGACACCATGAGCACGAGCTCCCCCGCCTGGCACTCGATCCGGGTGCTCGAGCCGCCGACCAGGTCGAGGACCTCGTCGAACACCGCCGGCACGTGCCGCGAACGGATCCGGTTGGCGAACCGGTGCGACCCCGGGACCACGTGCAGCGCCCCGTTGACCTCGTCGGTGTCCACCAGCGGGATCCAGAGGTAGAGGCTCTGGGCCACCCGCTCGTCGACGAGCGAGTAGTCCTGGTGGGGGCCGAGCTCGCTCGCCGGCGACGAGGGCTTGACCGAGAAGTCGAGCCGCACCACCTCGAGCACGTCGGGCTCGAAGATCGACGCCAGGTGGGGCGCCACGATCTCCGTGAGCCGCTCCGTGATCAGCGACCGGACCTCCGGGTCGGGCAGCAGCCCGGTGGGGAACCACTCGTCGCCCACGGGCCGGTCGGCCGTCCGCATCGCTTCGTCGAACACCTCGGCGGCGGCCCGGACCTCCGCGGCGTCCAGGCAGGGTCCCAGGCGGACGTAGCCGTCGCGGGCCAGCCGGCCCGCGATGTCCGCGCTGCGCACGCCGACCACCGGCGGCGCGGCCACGACCTCGATGGCCGGCTCCGAGGCGGCACCCGCGGCGCGCCCCTCGTCGTGCCGCGCCGGCTTGCGAGCGACGATCTCGAGGTTGTCGAGGTAGTAGGTGGTGGTGTGGTCGCGCCCGGCGGCCACGTCGAGGTCGTAGCGGCTGCAGAACTCGTGGCCATCGGCGATCGAGTAGGCGGGCACGGCCAGCGCCTGCGAGAGGGCGATCTCGAAGCCGGCGGCCTCGATCCACCCCAGCACGTCCTCGGTGTTGCGGATGGTGAGGTGGCAGATGCGGTTGGTGGCCTCGACGCACTCGTCGATCGTCCGCTGCGCAGCCGGGTCGTCGCTCCGACCGCGGTAGAAGTCCTTCACGTACAGGCGGCCGCCGGGCCGGAGCACGGCGAAGGCCGAGCGGAGCACCTGCGCCGGATCGGCGGCGTGCACGAGGGACTCGAGGAAGTACACGAGGTCGTAGGTGCCGCCCTCGACCGCGTCCTCGAGGTGGTGGAAGTCCCCCACGTGGACCGAGATCCGATCGTCGAAGCCCTGCTCCGACACCAGCTCGCGGGCGCGCTCGGCCTGGGCGGCCGAGACCGTCACGGCGTCGATATGGACGCGCCGCCGGGCGGCGAAGTGCCGGGCCGGGCCGGCGATGCCGCACCCGGCGTCGAGCAGTCGCTCGCCGTCGGACACCCCCGCGACCTCGATCATGTGGTCGAGGAGCTCATCGTGGTCGGTGGCCTTGAGGTGCTGGTAGACGTCGCCGAACACCGCTTCGTAGCGCTCGTTCCACTCGTCGTAGTACCGGGCGACGTCGTCGGCCGGGAACGTCTCGTCGATCACCGGCGCCGGGCCCGGTGCCTCGGCGCGAGGGGCCTCCTCGGCCGGGGCCGGGACCTCCGAGGCGACGGCCGCCGCCTCGGGGTCGGGGTCGCGCGCCTCGGTCGTCGGCAGCGCACCGGCGTCCGGCGGGCGCAGCCGAGCACGGAGCCGGGAGGCGAACGACATCGGGCCAGTATGGTCGATCCATCGGCGAACGCCGCAGTCCCCGCAGCGCACCGCAGGCGGCACGCGTGCCGCCGCCGAGACCCACCCGGTAGCGTCTTGCGGCGTGGGCACCTCAGCGCGGCCGGGAGCGCCGATGCGCCGGCTCCTCGTGGCCGCCTGGGCCCTGGGGACGGCCGGCCCCATCCTGCGGTTGCTGCCCGTCCGGGCCGAGCAGCGGTGGCTCGTGGCGCTGCTTGCCGTCGTCGGCGCCTCGGTCGTGGCCATCGCCGCGGCGCTCGACCAGGGCCGGTCCCGGCGGGCGCTCGGGGCGGCTGCAGCCACGGCCGCCGGGGCGGCGGCGATCGTCGCGATGCGGTTCGGCGTCGTGCTGCCGGTCGGGGCGACGACGGTCGGCACCGTGCTCGCCTACGGCGCGCTGGTCCGGTGGCCGTCCTCCGCCGGCCGGCCCGAGCGCTCCCCGGGCGTCGCCGGCTTGGCCGTCGGCGCCCTGGTGGCCAACGCCCTCCTGTGGCGGCGGCACGGCTCGCCGATCGCCTTCGCCCTCGTGAGCTTCGCCGTCGTGGCGCTGCTCGAGCTCCACGCCCGGGTGCCCGGGGTGGCCGACGGCGTGCGATCGGCCGTGCAGCGCCTCGCCCGCATGGCATCGGTGGGCATCACCCGCACCGTGGGCGGGCTGCTCGTCCTGTTCGTCATCACCCCGGTCAACCTGGTCTCGCGCGCCGTCGGCTACTCGCCGCTCGATCCGGGCTGGGCGACCCCCGAGACGGCCTGGACCGTGGTCGACCCGCGGCGCATGCGCACCGCGACCGGTGCGGCGCCCGCTCCCGGCAGCATGGCGGCCCGCGAGCTCGAACCGACCCGGGGGACCCGTCGACGTGGTCGGGCCCGACTGGCCGTCCCGCTGGCCGCAGCGGTCGCCGCCGTCGCCTTGGTCGGCCCCCCGACGCTCCCCTTCGGCCGCTCGTCCTCGCCCACCGCGGCGTCCCCCATCTCGGGCGGCACGTTCACCCGACACGCGGAGGACGATCCGGCCTTCGCCGGCGCGCCGTGGGCCAAGGACCTGCGCGTCGACCTCCTGCACGCCTGGCGGGGCCTCCAGTTCAACGCCGCCTCGGGCGGCTGGCAGCTCCGGGACCTCTCCTCCGACTACATCAACATCGAGGACGGCGTGCGGGCCACCCGGGCACCCGACCCGGCGCTCGGCCCGCCCCTCGTCGTCTGGCTCTTCGGCGGCTCGGCGGCGTTCGGCGCCGGCCAGCGTGACGACCACACGATCGCCTCGGAGCTGGTGCGGCGGGCCGACGCCGACGGGGTCGCCCTCGAGGTCCGCAACCTGGCCGTGCCCGCCACGGTCGACTGGCAGTCCGTGGTGCTCCTCATCGAGCGGCTGTCCTGGAGCGCCCCGCCGGACCTGGTGGTCTTCTACGACGGCGCCAACGACCTCGCCCTCCAAGGGGTCCTCGCCGCGCAGGGCCGAGGCCGCTCCGACGAGCCGGCCTCCCTCGTCGACGCCCAGCTCGACCAGATCCTCCGCGAGCGGGCCGAGGCCGACGGCACCGACCCCGACGACCTGCCGTCGTACCGGACCAGCAAGCCCGACGCCCCGCTCGGGCCGACGGCGTCGGGACGGTTGGTGTTCCAGCGGTACCGGCACGGGGTGGAGGTGGCGCGCACCTACGCCAAGGAGGCCTCGGTCCCCATCCGGTTCTTCTGGCAGCCGGACCTCAGGGACAAGGCGGTGCTGACCGGGGACGACCGCGGCGCTTCGAGGCGGCCGGGCTCGACCCCGACGCCATCGGGTCGTTCCAGACGACCTCCGCCTCGGCCCGGGCCGGGCTGGAAGCCCTCGGCGTCACCGACCTCACCACCACCTTCGACGACGTGCGCCAACCCGTGTTCTGGGACTCGGTGCACACCAACGAGCTCGGCGCCAAGCTCGTCGCCTCGGCGTTGTACGCATCCTTGGAGCCGACGTTGCGGCAGCTCGGGCGGAGCGCCGGCTGAGGCCGGCACCGGCGGATCTCGCTCCGGCTCGCCTCAGGCGTCGGCGGCGGGAGCGGGCACCTCGGCCCGCTCCGCCTGCTCGTGCTTGGCCAGCAGGCAGTCGTCGAGCACCAGCCAGTCGATGTCGGTCGCCAGGAACGTGCGGTACGCGTCCTCGGCCGAGGCGACGATCGGCTCCCCGCGCACGTTGAACGACGTGTTGACGAGGACGGGGCAGCCGGTGAGGGCTTCGAACTCGACCAGCAGGCGGTGCAGGTCGGCGTGGCGGTCCGGGTCGACGGTCTGGATCCGGGCCGTGCCGTCGACGTGGGTGACCGCCGGGATCGGTGAGCGGACCTCGGCCAGCCGGGCCGTGAGGTCCTCGACGTCGGTCGGAGCCCCCGGCCCCGGCGCCGGCGCCGGCTCCGCGCCCCGCACCGTGGCCACGAACGACATGTAGGGCGACGGCCGGTCGTGGTCGAACCAGTCGGACACGGCGCGCTCGAGCACGACCGGGGCGAAGGGGCGGAAGGTCTCGCGGTGCTTGGTGGCGACGTTCAGGCGGCGGTGCATGGCCGGGTCGCGGGCGTCGGCCAGGATCGACCGGTGCCCCAGGGCCCGGGGACCGAACTCGAGCCGACCGGTGCACACCCCGACGACCGCGCCGTCGGCCAGGTGCCCGGCCACCCGGCGAGCCAGCTCGACGGGATCGGCGATGCGCTCGTGGGGCCGGCCCGCCGCGAGCAGCGCCGAGGCCACGTCGGTGCCCGCGCCGTCGTCCGGCCGGGGCCCGAGGAACCCCCCGGACATGCCGTCGGTGCTCGGTGCGGGCCGCTCGCCCTCCGCGACCTCGTGCCAGGCCCAGAGGGCGCAGCCGAGGGCGGAACCGGCATCGCCGGCGGCCGGCTGGACCCACACGTCCTCGAACGGCCCCTCTCGCAGCAGCCGGCCGGTGGCCACGCAGTTGAGCGCCACGCCGCCGCCGAGCACGGCCTGCGAGGCGCCGGTGAGCTCGTGCGCGTGGCGGGCCACCCGCAGGACCACCTCTTCGACGACGTCCTGGATCGACCGGGCGAGGTCGCACTCGCGCCGCGTGACGGGGGCGTCGGGCGCCCGCCGGGGGCCGTCGAAGAGCTGGTCGAACCGGTCGTTCGTCATCCGGCGACCGGCGAGGTAGTCGAAGCAGGTGAGGTCGACCGTGAAGGACCCGTCGTCGCGGAGGTCGATCAGGTCCCCCAGGATGCGGTCCCGGTAGGTGGGCTCACCGAACGGGGCCAGGCCCATCAGCTTGTACTCGCCGCTGTTCACGGAGAAGCCGGCCGCATGGGTGAAGGCCGAGTACAGGAGCCCGATCGAGGAGGGGAACCGGAGCTCGCGCAACAGGTCGATGCGCCGACCCCGACCGCTGCCGATCGACGTGGTGGCCCACTCGCCCACGCCGTCGAAGGTGAGGATCGCGGCGTGGTCGAACGGCGACGGGTAGAAGGCGGCGGCGGCGTGGCTGACGTGGTGCTCCGCGAAGACCACGTCCCCCGGGCGATCGAACCCGAGCTTCCGGAGCGCCTTCTCGATGTCGTAGGAGACCCAGAGCTTGGTGCGCAGGGACTCCTCCATCGCCCGGGGGAAGGTCGGCAAGCCCTTGATGCCGATGGCCCCGAAGGTCTTGAGGACCCGAACGAACGAGGCCACCGGCTTCTCGTAGTACGCCACCAGGTCGATGCCGTCGCGCTCGACGCCGCCCGCCCGGAGGCAGTACTCGATCGAGCGGACGGGGAGCGACGGATCGTTCTTGCGCCGCGTGAACCGCTCCTCCTGGGCCGCCGCCACCACCTCGCCGTCGACCACCAGGGCGGCGGCCGCGCCGTGGTACAGGCCGCTGATGCCGAGGATGCGCGTGGCCACCGAGGCTCAGAGCAGCGTGTAGACCGCGACCGGGACCGCGCTCTGCGTGGCGGTGCCGACCAGCATCAACAGGCCCAGCACCAGCACCACCAGGAGCAGCCCCCACGCCCGGTTCATGCGCGTAGGACGTGAGGTCACGCAGCAGCAACGACGAGTGGCGGATCCGGAGCACCCGTCGACCCTACCGGCCGGCCCCCGGAGCCGTGGGGCAGGAGGTCCCGTCGCGGAGGAGGAGGTCGGACGAGATCGGCCCGGGCTCGTCGCGCTCCACCCGCCAGACCTCGATCGGGCCCTGGCCCACGATCGCGGTGGCCCGGTCGAGCATCCCCGCCGGGAGCGCAGGGGACGCGATGGCGGCATCGGCGTACAGCACGAGCAGCAACCCGGCGGGGAGGGATGCGACCGATCGCCGCCCGCTGCGGATGTCGGCCACGACCTGGCACGGCCGGTCCGAGATCCAGGCCCCGACGTACCGGGGGAGGGCGTCGAGCGCCCACGGCTCGATCCGCAGCGACGGGCCGGACCGGGCCTGGCGGCCCACCTCCTCGGCGAGCCGATCGAAGCGAGCCTTCGACCAGCCGGGCACCGAGGCCGCCGCGAGGCGGGTCCCGGCCGGCTTCACCGGCGGCACCCCGCTCGTCACCCACAGCATCGGCCCGTCCCAGGACCCGTGGACCTGCCGCCGGGCGCCGTAGTGCACGATCGCCGGCTCGACCCGGACGGGGATGCCGCCGACGATGAGGTGCGACGTCACGGTGTCGAACGCCGCGACGTTGAAGCGGGTGTCCAGCCCCAGCACCAGGACCGGGGTGCGATCGGGCAGCGCGTCGAGCGTCTGGTCCGTCAGCGGGCCGACCATGGCGTCGATCGTGTAGTCGCTGCCCTTCACGTCGCCGATGGTGTTCGGCCCGGAGACCGCGGCGACCAGGAACACGGCCGCGGCGAAGGCACCGCCGACCCGGACCGCCACTCGCCGTCGTCGCGGTGCGCCGGCGGACGCGGCCAGGCGCCGTTCGGCGGCGAAGCAGAGCGAGGTGGCCACCGCGAACCACACGGTGAGCGACGCCACCACCAGCCAGAGCAGTTGGAAGGAGTGGAGCAGGTCGCTCGGGAGCTGCGTGGCATCGACCATGGCCCCGACCACCACCAGGGCGACGAGGATCCGCAGCTGGCGCTCGCGCGGCGGCGCCGCGCGCCGGGTGCGGTACCAGGCCCCGCACAACAGGGCGAGGACGAGCAGGCCCGCCAGCACCGAACCCCCGACGTAGTCCGAAGCTGCACCCGGCAGGGCGAAGCTCCGGGTGACCTCGTTCCAACGGGGCGGCACGGCGACCAGCCAGGCCGCGAACCGTGGGATCCCGCCGAGGCCCACCGACGGCTCCGGGTTGGCGACCTCGCCGGCCAGGGTGCGGACGTTGCCGCCCTGCGACGTGATCGCCTCGATCACCGGCTGGAGCCACACGAGCACGCCGATCACCCAGCCGACGCGCCACGCCGACCGGGCCCGCCGCGCGCTCGCCGGATCGTCCTGCGCCTTCCGCGCCCGGGCGACCACCCAGCCCGACCAGAGGACGGGTCCGAGGACGATCAGCCCGTGGGGGAGGTACGCCTGCGCGGCCAAGCTCCCGAGCACCAGCGCCCACCACCACGCCCGCCACGTGCCGGTGCACGCGGCCCAGGCCGCCACGACGGCGGTGAACATGGCCGGCACGGTGAGCGAGACGTTGTTGGCATCGGCCACCATGCCCAGGGCGGCGATCTGCAGGACCAGCGCGCTGGTCACCCACGCCACGACGGCGGCGATCGCGCCACCAGCCCGCCACGCGGCCCAGGTGGCGACCCACCAGCAGGTGACGGCGGCGACCACCCCGCCGACCAGCGCACCGCCCTGGATCCCGAACGCACGGACGAGCGGTGCCAGCAGGTCGAACAGCAGGGGCCCGGGGTGGGAGGCGAAGCCGCGGTTGCCGAGGCTGGTGATCATGCCGACCAGGGGGTGGTCGGCCGTGCCGACGTCGTAGGAGCGGGCCATGACGGTGGCCGAGTGCCCGGTGGGCTGCCACCCGACCCGATGGGCCCACCAGGCGCCGGAGCCGACGAAGGCCGCAGAGCCCATCGCCATGGCGCCGGCCACGAGGCGGCTGCGCCGGTCCAGGCGCGGACGGGGCTCCACCCGCACCGGCGTCGGCGTGGCGGCGCGTGCCCGAGCGGCCGAAGCCCGGCGTCGCACCGGTCCGAGGGGACGAGCGGCCAGCGTCGCGACCCGACGACCGAGGGCGCCCGCCCGACGGCGGGCCGGCTCCCAGGCCACCAGCGCCGCGGCGAGCACCCCGGCGGCGAGCAGCGGGGTGCCGGCGGGCACCGTGCGGTCGGCCGGCGACCCGACCGCGACCAGCCCTGCGCCTGCGGCGGCGGCCAGGGCCATCGCCGCTGCGTCGAAGAACGACCGGCTGCGGCTCGCGGCGACGGCCGCCACGCCGGCCACCACGACCACGCTGATCCCGGCCGGTCGGACGAGGGTGGGACCGACGTCGAGGCGCTCCACCCGGCCGGCGCCGACGGAGAGGGCGAGGAGGTCGGCCCCCGCGACGCTGCACCAGGCGAGCGCCCCGCGGAAGAGCGGTTGCGGCCCGAGGTCGCCCCGGGTGCGGACCAGGTCGGCGAGCAGGGCGGCTGCGGGCACGAGGAGCAGCGGCACCAGGACGCCTCGGGTGGGCTCCGCCGGGGACACGCCGTAGCGGATGGCGACGATGGCGATCGTGGCGGCGCCCGCCGTCGCCAGCCGCCACCCGCCCGCCCCCCTCGGGCCCGGGCTGCGGCGGGCCAGCCGGAGGACGAGCGCGATCGCCACCACCACGATCAGCACGAGGTCCAGGTGGAGGGCGACGAGCGCGGGGACGGCCCGGATCTCGGCGGCGCGAGCGGCGACGTCGACGACGGCCTGGGCCAGCGCCAGCACGGCCGCCACGGCCACCAGCGCGCCGACGGCCCGCCGGAGGCGCTCGGTCGATGGTCGGTGGAGGCCAGCGCTCGCCTCGAGATTCGCTGCCACCACGACCACTCCCGGTCCCGGCCGAGGGTGCCGGCCGGGGTCAGGAGCGTATCCGGGCGGGGGTACGGTACCAATCCGGCCCCGCACGCGATCCGCCCCGGGCGGCGCCCGGACGATCGCCGCCCGCCCAGGAGATCCGCGCATGCGACCGACCACGAGCGAGGCAGCCCGCCGGGCTCGATCGGGCTTCGCCGACGCCGGGCCGCAGGTGCGCCTGCACACCGCGATCCGCCAGCGCTGCGCGCCCCTCGACGCGGTCGAGGCGCTGGTGCCCGCCAGCGGGCACATCCTCGACCTGGGCTGCGGCCACGGGCTGCTGTCCCTCCACCTCGTGCTGGCCTCGGACCGGCGGACGGTCCACGCGGTCGACATCTCGAGCGACAAGGTGCGCCACGGGCGCCGGGCCGCCCGACGCCTCGGCCTCGCCGATCGGGTGGCCTTCGAGGTCGTGCCGGCCGGGTGGGAGCCGCCCGCGGGGGCGTACGACGCCGTCGTGGTCGGGGACGTCCTCTACCTGCTCGACCCGCCGGCGCTGGGCACCACCGTGCGCGCCGCGTGCCGGTCCCTCCGGGACCGCGGCGTGCTCGTGCTCAAGGAGGTCGCCACCCGCCCCCGCTGGAAGCACCGGTTCGGCATGGCCCAGGAGCTCGTCGCCGTCCGCCTGCTGCGGATCACCGCCGGCGATGCGCTGAACCCGCGCCCGCTGGACGACGCGGCCGCGGTCCTCGACGCCCTCGGCTGGACGATGCGCTCCATCCCGCTCGACCGGGGCTACCCCTACGCCCACGCCGCCCTGGTCGCCACGCGCCCCTGAGCCTCGCCTCCCGATCCCGGCGCGGCGAGGATCGACGGAGAGGAGGTGTCGGGGCGAGGTGCCAGACTGACCCGGTGGAGGGGGTGGACGAGGGTCGGTCCGGAGGGTTGCGGCGGGCCGCCCGCCGCGCCCTGCTGCGCCGGCCCGACCGCTCGACGCCCCCCGCCCCCGCCTCGGCACCGATCCGCTGGTCGGCCTGCTACGCCCCCCACTCGTCGATGTACTTCGACCAGCGCGGCAAGGTCCGGGCCTGCTGCCAGAACACCGGCGTCCACCTCGGCGACGTGACCCGGCAGTCGCTCCGCGAGATCTGGGAGAGCGCCGAGGCCGAGCGCGTGCGCCACGCCCTCGAGGTCGACGACTACGGCGCCGGTTGCGAGTTCTGCGAGTGGCAGGTGCGCGAGGGCAACGACGCCATCGTGTTCGCCCGGAGCTTCGACGAGCTCCGGCCCGACGTGCGGCGCCCCCGCTGGCCCCGCCAGCTGGAGTTCGCGCTCACCAACACCTGCAACCTCCAGTGCGCCATGTGCAACGGCGAGTGGAGCTCCGCCATCCGAACCCAGCGGGAGGGCCTGCCGCCCCTCCCCAAGGCCTACGGCGAGGAGTTCTTCGACCAGCTGGCCGAGTTCCTCCCGCACGCCGAACAGGTGCAGTTCGCCGGTGGCGAGCCGTTCCTCGGTGCCGAGCCGCTGCGGGTGATGGAACAGCTCCTCGCCCTCGACGACCCGCCCGCCGTCACCATCATCACCAACGCCACCACCTACACCCCGAGGGTCCAGCGGATCGTCGAGGGGCTGCGGCCCGACGTGATCGTGTCGCTCGACGGCGCGACCGCCGAGACCTACGACGCCATCCGGGTCGGCGCCCACCTGCCCGACGTCCTGGCCAACCTCGACCGTCTGCGCGCCGCCCTCGGACCCGGCAAGGTGTCGATCACGACCTGCCTCATGGTCGGCAACTGGCACGAGTTCGCCGACGTCCTCGCCCTCGCCGAGGAGCGCGGCATCGACGTCGGGGTCAACGTGGTGCGCTCCCCCGCCGCCCACAGCCTCTATCGCCTCGACGAGCCGGCGCTCGCTGCGGTCGTCGCCGGCCTCGCCGCTCGGGAGGCCCACCTCACCGGCTCGCGGGCCGCCGCCTGGGCCGGTCACCGGGAGGCCCTGGCGAACCGGCTCGCCGTGCTCCGCAGCGACGGCCCCGCCCGGGGACCGGACCACGGCATGCCCGGCGAGCCGGTGGCGCCCCCGCCCACCAGCCGGTGGGCGTGGTTGCCCTTCGCCGAGGAGACCGCCGGCAGCGCCGGCACCGCGCTCCCGCCCCACGACGGCCCGGAGGCGGTGCTGGTGGTCGATCGCTCCGGCACGTTGCGGACGGTCCGGCACGACGACGGGCTGCCCATCGACCTGGACGACCTCGACGGCGCCGCGGTGGTCGACCTCGGCCAGCGGTTCGGAGCCGCGTTCGCCGACCACGACCAGTGGGCCTACGTGGCCCGCCGCCAGCCGACCGATGATGACCGCTTCTGCCTGCAGCTCGGACCGGTGGGCGCGACGCCGCGGGCCGAGGTGTACGGCACCGCCCTGCGCCGGCCGGACGGGACGCTCGACGGTGCCACCTTCACCGTGAGGAGCGGCGGCACCCGCCCCCACCCCTGGAGCACGCCCGCCGAGCCGGCGGCGGGCTGAGCGGCCGCCTGGCAGCCCCGCCCCTCAGGGCTGCGGGCCCACCGCCGTGCCGCCGCCGGCGCCGGGGCGGTGGTGGCGCCACCAGAGCGCGAGGGTCAACAGGTTCCAGAGCCGCTGGTCGGGCGTGGCCAGGTAGGGAGCCACCGCCGCGCGGTCCAAGAGGTCGAACAGCGGCGCACCCGGATCGGTCAGCTCGGCGCGGACCAGGTCGGCCACCGCCGGTTCGGCGAGCCACCGCGCCATGGGCGAACCGAAGCCTTGCTTGGGGCGAGCCACCACCTGCGGCGGCAGCAGGTCGCCGAAGGCCTCGCGCAGGAGCAGCTTCTCGTGGCTGGCGTCGACCTTCCACCGGGCCGGCAGCCGGAGGCAGCCCTCGGCCACCTCGACGTCGAGGAACGGGGCCCGCACCTCGAGCCCGGTGGCCATCGACGCCCGGTCCGTCTTCACCAGGATGTCGCCCGGCAGGTAGTGGTCGAGGTCGAAGCGGCTGATGTCGTCGGCCGTGCCGTACCCGTACCCGGACACGTCGACGTCGGCCCCGGAGGCCGGCGGGAGGCCGAGGCCCACCAGCTCGGCCGCCGAGAAGTAGGAGCGGAAGTCGGCGTAGCGGCGAGCCACCTCGGTGCCGGCCGGCACCGATCGACCGCCCGTGCGGCGTGCTCGGCTGCCCCGGGCCCACCAGCGCGACGGTGCCGGTGCCGACCCGCCGGCCGCAGCGCGGGCCGGGTCGTCGGGGTGCAGGAAGGGCCGCGCCCAGCACAGGTAGCCGCCGAGCAGCTCGTCGGCCCCGTCACCGGTGAGCGCCACCGTCACCTCGCGCCGCACGAAGCGGCTCAGCAGGAGGGTCGGCACGGTGGAGGAGTCGCCCAGGGGCTCGCCCCACGTGCGGGCCACGTCTTGGAGCAGGTCGACCAGGTCGTCTGGTGAAGGCCGGAGGACGTGGAGGTCGATGCCGTGCCGGTCCGCCACCGCCTGGGCGTACGGGACCTCCGAGTCGCCCGGCATGTCGAAGGCGAAGCCGGCGATACGGCGGTGGTGGCGGGCGGCCAAGGCCGAGACGGTGGACGAGTCGAGGCCACCGGAGAGCAGGGTGCCGACGGGGACGTCGGCGACGAGCTGGTCCTGCACGGCACGGTCGAGGGCGGTCCGGAACCAGGCGACCGGATCGCCGACGCCTCCCGCCGGTTCGACCACCTCCGGCGGCGACCACCAGCGCTCGAGGAGCGGCTGGCCGCCGACCTCGAACCGCAGCGAGGACGCCGGCGGCAGCGACGAGATCCCCTGCCAGATCGACCGTCCCGGGGGCACGTAGCCCTGACGGAGCTGCTGGGCCACCACCGCTCGGTCGACCTCGACCTCCACCAGCCCGGAGGCGCGGAGCGCCTGGGGCTCCGACGCGAACAGCAGGAGCCCGTCGGGCCGGTGGGCCCAGTAGAGCGGCCGCTCGCCGAACCGGTCGCGCGCCAGGGTGAGGCGGCCCGGGCCCGCCTCCCAGAGGGCCAGGGCGAAGGTGCCCGGCAGGGCGGCCAGGAAGCCGTCGCCGTGCGCCCGGTGCAGCGCCGGCACCACCTCGATGTCGGAGCCCGACCGGTAGGGGAAGTCCGGGAACCGGGCCCGGATGCGGTCGTGGCCGTAGACCTCCCCGTTGGCCACGACCACCACGCCGGCCTCGGCGTCGACCACCGGCTGGTGGCCGCCGACCGGATCGACGATCGAGAGGCGGCGGATGCCCAGCAGCGCCGAGGGGCCCGACCACCGGCCGCCCTCGTCCGGGCCCCGGTGCTCGAGCGCGGCGAGCATGCGGTCGAGCGCTGCCTGCTGGCGCTCAGCGCCCGGCCCGACGATCCCGGCGATGCCGCACATCCTGCAACCTTCCCCCTGCGGTGGCGGCGCGCCAGCCTACCGGGCCTCGGCGAACCGCCGGTCCGGCGGGCCAGGGGCCAGACTGGGCCGATGGGAGGTGGGTGCGCACCGGCGCCGGAGGGCAGCCCCGAGGGGCCGGGCGCAAGCCGCGCCGCCGGTCGCCTTCGCCAGGCGCTGCGCCGCAGCCGCCGCATCGAGGTGCGCGCCGAGCCGGAGGTCCCCGCGCCGGTGCCGCCGGCCTGGTCGGCCTGCTACGCCCCCCACAGCACCATCTACTTCGACCAGGTGGGTCGAGCGCGGGCGTGCTGCCAGAACACCGGCACCCTCCTCGGCGACGTCGCCCACCAGAGCATCCGTGAGATCTGGGACAGCGCCGAGGCCGATCGCCTGCGCACCGCCCTCGAAGGCGGCTCCTACGACGAGGGCTGCGAGTTCTGCGCGTGGCAGGTGCGCGAGGGCAACGACGAGATCGTCTTCGCCCGCGGCTACGACCACCTCCGCCCCACCGATCCTCGACCGCGCTGGCCCCGGCGGATGGAGCTGGCGCTCACCAACACCTGCAACCTCCAGTGCGCGATGTGCAACGGCGAGTGGTCCTCGGCCATCCGCAGCCGCCGCGAGCACCTGCCGCCGCTCCCCAGGGCCTACGACGACGCGTTCTTCGACGAGCTGGCCGAGTTCCTCCCCCACCTCGAGAGCGTCCAGTTCGCCGGCGGTGAGCCCTTCCTCGGCGCCGAGCCGCTCCGAGCGATGGAGCAGCTGGCCGCCCTGGAGCGCCCCCCTGCGGTCAGCATCATCACCAACGGCACCACCCTCACCCCTCGGGTGGAGCGCCTGGTCGAGGTGCTCCAGCCCCACCTCATCGTGTCGATCGACGGGGCGACCACCGAGACCTACGACGCCATCCGGGTGGGCGCCCACCTGCCCGACGTCCTGGCGCACCTCGACCGCTTCGTCGAGCTGGTCGGCGCGGACCACGTGTCGATCACCACCTGCTTGATGGCGTCGAACTGGCGCGAGTTCCACCGCACGCTCGGCCTGGCCGAGGCTCGCGGCCTCGACGTCGGCGTCAACGTCGTCCGCCTGCCGGTGGAGCACAGCCTCTACCAGCTCGGTGGCGACGAGCTCGCCGCGGTGGTCGCCACCCTGCGGGCCACCGAGCCCGAGCTCACCGGGCCGCGCCTCGCCGCCTGGACCAGCCACGTCGACGCCCTGGCCCACCGGGCCGACCTGCTCCAGCGACCACGGCCCGAGCGCGACCGCTACGCCGATGAGGTCCCGGGCACGCCTGTCGCCGGCCCTTCCAGCCGGTGGGCGTGGCTCCCGTTCCCCGAGGTCGCGACCGCAGGCGCAGCCGACCCGACGCCGGCCCCGTCCGCGGGGCCCGAGGGGCACTTCACCGTCGACCTCGAGGGCACGGTCTCGGTGCAGCGCCTCGATCCGGCGCTCGTGGTGGACGGCAGCGGCCTCGACGGGCGGTCCGTGGCCGAGCTCATGGCCCGCTTGGCGTCGGCCTTCGGCGATCCCGGGTCCTGGCACCAGGCCACGCGGCGGGCCCCGACCGACGACGACCGCTTCTGGCTCCTGCTCAACGGCGTCGAGGCCAGCGGCGACCACGAGCTGATCGGCTCCGCCCGCCGCGACGGCGACGGCTCCCTCAGCGGGCTGGCCCTCGTCCTCCGGCCGAGGACCCGCGAGGCCAGCACCGCCTGGACGTGAGCGGTCCGGACGTCAGGCCGGGCCGTCGGCCCGCTGGGGACCGGGCGGTGGCGGCTCGCCCACCGAGCGTCCCAGGCGGGCCAGCACCGCCCGCCACAGGCGGCCGGGCGCCAGCCGGCGCGGGAAGCGGCGCACCCGCAGGGCGGTGAGCTCGAGGCGCTCCTGCACGCTCCACCGCACGTCGTTGGCCGCCATGGCGACCTTCGACTGGGCCTCGGCCCGGCGGTAGCGGTAGATGCGCACCCGGCTCCGGCGCAGGACCACCGCCTCGACGTCGCGGCCCAGGTCCCACTCGGGGTCCTCGAGGGCGCTCGTGTAGCAGTGCAGCAGCCGTGCGTCGTACCACGGCCCGGACGGGTGGTGCGCCCACCCACGCTCCACGTCGAGGCACAGGTCGAAGTTGCCCAGGTCGGCGATGAAGTTGCAGGTCGGGGGCAGCCGGGGCAGGTCCTGGAGGCCGAGCGACCACACGGTGGCGATCAGGGCGCCCTGGTCCCTCGTGCGCCACTCGGGCCAGGCGAAGGAGGCCACGGCCCGCTCGTGCCACAGGTCGAGCACGGGCGCCGCCTCCGGACCGAAGACGAAGACCCCGCCGTTCCAGTGGAGCCAGTCGCCCGGGACCTCGACGTCGAAGCGCGCCGCGAGCTGCTCCCGGAGGTGGCCGCAGGAGTGCTCGTCGTCGTAGCCGAGGCAGGAGCAGGTCATGGCCCACGGGCTGAACCGGTCGACCGAGTTCTCGCGGATCGTGAGGTCCGAGGCGAAGGCCACCGGACCGTCTCGATGGTCGAACACCACCTCGACGCCGGGGGCCACCGCGATGATGTCGCTGTCGAGGTAGCACCACTCCCCCTGCGGGAGGTGGCGGTGGACGGAGGTCTTGAGCCAGATGCTGGCCTGGTGGTCGTCGAGCTCGCCCGGCGTGGCGACGTCGACCACGTGGTCGATCCCCGGGTGGTCGATCGGGATGGCGTTCCGGCGAACGTCGGTGACCACCCAGATCTCGGCGGCGGTGAGCGGCCGCAGGTGGCCGAGGGCGGTGGCCAGGGTCTCGACGTGCATGGCGGGCCCGCACACCACGAACACCCAGCGGCGCGCCGCCGGGTCCGCCAGCGCGCCGGGCCCGGCCGCCACCCGCGCCCGCCGACGGCGAGCCACCTCCTGGATGTCGCGGCTGGCCCGCCGGGCATAGGCCAGCCGTTCGATGCCGTCCGGCAGGACCCACACGTCCCACGCCACGAAGGTGCGCACCGCGTTGCGGAAGCCCAGGAGCACCGCGGCGACCCCCAGCCACCACCACGGCGAGGACCAGGCCACCCACACCACCGCCGCCAGGGGCAGCCAGCGCTCGAGGAGGTCGTTCACGTACTCGAAGCCCACGACCTGCACCCGGTGGCGCAGCTGGCGCAGCGAGGACGGGTCCAGCGGCTCGGTCCACAGGAACAGCAGCTGGAAGGTCCGCCACAGGGCGAACCCCACCAGCAGCCCGGCGATCCACCACCGCCCGACCAGGACCACGAGCGCGGCGAGCAGCACGAGCTCGACGGGCAGCAGCGCCGTGCCCACCAGGCGCTCGGCGCGCGGGCGACCGAGCGCGAGCGCCCAGGTCGAGGTGCCGGCGGCCTGGTCGGCGTCGAGGTCCTCGATCTGGTGCCAGAGGATCCCGCGCAGCCCCTGCACGAACCCCCACAGGGCCAGCACCGCGAGCAGGGGACCGGCGTGGGGGTGGCCCCTCGGTCCGACCGCCAGCACCACCAGCACCAGCGGGACGGCGTAGGCGTAGCCGGCGTCGGCCGCCGCACCGAGGGCGCCGCGGCCCTTCAGGCGCAGGGGCGGCACGGAGTACGCCAGGAGCAGCGCGAGCTCCAGCGCCAGGGCGAGCAGGGCGGCGGGTCGGCGCTCGAGCAGCAGCCAGGGCGCCAGCCCGACGACGAGCGCAGCCGCCACCAGGGTCGTGCGGCGCGCACCGGACAGGGCGACGAGGCGGTTGCCCTTGCCCGCTCGAGCGTCGGCCTCCAGGTCGCACCAGTCGTTGACCAGGTGGCCGAAGGCCGCCACCCCGACCACGGAGACCACCAGGAGCACCAGCTGGCCGAGGTCGCCGAGCGACGCTGCGCCCGGCCGGCTGCCGATGGCCAGGGCGCCGGCCGCCACGAGCACCGGGACCTTGTGGTCCCACCACTGCTCGGAGCGCACCACCCGTCGCGTCTGCACCGCCGTCCCCCGGACCGTCCCCAACTGAGGTGACCACCGTACCGGCCGCCCGTCGAGGGCCCCGATTCCCCGGCGGCGTGCGAAGCTTCCGCGGTGCCCGCCGCCGATCGCCTCCGACCGGGGACCCCCGCCGACGCCGGCCGCCACCTCGCCTTCCTCGGGCACGGCGCCGAGCGGACCGGGCCACCGATCTTGCTCGGCCACCTCCTGCGCGGCCTCCTCGCCGAGGGCCGGGGCGACCGGGCGTCGGTGGTGACGGCACGGGGCGGACCCCTGCTCGACACCTACCGGGCGGCGGGCGCCGAGGCTCGTGCCGTCGCCACGGGCCGCGAGCCGATCGAGCCGGTGGCGGCTGCGCTCCGCCGAGCTGGCGGCGCGGCGCTGGTGGCCCCCGCCCAGGCCTGGGCCCGGGGCCGGGCGGTGCGCCGCCTGGCCGACGTGGACCTCGTGTACGTGAACGCCGCCACGCCGCCCACCGCGGCGCTGCTCCGGGCGCTCGACCCGCCGCCGGCCACGCCGGTGGTGCTGCACGTCCACGAGCTGGACGTGGGCCTCCGCCTGACGCTCGACCCGGTCGACCTGGCCTTCCTGCTCGCTCGCGCCGACCACGTCATCGCCGCGTCGCACCCCGTGGCCGAGCTCCTCGTCGCCGGCCACGGCGTGGACCCCGCCCGCACCACCCGCTGCGACGAGTTCGTCGACGTCGGCGCAGTGGCCCCGCTCCCACGGCCCGAGGCTCGACGCCGGCTGGGCATCCCGGCCGATGCTGCGGTGGTGGGATCGGTCGGCCTCCCGGACTGGCGCAAGGACCCCGAGCGCCTGCTGCACGCCGCATGGCTGCTGCGCCGCACCCACCCGGAGCTGGACCCGTGGGTCGCGTGGATCGGCGGCGACCCGGCCTCGATCGACGGCCGCCACCTCGCCGACGAGGCCCGCCGGCTGGGGATGGACCACCGCTTCGTCCACGCCCGCCACAGCGAGCGGCCCGACCACCTGCTGGGCGCCCTGGACGTCTTCGCCCTGCCGGCGCGCGAGGACGCGTTCCCCCTTGCGGCCCTCGAAGCCGGCGCCGCCGGGCTGCCCCTGGTCTGCTTCCGCACGGGCGGCGTGGCCGGGCTGGCCGACGACGGCGCCGGCGTCGCCGTGGAGCACCCCGACGTGGCGGCCTTCGCCGCCGCCCTGGCCGACCTGCTCGGCGATGCCGACCGTCGGGCGACGGTGGGCGACCGGGCCCGCTCGCTCGTGGCCGAGCACCACGACGTGCCGGTCGGCGTCGCCCGCATCCGGGCCGTGCTGGACGGGGTCCTGGCCCGGCCCGCCCCGACGCCGGGCGGATAGCCTCGGCCCAGTCGGACCGGGGGCTCGAGAGGGGGGAGGGCGTGCGCACGAAGATCTTCGCCCGACGGGCGCCCACCGCCCCGCCGCTCTCCTCGGCCTGCTACGCGCCCCACTCGGCGCTCTACTTCGAGCCCAACGGGACCGTCCAGGCCTGCTGCGCCACCGGGTTCCACCTGGGGCAGGTGTCCGGTCCCGCCCGCCAGTCGCTCCGTGACATCTGGGAGGGGGCCAACACCGCCGCCCAGCGCGCCGCGCTCGAAGCGGGGCAGCTACGAGTACGCCTGCCAGGAGTGCGAGATCGGCGAAGCGGCCGGCGGCCGGGCGGCGACCACGGCGTCGCACTTCGATCGCTATGCCACGGGCGCCCCGCACCCGTTCCCGCTGATGATGGACTTCGCCCTGTCCAACCGCTGCAACCTGCAGTGCATCATGTGCAACGGCGGCCTCTCGTCGACCATCCGGGCCAAGCGCGAGGGCCTGCCGCCGCTGCCCGCCGGCTACGACGACCGGTTCTTCGCCGAGCTCGAGGAGTTCCTCCCGCACCTCGTCCGGGCCCAGTTCAAGGGCGGCGAGCCGTTCCTCGCGCGAGAACCGCCGCATCTGGGACTTCTTCCTGGACCACGGCCTCCGCCCCGAGGTCACCATCACCACCAACGGCACCATCTACAACGAGAACGTCGAGCGCTACGTCCGCGAGCTCGAGGCGCACGCCATCCTCTCGATCGACGGCATGCAGGCCGAGACGCTGGAGTCGATCCGCGTCGGCGTCCACGCCCCCACCATCTGGCGCAACGTCGACCGCTTCCAGGCGCTCGGCGAGGAGAGCGGCAAGGGCATCACGCTCAGCTTCTGCGTGATGGCCGACAACTGGCGCGAGACCTTGCCGTTCCTGCTGGAGGCCGACCGGCGCGGGGTCAACGGCAACGTGATCTTCGTGAACCAGCCGCACCGCCACGACCTGCTCCGCCTGCCGCGCCACGAGCTCGAGGCGGTCCTGGCCGAGCTGGCCCCGCTCCCGGCCCCCTTCCGCTCGGAGCTCGTCGGCCGCAACTGGCAGGAGGTGCTGGACCGGGTCCGGTCGCAGATCGAGCACCCGGTGGAGCTCGTGCTGCGGTCCACCCCGGTGGCCGCGCCGGTCGCCGCGCCCAGCCGTGCCGCAGGGCCTCCGGCGCCCGATCGGCTGTCGGCCGACGAGGTCGCTGCCCTGCGCCGCCGCTTGGCCGACGCCTACGGGTGCGAGCCGCTCGACCTGCGCTTCGAGGACGAGGTGGTGGCCGGGGCCGACGTGCCCACCTGGGCCGAGCCGTTCGGCGCCCGCAGCTGGCCGGGCCTCGAGCTCGCCGGCCTCCAGGACGCCCTCGAGCTCCGCGTCGGTCCGGTGGCCCCGGGGTGGCTGCCCTCCGACGACCCCCGCATCGCCACCTGGGTCCTGGTGGTCGGCCGCGGCGACGAGCGCCAGGAGCTGCACGCCCACCGCTTCGCCGAGGCCGCCGGCCCGGAGCGCACCTTGCTCTACGTCGCCGCCCCCGCGACGTAGTCGACGTGGTGCGCCCGACCACCCGCCAGCTGGTGGTGACCGCCGACGACTACGGCCTGACCACGGCCACGGCCGAGGCCATCGTGACCGCCCACCGCCAGGGCATCGTGACCGCCACCTCGGTCCTGGGCAACGGCCCGGCCACCGTCGCCACCCTCTCGCTCCTCGAGGGCGCACCGGACCTCGAGGTCGGTGCCCACGTGGCCCTGGTGGGCGAGGACCCGCCGGTGGCACCGGCCGTCGCCATCCCCACCCTGGTCGATCGCCGGGGCCGGTTCCGCCCGTCGTGGCGCCGCCTCGTCGTCGACCTGGGCGCCGGGCGGGTCGACCCTGCCGACGTCCGCCGCGAGCTGGCGGCCCAGCTGGAGGTCGTCGCCTCCGGCGGTCGCCCGATCACCCACCTCAACCTCCACCAGCACCTCCAGCTCTGGCCGGTCCTGCGGGCACCGATCCTCGAAGCCGCCGCTGCGCACGGCATCGGGTTCGTGCGCCGGCCGTGGTCCGAGGCCCGCGGCCCGACCGGCGTGGTGGTCCGGCGGCTGGCCCGGTCGCTCGGCACCGACCTCGCCGCGGCGGGGCTGGCCACCAGCGACGGCTTCGTGGGCCTCGACGGAGCCGGCAGCTTCGACGGCCGCACCCTCCGCGACGCCCTGGCCCACGTCGCCGGTGACGTGGTCGAGGTCAACCTGCACCCCGGCGCCATCCAGGACGGCGAGCGCCACCGGTACCGGTGGGCCTACCGCTGGGCCGACGAGCTCGCGGCGTGCACCGACCCGCGCAGCCGGTCGGCGGTCGCCGCTGCGGGGTTCGCCCTCGTGGGCCCGAGCTCCGTCACCCGCCAGCACGGCGGCCGCGCCTGATCTGCGGACCACGGGGTTGAGTAGGGTTCCGCCGGTCCGGCCAGAGGGAGGGGGGACCACGTGGAACTGCAACACCGGGCCTTCTGGTCCGCGCTGCCCGGCCTACCGCTGCTCGCCGCGATCGTGCTCTGGCGCGCCGGCCACCCCTTCCTCGGCGGGACCGCGGTGGTGGCGGCGATCGAGCTGGCCATCGCCGTGGTCCTCGTCGGCTGGCCCGCGACCCGGCGGCTCACGCCGGCGCTCGCCCCCCTCTTCCTCAGCACCCTGGTCGGCCTCTACGGCACCACCGACGGCGGCAACCTCCGCGGGATCGCCTGGGGCGACCCTGCGTTCACCGACCGTGCCGCTGCGCTGGCGGCCGTCGGCCTGGTGGTGGCGGTGCTGCTCGCCGCCGGGGTCGACGTGGCGCGCGGGATCGCCTGGGCGGTCGATCGGATCGGCCACGTGCTGGGCGTGGCCGCCGCCGGGGCCATCTTCGTGGTCCTGCTCGTGCCGGCCTGGGCCTGGTCGCGGCTTCGGCGACAGGACCTGCTCCGCAGCCGGCGGCCGACGAGCGGATCGACCTGGTCGGCCCACGTCGGCGGGGTCGGGCGGGCATCGTCGCTGGGCAGCCAGCTGGGCGCCCAGGCGGGACGCCGCACCCTCACCGGCCGCCTGACCTGGGGGTTGGGCTGCATCGTCCTGCTCCTGGGCGCCAACTACGGCGCCGGCTGGGCCTGGGACCGGGCCGTGGACTCCGGCGCCGTGCCACGGACGGTGGCCGAGCGGGCCAACACCGACCCCACCCGGGCCGACCCGCGCCGACCTCCCGGCCATGGCGGCGTACCCCTGGCGCGACCGGTACTTCGCCGACATCCAGCGCACCCCTGGCGGCTACTGGCCCTTCACCGAGTACCGACCCGACGACTTCTCCTCTCCCTACGTGAACATCAAGGGCTGGCTCCGGCGCAGCTACCGCCCGAAGGGCGACGTGTCGACCATGCCGACGATCTGGATGTTCGGCGGCTCCACGACCTGGGGCGAGGGCCAGCGCGACGACTACACCATCGCCTCCTACGTGGCCCGCCTGTCCGAGCGCGACGGGCTGCCGGTGCGCATGGACAACTACGGCGAGCGGGGCTGGACCCACTTCCAGGAGATGATCCTCTACGAGCAGGAGCTGGGCCTGCACGCGGCACCCGACTTCTCGATCTTCTACGACGGCGCCAACGAGATCACCAGCCAGTCGCTGCTGAACGTGGCGATCCCGACCCACACGCTGGCCTACACCTACGCCGAGATGCTGGCCGGCAAGACGATCGCCACCCGCTTCACCGAGCAGCCCCAGCCCGAGACCAGCCTCAGCGAGCTGTACCACACGTACTCGAAGCACTCCGCGATCCACAAGGTCGTCGCCTGGTTCCGCCCCTCTCCGGCGGCGGCCTCCACCGGCCAGGGCGCCGGGGACGCGCCGGGCGAGGAGTTCACCGGCGGCCAGCAGCAGGGCGCCAACGGGAGCGTCTCCAACTACCAGACCACCCCGCAGGACGGCACCGACGCCGGCAAGGTCTACGAGAACGGCAAGCAGCTCACGATGGCCCTGTCGAAGCGCTACGACGTCCGGTCGTTCCTCTTCTGGCAGCCGGTGGGCTACAACGGCGAGGCGCAGCAGAACGCCCGGGACCTGCTCACCTCCCCCACCATCGACATCGCCGACACCCTCGCCGCCCACCCCGAGGTGTTCATCGACGGTGGGCACACCAACGAGGAGGGCGCCAGGCTGGTGGCGGTCGAGATCTGGAAGCACGTGAAGCCCGCGGTCCAGAAGTGGTACGAGGAGCACCGATGAGCCCAGCACACCACGGCGGCACGTCGTCGCCGGCGCGCCGACCCGGCCAAGGCCTGCCGCTCGCCACCCGCACCGGGCTCCGGTTCAAGCACGGCCTCCGCCTGGCCCGGGAGGTCAGCCGCTTCGGTGCCGAGCAGCGGCTCTGGTGGTTCGTGCCGCTGGTGACCATCGTCCTGCTCTTCGCCCTCGCGGTGACCGCCACGACGTCCGCGCTCCCCGTCGCCGTGTACACCCTCTTCTGATGGCCGCCGCCCCCGCCACCATCCTGGGCATCAGCGCCCTCTACCACGACGCCGCCGCCGCCCTGGTGGTCGACGGCGAGGTGGTGGCGGCTGCCCAGCAGGAGCGGTTCAGCCGCCGGAAGCACGACCCCTCGTTCCCGCTCGACGCCATCCGGTACTGCCTGGAGGCCGGCGAGGTGCCCGTCGACGGCCTGACCGCCGTCGCCTACTACGACAAGCCGCTGACCACCTTCGTGCGCGTGCTCAAGAGCTACGTCGCGGCCGGGCCCCGGGGCATCCGCACCTTCCCCAAGGCCATGACGGAGTGGTCGGGCCGCAAGCTCTGGACCTCCTTGGAGGTCGAGCGGGGCATCCGCGAGCTCGGTTGGACCATGCCGAAGCAGCTCCTCTACGCCGAGCACCACGTCAGCCACGCCGCCGCCGCGTTCTACCCGTCGCCCTTCGAGCGGGCGGCGATCGTGACCATGGACGGCGTCGGGGAGTGGGCCACCAGCTCCATCGGCGTCGGGCGCGGCCGATCCGTCGAGCTGCTCCGCGAGCAGCGCTTCCCCGACTCGCTGGGCCTGCTCTACTCCGCGTTCACCCACCACTGCGGGTTCCAGGTGAACTCCGGCGAGTACAAGCTGATGGGCCTGGCGCCGTACGGCCGGCCCACCTACGTCGACCGCATCCTCGACGACCTGCTCGAGCTCTCCGACGACGGTTCGGTCCGCCTCGACCTGCGCTACTTCGACTACCTGGCGGGCGGGCGCATGACGAACCGCCGCTTCGACGACCTGTTCGGTGGTCCGGCCCGCAGCCCCGAGTCCGAGATCACCGAGCGGGAGTGCGACCTCGCCCGCTCCATCCAGGAGGTGGTCGAGCGGGCCGTGCTCGGCACCGCCCGCACGGCGCGACCTGACGGGCGAGCGGCAGCTCGTGCTGGCCGGCGGCGTCGCGCTCAACTGCGTGGCCAACGGCAGGCTCCTGCGCGAGGGCACGTTCGACGACGTGTGGGTCCAGCCCGCAGCAGGCGACGCCGGCAGCGCGCTGGGCTGTGCCCTGTGGGCGCACCACCAGGTCCTCGAGCGGCCACGCACGCCCCAGCAGCCCGACGCCATGCACGGCACCTACCTCGGCCCCGGCTGCTCGGGCGACGACGTCGCCGCCGACCTCGCCGCGGCCGATCGGCCCTTCGAGCGCATCGCCGACCCCGACGAGCGGGCCGATCGCGTGGCCGCCCTGCTGGCCCAGGGCCAGGTGGTGGCGGTGTGCCAGGGGCGCATGGAGTTCGGGCCCCGCGCTCGGGCACCGGTCGATCCTGGCCGACGCCCGGGACCCCGAGGTCCAGCGGTCGCTCAACCTCCGGGTGAAGCAGCGCGAGGGCTTCCGGCCCTTCGCGCCTGCCGTGCTCGCCGAGCACGCCGCCGAGTGGTTCGACCTCGACGTGGCCTCGCCCTACATGACCTTCGTGGCCCCCGTCGCGGCGGCGCGGTGGGTGGAGCCGGTGGCCGACGGTGCCGGCGGCGCGCTCACCGACGTGGTCGCCCAGGTCCGCTCCGAGATCCCCGCCGTCACCCACGTCGACCACTCGGCACGCATCCAGACCGTCGACCGCGACCAGGCCCCGGCCTTCCACCGGATCCTCGAGGCGTTCCACCGCCGCACCGGCTGCCCGGTCCTGGTCAACACCTCCTTCAACATCCGCGGCGAGCCCATCGTGGCCACGCCGGATGACGCCTACCGGTGCTTCGTGAACACCGACATCGACTGGCTGCTCCTCGAGGACTGCCTGCTCGAGCGGGCCCAGCAGCCGCCCTGGACCGGTCCCGCGCTCGAGATCGAGCTCGACTGACGTGACCGCCCACCAGGCGGCGACCGAGCGGGACCGCCCCGCGCTGCCGGTGCGGCTCGGGCGCTACGCCGAGCGGTGGTCCCGCCCCGTGCGGGGGCGCGCCCGCCGGTCGGCACGGGGGCTGCGCCGCCCCGACGACGCACCGGAGGGCTGGGACGAGGATCGGGAGATCGACCACCAGTGGCGCTGGTCGGCGTGCTACGCCCCCATGGTGTCGCTCTACCTCGACCAGTTCGGCACCGCCCGGGCGTGCTGCCAGAACACCGAGCACCCGCTCGGGAGCATCGCGAGATCGACCCTGCGCGAGATCTGGGACGGCGCCCCGGCTGCCTCGCTGCGCCGTGCCCTCGAGCGCGCCGACCTCGGCCAGGGGTGCGAGTTCTGCGCCTGGCAGGTCGAGGAGTCCGGGGCGGTCGGGTCCTTCCCCCGCTTGTACGACGGGCGCCCCGCCGGTCCCCGCTCGCACCCGAGGTGGCCGCAGCAGCTCGAGTTCGCGGTCTCGAACACCTGCAACCTCCAGTGCGTCATGTGCAACGGCGACTGGTCCTCGGCCATCCGGTCGCGCCGAGAGGGCCGGGAGCCGCTGCCGAGCGCCTACCCCGAGCGGTTCTACGAGGAGCTGGTGGCCTTCATCCCCCACCTGCGCCACGTCACCTTCACCGGCGGCGAGCCGTTCCTCGGCACCGAGCCGATGCGCATCCTCGAGCTGCTCGCCACGCACGGCTCGAGCGACCTCGCCGTGGTGGTGGTCACCAACGCCACCACCTTCACGCCCCGGGTCGAGCGGGCCCTGCGCCAGGTCCGGCCGTTCGTGGCCGTCTCGCTCGACGGCGGGACGGCCGAGGCCTACGAGCGCATCCGCGTGGGCGCCTCGTTCGAGGGCGTGCTCGCCAACCTCGATCGGCTCAGCGCCCTCTGTGCCGAGCAGGGCGGCCGCACGAACCTCACGCACTGCCTCATGGTCGACAACTGGGAGACCTTCCCCGAGCTCCTCCAGCTCGCCGAGGGGCGCGGCCTGGACGTGGCCATCAACACCGTGCGGTTCCCCGAGCGCCACAGCCTGTACCACCTCCCGGAGGACCAGCTCCACCGGGTGGTCGACGGCCTCACGAGCCGCACCCCCGAGGTCGAGGCCACGGTGAGCGGCGCTCGACTCGCCACGTGGCACCGCCAGCTCGGTGCGCTGCGAGGCCGCGGCGCCGGAGAGGGTTGGCCCGAGGCCCTCGGCCGGCCGCCCGTGCCCGTCGCTCCTCCCACCCGACGGGCCCGCTGACGTCCGAGGCCCCGGATCGGCGCCGCACCCATCGGCGCCGCACCATCGGCGCCGCACGTCAGCGCCGGCGGCCCAGGGCCCAGCGGGCCTGGCGGAGGAGACCCTCCTCGGGCGCCACGACCGGCGCCCAGCCGAGGTCCCGGGCGATCCGGCTCGTGTCGGCGACGGTCCGCCGCTGGTCGCCACGGCGGGCGGGGCGGTGCTCGAGGACCGGGTCGACGCCGAGGGCCTCGGCCAGGAGGGCGACCGCGTCCAGCAGCGCCAGCTCCCGTCCACCACCCACGTTGTAGGTGGCACCGGCCGGCTCGGCGTCCAGGGCGGCGACGGTGGCGGCCACCGCATCGGTCACGTAGGTGTTGCTGCGGGTCTGGGCGCCGTCGCCGAAGATCGTGATCGGCTCGCCCCTGAGGAGCCGGTCGCAGAACGTGCGGTAGGCCATGTCCGGCCGTTGCCGGGGCCCGTACACCGAGAAGTAGCGCAGCACCGTCAGCGGCAGCCCGCCGGTGGACCGGTAGGCATCGAGCAGCTGCTCGGCGGCGAGCTTGGTGACGCCGTAGGGCGAGGCCGGGTGCGTGGGCGAGGACTCGGGACCGGTGGCCTCGACGCCGTACACCGACGAGGTGGAGGCCTGCACGAAGTGGCCGATGCCCACGGCCGAGCAGGCCGCCGCCAACCGCTGGACGGCCCCCAGGTTGCACGACTGGTAGCGCTCGAAGTCGTCCCAGCTCAGCACCAGGCCCGGCGTCGCCGCCTCGTTGACCACCGCATCGGCGCCATCGACGATGGGCTCGAGCGGGGCCGTCCGCAGGTCGACCTCGGCCAGGGTGAAGCCCGGCGCGGCGTGGAGGCCCTCGAGGTTCGCCTCCTTGTGGCGCCGCTCGTAGTAGTCGGTGAAGCAGTCGACGCCCACCACCGTGTCGCCGCGGGCCAGGAGCGCCTCGCACAGGTGCGACCCGATGAACCCGGCCGCGCCGGTGACCACCACCTTCACCGGGCAGAGCCGGGCGCGCCCGGGTCGATCGCCGCGCCGAGCTCCTTGCCCAGCAGCCACTGGTGCTCGTCGTCGCCGGGCAGGCCCAGCCGCCTCCAGCCCTGGTCGGTATAGAAGGACAGGGCGGGCACGTTGCCGGGGTGCAGCGTGAGGTGCATCCGCTCGAAGCCGTCTCGGCGGGCGCTCGCCTCGGCCGCCCGGAGCAGCGAGGTGCCCACCCCGAGGCGGTGGACGTCGGGGTCCACGGCCACCACGAGCACGCCGAGCGAGCCCGCCGGCACCCGGCTCGGCTGCTCGGGGGCCGTGCTCGACCTCCGCAGGAGCAGGCGGGTCGCGACCGGCGCGACGCGGCGGCCCGAGGTCTGCGCCAGGACGTGCGGGTGGCGCAGCACCTGTCCCACGAGGAACCACCGCTCGCGCTTCACGAAGCCGCTCGTGGACCCGCGGAACACCCCGCCCAGCAGGAAGCCCACCAGGACGTCGTCGGAGAAGGCCCCGAGCGCCGTGAGGTCGTGCGGGCCCTCGAACTGCCAGCGGTAGTGCCGCCGCACCGCCTCCTCGCCGAGGGTCGACAGGGCGCTGTGCGGGAACGCGGCGAGGTGGAGCGCAGCGATGGTCTCGACGTCGTCGAGGGTGAGGTCGGAGACGAGCACCTCGCCGGCCGGATCCGGGGGGGATCACGGGATGACCACCGCCGGGAGGAGCAGCTCGAGCTCGTCCCGCCAGCGCCGGCCGACCGCCGGCCAGGCGCACGACTCCGCCAGCGCCCGGGCCCCTGCGGCGAGCGCCGCGTAGCGCGCCGGGTCGTCGATCAGGCGCAGGACGGCGGCCGCCATGGCGTCGGCGTCGCCGCCGGGCACCAGCACGCTGTCGACGCCGTCGGTCAGCAGGTCGGGGATCCCGCCGACCTCGGTGGCCACGGGGACGAGGCCGCTGGCGGCGGCCTCCAGCACGCTGACCGGCATGTTGTCGACCCGGTTCGTGTTGAGGAACACGTCGTGGGCGGCGAACGCCGCCTGCTTGCCGGCGGCGTCGAGGTAGCCGGCGAAGCGCACCCGGTCGAGGACGCCGAGCTCCTCTGCCCGCGCCCGGGTGGCCTCGAGCAGCCCGTGGTCGGCACCGCCCATGGTGAGCGTGGCCTCCGGGTGCACGGCGGCCACGCGAGCCAGCACCTCGATGGCGAGCTCGGGGTGGTAGTGCTCGTGGAAGGTCCGCATCCAGAGCAGTGCGGGCCGGGCGGCGGTGCGGCGGTCGTACCGGTAGCGATCGATGCTGAGCACGTTGGGGATGACGCGGACGTCGTAGCCCCACGGCCGGAAGGCATCGGCGATGAACGGCGACGGGGCGAGGAGCAGGTCGGCGCGGTCGAAGGTGCGCCGCACCCGCCGCTCGTGCTCCGGCCCGAAGGTCGGCAGGTTCCCGCCGTGCATGAACAGCACCACCTTCTTGGGCCGGACGTGGCGCGCCAGGAACGAAGAGAACTCGGCGATCCGGAACGACGGGCCCGAGAACACCGCCACGATCACGACGTCGACGTCCCGCCACCACAGGAGGGAGAGGAGCTGGTCGGCGGTGCGCAGGATCGGGTGCTTGACGGCCGAGGTGCGTCGCACCCGGTACCCCACGCTCTCGAAGAGGAGGGCGAGCGTCTCGTTCTGGCTGACGGGCTGGTCGGTGCGCCGGCCGGCGTGGATCCCCACGAAGCCGAGCACCGCCTGGCGACGGGCCCTCATCGCCCGCCCTCGCGGCCCACCGTGGAGATGATGAGGCGCTCCTTGCCCCCCGAGGTGCGCGGCACCTCGTCGACCACCTCGTAGCTGATGGCGAGCGACGTCCCGAGGCGCTTGCGCAGCTCGCCGTCGAGGAACGCCTCGTCGGCCTCGCTGAACGCCGGCGCGACCTCGAGCAGGACGCGGATCGACGAGGCGTCGTCCTGGAGGACCTGGGCACGGCGGAGGTGCGAGGCCCGTTGGAAGGCCAGGCTCATGGGCGCCGGTCCCACCACCGAGCCCTCGGGGGTGTGCACGACGTCGTCGACGCGCCCCTCGAGCTCGGCCAGCACCGGCAGGGTCCGCCCGCACTCGCACCCGACGGCCGCGGCGGCGCCGCGATCGCCGGTGCGGTAGCGCAGCAGGGGCATCGCCCGGTTGGCCAGGCCGGTGGCCACCAGCTCGCCGGCGGCGCCCTCCGGGCCGACCTCGAGGACCCCGTAGTCGGTGCTGACGTGCAGCGACCCGAGCGGGCACTCCGACACGTAGGCCACCAGCTCACCGAGGCTGTAGCCGTTGTACACCCGGCAGCCGAAGGCCCGTTCGATGTCCAGGCGAGCCGCCGGGGTCAGCGTCTCGGAGCTGACCATCACGGCGTCCGGGAGGACGCGCCCCACGTCGCCCCGCTCCAGCAGGTGCCGGGCGATGCGGTGGACCGCCGACGTGTAGCCCACCACCACGCGGGGCTCGAAGTCGGCCAGGGCCCCGACGTAGGCCGGCAGCGTGCGCTCGTTGAGGTGGTACACCGAGAGGTACAGCTGGTTGAAGGCCAGGTTCCGCCGCCAGAACGGGCCGTGCTGCTGCGCCGCCGGCACGATCGGCTGGCCGTGGAGCGAGGCGGTCCGGTCGCCCAGGCGCACACCGGCCCACCGGCGCGAGCGGCTCTCGTAGGTGGCGTAGTTCCACCGCACGGCGTCGAGCGTGGCCCAGTACCGCAGCGGGGTGCCGGTGGTGCCACCGGTGGTCTGGGCGATGAGGCGGAGCTTGCGCCGATCGGGCACGAAGCGCTCGGGCTCGGCTCGGACCTGCTCCTTGTCCAGCAGCGGCAGCGCCTGCAGGTCGTCGACCGACCGCACCGCGGCGGCATCGAACCCGATGCGGGCGAACAGGTCCCGGTAGTGCGGGACCTCGCTGGCGCACCAGGCGAGCTGGTGGCGCAGCCGCGAGACCTGGTCGGCGGCCAAGAGCTCCGGCTCGGCCCACTGGCGTGCGTCCAGGTCCTCGACCAGCGAGCGGAAGCCGCCGCCGTAGCGCCGGGCGTGCTCGCGCAGCCCGTAGCCGGTGGCGAACGCGTTCTGCACCAGCACCGGCGACCGGCCGTAGAGGTCGGAGAGGTTCACGGCCGCCGCTCCGGCGCCCGACCCTGCTCGACCGCCGCAAGGTCCTCGAGCCAACGGTCGACGATGGCGTGCCAGCTGGCCTCGGCCTCGACGTAGGCCCGGCCCCGCGCCGCGCGCCGCCGCCTCTTCGGGGTCGGCGAGGACCTCGCGCACCGCGGCGGCCAGCGCGGCACCGTCGCCCGGGGGCAGGCGCCAGCCGGCGCCCTCGCGCGACGAGGGCGGCGCCCTCGTCGTCGCCTGCGTACAGGATCGGCTTGCCGCTCGCCATGACGGGGAGCATCTTGGCCGACCGGATGGAGCGGTAGAGGTCCCCGGCCCGCACGGTGGCGAGGCCGGCGGTGGCGACGTCCAGGAGCTCGGCCACCCGCTCGGGGGCCACCGGCTCCCGGAGCTCGACGTTGGCCAGCCCCCGGCGCCGGGCATCGGCGATCAGGGCGTCGCGCTCGGAGCCGCCGCCCACCAGCACGAAGCGCACCGGCACGTCGCGGAGCAGCTCGGCGGCATCGAGCACCACCTCGAGCCCGTGGACGTAGCCGTGGGTCCCGGCATAGAGGAACAGGTGCTCGCCGGGGGCGAGGCCCGCCTCCCTGCGCGCCTCATCGGTGGCCGCGCGGGGTCGGAACAGGTCGGTGTCGGCCCCGTTCGGGAGCCAGCAGAGCCGGTCGAGCGCCACGCCCTTGGCCACGAGGGCGTCCCGCACCCCGTCGGTCACGGCGTTCACGGCATCGGCCTGGCGCAGCATCCAGCGCTCGACGGCGAGGAGCACGCGGACCAGTGCGCCGTCCGGCAGCGCCCCGACGGCCACGGAAGCATCGACCCACAGGTCGGCGACGTTGACGACGACCCGGCGGCGGCGCAGCTTGGCGAGGACCACGGCCGGGAGGGCGCCGAACAGCGTGGGGTACTCGACCACCGTCCAACGGGCCGGCCGGGCGCGCAGCAGGCCGACGATGCTCATGGCCCCGAAGGTGGCGTAGTTGGCCATCCGGCCGATGCCGCTGCCCATGGCCGCCCACAGCCACACCCGCACCACGGAGATCCCGTCCTCGGTCCGGCGCTGCACCGGCCGCCGGGGCCAACCCGGGAAGAGGCGCCCCGTGGGGTAGTTGGGGATGGCCGTGACGACCTCGACCCGGTGCCCACGGCGGGCCAGCTCCTGCGTGACCGCCCCCAGCCGGACCTGCGCCGCGCCGCGCTCGGGCGGGAAGTACTGCGTCACGAAGAGGAACGAGCGGTCGTCCGCCTTGCCCGGGCTCACGGTCGCCCGTCCGTCGGCGAGGCGGGCTCGGGGAGCCGCACGTGCCACTGCCGCTCGAGCAGCGCGCGGACCTCGCGGCCGAAGGCCTCCAGGCTGAGCCCGGCGGTGTAGGCCCGACCGTCGTCGATCATCGCCAGCCAGCGGTCACGGTCCTCGACGAGGCCCCGGACCGCGGCCGCCACCTGCTCGGGGTGGTCGGGATCGATCACCACGGCCCGGGAGCCGTCGCCGCTGATCTGGCCGGACACCGGGCTCGAGGAGAAGATCGGCACCACGCCGACGACCATGCTCTCCAGCAGGACCTTGCCGTAGCCCTCCTGGTAGGTGGTCAGCAGCTGCAGGTCGGAACGCCCGAAGGTGGCCATCACGGCCGCGTGGTCGACCATCCCGTGGAAGACCACGCGATCGGCGAGGCCGGCGGCGGCCACCTGGGCCTCGAGGGCCCCGAGCTCCGGCCCGTCGCCCACGACGTCGAGGGAGACGTCCAGCCCGCCCTCCACCAGGAGCCGCACGGCTTCCACCGCGGCGCGCTGGTTCTTGTTCCGGGTCAGTCGACCGACCACCACGAGGCGCCACGGCCCGGCGGCGGGCCGTTCGGCGATCGACGCCCGGGTCCGCGCCGCGCCCGGGCCGGCTGCGGCCCACGAGGCATCGTCGTGCGACGGGCTGAAGAACGGCTCCAGGTGCGGCCGCTCGGGGTCGGGCCCGGCGTACACGCTGACCGGGCCGCCGAACCGGCGGCTGCCGAGCAGCTCGCGCTGGTAGCGGAAGAACCTCGGCTCGCCCGCGTAGGGCCGCCAGACCCCGGCGTAGATGGCGTAGCGGTACCGCACGGCGCGCCACGTCGAGAAGATGGCGACCAGGCCGATGTTGCAGGGGCAGCGCAGGTGGACGGCGTCCACGGAGCGGGCCACCCGTCGGGTCTCGAGGAACCACCGCGGCACCTGGGGCGCCATGGCCAGCTTCGCCCGCCACGTGTTGCCGCCGGCCCGGGCCACCGGGACCATGGTCACGTTCGGCGACCGGTAGGGGGCGAAGCCCGAGGGGGGGCGGCCCGTCGACCAGGGGGCCGCACAGCACGAGCTCGTCGAAGAGCGCGGCCCAGCGATCGAGCTGGGCGACGACCGGCTCGAGGCCGTGGATGGCGCCGTCGGCGTCCCGGTGGTGGGGCATGTCGCCGATCACCGCCACGCGCCGGGGGGTGGCGCCCGGGGCCGCTCGGGTCACGGCTGCAACGACGGGATGTCGGGGCCGGCCTCGACCATCTCGGCCGCCAGGACGCCCGACTGGCGGACCCGGCGCACCAGCGACGGGAGGTGGAGCAGCTCCTTGGCCACGAACCCCGCCCACTGCAGCGGGGTGGCCCGCCGCTTCAGGTGGTACGGCACCAGCGCGTGGACCAGGCCGAGGCCGAGGTCCTCGCGCTGCTGGCGGGCCGAGTGGTACGTGGCGCTGTAGTAGCGCATCGACGGGACGGGGAGCGGCCCGAGCCGCTGCTTCGACCGGAACCCGTCCCACTGCCCGAAGGTCCGCAGCCCGCCCTCGGCCGCCTTGAGGTGGACGCGCGTGGCGGTCGGGACGTGCACGACGAGGCGACCGCTCAGCTGCACGCGCAGCCCGAACTCGGCGTCGCCTCGCCGCTGCCGGTCGTAGCGCTGGTCGAACAGCCCGACCTCGCCGAAGAGGGAGCGACGGCACAGGCCGTTGCCCGAGTCCCACTGGTCGGCCACGCGGAAGAACCCGTAGTTCTCGGGGATCGGTGCGCCCACGACCGCCAGCGAGGCGCCGGTGGTGAGCTGGGCGTCGTAGCGGGCCAGGCCCTCCAGGTGCGCCTCGAGGAAGTCCGGCTCGATCTCGGAGTCGTCGTCGATGAACGCGATCCAGTCCCCCTGGGCCCGCTGGACCGCGGCGTTGCGCGAGATCCACTGGCCCCGCACCTCCTGGAAGATCGGCACCACGCCGATGGCGGCGAAGTCCTCGTACAGGGCGAGGTCGCGCTTCTCGGGATCGTTCTGGTCGACGACGAGGATCTCGAGGGCGGGCACCGTCTGGGCGCCGAGCTGGGCCAGCAGCGGCCGGAGGAGCTCGTAGCGGCCCAGGGTCGGCAGCACCACGCTGATCCGGGCCGTCCGGTCGATGGCGACCGGCTCGCGCTCGACGAGGCCGGCGACCGGCGCCGGGGTGGCGCGCTCGGCGCGGGCCGACGCGGCGAGGCCGCGACCCACCCGGACGGGCCGACGGGTGGCGAGCGCGCGACGGAGGCCGGCGTAGACCACCCACTTGCGCCCGAACAGCCGACGGAGGAGGAGGAACCGGTCTCGTTCCGAGAGGGGGTCGGCCAGGGCGCCCGGGGCGGCCAGCAGGTCCGGGGCGTTGCGCACGACCGCCCCCCCGCTCGAGGAGCCGGCGCCCCAGCTCGAGGCCGGCTCCGGTGGTGCCCTCGAACGCCGGGTCGAGGCCCCCGACGGCGGCGAGGGCGCGGGTGCGGACGAGCGCCGCCCCGAGCCCCAACCGCCAACACGTGCCCGGCACGTCGGGCGCCGGATCGAGCACGAACGGGGTGGTGGGGTGGATGTAGTCGTGCTCGGCGGGCAGGCCCGCCGTGCCCAGCGCGAGGCCGGCGTGCCACACGTCGGCCTGGGCCCCGTCGACCAGGGCGCGCACGGTCGCGGCGGGCGGCGGGCCGAGGCGGGGGTGCCAGAACAGGGTCCACGGTGCGGGGTCGCCCGCGAGGTGGGCGTCGACGGCCGCCGACGCGGCGGCGAGGCGGTCCGGCAGGACCACCGTCGCGCCGAGGTCCCACGTGGGGGCGGGGCCCCACGACAACACGTCGATGCGCTCGTCCACCGGTCCCTCCCGATCCGTGGCCATGAGGGTTCGACCTTAGTGTTCGCCCGCCGCCGAGCCCCGACCGGCGCGACGACGGCTCGGGGCACGCGGCCCGTCGTCGCTACGCTGCGGTCCCCTGGTTCGGAGGGAGGGCCGTGACCGACAGCGCAGCAACCATCGACCCCGCCGTCGCCCCGCGCCCCGGTTCCTCGGTCACCGTGGCCCTCTGCACCTGGAACGGCGCTGCGTGGCTGCCCGACCTGCTCGCCTCCCTGGTTGCCCAGGACCGCCCACCGGACGAGCTGGTGGTCCAGGACGACCGGTCGACCGACGCCACCGTCGACCTGGTCCGGGCGTTCGCCGAGGACGCACCGTTCCCCGTCCTGCTCGAGGTGAACGACCACCAGGTGGGCTCGACGGCCAACTTCGAGCTCGCGCTGCAGCGGAGCTCCGGGCGCATCGTCGCCCTCGCCGACCAGGACGACGTCTGGTACCCGGCGAAGCTGGCCCACCTCGTCGACCTGCTCGACCAGGACCCGATCCTCACGCTGGTCTTCTCCGACGCCGACCTGTTGGGCGCCGACGGCCGCCCGATCGGGCGGCGCCTGTGGGACAGCCGAGGCATCGGCCGCTACCTGCGGACCAACGAGATCGTGCCCGGCCCGATGTTCGCCCGCCGCGCCCTGAGCACCGGCTGCACGATGGCCGTCCGACGCCGCGCCGTCGACGCCGCCCTGCCGTTCCCCACGTCGCTCGAGGACCCCGTCGCCCCCATGCGCCACGACCGGTGGCTGTCGTTGGTGGCCGCCGCCGTGGGCACCGTCCAGGCCGTGCCGGAGCCGCTCCTGGGGTTCCGGGTGCACCCCGCCCAGCAGACCGGGGTCCTCGAGCCCGCCGAGCTCCGGCGCCGCCGTCTCCGCGCCGCCCGAGAGGCGTTCGGCCCCGCCCAGGAGAGCACCGTCCGCGAGCACCGCGTCCGCGCCGAGCAGCTCGCCGAGGCCGCCCGCCGAGCCGACCTGCTCGGCGACTTCGAGGAGGCCGACGAGCTCGAGGCCATCAGCCGGCACCACCGGGTCCGCGCCGACCGGGACGCCCCCCCTGGGGAGCCGCCTGCGCACGATCGCCGCCGAGGTCCGCTCCGGCGGCTACGACCGCTCACCGATCGGCTTCGGCGGAGCCGTCGCCGACGTCGCCCGCTCGGTGCGCGACGCGATCGAGGCGAGGCGGTGACCGCCGTCCGGCCCACCCGCGTCCTCGCCGTCACCGACACCCTCGAGGTCGGCGGGGCCGAGCGCGTGGCGGTCGACATCGCCAACTCGCTCGATCGCCGGACCCACGAGGTGGCCTTCTGCGCCACGCGCAACGACGGTCCGCTGCACGACGTCCTCCGGGACGACGTCGCCGTCGAGGTCATCGGCCGTCGGGCCACGTGGGACGTCGCCGGGCTGGTGCGCTTCGCCCGCTTCGTGCGCCGGTCCGACATCGACGTGATCCACACCCACGGCCGCGGCACCATGAAGATCGTGGCGCTCTGCCGCCAGACCGGGCTCCTCGACACGCCCCACGTGTTCCACGACCACTACGGCCGCCTCCACCTCGACCGGCGGGCGGGCGCCGACCTCCGCAAGGCGATGCGGATCGGTGTCGACGAGTACCTCGGGGTCGACAGCCGCCTCTGCCGCTGGGCCCGCACGGCCATCGGGATGCCCGCCGACCGGGTGCACCTGGCCCGCAGCGGCGTCGACCTCCGACGCTTCGACGACGTCGAGCCGGTCGACCTCCGCGCCGCGTTCGACCTGCAGGGCACGGAGGTCGTCCTCGCGATGGTCGCCAACTTCCGCCAGCAGAAGGACCACCCGACGGCGCTCCGGGCCCTCGCCGAGCTCCCGCCGGACCAGCGGCGGCGCATCGGGCTGGTGTTCATCGGGAGCACCAGCGCGGAGCGCGCCTTCTACGAGCGGTGCATGGCCATGGTCGAGGCCCTGGGCGTCGGCGACCAGGTCCGCATCGCCGGCGCGCTCGACGAGCCCCTGCGCTACCTCGCCGGGGCCGACGGGGCCTTCCTGGCCTCGAAGAACGAGACCGGCCCCCTGGTCGTCCTGGAGTACATGGCGAGCGGCCTGCCGTTCGTGGCCAGCGACACCGGCGAGATCATGACGGCGGTGCGCGACCTCGACGTCGGCTTCGCCCCGGTCCCCCGGGACCCCCACGAGTTCGCCGCCGCGCTGCAGCAGGTCCTCGACCTCGGGCCCGACGGCCGCCGCGCCATGGGCGATCGCGGCCGGGCCGCCGCCCGGGACGTCTTCGGCCAGGAGTTGGTCACGCGTCGCGTCGAGGAGGTATACCACCAGTTGCTCATCCGTCCCTCCGACGGTGGGCCGGGAGCAGGGGAGGGCCCCAGGTCGGCCTTCCGTCGCGACCGGGGAGCCGTCGGCTGACCGGTCATACTGTCCAAACGGACAACGGGGCCGGCCGGCCGCCCCGGGGAAGATGGCATGTACTCGGTACAAGACACCACTGAGGTCAGCATCGGGGAGTACCTCGAGGTGCTGCGGCGCCGCTGGCTGTGGATCGCCGGCACCGTCGTCGTCCTCGTCGGGCTCTCCCTGCTCACCGACCTCCGGGCCGCACCGCAGTACCAGGCGTCCACCCAGATGCTGCTCCAGGCCAAGACGTCGGAGAACATCCTGGTGCCGACCCAGCAGGTCTCGGACCCGCAGCGGGCGCTCCAGAACGAGCTGCGCATCATCAACAGCCGGACGGTCAAGGTCGCCGTGGCCAAGGCCTACGGCTCCCCGATCGGGGTGCGGGCCATCGCCGGCGGCGAGGACGACGTCATCGTCCTGCAGGCCACGGCCACCACCGGCCGGGAGGCCGCCCGCCGGGCCAACGTCTACGCCAGCACCTACCAAGACGTGCGGCTCGATGCGATCCTCGCCGACCTCTCGTCCACCAAGACCATCGTCCAGCAGCAGGTCGACGACTTCCAGGCCCAGATCAACAAGATCGACGAACCCCTGGTGGCGCTCGACGACGAGCTGGCGAAGCTGCCCACCACCGACCCCGCCTACGACGCCAAGCTGGAGGCGCGGAACCGGTTGAAGTCCCAGACCGACGCCGAGCGGGCCGAGGCCCAGGCCGGCCTCACCGACTACACCCAGCGGCTGCAGATCCTGCAGATCTCGGAGCGCCTGGCCACCACCGGCGGCGTCCAGGTGCTGAACCCGGCCGTCGCCCCGAGCACGCCGGTCTCGCCGACGCCGGTGCGCGACGCCGTCCAGTCCCTCGTGATCGGGCTGTTCCTGGGCGTGGGCCTCGCGTTCGTCCGAGACCAGTTCGACGACTCGCTGCGCACGAAGGCCGACCTCGAGCGAGCGGTCAAGGACCTGCCCACCATCGGCATGGTCCCCCTCGACCCCACGTGGCGAGATGCCCGCCGGCCCCACCTCGCCACCATCGCCGCCCCCATGTCGGCGGCGGCCGAGTCCTATCGAGGCCTCCGCACGGCCATCCAGTACGCCGCGCTCGAGCGGCCCATGAACCTGATCCAGATCACCAGCTCCGGTGCCGGCGAGGGCAAGACCACCCTGCTGTCGAACCTGGCCCTGGCCTTCGCCCAGGCCGGCAAGCGGGTGTGCGTGGTGGGCTGCGACCTCCGCAAGCCCCGCTTGCACCAGTTCATGCAGGTCGACGGCAGCATCGGCTTCACCTCCGTGGTCCTCGGCGACCTCACGCTCGCCGAGGCGGTGCAGCAGTCGCCGATCCACCCCAACATCAGCGTGCTGGCCTCCGGCCCCCGGCCCCCGAACCCGTCGGAGCTGCTGAGCCTGGACCGCTCGGCCAGCATCATCCGCTCGCTCACCGAGGAGTACTCGGTGGTCTTCCTCGACTGCCCGCCGGTGCTGCCGGTCACCGATGCCCTGGTGCTGAGCCGCGTCGTCGACGCCACCATCTTCCTGGCCTCGGCCAACCGCACCAGCCGGCGCACCGCCCGCCGCGGCGTCGAGATGCTGCGCCAGGTCTCCTCCCCGCTGCTCGGGACCGTCCTCAACGGCGTGGCCGCCGAGGACACCTACGGCTCGCTCTACGAGTACTACGGCTACGTCCGCCGGTCGCGGATGCCGATCATCGGCCGGTTCCTCCACCGCCAGGCCGCCGACGTCCCGGTGGCCGACTTCGACCACCTTCCGGAGGATCCGCCTGCCGCAGAGCGAGAGCCGATCCAGGACCGTCGCTGAGGTGGACCTCGTCCCGGTGACGGGGACCTCCGCCACCGACCTCCGGACCGCCGGGCCGCGCGCCGGCGAGGTGCTCACCTTCGCCGAGCACCGCCGGAAGCTGGCCATCCCCCGGTGGATGCTCCTCCTCGGCCTCATGCTGGCCCAGGCCGCCCTGGCCCGGGCCATGAGCCAGTCACCCCGCCTCGGCCTCGTCCAGGCGGCCGGCCTGCTGGCCTTGGGCGGGTGGGCGGTGCTGCGCCGCAACCCCCTGCTGTCGCTGTCGATCATCGCCTACCTGCCGGGCGCGGAGATCGTGTGGCGCCAGACCCGAGCACCCGTGCCGCAGTACACGGCGGCCTACCTCACGATGATCCTCGCCGTCGCCACCTCCTTCACGGTGGTGCGCACGATCGCCAAGCCCGGGCGGACGGCGATGTTCTACTTCGCCCTCCTGCTCCCCTCCATCGTCGTCACGGTGTCCACGGTCGGCGGCGGCTCGTTCCGCCAGCCGGTGGCCTTCGCCCTGGCCGGTCCGGCGGCCCTGACCGCCATGGTCCTGCTGCTCTCCCCCATGGCCATCCAGCCGTGGTTCTACCGCCGCCTGCTCTGGATCCTGGCCATCGGCGGCGTCGGCCCGCTGGCGATCGCCCTCACGGCCATCAACGACACCATCGCCACCCAGGGCTCGATCGAGTTCGGCAGCGAGTCGAACTTCATCACCAGCGGTGGCTTCGGACCGGTGCAGGTGTCGTCGGTGATGGGCCTCACCGTCCTCGCCGCCATCCTCCTGTTCCTCAACGAGGTCGACCTGGTGGCCCGGATCATGGCCGCTGGCCTGGCGTTCCTCGCCACCGTGCAGAGCCTGCTGACCTTCAGCCGAGGCGGCATGTTCGCCACGGCCATCGCCCTCGGCGCGCTGGTGATCGCCCAGTCCACCAGCCGCGACGGTCGACGGAAGGTGATCCTGGTGGTGGGCGTCGCCTTCGCGGTCGGCTACTACCTGATCGTCCCGCGCCTCGACGCCTTCACCGACGGCAAGTTCAAGGAGCGCTTCGAGGACACGTCGTCGGGGCGCACCGGCCTCGCCACCAACGACGTCGAGATCTTCAAGTCCCACCTCGCGTTCGGCGTGGGCCCGGGCATGAGCCGGTACTCCCGCCTGCCCTACGACCTGTGCCAGCTGCGCACGGACAAGTGCGCCAACGAGGGCTCCTCGCACACCGAGTTCACCCGGATGCTGAGCGAGCACGGGCTGGCCGGGCTGGGCTCGATCGTGGTGTTCGCAGCCCTCTCGCTGCAGGCCTACCGGCGGTCGGGGACCTCGCGCGCCACCTGCGTCACCTTCCTGGCCTGGGGCGTGGCGCAGATGTTCTACGCCAACATGCGGGTGGTCGCGATCCCCATCGCCTTCGCCTTCGCCTTCATCCGCGTGGTCGGTCCGGATGCCCGTCCGGGCGCGCCCCCCGATGAGCTCGCCGCCGGCACCGATCCCCCTGGCCGCCGTGGCCCGGTGAGCGTCCTCGCCCTCATCCCGGCGCGCGGCGGCAGCGTCGGGATCCCCCGCAAGAACCTGGTCCTCGTGGGCGGTCGCCCCCTGATCGCCTGGTCCATCGATGCCGCGCTGGCCGCGCCAGCGGTCGACCGGGTCATCGTCTCGACCGATGACGAGGAGATCGCTGCCACGGCGCGCCAGCTCGGCGCCGAGGTGCCGTTCCTCCGGCCCGCCGAGCTCGCCGGGGACCTGGTCACCGACCTGCCCGTGTTCCAGCACGCGCTCTCCTGGATCGAGGCCTCGGGCGGCGACCAGCCGAGCCTGGTCGTGCACCTCCGGCCCACGTCGCCGGCCCGGCCGCCCGGCCTCGTCGACCAGGCGGTCGCCGCGCTGCGCGCCGACCCGTCGGCCACCTCCGTGCGCTCGGTGAGCCCGGCGCCGATCACCCCGTGGAAGACCTACGAGATCGACGCCGAGGGCCTGCTGCGCCCGCTGCTGGGCACCCTCGAGGCCGAGCGCTTCAACGAGCCTCGCCAAGCGCTGCCCCCGGCATGGGTCCACGACGGGGTGATCGACGTCGTCCGCGCTCCCGTGGTGGTCGCCGGCTCGATGTCGGGCGCCCGGATGATCGCCTTCGAGACGCCAGGCGGCGGCGTCGACATCGATCGACCGGAGGACCTGGACCCTGCCGAGCGGGCGATCGCCCGGCTCCACGGCCGCCAGCCGGGCTGACGGCACCCTCGTCGGGTCAGCCCGGCGCGAGGTCGAGCAGGTAGCGCACGGTGCCGGCGCCCGCAGCGCCGCCGTCCCGCCAGCCGTTGCGCTCGTAGGCCCGGAGGGCAGCCGGGTTGTCGGCGACCACCAGCAGGTCGGCCCGGCGGTGGCCCCGCTGCACCGAGCGGCGGGCGAACTCCCCCAGCAGCGCATCGACCGCACCGGCGCCGCGGGCCTCGAGCGCCACGCCGACGAGGACCACGCGGGTGTCGGCCTCGACCTCTGCGTCGGGTGCTCCGACCGACGGCGGGGCCGGCGGCTCGACCCGCCCTCGAGCTCGACCAGCCAGCGAGCCCAGCACCCGTCGGGCCCGGCGCCAGGCCGGCCCGGCGCCCCGCAGCGCGCTTCGGGGATCGGGCGGCGCGAGCAGCTGCGGCGAGCACCGCCCAGGGCGCGAGGGCATCGTTGGTGCGGCGCTGGACCGACGGCGGTCCACCCACGAGGTAGCCCACCGGGCCCGAGGGCCCGTCGACCACGAGGACGTCGGTGGCCGGATCGGCCAGGTAGCGGGCCACCAGCCTCCGACAGAAGGCCGGTCCGAGCTGGCTGCTCTGGTACTCGGGGAAGACGGCTCGGTGGAGCTCGGCCACCCGCGGCACGTCCTGCGGGGAGGCCGATCGGGCTCCGGCGCCCGCGGCGCCGGGCCCGGTCACGGTGCGTCGTCCGCGCCGTCGGCGTCGGGCTCCAGCAGGAACTCGAGCGCCGCCCGCGCGGCCTTCGGCAGCCTCGCCTCCGGGGCCCGCCGGGCCGCCGCGCCGGCCACGGCCAGCGAACCGTGGTTCACGGCCGGGCGCAGGAGGGGGTGCAGGACCACCTTGCGCACGACCGGTACGGCTTCGAGCCCGATGCTGACCTTGAAGCTGTGCAGCGACTCCCGAGCCGTCTCGGCGCGCAGCGAGCTGAGGCCGTAGGAGACGCTCTCCACCGACGGGTCGGCCATCAGGTGCTCGAGCATCGTGAAGAACAGGGCGTGGTTGGGGTAGTCCCGCAGGTGGGCGCGGTCGGAGACGGTGGCGCTGATCGACGCCCACCGCCCGCAGCGGTGCACGGTGCCGAACGCGGCGATCTCCGCGCCCGCCCAGGCGGCCCAGATCTCCCGTCCCGGCACCTCGAGCTGGCGCTCCCAGTTCGCCCGGAACTGCTCGGGCGTCATGGCCCCGGAGCCGTGGCGGGCCCGGGTGTCGGCGTAGCTGGGGTAGCCGGCGGCCAGGACCTCGGCGGCCGAGGTCTCGCGCACCTCGAAGCGCTTGAGGCCCCGCCGCACCTTCGAGCGGTTGTTGCTGCTCAGCACGTCGATGCCGTAGTCCCGCGTGGTGCAGAGGTAGAGGGAGGCGTTGGCCCGCTCGATGCCCGCCGGCTCGTGGTACTGCAGGACGGCCATGCGACGGCGCCACAGCAGCGCCCGTCGCTCGTCGGCCCCGAGCGGCGCGAGGTCGTTCGTGGGGTAGCGGAGGTGCGCGACCCGCTTGAAGCGCACCCAGCAGTGGCCAGCCGGCGACCACGTGGTCGACATGCCCTGGGCCTCGAGGCCGGCGAGCCACGCCGGTGCCGGCCCTGGTGTGGTCATCGACCGAGCATGGCACAGCCGCTGCGCCCTCCCGCCGTCTGGATCGCGGGCCGCTCGGCAGTAGGGTTGCCAGGCGGCTGTGGAGCCGGACGGAGGGGAGCCGTGTCGTGAACCAGCAACGAGCAGCGCGCGCCGTTGGCCCGCTGCACCAGCAGCCACGAACGGACGTGCACCGATGATCATCGCCCGAGACCTCCGTTCCTGGTCGTGCGCCGCCGACGCCCCGGTGCTGGACGCCCTGGCCCAGATCTCGGCGAACCGCCACGGTGCGGTGTTCTGCGTCGAGCCCGACGGCCGCCTCGTCGGCGTGCTCACCGACGGCGACTTCCGCCGCTGGGTGGTCGACCAGGCCGACCTCGACCTGCACCGACCGGTGCGCGACATCGCCAACCGGTCGCCGCGGACCGCGCCCGCGTCGGCCGGCCCCGCGGAGCTGGAGGGCCTCCTCGACGACCGCATCGCCCACATCCCCCTCGTCGACGACCAGGGCCACCTCGTGGGGGTCGCGTCGTCGCGGACCGGCCGCCTGGAGCTCGATGGCCGCACCATCGGCGAGGACCAGCCGACGTTCGTGATCGCCGAGATCGGCATCAACCACAACGGTTCGCTGGCGACCGCCCTCGCCCTCATCGACCACGCCGCCGATGCCGGTGCCGACAGCGCCAAGTTCCAGCTCCGCGACCTCGGCTCGCTCTACGGCGCCAGCGACCGGGCCGGCGAGGACCTCGGCTCGCAGTACACGCGGGAGCTGCTCGACAAGTTCCAGCTCACCAACGACGAGATGTTCACCGCCTTCGACCACTGCCGGAGCCGGGGCCTGGTCCCGCTGTGCACGCCGTGGGACCACGAGAGCGTGGCCGTGCTGGAGGGCTACGGGATCCCGGGCTACAAGGTGGCCTCGGCGGACCTCACGAACCACGACCTCGTCGCCGCGGTGGCGGCCACCGGCAAGCCGGTGCTGGTGTCCACCGGCATGTCCACCGAGGCCGAGATCCGCGAGGCCGTCGCGGTGCTCCAGCAGCACGGCGCGGCCTACGCCCTGCTGCACTGCAACTCGACCTATCCGGCGCCCTACAAGGACGTGAACCTCCGGTACCTCGAGCGCCTCCGCCAGCTCGGCGCCTGCCCGGTGGGCTACAGCGGCCACGAGCGGGGCTGGCACGTGCCGGTGGCCTCGGTCGCCCTCGGCGCCCGCATCATCGAGAAGCACCTCACCGTCGACCGCTCCATGGAGGGCAACGACCACAAGGTCAGCCTGCTGCCGGACGAGCTGGCCCGCATGGTCACCGAGGTCCGCCAGCTGGAGGAGTCGCTCGGCTCCCCCCGCAGCCGCTCGATCAGCCAGGGCGAGGCCATGAACCGCGTGACGTTGGCGAAGAGCCTCGTGGCCGTGCGGGACCTGGCCGCCGGAGCCACGGTCACCCGCTCCGACATCGCCGTCCAGGGCCCGGGCCGGGGCCTCCAGCCCAACCGCCGCAACGACCTGATCGGCCACGTGCTCACCCGCTCGGTGGCGGCGGGCACCTGCTTCTACCCGTCGGACCTCGACGCCGACCGGGTCGAGCCCCGGCCCTATGCGTTCCGCCGCCCCTGGGGCCTGCCGGTCCGCTACCACGACTTCGACGCCATGCTCCAGCGGGCCGCGCCCGACTTCGTGGAGTTCCACCTGTCGTACCAGGACATGGACCTCGACCCCGAGACCTACGTCAAGGGCCCGCAGACCTGTGACTTCGCGGTCCACAGCCCGGACCTGTTCCGCGGGGACCACATCCTCAACCTGGCCTCGACCGACGACGAGTGGTGGGAGCGCTCGATCTTCGAGCTCGACCGGTGCCTCGAGCTGACCCGCCGGATGAAGCCGCTGTTCCCCAGCACCGAGCGCCCCACGGTGATCGTGAGCCTGGGCGGCTTCACCGCCGACGCGCCCCTCGCCGCCACCGAGCGCCAGGCCCGCTACGACCGGGTCCGAGCCGGCCTCGATCGCCTCGACCGCACCGGCGTCGAGCTCGTCGCCCAGACCTTGCCGCCGTTCCCGTGGTACCTGGGCGGCCAGCTCCACTGCAACCTGTTCGTCGATCCCGAGGACACCGCCCGCTTCGCCCGCGACGCCGACATCGGGCTGTGCCTCGACGTGTCGCACTCCAAGCTGGCGTGCAACCACCGCGGGACCTCCTTCGCCACGTTCGTCGAGACGCTGGGGCCGCACGTGCGCCACCTGCACCTCGTCGACGCCACCGGCTCCGACGGCGAGGGGATCCAGGTCGGCGACGGCGACATCGACTGGCCCGTGCTGGCCGAGCAGCTCGACCGCCTGGCACCGGGGGTGGCGTTCATCCCCGAGATCTGGCAGGGCCACAAGAACGACGGAGAAGGGTTCTGGATGGCCCTCGATCGCCTGGAGGCATGGTTCTGATGGTTCGCCCCGATCGCCGCGTCGACGTCGACCGCGCCCTGTCGGCCCTCCGGCGCCGGAAGCGGCGGCTCAGCCGCCAGGCCCACGTCCGGCTGCTCGCGGTCGGCGACCGCGTGCGCTGCCCCGTGTGCGGGTGGTCCGGCCAGCGCTTCGAGTCCTCCACCAAGCCGCGCCGGCCGAACCGGATCTGCCCCTCCTGCGGCTCGAGCGAGCGCTATCGCGCGCTCGCCATCGCCCTGAACCGCCGGGGACCGGTGCCCCCCGGCACCCGGCTCCTCGAGGTCGCGCCGATCCACACCGTCGAGCCGCTCGCCGTCCAGCTGGGCTACACCTACACCAGCCTCGACCTCTCCTCGCCCCGGGCCCGCGTGCTCGGCGACCTCACCGCCCTGCCCTTCGGCGAGGCCAGCTTCGACCTCGTGGTCTGCTTCCACGTGCTCGAGCACGTCCCGGACGACCGCGCCGCCGTGCGCGAGCTCGTGCGCATCACCGCCCCGGACGGCGAGGTCCTCGTCGTGGTCCCCCGGGATGACGCCCGCCCGGACACCTTCGAGGTCGAGGGCGCCGACCCGGCCGACTACGAGCGGCTCTACGGGCAGTCGGACCACGTCCGCATCTACGGCGCCGACCTGCTCGACCGCTGGCGCGGGGCCGGGGTCGACGTGACCGAGGACCTGTGGACGGACCGGTTCACCCCGGACCTGCACCGCCACGCCGCGCTCTCCGGCGACGACGACCGCTTCTGGCACCTCGACCGGCCCCACGGCGCCTGAGGGCCGGGGGCGAGGCTCAGGCCCCGCTGTCGCCGCCCGGCGCCACGGCAGCCCGATCCGGGCCCGAACGGCGCAGCACCACGAGGTGCGCCCGCCGCAGGAGCCGCAGGCCCCTCGGGAACCAGAGGGCCCGGACCGCGTCGCGCACGCGGGCCCGAGCCTGCAGCCCCGGCGTCGGGTCGAACTGGTAGAGGTGGAGCCCCGGGCTGCCGTCCACCGGACGCACGTGCTCGTGGCGGTACGGGCGGGTGGCCTCGGCCTCGATGTGGGAGCGCTGCGGCGCCCGCTCGTTCTCGACCACCACGATCGCCCCCGGTGCGAGCCGGCCGATCCACGCCGCCACCTCGGCGCGCTCGTCCTGCGCGGTCCAGCCCGGCTGGTCCTCGGGCAGGAGGTCGGTGGTGGCTCCGCCGTCGATCACCACGAGCTCGTACGGCGCGACCTCGGCGGGGACGTCGGCCGCCCGCCGGACGATGCGCACACGGTCGCCCAGCGACCCGAGGTTGGCGTCGAGCTGCTCGAGGCAGAAGTCGATCTCCTCGACCGCCACCTGGGACGGCTCGAGCCCGACCCGGATGGCGGCTTCCGCCACCGCCGTGGTCAGGGTGCCGATGCCGGCTCCCACCTCGAGGATGGACGCCGGCCGCCGGCGCTCGACGAGGTCGATGACCGCTCCGAGCGCGAAGCCGCTGGCCACGTAGTCGCTGCCCGGCCGGGGCCGGAACCGCCAGTGCACCGCGGTGCCCTCGCGGACCGCCCGCCGCCGCACGATCACGACCGCAGCCTCGACAGCTCGATGGCCGATCGGTAGAACTCGTTCTCGGTCTCGAGCGTGGCCCGGTCGCCGAACGCCTGGAGCTCGCCGGCGCCGAACACCATGATCCGGTCGCAGGTCTTGAGCGTCGAGAGGCGGTGGGCGATCACCAGCAGCGTGACCGAGCCCTGCAGCTTGGTGAGCGTCTCGTGGACGAGGGCCTCGCTGCGCATGTCGAGGGCGCTGGTGGGCTCGTCGAGCACGAGGATGCTCGGCGTGGTGGCCAGCGCCCGGGCCAGCGCCACGCGCTGGCGCTGCCCGCCCGAGAGACCGCCGCCACGGCTGCTGAGCACGGTGTCGTAGCCCTCGGGCATGGCCACGATCTCCTCGTGGACGTGGGCCCGCTTGGCTGCCTCCACGACCTCGTCGTCGGTGAGGTGCGGGCGGAAGAAGCGGATGTTGTCGCGGATCGACGCGCTGATCACCCGGCAGTCCTGGGGGACGAAGGCGACCTCGCGGAACCAGGCGTCGTCCTCGAGCTCGCCGGCCTCGATGCCGTCGACGAGGTAGCGCCCCGAGGACGGCTCGCGCAGGCGGAGGATGAGCTGGATGAGGGTCGACTTGCCGCTGCCGGAGGGCCCGATGATGCCGATGGCCTCGCCCGGGGCGATGGTGAACGACACCCCCTCGAAGCGCGTTCGGTGCGTCGGCTTCGGACTGGTAGCGGTACGACACGTCGTCGAAGCGCAGCTCCGGGTGGCGGGGCGTGGCCACGGAGCCGGACGTCGGCGTGGAGGCCCGGAGGCCGGCGCGGTCGCTGCTCAGCGTCTCGGCGTACGGCGCCGACTCGGCGGCGGAGTGGTACGAGCCCTGCAGGGTGCTGGCCAGGTTCATCGACCGCACCAGGATCACCACGATGGCGCTCAGCGAGGCCAGCGGCCGATCGATCACGGCGTGGACGGCGTAGAGCCCCACCAGGACGATGGCGACCGCCGCGAGCTGGTAGGCCGCGCCCAGGAAGCGGGCGAGGAACGTGGTCACGTAGATCGAGCGGGCTTCCTCGCGGGTGGACTCGTCCAGCCGTTGCGCCACCTGGGCGTTCACGCCGAACGCTCGGATCTCGAGGCTGACGTTGATCGCCTCCAGCGACTCCTTGGCGAACTTGAGGCCGGCGGCGACCTGGCTGCCCGAGTGGCGCTTGGCCAGCTTGCTGAGCGGGCGCAGGGCCAGGAACAGGCCGGATCCGGTGGCCACCACCAGCACGGCCGAGAGCGGATCGATGGCGATGGCCGAGGCCAACAGCGCCAGGAGCCCGAAGGTGGTGGTGAACGAGCCCGACACCACGATGATGGCGCCGGCCAGGCGGCCCACCCGGCGGATGACGAGGTCCTGCACCGCCGCTTCGTCGATCTCCGACTGAGCCGCCCAGGAAGCCAGGGCGTAGTCGTGGAACGTCTCGGCCCGCAGGCGCACGGTGAGCCGCGCCGTCTGCCGCGAGCTGAGCTGGGCCGAGACGGTCTGCATGGCGAACCGCAGCGACCCCAGCACCACGGCCACCACGAAGAGGGTGCCGATGCTGACCTTGATGCCGTCGAGCGGGCCGATGCCGATCGACGGGGCGGCGTCGCCTCCGATGGTGAAGGCCAGCCGGGCGATGACGACCAGCAGCAGGGCCTCGGACATGCCGCCGAGGAAGGCCGCCGCGGCCTGGGCCACGATCGAACGGCCCTCGCCGGCGAAGTACGGCCGGTAGATCTCGACCAGGCCGATCCCCTTGGGGCGCCGTGGTGCACCAGAACGCTTCATCATGTGGTCCCCTCCGAGCGGTCCACGCTAGAAGATGCGCTCCGCCGGGCTTCCATCGCCAGCTCGTCGTAGACCGCCAGCCACTCCGCCCGCTGGCGGGAGCGCCCGAAGGCGGCCTCCACCCGCTCCCGCCCCGCGGCCGCCAGGTCTCGCCTCGCCCCCTCGTCGCCCAGCACCTCCAGCAGCGCCGCCGCCAGCCGGTCGGGGCGCCCGGCGGGGACGAGGCGCCCGTCGACGCCGTCGGTGACCACCTCGGCCATCCCACCCACCTCGGTGCTGATCACCGCCACACCGGTGGCCATCGCCTCCAGCACGCCGTTGCTGATCCCTTCGGAGAGGCTGGGTGAGACGAAGGCGTCGGCGGCGGCCAGCTCGGCGCGCACGGCCTCCGGTGCCAGCGGTCCGACGAGGTCGACGTGGTCGCCCAGACCGGTGCGGGCCACCCGCAGCCGCAGCGCGTCCCGGTGGGGGCCGTCGCCCACGATGCGCAGCCGGGCGTCGGTGCCGCCGGCCCGGACGATGGCCAGCGCGGCCAGCGCGTCCTCGATCCCCTTTGCGGGCTGCAGCCGGGCCACGACCACCAGGCGCAGCGGGACGCCGGGAGCGCGAGGCGCGCGCACCGGCCACCGCTTCGAGGTCGACCGCCGGGCGGATGACCCGCACCGCGCCGGGGTCGGCACCGAGCGCCACCACCGCATCGCCGACCGCCGTCGCCACCACGTGGACGCGATCCACCCGCTGGACGAGGCGAGCCAGGCCGGTGGCCCGATCGGGGTCGAGCAGCGGCCGGACCAGCTCGTCGGTGCCTCGGCAGCTCACCACCAGCTGGGTCTCCTCCAGCAGGTCGAGGGCGTCGGCCAGCGCCACGCCGAGGCCGCTGAACCCGAGGTGCACGACGTCGGGCTCGGTGCCGAGGATCGGTCCGGCCGCGAGGGCGGCCCGTGCCGCCCGCTCCGTGGCGCCGAACCGGGCGCGCTCGACGAGCCGCCACGGCGAGGCCGGGCTGGCGACCCCCTGCCGCCCGCACCGCCAACGGCAGCAGGCTCCCGGCCCGCAGCGGCGGCAGGCCGCACGAGGTGGCCACGCCGTCGAGCGCGGTCGCCGGACCGGGCCGCAGCGCGTGCACGGTGACCTGGTGGCCGCCCTCGGCGAGCATCGTGGCCAGGGCGCGCTGGAAGGTCTCCGAGACGGCGTCGTGGCGGTTCACCACCAGGGTCACGCGCCTCACGCCGGCCCCATCGGCGTGGAAGCGAGCGGCCGGCAGTGGACGTCGGCCCAGAGCTGCAGGGCGAGCAGGTTCCAGAGCCCCCGCGTGCGGTCGCGGCCATCGAGGTGCTCCTGGTACCAGCTGCGCAGCGCCGCGCGGTCGAAGGCCCCGCCGGGGAAGGCGTCGGGCCCGAGGAGCCGATCCTCCACCACGGGGCGCAGGTCTTCGCGCAGCCAGCGGCCGAGCGGGACGGTGAAGCCCTTCTTGGCCAGCGGGATCCGATCGGGGGGGGCACGTGGCGGGCCAGCGCCCGACGCAGGACCACCTTGCCGGTGGCGCCCTGCAGCGCGGCGGTCGGGTCGACCCTCGCCGCCAGGTCGGCCACCTCCAGGTCGAGCAGCGGCACCCGCACCTCGAGGCCGTGGAACATGCTGGCCCGGTCGACCTTCTGCAGGACCATGGGCAGGTGGCACCCGAGCTCGTTGCGCCGGACCCACTGCAGCAGCTCGTCGTCGCTCGGCAGGCCCGCCAGGTCGAAGCGGTCGAAGCCCGGCGGGAGGCCGGCGAGCTGGGGCGCGAACTGCTCCAGGTCGGCGTCGCGGACCCCCGAGTGGGCATCGAGGTACCAGTCGCCGAGCGTGGGGAAGAGGATGCCGCGGGCGGGTCGGCGATGGGTGGGGAGCGGCTTCGACGCCGCGTAGGCGCCGTACCTCGCCGCGGTGGGAAGCCCGAACCACCGGCGCGCCCGCCGCACCTTGGCGAAGCGCGGGTACCCCCAGAAGAGCTCGTCGCCGCCGTCGCCCGAGAGCACGACCTTCACGTGCTCGGCGGCGAGCTGGGAGACGAGCAGCGTGGGGAACGACGAGTAGTCCCCGAACGGCTCGGGGTAGGCGTGGGCGACGTCGTCGAGCAGGCCGAGCGCGTCCTCGCCGCGGATGGTCCGCAGCTCCTGCTCCACGCCGAGCACCTCGGCGTAGGCCCGCGCCGCCGCCGACTCGTCCATGGCGGGGTCGTCCGTGCCGATCGAGAACGCCTGGACCGGATCGGCCGTGGCCCGGACCATGGCCGAGGCCACGAGCGGCGAGTCGATCCCCCCGGACAGGAACACCCCGACGGGCACGTCGCTGACGAGCTGGCGAGCGACCGCGGCGTCCACCGCCTCGGCCACCGCCTCGTCGGCCGCTCGGCCCCGCAGGCGCTCGGCCGGCGGGGGCGCCTCGGCGAGGCTGCGGAAGCAGCCGGTCTGCGGCGCCCGACCGGGCAGCACCTCGAGCCAGTGGCCGGCCTCGACCTGGCCGGTGCCACGGATGAGGCCGTACGGCGGGGGCACGAAGCCGAGCCGCAGGTAGAGGCCGAGCACGTCGTCGTCGACCCGGCTGCGCTCGCAGCGCCGGTGGCGGACCACCTGGTCGTACTGCGACCCGAACACGAACGCCTCGGGTGACCACCACCACGAGAGCGGCTTGATGCCGACCGGGTCCCGCGCCAGCAGCAAGGCGCGCTCCGCAGGCCGGTACCAGGCGAGGGCGAACATGCCGTTGAACCGGGCGAGGGCGTCGCGTCCCCAGGTGGCCAGGGCCAGCAGCACCACCTCGGTGTCGGACCTCGAGCGGAACCGGCACCCCTCCGCCTCCAGCTCGCGCCGCAGCTCCCGGTGGTTGTAGATCTCGCCGTTGAACACCAGGACGTGGGAGCCGTCCGGCGTCGCCATGGGCTGGTGGCCCGCTTCGGTCAGGTCGATCACCGACAGGCGTCGGAACCCGAGCGCGCACGAGCCGTCGTCCCACTGCCCCCGGTCGTCCGGCCCGCGCCTCGCCATCAGCGCGGTCAGGGCCGCGACCTCGCCACGGTCGACGTCGTCGATCCCGTCTCGGACCAGCATCCCGGTGATCCCGCACACGTCAGCCTCGCCTCCCGGCCCGGCCGGCGGCCCGGCGCGGGACGGTCTCGGCGAGGAAGGCCTCCCAGCCGTCGACGATGGCCGCCCACGACAGCTCGGCCTCGGCGCGCCCGGCCGGCCCGGCCGAACCCACGGGCCCGGTCGGGGTCCCGCAGGAGGTCAACCACCGCAGCGGCCAGGGCGGCTGCGTCACCCACCGGAACGAGCAGGCCGTCGATCCCGTCGCGCACGATCGTCCGCACGGCGTGGACGTCGGCGGCGACGACCGGGCGCCGGGCCGCCCACGCCTCCACCATCACCATGCCGAAGGACTCCTCCCGGGAGGGGAACGCGACGACGTCGCAGGCGGCGTACCACGTGGCCTTGTCGACCTCGTCGAACGCCCCGCGCACCACCAGGCGATCATCCGCGAGCGCTCGCTGTCGCTGCGCGGCCCCGTCCCACCCGGCGGAGGCCCCGGCCACCACCACCGTGGTGCCGGGCACCGCAGCCCAGATCGCGGGCGCGGCGTCGAGCAGGGTGTCGATCCCCTTGTGCGGGGCCAGCCGGCCCAGGTAGCCCACCGTGGGGCCCTCGGGCAGCCCGAGCCGGGCCCGGGCGGTCGCCTGCTCGATCGGCGGGAACGCGGCCGGGTCGGTGCCGGGCGGGAGCAGCGCCACGGCGCCCGGGTCGACGCCGAGGCCCACCTGCACGCGGCGCTCGTCCGACGTCGACGCCGTCACGCCCTCGCAGCGCACCAGCGCCCGGCCGATCCAGGGGTGGAAGCCCTCGAGGCGGAGGTGCAGCAACGGCATCGCCACGCTGGCGGCCCGGCCGGATCCCCGGAGGTACGGCGGGGCGACCATGGTCAGGAACGGGGAGGAGCAGCCCACGACGACGTCGCTCCGGCGGTGGGCGGCGCGCACGGCCAGCGCCATCCGGGCGCTGAGCGGGCCGCACTCGAGCGGGGTGGCCACCGGCGTCCCGAGGTGGACGGGCGGCCGGACGCGGCGCCGCACGCGGCGGGCGTCCCGGTGGAGCCGGGCGAGCCGGTGGGCGACGGGGTACCGCTCGACGGCCACCCCGCCCAGGACCTCCCGCCGGGGCCCGACTCGGCCGGGATCGGAGCCCGACGGCGGCCGCTCGGCATCGGTGGTGATGACGTCGACCTGGTGGCCCCGGCCGGCCAGGCCCTCGGCGACCTGGCGCACGTGCTCCTGCGCGCCCCCCACCGAGGGCGCGTAGTTCGCGGCCACGAAGGTGACCTTCACGCCGCACTCGTCCGGGTCGCGCCGTCGCCGACGGGCACGGCGACGGCAGCCGGCACGTCCCGGCGGATGCGGGCCTCTATGCGGGTGCGGTGGCGGCCGAGGACGAACCGCTCGGCCAGGGACCACAGCACGACGGCGTCGAGCACCGGCGTCGCCGACTCGACGTACCAGCGGTCGACGGCCAGCTTCACCGGCAGGACCGTCTCCCGGTACTGCTCCTCCTGGCCGGCCTGGGACAGGAGCTCGGCCTCCCACCGGTCGACCAGCAGCTGGGTGGGCCCGGCGATGCCCGGCCGCACCGCCAGCACGGCCCGCCATGCGGGATCGCCGCCGTCGACCATGCTCGGCGTCTCCGGCCTCGGTCCCAGCAGCGCCATGTCGCCTCGCACCACGTTGAGCAGCTGCGGCAGCTCGTCCAACCGCCAGCGCCGCAGCACGGCGCCGAACGGGGTGACCCGCGCGTCGACCCCTGCGGTGATCACCGCACCGGACGCCGCGCCCCCGGGGCGCTCGGCTCGCATGGTCCGCAGCTTCCACATGCCGAAGGTCCGGCCGCCACGACCGATGCGGTCGAGGGCCAGCGCGGCAGGCGGGCCGTCCTCCCGGCGCACCCGGCGGGCGAGGACGAGCGCCACCGGCGCGACGACCGGGGCGAGGACCAGCGCGGCCAGCCGGTCGATGAGGGCGCCCCGCAGCACCAGCCAGGACGACGGCCCGTGCGCCGTGCCGGGCGCGCCGGTCACGCCAGCGCCTGCGCCAGCACCGCGACGACGCGGTCGACGTCGCCATCGGTGAGCCCGGCGTGCAGCGGCAGGCTCAGCGCCCGCTCGCGCAGCCGGTCCGCCACCGGCACGCCCCCCGGACCGGTCGGCGCGTGCTGGGCGTACCAGGAGAAGGTGTGCAGCGGCCGGAAGTGGACGCTCGACCCGATGCGCGCCTCGGAGAGGGCGGCGATGGCGGGACCGCGCGCCACGCCCTCGGGGAGCAGCACCACGAGGAGGTGGTCGGCGGAGCGCTCGTCGAGCTCGCGCGGCACCACCCGCAGGCCCGGCAGCGTCGCCAGCTGGTCGCGGTACCGGCGCACCAGCTGGCGCCGCCGGGCCTGGAGGGCGTCGAAGCGGGCGAGCTGGCTCCGGCCGAGCGCCGCGAGGATGTCGGGCAGGTTCGCCTTGAGGCCGGGCTCCTGGAGGTCGTAGGACGGGTCGGCGCCGATCCGGTAGCGCTTCCAGGCGTCGTTGGAGAGCCCGTGGAGGCGGTGGCTCCGGGCGAACTGCGCCAGCTCGGGGTCGTGGGTGGCCAGGGCGCCGCCCTCGCCCGACGTGAGGTTCTTCGAGGCGTAGAAGGAGAAGCACGCCCCGACGGTGCCCAGGCCGGAGATGGGGCCGCGGTGGTCGGTGGCGCCGAGGGCGTGGGCGGCGTCCTCGACCACGAAGGCGCCGGCCGCTGCAGCCAGGTCCAGCACCTCGGGCGCCACCGGCACGCCGCCGAAGTGCACGAGCACCACCCCGTCGAGCCCCTCGCCGAGGGCGGCCTCCAGCGCCGCGGGCGACAGGTTCAGGGTGTCCTCGTCGACGTCGAGCAGGACCGGCACGCCACCGGCGCGCACCACCGACGACGCAGAGGCGGCGAAGGTCCACGTGGGCACGCCCACGCGCGCCGGGGCGGAGGTGCTGGGCGTCGAGCGCGATCTCGAGGGCGGCGGTGCACGAGGACACGGCCAGGACGTGCGGTGCACCGGTGTACGCCGCCAGCTCCGCCTCGAACTGCTCGCACTCGCTGCCGGTGCTCAACCAGCCCGAGCGCAGCACGCGTGACCGCCTCGATGTCGGCCTCCTCGATCGACGGCGGGGCGAAGGCGATGGGCGCCGCCTCGGCCGGCAGGGCGCTCACCGCTCCGCCCCGGGACGGGCGACCACGCGCAGGGCGTCGATCACCAGGTCCTGGTCGGCCGGCTCGAGGTAGGGGTGCATCGGCAGGCTCAGCACCTCGTCGGCCGCGAGGTCCGTGGCGGCCATGCCGCCGGCGCCCACCGGGTGCGGCGCGTAGGCCGTCTGCCGGTGGAGCGGGAGGGGGTAGTACGCCGCAGTGGGGATGCCCCGGTCCGAGAGGGCGGCGACCACGTCGGCGCGGTTGCCCACCCGGATCGTGTACTGGGCCCACGCCGACCGGACCCCCTCGGGCACCACCGGGGTGGCCACCAGGTCCGAGAGGGCCTCGCCGTAGCGGGCGGCCACCGCGGCCCGCCGATCGAGCTCGTCGGCGAAGATCGCCAGCTTGGGCAGGAGGACGGCGGCCTGGATGGTGTCGAGGCGGCCGTTGATGCCGAGGCGGACGTTGTCGTACTTGTCCGAGCCCGATCCGTGCACCCGCACCGACCGCAGCACGGCCGCGTCGGCCGGGTCGAGCGCCACCACCGCGCCGCCGTCGCCGTAGCAGCCCAGCGGCTTGGCGGGGAAGAACGAGGTCGTGGTCAGCGGGGCGAAGCGGCCCACCCGGCGGTCGCCGACGGCCCCGCCGAAGCCTTGGGCCGCATCGGCGATCACCCACAGGCCGTGGGCCTCGGCCACGGCATCGATGCCCGCGTAGTCGGCCGGGAGGCCGAAGAGGTCGACGGGGATGACCCCGGCCGGCCGCAGGCCGTCGGGCAGGCCGTCGATCGCCGCGGCGAGCGAGCCCGGATCGACGTTGTAGGTCGCAGGGTCGATGTCGACGAACACCGGGGTGGCGCCGAGGAGGGCGACCGCCTCGGCCGTGGCGGCGAAGGTGAAGGCCGGCACGAACACGGCGTCACCCGGCCCGGCGCCGCGCACGAGCAGCGCCATCACCAGGGCGTCGGTCCCGCTGGCGCACGAGACCACCTCGCCGTCGCCGACGAAGGCGGCGAGGGCGGCCTCGGCTCCGCGACCTCGGGGCCCATGATGTAGCGGCCGTGGTCCAGCACGCGGGCGATGCCGGCGTCGACCTCGGCTCGGATGCGCGCCTGCTGGGCGGCGAGATCGATGAACTGCACGTCAGCCTCCTGTCGATCCGACTTCGCGCAGGCCGCCGTCGGCCACCTCGTAGCGGCGGCCGCTGCGTGGGCACACCAGGTCGTCGCCGAGCCGCTCGCCGTCGTGGCTCATCCACCCGATCTGGCGAGCGGGCGTGCCCACCACCAGGGCGTGGGCCGGCACCGGCCGGTTCACGACCGCCCCGGCGCCGATGAAGGCGTATGCGCCGATCTCGTTCCCGCACACGATGGTGGCGTTGGCGCCGATCGTGGCGCCCTCGCGCACCAGGGTGGCGCGGAACTCGTCCTTGCGCGACACCTCGGCCCGAGGGTTGTAGACGTTGGTGAACACCGACGACGGGCCGCAGAACACCCCGTCCTCCAGCGTCACCCCGGCGTACACGCTCACGTTGTTCTGGATCCGACAGCGGTCACCGACCGACACGTCGGGCCCCACCACCACGTTCTGGCCGAGGGTGCAGTCGGCGCCGATCGTGGTCCCGCCGAGCAGGTGGGAGAAGTGCCACACTCTGGTGCCCGGCCCCACCTGCACGTCGCCGTCGACCACCGCGGTCTCGTGCACGGTGGCGGTGGGGTCGACCTGGCGGGACGGAGGAGCCACGTCCGTCGAGGCTAGGGCCGCATCGTCGGCGGGCGGCCCGCCGGCCCCGACGAGGGCGTTCTCGTCGTCGGCGAGCGCCGACTGGGCCCGCGCCAGCACGGTCAGGACCCGCAGGCCCTCGACGCCGTCGGTCCGCGGCGGGACGCCCGTGGCGACGGCGGTGAGGAAGTGCTCGCACTCGACGCGCAGGGGCTCGGTGGCCTCCAGCGGGATGGCCGACGGCTCGGCCCGGGCTGGCGTCGGCACGCCGCCGACCCAGTCGACCCCGTGCTCGAAGACCACCAGCTTCTGGTCCCAGCCCAGCGTGTCGTCGAACACGGCCATCGCCTCGCTGCCGACCACCACCAGCCGCTGCTCCTTGAAGGGGTGCAGCCAGGACACGAAGACGTGCGCGCGGCCCGCTGGGGAACGCAAGGTGGGTGGTGGTCACGTCGGCCACGCCGCGGTTGAGGAAGCTGGCTCCCGTGGCGGTCACCTCGTCGGGCTCCTCGCCGACGAGGGCGAGCAGCATGGAGAGGTCGTGGGGGGCGAAGCTCCAGAGCGAGTTCTCCTCTTGGCGGATGCGCCCGAGGTTCAGGCGGTTGGAGTAGAGGTAGCGGAGCTCGCCCAGCGCCCCCCGCTCCACGAGCTCCTTGAGCTTCAGGAACGCCGGGTGGTACTGCAGCAGGTGCCCCACCATCAGGGTGCGCCCGGCGGCGGCGGCCGCAGCCACGACCGCCTCGGCGTCGGGCACCGTGAGCGCCAGCGGCTTCTCCACGAAGACGTGCTTGCCGGCCTCGAGCGCCTCGATGGCCAGCCGGGCGTGGTCCACCGCGGGCGCGGCGATGACCAGGGCGTCGACCTCGGGGTCGGCCACCACCTCGGCGAAGGTGCGGGCTGCGACCCCGTAGGCCTCGGCCTGGGCTGCGGCGACCGCCGGGACGGGGTCGACGACGGCGACCAGCGAGCCGAGGCCGGCGTGGGTGCGCACCAGGTTGCGGCCCCACGCGCCGCAGCCCACGACGGCCACCCGGACCCCGTGCTCGTTCCGCGTGCTGGTCGCGTCCATGTCGTGCCCTCCCCCGGGCGGACAACCTACTCAGCCGCTCCGGGACCCGAGAACCTAGCTCCGACCCCGTGAGGCCCCGTAGCGCCCGCCGTCCTCCGCAACTTGTGGGCTGACGCTGCCGTTTTCGGCGGTGTGGGCCCACAAGTTCGGGTGGTGTTGCGGGACGGGCCTCGACCGTCCCGCCTCCTCCGCAACTTGTGGGCTGACGCTGCCGTTTTCGGCGGTGTGGGCCCACAAGTTCGGGGTGGTGTTGCGGGACGGGCCTCGACCGGCGTGGCGACCTGGAAGGATGCGCGACGTGCCACCTGCACCCCGGGTCCTGCTCGTGGGCCACGACGCCAGCCGCACCGGCGCGCCGGCCGCTGCGCTGGAGCTGGCCCGTTGGCTGGCGAGGTCGGGCGCGGCGGACCTGTCGGTGGTGCTGCGGCGGGGCGGGCCCCTGCTCGGTGCGTACGAGGCGCTCGCCCCGACGGTGGTCGCCGACGGGCGCGCCGCTCGGGCCCTCGACCTCGCCGACCACGCCCTGGCGGCTCAGCACCTGCCCCACCGGGCCCTGTGGTGGCTGGCCGAGCGGGCGGCGCTCGGCCGCCGCCGCACGGAACCCACGCTCGTGATCGCCAACACGCTCGCCGCCCTCGCGCCGGCCGCCGCTCTCGCCCCACCAGGCGCGCGTTGGTCTGCTGGGTCCACGAGCTCGACGGCGTGGCCGATCGGGTGCTGCCGGCGCAGCGGGCCTCGCTGCTCGCCCGGGTGGACCACTTCGTCGCCGCGGGCGACTGGACGGCTCGCATGCTGGCCGATCGCTTCGGGATCGCCCGCCCGCTCGTCACGGCCGTCGATGAGCCCATCGCCGAGGTCCCGCCCCGACCCGTCGCTGCGAGCGACGCCCCGGCGCCCGTCGACGTGCTCGGCGTCGGCTCGCTGGCGGCGCGCAAGGGCGCCGACGCGTTCGTCGCCGTCGTCGCCCTCCTCGCCGCCACCCGCCCCCACCTGCGGGCTGCCTGGATCGGCGCCGGCGATCCGGCGCAACGGGCGCTCGTCACCGCCGACATCGCCGCCGCCGGCCTCGGCGGCCGGCTCCATCTCGTCGGCGACCGCGCCGACCTGGAGCCGTGGTGGCCCCACCAGGGCCTGCTGCTCCACACCGCGCGGGAGGACCCGTTCCCGCTGGTGGCGGCCGAGGCGGGCGCCCGTGGCGTGCCGGTGGTGACGTGGGCGACCGGCGGCGCTGCCGACCTCCTCGCCCGCAGCGGCTCGGCCCACCTGGTCGCACCGGCAGGGGACGTGATCGGCCTGGCCCAGCGGGCCGGTGCCCTGCTCGACGACCCTGCGGCTCGCGCCCGGGCCGGGGCCGCCCTGCGCACGGAGGCGGCCCACCTCACCACCGACCACCAGGCCCCGGTCGTGTGGGCGGCGTGCGTGGGCGGGCCACCGTGACCCGCCCGACGGCCTGGGTGCTCCTCCACGACCTGGAGCGCACCGGCGTGCCCATCGCGCTGGCCCGGCTCGCCCGCTGGCAGGCCACGGCTGACGCCGGGTCCCCCGCGCTCGACCTCCACGTGGTGGCCGGGCGGGACGGACCGGTGCGCATCGACCTCGAGCGGTCCGGCGCGGCGGTCGTGGCCCTGGGGCCCCGCGTCGGGCGAACGCTCGCCGGGACCGTCGCCGCCGGCCTCGCCCAATCGGGCCGGGCGCCGAGCGCCGCTGCGGTCCGGGGGATCGAGTGGCGACGGCGGCTGCGCCCCCTCCCATCGCCCGACGTCGTCCTGGTGCAGGGCGCCGGCGCCTGGGCGCTCTGGCAGGCGGTGCGCCCGGCGCTGCCCGCCGGGTGCCGCACGGTCGTCCACCTCCACGAGCTGGCCGTCGCCCTCTCCCGCTCCCTGCCGACCGACGCCCTCGCGCCCCTGCTCCACGCCGCCGACCGGGTGCTGGCCGTCTGCGCGCCCGTGGCCGACCTGGCCCGCGCCGCGGGCGCCGAGCGGGTGGAGCTGGTGCCCGGCACCGCCGAGGAGCCGGTCCCGGGCCCCACGCCTGCGCCGGGGTCGCGCCCCGGCTCCCTGGCCGGACCGGTGCTGCTCGGCATGGGCGCGCCGAGCTGGCGCAAGGGCACCGACCGCTTCGTGGCCGTGGCCCACGAGCTCCGTCGCCGGCACCCGGAGGTGGCGAGCCGGTGGATCGGCGGCGCGCCATCCGGGTCCGAGGCGTGGGCTGTCGGGGCCGACCTCGCCACGGCCTGGGACCCGCCCACCGACGCACCGTGGGACGACGTCGGCCCGCCCGCCGTCCTGGCCATCACCAGTCGCGAGGACCCGCTGCCCCTGGTGGCGCTGGAGGCCGGCCTGCGAGGCATCGCGGTGGTGGCGACGCCCACCGGCGGCCTGCCCGCCCTGCTGGCTGACGGTCGCGGCCTGGTGGTCGACGGCTGGGACCTCCCGGCCTTCGCCGCCGCGGTCGGCCGCTGCTTCGAGGACCCCGGTGCCACCGAGGCTCGGACCGCCGCCCTCCGCCGCCACGTGGCCGCGCACCACGCGGCTGCGGTGGTCGGGCCCCGGTGGCTCGCCGCGCTGCTGGGCTGAGCCACCCGGCGGGCGGGGGCCCGGGCGCGCACGAGCGCCCCCGGAGGGGCGCTCGTGGCAGTGCTGGGCAGGTCGGTGGGCCGGAGCCCGGGCTCAGCCCTGCTGGATCTTGATCTCGATGTCGACGCCGGCCGGCAGGTCGAGGCGCTGGAGCGAGTCCACCGTCTTGGCCGTGGGCTCGACGATGTCGAGGAGCCGCTTGTGGACCCGCATCTCGAAGTGCTCGCGGGAGTCCTTGTACTTGTGCGGCGACCGGATCACCGTGTAGCGGTGCTTGTCGGTGGGCAGCGGGATCGGGCCACGGACCGTGGCCCCGGTGCGGACGACGGTCTCCACGATCTTCTTCGTGGACTGGTCGATGACCTCGTGGTCGTACGCCTTGAGCCGGATCCGGATCTTGCTGTTGTCCGCCATTACTTGAGGATCTTGGTGACGCGGCCGGCGCCGACGGTGCGGCCACCCTCACGGATGGCGAAGCGCAGACCCTCGTCCATGGCGATCGGGTTGATCAGCTCCACCGTCATCTGCGTGTTGTCACCCGGCATGCACATCTCCGTGCCCTCCGGAAGCGACACCGTGCCGGTCACATCCGTGGTCCGGAAGAAGAACTGCGGCCGGTAGTTCCCGAAGAACGGCTTGTGACGGCCACCCTCCTCCTTGGTCAACACGTACACCTCACCCTCGAAGTTCGTGTGCGGCGTGATGCTGCCCGGCTTGCACAGCACCTGACCCCGCTCCACCTCCTCCTTCTTCGTGCCCCGCAGCAACGCACCGATGTTGTCCCCGGCCTGGCCCTCATCGAGCAGCTTCCGGAACATCTCCACACCCGTGCACGTCGTCTTCTGCGTGGCCTTGATCCCCACGATCTCGACCTCGTCACCGGTGTGGACCACACCCTGCTCGACCTTGCCGGTCACCACCGTCCCACGACCCGTGATCGAGAACACGTCCTCGATCGGCATCAAGAACGGCTTGTCCACGTCACGCACCGGCTCCGGCACGAACGCATCCACCTCCGACATCAGCTCCAGCACCTGCGCCGCCGCAGCCGCATCACCCTCCAGCGCCTTCAACGCCGAAACCCGGACCACCGGCGTGTCATCACCCGGGAACTCGTACTCGGTCAGCAGCTCGCGGACCTCCATCTCGACCAGCTCGAGCAGCTCGTCATCATCGACCATGTCGACCTTGTTCAACGCCACCACGATCGACGGCACACCCACCTGACGAGCCAACAACACGTGCTCACGCGTCTGGGGCATCGGACCATCGGTGGCCGCCACCACCAAGATCGCCCCATCCACCTGCGCCGCACCCGTGATCATGTTCTTGATGTAATCCGCGTGACCCGGCATGTCGACGTGCGCGTAGTGACGGTTCGCCGTCTCGTACTCCACGTGCGAGATGTTGATCGTGATCCCACGCTGACGCTCCTCAGGAGCCTTGTCGATCATGTCGAACGGCGTGAACGCCGTCGTCGGATCCGCATCGTGCAACGTCTTCGTGATCGCCGCCGTCAGCGTCGTCTTGCCATGGTCGATGTGACCCATCGTGCCGATGTTCAGGTGCGGCTTGTTGCGCTCGAACTTTTCTTTGCCCATGGCGGGTGCCTGGAACCTTTCTTGCCTGTGTTGACGTGTGACGTACGGAGGATGGAGGAGAAGAGGAGGAGAGCTACTCGCCGCGCACGCGGGCGACGATCTCTTCCTGGATGTTGCCCGGCATCTGCTGGTAGCTGTCGAACTGCATGGTGTAGTTCGCTCGCCCCTGCGTGCGGGAGCGGAGGTCGGTCGAGTAGCCGAACATCTCCGAGAGGGGGGACGTCGGCACGGACGACCTGGGCGTTGCCCCGCTGCTCCATGCCGCCGACCTTGCCGCGGCGGGAGGAGAGGTCGCCCATGACGTCGCCCATGTACTCGTCGGGCGTGACGACCTCGACGGCCATGATCGGCTCGAGGAGGACGGGCTTGGCCATGCGAGCGGCTTCCTTGAACGCCATGGTGCCGGCGATCTTGAACGCCATCTCGGAGGAGTCGACGTCGTGGAAGGAGCCGTCGAGGAGGACGGCCTTCACGTCGACGAGGGGGAAGCCGGCCAGCACGCCCGAGTCGAGCGCAGCCTGCATGCCCTGGTCGACCGGGCCGATGTACTCCTTGGGGATGCGCCCGCCGGTGATCTTGTCCTCGAAGGAGTAGCCCTCGCCCGGCTGGGCCGGGTGCAGGGCGATCGTGACGTCGGCGAACTGGCCGGAGCCACCCGTCTGCTTCTTGTGGGTGTACCGGTGCTTCTCGACGTCCCGCGTGATGGTCTCGCGGTAGGCCACCTGGGGCTTGCCGACGGTGGCCTCCACGCTGAACTCGCGCTGCATGCGGTCGACCAGCACCTCGAGGTGGAGCTCGCCCATGCCGGAGATGAGGGTCTGGCCGGTCTCCTCGTCGGTCTTGACGACGAAGGTCGGGTCCTCTTCGGCCAGGGAGTAGAGGGCCTTGCCCATCTTGTCCTGGTCGGCCTTGGTCTTGGGCTCCACGGCCACCTGGATCACCGGCTCCGGGAACTCCAGGTTCTCCAGGATGATGGCGTGCTTCTCGTCGGAGATGGTGTCGCCGGTGCGGGTGTTCTTGAGGCCGATGCCGACGGCGATGTCGCCCGCCGCGACGAAGTCCAGGTCCTCCCGGTTGTTGGCGTGCATCAGGAGGATGCGCCCGACGCGCTCCTTCTGGCCGGTGCGGCTGTTGAGCACGCTGTCGCCCTTGTTGAGGGTGCCGGAGTAGACCCGGAAGTAGGTGAGCTTGCCGTGCGGGTCGGCCACGATCTTGAACGCCAGGGCCGAGAACGGCGCCTTGGGGTCCGGGTCGCGGGTCTCGTCGGCGCCGCCCTTGAGGGCGGTGCCCTTGGTGGGCGGGAGGTCGAGCGGCGACGGCATGTAGTCGACGATGGCGTCGAGCAGCGGCTGGACGCCCTTGTTCTTGAACGCCGAGCCGGTGAGCACCGGGACGATCTCGTTGGCGAGGGTGGCGCGCCGGATGGCCTTCTTGAGGTCGGCCTCGGTGATCTCCTCGTCGCCCAGGAACTTCTCCAGGACGTCGTCGTCGTGCGACGACACCACGTCGAGCAGCAGCTGGCGGTACTCGTCGGCCTTGTCCTGCAGGTCGGCGGGGATGTCGGTGACGTCGAACTTGGCGCCCAGCTCCTCGCCGTTCCAAACGATGGCCTTCATCTTCAGCAGGTCGACCACGCCGGAGAAGTCGCCCTCGTAGCCGATCGGGATCTGCAGCACGGCGACGTTGGCGCCGAGGCGCTCCTTGATCGACTCGACGGCGTCGTAGAAGTTGGCGCCGAGGCGGTCCAGCTTGTTGACGAAGCACATGCGCGGCACGCCGTACTTGTCGGCCTGGCGCCAGACCGTCTCGGTCTGGGGCTCGACGCCGGCGACGCCGTCGAACACGGCGACGGCACCGTCGAGCACGCGCAGCGAGCGCTCGACCTCGACCGTGAAGTCGACGTGGCCGGGGGTGTCGATGATGTTGATCCGGTGGTCGTTCCAGAAGGTGGTGGTGGCGGCGGAGGTGATCGTGATGCCACGCTCCTGCTCCTGGACCATGTGGTCCATGACTGCGCCGCCCTCGTGGACCTCACCGATCTTGTAGGTCTTGCCGGTGTAGTAGAGGATGCGCTCGGTGGTGGTGGTCTTGCCCGCGTCGATGTGGGCCATGATCCCGATGTTGCGGTACCGCTTCGAGGGGGGATGGGTTTCGCCATCTGCTTCGTCTCTGTTCGCGTCGTGTGTGGATACATGCCACGACCGGGCACCGCTCGGAAGCGGACCCGGTCGTGGGGTGGGAGCCCCAGGGGTTCCCGGATTCAGATGTTGGTGCCGGCTACCAGCGGTAGTGGGCGAAGGCCTTGTTGGACTCGGCCATCTTGTGGAGGTCCTCCCGCCGCTTGGCGGAAGCGCCGATGCCGTTGCTGGCATCGAGGATCTCGTTGGCCAGGCGCTCGGCCATGGTCTTCTCACGGCGCTGGCGGGAGTACCCCACGAGCCACCGGATGGCCAGTGTATTGGCTCGGCGGGGCTTCACCTCGACCGGGACCTGGTAGGTGGCGCCACCGACGCGGCGGCTGCGCACCTCGAGCTGGGGCTTGACGTTCTCGACGGCCCGCTTCAGCGTGGCGACCGGATCGTCCGAGCCGGTCTTGGCGGCGACGATGTCGAGGGCGCCGTAGACGATGCGCTCGGCCGTGGAGCGCTTGCCGCGCTGCAGGACCTTGTTGACGACCTGGGTGACCACGACCGACCGGTAGATCGGGTCGGGCATGAGCTCACGGCGGGGTGCGGGACCCTTGCGGGGCATGTCAGCCTTCCTTCTTCGCGCCGTAACGGCTGCGTGCCTGCTTGCGGTCCTTCACGCCCGAGGTGTCGAGCGTGCCGCGGATGATCTTGTAGCGCACGCCGGGGAGGTCCTTCACACGACCGCCGCGCACCATCACGATGGAGTGCTCCTGCAGGTTGTGGCCCTCGCCGGGGATGTAGGCCGTGACCTCGACGCCGCTCGAGAGGCGCACGCGGGCGACCTTCCGGAGGGCGGAGTTCGGCTTCTTGGGGGTGTTGGTGTACACCCGGGTGCACACCCCACGACGCTGGGGCGCGCCCTTCAGTGCCGGCGTCTTGCCCTTGGTGGGCTTGTCCTGGCGGCCCTTGCGGACCAGCTGCTGGATGGTGGGCACGAACGAACCTCTCGACTGCTTCGATGATGTGGCGGCAACGCGGAGATCCGTCGTTGAGCCGAAGGGACATGCTAGGAGGCCGCCCGCCCGCCGAGCAAACGGGGCCCACCGGACCGACCGCTACCATCGTCGTCGCCCCGACCAGCCCCGGAGCGGCCACCTCGGCCGCCCGGGCGGCAGCGGGCACGGGGCCGGGAGGGTGCCGCCATGACCCAGGATTACGCCGGCAGCGCCCGCCCCCGGGTGCTGATCCCGATCACCATCAGCTTCGCGGTCCGCTACGTGGTCCGCACCGGCCTGGCCGAGCGCCTCCGCGGGTCCTGCACCCCGGTGCTGGGGTTGTCCTGGGACGCCCCCGACCTGGTCGCGGAGCTGGCCGGCGTCGGCTTCGAGGTGGTCCGCCTGCCCGACGCCGAGGTCTCCTCCAGCGTCCACGCCGCGGTCACGGGGCTCGAAGCCGCCTTCACCCGACGGCTCCGGAGCCCTTCCACCCGCATCGACCGCACCCGGCGCCACGTCGACCGGCCGGCCACCATCCGCTTCCGCCGCTGGGCCCGCTGGCAGCAGGCCCGGGCCCGCGCCGCCCGCCCCGGCGCCGACGCCGCGGCGCAGGCCGCGCTTCGAGGCCGCCCTGCCCGGCGGCACCAACCTGGCCGAGCACGAGGCGTTCCTGCGCGACCTGGGCATCGATGCCGTGTTCAGCGTGACGCCGTTCGCCATCCAGGAGTTGGTGCTGCTCCACGCCGCGCACCGCCTCGGCCTGCCGGCCATCACCAGCATCCTGTCGTTCGACAACATCACCACCCGGCCGCCGCTGCCCATCGTCTTCGACCGCTACCTCGTGTGGAACCGCTTCAACCGCGACGAGGTCCGACGCGGCTACCCCACCGTCGCCCCCGAGGCCATCGCCATCGTCGGGCCCGGCCAGTTCGACTTCTACGCCGACCCGAGCCTGGTGGAACCGGACGCCACCTGGCGCCAGCGCCTCGGCCTCGCCCCGGGCCAGCCGACGGTCCTCTACGGCGCCGGGCCGCCCAGCGTGTCCCCCCCACGAGGACCAGTACGTCGACGACCTGGTGGCCGCCATCGACCGCGGCGACCTCCCGGCCGACCTGCGGATCGTGCTGCGGCGCCACCCCACCGACAACCCCGGGCGGTGGGACCGGTTCGAGGGCGTCGCCGCGGTGGCCTTCGACGACCCGGGGGCGGTGGGCGCCCAGGCCGTGCGGCCCGGGCAGGTCGACCTCGGCCGCGACCAGATCGTCGGCCTCTGCTCGAGCCTGGCCCACACCGACGTCCACGTGAGCGTGTCGTCCACCATGACGCTCGACGGTGCCTTCTTCGACAAGCCCCAGCTGGGCCCGGCGTACGACCGGCGGGGCCAGGCCCGCCACCGGCGGCGGGCGCGGGACCTCTACGCACGCGAGCACTTCCTCCCCATCGTGGCCTCCGGCGGCCTGGAGCTCTCGGCGTCTCCCGAGGAGCTGGTCGGCCAGGTCCGCTCGGGGCTGGCCCGACCCGAGCGGCTGCAGGCCGAGCGCCGGACCATGCTCGAAGCCCTGTGCACCGCCACCGACGGTCGGGCCATCGAGCGGGTGGCCGACGAGGTCGGGCGGTTCGTGCAGGAGCACGCCACCGCCTGAGCCGCCGCTCAGGCGTGGTCGGCGAAGTAGGCCGCGGCGGCACCCGCCTGGCGCCGGGCGGCGGCCTCCAGCTCGGGCCCGACCTCCGGTGCCCGTCCCCACCACGTTCGCAGGGCATCGGCGAGCTCGTCGGCCAGCAGCGGGGAGCGGGCGTCCAGCACCACCCCGGCCGAGGGACCGAACTCCTCGAGGGCGCCGTGCAGCTTCTGGCGGTAGTAGTCGGAGCCGGCGAGGCCGATGACGGGGATGCCGAGGCCGAGGGCGAAGACCGCAGCGTGGTAGGTGCCGGTCACCACCAGCCGGCACCGGTCGATGGCCGCCAGCGCGGCGGGCACGTCGAGCTCGCTGGTGGAGCGCTCGGGCTCCCCTGCGGGACGCACCCGTTCGAGCAGGGCGCGATCGGAGACGGAGGCCGACTCCATCATGGTGAGCAGCTCCAACGGCGTCCCCGGGAGGGCCGCTCCGATTGCGCCGGCCACCAGCTCGGGGAGCCTCTCCGGCGCCGCCGAGGCCCGGTTGGCACGGAGGCTGACGCCCAGGCCCCGCCGCGCCGAAGCGGAGCGTGGCGCGTCGATCGCCACCTGCAGGGCGTCGTCGCCGGTCACCGCCCACCGGTCCGCAGCGACGCCCAGCGCGGCCAAGGTCGGCACCGACCCCCAGCGCTCGCGGACGCCGAGGCCCGACAGGTGGTCGAGGGCCGCCTTGGCGGTGGCGGCCACGGCCGGGTCCGCGATCGGGCCGATGCCCTGGCCCACCGCGACCACCGGGGTGCCGCCGGCGGCGGCCAGCTGCACCAGGTGGGCGATCCGCTCCACGCCGGCGCGAGCCGTCGTGCACGGCACCCTGGCCGGCGAGCACCACCAGGTCCGCCGCTGCGACGCGTGGGATCCAGGCGGCGCCCTCGGGGTTGGCCTGCCGAGCCAGGCGGGCGAGGTGGAACCAGGCCCGGGGCCAGCGGAAGGGCAGGGAGCCGGTGAGCGTCCCGGCCGGGAAGCGCCGCTGCCAGCGCAGCACCGCCTTGCTCCAGGACCGCCAGGCGTCGTCCGAGACGGCTCGGGCCCCGGCCAGGCCATGGGCGTCCAGCCCGGCCTGGGAGGCAGCCACCACCTCGACCTCGGCGCCGGGGTGGCGCTGGCGAGCCCGAGCCACCGCCACCTGGACCATGGCGATGTCGCCGACGTTGTCGAAGCCGTAGCTCCCGGCGGTGACCAGGACCCGCCGCACCGGCGCGACCGGCGGCGCGGGCTCGACGCCCGCGGGTCCGGCGCGACCGGGCCGGCGGGTCGAGCACGCGGTCGTAGGCGGCCTGCACCGCCTGGGCGTGGGCCTCGGTGCCGAAGCGCGCTTCCGCGGCGAGGCGCGCCCGACGGCCCATGGCGGCCGCTTCGGCCGGGTCAGCCAGCAGCTGCTCGATGGCGCGAGCCAGTTCCGCTTCGTCGCCGGGCGCCACCAGCAGGCCCGTCTGACCGTCGTCCACCACCTCGGGCACCCCGCCGGCATCGGCCGCCACGAGCGGCCGGCCGGCGGCCATGGCCTCCACCACCACCCGTCCGAACGGCTCGGGCTGGGTGGACGCGTGCACCACGACGTCAGCCGCCGCCAAGACCTCGGCGACGTCCCGGCGGGCACCGGTCAGGTGGACCCGGTGGGTGATCCCCAGCTCCCCCGCCAGCTGCTCCAGCTCCTCCTGGTACCCCTTCCCGAGCGCGTCGGTGGGGGCGCCGACCAGCACGACCTGGAGGTCCGGGACCGAGCCCGCCAAGCGGCCGGCGGCCCCGAGCAGCACGTGCTGGCCCTTCCACGGCGTGATCCGCCCGACCAGCACCACGACGGGGGCGCCGGCCGGCAGCCCGAGCTCCGCGACGAGCCCGGCCGGGCCCACCTCGGCGGGGGCCGGCCCGAGCTCGAAGGGGTTGTCGAGCACCTCCGTGCGCTCCGGGGCGATGCCCAGGTCTCCGTAGGCGTCGCGGGCGGCGTCGGAGATGAAGAAGGCGTGGTCGACCTTGCGGGCCAGCTGGCGATCGACCCACCAGCTCACGTCGCGGATCGGCGTGTAGATCCAGCGCACGTGGACCACGAGCGGCACCCGCAGGGCCGCCGCCACGGCGACCGCGTCGCGGTTGACCCGCAGGTCGTTGTTGGCGTGCACGAGGTCGATCGGCCTCGAGCGGGCCAGCGCCAGGAGGCGGCGGGTGGTCGGCAGGTCGCGGTTCAGCAGGCGGCGCACCTCTCGCCGCAGCGACGTCGACCGGCCCGAGGTCGGGTCCCGCCGGCCCAGCGCCGGGGTCAGCCGCTCGGGCGCCGCAAGACCGTCGCTCAGGCAGACCACCTCGATCCCGGCCGCCTCGAACTCGGCGACGAACGGGTTGGTCGTCCGGAAGGCCACCAGGGGCCGGTAGCGCGCAGGGTCGAGCGACCGGACGAGCTCGAAGAGGCTGAGCACCGAGCCGCCATCGGCGTAGTGCTGCACGAACAAGACGGTCCGCGGCTCGGTCATGGCGAGGGCACCGTAGCCCGCCCGGCGACGACGTCGATGGCCGGCGGGCGCGAGGGCCCGGGCGCGCCGGAGGGCGCCCCGTGGGGCGCCCTCCGGACGGTGCTGCGGCTCCCCGGCGGACCCGGGGAGGGTGATCAGTCGGCCGGGGTGGCCGTGGGCAGGTCGACGACGTCGCCGCCGCTGCCCGACCCCACGCTGGCCAGCCACTCGGCATCGTCGAGCTGCTCGCCGTCGGAGGAGTAGAAGGCCATCGGCTGGTAGTCCGGGGCGTTGGTCTCGATGTCCCGGTAGTCGTGCATGCCGGTGCCGGCCGGGATGAGCTTGCCGATGATGATGTTCTCCTTGAGCCCGACGAGGGAGTCGGACCGGGAGTCGATCGCCGCTTCGGTGAGCACCCGGGTGGTCTCCTGGAAGGAGGCCGCGGACAGCCACGAGTCGGTGGCCAGCGAGGCCTTGGTGATGCCCATGAGCTCCACCCGACCCTCGGCCGGGCGCTTGCCCTCCTCGACCAACAGCTTGTTGGTGTCGGCGAAGGCCTTCTGGTCGACCCGCTCCCCCGGGAGGAAGTCGGAGTCGTTGGCCTCGAGCACGGTGACCCGGCGGGTCATCTGGCGCACGATGAGCTCGATGTGCTTGTTGTGGATCGACACACCCTGCTCGCGGTACACCTTCTGGACCTGCTCCACCAGGTAGGTCTGGGTCTCGCGGACGCCACGGATCTCGAGGAGCTCCTTGGGGTCACGGGGACCTTCGACCAGGGCGTCGCCGGCTTCCACCTCGCCACCGTCCTCGACCTCGAGGCGGGCCATGGCGGGCACCGTGTAGGTGTCCTCGGTGCCGTCGTCGCCGACGATGGTGATGACGCGGCCCTTGCCCTCGTCCTCGCCGATCCGGACCACACCGGTGGTGCGGGCCAGGGTGGCCTTGCCCTTGGGCGAGCGAGCTTCGAAGAGCTCGACCACGCGGGGGAGGCCGCCGGCGATGTCGGAGCCGGCGATGCCGCCGGTGTGGAAGGTCCGCATGGTCAGCTGCGTGCCGGGCTCGCCGATCGACTGGGCGGCGATCACGCCGACCGCCTCGCCGACCTCGATGGCCTTGCCGGTGGCCAGCGACATGCCGTAGCTGGCACCGGAGATGCCGGCCACGGAGTCGTCGGTCAGCGGCGAGAGCACCCGCACGCGGGTGACCTCGGGGTCGTCACGGAGCTTCTCCATGATGTCCTGGTCGACGACGGTGCCCCGGGGGAACACGGTGCCGTCGCTGCAGGTCACGTCGTTGGCGATGGTCCGGCTGTAGAGCGTGGTCTCGATGTAGGTCCGCTTGGCGGCGGTGTCGGGGCCCACGTCCTCGATCCAGATGCCGCGGATGGGCGAGCCCGTGGCGGCGGCCTTCTCGAAGGGGTCTTCGCTGTTGATGATCAGCTCCTGGGCCACGTCGACGAGGCGACGGGTCAGGTAGCCGGAGTCGGCGGTCCGCAGGGCGGTGTCGACCAGGCCCTTCCGAGCGCCAGGCGTGGCGATGAAGTACTCCAGCATCTCCAACCCCTCACGGAAGTTGGACTTGATGGGGCGGGGGATCATGTCGCCACGGGGGTTGGCCACGAGGCCACGCATCCCGGCGATCTGACGCACCTGCATCATGTTCCCTCGGGCGCCGGAGCCCACCATCATCTCGATGGGGTTGAACTGCTCGGCCTTGAGGCTCTTCTCCATGGCCGTCCGCACCATGTCGGTGGCGTCGGTCCAGATCTCCACCTCCTTCTGGCGCCGCTCGCCGTCGGTGATGATGCCCCGACGGAACTGGTCCTCGACCTTCTGGGCCTGGAGCTCGTGGTCCTCCATGATCCCGGCCTTCTCGACCGGCGTCTTCACGTCGTCGATCGAGATGGTGATGCCGGACTGCGACGCGTAGCGGAAGCAGAGGTTCTTGATGGCGTCGAGGCTGGTCGACACGATCTGCTTCGCCTCGTCGTTGGCCAGGCGGTCGGTGATGGCGCCCATCAGCTTCTTGTCGATGCGCTCGTTGATGAACTCGAAGGAGTCCGGCAGCGTGCGGTTGAAGAAGATGCGCCCGGCGGTGGTCTCGATGGTCTTGTCCCGACCGTCGCGGCCGTCGCCACGGAACTGGATCTTGGCGTGCAGCGCCAGGTCCTTGTTCTCGTACGCCCGCTCCACCTCGAAGAGGTGGCGGAAGACGCGGCCCTCGCCCTTGGCACCGGGCACGAGCTCGGTGAGGTAGAAGGCGCCGATGATCATGTCCTGGGTGGGCGTGACCAGCGGGCGACCGTGGGCGGGCGACAGCACGTTGTTGGCCGAGAGCATCAGCACGCGGGCCTCGGCCTGCGCCTCCGACGACAGCGGCAGGTGGACGGCCATCTGGTCGCCGTCGAAGTCGGCGTTGAAGGCGGTGCACACCAGCGGGTGGATCTGGATGGCCTTGCCCTCGACCAGCACGGGCTCGAAGGCCTGGATGCCGAGGCGGTGCAGCGTGGGGGCCCGGTTCAGCATGACCGGGTGCTCCTTGATGGCCTCCTCGAGCACGTCCCAGACCTGCGGGCGACGACGCTCGACCATGCGCTTGGCCGACTTGATGTTCTGGGCCAGCTCGGCGTCGACCAGCTTCTTCATGACGAAGGGCTTGAAGAGCTCCAGCGCCATCAGCTTGGGCAGGCCGCACTGGTGCAGCTTGAGCGTGGGGCCGACGACGATGACCGAACGGCCGGAGTAGTCGGCGCGCTTGCCGAGCAGGTTCTGGCGGAACCGGCCCTGCTTGCCCTTGAGCATGTCGGACAGCGACTTGAGCGGGCGGTTGCCCGGCCCGGTCACCGGACGGCCACGGCGGCCGTTGTCGAACAGGGCGTCGACGGCCTCCTGGAGCATGCGCTTCTCGTTGTTCACGATGATCTCGGGGGCCCCGAGGTCGAGCAGGCGCTTCAGGCGGTTGTTCCGGTTGATGACCCGGCGGTACAGGTCGTTGAGGTCCGAGGTGGCGAAGCGGCCACCGTCGAGCTGGACCATCGGGCGCAGCTCCGGCGGGATCACCGGGACGACGTCGAGGATCATGGCCCGGGGGTCGTTGATCCGCTTGCCGTTCTCGTCGCGCTGGTTGAACGAGGCGACGATCTTCAGGCGCTTGATGGCCTTCTGCTTGCGCTGGGCCGACAGGGGGCGCTGGCCCTCCTGCGGGTCGATCGCGGCGCGGAGCTTGACCTCTTCGACGTCGAGGTCGAGCTCGTTGATGAGCGACTTGATGGCATCCGCGCCCATGCCGCCCTCGAAGTACTCGCCGTAGCGGTCCTCGAGCTCGCGCCAGAGCATCTCGTCCTCGATGATCTGGCGGGAGAACATGCCCTTGAACTCGTCGAAGGCCCGGGTGAGCACGTCGAGCTCCAGCTCGTAGCGCTCGCGGATGGCCGCCAGGTCCTTGTCGGCCTGCTTCTGGCGGGCCTTCAGCTCGGAGTCCTTGGCGCCGTCGGCCTCGAGCTGGGTGATCTCGGCTTCGAGCTCCTCCATGCGCCGGGCCAGCTCGAGCTCGCGGTCCTTCTCGATGACCTCGCGCTCGGCGAGCACCTCGGCCTCGAGGTTCGGCAGGTCCTGGTCGCGCTTCTCCTCGTCGACGGACACGACGAGGTTGGCGGCGAAGTAGATGACCTTCTCCAGCTGCTTGGCCTTCAGCTCCTCACGGGGCTCGGTGCCCATGAGCAGGTAGGCCAGCCACGAACGGGTGCCGCGGAGGTACCAGATGTGGACGGTGGGGGCCGCCAGCTCGATGTGGCCCATGCGCTCGCGCCGGACCTTGGAGCGGGTGACCTCCACGCCGCAGCGCTCGCAGATGATGCCCTTGAAGCGCACCCGCTTGTACTTGCCGCAGTAGCACTCCCAGTCCTTGGTCGGACCGAAGATCTTCTCGCAGAAGAGCCCGTCCTTCTCCGGCTTGAGCGTGCGGTAGTTGATGGTCTCCGGCTTCTTGACCTCGCCGTTGGACCACATGCGGATGGAGTCCGCGGTGGCCAGGCCGATCCGGAGCTGGTCGAAGTTGTTGACGTCGAGCATGTGCTACTTCCTCTTCTTCTTCGACTGGTTCAGGACTGACCAGCGCGGCGGCGCTCGTCTTCTTCGTCGGAGCCGCGCTCCGGCCGGGACAGGTCGATGCCGAGCTCCTCGGCGGTGCGGAACACGTCTTCGTCGAGCTCGCGCATCTCGATCTCGTTGCCGTCCACGGCCAGGACCTCGACGTTGAGGCAGAGGGCCTGCATCTCCTTGATGAGCACCTTGAAGGACTCGGGGATGCCGGGCTCGGGGATGTTCTCGCCCTTGACGATGGCCTCGTAGACCTTCACGCGGCCGAGCACGTCGTCGGACTTGATGGTGAGCAGCTCCTGCAGGCAGTACGCCGCGCCGTAGGCCTCGAGGGCCCACACCTCCATCTCGCCGAAGCGCTGGCCGCCGAACTGCGCCTTCCCGCCCAGCGGCTGCTGGGTGATCATGGAGTAGGGGCCGGTGGAACGGGCGTGGATCTTGTCGTCCACGAGGTGGGCCAGCTTCAGGATGTACATGTACCCGACGGTGATCGGGTTGTCGTACGCCTCGCCGGTGCGGCCGTTGTAGAGCGTGGTCTTGCCGTTGCTCTGGATCAGGCGGCCGCCGTCGCCGTACTCGGGGTACGGGGACTCCGGGGTGAGGTCGGTGAGGATCTGCTGGATGGTGGGGTGCTTCTTGGCCGCCGCGGTCTCGTCCCAGAAGGCGCCGTCGAACACCGGGGTGGCGATCAGCTGCGCCGGCGGGGTGGCCGGACGGGTCTTGGTCTCGTTGCGGACGGCGGTGTCGCCGACCTTGCCGGTCTTCTCGGTGTCCCAGCCCCAACGGGCGGCGTAGCCGAGGTGGACCTCCATGACCTGGCCCACGTTCATGCGGGACGGGACGCCCAGGGGGCTGAGGATGATGTCGACGGGGCTGCCGTCGGCCATGAACGGCATGTCCTCGATGGGGAGGATCCGGGAGATGACGCCCTTGTTGCCGTGGCGGCCGGCGAGCTTGTCGCCCACGCTGATCTTGCGGCGCTGGCCGACGTAGACCTTCACCAGCTGGTTGACGCCGGGGGGCAGCTCGTGGCCGTCCTCCCGGGTCTGGACCCGCACGTCGATGACCTTGCCGGTCTCGCCGTGGGGCACCTTCAGGGAGGTGTCGCGGACCTCACGGGCCTTCTCGCCGAAGATGGCGCGCAGCAGGCGCTCCTCGGGGGTGAGCTCGGTCTCGCCCTTGGGCGTGACCTTGCCGACCAGCACGTCGCCCGCCTCGACCTCGGCGCCGATGCGGATGATCCCGCGCTCGTCGAGGTCGGCGAGGATGTCCTCGCTCAGGTTGGGGATGTCCCGGGTGATCTCCTCCGGGCCCAGCTTGGTGTCCCGGGCATCGATCTCGTGCTCCTTGATGTGGATCGACGTGAGCACGTCGTCCTTCACCAGGCGCTGCGAGAGGATGATGGCGTCCTCGAAGTTGTAGCCCTCCCAGGGCATGAAGGCCACGAGGAGGTTCTTGCCGAGGGCCAGCTCGCCGTTGTCGGTGCTGGGGCCGTGGGCGAGGATGTCGCCCTTGGCCACCTTCTGGCCGGCATCGACGATCGGGCGCTGGTTGATGCACGTGTCCTGGTTGGACCGGTTGAACTTGTTGAGCTTGTAGACCTTCTTGCCCTCGGTCTTGTACTGCACCGTGATCAGGGTGCCGTCGACCTCGGTGATCTCGCCGTCATCGGTGGCGATGATCATGTCGGCGGCGTCGCGGGCCGCCCGGGCCTCGATGCCGGTGCCGATGTAGGGCGCCTCGGCCCGCACCAGCGGCACGGCCTGCTTCTGCATGTTGGCGCCCATCAGGGCCCGGTTGGCGTCGTCGTGCTCGAGGAACGGGATGAGGGCGGTGCCCACCGAGACGATCTGGCGGGGCGAGACGTCCATGAGCTGGACCTCGGCGCCGGGCACGTACTGGATGTCGGTGGTGGCGCCGAAGAAGATGTCCCGCTCCAGCTGGAGGCGGAGGTCCTCGAGGGAGGCGGCCTGCGGCGAGCGCCGCACGAGCACGCGCTCCTCGGCGAAGGAGCCGTCGGCGTTCACCGGCGTGTTGGCCTGGGCGACGACGTACTCCTCCTCGGTGTCGGCCGCGAGGTACATGATCTCGTCGGTGACCTTGCCGTCGATGACCCGGCGGTACGGCGACTCGATGAAGCCGAACTCGTTCACCCGGGCGTAGCTGGCGAGGCCGCCGATCAGGCCGATGTTCGGGCCTTCCGGAGTCTCGATCGGGCACATGCGGCCGTAGTGGCTGAAGTGCACGTCTCGGACCTCGAAGCCGGCCCGCTCACGGGAGAGGCCACCCGGGCCGAGCGCCGAGAGGCGGCGGCGGTGGGTGAGGCCGGACAGGGGGTTCACCTGGTCCATGAACTGCGACAGCTGGGAGGTCCCGAAGAACTCCTTGATGGCGGCCACGACCGGGCGGATGTTGATGAGCGTCTGCGGCGTGATGGCCTCGACGTCCTGGGTGGTCATGCGCTCGCGCACCACCCGCTCCATGCGGGACAGGCCGATGCGGACCTGGTTCTGGATCAGCTCGCCGACCGAGCGGATGCGGCGGTTGGCGAAGTGGTCCTGGTCGTCCAGGCGGTAGCCGGGCGTGGCCTGCACGAGGTGCAGGAGGTAGGTCATCGACGCGAGGACCTCGCAGCGGCTGAGCACGGGCTGGCCGGGCTCGGGGCGGTCGAGGTCGAGCATCGGGAACAGCTCGGAGATCTTCTCGATCTCGCCACCGAGCTTGCGGTCGAGCTTGTAGCGGCCGACGCGGCTGAGGTCGTAGCGGCGGGACTCGAAGAAGGCGTTGCGGAAGTAGGCCTTGGCCGACTCCACCGACGGGGGCTCGCCCGGGCGGGCCCGCTTGTAGATCTCCACCAGGGCTTCGTCCTGGGTGGTGGCGACGTCGCGCTCCTTCTCCCACTGCCCCTCGAGGAAGTCGAAGTGGCGCACGAAGGCGTCGATGAAGCCGGGGGCGTTCTCCTCGTCGTAGCCGAGGGCCCGCAGCAGCACGAAGATGCCGAGGCGGCGCTTGCGGGCCACGCGGGTGCCGGCGGTGACGTCCTTGCCGGGCTTCTGCTCGACGTCGAACTCGATCCACTCGCCGCGGTAGGGGTGGATGGTGCCGGTGACGAGCTGGTGCTTGGCCAGGTTCCGCAGGCGGAAGCGCTCACCGGGCTGGAAGATCACGCCCGGGGACCGGACGAGCTGCGACACGACGGCGCGCTCGGTGCCGTTGATGACGAAGGTGCCCTTCGTGGTCATCTTGGGGAAGTCCCCCATGAAGACCGTCTGCTCCTTGATCTCGCCGGTGTTGGCGTTGATGAAGCGAGCCCGCACGAAGATCGGGGCCGAGTAGGTCATGTCCCGTTCCTTGCACTCCTCGACGGAGAACTTGGGCGTGGGACGGAGGTCCTCGTCGTTGGTGTCGAACTCCAGCTCCAGCTGGAGCGTCTCGGTGAAGTCCTTGATCGGGCTGATGTCGCGGAACGTGTCCGCGAGGCCCTGGTTCAGGAACCAGTCGAAGGACTCGCGCTGGATGGCGATGAGGTCCGGCAGGGGCAGGGCTTCGTCGAGGTTCGCGAACGAATAACGATCCCGGATGGTCGAGCGGGAGGACAAGGACGGCTCCTCAGCAGTGGTTGATCACGCGTGGCAGCTCGTGGCGGGACGCGTCGCTTCGATCAACCATTTCTGAAGGACGACAAGCAGCACCACGGCAACGGGCGATCCTAGGGGGACCAGCGGCGCGATGCCAACCTCGTTCCGCAGAACGCGGGACCGGGGTGTCGAATTGGGGGTGACGGTAAACCGCCGACCCCGTCAGGTCAAGGACTTCCGCCGCCGATCGGCCCACCCGGGCGAGGGGGCCACGGGTGGGCGACCGGGCGGTGCCTAGGGGGTGACGATCTCGCTGGTCTGCATGACCGGCGTGATGGTCGTGTAGTTGGCCACGTCGGCCAGCACGTCACCCGTCCCGGGGACGCCCATGGCCGCCCCCATCGCTTCGACGGAGTCGAAGGTGAAGTGCACCGCGGCCACGTAGGGACCGTCGACGCCCTTGTCGATCTCGGCCGGGGCGCCGCCCCAGGTCGACGACGCCAGCGGCACGTGGTGGTCGCGGTAGTAGTCGTGGTCGAAGGAGGCCCCGTCGGTGGCCGGGTAGAAGACGCTCAGTCGGATCATGGCGGCAACCTAGGCCGACCGCCCGGAGCCCGCCGGCCTGGCCGGGCGGGGCCGCCGGTGGGCCAGACTCGGCGGCCATGGATGGATGGATCCCGGTCGACGATCCGGGCGACGAGCGGATCGCGGAGTTCCTGGGGCTGCGCGACGCCGACCTGCGACGTCGGCGGGAGTCGCCGGGCGGCGACCTGGCCGGCATCTTCATCGTGGAGGGCGACGTCGTGGTGGAACGGGCGCTGCGGGCCGGGTACCGCCTGCGGTCGGTGCTCATCGACGCCAGCCGGTCCCAGCCTCTGCCCGAGGCGATCCCCGCCGACGCGCCGGTCTTCGCCGCCGGCCCCGACCTCGTGCTGCGCATCACGGGGATGGGCGTGCACCGGGGCGTCATGGCGTCGTTCGACCGCCGACCCGTGCCCGGAGCCGCCGAGGTGCTGGCCGGCGCCACGCGCGCGTCGTCCTCGAGAACGTCAACAACCCGACCAACCTCGGCGTCATCGCCCGCAGCGCCGCCGGCCTGGGCGCCGACGCCCTGATCCTCGACCCCTCGTGCTGCGACCCGCTGTACCGCCGCGCCTCGCGGGTGGCCATGGGCGAGGTCTTCGCCCTCCCCTACGCCTACGCCGAGCGGTTCCCGTCCGGCCTGGACGTGGTGACCGACGCCGGGTTCTCGCTGCTCGCCCTCACGCCCGACGCATCGGCCGAGAGCATCGACGACCTCACCCTCGGGCCCGACGAGAAGGTGGCGCTGGTGCTCGGGGCCGAGGGCCCGGGCCTGCGCGCCGAGACCATGGACCGGGTGGGCCGACGGGTGCGCATCCCCATCCACGGCCAGGTCGACTCGCTCAACGTGGCGGCCGCCGCCGCCATCGCCTGCTACGTCCTGGGTCGGGGGCGACCCGGCTGAGCAAGGGCGGGCTACCAGCCGCGCACGGCGGCGGCGTGCCCGGGGGTGCCGTCCTCGGACCACGGGCGGCCGGCCACGGGGTCGACCGCTGGGGCCGGGGCGGGCGGCGCCTCGGCAGCGGCCGACCACACCAGCAGGGTCTCGCAGAAGCAGCGCAGGACCACCCGAGGACCGGTGGGGCCGGGCTCCACCGCCTCGACGCGGCGGGGGCCGAGGAGGGTGCGGCGGGCGCAGGTGGGGCACCAGGGGGCGAACATGGCTCCATCGTGGCCATCAGGGCCTGCCGTTGCACGGGCCAATGTGGCAGCATTGGCTCCATGCCGAGCAAGCCAATCAGCGGGCCAATCTCCGCGGCGACCAGGACGGTGGGCGGGCCGATCGGCCCGGTGGTGGCCGACGAGCGGTTGGTGGGCCTGCTGGGCGACTGGAGCGAGCAGGGCCACGGCGGCCTGGCTCGCCGCCTGGCCCAAGCCCTGCGGGGTGCCATCACGGGCGGCGTCCTCCCCGGCGGCACCCGGCTCCCGCCCGAGCGGCAGCTGGCCGCCCTGCTGTCGGTCAGCCGCAGCACGGTCACCGCCGCGCTCGACGAGCTGCGGGCCGAGGACCTGCTGGCGTCGCGGCAGGGGGCGGGCACCGAGGTGATCGGTCGGGCCGACCCCGGGTCGACGGGCGATCGGGTGGGCTCGCACTTCGCCAGCCGGGCCACCGGCATCGACCTCGCCGCGGTCGTCCCCACCGACGGCAGCCACCTGCCCCCGATGGTGGTGCGCACCGAGGACCTGCTGGCCGCGCGGGGCCAGCTCGAGCCCCACGGCCTGGTGTCGCTCCGCGAGGCGCTGGCCCAGCGCCACACCGCCCTGGGCCGGCTCACCGAGCCCGACCAGATCGAGGTCACCCACGGGGCCCACCACGCCATCGCGGTGATCATCGACGCCCTGGTGGCGCCCGGGAGCACGGTGGCGCTCGAGGACCCCTCGTACCCCGGCGTGCTCGACGTGCTGGACCACCGCCGGGCCCGGGCCGTGGCGGTGCGCTCCGACCGCGGCGGGCCCGACCCGGAGGCCCTGGCCGACGTGCTGCGTCGGGAGCGCCCGGTGCTCGTCTACCTGCAGACCGGGGTCCACAACCCCACCGGCCGGGTGGTGGGCCCGGCCCGGCGCCGGGCCCTGGCCCAGGTGCTCGACGACCACGGCGACGCGATCCTGGTCGAGGACAACACGCTGGCCGACCTGGCCTTCGACAGCGGCACCCGCCCGCCCGGCTTCGACGCCCTGTGCCGGGTTGCCCCGGTCGTCAGCGTCGAGTCGCTCAGCAAGGTGGCGTGGGCTGCGCTGCGGATCGGTTGGCTCCGGGCGTCCGGCACGGTGGCCGACCGCATCGCCCGGGTGCGGGTGGCCAACGACCTCGGCCCGTCGGTCCCGTCGCAGCTGCTGGCCCTCCAGCTGCTCCCCCACCTCGACGCCATGGCGGCCCGGCGTCGCTCCAGCCTGGAGCAGGCCGTCGACGCCGCCGTCGAGCGGTTCCGCGCCGACCTGCCCGACTGGGAGCTGGAGCGGCCCGAGGGCAGCTCCGCCCTGTGGCCGGCGCTCCCCCTCGCCGATGCCACCGCGTACGTCGCCCTCGCCCGCCGCCACGGCGTCCACGTCACCCCGGGCGGCGCCCACGTGGTGGGTGGCGGCGGTGACCCGCACCTGCGACTGTGCGTCGATCGCCCCGCCACCCACGTCGAGGAGGGGATCGACCGCCTGGTGGCTGCGTGGCGCGACCTCACCACCCGCACCGCCCGCACCATCGCCTGAGGGCGCGGGTGCGAGGGCGGCCGGGCCGGGGTAGGCCTGGCCCCGTGACCGACGCCGCGCCCGAGCCGCTCCCCCCTGACCCTGCCCCTGCCCCGACGGCCGAGGTGGCCGAGCTGGAGGCCGAGCTGGCGAGCAGCGACGGCAGCCGGCTGGCCCGGTACTCCAGCCGGGCCGGCACCGCGGTGCGGGTGGTGGCGATGGTGGTGACGGTCACCGGCGTGGCGGCCCTGGGCTTCGGGCTGCTGGCGTTCCGGGGGTCGGCCATCGCCATGGTGGTGGTGGCGGTCCTGTGCCTGCCGGCGATCGCGCTCCCCCCGCTACGTGGCGCGTCGCACCAAGGCCCTCGCCCACGCCGCCGGCCACCCCCGGGAGGTCGCCGCCCAGGCCCGGGACCTGGTGGGCCGGGTGCACCACAGCGCCGAGCTCGAATCGCTGGCCACCCGGCTCTCGCTGCTGCGCAGCGGCCGCCCGCCCCTGGCCGGCACGCCGGAGGCCCAGGGTCGACGGGGGCGGTTCCGCCAGGGCGTCACCCTGGCCCGCTTGGCCAGCACCGTGATCGGCCAGGCCCAGCCCGACGAGGACCGCCACGCCCTGCTGGTGCCCTTCACGCCCGAGCGCCTCGGCCGGACCTGGGCGGCCATCGGCTGGCTGCCGTGGGCCTGGATCGTGGCGGTGCTGGTCCTCGTGGGCTCGGTGCCCACCTTCATGGTCAGCCTGTTCTGACCGCCTCGGGGCTCAGGCCAGGTCGTCGTCGAGCACGCCGTCGAGGGCGCCGGTGCCGCGGAGGACGTGGGCCCCGTCGACCGAGCGCACCAGCGCCGCCTCGCCGGTGAAGCGGCGACCGTCGAGCGCCGTGACGTCGACCTGGTAGCGGCCCTGGGCGATCGGCGCCGGCTCCAGGGCGTAGGCCACCAGCTCCCACTGCGGCACGTCGGTGCCGTCGGTCTCGGCCACCAGCAGGTAGGCGGCCCGGAGGGGCACGGCGACCTGCTCGATGGCGAGGCTGGCGACGTCGAACCGGGCGTGGCGCACGCCCCATCCTCGCGCCGCGCCGGCCGCTCCTCGACCGGCCGGCGCCGCAGGGCCCGGAGCCGGGCCGGTCGAGCCGAACGGCTGGGGGACGGGTTGGGGGTGGTCGGTAGGCTCGGCGACCGTGAGCAACGACGGCCAGCCCCCGTACCCGAAGGTCCCCAGCCGCGCCGACTACCCGGCGATCGAGCGGGCGATCATCGAGCGCTGGGCGGCGGACCGCACCTTCGAGGCCTCGGTCGAGGCCCGGCCGGCCGACGACGAGTACGTCTTCTACGACGGCCCGCCCTTCGCCAACGGCCTCCCCCACTACGGCCACCTGCTCACCGGGTACGTCAAGGACGTGGTCCCGCGGTACCAGACCATGCGGGGCCACCGCGTGAGCCGCCGCTTCGGCTGGGACACCCACGGGCTGCCGGCGGAGATGGCCGTGGAGCAGGAGCTCGGCATCGCCGGCCACAAGGCCATCAACGAGTACGGCATCGACAAGTTCAACGAGGCGTGCCGCACCTCGGTGCTCCGCTACACCGCCGAGTGGGAGCGCTACGTCAACCGGCAGGCCCGGTGGGTGGACTTCACCGACGACTACAAGACCATGGACGCCTCCTACATGGAGAGCGTCATCTGGGCGTTCAAGCAGCTGTGGGACAAGGGCCTCATCTACGAGGCCTACCGCGTGCTGCCCTACAGCTGGGGCGCCGAGACGCCGCTGTCGAACTTCGAGATCCGCCTCGACGACGCCACCCGACCCCGCCAGGACCCCGCGCTCACCGTGGCCTTCGACCTCGACCCCGTCGAGGGCGACCCGGGGCCGCTGCAGATCCTCGCCTGGACCACCACGCCCTGGACCCTGCCGTCGAACCTGGCCCTCGCCGTGGGCCCCGACCTCGACTACGCCGTGGTCGAGCACGACGGCGCCTTCTACGTCCTCGGCCAGGAGACCCTGGCCCACTACGCCGCCGAGCTCGGCGAGGCCACCGTGGTGGGCACCCGCAAGGGCGCCGACCTCGTGGGTCGGACCTACGCGCCGCTCTTCCCGTTCTTCGCCGACAACCCCGACAGCTTCCGCGTGCTCGCCGGCGACTTCCTCGACACCGCCGAGGGCACCGGCGTCGTCCACCTGGCCCCGGGCTTCGGCGAGGACGACCAGCGGGTGTGCAACGCCGCCGGCATCCCGCTGGTGGTGCCGGTCGACGAGAAGGGCCAGTTCACCGAGGAGGTCCCGCCGTGGGCCGGGGTGAACGTCTTCGAGGCCAACCCCGACGTCATCCGCCACCTCAAGGGCGAGGGCCGCGTGCTGCGGCACGAGACCTACGACCACAACTACCCCCACTGCTGGCGCACCGACACGCCGATCATCTACCGCGCCATGTCGTCCTGGTACGTCCGCGTGAGCGAGCTCACCGACGACCTGCTCGAGCACAACCAGGCCATCAACTGGATCCCCGGCCACGTGAAGGACGGGGCCTTCGGCAAGTGGCTGGCCGGCGCCCACGACTGGTCGATCAGCCGCAACCGCTTCTGGGGCTCGCCCATCCCCATCTGGCAGAGCGACGATCCCGAGCACCCGCGGACCGACGTCTACGGCAGCCTCGACGAGCTCGAGGCCGACTTCGGCGTGCGCCCCACCGACCTGCACCGGCCCTTCATCGACGACCTCACCCGCCCCAACCCGGACGACCCCACCGGGAAGAGCACCATGCGCCGGGTGCCGGAGGTGCTCGACTGCTGGTTCGACTCCGGCTCGATGCCGTTCGCCCAGGTGCACTACCCGTTCGAGAACAAGGACTGGTTCGACACCCACGCGCCGGCGGACTACATCGTCGAGTACATCGCCCAGACGCGCGGCTGGTTCTACACGCTGCACGTGCTGTCGGTGGCGCTCTTCGACCGCCCGGCGTTCACGAACGTCAACTGCCACGGCGTGGTGCTCGACGCCGAGGGCCGCAAGCTCTCGAAGAAGCTGCGCAACTACCCGGACCCCGAAGAGGTCATGGAGACCATCGGGTCCGACGCCCTGCGCTGGTACCTCATGAGCTCGCCGATCCTCCGAGGCGGCGACCTCAAGATCGCCGAGGACGGCTCCGGCATCACCGACATGGTGCGGCTGGTCCTCAACCCGATCTGGAACGCCTTCCACTTCTTCACGCTGTACGCCAACGCCGACGGCTACCAGGCCCGCTACCGCACCGATGCCGGCGGCCAGCTCGATCGCTACCTCCTGGCCAAGACCCGTACCCTCGTGGAGGCGGTCACCGCCGCCATGGACGACTACGACCTGGCGGGCGCCTGCAACCAGGTGACCTCCTACCTCGACGCGCTCAACAACTGGTACATCCGCCGCAGCCGCGAGCGGTTCTGGGCCCCCGGCGCGGTCGACGCCGCGAGCGAGGGCACCGCCGCCGACAAGGCCGACGCCTTCGACACGCTCTACACCGTGCTGGTCACGGTCTCGAAGCTCGTCGCCCCGCTGCTGCCGATGCTGGCCGAGGAGATCCACACCGGCCTCACCGGCGAGCGGTCCGTCCACCTGGCCGACTGGCCGGCGGCCGACGACCTGCCCGCCGACCCCGACCTGGTCCGGGCCATGGACGAGGTCCGGGCCGTCTGCTCCACGGGCCTCGGCCTGCGGGAGGACCACAAGCTCCGCAGCCGGCTCCCGCTGCAGTCGCTGGCCATCGCCGGCGAGCACGCCGCCGCCCTCGAGCCCTTCACCGCCCTGATCTCCCAGGAGCTCAACGTGAAGGCCGTGCCCACCTCCGACGACCGCACCGCCTACGGCACCGAGGTCGTCCGGCCCAACCCCCGGGCCCTCGGCCCGCGGCTGGGCAAGGAGGTCCAAGCGGTCCTCAAGGCGGCCAAGGCCGGCGACTGGTCCCGGGCCGACGACGGCTCGGTGGTCGTCGGCGGCCACCAGCTCCTCGACGGCGAGTACGAGCTGGCCCTCCAGACCGCGCCCGACGTCGCCACCGCCCCGGTGCGCTACGTCGACCCCGAAGGCCGCATGGTCGACACCGGCCTGGTGGTGGCGCTCGACACCACCGTCACCCCGGAGCTGCACGCCGAGGGCGTGGCCCGGGACCTGGTGCGCATGGTGCAGCAGGCCCGCAAGGACACCGGCCTCGACGTCACCGACCGCATCAGCCTCACCCTCTCGCTCCCGCCCGAGCAGCGGGCCATGGTCGAGGCCCACCAGGGCACCCTGGCCGACAGCGTGCTGGCCACCGAGGTCCTCTACGTCGACGGCAGCGAGCCCATCGCCGGCACCCTCGACGGGACCGACGTGAGCTTCGCCATCGCCCGGGCCTAGCTCCGCCCGGACGGCCGTGCCCGGACGCGGACCGGCCGCCGCCCCCGAGGGGAGCGACGGCCGGTCCGGACTGCGTGCGGGCGTGGAGCCCGCGCCGTGCTACTTGAGCTCGACGGTGGCGCCAGCCGCCTCGAGGGCGTCCTTGGCCTTGTTGGCGTCGTCCTTCGAGGCCTTCTCGAGGATCGGCTTCGGGGCGTTGTCCACCAGGTCCTTGGCCTCCTTGAGACCGAGGCTGGTGAGGGCACGCACCTCCTTGATGACGTTGATCTTCTTCTCGCCGGCGGCGATGAGGACGACGTCGAACTCGTCCTGCTCTTCGACCTCTTCGGCAGCGGCAGCGCCGCCCCCGCCGGGGCCGGCCACGGCCACCGGAGCGGCCGCGGTGACGCCGAACTTCTCTTCGAAGGCCTTCAGGAGCTCGGAGAGCTCGAGGACCGAGAGGTTGGCGATGGATTCGAGGATGTCTTCTTGGGTGGCCATGTTCAGCTCTCCTGTGCGGTGTCGGCCGAAGCATCGGCCGGGTCGGTTTCGGTGTCGGTGTCGGCGGCCGGGGCGTCAGCCTCGGCGACCGGGGTCTCGTCGGCCGGGGCGTCAGCCTCGGCAGCGGGGGTCTCGTCGGCGGCGGGGGCCTCCTCGGCTGCCGGCGCCGGGGCGTCGGCCGGGGCGCCGGGGGCGCCACCGATGTCGATGAGGGCCTTGAGGCCGTAGGCGAAGTCGCGGGGCAGCGCCTGCAGGAGGCCGGCGAACTGCTGCATGGGGGCAGCGAGCGCTCCGGCGAACTTGGCGAGCAGCACCTCTCGGGGCTCGACGTCGGCCAGGGCCTTGACGCCGTCCTCGGTGAGGGTCTTGTCGCCGAGCAGGCCACCCTTGATGACCAGCGCCGGGTTGGTCTTGGCGAAGTCACGCAGGGCCTTGGCCACGGTGACGGGGTCACCCTGGACGAAGGCGATGGCCGTGGGGCCGGTCAGCAGGTCCTCGATGTCCAAGCCCAGGTCCCGGGCGGCGAAGCGCACCAGGGTGTTCTTGTAGACCTTGTACTCGCCGCCCGCGGCGCGAAGTGCGCTGCGGAGCTCGGCGGTGGCTGCCACGTTGAGCCCCCGGTACTCGGTGAGCACTGCGGCGTCGGCGGCTTCGAACTTGGCTCGGACCTCGTCGACGACTGCGACCTTTTCAGGCCTGGGGTTCTCCATGGGCACCTCCTTCCGTTTCTGTGTTGGGTTCAAAATGCGAACAGGGTGTTCGCACACGGCGAACACCCCACAGAGTCAGACGAAGTTCGTCCGCCTCATCTGGCGGGCCCGGGGGCCCTTTCAGCGCTGGAAGGCGCACCGGAGGTCTTCGGCGTGTGCAGTTGCGGGTGGGACGCTAGCGGCGCACCCACCCGTTCGGCGAAACGCGCTCCCCGTCGCCGCCCGGAGGCGGACGGCGGGGAGCGGCTCCAGCGAGCGGTCCGCTCAGACCTCGAGGTCCGGGCGGAGGCGGTTCTGATCGACCTTGATGCCGGGGCCCATGGTGGACGAGACCGAGATCTTCTTGAGGTAGCGGCCCTTGGCCGAGGCGGGCTTGGCCCGCTGCAGCTCGTCGAGGACGGCCCGGAAGTTCTCCTCCAGGGCGGCCGGCTCGAAGCTGGCCTTGCCCAGCGGCACGTGCACGTTGCCGTAGCGGTCGGTGCGGTACTCGACCTTGCCGCCCTTGAACTCGGCGACGGCGCGGGCCACGTCGGTGGTGACGGTGCCGGTCTTGGGGTTGGGCATGAGGCCACGGGGGCCGAGCACCCGGCCGAGGCGGCCGACGACCGGCATCTGGTCCGGGGTGGCGATGGCCAGGTCGAAGTCGAGCATGCCGCCCTCGACCTCGGCGGCGAGGTCGTCGGAGCCGACGATGTCGGCGCCGGCCTCACGGGCCGCCACGGCGGCGTCGCCCTGGGCGAACACCGCGATGCGGACGTCCTTGCCGGTGCCCTGCGGGAGGGCCACGGTGCCACGCACCATCTGGTCGGCCTTGCGGGGGTCCACCCCGAGGCGCACGACCAGCTCGACGGTCTCGTCGAACTTGGCCGAGGCCAGGCTCTTGACCAGGGTCAGCGACTCGTTCACGCCGTGCAGCGCGTCGTTGTCGTATCGCTTGGTCGCGTTGGAGTACTTCTTGCCCTTCGCCATGTCTGGCTCCCTCACTGGTAAGGCCGCCGGGCGAGGTGGTCCCGGTCGAGCCGATGACCCGTCCCGCGGCTGCGGGGCGGGGAAGAACGGTGGTGCTACTTGACGGTGAGGCCCATCGAGCGGGCGGTGCCCTCGATCTGCTTCTTGGCGCCCTCGAGGTCGATGGCGTTCAGGTCGGGGAGCTTGATCTTGGCGATCTCCTCGATCTGGGCGGCGGTGACCGAGCCGGCCACCTCCTTGCCGGGGTTCTGCGACGCCTTGGCCACGCCGGCGGCCTCACGGAGCAGCACCGGGGCCGGCGGGGTCTTGGTCACGAACGTGAACGAGCGATCCTCGAACACCGTGATCTCGACGGGGATGATGGTCCCGCGCTGGGCCTCGGTCTGGGCGTTGTAGGCCTTGCAGAAGTCCATGATCGCCACACCGTGCGGACCGAGTGCGGTGCCGACGGGCGGGGCGGGGGTGGCCTGCCCCGCGGGGATCTGGATCTTGACGACGGCCGCGACCTTTTTCTTGGCCATGGTGACCTGCTCCTAGAAATCTCGTGGACGGGACAGCGTAGGGGCGGGTGCCCCTGCGGTGCCAAGTGGCGGATGGGCCCGCCGGCGCTCGAGGGCCGGCGGAGGGCGAGCTAGAGCTTCGCCACCTGGGAGAACTTCGAGCTCCACGGGCGTCTCACGACCGAAGATGTTGACGAGGACCTTGACCTTGAGCTGGTCCTCGTTGATCTCGACGATCTCGCCGCTGAAGTCGGCGAACGGGCCTTCCTTGACCCGGACGGTCTCGTGCAGCTCGTACTCCAGGCGGGGGCGGCCCTTGCGCACCGGTGCCTCCTCGCCCTCGACCTTCACGGTCAGGAACGTCTCGACCTCTTTGCGGCGCAGCGGCGAGGGCTTGGTGCCCTGGCCGACGAAGCCGGTCACGCCGGGGGTGTTGCGGATGACGTACCAGGAGTCGTCGTCGAGGTGGCAGCGCACGAGCAGGTAGCCCGGGAACATCTTCTTCTCGACGACGACCTTCTTGCCGTTCTTGAACTCGACGACCTCTTCCATGGGGATGACCACCTCATGGATGCGGCCCTCCATGTTCATGGACGAGGTGCGGGCCTCGAGGTTCTGCTTGACCTTCTTCTCGTAGCCCGACTGCGTGTGCACCACGAACCACTTGCCGGGCCGGTCCGCCGGGCTCTCGACCTTGGCGACCTCGACGAGCAGGTCCTCGGCATCGACCGCGGCATCGCCCTCGGCGGCGGGCGCCAGGATCTCCCCGGTCTCGGGGTCGACGACGACCGGCCCGTCGTCGGTGACGGGGGCGGCGTCGGCCGCTGCGGTCTCCTCGGAGATGACCTCGGCGGGCTCGAGCGACACGTCGACCTGGTCGGCGACGATGCCGGTGGCCTCGTCGGAGGTGGGCGTGGTGGGTTCGTTGAGGCTCATGAAAGGGGCACCGTGGTGGGCGAGAGGGTTGCCGGCGGGCCGGCAGGGGTCACTGGTCGACGATGAAGAGGACGGCCTTGGAGAAGCCGAAGTCGAAGCCGGCGATCAGCGCCGTCATGAGGACCAGGAAGATCAGGACGATGACCGAGAGGTTCATGGTCTCGCGCCGGGTGGGCCAGGCCACCTTGCGGAGCTCCGCGTTCACCTCTCGCGCGAACTGGCGCGGCTTCGTCCGCGGCTCACGAGGAGCGTTGGGGGATGGGGCGGGGCGACGCGTGGCCTTCGGTGAGCCGTCCTCGGACAGCTGACCTTGGCGCTGCATCAGCCGCTTGGTCTCTCGGTTCATCGCCATCGGCCAGCCTCGGCGCATTTCGTCGACATCGGGTGGAGCAGGGCAGGAGGGACTCGAACCCACAACCTTCGGTTTTGGAGACCGGTGCTCTGCCAGTTGAGCTACTGCCCTCGGGGTTCATGCTCGGCGTGCCACCTTAGCCGGGGTCGCGGGCGATCGGCCAAGCGGCCCGCCGCCGACCCCGGACCGGCCGCCGACCTCCGGGCCGACACCCGTCCGTGGCAGCCTGTGCGGGTGACCGAGCACCCGACGGGACCGCCCAGCGACGAAGGTCCGGACGGCGACGCCCCCCGAGCCGGGGCCCCGGAGGTAACGCTGCTGCCGGGCGGCGGGTCGGACCGGGCGATGTTGCTCCACGACCCGGCCTCGGCCGACCTCGACCAGCTGGTCGAGGCGGCGCGCGACGGGGACCACGTGGCCTTCGAGGAGCTGGTCCGGCGCACCCACGCCGACACCTACGCCTTGGCCCGCCGCCTGGTCTCCGACGACGAGGACGCCCGGGACGTGGTCCAGGAGGCGTACCTGCGGGCGTTCCGGTCGATCAAGAAGTTCCGGGGCGACGCGCAGTTCACCACCTGGCTCTACCGCATCACCGCCAACTGCGCCTCCACCCACCTCGGGAAGCGGCGGCGCCACCGACACGACGAGCTCGACGAGGAGGTAGCCGTGCCCGACCTGCACCCCGAACACGACCCGGTCGCCGTCGCCGACGCCACGCTGCTGCGCGAGCGGCTCGAGGTGGCCATCGCCGACCTCCCGCCCCGCCTCCGGGCCGTGGTGGTCCTCCGCGACATCTACGACCTCAACCACGCCGAGATCGCCGACGAGCTCGGCATCTCCGAATCGGCGGCCAAGGTCCGGCTCCACCGGGCCCGCCGGAAGTTGCGCACCCAGGTGTTCCCGCTGCGAGGCGAGGACGACATCGACGACGACGTCGAGGAGCAGGCCCGTGCAGTGTGAGACCGTGACCGAATCGCTCGCCGGCGTCATCGACGGCAGCACCCGCCTCGACCGCACCGAGCGGCGCCACGTCGAGCGCTGCCTGCGCTGCCAGGCCGAGCTGGCGCAGTACCGCAAGCTCCTCCGGGCCATGCACGCCCTGCGCGCCGAGGTGGCACCGCCGCCGCCCGGCCTGCTCGGTGACGTCCTCGCCCACCTCGAGGCCGCCGGCGAGCGCAGCGCCGTGCGGGCGACGCTCACCGGCCGCAAGGTCGCCTACCTGGGCGGCATCGCGGCGGCCACCGCGGCGGCGGGCGCCGGCGCCGCCATCGTGCTGGTCACCCGGGGCCGCAAGGCCCGCCTGCCGCTGGCCGGCTGAGCCGGGTGCCGGCTGCGCCGCTCAGGCGGGCGCCGGCACCTTGGCGGTGGCTCGGGCGAAGTTCTCCAGCACCTCGTCGGCCATCTCCGGGATCCGCACGTCCGGGACGTCGTGGGCCATGTCCGGGTACATCACCAGGCGGGCGCCCGGCACGGCCCGTGCCGTGGCGATGCCGCCCGAGGGGCGCACCAGCAGGTCGAGCAGGCCGTGGATCACCAGCACCGGTAGCTGCAGGCGGGCCAGGTCGGCGGTGCGGTCCCGGGTGGTGAGCACCGCCAGGGTCTGGCGGGCCAGCCCGTCGGCCGCTGCGGTGGCCGAGGGCTCTCGGCTGGCGGACAGCTCGTGCACCTCGAGCGCCGCCTGCTCGTCGAAGTGGGGCCCGGCGATCAGGCGGGAGACCATGAGGGCGTCCGCGGGGTCGCGGCTGTCGGAGCGGCGGGCCTTGAGGAAGGTCGGCAGCAGCTTCGGCGACATGCGGCCCTTCAGGCGGGCGCCCGTGTTGGACATGATCGAGGTGAGGCTCAGCACCCGCTCGGGGTGCCGGATGGCGAGCTCCTGGGAGATCATCCCGCCCATCGACGCGCCCACCACGTGGGCCCGGTCGATGCCGAGGTGGTCGAGCAGGGCGGCGGCGTCGTCGGCGAAGTCCTCGATGCCGTAGGGCGCCTTGGCCTTGCGACCGGCCAGGAGGGCCGCCGCCAGCTGGCCGAGGCCCGGAGGCTGGTGGTCGTCGAGGTGGGTGGACCCACCCACGTCGCGGTTGTCGAAGGCGACCACCCGGTGGCCCTCGGCCACCAGCCGCTCGATGAAGCTGACCGGCCAGGCGATGAGCTGCGTGCCGAGGCCCATCACCAGCAGCACGGCCACGCCGTCAGCGGGGCCGTGGACCTCGTACTCGAGGGTGAGGCCGTTCACGTCTGCGGCGGTCATGGGGTTGCTCCTGGGGTGTGCAGTGCGGCGTCGGGGGAGGGCTCCAGCAAAGCACGCCCCCGGCCCCGGGCGCGAAGCAGGCGCCCCGGAGGGCGCCTGCTTCGTGCTCTGCCTCGTTCGGATCCGCCCGCAGGCGGCCGCCGGTCAGGGCTGCTGGATCTTGATCTCGATGTCGACGCCGGCCGGCAGGTCGAGGCGCTGGAGCGAGTCCACCGTCTTGGCCGTGGGCTCGACGATGTCGAGGAGCCGCTTGTGGACCCGCATCTCGAAGTGCTCGCGGGAGTCCTTGTACTTGTGCGGCGACCGGATCACCGTGTAGCGGTGCTTGTCGGTGGGCAGCGGGATGGGCCCGCGGACCGAAGCGCCCGTCCGAACCACCGTCTCCACGATCTTCTGGGTGCTCTGGTCGATGACCTCGTGGTCGTACGCCTTGAGGCGGATGCGGATCTTGCTGTTGTCGGCCATGGCCAGTCTTCCCTCGTGCAGTGCGGTGGTTCGGTTGTCAAGGATCCGGGCCGGGCCCGGGCAACGCTGGTGCCGTCGTCCCCGAGCCGGCACGACGGCCGGCCCGGGGACCCCGGCGGGACTACTTGATGATCTTGGTGACGCGGCCGGCGCCGACGGTGCGACCACCCTCACGGATGGCGAAGCGCAGACCCTCGTCCATGGCGATCGGGTTGATCAGCTCCACCGTCATCTGCGTGTTGTCACCCGGCATGCACATCTCGGTGCCCTCCGGCAGCGACACCGTGCCCGTCACATCCGTCGTGCGGAAGAAGAACTGCGGCCGGTAGTTCCCGAAGAACGGCTTGTGACGGCCACCCTCCTCCTTGGTCAACACGTACACCTCACCCTCGAAGTTCGTGTGCGGCGTGATGCTGCCCGGCTTGCACAGCACCTGACCCCGCTCCACCTCCTCCTTCTTCGTGCCCCGCAGCAACGCACCGATGTTGTCCCCGGCCTGGCCCTCATCGAGCAGCTTCCGGAACATCTCCACACCCGTGCACGTCGTCTTCTGCGTGGCCTTGATCCCCACGATCTCGACCTCGTCACCGGTGTGGACCACACCCTGCTCGACCTTGCCGGTCACCACCGTCCCACGACCCGTGATCGAGAACACGTCCTCGATCGGCATCAAGAACGGCTTGTCCACGTCACGCACCGGCTCCGGCACGAACGCATCCACCTCCGACATCAGCTCCAGCACCTGCGCCGCCGCAGCCGCATCACCCTCCAGCGCCTTCAACGCCGAAACCCGGACCACCGGCGTGTCATCACCCGGGAACTCGTACTCGGTCAGCAGCTCGCGGACCTCCATCTCGACCAGCTCGAGCAGCTCGTCATCATCGACCATGTCGACCTTGTTCAACGCCACCACGATCGACGGCACACCCACCTGACGAGCCAACAGCACGTGCTCACGCGTCTGGGGCATCGGACCATCGGTGGCCGCCACCACCAAGATCGCCCCATCCACCTGCGCCGCACCCGTGATCATGTTCTTGATGTAATCCGCGTGACCCGGCATGTCGACGTGCGCGTAGTGACGGTTCGCCGTCTCGTACTCCACGTGCGAGATGTTGATCGTGATCCCACGCTGACGCTCCTCAGGAGCCTTGTCGATCATGTCGAACGGCGTGAACGCCGTCGTCGGATCCGCATCGTGCAACGTCTTCGTGATCGCCGCCGTCAGCGTCGTCTTGCCATGGTCGATGTGACCCATCGTGCCGATGTTCAGGTGCGGCTTGTTCCGCTCGAACTTCTCCTTGCCCATGGCTTGCTCCTTGCGAGGTTTCTGGTGTGCGGGGTTCCTACATGGCAACGACCCACCCGCGGGGGTGGGGCGTCGGTGGTGTTGGTAGCGGCGACCGGGTTCGAACCGGTGACAACTCGATTATGAGCCGAGTGCTCTGACCAACTGAGCTACGCCGCCAGGATCTGGCTTTGCGAGCCTCCTGTGGGAATCGAACCCACGACCTCTTCCTTACCATGGAAGCGCTCTGCCGACTGAGCTAAGGAGGCTTGGACCTGCCTCCCCGAAGGGCGGCGGATACCGGCTGGTGATCATAGCGAGCACCTGCCGCCGGCACGAAAGCGAGATCCGCCCGCCCGGCCGCCCGGTCCGCAGGCGGCGACGACGTGCAGGTCGCAGCCTCGCGGGTGGGCCATCGGGCCCACCGTCGGCTCAAGTCGGGCGGAGCGGTGCCGATGTAGGGGGGGTGCGGTTCACCCGTCTCGTCATCGAAGCCGACCAGAGCACCGTCTCGCTCGCCCTGCACCCCCGGTTGACCGTGGTCGCCGGCGTCGACGGCCGCGTCCGCTCCGGCCTGGTCGACGAGCTGATCGGCGGCCTGGGCAGCACCCGCTCCGGCGTGCACCTGGAGCTGGCCGACGACGAGGGCCGCCACCTCGCCGTGTTCCGCCCAACGGGCGGCTCGCACCGGGTCATCGAGGTGGACGAGGGCCGGGACGTCAGCGACGAGTTCCGCTCCCCCGACGGCCGCATCGACCTGCTCGCGCACCACGGGATCGACCCCCGCCGGGCCCGCACCATGCTCCACCTCGACCGGTCGAAGCTGGCGGCCGACACCCAGCGCGACGAGATCGTCAACCGGCTGGCCGAGCTCGACCAGACCGAGCTGTGGTCGACCGCGGCGCGGGTCCGCATCACCGACGACGAGCTCGAGGCCCTGAACGACGGCATCGACCTCTCGATCGAGGACGCCGAGGTCGTCGCCAAGATCGAGAAGCGCCACCAGCAGCTGGAGCAGGCGCTCGAGCAGCTCCTGCGCCTGCGCCGCAGCACGGCGATCGTGTCGGCGGCCTCGTTGCTCGCCGCCCTGCCGGTCACGCTGGTCGACCCGGCCAAGGCGGTGCCGATCCTGGCGATCGGCCTGGTGACGATCCTGCTCACCTTCCTCTACCGGGCCCGTGTCGAGGCCGCCCAGCGGTCCGAGACCACGGCGCTCGCCGCAGCGGGCGCCGACTCCTACCTCGGCTTCGTGGTGCAGCGGGTGGACGGGATGTTCAGCGGCACCGAGCAGCGCCGCCGGCTGATCGCCGTCGCCGAGGACCACCGCAGCGCCGCGGTCAACTGGACCCGCCTGGCGGGCGACGTGAGCGTCGAGTGGGCCATGGCCCACCACGACGACATCGAGGCCACGGCCCGCCTGCGCCGCCAGCTCCGCTCGCTGGGCCAGGTGTCGTCCACGGCCCCGGAGCTGGACGAGGAGACCGCCGACATCGCCCATGCGGTGGTGGCCCACCTCACCCGCCTGCGCACCCTCGGCTCGAGCGGCGAGAGCTTCCCGCTCATCCTGGACGACCCGTTCACCGACGTGCCGGCATCCACCAAGCTCTCGCTCCTCGAGCTCCTGTCCCGCACGGCCGGCTCACCGCAGGTCATCCTCCTCACCGACCAGGAGGAGGTGGCCAGCTGGGCCCGCCTCGAGGCCCTCACCGGCGAGGTCGCCCTCGTCGAACCGCAGACGGTCCCCCGAGACGCCCGCCAGGCCAGCGAGCTCGCGGTCTGAGCTCACCAGGTGAGGTCGTCGCAGCCCTCGTGGCTCGACGGCTCGACCTGGAGGGTGGCGTGGTCGATGCCGTAGCTCGTGCGCAGCAGCGCCTGGGCCCGGTCGAGCACCGCGTGGCCGTCGGTCCCGTCGCCGATCATGAGGTGGGCGGAGGCCACGTCCATCTCCGAGGTGAGCGTCCACACGTGCAGGTCGTGCACGTCGACCACGCCTTCGATGGCCCGCAGGTCGGCGTCGACGGCGTCGAGGTCGGTGCCAGGCGGGGAGGCCTGCACCAGGATCCGCACGGCCTGGCTGCCCAGTCGCCAGGTCCGGGGCAGGATGAACAGCCCGATGCCCACGCCGACGAGCGGGTCCACCCACCACCAGCCGGTCACCCCCATCACGATGGCGGCGACGATCACCCCCAGGGAGCCGAGCGTGTCGGAGAGGACCTCGAGGTAGGCCCCCTCGACGTTGATGCTCTCGGCGGCACCGCCCCGCAGGAGCACGAACGCCACCAGGTTGGCGCCGAGGCCCAGGACCGCCACCACCAGCACCTGGCGGTCGGCCACGTCCGGCGCGTCGCTCAGGCGGCCCACCGCCTCCACCAGCACGTAGATGGCGACGCCGAACAGCAGCACGGCGTTGGCCAGGGCGGCGAGGATCTCCAGCCGGTACAGGCCGAACGTGCGGTGCCGGGCGCGGCTCCCCCGAGACGCCAGGCGGATGGCGGCCAGCGCCATGCCCAGCCCCAGGACGTCGGTGACCATGTGGCCGGCATCGGACAGGAGGGCCAGCGAGCCGGAGGCCAGCCCGACCACCACCTCGACCACCATGAACACGAAGAGCAGGCCGAAGGCGGCGAAGAGCCGGCCCTGGTGGCGGGCGCCGGCCCGAAGGGCGGCGGCGCCGTGGTCGTGGTCGTGGGCCATCTGCGCTCCTCGTGGCCACCCGAGCAGGCGGCCGGCCCCACCATGGGGGCCGGCCACCTGCGGGTCAAGGCCGGAGCGTTCCCGATCCGAAAAAGGCCTCGGACCTGGTCACCTCCAACTGGGAATGGGAACCGAAAGGGGCTCGGCGCGGCCGTGCGCAGAGGTGGGCCCGGAACGGTTCCCGGTCCCGCCGATCAGCGGACCTTCGCCCCCACCGTCCGAGCGGCGTCGATGATGCCCCAGCCGTAGAAGCCGTTGAACCGGGTGCCGCCCTCGCAGAGGGCGTCGAAGGTGGCGTCGCGGCCCTCTCGGGCGTAGCTCTGGAGCCGGGGGTTCGGGCAGGCGTGAGGGGTGGCCGAGAGGGCCAGCACCGCAGCGGTGAGGTCCGGGTTCAGGGTGAGCCCGCCGTTGCGGCGGTCTCTCGTGCCGAACCGCGACACGGCCAGGGCGGCCACGCCGGTGGCGTGGGGAGCGGCCATCGAGGTGCCCTGCAGGTACGTGTAGTAGCCGCAGGCCCCGGCCTTGGTGCAGTCCTTGAAGACGCTGCCCTCGAAGCCCTCGACCACGTTGCCGTCAGCGTCGACGGAGCCCTCCTCCTGGAGGACGTGCTTCGGGTAGCTCGACAGGATCAGGTTGCCGTCGGTCTGGAACGTGTCGGTGCCGAAGCCGTCGCGGTACCAGCCGCCCGGGGCGGCCACCCACGTCTGCTCGAGGCCGTAGTTGGAGTAGTCGGCCTTCTTGGTGCTCGGCCCCACGGCGTTGACGTTGAGGACGTGGCTGCCCTCCGACGGCATCGACAGGCAGTCGTCGTTGTCGATCTGCCGGTCGTACGCGGTGCCCTCGGGGTAGTCGGGGCTGCTCGGGTCCAGGCCCGGCTTGCCGAGGTCGGTGTTCTCGTTGCCCGAGGCGCTGATGAGCGTGACGCCCTTGCGGTGCGCGTACTCCAGCGCCCGGTTGACGGCCGTGATGATCGTGCGCTGCTCGTACTGCGCGTCGGGCGAGTCGGCCGGGTTGGACCGGCAGTTGTAGAGCCACGGGTCGACGTAGAACGACATGTTGACCACGTCGATGCCGATGTCGGCGCTGTAGGTGAGGGCGTCGAGGGTGGGGGCCAGGAAGAAGTACCCGCTGTCCTGGCCGGCCCGGACGTTGACCAGCTTCACCCCGGGGGCCACGCCGACGATCCCGGTGCCGTTGGCGGCGCCGGCGACGGTGCCCGCCACGTGGGTGCCGTGGGCGCCGTCGTCGACGTCGTTGGGATCGACGCAGCTGGCGACCTCGCACGGGCCGTCGATCTCGGGGATGTCGGTGGTGAAGTTCCGCGAGCGGCCGGCGTCGAAGTTCGGCGCCAGGTCCGGGTTGGAGGCGTCGATGCCGGTGTCGATGATGCCGACGAGGACCTGCGACGAGCCGGGGTCGACCTTGCGGGCCGCGTCGGCGTGGATCATCTTCATGTCCCACTGCAGCGGCTCGAGGGTGTCGGTGCCCTTCGGCTTGGCCGACCCACCGCCGCTCCCCTTGCCCGTGCCCTGTGGCCGGGCCGAGCGGCCGGCGGGCTGCGCCGACTCGCGCTCCACCAGGTCCTTGTTCGGCGCCACGCCCGGGCTGGCGGCGATGGCCCGGTCCTGGGCCACGCCGGCGATGCCCGCCTTGCCCCGGAGGGCGGCGATGTAGCCCTGCCCCGGCGCCCGCACGGTGAGGGTGCCGATGGCGGCGTCCTGCTCGACCACCGTGCCGCCGGCAGCGGTGGCGGCCTGGCGGGCGGCGGCGAGCTGGTCCGTGCTGGAGGCCAGCACGACGTAGCTGGCGGCGGGCCCGGAGGCCTTGGCCACCCGATCCGGCTGGGCCCCGGCCGAGCCGGTGGTGGTGGTGCCGGCGAGGCCGGCGGCGATCACCGCTGCTGCGGCCAGCGCGGTGCATGTCCGACGTGTGCGCACGTGGGTCCTCCTGGTGGTCGTCGCCCCCGACCCGGCGAAAGCTAGGGCACTTCGCGCAGCGAAGCGACGGAAAGCTGGACGATCCGCCCACCTGGCCCGGACCTGACGGACACCTCTGGTCAAGCGGGTGGCGGCGCAGTACGGTGCTCGGCCCCGTCGAGCCGCCCCAACGCTGGAGCACCGGTGCCCCCTTCCACGAGCTCGGCGCGCTCCGGCGCGCCCGTCGACCTGCCCACCGAGCGAGCGGCCCTCGAGCGCGCCCGCGCCGCGGTCGAGCGCAAGCTCGGCTCGCTGGCCACCATCTCCGGCGGCGGCGCCGACGCCCTCGCCGACGAGTACATCGACGCCGTCGTGCGCGGCACCATCGCCAAGTTCCAGCAGGAGCTGGTGGTGTTCGGCCGCATCGACGACGACCAGCCGTGGCGGGTGGGGCTCTACGGGATCGACCTCGAGGGCGAGCAGCTCGTCATCGACTGGCGGGCGCCGTTCGCCGGCGGCTTCTACCGCGCCCGCTTCGACGAGCCGATGGGCCTGGAGCGCCGCGTCACCTACGTGGGCTCCATCGCCGACCTGTTCGTGGAGGACTTCGCCACCGGCGAGGTGGCGGGGTCCTCACCGCTCCTCGGTGAGCTGTCGCGCAGCCGAGGCACCGAGATGCGCGCCGCGGTGGCCACGCTGCAATCCGAGCAGGACGAGCTGGTGCGGCTCGACCCCACCGCCAAGCTGGTCCTCCGCGGCGGTCCCGGAACCGGCAAGACGGTGGTCGGCCTGCACCGCGCCGCCTGGCTCGTCTACAACGACACGCGCCTCACCGCCGGGCGCATCCTGGTGGTCGGTCCCAGCGACAAGTTCCTGCGCTTCGTCTCCGCGGTCCTGCCCACGCTCGGCGAGGCCCGGATCGTGCAGACCACCTTCGACCGGCTGCTCGGGCCCTCCACCGCGGCCGGCAGCGACGAGCGGTGGCTGCCGCTGCTCGACCGGTTCGTCGACAGCCTGTGCACGCCGGCCGAGATCAAGGTCGGCCTCAAGCGGATCCGGCTCGACGAGGTGACCGAGGCGGTGGCCCGCATCCGAGGCCGGGCCATCCCCTACCGGGACCAGCGCAAGGCCTTCGTCGCCATGCTCGCCAACCGGCACGGCCTCAAGCCCGGCGAGGTGTCGAGGGCGGCGGTCGACGTCTGGCCGGCCGTCACCTCCGCCCAGGCCGTGCGCCGGCTCCGCAACCGCGCCGTGCTCGAGGCGCTCGGCGCCGATGCCGACCTCGTCGACGCCTGGTTGGCCGTGAAGGCCGACGGCGCGCTGGCCGACGAGGTGCGGGCCCGGTTCGAGGGGGTCCCCGCCACCTACGGCCACGTGATCGTCGACGAGGCCCAGGACCTCACGCTGCTCCAGCTGCGCGCCGTGCAGCGCCGCTCCACCGGGCTCAGCCTGGTGGGCGACGACGCCCAGCGGTCCAACCCCAACGGCCTGGGGCTGCGGGCGGCGGCCGAGCTGCTCGGCGTGCCCACCGCCGAGATGACCACGGCGTACCGGATGTCGGCGGAGATCGCCCGGTGGCTCAACGACCACGCCGCCGACCACGGGATCGACGCGGTGGAGCTGGTGGGCATCCGCCCCACCGGCGTCGCCGTCGGCGAGCCCGAGCCGGCCCCAGAGGTGGTGGCCGCGGCAGAGGCGGACCTCCGCTCCCGGTGGGAGAACGTGGCCGTCATCACCGTCGAGGACACCTGGAGCCACAAGGGCGTCGAGTACGACGCCGTCGTCGTCGACACCCAGGGCATGGACCCGTCGGAGGTCTACCTGGCGGCGTCGCGCGCCGCCCACGAGCTCGTGGTCGTGGGCTGAGCCGGGCACCCGCGCTGCTCCGGGCGGTAGCGTCGCCGCCCGGACGCCAGGGCTGGCAGCGTCCGGGAGGGGGAGCTCGGATGGACCGTCGACGATCGTCGGGGTCGGGGTCGACCACGCGGCGTCGCGAGGTGGTGGCCATGGGCCTCCTCGTCGCGGTGCCGGTGGTGGTGCTGTTGCCCCACCTCTTCGGCGGCCCGATCGCACCGGCCGATGCCTGGGTCCAGGACCTGCCCGGCAAGCTGATCGGCGCCGAGGCGCTCCGCAGCGGGCGCCTCCCTGCCTGGACCGGCGTGGAGTTCGGCGGCATGCCGCTGTTCGCGGTGGCGCACTTCGGCATCGCCTATCCGCTGAACCTGCTCCTCGTGGCCCTGCCGAACGCCCTCGGCTACAACCTCGGCCTGGTCGCCAGCCTCGCCATCTCCGCCGTCGGCTGCTACCTGCTCGCCGACCGGATCCTGCGCGACCGCGCCGCGGCAGCCCTCGTCGGCCTGGCGGTCGGCCTCGGGCCCTACCGCTGGTCGGAGCTCTCCCACCCCGCCATGCTCTCGTCGGTCGCGTGGCTGCCCTGGGCCGTCCTCGGCGTCGAGATCGCCCAGGCCCCCGGCCGCCGGTTCCGCGGCGTGGTGCTGGTCGCCCTCGCCACGGCCCTCGCGGTGCTCGCCGGCCACCAGCAGATGGTGGTCGCGACGGGGCTCGCCGCAGGAGGCTGGGCGGTGGTGCGGGCGTGCTCGTCGACCGTGCAGCGGTGGCGCCCGCTCCTGCACGCCGCGCTCGGGCTGGCCGCCGGCGCCGGGCTCAGCGCCTTCCAGCTGCTCCCGAGCCTCGCCCTCCTCTCGAGCACCTCGCGCGGCTCGTACTCCTACGACGAGGCCACCGGCCTGTCCCTCAGCGGGAGCCAGCTCGTCTACACGCTGTTCCCGTTCGCGAGCGGCGGCGGCCACCTGTCGGGGACGCTGCCGCTGCAGGTGGCCGGCGCGTCGTTCCCCTACCTCGGCGCCGCCGTGCTCGTCCTGGCCGTCGGCGCCGTGCCGTCGTGGCGCCGGGAGCGGTGGATCCTCCCGGCCATCGTGGTCTCCGGGATCGTGGTGGTCGCCGCCCTGTCACCGCTCGTCCCGCCGCTCGGCCACGTCGTGCACCAGCTTCCCCCCTTCTCCCGGTTCCGCCTCTGGAACCGCTACTGGTTGGTGCCCGAGCTCCTCGCGGCGCTGCTCGCCGGCCACACCCTGCGCACGCTGCGCCGCGGCACCGCCGCCGAGCGGGCCGCCATCCGACGCTGGTGCGGCGCTGCCACCGCGGCCTACGCCCTCGCCGCCGGCGCCGTGCTCGGCGGCCTCCAGGTCGAGCACCGCTCGGCCACCGGCCTCGTCCTGCCCGTCGCCCTCGCGGTGGCCACGTTCGCCGGCGTCGCCGCGATGGGCGGGAGGTGGACGCGGCTGGCTGGCTCGGCCGTCGTCGCGGTCGTGGCCCTCGACCTCGTCGTCCTCACGGGCCTCTCGACGCCCATCGTCAGGGTCCCGTCGAGCGAGCTGGCGACGGCTCGCGACGCCGGCACCGCCCGCGACCTCGTGGCGCCCAGCCCCGGCGGCACCACGCGCTACCTGGCCATCGGGAGCTACGACGACGAGCCCGACCGGTTCTTCCCGCGGGCCCCGCTCACCGGCCTGTCCGGGGCGCGGAGCGCGAACGGCTACGACTCGCTGGCACCCCAGCGGTACCTCGATGCCCTCGGCATGGACTTCTACGGCCAGGTGAGCGCCCGGTCCTGCCTGCTCGCGCCCGCCAACGCCGGCGTGCTCGACCTGCTCCGGGTGTCGACGATCACGGCCCGGCGGGGCAGCCCGGCCGCCCGCCGCCTGGCGGCGCTCGGGCCCCTTGCGCCGGTCGGCGACACCGGTTGGGTCCGGGTCGACCGGCGCCCGGCGCGCCGAAGGATGGCTGGCCGAGCCTGCGTCGGTCCCCACCGGCGTCGTCCCGCAGCTCTCGTGCAGCAGCGTGCGCCTGCCGCCCGCGACCGCGGAGGTGGCCATCAGGCGCCCCGCCGACGGCCACCTCCGCGCCACGACCCACTCCTCGGCCCCCCAGCTGCTGGTGATCAGCGAGTCGAGCGCCGCCGGCTGGCGGGCGACCGTCGACGGCCGACCCGTCCGCCTGCGGTCGGCCTACGGCCTGCTGGTGGCGGTGCCGGTCCCGGCCGGCCGCCACCGGGTGGAGCTCCGGTACGAGGTCGAGGGCCTGGGCGCCGGCGTGGCGACCTCGGTGGCGACGGCCGCTGGGCTGGCGGTGGTGGGACTGGTGCTCCGACGCCGGCGCCCGACCGCACGGCCGGGCTGAACGGCGGTCACGACGCGGACGAGCCCCGCCGAGACCGGCGGGGCTCACCTCCACGTGGGCCGAGTTGGATTTGAACCAACGTAGGCAGAAGCCGACGGGTTTACAGCCCGTTCCCTTTGGCCACTCGGGCACCGACCCAGGAGACAGAGACGATAGCAAGTCACCTCCGCCGCGCCGAACCCGAAGCGCGGTCGGCGCCCCCTGTACCCTCGGACCCATGGCCAGCTTCGATGTGGTGTCCGAGGTCGACATGCAGGAGGTCCGCAACGCGGTGGACCAGGCGGTGCGGGAGCTCACCAACCGCTACGACTTCAAGGGCACGGGCTCGTCGATCGACCTCGGCGAGACCGAGATCAAGCTGGCGACGGCGTCGGAGGATCGGCTCGTCGCCCTGCGCACGCTGCTCGAGGAGAAGCTGGTCAAGCGCAAGGTCTCGCTGAAGATCCTCGACTACGGCAAGGTCGAGGAGGCATCCGGCATGACGGTGCGCCAGACCGCCGCCATCCAGGCCGGCATCTCCTCCGACAAGGCCCGCGAGCTGAACAAGTTCATCAAGGCCCTGGGCCTGAAGGGCATCCAGTCGCAGACCCAGGGCGAGTCGCTCCGGGTCAACGGCAAGAAGCGCGACGACCTCCAGGGCGTCATCTCGGCGCTCAAGGCCGAGGACTTCGGCGTCCCGCTCCAGTTCAACAACTTCCGCGACTAGGCGCGCTCGTCGCACCAGCTCCGCGGCGAGGACCCCGTCCGCCGGCGAGGGCAGGCGGAGCGCGAAGGTGCCCCGTCCCTTGCGAGACGAGGCACCTCCTCAACAGGTCGTCGGGGGGCGGGATCCCTGACGACCCGGACCTTGCGGTGGGCGGGGACTACCCGCTCACCGCAGTCCTAGTGCTGCCACTCGCCGGAGCGCAGTCGGGCGATGCGGTCCTCCATCGGCGGGTGGCTGGCGGTGAAGCGGGCCAGCTGGCCGCGCTGGCCGGAGAAGGGGTTGGCGATGTAGGCGGTGGCCTGGGCCGGGTTCACCGACGGGGCCACCTGGCGGACGCCCCGGTCCAGCTTCTCGAGCGCTCGGGCCAGGGGCTCGCCCGTGCCGAGGAGCTTGGCGCCGCGCCGATCGGCCTCGTACTCCCGGTTGCGGCTCAGCGCCATCTGCAGGAACGTGGCGGCGACCGGGGCCAGGATGGCCAGCGCCAGGGTGCCGAGCACGTTGTCGTTGCGGTCTCGACCGCCGCCGCCGAACATGGCGCCCCACATGGCCATGCGCGCCAGGAAGGTGATGCCCATGGCCACCGAGGCGGCCACCGAGCTGATCAGGATGTCGCGGTTGCGTACGTGGCTGATCTCGTGGGCCAGGACGCCCTGCAGCTCCTCCCAGGAGAGGATGTCGAGGATCCCCTGGTTCACGCACACCGCGGCGTGGTTCGGGCTGCGGCCGGTGGCGAAGGCGTTGGGCTGCGGGTCCGGCGAGACGTACAGGCGCGGCATCGGCATGTCGGCCCGCTGGCAGAGGTCGGCGACGATGGCGTGGTAGCGGGGCATCTGCGCCTCGCTCACCTCGACGGCCTTGGCCGACTTGATGGCCAGCTTGTCGCTGAACCAGTAGGAGCCGCCCACGAAGACCAACCCGATGCCCATGCCGATGGCGGCGCCGCCGGTGCCGCCGATGGCGCCACCGACCACGATCATGAGGCCACCGATGGTGGCGAGGATCACGGCGGTCTTGAGGTTGTTCATCATGGCTTCGTCTCCCGGGAGCCAGCCTTCGGATCCCTGCGGGGCCGACCGTACCGCCGGTGTCCGAAAGGTCGCCTAAGCGGTCAGCGCCCGAACATCGCCTTGGCCACCACCTTGGTGAAGGGCGCCGAGATGGCCTTCAGGCGAGCAACGTCGTCGTCGCCGAGGGCGCTCCACGGCGCCAGCGCGGCGGCGTCGGTCATGGCCTCCACCCGGTCCCGGGCCCGGCGACCGGCGTCGGTGAGCGAGAGCGCGCCCGCCTGGTCGAGGTGGCCCTTCACCCGCAGGCGCTCCTGGCCGGCCTCCCACTCGTCGTCGCTCCACCCGCGGGTGGCCTGGAGCAGCGAGGCCGGCAGGGCGATCTCCCCGGCTGCGAGGTGGGTCACGAGCGCCTCGACGGCGTCGTAGCCCTCGAGGGTGAGGGCGGCGACGTGGCCGTCGCCGCGGTGCTCGCGCAGCAGGGTGACGGCGTGGAACAGCTGGAGGTGGGGCTCCTCCGGCCACGGCAGGGCGGCGTGGGCCGCGAAGATCGGCCGGCCCGACGGGTCCCCGGCCTCGGCGGCGCGCCGGGCGAGGACGGCGGACTCGGCCAGGTCCGGGTGGTCGACGGCGTCGCCGAGCATGCGGCGCAGCGCCTGGTCGGCGCCCTGGAGCCGGGCGGCGAGCACCGCCTCGGGGGTCGTCTTGTCCCAGGCCGACGGGAGGGCCCGGTGGACCAGCTCGGGCTTGAAGTTGAAGAAGGTGGCGATGACCACCTCGGCACCCACCCGGCCCATGGCCGCCGACCGCGAGGCGAAGTAGCCGTCCTGGCCGTCGAGGCCGAGCTCCTCGTAGGCCAGGGCGGCCTCCGGGGCGAAGTAGATGAACCCGTGCACGGGCTCGAGCCGGAAGGCGATGTTGCGGGCGGTGGCGGTGTCGACCATGCCGGGAGGGTAACCACCGCTGCCGCGGCGGGCCTCAGTCGTAGTAGCCGGAGTGGATGTACACGCACGGCACGCCGAGGTGGCGGAGCACGGCGATGTTGCGCTGGTCGTCCTCGAACGCCAGGACCGGCTCGATGCGGGCGGCCCGCAGCTCGCCGATGGTGCGGCCCTTGAAGTCGAAGGCCATGTCGTAGTCGCCGACGTCGCGCATCACGAGCAGGTCCCACCGCAGCTCGTTGCGGTCCAGCCAGCCCACCGTGTGCGGTTGCACGTGGAGCGGCCGGGCGGTCAGCAGCACGATGGCGTAGCGCTCGTCCAGGGCGTGCAGCAGGGTGCCGACCTCCTCGATCACCGGGTCCTCGCCGACCGCCTCGAAGAAGGCGCGCCAGTTCCGGCGGGCGTGCTCCAGGAGGTGCTGGCGACCGGCGGCGTCCGACAGCACGCCGTCGAGGTCGAAGATCACGGCCTCGCCGTGCACCGGGCCGTCTCGCCACAGCCAGTTCCCCGGCGTCCGGAGGGGGCGGGGGGCGTCGTCCATGGCGACGGCGAGCCTACCGACGGGGCCGGCGGCCCGGCTCCCGCCGGACCTGACGCGGACCTTGCGGCTGGTGTTGCGACTCGGTGAACGGGAGGTCGGAACGGTTCAACAGATCGTCAAGGCGTCGTACCGTGCGCAGCGAGCGGTCCGGGATGTGCCCGGCCCCACCTCGCTGCGAGAAGCGATGACCACCCTGCTGCCCCCGTCGACGATCGGCGCCGAGGTCGGGGTGTTCGCCCCCCACCAGCTCGACGAGCTCCGCGACTTCTACCTCCGAGAGGGCTTCGCCATCCTGCGCGGCCTCTGGGACGAGCCGGAGCTCGCGGCGCTGGAGGCGAGCTGCACCCGCCTGCAGGAGCAGCTGCTGGCCGGTGAGCTCGACGAGCGCCACGGCACCACGACCCTGGTGGACGACGAGGACGGCGGGCGCACCCAGGAGTTCGCCAACTACGTGGTGGACGTGACCCCGCTCGACGCCGGCCTGCGCGCCGCGGTGCTGCACCCGACGATCACCGCTGCGGTCCAGCGGTGGATCGGTCCGCACTGGCTGCGCGAGGAGTCGGGCTTCGGCGTCGTCTACCAGGACGCCCGGCCCGGCCGGGAGTCCAGCTACACCCGCATCGGCTGGCACGCCGACTGGCAGAGCGCGCCCCACCTCGATATCTGGCCCTCGGTGGCCTTCACGCTCCACTTCGACGCCACCAGCCCCGACAACGGGTTCCTGCGCGTGGTGCCCGGCAGCCACCGCTGGGCCACGCCGGCCCCCTTCGAGAACGTGAACGGCGCCGTCGTCCCGGACGGCTCCGTGCCCGTGGCGGGCTACTCGAGCGAACCGGCGCCGTTCCCGATGCCGCTGCGCTTCGAGAAGGTGCGCGGCGAGGTCGCGGCCTACGCCGAGCGTGGTGACCTGCTCTTCCACGACGCCTACCTCTGGCACTCCGCCGCTCGCGCCACCGCCGACGGCGCGATCCGCCGCCACCTGCGGGGCGGCTTCTACTCGGGCGCTCCCCTGCACGAGGCGCCTGGCGAGCACTTCGTGAAGAACGCCGCCCGGTAGCCCTCGACCCCGCCTCGCCGGTCAGGCGGATGAGACGTCGGCAGCCTGGGCGCGGCGGGCGCCCGGGAGGGCGGTGGCGACCGCCAGCGCACCGAGCAGGGCTCCGAGCTGGCAGACCCGGGCCCAGCCGCCCTGGTCGTAGGCGGCGGCGCCGACGGCCGAGCCGATCGCGCCGCCGGCGAAGTAGCAGGTCATGTAGGCGGAGTTGATGCGGCTGCGGGCCTCGGGAGCCAGCTCGTAGATCACGGTCTGGTTGAGGACCTGGATGCCCTGGACGCCGACGTCGAGCAGCAGGACGCCGAGGACGATCACGACGATCGAGGCGCGACCGGCCCACAGGACGGCGAAGGAGCCCGCCACCGCGCCTGCAGCCAGGACGCGGGACGGCTTGGCCAGGCCACGGTCGGCCAACCGGCCGGCGGCCAGCGCGCACAGCGCGCCCGCTGCCCCGGCCAGGCCGAGCAGGCCGATGGCGCCGTCGCCGTAGTCGAAGGGCGGGTCCGCCAGGTGGAAGGCGATCGTGGTCCAGAAGACCGAGAAGGTGGCGAAGCCCAGGGCGCCGAGCAGCGCCGAGCGCCGCAGCTCGCGCTGGTCCCGCAGGAGCTGGAGCACCGATGCCAGCAGCGAGCCGTAGCCCACCGACGCGCGCGGGGGTCGCTCGGCAGCTCACGGCGCAGCACCGTGGCCAGGGCCACGGCCACCGCCGCGGCGATGGCGAACATCACCCGCCAGCCGGCCAGCCCCGCCACCAAGCCCGAGACCGTGCGGGCCAGGAGGATCCCCAGCAGCAGGCCGGTCATGACCGTGCTCACCACACGGCCGCGGTCGCCGTCGGTGGCCAGGCCGGCCGCCAGCGGCACCAGGACCTGGGCGGTGACCGAGCCCAGGCCGGCGAGGCCCACCAGGCCGACCATGACCCAGAGGCCCGGGGCGATGGCCGCGCCGGCCATCACCACGGTCACCAGGCCGAGCAGCACCGTGGTCAGGCGGCGGCGGTCGACGAAGTCGCCGATGGGGACGACGAAGGCCAGACCGAGGGCATAGCCCACCTGCGAGGCGGTGACGAGCAGCCCGGTGGTGCCGTCGGAGGTCCCGAACTCGGCGCCGATCGTGTGCAGCAGCGGTTGGGCGTAGTACAGGTTGGCCGCGGTGAGCCCCCCCGGCGGCGGCGAGCACCAGGGTGAGCCGCCTGCTGATCCCGCCCCCGGCCACGGTGTTCGCCTCAGCCGGCGCAGGACCCACCGCCGCGTCGGCGGGGGCGGGGACGGCGTCGGGCGTGGCGGTCACCCGACCAGGGTGGCGTGGCCGAGCGCCCGGACCAACCCCGCCGGGCCGGTCACTCGTCCTTGGGGGACTCGTTGGCGCGGTTGCGGATCTCCTCGACGACGCCCGGGTCGGCGAGCGTCGTGGTGTCCCCGAGCTCGCGGCCCTCGGCGACGTCGCGCAGCAACCGCCGCATGATCTTGCCGGACCGGGTCTTGGGGAGGTCGTCGGTGAAGATGATGAGCTTGGGTCGGCTGATGGCGCCGATCTTCTTGGCCACGTGCTGGCGCAGCTCCTCGCCGACCTCCTCGCTGGCGGTGGTGGAGCCGCGCAGCGTCACGAAGGCCACGATGGCCTGGCCGGTGGTGTCGTCCTTGGCCCCCACCACGGCGGCCTCGGCCACCTTGGGGTTGTCGACCAGCGCGCTCTCGACCTCGGTGGTGGAGATGCGGTGGCCCGACACGTTCATGACGTCGTCGACCCGGCCCAGCACCCAGAGGTAGCCGTCCTCGTCGACCTTGGCACCGTCGCCGGCGAAGTACCGGCCCTCGTAGCGGGACCAGTAGGTGTCCTGGTACCGCTCGGGGTCGCCCCAGATGCCACGCAGCATGGAGGGCCACGGCTGGGTGAGGGTGAGGTAGCCGCCGCCCTTGGCGACCGGCTTGCCCTCCTCGTCGACCACCTCGGCGCCGATGCCGGGCAGGGCGAAGGTGGCCGAGCCCGGCTTGGTGGTGGTGGCGCCGGGAAGCGGCGAGATCATGATGGCGCCGGTCTCGGTCTGCCACCAGGTGTCGACGATCGGGCAGCGGTCGCCGCCGATGTGGTGGGCGTACCAGACCCAGGCCTCGGGGTTGATGGGCTCGCCCACCGAGCCGAGCACGCGCAGCGAGCCGAGGTCGTGCTTGGCCGGCTCGTCGTCGCCCCACTTCATGAAGGTGCGGATGGCGGTGGGGGCGGTGTAGAGCAGCGACACCCGGTACTTCTCGACCAGCTCCCAGAAGCGGTCCTTGCCCGGCGTGTCCGGCGTGCCCTCGTACATGACCGAGGTGGCGCCGTTGGCCAGGGGCCCGTAGACGATGTAGCTGTGGCCGGTGACCCAGCCGACGTCGGCCGTGCACCAGTAGACGTCGGTGTCCGCGTGCAGGTCGAACACGTACTTGTGGGTGAAGGCGGCCTGGGTGAGGTAGCCGCCGGTGGTGTGCATGATGCCCTTGGGCTTGCCGGTGGTCCCGGAGGTGTAGAGCAGGAACAGCAGGTCCTCGCTGTCCATCGGCTCCGGGGCGCAGCGCTCGTCGGCTGCGGCCACCAGGTCGTGGTACCAGTGGTCCCGGCCCTCGGTCATGGTGACCTCCGCCTCGCCGCCGGACGAGGCGATGCGGTCGACCACCACCACGTGCTCGATCGACGGGCAGTCGGCGACCGCGACGTCGGCGGTGGGCTTGAGCAGCCCGGGCTTGCCTCGGCGCCAGCCGCCGTCGGCGGTGACGAGGACCTTGCACTCGGCGTCGCGGATGCGGTCGGCGAGCGAGTCGGCCGAGAAGCCTCCGAAGACCACCGAGTGGGCGGCGCCCACGCGCGTGCAGGCGAGCATGGCCACGACGGCCTCGGGGACCATCGGGAGGTAGATGGCGACGCGGTCGCCCTTCTGCACGCCCAGTCCCTTGAGGGCGTTGGCGAAGCGCTCGACCTCGGCGAGGAGGTCGGCGTAGGTGATGGTGCGGGTGTCGCCCGGCTCGCCCTCCCAGTGGAAGGCCACGCGGTCGCCGTGGCCGGCGTCGACGTGGCGGTCGAGGCAGTTCTGCGAAACGTTGAGCTGGCCGCCGACGAACCACTTGGCGAAGGGCAGCTGCCAGTCGAGGATGGTGTCCCAGTCCTTCGACCAGTCGACCAGGTCGGCCGCCTGGCGGGCCCAGAACCCCTCGTAGTCCTGGTTCGCTTCGTCGTAGAACTGGGTGCCGGCCACCAGGGCCTGGCGCTTGAACGCCTCCGACGGCGGGAAGGTGCGGTCCTCGAGCAGGTAGTCCTCGATGGTGGCGCCGGGCTCGATCGGGTCGCTCATGCTGCGTCCTTCGCTGGTGGTGCGGGCCGCGGCCGAGGCCGCGAAGTGGCGCCGGTCACCCTACCCACGGCCCCCGGCGGCTTCGCCGGGAGTGTGCCGAAGCGGGACAGCCGCCCGTCAGGCGGCGTCGGCCAGGAGGAAGATCGGGTGGCGGGGGGCGATGGCGGTCAGCTCGTCGTCGGAGGCCGAGGCGTCGACCCCGTCGAAGAAGGCGCCGATCTCCCACTTCCACTGCTTCAGGTACGGCCGCAGGATGGGCGCCTTGTCGCCGTCGGCCACCTCGACCACCGTGAACGGCTCCACCCGACGGCCGACGCGGAGCTCGCCGCCGCCGGCCACCCGGATGTTGCGGACCCACTGGGCCTCGCCCCTCGGCGCCACCAGGTAGCGCTGGCCGTCGACCACCAGGAGGTTGACCGGCGTCGAACGCCACTCCCCGCTCTTGCGGCCCCGGACCCGGAGCTCACGGGAGCCCATCAGGCTGAGCCCCATCCGGGTGGATCGGCGCACGAGGCGGTTGAAGACGTTGCGGGTGAACCAGCCGGGCTCGAGGTAGTGGGCCTGGGCGGCGGTGGGGGTGCGGGTGGCTGCGGTCATCGGTGGGCTCCTCGTTCGGAGAGCACTGCTCTCGTTGTTGGTCCCAGCCTGCACCTCTCTGCGCCAGAAAGCAAGAGCAGTGCTCTCTATTTCTCCGTCGTCGCCCCCTCGGTCCCCGGACGCCGGGACCGTCGGGCTCAACCGCCGGTGGTGGAGGTGGCCGCAGCACCGGTGGTGGTGGTGGCCGCTGCCGCACCGATCCGGCTGACGGCGTGCACGGTGCCGCGCTCGACGTCGACCAGCGCGACCAGCTGCCCGACGCCCTCGCGCTCGCTCGCCGGGATCGGCTCGGTGGCGATGCGGCCACCGGACCCGAACGCTCCGCCCGAGGCCGCACCGTCGTCGACCGGCTTCCGGTAGGACGCCGGCAGGTCGATCGGGTCGGGGAAGGTGACCAGCACCACCTCGCCGATCGGGGCGCCCTTGCCGTCACGGAACCACGCCGTGCGCTCGACCACCCGGGCCCCGGAGCCGAGGGCATCGCCGATGACCGGCGCAGCGCCGAGGATCCGGTCGACCGCACGGTCGCGCGACGCCTCGGCACGGAGCGCCGCGGCACGGGCCGTGGCGTCCACCGGCGGGGCGCCGTCGTCGTCCGGGGCGAGGAGGTGGAAGCCGAGGCCCACGATCAACGCCAGGGCCACGAAGGCGGCGGCGAGCAGGGCCTTGGGCGAGGCGGACACCGGGCCAGTCTGGCGCGCCCCGGCCGCCGAGCCGGGAGCGGGCCGGCTCCGGGCCCGGTCTACGGGCGCTCGACCTGGACCAGGACGCGGGTGGCCCCGGCGCCCACCGCGGCGCGGACCACCCGGTCGACCGTGGCGAGGACCTCGGCGTCGTCGTCGCCGGACACCGAGGTGCCGAAGGGGCCGAGCTCGACCCGGAGGCCCGATGCCTCGGCGGCGTCGACCGCGGCCCGCACGTGTGGGCCCGGCGAGCCCTCGACGAACGGCTCGACCGTGAACTCGACGACCAGCGGCATCGAGACAGGGTACCGGTGGGGCGGTGGGCGCCGGCCCGGCTCAGGCCTGCTGCTGCGTGGGCCGGATCAGCACCTCGTTCACGGCCATGCGCCGGGGGCGGGTGACCACGAACGCGATCGTCTCGGCGATGTCGGTGGCCTCGAGGATCTCCTTGCCGGCGAACCGCTTGGCGAAGCCGTCCTGGATCTCCTGGCGCATGTGGGTGGCCAGCTCGGTGGCCACCGCCCCCGGCTCGATGAGGGCGACCCGCACGTGGCGCTCGGTGACCTCCTGGCGCAGCGACTCGCTGAACGCCCCCACCCCGTGCTTGGTGAGGTTGTAGACGCCCGAGCCGTTGCGGGCGACCCGACCGGCAACCGAGGAGATGTTGACGAGGTCGGCCACGCCGCGGGGGTCGCCCGCGGCCGCCCGCAGCAGGTGGGGCAGCGCGGCGTGGGCCACGTAGAGCAGGCCCTTCACGTTGAGGTCGACCATGCGCTCCCACTCGTCGAGCGGCGCCCCTTCGATCGGGCCGTTGAGCATCACCCCGGCGTTGTTCACGACGACGTCGAGGCGACCGTGGTCGGCCGCGGTCCCGTCGACCAGCGCCTTGGCGGCGTCGCCGCTGGTGACGTCGGCCTCGACCGCGACCGCGGACCCGCCCTCCTCGCCGATCGCCGCCACCAGCTCGTCGAGCCGGTCCTTGCGCCGCGCCGCCGCCACCACCGTGGCGCCCTCGGCGGCGAGGGCGTGGGCCGTCGCCGCGCCGATGCCGCTGCTCGCCCCCGTCACCAGGGCCACCGTGCCGTCGAGCTTGCCGTTCGTCGTCATGCGGCGAACGTACCCAGCAGACGGGCCCGTGCGACGCGCGCCCACCCGCCCGGGCCCACGCCGCCGGTCCCGGCCCCGACCGCAGGCCCCTCGGCAGCGGTACGGTCGCCCGATGACCCGAGCCTCCTACCGCCAGCACCGCTACCAGGCGCCCGCCGGGGCCACCGAGCTGCTCGTCGTCCGCCACGGCGCATCGGAGCCGGCCGTGCCGGGGCGGCCGTTCCCGCTGGTGGGCGGCCACGGCGACCCGGCCCTCGCCCCCGAGGGGCGGGAGCAGGCCGAGCGGGTCGGGGCCCGCCTCGCCGACCAGGGCATCGACGCGATCTACGTCACGACGCTGCGCCGCACCGCCGAGACCGCCGCGCCCCTCGCCGAGCGGACCGGCCTGGTGCCACGGGTGGAGGCCGACCTCCGCGAGGTGCACCTGGGAGACTGGGAAGGCGGCCAGTTCCGGGTGAAGGTGGCCGAGGGCGACCCGATCGTGGCCCGGATGTTCGCCGAGGAGCGGTGGGACGCCATCCCGGGCGCCGAGCCGCAGGACGCCTACGCGGCTCGGGTGGCGGCGGGGCTGGGCCGGATCGTGGCCGCCCACCCCGGCGAGCGGGTGGCGGTGTTCACCCACGGCGGGGTCATCGGAGAGGTCCTGCGCCAGGCCACCGGGAGCCGGCCGTTCGCGTTCGTCGGCGGAGACAACGCAGGCATCACCCACCTCGTCGCCACGGACGGCCGCTGGGTGGTCCGACGGTTCAACGACACCAGCCACCTCCCCGGTGGGCTCGACGTCGACCCCGTGCCGGACCTCCCCGAGGGCGGCTCGGGCTTCTCGGCCTGACCCCTACGGCGGCTCGAGGCCGGTGCGCTCCGGGGTGAGGTGGGCCAGGAAGCGGCGCACCGCCGGGCGGGCCAGGCCGGGCCCGAAGGCGGCGACCGGCCGGCGCAGCGCGGGACGGAACGGGGCGACCAGCGAAGCGTGCTCCGCCGGCACGGAGATGGCCGGCACCAGCGCCGGGCCCAGGCCCGACGCGGCGAGGCGGACCGCGGTGTCGATCTGGCGGGTGCGGACCGCCGGGCGGGGTGAGAACCCCGCCTCGGCGCAGGCCCGCTGCACCAGGTCGTGCAGCCCGTGGTCGGCGTCGAAGAGGACCCAGTCGACCTCCGCCAGCGCGGCGAGTCCCACCGGGCGCTTGCGACCGAGCAGCGGCGAGCCCGGCGGCAGCACGAGCACGTAGCGCTCCCACCCCAGGGGGACGACCTCGCCGGGCCAGCCGGTGGGCGGGGCGGCGATGCCCACCTCGCCCTCGCTGCGCTGGAGCGCCTCGACCAGCTCGTCCCGGCGCAGGTGTTCGCGCAACCGCACCGCGACGTCCGGCTCCTCGGCGTGCCAGGCCGCCAACGCCGGCGGAAGGATGGTGGCGGCCAGCGACGACACCACGCCGATGGTGAGCACCTCCTGCGAGGCGCCGGCGGCTCGGGCGACCTCCAGCCCGCGGCGGCCGACCTCGAGCACCTCGCGCCCGGTCCCGGCGAGCGCCCGGCCGGCCGGGGTGGCCCGCACCCCCCGGCCGACCCGGTCGAGCAGCGCCACCCCCACCCGTCGCTCCAACAGCGCCAGCTGGTGCGAGACGGTGGGCTGGGTGACGTGGAGGAGGGCGGCGGCCCGGCTCACCGACCCGAGGTCGACCACGGCCACGAGGTACTCCAGCTGCCGGAGGGTCAGGTCACCGCTGAGCTCATCCATAGATGACCTGCATGATCCCACAAGAAGGATGCACTGGACCCGCACCCGGTTCGCGCCCACCATGGCGCCATGACGACGCTGGTGCTGCAGGGCGGTCGGGTCATCGACCCGGCCTCGGAGACCGACACGACCACCGATGTGGTGATCCGCGACGGGAAGGTGGCCGCCATCGGGACGTTGGACCCGACGGTCCTGGCCGAGCCCGGGGTGGAGGTCGTCGACTGCACGGGCCTCCTGGTGACGCCCGGCCTCATCGACATCCACGTCCACGTGATGGCCGGCCTCGGCGACTTCTGCGTGGAGCCCGACTCGGTGGGCGTCGGCATGGGCGTGCCCGTGCTGGTGGACGGCGGCACGAGCGGCGTGGCCACCTTCGACATCAGCCGCCGGGCGATCATCGACCACCCCGACACCAAGACCCGGGTGCTGTCGTTCATCGACCCCAACCAGCTCTACCTGGCCACCAAGGACTTCATCTGCCACAAGCTGGAGATCGCCAACGACCTCCGGAACCTGGACTTCGACTCGCTCGCCGAGTCGATCGAGCGCAACAAGGACGTGGTGATCGGTGCCAAGGCCCGGGCCTGCCACGTGGGCGACCCGGAGTTCTCGCCCTTCCTCGAAGCCGCCCAGCGCGCCGTCGGCGACATGCCGGTCATGGTCCACCTCGGGCGGTTCCCGTTCACGCCGGTGATCACCCCGACCGCCCTGCTCCGCCAGCTCCGTGGCGGCGACATCATCACCCACGCCTTCCGTGGCGCCGGTGGGATGTGCGGGCCCGACGGCAAGGCCCTCCCGGAGTTCCGCGACGCCGTCGACCGCGGGGTGGTGCTCGACATCGGCCACTCCGGCACCGACTTCCGCTTCAAGGACGCCCGCCGCCTCGTGGGCCAGGGCTACCTGCCCGACACGGCGTCGACGGACCTCAACGTGTTCAACATCAACGGTCCGGTCTTCTCCCTGGCCGAGACCCTCACCAAGATGCTGGCGCTCGACCTGGACCTCCACCACGTCATCGCCATGGGCACCAGCAACAGCGCCCGGGCCATCGGCCGCTCCCACGAGCTGGGCGCGCTCGAGGTCGGGCGCGACGCCGAGGTGTCGGTCCTGCGGCTGCGCACCGACGGCCCCTTCCCGGTGTCCGACGGCGTCGAGGTGGTCCAGTCCCCCGCCGCCCTCCAGCCCGTCGGCTGCGTCCGGGCCGGCACCTGGATCCCCACCCCCGAGCTGCCCACCTACGCCGGCACCGGCAAGACCTGGGGCGAGATGCCCGACGACATCGACTGGTAGCGCACGCCACCCCGTCCTCGCCCCGGTCGGCCGCACGGCCGGTGGCGACCGCACCGGCGGCCTCGACCCATCCCGCCGGGTCGAGGCCGCCGGTCGCGCACCCCGCCCAGCGTGCTCGGCCGCCGGACACGGGCGTCCGCCTTCGCCGAAGGCGACGGGCCCGTGCGGCCCAGGACGGAGAGCCGGGGCGCTAGCCCCGGGCGTTCAGGTAGTTGTAGACGGTGAAGCGGGAGACGCCGAGGGCGTCGGCGATGTCCTCGACGGCCTTGCGGTAGCGGAAGGCCCCGCGCTCGTTGAGCTTGGCCACCGCGACCTGCTTCTGCTCGCGGCTCATGCCGCTGAGCGGGCCGCCCAGCTCGGCCTCCACGGCGGCGAGCAGCTGGGGCAGCCCGGGGCCCTGGTCGGGCAGGCGGAGGCCGCCCACCACCACGCCCTCCCACTCGAGCGGGATGTCGTCGGAGCGCAGGCGGGACTTGCCCACCACGGTGGCTCCGAGAGCGTCGGCGACCGGCTGGACGGAGGCGAGGAGGGGGTGGCGGGCCGGCACGGGCGCAACGCTAGGCCGCGCTGCACCGCCCCCGGTGACGGCAAGGTGAACAGGTTGACGATCTGTTGATCGCGCGCCGGGCGCCCTGCGTGAAGGCGCCGTGAACAAGGGCTCCGTAGGGTTGACGATCTGTTGAAGGCGGGCGAGGTTCGGGGGATGGCCACCCTCGTCCGCAACGGCATCGTCCTCCCCATGACCGGCGGCACGACCGCCTTCGACCCCGGCTCGGTGCTGATCGAGGGGACCTCGATCCTCGCGGTGGGCGCGGTGGACGAGCTCGACGCCGATCCCCGGGCAGCCGGCGCCGAGGTCGTCGACGCCACCGGCCACGCCGTGCTCCCGGGGCTGCACAACTGCCACCTCCACTCGGGCTTGCTGCGGGGGACCGCGGAGTCGATGTCGCTGTGGGACTGGCTCAAGACCTACGTCGACCCGGCCCACAGGGCGCTGACCCCGGAGATCGCCCAGGCCGCCTCCCTGCACTGCTACGCCGAGAGCCTGCTCGCCGGCACCGTGTCGGTGGTGGACATGTGGCGGTTCATGGAGGGCAGCGCGACGGCCGCCACCGAGCTGGGCATCCGGGCGACCCTGGTGCCGTACGTGGCCGACCTCGAGGGCTACGACTACTTCGAGACCATCGAGACCAACCGCCGCCTGCTCGAGCACACCGCCACCACCGCCGGCGGCCGGGTGCGGTCCTGGGTGGGGCTCGAGCACCTCTTCTACTGCTCCCCCGCGGCGTTCCGGGCCGCCGCCGACCTGGCGGACGAGTTCGACACCGGCATCCACACCCACTCGTCGGAGTCGATCTGGGAGGTGCAGGAGTCGCTGAAGCAGTTCGGCCGGCGACCGATCGAGGAGTTCTACAACCGCGGGATCCTGGGCGACCGGACGCTGGTGGCGCACTGCGTGTGGCTCGACGACCGCGAGATCGAGCTGCTGGCCCAGACCGGGACCTCGGTGGCCCACTGCCCCTGCTCGAACATGAAGCTGTCGTCGGGGCCGGCCCGCATCGGCGACCTGCGGGCGAAGGGCGTGCACGTCGGCCTGGGCAGCGACGGCGAGAAGGAGAACAACAACCTCGACCTCATCGAGGAGATGAAGTTCGCGTCGCTCCTGCAGAAGGTCACGACGCTCGACCCCACCACCGGCGACCCGTGGGACGTCCTGGCCATGGCCACCATCGAGGGCGCGCGGGCCGCCGGCCTCGGCGACGTGTCGGGCTCGCTGGAGCCGGGCAAGCGCGCCGACCTGATCACCATCGACCTGGGTGGGCTGCACACCACGCCCGTCCTGCACGGCCGGGACTTCAACGTCGCCGCCCACGTCGTCTTCTCGGCCAACGGCCACGACGTCCGCGACGTCTTCGTGGACGGTGAGCGGGTGGTGGCCGGCGGTCGACCGACGACGTTCGACGTCGCCACCGTCCGGGAGCAGGCCCAGGCGGCGGCCGAGGAGCTCTTCGAGCGGCGGGCGGCGCTCGCCGGTGCCTGAGCGTCGGGCCGCCGGCCGGAGCGGGGCCGGGGCCTCCGGATCGCGTGGCAGGCTGCGGGCATGACCGACGTCAACCCCACCGACGCGACCGACGCCGAGGACCGCGAAGAGCTCACCTGGGAGCTGTTCGGCACCGCCACGCGAGAGCTGGCCGAGCAGATCGCCGCCGACGGGTGGATCCCCGACATCGTGGTGGCGGTGGCCCGAGGTGGGCTGACCGTGGGCGGCGCCCTGGCCTACGCCCTCGGGGTGAAGAACTGCGGCGCCATCAACGTCGAGTTCTACACCGGCGTCGACGCCCGCCTGGACGTGCCGGTGGTGCTCCCTCCCAGCCTCAACCTGGTCGACATCACCGACCTCGACGTGCTGATCGCCGACGACGTGGCCGACACCGGGCACACGCTGCGCCTGGTGCGCGAGGTGCTGGCCCAGCACGTGAAGGAGACCCGCACCGCGGTGCTGTACCACAAGCCCCACTCGGTGATCGTGCCGACCTACTCGTGGAAGCAGACCGACGCGTGGATCAACTTCTGCTGGTCGAAGCTCCCGCCCGTCGCCGGCCTCCCACCCCGCTGAGCTAGCCGAGGTCGGGGCGCAGCGCCTCGCGGGCGTCGGCCACGCGGGCCCGCACGCCGGCCTTGTCGGCGTCCTCCAACCAGCACGCCTCCACGCCGTCGAGGGCGATGTCCACCATCTCGTCCCAGCCGTAGCCGAAGGCCTCGGCCGCCGAGGCGTACTCGTAGCCCAGGTCGAGGTCGGTCAGGGCGGGGTCGTCGGTGTTGAGCGTGGCGAGGATCCCGGCCTCCCGCATGGCGGGGTACACGTGCTGGGCCAGCTCCGGGAAGGCGTTGGCGATGCGGATGTTGGAGTTCGGGCAGACGGTCAGCGCGATGCGGTCGTCGACGAACCGGGACACCACGTCGGGGTCCTCCAGGATCGACATGCCGTGGTCGATGCGCTCGGCGCCCAGCAGGTCGACGCAGGCCAGGATGGCGTCGGGGCCGGAGTTCTCGCCCTGGTGGGCGGTGCGCCGGAGGCCGCCGGCCCCCGCTGTGCGGAACGCCGCGGCGTACCAGCCCGGCTCCTGGCCGATCTCGATGGAGTCGTAGCCCACGCCCAACACCCGCTCGATGCCCGGCGCGCCGGCCCGCTTCAGCGCCACCAGCTCCTCGGCGGTGGCCAGCGCCACCTCCGGCCCGAACTCACGGTCGAAGTCGCAGATCAGGTTCACGACCACGCCGGTCTCGGCCTCGGCGGCCGCGCAGCCCTCGTCGAGCCCGGCGATGATGGCGCCCAGGCCCTGGCCCTTGGCCATGAGGCGGGCGGGGGTGAAGAAGGACTCCCGGTAGACCATGCCGTGGGCGGCGCCGTCCACGGCTGCCTCGTAGGCGATCCGAGCCCAGTCGCCCTGGTCGGCGAGCACGCCCTGCACCAGGAAGAAGACCTCGAGGAAGCCGTTGAGCGACTCGTAGCGGTACAGCTCGGTCGGGTCGTCCGCAGGGAGGGCGATGCCGTTCTTGGCGGCCAGCTCCATCACCGTCGTCGGCCGGATGGCGCCCTCGACGTGGCAGTGCAGCTCGACCTTGGGGAGCAGCTCGAGCGCCCCCGCCAGGGTCGTCGGCCGGCTCGGCAGGGTGGCCGTCACCGGCAGCGGCCGAACGTGGCGGCGGTCTGGCTGACGTGGGCCTGCGCCGAGACCAGCTCGGTCCGGGCGCCGGTCGACCCGGCCGGGATCGGTCGCACCTGGCCACCGGTGAGCACGTCGCGGAGCAGCTTCAACATGTTGTTGAACGTACGCAGCCAATGTTTCCGGAGGCCGCCCCGGTTGGTGACGCCTCCGTGACCAGCCAGACGGACGGTACCGACCCCTCCTCCCCCCGAACTTGTGGGCTGAGAGCGCCGAAAACAGCAGCGTGGGCCCACAAGTTGCGTCTGGGGGCGAGGGCAGCCCCCGAACTTGTGGGCTGAGAGCGCCGAAAGCAGCAGCGTGGGCCCACAAGTTGCGTCTGGGGCTGGGGGGAGGGGGGCGGGTCAGGCGGGGACGCCCTGGATGCGGCGGGCGGCGACCTCGTGGCGGGCGAGCACGTCCTCGACGCCGGGCGGCACCAGCAGGCCGTCGCGCACCACGGCCTTGCCGGCGACCACGGTGTGGCGGGCCGCGTTCGGACCGCAGCGCAGCCACGCGGCGATGGGGTCGGTGACCGCCCCGGCGAAGGCCAGGCCCTCGAGCGGCCAGCACACCAGGTCACCCACCGCGCCGACCGCGAGCTGGCCGAGCTCGCCCTCGCGGCCCAGGCAGGCAGCCGAGCCGCGGGTGGCGATCTCCAGGGCGTCCCGTGCGCCGGTGGACTCGGGGCCGCCCCGGAGGCGGCCCAGCAGCATGGCGTTGCGGGCCTCCATCCACAGCGAGGCGGAGTCGGTCGACGACGAGCCGTCGCAGCCCAGGCCCACGGGGACCCCGGCCGCCCGGAAGTCGGCCACGGGGGCGATGCCCCCGCCGCCGATCATCATGTTCGAGCTCGGGCAGTGGGCCACGCCGGTGCCCCACGCGCCCATGCGGGCGATCTCGTCGGGGTTCGGGTAGATGCAGTGCGCCACCCACGAGCGGTCGGTGCCCCAGCCACAGGCCTCGAAGTGGTCGATGGTGCGGATGCCGAAGGTCTCCATCGAGTACGTGTCCTCGTCGGGGTCCTCGGCCAGGTGGGTGTGCAACCGCACGTCGAGGCGCTCGGCGAGCTCGGCGGTGGCCACCATGAGCTCCGGCGTCACCGAGAAGGGCGAGCACGGGGCCAGGGCGATGCGCACCATCGCACCGTGGCTCGGATCGTGGTGGCGCGCCACCAGCCGCTCGCTGTCGGCCAGGATCTCGTCGTCGGTCTGCACCACCGAGTCCGGCGGCAGGCCGCCGTCCTTCTTCGACCGGCTCATGGAGCCGCGCGTCGGGTGGAACCGCATGCCCAGCTCCTGGGCGGCGGTGATCTCGGCGGTGATCAGGTCGCCGCCGCCCTTCGGGTGGACGTACAGGTGGTCGGTGGAGGTCGTGCAGCCGCCGAGGGCCAGCTCGGCCAGGCCCACCCAGGCCGAGAGGTACGCCGCCTCCTCGTCGAGCCCGCTCCAGAGCGGGTACAGCGTGGTGAGCCAGCCGAACAGCGTGTCCTGGTTGGCCGGCGCGTGGGCCCGGGTGAGGTTCTGGTACAGGTGGTGGTGGGTGTTGATGAGCCCCGGCGTGACCAGGCAGCCGTCGGCGCTCAGCACCTCTCGGGCCGGCGGCTCCGAGCCCGCCGGGCCCACCCCGCTCACCAGGCCGTCGGTGATCGCCACCCACCCGCCGGGGATCTCGCGGCGCTCGTCGTCGACGGTGGCCACGAGCCGTGCACCGCGCACGAGCAGGTCGGCTTCGCGGGGGCCCGCAGGGGCTTCGAGAGGGGCCTCGGGGGTGGTCATGGGGCGCATCCTCGGGTCGGCCGTTCGACCTCGTCAAACACCCCACCTGGGCGTTTACAAGCTGTTGACGCGATAGCAACGGCATTCGTCAACAACTTGTTGAACTCGGTCTTACTGTCGCCAGGCATGACGCAACAGCCCGAGATCTCCAAGCTCCTGCACCCCGCCCACCCGGCGGGGAGCGCGCGCCGGAGCCTCGCGCTGGTGACCTCGGAACCGGACCTCCCCCAGCCGCCTTCCAGCCCGACCGACCGGGTGGGCACCGCGTCAGCACCGGCCCCCACGACGCCCTCCGGGCCCGCCGAAGCCGGTGCAGGAGCCGTCACCCGACGGCACCTCACCCTGGTCACCCACCCGTTCCAAGGAGCACCCGAATGAGCAAGACCTACGACCGCCGAGCCTTCCTGGGGCGTGGCGGCCTCACCATCGCCGGCGCGGGCGTGCTCGCCGCCGGCGGGGGGACCCTCCTCGCCGCCTGCGGCAGCAGCGACAGCGACAGCTCCAGCTCCGATGGCGCCAGCGGCAGCGGCGACTTCGGCACCCTCGACTACCAGCTGTCCTGGATCAAGAACGTCGAGTTCGCCGGCGAGTACATCGCCATCGAGAAGGGCTACTACACCGACGCCGGCTTCTCGAAGGTCAACCTCATGTCCGGCGGCGCCGGCGTGAAGCAGGACGACATCGTGCAGGGCGGCAAGGCGCTCATCGGCGTGTCGTCGCCTGACATCACCGGCTCCGCCATCCTCAAGGGCGCCGACCTGATCATCGTCGGCGCCCAGTACCAGAAGAACCCCTTCTGCGTGATGAGCATGGCCGACACCCCGATCAACACGCCGGAGGACATGTACGGCAAGAAGATCGGCGTGCAGGCCACCAACGAGTCGGTCTGGGCCGGCTTCATCAAGGCCGCCGGCCTGGACGCCAGCAAGATCACCAAGGTCCCGGTCCAGTTCGACCCGCTGCCGCTGACCACCGGCACCGTCGACGGCTGGTTCTCGTTCGTCACCAACGAGCCGAACTCGCTCAAGGTGCAGGGCTTCGACACCGTCACGTTCCTGCTCAACGACCACGGCTACCCGTACTTCTCCGAGTCGATCATGGTGAAGAAGTCCTCCCTCGACAAGGACCGCGACAAGATCAAGGCCGCCCTCATCGGCGACATCAAGGGCTGGACCGACGCCATCGCCGACCCGGCGCTCGGCGCCAAGCTGGCCGCCACCAAGTACGGCAGGGACCTGGGCCTCGACGAGAAGGAGCAGGTCCTGGAGTCGAAGGCCCAGAACGCCCTGATCGGCACCGACGACACCAAGGCCAACGGGCTCCTGACCATCTCCGACGAGCTGATCAAGGAGACCCTGAGCTCCCTGAAGGCCGGCGGCATCGAGATCAAGGCCGATCAGCTGATCGACACCTCGCTGCTGGAGGAGATCTACAAGGAGAACCCGGAGCTCAAGGGCTGATGAGCACCGTGGACGCCGACCCGACCCTGGCCTCGGAGGCCGAGGAGATCACCATGGAACCGGTCGACCCGGCGGCCACCCCTGCGGGGGTGGCCGCCGCCACGGGCATCCTGCTCCACGACCTCACCAAGCAGTTCCGCATCAAGCGGTCCACCGTGACCGCCCTCGACCACGTGAACCTCACCACCCGCGAAGGGGCGTTCGTCTCGCTGCTCGGCCCGTCGGGCTGCGGCAAGTCGACGATCCTGCGGATCCTCGCCGACCTCGACCAGCCCACCTCGGGCTCGGCGGTCGTCCACGGCGAGACCCCGGCGCTGGTGCGCAAGAAGCACCACCTGGGCATCGCCTTCCAGGACGCCGCGCTGCTGCCGTGGCGGTCCGTCAAGGCCAACATCAAGCTCCCGCTCGAGGTGGCCGGCATCAAGGCCCCCGAGCAGACCATCACCGACCTCATCGAGCTGGTGGGCCTCACCGGCTTCGAGGACGCCCGCCCGGCGCAGCTCTCCGGCGGCATGCGCCAGCGCGTGGCCATCGCCCGGGCCCTGGTGGTGGAGCCGAAGATCCTGCTGCTCGACGAGCCCTTCGGCGCCCTGGACGAGATGACTCGCCAGCGGCTGAACCTCGAGCTGCTGCGCATCTGGACCGAGCGGTCCACCACCACCCTCCTCGTGACCCACTCCATCGCCGAGGCGGTGTTCCTCTCCGACACCGTGGCGGTGATGAGCGCCCGTCCCGGGCGCATCGTGGCCACCGTCGACATCGACCTGCCCCGTCCCCGCACCCCGGAGATGATGCGCACCCCGAAGTTCCACGAGATCGAGGACCACCTCTCGTCGCTGCTGTTCGGCACCGGGGCCGACGAGGAGCACGGATGACCACCATCGACCTCAGGGCGCCGTCGCCGTCGTCCCCGGGGGCGCCGACCGGCGACCCGGTGGCCGACGAGCAGCGGTCGTGGTTCGGCGAGGTCTTCCGGTTCCGCAAGGCATGGATCCCCAGCCTGGTCGGCATCGCCGTGCTGCTGGTGGTCTGGCAGGTCGTCGGGCTGACGATCTTCTCGAAGTCGAGGACCGTCCCGCCGCCCACCCACATCCTGTCGACCATGAAGGAGGACGGCTGGGAGTTCTACTGGGCCAACATCCAGGTGACGCTCAAGGTGGCGGCCAAGGGCTGGTTCTACGGCAACGTCGCCGCCATCGTGACGGCCATCGCGTTCATCCAGGTCCCGTTCGTCGAACGGATCCTGATGCAGGTGGCGGTGGCCAGCTACTGCCTCCCCACCGTCGCCATCGGCGGCGTGCTCATCCTGGCCCTGCCCACCGGGGACCAGCCCAAGATCGTGCTGGCCGCCCTGTCCTGCTTCTTCACCACCCTCGTGGGCATGCACGTCGGGCTCAAGTCGGTGGACCGATCCAGCCTCGACCTCGTCCGGGCCTACGGCGGCGGGACCTGGACCCAGCTGATGAAGGTCCGCCTGCGCAGCTGCCTCCCGTCGCTCTTCGCCGGGCTGCGCATCGCGGCCCCCGCCGCCATGCTCGGCACGATCATCGGCGAGTGGCTCGGCTCGGAGAACGGCCTCGGCGTGGCCATGGTCAACTCCCAGCAGGCGCTGCTGATCGAGCGCACGTGGGGCATCGCCCTCACCATCACCCTCCTGTCCGCCGCGGCCTACGGCGTCACCGCCCTGGTCGCCAAGCTGCTCACGCCGTGGGCCCCGAAGGTCGGCCGATGACCACCGTGACCCCTCCCGCCATCGTCCAGACCGCCGGTGGCGGCGGCTTCCGCGGCAGCGCCGCCAGCCGCCTCCTGCAGGTCGGGCTCAACGCCGTCATCGGCGTGGTGTCCATCTGCGCGGTGTGGCAGTTCCTGATCACCAAGGCCGACCTCACGGCGTTCAACCGCCGGACGCCGATGCAGGTGTGGCACTACCTGACGGCATCGGGCCACACCGCCGAGCGGACCATCCTGTGGGACGCCACCATGACCACCGTGCGCGACGCCGGGCTGGGGCTCCTGGTGGGCACCATCGCCGGCCTGGTCGTGGCCCTGCTCTTCAACCGCTACCCGGTGTTCGAGCAGGGCTCGATGCCGGTGGCCATGGCGCTGCGGTCGGTGCCGCTCGTGGCCATGACCCCGCTGATCATCCTGATCTTCGACCGGGGGCTCCTGGGCGTCACCGTCATCTCGGGCATCGTCACCTTCTTCCCGACGCTGGTGAACGTGGCCCTCGCGCTGCGCTCGGTGCCGGCGTCGTCGGTCGACCTCATGACCGCCTACGGGGCGAGCAAGGGCCGAACCCTGGTGCGGGTGCAGCTGCCGTACTCCCTGCCGGCGCTGTTCGCGTCGATCCGGGTGGCGGCACCGCTGGCGGTCATCGGGGCCTACCTGGCCGAGTACCTGGCCACCGGCAAGGGCCTCGGCTACCTGATGCTGCAGGCCAACTTCGCCAGCGACTACGACCAGATGTGGACGGCGGTGGCCATCATCACGTTCGGCGCCGTGCTGCTGTACCAGGTGATCGCCGCGATCGAGCAGGTCGTCCTGACCCGCTTCGCCGCCGACCCCAACGCTCGGTGAGCCCACGGCGGGGCGGCCCGTCGTGCTGATCACGGCCGACGCCGTCGTGTGCATGGACCCGCTCCGGCGGGTGCTGGCGCCGGGGTGGGTGCGGGTCACCGGCGCCGAGATCACGGCGGTGGGGTCGGGCCCGCCGCCGCTCCACTCGGTCGAGGAGCCGGTTCGCCACGCCGGGGTCCTGCTGCCCGGCCTGGTGAGCGCCCACCAGCACACGGTCGACTCGCTGCTGCGAGGCGCCGCCGTCCCCGGCACGTTCCTGGGCTGGCTGCTCGACACCCAGTACGCAGGGGTGGCGGCGCTGACCCCCGAGCAGCTGGGGCTGGCCACGTCGGTCGCCGTCGCCGCCTCGCTCTCGGGCGGCGTCACCACGCTCGTCGACTGCTGGGGCATCGACCACGGCACCGACGCCGGCCGGGCGCTGGCGGCCGCCGAGGCCTCGCTCGAGGCGCACCGCCGGTCCGGGGCCCGCGTGCTGTTCGCCCGGATGTTCGCCGAGCACGCGCCCGATGCCTGGCACGCCCGGCCCGGCTTCCCCATCGGCCGGGTGCTCGCGCCCGCCGCGGTCGCGCTCGACCAGGTGGTCACCCTCGCCGCCCGCCACCACCGGTCCGAGCAGGGCCGCATCCGGGTGGGGCCATCGCCCGAGCTGGGCGAGCTGTGCACCCCCGGTGCGCTCCGCGATGCGCTGGCCCTGGCCGGCGAGCTCGGCGTGCCGCTCCCCCTGCACCTCTGCGCCTCGCCCGAGAGCCGGGCGGCCTTCGGCCCGGCGGACCTGGCCGCGGCCGGCATCCTCGGCCCCCGCCTGCTCGCGGCGCACTGCACGGCGGTGGACCAGCACGACGTCGACGAGCTCGCCGGCGCCGGCGTGGCCGTCGCCCACTGCCCCACCTCCAACCTGGCCCTGCGAGGCGCCGTCACCCCGGTCGCCGCCTTCCGCCGCGCCGGCGCCACCGTCGGGCTCGGCCTCGACAACGGCTCGCTCAACCCCAGGCTCGACCTCCTCGGCGAGGCCCGCGCCGCGGTGGCGGCGTCGATCGGCCGACGGGACCCGGTCACCACCGACGACGTGCTCGCCATGGCCACCATCGATGGGGCCCGGACGGTCGGCCTGGACCACCTGGTGGGCTCCATCGAGGTGGGCAAGCGGGCCGACCTGGTGCTGCTCGACACCGGCGGGGACCACTGGTGGCCCCACGACTCGGTGGCCGAGGCCGTGGTCGGCCAGAGCCGGGTGACCGACGTGCGGACCGTCCTGGTCGACGGGCGAGCCGTGGTGGAGGACGGCCGCTGCCGCACGCTCCCGATCGACCGCGACGACGTGCTCGAGGCCGCGGCCACCAGCCGGGCGGTCCGCGGCCACGGCTGACCGGCGAACGCGGGCCCGACCGAGCCCGCGCCGCGTACGAGGTCTCAGCCGGGGTCGGCGGTGAGCGTCACCTTCGCCTCGGTGAAGGCCTTGGTGACGCCGGGCTCGAGCCCCACGGGGGCCTCGTCGATGCCGAAGGTCGAGCGCAGGAACGCCACGCTCAGGTGGTCGATGGCCGGGAAGGCCTTGACCGGATCGAGGTCGCCCTGCTCGCAGCCGTCGCTGGCCAGCCGGCTGAACTGGGCCGGCAGGTCGAGGCCGACCTCCTTGATGAGCCCGGCCAGGCCGCCGAGGTCGCGCCCGATGAGGCACAGGTCGGAGAACACCAGGTGGCCGGCCCCGTCGATCTTCACGAAGTACTTCGGCGCCGCCATGGCGGCGTAGACCTTCTCGCTCTCGGCGAAGGGGATGATGCCGTCGTCGGTGCCGGCCATGACCATGCCCGGCACCTTCGGCGTGGCGGGCGGCGCTTCGTCGCCCTCGCCCTGGAAGCCGACCGAGTAGGAGATGAACGCCTTCACCCGTGGCTCGGCGGTGGCCTCGGCGTAGGCCGCACCGGCCCCGGCCGAGTGGCCCACCACCGCCACCCGGTCGACGTCGAGCAGGTCGTGCAGCGGCGACTGCTCGCGCTTGGCGTCGCCGATGGCGGCATCGAGGGCGAGCGACAGCACCTTCGGGTCGGTCTGCTTGGGGACGCCCTTGGCGGCGACGCCGAGCAGGCCGCTCAGGCTGCGCTCGACGTGGTCCGGGGCCACCACCACGAAGCCCCAGGAGGCCAGGTGGGTCACGAGGTCGGCCGACTGCTCGGGGAAGCCGGCGTAGCCGTGGCTGAACAGCACCACGGGGAACGGGCCGTCGGTGGCCTGGTCGGCGCCGGGGTGGGCGTCGATCTCGTAGATCGGCCGCTTGTCGGCCGGGATCTTCGCCTGGAGCGCCGGCGACAGCAGGCTGGCGATGTCGAAGGTCTCCTTCGGCTGGTCCTCGGCGGCGTCCGCCGCCGGGTACCAGGCCACCACTCGCCGGCCGTCGGCCAGGGCGAAGGAGGTGGTGCCCACCTGGTGGGGGCCGTCGCCCTCGTAGGCGGCGTCGGTGCCGACGTCGGCCGGCTTCGTGGTGGTGGTCCCGTCGCCCTTGGCGGCGGTGGTGGTGGGCGTGCCGTCGCTGTCGCTGGAGCTGCAGGCGGCGAGCGAGCCGAGCAGGGCGAGGGCGAGGAGCGGGGCGAGGGCGCGACGTCGGAGCACGGCCGGGACCGTAGTGGGATCGCCGCTCGCGTGTCGGGTGGCGGGCGCGGTCAGGGGCTGGGCGCCCACCGGCCGTCCGCCGCCGGGGCGAACGTGGGGATGGACCCGAGCGGGTGGACGAGCGCAGCGTCGTCGCCGAGCACGTCGACCCAGCCGCCGTCCTCCACCAGCAGGCAGCCGATGCCCACCGCCTCGGCGCCCGCGGCGCGAAGGAGGCGCAGGCAGGCGGCGATCGATCCGCCGGTGGCGACGACGTCGTCGACCAGCACGACCCGCTTGCCGGCAACGGCCCCGATGCGGGCCCGATCGAGCAGCAGGGCTTGGGAGCCGGTGGTGGTGATCGACGACAGCGGCTCGCGGAGCGCGTCGCCGAGGTGGATCTTCGCCGTCTTCTGCAGGACCAGGTAGTCGTCGAGGCCGAGGGCGCGGCTGACCTCGATGGCCACCGGGATGCCGAGCGTGGCCGCCGTCGCCACGACCTCGGGCTCGAGCGGCGCCAGCCGGTCGGCCAGGTCTGCGCCCGCGGTGGCGGTGAAGGCGACCCCTCGGTCGATCGTCATCAGGAGGGCGATGGCCACGCCGTCGGCCACCGGCACGATCGGCAGGTCGAGCTCCTGCGAGCCGATGGCCACCCGGTGGTGCTGGCCCGACGGCACCCCGACCGGCATCAGCGCCGGGCCTCGGCCACCGCGTCGGCCGACACGTGGGCCAGCCCGGCGGCCGAGGTCGCATCGACCACCGGCGTGCCGGCGTGGGGCTCGTCCACCACCGAGTCGGCCGCCGAGGCGGCCGGGAGGTCGACCACGACCTCGGCCGGCTCGGCAGCGGTGGCGCGGAGCAGGTCGCCCAGCACCCGCCGCCACGCCACGCTCAGCTTGTCGCCGCGCGTGTGGCACTCGGTGGTGTCGAGGTGGACCTGCATGGCGGCGTAGCGCTCGAGGATGGCCAGGTCCTCCTCGAGGATGCGCAGCTCGTCGTCGATGGTCGACGCGATGCGGGCGGCGTCACCGCCCAGGTCGTCGCGCGCCATGAGCTTGTAGATGCGGGTGCTGGTGGCCGTCTCGGGCTGGCAGCAGAAGAGGATCGAGAACGTGGCGCCGGTGACCGGGAACGCCAGGCGCAGGTACACCGAGTAGCCGGCGGTGCCCTGCTTCAGCAGGCGCTGGGGCTGCACCTCGGGGTGCTCGCCGGTGGCCACCAGCGGGTCGTCGAAGTTCTTGTACCAGGTGTCGAAGGTCGTCTGGACCTGCCACCCGTCTCGCTCGACGGGCTCGTTCACCACCAGCGACGCCTCGTCGGTGCCGAACGTGCCGGTGTGCACGAACGGGAAGTGCGAGGCGTCGAGGAAGTTGTCGACCAGCTGGGCGGCGCTCGTGGGCGAGCGCCGGGGCTCGTTCCAGAAGCCGTCGAAGCCGTCGAGGCCCCACTCCACGAAGTCCGGCAGGGGCGCCAGCGGTTCGTCCGGGGCCAGCCACACCAGGCCGTAGGCCTCCTGCACCCCCCACGCCGGCACGAGCCGGGCTCGGGGCGGGAGGTGCGCCCCCCTCGCCCAGCGCCGGGATGCTGGTGCAGCCGCCGTCGGCGGCGAAGGTCCACCCGTGGTAGCCGCAGCGCAGGCCCAGGTCGGCGTCGACCGAGCCGATCGAGAGCGGCGCGAGGCGGTGCGGGCAGCGGTCCTCGAAGGCCACCACCGCCCCGTCGAGGCGCGCCAGGACCCACGGCTCGCCCAGCAGCCAGACCTGGTGGGGCCGATCACCCAGCTCGTGGGCCATGGCGACGGCGTGCCAGGCCGAGCGCAGCGCCGGGGTGGTGTTGTCGATGGTGGTCACGGAGGCCTCCGGTGGTCGACGGCCGTGGCCCCGCTCGTCGCGAGGCAGCGGTACGGCTCCGGCCACGATCCCGAGTGTGGGCTCCCTCGTCGCCCGGTTCAACAGTTCGTCAAGGTTGTTCACGCGCCGTTGACAGGCTCCGGGCCCCCGCAAGGCCCCGGTGACCTGGTCACGGAGCGTCCTTCTGCGGGTTCGGAGCGTCACGCGGCGTTGACACAACCGCGCACCGTCCGCAACGCCACGGAAACGGTCCGTCCGTACGTTGGCACCATGCGTCACCTCGCCGCGCTGCCCAAGGCCCACCTGCACGTCCACCTCGAGGGGGCGATGCGGCCGGCCACCCTGGCCGAGCTCGCCGCCGAGGCCGGCGTGCCGGTGCCCCAGGTGCGCGGCTTCGGCACCTTCGGCGCCTTCGCCGAGATGTACGTCGCGGCGTGCGCGGTGCTCACCAGCGAGGCCAGCCTCCGGCGCCTCGTCGACGAGGTGGTGGCCGACGCCGCCCTCGCCGGCGCGGTGTGGGTGGAGCCCGCCACCTACATCCCGCAGCACCGCGAGCTGCTCGGCCCGGACGAGCACGTGCTGGAGGTGATCCTCGACGAGCTGGTCCACGCCGGCACCCGCCACGGCATCGGCACCGGCCTCCTGATCGCCGCCGACCGCACGCTCGACCCGGCCGACGCCGTGGCCCAGGCCCGCCTGGCCGTGCGCCACGCCGCCGACGGCGTGGTCAGCTTCGGGCTCCACAACGACGAGACGGGGTTCCCGCCCGAGCCCTTCGCCGAGGCCTTCGACATCGCCCTGGCCGGCGGGCTGCTCTCGGCCCCGCACGCCGGCGAGCTCGAGGGGCCGGCCAGCGTGGTCGGTGCGCTCGAGGCCCTCGGCGCGCACCGCATCCAGCACGGGGTGCGTGCCGTCGAGGACCCGGACCTGGTGGTGCGGCTCGCCGCCGCCGACGTGTGCCTCGACGTGTGCCCGTCGTCGAACGTGCTGCTGGGCGTGTTCCCGTCGATCGCCGACCACCCCCTCCCCGACCTGCTCGCCGCCGGCGTCAGCTGCTCGCTCAACGCCGACGACCCGCTCCTCTTCGGCCCCGGCCTGCTCGAGGAGTACGTCCTCTGCCGCGACGAGATGGGCCTCACCGACTGCGACCTCGCCGCCATCGCCCGCAGCTCCATCCGAGCCAGCGGCGCCCCCGACGCCCTCAAGGCCCGCGCCGACAACGCCGTCGACCTCTGGATGGCCGCCGACGCCGAAGACGCCGTCGCCTGACCCGCCCCTCCAGACCCCTCCGGCCATACCCCTCCCCTGCAACTTGTGGGCCCAGGGCGCTGGAGACGGCAGCCTCAGCCCACAAGTTCGAAGGGGGGCGATCGAAGGTCGTGCCCCTCCCCTGCAACTTGTGGGCCCAGAGCGCCGAAAACGGCAGCGTCAGCCCACAAGTTCGAGGAGGGGGGACGCGAGGTTGCGGTGGCGGGAAGCGGGCGCGCGTGCGCGCCGGCTGGTCAGAGGAGGGAGCGGACGGCGTGGCGGAAGGGGGCGGGGTCGACGCCGAGGGCGACGCGCCAGGGGGCGAAGCCGGGGGTGGCGGACTCGGGGACGGGGCGGCGGTCGGCCACCGTGGTCCCCCAGGCCGCGCTGCCGCCGGTGTCGACGGCGAGGGGGTAGGTCGGGGCGTCGGTGATGACCGGCACCTCGGCGGCGGCCAGCACGGCCAGGAGGTCGTGGCAGGGGAACGTGCCGGGCGGGGTCTGGGCCACCGAGTCGTAGAAGGCGGCGTAGCCGGCGAGGGCCTCGGCCAGGAAGCGGCCGGCGACGGTGGCCGACGAGCGGGCGGCGGCCAGCTCGTCGTCGGCCGAGAGCAGCGCCTGCATGGTGACGTCGAGGCCCACCAGCAGCGGTGGCTGCTCGGTGCGCCAGCCGCCGTCGACCACCCGGGCGGCAGCCAGCGGGTCGTGGCCCACGTTGGCCTCGGCGAGGGGCAGGGCGTTGCCGCCGGCCAGCACCGAGCCGCCCATCACGGTGAGCGAGCGGTAGCCGGCGGCCAGCGCCGGCTCGGCCTCGAGGGCGCGGGCCAGGGTGCTGAGCGGACCGATGGTCACCAGGTCGAGCTGGCCCGGCTGCTCGGCGGCGAGGCGGGCCAGGAGCTCGGTGCCGGGCTCGGCCACCGGCACGATGGCGCCGGTGGACCATCGGTGCGCACCCCCACCGAGGCCGTCGACGCCGTGGACGTGGGTGGCGGTGGTGGTGAGCGGGGTGGGGCCGACGTGGTCGGCGGCACCGAGCGCCACGGGGATCTCGGGTCGACCGGCGGCGTGGAGCAGGCGGCACAGGTTGGCCGCCGCCTGGTCGCGGTCGACGTTGCCCCAGGTGGCCACGAGGGCGACGACCTCGACGTCCGGCGCGCCGAGCGCCCACCAGAGGGCGACGGCGTCGTCGACGCCGCCGTCGGTGTCGATCACCAGGCGGCGGGTCACGGCTGCTCCTCGGAGGGTGGGGCGGGCATGGCGACGGCGGCACCGACCGGCGCGACGGCGACCGGGGCCGTCGAGCCGGCGTCAGCGGCCGACGGGCGACCAGCAGAGGTGCCCTGGGTGCGGCGCAGCACGACCGCAGCGGCGAGCACCAGCAGGCCGACCGCCACCAGCAGGGGGGCGTGCAGCGCAGCAGTGAAGTGCTGCCGAGCAGCGGCGCCGGCCGGTCCGACCAGCCGATCGGGAGCGACCGAGCCGACCCCGCCGGCGGTCACCGCGAGCACGGTGCCCATCACCGCGATGCCGAACGCCCCGCCCGCCTCGACGATGGTCTCGTTGACCCCGGCGGCCTGGCCGGCGTGCTCCGGCGGCACCGAGCCCATGATCAGCTCCACGGCCGGCGGGCAAGCCAGGCCCACGCCGAAGCCGGCCACGGTGACGGCCAGCAGCACGGGCAGCACGCTGCCGTGGAACAGGGCCCCGGTGGCCAGCGCGCCCGCCAGGACCAGCAGCCCGACGGCCACGGCCCGGCCCTGGCCCAGCCGGCCGACGAGCCGGGTGCAGAGGAGCGAGCCGATGAGCACGGCCGCGGCGTTGGGGGCGAAGCACAGCCCGGCAGTGAGCGGCGAGAGCCCCCGCACGCCCTGGAGCCACTGCGTGAACACGAACTGGGCGCCGAACACGCTGAAGAAGATGACCGGCACGGCCACCATGCCCGCCTGCATGCGGTGGTCGGCGACCGCAGCGGGCGCGAGCAGCGGGTGCGGCGTGCGCCGCTCCCACCAGGCGAAGGCGCCCAGCAGGGCCAGCCCTGCGGCGATCGAACCGATGACCACCGCCGAGCTCCACCCCCGCTCGCCGCCCTCGATGCAGGAGAAGAGCAGGAGGGCGAGCGCCGCGGACCAGATGAGCGAGCCGGCGACGTCGACCGGCGGGGTGGCGGGATCCTTCGACGTGGGCACCAGCCGAGCCGCGGCCACGAAGACCGCCAGGCACACCGGCACGTTCACCAGGAACACCGAGCCCCACCAGTAGTGGTCGAGCAGGAAGCCGCCGACGACCGGCCCGGCGGCGCCGGCAATCCCGGACACGCCGGACCACAGGGCGATGGCCCGCCCGCGCTCGTGCTCGGGGAAGACGTTGCCCAGGACCGCCAGGGTGGCCGGCATGGTGGCGGCACCGCCGATGCCCATCAGGCCGCGGGCCACGGTGAGCTGGCCGCTCGTGGCGGCGAAGGCGGCCCCCGCCGAAGAGGAGCCGAAGATGACCACCCCCACCAGGAGCAGGCCCTTGCGCCCGAAGCGGTCGCCCAGGCCGGCCAGCGGCAGGAGCAGGGCGGCCAGCACCAGGCTGTAGGCCGCGGTGATCCACTGCAGCGAGGTCTCGTCGGCCCGCAGGGCTTCGCCCACGCTCGGCACGGCGACGGAGAGGATGGTGTTGTCGAGCACCACGATGCACAGGGCCGCGCACAGCACCGCGAGGATGCGCCAGCGGTCCGGGTGGCCCTCATGCGGAGGCGGCAGCGCCTTCGGGGTGGAGGGATCCGTCGGCGGGTTCATCGCTGCTGCTCTCTGCCGGGAGCGTCCCGGTGTCAGCCGCCCCTTCGGCGGCGGGCCCTGCGACTGGCGGGGCGATCAGGGTGGCCTGGGCCACGAAGTCCTTGAGGATACGGCGCAGCTCGACGGTCATGCGATCCGCTTTGACGTGCACCTCGGTCGTGAGGTCGAGCGGGATCGACCTCTGGGCGAAGGCCTCCTGCACCACGAGGTCCTCGGCGGTGACGGCGTGCTCGAACTCGACGGCGGCGGCCAACCGGGCCTCGTCGCCGTCGAGGTCGTCGCGGTGGACCGAGGCGTAGAGCGTGACGTGGTCGGCGTCGACCGGCTGGATGAAGAAGGTGATGACGTTGCACCCGCCGGCCTCCTCGTAGTCCATGCGCAGCCAGGCGGCGAAGGGCGCGGTGTAGCGGTACCGGGCGTGGCGCGTCTGCAGCAGGGGCCGCTCGCCGCTGGCCACGCCCGGGTCCTCGCGGTGCGGGAAGACCTGGGCGGAGCGCATGGTGAGCGAGAGGCCGTCGCGCTCGAGGACCACCTCGCCGATCTCGGTGGCGTCCTCGACGCCGATCGTGGCGGCGTGCACGAACGGGAAGTGGGCCACGTCGAGGAAGTTGTCGACCATGGACCCGGCCCCGGCCCGAGCGGTGATCACCGGGAGGTGGCCGGTCTGGAAGCGGTCCAGCTCGTCTGCGGCGATCGGCGGGTCCGGGAGCGCGGTGACCGGCTCCTCGGGCGCCAGCCACACCAGCCCGAGGTGCTCGGTCACGCCGAACGGCGTGCGGGCGCGCGAGCGGGGCGGCAGCTTGGCGCCCGCCCCCAGGGCGGGGATGTCGGTGCAGGTGCCGGACGCCTCGAAGCACCACCCGTGGTAGCCGCAGCGCAGCACCTCTCGCTCGCCGACGGTGTCGACGTGGCCGAGCGAGAGCGGGGCCAGCCGGTGGGGGCAGACGTCGGCGTAGGCCGCCAGCTCCCCGTCGAGGCGGACCACCACCCAGTCCTCGCCGAGCAGGGTGACCTTGCGGGGCCCGTCGCCCAGGTCATCGACGCGGCCCACGGGGTGCCAGGCCCGGCGCAGCGACGGGTCGACGTTGGTCAGCACGGCGGGGATCACGCCGCCACCTCGAGCTCGGCGGCATCGGCGTCGACCTCGACCACGACCACGGCCACGGGGGCCGGCCGCTGCGGGGCCCCGGCCGGGCGATGGCGGTCCACGTCGGGGTTGTTGCGCAGGTGGTCGGTGGGCTCCATCGGGGCGGTTCCTCCTCGTGACGGGCGGGTGGGCCGGCGGGCGGGCATCAGCCCTGGACGCGCTGTTCGCCGAGGGCGCGCGCCGAGGCCAGGACCGCTGCCAGCTCGGTGCCGTCACCGGCGTTGGCGGCCACCAGCTCGCGCAGCCAGCGCCGGTACTCGATCGAGACGCGATCGGTGCGGACCGACAGCTCGAAGGTCGGGTCCAGCGAGAGCTCGGGCGGGTCCTGGTTGGTCACCAGCGGCTCGTCCTCCCGCAGGACCAGGGCCTGGAAGTCCATGTGCGGGCCGTCGTCCTCGTCGTGGCGGTCGTCGCGGGACACGAACCAGAAGGTGCGGCACGAGCCGTCGTCGACCGGGGACGCGGTCATCCAGAGGTTGCGCCGGGCGCCGTCGGCCAGCTCGAAGTCGATGCTGACCGAGAGCGGGATGGGCATGCGGTAGCGGGAGAAGCCGAACAGGGCGGTCTCGTCGGTCTCCATCTCCGGCGGGTCGTACTCGAAGCGCAGCTCGCCGTCCTCGCGGCGGATCCGTGGCAGCGGCGGCACCGGGGTGTCCCGACGCCCGAGGCTGCCGTCGTGCACCCAGGCGAAGTGGGCCAGGTCCACGAAGTTCTCCACCCGCCGAGGGGCGCTGACCGGCCAGGTGTAGGGACCGCCGGCCACGACCTTCATGCTGGCGTCCGCCCAGGCGGGGCAGGCGGGCACGACCGTGTCGGCCGAGCCGTCGAGGCGGACCCAGACCAGGCCGTACGCGATCTGCGTGTCGAAGGCCGGGATGCACGCACGCGGCGGGATCGGGCCGTCGGGCATGGAGGGGATCTCGACGCAGCGGCCGGCGGCGTCCCAGCGCCACCCGTGGTAGCCGCAGCGGAACGCCCCGTCCTCCACCCACCCGACGCTGAGCTTGGAGGAGCGGTGCAGGCAGCGGTCGGCCACCGCGCCGATGCCGCCGGCGCCGAGGTCGGCCACCGCCAGGCGACGACCGAGGAGGGTGACGGCGAGAGGGTGGGGCGCCGCGGCCTCGAGCTCCTCGATGGTGGCGACGGGGTGCCAGAAGCGCTCGAACAGCCGGGTGAGGTCGGACGGCCCGGCGGGCTCGGACGAGACGGTGAGCGAGGACGTGGGCACGGTGATCGGTCTCCTGGGACCGGTCCACGGACGACCGGTCGGCGTGCTCCACCGTCGCCCGGCTTCAACAAGTTGTCAACGCGTCGACCGTTGCCATCGCGTGAACTGCCGTGGCCCGCGACTCAGGACCGGTGGACCGCCGCCGCCGGCTGGTGGAGGCGCCCGGCGGCCACGGGCGCACCGAACGCCGGACCCAGGCCCAGGTCGCAGCCGAGGTCGCGCGCCCTGGCCTCGGTGGCGAGGTCGCCGATGCCGTCGGCGGCCACGACCAGGCCGAGCCGGTGGCCGAGCGCGGCGACGGCGTCGAGGACGGCCGCTGCCCGGTCAGCGTCGCCTGCAGCCGACGGCGAGGACAGGTCGAGCTTCACCGTCTGCGCCGTGACCTGGACCAGCGAGGCCAGGGGCGCCGCCTCATCGCTGAACCCGGCCAGCGTGACGGCGAACCCCCGCTCGTGGAGCGCGGCCAGGTTGGCGCGCGCCGGCGCCTCCTCGACGGCGGCCGCCGAGACCTCGAGCACGAGCACCCCGGCCAGGCCGACGGCGCGCTCGCCGAACCAGTCGCCGAAGCCGGGCTCGCACAGCTCGAGGGGCGGCACCGCGACGGTGATCGGGAGCTGGCCGCCCGTGCGCCGCCACGCGTCGGCCTGGTCCGCCACGAGCTGCAGCACCCGTTCGCCCAAGCGCTCGACCAGCCCGGCCGGCGCAGCGACGGCCAACAGCTCACCGGCCTCGACGTCGCCCAGGGTGGGGTGGTCCCACCAGACGCTGGCCTCGACCCCGACCACCTGGCCCGACCGCAGCACCGTGAGGGGACGGAACCGCAGCCCGAGCGCGTGGTCGGCCAGCGCGGCGTCGAGCCCGGCGGCGAGCGCTGCGTGGCGGGCGGCCTGGGCGCGCAGCGGCGCATCGAGGGAGGTGGTCCGGCCGGTGCCGGCCCGCTTCGACGCACGGAGCGCCACCCCCGCGTCGCGCAGGGCCGCCGCCGGATCGGTGACCGGGGCGACGCCGGCCGACCCGGAGAGCCGGCCGGCGAAGCCGATGGAGCCGAGCGCGCGGAGCACCGCCGCTGCGCACCGGGCCGCGACCCCGATGGCGTCGGCATCCGGAGCCGCCGGGACGACCAGGGCGAACTCGTCGCCTCCCAACCGGGCGAAGGTCGCCTCCGACGGCACCAGCGGCGCCGCCACCTCCGCCACGGCCTGGAGCAGGCGGTCCCCGACGGCGTGGCCGAGCCGGTCGTTGACGCGCTTGAAGCCGTCGAGGTCGAGCACGGCGATGGCCCCGCCCTGCGCCGACGCCACCGCGAGGTCGAACGCCCGCCGGTTGGGCAGCCCGGTGAGCGGGTCTTCCAGCGCCTGGCGGGTGAGCTCCGCGACCAGGTCCGAACCCCTGGTCGGCGCAGCGGCGTCGGGCGCTCGGCGCGACCCGCCGTCGGTCCGCCAGCGGTGCGGCACCGGCCGTTGCGTGCTCCGTCCTGCCACCGAGCGCTCCTCCTCCCGACGCCATCCGGGGAGGACGGCCGACCCTCGCGATCAGAGGCCGGGCCCGGCGAGCGGGCTCCGGCCACGCAGCGTCGGGCTCCGAAACCGTTCCGCCCGGCTCGGGACCTCCCGCTGCGCCCGTGTGGGACCGCAGCCCAGGACGATCATGACGGCCCCGGCCCGGAACCACCCGTTCAGGTCGGGCGAGCAGCGCAGCCGGGGCACGTGCCCCGGTAGGTGACCTCGACGTGGTCGACCTCGAAGCCGTGCCGAGCGCCCGTGGGCAGCCCGCCGATCGCGCCGTCGGCCACCGGCACGTCGAGGATCAGGCCGCAGGAGGTGCACACCAGGTGGTGGTGGTCGACGTCGCTGTTCGGGTCGTAGCGCTTGGCCCGCCCTTCGAGCGAGACCTCGCGCACCTCGCCCAGCGCCACCAGCTCGCCCAGCGTGTTGTAGACGGTTGCCCGGCTGATCTCGGGGAGGACGCGGACGGCCCGGGCGTGGACCTCGTCAGCCGTGAGGTGCACGTGCTCGCCCGCCAGCACCTCGGCCACGGCGCGGCGCTGCGAGGTCAGGCGCCAGCCCTGGTGGCGGAGGCGGGTGAGCAGGTCGGTCACGCTCCCGATGGTACCGGCGGCACCGCCGGATCGGAAGAGTTCCAGGTCGGGGGTTGTTCTGAACTTGGACGAAGTCCAGACTAGGGTCACTGCCCCGCACCCTCCGGAGATGGAACCCATGAGCGAGCGCCCCACCCTCACCACCGAGACCGGCACGCCGGTCACCGACAACCAGCACTCGGAGACCGCCGGCGCCGGCGGCCCGGTGCTGCTCCAGGACCACCACCTGATCGAGAAGCTGGCCCACTTCAACCGGGAGCAGATCCCCGAGCGCATCGTGCACGCCGTGGGCATCGCCGCCTACGGCGAGCTCGAGGTGACCGAAGACGTCAGCCGGTACACCAAGGCCAAGCTGTTCCAGCCCGGCGCCAAGACCGAGGTCTTCGCCCGCTTCTCCACCGTCGCCGGCTCCAAGGGCGCCCCGGACACGGCCCGGGACCCGCGGGGCTTCGCGCTGAAGTTCTACACCGAGGACGGCAACTACGACCTGGTGGGCAACAACACCCCGATCTTCTTCATCCGCGACGCCATCAAGTTCCCCGACTTCATCCACTCGCAGAAGTACGACCCCCGCACCAACCAGCAGGAGCCCGACAACGTCTGGGACTTCTTCGGCCTCCACCCCGCCACCACCCACCAGTTCACGTGGCTCTTCGGCGACCGGGGTCGCCCCAGCTCCGTGCGCCACATGGACGGCTTCGGTTCCCACACCTTCCAGTGGGTGAACGCCGAGGGCGAGGCCGTCTGGGTGAAGTACCACTTCAAGACCAACCAGGGCATCGGCTACTTCACCAACGCCGAGGCCGAAGAGGTCGGCGGGCGCAACCCCGAAGCCCACCTCCAGGACCTCCGCACCTCGATCGAGGCCGGCGAGTTCCCCAGCTGGAGCGTCGAGGTGCAGATCATGCCCTTGGCCGACGCCGCCACCTACCGCTTCAACCCGTTCGACCTCACCAAGGTCTGGTCGCAGAAGGACTACCCCCGCATCAAGGTCGGCACGATGACCCTGAACCGCTGGCCGGAGAACTACTTCGCCGAGGTGGAGCAGTCGGCGTTCAACCCGGCGCACTTCGTGCCGGGCATCGGTCCCTCGCCGGACAAGATGCTCCAGGGCCGGCTGTTCGCCTACGGCGACGCCCACCGGTACCGCCTCACGGGCAACGCCAACCTGCTGCCGGTGAACTCGGCCAAGCGGGCCACCGTCGCCAACTACCGCCGCGACGGCATCATGCAGTTCACCGACAACGGCGGCGGCAGCAAGAACTACGAGCCCAACTCGTTCGACGGCCCGGTCGAGACCGGCCAGGAGCTCTACGCCCCGCTGGCCTCCGACGGCGGCAGCGGCCACTTCGCGTACGAGCACCACGCCGACGACGACGACTTCCGCCAGGCCGGCGACCTCTACCGGCTCCTCGACGCCGACGCCAAGGACCGCTTGGTCGACAACATCGCCGGCTCGCTGGCCCAGGTCTCCCGCGACGACATCATCGAGCGGGCCGTCGCCAACTTCCGCAACGCCGACGCCGAGTACGGCGCCCGCGTCGAGGCGGCGGTGAAGGACCTCCGCTCCGGCGCCCTGGCCGACCCCGCGGCCAACGTCCCCGAGAAGACCGCCGGCTTCTGACCCCGGGGGGGGGCCGCGCCCTCCTCCCCCGTCCGTCCCCCTCTCCTCGAACTTTGGGTCCCACACCCGTGCGCGCGTGGGCCTGGGACCCAAAGTTCCGAGGTGGTGGCCGCGCCCCCCTCGAACTTCGGGTGCCACACCCGTGCGCGCGTGGGCCTGGGACCCAACGTTCCGGCGGGGAGGGTGGGTCAGGCGTGCCACTCCAGGACGCGGAAGGCGCCGAGGCCGGTGGGGTCGGTGAGGGCGTCGGCCTCGTGGACGCGGCTGCGGCCGGCGATGGCGGGGAGGCCGCCGGCGGCGCCGAGCTCGCGCCAGCGGGCGGCGCCCTCGGCCACCAGGGCGTCGATGCCGTGGGCCCGCAGGAACGTGGCCTGGTCCCGGTCCCGGTCGGGCTCGGCCACCGTCGCCAGCTGGTCGACGGCGACCTCGACGGTGATGTCGCACGAGCCGGGGTCGCGCAGCGGGTCGGCGCCGCGGCCGTGGGCGGCGTAGGTGCGCACCCACTCGGTCCACGGGCGCCGGGCCAGCTCCCGGGTGGTGGCGGCGTAGTCGATGACCACCACCCGGCCGCCGGCCGCCAGCTCGAGGGCGTCGTCGAGCCACCCGGCCGCCGCGGCCTGGACCGGGAGGCGGGTGCCGACGGCGGCGTCGCGCCCGGCCTTGCCCCAGCACCAGGCGGCGCGGCGGGGCTCGAGCGGGACGAGGACCTCGACGAGGCGACCGGAGCCCGCCGGGCCCTCGGTGCCGCTGGCCGCGACGGCCACCTCGCACCAGCCGCCGTCGGCCAGCTCCACCAGGCCGAACGGGAGATTGTCGAGCAGCTCGTTGGCCAGCACCACCACGGGGCCGGTGCCGAGCTCGCCGGGCGCCGGCAGGTCGGTCCGGCTGGACACGCCGGCCGGGTGGGTGGACCACTGCACCTCGGCGGCCTCCACGAGCACGAGCGACAGCGCCGAAGCGCAGCGGGGCCCGGCGGCCAGGATGGTGCGGGCCAGCGTTCCCGGCCCCGCGCCGGCCTCGACCACCGGGAACGGGTCCGGACAGCCGAGCTCGTCCCACCAGGAGTCGAGCGCGCCGGCCAGCACCGCGCCGAACAGCGGGCCGACCTCGGGGCTGGTCAGGAAGTCCCGACGGCGGCCCGCGCCGCCGCCTGCGGCGTAGAAGCCCAGGTCCGGCGTGTACAGCGCGTGGTCGACGTACTCGTCGAAGCCGATGGGCCCGTGGGCGACGAGGTGCTCGACTAGGATCGCCTCGAGCTCGTTCACCGGTGCACCGAGCCGACGGCCAGCCGGCCGGGCTACTTGCCGGGCAGGTAGGCGGTGACGAAGGTGGCGCCGTCGGCGATGTCGGACACCAGGAACGGCAGCACGCCGAGCAGGATCGTGGCCACGCCCGTGAGCACGACCGCCGCCCGCAGGGGCACCGGGATCTTGACCGGCGTGACGTCGCCGTCGACCGGATCGTCCATGAACATCGTCCGCATGAGGCCGAGGTAGTACGCCAGCGAGATGACCGAGTTGGCGGCCATGATCACGCCGAGCGCGTAGGCCGACGGGGTGCCGGCGCCCACCACGGCGTTGAACAGCTGGAACTTGGCGAACCAGCCGGCTGCCGGCGGGATGCCGCCGAGGCCGAAGAGGAAGGCGCCCATGGCCACCGCGAGCCCGGGGGCGTAGGTGAACAGGCCGGCCCAGCTGGTGATCTCGCCCGACTGGGTGCGGCGGCTCACCGTGATGATCACCGCGAACGCCCCGAGGTTCATGATCGTGTACACGATCAGGTACAGCACGATCGACGACAGGATGTCGGCGGCGCGGTCGGGGTGGTTGCTGGAGATGACGGCCAGCGGAGCCAGGATGAAGCCGGCCTGGGCCACCGAGGAGTAGGCGAACAGGCGCACCACGTTGGTCTGGCGCAGGGCGATCACGTTGCCCACCGTCATGGTCAGCACGGCCAGCACGAACATGAACGGGCGGATGGTGTCGCTGCGGTTGAAGAAGCCGAGGAACACCAGCTGCAGGATGGCCACGAACCCGGCGGTCTTGGAGGCCACCGACAGGAAGGCGGTCACCGGGGTGGGGGCGCCTTCGTAGGTGTCCGGGGCCCAGTTGTGGAACGGCACCGCCGAGACCTTGAAGGCGAAGCCGACGATCACGAAGACGATGCCGAGCACGGCCACCGGCTCCTGACCGAACGAGCCGTTCACCGCGGCGCCGACGTCGGTCAGCAGGGTGGAGCCCGTGCCGCCGAAGATGAGCGACATGCCGTAGAGCATGACGGCCGTGGCGAACACGCCCATCAGGTAGTACTTCATGCCGGCCTCGATGCCGGTCTGGGTGCGCTTGCGCCACGACGCCAGCAGGTAGGCCGGGATCGAGAGCATCTCCAGCGCCACGAAGATCGAGATGAGGTCCCGGGCGCTGGCCATGAAGGTCATGCCCAGCACGCTCGAGAGCAGCAGCAGGTAGTACTCGCCCTCGTGGTAGTCGCCCTCGGCGATGGTGTTGGTGGAGAGCAGCACCGTGAGGTAGCCGGCCACCAGGAACAGCCCCTTGAGCACCAAGGCGAAGTCGTCGACCACGTAGGCCCCGCCGAACATGACCCGCTCGTGGTTGTCGAGCCCCAGGGTGATGAGCGGGATGAACGACGCCAGCATGCCGAGCCCCACCACGCTGGACACGAGGCCCTTGTTGTGGTCCTCGGTGAACAGGTCGATCAGCAAGGCCACGACGATCGTGCCCACGAGGATGATCTCGGGCGCGAGCGCGTGCCAGTCGACGTGCGGGGAGGTGAACCCCGAGGAGGCGGCGAGGACGGGAGCCAGCACGATCAGTGACCCGCGATGTGGCTGAGGCTGTGGATCACGGCGCCGTCGGTGATCTTGAACAACAGGTTCGGGTACACGCCGAGCACCACGATGAGGATGATCATCGGCGACCACGCGAGGTAGTCGGTGAGGTGCATGTCGTGGATGTGCTCGTCCTCGAACTCCTCGGTGGGCGTGCCGAAGGCCACCCGCTGGAGCAGCCAGAGGAGGTAGCCGGCGGCGAACACGGTGCCGATGGCGGCGACCACCATGAAGAACCGGAACAGCGGCACGTTGAGGCCGTCGGCCGGGCTGTAGGCCGAGAGGATGGCCGGGAACTCGCCCCAGAACCCGGCGAGGCCGGGCAGGCCGAGCGACGCCATGCAGGAGAAGGCCAGGAGCCAGCCCATGCGGGGGGCCTGCAGGAGCAGGCCGCCGAGGCGCTTGATCTCGAGGGTGTGGAAGCGGTCCTTCACCGAGCCGGCGAGGAAGAACAGCATGCCGGTGATGAGGCCGTGGGCGACCATGCCGAAGATGGCGGCGTTGATGCCGAAGCTCGTCAGCGTGGAGATGCCCAGCATGACGTAGCCCATGTGGGCCACCGAGGAGAAGGCGATGAGCCGCTTCATGTCGGTCTGGGCGAGGCAGCCGAGGGCGCCGTAGATGATGCCGATGACGGCCAGGCCGCCGATGATCGGCGCCCACCAGACCGCGCCCACGGGCAGGATCGGGATGGCGATGCGCACGAAGCCGTAGGTGCCGAGCTTGAGCAGCACGGCGGCCAGGATGACCGAGCCCTGGGTGGGGGCCTGGGTGTGGGCGTCGGGCAGCCAGGTGTGGAAGGGGAACATCGGCACCTTGATGCCGAAGCCCATGAAGAAGCCGCCGAAGATCAGGATGGCCGTGCCCTTGGCCAGGCCGGAGCCGGCCCAGTTCGACAGCTCGATCATCGAGAAGGTGTGCTGCATCACGCCGTCGATGTTCACCTTGGGCGAGAGGAAGTACGTGGCCAGGATCGACACGATCATGAGCGCCGAGCCGAAGGCGGTGTAGAGGAAGAACTTCAGCGAGGCGTACTTGCGCTGCTCGCCGCCGAAGACGCCGATCATGAAGTACATCGGCAGCAGCACGAGCTCGAAGAAGACGAAGAAGAGCAGCAGGTCCTGGGCCACGAAGGTGCCGACCATGCCGGTCTCCAGCACCAGGATCAGCGTGAGGAACGCCTTCGGGTTGTGCGGCTCGGGGAAGTGGTTCCACGAGTAGATGATCACCAGCGGCACCACGAACACCGTGAGGGCGATCAGCGGGAGCGAGATCCCGTCGATGGCCACGATGTAGCGGCTGTTGATCATCTCGATCCACGTCTTGTCGACGAGGAACTGCATCTTGGCGGACTTGTCGTAGTCGAAGGTGGCCAGCAGGCCGACCCCGACGACGAAGACCGCCAGGCTGGTGACCAGGGCCACCACCTTGTGCAGGGTCTCCTCGGACTTCGGGATCGCCAACAGCACCGCGGCTCCCACCAGGGGCAGGAACACGGCGGCGGTGGGCCCCCAGCCGTTGAGCAGGTCCTTCACGGTTGCGACTCCCTCGTCATCAACTTGCGATCCAACATCTTCTTCGGGTCGTGGCGCATCAGCTTGCGAGCACCACGAGGAGGGCGGCCAGCACGGCGGCGCCCAGGAACAGGTAGGCGCCGTAGGCCTGGACCTTGCCGGTCTGGGTCTTGCGGAGCACCTCGCCAGAGCCCTCGGCCGCGAGGCCCGAGCCCTTCACGACGTTGTCGACCACGCCCTGGTCGATGTTCTTGTACACCCACGCCCCGGTGGTGCGGGCGGTGGAGGCCACCAGGTTCACCAGGCCGTCGATGACGTTCTGGTTGAACCAGTAGGCGCCCTTGGCGATCGGGCCCTTGAAGCCACCGGCGATGATGTCGGTGTAGAGGATGTCGAGCCCGTACTTGTTCTCGAGCACCTTGAAGCCGCCCCGGGCCACCTTGTTGCGCTCGGTGATGCCGTGCGGGCCCTTCTGCTTGAAGAACCAGAGGTAGGCCAGCAGGATCCCGAGCAGGCCGACGGCGGTGGAGATGACCGCCACCCAGATGTTGAACTCCGGGTGGGCGAAGCTGGGCAGCTCGCCCGGGAAGTAGCTGCCGGTGGGCTCGACGAAGTGCTCGAAGCGCAGCGTCCAGGCCTTCGGGAAGATCGTGCCCTCGGGGATGTTGGTGAAGCCGGCGAACAGGGCCCCGACCGACAGGATGATGAGCGGCACCGTGATGCGGGGGCCGTTCTCGTGCATGTCGTGGGTGGCCGAGGCGCCGCGCCGCTCGCCGAAGAAGACGTACCAGATGGCCCGGGTCATGTAGGCGCCGGTGAGCGCGGCGCCGGCGGTGCCGGCGATCAGCATGAACTTGTAGCCCCCGCCGCCGCCGAGCTGCTGGGAGCTGGCGAGGATCTCGTCCTTGGACCAGAAGCCCGAGGTGAACGGGAACGCCACCAGGGCGGCGGTGCCGATCATGAAGGTCCAGAAGGTCTTGGGCATCACCTTGCGCAGGCCACCCATGTCCTTCTTCATGTCGAAGGAGTGGATGTGGTGCGCCAGCGAGCCGGCGCCCAGGAAGAGGCAGGCCTTGAACAGGGCGTGGGTGAAGAGGTGGAAGATGCCGGCGGTCCAGCCGCCGACGCCGAGCGCCATCACCATGTACCCGAGCTGGCTGACCGTCGAGTACGCCAGCACCTTCTTGATGTCGCTCTGCACGAAGGCCAGCAGGCCGGCGCCGATGAGCGTGACCGCCCCGACCACCGCCATGGGGTTGAGGGTGCCGGTGCCGATGGAGAAGCCGTTGAAGAAGACGCCGTAGAGGCGGGCGATCATGAACACGCCGGCGACCACCATGGTGGCGGCGTGGATGAGCGCCGAGACGGGCGTGGGGCCGGCCATGGCGTCGGGCAGCCAGGTGTGGAGCACGAACTGGCCGGACTTGCTCATCACCGCGGTCATCAGCGACAGCGAGGCCACCAGCAGCAGGAAGTGCCGGATCTCGCCCTCGTTGGCCAGGGTGTTGATGGTGACGGTGTCGAAGGTCCGGCCGGCGGCGAAGTACAGGATGATCACGCCGCACAGCAGGCCGATGTCGCCCACGCGGTTGGTGAGGAAGGCCTTGAGGGCGGCGTCGGAGTTGGGCTTCTCCTCCCACCAGTGGCCGATGAGCCCGAACGAGCACAGGCCCACCAGCTCCCAGCCCACGATCATCTGCAGCGTGTTGTCGGCCAGCACGAAGAACAGCATCGAGGCGGTGAACAGGCTCAGGAAGGCGAAGTAGTGGGTGTAGCGCCGGTCGCCGGCCACGTAGTCGGTGGAGAAGACGTGGACCAGCATGGAGATGAGGGTGACCACCACCAGCATGAGGGCGCTGAGGCCGTCGATCATGGTGCCGACGTTGATCTTCACGCCGCCGTTCTGGAACCAGGTGATCTCGCGGATCACCGGCTCGGTGACGTGGTGCTCCTCTTCCCCGGCGGCCTCGTGGCCCTCGCCCTCGGCGGTGGCCTCGGTGCCGTGCCCGGCCTCCTCGGTGGTGGCCTCGGCGCCGTGCCCGGCCTCGGCGGTGCCCTCCGTGCCGTGGGCGGCAGCCGTGCCGGAGTCGGGCGACGACGCGGCCAGGGAGTGCTCGTTCTCGGCCACCACGGCAGCGACGTGCTTGGCCAGGCCGCCGGCCTCGGGCGGGTGGTTGACCCGGCCGATCCAGCCGATGCCGACCGCGAGGGCCAGCACGAAGCAGATGGCGACCGAGGCCAGGCCGATCTCGGAGCCGCCGCGCGGCAGCTTCTTGCCGACCGCGAGGATCAGCAGGAACGAGAGGGCCGGGATGAGCGGGATGATCCACGCGTGGGTCAGCACTGCCTCAGCCCTTCATCAGGTCGACGTCATCGAGGTCGACGCTGCGGTAGTTGCGGAAGATCGCCAGCACGATGGCCAGGCCGACGCCCACCTCGGCGGCGGCCACGGCGATCACGAACAGGGCGAACACCTGGCCCGAGACGGCGCCGGTCATGGCGCTGAAGGCCACCAGGTTGATGTTGACCGAGTTCAGGATGAGCTCGATCGACATCAGGACCATGACGCCGTTGCGACGGGAGATGACCCCGTACACGCCGATGCAGAAGAGCACGGCGGCGAGGAGGAGGAACTGGTTCAGGAACATGGCGGCGGCCCCTCAGTCCCGTCGGGCGATCACGATGGCGCCGATGAGCGCGGCGAGCAGGAGCAAGGAGATGACCTCGAACGGGATCAGGTAGCCGCCGAAGATGGCGTCGGAGATCGCCGCGGTGGGCGTGGGAAGCAGGTCCGCCGGGAGCTTGTCCTTGCCGAAGCCGTCGACCAGGACGTAGCCGAGCAGGGCCAGCAGCACCACCGAGGTGAGGGCGCCGAGCGCCCAGTTGTCGCGGCTGAGCTTCTCCTCGCCGGACATGGGCGCCTTGGTCAGCATGATGCCGAAGAGGAACAGCACCACGATGGCGCCGATGTAGACGAGCACCTGGGTGATGGCGATGAACTCGGCGCCCAGCAGGATGAACTGGGCGGCGGCCCCGGCCAGCACCATCACGAGGTAGAAGGCGGCGTGCACCACGTTGTCGGTGGTGACCACGCGGAAGGCCGAGAAGACCATGAGCGCAGCGATGATGCCGAACGCCACGTTCTGGGCGACGTAGACGCCGGCGTCGGCGTTCGCCGCGGCGGCGAGGAGGAGCCCGCCCATCAGCGCGGCACCTTCTTGGCCTTGACCTCGGCGCCGGCCTCGTAGGGCTCGAAGTCCGGGACGGTCTCCATCCACTCGCCGAGGCGCTCCTTGTCGTGGAGCAGGTCGGCGATGCGCGGCTCGGAGTACTCGAACTCGGGCGACCAGAACAGGGCCTCGAACGGGCAGACCTCGACGCAGATGCCGCAGTACATGCACAGCGAGTAGTCGATGTCGAAGCGGTCGAGCGCGGAGACGGTGCGCTCCTTGCCTCCGGGACGGCGCGGCGGCGCCTTCTCCTTGTGGCCCTCGATGTAGATGCACCAGTCCGGGCAGCTGCGGGCGCAGAGCATGCACACCGTGCAGTTGTCCTCCTTGAGGGCGATGACGCCGCGCGCCCGAGGGGCCGGCGCCTCCTTCTCGTGGGGGTACTGCACCGTGGCCGCGCCCTTGGCGGGCGACGGCGGCTGCATGAAGCGCTTCATGCCTTCGCCGGGCCAGATGGTCTGGGTCATCTCGTTGAAGGTGACCCCCATGCCCTTGAGGAGGCCGGGGACCTTGGGCTTCGGTGCCATCAGAACGCAACCTTCAGGATGGTGGTGGCGAGGATGTTGACCAGCGAGATCGGGATCAGCACGGTCCACGCCAGCTTCTGGAGCTGGTCCTCGCGGAAGCGGGGGAAGGTGAACCGCACGAAGAAGATGAGGCCGGCGAGGACCATCATCTTGGTGAGCATGATCAGCGGGCCGAGCAGGTTGAACCAGTTGCTGTTGAGATCGGTCCACGCCGCCGGCACGGTCCAGCCGCCCAGGAAGAGGGTGGCGGCCACGGCGGCGAAGGCGCCGGCCGAGGCGAACTCGCCGATGAAGAACAGCAGGAAGCGGAGGCCGGAGTACTCGGTGATGTAGCCGGTGACGAGCTCGGACTCGGCGATCGGCATGTCGAAGGGCGTCTGGCCGAGCTCGGCCTGGACCGAGATCATGAAGATGGCGAAGGCCACGAACTGCGTGAGCAGGTACGGGTTGCCGAAGAAGTCGAGGCCGAAGATCGAGCCGGAGGCCTGCGCGGCCACGATGCCCGAGAGGTTCATGGTGCCGGCCTGGATCACGACGCCGATGACGGCGAGGACCATGGGCAGCTCGTAGGCGATGAGCTGGCCGGCGGCGCGGAGGCCGCCGATGAGGGCGTACTTGTTGGCCGAGGACCAGCCGGCCATGAGCACGCCGAGCGAGCTGATGGACGACACGGCCAGGATGTAGAAGACGCCGCCGGGCAGGTCGGCGAAGATCATGTCCGGCCCGAACGGCACGGCCAGGTACACCAGCAGCACCGTGCCGACCACGAGGTACGGGGCGAACTTGAACAGGCGCTTGTCGGCCCGCTCGGGGACGATGTCCTCCTTCTGGAGGAACTTGCCCACCTCGGCCAGCAGCTGCATGGAGCCGAACGGGCCGGCCTCCATGGGGCCGAGCCGGCTCTGCATGAACGACACCATCTTGAACAGGAAGAGGTAGACGAACGTGCCCGCGGGGAGCAGGACGGCGGCCAGGATGCCGACCGTGCGCAGGATCGACACCTCCCAGTACGAGAGGTGGATGAAGCCGTTGATCACCGGTCGATGTCTCCGAGGATGAAGTACAGGGATGCCAGGATCGTCACGACGTCGGGCACGTACACGCCGCGGCACACCCACGGCACGATGGACACGTTGTTGAACGAGGCGGTGCGGATCTTCACCCGGAACGGGCCGAGGTCGCCCTTGGAGACCACGTAGTAGCCCATCTCGCCGAGCGGGTTCTCGGTGGCCACCCAGGCCTCGCCCTCGGGCACCTTGATGATGCGGGGCACCTTGGCCATGATCGGCCCGGCCGGCAGCCCGTCGAGCAGCTGGTCGATGATCTTGGTGGACTCGCGGATCTCCTGGAGGCGCACCCAGAAGCGGGCGAAGGAGTCGCCGTCGGGGTGGGTGACGACGTTCCAGTCGACCTCGTTCCAGGCCAGGCCCACCGGCTCGTCCCGGCGGAGGTCCCAGTCGACGCCGCTGGCGCGCAGGTTGGCGCCCGAGAGGCCGTACTGCAGCGCGATGTCGCCGGGGATGATGCCGACGCCGCGGGTCCGGATCTGGAAGATCTCGTTGCCCTCGACGAGGGTCTCCATCTCGTCGCAGAAGTCCCGGATGCGGTCCATGGACGCCTTGGTGTCGGCGATCCAGCCCTTGGGGAGGTCGTCCTTCAGGCCGCCGATGCGGTCGAAGTTCGGGTGGAAGCGCCCACCGGTGACGGCCTCGATCTGGTTGAGGACGTACTCCCGGTCGCGGAAGGCGTAGAAGGCGGCGGTCATGGCGCCGATGTGCAGGGCCATGTCGCCCACGAACAGCGAGATGTTGGCGATGCGCGACATCTCGAAGAGCACGGTGCGGATCCACTGGGCGCGAGGCGGGGCCTCGATGTCCATCAGCTTCTCGGCGGCGAGGATGAACGGGACCTCGTTGGCGAAGCTGCCCAGCCAGTCGATGCGGTTCACCAGCGTGGTGACCTGCGGGTACGTGCGGACCTCGGTCAGCTTCTCGTAGCCGCGGTGCATGTAGCCCATGACCGGCTCGATGTTCACGACCTGCTCGCCGTCGAGCTTGACGATGATGCGCAGGGTGCCGTGGGTGGCCGGGTGCTGCGGGCCCATGTTGAGGGTCATGCCCTCGTCGGTCTCGAACTTCGAGGTTCACGCGCCCGTCGGCGGCCTGGGCGTTGGCGTAGGCCAGCTTCTGGCGGTCGGTGATCGCGGTCATTCGGCGGCCTCCGCGTCGGGGGTGGCTTCGGCCTCGGCGTCGCCGTCGGCCTCGGCGGGCATGGGCTCGACGTCGACGATGCCGGGCCACGGCTTCACGTGGCGGGCCAGCAGCGGGAACGTCTTGCGGAGGGGGAACCCCTCGAACTCGCCGGGGAGGTAGAGGTGGGCGAGGTGCGGGTGGCCGGTGAAGCCGATCCCGAACATCTCGTGGGCCTCGCGCTCGTGCCAGTTGACGCCGGCGTAGACGGGCAGCCAGGTGTCGATGGACAGGTCGTCGTCCGGGAGGTCGACCTTCAGGGTCACGCCGAGCTTGCGGGTGAGCGAGTGGGCCCGGGCGAAGACCTGGAAGCGGGTGTCGCCGCCGGCGTAGCCCGTGACGATCTCCGACGATGGCGTGGGCGGGGCGTCGGTGGGCGAGTCCTCGTTCTTGCCGAACGGGCTGGGCAGCCAGTCGATGACGGAGAGGAACTCGAAGGCCCGGAAGCCGGCCTTGTCGCGCAGCACGAAGCCGGCGGTGCGCCAGGCCTCGCGGGTGACGCGGATCCAGATGTCGTCGCCGGGGCGCACGAAGGAGCCGACGACGGCGTCGCCGAGCTCCTCGGTGAACTCGGCCACCACGGCCTGGCGGGCCTCGTCGACCGGGCCGGCGGGCTCGACGGCCTCCGACGCGGCGTCGGCGGCTTCGACCTCGGTGTCAGGTGACATGGATCGGGTCACCCTTCCAGCGCTCGGCCATGTCTTCCTTGCCGATGCGCTCCTGCAGCAGCACGATGCCCTCGAGCAGGGCCTCGGGACGCGGCGGGCAGCCCGGCACGTAGACGTCGACCGGGATGACCTGGTCGACGCCCTTGGTGACGGAGTAGCTGTCCCAGTACGGACCGCCGCAGTTGGCGCAGGAGCCCATGGAGATCACGTACTTCGGGTCCGGCATCTGCTCGTAGAGCCGGCGGATGGCCGGGACCATCTTGTCGGTCACGGTGCCGGAGATGCAGACGAGGTCGGCCTGGCGCGGGCTGGCCGGCAGCGGGATGACCCCGAGGCGCATGACGTCGTAGCGGGGCGAGCCGAGGGCGGCGCCCATCTCGATGGCGCAGCACGCGAGGCCCCACTGGAAGATCCAGAGCGAGTACTTGCGCGACGTGTTCAGCAGCGACGTCAGGGGCTTGGGGAGCTTGCCGCTCTCCACCAGTCCCATGTCAGTTGCTTCCGTTCACGAGTGCGAGTTCTTGGCGGGGGTTCCGACCCGTCAGATCCACTGCAGGACCTTCTTTCGCCAGGCGTAGAGCAGCCCGAGGGAGAGGAGCACGATGAAGACGATCATCTCGACGGCGCCGAAGGTGCCGTAGGCCTCGAGACGGGTGGCCCACGGGAAGATGAAGACCGCTTCGACGTCGAACAGGACGAAGAGCAGGGCGAAGACGTAGTACCGGATGGGGCTCTGGTCCCAGCTGTCGCCCACGGGGTCGACGCCGCTCTCGTAGGTGAGGTACTTGGCGCCCTGGGGACGGACCGGACGGACCAGCTTGCCGAGCGACAGGACGCCGCCCAGCAGCCCGATGGTGACCGCGGAGAAGATGGCGACGGTGAGGTAGTCGCGGAGGAACTCGGACACGGCGTCGAACCTTAGTGAGACGGCTCACGAGGGGCCAAAGGAGCGCGGGAGCGGGCCCGTCGGTGCTGTCCGCTAAGGCCGATTTGACCGCTTGTTCGCTAGCCTCCGCCCATGAAGAAGATCGGTGTGCTGGTGGTGGCGTACAACGCCGCGACCACCCTGGCCCAGACGCTCGATCGGATCCCCCAGGAGTTCCGGGGCCGCATCCACGAGGTCCTCGTGGGCGACGACCACAGCCAGGACTCCACCTACCTCGTGGGCCTCGGCTACCAGTCGGTCACCAAGGACCTGCCGATCACGCTCGTCCGCCACCCGAAGAACCTGGGCTACGGCGGCAACCAGAAGTGGGGCTACCGCCACGCCATCGACCGCGGGTGGGACATCGCGGTGCTCCTGCACGGCGACGGCCAGTACGCCCCGGAGATCCTCGACCAGATGGTGGCGCCCATCGAGCGGGGCGAGGCCGAGGCCGTCTTCGGGTCCCGCATGATGCAGGCCGGGGAGGCCCGCAAGGGCGGCATGCCGGCCTACAAGTACGTCGGCAACCGCATCCTCACCACGGTGCAGAACAAGGTGGTGGGCACCGGCCTCTCGGAGTGGCACTCCGGCTACCGGGCCTACGACGTCAAGGCGCTCGCCCAGATCCCCTTCGAGGGCAACGACGACGGCTTCAACTTCGACACCCAGATCATCATCCAGCTCCACGAGGCGCAGCAGCGGATCGCCGAGATCCCCATCCCCACCTACTACGGGGACGAGATCTGCTACGTCGACGGCATCAAGTACGCCAAGGACGTGGCGCGCGACGTCGCCCGCTACCGGGCCCACAAGATGGGCTTCGGCACCGGCGAGCTGGCCTTCGCCTCGGACTCCTACGAGCTCAAGGACGACGCCGACACCTCCCACGGGCGCGTGGAGGCCTGGCTGGCCCTGCGCTCGCCGTCGCGCGTCCTCGACCTCGGCTGCTCCGACGGCTCGGTCGGCGCCCGGCTCGTCGCCCAGGGCCACGAGGTCGTCGGCGTCGACCTGGTGGAGCACAAGGGCGTGCGCGAGCGCCTCACCGACTTCTACGAGGCCGACCTCGAGCAGGGCATCCCGGAGGCGGTGGGCGACGGCTTCGACGTCGTGCTGGCCGCCGACGTGCTCGAGCACGTCCGCGACCCCGCCGCCGTGCTGGACGCCATCAAGGCCCGCCTGCGGCCCGGCGGGCGGCTCATCACGTCGATCCCCAACTTCGGCCACTGGTACCCGCGCACCCGCGTGGCGCTCGGGCGCTTCGACTACGACGCGCGCGGCATCCTCGACGCCGGCCACCTCCGCTTCTTCACCAAGCGCAGCTTCGCCCGCCTGGTGGACGGCGCCGGGTGGACCATCTCCCGGGCGGAGTCCATCGGCTTGCCCCTCGGCGTGGTCGAGCGGGGGGCGTCGGCCGAGGCCGCGCCTGGCGGCCTGCGCCAGCTCGCCGGCCGGATCGACCGCGGCGCGGTCGCCCTGCGCCCCCAGCTCTTCGCCTACCAGTTCCTCTACGAGCTCGCCCCCAGGCCCTCGGCCTGAGGCCCGGCCTCTCCGCTCAGGTCCGGGCGTCGTAGGCCGGGGAGATCAGCAGCCGGTTGGCCAGCGGCACCCGGTCCGAGGCGGTGGTGGCGGACCACTGGGTGAGCTCCGCGGCGGTGGGCACCCGCACGAGCATGCCGTAGAAGAGGTCGACCGTGGCCACCTCGCCCTTGCGGCGGGCGACGTGGGCGGCGCCCTCGGACAACGTCGCCAGGATCGCGCCACGCGTGGTCTGCTTCTCGTCCAACTTGGTCGTGTAGCTGTCGATGCTGGCGGCCGGGCCGTCGTGGCCGAGCACGTTGAGGTAGATCCGCTGCACGAACTGGCGGTTGGTGAGCGGGCCCCAGCCCTTCTTGAACCGGTCCGAGGTCACGAACGACTCGGCCATGGCCGCGACGGTGGTGCCGGCGCGGCGCTTGGGCAGCCAGTACGCCAGCGTGCTGGCCTCCGGGGCCTTCTTGAACGCGGCGTAGGCCATGCGGCTGACCGGGTCGAGCGCCGGCCCCCACGTGGAGAACCCCGAGGCCTTGGCCACCCGCGCGCCCGGCGAGGCCAGGTTGGCGGTGATGGCCCGCTTGCCGTCCTGCAGCTCCTGGGCGGTGGGGAACCGGCCGGCGAAGTCGACGAACTGGCGCAGGGTGAACTGGTCGATCGGCGCGAACGGCGGGACGGCCACCGCCGAGCGGGGCGACCACGCCGAGCTGGTCCCGACCTCGGCACGGACCCGGAACCGGAATGCGCCGCCGGCGGGCAGGCCGGTGATGGTGCGGCTGGTGGCCGTGGAGCCCGTGGTGGTCGACAGGACCGTGCCGGCCTGGTTCGTGACCTCGACCGTGTAGCCGCTGAGCGTGCCGCCCCCCAGGGTGGCGGGCGCCTTCCAGGCGATGGTCACCTTGGCCGCGCCGGCGCTCGACACGGTCGGCGTGCCGGGGTGGCTGGGGGTGGTGGCGCAGGAGGCCAGCGACCCGACCGCGCCGGCGGCGTCGACGAGGCCGGCTCCCTCGGAGTCCTGGGTTTCGCCGCTCAGGTGGCGGCCGGTGGCCTGCTGCGCGGCGTAGAGCTCGGCGGGCGTGCGGCACGGCCGGCGCTGGAGCATGAGCGCGGCGACGGCGGCGGCGTGGGGCGCGGCGGCGGACGTGCCGTAGAACGGGTTCAGGCCGGAGTCGCCCGGCAGCGTGGTGCTCACGCCGTCGGTGGCCGCGAGGTCGACCGTGCGGGTGGTGCAGGACGGCAGGGCGGCGGCCGGGGCCGACCCGGTCGCCGGGGCCCAGCAGTACGTGGCGGGACCGTGGGAGGAGAAGTCCTCCACGGCGGTGCCGGCGCCGGCGGGCACCGCGGCCACCGACTGCATGGCGGTGGTGGCGCTGTGGCCGTACACGGTCGGCCCGAACACGTCGCCGCCGGCGTCGGTGCCGAAGCCCACGGCGGTCAGCGACCCGCTCTGGAGGATGAACTTGAAGCGGGGCGTGCCGGTGGCCGCCGGCCCGTCGGGGTCGGCGTAGCGGGCCACGTAGAGCCGGTAGGTCTTGGCGCTGCTGCTGGGGTTGGTGAAGCCGAAGTACTCGACCGGCTGGCCCGAGGAGAGGTTGGCGTCGCCGCCGCCGGCCACCGCCTTGCCGGTGGCGGGGTCGACCAGGACGATGTCGTAGTCGGTGCCCACGCCGCTGATGGGCTCGTTCCAGCCCATGTTGATGATCAGGTCGGTGCCCCCGGCCAGGGTGAGGCTGTCGTAGGCCGTGACCCCGGCACCCGGGTCGAAGTCGTGGCAGGTGCTGTTGGTGATGGCCGCGGGGCACGCCGTCGGGCGGAAGGCCTGGGCCTCGTAGGAGCCCACCGAGCGGCCGCCCACCTCGTACTCGGCGTTGCCCGCCGCGGAGTAGTAGGCCACGCCGTCGGCGCCGACCTCGTGGATGGCCACCGAGATCGGACCGTCCTGGTAGATCGGCTCGTTGAAGTAGGCGATGTCGTCGACGATCACGTCGGCGCCGGCGTCGCGCAGGGCCCGGATCTGGTTGGCGAAGTCGATGTCGCCGCGGTCGGCCGTGGCGAACAGGAGCTTGGCGCCGGGAGCGAGGTCGTGGACGATCTGGGCCATGGCCCGGCCTTCGTCGGAGCCGGCGGTGTCATCGGCGAGGACCTGCACGGGCGTGGTGTGGCCGCACGGGTTGCCGGCGCCGGGCAGGTCGCCCGAGGCGACGTCGGCGGTGGCCTCGCGGGGCGCGGCCCGGAAGGAGTCGGAGATCACCCCGACGGTGATCCCGGTGCCGTCGACCGCGTAGGTCGAGCGGGCGAGGGCGGCCTTCAGCTGGGTGTCCCCCTGGGAGCGCACGCCCGTGGGGCAGGTGGCGGCCGCCCGAGCGGCGCCGGCGGCCGGTGCGGGGGCGGCGCTGCGGTGCACCTTCGGCGCCAGCAGCTCGGTGGCCGAGCGGAGGCCGGCGATGCCGCCGAGGCCAGCGAGGGAGGAAGCGGGCAGGGCGACGGTGGCGTTCACGCCGTCGGGCAGGGTGGCGACCAGCTCGGCGCCGGGCAGCCCGGCGGCGGCGGCGATGGCCGAGGCGTCGGTGGCGACCACGTCGACGTAGAGCTTGCCGTCGTGCCGCAGGAGGCTGCCCGGCCCGCTGGCCGGGAGGCCCACCGAGGCGCTGGCGTCGGCCGACGACCGCCGCTGGCCGGCGGAGGCGGCCAGGGCGTCGAGCCGGGTCGACAGCACGCCGGTCGGCTTGGCCTCGGCCGACGGGGCGGGCGCGTCCTGGGCGGGAGCCGCCGAGGCCGGGGCCCACGTGGAGGTCAGGGCCAGGCCGGTGACGAGCAGGGTGGCGATGGCCGCTCGACGGGAGCGGGGGGTGCGGAGTGGTGCGCGCATGGTTCCTCGGTGCTGGTCGCCCGGCCGGGTCCGGCCGTGCCCGCCGATCGGGGGCGACGAAGGGCCAGGAGCTTCACACCTCGTGCCACCGCGTGGCAACGCGCCGTTCGGCGCGCCCCGTCCGGGCGAGGTGGCTCAGGCGCTGGCGCGCCGGATCTGGGGCTCCAGCCAGTGCCAGAAGTCGCCGGCGGCCTCGGGCGTGAGGTGGGCGCCGTCCGGACGGAGGCCGAGGTCGGGCTCGGTGCCGCCCGGGCCGCTGCAGACCCGCTTGCCGTAGGGCAGCACGGTGATGTCGGCGAAGGAGGCCAGCTCGTCCTTCAGCACGCGGTTGACCGTGGCGATGCGCGTGGCGTCGCGCTCCTCGCCGTCGGTCTCGGCGGCCTCCCACTGGTAGCAGGGGACGTCGAGCCAGAAGACGGGGACCTTGGTGCGGGCCCGGATGATGCCGGCGGCCCGGTCGACGGCGGCCCGGTACTCGCGCTCCCACGCCGGCGTGCCCACCACGACCCGGGTGCCGTCCTCGTCGACGTCGAAGAGCTGGCGCAGCCCGAGGCTGACCACGATGGCGTCGGGCTTGCCGTCGATGGCCGGGTTGCCGCCGTCGAGGGCCTGCTCCCACCGCGTGGGCCACTCGGGGCAGTCGGCCACCGCCTGGTCGACCGTGCTGCCGGTGTAGATCCGGTCGCCGATGATGTCGCAGTGGGCCTGGAACAGCCCCTGCACCTGGTACGGGTAGTCCTTCGGCGCGGTGCCCGAGAGCAGCCACGCCAGCGAGTCGCCCATCACCAGCACGTCGCCCGAGGCCTGGGCGGTGGTGGCGCCCGAGGCGTTCTCCCCCGCCTTCGTGGGGATCTGCTCGGGCGCCGGCGTGAGGGTGACCACGAGCAGCAGGGCGAGGGCACCCGCGAACGCGGTGCCCAGCACCGGGCCCTGGCGTCGCAGCTGCCACCGCTGCTGGTGGATGGGCTTCTCGAGGAACCAGTAGGTGGCCTCGGCCAGCCCCAGCGCCACCAGCACCCGGGTGGAGTCGAGCAGCCACGGCGTGAGGTCCAGGCGGGGCGGCGAGAGCAGCACGATCACCGGGTAGTGCCACAGGTAGAAGCTGTAGGACACGAAGCCCATGTGGCGGCTGACCTTGTTGCCGAAGATCCAGGCCAGCGGGCCCCGCTCGGCCCGGGCGCAGCCGAAGATGAACACCGCGGCGGTGAGGGTGATGAGCAGGAAGCCGCCTCGGGTGTAGACGGCCCGGCTGTTGTCGTGGAACAGCAGCATCATGGCCACCAGCCCGGCGAGGGCGACGGTGCCCAGCCAGCCCGCCACCTCGCGGGCACGGGGCGTGTCCCAGCGGTCCTTCCAGAGCACCAGCGCCATCATCGAGCCGACGATCAGGCCCTGGCCGCGGGTGTCGGTGCCGTAGTAGGCGCGGGACAGGTCGACGCTGCCCCCGGCCAGGTGGCGCATCCACAGCGCCGAGGCCACGAGGCACACGCCGAGGCCCACCAGCATCTTGCGCTTGTCGAAGCGGGTGAGCTTGGCCAGCCCCAGGAAGACCAGCGGCCAGATGACGTAGAACTGCTCCTCGATGGCGAGCGACCAGGCGTGGCGCAGCACCGAGCCGTCGCCGGCGTCGAAGTAGGACGTGGCCGAGAAGATGAAGTGCCAGTTGGCCACGTAGAAGAGGGTGGCCAGCCCGTCGCCGCGCAGGCCGGGGAACTCCTTCGGCCCGCCGAAGGCCCACGCCACCACGAACACCACGGCCAGCACCGCCAGCAGGGCCGGGCCCAACCGCCGCACCCGCCGCCGGAAGAACGTGCGCAGGTCCAGCCGACCCGACTGCTCGTACTCCTTCACCAGCAGCGTGGTGATGAGGTAGCCCGAGAGGACGAAGAAGAAGTCCATCGAGACCCAGGCGCCGGGGAGCTTGGTCACGCCCTTGAGGTGGTAGCCGAGGACCACGCACATCATCACGCCACGGGTGCCGTCGAGCAGCGGGCGGTGCTTGATCTTCGTCGGCTGGACGTCGGACATGGGCCTACCGGGCAGGGAGACGAGGTGGGGAGACCGTCTGCGCTCTCCGAAGTATGGCAGCCGCCGGACCGCGCGCGGGGTCGAGGAGCGGCGGGCCGATGCCGACCGGGAAGGGGCGCCGTGTACCATTTCGGCGTGTTCGCTTACCTCGATGCCGGAACGCTGAGCCTGGTCGGAGCTGCCCTCGCCGGCGGTGTGGCGGGCGTGGCGATGATGCTGCGGATGTACGGCAACAAGTTCCTGGGCCTCTTCTCCAAGAAGCGGCGCCTCAAGGCCGAGATCGCCGAGGGCGAGCTGCTCGGGGTCGAGATCGACCCGGAGACCGGCCAGGCCGTCGACCCGGAGGCCGCCGCCCAGCAGCTCGGCCAGGCGAAGGACGACCAGCCCACCATCGGTGACCGAAGCTGACCCCGGGTCCTTCCGGGACCCGCTCTCCCAGGTCTTCAGCTCGAACGGCGAGATCCTCCGGGGCCTGACCGCCGCCGGGCTGGCCGAGTTCGAGGCCGTCGAGGCCTCGCCGTTCTACGCCGCGCTGGCCGCCGACGGCCTGATCGTCGGCACCGAGAAGCTGGCCCCCGGGTCCCACGAGCTCCACGAGCGGTGGGCCGGCGTGCTCCGCCACGATCGCCTGCCGGTGGTGACCTATCCCTACGAGTGGACCTTCGAGATGCTGCGGGACGCGGCGCTGCTCCAGCTCGAGGTCACCCGCCGCGCCGTGGAGGCCGGGTTCTCCACCAAGGACGCCACGTCCTACAACGTCATGTTCGACGGGTCGCGGCCCGTGTTCATCGACATCGGGTCCTTCGAGAAGCCGCTCCGCTCCGAGGCGTGGCCGGGCTACCGCCAGTTCTGCGAGCTGTTCCTGAACCCGCTCGTGGTGCAGGCCGTGGGCGGGGTGGGCTTCCACGCCTGGCTCCGCGGCGCGGTCGGCGGCATCGGCGTGGCCGACGCCGCCGCCATCGTCCCGGCCCACAAGCGGGTCCGCAACGGCCTCCTCGCCCACCTCACCCTGCAGGCGCGCGCCGAGCGCAAGCACGCCGCGGCCGAGGCCTCGGGCAGCGCCGAGGGCCGGCGCGCCGGCTTCAGCCCGAAGCTCCTGCTGGCCCAGCTGGCCAACCTGGAGAAGACGGTGCGGGCGCTGCGCTGGAAGGCCCAGCGCTCGGTGTGGTCCGACTACTCCGACCGGTCGCACTACGTCGGCGACGACCTGCCGGCGAAGCAGGCCTTCGTGGCCGAGGCCGTCCGGGCCACCGGCGCCGACCTCGTGGTCGACCTGGGCGCCAACGACGGCCTGTTCTCGCTGCTGTCCCTCGAGTCGGGCGCCTCTCGGGTGGTGGCCGCCGACTTCGACCACCTGGTGGTCGACCGGCTGTATCGCCACCTCCGCGAGACCGGGGAGACCCGCGTGCTGCCGCTGGTCCTCGACCTCGTCAACCCCTCCCCCGGCGCCGGCTGGCGCTCGCGCGAGCGCCGCCCGTTCGTCGAGCGGTGCCGGCCCGACCTGGTGCTGTGCCTGGCGGTGGTGCACCACCTCGCCATCACCAACACCGTGCCGTTCACCGAGATCGTCGACCTGCTCGCCGACTTCGGCGCCAGCCTCGTGGTCGAGCTGCCCCACCCCGACGACCCCATGGTGCAGCGCCTCCTCAGCCGCAAGCGGCCCGGCCTGTTCGACCACTACGACCGCGAGCGCTGGGAGCAGGCCCTGGACCGCCGCTTCACCGTCGACGAGCGCCAGGTGCTCGGCACCCGCACGCTGTACCGCTGCTCGCTGCGGTCCGACGCGTCGTGACCCGTGACGGCCTCGTGGTGAACGCCGCCGCATGAGCGACGCCGCCGCCCCCACGCCGGCGACGGCCCGCCCCGCCGGCACCGACGCCGCGGGGCCGAAGGGCCTCGTGGCCCGCGTGCCCGCCCCGGTGCGGCGCGAGGCGCGGGCCCTGGCCGAGCTGTTCGCCCTCACCGGCTTCGCCATCGCCCAACCGCTCTACGACGTCTTCGGCAAGGCCCCGGACCAGTTCATCTTCCGGGGCGCGGTGCGCGACGACATCCTCGCCTTCGCGGCGATCGTCCTCGTGGTGCCCACCCTCGTGCTCTGGGTGGCGGAGGTCGCCGTGGGGCTCGTGTCCACGTCCGCCCGGCGCGTCGTGCACGTGGGCTTCCTCGGCCTGCTGGTGGCGGCGTTCGCCATGTCGGCGCTGCGCGGCCTGGTGGGCGACGGCCTCCTGCTCGCCGCCCTGGCCGTCGCGGTCGGCGCCTTCGCCGGCTGGCTCTACGTGAAGACCACCGGCATGCGCATCTGGCTGAGCTTCGCCTCGCTGGCGCCGCCGGTGTTCTGCGCCCTCTTCCTGCTGGTGTCGCAGACCTCGCAGCTGCTCACCGACCCGAACGCCGCCGGCGACGTGCAGGTGGGCAAGCCCGCCCCGGTCGTCATGATCGTGTTCGACGAGCTGCCGCTGAACTCGCTCATGGACCAGGACGGCAAGATCGACGCCGCCCTGTTCCCCCACTTCGCCGAGCTGGCGGGCCAGTCGCACTGGTTCCGCAACACCACCTCGGTCAGCAACTTCACCTGGGACGCGGTCCCCTCGATCGCCACCGGCCGCGAGCCGCGGGACTACACCACCCCGACCGCCCAGTCGCACCCGAAGAACCTCTTCACGCTGCTCGGCGGGTCCATGCAGCTGAAGGTCACCGAGTCGGTCACCCGCCTCTGCCCCACCAGCCTGTGCGAGCTCCAGGTGCCCCACGAGGGCGGCCTCGACGGCATCCTCCGCGACGCTCGCAAGGTGCTGGCCCAGCGCATCACGCCCGACCCGAGCGACGAGGATCCGGTGGCCGGACTGGTCGACCAGGGCGCCACCGCAGCGGAGAGCAAGCCCGCCACGGGCACCGCCGCCACCGCCAACGGGCGGGCGCAGTCGTTCATCGACGGGCTGACCGACGACTCCAACACGTTGCACTTCCTCCACGTGCTGCTCCCCCACATCCCGTTCCGCTACCTGCCCGACGGCACGCAGTACGCCGGACCGGACCCCGACCTCGGGCGGGACGGGGACACCTGGAAGGACCAGCCGGGGCTGGTGCAGCTGGGCCGCCAGCGCCACCTGCTCCAGCTCACCTACGCCGACTCCGTGCTCGGCCAGGTGATGGACGCCATGAAGGCCACGGGCCTCTACGACGACGCCCTCTTCACCGTGGTGGCCGACCACGGCATCTCGTTCCAGTCGGGCCAGGGCATCCGCGGCCTCGACGTCGACAAGCCGATCGACGACTCCGTGGCCGCCGACGTCATGTGGGTGCCGTTCTTCCTCAAGGAGCCGGGCCAGACCGAGGGCGTGGTGAACGACGACAACGTCGAGACCATCGATGTGCTGCCCACCATGGCCGACGCCTTGGACGTGAAGATCCCCTGGCACGTCGACGGCCGCTCGGCGCTCGAGCAGGCGCCTCGGACCACCCGGAAGAAGGCCATGCACCTGGCCGACGTCGACAGCAAGGGCGTGCTCGCCGGCAAGGCCTACACGCTCGACGAGGACGCCGGCTGGAAGCTGATGGTGGCGCGCGGCGTGGACACGTTCGTGCCCCAGAGCGGCAAGGACCGGCTCTACCGCATCGGCGAGCACCCCGAGCTCTTCGGGACCGAGGTCGACGCCGACCACGACGCCACCCTCACCCCCATCGACGGCCTGCTCGACGCCACCTCCGACGCCAGCGACGTCGACCCGGCCTCGGGCTCGGTGCCGGCGCTGGTGCGGGCGATCGTCGACAAGGTGCCCGCCGGCAGCCCCGTGGCCGTCGCCGTCAACGGCACGATCTGGTCCACCGTCGACGCCTACACCGACGGCGACCACGTGTCGGTGGCGGCCATCGTCCCCGACCGGGCCTTCACCAAGGGCAAGAACGCCGTCACCTTCTACCGGGTGGGCTGAGGGCGGCGCGCCGCGAGGCGACCGCTCACGATCCGCGCGAGGGCGGCCAGCGGCAGCGCCACCAGGAACGGGTCGAGCATCGAGCGGAAGCGCCCGTTCTCGCCGAACTCGAGCAGGTCCCCCACCAGCACGACGAGCACCGCGCTGACCGCGACGAACGCCCACACCAGCTCGTCGGTGTCCCAGCTCTCCACCCGGTCGCGCCACCCGGAGCGGGCGAGGCGGACCCCGGCGAGGCCACCGCGGACCAGCAGGCCCAGGAAGAGGGCGGCGAGCAGCAACGACGAGCGCACCGGCAGGTCGACCCCGTGGAGCAGGGGGAGGTTCCAGTCGCCCTGGCGCACCGTCCAGTGCCGGGAGACGAGCACCACGTCACCCACGTCGTCCATCCACGTGCGCCGCACCGAGGGTCGCTCCGACGGGGCGAAGTCGTTCTTGCCGACGCCGATGGCCGACATGGCGAACGACGTGCCGACGACGGTGACCCGCGTGCGCAGGTAGCGGCCCGGGTAGCGCTTCACGAGGGCCACGGCGTCCTTCTGGCTCTGCGCGTAGACCGGGAGGTAGCACTCGTCGTTGAAGTTGGCGACCACCGGCACGAAGTCCGGGCGGTCGGCCACGCTCACCACCGGGTTGCGGTGCACCGGCGTGCAGCCGTCGGTCCACTCCTCGTACTGCGAGAGCAGGCCCCACGGGTGCTCGAGGGCCAGGGAGCTCACGGTGCCGTCGTCGACCGCGGCCTGGACGTCGTCGCGCGCCATGGGGGCGACGACGCCGCGCTGGAGGTTGAAGCCCAGCCAGCTCGACATGGTGGGCGTGCCGAAGAGGATGTCGTTCTTGAGCATCCAGCCGCCGATCACCAGGATCGGGATGGCGCTGGCCAGCGCCACCTGCCGCCACGGGATGCGCCGGGCCACCGCGGCGAGCACCACCACCGCCACCACGAACGCCGGGTGGAACAGGCTGCGGGTCATGGCCAGGGCGGTCAGGCTGACCGAGAGGCCGAGCAGCGACGCCAGCCCCGGGTCCTGGAGCTGGCGCTGGAACCACCAGACCGACGCCACCAGCAGCAGCGTCACGGGCACCTCGTAGGACGCCACCACGATGGTGCTGAGCAGGTTGGGGTTGCACAGGGCGATGGCGGTGAACAGCCCGGCGAGCACCGGGTGCACCCGCCAGCGCGACAGCAGGTCCGTGAGCAGCAGGGCGATGGCCAGCAACGAGGCCACGTAGAGCACCAGGATCGTGCCCATGGCGGGGAACGGCGACCAGCGCAGCACCGAGCCGATGACCAGGTTGTGCAGCGGCGGCTGGATGTGGAGGTACCAGACGCTGCCCAGCGGGTCCTTCTCGAGGGCGTGCTGCTCGAGCAGCTGCCAGCTGATGCCGAAGTCCTCGCGGTAGAGCGCCACCCGGGCGTGGACCATGGTCGCCACCACCACGGCCACGCCGGCGGCGGCGACCGTGGCGCCGCCGAGGCGCTGGCGGATCGACCACGGGTGCTGGCGTCGCGCTCGGGCCTGGCCGCGAGCGCCTCCGGGTCGGGTCGGCACCCCGCCGCTGGCCCCGGGCACCGGCCCGGGCGGGTCGAGGGCCGTGCGATCGTGGTCAGCGCTCGTCGACAGGTCGGCGGGTGCCACCTCGCTGTCGGCCACCCACAGGTCGTCGTCGACGACGGAGGCGCCCGCCGACTGCCCCTCTCCGGCTGCGCTCCCAGCCGGCGCCCCGATCTGCGCCACGCCGGAACGCTACCTGCCGCCCCGCCCGCCACCGCAGGCGGCCCCGGCCGTCAGCGGTGGGCGGCGACGAGGTCGTCGCAGGTGGGCGTGGGGGTCGGCTCCACCCGGGGCGTCGCCGGCAGCGGGGCGACGTCGCCGAACGGGTCGCGACCGACGGTGGCCGTGCGGTCCTTCGGCGGGCCGCCCGGCTCGAACCGGGCCTCGCGGCCGTCGACCGTCAGCCGCACCCAGGCGAAGGCCGGGTCGACCGAGACGTCGACGACCTGCCCGGAGCCCGACAGGTCGACCGTCGAGCCGGCGGGACCGGCCACGCCGTTGCGCACGATGGTGAACCGGGCCGACCGGGCGGGCCCGGAGACCGCCACCACCAGGTGGTCGGCCTCGTCGCCCACGGACAGGACCGCGAGGAGCTCGTCGCTCCGGGCGGCGCCGTCGAGGCGGACGCGCAGGCGGTGGTGGCCGGCCGCCGCCGAGACCTCGAGCGGGGCCCAGCTGCCGTCGGTCTGGCCCTCGTAGAGCCCGTCGCAGTCGCCCAGGACGGTGAGGCCGGTGCCGGGCGCCTTCGCGGGCAGGGCCCGGTCGAAGCGCCGGAACGCGGGCGGCGAGCCCAGGACGTCGGCCACCGCCACCTGCGTGCGCAGGCCCGCGGCGCGCGCCGCCGGGTCCGGCGGGATCACGAACCGCTGGAAGCTCCAGGTGACCGCCGCGGTGGTGGCCAGCCCGGCGACGGCCAGGACCACCACGCCGGCCACCGCCGCCTGCGGCAGGCGTCGAGCCGCCGGTGCGGGTCGGCGCGCCGCCCAGCCGTCGAGCGCGGCCAGGCCGCCGGCGGCACCGACCACCAGGAGCGGCAGCGCATCGGTGAGGTAGCGCTGGGCGATGAAGGCGATGGTGAGGGGGGGGCGTAGGCCGCCGCGAGGCCGCCGAGCAGGAACGGCCGGAGCACGCCCGCCCGCACCCCCTCGTCGAGGCCCGGGTCACCGGCGAAGGTCCGCCGCCGCCGCAGGGCGGCGCCGACGCCCACCACGCCGAGCACCAGGAGCAACGGGGAGGTGACGGTGAGCCCGGCCGAGGGCTCGACGGTGTCGAACACCAGGCCCGACGGCGTCGGCGGGCGCTTGGCCGTGAAGCGGACGAAGGGCCACACCCCCGTCGGGGCCAGGAGGTCCGGGCGGAGGCTCTGGTAGACGACCGACGGGATCAGCCGGGCGGAGAACAGCGAACCGTCGTAGACCTCGAGGGCTCGCTTCCGCTCCGGCCACGGGTGGGCCGAGGCCACCTGCTCGTCCATGGGCAGCGTGGTGGGGCCGCCGAACTTGGCGGTGTTGACCGCCGCGAACACCAGGGCACCGGCCACCGCGGCCACCAGCAGCGCCGCGCCCAGGCGCAGGTCCCGGGACCACGTGGCCGGGCGGGCGGACGCGACGGACGCCGTGGCGGTCCCCGCCACCGGCGCCTCGTCGGGCACGAAGAGCTCGTCCTCGTCCGGGGTTGCGACCGGCGCGACCGGCGCCGGCTGCCGCTCCGGCGGAGGCGCCAGCACCGCCAGCCACGGGTGGCCGGTGAGGCGGGCGAGGGCGAGCAGGCCGAGCACCGCCGAGGGCGCCAGGCCCACCGAGCCGCGCGAGGTCCAGGCCACCGCCGCCCAGAGGCCGGCCGCCACCACCGAGCGCAGGCGTCCCTCGTCGAGGAACCGCAGGCAGGCCGCGAACGACGCCAGCACGCCGGCGGCACCCCACAGCGAGGCCTCGTGGTACACCCAGGCGCCGCTGGCCAGGAACAGCAGGTTCGAGCCCATGCCGATGACGGCGAGCAGCGCGGCGGCCGCCACCAGGCCGGGCCGGGTCCAGGGCTGGCCCGGCCGCAGCAGGGCGTGGGTGCGCCGCACCACCTGGGTGGCCGCCCAGAGAGCGATGACGTAGGCCACCAGCATCGAGACCGCCGAGAGCCGACCGTCGAAGTGGTCGGTCACCAGGAACAGCGGCATCCGCAGGAGCGACGGGAAGATCCCGAAGTACGCGTAGGTCTTGCCGTGCACGACGAACCCCTCGAACCCGAGGCTGCCGTCGGGCAGCGACAGCCGACCGTGCAGGAAGGCGCGGGCCTGGAGGTCGAACACCTCGCCGAAGGCGCGGTACTGGACCACGTCGCCGCGACCCAGGGTCAGGAACCAGGCGAAGGCCAGGGTCGACAGGACCCCGATCGCCACCGCCAGGCGGGTGAACGAGCGGTCGGTGCCCGCGGGGTCAGCCACGGCCGAGCCCTGCGAGCGGCCGGCGCAGGGTCAGCCGCCCGAGGAGGCCTGCGTCGGCGTGTCGACCGTGGTGGCCACCACGCCGTCGCCGCGCACCGCGGTCTTGGTGGCGTCCCAGAGCGGGCCGGGGATGATCCCGAGGCCGATGGTGGCGACCACCGAGGCCACCAGGGCGATGCGGGCGCCGGCCGGGACGGTGAAGGTGGGCGCGCCGTCCTCGGCGTCCTCGCCGTACATGGTCAGGACGACCCGCAGGTAGACGAAGGCCGAGATGACCGACGACAGCATGGCCACCAGGGCCAGCCAGAACGAGCGGGAGTCGACCGCCGCGCCCAGGACGTAGAACTTGGCGAGGAAGCCGGAGGTGAACGGCACGCCGGCCTGGGCCAGGAGGAACACCAGGAAGGCGAAGGCCAGCAGCGGGGCGCGCTTGGCCAGGCCCTTGTAGTCGCTGAGGGCGTGGGCGTTGTCGCCGGTGCGACCGACGATGGTGGCGACGCCGAAGCTGCCGGCGACGGTGAAGGTGTAGGTGGCCAGGTAGAAGAGCACGGCGCGGGTGCCGCGCTCGGTGGCGGCCTGCACGCCCACGAGGATGAAGCCGGCGTGGCTGATGGACGAGTACGCCAGCATGCGCTTCACGTTGGTCTGGCTGACGGCGAGCACCGAGCCCACCAGGAGCGTGATGACCGCGACCACGTAGACGATGGGCTTCCAGTCGGTCTGGTAGCTGCTGAAGCCGTAGACGAACACCCGCAGGATGGCGGCGAAGCCGGCCGTCTTCACGCCGGAGGCCATGTAGGCCACCACCGGGCTGGGCGACCCGTCGTAGACGTCGGGGGTCCAGGCGTGGAAGGGGGCGGCGGCCACCTTGAAGCCGAGGCCCACCAGCAGCAGGGCGAAGCCGGCCAGCAGGGTGATGTCGTTGGTGAGGATGTTGGTGGCGAGGTACGAGCGGATGCCGGTGAGGTTGGTTGTGCCGGTGGCGCCGTAGACCAGGGCGATGCCGTAGAGCAGGAATGCCGAGGAGAAGGCGCCGAGCACGAAGTACTTGAGCGCCGCCTCGCCGGAGCGGGCCCGACGGACGTGGATGCCGGCCAGCACGTAGACGGCGATCGACAGGATCTCGAGGCCGAGGAAGATGACCATGAGGTCGTTGGCGCCGGCCATGATCACGCCGCCGGCGGCCGAGAGCAGCAACAGGACGTAGGCCTCGGGGCCCTCGAGGCGCTCGCGGCGGAGGTAGCCGTCGGCCAGCAGGCAGGTGAGGATCACGCCGCTGGCGATGACGATGCCGAGGAAGACGGTCAGCCCGTCGACCCGGACGGCGTCGGCCACGACGCGCAGCGGGCCGTCGTCGCGGGTGCGGAACCACAGCGGGATGGCGGAGATGATCGGCGCGCCGGCGGTGGCCATGGCGAAGCAGGCGTGCCAGGGGAAGCGCGACCTCCGGGGCAGCAGGGCGCCCAGCACCATCAGCAGCACGGCGCCGCCGAGCAGGATGAGGACCGGGAGCAGGGCGGAGAACTCGACGCCGGGCGTCTGGAGCTTCTCGGGGGCAGCAGCGAACAGCATCAGTTGCCACCCTCCTGGTCGGCGCCGGCGTGGGCGCCCTCGGCGTCGTGGCCCTCGGAGGGCTCGCCCTCGTGGCGGCGCTCGTCCTCGGGCACGACCTTCTCGCCCTCGTCGGCGACCTTGGGCTGGCGGTAGTCGGAGTTGTCCTCGACGTGGCGCACGAGGCGGTCGACGGCGGGCTGGATGCGGTCGAAGATCGGCTTCGGGTACACGCCCATGATGACGATGATCGCCACCAGCGGGGCGATGGCCAGGCCCTCGCCGAGCTTGAGGTCCCCGACCTTGGCGTTGTCGTCGTCCGGCGTGCCGTGGAAGACCCGCTGGTAGGCCCACAGCAGGTAGAGGGCGGCCAGGATCACGCCGGTGACGGCCACGACGGTCCACCAGCGGCGGGTGAGGAACGAGCCCTGGAGGATCACGAACTCGCCGACGAAGCCGTTCAGCCCGGGCAGGCCGATGGACGCCAGCATGACCACGGTGAACACCGCGGCCAGGATGGGCGCCGGCTTCTGCAGGCCGTTGAGGTGCTCGAGCTTGTAGGTGTGGCGGCGCTCGTAGATGAAGCCGCAGAGCATGAACAGGGCGCCGGTGGTGATGCCGTGGGCCACCATCTGGAACACGCCGCCCTGCAGGCCCTGGGTGGTCAGCGAGAAGGTGCCCAGCGCGATGAACCCGAGGTGGGCCACCGAGGAGTAGGCGATGATCCGCTTGAGGTCCTTCTGCATGGTGGCGCAGACGGCGCCGTAGACGATGCCGATGACGCCGAGGGTGACCATGCCGGGAGCGGCCCAGACGGCGGCCTCCGGGAAGAGGTAGAGCCCGAAGCGCAGGAAGCCGTAGGTGCCGAGCTTCAGCATGACCCCGGCCAGGATGACCGAGCCGGCGGTGGGCGCCTGGGTGTGGGCGTCGGGCAGCCAGGTGTGGAACGGGAACAGCGGGACCTTCACGGCGAAGGCGATGGCGAAGGAGAGGAACAGCCAGCGGCCGGTGGTCTTGGAGATGATGTCCTGGCCCTCGGCCAGGGTGCGCAGGTCGAAGGTGACCGGCCCGCCCTTGGCGTGGAGGTAGGCGGTGGCGATGGTGCCCACCAGCATGAAGGCCGAGCCGAACATCGTGTAGAGGAAGAACTTGGTGGCCGCGTACTTGCGGAGGTCGTAGCCCCAGCCGCTGATGAGGAAGTACATCGGGACCAGGACGATCTCGAAGAAGAGGAAGAAGAGGAAGGTGTCGAGCGACAGGAAGGCGCCCAGGCAGCCGGCCTCCAGCAGGAGCAGCCAGGCGTAGAAGGGCTTGTCGTCGTGGTGCGGCGGGGCGCCGAGCATGGCGATCGGGAACAGGATCCCGGTGAGCACCACCAGCCAGAGGCTGATGCCGTCGACGCCGAGCGTCCACGAGATGGTGGGATCGGCGATCCAGCCGTGGTGGTCCACCAGCTGGAACCCGGCGTCGTGGGTCTTGAAGAGGGCCAGGATGCCGATGGAGAGCCCGGCGGTGGCCAGGGCGAAGAGCACCGCCGCCTGCTTGGCGATCTCGGGCCGGCGCTTGGAGATGAGCGCCACCAGGATCGAGCCCACCACCGGGGTGAGCACCACCGCGGTGAGGATCGGGAAGTCCGGAGCGCCGTGGGCCGCTTCGGCTGCGAGCACGAGGGCTCCCATCAGTAGACCGCCTTCGAGATGAGGAGCCCGGCGATCACGACCGCGCCGATGGCGAGGCCGAGGGCGTAGTTGCGGACGTAGCCGGACTGGGTCCGGCGGGCCTGGCCCGAACCGGACCCGATGCCCGTGGCGACGCCGTTGACGGCGCCGTCGATGACGGTGCGGTCGAACCAGGCGACCGCGTCGAAGGCCTTGCGGCCCGGCCCGCCCATGAAGGCGGTGATGGTGCTGTCGTAGAGCCAGCCCCGGGCGAGGACGGGCTGCTCGACCTTCTTGGCCAGCTCGCGCTTCTTGCCGAGGTAGATGGCGGCGGCACCGAGGATCCCGGCGATCGCGCCGGCGAGGGCGACCATGGCCAGCGTGACCGTGGTGGCGGTGGACTGGTGGACGTGGCGCTCACCGAGCTCCACCACCGGCTCCAGCCAGTGCTCCAGGAACTTGGTGCGGTCGAACAGCGGCAGGTTGAGCCCGCCGGCGACGGTGGCGAAGCCGGCGAGGACCACCAGCGGGAGGGTCATCTTCCAGCCGGACTCGTGGGGGTGGATGGCCTCGTTGGGGCCGACCCCGTGGCCGGGGTGGACGCCCGACTCGGCGCGCTCGGCGTGCAGGTCGGGCACCGCCTCTTCGAGCGGGCGGTCCCACTTGGGCTCGCCGAAGAAGACCATGAAGACCTGGCGGCCCATGTAGAAGGCGGTGAGGATGGCGGTCACCAGGCCGGCCACCCAGAGCACGGGGCTCTTGCCGAACGCCGAGAGCAGGATCTCGTCCTTGGACCAGAAGCCGGCGAACGGGATGATCCCGGCGATGGCGAGGAAGCCGATGATGAAGGTCACCGACGTGACCTTCATGACCTTGAACAGCCCGCCCATGCGGCGCATGTCCTGCTCGTCCTCCATGCCGTGGATGACCGAGCCCGAGCCCAGGAACATCAGGGCCTTGAAGAAGGCGTGGGTGACCATGTGGAAGATGGCGGCCACGTAGGCGCCGGAGCCGACGGCCAGGAACATGTAGCCGAGCTGGCTGACCGTGGAGTACGCCAGCACCTTCTTGATGTCGTTCTGGGCCACCGCGATGGTGGCGGCGAACAGGGCGGTGGCGGCGCCCACGATGGCGATCAGCCACGGCACCCAGCTGGCCGAGAGGGCCAGGATCGGGTTCATGCGGGTGAGCAGGTAGACGCCGGCGGTGACCATGGTGGCGGCGTGGATGAGCGCCGAGACCGGGGTGGGGCCGGCCATGGCGTCGGGCAGCCAGACGTAGAGCGGCAGCTGGGCCGACTTGCCCGCCGCCCCCAGGAAGAGCATGGCGGCGATGGCCGTGGCGGTGGTGGTGGCCAGGGTGGGCGAGGCGGCCACGATGCCGTGGTAGTTGAGCGTGCCGAGCGACTGGAAGGTGAAGAAGATCGCCACCATGAAGCCGAAGTCACCGATGCGGTTGGTGACGAAGGCCTTCTTGCCGGCGGAGGCGTTGGCGTCGACCTCGTGCCAGAAGGAGATGAGGAAGTACGAGCAGGCGCCGACGCCCTCCCACCCGAGGAAGGTGAGCAGCAGGTTGTCGCCCAGCACCAGCATGATCATCGAGAAGACGAACAGGTTCAGGTAGACGAAGAACTTGCTGAACCGCGGGTCGCCGTGCATGTAGCCGATGGCGTACAGGTGGATCAGCGTGGCGATCCCGGTGACGAACAGCAGCATGGTCACCGAGAGCGGGTCGGCCAGGAAGCCGACGTCGACCTTGAGCCCGCCCACCGGCAGCCAGGTGAACAGCGTCTGGGTCAGGGCCCGCTCGTGCGAGCTCTTGCCCACCAGGTCGACGAACACCGCGACGGTGGCCAGGAACGCCGAGCCGACGGCACCGGTGGCCAGCCAGCCGGCCAGCGGCTCGCCGAGGCGCTTGCCGAAGAAGACGAGGAAGAGGAACCCGGCCAGGGGCAGGGCAGGGATGAGGAAGAGCAGGTCGTGCATGGGTTCCGCTCAGCCCTTCAGCAGCGACAGGTCGTCGGCGGTGGCGCCTTGGCGACGGCGGAAGATGGACACGATGATCCCGAGGCCGACCACGACCTCGGCTGCCGCGACCACCAGGACGAAGAACACCGCGACCTGGCCGCCGAGGTCGTCGAGCTGGCGGGCCAGGGTGACGAAGGTGAGGTTCACCGCGTTGAGCATCAGCTCGACGCACATGAACATCACCAGCGGGTTGCGGCGGATCAGCACGCCGACGGTGCCGATGGCGAACAGGAGGGCCGAGAGGGTGAGGTACCACTCGGGGCCGGGAGCAGCGGCGAGGATCACGACGCCACCTCCTCTGCGGGAGCGGGGATCTCGTCGGCCGGGGGCTCGTCGACGAGGGCTTCGTGGCGGTGGCGGGCCAGGGTGACGGCGCCCACCACGGCGATGACCAGCAGGACCGAGGTGATCTCGAAGGCCCACAGGTAGTCGGTGAAGATCAGGCGGCCGATCTGGGTGACGTTCGGCAGGTTCGGGTCGTTGCGAGCAGCGGTCGACCGGGCGCCGGTGGTCTGGCCGAACCAGACCACGCACACCAGGCCGCCGGCGAGGAGCACGCCGGCCACGCCGGCCCAGGTGCGCTGGCCGCTGAGCGGCTCGACCCGGATGTCCTCGGAGCTGTCGACGCCGAGCAGCATGATCACGAACAGGAACAGGACCACGATGGCGCCGGCGTAGACGATGATCTGCACCGCCGCCAGGAACTCGGCGTCCTGGGCGATGAACAGCACGGCGATGCCGAAGAGGGTGCCCACCAGGCTGAGCGCCGAGTGGACCGGGTTCTCCGAGGTGACCACGCCGATGGCGCCGGCGAGGCAGATGATGGCGCCGGCCACGAAGACGAACCACTCCATCAGTGGCCCTCCCCGTGCTCGTGGACGGCCTCGGGATCGACCTCGTGCACGGTGGCGTGGGCGTCGGGCCCGGCGTGCTCGGCCGACGGGAGGTAGGGCAGCGTGCCGACGGAGGCGCCGCCGGACTGGCCGGCCTCCGGGGGCTTCACGCCGAAGCCGAGCTCGCCGCTCCAACCGACCTTGCCCTCGTAGGCCGCGGCGCCGCCGGGGGCGGTGGCGCGGACCCAGGCCGAGGACTGGTGGGCGACCGTTGCGAGGTCGGTCCAGTCCTCCCAGGGGAGCTGCTGGGGCATGCCGTCGTCGGTGACCACCAGCTCGGCCTTGGTGTAGATGGCGTCCTGGCGGTTGGTGAAGGAGAACTCGAAGAGCTTGCTCTCGGTGATGGCCTCGGTGGGGCAGGCCTCCACGCACAGGTCGCAGTGGATGCAGCGCAGGTAGTTGATCTCGTAGACGAACCCGAACCGCTCGCCCGGCGACACGGGGTCGGCCGGGTCGTTGTCCTGGCCGCGGACGTAGATGCACTTGGCGGGGCAGACGCCGGCGCAGAGCTCGCAGCCGATGCACTTCTCCATGCCGTCCTCGTAGCGGTTGAGGACGTGGCGGCCGTGCAGCCGCTCCGGCTTGTCGCGCTTGCCGCCCTCGCCCTTGGCGTACTCGCGGGTGTTGCGCTGCTTCTTGCCCCGCTGCCGGAACGTGACGAGGAACCCTCCGAGGTAGCCCATCAGTCGATCGCTCCTTCGAGCTCGCGGTTCCGCCTCGACGCACGCTGCGCGAGGTTCAACGTGCCGTAGCCGGCTGCCATGGTGGCGGCGCCGATGGCGACGGTGAGGAACGGGTTCCAGCCGGCGTCGGAGCCGACCCGGATGGCCACCAGGAGCAGCATCCAGCCCAGCGAGAGCGGGATGAGCACCTTCCAGCCGAGGTCCATGAGCTGGTCGTAGCGCACGCGGGGCACCGAGGCCCGGGTCCACACGAAGGCGTAGAGGATCACGATCAGCTTGAGGAAGAACCAGACGAAGCCCCACAGCCAGCCGGGGCCGATGATCCGGGGGCCGGCGGGCCCGCCCAGGAACAGGGTCACGATGATGGCGCCCATGGTGACGGCGTTGAGGAACTCGGCCAGGTAGAAGATGGCGAACCGGAAGCCGGAGTACTCCGTCTGGAACGAGCCGACCAGCTCCTGCTCGGCCTCGACGAGGTCGAACGGCGGGCGGTTGAGCTCGGCGGTGGCGGCCATGGAGAAGATCACGAACGGGATGAGGCCGGTGACCCACAGGTTCCAGCCCCACGGGGCCTGGGCGTTGACGATGCCGTTGGTGGTGAGGGTGCCGAGGCCGGAGCCGCCGTTGCCGCTCACCAGGACGACGGCGAGCACCGACAGGCCGAGCGCTGCTTCGTAGGAGACCATCTGGGCGCTGGCGCGGACCGAGCCGAGCAGCGGGTACTTCGAGCCCGAGGACCAGCCGGCGAGCATGACGCCGTAGACGGCGATGGAGGACATGGCCAGGATCACCAGCACGCCGGCGTCGGGGTTGGCCAGCTGCAGGAAGGTGTCGTGGCCGAACATGTGGACGGCCCCGCCCTTGCCGTCGCTGAAGTCGCCGCCGAGCGGGATCAGGCCGAAGGTGATGAAGGCCGGGACCATGGTGAGCACCGGGGCCAGACGGAAGACCAGGCGGTCGGACTTGTCGGGGATGAGGTCCTCTTTGAGGATCACCTTCAGGCCGTCGGCCAGGGTCTGGAGGATGCCCCAGGGACCGGCCCGGTTCGGGCCGATGCGGTTCTGCAGGTCCGAGATGATCTTCCGCTCGAACCAGATCATCAGCATGGTGGCGATCAGGCAGATGCCGAGGGTGAGGGCGGCCTTCACCAGGACGATGAGGACCACCACGAGGCCGACGTGGCCGCCGAGGAGGGGGTCGAAGCCGAGGATCATCGGTTCGTCTCCACCCGGACCTCGGTGACGGCCGCACCGGCGTCGATGAGCACGGTGGGCGACGGGTCGCCCTGCGCCCAGGACAGCACGACGGTGCCGGCGGGCACGGTGGCGTCAGGCTCGACCGGGGTGGTGAGGCTGCCGCGGGGCGAGGACACCTTGACGCTGTCGCCGGCCGCCACGCCGAGGCGCTCGAGGTCGGCGGGGTTGGCCACCAGGACGCCGGGCACGGCGAGGCCGGCCAGCGAGGGCGCCTTGGAGACGAGGGTGCCGTGGTCGTAGAGGCGGCGGGCCGTGACCAGCCGCAGGGAGTAGGCGTCGACGGCGGGCGCCGCGTAGCTCGGGGCCTCGAAGGCCACGGTGGCGGGCCGGCCCGGCGTTGCGGGCTCTTCTGGCTCGGGCGCCGCGCCCTCACCCTCGCCGTCGGCGTCGGCGTCGGTGCCGTCGGCCGTGGCGGCCTCGGCGCCGGCCGCGGCCGCCTCGTGGGCCTGGACCGCTTCGTCGGTGTCGGCTGCGTCGGCCGCGGCGGCGTGCTCGGACGCCTCGGGCTCGGCGGCGTTGTCGGACTCGGCGGCGGTCACGCCACCGTCGTCGGCGGGCTCGGGCGTGGAGCGACCGACCAGCAGGCCGTCGGGCTCGGCGTCGAGGGCCTCGACGGTGATGCCGGCGTGGGCGGGCGAGACCCGCTCGATCTCGGCCCACACCTCGACGGCGTCGGTGAACCCGAGGTCGGCGCCGAGGCGGAAGGCCAGCTCGGCGGCGATCATCCAGTCGGGGCGAGCCGTGCCGGGAGGCGTGACCTTCTGGCGGACCGAGCTGACCCGGCCCTCCAGGTTGGTGGTGGTGCCGTCGACCTCGGCGGGCCCGGCGGCGGGCAGGACGACATCGGCGGTGGCCGAGGAGCGGTTCAGGAACGTGTCGACGGCGACCACGGTGCGGGCGCCCTCGAGGCCCCGCTTGGCCAGCTCGCGATCGGGGAAGTCCGACAGCGGGTCGGCGCCCAGGAGGATCAGGGTGTCGATCTTGCCGTCGGCGGCGGCGGCCAGGATCTCGCCGGTCTCGAGGCCGACCTCGGCGGGCACCGAGCCCCAGGCCTCGGTGAACCAGTCGGCGCCGTCGGCGAGGGTGACGCGGCCGGGCAGGAGCCCGGGGGTGAGGCCCAGGTCCAGCGCGCCGTGGACGTTGCCGCGGCGCAGCCCGGAGAGGAAGCGCACGTTCGGGAAGGCGGCGAGCAGGGCGGCGGCGGCGGCCACCGTGGCGTCGGGCGCCTCGGCCAGCGAGCCCCGGCCCAGCAGGACGGTGAGGTGCTCGGCCCCGAGCAGCTCGCGCACCGCGGCGTGGTCGCCCTCGCCGGCGATGAGCTGGTCGACCAGCTCGTTGACCGCGCCCGGGGTGCTGCGCAGCGAGTGCGCCGCCAGCTCGCTGAGCGAGGTGGTGCGGGGGGCGAGCTCGACGACCTTCGCGCCGTGGCGGGTGACGGCGTCGCGGATGCGCAGGAACAGCACCGCCAGCTCGTCCTTGGGGTCGGAGCCGATCACGAGGATCGTGCCGCCGGCCGTGCAGGCCTCGTCGATGGTGGCCCGGGGCAGCGAGGCCACGACGTCGGCCGGGAGGCCGTCGCCGAGCTGGGCGTCGACGTTGTCGGTGCCGATCACGGCCTTGGCCAGCTTGGCCCAGGCGTAGGCGGACTCGTTGGTGAGCCGGGCGCCGCCGATGATGGCGGTGCCGGTGGGGCCGTGCTTGTCGAGGCCGGCCTTGACGGCCTTGGCCACCTGGGCCAGGGCGTCGGCCCAGCGGACCTCGCCGAGCTCGCCGGCCTCGTTGCGCACCAGCGGGGCCGAGAGGCGGTCCTCGGAGCCGACGGCTTCGAACCCGAAGCGGCCCTTGTCGCAGAGCCAGCTCCAGTTGACGGGGTCGGAGTCGACGCCGACGTAGCGGAGGACCTCGTTGCGGGAGCCGTCGATGACGATGCGGCAGCCGACCGAGCAGCCCTGGCAGGTGGACTCGACGACGTCGAGGTCCCACGGCCGGGCCTTGAAGCGGTAGGGCTTGGCGGTGAGGGCGCCGACCGGGCAGATCTGCACCGTGTTGCCCGAGAAGTACGAGGCGAACGGGTGGTCCGGGAAGGTGTTGACCTGGGTGCCGTTGCCGCGGTCCTGGAAGTGGATCAGCGTGTCGCCGGCGACGTCCTTGGCGAAGCGGGTGCAGCGATCGCAGAGGATGCAGCGCTCGCGGTCGAGGTAGACGTTCTCCGAGATCGAGATCGGCTTCTCGTAGTGCCGCTTCTCCTCGACGAACCGGCTCTCGCCCGGGCCGAAGGAGACCGTGTGGTCCTGCAGGGGGCACTCGCCGCCCTTGTCGCAGACCGGGCAGTCGAGCGGGTGGTTGATCAGGAGGAACTCGAGGATGCCGTCCTGGGCCTTCTTGGCCACCGGGGACTCGGTCTCGACCACCATGTCGGGGGCGACGGTGAGCATGCAGCTGGGCTGGAGGGCCGGGCCGCGACCGGTGTCGACCTCCACGAGGCACATCCGGCACATGCCGACCGGCTCCATGCGGTGGTGGTAGCAGAACCGCGGGATGTAGACGCCGTTGCGCTCGGCGGCGTCGATGACCAGCTCGCCCTGGCGGGCCTCGATGGCCTTGCCGTTGACCGTGATGGCGACGGCGGTCTCGGTGGTGGCGTCAGGCATCGACCGTGACCTCTTCCTTCTCGGGCGCCGGCGGGACGTAGGGCCCGACGAAGGCCGGCCCCTTGACCTCGACGGTGATCTCGGCCGGTCCGCCGAGGTAGGCCTCGAACTCGTCCTTGAACCGCATGACGGCCGAGGCGATGGGCGAGGTGGCCGACTGGCCCAGGGGGCAGATGGTGGTCTGCTTCGGCGGCCAGTTCATGCCGACGGAGATGTTGTCGCACACGTCGAGGAGGAGGTTGAGGTCCTCCGGGCGGCCGTGGCCGTCGACGATGCGCTTCGAGGATCTTCTCGAGCCAGCTGGTGCCCTCGCGGCAGGGGGTGCACTTGCCGCAGGACTCCCGGGCGAAGAACCGCACCAGGCGCAGGGCGGCCTTGACCATGTCGGTGTCCTCGTCGAACACCACCACGGCGCCGGAGCCGAGCATGGTGCCGAGCTTGCCGACGGCGCCCGCTTCGAGCGGCACGTCGAGGTGCTCGGGGTAGAGCCACGGTGCCGAGGCGCCGCCGGGGATGAACGCCTTGAGCTCCTTGTCGCCGCGGATGCCACCGCCGTAGACCGGCGCGTAGAGCAGGTCGCGGAAGGTGGTGACGCCGAACTCGACCTCGTAGACGCCGGGGCGCTTCACGTGGCCGGAGACGGCGAAGATGCGGGTGCCCTTGGAGTTCTCGGCGCCGAGCGCCGCGAAGGCGGCCGCCCCGTTGGAGATGATCCAGGGGAGGTTGGCCAGCGTCTCGACGTTGTTGACGATGGTGGGCTGGAGGTAGAGGCCCTTGGCGGCCGGGAAGAACGGCGGCTTGAGGCGGGGCATGCCCCGGTTGCCCTCGAGGCTCTCGATGAGCCCGGTCTCCTCACCCACGATGTAGGCGCCGGCGCCCCAGTGCAGGACGATGTCGACGGAGAAGTCGGTGCCGTGGATGTTCTTGCCGATGTGGCCGGCGGCGTAGGCGTCGTTCAGGGCCTGGGCGATGCGCTCCTGGGCCAGGGCCATCTCGCCTCGGACGTACAGGAACGCCTGCGAGCAGCCCACCGCGTAGCAGGCGATGAGGATGCCCTCGATGAGCTGGTGCGGGTCGCGCTCCATGAGGAGGCGGTCCTTGTAGGTGCCCGGCTCGGACTCGTCGCCGTTGACCACGAGGTAGCGGGGGAACACCCCCGGCGGGCAGAAGCCCCACTTGACGCCGGCCGGGAACCCGGCGCCGCCGCGGCCGAGCAGCGAGGCGCTCTTGACCTCGTCGACCACGGCCGACGGGGCCTTGGCCAGCGCGGCGTCGAGGCCCTGGTAGCCGCCGGTGGCGACGTAGCGATCGAGGGTGTGGCCGTCGGCGAGGTCGAACCGGCTGGTGATGATCTTCGGGGCGTCGGTGACGACCATCAGGCCTTCTCGCCTTCTGCGGGCTCGGCGTGGGCGGAGAGCCAGACCGGCTCCGGGGTGGCGGCGGGATCGGCGTTGCCGGCCCGTCGGTCCTCGGGGATGTGCTGGCGGATGCGGGCGAGGGTGCCGTGGGGCGGGATCTCGTCGGTGCGCTTGCCGGCCCGGAGGTCGGCGATGACCTCGTCGAACTGGTCGTTGCTGATCTTGTGGAAGTACCGGTAGTTGATCTGCAGGCAGGGGGCCTCGGTGCACGCTGCGATGCACTCGACGTCCTCGATGGTGAAGAGCCCGTCGGCCGTGGTGCTGCCGCCCTTGATGCCGAGGCTGTGCTCGGCGTGGTGCAGCAGCTCCTCGCCGCCCATGATCTGGCAGGAGATGTTGGTGCAGATGTTCACCACGTACTTCCCGACCGGCTCGCGCTTGAACATCTCGTAGAACGAGCAGGTGCCGAGCACCTGGGCCGGGGTGGTGTTGGTGAGCTCGGCGATGTGCTCCATGGCGTCGTCGGCCACGTAGCCGTCCTGCTCCTGGGCGAGGTGCAGGAGCGGGATGGTGGCGGACTTCGGCCGCGGGTACCGCGAGAGGATCTCGAAGCGCGGTGGGGAGGTTGGCGTCGGAGAAGCGCGACATGGCTAGCGGTCCACCTCGCCCATGATCGGGTCGACGCTGGAGATGATGGCCACGGCGTCGGCGATGAGCCCCCCGTGCATGAGGTGGGGCAGGACCTGGAGGTTCACGAAGCTCGGGCCTCTGATGTGCATGCGGTACGGGGTGGGCCCGCCGTCGGAGACGAGGTAGCAGCCGAGCTCGCCACGGGGCGACTCGATGCCGACGTAGACCTCGCCCTCGGGGACCTTGAAGCCCTCGGTGAAGATCTTGAAGTGGTGGATCAGCGCTTCCATCGACTCGTCGATGCGGGCGCGCGGCGGGGGCGTGACCTTCTTGTCCTGGACCCGGTAGTCGCCCGCCGGCATGCGCTCGATGCACTGCCAGAGGATCTTCATGGACTCGCGGATCTCGTTGAGCCGGATCGCATAGCGGTCGAAGGAGTCGCCGTAGGTGCCGACCACGACGTCGAAGTCGACCTCGTCGTAGGCGAGGTAGGGCATCTCGCGGCGCAGGTCCCAGCCGTAGCCGGTGGAGCGGAGGATGGGGCCGGTGGCGCCCAGCGCCAGGGCCTCCTCGGTGGAGATGGTGCCGACGCCCTGGAGCCGCTCCCGCCAGATCGGCTGGTTGGTCATGAGGACCTCGTACTCCTCGAGCCGGGCCGGGATGCTCTCGAGGTAGGTGGCGAGGCGCTCCTGCCAGCCGTCGGGCAGGTCGGCGGCGGTGCCGCCCACGCGGATGAAGTTGTGGTTCATCCGCAGGCCGGTGATCATCTCGAGGATCCGCAGGCCCTCTTCGCGCTCGCGCCAGCCGTAGATCATCATCGACGAGGACCCGAGGTCCATGCCGTTGGTGGCCAGGAAGAGGAAGTGCGAGGTGAGGCGGTTGAGCTCGCTGAGCAGCATGCGGATCCACACGGCCCGAGGCGGCAGCTCGACGCCCAGCAGCTTCTCGGCCGCCAGGCTGAACACCAGCTCGTTGAAGATGGGCGAGGCGTAGTCCATCCGCGTGACGTTGGTGCCGCCCTGCAGGTAGGTGAGCGTCTCGCCGGTCTTCTCCATGCCGGTGTGGAGGTAGCCGATGACCGGCTTGGTCCGCAGCACGGTCTCGCCGTCGAGCTCGAGCATGAGGCGCAGCACGCCGTGGGTGCTCGGGTGCTGGGGACCCATGTTGATGATGGTGGTCTCGGCGTCGTCCGGGGCGTCGGCCCCGGCCTCGGCCTCGGACAGGCGCAGCACCGAGCCGACCTCGCGCAGCACCTCGACGCCGCCCGCGAAGGACCGGCGGTCCATCTCCTGGGCGCCCTCGGAGGTGAGGTGGGTGCCGTCGTGGTGCCCGGGGGTGCCGGCGACGTTGCGGTTCTCTGCGATGGTCATGGGGGAGCCTCCGCTCTCAGCGGGAGGGAGCGTCTTTGAACTGGACCGGGATGCGCCCGACTGCGTAGTCCTTGCGCAGCGGGTGCCCGTGCCAGTCCTCGGGCATGAGGATGCGGGTGAGGTCGGGGTGGCCGTCGAACGCGATGCCGAACATGTCGAACACCTCGCGCTCCATGGCGTCGGTGCCGGGGTGGACCTCGAAGAGCGTGGGGACGACGGGGTCGCTCTCGGGGACCTGGACCCGGAGGCGCAGGCGCTCGCGCTGGGCGTGGGAGATCAAGGTGACGACGACCTCGAACCGCTCCGGCTCGACGCCCTCGGGCAGGTCGGCGCGCCGGTGCGCCAGGTAGTCGACCCCGGCGAGGTCGAGGCACATGACGTAGCCGTCGTCGTCGCGCAGGGTGCGCACGAGGTCGACCAGCTGCTCGCGGGTGGGGTGCGCCACCTTCTGGCCGCGGCTGTAGGTGACCGGGGCCCCGTGCAGCAGCTCGGGCTCGGGCGCCACGTCAGGCGCCACCTCGGCGTCGGTGGCGGGTGCGTCGTCGGCCACGGCTAGTTCCGTCCGGGGGTGAGCAGGACCGGCTGCGGGGCCCGCTGGCCGTCGAGCTGGCTGACGGTGATGCCGGCACCGGCGCCACCGTTCTCCTCACGACGGCGGAAGATGTCGCCGTCGGCGATCTTCTCGTGGAGGGTGCCGATGGCGTGGATGAGCGTCTCCGGGCCGGGCGGGCAGCCGGGGGCGTAGACGTCGACCGGGACGACCTGGTCGACGCCCTGCACGATCGCGTAGTTGTTGAACATGCCGCCGGAGCTGGCGCAGACGCCCATGGAGATGACCCACTTGGGCTCCATCATCTGGTCGTAGATCTGGCGCAGCACCGGGGCCATCTTCTGCGACACCCGGCCGGCCACGATCATGAGGTCGGCCTGGCGCGGGGAGGCGCGGAAGACCTCCATGCCGAAGCGGGCGAGGTCGTAGTGCGAGCCGCCGGCGCCCATCATCTCGATGGCGCAGCAGGCCAGGCCGAAGGTGGCCGGCCACATGGAGCGGGTGCGGGCCCACTTGACCACGTCCTCGACCTTGGCGGTCATGAAGTTGTGGTCGAGGGTCTCGAGGCCGTTGCTGAAGTCGAGCGGCATCAGGCCGCCACCTCCTCGGGCGCATCGGCGGGCCGGCCGTCGGCGCCGACGCGGCGGATGGTGGAGGCGGTGGTGCGGTTCGGGCTCACGGCCGGGTTGGCCCGGGAGCGCAGCGCCTGCACCGGGCCCCAGTCGAGGGCCCCGTTGCTGATGAGGTAGATGAACGACGCGAACACGGCGATGGCGAACACCAGCATCTCGACCAGGCCGAAGCCGCCGAGCTGCCGGTAGATGACCGCGTAGGGGTACAGGAAGATGATCTCGATGTCGAAGACGATGAAGATCATGGCCACGAGGTAGAAGCGCACCGGGAAGCGCTCCGGCGGTTCGTTGCGGGGCACGATGCCGCACTCGTAGGGGGCCGACTTGGCGGCGGACGGGCGCTTGGGGCTGACCAGCTTCGACATCACCAGGCTGACGCCGGCGAACCCGGCGCCGAGGGCCAACATGACGAGGACCGGCAGGTACTGCCCCATGGTCAGGCCCCTGCGCCGGCCACCGCAGCGCGCTGGGTGAGGACCAGCTTGTCGCGACGGTGGAGCATGGTGGCGGAGATGCCGAACATGATGCTGCTGAAGATCGTGAAGCTGATCGACGGCAGGCGCAGGGCGCCACGGTCGCGCTTCGAGGATCACGGTGTAGACGGGAGCGTCCGGGTCGGCGATGGGCAGCGGCGGGGCCTGGCCGGGCTTGGTGACCTGCGGGATGATCGGCTGGATCTGCACCGCGGCATAGAGGTTCTTGTTGTTGAACTCCACCGCCGAGGTGAACTTGTACTTGATGCGCCCGATGATCGAGTTCTCCGTGCGGCCCGTCTTGCCGCCGGTGACGTAGGTGTCGAGCACCACGTAGTCGGCGGCACCGTTGGCGAACAGGTTCGACCCGTCCGGGCCGAGGGCCTCGGCCACGATCGACTGGGTCTCACCGGTGTACTTGTTGGAGGTCTCCAGCATCTTCCACGGGCCGACCTTGGCGTTGATCTCCTTGGCCAGCGGCGGGTCGACGCTGATGAGGTCCCCGAGCGTCGGGGCCTTGGGGGCCTCCGGCGGGAACTCCTTGATGAGCTCCGGCGTGCGGGTGCGCTCCTTGGCCGGGTCGGGCAGCTCGTCGGGCAGCGGCAGCGAGTCGGCCACCGCGATCCGTGAGCCGCTGGGCTCGCCCTGGGTGGTGTCGACCAGCTTCCAGGTGGGGGCCGGGCCCTTGTAGCCGATGCCGTAGATCGACCACACGATGCCCATGACCACGAACCAGCCCATGAGGCCGGTGAAGGCGATCAGGAAGCCGAGGCGGGCACCGCTGTTGGTGCCGATGATCAGGGCGACGGAGCCGCACAGGATCACGACCGCCACCGCGACGACCAGGAGGCCCTTGAAGCCGGGGTCCCACGTGATCGAGCTGAGGATGTCCAGCGTCATTGCGAGAGGCTCCGTTCGTACTCGACGATGGCGCGGACCTGGTCTTGGGTGAACATGGCGCCGTTCTCGGGGAGGCCTGCGTCGACCGGCGTCACGCCGACCTCGAGGTTGTCGGGGTTGAGCTTGGTCTCGGGCGTCACGCAGAAGCCGGGCATGCGGCCCGTGCCCATGGAGGCCTTGCCGTAGCGGGCGCCCTGCGAGCTGCCGAGGCAGACGAAGTCGACCTGCTGCTCGTAGCCGACGCTGCCGCCGGGGAAGTTGGCGGTGATGCCGCGGAGGTTCGGGCCCATGGCCCCGCCGCCGTCGGCTTCCTTCTCGCCGTAGGACCAGCCCTGGGTGTGGCAGCGGCCGCACGAGTAGGCGCCGCCGCCGAACCCGCTGGTGTAGCCGAGGTTGAACAGGGCTTCGCCCTCGCTCTTCCACTGGTTCGGGCAGGAGTCGGTGTCGACCTTGGTGGGGTCGAAGCTGGTGAGCGCCTCACCGGTGAGGCCCTTCTTGGCCGCCTCGGTGCGGGCGTCGACGCAGGTGGGGTCCTTGGCCTTCATGGCCTTGGCCAGCTCCTCGGTGACCGCCTTCTGCGACTCCTTGGGCGTGATCTGGATGCTCTCGAGGTAGTCGATCAGGTTCTGGAGCTTCTGCTCGGTGAGCGGGCCACCGCCCTTGGCGCCCCATGCCGGCATCGGCGAGAAGGGGCGGCCGTACTCGAGCACGTAGCGGACCTCGTCACGGGTGTAGCGCAGCAGCACGGTGTTGAGCGCCGGGCCCCGCCAGTCGACCGACTTCAGGTAGCGGCCCTCGGCGTCGGTCAGCGTGTACGGCGCCACGCCGCCCACGCCCTTGGTGCCGTGGCAGAAGGCGCAGTTGAAGCCGCCGTCCTCGGTGGGGGCGAACATCTCGGCGCCCCGGTCGACGAACTTGCGCTGCAGGTTGCCCTTCTCGTTGGCCTGGCGGCCCGGCTCCTGGAGCCAGTAGAGCGGCAGGCCGACGCCGACCACGATGAGGCCGAGCAGGCCGAAGGACAGGGTGCGGTCGAGCTTGCGGCCCTCGAGCTCGGAGTCCGGGAGGTACGGCTTGCGGTTGGCCGCCAGCTCGATCTCCGAGCCGATCTCGGGCTTGGCCTGGCGGACGTTGATGAACGCGTAGGCGATGGCGACCAGGAAGGCGATGCCCAGGAGGACGAGGCCGATCGAGGTCTGGGTGGAGGCAGCGAGGAGCATCAGTGGTGACCACCGGAGACGCAGTGGGGACCCTCGGCCTCTTGGCCGGTGGTGTTGGTGCCGATCGGCGGGCCCTGGATGATCAGGCCCGTGTTCACGGTGAGGGAGCCGTTGGCGACCTCCATGGCGAAGCGGTCCAGGCCACGGGGCGCGGGGCCGCCCTTCTTCTCACCGGCCTGGTTGTACTGCGAGCCGTGGCAGCCGCACTCGAACCACTTGGAGGTGGCGCAGGACGGCACGCGGCAGCCGAGGTGCACGCACTTCTGGTAGAGGGCGACCACGCCCGCCTCCATGCCGGCGAGCTCCGGGGCGCTGTAGACCTTGCGGGCCTTCTCCAGGGCGCCCGAAGGGTACGCGGTGACCCACATGCGACCCTCGGGGTAGTAGGCGAAGCCGCCGCCGGCGGTGATGGCCGCCTGGATGTCGGTGAGCTTGCCCACGCTGATCTTGGAGCCGAAGCCGCCCGAGGCCGAGGGCCAGAGGTAGGCCAGCAGGGCGCCGCCGAAGCCGCCGATGCTCAGCAGGAAGCCACCGATGATGGACCGGTTGAGGAACTGGCGACGGTTGACGCCGATCTCTTCGAGGTCCGGCGGGACGTAGGCGACCGGCGGGGCCGGCTCGGTGACGGGGACCAGGTCCCCGCCGCGGCGGGCCAGCTGGGCGGCGCGCTCGACGTCGCGCCCGGTGGTGCCCTCGAGGAGCGGGGCGGGCTTGCGGGAGCGCTTGTCGCGGCTCCGGGTCTCCCGAGACAGGTGACCGGCTCGCTCGGCCTCGCGGTTGCGCAAGGTGGAGACGATGAGGAGGCTCCCGAGGAGCACCAGCACCAGGACGGCGATGACGACGATGATCATGTCGGCCTTCCTTTCCTACAGCTCGAAGAACAGGCCCGCAGCCCACGGGAAGACGAAGAGCTGCCCGGGGCCTCGGAAGAACGAGCCGATGATGGTGAGCACTGCGCACGACATCATGAAGATGGTGAACAGCGAGATGGCGAACTTGCGGTCCTCCGGCTTGTTGGAGGGGTTCTTGTCGATGTAGGGGGCGAGCATCAGCCCGCCCATCCCGATGCCGGGGAGCAGCACGCCGGCGACCATCGGGTGGAACATCGAGAGCATCTCCTGGAGGCCCAGGAAGTACCAGGGCGCCTTGGAGGGGTTCGGCGTCTTGTTGATGTCGGCCAGCTCGAGCAGCGGGGCGTTCACGAAGATCGAGAAGATCAGCACGAACCCGATGCAGAGCAGGGCGGCCACGAACTCGATGGACAGCAGGTGCGGCCACACGTGGACCTTGTCCTGCGGCGCGGCCTTGACGTCCTGGATGGAGCCGGACTTGACCACGGTCAGCAGGCGCTGGGTGTGGCCGCCCGGGCCGGCGGCGACGGGCGGGGCGGCGGTGGCCACCGCGGTGCCCCCGGCGGGGGCGGCGGTGACGGACTCGCCGGCGCCGGCCTCGGCGCCCGCGGCCTTCGACCGGGCCGCCTTGGCCCGTTCGAGCAGGTGCGCGGGGATCTTGCTCTCGGCCTCGCTGGGCGCGGCGTCGGCCGCAGGGGCCTCGGGCTCGGCCTTGGCGGCAGCCGCCTTGGCGCGGGCCTCTTCGGCCCGCTTGCGGAGGTGCTCTGGGATCTCGGTCATGCCGTTGCTCCAGTCCTACAGGGGGCCACTGATGCCGCCGTCCTTGCGGACACGCCAGAAGTGGATGGCCATGAAGATCACGATGACGAAGGGGAGCATCAGCACGTGCAGCACGTACCAACGGAGGAGCGTATCGGTGCCGATCTCCGAGCCGCCGAGCAGCACGAAGCGCACCTGGTTCCCGAAGACGGGCGTGTAGCCCATCATGTTGGTTCCCACGGTCACGGCCCAGAGGGCCAGCTGGTCCCACGGCAGCAGGTAGCCGGTGAAGGACAGCAGCAGGGTCAGGAGCAGCAGCACGATGCCGATGACCCAGTTGAACTCACGGGGCGGCTTGTAGGCGCCGTGGTAGAAGACGCGGGCCATGTGCAGGAACACCGACAGCACCATCAGGTGGGCGGACCACCGGTGCATGTTGCGCACCAGGAGCCCGAAGGTCACCGAGGTCTGCAGGGTGTAGATGTCGTTCCAGGCCTGGGCGGCGGTGGGGCGGTAGAAGAACATCAGGAAGATGCCCGTCACCGTCAGCAGGATGAAGAGGAAGAACGAGAGGCCGCCGAGGCAGAGCGTGTAGCTCACCTTCACCGCGTGGCGCTTCACCTTCACCGGGTGCAGGTGGTACAGCACCGAGTTCATGATGACGTAGGACCGGTTCCGGGGGCTGTCGGTGTAGCCCTTCCGGAAGATCGACCCGGGACGGAAGATCGAGTTCCAGGCCTGCGAGCCCTGGACGCTGTCGGTCAGGTCCTTGAGCTTGTCGGAGCCCTTGTTCTGCATGGTCTTTGCCATCGGTGACTACTTCTCCCGATCGATCCGGCGGGGAGCCAGGGTGGTGCGGGTCGTGCGTGCGGTGGTGCGGTGCGGGCTCATCCGAGGCGCATCCCGTAGCCGTAGCCGTGGGTGTTGGTGCGCTGGTGGCCGTCGCCGTTGGCGGCGGGATCCCCGATCTTGCCGAGGATGATCACGCCGGTGGGGCAGCGATCGACGCAGAGCGCGCAGCGGGTGCACACGTCGTCGTCGATCAGGAAGATGACGTTGTCGCTGGGGTCGATGCCCGGGCGCTCGGTGCCGTCGGCCTCGGCGATGGAGCCGGGGTCCACCATGTGGATGCACTTCCACGGGCAGATGTCGACGCAGCCCTCGCACATGATGCACTCGGACTGGTCGATGTGGATGAACTGCTTCGGCTTGACCGCCTTGGCGAGGTAGTCGGCGTCCACCTCGACCAGCGCGTAGTCGGTGAGGAACTCCGGCATCGGCGGGTTCGCATCGGTCTTGGTCATGGCGTCAGGCCTTCACCAGCGGCCGGCCGTAGTTGGACTTCTCGACCTCTTCGGTCACGGCGTCGCCCCGCTTCTGCCACTTGGCCCACATGATCACGCTGAGGTTGAAGCCGAGGCCGTAGAGCAGCACGGTCACGAGGTCGGCGATGGTGCCCTTGGAGATGACGACGGGGATGTCCTTGAACCACCCGGTGGAGCCCGGGCCGGCGAGGATGGCGTCGGAGCGCATGGAGAGCGAGCCCTGGGCGTAGTTGAGCCAGCGGTCCGGGACCACGCCGAAGAAGAAGAAGAGGATGAAGGTGACGTACATGGCGGCGGCCATGGCCTCGCCCCAGCTGACCGGGGTGCCCTTCGGGCGGCGCTTCGCGTACCAGAGGATCGAGCCCATCATGGCGAACGAGAGCAGCAGGGAGCCGGTGAAGGCCACGTTGGCGAAGCCGAGGGCGATCGAGCAGACGACGTGCCACAGCTCGGCGCCGAGAGAAGCGGTGATCATTGGCGCTACTGCCTCCTCGTGAATCCGATCACAATACGGGTGGACGGGCACGACGCAGGTGTCGGTTCCGGCTCCGAATGACGGTCTAGCACGCGACCTCAGGACCCACACATTCCCACCGGGGTGGTTCTCACCCCGTTCACGAGGCCTCCTGGCGCCGTGGTTCTCGGCCTCCTGGCCGGCCGATCCGGCACGGCTCCCGGCCCCTGCCGGCCCCCGCCGGCGGCGCGCCCCCCCGGGAGCCCGTCGCCGCCGCTTGGCCCCCTCGCGGGGCCCACGCCTAGAGTGACGCCGTTCCGCGCTCGGCCCCTTGCCGGGTGCGCATCGACCGCCGCCGGAGGACGATCGTGACCGAGATCCCCGAGCACCTGCTCAAGCGTGCTGCCGAACGTCGCGCTGCCATGACCGGCGGCGGCGACGCCGCCGGTGCCGCGCCTGCGGCCGACGCTCCGGCCGCCGACGCCGGCGCTGCCGCCCCATCGGCTGCGGTGGCCAAGAAGGAGAAGGCGCAAGCGCCGCTCCCCACCCTCGACAACGAGCCCACCCCGGCCAAGCCGGACATCCCGGTGGTGGCCGCCGCCAAGAACCGGAAGCGGGTGCCGTTCTGGGCGGCGCCGATCCTGGCCCTGCTCCCGCTCTGGGCGTTCATCTACGTCTACGCCGTGCAGCCGCCGCCGGCCGGCGAGAACGACCCGCTGGTCATCGGCAAGGCCGTCTACACCGCCAACTGCGCCAGCTGCCACGGCGCCACCGGCGCCGGCGCCACCGAGGGCCTCACCGGCCAGCAGCTCAGCGACGGCCACGTCCTCAAGACCTTCTCGGACCCGCTGGCCATGGCCCACTGGATCGAGTTCGGCGCCGAGGGCGGCGCCCGCGCCGACGGCACCTACGGCGACAAGGACCGTCCGGGCGGCGCCATGAACACCAGCACCCTCCCCGGCGTGATGCCCGCCTTCTCCGGCACGCTCGACCCCGAGGAGCTGGCGGCCGTGGTCATCTACGTCCGGGACGAGATCTCCGGCGCCGACCCCACCGCCGACAAGTCCTTCAACGCCGAGACCTTCGCCGCCGACCCGGCGGCCGTGGCCGCCCAGATCACCGCGGTGGTCGAGGCCGGCCCCGGTGGCGACCCGGACCTGAAGGCCGCCGAGCCGGCCGGCTGAGCCCTCGGGCTCCGGCCCGCCACGAGCACGCCGCAGCGGCCGGTCCTCCGGGACCGGCCGCTGGCCGTTTCGGAGCCGTCGCTCGATGGCTGGTCGCGGAGGCGCTTCGGTAGGCTCGGGGGCGGTCGTCCGCTCGCCCGGCGACGCCGTCGAGAACCCGGAGCCCGAGCATGACCACCGTTGACCGAGCCGACGTGCTGGTGGTGGGCGGCGGTCCCGCCGGTGCCGCCACCTCCTACTGGCTGGCCAAGGCCGGCCACCGGGTGGTCACCGTCGAGCGCAAGACCTTCCCCCGGGACAAGACCTGCGGCGACGGCCTCACCCCGCGTGCGGTGAAGCAGCTCAGCGACATGGGCCTCTACGACGCGCTGCTGCCCTACCACCGCTACAGCGGCCTGCGGGCGATCGCCCACGGCGTGACCCTCGAGCTGAACTGGCCCCAGCACCCCGACTACCCCGACCACGGCTTCGTGGTGCGGCGCCGCGACCTCGACCAGCTGGTCTTCCAGCACGCCGGCGAGGCCGGGGCCGAGCTGCACGAGGGCACCGAGGCCATCGCCCCCATCGTCGACGGCGGCCTGGTCACCGGGGCGGTGGTCAAGGACAAGGCCACCGGCGAGACCCGGGACGTCCACGCCCGTTACGTCGTCATCGCCGACGGCGCCAACTCCCGGTTCGGACGGGCGCTCGGCACCGCTCGCAACAAGGCCTTCCCCCAGGGGATGGCCATCCGGACCTACTACGAGAGCCCCCTGCACGACGAGCCGTGGATCGAGAGCTGCCTCGACGTCCGGGACCGCAACGGCAACAGCCTCCCGGGCTACGGCTGGATCTTCCCGGTGGGCAACGGCACCATCAACGTGGGCATCGGCCTGCTCTCCACCTTCCGGGACTGGCGCGAGGTCAACACCTCGCACCTCATGAAGGAGTGGGCCGCGACCGCTCCGGACTACTGGAAGATCGATCCCGAGAACCCCTGCCAGCCGCCCACCGGCGGTCGCATCCCCATGGCCGGCTCGGTGAACCCCAAGGTCGGGCCCACCTGGGCCGTGGTCGGCGACGCCGGCGGCTCGGTCAACCCCTTCAACGGCGAGGGCATCGACTACGCCTACGAGACCGGGAAGATGGTGGCCGAGCTGCTCAGCGAGTCGCTGCTCTCCGGCGACGGCATGGCCCTGCAGCAGTACCCCAAGCTGCTCGAGGCGGAGTACGGCCTGTACTTCAAGGTGGCCCGCCTCTTCGCCAAGGTCATCGGCCAGCCGGTGCTCATGCGGGAGCTCACCCGCGTGGGCATCCGCAGCCGAAGCCTCATGGACTGGGTGCTGCGCATCATGGCCAACCTCCTCCAGCCCGACGAGGTCGGCCCCGCCGAGGCCGCCTACGCCATGGCCGCCGCCATCGTGAAGCGCGTCCCGGACCCGCTCCCCTAGCTCGCAGGCACCGCTGGCGCCGGGCTCAGGCCTGGGCGGCGCGGGCGGCCTTGACCAGCTCGACCGAGGCGGTGCGGATCTCCGGGCCGGTCGCGACCTCGGTCGGCCACGGCACGCGGACCCGGCCGGTGCCGCGCTCGCCGTGGGCCAGGAGGTCGAGGCCGTAGCGGTCGAGACCCAGGGCCGAAGCGCTGGTGGCGTCGGTGCGGCCGCCGGTGACCTGGGCGATGAGCAGCAGCGAGTCCGCGTGGTCGGCGTTGAGGTGCTCGATGGCGCCGGCGGCCGAGCCCGAGACCGGATCGGGGCGGGCGGCGCCCCACGTGGCCGGGTCGACCCACGACATGCGGCCGTAGCCGCCGACGAAGCGGATGGACTCGACGGTGACCCGCCAGAGGTGGAAGTCGCCGAAGTCGACGTAGTAGGCGGCGTGGGGGTTGCCGGCGAGGTGGGCCGCCTTGGCGGCCTCGCGCTCGTCGTCGGCCACCACCGCTGCGGTGCCCAGCAGCGTGACCCGGCCGGCGGCCAGCGGATCGGCGCCCTCGTCGACCACCTCGCTGATCAGCAGCGAGCAGCGCGGGTCCTGGCGGAGGTTCTGGGTGTGCTCGGCCATCTCCGAGATGCAGAGGATGGGCGAGCCGCCCTCGTCGATGCCGAACGGCGCGACCGAGGCGAAGGGCGTGCCCTGGGGCTCGCGGGCCACGGTGCCGAGGGTGCCGTGGACCCGACCGGTGGCGAGGGTCCGGGCCCGCTCGGCGTCGGACGGCTCCTGGCCGAGGATCACGGGATCGGGAGAGGTGCGCGGCTCGGCCGCCACGCCAACGGGCTGGTGCCCCTGCGGCGCGCTCACCGGAGGCCGCCGATCACGAGGGTGGGCACCGGCAGCATCGAGCTCATGGCCTCGACCCTAGGCAACCCGCCACGCTCGGCGACCAGCGGCGCTCAGACCCACGCGTCGAGGACGGTGCCGACGACCGTGGCCAGCACGGCCACGCCCGCCCAGGCCAACACCTGGAGGCCGCGGCCGAAACGAGGCGACGTGGACGAGGATGCGACCGCAAGGCCGAACCCGACGACCGCCACGGCGGAGAGCAGCAAGATCCATGCGGCCCCCACACGCAGGAGCTGGTCGCTCGCCGGCTCGGCGACCCGGTGGTCCCCCGTCACACGGAGTGCGACGCCGCCGAGGAGGCCTGCGCCGACGGCGAGCAGCAGCGACGCGACCGGGCGGCGCGTCGACGGTCCGGTGGCGCGATGCGCTTCCATGGGCGCATGGTAGATGCTACCGATCCGTAGCGCCACCCCTCGCTCAGGAGGGGGTGGTGACCGGGGGGCTGGGGTCGATCCAGCCGCCGACGTCGCTGGCCAGGCGGTCGGCCTGGCGGGGGCCCATCGTGCCCTCGGCGTAGAGGTGGACCTCCTCGTGGTCCTCGAGGACCTGCTCCACGATGCGCCACTGCTCGTCGAGGGCGTCCTCGCGGCCGAAGCGGCGGGCGTCGCCGTCCATGGCGTCGTCGAGCAGGCGCTGGTAGGCCTCCTCGCGCGGGCCGAGGGCCTCGGCGTAGGAGACCTCCAGGTCGACCGGCTCGGGGATGAGGTCCTCGCCGGGCTTCTTGGCGTGCAGGTGCAGCTTCACGCCGTCCTGCTTGCCCAGCTGGAAGCGGAGGAAGTTCGGGCCGGGCTCGGGCGAGCCCTCCGGGGTGAAGAGCAGCCGGGGCGGGGCGTTGAACGTGATGATCGCCTCGGTGGCGCTGGTGGCCAGCGACTTGCCGGTGCGCACCAGCCACGGGACCCCCGCCCAGCGCCACGAGTCGATCTCGAAGCGGACCGCGGCGTAGGTCTCGACGTCGGAGCCGCCCTCGACGCCCTCCTCGTCGACGTAGCCCCGGTACTGGCCGCGGACCAGGTCCTTCGACTCGAAGGTGCGGACCTGGCGCAGCAGCTTCACCTTCTCGTCGCGCAGCGACTGGGCGTCGGCACCGGCGGGCGGCTCCATGCCCAGCAGGGCCACGATCTGGAGCAGGTGGTTCTGCAGCACGTCGCGCAGGGCGCCGACGCTCTCGTAGAACTTGCCGCGGCTGCCCACCCCGAAGTCCTCGGCCATGGTGATCTGCACGCTGGAGATGAAGTTGCGGTTCCAGATCGGCTCCAGCATGGAGTTGGCGAACCGGAACACGAGCAGGTTCTCGACAGACTCCTTGCCGAGGTAGTGGTCGATCCGGAAGATCTCGTCCTCGGTGAAGGACTTGTGGAGCACGTCGTTGAGCTCCTTGGCGCTGGCGCTGTCGCGGCCGAAGGGCTTCTCGACCACCACCCGGCCGCCCTTGGCCACGCCGCAGGCGTCGAGGCCGGTGACGACGTCGTCGAAGAGGACGGGCGGGATGGCGAGGTAGAAGAGCGGGCGCTCGTAGCCCTTCAGCACCTTGGCGAGGTCGTCGTAGACCTGGCCCTCGCGGTAGTCCCCGCTGACGTAGTGGACCTGCTCGAGCATGCGGTCGAGCACGGCCTGGTCGAAGTCGGGCACCAGCTCGGTGACCGAGGCCCGCGCCTTCTCACGGATGAACTCGTCGTCGCCCTCGGACGACGCCACGCCGATGATCGGCGCCTCGAGCCGCCCGTCGGCCTCCATCTCGTAGACCGCCGGGAAGATCTTCTTGTGGGCGAGGTCCCCGGTGGCCCCGAACAGGACGAGGGCGTCGCTGCGCTCGGCCTTGGGAGGGGTGGGGTCGGACGCCATCAGTGCTGCTCGCCTTCGGGCGTGGTCATCTCGATGGCGTGGCCGCCGAACTGGTGCCGCAGCGCGGACACCACCTTCATGGCCTTGTCGTCCTCCCGGTGCTGCGAGGTGAAGCGGGCGAACAGGGCGGCGGAGATCACCGGAGCCGAGACGCCGTTGGCGATGGCCTCGGTGACGGTCCAGCGACCCTCGCCGGAGTCGGCGGCGACCGACGCGACGCCGTCGAGGTCCGGCGTGTCCTTCAGCGCCTTGATGAGCAGGTCGAGCAGCCAGGAGCGGACGACGCTCCCCTCCTGCCACGAGCCGATGGCGGCCTCGACGTCGATGCCGAGCGGCGAGGCCTCGAGGATGGCGTAGCCCTCGGCGTAGGCCTGCATGAGGCCGTACTCGATGCCGTTGTGGACCATCTTCACGTAGTGCCCGGCGCCCACCGGGCCGGTGTGGGCGTAGCCCTTCTCCGGCGAGAGGGCGTCGAAGATCGGTTGGGCGATGGCCACGGCTTCGTCGGTGCCGCCCACCATGAGGGCGTAGCCGTTCTCGAGGCCCCACACGCCGCCCGAGGTGCCGCTGTCGACGAAGTGGATGCCCTTGGCCGCCAGCTCCTCGCCGTGGCGGATGGAGTCGAGGTAGTTCGAGTTGCCGCCGTCGATGACCAGGTCGCCCTCGGAGAGCAGCTCGCCGAGGCGCTTGATGGTGGCGTCGGTGATGTCGCCGGCGGGGACCATGCTCCAGGCCACCTTGGGCTGGCCCTCGGCGGCGAGCAGCGGCACCAGCTCCTCCAGCGAGTGGGCGTCGGCGGACTCGATGCCCGGGTCCATGCCGACGACCTCGTGGCCGTGGCGGCGCAGCCGCTCGGCCATGTTCCCGCCCATCTTCCCGAGGCCGATCATGCCCAGCTTCATTCGTTGCTCCTTGGTGGTGACGTGCCCGTGGGGTGTGCGGGGGTGGACGGGGGCGAGCGGGCGCGCTCAGGCGCGGGCGGCCAGCTCGGCGAGGGTGGTGCGCACGGCCCGCAGGCCGTGCTTGGCGAAGGTGGCGAGGTCGCCGTCGGCCTGGGCGTGCTTGAGCTCGGAGAAGGTGAAGTCCTGCCCCGGGATCGCCGCGTCGGACGGATCGTCGCCGACGACCTGGAGGAACACGCCGGTGGGCGGGCCGCCCTTGTGGAGCTGGCCGGTGGAGTGCAGGAAGCGGGGGCCGATGCCGAACGTGGTGGCCACCTTGAACTCGTCCCGCAGGGCGAGGCGCAGCTCCTCGAGCTGGGGCACCGCCGGGTCGAACGGCTCCATGTAGGCCTGGACGGCGAGGTAGTCGCCGGGCCCGACCTGGTCGAGCACCTCGGCCAGGGTGGTGGCGGGCAGGTCGGGCCGACCCGACGCCAGGACCTCCTTGGTGGCCTCCTTGGCCTCGGCCACGTTGGGCTGGTCGTAGGGGTTGATCTCGAGCACCGCGCCGCACAGGGCGGTGGCGACCTCCCACAGCAGGACCTGGGCCCCGAGGTCGGTGGCCTCGGCGAAGGACAGCTCCACGACCGGGTGCCCCTCGCCGGCCAGCACGTCGAGGCCGATCTCCTGGTCGACGTCGCCGATGGCCACGAACAGGCGGTCGGCGCCGTAGAGGTCGCTCGGGCCGAGCGGCTCGTCGACGATGGGCACGGTCCCCGTGCCGTGCTTGCCGGTGGACTCGGCCAGCAGCTGCTCGAGCCACAGGCCGAACGTCTCGATGCGCGGGTCGATCACGAGGGTGACCTTGTCCCGGCCAGCCTTGACCGCGGCGCCGAGGATGGCGCCGAGGCGCAGGCCCGGGTTGGCGGCGGGGTCGCCGTCGCGCAGGGCCGGCGAGACGGCCTGGGCCGAGGCGACGAGAGCCCGCCAGTCGACCCCGGCGAGGGCGGCGGGGACGAGGCCGAAGAAGCTGAGCGCCGAGTAGCGACCACCGATGTCGGTGCGGTTCTCGAAGACCTCGCGGTAGCTGCGCTCCCGGGCCAGGTCGCCGAGGGCCGAGCCCGGGTCGGTGACCACGGCGAACGCCTCGGGACGAGCGACGCGATCCCAGAAGAAGTCGAGGTGGCTGCGCGTCTCCACGGTGCCGCCGGACTTCGAGGACGCCACGAACAGCGTTGTCTCCGGCGGGGACTGGGCCAGGATGCCGGCGACGGCGGCCGGGTCGGTGCTGTCGAGCACCGACAGCTCGAGGCCGGTGGCCACCTCGCCGAAGGTGCGGGCCAGCACCTCGGGGAACAGGCTGGAGCCGCCCATGCCCATGACCACCACGTGGGTGAAGCCGTCGGCCTTCGCCTGCTCGGCCACGGCGTCGAGGCGGGCCCCGGCCGCGAGCATGTCGTCGGTGACCTCGAGCCAGCCCATGCGATCGCTGATCTCGGTGGGGTCCTCGGCCCACAGGGTGTGGTCCCGGGCCCAGAGCCGGGCCACCGCGTCTCGCTCACCGAGGTCGGCCAGGGCGGCGTCGACGCCGGCCTGCAGGTCCCCGAGGCGCTCACGGCGGAATCCGGCGGTGGTCATGGAGGTGCTCCAGGGGGGTCGGCTGGTGGGGGCGGTTCGGCCCTACCCCCTTCTACCGCGCCCGAACACCCCGATGTACCCCGCCCGGGTGAACGGGCCGTGACGGGACGCGCCGACCGGCCTGCGGGTTCGGCCAGGATGGGCGCCATGGCCCTCCCCCAGCAGACCGTCACCGTGCTGCAGCGCACGGCGCTGTTCGATGTCGTGGCCGGCGTGGCGATCGCCGCCTACGGCGCCAGCAGCAGCTCGAGCTCGCTCACCATCCTGGGCGTCGCCTTGGCCGTGGTCGGGGCCGCCATGTTCCTCTGGGCCCGGTCCCAGCGCCCGCAGCCCCAGGGGCCGCTCAGCGACGGGTAGCGGCTCCGGCCGCCTGGGCGGGCGGGCCCGCCGGCTCAGGCCGAGGGCAGGGCGCGCGCCGCCAGCAGGGCGTCGATCTCGCCGGCCGCCACGGGCCGGCTGAACAGGTAGCCCTGGGCGAACTCGCAGCCGAGGCGCTCCAGCACCTCGCGCTGGGCCTCGGTCTCGATGCCCTCGGCGACGGTGACGAAGCCCAGGTTGTCGGCCAGCACCATGGCGGCCGAGACGATGGCGAGGTCGTGCGACGACGGATCGGTGACCCCGGCCACGAACGAGGCGTCGACCTTGAGGATGTCGGCCGAGGCGAAGCGGCGGAGGTAGTCGAGGGTGGCGAAGCCGGTGCCGAAGTCGTCGATGGCCAGGCGGACGCCGAGCTCCTTGAACCGCGCCAGCTGGTCGACCACCACCTCGGTGTCGGTGATGAGGTCGGCCTCGGTGACCTCCAGGCAGAGCCGCGACGGCTCGACGCCGTTGCGCTCCAGCGCGCCGGCCACGAAGTCGACCAGGTCGGCGTCGGCCAGCTGGCGGGCCGACAGGTTGGCCGCCACCTCGAGGGTGGGCCAGCGCGCCGCGGCCTCGGCCGCCTGCTCGATGACCCAGCGGCCGAGCGGGAGGATCAGCCCGGTGTCGGTGGCCACCGGCACGAACGCACCCGGCTGGACCATGCCGACGCCGGGCCGCTGCCAGCGCAGCAGCGCCTCGACGCCCACCATCTCGCCGTCGCGGAGGCGGATGACCGGCTGGTAGTGGAGCTGCATCTCGTCGTAGCGGATGGCGTCGCGCAGGGCGTTCTCGACCTCGAGGCGGGCGATGGCCCGCTCGCGGAGGCCGTCGTGGAACAGCGCCACGCGGTTGCGCCCGAGCTGCTTGGCCTCGTACATGGCGAGGTCGGCGTCCTGGAGCACGGCGGTGGGCTCGGCCTCGCCGACGACGTGCACCACCCCGATGCTGGAGGACACCACCACGCGGCCGCCGGGCAGGTCGACGGGCTCGGCGAGGGTGGCGGTGAGGCGGTCGGCCACCCGGGCGACCGCCTCGACGGTGTCGAGCTCCGGGCAGAGGACCACGAACTCGTCGCCGCCCACGCGGGCCACGACGTCGTGGGGCCGCAGCGTGCGGCGGAACCGGGTGGCCACCTCCTGCAGGAGCTGGTCGCCGGCGTCGTGGCCGAGGCTGTCGTTGATGAGCTTGAAGCGGTCGAGGTCGACGAACAGCAGGCCCCCGACCGACTCCGGGGTCGAGAACATCTCGCGCAGCCGGATCAGCAGGTCGCGCCGGTTGGGCAAGCCGGTCAGCTCGTCGTGCAGCGCGCCGTGGGCGAGGCGGGCCTGGAGGTCGTGGCGCTCGACGGCGATGGTGGCCAGGTCGACCACCAGGCCGAACAGGTCGGTCTCCTCGGCGGTCAGCTCGCCGGCGTGGTGGCGCAGCAAGGCCACCCGCCCCGAGACGATGCCGTCGGCCGCCACCAGGTCGGCCACCCAGGCGGTGGCGTACGCGCCGCTCGACGCGGCCCGGAGCACGGAGTCCCACCCCTCGTTGCGCCGGAAGACCGGACCGGGCTGGCTGGGCGAGGGGTGGCCCGGCGGCCGGATGATCCCGGTGCGCTCGAGGATGCCCACCAGGGCGGGATCGACCGCGCCGGGCTGGCTGAGGTAGGCCCCGGTGGGATCGAAGAAGCCGACCGTGAGGTCGCCGTCGGCCAGGCGCCGGCTGGCCAGGTGCTCCAGGGCGCGGAGCGTGTCGGCCACGGGCGCGCCGCGAGCGATGCGCTCCAGGAGGACGGTCTGCTCGCTGAGCAGGTCGGCGGCGCCCTCCTCGTCGGTGAGGTCCCGGCCGGTGAACAGGATGGAGTGGTCGCTGGCGCGGTCGCTCGACGCCCGGCCGAGGCGGAGGCGCCGCCAGGACCCGTCGGCGTGCTCGAAGCGGACCAGCGGGATGCGGCCCGGGCCGGTGCCGAGCAGCCGGTCGATGGCCGGGGCGGCGTCGGGGTCGGCCAGCAGGTCGTCGGCGTGCACGAAGTCGGCGAGGGAGCGCCCGACCATCGTGCCCGGCTCGCGCCCGAGGATCCTCGACACCGACGGGCTGACGTAGACCAGCCCGCCGAGCCGATCGCACACCATGATCAGGTCGGTGGAGCCCCGGAGCAGGCTGGTGGCCCAGGCCTCGCGCTGGCGCAGCTCCTCGACCACCGTGTCGCGCCGGGTGATGTCGCGGCAGCTGGCCACCAGGTAGCCCACGGCGGGGTCGTCCAGGGCGTTGGTGACGAAGAGCTCCACCTCGCGGAGCTGCCCGTCGGCCTGGACGATGGTGACCTCGATCGGCCCGTGCACCCCCGGACGCGACAGCACCTCGGCCAGCGCCTCGACGTGCAGCCGGTGGTTGGCGTCCTTGGCGAACAGGTCGAACATCGACCGGCCGACGAGGTCGTGCTCCTGCCAGCCGAAGAGCTCCGAGCCCCCGTTGGCCACCCAGCAGATGCCGCCCTCGCCGTCGGCGAGGACCAGCAGGTCGGGGACCGACCCGAGGAGGACGGCGGGGTCCAGGCCGGTCGGCAGGACCGGGCCGCGGCCGCCGAAGGGGGTGCCGCCGAGGGAGGCTGCGGCGCTCACGTGCGGGTGCCCTGCGGTCCTCGTCGGTCCGCCATCAGCCGGCCCCCGCCACCGCGATCGCTGCCGCGCCGGCGCGCTCGACGATCTCGTCGACCACGGCGTCGGTGTGGGCCAGGCCCGGGAACAGCACCTCGTAGGCGCCGGGCGCCAGCGCCACCCCCCGCGACAGGAGGGCGTGGAACAGCGCGGCGTAGGCCGCCTCGTCGGTGCCCCGGGCGCCGGCGTAGTCGACCGGCAGCTCGGTGCCGAAGAACAGCCCCACGAGGGTGCCGGCGCGGGGCACCTGCACGGTGAGGCCGGCGCCCTGCAGCGCCTGGGCCAGCCCGTCCGCCAGGCGGGCGGCGGTGCCGGTGAGCTGCTCGTAGGCGCCGTCGTCGAGCAGGTCGAGCGCGGCGAGCCCCGCGGCGGTGGCGAGGGGGTTCCCCGAGAGGGTGCCGGCCTGGTACACCGGCCCGAGCGGGGCGAGGAGGTCCATGAGGTCGGCGCGGCCGCCGAAGGCGCCCACGTTCAGGCCGCCGCCGATGACCTTGCCGAAGCACGTGAGGTCGGGCCGGACCTCGAAGGTGGCCTGGGCCCCGCCCCGGGCCACGCGGAAGCCGGTGATGACCTCGTCGAAGATGAGCAGCGCGCCCACCCGGTCGCACTCGGTGCGCAGGCCGGCCAGGAACCCGGGGACCGGGGCGACGAGGCCCATGTTGGCGGCGATGGGCTCGACGATCACGCAGGCGACGGTGTCGTCGAGCGTCGGGACCTGGTTGTAGGGCACCACCAGGGTCTCGGCCACGGCGGTGGGCGGGACGCCCGCCGAGCCCGGGACGCCGTCGGGCGAGTGGACGGGGTCGAGGTGGGCGACGGCCGAGCCGGACTCGGCGAGCAGCGCGTCGCCGTGCCCGTGGTAGTTGCCGGCGAACTTCACGACCTTGGTGCGGCCGGTGGCCCCCCGGGCCAGGCGGAGCGCGGTCATGGTGGCCTCGGTGCCGCTCGACACCATGCGCACCTTCTCGCAGCTCGGCACCCGCTCCGAGACGGCCTCGGCCACCAGCACCTCGCGCTCGGTGGGGGCGCCGTAGGAGGTGCCGTCCAGGGCGGCGGACCGGATGGCCTCGATCACCTTCGGGTGGGCGTGGCCGCCGATGATGGCGCCGTAGGACTGGACCAGGTCCAGGTACTCGGTGCCCTCGACGTCCCACACCCTCGCGCCCTCCGCCCGAGCCACGAAGTAGGGCGTCCCGCCCACCGAGCCGAAGGCGCGCACCGGCGAGTTCACCCCGCCCGGGATGACCCGCTGGGCCCGCTCGAAGAGTTCGGAGTTGGTGGTCACGGGAGGCCTCGGTGCGTCGGGAGGAGGGGGGTTTGGCGCCTGGCGAGCGTAGGCGGGCCGGGGTCGGCCCCGCGCTGGATCGGGCCGCCGCGACCGCCGCGCCGACGGGGCCGACGCAGAGGGCGTCCGGGCCGCCGCGCCCCGCGACGTGGGGCTCACCCGAAGCGGTCGGTCAGCCGCCCAGCGTCTGGGCGACCTCCTTGGCCAGGTAGGTGAGGATGACATCGGCACCCGCCCGCTTGATGGCGGTGAGGTGCTCGAGGGCCACCAGGTCGCCGTCGATCCAGCCGTTGGCGGCCGCCGCCTTGATCATCGAGTACTCGCCCGACACGTGGTACGCCGCCAGCGGCAGGTCGTGCTCGGCGCGCACCTGGGCCACGATGTCGAGGTAGGCCATCGCCGGCTTCACCATGACGATGTCGGCCCCCTCGGCCACGTCGGCCCGCACCTCCTCGAGCGCCTCCCGGCGGTTGCGGAAGTCCTGCTGGTACGCCTGGCGATCGCCCCCGCCGGCGATCTCCACGTCGACCGCGTCGCGGAAGGGGCCGTAGAGCCCGGAGGCGTACTTGGCGGCGTAGGCCATCACCGACACGTCGACCCAGTCCTCCTCGTCGAGCGCGTCGCGGATGGCCGCCACCTGGCCGTCCATCATCCCGGACGGCGCCACGATGTCGACCCCCGCATCGGCCTGGGCCACCGCCACCTCGGCGTAGCGGTCGAGGGTGGTGTCGTTGTCGACGAGGCCCTCGGGCGTGAGCAGCCCGCAGTGGCCGTGGTCGGTGTACTCGTCCAGGCACAGGTCGGCGATGAGCACGACGTCGTCGCCGAAGGCGTCGCGCAGGTCCCGCAGCGCCACCTGGACGATCCCGTCCGGATCGCTGGCCCCGCTGCCCTCGGCGTCCTTGTGCTCGGGCACGCCGAAGAGGATCACGCCCGGCACGCCCACGTCGATCAGCTCGCGCACCTCCTGGCGCAGCGACTCGAGCGTGTGCTGCGAGACGCCGGGGATGGAGGCGATCGGCTGCGGCTCGGTGATGCCCTCGCGCACGAACAGCGGGGCGATCAGGTCGTTCGGCGTGAGGACGGTCTCGGCCACCATCCGGCGCAGGGCCGGGGTGCGGCGGAGCCGGCGGAGGCGGCGCTGCGGGAACACGGCGCGAGCCTACGGGCGGCGCCGGCCGGCCCGACCACCGGTCGGCGCCGGCCCCTCGCTGACCAGCACCGATTCTCCGACGTAGGTCGTGTGACGTCCGGCCTAGGTAGCGCGCGGCCACGCGAATACGCATCGCGACCGATGTGGCGGCCTACCTCAGAGGCGCACGATGGATCCATGCCACCGGCCAGAGCGGTCGGGGCGAGACCAGGAGGCCCTGCGATGAGCGGAAGGTTGTACGAACGGATCACGGCCGGGCGGTTCGGCTCGGAGCGGACCGGTGGTCGCCGCCGTGGCGCCCGGGAGATCGACATCGAGGTGGCGTCGCACCGGGCATCGGTGCGCACCCCGAGCATCGGTGCGGCCCGGCCGGCCCGCATCTTCTAGGGGCCCCGTCCCCTCGCCCCCGGGGGCTCCGGCCCCCGCACCATCGGCATCCGAGGCTCCGGCGGGGGCCGGCGCCTCGGCCGCGGGTGATCGGTACGATCGCCCCATGCTTGCCGGGAGAAGTGGGCTCAGCCCGGTCATGGTGGGTCGTGCCACCCACCTCGACCGGCTGAGCTCGCTCCTGGCATCGCCGGAGGGCGGCCTCGGGCTGATCGGCGGCGGCGCCGGGATCGGCAAGTCCCGCCTGCTGCGCGAGCTGCAGGCCCAGCTGCCCGACGACGTCCTCGTCCTCGCCGGCCAGGCCGACCCCGGCGGGCTGAGCCACCCCTTCGAGCTGCTCCTCGACGCCGTCTCCGACCACGTCGCCCCCGACGACGGGCGTGGTGGCCCTCCGCCCCTCGGGCGCCGACCAGGGCCAGGGACCGCTGGCCACCCGCTTCGCCCTGGCCCGCGAGCTGCTCGACGACCTGGTGGGCGACCGGCGGTCCGTGGTGGTCTTCGAGGACCTGCACTGGGCCGACTCCGAGAGCATCGCCCTGCTGGAGCAGCTCGGCGCCCGTGAGGCCGGACGGCCGCCCCAGGTGCTGCTCGGCACCTACCGGCCGCGCGACCTCACGCGCCGGCACCCGCTGACCGAGGCCCTCCCCCGCCTCGAGCGCCGACCGTCGACGGTGCACTTGCGCCTCGACCGCTTCTCGGTGGCCGACGTGCGCGACTTCCTCGCTGCGGTCTACGGCGGCCAACCGAGCTACCGGGTGGCCGAGGGCCTGCACGCCCGCAGCGGCGGCAACCCGTTCTTCCTCGAGGAGCTGCTCGTCGCCTCCGGGGGCGCCGCGCTGGAGGACCTCGACACCGCGCCGCTGCCCTGGAACCTGGCCGAGGCGGTGCACAACCAGGTCGACGGGCTCGAGCCCACCGCTCGCGCCACCATCGAGACCGCCGCCGTGCTCGGACGACGCGTCACCTTCGACGTGCTCGCCGCGGTGACCGGCCTCGAGGAGACCGAGCTGATCGGCGTGCTCCGCGACCTCATCGCCCACGGGCTGCTGGTCGAGACCGAGCCCGACGTCTTCGGGTTCCGCCACGACCTCTCGCGGGAGGCCATCGAGCAGCGGCTCCTCGGGCGCGAGCACCGCCGCATCCACCAAGCCGCCCTCGACGCCCTCCAGCGGGCCGACAGCCACAACTTCGCGGTGATGGCCCGCCACGCCCGTGGCGCCGGCCGAGCCGCCGAGATGGTCGACCTCGCCCGTCGCGGCAGCGAGCGCTACCTCGCCATCGGGTCGAGCTTCCAGGCGCTCGAGCTGGCCGAGCTGGGCCTGAGCGAGGAGGACGACGACCTCGCCCTGCGCTCGGCGGCCGCCCGCTCGGCCTGGTTGGCCGGCCTGAACGACGACGCCGTCGCCCACGCCGAGCGGTGGGCCACCCAGGCCGAGCGGGCGGGTGACCTCGAGGGCCGCTCGGAGGCGCGCCGACTCCTCATGCGCCTCTACTGGGAGCGCGGCGACGAAGCGTCGCTGGCCCCGATCATCGAGGACATGGTGGCCGACCTCGACGTGCTCGCCGACGGCGAGGAGCGCACCGCCCTGCTCGCCGCCCTCGCCCAGCAGGCCATGCTGCGCGCCCGGGTCGACGACGCCCTCGCATGGGCCGAGCGGGCCGTGGAGGCCGCCGAGCGGCTCGACCTGCCCAGCATCCGGCGCGCCGCCCTGGTCGAGAAGGGCAGCGCCCTGGTGAACCACCGGGCCTCGGTGCGCGACAGCGTCCTGCTCCTGCGCTCGGTGGCCGAGGAGGCCAACGCCGCCGGCGAGGACTTCGTGGCGGCGCGGGCCTGGAGCAACGCCGCGTTCTCCAGCCTGGGCGTCCTGCCCTCGGGCGAGCGGCGCGAGCTGCTCGAGCTGATGCGGGCCGCCGCCGACCGGGCCGGCTGGGACCCCGAGGGGACCTACGCCTACACCCTCGGCCAGTTCGAGATCGCCCTCTACGACGGCGACCGCGAGCAGGCCGACCACTGGGTGGCCGAGTTCCGGCGCCTCGACCGCGAGCGCCGCGGCGACCAGTCGGGCTGGCTCCACCTGCGCGAGATCGGCCTGGCCCTCGAGAGCGCCGAGGTGGAACGGGCCCAGCGGCTCCTGGGCGAGGTCCGCGAGGTGGGCCGCGAGAAGCAGGAGTTCCTCCTCGGCGTCCGCCTGGCCGTCGCGGTGGCCGCCCGTCGCCCCGGCGACGTGGCCACCCACCTGGGCGCCCTGGTGTCGAAGGGGGAGGTCGACGGCCTCGACGCCGCCACGTTCGACGACGTGCTCGACCTGGTGGGCGAGCCCGGGTTCGCGCCCGACGACGCCCGCCGCCTGGTGGCCTCGATGGCGCGGATCTGGGGCTTCGAGTCGCGGTCCACCGCCTACGCCCAGCGGCGGTACCTCGGCCACGTCGAGCTGGCCGACGGCAACCTCAAGCTCGCCCTCGAGCACCTCGAGGCGACCTTCCTGGTCGAGCCCTTCGACCTGCCCATGGCGGCGCCTCACGCCGCCAGCGACCACCTCGCGGCGGCGCGAGCTCTCATCGGCCTCGGGCGCGCCGAGGAGGCCCGCCCCCACGCCGCGGCGGCCCGGCTGCTGCTGCAGCGCTGGCCCGGGCGCCGCCGCGACCAGCTGGCCGCCCTCGACCGGCGGCTGGGCGGCGGACCGCTGGCGGCCACGGTCGACGGCCCGCCGGCGCTCACCCCTCGCGAGCGCGAGGTGCTGGCCCTGGTGGCGGAGGGCCTGTCGAACGCCGACCTCGCCGAGCGGCTCTACATCTCGCCGCGCACGGCCGGCGTGCACGTGTCCAACATCCTGGCCAAGCTCGGCGTGGCCACCAGAGGCGAGGCCGCCGCCTGGCTGGTGCGCAACGGCGCTCGCTGAGGCCTCAGCCCGCCGCCGGTCCGACCTTGAGGTGGCGGTCGAAGAAGTCGAGGATGAGCTGGGCGCGCTGCACCCGGTGCTTGGGGCTCCCGCTGCGGGACAGCTCGTGGCTCTCCCCGGGGAAGCGGTGGTACTCCACCTCGCGGCCGAGCATCCGCAGCGCCACCCACAGCTGGTCGGCCTGCTCGACGGGGCAGCGCAGGTCCTCCTCGCTGTGCAGGAGCAGCATCGGCGTGGTGATCTGCTCGACGTAGGTGATGGGCGACATCCGCAGGTACTCCTCGGGGCCCTCCAGGTGCGACAGGCCCAGCTGCCACCGGAACAGACCCGCGGCGTCCGAGGACCACTCGCAGGTCAGCAGGTTGTTGACGGCCCGCTCGGAGCAGGCGGCGGCGAAGCGGTCGGTGTGGCCCACCAGCCAGGACGTGAGGTAGCCGCCGTAGCTGCCCCCCAGCACGCCCACGCGGTCGGCGTCGAGGAAGGGGAAGGCGCCGAGGGCGTGGTCGAGCACGGCCAGGACGTCGTCGGCGTCCTGCCCGCCCCACCCGCTGCCCGGCTCGACGGCCGAGAAGGGCGACCGGATGGCCCTCCCGAACGCCTGCTCGCGGCCGCTCGACCCGTGCGGGTTGGTGAACAGCACGCAGTACCCGGCGCTGGCCCACAGCTGGAACTCGTCGAACCACCGCTCGCCGTACTGGGTGAACGGCCCGCCGTGGATGCTGAGCAGCACGGGGTGGGGCTTCGACCGATCGAGGTCGGCCGGGGTGACCAGCCATGCGTCGAGGTCGCCCTCCGAGGGCGAGGCGACGGTGAAGCGCTCGGTGGGGTGCGCCGGGCGGCGGCGGTGGAAGCCGTCGGTGAGCGTGGTCAGGCGGCGCTCGGTGCCGTCGGCGTCGAGGACGTGGACCTCGGCCAGCCGGTCGGTGGTGGTGCTGGTGTAGGCCACCACCCCCGCCGCGAGGTCGAAGCCGGCCACCGTGCGCTCGGCGCCTCCGAGCACGATCTCGGGCGCCGCCGCTCCGTCGGCGGGCACCCGGAACAGCTTCACCGCACCCCGGTCCTCGGCGTTGAACACCAGGTGCTCGTCGTCCCACACCGGCGGCCGGGCGCCGGGGTACGGGGCATGGCTCCGGTCGAGCGCGTCGGCCGGGTACGTGACCGAGCCGTCGGCCACCTGCAGCACGGCCACCCGGTAGTTCGAGACGCTGACCGCCAGGTCCTCGGTGAGCCCCACGATGCGGGTGCCGTCGGGCGACCAGGCCAGCCCGGTCCACCCGATGGGCCCGCCGACGAGCCGCTCGGGGACGAGCGCCTCCTCGGGCACGCCCTCGCCCACGGTCACCGCGTGCACGCCGGTGCGCAGGTCGAGGTCCCAGTCGGGCTCGCTGCTGGCGGTGAAGGCCAGACGGGTGCCGTCCGGCGACCAGGTGGGGCTGGCGTGGTCGCCGGGGTTGTCGCCGCCGCTGACGGCGACCGCGGGGCCGGACCCGTCGGCCGGCACCGCCCAGATCCGGTTGGGCCGGTCGGTGATGAAGCCCTCGCCGTTCAGCCGGTTGAGCAGGTGGGTGATCTTCCGGGGCGGGCGGGAGGCGTCGTCGTCGCCGGCCGCGTAGCGCTCGCCCCGCTGCCGGCAGGAGAACGCGATGCGGGTGCCGTCGGGCGACCACCGGAGCTCGGCCAGCCCCTCGGGCTGCGACGTGAGGGTGACGGTCTCGCCGGGACCGTCGATGGCGAGGACGTGCAGCGTGGAGCGCTGCTCGTCGCCCTGCTTCTCACGGCTGCTGGTGAAGGCGAGGCGGGACCCGTCGGGCGACCACGCCGGGTTGCCGTCGCCCTCGGTGCCGGCGGTGAGCTGGCGGGGCGGCCGCGAGCCATCGGTGGGGGCCAGCCAGACGGCCGAGCGGTAGCGGTTGGCGTCGAGGTCGGTCCGCCGCACCACGAACGCCACGAGCGAGCCGTCGGGCGAGAGGGCGGGCTGGCCGAGGTCGATCAGGTGGCCGAGGTCGGAGGGGAGCACCCGACGACGGTACCCACGGCTCCCCGGCGGCGCCTCCGGCTTTGCGCGGTCCACCCGTTCGCCACGGTCGGCCGGCGCCCCGCCATCGGGCCGGCCGGCCAGGCGGGTCAGGCGGCGCGGTCCGCCACCAGCTCGGCCAGCTCGGCCAGGGTCAGGTGCTCGAGGCTGGGCACGGTGCGGTGGGCGGCGGTGAGGTCGGTGTGCACCGTGATGTGGCTGGGCACGGCCACCACCTTGAGGCCGGCGGCCACCGCCGCGGCGATCCCGGGGGACGAGTCCTCCAGGGCCACGCAGCGGGCCGGCTCGACCCCGAGGTCGGCGCAGGCCAGCAGGTAGGAGTCGGGCGCCGGCTTGGTGCGGCCGTGGACCCGGTCGGCGTTGGCGATGGTGGCGAACCGATCTCGCAGGCCGAGGCGCGACAGGTGGTCCTCGATCCAGCCCGAGGGCGAGCTCGACGCGATGGCGCACGGCACGCCGGCCCCGCGGAGCGCGTCCAACAGCGCTTCCACGCCGGGGTTGGCCGGGATGGTGTCGCGCCACGACCGGTCGGTCGCCGCGTAGGCCGCGGCGTAGGCCTCCTGGTCGATCGCCGAGCCGACCGCCGCCTCCATGCGGTGGAAGGAGTCGGCCTCGCCGTGGCCGATCACCGTCGACCAGCCCTCGACGGTGATGTCGTGGCCGATCGCCCGCAGCGCGCTCCGGGAGGCCTCGAAGATCGGCGTCTCGGAGTCGAACACCAGCCCGTCGAAGTCGAAGACGACAGCGTCGGGCAGCGGCAGCGCGGTCACCGCCCCAGGGTGCCACGCGCCCCCGCCCCCACCGCCAACCGGTCGGGCACGCACCACCCCGAGCCGGGCTGGATCCCGGTCAACCAGCGACCACATCCCAACCCACGACGAGGGTGGGGAGGGGGCGGGGCTAGGCGGTGGCGGGGCGGGCGCCCTGGCGGGTGACGGCCGTGGCGCCGGCGGCGACGGCGGCGTTCAGGGCGGCCTCGACCTCGTCGCCGGCGCGGCGGGCGGCGATCCAGCCGGCGGCGAAGGCGTCGCCGGCACCGGTGGAGTCGGCCAGGTCGACCGGCAGGCCGTCGGCCACCGCGGAGTCGACGCCGTCGGTCCAGGTGGCGCCGGCCGAGCCGTGCTTGACCGCCACCGAGGCCACCTTGCCGAGCACGGCGGCGACCCCGCCGAGGGCTTCGATCTCGGCGTCGTTGGCGAAGACGATGTCGGCGCCCTCGATCCAGTCGAGGAAGGCCGAGGCGCCGACCGACTTGAGCGGGGCGGCGCTGGCGGCGTCGACGGACACGGTGCACCCGGCGGCGAGGGCCGCCGAGATGGCGGCCTTGCCGGCGTTGCGGGACCCCTCGCCCAGCAGGGCGTAGCCCGAGAGGTGCACCCACCCGGGCAGCGGGTCGAGCGACTCGATGACGGCGCTCACGGGCAGGCGGTCGTTGGCGCCCCGGTCCGGGAGCATGGTCCGCTCGCCGTCGGGGCCCACCAGCACGACGCAGGTGCCGGTGGCCTCGTCGGCCAGGGTCGGGCCCACCACGTCGACGCCGGCCGCAGCCAGCTCGTTGCGGGCGCGGGCGCCGAGGTCGTCGTCGCCGGTGGCGGCGAGCAGCCGCGGCCGCTCGCCCAGCGCGGCCAGCCAGGAGGCCGTGTTGGCAGCCGAGCCGCCGCCGTTGAGCCGGACGCGCGCCGGGGTGTCCGAGCCGGGGTTGAGCGGGTCCTTGTGCACGGCGACGACGTCGACCATGAGGTCGCCGACCACCATGACGTCGCTGGGGGCGGCCTCGACCGCGGGGGTGGTGCTGTCGCTCATCGGTGCGGGTCCCTCAGTGGTTCGCGGCGGCGACGGCGATGCGTGCGGCCAGGGCGGCGTTGCCCAGGATGATCTCGATGTTGGCACGGAGGCTCTCGCCGCCGGTGGCCTCGTGGAAGTGGGCCAGCAGGAACGGCGTGACGTCCTTGCCCCGCACCCCCGCCGCCGTGGCCGCCGCCAGCCCCTCGTGCAGCACCCGCTCGTGCAGGTCCGGGTCGACCTGGCGGTCGACCGGGAGGGGGTTGGTGACCAGCAGCGTGCTGTCGGCGCCCAGGTCGCGGCGGGCGGCCATGATCGCCGCCACCTCCTCGGGCGAGTCGACCCGCCAGTCGAGCCCGAAGCCGGAGTCGTTGAGGTAGAAGCCGGGGAACCGGTCGGTCCCGAAGCCCACCACCGCGACGTTGAGCGTCTCGAGCCGCTCCAAGGTGGCGGGAACGTCGAGGATCGACTTCACGCCGGCCGAGACGATGGTGATGGGCGTGGTGCCCAGCGTGGTGAGGTCGGCCGACTCGTCCCAGGTCTCCCTGGCCTCGCGGTGCACGCCGCCCAGCCCGCCGGTGGCGAACACGTCGATCCCCACGAGGGCGGCGAGGTGGGCGGTGGACGCCACGGTGGTGGCGCCGTGGCCGCCACGGGCCGCCACGGTGGCGACGTCGCGCAAGCTGACCTTCACGACGTCCTCGGAGGTGGCGATCACCCCGAGCGCTTCGGCGTCGAGGCCGATGCGGACCACGCCGCCGACCACGGCGATGGTGGCGGGCACCGCGCCCTGGCCGCGCACCGCCGCCTCGATGTCCGCGGCGATCTCCAGGTTCCGGGGCCGGGGCAGGCCGTGGCTGATGATCGTGCTCTCGAGGGCCACCACGGCCCGGCCGGCACCCAGCGCCTCGGCGACCTCGGGGGCCACCAGGATGCGGTCGGGGAGGGCTTCGAGGGCGACGACGGGCACCGGTCGAGTCTGACACGCCGGGCTCCGGCCCCCGCCACGCAGCAGACGTGACAGGTGCCCGTCAGGCTGGGGGAGCCAGCGCCCCCAGCAGCGCGGCGATCAGCCCGTCGACGGTGTGGGGATCGGCCTCCACCGAGACGGTGAGCCCCTGCTGGACCGCGGTGGCCGAGGTGACGGGCCCGATCGACGCCACCACGGGCGGCACCCGCTCGACGCCCACCGCGTCGACCAGGTTGGTGACGGTCGACGAGGACGTGAAGGTCACGGCGTCGGCCGCCTCGATGCGGGCGGTGGTCGCCTCGTCGGGCACCACCGGGACCGTGCGGTAGGCGTCGACGACCTCGACCTTCCACCCGGCCTCCCGCAACCCGTCGCGCAGGACCGGCCGAGCGCCGGCGGCCACGGCCAGCAGCACCTTCCCGCCACCGTCGGGCGGTGCGGGGAACACCTCCAGCAGGCCCTCGGCCACGAAGCGCTCCGGCACCAGGTCGGCCACGATCCCCCGCCGCGCCAGGGCCTCCGCGGTGCCGGTGCCCACCGCCGCCACCGAGACCCCCGCCAGCGTGCGGGCGTCGCCGACGGCGTCCATGGTGCGCTCGACGCCGTTCGGCGAGGTGACGACCAGCCAGTCGAACGACGCCACCCGGCCGATGGCGTAGGACAGGGCGAAGCCGCCGTCGGACGGGTCGTCGACGGCGATGGTGGGCGCCTCCACCACGTCGGCCCCCAGCGCCCGCAGCCGGTCGGCCAGCCCCGAGGCCTGGGCCCGGGCTCGCGTGACCACCACGGAGCGGCCGAAGAGCGGACGGCCCTCGAACCACGAGAGGTCCTCCCCCGCCACCGATCCGACGACGATCACGGACGGCGAGTCGAGCGGGTGGTCCTCGAGGGTGGCGAGGGTGGCCCGGGTGGTGTGCTGCTCGGGACGCGTGCCCCACCGCACGGCAGCCGCCGGAGTGTCGGCGGGGCGGCCGGCTGCCATCAGCCGCTGGGCGATCTGGGGCCACCGGCCGACGCCCATGAGGATGACGATGGTGCCGCCCACCCGGGCCACCGCGTCCCAGTCGACCGTGCCGTCGCCGCTGGAGGGGTCCTCGTGGCCGGTGACGACGGTGAAGGAGGTCGACGAGAAGCGCTGGGTGACCGGGATGCCGGCGTAGGCGGGCACCGCCAGCGCCGAGGTGATGCCGGGCACGACCTCGTAGGGCACCCCGGCGTCGATGAGCGCCTGGGCCTCCTCGCTCCCCCGGGCGAACACGAACGGGTCGCCGCCCTTGAGCCGCACGACCGCCTGGCCGGCCAGCCCCCGCTCGACGAGCAGGGCGTTGATCTGGTCCTGGGTCATGCGGTGGTGCTTGGGGGCCTTGCCCACGTCGATCCGCTCGGCACCGTCGGGTGCGAGGTCGAGCAGCTCGGCGGCCGACAGCCGGTCGTGGACCACGACGTCGGCCTGGGCCAGCAGCTCCGCCCCCCGCCGGGTCAACAGCCCGGGATCGCCAGGTCCGGCACCAACGAGGAAGACGGTCACGGCGGCGATGGTACGGCGCCGCGCCGCGGGTGGTCGGCGTCGGCACGCGCTCGAGCCCCGCACCCGGTGCTGGCCGCCTCTGCCATGCTGCGACCGTGCCCGAGCGCCGATCGACCAACGACCCGAGCGACTGGTTCCTCGACGTCGACGAGCGCGGCAACCGGTGGACCCAGATCGATCGCCGACGGCAGGACGGCTGCGCCTGGACCTCGGGCAACGACGTGGCGGTCCACCGAGACGGGCGCTCCTACTTCGAGCGGCTGCACCAGGTCCTGGCCCAGGTCCCCGCCGCCGGGCACGTGTGGCTGGCCGACTGGGAGGGGCACGCCGACGAGCGGTTGGACGGGCCGGACACCGAGGTCGGAGCCGTGCTCGGTGCCCTCGCCGACCGCGGCGTGGCCGTCCGTGGTCTGCTGTGGCGCTCGCACCCGCGCCAGGCCCACTTCGACGAGCAGGACAACATGCACCTCGCTCGCGAGGTCAACGACCGGGGAGCGTGCCTGGCCCTCGACGAGCGGGTCCGGCGAGGCGGCAGCCACCACCAGAAGCTGGTCCTGGTCGGGCTCGGCGCGCCGAGCGGCGCAGCGGAGGTCGCGTTCGTGGGAGGCATCGACCTGTGCCACGGCCGTCACGACGACCACGACCATGGCGGCGACCCGCAGGCCACCGACGAGCTCGACACCGCCTACGGCGACCGCCCGCCGTGGCACGACGTGCAGCTCGAGGTCCGAGGCCCAGCCGCCGACGACCTCGGTTGGACGTTCCGCGAGCGGTGGAACGACCCCGGCCGGCTCGACCACCGCAACCCGGTCCGGGCCGTCCAGCGCCGGCTCCTGCGCCAACCGGCCCGGCTCGACCCGCTCCCGGCACCGCCTGCGCAGCGCACCGGGACCGGCCCGTGCCACGTCCAGGTCCTCCGCACGTATCCGGCGCGCCGTCCCCGCTACGCGTTCGCCCCCGATGGCGAGCGGAGCCTGGCCCGGGCCCACCTCAAGGCGCTCGGCCGGGCGCGACGCCTCGTGGTGGTCGAGGACCAGTACCTGTGGTCGGAGACCGGTGCGAAGGCGCTGGCCGAGGCCCTGTCGACCCACCCGACGCTCCAGGTGGTGCTGATCGTCCCCCGCCACCCCGACGACGACGGCGCGGTCACCGGCTGGGCCAACCGGTTCGCCCGGCACCGGGTCCTCCAGCGGCTGCGGGCCGCCGGCGGCGACCGCGTGGCGGCCTACGACCTGGTGAACCGGGCCGGGGCCCCCATCTACGTCCACGCCAAGGTCTGCATCATCGACGACGTGTGGATGGAGGTCGGGTCCGACAACCTGAACCGCCGCTCGTGGACCCACGACTCCGAGGTGGGAGCGGCCGTCCTCGACGAACGGCTCGACGAGCGCCAGCCGACCGATCCCGCCGGGCTCGGCGATGGGGCGCGCGTGCTGGCGCGCCAGACCCGCCTGGACCTCTGGACCGAGCACCTGGGTCGCGCCCCCGGCGACGATGCCGACCTCGTGGACCCGGCCGAGGGCTTCGCGGTGCTGGCTCGCCACGCCGCTGCGCTCAGCAGGTGGGAGGCCGCAGGCGGGGTCGGCGAGCGCCCCGCCGGCCACCTGGCGCTCCACCACACCGAGCCGATCCCGCTCTGGCAGCGGCCCGCAGCGCTCCTCGCCTACCGGACGACGCTCGATCCCGACGGCCGCCTGGCCGGCGACCGCCGGGCCGGCCGCTTCTGAGGTCGGCGCGGCTGGGGCGCTGAGCCTCAGGCGTCGGGACCCAGGACCGTGCGGAGGTGGCGGGCCACGGCGTGGCCCAGCGCATCGGGGTCGTCGCCGGTGGCGTGGTGGCGCACCACGCGGGCCTCGTGGGTGCCGTCGGTGGCCAGGAAGGCGTCGAGCACCAGGTCGCCCTCGTCGTGGACGCCCACCACCCGGGCGTGGGCGCCGGCCGGCAGGTCGCAGTCGCCGCCGAGCTCGGCCAGGAACGCCCGCTCGGCGTCGACCCGACGACGAGACAGCCGGTGCTCGATGGCCGCCAGCAGTCCGGCCGTGGCGTCGTCGCCCTCGCGGCACTCGATGCCCAGGGCGCCCTGGCCCACCTGCGGCACCATCTCCTCGACGGTGAGGACCTGGGCCAGGTGCTGCTCGAGGCCGAGGCGCTGGAAGGCCGCGGCGGCCACCACGATGGCGCCGCCGTCGGGCACCTTCGACAGGCGGGCCGCCATGTTGCCGCGGAGCTCGGTGAACTTCGAGGTCCGGTCGGAGCCGGGCCAGCTGGGCCCGGCGCCGCTGCGAGCCGCTGGCCACGGTGGCGCCCTGGGGCAGGGCGTCGAGGGTGGCGCCCACCAGCGCGTCGCGCGGGTCGCCCCGCTCGGGGACGGCGGCCAGGACGAGCCCCTCGACGGTCACCGCCGGGAGGTCCTTGGCCGAGTGCACGGCCACGTCGGCCCGACCGGCCAGCACCGCCTGCTGGACCTCCTTGGCGAAGACGCCCTTGCCCCCGATGGCCGAGATCGGCACGTCGAGGCGGACGTCGCCCTCGCTCTGCATGGGGACCAGCTCGACGGCCAGGCCGGGGTGCGCCGCCACCAGCAGGTCGCGCACGTGCTCGGCCTGCCAGAGCGCCAGCGGGCTCTGGCGCGTGGCCAGCCGCAGGCTCAAGAGTCGAGGTCGTAGAGCTGGCGCATCGCCTCGGCGAGGCGGTCGCCGGTGGGCGTGCCGGCGTGCTCCTTGAGGGCCATGGTGGGCCGGTGCAGGAGCTTGTTGACGAGGCCCTTGGCGAGGGCCTCGACGGCCTCGCGCTGGCGGTCGTCGAGACCGTCGAGCCGGGCGTCGAAGCGGGTGAGCTCGGCGTCGCGCACGTCGTCGGCCCAGCGGTGCAGGGCGCCCACCACCGGCGCGGCGGTGCGGGCGGAGGCGGCGGTGCGGAAGCGGCCGATCTCGTCGTCGATGATCGCCACCACCGCCTCGAGCTCGCCGGAGCGGCGCTCGATGCCGGCCTGGGCGAAGGTGCGCAGGTCGTTGATGTCGAGCAGCGTCACGCCCGGGAGGTCCCGGACCGTGGGGTCGACGTCGCGGGGCACGGCGATGTCGACGATGAGCAGCTCCCGGCCGGATCGCTCCGCCATGACCGGGGCGAAGTCGTCGTGCTCCACGACCGGCACGGTGGCGCCGGTGGAGGTGAGCAGCAGGTCGATCTCGAGCAGGGCGAGGGGCAGGTCCGAGAGGCGGACCGCCTGGCCGCCGATGCGGTCGGCGAGGGCCCGGGCCTTGCGCCAGGTGCGGTTGGCCACGAAGACGTCGGTGACGCCGGCGCGCTGCAGGGCGGTGGCCATGCCCTCGGCCATCTCCCCGGCGCCCATCACCAGGACCCGCTTGCCCTGCAGGTCGCCGAGCCGCTCGGCAGCCATCTCGACCGCGGCGTGCGAGACCGACGCGGTGCCGCGGGCGATGTCGGTGTCGGTGCGGGCCCGCTTCCCGGTCTCCAGCGCGTGGCGGAACAGCAGGTTGAGGACGGGGCCGGTGGTGCCCTCCTCGCCGGCGCGCTCCCAGGCGGTGCGGACCTGGCCGAGGATCTCGGCCTCGCCGAGCACCGCGGAGTCGAGCCCGGCAGCGACGGAGAACAGGTGCCGGACGGCCTCGGTGTCGTAGTGGACGTAGAGGTGGTCGGCGAACTCGTCCGGCGTGACGAAGGCCAGCTCGGCGAGGAAGTTGCGCACGTCGCCGTAGGCGCCGTGGAACTTCTCGGCCAGGGCGTAGACCTCGGTGCGGTTGCAGGTGCTCAGCACCACGACCTCACCCAGGTGCTCACGGGACGCGAGGTCGTGCAGGGCCTTGGGCAGGCGCGCACCGTCGACGGTCATCCGCTCGAAGAGATCGAGCGGCATGGTTCGGTGGTTCAGTCCGATGACGACGACAGACACGCCTGTAGGCGCTCCTTGGCTTCGGCCTCACGGCCAGCGCGGATGAGGTCAAGCATTCCCGACTCGACGGCCGCCCGCCAATCGGGGCGCGTCCCCCAAAGGGGAGGACGCCCGGGACTCCGCCAGGAGCCGCAGCGCCACCAGGTGCTCGGGCCCGATGGCACCGGCCGCGAGGTCCCGCAGCCAGGTGGCGGCACCGGGGTGCACGCCGCCGGTGGAGACGGCCAGGGTGAGCGGGCCGTCGCGGTGGACCGCCGGCAGCGCCGCCGGGCCGCCGTCGGCCGCCGAGGCGTCGTTGGCCCACGTGCCGGCGGTGGTGGCGTCGGCCACCACCTGGCGGTTCACCGCCGGGTGGTCGGTGGCGGCCACGACGAAGGCCCAGGGCTCACCGGCCAGGTCGGCGGTCTCGTAGGACCGCTCCTGCCACGCCACGGCGCCGCTCCTCGCCAGGGCACCCAGCGCCTCGGTGGTGGTGGGGGCGAGCACGGTCACCGCTGCTCCAACGCCGAGCAGCCCCTGAACCTTCCGCTCGGCCACCCGCCCGCCGCCGACGACCAGGCAGCGCCGGCCGTCGAGGTCGAGCAGGACGGGGTAGCGCGCCGCCTGCTCGCCCACCGGCTCAGACGGCCGGCTCGTCGACGATCACCTGGGTGCCGCCGGTGTCGGCCCGGTCACCGGTGGAGTGGCCGAGGGCCCGCTCCAGCTCGTGGCGCACCGCGTCGGGGAACGTGCAGTACAGGACCTGGCCCTCGAAGCGGCTCAGCTCGCGGACCACCACCGGGCGCACGTCGTCGGAGACCAGGACCAGCAGCGCCGAGGTGCCGGGGTCGATCCACTCGGCCACCTGGCGGACCCAGGCGTCGTCGAGGCCGAGGTCGATCAGCTTGCCGGCGAGCCCGCCGCTGGCCGCTCCCGAGGCGGCACCGAGGACCGCGCCCACCGGGCCGAAGAAGCTGCCCACGAGCAGGCCCCACAGCGTGCCGCTGAGGGCGCCCCGCTTGGGGTCGAGGTCGACGGTCTGCTTCACGTGGACCCGCTCGTCGTCGCCCTTGTAGACGACCACCGCATCGGTCAGCGTGATCTGGCCCTCGCGAGCCAGGTTGGCCAGGTTCAGCAGCACCTCGCCGGCCCGGGTGACCTTGTCGAAGCCCATCCCGATGATGTGGTCGCTCCCCACCGCGGCGTCGGCCGTGGCCGGCACCGCCCCCGCAGGAGCCTCAACGACGGGTTCGGGATCGCTGGGAATCCCAGGCGACGGCGCATCGGTCATGGAGCCAACCCTACCGACCGCTCCCGATCCTCAGACCGGCGCTGCTGCCGGCCAGGCCCGCTCCCACCCGGCGAGCAGGGCGGTTCGCCGCAGGCGAGAGGGGCCCGAGCGGCCCGGGACGACGCGAAGCGAGTCCCGGGAGCGGGAAGAGGAGCTGACGATCGAGCAGGGCGGACCCGGCCAGCTCCGGCCGCTACACGCCTTCGGTGTCCCGGTGCTCTTGGTAGAAGGAGAGGATCTGCAGCTCGAGGGCGAGGTCGACCTTGCGGAGCGAGGTGCCCTCGGGGACCGAGATGACGGCGGGGGCGAAGTTGAGGATGGAGCCGATCCCGGCCTCGGCCAGGGCGTCGGCCACGTCCTGGGCCGCCACCGCCGGGGTGGCGATGATGCCGATGGCGATGCCGAGGCGCTCCTTGAGCACCGGGAGCTCGTCGAGGTGGTGCACCGGCACGCCGTGGACGAGCTGGCCGACCTTCGCGCGGTCGGCGTCGACGAGGGCGGCCACCGGGAAGCCCCGCTCCTTGAACCCGCCGTAGTTGGCCAGGGCCTGGCCCAGGTTGCCGGCACCGACGATGACGACGGGCCAGTCGTGGGTGAGCCCGAGCTCGCGGCTCATCTGGAAGGCGAGGTACTCGACGTCGTAGCCGACGCCCCGGGTGCCGTAGGAGCCGAGGTACGACAGGTCCTTGCGGACCTTGGCGGCGTTCACCCCCGCCATCTCTGCGAGGCGCTCCGACGACACCGTCGCCGTCTTGTCCTCGAGCAGCTCGGCGAGGCTCCGCAGGTACACGGGCAGCCGGGCGACGGTGGCCTCGGGGATGCGACGAGAGCGATCGGACATGGCCCGTCGAAGCTACCGAACACGTGCACATGTTCACAAAGCCCGTGGCCCCCGGGCGGGTGGGTCAGCGGAGGGCTCGGCGGAGCACCTTGCCCGAGAGGTTGATGGGCAGCTCGTCGACGAAGTTCACCTTCTGGGGGCACTTGTAGCGGGCCAGGTGCAGGGCGCAGTACTCGATGACGGCGTCCTCCTCCAACGACCAGCCCGGCTCGGCCACCACGAAGGCCTTCACGGCCTCGCCGGTGTGGGGGTGGGGCACGCCGACGATGGCGCACTCGCGCACGCCGTCCATGGAGAGCACCACCTCTTCGACCTCGGCCGGGAACACGTTGAAGCCCGACACGATCACCAGGTCCTTGGCCCGGTCGACGAGGAACAGGAAGCCATCGTCGTCGACCAGCGCGATGTCGCCGGTGTGGAGCCAGCCGTCGTCGTCGATGGCGTTGCGGGTGGCCTCGGCGTCGTTCCAGTAGCCCTGGAAGACGTTCGGCCCGTGGACCCAGATCTCACCGGGGTCGCCCACGAGGGCGTCGTCACCGTCGAGGTCGACCAGGCGCACCTCGACGCCGTCGACCGGGGCGCCCACCGAGCCGGGGCGGAACGGCAGGCCGAACGAGGCGGTCACCACGGGCGAGGCCTCGGTGAGGCCGTAGCCCTCGCCGATCTCGAGGTCGAAGCGAGCCTTGATCGCCTCGGCCACCGAGGGGTCGAGCCGGGCGGCGCCGGAGGTGGCGGCGACGACCGATGCGAAGGTGTCGCCGGGGAGGCCGGGCATCGAAGCCCAGGCGGCCCACATGCTCGGCGCCCCGGCCACCACGCTGACCCCGTGCTTCTGGATGGCCTCGATGGCCGACATGGGGTCGAAGCGCTCGACCAGCAGCACGGTGGCCCCGGCGCGCAGGGCGGTGCCCAGGACCACGTTGAGCCCGAAGATGTGGAACATGGGCAGCACCGCGAAGGCGACGTCGTCCGGGCTGCCGCCGTCGGGCCGCAGGCCCAACGTCTGGTCGATGTTGGCGAGCAGGTTGCCGTGCGAGAGCATCGCCGCCTTCGGCGAGCCGGCGGTGCCGCTGGTGAACATCAGCACCGCGAGGTCGTCGGCCTCGCGGTCCACGAGCGGCGCCGGCTCGCTGCCCAGGAGGTCGTCGAGCAGCACGACCGCGTCGTCGCCGGCGTGGCCCTCGCTGTGGATCACGAACTTCGAGCACCGGCAGCAGGCTGCGGTCGATGGCCTCCACCGTGCGGCGGCCCGACGGGCCGGCCATGAGGCCACGGGCGCCGACGGCCGCCAGCTCCCGCTCGATCTCCTTCGGCGGGCTCAGCGGGTTCAGCGGCACCGCCACCGCGCCGACCCCGAGGATCGCCAGGTAGTTCACGACGAAGTACCAGTTGTTGGCGCACACGATGGCCACCCGGTCCCCCGGGTCGATGCCGAGGCCCAGGTAGCCGCCCCGCAGCCGCGCCACCTGCTCGCGCAGCGTCCCGTAGTCCGTGGTCCGGCCCCGACTGATCAGCGCGGGGGCCTCGGCCGGCGGGGTTTCGAGGATCGAAGCAAGGTTCACGGACACCTCAGGGTGCGAGCAGAGCGACGAGGGACCACCAGTGGACCACAACCGGGGCGTCGGGCGCCCGTCCGCTCAGAGCCGGGCGGCCATGGTGTCGCGCGTGAAGGAGCGCGCGCCCCGGATGTTGAGCCACCCGGCGACCGCCCACAGCCCGACGCCCGCCAGGAAGGTCGGGAGCGGACCGGCGAGCAGGAGGCCGGTGGTCTGGCCCACCGCCAGGATCACGAGGGGCAGGACGACGGCGCCGCCGAGCTGCTGGGCCTCTTGGGTGTTGTTCACGCGCATCGAGACCCGGACCATGATCCCGAGGCCGAGCGCGGAGACGGCGGGTGCCAGCCAGAGGATGACCAGCGCCCACATCCAGGTCGGCAGGAAGAGGCGGTGCATCACCGGCCAGCAGACGGCGTTGGCGATGGTGGCGAAGAGGACGAACCCGATCCACGACACCGCGGTGGCGGGCACGAACCCGCCGAGCAGCTTGGCCACGTAGAGGTCGCGGTCCCGCACGGGGAGGTGCAGGAGGGTCTCGAGGGTCTTGCGCTCCTTCTCGCCGGCGAAGGTGTCCGACGCGGTCACGGCCGAGACCATGAGCGGCACGATGAGGAACAGGGGCGCCACCAGGTACCCCAGGACGAGGATCACCAGCCGCTCGTGCTGCGGGTACCCGAGGATGGGCTCGGCGAGCGCCGTCGGCAGCATGTTGACGAAGCGGTCGATGTCGAGCGACTTGCCGTTCGCGGCGATGCCGATCGAGGTCGGCAGCAGGACCAGCAGCACCACCGGCAGGAACAGCATCGGGAGGATCAGCGCCTTCGAGCGCACGATGGCCCCGAGGTCGCGGCCGAGCACCACCCGCACGACGGCCCAGTCGATGCCCCCCAGGCCACGCGAGGGCGGGCGCACCACGAGCTCGGCGTCGGTCACGACGCCACCGAGGTGGCGGCGGTGCCGGCGCGCGCCTCGATCTCGAAGTAGATGTCCTCGAGGCTCGGCTCGTGGGCGTCGACCCCGAACACCGATGCGCCTCGGGCCACGGCGGCGGCGACCAGGGCCGGCACCGCTCCCCGCTCGGTGAGCCGGGCCACCGCCCCGTCGGCGGTCGGGGCGATCGACTCGACCATGGTGAGCGCACCCAGCCCGGCGAGCAGGTCGGCGCCGGCCGGCGTGCCGAGGTCCAGGCGCACCTCGGCACCGGACCACAGCTCGCGGGCCAGCTGCGCAGGGGTGCCGAACGCGTGCAGGTGGCCCTGGAACAGGACGGCCATGCGATCGGCGAGCTTGCCGGCCTCGCCCAGGAAGTGGGTGCAGAGCACGACCGTCCGGCCCTGCTCCTCGGCGAGGCTCCCGATCAGGTCCACCACGGCCCGCGTGGCGGCCGGGTCGAGGCCCGAGGTGGGCTCGTCCAGGAACAGGAGGTCGGGCTCGTGGAGCAGCGCACGAGCCAGGGCGACCCGCTTGCGCTGGCCGGTGGAGAAGCCCTGCACCTTGACGTCGGCCCGGTGGCCCATGCCGAAGCGCTCGAGGAGCTCCCCGGCGCGGCGGCGTGCCGTGGCGCGGTCGATGCCGCGCAGCCGGGCCATCACCACCAGGTTCTCCAGGGCGCTGAAGCGCTCGTCGAGGCCGGCGTTCTCGGTGAGCACCCCGGTGCGGGCGCGGAGCACGTCGCCCTGCTGCCACGGGTCGAGCCCGAGCACCGTCGCGGAGCCGGCATCGGGGAGCAGCACGCCGTTCAGCAGCCGCATGGTGGTGGTCTTGCCGGCGCCGTTCGGGCCCAGGAGGGCCAGGACCTCGCCCGGCTCGACGTCGATGGTGAGGCCCGCCAGGGCCACCCCGCTGGCGAAGTGGCGCGTCAGCCCCTCGCAGTCGATCGCCCGATCCCCCATGGCTCGCCAGTGTTGCACCGCCGCCGGGTGGTGGCGGACCGTGGCCGGCGGGCCCGGTCAGCCCAGCAGGACGAGCTGCAGCGTGGCAGCGAGGATGATGATCAGCAGCAGGACGGCGAGGACGATCGTGGTGCCCTGTCTCATCGGTGCTTCTCCCTGAGGGTCACGGGGGTGGATCGCCCGGGCTGGGGCCCGTCGTCGGGCAGCGCGACGAGCGCCACCTCGTCGCCGGTGTCGAGGCGCAGCTCCTCGGCGGCCGACGCCCGGTCGACCGCGATCGAGATCAGCCCGTAGGAGTCGACCACGAGGCCGATCTCACCGGTGGGGACCTCGGCGTAGGTGTGGTGGCGCACCCCGGTGCGGACCTTGCCGCCGAAGCGCAGCTCGATGCGGTCCCCGTGGGCTTCCACCTCGGCGGGGTCGACGTTGAGCTGGAGGTTGCCGTACCGGTCCGTCCACAGCACCTCGGCGTACAGGACGTCCTCTTCGACCCGGGTGATCGGGATGGTGGCCGGCATCAGCCCGGCGGTGTCGACCTCGACCCCGAGGTCGAGGAGCGCCACGCCGGCGCAGAGGTGCGCCGCCGCCGGGGCGAAGACGTCTCGCCCCGCGAACGTCGGCCCCGGGGCGCCGAGCTGGTAGGCGACGTTGGTGAGCTCGACGGCCCGGGTGGCTCCGCCGACCATGGCCACCGCCGGCGCGAGCAGGCCGTTGTCGGGGCCGATGAACACCGATTCGCCGTCGCCGACCTCGATGGCCACGGCCCGGCGGGCCGAGCCCACGCCCGGATCGACCACGGCCAGGACCACCCCGGGCGCCAGGTACTGCGCCGAGCGGGCGAGGGCCAGCCCACCGGCGCGCACGTCGTGGGCCGGCACGTCGTGGGTCACGTCGATCACCACGGTGCCCGGCGCCAGCTGCCGCACCACCGAGTGCACGACCCCCACGAACTCGTCCGTGCGGCCGTAGTCGGAGAGGAACGAGATCGTGTCGTACGAGGGCGAGGTCACAGCCCGCCCAAGCTACCGGCCGGCCCTCGGCGGGCGGCATCTCGGGCCCGGCTCCTCCGCGAGGCCCGGCCCGCCGGACGCGACCATCCACCACTTCGCTGTTGGCAGGTGGTAGTGGGCGCAAGTACGGTTCGCCCGTTGTTCGACGAAGGGTTCGATGTCGTGGCGCCTGCAGCGCGAAGCCGGTTCTTGACCGTCGCCGAGGTGGCCGATGAGCTCCGGGTGTCGACGATGACCGTGTACCGCCTCATCAAGGCCGAGCAGCTGCCGGCCACCCGCGTCGGCAAGTCGCTGCGCATCCGCGAGGACGACGTCGAGCGGTTCCTCGCCGGCCGCTACACCGAAGCCGGGTAGCGGCCCGCCCGGTCACCCGAGCTCGCGGCTCCGCTCGGTCGCAGCCCGGACGGCATCGCTGAAGGCGGCACGGACGGCCGCGGCCTCCAGGGCCTGGAGGCCGGCTGCGGTGGTGCCGCCGGGGCTGGTCACGGCGGCGCGGAGCTCGGCGGCGGGCTGGCCGGTGGCCAACAGCTCCGCCGAGCCGCGCAGGGTCTGGACCGCCAGCTCGGTGGCGACGGCGCGGGCAGGCCCTGGAGCACGCCGGCGTCGATGAGCGCCTCGGCGACCAGGAAGACGTACGCCGGGCCCGAGCCCGAGAGGCCGGTCACCGCATCGAGCTGCTCCTCGGCCACCCGGACCACGGTGCCGACGGCGCCGAGGATCGCCTCGGCCCACGCCAGGTCCTCCTCGGCCGCCGAGGATCCGCCGGCGATGGCGGCGGCGCCCGCCCCGACCAGGGCCGGGGTGTTGGGCATGGCCCGCACCACCACCGTCCCGTCCGGCAGGGCCGCCTCCATGGTGGCGATGCGGACCCCGGCGGCGATCGAGAGCACCCGCGCCACGCCGAGGGCGCCGAGCGAGCGGCACACGTCGGCCACGTGCTGCGGCTTCACCGCGACCAGGGCACCGGCGCCGGCGACCGGCTCGGGCGCGACGCCCAGCCCGGGGAAGCGCTCGGCCAGCTCGGCCCGACGGCCGGCGTCGGGCTCCACCACGGTGAGGGCGGAGGCCTCCGCCCAACCGGCGGCGAGGAGGCCGCCCACCAGCGCCTCGCCCATCTTCCCGCCACCCACGACCACCAGCTCGCTCATGGCCCGAGGGTACGGCACCGGCAGCGCCCGACGAGCGGCCGGGGCGGGAGAGCGGACGGGTCGCAGCCACCCCAGGGGGGAGTCGGGGTGGCTGCGACCCGACGAAGCCGACCGGCCGGGCACCTTCCCGATGACCCGGCCTTGGCAGGCCGGAGCAAGGTAGACCAGCGCCGCACCACAAGGCAAGGAAAGGGGCGAAATGACAGGTTCAAGCAGGGAACCGCGAGGCGAAGGCGATGCGGAGCGCCGGCCGGAAGCACCGCTCCACGTAGGCGTAGAGCGAGCCGAGGACCCGGTCGAGCTCGTCGTCGTCGACCGCGTCGAGGGGCAGCTGGCCCTCGAGGAAGACCGCATCCTCGTCGCCGATCACGAAGGCGGCGCCGTTGAAGCCGTGGTTGCGGCGGAGGAGGTGCTCGTAGAACTGGGCGTGGTTCTCCTCGGGGGCCGGGAGGACGTAGGTCTGATAGCGCAACGTGCGCTGGTGGATGGTCAGCCAGACCGTGGTGACGTCCTTCTCCTCGCCCTGGAGCCGGATGTGCCAGCGCAGCACGCCGGGCTCGCCGCGGTCGACGGCGAGCACCATCGGGTTCTCGGCGAGCTGCTCGCCCGCCCACCGGTCGATCCGCGCCTCGACGGCGTCCAGCTCCTCGGGGGTCGCAGCCTCGGTTCCCATCGCCCGGACGCTACCCACCACCCTCGCCGACGCCCCGCAACGGGTCCGGCGGCGCAGCGGGGCTCAGCTGCGGCGGGGCGCGCCGGGCCCCGGCCATCGGGCGCGACCCTGGCCGGACGGTCCGCCGGGAGGCCCCGAGCCGACCCCGACCTCGATCCGCCCGCCGGGGGCGTCGAGGGCGCGGCTCAGCGCGGTCGACGCCGAGGCCAGCATCCCATCGGCGGTCCAGTCGGCGCCGGTGCCGGCCACCAGGCCCAGCCAGGTCGGGCCGGCGAGGAGGTCGCCCACGAACGCCTGGATCCGGCTCGCGACCACGCGGGCGCCGTCCGCGTCGGTGTCGAGGAGGATCCCGAACATGCGACCGCCCAGGTGGCACACGATGTCGTTGGTGCGCACGTGCAGCCACAGCGCCGAGGCCACGATCTCCGGCGCCGGCCCCCGTCCTTCGGGGATCGCCAGCAGCAGCAGGGCCAGGTCGCGGTCCACCAGGCCCGCCCGGTCCAGGGCGGTCGCCAGCGCCGCCTCGAACGCCGCCCGGTCGATCAGGTCGACGGCGTCCACGGGCACCAGCAGCGGGAGGGGCGGCCGTCGCCGGTGTCGGCGCTCAGGTCTCGGCATGCCGGAGACAACCCGGTCCGGCGCCGCCCATGACGGCGGACCCGGCGTCGACGGGCTCAGTCGACGACGCCACCTGCGAGGTTGGCGAGGTACGCCTCCCGCAGCCCGCGCCGGGCCCGGTAGGTCAGGGCCGACGCCGCGGCGGGCGAGAGGCCGAGGCGCTCGCCGATCTCCACCGGGGACAGCTCGTCGAACTCGCTCCAGAAGATGACCTGCCGCCACCGCGCCGACAGCGAGCGGAAGGCCAGGACCAGGTCGTCGTCGCTCATGAGGGGCAGCTCGTGGTCGATCGCGGCGACGACCTCCGGCCGCTGCACCACCTGGTGGTGGCGGTGGTGCCGGTGCCGCAGCGTGACGGCGGTCGTCCGCAGGGCGACCATGAGGTAGCGGATCGGGGCGCTGGTGGGGCCCTTGCCGCGCCGCAGCGCGCCCAGCATCTTGGCGAACGCCTCGGCGACCAGGTCGTCGGCGAGGTCCCGCGGCACCAGCGAGCGGGCGTAGCGGCCGGCCTCGGCCTGGTGCCGTCGGTACAGCTCCTCGTAGGCGCGCAGGTCCCCGGCTCGGACGTCGAGCAGCAGGTCGTCGTCGGTGCGCTCCGGGAGCGGCGCGAAGCGCGACGGCGCTCGCCTGCCGGTTCGAGGGGCCAGGGTGGCGGGTGCGGACAAGGGGAGCTACCTGTGCGTTCGGTGGGGTGGGCCTCGTCGACCGTGGGAGGCGGGACCCCTCGTGGCTCGACGTGGTCCATCGTCCGGCTCGGCGCCGAACCGGACAAGGGTCAGCCCACGAACCCCAGGTTCCGATGCTGTTCTCGGCGACCGGTGGGCGGCGAGCCACCGAGGGGCCCTCGCGCGGCGCCGACGACCGGTCGCCGCGGCGCCGCAGGGAGCGGCGCGGCTAGGCCGCGCAGTCGACCAGGGCGCGGGTGCTCAGGTCGGCGTAGATGCGCCGCAGGCGCGCGGCGGCGGTGGACCACGTGTAGCCCCGGGCGCGCTCGGCGGCGGCCGCGCCGAGCGCGGCGGCGTAGGCGGGCCGATCGAGGATCGAGGCGACCGCGGCACCGAAGGCGACCGGGTCCCGGCCGTCGACCAGGAGGCCGGTCCGGTCGTGCTCGACGAGCGTCCGCAGGCCCCCGACGGCGGCGGCCACGACCGGGGTCCCGCACGCCGCCGCCTCCAGCGCGACGAGGCCGAAGGACTCCGAGCGGCTCGGCACCAGCACGACGTCGGCGGCGCGGTACCAGGTGGACAGCAGGTGGTGCGGCTGCGGCGCGACGTACTGGATCTGGCCCGTGACCCCGAGCGACGCCGCCAGGGACTGGACCCGCGCCAGCTCCGCCGCGCCCTCGGCGCCGCTGGGGCCGCCGACCACCACCAGGCGGGCGTCGGGCCGGTTCAGCGCGGCGAGGGCGCCGACGGCCACCTGGAGGCCCTTCAGCGGTTGGATGCGGCCCACGAACAGGAGGATGGGGGCCGCCTCGCTCAGCCCGAGGGCGCGACGGGCCCCGCCCTGGTCACCGGGCGAGAAGAAGGCGTGCTCGACGCCCGGGGCCACGACCTCGATCCGGCGGGGCTCGGCGCCGTAGAGCCGCTCGAGCTGGGAGACCTCCTCGACGGAGTTGGCGAGGATCACGTCCGAGCAGCCGATGACCTCGGCCTCGGCGTCGATGCGGCGGTCCGGCTCGTGGTCGCCGGTCTCGGCCTTGACCCGGGCGAGGGTGTGGAACGTCGAGACCAGCGGCAGGTCGAGGCGGTGCTTCACCCGGTGGCCCACCACGCCCGACAGCCAGTAGTTGGCGTGGATGACGTCGACCGGATCCCGACCCAAGCGGTGGACCAGGGCCTCGGTGAACGCGTCGACGGTGTCGGGCAGGTCCTCCTTCGGCAGGTCGATCGGTCCGGCGTCGAGGTGGACCACCCGGAAGCCGGGCTCGACGGCCACCTCGTCGGGCAGGTCCGGCGCCCAGCGCCGCACGTAGACGGTGGTGCCCACGCCGGCCTGCGCCAGCGCCGCCGCCAGCTCGCGGACGTAGACGTTCATGCCGCCGCTGTCGCCGGTGCCCGGCTGGGCCAGCGGCGAGGAGTGCAGGGAGAGGACGGCGAGCTCGGCCACGGCCTCGGTCAACGTCCGGCGAGGGCCCCGGATTCCGTGCCTTCGAGATCGTCGTCCGGCGCGCCGTCGACGGCCGGGGCGGCGAGGTCGCCGAAGGGCTCGAAGCCGGCGGCCCGCCGCTCGGCACGGAAGGACTCGTAGATCTGCACGAGGGTCTTCTTCTGCTCCTCGTTGAGCCACGGGTCCCGACGGATCTCGGTGATCAGGTCCGTGTCGCCCTCGCGCGCCTCGAGGATGCCGGCGCGCACGTAGAGGGTCTCGGAGCTGATCTCGAGGGCCCGGGCGATCTGCTGGAGGATCTCGGCCGACGGCTTGCGGAGGCCCCGCTCGATCTGGCTCAGGTACGGGTTGGAGATGCCGGCCATCTCGGAGAGCTTGCGCAGCGACAGGTGGCCCACGCGGCGCTGCTCGCGGATGAACTCGCCCAGGTCTCGCCAACGGGTCTCGAGCTCGGGTGCCATGGGGAAAAGGCTAGGTCACGCCCGCCGCGGAACCACAACTGGCGCGAGCGGTCGTTCACCTCTCGCGAGCGCCCCAGGGCGCCGATGTGCCCGCTGACCTGCGGCGCTCCGGGCGATGGCCGCCATCGACCAGGCAGATCACCCGCGCGGCGGCGGGCACCGCCCGGGAGGTCAGGCGTCGTCGGCCTGGGCCGTCAGCAGGTCCTCGACGTGGGCCTCGCCGTCGCGGTAGCGCGCCGTGAGCTCGGCCTCGATGGCGTCGATCGCGTCGAACATCGACCGCCGGAGCTGGGACACCTCGTGCTCCAGGGCCTCGAGCTCGTCGGCCGCCACCTGCAGGTCGTCGTCGGCCACCGCATCGGGGGCATCGAGCGGCACCGCCTCGGCGATCGACTCGAACCGCTCGACGAGGCGCCCGTCGGGCTCGCCGGGCTCGATGGACGACGGGAGGCGGCCCGGGCCGGGGGCGCGGATGCGGTCGGCGAGGATCTCCGGGAGCCGCTCGACCAGGCCGGCCACGTCGTCCGGGTCGCCACCGCCCCGGCGGCGGTCCTGCTCGCCGGTGACGATGTCGTGGCGGCCCTGGACCATGCGCCGCAGGAACGAGAGCTTGGTCTCGAGGGCCTGGCACTCGGCGCGAGCTCCGCAGCTCGGCGACGGTCCGCCCGGCCAGGCCGGTGAGGTACTCGTCACCGAGGATCCGATCGAGATCCTGGTCCATGGGCTCCTCCGAGTCGTGGGCCGGCGTCGGCACCACCGTGCGAACTGTACGCCGCCCCCCGGCCCCGGCGGGGCACGGACGGTGGCGCCACGGCCACCGCGAGGCGCGGGTGGGCCCTAGCTGCCCACCCGCTGGAGGTAGAGGCCGATGAGCCCGGCCCACGCCGGCGCGACGATGAGGAGGGAGTCGAGCCGGCGCAGCGCCGGCGCCGGTGCGTCGGCGCGGGGAGCATGGCCGAGCCCAGCAGCTGGCCGGCCGGGCAGGCCACCGCGGCCAGGAGGGCGAAGCTCCAGATGTCGACGCCGCGGAACGGGGCGACCTCCAGCACGGCGAAGAGCAGGGTGACCGCGGCGATGAACAGGCCGCCGGCCAACGGCCCCTCCACCCCGTTGGTGGCGCCCGAGCCGATCAGGTAGTCGCTGGCGTCGTAGACCATCAGGAAGACCACGAGGATGCAGGCGGCCAGGATCTCGTAGTGGGCCAGCAGCACCAGCGAGGCCACCGACCCGCCGCACACCCCCGCCGCCAGGACGGTGTGGCCGGCGGCAGCCAGCAGGGGCATCTGGCGCTCGCGCCGCTGGGCCGCCACGACCACCGCGGCGACCACCAGGGCGAGCATCCCGGCTCCGAGCGGACGCACGCCCTGGGTGGCGAGCACGGGCAGCGTGGAGGCGCCCAGCGCGGCGACCCACCGGTCGGCACCGGTGCGCACGGTGTGCCACGCGCCGACGACCTGGAGGGCGGCGGCGCCCGCCACCACGGCGTACAGGGTGGCCAGGCCGTACGGGCGGAGCGGCTCGAAGCCGAGCGCGGCTGCGACGACCACGACCCAGGCCACGCCCAGCCGGAGCCGGGGGCCCTGGGTGTTGTAGACGACGCCGTAGCGCTGGCGGAACGCGGTGCGGGGCGACGGCGGGTCCGGCAGCAGCTCCTGGACGACCGCCTCGCCCTTCGGGGCGGGCCGGGCGGCGGCCTTCGGGGCCCGGGCGGCGACGACCGGGGTGGACCCGGTGTCGCGGAAGGTGACGCTCGAGGTGGTGGCGCGCGGCGGGGCCGGACGGGTGCGGCGGACGGGACGCTCGGGACGGGGACCCGGCGCATCGGGGATCGGGCGGCGAGCCGCGGGCCGCGGCGCGGCCGACCCCGGGCCCGGGCGAGCGGCCTTGGGCTTGGGCTTGGCGGCGGCACCCGCAGCCTTGGAGCCGGGGCGGGCCGCGCCACCGGTCCGGGGCGCGGGCCGAGCGGTCGACGGCCGCTTCGCGGCGCCGGGGCGGGGCGGGCGGGGTGCGGCCCCCGATGCCGGGCGGGGCGGTCCCGCCGCCGGTCGGGGCGGCCGCCGGGCCGCCGGCGGCTGCGGGCGCTGGGGGATGTCCGGGTCGGCGGTCACGCCGCGCACCCGCCGGAGACGGGCGGCAGCACGCCGACCTCGTCCTCGACCCCGACCACCGTCTCGCCGGAGGCCGGCACGCCGTTGACCCAGATCGCGCAGCTGGGCAGGACCGCGGCGAACTCGCCGCCGAAGCGGTCGACGGCGTGGTCGAGCACCTCGGCGACCGTTGCGCCCGTCAGGACCTCTCGGGACGTACCGGCTGCGGTGCGGGCGGCGGCAAAGAGCCGGAGAACTGCCATGGCGGATCGAGATGCTACCGGTGTGGCCCCGATCCCCACAGCCCGCACCGACGGGTACCGTCTCTCCCCCATGACCCGCATCCTGCTCGTCCGCCACGGGGAGTCCGTCTGGAACGCCGACGGCCGGTGGCAGGGCCAGGCCGACCCGCCGCTCACCGATCGGGGCCGCCAGCAGGCCGTCGACGCCAGCGCGGCCATCGGCACCGTCGACGCGGTCATCGCCTCGGACCTCGAGCGGGCCGCCGAGACGGGGGCGATCATCGCCCGGATGCTCGGCCTCGACGACGTCGCCACCGAGCCCCGCCTGCGCGAGCGCGACGCCGGCTCGCTCTCCGGGCTGACCCGCCCCGAGATCTACGAGGCCTTCCCCGGCCTGCTGCCCGACGACCCGGCCGGCTACGTGCCGGACGACGACGGCGAGCCCCGCTGGCCCGACGACTGGGAGAGCGACGACGACCTCTGGGCGCGCGTCGAGGTCGGCCTGCTCGCCATCGGCCGGTTCGTGCCCGACGGCGAGGTGGTGGCCGTCACCCACGGCGGGGTCATCTACGCCGTCGAGCGGCGCCTCGGGCAGCCCGGCCGAGGACGGCTCTCGAACCTCGACGCCTGCTGGGTCGAGGTCGTCGACGACCGCTTCCGCCTCGGCGAGCGGCTCTCCCTCGTCGACCCCGCCACCACCCTGGCCATCGAAGCCGACCGGATCTGACGGCGCGGGCCGGACGACGGGAGCCGGTGCCGTGCTCGAGGTGACGGTGGTCCGCAGCGCCAAGCGCCGCAAGACCGCGCAGGCCCGGCTGGTCGACGGCGTGCTCGAGGTGCGCATCCCGGCCCGCGCCTCACGGGCCGAGGAGGCCCGGCTGGTGGAGGGCTTCCGGAAGCGGTTCGAGCGCTCCAGCGCCGGGGCCGGGGTCGACCTCGCCCAGCGGGCCCGTCGCCTGGCCGAGGTCCACGGCCTGCCGCGGCCGGACGAGATCCGCTGGGTCTCGAACCAGGCGCACCGCTGGGGGTCCTGCACGCCGTCCACCCGGACGATCCGCATCTCCGACCGCCTGGCCGACCACCCCACCTGGGTCATCGACCACGTGGTGGTCCACGAGCTCGCCCACCTGGTGGAGCCCGGGCACGGGCCGCGGTTCCAGGCCCTGGTGGCCCGCTACCCGTTGGCCGAGCGGGCCGAGGGCTACCTCCTGGCGCTCAGCGGCGGCGTCGACCCGCACGCCGATCCGCTGGCCGACGACCTCGACGAGGAACCGCCGCCCATCGCCCTGCCGGCCGACAGCGCCGACCTGCGTCGGGCGCCGCGCCGACCCGGGGCCGCCGGCCGCAGCGCCGACGTGGGCCCCGCCACGGTGGTCCAGCTCCCGCTCGACCTCTGATCCGGGACGGCCCGGGCACGAGCCCCGGCTCGGCGGGGAGGTTCAGGCGGGCGGCGCGCCGAGGAGCTCGACCAGCAGCGGAGAGCGCTCGTGGTCGCCGGCGTCGATGGCCTCGATCGCCCGGTCGACGGCGGCGAGGTCGGCCTCGATGCCGGCCAGCACCGCGAGGTCGACCGGCGGGGCCGCAGGCGCCTCGTCCGGCCCGGCACCGGCGTCACCGGCGTCACCAGCCACCTCGGCGATCAGCTCGTCGGGCTCGGGATCGGGCCCCTCGTCCTCGTCGTCCTCGACCGGGCCGATCGCCGAGGTCTCCGGCAGGAAGGCGCCGAGGTCGACCTCGACCTCGACCTGCTGGCCCGAGCCGGGAGCGTCCGGCGGGAGGGAGCTCGCCGGCTGGGGGACGTCGGGGCCATCGAGGTCGGGCACGGGCCGGAGCCTACCGAGGGGGCTCGGGGGTAGGGAGCGCCCGGCAGGCGTCCGGACCTGCGCCGCAGCACGAGGAGACGACCATGGGCGACGAGCGCCACGACCGACCGGCCGGCATCGGTGACGCCACCGTGGAGGCGGTGGGCAAGGCCACCGAGGCGCTCGAGTGGGTGGAGCGGGCCCGTGGCGACCTGTACGACTTCCACCAGAAGATGGGCCACGCCGATGCCCTCTTCGGCGAGGCTGCCGACGCCCTGGAGGAGGCCGGCCACCAGCAGGAGGCCGACGACCTGCGCACCCGCATCGTGGGGCGCAACGCCATCGACGGCCGGTGGTCCTTCCAGATCGTCGAGGAGTTCGACGACCTCTACTGGTCCGCGGCGCGGGACCAGGAGCGCCAGGTGCGCGACGCCCTCGTCGCCGGACGCCGCCACGTCTTCGAGTCGGAGATGAAGGACGACCGCCGCAGCGCCGGGCGGGCCCACCACGAGCGCCGCCCCGCCGGTGGCCACGACCCGGACGTGACCAGCCTCGACGGCTGAGCGATCCCGCTGCGCAGCCCCGCATCCGCTAGGAAGCAGGCGTCGCGCGGCCAGGGGGCCGGGCGATCGGAGGCTCCCATGTCCGTCGTGCTCGTCGACCACCCAGCGCCCCACGTCACCCAGGTGACGCTCAACCGGCCCGAGGTGCTCAACGCCCTCTCCATCGAGCTCGTGCTCGAGCTGTCCGACGTGCTGGCCGCCATCGGCGCCGACAACGACTGCCGGGTGGTCGTGCTCACCGGCGCCGGTCGGGCCTTCTGCTCCGGCCTCGACCTCAAGGACCACGGCGTGCTGCCCGGCATCGACGGCCTGTCGATGGGGCGCATCGCCCAGCGGTCGATGGCGGCGTACTCCTGCCTGGTGCCGATCCTGCGCCGGCTGCCCCAGCCGGTGGTGGCCGCGATCAACGGCCCGGCCTACGGCGGCGGCATGTGCCTGGCCCTCGGTGCCGACCTCCGCTTCGCCTCCACCGACGTCGAGCTCAACGCCACCGGCATCGTCAACGGCCTGACGAGCACCGAGATGGGCGCCAGCTGGCTCCTGCCCCGCCTGGTGGGTGCCGCCCACAGCAACGACCTCCTCCTGACCGGCCGGGTCATCGACGCCGACGAGGCCTGGCGCATGGGCCTGGTGTCGCGCGTCCTCGAACCGACCCGCCTGGTGGAGGGGGCCGTCGCAGCCGCCCAGGCCATGGCCCAGCACAGCCCCTACGGCCTGTCGATGACCAAGGACGTGCTGTGGGCCAACCTCGAGGTCACCAGCCTCGAGGCCGCCATCGAGCTCGAGGACCGCAACCAGCTCATGCTCGGCTTCACCGAGAACCTGCCCGAGGCCATGCGGGCCTTCGCCCAGGGTCGCCGCCCCCAGTACACCGACGACCCCCGTCGAGACCTCTTCGGGTGACGATCGCCACGCCGGTCCGCCGTCTGCGCCCGGGCCTCGGGGGTAAGGACCCTTCGTCCGCAACCCCCAGCATGAGGAAGTCCCACCATGGCCAACGTCGATGACGCCAAGGGTCGAGTCAAGGAAGCAGCCGGCAACCTGACCGGCGACAAGGACCTCGAGCGCGAGGGCAAGGTCGACCAGGTGGTCGGCAACATCAAGGAGGCCGTCGGCGACGCCGCCGACAAGGTCAAGGACGCCCTCCACAAGGACAAGTAGCACCGGCGGGAGCACGGCTCCCGCCCACGTCTCGCTGATCGGTGCCCGGGCCCCACGGTCCGGGCACCGGCGCGCCTGGGCTCAGCCGGCCACCAGCACGGCGGCCAGCACCGCCACGCCCAGCCCGGCGAACTGGATGGGCTGCAGCCGCTCGTCGAGACGGGTCTGGGCGAGGAGCACGGTGGAGGCGGGGTACAGCCCGGTGAGGGCCGCCACCACGGCGAGCATGCCGTGGCGCAGGGCCAGCAGGTAGAGGATGTTGGCCACCATGTCGAGCACGCCGCTCACCACGACCGCCCCCACGAGGCGGGGGCTCCCCGTCATGGGGATCCGCTTGGCGAGCACCAGCGCCGCGAGGATCGGGACCGAGGTGAGCCGGGCCGCGAGCAGCGGCCACAGGCCGGCGCCCGCACCGGTCTGGTGCAGGAACACGAAGAACAGGCCGAAGATCGCCCCGCCGCCCAGGGCGGGTAGGAGGGCTCGAGCTGCGGCGCCCCGGGCGACGACCACGCCGGGCTCGGTCCGCTCTCGGGTGATGAGGGCCACGGCGACGAAGGCGACGGCGATGCCGCCCAGCACCGAGAGGCCCGGCCGCTCGCCGAGGAGGATCCCGGCGAGCACCGGGACCGCCGAGGCGCTCAGCGCCGTGGTGGGCGCCACCACGCTCATGGGCCCCTTGGCGAGCGTGCGGTAGACCACCACGACGCCGAGGCCGCCGAAGACGCCGGCTGCCGCCCCGAAGAGCAGGTCCCGGGGCGAGACGGCGGCCGGCCCGAGGAACGGCATGGCCACCAGCAGGATCGCCAGGCCGGCGACCTGGGCGCCGAGGGCCACCGCCAGGGCGGCGTTGCGGCGTGAGGCCAGGGCCCCCATGAAGTCGGCCGAGCCGTAGAACGCTGCCGCGCCCAGGGCGAAGACGATGGCCATGTCACACCTCCCGATGGATCCCGCCGGACCGGGCCGAGGCGCCCCCGGGACTTCGGTCAGGCTGTTAAACCAGCTGGTTCATCATACGGTCATATCAACAGGATGCACCAGTCAGAGCACTCTGATGCTACGGCTCTCGCTGGCACCCCGCTGGGGCCAGGTGCCGGCGGGAGGCGACCCCGCCGGTCGGTAGGTTGGGGCGGTGCCCGACGCCGACGAGGTCGCTGCCGCCATCGCCCGCAACACGCGCGAGCTGCGGGGCGGGCGGGGCTGGACGCTGGACCAGCTCGCCGGGCGCTCCGGGGTCAGCAAGGGGATGCTCGTGCAGATCGAGCAGGCCCGCACGAACCCCAGCATCGCCACGCTCTGCCGGGTGGCCGACGCCTTCGGCGTGACCCTGGCCCAGCTGGTGGAGCTCGACGACGGCGGCATGGTGCGGGTGGTCGACGCCGCCGACGTCGTGCGGCTGTGGACCGGCATGGAGGGCTCCGGCGGCGACCTGCTCGTGGGCACCGACCGCAGCGAGCACGTCGAGCTCTGGCGCTGGTCGCTCGCCGCCGGGGACCGCCACGACTCCGAGGGCCACGTCGACGGCACGCGCGAGCTGCTGGCGGTGCTGGCCGGCACCCTCACCCTCGAGGTGGGCGACGAGGTCCACCAGGTGGCCCACGGCGGCGCCGTGCTCTTCGACGCCAACCACCCGCACAGCTACGTCAACGCCCACAAGCGCCTGCTGGACCTGGTGCTCGTGGTGGTCCAGCCCCCGGTGCTCGACCCGGCGGCGGTCAGCCATCCCGACTGAGGCTCGCGCCGCCTCAGTCGGTTCGGCCGACCTCGGCGTCCTCGCCTTCGTCCCCGGCCTCGGCCTCGGCTTCCGCTCCGGCGAGCGGCGCGTCCCCTTCGAGGTCGTCCTCGGGGGGGATCGTCGCCGGGGTGCTCGGCGTCGCCCACGGCCCCGGGCTCGGAGGCGACCGGCTCCGGGGCGGGCATGGCGAGCCGGAGGCGCAGCAGCCAGCCGAGGGCGAGCACCGAGGCGATGGCCAGCGGGATGGCGATGGCCTCCTGCTCGCGGAGCAGGAGGGCGGCGACGACGGCGACGGCCACGCCGGCGACCGCCAGGCGGTTGCGCAGCAGCACGGCCAGGGCGCAGAGGCCGATGACCACGCTCATCCAGATGTTGATGCGGACCCCGAGCACCAAGGAGGCGTTGTCGGAGCGGAGGGCCTCCACCCACAGCCGGCCGATGCCGTAGCCGAGCACGTACAGGGCGAACAGCTCGCCGGGACGCAGCTTCTTGCGCTTGTCGAGCCAGACGAGCAGGAGGGCCAGGCCGACGTTCCACAGGCCCTCGTAGAGGAAGGTGGGGTGGAAGGTGGCGAAGCCCTCGTCGCCGGCGGGACGGTACTGCGGCGCGATCTCCAGGCCCCACGGGAGCTTGGTGGGTCGGCCGAAGACCTCTTGGTTGAACCAGTTGCCGAAGCGGCCGATGGCCTGGGCCACCGGCAGGGCGGGCGCCACGACGTCGAGCAGCTCGAGCTTGGGCAGCTTCTTGACGCGGACCACCGCTAGGCCGACCACCACGCCGAGGAAGATGCCGCCAGGGATGCCGAGGCCGCCCTGGGTGATCTTGAAGGCGTTGATCCAGTGGTGCTCGTAGGTCTTCCAGTCGGTGGCGACGTGGTAGATCCGGGCGCCGATGACCCCGGCCGGCACCGCCCAGATGGCGATGGTGCCGATGTCGTCGGGGTTGCCGCCCCGCTCCTCCCACCGCTTCGAGCAGATGGTCACCGCGGCGATGACGCCGAGCGCGATGCAGAGCCCGTAGAGGCGGAACGGCCCGACGTGGTTGAACGACGGGCTGGGGATCGACGCCAGGAGCGCGGCTGCGTGCACCGCACCGGGCTAGCACGCCCGAGCGAGACGGGGCAGCGCGACCGCAGCGCTACCAGGCCCGGCGCCCCACGAAGGCCAGGACCCGGGTCTGGGCGTCGGCGTCGTCCGGCGGCTCCAGCTCGGGCCCGAACGCGCCCGGCCCGCGCATGGCCGACCCGATCTGCTCGCTCATCTCGGCGATGGCGACCTCGAGGGCCTCGACGTCCTCGGCCGAGATGGCGTCGGGGAGGCCGGCGGCCCGGGCCAGGTCCCAGCGGTGGACGACGAGGTCGAACGACAGGAAGCGATCGGTGGCGGCGGCGAAGGTCGTGCGCCCGGTGACCCCGTCGAACTCCACCTCGGCGAGGAGCGGGTCGTCGAGCGCAGCTTGGGTCTGCTCGCGCGCGGCCACCCACGCGCCCAGCGGGTCGAGCTCCACCGACGGGCCCGGTTCGAGCTCTCGGCCCACCAACCCGGCGAACATCGCCTGGGTCTGCACGACGTGGGCCACCACGCCCCGGGCATCCCACTCCGGGCACGGCGACGGCGCCGCCCAGGCGCCCTCGGGGACCGCGGCCACGGTCTGGGTGAAGGCGGCGGCCCGGCGGCGGTAGCGGTCGGCGATGGTCTCGGAGGTCATGGCCGCATGGTCGCGCCGTGCCGCCCCGGGCGCTTGGACGAACGCGACGGCCCCCTGGCCGAGCGGCGTCCGTAGGCTGGCGCCGTGGTCGATCCGGTGGGGCGGGACAGCCGGGGCATCCTGCAGCCCGGGGCGGGGCTCCAGCGCTTCTCGCTGCGCCGCCACGCCCCCAGCCCGGCGGTCGCCCGCTTCGTGGACCGCTACTGGATCGTCGAGTGGGACCTCCCCGAGGGAGAGCAGCACACCCAGGAGATCCTCGTGCACCCGGTGGCCAACGTGGTCTTCGGCGACGGCCCCGCCCGCCTCAGCGGCGTGCGCCGCACGCGGTTCGCCCGCACGCTCGAAGGGCGGGGGATGGTGCTGGGCACCATGTTCCGCCCGGCCGGCTTCTCCCCGTTCAGCGACCGGCCCATGGCGGCGCTCACCGACGTCGAGCTCGACCTCGACGAGGTGCTCGGCCCGGACGCCACCGCCCTCGCAGCAGCGGTCGACGCCGCACCGGACGACGAGGCGATGGTCGCCGTGGTCGACGGGTTCTGGGCGGCGCGGGTCCCACCGCACCGCCTCCGGTCCGAGAACGTCACCGAGCTGGCCGACAAGGTGGTGGCCGATCCCCACCTCAGCAGGGTCGACGACCTCGCCGCGCTCGCCGGTTGCACCGTTCGCCAGCTGCAGCGCCTCTTCGCCGAGCACGTCGGCACCAGCCCCAAGTGGGTCATCCGCCGCTACCGCCTCTACGACGCCGCCGAACGGGCGGCGCGGGACCCGGACCTCGACTGGGCCACCGTCGCCGCTGAGCTCGGCTACGCCGACCAGGCCCACCTCACCCGCGACTTCACCGCCGCCGTCGGCCTGCCCCCGGCCCGCTACGCGGCGTCCTGTCGAGCCGCGGCGTCGACGCTGCCGGCCGATGCCGTGGCGGCGGTAGGTTCGGCGCCGTGACCGTCCCGCCCGAGCCCCAGCCCGACGGCGCGATCGAGCAGGAGGTGGCGGCGCTGGCCGACCGGCTGCTCGACGCCGCCCGCCGCGGCGACGCCGCGCTGCTCGCCGCCTACGTCGACGCCGGCGCACCCGTCGACCTGGCGGCCGCCGCCGGGGACACCCTCCTGATGCTGGCGGCGTACCACGGCCACGTCGAGGCCGTCGACGCCCTGCTGGCCCGCGGCGCCGATCCCGATCGGGCCAACGCCAAGGGCCAGGGCCCCCTCGCCGGCGCCGTCTTCAAGGGCTACGCCGACGTCGTCCGGTCGCTGGTGGCCGCCGGGGCCGACCCCGATGCCGGGCAGCCCTCGGCCCGGGCCGCGGCGGCCATGTTCGACCGCCAGGACCTGCTCGCCCTGCTCGGCTGAATCAGTCGAAGGACGGCCCGGCCACCTCGGGCCGATCGGCGTTGGCGAGCAGCACGAAGCGATGGCGGCGACCGTGGCGGTGGACCGGGTCGTACCAGCGGGCGCGGTAGTGGTGGCGGCCGGAGTCGTCGCCGCCGAGGTGGGTCACCTCGATGGCCCAGCCCTGGTCGTCGATGCGCCGGCCGCCCACGGTGGCCGCCGCCCAGGTGGTGCCGTCGTCGTCGGAGGACTCCACCCGCACCAGCGGCTCGTGCCAGCGGAGGCGGGTGGGCGCGACGTCGATCCAGCGCAGCTCCCAGAACCCGTCGACCTCGGCGGTGGGGTCGGTGAAGGCCGCCTTGCCCTCGACGCGCCGCTCGACACCGGCCTCGTCCCCGGCCAACGGCAGGTACCGCTTGGTGGCCAGGTCCCAGGTGCGCTCGGCCTCGACGTCGGCGAACGTGCCGGCGCCGACGGTGGCGGCGGCGAGGCGCCCGGCGTGGGCGCTGAGGAAGGCCTGCGTCTTCGGGCCGTAGAGCGTGTGGCCGCCCTCGTAGTACTGCCGGCGGTACTCCTCGGCGGTGGCCACGTAGCCCCAGTACTCGTTGACCACCGATGACACGACCACCCGGCCGATGCCCCGGTCGCCCACGGCGTCGGCCACGGAGGCAGCGATTCGCCGCCCGGACTCGACGGTGATCTCGAACGGCAGGCCGAGCAGGACGCTGTCGCCGATGCGGAGGGCCTGCACGCTGAGGATGCGGGGGGAATCCCTTCTTGGGCGTGACGATCGGCTGCAGCCACCGCGACCCGAGCACCCACTTCTCGCCCTGGGCGTTCTTGGTGCCCCACCGCTTGGGGTGGCCGGCACGGAACGGCGGGATGCGGTGGATGACCGGGGTGAGGTTCTCGGTGGCACCGGCGACGAGGGCGGCGCCGACGGCCGGGCGGTCGGGGAGCTCGATGCCGTCGACGGTGCGATCGACGTTCAGGTCGACCTCCCGCAGCCCGACGTCGAGCGCCACGCGGTCGCTGAGCTCGGCGCCGAGCCGGTCGTAGAGGTCGGCGGCCTCGACCCCGATGCCGGCACCGATGCGACGGGCCTCCCGGTGCCCGGCGAGGCCGGGCCGCAGGGCCGGGGCGACGTCGGCGTGGGTGCCCTCCATGGCGCCGACCACCGGCTGGGCGCCGTCGTGGCGGACCTCGATCTGGTGGCGCAGCTCGCCCACCAGGTAGGCCCAGACGTCGGCGTTGTACTCGTGGGCGTGCTGCGAGACGCCGGTGCCGTGGATGGAGAACACCACCGCCGCGCTCAGCGGCTCGGTGCCGCCCTCGGCGGTGATCCGGTCGGCCCGCACCAGGTGCAGCTGCGGGTTGACCGCCACCCACTTGCGCTGCGGGTCCCGCCGCTTGTCGGTGACCGTGGCGTTCTGCACGTACGGGTCGTGCGACCGGTTGCGGGTGAGGCCCCAGACCTCGGTGCTGCCCACCGCCACCTTGGCCGGCGCCCGGGTGTCGTGGGCCTCGATGACCGCACCGGCGACCTGGTCCACCAGGAACGACGTCCACGCCGGGTCGAAGCCGGCCCGGTTGGAGGCGTGGTGGTTGTAGAAGTCGGTGCCCAGGAACTGGCCCGGCCCGGCGTGGGTGTGGGTGGCGCCGATCCAGATCCCGGCCAGCGGGATGTCGGTGCGGTCCGCCACCGCGTCGGCCACCAGGTGCTGGAGCACCGACGAGCCACCCAAGAGGTCGAGCTGCACGATGGCCAGCGACGCCCGGCCCGCCCGGAGGTGCGTCACCCGGGCCCGCAGGCGGGTGCGGAAGCCGTTCCCGTCGTGGGCGTTGGCCGAGTAGCCCGCCTTGGGCAGGCCGGGGGGCGGGGTGATGTCGGCCTCGGCGGCGCCGGCGAGCACGCCCTCGACCTCCGGCAGCGGAGCCGACGGCCGGGGCCGCACGCCGAAGCGGCTCCGCTTCGAGGTCCCGTCGACGAACGACGCCAGCGGCGACCGCGTCGCCCCACTGCCTGCTGCCACCTGGCGCTCCCCTGCTCGAGCCCGGACCCGACCGGACCCGGTGACCCTACGCGGCGGGCCCGGGCCCACCGACCGCCGACCCTCGGGTGGCCCTCCGGTGCCCATCGGCGCTAGCCAGGGGGCCGTGTCCCTGGTGCTGACCCCCTCCACCCGCTCGCAGCGGGACCGCCTGCAACGGCTGGGGCTGCTCTTCCTGCTGGCTGCCCTCCCGGTGGCCGCGGTGCTGGTGATCATCATCAACTGGTGGGTGGCCGTGCTCTACACGGTGGTCCAGACCAGCGTCCTGCTCTTCGGCGTCCGCCAGCAGCGCACGTCGGTGCTGCGGGTGGACGACGCCGGCATCCAGTACGAGGCGGGCACGTTCGTGCTGCGGACGACCTGGGCCGACGTGAGCAAGGTCGGCGAGGCCACCCTGCCCTCCGGGCCCACCCAGGCGCTGGTGCTGAGCCGCTCGGGCCTGCGGTGGACCCACACGCCGCAGGTGCGCAACCAGGTGACCACCCGGGGCTGGGACCGCATCATCCCGATCGACGAGTTCGAGCCGAACTGGCCCGACGGCCCGCTGGCCAAGGCGGTCCGCGCCCATCGCCCGGACCTGCTGGGCTGACGGCTCCGCCGCCGCTGGGCGTCGGGACCAGCCCGGGCCGCCTCAGCCGACCCGCTCGGCCACCACGGTGCTGCCGCCGGAGGTGAGGGTCAGGGTGCCGCCGTCGACGGCCAGCTCGGGGTCGCCCTCCAGGAACGACCCGAACCACGCGTCCTGGGCCATCAGGGCCTCGCCGTCGGGGCCGCTGCAGGCCAGCTTGGTGCTGACCACCCCGCCCACCACCAGCTTCCCGCCGTCGACGTGGGCATCGGCGCCGCCGCCGTTGCAGCCGTTGAAGCCCACCCGGCCCAACGCGGTCAGGTCGAGGACGAGCGGGTTGCCGTCCTGGTCGCCGAGCACGGGCCGGTCGGCGCCGTCGACGGTGATGGCGGTGACCTGCCAGTCCTGCCCCTGGCCGGGCGAGGCCGGCGAGCTGCCGACGCGGCCCCCGCCCGAGCCGCCGGGCTCGACGGCGGGCGTGGTGACGACCGACCCGCTGCCGGGGTCGGGCAGGTGGGCCGGGTCGTCGGAGCTGACCGAGCCGTCGGGGTCCGCAGGCGAGGAGGTGGCGGGCAGAGGTCCACCGAGGTCGTCGAACGTGGCCGCCCCGAACCGGGAGCGGATGGTGAGCACGTCCCCGGACACGCCGACCGTGGGCGACGACGCCAGCAGCTCGGCCATCCACGCGTCGAACGCCATCAGTGCGGTGCCGGCAGCGTCGGTGCAGGCCATGTCGGTGGAGGCCATCGAGCCGTCGAGCACGAGGTTGGCGCCCTCGAGGCGACCGGTCCCGAAGCCGCCGTTGCAGCCGGTGAACGAGACCGTGCCCTCCACCGAGGTGTCGAGCACCGGCCGACGGTCCGCGCCGATCGGGGCGAGCGCCGGTGCGCTCGAGCCCTCGAGGTCCCGCACGGACCACCGGTGCCCCCACACCGCCGTCGCACCACCGCCCGGGCTCCCGCCGGTGTCGATGGGCTCCTCGTCCCTCGTCGCCAGGGCCCAGGCCCCACCGGCGAGCGCGACCACCAGGACGAGGACGACCGCGACCACCCAGGCCCGGCCCGGCCGCGGGATGCCGGACGCCGGACCGTCCGGGGCGAGCGGCAGCTCGGTGGGCTCCTCGTGGTGGTCGGAACGGTCGTCGTCGCTCATGGTGCACTGCCCCTCGAAGCCGGTCGGGCCGGCCCGTCGCCGAGGCCCGAGTCTGCCGCAGCGAGCGGCCCGATCGGGCTCCGACGTCGCCGGCGCGGCCCTGGTTCCCCGCGGGTCCCGGTGCGGTCGGCCCTAGGCGTCGCGGCCCGGGCTCCGGCGGTTGGCCTTGGTCTCGGAGCGCTGCTTCTTGGAGGTCAGCCGCCGCTGCTTGGCGCCCTTGCTCGGCTTGGTGGGCCGTCGCGGCCGCTCGACGTGCAGGGCGGCGGCCAACCGGGCCACGAAGCGCTCTTCGGCGATGGTGCGGTTGCGCAGCTGGCTGCGCTCCTCGTCGACCACGATGCGCACCGTGGGGCCGAGCTTGGCCAGCACCCGCTCCCGCTGCACCGGCAGCAGCGATGGCGAGGCCTCCACGTCGAAGAGCAGCTCCACCCGCGTGGCGGCCTTGTTGGCGTGCTGCCCGCCCGGCCCCCCGGACGCGCTGAACCGCACCGAGAGCTCGGTCCGGGGGATGCGCACGCCGCGCGCCACGACGAGGTCATCGCCAGCCATCTCCCCAGGCTCCCACGCCGGCCCACCCCACCGAAGTGGGTTGGGATCCGGCCGCCCCAGCGGCCAGTTCCCTGCCCAGTACCTGGGGGTGGACACCTCGGGTCACCCCCACCACCGAAGTGGGTACGGGTGGTCGGACGAGGAAACGAGAACGTGTTCTCGTTTCGGCCTAGGGTCGGCCGGCGCCCGAACGGGGGACGCACGCTCGCCAACCAGGGAGACGACGACATGGCCGATGGCACCCGCTTCGAGGGCCGCACCGCGATCGTGACCGGGGCCGCCTCCGGCATCGGTCGGGCCACCGCCCAGCGGCTCGCCGCCGACGGCGCCCTCGTGGGCTGCCTCGACCAGGCCGCCGCCGTCGAGGAGACCGTGGCGCTCATCCGCGAGGCCGGCGGCACGGCGACCGCGGCGAGCGTCGACGTGCGCGATGAGGGCTCGGTGGCGGCCGCCGTCGAGTCGGTGGCCGGCGAGCTCGGCACCCCGACGATCCTCGCCAACGTGGCCGGCGTGCTGCGCTTCGCCCACACCCACGAGATGGAGGTCGCCGAGTGGGACCTGCTGATCGACGTCAACCTCAAGGGCCCGTTCCTCATGGCCCGCGCCGTGATCCCGCACATGCTCGACAGCGGCGGCGGCGTGATCACCAACGTGGCGTCGTCGGCCGGCATGTTCGGCCAGGCGTTCATGGCCCACTACTGCGCGTCGAAGGGCGGCGTGGTGCTCATGACCAAGTCGCTCGCCTGGGAGTACCTCAAGCGCAACATCCGGGTGAACGCCATCTCCCCGAGCGGCGTGTCCACGCCGATGACCGGGCACGTCGACTTCCCCGACGGCATGGACTTCAGCCTCATCGCCAAGACCATGGCGGTCGACAACAAGATGCTCGCCCCCCAGGACCCGGCGTCGCTGATCGCCTTCCTCTCCAGCGACGAGGCGAGCGGCATCAACGGCGCCGTCATCCCGATCGACAACGCCGTCACGGCGTGAGCGAACGGGCCGGCACGTGCGCCTCCCGGACCTGAGGCCGCCCGCCCTGCCGGCGGTGGCGCCCATGCCTCCGGTGGCCGGCCCCCGCCTCCCCTGGGTCGGCGCCGCGCCCGGGCTGCTGCGCGACCCCACCGGGTGGTTCACCCGCCAGCGGGCCCGCCACGGCGACACCTTCGTGGTCGACGCCCTGGCCCACCGCTTCTTCTGCGTGTTCGGGCCGGTCGGCGTGGCCAGCCTCTATGCGGTGCCCGAGCGCGAGGCGTCGTTCGGGCTCGCCACCTACACGATGATCCGCACCAAGGTGCCGGACGAGCTCTTCGGCGACATCCGCAACCCGCCCCACAAGCTCTTCGGCGGCCAGCGCGTCGAGGGCTACCTCGCCAACCTCGAGCAGGCGATGGCCGCCGAGCTCGACGTGCTCGGCGAGCGCGGCACGTTCGACGCCTTCGGCGAATGCCGCCGCATCGGCCACCGGCTCGGCCTGGCGTCCTGGGCCGGCCACGAGGCCGCTTCCCCTGCGCACATCGAGCCGCTGATCGACGCCCTCGACCGCCTCGACACCTCCGAGTCGTTCGTCCACCCGCTCCGCACGGTGGCCACCGTCGCCACCGGCCACGCCCGCGAGCGCCGGGCCATGGCCGAGATCGAGGCGATCCTGGCCACCGTCCTCGCCGAACGGCGGCGGCGGCCCGATGCCCGCCCGGGCGACTTCCTCGACCAGATCGACGAGTCGTTCGCCGACGTCGACCAGCCCCGGCACGACCAGCTGGTGGCCCGCGACGTGATCGTCCTGCACCTCGGCTCGCAGTCGAACCTCTTCGCCGCCCTGGCCTGGACGCTGGTCAACCTGCTCCAGGACCCCGACGCCCTCGACGCCGTGCGCGCCGGCGACGACGCCCTCCTGGACCGGTTCGCCTACGAGAGCATCCGGGTGGCCCAGCGCTCCATCACCATGCGCCAGGTCCTGCGGCCCTTGACCTTCACCACCGACCAGGGGGACTTCGACCTGCGGCCCGGCACGTTGATCACCACCATGCTCTCGACGCTCAACACCACCGTCGACCCCCGCCTCGCCACGTTCGACGCCGACCACTACGACGGCCGGCGCCTCGCCCTGGCCGACGAGCTCCCCGCCAAGGAGCTGGTCTCCACCTTCGGCCACGGCACCCACACGTGCCCGGCCCAGCGGTTCTCGATCTCGGCCATCCGCACGGCGGTGCGCGCCCTGGTCGACCGCTACGACCTGGTGGCCGGCTTCGATCGACCCGGTCCGCTCACCCGCCAGATCGGCGGCGTGGCCCGGGCCGATCGGCCGACGCCGGTGCACTTCCGCCCTCGGGGCTGACGTCGCCGGTCGCCGCCAGGACGGCGGCGCCGAGCACCGCCGCCACGATCGAGGCGACCAGGATGCCGACCTTGGCGTCGCCGGCGAGCGCCCGCGAGCCCGGGAACGCCAGGCCGGCCACGAACAGCGACACGGTGAAGCCGATCCCGCCGAGCGCCGCCACACCCAGGAGCTGCACCCACCGCACGCCGGCGGGCAGGACGCCGGCACCGACGCGGACCGCCAACCAGGCGAAGGCCAGGATGCCGACGACCTTGCCCACCACCAGCCCCACCACCACGCCGGTGGTGACGGCGGAGGGCGACGTCAGCGCGTCGGCCGACACCTCGATGCCGGCGTTGGCGAGGGCGAACAGCGGCACGACCACGAAGGCGGTCCACGGGTGCAGCGCGTGGGCCACGCGCTCGGCGGGGGAGACCGACTCCCGCACGAGGAGGCGGGTGGGCCCGATGGCGCGGGCCGAGCGATCGCCGGCGGCGTCGAGCGAACCGGCGACGTCGTCGGGGGCGAGGTCGCCGACCAGCGGCCGGGCCGGGGCGAGCAGTCCCATGACCACCCCGGCGAGGGTGGCGTGCACGCCCGACTGGTAGAGGCACAGCCACAGCACGGCGCCCAGCGCCACGTAGGCCGCGAGGTGGCGCACGCCCGCCCGCCGGGCGAGCAGCACCACCGCCACGACGATCGCCCCGCCGAGCAGCCACCACCAGCCGATGGTGCCGGCGTAGAAGACGGCGATCACGACGATGGCGCCGATGTCGTCGACGACCGCCAAGGTCAGCAGGAACACCTTGAGCGGGCCGGGCACCCGGCGGCCCAGCAGGGCGAGCACGCCGAGCGCGAAGGCGATGTCGGTGGCCATGGGGATGCCCCACCCGCGCCCGCCCGGACCGCCGCGGTTGACGGCCAGGTACAGCGCCGCGGGCACCACCATCCCGCCGAGGGCGGCGGCTGCCGGCAGGACCGCGGCGCGCCGGTCGCGCAGCTCGCCCACCGCCAGCTCCCGCTTGATCTCCAGGCCGACCACCAGGAAGAAGGCGACCATCAGCCCGTCGTCGATCCAGTGGGTCAGGTCCCCGCGGAGCGACCAGCGACCCACCACGAGGGCCACCTCGGTGTGGAACACCCGGGCGTAGGCCGCCCGCCACGGCGAGCTCGCCCAGGCCAGGGCGACCGCGGTGGCCAGCAGCAGGACGGCGCCGCCGGCGGCCTCCACCCGCACGAACCGCAGGACGGGCCGGGCCACCCGACGGGCCAGCGCGGTGTCGCCGCCGCTCCAGGTCAGCCGGGAGGGCTCGGTCGGTCGGTCGAGGGGATCGGCCATGGTGCGGGTGCTCTCGGGGTCGGCGAAGGGACTCGCCGACCAGGCTTCCCGGCACACCAGGGACCGAGGCTACCCGGCCGCCCGGGAGGCGCTCTGCTCGACCGCTCGACCGCTCGGTCAGCGGCAGCCGACGTGAGGGCTCAGACCACGGAGCGGTCGACGGCCACCCGGGGGCCGAACGTCATCACCACGGTGGTGCCGCCCGGCGTGGGCTGGAACTCCAGCTCGTCGGCGAGGAGGCGGATCAGCGGGATACCCAAGCCGCCCTCGTGCTCGAGCCGGGCCGGGTCGGTGACCTCCGGGTGGGCCTGGAGCCCCTCGGGGTCGAAGCCGCCGCCGTGGTCCTGGACCGCGAGGCGGATGCGGCCGTCGCCCACCGAGCAGCGCAGCACGATCGGGGCGGTGGGATCGGCGCCCGGGTGGTCGGCCAGCTGGGCCTGGATGGCGTTGGTGCAGGCCTCGGACACGGCGAGGCGGAGGTCGGCGCCGCGCTCCTCGTCGAAGAGCGGCTCGACGGCGGCCACCGCGCCCACCACCAACCGGGCCACCGAGACCACCTCGGGCCGCGCGGGGAGCTCCAGCTCGACGGTCTCCGCGCTGGGCACGGTGTCGGCTGCAGGCTCCTCCATCACGCGGCCCTAGCGCAGCGTCGAGCCGGCGGGGATCACTCGGCGACCGCGTCGTCGAGCGAGGCGTGGATCTGGAACACCTGGTTGAGCCCGGTGATCTCGAACACCTTCACGATCCGGGGCTCGGTGCACACCAGCACGAGGTCGCCGTCGTGGGTGCGGACCCGCTTCAGCGCCCCGATCAGGACGCCGAGCCCGGTGGAGTCGATGAAGTCGACGCCCTCGAGGTCGACCACGATGCGGAAGCGCTCGTCGTTGACCAGGCGGATCAGCTGCTCGCGGAGCCGAGGTGCCGTCGCCACGTCGATCTCTCCCCCGACCTGCAGCACGGACCATGCGCCCTGCTCGCTCACGTCGAGTCGAAGATCCATCACTGCTCCTACCGGTCGCGTCCGCCCCCAAACCTACCGCCCGCGACCGGTCCGACCCGAACCACGCCCGAAGGCGCCCGAGCGGTCCCAAGGGGACCGTGCTGCACCGTGGCAGCCGCTCCGGCGTCGACACGCCCTAGGCTGCGAACGCCTGTTCCCCTGCCCGTCCGGACCGCCATGGCGCTGACCTCCCCAGATCCGGTCGCTGCCCACGTCGCCACCCTGCGCGACCACCTCGGCGCGGGCCTGGTGCACCTCGAGCGCCTCCCCCCACGGCCCGCCCGCACGGCCCCGCTGGCCCGTCCGCTGCCGGCCGCGGTGGCCGAGCGCCTGGGCGAGCTGGGCCTCGACGCGCTCTGGTCGCACCAGGCCGAGGCCATCGACCACCTGCGGGCCGGGCGGTCCACCGTCGTCGCCACCGGCACCGCCTCGGGCAAGTCCCTCTGCTACCAGCTGCCCATCGCCGAGGCGGTGGTCGACCCCATCAAGCCGGGCACCGCTTTGGTCCTGTTCCCCACCAAGGCCCTGGCCCAGGACCAGCTCCGCTCGTTCGGCCACCTGTCGATGCCGGGCCTGGTGGCGGCCACCTACGACGGCGACGCCAGCCCGGAGCAGCGCACCTGGGCCCGCCAGCACGCCAACGTGGTCCTCACCAACCCGGAGATGCTCCACCACGGGCTGCTCCCCCACCACGGGCGCTGGGCCACGTTCCTCATGCGCCTGCGCTACGTCGTCATCGACGAGCTCCACGTGCTGCGGGGCGTGTTCGGCACCCACGTGGCCCACCTCCTGCGGCGCCTGCAGCGCCTGTGCGAGCACTACGGCTCCTCGCCCACGTTCGTGTTCTCGTCGGCCACCATCGGCCAGCCGGCCGACCTCGCACGGTCGCTGTGCGGCCAGGCCGTCGCCCAGGTGACCGACGACGGCTCGCCCCACGGCGAGCGCCTCGTCGCCCTGGTCGACCCGGGCCGCATCGAGGTCGGCGACGGGCCGCCGCTCTCGGCCAACCGCGTCACCGCCGGGCTGGTGGCCGACCTCGTGCACGCCGGCCACCGGACGCTCGCCTTCTGCCGGAGCCGGGCGGGCACCGAGGTCGTGGCCGCCGAGGTCGTGCGCCGCCACCCGGACCTCACCGGTCGCGTGCGCCCCTACCGCGGCGGCTACCTCGCCGCCGAGCGTCGCGAGATCGAGGCCCAGCTCTTCAGCGGGGTCCTGGGCGGCGTGATCGCCACCTCGGCGCTGGAGCTGGGCGTCGACGTCGGCGGGCTCGACGCCGTGGTCCTGAACGGGTTCCCCGGCACCATCGCCTCGATGTGGCAGCAGGCCGGCCGCGCCGGGCGCGAGGGCCAGGCCTCGGTGGCCATCCTCGTGGCCGGCGACGACCAGCTCGACCACTACTTCCTGAACCACCCCGACGAGGTGTTCAGCCGCCCGCCCGAGCCGGCGGTGGTCAACCCGGCCAACCCCTACGTGCTCGACCCGCACCTCGCCTGCGCGGCCTACGAGCAGCCGTTGCACCACCACGACGAGCGCTGGTGGTCCTCGGACCTCGACGACGGCGTGCGGCGGCTTGTGGTCGACGACCAGCTCAAGCTCCGCCCGCGCTACGACGGCCTGCGGGCCGTGTGGGCCGCCCGCGGCCACCCGGCCAGCGGCATGGGCCTGCGCAGCGGGTCCTCCGGCGAGGTGCGCATCGCCTTCGCCGACGGCACCCTCATCGGCACCGTCGACCGCAGCCGGGCCTGCGAGCTGGTGCACCCGGGCGCCATCTACCTCCACCAGGGCCGCCCGCACCGGGTGGTCCGCCTCGACCTCGTCGACGGCGCCGCCATCGTCGAGCCCGCCGACGGCCGGGAGTACACCCTCGCCCGCTCCGACGTCGCGCTGCGCATCACCGGCACCGACGCCGAGCGCCCCTGCGGCCGCTTCACCGTCGGCCTCGGCACGGTCGAGGTCACCAGCCGGGTCACCGGCTACCAGCGGCGCGAGGTGCTCACCGGCGAGATCCTCGGCACCGAGGAGCTGGACCTCCCGCCGTCGCACCTGGTCACCCGGGGCGTCTGGTGGTCGGTGCCCGACCGGGTGCTGGCCGACGCCGCCATCGCCCCCAAGGACGTGCCCGGCACGCTCCACGCCGCCGAGCACACCGCCATCGGCATCCTCCCGCTGTTCACCATCTGCGACCGGTGGGACGTGGGCGGCGTCTCCACGCCGTGGCTGGACGAGCTGGGCACCCCGGCCGTCGTCATCTACGACGGCTACCCCGGCGGCGCCGGCATCGCCGAGCTGGGCTACCGGTCGGCGCAGGAGCAGCTGGCCGCCACCCTCGAGCTGCTGGAGCGCTGCCGCTGCACCGACGGCTGCCCGTCGTGCGTGCAGTCGCCCAAGTGCGGCAGCTGGAACGAGCCGCTCGACAAGGCCGGCGCCCGCTCGCTCCTGCGGGCCGCCGGGTTCGTCCCGCCGACGGCGCCCTGACCTCCAGTCGGCAGGCTGCCGGGGCGAGGTCGGGGCCGCTCGCCGTCGCCGTGCAGGCCGACGACGGACCGGGTCCGATCCCCTCCTCCACGACCGGCACCCGGCCCGCCGCATGGGTCATTCGACCTAGGCGACCGATCTCCTGCCCGACCTCCGGGTTCGCGGCGCCCGGAGGCGTCGATCCCCCCGACGGGTGACGGGCGGGCGCAGGTTCAGTCGTCCCAGGCCTCGGGCTCGAGCTCGATGCCGGCCGGCGCCGTGCGGCGCAGGAACGACCGGATCTGGACCGAGGCGGCCACCAGGACCAGCACCACCGCGATGGGCACGAGCAGGCCCGGCTTGGTGGTGTGCGGGGTGCTGACGGTTCGGGAGACGGTGCGGGTGGTGCCCGGGGTGGCCAGCTCGACGGTGCGACCCGTGTCCTTGGGCTGGTAGGGCAGCTTCTCCTCGAAGGTGTCCGGCTCGGTGGTCTCGGTGGAGCTGCCGCCGCCGCTGCGCCCCGATCCCGACGAGATGGTCCCGCCGGAGCGGTAGGTGGAGCGCGAGCCCGAGGGGCCGGAGGACCGGCCGTTGGCGGGCACCTTCGGGTTGGCCTTGCCGGCGGCGGGGACCGAGCCGGAGCCCGCCCCCGAGCTGCCCGTGCCCGAGCCACCGGTGCCGGTGCCACCGCTGCCCGACCCGCCCGTGCCGCTGCCGCCGGTGCCGGTGCCACCGCCACCGGTGCCCGTCCCGCCGCCGCCCGTGCCGGTGCCGCCGCCGGTGCCCGAAGGCGGAGCGTCGTCGCGCACCGTCGCGGTGCCGGCCCCGGTGGCCGGCGACGCGATCGGCGCCGAGCCGGGCCCGCCGGCGCCCCAGCGCAGGGTCTGGACGGCGTAGCTGTAGTCGCCGGGGCCGGGGACGGTGTCGACGTAGGCGCCGGTGCCCTGGGCCACGTCCTTGATCGGCGCGCCGTTGCGGAGGATGCGGTAGCCGACGACGTCCGGGCTGCGGTCGCTGGCCCAGCTGGTGGTGACCACGCGGCCCACCACGCCGCCGTTGGCCTGCGCCGGCCCGGGGCCGGGGTCGGCCAGGGCGACGGGCGCCTTCAGCGGGTCGGAGTTGGGCTTCAGGATGCTGGCCGGCTGGTTGGCCACCACCGAGACCACGTAGGTGCCGTTGCACGGGAAGTCGGGCTTGGCCGAGAAGGCCTGGCCCGCCAGGGTGGCGGTGCCACCGGCGACCGTGCAGGCCGCCGGGTACCCGGCCGGCAGGGCCACGGAGTAGGTGACCTTGGCGGGGTTGCCGGCCACGGGCGGAGCGGCGGTGCCCTTGAGCTCCGGGGGCCCGCTGAAGGCGTTGGGGCCCGCGGCGGTGATCGGGGCCGACCACTTGACCTGCCACAACAGGCCGTTGGCGGCACCGGCGGGCGAGGCGGCCAGGGCCGGCGCGGCGAGCGCAGCGGCTGCGGCGCCGACGAGGGCGAGGCGCTTGGCCAGGGGCCGGCGGGTGGGGTGCGACGAGGGTGCGACGGTCATGCGGGGTGGTCCTGGTCGTTGGCGATCAGCTTGGCGTGGACGACGAGCCGCTGGCGGGCGGAGCCCTCCGGGTGGCACGTGGTGAGCGTGAGCTCGGCGTCCTTGGTGGGGGCGATCACGTCCACGTCCTTCGGGTCGACCTCGAACGGCGCCGTGGTCACCGCGTAGGTGCACGACCCGATCGGGGTCTCGAGGGTGATGTGGTCGCCGAGGGCGAGCTTCTCGAGGTCGGTGAAGGGCTTGCCGTAGGTGGTGCGGTGGCCGGCGATGGCCACGTTGCCCTTCTCGCACGGCAGGGGCGACTCCGGGTAGTGCCCGGCGCCCGCCTTGAGGGCGCTCACCGTGACCCCCTCGACCACCACCGTGTCGAGGCCCATCTTCGGGGCCTTGATCCGGGTGAGGCTGTCGCCCACCGGGATCTGGCCGGCGAGGTAGGCCGTGCGGGTGGAGCCCTTCACGAACTGCTTCTCCAGCTTGTGCTGGAGGGTGTGGGTGTACTGGTCGGTGAGGAACGGGTAGCCCGCCACCCCCGCCGCCGCCAGCACCAGCACGGCTGCCACGCCCCCGAGGGTGCGGCGGGCCCAGGCGTGCTGGGCGAGCAGCTCGACCACGCCCTTGCGGGGCGCCATGTGGGCCGGGACGTACCCGGTTTGGGCCCGGAAGGGCCAACGCCGGTCGCCGCCACCACCCGCCCCCCGGCGCAGCACGAAGGCTGCGCCGAGGAGGACGAGGGCGGCACCGACCAGCAGCATCGGCGTCACGGGGTCAGGCCTTGGCGGTGGCCCGGCGGCTGCGGCGGCTGGACCGCACCACCAGGCCGCCGATCCCGGCGGCGCTCAGGCCGAGGACCAGGGCGATCTCCTGGAGCGGCTGCTCCTCGGTGCCCGTGCGGGGCAGCGAGGTCCGAGCCGGGGCACCGGGCGTGCGAGCCGGGGCGGTGGGCGCGGGCGCCGGAGCGGCGGTGGTCGGCGGGGCGGTGGTGGGCGTCGGGGCCGCGGCGACCTCGCCGAGCACCGACGACGACCCGTCGCTGAGCGCCAGGGTGACGCCGCCGTTGAGGCCGGTGAGCAGGTTCAGCTCGATGGTGGCCGACTCGGCCGACGCACCGTTCTCGAGCTGCTGGGTGCTGCCGCCCGAGACCTTGATCGACGAGGTCAGCGGAGCGGGCAGGGGCAGGTCGATCTGCTGGCCCGACGGGACCTCGAAGCTCTTGCTGGGGAGCTGCAGCAGCAGGGCGACGTCGTCGGCCACGGTCACCCGGACCGGCACGGCGGTCTGCTCGGCGGTGGTCTCGCCCGAGGCCCGGTTGCGGGACACGTTGGTGGTGGACTCGCCGGCCGTGATGGTCAGGATCGGCTGGGTGCCGAAGGTGCTGCCGCCCCGGTCGAGGACCTTGATGGTGGCGCCGGTCGACAGGGTCGAGGCGTCGACGCTGTCGGCGTCGGACGAGGTGTGCGACTCGGCGTCGCCGGCGTCGACGGTGAGCACCGACACGCCGTCGCCGGTGATGGCGTCCTGGAGCAGGTCGGTCACCTGGTCGACCACGACGTCGGTGGGCACCGGCAGGGCCGCGCCCAGCGGGTCGAGGAGCGGGCCGAGGCCGCTGATCAGCGTGTCGGTGAGGGTGGCGATGGGCAGGGCGTCGATGAGCGGCTGCACCAGCGGGTCGCCGCCCAAGCTGACGTGGAGGGCCTTGCCCTCGGCGTCGGAGCTGGAGCCGGTGGCGGTCACCGCGGCCTCGGCCGAGGAGCAGGCCGTCGACAGGTCGAGCAGCGGCACCGAGGCCGGGAGGGTGAGGGGGGCTGCAGACCGGGGTGGCCGAGCCGTCGGAGTCGCCGGCACCGGAGGCGGCCGCCTTGGAGCTGCCGAACGCCTGGGTCACGATGAGGGCGCCGGAGCCCTCGGAGTTGGCCTTGTCCGGCGAGGTCACGCCGGCGGTGGTGGCGCCGACGGTGAGCTGCTGGCCGAACAGGTTGAGCCGCAGCGCGCTGGCCTTGGCCTCGGCGGCGAACGTGTCGGCCCCCGCCTGGGTGGGTGCGGCCGGGGCCGCCCCTGCTGCGGGGACCGTCATGGCCGCAACCAGTGCGCCGCCCGCAGCCGTGAGTGCAATCCTTCGAAGCTTCATCAACGTGCCCGTTCTGTCTGATGGTGTGCCGACCGTCGCCCGATCGGGGGTTCCCCCAGGTGACGAGGTTCGCCAAGGTGACCCGGGTTCCTGCACGACCACGTCAGGAATGCCGACAATTTCCTCACGTTCCGCGTTCGCCTACGTCCGTACGGTGCTGGGTCTTGGCGTGACCTGCCGGGCTCCCGGTCAGCCAGGTGGTCGAGCCACCGTGGGGCTGCCCGGGCTATGCGAGCGGCTCGTTCCCCAGAATCACGTCGCCGTTCTCTCGAGCAAACGCAAAGCGGAGCGCCTCTCGGAGCAGGCCCTCCGCGTCCCGTTCGAGCGCCGGGACCGGCAGCTGCAACAGACTGGCACCGGCCCGCGCGACCGCGTACAGCAGCGCAGGCGAGGAGCAGGTCGCAGAGACCAACGCGAAGATCGGCCCCTCGACGTCGACCTCGACCTGGCCAATCGACGCGACGCCGCGCTCGACGTAGCCACCCTGAGCGAACGAGAAGGAAGGACCGCTATCCCTCGGTTCGCCTGCGTATCGCAGGTCCGGCTCGTGCGGCAACGCTGCGGCCATCGCCTGCAGGAGGTCCGGGCTGGCGCCGACCGCATGGAAGCCCAGGCGACCGTGCGCAATCGCCGGCGGCGTCGGGATGAGGACCTCGAGGACCACCGCTGCAGCTGGTCCCCGGGCATCCGGCTCGGCCCACAGTCGTGCTTGGCGAGGGCCGCCAAGTGATATGTCGAGACTCAATGGGCCTCCTCCCAGAAGCAGACCTCACAGATCTCGTACGTTCCCGTCGGCTTCTCGTGCAACGTACGAAATCCACAGCAGTGGCACGTGAACATGCCAGCCCTCCACGTCACTCGTCCGGGATCAAGTCGATCCAGCCAGTACGCACGACCGCCATCCGGCCAGAACCGGGTGGGCCTGCTCCTGCGCCTCTGGCAGACCAAGGTCACGCCGCAGAGACTCACGGTTCCGGCGAGCGGCCATAGAGACGGTCATGGATGGATCCAAGGAGCGACCGATCTACGCCCCACTTGTCGCGGAGAGATGCCGTCTCAACGTTGGTCAAGGGGTATCCCAGGAGATTGCCGAGGGCATTGCCCACCGCTACACGTTGCATCTGCAGAGCATCCTCAGACGACGTCGCCGTAGGAGTTCCCGGCCACGCATCGCGCACCCTCGACATCTCCTGGCGGGTCACTCCCATGAGGGTGCCGAACTCCCAGTCGTCAAAGAAGGGGCCGTCGCACACTGCGTCCAAGCAACGACGAACACCATCGATCTCGGCAGCGTCAAGCCGCTCGACGTGGAAGTTTCTCATCTCACATCCAATCCAAGCTCGATGTCCTCCCAGGCACGATGCGGCTCGTATCCCTCGAAGGCTGTTCGAAGCCAAGAGCCGTGCGCGTGCACCCGATGACGTGCCTGGAGCAGAACTCTGGGGTGCGCTCACCCAACGCCCGCACGGGGCAAGGGCGAGGTCGGGCCAACGCAACCGATCCGCCGCGGATCGCCGGACCACCGGGATCAGGCCCAGAACCTCTCCCCTCCGGCCTCGATGAAGCGCTCGACGAAGGCGCAGAGCTCTTCGCCAACCGATGTCCACCCCGCCCGGCGGGTCCCGGGCCCGGCGATCAGGAGCTCTTGACGGCCAGAGGTCAGGTAGACGAGCAGATCGTCGTTGTCGAGGAGTTCCCCGATGACGAGATCGGCGTTCCTCGTCTCGCTCCGCCGCCGCACCCGTTCGAGCTCCGAGCGAGCCTGGCAGGCAGCTGGGGAGAACAGGTGCAGGCCCGACCGATCGCCGTCGCGACCTTCGAGGACGTATGCCTCCTGGAAGTGCAGCCACAGGTACCGAAGCTCGACCGGCGCCAGCCTGGCTCGACCAAGGTCCCCTACGTCGTCGACGAGGGGTACGAACTTCGATGCCCGAGCGTCCACACCGAGGGGGCTCCTCCCCGACTCGTCCGTGGATCGAAGGATCGCCTCAACCAGCTGCGCGGGGTCGAACCTCTCGGTCAGCGGTCCCCACCGCGCCGACTGCAGGGCTGCAGCGTCACGGCTGAGCACGATCTGACGATTCTCGTCATGACCAACGACCACACCGGCAACGGCGTCGCCCGTTCGGGGCCGATCTATGTCGGGGGACGAGGGTCCTCGCAGGTCCATGTCCACATAGCGCAGAAGGCCTCGAAATCCTGTCTGGGCCAGCCGGACGAACACGCCGAAGTGCCAGATCTCCACGACGGTTCCGGCAACGACGGACCCGACCGGATAGGACGCCTTCGCCGCCTCCCAATCATCTGGCGAAGACGTCAAGACGCTGGGCCGATCGGGAACGAGCTCAGGAGTTCCATGCCTTCACGAGCAGTGAGGTTACCGATGTCCAGCTCCGCCTCATGTCCGTGGCGGCCACCCTGCTGTCGAGCAGGTCGGCCCAGCATTCGGACCCACCGTCCACGTGCTGCATGGCCTCTGGATCCATTCGGCATCTGCGCTCGTCAAGCCGACCTCTGTCGGCCGCTCGCTCCGTAGCGCCCCTAGGGAGCTCTCGGTGCTGAGCAGAGCGACCCTTCCATGACCATCCGACGGCCGCCGGTGCTGCTGCGCCACCTGGGCTGGGGGCCAGGCTCCGGCACGACCGCCACCCACGGTCAGGGTCCGCGGCGATCGGCCTCGACGCGCATGGTGACGGTGGCCGACACGGTGGGGTCGCCGAGGAGGCCGCCGACGAGGGGCACGTCGGTGCGCACCCGGTAGCGGACGGTGACGCGGACCCGGCTCCCCTCACCGCCCCGGCCGGCGACCTCGACGCGCAGGTCACCGGCCCGGAGCCCAGGGGTGGCCCGGGCCGCACGGGCGGCGGCACCGGGATCGGGATCGACTGCCGCCGCCCGCGCCCCCTCCCGGGCGGCGTGCACGACGAGGAGCTGGGCGCGGGCCACCAGGGCGACCTGGACCACGAGGAGCAGGGCCAGCACGACGACGGGCAGCGCCAGGGCCAGCTCGACCGTGGCCTGCCCGCCCTCCTGCCCACCAACCCGACCGCCCCGGCGGCACCGCCCCCGCGAGCTCACTTGGCGTCGGAGATGAGGTTGCCGAACACCGCGTCGAACAGCTGGCCGACCTTGCCGGACTTCACCGCCCACGCCGCGAGCAGCAGGGCGATGGCTGCGGCGCCGAGCAGCACGAGGGCGTACTCCGCGGTGGCCTGGCCCGATGCCGACCGCAGCCGGTCGAGCCGTCGGCCACGGGCAAGGTGGGCCCGAGCCTCGGCGGCACGGAGCAGGGCGAGGTGGGCGGTGACGGAGAGCGAGAGCATGGAGACCTCCAGGGGGGGGCGACGACGAGCGGGGTGCCGTGCGTCGTAGGTGGTGGGCACGGACGTGCCGGGGCGAGGGGCCGTGGGCGGCGAGGGTCCGGCACCCGGAGGTGCGAGCAGGGGTGGGCGCGCTCGTGCGCCGCGCTCAGGGCTGCAGCGAGCGGAGCGACGCCGCCAGCAGCGGCACCACGGTCAGCAGCCCGAACGCCGGGAGCACGCAACAGACCAATGGGAACAGCAGCGTGACGGGCAGCCGACGAGCCGCCTCCTCCGCCTGGCGACGACGGGCGTCTCGGGCGGCCTCGGCCGCAGAGGCGAGGGCGTCGGCCAGCGGCGACCCGCTGCGGTGGCTGGCGACGAGCGCGTCGACGAGCGGAGCGACCGACGGCCCGACGGCATCGCCGAACGCCACCAGGGCGACGACCACCCCGTCGCGGCCCGCACGATCCGCCGCGGCGACGAGCGGGGCCCGGAGCGCCGCTGGGGCCCGTTCCGCGACCAGCCGCACGCACGTGGGCACGGGGTGCCCGGCGGCAGCGGCCACCACGAACAGGTCGACCAGCTCGGGCGTGGCGGCCTCGACCGCCCGCTGCCGCGCCCGACGAGCCCGGCGGACCGAGGCGAGCCGAGCCAGCAGCACTGACGCCGCCGCGACCACCCCCGCCAGGGGCCCGACGAGCACGACGGCCAGCACCGGGAGGGCCAGGGCGATCGCCACGCCGACCAGGGGCGGCGTCGCTCCCACCGGTGCCCGGGAGGAACGTGGGCCGGCCATGGCCGGCTGCGGCCGGCCGGCTGCCCTCGGTCCGCCGAAGGCGAGGAGGACCACGGCGGCCGAAGCGGCGGCGAGGACCACGGCGGCCACGTCAGGACACCGCCCGCAGCTGGTGGGCCATCCAGGTCGCGCCGACGGCATCGAGGACCAGCCCCCCGCCGAGGCACGCCCACCCGCCCGGCGTGGCGAACAGGAACGCCGCCAGGCGAGGATCGGCCGCTGCCGCCGCAACGCCGAACCCCAGCGGAGCCAAGACCAGCACGGCCGCCGAAGCCCGAGCCTGCGAGCCGAGGGCGCGGACCTCGCGCTGCAGCGCCGCCCGCTCGGCCAGCGAAGCGCGCACCCCGGCGAGGGCCCGCCAGCGGCTGCCACCGGCCCCTGCGGCCAGGGCGAGGGCGTCGGCGACCAGGCCGGCGCCGGTGCCCGCCCGGGCCGCCGCCCACTCGTCGAGCAGCGGTTGCAGCCGCTCGCCCCGCTGGTGGCGGCGGGACACTGCGGCCAGGTCGGCCGCCGCCGGCGAAGAGCCCCCACCTGCCGCGCTCACCGCCTGCGGCACCGATGCGCCCGACCGCAACGCCGCCGAGATCGCTTCCACCGCCGCGGCCAGCCCGACGTCGTAGTCGCGCGCCGCCGCTCGACGCCCTGCCACCGGCGCCACCCGCAGCGCGGCCACACCGACGAGCGCTGCCGACGCCACCAGCAGCGGGGCCACGAGACCCACCAGGACGATCGCACCGATGCCCGCCAACCGGACGATCGGCCACGCTCGATCGGTGTGGTCCGCCGCATCGCCGGCCGCCATCGCCGCCCGGAACCACGGCGGAGCGCCCGGAGGGGCACCCGCCGCGGTCGAGCTCGTCCGGGCTCGCTCGGACCCGACGAGCCGGACGGCCCGCAGCGCGGCAGCGCCGCTCGCGCCGACCCCCGCGGCGACCGGCGCTGCGGCCCACAGCTCGGCGTTCACGTCGGCTCCGATCGCGCACCGAGGCGAGCCGGTTCGGCCACCACCCGATCGGCGTCGGCCAGCCGGCGCGGGCCGCGCCGATTTCGGCGCCGGTCCCGGGCGGGTGCACCTCGGCGACCTCCACCACCCGCCGGGCACCGTCGGCGCCGCGACCCACGTGCACCACGAGGTCGATGGCGGCGGCCAGGTGGTCGCGCACCGCGGCGAGCGGCAGGCCGACCCCGGCCAGCAGCACCAGCGACTCGAGGCGACGGAGTGCGTCCTCGCAGCCGTTGGCGTGCACCGTCGACAGCGAGCCGTCGTGGCCGGTGCTCATGGCCTGCACCATGTCGAGTGCCTCGGCGCCGCGGACCTCGCCGACCACCAGGCGGTCGGGCCGCATGCGCAGCGCGTTGCGCACCAGCTCCCGGCACGTCACCTCGGCCACGCCCTCCACCGACGACGGCCGGGTCTCGAGCCGCACGACGTGGGCCGAGGCGAGCCGCAGCTCGGCGGCGTCTTCGACGGTCACCACCCGCTCGCCGTCGGGGATCCAGCCGGCCAGGGCGTTGAGCAGCGTGGTCTTGCCCGACCCGGTGGCCCCGGCCACCACGACGTTGGCCCGAGCCTCCACGGCCCGGCGGAGCAGCGCGGCCACCGGCGGGGCGGCGAAGGCCGCCACCGGCACCCGGCGGGCGCCGAACCGGCGGATGGTCACGTACGGCCCGTCGACCGCCAGCGGGGGCACCACCACGTGGACCCGAGAGCCGTCCGGCAGCCGGCCGTCGGCCACCGGGCTGGTGGGGTCGGCCCGGCGACCGAGCGGCGCCAGGATCCGCTCGACCACCCCGTCGATGGCCGCTCGGTCCAGCACGACCGGCGTGGCCTCCAAGCGGCCGCCGCGCTCCACCCAGACCCGGCCCGGCCCGTTCACCAGCACGTCGGTGACCGCCTCGTCGGCGAGCAGCGGGTCGAGCGGGCCCAGGCCCGCCACCTGCGAGCGCACCCGCGCCACCGTCTCGTCCACCGCATCAGCGGGAAGCAGCGGCGCCGACCGCCGGACCAGCGCCGCGACCTCGGCCGCCGACGGCACGCCCGCCCCGGCTGCGGCGCGCAGCTGCGCCACCACCTCGCGATCGACCGCCGCGCCGGTGGTCACGCCGCCGCCACGGGCAACAGGGCGCTGACCGCCCCGACCAGCGACCGGGGCAGCCGCGCCCGGACCAGCCCGGCGTCGACGGCCCGGGCCACCGCCGGGTCGACGGCCAGTTCGGCCACCGCAGGCGCACCGAGGGCCGCCTCGACGTCAGCCGTCGACAGCGCCCGGCCCGGGTCCCGGACCACCACCAGACCGGACGGCCGCACCGGCGCAGCCAGCGCCCGGCGCACCGCCAGCGTGCAGGCCCGGGTGACCAGCAGCGACCGGTCCGACTCGGCGGCGAACGCCCGGGCCACCGGCGCCCCGTCGACCGTGCCGGCGTCGACCACCACCACGCGGCCCGTGGCCGCCAGCAGCTGGAGCAGCACCGGCCCCCGAGGCCCGACGAGCGGCGCCCGCCCTCGTGGCAGCAGCTCGAGCCCCGGGCCCACCGGCACCGCCAGCCGGGCCAGCGAATCGGGCGGCACCTCGGGCCCGGCATCGAGCCACTCGGCCACCCCCGGCCCGCTCGGCTCCGGCAGCCCGAGGCAGGCGGGCACGTCACCGGCCAGGTCCACCAAGGTGACCGGCGACGGCCGGTCCGCCGAGGGCCGAGCCCCCGCCAGCGCCAGGGCGACCGCGACGGTGGTGGTCCCCACCCCGCCCTTCACCGACCAACACGTGATGACCACGACGACCTCCCGAGCACACCGAACAGACAGGCGGGGAAGGCCGAGCCCGACCGTAGCGGCGCCCCCGGATGGGTACAAGAGGCATCCAAGAGCACGTGGACGGCATGACCGATGGCCGCCAGGTGGGCGGGAGGGGGCACCTACACTCGTCGCCGTGGAGGCCGCCTTCTTCGACCTCGACAAGACCGTCATCGCCAAGGCGTCGATGGTGGCCTTCGGTCGACCGCTGTACCGAGCCGGGCTGGTGTCGCGCTGGCTGGTGCTCCGTGCGCTGTGGGGACAGCTCGTCTACCTGCAGCTCGGCCACAGCGATGCGCAGATGGAGAAGAGCCGGGCTGCGGTGCTGAGGCTCACCAAGGGGTGGGACCAGGCCAAGGTGTCGGCCGTGGTGCGCGACGCGCTCGACGAAGTCATCGAGCCGATCGTCTACGAGGAGGCGCTGGCGCTCATCCGCACCCACCGCGAGGCCGGGCGCCGGGTGTTCATCGTGTCGGCCTCGCCGATCGAGGTGGTGGCCCCGCTCGCCGCCTACCTACAGGTCGACGACGCCATCGCCACCCGGGCCCGGGTGGACGAGCACGGCCGCTACACCGGCGAGGTCGACTTCTCGAGCCACGGCGCCAACAAGGTGATCGCCATGGAGGAGCTGGCCGAACGCTACGACCTCGACCTCGCCGCGTCCTACGCCTACTCCGACTCGGTGACCGACCTGCCGATGCTGGAGGCGGTGGGCCACCCGGTGGCGGTGAACCCCGACCGGGAGCTGCGGCGCGCCGCCGTCGAGCGCGAGTGGGAGGTGCTCACCTTCGCCCTCGAGGTGCCGCTGCGCAGCCGGGTACCGATGCCCAGCCCCGGCCAGACGGCAGCGGGCGCCGCAGGCCTCGCCGGCATCGGTGCCGGCCTGGCGGCGTGGTGGTACCTGCGCCGTCCCCGGCGCCCCTGAGCCGGCCGTCGCGCCGGGTGGGTGCGGACGCGGCGACGCGGCCCGCGAAGGGCCGCGTCGAGGCGTGCTGCTGGATCGTCGATCGGCGGTGCCGGAACCCCGGCGACGCCGAAGGGCGTCAGACGGTGCGGACCTTCTTCGCCACCACGGTAGCGAGGGCGGCGAGGACGACGAGGATGAGGAGCTTCTTCATGGCGGTGCAGCCTACGACCTCCGGACCTGGCCTGCAGCCCGCCCGACCACCCGAGCGGGCGACACCCGGCTCTCCTCACCCCTGGGGTGATTTCCCCGGCACCAAGCGGTTTCGTAGTCTGTGGCCGTCACCGGACCAACCGTGGGGTTGGTGACGAGCCCGTTCCCTTGAGCCTCGACGCCCCTGCCCCCACCGCGCCGCCCGATCCCGTCGACACCGACCAGGTCGAGGTCGGCGACGGAACGTCCGCCCTGGCCGAGCCGGGCCCGAGCAGCGACGGCGATCGCACGCTGCGGCGCAAGCTCCGAGCGCCGCTCGCCGTGTCGCTCGTCCTCCAGCTCGTCATCGCCGCCGGCGACAAGCTCCCCTCGGTCGACGGCACCGCCTACTTCGAGGCCGGCCGCAACCTGCTCTCCGGCAACGGCTTCACCCGCGAGGGCGGGCCCGAGCTCCACTTCCCGCCGCTGACGCCGGTCGGGCTGGCCGGCCTCGAGAAGGTCACCGGCTCCGAGCTGGCCGCCCTGCGCATCTGGGGCTTCCTGACCTCGGCGCTGGTGGTGCTGTTCCTCGTCCTGCTGGCCCAGCGCATCTGGCGCGACCACCGCACCACCGTCGCGGTGGCCTGGATCGGTGGCACCGTCTCGGGCCTCACCCCGCTCTTCACCCGCCAGGGCGGCGGCAGCGAGCCGATCGCCCTCGCCACCCTCCTCGCCGCCGTGTGGTGCGCGCTGGTGGCGCTCGACGACGAGACCTCGGAGCGCAAGCGCACGCTGCTGCTCATGGCCTCGGGCCTGTCGGTCGGCCTGGCCTACCTCGCCCGGCCCGAGTCGCTGCTGCCCGGCTTCTTCATCGGGCTCGGCCTGGTGATCGAGGCGCTGCGCCGCCCCGGCTCGCTCGGCGTGCGGGTCAAGCGGATGCTGGCCTGGGCGCTGCCGTTCGGGCTCGTGGTCCTGATCTGCCTGTTCCCCTACCTGGCCTACCTCCACAGCCACACGGGCAAGTGGTCGGCCACCGACAAGTCCCAGGACGCGTCCATCCAGGCGTGGCGGGCCGTCGCCGAGAACAACCGGCTCGAGCGCGACCGCGTGCTCTACGCGATCAACTCCAGCGGCACCGGCCTCGGCGTGCCCACCCGCCCGCTCACCGCGCTGGCCAAGGAGGACCCCTCCGGCTGGCTCGGCATCGTCGGGGTCAACATCCAGACCCTCTTCCGGGTCTACGTGGTGCCCGGCTTCGCCGCCGGGCCCAACTGGCACGCCATCCCCGCCTTCCTCCTCATCCCGGCCTTCATGGCCATGTGGCGCGACCGCAAGCGGCGCTCGGCCCAGATCCTCACCGCGCTCGCCATCTCGCCGGTGATCACCTGCATCGTCTTCTTCACCCAGGCCCGCTACCTGGTGGTCACCACCGCCGTGCTCGCCCTCTACGCCGGCCGCGGCCTGGTGCAGTACGTGCTCCCCTGGAAGCCGCGGGCCCGCCACATCGCCCTCGGGCTCACGGTGGTGTTGATGGCCACGTCGACCATCGGCGAGATCAAGCCGCTGCTGCCCGGCATCACCACCAACGACCCCACCGAGCAAGCGGCCGCCGGTCGGTGGATCGACGCCCACACCCCGCCGAAGTCGCGGATCATGACCCGCTCGTTCCACGTGCAGTACTACGCCCACCGCCCGGTGGTGGCCATGCCCTCGAGCGACTTCGGCACGCTCCTCACCTTCGCCCGCCGCATGGGCGTCGACTACGTGGTGGCCGACGAGGCCACCATCAGCCGCCGCCGCCCCGAGCTCTACGCCGCCCTGCTGCAGTGGCGGGACCCGCCCGGCCTGCGCCTGGTGAAGATCATCGAGCGGCGCGGCCAGCAGGTCCGCATCTTCCAGCTCGATCCCCTGCCGGCCCCCTCGGATCGCCCACCGATCCCCCTGGGCTACGTCAGCGACTGAACCCGGCCCGGCCCGGCGCTCGCCCCACCGGGGTCATGCCGGCACCGGCTCCAGGTGCACGAGGAACAGGTTGAGCTCGTACTCCCAGCGCCCGACCTCGCGATAGCGGGCGGCGATGGCCGGATCGGCCAGCAGGGCGTCGATGCGGGCCCGGGCCGACGGTCCGCGGTCCACCAGCCACACGCCCACGGCCGGAGCGCCGAGCAGCTGGCTGCGCTCGGTGCCCGAGGCGAAGTGGTACAGCCGCCGGGGGCGACCGACCGGGTCGGTGGGCGACAGCGGGCGCACCACCGGGGCCGGGCCCTGCTCCTCGAACGCGAAGTCGAGCGGGGCCCGGAGCAGGTCCGGAGCGAGGAGCAGCTCACCGGGCCGGGCGTCGGTGCGGATCTGGGTGGCCATGGCCGGCCACTCCTCGAGCCCGGTGGTGGTGGCCGCCGGCTGGTTGAACAGCAGCGCCCCCACCAGGACCGCCCACGCCACCCCGGCCAGGGCACGCGCCCGGACCCGGGCGAGGAGGCCGGCGAGCAGCAGGGCCACGCCTGGCAGGCTGGTGAGGATGTAGCGGTGCGCCTGGTACGGCCGCACCAGCGAGATGGCCAGGATCAGCAGCGGCACCCCCCACGCCCACAGGACCGGGATGATGCCCAACCAGGTGGCGGTGGTGCGGCGACGGACGCGGTCCCGCACGGCGAGGCCGGTGGCGAGCACCACGAGTGGGCCGACGAGCCAACCGATCCACGCCCGCCCGAACATCACGCGGCAGAACAGCTTGAGGTCGAGGTAGCGCAGCGGCGGGATCCAGTTGGCGACGTCGCCGGCGCCGATGCCGAAGAGCACCACGCCCTCCACCGCCAGGATGGCGACGAGCGGCAGGAGGCGCCGCACCCACCGGCGCGGCTCGGGCAGCAGGGCCAGGGCGAGCACCTGGAACGGGAACTGCAGCGCCGCGAGGCCGTGGGCCAGCGGCGCCAGCGCCATGGCCACCACGTACACCGTCCACCACCGGCGGCGACGCTCATCGTCGACCTCCGTGGCGGCGGCCACCAGGCCCAGCCAGGCCACGGACACGAGCAGCAGGGCGAGGGCGTAGGACCGGGCCTCCATGGCGTAGCGGGCCAGGAACCACGACGAGGCCAGGAACGTGGCGGCCCGGGCTCCGCCGATCCGGTCCCCGAGTCGGCGTCCGATCGCGAACACCACCACCACGGCCAGGGCGGCGAAGAGCATCGACGGGGCCCGCAGGGCGACCCGGTCGTTGGTGACCGCCGCCAGCGGGGCGACCACCAGGTAATACAGCGCCATGGTGCCGCCCGTGTGGCGCCACGTCTGGAGCAGCTCCCCGGTGGCGCCGACCGTCAGCGACTCGTCCAGCCAGAAGGGCCGCCGACCCGCCCGGGGCAGCCACGCCCCCGCGGCGATGGCGAGGGCCAGAGCGATCCACCCCAGGTCGGCCCGCCCGAACCGGGTGGGCTGCGCCGGTTCCCCCGCTGCGTCCTCGCCGGCATCCGCCTCGCCCTCGGCAGCGGTGCGCGCCGAAGCAGGGCTCGCCGCCGCTTCGGTCACCAGGTCCGTCCGCTCACCGAGCGGAGGCTACCGATCAGACGGCCAGCAGGTCCCGCGCCGGTGTCGGACGACGGGTGCCGCAGCTTCGACATGGCCCGGGCCTCGATCTGGCGGATGCGCTCCCGGGTGAGGTTGAAGTGCTCGCCCACCTCTTCGAGGGTGCGGGGCTCGCCGCGGTCGAGGCCGAAGCGCAGCTTGAGGATCTCGCGCTCGCGCTCGTCCAGCGGGGCCAGCAGGCGGGAGATCTCCTCGGGGAGCAGCGCGGTGGCGGCCACCTCGAACGGCGACTCCGCCGAGCGGTCCTCGACGACGTCGCCCAGCTCGGCGTCGCCGTCCTCACGGAGCGGCTCCGACAGCGAGAGCGGCTCGGCGGCGAAGCGCAGGGCCTCGGTCACCTTGTCCTCGGGCATCTCGACCTCGGCCGAGAGCTCGGCGAGGGTGGCCGGGCGGCCGAGCTTGAGCTCGAGGCGGGCCCGGGCCTTCTGCAGGCGGGCGAGGGTGTCGCCGGCGTGCACGGGGAGGCGGATGGTGCGGCCGGTGTTGGCGATGCCGCGGGTGATGGCTTGGCGGATCCACCACGTGGCGTAGGTGGAGAACTTGAAGCCCTTGCGCCAGTCGAACTTCTCGACGGCGTGCATGAGGCCGAGGTTGCCCTCCTGGATCAGGTCCAGCAGCGGCAGGCCCGAGGCCTGGTACTTCTTGGCGATCGACACCACGAGGCGCAGGTTCGACTGCACGAAGGTGCGCTCGGCCCGCTCGCCCTCACGGGACTGGCGGCGCAGCTCGCGCTTGCGGGCGGCCGTGACGTCCTTGCCGCCGGCCTCGAGCTCCTCACGAGCCGAGTTCCCGGCCTCGATGGCCTGGGCCAGCCGGACCTCGTCGTCCTTGGTGAGCAGCGGGTACTGGCCGATGTCGGTGAGGTACAGACGGACGAGGTCCTCTTCGTCCCGTTCGACACGCTCTTTCGGCATTGCTCACCTTTTTCTGTAGAACGGGGAGGAGCCGGCCGCACCGCCACGGCGCGGGGTCCCTGCACTCGCAAGGCACACCGAATACCGTTGGGCCCGGCTCCGGGCTCCTCTCAGGGTACCGGTCGGGTCAAGAGGGCCAAACATCGGCCCCTCCGGGCCCGCCCGCGCCCGGCCCGCACCGCTGCGCCCACGACGGAGACCCACCATGCCGAGCCACCGGACCGACCACCCCCGGAGTGGCGCCGGAGGGGCCCGACGTGGTGTCGTCGTGGCTCCCGACGAACCCCGGATGTGGACCCGCACCCCATGAGCGACAGCCCCGACACCTCGATCGTCCCGACCGAATGGGGCCTGCTCGACGCCGAAGCGCAGCACGACGCCTTCCCCGACACCTTCCCCATCCCGAGCCGCGAGGAGCGCGACGCGCTGCGCACGGGCGACATGGTGAAGCTGGTCTTCGTGCTCGACCCGCCCCCCGCCTCGGGGCCGAACGCCGAGCGCATGTGGGTGGAGGTCCGCTCGGCCCAGCCCGACGGCTCGTTCGACGGCTGGCTCACCAACCAGCCGGTCGTCATCACCACCCTCGAGCCCTCGGCCCTGGTGGCCTTCGAGGCCCGCCACGTGGCCGGGATCGCCCTCCGCAAGGAGGAGGTGAGCTTCGACGTGCGCCTCCGGGCCATCGTGTCGAAGCGGGCGCTCAAGCTGCACGGTCCGCCCGGGTGGGCCGGCTACGACGCCCCGCTCGACGCCACCGACAGCGGCTGGAGCGTGACCGCGGGCGACGAGGACGCCGACTACTTCGCCGCCGACCCCGCCGAGGTCACCCAGGTCCTCCGCCTCGGCGAGCTGGTCCAGCGCTACCCCGCCCTCGTCGAGGTCTTCCAAGCCGGCGAAGGCGAGTGGGTCTACCGCCCGGAGCACCGGCGCTACGTGCGGTTGCGCGACACCTGATCCTCTCGGCGATCCGCGCCCTCCGCTGGTCGCCGGCGTCCGGCGGACGCCGTCAGGTGGCGAGGAAGGGGCGCACGAGGTCGGCGTCGGCGCGGGTGCGGGTGATGGCTTGGTGGAGGGTGTCGGCGGTGGGGGCGTCGGCGGGGCCGACCGCGACCTCGACGTGGGCCTCGTAGTGCGAGGCCAGCTGCTCGAACGCGCCGGTGAGCGCTCGGGCTCGGGCGGCGGTGGCCTCTGGGGCGGTGAGGGCGTCCAGGGCGGCGAAGCCCTGCTCGCCGGAGTCGCTGGGCCGGACGAAGCCCTCCCGCGGCAGCTCGCGCAGCTCGGGGAGGCGGCGGTGCCACGCCTCGGCCAGCTCGGCGCGGTGGGCGCGCACGGCCCAGAGGGCGGTGACGAACGCCGGATCGGCATCGAGGGCCAGCCAGCGGGTGAGGGTCTCGTGGAACCGCAGCTCGGCCCAGCAGGCGTGGCCGACCCAGGCTGCCGCCTCCGACAGGGGGAGCCCTGCCGGCACCACCACGTCCGCACCATCTGCCACGTCGGTCACCGGGTGGAGGCTACGGCGCCGGTTCGGGCTCGCCGGCCACGCCCAGCTCGCCGCCGACCGCCGGCACGCGGGAGCCGCCGAGCTCGGCCACCAGCACGGCCACGAGGATGAGGCCGGCGCCGACGAAGCCCTTGGCGCCGAGGTCCTCGCCGGTGGCCACGCCCAGCAGGCCGGCCGACACCGGCTCCAGCAGGAGGATGATCGCCGCCTGCGCCTCGGGCACCACCCGCTGGCCGTAGGTCATGCACCAGAACGCGGCGGCGGTGGCGAACACCCCGCAGAAGGCGGCGGCCAGCCACGCACCGCCGCCGAACCCGTACCCGCCGCCCGAGAGGGCGCCGGGGACGAGGCACGCAGCACCGACGGTGAGCACCTGCCACATGGTGAACCGGATGGGGTCGTGGCGGCTGGCCACCTCGCCCAGCACCACGATGTGGACGGCGAAGCACAGCGCCGCCCCCACCGTCAGCAGCTCGCCCCGGCCGAAGCCGGACGACCCGCCCGACAGGAGGTAGAGGCCGACCACGGCGAGCCCGACGCCGAGCAGCACGTTGCCGGCGGGCCGGTGCCGGCTCCGGACCACCCCGATCACCGGCACCAGGACCACCAGCAGGTAGGTGATGAACGCCGAGGTGGCCGAGGTGACCGTGCGCAGCCCGACCGTCTGGAGCACGTAGCCCACCAGGAGCACCGCCCCGGCCAGCGCCCCGTGGCGCACCTCCCCCACCGACGTCGGGCGACGACGGGCCAACGGCCACAGCACCGCCCCGCCGATCAGGAACCGCACCGCCAGGAACGGCAGCACGTCGGCGCCCTCGATGGCGTCCTGCACCACCAGGAACGTCGACCCGAACAAGAACCCCGCCACCGCCAACGCCACCACCCCCCGCCCGCGCGGAACCCCATGAGGCCAAGTCGCAGCAGGCGGAGGAGGGGAGGCAGTCATCGCGAACCGATCGAGGTCGACAGGACCCCCGAGGTTCGCAGATCCCCCGGAGCAGCCGAACAGGCGGTTCGCCGAAGGCCAAACGATCTACGTCCCGCGACGAGTTCCGACCCAGCGCTCACGGCCCGACCGCGCGGTTCGCCGAAGGCGAGAGGGCCCGAGCGGCCCGGGACGACGCGAAGCGAGTCCCGAGAGCGGAAAGGAGAGCTGACGATCGCCGACCCCCTCGCGACGAAGGAGCCGCACGACGAGGCAACCGAGCCCCCAGGCGAGGTCCGCCGGAAGCCGGCGACCAACGGACACGTCGAACGCGCCGACCTCCCGGCGCCGCGCCCATGAGGCAAGCGAGCCCCTGGGCGAGGTCCGCCGGAGGCCGGCGACCCATGCAGAAGCCGAACGCGACGACCGGCTGCTACCGGTACCCGTTCGTGATCGGCAGGCGGCGGTCCTTGCCGAAGGCCTTGACGCTGACCTTGACGCCGATGGGGCTCTGGCGGCGCTTGTACTCGGCGCCGTCGACCAGCTTGGCGACGCGGCGGACGATGGCCTCGTCGTGACCGCGGGCGATGAGCTCGGCCACGGTGCGGTCGTGCTCGATGTAGCCCTCGAGGATCGGGTCGAGCACGTCGTAGGGCGGCAGGCTCTGGTCGTCGCGCTGGTCGGGGCGCAGCTCGGCCGACGGCGGCTTGTCGATCACGCCCTCGGGGATCACCGGCGACGGCCCCTGGGTGTTGCGCCAGCGGCAGAGGTCGTAGACGCGGGTCTTGTAGACGTCCTTGAGCACCGAGTAGCCGCCGATGGTGTCGCCGTAGAGCGTGGCGTAGCCCACCGCCACCTCGGACTTGTTGCCGGTCGAGAGCACGATCCAACCGAACTTGTTCGACAGGGCCATGAGGGTGAGGCCGCGGATGCGGCTCTGGAGGTTCTCCTCGGTGAGGTCGGCGTCGCGGCCCTCGAAGGACGGGGCGAGCATCTCCAGCTCGGCGGCGTGGGCCGGCTCGATGGCGATGGTGCGGAACTCGATGCCCAGGTTCTCGGCGAGGAGGGCGGCATCGCTGCGGGAGTGGTCGCTCGAGTAGCGCGACGGCATCGACACACCGTGGACGTGCTCGGCGCCGATGGCGTCGACGGCGATGGCCGCCACCAGGGTGGAGTCGATGCCGCCGGACAGGCCGATGACGACGTCGCCGAAGCCGTTCTTCACGAGGTAGTCGCGGGTGCCGACCACGATGGCCCGGTACACCTCCTCGTCCGGGTCGAGCACGCCGGCGATGGACGGGGCGGGAAGCGGGGCGGCGCCCACCGAACGACGCTCGTCGGTGGCCTCGACCTCCTCGGACCGGGTGACCGCCACCGGCAGCAGCCGGTCGGTGGGACGGCCTCGGGGATCGAGCAGGCGCTTGCGGTACACGGGGTCGACGTCGAGGTCGACGATCAGGACGTCCTCGGTGAACTGCGGCGAGCGGGCCACCAGCTCACCGTCGGCGTCGAACACCATGGAGCCGCCGTCGAAGACCAGCTCGTCCTGGCCGCCCACCTGGTTCACGTAGACGAGGGCGCAGGAGGCGTCGGCCGCCCGGGTGGCCATCAGCCGCTCCCGGCGGGCCAGCTTGCCCTCGAAGTAGGGCGAGGCGTTGAGGTTGACGATCAGCTCGGCACCGCTGTCGGCCTGGTCGAGGATCGGGCCCGCCGGGTTCCACGCGTCCTCGCAGATCGAGACGCCCACCCGCACGCCGCCCACGTTCCACAGCTGGGCCGGCTCCTGGCCCCGGGCGAAGTAGCGGGCCTCGTCGAACACGGCGTAGTTGGGCAGCTCGCGCTTGTGGTAGATCCCGACGACCTCCCCGTGGGCGCACACGGCGGCGGCGTTGTAGAGGTCCCGGTCGGCGTCGACGAAGCCCACCACCGCCACGCACGACCGCGTCTCGGCGGCCACCTTCTCCAGCGCCGCCCGGTTGTCGGCGATAAAGCCGGGCTTGAGCAGCAGGTCCTCCGGCGGGTAGCCGGTGATGGCCAGCTCGGGGAACACGGCGAGGTCGCAGCCGGCCTCCGACGCCTGCTCCAGCGCCGCCAGGATCAGCTCGACGTTGTGGTCGAGGGCACCGACCCGCGTGTTGAGCTGGCAGCTGGCGATCCGCAGTCTCGGCATGGGGGAAGTGTGTCACGACCACGCGCCGACGCCGCCCGGGGAGGGCCCGGGCGGCGGGGGTGGCGGAGGGGCCGATCAGTTGCCGCGCCGGGCCTTGATGCGGTCCCGCAGCGGGTGGGCGCTCCCACCGGCGCCGCCCTCGGCCCGGGAGCCATCGGCGGCGAGGACCTTGGCCGCCACGGCGGGCAGCTTGGCCTTGGCCTTGGTGGCCTGCTCGGCGGTCAGCGAGCCGTCGTCGACCTTGGCGTCGATGCGGGCGGTGAGGTCGGCCACGATGGCGTCGGACACCACCTTCCGGTCGACGCCCTTGGCGTCGGCCTGCGCCCCGATGGACGTGCCCGCCTCCAGGCCGGCCTTGACCTCGTCGGTGGTCGAGCCGAGGGCCTTGGCGACGGTGGCCAGCAGCTCGGTCCGGCGCTCCTTGCGGTTGGCCTTGCGGTCGGCGGCCGCCTCCTTCACCTCGGCCTTGGTGGCCGCGGCCACCTTGTCGGCCTGGGCCTGGGTCAGGGTGCCGTCGGCCACGAGGTCGTCGAGGGCCCGAGCGAGGGGCCCGTCGTGGGCCTTGGCCCCCGCGGCGGGAGAGGCAGTCGTGGTGGTGGTGCCGTCCTGGGCCCCGGCTCCAGCGAGGGGGGTTGACGGCGGCGACGGTGAGGCCGCCTCCGGCGATGGCGATGGCGATGCCGGCGGCAGCGAGGCGCTTGCCCATGGTGTGCTCCTTCGATGGCCTCGGCGGGGTGCCGGGGCTTCGAGGACCACCTTGGACCGCACCTGTGAGCGATCCGTGAGGAACCCGCGTGATCGGTCCTCGACGACATCGGAGCCCGGACGCGACGGTGCCGGCCCCGAGGGGCCGGCACCATCGCACAACACGGGTCACCACTGCGGGCCGAGGCCCGCGGTGCTCAGCTGCCGGCGGCGGCGGAGCAGATGGTGTTGGTGATCAGGCCGGCCACGACGTAGGGGTCCATGTTGGCGTTGGGACGCCGGTCCTCGATGTAGCCCTTCTTGTCGACCGCGACCTGCCACGGGATGCGGACCGAGGCGCCACGGTTGGAGACGCCGTAGGAGAACTCGGTCCACGGGGCGGTCTCGTGGGCGCCGGTGAGGCGGTCCTCGATGCCGGCGCCGTAGGCCTTGACGTGCTCCTCGGCCTTGGAGCCGAGGGCCTCGCAGGCGGCGATGATGGCGTCGTAGTTCTCGCGCATGTCCTTGGTGGACACGTTCGTGTGGCAGCCGGCGCCGTTCCAGTCGCCCTTGACGGGCTTGGGGTCGACGGTGGCGGTGATGCCGAACTCCTCGGCGATGCGGTAGAGCAGCCAGCGGGCCATCCAGAGGTGGTCGCCCACCTCGACGGGACCGGCCGGGCCGACCTGGAACTCCCACTGGCCGGGCATGACCTCGGCGTTGATGCCGGAGATCTCGATGCCGGCCTCGATGCAGGCCTCGAGGTGGGCCTCGACGACGTCACGGCCGAACACCTCATCGGCGCCGACGCCGCAGTAGTAGAAGCCCTGCGGGGCGGGGTAGCCGTTGACCGGGAAGCCGAGCGGGCGGCCGTCCTTGAAGAACGTGTACTCCTGCTCGATGCCGAACCAGGTCTCCTGGTCGGCGTACTTCTCGGCGATGGCTGCGGTGGCCGCCCGGGTGTTGGTGGGGTGCGGCGTCATGTCGATGAGGAGGACCTCGCACATGACGAGGACGTCGTCGCCGCCCCGGATGGGGTCCGGGAACACGGCCACGGGCTTGAGGACGCAGTCCGAGTTGTCGCCGGGGGCCTGGTTGGTGCTCGAGCCGTCGAAGCCCCAGATCGGCAGGTCGCCGTGCGAGACGTCGTCCTTCACGATCTTGGTCTTGGAACGCAGGCGAGCCGTGGGCTCGGTGCCGTCGATCCAGATGTATTCGGCCTTGTAAACCACGGGGTCTTCTCCAGTCGTCGCGCCGCCTCGGAGGCGGGCAGATCCGTTGTGCGTGGCGCACCCTAGGAGCGCTGGTCGCGCCTGTCGTTTCTCCATTGTGAACGGACTGTGAACCAGCCCACGCTCCGGAGACAGGTCCGGGGAGCACAGCGGGCCTCCTGGTGTTCCGAGCGCGTCACGCGCTGCTTGCGCCTTTGTGAACGGGTTGTGAACCGAACACCCGCCGGGTTGCCCCGGTCGGGGTCCGGGCCGCAGGATGGCCCCGTGGATCGCCAGAAGGAATACGTGCTGCGCACGGTCGAGGAACGTGGGGTCCGCTTCGTGCGGCTCTGGTTCACCGACGTGCTCGGCCAGCTCAAGTCGTTCGCCATCTCCCCTGCGGAGCTGGAGGGCGCCTTCGAGGAGGGCATGCAGTTCGACGGCTCGGCGATCGACGGCTTCAGCCGCATCCAGGAGAGCGACGTGCTCGCCCGCCCGGACGCCGCCACGTTCGAGATCCTCCCGTGGGACGCCAAGGGCGAGACCTCGGCCCGCATCTTCTGCGACCTCACCACCCTCTCGGGCCAGCCCTTCGCCGGCGACCCCCGCCAGGTGCTGCGCCGCAACCTCGACGTCGCCCGGGAGAAGGGCTACTCGTTCTTCGTCGCCCCGGAGGTCGAGTTCTTCTACTTCAAGGACAACGACCCCTCGAAGCCCCTCGAGGGCCTCGACACCGGCTCCTACTTCGACCTCACCACTGCCGACGTGTCCTCGGACCTGCGCCGCCGGACCATCCACCACCTCGAGGCGCTGGGCATCCCCGTGGAGTACTCCTTCCACGAGGACAGCCCCAGCCAGCACGAGATCGACCTCCGCCACACCGACGCGCTGACCATGGCCGACAACGTCATGACCCTGCGCCTCGTGGTGAAGGAGACGGCGCTGAGCCAGGGCGTGCACGCCACCTTCATGCCGAAGCCGCTGGGCGACGTGCAGGGGTCGGGCATGCACACCCACCTCTCGCTCTTCGAAGGCGAGGGCAACGCCTTCCACGACCCCGCCGAGCCCTACCTGCTCTCGAAGACCGGCCAGGCGTTCGTGGCCGGCCTGCTGCACCACGCCGCCGAGATCACCGCCGTCACCAACCAGCTCGTCAACAGCTACAAGCGGCTGATCGTCGGCACCGAGGCGCCCACGTCCATCACGTGGGCCCGCAACCACCGCTCGGCGCTGGTGCGGGTGCCCGAGACCCGGGCCGGCAAGGAGGAGGCCGTGCGCATCGAGTATCGCTCCCCCCGACCCGGCGCTCAACCCCTACCTGGCCTACTCCCTGCTGCTGGCCGCCGGCCTCAAGGGCGTCACCGAGGGCTACACGCTGCCGGACGAGGCCACGTCGTACCTCGACTCCTCGCCCCGTGAGCGGGCCAAGGCCGACGTGCCCGACCTGCCCCAGTCGCTGTCCGAGGCGCTCGACGCCATGGAGGGCTCCGAGCTCGTGCGCGAGACGCTGGGCGACCACATCTTCGAGTGGTTCCTGCGCAACAAGCGGGCCGAGTGGTCCGACTACAAGGCCCAGGTCACCCCGTTCGAGCTCGCCCGCTACCTGCCCACCTGGTGACGGGAGACCGATCGTGGAACCGCTGCTCGTGCACCCCGACCCGCCGCCGCCGGAGCTGGCCCGCGTCCTCGACCTCGGCGGCTACGCCTGGAAGGCCGTGGCCGACGAGCGCTCGGCGGTCTCCGAGACCCCCGACGACGGGTGGGGCGGCGCCATCGTGGTGGTCGGAGAGCAGAGCGAGACCGCGTGGGGCCTGTGCCGGGCCATCCGGAAGGGCGACCTGCCGGTCGAGCCGCTGCTGCTGCTGATCGGCGGCAACCGCCTCGACGAGCTCGACCTGCGCGACGAGCTCTACGACGACTTCTGCCTGGACCCGTTCCACCCCCGCGAGCTCGAGGCCCGGCTGCGGCACCTGTTCTGGCGGGCCGGTTCCGGCACCGCACCGGAGCTGGTGGAGTACGGCGACCTGGTGCTCAACCTCGAGACCTACCAGGCGGCCATCGAGGGGACGCCGCTCGACCTCACGTACATGGAGTACGAGCTGCTCAAGTTCCTGGCCCAGCACCCGGGCAAGGTCTTCACCCGCGAGACGCTGCTCAGCCGGGTCTGGGGCTACGAGTACTACGGCGGCGCCCGCACCGTCGACGTCCACATCCGGCGGCTCCGGGCCAAGCTCGGCGAGGAGCACGCCAACCTCATCTCGACGGTCCGCTCGGTGGGCTATCGCTTCGGCCAGTCCCGCTGGGGCGTCTGAGCCTCAGCGCTCGGCGGGCGGGAACGCCGCCTCCAGCTGGCCCGACAGCCAGCGATCCCAGAACCACACGGCGGCCTGCTCGCTGAGGTGGGTGCCGTCCTCGCGCAGGGCGATCCCGTCCGGGGTGGCGGTGCGGGCCCGACCATCGGCGTCGCAGAGCGTGCGCGTCGGGTCGATGAGCCGCACCCAGCCGCGGTTGCGCGCGGCGACGCGGCGGATCCGCTCGTTCACCCAGGCCACCCGGTCCGGGTCGACCCGCTCGACGCCGAGCGACGGGACCGGCGGCCCGAAGCACGGCACCACAGGCAGGACGGCGGGGACGCCATGGGCGCGGTAGGTGTCGATCCGCTGCTGCAGCCGGGACTCCAGGAGGTCGGCGTAGGCGTCGGACCCGACCTCGAGGCGGGTGCCGTCGACCACCTGGTCGTAGACCTCCCACGCCCCCACCCACAGGAGCACCACGTCGGGCCGGCCCTGGAGGCCGAGGTCCTCGGCCTGCCCAGCCTGGGCGCAGCGCGACGGGTAGGCCTGCGGCTCGCCGTCGCCGATCACGTACCGCGCGTCGGGGGGGCACCACCCCGCAGGCGATGAGGGCCCGGTCGTCGACGCGGGTGCCGTCGGCGAGGCGGCCTCGCACGTTCCAGCCGATGGACCACCCCACCGAGTCACCGGTGACCAGGACGTGCAGCGGGCGCCCACGGGCGGACGAAGGCGGGGCGGCGGCGGTGGGGTCGAGGACCACCGGAGCGTCCGGGTCGAACGGGCCGGGCGGCTGGGGGGCCGGCGCCAGGGCGGTGGTCGGGCTCGGGGCGCTCGGCACCACCACCGTGCTGCTCGGCGCCAGCGTGGGGGCGGCAGCCTCGGCCCGGGCCGAGAGGACCGCCACCTGGTCGTCGTCGGCGGCCGGCGGGGCGACGGGTGGGGCGAGGGCCGCGTCGAGGACCTGGTCGTCGCGCACGGCGAGGTAGCTCGGCCGAGCGGGGGCGCCGGCGGCCAGCGCGACGAGGACGACGACGACGGCCACCGCCGCGATCGCCGGTGGCGCGAACCGCGCCGCCGGCCGGCCGACCTGCGGGGGCCGCCACGCCCAGAGGCGCAGCGCCACCACCCGAGGCGGGCGGCCCGTGCGGAACGGCGTCTCGACCAGGGCGTGCGAGGCGATCGCCAACGCCGATGCCGCGGCCACGACGGCGGCGTCGAGCCGCCAGCCCGCCAGGCCGAGGTGCGCCGCCGCCAGCACCTGCACCGGCCAGGACCAGAGGTACAGGCCGTACGAGCGCTGCCCCACCCACACCAGGGGACGCCACGCCAGGCAGCGAGCCAACCGTCCCCGGCCCGTGGCCGCCCCGGCCACCAGCGCCACGGCCAGCAGGGATGCCACCTGCAACGGGCCTCGGTAGGCGGACCGCTGGTCGGTCGCGAGCAGGAGGGCGAGGCCGGCCAGGCCGACGGCGGCCAGCGGCGCCGCCACCACCCAGCGATCGACCGGGCGCTTCTCGGCGTGCAGCGGGACGTACGGTGCCCGGCCGTCGAACCAACACGCCAGGGCGGCGCCGGCGGCGAGCGCGAACAGGCGGGTGTCGGTGCCGTAGTAGAGGCGCGACAGGTCGCCGTGGCCGCCCGAGGCGAGCGCCATCCAACCCGCCGACGCCAGTCCGGCTGCAGCGGCGGCCACCCCCACCACCTGACGGCGCACCACGGGCGCGGCCCGACGGGCCAGGCGCAGGAGCACCGCCACCGCCAGGGGCCACACCACGTAGAACTGCTCCTCGATCGCCAGCGACCAGGTGTGGCGCAGGGGGCTGGCCACCTCCCCCTGGGCGAAGTACGACTGGCCCGACGCCACGAACCGCCAGTTGGCCACGTAGGCCAGCGCCGCGAAGGCGTCGTCGCGTACGCCGGCCAGGCGCCAGCCGGGCAGCCAGGCCCGTGACGCCACGGCCACCACCACCAGCACCGCCACGAGGGCCGGGACCAGGCGCCGGAACCGGCGCAGCCAGAAGCGGCGCAGCCCGATCACCCCGGTCCGCTCGTGCTCGGCCAGGAGCAGGCGGGTGATGAGGAACCCGCTGACCACGAAGAACACGTCGACGCCCAGGAAGCCGCCGGGCAGACGGCCCAGGTGGTACGCCACCACGGCCGCGACCGCCACCGCCCGCACGCCGTCGACGGCGGGGAGGTGCGGGGCGCGCCCAGGGGCTCGGCGTTCGGTCGGCAGCGTCGAGATGCACCGGGGTTCGACGCCGAGGCGGCCCCTCCCTGCGCCGCCCACCCCGGCGGGGGTTGGCAGCGGCCCGCCCGGCGGGCGATGATGGCGCCATGATCGGTCCCGTCATCATCCTGGTCGTGCTGGTCGTGGTCATGCCCGTGTCGGTGCTGATGAGCGGCGCGGTGGCCTCGGCCCTGCTCGGCTTCCTGGTGAAGGACGACGTCGACCGCAGCCACGAGGGCAGCGAGCTCCTCGAGACCAACATCTAGCCAGCTCCCGGCCCGCTGCGGGCCGGCGGCCCAACGGGCCGTGCGGTTCAGCCCGCGGGCTGCAGGGCCCAGGCCTCGATCTCGACGTTGCCGTCGAACGGCAGGCGAGCCACCTGGAACGCCGAACGAGCTGGTCGCGGCTCCGGGAAGGCGGCGGCGTAGCGCTCGTTGAACGTGGCGAACTGGTCGAGGTCGGCCAGGAAGCAGGTGGTCTTGACCACGTGCTCGAGGCCCAGGCCGTGCTCGGCCAGCCGGGCGGCGAGGTTGGCGATGGCCTGGTCGACCTCGCCGGCGAAGTCCTCGACGAGGGCGCCGTCGAGCAGGCCGAGCTGGCCCGAGACCACCACCCAGCCGCCGGCGGCGACCGCGGGGGTGTAGGGCAGGCCGGTGGGGTTGGACATCAGAGCGCTCCTCGGGTGGGCCAGTCGGTGGGGCAACCTTGGTGCAGCCAGACCGCCGCCGCCACCGCGGCGAACACCGCGTCGGAGCCGTTGACCGGCGGGCCGCTGCTCGCGTCGACCTCGACGTCGATGGGCGGGGTGTCGATGGCGCGGGGGATGCCGAAGGAGCGGATGGTGAGGTCGTGGATGGTCCCGGCGTCGTCGACCACCAGCGACTCACCGGTGACCCAGCCGAAGGCCATGTGGCTGGCGCCGATGGCGTAGGACCGGAGCACCACGGGATCGAGCGGGTCGCCGGCGGCCACCCGCACCCGGATCCGCCCGTCGACCACCTCGGCCTCGGCCTCGCCGCCGCCGGGGGCCCGCACCGGCACGAGGCTTCCACGGGCCCCGGCCAGCAGGACCACGGCCTCGGCCCAGCCGGCAGCACGCAGCGCCACCGAGGTGGGGGGCCCGGCGACGTCCTGCTCGACGACCTGCAAGCCAGGAGCCACCGACGCCACGGCCGCGGCGATGCCGGGCGTGCGCACCACGTGGAGGACCCCGGTGCCGTCACCCCGGGCGCCGCCGGCCACCGGCGGCCGCTTGGGGCCGTGGCGCACCGCGTCCTCGCGTGACCACAGCACCCGGACCGGCCGGCCGTGCTCGTCGGCCAGGCGCCGGGCCTCGGCCCCGAGCGGGCTGTCGACCTTGGCGCCGAAGGCCCCGCCGTTGGCGAGCACGGTGGCCGGCTCGCCACCCGGTGCGCACCACGTGGCGTCGGTCTCGAGGTAGCCCGGCTCGACCCACGACGTGCGCAGCGTGGCGGCCCACTCGCCAGCCGGGAGCGCGAGCGGTGGGCCGCCGGGTGCGGTGGTGCGGCGGCCCTGGACCTTGCCGGCCAGGAGCCGGGCCTCGGTGAGGGTCTCGGCCACGGCCCACCCGCCGGCGCCGTCCGGCACCGCCACCAGCGCGCCGGGCGGTGCGGTGTCGTCGGCGAACCCGCCCCGACCGAGCGCGACCTCGGGACCCACCCGCTGCGGCGCGTGGCCCTCGATCTCGGCCCGAGCCGAGGCGGCATCGAGGTCGCGGGGCGCCACCGGCGCGCCCAGCTGGTCCCAGGCCTCCACCACGGTCTGCCACCCCGTGCAGCGGCAGAGGTGCGCCTGCAGGGCCCGGCCGACGGGCGTGGTCGGTGGGATCGCCGCCCTTCTCCCGCAGGGCTGCCAGGCGGACCACGATCCCTGGGGTGCAGAAGCCGCACTGGCTGCCGCCGGTGGCGCACAGCGCCTGCGACCAGTCCTCCACCACCTCCGGCGCCAAGCCGTCGACCGTGGTCACGGAGCGACCCGCGATGCGGCGCACCGGCGTGACGCACGCGACCCGCGCCGCGCCGTCGACCAGCACGGTGCAGCAGCCGCACTGGCCCTGCGGGCTGCAACCGTCCTTGGGGCCCCTGCGGCCGAGGCGGTCGCGGAGCGCTTCGAGCAGCGACGCCCCGTCGTCGGGCACCTCCACCTGGCTGCCGTCGACGGTGAAGGCGATGGTGGCGGAGGCGGTGGGGTCGGGCACCGGCCCAGGGTACGGGAGCCGATCGGGCCGGCCGGAGCCCGTGGCGACGGCGACCGCTGGGGGTGACCATCCGCGAAGCCGCGACACGCTCTGTGTAGAAATGCCTGGACGATTCCGGGTCGATGTGCACGACTTCTCGCCCTGATCGCCGCTCGGGCCAGTCGTCGAATCAACAGGAGAACAGGTGTCGGGTCCCTTCGCCCCCGACCCTCCGGATGGGCCCGGAGGGCTCATCGTGATGATCCGTGACCAGCCTGCCGATGCGGCGCGCTCGTTGGCCACCGAGCTCGATGCCGAGCTGGCCATCGGCGGCGAAGCCACCGAAGCCGCGCTGGCCCGCCTCCGCCGCAGCCCGGCGGCAGCCGACGCACCCCCGCCGGCCCCCGTCGCCCGGCGCGACTTCGAGGCGCTGGGCCAGGCCATGCGCCGGGCCGAGGAGGTGCGCGAGCGCACCCGCGCCAACGTCGCCCGGTCGCTCAGCCAGACCATCAACACCGCCCTGGCCATCCACCCCGACACCCTGCGCCGCGCTGCGGCCGAGCTGCTCGCCGTGCGGGAGGAGCTGGACCTGGCCCGCAGGGGCCGCCCGCCTGTCGGCGAGCACCGCGGGCGACGGCTGCGCGCCGGCGGCAGCGGCGGGATCACCGCGGCCGGAGCCGCCATCGTGGCGCTCGGCGCCCTGCCGGTGGGCGCCGCGGTGGCCGCGGTCGGCGTGGTCGGCGGCGGCGTCACCTGGCAGGCCGCCCGCCGGGCCACCAAGCGGACCGTGCCCGGCCTCGAGGCCGCCGAAGGCGTGGCCCTCCGCCGGTGGCAGCAGCTGGCCGGCCCCGATGCCGACCCGGTCCACGTCGATGCCGTCGTCCGGCTCTACGACCCCCAGCACCGCGTGGTCACCGACCTGCTCGTGCACAACCCCGCCGTGCGCGCCGCCGACCAGGTGGCCGCCCACCACCGGCTCGCCTGGGTCCAGGCCTGGCGCGACGAGGTCGGCGACGACGGCGCGGTCGGGGCCGTGCCCGCCATCGGCCCGACCTCTCGGGCCGAGCGGGCCGAACGAGAGGCCGCCAGCGCGCCGCCCCGACCGCCGTTCAGCGCCGCGGCACCGGTCGCACCCGCCGCGGTCCCGGCCCCCGGCACCCTGGTGGTGGCCGCGCCCTACGCCGACCTCACCGAGGAACGGGCCCGGGCCCTGCACCGACGGCTGCTCGCCCTGCCTCCCGGCCACCGCGTGATCGTGGTGCTCGGGCCCGAGACGGTCACCGCCGGCCCGGTGGTCGACCTGCGCGACGACCCCGTCGACCTCACCGGCGCCGTCGAGCCGGCCGAGGCAACCCACCGCGACGCCGACGCCGAGCCCGATGGGCTCGGACGGCCCACCCCCACCAGCCCGGCCACGCTCCACCACCACCTCTGACCGGCACGGCGCCCGCCGCTCGCTGGGTGCTGGCACCGGGGCCGGACGCGGAAGAGCCGGGCCCCAGAGGCCCGGCTCCCCGACAGGAAGCACCCACCGCCGACCGGCGCGGACGGGAGAGCCGGCGCGTGGGATCAGCGATCGATGCGGCACGAACGGTACCGCGGAGCCATCGGGGCTGCCCGATGGCCGAGGATCAGCTGAAGGACGAGCCGCAGCCGCAGGTGCGCTGGGCGTTGGGGTTGTCGATCGAGAACCCGGCCTGGTTCAGGCCGTCCTTGTAGTCGAGCGTGGCGCCGGTGAGCATCTGGGCGCTCGACGGGTCGACCACGACCTTCACGCCGCTGTAGTCGGCGGTGACGTCGTCGGTGGCGATGTCGGAGTCGAAGAACATCTCGTAGCTGAAGCCCGAGCAGCCACCGGGGCGCACGGCGACACGGAGGGCCAGCGCGGTGTCGCCTTCGGCGGTGATGAGCTCTTGGACCTTGACGGCCGCGGTATCGGTGAGGGCGATCACAGAGGTTCCTCCTCGGTTCGGACAGCGTCGCCAGCGTACCGCCCTGCCGCAGCCGTGCACCTTTTTGCCGTTCGGCCGCCTGGCAGCGCTGTGGTCGGCCTCCCGAGGAGGGCACGGCCCCCACCGGTAGGCTCGACCCGTGACCAGTCCCGCCGCCGAGCGGCCGACCCCCGAGGACCTGCGCTCGCTGCTCCGCGGCGTCATCGACCCGGAGCTGGGCAGCGACATCGTCGAGCTCGGCATGGTCCGCGACGCCACCATCGACGACGACGGCGCGGTGGTGGTCACCATCGCCCTCACCACCTCGGGCTGCCCGCTGCGGGCCCAGATCCAGCGCGACATCCGCACCCGGGTCGGCTCCGCACCCGGGGTGGCCTCGGTGCGGCTCGAGTGGACCGAGATGACGCCGGCCGAGAAGGCCAACGCCATGCACAAGGCCCGCTTCAACGTGAGCCAGCGCGAGGAGCAGACCGCCATCGGCCCCACCACGCGGGTGATCCTGGTGGCGTCGGGCAAGGGCGGGGTGGGCAAGTCGTCGGTCACCGCCAACCTGGCTGCCGCCCTGGCCACCCGGGGCCTGAAGGTCGGCGTCCTCGACGCCGACGTCTGGGGCTTCTCGATCCCGCGCATGCTCGGCGTGTCCGGTCGCCTCCAGGGCCGCACCGAGGGCGATCGCAAGCTCATGGAGCCCATCGAGCGCCCCATCGGCGCCGGCCTGCTGCGCATCGTCTCCATGGGCTTCCTGGTGGAGGACGAGGAGAGCGCCCTCATGTGGCGGGGCCTCATGCTCAACCGCGGCGTCCAGCACTTCCTGCAGGACGTGGTCTGGGGCGACGACCTCGACTACCTCCTGGTCGACATGCCGCCCGGCACCGGCGACGTGCAGATGGGCGTGGCCAAGATGGTCCCCCGGGCCGAGGTGCTCGTGGTGACCACGCCGGCGGTCGCCGCGCAGAAGGTGGCCATCCGGGCCGTGTCGATGGCCCGCAAGTCCTTCCTGCGGGTGGCCGGCGTCATCGAGAACATGAGCGCCTTCACCTGCGACCACGGCGAGAGCTACGCCCTGTTCGGCTCCGGCGGCGGCCAGCAGCTGGCCGACGACGCCGGCATCCCGCTGCTCGGCCAGGTGCCCATCGAGAACGCCGTCTCCGAGGGCGGCGACGTCGGCGAGCCGGTGGTGCTGGGCGCGGGCCCGGCCGCCGAGGCCTTCCGCGCCATCGCCGACCGGATCGTCACCGAGGCCGTGCCGCCCACCGAGCTCGCCGGGTGCTCGGCCCGCATGCTCGATGCCGCCATGGCGGCGTTCGACGAGATCGACAAGGCCGCCGCCGGCGCCTGAACGGCGTCGAGGTTGCCCGGCGGACCACCAGGTGCGGTCGGGTCGCCGGGGAATTGTTAGGTTTGGGGTTCCTTCGCGGGCGGGAACCTCCGGAGCCCTCCGTACCTCGCGCGTGACCTGCTCCCAACCAAGCTCAGGAGATCCCCCACCATGACGTTCCGCAAGCTCGCCATCGCCGCCGTGGCGCTCTGCCTCCCGTTCGCCGCCGCCGCCTGCGGCGGCAGCGACGACACCAACTCCGGCAGCCGCCCGGCCACCAGCGAGATCTCCAAGGCCATCACCAAGGAGCTGCCCTCCAGCCTGCCCGATGGCGTGGCCGACTGCATCGCCAAGAAGGTCCACGACTCCGACATCCCCAACGGCGTGCTCCGCGCCATCGTCAAGGGCGAGACCGCGAGCGTCGACAAGGACAACGAAGCCACCTACACCAAGATCCTCACCGACGCCGCCACGAGCTGCGCCTCTGCCGCTGTCGGCGGCAGCTGACCGAGCAGCACCACGCTCGCCACCGGAGCCCGGGGCCGTCTGGCCCCGGGCTCCGTCGCGCCGGGCCTCAGGGTTGGTCGACGAGCTCGCGGGTGCGACCGCCGACGATCTTGGCCACCAGCCACTCGCCGGCGTTGACCGGGCCGTAGCGGGCCGGGTGCTCGGCGGTGACGCACGACGGGATGCACTCGACGGTGAGCGACGGGTCGCCGTCCATGAACCGGGCGATGGAGCGCCGGCGGGCCGATCCGTCGAGCCCGGCCGGCGGCGGGACCACCCGGTGCAGCGTCGACTGCCACCGGTCGTTCGTCCACCGGGCGAGCAGGTCGCCGATGTTGCCCACGAAGGTGCCGGGCGCCACCGAGACGGGGTGCCAGGTGCCGTCGCGGCGCACCTCGAGGCCGGGGACGTCGTCGGCGGCCAGCAGGGTGAGCACGCCGTAGTCGGTGTGGGCGCCGAGGCGCATCTGGCCCGGCTCGGGCTCGGGCGAGCCGGGGGCCCGCTCGTAGTTGATGGAGCGGGTGGTGATCACCGCGTTGCGGTTGCGGTCGACGAGCCACTCTGGAGGCAGGTCGAGGGCCAGCTCCATGGCACGCAGCACCGTGTGGGAGAGGGCCCGCAGCTCGGTCTCGTAGGCCAGGTAGGCGTCGCGGAGGCCTGCGGGCCGATCCGGCCACACGTTGGGGTGGAAGAAGGCCCGCATGGCGTCGAACACCGGCCCCACGGCGTCCTCGCGGTTGAAGGTGAGCGCCTCGAACAGGTCCGGCGGGGTCTCCTCGCCGAGCGTGTAGGCCAGCGCTTCCTGGCCCAGCGCCGTGTAGCCGACGTTCGCCGTCGGCTCCTCGACCACCCAGCGCTGCTTCTCCTCCACCGGCAGGGCGAAGAACTCGCTGCTGGCCTCCATCCACCGGTCCACCACGGCGGCGGGCACGCCGTGCCCGGTGAGCACCAGGAAGCCGGTGGCCCGGCACGCGGCGTCGATCTCCTCGGCCACCGCCCGCCGTTCGGCGGGCCCACCGAGGCGGAACGGTTCGAGGTCGACGGGATAGGTGGCCAGCTCGGTCATGGGCCCATCCTGGCGAAGGGGTGTGGCGGCCGGGTCACGGCCGGCTGACGAGATCCTGACCGGCACCGGTCAGCGGGCGACCCACGTGGCCTCGGGATCCTCGACGTCGCTGGCCGTCACCGAGCCCTCGTGCGCCAGCTTGCGCAGGTGGGCCCACACGCTCTTGCGGGCCACCGGGTGGAGCTCCTCGGCCACCTCCGCGTAGATCTCCTCGACCAGGGCGGCGGTGCCCGCCCCAGCGGCGCCGTGCCCGGCCAGCACGGTGAGCACCTGGGCCTCACGGGCCAACCGGTGGGCGTGGTACTCGGCCAGCTTGGCGGCGGGGTCGTCGATGAGGTGGCCGTGGGCCGGGGCCAGCACCTTCAGCCTCGGCGTCCAGGCCTGGAGCCGCTCGATGCTGGCGAGGTACTGGGCCATGTCGCCGTCGGGCGGGCTGATGACCACGGTGGAGGCGTCCATCACGTGGTCGCCGGTGAAGAGCAGGCGGTCGCGCTCGAGCAGGAAGCACAGGTGGTTCGACGCGTGGCCCGGGGTGTGCACCGCCCGCAGCGTGAACTCGGTGCCCTCGACGGTGTCGCCGTCGACGAGGTGGCGATCGCAGACGAGGCCGTCGGTGTCGGCGAAGGCCAGGACCTCGGCACCCGTGCGCGCCTTCAGGCCGGCGGCACCCGGCGAGTGGTCCGGGTGGGTGTGGGTGCAGAGGATCCAGCGGATCTGCCCGCTCCCGGCCGCGGCGATGGCATCGAGGTGGTCGGCGTCGTCCGGGCCCGGGTCGATCACCGCGACCTCGTCGATGCCGATCAGGTACGTGTTGGTGCCGGGGCCGGTCATCTTCGACGGGTTGCCGCAGAGGATGCGGCGCACCAGCTTGGTGAGGGCCACGGGCACGTCGGGGACCAGCGCCGGCAGCACCGCCTCGTCGCCCACGGCAGCATCGGTCACGGTGCGCCCTCGACGGGGCCGGCATCGAGGCCGGTGGTCCGCACGCCGGCCACCGCCGTCATCCAGTCGACCGAGGCGTCCGGCACGCCCGCCTCGCCGTCGTAGCCGGGCTCGCCCGGGAGGACGATGCGCACGTGGCCGTCGACGGCGACGATGCGGGGGAGGATGGCGGGCACGTCGGTGATGGCCTCGGCGGCGGCCAGGGCCTCGGCCGCGGTGGCGAAGCGCTCGATGGCCTGGAGGCTGGCGATGGTGGGCGGCATCATCGTGAGCTCGCCGGCCTCCACCCGGGCCAGGCCGTCGGCGGGGCGGACCCACTCGTTGGCGATGACCTCGTGGTCGTCGTGCAGCGGCGTCTGGTCGGCCGGCGCGGCGGTGACGAAGAAGTGCGTGTCGTAGCGGCGGGGGGCACCCTCGGGCGTGATCCAGTGGGCGAAGTGGTGCATGCCACCGACCGCCAAGCGGAGGTCCTCGGCCTCGGCCACCTCGATCAGGCGGCGCGTGCCACCGTCGACCGCAGCGCGGTGCTCCGCCCACCGCTCGAGGCCGGCCGCGGCATCGAGGTCGACGATCGCCCCCGAGCGGTCCTGCGCCAGCAGCACCCCGGCCTCCTCGAAGCTCTCGCGGATGGCGGCCACCCAGAAGGCGAGGCCGCCGGAGGGCACGCCGATGCGGGCCGATGCGTCGGCGTCGGTGCGGCCCTCGCAGATGGCCTCGAGGTCGGCCTCGCGGTCCTCCGGGTCGACGGCGCCGCCGGGGAACACGTAGGCGCCGCCGACGAAGTCGGAGTTGAGGTTGCGCTTCAGCATGAAGACCTCGAGGCCCTCGGCGCCGTCGCGCAGGATCAGGACCGTGGCCGCGTCTCGCAGCGGCACCTCGGTGGCGTCGCTCACGGGTCGAGCTGCTGGCGGTCGTGCGGCGCGGCCTCGTGGCCGGTGGCGTCGAAGACGGACCCGGCGCGGAACGTGCCGACGAACCGGCCGCCGGGGCCGCCGGCCATGGTGAAGAGGCGGCCGTGCTTGCCGTCCTCGAAGCGCTTCTGCAGCGGGATGCGGAACAGGGCCCGGGTGGGCGGGATGAGCAGCAGGTAGCCGATCACGTCGCCGATGAACCCCGGGGCCAGCATGAGCGCACCGGCCACCAGGATCAGGAACCCGTCGACCAGCTCCTTGCCCGGCACCCGCCCGGCCTCGATGGCGGCGCTGATCTTGGCCAGGGCGCTGAGGCCCTGGCGCTTCAGCAGCCAGGCCCCGATGGCGCTCTCGACCACCAACAGCCCGATGGTCTGCCAGCCACCGATGACGTCGGCCACCTGGATGATGACGTACAGCTCCAGGAGGGGGGCCACCACGAGCAGCAGGACCACGAACAACATGGGTGCAGGGTACCGGCCACCCGCCGGCCTGGCTCCGGCGCCCGGGTGGGCCGCCGGCGATCGGGTACGTGGCGGCCATGTGGATCACGCGAGCGGTGGACGCCCCCGCCGAGCAGGCGTGGGACCTGCTCGTGGACCTGGACCGGTGGCCCACGTGGGGCCCCACGGTGGCCGAGGCCCGGCTCGATCCCCGCTCCCCCGCTGGAACGGGCGGCCGTCGGCTCGTGCCCGGCACCACGGGTGCCGTGCGGGCGGTGGCGGGACCGTGGGTGCCGTTCCGGACCACGGCCTTCGATCGCACCGCTGACGGCGGCGGCCGGTGGGCCTGGCGGGTGGCTGGGGTGCCGGCCACCGCCCACCGGGTGGAGGCCTCGGGCCCGGCGCGGTGCCGGGTGGGCTTCGAGGTCCCGATCTGGGCGGCGCCCTACGCGGTCGTGTGCGCCGTGGCCCTGCGGCGCATCGAGCACGAGCTCGCTCGCTGAGGCCGGACGGTCAGCGGTCGAACTGGCGGCGCAGCCGATCCAGGCGGTCGTCCCAGGCGGCACCGACGTCGACCATCCACCGCAGGGCTTCGTCGAGCGGCGCCGGGGTGAGCCGGTAGCGCTGCTCGCGCCCCACCCGCTCCGACCCCACCAGGCCGGCCGCGGCGAGCGACTGGAGGTGCTTGACCACGGCCTGGCGCGACACCGGCAGGTCGGCCGCCAGCTCCGTGGCCGTGGCGTCGCCGCGCCCGCCCACGGCCTGCAGGATCTGGCGACGGGTGGGGTCGGCGAGCGCCGCGAACACCGGGTCGGGCCCGGTGGCGGCGGCCGACGGGGTGGCGCCCGGCGAGGGGGCGGTCACGCACCCACGGCGAGGAGGGCCGGCGCGGCCGCTCCCAGCAGCGCGCCGAGGCGAGCGTCCCAGCGGTGGCCCAGGGCGGCGCCGGCGTCGAGCAGGTCGCCGACGTGGGCGCCGCCGAGGGCGCTGGCCCGGCCGCCGTGCGACCCGACCGAGACCGGATCGAGGGTCTCGGTGACGGTCACGCGAGCCCCGTCGCCGTCACCTTCGACGGCGATGGTGACGTGCGACGCGTCGTCGGGACGGTCCTCGTCCCACCACGTGAAGCCCACCTGGCGACGGGGTGCGACGCCGTCGACGGTGGTGACGACCAGGCGGCGGCTGGTGCCGTCGTGGTCGACGACGGAGCCGGCGGCGCCGGCCACCAGGTCCACCTCGATGGCGGCCCCGAGCCAGCCGGCGAGCCCGTCGGCGTCGCCCACCGAGGCCCACACGGCGTCGAGGTCGGCGTCGATGCGGACGGAGCGGGTGATGGTCAGCGGGTCCATGGCGAGCCTCCGGGTGGGTCGGTGGCGCCAGCCTGCCCCTGCCGCACCGGAACCGCAACCTCCGGGTTGCGGTTCCCCCACCGCTTCCGTACATTCGCAACCCAATGGTTGCACGTTGGCGTGCGACCCCGCACCGACCGGAGCCCACCCATGAGCCTGCTCGTCCCCACCGTCATCGAACAGACCGCCCGCGGCGAGCGGGCCTTCGACATCTGGTCCCGCCTGCTGCAGGAGCGGCTGATCTTCTTCGGCACGCCCCTGGACGACACCGTCGCCAACCTGATCATCGCCCAGCTGCTCCACCTGGAGGCCTCCGACCCCGGCAAGGACATCCGCCTCTACATCAACTCCCCCGGGGGCGACATGACCGCGCTGTTCGCCGTCTACGACACCATGCAGCTGCTGCGCTGCGACGTCGCCACCTATTGCATCGGCCAGGCGGCGTCGGCCGCTGCGGTGATCCTGGCAGGCGGGGCGAAGGGCAAGCGCTTCGCCCTGCCGAACTCGCGGGTGCTCATCCACCAGCCCCACGGTGGCGCCCAGGGCCAGAGCAAGGACATGGAGCTGGCGGTGAAGGAGATGGTCCTCCTGCGCGACCGCATGACCGAGGCGCTCGCCGCCGACACCGGCCAGAGCGTCGAGCAGATCACCACCGACATCGATCGGGACTACATCCTCCGGGGCCCCGACGCGGTGGCCTACGGCCTGGTGGACCACATCCTCACCAAGCCCGACCCCATCGCCGTCGAGGCGCTGCGCTGAGCGATCAGCCGGGGGCGCTCGGGAGCGGGAGCTTCAGGCCTTCGTGGGTGGCCACGAAGCCGAGCTGCTCGTAGAAGCGCAGGGCCTCCGGCCGACGCTTGTCGGTCGTCAGCTGCACCACCCCACAGCCCTGCTCGATGCTCCAGGCGATGGCGTGGCGCAGGAGCTGCCGGCCCACGCCGGCACCGCGCTGGTCGCCCCGCACCCGCACGCCCTCGACCTGGCTCCGGCGGCGGCCGCCGTGGGTCAGGCAGGGCAGCACGGTGAGCTGGAGGCACGCCACCACCTCGCCGCCGAGGTCGCCCACCAGGAGGAGGTGCCGGGGGTCGGCGTCGATCTCGGCGAACGCCTCCCGGTACGGCGCCAGGTCGCTCCCCTCGCGCTCGGCCCCCAGGTCGTCGTCGGCGAGCAGGGCCACGACGGCGGCGAGGTCGGCGTCGTCGGCCCGGCGGAAGGTCACGGTGGCGGCCACGGCCGCAGTCTTCCGCACGCTCCGCGGCACCGGGCCGAACCTAGGGTCGCCCCATGGACGACGCGCTGTTCACCGTGCTCGACGACGACCGGGTCCTGCCCACCGAGCTCAGCCGCGGCCCCTGGGCGGCGGGCGCGCTGCACGGTGGGCCCGTCGCCGCCATCGTCGCTCGCGCCGCCGAGGCTGCGCTCGCCGCCACCGGCTCGCCGGCGGTGCACGCCGACCGCCTCACGCTGGACCTCGAGCGCCCCGTCCCGCTCGCTCCGCTGGAGGTGCGCGCCGCCGTGGTGCGCCCCGGCCGCAAGGTGCAGGTGGCTGAGGTGTCGCTGCACGGCGAGGACGGCCGGCGGTTGGTGCGGGCCACCGTGCTGGCCATCCGCCGCCAGGCCGTCGACCTGCCCGGCGACCGCTTCGCCCCGGTCGACGCACCGCCGCCGGACCGTCGCTCGGCGGCCGACGTGCCCATGTGGCAGCCCATGGGTGAGGTGGTGGCGTTCCACAAGGACGCGGTACAGCACCGCTTCGTGGGCGGGGGCGGGATGCTCTCGCTGGGCCCGTCGCAGGACTGGATGCGGCTGCGCGTCCCGGTGGTGGCCGGCGAGGAGCCCAGCCCGCTCCAGCGCGTGGTGGCGGCCGCCGACTTCGTGAACGGCCTCTCGGGCGTGCTGCCCTTCGACGGCTGGACGTTCATCAACCCGGACCTCACCGTCACCCTCCACCGGTTGCCGGTGGGCGAGTGGATCGGCATCGACGCCGTCACCCGGCTCGACGTCGATGGCGTGGGCACCGCCGAAGGCGAGCTGTTCGACGAGCGGGGTCGGCTCGGCCGCTGCGTCCAGACGCTGCTCGTGGAGCCGCGCTGAACCGCCTCCCGGCGCCGGCCCGGCCGGCGGGGAACAATGGGCCGATGGCACTCGACGTCAACCGGTGGATCAAGTACGCCAAGGCGCGGATCGACAGTGCGGTCGGCCAGGGCAACCGGTCGCTGGACCGGCTCGAAGCCGAGCGGGAGGCCGAGCAGGCCGACAAGCCCTGGCTCTCGTCCACCAGCGAGGCGCCCACGCTCGACGAGGCCAAGGCCCGCATCGAGTGGGAGGCGCGCCGCCAGGCCGACGCCACCGGGACCCCGCCCACCGGGGCGAGCCCGGGCGGCACCGGGCCCCGCCCGCCGGAGGACGTCGCAGCCGCCGCCGAGGCGGAGTCGGCCCGGCTCCAGCTCGAAGCGCAGGCCAAGGCCTCGGCCGACCGGCTGGAGGCGATCCGCCGCGAGCTCGGCGTGGCCGACGCACCCGACGACGCGCCCGGCGCTCCTCCCGCCGACGCCGCACCGGCCGACGACGATGCGCCGCCGTCTGCCGACGTCCCGCCGCCCGCTCCCTGGCGCGGACGAGCCGACGTGCTGGGCACGTCGGCTCGTCGGCTGCGATCGGCTGGTCCGCCCCCGGCCCGAAGGCCTCGAGGTCCCCTGACGGGGCGGCGTCGCCGGTGCTGGTCCTGCGGGTCAGCTGGCCTGCGTGAGCAAGCCCTTGCGCTCCGCTTCGTTCAGGCCACCCCAGATGCCGTGCGGCTCTCGGATGGAGATCGCGTAGTCGAGGCAAGGTCGCTTCACCGGACAGGTCCGGCAGATCTCCTTGGCTCGGACCTCGCGGCCGAGCTTCTCCTCCTTGCGCTCGAACGTCCCAGGCGGAAAGAACACCGCCGCCTGTGGGCCCCTACATGCAGCTCGGAGCTGCCAGTCGTCTTCGACTCGTTGTGCACTCACCGGAAGTCCCCCTTTCGGTGCCAGCGAACGTAGGGCTAGGTCGATCGACTTACAAGACCCAACTTTCGCGAGCGCGACGACAAACCATCGCGAACGCGGCGCCCTGACCAGGGAGAACGCCGGTGATCGGCGGTCCGGATACCACTGGTATCCACCGTCGGGATGACGGAGGGGACGAAGGTCCCCCGCGCTCAGGCGTCGTCGGCGGCGGGGGCGAGCGGCTCGCCGTCGACCAGCACGACGGCCGGGTCGGCGTCGTCGTCACCCTCGCCGCGGCGCTTCTCGCGGTAGTCGACCGCGCCGCCTTCGATGGGCTCCACCTCGAGCAGCAGCCCGTCGACCTCGACCACGCGGACGCCGTCGTGCAGGGCCAGCGGCGTGGCCCGGTTGGTGCGCGCCCGCCACAGCGCGCCGCGCACCCGCACGACGCCCTCGGGCGACACGTTGGTGACCGCTTCGCCGACCTCGCCGATCATCCACTCCCGCCCGATGGTGGGCGTCGAGAACCGGGTGCGGACCATGGCGGGCATGCCGGCGACCATGAACACCGTCGTCCCGACGATGCCGACCAGCAGGGTGATCCACGACAGGCTGTAGCCGTCGTAGAGCACGAGCGAACCGGCCACCAGGCTGACCGCGCCGATGATCGACCACACCCGGGGCACGCCCGTCTGCACGTCGATGGTGAAGCCCAGGATGGCCAGCACCAGCAGGACCACCCCCACCGGCCGGACGGGCAGCACGGCGAAGCCGTAGCAGGACAGGACGAAGCAGCCGGCGCCCACCAGGCCGGCCACGCCGACCCCGGCGGTGTAGAGCTCGAACACGATCAGGGCCAGGCCGATCACGAACAGCAGGTAGGCCGCCGGCGGGCTGCCCACCGTGTGGAACAGCTGGTCCTGCACCGGCAGCGCCGAGAAGACCGGCACCGAGAGGGGCTGGCGCTGGGGCTTGCCGTCGACCTTGACGGTCTTGGTCTCGAAGCCCGGGAGGTCGATCAGGAACTCGCCGATGACCGCCGAGCGCCGGTTCGGGGCGATCTTCAGCTGGCGGGCCTGCTTGTCGTCGATGGTGCCGTCACGGAGCCGGTCGCGGGCCGCCAGGAAGTCCGAGGAGAGCAGGTCGTCGGGGACCACCAGCCGCCCGGTCTTGCCGAGGCGGGCGCCGGGGGCGAGGCCGATGAGGCGGGCGTCGCCGACCGGCTTGGCGGCCCCGGCGAGCTGCGCGGCGCCGCCGAGCGCGCGAGCCGCTGGGCCCGACCCAGACCGCCACCGGGACGGAGGCGTCGTGGATGGTGCGGGCCAGGTCCACCAGGCGGGCGTCGCTGACGACCGAGCCCGAGCTGTCGAGCTGCAGGACCACGGCGATGACCTGGGCCTTCTCGCCGTCGCGGATGGACTTCTCGATGAAGTCGGCCATCACCGGATCGACGAGCCCCTCGACCTTGATGATGCTCACCCGGCCCGCGTCGCCACCCGACTGGGCCGGCGCGCCGGGGGCGGCCTGAGCCGAGCCGGCGAGGCCGAGGAGGACCCCGACGACGACGAGGAGGCCGGCGAGGGTGGGTAGTCTGCGCAACGCAAGTGCTCCGAACGAAGCCGATGATGAGGGGTCGGGAGTGGATCCAGCGCAGTTCTTCGCTGCATCCCGCCTCGTCATCGTTGCGGGCAAGGGCGGGGTGGGCAAAACCACGGTCTCGGCCGCCCTCGCGCGCCGCAGCCCACCGGGGCCTCACCTCGCTCATCGTCGAGGTCGAGGGCAAGTCCGGGCTGGCGGCGATGTACGACGAGCCGGCCTTCTCCTACGACGAGGTCACCCTCCTGGCCGCCGACCCGGACACCGGGCACGGCGAGGTGCGGGCTCGCACGCTGACCCCGGACGAAGCCCTGCTCGAGTACCTGGAGCAGTCCGGCATGAGCCGCATCTCCCGACGGCTGGTGAGCAGCGGTGCCCTGGACATGGTGTCCACCGCGGTGCCCGGCATCCGCGACATCCTCGTCCTGGGCAAGGTCAAGCAGCTCGAGCGAGCGGTGACCGCCGACCTGGTGGTGCTCGATGCGCCGGCCGCCGGCCACGCCATCTCCTTCCTCCAGTCGGCCGCCGGCCTGGCCGACGCCGTGCGGCTCGGGCCGATCAACACCCAAGCGCGATGTGCTCGAACTGCTGGCCGACCCCGAGCGGTGCCAGGTCGTCCTGGTCACGTTGCCCGAGGAGACGCCGGTGAACGAGCTGGTCGAGACCGCCTTCCAGCTCGAGGACCGCGTCGGCGTCAGCCTCGGGCCGGTGGTGGTCAACGGCTGCTACCCGGAGCTGGTCGGCCTGGAGGCCGACCCCGCCGCCGCCGCCGAGTCGGCCGGGACCTCGCTGCGGGCCGGCGAGGCCGACGCCCTCACCGCGGCCGCCACCTTCCGGCGCGAGCGCATGGCGCTCCAGCGCGAGCAGCTCGGCCGCCTGGCCGACGCGCTGCCCCTGCCCCAGCTCCGCCTGCCGTACCTGTTCGACGCCGAGCTCGGTCCCGACCAGCTCGACCTCCTGGCCGCCGCCCTGCTCGACGGCGTCGGCGCCCTGGACCCCGCATGAGCCCCGCAGCCGACGGGCCGGCGGCCCGGAAGCGGCCGAAGCAGGCCAGCGCGAAGAAGGCCGCTCCGAGGAAGGCCGCCGCCAAGCGGACCGGCGCCGCCAAGTCGGCCGATGCGGCGAAGGGGGCCGACGCCCGGATGGCGGCCACCTCGGCGGAGCGGGCGGCGGCGCGCGCCAACGCGCCGGCGGTGCACGCCGGGCTGACCGACCTCGTGACGCAGCGCCATATCGTGATCTGCTCCGGTTCCGGCGGCGTGGGCAAGACCACCACCGCGGCGGTCCTCGCCATGGAGGCCGCGCAGGCCGGGCGGCGCGCCGTCGTGGTCACCATCGACCCCGCCAAGCGCCTCGCCGACGCCCTCGGCCTCGACGGCATCGGCAACGTGCCCAGCCGCATCGACGGCCCGTGGCCGGGTGAGCTGTGGGCCGTCATGCTCGACACCAAGGGCACCTTCGACGACCTCGTCACCCGGTACTCCACCGAGGCCGGCCAGGCCGACCGGATCCTCGAGAACCGCTTCTACCGCAACATCTCCGGCGCCCTCTCCGGCACGCAGGAGTACATGGCCATGGAGAAGCTCTACGACCTCCACGCCGACGAGGGCTTCGACCTGGTCGTGGTCGACACGCCGCCGAGCCGCAACGCCCTCGACTTCCTGGAGGCGCCGCGCCGGCTCACCCAGTTCCTCGACCACCGGCTGTACCGGGTCCTGATGGCGCCCACCCGCGGCGTGATGAAGGCGGTCAACGTGGCGGCCCAGGCATTCGTGCGCAGCGTCTCGAAGGTGGTGGGCGGCGAGGTGTTCGACGACGCCATCGCCTTCTTCCAGGCCTTCGACGGCATGGAGCAGGGCTTCAAGGAGCGGGCCAAGCTGGTGCTCGCCCTGCTGACCAGCCCGTCCACCGCCTTCGTGCTGGTGGCGTCGCCGAACCGCGACACCGTCGCCGAGGCCCGGTTCTTCGCCGACAAGCTGGCCGAGGCCGACATCCCCGTGGCCGCCCTCGTGGTCAACCGGATGCACCCGCACTTCACCGACGATCTGCCCGAGGCGCTGCGGGCCCGCGCCGAGACGCTCAAGGGCACCGACCTCGGCGGGCTCTACCGCAACCTCGCCGACTTCGCCCTCGTGGCCGGGCGCGAGGAGGAGCACCTCGCCGGGCTGGCCGAGCAGGTGGAGCCGGCGCCGGTCGTCCGCGTGCCGTTCCTGCGCTCCGACGTCCACGACCTGACCGGCCTCGGGCTGGTGGCCGACCACCTCTTCGGGCGGGCGTGAGCAGCGAGCCGGGCCCGGTGCCCGATGCCGTGCCGGTGCTCCCGGTGGCCGACCTGACCCGGTCGGTGGCCTGGTACGGCCGCCTCGGCTTCGCCGTGCGGGCGCTGCACCCCGACTACGCCATCCTCGGCTTCGGCACCACCGAGTTGCACCTGGCGGAGAGCCCCAGCGTCGCCGGGACCGAGTCCTGGTCCGGCTGCTACCTGCGCGTGGCCGACGCCGCCACGGTGCACGCCTCGTGGCTCGCCGCCGGCGTGCGCGAGGTGGCGCCGCTCGCCGACCAGCCCTACGGGATCCGCGAGTTCGCCACCGAGGACCTCGACGGCAACCTGTGGCGGGTGGGGTCGCCCACCCCTGGCGGGCCGCTCGACGACGACCACGACCTCACCCGCGCGGACGGCGCCGACCGCACCGGACCAGCCCCCACCGACGGCGGGCCGGGCACCGACCACGCGTCGTGGGCGGCAGTCGTGGCCGACGGCACCTGCGCCGGCTGCGGCATCCGCGCCGCCGACGGCGCGGTGGCCGGCCTGGCCGGTCGCCTGCGGGACGAGGCCGGCCGGTGGGCCCTGGTGCTCCTCGATGCCGACGACGACGCCGTGCGCCGCCGGCCGGCGCCGGGCACGTGGTCGGCGCTGGAGTACGGCGCCCACGTCCGCGACGTGCTGGCCCTCTTCGCCGAGCGCACCATGCGGGCCCAGGCCGAGGTCGACCCGACCTTCGCCGCCTGGGACCCCGACGCCGCCATCGAGGACGGGTGGGCCAACGAGTCCGAGGTGGCCGCGGTGGTCGACGACCTCGCCCGCAACGCCAGCCACCTCGGCGAGGTGCTCGACCGGGTGGCGCCGGACGGCTGGGCGCGTCCGGCCACCCGCGCCGACGGGCAGCGGTTCACGATCGAGCTGCTGGCCCGCTACGCCCTCCACGAGGTGGTCCACCACCGGGTGGACGCCGAGCGGTCGCTGGCCGAGGCCTGACCGGCCCGGGCCTGCGGCGAAGGTCAGCCGTCGGCGGCGCCGGCCAGGGCGGCGACGGCGGCGTCGAGCGTCTCGGTGACCGGCACGATCCGGTCGAACCCGGTGGTGTGGAGCAGCCGGGTGAGGGTGGGGCGGCTGCAGGCCACCGCGACCTCGCCACCGTGCTCGCGCGCCCGGCGGATGCCGCCGATGAGCGCGCCGAGGCCGGCGGAGTCCATGAAGGGGACCTCGGAGAGGTCGATGACCACCCGGGGACGGGTGGCGAGCTCCCCGAGGGTCTCCCGGAAGCTGGTGACCGTGTAGGCGTCGAGCTCACCGACGGGCCGGCAGAGGGTGTACTCGCCGGTGTCGTCGACTTCGATTTCGAGCACGCGGGCTCCGATCAGGGTGTGGACGCGTGAGGGGGCATGGTACCCAAGGACCCTGACGCCCACCCCCTTGAGATGGTTCCGCCTGCTCGCTCCCCGGTCGCCCGAACCGGTGCGGTCCCCGGCCCCGAGCGGTCACCCATCCTCACCCGTCCCGATCCCCAGCCGGACCGGTGCGATCCCCGACCCCGAGCGGGCACCGATCCTCACCAGTCCCGGGGATCGAGGCGACGTGGAAGGGCCGGAGCGGACGGCACTAGCGTGCGCCCGTGCCCCGCGTGCTGCTCGCCACCGATGCCGACTGGATCCACCAAGAGGTCGACGCCGCCATCGCCGGCGACGACATCGACGTGCTGCGGGTCCGCGAGGGCGTCGAAGTGCTGCCGGCGGTGCACGCCGGCGGGTTCGACCTGGTGGTCCTCGACCTCCAGATCGGCAACATGGGCGGCATGGCGTCGTGCATGGACATCCGGCTCGACGAGAGCGTCGGCAAGCTCGAGCACGTCCCGGTGCTCATGCTGCTCGACCGCGACGCCGACGTCTTCCTCGCCGAGCGCTGCGACGCCGACGGCTGGGTGATCAAGCCCATCGACGCCTTCCGGCTCCGCCGGGCGGCCGCCGCCCTGCTGGCCGGCGAGACCTGGACCGAGGGCCGGCCGGCCACGGCCGACTCCGTCAACGGCTGATCTGCCGAGGTCCGCCCGGGCGAACCGGATGGACCCAGCGGGGCGGGGGTGGGCTACGCTCAACCTCCGCACAACACCGGGGTGTGGCTCAGCTTGGCAGAGCGCTGCGTTCGGGACGCAGAGGTCGTGGGTTCAAATCCCGCCACCCCGACCAACCAGAGAATCCGCAGGTCAGCGGCCCTTTCGGGGGCCGCTGGTTCGCGCCGAGGGTCGGGGCCGGGACACCGCCACGAGACGGGCGTTCGAGCGGATCGGGCCGCCCTGCGTCGAGGCGAGGACCAGGTGGTCGGGACCGAGGCCCCTCGCAGTGGACCTCGAGCTCGTCGGCGAGGAACTTCGGGATCGGGACCCCGCGGCGTCCCGCCTTCGTCTTCGGCTGGCCGGTGACCAGGTGCCCGCTCACGTCGGTGGTCGATGCTGCCACCTGGATGCGCCGACGCAGTGGGTCGACCTTCGATCGGCGCAGGGCGGTCGCCTCGCCGAGCCGGAGCTCGGGGTCGACGTCGTCCCGGAGCGGAGCGAGTGCTCGAGGGCGATGGCGCGGTCCTTGCCGTCGACCTTCCGGGCGGAGGTCTCGGACTTGAGCCGGCCACCGGGGTACTCGCGCCCGCGGAGGCGATAGGTGCCGCCGGGGCGCTCGTCGATCGACGCCATCAGTCGGCTTCGGGCGCGGATCGCTGCAGCATGCGAGCGACGGTGGCGTGGCTGCGCTCGGTGGCCTCGCCGATCTCGCGGGTGGAGGCGCCGGCGAGGTTGGCCAGGCGGATGGCGAGCATCTCGTCGGCCTCGGCTTTGGCGCGCTTGCGGGCGGCGACGCCGGCGCGGCGCAGGATGTTGGCCTTGTCGGCCTCGGGGGTGGCATCGGGGTTGATCTGCTGCCGTGGGGTGACCATCGCCGGTCTCCTGTGGTTCGATGGTGGCGGTTGCTGGCGGCGCTGGGCGCCGGTGGAGGGTTGGTGGTGGGTCCACCACCAAACCCCGGGTTTGCGGGTGCGGCTGGGCCCCACCTCCTTCCATGCGGTTCAGGATGAGCTCCATCCAGAGCCGCATCTCGGGTGCCCAGGTGTCCCTCGGGAACTCCCCTTCCTCGGCGGCTTCGGTGCCGTCGAGGAGGCTGAGGAGAAGTCCGAAAGCCTCCTGGCTGGAGAGGGTGGTTGCTTCCTCCATGCACCCACTGTCTCATATAGAGACAACTACGTCAGGCAGAGAGGTCTCAGGGGGCGCGTGCTCCCCCTCGAGCTCGTCGACGGCCGGCAGGTGGAGCTGCGCGAGCGCCGGGCCCTCGATCTGGTGGGCCGGCTCATCGGCTGCGGCGGGCCGACGCCCGACGACGAGCCCGAGCCGATCACCCGCCGGGTGCGGTCGGCAATGCGGCGTGCGGTCGAAGGCGGCCTAGGAGGGGTTGGCGACGGCCGCGGCATCGTTCGCTTCGGCGACGGCGGCAGCGAACGCAGGGTGGGCGTAGAGGATCAGTTCATCGGTCTTGAAGTCGAAACGGGTTCGGGTCCACTTGTTGCGGTTGTACCGCCAGCGGCCGCAGGCCGTGAGGAGTCCAACGCTGGCGAGCAACCAAGCGGCGCCGGGTACGAGGGCGCTCCGCTCCTCCGGAAGGCTGCTCGTCAGTGCGATGCCGACGATCATGGCGCTGAAGAAGATGATCACGCCGAGGATCACGATGCCCGTCGTGAGGACGATTCCACGGGGCTTCGGCACCCGACGGGACTCCGCCTCGGTCATCGGGATCTGCACCTTGGCGTAGGTGCTGCTCACGCCGATCCGACCGGCTGCGGCTGCGGAGATGCTCGCGCCGACCCCGATCTTCACCAGGGCTTCGTGCGTCGTCGTGGCGGGCTCACCGCTGCACACCGAGACGGGAGGCAGCTTGCCCCGCCGCGTCGTCGAGGGAGCAGTGCACCCAGGAAGCACCCGGTTCGTCGCCCATCTTCATCTCCACGTCGTCCTCCCCTGCGATCGGTGGCTGATCTCCATCGGCCGATTGCGCCTCGATGTGACGGCTGGGGTGGCGAACGATGCTGCAGTGCCGCTGCCAGGACACCGCCAGTTCCGTAGCGCCCGACGTCCGTAGCCAACGGTGGTCAGATCGACGCCCAGCAGGGGTCTCCCGCAGCGGCACAGGACACGACCTCGTCGGACTCGCCTTCGGGACGCAGACGTCGTGGGTTCAGATCCCGCCACCCCGACCAACCAAACCGAGAGGTGCAGGTCAGCGGAACCTCCGCCGCTGACCTCGTTCTGGGGCCGACCTCGCCGGTCAAGGCCTCAGCGAGGTCTCAGGTGGCTCGGTCGGACCGCTCCTGGACCCCGAACCGGCGGCCACACGCAGCGGCGATCGGCTCGGGGTCGTCGTCGAAGCACCGGGCCTCCGGCGGCGATGACGCGGCCCACCAGGGCGACGGCTCGGCGCTCGCGCCGCTCCACCCGGTGGCCGTCGACGAGCTCGGGGGGGGGTGGGCACGCGCCCGCGGGGTCGTCCCAGGAGCGGACGGTGGCCGCGGCGGCGGGGTTCATCCAGTGGGGGGTCCCGGCTGCACGTCCCGGCCCGTCACGGGGATCCACTCGTCCATCGTGTCGCGGTGCGGAGGGCGGTGACCGTGAGGTCCGGGGCCCGGACGCGCAGAAGGCCCCCGCCCGGTAGGGGGCGGGGGCCTTCTTGCGGTGTTCCCGATGCTTTGGGTCAGCCGGTCACGTAGCCCGAGATCTCGAAGGAGATCGTCGAGCCGCTGGCCACCGGGGTGGCGTTGGCGGCCTTGAAGGCGCCCTGGTACCACTGGGGCTGGAACGCCCGGTTGCCACCGATGGCGTCAGCGGCCTGCACCGAGTAGTTGCCGGCCAGGAGCTGGGGCAGCACGAAGGTGCCGTCGGCGCCGGTGGTGACGGTGCGCTTCTCGGTGGTGCCGACCAAGGCCCGGACCCGCACGTTGGCCAGCGGTTGGCCGTTGGCCTTGTTGACGACGATGCCGGAGATGGCTCCGTAGGGGGTGAGCTGCTCGTCGAGCAGCGCACCGCCGGGGGTGACCGAGGCGCCGACCCCGGAGGCGTTGGGCGAGTACTCGACCAGCGGGTAGCGGGCCGGCACGTTGTTCACGTCGTTGAACTGGACCCGGTAGCTCTGCCCGGCAACCAGGTTCGGCAGGGTGAACGAGCCGTCAGCAGCGGTGTACACGGTGGCCTTCGACACGGTGCCCTGCAGGGCCCGCACCCGAACCCCCGCGACCGGCGCACCGGTCACGGCGTCCTTGGCAACACCGGAGATGCACGTCGCACAGGAGGCCGGTGCCGGCGCCTCGTAGGTGATGGTCACCAGGCCGTTGCTGTCAGACGACACCGACTCGCCGGCGGTGAGCACGGCGCCTTCGGGGCCGTGGCCCGAGCCGCCGCCTCCGGCGCCGAGGGTGCCCAGGCCGGAACCGCCGCCGTACCAGCCTCCGCCGCCGGCGCCGCCGCAGTAGCCGATCGGCAGGGTGGCCCCGGATCCGAAGGTGGCGGCCGGGAAGTAGTCGAAGACGGTGCGTCCGCCTTCGGTCTGGGTGCCGCCTCCGCCGCCGTAGATGCCGGATCCGCTGGTGCCGCTGGTGCCGCCGCCAGCGCCGCCAGTGGAGTCGCTGTTGGTGCCGCCCCCGCCGCCGCCGGCCACCAGGACCCGGTCGGTGAGGGCGACGCCGCCGATGCGCACGTCGGAGGCGCCGCCCCCGTTGCCGCCGCTGCAGTTGTTCGCGACGCCTCCGCCGTTGAAGGTGTTGCCGCCACCGCCAGCGACGTTCACCTGCACGGTCGCGCTCGGGGTGGTCGGAAGGACCGCCCGGGCGTAGCCGCCGTTGCCACCAGAGGTGAGCGTGTTCTGGCCGTGCCCGCCGCTCAGCTCGAACGTGGCGCTTGTGACTCCAGCCGGCACGACCCACTCTTGAGCGGCGCCGGTGTAGCCGAAGGTGACCGTGACCGTGACGGTCTGCGGGACGGCGGCCGCCGCCACGGAACCGGCGACGATCGGAGCCGCAACTGCGGCGCCACCCACCATCGCCAGCGCCGCCGCTCGCGCGACAAGACGACTTCCGAACTTCACTGACATGTGCCCTCCCCGGCATCTTGACGAACAGCCCCGGGCTCATGCCTCGAAACGGCCGGCAGGCTTCCATGGGTCCCTGGCCAGCATCAAGCCTCGAACGGGTGATCCTGGCGGCGCTGATCCTCCTCGGTCCTGCCACTGCCACTCCGCCCCGCGGGCAACGGCTGAGGGCCGGGCTGGTTCGGCGACGAGACGCCGGCGGGTGTGCCCGCTGCCGGCGCGGCGGCGCACGCCGGCAGGCAGCGCCGATCTGGTCGGTGGGGTGGTCGAACCGGGTCCGGGTCCACGCGGTGCGGTTCCCTCGTCCTCGAAAGGGCCCTGCGGAGAGGCAGGCGCCGTCGAAGGACGTGTCTCCCCGGGGATCGCAGTCGGGCGGCGGCGGCCGAAAGCATCCGGCGGGCACCGAGTTGGCAGCGCATCAGCATCGATCGGGCGACCGCCGGTATCGCGAAGGAGTGATTCGTCGCTCGAAACCTCCAGGTCAGAGACCCTTTTGCCGTACGTTCCCTCAGCGCCGCTTCCCCCGTCGGCCGCCCCCCGACCCAAGGTGCACCGACCGGTGGACCTGGAAGCACACGTCGAAGAGCAGTCCGATGATCAGCATGCGTTCCATCCCGCCCGGCCTGATGGGCCCGGCCCCCCACCACAGCCGCCCGTCGCGCCCGCCCCGCCCCAAGGCGGGGTTGCGCCGGCTCCTGGTCCGGCGAGCGGTGCGCCGCCTCGTCGTCCGCGTGCGGGGCGTCGGTCGCCCGGTGGTCACGCCGGCGACGACGCCGGCTCCAGCCGACCTCTGACGGCGTCCGCCGGCCTCAGCCGTCGGCCAGCACGCGATAGGTGGCCACGAGGACCCCGGTTGCCGTGGTGACCTCGTCGAGCAGCTCGAGCCGGGTGAGCGGCGCGTCCTCGAAGAAGCGGCGCCCCTCCCCGAGCACGAGCGGGTGGACCATCAGGACGAACTCGTCCACCAGCCCGCGCTTCGAGCAGCGACCGGGTGAGCTCGCCGCTGCCGAAGGTGACCAGCGTGCCGTCGTGCTCCTGGCGCAGGGTGGAGACGGCATCGGCCGCTTCGCCTCCGAGCAGCGTCGAGCGTGCCCACGGCAGCGGACAGGTGGGGTCGCGCGAGGCGACGTACTTCTGCACGTTCGTCAGCGCCTGGGTCATCGGGCTGTCGGGCTGGCGCACCGACCAGCCTTCGTAGAGGTCCTCGTAGGTGGTGCGACCCACCAGCAGCGACCAGCCGCCCGCCATGGCGCGCCCGACCGCCGCTTGCAGCTCGGCGTCGTCGGCGGTGGCCCAGCCGCCGTGGGCGAAGCCGTCGCGCTCGTCCTCGTCGGCGCGCCGGCGCCTGGTACACCCCGTCGAGCGACAGTGGTTGACCACCACGACCTTGGACCTGGGTGCCATCCGGCGCTCCTCGCGTTCGCCCCGCGACGGACGCGACGCTAGCGAGGCGACCGGAGCACGCGCCGCCCGCCCGTGCGGCGCCAGGTGCGCCGGGCCTTCCGGCGCGCCCGGGCGCGCCACGACGGCGGAGGAGCGGGGACGGCCGCCTCCAGCCACACGTCTTCGGCCGGCTGGTGGCGCGGGACCATGTGGTTGCTCGGCGCCGCCGCGCCGACGGCACGACGGCCGAGCGCCACCGACACCTCGCCGGCCCGCCGGTGCAGGGCGGTGGCGAGGCCCGTGCGGCGGTGCTCCGGGGCCACCCACAGGCCGCTCCACCAGTCGTAGCGGGGGCTGCGCAGCTCGCAGCGGATGGCGCCCACCAGCTCGCCACCGACCTCGGCCAGCACGACGCGGTGATCGGCGACCAACCGCTCGACCGCCTCCCCGAGGGCCGGCCCGAGGAGCTCCAGGTCGCTGCTCCCGTAGAGCCGGACCAGGGCGGCGACGTCGCCGGGCCCGGCCGGTCGGATCCGCGGATCGTGCTCGGGGAAGCGGACCACCTCCTCGTGGTTGCTCGACCGCAACGGCAGGCGCAGGGCCGTCGACCCGGGCCACTGCGCCAGCACCGGCTCGACGTGGGCGGCCGTGCCCGACAGCCAGCGGGCCGGTGAAGCGACGAGGACCCGGGCCAGGACGGGAGCGGCACGGGGGTCGAGGCACAGCACCGACGCCGTCCAGCGCCCCGGCGTGACCTCGATGGCGGCGGCGACCCCGAGCTCCTCGCCCGGTGGGCCGACGGCCCAGGCCCGGACCCGGCCCGCGAGCGCCGGCTCGGCCACCGCGCCGCTGATCAGGATGGCAGCCGGGTCGTGCCGGCCCGCCAGCGCCCCGAGGTCGGCGAGGTCGTCCACGACCCGTGCGGAGAGCTTCGGCATCGACCCGCCCCTACCCAGCCCTGCGGGGCCCGCCCGCCGGCACCGTGTGGATCGGCCCGCCCTTACGCCCGGGAGCGCAGGAGCAGGAACACGAAGTACGGGGTGCCGATCAGGGCGACGGCCAGGCCGGCGGGCAGCTGCGCCGGGGCGATGACCGTGCGGCCGACGGTGTCGGCGATGCCGAGCAGCGCGGCACCGAGCAGGACCGAGACCGGCACGACCCGGGCGTGGCGGCCGCCGACCAGGGCCCGGGCGGCGTGGGGCGCCACCAGGCCGACGAAGCCGACGACGCCCACCGCCGCCACGCTGGTGGCGGCCAGCACGGCGGCCGAGCCCAGCAGGAGCAGGCGGACCCGCTCGATCGGGAGCCCGACCACCCGGGGCAGGTCCTCGTCGATGGCCAGCAGGTCGAGGTCCCGTCGACGCCAGAGGGCGAGCGGGATGGTGACGGCGAGGACCACGACCGCCGGCAGCACCTGCTCGAAGGAGCGGCCGTAGGTGGTGCCCGACAGCCAGGTGTAGATCCGTGGCGTGTTGAAGGGATCGGTCTCCAGCAGGAAGTACGTGCTGAGCGCGGTGGTGCCGTACCAGGAGCCGATGCCCACCAGGATCAGGCGGTCGGCGTCGAGCCCGTCGCGCCACGAGAGGGCGTAGACGAGGCCGAACGACACCACGGCACCCACCACCGCCGCCAGCACCAGCGTGCCGGTGCTCGGCGCGGTCACCTTGGTGACCACCAGCACGGCGGCCAGCCCGGCGCCGCCGGTGACCCCCAGCAGGCCCGGCTCGGCGAGCGGGTTCCGGCACGTGGCCTGCACGATCGTGCCCGAGAGGGCCAGGGCCGCGCCGGCGGCGAGCGCAGCGGCCACCCTGGGTGCCCGCTCGTCGAGGGCGAAGCGCACGACGGGAGCGCCGTCCCCGCCCAGCCAGGCGACGATGTCCCCGGTGCGGAGCCACGTGCTGCCGGCCAGGAGGCCGAGCACGCCGATGCCCGCCACCGCGGCGCCGGCGACGACCAGCACCACCACGAAGCGACGGGTGGACCGCACCCGCACGTGGGCGGCGGTGGTGGCGCTTCGGGCGCCGGCGGTGCGGCTGCGGCGGGCCAGGACCACCATCACCACGGCACCGAAGAGGGTGGTGGTCACGCCGGTGGGGATGGCGATGGCTCGCGTGGCGCCGAGCAGGGCGCGCAGGAGCGCATCGGCCAGCACCACGGCGAGGGCGCCGACGAGGCCGGCGGTGGGGATGCGGAGGGCGTGGCGGTGCAGGGCCGGCACGTAGGGGGCGAGCAACCGGGTGGCGACCGGCGCGGCCAGGCCGATGAAGCCGATGGGGCCGGCCAGGGTGACCGCTCCTGCCGTGAGCAGGACCGCGAGCACGATCCCGACGGCTCGGGTGGACCGGACCGGCACGCCGAGCACGGCGGCGGTGTCGTCCCCCAGGGCCAGCAGGTCGAGGCGGCGGGCGAGGACCAGGGCGACGATCGTGACCCCGATGGTGAGCGGCGCCGCCCGGCTGAAGGCGGTGAGGTCGAGCTGGCTCAGCGAGCCGCTGCCCCAGGCGAAGAGCCCGCCGGTCTGCTGCTTGAAGAGGATCAGCAGCGCTGCGGTGGCCGACTGCAGGGCGAGGGCCACCGCCGAGCCGGCCAGCAGGAGGCGGGTGGTGGAGGCTGCAGCGGCCCCGCTGAGGACCAGCACGAGCGCGGCCGCCGCGAGGCCGCCGACGAAGGCCACCAGGGTGGACGCCCAGATCGGCACGTCGAGCCCGAACGCGGCGACGGTGGCGACGGCGAAGTAGGCCCCGGCGGTGACCCCGACGGTGTCGGGGGCGGCCAGGGCGTTGCGGGCCAGGGACTGCAGCAGGGTGCCGGCCACCCCGAGCGCGAAGCCGACCGCGACGGCGGCCCCCACCCGCGGCAGGCGAGACCCGAGGAGGACGTCGCGCGTGGCTGCGCTGGTCGACGCGTGGCGGCCCAGCAGCAGGTCCCAGAGGTCGAGGAAGCCGACGTCGGAGGTCCCCTGGGTGAGGTGCCAGCCGGCGGCCACCGCGAGTGCCACGGCCAGCGCGACGAGCAGCACTCCCGCAGCGAGGACCTGGCTGCGGCCACCCGGATCGAGGATGTCGCCAGGGTCGGGCGCGGCTGGGGCCGCGGGCCGCACCTCGGGGTCGGCGAGGGAGCCGATGCGCTGGTCGGCCACCGGCTACTTCGTCAGGAGGTCGACGTACGCCTGGAGCGCCTGGATGCCCGAGCGGGGGCCGCCGAAGGTCCAGATGCCAGGCGGGAAGGGGTGGACCCGGTCCTGCGCGACCGCCGGCAGCGCCTTCCACACCGGGTTCTTCTCCAGCTCGGCGATGACGTCCTCGGACGTGCCGTCGTCGGTCGAGGTGTAGAAGACCGTGGCATCGCCGACGGCGGTCATGCCCTCGATGTCGGTGAGGCCCAGGCCGTAGGCGTCGTCGACCTCGCCGGTCCAGGCGTTCTCCAGGCCCAAGCTCTCGCCCAGCTCCCCGAAGAACGACCCCTGGCCGAACGGTCGCAGCGCCACGTTGCCGCCGTCGATGTAGCCGTCGACGTAGGCGAACCGCCGGCCATCGACGTCCTCGTCGGCGAGGTCCGCCTTGGCCTTCTCCTGCGCGGCCGTGAACTCGTCGCTGACGACGTCGGCCTGCTCGGAGCGCCCGGTGGCCTCGGCGATGAGGTCGAAGGTGTCGAGCATGTTCCCGATCGGGTCCTTGGTGTCGGCCCCGCGTGGCGAGCACCGGCACGTCGTAGTCGGACAGCTGCTCGATCACCGGGTCGTCGGCCGAGGTGGCCTCGACGATGACGAGGTCGGGGTTGGTGCCGAAGAGGGCATCGAGGTTGGGCTCGCCCCGGGTGCCGACGTCCTTCACCGACGACGGCAGCTCCTCGGCGGTGTCCCACGTGCGGTAGCCCTTGGCGTCGGCCACGGCGATGGGCGTCAGGCACAGCGACAGCACGTCCTCGACCTGCTGCCACTCGAGCACGGCCACCCGCTTGGCGGGCCCGTCGAGCTTCACCGTGCGACCGAGCGCGTCCTCCAGCTCGATGGGGCCCGATCCCTTCGCCTGCACGGCGTCGCAGCCCTGGGCCTTCGCCTTGGGCGCGGGGTCGCGCTCGGCGCCGTCGGACTTCGTGGTGCCGCAGGCGGTCAGGGCGACGAGCCCGGCGGCCGCCACGATGGCGGCCCGGCGGGCGAGGGGGGTGGTCATGGGGTGGGCTCCTGGTGGTTCACGGTCGGGGTGGGACGGTGGCGGGGACGGCGGTGGGGTTCGATCCGCAGCCGGCCCGAGGCCGGATCGGCCACGACGTCGACCTGGAGGCCGTAGACGTCGGAGAGCAGGTCGCTGGTGAGCACCTCCGCCGGCGGGCCGGCGGCGCGGATGTGGCCGGCGTGCAGCAGGACCACCTCGTCGGCCACCTCGGCGGCATCGTCGAGGTCGTGCAGGACGACGCCGAGCGCGGTGCCGTGCTCCTCGGCGAGCACGCGGATCAGGTCGAGGATCTCCACCTGGTAGCGGAGGTCGAGGTGGTTCGTCGGCTCGTCGAGCAGCAGGACGCCGGTGTCCTGGGCGAGGCAGGTGGCCACCCACACCCGCTGGAGCTCGCCGCCGGACACCTCGTCGACGGGCCGGTCGGCCATGGCGGCCAGCCCGGTGAGGGCGAGGGCGCGGTCGACCGCAGCCCGATCGGCGTCGGTCGGGGCGCCGAACCGCGCCCGGTGCGGGTGGCGCCCGAAGTTGACGACGTCGCGCACGGCCAGCCCCGAGGGGTGGGGCCGCTCCTGCGAGAGCAGGGTCACCCGGCGGGCGAAGGCCCGGGCGGAGAGCGAGCTGGTGGGGGTCGGCGCACCATCGGGCGCCGCCACCTCGATGGTCCCGGACTCCATGCGGTGCAGACGGGCCAGGGAGCGCAGGAGGGTGGACTTGCCGCTCCCGTTGGGACCGACGAACGCCGTCACGACCCCGGCTCGCAGCGCCACCGACGCACCGTGCACGACCGGCTCCCCGCCGTAGGCGAGGACCAGGCCCGAGCCCCGGAGCGACGCTGTCATGTTAGGAGTGCTTAATACATGACAGAAGGACAGGGCAAGATGCGCAGTCGCTCGGCCGAGCGCCAGGACGGGTCGTCAGGACGGGACGGCGTCGGCCTCGACCGCGCGCGGCGCGACCTCCAGGCCTCGGCTCAGGTCGGGCCGAGGGCGGCGCGGTTGGGGCCGAGCGCGATCGCTCGGGCGAGCGCGGCGTCGGCGGCGAGCAGCAGGTCGCCCGGGGCCTGGCCCTCCTCGGCGACGGCGATGCCGATGGCGACGGTGGGGCTGGCCCGCTCCTGGCGCCCGAGGCGCACGGGCTGGCGCAGCACCTCCAGCAGCTCACCGCCGACCCGGGCCGCCCGGGCGGCCATGAGGGTCCCCGGCAGGACCACCAGGAACAGCCCGTCGTTGCGCCGGCCCACCAGCGCCCCGGCGTCGAGGCCGTCGTGGAGGCGACGAGCCGTGGCGCGGTGCACCTCGTCGGCGGAGGCCGGCACCGTGAGGGCCACGACGAGCAGGGCGACCGGCATGGCTTCGTCGAGCCAGTCGGACAGCGCGTCGAGGACCGGGCCGGTGCCCGGCAAGCCGGTCACCGGGTCCTGGGCACCGCCCGACCGCGCCGCCGGGCGCGCCACCGATGGTGCCGCCACCGCCGGACCCCGTTCGCCCATTCGCCCAGACCTCCCGGCCGCTCCTTCGACACGAGGAGGGCCGGCACCTGCCTCCGGAGCCAGATCTCTCGGCGACGGAGCCGGCCGCCCGGCCGGCGTCAGCTCCCGGGGGTCGTCGCCGTCGCGGGGTCGGCCTCGCTCGGCACCTGGTCGACCGAGGCGGCCGGCACCAGGCCGACCCCGTCGGCCTCCTCGGTCCGCGCTTCGACGAGGCCGACACCCTCGGGCGTCGTGGTGATCGGCTCGCCGACCGGGGCGTCGACCGACGCCGCCGGGGCCAGCGCGGTGGCCGCGACCGCGCGGACGGGAGGCAGCCGCTGGGCCGAGGGTGCCGATGGCCCCACGCCTGCGGTCAGCACCGTGCCGGCGAGGGTGGCGGTGAGGGCGACCGCGGCGAGCCCTGAGACCAGCCGGTGGTCCCGGAGCCGGTCGAGGAGCCGGCGGGCACCGGCGGCGTCGGCACCGAGGACGGCCTCGATGGATGCGGCGAGGTCCGCGGCGTCGAGGTCGAGCGCGTCGGCCAGCGCCCCCAGGTCGACGTCGCGCACCTCGGCCTGCGCCGAGGGTCGATCACCCCGGCACCGTTCCACGAGCACGACGTAGGCCTCGAGCACCGTGCGGTTCGACGCACCGTCGGGCAGGTCGACCGCCTCGGCTCCGAGCTGGAGGCGCCCGGCCTCGACGTCGAGGACCAGCCCGTCGTCCTGGCGGCGGTCGTGCTCGGGCTCGGTGGCGGTGCGGTCCATGGCCCCTCCATCGGCGCCCTCTCTGCCCGGCTTGAGCGGTGTCCTCGCGCACCTCGCGCCGACGTGACCCTTGACCCAGCGGTCAAGGTGGAGCGGACCGTGCCCGGTTCGCTACGGTGGTCCTCGGTGCCCCCGCCTCTCCGGATCCCGCCCCGGATCGAGGCGGGGGCATCACTGCTTCCGCTCCCGCCGAGCGGCCCCGGTCCGATCGCCTGTGCGATCGGGACCACGCGGCGCTAGGTTGCCCCCGCCGTCTGGCTGACGATCCCGCAGGGGACCGGTGCCCGCCGGCAGGGCGATCGCCTCGGGGGTCGATCGCATCGAGGGTCCGGCTTCCGCCCGCCGGCCCGACCTTGGGGGGTCATCGTGAGCAACCGTCCTCGCCCGCGCCGCATGGTCTCGTCCCGCCGCCTCTGGCTGTTCCGCTTCCTGGGCTGGCGCTACTCGAACCTGCGGGGCGCGTGGGTGTTCCGCCCGTTCAACGGCCGGTTCGGGCCGGTGCTGCGCTCGAAGGACGACCCCGTCCTGGCCATCCCCTCGGCCGAAGAGCCCCGCCTCCCCGTCATCGACCTGACCGACGGCGCCTTGGCGCGCTGGGCGGCCGCCGAGCGCGCCGTCGAGCCGGCCGCGAGCCCGACGGCAGACGAGCCGGCGGACGCCGGGGACGTGACCCGCTGGCCGTTCCTCGCGCCCAAGGCGAGCGGCCCCACGGCCACGAAGGCCGATCGGGTCGACGCATCGACCCCGGGCCCGGCCCGGCCTCCAGCGCCGTCCGCCGCGCCGGAGCCGTTCCGGCCCGCCCCGCTGCTCAGCCCGACCAGCCGTGGAGCTCGCGAACCCGGGCCAGCACGACCTCGAACCGGCTTCGGTCGAGCGCAGCTCCTTCCCGCCGCACGGCCGCAGGGCTGACCCGCAGCAGCCGGGAGGCGTCGACGTAGCTCGGCCGACCCTGGGCGTCCCACGCCCCGGTCCCCACGGCCACCCACTCCCCGGCGTCCCGGCGGGAGGCGTGGTCCTTGCTCGAGAGCTGCACCGCGGCCAGCTGCGGGCCGTCCCACCCGATGACCAGGACCGGCCGGTCCTTGCCCTGGCTCGGATCGTCCTCGAACGGCACCCACGTCCACACCACCTCGCCGGGATCGGCGTCGCCGTCGTGCTCCGGCGCGTAGCTCACGTCGATCCCGTCGGCGCCGGCCGGCGCGCCGGACGACGTGGGGCCCGGTCGGGGCGCCGGGGGCGCCGAGCGGGACCCGGGTCCCCCGCTCCCACGGCTCAGGGCCGCGCTGACCTTCTGCTTGAGGCGTCCGAGCGCTCCGGTGGGCATGGCCGACGAGCGTACGGCGCGGCGACCGGCGCCGGGACCGGGCCGGGGGCGGGCGCCGCCGTACGCTCGCCCGGTGGACATCGACGAGTTCCAGGACGTGATCGCCCGCACCTACGGCGACCGGGACCGGGCCCGGGGCACCGCCGCCACGGTGGCCTGGCTGTGCGAGGAGCTCGGCGAGCTGGCCCAAGCGGTGCGCAAGGGCACGCTCGACCAGCAGCGCCACGAGCTGGGCGACGTCCTGGCCTGGACCGCGTCCCTGGCCCACCAGCTCGACCTGTCGCTGGCCGACGCCGCGGCGCGCTACGCCGACGGGTGCCCGCGCTGCGGCGCGCTGCCCTGCGCCTGCCCCTGACCGGGCGGCTCAGGCGGAGAGCTCGGCGGCCACCAGCTCGGCGAGCTGGACGGCGTTGAGCGCGGCGCCCTTGCGGAGGTTGTCGTTCGACAGGAAGAGGGCCAGGCCGTTCTCGACGGTCTCGTCCACCCGGATGCGCCCCACGTAGGTGGGGTCCTGGCCGGCGGCCAGCAGCGGCGTGGGCAGGTCCGCCAGCTCCACGCCGGGCGCGTAGCCGAGCACCTGGCGAGCCTCGGCCGGGGTGACCGGCCGGGCGAAGCGGGCGTTGATGGCCAGCGAGTGGCCGGTGAACACCGGCACCCGCACGCAGATGCCCGAGACCGGCAGCCCCGGGATGTCGAGGATCTTGCGGGTCTCGTTGCGGAGCTTCTGCTCCTCGTCGGTCTCCTCGAGCCCGTCGTCGACGAAGCTGCCGGCCCGGGGCACCACGTTGAACGCGATGGGCGCCGGGAACTTCTGGTGCGGCGGGAAGTCGACGGCTCGGCCGTCGAAGGTCAGCTCGGCGGCGCGGTCGACCACCTTCTTCGCCTGCTCGTCGAGCTCGGCCACGCCGGCCAGCCCGCCGCCGGACACGGCCTGGTACGTGGACACGACCAGGGCTTCGAGCCCGTACTGCTGGTGCAGCGGACCGAGCACCGGCATGGCCGCCATGGTGGTGCAGTTGGGGTTGGCGACGATGCCCTTGGGCCGCACGGCGATGGCGTGGCCGTTGACCTCGGAGACCACCAGCGGCACCTCGGGGTCCATCCGCCACGCGGAGGAGTTGTCGATCACCACGGCGCCGGCCGCCGCCACGGTGGGGGCCAGCTCCCGGGAGGTGGCCCCGCCGGCGGAGAACAGGGCGATGTCGAGGCCGGACCAGTCGGCCGTGGCCGCGTCCTCGACCACGAGGTCCTGGCCCTGCCACGAGATGGTGGTGCCGGCGGAGCGGGCCGAGGCGAACAGCCGCAGCTCGGTGACGGGGAAGGACCGCTCGGCGAGGACCTCCCGCATGACGCCGCCGACCTGACCCGTTGCTCCCACGATCCCTACGCGCATGGGGCCGAGGCTACCGGCGCCCTCTCGCGCCGCCCCAGCCGGTATCGACCGGGGCCGCGGCCTCAGCCGTCGGCGGACGGCGGCGTCGGGGACGGTGCCGGGGGCGCGGGCGGCGGCGGCGGCGAGGCTGCGGGCGGCGGCGGGCGGGGCGCAGCGGTGGGCGGCGTCCACGGCGGGACGGGAGCCACCGGCTTCCTCGGGTGCCGCCGTCGCCAGAGCCGGAGACCGATCCCCGCCGCCAGCACCAGCGGGACGAACGGCAGCAGGAAGCCGACCACCACCACGACGCCCCTGCCGACGGCGAGCAGCGTGGCGCCGCCCGCGCGGAGGGCGTCGACGAAGCCGGGAGCGCCGTCGTCGTCCTTCGGCTCCGCCTTCTCGGTGAGGCGGACGGTGATGGTGGCGAGGGCCACCTGGTCGTCGAGGACGCGGAGCTTGCCCTGGAGCGACTCGATCTCGGACTCGCGCGTGGCCAGCTCCTTCTCGATCGCCACCAGGTCCGCCGTCGACCCGGCGCTGGTGAGCAGCGTGCGCAGCCGGGCTGCGCTCGCCTCCTGCGACTCGAGCCGGCCGCGGAGGTCGACCACGTCGTCGGTGACGTCGTCGGAGTCGATGCTGCGGTCCTGCACCCGGCCCAGGTCAGCGAGGTCGGCGAGCACCCCGCGGAACGCCTTGGCCGGCACGCGCAGGGTGAGGGTGCTCTGGCGCTGGCCCTCGAGGTCGGCCTGCTGGCCGGCCAGGTAGCCGTCGGCCGCTTCGGCGATGGCGGTGGCCCGGTCGGACGCCCGCTCGGCGTCGCCCACCCGCACGACCAGGGAAGCGGTGTAGGTGATCTGGCGCTCCGTGACCGGGGCGCCGGCGTCGGCCACCGCCTTGGAGGCGCCCGAGCCGCCGACGTCAGCCTCCAGCTTGGCCCGGTCGGCCGTCGACGACCTCGACGACGAGCCGTCGTCGCCCCCGCAGCCCGCCAGGCCCACCACGCCCACGAGCACCGCCGCTGCCACCGACCGCCATCCACGCCGCATCGGCGGAGCGTAGGACGCTCGTGGCCCCACCGCAGGGGCAGGGCGGGGGAGCCGGTGCCCCGAGGATCAGGCGGTGGTGTCGAGGCCGAAGGCGGTGTGGAGGACGGCGACGGCGCGATCGCACTCGGCCCCGGCGACGACCACGGAGATGCGGATGGCCGAGGTGGAGATCATCTCGATGTTGATCTTGTTGGCGGCCAGCGTCTCGAAGACGGTGGCGGCCACGCCGGGGTTGGTCTTCATGCCGGCGCCCACCAGCGAGACCTTGGCGATGGACGAGTCGGGCGTGACCCGGCTGGCGCCGATCTCCGAAGCCAGCGACTCGGCCAGCGCCAGGCACTTGGGCAGGTCGTCGGCGGGCAGCGTGAACGAGATGTCGGTGATGCCGTCCTCGGAGACGTTCTGCACGATCATGTCGACGTTCACGTCGGCCGAGGCCATGGCCCGGAAGACGCGGGCGGCCACGCCGGGCTGGTCCGGCACGCCGCCGATGGTGATCTTGGCCTCGGAGGCGTCGCCGATCACCCCTGAGACGATGGCGTCTTCCATGTCGGTCTCCTTCTCGGTGATCCAGGTGCCCGGCTCCCACGTGAACGCGGAGCGGACGTGCAGCTTGACGCCGTGGGTGCGGGCGAACTCGACCGCCCGCATGGCCGGCTTGGGACAGCCCGCGGCGCACATCTCGAGCATCTCGTCGAACGAGATGCGGTTGATCCGGCGGGCCACCGACACCACGCGGGGGTCGGTGGTGAACACGCCGGACACGTCGGTGTAGAGCTCGCAGACGCCGCCGAGCGCCTCGGCCAGGGCCACCGCGGTGGTGTCGGAGCCGCCACGCCCCAGGAAGGTGACGTCCTTGTTGGTGGACACGCCCTGGGCGCCGCCCACCACCGGGACCCGGCCGGCGTCGACCGCGGCCCGGACCCGCTCGGCACGGACCTCGAGGATCTTGGCGTTCATGTGGGTGGTGTCGGTGATGAACCCGGCCTGGCTCCCGGTGAAGGAGTCGGCGGGCACGCCCAGGTCGTGCAGGGCCATGCACAGCAGGGCGGTGGCCTTGCGCTCGCCGGCGGTGATGAGCATGTCCATCTCGCGGCCGGGGCGGGTCTTGGAGACCTGGTGGGCCAGGTGGAGCAGCTCGTCGGTCTCCTTGCCCATGGCGGAGACCACGACCACCACCTGGTCGCCGCGGCGCATGGTGCGGGCCACGTGGTCGGCCACCTCGCGGATCCGCTCGGGATCGGCGACGGAGGTCCCTCCGAACTTCTGCACGACGACGGCCACGGCGGGGCACGGTACCGGCTGGGGCGCTGAGGCCCCCAACCGGTAGGGGTCAGAAGAAGCCGGTGGAGTCGGCGGGGATCTCGGGGCCGTCGATCATCACGCCCCACGAGCGGAGCTGGGCCACGCCGGTGGGGATGTCGCCGCCGACGAGCGTGCACAGCGCCTTGAGGTCGTCGTGGCGCAGCGACAGCACCCGGCCGTTGAAGTCGCCGCGAGCCTCGATGATCGACTGGACGAAGCGGCGGATGGGCGCCGAGGGGTCGATCCGGGTGAGCGCCTCGAGGTCGAGGACGATCTTGTGGCGCTCGGGGGTGCCGGGCAACGGCGCCGGCTCGCCGAGGAGCACGCCCACCGGCACCCGGTAGAAGTCGGCCAGGGCCTTCAGGCGGGGCAGCGACAGGGTGCGGAAGCCCCGCTCGTAGGCGCCGACGGCCGAGGCGCTCCACCGCCCGGCCGAGCGCTGCTCGACCTCGGCCAGGGACAGGCCCTGGGCCTGGCGGATGGCTCGCAGGCGCTGGCCCACGGCGCGGGTGAAGTCGGCGTCGACGTCGTTCGTGGCGTCTTCGTCGGGCTCCGACGTCTCCACGGTCCGGCCCACCTCATCGTCCATCGGACCATTCTGGCCCGTACCGCCGGACGGCGTCGCACCGAGGGCCACCGGGCGTGGCGCGGCACCTCCGTTCCGCAGGCCACGACGCCCAGACGGGTGAGGCGCGGCGGGCCGGCTCGTGGTGCGACGGCCCCGCCGAGGTCGGTTGGTCGGACCGCCGGACCAGCGCCGGCGCGCCGGGACCGGCCGGTTGGCCCCCGGTTAGGGTGCGCCCCGATGGGCACCGAGAAGCGCGAACGACAGAAGGCCAACCGAGAGGCCCGCCTGGCTGCCGAGGCAGCCGCCGAGGCCCGCAAGCGGCGGATCCGCTTCATCCGCAACGCCGTGATCCTGACGATCGTCATCATCGCGGTGGGCTTCGCCCTGGCCGGCTGCAGCAGCGACTCGTCCGACGGCACGGTCGCCGCCGGCGACGGCGAGGCGAGCACCAGCGCCGCCTACGGCACCGGCGACTGCCCGCCCGAGGGCGGCTCGGCCAAGCCGGTGGTCACCTTCACCGTCGCCCCCAAGAAGTGCATCGACCTCGCCAAGACCTACACCGCCGCGGTCACCACCACCGAGGGCAGCTTCTCGCTCCGGTTCGATACCAAGCGCACCCCCCTCACCACCAACAACTTCGTGGTCCTGGCCCGCTACGGCTACTTCGACGGCACCGACCTCTTCCGCACCGAAGCCGGCTCCGGGATCATCCAGGGCGGCTCGCCGCACACGCAGGACAACAGCGATCCGGGGCCCGGCTACACCATCCCCGACGAGGGCCTGCCGTTCTCGTCCGCCGACTACGCCGCCGGCACCATCGCCATGGCCCGGACCTCGGCGCCGAACAGCGCCAGCGGCCAGTTCTTCCTCCTGGCCAACGAGGGCGGCGCCTACCTGGGCGACAAGGCCCAGCTGGGCCCGGACGCCGGGTCCTACGCCGTCTTCGGCACGGTCACCGAGGGCATCGACGTGCTGGAGAAGATCGCCGCCCTCGACACCGGCGCCGGCGCCCCCTCCAAGCAGGTCACCATCCAGAAGGTCGCCATCAGCGAGAGCTGAGGACCAGCGGGCCGTCGGCGCCTCGACCTCAGGCGATCGTCGACCTCAGGCGGGCAGACCGGCAGGGAGGGCGGCGAGGTCGCTGGGGGCACCACCGAGGAAGACCGCCACCTGGCCGGCGCCCTCGACCCGCCAGTCGCCCTCGGGCCCGCGCAGCAGCGCCGTGCGCTCGTCGATCCCGGCCAGCACCAGCTGCGCCGGGCTCATCTTGCGGGTGCGGTGCGCGGCGTCCTCGGACCAGTGGTCGTGGGCGGAGATGACGGCCATGCCGGTGAGCAGGCCCAGCCCGAGGGTGAAGGCGCCGCCTCGGGAGTCGACCATGGGGTCGCAGAGGACCATGGCGCCGGCCGACGAGCCGGCCAGGGTCCCGCCGTCGCCCCACGCCGCCACCAGGGCGTCCCAGACGAGGGAGTCCTTGAGCACCGAGCGGATGTGCATCGACGAGCCGCCGACGAGGTACGTGAGGCGCGACGCCCGCACGACCTCGGCCAGCTCCTCGGACTGGGCGTCGGGCCGGGCCAGCACGTCGAGCCCCCGCACGCCGACGCCGATGCGGCCGAACCACCCGGTGGCCGCCTCCACCAGGCGCTGCGGGTGCTCGTAGGCGGCGCCCGTGGGGATCACCAGCACCTCCGACGCCCCGCTGGCCTCGACCAGCCCTGCGTCGAACGTGCACCCCTCGGTGAACTCGCCGCCACCGACCAACGCCAACGTCCCAGACATGGGGCCGACCCTACCGAGCCTCGTTCCCTCCTCGAACTTCGGGTCCCACGCCCCCGCGCGCCGGTCTGGGACCCAAAGTTGCGGAGGGGGTCGGGCGAGGAGGTCGGGCGGGCCGGGCGGGACGGGCGACCGTCTACGGTCGGAGGCGGGTCGAGGGGAAGTTCGGCGACCGACCCAACGATCCGGGGGAGGTGTGGCTCTTGCAGGACGAACAGGCGGCGGCCCGGCCCGACCCGGTACCCGCTGGAGCGTCCTTCACCAGCTGGTACCGGGTCGCGTGGCCCCGCCTGGTCAGCGCCCTCACCGTGGTCACCCGTGACCGCGAGGTGGCCGCCGACGTGTGTGCCGAGGCGGTCAGCCGCCTGTGGGAGCGATGGGAGGGCGGAACCGTGCAGGACCCGGCAGCGTGGACCTACCGCGTGGCGGTCAACCTGGCCAAGCGCCGCGGCCAGCGGGCTGCGCTCGAAGCCCGCCTGCTGCGCCGGCACCGCATCGAGGACGCCGTCGACGGCCCCGAGGCCACCGGACCGGCCTGGGCCGCGGTCGCCCAGCTGCCCGACCGCCAGCGCACCGTGGTGGCGCTGCGATACCTCGCCGACCTGACCCAGCCCCAGATCGCCGAAGCCCTCGGGATCTCCACCGGCACCGTCGCCAGCACCCTCCACGACGCCCGTCGCTCGCTGGCCGCCACCCTCGGGCCCGACGCCTTCGACGAAGGGCCGGCCCCCACGCCGTCCCGACCCGACCGTCCCGCCCCCACCACCCCCGGAGCCCGCCATGCCCTGGGCTGACGACCTGCACCACGAGCTCGATCCCGGCACCCCGGCGCCCCCGTCGCTCGACGACCTGGCGCGCCGCGCCCTCGCCCGCCGGCAGCGGCGCGAGCGGGCCCGGCTCGCGGTGGTGGGCCTCGTCGCCGTGCTCCTGGTGGGGGCCGGCACCCTCGCGGTGGCCTCGCGCTCCGGCGACGGGGACCGCGAGCGCTTCACCCGGGTCGGCGCCCGGATCGGTGGCGGGGCGCCGGCCGCCGACCGCTCGACCACGACGGTCCCGGGGTCGACCGCACCGAGCGGGCCCGAGCCCACCGCTCGCATCGTCGAGCCCGCCCCGCCCGGCGGCTACCTCGCGGGGTCGACGGTCACCGTCGAGGTGCAACACCTCCAACCGGGCACGGTGTTCAACGTGGCGGTGTGCGCGGCCGTCACCGGTCCCTTCACCGCCGAGTCCTGCGACCAGGGCCGCACCGCGAGCGCGCCGACCGACGCCACGGGCGTGGCGTCGGTCGAGGTGGCGGTGCCGGCTGCCCTGCGCAGCCCTCAGGGGGGAACGGGCGTGCGGGGCGTGTCGGCTGTGGGTGCACACCGGGCTCTTCCCGGCAGCGTTCGGCGAGCCGGGGCTGCCGGCGGTGCCCGAAGGCGACCGTCCGGTGCGGTCCGACCTCTACCTGGACCTGCCGGTGGCCGGCTGAGGCCGGCGACCGAGAGCGGTCAGGACCCCTGGTCAGCGGGGGCGGGCCGGCCAGGTGGCCAGCCGGGAGGCGAGGCCGGCGGTGAAGGGCCGGCTCCCGGACTCGGACTTCGGGGCCTTGCCACGGAGGCGGTTGGCCATCATCAGCGCTGCAGACATCGTTTCGGTTTCCTGGTCATCGGAGACGGCGTCGTTGCCGTCTGCTCCAGTGTGGTCAACGGCCCTGCACCACGCACCATTCCTTCGGCAGGTGTGCCGGACGTCGCTCGCGATTTGGGCGGCGCCACCTACCCCCCGGTAGCTTGACCGCCCATGACGATCAAGCGCGTGGGCATCCTGGGTTCGGGGATCATGGGTTCCGGCATCGCCGAGGTGGCGGCCAAGACGGGCCACGAGGTGGTCCTGCGGTCTCGCCAGCAGGCGTCGGCCGACGCCATGGTGGCCGGCCTGGAGAAGTCGCTGGCCAAGCAGGTCGAGCGGGGCAAGCTCTCCGAGGAGGAGAGCACCACCATCCGCAGCCGGGTCTCGGCCACGGCCAACCTGCACGACCTCGCCGACTGCGACCTCATCATCGAGTCCGTGGTCGAGGACCTGGCCATCAAGAAGGAGCTCTTCAAGGAGCTCGACCTGGTGGTCAAGGACAGCGCCATCCTGGCCACCAACACCTCCACCCTCGCCGTGATCGAGATGGCCATGGTCACCGACCGGCCCGAGAAGGTCTGCGGCGTCCACTTCTTCAACCCGGCCCCGATGATGTCGCTCGTCGAGATCGTCCGGCCGCTCACCGCCTCCGACGAGACCATCGCCGAGGTCACCGCCTTCGCCACCACCTGCGGCAAGGACCCGGTCGAGGTCAAGGACCGGGCCGGTTTCATCGTGAACGCCCTCCTCTTCCCGTACCTCAACAACGCGGTGCGGATGCTCGAGAACGGCACCGCCAGCCGGGACGACATCGACACCGCCATGAAGGGCGGCTGCAACTTCCCGATGGGCCCGCTCGCCCTGCTCGACCTCGTGGGCCTCGACACCTCCCTGTCGATCCTCGACGCCCTCTACGACGAGTTCCGCGACCCCAACTACGCCGCCGTCCCCGCCCTCCGCCGCATGGTCACCGCCGGCCAGCTCGGCCGGAAGAGCAAGCTCGGCTTCTACGACTACCGCAAGTAGGACGGCGGCCCGAGGGCCGACCACGCACGCGACCGAGCCCCGGCCATCGGCCGGGGCTCGTCCGCGTCGGAGGTGGTTCGCAGGGGAGAGGTGACGGGCGAGGGGCGGCGTTCGCCGGAGGCGAGGCGGGCCCGAGCGGCCCGGGCGAAGCGAAGCGAGCCCGAGAGCGGGAAGGACGGTTGACGATCGCCGAGCCTCCGGCGACGAAGGAGCCGCACGCGAGGCAGCGGAGGCGCCAGCCGGAGCCCGCCGGAGGCCGGTGACTGGCGAGGCGACCGGACGCGGCCACCGCCCGAGAGCGGGTCAGGCGCCCGAGTTCGGGCCGTACCAGAGGCGGTCGCCGCCGACGTCGTACTTGATCCAGTAGAGGTCGCGGTGGCCGTCGCCGTTGAAGTCGCCGGTGACGGGGACGTAGCCGGCGCCCATGTCGGTGTTGTTCGACAGCTCGTAGTAGTCCCAGGTGCCGGGCTCGCCCTGGGGGAACCAGAGGTGGTCGGCGGCGTTCGGGCTCCAGAGGAGGATGGGCTCGTCCGGCACCAGCCACTCGCCGACGATGGCCTTGGCGGTGCTGGGCACGTTGGCCGGGTGGGTGCTGAAGGTGAGCGTGTCGGGGTCGGCCAGCCACACCGAGTCGGCGCCGGCGGCCCGGTTCCAGAGGATGTCCTGCACGCCGTAGCCGTCGAAGTAGCCCACCACCGGCACCGCGCCGTCGGGGGCGTTGAAGGCCTTGGAGGTGAAGGCGCCGGCGCCGTTGCCCTTCCAGAGCGAGTCGACCGTGGGACCGCTGGCGTACCAGAAGATGTCGAGGGTGCTGTCGGTGCTGCCGCCCGTGGACGGGTCGGGGGTGAAGCTGCCGACGACCGGGGTGTAGGTGCCGTTGATGGTGCGGGCGATGCTGGTGAAGCTGGCGCCCGGGCCGGCCTTCCAGAGGAAGTCGGCGCCGGTGCCGGGGGCGTACCAGAAGATGTCGTCCCGGCTCTGCTCGTCGTTCGAGGCGAAGTCGCCCACGATCGGCTTGAAGGTGCCGTTGACCGGCTTGGCGGTGCTGGTGTGGCTGCCGCCGGTGAAGAAGAGCCAGAGGTAGTCGGCGGCCTTGCCGGGGGCGTACCAGAAGACGTCGGTGACGCCGTTGCCGTCGTAGTCGCCCACCAGCGGCGTGAAGGTGCCGCTGACCGACAGGTCGGCGCCGAAGTCGTTCTCGAAGCCGGTCGTCGTGCCGAACTTGATCCGCTCCCCCGCGGCACCGGGCCGGTAGAAGAAGACGTCGTCGCGACCGTCGCCGTCGAAGTCGCCCACCAGCGGCGTGCCGCTGACGTCGTTGTAGTCGGTGTCGGCCGACGCCGGCTGCTCGTTGAAGAAGGCCAGGGGCGCGGCGTGCGCCGGGGCGGCGAGTGCCAGCCCGGCCAGCACCGCACAGGTGGCCACCGTGATCCGCAACGCCCGCATCGTCGTTCCTCTCCGTCCCCGCTCGCTCGCCGAGCGTGGTGCGCCCGCATGATGTCCGTTTCATCGGGCTTCGGCAACCGGGGAAGCCCGGATCCCGCAGCGGTGCCGTCGCGGGTGCCGCACCTCGGCGGTCGGGTGCGAGACTGCCGGCACCGTGGACGCCGTGAACGCCAGACCAGCCGCGCCGCCCGTCGAGCCGCCGCCGTCGCGCTGGGAGCTGCCGCCTGCGGCCACGGCCGACGAGTCCGGCATCGTCGGCATCGGCGCCGACCTGGAGCCGGGCACGGTGCTCTCGGCCTACCGCGCCGGCCTGTTCCCGATGCCGCTCAAGCGGCCGCGGGCCCTGGCGTGGTGGTCGCCGGACCCGCGGGGGGTGCTGCCGCTCGACGGGCTCAGGGTGTCGCGCTCGCTGCGCAAGGCCTGCGCCCGCTACGAGGTGCGCGTCGACACCGCCTTCGACGAGGTCATCGCCGCCTGCGCCGACCCGAAGCGCCCCCACGGCTGGATCGACCGGTCGGTCACCGATGCCTACCGCCGCCTCCACCACCTGGGGTGGGCGCACAGCGTGGAGACGTGGACGCCCGACGGCGAGCTGGTGGGGGGCCTCTACGGCATCGCCATCGGCGGGCTCTTCGCCGGCGAGTCGATGTTCCACCGGGCGACCGACGCCTCGAAGGTGGCGCTGGTGGGCCTGGTCGAGCACCTGCGGGCCGACGGGGCCGAGCTGCTCGACGTGCAGTGGACGACGCCCCACCTGCTGTCGCTCGGGGCCGTCGACATCGGCCGCGACGAGTACCTGGCCCGCCTCGCGGCGGCGCTCCGCCGACCGCTGGGCGCCACCTTCGGCGGCTGAGCCGACGGTCCGGCGCCCGGCCTAGGGCGCCAACCGCTCGAGCAGGGCGGGGAGGGCCTCGCCGATGGGCTCGCGGACGACCTCGGCGGCCCGGTCGTCGTACGGCGTCGGATCGGCGTTGACGATCACCAGGCGGGCGCCGTTGCGGACGGCGACGTCGCACAGGCCGGCGGCGGGGTGGACCATCAGCGAGGTGCCCACCGCGACGAAGGCGTCGGCGTCCATGGCCGCTTCCACCGCGGCGTTCAGCACGTCGGGGTCGAGCGCCTGGCCGAACATGACCGTGGCCGTCTTGAGGATGCCGCCGCAGACGAGGCAGCGGGGGTCGGCGTCGCCCTCGTCGACCCGGGCCAGCGCGTCCTGGGTGCGGCTGCGCGCCCCGCAGCTCACGCACACCGCCTCGACCATGTTGCCGTGCAGCTCGAGCACCAGCTCGGGCGACGAGCCCGCCTTCTGGTGCAGCCGGTCGATGTTCTGCGTGACCAGGGCGCGCAGGTGGCCCCGGCGCTCGAGGTCGACCAGGGCGCGGTGCGCGGCGTTGGGCTCGGCGCCCCAGGCCGGGTTCTGCCGGCGGGCCAGCCAGGAGCGGTGCCGGACCTCCGGGTCGCCCAGGTAGGCATCGATGTCGAAGAGCTTCTCGGTGCCCGGGTTCTTGGTCCAGAGGCCGTTGGGGCCGCGGAAGTCCGGGATGCCGGAGTCGGTGGAGACGCCGGCGCCGGTGAGCACGGTGATGAGCGGGTGGCGACGCTCGGGCGAGGAGGGGGGCGGGTTCACGGTCCCTCCACGCTACGGCCCAAGATGGGGGCCATGACCGACGACGCGGTGCCGCCCGACGAGGTCCCCCCGGCGCCGGGGAGCGATGCCGCCGGGGTGCTGGCCCACTTCCGCGGGCCCTACGCCGACGGGCCGCCGCCCGAGGCGCTGGAGATCGACGCCCCGCCGCTCGACCGGTTCGGGCTGGCCGAGCTGCGCCGGATGGTGCTGATCGCCTTCGTCCTGTGGAGCGCGGTCGTGCGGGCCACCGCGGTCTGGGTGGTGCGCCGCAAGGGCCGCTCGCTGGCCCGGGCGGCGTCGGAGGGGCTGGTCGACGGGTTCGAGCAGCTCGGGCCGACCTTCGTGAAGCTGGGCCAGCTCATCGCCTCGTCGCCCAGCCTCTTCCCGGCGCCGCTGGCCGACGCCTGCCTGCGCACGCTGGACGAGGTGCCGCCGTTCGACCCCGAGACCGTGCGCCGCATGGTCACCGAGGAGTTGGGCCGCCCGCCGGGCCAGATCTTCAAGTCGTTCGACGACCGGCCCCTGTCGGCCGCATCGATCGCCCAGGTCCACGCCGTGGTGCTGCCCGACGGGCGCGAGGCGGTCATCAAGCTGCAGCGCCCCGACATCGCCCACCGCATGAACACCGACCTGCGCATCCAGTACTTCCTGGCCCGCAAGGTGCTCATGCGATTCGAGTCCGCCCGCCGCGCCAACGTCACCGCCATGGTCGAGGACCTCCACCAGGTGACCAACCAGGAGCTCAACGCCGCCCTGGAAGCGCACCGGCAGACCTTCTTCCGCGACCACATCGCCGCCTTCGGCGACAACGCCGGCATCACCGCGCCCGAGGTCTACTGGGACTACTGCGCCCCGCACCTCATCTGCATGGAGCGCATGTCGGGCGTGCCCATGGACCAGTTCGACGCCCTCGCCGCTCGCGGCATCGACGGCGAGCTGACCCTGCGGCGGGGCATCAAGGTGTGGATCGAGGCCGCCCTGGTCCACGGCCCGTTCCATGGCGACGTGCACGCCGGGAACCTGTGGGTGCTCGACGACGAGCGGGCCACCTACCTCGACTTCGGCATCATGGGCGAGCTGCCCGAGCTCTGGCGGGGCGCCATGGCCGACATCCTCTACACGTCGATGATCGACCAGGACTACTCCCGGGTGGTGCGGGCCTACCAGCGCGTGGGCGTCATGCCGGCCGACGTCGACCCCGAGGTCGCCGGCCCCGCCATCGCCATGGTGATGGAGCCCATGCTCAGCCAGGGCATCGGCAACATCAGCCTGGGCGACCAGCTCAAGTCGAACATGGAGCTGGCGGAGCAGTTCGGCGCCACCATCCCCCGCGAGCTCATGCTCACCTCCAAGCAGCTCCTCTACTTCGAGCGCTACTCGAAGGTGCTGGCGCCGGACTACGTGATGGCCCGGGACCTCTACCTGCTCAAGAACGTCTTCCCCGCCGAGGTGGCCGCCGCCGCCGCCGAGCGGGGCATCACCCTGCCCGACTGAGACGCCCGCCCACCCGACCTGACGGACCGTCAGGAACGGGCGGGCACCGGAGGTGACACGGGCGTCGCGCACGGCCGAGAATGGGGCATGACCGACCAGCGCAAGCCGGACCGCCCCTGGATGATGCGGACCTACTCGGGCCACTCCACGGCGAAGGCGTCCAACGAGCTGTACCGGACCAACCTGGCCAAGGGACAGACCGGGCTGTCGATCGCCTTCGACCTGCCCACCCAGACCGGCTACGACAGCGACGACCCCATGGCTCGCGGCGAGGTCGGCAAGGTCGGCGTGCCGGTCAGCCACATCGGGCACATGGAGACGCTCCTCCACGACATCCCCGTCGGCGAGATGAACACGTCGATGACCATCAACGCGGTGGCGGCGTGGATGCTCGGGCTCTACACCGCCAACGCCGAGCGCCAGGGCGTGAAGTCCCAGCAGCTCCGGGGCACCACCCAGAACGACATCGTCAAGGAGTACCTGAGCCGAGGGACCTACATCTACCCCCCGCTCCCCTCCCGCCGGCTGATCGTCGACATGTTCGCGTTCTGCCAGGAGTGGATCCCGCACTGGAACCCCATGAACGTCTGCAGCTACCACCTGCAGGAGGCGGGGGCCACGCCGGTGCAGGAGCTGGCGTACTCGCTGGCCACCGCCATCGACGTGCTCGACGCCGTGCGCGACTCCGGCCAGGTGCCCGAGGACCGCATGGTCAACGTGGTCGCCTCCATCAGCTTCTTCGTGAACGCCGGCATCCGGTTCGTGGAGGAGACCTGCAAGATGCGGGCCTTCACCGCCATGTGGGACCGCATCTGCGAGGAGCGCTACGGCATCACCGATCCCAAGGCCCGCCGGTTCCGCTACGGCGTGCAGGTGAACAGCCTCGGGCTCACCGAGGCCCAGCCCGAGAACAACGTGCAGCGCATCGTGCTCGAGGCGCTCGGCGTGACCCTGTCGAAGGACGCCCGGGCCCGCTCGCTGCAGCTGCCGGCCTGGAACGAGGCGCTGGGCCTGCCCCGGCCCTGGGACCAGCAGTGGGCCCTGCGCATCCAGCAGGTGCTGGCCTTCGAGACCGACCTCCTGGAGTACGACGACATCTTCGCCGGCTCCCACGTGATCGAGGCCAAGACCAACGAGCTCATCGAGGGCGCCCAGGCCGAGCTCGACGACGTGCTCGCGCTCGGCGGCGCGTTCGAGGCCATCGACGAGCTCAAGGGCCGGCTGGTGCGCAGCCACGCCGAGCGCATGCGCCGCATCGAGAGCGGCGACCTCAAGATCGTGGGCGTCAACTCGTTCACCGAGACGGCCCCCTCGCCGCTCGACGGCGACGACAACATCCTGCGGGTCGACCCCAACATCGCCGAGGCGGCGGTGGCCGACCTCGCCGCCTGGCGGGCCGAGCGCGACAACGACGCCGTGAAGCGCAGCCTGGACGAGCTCCGGCGGGTGGCCCGGACGGGTGAAAACGTGATGCCGGCCAGCATCGACCTGGCCCACGCCGGCGGCACCACCGGCGAGTGGGCCGCCGTGCTCCGCGAGGAGTTCGGCGAGTACCGGGCCCCCACCGGCGTGGCGGCCGCCGCCGGCGCCGGCGGCGGCTCCCAGGGCCTGCGGGCCGTGGCCGAGCGGGTCCAGGCCATGGCGGGCGGCCCGCCGCGCTTCCTGGTGGCCAAGCCGGGCCTCGACGGGCACTCGAACGGCGCCGAGCAGATCGCGGTGGCGGCCCGTGACGCCGGCTTCGAGGTCATCTACCAGGGCATCCGCCTCACGCCCGAGCAGATCGCGGCCGTCGCCCGAGACGAGGACGTCGACGTCATCGGCCTCTCGATCCTCTCGGGCAGCCACCTCGAGCTGATCCCCGACGTGGTCCGGCTCCTGCGCGAGGCGGGCGTCGACGCCCCGGTGATCGCCGGCGGGATCATCCCCGAGGGCGACCGCCCCCGCCTGCTGTCGCAGGGCGTGGCGGCCGTCTACACGCCCAAGGACTTCGAGATCACCAAGATCATGGGCGAGGTGGCCGACCTGGTCGCCGCCGCCCGCCAGGCCTGAGCTCCGCCGACCGGGTCCGACGAGGCCTCGAAACCGGACATAGCATGACCTCCGTGGCCGAACGCGTGCTGAGCCCTTTGGATCGGCCGTCCGCGGCCGACAGGTCAGACATGTTCCGCCCTCGCGCCCTGCCGGCCACCGTCGTGGGCCTGCTCGCGCTCGTGACGGCGGCCATCGCCGTCGTCACCGACCAGGGCTGGATCGTGGGCCTGGGGGCCGTGCTGGCCGTCATCTGCGTGGTCCTCGTGCTCGAGTGGCCCCAGCGCTACCTCGAGGGCCGCAAGCGCCAGGCGGCGCTGCAGACCGAGGCCACCCACCTGGCCCAGGAGAACGACCTCGCCCTGGCCCGCGCCGCCCGCTTCGAGGCCGAGGCCATCCGGGCCCGGGCCGACCTGGCGGAGGCCATGCGCTCCGAGCAGCTGGTGGGCGGCAACGAGGCCGACGCTCGCGCCGCCGGCGCCGTGATCCACCTCGACGCCGCCCCGGCGCCCAGCGACGTGATCGTCGACGCCGAGACCGGCCTCTTCAGCCAGGTCTTCTTCGAGGCCTCCCTGGTGAAGCGCATCTCGGCCGCCCGCCGGGGCCTGCGCCCGCTGTCGGTGGGCGTGGCCGACGTGGTGCTCGACGTGAGCAACCCGCCGGCGCACTCGGCGCCCGCCCGCCCGGTGGGTGAGGTCATGCTGCGCGTCTTCCGCGAGGCCGACACCATCGCCCGCTCCGACGACGGCCGCTACCTCATCCTCCTCGAGGACACCCCGGAGAACGGCGCCATCTGGACCCTCGAGCGCCTGCGCCGCCGCATCGCCGAGGAGCTCCCCGGCCACACCCTCTGGGTGGGCCTGAGCTGCTACCCCGCCTACGGCTTCGACGCCGAGCAGCTCACCAGCCAGGCCGCCGACGCCCTGGAGGCCGCACGCGAGTGGCAGCAGGACCGCATCGAGGTCACCACCGCCAACCCCGACAGCTGAGCTACGCCCGCCCGTCGACCTGGGCGAGCAGGCCGTCGACGAGGTCGGAGCCGACCTCGCGGGTGGGCATCAGCATGGCGGTGAGGCGGGGCAGGGGGAACGAACCGAGCATCCGCAGCTGCTCCGGGTTGTCGACCATGGGCGTGAGGTCGCCGCTCGGGCTGTGGGCCAGCACGTCGAGCAGCAGCTCGTGGCCGACGGGGTGCTCCAGCCACTCCTTCAGCGTGCTGCTCCGGTCGAGCGGGAACGTGGGCGGCGGGCCGGTGACGGTGACCACCTCGGTGAGGCGGAGGTCCCGTGACGACGCGCCGACGGCCACCTCGACCTCGCCGGGCTCCACCACCCAGCCGTCGGCCCGGGTGGACCAGTAGGCCAGGTCCCGCTCGGTCAGGAACAGGTTCACCCGCTGCGACTCGCCAGGGGCGAGGGCGACCTTGGCGAAGCCCTTGAGCTCGCGCACCGGGCGGGGCACCGACGAGCCTCGGGCGCCGACGTAGAGCTGCACGACCTCCTTGCCGGCCACCGGGCCGGTGTTGGTGACGGTGGCCGAGACCGAGAAGCGGATGGGGCCCATCCAGTGGTCGTGCTGGTCGCCCGAGGCCTCGAGCGCGGTGACGGCCAGGTCGGCGTACTCGAAGGTCGTGTACGAGAGGCCGTGGCCGAAGGGGTAGCTGACCTCGCGCTCGACGGCGTCGTAGTACCGGTAGCCCACGTGGATGCCCTCGCCGTAGCGGACGTGGCGGTCCTCGCCGGGGAAGTTGAGGTAGGCGGGGGTGTCCTGGAGCCGCAGCGGCATGGTCTCGGCCAGCCGGCCCGAGGGGCTGACCCGGCCGAGGATCACGTCGGCGATGGCGCTGCCACCGGCCTGGCCGCCCAGCCACCCTTCGAGGATGGCGCCGGCCAGGTGCTCCCAGCGCTGCACCGCCACCACCGAGCCGTTGGCCAGGACCACGACCACCCGGTCGTTCACCTCGCGCACGGCGGCCAGCACGGCCAGCTGGTCGGCGGGCAGGTCGAGGTGGGTGCGGTCGTAGCCCTCGGACTCGTAGCTCGGCGGCAGGCCCAGGAACAGCAGGACCGTGTGGGCACCTCGGGCGACCTCGACCGCTTCGGCGAGCAGCGCCGAGCTGTCGGCCGACGGGTCGTCGACGCCGAAGCCGGCGGCGAAGTCGACCGCGACGCCGTCGGCGAGGCCTTCGCGCAGGGCGGTCAGCGCGTCGTCGGCGCGTGGGGTTGACCTTGGAGCTGCCGGCGCCCTGGAACCGCGGGGTGCGGGCGAGCTCCCCGATGACGGCGATGCGCCCCTCGGCAGCGAGCAGCGGGAGGAGGGCACCGTCGTTCTTGAGCAGCACCGCGCAGTCGGCCGCCGCAGCCCGGGCGAGGGCGTGGTGGGCGTCCTCGTCGTAGGTGTCGGTGGCCTGCACCGCGGGCTGGGCCCGGTCGACCAGGTGCAGGACGCGGGACACCGCCAGGTCGAGCAGGTCGACGGGCAGGTCCCCCGCCTCGACCGCCGCCACGACCTTGGCGGCGCTCGCCCCGCCGGTGCCCGGCATCTCGAGGTCGAGCCCGGCGGCCACGGCGGCGGTGGGGTCGTCGACCGCGCCCCAGTCGGAGACCACCAGGCCCTCGAAGCCCCACTCGTCGCGCAGCACCTCGGTGAGCAGCCAGCGGTCCTGCGAGGCGTAGGTGCCGTTGATGCGGTTGTAGCTGCACATCACCGTCCACGGCTGGGCGGTGCGCACCACCCGTTCGAAGCCGGCGAGGTAGATCTCGCGCAGGGTGCGGTCGTCGACCTCGGCGCTCACCCGCAGCCGGTCGGCCTCCTGGTTGTTCACCGCGTAGTGCTTGAGCGACGTGCCCACGCCGTGCTCCTGCAGGCCCCGCACCAGCGCGGCGCCCAGCTCGCCGGCGATCAGGGGGTCCTCGGACAGGTACTCGAAGTTCCGGCCGCACAGCGGCGAGCGCTTGATGTTGATGCCGGGGCCGAGCACCACGGCCAGGTCCTGGCCCCGAGCCTCCTCGGCGATGGCGCTCCCGACCCGGTGCGCGAGGTCGACGTCCCAGGACGACCCCAGCGCCGAGGCCGTCGGGAAGCAGGTGGCGGGCACGCTGCCGCCGATGCCCACGTGGTCGGTGCTGCCGGCCTGCTTGCGCAGCCCGTGCGGCCCGTCGCTCACCATGATCGACGGCACGCCCAGCCGCTCGATCCGCCGCGTCCACCAGAACCCCGACCCCGAGACCAGCGTGGCCTTCTCCTGCAGGGTCAGCTCGGCCAGCACGGTCTCCACGTCGAACGCCATGGCCCTCGTTCTAGGCCAACCCTCCCGAACGTGTCGCAGTTGTCGACCGGGGCGTCGTCCAACTGCGACGAGTTCGTGGGGTGGGGGTCCCCGGGGCGCGGGTCCGTTCCGAACTTGTCGCAGTTGTCGACCGGGGCGTCGTCCAACTGCGACGAGTTCGTGGGGTGTGGCGGTGACGGAGCGGGTCAGGCGTCGGGGGCGGGGTCGTCGAGCTCGGCGAGGACCTGGGCGGTGTCGGCGCCGAGGGGGCGGCCGGGCCAGCGGAGGCGGCCGGGGGTGGCCGACAGGCGGGCGACGAGGCCCTGCATGGGGAAGCCGTCGACCTCGGCCACCAGGCCGCGGGCCACGGCGTGGGGGTCCTCGGCCAGCTGGTCCATGGTGTACACCGGTGCGGCGGCGGCGTGGGCCGCCTCGAAGGTGGCCAGCACGTCGGCGAGCGGGCGCTCGGCGCACCAGCGGGCGAGGCAGGCGTCGATCTCCTCGCGGTGGGCGATGCGACCCGCGAAGCCGGCGAAGCGCTCCTGGCCACCCAGGCCGATGAGGTCCATGACCCGCACCGCCACGCTCTCGGCGCTGGTGGAGATGGCCACCCAGCGCCCGTCGGCGCAGCGGTAGGTGCCCCGGGGGACGGAGTAGGCGATGCCGGAACCCAGGCGCTCGGGCAGCTCGCCGCGGGTGCGCCACAGCGAGAGCATCGGGCCCATCAGCTGCGAGAGGGACTCGAGCAGGTTCACGTCGACCACCTGGCCGGTGCCCGAGTGCAGGGCGACCATGGTGGCGAAGGCGGCCACGAGGGCGGTGACCTCGTCGGTGAGGGCGATGGGCGGCAGCAGCGGGGCGCCGTCGGGCTCGCCGTTGATGGACGCGAAGCCGGACATGGCTTCGGCCAGGGTGGCGAAGCCGGGGCGGCCGGCGTAGGGCCCGTCCTGGCCGAAGCCGGTGACGCGGGTGACCACCAGCTTCGGGTTGGCGGCGATCAGGTCGTCCGGCGCCAGGCCGAGGCGTTCGAGGGTGCCGGGCCGGAAGTTCTCGACCAGCACGTCGGCCGACGCGACCAGGCGGCGCATGTGGGCCAGGTCGCCCGGGTCCTTGAGGTCGAGCACCGCGGTGCGCTTGTTGCGCCCCGCCAGCTTCCACCACAGGGTGACGTCGTCGGCCGGGTCGACCCAGCCCATGGTGCGGGTGGTGTCCCCGGTGCCCGGGCGCTCGACCTTGATGACGTCGGCCCCGAAGTCGGCGAGGTAGCGGGCGCAGCCGGGGCCGGCCACCACGGTCGACACGTCGACCACCCGCAGGTCGTGCAGCGGGCCGTCGGCGGCGGTGGGGCGCGGCGCCGGACCGGGCTCGGGGGCGCCCACGTCAGTCGAGCACGTGGGTGAGCGGCAGCGAGGCAGCCCGGCCGGTCATGAGGCAGAGGATCGACGACAGGTCCTCGGGCGGCGCCAGGTCGAGCAGGACCTGCATGGCCACGCGGGCGGCGCCGGCGGGGGCGGGGGTGGGCAGGTCGATCGCGGCGGCGAGGTCGAGCCCGTGGACCACCAGCTCCACCACGCGGGTGGCGAGGTACTGGTCGAGGGTCATCTGGCCGACGAACAGGTTGACCTGCTCGTCGGCGGCCGCCACCGCCACCCGCTTCTCGGCCTTGGCCGACCACTCGTCGATCATCCCTACGGGGTCGAGGGCGTCGGCCGCCTCGCGCTTGGCCCGGGCCGCGATGTGCACGTGCGGGGTCTGCTCGGCCAGCACCGTCCGCAGGTAGCCCGCGGCGGAGTAGATCTGCGTCTCGTCGTGCACCGGCCCGTCGAGGTACTCGACGATGGTCTTGTAGGCCCGGGCGGTGTGCACCACCAGCTCGCGGACCGACCACTCGCCGAGCGCCGCCTGGTCCCAGCGGTGGTCGTCGACCGCGCCCACCAGCGACCGGTACCAGGTGCTGGAGAAGCGGAAGGCGGCCGCCGTCTCGTGGAGGTCGAAGATGTGGTCGGCCACGGCTCGGCTCCTGGCTGGCGACGGGACGGGCCGAGCGGCCCGCCCCGCCAGTTCACACGGTGCGGCGCGGCGGGGGCACATCGCGTGCCGATGGCAGCGGAGCGCGGTGGCATGCTCGCTGGCGTGCTGCGACCCGCCACCTCCGACGACCTGCCGTTCCTCTGGGCGATGCTCGGCGCCGCGTCGGCGCCCGACGGCCCGCCCCTGGCCCGCGAGGAGGTGGAGGGCAACGAGGTGCTGCGCCGCTACCTCGACGGCTGGGGCCGTCCGGGCGACGTCGGCGTGGTGGCGGAGGCCGACCCCGGGGTCGACGCCGAGGGCGAGCCCACGGCCGGCGGCGAGCTGCTCGGCGCCGCCTGGTACCGGTCCTTCACCGCCGCCGAGCCGGGCTACGGCTTCGTCGACGAGGCCACGCCCGAGATCGCCATCGCCTGCACGCCCGAGGCGCGCGGCAAGGGCCTCGGCCGTCAGCTGGTGGCGGCCCTGCTCGGCCAGGCCCGCAGCGACGGCGTGGCCCAGCTGTGCCTGAGCGTGGTGGCCACCAACGTGGCCGCGCTGCGGGTCTACGAGCACCAGGGCTTCGTGACCGTGGCCGCCGAGCCGGACGGCATGCACCTCACCATGGTGGCCCCCACCACGCCGCGCGAGGCCGCCGAGTAGCTCAGCCGGCGGCGGTGGCCGGCAGCACGAAGCACCGGTCGGCCAGGGTGCCGAACGCGTAGTCGCGGTAGAGCCCGGCGTACATGTGGCGGGTCTGCTCGGTCCACGCCAGCGCCTCGGGCGTGGAGATCCGGTGCTCCACCTGCACCACGCCGCCCTCGTGGACGCGGTACTCGGCCCACGCCCCGGGGTAGTCCTTCACGCACGCCACCTCGACCCAGGCCACGTCGCCGGTGGCGGCGAAGCGCCGCACCCGGTTCCGGTGGGTGTGGCCGGCGAAGTAGCCCCGGACGCGGGGCCGGCGGGCCACCACCGCCAGCAGGGCCTCGGACGCGTCGACATCGATCCCGAAGGACTGGTCGGCCTTCTCGGGGCTGTGGCGGTCGCCGAGGTGGTGGTGGCCGAACAGCAGCACGGGGCGATCGGCGCGGGCGCCCAGCTCGTCGACCTGCTCGAGCTGCTCGGCGGTGACGGTGCCGGCCACCTCGCCGTCGACGGAGGTGTCGAGCACGGCCAGCACCACGCCGGGCAGCACGACCTCCTGGAACGCCTCCCGGGCGTAGGGCGCCCGGTTGTAGGACTCGTGGTTGCCCCGCACCACGGTGAGGCGGTCGCCGAAGGCCGGCTCGTAGGCGGCGCGGAAGGCCTCGTACTCGGCGACGGTGCCGTTCGAGGTGAGGTCGCCCTTGACGATGACGGCATCGGGGCCGAGAGCGGCGATCTCCGTGACGGCGCCGCGGTTCATGACCTCGGGGTACGGGTCCTCGCCGGGACCGCTCCGGAACACCGGGCCGAGGTCGGAGCCCTCGATGATCCCGCACGCCTCCTCGCCGAAGTGCACGTCGTTGACGGTGGCGAACGTGGCCAGCAGCTCGCCGGGCTCGGCCAGCGTGCGGAAGGCGAAGCCGTCGAGCTCGTAGGCGGTGTCGGGCTCGAGGTCCGCGTGGCGCCGCACGTGGTGGCCCTGGTGGACCACCGCCTCCCGGGTGCCGACGGTGGTCAGCTCGGCGGCCGGCTCCTCCGCCCCGATGGCCGCCGCCCAGTCGCCCACGGGATCGTCACGCACGAGGCCGACCCTAGGAGCTACCAGGGGCGGTTGCGGCGCTGCGGGATGGGCTTCGACCACCAGCGGCCGGACCAGCGCCAGCGCGGGGTGGTGTCACCGACGACGGGGGCGCCGGCGCGCGGCCAGGCCACCTCGACGGCCGCCACGATGGCGGCGACCTCTTCGTCGGACGGGTCGGGGGTGATGCGGACGTCGGCCACGTGGGGTTCGGCTCCGGCGGGGCTCACAGCGGCATGTTGCCGTGCTTGCGGGGCGGGAGCTCCTCCTTCTTGGACTCGAGCATGTTCAGGCCGTCGATGAGCATCTTGCGGGTGTCGGTGGGGTCGATGACGTCGTCGACGTAGCCCCGCTCGGCCGCCACGTAGGGGTTCAGCCACTTCTCGGCGTAGACGTCGACCAGCTCGGCCTTGCGGGCCTCCTTGTCCTCGGCGGCCGCGATCTCGGATCGGTTCAGGATCTCGACGGCGCCGGAGGCGCCCATGACCGCCAGCTCGGCCGACGGCCAGGCGTAGGACAGGTCCGAGCCGATGGACTTGGAGTCCATGACCACGTAGGCGCCGCCGTAGGCCTTGCGGGTGATGACCTGGATGCGGGGCACGGTGGCCTCGCAGTAGGCGTAGAGCAGCTTGGCGCCGTGGCGGATGATGCCGTTGTACTCCTGGTCGACGCCGGGGAGGAACCCGGGCACGTCGACGAAGGTCACGATCGGGATGTTGAAGGAGTCGCAGGTCCGCACGAAGCGGGCCGCCTTCTCCGAGGCCTCGATGTCGAGCACGCCGGCGTAGGCCGAGGGCTGGTTGCCCACCACGCCGACCGAGCGGCCGCCGAGGCGCACGAAGCCGCAGACGATGTTGGTGGCCCACTTCGAGAAGTACTCGAAGAACTCGTTGTCGTCGGCGACGGCCTCGATCACGGTGCGCATGTCGTAGGGCACGTTGGCGCTGTCGGGCATGAGGTCGATCAACTCGGGCGTCGGCCGGTCCCAGGGATCGGCCGTGGGGATGTCCGGCGTGGTCTCGAGGTTGTTGGCCGGGAGGTACGACAGCAGGAAGCGCACGTCGTCCAGGCAGGCCCGGTCGTCCGGGGCGGTGAAGGCGGCGATGCCGGACTTCGACGAGTGGGTCTGGGCGCCGCCGAGCTCCTGCTGGGTGACGTCCTCGCCGGTCACCGTCTTCACGACGTCGGGGCCGGTGATGAACATGTACGAGGTGTCCTCGACCATGAACACGAAGTCGGTCATGGCCGGGCTGTAGACCGCGCCGCCGGCGCACGGGCCCATGATCACGCTGATCTGCGGGATCACGCCGCTGGACTTCACGTTCCGGTAGAAGATGCCGCCGTAGGAGGCCAGGCTGACCGGGCCCTCCTGGATGCGGGCGCCGGCGCCGTCGTTGAGGCCCACCAGCGGGGCGCCGACCTTGAGCGCCATGTCCATGAGCTTGTGGGTCTTCTCGGCGAAGACCTCGCCCAGGGCCCCGCCGAAGAGGGTGAAGTCCTGGGAGAAGATGAAGACCTTGCGGCCCTCGACGGTGCCCCAACCGGTGATGACACCGTCGGTGTAGGGACGGTCCTCGATGTCGGGGTTGCGGTGCCGGGCGAGCATGTCGAGCTCGCGGAACGAGCCCTCGTCGAGCAGGTACTCGATGCGCTCCCGGGCGAGCATCTTGCCTCGGTCGTGCTGGCGCTTCACGGAGCGTTCGGAGCCGGGGTTGCGGGCCTGTTCCTTGCGAGCGTGCAGGTCGGCGAGGCGCTCGCGGATGGGGTGCTCGGGCATGGCGGTCAACCTAGGCCACCCCCCAACGGGTGGTGAAACCGCCGAGACGCCCTGTGTGACCGACCCCGGGCGCGCCCTGCCGGCGGGGCCCCGAACGGTCGCCGAGCACGGCCGCCCGCCGTTTGGCAGGGTGGGGTCGTGACGATCGACACCCCGCGCATCTCCCCCCTGCCACCGGACGAGCGAGAGGAGCGGACCGAGGCCCTGCTGGCCACGTTGCGCTTCGATCCGGACGCCCCGGACATGAACCTGTTCGCCACCCTGGCCCGCCACCCGCGGCTGCTCAAGCGATGGTCGGCCTTCGGTGGCCTGCTCCTGGCCGGCGGCACCCTGCCGGCCCGCGACCGCGAGGTGCTGATCCTGCGCACGGCCGCCAACTGCGGCGCCGACTACGAGTGGGGCCACCACCTGCCCATCGGGGCCGCCGCCGGCCTGACCCAGGACGAGATGGCCGACCTCGCCACCACCCTGGTGGCCACCGACCACCCGCTCGACGCCCTGCTGGTGCGAGCTGCGGACGAGCTCCACGAGCACAGCGTCCTGAGCGACGGCACCTGGGCCGCCCTGGCCGAGACCTACGACGAGCAGCAGCTGATCGAGCTGTGCATGGTGGTGGGGCAGTACCACCTGGTCGGCTTCACCCTGAACTCCCTGGGCATCCAGCGCGAGGCCGGCGTGGAAGGGCTGCCCCGGTGAGCGGGCGGCTGGAAGGGCGCAAGGTCCTGGTGGTCGGCGCCGGCACCCAGGCCAACGGCGACCCCGACGCACCTCCCGGCAACGGCCGGGCCATCGCCGTGGCCGCAGCGCGAGAGGGCGCCACCGTCGCCTGCGCCGACCGGGACCGGGCCTCGGCCAAGGAGACGGCCACGCTGGTGCGCGACGAGGGCGGCCACGCCCAGGTGATCGTGGCCGACGTGTCCGACGCCGAGCAGTGCGCCGCCATGGTCCACGAGGCCGTGGAGCTGCTCGACGGCCTCGACGGCGTGGTGCTCAACGTGGGCATCGGCGCCGGGGCCTGGCTCAAGGGGACGCCCGTCGAGACGTGGGACGCCGTCTTCTCGGTGAACGTCCGGGCCCACTTCCTGACCTGCCAGGCCGCCCTCCCGGTGCTGGCCGACGACTCGTCGATCGTCTTCATCTCGTCGGTGGCCGGCCTGCGCCCCGGCAGCCGCAGCCCCTCCTACGACACCTCGAAGGCGGCCCTCGCCGGGCTCAACCGGCACGTGGCCATGGAGGGCGCCCGCCGGAACATCCGCGCCAACGTGGTGGCCCCCGGCCTGATCGACACCCCGCTCGGCCGCCTCGCCACCGAGGGCCGGCCCAGCCGGGCCAAGGCCCCGGTGGCCCTCGGCCGCCAGGGCACCGCTTGGGAGGTCGCCGCCCCGGTCACCTTCCTGCTCAGCCACGAGGCCAGCTACGTCACCGGCCAGGTCCTTGCCGTCGACGGCGGCCTGAGCACCCTCTAGCCCGGGCGGGCAGACTCGGCGGCATGGACGCCACCCGACACCTGGAGCTGCTGCGGATCGAGGGCGACCGGCTGGCGTCGGTGCCGGTCGACGCCCTCGGCGCGCCGGTGCCCTCGCTGCCCGATTGGACCGTCGAGCGGGTGCTGCGCCACACCGGCAAGGTCCACCGCTGGGTCACGGGCGCCCTGGCCGCCGGGCCCGACGGCGATCTAGGCGGCGACGTGGCCGGGCTGCCCACGGGGCCCGACTGCCTGCCCGCCTACCGCGAGGCGCTGGACGGCGTGCTCGCCGAGCTGGCCCGCCACGACCCCGACGAGGCGGCCGCCACCTTCACCGGGCCCGGCTCGGCCGCCTTCTGGTACCGGCGCCAGGCCCACGAGGTCGCGGTCCACCGCGTCGACGCCGCCGACGCGGTCCACGCCGCCGGCGGGCCGGCACCCGAGGCGCTCGAGGTCGACGGTGCGGCCGATGCCATCGACGAGTGGGCCACCCTCTTCCTCGCCGTGCGCTACGCCCAGCGCTTCGGCCCCTTCCCCGACGACCTCCGCGGCCGCCGCGTCCACGTCCACGGCACCGACGACCCGGCCCCCACCGACGGCGCCGAGTGGCTGCTCACCTTCACCCCCGAAGGCACCGTCGACGTGGCCACCACCCACGCCAAGGGCGACGTCGCCCTCCGCGGCCCCGCCGAGGACCTGCTCCTCGCCCTGTGGCGCCGCCGCCCCCTGTCGACGATCGACGCCATCGGCGACGTGGCCGTGGCCGAGCGCCTGCTGGAGATCGCGACCTTCTGACCGGGCTCCTTGTCGAGTCGCGCCTCACCTCCCGCCGCGCACCGGCCTCCGGCGGACCTCGCTGGGGCTCGGTTGCCTCGTCGTGCTGCTCCTTCGTCGCTGGTCGGTCGGCGATCGTTCGCTCTCCTTCCCGCTCTCGGGACTCGCTTCGCATCGTCCCGGGCCGCTCGGGCCCTCTCGCCTTCGGCGAACCACCGCCTGGTCGTCGCCTCCATCGGTCGTCGCCTCGGTCGCCTCGCGAGTCGAGACGCCGATCGGCTGGTCGAGGCTCCGGCAACGACGGTTCGGTAGGTTCCGGGCGGGTCTCGGCGACGGTGCTGGGGCGCTGCTCTCCAGGGGATCACGTTGACCGCACCGCACCGCTCGTTCCGCTCGTTCCGCCGTCCCGTCGTCGCTGGGCTCGCCGCCGGGGTGGCGCTGTCGTTGCTCGCCGCCGGTTGCTCGTCGGACGCCTCCGACGGCGCCGCGCCTTCGACCACCGCAGCCCGCAGCACCACCACGGCGAAGGGGGCGAAGACCGCCACCACCGAGGCGGGCGACGGCGAGCCGACCGAGGGCGGGTCGGCCACCACCCACCCGTGCGACCAGGGCGCCACCGGCGACCTCGGTCCGGCCGCGCGGGTGCCCGGCTCCGACACCGACTGGACGATCACGTCGTTCGACGGCACCGAGCTGCGGGCGCACTGGTTCCCCACCGATGCCACCGACGACGAGCGGGCGCCCACCGTGCTGATGGGGCCCGGGTGGTCGCTGCCCGGCGACACCTCGGTGGCGGCGCAGGGCGACGTCCTGTTCGGCGCCCTCAGCATCCGGGCCATGCTCGACAAGGGCTACAACGTCCTCACGTGGGACCCGCGCGGGTTCGGCAAGAGCCAGGGCACCGTGGAGGTGAACTCGCCCGACTTCGAGGGGCGCGACGTGCAGGTGCTGCTCGATTGGGTGGCCGCCCAGCCCGAGGCCAGGGTCGACGACACCGGTGACCCCCGGGTGGGCATGGTCGGCTTCTCCTACGGCGGCGGCATCCAGCTCACCACTGCCGGCATCGACTGCCGCATCGACGCGCTGGTCCCCGGCATCGCCTGGCACTCGCTGGAGACCTCGCTGTTCAAGCACCGCACCGTGAAGGAGGGCTGGGCCTCGGTGCTCACCGGCACCGGCACCCAGGGCAACCTCGATCCGCACATCACCAGCGCGTCGAGGTCGGGCGCCGAGGACGGCACGCTGAGCGCCGAGGACGAGGCCTGGTTCGAGGCGCGCGGCCCGGGCGACGCCATCGACCAGGTCGCCGTGCCCACCCTCTTCGTGCAGGGCACCGTCGACACGCTCTTCACCCTCGACGAGGCCATCACCAACCAGCGATCGCTGCTGGAGCGCGACGTGCCGACCGCCATGCTCTGGTTCTGCGGCGGCCACGGCGTCTGCCTCACCGATCCCGGCACCACCGACCGCGTCAGCGCCGCCTCGTTCGCCTGGCTGGCCCGCTACCTGAAGGACGACGACTCGGCCCCCGAGGTCCCCGGCTTCTCGACCGTCGACCAGCAGGGCCGCACCTGGACCGCCGATGCGTACCCGACGAAGGCCGACCGGGAGGTGTCCGGCTCGGGCGGCGGGGCGCTGGCCCTGGTGGCCGCCAGCAAGGCCGGCCCGATCACGCTGCCGGCGGGCAACTCAGACTTGCTGGGCACCTTGGTGGAGCCGATCACGCCGGCGCCGGCGAAGACCGCGGTCGAGGTGCCCATCCGCACCGCCGAGGTGGTGGGCATGGCGCTCGGCGCCCCGAAGCTCGAGCTGACCTACACGGGCACCGCACCCGCCGGCAAGGCCCCCACCCGGGTCTTCGCCCAGATCGTCGACACCACCACGGGCGTGGTGGTCGGCAACCAGATCACGCCCATCGCCGTCACCCTCGACGGGAAGCCGCACACCACCACCGTCGACCTCGAGGTGATCGCCCAGCAGCTCGCACCCGGCTCGGCGCTCACCCTCCAGCTCGTGGCCTCCACCGTGGCCTACGCCACGCCCCGCCTGGGCGGTTCGATCGCGTTCCGCTCGATCGACGTCACCGTCCCGGTGGTGACGACGCTCACCGAGCTGCAGGCCGGGGGGTGAGGGCGGGCTACGCCTCGGCCGGGGTGTCGCGGACCGGGGCCTCGACCACGGGGACCTCGCCGGTCTCACCGGTGGGGTTCTGCAGGTTCTGGCCGTCCTTGGCGTCGAACAGGTGCACGCGGTCGATGTCGAGCCAGAGCTTGAGCTCCTCGCCCTCGGCGGCCTTGGAGTTGGCGTCGAGCCGGGCCACGACCTGCGAGCCGCCGTCGTTGGCGAACTCGACGGTGCCGAGGTCCTCGGCGTACTCCTGCAGCTCCTCACGGCCCTCGCCGGGGTCGACGGTGAAGTAGGCGTAGAGCTCCGAGCCCATCCACTCGATCACGTCGATCTTGGCGGTGAAGGTGACGCCGTGGAGGTTGGCGTCGTCCGACACCAGCGACGCGTCCTCGAAGTGCTCGGGGCGGATGCCGGCCACCAGGCGGTCGGAGTGGCGGCCGCGGAGCCTCTGCTTCATGTCGTCGGTGACGGCGAAGTCGGTCATGGGCAGGTGGAGGTGGTCGCCCTCCATGTGGGCCGGCAGCAGGTTCATGGCCGGCGAGCCGATGAAGCCGGCGACGAACAGGTTGTCGGGCTCGTTGTAGAGCTCTCGGGGCGTGCCCACCTGCTGCACGAAGCCCTTGCGCATGACCGCCACCCGGTCGCCCAGGGTGAGCGCCTCGGTCTGGTCGTGGGTGACGTAGATGGTGGTGGTGCCCAGCCGCTGCTGGAGCTTGGAGATGGCGGTGCGCATCTGCACCCGCAGCTTGGCGTCGAGGTTCGACAGCGGCTCGTCCATGAGGAACGCCGCGGTGTTGTCGCGCACGATGGCCCGGCCCATGGCCACCCGCTGGCGCTGGCCGCCGGACAGGTTGGCCGGCTTGCGGTCGAGCAGATCGTCGAGCTCGAGCACGGCGCTGGCCTCTTCGACCCGGCGCTTGATCTCGGCCTTGTCCATCTTCTTGATCTTGAGCGGGAACTCCATGTTCTCCCGCACGGTCATGTGCGGATAGATGGCGTAGCTCTGGAACACCATGGCCATGTTGCGGTCCTTGGGGTCCAGGTCGTTCACCACCTTGCCGTCGACCTTGAGCTCGCCCTCGGAGATGTCCTGGAGGCCCACGATCATGTTGAGCAGCGTGGACTTCCCGCAGCCGGAGGGCCCGACGAGGATGAAGAACTCGCCGTCGCCGATGGTGAAGTCGGCCTCGTGCACCGCCGTGGTGCCGTCGGGGTACTTCTTGGTGACCTTGTCGAGCTGGATCTCTGCCATGGGGAGCTCCTTGCCTTAGCCCTTGACCGCGCCGGACGTGAGCCCGGCGACGATGCGGCGCTGGAAGATGAGGACCATCACGATGATCGGGATGGTGACGACCACCGAGGCGGCCGCGATCTGGCCGTAGGGGAAGTCGAACTGCGAGGCGCCGGTGAAGAACGTGATGGCCGCCGGCACCGTGCGGGCCTTGTTCGTGGACGTGAGGGCGGTGGCGAACAGGAAGTCGTTCCAGGCGAAGATGAAGACGAGGATCGCCGAGGTGAACATGCCCGGCGCCGCCAGCGGGGCGATGACCTTGCGGAACGCCTGGAAGGGCGTGGCCCCGTCGACCCGGGCCGCCTTGTCGAGGTCCCAGGGGATCTCCCGGAAGAAGGCGCTCAACGTCCAGATCGCCATGGGCAGCGTGAAGGTCATGTACGGGATGATCAGCCCGAACCAGGTGTCGAACAGGTGCAGCGACCGCCACATGTTGAACAGCGGGCCGATGATCGCCACGGGCGGGAACATGGCGATGGCCAGCGCGCCGGACATGATCAGCGTCTTGCCCGGGAAGTCGAGCCGCACGATGGCGTAGGCCGCCAGCGTGGCGAGCGCCACCGCCAGCACCGTCGAGATCAGGGCGATGATCAGCGAGTTGCGCAGCGCCGAGGGGAACTGCGGGTCGTCCTTGATGGCGCTGAAGTTGTCGAACGTGGGGTTCTTCGGGAAGAACTTGCCGTTGGTGATCTCCGATGCCGGCTTCAGCGACAGCGACACGATCCACGCCACCGGGATGAGGGCGTAGGCGATGACGACGACGATGCCCGCCCCCCAGAAGACGCGGTCGCGGGTGGTGGGCTCGCTCACGGGGTCTCTCCTCGCTGCTGGGCGAGGCTGGTGCCGAAGCCCTTGACGAACAAGAACGCGATGATCAGCACGCAGCCGAAGATCAGCACCGACACCGCCGAGCCGAGGCCCAGGTTCAACCGGCTGATCAGCGTCTGGTAGCCGATGATCGACACGGTCTCGGTGTTCTGGGCGCCCCGGGTCTGCACGTAGACCGTGTCGAAGATGCGGAAGGCGTCGAGCGTGCGGAAGAGGACGGCCACGAGGATGGCCGGCTTCATCAGCGGGATGATGATCGTGCGCAGCCGCTGCGGCGTGGTGGCGCCGTCGACCCGGGCGGCGTCGACGACGTCCTGGGGCACCAGGGTGAACCCGGCCAGCAGCAGCAGCGACATGAACGGCGTGGTCTTCCACACCTCGGTGAAGATGATCACGAAGTAGCTCGACCACTGCTCGGTGAACCAGCTGCGATCGGTGCCCAGCAGGCCGTTGACGAACCCCGTGGTGGGGTCGAAGGCGAAGCGCCAGGTGAAGGCGGCGACGACGGTGATGATCCCGTAGGGCACCAGGATCGAGGACCGCACGATGGACCGGCCGAAGATCACCCGGTGCATGACGAAGGCCAGGGCGAAGCCGAGCACCAGCTCGACGATCACCGAGAAGAAGGTGATCACCAGGGTGTTGGTGAGGTCCTGCCACCAGAGGCTGTTGCCGAGCACCGCGCCGTAGTTCTTGAACCCCACGAACTTGTGGTCGTCGGGGAAGCGCAGGTCGTAGCGCTGGAGCGAGAGCCAGAACGCGTACCCGATGGGGTACGCCGTGACGAGCAGCATCACGAAGACGGCCGGGGCGCAGAGCATCCAGCCGAGCTTGCGCTCGGACCGGGCCCGGGCGCTCAGGCCCTTCTTGCCCATGGCCTTCGCCTCGGGATCGGGCTCGGGCGGCTGCTTCGCAGGTGCAGCGGTCGTGGCGGTCACAGCAGGCCCTCCCCGTTGAGCGCATCGGTGATGGCCTTGCGCAGCCGTTCGACGTCCTTGTCGGGGTCGATGCCCCGGGTGGGGTGCAGCGTCCGGGAGATCGCCAGGGCGACGTCGTTGTAGTACGGGGTTTGGGGCCGGACCACGGCGTCCTTGAGCTCGGCCTTGATGACGTCGGCGTAGGGGAAGGCCTTGACCTTCTTCTTCTTGCCGTCGACGGTCACCTCGACGGTGGCCTCGGTGAGCTCCTTGTCGTCGTAGAGCGACTCGGTCACGGGCAGCAGGCCGCCCTTGGTGGCGTTGACGATCTGGTTGTCGTCGCCGACCAGGCACGACACCGCCTCGGCGGCGAGGTCGGCGTGCTTCGAGAAGCCGCCCACGCCCAGGTTGAACCCGCCGATGGCGACCTTCGACGGCGTGTCGGCATCGACCCCGGGGAACCGGGCCCAGCGCATCTGGGCGGCGATGGCCGGGGCGTTGCCGTTGGCCGACGGCCAGACGAAGGAGTAGTTGGTCATGAAGGCGGCGGTGCCCTTCTCCCACTCGAGCCGGCCGTCGTCCTCGCGGGCCGTGGCGAAGTTGTCGGGCGTCGACGGCGACCGGGAGAAGTCCCGCATGATCTGCAGGGCCTTCTTGGTGGGGCCTTCGGCGAGGGAGACCTTGGTGCCGTCGGCGTTGAGCACGTGGCCCCCGGCTGACTCCAGCAGCGAGGTGAACCACACCACCAGGCCCTCGTAGCGCTGGCCCTGGCCGAGCATCATGTCCGGCTTGCCGGCTGCGCGGAGCTTGGCGGCTTCGGAGATCATCTCGCCCCAGGTGGCCGGCGGCTCCTTGGTGACGTCGGCCCGGTACCAGAGCATCTCGGCGTTGGAGTTGAAGGGGGCGGCGTAGAGCCGGTCCTTGTAGGTGGCCGTCTTCACGGCCGGGGCGAGCCGGCCCTTGGTGACCTGGTCGGCTTCCGCCTTCGGGATGGGCTTGATCCACCCCGCCTCGGCGAACTCGGCGGTCCAGATCACGTCCATGCCGATGATGTCGATGCTGCTGTCCTTGGCCGCCAGGCGCCGCACGAGCTGCTCGCGCTGCTCGTCGGCGTTGTTCGGCAGGTTCACCGCCTTGATCCGGTACTTGCCGTCGGCCGCCTCGTTGCACGCCGAAGCGGCGTCGGTGAAGGCCCCCGACGGCTCGTTGTACACGTACCAGTTGAGGGTGGGGACGCCGCCCTCGTCACCGCCCCCACCGCACGCGGCGAGGCCGGCGGCGAGGAACAGCCCGGTCACGGCGACGGCGGCGCCGCGCCACCGTGGGCGGCGCGCTGCGGGTCCTGTTGGCATCCCCTGCTCCTGTTCCGGTTGGCCGTCTCCCCTGTCGGCCGACCAATCCGGGTGGCGTGACGCCCGACATACCCCCGGCGTCTCGGCGCCAATCCTCGCCGTCGGAAATTCGTCCGCAGCCGGGGCCTACGCTCGCCCGATGGACCTGCCGGTGATGCCCCCGCTGCTGCCCATGTTGGCCAAGTCCACCCCGGAGCTGCCCGAGGCGCCGGAGGGCGAGTACTGGTTCGAGCCCAAGTGGGACGGGTTCCGCTGCATCGTCTTCCGCGACGGCGACGACATCGAGCTCGGGTCGCGCAACGAGAAGCCGCTCACCCGCTACTTCCCCGAGCTGCTCGAGCCGCTGCGCGCCGCGCTGCCCGACCGCTGCGTGGTCGACGGCGAGGTGGTGGTGGCCGGGCCGAACGGCCTCGACTTCGACGCCCTCCAGCAGCGCATCCACCCCGCCAAGTCCCGCGTCGACCTCCTGGCCGGCGAGACCCCGGCGTCGTTCGTGGCGTTCGACCTCCTCGCCCTCGACGACCGTTCGCTCCTGGAGGTACCTCTCGCCGAGCGCCGCGCCCTCCTGGAGCAGGCGCTCGACGGGGCCGACGCCCCCGTCCACCTCACGCCGGGCACGTTCGACCGGGCCCGGGCCACCGACTGGTTCTCGCGCTTCGAGGGCGCCGGCCTCGACGGCGTCATGGCCAAGAAGGCCGACGGCACCTACCTCCCGAACAAGCGGGCCCAGCTCAAGGTCAAGCACCTGCGCACCGCCGACTGCGTGGTGGCCGGCTTCCGCGAGCACAAGAGCGGCGACGGCCCGGGCTCGCTGATGCTCGGCCTCTACGACGACGAGGGCCGCCTCCACAACCTGGGCGTGGCGTCGAGCTTCTCCGCCGCCCGCCGGGCCGAGCTGCGCGACGAGCTGGCGCCGTACGTGACCACCGACTTCTCGTCGCACCCGTGGGGGCAATGGATGGACGAGGCCGCCCACGCGTCGAACGAGACCGGGCGGCTGCCCGGCGCGGTGTCGCGCTGGAACGCCAAGAAGGACCTGTCGTTCACGCTGCTGCGCCCCGAGCTGGTGACCGAGGTGGCCTACGAGCGCGTCGACAACGGCCGCTTCCGCCACACGGCCCGCTTCCAGCGCTGGCGCACCGACAAGGAGCCCGAGGCCTGCACCTTCGAGCAGCTCGAGGTGGTGCCCCCGATCGAGCTGTCGCTGGCCCTCAGCGGCGACCGAGACCGCGACACCACGGCGTGACCAGGCTCGGGCGGGCGCGGGCGATGGGGCTGGCGGTGCTGGCCGTCGCCCTGCTGGGCGGGGGCGCCGCCGCGTGCACCACCAGCGGCAGCGACGCCTCGCCGCCCACCACCGGCGACCGGTCGACCACCACCTCCTCCGCCCGGCCGAGCACCACCACCACCGAGGCACCGACCACCACCACGTTCCCCGGCCAGGCGCCGGCCGACGTCGCTCCGGCCGACCCCAAGGTGGCCGACGTCGCCGACCCGGTGTTCGACGGCTTGGGCGACCCGCGCATCGACGTGTCGCACTACGCGGTGGAGGTCACCGCCGACCCGTCGAAGCCCGGCATCTCCGGCACGGTGGCCATCACCCTCCAGCCCCGCACGGCCAAGGCCCTGAAGTCGTTCACGCTCGACCTCAAGGGGCCCGAGGTCTCCGAGGCCACCATCGGGAAGCAGGCGGCGAAGGTCTCCGTCGACGGCGACCAGATCACCGTGACCCCGGCCAAGGCCCTGCGCCCGGGCAAGGAGGTGACCCTGGAGCTGCGCTACGCCGGCACCCCCGAGCCCGGCGAGTTCCCCGCCCTCGGGGTCCCGGTGGGCTGGCAGGCCGACAGCCTCGGCGGCTGGTTCACCATGTCCGAGCCCAGCGGCACGTCCACCTGGGTCCCGGTCAACGACCACCCGTCGGACAAGGCCACCTGGACCATCACCCTCGACACGCCCAAGGCGGTCACCGGCATCGCCAACGGCCGGCTGACGTCGAGCAAGGTCGTGGGCGACCGCCGCCAGTGGGTGTGGACCACCGACCACCCCATGGCGTCGTACCTCGTGCTGGCCGCCATGGGCGACTACGACCTGGTGCAGCGCGAGGGCCCGGGCGACGTGCAGGTGGTGTTCGCCTTCCCCAAGGGCGTGCCGGAGGCGTCCCGCAAGGGCTTCGACGAGCTCGACGCCATCCTCGCCTTCTACAGCGACACCTTCGGCGCCTACCCCGACGACGACGCCGGGGCCATCGTCGTGGCCACCTCCCTGGGCCTGGCGCTGGAGACCCAGACCCGGCCGCTGTTCGGCCTCGACGCCGTGGGCGATGGCAAGACGTGGGCCCTGGCCCACGAGGTGGCCCACCAGTGGTTCGGCGACGCGGTCAGCCCCGAGCGCTGGAGCGACCTCTGGCTCAACGAGGGCTTCGCCACCTACGCCGACTGGCTCTACCGCGCCCACCTCGGCGAGGACATCGACGTGCTCGCCAGCGCCGATGCCGGCCGCGAGCCGAGCGGCCTCGCGGTCACCGATCCCCAGGCCGCCGCCACCTTTGACGGCTCGGTCTACGAGGGCGGCGCCCGCGCCTTGCACGCCCTGCGCCGCACCATCGGCGACGATGCCTTCTTCGAGGTCCTGCGGACCTGGTTCGCCGAGCACGACGGCGGCAACGCCACCACCGCCGAGTTCGAGGCCCTCGCCGAGCAGGTCAGCGGCAAGGACCTGAAGGCCTTCTTCACCGCCTGGCTCGACGCCCCCAAGCAGCCCCAGATGCCCGGCTAGCTACTCCTCCACCAGGGCGAAGGCGGGCGGGTAGGCGATGCGGCCCCGCAGCCGCGGGTCGGGGGTGGCGAGGACGGCGACCTGGGCGGCCTCGGGCGGGGCCCACGACGGGAGGTCGATGGCGATGCCGTGCGGTCCCGACGCCTCGAACCCCAGCCGGGAGTAGTAGCCGGGGTCGCCCTCCAGGACCACCAGGGCGTGGCCGGCCGCGCCGGCACGGGCCAGCACCTCGCGCACCAACGCCGAGCCGATGCCCACGGCCTGGTGGTCCGGACGCACCGACAGCGGCGAGAGCGACGGGACGGTGCGGGTCACGCCGTCGTCGCCCACCAGGCCGACCCCGCTGATCATCACGTGGCCCACGACCTCGGCGCCGTCGACCGCCACCACCGAGAGCTCGGGCTCGAAGGCCGGCGAGGCACGGATGGCCGCCACCAGCGCGGCGTGGGGGGCACTGGCGAAGGCCGCCTCCACCACCGCTGAGATCCCGTCGACGTCGGTCGGCCGCTCGGTGCGCAGCACCACCCCCGGGGGCAGGGGGCGGACGGGGGTGCGATCGCTGCCGGTCATTCAGGGGGGACGCTACGGGGGCACCGGTTCGGCCGGCCCGGGAGTTCCGGGGCCGGGTTCCCGTTTGCGGCTCGCGGACGGGGACCGGTAGGTTGCCCCTCGCCCCGGAAACGGGGAAGGGCCCCACCGACCTCGGTCGATGGGCTCCGTGGTCCCGTGGTGCAGTTTGGAGTGCACGCCGGCCTGTCAAGCCGGAGGTCGCGGGTTCAAATCCCGTCGGGACCGCTCTGGCGGTCGGATTCGTCCGACCGCCGGGCAACCCCACGGTCGGGTAGCTCAGTTGGCAGAGCGATCGCCTGAAAAGCGATAGGTCACCGGATCGACGCCGGTTCCGACCACCAGGGTGTTTGCACCGGGCCGGCCCCCAGGGCCGGCCCGGTGTCGTTCCTGCGCTCGGGTGTCTCATCGCTGGCGGTCATGGCCTCCCGACGCTGGCCGGCTGCCGGGTGGAACCGTACGTAGGGTCGCGTCGTCCGGAGGGGTGGTGCGCGAACTTCCTGGTGGCTTCGAGGCGGTCTGGCGGGACCAGCGCGACCACCTGTGGCGCGTGGCCTGGCTGGTGTGCGGTGACGCCGACCTGGCAGACGATGTCGTGGCCGCCGCCGTGGCGCGCGTGGCGAGGATGGGACCGGCGTCCCGTCCGCGATCCCGCCGCCTACCTCCGTCGTGCCGTGGTCAACGAGGCCAAGGACCGCTTCCGCAGCCGCGGCCGCGATCGGCGCTGGACCGGCCGGCGCACCGGCGAGGGCCGGGGCCAGGGCACCGTGGAGGACGAGGCGGCGGATCGGGTGGCGCTCGCCGAGGCCCTCGGTCGCCTGCCGGTGGCTCAGCGGGCCGTGGTCGTGCTCCGCTACTGGGCCGACCTGTCCGAGGCCGCCACCGCCGAAGCGCTGGGCATCAGCCCCGGCACGGTCAAGTCCCGAGGCAGTCGCGCCCTGGCCGCGCTCGCCGTCGACCTCAGCCCCGATGCCGTCGAGAAGGAGCCGTTCGATGCCTGACCGAGAGCCCAGCACCCCGTTCGAGGACCGCCTGCGCGGCGAGCTCGCCGACCTGGCCGCCATGCCGGATGCGGCCGCCCGGCGGGCCCGGGTGGATGCGCTCGTGGAGCATCGCCGCGGCGAGCTGGCGCAGCGCCGCCACTTCCTGCTGGGCGCCGCCGCGCCCACGGTCGCGGTGGGCGCCGGCACGGCGTGGGCCCTGGCTCGGGCCGACGGCAGCTCCAGCCAGCGCCGCATCGACGCCACCCCGGCTTTCCGGCCCGACGGTGCGCCCCGCGCTGCGTGGCACCGCATCGGCGCCGCGCCGCTGTCGGAGCGGTTCGGCACCACCTCGGTCTGGGCGGGTGACCGCCTCCTCGCGTGGAGCGGGTCCAGCGATGCGCTCGGCGAGAGCGGTGGCCACCCGCCGAGCGGAGCGGCGTGGCTCCCCTCGACGGGTCGCTGGCAGGCGATGGCCGACGCGCCGGCCGGTGCGGTGGCGGGCGGCTTCGGCGTGTGGGACGGCCAGGAGGTGTTCCTCGGCCTGCTCGAGCCCGACTCCGCGGCGCCGTGGAAGGCCAGCGAGACCAACCCCCTCTACGGGATCGCCGCCTACGCCCCGGCCACCGACACGTGGCGCTACGTGGCGAGCGTCGGACAGGTCCAGGAGGGGTTGCGGGGAGCTGCCCAGCAGGCCGTGGTGGCCGACGGGGGCCTGGTGGTGGCCGGCCGGAGCACGGCGTCGCCGACCGGACGTCACGACCCGGGGCTGGACGCGTTCCGGGTCGACACCCGCACCGGCGCCGCCACCGCGATCGCCCCTGGTCCCTACGCCGCCTCTCCCTACGACGACGGTTCCGGGTCGATCGACCTCACGGTGGCGGCTGACCGGCTGGTGGCCACCACCAACTGGGACGGGCGACCGTGGGTCCTCGACCCAGGCGCAGGATCGTGGCGTCAGGTGGAGGCGCCGCCCGGCTCGCGGGCGCTGCACCTCCTGCCGGGGGTCGCCGGCGGGTCGGTGGTCTACTTCCAGGAGAGCGACCGAGAGGCGTGGCACGCCTTGGACGTCGCCGACGGCGGGCCGTCGCCGTGGCGCTCGGTGGCCCCGAACCCGGTCGCCCGGGCTCGCTGGGGCTACCCGCCGGTCTGGAGCGGGGCGGAGCTGTTCGTGCCCGGCGCCGCCTACGACCCGGAGGCCGACCGGTGGAGGGCCGTGCCGGCCCCGCCGCGGGGCCAGGGGCGCCAGCGCGAGCTGCAGAGCTGCTGGGCCGACGGCGGCCTGCTCCTCTTCGGCGGCGAGGAGTACGACTGCCCGGACGACGCCCGGTGCGACCGCGCTTCGGGCCCCGACGCCCTCGACGGCTGGTTGCTAACCGATCCGTAGGCCGTGCCACGACCCACGCCCGCCGCAAGCCCTGGCAGAAGGGTCAAAAGATCTTCACAGGCCTGCAAGAAGCACGGAACGTTGTCAGACCCCCTGCGTAGGGTCGAACCATGGCCTCGAAGGTGCAGGACCGTGCGACAGCAGGAGCGATCGATCAGATCGCCGCTGGCTTCGCCGCGCTGTCGGTGGCGGGGGTCGAGCCGGTCGATGCCGTCGATGCGGTGCGGTGCACCCGGGAGCTGGAGGTGCTGGTGCGCTTGGCGCAGGCCGCCCAGATCGACCTCGTGGATCGGGTGGAGCGGCGGGGCCTGCACCGCGTCGATGGCCACGGCACCGTGCGGGTGTGGTTGCGCCACAACGCCCGCCTGTCCGATGCCGAGGCCCGACGGCGCGCCCAGGCGGCCCGGGCGCTGCGGGACCTGCCCGCGGTGCGTGAAGGGTTCGCGTCGGGCCGCATCGGGTTCTGCCACCTCGGCGCCATCGCCCGGGCCCACGCCAACGAACGGGTCCGCGCCGAGCTGTGCGAGCTCGACGAGCACCTCGCCGTGCTCGGCGAGCGGCTCGCCTACGACGAGCTCGACCGCAAGCTCCTCGACTGGGTCCGCCTCACCGACGAAGACGGCACCCGCAGCGCCGATGAGCGCAACCACCAGCAGCGCGACGCCAAGCTGATCCAGCTCCCGGACCTGTCCTGGCGGCTCACCGCTCGCTTCGGTTCGCTGCAGGGCGCCCGCCTGCGCGCCGTGCTCGACGCCGCCATCGACGCCGAGAGCGCGCTCGACTGGGAGAAGGCCCGCGCCGAGCACGGCGACGCCGCCACCGTCGAGGACCTGGCCCGCACCGACGCCCACCGCCGCGCCGACGCCGAGGCCCACCTCCACGACCTCGCCGCCGCCGGGCTCACCGCCGAGACCGGCACCACGGTCACGACCGACCTCGTCATCGACCACGAGACCTTCACCCGCGAAGCCACCCGCCTCGCCGGCACCGACCCCGAACCCCGCCGAGACCCGCTCGACCTCGACCTCGCCACGGCATCGGGCCGCTACCGGTGCCACACCGAACAGGGCTACCCCGTCGAGGCCACCGCTGCGGTCGCCGTCGCCCTGCTCGGCCGGATCCGGCGCGTCGTGCTTGGCGCCGACGGGGTGGTGGTCGACGTCGGGCGCCGGGTCCGGCTCTTCACCGGTCCCGCCCAGCTCGCCGCCACCATCGCCCACCGCCACTGCTACTGGCCCGGCTGCCAGACCCCGGTCCACCACTGCCAGACCGATCACCTCCAACCCTGGGCCGCCGGCGGCAGAACCAGCCCCGACAACGGGGCACCCGCCTGCGGGAGGCACAACCGACGCAAGGAGCACGGCTACACCGTCCGCCGCGACGAACACGGCCAGCTCCACACCCACCGCCCCGACGGCACCGAGATCGAATGACCCCGGCGCCCCCGGGCGCGGCCGCAGTCTGGTTCAGGCCTTGCCCCACGCGGAGCAGGGCGATGGCGTCGGCCCGGGTGGCCTGGCCCCCTTGTCCTGCCACCACGAGCTGGACCGAGAACACGTCGTCGTCCACCAGCACGGCCACCTCGTCGTCATCGGCGATGGCGCCCGGCAGGTCGGCGAGCGGCTCGAGGCCGGCCGCGCGGAGGACCTCCCACCCGGCCGGGCCCTGGTGGGCGAAGGCGATGGCCACCCGACCGGGGTCATCGATGGAAGCGAACGTGCAACGGTCGGCCACCGACGCCGGCTCGCCCAACCCGTCCAAGCCCGTGGCCTGGGTGATGGCTGCACGATCGGGCACGCCCACGCACGGGTCGAGCGAAGACGCGGCCGCCGTCTGGTCGGCCGCTCCCCCGCTCGGCGACCCACTGCTGCCGCACGCCCCCAGGGCCACGCTCACGACGGCGAGCACGCCCGCCACCGCCACCTTGGCCCTCCACGACCCGCTGCGCTCCCTCACACCGCACAGAACGCGCCGGGACCTCGATCATGACGAGCACGCGTCCCGCGGGCCGCCGCCGGCGGTGTTCGGTCAGCCGGTGTAGCTGGGGGCGCCGGCCACGGGGGCGGCTGGGACGGCGGTGCCGGGCCCGGGCTCGCCGGGCACGGTGGTGGTGGGCGGGGCGGGGTCGACGGCGGGGCGGGGCAGGAAGCCGGTGCCCTCGACCTGGCGGACGACGGCGCTGCCCCGGTCGACCTCGAAGCGGGCCAGCACGGCGGAGGGCGCGTCCGGGACGGTGATGCTCTCGGGGCTGATGTAGCTGACGCTGGCCCCGGAAGATGTGAGGTCGATCAGGCCGTAGCCGTGCGTGGTGACCTCGATGTAGCGCAGGTGGTACGGGTTGGCCTTGGCCACCACCGGGCGGATGAGGTCGTTGCCGGGCAGGCCGGGCTCCTCGCCGGCGTTGGCGGAGGTCACCGAGCTGCCGGCGAACTCGGCCAGCACCGGGATCGACGCCGGGTCGTCCCAGTCCTGGGGCAGCTCCGAGGTGGTCCAGAAGTGGGCATCGCCGGCGATGGCCAGCACGTCGTCGACCCCGGCGTCGACGAGGTGGTCCACCAGCTCGCGGCGCTCGGCCTGGTAGCCGTCCCAGCCGATCAGGTTCACGTAGCGGCCGGCGTTGCGCTGGGGCCCGTCGCCGGCGGCTGCCTGCACGTCGGGCAGGAGCTGCGAGCGCAGGGGCGAGAACACCAGCTGGCTGCCGAGGATCTTCCACGCCGCGGACGAGCCCGCCAGGCTGTCCTGGAGCCACGCCTTCTGGGCGGCGCCCAGCATGGTGCGGCCCTCGGCCACCACCAGGGGCTGCTCGACGGTGGTGGTGCCCAGGGCGTTGGGGCCGCTCTCGGCGATCGGGTCGCGGTACTGGCGCTCGTCGAGCAGGAACAGCTCGCACAGGTCGCCGAGGGCGAAGGAGCGGTACTGGCGGTTCGGCTCCTCGTCGTTGCGGCGCACGGGCATCTGCTCGAAGAACGCCGAGCGGGCGCCGGGCCCGGCCGGGTCCGACGGCTGGCTGAAGCCGTCGTGGTTGTCGAAGATCGCCACCATCGGGAAGGCGGCGTGCATGGCCTGGAGGTCGAGGTCGGTCCGGTAGAGGTGGTACTGCCGACGGAAGTCCTCGTGCGTGACGGTCTCGGCCTCGGGGTCCACGCGGCCGGCGACCGTCACGTCGTCGGCGGGACCGGCCTCGTAGACGTAGTCACCGAGGCAGATCACCAGGTCGACGTCGGTGGCCGGGTCGAGGGCGCGAGCCGCGAGGTCGGCGTGGGCGTCGAAGTAGCCGTGCACGTAGCGCTGGCACGAGAAGTAGGCGATGCGCAGGTGGTCGACCTGGCCCACCGGCAAGGTCCGGGTGCGGCCGACGGGGCTGGCCGTGCCGGCGACGTCGAAGCGGTACCAGTAGGTGGTCCCGGGCGCGAGGCCGGTGACCTCGGCGTGCACGGTGTGGTCCGCAGTGGGCACGGTGGGCGCGCTGCCCGAGGCGACGATGGACCCGGCTGGGAACGCCGGGTCCGACGCGACCTGCCACCCGACCGTCGTCCCCGCTCCGGCGACGACGGGATCGATGCGGGTCCAGAGGACGATGCCGGAGCTGGTGGGATCGCCCGAGACCACACCCGCGGGGTACGCCGGGACCGGCACGTAGGCCCGGCCGGTGGCGACGGAGGTGGGCAGCGGGCGGGCGCCGACCAGGCCCGAGAGCAGCGGAGACGCCGCGACCGACGCCCCCACCCCGACCGTCGCACCGAGCTGGAGAAAGCGTCGTCGTTCCACGGCCGAAGGCTGCTGCTCCCGGGCGACGCCCAGGTGACCGGACGGTGGTCGCCGGGTGTCGGCCCGGTGATCGTTGGGCGACGGGCGTGGCCCGGGACCTACCAGGTGTTCCAGTGGGTGAGGTCGGTGGCGGGGAGGCGGCTGGCGGGCTTGAAGTCGGTGCCCTTGGTGTAGGCGATGGGGAACAGGCCGGCCTGCGTGCAGGTCTCGTAGGGGATGCCCAGCAGCTCGGCCACCTCGCGCTCGCGGACGAGGTGGAGGGTGGTCCAGGCCGAGCCGAGGCCACGGGCGCGCAGGGCCAGCATGAAGCTCCACACCGCCGGGAGCAGCGAGCCCCAGTAGCCGGCGTGGGCGATGGACGGCGCGCCCTCGGGCACCCGGCCGACCTGGCACGGGATCAACATGGCCGGTACCTCGTGGAAGTGGTCCCGGAGGTACTTGGCCGAGGCGGAGACCGCCTCCTGGCGCTGGCCGCGTGGGTCGGTGCCGTCGTAGCTGGCGCCCTTGCCGGCGAAGTAGGGGTCGAAGCCGGCGGCGTAGTGCTCGGCGATCTGGGCCTTCAGGTCCGGGTCGGTCACCACCACGAACTGCCAGCCCTGCGAGTTCGAGCCCGTGGGCGCCTGGATGGCCAGCTCGAGGCACTCCTCGATGACCTCCCGCTCCACCGGCCGCTCGAGGTCGAGGCGCTTGCGCACCGATCGGGTGGTGGAGAGCAGCTGGTCGGGGGTGAGCTCGAGGTCCATGCGACGACGGTACGCCGCTCCGGCTCGCTCAGCGGCGGCGGCGCAGGCGACGGCCGCCAGGCTGCTCGGTGGCCACCAGGCCGGCCTGCTCGGCCAGCCCGACGACGGTGCGGGCCGAGGGGTTCACCAGGACGGTGTCGCCGATGGCCACGGTCGGCACGGTCTCGTTGCCGTCGGCGTGGCGGCGCACGAACGCCGCGTGCTCGCCGTCCTTCCAAATGTTGCGCTCGTCGAGCGGCAGGCCGCTCGACCGCAGGCGCCGCAGCAGCGAGCTGCAGTACGGGCACCCCGGCCGCCAGTAGACCTGGATCGCCTCGACGGGCGCAGCGTCAGCCATGGGCCCCAGCCTGCCGCGGCAGCGACCGGATCCGGCGCAGGGCTCGGTGCCGGAGCGCCTCGGCGGGGACGCGTACCGTGGGCGGGCACCCACCCCCGAGGTCAGGACCCCCCCGCATGACCACCCTCGAAGACCGTCCCAACACCGCACTGCTCGTCGTCGACGTCCAGCAGGGCGTCGTCGAGGGCAACCACGAGCGAGACGCCGTGGTCGCCAACGTCGGCACCCTCGTCGACCGAGCCCGCCAGGAGCAGGTGCCCGTCGTCTGGGTGCAGCACGAGGGCCGGGGCACCGAGGAGGGCAGCGACGGCTGGCAGATCGTGCCCGAGCTGGCGCCCGACGCGGCCGAGGCCCGGGTGCGCAAGCGCTACGGCGACGCCTTCGAGGACACCGACCTCGAAGGCGTGCTGGCCGACCGGTCCGTGGGCCGGCTCGTGGTGGTGGGCGCCCAGACCGGCGCGTGCATCCGCTCGACCCTGCACGGCGCGCTGGCCCGGGGCTACGACGCCACGCTGGTCACCGACGCCCACACCACCGAGGACCTCACCGAGTGGGGTGCCCCGCCGCCGGACCAGGTGATCGCCCACACCAACCTCTACTGGTCGTTCACCTCGGCGCCCGGCCGCACGACCGAGACGGTCGAGACCGCCGAGGTGGACTTCGGCCCGCTCAGCTAGCTCCGCGCAGCGACCCCTCGGAGCGACCTGGGACCCGCGCCGACCGAGCGGGTGCCTCTGGCATGCTGCGGCCACCATGGACGAGCACCCCACCGACCGCGCCGAGCGGCAGGCCCTGGCCGACGAGACCCGACGGCTGCTGGCCGCCATCCGCACCACCGTCGTGGCCGGCGACGACCTCGAGCGAGCCGCTGCGCTGGTGCAGGAGGCCGCTGCGGTGCTGGAGCTCGGCGCGCCGCGGCGCCCGCTCTGGCACACCGGGTTGGACCGCCTCGAGCAGTTCTCGCCGTCCACCGACCCGGCGGAGATCTTCCCCTTCTCGCCGGCCATGGGCCCGCTGAACCCGATGGCCCCGCGCGTGCAGCTGGACGTGGGCGACGACCGCGTGGTGCGCGGCGAGGTCACCTTCGCCGAGGCCCACAACGGCCCGCCCTGGGACCTGGCCCACGGCGGCGTCATCGCCCTCGTCTACGACGAGCTGCTGGGCATGGCGGCCATGGTCGGCGCCGGCGGTGGCTTCACCGCCAACCTCACCGTCGAGTACCGCAAGACCACGCCGGTCCTCGCCCCGGTGCAGCTGACGGCTTGGCTGGGCGAGCACGAGGGCCGGAAGTTCACCGCCCACGGGGAGATGCGCCACGAGGGCGAGCTGCTCACCGAGGCTCGCGGCCTCTTCATCGCGCCCCGGAGCCTGCCGGGCCCGTTCGGCGTGGGCTGACGGTCAGCCGCCACACCCGGTCTGGCCCCAGGGGTGCCGGGTACCCCCCGACCATGGCTCCTTCCCCGACCGACCGCCCCCAGCGCTTCCCCTTCGCCATCGACGGCACCTACCGCCTGCCCGCCCGGGCCTTCGGCGTGCACCACGGCACCGCCTGGGTCGAGGTCGGCGAGCACACCCTGGAGGCCCGCTTCGGGCCCTGGCGGGTCCGGACGCCGTTGAGCAACATCGCCGGCGTCGAGACCAGCGGCCCGTACGCGCTGGCCCGCACCATCGGGCCGGCCCACCTGTCCTTCGCCGACCGTGGCCTCACCTTCGCCACCAACGGCGACCGCGGGGTCTGCCTCCGCTTCACCGAGCCGGTGACCGGCATCGACCCGCTCGGCCTCCTGCGCCACCCGGGCCTCACGGTCACCGTCGCCGATCCCGACGGGCTCGCGGCGCTCCTGCGCGGCGACGGCGCCCGCAACGACGACCTCGAGGAGGAGCGAGAGGAGCAGGCCGCCGAGGACCACCTCCACACCATGACCGCCGCTGAGCTGCGCGCCCTGGCCGACGAGCGGGGCATCGCCCACGCGTCGTCGCTCAAGAAGGCCGACCTGGTCGAGCTCCTGGAGACCGACCTGGGCGACGACCTCGTCGAGGAGCTCGCCCCCGAGCGCTGAGGCTCAGGCCCGGGCGCGGCGGATGCGCACCGGGCCCTTCCACGGCTCCGCGGCGTCGATCACCTCGCCCTTCTGCAGCACCTCGACCTCGCCGTCGGCGGCCAGCCCACGGACCACGTCGCGCACGAGGTCCATGTGCTCGCGCCACGCCTCGCCGCCCACGGCCCGAGCGGCATCGGACGGGCAGGTGGTGCCATCGGGCGCGCGGTGGTCGGCCAGGGCGAGGACCGCAGCGCCGAAGCGCTCCCGCCGGCCGTCGGCCGAGGGCTCCTCCCACCACGGCTCCCCCCGCTCGCCGAGGGCGACCTTGGCGTGCTGCACCCGCTGGCGCGCCGCGGCCTCGGCGCCCTCGTCGCCCGCCCGCTTCGCCGCCCCCACGGCCCGGCGGGCGTCCATCAGCGACCCCACCAGCTCCGCTCGCAGCGCGCCGGGTATCGACGGGTCGCTCGCCCGCCACCGCCGGCCGTCCACCACGATCCACCGGCCGTCGGCCGTCCGCTCGGTCACCGGTCGCGGAGCCACGCCGTGGTCCCCGGCGCCATGCGGGAGAACTTGGGGTCGTCCGCCAGCGGCCCCACCAGCAGCGGGGTCTCGGGCGGCAGCAGGTCCTTGAGGCCGTGGTACACCGCCGAGCGGCCGGCCTCGCTGTCGACCAGGAGCAGCCCGGGCTGCAGGACGGCCACGTCCGACCACGGCCCGCCGACCGGCGCAGCCACCGATCCCGAGCCCTCCCACGCGACGTACAGCACGGGTGGCCCACTACCCGGCCACCTGCGGGCCACCCCGGGTTCGGCCGGGGCACCGGTTGTTCGGTTGCACCGGAAAGGACGGGACGAGTAGCAACGACGGACGGGCTCGTGCGCACGGGCCCGCAGAACCGCGCTGAGGAGTGCCCCCGATGGAAGCAACGGTCCACGAGCTCGAGGGCGTGCTGCGTGCCCGCCACGAGCAGCGCCCGGAGGGCTCCTACACCGCCACGCTCTTCGCCGACCGCGACCTCGTCGAGCGCAAGATCATGGAAGAGGCCTTCGAGACCTGCCTCGAGCTGGGCAAGCCCACCGTCGACACCGAGCGCCTGGTGTCGGAGTCGGCCGACCTCGTCTTCCACCTGATGGTCGGCCTCACGGCGTGCGGCGTGTCGCTCGAAGACGTGTTCGCCGAGCTGGGCCGGCGGCGAGCGTGATCCCCACCCGCGTCGCCATCCCCTCGCGCGGCCGCCTGCGCGACTTCGTCCTCGCCCTGCTCGACGACGCCGGCTTCCGGACCTCGTCGTTCCGGGGCACCGGCGCCCGGGCCGTCATCGGCGGCCTGGAGCTGGTGGAGATGCGTCCCCGCGACGCCGCCGCCTGGCTCGGCACCGGCCGGGTCGACGCCGCCTTCATCTCCACCGACCTCGTGCTCGAGGAGGACCTCGGGCACCTGCCGGCCATCGACCTGGGCGCCGCCCGGTCCGACCTCGTGGTCGCCAGCCGCGACGACGACGGCCGCACCGACGCCACCGACCTGGGCGGGGCCATCGTGGCCACCCACCTCCCGGTCATCACCGGCAAGTGGTTCGCCGAGCGCGGCATCGACGTGAAGGTGGTCGCCATGGGCGGCGCCCTCGAGGGCGTGTGCGCCGCCGGCCTGGCCGACGCCATCGTCGACCTGCGCGAGACCGGCAGCAGCCTGGCCCAGAACCGCCTGCGGGTGCTCGACGAGATGGCGAGCTGCCAGGCCCTGTTCGTCCACGACGGCGCCGACGGGCTGGCCGAGTTCGAGCTGCGCCTGCGCGCCGTGCTCGACGCCCGCCGCCACCGCTACGTGATGTTCCACCTCGACCCCGCCAAGGTCCACAAGCTCACCGAGCTGTTCCCGGGGCTGGCGGCGCCCACCATGCTGCCGCTGGCCGAGCGCGACGACCTCGTTGCCGTGCACATCGTCACCGACGCCGCGACCTTCTGGAGCCGCTTGCAGGAGCTGCGCGACCTCGGCGCCTCGGGCATCGTGGCGCTCCCCCCGGACGCCCTCGTCAGCTGACCGCCGGCCCGCCGCCGCGGCTCGGCTCAACCGGCCCGGAGGCCGAGGGTGAAGGCGACGGCGGCGCCCAGCGACGTGAGGGTGCGGACGTGGTTGCCCAGGGTCCAGGGGCCGGCGTAGCGGGCCCAGGTGCGGGCGGCGTCGACCTTGGAGGGGTCGACCAGCAGGAGGGCGTCGTTGCGGGGGACGTGGAAGCCGACGGTCACCGCCACGCCGGCGAGGTAGAGGGCGCTGCCCACCAGGCGGTGGGTGCTGCCGGGTTGGCCCCACTGGGCGATGGCGGTGCCGCCCACGGCGACGCAGACCGCGGCGGTGCCGAAGATGGCGGTCATGAACGCCGCCGACGGCGCGGCGCGGTTGATGGCGTTCATGGCCTCGATGGCCCGGGCAGGCGGCAGCTCGTCGAGGGCGTGCATCACGAACGACGAGAAGGCGAAGAAGGCCCCGCCCACGAGGCCGGTGCCGATGGCGGCGGTGGTGGTCAGGGTGACGAGGGTGGAGCTGGTCTCGGAGGTCATGGGAGCAGTGGACCTCACGGCATCGAGACGGTCCATGGCTCAGGCGCTCGTTTCCATGCGCCATCGTCTACGGTTCGCCGCCGTGGACGCCATCGCCGGGTTGCTGGAGGGGGTGCGGGCACGCGGCGCGTTCCTGCTGCGGACGGTGCTCGATCCACCGTGGGCCATGCGGATCGAGGACGAGGCGCCGCTCACCCTGGCCGCCGCGCTGCGCGGCGGGGCGTGGATCGTGCCCGAGGTCGGGCCCGCCGTGGCGCTCGCGCCGGGCGACGTCGCCCTGGTGGTGGGCCCCGGCCACTACGTGGTGGCCGACGAGCCCGGCACCGAGCCCACCGTGGTGATCCACCCGGGCCAGGTCTGCACCACCCTCAGCGGCGAGGAGCTGGTGCTGTCGCGGAGCCTGGGCACGCGCACGTGGGGCACCGCCGCCGACGGCTCGACGGCGCTGCTCACCGGCACCTACGAGGGGCGCAGCGAGGTGTCGCGCCGCCTGCTCGACGCCCTGCCGCACGTCGTGGTGGTGCGGGCCGGCGAGGGGGACCCCGCCCTGGTGGAGCTGCTCGCCGCCGAGGTGGCCCGGGACGAGCCGGGCCAGGAGGCGGTGCTCGACCGGCTGCTCGACCTGGTGCTGATCTCGGTGGTGCGGCGCTGGTTGGCGGGCGCCGGCGACGCCGCCCCCGCCTGGTGGCGGGCCGACCTCGACCCGGTGGTCGGACCGGCGCTGCGGCTGCTCCACGAGGACCCCGCCCACGCCTGGACCATCGCCGAGCTGGCTCGAGCGGTGGGCGTGTCCCGGGCGGCGTTCGCCCGACGGTTCAGCGAGGTGGTGGGCGAGCCGCCCATCGCCTTCCTCACGGGTTGGCGCCTCGCCCTGGCCGCCGACCTCCTGCGGGAGCCGGGCACCACCATCGGGTCGGTCGCCCGGCAGGTGGGCTACGGCAGCCCGTTCGCCCTCAGCGCGGCGTTCAAGCGGGTCTACGGCGTGAGCCCGCACCAGCACCGGTCGGTCGCATCCTGACAAAAGCCCCAACTCCTCGGAATAGGTGATGCTTCAACCAGGTTCGGGCAGGGTGGGCCACGACGATCGGAGGGTGCCGTGACCTGGTTGCAGGGGCTGGACCCCGTCGTCATCTACGCCGTCATCGCCGTGCTCTCGATGCTCGAGAGCGCCGCGCTCACCGGCCTGGTCATCCCCGGCGACACCGCCCTCCTGGTGGCCGCTGCGGTCCTCGCCGAGTCCGGCGGCGGCAGCCCCGTCGTGCTGGTCCTGGTCGCCGCCGGCGGGGCCATCGTCGGCGATTCCATCGGCTACGAGATCGGCCGGGCCCTCCGCCACCGCGACCACGGTCGCCTCCGTCGGCTCGTGGCCTCCCCGTCGTGGCACCGGGCCGAGTCCATGGTCGAGCGCCACGGCGCCCTGTCCATCGTCGGCGGGCGGTTCCTGGCCGTGGTCCGCACCATCGTGCCGGTGGTGGCCGGCTCGTCGGGCATGCGCTACCGCCGCTTCCTCGGCGCCAACGTCGTGGGGGCCGTCGCCTGGGCCGCCCTGCACGTCACCATCGGCACCCTGGCGGCCGACTCGCTCACCGCCGTCGAGGGCGCCAGCCGCTGGCTGAGCCTCGGGGCCCTGGCGGCCATCGCCGTCGTGCTGGTGGTGCGCCACCTCCGACGCCGGGCCCGCACGGCGGCCGGCGAGGGCGCGCCGGCGGTCTCCGACGCCGCCACCGCCCAGGCCGAGGTCACCATCGACCTCACGCTCGCGACGCCGCCCGCCACCACCGTCGGGCCCCACGCCGGGTCGACCGTGCGCGCCGGCCGATGCGACCGGGCCAAGGCGCGGGCCGCCGCTCAGGCCGGTTCGGCCACCGACGCCTGAGGCTCGGGCTCGCCGGCCACCGCAGGGTCCGGCTCCGCGGCGTCCCGCTCGCGCAGGAGGGTGGCGGCGGCGAGGATCAGCAGCGGGATGACGGGGACCTTGAACCGGCTGTCACCGAAGAACGCCAGCGGCACCACCGCGGTGGCCACGGTGAGCGCCACCAGCAGGCGGCCGTCGCTGCCCTTGCGGCGCAGCAGCACCACCGAACCGGCCACGCCGGTGACCACGACGGCCCAGTAGGCCACGTCGGCCACGTTGATGAGCCGGTGCTCGATGCCGCGGTCGATGAACGGGTCCTGCTCGTAGGACTGCACGGCGATGAGCCCGTCGTGGTCGCCGTCGCGGTAGTAGGTGAACCAGATCCGCCGCCACAGCAGCCACGGCTCGCGCCCGGGCGCCTCCTTGATGAGCCGGAAGGCGGTGGCCCGGTTGATGCGATCGGTGGCCAGCTCCGACGCGACCGGGCCGCGGGGGTCCTCGCCGCTCTCGCATTCCTTGCGCAGGTCGAAGGAGCCGTTGGCGCTCGGGCCGTGGCCGATGCAGAGGTTGTCACCGGTGTTGGTGGAGATGGGCACGAAGGCGTGCATGCGCAGGGCGTTGCGCACGGTCCAGGGGGCGATGGTGAGCACCACGCCGACGGCCAGCAGCGCACCGAGGCGCAGGCCCTCTCGGCGACCCCAGCGAGCCAGGTAGTAGGCGCCGAGCACGGGCACGGCCACCAGCGAGATGGGTCGCACCAGCGCCGACAGGCCGAGCAGCAGGGCGGTGAGCGCCACCCGCTTCAGCGTCGGCGGCTCGCCCGAGCCGCCGCCGAGGACGACCGCCAGCATGAGCAGCAGCAGGGTGATGAACAGCGTCTCGCCCAGCAGGGCGCCGGCGTGGAAGACCAGGTTCGGGTACAGCGCCAGCGCCACGGCGGCGGCCATGGCCGCCCGGCGGCCGGCCAGGCGGTTGGCGATCCAGGCGCCCACCACCACGATCACCCCGCCCAGCACCGACTGGGCCAGGCCGCCGAGGATGCTCACGTCGTCGGTGAACGGGCGCCCCAGCCAGGTGACGATGCCCAGGAACCACGGGTACCCGGGCGGGTAGTAGGCGGTGGCCCGGTCGTACGCCAGCCGCTCCACCATGCCCTTGCCGTGGGCGATGCCCTGGGCGTAGCCGTAGTAGCGGTCGGGGTCGACGAAGAGCTTGGGGCGACGGGCCACCCACGCCGACCACGCACCGCGCAGCAGCACCGCGACGACGGCGGTGACGCCCACGACCCTCCGGGCCGCACGATCGAGCGGCACGGCTGCCGCGGGACTGGTCGAAGGGATGCGACACCGTACCCGCAGGGTCGCCCGCGGTACGGTCCGAGGCCCCCGCTCCGCCCGGACGGGGACGGCCACGAGGAGCACGGTGTCGACCCCCCAGGACGCTTCGCACCGCTCCACCCCGGTGCTGCTGGTGCTCGGCTCCATGTTCTCGCTCCAGTTCGGCGCCGCCACCGCCAAGCACCTGTTCCCCACCGTGGGCGCCGCCGGCGCATCCACCCTGCGCCTGGCCCTCTCGGCCGCGGTGCTGGTGGCGCTGCCGGTCACCCGGCCCCGGCCCCGGTCGTGGGACCGGGCCCAGTGGACCTCGGTGGTGGTGCTGGGCGTGACCATGGCGGCCATGAACTCGGCGTTCTACGAGGCCGTGGAGCGCCTGCCGCTGGGCATCGCCATCACCATCGAGTTCCTCGGCCCGCTCGGCCTCGCCGCCGGGCTCTCCCGCCGGCTCACCGACGGGCTTTGGGTGCTCCTGGCGCTGGTGGGCGTGGGCCTGCTCAGCCTGGGCGACGTCCACGGCGGCCAGGCGCTCGACCGGGTGGGCGTGGCCTTCGCCCTGGTGGCCGGGGCCGGCTGGGCGGCCTACATCGGCGCGGCGTCGCGCATCGGCGTGACCGGCCCGGACCGGGGCGGGCTGGCCGGTGCGTCGGTGGTGGCCGGCGTGCTGACGCTGCCGGTCGGGGTGGCCTCGGCCGGGACCGCCTTGCTGTCGTGGCGGGTGCTGGGCCTGGGCCTGGTGGTGGCGGTGCTCGCGTCGGTCATCCCGTACTCGTTCGAGCTCCAGGCCCTGCGGACGCTGCCCAAGCGGGTGTTCTCGATCCTCGTGGCCCTCGAGCCGGCCATCGGCTCGCTGGTTGGCCTGGTGCTGCTCGACCAGGCGCTGGGCGGTTGGTCGGTGGCCGCCATCGCCCTCGTGATCACCGCCGGCGTCGGCGCCACCGCCACCGCGCCCCGGCCGGCACCGGTGGAGGCCGGCCTCGGCGGCTGACCGGCGCTCGACCAGCACTTGACCGCGCGGTCAAGTGGGGCAGACTGCAGCGATGCGCACCAAGGCCACCGAGCTCGTGGGGATCGACGTCCCGATCTTCGCCTTCAGCCACTGCCGCGACGTCGTCGCCGCCGTCACCAACGCCGGCGGGCTGGGCGTCCTGGGCGCGGTGGCCCACAGCCCCGAGCAGCTGGCGATCGACCTGGACTGGATCGAGGCCGAGGTGGGCGCCAAGCCCTACGGCATCGACCTCCTGGTGCCGGAGAAGTTCGTGGGCGCCGAGGAGGGCGGCTTCGACCGGACGGCCCTCCAGGGGCTGCTGCCCGATGCGCACAAGGAGTGGGTCGACGACCTGCTCGAGCGCTACGGCGTGCCCCCGCTGCCGGAGGGCCTGGGCGGGGGTCGCGGCCTGGGCGGCATGCGGGTGGACCCCAAGTCGATGGCCCCGCTGCTCGACGTGTGCTTCGACCACCGGCCCCGGCTCCTCGCCTCGGCGCTCGGCCCGCCTCCCGCCCACTTCCTGGAGCGGGCCCACGCCGCCGACGTCCCGGTGGCGGCGCTGGCCGGCACCGTCGAGCACGCCGCCAAGCACGCCGCGGCCGGTGCCGACCTGATCGTCGCCCAGGGCACCGAGGCCGGCGGCCACACCGGCCTCATCGCCACCATGGTCCTGGTGCCGGCGGTGGTCGACGCCGTCGGCCCCACCCCGGTGCTCGCCGCGGGCGGCATCGCCAGCGGCCGCCAGCTGGCTGCCGGCATGGCCCTCGGCGCCGACGGCGCCTGGTGCGGCTCGGTGTGGCTCACCACCGAGGAGGCCGAGACCCCGCCCGCCATCAAGGCCAAGTTCCTCGCCGCCGGGCCCGGCGACACCGTGCGCTCGCGCTCCATGACCGGCAAGCCCGCCCGCATGCTGCGCACCGCCTGGACCGACGAGTGGGAGCGGGCCGACGGCCCGGGCCCGCTGCCCATGCCCATCCAGCCCCTGCTCATCGGGCCGGCCATGGCCCGCATCGGCCGCGTGGCCGACAAGGCCGGCACCGGCGCCAACGACCTCGCCACCTACTTCATCGGCCAGGTGGTCGGCTCCCTCGACACCGTGAAGCCCACCCGCCGGGTGGTGCTGGAGATGGTCGAGGAGTTCATCGACGCGGTGGAGCGCCTCGGCGGCTTCCTCACGGAGGACTGACGTGGCGCTCCCGGACGGGCTCGACCCGCGGACGCCCGTCCTGGTGGGCGTGGGCACCACGGCGGGCGACCGCGAGGCCGTCGACCTCATGGCCGAGGCCGTGGTGGCGGCCGCCGATGACGCCGGGGCGCCCGAGCTGCTGGCCCGGGTGCAGCGCATCGTGGTCCCGCGCGGCACGTGGTCCTACACCGACCCGGCCCGCATCGTGGCCGAGCGCATCGGTGCGCCCAGCGCCGAGACCCACCTGGCCGACATCGGCATCTCGCAGCAGGCGCTGATCAACGGCGTGCTCGCCGCCATCCTGGCCGGCGAGGTCGACGTCGCGGTGGTGACCGGTGGCGAGGCCAAGGCCCGCGCCGCCCGGGCCGCCCGGCGCAGCCAGGCCGGCGACGCCGCCGGCATCGCCCAGGCGGTGCGCCACCACGGCGCCCACGAGGGCGAGGCCATCGAGGTCGACCAGCAGGGCGCGCGGCCCGACGTCCACCTCGTGCCCGGCGCCGACATCGTGGCCCGCCCGGAGATCGACGCCGGGCTGTGGGCCCCGGTGGAGCAGTACGCCCTGATGGAGTCGGCGCTGCGCCACGCCGAGGGCCGCACGGTCGACGCCGACCGGGCTGACGTCGCCGCCCTCCACGCCCGCTTCAACGTCGTGGCCCAGGGCAACCCCGAGGCCGCCTTCCCGGCGCCGATGTCGGCCGAGCAGATCGCCGAGCTGGGCCCGAGCAACCGCCCCCTGGCCTTCCCGTACGGCAAGTGGCACGCCAGCCAGTGGACCGTCGACCAGGGAGCGGCCCTGCTCCTCTGCTCGGCGGCCGCCGCCGAGGCGGCCGGCGTGCCTCGGGACCGCTGGGTGTTCCCGCTGGTGGGCGTCGAGAGCAACCTCATGGTCCCGCTCACCCAGCGGGCCGACCTGCACCGCTGGCCGGCCATGGCCGTGCTGGGCCGGGCCGCCGCCGAGCGCATCGGCCAGCCGCTCACCGCCTGCCGCCACGTCGACCTCTACTCGTGCTTCCCGGTGGCCGTCCGGGTGCAGCAGCGCGAGCTGGGGCTGCCGCTCGACGCCACACCCACCCTCACCGGGGGCATGGCCTTCGCCGGCGGCCCGTTCAACAGCTACGTGCTGCACAGCACCGCCGAGGCGGCGCGCCGCCTGCGCGCCGAGCCCGGCCTGGCGCTGGTCACCACCGTGAGCGGGCTGCTCACCAAGCCCGGCCTCGCCGTGTGGGCCAGCGAGCCCGACGGGCAGCCGCCCCAGGTGGCCGACCTCGAGGACCGGGCTCGCGCCGCCACCGCCACCACCGAGGTGCTCGGCGGCCACGACGGCGAGGCCACCGTGGTGGCGGTCACCGTCACCTACCTCGGCCAGGAGCCCCACGAGGTGGTGGCCGTCGTGGCCACCGACGCCGGCCCCCGGGCCATCGCCAAGAGCACCGATCCCGCCCTGCTCGACCGGGCCCGCGCCGAAGAGCTCGTCGGCACGCGCGCGCGTGGCCGGGAACCGGCTCCTCCCCTGACGAGCCTCGACGGGGCAACCGGTTGCCGGTTTCAACCGTCTGGGTGGTAAGCCCTTCCGAACCGATTCCGTCCCGTTGGAACCCCCATGCTCATCCGCCTCCTCCGCACCTTCCTGCAGCGCTACCGCAAGCCGCTCCTGGCGGTGGTCGCCCTGCAGACCGTGCAGGCCCTCAGCACGCTCTACCTGCCGAGCCTCAACGCCGACATCATCGACAAGGGCATCTTCACCGGCGACAACACCTTCATCTGGCACACCGGCCTGGAGATGCTGGCCATCACCCTGCTCCAGGTGATCGCCGCCACCGCGGCGGTGTACTACGGCTCGAAGGTGGCCATGGGCTTCGGCCGCGACGTGCGGGCCGGCCTGTTCCACCAGGTGTCCGACTACTCCGCCCGCGAGGTCGGCGAGCTGGGCGCCCCGTCGCTGATCACCCGCATCACCAACGACGTGCAGCAGGTCCAGATGTTCGTGCTGATGACCTGCACGCTGCTCATCGCCGCGCCCATCACGTGCATCGGCGGCATCGTCATGGCCCTGCGCGAAGACGTCGGGCTCTCGTGGATCCTCACCGTCTCCATCCCCGTGCTCGTCGGCGGCGTGGGCCTGGTGATCTCGCGGATGATCCCGCAGTTCCGCCGCATGCAGGAGCGCATCGACCGCGTGAACCAGGTGCTGCGCGAGCAGATCACCGGCATCCGGGTGGTGCGGGCGTTCGTCCGCGAGCCGCGCGAGCAGCAGCGCTTCGCCGCCGCCAACGCCGACCTCACCGAGACCGCCCTGCGGGCCGGCCAGCTGCAGGCGTTCATGTTCCCGATCGTGATGCTGGTGCTGAACGTGTCGAGCGTGGCGGTGCTGTGGTTCGGCGGCCACCGCATCAACAGCGGGGCCATGGAGCCCGGCGCCCTCATCGCCTTCCTGACCTACCTCACCCAGATCCTGCTGGCCGTCATGATGGCCACCTTCATGGCGGTGCTGGCCCCCCGCGCCGCGGTCTGCGCCGAGCGCATCAACGAGGTGCTCGACCTGCCGTCGTCGGTGGTCACCAGCGCCACGCCCACCACGGCCATCAGCACCGCCGGGGCGCTCGACCTGGTCGACGTCGGCTTCCACTACCCGGGGGCCGACCAGCCGGTCCTCTGCAACATCACCCTCAGCGCCCGACCGGGCACCACCACCGCCATAATCGGGAGCACCGGGTCGGGCAAGACCACGTTGCTCAACCTGATCCCCCCGGCTGTTCGACGCCACCTCCGGCACCGTCCTCGTCGACGGCGTCGACGTGCGCGACCTCGAGCCCGAGACGTTGTGGGCCCGGGTGGGCCTGGTGCCGCAGAAGCCGTACCTGTTCTCCGGCACGGTCGGCTCGAACCTCCGCTTCGCCAACCCCGAGGCCACCGACCAGGACCTGTGGGACGCCCTCGAGATCGCCCAGGCCACCGACTTCGTGCGGGCCATGCCCGGCCAGCTCGACGGGCCCATCAGCCAGGGCGGCTCCAACGTCTCCGGCGGCCAGCGCCAGCGCCTGGCCATCGCCCGGGCCCTGGTCCGCAAGCCGGAGATCTACCTCTTCGACGACTCGTTCTCGGCGCTCGACCTGGCCACCGACGCCCGGCTCCGCGCCGCCCTCGCCCCCCACACCGCGAACGCTGCGGTGATCCTGGTGGCCCAGCGGGTGTCCACCATCATCAACGCCGACCAGATCCTGGTGCTGGAGGACGGCCGCGAGGTCGGCCTCGGCACCCACGCCGAGCTGCTCGAGTCGTGCCCCACCTACGGCGAGATCGTGGCCTCCCAGCTCAGCGCGGAGGAGGCGGCGTGACCACCACCGACGAGCCCACCACCGCCCCCGAGGGCGAGGACCTCCCCAAGGTCGGCCCGCCCCGCGCCAACGCCGCGCCCATGGGTGGCCGCATGGGCGTGGCCGGCATGCCCGCCGAGAAGTCCGAGGATTTCAAGGGCTCCACCAAGCGGCTGCTCGCCACCATGGCGCCCGAGCGCAAGGGCGCGGTCTTCGTGCTCATCGCCTCGCTGGCCAGCGTGGCCCTGTCGGTCACCGGCCCCCGGATCCTCGGCCACGCCACCGACATCATCATCAAGGGCTACGCGGCCCGCCTCCGCGGCGACGGCGCCGTCGACTTCGACGCCCTGCGCAACACCCTCGCCGGCGTGGTGGTGCTGTACCTGGTGTCGGCCAGCCTGGCCTGGCTGCAGTCCTACATCCTCGCCGGCGTCGTGCAGCGCACCATGAGCCGGCTCCGGTCCGACGTCGAGGACAAGCTGCACCGCCTGTCGCTCGGCTACGTCGACAGCCAGCCCCGTGGCGACCTGCTCAGCCGGGTCACCAACGACATCGACAACGTCAGCCAGAGCCTCCAGCAGACGCTGAGCCAGCTGCTCACGTCCACCCTCACCATCATCGGCGTGATCGCCATGATGTTCTGGATCAGCTGGGAGCTGGCGCTGATCGCGCTGATCACCATCCCGGCCTCGCTGCTGCTGGTCCGGGAGGTCACCAAGCGCTCGAAGAAGCGGTTCGTGGCCCAGTGGACCCACACCGGCGTGCTCAACGCCCAGGTCGAGGAGGCCTTCACCGGCCACTCGCTGGTGAAGGTGTTCGGCCAGCAGCGCGCCGTCGAGCAGCGCTTCGCCGACAAGAACGAGGAGCTGTTCCAGGCCAGCTTCGGCGCCCAGTTCATCGCCGGCACCATCCAGCCGGCGATGATGTTCCTCGGCAACCTGAACTTCGTGGCCATCGCCGTCATCGGCGGCATGCGGGTGTCCTCGGGGAACATGACCATCGGCGACATCCAGGCCTTCATCCAGTACTCGCGGCAGTTCACCCAGCCGCTCACCCAGATGGCCTCCATGCTCAACGTGCTCCAGTCGGGCGTGGCGTCCGCCGAGCGGGTGTTCGCCCTCCTCGACGTGCCCGAGCAGTCGCCGGACCCCGCCTCGCCGCTCACCGACGAGCGCCCCCGGGGCCGCATCGAGTTCGACCACGTGTCGTTCTCCTACGACCCGAAGAACCCGCTCATCAAGGACCTGTCGCTGGTGGCCGAGCCCGGCCAGACGGTGGCCATCGTCGGTCCCACCGGCGCCGGCAAGACCACGCTGGTCAACCTGATCATGCGCTTCTACGAGATCCAGGGCGGCTCGATCACCCTCGACGGCCGCGACATCTCGCAGATGGGCCGGGCCGAGCTGCGCTCGAACGTCGGCATGGTGCTGCAGGACACGTGGCTCTTCGGCGGCACCATCCGCGAGAACATCGCCTACGGCAACCTCGACGCCACCGAGGAGCAGATCATCGAGGCGGCCACCGCCACCTACGTCGACCGCTTCGTGCACTCGCTCTCCGACGGCTACGACACCGTCCTCGACGACGAGGGCGGCACGGTCAGCGCCGGCGAGAAGCAGCTGCTCACCATCGCCCGGGCCTTCCTGGCCGACCCCACCATCCTCATCCTGGACGAGGCCACCAGCTCGGTCGACACCCGCACCGAGGTGCTGATCCAGCAGGCCATGGCCGCGCTGCGCTCCAACCGCACCAGCTTCGTGATCGCCCACCGGCTCTCGACCATCCGCGACGCCGACCTCATCCTGGTGATGAAGGACGGCTCCATCGTCGAGCAGGGCACCCACCGCGGCCTGCTGCAGAGCGGCGGCGCCTACGCCGACCTCTACAACGCCCAGTTCACCGGGCCGGCGGCCGAAGAGGTCTAGCCCCGCCCCCCGTCGGCCCCTCGACCTGGAACCAGGCGGGGTCCTCGGGGCCCCGGCCCCGAGAACCCCGCCCGGTACGCCGTCGTCCTCCTGGCCTTCGGTCAGGCCCGGCCCACCTCGGCCCGGAAGGCGGCGACGGTGGCCGCCAGCAGGTCCCGGGTGGCGCCGAGGTCGGTGCCCCAGCGCTGGGAGAAGCGGAGGTCGGTGATGCCGAGCTCCAGCAGCGGGCCGACCCCGGCCATGGTGGCAGCCAGCTCCGGCGCACCCTGCGCGTCGCGGACCACCGGGAGCTGGCCCTGGACCTGGAGGGCGGCCGGGTCGCGGCCGGCGTCGGCCAGCGCCTGGCGCAGGGTGGCGATGCCGGGGCCGGGGTCGGCCACGTGCTCGCCCCACGGGATCCACCCGGCACCGAAGCGCACGAGGCGGTCGACGGTGCGGGCGTTGATGCGGCCGCTGACCCAGATGGGCACGCCCCCGGGCTGGACCGGCTCGGGCATGGCGTGGATGCGCTCGAAGCGGAGGTCGCCGTCGGCGAAGGCCGCCGACCGTTCGGTCCACAGCACCCGGCACACGGCCAGCGCCTGGTCGAGCAGGGCGCCGCGGCGGCCGAAGTCGAGGCCGGCCACCTCGTACTCCTCGCGCTGCCAGCCGATGCCGACGCCGAGGTCGAGCCGACCGCCGGAGAGGACGTCGAGGGTGGCGGCCTGCTTGGCCAGCACCGCCGGGGTGCGCAGGGCGGCCAGCAGGATCGCCGTGCCGAGGCGCACCCGCTGCGTCTGCCCGGCGATGACCGCGAGCAAGGTGAGCGGTTCGAGCCAGTGGCCGTCGGGGCCGGTGGGCTGGCGGCCGCCGGCGGTGCCGCCCGAGGCCGGGTCGCCGTAAGCGTCGAGCTGCTCGCCGAAGGCGATGTGGTCCGACACGACCACGCGGTCGACGCCGACCTCGTCGGCCACGCGGGCCAGCTCGAGCACGGGTCCCCAACCCTGCTCGGGCGCCTCGGCGGAGAAGTTCTGGAGCTGGATCGACAGCGTCGGCTCGACGCCCGGGACCACGGTGTCCGTCATGGCGGCGACCCTACGGCCGGCCGGCGGACGACGGGGCGGTGGTCGATCGTCGTTCGGGCGCCCTTGTTGCGAACCGCTCGCAACAGCGTGTGGCAAGCTCCAGGGCGTGCACATCCCCGACGGGTTCATCGACCTGCCGACCTCCGCCGGCTACGGCGTGGTCGCGGCGGCCGGGCTCGCGGTTTGCGTGCGCAAGACCGCCGACCAGCTCGACGAGAAGCAGGTCCCGCTCGCTGGCCTGGTCGCTGCGTTCATCTTCGCCGTCCAGATGCTGAACTTCCCGGTCGCCGCCGGCACCAGCGGGCACCTGCTCGGCGGGGTGCTGGCCGCCGTGCTGGTGGGCCCGTACCTCGGCGCGCTCTGCATCTCGGTGGTGCTGCTGGTGCAGTCCCTCCTCTTCGCCGACGGCGGCCTCAGCGCCCTGGGCCTGAACATCACCAACATGGCGCTGGTCACCGCCTTCGGTGGCTACGCGACGTTCTGGCTCCTGCGCAAGGTGCTGCCCCGCACCCGCCCGTCGGTGGTGGCGGCCGCCGGGGTGGCCGCCCTGCTGGCCGTGGTGCTTGCCGCGCTGAGCTTCACGGTGCAGTACGCCCTCGGCGGCACCGGTGGCGCCTCGGCCACCACCGTCGGTCGCGCCATGGTCGGGGTCCACGTGCTGATCGGGATCGGCGAGGCGGTCATCACCGCCCTGGCCGTCTCGGCGGTGCTGGCGTCGCGGCCCGACCTGGTGCACGGCGCCCGGGACCTGCAGCCCGAGCTCGAGCTGCGCCCGGCCGGCACCCCGGCGGCGGTGAGCTGATGGCGGCTCGGGTCGGCCGACGGCAGGTCGGCTTCGCCGCGTTCCTGGTGGCCGGGTTGGCCGTGGCCTTCGCCCTGGCCTTCTTCGTCAGCCCGGAGGCCAGCTCGAAGCCCGACGGCTTGGACAAGGTGGCCATCGACCAGGGCTTCGACCGCACCGAGACCGACCACCGCCTCGACGGCTCGCCCACCGCGGGCTACGCCCTGCGGGGCGTGGGCGACGACCGGCTGGCCACGGGCCTGGCCGGGGTCGTCGGCGTCGCCGTCACGTTCCTGCTGGCGGGCGGGCTCACCCTCGTGGTGCGGCGCCGCGCCGCGCGGCGCGAGATCGCCGGCGCCTGAGGTGGGCGCAGGCCACGTCCACGCGCTCTACGTCCACGAGCCCGGCCGCCTCCACCCGCTGGCCCCCCAAGCCAAGCTCGTCGGCCTCGTCCTCTTCGTGCTGGCGGTGGTGGCCACCCCACGGGAGGCGTTCTGGGCCTTCGGCGTGCTGGCGGTCCTGGTGGCCGGCGTGGCCCTGGCCGGTGGCCTCTCCCTGCGACGGCTCGCCGGGCGCCTGGTGATCGAGGCGCCGTTCCTGGCCTTCGCCCTCTTCCTGCCGTTCGTCGGCCACGGCCCGCACGCCACCGTCGCCGGGCTGTCGCTCTCCACGCCGGGGCTGTGGGGGGCCTGGAACATCGTGGCCAAGGGCACCCTCGGCGTGGCCGCCAGCGTGGTGGTGGCGTCCACGACGCCCGTGACCCAGCTGCTCCACGGGCTGGAGCGGCTCCACCTGCCCCGGGTGGTCACCGCCATCGCCGGGTTCATGGTGCGCTACCTCGACGTCACCACCGGCGAGCTGCAGCGCCTGTCGATCGCCCGGCAGTCGCGCGGCCACGACCCGCGCTGGATCTGGCAGGCCCGAGCCGTCGCCGCCTCGGCCGGCACCCTCTTCATCCGCTCCTTCGAGCGGGGCGAGCGGGTGCACCTGGCCATGGTGGCCCGGGGCTACGACGGCACCCTGCCGCTGCTCGAGGACCAGCGGGCGCCAGCCCGCGACTGGCTGGCCTGCCTGGCCGTCCCCGCCACCGCCGCGCTCATCGCCTGCCTGGCGTGGACGGTGCTGCGGTGAGCAGCCCGCCGGCGCTCGACGTGCGAGGGCTGGCCTTCGCCTACCCCGACGGCCGCCAGGCGCTGTTCGGCGTCGACCTGCGCGTCGAGGCCGGCGAGCGGGTGGCGCTGCTCGGGCCCAACGGCGCCGGCAAGACCACCCTGGCCCTGCACCTCAACGGGATCCTCGGCGGCGGCGCCGGCACGGTCGACGTCGCGGGGATGCGCGTGGCCAAGGCCAACCTCAAGGAGGTCCGGCGGCGGGTGGGCATCGTCTTCCAGGACCCCGACGACCAGCTGTTCATGCCCACCGTCGCCCGGGACGTGGGCTTCGGCCCCGCCAACCTGGGCCAGCGCGGCGCCGAGCTGGCCGCCAGCGTGCACGACGCCCTGCACACCGTCGGCATGGCCGAGCACGCCGGACGGGCACCGCACCACCTCAGCTTCGGCCAGCGCCGCCGGGTGGCGGTGGCGACCGTGCTCTCGATGCGGCCCGACGTGCTGGTGCTCGACGAGCCGTCGAGCAACCTCGACCCCGCCGCCCGCCGGGAGCTGGCCGACGTCATCACCGGCCTGGCCGTGACCACGCTGATGATCACCCACGACCTGCCCTACGCCCTCCAGCTCTGCCCGCGGGCGCTGGTGATGGACGAGGGCACGATCGTGGCCGACGGTCCCACCCGGGACCTCCTCGCCGACGCCGACCTCCTGGCCGCGCACCGGCTGGAGCTCCCCTACGGGTTCGACCCGCTCTCGGTGCCGCCACCGCCGGGCTGATCGGCCGACGCCGAGGCCTTGCGGCGCGACATCGCGTAGGCCGCCCCGCCGCCGATGACGACGACGGCGCCGATCACGCCGATGGCGATCGGCCCCGTGCTGGAGCTGTCGTCGGAGCCCCCGTCGGACGACGAGCTGGTGCCCACCGCGACGGGCGTGGTGGTTGTGGCGGCGGCGCCCGCCGCCGTGGTCTCGGTGCTCTCCTCCTCGTGGTGGTCGGCCTCGGCCTCGGTGGTGGTGGTCTCGCCCGGCGCCGCGGCCTCGGTGAGGGTGACGGTGGGCGCTGGGTTCTCCGGCTCCTCCTGGCCCTCGACGACCGGGTCCAGCCAGTCGACCGTGCCCTCGGTGCAGGTCTCGATGGTGGGGAAGCCCACCGACGTGCCCGGCTCGTCCGGCAGCGTCACCACGATCGGGAAGGCGATGGGCTCGTGGGCCGGCTGCGGGCCACCGGTGAACGTGATGACGCCGTCGACGACCTCGCCCTTCCAGCCGGTGGGCGCGGTGCCGGCCTCGGCGGCGGTGACGCCGTCGGGCACCTTGACCTCGAGCTTCACCAGGGGGCTGTCGCCGCAGCCGTGCTCCACGTCGAGCGAGATGGTGGTGGACGAGCCCGCCGCTGCCGACGACGGCGAAGGCTCGACGTGGGCCGACGCCGGGCTGGCCGCCAGGGCGAGGAGCGTGGCGGCGGCCACCGCCCCTCCGAGGCGAGCATGGGCTCGGGCACGACGCTGCTGGATCAACGGGACTCCTGGGTGTGGGGAACGACCGGCTCCCCCGCCGGTCGTCGACATCGTCGCACGGGCGGGGGATCCGGTTCCCGGACCGGCCCGCGCTTCCGCCACGGCGGTCGCAGGTCTAAACCCCCGAAAGAGGGGATAGAAGCGGTGCGGGCGAAGGGCGTCGCTGCGTCGCAGCGACCGGGGAGCGCCCGAGAAGAGCAGCGACGTGATCCACGAACAGCAGGCTGCAAGGCCGGACCGGCAGCAGGCGATCTCCGCCCTCCGCCACCTCACACCCACCCAGCACGACGCCATCGTCCTGGCGATCTACGGGGGCCAGACCTACAAGGAGGTGGCGGCGACGCTCCGCCGCTCCGAGGACGAGGTGAAGGCCGCGCTGCGCAACGGCCTGGGCCGGATGCGGGCGCGCTTGCTGGCCGCCGACCCGGGCATCGCAGCGGTCTGATCGGGCCCCGCTGGGCCTAGGTTGCCCGCCATGGCAGCAGCAGCGAAGTGGACCGTGGCCGACCTCCCGTCGCAGGAGGGCCGCACGATCGTGGTCACCGGCGCCAACAGCGGCCTCGGCCTGGTCACGGCCCGACGCCTGGCCGCCGCCGGGGCGCGTGGTGCTCGCGGTGCGCGACGTCGCCAAGGGGGAAGCCGCCGCCGCCACCATCACCGGTGCCACCGAGGTGCGCGCCCTGGACCTGGCCGACCTGGCGTCGGTCCGGTCCTTCGCCGACGCGTGGACCGGCCCCCTGGACGTGCTGGTCAACAACGCCGGCGTCATGGCCATCCCGCTGCGCCGGACCGCCGACGGCTTCGAGATGCAGGTGGGCACCAACCACCTCGGCCACTTCGCCCTCACCAACCTGCTCCTGCCCCACCTGACCGACCGCGTGGTGACCGTCTCCTCGCAGGCGCACCGGGGCGGCACCATCCGCCAGGACGACCTGAACTGGGAGCAGGGCGGGTACAAGGCGTGGCCGGCCTACGGCCAGTCGAAGCTGGCCAACCTGCTCTTCACCCTGGAGCTGCAACGCCGCCTCGACGCCGCCGGCTCGCCCTTGCGGGCGGTGGCGGCGCACCCCGGCTACGCGTCGACCAACCTCCAGAGCCACAGCGAGAGCGCCGTGATGGGCCTGCTCATGCGGATCGGCGACAAGGTCCTGGCCCAGAGCGACGAGATGGGCGCCCTGCCCACGCTCTACGCGCTCAGCCAGGACCTGCCCGGCAACAGCTACGTGGGCCCCGACGGCCTCGGCCAGCAGCGGGGCCACCCCAAGCTCGTGGATCGCACCGCCAAGGCGTCGGACCCGGCCGCCGCCGCCCAGCTCTGGACCACCTCCGAGCGGCTGACGGGTGTGGCCTTCCCGGCGGCCCTGGAGGACTGACGGCGCCGGGTGTGCTGGACTGCCCGGGTCGCCGGGGAGGGCCTGGGCGACGGGGGAGGGCGAGATGCAGAGCGTGCGCAGGACGTCGGTGCTGGTGGTGCTGGCGGTGGGGCTCTTCGCCGCCACCGCGTGCAACCCCACCACGACCACCAAGGTCGGCGGCACGGTGCCGATCACGTGCGCCGGCACCAGCAAGGCGGTGCCGGCCGACTGGTACTTCCCGGTGGGCGCCCCGAAGGGCCTGGTGTGGTTGCAGCACGGCTTCACCGAGTCGAAGGACGACTGGGACTCGCTCGCTCGCCAGGCCTCGACCCAGGGGATGCTGGTGCTGGCCACCACGCTGCCCAGCGCCGACCTGTTCGGCTGCACGGTCCAGAACCTCGGCAACAACACGGCGTTCCTGAACGCCGTCGCCGACCTGTTCGCCGGGCTGGGCGACCCGAACAGCGCCCTGGCCCGCAGCCACGCCACCGCCGCCAAGGCTGCCGGCCGCACCGGCCAGGCCCTGCCGCAGCGGCTCGCCTTCGCCGGCCACTCGGCGGGCGGCGAGGCCGTGCTGTACGTGGCGAACCGCCTGCGGACCGCGTCGCCGAGCACGTTCGCCAAGCTGGGCGGGCTGGTGCTCGAGGACCCGGTGAAGTCGTTCGTGGGCGACGGCACGGAGGCCTCGCTGGTGGGCCTGAACGCCACCTCGCTGCCCGTCTACGCCCTCGCCTCCCCGAAGTCGTCCTGCAACGCCGACCAGAGCGGGACGGTGCTGGTGAGCCAGAAGCTCACCAGCCGCCCCTTCCACGGCGCCCAGGTCACCACCGGCGTGCACGGCGACGTCTTCGGCACCTCGGCCAACGGCCTGGGCACGGCCACCTGCGGCACGCCCAAGGCGGCCAACGTGGCCGCCGTGCAGTCGCTCACCCTGGGCTGGCTGGCCGACGAGCTGGGCGGCACCCGCACCGCCGCCCGCTACCCCGGCGGGTCGACCTACCAGGCGCTCGTCGCCGCCGGGACGATCACGACGCTGCCCTGACCGACCGCTCGAAGTGGGCCGAATGGCCTAGTTACATTTGACCGGTCCGTGTGTCCTGTGTCACCGTGCGGGCGCCCCGCCCCGAGGCGGTGGCCATCCCCCCGACGCCAACAGAGGAGCCCCCCGTGCCTCGTCTCACCCGCACCGCGGCCGCGCTCGCCGCCGCCGCCTTCGCCTTCGCGCTGGCCGCGCCCGCCGCCCAGGCCACCCCGGCGGCCCCCACCGCCCCCGACCCCGTGTCGAAGGTGATCGTGCTGCTCAAGCCCGGCGCCACGGCCGATGCCGCGGCCACGGCCGACCGCCAGCTCGAACCGCTGGGCGGACGGGCCACCACGGTCTTCAGCAAGGCGGTGAAGGGCTATGCCACCTCGCTCACCGCCTCGCAGGCCGCGGCGCTGCGCAGCGACAGCCGGGTCCAGGGCGTGTACCCGGACCAGATCGTGCACATCGCCGCCACCGAGCCCGGCGCACCGTGGGGCCTCGACCGCATCGACCAGCGCACCCGCCCGGTGAGCGGCAGCTACGACTACGGCACCACCGGCAGCGGCGTGAAGGCCTACGTGATCGACACCGGCATCCGCGCCACCCACGCCGACTTCGGCGGCCGGGCCTCCACCGGCACCGACACCATCGACGGCGGCGCCGCCGACGACTGCAACGGGCACGGCACCCACGTGGCCGGCACCATCGGCGGCACCACCTACGGCGTGGCCAAGCAGGCCAGCCTCATCGCCGTGCGGGTGCTCGACTGCCAGGGCAGCGGCGCCACCTCCGGCATCATCTCCGGCATCGACTGGGTGGTGGCCAACCACCAGGCCGGCCAGCCGGCGGTGGCCAACCTGAGCCTGGGCGGTGCCGCCAACGCCCCGCTCGACGCCGCCATCCAGTCCATGGTCAACGACGGGATCTCGGTGTCGGTGGCCGCCGGCAACGAGACCCAGGACGCCTGCAAGGTGTCGCCGGCCCGCACCGCCTCGGCCATCACGGTCGGCGCCAGCGACGCCAACGACGCCGCCGCCACGTTCAGCAACTGGGGCACCTGCGTCGACCTCTTCGCCCCGGGCGTCAACGTGCTCTCGAGCTCCAACGGGAGCGACACGGCCACCGCCACGCTCAGCGGCACCTCCATGGCCAGCCCGCACGTGGCCGGCGCCGCCGCCCGCTACCTGCAGTCGAACCCGGGCGCCACCCCGGCCCAGGTCGAGTCCGCCCTCAAGGCGAACAGCACCAAGGACATCGTCACCGGCACCAGCGGCGGCGGCTCGAAGAGCATCCTCTGCTCGCTGCTCGGCCAGGGCTGCCCGCCCGGGCCGACGGCCAACAACGACCTGCTCTACGTCGCCCCCTAGGGCCTCGACGAGCGGCCCGGCCGCACTCGCACCACGCGCCGGCGTCGTCCCCTCGGGGCGGCGCCGGTGCCGCGCCCGGGCTCAGCCCAGGTCGACGGTGAGCCGGTGGGCGGCGGGGTCCTCGGCGTGGCGGGCCACCACCACCTCGTGGGTGCCGGCCGCGGGCACCCAGGCGTGGGCCGCCGGGTCGCGACGGGCCAGCCGGGCCACGGGCACGACCACCTCGAAGGGCCGCTCCTCACCGGCGGCCACGTCGAGCCGGGCGAAGCCAGCCAGGCGGGGCGGCTCCCCCGCCGCGGGGCCGACGTAGACCTGCACCACCTCGACCCCCGGACGGGCCCCGGCGTTGCGGACGGTCCCGCTCACCACCAGGTCGCCGTCGACGGCGGCGACCCCCGCCGTGCCGATCGAGAGGTCGGTGTAGGACAGGCCGAAGCCGAAGGGGAAGGCGGCGGCGTGGCCGTCGCGGGCCAGGCGCCAGTAGCCGTGCCACCGGTCGTAGGTGGCCTCGGTGGCCTCGGCGTCGAACGGCGGCAGGTGCGCCTCGGCCGACGGCACCGTGAACGGCAGGCGCCCGGTGGGCTCGGCCCGACCCAGCACCACGGCGGCGAGGGCGTGGCCGCCCTCCATCCCGGAGTACCAGCACTGCACCACGCCCGCCACGTCGTCGACCCACTCGTCCACCAGCACGGCGCTTCCCGCCACGATGGCCACCACCGTGCGCGGGCACGTGGCGGCGACCGAGCGGATGCGGGCCACGTCCTCGTCCCGCAGGCGCAGCGACGTCCGATCGCCGCCCTTGGCGAAGCCCAGCTGGTCGCCGGCGCCGGGGTTCGGGTTCGCCCACGGATCGGTGTCGGCGGCCAGCACCTCGGCGAAGGCGGCGGCCAGCTCGGGGTCGTCGGCACCCGGCATCAGGTCCGCGAGGTGGGTGGTGCCGCTGCCGCCGATGAACTCGCCCTCGTCGGCCTTGGTGTAGCCCACCACCACGACGGCCACGTCGGCGTCGGCCGGGTCGTCGACCAGCACGGCACCCGTCCCGTCGAGCGCCGCACGGAAGCCGTCGAGCGGCGTCACCACCTCGGGGGCCCAGACGTCGCTGGAGCCGCCGTCCCCCAGGTTCCGCGCCCCGGCGAGCGGCCCGACGACGGCGATCCTCGCGGCGACCTCGAGGTCCACCGGCAGCACGGGCACGCCGTCCACCCGTTCGTTGCTCAGCAGGACCACCGCCTTGGTGGCCGCCTCCCGGGCCAGGGCACGGTGCTCGGCGCAGGCCAGCACCTCGATGCCCGGCGCCGGTCCGGCCAGGACCTCGGCGAAGCGGAGCAGCGTGGCGAGGGTGCGCTCGACGGCGGCGTCGACCTGGGCGTCGGTGCACGTGCCGGCGGCGAGGGCGGCGTCGAGGCCGTGGGCCCGGATCATGCGGTACGGCATCTCGACGTCGAGCCCGGCGGCCACCGAGGTGCCGGCGTCGCGCAGGCCGAAGATCCAGTCGGAGATCACGAAGCCGTCGAAGCCCCACTCGCCGCGCAGCACCTCGGCGATGAGCGTCGGCGACTCGCCGCACCACTCCCCGCCCACCGCGTTGTACGCCGTCATCACCGCGGCCACGCCCTCCTCCACGATGCGGCGGAAGTGGGGCAGGTAGACCTCGTGCAGGGCCACCTCGTCGACCCTGACGTCGACGGTGAAGCGGGCGTTCTCCATGGAGTTGGCGGCGAAGTGCTTCGCGCAGGCCATGGCGTGGCGCTGCACGCCGCGGGTGAGGGCGGCGCCCAGCTCGCCGACGTGGTGCGGGTCCTCGCCATAGGTCTCCTGCGCCCGGCCCCAGGCGGGGTGGCGCAGCAGGTTCACGCAGACCCCGCCGTAGAGCGAGGCGCCCACGGCGCGCAGCTCGCGGCCGATCGCCTCGCCGATCCGCTCCTCGAGGTCGAGGTCCCACGTGGCGCCGCGGGCCATGCTCACCGGGAACGCGGTGGCGGGCCCGATCACCACCCCGCGCGGCCCGTCGGAGAAGGCGAAGCCCGGGATGCCCAGCCGGTCGACCCGGGCCGCCGGGAAGGTGCGCCGGTGGTAGCCGCCCTCGCCCAGGTCGCCGATGCCGGCCCAGAACGGCACGTCGCCGTCGAGGCACCAGTGGCGCTCCTCGACCGTCATCAGGCCGACGAGCGCGGCCGCCTCCACGTGGGGGTCGGCGCCCTCGGCCACCCGCGTCGCCGCGGCCGCGAACGCCGAGGCCGACACGACGCTCAGCCCCGAGCGGGCTCGAGCACGGTGGTGACCAGGCCGTCGAGCTGCTCGCGCAGCATGTCGACGGAGAAGGCCAGGCACAGCACGATGAGCCGGTCGACGCCGAGGGCGGCGTACTGCTCCATCATCTCCGGCGTCGTCTGCTTGAAGTACGGGCTGACCGAGAGCACGACGTCGGACCGGCTGCGGCCCTCGGCCTCCAGGGCGGCGTCGAGCCGGGTGAGCGGCTCGGGCAGGTCCTCGGGCAGGCGGTTGAAGGAGAACCAGCCCTGGCCGTGGCGGGCCACGCGGCGCATGGCGGCGTCGCTCTCGCCGCCGACGTGGATGGGCGGGTGCGGGGTCTGCAACGGCTTGGGGTACATGCGGCAGGGGTCGAGGTCGTAGAGCTCGCCGTGGAACTCCGAGGTCTCGTCGCACCACAGCCGCTTCATGACCTCGAGGTGCTCGTCGGTGCGCTGGCCCCGCTTCTCGAACGGCATGGCCACCGCCTCGAACTCCTCGCGCAGCCAGCCGACGCCCACGCCGAAGTCGACCCGGCCGCCCGAGAGGTTGTCGAGGTCGGTGATCGCCTTGGCCGTGTAGACGGGGTTGCGCTGGGGCACCAGGCAGATGCCCGTGCCCAGCCGCACGCGGTCGGTGACCGCCGCCAGGTAGGTGAGGGCCTGGATGGGCTCGAGCATGCCGGTGTCGCCCCCTCCCGGGAACTTGCCGTCGGGCGAGTACGGGTAGCTCGACTCGTACTCGTCGAAGAGCACCACGTGCTCCGGCACCCAGATGGACTCGAAGCCGCGGTCCTCCACCTCTCGCCCCACGGCACGGACGATCTCCGCCGATGCGTTGCCGTTGCCCAGCGGTACGAAGACCCCGACGTCCATGGCCATCCCCTTGTGCGAGCGAACTGAACGAGAACCTGTTCTACTTCACCGCGGACCATCGAGCCGCCGAACCCGAAGAGGACCTCCCCCATGTCGATCCGCGTCATCCAGTGGGCCACGGGCACCGTGGGCATCCACGCCGTGCCGGCCATCGTCCGCCACCCGAAGCTCGAGCTGGCCGGGCTCTGGGTGCACGCCGACGCCAAGGCCGGCCAGGACGCCGGCGAGCTCTGCGGCGGACCGGCCGTGGGGGTGACCGCCACCCAGGACGCCGACGCCCTGCTCGAGCTCGACGCCCAGGCCGTCTGCTACACCGCCAACTCCGACCTCCGCCCCGACGGCGTCGTCGACGACCTCGTCCGCCTCCTCGAGAGCGGCCTCAACGTGGTCAGCACCTCGTTCGTGCCCCTGCTGTTCCCGAAGGCCGCCGGCGAGGGCGTCTACGACCGGCTCCAGGCCGCCTGCCTGGCCGGCAACAGCAGCCTGTACACCTCGGGGATCGACCCCGGCTTCGGCAACGCCGGCATCACCATCCATGCCCTGGCCCTGAGCAAGGACGTGCGCACCGTCCGCATGATGGAGATCGTCAACTACGCCACGTGGGACAACCCGTTCACCATGTTCGAGATCATGGGGTTCGGCAAGGAGCGCACCGACCAGTCGCTGCTGCTCTCGCCCGGCTCCACCGCCCTCGCCTGGGGACCGGTCATCGAGCTGGTGGCGGCCGCCATCGGCCTCGAGCTCGACGAGGTCACCGAGCGCCACGAGGTCATCCGAGCCGACGAGGACTTCGAGATCGCCTCCGGCACGGTCGGCGCCGGGACCATCTCCGGCATGCGCTTCGAGATCGTCGGCGTGGTCGACGGCGAGGAGCGCATCGTCGTGGAGCACGTCACCCGCCTGCGCGACGAGGACGCCCCCGAGTGGCCGCAGGGCCACGGCTACCGGATCGACGTCGCCGGCGAGCCCAACATCCACCTGGAGCTGGAGCTCACCTCCGACCTCGGCGACCACAACCACGCCGGCTGCCTCGCCACCGCCATGCACGTGGTCAACGCCATCCCCGCCGTGGTGGCCGCCCCGCCAGGGGTCCTGACCATGCTCGACCTCCCCGTGTACAGCGCCGACGCCAGCTGATCGCCGGGTCGGGCCGCGCCCTACCCTGACGGCCATGTCGACCGACGCCCCTGCTCGGGTGCCCGCCGCCCCCAACACCCTCGACCCGGAGTTCTGGGTCGACCTCGACGCCATGCACGCCACGTTCCGGGACCTGCGGGCCCAGGGGCCGCTGGCCTGGGATGCGGCCAGCGACCTTTGGGTGGTGGTCGGCCACGCCGAGCTGGTCGAGGTCGAGCGCCGCAGCGACGTGTTCATCAGCGGCGACGGCTACCGCTCCTTCGACCCCGGGGGCGAGGACAACATGATCTCGCTCGACGACCCGCGCCACGCCGAGCAGCGCAAGCTGGTGTCGCGCCGGTTCACCCCCAAGGCCGTCCGCGAGCTCGAGCCGTACCTCGCCCCGCTCATCGACGAGCTGCTCGGGGACTTCGTGGGCAGGGGCTCGCTGGAGGTGGTCCACGAGCTGGCGGCGCCGCTGCCCGCTCGGCTCACCGCCCACCTCCTGGGCTTTCCCGAAGAGGACTGGCCCGACATCAAGACCTGGTCCGAGCGGCTGATGCGCTACGACGCCGCCCTCACCGACGAGTCCGCGCTGCTCGGCTTCATGACCGCCATCGGCGAGTTCAGCCCACCCCTGTTCCGCATGTTCGACGAGCGGGTGGGCGCCCCCACCGGGGACCTGGTGTCCATCTGGGCCAACGCCGAGCTGGGCGGCTGCCCCATCGGCCGCGAGACCCTGGTGAACGAGACCGGCCTCGTGATCTCCGGCGGCGCCGAGACCACCCGCACGGTCATCGCCCGCGGCCTCGCCACCTTCGCCGAGCACCCCGACCAGTGGGAGGCCATGGCGGCCGACCCCGAGCTGGTGCCCGGTGCCGTCGAGGAGCTCATCCGCTGGGTGACCCCGCTCAACAACTTCTTCCGGGTGGCCGCCGTCGACACCACCGTGGCCGGCATCCCCGTGGCCGCCGGCCAGCGCCTGATGCTGGCCTACCCCTCGGCCAACCGGGACGAGGCCGTGTTCGACGACCCCTACCGGTTCGACATCACCCGACACCCCAACCCCCACGTGGCGTTCGGCTTCGGCACCCACTTCTGCCTCGGCGCCTCGCTGGCCCGCTACGAGCTCAACCTGCTCTTCCGCCGCCTCACCGCCGCCATCACCGACCTGCGGGTGCTCACACCGCCGGACCTCGAGGCCAACGTCTTCGTCACCGCCGTGCGCTCCTACGAGCTGGGCTTCGCCCGCCGCTGAGGAGGGGCCCACCCGATGGTCGAGGCGCTCTCCCCCCGAGCCCTGAACCGGGCGCTGCTGGCCCGGCAGCTGCTGCTGGAGCGCGCCGCGCACGACCCGGTCGACGTGGTCCGGCGGTTGGGCGGCCTGCAGTCGCAGGCCCCGGCGCCGCCCTACCTCGGCCTGGCGGCCCGCATCGACGGCTTCGACCCGGAGGCGACGTCGTCCCTGCTGGCCGACCGGGCGCTGGTGCGGGCCACCACGCTCCGCAACACCATCCACCTGCACACCGCCGAGGACGTGCTGGCCTGGCAGCCGGTCCTGCGGCCCTTGGCCGAGCGGTTCATCGGCGGCCAGCCCAACCGCCGGCGCCTCGAAGCGGTGGCCGACCAGCTGCCCGAGATCGTCGCCGCAGGCGCCTCGCTCCTGGCCGAGGCGCCGCGGACCGTGCAGGCGCTGGGTGCGCTGCTGGCCGAGCGCTGGCCCGGCATCGAGCCCACCGCCCTGGCCCACGCCGCCCGCTTCCTCACGCCGACGGTCCAGCCCCCGCCCCGGGGCCTGTGGCGCACCGCGGGCCCGGCGGCCTTCACCACCACCGAGGCGTGGCTGGGCCGAGCGCCCACCGCCGAGCCCGACCTCGACGCCTTCGTGCTCCGCTACCTGGCCGCGTTCGGCCCGGCCACCGCCATGGACGTCCAGACGTGGTGCGGCCTCACCCGCCTGGGCCCCGTGCTCGCCCACCTCCGACCCCAGCTGGCCACCTTCACCGACGAACGGGGCCGCGAGCTGTTCGACCTCCCCGAGGCCCCCCGCCCGCCAGCGGCCACCGAGGCGCCGGTGCGCCTGGTCCCCGAGTGGGACAACCTGCTGCTCTCCCACGCGGATCGGACCCGGGTGATCTCCGACGAGCACCGAGCCCGGATCTTCACCGACAACGGGATCATCCACCCGACCGTCCTGGTCGACGGCGTGGTGGCCGGCCGCTGGCGGCTCGAGCGGACCGCCAGGGCCGCCTCGATCACCCTCCACCCGTTCACCGCCTGGAACGACGCCGCCGCCCGCCAGGCCACCGCCGAAGCCGAGCGCCTCCTCGCCACCACCGACCCCGCCGCCACCCACCGCGTCGAGCTCCACCAGCCCTCCTGAACCGACCACCCGCTACTCGTCCACAGGCACCCTCCGGCGAGCGCCCCAGAGCTCACCGGCCACGAGCACCCCCGCTGCGAGGCCCGACACCAACACCCCGACTCCCGGCCGCGGGGTCCACTGCCAGGAGAGCCCGAAGGCGATGGTCGCGTAGGTGCCGGCCAGGCGACGCCCGTCAACGCCACGGCCACCACCGGCAGCGCGCCCACCCGCGCTCGAAGGCGCAAGAGGAGGACGATGCCCAGGAGGACGGTCGTCGCCAGGGCCCCGGCTCGCAGCCAGATGTCGGCGAGCACCGAAGCAAGGTGGTGCGTCGACCGTCCCGCCCCAGGAGCGAGGACCTCGTCACGCGCCGCCGCGCGGATGTCCTCGCCCCAGGTGTCGGGGACCATCACCACCAACGGGAGCACGAGAGCGCCGAGCCCGAAGCCCAGGAGGCCCAGGACGCAGGCCATCCTGCGAACCGTTCGCTGTTCCATCGCCAGAGCCTCCAGATCCGTCGTCGTCTGGCGCCGCCGCCGGGTCCATCGAGGCACCGAAGGCAGCAGGTGGCAAGGGCGCGAGCGAAGAAGTCCGCTTCGTCGGGATTGCGCCACAGGACCACCCGCTACCTTGGCGCCGAGCGGGGGCGCGAGCCGTCGCCAGCCGACCTGGGGAGCGAACGATGATCGAGCTCGAGCGCGACGGTGACGTCTTCGTGCTGCGGATGGATGCCGAGGAGAACCGGCTGTCGCCGGACTTCCTCCACGCCTTCAACGACGCCCTGGCCACCGTGGAGGAGGCCGAGGGCCCGAAGGCGCTGGTGACCACCGGGACCGGCAAGTTCTTCTCGAACGGGCTCGACCTCGACTGGTTGGGCGCCAACCCCGGCGAGATGCTCTCGTACCTCGACCGCGTGCACCGGCTCTACGCCCGGATCCTGCACCTGCCCTGCGTCACCGTCGCCGCCTGCAACGGCCACACCTTCGCCGCCGGGGCCATGCTGGCCATCGCCCACGACCGGCGGTTCATGCGGGCCGACCGCGGCTACTGGTGCCTGCCGGAGGTCGACCTCGGGATGCCGTTCACCGCCGGCATGAACGCGCTGATCCCCGCCATGGTCCCGGCCGCCACCGCCCGCGAGGCCATGGTCACCGGCCGTCGCTACGACGGCGCCGAAGCCCTGGAGGCCGGGATCGTCCACGGGCTCGCCGACGAGGCCTCGGTGCTCGCCGATGCCGTGGCCTACGCCCAGGCTGCTGCCGGCAAGGCCGGGCCCAACCTGGGCGGCATCCGCGCCCAGCTCTACGCCCCGGTCCTCGACGCCCTCACCGGCAACCACGCCTGATCGCCGTGCGACGCAGCATCGGGGTGGCGATGGCCATGGCCCTCGCCGTGGGGGCCACCGCCTGCACGGGGGGGCAGCAGCAGCGACGGCTCGGCCGCCACCACGACGACGAAGGCCGCCGGCACGGGCGCAGCACCGAAGCTGCCGGCGTCGGAGGTCGCGGGGCTGGTCCCGGCCGACCAGTGGCGCGCCCGCCAGGACGACTACCTGGCGTTCGCCACCGCCGACCCGCTGGACCCCGGCGACCCGCAGTCGCTGCTCGCCCACGCCGAGGCCGATCGCCGGGCCGGCCGCACCCCGGACCTCTCGGCCGCCAAGGCCTCGTCCTTCGCCGACATCTTCACCAAGCTGAAGTCCTACGCCGACACCGGCGACTTCGACGTCAACCGCCTCATCACCCTCTACCTGCGCGACCGGGACGACCTCGACCCCGGGCTGGCCGAGGCGGTGAAGGAGCGGATCCTGGCCTTCAAGTACTGGTGGACCGAGCCCACGCCGAAGGGCGTGATCGACAGCCAGTACTACTGGACCGAGAACCACCAGATCATCTACCTGGCCAACGAGTACGTGGCCGGCCAGGCGTTCCCCGACGACGTCTTCGGCAACAGCGGCATGACCGGCAAGGAGCACGTGGCCCACGCCGAGGAGCGGTTGCGCACCTGGTTCTCGTGGCGGGCCCGCTTCGGCTTCAGCGAGTGGCTGTCGAACGTCTACTGGAACGAGGACATGGTCGGCGTGCTGCTGCTGGCCGAGTTCGCGGACGACCCCGAGATCGCCCGCCTCGCGTCGATGACGCTCGACGTGCTGTTCGTCGAGCTGGCCGGCCACGTCCAGAAGGGCACCTTCGGGTCCACCCACGGCCGGTCGTACCAGAAGGACAAGCTCAACGGCCGGGACGAGGACACGTTCTCGGTGGCCAAGCTGGCCTTCGACCAGACGCCCGTGCCCTACGACAAGGCCGACAGCGCCACCCTGCTCGCCACCGCCGAGCGGTACCGCCCGCCGGAGGTGGCGCGGAAGATCGCGGCGTCCAAGGCCACCACGGTGTTCCGGACGAAGTCGAGCCTGCCGCTCGACCCGCACGCGCCCATCGACCCCGACGTGAAGGCGCCGTACGGCCTGACCTTCGAGGGTGAGGAGGGGCTGATGGCCTGGTGGGGCCTCGGTGCCCAGTTCCCCTGGCAGGTGGCGCCGACCTCGGCGGCCACCGTGAAGCGCTACGACCTCTTCGAGACCACCAACTTCAAGCAGGCCGCCGACCTCGCCTCGGTCGTCGAGACCGCCGACGACCCGACCATCCGCACCCTGGCCTCCTCGCTGGCCACGCAGGTGAACCCCGGCCTGCTCACCCAGGTCGACACCTACACCTGGCGCTCCCCCGCCGTCATGCTCTCCACCGCGCAGGACTGGCGGCCCGGCCAGCGCGGCGAGCAGGACCACGTCTGGCAGGCCACCCTCGACCCCGACGCCCTGGTGTTCACCACCCACCCGCGCGACGACGTGCCCAGCAAGGACGATCCCAACGCCAACGAGGGCTACTGGACCGGCGACGGCGCGATCCCCCGCTCGGCCCAGCACGAGAACGTCTCGATCAGCATCTACGCGCCGCAGTACGAGGGCGGGAGCGGGGTCGGCACCGGGGCCTACGCCTTCACCTACCTCGACGAGACCCACGCCTTCTTCCCCACCGAGCACTTCGACCAGGTGGTGCAGCGCGACGGGTGGACCATCGGCCGCAAGGGCGACGGCTACGTCGCCCTCTGGTCGGCCCGGCCCACGGAGTGGCGCCGCTACGCCGCCGACGAGTTCACCCGCGGCCTCACCGAGCCGTTCGACCTGGTGGCGAAGGGCGGCGCCGACGACGTGTGGATCACCGAGGTGGCCCAGGCCGAGGACTACGACAGCTTCGACGCCTTCGTCGCGGCCATCACCGCGAGCAAGCCGGAGGTCCGGTCCCGCTACGCCTGCCCGACCCGCGAGACGTGCCCATCGGGCGGGGACGGCACCGGCGCCACCGTGACCTATCGGTCACCGAGCCAGGGCGAGCTCACCTTCGGGTGGACGCCGAAGGGCACCGACGCCGGGCTGGCGCCGCTCACCGTCGACGGCAAGGCGCAGGACCTCCACCCGGACGGCCTCCGCTGGGACGCTCCCTTCGCCCAGGCCGACTTCGACGACGGGACCTACCGGGCCGAGCTCGGCGGCGCCACCCTCGCCCTGGACTTCACCAAGGGGACCCGCCGCACCACCCGCTGATCCGGGCGGCGGCCGCTCAGGCCTGCTTGGGCCAGCGGGTCAGCAGGCGCAGGGCCTTCTGCACCGTCTTGGAGTACGGCGGGTACATGAGGCTCAGGTCGCCCTTGGTGGGGCGGCGCAGCACCGACTTGTGGTGGCTGAACGTGTCGAAGCCGGCCTTGCCGTGGTACCCGCCGATGCCGCTGGGGCCCACGCCGCCGAAGGGCAGCGACGACACGGCGCACTGGTACACGAGGTGGTTCACGCAGACGGAGCCGGCGATGGTCCGCTCGAGCACCTGGCGCTCGGTGTCGCGCGACGAGCTGAACAGGTAGAGCGCCAGCGGCCGCGGCCGGGCCTGCACGAAGGCGATGGCGTCGTCGACGGAGTCGACCGCCAGGATCGGCAGCAGCGGCCCGAAGATCTCCTCGGTCATGAGCGGTGACGCGGGATCGGGCTCGCGGACGACGACGGGATCGACGGTGCGAGCGGCGGCGTCGGTGCGGCGGGGCAGCAGCTCCTCGCCGCCGTGGCCGTCGAGCAGGCCCTCGAGCCGAGCCACGTGGTCGCCGTTGACGATCGACGCCGGCTCGGCGCCGTCGCGCAGCGCGCCCAGCTCGTCGACCAGCAGCTTGGTGAACCGGTCCTCGACCGAGCGCTCCACGAGCACGTAGTCCGGGGCGATGCAGGTCTGGCCGGCGTTGAGGTACTTGGCCCACGCCACCCGCTTGGCCGCCACCTTGAGGTCGGCGTCGGCCGCCACGATGGTGGGGCTCTTGCCGCCCAGCTCCAGGGTGACCGGCGTGAGGTGCTTGGCCGCGGCGGCCATGACCACCTTGCCCACCCGGGTGCTGCCGGTGAAGAGGATGTGGTCCCACGGCTCGGCCAGCAGCTCGGTGGTGACGTCGACCCCGCCCTCGACCACCGCGACGGCGTCCGGGTCCAGGTACTTCGGCACCAGGGCAGCGATGGCGGCGGAGGTGGCCGGCGCCAGCTCCGACGGCTTGAGCAGGGCGGCGTTGCCGGCCGCCAGCGCGCCCACCAGCGGGGAGAGCAGCAGCTGCACCGGGTAGTTCCACGGGGCGATCACCAGCACCACGCCCAGCGGCTGGGGCTGGGTCCACGCCGTGCCGGGCTGGGCCACCACCGGCACCTTGTACTTGGTGGGCTCGGCCCACTCGTCGAGGTGCTCGAGGGCGTAGGCCGCCTCGTCCCGCGTGGTCAGGAGGTCGGTGAGCCAGGCGTCGAACGCCGGCTTGCCCACGTCGACGGCCATGGCCGCCACGAGCTGCTGCTCGTTCTGCTGCAGCAGGTCGATCACGCCCTGGAGCTGGCGGCGCCGCCACGCGAGATCGCGGGTGCGACCCGAGTCGAACGTGGCGCGCAGGCCGGCGATGGTGGCCGCCAGGCCGTCGGCCTCGGGGGCGACGTCGGCCGCCTGCGAGCCCTCCGGGGCGGGCTCGCCCTCCAGCTCGGTCTCGGGGGCGGCGGGGGTGTCGATGCTCACGGGGTTCCTCCATCGGCGGGTCGCCTCGTGCTCGAGGGCGTCCACCCGCGACCGTACCGATGGGTATGGTGCGCCACAAGGCCGACCGGCCGGCGCGAGGGAGCGACGTGGAGCGACGGACGAGGTCCGACTACTTCGAGGCCGGGCTCGAGCTGCTGGCCGAGGGCGGGGTGGGCGCCACCACCATCGCCAACCTGTGCGACCGCCTCCAGGTGACCAAGGGCAGCTTCTACCACCACTTCTCCAGCGGGCCCGACTACCAAGCGGCCCTGCTCGACCACTGGGCCGGCGAGCGGGCCGACCAGCTCCGGGCCCAGGTGGCGTCGGTCCCCGGGCCCCTCGCCCGCATCGACGTGCTCAAGCACCTGGCCGTCGGCATCGAGCACGAGGCCGAGTCCGCCATCCGGGCGTGGGCCCGCACCGACCCGGTGGCGGCCAAGGCCCAGCGCGCCGTCGACGAGGAGCGCGAGGACCTGCTCGGCGCGTCGTTCCGCGAGCTCGGCCTGCCCGCAGCACGGTCTCGCACCCTCGCCCGCATCGGCGTCGCCATCCTCGTGGGCTCCCAGCAGCTGGAGGACCACGTCGATCGCGACCGCCTGGCCACCCTGTTCGACGAGTACCAGCGCTGGCTCCTCGCGGCGCTGCCGACCTGACGCCGTGGCCCGGATGCTGCTGACCGGGGTGTCGGGCACCGGGAAGTCGAGCGCCATCGTCGCCCTGCGCCAGCTCGGCATCGAGGCGATCGACACCGACGAGGACGGGTGGCGGGTGCCGCCCGCCGGGCCGCCACCGCACGGCCCGGCTGCGCTCGCCGAGGTGCAGCCCGACTGGCTCTGGGACGAGCCCCGCATGGCCGCCCTCCTGGCCGCCGAGCGGGCCGGGCCGCTGGTGGTGGCGGGCGCCGTCGAGAACCAGGGCCGCTTCCTCGACCGCTTCGACCACGTGGTGGTGCTCACCGCGCCGGCGGCCACCATCGACGAGCGCCTCCGCACCCGCACCACCAACCCCTACGGCCGCGACCCCGACCAGCGGGCCCGGGTCCTGGCCGAGCTGCAGGAGGTCGAGCCGCTGATGCGCCGCCACGCCACCCGCGTCGTCGACACCACCCTCCCCCTCGACCAGGTCGTGGCCCTCCTCGTGGCCGACCTCGGCGCCTGACCCTCAGTTGCCGGTGGGGACCTCCGCGCCCTGGGACTCGAAGTCGTAGCCGCCGTCGCCGCTGGCGGTGATCCGCTGGGAGCCGAGCTCCTTGCCGGAGGCGTCGAGGGCGACCACGACGGTGGGGACCTCAGTCAGCTCGGCCACCCAGGCCTTCACCCCCGACCCCTCGACCAGCTGCGCGGTGCCGGCCACGGAGCCGTCGGCCCGGCGCAGCTCGACCTTCGCCACGGCGTCGCCCACCAGGCCGGAGCCGAACCGCCGCCCGCCCTGGTCGACCACCTCGGCCGATCGGAGGGCTTCGGCGTCGAAGGGGCCCGAGGCGTCGCCGCCGCTGCCGGAGCTGCCGCTCCCGGAGGCAGGGCCGGAGCCATCGGCCAGCGAGACCGAGAGGGCGGTCGAGGTCGGCGTGCCGTCCTCGACCCCGCCGGCCCGCAGCACCCACTCGCTGCCGTCGGCGAAGGTGCCCCGACCGAGCTCGGGCAGGACCTCGCCGCCTTCGCCGCTCCCGCCGCTGCTGCCGTCGGCGGGCTCGAGGTCGCCGAGGCTGGTCTTGCGCTCCAGCTCGGCGAAGTCGGCCCGGCCGGCCGGCCGGACGGACCGGGCCACCCGCACCAGCTCGGCCTCGTCGAGCGCCGTGCCCGTCACCCGGACGAGGGTGCCCGGCGTCGGGGACCAGGCGACCACCCGCAGGTCGCCACCGGCGTCACCACCGGCCGACAGGGTCCCGGTCAGGCCGACGTGGCCGTCGACCTCGACGTCGTGGACGTCGGCGAAGAGCACCTTGGCCACCGCGAGGCGGGCCGCGTCGCCGGGGACGGCCGTGACGCTGACGGTGCGGACCATGGCTCCGTCGGGACCGGACGAGTCGGCGTAGAAGGCGCCGTACTGCTGGGTGTCGAGGCTGCCGCGGACCGCACCGAGCGGGCTGATGGCGGAGACCAGGTCCGGCTCGCTCACCAGCAGCCGCCACCCGTCGGGCAGGGCATCGGCGGCGATGGTCGCCCTCCCGTCGCGCACCGCCGCGCCGGCGGCCAGGTCGAGCAGCTCCGCCTGGGAGCGGGTGCGGGTGGTCAACGCCACCGGCGGCCCGCTCCCCCCCGGTCACCAGCAGCGAGCGCGAACCCAGGTAGGCGACGTCCAGGGGTCGGGCCGTGCGGCCGTCGGGCAGGCCGATCGGGGCGCCCAGCTCCCGCTCGTCCTGGCCCAGGTCCTCGGCGGAGACCACGCCCACCTCGGGGTCGTCGTCGGTGGGGCCGTAGAAGGCCATCGGCAGGCCGGCGCCCTGGCCGCCGCCGGCCCCGCCGGTGGAGCCGTCGAGGTGGTACGCCCCGCCGAGCACCACACCGTCGGGGAGGTCGGTGGCCACGTAGGGCTGCAGCGCGTCGACGGTCTTCGTCGTGCGGTCCGCGCCGTCGTCGTTGCGACCGACGGCCCACCAGCCGACGGCGCCGGCCACCAGGGCCAGCACCGCCGCAGCGGCGAGGAACCGACGGGGGCCGAGGCCGGTGCGGTCACCCACCGGTTGCGGGGCGGCCAGCGCCACCGGGCGCTCCGGGTCGAAGGCCGGCGCCGGGCGGGCCGCGGCACGGGTCCGCAGGTCGGTGGCGGCGCGGGCCGCCCGCTCGTCGAGCCCCCGCAGGAGCTCCTGGTCCAGGTCGCGCTCGCTCATCGCTGCTCCTCCCGGTGGTCGGGGGTCGTTCGGGGGTCGGGGGCGTCGGCCAGGGCGGCCAGCTGCCGAGCCAGGGCCTGGCGGCCGCGGTGGAGGTGGACCTTGACGGTGCCGGCCCGGCAGCCGAGGACCTCGGCGATCTCGGCCACGGAGCGGTCCTCCAGGTAGTGCAGCGCCACGCAGGCGGCCTGGCGCTCGGGCAGCGCCCGCACGGCGGCCCAGAAGGCGGGGTCGTCCACCCGGTCGGCGGCTCGCTCGCCGGTGCGATCGGCGCCGGCGGCGTCGGCCTCGGAGCCGGCCCTCGCGTCGAGGCGGGCCAGCCCGCGGCGCTCGACGGCGCGGTGGCGGTGCAGGGACGCCGCCCGGTTGACCACGGCCCGCCGCACCCAGGCGCCCGGCCGCTCCAAGCGGCCGACCTCGTCCCAGCGGCGGTAGGCGTCGGCGAAGGCGTCCTGGGCGAGCTCCTCGGCCGCCACCCAGCTCCCGGTCAGCGACCAGCCGAGGGCCACCAGGCCGGACCACTCCTGCCGGTAGAGGTCGTCGAAGCCGACCTCGCCCCGGCCCACCACCCGCAACGGGGCCTCACCTGCCATCCGGTCTGCTGCCTTCCACGCGCTCGTCACGGCGCACACTCGCCGGTGCGGCCCGAGCGGTTTACCCCACCGCCGGGATCGGTGGCGTCAGGTGAGCGTCCACCGGATGGGCAGGTGCTTGTAGCCCCCGACGAAGCTGGCGTGGGTGCGCAGCGGCTCGCCGGCCAGCTCCACCGATCCGATGCGGGACGCGAACGCCTCGAGGAACGTGCGCAGCTCCATGCGGGCCAGGCTGGCGCCGAGGCAGAAGTGCTCGCCCACCCCGAAGCCGAGGTGCGGGTTGGGGTCGCGGTCGACGCGGAACGCGAACGGGTCGTCGAACACGGCCTCGTCGCGGTTGGCCGACGGGTAGTAGAGGCACAGGTTGTCGCCGGCCCGGATCTGCTTGCCCCCGAGCTCGGTGTCGGCCGTGGCGGTGCGGATGAAGTGGATGACCGGGCTGGTCCAGCGCACCAGCTCGTCGGCCGCCGACTTCGCCAGGGACGGGTCGGCCCGGAGCTTGGCCAGCTCCTCGGGGTGGTCGATGAGGGCCTGCAGGCCGCCGCTGAGGGCGTTGCGGGTGGTGTCGTGGCCGGCGGTGGCCACCAGCACGAAGTAGCTCAGCAGCTCGACGTGGGGCAGCGGCTGCCCGTCGATCTCCCCGTTGGCCAGCACTGATGCCAGGTCCTCGCCGGGGGCGGCCCGCTTCTCCTCCACCAGCTCGAAGAAGAAGTCGAAGAGGTCCGGGATGATCGCCAGCTTGTCGTCGCGGGCGAACTCGGGGTCCTCGGCGGCGAACAGCTCGTTGGTGAGCTGGAGGATGACGTGCTCGTCGGCCCGCGCCACCCCGAGGATCTCGCAGATCATCCGGAGGGGGTGCAGCGAGGCGACGTCGGTGACGAAGTCGAGCTCGACGTCGGTGCCGGCGTAGCGGTCGAGCAGCAGCGTGGTCACCTCGGCCACGCGGTCCTCGAGGGCCTTCAGCACACGCGGCCGGAAGTAGGGCCCCGCCAGGTTGCGATAGGCCCGGTGGTCGGGCGGGTCCATGGTCACCAGCATCCGCAGCGGCTGGCCGCCCTGGTCGGCGGCGTCCGGGAACACCTCCAACATCTTCTCCTCGTAGGCGATGGGCTGGAGGGCGAGGCGCGGCACCGACGAGAACAGCTCCGGCTGCGAGGACACCGCCTTGATGTCGGCGTGCTTGGTGATCGCCCAGAACGGGCGGTAGCCCTCCGGCTCGCACCAGTGCACCGGGTCCTCGGCGCGGAGGCGGGCCCACGCCTCGTGGGGGAAGGCGCCGAGGCCGTAGCGCTCGGGGAGGACGAGGTCGAGCGGATCGATGTCGAGGTCGGTCACGAGCCGACCATACCCTGAGGTATGGAAGGCGTCTACCGGGGGCTCGACGGCGGCCGGGCCTCGGCGATGCGGTTGGTCTCCGACGACACCGGCGCCGCGAGGAGGCCGGTCACCAGGTCCACCAGGTCGCTGGTGAACAGCTGGTCGTCCGGTCGGCGGCGGTCCCGCGTGCGCCGGGCCAGCTCGGCCAGGGTGAAGCGGATGGCGACGAAGCGCCGGTGCCGAACCAGCGCCTCGGCCGACAGCAGCGGCTCGACGGTGGCCCGCCACCGGAACAGCGAGTCGGTGGGGTCCTCCAGGTTGGCGGGGTCGATGGCCGGCCGGGGCCGGTTGGCCAGGTCGCTCGACACCTGCAGGTAGCCCGGGCCCCCGGGGTCGGCGAGGGTGGCGGCCAGCGGCCGGACCAGCGCACCGGCGAGGCCCCGCAGGTCCGGGCGGCCCTCGGCGTCGTACTGGTCGAGCAGGGCGTGGCGCCGGGCCTCGACGGTGGGGCGGTGCTTGGCGAGGACGGCGCGCAGCAGGCCCGCCCGATCACCGAAGTGGTACTGGAGCGCGCTGGCGTTGCGCGCCCCGGCGGCGGCGTTGATCTCGCGCAGGCTCACGCCGTCGATGCCGCGCTGGGCGAACAGGTCCTCGGCCGCCGCGAGCAACTGGTCGCGGAGCGACGGGCCGGTCACCGGGCGCCTTGATCCACACGGCGATCCTGGCAGGTCCGCTCAGGCCAGGCGGGCGGGGAAGCCGCCGGTGGCGACCGGTCCCCACCGGGTGGGCGTGACCCGGATGAGCGACTTGCCCTGGCGGACCATGGCCTCGCGGTACTCGTCCCAGTCCGAGTGCTCGCCGGCGATGCTGCGGAAGTAGCCCACCAGCGGCTCCACCGAGTCCGGGAGGTCGATGACCTCGGCCTCCCCGTCGACCTGCACCCAGGCGCCGTTCCACTCGTCGGAGAGGACCAGCACGCTGGCGGTGGCGTTGCGGCGGAGGTTCACGGCCTTGGCCCGCTCGGGGTACGTGGCGATGACGATGGCCCCGTCGTCGACGCCGGCGGTGACCGGCGACAGCTGCGGGGAGCCGTCGGCCCGCTGGGTGAGCAGCACCACGTGGTGCCGCTCGGCCACGAAGGCGAGCAGCTCCGGGAGCTCGACGCGGGTGGTGGTGGCGATCTGGGGGCTCATGGGCCCAGGCTAGGGACCTCCGGACCGGCCGCTCACGACGCCACGCCCAGCGAGCGCAAGCGGGTCCGAGCCCGGTAGGTGATGGCCGAGACCGCGTCCGGCGAGATCCCGAGGTGGTCGGCCACCTCGTCGCGCGACCAGCCCTCGAGCGCCCGCAGCGCGAGCACCTGCTGCTGGCGGCCCTCGAGCAGCTCGAGCACCTCGGCCGACGACGTCGGATGGCCATCGGCGTCGGCGCCGATGCGGGCCGCCGCACGCTGCGCCGCCAGCAGCTCCCGCTCCCGCACCCGGCGGCGGATGGCCACGTGGCAGCCGTGCTTGACCGCCACGAAGAGGTACCGGTCGACCCGCTCCCGTGGTCCGGCGCCGCGGTCGATGGCGGCCAGGGTGGCGGCCACCGCCTCGGCCACCACGTCCTCGGCCGCCGCCGGTCCCACCCGGGAGCGGGCGTAGCGCAAGAGGTCCCCCCGCCGCTCCTCGAAGCACGCACCCACCGCCCCCACCCGTGCTGCTCGCCCCACGACGCTCCTCCGTCTCGGCCCCGGGATCGGGGCGCACGGGGACAACCACGGGAGCCGAGCCAGCTGACGCCGCACCCGTCGACCGCCGGTAAGGTCCAGCGGTCGGAACGAGCGGAGCGGGGGGGGTGCAGCGATGGCGGACGCGTCGGTGAGGGTCTTCGGACGGACCGGCGGCGTCGACCTGGTGGCCGACCGGCTCCTCGAGCACCTCCCCGAGGCCTCGGTCTCCCGGCGCTCCGGTCGCGCCCTCGTGGTGTCGCCGCTGCCGCCCGGCTCCACGCACCTCGTGGCCATCGAGATCGGCACCCCGTCGCTCACGGGCGTGGCCGGCGAGCAGGAGCGGCGCCAGCTCGCCGAGGCCCTCCGCAGCGGGGCCCTCGAGGGCCCGGGCCTGGGCACCGCCGTGGACCTCGTCCCGGAGCTGCAGGTCGCGGTGTCGCTCGTGCCCGAGGGCGTCCCCGACGACGCCACCCTCGCCGGGATGTGGGACCTCGCGAGCGTGGTCGCCGGTTGGGTCGAGGGCTTCTCGGTGGCCCCGGACCTCGCCGAGCTCCGCGGCCCGGACGGCAGCGTGTGGGCCACGGGCCCGGAGGCCGCACGCCCGGCCGCGGCGCCCCTCGACGGCGGGGCGACGGCACCGGCCGAGGGCGGGCCCGCCGCCGCGCCCGACCACGGCGACCCCGACCGGACCGGCCCCTCGCTGGGCCGGGTGGTCGCCCGCCTCCTGGCCCTCGTCGCCGTGTCGGCGCGCTCGCTCAGCGAGCGCGACGGCCACCACGACCCGGGCGTCCGCGCCGCCGTGCTGGCCTGGTGCGCCGCCGTCGGGATCGACGCCGAGCTGGAGCCGGCCGAGGTGCAGCTCCTCCAGGCACCCGGCGGCGACGTCACCGCCGAGGCGGTGATCGACGGCAGCTGGTCGGTCGAGGCGGCCGCCGTCCTGGCCTGGGCCCTGTCGCTGCTCCCGCTGCCCGAGGTCGATCGCCTGGTCGACCCCGGCGAGCTGATCCGCGCCGTCGGCTTCCCCGATGCGACCCGCACCATCGCGGTGCTCGCCTCCGCCCGGCTGCGGCCGTCGGCCGAGCTCGACGAGCTGCGCAGGGCCCTCGCCACCGTCCACTGGCGGGTGCGCGAGCTGGTGCGGAGGCCGGAGGCGATCGACCTCGTGGCCCTCGCCGCCGCCGAGGACCTCCCGCTCGACCCCGCCGGCCTCCGCCTCGTCGACGGCGACCTCGCCGTGGGCGACGGCGCCATCTCGGCGGCCGAGCCGGCCGCGCTGCGCCTGCTCACCTCCACGGTGCTGGAGCGCCACCGGGCGGCGAACTGGCTGGCCGAGGGCGGCGTGCTCGGCGACACCTCCACCGCCACCTGACGGGTCCGGTCAGGCCGGCGCCACCCCGCAGCACCCGTAGAGGACCGCCTCGATCCGCTCCAGGCGATCGAAGGTGCCCATCTCGGTGGTGAGGAACGCGTAGGCCAGGCCGTCGTCCGGCCGGGCGCAGCCGTACTGCCCGCCGAGCCCGCCCATCCCCACCTCGAGGCTGCCGAGGCGGTGCTCGACCTGGGCGCTCCCGAGGGTCCACGCGACGTCCTCGCCCAGCACGAGGTCGCGGCCCCGCTGGCCCACCACGTCGACGCCGTCGGGCAGGGCGCCATCGAGCAGCGCGGCCCAGAACCCCGCCAGGCCCCGCGCGGTGGCGTGGCCGTTGACGGCCGCGACCTCGGCCCGCCGCCAGCGCTTGGTGTTGACGATGGCGACGTCGCCCGCCGGCACCACGCCGGCCCCGCCGTCCCGAGCCCGCCGCTCGGCCCACCAGCGCTCGGGCAGCCCGAGGTCGACGCAGCGGGCCAGGTCGGCCGTCCCGACGCCGACGTGCACGTCGAGGCCCAGCGGCCGGGCGAGGTCGTCGGCGATGACCCGGCCGATCGAACGGCCGTCGAGGCGCCGCACCAGGCCGCCGACGAGGTGGCCGTAGGTGCAAGCGTGCTCGCCGACGGCCGTCCCGGGCGGCCAGTCGGGCTCGGCGGCGGCCAGCCCGGCCTCGGCAGCGGGCCCGTCGAGCAGCAGCTCGAAGGTGCCCGGGCTCGGCACGCGCCAGGCCGGCGCCGTGGGCCAGCACGTGGCGCACCCGGAGCCGACCGTCCCCCGCGGCGCGCAGCTCGGGCCACACGTCGCGGACCGGGGTGTCGAGCGCCACCTGCTCCCGCGCCACCAGCAGCAGCAGGGCCGTGGCGGTCACCGGCTTCACGGCGCTCCACGTGTGCACCAGCGAGTCGGGGCCCAGCGACCCGGCCGCCACGTCGAGCACCCACTGGCCGTGGTGGCGCACGGCGAGCTGGGCGCCACCGCCGCCCTGGCCGGCGACCTCGCGACCCAGGGCCTCCGCCACCGCCTCGAACCCCGGGGCCACCGCGCCGACCACCGGCGGGGCGGCGCCTTCGGGGCTCACGCCAGGGCCAGCACGGCGGGCAGGTCGGCGTAGTCGTCGACCACGGCATCGCCCTCGATGCCGTCGGTGCCCGCCTCGACCGAGCCCGGGTCGTCGTAGACCCCCGTGTAGCGGATGGCGTAGATGCCCATCGCCAGGGCGCCCGCGACGTCGGTGCGGCGCAGGTCGCCGATGTGGGCCGCGTCGGCCGGGTCGATCCCGCCCAGGCCGGCGAGGGCGTGGCGGAAGATGGCCGGGTCGGGCTTGAACACGCCCACCTCGTCGCTGAACGACACGTGGTCGAACGCATCGAGCAGGCCGTGGGTGGCGAGGTAGCGCCGCAGGGTGCTCGACGGCGCCAGGCCGACGTCGCAGATGATCCCGATGCGGATGTCGGCCAAGCGCAGGGCTTCGAGGGCGTCGCCCACGCCGGGGGCGGGCTGGGGGTCGTGGGCCGGGTCGGGATCGGTGATCGAGGCCAGCAGCTGGGCCCGCAGGTCCGGCGGCGCGTCGATGCCGAGGTGCTCGACCATGTCGGCCACGGCCTCGTGGGCGACGTAGATCCGGTTGTTGAGCCAGCCGTCGTCGAAGCGGCGCCCGGCGTGGGCCATGGCCTCGGCGATGGCCGCCTGGTCGACCTCGTAGCCCTCGCCGGCCAGCAGGCCGAGCCAGGCGGCGAGCCGGCGGTCGCGCACCCCGGCGTCGTCGGCCCGGATGAGCGTGTTCCAGAAGTCGAACGTGACCGCCCGGGGCGGCGTCGACCTCACCGGCAGACGCCGTCGACCACCGCGGCCTCGGCGACGGCGGTGGCGACCAGCTCGGCCACCCGGGTGTCGAACACCGAGGGGATGATGAAGCCCGGACGCAGCTCCTCCGGCGACACCGCCGAGGCGATGGCGTTGGCGGCCGCGACCTTCATGTGCTCGGTGATGTCGGTGGCACCGGCGTCGAGCGCACCGCGGAAGATGCCCGGGAAGGCCAGCACGTTGTTGATCTGGTTCGGGTAGTCGCTGCGACCCGTGGCCATCACGGCGACCAGGTCCCGGGCCAGCTCGGGCCGGATCTCCGGGTTCGGGTTCGACATGGCGAAGACGATCGGGTCCGACGCCATCTTGCGGAGGTCGTCCTGGCCGATGAGGTCCGGGGCGCTCACGCCGATGAACACGTCGGCGCCGGGGAGCACGTCGCTCAGCGAGCCGCTGATGCCCTCCGGGTTGGTGATCTCGGCGAACACCTTCTTGACGTCGTTGAGGTCGGTGCGGCCCTTGTGGATGGCGCCCTTGCGGTCGGTGGCCACCACGTTGCCGACTCCGGCGTTCATGAGGATCTTGGCGATCGCCACGCCGGCGGCGCCGGCCCCGGCGATGACCACCCGGACGTCCGCGAAGGACTTGCCGACGATCTTGAGCGAGTTCTCGAGGGCGGCCAGGGTGACGACCGCGGTGCCGTGCTGGTCGTCGTGGAAGACCGGGATGTCGAGCGAGGCCCGCAGCCGGTCCTCGACCTCGAAGCAGGCCGGGGCGGCGATGTCCTCGAGGTTGATGCCGCCGAAGACCGGGGCGATGCGCTGCACGGTCTCGACGATGATGTCGATGCGCTCCTGCACCGAGGCGTCCCGCGGCACGTCGACGCAGATCGGGAAGCCGTCGACGCCGGCGAAGTTCTTGAACAGGAGGGCCTTGCCCTCCATGACCGGCAGCGCCGCCTCCGGCCCGATGTCGCCGAGGCCCAGCACGGCGGTGCCGTCGGTGACGATGGCCACGGTGTTCTTCTTGATGGTCAGCTCGTGGACCAGCGCCGGCTGCTCCTCGATGGCCGTGCAGACCCGGGCCACGCCCGGCGTGTAGGCCATCGACAGGTCGTCGCGGTCCTTGACGTCCATGCGGGCGAGGACCTCGATCTTGCCGCCCTGGTGCATGTCGAAGGTCCGGTCGCTCACCTGGAGCACCTCGACGCCCTCCAGGTTGCGGATGGCGTCGGCGACCTCGGTGATGTGCGCCTCGGAGGTGCAGTTCACGATGAGGTCCTCGTCGAGGTACTCGTCCCGGGCCTCGAAGCCCTCGAACGCCACGATGTTGCCACCCACGTCGCCGATGGCGGCGGCCAGCCGACCGAGCACGCCGGGCTGGTTGTCGAACCGCACGCGGACGGACACGGAGAAGGCTGCAGTGGGCGAGACCATGGGATCGACGGTAGTCCTCACCCTGGGAGGCGCCCCAACCCCTTCGCCGTCACCGGAGGGCGGGCCGCAGGCGGGAGGCGACCTCGGCGCGGACCCGGTCGACGTCGGCCACCCGGAAGCGACGGTGACCGCCGAGGGTGCGGATGGCCGGGAGCTTGCCCGCCTCCGCCCAGCGCGTGACGGTCTTGGGCGTCACCCGGAAGAGGAGCGCCACCTCACCGGGGGTCAGGAGGACGTCGGACGGGTCGTCCTCGGCCTCGGGAGCGGGGACGGCGGCGAGGTTGGCACGGCGGGGAGACATGGGGGGCTCTTTCCACTGCTCGACGCGGTCGACGGCACGGGCGGACACCGGCGACGCTGGGCTGGACGTTCGCCCGACTCGTCCGAAAAGTCGGGACGAACATCCAGAGTCGGAACCGCTCCCATCATGACGGGCCCTCGTACGGGAAGCCGAGGTCGGGCGCCGTGACCAGCGCCAGGACGGGGATGCCCCGCTCGGCGGCCATCGCCGTCACGGTGCCGCCCCGGTCGACCACCGGCAGCAGGAGCACGGGCTCGGCGCCGGCCTCGATGACCGCGTCGGCCGCCTCCAGCATCGACACGCCGCGGGTCACCGCGTCCTCGGTGATCGCCACCCGGTCGCCGGGCTCGAGGGCCCCGGCGATGCGCCCGCCGCCACCGTGGTCCTTGACCTCCTTGCGGACGCTGAAGGCCCGCAGCCGGCGGCCCCGGGTGGCGGCGACCGCGGCGATGGCGAAGGCGGCGGCGTCGGCCCCCATGGTCAGGCCGCCCACCGCGGTGACGTCGTCGGGCAGCGCCGCCAGGGCCGCCTCGGCCACGAGGAGCATGCCCTCGGGCCGGCACGTCGTCTGCTTGGCGTCGATGAACCAGGTGGTGGCCTTGCCCGACTTCAGCACGAAGTCCCCGCGCCTCACGGCGTGCTCCAGCAGGTGGGCGACCAGCTCGTCGTGGGCCATGTTCGTGCTCCTCGGGTGGTGGGTCGCGGGCGACCGTACTGCCGGGTCGCCGGAGGTGGCATGCTCGGTCCCATGACGACGGTGGCGGTCGCCAACCAGAAGGGCGGGGTGGCCAAGACCACCACCGTGCACGCCCTCGGCGTCGGCATGGCCGAGCGGGGCAAGCGCATCCTGCTGGTCGACCTCGACCCCCAGGCCTCGCTGACCTGGGCGTGCGGCGTCGACCCCGATGCGCTCGAGGCGTCCATCCACGACGTGCTGCTCAAGCGGGCCAAGGTCACCGACGTGCTCCACGTCCTCGAGCCGCCGGCCCCGCTGGAGGTCGACGGCAAGGCCGGTCGGACCGGCACCCTGCACCTCCTGCCGTCCACCATCGACCTCGCCGGCGCCGAGCTCCACCTGCTGACCAAGACCGGGCGGGAGTACGTGCTCCGCAAGGCGCTGGCCAAGGTGGTCGACGACTACGACCGGGTGCTCATCGACTGCCCGCCGTCGCTCGGCATCCTGACCATCAACGGCCTCACCGCCGCCGACGAGGTGGTCATCCCGCTGCAGTGCGAGTCGCTCAGCCAGCGCGGGGTGGGCCAGCTGCTCGACACCATCGAGGACGTCCGGGACTACACCAACGAGGACCTCCAGGTCCGCGGCGCGATCGCCACCCTCTTCGACGGCCGCACCAAGCTGGCCCACCAGGTGGTGGAGCAGGTCCGCCGCGAGTACGGGGTGGCCGTGCTCGAGCCGTTCGTGCCCAAGTCCGTGAAGGTGGCCGAGGCCCCGGCCAAGGGGCGCTCGGTGCTCACCCACGCTCCCCGCTCGCGCAGCGCCGAGGCCTACCGCGACCTCGCCGCCCAGCTCCTGGCCCGCAAGGCCAAGCGGACGTGAGCGAGCCCGAGCCCGGCTCGGAGCCGGTCGATCGCGCCCCCGCCGGCCGCAAGGCCTCGGGCCGCCGGCGCTCGCTCGACCCCCAGGGCCGGCGCGCCCTGTTCGAGACGCCGGTCAGCGCGGCGCGCGACACCATCCGCTCGGGCACCCCGCGCGACGGGCGCGACGCTGTTCTCGAGCGGTCCCCGCCAGCCGGGGACCGTGGTGGTGACCTGCTCGTCCTGCGAGGCGCGGTCGCGCATCAACCTCAGCGACCTCGGGCTGCGCTGGCTCACCGGCTCCGCCTGGATCCCCGGTCGCAAGCACGGCCACTGGATGCGCTGCCCCAGCTGCGGGCACCGCACCTGGTGCGCCGTCGGCTGGCAGGAGTAGCCGCCCGCTCCTCACCCCAAGGGTGATCCTTGAGGTGAGATCACTCAGCTGACCGTCGTCATCGGCCGACGGCCCCGTCCCTTCCCGCGTCGTCGCACGAGGAGGGGCACAGGGAGATGCACGGTCGGGAGACCAACCACCAGCGCGATCGGCAGGGCCTGCGGGCGCTGACCGAGAGCGAGCTGCTGGCACGATCGCGCGTGGGCGACGCCCAGGCCTACGGCGAGCTGTTCGAGCGCCACCGCCGCTTCGCCCTGGGCGTGGCGCTGTCGGTGGCATCGAGCCGCAGCGACGCCGAGGACCTCGTCGCGGTGGCCGTCGAGAACACCCTGCGCGCCCTCTCGAACGGCCACGGCCCGTCGGAGCGCTACGACCACTACGTCGCGGTGGCCATCCGCCGCCTCGCGGCACGGCTCTACGCCACCCGCACCCGCCACGAGCAGCCGATGGACGACCTCGAGCTGCACCGGCACCTCGCCGAGGCCGCCCCGCCGCTGGAGATCGACCTGCCCGAGGGCCCCACCAACGACGTCCTCGCCGGGCTCAGCCGCCAGGACCAGGACATCCTGTGGGCCACCGAGGTCGACGGCTGGACGCCCCACGACCTGAGCGGGTGGCTGGGCACCACCGCCGGCGCCGCGGCCGCCCGCAGCTACCGGGCCCGCACCCGCCTGCGCAAGGCCTACGCCGCCGCCACCACGCCCCGGCACCTGCCCGACTGCTCCCGCCCGGCCGCCGCCCGCCGGGGTCGCCCGGCCGACGAGCTCGAGCCGTGCGCCGAGTGCGGCCAGCCGTGCCCGGAGGTCGGGTCGGCCCCGGCGCCGCGCGCCCACCAGGCGGCCGGCTCGGGCAACCCGGCCCGCGGGTGACCACCGCCGTCGGCAGCGCGGCCGCCCTCCGCCGCCAGCTGGCCGCCGTCACCGAGCTGTCCCGGCTCGACCCGCTCACCGGGCTGGCCAACCAGCGTCGGCTCGACGACCTGGCCCCCGCCTGGGGGTCCCGGTCCCTCGCGGTGGTCGTGGCGGAGCTCGACGGCTTGCCCCGGATCGCCGCCGAGCTCGGCCAGCGGGCCGCCGACGACGCCCTGCGCCAGGTGGCCGCCCGGCTGGCGCCGCTCCCCGCCGGCTGGGTCGCGGCCCGCGACGCCGGGACGCGCCTGCTCGTGGTCGTGCCGGTCGTCGACCTCGACGAGGACGGGCCGACGGCGGCTCGCCACCTGGCCGAGCTGCTGGCCGCGCCGGCCCGCCTCGGGGCCCGGGCCCACGCCCTCGATGCCCTGCTCGGCGTGGCCGAGGGCCAGCCCGGCGACCGGCTGGCCGACCTCGTCGACCAGGCCGGCGCGTGCTGCACCCTCGCCCGCGACCTCGGCGTCCGCGGCCCGGTGCACTGGGGGCCCCACGTCGGCCGGGCCGCCGCCATCCGCCGGGACCTGGCGTCGTCGCTGGGAGCCGACGCGTTCGAGGTCGTCCACCAGCCCCAGGTCCAGCTCGTCGATGGCTCGGTCGTGGGCACCGAGGCGCTGCTGCGGTGGAACCACCCGGTGCACGGTCCGGTCCACCCCCAGCAGTTCATGGACCTGGCCGAGCACTTCGGCCTGGTCCAGGGCCTGGGGCCCCGGGTGCTGGCCACCGCCCTCGAGCAGCTCGACGACATCGATCCCGCCCGCCGCCTCCACCTCGCCATCAACTTGTCTCCGCAGGAGCTCGGGCACCCCGACGTCGTCGCCGACCTGGAGGAAACCTGGGACCGGGCCAGCGGGCCGGGCCGGGCCCGTCGCACGGTGTGCCTCGAGATCACCGAGACGGCCCGCCTGGCCGGCATCGGCGGCGCCCGGGCCGCCATCGACGGCCTGCGGGCCGCCGGCTTCCGGATCTCCTTCGACGACTTCGGCACGGGCCTGGGCGCCATCGACGCCCTGGTCGACCACCGGGTCGACGAGCTCAAGGTCGACCGACGGGTGGTCGCCCACCTGCCCGCCCCGCCGGCCGAGGCCCTCATCGAGGGGCTCGGCCTGGTGTGCCGCCGCCTCGGGCTGGTCCTGGTGGCCGAGGGGATCGACGATCCGTCGCAGCCGCCGCGCCTGGCCGCCCTGGGCTGCACGCTCGGCCAGGGCTACCTCTGGTCGCCCGCCCAGCGGGGCGCCGACCTCGGCCGCTGGTTGGCCGAGCGGGTCTGAGCGAACTCCTCAGGCGGGCCACGCCGTCGAGCGCGACGGACGGTCGTCGTCCCGCTGGTCGGGCTCCACGACGGCATCGACGTCGGGGTCCCGGTCGTCGTCGGCCTCCTCGTCCTGGTCGGCGAGCCGCAGGAGGAACGCCTCCGGCTGGGCCACCGCGGGCTCGGGGGTCGACGCGGTCACCTCGAGGGAGGTGGCCACCAGCTCGTGGACGCGGGACAGGCGGGCGGTGATCTCGACCTCGTCGCCGCGCAGCCGCGCCATCTCCTGGCGGGCCGCCGACAGCTGCTCCGACACGTGGGCCTTGACCGCGTCCTCGGCGCGCCGCAGGGCGAAGGCGGCGCGGGCCACGCCCTCGGCCTCCACCCGCTCGGACTCGGCCTTGGCGGCGGCCAGCGACTCCAGCGCCTGCTCGCGCTCGGACTCGGCGCTGGCCAGGCGGGCGTCGGCGAACTCCTCGGCCCGGGCCCGGACCTCGGCGGCGTTGCGCTCGGCCTCGGCGCGGATGCGGGTCACCTCGGCCTGGAGGCTGTTGCGGATGTCGACGGCCACGGCCTCGGCGTTCTCGGTCAGCTGGCTGGCCTCGGCCTCGGCAGCCTCGAGGATGCGGGTGACCATGCCGCCCGCCTCCTGCCACCGGCCCCGGTAGACGTCCTCGGCCTCGGCCTTGGCATCGGCGACGATCGCCTCCGCCTGCTGCTCGGCATCGGCGAGCAGGGCGGCGGCACGCGAGTCGGCATCGGCCACCAGGGCGGCGGCCTCCTGCTCGCCGCCACCGCGCAGGCGGGCCCGCTCGTGCTCCCCGTCGGCGATCGAGGCCTCGGCTGCGGCCGCCTTGGCCTCGAGCTCGGCGAGCCGGGCCTGGGCCGCCCCCACCTCCCGGTCGGCCTGGGCGAGCCGCTCGGCGGCGGCGGCCTCGGCCGCCGCCTCGACGGCTGCGGCACGCTCGGCGGCGGCTTCCAGCTGCGGGTCCCCCACGTCGTCGGCCAGCTCGGTGAGGAAGGCCCGCACGGCGACGGGGTCGTAGCCACGCCGCACCATGGGGAACTGCTGGCTGGAGATCTCTTCGGCGGATCGGGTGGTCATGGTCGTGCTCCTGGGTCGCGGGGATGGTGGGGGTCGGTGGGCGCAGGGCGGCGGGCCCGCAGGGCGGCGAGGAAGGCGTCGTCGTCGGCGTTGAGCCAGTCGACGTCGGGGGCCGGAAGGGCTTCGGGCGCCGGCTCGGGCTCGGGAGCCGGCCGGGACGGCACGCGCGGCGCCGACGTGGGCTCCGGTCGGGCGCGGGGCGCCGGCGTCCGCGCCGGGGCGGGGGCCGGCGGTGGGTCCAACCGTCGCCGAGGCCGCGGGCGCGGCGCGGCGGCGGGGGCGGCCACCGGTTCGGCCTCTTCGCGCCGCGTCGGGGTCGGCACCGGGTCCGGGACCGGCTCGGGGTCCGGGTCCGGGTCGACCGCGGGGGTCGGTGCCGGATCGGCGGGGGGGCGTCGAGACCGGCGCCGCCTCGGGCTCGGGTTCGCGTCCCTGCTCCGGCACCGGCGCGGGGTCGGGATCCGTCCGGGGCGCAGGGTCCGGGCTCGGCTCGCGCTCGAGGTCCGGGGTCCCCGCGGGGGTCGGCGTCGGCGTCGGCGTCGCCGCGGACACGGGCACGGGCGCGCGGACCGTGGCGGCCTCGGTGACGGGCTCCGGGTCGGGGGTCGAGCCCGGGACGGCCATCGGCTCGGGCTCGTGGGTGGAGACCGGGCTCGGCTCGGGCGCGACGACGGGCGCAGGCGGTGTCGGCTCGGGTCGAGGCGCGGGGTCCGGCTCTGGCTCGGGCTCGAGGGTGGGCGCCGGGATCGGCTCGGGCAGGGGGTCCGGGGCGGGCGGAACGACGGTGGCCGACGGGGTCGGGACCGGACCTGCGGAGGCCGAGGTGGCGCGCTGGCGAGCGCGGCGACGGCGGCGGAGGATGCCGACGCGCGAGCTGGGCACCCGGTGATCGCTGTCGGGATCGCCGTCGAGGAACTGGCGGAGCAGGGCGTCGAAGTCGACCGGCCGGTCGTCGTCGGGCCCGGTGGGGCCGTCGCCCTGCCCGTCGACGCGCGTGCCGCCGTCGCCGGCCTCGGCGCCGGCGGGCGGGGCGGCGACGAGGCTCGGGGCCCGGTCGTCACGCTCGACGGCGGAGGGGGGCCAGGCCAGCGTCGACGCCCCGACGCTGGCGGGCACCAGCACCGGGGGGCGGACCGCCTCGACCGGCTCGTCGACGACGACCTCGTCCGGCGCAGGGACCGGCAGGCCCCGCTTGGCGGCCACGTCGGGCGGCACGGCCGGGGCCGGACGCGCCTTGCGGGCGCCGAGGGCGGCGGCCACCGTCAACGGCAGGGCCCAGGCGATGAGCACGTCGGCGATGAGCAGGTGGCGGCCGAGCTCCACCAGGCCGTCGCCGAACACGGCTGCGCCGAAGGCGAGGACCGCAGCGATCGCCACGCCCGCCGAGACCAGGGCGGGGCCCTCGACCGCCGGGTCGTCGGTGCGTCGCACGAGCAGGATCGAGGCGCCGAGCGACGTGAGGACCACCAGCACCAGCACCGCGGGCACGGCGTCGGCGACCTCGAAGAACGCCGAGGAGAGCCACAGCCGGTTCTCCCGCGCGTAGGGCGCCTCGTGGGCGGTGTCGGCGTAGGAGCCGAGGTAGCTCGTGCTGTCCGGTGAGGCTGCGGCGTCGAGGCCCCGCCGCAGCAACAGGCCCAGGCGACCGGGGTGCAGCGCGTAGAAGCGAGCGACATCGGCCTCGGACACCCCCGCCACCTGCTCGTAGGCGAGCGAGCCCGTGACCTCGGGGTCCTGGGTGATGTTGGTGCCGGCCGCACGCGCCAGCTTCGGGTCGAGGCCGAACCAGCGCAGGTCGGCCTCGGGCTGGTCGTCGAGGGTGAGCAGGGTCGCGAAGATCTGGTTGTGGCGGTTGAGGGCGGTGAACCGTGCCGGCTGGGCCTGCACGTACCAGCCGGTCACCGCAAGGAGGCCGACGGCCAGCAGCAGCCCGAGAGACCGGGCCCGGAGCCCGGCGAGGCGCCCCCGCCCGCCGGCCGGGCGGGCCCGGCTGGGGCGCCACACCAGCGCGGCGACCACGAGGGGGGCGACCGCCACCATCTGGGTCTTGGCCAGGACGGTGAACGCCCCGGCGCCGGCCAGGGCCAGGAGCGCGGTGGCCGACGCCTCGCGGCGGCGCAGGACGGCCAGTGCCGCCAGCACCACGGCGAACAGGCCGAGCAGCGCCGCCGGCTCGCTGTAGCCCGACGCGAACACGCCGGCGACCTGCTGGTCGAGCAGGACGGCCACGAGGAGGGCGACGATGCCGGCGCGGACGCCTGGGCGGCCCGGCAGCACGAGGCAGGCCACGCCCGACAGCACCCCGAGCACCACCGACGAGAGGACGGCAAGGGCTCGCAGGTCCAGCGCGCCGTCGAAGCCCAGCAGCGGGGTGAGCAGCTCGGCGCCCCGGAGGAGGGTGACCTCGGTGGTCCGGTAGGTCTCACCGGTGCCGTCGGCGCCACACGTCTCGCCGTACCAGCGGTGGTCCTCCCAGCGGAAGGGCACGAAGGCCGACGCGCTGCGGTCCGGCGTCGTGCGCTCGGTCCAGGTGGACGACATGGCGACGTCGAGCTGGCACGTGGCCCGGTGGGCGTCGCCCTGGTCGCCCAGGCCGATGGCGGTCGGCACGAGCAGCCGGAGCAGGGCGACGATGGTGACGACGACGCCCACGACCAGCGCCATCCGCACCGAGTGGCCCCTCACGACCCGCCGCCCTTCGCCTGCACGGCCCGCGTGCCGCGCTGCGGACCGGCGGCCGGCGGCAGCCGGAGCACGCAGTAGGCGTGGCCCGGCACCAGGTCGGTGACCGCCGCGGCGGTGCCGGCCGGCAGCTTGCCGCCCACGAAGGCCGAGACCGCGATGGGGCAGCTGTCCTCGAACTCGGCGCGCGGCGCGCCGCCACCGACCGGTGGCCCCTCGCCGGCGACGACCTCGCTGTCGTGGGGGAGGTCACACGGGACGATCGAGCCCTCGAGCAGGCACGGGCGCACCGCCGCGCTCGTCGGCGTCTCCATGATCTTCCGCAGCGACCCCCGGCGGGTGGGCCGGCCGTCGCTGTCGCGACGGGACCCGACCACGTCGCAGCGGAAGCGGCGCTCGCCCTTCGCCCACGCCGCCGCCGAGGGGAACCGCACCTCGGTGGTGACGAACCAGTGGGGGTCGAGCGGATCGCTGCCGAGGTACCGGACGACGTCGGCGTACCCGCAGCTCAGGCCCGGCGCCAGCAGCTGCAGCCGCTCCAGGCTGGGGCGCTCGGCCGAGTCGGCGAGCCGAGCCGGCAGCCGCTTCAGGGCCATGGTCTCGGCGAGGTGGGTCGCGGCGCACGGCACCGGTGGCCGGGCGTCGCTCACCGCGTACTGCTCCTCGATCTCGAGCAGGTCGTGACAGGTCCCCGCCCGCTGGCCGGCCATCCCCACGCCGTCGGCCGCCCGGCCGCCGACCAGCGACGGCACGATGGCGACCACGGTCGCCAGGACGGCGACGACGGGACCGAGCAGCCGAGCCCGGCCGCTCATCGGGCACCCTCGCGGCCAGCCGGCTGCCACGAGGTCGGCAGCGGATCGCCGGCCACCAGCGCGCCGATGGCCGCGACGGCTCGCTCGGCGGCGTGGCCGTCGCCGAACGGGTTCGCGACCTGCGCCATCTGCTCCCACGCGCCGCGATCGAGCAGCAGGCGACGGGCCTCGGCGAGGACCACGGCGGCGTCGGTGCCCACGAGCCGGGCGCAGCCGGCATCGACGGCCTCCTGCCGCTCGGTGACCTCGCGCAAGACCAGGACGGGCACGCCCAACGAGGGCGCCTCCTCCTGGATGCCGCCGGAGTCGGTGAGCACCAGCGCCGACGACGCCAACACCCCGATGAGCTGGCGGTACGGCAGCGGTTCGACCAGCCGGATCCGGTCGCGGCCGCCCAGCAGCCCGTGGACCACCTCGCGCGCGGGGGTTGGGGTGGACGGGGACCAGGACCTCGATGTCGGGCAGCTCGTCGGCCAGCGCGGCGATGGCCGACAGCACGGCGGCCAACGGCTCGCCCCAGCTCTCGCGCCGGTGCACGGTGACCAGCACCCGGCGGAGGCCGGTGGCGGGGACCAACTCGGGCGGGAGCGGCGCGCGGCCGATGCGGCGGGTGGCGTCGACGACGGTGTTGCCCGTGCAGCAGATCCGCTCCGGCGCGGTCCCCTCGGCGAGGAGGTTGGCCGTGGCGCGCGGTGTGGGCGTGAGGTGCAGGGCGCTGATGGTCCCGAGCTGGCGGCGGTAGGCCTCCTCGGGGAACGGGTGGGCGAGGTCGCCGCTGCGCAGCCCGGCCTCCAGGTGCACCAGCGGGACCCGGGACCACAGGGCCGCCAGGCCGCCGGCGAGGGCGCTCGCGGTGTCGCCCTGGACCACCACGGCCGCCGCAGGGCGACGACCGATGGCGGCTTCGAGGCGCGGGAGCAGGGCGGCGAGGAGCCGACCCTGCGAGGACCGGTCGGCGGGATCGAGGGCGAGGCGCTCGTCGGCGAACAGGCCGAGGTCGGCCAGGGCCTGGTCGGCCAGGTCCGGGTGCTGGCCGGTGCCGATGAGGTGGGCGCGCCAGGGCGAGCCCGGCTCGCGCAGCGCGTGCACCAGCGGCGCGACCTTGATGGCCTCCGGCCGGGTGCCGGCCACCACCACGACCTCGTCGTTCGGCGGCGCGCTCACGGCGCCACCGCCGGGGCCTCGGCGGACGGGCCCGAGACCCGCTCGCTCTTCTTCCAGTCGTCCCGATCGGCGAGCACCCGGGCGAAGGCCCACCAGGTGGCCACGTAGTGCAGGTTCGAGTAGATCCAGGAGGCGAAGCCCAGCACCACGGCGCGCCGGCGGGTGGTGGCCGGCTCGGTCCGGCGCCGGTACAGCGGGCCCCAGATGAAGAACGGGCCGATGCCGCCGAGGAACAGGAGCGGCAGCACGCCCCACTGGCCGGAGTCGATCCAGGCCCCCGGCGAGAGGCCGACGGTGGCGAGGTACCAGACGAGGATGAGGTACGCGAAGACGTAGATGACCGTGCCCACCAGCTGGATCCACGGCATCAGCAGGAAGTAGCAGATCTCGAACGCGGCGAGGTTGCCCACGCGGGTGCTCGCCATCACGGGCCGCAGGTACTGCGCGCACTGCATGGACCCCTGGGCCCACCGGCTGCGCTGGCGGACCAGCAGCCGCAACGAGCTCAGGCCCTCTTGGGAGACGGCGCTGTGGTGGCAGTAGGCGGTGCGCATCCCCGAGAGCAGGACGTGGAGGCCCAGCTCGAAGTCCTCCAGGAGCGCCCCGTGCCACGGGGTCCCGGCCCACGAGGCGATGTCGTCGAGGATCGACAGCCGGGTGAACTGGCCGTTGCCGCCCATGGAGACGCTGGCCGAACGGCGGCGCAGCAGCTGCATCCCGGCGATGGGACCGATGAACTCGACGTCCTGGAGGTCGACGAGGAGCTGGCGGGCCCACCCGGTGGTCCGGACGTGGTGCCCGGTGGAGCGGTTGGCGATGCGCACCGCCAGCTGCACCGCGCCGACGGTGGGGTCGGCGAAGTAGTCCGGGCCCGAGAGGGCCCGGAGCGCGCCGACGTCGAGCTCGCCGTCGGCGTCGACCACGCCGACCAGGACCGATGCCCGATCGGTGGTGGCCGGCACCCAGGCGCGGATGGCCGCCCATCCGGCGTTCAGGGCTTCGCCCTTGCCCTGGCGGGCCTCCGGCAGCGTGCGGGCCACGACGTGCACCCGTGGCGACCGGCCTTCGAGGCTCCGCAGGATGGCGAGGGTGTCGTCGGTGGACGCGTCGTCGATGCACCACACGTGCACCTGCGGCAGGTCGGCCAGCATCCGCTCGACGGAGCGGCGGACGACGCGGGCTTCGTCGAGGCAGGGCACGAGCACGTGCCAGGCGAACGACGTGGGGTCACCTGCCGCGTGCGGGCCCTCCCGGAGGTACGCCACCACGATCATGGTGACGTAGCTCAGGAAGACCACGCACAGCAGGAAGGCGAGGGTGTTGACCGCAGGGAGCAGCCCCAGGTCGCCCATCAGCCGGCGGCCGTGGCGACCCCACGGCGACCGTCGGCTGGGGGGCGACGGGGGGTCAACGGGCGGAGGCCTGGGCCTGCAGCCGGGCGCGCAGCAGCACGAAGCCGAGCGCGACCAGGGTCAGGCCGACGACCAACAGGACGAGCACGTTGGCGCCCGTGACGGGGAGGTGGGTGGCGTTGACGGCAGCGGTGGTGCTGGCGCCGGCGACGGCGACGCCGGCTCCGGGCCGGATCGATCGATACATCTGGGGGTCCTCTCGTGGTGCGTGCCGAGCACGCCGATCAGGGGATCGCAGGGCGACGGTGGTGGTCGCCACGCGGTCGGGTGGGGCGGCGAGCTGCCGCCCCACCCGTGCGGGAAGCGGTCAGCGGGTGGCGGCCGTGGCCCGGCGGCGGTAGCCGAGGGCGGCGAGGCCGAGCAGGCCCGCTGCGGTGCTGGCCGCGACCGGCACGCCCTGCTTGGGGACCAGCGGGATCTGGGGCGGGGCGGCGGCGATGCTCTTGTAGCAGACCGACTGGCCGACCCGGAACCCGGTCTCGACGCCCAGCGCACCGCCCACGGTGACGTCGAGCGCCTCCACCATGACGCCGTCGGCGTCAGCGGGCAGGGGCAGGTTGGAGTCGGTGATCAGGTTGCCGTCCTGGGCGCCACCGATGATGGTGGCCTTGTTCATCATCACCTGGGCGATGCCGAGGTCGATGCCGAAGTTGCGGTCCGGATCGATGGGGACCTCGAACAGCGTGACCTCCGGGATGAACGGCGGGATGGCCGGGGTGACCAGCCGCACGCTGGCCAGCGTGGAGTCGCCGGTCCAGTAGCCCTGGTTGTCGACGGTGCACGACGAGTAGGCCGCGCCGGCGCGGAGGCCGATGCCGCCCAGGTCCAGGCGGATGCCGTCCGACGGTGACGTGGTGGAGCTGCAGTCACCGGTGTTGCCGATCTCGATCAGCGAGTTCTCCGCGATCAAGCCGGAGCAGGCCGCCGACACCAGGAGGTTGTTCGGGTGCGCCGCCGGGTGGAACGTGGTGTCCCGGGGATAGGCGTAGGTGACCTGGCCCACCACGCCGACCGAGATGGCGTCGGGGAGGTCGGCCACGATGGCGTTGGCCGGGTTGGTGGCGAACGGGTGGATGGTGCCGTCGTTGTTGGCCTGGACCGTGGGGATGAGCTGGTCGGTGCCGAGGAGGCGGACGTTGACCCCGTTGGCCATGGCCTTGGAGATGCCCGGCGCCGGGGCGTCGGTGGGCAGCGGGGCCGCGGAGGCGGCCCCACCGGTGAGCGAGGTCACGGCCACCGCGGCGGCGACGGAGGCGACGAACCGTCGGGTCCGACGGCGTGGGGCGTTGCGGGGCATGGCGGGTTCTCCTTGGATGGGGATCAAGCTGGTTGGGGCGAGGGGGACGGCGATCCGTCGGCGCGCAGGCACAGCCAGACGAACGTGCCGAGGCCGGCGACGAGGCCGACCGTCGAGATGATCGAGCCCACCAGCACGTGGGCGAGGCCGAAGCCGCGGTCCTGGCCGACGTGGTCGATCAGGAGGGCGGTGGCGACGAAGCGAGCCTGCGACACCAGGAGGAGCACGGGCCCCACCACCAGAGCGGCGCGCACGACGGCGCGCACGGCCAGCCGGCGGTTGCGCACCAGCAGGGCGGCGGCGCCGAGCATCGGGGCCAGGAACAAGGCGACGCTGCAGCCCGGGGCGATGGTGAAGCCGCCCTCCACGCGGCCGCCCGCCGGGATGGCCGGATCGTCGGGGTGGGCGTCGACGACGACCCGCACGACCGAGCCGTTGGCGCTCGCCGTGGTGCCCAGCCAGCGGCTCAGGCGGGCGGCGGTGGCAGCCTCGACGCCCTGGAGCCCGCTCCAGGCCAGGAGCGCGACCGCCGCGGCGAGGAAGGCGAAGGCGGCCACGCCGCGCAGGGGAGCGACCGCCCCGAGGGCGGCGCTCCGGGGCGCAGTGGGGCCGGCAAGGGCCGGCGAGCCTGACGATCGCACCCCAGGAGGAGCCGATCACCCGGCGACTCTGACACGGACGAATGCGACGTTCGTCACTTCTCGCCCACAACGGATCGCCCACCGTCACGTGGCGAGCCGCGATCGTTCCTCTCTCCCTGTGTACGGGACCGGGCGAGTGCTGCAGGGCGGGCGGGACGAGGACCCCGTCCGGTCGCGCCTGCTCGTCCTCGTCGCCCGGCCGGGCAGCGGGCGCACCACCTGGTTCCAGCGCCGGCACCAGGCGGCCCCCGCCCGGTGGGAGGCGTGGGACCGCGGCGGGGCCCGGCTCGTGGTCGCCGGCCCGGCGCCCGCCCTCGGCGGCCTGCCGGCGCTCCCCGCCGTCGAGGCCGCCTGGGCCGCCATCGAGGCGCGGGGCCCCGGTTCCCTCTTCGAGCGGCTGCGCGACGAGCCCGAGGCGTTCGTCGGGTTCGACGACCTCCACCTGCTCGACGACGTGAAGCTCGACCGCGTCGCCGACGAGCTCAGCGCCTACGCGGACGCCGGCGTGCAGACCGCCACCACCGCGCGCCGCTACGTCGACTGGCCGGTGGCGCGGCTGGTCATCGACGGTCGCGTCGGCGTGCTGGGCGACGCCGACCTCGCGCTCGACGCCGCCGCCCTGGCGGGCGCCGCCGGCGAGGACGTCGCCGACCCACCGGGGTGGGTGCGGGAGCTGGCGCAGCGCAGCGGCGGCTGGGCCACGGCGGCCAAGGCCGCCGCGGAGCTGGGCCGCCGCCAGGCAGCTCCCACCCCCGAGGAGGTCGACGCCATCGTGGACGCCCTGGCGGAGGTGCTGACCACCGCCGTCGTCGACGCGTGCTCGGCCGAGGAGGTGGAGGTGCTGCTCGTGGCTGCGGCCGTCGACGGGCTCTCCCCTCGGCTGGCCGACGCGCTCCTCGGTCCGGGTGCCGGCGCTCGGCTGGTGGCCCTGGCGCGCACCGAACCGATCCTCGAGCCCGACCCCACCGATCGCGACGCCCTCGTGCTGCCGACGCTCCTCGCCACGGGGCTCCGACGGCGGCTCGAGGTGGTCTCCGACCCCCGGCCCCAGGAGCTGGCGCGAGCTGCCGCAGCGTGGCACCAGGAGGCCGACCACCCCCGCCGGGCCATCCAGCTGCTGGTCGATCGCGGCCTCTGGGCCGGCGCGGTGGAGCTCCTGGTGGCCTCGTCGCTCCGCGCCGCCGAGCAGGGCGACGACCACGACCTCTGGTCGTTGTTCGAGGTGGTGCCGCGCCCGATCTGGGACGGCGACCCGGAGCCGGCGCTCCACTACGCAGCCCTCGCCCTCGGCGCGGGCCAGCACGAGGCCGCCACCGACGTGCTCGCCAGCGCCACGCTCGACCGTCCCCGCCTGACGCCCGCCCAACAGGTCCGCCACGACACCACCTTCGCCTCCTCCGTCCTGCACGGGACCCGGGCCGACGTCGCCCTCGCCCGCGCCGAGCGGGCCCTCGCCACGGTCGCCGACGCCGGCCCGGGCGAGCCCCCAGGTCACGCCCGACCGCTGGCGGCGGTGGCCGCCGCCCGGGCCGAGGTCCTGCTGTACCGCTGGGACCACGCCGTGGCCCGACTGGACGCGATCGCCGACGATCCCGCCGTCGCGTTCCTCCCCCGCCTCCACGGCCAGGCCACCGCGGCGTGGGCCCACGCGCTGCGAGGCGAGGCCCGGGCCGCCCTGCGCCACGCTGCCGACGCCACCGCCGCAGCGGCCCACCGCGGCCTGCCCGACCACCACGTGCTGGGCGAGGCCCACCTGGCCCGCGCCCAGGTCGGCCTCCTCCAGGGCGACGAAGCCCTCCTCCAGGACGCGCTGGCCCGAGCCGACGAGGTGGCCGTCCGCCAGCGCTCGGTGGTCCGGCGCACCGCGGCGCTCACCATCCGGGCCCAGGCCGCCCTGCGCGCCGGCGATCCCGACCTGGCGCTCCAGCTCCTCGACGAGGTGCGGGCGCCGCACCGGGACGCCTGGCACCAGCGCGCCGGCGCACTCCGCGCCCGGGCCCTCGGACGCCTCGGCGAGCGAGGGCGGGCCTTGGCGGCGCTCGCCGACCTCGCCATCGGGCCGGACACCGTCGTCGCCCTCGCCGAGCTGGACCCGACCCGCGCCGAGGAGGTCGAGGCCTGGCGGGCCCCCAGCTGGCCGATCACCCGGTTGCACCGGTTGGTCGCCCGGGCCACGATCGCCGCTCACGTCGGGAGCGACTCGCTCGCCGACGAGCTCGTGGCCGCCCTGGCCGTGGCCGCGCCCGAGGCGCTGGCCGGGCCGTTCCTCGAGCTCCCTGCCGCCGCCCGGGTCGCCCTGAACGCCCTCCCCGGCCCGTGGCACCCGCTGCTCGAGCACCCGGCCGGCCCGGGCCAACCCGATCCCGCCCGCCTCACGGCCCGCGAGGCCGAGGTCCTCGGGGCCATCGCCGGGCCTGCTTCGCTCGCGGCGATCGCCGGCGACCTCTACCTGTCCCCCAACACGCTCAAGACCCACCTGCGCAACCTCTACCGGAAGCTCGGCGTGCGGTCGCGGGCCGAGGCGGTGGTGGTGGCTCAACGCCTGGGCGTCCTCTGACCGTGGCGGCGCCGCGGCCTCAGACGGCTCGACCGGGTGCGAGGCGGCGGGCGAGGGCGGCGATCGGCTGCGCTTCGCCGAACCACCGGCCACGCGCCAGCTGGCACGAGGTCATCGCCAGGAGGAGCGCGCCCTCGCCGGTCTCGACCTCGGTGGCCATGGTGGTCAGGCCGAGCCGCCGAGCGACCGCGAGCTGCGCCGCCAGCGTCCGCTGACCCACGGGGTCGGCGCCGCCGACCCAGGTCGTGTCGAGGACGACGACCTCGACCGGTGCCGAGCGGAGGTGCACCAGGGTGGTCCGGTGCGGCCCGAGACCGCTGAGCCCCACCCGGATGCCGAGGCCCGAGAGCCCTCGGACCGCGTCGGCGGCGGCGCGGTCGGCGAAGCACGACGGGTCGACCTCGACGAGGAGGCGGTCGAGGGCCAGGCCGGCCGCCACGGCCGCCGCCCCCACCGATCCGGCGACCTCCCGGCCGCGGTGCCCGTCCAGCGAGAGCGGCACGGCCAACCACCAGGCGGGCGGGGCCGACCGGGCGAACTCCGCCGCGGCCCGGCCCAGGAGCGCGAGGTCGTGGCGGGCACCGCTCGGCGCCACGACGGTGGCCCCCACGACCGCGAAGGTCGCGAGGTCGACGACCGGCTCGTAGCGCAGGGCCGCCTGCGGAGCCGTTGCGGCCACCCGGCCGGCACGGCGCCGGTCGATGAGCTCTGCCACGTGACCTGCTCCCTCGCTGTGCCGAGAGGCGGGAGGGCACACCACCGAGGTGCGCCAGCGGCACGACAACGAGGAGCGCCCGGCGGCGCGTGCGTGACGAGCCTCAGCGCGGATCGTGCGCGGTGAACCGGACCTCGCCGGTGCCCTTCTCCACGGCGCCGATCTCGACGGCGCGCTGGCCGTGGGACCGGAGGACGTCGATGGCCCGGTGGGCCTCGTCCGCCGGGACCACCACCACCATGCCGATGCCCAGGTTGAACACCTTGCGCATCTCGTCGACCGAGATGGAGCCGGCGTGGCGGATCTCGGCGAACACGCGGGGCTCCTCCCAGGTCCGCGGGTCGACCACCGCGTCGACGCCCTTGGGGAGCACCCGGGTGAGGTTGCCGGCCAGGCCGCCGCCGGTGATGTGGGCCACGGACCGCACATCGACCTGCTTGAGGAGCGCCTGGATGGCCGGCGCGTAGATGACCGAGGGCACGAGGAGCTCCTCGGCCAGGGTGTGCTTCGCGCCGTCGAACGCGGGGCCGTCGAGCGAGCGGCCGGCCGTCTCGAGGAGCGCGTGGCGGGCCAGGGAGTAGCCGTTCGAGCGGATGCCGGGCGACGGGAGGCCGATGAGGGCGTCGCCCGCCTTCACGTGCTCGCCGGTGATGAGCTGGTCCCGCTCGGCCACGCCGACCGCGAAGCCCACCAGGTCGAACTCGCCGGGCTCCATGGCGCCGGGGTGCTCGGCCATCTCGCCGCCGATCAGGGCGCAGCCGGCCTGGCGGCAGCCCTCGGCCACGCCCTCGACCAGCTGCTCGATGTGGTCCGGGTCGAGCTTGCCGACCGCGATGTAGTCGAGGAAGAAGAGGGGCTCGGCACCCTGGCACACCAGGTCGTCGACGCACATGGCCACCAGGTCGACGCCGATGGTGTCGAACCGCCCGGCCGCCTGGGCGATCAGCGCCTTGGTGCCGACGCCGTCGGTCGACGACACCAGCACCGGGTGGCGGTAGCGGTGCTGGGCGAAGCTGAACAGCCCGCCGAACCCCCCGATGTCGCCGATGACCTCCGGGCGGAACGTCGAGCGCACCTTGTCCTTGATGCGCTGCACGGCTTCTTCGCCGGCAGCGATGTCGACGCCCGCGGCTTCATAGGTCTCGCCCATCGGTGTGGTCCTTGCTCCGGTGGTGGGAAGTAGAGGGCTTCAGCTGCCCTGGTGGGCGTCGTCGGCGGGGAGCCGGGTGCTGGTGAACAGGTCGTCGCCGGGGGCGGGGACGGGCACGGCCTCGCCGGTGTGGCCCACCCGCTCGCTGACCTCGAGCACGCCCTTGGTCAGCGACACCGGCACGGCCACGGGGTAGTTCCCGGTGAAGCAGGCGTCGCAGAAGCCGGCGCCGCTGGTGCCGGTGGAGGAGATCAGGCGGTCGAGCGTGATGAAGGCGATGGAGTCGACGTTGAGGTAGTCGCGGATCTCGTCGACGGTGAGGTTGTGGGCCAGCAGCTCCGAGCGGCGGCCGGTGTCGATGCCGTAGAAGCAGGACCACTTGATGGGCGGCGAGGTGAGGCGGAGGTGGACCTCCTTCACCCCGCTCTCGCGCAGCATCTTGACCAGCTGCTTCTGGGTGGTGCCCCGGACGACGGAGTCGTCGACCACCACCACGCGCTTGCCGGCCAGGTTCTCCTTGAGCGGGTTGAGCTTCATGCGCACGCCCTGGGCCCGCAGCTCCTGGCTGGGGGCGATGAACGTGCGGCCGATGTAGCGGTTCTTCACCAGGCCCTGGCCGTAGGGGATGCCGCTCGCCCGGGCGTAGCCCTCGGCGGCGGGGAGGCCGGACTCGGGGACGCCCATGACCATGTCGGCCTCGACGGGCGCCTGCTCGGCGAGCAGCTCGCCCTGGCGCACGCGGGCGTGGTGCACGCTCCGGCCGTACAGGCGGGTGTCCGGGCGGGCGAAGTAGACGAACTCGAAGACGCAGAGCTTGGGGTCGAGCCGCTCGGGCGGGAACGGCATGACCGAGCGCACCCCGGTCTCGTCGATGATGACCATCTCGCCGGGGTCGACCTCGCGCACGAAGTGGGCGCCGACGACGTCGAGCGCCGGGCTCTCCGAGGCCAGCACCCAGCCGCCGTCGTCGAGCCGGCCGAGGCACAGCGGCCGGAACCCGTTGGGGTCCCGCACGCCGATCACCCGGTGCTCGTCCATGATCGTGAGCGAGAAGGCGCCCTGCAGGCGGGGCAGCACCTTGGCCACCGCAGCGTCGAGCGAGGCGCCCACCGCGGCGTCGGGGTCGACCTCGTCGTGCTGGTCGGCCCGCTCGAGCTCGTGGGCCACCAGCTCGGCCACCAGGTCCGAGTCGGACGCCACGGTGCCGGGCAGCATGCCGGCCTCCTCGGCCAGCTCGGCGGTGTTGACCAGGTTGCCGTTGTGGCCCAGGGCGAACTGGGTCTCGCCCACGCCGCGGTAGACGGGCTGGGCGTTGCGCCAGGTGCTGGAGCCGGTGGTGGAGTACCGGGTGTGGCCGATGGCCAGGTGGCCGGTGAGCGGGGCGAGGGTGCGCTCGTCGAAGACGTGCGACACCAGGCCCATGTCCTTCACCACGGTCACGTCGGTGCCGTCGGAGACGGCCATGCCGGCCGACTCCTGGCCCCGGTGCTGCAGGGCGTAGAGCCCGAGGTAGGTCAGGTGGGCCACGGGCTGGCCGGGGGCGTAGACGCCGAAGACGCCGCACGCTTCCTTCGGCGAGTCGTCGTCGGGGTCTCGGGCCAGGACGACGTCTTCAACCGGTTCGCGCACGGGCCCCATCATCGCACGCGGCCCGGTCCGTTCCACCAGTTCCCAGGTCAGCCCGCCGGCGGGTGGAGTCAGCGCCACGCCCACCAAGCGAACAGGTAGCCGAGGCCGTTGGTGGCCCAGTGGAGGGCCATGGGGGCGAGGAGGCTGTCGGACCAGCGGCGCAGGCACCAGAACCACACCCCGACCGCCGCCGTGGACAGCACCGAGGCGCCCACCGTGACCCACAGGGGCAGGCGCCCGAGGGTGTCGTCGGCCACCGGGTTCACGTGGTCGAGGTGCAGCGAGGGCAGCACGTGCCAGAGGCCGAAGAGCACGGCCGAGGCGGCCACGGCCACCCACCGCCGGGTGCGGGCCCCCACCACGGCGGGCACCACGGCGCGGAAGGCGACCTCTTCGAGCAGCACGGTGCCGAGGGGGACCCGCACGAAGGCGGCGAACAGGGTCTCGCCGAGGGTCCAGCCCTTCACCCGCTCGTCCTGGAACAGGTCGTGGGTTGCGGGCAGCAGCAGGCCCACCACGTAGATGGCCACCACGGTGCCGGCCAGCACGGCGCCCCACCGGAGGCCCCGGGGGACCTGGCGGCGAGCCAGCCCCAGGTCGGCAAAGCTCCGGCCGTCGAGGCGCACGGCGAACGCCAGCAGGACCGCGGAGGAGAGCACGGCCCACGGGACGTAGAGCCGTTCGGAGACCACCCGGTTGCTCACCACGTTGACCACCACGAGGCCGGCGACGAGCGCCACGACCGGCCACCAGCTCCGGGTTCGGGCCATCCGGCGACGGTAGTGTCCGCGGATGGCGCAGGAGACGGCGGGGACCACGGCCGACCAGGTCGCCGACCTCATGGACCCGCCCACGCCCACCGTGGGCGATCGGGACCGCTTCATCGACTTCGTGCGGGCCTTCAGCCTGCTCGTGGTGGTGGCCTGGCACTGGGTGTTCACCATCATCATCTGGGAGGACGACGGGCCCCACGCCTCCAACCCCATCGGGTTCACCCACGGCCTGTTCATCGCCACCTGGCTGTTCCAGGTCATGCCGCTGTTCTTCTTCGTGGGCGGCTTCGCCCACTCCGAGAGCTGGGAGGCGGCCGAGGAGAAGGGCCGCTTCCGGACCACGCTGGGCTTCGCCTGGAGCCGAGCCGGCCAGCTGGCCCGGCCGGCGCTCGCCCTGGCGGCGGGCTGGTGGCTCATCGGCTCGGTGGCCGTCGCGGTGTGGGACGTCGACGGCGTGGGCCGGTCGGTGAAGCTGATCCTCAGCCCGCTCTGGTTCATCATCGTGTACCTGCTGCTGATCCTGCTGTTCCCCATCACCCACTGGCTGCACGAGAAGTTCGGTGCGCTGGTGCTGGTCTGGGGCGTCGGCATCGCGGTCATCGTCGACGTCGCCCGGTTCAGCCACGACGTGTCCTGGGCCGGCTGGGTGAACATGGTCGTGATCTGGGCCACCTGCCACCAGCTCGGCTACTTCTGGGAGCCGCTGGTGGCGGCCGGGCGCCGGGTGGCCTGGGGCATGGCGTGGGCCGGCCTGTTCGGCCTGGCGGCGCTGGTGGGCTCGGAGCTCTACCCCGGCTCCATGGTCGGCGTGCCCGGCGAGAAGGTCTCGAACATGGCGCCGCCCACCATCTGCATCCTGGCCCTGCTGCTGTTCCAGGCCGGGGTGGCGCTGCTCCTGCGACCGTGGGTGCTGCACCGCCTGGAGACCTCCAACCGGTGGGCCACCGTCAGCGAGGTCATCAACCGGTTCTCGCTGCCGCTCTTCCTGTTCCACTCCACCGGCATGGCCCTGTGGGCGGCGTTCGGGCACTTCGTGCTCCACGACGAGCAGGTGCGCCGTCCGGACCTGCAGTGGTGGCTCACCCGGCCGCTCGCCTTCGTCGGGCCCCTGGTGCTCACCCTGCCGATCATCTTCGTGCTCGGCCGCCAGTACGTGAAGAAGCGACCGCCGAAGGCGACGTCGGCGCCCACGCCTCAACCGGCGTAGGGGATCCCGCAGGACCGCGAGGCCGTGGCCAGCCGGCCCCGGAGCGCCTCGGGCACCTCGTCGCCCTGGAGGCTGGCCACCAGCAGCTGGCGCACGAACCCGTCGTCGAGCGCCTTGGTGAAGCAGGCCCGGGCATCGGCCTCCTGGCCGGCCGCCATGCCCGTGCGGAAGGTGGCGAAGGCGTCGGGCACGCAGCGCTCCAGCGCCGCCACCACCCGGCCGGCCTGCTCGGGCGGGAGGTCGAGGCGGCCCAGCACCAGGTCCTGCGCCTCGAGGTCCTCCGGTCGGAGCTCGCTCGCCGCGAGGTGTCGGGGGCCGATGTCTCGCACCCAGGCCTTGGCGGTGCACGCCGCCCCCGCCTTGCTGAGCTCGAAGTTGCCGCCCTTCGCCGCGAGGCCCGCGGCCAGCGAGCGGGTGTAGGCATCGGCGCTGGCCACCGGCGGCGTGGCCAGGCCGTCGCTCCCCTTCGAGCCCGAGCAGGCGGCCAGCACCACCACGAGCAGGGACAGGGCGGCGAGGCGGCGCGGCGACATCGGGGGCTCTCGGGACGGCGACGGGCCGCGGGCTCGCGGTCCACCCAGCAAGGAGCCGCCGCCCGACGCGCCATGACGGGCGTCCCGGTGGTGGCACCGGCGAGGTCGTCTGGCAGCCTGGACGGGCCATGTCCGACGTGCTCGAGACCCCCACCGCCGTCACGGCGCCCGCGCGCGCCCCGCTGCACATCGGGCCGCACGAGGTCTGGCCCCCGGTGGTGCTCGCCCCCATGGCCGGCGTCACCAACGCCCCGTTCCGTGCGCTGTGCCGCTCGCAGGGCGCCGGCATCTACGTCAGCGAGATGGTGGCGGCCCGCGGCTTGGTCGAGGGCCACGAGAAGACCCACCACCTCGCCCGGTTCGGCCCCGACGAGTCGCCCCGGTCCATCCAGCTCTACGGCACCGACCCGGCCATCTTGGGCCAGGCCGTCAGCAAGCTCGTCAACGAGCTGGGTGCCGAGCACGTCGACCTCAACTTCGGCTGCCCCGTGCGCAAGATCACCCGCCACGGCGGCGGCTCGGCCCTGCCCTGGCGCCGCCGGCTGTTCCAGGACGTCGTGCGGGCTGCGGTCGCGGGCGCGGGCGACGTGCCGGTCACGGTCAAGCTCCGCATGGGCATCGACGACGACCACCTGACCTACCTCGACGCCGGGCCCATCGCCGAGGCCGAGGGCGTGGCCGCCGTCGCCCTGCACGCCCGCACCGCCTACCAGGCCTACTCCGGCGTCGCCGACTGGACGGCCATCACCCGCCTCAAGGAGGCGGTCACGTCCATCCCCGTGCTCGGCAACGGCGACATCTGGGTGGCCGCCGACGCGCTCCGGATGGTGGCCGAGACCGGCTGCGACGGCGTGGTGGTGGGGCGCGGCTGCCTCGGCCGGCCGTGGCTGTTCGGCGACCTGGCCGCGGCGTTCGACGGGCGCCACGTCGACTCGGCCCCACCGGTGGGCAAGGTGGTCGAGGCCATGCGGGACCACGCCCGCCGCCTGGTGGAGTGGCACGGCGAGACGGTGGGCGTGCGGGACCTGCGCAAGCACGTGGGCTGGTACCTGCAGGGCTACCCCGTGGGCCCGGCCGCCCGCCGGCGGCTGGTGGAGGCCGACTCGCTCGAGCAGTTCGAGGAGCGCCTCGACGAGCTGGACCCCGCCGTCGAGCTGCCCGTCGAGTCGATCGGGCTCCCCCGCGGCCACCAGCACGGCCCCAAGCCCATCACCGTGCCCCAGGACTTCTGGCGCGACCGCGACGACCCCACGCCGCTGGGCGTGGCGGCCGACGCCTTCAGCTCGGGAGGCTGACGCCGGCGCCGGCCAGGAGCCGGCGCACGGTCGCCAGGCCGAGGCCGATCACGTTGTCGCGGTCGCCCTCGATCGAGGCCACGAAGGCGCCGGCCCCGCCCTGGATGCCGTAGGAGCCGGCCTTGTCGAGCGGCTCGCCGGTGGCGACGTAGCGGTCGACCTCGTCGTCGTCGAGGGCGCGGAACTCGACCGCGGTGGCCTCGACCTCCACATCGAGCGAGGAGGCCGGGCCCAGCCCGGCGCCCCCGATCGAGCGCCGGGCGACGGCGACACCGGTGAGCACGACGTGGCGGTGGCCGGACAGCCGGCGAAGGACCGCTCGGGCCTCGGCGGCGTCGGCCGGCTTTCCGAGCACCTCGCCCTCGAGGACCACCACGGTGTCGGCGGCCAGCACCACCACGTCGGCCTCGGGTGCGACGTCGAGCGCGGCCTGGGCCTTGCCCACCGCCAACCGCCGGACCAGGTCCTCGGCGGCCTCGCCCGGAAGCGGGGTCTCGTCGATGCCGGCGGGCCGCACCGTGAACGCCACGCCGAGCGACGCGAGCAGCTCGCGCCGGCGGGGTGACCCCGAGGCCAGGACCAGGGGCGGTTCGACGTCAGCGGCCATGGGCCGACGCTACGGCGGAGCCGGTCAGCCGGTGTAGGTGGGCGAGCCCGGGAGCGCGGTGGCCGCGGTGGCCGGCGTGGCCGGGCCGGCGCCGCCCGAGATCGCACCGGGCTCGAGGCTGACCTCGACGGGATCGACGGCGAACAGGGTGGGGCGGCCGCGCACGCCGTCGCACGTGGGGACGAGGTAGTAGGCCCCGGGCGTGGCCGGCACCAGCACCGGGTGGGCGAAGTCGTCGGCCAGGGGCACCTCGGACAGGGTCGCCCCGTAGGGGTCGGTCACCTGCAGGCCCGAGGCCTCGGAGCGGCACGCGAAGTCGACCACCGCGAACAGGGTGCTGCCCGGCCGGTGGCCGCCCGAGGACAGGTCGAGCACCTTCGCGCCGGTGGCCGAGGTGGTCTGCTCGCTCGGCAGCAGTCGATAGCCGGTGGTGGCCGGATCACCGCAGTCGGTCCGGACGGCGACCCGGGCCGGGCCGCTCGGGCCCGTCCAGGTCGCCGAGAACGTGCCGTCGGCGCGCACGGTCGTGGTGAGGTGCGCCGCCACGTGGCCGGCGGAGTTCTGCGGGGGGCCGGGCTGGAACCCGTTGCCCTGCGACTCGCCGGAGACGTCGAGGGTGACTCGGTCGCCCGGACCGCAGCCGGTGCCGCCGTAGGAGCGGACGCCGGTGATCGGGTCGTAGCCCACCGACAGCTCGCCCAGCTGCGGCCGGGGCACCACGGTGAGGGCGAAGGGCGGCGACAGCAGCTCGAAGGCGCCGGAGGTGCAGGACAGCTCGCCGGAGAACGATCCGGCGAGCTCGTCGTAGAGGTAGACCTCCACCACGAACCGACCGGCGGCGTCGACGGACTCCTGCTGCTGGTAGCGCACCGTGCCGGTGTCGTCGCTGAGCCGGACCTGGGCGTCGGCGCCGGGCGGGCAGCCCCCGCCGCGCACGACGAAGAGCTGGCCGCCCTCACGGGTGGCCGGCGCCGGGTCGAGCACCGGTCCCGGCCAGGCCGGCGAGCCGGCCATCACGTCGACCGGGACCGGGTCGTAGGTCGTCGTGGTGCTGGTGCCCGAGCCGGAGCACCGGCCGACCAGGGTGGCCGGCTCGGTCGGGTCGACCCAGGCCGGCACGGTGATCGTGACGACGCCGTCGGCGTCGGGCGCCACGCCGCGAGCGGCCCGACGGGAGGTCGCGCCGGTGCCCACCACCAGGCTGACCTCGGGGTGCTGCTCCACCACCCGGTGCTGGCTGAGCGGCGGGCAGCCGGTGGCCACGCGGAGGGGTTGGCCGATGGGGACCGTCGTGGTCTCCGGCGCCAGCTCCCGCACGGGGGCCGCCCCCGCCGACGTCCCGCTCACCAGCGGGAGCGCGCCCACCACTGCGGCCGCCACGCCTGCCCACGCCTGCCACCGCTGTCGAGTCGCCACGGACACCAGAGCCCTGGCGCCGGCGGATCGTTGGGTCGGCCCTGGGGCCGTCCCGATCAGGCCTGCGTGGTGCCGGCGCCGAGGGCGTCCGGGAGGCGATCCCGCCAGGTGGCGGTGAGGTCGGCGACACCGACCTCGACCAGCGTCCCGTCGGGGCCGGAGAGGGCGAAGCGGTCGCCCCCGGCGGTGCCCAGGGCGACGGCAGGCACCTGCGCGCCGGCAGCCGCGGCCAGGACGGCATCGACGTGGTCGGCGGCCACGGCCACCACCACGCGGGACGGCGCCTCGGCGAACAGGTGGGCGGTGCCGGGCAGGCCGGTCACGTCGACGCCCACGCCGGAGCGGACGCTGAGCTCGGCGAGGGCCACGCCGAGCCCGCCGGAGGAGGCGTCGTGCACGCCGCTGAGCACCTCACCGGTGACCAGGTTGCGGACGAGGTCGGCCACCCGGCTGTGGAGCTGGGGGTCGAAGGCCGGCAGCGCACCGCCCTTGCTCCCGGCCGCCCACGCCTGGGCCGAACCGGCCAGCGACGGGGCCGGGCCGGCGAGGTCGTCGCCCAGCAGCAGGAGCTGGTCGCCCTCGGCCAGGGTGACCCCGGGGGGCCGGCGGGTGAGCTCGTCGACCACGCCGAGCAGGCCGATGACCGGGGTGGGGTCGATGTCGGTGCCGCGGGACTCGTTGTAGAGGCTGACGTTGCCGCCGATGACCGGGAGGCCGAAGGCGAGGCAGGCCTCGCTCAGCCCGTCGACCGACTCCGAGAGCTGCCACATGACCTCGGGGTGCTCGGGGTTGCCGAAGTTCAGGCAGTTGACCACGGCCATGGGGCGGGCCCCGACGCACGCCAGGTTCAGGATGGACTCGGCCAGGGTGAGGGCGGTGCCCTGGCGGGGGTCGACGGCGCACCAGCGGTGGTTGCCGTCGGTGGTGAGGGCCAGGCCCCGACCGGTGTCGACGCCGGTGGTGGGGTGCTTGAGCCGCAGGACCACGGCATCGCCGCCCGGGCCCTCGACGGTGTTGAGGAAGAGCTGGTGGTCGTACTGCGACGACACCCAGGTGGTGTCGTAGAGCAGGCCCAGCAGCGCCTCGGTGGCATCTGCGGCCGTGGGCGCCGCCGGGGCGTCGCTCTGGCGAGCGGCCCGGTCGGCGGGCTCGGCGAGGGGGCGCTCGTAGACGGGCGCGGCGTCGTGGAGGCTGGAGGCGGGCACGTCGGCCAGGACCTCGCCGTCGAAGCCGTCTACGATGCGCAGCATGCCGACGCCGTGCTCGTCGGGGTCGGTGACCTTGCCGACCACGGTGGCCAGGACCTCCCAGCGCTCGCAGAGCCGCAGCACCTCGGGGAGGTCATCCGGGGTGACGATGGCCAGCATCCGCTCCTGGGACTCCGAGGTCATGACCTCGAAGGGCTCCATGCCGTCTTCGCGCCGGGGCACGGCCGAGACGTCGAAGTCCATGCCCATCTTGCCGTTGGCCGCCGTCTCGCTCGCGGCGCAGGTCAGGCCGGCACCGCCGAGGTCCTGGATGCCGACCACGAGGCCGGCGTCGAGCAGGGCGAGGCAGGCCTCGATGAGGCGCTTCTCCTCGAACGGGTCGCCCACCTGGACCGCAGGGCGCTTGTCCTCGCTGCCCTCCTCGAAGCCGGCCGAGGCCAGCACGCTGACGCCGCCGATGCCGTCGCGGCCGGTGGCCGAGCCGAGCAGGACGGCGAGGTTGCCGGTGCCGGTGGCCTTGGCCAGCACGAGCCGCTCGACCGGGAGGATGCCGAGGCACAGGACGTTGACCAGCGGGTTGCCCTTGTAGCACTCGTCGAAGACCACCTCGCCGCCGACGGTGGGCACCCCGACGGAGTTGCCGTAGCCCGAGATGCCCGACACCACGCCCTCGGCCACCCAGCGGCTGCGGGGATCGTCCAGCGGGCCGAAGCGCAGCGGGTCCATCAGCGCGATGGGCCGGGCGCCCATGGTGAAGATGTCCCGGAGGATGCCGCCGGCGCCGGTCGCCGCGCCCTGGTAGGGCTCGATGAACGACGGGTGGTTGTGGCTCTCGATGCGGATGGCCGCGGCGATGCCGTCGCCCACGTCCATGACGCCGGCGTTCTCCCCGGGGCCGACCAGGACGCCCTCACCGGTGGTGGGCAGCCGACGGAGGTGGACCTTCGACGACTTGTAGGAGCAGTGCTCGGACCACATCACCGAGTACATCGACAGCTCCAGCCGGTTCGGCTCCCGACCGAGGATCTCGATGATGTCATCGAGCTCGGTGTCGGTGAGCCCGAGGGCCCGGTGGATCGGCGTGGCGTCGGCGTCGGTCACGGGGCGAGGCTACCGGCCGGGGCCGACGGGCCAGGAAGCCGGCGCGGGCCGCTCAGACCTCGATGACGACGCTGGTGGCCTTGACGCTCGCGGTGGCCACCATGCCCGGCTCGAGGCCCAGCTCCTCGACCGCTTCGCGGGTGAGCAGCGACACCACGCGGAACGGTCCGGCCTGCAGCTCGACCTGGGCGACGAGGCCCTCGACGGCGACCCGGGTGACCAGCCCGGTGAAGCGGTTGCGGGCCGAGCGGGCCGCGGCGGGGGCCGCCTCGGGGGCGTCGGCGTGCTCGGCGAGGTACCGGGCCAGGTCGGCGCCGTCGACGGAGCGCTGGCCGCCGGGCGAGCGATCGCCGGCCACCTCCCCCGGTCGAGCAGGCGGCGGACGGTGTCGACGCTGACGCCGAGGAGCTCTGCGGCCTGGCCCAGGCGCAGGTCCGTCACGGCAGGACTTCCGACTTCTGGCTCCCGGTCACCCCGGCGACGTTAGGCACCGGGGCCGCCCGGCGCGGTTGTTCGAAAACCGATGCTTCGCCTATCGGCAATTCAACCGTCGGTTTGAGGAGAAATGTCCACCTGGGCTGATGCGCATGTCAGGAAAGGAGCGATGCCTGGAGATACCGTGGGTCGCTGACTTGTACGAATCAATGGAACGTGCTTTCCTGAACCGATGGCCCCCAAGAAGAAGCCCGCCCGCTCCATGTCCGACGAGCACAAGGCCGCCCTGGCCGAAGGCCGTTCCCAGGGTCGCGCCGTGCGCGTGTACCTCGAAGCCCTGGCCGCCAACAAGCCGAAGCGGGGCCGCAAGCGGACCACCGAGAACGTGAAGAAGCGCCTCGAGGCGGTCGAGGTCGAGCTGCTCACCGCCGACCCCTTGAGCAAGCTCCAGCTGACCCAGGAGAAGTTCGACCTCGAGTCCGAGCTGGCCGCGGCCGACGGGCCCACCGTCGACCTCGACGCGCTGGAGGCCGGCTTCGTGGAGGCCGCCGCCGGCTACGCCGAGCGCAAGGGCATCAGCTACGCCGCCTTCCGGGCCGTCGGGGTCTCCCCCGCCGTGCTGCGCAAGGCCGGCGTGCCCCGCACCGCCTGATCCTGCTCAGGTCGGCGCCGCGGCCCCCGCGGCGGCGTCGACCAGCGAGCGCAGCAGCGGCACCCCGTCGGCCGAGCCCAGCAGCGCGCTGCTGGCCCGCTCGGGGTGGGGCATGAGGCCCACCACGTTGCGGCCGGCATTGGTGATGCCGGCGATGTCGTCGACGGACCCATTGGGGTTGTCGACGTAGCGCACCACCACGCGATCTTCGGACTGCAGCTCCGCCAACGTCTCGGCCGAGCAGGTGTAGTTGCCCTCGAAGTGGTTGATGGGCACCCGCAGGATCGATCCGACCTCGGCGCCGGTGCTGAGCACCGATGCCGTCGTCTCCACCCGCAGCTCCACCGTGGTGCACAGGAACTTGAGCCCGCGGTTCTTCTGCAGCGCACCGGGCAGCAGACCGGCCTCGGTCAGCACCTGGAAGCCGTTGCAGATGCCCACCACCGGGCCGCCGTCGGCGGCGAAGGCCACCACCGCACCCATCACCGGCGAGAACCGGGCGATGGCGCCGGGGCGCAGGTAGTCCCCGTGGGCGAAGCCTCCCGGGACCACCACGGCATCGACGCCGCGCAGGTCGTCGTCGCCGTGCCACAGGATCTCGGCCTCGGCGCCGAGGGCACCGACGGCCTCCATGACGTCGAGCTCGCAGTTCGAGCCCGGGAACTGGATGACGCCGATCCGGGGGGGCCATCAGCTCCCCTGCGCGGCGTCGGCCGCCGTGATGGTGACCGTCGAGTCCTCGATGACCGGGTTGGTGAGGAAGCGCTGGCACAGGTCCTCGACCTCGGCGCGGGCGGCGCCCTCGTCGGCGGCCTCGATGGCGAAGCGGATGGCCTTGCCGACCCGCACCCCCTTCACCCCGTCGAAGCCGAGATGGGGGAGGGACCGCTCGATGGTGGCGCCCTGCGGGTCGGCCACCCCCTCGCGAAGCGACACCTCGACCTGCACCGAGAACAGCATGGGGCCATCTTCGCAGACGCCGGAGGCGCCGCTGGAACCCGCTACTGGACCCCGGGCCAGTCGGCGAAGGTGCGGCCGGTGACCCGCTCGTAGGCGTCGACGTAGCGGGCGCTGGTGGCGGCCACGATGTCGTCGGGGAGGGCGGGCGGCGGCGGCGTCTTGCCCCAACCGGTGGCCTCCAGGTGGTCGCGCAGCGGCTGCTTGTCGAAGGAGGGCGGCGTGGAGCCGGGCGCCCAGTGCTCGGCGGCCCAGAAGCGCGACGAGTCCGGCGTGAGGACCTCGTCGGCCAGGATCAGCTCGCCGTCGATGAGGCCGAGCTCGAACTTGGTGTCGGCGATGATGATGCCCCGCTCGGCGGCCCACTCCGAGCCCCGGCGGTAGAGCTCGATGGACACGTCCCGGGCCTTCTCGGCCAGCTCGCGGCCCACGATGTCGACGGCCTGCTCGAAGCTGACGTTCTCGTCGTGGTCGCCGACCTCGGCCTTGGTGGACGGGGTGAAGACCGGCTCGGGCAGCTGGGAGGACTCGAGCAGCCCCTCGGGGAGCGCCGTGCCGTGCATGGTGCCGGAGGTGCGGTACTCCTTCCACGCCGAGCCGGTGAGGTAGCCCCGCACGATGCACTCGATGGAGAGCATGTCGGCCTTGCGGCACAGCATGATCCGGCCCGCCAGGTCCGGATCGGGGTCGTCGTAGGGCACGTCGGCCAGGTCGGTGGAGAGCAGGTGGCCGCCGACGATGTCGGCGAACTGCTCGAACCAGAACGCCGACATGGCGGTGAGCACGCGGCCCTTGTTGGGGATGGGCTCGGCCATGACGACGTCGAACGCCGACATGCGGTCCGAGGTGACCATCAGGAGGCGGTCGTCGCCGGCGTCGTAGATCTCGCGGACCTTGCCGGAGGACAGGTGGGGAAGGGGGTTGGCAGCCATCGGCGGCGAACCTACCAAGGCCTCGCCGGCCGCTTCGACCTCGTCCGGTGACGAAGGTGTCATCCGGGCGGGGGCCGGGTACCGAACACCCTCGTGCCCACCCCTCCGCTCCCCCCCGACGAGCAGGGACGCCTCGACGCGCTCCACCGCTACGGCATCATCGACGAGCCCCCCCACGCCGGACTTCGACGGCCTGGTCCGCCTGGCCTCGGTGGTCACCGGCGCCCCCGCCTCGGCGATCAACCTGATCGACGCCGACCGCCAGGTTAGCTTCTCAACCGTCGGCCTCCAGCGGCGCTCGGTGCCGCGGGACGACTCGATGTGCAACCACGCCATCAGCGAGGGCGCCTCCATCTACGTGACCGACGCCCGCGACGACGAGCGGTTCGTCGACAACCCCTTCGTCACCGGCGAGATCGCCGAGCTCCGGCTCTACGCGGCCGCCCCGATCACCACCCCGGACGGCCACGCCATCGGCAGCCTGTGCGTGGTGGACACCGAGGTCCGCGCGCTGACCGCCAACCAGCGGGAGGCGCTCGACGACCTCGCCGCCCAAGCCGTGCAGCTCTTCGAGCTGCACCGCCACGCCGACGAGCTCACCGCGACGCTCACCGAGCTCGACCACCTCGCGGCCCACGACGCCCTCACGGGCCTGGCCAACCGCCGCCGGTTCACCGGCGTGGTCGACGGCCGGCTGACCTCCGACACCGGCCCCGCCGGTGACCTGCTGGTGTTCGGCGACCTCGACGGCTTCAAGGCGGTCAACGACGAGCACGGCCACGCCGCCGGCGACGAGGTGCTGCGCGTGGTGGCCGACCGGCTGCGCGCCGCGACCCGCCCCGAGGACCTGGTGGCCCGGCTGGGCGGCGACGAGTTCGCCGTGCTGTGCCCCGACACGCCCGCCGACCACGCCGACGGCCTGCTCGACCGTCTCCGGGACGTCGTGGCCCAGCCCATCACCGTCCACGGCCAGCCCGTCTCGGTGGGCTTCAGCATCGGCAGCGCCCGCGCCGCCGAGGGCGACGACATCGACGCCCTGCTGCGCGAGGCCGACGCCGCCATGTACGAGGACAAGCGGGCCCGCGCCGGCCGCTGACCACGAGCCAGCGGACCGCGTGGCGGCCCAGGGGCCCCTCGGCCCGTCCGGCTAGAGGATGTCGCCCGGGCGGTACGCGGCCGCCTCGGGGTCGGCGGCGGCCAGGCGCCCGACCTCGGCCACGAACGCCGCCACCTGGCCGGTGGCGTTGCCCACGAAGGTGATGGGCTCGGCCACCACGCGGGCGAGGTCGTCCGGGGTGAGGCCGAGGCGGGGGTCGGCCGCCAGGCGCTCGAGGAGGTCGTTGCCCTCGGCCCCCTCCTCGCGCATGCCGAGCGCCACCGCCACGGCGTGCTCCTTGATGGCCTCGTGGGCCGCCTCGCGCCCGGCGCCGTTTCGGACCGCGGCCATCAGGACCTTGGTGGTGGTGAGGAACGGCAGGTAGCGGCGCAGCTCGCGCTCGATCACCGCCGGGTAGGCGCCGAACTCGTCGAGCACGGTGAGGATGGTCTCGAACAGGCCGTCGGCGGCGAAGCACGCATCCGGCAGGGCCACGCGCCGGACGACCGAGTCGCTCACGTCGCCCTCGTTCCACTGGTCGCCGGCGAGGTGGGAGACCATGGCCAGGTGGCCGGAGAGGATGGCGTGGAAGCCGCACACCCGCTCGCAGGAGCGGGAGTTCATCTTGTGGGGCATGGCCGAGGACCCGACCTGGCCGGCCTTGAACCCCTCGGTCACCAGCTCCTGGCCGGCCATGAGGCGGATGGTGGTGGCCAGGCTGGCCGGGCCCGACGCCGCCTGCAGCAGCGCCGACACCACGTCGAGGTCGAGCGACCGGGGGTACACCTGGCCCACGTTGGTGAGGGTGGCGCCGAAGCCGAGGTGGGCGGCCACCCGCTGCTCCAGCTCGTCGGCGGCCTCGCTCGAGCCCAGGAGGTCGACCATGTCCTGCTGGGTGCCCACCGGGCCCTTGATGCCGCGGAGCGGGTAGCGGTCGAGCAGCTCGTCGACGCGCTGCAGGGCCACCAGGAGCTCCTGGCCGGCGTTGGCGAAGCGCTTGCCCAGGGTGGTGGCCTGCGCCGGCACGTTGTGGCTGCGGCCGGTCATCACCGCCTCGGCGTGCTCGGCGGCCCGCTCGGCCAGGCGGACCAGCGTGGCGAGCATCCGTCCCCGCACCAGCACGAGGGCGTCGCGGACCTGGAGCTGCTCGACGTTCTCGGTGAGGTCGCGAGACGTCATGCCCTTGTGGATGTGCTCGTGGCCGGCGAGGGCGCTGAACTCCTCGATGCGGGCCTTGACGTCGTGGCGGGTGATCCGCTCCCGCGCCGCGATGGAGCCCAGGGTGACGGTGTCGACCACCGCCTCGTAGGCCTCGATGACGCCGTCGGGCACCTCGACGCCCAGCTCCTGCTGGGCCCGCAGCACCGCGATCCACAGCTTCCGCTCCAGCACGATCTTGTGCTCGGCCGACCAGAGGGCGACCATCTCGTCGCTCGCGTAGCGGCCGGCCAGGACGTTGGTGATCGTGGGCTTCACGGCGTCGACCTTACGAGGTCGGCTCCGGCGGACCCCCAGGCGGCGGACCGGCCGAAAGTTCGGTTCGCCCCTTCAGGATCGGGCCCCACCTGCCGACAGAGGAGGTCTGGACCCCCTGGACGGAGACCTGCGGTGAACCACTGCCTGCGCCACTACGAAGAAGCGATCGCCGGCGTGTGCCGCAGCTGCAACCAGCCGTTCTGCACCCGTTGCCTGGTCTTCGCCTTCGGCGCCAAGAAGCCGCCGTACTGCGTGGGCTGCGCCCTGCACGCCTCGGGCATCCGCAACGGGGTCCGCCAGGTGGCCGCGCCGCCCGCCCCGGCCATCGAGCCGGCCCTCGCCGGCGCCGCCGCGGCGGCCCCGGCCACCCAGGACCGCCGCATGGAGCGCGCCCTGCGGCGCGCCGAGCGCGACGCGGTGAAGGCCGCCACCAAGGCGGCCCGCAAGGCCGCCCGCAAGCCCCAGAAGGGCCTCGACATCGGCGCCCCGCCGCTGCTCGACGCCGAGGCCGTCCGGGCCACCCGGGTCCCGGCCCCGAGCGCGCTGATGACCGCCTCGGGCCACGCCGCCGGCAGCACCCACCCCGTCTGAGCGGGGCCTCGGGTCAGACGACCGCGGCGCGAGCCTCTCGGTCGGCCACCAGGGCCTGGGCGAGCTCCGCGTCGCTGACCGCCAGGATCTGCACGGCGAGCAGGGCGGCGTTGACCGCGCCGTCGACGGCGACGGTGGCCACCGGGATGCCCTTGGGCATCTGCACCGTGGCGTAGAGGGCGTCGACGCCGTTGAGGGCGCCGCCCGAGAGCGGCACGCCGATGACCGGCAGCGTGGTGTGGGCGGCGGCGGCACCGGCCAGGTGGGCGGCCATGCCGGCCCCGGCGATCACCGCGGCGTAGCCGGCGTCACGGGCCCCGCCCACGAACTCGGCCACCTTGGCCGGGGTGCGGTGGGCGGACATCACGTGGACGTCGGCGGTGATGCCGAAGCCCTCGAGGGTCTCGGCCGCGGGGGCCATCTTCGGGCGGTCGTTGGGCGACCCCATGATGATCGCCACCTTGTACTCGGTCACTGCACGCTCCTCGGGCCGTCGTCGGGACCCCCGAAGGTAGGCGGGCGCCGGTGCCTCGGGCGAAGCGAGGTCAGGTGGCGATGTCGGTGCGGTGGTGCTCGCCGGGCCAGCGCACGTGCGCCAGGGCGCCGTAGGCCGTGGCGCGGGCGGCGGCCGCGTCCGGCCCGCGCCCGATCACGTTCAGCACGCGGCCGCCGGCGGTGACCAGCCGGCCCTCGTCGTCGAGGCCCACGCCTGCGCCCAGGACGGTCACGCCGTCGACGGCACGGGCGGCATCGAGGCCCTCGATCACGTCTCCGGTCCGGGGCGCCACGGGGTAGCCCTCGCTGGCCGCCACCACCAGCACCGCGGCGTCGTCGGCGAAGGTCGGGGCCGGGACGGCCGAGAGGTCGCCGTCGGCTGCGGCGACGAGCAGCTCGACCAGGTCGGAGGTGAGGCGGAGGAGCACCACCTGGGAGTCGGGGTCGCCGAAGCGGATGTTGTACTCGAGCAGCTTGGGGCCCTCGGCGGTAACCATGAACCCGGCGTAGAGCACGCCTCGGAAGTCGATCCCGCGGGCGCGCAGGGTGGCCAGGGTGGGCTCGATGAAGCGCTCGGCGACATCGGCCTCGAAGCCGGGGGCCAGGAACGGCAGCGGCGACCACGCGCCGATGCCACCGGTGTTGGGGCCGACGTCGCCGTCGCCCACCCGCTTCACGTCCTGGGCCGCCGGCAGGCACACCGTCCGCGTGCCGTCGCACACCGCGAACACGCTGACCTCGGGGCCGTCGAGGCCCTCCTCGATGATCACCCGGCGGCCGGCGTCGCCGAACGCGGTGCCGGCCAGCTTGTCGCGCACGTCGGCCTCGGCCTCGGCCAGCGAGGTGGTGACCAGCACGCCCTTGCCGGCGGCCAGGCCGTCGGTCTTCACCACCCAGGGGCCCGGCAGCTCCGCCAGGAAGGCCAGGGCCGGCTCGACCTCGGTGAAGGCGCCGTAGCGGGCGGTGGGCAGGCCGGCCTCCTGGGCCAGGTCCTTCATGTAGGCCTTCGAGCCCTCGACCTGGGCGCCGTCGGCACCGGGGCCGAACACCCGCACGCCGAGCGCCCGCAGCCGATCGGCGAGGCCGTCGACCAACGGCACCTCGGGCCCGACCACCACCAGGTCGACCGAGCCGTCGGCCACCAGCTCCTCGACCGGCGTGGCCACCGATCCGGGGATCAGCGGGTTGCCCGGCGTGACCACCACCTCCGCGGTGCGGCCCAGCACGACGGCGAGGCCGTGCTCGCGCCCGCCCGATCCGACGACGACGACCTTCACCTGGTGACCTCCCGGCTCAGCCGGCGTTGCGGTGGACGAACTGCTCGCGCCCGGGGCCCACGCCGACGAGGGTGACCGGCACCCCGACCTGCTCCTCCAGGAAGGCGAGGTAGGCCTCAGCCGCCGCGGGGAGCTGGTGGGTCTCGGTGATCTCGGTGAGCGGCGTGTTCCAGCCCGGCAGCTCTTCGTAGATGGGCTTGGCGGCGTGCAGGTCGCTCTGGTGGTACGGCAGGTGGGTGACCCGCTCGCCGTTCACGTCGTAGGCCACGCACACCTTCACGGTGTCGAGGGTGTCGAGGATGTCGAGCTTGGTGATGGCCAGCTCCGACAGGGAGTTCAGGCGCACCGCCTGGCGCAGCATGACGGCGTCGAACCAGCCGGGACGGCGGCGGCGACCGGAGTTGGTGCCGTACTCGCGGCCCACGTTGACGAAGTGGTCGCCCAGCGCCACCTCGGCGTCGTCGGCCAGGGCCCGGTCCTTGCCGCCCACCGCCTCGCCGGAGATGGCCAGCTCGGTGGGGAACGGGCCGGTGCCCACGCGGGTGACGTAGGCCTTGGCCACGCCGATCACGCGGTCGATGTAGCGGGGCCCGACGCCGGCGCCGGTGCAGACGCCGCCGGCCACCGGGTTCGAGGAGGTCACGAAGGGATAGGTGCCGTGGTCCAGGTCCAGGAAGGTGGCCTGGGCGCCCTCGAAGAGCACGTGCTCGCCACGCTCGAGCGCCTCGTGCACGAACGAGACGGTGTCGGCGATGTGCGGCTCGAGCCGGGGCCGGCACACGTCGAGGTACTCGTCGGCGATCTCGCCGGGGTCCAGCGGGAGCTGGTTGAAGACCTTGGCCAGGATCGCGTTCTTCTCCTTGGCCAGCACCTCCAGCTTCTCGCGGAAGATCTTGGGGTCGAGGAGGTCCTGCACCCGCAGGCCCACGCGGGAGGACTTGTCGGCGTAGGCCGGGCCGATGCCGCGCTTGGTGGTGCCGAGCTTGGACTTGCCCAGGCGGCGCTCGGTGAGGCGGTCGATCTCCTGGTGGTACGGGAGGATCAGGTGGGCGTTGCCGCTGACCTTGAGCCGCGACGGGTCGATGCCGCGAGAGCTGAGCATGTCCATCTCGGCGATGAGCACGCGAGGGTCGACCACCACGCCGTTGCCGATGACCGGGGTGATGTGGTCGTAGAGGATGCCGCTGGGGCACAGCTGCAGGGCGAAGCTCTCGCCGTCGACCACCAGGGTGTGGCCGGCGTTGTGGCCGCCCTGGAAGCGCACGACCAGCTGCATCTCCTTGGCCACGAGGTCGGTGAACTTGCCCTTGCCCTCGTCACCCCACTGGGTACCGACCACCACGGTTGCTGACACGTCGGGCGACACTAGTGGCCGGGGGTGGCGGCACCGGCGGCCGAAACGGGTCCGACCGGGGGTGGAGGCGTGACCGTCCCCTGGGAGGACGACGCCCGGAGGAGGCATCGGTACCGTGCGGGCGTGGACCGCCCTGCCCCGACCTCCACCCCGTCGCCGACCACGGCCGCGCCCGGTCCGGTGCGGGCCTGGCTGCAGGCCGACCCGTTCCGGGCCGACGCCATCTTCGGCGCCGCGTTCGCGGTGCTCAGCGTCCTCACCTCGCTCAGCGTGGAGGTGCCGCCGGACATGCGGGGCCCCTCGGGCTGGTCCCACGCCCTCGGCGTGGCCTCCGGCCTCGGCATCGCCCTGCGGCGCCGCCACCCGTCGGCGGCCATGACCATCGCCGGCGTGGCCGCCGCCATCGCCGGGATCGGGCACTTCACCGCGCCGCTGCCCCCGTTCGCGGTGCTCGTGACCCTCTACTCCGAGGCGGCCTACGGGTCCCGGCGGCAGTCGATCCTGTCGCTGGCGGGGACCATGGTGGTGGTGGCCTGCGTGCTCAGCAGCTACTGGCCCGAGGTGACCTGGGTCGACGTGGTGTCGAACTACTCGCTGTTCACCATCCCTTGGTTCCTGGGCGACAACCTCCGCACCCGGCGGGCCCTGGAGGTTGAGCTCGAGGCCCGGGCCCGGCGCGCCGAGGAGGATCGGGCCGGGGCCGCCGGCCGCGCCGTCGCCGCCGAGCGGACCCGCATCGCCCGCGAGCTGCACGATGTGGTGGCCCACGCGATGGGGGTGATGGTGATCCAGGCCGGTGCCGCCCGCCGGGTGCTGCGCCGCCAGCCCGACGACGCCGAGGCGGCCGTGGCCACCATCGAGTCCACGGGGCGCGAAGCCCTCTCGGAGATGCGCCGGTTGGTGGGCGTGCTGCGCGAGAACGCCGGCCTGGCGGATCGGGCCCCGCAGCCGTCGCTGGAGCGGATCACCGACCTGGTGGCCACCTCCTCGGTGCCCGACCTCCCCATCACCCTCGAGATCGTCGGCGACCCGCGCCCGCTCCCGGCGGGCGTCGACCTGGCGGCGTACCGGATCGTGCAGGAGGCGCTCACCAACGCCCGCCGCTACGCCGGCCCGGCCCGGGTGCACGTCACCCTGGGCTACGGCCCGGACTACCTCACCGCCTCGGTGGTCGACGACGGCCGCGGCGCGGCGGCCAACGCCCCGCTCGGCGACGGCCCTCGCCACGGGCTGGTGGGCATGCAGGAGCGGGTGTCGCTCTACGGCGGCACGCTGCGCGTCGGGCCCCGGGCCGGGGGCGGCTTCGAGGTCCGCGCCTCGCTGCCGCTCGACCGCCGCCCCGCCACCGCCAGCCCGAACGAGCCGGCCCTGGGTCCGGCCGGGCTGGCGACGTGACCGGCCCCATCCGCGTGCTGGTCGTCGACGACCAGGCCCTGGTGCGCACCGGGTTCCGCATGATCGTCGACGCCGAGGACGACCTGACCGTGGTGGGCGAGGCCGCCGACGGCTTCGAGGCCGTCGAGGCGGTCCGCAGCCTGCAGCCCGACGTCGTCCTCATGGACATCCGCATGCCCCGCATGGACGGCATCGAGGCCACCGCGGCGATCACCGGCACCACCGCCGGCGGGACGGGCGAGGCCGGCACCGCCTGCACCCGGGTCCTGGTGGTCACCACCTTCGACCTCGACGAGCACGTGTACGACGCCCTGCGCCACGGCGCCTCCGGCTTCCTGCTCAAGGACACCCCGCCCGAGGACCTGGTCCGAGCCATCCGTGTGGTAGCCGCCGGCGACGCCCTCCTGGGACCGAGCGCCACCCGGGTGCTGGTCGAGGCGTTCACCGCCGGGCCCGGCTCGCCGACCACCGCCGAACCACCCCCGGCGCTCGACACGCTCACCGACCGTGAGCGCGAGGTGCTGCTGCTCGTCGCCGGCGGGCGAACCAACACCGAGATCGCCGCGGACCTGGTGGTGTCGGAGACCACCGTGAAGACCCACGTCGGCCGCATCTTCGCCAAGCTGCAGCTCCGGGACCGGGTCCAGGCCGTGGTCCTGGCCTACGAGCACGGCTTGGTGGTCCCCGGATCGGGTACGTCGGGGTCATCCTCCGGGATGACACGATGATCGACCCGAAGTCCGATGACAGCACCACCGCCCCCAGACCAGGATTGACGCCATGACCATGACCAGCACCCCGCCTCCTCCCCCGCCCGCCTCGGCCGGGGGCGCCGTCGCCGCCCGGGCCATCGACGCCCACAAGGTCTACGGCGAGGGCGAGACGGTCGTGAAGGCCCTCGACGGCGTCACCGTCGACTTCGCCGCCGGCCAGTTCGCCGCCATCATGGGCCCCTCCGGCTCCGGCAAGAGCACCCTCATGCACTGCCTCGCCGGGCTCGACGAGCTCACCAGCGGCAGCGTCTGGATCGAGGGCACCAACCTCACCGAGCTCCGCGAGAAGGACCTCACCCGGCTGCGCCGGGACCGCGTGGGCTTCGTGTTCCAGGCCTTCAACCTGATCCCCACGCTCACCGCCGAGGAGAACATCACCCTCCCGCTGTCTCTGGCGGGCAACGACCCCGACCAGGCGTGGTTCGACGAGGTCGTCAAGACCGTCGGCCTGGCCGACCGCCTCCAGCACCGCCCGAGCGAGCTCTCCGGCGGCCAGCAGCAGCGCGTGGCCGTGGCCCGCGCCCTGGCCTCGAAGCCGGCGATCATCTTCGCCGACGAGCCCACCGGCAACCTCGACTCCCGGGCCAGCGCCGAGATCCTCGGCTTCATGCGCCGAGCGGTCACCGACTACGGCCAGACCATCGTGATGGTCACCCACGACCCCGTCGCCGCGTCGTACGCCGACCGGGTCCTGATCCTCGCCGACGGCAACATCGTCCACGAGATGCTCGAGCCGACGACCGACTCCGTCGTCGACTTCATGAAGACCTTCGGCGACTGACGGGGCCCCCGCCCCCGTCGCTTCCCCTCCCCCCCGCTCGCCGCCTGCTCGCCGCTCCCACCGAGGCCCCCGCATGATCCGCACCACCCTCCGCTCCTTGTGGTCCCACAAGCGCCGCCTGATCTCCACCTGCATCGCGGTGATCCTGGGCGTGGCCTTCATGGCCGGCACCCTCGTGCTCACCAGCACGATCAACAGCGTCTTCGACGACCTGTTCGCCAACGTCAACAAGAACACCGACGCCATCGTGCGCGGCCCGGAGCTGTTCAAGTCCGACCAGGCCGGCACCCAGCGCGACACCATCCCCGAGGCCACCGCCGAGAAGGTCCTGGCCGTGCCGGGCGTCGCGGCGGTCAGCCCGTCCATCGCCACCGAGTCGATCACCCTCCTCGACAAGAAGGGCGACCCGATGGGTGGCCAGGGCCCGCCCACCTTCGTGGGCTCGTGGGGCACCGACGCCCAGCTGAACCCCTACACCGTCATCTCCGGCCGCGCCCCCGAGCGCGAGGGCGAGGCGGTCATCGACCGCGCCGCCGCCAACGACGGGCCGTTCAAGGTGGGCGACTCGCTGAAGTTGGTCACCGCCGACGGTCCCACCTCCCTGAAGCTGGTGGGCATCACCCGCTTCGGCGATGCCGACAGCGCCGGCGGCGTGATCTTCGTGGGCACCACCCTGCGCCAGGCCCAGGACTACGCCGGCGAGCCCGGCAAGCTCGACACCGTCGACGTCCGGGGCGACGCCGGGGTGTCGCCCACCGAGCTCGTGAAGCGCATCGAGGCCGCCAAGGTCACCAGCAAGGCCGACGTCCTCACCGGCGAGCAGGCGGCCAAGGAGCAGGCCAACGAGCTCAAGGACCTGTTCGGGTTCTTCTCGAAGATCCTCCTGACCTTCGCCTTCATCGCCCTGTTCGTCGGCGTCTTCATCATCTCCAACACCTTCGGCATCCTCGTGGCCCAGCGCACCAAGGAGCTGGCCCTGCTGCGGGCCATCGGCGCCACCCGGTTCCAGGTGCTCGGCTCGGTGCTGCTGGAGGCCGGCATCATCGGCGTCGTCTCGGCCGTGCTGGGCTTCCTCAGCGGCGTGGGTCTGGCGGCGGCCGCCCTGGCGCTGTTGCGGGGCGTGGGCCTCGACCTGCCGAGCGCCAGCCTCACCATCACCGGCGGCACCGCGGCGGTGGCCATCTTCGTCGGCCTCGCCATCACCACCGCCTCGGCGGTGCTGCCCGCAGTGCGCGCCACGCGGGTCCCGCCCATCGCCGCCCTGCGCGACGTCGCCATCGACACGTCGGACCGCTCGCGGCTCCGAGCGATCTTCGGCGTGCTGTTCCTGGTGGTCGGTGCCGTCCTCACCATCCCCGCCTTCGGCACCGACCCCACCACCGACCAGCTCCCCAAGGTCGGCATCGGGATGGCGCTCATCGTGGTGGCGGTGCTGGTACTTGGCCCGGTGTTGGCCCGCCCGCTGTCCCGCGTGGTCGGCTCGCCGCTGCCCGCCATCAAGGGCGTCACCGGGCGGCTCGCTCGGGAGAACGCCATGCGCAGCCCCCGCCGCACGGCCTCCACCGCCGCCGCCCTGATCATCGGCGTCACCCTGGTGGGCTTCATCACGATCTTCGCCAGCTCGGCGCAGACGTCCGTGACCGCATCGATCAGCGGTGGCTTCGAAGGCGACTACATCCTCCAGCCGGCCAACCAGCAGAGCTTCACCGGGGCCAGCTTCAAGCTGGCCGACGCGGTGGCGAAGGTCGACGGCGTCGACACCGTCACCGCCATCTCCGGCGTGCCCGCCCAGCTGACGCTGCCCGACGGCTCCAAGCCGGGGACCAACATCGCCGGCATCGATCCGCCCACCTACACCAAGCTCTTCGACGTCAAGATGAGCGAGGGCGACCTGTCGGACCTGAAGAAGGGCCAGATCGTGGTCGGCCGCCAGACCGCCAAGAAGGAGTCCCTGGCCATCGGCGACACCGTCAAGGTGCTCAGCGCCGACGGCCGCCGGGCCTCCTTCCGGGTGGCCGCCATCAGCGACGACAACGTGCTGCTCGGCGACTGGACCATCACCAGGGACGACGCCAAGGCGCTGCGGGCCAAGCCCGACGACTTCCTGGTGGCCATCAAGCTCGACCAGGGCACCTCCGTCGAGGGCATCCGGCCCGAGCTCAAGAAGGTCGCCAAGGCGTACCCGACCATGAAGCTCCAGGACCGCAAGCAGTTCACCGGCTCGATCGTCGCCCAGATCAGCGCCCTGCTGAACGTCATCTACGGCCTGCTGGCGGTCTCGATCGTGATCGCCCTGATCGGCATCGCCAACACCCTGTCGCTGTCGATCCACGAGCGCACCCGGGAGCTCGGCCTCTTGCGGGCCATGGGCATGACCCGGAGCCAGCTGCGCTCGTCGGTGCGGTGGGAGGCGGTCATCGTGGCCCTGATGGGCACCGGCCTCGGCCTGCTGCTCGGCCTGGGCCTCAGCTACACGCTGGTGCAGGCGCTCAAGAGCCAGGGCTTCAACAGCTTCGACGTGCCCATCGGCGGCATGGTGTTCGTGGTGGTCTTCGGCGCCGCCCTCGGCGTGATCGCCGCCCTCCGGCCGGCCTGGAAGGCCAGCAAGCTCAACGTGCTCGAGGCGATCTCCACCGAGTGAGCCCGGCGCCGGCACCGGCTGCCGACTCGGCGCCCTGGTCGACCTACTTCGGGTCGGCCAGGGCGTAGAACTGGCCGCCGCGGGCGCCCACGAAGATCTGGCCCTTGAACACGGTGGGGGTGCTCTCGACGCAGCCCTCGAGCTGCACCTTCCACAGCTCCTTCGGGCCGTTGCCCACCCCGTCGCCGTCGGTGTCGGTGCCGGGGTCCTTGGGCTTGGAGAAGTCGAAGCCGTGGAGCACGCCGTTGCAGTCGCCCTGGATCCACACCCCGTCGACGATCACCGGAGACGACCAGGTGGGGCCGGGGAGCTTCTTCTTCCAGAGCACCTTGCCGCTCGCCATGTCGACCCCGTTGATGAAGCCGCCGTCGGTAGGCGCCACCACCACCCCGCCGGAGATGGCCGGGGTGGCCCAGAGGCCGCGGTCGTCGTTCACCTTCCAGACCACCGGGTCGTCGGGCTTGGTGGGGTCGACCTTGATGAGCTGGCCGACCTCGTCGGAGTGGGCGTAGGTGCTGGCCCGCTCACGCTCCTGGGCCACGTAGAGCATCCCCTCCTTGTCGATGACCACCGAGGCGTCGGTGTCGTCGCCGGTCCAGAACCGGAACGTCTGCTTGACGCTCGACGGGTCCTTCTTGAGGTCGGTGATGTCCCAGCCCTGGAGCAGGCCGCCCGAGTTCGAGAAGTACACGGTGTTGCCGGAGATGGCGACGGAGTTCTCGATCGAGACGTCGTTGACCCGCTCGCCCGAGCCGGCCAGGTCGGTGAGCAGCTCCTGGTCCCAGCCCGGCGCGTGGAACACGATCTTCGGGTCGACGCTGACCTTGCCGTCGGCGCCCATCTTCCGGTTCAGCTTCACGATGTGGAACTGGCCGTTCTCGCCGCCCTCGAAGAGGTAGTCGTCGAGGATCAGCGACGAGCCGTCCCAGTCGTCGTTCCACTTGGTGGGCGAGACGTCGTCGGCCTTGAGCGTCCAGAGCGTCTCTGGCTCCTTGTCGTCGCGGTCGAGCGCCAGGATCTCGAAGTTGTGGCGGCTGCCGCTGTAGAGGAGCGGGAAGCCGTCGGGGTCGCGGGTGACCGAGCCCTTGATGATGTCGCCCATGTCGTGGTTGCCGATGAGGTTCTCACCGTTGGACGCGTCGAAGAAGTGGATGTTCTTGTCGTAGGTGCCGACCGCCACCCACGTCTTGCCGTCCTGCTCCCAGACCGACGGCTGGCCGGTCCAGCCGCTGCCGCACCAGGTCTTGTTCTGGCCGCCCACCGGCGAGTTGCCGCACATGCCACCGGACTCGGGGTAGTGCCACTGGACCACCGGCGCCTTGGGCACGGGGCCGAGGCCGTAGTAGCTGCGGGTGGGGTTGCCCCGGAAGGTGATCTGGCCGACCACCTTCGTGCTCCACGGCTCGCCCGAGGTCTTGGGGTCGACCCAGCCGTCGTAGGCCTTGGCCGGCTCCTCGGCGAGGCCGCTCGTGGTCTTGGTGCTCCCGGAGCCGGTGCCCTTCGTGCCGCCGGACGCCTGCTCGGTGCCGCCCTTGGTCGACTGCTTGCCGCGGTCGTCGCCGCGCTGGGTGCAGAAGCCGACCACCAGCACCAGCACCGCCAGGACGCCGCCGCCCACCAGGAGCCGCTGGCGCTGGATCTGCTGCTCGCGGGGCGAGCGGGGCCGCGGGTTGCTGCGGGTGTGCTCGACCAAGCCCTGGACGGTGCGGGCGGAGTCGCCCGGCGGGCGCAGCTGCGAGCCGGGGCCGCTCGTCGGGCGACGGGCGGCGGCTCCGGACCGGGCGCCGACGCCGCCACCGACGCCCGCGGCGGGGCGCCGGGCGCCGGGATCGGCGGGGCGGCCGCCGGTGGGCCGCACGCCGGTGGGCTGGGGGCGAGCCGGACGGCCGGCCTGCGGGGGCCGGCCGGCCTGCGGGGGGCGGCCGGGTTGCGGGGGGCGCGGGCCGCCGGGGCGGGGCGGGCGGCGGGGGCCGCTGGGCGCGGTGCCGCCCGGGCCGGGGGGACGGCGGGGGCCACCGGCCGCAGGGCGGGCGCCGTCGCCGGGACGGGGCGGGCGGCGGGGGCCGCGGCGGGGTTCGTCGGGGGTGCTCATCGGTGCGTCGTGATCCTCTCGGGGCACAACGGGCGGCGGACCGGTCTCCCAGCACCGCCCGGTGCAGACCGGACCAGCGTACGGACCCGGTCCCGCCCGGCCGCGGCAAGCGCGGCGCGACGCTCCGGGCTCAGGCCGGCGTGGGCTCGCCGACCTTCACCACGGTCTTGCCGATGTTGGCCCCGGTGAACAGGCCGTTGAGGGCGTCGACCGAGGAGGCGACCCCCTCGAAGACCTGCTCGCGGTGCACGAGGCGGCCCTCGGCCTCCCACTGCTTGAGGTGGCCGAACGCCTCCTCGAAGCGGCCCCACTGGTCGAGGGTGTTGAAGCCCTGCATCCGTGCGCTCTTCGCCAGGAGGTTGACGTAGTTGGCCGGGCCGGGGTGGTCGCCGGTCAGGTAGCTCGAGATCACGCCGCAGAGCGCCACCCGCGCCTTCTGGGCGAGCCGGCCCAGGACGGCGTCGAGGATCGGGCCGCCGACGTTGTCGAAGTAGACGTCGACGCGCTTGGGGCAGTGCTCCTTCAGGGCCGCCTTGAGGTCGCCGGCCTGGTAGTCGATGCAGGAGTCGAAGCCGAAGTCCTCGACCACCACCCGGCACTTCTCGGGCCCGCCGGCGATGCCCACCACGTGGGCGCCGGCGATCTTGGCGATCTGGCCGGCCAGCGAGCCGGTGGCGCCCGCGGCCGCCGAGACCACGACGGTCTCACCGGCCTGGGGCTGGCCGATGTCGGTCATGCCGAAGTACGCCGTGGCCCCGGTGGAGCCGTAGACGGAGAGCATGGCGAGCTGGTCGACCACGCCGGGGATGACCGTCGTGAAGAGGTCGTCCTTGACGATGGAGTACTCCTGGAAGCCCGACAGCGTGGTCACCACGTCGCCCACCGCGTAGGCGTCGCAGCGGGAGGCCACCACCTCGCCCACGCCGGCCGCCCGGATGACCTCGCCGATGCCCACCGGGGGAGGTAGCCGGGCTGGTCGTTGAGCCAGGTGCGGACGGCGGCGTCGATGCCGATGTAGGTGGTGCGCACGAGGGCCTCGCCGTCGGCGGGCTCCGGCGCCGGCCGGGCCACGAGCTCGGTGTCCTCGGGCTCGAGCAGGCCGTTCGGACGGCGCTGCAACAGGATCTGATGGTTCGTCAGGTCGGCCACGGCGCAGAACCTACCGAAGCGGGCTCGCCGGGGTCGGGTGGATGGCTGCGGCCCCTCGGAGCCCGTCGCCACCGATGTCCGTCGCCGATCCATGCCTCGGGAGGCATGTACGACATCTCCGACATCGCCCTGGTCAGCACCACCGTGGTGGTGGGCGTCGACCTCGGCGGCGAATCGACGTCGAATCGCCGCTGACGTCGCCGGGACCGCGTGGGCGACCTCAGGTGAGGGGGTTGGCGGCGGCGAGGTCGGCGGTGACCCCGGTCTCGGAGCCCGACTGGTAGCGAGCCCCCCCACGTCACCCGCTCCGCCGCAGTCGACGGGCGAGCCCACCACAGGGCGATCTGACGACCGGCCAGCGCACGATCCGCCTCGACGCCGGCCAGCAGGAACCGGGCCAGCGTCACCCGCTTCGCCCCACCCGCGACCTGCTTGCGAATGGTGGCCAGCTCGGCGCTCGTCGGCGCCCGACCCAGCTCCACCCGGTAGAAGGCCTTCGCCCAGCCGTCGACGGTGGCGCCCGCCGAGTTCCAGAACGACGTGTCCCCGTACACCTCCGCCCGCAACGCATCGAGCGCCACCCCCGACCGGAACCGCGCCGTGTACGACGCCACCCCAGCCGCCGACGCCGGCCGACCCAGGATCCGCCGCAGCTCCTCCCGCACCTGGTGCGTCGCCCCCTCGGCCCCGTTCAACACCTCACGGGCCACCGCCTTGCGCCCGGCCTCGGTGGCGGCACGGGCTCCCAAAGATGCGAGCTGCGCTGCCGACGCCGGGCGACCCAGGCCCTCGACGAAGAAGCCAGAGACGAGTCGCGTCCCCACGGTGTCTGAACAGGTCGCCCCGCTGCTCGGCGTGCCGGAGGCCACCGCCACGAACGCGTCGCCCCGCTCTTCGAGGTGCAAGGTCACGCCTGCGGGCAGGCCCGATGCCGAGAGGGTGCGAGCCCTGCGGACCACGCCCGCGACGTTGCCCGCTGGCGTGGCGCTCGGTGGCCGCCACCCCAGCAGCAGCTGGGGCCAGGACACCAGCTGCCACCGCGAGCCGGCGCACGGCACGAAGCCCTCGGTGATCCCGACGTCCAGCTGGAGCGGCGCGCCGAAGTCGAGCACGGCCCTGGTGGCCACCACGCGACTGCTCGCCGCTTCGGTGAGCCCGCCGAGCTGGAAGGCCGAACGAGACTGCCCCAGCCCCAGCACCGGCACCGTGCGGCTCGCGCCGGGATCGACCACGAAGCCGCTTTCCGGCTCGTCGCTGATGACGTTCAGCCACGCATCGAGCGAGCCCGCACCGTCGTAGCGCTCAGCCGACACCTCGGCCGTCGGGTCCGTGCCGACGATGGACCCGGTGTTGTGCAACCGACCGGAGACCAGCAGCGACGCGCCCAGCGGACCGGCACCGCCGAACCGAGATCCCACCTCAAGCCGTCCGCTGTTGAGGAGGTCCTGGTCGGGCTTGACCCAGACGGAGCCGGAGACCTGCGCCGTGCCCTGGTTGTCGAGGCCGCCTTCGAGCTGCACGCCCTTGAGCCGCAGCGTGCCGGTGTTCACGATCCGAGCGGTGATCGGCCCGTGAGGAAGGCCGGAGGCGCCGTCGCCGGGCACCCCCTCGACGTCCAAGGTCCCCGAGACCTCGATGGGCGGAGGCAGCTCGGAGTACCTCGACGCGAGTCCCTCGATGGACAGGCGGCTGCCCTCGGGCCGGACCTCGAGCGTGGCGCCTCTGCGCACGTTGAGGTTGCCGATGTCACCCGTGACGGTGAGCGGGAAGGGCGCTTCGTGGGTGATGTTGATGTCTCGGAGCACCGGTGGGCTGCCAACCAGCCGCGTGTCGACGGTCGTCGCGAACGAACCGCCGCTGGCGACCAGTGCCCCGCCGTCCTCGATGTCGAGCGCCCCGGTGACCTGGAGGTAGCTCACGGCCGAGTCGAGGCGCCCGCCCGCTCGGACGCGGACGTCGCGCAGGGAGGATGCACTGAGCAGGTGCAGGGTGCCCCGCACGTCGGTCGAACCGGGCTCTCGGCGGGGGACGACGAGGGTGTCCGCCCAGGCCTCGGACCCTGCCGCGACCGTCAAGGACCCGTAGGTGAGATCGGTGTAGTCCTTCGATCCGATGATGCGCGCCTGCCCCGAGAGCACGATGGCGCCGGTCCCACCCATCGGGCCGGCCCGCACGTCCCCTGTGAGCTCCAGCGGCGGGTCCTCGACGCTGCTCCGGAGCGCGAACGAGCGCACCGAGAGGCCATCGGCTCGGACCGCCCCGCCCGCAGCCGTGTCGATGCACGCGGCGTCGGCTGCGTTGGGCACGCGGTGGGACCCGTCCGGCGCGTCCCAGTTGCCTGGCGTGTGCCAGGACCGATCGCCCGCCGCCCCGGTCCAGGCGATCGTGCCGTAGCCGGTACAACGGCCGACAGCGGCCGCAGCCGGCGACGCCGGCCCGACGAGGGGAGCTCCCGCCACTGCGGTCGCCAGCGCGAGGAAGAGAACGATGCGGTTCCGCCGGGATCGGTTCACCGACCCCCATCGGCACCGGGAGCGGCGAGGTGAGGACCTCGACATCGCCGCCCCCGCCCGGAGGCAGACGATGTCGAGGACCCTCGGTCCACTGGCTCGGCCGTGGGATGCACCAGCCGGGCCAGTGGCCTCAGCGGGGCGCCCGCCCGGGCACCTGCCGAGATCGTTGTCCGTGGTTCAACCTAGTGGTTGGCTCCGCGACGCCGCGCCGGCCACCGGCCCACGGGAAGCCGGCGACCACCAGGGGCGAGATCAGCTCGCGGTGACCGTGATCTCGCCCTCGGCGGTGGCACCGACGGTGACGGTGTCGCCGTCGGCCACGTCGCCCTCGAGCAGCTTGAGGGCCAGCCGGTCGCCGATCTCCCGCTGGATCACCCGCTTGAGCGGGCGGGCGCCGAAGGCGGGGTCGAAGCCGTTGCGGGCCATGGCCGCCTCGGCCTCGGGTGCCACCACCAGGGTGATGCGGCGCTGGGCCAGCCGGTCACGAAGCCCCTGGAGCTGGATCTCGACGATGCGCGACAGGTCGTCGGTGCTGAGCGAGCCGAAGCGCACGATCTCGTCGATGCGGTTGACGAACTCGGGCTTGAACAGCGTGAGCGGGTCGCCCGGCAGGTTCGACGTCATGATCAGCACGGTGTTGGTGAAGTCGACCGTGCGGCCCTGGCCGTCGGTGAGGCGGCCGTCGTCGAGCACCTGCAGGAGGATGTTGAACACGTCCGGGTGGGCCTTCTCGATCTCGTCGAGCAGGATCACCGCGTAGGGCCGGCGCCGCACCAGCTCGGTGAGCTGGCCGCCTTGGTCGTAGCCCACGTAGCCCGGGGGCGCGCCCACCAGGCGGGACACGGCGTGCTTCTCCATGTACTCGCTCATGTCGATGCGGACCATGGCCCGCTCGTCGTCGAAGAGGAAGTCGGCCAGGGTGCGGGCCAGCTCGGTCTTGCCGACGCCGGTGGGGCCGAGGAACAGGAACGAGCCGATGGGCCGGTTGGGATCGGACAGGCCGGCCCGGCTGCGGCGGATGGCGTTGGCGACCGCGACGACCGCCTCGTCCTGGCCCACCACCCGCTGGTGGAGCACGTCCTCCATGCGGACCAGCTTCTGCAGCTCGCCCTCCATGAGGCGGGTCACGGGGACGCCGGTCCACTTGGACACGACCTCGGCCACGTCCTCCTCGTCGACCTCCTCCTTCAGCATCTGCTGGGTGCCCTGCAACTCGGCGAGGCGCTTGGTGGCCTCGTCGACCTGGCGCTCGAGCTCGGGGATCTGGCCGTAGCGGATCTCGGCGGCCTTCTCGAGGTCGCCCTCTCGCTCGATCTCGTTGCGCTTGGCCTCCAGCTGCTCCTTGAGGGCGCGGATGGCCGTGATGGCGTCCTTCTCCCCCTGCCAGTGGGCCTTCATGGAGAGGCTCTGCTCCTGCAGGTCGGCCAGCTCCTTGTCGAGCGACGAGAGGCGGTCGACCGACGCGGCGTCGGTCTCCTTGGCCAGCGCCACCCGCTCGATCTCGAGCTGGCGGATGCGGCGCTCGACGACGTCGATCTCGGTGGGCAGCGAGTCGATCTCGATGCGCAGCTTCGAGCCGGCCTCGTCGACCAGGTCGATGGCCTTGTCGGGCAGGAACCGGCCGGTGATGTAGCGGTCAGACAGCACGGCGGCGGCCACCAGGGCGGCGTCCTGGATGCGGATGCCGTGGTGGACCTCGTAGCGCTCCTTGAGCCCGCGCAGGATGGCGATGGTGTCCTCGACCGAGGGCGGCGCCACGTAGACCTGCTGGAAGCGGCGCTCGAGGGCGGCGTCGGTCTCGATGAACTTGCGGTACTCCTCGAGCGTGGTGGCGCCGATCAGGCGCAGCTCGCCTCGGGCCAGCATGGGCTTGATCATCTGGCCGGCGTCCATGGACCCCTCGGCCTTGCCGGCGCCCACGATGGTGTGCATCTCGTCGATGAAGGTGATGACCTCGCCGTCGGCGTCGGTGATCTCCTTCATGACCGCCTTCAGGCGCTCCTCGAACTCGCCGCGGAACTTGGCGCCGGCGATGAGGGCGCCGATGTCGAGGCTGACGAGGCGCTTGTTCTTGAGCCCCTCTGGCACGTCGCCCTCGACGATGCGCCGGGCCAGGCCTTCGACGATGGCCGTCTTGCCGACGCCGGGCTCGCCGATGAGGACCGGGTTGTTCTTGGTGCGGCGGCTCAGCACCTGGATGGTGCGGCGGATCTCCTCGTCCCGGCCGATGACGGGGTCGAGCTTGCCCTGGCGGGCGGCCTCGGTGAGGTCCCGGCCGAAGCGCTCGAGGGCCTGGTACTGCTCCTCGGGGTTCTGGCTGGTGACGCGGTGGCTGCCCCGGACGTCGCGCAGGGCGACCAGCAGCTCCTCCTTGGTGGCGCCCAGCCGCTCGGCCACGGCCAGCAGGAGGTGCTCGGTGGAGAGGTACTCGTCGTGCAGCTCGGCGCGCAGGGCGTCGGCCAGGTCGACGACGTTGTTGAGCGGGCGGGAGATGCGGGCCTCGGAGCCGTAGGCCTTGGGCAGGCGCCCGATGGCCTCCTCCGACGTGGCTCGCAGGGCGGCCGGCGAGGCGCCGACCTTCTCGAGGATGGGGAGGACGACGCCCTCGGCCTGGCCGAGCAGGGCGCTCAGCAGGTGGTCCGGCGTGACCTCGGGGTTGTTCTCGGTGCGGGCCCGGGAGATGGCGGCGTTGAACGCCTCCTGCGTCTTCAGGGTCCAGCGGTTCGGATCCATGGCCATGGGTTCAGGCTACCTCCGTCCTGGTCCAAAGTTGACAACAAGGCACTCAAGTTTTGACGACCGTCGGGCGCCGGGACCGGGGGCCGAGCGCACGGGAAGCGGGCTCAGCGGCGGCGGCGCTTGCCCTCGTAGAGCACGACCGCCTGGCGCACCGGCACGATGTCGTAGCGGTTGCGCCGCTCGACCTCGGCCACCTCGGCCTGGGCCTCGGCGCGGGTGCGGTCGAGCTCGGCCTGGAGGCGCTGGTTCTCGGCCTCCAGCACCAGCACCCGCTGCACCCCGGCCAGGTTCAGGCCCTCGTTGGTGAGCTCCTGGATGCGGCGCAGCAGCTCGATGTCCTCGTCGGAGTACCGGCGGCTGCCGCCCTGGGTGCGGGCGGGATCGACCAGGCCCTTGCGCTCGTAGATGCGCAGGGTCTGGGGGTGCACCCCGGCCAGCTCGGCGGCCACGGAGATCACGTAGACCGCGTGCTGCGGTGACCGGGTCATCGGGAGGCCTCCTCGGTCTCGGGCTCGGGAGCGGCGGGCGGGAACAGGTGGGCGCGGGGCGACTCGTCGGCCGCGGCCGCCAGGGCCTCGACCGCGGCGCGCTCGGCGTCGCTGAGCGTCACCGGCACCGCCACCTCGACGGTCACCAGCAGGTCGCCGGTGGCCTTGGTGGTGGCCACGCCACGACCCTTCACCCGGAAGGTGCGGCCGGTGCGGGTGCCGGCGGGCAGCCGAACCTTCACCGATGCGCCGTCGATGGTGGGCACCGAGATGTCGGCGCCGAGGGCGGCCTCCGGGAAGGTGATGGGGACGGTGATGCGGAGGTCGCGGCCGTCCATGCGGAACAGGGCGTGGGGGTCGACCTTGCAGGTGACGAACAGGTCCCCCGGCGGGCCGCCGTTGCGGCCGGGATCGCCCCGGCCCTTGAGCCGGATGCGCTGGCCGTCGTGCACCCCGGCGGGGATGCGGACCTTGACCTCGCGCGGCCGGCGCTCGATGCCGACGCCCCGGCAGTTCTTGCAGGGGTGCTCGATGAGGACGCCCCGGCCGGCGCACTGCGGGCACGGGCGCTGGGTGGCGAAGAAGCCCTGGTCGTCGTCGACCACGCCGCGCCCGCCACAGGTGGGGCAGGTGGTGGGCGTGGTGCCGGGCTCGGCGCCGTTGCCGTTGCACACGTGGCACACCGCATCGCTCACCAGGTGGAGCGTGGTGGTGAGCCCGGCGACAGCATCGGTGAAGCCGAGGTGGAGCTCGGCCTCCAGGTCACCGCCGCGCTGGGGGCCGGTGGCCCGGCCCCGACCGCCGCGGCCTCGGCCGCCCCCGAACAGGTTGCCGAAGACGTCGCCCAGGCCGCCGCCCATGTCGCCGGCGTTGAACGTGAAGCCGCCGCTGGGGCCCCCGCCGCCGAACCCCCCGGGCCCACCGGGGCCCATGGGGCCGGCGGCGCGGACCTCGTCGTACTCCTTGCGCTTCTCGGCGTCGCCCACGACGTCGTACGCCGCGGAGATCTCCTTGAAGCGCTCCTCGGCCGCCGAGTCCCCGGGGTTGGCGTCGGGGTGGTTCTCCCGCGCCAGCTTCCGGTAGGCGCGCGTGATGTCCTTGGCGTCGGCGTCCTCGGCGACGCCGAGCACCCGGTAGTAGTCCTTCTCGAACCACTCGCGCTGTGCAGCCATGGGTGGACCTAGCCCCGGACCTTGACCATGGCCGGGCGGACCACGCGGCCCTTCCAGCTGTAGCCGGGCCGCAGCACGTCGGACACCACCGTGCCGTCGTCGCCGTCCTGGGCGGGCTCGTGGAGCACCGCCTCGGCCACGTTCGGGTCGAACTCCTCGCCCGCGGGGTTGATGCGGACCAGACCCTCCTTCTCCAACGTGCCCAAGAGGGCGGCGAAGATCGGCTCGACCTCGGCGGCCCCGTGGGCCACCGCGCCGTCGCACGCGTCGAGCACGGGCAGCAGCTTGTCGACCAGCGCCTCGGCGGCGCGGGTGCCGGCGTCGATGGCCTCCTTGGCCAGGCGCTTGCGGGAGTTCTCGAAGTCGGCCTGGTTGCGGCGCCACTTGTCGAGGTAGTCGTCGCGCTCGGCGGTGGTCTGCTCGAGGAGCGCGATCAGCTCCTCGACCGAGGCGCCGCTGCGATCGGCGGCACCGTCGGCCGGCACCTCGCCGTCGACGGGGGCATCGTCCGCGCCCCCGGCGGGGCCGTCGGCCGCGGCCGGGGGGCCGAGGGGGTCCTCGACCTCCTCGGCCTCGACCACGGGGTCGTTCGCGGAGGGGTCGGTCATGCCTTGCCCTCGTCGTCCTCGTCGATCACCTCGGCGTCGACGACCTCGTCGTCATCGGCGCCGTTGGCCCCGGTGGCGCCGGCGCCCTGGTCGTACTGGCCGGCGTTCTCGGTGGCGGTGGCCTCGTAGAGCTTCTGCGTGAAGGCCTGCGAGGTGGTGGTGAGGTCCTCGAGGCCGGACTTGATGGCCTCCAGGTCGGTGCCGGCGAGGGCGTCCTTCAGGCGGCCCAGCGAGGCCTCGGCGGCGGTCTTCTCGTCGCCGGTGACCTTCTCGCCCTGCTCCTTGAGCAGCTTGTCGACGGAGTAGACGAGCGAGTCGGCCTGGTTGCGGACGTCGGCCTCCTCGCGGCGGGTGCGGTCCTCCTCGGCGTGGGCCTCGGCGTCCTTCACCATCTGGTCGATCTGGTCCTTCGACAGCGAGGACTGGCCGGTGATGGTCATCGACTGCTCCTTGCCGGTGCCCTTGTCCTTGGCGGACACGTGCACGATGCCGTTGGCGTCGATGTCGAAGGTGACCTCGATCTGCGGCACGCCACGGGGGGCGGGCGGCAGGTCGACGAGCTTGAACTTGCCCAGCGTCTTGTTGAACTGGGCCATGTCGCGCTCGCCCTGCAGGACGTGGATCTCCACCTGCGACTGCATGTCGTCGGCCGTGGTGTAGGTCTCGGTGCGCTTGGTGGGGATGGTGGTGTTGCGCTCGATGAGCTTGTGCATCACGCCGCCCTTGGTCTCGATGCCGAGCGACAGCGGGGTCACGTCGAGGAGCAGGATGTCCTTGACCTCGCCCTTGAGCACGCCGGCCTGGACGGCGGCGCCGATGGCCACCACCTCGTCGGGGTTGACCGACTTGTTGGGCTCGGACCCGGTCATCTCCTTGACCAGCTCGGTCACCGCGGGCATGCGGGTGGAGCCGCCCACGAGGACCACGTGGTCGATCTGGCCCTTGGTGAGGCCGGCATCGGAGATGGCCTGCTCGAACGGCTTGCGGGTGCGCTGGAGCAGGTCGGCCGTGAGCTCCTGGAACTTGGCCCGGGTGAGGTTCACGTCGAGGTGGAGGGGGCCGGCGTCGGTGGCGGTGATGAACGGCAGGTTGATCTGCGTGCTCTGCACCTGCGACAGCTCGATCTTGGCCTTCTCGCCGGCTTCCTTCAGCCGCTGCACGGCCATGTTGTCCTTGGAGAGGTCGACGCCGTGGTCGCCCTTGAAGCCCTCGACCAGCCAGTCGATGACCTTCTGGTCCCAGTCGTCGCCACCGAGGTTGGTGTCGCCGTGGGTGCTCTTGACCTCGAACACGCCGTCGGCGATCTCGAGGACCGACACGTCGAACGTGCCGCCGCCGAGGTCGAACACCAGGATGGTCTGCTCCTGGTTCTCCTTCTCCAGGCCGTAGGCCAGGGCGGCCGCGGTGGGCTCGTTGATGATGCGCAGCACCTCGAGCCCGGCGATCTGGCCGGCCTCCTTGGTGGCGGTGCGCTGGGCGTCGTCGAAGTACGCCGGGACGGTGATCACGGCCTGGGTGACGGTGTCACCGAGGTAGGCCTCGGCGTCGCGCTTGAGCTTCATCAGCGTGCGGGCCGAGATCTCCTGCGACGTGTACGCCTTGCCGTCGATGTCGATGGTCCAGTTGGTGCCCACGTGGCGCTTGACGGACCGGATGGTGCGATCGGGGTTGGTGATCGCCTGGCGCTTGGCCACCTCGCCCACCAGGACCTCGCCGTTCTTGGCGAAGGCTACGACGGAAGGGGTGGTGCGCGATCCCTCGGCGTTGGGGATCACGATCGGGTCGCCGGCCTCGAGGACGCTGACGACCGAGTTGGTGGTGCCGAGGTCGATTCCGACGGCCTTGGGCATGGGGTTCTCCTGGGTGTGCGGACGATTGAACTCCGGTCAGCATAGAAACTTGAGTGCTTGGTTATCAACCCCAGCGCCATATTTCCGTCTGACCAGGTCAGGACCGGTTTCCGGACGCGGCCGTGCCCGGCCCACGAGGGGCCGGGCACGGTCCGGGAGCGCTGGGGTGCCGGTCAGCCGGCGATGCGCTGGGCGTACTCCTCGCTGGCGAGCACCGCTTCGGCCAGGGCCTTCACGGTGAGCGTGCCGGCCCGGGAGCCGGTGCGCAGGGCGCCGTACTCCGTGGCGGTGGGCATGCGGCCCAGCATCCGGAGGTGGACGGCGAAGCCCTTGAGCTCCGGGGTGGAGGCCACCTTCGAGCCGGCGCTCTCCAGGAACGCCGCCGCCACGTCGCCGCGGTTCGCCTTGCCGTTGTTCAGCTTGGCGATCCAACCGGCCCGCAGGGCCGGGTCGGCCGGCTTGCGGATGATGTCGCGGTAGAGGGCGTCGACGAAGGGCGTGTTGCCCAGGCCCTTGTAGGGGTTCGGCGACTTGAGGAACTCGTTGGCCGTGGCGGCCAGGCTCGCTCCCCCGTTCAGGCGGGAGATCCACGTGGCGTACCAGTAGTCGGTGGGCGCCTTGTGGAGGAGGCCGTCGTAGAGCCGCAGCACCTTGCTCGACGTGGCGTTCACGTCGAACGGCAGGATCGCCGCCACCAGGTCCCCGGGCGTGTACGTCGGGGTCGTGGCGCTGAGGCGCGTGACCCAGACGTAGAGCTCGAGGCTGTTGGGCGCCCGGCCCAGCAGGTCCTGGTACTGCTTGGTCACCAGGGCCGTCCACGAGGCGAAGGGCTCGTAGCCGGTGCTGCTGGGCGGCACGTAGACCGTGGTGCGCTTGGCCGTGTCGGCGGTGACCGGGCTGTTGGCCCGGAAGTAGTCGACCAGCATGGTCAGGTCGTTGTCACCCGGCGTCGTCTGGTTGGTGCCGCCGCCGAGCGTGGTGAAGTTGTCGCCGCCGGTGGCCAGGAACGAGTTGATCGTCACCCGGTACGTGGCGGCGGGGTCGATGGTGACCCCGTTCAGCTTCATCGTCGAGGCCACGATGTGGCTCCCCTGGGCGGCGGCGGGGTCGTAGGAGAAGGTGAAGCCCTTCGACACGCCGAGCGCCAGGATCGGCCTCGCCGCACCGGCGGGCTGCCACTGCTCCTCGAGCACCTGCTTCAGCTGGGCGCCGGTGTAGCTCTTGGTGAACACGTCGTTGGAGAACGACTGCACGTCGAACGCCTCGGAGTACGTGACCTTGCCGTCCGGAGCGAACAGGAAGTCGTTGCGCACCCCGCCCGGGTTCATCAGCGCGATCTGCGCCCCACCCCGACCGGCGTCCTTCGTCCCGGCCAGCTGCACGTCGGCGATGAAGTTCGCACCCACCGACTCCGTGGCCCGGTTCGGGTCCCGCTTGATGTCGGCGGTGATCGACCCGATCACCTCCTGGCCCAACGTCGCCGCGTTGGTCTTGGCCGTCGCCACGATCTGCGCCACCGCGGCGTTCGCCGGGTAGCCGACGACCTCCACCAGCTCCTGGGTGGAGCCGGTGACGTCCTTGGTGGTGGGGTCGAGGGTCAGCGTGACCTTGCCGAGCTTCTCGCCGTAGTCGCCGGTCTGGACCACCGGGCGGGTGCCGCCGCCGGGCTTGGCCACGGCGAGGGCGTACTCCTGGTGGGTGTGGCCCGAGAAGATCACGTCGACGTCGGCGGGCAGGTCCACGAAGGGCCCGAAGACCGGGTCGGCCTCCAGGTCTGCAGCCGAGGTGGTGGAGGCCGCGGCGCCCTCGTGGGCGAGCAGCACCACCACGTCGGCCTCGCCGTTGGCGGGGTTGCCGTCCTTGAGCTGGGCGGCGACGGTGGCCGCCTCGGCCACGGGATCGTGGAACTTCGAGGTCGGTGATGCCACCGGGCGAGACCAGCGACGGGGTCTGGCTGGTGATGACGCCGATGTAGGCCACCTTCACCGAGCCCTCGTCCTGGATGACGTACGGGTCGAACGCCCGGCCGCCGCCCTTCAGGTAGATGTTGGCGCCCAGGTACGGGAAGTCGGCCCGATCCTGCACCCGGTCCCGCAGGTCCACGTAGCCCTTGTCGAGCTCGTGGTTGCCGATGGCCGAGGCATCGAGCCCCGCAGCATCGAGCGCGTCGAGCGTCGGGTTGTCCTTGTCGACCGCCGAGATGAAGGTCGAGGCACCGATGTTGTCGCCGGCCGAGACGAACCCGGTGAGCGGGTTGTCGCCGCGGAGCCGGTCGACGAGGCCGGCCAGCTGGGCGGCGCCGCCGACGGGACGGCCGTCGGGGGCGGGCTTCGACGAGGGCGACTCGAGCCGACCGTGGAAGTCGTTGATGTCGAGCAGCTGGAGCTCGGACTTGGCGGTGGTGCGCTTGACCGTGTCGGCGGTGACCGGGCTGTTGGCCCGGAAGTAGTCGACCAGCATGGTCAGGTCGTTGTCACCGGGGGTGGTCTGGTTGGTGCCGCCGCCGAGGGTGGTGAAGTTGTCGCCGCCGGTCGCGAGGAACGAGTTGACGGTCACCCGGTAGGTGCCGGCGGGGTCGATCGTCGTGCCGTTGAGCCTCATGCTGGAGGCGATGACGTGGCTGCCCTTCGGGGCCAGCGGGTTGTAGGAGAAGGTGAAGCCCTTCGACACGCCGAGTGCCAGGATCGGCCTCGCCGCACCGGCCGGTTGCCACTGCTCCTCGAGCACCTGCTTCAGCTGGGCACCGGTGTAGCTCTTGGTGAACACGTCGTTGGAGAACGACTGCACGTCGAACGCCTCGGAGTACGTGATCTTCCCGTCCGGAGCGAACAGGAAGTCGTTGCGCACCCCGCCCGGGTTCATCAGCGCGATCTGCGCCCCACCCCGACCGGTGTCCTTCGTCCCGGCCAGCTGCACGTCGGCGATGAAGTTCGCACCCACCGACTCCGTGGCCCGGTTCGGGTCCCGCTTGATGTCGGCGGTGATCGACCCGATCACCTCCTGGCCCAACGTCGCGGCGTTGGTCTTGGCCGTCGCCACGATCTGCGCCACCGCCGCGTTGGGCTGGTGGCCCACCACCTCGATCAGCTCGGCCGAGGAGCCGGTGACCGCCTTGGTGGCGGTGTCGACGGTGAGGGTGGCCCGGCCGAGCTTCTCGCCGTAGTCGCCGGTCTGGATGATGGGCCGGGTGCCGCCGCCCGGCTTGGGCACCACCAGGGCGTACTCCTGGTGGGTGTGGCCGGAGAAGATGGCGTCGATGTCGTCACCGAGGTCGGTGAACGGCCCGAAGACGGAATCGTCTTGGAGGTCGGCCACCGTGGTGGTGGACTCGGCCGCCCCCTCGTGGGCCAGGACCACCACGACGTCGGCCTCGCCGTTGGCAGGGTTGCCGTCCTTGAGCTGGGCGGCCACGGTCTCGGCCTCGGCCACGGGATCGTGGAACTTCGAGGTCGGTGATGCCACCGGGCGAGACCAGCGACGGGGTCTGGCTGGTGATCACGCCGACGTAGCCCACGCGGATGCCGTGGATGGTCTGCACGAAGTACGGGTCGAAGGCCCGGCCGCCGGACTTCAGGTAGATGTTGGCGCCGAGGTACGGGAAGTCGGCTCGATCCTGCACCCGGTCGCGAAGGTCCACGTAGCCCTTGTCCAGCTCGTGGTTGCCGATCGCCGAGACGTCGAGGCCGGCGGCGTCGAGCGCGTCGAGCGTCGGGTTGTCCTTGTCGACCGCCGAGATGAAGGTCGAGGCGCCGATGTTGTCGCCGGCGGACACGAAGGCGGTGTCCGGGTTGGCGGCACGCAGCTCGTCGACCAGGCCGGCGAGCTGGGCGGCCCCGCCGACGGGGCGACCGTCGGGTGCCGGCTTGGTGGACGGCGACTCGAGCCGGCCGTGGAAGTCGTTGATGCCCAGCAGCTGCAGCTCGACGGTGTCGGGCTCGGCGTCGGTGGTGCGGACGCCGACCAGCTCGGGGTTGTGGTCGCTGGCCCGGTAGGGGCCGTCGTCGTAGAACGAGGCGAGGCCGTCGTACTCGAAGGCGAACGACTCGTGGGCGTTGATCTCCCAGATGTCGAAGCCGGTGATGCGATCGAGCATCGAGGCCGACGCCAGGGCGTGGTCGAGCGAGCCCTCCTCGCCGCCGAACACGTACGAGTGGTGGCCGGTGGGGAACTCGGTGGCCACGTCGCTGTACCCGTCGGCGTAGATGTCGCGCATCGGGTCTTCCTGCGTGTAGGCGTTGAAGTCGCCGAACATCAGCACGTCGTCGCTGCCCGCCGAGGCCTTCAGGCCCTCGACGAAGGTGGTGAGCGAGGCGGCCTGGCGGCGGCGGTCGCCGTTCCAGTTGCCCTGGCCGTCGCCCACGTCGGCGTTGTCGCCGGTGGTGGGCGGGTTGTCGCCCGGGCTCTTGGACTTGAGGTGGTTGGCCACCACCGTGAAGGTGGCGTCGCCGGCGGTGAAGGTCTGGGCGATGGGCTCGCGGGCGTTGAACCAGACGCTCTCGTCGTTGATGGAGTGGGCGACGCCCTTGGGCGTCACGCTGGTCGGCTTGTAGATGATGGCGGTGGTGATGACGTCCTCGGACGCCGCGCCGGGGAGCTCGGCCGGGCGGCGGACGTAGTCCCACGTGCCGGCGCCCTCGTCGGCGTTGAGCGCGGCGACCAGCGTCTGCAGGGCGAGCTGGGCCTTGGCGGGGTCGGTCTCGAACTTGATCGAGTTCTCGATCTCCTCGAGGGCGAGCACGTCGGCGTCGAGGCCGCCGATGGCGGCGACGATCTTGGCCTGCTGCTTGAGCCGGCCGGCCTCGTTGGTCGCGCCGCGGGCGTCGCCGCCGTAGTGCACGAAGTAGTTGAGGACGTTGAAGCTGCCGACCTTGACGTCGCCGCCGACCTCACCCGGCGCGGCCGGACGGGGGTTGGTGTGGTCGAACGTGCTGCGGTTGGCCGCCGGGGTGGCGGCGGTGACCGCGGTGGTGGGCTGGAGGCGCCACTCGCTGAAGCCGTAGGACAGGACGGTGGGGCCCCAGGTGGCCACCCGGTCGCCCACGCGGAGCGGCTCGGCGGCGGAGAAGTACGGGGGCAGCTCGCCGGCGGTGCTCAGGTTGGTGGTGCGGCCGTCGTCGAGCAGGAACCGGCTGGCGGCGTTGGCGGCCTTCTGGGCGTCGGCCTCGGCCGAGCCCGGGACGGCGACGTCGGTGATGATCGGGGCCGGCTCGGAGGAGCCGCCGGCCAGGGTGATCTCGCCGTAGCGGTTGGTGTTGTAGACGTCGGAGACGGTGGTGGTGCCCGTGGGCGTGACGAGCATGCCCTCGGCCGACTCGCGCGCCGCAGCGCTGAGGGGGAAGGCCAACGGGGTGGGGGCGGGCAGGGCCACCCCGGACTCGCACACCGCGGTGTCGGCCTTGGCGGCGGTGGTGATCTGGGTGAGGCCGTTGAACTCGGTGGCGGTGCCGGTGACCTCCACCCGGTCGCCGATGGCGACGGTGGGGAACGCGGCGGTGTTGGTGCCGAAGTAGACGAAGATCCCGTCCGAGGCGGTGCCGGCGGCGACGGGGCGCGAGGCGCCACCCGTGCCGGCGGTCTGGATGTAGATGCCGTTGTAGCCACCGGTGCGCTCATCGGCGGTGACGACGCCGGTGACCTTCACCGGGCCGGGGACCGGGGTGGCATCGCCGGTGCCCTGGACCTGGGCGATGGTGTGGGTGATGCCGGTGGCCGTGCACGTGCCGTCAGGATCGGGCGGGGTGACCACCGCGGTGTTCTTGGTGCCGAACGACGCGGCGGACGACGCGTTCCACGCGCCATCGATTTTCTGCAGCGAGGTGCCGGGCACCGTGGAGTTGGTCTCGGCCACCCCGATGTCGGTGGCGGTGAGCCCGCTCGCCGGGCCGTCGGTGGCGGTGAACGCGCCCTCGTAGCTGAGGAACTCGGCCACCGTGCCGTCGGGCTTCACCAGCGCCAGCCCGTCGGTGGGCCCGTTCTGGATGCCGTTGGTGGCGTAGCTCAGCGTGACGACGCCGGAGGTGGTGACCGGCGTGGGCAGCGGATCGTTGTCGTAGGTCTTGCCCTGGGTGGACCCGGCGCCGCCGTTGTACAGGTACACCTTCCAGCCCGTGAGGTCGGTGCCGGGATCGGCCTGCACCTCGATGGCCTCGCCGGTGTCGCCGGCAGCGGTGCTGTCGTCGTAGTGGAGCTCGCTGATGAACGGGTCGGTGGCGGCGCCGGCCGGTTGCGGCAGCAGGGCCAGCAGGCCGGCGATCAAGGCCAAGGCCAGGACGGCCGCGGCAGAGCCGCGGGAACGTGAACGGTGCACTTCATCCTCCGGGGGGAAAGGGCGAGGCTGCGCACCGTAGGAGGCGAGGACGGCGTGGGCGTCTCCGTCGGGCGAACGGTGCGTAAACAGTTTGTTGCACTCGCACCCTGCCACAGCCGCTTGGCGCGTGCGCCGGAGAACGCGGCCCTCGCCCAGGCGGGTGACGCCGGTTCGGGTTCGGAGGTGGCCCCTGGGCCGTGGCACGATGCGGCCCATGGGTGACCCGACCACCGACTTCGTGGCGATGATGACGCTGGAGCCCCACGGCCCGGACACCTTCGTGGGCATGGGCCCGCGGTACCCGTGGGGCGGCCTCTACGGCGGGCAGATCGTGGCCCAGGCGCTGCGGGCCGCCGCCGCCACGGTCGAGCCGCAGTTCCGCGTGCACTCGCTGCACAGCTACTTCATCCGCCGGGGCGACCACACCGAGCCGGTCCGCTACGAGGTGGACCGCGTGCGCAACGGCCGCTCGTTCGTGACCCGCACGGTCACCGCCCGCCAGGCAACCGGCGCCATCCTCTCCATGTCGGTGTCGTTCCAGGTCGACGAGCAGGCGGCCGAGGTGCAGGCCGCCGACCTGCCCGACGTCCCCGCCCAGGCCGACCTCCCCCACGACAGCTGGACCACGATGTTCGACCGGGCCAACGTGCCCACGCCGGACCTGCCCGGCCGCTCCCGCGGCTGGATGAAGATCCGCGGCGAGCTCGGCGACGACCCCGTCCTGCACGCCTGCGCCCTGGCCTACATGTCCGACGACTACCCCACCGACGCCGTCGTCTCGCTGCACCCCGACCGCCCCGGGCCGGACACCCCGCCCGAGGAGCACCCGTTCATGGCGTTCAGCCTGGACCACGCCATCTGGTTCCACCGCCCGCTGCGCGCCGACGACTGGCACCTCACGGCCATGGTCTGCCACGGCATCATCTCGTCGCGCGGGCTGACCATGGGCCACGTGTTCACCGAGTCCGGCGTCCACGTGGCGAGCATCTCCCAAGAGGTCCTGCTGCGCCGTCGCCGGCCCGCCGCGGGCTGACCGGCGCCACCTCGCCCCGCCCCGGAGGCGGCTCCTAGGGTGCGGCCATGACCTCGACACTCGTCCTGCTGCGCCACGGGCAGAGCACCTGGAACGCCGAGAACCTCTTCACCGGCTGGTGGGACGCCGACCTCTCCGAGCTGGGCCGCACCGAGGCCGCCGCCGCCGGCACGCTCATGGCCGAGGCCGGCATCCGGCCCGACGTCGTGCACACCTCGCTGCAGACGCGGGCCATCCGCACCGCCAACCTGGCCACCGACGCCATGGGCCTGCTGTGGCTGCCGGTCAAGCGCCACTGGCGGCTGAACGAGCGCCACTACGGCGACCTCACCGGGCGCAACAAGGCCGAGGCCACCGCCGAGTTCGGCGAGGCCCAGGTGAAGGTGTGGCGCCGCAGCTACGACGTGCCGCCGCCCCCCACCGCCGAGGGCAACGCCTACGACCCGAACACCGACCCCCGCTACGCCAGCGTGCCGGTGGACGTGCTGCCCCTCTCGGAGTGCCTGGCCGACGTCGTCGACCGGATGCTCCCCTACTGGTTCGACCAGATCGTCCCCGACCTCGCCGGCGGGCGCACGGTGCTGGTGGCCGCCCACGGCAACAGCCTCCGGGCCCTGGTCAAGCACCTCGACGGCATCGCCGATGCCGACATCGCCGGGCTCGACATCCCCACCGGCGTGCCGCTGGTCTACCAGCTCGACGACCAGGCCCGGCCCACCACCGCGGTGCCCGTGCTGTCCCGGGCGCTCGGTGACCCGGAGGCCATCAAGGCCGCCGCCGAGGCCGTCGCCAAGCAGGCCACCGGAGGCTGACCGCCGGCCGGCCCGGCGTCCCGCCTGGCCAGCCCGCTGTGATCCGCGGCACACCTGCGCCGCGCTCCGTATGCTCGGCGCCCATGGCACCGCGCAGCAAGCACCTCGAATCCCTCGGCGAGATCCCGCTGTTCTCCGCGCTCTCGAAGCGGGACCTGCAGCGGATCGCCAAGGCGTCCAACGAGATCAACCGCGACGCGGGCACCGTCCTGGTCGACCAGGGCGACGCCGGGCGCGAGGCCTTCGTCATCATCGACGGCACCGCCACGGTGAAGCGCAACAACCGCAAGGTCGGCACCCTCGGCCCCGGAGACGCCATCGGCGAGCTGTCGCTGCTCGACCACGGCCCCCGCACCGCGACGGTCACCGCCGACACGCCCATGACCCTGCTCGTGCTCAGCGCCCGCGAGTTCAGCGGCGTCATCGAAGAGGTGCCCGGCCTGGCCCACAAGCTCATGATCGAGCTGGCCAAGCGGGTGCGCGAGCTCGACCGCCAGATCTACGGCTGAGGCCGCGCCGCCGAGCGGCTGCGAACCCAGGCCAGGGCAGGGCCCAACACCCGTTGGGGTTTCGGTGATCGACGACCGTCGCGAGTAGGTTTCGCGCTCGTATGGCTACCGAAGAGACCGTCGACGCTGCGAAGCGGATCAAGCCTCATCACCTGGTCATCGGCCTGGGCACAGCGATCGGGCTGTTCTCGGTCGGGTCGGGGATCCTGCCCCTCTTCACCAAGTGGCACGACGAGAGCCCCGTCGGGCGCGAGGTGTTCGGCGGCATCCCCAGCGGGATCAAGCTGAGCTTCTACATCGTCATCCCGCTGCTCATCGTCTACGGCTCGTACATGTTCGCCATGCGGGTCAAGAACTGGGAGCGCGGCGCCCCGGACGACCGCCGCACCACCCCCAAGAACGCCAAGAAGCGCTTCGGCGACTTCCGCTCCGGCGTCTACATGCAGACCCTGCTGCGCGACCCCGCCGCCGGGATCATGCACAGCCTCATCTACTTCCCGTTCCTGATCCTCCTGGCCGTCACCACCATCCTGGAGATCAACCACCAGGTCCCGGTGAGCTGGAAGTTCCTGCACGGCACCACCTACCAGGCGTACTCCGCAGTGGGCGACGCCGCCGGCCTCGCCCTCTTCATCGGCATCTCGTGGGCGATCGTCCGCCGCTACGTGGCCCGCCCGTACCGGATCCGCATCAAGACCAAGGCCGACCACGCCCTGGGCCTCGGCACCATCCTCGCCCTGTCGGTCACCGGCTTCGGCGCCGAGGGCTGGCGCATCGCCGCCGAGGGCACCCCGGCGTTCGAGAAGTGGTCCTTCGTCGGCTACCCGATCGCCACCCTGGTCGACGGCACGAGCACGCTCAACGGCGGCCACCAGATCTGGTGGATCGCCCACGTGTTCTCCTTCATCGTCTTCCTGGTGATCCTCCCGGTCACGATGATGCGGCACATGTTCACCTCGCCGCTGAACATGTACCTGCGCGACCGCGAGCGCCCCAAGGGCGCCATGCGCCCCATGCCCAACCTCATGGAGACCGAGCTCGAGAACTTCGGTGCCGCCACCATCGAGGACTTCACCTGGAAGCAGCTGCTCGACACCGACGCCTGCACCATGTGCGGCCGCTGCACCAGCGTCTGCCCGGCGCACGCCACCGGCAAGCCGCTCGACCCCCGCGAGATCGTGCTCAAGACCGGTGAGGTCATGGCCGCCTCCGGCACCCCCGTGGTGTCGCCCCCCATCAACACCGTGCCGGAGATCAACATCGCCTCCGGCTCCATCTTCGAGCGGGTCACCGCCGAAGAGGTCTGGGCCTGCACCTCCTGCAAGGCCTGCGACGAGATCTGCCCGGTCAACATCGAGATCCTCGACAAGATCCTCGACATGCGCCGCTACCTCACGCTGATGGAGAGCAACTTCCCCAGCGAGCTCGGCGGCGCCTTCGTCGGCATGGAGAACCAGGGCAACCCCTGGGGCATGAGCCAGAGCGACCGGGCCGCGTGGACCGCCAAGGTCGACGACGTGCCGATCCTCGACGGCTCCGAGACCGAGTTCGACCACGAGTACCTCTACTGGGTCGGCTGCGCGGGCAGCTTCGACGACAAGAACCAGAAGGTCACCCAGGCCATGGCCAAGCTCATGAAGCGGGCCGAGATCGACTTCGCCATCCTGGGCCCGAACGAGAACTGCACCGGCGACCCCGCCCGCCGCTCCGGCAACGAGTACATCTTCCAGATGCTGGCCACCCAGAACATCGAGACGCTCAACACCATGGGCGTGAAGAAGATCGTCACCCAGTGCCCGCACTGCTTCAACACCCTCATGAACGAGTACCCGCAGCTCGGCGGGCACTACGAGGTGGTGCACCACAGCCAGTTCCTGGAGTGGCTCATCGACACCGGCAAGCTCGACCTCACCGAGGCCAAGCTCGAGGAGCGAGTGGTGTACCACGACTCCTGCTACCTCGGCCGCCACAACGACGTCTACCTGTCGCCCCGGAACGTCATCGGGTCCCTGTCGGGCATCGAGGTCGTCGAGGCCTCGGCCAACGGCACCAAGGGCATGTGCTGCGGCGCCGGCGGCGCCCGCATGTTCATGGAGGAGACCATCGGCACCAAGGTCAACGACGCCCGCTCCGAGCAGCTCGTCGACACCGGCGCCAGCCGCGTCGCCACCGCCTGCCCCTTCTGCTACATCATGATCGACGACGGCGTGAAGGGCCTGGGCAAGGGCGACGACGTCCAGGTCGCCGACATCTCGATGCACCTCCTCGAGGCGCTCGAGAAGGGCGAGGCCGCCCGGGTCGAGCTGCTCGAGACGGTCGAGGACTGAGCCCCGTGGGCGACGGCAGCACCACCATCCTCGTCGCCAACCCGGACGAAGCCGTCCGGGAGGTCGTGGCCCGCGTGGTCGAGACCGTCGGGCTCGACGCGGTGCGCCTCGCCCCCGACGCCGACCTCGCCGACGCCGTCGTGCACAGCGGTGCCACCGGCGCCGTGCTCGACCTCGGTCCGGACAACCTGGCGGCGCTCGAGGCGCTGCGGGCCCGCACCGAGCCCGGCGCCACCGGCGCCCGCGTGGTGGTGATCGGCACCGGGCCGGCCAACGGCCGCCTGGCCTGGCAGGCCGGCGCCGACGGCTTCCTGGTGCGCCCGTTCCACGCCCGCGAGCTGCAGGCCGCCCTCACCGAGGCCCTGGCCCGCCCCGACGCCGACCGCGCCGCCCACCGCGACGCCCAGGCCGCCGCCCTCGTCTGAGCCGGGCCGTCGCGACCCTCCCTCGTCGCTGCTCCCAGCCGACGCACCAGGCCTGCGCCGTGACGGCGGGCACGGAGTTCACGAAGCGTGCAGGAACCGCCACCCGGCGCGGCTAATCGCTCCGTACAGTGGGCATAGGTCGTTCGACCTAGACAAGGTCGACCACCATCCGTAGTATCCGCAGCGGGACGACCGCTCTCCGCGGTCGAAGAAGAGGGAACGACGTGGCTGAACTCCGGGGGACACCCGACTCGCACCAAGCCTCCAACCTCCAGGGCATCGACGAGAGCGTCGGCCCCATCGGTGGCCAGGCGCTGCTCGAAGGCGTGATGATGCGCCGGGGCGCCTCCTGGGGTGCGGCCGTGCGTCGCCAGGACGGCACCATCGCCACCACCAGCCGCACGCTGCCCGCCGGGCTCGACGGCTGGCGCAAGCTGCCGCTGGTCCGGGGCGTGGTCGCCCTCGGCGAGACCGCGGCGCTCGGCACCAAGGCCACCCTGTGGGCGGCCCAGGAGCGCGGCGACGAGTCGGGCGACGGCTACAGCCGCAAGGGCCTGGTCCTCACCGTCACCATCGCCCTGGTGGGCGTGTTCGGCATCTTCGGCCTGCTGCCGGCGGTGCTGGTCAAGGCGGTCGGCGTCTCGAACCCGGCGCTGTTCTCGCTGACCGAGGGCCTCATCCGCCTCGCCATCCTGGTCGGCTACCTCGCCCTGCTCGGCCGCTCGCCGCAGGTCAAGCGGGTGTTCGCCTACCACGGTGCCGAGCACATGACCATCCACGCCTTCGAGCACCGGGTGCCGCTCACGCCGGAGGGCATCCGCCAGTTCAGCCGCCGCCACCCCCGCTGCGGCACCGCCTTCCTGCTGGTGGTGGTGCTGGTGACGATGTTCGCCCACGCCCTCATCGGCCACCCCTCCTGGGGCCTGCTGGTGGCGTCCCGCATCCTCGGCCTGCCGATCGTGGCCGGCGTGGCCTACGAGGCCATCAAGTTCGCCGGGCTCCACCAGCACCAGCTGGTGGGCAAGGTCCTGATGGCCCCCGGGTCCTGGCTCCAGGGGATCACCACCAACGACCCCACCGACGACATGATCGAGGTGGCCGTCGCCGCCCTCGAGGCCACCCTGGCCGCCGAGCCGCTCGCTGCTGCTGCCGTCACCGGCGCCCCCGCCGTGGCGGTGGCCCCGTGAGCGTCCTGCCCGTCCTGCACCACCCGCTCCACCTGCCCGACCGCCCCATCCGCCGGGCTACGGTCCCGGCGGTGAAGACCCCTGCGGGCTACCGCCGTCGCCTCGTGCTGCTCATGGCGGCCTTCACCACGGCCGTCGAGGTGGCATCGATCTCCGGCGCCGTCCCGAACATCCCGTTCGGCTCGCTCGACCTCCCGCTCTCCATCATCCCGGCCCTCGGCCTGGCGGTGGCCTGCGGCGAGCGCCTGCTCGGCCGCTCCACCCAGCGGGGCGCAGCCATCGTCTACTGGCTGGCCATCTGCGTGCTGCTGCCGGTGCTGGCCGTGGTCTACGCCCGGGACGGTCGCATCGAGCTGTTCACCAGCCTCACCGTGGCGTCGATGAGCGAGGAGCTGGTCTACCGGCTCGCCATCCCCGCCGTCATCGGCGTGGTCCTGCGCTTCGTCGGCCTCCGCCCGGACCGGGCCCGCGTCGCCAGCCTGGCCTTCGCCGGCCTCTGGTTCGTGCTGCTCCCCGGCCACCGCGAGCAGATGCACTCGCTCGGCACGGCGCTGCCGTTCGTGGCCTACGCCGCGCTCGCCGCCCTGATCGTCTACCGCTCGGGCTCGGTCCTGCCCATGGCCGTGGGCCACGCCGTGATCAACCTGCTGACGGTGCTGGTGTGGAGCGAGTCGGTGGCCGCCGACGCCCGGGGCACGGGCCTGGCCTGCACCCTCGGGCTCCTGGTCCTGGCCTACGGCCGCCCGAAGCGCATCACCGTCGCCGACGACGGCGGCCTGGTCGACATCCGCACCGGGCTCGACGTCGCCAGCATCGACCTGCGCGACGGCCGGCCCACGTCGGTCACCCTGAGCGACGGCTCCAGCGTGGTGGTGCAGGGCCCGCTCCCGCACGAGGCCCCCCTGCCCGAGCGCACCGTCCGCTGAGCGCGGCCCGGTCGGCTCAGCCGACCGGGTCGTCCTTGAAGTTCTCCCAGTAGCGCGACGGGGTGGGGCCGCGCTGGCCCTGGTACTTCGAGCCGACGGCGGCGGAGCCGTAGGGCACGTCGGCCTCGGTGGTCATCATCAGGAAGCTGATCTGGCCGATCTTCATGCCGGGGTAGAGCGTGATGGGCAGGGTGGCGATGTTGCTCAGCTCGAGGGTGACGTGGCCGTCCCAGCCGGCGTCGATGAAGCCGGCGGTGGAGTGGATGAGCAGGCCCAGGCGGCCGAGGCTGCTCTTGCCCTCGAGCCGGCCCACGAGGTCGGTGGGGAGGCGGATGCGCTCGGCGGTGGAGCCGAGCACGAACTCACCGGGGTGGAGCATGAACGGGCGGTCGGACTCGGCCGGGATCTCCACCAGCTCGGTGAGGTCCTCGAGGTTCTCCTTCACGTCGATGATCGGCGTGGTGTGGTTGCGGAACACCCGGAAGTAGCGGTCGATCCGGAGGTCGACGGAGGACGGCTGGATGCAGGACTCGTCCAGCGGGTCGATCTCGATGCGGCCCGACGCCAGGGCTTCGCGGATGCTGCGGTCGGAGAGGATCACGGCCTCGCACGCTACCCGTTGCCGTGGCGGGGCCAGGCTGGCTCAGGGCCGGGGCGCGTCCCCACAGGTCGAGCAGGGTGCCGAGGATCTCCTCGCCCACCCCGAGGCCGCCGAGGTGGCTCTCGCCGGCGAGGGTGCGCAGCTCGGCGTTCGGCAGCCGGGCCACCAGGTGCTCGCCGTGGGCGTAGGGGATGATGTGGTCGGCGTCGCCGTGCCACCAGCGCACCGGCACCTGCACGTCGGCGGCGCGGAAGCCCCAGTCCTTGCAGAAGAGCAGCACGTCGGCCAGCGGCGCCGAGAACTGCTTGCGGCTCCCGTTGAGCAGGTCGTCGAGGAACATGGCCTTGAACTCGGGCCGGCCGAGCAGCACCCGGTCGCCCTCGGGCGAGAGGCGGGCGAAGAGGTCGAGCCCGCGGCTGGCCAGCGGCTTCACCAGGCGGATGGCCCCGGTGAGGCCGATCCCGATGGGCACCCGGGCCACCGAGATGAGCGGGGCGAAGTGGCGGCCGACCGAGACCAGCCCGCCGTCGATGGCATCGGGCCCGACGGTGGGGGCCACGCCGCCGAGCACGCCGACGGCCTTCACGCGATCGGGCAGCACCGCGCCCGCGGCCAGGGCGTAGGGCCCACCGCCGGAGAGGCCGATGACGGCGAGCTCGTCGAGGCCGAGGCGGTCGGCCACGGTCTCGAGGTCGGAGGCGAAGGCGCGGATGTTCTCGTAGAGGTGCGGGGTCGAGGAGCCGATGCCCGGCCGGTCGATGCCCACGATGCGCAGGCCGTGGACCTCGGCGTAGGCGCGGGCCTCGGTGGGGATCTGGCGTCGGGCGCCCGGCGTGCCGTGCAGCCACACGATGGACCGACCGGTGGGCGGCCCGAACTCGGCGAAGCCGAGCCGCCGCCCCCGTCCCAGCCCGACGGTGCCCTCGATGCGCGGTGCGATGACCTCCCCCATGGCCCGACAGCGTGCCACCTGGCCGGCGTGCGTCGGCAAACCGGACGGCTGCGCGAGATGCGCCGCTCGGCCGGTCCCGGACGGGTGACGGCGGTACGGTGCGGCCGTGCCTGCCATCTTCGTCCACGGCGTTCCCGAGACCACCGAGCTGTGGGGGCCGCTCGTCGAGCGGCTGGAGCGCGACGACGTCGTGCTGCTGGGCCTGCCCGGCTTCGGCTCGCCCGCCCCGGACTTCGAGCCGAACATGGAGGGCTACGCGTCGTGGCTGGCCGGCGAGCTCACGGCCTACGACGACGTCGACCTGGTGGTGCACGACTGGGGCGCGCTGCTGGCGCTGCGGGTGCTGGCCGACCGGCCCGAGAACATCCGCTCGTGGGTGATGGACGGCGGCGACCTGGCCAGCGACTTCGAGTGGCACGACCTGGCCAAGCTCTGGATCAGCGCCGAAGGCGAGGGCTTCATGGCCGGTGTGGTGGGCGGTCCCGAGGAGGACCGCGCCGGGCTGCTGGCCGCCGCCGGGGTGCCCGCCGAGGGGGCGGCCGCCATGGCTCGCACGTTCGACGAGACCATGGCCGCCTGCATCCTCACCCTCTACCGGTCGTCGGTGGACCTGGGCAACGAGTGGGGGCCGGGGATCGACTCGATCCACGGGCCGGGCCTGGTGCTCGACGCCGACGCCGACCCGTTCAAGGTGCCCGGCCGCGCCCAGCGCCTGGCCGACCGGACCATCGCCGAGATGGCCACCCTCCCCGGCGCCGGCCACTGGTGGATGCTCGACTCGCCCGACGTGGCGGCCGAGGCCATCCAGCGCTTCTGGTCCTCGCTGGCCTGACCCGTTCCGACCGCTGTCGCCCGGGCCCGCTGGACGACCTCGGGCGAGCCGGGTTCGGGGCTACAGGCCCCAGAGGTCGGGCGGCAGCGGGGACCCGGTCTCGAGGTACGACTTGAGGTTCGAGAGGACCACGGGCCAGCCGCCGGAGATCTGGCGGTAGTGGTCGGGGATGAGGTCCTCGTGGGTGACGGTCAGCTTCACCACCGAGCCGCTGGCCTTGAGGTCCATGGTGACGGTGGAGACGTCGGGGTCGTTGCCATCCGCGCCGGCCCAGGTGGTGACGAGCCGATTGGGCGGGTCGCTCTCCACGACGGTGCCGGCGACGTCGGAGATCCCTGAGCCGTCGTTGCGGACGTGCTGCCAGGTGGAGCCCGGCTGCCAGTCGGACTCGTTGCGGTGGCCCCAGTAGGCGGCGGTGGCGTCGGGGTCGGTGAGCGCCTCCCACACCGCTTCGGGGCTGGCCTCGATGTAGGTGACGTAGACGTAGGTCTGGGTGTCTTGCTTGGTGTCGGACATGGCTTCCTCTGCTCGTTGCTTGATGGCGCTCAGGGCGCGCAGGCGGGGGCGCTCGAACCGGTCGATCCACCGCTCCTGGATCTCGTGGAGCGGCACCACGTTGAGGTGGTGGAGCTTCTGGCGGCCCTGCCGGCGGGTGCTGATGAGGTTGGCCGCCTCCAGCACGCCGAGGTGCTGGGTGGCGGACTGGCGGGCCATGTCGAGGTGCTCGCACAGCTCGCCCAACGTCTGGCCGTCCTGCTCGCGCAGCCGGTCCAGCAGCAACCGCCGGGTGGGATCGGCCAACGCTTTGAACACGAGGTCGACGTCCGGAGCCACGACGCCATTTAGGCAGGCATTTACCTGCATGTCAAGGATCGGGCCTCATGACTTGCCGATGCCGGGTCCCGGAACCGGCGAGGAGAGGCGCCCGGGCCGGGCCGGGCCGCCTCCGCCACCGGTTCCTCGACGGCGACCGCCGACGTGCCCATCTGGTGAGGAATGACGCCCGGTCCGGGCCCCGCCGCTACCAGTCCTTCGCGACGGCGACGCCGGTGGCGCCCCAAGCCGGGCGCCAGGCCCGATCCCGGTGGGCCGCGAGGGTGCCGGCTCGGGTAGGGTTCGGGTCCGCCGAGCAGCTCGGACCGGGGCTCCGCCTCACCGCTGCCGCCGCTCGCGGGTGTAGTTCAATGGCAGAACATCAGCTTCCCAAGCTGAATACGGGAGTTCGATTCTCCTCACCCGCTCCAACCACAAAGGCCCAGGTCAGCCCCGGTTTCCGGGCCGCCTGGGCTTTCGCCGTTCAGGCCCAAAATCGGCCTCGTGACCCTAACGTGACCCTATGGGCCGCACGGCCCGGCTACACAGCTTCGGTCGGTCTGGAGACACGCCATGCAACGGCTGGCCTCACGTTGCCGTCTCACCCCCTCCGTGGTCCTCGAGTGCGTACGATCATCCAACACTCAGGGAGAGGGACCTTTTGAACTGGTCAGAGCTAGTTGATCTCGATCGGGCCCTCCGGAACGTCGAGCACGACGCCTACGGCGATTGGTATCGCGACCCCTGGGGCTGGCCAGAGGTCGCGTGGGCAGTAAAGCACCGTCCAGAGATAGTCGCCGCCCGACTGAACGGGACAGGCGCACGCCCAACCCTTGCGCTGACCGTTCCGAAAGAGCAGTTCGGGATGCGACCTGCGGTCGTGCTGGATCCGATCGACCGACTCGCTGGGCAGGCACTAACCGACCGCCTGCTGCCAGAGCTATATAGCGATACACACTCCTGGGTATTCGGATGGCGTCCAAACCGAGCCGACCCCGAACGTGGCAGTTACGTCAAGAACAGCGGTGAGTGGGACCGCTACAGGAGTTACCTGCGTCAATGTAGCGAACAGTACGAGTTTGCGCTGCGCGCTGACATTGCATCCTTCTTTCCCAGCATCGACCTCGGAATTCTCGGTGAGAAGCTCAGGGTTCGAAGCAGACAGTTGGCGCCGCTGCGTCGGCTCGAATCATTTCTGCACGGGGTTGCCTCTCAGCCGGGAAATGCAGGATTGCCCCAGCGATGCCTATCATCCTCGTCCCTAGCGAACATGTACCTTGCCGATATTGATGCCGTACTTGATGTGCGCCCGGAACTCGACGAGACCTTCACCACCAACACAGCCGTGCGCTGGATGGACGACTATTGGATCTTCTCCACATCTGAGGCATGGTTGCGCTCGACCCAAGTCGCGCTGGCTTCGGCGCTACGTGCCGATGGCCTCGATCTGAATTCAGGAAAGACATCTCTGCTTCGTGGCGAGGAAATCGGGGCGGCTATCGACACATTCTCTCATAGCGGCGCAGAACCCAGCCCAATCACAGGCAGAACAATGCTTCCGATTAGACAGGTGGCGGAGTTGGTAGATGGCATAGCTGCCGACCCCGCCTCCACTAGTCGAAGCAACATTTACTTCACGGCCAGATCAGTTGCGGACTTAGAGATGAAACCGGCCGCAATCCAACTTATTCACGTTTCTTCGCAGCTTCCTCACGGTGCCGACCACCTCGCACGTATGGCTCGAAAGCTCAAGCTTTGGGATGGCCCCTACCTCGACTTCCTGGAAGACCATCTTCAGAGCCAGTGGCCGAAGTTCTCCTGGAGCTTGGGCCAGTACGCCACCGGCGTGCCAAGCACGGTCGCAGCGGGCAAGGGCAAGCGAGTGAGAGGCCTCTTTGGTCAGCTCGCCGAGATCGCTTCGACATCTGACGATTTGACCCTTACCACTGCGGTTCTGAGTCGATATGCCGAGTGGGATAAGGACATAGCCCTCCAGCTGGCGACGAGTGTTGTTCGGCGCTCCAATTCCGCACTTCAGTACAGAGCTTGTGCACTGTTCATGCGCGCCGCTGGCGCATCCAAGTCAGAGGTTAGGCGTATCCTCTCTTCTCACGAGGAGAACTTCGCCACCCTCCTCATGCTTGAGGACACAGGCTGGGCGAAAATCCCAGTCGAGAAAGACTACTCCGGACGTCAACGGCCTTGACGATGGAATTCAACGTTCTATTCGTTGACGATTCAAAGCAGAAGGTCTCGCAACGTCTGCGCAACCTTCTTCCGGGAGCGGGAGATCATCTCCAAGGCTACGGCGGTATCGTGTGTAGAGGCGCATTGCTTCCGGAGATCGCGTGGGACCTGCGGGAGCTATGTCGAACAACAGGATTCGGCGACTTTGACGAGTTCAAATGGTCTCCGAAGGCTGGGACCACGATGCATGCGCTAGATGCCGATCTTCGCCAAGCCTTTCTTGCAGCAGTGTGTGACCTCTTCGAGCGGTTCGAGATTCAGCTATTGCTAAGCGTCTCAGGAGCGGTCGCAGACCTCGAGGAGGATCGGGCTTCCTTGCATCGATTCTTGACCGAAAGCATCTCGTCCGCTGTGAGCGGCGACTTCGGCCTGTCGTATGTATTTGACCTCCCCAGCAACGGGTACGGCAAGGGTGGCCCGCAGTTTCTGAAGTATCTGTCGACGACCTGCGCTGATCCGGTACACCGAGCGCCCCGAGTTGCCTTCGAACTATGTACTGACTCGACCTACTCGAGGTTGCTTCAAGCAGCAGACTTTGCGACATCCTGTTCGCTGGCCTACTTGGTGGGTGACCGTCGCTACTCCGACTTGTACATGCAGCGGCTCGTAGCGCTGATCCCTGCTCCTTCGGCTGCGTGGCCTGCAGGGGGATTCTGGGTGGGTGAGGACGATGCTACGAAGACAGCCCTTCTCACCTCTCTTGGTGAAGCGACGCCCGCACCTTGATTGTCTTGCCAACGCTGTCTCTGGCTCAGTGAGCGCTACGGCCTCAGGCAAGCAACTCGTCAATCGCGCTAGCAAGCGCAACATCACGCTCTCTCGTGGCGTGCTGGTAGAGGAGGGCGGCTTGGGGGCTGGCGTGGCCGTGGCGGTACATGAGCTCCTTGGTGCCGGCGCCGGTGCTGGCAGCGAGGGTGCCGGCCAGGTGGCGGAGGTCATGCAGGTGGATGTGGTCGAGGTCGTGGGCTGCTCTCGCCCGTGGCCAGGCGCCGTGGAGGACGTGGGGTGCGAGGGGATTGCCTGCTGGCCGGTGAACACGTAGCCGTACCGCCCGGGCTCGGCGTACTCGTCGAGGTGGTGCTGGAGGTCTGGGATCAGGCTGGCGGGGAGGGCGATGGTGCGCTTGCCGGCGGCGGTCTTGGGTGGGCCGACGAGGTGTTGGCCGTGGCGGTCGAGCTGGCGCTGCTGGACGACGGACAGCTCGCCAGCTTCGAGGTCGAGGTCGCAGCGGCGGAGGCCGAGCAGCTCGCCCTTGCGGAGGCCGACGAAGCCGGCGAGCAGGACGATGCAGCGGTACCGGGGATGGATCGTCTCGGCGATGGCGTGGACCTGGGCAACGGTGGGGATCGGTCGCTCCTCGGCGGGCTCGACGCCGGCGCCCTTGATGTTGCACGGGTTGGCGGCGAGGAGCCCATCCTCGGTGGCGGTGGTCATGATCGAGCGAAGCAGCCGGTAGCACTTGGCGGCCGTGCTGGCGCCGGGCCCGTCGGGTCCCCGCTTCTCGGCCGAAAATGACCGCACCCGGGCGGTGGTGATCTTCGGGACGGGGATGGAGCCGAGGGTCGGGAGGATGTGTAGGCGGAGCTGGGACCGGTACATGTCCTTCACCCGCGGCCGGAGCGGTTCGCCTCGGCTGGTGAGCCGTTCTTCGATCCAGCCGGTGGCGCACTCCTCGAGCGTGATTGTCGCTTCGATCGGGGAGCGCCACTTGCCGTCGGCGCGGTCGGCCAGCGAGCGGGCGTAGGCCGTCTCGGCGGCACGGCGGGTGGTGAAGGACCCGATGCTGATGCGTTCGCCCTCGGGCGAGACGATGCGGACTCGGAACCGGCCGGACGGGAGACGATCGACGCCACCCCCCGCCCTGCGCTGACGCGCCATGAGCACTTCCTCCGAGGAGGGCAGCCTGAGCTGCGGTGAGGTTGGCCAGGTCTCGGCGGTCCCGACGACGCGTCGCCCCTGACGGTACCCCTGCGCCCCTCCCGACGGAAGGCCTCCGGCCCCACTAACCGTCCCGCCGAGCGTCCCGGCCGTCCCGCCAGCCCCATCTGCCGAGCTTCCTCAGAGATCCCGGCCCGCTCACCGCATAGGGGGCATGAACCACCGATCCGAGCAGACGGGTGCATTGCGTCCCGGTCCGGTGTCCCGGTGATGCGGGTGACGACCCTGAAGGCGGCCGGCGACCGGCTCGCCCGACTGGTCGACTACTACGCCGGCCTGGCCGAGGACCGGGACCGATCCGGCCCCGGGCGAGGCCCGGTCGACTACTACCTCGACCCCGACGAGCCGCCGGGAAGGTGGTGGGGATCCGGCATCGAGGCCCTCGGTCTGTCCGGCGAGGTCCATGGCGAGCAGCTCCGTGCGCTCCTCGCCGGCCACCACCCGTCCACCCGACACTCGATCGGGCGCCGGTTCGGTGACCGCTCGGCCCGAGGGTTCGACGCCACGTTCTCGGCCCCGAAGTCGGTCTCGGCGCTGTGGGCGCTCACACCCGACCGGTGGGTCCGGGCCGAAGTCCTTGCCGCCCACGACGCCGCCGTCACTGCCGCCCTCGGCTGGTTCGAGGAGCGCGGCGCCGTCACCCGGCGCGGGAAGGACGGTGTCGACCAGGTCGACTCGCTCGGCATCACCGCTGCGCTCTTCCGCCAGCACACCTCTCGGTCGATGGACCCGCAGCTGCACACCCACGCGCTGATCTCGTCGAAGGTCCAGGACGAGACCGGGAAGTGGCTCGCCCTCGACGCCCGCTTCCTGAAGTACCAGCAGCGCACCATCGGCTGGATCTACGACGCCGCCCTCCGCACCGAGCTGGCCGCCCGGCTCGGCGTTGGCTGGGAGCGTGTCGATCCCGGTGCCCCGGTCGACATGGACTGCATCCCAGACGAGGTGCGCGACCTGTTCTCCAAGCGGACCGTGCAGGTCGACAACCGGCTCGCCGAGCTCCTCGAGCGCTGGCAGGACGAGCACGATGGCGCCGAGCCGGACGCCCGCACAATCGCCAACCTCGAACGCAAGGCCGTGACCGACTCCCGGCCCGACAAGACCCACGGCGTCGACGCCACCGAGCTCCACCAGCTCTGGGCCTCCGACGCCGCAGCGATGGGGTTCGAGTGCCACGAGCTGACCGCCGACGGCATCCGCCGGCACGAACCGGCACCGGACACCAGCCACGAGGCCGTGATCGAGGAAGCCATCCGCCTCGCTGCCGATGAGTCCTCGACGTGGCTCGAAGCCGACCTCGCCCGTCACATCGCGACGCTCCTGCCGCCTACCACCGGCCGCTCGGGCCAGGCTCTGGTGGCCACCATCGACATGCTGGCCAGCTCCGCCGCCGATCGGTGCCTCAACCTCTCGCCGGTGCTCGGCTCCTGGGCCCGCCGCAGGGACGGGCGCCCGGTGGAGGAGCACGTCACCGACCACCGGCTCACCACCCACCACGTCATCGAGCAGGAACAGGACCTCCAGGACTGGGCCCGAGCCAGCCTCGACCCGGCACCCACTGCTGGCGTCGATCCTCAGAGATCAGCGGCGAGCGCCATCGCTGGTGACGACGGCCTCGTGGTGATCGTCGGGCCTGCCGGCACCGGTAAGACCACCACCATCGCCCGGGGCGTCGCCGAGCTGGGCCAGCAGGGTCGACCGGTCGTCGGCCTCGCTCCCTCGGGCAAGGCCACCGATGTGCTGGCCACTGACGCAAAGTGCCCCAGCCTCACTCTCGCCTCGTTCCTGCTCCACCACGCCGATGACCGCCGCCGGCCGTGGCGGCCGGGCACCACGGTCATCCTCGACGAGGCCGCCATGACCGGCACCGACGACCTCCACCGCCTGGTCGACCTCGCCCGCCGCCACCACTGGCGGCTCGTCGCCGTCGGTGACCCCGCCCAGCTACCCGCCGTCGGCCGAGGCTGCGTCTTCGCCCACTGGTGCGACACCCTCGCCCACCACGAGCTGATCACGCCTCGCCGCTTCGTGGAACCGTGGAAGGCGGCTGCCAGCATCGCCCTCCGGACCGCCGACCCCGAGGCCGCCGAGCAGTACGCCGCCCACGACCGGCTCCACACCACCCACCCCAAGCTTCTCGCCCGCCAGCTCGCCAAGGAGGTGGCCCGCGCTGAAGCCGAAGGCCGGACGGTCGCCCTCACCGCCGCCTCGGTGTCCACCGCGCGTTCCATCAACGAAGCGATCCAGCACGAGCGAGGGACGGCGCTCGATCACGGTGCTGTCCTGGCCGACGGCACGAAGGCCGGCATCGGCGATCGCATCGCCACCCGTCGCAACGAGCCCACCCTCGAGACGACCGCCAGCGTGACCGTCCGAAACCGCCACACCTGGACCGTCCGATCCGTCAGCGAGGACGACGGCCTCGTGGTGACCGATGCCGAGCATGGGTCAGTCCACCTCCCGGCTGACTACGTCGCTAGGCACGTCGAGCTCGGCTGGGCCGTCACCGGCTACGGCAACCAAGGCGACACCACCGACATCGCCTACGCCGTCGTCGAGCCCGGCACGAGCCGCTCGCACCTCTACGTCGCCATGACCAGAGGCCGAGAAGCCAACCACGCCTGGATCCCCAACCACGCCTGGATCCCCGACCCCACCGGCACCCTCGACCCCGCCGAGGCCCTGGCCGAGGTCGCCAGCCGAGCGCCGAGCCACGAGTCCGCTCTCGCCATGCATGCGCATCTTGTCCGCATCCAACGAGAGCGGTCTGCCGTCGTGCGAGCGGAACCAGCAGCTCCCAAGCTCGTCCCACCCCACCTCGAACCCTGACGGCACAATGCCGCCGGCCGTCGATCACCAATAGGGTGCCGCCGTGGAACTCGGCGACATCGAACCTGTTCAACCTCGATCCGTCTGGGCCAACGAAGCGCGTGACTTCACGCCATGGCTTCTGGCGAATGCGGAGCGGCTGGGCCGAGCCCTTGGCATCGAGCTGGAACTACACGCAGCGGAGCATCCCGTGGGGGGCTACTCGCTCGACCTCATCGGACAGGACCTCACCAACGACGCCGTGCTCATGGTCGAGAACCAGTTGGAGCCGACCGATCACACGCATCTCGGTCAAGTCCTCACGTACGCTGCCGGAACGGGGGCCACGACCATCGTGTGGATCGCAACGGCCTTCCGAGACGAGCATCGGCAGGCACTCGACTGGCTCAACGAGCAAACAGGCGAGGACACACACTTCTTCGGAGTCGTGCTGTCCCTCGTGAGGATCGGTACTTCGGCGCCCGCACCCCTCTTCGAGGTCGTGTCGAAACCCAACGACTGGCAGAAGCGCGTCCGCACCGCTAGCCGGTCCGGCGGCGGGATGAGCCCCCGGAGCGAGAAGTACCGGACTTTCTGGGAGCGATACTTGGAGCGCCAGGCATCCGAGCACAGCGACTGGGGTCGGCGTGGATCGCCACAACCGGCCAACTGGATGTCCTTCGGCGGGCCGTTCCAGGGGACCCAGATCAACCCATCGTTCGCGCAAGGCCGTCGCCTCCGTCACGAGCTGTACATCGATCGCGGCGACTCCTCGGCCAACGTGGCGCTTTTCGAGCTCTTGGTCGAGCGACGCGAGCTACTTGAGGCCGCTTTTGGCCATCAACTCGAAGTTCGACGAGATCGAAGGCAAGCGAGCCTGCCGGATCGCCACCTACCGAGAAGACGGCGACATCCTCGAGGAGGCTCAGTGGGATCAGTACCTGGACTGGTTCCTCGACGCCGGCGAGCGCATGCGCCGTGCGCTTGCCCAAGTCGCCGAAGACGTGAGGGCCTTCGATTCCGATCGACCGTCAGGCTGAGTCCCGGGAGGGGATTCGCTTGGCGTGCTCAGAGACGAGGCACAAAGATTGACTGCCGCCGAACCCGTGAGGCTCCGGAGGCCGGGGCGGGTGAGGAAGCCAGCTAGGCGGGTGTCGCCATCAGCGCTAATGCGGATGTCGATGCGGTTACGGCGGGTCGCCGGGTCGTAGGACCGGTAGCGCTCGGTGAGATGGTGGAAGCCTTGGTTCGTCGAGCCGACGAGAGCTCGGGCCGACTCGGGGGCGTCGTGCTGGTACGGGCCGTCGACCAGAAGGTCGGTGGCGGCCAGGAGCCGGTGGACCGGCGAATCGGCCAGCTGACTGCGGAGGTCCTGGACGGCGTAGCCGGTGAAGGTGATCACCCCGAGTCCGGCGGCTCGCACCCGTTCGGCCAGGAAGCCGCAAGCGTCCGCCTGGTCGAACGGCTCGCCACCCAACAACGTCAGTCCCTCGACGCCGGCGGTCACGATGGCGTCGGCCAGACCATCAACGTCGGCATCGGGTCCGCCGGGTTCGAACAGGTGCGGGTTGATGCATCCGGGGCAGCGGATAGAGCAGCCCTGCACCCATACCGCTGTCCGCAGGAACGGTCCCTCGGCGGTGGTGCCATGTAGTACGCGGGCCACGGACAGGGCGGTCACGTTGTCGTTCAGAGATCGAGCCGCCGGCCGCGACCTGATGGTGCGGCCTTCGGCGGGGGAGGGGCCGCAGGAGAGAGCGTGATCCGGTTCCGAATGCCGGCGAAGACATGAGGCGGGACGCCGCCGACGGTCATCAGCTGGTCAACGTGGGTGAACCCGCCGATCCTGGTCCGCTCGGCGACGAGACGCTGAGCGGCCTCAGGGGCCAGCCCGAGCTGCACCGACAGGTCAGCCGCGTTCGAACGATTGGCGTCGATAGGACCGGCCGGCGACGCCGCCGAGGTCGTCGCTGCGTCTCGAGGAGGAGGCGGCCGAAGCAGCGGAGGCGGCGGAGGCGGAGGTGCCCAGGCGGTGGAAGCCGACCCAAGCAAGACGTCGTCCACCGAAGGCCCGGAGGGATTCGGAGGAGGTGTCGGGGTGGCCGCCGCTGTGGCGTACCAGGCGGCATCCCCGGTGTGGTGCGCCCGCCAGATCAGCCACGGCCGATTGGCCCGCACGCAGTAGGCGATGCTGCTGATCCAGACCACCATCATGATGAGAGCCCCAACCGTGTCACCGGGTGTCGAGGTCCCCTTCTTTCCGTCTCCCAGCGTCAGGATCGAAACAAACAAGACAGCGCCGGCCACGCCGAAGGCCTGGGTTGCCCGACGCCAGTCGGCCCGCCCGGTCTTTCTGCTCACGTACCACAGGGATGCCCAGGTCAGCAGTCCTACCGAGAGGATGGGGCCCAGGAGCCAGGCACTGTTGCGAACGCGCCAGGATCGATCGCAGAGGTTCTCGGCGGGAGTGTTCATCCGTCCTGCTCCAGGTTCTGGCCGAGGGCCAGGTCGTCGGTTGCGGTGGCGGTGGCGGAGGCGTGGTAGTCGGGAGTGAGGCTGGAGTCGGTGACGGTCTCGCCGCAGAGGGCCTCGATGCGGGCCACCTCGTCTAGGCAGCCGGGGCCGGTCACCCCGCTCGTCTCGGCTCGCAGGGTGCCGTCGGCCAGGACCTGGACGGTGATGCGCTTTCGGGTCATGCCTCGACCTCCTCGAAGACCAGCTGGACGGTGCCGTCTTCGGCCACCTCTTCCCCGACGAGCACCAGGCCGAGCTGAGCTGCCCGTGTGCGCATCTCGTCGACCTTGTCAGCCTGGACGAGCCGGCCGACCTCGGCGTCCACGGCGCTGACGAACGCCTCAGTGGCCTCGTCGGTGGAGTCGTCGATCCGGCCCAAGTAGGCGCCGCCGATGAGCTGGAAGCGCACGACGTCTTGGCCAAGTTGCCCGGTGACCACCAGGCCCTCGAAGTCGACGACCACTCCAGTGGCGCCAAGCGAGACAAGGGTGCGCTCGAGCAGAGCGGGGTCGGTGATTCGGGTCTGACGGCAGCCCTCGCACAGATCGGTGCGGTGGCGCTCCTTGTAGGCGCTGTAGGCGGCGATGCCGATGGGGATGAGGATGACCTCGATGCTCATGGATCGGCTGCTTCTAGAACTCGATGGTCCGGCCGCCACGCCAACGGCCGACGTCGGTGGTGGGATCGGTGGGCGGGGTGCTCTCGTACTGATCGAGGTCCTCTGTGGCGGTGGCGGCCACGGCCCGGGTGGAGGCCCAGGTGCGGTTGGCGGCGATCTGCTCGGCCTGCGTGACCGATAGTGCGACGGTGTTGCGGATGGAGCGCAACAGGTCCTCTTCAGTGACGCCGCGGCGTTCGGCGAAGGCGTCGAAGCATGCGCTGACGACCACCTGCTCGATCTCGGCTCCCGAGAAGCCCTCGCTGGAAGCTCCCAGGCGATCGACCAAGGCAGCGTCGAGGGCAAGGCTTGCCGAGACGGCACGTCCCGGGAGCAGGCGACGCCGAAGGTGGAGGTTCCAGATGCTGGTGCGCTCCGCGTGCGTAGGGAGGTCGACGAAGAAGATCTCATCGAAGCGACCCTTGCGCAGGAACTCGGGCGGGAGCCGATCGATGGCGTTGGCCGTTGCGATGACGAACACCGGCTTCTGCTTCTCCTGCATCCACGTGAGGAAGGTCCCGAAGACGCGCTGGCTGGTGCCAGAGTCGCCCCCGCCGCCGGCCGAGCCGAAGCCCTTCTCGATCTCATCGATCCACAGGATCGATGGCGAGGTGGCCTCGGCCAGCTCCAAGGCACCACGCATGTTCTGCTCGCTGGACCCCACCAGGCCGGCGAAGACCCGCCCGATGTCGAGACGCAGCAGCGGCATGCCCCACAGGCTGGAGGTGCACTTGGCGGTGAGGCTCTTGCCGCAGCCAGGCACGCCTGTGATGAGGATTCCCTTCGGGAACGGAAGCGCCCATTCCTCGGCCTCCGCCTGCCAGGAGCTGTTGCGCTTGCCGAGCCAGCGCTTGAGGTTCTCCAGCCCGCCGACGTCGTTGAGGTCGCCCGAGGGCGGAATGAACTCTAGAAGCCCGGACTTGCGGATGGTCTGGCGCTTCTCGTCGAGCACCAGCTCAACGTCGGCGGCGTCGAGACGGCCGTCGATGGCGATGGCTCGGGCGAAGGCGTTCTCGGCTTCGTTTCGGGTGAGGCCGAGGGCGGCCTGAACCAGGCGGTGACGGTCGTCGGGGCTGAGATCGACAGTGATCGCGTCGCGGTTGGAGTGGATCATTTCCTCCAACACCTCCTCGATCTCGGCGGCGCCGGGGAGGGGCAGGTTGACGACCGAGACCGTCTTCTCGAGATCGACCGGCAGGGAGAGGGTCGGCGCCACGATGATCAGCGTGGAGGCGACGTCACCGTTCTTGAACTGTTCGGCCAGGTCTCGGATAGCTCGAACCGTGCCGGGCTCAGCGCCACGCTGGCCCGCTAGCGAGTGATGCAGATCGAAGAACACGAACAGCGTCGGCTCGGTGGCATTCGCTGCTTGGGCCAACGCCTTGTCTGGTGCGACCGCAGTGCCGGTGGCGGTGGCCTGGTGGAGGCCCTTCGTGAGGGAGTAGACGACGACGTTGCGCCGGGTCTTCAGCGCTTCAGGGTCCTCGGCGAGGCCGAGGACGATGTCGACGACCCGTTCCTCCTCATGCGTCTCCACGAGAAGAACCGGGTTCCTGGCCTTGATGAGCTGCACCAGGACTGTTCGGAACTCGCTCGTACTGTCCACCGGGGATGCTCCTCCTCAGCGACCCACCAGCCGCTCCCGCCTGCAACCTACTGGTTCGCCCGTACCGCTACCTCGGCCCCACCTCTGTCGGCCTGGTCCCCCAAGCTGTGCGACTTGTAGGCGTACGGTTGTCCACGAGCGGAGGGGGCCACATGGCTGAAGAGACCTGGCACGCGGCGCGACTGATCCCAACTTCTGGGATCAACGGGGCCGAGGAGCAAGAGCGGAGGGCGACATCGGCCCTGCTCGCCGTGATGAGCGCGGTGCGTGAGTTCGGCGCCGCCATCACGAAGTCGATGGGGGCGCCATCGGGCACCGTCGAGACCTTCATCGAGGTTCCGTTCGACCTCGGGGAGCGGAAGGTGTTCCCCGACGGCTTGATCCGCGTGTCCCGGGGGTCGAAGACGTGGGTCGCCCTGGTGGAGGTCAAGACCCAGTCGAACGACCTCGCCGGGCCCCAGCTCGAGGACTACCTGGACGTGGCCCGAGCCGAGGGTTTCGACGCGCTCCTGACAATCTCGAACGAGCTGGCCCCGACGCCGGGCGTCCACCCAACGACCATCGACAAGCGCAAGCTCCGCAAGGTGGCGATCCACCACCTCTCGTGGACCGAGGTGCAGACCGCTGCGGTCATGCAGAAGGTGCATCGTGGCGTCGCTGATCCAGACCAGGCCTGGATCCTCGGTGAGCTCATCCGCTACCTGGAACACCCTCGTTCCGGAGCTATGGGATTCGAGGACATGGGCGAGGACTGGGTCACCGTCCGGAACGCCATCGAAGCCGGCACGTTCCGCCCGACCGACAAGGGCGCGCCTCGCGTCGCCTCGCGTTGGGACCAGCTCGTCCGTTTCGCTTGCCTCACGCACGGCCAGAAGCTCGGCGTCGAGGTCCAGCCGGCGCTGAGCCGCAAAGAGCAGGCCGACCCGCTCCTCGCCAACCAATCCCTTGTTGGCGGCCTGGCGCAGAACGGCCTGCTCGAGCGAGAGATCAAGATCATCGGCTCCGTTGCTCCGCTGACGCTCGGCGCCGACATCCGGGCGCAAAAGGTCACCTGCTCCCTCACCATCGATGCTCCCAAGGAAGGTCGAGCTACCACCCGGGTGAACTGGCTCGTCCGCCAGCTCAAGGACGCACCCGACAACCTCCGCATCGACACCTACGTCGTGAACGGCCGCTCGGTCGCCTCCTCGGAGCTGCTCAAAGACGTCCGGGAGAACCCGGCCCTCCTCGTCCCCGACCCCTCAAAGGAGCTGCGAGCCTTCCGCCTCGTCCTGGCCGCCCCGATGGGAGCCAAGCGGGGCAAGGGCCGGGGCACCTTCATCGGATCGGTCCTCGGCATCCTCGAGTCCTTCTACGAGAGCACCGCCCAGAACCTCCGGCCCTGGGCGCCCAGCGCCCCGAAGCTCCGGCCCGTCCCGGAGCAGGTAGATGCAGAAGCCCAGGAGCAAGGTGTCAACCACAGCCTCGTGTCGACGGCGGCCTCTTCCCAGGACGGTGCGACGTACACGCCCCGCCCCATACCGGCACCGTCGGCAGCCCCCGACCATGCCGTGGCACCCGCACCCGAAGCCCCGGCAGCGGACACCGAGCCATGACCTGGGCTCAGGTGCTCTGCGAGATCGCTGACGCAGCGCCCGTCAGCGGGCTGGAGTCGTACTTCACCACCTACTCGGGTCGCGGATTCGACCGCGTCGCGATGGAGGGTCCTCCAGATCGCTTCACCGCCGGGGACCTCTATGCCTGCGCGCTGCTGTCGGCCGAGATCGAACCGCACACTGGCGCCGACCTCCTCGACCGAGAGGCAAAGAGGTGTACCGGCCTGCTCCAGGCGATTCCCAGCGTCGTGAGCATTCGCGACGACCAGTCGGCGGATGCCCTCGCATCGGATGGAGCTGCGGCCGAGCTCTACGGCCTTCTCCGCTCCATGAAGTCGATCGGCCCCACCAGGGCCTCGAAGCTCTTGGCGGTGAAGCGCCCTGGGCTCGTGCCGATTCGGGACTCCTTCGTCGAGGAGGCCCTCGACGCCCGGAAGGTCTCGGAATGGTGGGCTCCGATGGTGGCGGCATGGAGCACGCCAGCTCTCGGCCCCGCCGTCGATTCGCTGCGCGCCCGTGCGGGATCAGCAGTTCCTCCCTACGTCACCGACCTGCGTCTGCTCGACGTATCCGTCTGGCTCTCCATCGAATCCACACATCCTCTTGCTGGGGCTTCGGATACCGAGGACTCGAGTGACCATGCCGTTCCGCTATCAGACACAGAGGTCCCTCTCTAGGCGGTTGCCGCGTCGTCTAGCTCCACTTCGTCGGGCGGCGTGCACTTCACCAAAGTCTCGGCCTTGGACCAAAGATCCTCGTAGGTGCGACGCACCGCACCCTCACGATCCTCGACGGTCGTTAGCACTACGGATCGTTTGCCGAACGTGTTGAGGGACCCGCCGATCATGGTCACCGGTCCTGATCGCGGGACCAGGCAGCGGTCGTGGAGTTCCCTACCTGCGACTCGCACCTCGAATACACGCCCAATGGGCGCCACATCTAACGCTGCCCTCATCTCGGCGTTGGCCTTGGCGCGAGCGTCCCCGCCACCGACGAGCACACGGTCAACCCCCGTGGACGTCAGCAGCCTCAGTGCTTGTTCCAGGCCCACGTAGGGGTCGGCCAACATCGCCCCTAGGCCCGCAGAGCCGATATGGCCCATGACCTTCACTAGGGCGTGGGGGTCGTTGGATGCCACCACCTCCACGACAGAACCTTCGTCCACCGCCTCGAGCCCGACCAGCAAGGCTCGACCAAGCGAGGTGACCCTGAGGGCTCCAGGGTCCTCCAGCGCGCCGATTCGGATCAGGTAGTCGATGGTCGATTCCGCTGCTTCGGTCAGGGTTCGAGGGCCATGGATGCCGGCCATCGCCACCTGAAGCATCTTCGCCATAGTGACGAGCGGCGACCCGTCGGGAAAACCGTACCTCGCCTCGATTCGTCCCCGCTCGAACTCTGCTACGAGTGTGGCAATCGGCGAATGACCCCCACGGTTGATGGTGTCGACGTAGCTCAGCACACGGAGTTCTTCCTCCGAGATCAACTCCATGCCGGGGAGCGTAGGCCCCGCTGCGGGACTGGCGGTACGGGCTAGTACTGGACGGCACAACTACCGGCTCTGACCTGCAGACATCGCTGTGACAACTCACTCTCGGAGGCCGTTCGGGCGTTTCCCAAGCTGAATACGGGAGTTCGATTCTCCTCACCCGTTCCAGCACGAAAGGCCCAGGTCAGCCCCGGTTTCCGGGCGGCCTGGGCCTAGGTCGTTCAGGACGCCTGGACCTTCGTCGTTCAGGACGGAGGGCCCGCCTGAGGGCGGCCGCTCACGCCGCTGTCTGGCCGCAGGGTGCCCGGTGGAGGTCGCTGAGCCGGGACGCCGGCAGACTGGGATCTTGGCGACGGCTCTGCCAGGACGGCGATGACGATCGCTCGCCGTCGCGGTGAGGTGCCAGGCTCGCGGCATGGCGCTGGTGGTGGTGGAGGACCTGGACGATCCTCGGTTGGCGGACTACTGGCACCTGCGGGAGCCGAACGTTCGGGCGCGGGTCGAGCGGGAGGCGGGGATCTTCACCGTCGAGGGGTGGTTGTCGCTCGAGGCGCTGGCCGAGTCGCCGTATCCGGTGCGGTCGGCGCTCGTTGCCACCAAGCACGCGGCGCGAGCACAGTCGATCGTGGGGCCGCTCGTGCCGGTGTACGCCGTGGCGGAGTCGGCGCTCGAGCACGTCACGGGGGTCCACTTCCACCGCGGGGTGCTGGGTGTAGGCGAACGTCTCGACGCTCTTGACGCGGGTGCGGTCCTCGCCGGCGCTCGGCGCATCCTCGTCCTCGAGGGCGTGAACGACTACGAGAACCTGGGTGGGCTGTTCCGGAACGCGTCGGCCTTCGGGGTCGACGCCGTGCTGCTCGACCCGACGACCGCCGATCCGCTCTACCGGCGGTCGACCCGGGTGTCGCTCGGACACGTGCTCCGGGTCCCGTACGCTCGCGCCTCGATCGAGGCGTGGCCGAGCATCCTCGAGGACCTCCGCCGGGAGGGCGTGGTAGTCCTCGCGCTCACCCCCGCTCGCGATGCGGCTCCGCTCGCGTCGATCATCCCGGACCTGCCCGAGCGGGTCGCCGTGGTGGTCGGGGCCGAGGGGCCGGGCCTGAGCGGCGAGGCGATGGCGTCGGCCGAGCACCGGGTCCGCATCCCCATGACCCCCGGCACCGACTCGGTCAACGTGGCCACCGCTGCCGCCATCGTCCTCGCCACGCTCTACGAAGCACGGCTCTGAGCGACCATGGGCGGTGACCAGCCCGGTCCGGGCCCACCACCGGTGGCCGGGCGCGACTTCGACCTCACGGTCACCGCTCAGGGTCTGCGGGTAGCGTCGACGGCCTGAGCGGATTCGAGGCAGTGAACGAACTCGAGCGGAGGCTGGTCGCCGCGGCACGTGACCCTGCGGAGCGACCAGCGTTCTCCCAGCTGCTGCTGGCGAGCGACGTGTTCGTGCTGGGGACGATGGACCAGCCGCCAGTGGATGGGGTGGCGCAAGCGGGCGCGATGGCCAACCTCCTGAGCTTCACCGATGCCGACGGCAGCTTCACGGCGTTCTTCTCCTCCGAAGCGACCGTCGAGCTGACCGTCGCCGCCCGGCCGGGCACCGACCCACGGTTCCTGCGACTGCCGTGCCGGGCGCTGTTCGAGTTGACGAAGGGGGCGCGCCTTGTGCTGAACCCCGATGCGCCGTACGGCAAGGTCTTCCTCCCGTCGGAGGTGGCGGCGCTCGGGCGCGGCGCCGAGCCGGGGCTCGACCGCCAGGTGCTCCAGGCCGAGCGCCAGGTCCTCGTCGGCGTGCCCGTCCACACGCCTCCGGCACTGCCCGAGGTCCTCGCCCGGTTCCTGGTCCAGCGGCCGACCGTCGAGGCTGCCCACCTCGGCTGGATCGCCCACCCGGACGGGCACACCGGCTTCCTCATGGTCCTGCTGGCCGGGGACCGAGACGCAGCGATGGCGGGGTTCGGCTCACTCCAGATCGGCGAGCTCACCGAGGGCGAGACACTCGACGTGATGGTGGTGGCACCCGGGACCCGGGACCACCTGCTGGCGAACATCCCGTCCTTCTACCGGCTCGCTGCCCAAGCCGACCTCCCCGAGCCCCCGAAGCGCCGTTGGTTCCGGCGGTCCTGACCGGTGAGCGACGGGGCCGGTCGGCTTCGACCGGCCGGCTCGAAGGCCGGCTCAGTCGGTGCTGCGGGCCCGGGCGAGGCCGCGCTCCACCCACGGCACCAGCTGGCGCTTGGTCTTCACGTGCTCGGGCGCCACCCGCACCCAGCCCTTCACGTCGCGGCCGCGCATGACCATGGGCTCGGCCTTGGTGGTGGCGAGGAGGCGCTCGGTGTCGTCGGGCTCCACCCGGACCATGAGCCCGCCCTGGCCGCTCACCGCCAACGCCATGTGGCCCTCGAGCAGGAAGGCCAGGCCGCCGAACATGCGCTTCTCGGTGACCTCGGCCTCCGCCGCCAGCAGGTCCCGGATGCGCTCCGCGAGCACCTCGTCGTACGCCATGGCCGCTAACGCTACGAGGCCCCGACGGACGGCCGAGCGAAAAGGACGAAGCGGGCGCGATGAGTTCGGGGGCGGGCCGGCGTCAGTTGGGGCAGCAAGCGGATCGGCCGCTGCGAACCGGCAAGGAGCCTGCGATGACCACCACCTTCCCCTCCACCTCGACCACCACCGATGCGACGAGCTCGACCACCGAGGCAACGGCCCGGCCGTTCTGGCTGGTGCTCGGCCTCTCCGGCCTGGTGGCCGCCTGCGCCACCACCGCCCTCGTGGCCGGCGCCAAGGCCGTCGACATCCCGATGGTCGCCGGCCCCCGCAACGACGCCGCCGGCAAGGTCATCCCCACCGCCGGCTTCTTCAGCGGCACGCTGATGTTCACCGTCATCGGCCTGCTGATCGCCGCCGCCATCGTGCGGTGGGCCAAGAACCCGAGCCGCACCTGGACCATCACCACCGTCGTGCTGACCGCCGTGTCGTTCGCCGGGCCGGCCACCACCGGCCACGCCAGCCTCGCCACCCACGTCGTGCTCTACGGCACCCACGTCCTGGGCGCCGCCATCGTCATCCCCGTCGTGGCCCGCAGCCTCGCCGCCCGCCACTGACCCACCGAGCTGCTCGCCCGCCGAGCGGGAAGTCGTTGCACTTCTGCACGCCGTGCGTGCAGAAGTGCAACAACTTCGCGTATGGGGGGGCGCGGGTCTAGCGTCAGCCCTTCCAGTGCTCGTCGACCAGCGGGGGTCGCAACGCCATGGCCGGAGATCGAGCGACCCATGCGGATCGTGTCGCGGCGGCCTACGAGCTCTTCGCCCGGGAGCGGCGCATCGCCAACCGGCCGGGGCTGACCGTGGCGGCGAGCGCCCAGGCGATCGGCGCGTCTCGCTCGCAGTTCTACCGGTACTGGGAGACCACCTCCGCGCTGGCGGAGGACCTGGCGCTCCACCGGGCGACGAGCGATCGGGGGTGGCAGGCCCGGGTCCGGGCCGACGACGATCCCGACGTCTTCGCCGCCCTGCGCCGGGCCCTCCAGCACCCCGACGCAGCCGACGGCGCCACCTCGCGAGCCGTCGTCGCGGCCGAACCGATCGACGCTCCGACCCACGCCGGCCTCGCGGCGTGGGAGGCCCGCGGGATCGGCTGGCTCGCCGAGCGGCTGCGGGGAGGTCGACCGGCGGCCGACGTGCCGTGGACCGCCCTCGCCGCCATGGTGACCGCCCTCGTCGACGGCACCCTCCTCGAGCGGGGGTCGCGGGTCGGCGGCTCCCCCGGCCCGTTCGACGAGGCCTTCGCCACCCTGGTGGCCGACACCGCGCGAGCGCTCACCGCCTACTTCGCCACCCACGCCGTCGCGGCGGACGAGCCCCTCGCCCCATCCGGACCTGGCGGCTCCGAGCCGCGCCCCGAGGGGGCGAGCCGCCTCCTCGAACGAATGGATGCCGCCATCCGAGCCGGCGCGCTGCCCGCATCGGTCACCACCGAGCGGCGCGTGGTCAACGTCGATCGCCTGTCCCGGGACCTGAGCCTCACCAGCCGGGGCGTGTTCGACATCTGGCCGAGCGCCGCCGACTTCAACGCCGACCTGTTCGCCGAGAGCCTGCGCCGGCTCGGCATGGTCACCGACCTCGCGGCCATGACGGCGTTCACCGAGTCGACGGTGACCGACCCGAGCGAGGTGGCGGCAGTCCTGGTCCGGGTGAACGAGCGGCTGATGGACCTCGACGAGCTGCAGGAGCCGCTCGTGCAGCTGGCCCTCATGGACGTGCTCGACACCCCCGACGCCGCGGGTCGCCACGCCGAGCTCATCCAGCGCTGGTCCGACGACAACCAGATGCGGGCCGCCGCCGTCCTGCAGGCGTCCGGGCGCCGCCTGGTCCCCGAGGTCGCCATCGCCGACTACGCCGACCTCGTCATCGGCGCCGGCCTCGGCGGTTGGCGGGTCTGCGCCACGCACCGCAGCCTCGTGGCCCGCCGCTGCCGCTACCTCGACGGCGACGTCGCGACGATGGCCGCCGCCCTCGACGCCCTGACCCAGGTCTGCGCCGAGCCCTGGGAGGCCGGTCCGGCGCACGGCAGCGCCTCGGCGTAGGCGTGGACGCACGCGCCGACTGACGAACGTTCGAGCGACCGGCGGGCCCGGGCCCACGGACGGCACGGGCGCGACAGGGCGGCGTCAGGGGCTGTGCGAGACTGCGCCGCTTCCGACGACGAGCCGAGGATGACCACGCCGTGAGCGACGTGAGCGACGCCATCGACCCGCCCACGGCCCTCGCCGGCCACGGGGCCGACCACGGCGGCCACGGGCACGCCTCCCAGGGGAGCATCGTGGCGCTGGCCGTCGGTGCGCTGGGGGTGGTGTTCGGCGACCTGGGCACCAGCCCGCTCTATGCCATCCGCGAGACCTTCGAGAGCCACCACCACCGGCTGGCCGTCGACGAGGTCAACGTCCTCGGTGCCATCTCCATCGCCCTCTGGACCCTCGTGGTCATCATCGCCGTGAAGTACGTGCTGCTCGTCATGCGGGCCGACAACCACGGCGAGGGCGGCATCCTCGCCCTGACCGCCCTGGTCTCCCCCGCCGGCTCCACCGACCGCCGCGCCCCGGTCGCCCGAACCGGGGCCCTCGTGCTGCTCGGCCTGTTCGGCACCGCGCTGCTCTTCGGCGACGGCATGATCACGCCCGCCATCAGCGTGCTCAGCGCCGTCGAGGGCGTGAAGGTGGTGCAGCCCGACCTGGAGTCGTGGGTCCTGCCGGCGGCCATCGCCATCATCGTGGGGCTCTTCGCCATCCAGCGCTTCGGCACCGGCCTCGTGGGCAAGGTGTTCGGCCCGGTGATGGTGCTGTGGTTCGGCACCATGGCCGTGCTCGGGACGGCCAGCATGCTGCGCAACCCGGAGATCCTCCAGGCCTTCAACCCCGTCCACGGGGTGCGCTACTTCACCACCAACACCACCAAGGGCTTCCTCTCCATGGGCTCGCTGTTCCTGGTGGTCACCGGCGGCGAGGCGCTGTACGCCGACATGGGCCACTTCGGGCGCCGCCCCATCAAGGTGAGCTGGTTCTCGATGGTCCTGCCGTCGCTCGTGCTCGTGTACCTCGGCATCGGCGCCCTCCTGCTCCGGGACCCGCACGCCATCGAGAGCCCGTTCTTCCTGCTCGCTCCGGAGGGCTTGCGCATCCCGTTGGTGGTGCTGGCCACCCTCGCCACGGTCATCGCCTCGCAGGCGCTCATCTCCGGCGTGTTCTCGATCACCGTGCAGGCGGTGCAGCTCGGGTACGCGCCGCGCGTGCGCATCGTCAACACGTCGTCGAAGGCCCAGGGCCAGATCTACGTGCCCGGCATCAACTGGCTGTTGATGGTGGCGTGCATCGGCCTGATCGTCGGGTTCGGCTCGTCGGCCCGGCTGGCCGCCGCCTTCGGCCTGTCGGTCACCGGGACCATGTTCATCACCACCATCCTCTTCGCCGTCTACGCCGAGCGGCACTTCGGCTGGAACCGGGTGCTGGTCTGGACCGCCGCCGGCCTGATCCTGGTGGTCGAGGGCGCCTTCCTGGCCGCCAACCTCTTCAAGATCCCCGACGGCGGCTGGTTCCCGCTGGTGGTCGGGGTGGTGGTGCTCACCGTGCTCACGACCTGGAAGACGGGCCGCCGGCTGGTGCACGAGCGCCTCCGCTCCGGCACCCCGCTCGAGACCTTCGTGGCCGGCCTGGCCCGGGGCCGGTCGAAGTCGGTGGTGCGGGTCGACGGCACCGCGGTGTTCCTGTACTCCGACCCCGGCTCCACCCCACCGGCGCTGCTCGCCCACGTGCGCTCCAGCGGGGCGCTGCACCGCGACGTCTACGTGGTGGCGGTGGAGACGGCCAGCTCCCCCATGGTCCCGGCTTCGCAGCGCGAGTCGGTCACCGACGTGGGCGGCGGCGTGCGCCAGGTGACGCTGCGCTACGGCTTCATGGAGGAGGTCCAGGTGGCCACCGACCTCGAGTCCCACCTGCGCATCGAGCCGGCCCGGACCGACTACTTCCTCGGCCGCGAGACCATCCGCTCGACCGACCGCCCGGGCATGGCCCGCTGGCGCGAGCACCTGTTCGCAGTCCTGGCCCGCAACGCGTCCGACGTCGCCGCCCACTACCACCTGCCGGATGACCGGGTGGTCGAGATCGGCCAGCGCCTCGAGCTGTGACGCCGGGCCGGACCGTCCGGCCGCCGGGAACGAGCGGTGCCTACGAGCGGGGCTGGAAGGCGGACTTGGGGGCGGAGGTGCCCTGGCCCTGGGTCTCGAACTCGTCGACGGTGTTGCCGTCGGCGTCGAAGACCCAGCCGAGGACGCGCCAGCCCTCGACCACGACGTCGACCGAGGTGCCGTCGACGGTGCCGGTGCCGCGGGTCTCGGTGGTGCCTTCGAAGTACCACTCGTCGGCCTCGTAGAGCTCCTCGGGGCTCTCGATGACCCGCCGGTCGGTCGTGTAGTAGAGGAAGTCGGGCGCCGGGTGGTCCTCGAAGACGGCCAGCTTGTCGTTCGCCAGCAGCTCCCTGTACGGAGCGAGGGCATCCTCGGCCTCCTGGGCCGAACCGCCGATGCGAGCGATGGCCAGCTCGCCCATCCGCACCACCCGGGCGTCCAGGGCACCGATGGTGGTGGCCTCCCCGTTGAGCTCCAAGGGGTGGTCGTCGGGAACCGAGCGGACGGCGTCGCGCAGCACCTGGTAGTCGGGCAGCTCGCGCTCGAGCGCCTCGGCCTGCAGCACGTCGCCCAGCTCCCACGGCGGCGAGCCGCCCTCGAGGTCGGCGGCCCAGGTGTTGACCAGCCGCTCGGCCCGATCGAAGAAGCGCTGCAGCGCCTCGGTCGCCTCGTCGTCGAGCTGGCCACCGGCGGCGCCGGCGTCCTCACCGCCACCGGTGGTCGCCGTGCGCTGCGCGTAGACAGCATCGATGTCGACCCACGCCGCGGCGTTGGCCAGGTCGCCGTAGAACGCCGCCCCCTCGCCGTCGGTGGCGCCGTCGAGGTCGCCCTGCACCACGGCGTCGACGATGAGCGTCGGGCCGACCCACGGGTCGACCTCGATGGCCCCGGGGGGCACGATCCGCCCGTCGGCCACCTCGAACGGCACCACGCGAGCGACCTTCTTGTCGCGGGTGAACTTCACCTCGTAGCTCCCGTCGGCCGCGTCGAGCAGGTGCCAGCCCGCGCCCCAGCCCTGGTCGGTCAGGTTGTTCCAGCCCCGGACGTCGTCGAACTCCGCCACCAGCTCCTGGCCCACCACCGTGCCGTCGTTGGCGCTGAACGTGTGCCGGCTGTCGACCGAGGAGGCCTGGGCGAAGCGGGTCCCGTCGCGGAAGGCGTAGGCCTCCACCTGGTAGCTGTCGAACTCGCCCTTGAGGAACGCGGTCACCCGCAGCTTGGGGCCGTCGTGCTCGTCGACGGTGTCGAGGCCCACCAGGCCCACCGGCAGCAGCCAGTCGTGGTCGACCGCGTAGCGGTGCTCGCCCTCGAGGGCCACCACGGTGAGCGAACCGTCGTGCAGCAGCTCGTCGATGCCGTCGAGCTCCGAGACCAGCCGCAAGGTGAACGCCACCGTGCCGGCATCGTCGATGTCGGTGCCGTCCTCCCAGCGCTGGAGGTCGATCGTGGTGGCGGTGCCGTCGTCGAGCTCCGGGGCGTCGACCCGGTGCTCGAACCAGGCGCTGCCGTCGGGCCTGGCCACGGTCCACACCAGCTCGGCGCCGGCCGGCGACGGCCCCGCCAGCACCACGCGGAGCTTCGGGCTCCACCCCTCGGGGTGGTAGCTGCCGAACGAGCCCGCGCCCGCGCAGGCCGTGCTTGATCACTGAGGTCATCCCGCTGACCGTCCTTCTGTTGGGCTTCCCGCACCGGAGTTCGGCGTGAGGGTACCCCGGCCCTGCCGGGGCGGGCGACGTCAGAGCGTGCGGCGGAGCAGGGCGTGCACGCGCTCCCACGAGCGCTCGGCGGCATCGTGGTCGTGGCGGGGACCGGCCGGCGCGAAGCCGTGCTGGGCCGCCGTCTCGACGTCGAGCGAGTACGTCAGCCCGGCGGCATCGGCCGCCGCCACGAACACCTCGCGGTCCTCCGGCGGCGCCGTGGGGTCGGGGTCGCACCACGCCAGGTGGACCTCGGCCTGCAAGCGGTCCAGGTGCAGGTGGGGCGAGTCGTCGGTGTCGCGCACCAGCCAGGCGCCGTGGATGGACGCCGCCGCCTTGACCCGCTCCGGGAAGGCCCGGGCCACCGAGATGGCGAGGCCGCCGCTCATGCAGAACCCGACGGCGCCGGCCGGGCCGTCGCTGGCGGCGGAGTCGTCGGCCACCGCGGCGAGCAGCGCCTCGGCGTCGCTGACGATGTTGGTGGGCGTGATGCTGCCCATCAGGTCCTGGCGAGCGTGCATGTCCTCGTCGCTCTGGCCGAACTCCCGGTAGGGGCCGCCCCGGTAGTACAGGTACGGGAGCACCACGTAGTAGCCGGCGGTGGCCAGGCGGGAGGCCATGTCCCGCAGGGCCGGCCGGATCCCGGGCGCGTCCATCAGGTACAGGACGACGGGGTGCGGACCGCCGTGCTCGGGGTGGAAGACGAAGGTGGGGAGCTCGCCCTCGGGGGTGGTCACGGTCAGCTCGCGTTCGATCACGGGCCGAGTCTGGCACCGCGATCCCGTCGGTCGCGGCCGCGGCCCGGGGCCGGGCGCGACGAGGCCCGGGCCACCCTCCCGCTGGGTGGGCCCGGGCCGATCGGGTGGCGCCTGGGGTCAGGGGGCCACGGTGGTGGAGGTGGTCGTGGCGCTGTCGGCCGGGTCCTCGTCGGTGTCGTCGGTGGACGGCTGCTGCACGTTGCGGGGCTGCAGGGTGATGCTCTTGGTGGTGGTCCCGCCCGGGCCGTAGGCGGTGAGCAGGAAGGTGTGCGAGCTGGAGCAGTTGAACGGCAGCGAGTCGGAGTCGTTCGGGCCGTAGGTCTTGTAGACGCCGGGGCCGTCGATGGAGATGGTGGTCTTGGTGGCGTTCTGCGTGGTCCAGCTGGCGCTGAAGTCCTGCAGGTTGCCGTTGTGGCAGTCGATGTTCTCCGGCGTGTCGAAGCTGTAGATCACCGGCTTGGGACCGTTGTTCGTGCTGCCGCTGTTCGACCCGTTCGACCCGGTGTTCGAGCCGTTGGAACCGCTGTCGGTCCCGGCGTTCGAGCCGGTGCTGCCGTTGCTGCCGTTCGAGCCCTGGTCGCCGGTGTCGGGCGCCACGGTGGTCGAGCCGTCGGCCACGGTGGTGGAGCTGTCGGCCGTGGCGGTCGACGTGGTGGCGTCGGCAGCCTTGTCGTCCTTGGAGCCCGAGCCCGAGCAGCCCACGAGGAGGCTGGCGGCAGCGAGGGCGATGCCGGCGACGGTGGCCCGACGGGCCCAGCGGCCTCGGGCGATCGGGCGGGAGGTGGAGGTGGTGGCGGTGGTGGGGTCGGTCTGCATGGGATCTGCTCCTTGGGGTGGACCGGGGTGCCCCGGCGATGGGAGTCCTGACCACCGAAGCACGGACCCCTTAGCGAACCCTTCAGGTGACGTGCGTCACACAGTTGGCACGGACCTCCAGCTCCGCGCGAGGCGGCCCAGGCGCTCCTCCGGGGTCGGGGAGGGCCTGGGCCGTGCTCGATCGGGGGCCGGCGGTGCCGGCCGCGGCTTCAGAGGTCGCCCTGGGCAGGGTCGGCGTCGGTGTCGTCGGTGGGCGGCTGCTGCACGTTGCGGGGCTGCAGGGTGATCGACTTCGAGACCTTGCCACCGGGCCCGTAGGCGGTGAGCAGGAAGGTGTGCGGCGTCGAGCAGTTGAACGGCAGCGAGTCGGAGTCGTTCGGGCCGTAGGTCTTGTACAGCCCAGGGCCGTCGATGGAGATGGTGGTCTTGGTGGCGTTCTGGGTGGTCCAGCTGGCGCTGAACATCTGGAAGTCGCCGTTGTGGCAGTCGATGTTCTCCGGCGTGTCGAAGCTGTAGATCACCGGCTTCGGGGCGTGGGGCGCCGGGGCGTGGGGAGCCGGTGCCGGGGCGGGCGTGGGGGCGGGCGCCGGGCTCGGAGCCGGCGTCGGGGCCGGAGCCGGAGTCGGGGCCGGAGCCTCCGGGGCGGGCGCCTCGACGACCGGCGCCTTGGCCACCGGCTCCTCGGCCACCCCGTCGGGAGCGTTGGTCCCGGTGGTCAGGATGGCGTCGGCGGCGTCGGTGCCGGCGGTGGTCTTGGCGGCGATGGCCTTGGTGGTGGGGCCCTTGGCGGTGTCGCTCGGGCGGCCCGAGGTCGAGCAGCCGACCATGAGGCTGGCAGCGGCGAAGGCCAGGCCGGCGACGGCGAGGCGTCCGGTGCGAGCCCGGCGGACGGTGGTGGTGGTCGAGGTGGCGGTGGTGTTCATGGCGGTGCTCCCTGTGGCGGTGGGGCCGGGGATCGGCCTCGTTGCCCCTCCTGACCCCCGACCGCCACCGCCCTTAGGGATCTGCCGGAGGTTTTCTCCGCGCCGGCGCCTGGGCGCTTGCGGCTCAGGCGACGGCAGCCTGGCGGGCGAGGAGGAACCGGCGCTCGGCGGCGTTGGAGGCCAGGTCGGCCGCGGTGGCGAAGGCGGCCGCGGCTTCGGCCGCACGATCCAGGCGGGCCAGCAGCTCGGCCCGGGTGGCGTGGAAGCGGTGGTAGCTGGCGAGGTCGAGCCGGTCGACCTCGGCGAGCGCCGCCTCCGGACCGTGCACCTCGGCCACGGCGATGGCCCGGTTCAGCGCCACCACCGGCGTGGGGGTGAAGACGAGGAGCTGGTCGTAGAGGGCCAGGACCTGGCCCCAGTCGGTGTCGGCGGCGGTGGGGGCGTCGCTGTGCACGGCGTTGATGGCGGCCTGCACCTGGTACGGCCCGGGCAGGCCGCGGCGCAGGCAGGCCCGCACGATGGCCTGGCCCTCGGCCACCAGGTCGGCGTCCCACCGCGACCGGTCCTGGTCGGGCAGCAGCACGATCGAGCCGTCGGGCGCGGTGCGGGCTGCCCGGCGGGAGTCGATCAGCAGCAGCAGGGCCAGCAGGCCGTGGACCTCGGGCTCGTCGGGCATGAGCTCCACGAGCAGGCGGGCGAGGCGGATGGCCTCCACGCACAGGTCCTCCCGGACGAGGTCGTCGCCGGCCGACGCCGTGTAGCCCTCGTTGAACACCAGGTAGACCACCGAGAGCACCGGTCGGAGGCGATCGGGCAGCTCGGCGTCGCCGGGCACGCGGTAGGGGATGTTGGCGGCACGGATCTTGCGCTTGGCCCGCACCAGGCGCTGGGCCATGGTGGCTTCGGGCACCAGGAAGGCCCGGGCGATCTCCTCGGTCTCGAGGCCGCCGAGGAGGCGCAGGGTGAGCGCCACCTGGGTGGCCGGGGCCAGTGCCGGGTGGCAGCAGGTGAAGATGAGGCGGAGCCGGTCGTCGCTCACCGGGCCCACCGGTTCGGGTGGTTCGTCATCGTGGTCGGCTTCTCGCACGGCCTGGGCCTGGCGGTCGTCCCGGGTCCCCTCCCGGCGCAGCCGGTCGATGGCCCGGTTGCGGGCCGTCGTGGTGATCCAGGCGCCGGGGTTCGGCGGGAGCCCGTCGGTGGGCCACCGCTGGGTGGCGATCAGGAACGCCTCCTGGACCGCTTCCTCGGCGACGTCGATGTCGCCGAAGGCGCGGACCAGGGTGGCCACGCACCGCCCGGACTCCTCCCGGAAGGTGCGAGCGATCGCCGTGGGGTCGAACCCGGCCACGCGGCCTACTCGCCCTGCATGGGCCGGACCTCGACGGCGCCCTTGCAGGCGATGGAGCCCTGGGTCGCCCAGGCGAGGGCCTCGTCCAGGTCGGCGGCCTCGATCACCCAGAAGCCGCCGAGGTGCTCCTTCGACTCGAGGAACGGGCCGTCGGTGGTGACCACGTCGGTGCCCTCGTGGGCCCGGACGACGGTGGCGGTGTCGGCCGGCATGAGGCCGCAGGCGAACACCCACGCCCCCTTGGCCTGGAGGTCCTCGTTGAACTGGCCCACGGCGGCGAACGCCGCCTGCATCTCCTCGTCGGAGGCGTAGGGGCTCTCGTCGGTGCCGTGGACGGAAAGCAGGTACTGGGTCATGTGGTGCTCCTCTTGGTCGGCGCCGGCCCGGTGCCGGTCGCTCACCATGGCGACGAACGGCCTCGAGCCGGATCGACACCCTGGCAGAACTTCTTCCCGAGATCTTCCCCCCTGCGCGCCCGAGCCCTCCCCGGAGGGAGGGCTCGGTGGCGGAGGCGGCGGGGCGGTGGCCCGGCTCAGGGCTGCTGGAGCTTGACCTCGACCCCGGTGGGGTCGGTCAGGACCACGAGCTTACCGTAGGGCGTGTCGTCCGGGCCCTGGACGACCGCGCCGCCCAGCTCGACGGCCTTGGCCGCGGTGGCCTCGGCGTCCTCGACCTGGATGTAGACCGCCCAGCGGGCCGGGGCGCCCTCGGGCAGGAAGGCGGAGCCGTCCATGATCCCGACGACCTCGTCGCCGCCCGACTTCAGGGTGCTGTAGCGGAACTCCGGCGTGTCGCTGGCGACGTTGACGTCGAGCGAGAAGACCTTCGAGTAGAAGGCGACGGCGGTGTCGTAGTCCCGCGAGAGGAGCTCGAACCAGCTCGGCGCGCCCGGCTCGGCCACCGCACCCAGGCCGGTGTGGGTGCCGGGCTGCCAGGTGGCGACGTTCACGCCGGTGGGGTCGGTGAGGTAGGTCCCGGTGCCGAGGTCCATCATCTCGACGGGCCCGTCGATCAGCGTGGCGCCGGCGGCGACGGCGGTGTCGGCCGTGGCCTGGGCGTCGGCGGTGTCGAAGTACACCGTCCAGGTGTCGGGCTGGCCGGTGGAGCCGTCGTTGACCATGCCCCCGGCCACCGGCACGCCGTCCTTGGTGAAGGTGAAGTACCCGCCGAACTCCTCGTTGGGCTCCTCGGCCTCCCAGCCGAACAGGCCGCCGTAGAAGGCGCGCGCCTTGGCGGCGTCGCCGGTGAACAGCTCGATCCAGGTGGGGGCACCGGCCGGTGCAGCATCTCGGGTGGTCATCGCAGACTCCTTGGAAGGTGGGGGACGCCATGATGACGCTTCCGGGTGGGGGGACTCATCGCTTGTCCGAAAGATCCGGTTCGGTCCGGGCGTCGCCCGCTCACGCCTTGGCCGGCATCGCCTGGAGCGCCCAGCCGTTGCCGTCGGGGTCGGTGAAGTAGAGGAAGTCGCCCCAGGGCAGCACCTCAACCTCGCTCACGTCGACGCCCCGGCCCAGCAGCTCCGCGCGCCTCGTGGGCGTCGGCGATCACCAGCTGCAGGCCCTGGGCGGCGCCCGGCTCGCGCTGGTCGATGCCGACGCCGAAGGTGATGGAGCAGGCCGAGCCGGGCGGGGTCAGCTGGATGAAGCGCAGCTCGTCGCTGACGACGTGGTCGTGGTCGGCCACGAACCCGACCTGGTCGACGTAGAAGGCCTTGGCCCGATCGACGTCGCTGACGGGCAGGCTCACGAGCTCGAGCTTCATGTCCATGGTGGTCTCCTCGGGTTGCGGGCCGGGGCCTGGTGCCTCGACGAAGCCCATGGTGCGCCGCCAAACCGGCCACCCCCTGACCGGTTTGGGACGGAACCTCAGGACGTGGGCGTCCGCCGCCGGATCGACACCAGCACCAGGGGATCGATGCCGGGGTTCTCGATGGCCTCCAGCGGCAGGATCTCCAGGGGCAGCAGGGCGCCGGCGGAGAACCGGCGCCGCCCGCCGTGGGTGCACGCCAGGTCGACCTCGCCGGCCTCCACCGACACCAGCGCCCCGGTCCAGTCGGACGGCACGTAGGGCAGCGAGCTCCCGCCCTCGATGACCACCACGCGCCGCTCGGCCCACGGGGGCACGGGGCGCCCGGCGAGGTCCAGCGGATCGGTCATCCTCGTTCGACGCCGCCCACCGGCGGAACTCATCGGCGACCGGCCCCCGCTGCCGGTGGGCCTGGCTAGCTTCCGGAGATCCGTGCGGCCGTGTCGAAGCAGGCGTGCCGGCTCCGACGTCTCCCCCGAAGCGGCGCCCGCACGGGGAGCCGCACCCACCAGAGGAGCACCACCCGATGAAGTACATGCTGATGATCTACGGCAACGAGGACGTGTGGACCTCGTTCGAGCCCGAGGCCATGCAGAAGCTGGTCAACGAGACCGACGCCCTCCTGCGGGACCTGGCCGAGAGCGGCGAGCTGGTGGGCGCCTACGGGGTGTCGGACCAGGTGATGGCCAAGCAGGTGCACGTCACCGACGGCGTCCCAGCCGTGACCGACGGGCCCTACATCGAGGCCAAGGAGTACCTGGGCAGCTTCACCATCGTCGACTGCGAGAGCCTCGACCGCGCCCTGGAGATCGCCGCGGCCAACCCGGCCTCGGCCTTCACCCAGGTCGAGGTGCGGCCGCTCATGCACGAGTCGGCCAGCAACCCCTGATGGCCGCGGACGGCGTCGAGGACCTCCTGCGGCCCCTGGCCCCGCAGGTCCTCGGCGCCCTGGTCCGCCGCTTCGGCCACTTCGACGCCTGCGAGGACGCCGTCCAGGAGGCGTTGCTCGCCGCCGCCACCCAGTGGCCCCGCGACGGCCGGCCCGAGCGCCCCAAGGCGTGGCTGATCACCGTCGCCTCCCGGCGCCTGGTGGACCGGCTGCGCGGCGACGAGTCCCGCCGCCGCCGTGAAGACGCCACCGCGGCGAGGGTGCCGTCGGACGCCTTGTTCTCGCCGGCGGCGGACGACGAGCGTGCCCCGGCCCACGACGACACGCTCACCCTGCTGTTCCTGTGCTGCCACCCGGCCCTGACCGCGCCGTCGCAGCTCGCCCTCACCCTCCGAGCCGTCGGCGGCCTCACCACCGCCGAGATCGCCAGCGCCTTCCTGGTGCCCGAGGCCACCATGGCCCAGCGCATCAGCCGGGCCAAGGCCCGGATCCGCGACGCCGGCAGCACCTTCGGCCCGCCCCCGGCCGCCGAGCGGGCCGAGCGCCTGGGCGTGGTCCTGCACGTGCTCTACCTCGTGTTCAACGAGGGCTACACCGCCAGCTCGGGGCCCGACCTGGCCCGCGCCGACCTGACCGCCGAGGCCCTGCGCCTCACCCGCCTCGTCCACCACCTCCTGCCCGACGACGGCGAGGTGGCGGGGCTCCTCGCCCTCATGCTGCTCACCGACGCCCGTCGCCCGGCCCGCACCGCGGCCGACGGCTCACTGGTGGTGCTGGCCGAGCAGGACCGCACGCGCTGGGACCGCGCCGCCATCGACGAGGGCACCGCGCTCCTCGCCACCGCGCTCGGCGGCGACGCACCGCTGGGCCCGTACCAGGTGCAGGCGGCCATCGCTGCGGTGCACGACGAGGCCGCCGACGACGCATCCACCGACTGGGCCCAGGTGCTGGCGCTCTACGGCGTCCTGGAGCGCCTGGCCCCGAACCCGTTGGTGACGCTCAACCGGGCCGTCGCCGCCGGCGTGGTCCACGGCCCCGAGGCGGGCCTGGCGCTGCTCGCCACGGTGGCCGACGACGAGCGGCTGGCGGGCAACCACCGGGTCGACGCGGTGCGGGCCCACTTGTTGGAGCAGGCCGGTGACCTCGACGGTGCCCGGGCCGCCTATCGCCAGGCTGCTCGCCGCACCACCAGCGCGCCCGAGCAGCGCCACCTCGAGGGGCGGGCCCGCCGCCTCACGTGACCACCCGCTTCTCGAAGCCGCTGACCCCGATCCAGGTGAGGACGACGGCGAAGAGCACCAGGGCGCCGTAGATCCACCCCAGCGCCATGTGGTCGACGCCCTGCACCAGCGCCGCCCGGAAGCCCTCGGTCATGTAGACGAGCGGGTTCACCAGCACCGCCAGCTTCAGCCAGCGGATGGGCGACAGGGTGGTCCAGGGGTAGTACACCGACCCCAGGAAGGTGAGGGGCAGCACCACCAGCGCGAACAGGTACGACACCGACTGCGGTGCCACCTTGGTGCCGAGCACCAGCCCCAACGAGGCGGCCACCCAGCCGGCCAGCGGCGCCATGGTCAGCAGCACCAGCCACCGGATGTGCAGGTGCACGTCGGTCGCCGGGACCACCGCGGCGATGGGGAACACGAGGGCGGCGGCCACCAGGCCCTGCAGCATGCCGGTGACGATCTTCTGCACGCCCACCAGGCGGGTGGGCAGCGGCGCCAGGACCCGGTCCTCGATCTCCTTCGAGTAGCCGAACTCCTGCACCAGAGGAAGGGCCACGGCCTGGATCCCCTGGAACACGATGGCCAGGCCGATCACGCCCGCCACCAGCACGGCGGTGAACAGCTCCTCGCCGCCGGCGCCCTTGCCGCCCACGCCCTGGCCGATCTTGGGGAAGACGTAGGTGAAGACGAACATCAGCAGCAGCGGCTGCATGATCGTGCGGAGGACGAACAGCGGCAGGTTCTTGAGCAGGACGTGCAGGTCTCGGGCCAGCAGGGCGAGGAACGCCTTGCGGTAGGCCACCGCCGGCGCATCGAGCTCGGTGCGCGCCGTGGGCGCGTTGACGGCGGTGCCCGGCGTGGGGGTGTCGGTGGTGGTCATTCGCGCAGCTCCCTGCCGGTGAGGTCGATGAAGACGGTCTCGAGGGTGGGCTCGCTCGAGGAGAGGTCGGTAACCGAGTAGCCCTCGCCCTCGGCCAGGTCGATGATCCGCGGCAGCAGGCCCTTGGCCTTCTGCACCGCCAGGGTCACCGTGCCGTCGCCGACCTTGGCGTCGTCGGTGCCCTCGATGCCCTCGCGCAGCAGGTCGGCCAGGCGGGCCAGGTCGCCGCCCTCGGCGGTGACCTTCACCAGGGTGTCGACGCCGGTGGAGGCCTTCAGGCCCTCCGGCGTGTCGAGGGCGAGGAAGCGGCCGTGGTCGATGATGGCCACCCGGTCGCAGAGCTGGTCGGCCTCCTCCATGTAGTGCGTGGTGAGCAGGATCGTCTGCCCGCCGACGTGGAACTCCCGCAGGATGTCCCAGAGCGCCAGCCGGCTCTGCGGGTCGAGGCCGGCGGTGGGCTCGTCGAGGAACAGCACCCGGGGCCGGTGCATGATCGCCCGGGCCACCATGAGGCGCTGGGCCATGCCGCCCGACAGGGCCATGACGGGCATGGACGCCCGGTCCGTGAGGCGGACCTGCTCGAGCATCTCGGCGGCCAGGATCCGGGCCGGCTTGGCCCGCATGCCGAAGTACCGGCCGTGGAACTCGAGGTTCTCGGCCACGGTCATGGCCCGGTCGAGCGTGTTGCTCTGCGGCACCACCCCGATGACCTGCTTGGCCCGCGCCGGGTTGCCCACCACGTCGACCCCGCCGACCTCGGCGTGGCCGCTGGTGGGCAGCACCCGCGTGGTGAGCATGCCGATCGTGGTGCTCTTGCCGGCGCCGTTGGGGCCGAGGAAGCCGTAGATCTCGCCCTCGCGCACCTCCATGTCGATGCCGTCGACGGCGGTGACGCCACCGGGATAGGTCTTGGTCAGGCCGGTGGCACGGATGACCGCGGCCTTGCCCTCGGGGGCGGCTCGGGTGGGATCGATGCGGGGTGGGTCGGCGGTGGTCGTCGTGGGCTCGGGCATCAGCCCTCCTCGGCGTAGGTGGTCTGGAGTCGGTGCAGGATCCGCCGCAGGGAGGCGGCGTCGCGCTCGCCGAGCGCGGCGAGCAGCTCGGCGTCGTGCTCGTCGGCGGCGGCGTCGAGGCGGGCGAACTGCGCCTCGCCCTCGGCGGTGAGCGCCACGCGGATGACCCGGCGGTCCGCGGCGTCGCGGGTGCGGGTGATGGTGCCGTCGCGCTCGAGGCGATCGAGGTGGTGGGTGATGGTGGAGCCCTCGAGGCCGGCGAAGGCGCCCAGCTCGCGCTGGGACAGGCCGGGGTTGCGGTGCAGCCCGCTCAGCAGCACGAAGTGCGGCAGCGACGACCCGGCGTCGGCCAGCACCCGGTGGAAGCGCGCGCTGGTGGCCTTGGCGGTGAAGACGAGCTGTCGACCGAGGCGTTCCATCGAGGGGCAATGATTCGATGTCGAACGGTTTCTGTCAACACCCGCGAGGGTGACCCTCCTGGGCGAGGGCCCACGCCACCGCTTCGTCGACGGTGGCCACCTCGGCGCCGGGCGGGCCGGCGGGTCGGTCGACGACCACCACCTCCAGGCCGGCCTCCCGGGCGGCGACCAGCTTCGGGGCGGTGGCCGCGCCCCCCGCTGTCCTTGGTCACCACCAGCTCGATGGCGTGCTCGGCCAGCAGGGCCCGTTCGCCAGCGACGGTGAACGGGCCCCGGTCGAGCAGGACCGTCGCGTCGGCGAGCGGCAGCGGGTCCGGCGCCTCCACCGAGCGGGTCAGGAAGTGCACGCCCGCCACCGCGGCGAACGGCCCGAGCTCCATCCGCCCGGTGGTGAGCAGCACCCGCCGGGCACCCAGCGCCCGCACCGCGTCGGCCGCCGCGCCGAGGTCGGCCACGCGGTGCCACCGATCCCCCGCCACCTCCGTCCAGGGCGGGCGGACCAGACGCAAGCGCGGCACGCCCAACCGGTCGGCGGCCAGGGCGACGTGCCGGGACATCTGGGCGGCGAACGGGTGGGTGGCGTCGACCACGGCGTCGTAGCGGCCCTCGACCAACGCCGCGGCCAGGCCGTCGACCCCGCCGAAGCCCCCGGTGCGGACGGCCACCCCAGGCGGGAGCGCCGCCGTGGTGCGCGTCCGGCCGGCGAACGACGCGGTGGGCGCCGCACCCTCCGCGTCGAGCGCAGCGAGCAGCGCCGCCGCCTCGGTGGTGCCGGCCAGGACCAGCACCGCCGGCCGCCGCGGGTCGCCCACCTCAGTCGACCCGACGGCGCAGGAGGTAGGTGTCGAACATCCAGCCCTTGCGCTCGCGGGCCTCGGCCCGGACCCGCTGGACCTCGTCGGACACCTGGGCCAGCGGCCCCGACACCAGGATCTCGTCCGGCGTTCCGAGGTACGCCCCCCAGTACAGGTCGACGCCCTCGGGGTCGACGGTGGTGAAGGCGCAGCTGCCGTCGAGCATCACGATCACGTCGCCCGCCCCGGGCGGCCAGCCCTCGGCGGCCAGGAGGCGACCGGTGGTGATGTGCACCGGGGCACCGATGCCGTGCAGGGCGATCCGGAAGCGGGCAGCGAGGACCTGGACGCTGCTGATGCCCGGGACGACCTCGACCTGGAACTCGACGGCGCCCCGCTCGGCCACCTGGTCGAGGATGCGCAGCGTGCTGTCGTAGAGGGCCGGATCGCCCCACACGAGGAAGGCGCCGACCTCGCCGTCGGCCAGCTCGTCGGCGATGAGGCCCTCGTAGAGGTCGAGGCGCTGGCCGTGCCAGCTGCGCACGTCCTCCTGGTAGGAGCCCTCGCGCAGGGACGCGCTCGGGGTCCTGGGTGTGCACCGTGCGGTGCTCGCCGGTGGTGAACCGGGCCAGCACCTCTCGGCGCAGCGCCGCCAGGTCCTCCTTGGCGCGGCCCTTGTCGAGCACGAAGAACACGTCGGCCCGGTTGAGGGCGCGCACGGCCTCGGCGGTCACGTGGTCCGGGTCGCCGGCCCCGATCCCGATGACGAGCACCTGCTTCACTGCGACCTCCACGGGCGGCGACCGGTCGTCGCCCGGCAAGTCTCGCGTGCCCCGCACCCCCGGCCGAAGTGTCAGACCCCCGCACCAAGCTGGGCGCCCCCTCGACGGACCGAGCATCATCGGAGGAGCCCATGACCACACCCCCCACCACCGAGACCTGGCTGAACCGGGTCGACGCCCTCTTGGCCAAGGCCGAGAGCACCGAGTTCCCGGACGAGGCCGAGGCCCTCATGGCCAAGGCCCAGGAGCTCATGGCCCGCCACGCCATCGACGACGCCATGCTCGCCGCGGCCGGCCGCCGCACCGGTGACGAGATCACCTCCGAGCTGGTGGTGGTCACCGCCCCCTACGCCACGGCCAAGGCGGCACTGCTGGGCGCCGTCGCCCGGGCCAACCACTGCCAGTGCATCATGTCCTCGGCCGGCGGCGGGTCCCAGCGCTGCGTGGTGCTGGGCTACTCGTCCGACCTCGCCAGCGTGCGCACCCTGTTCGCCTCGCTGTCGGTCCACGCCGTGCGAGCCATGCTGGCCACGCCGGTGCCGGCCCACGACACGCCCCGCCGCTTCCGCCGGTCGTTCCTGCTGGCCTTCAGCTTCCGGATCGGCACCCGGCTGGAGGAGGCGGCGGCCGCCGCCCGGGCCTCGGCCGAGGCCGACGGCGCCACCGGGGTGGGCCTGGTGCTGGCCGACCGCTCGGCGGCGGTGGTCGACGCGGTCAAGCAGGCGTACCCGAACCTGCGCACGGCCCGCTTCACCAGCTCGTCCTCCGCGGGCATCGCCAGCGGGCGCGCCGCGGCCGACCGGGCGGGGCTGGGCCAGCAGGGCCTCGGCGGCCAGGGCCGGGCGCTGCCGAGCTGACCCGCTCCACCCCGGGCCTGACCTCGGAGGTCATGGCACGGCGCCGCCGAGCACGCGAACCTGCGGCATGCCCGCCGCGCTCAGCACCGACCAAGCCCTCGACTCCATGCCCTTCTGCCGGGCCATCGGCGTCACGTTCACCGCAGTGGGCGCCGACGAGGTCCGCGCCACGCTCCCGTGGGCCGAGGAGCGGACCACCCTCGGCGGTGCGCTCCACGGCGGCTCGCTGATGGCGCTGGCCGACGGCGTCGGCGCAGTGGTGGCGTTCAGCAACCTGCCCGAGGGTGCCACCGGCACCACCACGGTGAGCTCGGCCACCAACTTCCTGCGGGCCGTGCGCGACGGGCACGTCGAGGCCGTGGGCCGCCCGCTGCACGCCGGTCGCACCACCATCGTGGTGGAGACCGAGCTCCGAGACGCCCAGGGACGGCTCGCGGCCAAGGTCACCCAGACCCAGGCCGTCCTGCGCTGAGGACGGCCGAACGCCGCCGCCTGGCCCGCTCAGAGGAGCAGGGTGGCCAGGAGGCTGGCGAAGATGGCCAGCACGGCCAGCAGCACGAAGCCCTTGGCGATGGCCATGCGGTGGTCGGAGAAGAAGTCCAGCGTCCGGTCGTAGGCGGTGTAGCGGGGCGGGGCCATCGCCCCACCCTCACAGAAGCGGGCGCCGCATGACCACCCGGGCGTCGACGTCGAGCCCGATGGCGGCCTCGTGGGCCCGCACCTCGCGCAGCGTCGCCGAGAGCTCGACCTCGGGCACCACCGCGAAGCCGAGCCGCTCGTAGTACGGGCGGTTCCAGGCCACGTCGCGGAACGTCGACAGGGTGAGGTCGGCGGCGCCCCGCTCCCGGGCCCACGTGGCCACCCGCTCCACCAACGCCGCGCCGAGGCCGCGCCGCCCGTGCGCCGGGTCCACCGAGAGCTGCTCGAGGTGCGCCTGGCCCGGCAGGTCGAGCGCCAGCACGTAGCCCACGGCCCGGCCGTCGCAGGCCACCACCCACAGCCGCCCGTCGGCCCGGGCGGCCTCGAGGTCCGCGAGCGGGAAGCCCTCGTCGCCCGCCACGTCATCCATGCCCACCGTGCGGAACAGCTCGCCGGCAGCCACCTCGATCGGCCCCAGCTGCGGGAGGTCGCCGACGGTCGCGTCGCGCACCTCGTAGCCCTCGGGCACCGACGGCCGGGTGGGCTCACCCACCGTTGGCCACCCGCAGCAGCACGTCGGCGTGGCACGGCCCGTCGAGTGGGCAGTAGCAGGCCAGGTCGACGCCGGCGAGCTCCGCCCGGGCGCGCGCCACGCGCTCGGGATCGGCCAGCAGGTCGGCCTCGTAGCGCGCCACCGCCTCGGCTCGCGACCCCACCAGCACCCGCTCGCCCTTCACCAGCTTCGGGTCGAACACGTAAGGGTTGCCCCACCGGCTGGGGCGGCCGACGTAGCGCGCCGGCCGGCAGCTTCCGGCCGCGGTGGTGCTGGAGGCGGGCCGGCACGGGGCGCTCGTCGGTGGCCGCCCCCGTCAGCTGCGGGGGACGTCCTTCCACGGGATGGCCTTGTCGTTCCGGGGCTCACCCGGCAGGCCGAGGATGCGCTCGCCGAGGATGTTGCGCTGCACCTCGGAGGTGCCGCCCTCGATGGAGTTGGCCCGGGCCCGCAGGAACATCTTGCGGCTGCTGCCGGGCTCGCCCACCAGGCCCAGGTTCTCGGGCCGGATCATCGTGTAGTCGTAGTCGACGAGGGCGGCGGGGCCGAGGAGGTCGACGCAGAGCTCGTAGATGTCCTTGTTGATCTCGGCGAACATCAGCTTGGCGATGGAGCCCTCGGGGCCGGGGTTGCCCACCTTGCGGTTCTGCGAGCCGCGGATGTTGGTGAGGCGCAGGGCCTCGGCCCGGATCCAGAGCTGCATGAGGCGGTCCTTGGCGGCTGCGCTCTTGTCGACGTTGGGCTCGTCCTGCCAGATGCGCACGGCCTCGGCGATGGAGCCCGAGCCCCGGGGTGGCGCGCCGCCCCCGCCGCCGATGGTGGTGCGCTCGTTCGACAGGGTGGTCATGGCCACGCGCCAGCCCTCCCCGACGGCGCCGATGCGATCCGCGTCCGGCACGCGGACCTCGGTCATGTACACCTCGTTGAACTCCGCCTCGCCGGTGATCTGGCGCAGCGGCCGCACCTCGACGCCGGGGGCGGTCATGTCGAGGGCGAAGTAGGTCAGGCCCTTGTGCTTGGGGGCGTCGGGGTCGGTGCGGGCCACGAGCATGCCCTTGTTGGCCAGGTGGGCGAGCGTGTTCCACACCTTCTGGCCGGTGATGACCCACTCGTCGCCGTCGCGCACGGCCTTGGTCGAGAGCCCGGCGAGGTCCGAGCCGGCGCCGGGCTCGGAGAACAGCTGGCACCACGAGTCCTCGCCGGTGAACATGCGGCGCAGCAGCCGGCCGCGCAGGGCATCGTCGGCGTGGGTGACCACGGTGGGCCCGGCCATGGTGAGGCCGAAGAAGTGGGTGGCGTCCGACGGGCGGGCGCCGGCGTCGCGCAGCGCCTTGTCGATGTCCTTCTGGTGGTTCGGGGCGAGGCCGAGGCCGCCCCAGCCCTCGGGGAAGTGCACCCACGCCAGGCCGGCGTCGTACTGGGCGCCACGGAACGCCTCCGGGGCTTCGGCCTTGGGGTCGTGCTCGTCGAGCAGCTGGGTCAGCCGCTCCTTCACGAGCTGGGCGGGGTCGGTCATGGCGGGGCCTCCGGGCGACGTGGGTGGGGGGCGTCCGGCACTGGTCGTCGGCCGAACGGGCGTGGCCGGCGCGACCGTACCGGCTCCCGTCGAGGGCCGCCCACCGGCCTCGGGCCGAGGCGGTGCCAAGGGTCACCGCTCCCCGATGGCCGAGCGGTCCGGGGCCACCGGTACGGTGGACGGCGAGGGACGGGCGAGCCAGAAGGCCCCCAGTCCCTGGCACCACCACCGTGGGACCGGGCCGGCAGCCGCCGGAGGTCATCGGCGGCGGGGCCGCCACCCGAGGGTGCCGCCGAGCCGGCGGGATCCCGTGGCCGTTCCACCCGAAGCACGGGCCGGCGACCTGCGCCGCCCCGAGGAAGACGAGAGATCCATGAGCACCACCCGACCCACCCTGCGGGGCTACCCCGTCGATGCCCGCCTCCGCGACAGCCGCCCGGTCGTCGCGCCGCTCCGCGACAGCCTCCCCGGCTGGCTGCGGCGCCTCGCCGGCAGCTGATCGGCAGCCACCGCCCGTGCCGCCCACCCGATCTCGGGTGGGCGGTGCCGCGTCCGGCCTAGGTTCGACGGATGCTTGACGATCCGCCGCCGTTCGAGTTCGACGTCGCCACCACGGTCCGCCCGCGGGGCGACGGCACCTTCGACATCGACGTCGACCCCGGCTTCACCGTCGGCCCCAAGCCCAACGGCGGCTACCTCCTGGCCACCGCCGCCAACGCCGCCGGCGAGGCGCTCGCCTCGGTGGAGAGCGGGCACCGGGACCCCATCGCGGCCACCGCCCACTTCCTCTGGGCGCCCGATCCCGGCCCGGCCGAGGTGCAGACCCAGGTCCTGCGGGTGGGCAACGGGGCCAGCCAGGTCCGCGCCACCGTGGTCCAGGACGGCCGGCCGTGCGTGGAGGCCACCTTCACCATGGCCACCCTCACCTCGGCGCCGTCACGCCCGTGGTGGAGCGGCACCACCCCGCCTGCGGTGGCCCCGATCGAGGACTGCGTCCGGCTCCCCGCCGCCCGTGAGGGCGCGCCGTTCGTGGTCTCGATCATGGACCGGTCCGACCTCCGCCTCGACCCCGCCGTCATCGGCTTCGCCCGCGGCAAGCCGTCGGGCGAGGCCGACCTCCGGGGGTGGATCGCCTTCGCCGACGGCCGGCCCGTCGACGCCCTCGGCCTCCTCTTCTTCATCGACGCCCTGCCCCCGGCCACCTTCGAGCTGGCCGAGGCCGGCTGGGTCCCCACCCTGTCGCTCACGGCGTACGTCCGGGCTCGCCCCGCCCCCGGGCCGCTGATCGTGCGCCAGTGGGCCCAGGTGGTCGACGGCGGGCGCTTCGACGAGGTCTGCGAGCTCTGGGACGCCACCGGGCGCCTGGTGGCCCAGGCCACCCAGCTCGCCGCCATCCGCATCCCCGAGGGCCTCGAGCCGCCGACCCGCCCGTAGGCGAGCGCGACCGCCGCTCGGACGGCGGCCAGCGGGGGTTGCCATCGGCCAGGGGCACCGACAGGATCGCCGCCATGACCACCTGGACGGCGCCGCCCTCGCTCGACGGCCGGCCCAGCACCGCCCTGCTGACCGACCACTACGAGCTGACCGGGCTCGACGCCGCCCTCCGCTCCGGGGTGGCGCACCACCGGGCCACCTTCGAGGTCTTCGCCCGCCACCTGCCGCCCGGCCGCCGCTACGGCGTCGTGGCCGGGATGGCCCGCGCCGTGGACGCCGTGGAGCGCTTCCGCTTCGCCGAGCCCGAGCTGGCCCACCTCCGCAAGCGCGCCTTCCTGTCCCCCGAAGCCCTGGACCACCTCGCCGCCTTCCGGTTCGACGGCGACCTGACCGGCTACCACGACGGCGAGCTCTACTTCCCGTACTCGCCGATCCTGACCGTGGACGCCACCTTCGGCCAGGGGCTGGTGCTGGAGACGATCCTGCTGAGCATCCTGAACCACGACGCCGCCATCGCCGCGGCCGGCGCCCGCATGGTCGGTGCCGCGGACGGCCGGACCACCATCGAGGGCGGTGGGCGCCGCACCCACGAGGAGGCGGCGGTGGCCGCTGCGCTGGCAGCGCGCATCGTCGGCTTCGACGTCACCTCCAACCTCGAGGCGGGGCGGCGGTTCGGCATCCCGACGGCCGGCACCACCATGCACGCCTTCACCCTGGCCCACGCCACCGAGGCCGAGGCCTTCCGCGCCCAGGTGGCCGCGTTCGGGCCCGACACCACATTCCTGGTCGACACCTACGACGTCGCCGAGGGCATCCGCAACGCGGTGGCCGCCGCCGGCCCGGGCATCGGCGCCATCCGCATCGACTCCGGGGACCTGGGCGACGAGGCCCACCGGGCCCGGGCCCTGCTCGACGAGCTCGGCGCCCCCGGCTGCCAGATCGTGGTCTCCGGGGACCTCGACGAGCACGCCATGGCCGCGCTGGCCGACGCCCCCGTCGACCGGTACCTCCTGGGCACCCGGCTGGTCACCGGCTCCGGCGCCCCCACCGCCGAGCTCGTCTACAAGCTGGTGGCGATCGCGGACGAGCCGGGCGACGGCGCCCCGCAGCGGCCGGTGGCCAAGACCTCGGCGGGCAAGGGCCACCGAGGTGGGCGCAAGGTCGCCACCCGCGTCCTCGACGCCCAGGGCTTCGCGGTCGAGGAACGGGTGCTCGGACCCACCGACGAGCCCGACCCCGTGGCCCCCGACCACGTCGAGCGCGGGCTGCAGGTCCCGTGGCTCCAGCAGGGCCAGCCGGTCCGACCGTTCTCCGTCGACGCGGCGAGCGCCCACCACCGGCAGGCGCTCGCCGAGCTGCGGCCCGAGCACCGGGACCTGGCCCCCGGCGAGCCGGCGCTGACGGGCCACGGCGGCTGAGCCGCCGACGTCCCCTGCTCAGCCGCGCCAGGTCTGGCGCGTGGTGCGCCAGACGCCCCGGCGGCCGGTCTCGGCCGGGGCGCGGGGCTCGGCCGCCGGCACCGAGATGTCGGCCACCCGCACGAAGCCGAGCTTCTCCGGCACCCGCGCGCTCGCGGCGTTGGCCACGTCGTGGTGGACCTCGACCACCTCGATGTCGGCCACGGTGAAGGCCAGCTCCGTCAGCAGGCGCGAGGCCTCGGTGGCCACGCCGCGGCCGACGTGGTCCGCATGGACCCAGTAGCCGATCTCCACCCCGCCGGGACCGAGCCGGCGGTGCAGCCCGCACCCGCCGACGACGGCGCCCTCGGCCCACATCCCGTAGACCACGTCGCCCCCGTCGGCCGCCTCGGACCGCCAGCCCTCGATCATGGCCCGCCGCTCCTCGACCGCCAGCGGCTCGTGGGCGATCCAGGGCATCCACGGGCGCAGGTGCTCGGTGCTGGCCACCACCGCAGCGTGCAGCGCCGGCGCCTCGTCGGGCGCCCACGCCCGCACCACGAGGCAGTCGGAGGCGGTGGCGAGCGGGAGCGGCTCCATCTCCCGATGGTGGCTCGCAGGCCGCTCGCCCGGCCAGCGGGTTCGGGCGCCAGCCGGGGCGGTGCAGGGCGGCAGGTAGGGTGCGCGCCGTGACCGGGGGGGGGGCCGTGGACGCCGTGGGTGCCGTTGGCACCGCACAAGGAGCGGCTCGACCGCCTGGTGAGCCGGGTGGCGGCCGGGCGATGGTGGCAGGTGCGCACCGCCATCGTCGGCCTCGTCCTCGGGGTGCTGCTGGCGGGCACCTACCCGCCGCCGCACTTCGGCGAGGACGCGCAGTGGCGCTACATCATCGAGCACTCGCGCGGGTCGCTGTTCGACCCGAACATCGGGCCCGAGAGCCGGGAGGCCAACCTGACCTTCCGCTTCGTCCCGAGGCTGGTCGGCAAGGTCCTCTTCTTCGACAGCCCGTGGGCGTTCGTGGCGCTGCAGGTCGTGGCGGCGGTCGTGCTGCTCGTGGTCCTCGCCAAGCTGCTCGACGAGGCGTTGGGCGACCGCCGGGCCGCGGTGGTGGCCACCGTGGGCACCGTCGGGCTGTGGGCCGTCGCCGGCGCGTGGGTGGACCTGCGCGGCAACTTCGACGCCCTGGCCGTCCTGCTCCTGCTGGTGGCCATGGCCAGCCGTCGACCCCCGATCGTGTTCCTCGTCGGGCTCGCCGCCACGTTCACCGACGAGCGCGCCGTCTTCGCCCTCCCGATCGTGGCGGCCTGGCACCTGCTGCGCGACGACCACGCCGCCGAGCGGGCGCGGCGGACCTGGCAGGCCGCGGCGCGCGCCGTCCCGTGGCTCCCGGTGGGCGCCGCGCTCGCCGCCGGCGTCGGCCACCTCGCCATCCGCCAGGCCCTCAAGGCCCGCTACGGCATCCACGAGGGTCGCAACCGGTCGCCCGGCGAACCGCTCGCCCAGCTCAACAACTACCCGAGCGGCATCTGGGGCGCCCTCGAGGGCTACTGGTTCCTCACCGTGGCGGGGCTGGCCACCACGTGGCACCGCGGGAGCCGCCTCGTGGTCCTGGGCTGCGTGGGCTGCGTCGCCGTGACGATCGTGGTCGCCATGTCCGTCTTCGACATCAGCCGGAGCGTGGTCTTCCTCTTCCCCGTCGTGCCCTTCGCCGCCCTCGGGCTGCGCCACCTCCCCCGGCGCGCCACGCGCGGGTTGGTCTGGACGGCGGCCCTCGTCTCGCTGGCGTGGCCGCTGCTCTACGCCGCCGACCAGGCCACGGTGAACTGGGCGTACCCGCTGCCCCTGCTCCTGGTCGACCACCTCCGGGGCTGACCGACGGGACGGCCGTGGCCCCACCCGGCTACCCGCCGGTAACGTCGAGCGCGGTCCCGGACCATCCGGGCCGCCCGCCAGGAGGCCACCTTGACCGCCACCGAAGCTCCCGTCGAAGCCAGCGGCGCCCCGCAGCCCTCGGGCGCACCCCTGCGCCCCAGCCGCACCGAGACCGACCGGCTCGCCGCCCGGGTGGCCGTCGCCGCCGGCCGGGAGCTGCGCACGGTCACCTCGCCGCTCAACGGCGGCGTGGTGGGCGAGGTGCCCATCGGCACCGCCGAGGACGTGGCCGCCGCGGTCGCCGAGTGCCGCCGGGTCCAGCAGCGCTGGGCGGCCACCCCGGTGAAGGACCGGGCGGCGGTGCTGCTCCGCTACCACGACCTCGTCCTGGACCACCAGGAGGAGCTGCTCGACCTCATCCAGGCCGAGAACGGCAAGGCTCGCGTGTGGGCCTTCGAGGAGATCCTCGACCAGGCCGTCACCGCCCGGTACTACGCCCGGCTGGCGCCTCGGGCCCTCAAGCCCCACCGCCGCCTCACCGCCCTGCCCGGGCTGGTGAGCGCCACCGAGCACCACGTGCCCAAGGGCATCGTCGGCGTCATCTCGCCCTGGAACTACCCGCTCGTGCTCGCCCTGTCGGACGCGCTCGCCGCGCTCGTGGCCGGCAACGGCATCGTCATCAAGCCCGACTCCCAGACGCCGTTCACGGCCATCCGCGCCTTCGAGCTGCTGGAGGAGGCAGGGCTGCCTGCCGGCCTGGTCCAGATCGTCACCGGCCCCGGCACCGCGGTGGGCACCGCCATCATCGAGTCCACCGACTACGTCATGTTCACCGGCTCCACCGCCACGGGCCGCACGATCGGCGGCCAGGCCGGGGAGCGCCTCATCGGGTTCTCCGCCGAGCTCGGGGGCAAGAACGCCATGGTCATCACCTCCGACGCCGACCTCGACCGCACCGTCGAGGGCGCCACCGTCGGCTGCTTCGCCAACACCGGCCAGCTCTGCATCTCCATCGAGCGCATCTACGTCGACCAGTCGATCGCCCCGGCGTTCACCACCCGCTTCGCCGCCCGGGTCGAGGCGCTGAAGCTCGGCGCCGAGCAGTCCTACGGGGCCGAGGTCGGCGCCCTCGCCTCCCAGGCCCAGCTCGACAAGATGGTCGAGCACCTCGACGACGCCGTCGCCAAGGGCGCCACCGTCCTCGCCGGCGGCAAGGCCCGCCCGGAGATCGGCCCGTGGTTCTTCGAGCCCACGGTCCTCGCCGACGTCACCGCCGAGATGGCCGTGCACCGCGAGGAGACCTTCGGCCCGCTGGTCTCGATCTACCCGTACACCTCCGTCGCCGAGGCCGTCGCCGAGGTCAACGACTCCGAGTACGGCCTCAACGCCAGCGTCTACTGCGGCGACGTCAAGAAGGGCACCGCCATCGCCGAGCAGCTCATGGCCGGCACCGTGAACGTCAACGACGGCTACTCGTCGGGCTGGGCCAGCGTCGACGCCCCCATGGGCGGCATGAAGGCGTCCGGCGTCGGTCGGCGCCACGGCCGGGACGGGCTGCTCAAGTACACCGAGTCCCAGACCATCGCCGTGCGCTCGGCGCTGGCCCAGAAGCTGCAGGACCCGGGCCCCGACGGCACCGGCTACGCCAAGCGGTTCACCAAGATCCTGCGGGCCGCCAAGCACCTCCCCCGCTGAGGCCCGGCCAGGAGCCGCTCCCGGCTTGGAACTGGGGCGCCGAGGGTGGAGCATGGACGGCCATGGCCACCTCCGCCCCCACGCCGCGGCGCAACGACGCCGCCCGCGGCGAGTTCTCCCGTCGCACCCTCGTCCTCAGCGCCCTGGCCCTCGCCCTCGTGCTCATCGGCGGCGTGGCCGTGGTGGCGCTCACCACCGACGACGGCACCGCCACCGATCGCACGACCCAGGTCTCCGACGAGGCCGCCAAGCCCGAGAGCATCCCGCAGCCCGGCAGCGGCACCGCCCCGAAGAACGCCGCCGACCGCGGCGGCTCCGAGCAGCTGGCCCTGTTCGGCGTCATGCTCGGCGGCATGGTGCTGATCGGCGTGGTGATCTTCCGCGGCGGCAAGCGGGCCAAGGCGGGTCGCCAGCTGTGGTTCGACGCCGCCGCCACCGGTCGCGACGGCGCGGTCGACGGCCACGGGGACCTGGTGGCGAGCGCCGCCGAGCCCCGCTCGTCCTGGGGGCCCGGCGAGGCACCGGCCGCCTCGGCCAACCCGCCGTCCACCGACCCGGCCTGACGCCGCGGCGTCGGCCCGGCACGCCCGGACCGACGCGCGGGACGCTCAGGCCTGGTGCGGGCCGGCGGCCTCGGGGGTGGCAGCGATGAGGTCCACCACCACCTTGGCGAGCTCCGGGCCCCGGTCCTCCTGGAGGAAGTGGCCGCCGCCCTCGATGGTGGTGTGGGGCTGGCCGGCGGCGCCCGCGATGTCGGCCTGGAGGTGGCGGTCGGCGCCCTTGGTGATCGGGTCCTGGTCGCTGAAGGCGGTCAGGAACGGTCGGGGGAACGCGGCCAGGCCCACCCAGGCCGCCCGGTTGGCCTCGGCGGCCGGGTCGTCGGGACGGCTGGGCACGAGCAGCGGGAACTGCCGCGCCGCCTCCTTGTAGGTCTCGTCCGGGAAGGGCGCGTCGTAGGCCGCCACCACCTCGGGCGAGAGGTCGGTGGTGCAGCCGCCGTTGATGATGAACCCGACCGGGAACTCCGGCACCTCCTGCGAGAACCGCTGCCAGGCCAGGAACGCCTCGCCGGGGTCGCGGTCGCCGGTGGGCAGCGACGTGTTGGCCGCCACCACGCGGGAGAAGCGCTCGGGGTGCTCCCCCACCAGGCGGAGGCCCAGGAGGCCGCCCCAGTCCTGGCAGACCAGGGTGATGCCCTGCAGGTCCAGCTGGTCGAAGAGGGCGTGGCGCAGCCAGTCCAGGTGGGACTGGAACGTGCAGTCCGTGCGGGCAGCCGGCTTGTCGGAGCGGCCGAAGCCGATCAGGTCCGGCGCCACCACCCGCAGCCCGGCCTCGACCAGGACCGGGACCATGTGCCGGTAGAGGAACGACCACGACGGCTCGCCGTGCAGGCAGAGCACGACCTCGCCGTCGGCCGGGCCCTCGTCGAGGTAGGCGAGGCGGGCCGTGCCGCTGCCGTCGCCGGCGGGCACGTCGACGTACCGGGGCTCGAACGGGAAGTCGGGCAGGTCGACGAAGCGGTCGTCGGGGGTGCGCAGGAACGGCATCGGATCCTCTCGGCCGGCGACCCTCGCGCGGCACGGTCGACAGCATGGCCCGTGGTGCGCGCCCCCGCCCCGGTCGCAGGGCCAGACTTGGGCGGTGGACGCCCAAGACCTGATCGAACGCCTCGGGCTCGCCCCGCACCCCGAGGGGGGTTGGTACCGGGAGAACTGGCGCGACGTCGCCGCCGACGGCGGCCGCGGGGTGGGCAGCGCGATCTACTTCCTGCTGGCCGCCGGGGAGCGCTCCCACTGGCACCGCGTCGATGCCGCCGAGGCCTGGCACCACTACGCCGGCGACCCGCTCGAGCTGGCCATCGCCGAGGGCGGGGACCACGAGGTCGTCCGCCTCGGCAGCGACCTGGCCGAGGGCACCGAGCCCCAAGCGGTGGTGCCGGCCCGGGCGTGGCAGGCGGCGCGACCGCTCGGCGCGTGGTCGCTCGTCGGCTGCACGGTGGCCCCGGCGTTCGACTTCTCGGGCTTCGAGCTGGCGGCGCCGGACTGGACGCCCGAGGGGTGGGCCGCGCCCGGCTGGTGAGCGCTCGGCGGCGTCCTGGTCGGGGCCGGGGACCGAGCCGCAGGGGGTGGAGCGAGAGCCACCACATTGCGCCGTGCCCTGGACAAGCACGGAGAGCGATGTGTTGATGGAGGGAGAGGAGTGGCTCCCGCCCCGGAACCCCGGCGCCGGTGGGGCGATGATTCCACCGGCTCCAGATCTATCGGCGCGGCCTCCGCGGTCCTGAAGGGGATTTCACGGATTGTGAGTGGAAAACCGCGCAACGTGGTTGCACGCGCAACCGTCGGCCCCCGCCGCCCACGAGCGGGCGCAACGGTGCGCTCGGCATCGCCCTGACCAGGGCCATCGGCGTCGCGCGCCGTAACCTGAGCCCGTGATCGCACGGGTGCTGGCCGAGGAGTCCTTCTCTCCGTTCCTCGGCGACGACCTCGTCGTCTACCTGGTGCTGGCCATGGGCGCCGCCCTGCTGGTGGGCAACCTGGCCGCCATCCTCCGCCCACCGGCCGCCGCCCGCGGCGAGGACGACCTCGAGAGGGCCCCCGTCACCCGATCCCTGGTGATGGCCGGCATCGGCGGCATCGCCGCCCTCTGGGCCCTGGTCTCCCTGTTCCAGTGACCGCCGGCCCCGCCCCAGAGGCGCACCCCGCGGCGCCGGCCGGCCAGCGAGCGGTGACGGCCACCGCGGTGGTGGCCACCATCGGCATCGTCGTGGCCCTGCTCGGCCTCTTCGCCGGCACCCGCCCGCTGCACACCCCGACCCAGGACTGCGGCACTGCGGCCAGCTTCCTGCTCGACGGCCGGGTCAACGAGCTCGTCGACCCGTCGAGCCCGCCCAAGGGCACCACCAAGGCCGAGGCCGAGGACAACAACGCCACGCCGTGCCAGGAGCGGGCCGCGAACCGCGCCCGGCCTGCGGGCGCCGTGGTGGTCGCCGGCACCGGCGCCGCACTGGTCGCCCTGTTCACGGAGCTGGTCCTGCGGTGGCGCCTCCGCCGGCGCGCCAACCGCCGCTGGCTGGCCGAAGCCACCGCGGCCGCCCCGCCGGCGCCGGGCTGACCCGGGGCCTCCCAGCCAGGGTTGGGGGATCGCCCCCAGCTCGCACGGGTCGCCGTGGGCGCACGCTGCAGCCATGGCCTCCCTCCCTGCCACCACCACCGTCGTCCCCCGCCCCGCCCCGAGCCCCGCCGGGGTGGACGCCCTCGTCGATGCCACCCCCGCCAGCCGTGACCGGGTCGTCGGCGCGCTGCGCGGGCTGAGCATCGTGGTGGTGGTGCTCTGGCACTGGGTGCTGTCGATCACCCACTGGAGCCGCTCGGGAGCGTTGACCATGCCCAACCCCATCGACACGGTCCCCGGCCTGTGGGCCGGCACCTGGGTGCTGCAGATCATGCCGGTCTTCTTCGTCGTCGGCGGCTACGCCAACCTGGCGGCCTGGGACGCCGTGCGGTCCCGCGGCGCGACGTGGCCGGGCTACGCCCGCAAGCGGGTCGACCGGCTGCTGAAGCCCATCGCGGCCTTCCTCCTGGTGTGGGCGGTGCTCGACGTGGCCATCCGCACGCTCCGGCCCGGGACCCCCAGCGTGTGGACGTGGGGCCGGGTGGTCTTCGTCCCGCTCTGGTTCCTGGGCGCCTACCTCGCCGTCGTCCTCCTCGCCCCGGCCACGGCCTGGCTGCACCGGCGCAGCGCCGGGGGTGGGCTCGCCGGACTCGCCGCGACCGTGGTGGCCCTCGACCTGGCCCGCTTCCACCTCGGGTGGACGGCCGCCGGCTACGCCAACTCGCTGCTGGTCTGGGTCTTCGCCCACCAGCTCGGCTTCTGGTGGCGCGACGGCCGGGCGCTGGCGTGGTCCCGGGCCCGCCACGCCGCGGTGGCCGCCACCGGCCTGCTCGCCCTCGTGGCCCTGACGGCCTCCGGCACCTACTCCCGCTCGATGGTCGCGGTGCGCGGCGAGCACGTGTCGAACATGTTCCCGACCACCGCCTGCATCGCCGCTCTGGCCGTCTTCCAGTTCGGCCTGGTGCTGCTCGCCCGGCCTGCGCTCGAGCGGCTGCTCGCCCGCCGCCGGGTGTGGAAGGCGACGGTGTCGCTCAACGCGGTGGCCATGACCGTCTTCACCTGGCACATGACGGCGCTGGTGGCAGCCATCGGCATCTGGCGGGCCCTGGGCTTCGACCTGCTCGCCCGGCCCACCGGCGCCTGGTGGGCCCAGCGGCCGATCTGGTTGCTGCTCCCGGGCCTGGTGCTGGCAGGCCTGCTGGCGGTGTTCGCCCGGATCGAGCTGCCCCCCAGCGTCCGACGCCGGCGCTGACCCAGCGGCTGACAGGTCGTGGAAGGGTGACCTTTCAGCGAGCTTTCGGTTGCGCGGGCAACCATGTGCCGATGGCCGACCAGAAGCGCTCCCGACTCCCCCTCATCGCCGCCGTGGTCGTCGTGGTGGTGGCCGCCGCGATCGGCGGCTTCTTCTACCTCACGCGGGACACGTCCGATCCCGAGCTGAAGCTCTCGGACTCCAAGTCCGGCACCGGCGAGGTGGTCGCCGCCGACTCGCTCGACGGCTCCTGGAAGGTGGCCGCCGGCACCGGCGACGACGCCACCGTGGCCGGGTACCGGGTCAAGGAGGTCTTCGCCGCCGGGTCCCGCAAGGTCACCGCCAACGGCCGCACCAACGACGTCACCGGCACCCTGACCGTCGCCGGCGACCAGGTCACCGCCGGCGAGTTCACCGTCGACATGACGACCCTGAAGAGCGACGAGGACCGACGGGACGGCGCCATCAAGGGCCGAGGCCTCGAGACCGACCGGTTCGAGGACGGCACGTTCAAGCTCACCGAGCCGATCGCCCTGCCCACCATCAAGGACGGCGACACCTTCGACGTGAAGGCCACCGGCGAGCTCACCCTCCACGGCGTCACCAAGCCCGTCACCATCGACCTCACCGCCCGCTCCGCCGACGGGGTGTTCACCGTGCAGGGCTCGGCCCCCGTCGAGATGGCCGACTACGACATCGAGGCACCCAGCGTCGGCGGCTTCGTGGAGGTCCAGGACAACGGCAGCTTCGAGTTCATCGTGAACTTCGAGAAGGCCTGAGCGAGGGCTCAGGCCCCCTCGAACCCGGGCGCCACCGCGCCCCGGCCGGTGGCGGCGCGCCACGCGGCCTCCTGCCGACCCAGCTCGGTGGTGGGCGGGCCACCCACCCACGGCCACAGCTCATCGGCGATCCGGCGCCAGTCGGCCGTGGCGCCCAGCTCGCCGAGCACCGCGTAGAGCCCAAGGTTGATGCGCTGGATGATCACCATCGACGGCGGCACGTTGGCGGCCTTCATGATCTCGCCGTGCTCCCCGCTGGTGTCGAAGAAGCGGCTGACCGTCTCGGAGGCGTACTCCTGGGTCATGGTCAGCGGGGCGGACTCGAGCACGAACTCGTAGAAGTGGCCGAAGTAGTCGCCGATCTGCTCGTCGGTGAAGTCGTTGTCGGCCTTCAGCAGGCCCACGCTCTCGACGATGCGACGGAACGCCGCCACGTCGCGGTCGATCACCATGGCGGTGATCATGTCCTGGAACGGGCGCAGCTCGGCCGGGGTGAACCGCTTGACCAGGCCGTAGTCGAGGAACGTGACCCGGCCGTCGGGCCCGAAGAGGTAGTTGCCCGGGTGCGGGTCGCCGTTGAACGCGCCGAGCCGGTAGAGGCTGCCGAACACGAACCGGTAGATGGACTCGCCGGCCAGGTCCCGCTGCGCGGCCGGCCACGACGTGACCTCGTGGAAGCGGCTGCCCGTGGCCAGCTCCGTGGTGAGCACCCGCCGGGCGCTGAGCTCGGGCAGCACCGACGGCACGTGGATGAACGGGTGGCCCTCGTAGTAGTCGGCGAAGAGCTGCTGGTTGGCGGCCTCCAGCTCGTAGTCGAGCTCCTCGACGATGCGGTCCCGCAGCTCCGCCACCAACGGCTTCGGATCGAGGCCCGGGAAGAGGAGCTTCATGGCGTTGAAGATCATCCCGGCGTTGTCGAGATCGCCCGTGATGGCGACGTCGACGCCGGGGTACTGCACCTTCACGGCGACGGCCCGCCCGTCATGGGTGAGGGCCCGGTGCACCTGGCCGATCGACGCCGCCGCGATCGGCACCTCGTCCCACTCGGCGAAGAGGACCTCGGGCCGCTGGCCCAGCTCGGCCAGCACCACGCCGGCCGCCAGCTCCGGCGCCATGGGCGGCGCGTCCTGCTGGAGCTGGGCCAGGGCGTCCCGCACGGGCTCGGGCAGCCCCTGGTCGAGGTAGCTGGCCATCTGGCCGAGCTTCATCATCGCCCCCTTGAGGTTGCCGAGCGTCTCGGCCACCTGCTCGGCGGTGCGCAGCTGGCTGGCGGCGTCGAGCTCCTCGCGGCGCTCGGCGTCGGCGAACACCCGCTTCGCCCGGTCGGCCGCCCAGCCGGTGCCGGCCCGGGTGGCAGCGGTGGCCAGCACCCGGTTGCGCTGGCCGCGCGACGTGGCGGCGATGGGCGACGGACCGCCGGCCGTCGCGCCCGGCCGAGCCGCGCGCCGGCGCCGCCACAGCGCGCCGGCGGCCACCACCCCCACCCCGGCGGCGGCTCGGGCGGTGGCTCGACGGCTCGGAGGCATGGGCCGAGACGCTAGCCCTGCCTCCTCGGTGCTCGACCACCTACGGTGGCGGGCGCCGCCGGGTGCAGGGGCCCCGGGAGCGGCGAGGGAGCCGAGCATGGACACCACCGAGGCCTACGCCCAGACGCGACGGACCATGACCGAGATCGTGCGCAGCCTCGATCCGGCGGATGGCCGCCGGCCGGTGCCCGCGTGCCCGCGCTGGACCGTGCAGGAGCTGTTCAGCCACGCCGTCGGCGTCTCGGCCGACATCCTGGCCGGCGACGTCGGCGGCGCCGGGTCCGACGCCTGGACCCAGGCCCAGGTGGAGGCCCGCCGGGGCCGCAGCCTGGCCGAGCTGGCCGACGAGTGGGACGAGACCGGCCCCGAGGTCGAAGCGAAGCTGGTGGGCCTGCTCCCGGCCCAGGCCGTGTTCGACCAGGTCACCCACGAGCACGACCTGCGCGGCGCGGTCGATCGGCCGGGCGGCCAGGACAGCGCCGCCCTGGCCATCGGCTTCGGCTTCGTCGAGCAGCACTGGCCCGCCACGATGGCGGCCCGAGGCCTCGCGCCGGTGCGCCTCGTCGCCGGGGACGTGGAGCTGGTGGTGGGCGACGGTGGGTCCACCACCGTGCGCCTCAGCCGCTTCGAGGCGCTGCGCGCCCTCACCGGCCGCCGCAGCCTGGACCAGGTCCGGGCCTACGACTGGGGCGCCGACCCCGAGCCGTGGCTGTCGGCCTTCACCTGGGGCCCGTTCACGCCGACGCCGGTCGCCCTGGCGCACTGAGGCCGACCGGAGCCGTCCTGCGGCCGGCCCGCAGGACGGCCCGCAGGACGGCCCGCAGGACGGCTCGTCGGCGCAGCAGGCCTCAGGAGGGCTCGACGCCCTGGGCCAGCTCGGTCTCCTCGGGACCGGCGAGGACCGCCTTCCAGGCGAGGGCGCCGAGGGCGGCGCCGACGGCAGGGGCGACGATGAACACCGGGAGCTGGATCAGGGCGTCGCCGCCGGCGAAGAGGGCCTGGCTGATGGAGCGGGCCGGGTTCACGCTGGTGTTCGACACCGGGATGGTGATCAGGTGGATCAAGGTGAGGGCGAGGCCGATCACCAGGCCGCCGAACTCCGCCACCGACTTCTTGGCGGTGGCGCCGAGGATGACGATGAGGAAGAAGGCCGTCATGACCACCTCGGCCACCGCCACGGCCAGGAAGCTGTAGCCGCCGGGGCTGCGGTCGCCGAAGCCGTTCGAGGCGAAGCCGGGGGCGTGCATCGGGCCGTCGCCGAACTCGAAGCCCTTCACCCCGCTGGCGATGGCGGCGATGATGATCGCCGCCAGGATGGCGCCCACCACCTGGGCCACCACGTAGAGCGGGGCGTCCTTCTTGTCGAAGCGCCCGGCCACCACCAGGCCGAGGGTGACCGCCGGGTTGAAGTGGCCCCCGGAGATCCCGCCCACCGCGTAGGCCATGGTGAGCACGGTGAGGCCGAAGGCGAGGGCCACCCCCGCGAACCCGATCTTGTCTCCCGCCAGCACGGCCGAGCCGCAACCGCCGAGCACCAGCCAGAAGGTGCCGAACGCCTCGGCACCCAATCGACGACGCATGTCCATGGTGTTCTCCCTCTGTCGCTGACGAGTCGGCCCCGCGAGCACCCCTGCGGGGCACGGTACCGGTGCGGTCCACCCCGGTTCGGGATGCCGCGCGCCACGAGGACCGGCCTCGACCGGCCCCATGACGGCGGCGCGGCCGATCGCCTGGGCTCAGCGCCGACCGCCACCCGGCCGGCCCGGCGGCCGCGGGCGCGGGGGGCAGCGGCGGCCGGGTCGATCGGCCAGTCGTGCTTGGGGTAGCGGCCGGCCATCTCCTTGCGGACCTGGTTCCAGCTGCCCGCCCAGAAGCCCGGGAGGTCGGCGGTGATCTGCACCGGCCGACCGGCCGGGGAGAGCAGGTGGACCACCACCGGCACCCGCCCGTCCACCACCGTGGGGTGTCGGGTGGTCCCGTAGAGGTCCTGCACCCGAGCCGATGCCACCGGCGTGCCGTCGTCGTAGGCGACGGTGATCGACCGGCCGTTGCCGAGGGCCAGGCGGGTGGGGGCCAGGCGGTCCAGGTCGGTGCGGCCACGGTGGTCGAGCAGCGACCGCAGCACGGTGGCCAGGTCCACCCGGGCCAGGTCGCGCCGGCCCGTGGCGCCCACGAGGTGGGGGGCCAGCCACCCGTCGAGGTCGTCGAGCAGGGCGGCGTCCTCCACGGCCGGCCACCGATCGCCGTCGTGCGCCCGCAGGAAGGAGAGGCGGGCCTGGAGGGCGCGAGCCCCTGCGGTCCAGGGCAGCACGTCGCCGGCCGTGGCCCGCACCCGGTCGAGCAGCGCCTCGGTGGTGGCCGTGCCCGCTGCGGGTCGGCCCTCGTGCGTGGCGAACAGCAGGGTGCCGGACCGCCGCTCGGTGCGGCTGCGGAGGTCGTCGCGCGCGGCGTCCCAGGCCACCACCTCGACCTCGTGCACGTCGTCGCCGACGGCCGCGAGCACGTCGGCCTCGTCGAGACCGGCAGCGGTGCGGATGCGCCCGTCGCCGGTGCCGACGTCCAGGTCGGCCACGGCCAGGAACGGCGCCGAGGCCAGCGGATCGGTGTCGGGCAGCCACCCGCCGCCCCCGGCACGAAGCCGGAAGCGGCCCCCGCCGCGCGCCTGGGCCACCCGGTCCGGGTACGCCAGCGCCACGAGCGCGCCGAGCGCGGTCGGGTCGACCACCCGTCGCTCCACGTCGAGGCGGCGGGCCAGCTCGCGGGCGCGACGCCGGGCCGAGCGCACGGCGTCGCGGTTCGCGGCCGGATGGTCGCGGCGGTCGTCGCCGACCACCGCGACCCGCTCGGCCAGGTCGGCGGGGCGTTCGTCGCGCCGACCGCCGAACACGTCGCGCTCGTCGAGCACCGTCGCCAGCAGGGCTGCGGCCCAACCCGCTCCGGCGGCGCGGCCGTCGACCACCATCCGCGCCAGGCGGGGGTGCAGGGGCAGGCCCACCACGGCGCGCCCGGTGGCGGTGGGGCGACCGGCCCCGTCCAGCACGCCGAGGGTGCGGAGGAGCGCCTCGGCCTCGGCCCACGCCCGGGCCGGCGGGCGGTCGAGGAAGGCGAGGTCGTCGCGCGAGCTCCCCCAGGCCGCGACCTCGAGGACCAGGCCGGCCAGGTCGACCACCGCGACCTCGGGCTCGGGGTACGCCTGGCGGCTGGCGTGCTCGCCCTCGGACCACAGGCGGTGGGCCACGCCCGGCCCCAGGCGGCCCGCCCGACCGGCCCGCTGGTCGGCGGCGGCCTTGGAGGCGGGCGAGGTGGTCAACCGGGTGAGCCCGGTCCCGGCGTCGAACCGGGGGCTGCGCACCAGGCCGGCGTCGACCACGATGCGCACCCCGGCGACGGTCAGGCTCGACTCGGCGATGTCGGTGGCGAGCACCACCCGGCGCCGCCCGGGTGGCGAAGCGGCGAGGGCGGCGTCCTGCTCCGCCACCGGGAGGGCGCCGGCCAACGGTCGCACGTCGACCGCGCTCGGCAGGCCGGAGAGCGCCCGGGAGGCTCGGCCGATCTCGGCCACGCCGGGGAGGAACACCAGCACGTCGCCCTCGGGGTCGGCCGCCAGGGCGCGGGCCACCACCCGGGCCACGTGCTGCTCGGGCCGATCTCGAGGCTCCGCCGGCCACCAGCGCAGCGCCACGGGGTGCTGGCGACCGTCGCTGGCCACCACCGGGGCCGGGCCGGCATCCCCGCCGATGGTGGCGGCCAGCCGTCCGGCGTCGACGGTGGCCGACATGGCCAGGACCCGCAGATCGGGCCGGAGGCTGCGCTGGGCGTCGAGCAGGAAGGCGAGGGACAGGTCGGTCACCAGGTTCCGTTCGTGGACCTCGTCGAGCAGCACGGCCCCGGTGCCCTCGAGGGAGGGGTCGGCCTGCAGGCGCCGGACCAGGATCCCCTCGGTCACCACCTCGATGCGGGTCCCCCGGCTCACCACCCGCTCGTCCCGCGTGCGGTAGCCGACCGTCCGCCCGACCGGCTCGCCGAGCAGGTCGGCCATGCGGCGCGCCGCCGCCCGCGCCGCGAGCCGGCGCGGCTCGAGGACCACGATGCGCTGGTCACCCAGCCAGGGCGCGGCCAGCAACCGCAGCGGGACCACGGTGGTCTTGCCCGCCCCGGGCGGGGCCACCAGCACGGCGTGGCCGCGCTCGGCCAGGGCGGCGAGGACCTCCGGCACCACGCCCTCGACCGGCAGGCCGGTCGGAGGGGCGACGGGGGTCATCGGCCCAGTGTGGCCGGGCAGGTGGCCGGGCGGGCCACCCGCCCGACCCTGGGGTGCGGTCGGTCAGTCCTCGGCCGGCGGGTCGCCGAAGAACCCGACCACGCCGGTGAGGCGGCCGTCGGCTGCGGTGTGGGCGACGTCGACGCCCGCCACCACCAGCTCCTCGCCCTCGCCGAGCTCCCACCCGAAGCGGTGGAAGTCGTGGTGGGAGTCGATGGCCGTGGTGCGCCGGAAGCGGCGACCCGGGTACTGCTGGTGGACGGCGTCGACCATCTCGCTCAGGGCGTCGGGCCCCGCCGCGGCCAGCAGCGGGTCGGCGTAGGCGCCCTCGGGCGTCCACGCCGCCGCGATCAGCTCGGCCCGGGCTGCCGGGTCGCCCTCGTTCCACATGGCGAAGTAGGCGTCGACGGTGGCCGAGACCTCGGCCGGGGCGGTCGTGGGGATGGTGGTCATGGGGTGCTCCTGATCGGGTGTGGTCGGGTTGACGGCCCCACCGTGCGCCCGCACGGGTAGCCCCGGCCATGACCTCCCGGGTAGGCGGATCGCCTTACCTCAGAGGTAGGCGACGGGCTCGCAGCCCGTCGGTAGGGTCGCTCGCATGGCCGTGAGCACCACCCCTGCGGTCGGCGAGCTGCTGCGGGACTGGCGTCGTCGACGGCGGCTCAGCCAGCTCGACCTCTCGGTGGAGGCCGCGGTCTCGTCGCGCCACCTGAGCTTCGTGGAGACCGGCCGCTCGAAGCCCAGCCGGGAGCTGGTGCTCCACCTGGCCGAGGAGCTGGAGGTGCCCCTCCGGGAGCGCAACACGTTGCTCCTCGCCGCCGGCTACGCCCCCGCCTACCCCGAGCACGCCCTGGACGCCGACGTGATGGCCCCGGCGCGCGAGGCGCTCGACGCCATCCTCGCCGGCCACGCGCCGTACCCGGCGATCATCGTCGACGGCCGCTGGAACCTGGTCTCGGCCAACGAGCCCGCCCTGGCGATCCTGGCCGAGGGGGTCTCCCCCGCGCTGCTCGCGCCGCCGATCAACGCCATGCGGGTCAGCCTCCACCCCGACGGCCTGGCGCCGCGCATCGCCAACCTGGCCGGCTACGGCGCCCACCTCCTGACCCGGCTCCAGCGCCAGGCCCTGCTGTCCGGCGATCCGGGGCTCACCGAGCTCCACGACGAGCTGGCCTCCTACCCCGGGGTCGAACGAGCCACGTCGGCCGCCGTCGAGCCCGCCGACCTGCTGTTCTCGCCCCTGCGACTGCGCAGCGAGGGCCAGGAGCTGCTGTTGTTCAGCACCCTGGCCACCTTCGGCACCGCGCTCGACATCACCCTCTCGGAGCTGGCGATCGAGTCGTTCTTCCCCGGCGACGCCGCCACCCGAGATGCGCTCCGCCGCCGCTTCGGCTGACCGGGCAGGCCGCCGTGGTGGCGGTCGAGGGCCAGGTGGGGGCCCATCTTCGCCCGAACGGCAGGAGATCCGGAGCGTTCTGCCGAATGAGACGTTTCGGACGGGCGCCCGCTGGGCAGGGTGCGCCCCATGGGTGGAGATGGGCGGTTGATGATGACGGCGACGACGCGACCGGCACGGGTCGGCTGGGGGATGAGCGGCGAGGCCCGCTTGTTCCGCCTCGACGGCCGGGTGGTGTCCGTGCGACCCACCGCAGCAGGCCAGATCGAGCTGCGGACGGCGCCCCACGAGCCCGCCACGTACCTCGTGGTCGACAAGGCCAGCCGCAGCCGCCTCTCGCCCGACGTCGTCCGGCTGCCGGTCACCTATCCCACCCCGACCACCCTCCGGCTCCACGCCTACGCCGACGGCGAGTGCGGCCCGGACCACGTCGGGGCGCGCGAGGACCAGCTGGTCGAGACGGCCGACTCCCGCGCCGACCGGCGGTCTCGGCGAGCGACGGCGGCCAAGGCGTTCCTGGCCGACCTCCGCGCCCAGCGCGAGCCCGTCCTCTAGCGCTCCGCCCGTCGGCCCCTCAGTCGCGAGGGGCCACCACGATCCCGCTGTCGCCGATCCGGGCCAGGCCCACCGGCACGACCTGGTCCGGGTCGATGACGGTGCCCGCCAGGGCCTTGGCGCCCCGCACGTCGACGATGGTCGAGCCGTGCAGCCGGGCCCGGGCGAGGTCGGCGCCGGAGAGGTCGGCCCCGGTGAGGTCGACGTCGTGCCAGGTGCTCCCGGGGACGCGGGCCCGGTAGAGGTCGAGGCCGGTGGCGGTGCCGCCTTCGACCACCAGGCGCTCGGCCTTGGCCAGCCGCAGCCCGAGGTCCTCCATCTGGCAGTCGGTGAAGCGCACGTCGGTGAGCGTGGCCCCGCCGAGGTCGGCGCCGTCCAGCCGGCAGCGGGTGAGCGCCACCCGCACGAACGTCGACTCCTCGAGCACCGCCCCGGCGAGGTCGCAGTCGGTCAGGGTGGCGTCGGTGAGCTCGAGCCGGTGGAACCGGGCCCCGGTGAAGCGGACGCCGACGATGGCGCACCGGCCGAAGCCCACCCGCTCGGCGTCGGCGGCCACGGCGGTGCCCCGGACCGAGCGCTCCACCCACCCGTCGTCGTCCTGCAGCCCGTCGAGCTCGAGGTCGTCCAGGTCCGGCGGGAGGACCGGGGGCCGACAGGCCGCCGCCCCCTTGCCGGGTCCGGACCATCGGGCGGCGGGAGCGGCCACAGCGCGGCCCTCAGCGGCCGGGCGCGACGTCGAGGCCCGCCGGGGCCTTGGGCCGCAGGCCGGGAAGGGCGATGCCGACCACGCCCCGCACCACGCCGCGCAGGACGTCGACGAAGTCGAACGAGTCGCGCCACAGCGTGATCTGGCCGTCGACCACGTCGAAGCGGCCCCACACCCAGAACTGGGCCCGCAGCGGGCCGGCGATGATCACGTCGGTGCGCTCGGTGAGGACCGTGCCGCCATCGGCGGAGATGGCGTGGAGGTACACCTCGAAGCCGAACTTCGGGCCGCTCAACCCGCCGAGCGCCTTGCCCACGGCCTTGCGCCCCCGGATGGTGGGCAGGCCCACGTTCACGTAGTCGACGTCGGTGGCCAACAGGTCGAGCGCGGCCGGCAGGTCCGACGCGGCCAGGTGGGCGAGGAACGCCTCGGCCACGGCCTGGGGTTCGGTGGGCGCAGCCGCCCCGGTGGGAGCGGCGACGGGCAGGAGTCCGGTGGGCATGGCGCCGATGGTACGGCGCCTACTCCCGCGCCATGTTGGCGAACTTGGTGTAGTGGTCGAGGAAGGCCAGGCGGACCATGCCGGTGGGACCGGCCCGGTGCTTGGCCACCAGCACCTCGGCGGTGCCCCGGTCGGGCGAGTCGGCGTTGTACTGCTCGTCCCGGTACAGGAACACCACGATGTCCGCATCTTGCTCGAGCGATCCCGACTCACGCAGGTCGGACAGCATGGGGCGCTTGTCGGCGCGCTGCTCGAGGCCACGGTTGAGCTGGGCCAGGGCCACCACGGGGCACTGCAGCTCACGGGCGAGGATCTTGAGGGATCGGGAGATCTCGGCCACCTCCACCTGCCGGGACTCGGCGCCGGCCCGGCCGCCCATGAGCTGGATGTAGTCGACCACGATCATCCCGAGCTGGCCGACCTTGGCCTGCAGGCGGCGCGCCTTGGAGCGGATCTCCATGACCGTCAGGTTCGGGTTGTCGTCTATCCACAGGTTGGCCTCGCCGAGCCGGCCGATGGCGTGGCTGATGCGGCGCCAGTCGTCGTCGGAGAGGCGGCCGTTGCGGACCTTGGTGGAGTCGACGCGCGCCTCGGAGCACAGGAGCCGCTGGCTCAGCTCCACCCGGCTCATCTCCAGCGAGAAGAACAGGACCGGGCGGTGGGCCTCCAGCGCGGCGTGGCCGGCCATGCCCATGGCGAAGGAGGTCTTGCCCATGCCGGGACGGGCGCCGACCACGATCAGGGCGTTGGGCTGCAGCCCGGCGGTGAGCTCGTCGAAGTCGGTGAAGCCGGTGGGCGTGCCGGTGATGGCGTCGCCGCGCTCGTAGAGCGCCTCGAGGCTGTCGAGGGTCTGGTCGAGCAGGTCGTGCAACCGGGACATGGAGTCGGTCTGGCGGTGCTCGGCGACCTTGAACATCATGGTCTCGGCGTCGTCGAGGGCCTTGGTGACGTCGTCCGGCAGGCTGTAGCCGATCTCGGCGATCTCGCCGGCGACGCCGATGAGGCCGCGCAGGAGCGCATGCTCCTCCACGATCTTGGCGTAGCGGGCTGCGCTGGAGGTGGCCGGCGTGGCGGCCTGGAGGCCCACCAGGGTGCTGGGCCCGCCGATGGCGTCCAGCAGGTCGTGGCGGCGCAGCTCCTCGGCCACGGTGACCGGGTCGACCGGCTCGCCCTGCGACGACAGCGAGGTGATGGCGTCGTAGATGTGGCCGTGGGCCGGCTTGTAGAAGTCGTCGGGCGACACCGACTCCGACGCCACGTCGATCGCGGTGCGCGACAGGAGCATGGCGCCGAGCAGGCTCTCCTCGGCGTCGAGGTTGTGCGGCGGCACCCGGCCGCCGGAGGTGCGGACCGGGCGGTCATCACCGCCCCGGCCGCCTCGGCTGGGGGGCCCGGCCGCCCGCGCCGGGGGCCCGTCGTCGTAGTCCGGCGGGGGGCCGTCGTCGTCGAAGTCGGGCGGGGCGTCGTCATCCATGGTGAAGCTCCAGTGTCCATCGGCCGCGCTGTGGAGAACCAGTGCCGACTACCTGTGGACAGGCTGTGGAAAAGCGGGGGGAGGAGGGGCCGGAACGACGACGTCCGGGGGGCGAGGCCCCCCCGGACGTCGATGTCACGGTGTTGCTGCGCCCCGAGGGGCAGGCCGATCAGTCGGCGTCGGAGACGACCTCGACGGTGACCGGGAACTCCACGTTGGCGTGGAGCTTGATCGGCACCATGTGGGTGCCGATGGTTCGGATCGGGTCGTGGAGCTGGACCTGCTTGCGGTCGATCTCCACGTCCTTCTGGGCGAGGATGGCCTCGACGACGTCGGCCGAGGTGACCGAGCCGAAGAGCTTGTCCTCGGCGCCCACGCGGGCCGGGATGGTGACCGGGGAGTTGACCAGCTTCTTGGCCACCTCCTCGGCGGCCTGGCGAGCGGCGGCGTCCTTGACGTCGCGCGACTTGCGCATGCCCTCGGCCTGGCTCTCGGCACCGGCGGTGGCCACGAAGGCCAGGCCACGGGGCAGGAGGAAGTTGCGGCCGTAGCCGTTGGTGACCTCGACCACGTCGCCCTTGTTGCCGACGCCGCTGACGTCGGAACGGAGGATGAGGCGCATCAGGCCTCCACCTCCTCAGCCAAGGTGGCCTCGCCGTCGAACTCGGCCTCGGCACCCTCGCCACCCACGGGCGGCGGGGCGGACGGGCGCGGCGGCGGGCCGTCGGCCCGGATGCCACGCTCGTTGCCGCGGTCGCGGCCGCCACGCTGCTGCGTGACGCGGTTGGCGTAGGGCAGCAGCGCCATCTCGCGGGCGTTCTTGATGGCCATGGCCACCACGGACTGCTGCTGCGCGTCGTTGCCCGTCACGCGACGGGCCCGGATCTTGGCCCGGTCGGACATGAACCGGCGGAGCAGGTTCACGTCCTTGTAGTCGACGTAGTCGACGGTCTCCTGGGTCAGGATGCTGATCTTCTTCTTGGAGCGGCGCGCGTTGTCTTTGTTCTTGGCGCGCTTCGGCTTGGGTGCCATTAGAAGGGCTCCTCCCCGTCGTAGTTGGTGGGCTCGTTGGCGGCCGGGCGGCTCGCGCCGCCACCGCCACCGGAGTTGCTGTTGCCGTAGCTGCCGCCGCCGCCCTGGGCGCCGCCGGAGCGTTCGATCTTCTGGACCTGGGCCGTCGCCCAGCGGAGGCTGGGAGCGATCTCGTCGGCCACGACCTCGACCTTGGAGCGCTTGTCGCCGTTGTCGGTCTCCCAGGAGCGCTGCTCCAGGCGACCGGTGACGATCACGCGGGTGCCCCGCTGGATCGACTCGGCGACGTTCTCGGCGAGGCCGGACCAGGACTTGACGTCGAAGAAGGAGACCTGCTCCTCCCACTCCTGGGTCTGGCGGTTCTGCCAGCGGCGGTTGACGGCGAGGCCGAAGGTGGCCACGGTCTGGCCCGAGGGCGTGTAGCGCAGCTCGGGATCGCGGGTCACGTTGCCCACGAGGGTCACGGTGTTGTCTGCCATGGTGTCCTCCTGCGGTTACCCGGCCTCGACGGCCGGGGCAGGGGCTCCGAGCAGGCCGCGGCGGTGCGCCTCGGCATCGGGGAGCCGGATGTTCTTGTGTCGGACAACCTCGTCCGCGAGTCGAAGGTTCCGTTCGACGGTGTCGAGCGCACCCGGCTCCGCCTCGATCTCGAACACCACGTAGAACCCTTCGGTCTTGTGGTTGATCTCGTAGGCGAAGCGGCGGCGACCCCACTTCTCGGTCTTGGCGATCTTGCCGTCGGCCGATTCGACCTGGGCCGTCACCTGGTTGATCACGCCGGCGACGGTGCTCTCGTCGAGCTCCCCGTCGAAGATGACCATCAGTTCATAAGCTCGCATGCGAGCATCACCTCCCTGTGGACCCGGTGGTTGCCGGGGCCCCTAGCCTTGTTGCCTGGGGCAGGGTCTTCATTTGGACCGTGTGACGATACCGGACCCCTGCCCCTCGAACCTCATCGAGTGGCACCACCTTGCCCCGGGGGGGGTGACAGTTTCGCCCGGTGCAGCCGGCTCGGGGTCAGGCGGCCGGGGCCAGCGGGCAGCGCACGCCGGTGATCTCGAAGGTGGCCCGCCCGGTCACGCCGACCGCCGGCAGCCGGCCCTCGGGCACCTCGAGGGCGTAGGCGAACGGCGCGTCGGCCGGGTAGTCGCGGCACGTGGGGACGTCGGCGCACGGCGCCATGTCGGTGGCCGACACGAAGGTGCGCTCGGCGTCGAAGTAGGCGATCGAGAGCGGCATCGGCGTGTTGCGCATCCAGAAGGCGCCGTCGACCGGCTGGTCGTACTCGAACAGCATCCCGTCGTAGCCGCCGAGGTCCTCGTCGGTGACCTCCATGAGCCCGCGCTCGCGCTGCGCGGACGTGGTGGCGGCCAACAGGCAGACCTCGCAGGTGGTGCCGTCGCCGGCGGTCACGGTGACCGCCACCTCGCTGAAGCCGCGCAACGGGGTGCGACCGCGGACCGCCGGAGCCCAGCCCTCGCCCAGCCCCTCGTTCGGGGTGGTGGGCGCCGTCGAACCGGCCGTGGTCGCGCCGGCCACGACCGAGGCGCCCGCAGCGGTGGTGGACGGTCCGGCGTCGCTGCCGCTGGAGCCGGCGCACGCGGCGGCCACCAGCACCAGGCCCAGCGCGACGACCAGGGCCACGGCGCGCCGGCGGACCGGTCGCTGGAGGTCGGCGTCGTCGGTCACCGACCGAAGTCTGGCCGGTGGCCGACGACGCCGGGGTTCAGCCGTCGCGGCCGTAGAGGCCGAGGGTCTCGGCCACCTCGGCGGACAGGTGGTACGACTCCGCCGGGCCCGGGAAGGCGCCCGTGCGCACGTCGGCCGCATAGGCCTCGATCGCCGAGACCGACGCCGCCTTCAGGTCGGCGTAGCGGCGCACGAACTTGGGGGCGATCCGGTCCTCGAGGCCAAGGACGTCGTGGTACACGAGCACCTGGCCGTCGACCTCGTGGCCGGCGCCGATGCCGATGATCGGCACGTCCACCGCGTCGGTGACCATGGCCGCCACCTCGGTGGGGACGCCCTCGAGCACGATGGCGAAGCAGCCCGCGTGGGCCAGGGCCTTGGCGTCGGCGATCAGCACCTGGGCGGCGTCGGAGCTCTTGGCCTGGACCTTGAACCCGCCCATGGCGTGCACCGACTGCGGGGTGAGGCCCAGGTGGCCCATAACCGGGATCTCGGCGTCGATCAGGGCCTCGATCATCGGCAGCCGCTTGCGCCCGCCCTCGAGCTTCACCGACTCGGCGCCGGCCCGGATGAGCGTGGCCGCGTTGCGGACCGTGTCCTCGACCGAGACGTGGTAGCTGAGCCACGGCAGGTCGGCCACGATCAGCGGCGCCGGCTTGGCCCGGGCGACCGCTGCGGTGTGGTGGGCGATGTCGGCCACGGTCACCTGGAGGGTGTCGTCGTAGCCCAGCACCACCATGGCCACCGAGTCGCCCACGAGGATCAGGTCGACCCCGGCCTCGCTGGCGATCCGGGCGCCGGGGGCGTCATACGCGGTCACCATCACGAGCGGATCGGCGCCGGCACGGACCTTGCGGTTCGCGACGTGGGGCACGGTGATCGGCGCGCGGGATGGCGCGGACGTTGCGGTCGAGCTCATGTGAGCCTCCTTGGATGTCCCGTCCAGTGCCACGACGGCTACCGGCGGTGTCACCAACCTAGAACCGCGCGTTCCGCGCGTTCCATTCCCGTCAGGCTGCCGCCGCCGGCCGCCCGGACGAGCGGATCACGAGGGGGAGACCGGCTGGTGCGGGTACGTGATCCGGCACAGGGCGCACCAGGTCTCGAACTCGTCGGCCAGGCGCTCGTCGACCGGCACGTGGGCCTCGTCGAACACCACGTAGACCCGCTGGACGGTGGCCAGCTCGGGCCCGTCGTCGCCGCAGGATTCGCACCGGTCGCTCATGGCCCGCACGGTAGCGGGACGAGGTGGAAGGCCGTCAGTCCGGCGGTGCGCCCGCTGCGTCCTCGCCGTTGGTCCCGGCGCCCGTGCCGGTGCCGCCGGGCGTGGTGGTGGCCGGCGTCGTGGTGGCCGGAGCCGTGGTCTGCGGCACGGTGCTGCGGGGCGTGGTGGTCTGCGGGACCGTGCTGCGCGGCGTGGTGGTCTGCGGGACGGTGCTGCGCGGCACGGTGGACCGCGGGACGGTGCTGGTGGTGGTGCCGTTGTAGGAGCTGCCCCCGGCCACCACGCTGGTCTTGCCCTGGGCCGGGTCGAGCACCGCGCCCACCGACAGGTCGGCGACGTCGGGGAACACCCCGGTGTCGGTGTTGGCGGTGACGGTCTCCATGAACGTCTTCCACATGCGGGCGGGGAACGTGCCGCCCTGCACCTTGATGCCGTGCACGTCGTTCATCGGCTTGGACTCGTTCGGGTAGCCCATCCAGACCGCAGCGGTGAGCTTGGGCGTGTAGCCCACGAACCAGCCGTCGACGTTGCTCTGGGTGGTGCCGGTCTTGCCGGCCGCTGCGTGCCCGAAGTTGGCGTCCGCGCCGGTGCCGCCGGCCACCACCTGCTGGAGGGCGTAGGTGACCCGGCCGGCCTGGTCGGGCGTGAGCACCTCCTTGGTGTCCGGTGCGTAGCGGACCACGCGGCCGTCGGGGAACTCCACCCGGGTGACGACGATGGGCGACTTGGAGACACCGTTGTTGGCCAGCGTCGAGTAGCCGGCGGCCATGTCGAGCACCGACACCTCGCCGCCGCCGAGCACCAGCGAGCAGTACGGCTTGAGGTCGGCCGTCACGCCCATGTCGTGGGCCATCTGCAGGACCTTCTGCGGGCCGAGGCGCAGCATCAGCTGCGCGTAGACCGTGTTGATCGAGTTCTTGGTGGCGGTGACCAGCGACGACGCCCCGCCCGGCCCGCCCCGCACGCTCCACTTGTCCTCGCCGTTGAGGCAGGTGGGGTCGGTGATCTCGATCTTGGGCGGCGATGGCAGGACGGACTCGACGGAGTACCCCTCGCGGACCGCCTCGGCCAGGGCGAACATCTTGAAGGTCGAGCCGGGCTGGCGACCGCTGCCGCCGCCGGCCTTGCCGGTGGCCAGGTTCACCTTGCTGTTCTTGAAGTCGGTGCCGCCCATCATCGCCTTGACCTGGCCCTGGTCGTCGACGGCGACGATGGACGCCGCGGGGTCGCCCGGCCGGTTCAGCGTGGTGGTGACCGCGTCGTAGGCCGCCTTCTGCATGTTGAGGTCGAGCGTCGTGTACACCTTCAGGCCGCCGCCGTAGACGTCGTCGGAGCCGAACTCCTTCACCAGCCACTGGCGCACGTACTCGGCGAAGTACTCGCTGCCGTACTGCGACCCCTTGACCTCCTCGCCGAGCGTCGAGGCCACGGGCGGCGGCTTGATGAAGCGATCGGCCGGCTGGACCGCGGCGTCGTTCGGGTCCATGGGCACGGCCAGGTAGAGCTTCTGCTCCTTCTTGGTGACGTAGCCCTCCTCGGTCATGGCCTGCAGCACCACACGCCGGCGGCGCTCGGCCTCCTTGAGCGAGTTCGGCCCACGGTACGGGTCGGCCCCGTTCGGGTTGCGCAGCAGGCCGGCCAGGAAGGCCGCCTCGCCGGCGTTGAGGCCGCCGATGTCGTGCTTGAACCAGGCCCGCGACGCTGCCTGCACGCCGTAGGCGCCGCGGCCGAAGTACACGGTGTTGAGGTAGCGGGTGAGGATCTCCTGCTTGGAGATCTGCTGCTCGAGCTTGACCGCCATGACCGCTTCCTTGATCTTGCGGGTGGCCGTCTGCTCGGAGGTGAGGTACTCCTGCTTGACGTACTGCTGGGTGATCGTGGAACCGCCCTGGCGCACGCCGTTGCCGCGGAGGTCCGAGATGGCGGCCCGGGCGATGCCCATGGGATCGACCCCGCCGTGCTGGAAGAAGTCGCGGTCCTCGGCGGACACCACCGCCTCGCGCAGGATGTCGGGGATCTGCTCGTAGGTGACGAGCACCCGGTCCTCGGTGCCGTGCAGCTGGGCCATGGCGTTGGAGTCGTTGCAGTTGACCTGCACCTCGGAGGCGCAGATGAACGAGGTCTGGTCCTGGGGCTTGGCCACCTTGGGGTCGACCGGGAGCTCGATCTGGCCGAGGACGTAGACCAGGCCGGCGGCCCCGACGGTGAGCGCGAGGGCAGCGAGGTAGAAGGCCCGGCGCATGCGCCAGAGGACGCTGCGCTTCTTGACCTTGCCTCGACGGTTGACCTTGAGGTTGTGGACGGGGACCGGTTTGCGGGTGCGCATGGAGGGGGTGGCTCGCCACGAGCGGTCGGGACGACCGGCGGCGAGCAGCCCGCAACGCTACCGCGACCGCCCCCGGAACGGCTCGTCGCCCCCGGTGCCGGTGGGCGCCGGGCGAGGCTCAGCGGGCGGCGCGCTGCGTGCGGGCCGGGGTGAGCAGGAAGGTGCGGGCGAGGTGGTTCCATGCGCACTCGGGGCACACCTCCACCACGTAGCAGGAGAAGTTGCCGGACCGCTTGGCGATGGCCTGCAGCTCCTGCCGGCTGGTGATGCACCGCCCGAAGGCGGGCAGCCGCGGCCCGAAGACGTAGGACACCAGCACGACCTTGGCGTCCTCGCACACCGGGCAGGTGATGTTGGTGGCGTCACCGACCTCGCGGGCCGCCCGCACCAGCTCGGGGTGGGCGTCGCACACCTCGTGCTTGGCGATGCGGCCCTTGCGGAACTCCGACAGGACCGACTGGCGCGCGAGGCGGTAGTCGATCTCGCCGGGGCCATCAGCGCCCCGGACCGATTGCGGTCGGAAGCTCACCCGCCGGAGGCTACCGACCGTCCACCCCGTCCGCGCCCGGACGATCCCGACGCTCCGGGCCTGCGGCGGGCGGCGGACCGGTCAAGAGCGCTCGGGGCGCCGCTCCTCGACCGGCAGGCCGCTCACCTCGAGGTCGACCAGGAGCGCGGCGTGGTCGGACATCGGGGTGCTCCGGACCTCGACGGCCCCGACCCGCACGTCGGGGGAGACCAGCACGTGGTCGATCACGAGGCGACGGTGCGGCACCGGGTTGGTGGGGCCGTGCGGGACGTAGGCGAGCCCGGCGGCGCGGGCGGCCGGCTCCACCGTCGACGGGAAGCGGTTGAGGTCGCCGAGCACCACGAGCGGGCGGGGGCGGTCGGCCACCAGGTCCAGGACGCGATCGAGCTGCGGGCCGTTGACGCCCTGCGGGACGGCGAGGTGGGTGGCGGCGATCGACCACGGCTGGCCGTCCACCCGCACCGCAGCCTGCAGCACGGTCCGGCGCTCCTGCCAGAGCCGCCACGACGGCACCTTCGGCAACCCGGTCACCGACCAGCTCTCGAGGTCACCCCGGACGAGCAGGGCGTTGCCGTACCAACCGCCGGGGAACCGGCGCGACGGGCCGAAGACGTGGACCATGCCGCAGGCCCGCGCCGCTGCCGCGGCCAGGTCGGCCCGGTGCCCGCGGTAGGTGCCGAGGTCGACCTCTTCGAGGGCGATCACGTCGGCCCCGAACCCGGCGCAGACCTCACCCAGGCGGTCGGGGTCGACCGGGCCCTGCTTGCCGACCGTGCCGTGGTGGATGTTGAAGGTGGCGACGCGCACCTCCGCAGCCTGGCACGGCCGACGGATCGTCCTGCCTGGGCACGCCCCGCATGGGGTAGGAACGGCGCATGCCAGAGCCGATCGTGGAGCCCCCGCCGTCCTCCGAGCCGGTCGCCGACGAGCTGATCGACCTCACCCGCAGCCTCCGCGTGCTGCTGGTCGACGACGACCCGTCCATCGGCGTGGTGGTCGCCGCCTGCCTCGACTTCGAGGGCGCCGAGGTGCGCACGGCCCACTCGCTGGCCGAGGCCCGCGAGCTGCTGGGCCCCGACCTCGACCACGTGGTCCTCGACCGGCGGCTGCCCGACGGCGACGGCCTCGACCTCCTGCCGGACCTCGCGGCGTCGTGCCCCGAGGTGCCGATCGTGGTGTTCAGCGCCTACGACGACCCGGCCGAGGTCGACCTGCCCCACGTCGCCAAGTCCGACATCGCGGCCCTGGTCGACCTCCTCGGCCTCGAGCCGGAGGACCACGTGGCGGTCGACGACGCGCCGGAGGGCGGCTCGATCGTCCGGGTGTTCCCCATCGCCGCCGGGGATGCCGAGGGGCTCTGAGCCGACCTCTGCCGCTGCCCGGCGCGGGTGGAGCGACGGGGTGCCCCACGTCAGGGCCAGGCGGGGCCAGACTGCACCCATGTCCACGGCCCCGCCTCCCTCCGCAGCCCCAGCCGATCCCGGCTGGCACCGCTTCACCGCGGCGGAAGCGCCTTCGGGCGCCGCCAGCACCGCGGTGGTCTACGGCGCCGACATCCCGGGCGAGCCCGACCTGCGGCTGCTCGGGCCCGTCGAGGGGCGCCGCATCCTCGACCTCGGCTGCGGCACCGGCCACAACGCCGTCGTGCTGGCCACCCAGGGCGCCAAGGTCATCGCCGTCGACCCCGGCGCCGACCGGCTGGCCCAGGCCCGGGACCGAGCCGAGGAGGCCGGGGTCCGCGTGGAGCTGCACCAGGCCGGCCTGGCGGACCTCGCCTTCCTGCGCTCCGACAGCGTCGACGCCGCGATCAGCGTCCTGGCCCTCACCTCGGTCGACGACCTGGCCCGGGTGTTCCGCCAGGTCCACCGGGTGCTCAAGCCGGAGGCGGTGCTCGTGTGCTCGTTCCCGCACCCCGCCTTCGCCATGCTCGACCCCACCGCCGCCGACCCGCTGCGCATCGCCCGGCCCTACGACCAGGCCGAGCCGGTCACCTGGGAGCTCGACGGCGACGACGTGGTCGACCACCCCCGCACCATCGGCGAGGTCTTCACCACGCTGCACCGCTCGAGCTTCGGGGTCGACCAGATCCTCGAGCCCACGGCGCCGGCCGCCGGCCACCGCAGCGCGCACTACGCCGACGCCATGCGCACCGTCCCGGGCACGGTCGTCTTCCGCGCCCGCAAGCAGGGCAACTAGCGCTCGCCGGGGGTCGGGATCGGGCGAGGGGCTCCGTACCCTGGCGCCGTCCACCAGCCAGGAGCGCACCGATGACCACCTCCCCCACCTTCACGATCGGCGGCGACCTCACCGTCAACCGCCTCGGCTACGGCGCCATGCAGCTGCCCGGCTCCGGCGTCTGGGGCCCCACCGCCGACCACGCCGGCGCCCTCGCCGTGCTGCGCCGCGCCGTGGAGCTCGGCGTCGACTTCATCGACACCGCCAACTCCTACGGCCCGTACGTGGCCGACGAGCTCATCGCCGAGGCCCTCAAGCCCTACGACGGCGTCACGATCGCCACCAAGGCCGGCCTGCTGCGCACCGGTCCCGGCGAGTGGCACCCGCTGGGCCGCCCCGAGTACCTGCGCCAGGAGGCCGAGCTCACCCGCTGGCGCCTGGGCGTCGACCGCCTCGACCTGTTCCAGCTCCACCGCATCGACCCTGCGGTCCCGCGCGACGAGCAGTTCGGCGTGCTGAAGGAGCTGCAGGACGAGGGCGTCGTGCGCCACGTCGGCCTGTCGGAGGTCAGCGTCGAGGAGCTCGACGCCGCGCTCGAGGTGCTGCCCGTCGCCACCGTGCAGAACCGCTACAACCTCACCGACCGCGCCTCGGAGGACGTGCTCGACCGCTGCACCGAGCTGGGCATCGGCTTCATCCCGTGGTTCCCCATCGCCACCGGCGAGCTGGCCAAGCCCGGCGGCCCGGTGGACCACCTGGTCGACGAGACCGGCGCCACCCCCAGCCAGATCGCCCTGGCCTGGCTGCTCCAGCGCTCGCCGGTGGTGCTGCCCATCCCCGGCACCAAGAGCATCGACCACCTCGAGGACAACCTCGGTGCGGCGGACGTGACCCTCACCGCCGAGCAGGTCGCCACCCTCGACGCCGTGGCCTGAGCCCGCACGCGACCGGTCCCGGGCCAGCAGGCCCGGGACCGGTTCGCGCATCGGGCTGCTCGACGGGGCGTCGAGCTGCGGGTCAGCTGGCGATGGAGCGCTGGTAGGCGCGGACCGCCAGCGGGGCGCAGACGGCCACCACGCCGATGACCCAGATCCACGTGTAGGCCACAGGGTGGGCCACCGACCACGGGTCCCCGGGCTTCACCGGGGTGTTGGGGTTGCCGAAGAGCTCGCGGAGCCCGTCGGAGAGGGTGGTGGTGGGGTTCCACGCTGCGAACGTGCGCAGCGGCTCGGGCAGCTTCGAGAGCGGCACGAACGTGCTGGCCACGAACGTGATCGGGAACAGGGCGGCGAAGGCGATGCCGGTGACGCCCTCGGGCGTGGCCACCAGGCTGCCGAGCAGGACCCCGACCCAGATCATGGCGAACGAGAACCCGATCATGAGGCCGTAGGCCCCGATGGTGTCGACGATGCTGCCGCGGATGCGCCAGCCGACGATGTAACCGGTGATCGACATGAGCACGATGGGCAGCAGGGCCTTGATGATGTTGGCCACCGCGTGGCCGCCGAGGACGGCGCCCCGGGCGATGGGCAAGGACCGGAACCGGTCGACCGCCTGGTTCTTGCGGTCGTTGGCGATGCTCAGCGCCACGCCGAACGCGGTGAACACGATGGTCTGGGCGATGATCCCGCCCATCAGGAACTCGCGGTAGCGCTGGGCGCTGGCGTTCTGGCTGCCGGGCACGGCGATGGCCCCGCCGAACACGTAGGCGAACATCACCACGAACATGATCGGCTGGATGGTGGCGTCGCTCAGCTGCTCGGGCTGGCGCTTCATGTGCACCAGGCCGCGGCGGGCGATCACCCAGGTGTCGTGCAGCACGCCGCGGGGCGGGTGCAGGTCGGCGTCGCTGCGGGGCGCGGCGTCGATGACCAGGGCGGTCTCGGAGGTGGTGGGTGCGGTCATCGGGTGACCTCCTCGGGGGTGCGGGGGGTGGGTTCGGGATCGTCGTCGCCGTCGAGCGGCAGGCCGGTGAGGGTCAGGAACACCTCGTCCAGCGTCGGCTGGCGGAGGCTGAGGTCCTCGACCTCCTGGTCGGCCTCGGCCAGGGCGTTGGCCACCGCGGCCAGGCCGGCCACGCCGCCGGTGGTGGGGGCGGTCGCCGTGCGGGCCGGGCGGTCGACGATGGGGTCGGCGCCGGTGACCCGCCGCAGGATCTCGACCACGTCGTCGAGTCGGGAGCTGTCGGAGATGGTGACGCCGATGTTGTCGCCGCCCACCTGGCGCTTGAGGCTGCGGGCGTCGCCCTGGGCGATGACCTTGCCGTGGTCGACCACGAGGATGTCGTCGGCCAGGCGGTCGGCCTCCTCGAGGTACTGCGTGGTGAGGAGGATGGTGACGCCCTCGCCCAGCAGGGTCTCGAGCACCTCCCACAGGTCGTTGCGGGCCCGGGGGTCGAGGCCGGTGGTGGGCTCGTCCAGGAACAGCACCTGCGGGCGGGCCACCAGGGTGGCCGCCAGGTCGAGCCGGCGGCGCATGCCGCCGGAGAACGCCGAGGCCACCTTGCTGGAGGCGTCGCTCAGGGCGAACTGATCGAGCAGCTCGGTGGCCCGGGCCTTGGCCTGCTTGCGGGGCAGCTGGTGCAGCTCTCCGATCATCACCAGGTTCTCGTGGCCGGTGAGCAGCGGGTCGACGGTGGCGTCCTGGGCGGCGAGCCCGATGCGGCGCCGCACCTCGGTGGGGTGGGTGGTGACATCGAAGCCGGCGACGGTGGCCGTGCCCTCGGTGGGGACCGAGAGGGTGGAGAGGATCCGGACCGCAGTGGTCTTGCCGGCGCCGTTGGGGCCGAGCACTGCGGTGACGGTGCCGGTGGGCACGACGATGTCGACCCCGCCCAGCGCGGCCTTCTCGCCGTAGCGCTTCACCAGGCCGAAGGCTTCGATGGCGTGTTCGTTGGTCATCAGGTCTCCGGGAGCGGGGGGACGGGGGCGGCGATCGAGCCGGCGGCGGCCGGGCGATCACCAGGGCAGACGACCTCGGGGGCCGGAACTCATCGCGCCGTGGCGCGCCGCTGCCCCCGGTGCGGGAGGGGGCCTGGTGATCCTGCCCGGCCCCACCGGCCGGCGCCGCACGACTTTCGCCGCACGACCTTCGCCGCACGACGTTCGTGGCCCGAGCCTCAGGGCGCGGGCTGCTCCGCCCACCAGGCGTCGAGGCGGCGGAACGCCTCGTCCTCGCCCAGCGGCCCCTCGTCGAGGCGCAGCTCCAGCAGGAAGTCGAGCGCCTGGCCGATGTGGCGGCCGGGACCGATGCCCAGGTGGTCCATGACCTGGCGCCCGTCGAGGTCGGGGCGCAGCGCCTTCACGGCCTCCTGCTCCTCGAGCACGGCGATGCGCTCCTCGAGCTCGTCCATGCGGCGCGACAGCGCGGCGGCCTTCCGCTTGTTGCGCGTGGTGCAGTCGCAGCGCGTGAGCTCGATGAGGTCCCGCAGGTGGTCGCCGGCGTCGCGGACGAAGCGCCGCACCGCGCTGTCGGTCCACCCCATGCCGTACGTGTGGAAGCGGAGGTGGAGGTAGACGAGCTGGCGCACGGCCTCGACGTCGTCGCTCGAGTACTTGAGCGCCTGCATGCGGTCCCTGGCCATGCGGGCCCCCACCACCTCGTGGTGGTGGAAGGTCACGCCGCCGTCGGTGAAGGACCGCGTCTTGGGCTTGCCGACGTCGTGGAGCAGCGCGGCGAGGCGCACGATGCGCTCCGGACGGGTCTTGGCCACCACCGCGAAGGTGTGGGCCAGCACGTCCTTGTGGTGGTGGACGGGGTCCTGCTCCAGGCGCATGGCCGGGAGCTCGGGCAGGAACAGCTCGGCGAGGCCGGTGTCGACCACGAACCAGAGGCCGGCCGAGGGGTCGGGCACCACCAGGAGCTTGTCGAGCTCGTCGCGGATGCGCTCGGCGGAGACGATCTCGAGGCGGTGGGCGTTGGCCCGCACCGCTGCGACCAGCTCCGCGTCCGGCTCCAGCCCGTAGCCGGCGATGAACCGGGCGGCGCGCAGCATGCGCAGCGGGTCGTCGGTGAACGAGACCTCGGGCGAGAGCGGCGTGCGGAGCAGGCCGGCGGCGAGGTCGGCGGCCCCACCGAACGGGTCGATCAGCTCGGGGTCGGTGACCCGCAGCGCCATGGCGTTCACGGTGAAGTCCCGCCGGGCGAGGTCGTCGCCGATGTCGTCGCCGAAGGACACCTCGGGCTTGCGGGAGTCCGGGGCGTAGGCCTCGGCCCGGTGGGTGGTGATCTCGATCGACCGCTCGCCGAGCTTCACGCCGATGGTGCCGAAGCGCTCGCCCTGGTTCCACAGGGCGTCGGCCACCGGGCCGGCGATGGCCTTGATCTGGTCGGGCCGGGCCGGGGTGGTGAGGTCGATGTCGGCGGAGGGCCCGAGCTCGCGCCCGAGGAGCTGGTCCCGCACGATGCCGCCCACCAGGTACAGCGGCTGGCCGGCCGCGGCGAAGGCGTCGGCCAGGGGCCGGACCTCGTCGAGCACGGTCTGGATGCGGGCGGGGATCACGGCCTCGACGCTAAACGCTCTGCGCGCCGCCTCGGCCACCCGTTGCCGTGCGCCGACCGGCGCTCGCAGGGGTCGGTCAGCGGATGGTGGCCAGGCCCGCGGCCTGGACGGCGATGCGGAAGTCCTCGGGGTACGACGCCCGCTCCAGGGCCTCGTCGAGGGTCACGTACTCGTCGTTGAACAGCTGCAGGAGGGCCTGGTCGAAGGTGGCCATGCCGTGGTAGTCGCCCTCGGTCATGAGCCGCTCGAGCACGGCGGGATCGGCGTTGGCGGCGATGGCGTCGCGGACCTTCTGGGTGCCCACGAGCGACTCGACCACGGCCACCCGGCCCCGACCGTCGGAGCGGTCCACCAGGCGCTGGCAGATCACGCCCCGCAGCACCCGGCCGAGCGTCTGGCGCACCGGCCCCTGCTGGTGGGGCTCGAAGCGGTCGACCAACGTGGCGATGGTGTCGGTGGCCGACAGCGTGTTCATCACGGCCAGCACCAGCCGGCCCGAGGCGGCGGCCGAGAGCGCCCCGCTCACCGCGGCGGCGTCGGGCAGCTCGCTGACGAAGACCACGTCGGCGTCCTGGCGGGAGACGCGGCGCAAGGCGTCGGAGACGTCCGGGGTGTCGGCCCCCACTTCGCGCTGGCTCACGATGGCCATGCGATCGGCGTGCAGCACCTCGATCGGGTCCTCGATGGTCACGATGTGGCGGGCCTGGCTGGCGTTGATGTGGTCGATCATCGCCGCGGCCGTGGTGGTCTTGCCCGATGCCGCCGGGCCGGAGATCAGCACGAGGCCGTCGCGGTGGGCAGCCAGGTCGGCCACCACCGGCGGGACGCCGAGGTCGGCGATGGCGGGGGCGCCGGGGACCACCCGGCGGATGGCGAGGCTGACCGAGCCCCGCTGGCGGTAGACGTTCACCCGGAAGCGGCCGAGGCCGGGGACGCTGTGGGCGAGGTCGGTCTCGCCGTCGGCCTGGAACTCGGCGGCCTTCTCCGGCGGCAGGAGCTCCGACGCCAGCTGCTCGATCGCCGCCGAGTCGAGCGGGTCGAGGGTGGTGCGCTCGAGGCGACCGTTGCGCCGGATGCACGGGGGCGAGCCGACCTTCACGAGCAGGTCGGAGCCACGCTCCTCCAGCAGGTACTGCAACAGGTCCACCACACGGGCCACGGGGTCTCCTCATCGACGAGGGCCGCCCGCGTGCGGGTGCCCGTGGCCTACCTGTCGGCCAGGCGGGCCCGGATCTTGAGGGCCTCGGCCGCCACGTCCCCGCCGGGACCGCCTGCGGACGGGGCCTCGGGGCGGTAGCCACCACCGAGCAGCACCGACAGGACCGACCCGGTGCAGTCGGCCAGCGCCTGCAGGTCGTAGCCGCCCTCGAGGAACAGGAGGCGACGCCCGGCCGGCACCAGCTCGACCAGGTCGCGCGTCAGGTCGGCGTAGTCGCCGGCGGTGAGGCCGAGGTTGGTGATGGGGTCCTGGTGGTGCCCGTCGAAGCCGGCCGAGATGATGAGCCACGTGGGCGCCCACGCTGCCAGCGCCGGCAGCACCACGTCGTCGAGCGCACCCCGGTAGTGCTCGCCGGTGGCCCGGGCCGGAAACGGCAGGTTGAGGGTGGTCCCCACGCCGGCGCCGGCGCCGACGTCGTCGATCCGGCCGGTGCCGGGGTACATCGGCCACTCGTGCATCGACACGTAGAAGACGTCGGGGTCGGACCAGAACAGGTCCTGGGTGCCGTTGCCGTGGTGGGCGTCGTAGTCGACGATGGCCACCCGCTCGCCCCGGGCCGTCAGGCTCGCGGCGGCGACCGCCACGTTGTTGAGCAGGCAGAACCCCATGGCCCGGCTGGCCAGTGCGTGGTGGCCCGGCGGGCGGACCGCGCAGAAGCCGGCCGAGCCCTCGCCGGCCTCGAGCCGGCGGATGACCTCGAGGCCGGCCCCGGCGGCGAGGGTGGCGGCGTCCCAGGAGGCTCGCCCCACGTGGGTGTCGCCGTCGAGGTAGCCGCCGCCGGCGGCGCAGAACTCGGCCAGCGCCCGCGTGTAGGCCTCGGGGTGGATGCGGGCGATCGCCTCGTCGGAGGCCGCCACGGGCACCACCGGCACCAGGGCCCCGCGCAGGCCGGCGGCGTCGATGCCCCGCTCCACCGCGGTCAGGCGGGCCGGCCGCTCGGGGTGGCCGGTGCCGGTGTCGTGCTCCAAGAACCGTTCGTGGGTGGCGTAGAGGAGCGACATGGGCGCCACGCTACGGCGCTGCGGAGCGACGGGCCCCGGACCGCCCGATGGGGTGAGGAGGCCGGTCGCAGCCCGGGCACGCCTCCGTCGGGGGGACGCGAGGTCGTAGGGTCGGAGCGCGTGTTCGCCTCCAACCCCACCCCAGCCGGGCACCGTGGCCATCGATGATCGACGCCGGGGGGGACCGTCGTGCCCTCCAGGTGTCCACGTGGCGCGGCGACCAGCGCATCGCGGTCCTGAGCCCCGCGCCCGAGCGGCCCGGCCCGGGCATCGACACCGTCGCCGCCGAGGTCCACGCGCTGCGCCTCGCGGGGTTCCGCCGCGTCCTCACCGGCGCGCTGCACCAGGCCGAGCTGGGCCCGTTCCTGGCCAACGGCTTCGAGGAGCACGAGCGCCTCCACCTCCTGCGCCACGAGCTGCTGGTGATCCCCGACGCACCCGAGGCGGTCCGCCTCCGCCGCGGCTGGCGCCGGGACCAGCCCGCCGTCCTCGACATCGACCACCGCGCCTTCGACGCCTTCTGGGCGCTCGACCGGCGGGGCCTCGACGACGCCGTGCGGGCCACGCCGGTCAGCCGGTTCCGGGTCAGCACCGACGGGCGCGGCCCCATCACGGGCTACGCCGTCACCGGTCGAGCGGCCGACCGCGGCTACCTCCAGCGCCTCGCGGTCGACCCCGCCCACCACCGGGCCGGCATCGGGCGGGCCCTGGTGGCCGACTGCCTCACGTGGCTCCGCCGCAGCGGCGCACGCGCCGCCGTGGTGAACACCCAGGAGCGCAACGCCGGCGCCCTCGCCCTCTACCGCGACTGCGGGTTCGTCCCCGAGCCCGCCGGCCTCACCGTGCTCACGCTGGACCTCGGCGGCGAGCCCGACCCGTCCTGGCCTCCGCACCCGTGACCCGCGCCCGCCGGCTCCTGGCCACGGCCGCCCTGCCGTTCGTGGTCCTCGCCGCCGCTGCGTCCGGGATGACCCCGGCTGCCGCCGCGCCCCGCCAAGCGGCGCCGGGCGCCACCACCCCGGCCACCATCTCGGTCACCGCCCAGACCTACGAGGTCGCGCCGAAGGGCGACTTCCGGGTGCTGCTCGACATCGCCGGGGCCCCGGCCGGCGCCTACCTCTCGGTCGACATCTACGACCGCATCCAGGACGTCGACGACCTCGCCGCCAGCGCCACCACCGAGCCCAACGACCTCAAGGACAACTTCGACGCCATCCCGCTCTCGAAGACGGCCACCGACGCGGTGCAACAGCGCGGCTTCACCATCTACCTCTACGGCGAGGGCGACGACCTGCGCCCGGACGTGCCCCGGCCCTGGGTCTACGAGCTCGACGACCCGGGCGTGTACCCGGTGCGGGTGCGCCTCCGCCGAGAGGACGACAGCCTCATCACGTCGATCGTCACCTACCTGGTGCGCCAGCCGGCGGCCGACCAGTCGGTCCGCCAAGCCGACGTCGCCCTGCTGACCTCGGTGCACCGGCCACCGGCGACCACCGTCGACGCCAAGGGCGCCGCCGTCGACCCGGAGCCGGTGGCCAGCTCGTACCGCGAGCGGCTCGATGCGGTGCTCGCCGCGTTCGCCGACCAGCCCGACCTCGCGGCCAGCTTCTCGGTGACCCCGGAGACGGCCGACCGCCTCGCCGACGACCCGGCCGCGGCCGACACCCTCGCCGCGCTCAAGCGCGAGGTGGGCCGCGACGCGCTCCCTGCTCGGCGCGCCCTTCGTCGACCTCGATCCGGCCGCACTCGTCGACGGGGGCCTGACCAAGCTCCTCACCACCCAGTCCGACCTCGGTCGGGCCACGTTGCGGCTCGCGGTCGGCACCCCGCGGACCGACACCTGGGTGGTCGACCACCCGGTCGATGCCCAGACCCTGGGCGCGCTGCACGACCTCGGCGTCACCCGGGTCGTGCTGCCGGAGACGGCGGTGGTGGCCAACCAGTCCACCGGGCCGGTGCTCGTCCCCAGCAGCCGCGGCAGCGTCACCGCTGCCGCCACCGGGTTCTTCGACCTCACCGGCACCGGCCCCGACGACCCGGTGCTGGCCGCCCACCAGCTCTACGCCCGCCTCGCCGCCACCGGCTCCATCAGCAGCAGCACCGCCGGGCTCACCGTCCGCATCGATCCGGCCAAGGTCGACCCCACCCAGCTGCAGGTCCTCCTCGCCGGCCTGGCCAAGGGCGGGCCGTTCCTCCGGCCGACCACGCTCGCCCAGCTGTTCGACGAGGTCGCCCCGGCCCCGGCGCCGGCGACGCTCGCGCCCGTCCGGGCGGCGCCGCTCACGGGCTATGCGGCGCAGCTCGGCACCATCGACCAGCTCCTCGCCAGCTACCAGTCGATGGTGCCCGACCGCCCCCAGGTGAGCGAGGCGTTCCGCCAGCCGCTCGCCACCACCGCCTCCGCCGACCTCAGCGCCAGCGAGCGCAACGCCCAGGTCGACGGCATCGAGCACCAGCTGCGCAGCCGGTTCGCCGGCATCTCCACCCCCGAGGAGGACCGCGTCACCCTCGGCGCGCGACGCCCGCTTCCCGCTGCCCATCACCTCGAAGCTCGACGGGCCCGTCAAGGTCGTCATCTCCCTGGAGGCATCGGACCGGCTGTCGTTCCCCGATGCCACCATCGAGACCACGCTCACCAACGAGCGCACGCTCGTGCAGATCCCCGTCCGCACGCGCCACCGGCGACACGCCGCTGCGGATCACCGTCCGCACGCCCGACGGCGGGGTCGTGCTGGCCGAGAGCCGCTACCGCGTCCGCTCCACCGCCGTCTCCGGGGTCGGCCTGCTGCTGACCGTCGGCGCCGGGGGCTTCCTCGCCCTGTGGTGGGGCCGCCACTGGGTCCGCACGCGCCGCAAGGCCCAGGGCCGCCACGGCCGATCGGGGCCCGGCACCAGCGGCGACCTGCCCGACACGGACTTCGTGGAGGAGGCCGCCGGCCCCGCTCCCGCCCCGTCTCCCTGAGGCCGATGTAACCGCGCCCGCAGCCTCCGGGTCGCACCCCGAACCGTTCTCGAACGCAACCCGCCACGGAGCCAACCACATGCCCGTCCACATCGTCACCGACAGCGCCGCCGACATCTCCCCGGAGCGGGCCGCCGAGCTGGGCGTCACCGTGGTGCCGCTCACCATCCGCTTCGGCGCCGAGGAGTTCACCGACGGCGTCGAGCTCACCCCCGAGGCCTTCTACGCCAAGATGGCCACCTTCGACGGCATGCCCGAGACGGCCGCCCCCTCTCCGGGCACGTTCGAGGCCGCCATCCGCGCTGCCAGCACCGACGGCGACCCGGTGGTGGTCATCAACATCTCCAGCGACCTCTCCGCCACCATGGCCTCGGCCGAGAACGCCGCCCGAGCCATCCGCGAGGCCGGCGACGGCCCCGAGGTCCACGTCGTCGACTCCAAGTCGATCACCGCCACGCTCGGCCTCAAGGTCGTCCACGCGGCCGAGGCCGCCGCCAGCGGCGCGTCGGCCGAGGAGGTCGTCGCCCTCGTCGAGGAGCTGCGCACCCGGTCCCGCGTGTACGGCGCCCTCAGCACCCTCGACAACCTCAAGAAGGGCGGCCGCATCGGGGGCGCCCAGGCCATGCTCGGCTCGGTCCTCTCCATCAAGCCCATCATCGACATCTCCAACGGTTCGGTGTCGGAGGCCGGCAAGGTGCGGACCCGCCGCAAGTCGCTCGTCTGGCTGCGCGACCGCATCTTCGAGCTGCCGAAGATCGACGAGCTGGCGCTGTGCTCCGGTGGGGCCGACGACGTCGACGAGCTCCTCGAGCTCATCGCCGAGCGCTACTCCCGCGACGAGGTCCAGATCTGGACCATCGGGCCGGTCATCGGCACCCACGGCGGCCCCGGCGTGATCGGGTTCGCCTGGCACGACCCGTCCTGATCCGGACGCCGCGCCGCTTTCCGGGCCCGCCCGGGGCGGCGCAGTAGGTTCGGTGCCGTCGTGGCCCCCTCGAGCACCAGCCCCGGGCCCCCGGCCGATGACCTGACCGGGCGGGTCCTGGCTGGGCGGTACCGGCTCAACCACCCCATCGCGTCCGGCGGCATGGCCCAGGTCTGGGAAGCCACCGACGAGGTGCTGGCCCGGCGTGCCGCGGTGAAGATCCTCCACCCGCACCTGGCGCGGGACGAGTCGTTCGTGCGGCGCTTCCGCGGCGAGGCCATCGCCGCCGCCCGCCTCGCCCACCCGTCGATCGTCTCGGTGTACGACACGCTCTCGGAGGGCTGGGTCAACGCCATCGTGATGGAGCTGGTCACGGGCACCACCATGCGCGCCGACCTCGACCAGCACGGGCCCCTCCAGCTCAGCGCGGTGCTCGCCATCGGGGCCCAGGTGGCCGACGCCCTGGGTGCCGCCCACGCCAGCGGCCTCGTCCACCGGGACGTGAAGCCCGCCAACATCCTCCTGTCGGGAGACGGTCGGGTCCTCGTGGCGGACTTCGGCATCGCCAAGGCGGCCGAGGGCGCCGACCTCACCAACGACGGCTCGATGGTGGGCACGGCCAAGTACCTGGCCCCCGAACAGGTGGAGGGCGGCCCCATCGACGGGCGCACCGACCTCTACGCCCTCGGCGTCGTGCTCTACGAGGCGCTCACCGGCACCCCGCCGTTCGTGGCCGACACCGACACGGGCACCGCGCTCGCCCGCCTCCACCGCGACCCGGTGCCGCCTCGGCAGCTGCGGCCGCAGATCCCGGCGGGCGTCGAGCTGGTGGTCACCCGGGCTCTGGCCCGTCGGCCAGAGGACCGCTTCCCCGACGCTGCCGCCTTCCGCCGCGCCCTGCTCGCCGCCGGCGCCGACCCTGCCCAGGCTCCGGCCGCCGCCCAGGCTGCCGTGGCCGCGGTCACCGGTGAACGGCCCACGGCGAGCCGGCTCGGCCCTCCCCCGCCTCCGCCCGCGCACCTGCCGCCCCCGGGCCCCCCCGCCCGTCCGCTCGGCCACCCCGCCGCCGGAGCCACGCCCCGCCTACGAGGCACCCGAGCTGCCCGAGCCGGAGGGCCGTCGACGGCGCTGGCCGCGCGTGCTGGCGGCCCTGGTCCTGCTCGTCGCCATCGGCGGCGGCATCGCCACCCTCACCCGCGGCGGCGGCTCCGCGTCCGGCGGCGGCGCCACCGGACGGGCGCTGGCCGTGGCCTCGGTGAAGGACTTCGACCCGAACAGCCCCGACGACGTCAAGGCCGAGAACCCCGACCGGCTCGGGGCCATCACCGACGGCGACCCCGGCACGGCGTGGTCCACCGAGCGCTACCGCGACGCCGACCTGGTGAAGCTCAAGGGAGGCGTCGGCTTCCTCGCCACCCTCGACGCCAGCGCCACGCTCGACCAGGTGGCCATCGACACGCCCGTCGGCGGGTGGTCGGCTCGGGTCTACGTGAGCGACGCCGCCCAACCGCCCGGCGACCTCGCCGGGTGGGGCGATCCCGTCGCATCGGTGAAGGACGTCGCCGCCGGCACGGTCAAGGTGCAGCTGGGGGGCCGCACCGGCAAGGCTGTGCTCATCTGGTTCACGAAGTTGGCGAACAACGGCCCCCAGGACAACACGGCGCAGGTCAGCGGGCTGGCGGTGCGAGGGTCATGAGCCCCGAAGCCACGCCCGTCGATGACCGGGCCCTGGTCGCCGCCGCCCAGGCCGGTGACCGCCAGGCCCTCGACCGCCTGCTCCGCCTGCACCAGGACCGCGTCCACGCCGTCTGCCGCCGCATCACCGGCAACGACGCCGACGCCCTGGACGCCACGCAGGACGCCTTGATCGCCATCGTGCGGGGCCTGCCCCGCTTCGATGGCCGGTCCCGCTTCTCCACGTGGGCCTACCGGGTGGCCACCAACTCCTGCCTCGACGAGCTCCGCCGGCGGCGGCGGCGCCCCGTCGTGGGCCTGCCCGAGCACGACGGCGAGGTGCTCGACATCCCCGACACCGGCGGCCGAGCGTTCGACGCCACCGTCACCGACCGGCTCGAGATCGACGCCGCCCTCGCCCAGCTGCCCGAGGACTTCCGCGCCGCCGTCGTGCTCCGCGACCTGTGCCAGCTGGACTACGCAGAGATCGCCGAGGTGCTCGAGATCCCCGCCGGTACCGTGCGCTCGCGCATCGCCCGGGGACGTGGCCAGCTGGCCGACCTCCTCGCCGGGAACCAGACCGACCCCGCCGAACGTCCGACCCCAGCCTCATGACCGATCCACTCGCCCCTCTCACCGACGAAGACCTCTCCGCCGTCCTCGACGGCGAGGCGCCGGCCGACGTCATCGCCCGCGCCGAGGCCGACCCCGCCGCCCGGGCCCGCCTGGCCGAGCTGCGCACCGCCAGCGCCGCCGTTCGGGCTGCCTCGGTGCCGGCCCTGTCCCCCACGGTGATCGACGACCTGGTGGGGCGGGCCCTGGCCGCTGCCGACGAGGTGCCCGCTGCCCCCGGCGACCAGCCCGGCGACGGCGAGCCCGACGCCGTGGTCGCTCCCCTCCGTCCGCCCACCCGCTCCGGGTCCCGCGGCGTACCCCGCTGGCTGGTGGCGGCCGCCATCGTCGTCCTCGTGGGCCTCGGCCTGGTGCTCGTCTGGTCCGGCCGCGACGACACCGGCTCCTCGGGCGACACCGCGGCCAAGATCACCGCCGACCAGTCCGCCGAGGGCGCAAGCACCGGCACCGACGCCAACTCCTCGGCGGATGCGCCGACGGACGGCGCAGCGCCCGAGGCCACGGTCGGCGACGCTCCCCACGGGTCACCCACCACCACCACGGCACCCGGCAGCCAGTCGGCGGCCTCCGACCTCGCCGACCTGGGCACCTTCGCCACCACCGCCGAGCTCCGTGCCGACCTCAAGACCGCCTTCCCCACCTCCGCCCCGGCGTTCGAGGCCGACGCCGACTCCGGCGACCAGGCCGCTCGCTCGGTCACCAACGCCAGCGTCGACCGGTGCGACGACCTCGCCCGGCAGATCTTCGAGATCTCCAGCGGTCCGGTGCGCCGCGGCGTGGCCACCGTCGACGGCGAGGTGCTCTACGTCTACGAGTACCCGTACACCAGCGACTCCGCGCCCAGCGCCACCCGCCTGGTGGTCGCCGCCGGGCAGGACTCCTGCAACGTCGCGCTCTCCTTCGTCCGCTGAGCCGGGCCGGGTCCGTGGCCAGCCGCCGCGGGTAGGGTGAGCGGCCATGGCAGCGCCCGTCGGCACACCCGGACCCACCACCAGCAACGGCATGATCCCCGCCGAGTGGCCGGCCCAGGCGGCCGACAAGATCGTCGAGACGATCTCGACGGTCCGGGACAAGACCACCAAGCCCGCCCTCACCGCCGCACGCGGCCTGGTCTACGGCCTGCTCGCCGCCATCGTCGGCATCGTCGCGGTCATCGTGCTGCTGGCCCTGGTCGTCCGCCTGTACGCCAACTACGTGCCCGGCAACGTCTGGCCCCTGTACGCCGGCCTTGCCCTCGCCATGATCTTCGGCGGGCTCATCTGCCTGAAGCGGGCCAACAACCCGCCCGCCAAGGACGACTGAAGCCCGCCACCCACCACCGGGTGGGGCGGCCGCCTCCAGCGTGCGCGGGAAGAGCGGCAGGCCTCCAGGCGTTGCACTGCAAGCTCATCGAGACAACGGAGTCACCGTGCCAGCCATCCGCAACGTCGTCATCATCGGTTCCGGCCCCGCCGGCCTCACCGCGGCGATCTACACCGCTCGGGCCAACCTCGAGCCGCTGATCCTGGAGGGCGAGCCCTCCTCCACCTCGGACCAGCCCGGCGGGCAGCTCATGCTGACCACCGACGTCGAGAACTTCCCCGGCTTCCCCGAGGGGATCATGGGCCCGGACCTCATGCAGCGCTTCCGGGAGCAGGCCGTGCGCTTCGGGGCCGAGGCCAAGCTCGAGAAGGTCACCAAGGTCGACCTGTCCGAGCGGCCGTTCAAGATCTGGGTCGGCGAGCCCGAGGGCGCCGAGCCCACCTACCTCGCCCACTCGGTGATCGTGTCCACCGGCGCCAAGTCGCTGCTGCTGGACCTGCCGAAGGAGCACGAGCTCATCGGCCACGGCGTCTCCACCTGCGCCACCTGCGACGGCTTCTTCTTCCGGGGCCACAACATCGCCGTGGTCGGCGGCGGCGACTCCGCCATCGAGGAGGCCACCTTCCTCACCAAGTTCGCCGACAAGGTCACCCTGATCCACCGTCGTGACGAGCTCCGGGCCTCGAAGATCATGCAGGACCGGGCGCTCAACAACGAGAAGATCGAGATGCTCTGGAACCACGAGGTCGCCGAGATCAAGGGCGACACCAAGCTCGAGGGCATCCGGGTGCGGTCCACGGTCAGCGGCGAGGAGTCCGACCTCGACGTCTCCGGCCTGTTCGTGGCCATCGGCCACCGACCCAACACCGACCTGTTCGTCGGCCAGCTCGACATGGAGGAGAGCGGCTACCTCGTCACCGGCAACGGCGTCCAGGTCACCGCCACCAACATCGAGGGCGTGTTCGCCTGCGGTGACGTCCAGGACCACACCTACCGCCAGGCCATCACCGCCTCGGGCTCGGGCTGCTCCGCCGCCATCGACGCCGAGCGCTGGCTCGAGGCCAACGTCCACGCCTGACCCCTCGCCCCGCTCCCATTCCGATGGGAATGCGTGGGTGAGCCATCCGGTTGCACCACCTGTACATCCCAAGGAGACCGACACCATGGCCAATGCCATCAACACCCTGAACCAGACGAACTTCGCCGAAGAGATCGCCACCGCCGAGAAGCCCGTCGTCGTCGACTTCTGGGCCGAGTGGTGCGGTCCCTGCAAGATGCTCGCCCCCATCCTCGACGAGGTCGCCGGCGAGAACAGCGACAAGATCACCGTCGCCAAGGTCAACGTGGACGAGAACCCGGACCTGGCTCGCCAGTTCGACATCATGAGCATCCCCACGCTCATCGTCTTCAAGGACGGCCAGCCGGCCCACCGGTTCCAGGGAGCGTCCGGCAAGGCCGGCCTCCTCCAGAACCTCGGCGACTTCCTCTGATCCCTCGGCGCCCTTGGCGCCGACAGAGGCCTCCGATCATCGGCCGTTCCCCTCCCTCCCCCCTCGGGAGCGGCCGGAACGAAACGGGACCAGCCCTCGGGCTGGTCCCGTTTCGCGTCCCACAGCCTGCGGGATTGGTGGAGGGCTACTGACGTTTCGTCAACAACTAGTCACCCGCATTCGGCGATGCCGGCGGCCTCACCTCGCGCGAGAGGCGCAGGGTTGACCACAGCCTTTCCCACATCCTGTGGATAAACCCGTGGATCAGGCTCAGGGCCGTCGGTCGGGTGCGACCCTCGACCACCGGCGAAGGGACGCGCTGCCGTCCTAGTCCTCAGCAACGGGAGGGGTGGTCATGGCGCGGTAGATGCGCTCCAAGTCCTCGAGCGTGGCGAAGTCGATGGTCACCTTGCCCCGCTTGGCCCCCATGGAGACCTTGACCCGGGTGTCGAGCCGATCCGAGAGCAGCTCCTCGAGCTCGAGCAGCCCCGGTGGCCGCAGACGGCGGCCGGCGCTCGACGCCGACGGACCCGCTCCCCCACCAGCAGCGGGGGCGTCGTCACCATCGAGCTGGCCGCTGCGGGCGCGCACCGCCTCTTCGACCTCGCGCACCGACAGCGACTCGGCCACGGCTCGGCGAGCGAGCGCCTCCTGGAACGAGCGGTCCGGGGTGCCCAGCAGCGCCCGGGCGTGCCCGGCCGAGAGCTGGGTCTCCGCCACCAGCTTCTGGATGCCCGGGGGCAGCTGGAACAAGCGCAGGGTGTTGGACACCGCGGAGCGGCTCTTGCCCACCCGACGCGCCACGTCGTCGTGCGAGAGGCGGAAGTCCTCGATGAGCTGCTGGTAGGCCGCCGCCTCCTCCAGGGGGTTGAGGTCCTGGCGGTGGAGGTTCTCCACCACCGCCTGCTCGAGCGAGGCGGTGTCGTCGATCTTGCGCACCACGGCGGGGATGGCCTGGAGGCCTGCCCGCTTGGCGGCCCGCCACCGACGCTCGCCGGCGATGAGCTCGTAGCGATCCTGGCCCACCGGGCGCACCAGCACCGGCTGCAACACGCCGAGCTCGGCCACCGATGCCGTGAGCGACACGAGGGCCTCCTCGTCGAAGTACCCGCGCGGTTGGTGCGGGTTCGGCTCGATCTGGCTGACGAGGAGTTCGCGCAGGGCGGCCTCGTCCTCGGAGGTGGCGACCTCGCTGGGGATGAGGGCGCCCAGGCCCTTGCCGAGACCGCTACGCCGGGCCACCGGCGACCTCCTTCGCCAGTTCCTTGTAGGCGATGGCGCCTCGGGAGGTCGGGTCGAACGCGATGATCGGCTGGCCGAAGGACGGCGCCTCCGACAAGCGCACGGTGCGCGGGATCATGATCTTGCAGACCTTCTCGCTGAAGTGTTCGCGGACTTCGGAGGCGACCTGGTCGGAGAGCTTCGTGCGAGCGTCGTACATGACCAGCACGATGGTGCTCACCTCCAGGGTGGGGTTCAGGTTCTTCTGCACCAGCCCGACGTTGCGCAGCAGCTGGCCGAGGCCCTCCAGCGCGTAGTACTCGCACTGGATCGGCACGAGCACCTCGGTGGCGGCGGCCATGCCGTTGATGGTGAGCAGGCCGAGCGACGGTGGGCAGTCGATCAAGACGTAGTCGTAGTCGTCGCGCACCTCGGCCAGGGCCTGCTTGAGGCGCATCTCGCGGCTGAAGGCCGGTACCAGCTCGATCTCCGCACCGGCCAGGTCGAGGCTCGCCGGAGCGACGAAGAGGTTGCGCACCGACGAGGCCTCGACGCAGTCCTCGATGGGCACGTCGCTCAGGATCACGTCGTACATCGAGGCCTGCAGGCCTCGGATGTTGATCCCGAGGCCGGTGCTGGCGTTGCCCTGCGGATCCAGGTCGACCACCAGCACCCGGTAGCCGATGTCGGCCAGGCAGGCGCCGAGGTTCACCGCCGTGGTGGTCTTGCCCACCCCACCCTTCTGGTTGGCCACGGCGATGATGCGCGGTAGAGGCGGGATGGTCCGGCCCTTGGGCGCGAGATCGGCCTCGGCGGGTGCGTCGACAGCGTCGGGAACCGGAGCATCGGTCGTCTCGGCAGGCTCCGTCGGCGCCGTCGACGAGCCCGCATCGGGTTCATCGCGCAGCCGGGCGAAGATCGCCTTGCCCCGTTCCTCGAGCTCGTCGGTGGACGGGGAGGAATCAGTCACGCGGCCCATCCTTCCCGCACCACCGCCCAGGGTCAAGCACCGATCGACACCGTGCGCTCCGACTCGCTCCCCGACCGCCAATGCGGCCAGCTTGGTCACCTCGCCGGGCACCTCCGCCACCATGCACGGGCTGCGGAGACGAACGACAAGGTGGCCGGGCACGTTCCACGTGGAACAAGGCGACCGGCCGAGCCTCAGGCCAAGGTCCGGCGCCACTGAGCGGCAGGCTACGGGTTCCACGTGAAACGACCTCGTGCGGCGGAGGTCCCGCATGCGCAGCGCAGGGTGCGAGGGTCGCAGACCGGGGCAGCCACGGACCTCGGTCAGACCAGATCCCTTGGCAGCCTCCGCCCGGCGCCTAGCCGCTACGCAGGCGTCGCACGGGAACCACGCGCCGCCCGCTCCCCACCCGTCAGGACCGACCGCTGCGTGAGCAGCAGCCCGGGCCGAGACGCCATCGACCGGCCCCGTCGCCCCCGAACTCCCCTGCAACCTGCCGCAGGGAGATCACCCGCCCGACTCGGGGGAAGCGCCGTGCGGCCCGGACGACGGAGCGTCGACACGAGCGTTCTGCGAATGATCCTGCGCCGACCTCGCACGGTGCAGCGTGGCGCGGCGTGGCGTGGGATCGACGAGGAGGCCGACCGACCGTGCCGGCGGGGCCACGGCGTTGGCGTGAGCTCTCGCCTCGCCGGGGAGCAGCCAACGGTGTGCCTGGGGACCAGGGCATCCGGGGTCCGGACCCGGCCGCTACGGACGGATCAGGACGACGACGAGCGGGACTGGTGCCATCCGTGTCGGCCGACGAGCAGATCCAGGCACCTCGGGAATCAGCTCCCCCCGCGGATGCCTCGGAGCACGGCAGGCGACGGCCACGCGTTCGGGAGCGCCACGGACCAGGCGCAGTTGGAAGCGAGCAGCGCAAGCCAGGCGCATCCGGCGTGGCCAGGTGGGACCGGGTGCACCGCTTTCCCGCGCATGACGATCTGCAAGGCCGACCCAGGCGCCCGTTCGGACACACCTGCGGACGCACCTGCGGACGCGTCCGTCGCCGGCCATCCGCCTGACCCAGCTCGCGAGCGATCGAGTCGGCCACCGCACCGCACCAGGCCGGGCCGGCCAGGGAGGCTCGCGGTGCGACGCGTCCGCGGACGCGCCAGCACCCCGAACCTCATGCCAGCGCATCGCACACCACCAGCGACCCAAGCCCCACCGACGCAAGACCACAGATGCATCCCGGCGCGTCCGCGGACGCGTCACCACCCCGACCTCAGCCCAGCGCATCGCACACCACCAGCGACCCAAGCCCCACCCACGCGAGACCACAGATGCATCCCGGCGCGTCCGCGGACGCGTCACCACCCCGACCTCAGCCCAGCGCATCGCACACCACCAGCGACCCAAGCCCCACCCACGCGAGACCACAGATGCATCCCGGCGCGTCCGCGGACGCGCCAGCACCCCGACCTCAGCCCAGCGCATCGCACACCACCAGCGACCCAAGCCCCACCGACGCGAGACCGTCGATGCATCCCCACCCCGGAAGACCGCCAAAAGGCCCGGCGGTCGACGCGTCCGCGGGCGCGTCCAGCCCCCCGACCCCAGCCCAGCGCAGGGACGCGACCGGGGTCGGCGCCCCGGCGGTCGACGCGTCCGCGGGCGCGTCCATCCCCCCCGACCCCGGCCCGGCGCACGAGACGCGGCTGGCTACCCACGCCCCACAGCGAGACCACCGACGCATCCCCACCCGGAACGGCGCACGGCCCGGCGGTCGGCGCGTCCCGGACGTGTCCAGCCCCCGACCCCAGCCCAGCGCAGGGACGCGACCGGGATCGGCGCCCCACAAGCGGGGGACCAGGGCGCCACACGAGCGACCCTGCCGTGGGTGGCAGGGCCAGCCGGCGGTCCCAGCCGGCCTGGGCGCGTTAGGCCTGCAGGTGTCCTCCCGACCTGCATCGGCCCGCATCCTGAGGACTCGAGCGCCTCGAGGGAGGTACGCCAACGGGCCGCTGCACGCCAAGCGCCCTGCGGAACCGCACGGCGCTGCGGGCGCGTCCGCGGACGCGTCACCCATCGACGGCTCGCCGGAGGAGGCCGACCCGCTGCCGCCCAGCGACGCACGATCCAGGCCCAGAGCGGCAGATCCAGTGGCGTAGGGCGAGGATGCGCACGCCCGGCCGGAATGGCCGGATGCGCCCCCGGACGCCTCGATCATCAGGCGGGGCCCCTCCCTGGAGGTTGCATGGGGTGATCGACCGGTCCACGGTCGACCTGCCCCATGCGTGGTGGCCGGCGCGGAGGCACCTCGAACCACTCGGTCTCGGACCCCGATCGCCGAACGCGCCGGGTGCCGATCGCCGGCCATGTCCGTCCGGGGCTTGCAGCGTGTCGGTAGCAGTTCCACGTGGAACCGGCGTCAGGATCACCTCGACATCGTTGGACCTGCCGCCAGGGCAGGCAGTTCCACGTGAAACACGGGCCGCTCCGGCCGAACCGGGGTGGCCGGTCGAGGGTGCTCGCCCACCGCGCTGCCCTCCCTGCAGTCAACGCGCAACGTCCCAGACAATCCCGGCCGCCCCGAAGACGAACGATCTGCGCCGGTCGGCGCGCGCCGGGCCGACGTCGGCAGGGCGACGTGCTGCCGGCATCGGGTGCGAGCCCGTCCACGGGCCAGGCGCTTCACCAACCCGGACCAGGCGCAGCGTGCCCCACCGGCCGCCCAACCCTCCGTCGATCCCTCGGGAGTCCTGGTCCGCCGCGGCGGACACCCGACGTGGCGGGGCCGGCAACCCGATCCCCCGGATGCGCACGACGCTCAGAAGAGGGGGCGCTTGGCGGGGATGCCCACCCGGCGGGGGTAGCGATCAGCGGGGGCCGCCACCAGCTCCAGGCGCACCAGGTGCGTGGGCTCCTCGCCCGACGGTCCGGGCACGGCGACCGCCTCTGGAGTGCCGAACCCCAGCTCGGCCAAGCCCTCCGCGGGCCAGCGCTCGGCCAGGGGCGTTTCCGGTGGTTCGCTGACCACGAGGTGGCCACCGGGCCGCAGCAGGGGAGCGGCGCACTCGGCGGCCACGGCCGGGGCAGCGAAGCTCCGGGCGACCACCAGGTCGTACGCCCCGCGGTGCGCAGGATCGTGGCCGGTGAGCTCCGCCCGTTCGGTCACGACGTCGACACGATCGGCGAGGCCCAGCTTGGCCACGGCTCGCTCGAGGAAGGAGGTGCGCCGGGACATGCCGTCCAGGAAGCACCAGTGCGTCTCCGGCCAAGCGGTCGCGGCGAGCACCAGCCCGGGAAGACCGCCGCCCGCACCCAGGTCGAGGGCGCGGGCGGGAGGGGCGGGGGCGGCGGCCAGGTAGGCCGCCGCCCTCCAGATGTGGTCCTCGACCGGTCCCGGGCCGAGGAAGCCCAGCTGACGGCTCTCGGTGAGGAGCTCGGTCAGCGAGGCGGTCAAGCGTCGGCGCCCTCGGGCACGATCACGACGCGGCGGTCGGGATCGACGCCTTCGGACAGCGTCTCGACGCCGTCGATCTCGTTCACGGTGTCGTGGACGACCTTGCGGTCGACCGCGTTCATGGGCTCGAGCGAGCGGGCCACGCCTTGGGCGAGCACCTCGTCGGCCTGGGCCCGCACGAAGCGGGCAAGGGCCTCCTGGCGACGCTGGCGGTAGCCGCCGATGTCGATGCGGACCCGGCCGTCGTGGCGACCGGTGGCCCGACGCTGCAGCACGGTGCGGGAGAGCTCGTGCACGGCGGTGAGGGTCTGGCCCTTGGGGCCGATGAGCAGCCCGAGGTCGTTGCCCTCGACCGCCAGCTCGACGGTGTCGTCGTCGACCTTGGTCCGGCCGATGTCACCGGACACGTCGAGGGCCACCAGCAGCCCCTCGAGGAACTCGCTGATGATGTCCGCCTGCTCGTCGACCGAGACCGCGTCGTCGCTCATGTCGTTGCCTTCCTGGTTGTCGGTGGCCTCGCCACCGGAGGAGGAACCGGAACGGCTCCGATTGCTGCGCTTCTTGGCGGGAGCCCGCTTGGCGGCCGGCTTGGCGGCCGGTGCGGCCTCGGTGTCGTCGCCGACCTCGGCTTCGGGATCGGCGACCGCAGTGGTCCCGGCGGGCTTGCGACCGCCGGTGGCCTTGGGGGCGGCGTCCTCACGACGAGCCCGCTGCTTGCGGGGACGGCGCTCCTGCTTCGGTCGGGGAGCCTTGGGCACCACGCGAGCCCGCACGCGGGCCTCGCTGCGAACCCGACCGAAGAGCCCGGTCTTGGGCTCCTCGAGCACCTCGAACTCGGCTTCGCTCTCGTCGATGCCGAGCTGGTCCAGCGCGGCTTCCTTTGCGTCTTCCACGGTTCGTCCCGTGGTCTCAACCCACTGCACGGATGATCACTTCCTCTTCTTCTTCGTGCGGGACCGGTTGGCGTTCTGAGGCGCCGTTCGACTCGGGCCCGCAGCCGTGCGCGAAGGCGCAGCCGGCTTGGCGGTCTTGGGCTTCTCGGCAGCCGTGGCCTTGGCCCCACCCTTGGCCGGCGCCTTCGCGCTGGTCTTGGTGGCGGTCTTGGCGCCGGTCTTGCCGGTGACGGTGCCGCGGCCGGCGCGGTAGTCCTCGCGGGCCTTGGCGGGGCTCGGGAGCCCCTGTTCGCGCAGCTGGGCCAGCAGCCCCCCGGGCTTCGCTGTTGACGAAGTGTCAACTTCCTTGCCGGTGGTGGCCACGACGCCATCGCTGTCGCGGTACATCGTTCGGGTGATGAACGCCTGCTGGCCGATGCGGAACAGGTTCGACACCAGGAAGTACACGACGATGCCGGCCGGCAGCGTCAGCGAGATGAAGGCGAAGAACAGCGGCATGATCTTCATGAGCATCTGCTGCTGCGGGTTGGCGGCGGCAGCCGCCGGGTTCCGGCCGGCGATCTGCTTCTGCTGGTAGTAGCTGGTGGCCGTGACGCCCAGGACCAGCACGATGAACGGCAGCGCCTTGGTGAAGCCGTGGGAGAAGGCCTTCTGGGCCGACTCGGCCAGGTTGATCCCGAAGGAGCGCATCTCCCGGGTGGAGCTGAGGTCCTGATACAGCTTGGACGAGGTGTCCAGGTGCTTGGGACGGAAGTAGCCGAACTTCTCGAACACGCTCCCGTTGACCTTGTTCGACGACCGGGCCACGGCGGCACCGACGTCGAAGCCGTAGGGCGCCCGGTTCAGCAGCTGGTACAGCGTGCGGTAGAGGATGAAGAAGACCGGCATCTGCAGGATGAGCGGGAGGCAGCCCGACATCGGGTTGATGTTGTTCTCCTTGTAGAACTTCATCACCTCTTCGTTCAGCTTCTGCCGATCGTCGCGGTGCTTGTTCTGGAGCTTCTTGAGCTCGGGCTGCAGCTTCTGCATGGCCAGCATCGAGCGCGTGCCCTTGAGGGTCAGCGGCAGCAGGATGATCATGATGCTGAGCGTCAGCAGCGAGATGGCGCCGGCGTAGTTCGGCCAGAGCCCGTAGAAGAACTTCGAGCGGTTTGGCGATGAGCGTGTACATCAGGCGGCCGTCCGTTCGTGGTGGTGGTCAGCGCCGGCGTCGGCCGTGCTGCGGGGGGAGGGGGACCGGGTCCCAGCCGTGGCCACCCCAGGGGTGGCACCGGCTGATGCGGCGGAGCGAGAGCCAACCGCCCCGACCGGCACCGTGGACCTCGAGGGCCTCCATGGCGTAGGCGGAGCACGACGGCTCGAAGCGACAAGGGGAGGGCCGACCGGCCCGGAGCGCCTGGTAGAGGCGGATCGGGGCCTGCAGGGCGCGCGCCGCGCCGCTCACGGCGCGTCCCGATCCGGGTGCCGGCGGGCGTCGAGCGCTTCGAGGAGTCGGACCACGTCGTTCCTCAGTTCAACAGGGGTGCGCCGGGACGCTTCGGGCCCGGCGGAGATCAGGAGCGCACCGGGGGGGCAGCGCGACCGGCCCAGGACGGGCGAGGTCGGCGCAGATGGCCCGCAACCGCCGACGGAGCCGGTTGCGCACGACGGCGCCCCCGACCCGCTTGGTGATCGCATAGGCCACCCGAGGGGTGCCGGCGGGATCGTCGTCGAGGAAGACCAGCGACAACGGGCCCCGACGGACCCGGGTGCCCTCGGTCCGCAGCGCCGCGAAGGTGCGGCGATCGCGGATGGGGGCGATCAGGCCGACAGCTTGGCCCGGCCCTTGGCCCGACGGCTGCGCAGGATGGCGCGGCCGGCGCGGGTGGACATCCGGTGGCGGAAGCCGTGGTTCTTGGCCCGCTTGCGGACGTTGGGCTGGAAGGTGCGCTTCACTGGTGTTCCTCCTCGAGGGCCGGACCAGGAGTGGTCCGGCGGGTGCCGGCGCCGGCACGGGCAACTCAGGGCGCCACGGACGCGCGGCGCGCCTGTTACAGGCGTCCGACAACGCTACGCCCCCACGACCGCGCCGAGCAATCGCGCCGGTGCCCGCTCTCGGCCAGGCCTCGGTCTCGGCCGCTCGGGGAGGTGACCTGGGACTTCGCGCCATCGGTCCCAGGCCCTTGCGCGCGGCCCACGGACCGGTGCTACGGTCCGACCCCTGCCGCTCCGATCCGGGTCGCCCCGCTCGGCCGGCTGGAGAGCACGAGCGAACCCGTGGCCGATCCGGTCCAGCGGCACGACCTTGCGTTTTCCACAGCGTGTGGACCCGGCTGTGGAGCGCCGCAGCAAGAGGGAAGACCCGCAGTTGGCAGACGCACAAGACCTGTGGACGACGTGCCAAGCCTCGTTGCAGACGCAGGTCTCCGATGCCGTCTGGCGGTCGACGTTCCAGGACATCACCGCCCTCGAGCGCGACGGGGCCACCCTCCGCCTCGCCGTCCCCAACGGCGTGGTCAAGGATCGGCTCGAGACGCGCTACCTGTCGCTCGTCGAGGACATCGTGCGCGACCTGAGCGGCGAGGCGCTCGCCATCGACCTGTCGGTCCGCCCGGACGCCGCCGAGGTGAGCCAGCCGCTCGACCCGCTGGACGACCTGCTCGGCGTCGCCCCCACGCCAGTGGCCCAGGCGCCGGCGGAGCGCAACGGCATCAACCCGGCCGACCCCCGCACGCTCACCTTCGACGACTTCGTCACCGGCCCGTCGAGCCGGTTCGCCCACGCCGCCGCCCTCGCCGTGGCGGAGACCCCTGGCCGGTCCTACAACCCGCTGTTCATCTACGGCGACGCCGGCCTGGGCAAGACCCACCTCCTCCAGGCCATCAAGCACTACGTCGAGGAGAACTACCCCGACTACGTGGTCCGCTACGTGACCAGCGAGACCTTCCTGAACCAGTTCATCGAGAGCATCCGCCTCAACACGTCGGCGGAGTTCAAGCGCCGGTACCGCGAGGTCGACGTCCTCCTGGTCGACGACATCCAGTTCCTCGAGAACCGGAAGGAGACCCAGGAGGAGTTCTTCCACACGTTCAACGCCCTCCACGAGGGTCGCCGCCAGCTGGTGCTCAGCTCCGATCGCCCCCCCGGACGCGATCTCCACCCTGGAGAACCGCCTCCGCAGCCGGTTCAAGATGGGGCTGATCACCGACATCCAGCCACCGGACCTCGAGACCCGCCTCGCCATCCTCCGCAAGAAGGCCGAGGTCGAGCCGGTCCCGATCCCCGACGACGTGCTCGAGTTCATCGCCACCAACATCACCGACAACATCCGTGAGCTGGAGGGCGCCCTCAACCGGGTCTCGGCGCTGGCCAAGCTCACCAAGGAGCCGTTGACGCTCCCGGAGGCCGAGAAGCACCTCCACGACATCCTCGGTGATCGCCAGCCCCGCCCCATCACGCCGGCGCTCATCCTGCAGGCCACCTCCGAGCTGTTCGACTTCAGCATCGAGGACCTGCAGGGCAAGAGCCGCCGCCGACCGCTGGTGACCGCCCGCCAGATCGCCATGTACGTGTTCCGCGAGCTCACCGACCTCTCGTACCCGGCCATCGCCCGTGAGTTCGGCGGCCGGGACCACACGACCGTCATCCACGCGGTCGAGAAGATCAAGGCCCTCATGAAGGAGCGCCGCCAGGTCTACGACCAGGTCACCGAGCTCATCCAGCACATCCGCAAGGGCGGCTGAGGTGCGGCGAAGCGACCAGATCGTGGTGCCCGCCGTCACACGACTTTTCCACCGTCATCCACAGGCACCTGGGCATAGCGGCCCATCGCACCGGGGACGACCCTGTGGAAACCCCCGCGCCGACCGGGGGATGAACGGGGGTCGGCCGGGGGATGACGGACCCGTCGTCCGCAGGCCATGCGCCGCGGGCCCCGCGACCTGTGGGACGCTGGGGACGAACGGTGGGTACCGCCCGACCCTCCTGACCTGCCGCGATGGTGGCTTGTCCACAATCCACAGGCCCTACTACCTCCACCCACCTCTTCCAAGCATCCTCACCGGAGAAAGCGAGCGCCAGCCGTGAAGTTCCGCTGCGAGCGTGACAGCCTCGTCGAAGCCCTCGGCGCCGCCGGCCGTGCGGTGGCCAACCGGGGCGGCGCCCTGCCCGTCCTGGCCGGCGTCCGAGCCGAGCTCACCGGCAACCGCCTGAAGCTCACCGGCAGCGACCTGGAGCTGACCATCGAGGTCGAGCTTGAGGTCGCCGGTGAGCGGGACGGCATCGCCGTGCTCCCGTCGAAGATCGCCTCGGACCTGGTGCGCTCGCTGGGCGACCCTCGGGTCGAGGTGGCGGTCGAAGGCGACGAGGCCAGCATCACCGCCGGTCGCTTCGAGTCGTCGCTGCGCCTCCTGCCGGCGGACGAGTTCCCCCGCCTGGGCATGCCCGCCGAGGACGCCGTGACGCTGGCTGCCAAGGACTTCGCCGCCGCCCTGCACCAGGTCGTGCCGGCCGCCAGCGCCGACGACGCCCGCCCGATCCTCACCGGCGTGCTCATGGCCGCCGAGGCCGGCGGCCTCCGCCTCGTGGCCACCGACTCCTACCGGCTCGCCGTGCGGGACCTGCCCGGCGCCTCGGTGCTGAGCGAGGGCCAGAGCGTGCTGGTGCCCAGCCGGGCCCTGCGCGAGCTGGAGCGCCTCCTGGGCTCCGCCGAGGAGATCACCCTCCGGCTCGGCGAGCGCGAGGCCACCTTCGAGGTCGGCGGCGTGCGGCTCACCACCCGCCTGATCGAAGGCGAGTTCCCGAACTACCGGGGCCTCATCCCGGCCAGCCACCCGAACCGGCTCACCGTGGGGCGCGAGGCGCTGGTCGAGGCGGTCCGCCGCGTGAAGCTGATGGCCCGCGAGCCCAACACGCCGGTCCGGCTGGCCATGAGCCCCGACGGGCTGGAGCTGGTGGCGATCACCCAGGACGTGGGCCAGGCCCACGAGCAACTGGACGCCGCGTACGCAGGGGAGGACCTCACCGTGGCGTTCAACCCGGACTACCTCCTCAGCGGCGTCGAGGTGACGCCCGGCGACGAGATCACCCTCGACACCGTCGACGCCCAGAAGCCGGCGGTCATCCGCTCGGCGGGCGCGCAGGAGTTCCTGTACCTGCTCATGCCCGTGCGGGTGAGCTGAGCGGCCTCCGCCGCGCCGGCTCGCCGCTCCCGCACCCGTGCACCTCCGCCGGCTCTGGCTGACCGACTTCCGGGGCTACCACGAGGCCGACGTCACCTTCGCCCCCGGGCTGACCGCCGTGGTCGGCCCCAACGGCCAGGGCAAGACCAACCTGCTCGAGGCCGTCGGCTACCTCGCCACGCTGGGCTCGTTCCGCGGCGCCCCGAACGACGCGCTGATCCGGGCCGGTGCCGACCGGGCGATCGTGCGGGCCGAAGGGGAGCGGGAGGGCCGCCAGCTCCTGCTGGAGGCCGAGATCTCGGCCAACGGGCGCAACCGGGCCCAGCTCAACCGGCAGCCCCTGCGCCGAGCACGAGACCTGCTCGGGGCGCTGCGGGTCACGGCGTTCTCGCCCGACGACCTCACCCTGGTGAAGGGCAGCCCCGGCGACCGTCGGGGCTACCTCGACGAGACCCTCGTGGCGCTGCACCCGAAGCACGACCAGCTGCGGAGCGACCTCGACCGGATCCTGCGCCAGCGCGGCGCCCTGCTCAAGCAGTCGGGCGGTCGGCTCAACGCCGAGGTCGAGCTCACCCTCGACGTCTTCGACGCCAAGCTGACCACCGCCGGCGAGGCCCTCGCGCGGGCCCGCCAGGAGCTGGTGGTGGACCTCGAGCCGATCCTCGGGACCGCCTACGACCGGGTGGCCCGCACGTCCGCCGAGGTGCGGGCGATCTACCAGCCGCCGTGGCTGGCCGATGGCCTGGCCGCCGCCCTGCTCGCGGCGCGCAAGGACGACCTGCGCCGAGGGGTGTCGACGGTCGGGCCGCACCGCGACGAGCTGGAGCTGGTGCTGAGCGGGCTCCCGGCCCGGACCCACGCGTCGCAGGGGGAGCAGCGCTCGTTGGCCCTCGCGCTGCGGCTGGCGGCCCACGAGGTGGTCACCCGGCGCACCGACACGCCGCCGGTGCTCCTGCTCGACGACGTGTTCTCCGAGCTCGACCCCGAGCGCAGCGCCGCCCTGCTCGACTCGCTGCCAGAGGGCCAGACGGTGTTGAGCACCGCCAGCGCCCTGCCCGAGGGCGCGGTGCCCGGCACGGTGCTCCGCGTCCGCGAGGGCGTCGTCACCGAGGGCTGAGCGGCGCGAGACTGCGTCGGTGCCCTGGTCCCCGCTCCCCGGTCGTGACGGGCCCGAGCCCACCACGCTCGCCGCCGGGCTCGATGCGGTGATGGCCAGCCTCGGCGGGCCCACCGTCGACGCCATCGTGCTGATCCACGAGCGCTGGGAGGAGGTCGTCGGCGCCGAGGTGGCGCCGCACGCGAAGCCGCTCGGCATCGAGCACGGGCACCTCAAGATCGGCGTCGACGGGCCCGGCTGGGCCAGCCACCTCAAGTGGTCCGAGGCCGAGATCGTGGCCCGCTTGGCCACCCTGGTGGGGGCCGATCAGGTCACCTCCGTGGGCATCCGCGTCACCCGCCGCTGACCCCTCGTCCGGGCGGTGCGGGTGGCGGCCGCAAACCGTTGTGGGGCCTCGTTCTCCGCCCTCGCCGATGCGTCCGAGGATGGCCGGAAACCACCCGTTGGCGTGGTACCCTGGGACCCATCGTGATGCGCCTCGGTGAGCAGTCCGCACCCCTTTGCGGAACCGCCGGCCGAGAAGTCGCACACCGCTCCTTCCGTCACTCCTGAAAGGCCGCGCGTGGCTGCCGCAGAGTCCTCTTACAACGCCAGCAACATGACCATCCTCGAGGGGCTGGACCACGTCCGGAAGCGCCCGGGCATGTACATCGGCGGCACCGGCATCTCCGGGCTGCACCACCTGGTGTGGGAGGTCGTCGACAACTCCGTCGACGAGGCCATGGCCGGCTTCTGCGACCGGATCGACATCACGCTCCTCGCCGACGGCGGCTGCCGGGTGGTCGACAACGGCCGCGGCATCCCCACCGACGTGAACAAGGAGTTCAAGCTCACCGGCGTCGAGATCGCGCTGACCAAGATCGGCGGCGGCGGCAAGTTCGGCGGCGGCGGCTACAAGGTCTCCGGCGGCCTGCACGGCGTGGGCGTCTCCGTGGTGAACGCCCTGTCGAGCCGGGTGGTGGTCGAGGTCGACCGCGACGGCAAGCGGCACCAGATCGAGTTCGCCGAGGGCGGCAGCAAGCGCACCAAGCTCGAGGTCATCGGGGACTCGCCTCGCGGCCGCACCGGCACCACCGTCTCGTTCTGGCCCGACGCCGGCATCTTCGAGACCACCGAGTTCGCGGCTCGCACCATGCTCGAGCGCTTCCAGATGATGGCCTTCCTGAACAAGGCGCTGGAGATCCGGTTCAAGGACGAGCGCGAGGGCCACGACCACGAGCCCGTGGTCTACAAGTACGCCAACGGCATCGTCGACTTCGTCAAGCACGTGAACGCCTCGAAGAGTCCCCTGTTCAGCCGGGTCGGCTACATCGAGCAGGTGGAGGAGGAGCACGAGGTCGAGCTGGCGTTCCAGTGGAACGACGGCTACCAGACCGACGGGCTCCACAGCTTCGCCAACGGCATCGCCACCATCGAGGGCGGCACCCACGAAGAGGGCTTCCGGGCCGCGCTCACCACGGTGCTGAACAAGTACGCCCGCGGCCACAACCTCCTCAAGGAGAAGGACGCCAACCTGGCGGGCGAGGACGTCCGCGAGGGGCTCACCGGCATCATCTCGGTGCGCCTGCGCGAGCCGCAGTTCGAGGGCCAGACCAAGGCCAAGCTCGGCAACCCCGAGATCAAGACCCTGGTCCAGAAGGCCACCAACGAGAAGCTGGGCTACTGGCTCGAGGAGCACCCCTCGGAGGCCAACAAGATCGTCAAGAAGGGCATCGACGCCCAGCGGGCCCGGGCTGCGGCCCGCACCGCACGGGACGCCACCCGTCGGAAGTCGGCGCTCGACGGCGCCGGCATGCCGGACAAGCTCAAGGACTGCTCCAGCCGGAACCGGTCCGAGTGCGAGCTGTTCATCGTCGAGGGCGACTCCGCCGGCGGCTCCGCCATCAAGGCCCGCGACCCCCGGGTCCAGGCCATCCTCCCCATCCGCGGGAAGATCCTCAACGTCGAGCGGGCCCGCCTCGACAAGATGCTCAAGAACAACGAGATCCAGGCGCTGATCGCCGCCATCGGCGCCGGGTTCGGTGCCGAGGACTTCGACGTGGCCAAGATCCGCTACGACCGGGTGATCCTGCTCTGCGACGCCGACGTCGACGGCAGCCACATCCGCACCCTGCTGCTCACGTTCTTCTTCCGCCACATGAAGGACCTGGTGGAGCAGAAGCACGTGTACATCGCCCAGCCCCCGCTGTACTCCACGGTGGTGGGCAAGGAGAAGGTGTACCTGAAGGACGATGCCGCCAAGAACGCCTTCCAGGCCGACAACCCCGGCCACAAGAAGGAGTTCGCCCGCCTGAAGGGCCTCGGCGAGATGGACTGGGACGAGCTCAAGGAGACCACCATGGCCTCCGGCTCCCGGACCCTGCTGCAGGTCTCGGTCGAGCAGGCCGCCACCGCCGACACCGTCGTCTCCATGCTCATGGGCGACGAGGTCGAGCTGCGGAAGAACTTCATCCAGACCAACGCCAAGGACGTGCGCTTCCTGGACATCTGAGGCTCCCGCCCAGTTCGCCCGCGCACCACCGACCCTGACGACCCCGAGGACACCACGCACCCATGGCTGACGACGAGCTCCCCCCGACCGACCTCCCGGACGCCGAAGGCGGCGACGACGGCGAGGGCACCGGCACCGACCCCACGATGACGGCCCACGGCCTCATCGAGCCCATCGAGATCGAAGACGAGATGGAGCGGTCCTTCCTGGACTACTCCATGTCGGTCATCGTCTCCCGCGCCCTGCCCGACGTGCGCGACGGCCTCAAGCCGGTGCACCGCCGGATCATGTGGGCCATGCACGACCTCGGTGCCCGTCCCGACCGGCCGTTCATGAAGTGCGCCCGCGTCACCGGCGAGGCCGGCGGCAAGTACCACCCCCACGGCGACCAGTCGATCTACGCGGCGCTGGTGCGCATGGCCCAGGACCACTCCATGCGCCACCCGCTGGTGCAGGGCCACGGCAACTTCGGCTCGCCCGACTACGGCCCCGCCGCCGCCCGGTACACCGAGTGCCGCCAGTCCCCGCTGGCCCTCTCGATGCTGGCCGACATCGACGAGGAGACCGTCGACTTCGCCGAGAACTACTCCGGTGAGTTCTCCGAGCCCACCGTGCTCCCCAGCCGCTTCCCGAACCTGCTGGTCAACGGCAGCCAGGGCATCGCCGTGGGCATGGCCACCAACATCCCGCCGCACAACCTCGGCGAGGTCATCGATGCCACGGTCCACCTGCTCGACAATCCCGACGCCACGCCGGACGACCTCATGGCCCACGTCAAGGGCCCGGACTTCCCCACCGGGGCGCTGATCATGGGCCGCGCCGGGATCATGGACGCCTACCGCACGGGTCGCGGCTCCATCCGCATGCGCGCCGTGGCCGAGATCGAGGAGTCCACCCGGGGTGGCGACAAGATCGTCATCACCGAGCTGCCCTTCCAGGTGGGCCCGAACCAGGTCCTCTCCAAGATCCAGGAGCTGGTGGCCACCAAGGAGATCGAAGGCATCTCCGACGCCAACGAGGAGTCCTCGGGGAACGACACCCGGATCGTGATCACGCTGAAGCGAGACGCCCCGGGCCTGGTCATCCTGAACAACCTCTACAAGCGCACCCCCATGCAGACCACGTTCTCGGTCAACACCGTGGCCCTGGTCGACGGCGTGCCCCGCACGCTGAACCTGCGCGAGTGCCTCGGCTACTACATCGACCACCAGGTCGAGGTCATCACCCGCCGCACCGAGTACCGGCTGCGCAAGGCCCGGGACCGGGCCCACATCGTCGAGGGCCTGATCAAGGCGCTCGACCTGATCGACCAGATCATCGCCACCATCCGGGCCTCGGAGGACAAGGCCGCGGCGCGCGAGGCGCTGCAGCAGGCCCCGTTCGAGTTCAGCGAGACCCAGGCCGAGTACATCCTCGACATGCAGCTGCACCGCCTCACCCGACTGGGCCGGGCCCAGCTCGAGGAGGAGATGGCGGAGCTGCGCCGCCGCATCGCCGAGTACGAGGCCATCCTCGGCGATCGCGCCGTGCTGGACGAGGTCCTCAAGACCGAGCTGGTCGCCATCCGCGAGAAGTACGCCACCGATCGCGTCTCCAAGGTCACCTACGACGTCGGCGACATCGACATCGAGGACCTCATCGACGACGAGGACCTGGTGGTCACCATGTCGGCCAAGGGCTACGTGAAGACCGTCGCCTTCGACGCCTTCAAGAGCCAGGGCCGCGGCGGGCGCGGCGTCTCGGGCGGCAAGCTCCGCGACGAGGACTACATCGCCCACATCATCACCACGACGGCGCACGCCTACCTGCTGTTCTTCTCGAACCTGGGCCGGGTCTACCGGCTCAAGGCCCACGAGATCCCCATGAAGGACCGCACGGCCCGGGGCACCGCCATCGTGAACCTGCTGCCGCTCCAGCCGGGCGAGCAGATCAAGGCGATCATCGACACCCGGGACTACGAGACCAACCAGTACCTCTTCTTCGCCACCCGCAACGGCCAGGTGAAGAAGACCCGCTTCAGCGAGTACGACTCGTCGCTGCGGGCCGGGCTCATCGCCATCAACCTGCGCGACGGCGACGAGCTGGTGAAGGTCATCCCCGTCAACGACGCCGACGAGATCTTCATGGTCAGCCGCAGCGGCATGACCATCCGCTACACCCAGGAGGACGTGCGCCCCATGGGCCGCTCCACCGCCGGCGTGCGCGGCATGAAGATGAAGCCGGGCGACGAGGTCGTCTCGTGCGACGTCGCCCGCGACGACACCGCCATCCTGATCGTGACCGACGGCGGCTACGGCAAGCGCACCCAGCTCGACAAGTTCAACATCCAGAACCGGGGCGGGCAGGGCGTGCGGGGCATCAAGCTCACCGCCAAGAAGGGGTTCGTGGTCGCCGCCTTCATGGTGGCCATCGACGACGAGATCTTCGCCATCGCCTCCGACGGGGTGGTCACCCGCATGGAGGTCCGCACGATCTCCTCGCAGGGCCGCGACGCCACCGGCGTCCGGGTGATGAACGTCGAGGGTGATCGCACGGTGGCCGCCGTGGCTCCGGTGCTCACCGCCGGCGAGAACGAAGAGGCCTGACCCCACCCCCTCGCCGGCTCGCGCTGGTCCCACCTTCCCCTGCTCCGACGGTTTCGCAGCCGCCGACCCGCCCTTCGGGCCCGGCGGGGGAAGGTGGTGCACGGTGGTCGATCGAGGAGGCTGGCCCGCCCGGGCCCGGGGCCGCGGCCAGGGCGGCCAGGTGGTCCCGCTGGTGGCGGTGGCGCTGCTGCTCGCCGGGGTGCTCGGCCTCGGCCTGGTCCACCTGGCGGCCGGCGCCTCGCGCCGGGCGGCGGCCCAGGCGGCCGCCGATGCGGCCGCGCTCGCCGGCGCGGCCGGCGGCCGGGCCGCCGCGACGGAGGTGGCTGCGGCCAACCAGGCGCGGCTCGTGCGCTACCGCGAGGAGGGCGACGACGTGGTGGTGGCGGTCGAGCGTCGAGGCGCCCGGGCGAGCGCTCGCGCCCGTTGGGAGCCCGACGACGGTCCGGCCGGTGGTCGGCCGACGGCGGCGCGTGGCGGCTGACGGCAGGCCGTCACGCCCGATCCCGTACACTCTCACGCGTGTCTGTTGACCGTCCCGGCGAGGCCGGACCCCAAGCGCCCCCCGGTGCTGCCCCGTCGGCTGCGCCGGAGCGGCCGCCGACGGCTGCCCGCGGCGGCGCCGGTCCCAAGCGCACGCCCCGCCCGGACTCGGTCGGCAAGCGCCCGGGCTCGGCCAAGATCGGCGCCAAGAGCGGCAACCGGGCCGGCGCCAAGGCGGCGGCCAAGTCGGCCAACGGCGGTGCTGCCGCCCGCCGTGGCACCCGAGCCACGCCCGCCCCGGCACCCGCCGAGCGAAGCTCCCACGACGACACCGCGGTCACCGCCTCACCTGTCCTGGCGCCTCCGGCGCCGATGGTCGATGCGCCGCCCGCTGCCCCTGCTGCGGCGCCGGCCCGCTCCCAGGGCGCGGTGCGCCGTGGCCGCCGCGTCAAGCGGGTGGTCCGCCGCGTCGAGCTGTGGTCGGTGCTGAAGCTGGCCCTCGTGCTCTACACCTGCCTGTACCTCGCGGTGCTCGGCGTCATCGCCCTCGTCTGGGGCCTGGCGTACTCCAGCGGCCAGATCGAGAACCTCCAGAAGTTCCTGGCCGACGTCGGCCTCGAGAACTACCGGTTCTACGGGGACCAGATGTTCCGGGCCTGCGCCGCCATCGGTGCCGTCGGGGTGCTGGCCGGGACCGTGGTCACCGTGCTCACCGCAGCCCTGATCAACGTCATCAGCGAGATGACCGGCGGCATCCGCCTGGTGGTCATCGAGGAAGACGTCACGCCACGGCGCTGAGCGCCACGGCTGCCACGGCGTGGCGCCTTTGCGGTTCGCATCACCGGTGCCCGATCTCCTACCATCGGCACCCGCTCGGGGCTATAGCTCAGTTGGTTAGAGCGCACCCCTGATAAGGGTGAGGTCGCTGGTTCGATTCCAGCTAGCCCCACGAAAGCCCCCCGGTCCCCGAGCCTCCGCAGGAGCCCAGCCGTGACGTTGATCCGACGAGCGCTGGTCGCGGTGGGGGTCGCCGGTGGGATCGCCGCCGTGCTGCGCCTCCGGGGCAGCGGCGGCACGCCTCCCCAGCGGGGCGGCTGGCGAGAGCTCTCGCCCGACGAGCTGCGCTGATGCGCGTCGCGGTCGTGGGCCTGGGCGCCGTCGGCACCCGAGCCGCCCGCCAGCTCGCCTCCACCGACGCCGTCACCGAGGTCGTGCTGCGCGACGAGCGCAGCCCCCGGGTCACCGAGGTCGCCTCGGCGCTCGGCGCCAAGGCCCGGCCGGAGCTGGGCCCGTACCCGTCGGTCCCCGAGGCCGACGTCGTGGTCATCGCCACGCCGGCCGGCACCCAGGTCGACCTGGCCCGCGCCCTGGTGGGCCGGGGCACGCCGGTCGTCACCACCTCCGACGCCATCGATGACGTCTCGGCCCTGCTCGACCTCGGTCCCGAGGCCGATGCCCGGGGCGTGCCGCTGGCCATCGGGGCCACGTTCGCTCCCGGGCTCACCTGCGTCCTGGCTCGCTTCGCCGCCGACCAGCTCGACACCGTCGACGAGATCCACGTCGCCCGGATCGGCACCGGGGGACCGGCCTGCGCCCGCCAGCACCACGACTCGCTGCGCGGCACCGCCCTCGACTGGCGCGACGGCGGCTGGCAGCGCCGGCCGGCGGGCTCCGGTCGCGAGCTGAACTGGTTCCCCGATCCCATCGGCGCGGCCGACTGCTACCGGGCGGCCCTTCCCGACGCGCTGCTGCTGGTCCCGGCGTTCAAGGGCGTGGGCCGGGTCACCGCCCGGCTCGCCGCCACCCGTCGGGACCGCCTGACCGCGCCGCTGCCCATGCTGCGGCGCCCGCACCCTGAGGCCGGCCTCGGGGCCGTGCGCGTCGAGGTCCGTGGCCGGGCCGACGACGGGATCCGGGTGGAGATCCTCGGCGCCATGGACCGACCGGGTGTGGCCGGCGGTGCGGTCGCTGCCCTGGCGGCGGTGGAGCTGGGTTCGGGCCGTGCGCTGCGCGCCGGTGCCGGCGGCTTGGCGGAGCTGGTGGAAGCGAAATCGTTCCTGGCCGAGCTGGGTCGTCGCGGGGTCAAGGCTGCCCGCTTCGGTTGAGGCGCGCGATCCGCGAATCCCCAGGTCACCGGGGTAGGCCGATGGGCCCATGCGAATCCCAAGCGTGTCATTTGCGGCCCGCGCCATTCAGCGTGGGCCGTCCGGCCCATTTCGGGCGAAAAGTGGCATTTGGGTCCGTATTTCGCGAGATTATGGCTCAAGTTCCGGAGCTGAGCGTCCGAAACGGATGAAGCTCCACTGGACACGGGGCTCCAACGAGAAGAGGGCGATGATGCGTACCGGGACCGATCCCAAGACCCAGGAGTTGATCGAACAGCACCTGCCGCTCGTGCGGCACGTGGTGTTCCAGGTGGCGGTGAACTTCCCCCGCCACGTCGACCGTGAGGAGCTGGCCACCGCCGGCGCCCTCGGCCTGGTCGAGGCGGCCCGCCGCTACGACGAGGAGCGGGGCGTCCCGTTCGACCGCTTCGCCGCCCAGCGCATCCGGGGCGCGATCCTCGATGCCGTCCGGGCCGCCGACTGGGCTCCCCGCTCGGTCCGCAACCTGGCCCGCCGCCTCGAGTCGATCGAGCAGCGCCTCGCCTCGAACCTGGGCCGCATGCCGTCGCCCGAGGAGACCGCCGAGGCCCTGGGCGTCAGCCAGGAAGAACTGCGCCGCCTCCAGGACAAGATGTTCCGCTCCGTCGTCCTCGCCCTCGAGTACGACGTGAACGACGGCGAAGAGGACCTGACCCTGGTCGAGGTGCTCACCGACGACTCGATGCTCGAGCCGAGCGAGGAGCTCGAGAACCGCGAGCTGCACGCCTACCTGCGTGACGCCGTGCACCTGCTGCCCGAGCGCCACCGCCTCGTGGTCGTCGGCTACTTCCTCGACGGGCGCAAGTCCCAGGAGCTGGCCACGTTCCTCGGCGTGACCGAGTCCCGCATCTCCCAGCTGCGCTCCGAGGCCCTCGAGATGCTCCGTGAGGGCATCACCGCCCAGTACGGGGCCGATGAGGCCGCCGACCTGGCCGCCGAGCCCCAGGGCCGCGTGGCCCGCCGCAAGGCCGGCTACGCCACCGCCATCGGCGAGGCCAGCCACTGGCACGACCGCATCGGCACCCAGCAGCAGCAGGTCGCGGCCAGCGCCTAGCGCCACCGCACCAAACCCCCCCTTCGTCGAAGCGCCCCGGGCTCACGCCCGGGGCGTTCCGCGTCCCGGGCTCGATCCTCATCGTCCTCGGGTCGACCGAACCGGGTTCGGGTCACCGGGGTTGCGCGGACCCCGCCGCGGACCCTGGGGAGGAGCCCGGCCGCACCCGCACGTGTCGGGAGCCAGGAACCTCCTGCACCTGCCGCAGGCCGGCCCGTTGGCGGCTAGCGGAGGAAGTCGAGGAGGTCGGGCATGCGGAGGCGGCTGGCGGTGGCCAGCACGGTCTCGTAGGCGGCGCCCTGGGCGAGGCGGACGAGCTCGGCGTCACGGCGGTCGACGCCGGGGTGCTCGGTCATGCCGGCGGAGACCTTGGCCAACCGCAGGGAGTCGAGGCCGGAGCGGGCCTCGCCGGCGTTGCGGTGGGCCGTGACCTCGATCTCGGCCACCAGGGCGACCAGGAGGTCGTGGTGGTCCCGGAAGATGCCGGGCCACGGTTCGGGCGCGGTGGCGGCCAGGCGGCGGAGCGTGGAGCCGTCGGCGTGCTGGGCCACGGTGGCGGCCCGCATGAGGTCGACCTCGCGGGTGCGGGTGCGGGCCCGCTCGACTTCGCGGGTGGCACGGGAGAGGAAGCGGACCTCGCCGCTCTCGAGGATCAGTCGGGTCTCGACCAACTTGAAGAGGAGGAGCTCCAGGAGCTCCCGCTCCCGTTCGAGTACTGCTGCGATCCGCTCCATGCGCCCCATCCATCGGCGGCGTGGCCCGGCGCTGAACCCTTCGGTCGCAGAATCACCTGGGAGCTGGGGCAGACTGCCGGGGTGATCGTCGACTGCGGGGTGTACCGCTCGGGCCGCCGCGAGGGGCACACGGAGCTGGCCGACGCTGCGGAGACGGCGGCGGCGGGCGGTGGCTTCGCCTGGATCGGGCTGCACGACCCGTCGATGGACGAGATCGACGCCGTGGCCGCCGAGTTCGGCTTCCACGAGCTGCTGGTGGAGGACGTGTGCAAGGCCCACCAGCGGGCCAAGTTCGAGCACTACGCCGACGACGTGAGCTTCGTGGTCCTCAAGACGGCCCGCTACGCCGGCCCCGACTCGGTGGCCATCGGCGAGATCCAGGTGGTGCTGGGCCCGAACTTCGTGGTGACGGTCCGCCACGGCGACGCCACCCCGCTCAAGCCGGTGCGCCAGCGCCTCGAGGCCCAGCCCGACCTGCTGGCCCGCGGCCCGGCGGCGGTGCTCTACGGGGTGGCCGACCAGCTGGTCGACGACTACGCCCCGGTCATCCAGGAGCTGGAGCTCGACGTCGACGAGGCGGAGCAGTCGGTCTTCAGCGACGCCCGGGAGAACCCCGCCGAGCGCATCTTCGGGCTCAAGCGCCAGGTGCTCGACCTGCTGCGCAACGTGCTCCCGGTGGTCGACGTGCTCGACGACCTGCAGGAGCCCGACGCCGCCCACCCCGAGCTGCACGCCTACTTCCGGGACGTGGCCGACCACCTGCGCCGGGTGATCGGCCGGGCCGAGCTGGTGCGGGACCTGCTCACCGACGCCCTCAACGCCAACCTGGCCCAGGTCAGCGTCCGCCAGAACGACGACATGCGCACCATCTCGGGCTGGGCAGCGCTCATCGCCGCCCCCACGCTGCTGGCCGGCATCTGGGGCATGAACTTCACCCACATGCCGGAGCTGGACTGGTGGGTCGGCTACCCGGTAGCCCTGGGGCTCATGGCCTTGGTGGTCGTGGTGCTCTACCGCCGCTTCCGCCAGAGCGGCTGGCTCTAGGCGGCGCGGCCGGCTCGAGCGGACGCTGGGCGCTTGGTGGGCGGTCGCCAGGCGAGCACCGCCGCGGTGGCCACGCCGGCGCCGAGGGCCAGGGCGGTGCCCACCCGGTCGACCGGGAACGACAGGTCGGTGGGCAGCACGGCACGGAACAGGACCTGGCGGCGCAGCACGGCCCAACCCGTGAGGGCGGCTGCGGCGGCGGCCAGCCCGGCGAGGCGGACCACGTAGCGATCGACGAGCGCGGCGGCCAGCGCGGCCACCACGGCGATGGCCGGGACCACCGCCGTGACCGGGTTGCCCCCGGCGCCGGGCGGGATCGACCGCCACTGCACCGTGCCGACGACGGTGGCCAGCCCGCCGAGGCCCGCCAGCCCGAAGGCGATGGCGCGGTGGGGAGGTGCCGCGCCGCGGCGCACGGCGGCCACGGCGACGCCGAGCACGACGGCGGCCGCGACGGCCACGATGGCCAGCCAGGGCAGCGGCGACGGTGACGGGTAGAGGAGCAGCTCGCCGCGGACGGTGACCGGGGTGCCGTCGGCAGTGACGTCGACCGTCCAGGTGCCGCCGGCACCGCCCATGTCGACCCGCCGGTTGCCGTCGATCGCGACGGGGGCGCGGCGACATCCAGTGGATGCGGTGGTCGTGCCAGGTGTAGGTGCCGTCGGTGGCGACCACCTTCCAGCGGGGTGCCTCGTCCGGACGGGCGGCCGAGGAGTCCGACCCGTAGCGGGAGGCGTTGATCGCGTAGGCGATCGACCGGATGTTGACCTGGACGGTGCCGTCGGCCCGGACCCGGAGGTAGGGCGGCGGGGTGGTGTCGCGGCCCTGCTGGTAGTCGGCCACCACCGCGGTGTGGCCCCGGTCGACCTGGAGCTCGAGGAAGGCATCCCCGCCCACCACCCGGAGGTCGACGCCGCGGGGGAGCGCCGGGTGCACGGTCAGGATGCGGGAGCGGTAGTCCGTCGGCTTGGCGGGGTCTGCCGCCGCCGGGCGGGCGGTCCCGAGGACCGAGAGCACGACGATCACGGCCGACGCCAGCAGGCGCCGAGCCCGAGCGCGGGGCGGTCCCGGGTGCAGCACGGCAGGCGGACGTCGAACCATGTCCCCAGGGTCGCACGGCGGGCCCAGGTGGTTCCCGCGGCCGCTCGACGGTCGGCCGAGGCCGGCGCTCCGGAGTCGTCTCGACCCGGTCGCGGGGGCCATGCTGGACGGGTGGACGACCTGACCCGCACCGCCCTGGCGGCTCGCGACGGCGACCAGGTGGCGCTGGCCCGCTTCGTGCGGGAGAGCCAGGCCGACGTGTGGCGCCTCGCCGCCCACCTCGTGGACCGGGGGGCGGCCGACGACCTCACGCAGGAGGTCTACGAGCGGGCGCTGCGGGGGCTGCACGCGTTCCGCGGCGATTCGTCGGCCCGCACGTGGCTGCTCTCGATCGCCCGGCGGACCTGCATCGACACCATCCGACGCCGGACCCGCATGCGGACCCGCGAGGCCCGCTTGCGGGTCCTGGCCGTGGAGCGCTCCGCGGGGATCGACGAGCTGGGCCTGGAGCTGCAGGAGCTGCTCGCGCTGCTGGACCCCGACCGCCGCACGGCGTTCGTGCTCACCCAGCTGCTGGGCTACTCGTACCACGAGGCCGCCGAGGTCTGCGGGTGCCCGGTGGGCACCATCCGCTCCCGCGTGGCGCGTGCCCGGGCCGACCTCCTGGTGGGCTGGGACGCCGCGCAGGACGACGAGGCCGGCTCCGCCGAGGCCTGAAGCCGCCTCGCGGTTGCCCGGCCCGGCTTGGCGGTCGTCCGGCCCGGCCCGGTCAGGGCCGGCGATGGCTGGTTCAGCCGTTGAGGATGCCGAGCAGCTCGTCGTGGATCTTGCCGTTGGTGGCGAGGCCGTTGCCGCCATCGGGCGAGAGGCTGCCGTCCAGCGCCGTGAACCGTCCGCCCGCCTCGGCGAGGATCACCGGCATGGGGGCGACGTCGTAGAGCTCGGCCTTGGGGTCGAACATGGCCTCCACCCGGCCGGTGGCCACGAGGACGTAGCCGTAGCCGTCGCCCCAGGTGCGCAGGTTCAGCTTGGCGGCCTTGGCTCGCAGCAGGCAGTCGTCGTCCCAGGGGGAGAGGCCGCTGGAGGTGAGGTAGGCGTCGGCGATGCCCTCGCGGTCGTTGACCGAGCACGGGGCGCCGTTGTCGAAGCAGCCGAGGCCGCGGCCGGCGTAGACGGTCTCGCCCAGGGCCGGCACGTTGATGACGCCGACGGCGATGCCGTCCTCGTCCTCGAGGGCCAAGAGGTTGGTGTAGAGCGGCACCCCGTGGGTGAAGGCCTTGGTGCCGTCGATGGGGTCGATGATCCAGCGACGGCCGGAGGTGCCGATCTTCTCGGCCTCCTCCTCGCCGAGGATGCCGTCGTCCGGGTAGCGGGCCTCGAGCTCCTCGCGGATGAGGCGCTCGGCGCCGCGGTCGGCGGCGGTGACGGGCGTGCCGTCGCCCTTGCGGTCGATGGCCAGGTCGTCCCGGCGGAAGTACTGCAGGGTCAGCTCGCCGGCCTGGCGGGCGATGGTGACGGCGGTGTCGAGCAGTTCGGGATCCACGGGCGTAGCCATAAGGGCCAATCTTCGCACGTCGCCCCCACCCCCTCCGAAGGCGCTCTGGAGGGCCCTCTCGACCGGTCCCAGGCCGCCCTCGGAGGGACCCTTCGGATTTCTCGCAGATTGCCCGCAAACCCTTGTGACACAATGATCTGACACCGTCGCCGGCCGGTCGTGGACGCCCCCGGACGAGTACGATCGGGGCATGGTCGACACCCTCTCGGATCAGCTGGCCCACGTGCGAAAGCGCCCCGGGATGTACATCGGGGGCACGGGCCCAGGGGGGCTCACCCACCTCGTGATGGAGGTCGTGGCGAACAGCTTCGACCAGGTGCTCGGCGGTCACGCCACCCGCATCGCGGTCCACCTCGCGGAGGACGGGTGGGTCACCGTCGACGACGACGGTCCGGGGATCTCGATCGCGGCGGGCCCTGACGGCACCTCGTTCCTGGAGCGCAGCTTCACCTCGTTCCGCGACACGGCCACGGCCACGGCCGACGGCCACGTGCCGCACGTGCACCTCTCCGTCGGCATCGGGCTCGGCCCGGTCTGCGCCCTGTCCGCCGAGCTCGAGGTCGAGGTCCGCAGCCCGGCCGGCACGCACCGCCAGTCCTTCGCCCAGGGGTGGCGGAGCTCGGCGCTCGAGCGGGTCGGTCCGGCCACGGCGAGCGGCACCACCGTGCGGTTCCTCCCCGATCCTGCGGTGTTCGACGGGGCCGGGCCGAGCATCGAAGGGCTCGCCGAGCACCTGCGCGCCCTCGCCCACCTCACGCCCGGGCTGACCACGGAGCTGTCGACCGATGCCGATGGCCGGCGGGTGTTCGGGCCGGTCGACGACCTGCGACCGGCCTACGACCACGAGTACTCGATCCTGGCGCACGACGGCTGGCGCATCCCCGACCCGCCCCTGCTCCTGCACTTCGAGCGGGACCGCAACGTGGTCGACCTGGCGCTCGGGTGGGACGGCAGCTGGAAGCCCGCCATCCGTTCGTACGGGAACTACGTGTCGACGGTCGAAGGCGGCCGCCACGAGGAGGGGATCGAGGAGGGCCTGCGCGAGGTGTTCGGGCGCGGACCGATGGGTGAGGTGCTGAAGGGGCTTCGAGCCCTGCTGCACGTGAAGATGCTCGACATCGAGTTCCCCGGGCCCACCCGGCAGCGGTTGGCCAGCCCGGCCGCGGTGTGGCTGGTGGCCGATGCGATCGCCGATGGCCTGCCACGGGCCCTTCGGGAGCATCCCGAGCTCGACGCCGACCTGCGGTCGCGCGTGCTCACCCGCAGTCGTGTCGGCGGGGGTGCGCGGAGGGGGTAGACCGGTCGTCGCGAGGAGGCGGCGATGGCTGACGACGACCGGGGGGTCCAGGACGGCAGGGCGGTGGTGGTGGTGCCGCGCGAGCCGGGGCCGCTGCGGCCACTCGAGACCGCGCCCGGCCGGTCACGAGACGAGCTCGACGAGCTGATCGACGACCTGCTGCCTGACGTCGAGGGCGGCCCGGGCTGGTTCGACGCCACGCTGGTGGCGGGCGGGCTGGCCCTGGTGGCGTGGGGGCTGCTCGGGGGCTCGACGTTCGTCCTGGTGATCGGCATCCTCGCCGCCGGACTGGGCTGCGTGCTGCCGGTGCGCAGCGCCTGGCGGCGGGGCCGGCAGCTGCGTGCTGGTCGTCGGACGAGCGCAGCCTTGGCCACCGGGGTGCCGCTCGACGTCGGCAGCGAGGTCGGGCGGCGGTTGGCGGCGGCCTACGGCGCGCTGCTGGAGGTGGCGGGCGCGGCGAGCGCGGCGGTGGCGGCCGGCCACGGCGCGGTCCTCGAGGCGGCGTCGTTGCTCGACGGCCGTGCGCCGGGGACCGACCGCGAGGTCGGCTACGTCGAGGAGCGGACGGTGGCGATCGAGGCGCTGGTGGCCGAGCTCCGCGCCCTGCCTGCCGCGCCGGACGCCGAGCCCGGTGCGACCGCGGATGCCGACGCCGTGGTGGCCGCCCGCGACGAGCTCGATCGGCTCGATCCCGCGAGCACCCTGCGTCGGCTGGAGGCCATCCGCGACGAGCTCCGAGGCGGCCGCCGTGGGCGGGGCTGAGGGCCAGACCGCCCCCGCCGGGGACGGAGCGGGTGCCGGGGCCGCGGTGCCCGGTGCGTTGGCGCCTCCGGCCGCGCCCGCGGCGACCGACTCCGGCCCCGCGACAGGCAAGCCGGTGGGCCAGACCGCGGCGGTGCCGCCGAGCGGGGAGGTCGGTGAGCCCACCCGGAGGCCGGGGCCGTTCGACCTCGAGCCCCCACCGGCGCGAGTCGGGGCCCGTCGTGGTCCCGCGTCGGCGCCGGCACCCTCGAGCGTGGCGCCGGCGCCGGACCCGTCGGTGGCGCAGGTCGCCGCGCCACCCCGGCGCGGTCCGACGTCGAGCGCACCGACCGCGCCGGCACGGTCGTCGGGCTCGGCGCCGACCCAGCCCCGGGCCGGCGGGACGGTGGCGCCGGCCGGTGAGGAGCAGGAGATCGGCGTGGTGGGGCGCATCCTCGCCGTGCCGTTGCTGCCGTTCGTGCTCGGGTGGGAGGCGCTCAAGGGCCTGGGCCGAGGCGTCGCCGGCATCGGCCACGGGGCGGTGGAGCTGGGCCGTCGGGTCGAGGACGCCTTCGACCGCGCCGCCTCGGCGCTCGTGCGGGGCGCCGCCCGGCCCTTCCGCGCCGCATGGGCGGTGCTGGCTGGAGCAGGTCGGAGCCTGGCGGCCCTCGGCCGAGGAGCGGACCACGCCGTTCGCTCGGCGGGGCGGGCCATCGCGACGGCGGCGGGCCAGCTGGGCCGGGGTGCGGTCGCCCTGGTGCGGCGCGTCGGCGTCGCCCTCCGTGCCGCCCTCCGTGTCGTCGTCGCTCCGATGGGCCAGCTCGGTCGGGGTGCGGTCGCTCTGGTGCGGCGGATCGGGGTGGCGCTGCGCGCCGGGGCGCGGGCGGTGGCTCTGCCGGTGCGGGCGTTCGGCCGGGGGTCGGTCGCCCTGGTGCGGCGGGTCGGCGTTGCGCTGCGGGGCGGCGCCCGTGGCGTGGCTGCGGCGGTGCGCCAGCTGGGCCGGGGTGCGGTCGCTCTGGTGCGGCGGGTCGGGGTGGCGCTGCGTGCCGGGGCGCGGGCGGTGGCTCTGCCGGTGCGGGCGTTCGGTCGGGGGTCGGTCGCTCTGGTGCGGCGGGTCGGCGTTGCGCTGCGGGCCGCGGCTCGTGGCGTGGCCCTACCGGTGCGGCAGCTGGGTCGGGGTGCGGTGGCGGTGGTGCGGCGGATCGGGGTGGCGTTGCGCAGCGGTGCCCGTGTCGTCGTGGCACCGCTGCGGCAGCTGGGTCGGGGTGTGGTGGCGATGGTGCGCGGTGTCGGGGCGGCGTTGGCCGCGGGTGCTCGTGCGATCACCGTGCCGGTGCGGCGGTTGGGGCGCGGCGCGCGGGCGCTGGGGAAGCGGGTGGGGGAGGCCGTGCGGGCAGGTGCTCGTGCGGTGGCCTCGCCCTTGCTGGCGGTCGGTCGGGGCGTGCGGGGGCTGGTGGCGCAGGCCGGATCCGCGATCCGGGCGACGGTGCGGGTGATCGTCGCACCGGTGCAGGCCGTCGGCCGAGCGGTGGCGCTCGTCGTACGAGGGGCGGGCGTGGGGCTCCGACGTGCCGGAGCGGCGGCGGTGGCCATCGGACGCGCCGGGCTGCGACCCGCGGTCCTCCTCGTCGGAGCCGTACGGCGGGGTGGGGCGGCGATCGGGGCCGGCACGAAGGTCGTGCTGAGCAGCGTTGGCCGTGGGCTGCGTGCGAGCGTCGCACCCGTGCGGGCGATCGCCCGAGGCGCCGCAGGCCTGGTCCGGGGGTCGGCAGCGGCGATCGCGGGCGGGTGGGGACAGGTCCGCCGCCTGGCCGGCGCTGCACTGGCGCCGATCCGTTCGGCTGCGGCTGCCGGCGCCGCCGGTGCCCGAGCGGCGGTGGCGGCGCTCCGGCGCGCTGGTGGGGCCGCGACGTCCTCGGTGCGGTCGACGGGACGGGCGATCCGGTCCGGGCTGCGCTCGGCGGTCGCGCCGGCTCGAGCGGTGGGCGCCAGCCTCCGGTCGGCGGCCCAGCGCGCCGGCGCGTCCCGCCGTGCTGTCGGGCACGCCATCCGGACCCGGGCCGCAGGCGTGACCGACCAGGCTCGAGCGGTCCGCCTCCGCGCCCGCCGTTCGGCCCAGCAGGCCCGCGCCTCGCTGCGCTCCAGCGGGGCGGGCGCCCGCGCCTGGGCCCGGGCCATCGCCCGTCGCTCGCGGCCCTGAACCCGAGCGGTCGACGCCGACACCCGCCGTGGTGGGTGGGGTTCTGGTCGTCGGGGCGGCCAGATGTCAGCCCGGTTCGCCAGGAGGTGGCGGTGGCGATCGGCCGAGCCTGGCCCGGCCTGGCCGGGCCCGGCGCTACTTGGCGGGGAAGCGCTTGGCGTACTCGCCGCCGGTGCGGATGGACCGGATGAGGTCGCCCAGGCCGGTGGCGCTGGTGCGGTCGCGGTCGGACCACGTGGTCCACCAGTTGGCCTCGGGGGCCCGGTGGAGCATGGCGTGGTAGATGGTCAGCACGCGGATCTTGTTGGCGATGGTGGGCCGGTAGGTGCTGTCCTCGCAGCGCTCGCGGGCCAGCGCCGGGCGGGTCATGCCCCCGTCGAGCTTGGCGGTGAGGTTGGCCAGAGTGGCGGCGGTGGGCTCGACGCCCTTGAGGTTCAGCTCGATGCGGCGGGCGAACTCGCGGTTCGAGAGCGTGCCCCAGAGGGTGGTGAACTTCGCCGAGTCGACGATGCCGGTGGCGGCCTTGTCGAGGGTGAGCCCCGCCCGGCACTGGCGGACCCAGTACAGGACGCCGTCGTAGGCCGGGATCCCGCCGAAGGCGGCGAGGTAGAGGCGCATGACGGGGTTGGTGAAGGCCTGGACCCGGCCGGTGGCGAGCTGGCTCTCGATGAACGCGTCGGGCGAGATCGTGCCGCCCTCGAGGTTGGAGATGGCCGAGGTCAGCCACGCCTGCGACGGCACGGCGCCGAGGAAGTCGTCGGCCTGGCGCTGGGCGAAGGGCTTGGCGCCGGCGGCCGGGGCGAAGGCCTCGGGGCCGACCGGGGCCCGCAGCTTGGCGGGCTCGGCCGCCTGCAGGGAGTACTTCGCGTTGCAGGCGGCGGCGTTGTACCACTTGGCGTTGGGGAGGCGGATCTCGAAGTGGCAGTGCGAGCCGGTGGCCTCGGCGTTGCCGCTGTCGCCGAGGAAGGCCACGTGCTGGCCCCGCTTGACCACGGAGCCGATGGCGAGGCCGGGAGCGAAGGCGTAGGCCGCTGGGTTCTTGCCGTCGTCGGTGCCGGGCGTGTCGTTGTTGATGTGCAGGTAGCAGTAGTAGTAGCCGTCGACCCCCTTGATGTAGAGGGAGTTGCCGCCGGTCTCGTAGCGGAGCTCGACCACGGTGCCGTCGACGCAGGCCAGCAGCTTCAGCAGCTTCTTGCCCATGAGGTCCTGGCCCTCGTGCTTGCGGCCGTTGCTGCGGGGGGCGAGGTAGGTGTCGGTCCAGGTGGCCTTGCCCAGGGTGGCGTCGGGCAGCACCGGGAACATGATGTTCTGCTGGTGGACCTCGGTGGCCGGGCGGGGCGGCAGGAAGCCGAAGTCGTTGGTGGTGGGCCCGGGGCCGGTGCCCTCGGCGGTGCCCGTGCCGTCGTCGGCGCCCCGGGGCGCCGCGCCGGCGGTGCCGGCCCAGCCCAGTGCGGGCACCAGGCCGGCGGCCAGGCCACCGGCGATGACGGCCCGGCGGCTCACGCCGGCGGCTTCGGCGGGCCCACGGTCGGCGGGGTCAGGGTGGCAGGCACAGCTCATGGGTCGAGATCCTCGTGATCGGGCGGCGTGGACCAGGGGGAGCCGTCGCGGCCGGCGGTGGCGATGTGACGATAGCGTTACGAACCGGCGTCGGCCCAGGCGGGTCCCGTTCCCATCGGCAGGCTCCGCCCCGATGTGGAGGGCTCCGGTGGGTGGTTCGGCCCCGGCCGCGCCGGGTGGCCCCCGGTAGGGTGGACGGGTGGCCGATGACCTCCACCACGCGATCAGCGCCCGGCTCACGGGGGCCGACCAGCGCTACACCTCCGGTCGGCGCAGCCTCGTCGATGCCCTCGTCGACGCCGACCGGCCGCTGACCGCAGCCGAGATCCTGGTGGCGGGCGGCCTGGCGCAGAGCTCGGCGTACCGGAACCTGTCGGTGCTCGAGACCTGCGGCGTGGTGCACCGGGTGGCCGGCACCGACGAGTTCGCCCGCTTCGAGCTGGCCGAGGACCTCACCGATCACCACCACCACCACCTGATCTGCACCAACTGCGGGCTGGTCACCGACTTCACCGTGTCCGACCGGCTCGAGCGCTCGCTCGAGGCCGCCATGGAGCGGGTGGCCGAGACCACCGGCTTCCGCCCGGACCACCACCGCCTCGACCTGCTCGGCCGCTGCGCCGACTGCGGCTCGTAGCGGCGACCACCGCCGCCATCGCCCGAACCGCTCTGGAGCTCCCTTCGTGACCACGCCTGCCGCCGAGGCCGCCCGCCGGCGCACCTTCGCCATCATCTCCCACCCCGACGCGGGCAAGACCACGCTCACCGAGAAGTTCCTGCTCTACGGCGGGGCCCTCTCCGGTGGCGCCGGCGCCGTCAAGGCGCGGGGCGATCGCCGGTCGGCCACCTCCGACTGGATGGAGATGGAGCAGCAGCGCGGCATCTCCATCACGTCGACGGTGCTGCAGTTCCCGTATCGGGACTGCGTGGTCAACCTGCTCGACACCCCGGGCCACCGCGACTTCTCCGAGGACACCTACCGCGTGCTGGCCGCGGCCGATGCCGCGGTGATGGTGCTCGACGCGGCCAAGGGCATCGAGCCGCAGACCCTCAAGCTGTTCGAGGTGGTGAAGGCCCGGCAGATGCCGCTCATCACCTTCATCAACAAGTGGGACCGCCCCGGCTACGAGGCGCTCGAGCTGCTCGACGAGATCGAGCAGAAGATCGGCGTGGTGGCCGCCCCGGTCACCTGGCCGGTCGGCATCGCCGGGGACTTCCGCGGCGTGGTCGACCGGCGCTCCGGCGACTTCATCCGCTTCACCCGCACCGCCCGGGGCGCCACCGAGGCGCCCGAGGAGGTCGTGAGCCCCGAGCGGGCCGAGGCCGAGGAGGGCCAGACCTGGCTCACGGCGCGCGACGAGGTCGAGCTGCTCGGGACCATGGGCCTCGACCACGACGACGAGCTGTTCCTGGGCGGCGAGATGTCGCCCACCTTCTTCGGCTCGGCGCTCACCAACTTCGGGGTGCGGCTCCTGCTCGACGCGGTCATCGACCTGGCTCCGGCGCCGTCGGCCCGCCCCGACATCGACGGTGCGGTGCGCGACCTCGGCGCGCCGTTCAGCGGCTTCGCCTTCAAGGTCCAGGCCAACATGGACAAGTCCCACCGCGACCGCATCGCCTTCCTGCGGGTCAACTCCGGGACCTTCGAGCGGGGCATGGTGGTCACCCACGCCGACACCGGCAAGCCGTTCGCCACCAAGTACGCCCACTCGGTGAACGGCGCCGACCGCGAGACGGTCGACCTCGCCTACCCCGGTGACGTGGTCGGCCTGGTCAACGCCACCGACGTGCGGGTGGGCGACACGCTCTGGTTCGAGTCGCCGGTGACGTTCCCCCGGATCCCCAGCTTCGCCCCCGAGTACTTCTCGGTGGCCCGAGTGCGCGACACCGGCCGGTTCAAGCAGTTCCGCAAGGGCATCGCCCAGCTCGACGAGGAGGGCGTGGTGCAGGTGCTGCGCGACCCCGACACCGGGGACCAGGCGCCCGTGCTGGCCGCGGTCGGGCCGATGCAGTTCGACGTGGCGGTGCACCGGCTCGAGAACGAGTTCGGCGCTCCCGTCGAGCTGAGCCCCACCACCTACTCGGTGGCCCGCCGCACCGACGCGGCCAGCGCGGCGGCGCTGCGCTCGATGCGCGGCGTCGACGTCCTCGGCAAGGCCGACGGCACCCTCATCGCCCTGTTCGAGAGCGTCTACTGGCTCGATCGGCTGGTGGCCGACCAGCCCGAGCTCACCCTCGAGAGCTTGGTGGCCGGCGACCAGGCCGGCTGATCACTCGCACTTGAGGCCCGCCTTCGGCGGGGTGAGGTCGACCAGGTAGGTGGTGACCGCGTCGTCGACGCAGGCCTTGCCCTGGGCGAAGATCGTGTGCCCCTCGCCGACGTTGGTGATGAGCACCGCGCCGGGGATCTGCTTGGCCACCTTCACGCCGGACTCGTAGGGCGTGGCGGGGTCGCCGGTGGTGCTGATGACCACCACGGGGGGGGCAGGCCCTTCACCGCCGCGGTCAGCGGGGTCACCGGCTGGGGCTTGCCGGGCCAGAGGGCGCAGCGCACGTAGTCGTTCACCAGCGCCTCGCCCACCCGTGGGTACTGGGCGGCGACGAGCTTGGCGTAGGTGAAGACCTCGTTCGGGTCCTTCGGCCACGGCGAGTCGAGGCAGCTCACGGCGAAGTAGATCTCGAAGCCGTTCGGGTAGCTGCCGTCGGGTTGGCGCTGCAGGTACTGGTCGGCCAGGCCGACGAGGCCGTTGCCGTTCCCGGTGGCGGCCTGCTGCAGGGCTCGCGCCAGCTGCGGCCACAGGGTCTCGGAGTACAGGGCCTGGCCGAGGGCGAGGGCGACGACCCCGGGGGTGGCCGGCCGACCGGCTCGCTTGGCGGGGATGGGGGCCTGCTCGGCGTCGGCGATGACCTCGTCGATCACCTGGGCGGCCGGCTCCTTGAGCCCGCAGTCGTTGGCGTCGCACGCAGCGACGAAGTTGTCGAGGGCGCGGGTGAAGCCCTTGGCCTGGCCGGCCGCGGCCTGCAGGCCCGAGACCGAGGAGTCGACCACGCCGTCGAGGACCATCGCCCGCACGTGGGTGGGGAACGCCTTGGCGTACTGCTGGCCGATGGACGTGCCGTAGGAGTAGCCGACGTAGGTGATCTTCTCCTCGCCCAGCGCCTTGCGGACCTCGTCCATGTCGCGGGCCACGTTGACCGTCCCCAGGAACGGCAGGAGGTCCTTGTACTTCTTGGCGCACTCGTCGACGAACGCCTTGGAGGCCTTGAGGTAGGCGTCCTTGTCGGCCTGGTCCTCCATGGTGGGGTCGACCTGGTAGATCTCCTGGAGGTGGCTCCGGCAGTCGAGCGGGTCGCTGCGGCCCACGCCGCGGGGGTCGAAGCCCACGATGTCGAAGCGCTTCGTGAGCTCGCTGGGCAGCGGGCTGCCCTCGATGAAGTCGACGGCCGAGCCGCCGGGGCCGCCGGGGTTCATCAGCAGCGAGCCGATGCGCTCCGAGGGGTCGGTGGCGGGTCGGCGGGCGAGGGCGAGGGCGATGGTGTCGCCCTCGGGGTCCTTGTAGTCGACCGGCACCTCGAGGGTGGCGCACTCGAAGCCGCCGTCGCAGTCCTTCCAGTCGAGCTCCTTCGCGCCGGGGACCGTGGTGGTGGTGGCGGCGGCCTCGGTGGTGGAGGTGGTCGACCGGTCCGGTTCGGCGGTGGTGGTGGTCCGAGCCACGGTGGTGGTGGTCTTCGGCGTGGCGTCGCTCCCCGAGGTGCTGCACGCGGCGAGGGCACCGGCGGCGAGCAGGGTGGCGAGGGCCGAGCGGGCCCACCGGCGATCGAAGGTCATGCGGGGGTCCCGTCGTCGGGCCGGTCTTCGGCGGTGGGGGCGGGCAGGAGCTCGTCGAGCCGCTCGTTCAGGTCCTCCAACGCCTGGCCGACGCGGTCGACGGCCTGGCGCAGGTCGTCGGCGGTGACGACGTCGGCCAGGGTGAGGCGGACCGAGGAGAGCTCTCGGGCCAGGTACTCGGTGTCGGCCTGGGTGCGGGCGTTCACGTCGCGGTCGTCCTGGGACTGGGCGCGGTCGCGGTCGTCCTGGCGGTTCTGGGCGAGGAGGATGAGCGGCGCGGCGTAGGCGGCCTGGGTGGAGAACGCCAGGTTCAGCAGGATGAACGGGTACTTGTCCCAGCGGAGCTGCCACGCGAAGGCGTTCAGCGTGATCCAGGCCCCGACGATGATGGTCTGGATGACGAGGAAGCGCCCGGTGCCGAGGGTGCGGGCGATGGCCTCGGCGAAGCGGCCGAAGGCGTCGGGGTCGTAGGTCCGACCGAACGCGCCGGGGCGGCGGGGCTGCGAGAGCTCGTCGCCGTCGCGGGGGGAGCTGGAGGCCGGGAACTTCATCGGCGCGTCGTCCTGCGACGCCAGCCCTCGGGCAGCACGTGGTCGAGCACGTCGTCGACGGTGACGGCCCCGACGAGGCGGCCGGCGCCGTCGCACACCGGGATGGCCAGGAGGTCGTAGGACGCCAGGCGCTCGGCGACGTCGCGGAGCGGCAGGTCCGGGGCCACCGGCTCGTGGGTGTCGTTGACGCAGTGCTCGAGGGTGGTGGCCGGCGGCTCGCGCAGGAGGCGCTGGAAGCCCACGACGCCCAGGTACTTGCCGGTGGGGGTGGACGTGGGGGGCTGGGTGACGAAGACCTGGGCGGCCAGCTCGGCCGGCAGCTCGCGCATGCGGATCTGGGCCAGGGCCTCGGCCACCGTGGTGGTGTGGCCGAGCACGACCGGCTCCGGGGTCATGAGGCCGCCGGCGGTGTTCTCGTCGTAGGCCAGGAGGCGGCGCAGGGGCGTGCTCTCCTCAGGACGCATGCGGGTGAGCAGCTCGGCGCGGTCGCCCTCGTCGAGGTCGGCCAGGAGGTCGACGGCGTCGTCGGGCTCCATCTCCTCCAGGATGTGGGCGGCCCGGTCGAGGTCGAGCGTCTCGATGAGGCGCACGGCTTCCTCGTCGGGCATCTCCTCGAGGAGGTCGGCCACCTGCTCGTCGGCCAGCAAGGCCATGACCTGCTGGCGCCGGGCCAGCGGGAGCGACTGGAGGCGGGACACGACGTCGGTGGGGTGCAGGTCGCGCAGCTCGGCGACCTGCGCCTCCTCCGGCGTGCTGGCGAAGTGCGAGGCGACGTCGGTCCACGGGACCACGTGCGGCGCCCGCCGTCGCAGCGGCCCGCGTCGCCCGAGCGCGGCCTGGGTGACGAACCAGAAGGCGTTGTCCGGGCCGGGGGTGATGGCGAGGTCGGTGAGGTACTCGTCGCCGATGCGGGTGTCGAACAGGTCCCGGACCGCCAGCTTCTCGCCGGGGCGCTGCTGGAACGAGCGCATGTCGACCGTGCCGCCTCGGAGCCGGACGCCGGTGGCGCTGATCTCGCTCACCCGGGCGACGTTCACGAAGATGTGGCGGCGCTGGAACTGGGCCACGAACCCGAGGACGCGCAGGTCCTGGCCGGAGGGCACCAGCACGACGTCCTGGACGCGGCCGACCGGCCCACCGTCGCCGTCGACGAGCAGCAGGCGCACCAGGCGGGAGACGAACGCAGGTGAGGCCGACACGTCGGCCGACGCTACTTCGGATGGCCCGCCCGGCGGCCCCCGCGCCCTGACCGCGGCGAGGCGGGCCGCCTGGTCAGGGCGGGCGAGCGGCGCTCAGCGAGCGGCGTCCGGCGCGCCGGCCACGGCGAGGGCCAGGCCGAGGACGTCGGCCAGGGCGACGGCGGTCCGGCGCCGATCGCGGTCGATGCCCTCGGGCTCCGACGGCGGCGTGGCGACCAGCGATCCCAGGAGGCGTTCGCCGTGGCGGACCTCGATGACGACCCCGTCGGCGGGCAGCACGAAGGCGTCGCCCTGGAAGACGTACGGCGCGCCGCCCACCCGGCCGCCGGGCTCCATGCGGGCCAGCGACGCGTCGACGGGGTCGGTGGTGAACGTGCAGCGCCGCAGGCGCAGCACGGCGGCGACCTCGGCCTCGACGGCGGCGACCACCTCGGGGCCGGCCGCACCGCCGGCGCTGAGCTCGGTCACCCGGTGGATGCCGGCCACCTCCTCGGTGCCGGCCCGCTCGGCGACCTTGGCCACCCGGCGGGACGTCGCGATCTGGCCCACGGCCAGCCCGACGGCCACGAGCAGCAGCGTGGTCCACACGTCGTCGGCGCTCTTGATGGCCAGGGATCGGTACGGCTGGGTGTGGAAGAAGTCGAAGGAGACCGCCGCCACGACGCCGGAGAGCGAGCCGGCGGCCCGACCGCCGGTGTAGGCGGCGACCACCACCACCAGGACCAGGGCCAGGGCCACGTTCGTCTGGTCGATCTCGCCCCGGAAGCTGGTGAGCAGCCCCGCCACGCCGATCGAGCCGAGCACGCCGACGCTCAGCCCCATCACACCCCTGTCGTCCATCACTGGTCTCATGGGTCCGTTGTACGCCCGTCCTGGCGGCAGCGCTGCAAACAACGCGACAAGAAACCCCGCCGCCGCGTCAACAGCGCGCCAACACCCTTCCCCCTGGTGTGGCCCGGTCGTACACCGGCACCCATGGCCGATCTCCTCTTCCTCGTCGTCACGGTGGCGTTCTTCGCCGTGGCCGCCGGTTTCACCGTCCTCTGCGACCGCATCATCGGGCCGGACCGGGACCACGGCGACCCCCAGGGCGCCGGCGAGCCCGACCCGCCCGCAGAGGCCGTCGGGGCCCCGGCCCGCGCGACCGCCGGAGCCCGGTCGTGAGCGCCGACAACGTGATCGGCCTGGTGATCGCCCTGCTGGTCACCGGCTACCTGATCCTCACCCTCGTGTTCCCGGAGAAGTTCTGATGGCTGCTGCGTCCTGGTTCCAACTGCTCGCCCTGGTGGCGCTGATCGTGGCCGGCACCCGCGTCCTCGGCCCCTACGTGGCCAACGTCTACGACGGTTCGGCCTCCCGGGCCGACAAGGTCTTCGGCCCCGTCGAGCGCCGCATCTACCGGCTCTGCGGCATCGACGAGGAGCGAGAGCAGCGGTGGAACACCTACGCCCTCTCCCTGCTGGCCTTCTCGCTGGTGTCGGTCCTGCTCCTGTTCGCCATCCAGCGCCTGCAGGGCTCGCTGCCGTTCAACCCCGACGGCTTCGGCGCCGTGCCGGTGCCGCTCGCCTGGAACACCGCGGTGAGCTTCGTCACCAACACGAACTGGCAGAACTACGCCGGCGAGACGACCATGAGCCCGTTCACGCAGATGGTCGGCCTGGCCGTCCAGAACTTCGTCTCGCCGGTGGTGGGCCTGTGCGTGGCCATGGCGCTGGTGCGAGCCCTGGCCCGCCGCAGGGCCGGCACCATCGGCAACTTCTGGGTCGACCTGGTGCGCGGCACGCTGCGGATCATGGTGCCGCTGTGCATCGTGGTGGGCCTCGTCCTGATCAGCCAGGGCGCCATCCAGAACCTCCACGGGTTCACCACCGCCCGCACCCTCCAGGGGGCCACGCAGGCCATCCCCGGCGGCCCCTTCGCCAGCCAGGAGGCGGTGAAGATGCTCGGCACCAACGGTGGCGGCACGCTCAACGCCAACTCCATGCACCCGTTCGCCAACGCCAACGGGTTCACCGACCTGCTGCAGATCTTCTCGCTGCTGCTCATCCCCTTCGCCGTGACGTTCTCGTTCGGCCGGATGATCAAGGACCAGCGCCAGGGCTGGGTGCTGTTCGCCACGATGATGGTCCTCTGGCTGGGTGCGGTGGCGCTGGCCACCGGCATGGAGGTCAAGGGCAACCCCGAGCTCCGCCAGGCCGGCGTCACCCAAGTGGTCACCGCCACCCAGGGCGGCGGCAACATGGAGGGCAAGGAGGTCCGGTTCGGCTCGGCCGGGTGCGGCGTGTTCGCCGCCAGCACCACGGGCACGTCCACCGGCGCCGTGAACTGCGCCCACGACTCGATGACGCCGCTGGGCGGCATGGCCCCGCTGGCCAACATGATGCTGGGCGAGGTCAGCCCCGGCGGGGTGGGCGCCGGGCTCTACGGCATCCTCGTCTTCGCCCTGCTCGGCGTGTTCATCGCCGGGCTCATGGTGGGCCGCACGCCGGAGTACCTCGGCAAGAAGATCCAGGCCGCCGAGATGAAGCTGGTGGTGCTCTACATCGTGGCCGTGCCGTTCGCGGTGCTCGGCTTCACCGCCGCCTCGCTGGTCACCGGCAACAAGGCCTCGATCCTCAACCCGGGGCCCCACGGCCTCAGCGAGGTGGCCTACGGCTTCACCTCGGCCGGCAACAACAACGGCAGCGCCTTCGGCGGCCTCGCCGGGGCGACCGATTGGTACAACACCACGCTCGGGCTCTCGATGCTGATCGGCCGCTTCCTGCTGATCGTCCCGGTGCTGGCCATCGCCGGCTCCCTCGCCCGCAAGCAGCGGGTGCCGGCGTCCAGCGGCACCTTCCCCACGGGCACGCCGCTCTTCGCCGGCCTGCTCACCGGCGTGATCCTCATCGTCGTCGGCCTGACCTACTTCCCCGTCCTGGCGCTCGGCCCCATCGTCGAGCACCTGGGCCTCTCGTGAGCCTCCCGAAGGAGCCCGCTGCCATGACCCCCACCGCCACGTTGGCCGGCGAACCGGCGAGCCCGGTCCCCGAGCCCACCGCCGCCACCCCCGCCCCGAAGCCGAAGGCGTCGCTCTTCGAGCCGGCCATCGTCAAGCGGGCGGTGGGCGACAGCTTCGCCAAGCTCGACCCCCGCTCGATGATGCGGAACCCGGTGATGTTCATCGTCGAGATCGGCAGCGTGCTCACCACGCTCCTGTTCCTGCGGGACCTGGGGGACCAGGGCGTGGACCACCTCTTCGCCGGCCTGGTGGCGGGCTGGCTGTGGTTCACCGTGCTGTTCGCCAACTTCGCCGAGGCGGTGGCCGAGGGGCGGGGCAAGGCCCAGGCCGACAGCCTGCGCAAGACCCGCTCCGAGACGCTGGCCAAGGTCCGCCAGGCGGACCTCTCGGTGGTCGAGGTGCCGTCGAACCAGCTGGCCCCCGGCGACCTGTGCGTGGTGGAGCCCGGCGACCTCATCCCGGGCGATGGCGAGATCGTCGAGGGCATCGCGACGGTCGACGAGTCGGCCATCACCGGCGAGTCGGCCCCCGTGGTGCGCGAGAGCGGCGGCGACCGCTCGGCGGTCACCGGCGGGACCCGCGTGCTGTCGGACCGCATCGTGGTGCGCATCACCCAGAAGCCGGGCGAGGGCTTCATCGACCGGATGATCGCCCTCGTGGAGGGCGCCGAGCGGCAGAAGACCCCCAACGAGATCGCCCTCAACATCCTGCTCTCGGGCCTCACCATCATCTTCCTGCTGGCCACGGTCACGTTGCAGCCGCTGGCCGTCTACTCCGGCGCCGAGCAGCCCATCGTGGTGCTGGTGGCGCTGCTGGTCTGCCTGATCCCCACCACCATCGGCGGGCTGCTCTCGGCCATCGGCATCGCCGGCATGGACCGCATGGTGCAGAAGAACGTGCTGGCCATGTCGGGCCGGGCGGTCGAGGCGGCCGGGGACGTGTCGACGCTGCTGCTCGACAAGACCGGGACCATCACCTACGGCAACCGCATGGCGGCCGAGCTGGTGCCGGTGGGCGACGTCACCGACGACGAGATCGCCGAGGCGGCCCTGCTCTCGAGCCTGGCCGACGAGACGCCGGAGGGCCGGTCCATCGTGGACCTGGCCCGGGACCGCCACGGGCTCGACCCCGAGCGCACGCTCGACGACGCCGTCCTGGTGCCGTTCACCGCCCAGACCCGCATGTCGGGGGTCGACTTCACCGACTGGAACGGCGCCCGGTCCATCCGCAAGGGCGCCACCGACTCGCTCATCCGCTGGGTCGAGGAGCAGGGCGGCACCGTGCCGGCCGACCTCGCCCCGATCGTCGAGCGCATCGCCAACGACGGCGGCACGCCGCTCGCGGTGGCGGAGGGCAGCCGGGTCCTGGGCGTGATCCACCTCAAGGACACGGTGAAGCAGGGCATGGTCGAGCGCTTCGCCGAGCTCCGGTCGCTCGGCATCCGCACCGTGATGATCACGGGCGACAACCCGCTCACCGCCCGGGCCATCGCCGCCGAGGCCGGCGTCGACGACTTCCTGGCCGAGGCCACCCCCGAGGACAAGATGGCCCGCATCCGCGAGGAGCAGGCCGGCGGGAAGCTCGTGGCCATGACCGGCGACGGCACCAACGACGCCCCGGCCCTCGCCCTGGCCGACGTGGGCGTGGCCATGAACACCGGGACCCAGGCCGCCAAGGAGGCCGGGAACATGGTCGACCTCGACTCCGACCCGACGAAGCTCATCGACATCGTGGAGATCGGCAAGCAGCTCCTGATCACCCGGGGCGCCCTGACCACCTTCTCGATCGCCAACGACGTCGCCAAGTACTTCGCCATCCTGCCGGCGATGTTCGTGGCCCGGTACCCGGACCTCGACGCGCTGAACATCATGCGCCTCGGCTCGGCGCACTCGGCGATCCTCTCGGCGGTCATCTTCAACGCCCTGATCATCGTGGGGCTCATCCCCATCGCCCTGCGGGGCGTGAAGTTCCGGGCCGGTGGCGCCGCCGAGGTCCTGCGCCGGAACCTGCTCGTCTACGGCCTGGGCGGGCTGGTCGCCCCGTTCCTCGGCATCAAGCTCATCGACCTCCTCATCACGGGACTCGGAGTCAACTGACATGCGCACCTTCACCCGCCAACTGCTGCCCGCCCTGCGGATGCTGCTCGTCCTCACCGTGCTCTGCGGCGTGGCCTACCCCCTCGCCCTCACCGGCCTCGCCCAGCTGGGCTTCGGCGCCAAGGCCGACGGCTCGCTGGTGCGGGTCGATGGCCGGGTCGTCGGCTCGTCCCTGCTCGGCCAGGAGTTCACCGGCGCCGAGTGGTTCCACTCCCGCCCGAGCTCGGCGGGGGCCGGCGCCTCCGGGTCGATGGTCCCCGTGCTCGATGCCGACGGCAAGGCCGTGCTCGACGCCGACGGGCAGCCGAAGGTCGAGCCGGCCGACGTGGCCGACGTCGCCAACGACGCCTCCGGTTCGTCGAACCTCGGGCCCACCAACCCCGACCTGATCGCCGCGGTGGAGGAACGGGCGACGGCGTACCGGGCCGAGAACGACCTGCCGAAGGGCACCGCCGTGCCGGTCGACGCGGTCACCGGCTCCGGCTCCGGGGTCGACCCGCAGATCTCGGTGGCCAACGCCCGGCTGCAGGCGCCCCGCGTGGCGAGGGAGCGGGGCCTACCCGTGGCCGAGGTGCTGGCCCTGGTGCGGGCCCACACCCAGGGCCGCACCCTGGGCTTCCTCGGCGAGCCGGGGGTCAACGTGCTCACGCTGAACCTGTCGGTGGCCGAGGCCGCCTCGTGACCTCGGCCCTCGGGCGCCTCCAGGCCCGGGGGCCGATCGCTGTGGGGGGCCGGCCGTCCACGACCGGCCGGTCCCCCGCACCCCACCGCGACGGCCGCCCCACGGACCGGCCCCGCCGTAGGGTCCGCTGATGGCCGACGGCACGACCGACGAGGCGGTCCCCGCGGGACGGCGCCGCGGTCGCCTGCGCGTGTACCTGGGTGCCGCGCCGGGCGTGGGCAAGACCTTCGCCATGCTCGACGAGGGCTGGCGCCGGGCCGAGCGGGGCACCGACGTCGTGGTCGGCTACGTCGAGACCCACGGTCGGGCCAAGACCGTCGCCCAGCTGCGCGACCTCGAGGTCGTGCCCCGAGCGCGGTTCCCGTACCGCGGCCAGGAGCTGGAGGAGCTCGACCTCGATGCCGTGCTGGCCCGGCGCCCCGAGGTGGTGCTGGTCGACGAGCTGGCCCACACCAACGCGCCGGGCTCGCGCCACGCCAAGCGGTGGCGCGACGTGCAGGAGCTGCTCGACGCCGGCATCGACGTCGTGAGCACCGTCAACGTGCAGCACCTCGAGTCGCTGAACGACGTGGTCGAGAAGATCACCGGCACCAAGCAGCGCGAAACCATCCCCGACGCCATGGTGCGCGCCGCCGACCAGATCGAGCTGGTCGACATGGTCCCCGAGGCGCTGCGCCGCCGCATGGCCCACGGCAACATCTACGCCGCCGACAAGGTCGACGCCGCCCTCGGCAACTACTTCCGCGTGGGCAACCTCACCGCCCTGCGCGAGCTGGCCCTGCTGTGGGTGGCCGACGGGGTCGACGACTCGCTGCAGGACTACCTGGCCAACCACGGCATCGCCGGCACGTGGGAGACCCGGGAGCGCGTGGTGGTGGCGGTCACCGGCTCGGCGTCGGGGGAGGCGCTGATCCGGCGGGCGGCGCGCATGGCCGCTCGCGCCAAGGGCGACCTGCTCGGCGTGCACGTGCGCCCGAGCGACGGGCTGGCGGACGCCCCGCCCGAGCTGCTCGACGCCCACCGCCAGCTGCTGGAGGACCTGGGTGGGAGCTACCACGAGGTGGTGGGCACCGACGTCGCCCCGGCGCTCACCCGCTTCGCGGAGGCCGAGCGGGCCACCCAGCTGGTGCTGGGTGCCTCGCGGCGCTCGCGCTGGGCCGAGCTGTGGAAGGGCTCGGTCATCAACGCGGTGGCGCGGCAGGCCGGCTCGTTCGACCTGCACGTCATCAGCTACGACACCAGCGCCGACGGGCCGGCGCTGCCGCGGGTCCGGCGGGGCGGCGACGCGCTCTCGGCCCGCCGGCGCAGCACGGGGTGGGCCATCGCCCTGCTCGGCGTCCCGCTCCTCACCGCCGTGCTGGTGCCCTTCCGTCCCGACGTCGCCCTGTCCGCCGACCTCATGGCGTTCCTCATGCTCGTGGTGGCCGCCGCCACCATCGGCGGGATCGGGCCCGGGCTCTTCGCCGCGGTGGCGGGATCGCTGGCGTTGAACTGGTTCCTCACCGAGCCGATCCACACGTTCACCATCGCCGATGCCGAGAACGCCGTCGGCCTGGGCGGCTTCCTGGTGGTGGGCGGGGTGATCTCCTTCCTGGCCACCCAGGCGGCGCGCCGCGCCCAGGCCGGCGTGCGCGCCGGGGCCGAGGCCGAGGCGCTGGCCCGGGTGGCGGCCGGGCTGCTCGGCTCCGACGACCCGCTGCCGCCCATGCTCGACCGGCTGCGCTCCACGTTCGGCCTCGACGCCACCGTGGTCGAGGTCCAGGACCCGACCACCGGGGCCTGGACCGAGGAGTCCACCTCCGGCGTGCGGCCGCCCCAGGTCGAGCGGCGCATGGACGGCGCCGAGCTGGGGGAGCGGGCCCGGCTGGTGCTCTACGGACCGACGCTGGCCGCCGAGGACCAGCGCGTGCTCCAGGCCTTCGTGGCCCAGCTGCGCTCGGCGCTCGAGCAGCGGCGGCTGCGCGAAGAGGCCGGCGCCGCGGTGGTGACCGCCGAGTCCGACGCCCTGCGCACCGCCCTCCTGCGGGCGGTCTCCCACGACCTCCGCACCCCGCTGGCGTCGATCAAGGCGTCGGTGTCGAGCCTGCTCCAGGACGACGTCGACTGGCAACCCGACGCCACCGCCGAGTTCCTCGCCACCATCGACGAGGAGACCGACCGCCTGAACGACCTCGTGGGCAACCTGCTCGACATGAGCCGGCTGGAGACCGGCGTGCTCCAGGTGACGGCGTACCCCGTGGGGTGGGAGGAGGTCGTGGCCAGCGCCCTGGCCAGCATCTCCGAGCCCACCGGGCGGGTGGAGGTCGTGGTCCCCGAGAGCCTGCCGCGGATCCTGGCCGACCCGGCCCTGCTCGAGCGCTCGGTGGCCAACGTGGTGGCCAACGCGCTGCGCTACAGCCCCGAGGGGTCGCCGGTCCGGATCGAGGCCGGCGCGGTGGCCGACCGCGTCGACCTGCGTCTGATCGACCGCGGCCCGGGCATCGCGCCCGACCGCGTCGAGCACCTCTTCCAGGCCTTCCAGCGGCTGGGCGACGCGTCGTCGGACACCGGCGTCGGGCTCGGGCTGGCGGTGGCGCGAGGCTTCGTCGAGGCCATGGGCGGGCAGCTCGAGGCCGAGGAGACCCCCGGAGGAGGGCTGACCATGGTGATCCGCATGCCGGCTGCAGCCGGCCCCGAGGTCCCCGTCGAGCCGGAGGCGGCGTCGTGACCCGCGTGCTGGTGGTCGACGACGAGCCGCAGATCCGCCGCGCCCTCGCCACCAACCTGAAGGCCCGCGGCTACGACGTCGACCTGGCTCCGACGGGCGAAGAGGCGTTGCGGTTGGCGGCCGAGCGCCACCCTGACGTGGTGGTGCTCGACCTCGGCCTTCCCGGCATCGACGGCATCGAGGTGGTGGAGGGCATCCGGGGGTGGAGCGCGGTGCCGATCATCATCCTCTCGGTCCGCGAGTCCGAGGCCGACAAGGTCGCCGCGCTCGACGCCGGTGCCGACGACTTCGTGACCAAGCCCTTCGGCATGGACGAGCTGCTCGCCCGGTTGCGCGCCGCCGTGCGCCGCTCGGCGCCGGCTTCCGACGAGCGGTCCTCGGTCGCCATGGGCGAGCACACCATCGACCTCGCTGCCAAGCGGATCACGCGGGGCGGCGAGGAGGTGCGGCTCACCCCCACCGAGTGGCACCTGGTGGAGCTGCTGGTGCGCAACCCCGGGAAGCTGGTGAGCCAGCGCCAGCTGCTGCAAGAGGTGTGGGGCCCCGAGTACGAGCGCGAGGCGAACTACCTGCGCGTCTACTTCGCTCGCATCCGCCGCAAGCTCGAGGCCGACCCGTCCCAGCCCCGCCACTTCCTGACCGAGCCCGGCATGGGCTACCGCTTCGAGCCCTGAGCGCAACCGTCGTGCCTGCGCCGGTGGTCGTCGACGACGGACGAGCGCCGGCTGCCTGCCGCAGGGTCAGTGGAGGAGGAAGCGGGGGTTCTCGTGGGGGGAGCTGGCGAGGAGGGCGCTGATCTTGTCGGCGGGGACGGGCTCGGAGAACAGGTAGCCCTGGCCGAGGTCGGCGCCGAGCGACTGGAGGAGGGTGACCTGTTCGGGGCGGTCGATGCCCTCGGCCACGGTGTGCACGCCGAGGCGCTGGGAGAGCTCGATCATCGACTGGACCACGGCGCCGTCGCCGGGGTTGGTGCCGAGGCCGGTCACGAAGCTGCGGTCGATCTTGATGATGTCGATCGGGAAGCGCTGCACGTACTGCAGCGACGAGTAGCCGGTGCCGAAGTCGTCGACGGCCAGCGACAGGCCGAGCTCGCGGAGCTGGGCCAGCCGGTGCCGGGTGACCTCGGTGTCGTGCATCAACGTGGTCTCGGTGATCTCCAGCGTCAGGGTGGAGGGGTCGAGCTGCGCGTCCTCGATGGCGTCGCGCACGTCGCGCACGATGTCCTCGTGGGCCAGCTGGCGCACCGAGAGGTTCACGCTGCAGGTGAGCGACGACGTGGCCGGCAGGGTGAGCTGCCAGGCCCGCAGCTGCTGGCAGGCCTCCCGCAGCACCCACTTGCCGAGCGGCACGATGAGCCCGGTGTCCTCGGCGAGGGGGATGAACGTGTCCGGCGTGAGCCGGCCCCGCACCGGGTGGTCCCAGCGGACGAGGGCCTCGACGCCGGTGATCTGGCCGGTCTGCAGCGAGACGATGGGCTGGTAGTGGCAGCGCAGCTGGCCGTCCTCGATGGCCCGCACCAGGTCGGCCTTGAGCTCGAGGCGCTCGAACACGCTGGTGTGGAGGTGGTCCTCGAAGATGGCGGCCCGGTTCTTGCCGCGGTCCTTGGCGAGGTACATGGCCACGTCGGCGCTGCGCAGCAGCACCTCGGCGTCGGCCTCCTCTCCGGTGGCGAGGGCGATGCCGATGCTGCAGGTCACCCGGATCTCGCGGCCCTGGATGCGGAACGGCTGGGCCACCAGGTCGATCACCTGGTCGGCCACGGCCACCACGCCACGCTCGCCGTCGGCGTCGACCACCAGCACGGCGAACTCGTCGCCGCCGAGGCGGCAGGCGAGGTCGGCCTTCGACAGCGAGGCGATGAGCCGGTTGGCCACCTCCTGCAGGAGCTCGTCGCCCACGGCGTGGCCGAGGCTGTCGTTCACGGTCTTGAAGTCGTCGAGGTCGATGAACAGGGCGCCCACCGAGGCGCCGTGCGGTTCGGCGGCGCGGAGGGCAGACGCCGTCTGTTGGGTGAACATCGTGCGGTTGGCCAGGCCGGTGAGCGTGTCGTGCAGCGCCTGGTAGCGGAGGTCGTGCTCCAGCGCCTTGCGCACCGTGATGTCACGGGCGTTGAGCACCAGGCCGGCCACCGACGGCTCGTGGCGCAGGTCGCTGATGGCGATGTCGAGCGTGCGGACCTCGCCCGAGCGGTGCGTCACCTGGGCCTCGACCCGGCTCACCTGGAGGCTCTCGGTGGGGAGGGTGCTGTGGGAGAGCTCCGGGTACGCGACCCGGAAGCGCTCGAAGTCGTCGGCGCCGAGGAGGGCGACGGCCTGGGTGCCCTCGAGCTCCTCGGGCGGGAAGCCCAGCATCTCGTTGACGGCGGGGCTGACGTAGGCGAACCGGCCGGCGGCGTCGATGACGGCGACGACGTCGGTGGAGTGCTGGACCAGCGCACGGAAGCGGGCCTCGTTGGCCGCGAGCTGCTGCTCGGTGGCCTTGCGGTCGGTGATCTCGCGGGCGGTCACGACGAGCCCCTCGATCTCGGGGTCGTGGCGCAGGTCCTTGGTGTGGATCTCGAACCAGCGGTGGCTGCCGTCGATGTGGCGGATCCGCACCTCGATCTCGTCCGCGTCGCCGAGGGTCGGGTTGGGCTCGCCGTCGAGCATGCGGGCCAGGGTGGGCCAGTCGTCCGGGTGGACCCAGCGGGCCGGGTGGCTGCCCACCAGGGTCTTCTCGGGGAGGCCGAGGAGGCGGTGGGCGGCGGGGCTGGCGAAGGAGATCTGCCGCTCGTCGTTGACCACCAGCACGATGTCGGAGGAGTTCTCCACCAGGGCGCGGAACCGGCGCTCGCTGCGGCGGCGCAGCAGGTTCTCGGTGAGCGTGGCGCTCTCGAGGGCCAGCGACACCGTCGACGACAGGGTCTCGATGCTCTGGCGGGTGGTGGCGGCGATGGGCCGGCGGGTGGTGAGGACGAGCGCGCCCGACAGGTCGTTCTGCGCCGCGAGCGGGGCGACCAGGAGGCTGACGTGGCGCTGGGCGCCGTCGGCCGAGCCGCCGAGGTCGATGGGGAGCGCACCGTCGGCCACCGACGGCTCGAGGTTGGCGAGCCCGTCGACGACGGGGGTGGGCACGCGGTCCATGGCGATCGACGTTCCCACCGCAGCGTCGGCATCGACGCCGATGGCGTCGATGACCCGCAGGGTCTGGCCGGCCACCTGGGCGATCGACACGCGGGCGTCGGGGTCGTCGGCGAGGCGCAGCGCGGCGCGCAGGCCGGCGCGCTGCATGGCGTGGCGGCTGGACGCGGCCGCCAGCTCGCCGTTGGCCTCGCGCTGGATCCGCTGGACCTCGACGGCCCGCTCCTGCGCTCGGGCCAGCAGGGCGAAGCGGGCCAGCACCAGGAGCGTGAGGGCGGTGGAGCTCACCAGAGCGACCACCAGGGTGGGCTTGCGGTGCATGGCCAGCTGGATGCCGATGACGAGCGGGTTGATCAGCAGCGCGGCGATGAGCACGCTGACCCGCCGCCACGTGAGCCGGACCTCGAGCCGGGCGGGGGCCTCGGCGATGCGCAGGCGGGCCGGGTGCAGGGCGGCCGCACCGAACAGGACGAAGATCGGCGGGGCCAGGGCGCGGCCGAGGCTGGCATCGGGTCCACCCACGGTGTCGACGGTGACGAGCACGTCCTGCAGGAAGATCACGATCACCGCGCCGGCCAGGAGCCGGTAGCTGGTGGTGCGGGCGCCGGGCCCCACCGCCAGGCGGCCGATGGTGGCCAGCACGCACATGGTCATGGCGGCGTACACGCCGTTGATGGCCCGCTCGCTGACGACGATGCTGTTGTCGGTCATGTACGGCCACAGCAGCCAGGCCCACACCAGGGTCTGGAGCCCGCCGGCGATGATGGCGCCGTCGATGATCGCCGCCCGGTCCCGGTCCGGCGAGCGCAGGTGGCCGAGCAGCGTGCCGCCGATGATGAGCATCACGTGGCCGGACAGGGCGATGGCGTCGGCCGGCGAGGGGAACGGCCGGTCGACGTCGATGATCATCCCGTGCAACGTGCGCACCGCGCCGGCCACGAGGAACGCAGACGCCGCGAGGGCGAAGAAGACCCACGGACGACCGGTCTCCTTGGGGCTGCGGCGGGCGATCGACAGGCCGATGCCCACCGAGGCCCAGCCCACCACCTGGGTCACCGCGCCGCTGATGCTGGACGACCCGGTCAGGCCCGCGCCGAGCGAGACCAGCAACCCCACTACGAGGTAGATGAGCCAGGCGCGTTGCTTCACGACGTCATCCATCGGCCGCCGGGGGGTGAAGTGGAGCGAACCGAGCGCGAATCGTGGCGGCGGCGACGCAGCTCACCACGCTCCGTGGGTCGGACCACACTTGGGGTACCGTCAGGGCGCGCGTCCGGCGCAGGGACCGGACGCTCGCACCAGAAGGCAGTGGACCGCGCGTTGACCGACCACCCGGACATCGACCCCCTCGAGGGGCGCACCCAGCGACGCCGGACCTTGGAGACCTCCTGGGTCATCGGTGTCGTCGTGTTCGTGCTCATCCGGTTCGCCCTCGCGTACTCGGCCCTGGCGTCGGAGAGCCGGGTCACCGTGGTGGTGTTCGGCCTGCTCGACCTCGGCACGGCGGTCCCCTACGCGCTCGGCACGGCTCGCCTCGTGACCAGTCTGGTCGACGGTGACCACCAGGCTGCGGCTCGCTGGGGCGCGCTGGCCTCGGGCTGCTTCCTCGCCCCGTACCTCTGGATCGCCTGGGCCGGCCGCGAGGGCACCTTCCCGGTGATCGTCTACGTGGTCACGACGGTGTTCGTGGTCAGCCTCGGCGCCAACGCCGTGTTCGGCATCCGCCGCCGCGTGCGCCGAGAAGGCCAAGACCGACTCGGTCTCCGCCTGAGGCTGCGCCGCTCGGTCTCGTCGTGGGTCGAGACCCGGTCGCTGGAGCGACCAGCTGTCCGCCCCGCCCGGTGGGGCGGCGCAGGGCGAGGCTCAGCGGGCGCGGGGCGCGGGGGTGGCGTGGGGGACGGTGGTCCCCGTGGCGGTGCCGGTGTCGTCGAGCAAGACGATGGGCAGGTCCCAGTCGCGGACCTCGCCGGCGGTGAGCGCCTCGAGGGTCCAGGCCCAGAACTGCGGGTTCTCGCGAGCCAGGTCGAGGTAGCGGTGGCCCTGCAGCGGCAGGCACACGGGCACGGGGTCGGTGCCCATGTAGTGCTGGCCGACGCCGATCTGTCGGAAGGGGAGCCGGTAGGTCTCCTTGAACGCCTGGTACAGCCAGTCGTCGATGAGGGCGACGACGGCCTCGCTGCCGGAGCGCCAGGCGTCGAGCCAGCCGGCGCGGTAGAGGTGCTCGATGACGCCGGTGCTGCGCTGGTGCGGGTCGACCACCAGCGAGGAGAGCTCGCACACGGGATCGGGATCGGTGTGGTCGGTGCGCTCGAACTGGTTCACCGGGAGCTCGGCGTAGGGGCCGTAGATGGTGCGGACCGTGCCGACCACGCGGTCGGTCTCGTCGACCACCGCGTGGAAGCGGGAGACCTCGGCCCAGTGGGCCAGCTCCTCGACGCGGTGCCGGGGCGAGGGCTCGGTGTACCCGATCGAGACGTACATCTCGTAGACGAACTCCTCGCACGACGTCCACAGCGCGTCGTCGCCGGTGACGGTCACGAGGCGGTGGCCGGGCTGGAGGTCGGCGGGGCGGCCGCTCACGGGGCGGGTGGCGCTGGCCGTGGTGGGGGCGACCGTGGGCGGGGTGGCGCCGGAGCCCGGCTGGGCGGCAGAGGGTGGGTTCATGGGGACGGACCTCGATCCAACCGTGGGGGCCGCCGAGCCCTCCCTGTGGGCGCCGACGATCCTGGAACACTACGGGCTACCGGTGCCCCCGTCGCCAGTGGATCGCTCCGCTGGCGGGGACGCCGACACGGAGCGTACGGCCCCTCCGCTCAGTGGTCGGGGATGGTCCCTCCGTGGCGGCCGACCGGCGTGAAGCCTGTGTGAGCAACGAACGGAGGCCTGGCCCGAACGGGCCACGGTGGCGGTGCCGGCGGACCAGGCGAGGAGGGCCACGTCCCCTGGGCGGTCAGCGCCTCACGGTGCGTGGTCGAGCGGGAGCGCGGCCTCGAACACCTGCTCCCACACCTGGTCGTCGTCGTCCCACACCCGCTCGGTGGGCTTGAGGCCCAGCCGGGCGGCGATGGCGATCGACGGGGCGTTCGTCGGCACGATCGACAGCCGGGCGGTGGTCGCCCCGTGCCGGTGGGCCCAGGCGAACCAGGTGCGGGCGCCCTCGGTGGCCAGGCCCCGCCCCCGATCGGCGGCGGCCACCGTGTAGCCGACCTCCACCATCCCGTCGCCGTCGGGCCGGTCGTGGCCGCCGAGGTGGCCCACCACCCGCAGGCCAGTGGGCGATGCGGCGTCGTCGACGACGATGCCGCGGATCAGCCACGCCGCCACCGACGGGTCGGCCTCGGCCTGGCGGATGCGCATGGCGGCCGGCATGGCGACGGCGAGCTCCTCGCTGATGGTGCCGACCCCCGGCCAGTCGACCGGTCCCTCCGCCTCGCTGGCAGCGAGCAGCACGGCGGCCGGCACCAGCACCAGGCGCAGGCCGGTCCCCTCGATGGGAGCGGTGAGGTCGTCGGCAGCGGCATCGGTCATCGCCGCCGATCCTGCCCCGTGGCCGTGCGCCGAGCGTCGGAGGTTTCGTGGGTGGGCCACCGCGAGGCCGCCGTCTACGCTGGCCCCTCCGATCGCCCGGCCCCGGCCGAGCGACCTCGGGGACGTAGCTCAGTTGGCAGAGCGCCGCCTTTGCAAGGCGGATGTCGTCGGTTCGATTCCGATCGTCTCCACCATCGGCCGCCGCCGGTCGATCGCTCAGACCGGGGCGGGGTCGGCCGGAGCGGTGGCGGTGGCGCGGAGGGCGGCGATGGCGCCGACCAGCACGGCCTCGGCGAAGGCCGGGGTGACCTCACGGCGCTCGACGGTCTTGCGGTACGTGAAGGGGCCGATGACCATCGCCAGGGCGGTGTCGAGGTCGAGGTCGGGGCCCACCTCGCCGCGGAGCTGGGCCAGCTGCAGCACGGTGCGGATGGGGCGCTTGCGCTCCTGGAGCATCGAGGTGACGAGGTCCCGCATCTCGGGGTCACGGGTGCCGGCGTCGATCAGCAGGGGCAGCAGGTCGTTGATGCGCTGCTCGCCGGCGCCCTCGCCGAAGCGGGCGAACAGGATCCGCAGGTCCTCGGCCAGGCTCCCGGTGTCCGGGGTGGCGTGCTCGACCACGCAGCACCGCGCCGCCTGGGCGATGAGCCCGTGACGGGACTCGAAGTGCCGGTAGAGGGTGGTCTTGGCCACGCCCGAGCGGGCGGCGACCTCCTCGAGCGTGACGCCCTCGGCCCCGGCCTCCAACAGGAGCTCCACGGTGGCGTCCAGCGCCGCACGGTGCGCTTGCTCGCTACGGGGTCGGGCCACGCTTCGAGATCGTAGCGAAACCTGGGTGAACTCCACCCGTCGCCCCGGGGACGTGCCCGACGTCACCCCCGAAAGCTGGAATCAAAGGGGGGGAGCTGGGACTTGACCCCTCTACAGTTCTGATCCGCGTGCGTAGCGAAACCCGCAAGACGCCGCGAGCGACACCAGGGAGCAAGCCGTGCACGCCACCACCGACCACGAGATCGACCCCGCGATCTACAACCGCCGATGGGCGATCCTGGCCGTGCTGTGCACGAGCCTCATGATCGTCATCATCGGCAACACCAGCCTCAACGTGGCCCTGCCCACCCTGGCCCGGGAGCTCGACGCCTCCACCAGCTCGCTGCAGTGGATGGTCGACGCCTACTCGCTGGTCTTCGCCGGCCTCCTCTTCACCGCCGGCACCCTGGGCGACCGCTTCGGCCGCAAGGGCGCCCTCCAGGCCGGCCTCGGGGTGTTCCTCCTCGGTGCCTTGGTGGCCTCGGTCGCCGACACCGCCGCCATGGTCATCGGCGCCCGGGCGATCATGGGCGTGGCCGCCGCCTTCGTCATGCCGTCGACCCTGTCGATCCTCACCAACGTCTTCCCCGCCCACGAGCGGCCCAAGGCCATCGCCATCTGGGCCGGCATCTCCGGCGGCGGCGCCGCCATCGGCCCCATCGCCTCGGGCTTCCTGCTCGAGCACTTCTGGTGGGGCTCGGTCTTCCTGGTCAACCTGCCGATCATCGTGATCGCCCTCGTGGCCGGCGCCTTCCTGGTGCCCAGCTCCAAGGACCCCGACGAGCAGCCGCTCGACATCCCCGGCGCCCTGCTCTCGATCGTGGGCCTCGGCGCCCTCGTGTACGGGATCATCGAAGGCCCGATCAAGGGGTGGGGCTCCAGCCAGACCCTCGGCACCTTCGCCCTCGCCCTCGTGGCCCTGCTGGCCTTCGGCTACCGCGAGCTCACCGCCCGCCACCCCATGCTCGACCTGCGCCTCTTCCGGGACCGCCGCTTCAGCGTGGCCTCGGGCGGCATGACGCTCGTCTTCTTCGCCATGTTCGGCACCTTCTTCCTGGTGTCGCAGTACTTCCAGCTGGTCCTCGGCTACTCGCCGTTCAAGTCCGGCCTGCTGCAGCTGCCCATGGCCGTGGTGATGATGAGCATCGCCCCGCAGGTGCCCAAGCTGGTGGCCCGCTTCGGCGCCGCCCGGGTGGTGCCCATGGGCCTCGGCCTGGTGGCCATCGGCCTGGCCTTCTTCTCCCAGGTCGACGTCGACAGCTCGATCTGGGCCGTCTACCTGGCGATCCTGCCGCTCGCCGCCGGCATGGCCAGCACCATGACGCCGCTCACCACCCTGATCATGTCGTCGGTGCCGCTCGGCAAGGCCGGCGTGGGCTCGGCCATGAACGACACCACCCGCGAGCTCGGCGGCGCCCTGGGCGTGGCCATCCTCGGCTCGGTGGTCACCTCGCGGTTCACCTCCAGCCTCGGCCCGGCCGTCACCGGCCTGTCGGGCCAGGCCCGCACGGTGGCCGACTCCGGCCTCACCGGCGCCCTGAAGGTGGCCGACCAGCTCGGCGGCCAGCAGGGTGCCGCCCTGGCTGCGGCGGCCAAGTCGGCCTTCGTCGACGGCATCGTCGCCGCCTCCATCGTCGGCGCCGTGGTGGTCATCTCGGCCGCCGTCGCCTCCTGGTTCCTGCTGCCCCGCGGCAGCCAGGTGCCCGCCGGCGCCGTGCCCGGTGACCTGCTCGCCGAAGAGGGCGCCGCCGGCGACCTGGTCGACGAGCACGTGCTGGCCCCGTCGCCGATCCTCGACTGACCCGCCCGAGCGCCCGCCCGCACCAGCGCCACGAGGGCCGACCCGCAAGGGTCGGCCCTCGTCGCGCCCGGGCCGCGAGACCTCCGGTCGGCACCGGGCCTGCGGTCGCGATCGAAGGCCGGTCAGCCGGTGACGAGGAGGGCGGTGGTGGCCAGGTTGAAGGCCCGCTCGTCGCTGATCCGCCCCTCGGCGGGCAGCCCGTAGAACTGGAACCGCAGCGTGCGGTCACCGGAGACCGCCAGCACCTCGAGGTCGGTGGACGCGGCGTCGGAGCCGGCCGGCGAGTGGTCGCGCAGCGCCAGGTGAACCCGGGGCGTCGCCTCCAGGAGCTTGGTGGCGACGTGCTCGCCGTCGCGAGCTGACGACTTCGAGGGTGGCGGCCGTGGCCAGGGCCAGGCCGGCGTTCGGCCAGCGCAGCAGGCCGACGACGATCGAGCCCCCGGGCGCCGTCCAGATGCAGCTCCCCTCGTCGGTGGCGCGGTCGGGGATCCCGGGTTGGGCGATCAGGGCTGGTCCGTCGATGGCTGCTGAGGTGGCCAGGGCGGCGGGGAGCAGGCCGGAGATCACCTGGCAGCGGGCCAGCGAGGCCGCGGCGACCTGCTCCGGGGACACCGTCGTGGAGGTGGGGTCCGGCGTGGGGTCGAAGGTCGGTACGGCGATGGAGACGGGCGGGGGTGCGTCGTCGCTCGGGCTGGAGGAGACGACGATCGCGAACACGGCGCCGAGGACGACCAGTGCCGCCACCACCAGGGGGAGCTTGGGACCGCTGGCCCGGGACCGGGGCGTGGGGCTCCAGGCGGCGGGGCGCCAGCTCGTCGGTGGAGCAGGGGCGGCGGGTGGCGGTGGACGGTGGTCGGCGCTCGGCGGCGCCGGTCGGGGCGGTGGCGGCGGTGGCCGACCTCGATCGGGCCCGGCGACGTGGACCGGCGGCGGGGAGGACCTCGCCCGCCCCGGCGCTGGGGCCCGCACCTCGACCCGATACCACGGCTGGCTCCGCGGACGGCACCGGGGGGCAGCGGGTCGACCGGGTCGATCGGCTCGACCGGAGGGAGGGGGTCGACCATCGGGGCCACCGCGTCGAGCGGCGGGAGCGGCACGAGCTCCGGCAGCGGCGCCAGGTCGGGCAGGGGAGGCAGCTCGCCGCCGCCGCCGTCGTCGTCGTCTGGTGCCGCCACGCCCACCTCCCGATGCACCCGCACGAGGCGGGGTCGGCACCAGGGTGCCACACCGGTGCACCACGTGGACGGGGCGACGGCGCACCCCGGTGGACGGGAATGGTTGTGCGCGCAACCATGTTGGGTCAAGAGCCGAGCCACCCGAACGGGGGCTGGCCAGAAGGAGCCCACGATGCCCGCCGTCACCGCCGACACGCTCACCCTCCCCCGCCTCGTCGAGCCCGATCCGACCACGGCCACCGACCGCGCCGTGACCTCCCTCACCACCGCTCCCCGCGGCTTCGAGGGCGAGGGCTTCCCCGTCCACCGCGCCTTCGCCGGGGTCCCCCTCCACGAGCTGGACCCGTTCATCCACATGGACCAGATGGGCGAGGTGGAGTACGCCGCCGGTGAGCCCAAGGGCACCCCCTGGCACCCGCACCGCGGCTTCGAGACCGTGACCTACATGATCGACGGCGTGATGGTCCACCAGGACTCCCATGGCGGCGGCGGCGTGATCGCCGACGGCGCCACCCAGTGGATGACCGCCGGCAGCGGCCTCCTCCACATCGAGACGCCGCCCGAGTGGCTGGTCGCCAAGGGCGGGCTGTTCCACGGCATCCAGCTGTGGGTGAACCTCCCGGCCGCCCAGAAGATGGTCTCGCCGAACTACCAGGGCCTGGAGGGCGACGACGTCACGCTGCTGGCCTCGCCCGACGGCGGGGCGCTGGTGCGCCTCATAGCCGGCGACCTCGGCGGCCACGCCGGGCCCGGCTCCACCCGCACGCCCATCACCATGGCCCACCTGACCATCGCTCCCGGCGCCCAGGTCCGCTTGCCGTGGACCGGCGACTTCAACGGCCTGGTCTACGGGCTCGCCGGCAACGGCACGGTGGGCGCCGACCAGCGGCCCATCGAGGCCGGACAGCTCGCCGTGACCGCGGCGGGTGACGTGCTCACCCTCGGCGGGCGCCCCAGCCCGGATGCCCGCACCGACGCCTTCGACGTGCTCGTCCTGGGCGGCCGCCGCATCGGCGAGCCGGTGCAGGCCCAGGGGCCGTTCGTCATGAACACCCGGGCCGAGCTGCTCCAGGCGTTCCAGGACTACGAGGCCGGCAAGCTCGGCGTCATCCCGCCCAACGCCCTCGGCATCCGCTGAGCAGCGGGGCCCTTCAGCCGTCGACGTCGTGGTCGGCGGCGGGGGGCCCGTCGTCGAAGATCGGCGCCAGGCGCAGCTCGAGCGTGGCCATGGCGAGGTCCAAGCGCTCCTCGGTCCACACGTCGTCGTCCGGGTAGGCGTCGATGGCCTCGCCGGTGGCCCCGATCCAGGCGGCGACCGCATCGCCCCACCGCTCCTCGAGCAGGGCGTCGCGGATCTCCTGGATGGCCTCGGCCGACACCTCGCCGGGCCGGGTCTGGGCCACGAGGCGGAGGGCCAGCACCCGGCCGAGCACCTCCTGGTCCGACGCGAGGAACACCTGCGGCGGGTCGGACCGCACGATGGCCACGGCCAGGCGGCCGGGCCAGCCCGACCGGGCGGCGTCAGGCACGGGCCGCCGCGCCGCCGCCGTGGGCGGCCAGGCGAGCGAGGTCCTCGGGCGACGAGAGGACCACGACGTCGCACACGGGGGCATCGGGGCCCACCACCGTCCGCAGCGCGGCATCGGCGGCGGTGCCCGGCGCCGGGGCGTCGGTGGTCAGGAGCAGCAGCGGGACGTCGGGGTGGGCGTGGTGCAGCACCGCGGCCTTGGCCAGCGCCTTCCAGAGCGTGTCGGCCCGGCGCAGGCCGGGCCGGCTGGAGGTGAAGCCGCCGGACACGTCGACGAACCACCGGCGGCCGCCCGCGTCGTGGGCGGTGAAGCTGATGTCGACCCCCTCGGGCAGGGCCTGCTTCTCGTGGATGTCGGTGAAGCCGCTGTGCTCCAGCGCCTCACGGGCCAGGTCGCGCGCCGCGCGACCCTCGCGGACGGCCCGCACGTGGAAGGCCTCGTCGTCGTCGGCGGGGGCCGGCGGCGACGACAGGGCCGCCCGAGGCGGTGCGGAGGCATCGGCGCGCTGGGCCGCCACCCGCTCCTGCTCGGCGGCGATGCGCTGGCGGGCGGCGGCGACGTAGTCGGCGTCGGTGTCGTAGCCGGCGTAGTGCCGTTCGGTGGCGACGGCGGCCACCGCGGTGGTGCCGGAACCCATGAACGGGTCGAGCACCAGGTCGCCGCGGTAGGTGTACAGGTGGATCAGGCGCTGGGGCAGCTCGACCGGGAAGGGCGCCGGGTGGTTCACGCGGGAGGCCCGCTCGGGGGCGATCTCCCAGAGGTCGGTGGTGGCCTCCATGAACTCGTCCCGGAACAGCGAGACCTCTGACGGCAGGCCCTGCTGGCTCCGCTGGCGCTGGTTGAGGGCTCGGTCGAAGCGGCCCTTGCTGGCGATGATGACCCGCTCGCTGAGGTCACGGATGACCGGGTTCGTGGGCCGCTGGAACGAACCCCACGCGCAGGAGCCCGCCGCCCCGCGCGACTTCACCCAGATGACCTCGCCCCGCAGGAGGAGGTGGAGCCGGTCCTGGAGGATCTCGATGACGTCGCTCGACAGGGATCGGTACGGCTTGCGACCCAGGTTGGCGACGTTGACCGCGATGCGGCCGCCGGGCTCCAGCTTGCGCACGCACTCGGCGAAGACCGCTTCGAGCATGTCGAGGTACTCGACGTAGGTCGACGGGATGTGTCCCTCGCCGAGGGCCTCCTCGTAGGCCTTGCCGGCGAAGTACGGCGGCGACGTGACGACCAGCGCGACCGAGCCGTCCTCGAGCTGGTGCATGTCGGTTGAGGGGCCGACGAACACCTCGTCGATCGCCCGGCGCTCGGCCACCGTGGCGTCGGTGGAGACCTCCGGAAGGCTGAAGCGCTCGTAGAAGCCCGATGCGTCGTGGTTCTCGCGGCGGCCGACCCCAAAGTTGGAGGTGGAGGTGCCGGGGCGCCGGTTCGCTCGTTCAGCCACGACCGAACCCTACCGGTGGGGGGTGACGGCGAACAGGCTCGGGTCGCGCGTGTTCGGCGCGCGCCCGTTCGACGCCCGGCGTCAGCGCTCGACCTCGGGGTCGGTCTCCCAGGCGGCTTCGAGCGCCGGGTCGTCGACCTCGGAGTCGAAGTCCGCGAGGCCCTCGTCCACCACGTGGAGGGCCGCCTCCTCGGCCGGGATGGGGGCCTCTCGCTCCTGGACCACGTCCCGCAGGGTGGGGTCGCCGGAGAAGTCGTCGTCGGGCGCCAGGACCACACCGTCCTCGCCGACGGTGAGGGTCGGGTCGAGCGGCAGCTCCTCGGGCTCCTCGCGGGCGGCGCGCTTCTCGACCGACTCGGGGGCGCCGGGCTCGGCCCCGGCCTCGCCGTAGGCCTCGGCCCCCATCAGGTGGTCCGGCGGGTACTCGCCGTCGAGCTCGTCGTCGTCGAGGTTCACGGCCTGGTCCTGCGCATCTGCCATGCCGGTCCGCCTACCCGCCGGTCCGGCCCGCCAGCCCGTCGAACGGCCAGCCGGGCCGGATCAGTCGAGCCGCTCCCACAGGCCCACCCGCAGCGGGCCGACCAGCTCGGCCACGCGGGCCTCGCCAGGGAGGTCGCGGTCGCCCCCGTGCAGGGCGTCGCGCCAGCGGCCGGTGGGCACGGCGAGGCGGGCCTCGGGGTCGTCGCGCACGGGCACGACCACGAGCACGTCGTCGGCGTCGCCGCGGAGGAAGGCCACCGTGGCCCGGCCGGCCTCGATCGGCGTGTACGCCTCGGTGAAGGGGGCCGGTCGGTTGGCGCGCAGCGCGAGGGCGTGGAACAGGACGTGGAGCTTGGCCGTCGAGCGGGTGGGCGTCGCACCGGAGCGGACGCGCTCGAGCAGCAGGCGCCGCCGCTCCCAGTCCTGCGGGCGTCGGTTGTCGGGGTCGACGACCGAGAGGAACCAGTCCTCGTCGCCCTGGAACACGTCGCAGACGCCGGGGGTGGTGGCCCGCAGCAGGGTCTGGCCCACCGAGGCCCACTCGCCGGCGTTGGCCACCTGTTCGGCGAACGGGGCGAAGTCGGCCACGAAGGCCGGCAGCTCCAGGAGGTCGCGGACGAACTGGTGCACCGCCGCCTCGTGGGCGACGTCGGGGTCCACCCAGTTGGTGCGGACCTTGGCCTCGCGCAGGGCCTTCAGCAGGAAGTCGTCGAGGCGGTCCAGGGTGATGGGCCAGGAGCCCAGCAGGGTCTGGAACACCAGCCAGCGCTCGGCGCCGTCCGGACCGTCGGCTCCCACGAGGTGCTCGCTCAGGTCGAACCAGCGCCGCACGTGCAGGCTGAAGTCCTCGGCCATGCCGGCCAGCGCACCGAGCCGGGCCCGGCTGTCGGCCGAGCGCTTGGTGTCGTGGGTGGTGGCGGCGAGCAGGCCGAACGGTGTGCGGGCGGCCCGGTCGGCGCACGCCTCGTGGAACGCGTCGACCGAGAGCGAGAACCGCTCGGGGTCGCCGCCCACCTCGTTGAGCGCGAGCAGGCGGGTGGAGCGGTAGAAGGCGGTGTCCTCGACGCCCTTGGCCACCACGGGTGCGGTGGTCTGCTGGAAGCGGGTGACCAGCTCGTCGTGGCCGCGCTCGTCGAGCAGCAGCCGGCGGGTCAGGCGCTCCGGCGCCTCGGTGGCGCGGACGGCGGCCTGGTCGTCATTGGTCACCAGGCCCGAGGTGGGCTCCACGTAGGTGCGGTAGATGGGGAACCGCACGATGGCCTCGGCGAGGGCGTCGGCGCCGACGTCGGGGGCCAGCGCCACGAGGCGGTCGAGCTCCCGGCGGAACGGCCCGGCCAGCTGCTCGCGCTTGGCGTCGGAGGCCACCTCGGCGAAGGGCCGGGTGTCGCCGGTGAGGTCGGCGTAGGTCTCGGTGAGCAGCGCCTCGCCGTCGGGGTCGACGAAGAGGGTGGTGGCCTCGATGGCGAACTCGTAGCCCACCGTCCCCGCCACCGGCCAGGGGCGCAGCGCCTCGCCGGGGTGCAGGATCTTCTCGACCCAGATCGGCACCTCGGCCCGGTCGTGCAGCCGGTGCAGGTACCCGGCGGGGTCGACGAGGCCGTCGGGGTGGTCGATGCGCAGCCCGTGCACGACGCCGTCGGCGACCAGCTCGAGGATCTTCACGTGGGTGCGCTCGAAGACCTCGGGGTCCTCCTGGCGGACGCCGGCCAGGCCGTCGATGTCGAAGAAGCGGCGGTACCAGCCGGTGTCGGGGTCGACGTCGAAGGTGCGGAGGCGCTCCTCCTCGTCGGCCCACCACGGCGTCTCGTCCGACGCCGCCAGGTGGTTGGGCACGATGTCGAGCAGCACGCCCATGCCGGCCTCGGCGGCGGCGGCGGCCAGCGAGCGCAGGGCGGCCTCGCCGCCGCGCTCCTCGGACACGCGGGTGGGGTCGGTGCCGTCGTAGCCGTGGGTGGAGCCGGCCACCGCCTCCAGCGAGGGCGAGAGGTAGACGTGGGAGATGCCCAGGGCCGCGAGGTGGTCGACCACCGCCTCGGCGTCGGCGAAGCCGAACTCGGCGGTGAGCTGGAGGCGGTAGGTGGCCCGCCAGGCCGGTGGGGCCGGTGCCGCCATCACTTCCGCCGGAGGACGGTGACGGATCGGGCCGGGCAGGCGACGGGCGCCCGGGCCGGCACGGTCCAGTCGCCGGCCGGCGTGTCGGGCCAGGCGGTGCCCAGCTCGAAGGACCACTGCCGGCCGAGGCGAGCCGCCGGCAGGGTGAAGGTGACCTCGTCCTCCCAGCCGTTGACCAGCAGGAGGAAGGAGTCGTCGGTGATGCGAGCCCCGCGCGGGTCGCGCTCGGTGATGGCGCCGCCGTTGAGGAAGAGGCCCAGGACCTTCTCGGACCCGTCCTCCCACTTCCGGCGCGGCATCTTGCGGCCGTCGGCGCCGAACCACCACGCGTCGGGGATCGAGCCGCTGTCGCTGGTGGCGCCGCGGAGGAAGGACCGGCGTCGGAACACCGGGTGGTCCCGCCGGAGCTTCACCAGCCGCTGCGTGAAGTGGAGGAGGGCCCGTTGCTCGTCGGCCAGGTCCCACTCGAGCCAGCTGATCTCGGTGTCCTGGCACCAGGCGTTGTTGTTGCCGCCCTGGCTGCGGCCCATCTCGTCGCCGCCGAGCACCATGGGCACGCCCTGGGAGAGCAGCAGGGTGGTGAGCAGGTTGCGCTGCTGGCGGGCGCGGAGCTCGCAGATCGCGGGATCGTCGGTGGGGCCCTCGGCGCCGCAGTTCCAGGACCGGTTGTCGTCGGTGCCGTCGCGGTTGTCCTCGAGGTTGGCCTCGTTGTGCTTGCCGTCGTAGGCCACCAGGTCGGCGATGGTGAACCCGTCGTGGGCGGTGACGAAGTTGATGGAGGCGTTGGGGCGCCGGCCGTCGTCGCCGTAGAGGTCGCTGGAGCCCGACAGCCGGTCGGCCAGGTTGGCGATCGAGTCCTGGCCGCGCCAGAAGTCGCGCACGTGGTCGCGGTAGATGCCGTTCCACTCGGCCCACAGCACCGGGAAGTTGCCCACCTGGTAGCCGCCGGGACCGACGTCCCACGGCTCGGCGATGAGCTTCACCTGCGAGAGGACCGGGTCCTGGTGGCAGGCATCGAGGAAGCCCGAGCCCTTGTCGAAGTCGTAGGTCTCGCGGCCGAGCACCGAGGCGAGGTCGAACCGGAAGCCGTCCACCTGGCACTCCTCCACCCAGTAGCGGAGCGAGTCGGTGACGAGGCGCAGCACGTTCGGCTGCACGATGTTCAGCGAGTTGCCGGTGCCGGTCCAGTCGAGGAAGTACCGGGGGTCGTCCGGCATGGAGCGGTAGTACGAGACGTTGTCGATGCCCTTCATCGACAGCGACGGGCCGAGGTGGTTGCCCTCGGCGGTGTGGTTGTAGACGACGTCGAGGATGACCTCGATGCCGGCGCGGTGCAGGGCCTTGACCATGCCCTTGAACTCGCGGACCTGCTCGCCGCGCTCGCCGGTGGCGGCGTAGCCCGAGTGCGGGGCGAAGAAGCCGATGGAGCTGTAGCCCCAGTAGTTGGTGAGGCCCTTGTCGTGGAGGAACCCCTCGTCGGCGATGTGGTGCACGGGGAGCAGCTCGACGGCGGTGACCCCGAGCTCCACCAGGTGGGCGATGGCCGCCTCGGAGGCGAGCCCGGCGTAGGTGCCGCGCAGGTCCTCGCGCACCTCGGGGTGCTGCTTGGTGAACCCCTTGACGTGGATCTCGTAGAAGATGCTCTGCGAGAGCGGGGTGCGGGGCCGCTCGACGCCCTCCCAGTCGAAGTGGTCGTCCACCACGACGCTCTTCGGGATGGCGACGGCGTCGTCCTCGTCGTCGATCTCGAGGTCGGGGTCCTCGCCGCCCGGGACGTAGGGCAACGTGGAGGCGGCGGCCTCGTCGACCCCGCCCTCGATGGCCCGGGCGTAGGGGTCGATCAGCAGCTTGGCCGGGTTGAACCGGTGGCCCTCTTCCGGTGCCCACGGACCGTGGACGCGGTAGCCGTAGCGCTGGCCGGGGCCGACGTCGGGCAGCTCGACGTGCCAGTGGAACGCCTTGCGCTCGAGGACGGGGATGCGCTCCTCGACGCCGTCGTCGTCGAAGAGGCACAGCTCGACGCCGGTCGCGTGCTCGGAGAACAGCGAGAAGTTGGTGGTGGTTCCGGTCCAGGTGGCGCCGACGGGGAAGGGCCGGCCCGGCCAGGTTGGTCGGGTCATGGGGTGGGGGGTGCTTTCCAGACGAGGGCGCCCGAGCGGGCGGGGAGCAGGAGGTGCGGGTCAGCGGGGCTGACCGGCGAGGCGATCGAGGCGTCGGTGGCCAGCTCCACCCGGCCCGGGGGGCAGGGGACGGAGCGGGCGACGTCGGCGAAGTTGGCCAGGAGCACCGATGTACCCCGTTCCACCCGCAACCACCTCGCGGCTTCGTCGAAGGCGACGGTGACCTCGGTGCGCGGCAGCAGCGGGCGCAGGGCGAGCAGGCGGCGGTAGAGGTCGGCGAGGCCCTGGTCGACGCGACGGGTGAGGCGGGAGCGCTCGAAGGTGTCGGCGGCCTGGGGGTCGGGGACCTCCTCGCCGGTGGCGGCGGTGAAGTCGGCGAACTCGGCCCGCCGGCCCTCGCGGGTGGCATCGGCCAGGAACTGCTCCTGGTGGTCGGAGAAGAAGAGGAAGGGGGCGTCCTCGCCGTACTCCTCGCCCATGAACAGCATCGGCGTGAAGGGGGCGAAGAGCGTGCACAGCGCGGCGAGCGCCCGGACCGGCTGGGGCAGGCGGTCGCCGAGGGGGCGGTTGCCCACCTGGTCGTGGTTCTGGGCGAACACCACGAACCGCTCGGGCGCCAGGTCGTCGGCAGGGGCGCCGAAGCGGCGGTCCCGGTAGCCCGACCAGGTGCCGTCGTGCACCAGGGGCCGGTGGTACGCCTTGGCCAGCTGGGCCACCGCGCCGAAGTCGGCGTACCAGGCCTGGCGGTCGTCGGTCAGGAGCGTGCGGAGGGCGTGGTGGAAGTCGTCGCTCCAGTCGGCGCTGAAGCCCCAGCCGCCGTGGGCCTCGTCGCGCTGGACGTGCGGGTCGTTCAGGCCGCTCTCGGCCACGAGCAGGGCCTGGGGGTGGACCGCCCGGGCTCGCGACGTGAGCTCGCCGAGGACGTGCCGGGCGCCCTGGTCGACGATGGCGTGGCAGGCATCGACGCGGAGCCCGTCGACGCCGACCTCGCCGATCCACCACTCGGCGTTCTGCAGGATCGTCTCCCGCATGCCGCCCGAGCCGGCGCCGTCGACGTTGACCGCCTGGCCCCAGGGGGTGCCGTGGCGGTCGGTGAAGAACGGCCCGTAGGCGTCGTAGATCAGATCCCCGGTGGGCCCGACGTGGTTGTAGACGACGTCGAGGATGACGCCGAGGCCGGCCTCGTGGGCGGCGTCGACGAGCTGCACCAGGCGGCCGGGGCCGCCGTAGGTGGATTCCGCCGCGCTCCAGAAGATGCCGTCGTAGCCCCAGCCGCGGTGGCCGGGGAACTCGGCGACCGGCAGCAGCTCCAGGTGGGTCACGCCGAGCGCGGCCAGCTCGGGGAGGTGGTCGATCACGCCGGCGAAGTCGCCGGTGGCCGAGAAGGTGCCGACGTGCAGCTCGTAGACCACCGCGCCTCGAGGGCTCAGCGTCGGCCGGGGCGGGCGCCCTGCGGTGCCGGGGGCGACGGCGCCGATGGCGGCGGGGTCGACCAGGGCCGAGGGGCCGGCCGTGCCGCTCGGCTGCGAGCGGGACCACGGGTCGGCCCAGCGCGAGCCGTCGAGGTCGATCCAGTACCGCTGCCCGGGCTGGGCCCACGACAGCCGACAGGTCCACACGCCGTGGCCCTCCGGCTCGGCGCGGTGGAGGCGGGCAGGGTCGTCGGGGCGATCGGGGTCGCCGAGGACCACGTGGACCGCGCTGGCGCGCGGCGCCCAGATCCGCACCTCGAACCCGCCGCCGCGCAGCGGGTGGGCGCCGAGGGGCCGCTCGAACGGAAGGGGATCGGTGTCGGGGGGCGGGCCGGCCATCAGGTCGCTTCGAGCTCGAACCACACCACGGCCAGGGGCGGCAGCGTGACGGGCGCAGAGGTGGGCTGGCCGTGCGCCGCCGGGCCGTCGGCGGTGACCGCACCGAGGTTGCCGACGCCGGAGCCGCCGTAGGCCTCGGCGTCGGTGTTCAGCACCTCGCGCCAGCGGCCGGCGGCGGGCAGGCCGAGGAGGTACTCGTAGCGGGGCTCCGGCGAGAGGTTCGCGGCGCACGCCAGGACCTGCCCGGCCGAGCCGATGCGGAGGAAGGCGGCCACGTTGCGGTCGGCGTCGTCGCCCACCAGCCAGACGAAGCCGGCGGGGTCGAAGTCGCAGGACCAGAGCGCGGGGCGGGCCTGGTAGCCGTGGTTGAGGTCCCGCACGAGGTGCTGGACGCCGCCGTGGCCGGGATCGGCCAGCAGGTGCCAGTCGAGCGAGCGGTCGTGGTCCCACTCGCGCTCCTGGGCCAGCTCGCCGCCCATGAACAGCAGCTGCTTGCCGGGGTGGGCCCACATCCAGCCGTAGAGGGCCCGCACGTTGGCCAGCTGCTGCCAGCGGTCGCCGGGCATCTTGGTGAGCAGGGAGCCCTTGCCGTGGACGACCTCGTCGTGCGAGAGGGGCAGCACGAAGTTCTCGGTGAACGCGTAGTGCAGCCCGAAGGTCAGGTCGTGGTGGTGGTAGCGGCGGTGGATGGGCTCCTGGGCCAGGTAGTCGAGCGTGTCGTGCATCCAGCCCATGTTCCACTTGAAGCCGAAGCCCAGCCCGCCCCCGTCGACCGGGCGCGAGACGCCGGGCCAGGCGGTGGACTCCTCGGCGATCGACAGCACGCCGGGGTGGTCGGCGTGGGCGACGGTGTTGACCTCCTGCAGCAGGGACACGGCCTCGAGGTTCTCGCGGCCGCCGTGCTCGTTGGGGAGCCAGCCGTCGGCCGGGCGGGAGTAGTCGAGGTAGAGCATCGAGGCCACGGCGTCGACCCGGAGGCCGTCGACGTGGTACTCGCTGAGCCAGAAGCGGGCGTTGGAGAGGAGGAAGCTCCGCACCCCGCCGCGGCCGAAGTCGAAGACGTATGTGCCCCAGTCGAGCTGCTCGCCGCGCCGCGGGTCCGGGTGCTCGTAGAGGGGGGTGCCGTCGAAGCGGCCCAGCGCCCACTCGTCCTTGGGGAAGTGGGCGGGGACCCAGTCGAGGATGACCCCGATGCCGGCCTGGTGGAGGGTGTCGACGAGGAAGCGGAGGTCGTCGGGCTCGCCCCAGCGGGCGGCGGGGGCGAAGTAGGACGTGACCTGGTAGCCCCACGAGCCGGCGAAGGGGTGGCCCATCACCGGCAGCAGCTCCACGTGGGTGAAGCCGAGGTCCTTCACGTAGGCGGCCAGCTCGGGCGCCACCTCGCGGAAGGTGCGCTCGCGGAGGGGCTCGGCGGGGTCGCGCCGCCACGAGCCGAGGTGGACCTCGTAGATCGACATCGGCGAGGCCCACTGGTCGGCGGCGTCGCGGCCGGCCAGCCAGTCGGCGTCGCCCCACTGGTGGCGAGAGGTGTGCACGAGCGAGGCGGTGGCGGGCGCGCCCTCGGTGCGGAACGCCATCGGGTCGGCATGCTCGACGGTGGTCCCGTCGGGGCCGGTGATGGCGAACTTGTAGCGGTGGCCCTCGAGCGCATCGGTGCTGAAGGCGGCCCACACGTCGGAGCCGTCGACCCGGGCCATGGGCGTGGTGGCCCGGTCCCAGTAGTTCCAGTCGCCCACCACCGAGATGTGCTGGGCGGCGGGGGCCCACACCGAGAAGGCCACGCCCTCGGCGCCGTCGACGGTGCGGAGGTGGGCGCCCAGGTGGTGGTGCAGCTCGAGGTGGCGGCCCTCGGCGAGGAGGTGTCGGTCGAGCTCGCCGACCAGCCCGGCGGGATCGGGGGCGGTCACGACCCGCCCTCCAGGAGGCGTCGGAGGCCTTCGACGGGCAGGCCGACCCAGTCGGGGCGGTGGGCCAGCTCGTAGTCGATCTCGTACACGACCTTCTCCAGTTCCAGCAGGGTGAGCAGCGTGCGGGTGGCGGCCGCCGAGGACGGCAGCAGGGCGGGGTCGACGGTGGCCAGGTAGCCGTCGAGGAACGCGGCCCGGGCGGCGGGCTCCCAGCCGGGCGACAGCGGCCGGCCGTCGGAGCGCCGGTGGGTGGCGGCGGCGTAGGCGAACGAGCGGAGCATGCCGGCCACGTCGCGGAGCGGGGAGTGGCGCTGGCGGCGCTCGTCGAGCGACCGCGTGGGCTCGCCCTCGAAGTCCAGGATCACCCAGCCGTCCGGCCCGAGGACCACCTGGCCGAGGTGCAGGTCGCCGTGGTGGCGGATGGCGGCGCCGAGGTCCGTCCCCAGTGCGTGCAGCAGGCCGTCGACGAGGGCGGTGACGTCGCCGGCGCGGCCGACGACCGAGGCGAGCGCGTCGGGCCGGTCGAGCCCCGTGGCCAGCGTGCGCTGGGCGCCGGCCGCCACGCCGACCGCGAGGTCGGCGAGCCGGGCGCGGGCGAGGGGCACGGCGCCGAACGCCTCGGGCGCGTCCCGGATCCGGCGCCCCATCGCCGCCAGGGAGGGCGAGCGCGTCGTGGAGCGTGGCGAGGTCCCGGCCCAGGTCGCGCAACCGGGTGAGCAGGCCCTCGGGGTCGCCGGCGAGCGCCGAGAGGACGAGGCCCCAGGCGTCGAGGGCGCCGGGGACCAGCTCCTGGACCACACCGAGCGCGGTGGCCTGGCCGCCGGGCTCGGTCAGCTCGTACCAGCCGGCGAGGCGGGCGACGGGCGCTGCGGTGCCGGCGTCGGCGGCCCGTGCGAGGTGGCGGCCGACCTCGATCTCGGGGTGGGGCCCCGAGCGGAGGCGGCGCAGCACCTTCAGCACGTGGGTGCCGCCCACCACCACCGAGGTGTTCGACTGCTCGCCGCCGAGCGGGCGAGCCGCCGCGTCGCCCAGGCGATCGGTGGCTGAGGGCCAGTGCCCGGTGACGGAGCCGGCGGGGGCGGCCGGCGAGCGACCGCCCTCGGCGATCCACGTGGCGAGGGCGGCGGCGACCTCGGGGTCGTCGGCAGCATCGGGTCGGCTGGCCGGGTCGGGCACGAGCAGCTGGTAGCGGTCGCCCCGGGCGGTGTCGACGAGGCCGATGGCGACCGATGGCTCCACGGGCAGCGCCACGGTCGTCAGCTCGACGGTGCGGGGACCGTCGCCGTCGCCGCCGGCGTACCAGCGGCGGGCACCCAGCCACGAGGCCAGCGCCTCGGGCGTGGTGGTGGCCGGCGGGCGAGCCGGGTTGGCCACGGTGGGCTTGGGGGTGGCGGCCACGTCAGGGACCGACCACGGCGAGGACGTGGGCCGGGCGGCTGCCGGGCTCGAGGCGCACGTAGTTGCGGCCGAGCTGCCAGCGGAAGCGCTCGCCGGTCAGGCGGTCCTCCACCTCGAAGGTGGGCGGGAGGCCGAGGTCGTCGGGCACGATGCACACCCCTTCCTGGGCGTGGTCGGGGTCGAGCAGCACCACGCACAGCACGGTGTCGCCCGCCGCCACCTTGGCGTAGGCGAGCAGCGCCTCGTTCTCGGTGGCCAGCACCCGGGTGCCGGCGAGGTGCTGCAGGGCGGGCTGGCTGCGGCGGATGCGGTTGAGCTCCGCCACCAGCGGCAGCAGCGGCCCGTCGAGCGAGCGCTCCCGGGCCTCGAACTTCTCCGAGTCGAGGTACTCCTCGGAGCCCTCCTTCACGGCCACGTGCTCGAAGGACTCGAAGCCGGAGTAGACGCCGTAGGAGGGCGAGAGGGTGGCGGCCAGGACCAGGCGGCTCACGAAGGTGTTCGGCCCGCCGTGCTGGAGCTGCTCGGTGAGGATGTCGGGGGTGTTGACGAAGAAGTTGGGGCGGAAGAGCTCGCGCTCGTCGCCGGCCAGCTCGGTGACGTACTCGGCCAGCTCGGCGGCGCTCTGCTTCCAGGTGAAGTACGTGTAGCCCTGGTCGAAGCCCACCCGGCCCAGCTCCTGCATCATGGCCCGGTAGGTGAACGCCTCGGCGAGGAAGACCACCTCGGGGTGCGCCTTGTGCACGCCGGCGATGAGCCACTCCCAGAACGAGAGCGGCTTGGTGTGGGGGTTGTCGACGCGGAACACCCGCACGCCCCGGTCGATCCAGGTGAGCACCACGTCGCGGAGCGCCGACCACAGCCCGGGCCAGTCCTCGCAGTCGAAGTCGACGTTGTAGATGTCCTGGTACTTCTTGGGCGGGTTCTCGGCGTACTTGAGCGTGCCGTCGGGCCGGTGCTGGAACCACTCGGGGTGCTCGGTGAGCCAGGGGTGGTCGGCCGAGCACTGGATGGCCAGGTCCAGGGCCACCTCCAGGCCCAGCTCGCGGGCGTCGGCCACCAGGCCCTCCAGGTCCTCGACGGTGCCCAGCTCCGGGTGCACGGCGTCGTGGCCGCCGGTGGCGTCGCCGATGGCCCAGGGCGAGCCGGGGTCGTCCGGCCCGGCCACGAGGGTGTTGTTGCGGCCCTTGCGGTTGGTGAGCCCGATGGGGCTGATGGGCGGGAGGTAGAGGACGTCGAAGCCCAGCTCGGCCAGGGCCGGCAGGCGGCGGCGCACGCCGGCCAGGCCGCCCCACGACCGGGGGAACAGCTCGTACCAGGCGCCGAAGCGGGCCAGCGCCGGGGCGACCTGGACGGTCCGCGAGGGCGACAGGTCGCTGGCCTCGGACCGGTCGGGGTGCCGGTCGGTGGCGTCGACGAGGGCGGGGTGCAGCGCGATCGCCACCCGCTCGGCGGTCGGGAGCGTGGTGTCGGCCGCCGCAGCGGCGGCCTCGGCGATGGCCGGCCCGTCGGTGTCGTCGGCCCGGGCGGCACACGCCTCGAGCAGCTGGGCGCCTTCGGCCAGCTCGCTGTCGAGGTCGTCCTGCCCGCCGTCGTGCTTGCGGTGCAGCTCGTGGCGCCACGACGCCAGCACGTCGGCCCACGCCCGCACGGTCCACGTCCAGGCGCCCGGCCGGTCGAGGTCGACCGACGCCGCCCAGCGCACGCCGAGCGTCTCGGCGTCGACGTTCACCATCGGGTGGACGGTCCAGGAGCCCTTGGGCGGACGCACCAGCAGGTCGGCCCGCAGGACCTCGTGGCCGTCACGCAGGACCTCCGCCGAGAGCTCGACCCGATCGCCGACCGTGCGCTTGGGGGCGTAGCGGCCGCCGTCGAGGTCGGGGCGGGGGCGCTCCACCCGCACCCGGCCCGGCTTCTTCGTGGGCGGCGCGAAGGGGGGCCTTCGAGGTGCGGGGCTTCTCGGCTGGTGGGGTCACGGGAGCTCGGCTCGGTGGCGGTGGGGGACCGTTGCCCCCTGCCCGATGATGCCCGATCCGATGCGCGCCCCGTTTCAACCCCCGTCGAGGGCGATGGCTCCCGGGCAGGCGCTGAGCGCGGTGAACAGGTCGCTCGACAGGGTGGCGTCCCGGTCGACCGCGGCGGCGCCCTTGGTGACCTCGACGGTGGTGATGCGTCGGATGAGGTCGTCGGAGAGGGCGTCGGTCAGGCACGAGCGGTCGTCGTCGGAGAGCGTGGCCCCGGCGGTGGCGTGGTCGATGTAGGCGGCCTTGAGGTCCATGTCGCAGTCGCCGAAGGCATCGACCAGCTTGCCGATCTCGGCGTCGGTGAGCGGGACCTTGGCCGCCTTGGCGTCCATCCCGGCGTCGGCGGCCAGCGCCGAGGGCTCGATCCCGGCGGCCTCGAGGCGGGTGGGCTGGAGCACGTTCACCCATCGGGGGGCCAGGCAGCGGGCCTGGGTGCCGCTGACCTCGATGTCGCCGACCCCGTGGCCCACCAGGTCTCGGACGAGGGCGGCGACGTACGGCTTGCTCTCGACCGTGACCTTGTCGCTCGTTCCCTTGTGGGTGCAGGCGGCCGCCAGCAGCACCACGACGGCGAGCATCGGCAGCACCACCCTTGGGACCACGCCAGCCTCCCCTTCGGCCTCCACGGTAGGAGCCGGGCACCGACCTGGACGAATGGGATGGCCCGGGCGGTTCCCGTCAGGGTCCGTTCAGGTCCGCGCCGGCACCACGGCGGCGCCGGCGCTCGTAGGGTCCGGGCCATGGACGCCTCGATGGAACGGCCCACGCTCGACGGCGTCGAGCAGCGGGTGCTGGGCAGCCTCCTCGAGAAGGAGCGCACCGTGCCCGCCTCGTACCCCATGACCCTGAACGGGCTGCGCACGGCGTGCAACCAGTCCTCGGGCCGCGACCCGATCCTCGACCTCGTCGAGGCCGAGGTGCAGGGCGCCCTCGACGCCCTCAAGGCCCGCGGCCTGGTGCGCTTCGTGCACGCGGCCCAGGGCGCACGCGTGGTGAAGCACCGCCAGGTGCTCGACGAGCGCCTCGAGCTCGATGGGGGCGAGCGGGCCGTGCTGACCGTGCTGCTGCTCCGCGGCGCGCAGACGCCGGGCGAGCTGCGGTCCCGCTCCGAGCGGCTGCACGCCTTCCGCGAGCTCACCGGGGTCGAGCAGGCCCTCGCCTCGCTGGCCGCCCGATCCGAGCCGCTGGTGCAGGAGCTGGAGCGCCGGCCGGGCCAGAAGGAGGCGCGGTGGATCCACCTGCTGGGCCCCGTCGCGGTGCACGACGTCGGTGGTGCGGCCCCGGCCCCGGCGACGGCCGTCGGCCCCGATCCCGCCGTCACCGAGGCCGTCCTCGCCGCCGGTCCGGCCGCGCGCGACGCCAAGGTGGTGGCGGCCTACGACGAGGTGGCCGGCTCGTACGCCGACCACCTGCTCGACGAGCTCGACCGGAAGCCCTTCGACCGCTGGCTGCTGGAGCGGGTCGCCGACCTCGCCGAGGGCGGCCCGGTGGCCGACGCCGGCTGCGGTCCGGGCCAGGTGACCTTCCACCTGGCCGCCGCCGGTGCCGACGTCCGGGGCTTCGACCTCTCGCCGGGCATGGTGGCCGAGGCCTCGCGCCGCTTCCCGGAGCTCGGGTTCGCGGTCGGCGACCTCACGGCCCTCCCGGCCCCGGCCGGCGGGGCCGCAGGCTGGGCGGCGGTCACCGCCTGGTACTCGCTGGTCCACCTCGCCGGCTCCGAGCTGCCGCCGGCGGTCGCCCTGCTCACCGCTGCGCTCCGGCCCGGCGGTTGGCTGGCCTTCGCCCTCCACCTCGGCTCCGAGGTCCGCCACTTCGACGACTGGTGGGACCACGCGGTCGACGTCGACTTCACCCTCCACGCCGCCGACCAGGTGCTGCGGGCGGTCGCCACCGCCGGGTTGGTGGAGGTCGAGTGGTACCGCCGCAGCCCCATCGCCGGGGCCGAGGTGGAGACCGAGCGGCTCTACGTCCTGGCCCGCCGGCCGGGCTGAGCTACCAGCGCTTCAGGCGGGCGGTGGCGCTGGGGTCGTAGAGGCAGACGACGTCGGTGAGGTACCCCAGCTCGGTGGCGGCGGCCAGCATCGCCGCGCCGGACCCGGCCTCCGGCAGGTGCGAGGTGATGACCACGTAGGGGGCCGGCTCGGCCAGGGCGCGCAGCAGCGCGCCGTTGGCGATGGCCTTCTTCAGCGTGTCGGTGCGGCGCAGGCCGGGGCGGTGGCCCTGCACCGAGCCCTTGTACTCGAACCAGACCAGGGTGCCGGTGGGGCTGACCGCCTCCTGGTCGATCTCGACGCCGACCTCGGCCAGCACCCGCCGGCCGCGCAGCTCGAAGCCGAGGTGGGTCAGCAGCGTGTCGGCCTGCTCGGCGAACTGGCGGCCCTGGATGCCGGCCGCGGCTTGGAACGAGCGGGGTGCCGAGGGCGGCACGATCGCCGGCCGCTCGCCGGGCTCCGCGGCCACGAGGGGCCGGTCGGCGAAGGGCAGCTCGTCCGGGTCGCTCATGTCGGGGCGAGGCTACCGCTGGCCCGGCTGCGCCCGGTCGCCTCAGCGTGGCGGGCGCAGCGAGGCGGAGATGCCGTCGCCGGTGAGCTCGGTGACGGGGTCCTCGGCGGTGTCGAGCTCGAGGCGCAGGGCCTTGCTCATGGTGGCGTGGAGGTCGTACCAGCACGCGATGTAGGTCAGCTCGAGCACGGCCAGCTCCGACAGGTGCTCGCGCAGCGCGGCGAACGTGGCGTCGGAGGCGCGGCCGCCGTGGAGCACCAGGGCGTCGGTCCACGCCAGCACCGCCCGGTCGGCCGCCGAGTAGGCGCCGGAGGTCTCCCAGGCGCTGATGGCCTCGATCTTCTCCTCCGGCACGCCGTTGTCGCGGCACGCCTTGCAGTGCTGGGAGAAGACGAACCGGCTCCCGCGCGCCCACCCCACCCGCAGCTGGCTGACCTCGCGCAGCTCCGCCGGGAGCTCGCGCTCGGGCGAGCGGTAGAACTGGAAGCCGCTCACGCAGTGGGCGAGCAGCTCCGGCGACTGCGCCACCACGGTCCACCAGTCCCCGGTGGTGCCGTTGGGCAGGCCCGGCTCGGCCACCGGGTCGCGGTCGCCGAAGATGAAGTCGTACATGGTCGTGACGATCCCCTCGGGGGCTTCGGCACGGGGCACCGGTCGCAGGCGGGGCACGGTGGCTCCTCGGTCGGGGACGTGGTCGGCCCGGACCGTACGTGGCCCGCTCAGTCCATGCGCCCCGACTGCCAGGCCCACGCCGCCAGCTCCACCCGGTTGCGGGCCCCGAGCTTCACCTGGAGGCTGGCCAGGTGCGACTTCACGGTCGACGGCGACACGAAGATCAGCTCGCCGATCTCGGCGTTGGTGTGGCCCAGCGCCACCAGCCGCAGCACCTCCTCCTCCCGCTCGGTCAGGCCGTCGACGGGCTCGGGCACCGCGGCGCGCCGGGAGGCGCCGGCTCGCACGTGCTGGAGCAGGCGCACCGTCACCTGGGGCGACACCAGGGCGTCGCCTCGCGCCGCGGCGCGGACGGCCTCGACCAGGAGGGCGGGCCCGGCGTCCTTGAGGAGGAACCCGCTGGCCCCGTTGACCAGGGCGGCGTGCACGTACTCGTCGAGGTCGAAGGTGGTGACCACCACCACCCGCAGCGGGTCGGCCACGTCGGGCCCGGCGAGCAGGCGGGTGGCCTCCAGGCCGTCGAGCTCGGGCATCCGGATGTCGAGCAGGCAGACGTCGGGTCGCAGGTGGCGGGCCAGCTCCACGGCCGTTCGGCCGTCCTCCGCCTCGCCCACCACGGTGATGTCGCCGGCGGCCTCGAGGATCATCTTGAAGCCGGTGCGGACCATGGCCTGGTCGTCGGCCAGGACCACGCGGATCACCGGACCGTCCCCGCGGCGGGGGCGTCGAGCGGGAGGACGGCCTGGACCCGCCAGCCGTGCGCCGGCGGGTCGATGGACCCGGCGACGAGGGTGCCGCCCAGCGCGTGGGCCCGTTCCTGCATGCCGACGAGACCGTACCCGGGGGCCCCGGAGCGACCGCCGATCGGCTGGTGGCCGTCGTCGGTGACGGTCACCACCAGCGCGCCCCCGTGGACCCGCACGTCGACCTCGGCCCGCGTGGCGGCTTCGGCGTGGCGCCGGACGTTCGTGAGCGACTCCTGCACGATCCGGTGGGCCGAGGCGGCCACCGCCCCGGGCACCTGGGTGTGGGCATCCTCGCTCACGTGGAGGTCGACGTGGAGCCCCAAGGTGCTGCTGGCCGACACCAGGTCGTCGAGGCCGGCCAGGCCCACGGGCGGTGCGGTGGGGGCGGTCGCTCCCTCGTTGCGCAGCGAGCCCACGAGCCGGCGCATCGCGGTGAGGGCGTCCTTGCCGGCACCCTCGATCTGGTCCAGCGCGTGGCCGGCGGCGTCGGGGTCCCGGTCCGCCACCACCCGGGCCGCCTGGGCCTGCACCACGATGCCGGTCACGTAGTGGGCCACCAGGTCGTGCAGCTCGCGGGCCAGGTCCATCCGCTCGTCGAGGCGAGCCGTCTCGGCCGCCACGAGCTGCTGGCGGTCGAGGTCGCGCAGGTAGACCCCGGCGCCGACGCCGATCACGTAGGTGCCGCCGAAGAGGATCGCCAGCAGCAGCACGTCGACCCCGTACGCCGGCGCCCGCACCAGGCTGAACGTGGCGAGGGCGCCCGAGATGCCGGCGGTGATCGCGGCGCCCACCGGCTGGCGGCGGATGACCGGCGTGGTCACCGCACCCAGGGCGGCCACCGGCGCGAAGAACGGGGCGACGCTGTAGCGGGGCGCCAGCAGGTCGTGCTCGTAGCTGGCCACCAGGATGACCGCCACCGCGGCCAGCATCGAGCCCAGCGGCCACCGCCGCCGCACGGCCACCACCGGGATGGCCGTGGCGCTGACCGCCAGGTGGGCCAGCGCCCGCCGTGAGGTGCTGCCCTCGGCCACGTAGAGCACGTACAGGTCGGCCAGCACCAGCAGGGTCACCCCGAGCAGCAGGCCGGCGTCGACCACGTGGGGGCCGAACGCACTCAGCCGCTCCCAGGTGGCCGCGCCCGAGGGCAGGGTCCGGGGTCCTGGCGCGCCGGTGTCGTCGCGGCGGGGCAGGACCATGTCCGAACCCTACGGGTCGACCGGCCGGCCTTCCCTCGGCCGTTCGGCCAGGACGAGGTGGCCGAACGGTGGGCGGGGAGTGGCCGTCCAGCCGATGCTGGACCGGCCCTCGCCCCCGCACCATGGCGCCATGGACCTCAGCCCCCTCCTCCTCGGCCTCGGCACCGCCATCGGCCTGCTCGGCCTCGTGGTGCTCCTCTTCGCCGGGATCGTCGTGTCCGTCACCGACGTCTCCGGCCTCGACCTGGTCGAGGGCGGGCGCCGCCGGCGCACCGGGGCGTCCCCCACCGCCGGGACCCCGGGGGCCGCCGCCGCTGCCGGGACGGCCCGCCTGCACGGCTCGCTCCGATGAGCGCCGCCACGCTTCCTCCGCCGCCGGCCGGCACGTGGACCTCGGCGCCGACGACGGCGATCCGCCGGCCTCGCCCGGCCTCGGCCTCTGGCCCCGCCGTCCTGGTGGGACGCGACCTGCACCGGAGCTTCGGCGCCACGACCGCCCTGGCCGGGGTCACGCTGGCGATCGGGCGGGGCGAGGCCGTGGCGGCCATGGGCCCGAGCGGCTCGGGCAAGTCGACCCTGCTGCACTGCCTCGCCGGGATCGAGCCACCAGACCGGGGCGAGGTGTGGCTCGGGCCCGACCGCATCGACCACCTCGACGAGCGGCGCCGCACCGCGGTGCGGCGCCGCCGGTTCGGCTTCGTCTTCCAGTCCGGCCACCTCCTGCCGGAGCTGCCCGCGGTCGAGAACGTGGCCCTGCCACTGATGCTCGAAGGCCATCCCCGCCGTCGGGCGGTGGCGGAGGCCCGCCGGTGGTTCGCCCCGCTCGGCATCGACGGGCTGGAGCACCGGCTGCCCGGCGAGCTCTCCGGTGGCCAGGCCCAGCGGGTGACCATCGCCCGTGCCCTCGTCACCACGCCGGCGGTGGTCTTCGCCGACGAGCCCACCGCCGCGCTCGACCGCACCACCGGCCGTGAGGTGGTGGCCCTGCTGGTGCAGGCGGCGCGGACCTCGGGCGCCGGCCTCCTCGTCGTCACCCACGACCCCGAGGTGGCCGAGGCGTGCGACCGCTCCGTGCTCCTGCGCGACGGGGCCCTCGCCGCCCCCGCAGCCCCGACACCGGCCGGCCGTCGGTGATGGTGGTCCCTCGCCTCGCCGCGCTGTTCTGGCAGCGCGGCGGCGCCCGCCAGCGCGCCACGTTGGCCCTCACCGCTGCCGGCGTGGCCGCCTCGGTCGTCCTCGCCCTGCTCGCCCTCTCCGTCGGGCCTGCCCTCTCCACCCGCGGCGACCACGTCGCCTGGCGCACCGCCGTCGCGGTCGACGCCGACCAGGCCACCGCGGTCCAGCGGACGACCGCGGATCGCTTCGGGGACCGGCAGATCACGCGGGTCGACCTGGCGCCGACGGGGCGGGGCACGCCCCCGGTGCCGCCCGGCCTGCGGGCCTTCCCGGCGCCCGGCGTCGTCTGGCTGTCGCCTGCGCTCGCCGCCCTCGTGGCCGAGCAGCCCCACGAGGTCCTGGCCGATCGGTACCCCGGTGAGGTCGTCGGCGAGATCGGGCCGATCGGCCTCGCCCACCCGGACGACCTGGTGGTCGTGGTGGGCCGGCCCGCCGGGTCGCTCGCCTCCTCGATCGACGCGCAGAGCCGCTACGCCGCCCCGACCTCCGACGGCGTGGCCGTGCCCATCGCGGGGTTCGCCCGCCACGGGCTCACCAGCGAGCTCGAGCTCTACCGGACCCTCGCCCGGATGGCCGCCGTCCTGCTCGTGGTGCCGACCTTCCTCCTGGTGGGCGCCGCTGCTCGGCTCACCGCCGCTCAGCGCGAGCAGCGACTCGCCGTGCTGCGGCTCGCCGGCGCCACCCCCGGGTCGGTGGTCGGCCTGACCGCCCTGGAGATCCTGGGCGCCGCGCTCCTGGGCACCGTCGTGGGGCTGGTCGGGTACGTGGCGGCGGTCCCGGTGGCGGCGCACGTTCCCCTGGCCGGCGGGGCGTTCGCCGCCGAGGACCTACGGCTGGGCGCCGGGTGGCTGCTGGCGACGCTGGCCTTCGTGCCGGTTGCGGCGGCCGGGAGCGCCGTCGCCGCGCTGCGCAAGGTCGTCGTCGGCCCGCTGGGCGTGAGCCGGGCGGTGGGACGCCGGCGCCCGAGCCTCTTGCGCTTCCTCGTGGTGCCGGTGGCCTGGGTCGCCTTCGTGTCGTCGGCCCGCACCATGCGCGACGGCGGCTCGACCCTGGGCGCCCTGGCCGGCCTGGGCGCCGTCATCGCCACCCTGGCCGTCATCGGGCCCTGGGTCGCCTGGGCGCTCGGAGCCACGCTGGCCCGGCTGGCCCGACGGCCCGCCACGCTCATCGCCGGCCGCCGCATCGTGGCCGACCCGCGCGCCGCCTACCGCACGGTGAGCGGCATGGTGCTGGCCGGCCTGGTGGCCGGGTTCCTGTTCGCGGTGGTGCCCACCCTGCGGGCCGCAGACCTCGGCGACGGTGGCACGGCCGAGGTCGCGGTCCAGCTGCCGCAGGACCAGGGGGCGGCTGTGCGCGCCGCCGTGCGGGCCGCGGACCCCGGCAGCCGCCTGGTGCTCTCGGACCGGTCCGGCGGCGACCCCGCGCTCGCGGCCGGCGAGGTGCAGGGCTACGTGGAGGCGTCGTCGCCGGCGCAGCTCGACCGGGCTCGCACGGCGGTGCTCGCCGCCGCCCCCGGCGCCCTGGCGTCGTCCTACGACAATGGCCTGACGTACGCCTTGCTGCTCGACGACCTCGGGCGGGCCAGCGTGGTGATGGCCCTGGCGACGCTGGTCATGGCCTCGGCGGCCATCGCCATCAGCACCTCGGCTTCGATCCTCGACCAGCGGACCACCCTGGCCCGGTTGCGCCTCGTGGGCACACCGGTCTCGGTCCTGCAGCGAGCGAGGCGCTGGCAGACCCTGCTCCCGCTGGTGTTCGCCAGCTCGGGGGCCATGGCCAGCGGCGTCGTGGCCGGGGTGGTGATGCTGCTGGCCTTCGCGGTGGCCCCCGAGCGCATCGCCGAACCGGCGGTCGGGCAGCTGGTCCTGCTGGCGCTCGCCGCGGTCGTGGCCGGCGCCCTGGTGGTGGCGGCCACCCGCCCGCTCCTCGTGGCCACCAGCCGGTCGAGCCCGCGTGGCTGAGGTGGGCTCTTCCCCTGGTCCGAGCCCGCCCTGCGGCGCCCGGTGGTCGGTCGGCCACCGCTCGTAGCAGGGCCGTTCGGCCCACCCGACCGGCCGGCCGAGGTGTCTAGCCTGGGTCGGGCGGGCACGTTCTGGGTCCTGGGCCAGCGCCTGGGGCCGCAGCGTCGATCCAACACCGGATCGCGCGTCATTCGTCACCGATGTGACCGTCCTGTCACGGGGTGCATCGCTAGGTTCGGCGTCGATCTGGCGCCTTGGAAGGTCTTCGTGGACAAGAAACGTGTCGGGCTGGTCACGCTTGGGGTCCTCGTCGTCTTCGCGGTGGCCGGCGGCGTCGCCTGGTTCGGTCCCTGGCGAGACGACGACGGCGGCACCACCTCCGGCCGCCGCCCCGGGGTCGACGAGAAGGACCCCGCCGTCGAAGCGGCCGATGCCTTCGCCGCCGCCTGGCAGGGCGGCACCCTGAAGCAGGTGCGCTTCGCCGCCGGCACCACCAGCACCAACGTCGCCGGGAGCACCGCGCTCATCGTGGCCAACCTGACCAGCGGCGAGAACGAGCTGCCGGGCGTCGAGGTCACGGCCGTGAAGCGGGCCGACGGCGACGACCACCGGGCCACGGCCACCGCCACCGTCACCTGGAAGCTCGATGGCGGCCTCACCTGGAGCTACCCCACCGTCGTGCCGCTCGTCGAAGCGAAGGGCACCTGGCTGGTGCGGTGGAGCCCGGCGGTGGTCGAGCCCAGCCTGCAGCCCGACGAGGGGCTGAAGGTCGCCCGCGTGGCGGCCACCCGCGGGCAGATCGTCGACACCACCGGCACTGCGCTGGTGGGTGCGCAGGGCAAGGTCGTGGTCGGGATCAAGAAGAGCCGCACCACCGATCCGGAGGGCCTGGCCCGCACGGTCGCCGGCCTCACCGCCCAGGACCCGAACGCCTTGGTCGCCAAGGTGGCGGCTGCCGGCCCGGACCAGTTCATCGAGGTCGTCACCCTCGAGCGGGCCGACTACGACAAGATCCGCGCCCAGATCCAGCCCCTCCCGGGCACCGTGTTCCGGGAGGAGAGCGCCGGCAGCGGGTTGCCGGAGAACTACGCCCGAGCGCTGCTCGGCACGGTCGGCACGGCGACGCCCGAGATCGTGGCGGCCTCCAAGGGTCGTGTGGTGGCGGGCGACGTCACCGGCCTCAAGGGCCTCCAGGCCTCGCAGGACGCGGTGCTGGCCGGGACGCCCGGCGTCACCGTGCAGGCCATCACCACGGCGCCGGGCGCGGTGCCGCGAGCGCTCAAGACCTTCCCGCCCGTCCCCGGCAAGAACGTCACCGTCACGCTCGACCAGCGGGTGCAGACGGTGGCCGATGCCACCCTGGCCGGCACGGCCAACCCCTCCGCCCTGGTGGCCATCCGGATCAGCACCGGCGACGTGCTCGCCGTGGCCAACGGGCCCACCGGCAGCGACGCCTACAACCGCGCCCTGATCGGGAAGTACCCGCCCGGCTCCACGTTCAAGGTGGCCTCCACCCTGGGCCTGCTGGTCAACGGCCTCACCCCCGACACCGTGGTCGACTGCCCGGCCACCGTCACCGTCGGCAAGGTGTTCAAGAACGCCGGCGGCGAGGTGCTGGGCGCGGTCCCGTTCCGCAAGGACTTCGCCGACTCGTGCAACACCGCCTTCGTCGGCCAGTCGAGCAAGATCACCGCCGACCAGCTCAGCATCACCGCCAGCCTGCTCGGCTACCGCAAGCTCCCCGACCTCGGGATCCCCGTGTTCGGCGGCTCGGTGCCCACCACCGGCGACGCCACCGAGCACGCCGCCAACATGATCGGCCAGGGCAAGGTCGAGGCCAGCCCGTTCGCGGTGGCCCTGGCCACGGCCTCGGTGGCCAGCGGCTCGTCCCTGCAGCCCCGGCTCGTGGTCGACCCCGCCAAGCCCCACGCCGCCGGTGCGGCCCTGCCGGCCGACAAAGTGGCCCAGCTCCGGGACCTCATGCGCGGCGTGGTCACCGACGGCACCGGCAACGCCCTGCTCGGCATCCCCGGCGGCGACGTCTTCGGCAAGACCGGCACGGCCGAGTTCGGCACCGAGGACCCGCCCCAGACCCACGCCTGGTTCACGGGCTACCAGGGCGACATCGCCTTCGCGGTGCTGGTCGAGGACGGTGGCTTCGGTGGCGCGGTGGCCGCCCCCCTCGCCGCCAACTTCCTCTCGGCCCTGGCGTCGGGCACCTGAGGCCGCGGAGGCGCCGGCGCCCAGCGGCTCCTGCGCCCCACGGTCGGCCGCCCGCCTGGGGTCGGCCAGACTGCACCGATGGGTGATCTGGCGCGAGGGGACTTCGGGGACGACTTCACGTGGGGGGTGGCCCACGCCGCCTACCAGGTGGAGGGGGCGTGGGACGCCGACGGCAAGGGCCCGTCGATCTGGGACACCTTCACCCACGGCAAGGGCCGCATCCGCGACCACAGCACCGGCGACGTGGCGTGCGACTTCTACCACCGCTCCGCCGAGGACACCGCGCTCGTGCGCGAGCTCGGCTTCGACGCCCAGCGCTTCTCGATCTCCTGGCCCCGCGTGCTCCCCGAGGGCACCGGCCGGGTCAACGCCAAGGGCCTCGACTTCTACGACCGGGTGGTCGACGAGTGCCTCGAGGCCGGCGTCGAGCCCTGGGTCACGCTCTACCACTGGGACCTGCCCGAGGCGCTGCACCAGCGCGGCGGCTGGGCCAACCGCGACGTCGTCGGCTGGTTCGGCGAGTACGTCGACGTCGTGGCCGAGCGGCTCGGCGACCGGGTGCAGGACTGGATGGTGTTCAACGAGCCGTGCAGCTTCCTGCTCGTCGGCTACCTGGCCGGCGTGCACGCCCCCGGCGTCCGCAGCCTGCGGAAGTTCCTGGCGGCCACCCACCACGTGAACCTGTGCCAGTCGGTGGGTGCCTCGGCGCTGCGGGCCCGCATCCCCGACGCCAACGTCGGGACCACGCACATCATCACCCCGCCGCGGACGAAGCAGGACCGGCCCAAGGACCGCAAGGCCCGGGCCGCCATCGACGCCTTCGCCAACCGCATCTTCATCGAGCCCAACCTCGGCCTCGGCTACCCCACCGAGGCGGCCGGGCTGCTGCGCGGCATCGAGAAGCACCTCAAGCCGGGCGACGACGACGCGCTGAAGGTCGACTGGGACTTCCTGGGCGTGCAGTACTACCAGCGCCAGCTGGTGAAGCCGGCGCCCATCCCGGGCCTGCACGCCATCCCCTGGATGAGCAAGGACCACCGCCGCTACGAGATCACCGCCATGGGCTGGGAGGTCCAGCCCGACGGGCTCTACGAGGCGCTGGCCAAGGTCCACGCCTACGATCCCGACCTCCGCCTCGTGGTCACCGAGAACGGCGCGGCGTTCCCCGACCGGCTCGAGGGCGGCCGGGTCCACGACGAGCGGCGCACCGCCTTCTACCGGGCCCACCTGGCCGAGGTGCGCCGGGCCCAGGCCGACGGCATCCCGGTCGACGGCTACTTCTGCTGGTCGCTGATGGACAACTTCGAGTGGGCCGAGGGCTACGTCCCCCGCTTCGGCCTCACCCACATCGACTTCGCCACCCAGCAGCGCACGGTCAAGGACAGCGGCCGCTGGTTCCAGCGGTTCCTCGCCGCCACCGCCACCGCCACCGACGCCGACTGACCGACCCGATGTCAGCCCGCTACGAGGGCTCGTGGCCGGGGAGGACGCACATGGTGTCGAGGCCGAGGACGTGGTTGAGGCGGCCGAAGGCCAGCCAGCTGCCGAGGCACATGCTCAGCTCCACGATCTGGCGCTGGTCGTAGGCCGCGGTCATGCGACCCCAGAACTCGTCGTCCAGGCCGTGGTGGTCGAGGGCGTAGCGCTCGGCGTACTCGGCGGCGAGGCGGGTGCGGTCGTCGAACGCGTCGGTGGTGCGCCAGTCCTCGACGGCCTGGGGGAAGGCGTCCTCGACCGTCTCGCCGTCGCGGTCGGTGCGCCAGTCCTGGCAGAACAGGCAGCCGTTGATCTGGGCCATGCGGAGCCGCGCCGCCTCGAACTCGCGGAGGCCGAGCGTGGTGTCGTCGTAGACCTTCTGCGAGAAGGTGGCGGCGGCCGGGCCGATGCCGGGGACCAGCTCGCCCCAGACGTACATGATCGGGTGCTTGCCCTCGGGGACGTCGATCTTCATGCGCTGACCTTCTTCTGGAGCTTGCCGATGGCGGGTTGCAGGGGCACGTCGAGGGCGTCGTAGAGACCGGGGCCGGCAGCGCGCAGCCAGCCGATGGCGTTGACCAGCCGGCCGACCGCGGTGGCGTTGCCGCCTGCCGCGCGGTTGCCGCCCTCGTCGGTGGCCTCGACGTTGATCTCGATGCGGGGGCGGCCTTCGATGATCACCTTGTGGGCGCCGTCGCCGCCCTCGGGGGGCATCGGCCAGTCGGTGGCGCACGACGGGTGGATGCGGGTGATGTGCTCCACGACGATCAGCGGCTCGCCGTCGACGATGCCCTGCACCTCGAAGCGCAGCGCCCCTTGGGTGCCGGCCTCGAACGTGCCCATCTGCGGCGTCTCGATCGTGGTCTCGAGCGGTCGGCGCAGCAGCGTCTCGCGGATCTCGTCGAGCTCCACGCCGAGGGCCCGGGCGATGAGGCGGATCTGGCCGCCCCACACCATGGTCGGCACCGTGGCGGCCACCATCGGCGGCTCGTAGTCCATGGGCTGGCCCATGCCGATGAGGTAGCGCACCGAGTCGGGCTGGTCGTAGGTGGTGTAGTCGAAGATCTCCTGGCAGCGGATCTGCTCGACCGTGCTGGCCAGGCCGGTGGCCAGGATCGGGAGGATGTCGTTGCCCCAGCCCGGGTCGATGCCGGAGACGAACAGCGAGCCGCCGCCTTCGGCGATGGCGGCCAGCACGGGGTCGCGCAGCTCCGCGGGCGCCGAGGTGGGGTCGTACAGCGGGTAGATCGACGGCGTCACCACCGTCGCCCCCGCTCGGATGGCACGGGTGATGTCGGCGAGGGCGTCATCCGGTCGGATGTCGCCCGAGGCGGCGTAGACCACGGCGTCGGCATCGGCCAGGGCTGCCTCGATGTCGGCGGTGGCCGCCACGCCGAGGGTGCGGCCCACGTCGCCGAGGTCGCCGGCGTCGCGCCCGACCTTGGCGGGGTCGTGCACGATCACCCCGGCCAGCTCGAGCGCCGGGTGGGCGTCGACGGCGCGGATGGCGGCCCGCCCCACGTTGCCCGTGCCCCACACGACGGTCCGGCTGGTCCCCTGGTCACCCATCGCGCCGACGATACCGACAATCCGCCCGGCTGTCTGACGGACCGTCAGAAACCCGCCCGCACCCGCCCACCCGTCGAGGACGTGGTGCTCACCGGTCGGGGCAGGCCTCCTCGCCCGGCACCAGGGCCGCCACCACGAGGTTGCGGACCTGGCCGTCGGCGGTCCACGTGGTCGAGCCGTTGGCCAGCGCGGCTGCGTAGGCACGGGCCGCCGCGTCGCCGGTGAGCTCGCCGCACGCACGGGTGGCGCCCGGCTCCCCGGACGTCTCGAGGAACGAGTCGAGCGCCGGGCCGGGCCAGGCGGCGGGAGCGCCGTCGGGGACCTGGCCCTCGGTCGTCAGGTCGACGACGCGGACGTGGTCCGGCGTCCAGGCCGCGAGGTCGCCCGCCAGGTGGGACGCCTCCGACACCAGCCGCTCGAAGGCCTGGCGCCGGCCCAGCTGCGCCTTGCTCAGGCCGTCGGTGAAGTCGCCGCCCAGGAAGTAGGCGCTGGCGGTGAGGGGAGCGGCAGCCGAGCCCTGGAAGGTGGCGCTGGTGGTGGGCCCGTCGGTCACGTTGGGCGTGCCGAAGTCGGTCCCGGCCTCGGTGAAGAGGCCCGACCCCTGCACCTCGCGCACGAACGCCTCCAGCGCGGCGGGTGCCACCCGACCGGTGCGCAGCGGGATGGGCTGGCCGAAGACGTAGCCGTCGCCCGGGCTGGCCACGAACACCCGGCCGTCGCCGTAGATCGTCACCTGGGGGACCTCGGCGGCCACCGCGCCGTAGGGCACGAAGCCGCCCCCCGAGCGCTCCTGCCACACCACCTGGTCGGCCGGCAGGACCAGGGGACCGTCGTCCGGCTCGGTGGTGGGGGTGCTGGGCACCAGCGGGGGCTTAGTGGTGCTCGGGCCGGCCGTGGTCGACGAGCCCTCCCCGCCGGTGCGCACGCCGCCCTCGCTGGCGCCGCACCCCACCGCACCGAGCAGGAGCCCGCCCGCCAGCAACCCGACCACCACCCGATGTGTGTGCACCCCGCTCCGACGTGGTGGTCCCGGCCCTGGTTCCCGACGGTACCGACCCGTCTACGGTTCGGGCCATGACGATCCACGAGCACGTGCTGGCCGGTACCGAGGTGGCCGTCGGGTCGCTCGGCGTGGGGACCTGGGCCTGGGGCGACCGGTCGACCTGGGGCATGGGGACCTACGACACCGCCCTCACCGAGACCACGATCGAGGAGGCCTGGGAGGCGTCCATCGATGCCGGCGCCACCTTCTTCGACACCGCCGAGGTCTACGGCGACGGCGAGAGCGAGCGCATCATCGGCGGCCTGCTGGCGGCCGACCCCGCCCGGGCGGCCAAGGTGCAGCTCGCCACCAAGTTCATGCCGCTGCCGTGGAAGCTGAACGTCAAGGGGGCGCTGCTGTCGTCCCTGCGGGCCTCGCTCGATCGGCTGGGCGTGGCATCGGTCGACCTCTACCAGATCCACGGCCCGATCAGCCTCCGTGGCAAGGGCGCGCTGGCCGAGGCCCTGGCGGCCGCCCACCAGGAGGGCCTGGTCGAGGCGGTCGGGGTGTCGAACTACTCGGCGAAGGAGACCCGAGCCATCCACGCCCAGCTGGCCCAGCGGGGCCTGCCGCTGGCCACCAACCAGATCGAGTTCTCGCTGCTGCGTCGCGGTCCCGAGCTCGGTGGCCTGCTGGGCACCTGCGCCGAGCTGGGCGTGCTGCCGCTGGCCTACTCGCCGCTCGGGCAGGGGCGGCTCACCGGCAAGTACTCGGTGGCCAACCCGCCGCCCGGCAAGCGCAACTTCTCCGCCCACCCGATGGAGGTGGTCGACGGCGTGGTGGCCGAGCTGCGACGCATCGGCGAGGCCAACGGCGGCAAGGCGCCGGGCCAGGTGGCGCTCAACTGGATCATGGCCAAGGGCGCGGTGCCCATCCCCGGGGCGAAGAACCGGGCCCAGGCGCTGGAGAACGCCGGGGCGCTCGGGTGGGAGATCGGCGCCGAGGACCTCGCCGCCCTCGACCGTGCCGCCCTGGCCGGCACCCGCACCCTCGCCAACCGGGTCTGGCAGCACGGCTGAGCCCGACCCGGCGGGGCGGCGTCATGATCGGCGCCGTCTCACGTCCTCATCCCCGTCCGCACGATCGCCGAACGGAGGGGAGCCGAGGTCATGACCGCCACCGATGTCTCCGGCCACCTGGCCGTCCGCCGCTGGCTCGAACCGCCCCGCAACGGTCCCGGCGTCGATCCCCGCTCCGCCTACGTCGACCACTACTGGACCCCGCTGGTGGGCCCCACCGCCACCAGCGTCGCTCGGCTCCTGACCCGCATGGTGGCCCAGGACGCCAGCCGCATCGAGGTGGCCTGGGCGGACCTCGCCACCGGCCTCGGCGTCGTGGGGCCGAACCACCGGGTCGAGCTCGATGCCGCCGTCCGCCGCCTGGCCGACGCAGGCATCGCCGCGGCGGATGGTGACGGCGTCCTCCTCGTCCGGTCCGAGCTGCCGTACCTCGACCAGGAGCAGGTCGATCGCCTGCCGGTCACGCTCCAGGTGGCCCACGGCGCGTCGTTCGCCCTCCGGGCCGATGCCACGCCCGGGGCCCCGCCGGCGCAGCTCGGCCCGAACGCCCGCCTCCTGAGCCTGGCCGCCACCATCGACGAGATCCTCACCAACCCCGAGCTCGCGCCGCGCCAGCTGGCCTACCGCTGGCAGCACGTCGTCCGGCTCGCCGAGGAGTCGCGAGACGAGGCCATCCTCGAGTGGGCGCCGGCCCACCTGGAGGCCACCCTCGCCGAGGGCCAGCAACGCGCCCAGGCCATGAGCGAGTCCGTCTGGGCCTCGCAGCACGCCCTGGCCACGCGCGGGGCCCTCCCCGCCACTTGTCGCTCCTGCCTGTCCGATGCCGCCGCCGGCGTCATCGATTGGCTGGTCTCCGAATTCCCGCCGTCCACCGAGAGCTGGGTGCTGGACCACCCGGACCTCTGACGGCCACGCCCGGCCGGTCCCGACCCACTCCCCCCGGCTCGGGGCCGGCCCCCCCTCCCACCGGTCCTCGCTCGGACCGCCCGCTGAGCGGGGACCGGTGGACCCGTCGACGCACCCCGGGTCGGTCCGCCCGCTGGCCCGGGGTCGTCGTGCCCGGCGCAACCTGGTTCGACCCGCTCGCTCGCCGGGGTAGGGGCCGCTCCAGCCGCACCGCTCCCCGTGCGGCGGACTAGGGGAACCCGATGACCACCCTCACGGTGACCGGCGCCCGCGCCGACGCCAACGTCGAACGGCTGGGCCGCGTGGCCATCGCCACCCAGGGCGTGCTCTACGGCGTGGTCGGCCTGCTGGCCGTGCAGGTCTCGCAGGGCGACGACGAGGCCAAGCCCAGCCAGAAGGGCGCCATCCAGACGGTGGCCCACCAGCCCTACGGCCGGGTCCTCCTGCTGGTCCTGGTGGTCGGGCTCGTGGCCCACCTGGGTTGGCGGCTGGTGCTCGCCGTCCGTGGCGAGGTGGGCGACGACGAGGACTCGAAGTCGGCGGCCAAGCGGGCCGGCAACGTCGGCCGGGCGGCCATCTACGCCAGCTTCACGCTGGTCGCCGTGCGGCTGCTCACGTCCTCGTCGGGCGGGTCGGCCTCGGGTTCCGGGGGGGTCCGGCGGCTCCGGCGAGAGCGAGCGCCACTCCACCGCCGTGGTCCTGTCGTGGCCGCTGGGCCCGTGGCTGGTGGTGGCGGCCGGCCTGGTGGTCATCGGCACGGGGCTCTGGAACGGTCGTCGGGCGGTGACCCGCTCGTTCCTCGACGCGCTGGACCTGGGCCGGCTGTCGCCCGGTCGGCGTCGTGCCGTCGAGCTGCTGGGCGTGGCCGGGTACCTCGCCCGGTTCGGGGCCTTCGCCCTCGTCGGCTGGTTCCTGGTCGACGCCGGCCTCCAGCACGACCCGGACGAGACCCGTGGCCTCGACCAGGCCCTGCGCGAGCTGGCCACCACCAGCCAGGGCCCCCGCCTGCTGCTGGCGCTGGCCGTGGGGCTGGTGCTCTTCGGCGTGTACCGCGTGCTCGACGCCACGTTCCGCAAGTCCTCGGAGCTGACCCACGCATGAGCTCGGCGCGGGAGTCGTCGGCCGACGCGCCGCCGGGCACCGCCGACCGCCGGTCGGCTGGTAGCCACGGGGGCATCGACCTGCCCCGCCGTGCGCGCCCGCCTCGACCCCGCCGAGCGCTACGGCCTCCGGCTCACGCTGGTGGGCGTGGCCTTCGTGCTGGTGGCCATCCCGTTCGCCACCCTGACCTTCCAGGTGCTCGACGGCGGTGGCCTCACCCGCGCCGACGGGCACGTGGCCGATTCGCTCAACCGCTGGGTGCACGGTCGGGCGGGGGCGGTCGGCGTGCTGCAGGCCATCAGCTGGCTGGGCCGCCCGCCGCTCCTCGCGGCGGTCGTGCTGTTCACCGTCGTCCTGGTCTGGCGCCCGGGGCACCGTCGGCGTTGCGTGTACCTCGTGGTGACCTCGCTGGGCGGCGGCATCGTCGACACCCTCGTGAAGGCGGCGGTCGACCGGCCCCGCCCGGTGGTCGACCACCCGGTCGCCACGGCGCTCGGCAAGAGCTTCCCCTCGGGCCACGCCATGTCCTCGACGGTCACCTACGGCGCCCTGCTCATCGCCATCTGGCCGTGGCTCCCGCACCGCCTGCGCCGGGTGGGCTCGGTGGCGGTGGTGGTGCTGGTCCTCCTGGTGGGCACGTCGCGCCTCTTCCTGGGCGTGCACTTCGTGTCCGACGTGGTGGGCGGCTACGTGCTGGGCCTGGCGTGGCTGGCCGCCGCCACCGCGGTGTTCGCGGTGTGGCGCCAGGAGGAGCCGGTGGCCGCCATCGACGCCGACGAGGACCCCGCAGGCGCCCCTTCGGCCTGATGCGCCGCGGTGCGAGCGAGGTCCGCTACCGCGAGCCGATGGCCTCGTCGGCCTCGAGCCGGGCGGCGAGGCCCACCAGCGCGCCGTGCAGCCGGCGGGCGTCGTCAGGCTCGAGGCCCATGCCCGAGAAGAGCTCCAGGGGGACCTCGGCCAGCTCGGCGCGCAGCGCCAGGCCCTCGGGGGTGAGGGCCACGAGGACCCGTCGCTCGTCGGCGGTGTCGCGGGTGCGGCGGACGTGGCCGAGGCCTTCGAGCCGCTTGAGCAGCGGGGTGAGGGTGCCGCTGTCGAGGTGGAGCCGGCCGCCGACCTCGCCGACGGTGAAGGGCCGGTCGGGCTCCTCCCACAGCACCAGCAGCACGAGGTACTGCGGGTAGGTCAGGCCGCTGGCCTCCAGCAGGGGGCCGTAGCTGCGCACCACCGCCCGGCTGGCCCGGTGGAGGGCGAAGCACAGCTGCCGGTCCAGCTCGAGCTGCTCGTAGGTCGACGCCATGGCGGCAGGCTACCAGGAAGAAGTGGTTGCACAATTCGATCGTGCACGACATGATGGCGGGACCCAACCGCAGGAGTGCACCATGCAGACCCTCTACACCGCCGTCGCCACCGCCACCGGGGACGGCCGCAACGGCCACGCCACCTCCGAGGACGGGATCGTCGACGTCGACCTGCGCATCCCCAAGGAGATGGGCGGCCCGGGCGGCGCCACCAACCCCGAGCAGCTCTTCGCCGCCGGCTACGCAGCCTGCTTCCACTCGGCGCTCAAGGTGGTGGCCGGCCAGGACGAGCTCGACGTGAACGGCACCGAGGTGTCGGCCAGCGTCGGCATCGGCGCCCTGGACGACGGCGGGTTCGGCCTGGAGGTCGAGCTCGACGTGACCGTGCCCAACCTGGACCGCGAGGCGGCCGAGGCGCTGGTGGCCCGGGCCCACCAGGTGTGCCCCTACTCCAACGCCACCCGCGGGAACATCGAGGTCACGCTCACCGTCGTGTGACGAGCGGTCCGGGACCGTCGCGACCCGCCTGCAGGCCGGGCGTCGCAGCGGTCCCGGCGCCGTTCGCGGCCCGTTCGCGGCGGGGTGGTTCCCTTCGACGGTCAACGTCGTCCCCCACCTCGAGGTGACCGTGAGCCCGCTGTCCGAACCCCAGACCGAGGCGCCCCGCTCGCCGGGCCGCCGCCGCACCCGCCGCGCCGCCTTCGTGGCCGTGGCCTGCGCCGCCGCCCTCGTCGCGTCGGCCTGCATGCCCGGCGACTTCGTCAAGCACAAGGCCGGCAGCTACTGGGTGTGGTTCGGTCCCAAGGACTACATCGCCAGCTACAGCACCTACGGCATCGACATCGGCTCGCCCAACGGCGCCGACGCCGTGGCCCACACGTTCGGCACCGTGATCTGCTCGTCCGCCTCGACCCTGGCCGGTTCGGTGGCGGCCTACTTCCCGGCCCGGCGAGCCTCGGTGCGTGACACCTCGGGCCTGTCGAACTGGAAGACCACCAGCGCGACGACCCCGAAGCAGCTGCCGTCGGGCACCTACGGGCCGAACTACTTCCGCCAGGAGATCACCTTCACCGGTACCGCGGGCGGCCGGGCCTACCAGGGCGAGGCGACGCTGGACTACGCCCTGCCGGACACCACCTACTGCTTCCAGCGCCTGAAGTACCGGGCGACCCTGCAGAGCACGTTCAAGACGTCGATGCCCCGCCTGCGGGCCATCCAGGAGAACATCATCTACTCCGGTCCAGGGGCTTGCGACCCCGAGGAGCCGGACGACCCGTGCCCCGGCTGACCCGCAGCTGAGGCACCACCCTGGGGCCCGCGCCCCGGATGGACGGGGCCCGCGCCCGCGCCCGCTCCTCGGAGCGGGCGCGGGCCTTCGTCGTGGACGGGCCGGCGCGGTCAGCGCTTCACGCTGACCCGCACCCAGTCGACCTCGTAGGTGGTGGTGGCCGGGTCGGCCCAGTCGACCCGGCGGATGCCGGTCGTGGTGCAGGCGGGGATGGTGCCGCCCTGGGAGCAGCGGCCCAGGCTCGGGAGCACCCCGAGCTGGCCATCGGGGTCGCCGACCCAGCGGCCTCCGACCGCCTGGTTGACGGCGATGTCGAACGTGGCGTCGGCCGGTGCGGCGTCGGCCCAGCGGTGGGTGGTGTCGACGTAGGAGAACGTCGGCTTGGCATCGAGCGTGAAGGCGAACCGCACGTCGTCGCGGGCGCCGTCGCCGTCGGCGTCCACGCGGGAGATCTCGACGCCCCAGGTGTGCCAGCCGGGGGTGGCGGTGGGGGCCTCGAACGCCGTGCTCCGCTTGGCGACGTTGGCCACGCCGTCGAGGTGCAGCGTCTGCGTGGTGGCGCCCGGGGTGGCCGAGTGGAAGTACTCCATGACGTCGACCTCGGCGGTGGAGGCGCCGTTGCGGTGGCGGAGCCAGAACGCCGGCCAGATGCCCTGGGCGTGGGGGACCTTGGCCCGGATCTCGTACTTGGCCTCGAGCGGGTAGTAGGTGCCGGTCTCCCGGGAGCCGATGAACCCGGAGGTGTAGTGGTCGGTGGGAGCGTTCGGGCAGGTGGCGTCCTCGTGCTTCGGCGCGATCCGGAGCCTGCCCCCGCCCACCGCGACGTTGGCGGGGGTCAGGCAGGCGACCTCGGCGTTCCCGTCGCCGTAGGTGTTGTGGTACGGCTTCCACCGGGTGGCATCGAGGGTGGAGCCGGAGAACTCGTCACCGCCGACGACCCGCCAGGTCGGCCCACCCGACGGTGCCGTGGTCGTGGTGGTGGGAGCCGTCGTCGTCGCGGTGGGGGTCGTCGGCGTCGGCGTCGGCTCGCACGCGGCGAACGCGGCGAGGAGCGGCAGCGCGGCGACGGCCAGCAGGCGGCGGCGCGCTCGGCGCGGCTGGGCTCGGTCGGTGGTGGTGGTGGGGGTGGGGGTTTCGGACATGGGGTGCTCCGCTCTTCGATTGCGACGAAGCGGACAACGCCGAGGCGGCGTCGGCATGACGGCGGGCCGCGGATCGGCGCCGAGCGGGGCCGACGTCGGCCCGTCCGGTCGACGCCGTGCCGGCCGTCACCGGAGCCGTTCGTCATGGCCGTGGGCCCCGGCCGCTCCTGCCTCGGCCCGACCCCCGCGAGGAGCGACCCATGACCGAAGCCGCCGACCGCACCGCCCCCGGCCGATCCGTCCCGCCGGCCCTCGTCGAGGCGTCGGCCCGAGCCCGGGCCCTGCTCGACGCGGTGCGGGGTCGGGGCGAGCCACGCTCGCCCGGGTCGGCGAGCTCGGACGGCGGCGTGCCGGCCGGCAGACCCCTCGTCTACGAGGTGGTCGGGGTGGTGGCGCTGGTGGTGGTGCTGCTGGCGGTGGTCCTCTCCGCCACGCCGCTGCTGCGGTGAGCAGCGAGCGGGCCGGCCGGGTCCGGCCTGCCGGTCACCCGGCGGGTGGTTGGAGCGCGGTGGGCAGCGGGGGCTCCGACGCCGGGCCGTCGGCCACCGCCCCGGGGTCCACCAGCTCGGTGCACGACCGGGTCATCGCCGTGTGGCCCACGCCGCTGGCCAGGTGGTCCTCGCCCAGGTAGCGCAAGCGGCGGGCGAGGAGCTCCGGGTGGGTGGCGGAGGTGCGGTGGCTGCCCATGCCCATGCCGACGATGAACATCGTGTAGCTGCGCATGCGGAGGCCGGCGATGAGGCGGAACCCGCTGGCCTGCAGCAGCGCCGCGGTCTGCATGTCGGCCACCTGGAGCCCCTCCAGGACGGGCTGGCGCACCCGTTCGAGCACCGCCCGGCTGGTGAGGACGTCGACGAGGCCGAGGTGCACGGTGGCCTCGGGGAACCGCTGGGGATCCATGAACCAGGCGTTCATGCGGGCGAAGAGCGGCATCGGGTGGCTGAAGTCCCCGGAGGCGTTGGACTGGAACACCTCGAGGAGGATGCGGGCGAAGGCGCCGCGCACCCGCTGGACGCTCTCCAAGAACAGGTCGGCGTTGAGGTCGGCCGGCGTGTTCCACCGGCCGTACAGGGAGCGCTCCGAGACGCCCAGAGAGCGGGCCAGGACGCCCATGTCGACCACTCGTCGACCGCCGTCGTGCTCCGGGTCGACGTCGAGGGTGCCGTCGGCGACCGCCGCGGCGACGCGCGGCGGCAGCACCGTGGGCGCAGGTCCATCGGCCGCACCGGGCTGGCCGTCCGTGGTGCGCAGCGGGGTGTCGTCGCCCTCGGCCTCGACGAGCAGGAACTCGATGATGCGCCCTGCCGTCTGCGTCACCTCCTCGGCCAGGTCGGGGGCCATGGGGGCGCCGGGGTCGGGGGCGAACTGAGCGCACATCAGGTGCATGCCCTCCACGAGGGCGATCACGGCCACGGCGATGTCGGTCCACGGCCCGGAGGTCGTCGGGCCCCACTCGCGGCGCAGGCGACCGGTGAGGTCGGCGAGGTGGCCCCGTTCCCACGTCGCCAGCGCGTCGTGGGCTGCGGTGCCGCTCCAGGTGGCCACGGAGGCCCGGGTCAACACCCCGGCGGCGGAGCCCGGCGAGGCGAGCGCTCGGCGCAGCGCATCGAGGAACGGTGCGCCGTCGTCGCGGCAGACCTGGGCGTGCCAGCCGGTGGCGGGGGTGCTCCGGTGCACGGCGAGGTCGGCGGCCATGGCGGCCGAGGTCGGCCACAGGCGGTACAGGTGCGTGCGGGACATGCCCAACGCCTTCGCGGCCGCAGCCAGGCTGACCGACCTCCCGTCGGTCACCGGGCCGTGCTTGGCGAGCTGCTCGTAGGCCGCATCCAGCCACGCGACCTGCCCTCGCCCTCGACCGCCCTCGGTGCCGCTCATTCCATCCCTCCGATGGGTGACCCTCCCGCACCGAACAGGATGCCGAGCCGGGCCCCCGACGTCCAGCAGCTCCGATCCCCGGCGACGTCGGCGGCGGTGCTCGGCGTCGTCGACGCCGGGTGCTGAGGTCGTCCGGGTCCACGACATCCCCAGCCTGGCGAGGGGCGCGATGCCACGGCTCGTCCCCGAGCCCGGCCGCGATGGCGACGAGCTGGTGTTCCGCGCCTGGTCCTCCCCGGCGACCCGGCGGGCCGCTCAGATCGCTCGCGCGGCGCGCAGCCGGGACTGCAGCACCGGCGCCTGGCCGATGGCTGCCCAGTACCAGGCCCAGCTGAGCGAGCCGTCGACGACGTCGAGGGCGACGGCCATGGCGTAGGGGGCGTCGGCGATGAGCTCGAAGCGGATGCCGTCGTGGACGAAGCGCAGCTCGTCGGGAAGCTCCGAGATCGCCGTCGCCAGCTGGAGCCCGTGCGGCCCGACGGCGAGCACCGCTCGCTCACGGTGCAGGAGGCCACGCCCGGGGGCCCAGGCCTCGTAGTCGAGCTCGACGGCCTCCGGTCGGGCCACCACCTCGACCCTCCCGGCGAAGGGCCCGCTCTCGGCGCCGTCGCCCGGCCCCCAGTACGTGCCCGCAGCGCGCTGCCACGACTCGAGGGCGGACGGGTCGACATCGGTGGTTCCCATGGCATGCACGACCCGCCGCGACCCCCGCCGTGACGCGACAGCCCCTCGCCTCCCGCCAGGCGCCCGACGGTGAAGGGCTCCTTCGTCGTCCGGGCCGAGGCCGGCGTCATCGTCGGGGCCGCTCGAGGTTCACCAGGAGCGGCGACAGCGAACCACCTCCCGCCCGGTCGTGGCGACGCTCGCCGCCTCGCCGATGAAGCCCCCCCCTAGGTGTAGTGACCCGGTAGGTCGTTGACGCGGCTGATGGGTGGGCCGCCGACGGCGGTGTGGTGCCGGTGATGGTTGTAGAGGTGGAGCCAGTCGTCCAGGGCTGCGGTTCTGGTGGCGTTGTCCGGCCAGGGCTGCACGTAGGCCCACTCGTCTAGGAAGGTGCGGTTGAACCGCTCGACCTTGCCGTTGATCTGAGGCGAGTAGGGCGGGATCGACCAGTGCCGAGCACCGGCCTCGCCGATCGCGTCTTGGAAGCGGGCGCAGAGGTACGCCTTGGCGTTGTCGGTCATGACCCCGGTGACATCGATGCCGTGGTCCGCGTAGAAGGCTCTCGCCCTGCGCCAGAACGCGACGCAGGTGTCGGCCTTCTCGTCAGGGTGGATCTCGCTGTAGGCGAGCCGGGACTGGTCATCGACCGCTGAGTGGATGAAGTCCCATCCTGGGCCACGCTTGCGGTTCGGGCGGCTCTCTCGGCCGTGGACCCGCCAACCGCCGCCGTCGGGAACCCGGCCAAGCTTCTTCACGTCGACATGCACCAGCTCGCCCGGCACGCTCCGTTCATAGCGACGGATCACCCGACCTGTCGGCCGGTCCATCCACGCGAGGCGGTTCAGACCGAGCCGACACAGCACCCGGTGGACCGTCGACGCCGGGACCCCGAGCCGGGCGGCGATGCGCACCGGACCGAGCTTCAGTGTCCGCCGGAGGTCCTCGATTGCGGACTCGAGCTCGACGGGGCTGCGATGCGGACACGACCGGGGCCGGCTCGAACGGTCGATGAGGCCGGCTTCGCCGTCGTCTTGCCACCGCCGCCACCACTTGTACGCGGTCGGGCGGGAGATCCCCATCTCCGCAGCCACATGGGCGACTGGTCGGCCAGATTCGATCCGCATCACCAACGTGAGCCGGCCAACGGGCGTGAGCCGAGCGTTACCGTGCACTTCGAGCCTCCTGGTTCGAGCGTGGGTCCTAGACAGCTCCACACTCGCCCAGGGGGCTCACTTCATGCTCGGACCGGTGTCAACAAGGTCCGTGGTCACTACACCTAGGGGGGGCGCGTCGGCCTGGGACGTGCCCGGACACCCCTCCTGCCCGCTGGGGTGTCCGGGCCCGCCCATCGCCCTCCCGCTACGCGGCGGGGACCCTGGCCCGTCCGCCCCGACCACGCGCCGGCGGGCGCAGCGGGCTCAGGGCAGGAGGTCGACCGGCTCGCCGTACTGGAGGACCCGGTAGCGATCGCCGAGCTCGGCGCGCAGCGCGGCCTCGGCAGCGGTGACGTCGAACGCCGGGATGATCGGCGGGAGCAGCGGGTCGTGGTGGCAGAGCACCACCCGGGGCGACCCGAGCACGCGAGCCTCCTCGACGAGGAACTCGCCCATGGAGCCCTGGTGCGGTTCGCCGTCGACGTTGGGCCGTCCGGCGGCGGCGAGGATGGCGACGTCCGGACGCTCGGTGGCGAAGATGCCGTGCCAGTAGCCCGAGCTGGCCGAGACCAGCAGCGAGCCGCTGGGCGTCTCGAGCACGTAGGCCAGCTGGCCGCCGTCGCGGTGCGACGCGTGGCCCTCGTGCTGCTCGAAGTAGTCGCGGATCGGTTCCGACAGCGTCGGCAGCAGCTCGTTGAGGCCGTCGGTGCGCTGCTTGCGCTCCTGGGCGCTCACCCCGAGGTCGCCCAGGCACGAGGCGCCGCTGTCCGCTCCGGAGGCGGCGAACAGGCAGGAGTGCAACGCCGGCAGGACCCGCACGCGGACCTCGCCTCCGCAGTCGACCGTCTCCCCGCCCGACACCGCCAGCACCTGCTCCTCGGGCACGCCGTTGTCGCCCATCAGGTGCGCCACCTCGTGGTTGCCCACGACGGTGGCGCCCGTCGCCCGGGCGATGAGGTCGGCGCCGAGGACGTGGTCGAAGTGGGCATGGGAGATGAAGAGGAAGTCGGCTTCGGCCACCTCGGCGGCCGCGAGCCCGACGGGCGGCACCTCGGGCGCCTTGTCCAGGTAGGTGTCGAAGAAGATCGTCAGGTCCCCGACGCGCACCCGGAAGGTCGCGCACCCGAACCACTCCACGGTCACGCCCATCGCAGCCACCCCATCACCAGCGGACCGTACCAACGCCCGATCGATCAGCGGGCCGGGTGGAGCGGGTGCTGCTCTGCGTCGGCCTCCGACGACACCGCGCTCTCGGCGTCGGCGGTCCTCGTGCCCACGAGGGCGAGGAGGAACAGGGGCAGGGTGACGCGGCCGAACCCCCACCAGAACCACCAGACGAGCGGGCCGAGGAAGGCCAGGAACGCGAGGTGGGCCACCACGATGTTGCGCAGGACGAGGTTGCGGCTGCGCCAGGTCAGCCAGCTGCAGGCGGCCAGGGCCAGGAAGGTGGCCACCTCGGGGAGGCCCCAGTGCGGGATGGCCTGCACCAGGCCCTGCACCGGTAGGCCCATCTGGGCCGACCCGGCCGGGAAGGCGCCCACCCGGATGCGGACCACCACGGCCCAGGCGGCGTAGGCGATGGCAGGGACGGCGAGCGGCAGGGCAGGCCGGAGGCGCCGGGTGGACCAGGCGATCGAGAGGCCGATCCCGACGGGCACCAGGAGGCTGGTCTCGCGGGTCAGCGCGGCCACCGTGAACAGCGCCAGTGCCCAGCCCCGGTCGTCGCGCAGCCAGCGCGCCAGGCCGACCAGCACGAGCACCGCCGCCAAGGGCTCCGAGAGGCCGGGCCAGCGCAGGAACGCCAGGCAGGCCGGGGCCAGCAGCACCAGCTCCGGCCGGCGCAGCTCGCGGCCGAGGGCGTCGGCCACCGCCCCGGTGGCGGCGGGCAGGAGGCCGATGGCGAGCGCGCCGAGGGTGAGGATCGCCGGCGCCAGCAGGGCCCGCTGGCCGCCGAGCGACGCCGCCCAGTCGACCCAGCCCTGCACCGGGCGCGGCGCGGTAGGCCGCTTGGTCTCGGTCGCTTCGGTACTCGTCGACCAGGTGGGCCATCGTCGGGTCCGCGGCGTGCTGGGCGAACGCTTGGCCGTCCATCTGGGCCACCACGGCCTCGGGCCGGGAGCGCTGGTGCTCGAAGACGGTCGTCCACGTCGAGATCCTCGGTTGCCCGGCCGGCACGGCCAGGACCAGCAGCACCAGCCAGCCGCCGGCCAGCACGCCCACCAGGACGCAGGCCCGCACGCGAACCCGGCGGGCCGCCGCGGCGCTGGTGGGAGCGGTCGCCGCCGGGTCCGGCGTGCGGCGGCGGGTGCGGGTGGCCCTCAACGCCCGCCCCCGTCGTCGTCCGCTCCCTGGCCACCACCGGAGCGGCAGGGTTCGCAGGCCGACCGAGCGGCCGCGACCGCCGACGATGGGGACCGCCAGCCCACCGCACCACGTCCCAGCCCCACGTCGATCCGCACAGAGGACTGTCGGCACCGACGGCCTGCCTCTTGAGGTCCCTCGAGGGGTTCAGCCTCCTCACCGGCGAGCAGGTCTGGGACGGTGGGCAGCCATCGGTGAACGCCTACCCCGTCGATCCACCCTCGGTGGCCGGCGGCCGGATCTACATCTCGACCGACGAGGGGATCAAGGCCTACGGCACCCTCTGATCCCTCTGCGTCGGGGCCGGGCGAAGGGCGACGTTGGCAGCCTTTGGGGATGACGGAGGGTGAGGCCCCTGGTCTGCTGGCGCCATGGCTCGACCGCTCGACCGCCGACGTCCGCCATGGACGCACCTCGCCGTCCTCGCCGTGGTGGCGGGGGCGATGGCCGCCTGCGGCGGGACGAGCGAGGAGGGATCGAAGGCTGCGCCGAAGACGACCGCTGACCCCACCACGACCACCCGCCCGACCGACGAGGCCCGACCCGAGGGCCGGTGGACGTTCGTGCTCACGACCACGGCCCGCAGCGACGTCTCCGACCTCGACCCCGGCGTCGCCGTGGTCCGCCTCGCCACCCTGACGCCGTCGTGCGACGAGGGACCGTGCGACGTGGACGTGGCCCCGGCGGGCGCCAAGGGGACCTACCTCCCGGAGGGCGTGGCGTTCCGCGACACGCCCAACTCCGATCCGGCGACCTACCGGTGGGACGGCTCGGCCAAGACCTACACGAGGGTCAGCGGACCGCGGACGAGCTCCTGCACGAACGTCGACGGGAAGGTCGTGGCCGACGCCTACACCGACACGACGACCACCACCATGGAGTTCCACCCGCCCGAGGCGGACCGCCCAGCCACGATGACCGGTACCTACGTGGAGAAGGTCGAGGCCACCGAAGCCGGCCTCAAGGAGGGCTGCACGGCCTACGAGGAGACCGGGACGGCCGTCGCCACGCCCACCGGCTCGTTGACCGAGGGCGCCGGGCTCGATCTGCACGGCGCCTACATCGGCACCGAGGTCGTGACCAAGATCGACGCGGATGGGGCGCAGCCGCCCGGCTTCATCGGCCTGCTCGGCCGCTTCGAGCTCACCCGATCCGGCAAGGGCTACGACGCGAAGGGGATCATCGGCACGGCCGCCCTCGCCCCGGACGGCACCGGCTTCACCGGACGGACCGCATCGGTCGAGCGACCGTGCACCACCACGCCGGAGACGCCGAAGGCCTACGCCAGCGTCGAAGAGCTCGCCGACCTCGAACCCGTGGCCCTCACCGAGGACGGGGACCCGATCCTGGCGGGCCGCTGGACGCTGTCCGAGGAGGCCACGCCGGTCGGCACCGCAGCCGGCTGCGCGAGCAGCACGAACACCGGCTACCTCGTCCTGGTGCCCGCAGCGTCGCTCGACTAGGGCTGGCACGCCCGAAGGCGTGCCAGGATCAGCCCTGCCATGACCGACCTCCGCCCACCGGTGCTGCTCGGCGCCCTCCCGGCCGCCGAGGGCGGTTGCGGCCTGCCGCCGGGCTGGCGGCTCCGCAACGGGTTCTCGCTCCCTGCGAGCCCCTGGGACCTGGGGGACCGACGGTGGTCCTGTGCCGGCACCGTCGCGGACGAGGCCGACGCCGAGGCGGCGGTCCTGGCGCTCAGCCGGGGCGTCGGCCTGGTGCTGTCGATCACCGTCGAGGGCGATGTGCGCCATCGCTTGCTCGAAGACCTCTACCGGTTCGGAGCCGTCCAGCTGGCCTCCGAGGTGGTCCCCGACTCCGGGCTCGGAAGCGACCACCTGCTCCTGCTCGAGGCGCTTGCCGATGGGTCGACGCTCACCGTGGCCGCCCAGGCCCTGCACCTGTCCGACCGCACCGCCCACCGCCGCCTGGCGGAGGCGCGGTCGATCCTGGGCGTCGGCACCACCGCCGAAGCGGTGGCGTGGTGGCGTCGCCGTCCCGCCGCCCCGATCACGGACTGAGGGGTCGGTCGGGGCTCTGAGGCGCGGCCGACGTCGTTCCGGCCAGCATGCCCGCCGCCGCACGACGGTTCGCCGCGCCGAGCTTCCGGGTGGCCGACCGGGCCAGCGTGTCGATGGTGGTGGGCGACACGTGGAGCTCCGCAGCGATCTGGCGAGAGGTGAGCCCGGCCCCCACGCGCCGCAGCACCTCGGTCTCGCGGGCGGTCAGGCCGGCCGCCCCGGTCGCACGGGTCGACCCGCGACCAGCCCCCGTCGCCCGCTGGGAACGGCGGGCCCTCAGGACGATGGCCAGGAAGCCGGTGGCCGCAGCCTGCTCCTCCACCACGCGCAGCCGCGCCGCAGCGTCGGGTAGGGAGGCCCGGCGGGCCGCCTCGGCTGCGGCCCACCGAGCCCGGGCCTCGCTCCGACGGTCGTGGCCGTGCCACGCCTCCGCCGCTCGATCGAGGAGCTCCACCGCGCCCTCGTGGTCTCCGGCAGACAGGGCCAGCACGCCGCGCCACTCGAAGCGGTGCGCCGGCCCAGGCCGGCAGGAGCGGGCGGGGCTCGCCTCCGACGGGCTCCACGCCTCGGTCGAGGCTGGCGTGGGCGCCCACCATCCGGGCGTTGACCACCGCCGGGTGGTCCCCGAGCCCCAACCCCTCCACGGCGAGCAGCGTGGCCTCCACCTGCTCGGGCCGGCCTGCCGCCCACGCCGCCTCGGCGCTCGCCCAGCCCGCCAGGGCTCGGGCCTGCGGGTCGGCGCCCGCCTCCGAGTCGAGCTGATCGAGCAGCGCCGCGGCTTCGTCGTGCCGGCCGAGGTCGGCGGCGGCCACGGCCACGCCGGCGCACGCGAAGGCGCGGTTCTGGAAGAGCGGCTCGGCGTGCAGGCGCGGCACCCACCGGTCGAGCACCTCGGAGCGGTCGTGCCCGGCGAGCACCGCCAGCAGCGGGCCGTAGGCCACCGATCCCAGCCACGGGGTCTCGAACCCGGCGACCGGGCCCTCCTGCTCGAGCTCCTCGATGGCGCCGGCTGCGTCGTCGATGCTCCCGGCGCTCCACGCTCCCAGGACGAGGCTCCGCATCGCCGCCAGCCGCAGTGCGGTGTCGCCGGCGGCCGTCGCCGCGACGACCACCTCGCGGTAGAGCGCCTCCCAACCGGGCTCCCCGGCGGTGAGCAGCACGCTGGCCAGGCGGTAGCGGGCGAAGCCCTGCTGCTCGCCGATCTCGTCGGCGAGGGCCACCGCGGCACGCGCTCGCTCCATCGCCGGTCGCCCGTCGAGGCCGATGCGGGTCTCGACGAGCGTCGAGCCGGCCAGGGCCAGCACCTCGATCCCGGTCCGGGTGCCCCGAAGGTCCTCGACCGCTCGGCCGATGAGGTCCGGGAACCGGTCGATCCGGCCGGCATCCCACGCCGCCTCTGCGGCCACGGCGAGCAGGGCTCCTCGTCGGGCTCGATCCAGGTCGTCGATGCCCGGCACCAGGCACAGGTCCAGGCCCCGGCCTGGCTGGCCCGAGCTCGTCAGGGCACGAGCAGCAGCCATGCGGTCGTCGAGGCCGGCCGCCACGTCGACCGGACCGCACTCGACGGCCAGGACGAGAAGCTCAGCCCGGGTCCGGCGCGAGACGTCGCCCCGCGCCGCCGCCAGCGCGGTTCGACGGGCCGCCGCCCGGTCGCCTGCCCGGGCGAGCAGGAACGCTCCTTCGGCGCCGTCCACCTCGCCGGCCAGCGCCCCTTCGATGGCTCGGGCCTGCTCGCCCAGGTCCTCGACCACCAGCTCGCCCAGCAGCGCATGGCCGATGGCCAGGAGGCCGTCGGCGCGCCGAGCCGCCACGCCCGCCCGCACCAGGCCGGCGGCCCCCGGCCCGAGGAGCTCGGCCGGTGCCGGACGACCGAGCACGCTCAGTCGGGCCATGGCCTCGCGCACCTCGTCCGGCTCGTCGGCGAGGCGCGCCTGGAGCGCACGGGCCAGCGTGGGGGACCCTCCGTCGTCGAGCGCCAGGTGGGTGAGCAGCAGGGGGTTTCCTCCGGCCTGTTCGAGGATCGCTCCTCGTTGGTCGCCCTGCAGCCCCGGCCGGGCGTGCTCGAGCACCGCCTCGGAGGCGGGCCCGTCCAGCGGTCCGAGCTCGAGGAGGTCCAGGCCGGCGGCACGGAGGCGGGTGGTGACCGCCTCCGCATCGGGATCTCCCGTGCGCACCGACACCAGCAGCGGCAGGCGCCCGACCAGGCGCTCGACGGTCTGCAACGAGAGCTCGTCGACCCACTGCCCGTCGTCGACCAGCAACCCGCCGAGGCGGAGGCGCAGCACCTGGCCCACGACCCCGTCGGGGTCGTCGCGGACGTTCGCGCCGAGCAGCCGCCGGAAGGGCAGCAACGGCGACCACCGCAGCGTCGCCAGCGCCGACGCCTCGGCGTAGGAGCCCGCGGCGTCGAGCACGTCGCGACAGAGCGTGGTCTTGCCGATGCCCGCCGGCCCGGCCACCACCGTGGCGGCCCCGGCAGCCAGCCTCCCTGCCAGGTCGTGGACCTCGACCTCACGCCCGGTCAGCACGGACCGAGCGTACCGGCGCGGTCGCCTGCCTTCGCCGAGTGCCCACCGGCCCGCTCGCGTCGGCCCCCTCGGGCAGGTCGTTCACCTCCGGCGGGTGCGCGGGTACGTCCCGAGGGTTCGGCGCACGAGGTGGAGGCTTCACATGCAGTTGGGTCCCCTGGTGCGAGTCGTCGAGGAGCCGCCGGGGCCGCTGTCGCCGACCGGAGCCCGATGACGACGAAGCACCTCATCGAGGACATCGGTGAGGCGGTCGACGTCGTCGGCGTGGTGCTGATGGTGGCCGGTGCAGCCTTCGTGCTCGGTCGCGAGGCCGTTCGTGCCCTGCGTGGCGCACCCGCCGAGGAGGCCTACCGGCGGGTCCGACACGGCGTGGGCCGTTCGATCCTCTTGGGCCTCGAGCTGTTGATCGTGGGCGACATCATCCGCACGGTCGCCGTCACCCCGACCTTCCGGAGCGTCGGGGTCCTCGCGGTCATCGTCGTCATCCGGACCTTCCTGTCCGTGACCCTCGAGCTCGAGATCACCGGTCGATGGCCGTGGCAGAAGGCGCCGACGTCCGCGACCTGAGCACATCGGTCGCCAGACGAGCTGCACCCGATCTCGAGGCGGAGCTCGAGATCGGGCGTCGGCGCTACTGGCCCAGTGCCGCCTGCAGGTCCCGGACGTGCTCCTGGGTCTCGGTCAGGAGGGGTCGCAGCGCCTCGGCGACGTCCGGGAGCGACAGGTCAGCCGCCTGCTGGACCCGCTCCCGGTAGCGCTCCAGCTGCTCGGTCTCGAGACCGAGGTCCAGCGCCAAGGCGGCTCGGGAGTCTGCTGCCGGGGCCACCGGTTCGACCGTCGTCGTCGGGATGCCGCCGAGGAAGGCGATCTGCTCGGCCAGCACCTTGGCGTGCTCGAGCTCCTGGCCGACGTGGACGGTCAGCTCCTCCACGGTGCTGGTGTACTCCGGGCCCGTGACCGTGGCGATGTGCTGGACGAACTGCACGATCGACGTGAACTCCAGGCTCAGGTCGTGGTTGAGGTTCTCGACGAACTGGTCACGGGTGATCTCCATCGGCCCACGCTAAGGGGCACGCCCGTGCGGTGAGCTCGCTCGACCGCATACCACCCCTTTGGGTCGCCGGGACGCCGGGCCGAGGTGGGACGGTGACCGCCACGGACGTTCCTCCGTCCGGTCGCCAGATCGAGGTGCGAGGTCAGGTGCCGCGCCGCAGTCGGCGTCGGCGCTCCAGATCCCGCTTGTGGCGGTACATCGCCTCGTCGGCTCGACGCATCAACGACCAGGGCTCGTCGCCCTCGACCGATCGAACGGTGCCGATGCTGACGCCCACCCGGTGTTCCCTCGCCGACGCCAGGGTGGCGACGGCGAGGCGCAGTCGCTGGTCGAAGTCCGCGAGTTGGTCGTCGTCCAGATCGCGCGAGACGACGACGAACTCGTCGCCACCCACGCGAGAGGCCACCTCGCCCGGGTGGAGACAGCTCTCGACCGCGTCGGCAACGTGGCGCAGGAGGCCGTCACCGACGTCGTGGCCGAAGTCGTCGTTGACCGCCTTGAAGCGATCGAGGTCGACGAAGGCGATCACGAGCTGCTCTGCCGCCGCGAGACGGGCGTGGAGGTGGTCGAGGAGCCAGGCCCGGTTCCGCAGGCCAGTCAGGCCGTCGTGGCTGGCGCGGTGCTCGAGCTCGAGCTCGGACTCGTGGCGGAGGGTGACGTCCTGGATCGTGACGATGATGAGAGGGTCGCGGTCGGCTCCGGGGTGCACGCTGAACTGCAGCTCCCGGCGTTCGCCCTCGAGGAGCTCGACCACCAGCTGCGTGCTGACGGCGGTCTCGGCGGCACTGGCCAACGCCTCGAAGGTCGTCGCCTGCGCCGCGAGGGGGAGCAGCTCCGACAGGTGGGGCAGGCCCGTGGCGCACCCGAGCAGAGCCCGCGCGGCCGGGTTCACGTACTGCAGCTGGCCGCCGGGAGCGAGCACGGCCACACCGATGGGGAGCAGGTCCACCAGCCCCTGCTCCGCAGCCAAGGCGATCGCACGGGTTGCGGGTGGCTGGGTCGGCGGGGTCAAAGAGGTCTCCTGGCCGCCGTGATCGATGCCCTGCGCCATCGGCAGGCGCGGTCCAACTGCGAGGTGCCGACCGGACATTCATCCGGTTGGGGCCCGTGTTCGGTCATGGACCGCCCGGGTGACGGCGAACGGCATGCCGGCCTTCGATGCGACATCGAAACGGGGCCGATGCCAGCCGAGCCCAGAGCGACCCGGGCATCGGCGCCTACCGCCTCGCGAACCGCGAGCCAGAGCGGCTTGCCCGGCAGCCAACGTCGCCCGCACGGTCGAGCGATCGGGCGCGCTGACCGGTCAGAGGATCCGCCGGTCCCGGATCTGGTGGCCCTCGGCCTCGAGGAGCGGGACCTGGACGGACTCGTGCGTGCAGTAGATCCGCCCGTCGGAGGGGACGATGCGCCACCAGGGGAGCGAGCCTGCGTGGCGGACCACGTTCCCGACGGCCTGGGCGGCGCCCGGTCGCCCGACCTCTTCGGCGATCTCGCCGAACGTGGCCAGGTCGCCGGGGGCCAGTGCAGCGATGGCGTCGATGACGGCCCGCTCGAAGGGCGACGGCGTCCGGTCGTCCGGCCAGGGGTCGGCCTTCGGGTGCGGGGGTGCCGACGCGCCGGACCGTCGCGCCGGTCGATGCGCGGATGACGTCGGCGCCGGCCCCGTGCTCGGCGATGCCGAGCCGGCCGGTCCGTGCAGGCGGTCGGCGAGCCAGCGAGCGTCGTGCCAGGCGTTGGCCCCGTGGTCGTTGTTGAAGTAGGCGTAGACGTCGCTGCCGTCGTCGAGCCAGGCCTGGAGGCAGGCGGCCGGGCGGTGGAGGCGGCGGCCGGTGTAGCGGCCGAGGTACGGGTGCGCGCCGGCGTCGGGGCCGTGGAACCGCACGTAGGTCCAGTCGGCCGTGCGCTCCCACGGCACCCCCTCGAGCAGGTCGTGGATGCAGAGGGCGGCGCCGTGGTCGGCGAGCACGCGGTAGGTGTCGTCGTGGAGCCACGACGGGTCGCGGAGCTCCACCGCCCAGCGCGCCGAGCGGGGCGCAGCGTCGAGGAAGGCGGCGAGGCGACCGGTGTCCCGATGCCAGTTGGGTGGGAGCTGGAGGAGGTTGGGCCCTTGGAAGGCGCCGAGCTCGGCGACCCGGTCGACGTGGGTGGGCAGCCACGTCTCGGGGTCCTTGAGCTTCTTGCGGTGCGAGCCGAACTGGCCGACCTTCAACGCGTAGCGGAATCCTGGCGGAGCCTGGTCGTGCCAGCTCCGCACGGTCGACGGGTCGGGCAGCCGGTAGAAGGTGTTGTTGATCTCGACGGTGTCGAACGCCTGGGCGTAGGCCTCGAGCCACCGCCGCTGCGGCAGGTCGGCGGGGTAGACGGCTCCCCGCCAGTCCCGGTACACCCAACCCGAGCAGCCGACCCTCGCCGCCCCGACGGTCACGGGCCCGCCTCAGCCAGCGTGCGCCAGGGCCGGCTGGACCTCGTCCTGCCAGAACCGGATGGTGCCGGCGAGGTCGTCGCCCACCGGCACGATCGAGACGTTCTCGAAGCCGGCGTCGAGGTACGAGCGGAGCACCCGGACGTAGGGCTCTGGATCGGGCCCGCTCGGCACGCTGTCGGCCAGGTCCTCGGCCCGTACCGTCTCGCACGCCGCGTCGAAGTTCACCGGGTTTGGCAGCTCCGACATGACCTTCCAGCCGGGAGCGCCGAACCGGAAGCGCTCGAGGGCGAGGCGCTGGCCCTCCTCGGCCGTGGGCGCCCAGGCGAACGGCACCTCGGTCCAGGTGGCGGCGCGATCGCCGCCGCGATCGGCCCACCCGTCGACCAGTGAAGCCTCGGGCTCGGTGGCCATGATGCCGTCGACGCCGGTGCGCTGGGCGAGGTCGAGCGACGCCGGCCCGCTCACGCCGACGACGAGCTCGATCGGCTGCGTCGGCAGATCGAAGATGCGGGCGTCCTCGACGGTCAGGTGCCGGCCGCGGATGGTGGTCCACTCGCCCGTCCAGAGCGCCTGGAGGATGGCGATGGCCTCCTCGAGGCGCTCGTGGCGCACGTCTACGGCCGGGAACGGCTCGCCGGTCACGTGCTCGTTCAGGCGCTCGCCGGCACCGACGCCGAGGATGAGGCGGCGATCCGTCATGGCCGCCACCGTCGCCGCCGCCTGGGCGACGATCACCGGGTGGTAGCGGCCGATGGGGCAGGTCAGCCCGGTCGCCAGGTCGAGCTCGCTCGTGGCGTGGGCCACCGCACCCAGGACGCTCCAGGCGAACGGGCTGTGGTCGTGGTCCGACAGCCACGGGTGGATGTGGTCCGAGATGGCCACGAAGCCGAAGCCGGCCTCCTCGGCGGCCACCGCGTGCGCCACCAGCTCGCGCGGTCCGCGCAGCTCGCTCATCAGCTTCAGCCCGAAGCGGGTCATGGGTCCTCCAGGGGTTCGGTCGCCGCTGGTGGCTACCCACGCCAGGTCATCTGATGAGCGCAGCCCGCGGAGCCCTGCCGGCCCCACCGCAGCTGCCGCATCTCGAGCGTTCGAGGAGGAGCCGATCAGTCGTCGACCGGCGTGCGACCATGGCACGGCCTGAGCACGAACAGCGCGACGGATGCGTGCAACCGTCGTCCCCGAGGGTCCCCGCCCGCCCGGCGTGGACCTCAGGTGCGCAGCGCAGCCATCGCTTCGACGAACTGGTCCATGGTCGCCCATGCGGTCGCCGGTTCCTCGACCTCGGTTCGGGGGAACGGTGGCGCTGGGACCTCGCCCAGCGGAACGTCGACCTTGGCTCGGTCGGTTGCCGTGACGAGCCCGTAGGAGCTGGTCAGACGGACCTTGCCCTCCTCGCCGATGCCGCCCTTGGCGTGCAGGAACACGACGCTGCGGGCACCGACCACATCGTCGGTGAGGTCCTCGACCGCATCGGCGAGCGCCCGCTTGCCGGTCGCGCCGGTCAGGAACTCGACCGTGACCTCGTCGCCGAGGTCACCTCGCAGGACGTCGTCGATCTTGAACACGCCGTTCAGGTAGTGGACCTGGTCCTCCGCCGCGTCGCCCTGGACCATCCGACCGACCTCGAAGTGCTCGAACGACCCGACCGCAACGAAGTCCGACGCAAGGAACGTCTCGGCAAACGTCTTGGGCGACGCCACCTCATCGCCGCCATGCAGGCCGAGCGCACGGTACGAGCCGACCTCGACGCTCGACGGTGCGCTTCGAAGGGTCGGGCTCGCCCCCCGTCGCCCGCCCCGCACGCGGCGAGCGTCATTGCCGTTGCCACCCCAATGCCGACGAGCATCGCCTTCATGTCGCACCTCTTCACCATCGACCTCTCCCTTGTGCTTCGTGAAGTGTGATGTGACGAAGCGGCGCGACGGGTGGTTCCCGGGCACCAGCTGCTGCCGTCAGGGGCTTCGGTCCGGGTCCGACCCGCCCGCCGAGATCGCGCCATCGGCGCACTTGGCCAGCGGGCTGCCCGCGCGTGCGCTGCGAACCCGGGAACGAGTCAGGCCAGCCGCCTCACGATGACCTCCGTGTCGAAGAACTGGTAGGTCGGGTAGCGGCCGCGCATCCACACCAGGGCGCGACGCCCGGCCCCCGCCGCCAGCACCGGCCGGAGGTTGTCGCGCTGCTGTTGGCGGTGACGGCGTTCCAGCTCCACCGGTCCTCGCCGGTCCGGTAGCCCTCCCACAGCTCCCAGTGCACCGCTCCGTCGGCCTCCGAGCGAAGCGGGGCCCCGGACTGGGGGTGGACGTTCGTCGAGGCGATGACCAAACGCGGATCGCTCGGGTCGAGCGATGCGAGGCCGGTGTAGTCGGGCTGGCCGGAGTACAGCTCGCTACCGGCCCAGGCCAGGTGCTCGATGGTCCATGTGTCGTTGGGACGCTTGCGGGCCCAGAGGTAGCGGTGCTGGAACGAACCGACGCGCGTCGAACCGGTCGGCCACGGACGTCGTTCCGCGAGGATCGCAGTGGGCCTCGAGTCGAGGTGGCGGACATCGGTCATCCAGTTGTACGTCGACGTTGCCGGCGACCCACGGTTGCTCCCCTATCGCAGGCGGGTCAGCTGCGTCGGGTTCGGCGGGGCGGTCCCGACCTGACCCACCGGACGCCCGGCGTCGTCGCACACGTTGAGATCGGGGTCGATCGTGGCGTAGGAGACGCTGCATCCGGGGAAGTCCGACGGGTTCCCGTCGGACACCACCAGATGGAGCCGTTGCCCGTCGGAAGCAGCTAGCAGGTAGGGCCGATGGTCCAGGCTCGACGGGGCCTTCTGGATCGTTACGCCGTGCTGGACCCAGGATCTGCCGTCGCTCGACGACATGAGCTCCATGAACAGGTCCTTGCCCCGGTAGAGCACCCACCGTCGCCCGGCCACGACGTGGGCCGACACATAGCTGGTCCCCACGCCCGGGTCGACGAGCGAGTCGGGGTCCACGACCCGGTGCAGCGGGCCCCGATACGTACCGAGCTCCACCCAGTCGGTGCCGTTGTGCGGCGTCCAACCGACTTGGACCCCGTCGTCAACCGCCAGCACGCTCGGAGCGGTGTGGTCGTCGACGCTGGCCCGACCCAACGTTCGATGCGATGCGACCCGCAGGTGGTCGAGGTCGATCTCGCTGACCTGGGCGGCGCCGGACGAGGTAGCGGGGGAGGTCCCGACCGACGACCCGACGTAGAGCCGCCCGTCGGCGGCGATGGCTGCCCGCGGCGATTGGAACCAGCACCAGCCACCCCGGCCGACGACCAGGTCCTCGCCCGATCCGTACCGCCACGTCAGTGCGTGGGAGCTGCATCCCTGCAGGCGGGCGGCGGCGGGAAGCGCTGCCGCCCCAAGACCCAGTCGCAGGACATCTCGACGGGTGACCCTGCGCTTCGCCATGTAGGCGAGAAGCCGATCGGGGCACGACCGTGACGGGTCCGAGAACGACGAAGGCCCGCTCCGGGGAGCGGGCCGAGCCGTAACGCTGGTGCGCGAGGGGGGGACTTGAACCCCCACGTCCGTTAGGACACTGGAACCTGAATCCAGCGCGTCTGCCAATTCCGCCACTCGCGCGAGTGGGCTGGATGAATGTAGCGCACCCGCCCTGCCAGCTCCCACCGGTAACCTCCCCGCCGTGGCACTGAAGGGTTTCGAACGGCGGCTCGAGCGGATGGTCGAGGGCACCTTCGCCCGGGTCTTCCGTTCCGGGCTCCGGCCGGTCGAGCTGGGGCGCCGCCTGGTGCGGGAGATGGACGACAACCGCTCGGTCGACGTGCGTGGGCGCACCGTCGTTCCCAACCAGTACGTCATCGAGCTCAGCGAGGCCGACCACGAGCGCTTCGCCGAGGTCTCGGGCGGCCTGGAGCGCGAGCTGGCCGAGGCCGCTCGCGAGCACGCGCGGGACGAGGGCTACGTCTTCATGGGCCCGGTCTCGGTGCACCTCGAGGTGTCCGAGCGCCAGCACACCGGTGCCTTCCAGATCACCGGGCGCATGCGCGAGGGCACCGGCGGCGTGGGGGCGGGCTCGCTCCTGCTGCCCACCGGCGAGCGGCTGGGCCTGGGCGAGCAGGTGGTCACCTTCGGCCGCAAGCCCGAGAGCACGGTGCAGCTGGCCGATCCCAACGTGAGCCGCAACCACGCCGAGGTCCGGCCTCGGGGCAACGGCTGGATCCTGGTCGACCTGGGCTCCACCAACGGCACGCGGGTGAACGGCGTGCGGGTCAGCTCGCACGACCTGGTGGAGGGCGACGAGATCGCCTTCGGCAACACCATCGTCACGTTCGAGGCCTCCTGATCGCTCGCCGTGGCGCGGCCGGTGGACCGCGGTGCAGCGGGCCGCGGCCGAAGGGGTCCGAGCCCGGCCGGTAGAGTCCCTCCGACATGGACGAGCAGCTGCTCACGATCCTCAAGCTCTGTCTGCTTGGCCTCCTGTACCTGTTCTTCCTGCGGGTGCTGCGGGCGGTGTGGACCGAGATCCGGGGCCCCAAGGTGATCGAGTCGTCCCCGCGCCGCGCCCAGAAGGAGGCCCGTCGGGTCGACAAGAAGGCTGCGGCGGTGCAGCTCGCCATCGTCGAGCCGCCGGCGCTCAAGGGCCGCCGCTACCCACTGGCCGACGAGCTGACGGTGGGCCGGGCCGCCGGCTGCCAGGTCACCATCGACGACACCTACGCCTCGCAGCTGCACGCCCGGGTCTTCTCCCGTGACGGCCAGCTGTTCGTGGAGGACCTCGGGTCCACCAACGGCACCTTCCTCAACCGCAAGAAGGTGCAGGGCCCCCAGGTCATGCGCCGTGGCGACCGATTGCAGGTCGGCAACACCGTGATGGAGCTCGTGTGACAACCCTTCGCGCCGGTAGCGCCACCGACGTCGGCCAGGTCCGGTCCAACAACCAGGACTCGCAGCTCGTGGTCACGAGCACGTCGCTCTTCGGCGTCGCCGACGGCATGGGCGGCCACCAGGGCGGCGAGGTCGCGTCGGCCATGGCCGTGCAGATCACCGAGGAGCACGCCACCGAGCCGACGCTCGAGTCGCTCAAGGCGGCGGTCCGCCTCGCCAACCGCACCATCTTCGAGAAGGCCGGCAGCGACCGCGACCTGCACGGGATGGGCACCACCCTGGTGGCGGTCCAGGTGGTCGACGGGCCGGAGGGCCAGGAGGTCGCCTGGGTCAACGTGGGCGACTCCCGCGTCTACCTCCTGCGCGACGACCGGCTGATCCAGCTCAGCGCCGACCACTCGCTGGTCGAGGACCTGGTGCGCGACGGCCAGCTCACCCCGGCCGAGGCCGCGGTGCACCCGCAGCGCAACATCCTCACCCGCGCCCTGGGCATCGACCTCGACGTCGAGGTCGACGGCGCCACCGTGCTGCCGTTCACCGGCGACCGGTTCCTGCTGTGCAGCGACGGCCTGTTCAACGAGGTCAGCGAGGACCAGATGGCCTCGGTCCTGCGCCGCCTGGTCGACCCCACCGAGGCCGCCGACGAGCTGGTGCGGCTGGCCAACGAGGGCGGCGGGCGCGACAACATCACCGTCGTGGTGGTCGACGTGGTCGACGACGGGGGCCGGGCCGCTGCGGCGTCGGCGGCGCTGGTCGACGACCCCACCCAGATCCTGGCCACCCCGGTCGCTCCGGCCGCGGCCGCTGCCACGAGCCCGGCCGAGCCGGTCTCCGCCGCCGATGCCCCGCCCGCCTTCGCCGACCGCCGCAGCTCGCTGCCGGAGGCCCACGACGACTTCGGCTCGGAGTCCGACGACCTCTTCGCCAACCTCGACTCCGCCCGGTCCCGCCGCTTCACCTGGCGGGTGGTGGCCTTCGTGGTGCTGGTGCTCGCCCTGCTCGCCGCCGGCTTCGGGGCTGTCTGGTACTCGTCGGAGCACAGCTACTACGTCACGTTCAAGGGCGACCAGGTGGCGCTGTACCGGGGCAAGCCCGGCGGCGTCCTGGTGTTCGACCCGACGCTGCTGCGCACCACCAAGCTCACTCGGGACGACGTCGAGCCGGCCCTGCGACCCGGCATCGAGAAGGGCAAGGAGTTCGGCTCCAAGGCCGACGCCGACCGGTACCTGCTGAGCCTGGCCGACGTCGCCTCCCAGCAGGAGACCACCACGACCACCACCGTGGTCACCACCACCACCGCACCACCGGGCGGCTCCACCACCACCGCCCCCACCACGACCTCCACCACCACCGCCGGGCCGTGACCGCCGTCGGCGCGGTGCGCCGCCCCTCCGCGGGCCCGTCGGTGCTGGGCCAGTCCCGGCGCCGGGCAGAGCTCGGGCTGATCGTGATGGCCGTGGCCATCACCGGGGCGCTCTACACCTTGGCGGGCCTGGGCAAGACGGCCTCGGTCCCGGCCAACATCGGGCCGTTCCTGGCCGTCATCGCCGTGCTCTTCCTCACCGCGCACCTGGCGGTCCGCCGCTTGGCGCCCATGGCCGACGGCATCCTCCTGCCCGTCGCCGCGCTGCTCAACGGCATCGGCTACGTCTTCATCGCCCGGCTCAAGCCGTCGCTGGCCCCCAACCAGGCCACGTGGACCGGCGTCGGCATCATCGCCTTCGTGGTCACCCTGGCCGTGGTCCGGCGGACCCGGGACCTCGAGCGCTACCGCTACACGTTCCTGCTCGGCGGCCTCGGCCTCCTGGTGCTGCCGCTGGTGCCCGGCCTCGGCCTGTCCATCAACGGCGCCCGCATCTGGGCCCACCTCGGGCCCATCAGCTTCCAGCCCGGCGAGTTCGCCAAGATCGCCCTCGCCCTGTTCTTCGCCTCGTACCTGGTGGAGAAGCGCGAGCTGCTGAGCATGGCCACCTGGCCCAAGTTCCGGCCGGTGCTCCCGGACCTCAAGCACCTCGGCCCGGTCCTGCTGGCCTGGGGCGTGGCGGTGCTGGTCATGACCGCCGAGACCGACCTCGGATCGTCGCTGCTGCTCTTCGGCCTGTTCATGGCCATGCTCTGGGTGGCCACCGGGCGGGTGGGCTACCCCGTGGGCGGCACCGCCCTGTTCGGCGTGGCGGCCTACGGCGCGTGGACCCAGTTCGGCCACGTGCAGGACCGGGTCACCAACTGGCTCAACCCGTGGGCCGACCCGCTCGGTCGCGGCAACCAGGTGGTGCAGGCCTGGTACGCCCTGGCGTGGGGCGGCGTGGCCGGCACCGGCATCGGCCTCGGCCGGCCCGACCGCATCCCGGTGGTGGAGAACGACTTCATCTTCGCCGCCATCGGCGAGGAGCTGGGCCTGCTCGGTGCCACCGGCCTGCTCATGGCGTACCTGATCTTCGTGGGCTCGGGCCTGCGGGTGGCCACCCAGGCCGAGCACGCCTTCGACAAGCTGCTCGCCGCCGGCCTCACCGCCCTCATGGGCCTGCAGAGCTTCGTCATCATCGCCGGCGTCATCCGCGTGCTGCCGCTCACCGGCGTCGTCCTGCCGTTCATCTCCTACGGCGGCTCGGCCACGGTGGCCAACTACGTCCTGCTCGCGCTGCTGCTGCGCATCTCCGCGGAGACCACCGCCAAGCGGAGCACCAAGGCCACCGCCGGGGCGGCGGCCTGATGGACCGCTCCATCCGCCGGCTCGGCGTGTTCCTCATGGGCCTGTTCTGCGTGCTCTTCGTGCAGCTGAACTACATCCAGGTCTTCCGCGCCGAGGACCTCAACACCAAGCCCGGCAACAGCCGCCCGGTCGACGTGGCCTTCAGCCGCCCGCGCGGCACGGTGAGCACGGCCGACGGGGTGATCGTGTCGCGCTCGGTGCCCAGCAACGACCGCCAGAAGTTCCAGCGGGAGTTCCCCGAGGGCGAGCTCTACGCGGCCATCAGCGGCTACTTCAACTACTCCTTCGGCGCCACCGGCATCGAGGGCGCCTTCAACGACGAGCTCTCCGGCCGCACCGCCAAGCAGCAGGTGCGCTCCATCGGCGACCTCTTCACGTCCAAGGACAACACCGGCAACATCAAGCTCACCGTGCGCTCCGACGTGCAGGCCGCCGCCAAGGCCGCCCTGGGCGACCAGAAGGGCTCGGTGGTGGTGCTCGACCCGCAGACCGGCGGGGTGCTCGCCCTCTGGAGCTGGCCCAGCTTCGACCCCAACAAGCTCTCGGTCCACGACTACGACCAGGCCTCGCAGGCCAAGGCGTTCTACGAGGCGGCGCCGGGCAAGCCGCTGCTGGCCAAGGCCTACCGCGAGATCTACGCCCCCGGGTCCACCTTCAAGGTCGTCACCGGCGCCACCGGCGTCGAGTCCGGCAAGGTCACCGTCAACGAGCCGAGCTACCCCGTGCTCACCTCGCTCGACGTCCCGCAGACCAGCCGCAACCTGAGCAACTTCGACGGCGAGTCCTGCGGCGGCACCCTCTTCCAGATCCTGGCCGTCTCGTGCAACAGCTCCTTCGGCCAGATGGGCCTCGACCTCGGCGGGCCCACGATGGTCAAGGGCGCCGAGGCCTTCGGCTTCAACCAGACGCCGCCGTTCGACCTGGCCGCCGCCAGGTCGACGTTCCCGGTCGTCGACTGGAAGCAGAACCAGCCGGTCCTGGCCCAGGCGGGCATCGGCCAGGGACAGGTGGCCGCTTCTCCGCTGCAGATGGCGCTGGTGGCTGCCGGCATCGCCAACGACGGCGTGGTCCTCGAGCCCCACGTGGTCGACGAGATCCGCGACGGCGACAACGAGCTCATCAGCAAGGACGACCCCACCCAGTGGAAGCGGGCCGTCAGCCCGCAGACCGCGGACATCATGCGCCAGGCCATGCGCCAGGTGGTCGCCACCGGCACCGCGACCCGGCTCCAGATCGACGGCCTCGACGTCGGGGCCAAGACCGGCACCGCCCAGTTCGGCCCCAGCTCGCCGCTGCAGTCCCACGCCTGGGTCATCGCCTGGGCCGGGCCCGCCGGCCAGAAGCCCACCGTGGCGGTCGCGGTCCTGGTCGACGGCCAGCCCGGCAACAGCGAGCAGACCGGTGGCCGGGTGGCGGCGCCCATCGCCCGCGCCGTGATCGAGGCGGCCATGAAGCCGCTGCCCGCCCCGCCGGCGGCCACCACCACCACGACCGCCAGCACCACCACCGTCCCGGCGGGCGGCAACTGATGGCCCGCACCCCCGCCCCCGCCCCGATCACCGCCGTGTCGCCCGTTCGCCGCCCGGCCACCTCTTAGGCTGGCGCGGCGATGTCGAACCGTGAACAGGTCGTGCTCAACGGCCGCTACGAGTTGCAGCGTCGGGTGGGACGTGGCGGGATGGCCGAGGTCTTCCTGGCGCGCGACCGGCTGCTCGACCGGCCGGTGGCCATCAAGATCCTCTTCCCGGAGTTCGCCACCGATCCCTCGTTCGTGGCCCGGTTCCGCCGCGAGGCCCAGAGCGCCGCCAACCTGAACCACCCCAACATCGTGGGCGTCTACGACTGGGGCAAGGAGCGCGGCACCTACTACATCGTCATGGAGTACATCGACGGCCGGTCGGTGTCGGACATCCTCCGCAGCGACGGCCCCATCGAGGCCAAGCGGGCTGCCGGCATCGCCGCCGACGTCGCCGGCGCCCTCGGCTTCGCCCACCGCAAGGGCGTGGTGCACCGCGACGTCAAGCCCGGCAACGTGCTCATCACCAGCAACGGCGAGGTCAAGGTGGCCGACTTCGGCATCGCCCGGGCCATGACCCAGAGCTCCGAGGAGAACCTCACCCAGACCGGTTCGGTCATGGGCACCGCCACCTACTTCTCGCCCGAGCAGGCCCAGGGCAAGCCGGTCGACCCCCGGTCGGACCTGTACTCGCTGGGCGTGGTGCTCTACGAGATGTCGGCGGGCAAGCCGCCCTTCTCCGCCGACAGCCCCGTGGCCATCGCCTACAAGCACGTCCAGGAGCCGGTCCCGTCGCTGCGCGAGCAGGTGCCCGGCGTGCCCGAGGCCTACGAGGCCATCACCCTCAAGGCCCTGGCCAAGCAAGCCGACGACCGGTACCAGGACGCCGCCGAGCTCCGGGCCGACCTCCTGCGCTTCCGCGAGGGCCGTCCCGTGCAGGCCGCTGCTGCGCTCGCCGCACCTCCGCCCGGCCCGCCCACCGCCGCCACCGCGGCCGTCCCCCGGGCTGCGGGCGTGGTGGTGCCGGCCGGCCCCGCCACCGGCGCCACCGAGGCGGCCCGCTACGAGGAGCCGCCGCCGCGCAAGCGGACCGGGTGGTTCTTCGCTGCCATCCTGCTGCTGCTCGTGGTGCTCGGCGGCCTGCTGTTCGCCTTCGGCAAGCAGCTCGGCGTGTTCGACTCCGAGACCAAGCAGGTCACGGTCGAGAACTACGTCGGCCTGACCCGCAACGAGGCCAGCCAGAAGCTCGACAACCTCGGCCTCACCGCGGAGTTCGAGGTCGCCGCATCCGACAAGCCGAAGGACGAGGTGATCGCCCAGGACCCGGAGTCCGGCGGCTCGGTCGACGAGGGCGGCACCGTCAAGCTGACCGTCAGCGGGGGCGCAGCCACGGCCGACATCCCCGACCTCAACGGCTTCACCGAGGCCGCAGCGCGGTCGCAGCTGGTGGAGCTGGGCTTCGCCGACGCCAAGATCACCCGGCGGGAGGAGGAGTCCGACCTCAGCGCCGGCACCGTCATCCGCTCCGAGCCCGGGCCCGGCACCCAGCCGGTGGACGCCTCGATCGTCCTGGTGGTCGCCATCCCGCGCGCCACCACGACCACCGCCGAGACCACCACCACGCTGGCGCCCACCACCACCACGACGCTGCCGCCCACCACCACGACCACGCGGCCACCGGTGACCACCACGACCTCCAGCCCGCCGGCCACCACATCGACCGTGGCCCCGGTGACGACCACCACCACCCAGTAGCGGACGCCCCGCCAGCCGGAGCGGCCGGGTCAGCGGGTGCGGCCGGGCTCAGCTGAGGGCGTCGACCTGGGCGAGGAAGTTGCCCACCAGGTCGTGGCCGCCGACGGTCAGGATCGACTCGGGGTGGAACTGCACGCCCTCGGTGGGGCCGTCTCGGTGGCGCAGCCCCATGACCAGGCCGTCGTCGGTCTCGGCGGTGATCTCCAGCGAGGCCGGCACCGTGTCGCGCTGCACCACCAGCGAGTGGTAGCGGGTGGCCTCCAGGGGGAGGGGCAGGCCGGTGAACACCCCCGTGCCGGTGTGGCGGATGAGCGAGGTCTTGCCGTGCATGATCTCCGGCGCCCGCACCACGCTCCCGCCGAAGACCTGGCCGATGCACTGGAGGCCGAGGCACACGCCGAGCACGGGCTTGCGGCCGGTGAAGCGCTCGATCAGCTCGTTGCTGATGCCAGCGTCGTCCGGGGTGCCGGGGCCGGGGGAGATCAGGATGCCGTCCGGGTCGAGCGCCTCGACCTCGGCCACGGTGAGGGCGTCGTTGCGGTGCACGATCGGCTCGGCGCCGAGCTCACCGAGGTACTGGACGAGGTTGTAGACGAACGAGTCGTAGTTGTCGATCACGAGCACCCGGCGTCCCATCGCCCGACACGGTAGTGGTTGGCCTCCGAGGCTCCCGCCTCGGTTCGGCCCGTCTCACGCCCCGTGCCTCGGGCCGGCTCCGGTGGTTCGGTAGAGTCCTGCCCCATGGCCGACGACCCCACCGATCCCGCCGCCGAGACCGAGGTCGACCCCGCCGAGGACCTCGCCGCCGACGCCGGTGCCGAGACCGACGCCGCCTCTGCGGAGCCGATCGAGGCCGAGGGCGACGCCGCTGCGACGCCTGTGGACGAGGAGCCTACGACGGGCCCGGCCAAGGCGGGCACCACCAAGCCGGCGGCGGCCAAGGCCAGCCCGGCGGTGGTGCGCAAGAAGGTGGTCAGCAAACGGGTCACGCCCAAGGGGGCGCCGCAGGGCGTGAAGGTCACCCCGCCCAAGGGCTCCACGCCGGCTCGGTCGAAGGGCGCCGACGGCGAGGACCTCGGCTACGCCGACCGCTACACGGCGCCGGAGCCGAAGTACGCCCCGGGCCCCAGCCCCTGGTGGGTGCCCGCCATCATGTTCGGCCTGCTCATCGTGGGCGCGCTGATCATCATGCTGAACTACATGGGCGTGTTCGGCGACGCCGAGAACATCCGGCTGGTCATCGGCTTGGCGTTCATCCTCGGCGGGATCATCGCCGCCACGCAGTACCGCTGAGCGACCCCGGATCACCCCCCCTGAGGTCGTCTCGGCGGCCTCCTGTGGACAAGGTGCAGGGCGAACCGGTCCTTTCCCCAGCCTGTGGACAACCTTGGGGAGGGTCACAGCCTTGTAACTTCTCGTCCACCTGCCAGACGGGCGACAGCTACCGGTGGACGAGGTGCCGAGGCCGGCGCAGCATCGCCCGCGAAACGGGTCCCGGGCCCGTGGCCCGGTGGGTGACGTCGGCCACCGTCGCCCTACGCTGGGCCCGTGGGCTCGTTCTCGATCTTCAACATCGTGGTGGCGGTGGTGGTGGCCTTCGTGCTGCTGCGGGTCGGGATGAAGATCCTCGGCAGCTTCGCCCGCCCGGTGCCGGAGCCGCCCGATCCGGGCGAGCTCCGCAAGGTCCGCCTCACCTACGAGTGCTCGATCTGCTCCACCACGGTGCGCATGACGATGGCGAACGACGAGGTGCCCGAGCCGCCGCGCCACTGCATGGAGGACATGGAGCTGGTCACCCCGGCCGACGAGCTCTGAGCCGTCGGGGAACCGGGTCGGCGGCGGCGCCGTCGGACCGGCCATGACCCCCCGCCGTGCCCTTCCCGCCCTCGCCCTCGCGGTCGCCCTGGTGGCCGGCTGCAGCTCGGAGGCAGCCTCGCCCCCCACCACCGTCGAGCGAGGCAAGCCGTATCCCACCGCCGACGGCAAGCCCCGCGTCGACCTCGACCCGGAGCGCTACGTCACCGGCTACCCCGAGCAGCGGGCGGGCTCGGCCGGCGGACCGATGACCAACGCCTCGCCGACCGCCAGCGGGGGCGGGGTGGCCTACGACCAGGCCGAAGGGCCGGTGGCACCCCGGCCACCGACCATCTACGAGGACAACACCTTCGTGGGCGCCGGCCACCACCCGTTCGTGACGCCGAAGGCCGAGCCCACCTCGACCTTCGGGCTCGACGTCGACACCGGCTCCTTCTCCGTGGGCCGCACGTTCCTCAGCGAGGGCACGCTGCCCCCGCCGGACTCGGTCCGCACCGAGGAGTGGGTCAACGCCCTGGGCTCGCAGCAGGAGGCGCCGTCGGACGCCATCGGCGTCGCGGTCGACACGGCGCCCTCGGCGCTCGACGACACCCGGCTCGTGCGGGTCGGCGTCGCCGGCCGGGACCTCTCGGTCGAGGACCGCCCGCCGGCCAACCTCACCTTCGTCGTCGACACCTCGGGCTCCATGGACATCCGGGAGCGGCTGGGCCTGGTGAAGGCCTCGCTCGGCCTCCTGGTCCTCAACCTGCGCGACGACGACACCATCGCCATCGTCCAGTACTCCGACGAGGCCGGTGTCGTCCTCGAGCCCACGCCGGTCAAGGACGCCAAGCGGATCGTCGACGCCATCGACGAGCTCCAGCCCAGCAACAGCACCAACCTGGAGGCCGGCCTGCGCGCCGGGTACCGCCAGGCGCAGGAGGCGTTCCGCAAGGACGGCCTGAACGCCGTGATCCTCGCCTCCGACGGCGTGGCCAACGTGGGGCTCACCGACCCCGACGGGCTGGCCGGGGTGATCTCGGACCGGGCCGAGCAGGGCATCCACCTCGTGACCGTGGGCTACGGGATGGGCAACTACAACGACGACCTCATGGAGCAGGTGGCCGACCAGGGCGACGGCTTCTACGCCTACCTCGACACCTACGCCCAGGCCGAGAAGCTGTTCCGGGACCGTCTCACCTCCACCCTCTCGGTGGTGGCGCAGGACGCCAAGGCCCAGGTGCGCTTCGACCCGGCGATGGTGTCGTCGTACCGGCTGCTCGGCTACGAGAACCGGGCCCTGGCCGAGGAGGACTTCGACGACGCCTCGGTGGACGCCGGCGAGATCGGCGCCGGCCACCGGGTGACCGCCCTCTACGAGGTCCGGCTGGCCAAGGGCGCCGACGACCTGGCTCCCGACTCGGTGCTCGGCGGCGCCAAGGTCCGCTACGTCGACGGGGCGAGCGGCAAGACGGTGACCGCCGAGCGGCCCGTCGTGCTGGGCGGGGCGACGAAGGCCGACCAGGCGCCCGACGACCTCCGCTTCCAGGCGGCCACCGCGGCGTTCGCCGAGTGGCTGGCCAGCCAGCCCGCCGGCGGCCCCTCGGGCGACCCCGAGGGCCCGGTGATCGTCGAGGACGATGTCGACGGCCCGACCACCACGACCGTGCCGAGCGACGACGCCACCCCCGTGGAGCCCGGCAGCCAGGCCGACCTCGAGGCGATCATCGCCGAGGCCGAGTCGGCGGCGAAGGGCCTCCCCGCCGCCGGCCTCCCCGGCTCCGTGGTCACCCCCGAGGCCATGCTCGACCTCATGCGAGCCGCCACCAAGGCCACCCCCAGCCCCACCGCCACCTACGCCGACTGACCAGCCCCGGAACGCGCAGCACCCCCGGCCCTGAGGACCGGGGGTGCTGTCGTGGTCTGGCTGGTCCGCCGTCCCCGGCAGGGCCCCGCCACCGTGTCGCCGAAGGCGAGAGGGCCCGAGCGGCCCGGGCGACGAAGGAGCCCGAGAGCGGGAAGGACGGCCCTCGACGAGGCGCCAGCCGAGTCGTCGAGGACGAGTGACGCTGGAAGGCCAGCCGAAAACCGAACCATCGAGCGGCGGGACGAGAGGACGAAGTCCTCAGTCGAGGCGCTCGATGATGGTCGCGTTGGCCATGCCGGCGCCTTCGCACATGGTCTGGAGGCCGTAGCGGCCGCCGGTGCGCTCGAGCTCGTTGAGCAGGGTGGCCATGAGCTTGGTGCCGGAGCAGCCGAGCGGGTGGCCGAGGGCGATGGCGCCGCCGTTGACGTTGACCTTGCTCATGTCCGGGTCGTACTCCTTCTTCCACGCGAGGACGACGGAGGCGAAGGCCTCGTTGATCTCGATGAGATCCATGTCCTCGAAGCTTCAGACCGGCCTTGTCGAGCACCATCTTCGTGCTGGGGATGGGACCGGTGAGCATCTCGATGGGGTCGACGCCGGCGACGGCGAAGGAGTGGAAGCGGGCGCGGGGCTTGAGGCCCAGCTCCTTGGCCTTCTCTTCGCTCATGATCAGCACGGCGGAGGCGCCGTCGGTGATCTGCGACGAGTTGGCGGCGGTGACGCGGCCGTTCTCGGGGTCGAAGGCGGGCTTGAGCTTGGCGAGGGACTCCATGGAGGAGTCGGGGCGGATGCCCTCATCGGCGGTGACCAGCTCGTCGGACTCGATGATCTGGCTGGTCTCGCGGTCGAACCGCTTCTCCTTGACCGGGATGATCTCGTTGTCGAAGCGGCCCTCGTCGCGAGCGGTGGTGGCCCGCTTGTGGGACTCGACGGCGTACTCGTCCATCTCCTCGCGGGAGATGTCCCACTTCTTGGCGATGATCTCGGCCGAGGTGCCCTGCATGACCACGCCGCCGACCGGGGCGTAGCGCTCCATGACCTTGGGGCCCATGGGGAAGCTGCCGGGGGTGACCGAGGCGCCCATCGGGGTGGTGGACATGACCTCGACGCCGGCGGCGATCACGATGTCGTAGGCGCCGGCGATGACGCCCTGGGCGGCGAAGTGGGCCGACTGCTGCGAGGAGCCGCACTGGCGGTCGATGGTGGTGGCGGGCACGGTGTCGGGGAAGCCGGCGGCGAGCACGGCCGAGCGGCCGACGTTGACCGACTGGTTGCCGACCTGCATGACGCAGCCCATGATCACGTCCTCGACGAGGGCCGGATCGAGGTTGTTGCGCTCGACGAGCGCCTTCAGCACCTCGGCGGCGAGGTCGGCGGAGTGCCAACCCGAGAGCTTGCCGTAGCGCTTGCCGCCCGGGGTACGGACGGCATCGACGATGACTGCGGTGGCCATGTGGCTTCCCCTTTCGGCCCCGATCGGGGTCCGTGATCTTCTTGACCGAACGGTCTAGTTGCAGTCTCGCCGCCCCTCCGTGGCCGTTGCAACCCGGCGTCGGTCACAGGCGCACGGGGATTTCCCTAGGCTCTGGCCCCTCGCGAGACGGTGGAAGGTCCTCCAGGGGAGGGGTCGCCCGGTCCGCGAGGCACCGCCCGACCACCACCACGCCACGAGGGGACCCGGCCCACCATGAGCCAGACCACCGACCACGCCACCGGCCGCACGATCGCCCAGGCCTTCCTCGACGTCGTGGAGGCCCGCGGCAGCGACGTGGCGCTCCGCGGCAAGGAGGGCGATGCGTGGCGCGAGCGGACCTTCGCCCAGTACGCCGACGAGGTCGCACGGGTCGCCGCCGGCCTGCGGGCCCAGGGCGTCGAGCGGGGCGACCGGGTGGTGCTGATGATGCGCAACATGCCGGAGTTCCACGTCCTCGACGTGGCGGCGCTCATGATCGGCGCCACCCCGATCTCGATCTACAACTCGTCGGCCCCGGACCAGATCGAGTACCTGGTGGGCCACTCCGGCGCCACCGTCGGCATCGTCGAGGACGACAGCTTCCTGGCTCGCTTCGAACCGGTGCGCGACCAGCTCACGTCGCTGCGCTCCCTGGGCGTGGTCCAGCCCGGCGAGCGGGCCGCCGACTTCACCTGGGACGACCTCCTCGCCAACGACCCCATCGACCTGGCGGCCGCCGCCGCCGATGGCTCGCCCGACGACCTGGTCACGGTGATCTACACCTCGGGCACCACCGGCCCGCCCAAGGGCGTGCAGATCACCAACGCCAACGTGCTCTTCGTGGCCGAGGCCACCCGCCAGCTCATGGCGTTCGACGACGCCGCCGGCAAGCGGGTGGTCTCCTACCTGCCGATGGCCCACATCGCCGAGCGGACCGTCAGCCACTACTCCAACCTGGTGCTGGGCTACGAGGTCAGCTGCTGCCCCGAGCCCGGGAAGATCGCCGCCTACTGCGCCGAGGTGCGGCCCAACGTGCTCTTCGGCGTGCCCCGCGTCTGGGAGAAGATCCACGCCGGCCTGGTGGCCGCCCTGTCCGCCGATCCCGAGAAGGCCCAGCAGTTCGACGAGGCGGTCGAGGCCAGCCGGCCCATCGCCCTGCGTCGCTCCTGGGGCGAGGCCACCGCCGAGGACGACGCCACCTGGGCGTTCCTCGACGAGGTGGCCTTCACCCCCGTGCGGGCCCTGCTCGGCCTGGACCAGCTCGAGGTCGCCGTCACCGGTGCGGCTCCCATCCCCGCCGACCTGCTCACGTGGTTCCGCGCCATCGGCGTCCCGCTGTCGGAGGTGTACGGCATGTCGGAGAACACCGGCCTCATGACCTGGACCCCGGAGCGCATCAAGCCCGGCACCGTCGGCCCGGCGGCGCCCGGCACCGAGGTGGCCATCGCCGAGGACGGCGAGGTCATCACCCGCGGCCCCCACGTGTTCCGTGGCTACCTCGACGACCCCGAGAAGACCGCCGAGGCGCTCTCGGACGACGGCTGGCTCCACACCGGCGACATCGGCGAGCTCGACGACGACGGCTACCTGAAGATCGTCGACCGCAAGAAGGAGCTGATCATCACCGCCGGCGGCAAGAACATCAGCCCCGCCAACCTCGAGGCCGCCCTCAAGATGATCCCGCTGGTGGGCCAGGCGGCGGCCATCGGCGACCAGCGCCCGTTCGTCTCCGCGCTGGTGGTGCTCGACCCCGACACCGCGCCGGTGTGGGCCAAGCAGCACGGCATCGACTTCGAGACGCTCCAGGACCTGGCCGACAACACCGACGTCATCGCCGCGGTGGAGGCCGGCCTCGAGGAGGTCATGGCCGGGTTCAACAACGCCGAGCGGGTCAAGAAGGTGAAGGTGCTGGGCGAGGAGTGGCTGCCCGACTCCGAGATCCTCACCCCCACCTCCAAGCTCAAGCGGCGCGGCGTCAACACCGCGTTCGCCAAGGAGATCGAGGAGCTCTACGCCCGCTGAGGTCGGGACCGACGGATCGCCAGGGCGTGGGCCCGCGGGCTGACGGCGCGGCTCAAGCCCGGGCGTGGGCGCCGATGCCGGCGAGGAAGTGGTCGACGCAGCGGTCGGCGAACTCGCGCGTGAGCGGGGTGGAACCGGTGAGCGCGGCCATGAGGATCGGCCCGATCAGCAGGGTGGCCTCGAGCTCGGTGTCGTAGCCCTCCGGCAGCAGGCCCTCGGCGGCGCCGCACGCCAGCACCGGCGCCAGCACGTCGGACTGGTGCTTCTGGAGCTCGGCGTCGAGCTGGGCGATCTCGGAGAGGTCGGCCTTGAGCAGGAGCATGGCGGGGATCAGCCGCACCCAGTAGGGGTCGGCCACGATGTCGACGAAGGCGTGGGCCAGCACCCGCAGCGCGTCCTCGAACGGGAGCGACGGATCGGGCTCCGGCAGCTCGGGAGCGATGTGGGTGAAGACGCTGGCCACCAGCGCGTCCCGCGTGGGCCAGTGGCGGTAGAGGGTCGACTTGGCCACGCCCGAGCGGGCCACGACGCCGTCCATGGTGATCGCCGTCGGGCCGCCCTCGAGCAGGAGCTCGGTGGCGGCCTCCATGACGGCGGTGCGGGTGCGGGTGATGCGGGCGTCCATGGTCGACCTCGAAGCTACTGGGAGACGGGTGTCACGCGGGAGGGGGCTTGCCAGATCCCCGAAGTAACAGTACCGTACCGTCTCGTACTAGAGAAACGCTACCGTCTCGTACTGTACGAGACCAGGCAGGAGCAGGACCGATGACCGCACCAACGCTCGACCCCACCACGGCGGCACCGCCCGACCCCGACGGCGCCCGCCGCCGACGCTGGGTCCTGGTGGCCGTCTGCACCGGCCTCATCGCCGTCGTGGCCTCCGTCTCGGGGCTGAACGTGGCCCAGGGCCAGCTCGCCGCCGACCTGGGCGCCACCCAGAGCCAGCTGCTGTGGGTCATCAACGGCTACACCATCGCCCTCGCCGCCCTGCTCCTCCCGATCGGCGCCATCGGCGACCGGTGGGGCCGCAAGCAGGTGCTGCTCGGCGGGCTCGGCCTCTTCGCCGTCGCCAACGTCGCCGCCTCGCTGGCCACCACGGTGACCCAGCTGCTGGTGGCCCGGGTGGTCGGCGGTGCCGCCGCCGCCATGATCATGCCGGTCACCCTGTCGGTCATCACCTCGACCTTCCCCGCCGAGGAGCGGGATCGGGCCGTCGGCGTGTGGGCCGGCTTCGCCGGCGCCGGTGGCGTGCTGGGCCTGCTCAGCTCGTCGATCGTCGTCGACAGCTTCACCTGGCCCTGGGTGTTCGCCGCCCCGATCGTCCTGGCCGCGGCCGCCTTCGGCCTCACCGCCGCCTTCGTGCCCCGCTCTCGCGAAGAGGCGCACGGCCGCTTCGACGTGCTGGGCTCGATCCTCTCGGCCGTCGCCGTCGGGGCGCTCGTCCTCGCCGTGCACGAGGGCCCCGAGCACGGCTGGACCCAGCCCCTCACCGTGGGCGGGCTCGCCCTCGGCCTGGTGGCCGCCGGCTGGTTCGCCGTCTGGGAGCGCCGCCAGGAGCACCCGCTGCTCGACCTGCGGGTCTTCCGCAACCGATCGCTCGCTGCCGGCTCGCTCGTGCTGCTCGTGCTCTTCGCCCTGCTGATGGGCCTGTTCCTGGTGATCGTCCAGTTCCTGCAGGCCGCCCTCGGCTACTCGGCCATCCGGGCCTCGCTCGGCCTGATGCCCATGGCTGCGGTGCTCATGCCGCTCTCGGCGGTCGCTCCCCGCATCGCCACCCGGGTGGGCTTCCGGACCATGTTCGTCTCCGGCCTCGGCCTGGTGGCCGCCGGCCTCGGGATGATGGCGGCCTTCGCCAGCGTGTCGGGCGGCTACTGGTCGGTCCTGCCGGGCCTGCTGGTGCTGGGCGTCGGCGTGGGCCTGGCCCAGACGCCCGCCACGTCGGCCATCACCGGCTCGCTCCCCCAAGAGGAGCAGGGCGTGGCCTCGGCGCTCAACGACACCGTCCGCGAGTTCGGCGGCGCCCTCGGCATCGCCCTCCTGGGCAGCGTCCTCAGCTCGGGCTACCGGTCGGGCCTCGGCTCGGCCACCGACGCCCTCCCGGCCAGCGCCGCCGAGGCGGTCCGCTCGGGCATCGGCGGTGCCTCGGTGGTGGCGGCCAAGGCCGGCCCCGCCGGCGACCAGATCATGGCCGTCGCCCGCGGCGCCTTCGTCGACGGCCTCAGCACCACGATGTGGATCAGCGCGGCGGTGGCCGGCGCCGCCGCCCTCATCGCCTTCTTCGCCATGCCCCGCACCGTCGAGGCCGTGGCCTCCGACGGCGACGCGACGCCGGTCGAGCTCGACGAGCTCTCCCTCGTCGACTGAGCCACCCAGCTCCTCGAGCGACCGACGGCACCCGGGCCCGCGCAGGGCCCGGGTGCCGTCGCGTCCGGGTCGTCCGTCGTCGCGGGTTGGCCGTGGTGGGTTGGGTTTCGGTCGCTGGGGCGGCCAGAGCTCCGCCCGGTCCGGCGGATCGGATCAGTCGAGGGTGGGGCCCATGATGGAGACGAAGCTGACCATCTCGCCGGGGTAGCCGCCGAGGTTGTGGGTGAGGGCGAGGTTGCGCTCGGGGGTGATCGAGGAGATGGTGCGGTCCTCGGGGGCCTCGCCGCGCAGCTGGAGGTAGGCCTCGAACATCATGCGGAGGCCGCTGGCGCCCACGGGGTGGCCGAAGCTCTTGAGGCCGCCGTCGGGGTTGACCGGGAGCTCGCCGTCGAGGTCGAAGCGGCCGGACTCGATGTCCTTCCACCCCATCCCCCGCTCGGAGAAGCCCAGGTCCTCCATGAGGACCAGCTCGGTGGGGGTGAAGCAGTCGTGCACCTCGGCCATGGCGATGCGGCCGGCCGGGTCGGTGATGCCGGCCTGGGCGTAGGCGTCGGCGGCGCAGGCGGCGATCTCGGGGAACCAGGTGTAGTCGTAGCCGGGGTCGACCAGGCCGGAGCCGTTGCCGGCCACGAAGCTGAGCGCCTTCAGGTAGATCGGCTTGTCGGTGTACTGCAGGGCGTCCTCGGCCCGGACCACGATGGCGGCGGCCGAGCCGTCGGCCACGCCGGCGCAGTCGAACACGCTCAGGTCGCCGGCCACGCGGGGCATGGCGCAGAGCTGGTCGACGCTGAACTCCTTGCGGAACTGCGCCCGCGGGTTGCGGGCGCCGTTGTGGTGGTTCTTGGAGGCGATGCGGGCCAGGGTGCGCTTCAGCTGGTCCATCTCGACGCCGTACTTCTCGGCGTACGCCGGGGCCACCATCGAGAACGAGCCGGCGGCGGTGAGGGTGCGGGTAGTGCCGTCGCTGGGGATGGGGAAGGCGTTGAGGCCCTGGTACCCGGAGTCCTTGACCTTCTCGACGCCCACCGCCATGGCCACGTCGTAGGCGCCGGAGGCCACCGCGTAGGCGGCCTGGCGCAGCGCCTCGGAGCCGGTGGCGCAGTAGTTCTCCACCCGGGTGACCGGCTTGTTCTGGAGCTGCAGGGCGCGGGCGAGGGTGATGCCGCTCATGCCGCTCTGCGCGGTGCCCAGCCAGTAGGCGTCGACGTCGTCCTTGTCGATGCCGACGCTGGCGAAGGCCTCGTTCGAGGCGTCGAGCGCGAGGTCGTCGACGCCCTTGTCCCAGTGCTCCTTGAAGGGCGTGCAGCCCATCCCGACGATGGCGACGCGGTCCTTGATGCCGTGGCTGGCCATGTCAGGCCTCCGTCTCTGCGGTGTCGGTGGGGGCGCCGGCCACCGGCCGGGCCTTCCAGAAGTAGTTGTGGATGCCGTCGGAGGTGAAGAACCGGCGGAAGGTCATCTCGACGGCGGTGCCGATCTTCACGTCCGCGGGGTCGACGTCGGTGAGCTCGATGGGGGCGCGGCCGCCGCCGTCGAAGTCGACCACCGCGAAGACGACCGGCGGGCTGGGCGAGTAGACGAGCTTGTCGATGGTGTAGGTGACCACCCGGCCGGGGACGTCGGCCATGGGGATCGGTTCCATGTCGTCGATGGCGCCGCCGGTCATGGAGACCCGTGCCGGCGGCAGGTGGATGGCCCCGCTGCTGCGGTCCTTGCTGCCGACGAAGCCGAACTTCCAGTCCTCGGCGCGGCCGGCGGCGCTGGCCGACGGCCGGGCGGGCTCGGGCCGGCGGGGCGGCTCGGGGGTGAGCAGGCCGCGCCAGGCGAGGAACTTGCCGTAGGGGAGCGGGGCGCCGGCGGCGGCCTGGTCGGCGACGGAGACCGAGGGGACGAGCTGGGCGATGGCGTCGGTGGTGCGGAACACGAGGGCGTCGGCGCCGTCGGCCAGCGAGAGGAGCACCACCACCTGGCCGGGCGTGGCCCGCTCGAGCGCCGAGCTGAGCAGGAGGCCGGCCTGGGCGGCGCCGGGGTTGCCCACCGTGGCGCTCAGGTCGTCGACCACCTTGTCGGGGGCTACGCCGAGCTTGCGGACGACGGCCTTGGCGGCCCGGGCGTGGGGGCCGGCCACCACGAGGTGGTCGATGGCGGCGGCGTCGATGCCGGCGGCGTCGAGGGCGGCGTTGAAGGCCTCTACCCCGAGCGGGAGGTACGACATCTCGCCGAACTTCTCCTCCCATTGCTTCGAGCGCACGTCGCCGGGCGTGCGCCAGCGGTCGAGGAACTCGTCGGTGGCGGTGCCGGAGCCGAGCAGCTCGGCGACCACCGGGCCGTCGGCGTCGTCGCCCACCAGGAGCGCGGCGGCGGCGTCGCCACCGGCCGCTTCGTCGGCGCTGCCGGGGAGCCCGGTGCGGATGTCAGCGGTGACCACCAGGGCAGCCGGGCCGCCGGCCAGGGCGGCACGGAGGGCGGCCACGCCGGAGCGGATGGCACCGCCGAAGTCGGCGGCGATCACGTCGCCGGGCAGGCGCAGCGCGGCGTGGATGGCGGTGGCGTTGGTCTTGTCGACGTAGGCCGGCACCACGGTGGAGAACCACAGCGCGCCGGGCACCGTGGCGGTGGCGCGGAGGGCCCGGCGGGCCGCTTCGACCCCCAGCGTGGTGGTGTCCTCGTCGTAGCTGGCGACGGTCCGGGTGCCCTTGCCCCCGCCCGTGCCGGCCACCGCGGCGATGGTGCTGCGGTCGAGGCGGCGGTGGGGCAGGTAGGCCCCGTGGCTGATGATCCCACGCATGCCCAGGAGGCTAGGCCCGTTTCTGACGGGTCGTCACATTCCGGTCCCGGGCCCGTGGGCCGGTCAGCCGAGGAGGTCGTCCTCGTAGCACCAGCGCCAGGCTTCGCCGAGCTCGAAGCTGCGCATGACGGGGTGTCCGCTGCCCTCGAAGTGGTGCGTGGCGTGGTTGCCGACGCTGGAGTCGCAGCAGCCCACGTGGCCGCACGCGAGGCAGAGCCGCAAGTGGACCCACGGGGTGCCGTCGCGGAGGCACTCCTCGCAACCGGTCGGGGTCAGGGGCGCCGGGATCGGCTGTTCGCTGGCAGCGACGAGGTGCTCGCAGCCCGAGCCGGTGCCGGGTGCCTGCAGGTCGACCTCGCGCTCGGCGGTGGACGAGGGGTGGGCCAGCTCGAGCACGCTCTCCTCGACGTCGAGGGCGTCGAGCACCTGCTGGAGGACCTCGTGGGGGACGGTCCCGGTGGAGCGGATGCGCAGGACCTCGGCCCGCTCGACCGCCAGCATCTGGGCGCGAAGGCGGGCGTAGGCCTGGCTCGGCGTCTCGTCGCTGCCGCCCAGGCGCTCCCAGACGGAGTCGGCCCGCTCCAGCGAGCGGCGGCGCAGGCGGCCGACGACCTCGGGGGCCACCTCGCTGAGGTCGAGCGCGTCGAGCTCGGCCAGGCCGGCGGTGGCGGCCCGCTGGTAGACCGCAGCGGCCTGGAGGGCGTCCTCGTGGTGGTCCGGCGCAGCCAGGCCGAGGCGGGCGACGAGCATGGGGAGCGACGAGCCCTCGAGGAGCAGCGACGCTGCGGCCACCACGAAGGCCATCAGCACCAGCACCTCGCGATGCGGCGTCTCCTCGGGGAGGACGAACGCTGCGGCGAGGGTGACCACGCCGCGCATGCCGGCCCACGCGACCACGGTGGTGCCCTGCCAGGAGAACGTGGCAGCGGCGTCCTCGTCGTCGGCGACGCCCCGCCGGAGGAACCCGACCGAGGCGAAGACCCAGAGCGCCCGGAGCACCACGACGGCGCCGAACGTGGCGACGGCGGCCAGGGCGATGCGGCCGGCGCTCAGCTCGCTGTCGCCGACGCCGGAGAGGATCGAGCGCACCTGCAAGCCGATGAGGAGGAACACCGCGTTCTCGAGCAGGAACTCGATGGTGGACCAGTTCGACCGCTCGAAGAGGCGCGAGGACGCCGACTGCAGCAGCGTCGCCTTGTGGCCGAGGATCAGGCCGGTGATCACCACCGCCAGCACCCCCGATGCGTGGACCTCCTCCGCCACCAGGTAGGCCAGGAACGGCGTGACCAGCGAGATCGAGGTCTGGGTCAGCACGTCGTCGACGTGGGCCCGGACCTTGCCGACGGCCACGGCCACCAGCACGCCCACCGCGGTGCCGCCCACCGCCGAGACGGCGAACTCGCGGCTGATCTCCAGGGCGCTGATGTGGCCGGTGATCGCGGTGATGGCCGCACCGAGGCAGACCAGGGCGGTCGCGTCGTTGACCAGGCCCTCGCCCTCGAGGATGGTGACGATCCGCCGGGGCAGCCCCACCCGCCGGGCGATGGCGGTGGCGGCCACCGCGTCCGGCGGCGCCACCACGGCACCGAGGGCGAAGGCGGCGGCCAGCGGCACCGGTAGCAGCCACCACACCACGTAGCCCACGCCCAGGGTGGTGGCCACCACCAGGCCGACCGAGAGCGAGGCGATGGGACGGATGTTGTGGCGCAGGTCGAGCAGCGAGGTGCGCACGGCGGCGGCGTAGAGCAGCGGGGGGAGCAGCCCGACGAGGACGAGGTCGGGGTCGAGCGTGAAGCCCTCGAAGCGGGGGAGGAAGGAGCCGCCGATGCCGACCACCAGCAGGAGCAGCGGTCCCGGCAGGCTCCAGCGCCGCGCCAACCCGCCGACCGCGGTGACCACCACCACGAGGGCGATGAGGTCGAAGGCCAGGTCCATCGGGCGAAGTGTGGCAGGAGCCGGGGCGGTTGCCGCGCCGAGGGGGCCGGCTGGGTCCCGGGCTCAGCCGGCGAGGAGGGCTCGGCGCTCCTGCTCGAGGGCGTCGAGCTCGGCGGTGAGCGCGTTGGCGTGCTGCGCCAGGTCCTGCATCGTGCGGCGCACGGCCACCCGGGCGTCGTGGACCTTCTGGACGGCGCCCTTCACCCGGTCCCGCACCTTGAGGTCGGTGAAGATGTTGTCGAAGAACACGTCGAAGGTGCGCTCCCAGGAGCCCATCTGCAGCTGGGCCACGCCGGACCGGCCGACGTCGGCCAGCTCCTGCTGGAGCCGCAGCAGCGCGCCATCGGCCTGGCGCACCAGCGACGACGCCAGGTCCATGTGGTCGTGCTTGATGGCGCTGGAGAACATGCCGCCCCCGAACCAGGTGTCGTAGGCGCTCCAGCTCTCCGCGCTCCCCAGCTGCTTCGCCGCCCGGGCGAGGAGGTCCTCGGCCACCTGCCCGGCGGTGGTGGCCTCGTAGCCCTCGCGCAGCTCGGCGGCGATGGCCCCGCGGCGGGCGGCGATGGCGACCAACCGCTCGGCGCCGGGCTGCTGGGTGGTGGCCAGCCACGCCTCCTTGGCGGCGAGGGCCAGGCCCAGCTCGGTCTCCGCGTCGCCGAGCGCGGCGACTCGGCCCTGGAGCGCGGCGGCCTCCCGGGACGCGGCGTCGCGGCGCGACTCGGCGGTGGCGACCGCGAAGCGGGCGGCCTCGCGCTCGGCCTCCTCCCGGCTCAGGTCGGCGTCCCTGGTGCCGCGGATGCCGGCGACGATCCGGGTCAGCGAGAACGACGACAGCTTGGCCACCTGCTCGTCCTCGGCCGCGAGGGCCAAGCGGGCGTGGGCGACCTGGGCGCCGGCGGCCCGGACCTGCTTGGCGGCTTCCGCAGCCCGGGCCACCAGGCTGTCGCGCTCCCGGGCGGCCGCCACGGCGGCCTCCACCCGGGCCTGGACCGCTTCGTCGTGCTCCGCCATGCCGCTCGTCGCTCCTGCCTCGGGGATCGGTGGGCCTCGGGTCCACCGTATGGCGACCGAGGCCGTCGACGGCGCTCGCCAGGGGGTGGCACGTCGTCGCGCCCTCGGCCACCCCCTAGCCTGACGGGTCGTCAGGAATCGGATCGTTGGAGGCAGCGGTGCAGCTCGGGGATGTGGCCAACGAGGCAGCGGCGGGGTTCGGCAAGCCCCTCGACGGGGTGCGGGTGCTGGCGCTGGAGCAGATGCAGGCCCTGCCGTGGGCCACCCAGCTGCTGGCCCGCCTGGGCGCCGACGTGGTGAAGGTCGAGCACCCCAAGGGCGGCGACTCCGGCCGGGGCTCCCTGCCGGCCATGACCGACCCCGACGGCCGCTCGGTGGGCGCCACCTTCCTGCGCAACAACCTGAACAAGCGCTCGATCTGCGTCGACCTCAAGACGGCCGAGGGCCGCCAGCTCGTGCTGGACCTGGCGCCCAAGTTCGACATCGTGGCCGAGAACTCCAAGGCCGGCGCCCTGGAGCGCCTGGGCCTCGGCTACGAGGCGATCGCCGCGGTGGCGCCCCGCACCATCTACCTGTCGGTGAACGGGTTCGGCTCCTCCGGCTCGCCGTACGACCGCTGGCCGGCCTACGCCCCCATCGCCGAAGCCATGTCGGGCATCTACGAGTTCAAGCGCCAGGGCGACGAGCCCCCGATGGTGGCGCCCATGGGCGGCCTGGGCGACATCGGCTCGGCGCTGTTCGCCACCATCGGCGTGCTCGCCGCCCTGCGCCACCGCGACGCCACCGGCCGTGGCCAGCGGGTCGACATCGCCATGCTCGACGCCATGGTGGCGATCACCGACCTCGTGCCCAACTTCTGGAGCCTCGGGCTGCGCAACGGCCAGCTGGGGCCGCTGATCATGCACGGCTTCCGGGCCGGCGACGGCTGGTTCATCGTCCAGGTCGGTCGGGAGAACCAGTTCGCCAAGCTGGTGGAGGCCATCGGGCACCCCGAGTGGGCCACCGACGAGCGCTTCGCCGACCGCCAAGGCTGGATCGACCACCTCGACGACGTGCTCCGGCCGGCCATCGAGGCGTGGGCGGCCGACAAGACCAAGGTCGAGGCGTGCGACGCCCTCGCCGCCATCGGCGTGGCCGCGGGGCCCTGCTACTCCGACGAGGAGGTGGTCCACGACGAGCACGTCGCCGCGCGCAACATGCTGGTGGAGCTGCCCCGCACCGACGGCGTCGACCAGCCGGTGCTGATCCCCGGCAACCCGGTGAAGCTCAGCGACGTGGCCGAGGGCCCCGAGACCCGCATCCCCTGGCTGGGCGAGCACACCGACGAGGTCCTGGCCGCCGAGCTGGGCTACGACGACGCCCGGCTGGCCGAGCTCCGCGAGGCGGGTGCCATCGGCTGAGCCCACGGCCCCCGGCGGCGGCGAGCCTCCGCCTCAGGCCGGGCGGTCGGGGGCGCCGCGCACCTCGATGCGGGGGATGTACGGCGAACGGCGGTGGAGGCGGCGGAGCTGGCTGGCCAGGTAGGGCCGGGCCCGGCGCTGGCCGCCGCGGCGCTCGATCGCCTGGGCCAGCCGCTCGAGGCTGGCGATGATCAGCTTGGGCGACGGGTCCCAGCCGCGACGCTCGCACTCGTCGAGCCACTCGGCGGGGGTGCGGTGGCCGCGCTCGCCGTTGCAGCGCTTGCAGGCCGCGACCTCGTTCTCGATCCAGGACGGCCCGCCCTTCACCCGGGGCACGACGTGCTCGGTGGTGGCGGGCACCAACGGGTCGCCCAGCCGCCGTCCGCACCACACGCACGCCGGGCCGTCGCGCCGCAGGATCCGCTCCAGCCGGGCGGTTCGGGCCTCTTGGTGCTGGCTGTCGCCCGCGTCCTCCATGGCCAGGGACGGTACCGACATCGGGGCCCGTCGCCGTCGAGCGCACGCTTCGTCGGCACCGCACCAGGGAAAAGCCTACATTTCGCCCAAAGCGAACCTTCGACACAGCAGAACAACAGGGAGATCCATGCGAACCACGAGCAAGAGCGCGCGGCTCGGAGCCGTCGCGATCAGCGCGGCGCTGCTACTCGCCGCCTGCGGCAGCGACAGCAAGAGCGACGGTGCGTCCGACAAGACCACCACGACGGCCAAGGGCGACGCCACCACCACAACTGGGGACGAGGCGACCACCACCACCGCCGCCGGGGTCGACCCGGCCGACAACGGTGGGCGCAAGGAGGGTGACGGCACCCTGCAGCTCGGCGCCGTGCTGCCCCAGTCCGGCAACCTGGCCCAGCTCGGCCCGCCCATGATCTCCGGCGCCAAGTACGCCGTCGAGGAGATCAACAAGGCCGGCGGCGTGCTCGGCAAGGACGTCACCCTCGAGGTCAAGGACGACGGCGGCGGCGGCGACGACGCCCTGGCGCTCACCAACGCCGAGAGCCTGGTCAACAACGACGGCATCGACGCCCTCGTCGGTGCGGCCCCGTCCGGCACCACCAAGGCCATCCTCGACAGCGTGGTGTCCAGCGGCACCGCGGAGTGCTCGCCGTCGAACACCGGCAGCGACCTCTCCCAGGCCGACGACAAGGGCCTGTACTTCCGCACCCCGCCCCCGGACAACCTGCAGGCGCAGGCCCTGGCCAAGGTCGTGACCGATGACGGCAACCAGAACGTGGCCATCATCGCCCAGAACACCGACTACGGCACCGGCTTCGTCCGCTTCCTCGACCCGGCGCTCACCGACAGCGGCGCCAAGGTCGTGGCCGACGTGACCTACGACGAGACCGGCACCGGCATCGACTCCGAGGTCGAGAAGGTCGTCGGCAGCGAGCCCGACGCCGTGGTGCTCATCGGCTACCCGGAGGACGGCGGCAAGGTCGTCGCCGAGATGCTCAAGCAGGGCGTCGACCTGTCCAAGGTGACCGTGTACGTCACCGACGGCATGCAGTCGAACACCCTGTACGAGGCCGTCGACGCCTCCAAGAAGGACATCACCGCCGGCATCCGGGGCACCGCGGCCTCGGCCGCTCCGGAGAACGGCGCGGCCTTCTTCCCCAAGGGCTTCGCCGCCTTCGCTCCCGAGGTCAAGTCGCCGATCTACTCGGCCCAGTCCTTCGACTGCGTCATCCTCTTCGCCCTGGCGGCGGAGAAGGCCAAGTCCGACGCACCGTTCGACATCGCCAAGGAGATGACCAACGTCTCCAAGGGTGAGTCGGCCGACGCCACCAAGTGCAGCACCTACAAGGAGTGCAAGGACCTGCTGGCCGACGGCAAGGACATCAACTACGAAGGCGCCTCTGGCGCCCTCGACTTCACCGCGGTGGGTGAGCCGTCCGCCGGCTCCTACGACGTCTACACCTACGGTGACGACGGGACCTACAAGACCGACGAGCAGGTGGTGGTCGGCTCCTAGCCGACCCGTTCCACCGCTCGACGAGCCGTGAGGGGGGCGGGGCCGCGAGGCCCCGCCCCTCCCGCGTCCGGCCTCAGAGGTCGTGGGCCAGGGTGCCGAGGTAGAGCTGGATGACCGTGGGGTCGTCCAGCAGGTCCTGGCCGGACCCGGAGTGGGCGTTGCGGCCCTGGTCGAGCACGAACGCGGTGTCGGCGATCAGCAGGCACTTGCGGGCGTTCTGCTCGACCATGACGACCGAGACGCCCGCCCGCTTCACCTGGTCGATCCGGGCGAAGACCTCGTCCTGGTTGATGGGGGAGAGCCCGGCCGACGGTTCGTCGAGCAGCAGGACCGACGGGTCGGTCATGAGCGCCCGACCCATGGCCACCATCTGGCGCTGGCCGCCGGAGAGCAGCCCGGCGCGCTGGCGGCGGCGATCGGCGAGCAGCGGGAACAGCTCGACGACGGCCTCGAAGCGCTCGGCGAAGCGGCTGGGCTGGACGTACATGCCCATCCGCAGGTTCTCCTCGACGGTGAGCGACGGGAAGACGTTCTTGGTCTGGGGCACGTAGCCCACGCCGCGCTCGACCAACTCGTGGGCCGGCCTGGAGGTGATGTCCTCGCCGTCGAGCAGGACGCGGCCCGAGCGGATGGGGACCAGGCCGAAGAGGGCCTTGATCAGCGTCGACTTGCCGGCGCCGTTGGGGCCGATGATGCCGACCAGCTCGCCTCGGTGGAGCTCGAGGGTGGCGCCGTTGAGGATGTCGACGCCGGGGAGGTAGCCGGCCACCAGGCCCTCGGCCTGCAGCAGGACCTCGCCCACCGCCGCCCGCGGGTCGCCGGCGACGACCGGCTCGGGGCGGTCCGGCGTGGGGACGGCACCGGCCAGCTCGGCGCCGACCAGGCGGTCGTCGCCGGTCGGGCCCGATGGGGTGGGGGCGTCGGTCACGAGATCGTCCCGGTGGTGGAGGCGCCGTGGTCGATGCCCAGGTAGGCCTCGATGACCGCGGCGTTGCCGGCGATGTCCGCGGGGCGCCCCTCGGCGATGATGCGGCCCCCGGCCATGCACACCACCCAGTCGCTGATCGTCATGATCACGTCCATGTCGTGCTCCACGAACAGGATCGACATGCCCTCGTCGCGGAGGGCGGTGACGTGGCCCAGGAGGCTCTGGGTGAGCGCCGGGTTCACGCCGGCCATGGGCTCGTCGAGCATGACCAGCGAGGGGTCGGTCATGAGGGCCCGGGCCATCTCCAGCAGCTTGCGCTGCCCGCCGGAGAGGCCGGCGGCGTACTCGTCGGTGAGCTTGTCGAGCTTGAACCGAGCCAACAGGTCGTAGGCCTTGGTGACGTGGTCGGCCTCCTGCTGGCGCCAGGAGCCCCGCCACAGCGCCCGCAGGAGGTGCTCGCCGCCCTGGGGGCGCCCGGCCAGCAGCATGTTGTCGAGCACGGTCATGCGGCCCAGGGTCTTGGTGAGCTGGAAGGTGCGGACCATGCCGCGCTGGGCCAGCACGTGGGCCTTGGCCCCGTCGGCGCGCTGGCCGTCGAAGCTCCAGCTGCCGGTGTCCGCCCGGTCGAAGCCGCACAGCAGGTTGAAGAAGGTGGTCTTGCCGGCGCCGTTGGGCCCGATCAGGGCGGTGATGACGCCCCGGGGCACCTCGAGGTGGTCGACCTCCACCGCGGTGAGCCCCCCGTAGCGACGGGTGACGTCGTCGGCCACCAGGATGGAGTCCGGCTTGGCCACGCCGACGGTGGCCTCGACGAGGTCGAGGGCGGCCATGGCGTCGGTGCGGAGCTCAGCGGCCACTGGCGAGCATCTCCTTCTTCGAGCCCAGGATGCCCTGAGGTCGGAAGACCATCAGCGCCATGAGGCCGACGCCCATGATGGCCAGGCGGATGGCGCCGGCGCTGGTGTCGCTGACGTCGAACCAGAGGTTGTTGAGCACGCCGTCGGCCAGGTCGAGCACGAACCAGTAGACGACGGCGCCGACGATCGGGCCCCACACCGTGCCCGCGCCACCCAGGATGACCACCGTGTAGAGGGCGAAGGTGAACGGGGCGATCCAGCGGGTGGGGCTGACGCTGCCGGCGTTGAGCACGATGAGCGCACCGGCCAGGGCGCCGATGGCCCCGCCCAGCACGAACGACTGCAGCTTGAACACGACCACGTTCTTGCCCAGGGCCCGAGCCGCGTCCTCGTCCTCCCGGATGGCCCGCAGGACCCGGCCCCACGGGCTGCGCACCAGCCCCCGGAGCAGGAGCGTGACCACCAGGACCAGCCCCCAGCACACCAACATCGCCCACAGCTGGCGGTCGGTGAACACGAACGACTTGCCGACGCCGTAGGTGCCCTCGGGGATGAAGCTCGGGTCGAAGAAGCCCAGTCGGCTGGTGAGGCTGCCGATCCCGCGCGAGCCGCCGGTGAGCGGTTCGCTGGGGCGGGCGTTGGCCACCAGGCGCAGGATCTCGGCGCTGGCGATGGTGACGATGGCGAGGTAGTCGCCGCGCAAGCGGAGCGTGGGGATGCCGAGCAGCAGCCCCAAGACCACCGAGGCGGCGATGCCGACGCCGAAGCCGACCCAGATGGACCAGCCCTGATCGGCGGAGATGGCCATGCCGTAGGCACCGACCAGCAGGAACCCGACGTGGCCGAAGTTCGACAGGCCGGTGTACCCGAAGTGCAGGTTGAGGCCGGCGGCGGCCAGGGCGTAGGACGCTCCCTGGAACCCGATGGCGGTCTGCAGGGCCAGGGCGAGGATGCTCAGCCAACTCATCCGAAGCGCTCCCGTTGTCCGAGGATGCCTTGGGGCCGGACCAGCAGCACCAGGATCAGCACCAGCAGGGCCACCACGAACTTGTAGGCGGTGTCGATGAACAGGCCGCTGGTCTCCTGCACCACGCCGATCACCAGGGCCCCGAGCACCGCGCCGTAGGCGTTGCCCAGGCCACCCAGGACGATGGCGGCGAACATCGACAGCAGCAGGACGAAGCCCATGTCGAACTTCACGTTGATCGTGAGCCCGTAGAGCGTGCCGCCGAGGGCGGCGAGGGCGCCGCAGATCACCCACACGGTGGTGATGATGCGGTCGACGGCGATGCCGGAGGAGGCGGCCAGATCGGCGTTGTCGGCCACCGCCCGGATGGCGGTGCCCAGCCGGGTGGAGCGCAGCAGGACGGTCATCCCGATCAGCACCGCCACGCAGATCACCATGATGATCACGTCGTTGGGGGTGAGCCGGAAGGGCCCGTAGGAGCGCTCGAGCTGGCCGCTCGCGGCGGTGTACCGCTTGCCGGCGGGGCCGTAGGCCACCTGGAAGAGGTTGCGCACCGCGGTGCTGAGGCCGATCGAGACGACCATCATCGAGAGCAGCGCCATGCGCCGCTTCCGGAGCGGGGCCCAGATCGCCCGGTCGTTGGCCAGGCCGGCCACGGCGCCGGCGACCATCCCGATGGGGACGGCCAGCCAGAACGGCACGCCCGCGGAGTTGGCCAGGTAGGTGGCGATGGCGCCCCAGGTGACCAGCTCGGCGTGGGCGAAGTTGGTGAGGCCGGTGACGCCGTAGACCAGGGAGAGCCCGACGGCTGCCACCGCCAGGATCAGGCCGAGGCGGACGCCCTTGGCGACGGTGGTGGCGTAGTCGGAGAGGTCCCGCTGGCCGCGGTCGTCCTCGCCGAGGCGGAAGGTGGACTGCTGGTCGCCCAGGTTGACCTGGACGTTGCTGAGCACGGCGCGGTCCTCGTCGGTGAGCGAGAAGCCCTTGGGCAGCGTCTTGGGGTCGAGCGCCACCTGGTAGGTGCCGTTGCCGGGGATGGTGACCACGAACACGCCGTCCGCCCCCGTGGTGTCGTCGGCGATCTCCTTGCCGCCCTGGCTGACGGTGATGGTGGCTCCCTTGGCGAAGGTGGCCTTGCCGTCGATCACCTGGCACAGCCGGCCCCAGATCGACGGCCCCAGCGGGCCGCCGTTGGCCTCTATGGCCTCCTGCTTGGTGAACTTGCACTTGGCCTCGTCGGCGGCGGTGACGCCGTCGGCCGCCGGCTTGGTGGTGGGGGTCTGGGCTCCGGCCGCCGTGCCCGGCCACAGCACGCCCAGCGCCAGCAGGAGCAACAGCACCCGGGGGTTGCGCAAGGAGCGAGCGAGGTCCATGTGGCGGGTGACCCTAGTGATCGTCCCAGGTCCGATGTGTCCGATCCTCGGATGCGTGGGCGGTGCCGCCGGTACGGTCCCGGTTCCGATGCCGGATGCCACCCCTCCTCCGCCGGTCGATGGTGCTCCCGTCGGCCCGCCTCCCGACCCCCTGGTCGGCAGCCTCGTGCTCGGGTTGGCGGTCGGCCTGTTCGGGATCTCCTTCGGCGTGCTGGCGGTGGCCAGCGGGCTGACGGCGGCCCAGGCCTGCGCCATGTCCCTGCTGGTCTTCACGGGCGCGTCGCAGTTCGCGGTGGTCGGCGTGATCGGTTCCGGCGGCTCGACCGCCGCTGCGCTGGGCAGCGCGCTGCTGCTGGCGGCGCGCAACGCGGCGTACGGGCTGGCCATGTCGGACGTGATCCGGGGGCGGCTGCCCACCCGCCTGCTGGGCGCGCAGCTGGTGATCGACGAGTCGACGGCCATGGCCTCGGCCCAGCGCACGCCGGCGGACCGACGGCGGGGCTTCTGGTTGGCCGGGGCATCGGTGTTCGTGTTCTGGAACCTGGGGACCTTGCTCGGCGCCCTGGGTGGCGACGCCATCGGCAACCCCGAGACCTACGGGCTCGATGCCGCCTTCCCGGCCGGGTTCGTGGCCCTGGTGGTCCCGCACCTGGCCAAGTTCGAGGGCCGGGTGGTGGCCGCTGCCGGCGTGGCGCTGGCCCTGGTGCTGGTGCCGGTCGCGCCGGTGGGCGTGCCGGTGCTCGCCGCGGCCCTGGCGGTGCTGCTCGGCCTGCGCCACCCCGGCACCGCGCCCGCCGATGGCCAGCGGGCGGCCTCGGCATGAGCTGGCTGGCCATCTTCGTCCTGGCCGCCGGCGCCTACGCCCTCAAGGCCCTGGGCGTCTTGGTGCTGGGTGGGCGCGAGCTCCCGGCGCCGGTGGCTCGCTGCGTGGCGCTGCTCCCCGCGGCGCTGCTCCCGGCGCTCGTCGCGGTGCAGACGCTCACCACCGACGATCGCTGGGTGCTCGACGCCCGCGCCGCCGGCGTGGGAGCGGCCATCGTGGCGGCCTGGCGTCGGGCCCCGTTCCCGGTGGTCATCCTGCTGGGCGCCGCGGTCACCGCCGGTGTGCGGGCCCTGGGCTGAGCCACCGGTTCAGTCGGCGAGGGCGGCGGGGGTCTCGTCGGGGGCGAGCGGCGGTGCGGTGGCTCCGCAGTGGTAGGTGGGCTTGCCCGGCCCCGCGCCGCAGGGCTCCCCGTCGGCGCTCGTCGGGGCGCTCCCCTCGCTGGGGCCGCCCACGGCGCCGGGCTCGGCGACCGGCGCCTCCAGGACGTCGGCCCGGATGAAGGCCCATGACAGGCAGCCGGCGAGGACCACCGCCGCTGCGGCGTAGAGCACCACGCGGTGGAAGCCGGCGAGCAGCTCGCCGGGGGGGCACGGCCTCGCCGGCGGCGAACCCGGCCAGGATCGGGATGAGGGCCACCGCCAGCAGCTGGCCGGTGCGGGCGACGGCGTTGTTCACCCCGGATGCCAGCCCGGCGTGGCGGGCATCGGCCGCTGCCAGCGCGGTGGCGGTGAGCGGGGCGACCGTGAGCGCCAGGCCGCCGGAGAACACGAGCAGCGCCGGGAGCACGCTCGCCTGGTAGCTGCGGCCGGGCTCGATGCGGGTCATGAGGACGAGGCCGGCGCCCATCACGAGCGGGCCGACCGTCATGGGGATGCGGGGGCCGATGCGGCGCGCCAGGCCGCCGGCCCGGGCCGAGAAGGCCAGCATGACGAAGGTGATGGGCAGGGTGGCCGTGCCCGCCTCGAGCGGCGAGTACGCCATGGTCTCCTGGAGGACGATCCCCACGAGGAACAGGGCCATGCCCAGGCCGCCGTAGAGCACGAAGGTGACGCCGTTGGCGGCGCTGAACTGGCGGGACCGGAACACCGAGAGGCTCAGCATCGGGTGCGCCTCGCGCGCCTCGGCCACCAGGAAAGCCACGGACAGCGCGGCGCCGACGCCACCCACCGGGAAGCTCCGCTCGATGAACCCGTAGGTGACGGCGGCCAGCCCGGCGGCGCCGAGCACGGCGCCCAAGAGGTCGAGCCGTCCCTCGATGGTGGGGTCCCTGGTCTCGGGCAGGTGGACGATCACCACGTAGAGCACCACCGCACCGAGCGGCACGTTCAGCAGGAAGATCCAGCGCCACGACGCCGCCCCCACCAGCCAACCGCCGAGGAAGGGGCCGACCGCGGTGGTGATGCCGCCCAGGCCCGACCAGGCACCGATGGCTCGGGCCCGGTCGTCCGGGTGGAAGGAGGCCTGCAGCATGGCCAGGCTGCCCGGCACCAGCAGCGCCCCGCCGATGCCCTGCAGCACGCGGGCGGCCACCAGCACGCCGATGGTGGGGGCCAGCGCGCACGCCAGCGAGGCGACCGTGAACCACACGACGCCGATGGTGAAGATGCGGCGCCGGCCCAGGCGGTCGCCCAGCGAGCCGCCGAGCAGGATCAGCGACGCCAGCGCCAGCGTGTAGCCGTTGACCACCCACTGCAGGCCGGCGAAGTCGGCGTGGAGGTCTTCGCCGAGGCGGGGGAGGGCGATGTTGACCACCGTGCCGTCGAGCATGGTCATGCCCGAGCCCAGCACCGTGCCGATGAGCGCCCAGCGACCGGCTGCGGTCCCGAATCGCAGCGGTTCGACCTCGGGCGCTTCCGTCACCCGCCCAGGGTACGGCGGTCCCGGTCGTCGCGGGCCGGGTCGTCGGCGAGGTCGGGCCCGCGCCCCGCCTCGGCCGGAGGCGGCATGCTCTCTGCCATGCCGACCGGCCGCTTCGCACCCAGCCCCACCGGCGACCTGCACCTGGGCAACCTGCGCACCGCGCTGGCCGCCTGGCTCTTCGCCCGGTCGAGCGGCAGCCGGTTCCTCGTGCGCATGGAGGACCTCGACCGGGTGCAGTCGAGCCCCGCCCACGAGGCGTCGCAGCTGGCCGACCTGGCCGCCCTCGGCCTGGACTGGGACGGCGAGGTGGTGCGCCAGAGCGACCGGTTCGACCGCTACGAGGCGGCCATCGCCCAGCTCGACGCCGCCGGGCTCACCTATCCCTGCTGGTGCACCCGGCGGGAGATCCAGGAGGCGGCGTCGGCGCCCCACGTCGGTCCGGTGCCCGAAGGCGCCTACCCGGGGACGTGCCGCGACCTCGATGCCGCCGGGCGCGCCGAGCGGGCCGCCACCGGCCGACCGCCGGCCTTGCGGCTCCGCGCCCAGGTGGCCAGCGCGACCGTGGCCGACGACCTCCTCGGGACGATCACCGCGGCGGTCGACGACGTCGTGCTGCGACGCAACGACGGCGTGCCGGCGTACAACCTCGCCGTCGTGGTCGACGACGCCGCGCAGGGGGTGGAGCAGGTGGTGCGGGGCGACGACCTGGCGTCCTCGGCCCCTCGCCAGCGCCACCTGGCGGACCTGCTCGGGCTGCCGGCCGTCGCCTACGCCCACCTGCCGCTGGTGCTGGCTCCGGACGGCCGACGGCTGGCCAAGCGCGACGGTGCCGTGACCCTGGCTGACCAGGCGGCCGTCGGTCGGACAGCTGACGCCGTGCGGGAGCTGCTCGCCGCCAGCCTCGGCCTGGACCCGGGCGACGGCCGTCCCATCGAGCTCGCTCGCCGCTTCGATCGGACGACCGTGCCCGCCGGGCCGTGGGTGCCGTCGACGGCGCTGCTCGGCGGCTGAGCCTGGCGTCCCCGCGGCCTCGGCGCGCTGCGGGGGTGCGTCGGCCCATCTCGGCTGCGCTGAACCTGCCCGAGAGGTGCCGAGGGCCCTAGGCTCGACCCTCGACCGGCCCGCCCCAGCTCCACCGTCGGTCTCCATCCCGCCCACGAAGACCTGGTACCTGGCCTTGGCCATCTCCGACCTCGACTACGCCGACGACTCCGACGTCGCGCTCATCCGCCGCACCCGTGCGGGCGACCACGATGCGTACGGCCTGCTCCACGTGCGCCACGCCGGCTCCGCCCGGGCCCTGGCCTGGCGCATGAGCCGATCCGTCGCCGACGCCGACGACCTGGTGGCGGAGGGGTTCGCCCGCGTGCTCGCCGCGCTCCAACGGGGCAGCGGCCCGGAGGTCGCCTTCCGGCCCTACCTCCTCAGCACCATCCGCCGCCTCGCGTACGACCGCACCGATCGCGAGAAGCGGGAGGCGCCGGTGGAGTACGACCTCGACGAGCCCACCACCCCGCACGTCGACCCGGTGGTCGAGGGCTTCGAGCGCGACACCGCGGCTGCGGCCTTCGCCTCGCTGCCCGAGCGGTGGCGCATGGTGCTCTGGCACACCGAGGTCGAGGGCCAGTCGCCGGCGCAGGTGGCCGAGCTGCTCGGGATCAAGCCCAACGCCGTCGCCGCGCTGGCCTACCGGGCGCGCGAGGGCCTGCGGCAGGCCTACCTCGGCCAGCACGCGCCCAACGGCGGGGCCGACTCCCGGGAGTGCCGGACCACCCGGGATCGGCTCGCCGCCTACGTGCGCGACGGGCTCACCCCCGCGCAGTCCACCCAGGTCGCCGACCACCTCGAGTCCTGCGACGAGTGCCGTGCCGCCTACCTCGAGCTGGCGAGCGTGAACACCTCCCTGCGCAGCGTGGTGGCCGTGGCCCTGCTCGGTCCGGCTGGCGTGGCCTACCTCGCCGAGCTGCACCTGCCCACCATCGGCGCCGCCGCCGTCGGCAGCGGGGCGGCCAGCGCTTCCGGCTCCGGTGCGACCGGCTCGGCGGGGACCGGGCCCGGCGCGACGGGTGCCGCCGCTGGCGCACCCGCCGCAGGGAGCGGTGCGGCGAAGGGCGGCGCCGGAGCGGCCGCATCCCGCCAGGCGCGGCGAGCGGCCAGCCGTGGCCGGGTGGTCGCCGTGGCCGCTGCCCTCGTGGCGGTCGCCGTGGTCACCGGCGTCCTCGTGGCCCGGCGGCCCGAGCACCGCCTCGACACCGGCCAGCGCGCCGACGCCGTCTCGCAACCCACCGCGGCCGGCGGGCCGGGCCACCGCGATGCGGCGACCACCGCCCCCTCCGACGCCGACGTCGCCACCGCCCCCACCCCGTCGACCGAGGTGCCGGCCCCGGGCCGCCCGTCCGGCGGCGCCGCTCCCACCTCCAGCTCGGCCCCCGCCCGGTCGCCGGGCTCCACGGCGCCGGCACCTCCGACCACCGCGCCCCCCGGCACCCGGACGCCGACGGGCCCGGCCACCACGCTCGCCCCACCGGCCACGGTGCCGCCGCCCACCACGCCGCCGACCACGATCCCGATCCCCGTCGAGCGGTCTCGCCTGACCATGGTCGTCACCAGCGCCGGCGGCCTCGTGGCCGGTCGGCCGGGCGTGCTCGTCGCCACCGTCGCCAACCAGGGCCCCGGGGTGGCCCGCCAGGTCGAGGCCGTCATCGACCTGCGGGACATGGTCCTGCGCGGCCTGCCGCACCTCCCCGGTGGCCCGTCCAGCCGGGCGGTCGGTGGGTCGTGGGACTGCGTGGCCACCAGCCCGCAGCGGCTCACCTGCACCGTCGACGAGCTGGCACCGGGGGCGTCGACCACGCTCTACGTCCCCGTCCAGGTCACCAGCGCGGCAGCCACGGTGGCCGTCGGCCGGTCGGTCCAGGGCATCGACAACCAGGTCGACCTCACCACCCCGCCGTCGGTGCCCCTGCCGGTCTCGGCCACCGGCATGGCGGCGCGCTACGCCACCGTCGACCACGCCGCAGTGGCCACGGCCGGGAACGTGCTGCTCAGCTGCCCCGACGCCGCGATCGGCTGCGCCGACGCCCGGGCCGGCCTCGGGCCGGACCGCACGAACGGCGACTTCGCCATGGCTCCGGTCGACGTCGACGGCGACCCGGCCACCACCAACTCCTCGTCGGCCCCGCTGCTGCTGCCCTCGTGCTCGTCGGTGCTCTCGGCCCAGCTGTACTGGGGCGGCACCCTCGACCCCGGGGTCGGCGGCGCGCCGGCGCCGGCCCCCGGAGCCGTCGACCAGGGCGTGCTCCGCTCGCCGGGGGGCCTCGTCAGCACCATCGCCGCCGAGCGGGTCGACCGCACCGCATCGGGCTACCAGGCCGTCGCCGACGTCACCGACGCCGTGGCCCAGGGCGGTGCCGGCTCGTGGACCTTCGGCGGGGCCCAGCTGGCCACCGGGGTCAACACCTTCGGCGGCTGGTCGCTCGTGGTCGTGTGCGCCGATCCCGCCGCCCCGCTGCGCAGCGTGGTGGTGCTCGACGGGTTGAGCGAGGTCACGGCCACGCCGCGCCCCACCGACACCTTCTCGGTGGGCGGCTTCGTCGTGCCCTCCACCGGTGCGTCGGCCACCGTCGACGTCGTGACCTACGAGGGCGACCGCGGGCTGACCGGCGACCAGCTCACCGTCGGGGGCCGGGCCATCACCGATGCTGCCAACCCCGCCGGCGACAGCTTCAACTCCAGCGCCGCGGTGCTCGGCCGCTCGGTCGACGGCCTGGTGCCCGCTGCTCGCAACCTGCTCGGCCTCGACCTCGACCGCTTCGACGTGTCCGGCGTCCTGCCCGCTGGGGCCACCTCCACCACGATCGGTCTCACCAGCACCGCCGACGTGTACCTTCCGGGCGTGGTCGCCATCTCCGTCGACCAGTAGCCCAAGGAGCCCACCGTGGCCGTCGCAGGTCCGCCCGCCCCGACCAGCGTCGCCGTCGTGGTCGCCGCCCACGGCAGCCGTGCCGAGGCCGCCAACCTGGCCCACCGCGACATCGTCGACGCCCTCGACGCCCGCATCGGCCCGCCGGTCACGCCGGCGTTCCTCGAGCTGGCCCAGCCGTCGATCCCCGAGGGCATCGACGCCGCCGTCGCCGCCGGGGCCGCCACGGTGCTGGTGCTCCCGTACTTCCTGCACCCCGGGCGCCACCTGAGCGACGACCTGCCGGCCATCGTCGCCGAGGCCACCGATCGCCACCCCGGCCACCAGATCCGCCTCCTCGAGTCCTTCGGATCTGATGTGCGGCTGCTGGAGCTGCTCGCCGCGCAGGTCGAAGCGGGGCTCGGGCTGTAGGGGAGGGCGGCGAGCTGGGCGCCTCTGGCCGGGTCGCCGCGCACCGGCCTCCGGCGGGCTCCGGCTGGCGCCTCCGCTGCCGTTCCTGGGGGCTCGTTCCTCGCCCGGCGGGAACGGCGATCATCAGCGGCCCTCCCCGCTCTCGGGCTCGCTTCGCGTCGCCCGGGCCGCTCGGGCCCTGCTCGCCTTCGGCGAACCGCGCCCCCTCGCCATCGCCTCCTCGCACGGAGCCGCCCGCCGTCTGCGTCGGCGGTGGGCCCTCCGGGCGGATCGGTCCTGCGCTGTCGGTCCTCCCGGTCCGAGGGGTCTGTTGTGGACACGTTGTGGTCGGGGGCTTTGGCTGCAACAGTGAGACGGTGCTGAAGAACCTGCGCAAGAAGCTCTCGCAGTCCATCGACGACATCGAGGAAGAGCGCCTGCAGGGGCGCTCGGCCGACCTGGGCGTCACCCGCATCGCCGATGCCCCCACCCGCACGTCGATCATCATCGGCGGCGAGGTGCAGGGCCTCCAGGTGGTCCCCCGGGCCGGGTCGCCGTCGCTCGAGGTCACCATCGGCGACGGCAGCGGTCGGGCGGTGGCGGTCTTCACCGGTCGGCGGCGCCTCGCCGGGGTCGACTGCGGCCGACGGGTCCTCATCGAGGGCGTGGGCCGCGAGGAGCGGGGCCGCATCCTCGTCGTCAACCCGAGCTACACCATCGTCGAGTGACGACGCCGGCCCTTCCCGTCATGGATCGGGCCACGTAGCGTCCTCTCCAGCGGCGCCGCACCCTCGTGGCGCCCGCATCGCACCCGGAGGTCCCCATGGGTTTCATCGACAAGATCAAGGACGTCGTCGGCGACAACGCCGACAAGGCCGAGCAGGCCATCGACAAGGCGGCGGACCTCGTCGACGACAAGACCGGTGGCAAGCACTCGAAGCAGATCGACGGGGCGGCCGACAAGGCCAAGGACCTCATCGAGAAGCTCGACGACAAGAAGTAGCCACCCCGGCGCACCCCATGCGCCGACCGAAGCTCACGACGACCGCCGGCCCAAAGGGCCGGCGGTCCCGCGTCCGACCTCAGCCAGACGCAGCTGGTTCCGACCGCTTCGTGGTCTGCGGGGTCGCCGACAGCCTGCTCGCACCCCGCGCTGCGGACGAGGGCTGCGGCGTTCGCCGAAGGCGAGAGGGCCCGAGCGGCCCGGGACGAAGCGAAGCGAGTCCCGAGAGCGGAGAGGACGGCTGACGATCGCCGGTCCCGAAAGGGCGAGGAACGAGCCGCCCGGAACGGCAGCCGAGACCCGAGGCCGAGGCCCGCCGGAGGCCGGCGACGAACGAGGGATCGTGTCGCCCGAGCCTCAGGGAACGACGTCGACGGGCGTGCCTTGGCGGGCGAGGGTGACCAGCACCGTGACGTCGGGGTTGGAGAGGCGGACGCAGCCGTGGCTGGCCGGGGTGCCGATGAGCTCGGGCCGGTTGGTGCCGTGGGCCGCCACCTGGCCGTTGCCGCCGCCGAAGGAGCTGTAGACGTTGGAGAACCCGGTGAAGCTCACCTGGTAGGCGCCGTAGGAGCCGTTGGGGTTGGTGGGCTTGGCGAGGGCGTCGACGTAGAACGAGCCGGTGGGCGTGGGCGACGACGCCTTGCCCGGCGCCACCGAGGCGCTCCACACGACGTCCTTGCCGTGGAACACGGTCAGGCGCTTGGCGCCGAGCTCGATGAGGATGTGGTTCGGCACGGTGCGGAGCACGACGTCGCTGCGGCGGATCCAGGCCGTGGCGCCGTTGGGGCGGGACTGGATCTGCACCTGCAGCCAGTCGCCCTGCTCCTTGCGCACCAGCATGGTGAGCGGTACGCCCTCGCTGGTGGGGTTGGTGAGGACCCGTCCGCTGGGCACCGGCACGTTGGGCGCCTGGTACAGCGGCACGCGGGAGCCGGCGGCGTCGGCGGCGGTGAACTGGTCGGGCCAGTTCGGGCCCAGCGAGCCCGACACCGTGAGCCCGTCGTTGGCCACCGGGATGGTGGTCGTCGTGGTGCTGGTGGTGGTCGGCGCCGGCCACGCCCCATCCAGCTTCGAAGGCCGCGTGTCCGACACCTCGACCCGCGCCGTCACCGTCTGCGCCGCCGTCTCCGTCCCACACGCACCGAGCAGCAAGAGCCCGACGGCCACGAGGCCAACACGCTTCCGGGGGGACGTCCGCACCCGCTCACGGTACCCCCACCAACCCCAACCAGCCCCGCGCCCGTTCACGAGTGCTGCGGGCTGGTTCCGAAGGGAGACGAGCACAGCGAGCGGTGCGGTTCGCCGAAGGCGAGAGGGCCGGTTCCGAGGGGAGACGTGCGCATCGCAGGGTGCGGTTCGCCGCAGGCGATAACGCTCTCTGCGTGCGACGGGGCTCCGAGGCGAGACGTCCACGGCGAAGGGTGCGGTTCGCCGAAGGCGAGAGGGCCCGAGCGGCCCGGGCGACGAAGGAGCCCGAGAGCGGAAGGAGGAGCGAACGATCGCCGTTCCCGAGCGCGAGGAACGAGCCCCCAGGAACGGCAGCCGAGCCCCAGCGAGGCCCGCCGGAGGCCGGTGACCCGCGGAGGCTGTGCTCGCACCCCGCGCTGCGGACCGGAGCGAGGCGTCAGCCGAGCAAGGTCCGCACCACGTCGTCCTCCGCGTCCGGCGTGGTGAGGACGAGGACCTCGTCGCCGGCGCGGAGCACGCTGTCGCCGCGGGGGACGATGACGTGGTTGTCGCGGATGATGGCGACGACGGTGGAGTCGCGGGGCAGGCCGAGCTCGGCCAGGTCCTTGCCGGCGCTGGGCGACTCGGCGGTGAGGGTGGCCTCGGACAGGCGAGCCCGCCCGCCTTCGAAGGAGAGCAGCCGGACGAGGCTGCCGACCGAGACGGCCTCCTCGACGAGGGCGGTGAGGAGGTGGGGGGTGGAGACGGAGACGTCGACGCCCCACATCTCGGTGAACATCCACTCGTTCTTGGGGTTGTTCACGCGGGCCACCACGCGGGGCACGGCGAACTCCTGCTTGGCGAGCAGGGAGATGACCAGGTTGTCCTCGTCGTCGCCGGTGACGGCGGCGACGACGTCGGCCTTGTCGACCCCGGCGCGGGCGAACTCGCTGACCTCGCAGGCGTCGGCGGCGACCCAGGTGACGCCGGCGGGCTCGCCGCGGCGCTCGGCCTCGGCCACGCGGTCGGCGTCGACCTCGACGATGATGACCTCGTGCCCGGCCTTGGCCAGGTCCTCGGCGATGAAGGTGCCGACGCTGCCGGCTCCGGCGATGACGACGCGCATATCAGTGGCCTGCCTTGGGTGCGGGACCCGCGAGGTGCTGGTCGAACAGTTCGATGGAGTCACCGCTGACGGTGACGTGGAGGACGTCGCCCTCCTGCAGGACGGTGTCGGGCCCGGCGACCGAGCCCTGGCCGAGGCGGGTGATGGCGGAGATGCGGGCGTGGCCGAGGACGTCGAGGTCGACGACCTTCTTGCCGGCCCAGGCGGAGGTCACGGGGCGCTCGACCAGCAGGACCTTGGCGCTGGCGTCGATCCACTCGGAGGTGGGGCGGTCGGGGAGGACCCGCTGGAGCACCCGCTCGGTGGCCCACTCGACGGTGGCGATGGTGGGGATGCCGAGTCGCTCGTAGATCTTGGCTCGGCGGGGGTCGTAGATGCGGGCGACGACGCGCTCGATCCCGAAGGTCTCCCGGGCCACGCGGGCCACGAGGATGTTGGAGTTGTCGCCGTTGGTGACGGCGGCGAGGGCGGTGGCCTGCTCGATGCCGGCGGCGATCAGGCGGTCGCGGTCGAAGCCGACCCCGACGACGGTGTTGCCGCTGAACCCCTCGGGAAGGCGCTCGAAGGCCTTGGCCCGGCGGTCCACGACGGCGACGCTGTGGCCGCCCTCTTCGAGGGTGCGGGCGACCCCCGCTCCCACCCGTCCGCAACCGACGACGACGACATGCACGGCCTTCACCTCACTCGACGCACCCGGGACGGGCACGGCGGGGGAGCCTACGCCCGCCGTCGCCCCTGCCGCATCCTGTCGAGAGGCTTTCGCAAACGTTCTGCACGTCGGGCGGCACCGGGGCGCGCGGTGGGCGCCTTCGGGGCGTCGGGACTGTTGCGCGCCCCTGCAGGGACCATACGATCACCCGGTCCACCGGCTCGGTCCTCGGAAGAAGCTCCATGGCGTCCACGTTCAAGCGCATCCTGGTGGGCAAGCCGCTCGCCAGCAGCGAACAGGACCACCAGGCGCTCGGCAAGCCGACGGCCCTCGCCGTGTTCGCCTCGGACGCCATCTCCTCCACCGCCTACGCGACCGAGGAGATCCTCTTCGTCCTGCTGGCTGCGGCAACCTTCCCGCAGACCCACAAGTACCTGATCCCCATGGCGCTGGTGTCGGTCTTCCTGCTGGCCGTGGTGTCCACCTCGTACCGGCAGACGATCTTCGCCTACCCGAACGGCGGCGGGGCCTACGAGGTCAGCCGGGAGAACATCAGCCAGAACGCCGCGCTGGTGGCGGGGGCGTCGCTGCTCGTCGACTACACGCTCACCGTCGCGGTGTCGGTGAGCTCGGGCGTGCTGGCCATCGGCTCGGCCTTCCACTTCAACGACCAGTCCACCCTGCGGGTGGCGCTGGCGCTGGGCTTCGTGGCGCTCATGGCCATCGGCAACCTGCGGGGCCTCAAGGAGGCGGGGCGGGTGTTCGCCGTCCCCACCTACGCGTACACGCTGCTGCTCGGCGGGCTCATCGCCTACGGCATCTACAAGATCGGCTTCCAGGACCTGGGCACCATCCCGGGCAACGAGAAGATCGCCGAGGACTTCGCCAAGGAGCAGGGCGCCGAGCTGTCCAAGCTCACCGGCTCGGTGGGCCTGCTGCTCCTGCTGCGGGCGTTCAGCTCCGGTGCCGTGGTGCTGGCCGGCGTGGAGGCCATGTCGAACGGCGTGCCGGCGTTCCGCCAGCCCAAGTCGAAGAACGCCTCGCAGACGCTGATGATGATGGCGTTCATCATGGGCGTCTCGACCCTCGGCGTGAGCTACCTGGCCAGCCACCTCCACCCGGTCTTCCAGGAGGGCGGCGACACCGTCCTCTCCCAGATGGGCGGCGCCATCTTCGGTGACGGCACGTTCCTCTACTACGCCCTGCAGTTCGCCACCTTCGGCATCTTGATCCTGGCGGCCAACACCGCCTTCGCCGGCTTCCCGCAGCTGTCCTCGAACATCGCCCGGGACGGCTTCCTGCCCCGGCAGCTGGCCAACCGGGGTGACCGGCTGGTGTTCTCGAACGGCGTGCTCATCCTCTCGGGCATGGCGGCGCTGCTGATCGTCATCTTCAAGGCCGACGTCAGCGCCCTGATCCCGCTGTACGCCGTGGGCGTGTTCGTGGGGTTCACCCTCAGCCAGTTCGGCATGTGCCGGCACCACCTGCGGCTGCGCGAGCCGAAGTGGCAGACCAGCCTGTTCATCAACGGGCTCGGCTGCTTCATGACCGGCGTGGTGCTGGTGGTGGTGATCGTCTCGAAGTTCACCGAGGGCGCCTGGATCCCGGTGGTGATCATCCCCGCCATCGTCGCCCTGCTGAAGGTGATCAACCGCCACTACCGGTCCATGGACGAGCTCATGACCGTCGAGCCGCACGAGAAGGTGCGGCGCCGCACCAACACCGTGATCGTGCTCGTGGGGCGCGTCACCCGGGGCTCGCTCACCGCCATCGCCTACGCCCGCTCGCTCAACCCCGACCGCCTGGTGGCGGTCACGGTGGTCTCGAACCCCGAGGAGCAGGAGTCCATCGGCCGCCAGTGGGAGGACCACCAGATCCCGGTGGAGCTGGTGAGCCTCTACTCGCCCTACCGCGAGCTGTCCCGGCCGATCATGCGCTACATCGACGACCTCGACGACCAGTTCGACGACGACTTCGTCACCGTGGTGGTCCCCGAGTTCACCCTCGAGCACTGGTGGCAGCAGCTGCTGCACAACCAGAGCGCCCTGGTGCTCCGGACCCGGTTGCGCAACCGGCCCAACACCGTCGTCACCTCCGTCCCCTTCAACGTCGACCGGGGCCGGGCGGCGCTCGTGGCGGCCCGCGTGGCCGCCGAAGGATCCCACCCCGTTCCCCCGCCCACGAACTCCCCCTCATCGGAAGAGCAGCCATGACCTCGCCGTTCAAGCGGATCCTCGTCGGGAAGCCCATCGCCAGCAGCGAGGAGGAGCACCAGCGCATCGGCAAGCCCGTCGCCCTGGCGGTCTTCGCCTCCGACGCGGTGTCCTCGACGGCGTACGCCACCGAGGAGATCCTCCTCGTCCTGCTGATGGGCGTGGCGTTCCCCATGTCGCACAGCTACCTGGTGCCCATCGCCATCGCCGCCATCGTGCTGCTGGCCATCGTGGGCTTCAGCTACGTGCAGACCATCCACGCCTACCCCGACGGCGGTGGCGCCTACGTCGTGAGCCGGGAGAACATCTCGCCCACCGCGGCGCTGGTGGCCGGCGCCTCGCTCCTGGTCGACTACACGCTGACCGTGGCGGTGTCGATCTCCTCGGGCGTGCTGGCCATCGGCTCGGCGTTCGGGTTCAACGACAAGGCGCTGATCCGCATCGGGCTGGCGCTCTTCTTCGTGGGCGTCATGTGCGTGGGCAACCTGCGCGGCCTCAAGGAGTCCGGCAAGGTCTTCGCCGTCCCCACCTACTTCTACGTGACGATGCTCTTCATCTTCCTGGGCACCGGCTTCTACAAGCTCGTCAACGGCGACCTCCACCAGCTCCACACCAGCGCCGAGCTGGCTCGGCACTTCAAGGAGGAGCACGAGCTGATGAAGACGGCCTCGCTGTTCATCCTGCTGCGGGCCTTCAGCTCCGGCGCGGTGGTGCTCTCCGGCGTCGAGGCCATCTCGAACGGCGTGCCCGCCTTCCAGAAGCCCGAGTCTCGCAACGCCTCGCAGACGCTGGCGATGATGGCCGGCATCCTGGGTGCCGGCTTCCTCGGCATCTCGATCCTGGCCCACCACCTGCGGCCGGTGGTCGACGAGGGCGGCGAGACCGTGCTCTCCCAGATGGCCAAGTCGATCTTCGGCGGCACCAACCTCATGTACTACGGGCTGCAGTTCGGCACCTTCGCCATCCTGATCATGGCGGCCAACACCGCGTACGCCGACTTCCCCCGGCTCAGCTCGCTCATCGCCCGGGACGGCTACCTGCCCCGCCAGCTGGCCAACCGAGGCGACCGGCTGGTGTTCTCCAACGGCGTGCTCGTGCTCTCGGCCATGGCCGGCGTGCTCATCGTCATCTTCCAGGCCCAGGTCAGCGCCCTCATCCCGCTCTACGCCGTCGGCGTGTTCACCGGCTTCACCCTCAGCCAGTTCGGCATGATCAAGCACCACCTCAAGCTGCGTGAGCCCCGCTGGCAGGTGGGCCTGGCCATCAACGCCCTCGGCTGCGCGGCCACCGGCGTGGTGCTGGGCGTGGTGGTCGTCTCCAAGTTCACCATCGGCGCCTGGATCCCGGTCGTGGTCATCCCCATGATCGTGCTGGTCTTCCGCCGCATCCACCGGCACTACGCCAAGATGGACCGGCGCATGCAGGTGTCGCCCGGCGAGAAGGTGCGCCGCCGCACCAACACCGTGATCGTGCTGGTGGGCAAGGTCACCAAGGGCTCGCTCACCGCCATCGCCTACGCCCGCTCGCTCAACCCCGACCGCGTGGTCGCCGTCACCGTGGTCTCCAACCCCGAGGAGCAGGAGCGGATCACCCAGCAGTGGGAGGACCACGGCATCTCGCTGGAGCTGGTCACGCTGTACTCGCCGTACCGCGAGCTCACCCGCCCGATCCTGCGCTACGTCGACGACATCGACAGCCAGCACCACGACGACTTCGTCACCGTGGTCCTGCCCGAGTTCGCCCTCGAGCACTGGTGGCAGCAGCTGCTCCACAACCAGAGCGCACTCGTGCTGCGCACCCGGCTGCGCAGCCGGCCCAACACCGTGGTCACCTCGGTCCCGTTCCACGTCGACGAGGAAGAGGAGGCCGCCGCCCTGGCGGCCGCCAAGCCCGACGCCTGACCCGGGCGCTCCCGACCGGGCCGACCGTCGGGCGGGGCCAGAGCCCGCGGGTCAGCGGGCGAACATCATCATCCACTGCTCCAGGCTGTCGGGGCGGAACACCACGTTCCGCCGCCGGGTCTCGGCCATGGAGGCCGACGGCTTCTCGGAGTAGAGGTGGCCGGGGTACAGGACGGCGTCGTCGGGGACCTGGGCCAGCTGGTGGGTGAGCGAGTGGTACATGTCCTCGGGGTTCGACCCGGGCAGGTCGGTGCGGCCGCAGCCGTCGAGGAACAGGGTGTCGCCGGCCACCAGGCGGCCGTCGACCAGGAAGCACTGGCTGCCGGGGGTGTGGCCGGGCGTGTGGATGAGCGTGATCGGGATCTCGCCGACCATGACCGTGTCCCCGCTGGTGTGGGTGGCGAGGTGGTCGGCGGTGACGCCGGTGCCCCGGGCCACCCACTCGGCCTCGGCCTCCTGCACGTGGATCGGCACGTCGGCCAGGGCGAGCAGCTCGGCGATGCCGGTGATCTGGGCCATGCCCCCGAGGCTGCCGCCCACGTGGTCGGCGTGGTAGTGGGTGGCGAGGGCGCCGGTGAGGCGCATGCCGTCGGCTTCGAGGATGTCGAGCAGGGCCTGCTGGTCGTAGGCCGGGTCGATGGCCACGGCCTCGCCGGTCTCGCGGTCGCCCACCAGGTAGACGAAGTTGACCATCTGCTCGGCCACCCGGTCGCCCTCGGCGACGTCGAGGCCGGCGAGGAGCTGCTTGAAGTAGAGACGGGACGAGCCTGCGGACATGGCTCGGATCGTAGGGGGCGACCGGCCGCCGCACCCGTGGCACCGGGCGCGGGTCGCTCGACCGGGTGAGGGCTCAGCCCGGGTGGGCGTGGGCGGCCCCGGCGGACCGGTCGAGCGGCTCCACCACCACGGCCAGCTCCAGGGCGAGCTGGTGGCAGGCCACCGCGAGCAGGACCAGCACCAGGTCGACCCCGGCCACCAGCGCCAGGCCGGGCTCGTGCAGCACCGGCACCTGCCACAGGGCCAGCCAGCCGACAGCGAGCAGCGTGCCGATGGTCAGCACCGCGCCCGCCACCCCGAACACGACCGAGGCGTCCTCGGCCCACACGGCCCGGCGGGGCAGCGCAGCTGCCGGGGCGAGCAGGTCGGGCGGGTCGAGCGGGGGCACCCCAGTGGGACGCCGTGCGGCACGGACCGTGACGCCGTGGGGCCGACCTGCTCCCGGTCCGGGCCGGGCGGGCCAGGATGGGCGGGTGATCGATCGCGAGCTGAAGCGGGCCCTGGGCCAGATGGTGAAGGGCGTGCAGGTGGTGGGCGCCGCCCACGACGGCCTGGTGCGGGCCTACACCTCGCACTGGGTGTGCCAGGTCTCGTTCGAGGAGCCGGTGGTCATGGCGTCGGTGTCGCCGAAGCACGACACCCACCCGCTCATCGCCGCCAGCGGCCGGTTCTCGGTGTCGATCCTGGCGGGCGACCAGGTGGAGCAGGGCCAGTACTTCTCCTATCCGGGGCACCGGTTCGCCTACGTCGCCCCCGAGTACCTCGACCTCTCAGGCGACCTCCCGGTGGTGCGCGACGCCGTGGCCTGGCTCCACTGCGACGTGGAGGAGGTGATCACCGGGCGCTACGACCACGACCTCTTCTTCGCCCGTGTGGTGGCCACCGGCACCGGCCGCCTCGAGCAGCCGCCGCTGCTGTACTCGTCCCGCCACGGCTGGCGGGTGACCGGCGACAAGGCCCGCGAGCCGGGGACCTCGGTGCGGGACCGCCTACTGGCTCGCCTCGCCGAAGGCCCGCGCCCCGACCCGAGCTGACGGCGGCGCGGGAGGCAGCGTGGCGCGCCGGTGGGGCTCGTCGCGTCGCTGCTCAAGGTCGCCGGGGCGGGGCCGATGGGTGCCGATGGCGAGGGACGGCGTGGACGACGGACGGGCAGACGGGTCGACCGGATCGGCGGGCGCGGCCCCTGATGAGGATGCCGAGCGGCGCGAGCGCCGGCAGCGGATCCTGCTCGGGGCCCTGGCGGTGCTGCTGGTCTTCCTGGTGGGCAAGGAGGCGCTCGACGGGGCCGAACCGCCGCCCCGTGGCCGGGCCACGGTCGTGTACGACGACTTCGGCTCGGGGCGGATCGGGCTGCAGCTCGACGGCGAGCTCGCTGTGGAGGCCGGAGGCCCGCTGCACCTGGTGACGTGGGACGAGCCGGTCCGCGTCGGCCAACAGGTCGATGTCGAGCTGGCCGGCGACTGCGCCTGCCAGCCCCGCCAGCCGGGCTCGACCGCCGGCGGGGTGGATCGTGTCGGGGCCCTGCTGCGGCGCAGCCTCGGCTTCGTGGCGGCGATGGGCGCGCTGCTGTGGCTCTTGTGGCGGGTCCGCCGGCGAGCGCGAGCGGCGACCGGTGCCTCGGAGGCTGCGCTGGGCTCGCCGCTGCCGACCCTGGCCGTCACCGTGGCGCCCCGGTTGGTCGCCACGGGGAAGGCCCACCGGCTCTGGCTCGAGCTGCAGCAGGCCGACGAGGCTCGGACGTCGGTCGGCTGGGTGGCGCCCGGCACCGCCACCCAGGGCGTCGACCTCTCCGGGACGTGGGCGCTGCACGGCGGGTGGGCGCCGGGCCTGCCCGTGGCCCTCACGTCGGCCGACGGCAGCCGCACGCTCCTGCCCGGCTCGCCCCTCTCGCCGGAGCCGGGGGGTCCGGTGCACCCGGTGTCCGACGCCCTCACCTGGCTGCTGGGGTGGGAGCGAGCCGGTGACCCGCCGCCCGCCGCGGCCCGCCCGGCGACGCTCGACGAGGCCCGACCGGGCCCGGCGATCGTGGCCGCGGCGCCCAAGGCCCGAGACCGAACTTCGAGAGCTGCTGATCACCTCCATGCTGCCGGGGTGGTGCCTCCTGTCGCTGACGCTCTTCGGCATCGTGCCGGGGCTCGAGCCGCTGTGGGCGCTCCCGGTCGCGGCGGTCCTGCTCGTCGTCGCCGCGCGCAGCCAGGGGCGCCTGGCCCGCCGCGCCAACCGGGCGCTGCTGGAGGCCATCGAGCCGAAGCTGGCGCTGCCACCGGCCGATGCCCTGCTGGTGGCCCAAGGGCTGGTGGCACTGGGCGTGGGCGCCACCCCCGTCGGACCCAAGGCGGCGAGGTCCCGATCCGGCCGGCGGGCGGCGCCCGCTCCGGTTCCTCCCGCGGGGCTGCCTGCTCCGGCTCCTCCTGCGGCGGCGCCGTGAGCGGACCGGCGCTCAGCCGGCGAGCTGGGTGCGGAGCCAGGCGGCCAGGGTGGCCTTGAACGAGGTGTCGTAGGCCCGGTGGGCGCGCCGCAGGTCCGCTCCGGGCCACCCGGCGCCGGTGAGCTCGTCCGGGAGCAGGGGGTCGGACTGGAGGTGGCGGAGGACCGCGGCCGACAGGACGAAGCCCTCGGCCAGCGACCCGGTGTCGCCCTCGGCCAGGCGGCGGGCGATCGGGTCCAGGTCGTGCTGCAGCGCGACGGCGCGCCGACCAGGCGTGGAGGTCCCAGAGCGACGTGGCCAGCGCTCGTGGCTCGTCCGGCTCGGTGGCGAAGGACGTGCAGCGGGCGGCGGCGAGCGCCTCGGCGTCGGGCAGCACGTCGACCGGGAGGTTGGCCGGCCGCAGCCACACGCCCTCGCGGAGCTCGGCGAAGCGGAGCGCGGCCAGGGCGGCGCGCAGCTCGGCCCGCTCGCTCGCCGGTCGGGCCTCACCGGGCGCCACCAGCAGGCGCCACGACCCGTCCCAACCCGACGGCGGGCCCTGGCGAGAGAGGGACTGGCGGGACTGGCGGGCGAGGAGGGGAGCGCCGACCAGGCGGTAGCCGTCGCCCCGGGCCTCCAGCTCACCGGCCGCCACCATCCGGGAGATGGCCACCCGGGCGGTCCCGGGCGCCACGCCGAGGAGCTCGGCCGTGGCCACCAGCGAGCGGGTGGGCAGCTCGGGCGGCGAGACGCCGAGCAACGTCGACGCCAGCACCGAGCGTGCGGTGAGGCGGCGACCGGCGTCGGCCGGGCCCGCAGCGGGCGCCGTGGGCTCCGGGGCGGAGGACGGCCGTCGAGGGCGAGGAGCGGAGGTCTTCGAGGCGGGGGAGGAGGACATGGCGCTCTTACATTGGTGCGACGGGTGCGAGCAGAACGTAACATGGGTCCATGGCCACGATGATGCGACCCGACCGGACCGGGGGGATGGTGCCCGGGCCCGAGGCCCTGCCGGACGTGTTGCCCACCGAGCGGCTGCTCGTCTCGGGCAAGGCGGTCCCCGAGCTGCGCGCCGACCTGCGCCGCATCGCGGGCTTCCGCAACGCCCTGAGCGTGGCCGGGCTGTGGCTCGGGATCGTGGCGCTGTGGGCGGCGGCCGCCCGGATCGACCACCCGCTCGGCTACCTCGCCCTCTTCGTGCTGATGGGCCCGGTGTTCGCCCGCCTCGCGATCCTCGGCCACGAGGCGGCCCACCGGTTGCTGTTCCGCAACCGCACGGCGAACGACGTCGTCGGCCGCTGGGTGCTCGACCACCCTGCCTTCGTCCCCTTCGACATCTACCGCCGCTCGCACTTCGCGCACCACAAGGACGAGTTCGGACCCGGCGAGCCCGACATCCCGCTCTACGCCGGCTACCCGCAGGCCCGGGCGTCGTGGCGGCGCAAGCTCTGGCGCGACGCCAACGGCAACAGCGGGTGGAAGAACCTCAAGCCGCTGCTGCGGGCCCTGCTCAAGAAGGTCTCCCGGCCCTTCGCCGCCAAGATCCTCGGCACGCAGCTGGTGCTGTGGGCGGCCATCTGGGCGCTCACCGGGCACTGGTGGCTGTACCCCGTCTGCTGGCTGGGCCCGTGGATGACGGTGTGGCGGGTGCTCAACCGGCTGCGCGCCGTCGCCGAGCACGGCGGCATGGAGCGATCCGGCGACCGCCGACGCACCACCCACGCCATCCGCCAGAGCTGGTCGGCCCGCTTCTGGATCGCCCCGTACAACACCGGCTGGCACCTGGCCCACCACACCGACATGGGCGTGCCGTGGCGCAACCTCCCCCGCTACCACCGCGAGCTGGAGGCAGCCGGCTGGATCACCCCGGCGTTGGAGCACCCCAGCTACCGCGCCTTCTGGAAGGCCATCTCGACGGGCCCCCTCCCCGTGGCCCCCGCCGAGCCCGCGGCAGCCGGCCCCGCCACCCCCACCTCATAGGGGGTTGAGACCTGGTCGCCGGGCGGCCGGTGGTCTGCCCGGTTCGTCCCGTCGGCGGTGGCGAGCGGATGGGGCGGCGCCGGTACGGTCGGGGCATGGAGTCGCTGCTGGTGCACCTGGGAGCGTCGCCGGGCGCGGCTCGCTCGGTGGCCGACGAGCTGGCGGCCCGCCACCGCGAGCCGCAGCGCCGGTACCACTCGCTCGAGCACGTGACCGAGGTGCTGGCCGAGGTGGCACGCCTGCTGCCGCTCGAACCGGAGGCCGACCCGGTGGCGGTCGAGCTGGCCGCCTGGTTCCACGACGCGATCTACGACCCCACCGCCGGGCCGGGGGAGTCCGAGGAGGCCAGCGCGCACCTGGCCCACGACCGGCTGCCGGCGCTGTGGGAGGCCGACCGGGACCGCCTGGCCGACGAGGTCGACCGGCTGGTCCGCCTCACCGTCGGCCACGCCGTCGAGCCGCACGACCGCAGCGGGGCGGTGCTGGTGGACGCCGACCTCTGGATCCTGTCCTCGCCGCCCGAGCGCTACGACCGCTACGCCGCCGACGTGCGGGCCGAGTACGCCCACGTCGGCGACGAGGCGTGGATCGCCGGCCGGGGCTCGATCCTCACCCGCTTCCTGGTCACCGCGTCGGACCTCTACGCCGCCGGCCCGACCGACGACCGCGACGCCCGCCGCGAGCGGGCCACGGCCAACCTCCGGCGCGAGCTCGCGTCCCTGCGCCCCACCGCCGGGGCCTGAGTCAGCGGCGGCGGCGGAGGCCGGCGGCGCGGAGGCGGCGCACGATCTCGCGGGGGTCGACCGGGGTGGCGCCGGCGGCGACGGCGTCGTCCCAGCCGAAGTCGGGCAGGTCGTAGTGGTCGCGGTGGAAGGCCCGGCGGGGCAGGCCGAGGTCGGCGGCGAAGGCGTGCAGCTCCTCGAACGACTCGTCGCTCACGAGGTGGGCGAAGTGGCGGCCGTGGGCCGGCCAGATGGGCTGGTCGACGAGGATCACGGCTGCGGCGGGCGGGCGGTCACGCGGCGCCGGGGTCGCGCACCATGAGCGACCCGTCGACGTGGCCGTCGACCCGGACGGTGCGCTCGGTGAAGCGCCACACGCCGTCGGGCCCGGGGGCGAAGCGGTCGCGGTAGCGGCCCCAGTGGTCGACGCCGATGCCCGTGAAGACCAGGAAGTACGACGACGCAGTGGCCTCGTGCGGCAGCGGCACGTCGATCACCAGGCTCGACACGTGGTGGCGCACCGGGCCGGGCGAGCTGCCGGCGACGGCCACCCGGTCGGCCACCGCCGCCAGCTGGGCCACGATCTCGTCCCGGCCGGCCCACCGTCCGCCGTGCTCGCCCACGTCGAGCACGCCGTCGACGGCGAACAGCGCCGCCAGCTCGGTGCTCTTGCCCCGATCGCCCGCCCACGTGTAGCGGGCCACCAGGTCCCGCACCGCCTCCCGCGCCACCAGCTCCGAAAGCTCCATCCCGCCAACCTACGGCGCGCCGACCGTGCGGGCGCCGAGCCGCGGGACCGGCGCAGCACCTCGATCCGCCCCGCGCGGCGCTCGACGGAGCGACGCCACCGCGGGAGCACCGACGGCCGGAACGCGCCGCACCTCGATCGGCGGTGCGTCGCACCACGGAGCAGCGCCGCCGGGGGGTCGCGCCGGCCATCCAGGGCTACGGGCTGGCTGACCAGTGGGCCGGGCGGTCGAGGGCCGGCGGGAGGACCGTCGTCCGGTCGCCGGTGGCGCCGGCCAGCTGGAAGGCGGTGAGGAACAGGGCGTCGGTGAGGTCGGCGCCGGCGAGCTTGGCGCCGCGCAGGTCGGCCCCCAGGAGGTCGGCGAAGCGGAGGTCGGCACCTCGCAGGTCGGCCCCCAACAGGTAGGCCGCTCGGAACGTGGCGCCCCGGAGGTCGGTGCTGCGGAGGCGGGCGCCCACCAGGTCGGCCCCTCGGTGGTCGGCGCCCGCCCGACCCGCCTCGCCGCGCACCAGGTCGCTCACGGCCGCCAGCTGGTCGCCGACCGTGCGGCGCAGGGCCGACACGTCGAGCACGGCGAGCGCGGCGCCGTCGAGGCGACCGAGCCGCTCGACCTCGGCTCGGGCGCGGCGCAGCTCGGGGTGCAGCACCGCTGCCTCGACGCGGTCGAGGGCATCGGCGAGGTACCAGCGCAGCTCGTGCAGCTCGCGCACGACGGGGAAGGCGGCGAACATCTCGTCCCGCCCCTCGGGTGCGGACCGCCAGTCCCGGCCGGCAAAGGTGACCTGGGCGACGTGCTGGCCGGCGCCGAAGCAGTCGTAGACGGTGCAACCCGGGAAGCCCTCGGTGCGCAGCGCGCGGTGGATGCCGCAGGCGAAGTCGCCCTGGAGGTTCGGGCACGGGGTCCCGGCCGGCTTGTCGATGGCGAAGTCGGCCGACGCCGCGAACGCCGGCACCACGCAGCACAGGCCGAAGCAGCGGGCGCAGTCGGCCCGGAGCTCCAGGCGGGGGTCGGTGGCGGGTCTGTCCATGGCCCGGCGACGGTACCGCCGCCGGACCGGCCGGGTTCGGGAGTCGTGCCGCCTCGACGAGCGCCGGCGGCTTGGTGGCCAGCGAATAGCGTGCGCTGCGTGACCGTGGTCGGGACGGGAACCGCAGGGGTGCGGCTTGGCGTGTCCGGCCACCGCGCCCACGCAGCCGACCCGCAGGCCACGGAGGCCTTCGGCCGCACGGTGCTCGACCGGGCCGGGCCGGTGGGCGTGGTCGTCACCAGCCTGGCCGAGGGGGCCGACCGCCTCTTCGCCCGCCTCGCCGCCGAGCGCGACGGTTGGGGCGTCGAGGTGGTGCTGCCGCTCGATGCCGCGGACTACGAGGACGACTTCGCCGCCGAGGGGTCGATCGCCGAGTTCCGCTCCCTCCTCGCCGCGGCGACCACCGTCGACCGGGTCCCGGCCCAGCCCACCCGGCGCGAGGCCTACCTCGCTGCTGGGCTGGCGGTGCTCGACCGCGCCGACGCGCTGGCCGTGGTGTGGGACGGCGAGCCGGCCCGCGGTCGCGGCGGCACCGGCGAGATCGTGGCCGAGGCCCGCCTTCGCCGCCTGCCCCTGGCGTGGATCCACGTGTCCCGTCGTGCACCGGTGGACCCGGAGCCACCCGGTCCCGTCGCGTCGCCCGGCCCGGACCCCGGCGCGCCGGCGCCCGCCCTGACCTGGGAGCGGTGGCCGTGAAGGTGCTGCGCGCCGCGTGGTCGCCGAAGTGGCGATGGCTGACCCTCACGCTGGCGTGGGTGGGCGTGGCCAGCCTGGCCATGTGGGGCTTGGCGCGGGGCAAGCCCCAGAGCAGCATCTGGAACCGGCTGTACTCGCTGCCGGACTTCTTCAGCATCAGCATCTCCGACGACACCGCGGACCTCGACTGGCGGATCCAGCTCGCCCGGTTCCTCGGGCCGCTCGCCTTCGCGTCGACCTTCTACGCCGCCACCGCCACCGTGCTGCGGAGCCAGCTCGATCGCCTGCGGCTGCGCTTCGCCAAGGATCACGTGATCGTGGCGGGCCTGGGCGACAAGGGCTCGCGGCTGGCCATGAGCTTCGCCGCGGCCGGCCGCAAGGTGGTGGCCATCGAGCCCGATCCGGCCAACCCCAACGTGGCGTCGGTCGCCCGCCGGGGCGTGACGGTGCTGGCCGGCCCGGCGACCGACCCGCAGGTGCTGGCCGAGGCCGGGGTGGCGCGGGCCTCGGACCTGGTGGTGGTGGCCGACGACGCCAGCAACGCCGAGATCGTGGCGGTGGCCAGCCACGTCGTGCGCAAGCCGGGCGACCCGGCGCTGCGGGCGTCGGTGCACCTGATCGACCCACAGCTGTCCCGCCTGCTGCGGACCCGGGAGCTCAGCGCCGGCACCGCGTCGGTGCGCCTCGACTTCTTCAACATCTTCCAGCGCGGCGCCCGCCTGTGGCTGGCCGAGACCGATCCGTTGGCGGTGCGCCACGACGGCCGGCCGCCCCACGTGGTGGTGCTCGGGGTCGGGTCGCTCGGCGAGAGCGTGGCGGTGGTCGTGGCCCAGCGCTTCGCCGAGCAGGCGACCGAGGGTGACGAGCCGCTGCGGCTGACGCTCGTCGATCCCGACGCCGCCGCCCGCTACCGCAGCCTGCGCCTGCGCCACCCCGCCTTGGTGGCCCACACCAGCGCCGAGGCGATCGACCTCGACCCGGATCGCCCGGTCCCCGATGCCGCCGAGGCGTTCCGCGAGCTGCTCGCCGACGGGTCGGTCACCGCGGCCTTCGTGTGCCACGACGACGACACCGAGGCGCTGTCCACCGCGCTCTTCGTCCGGTTGGCCCTCGGGTCGACCGATGCCCTGGTCACGGTGCGGACCCGATCGGAGGCGGGCCTGGCGCTGCTGGTCGACGAGGTCGAGGCCGGCGGGGTCGGCGGGATCCACGGCTTCCCGCTGTTCGACCGGACCTGCTCGGCCGACGCCATCGACGGCGGCACCAACGAGTCGGTCGCCCGCGCCCTGCACGAGGACTACGTGGCCCGAGCCGGCGCCGCCGGCCAGGAATCCTCGTCGGTGGTCGGCTGGACCGAGCTCGACGCCGGCACGAAGGAGTCGAACCGCCGCGCTGCCGACGGCCTGGTGGCGGCCCTGGCCTCGGTGGGGTGCGGGCTGGCCCCGCTCTACGGCTGGGACGGGGCCGGCTTCGCGTTCACCGACGACGAGGTCGAGCAGCTGGCCCGCGGCGAGCACGAGCGTTGGTCCGACGACCGCCGCCGCAGCGGCTGGACCCACGCTGCCGAGCGCGACGACGCCCGCAAGCACCACCCCCTCCTGGTGGCCTGGGACGAGCTGCCGGAGGCCGAGCGCCAGAAGAACCGTGACGCCGCCCTCCAGCTCCCCGCCGTCCTGGCCCGCGCCGGCTTCCAGCTCGTCCACCTCCCCACCCGCACCCCCACCTGACCTCCCCCGGCACCCCTCGAGCCCCACACCCCTCGAACTTCGGGTCTGAGGCCCGTGCGCGCGGGGGTGTGGGACCCAAAGTTCGTGTGGGGAGGGTGGGGTGGGGTGAGTCAGGTCCCCCACACCTCTCGAACTTTGGGTCTGAGGCCCTTGCGCGCGGGCGTGTGGGACCCAAAGTTCGCCGAGGGAGGGGCGTTGAGGAAGGGGCGCGGGGTGGGGCGCGGGGCGGGGGTGGGGCGGGCGAGCAGGGTCAGGGGTCGCTGAGGGTGCGGAGCTGGGCGGCGAGCTGCTGGATCTGGGGGACCATGGCGCTCCAGCCGACCTGCTGGGCGGTGGTGGCGGCGTCGTCGAGGACGGCCAGGCCCTCGGCGCGACGGCCGGGCAGGCGGGCGGTGACCTCGCCCCGGTTGGCGAGGGCCAGGACCAGTCCCTGGACGTCGCCGGTCTGGCGGCACAGCTGCTCCTGCTCCACCAGCAGGGCCAGAGCGCCGGCCCCGTCGCCGCGCTGCTGGCGCACCGTGGCCAGGTTGCCGAGCCCGGCCGACAGGCCCTCGGGGATCGACGCGGCCCGGCTGACCGCGACCTGCTCGGCGAGCAGCGGCTCGGCCGTGTCGAGCTGGCCCTGCTGCAGCGCGAGCAGCCCTCGGCCGCCGAGCGCGAGCTGCAGGGCGTGGGCGTTGCCGGCGGCGCGGGCGAGGTGCTCGGCCTCGGCCAGCGCCGGGCTGGCGCCCACCCTGTCACCGCTTCCGAGGGCCATGGTCCCGCGGATGGCGAGCGCCTGGGCCAGCACGGCGGCGTCGCCGTCGACGCGGGTCTCCGCCTCCAGCCGGGCCGCCAGCGCGCCGAGGCCGGCGACGTCGCCCATGGCCGGCCGCATGCGGAGCTGGATCGTGAGGTTGGCCACCACCTGGGCCGAGCCGGCGGGGCCGAGCGCCCGGGCTTCGGCGAGCTGCTGGTCGAGGAGCCGCAGCGCACCCGGCGCGTCGTTGCGCTGCACCGCGACGGTCACCAGGTTGCTCAGCGCCCCCACGAGGCCGGGCCGGTCGCCCACCTCCCGGCAGATCCGCTCCTGCTCCTCGAGCAGCGTGGCCGCGCCGGCCAGGTCGCCCTGCTGCATGCGGAGGAGGCCCTGGTTGCCCAGCGATGCCGCCAGGCCCACCCGGTTGCCCGTCTCGCGGCAGATCGCCTCCTGCTCGCCCAGCGCGGCGAGCCCGCCGGCCAGGTCGCCGGCCTGCAGCAGGAACGCCCCCTTGTTGCCGAGGGTGACCTGCAGCAGGTTCGGGAGGTCGAGCTCGCGGATGGTGGCCTCGGCTTGGGCCAGCAGCGCGGCGGCCGCTGCGGGGTCGCCCAGGGCGTGGCGGGCGAGGGCCTGGTTGCTCAGGCTGGTGGCCACGCCGCTGCGGTCGCCGATCTCGGTGTAGAGCCGCTGCTCCTCGGCGTGCAGCACCAGCGCGGTGGCGGGGTCGCCCTCCTCGCGCTCGATCGTGGCCCGTTCGCCCAGCGCCAGCGCGAGCGCCGATCGGTCCCCGAGGGCCTCGGCCCACCGCTGCTGCTCGTCCAGCAGGGCTCGCGCCGTGGCCCGGTCGCCGCGCTGGTGGGCCACGGTGGCCTGGAGGAGCAGCATGCGGGCCAGCACGCTGTCGCTCCCCAGCCGACGGGCCAGGGTCGCGGCCTCGTCGGCCCGGGCCATGGCCTCGTCGAAGCGGCCCTGGGTGCGGAGGATCGACGCCTGGCTGCTCAGGTTGGCGGCCAGCCCGGCGCGGTCGCCCTGCTCGCGGCACTCGCGCTCCTGGCGGGCCAGGAGCGCCAGGGCGGCCTCGGGCTGGCCCCGATCGCCCAACACCTGGGCCTGCGAAGCCAGCGCTCGGTTGATCAGCGAGGGGTCACCGAGCTGACGGGCCACCCGCTCCTGCTCGGCGAACCGGGCCGAGGCTGCGTCGTACTCCCGCCGGTCGAGGTGCACCAGGCCCTGGTTGCCGATGCTGGTCTGGAGCCCGGCCAGATCGCCCAGCCGCCGGCACACCGCCTCCTCCTCGGCCATCTTGGCCAGCGCCCCGGCGTGGTCGGCCCGGGCGCGGAGCACCGCACCCTCGTTGCCCAGCGCCCCTTGCAGGAGGCCGTCGTCACCGAGCTGGCGGGCGATGCCCTCCTGTTCGACGAAGGCGGCCATGGCGCCGTCGAGGTCGTCGCCACCGAGCAGCGCGGTGCCGAGGTTGGCCAGGGAGGCGGCCAGCCGGGCGGGGTTGGCCGCGGCGCGGCTGGTGGCGACCAGGTGGCGGTGCAGGCCGAGCGCCTCGGCGGGGTGGCCGGCGTCGGTGAGGAGCCGGGCCACCTCCCAGGCGACGTCCGCGTGGCCCTGCGGGTCGTCGAGCACCGGGCGGTACGCCTCGGCCAGCGAGGGCCCGCCGCCCTGCTCCACCGCTGCCCAGGCGGCGCGCAGCCCGTGGAGGTCGGCCCGGTAGGCGGCGGCCAGCAGGTCGGGTCGGGCCAGGGCCTGGGCCAGCTGCGCCCAGTCGCCGGCCTGCTGGAGCTGCCAGGGGAGCTCGGCCACGACGCGGGGGCTGAGCTCGCGCCCGGCGAAGTACCCGGCGAGCCGGCGGTGGGCCGCCGCCCGGTCCTCGGGCGTGGCCAGGTAGCGGGCGGCCACCGCCTGGCGGAGCGGCTCGTGCAGGAAGCCGAGCAGCCCGGAGCGCGACGCCAGGGACCCGTCCGCGGCGAGGAGCAGCGGCGACCAGGTGGCGTGGGGGAGCGGATCGCTGCCCGGGGCGAGCAGGTCCAGGAGCTCGCTGTCGGCCAGGCCCCGGCGGGCCGCCCACAGCAGCGAGAGGGCATCGCGCACCAGGCCCGGTCGGTCCCGCTCGAAGTCGCGCTCCCAGCGGGCGAGGACCGCGCCGAACAGCCGCGGGAGGTCGCCCGTGGCGAGGTAGCCGTCGAGCACGTCGCCCAGCGTGAAGTGGTCGCCGTGCTGGCGCAGCTCGTCGAGCACGGTGCGCAGGAAGAGCGGGTTGGCGGCGGCGGGGTGCCGGGAGAGGCGGTCGGCCAGGTCCGGGCCCAGCCGCTTCGACGAGCGGGCCAGGAAGGCGACGGTCAGCTCGCGGCGCTCGTCCTCCGACAGCGGCGCCAGCTCGTGCTCGGCCCACCCCCGGGCCCGGGCGGCCTCGAGCGGGCGGCCGCCGGTGGCGGAGGCCAGCACGACCACGCCGGGCGGGAGGTCGTAGGGCAGCCACGCCAGGTCGGGGGCCTGGTCGCGGTCCTCGAGCTGGTCCAGGCCGTCGAGCACCAGGACCACGCGGCGCCCGGACCCCGCCCGGCGCAGCACCTCGGTGAACGCCACCCGAAGCGCGCCCGGCTCGACGGGGAGCGTGGTCGGGTCGAGCGGCTGGCCGGTGCGACGGGCGACCTCGCCGGCGAGCCGGCGGACCATCGCGGCCGCATCGGCGCTGTCAGAGGACGCGCCGACGAAGTGGGTCACGACCACGTCGCCGTCTGCGTTGCCCTCGCCCGGGTCGGCGGCGGCCACCTCGTCCGACCGCTGCCGGGCCCAGGTGGCGAGGAGGGCCGACTTGCCGGTGCCCGATGGCCCGGTCACCAGCAGCGGTCGGCCAGCGGGGTCCGCCAGGGCGGCGTCGATGGCGGCGTGGCCGGCGGCGCCGCCGACGTGGAGGCCGAAGCGGGCGGCGGCGTAGGCGGCGTGCTCGGCCGCAGCCCGGTCGAGCGGGTCGTCGACCAGCTCGACCGGGAACAGCTCGTCGACGAGGGCCCCGAGGTCGGCCAGGACCAACGGCCCGAGCGCCTCGGGGTCGGCGTAGCCGTCTCGCACCGGGAACCCGCTGGCCCGCACCCGGTCCTTGAGGTCGGCCAGCAGCCCCTGGCGCTGGACGGCGGCGGTCGATGCCGCAGCCTCGCCCAGGGCCGCCACCTCGTCGGGCGAGGCCACCTCGAGGTAGGTCGGGCGCGCCTCCTCCGGCTGGGCCGCCGCCCACGCCGGGTCGCGCAGGTAGAAGAAGGCGTGGCCGGCCATGGTGGGGTCGTTGAGCACGCCGTGGAGGATCTCCAGCTCGGTCACCGACCGGCCGGTCGCCCCGTCGAGCCAGGACTCGCTGGCCCGCAGGTCGGCGTCGATCTCGTCGGGGATCCAGCCGTAGCGATCGCCGATGAGGCCGATGAAGTAGGGGCGGCTGTGCTCGATCTCGGCCAGGCAGATCGGCAGCACCGCCCCCTCGGCCTTCTCCTCGTCGGTGACGCCCCAGCGGAGGTCGACCTCGCTCCAGGCCACGCCCCGTGCCTCGCAGCGCCGGCGCAGCTCGGGGAACACCCGCTTCACCAGCTCCTCGCGCTCGGCCTGCATGTCGCGGAACGTGGACGAGATGAACACGCGGATCGCCCGACGACCGTCAGCCACCACCATGCGACGCCCTCCCGCAAGGACCGGGCCACCAGGACGATCCCGCAGCCGTCGACCATCCCACCACACCGGTCGGGCCGCGGGTGCCGAGACCCGACGGCCCCGTGAGGCTCAGTCGACCGGCTCGGGGCCCGACGGCTCGTGATCGTGCGGGTGGTCGTGCGAGTGGTCGTGCTCGTGGCCGTGCGTGGACGGGTGGCCCTCGTCGTGGCGGTGGTCGTGCCCGTGGATGGGGGTGACCGAGCCTCCGGAGCCGGCGTCGGCCTCGGAGAACGGCTCGTCACCGGTCCACGGGGCAGCGATGGCGTCGGTGGCCGAGGCGGGGGCGCCCGGTGCCCAGCCGTGCGCGCCGGGGTGGCCGGGGACCGGGCCGAGGGTGGTGGGCCCGTCCTCGACGGGCTCGGCGGGCTGCTCGGCGTGCCAGCGGGCCTCGGCCTCGGCCAGCACCTCGCGCACGGGCCGGCCGGTGCGGTCGGCGACCTTGGCGGCGTCGTCGAACTCGGCCTTCACCCGGCCGGGGCTGACCTTCACCCGCACGGAGAGGTCGTCGACCACCACCCGGTCGAGGCTGCGGGCCGCCGGCCACCGCTCGATGCGCTGGCCCCGCACGCCGAGCGTGCCGGTCTCGGCCGCCAGCACGGCGCTCACCTGGCGGCCCAGCACCGGGTCGCACAGGGCGTGGACGGTGTGGGCCGGACGTCCCTTCTTCATGACGATGGGCGTGATCCACGCATCGTGGGCGCCGGCCTCGAGCAGCGCGCCCACCGCGTGGGCGAGCACCTCGCCGGTGACGTCGTCGACGTTGGCCTCCAGCAGCAGCACCGGCTGGCCGGTCACCGGCTCGCCGGCCGCCGGCTCGCCCACCACCACCTGGGTCAGGTTCGGGCGGCCCTCGAGCTCGCGGCTGCCGGCGCCGAAGCCCGACGCCGCCACCGTCATGGCGGGCAGCGGCCCGAACGCGGTGGCCAGCCCGGCCATGAGGGCCGCGCCGGTGGGCGTGGTCAGCTCGAGGGACAGGTCCAGGCCGCGCGTGGGGATGCCCTGGAGGAGCTCCACCACGGCCGGCGCCGGGTTCGGGATGATGCCGTGGGCGGCGCGGACCATGCCCAGGCCCACCGCGATGGGCGAGCAGGTGACGGTGTCGACGCCGAGGAGCTCGAGCGCGGCACAGGTGCCCACCACGTCGACGATGGCGTCGATGCCGCCCACCTCGTGGAAGTGGACCTGGTCGGGTGGCCGGCGGTGGAGGCGGCCCTCGGCGACGGCCAGCGCCTCGAAGACGGCGTGGGCCCGCTGCTCGACGCGGGGCGGGAGGCGGGCCTCGGTGACCAGGCCCTGGATGTGCGATGCGGTCCGCACCACGCTCGACTCGCGCGCCCGGACGTGCACCTTGGTGCCGGCGATGCCGCCGCGCAGCACCGGCTCGGCCTCGGCCGCCCACCCGCCCACGGGCAGGTGCTCGAGCATGCGCAGCACCTCGTCGAAGTCGGCGCCGGCGTCGACGAGGGCGCCGAGCGCCATGTCGCCCGCCACGCCCGAGAAGCAGTGGAACCAGGCCGTGGTCACGGGGTGAGCCCGGGCGCCGGTCCGCCCGCAGCCTGGCGCGACGCCAGCACGGCGGCCCGCTCGGCCTCCTCGTCGCTGCGGCGGTTGGCCAGGGAGCGGCGCTCGGGCGTCAGGAACTGGCGGGCCACCACGCAGGCGGCGCCGTAGCCGTTGTCGATCCCGACGACGCCGATCCCTGCGGCGCAGCTGGCCAGCATGCCGAGCAGCGCGGTCACGCCGTCGAGCCCGGCGCCGTACCCGACGCTGGTGGGCACGGCCACGACGGGCGCCCCGGTGAGCCCGCCGACCACGCTGGCCAGGGCCCCCTCCATGCCGGCCACCACGATGACGGCATCGGCTTCGATCAGGGCGTCGACGTGCTCCAGCAGCCGGTGGATGCCGGCGACGCCGACGTCGGTGAGGCGCACCGGGGGCAGGCCGTGGGCGGTCAGCGTGGCGGCGCACTCGTCGGCCACGGGCAGGTCGGCGGTGCCGGCGGTGAGGAGGACCACCCGCTCGTGGCGTGGGGGCGCGGCGCGCCACACCAGGGTGCCGCCGACGATGGTGGCGCCGTGGTTGGCGTCGATGGCGGCTCGCGCCTGCTCGGACGACGCACGGGTCAGCACCACCGGCGCCGCGCCGGAGCGGGCCAGGAGCTCGGCCACGATCCGCACCACCTGGTCGGGCGTCTTGCCCGGGCCGTAGACGGCCTCGGCCATGCCCTGGCGGAGGTGGCGGTGGTGGTCGACGCGGGCGAACCCGAGGTCGCTGTAGGGGAGGTGGCGCAGGGCCTCCACCGCGTCGTCCGGACGGGTGGCCCCGGTCCGCACGTCATCGAGCAACTTCCGGAGGGCCGCTTCGTCCACGCCCCTATCCTGCACGGTCGTGACCGATCTGGCTCCGCCGACCCCTCCGCCCACCGACGCCCGCCCCATGCGGGTGGGCTTCCTGGGCCCCCACGGCACGTTCACCGAGCAGGCGCTGCTCACCCAGCCGGACCTCGCCGCCGCCGAGCTGGTGGTCTTCCCCACCATGGCCGACGTGCTGCGCGCCACCGAGACCGGCGCGGTCGACCTGGGCTTCGTGGCCATCGAGAACTCCATCGAGGGCACCGTCAACGTCACCTCCGACACCCTGGCGTTCGACGTCGACGTGCTCATCCAGCGCGAGGTGGTCATCCCGATCCAGCAGCACCTGATGGGCGTCGCCGGGGCCACCCTCGCCGACATCACCACGGTGTCGTCGATCCCGCACGCCACCGCGCAGGCGCGCCGGTTCCTGTTCGAGAACCTGCCGGCGGTCACCACGCAGGCGGCCAACTCCACCGCCGAGGCGGCCGAGCAGGTGGCGCTGCTCGGCGACCCGTCGGTGGCTGCCATCGGCAACGAGCTGGCCGCCAAGCTCTACGGCCTCGACATCGTGGCGCGCGACATCGAGGACCACCCCGAGAACCAGACCCGCTTCGTGGCCGTCCGCCCGCACGAGGTGCCGGCGCCCACCGGCCACGACAAGACGTCCATCGTGGTGGGCCAGCACCAGGACCGACCCGGCTCCCTGGTCGCCATCCTCCAGGAGTTCGCCGCCCGCAAGATCAACCTCACCAAGCTGGAGAGCCGCCCCACGAAGAAGGGCCTGGGCGACTACTGCTTCCTGCTGGACCTCGAGGGCCACGTGGCCGACGAGGTGGTGGCCGACTGCCTGAAGGCGCTGCGCACCAAGCACGGCGACGTGAAGTTCCTGGGCTCGTACCCGTCGGCCATCGCCGACGGCGCTGCCCTCCGGCTCGATGCCGACGAGGCGGCCCGGGCTGCCGACACCTGGCTGGCCGGCATCCGCGGCCGCATCGTGGGCCTCCAGGGCTAGCTCGCCCTCCCTCGCTCGCCGGTCCGCCGCAGGGTCCGGCTGGTCGAGCCGCCGCGTATCCGAGGCGGGGCCGGCTCCAGTCGCCGATGTGGGCGCACGCGGTGGGACGAGCACGTCGGAGGTGCCGAACGATGGCCTCCCGGTCTGTCAGCGCACCCCTCGATCCGCCTGGGCCGATGACGACACCTGCCGTCCGGGATGGGCCGAGACTTCACGCGGATTCCTGCTCAAGGTTTCGAGGTCTACGTCCGTAATCCCTGCTGGGGAGGGCGATCGTCGGCACCGTCGGCAGGTCCACGGTGCCATCGGGCGCCGGCGGATCGAGCCACCTCCAGATCATTCCGTCGGACCAAGGAGACCGTGCCGTGGCACAGCTCGAGATCGCACTCAAGGAAGCAATGGAGATCACCGGCGCCGTCGGCGTGGCGATCGTGGACTACGACAGCGGCATGATGCTGGGGTCGTCTGGTGGAGGTCCCCAGCTCGACCTCGAGGTGGCCGCAGCCGGCAACACCGAGGTGGTGCGGGCCAAGATGGCCACCATGCGCCAGCTCGGGCTGGACGACACCATCGAGGACATCCTCATCACCCTGGGGACCCAGTACCACCTGATCCGGCTGGTCACCTCGAACAAGGGCACGGGGCTGTTCTTCTACCTCGCGCTGAGCAAGTCCCAGTCGAACCTGGCCATGGCCCGCCGCCAGCTGGCCGCCATCGAGGCCGAGCTCACCCTGTAGTGGCGGCCGCCACCATCGTGGCGTCCCATGCCTTCAAGGTGGTGGTGGCCGGCTCCTTCGCCGCCGGCAAGAGCACCCTCATCCGCGAGATCTCCGACACCGACGTGGTGGGCACCGAAGCCCCCACGTCGGGAGCGGAGGCGGCGGTGAAGGGCACCACCACCGTCGGCATGGAGTACGGCACCTTCGCCGTCGGGGACGGCGACCTCGCTGTGGAGCTGTCGCTGTTCGGCCTGCCCGGCCAGGAGCGGTTCCGCTTCCTCTGGGACATCGTGTCGGCCGGCGCCGACGGCTTCCTCCTCCTGGTGGACGCCAGCCGCCCCGAGACCTGGCCCGAGACCGCGGCGATGGCCACCCGGCTGGGCGGCCACCACGCCACCCCGCTGGTGGTGGGCATCAACCGGGTCGGCACCGACGTGGACCTCTTCGACCGGGTGGTCGAGGCGGTCGGCGCCCTCGACGCCCCTCACGTCGCCTGCGAGGTCGTCGACCCGGCCAGCGTCCGCGAGGCGCTGGTGACCGTGCTGCTCCTCGTCCTCGACCGGCTCGACCCGGGCGAGGCCCCTGACCCCGACGACCGGATCCCGCACCTGCCATGACCGCCACGCTCCCCACGTCCGCCACGACCGGCCACCCCGCCGAGGCCGTGCTGGCCGCGCTCCTGCACCGGGTCACGGGCGTGCGCGGCGCGCTGGTGGCCTCGGTCGACGGGCGGCCGGTGGCGTCGGTGCTCCCGTCCCACGACCCCGGGTCGACCGCGGCGATCGTCGCCGCCTCGCTGGGCCTCGGCGCTCGCTTGGCCGACCTGGCCGGCGAGGGCCGCCTCCAGGAGATCGTGGTCCGCTCGGCCTCGGGCTACGTCGTCATCTACGCGGTCGGCGAGCGCGGCGTCCTGACCGTGCTCACCAACGCCGCCGCCAACCTCGCTCTCCTCCACCTCGAGGCCCGCCAGGTCTGCACCGACCTCGCCACCCTGGTGGAACCGCTCGACCGGACCTGAGCCGGCCGCCATCCCCCCCACACCACACCAACCACCGCAGAACCGAAGGGACCACCGATGTTGAGCGAACAGCAAGTCAGCGCCGTGATCGGCGACATCGCAAACGACATGACCGGCTTCATCGCCGCGTCGCTCGTCGACCTGGACTCGGGCATGACGCTCGGCGTCTACGCCAAGAACGTCGACTTCGACCTGCCCGCGGCCAGCGCGCTCAACAGCGAGCTGGTGAAGCAGAAGCAGAAGGTCATGGCCGCGCTCGGGCTCGACATGGAGCTCGAGGACATGATCCTCACGCTGACCGAGCAGATCCACGTGATCCGCCTGGTCTCGCCGTCGACGTTCCTCTACCTGGCGGCCGATCGCCCGAGCACCAACCTGGCCATCGTCCGCAACGCCATCAACAAGCACGCCGGCGCCCTCGCGGGCTGAGCCGACCGCTGCGAGGAGGCCGGTCCGTCCTCCCGTTCCGCCCCCGGGGGCGGGGCGACGGGCCCGCCAGGAGGAGGAGCAGGCGATGCCCATGATGCGACGCGGTCCCCTGGACCGCTATCCGGTGGAGTGGGTGCTGCGCCAAGCCAGCGCGCACCAGGCTTCGGGGAGCATCGAGTTCAACGCCGCGCGCGATGACCGTGTACCTGCGGGCCGGCCGGGTCTACCAAGCCGTCGCGGGGGTGCCGACGGGGAACGCCCAGCCGCACGTCGACGGGGACCACCACGACGAGCGGGCCAACCGGCGGCGGGTGGTGGCGCTGGTCTCGGCGGCGCTGGCCGACGAGGGCGGCTGGTACTACCACGACCCGCTCGGGCGCCACGACGAGCGGGGGCCCTGGCAGTGGGACGTCAACGGGCTGCTGCTCGACGCCCGCGCCCAGGTGCAGGAGGACCGCTCGCTCGGCCGCTGGGCCGACGCCGGCGTGGACCTCGCCGCGGCTCGACCGGACGGCGCGCCGACCCTGTCGAGCGAGGCGTGGGCGGTGGTGGTGGCCCTGGCCGACACCGTGGCGACCACCGAGCTGCGGTCGCGCCTGGGGTGGAGCTCGGAGCGCCTGGTCGCTGCGCTCGACGACCTCGACGCCGCCGGGGCCCTGGCGCCACGCACCCGTCGGGCCGTCGAGTCGATCGAACCGGTGGAGCTGCAGCGCACGCCGGCGCCGGCCCGTCCACCCACCCTCGCCGAGGCTCCGCCCGCCCCGACAGGCGCCGGCACCGCCGCCGAGGCCTCGGCTCGCCTCGCCGCCGGCCGCACCGGTCTGCGGTCGCCGGACCTCGGCCGGGGTCCCGACCCCGACGGGGTCCGCCCGCCCGCACCGGCCTACGCCCTGGTCGGCGGCCGGCCGCCGGAGCCGGCGACGGGGCCGCTCGGGGCCGGCGTGCCCGGTGCCGGCGCGGCGGGCCCGGCCTCGGGACCGCGGCCCGGGATCGTCGAACCGGCCCGGCCCGGCGACGGTGACGAGCGCCGGAGCGCGCTGCGCCGGCTGATCGCCTCCCTGCGGCCGACGTGAGCGTGCCGGCACCGCTGGCCGGGCCGATCGGTCCGGCCAGCGGTCGTGATGACCCGCCACCGATCGCCCTCCGCATCGTGGTCGACGGCGCATCGACCGCCGGCAAGACCACGACGGCGCGCGCCCTCGGGGAGCGGCTGGGCCGCCCCGTGGTCACCCCGGAGGAGGCGGCCGGGCGGACGCTGCTCTTCGACTGGATGGACCACGTCGGCGGACGGAGCGACGGCCGGGCCATCCGCACCCAGGTGGTGGCCGTGCCCGGGCACCTGCCCCACCTCCGGGCCCGCCTGCTGGTGACCGCCGACGTGGTGCTGTTCGTCGCCGACACCAGCGCCGCCGGCATCGGCGACACGCGGGCGGCGCTGGCCCAGGTCCGGGAGCTGCTGGCGGTCATGCCCGAGCCCCGACCCGGCTTGCTGGTGCAGGCCAACAAGCGGGACCGCCCCGACGCCTTGCCGCTCGACGAGGTCCGCACCGCCCTCGCCCTCGCCGAAGAGGACCTGCTCATCGAGACGGTGGCCACCGAGGGCGACGGCGTGCGCCAGTCCTACGTGTACGCCGTCCGCCTCGGCCTGCAGCACGTCCGCGCCGTCGAGGGCCCCCGCGTGGCGGACCGCCAGCTCACCGCCGACGCGCTCCTGGACCAGCTCGACACCGACCCGCACCCCGTGCCCGACCCGGTCCGCCCGGCGCCCCGGCCAGCGCCCCGTCCGGCCCCCGTCGCCCGGCGGGCGGGCCCGACCCGCCGGCTCCTGCCCCCCTCGCCTCCCTGGCGGCGCTGGCGCGACCGGCTCTAGCCCCCTCCAGGGAGCGGGTCAGCTCGCCGCGTCGACGTCGGACGGGCCGGGGCGCGCCGGCCGCCGCAGCGCGCTCGCCGTCACGCCGAGCGCCTCGGCCACGCGCTCGAGCGACGACGACGGCAGCACGGTGCGGCCCCGCTCCAGGCTCGAGATGAGGGAGACGTCGAACCCGGCGGCGGCGGCCACCTGCTCCTGGCTCAGGCCGCGCCGACGCCGGAACCCTCGGGCGTTGACGGCGATGTCGTCGATCTCCACGGGAGGGGAACCGCCGAGCGACCCTTCCATGACGCCACCGCCGACACCGGTGGGGCTCGCGGCCCGACCCCGTCGCGGTCACGAGCGCAGGCGGTCGAGCCGGACCGCGCCCGGAACGCGGGCCGGCGAGCGGCTGTGTCGGATGCCACGACGTGCTCCGTCATGGTCGGTCGGGTCCGGTGCTCCTCACCCGGCGCACCACACCGGTGGGGCGCGAGCGACGCCGCCACCGGCCGGCGCCGCTCCACGGCGCACCGAGGAGCTCCACCACCATGCATCGACCCCGCCACTCCCGACGCGCCACCGCGCTGGGCGGCGTAGCCGCTGGCCTGGTGGTCGCCGCCCTGCTCGCCACCCCGGCCGCGGCCGGCCCGCCGGCCGACCCGGTCACCACCGGCCCGAACGCCGGGCGGGTCATGGGCGCCTGGGGCGGCTACGTCGACGGCGAGTACATCGGGGCGCAGGCCAACATCGGAGGCGGCATCGTCCCCGGCCTGCCGGGCATCGATGCCGAGCTGGGCATCGGCGAGCTCCACGCCAAGGCCAACTCGCAGGGCCTCGGGCTGGACCTCGACAAGCTCGCCTGGGACGAGCCGGTCCCTGCGCCGCAGCCGGGCGAGTTCAGCCGGGCGGCCGTCTCGCACTTCGACTTCGGCGCCCTCGCCAACACCATCAACCCGATGCTCTACAAAGCGGAGCAGCGGTCGCTGCCCCAGGAGACCGACTGGGAGCAGAGCCCGGGCGTGCCCGCCGGGACCGAGATCCCCGGCATCTTCAGCACCGGCGTCTGGTCGGGTCGGGCCAAGGCGAACTGGGAGGGCAGCACCCCGTCGGCCTGGGGCGTGCTGGCACCGGGCCAAGACGCGGTGATCGCCCAGGAGAACAGCCAGATGGGCCAGGTCGACCTCTTCAGCCTGAACGACCTGGTGCCGATCCCCGGGGTCCCCGCCGGCGGCCTCATCGCGGCGTCGGGCGGTGACCAGACGGGCACCGTCGGCACCGTCGCCAAGCCCGACGGCAGCCTGGCCGCCTACGCGGAGATCGATCCCACGCTGATCGGCATCGACGTGTTCGGCGGCGCCGGCAACGGCGGCATCTCCTTCGGCGCCGGCGGCACCATCGGCTCCGACGGCACGTGGGAGCAGGCACCCATCCCGCCCGGCGCGTCCACCCGCATCCGGGCCGTGGCCGACGGCACCCCCGGTGGCGCCAACATCGACGGCGGCACCTTCGGCAGCGAGCCGGCCCTGCCGTCCTTCGAGATCCTGATCGCCAAGGACCTCGTCGCCAGCATCGCCCCCGACGCCCAGGACGACTGCGGCACCCTGCAGGGCCGCCCCGACATCTGCCGCATCGCCCTCGAGCCCGGCGTCAGCCTCAACGTGAGCCTGCCGAGCGTGGCCAACCCGATCCTGTCGGGAACGGTGACCTTCGTCGACGTCGAGGACCAGAGCGAGCGCATCGACCCCGCCGGCACCTACGCCGAGGCCCGCGCCGGCGGCGTCACCGCCGACCTCACGCTGAGCCAGCCCAACCCGGTGCCGTTCATGCCCCGCATCGTGCTCGGCTCCATCCACGGCGGCATCGCCACCCCGATGTTCGGCGTGCAGGTCCCGACGGGCGGCATCTACGCCGCTGACGCGACGGCCACCGACGGCCTCACCGTCGACAAGGCGGTCAAGAGCGCCGACGGGTCGAGCCAGATCGACATCGGCGACAAGGCCGTCTACACGGTGAAGGTCACCAACGACTCCGGCCAGGACCGCACCGGGGTGACCGTCACCGACGACCTCACCGGCATCCTCGACGACGCCACCTACGACGGCGACGCCACCGCCACCAGCTCCAGCGGCGGCAGCACGGGCACGGTGTCCTACGCCGCGCCGAAGCTGACCTGGACCGGCGACCTCGCCGCCGGCGAGTCGGTGACGCTCCGCTACACGGTGACGGTCGACAAGGACGCCGCCGCCGGGGCCGACGGCCACCTGAAGAACACCGCGGTGGCCACGCAGGCCGACCTCCCCGACGGCACCGACAGCACCGACACCGAGGTCGGCGTGCCCGACCCGGCCCTCGGCCCGATCGCCCCGCCCTGGATGGTCGGCCTCGCGGCCGGTCTGGGCGGCGTGCTCCTCCTCGGCCGCTCGCGCCGTCGCCGGACCGCCGGCTCCGCCACCTGACCCGTGCTCCTGGGCGGCGGGCCGACGGTCCGCTGCCCTCGGGCCCTACCTGAGAGGACCATCGCATGTCCGGTGGCAAGCTCCCCAGTTCCACGGCGGTGCTCCCAGCCGGGCTGGCCGCCACCGGCGTGCTCGGCCCGGTCGGGCTGTGGGCCGTCATCGGCGCGGTCCTCGTGATGGTCGGCTTCGCCCTCGTGCGCACCAGCTACCTGGCCCGCAACGCCGAGTAGCCGCCGTCGGCCTCGCGCCGCGTCCACCCACCCCGTGCACTCCGACCTGTCCGTCTCGCAGTCGGCCGCCTTCGTGCTGCTGGTCTGGTTCCTCGCGTACGTGGCGGCGATCATCGTCCCGTTCCTGCGCCGCCGTCCGGTGGTGCCGGGACGCGCCGAGGACCTCGACTTCCACGTGTTCGTGCCCTGCCTCGACGAGGAGGCGGTGATCGGGGCCACCATCCGGCGGATCCGGGCGTCGTTCGGGAGCCTCCACGTCTGGGTCGTCGACGACGCCAGCGCCGACGGCACCCTCGCGGTGGTCGAGGCCCTGGCGGCGAAGGACGCCGACCTCCACGTGGTGCGCCGGCGCCGGCCCGAGGCCCAGCAGGGCAAGGGCGAGGCCCTCAACAGCGCCTACCGGGAGCTCGATGCCCACCTGCGCTCGGGCGGCTGCAGCGAGGAGCAGCGGCAGCGGACCGTGGTCACCGTCCTCGATGCCGACGGGAGGCTCGACCACGACGCGCTGTCGGTCCTCGCCTCGGCGTCGGTGTTCGGTGACCCGACCATCGGCGCGGCCCAGATCCGGGTCGCCATCGCCAACACCGAGGCCGACGTCGTCGAGGGCACGGGCTGGCGGGACCGCTGGCGCAACGCCCGCGCCCACTGGCTCCTGCGCTGCCAGGACATTGAGTTCCAGACCTCCATCGCCGCCCAGCAGACGCTGCGGCTGGTGACCGGGTCGGCCGGCCTCGGCGGCAACGGGCAGTTCACCCGGCTCTCGGTGCTCGATCGCATCGTGGCCGCGCACGGCGGGCCGTGGCACGGCTCGCTGCTCGAGGACTACGAGCTCGGGATCCACACCATCCTCGCCGGGGCCCGCACCACCTACGTCCACGACACCGCGGTGCGCCAGCAAGCCCTGCCGACCGTGCGGCCGTTCCTGCGCCAGCGCACCCGGTGGGCCCAGGGGGGGCATGCAGTGCGCCGCCTACCTGCCGCGCATCGTGCGGTCCCGCAACTTCACCAACGCCGGGGTGCTGGAGACCTCCTACTTCCTGCTCGCGCCGTGGGTCGGGGTGGTCGGCCTGTTCCTGTGGCCGCTCGTCGCCTTCTCGGTGCTGAAGTACGCCGTCGAGGGCTACGGCGGGCTGGGGCCGTGGCTGGCCACGGCGTGGTGGATCTGGCCGATGTTCCTGGCCACCGGCATCGCCCCGTTCGCCATCTGGGCCTTCATCTACCGCCGCCGGTGCCGGCCCGACGTCTCCCGCCTCCGGGCCCTCCGATGGGGCCTGGGCTACTGGCTGTACATGTACCTGACCCACGTGGTGCTGCTGCGGGCGCTGGTGCGCCTGGCCGCCGGCGTGACCACGTGGGACAAGACCGACCACGTCGGGCCAAGCGCTGCTGTCGCCCGCCCGACCCCGCCTCCCGAAGGGAACCTCGAACCGTGCTCCCCACCCCCGCGCTGACCACCGGTGCCACCGCGCACCCCATCCGTCGCGGCGCCGCGGGCGCCGGACGGGCCGTGCTGGCCGTCGCCCTGCTGGCGGCGATCTTCAGCATGGTCGTCTGGAACGAGGCCGCTCGGACGCTGGAGGCCACGGCGGTCCGGCCGCTGTTCGACCTCGTCACCCCCGGTGGGTCGCTGGCCGTCGGCGACCGGCTCTACTACAACCTCGGCGCGCCGGGCCGGCCCTACGCCGTGGGCATCACGGCGATGTGCTCGGTCACCGCGCTCCTCGTGCCCCTGTTCGCCCTGGCGGCCTTCTTGGTGGCGGTGGGCCGGTTCCGCCTCCGCCGGGCCATCGAGGGCCTCGTGGGCTCGGTCCTGGTGACCTTCGTGTCCAACGCCCTGCGCCTCGGCATGCTCGGCTACGCCCGCGATCGCTGGGGCATGGAGGGCTTCGACGTCGCCCACCACCTGGTCGGCGCGGTGTTCGGCCTCATCGGCTTCGCCGCCGGCGTCCTCGTCCTCGTCCGCGCCGGCGCCCGCGACTGACGGTGACCAGCTGAGTGGGCCGTCGCACGTCGTCCCAGGCTGCTGCCGGCCCGACGGCGGGTAGGACGCGGCCATGGCCACCGTGCACGTCCGGGACACGCCTGAGGGCGAGCGCTCCGCCGGGCGGTTCCCGCATCCTGTGCGCCTTCAGCGCAGTCGCCGGCGTCATCGGCGTCGGCGTCGGCATCGGCGAGGCGGCCGTCATGGCTGCGTTGGGCTGGGCGCTGGTGGTGGTGCTCGCCGTCATCGGCTTCGGCTGGTCCTGGCGCCACCGCTGGTCCGAGACCGCCGCGGGTCGTTCCCGCTGGCCGCAGACCTGACGAGCCAGCGCCAGTTCGGGAGCTTTGCGCCCCTCCGAGGGACATCGCAGTGGGGCAGGGCCTCGGCCTGCCCCACCGGGCGGTCCTGGGCTCGATCCGCCGATCGTGTGGACTGACGACCACCTTGGCGGAGCGGGAGGGATTCGAACCCTCGAACCTTTCGGTCGCCGGTTTTCAAGACCGGTGCAATCGTCCGCTCTGCCACCGCTCCGCCGGTCATCGTAGGCGTCGGTCGGCCGAGGCCCCAGACCGTTGCGGGGCCGATCGCGTGGGAGTCCGGCGGGCTGGGCTGTGTACCATGCGAGGCGCAACACGGAGAGGTGCCGGAGTCAGGCCGATCGGGCCTCCCTGCTAAGGAGGTGACGGGTCAAACCGTCCGTGGGTTCAAATCCCACCCTCTCCGCCAACGGGACCCCGGCCTTCGGGCCGGGGTCCCTTCGCGCCCGGCGTGCGGTGGCCGCCACGCGCCGGAGCGATGGCTCGGGTCTGCCGGCGACGCCGAGATTTTTCTTCACCGGACCTTTCGGACACCCGGTCGCCGGGCTGCCCGGCGGTCCCTGCGGATCGGCCCTGGTAGGGGGCCAGATCGCCGCCTCGACACCTGGTGGCCACCTCCGTGACGGACCTGGGACATGGGTCACGACCCCGCGACGGATGTTGCATTTGCGTTACCGATGCGACAATCATGTCGGTCGTTCCACCCGTCCAGCTGTGCGGGGGCCTCCGTTGCGGAGCCCACCCCCACCCGCTCAGCGCCTGCGGCGCCCCCGGTCCCGACCGGAAGCCGCATCCGCTTCCGAGCGAACGGGTCCCTCGATCCAGGAGTCCCAGAACGTGAGCAACCCCCAGCACACCGCGGCCAGCGAGGACCTCTCGGTCCCCACGACCGTGGCGCGACGTCGCCGCACCGCCCTCCGGGTGGTGCTGCCGCTCCTGGCTCTGCTCACGGTCGCCTTCGCCACCACGGCGTGCAGCCCGGAGGAGACGGCCAAGGACGCCATCGCGAAGTACTGGGGCAAGAACACCGACTGCGCCGAGCGCATCGTCGACCGGGAGTCGAACTTCCAGGCCGGCGCGGTGAACAAGAGCAGCGGCGCCACGGGCCTCTTCCAGCTCATGCCGAGCCACGCCAAGTGGATCAAGGCCACCTACGGCTACGAGTTCTCCGAGATGAAGGACCCGTACAAGAACGCTCGGGTGGCCAAGGGCCTCTCGAACGAGGCGTTCCGCTACTGGGGCGACGGTTGGCAGCCCTGGCGCATCGGCAGCGGCGCCCAGCGCGGCGGCGGTTGCCCCGCCTGATCGGGCTCCGCTCACACGATCTGATCGACACCCGCCCCTCGGGGCGGGTGTCGCCGTTTTGATCGACGGCGGTCGGATGCTCCGGTCGGAGTGGCGGACCGAGCCTGCGCCCGCCAACATCTGGTCCCTGACGACCCGTCAGATCGCCGCCGTGCCGACAGGGGACCCCTCGTGACCATCGATGCCACCACCGACGCCCCACCGCTCCTGGTGGCCGACGAGGCCCGCGTGCGCACCCTCACGCTCAACCGGCCCGACCAGCTCAACGCCTGCAACGAGGCGCTCTACGACGCCCTCACCGACGGCCTGATCGATGCTGCCGAGGACCCGAGCATCGCCGTGGTGCTGCTCACCGGCGCCGGCCGGGCGTTCTGCGCCGGCACCGACCTGGTGGAGATGGCCAGCCGGGTCATGGACCCCGACTCCTACGTCGAGGGCAAGCACGGCTTCCTCGGCCTCATCGACACCCTGGTCGACTTCCCCAAGCCGCTCGTGGTGGCGGTCAACGGCCTGGGCCTCGGCATCGGCACCACCATCCTGGGCTTCGCCGACCTGGCCTTCATGAGCACGACGGCCAAGCTCAAGTGCCCGTTCACGCAGCTGGCCGTCGCCCCCGAAGCGGCCTCGAGCTTCCTCCTCCCCCGCCTCCTCGGCCACCAGGCCGCCACGTGGGCGCTGCTCAGCAGCGAGTGGCTCAGCGCCGAGGAGGCCCACCAGATGGGCCTGGTGTGGAAGCTGGCCGAGCCCGATGACCTCATCGCCGAGGCCCGCCGCCACGCCGAGGTGCTGGCTGCCAAGCCCATCTCCAGCCTCACCGCCTGCAAGCGGGTCATGGTCGCCCCGCTCAAGGCCGAGATCGCTGCGGCCCGCGAGCGCGAGAACCAGTGCTTCGTGGAGCTCATGGGCGGCCCCGCCAACAGCGAGGCCCTCGCCGCCTTCGCCGAGGGCCGCACCCCCGACTTCACCAACCTCCCGCCCGGCTGGTAGCTCGCCTCAGTTCATCGACGGCGGCGGCGGCCACGACAGCCGCAACGGCCGGTAGGGCGAGCTGGAGGCCGGCCGCTGCCGCACCGGTGTCGGCGGTCGGAACGAGGGCGGCGCCACGGCCGGAGGAGGGGCGCCAGCCCCGGCGTCGGGTTGACGGGGTTCGGTGAAGAGGCGGTCGATGTCCTGCAGGCACCGGCCCATGGCGACGAGCGTCTCGGGCAAGAGGCTGCGGCCCGGGTCTCGGTAGCACCGGTCGCAACGATGGTCGGCGCAGCGTCCGAGCTCGTCGACCGGTTGGTCGATCCCGAGGCGGTGGGTCCCCGGTCCGAACGGCCACCGGACGAGGCGACCGCTGGCGTAGCAATCGTGGGTGAGCAATGCGCGCAGCCGATCGGCCTTCGGGCCGTGCGGGTGGGCCTGCGGGCCCGAGAGAAACTGGCCCCAGTTCTTGGCGGTGCGTTCGAGTGGCACGCCGACGATGAACTCCGGCAGGGTCCCGAGCGGCAGGTCCGGAAGCCCCGCGTGTCGCGCCGCGTCCGCAGGCGGGCAGCTGGTGAAGCGCCCGTTGCCCACGTCGGTGGGGGAGGCGGTGAGCTTGAAGGTCTCGCCTTCGGCGGTGACGAACAGCTCAGCGCTTGTCCGTTCGTGGAGGTAGACCCACAGGTCCAGGCTCCGTCCACGCCGTCGCCGAACGCCGAGGAAGGCGAACTCGTCGAGGCGGAGCAGGTCCGGGTGCCCGTCGTGGGCGGCGACCCGAGCGGCGCGGTGCAGCGGCCACCAGCAATGGGCGCCGGGCACGAAGTCGGCGCCCACCATGATCGAGAGCTTCAGATCGACGCCGCCGATCGTCGTCCACATCCGTCGCATGGGCTGAGCCATCGAAACCTCCTCAAGTCGAGACGCGGACCGCAGACCGCAGTCCGCCGGGAAGGTCCCACCATCATCGGCAAGGGGGGGTGACAGTTCTGGCTGCGCCCAGCGCAGTGGACGGAATCGACTCGGCGGAAGCTGGGCGGCCTCTCGCGAGCCGACGGTGCTTCGCTCTTGAAGGTGTGTGCAGTTGACCGCGCTCAGCGCCGTGAAGTGCACGAGCCTGGCGTCGCCGGGGCGCAGTGCCGAGGGCCGAAGCTCACGCCTCGGGCGTGCTCCTCGCCGAGGCGGCGGCTACGAGGGCGGCGAGGCCTTGGTCGACCAGGGCGAGGGCGTCGGCGTCGACGAGCTCGGTGCCGTCGTACTTCTGGCGCACGGCGGCAATGGAGATTGCGCCGACCAGGTCGCTCGAGATGACCTTGAGCACGGGCGACAGCGCCTCGCGGGCCTTGACCCCGCCGCCGGGCCCGGCGGTGATGAGCAGGACCGGCTTGTCCACTAGCTCGCCCGAGCCCACAACCCAGTCGAGGGCGTTCTTCAGGTGGCCGGGGTAGCTGTGGGCGTACTCGGGCGTGGCCACCACCACGGCGTCGGCGGCGGCCAGCTCGGCGCGCCAGCGGGCGACGGCCTCGGGCGCCGGCTCGACGTCGAGGTCCGGGTTGAACGCCGGCAGGTCGCCGGTGCTGGCGAAGACGTGGAAGGCCGTGCCGGCTGGGAGGCGGTCGGCCACCGTTCCCAACACGAGCAGGTTGCTCGACGCTGCCTGCAAGCTCCCTGACACCCCGAGCACGTCCACGGAGACGTGCAACCACCGAGCCGGCGGCGATCATCCCGCCGTCGGGACCGATCCCCGTTGGCCCCTCACCGAAGGCCCCGACTAGGGTGACCCGGCACCTCCAAGCGCTTGTAGCTCAATTGGAGAGAGCATCTGACTACGGATCAGAAGGTTGGGGGTTCGAGTCCCTCCAAGCGCGCCAGAGCAATACGCAGGTCAGAGGCCCCTCCGGGGGCCTCTCCTCGTTATCGGGTCCACCCTGCGCACCTCGTCGCCTGCGCTGGCTCGGCCGGCGGTCAGCGGTTCAGCAGATCAGTCTTCGAGGTCGGGGTCGTGTTCGTGGGCGCGGTGGCGCCAGTAGCCGACGAGGGAGACCTGGTCCTTGGGGAGGCCCCAGGTGTCGCGGACGTGGCGGCGGACCTGGGTGACGGCGCGGCTCTCGGCGCCGCCCCAGACGTAGGTGGCCGCCGACGGCTGGGGGAGCGAGCGGACCGTGTCGGCGAGGGCGGTGGTGGTGCCGGCCTCGGCGCCGTCCCGGTGCAGCCAGGTGACGGTGATGTGGTCGCCAGACGGGAGCTCTTGGCGGGTCGAGATGTCGTCGACCTCGGCCACGACCTGGGTGGGCACACCGGCGGGCAGCGTCTCGAGGATGACGGCGACGGCGGGCAGGCCGGTCTCGTCGGCCACGAGGAGGTAGGAGTCGGTGCCGGCGGGCGGGCTCCACGAGGTGCGAGGGCCCCAGAGGGCGACCTCGTCGCCGACCGCCACCCGCTCGGCCCACGCCGAGGCCGGGCCGGTGTCGCCGTGCAGGACCATGAGGATGTCGAGCTCGGCCTCCTCCGGCCGCCAGCGCCGCAGCGTGTAATACGCCCCCACCGGCTGGTCCTCCGGCGGCATCGACCGCGCCGCCTCCCACGAGAAGTCGGCGCCGATCGTCAGCTCGGTCCGGCCGGGCGGGGGCAGCAGCAGGTAGAGGAACGTGTCGGGGCCCACCGGGGCGAAGCCGTCGGTCAGGCCGCCGCCCTGGAACGTCACCTGTCGCAGGTGCGGGTTGACGTCCTCGACCGCGGAGACCGACGTGAGGAACGTGCGGTAGCCGCTGGCGCTGGCGATGACCTGCTCGACCGAGGTGGTGCCCTCCTCGCCGGACCGCTCGCGGGCCTCGATGACCAGGGCGAAGAAGAGGAGGAACAGCTCGTCGAGGTGGTTGAGCGGGGCGGGCAGCGGCACGGTGGCCACGTCGTCGCCGTCGGGCCCGGTGAGGTGCAGCTCGATGCCGTCGAGGGTGACCGAGCGCGCCGTCGCCACCGTGGCGTCGCGCCGGTCGCAGAGGATCCGGCCCACGAGCAGGGTGGCGTCGTCGTAGAGGCCGTTGAGGGTCTCGAGCAGCATCACCTGCTGGGCGGCCAGCTGCTCGGCGATGGTGGTCGTCGCGTCGGCAGGGGCTTCAGGCATCGGTGCTCCGCAAGGGGGTGGAGGGGGATCCAGCGTCCGGTCGAGCTGGACCCACCAGGACGACCGTCCGATATTAGGCATACCTAACACACCTGCGTCCCAGCGGAAAGGCGTCCGTTGGAGGCGGCGGCCCGCCGCTTGGCGCACCCGGTGGCGCTACGGGTGCGGGTGACCGCCGGGCCGGGCCGTTCCGGGGTCAGCGGGCCGTTCGGCGCTGGTCGTCGATGAGGCGACCGAGGAGGGCGAGCTGGCGGTCGGTGTCGTCGGTGAACGGGAAGCCGGTGTTGAGGCGGAGGTGGTCGGCGAAGCCTCGCCGGGCCGAGAAGAGGGGGCCGGGGGGCGATGTGCACGCCCTGGGCGGCGGCGGTGTCGTAGAGGGCGAGGGCGTCGAGGCCGGGGACCTGGACCCAGAGGACGTGGCCCCCGTGCGGTGCGGTGTGGCGGGTGTCGGGCGGGAGGTGGCGCTCGACGGCGTGGGTCACCTGGTCGAGCTGGTCTCGGTAGAGGCGCCGCACCCGGCGGAGGTGGCGGTCGAAGCCGCCCGTCTCGAGGAAGGCCGCTACGGCCAGCTGCGGCGCGGTGGCCGTGGCCTGGTTCACCACCAGCTTGAGGTGCTCCAGCGCGCCCTGGTGGCGACCGGGGATGGCCCAGCCCACGCGCAGGCCGGGGGAGAGGGTCTTGGAGAACGACGCGCAGTAGAGGACGCGGCCCTGGGTGTCGAAGGCCTTGATGGCCTTGGGGCGCACGCCGTCGAAGGCCAGGTCGCCGTACACGTCGTCCTCGACGAGGGGGACGTCGTGCAGGTCGAGCAGGTCGACGAGGGCGCGCTTGTCGTCGTCGGCCATGCACGAGCCGCTCGGGTTGGAGTAGTTCGACACCAGCGCCACCGCGGCGATGGCGTGGCGGTCGAGGACGTTGGCGAGGGCGGCCAGGTCGATGCCGCGGACCGGGTGGCTCGGCACCTCGACCACCCGCAGCTGCAGCGAGGCGAGGACCTCGAGGAGGGCGTAGTACGCGGGGCTCTCGATGGCCACCGTGTCGCCGGGGCGGGTCACCGCCCGGATCGAGAGGTACACCGCCTCCTTGGCGCCGCTGGTGATCACCACGTCGTCGGCGGTGACGCGGTACCCGGCGTCGGTGCCGCGCTGGGCGATGGCCCGGCGCAGGTCCGGGCTGCCGGGTGGGGCGTCGTAGGAGTGGCACTCGGTCGGCCGCAGCCGCAGGGCTTGGGAGAGGAGGCGGTTGAGCGCCGGGACCGCCATCAGCTCCGGCCCCTGGACGGCGGCGCCGAGGGTGGGGCGCTGCGGGTTGCCGATGCCCAGGTTCAGCCGCAGGGAGAGGGGTGCGTCGACCCGGCGGGTGCGCAAGGACGCGCTGGCCGCCGCCGGCGGTTGGGCCCCGCTCTCAGCCGGCCGGATCACGAACGCCCCCGATCGCGGTCGGTTGCGGACCAGGCCCCGGGCCTCGAGGACCCGACCGGCCTCCACCGCGGTGGTGAGGCTCACGTCGTGCTGCTCGCGCAGGCGGCGGACCGACGGGATCCGCTCGCCGGGTCGGTAGACCCCGGCGTCGATCTGCTCGGCCAGCAGGTCGGCGAGCTGCACGTAGAGCGGCTCCGGTCGGCCGCGATCCAGGGGCACGATCGAGACCCTAGACCGGTACAGAAGGCGCGAGACGTGAGCTACGGACGATCTGTACCGGTCCAGATGTGGACCACCTGTGCCTTCTGCGGGACGCGGTCCATCCGTACCGTGGCGCCATGGCCCCGACCCGCTTCGACGTGATCTGGGAGGTCGACCCGCCGGTGCGACCCGACCTCGGTCCGCTCCACGCCCAGCTCGATGTGGTCCGCGACGTCGCTACGGCCGTGCTCGTGCCCGACAACCACACGGGCCGGGCCACCGTGTCGAGCATCGCGGTGGCCGAGCGCGTGAACGCCTCGGGCGCCCACGCCATCGCCTGCCTCAACGCCCGCGACCGCAACCTGCTCGGCCTGCGTCGAGACCTGCTCACCTGCATGGTGGGCGGCGTCGACGACCTGCTCCTCGTCTACGGCGACGAGCCCGAGGTGGGCGAGCGGGCCCCCGGCGTCACGGTGCGCTCGATGCTCGAGGAGTGCCGCTCGCACCGCGACGACCTCCGGGTCGGCGTGACCTCCCGGCTCGGTCCCCTGCCGGCGTGGAAGCGCGAGGCCCACCAGCTCTTCGTCCAGGTGTCGTGGTCGATCGACGAGCTGTTGCGCTGGCGCGAGACCGTCGCCTTCGACGGGCCGATCCACCCCGCCGTGCTGGTCGTCCCCAGCGCGGCCATGGCCCGGCGGCTGTCGGCGCGGGTGCCCGAGCTGCGGGTGCCCGAGGCGTGGATCGATGCCGTCGCCGCCGACCCGGCCGCCGGCGTCGAGCTCGCCGCCGAGTTGGTGGAGCAGATCCGCACCTCCGGCGCGTTCGCCGGCGTGCACCTGGTAGCCGGCGTCCGGCACCGCGAGCTCGCTGCCCGCCTCGGCCACCCGGCCACCTCCCGGACCGGCATCCCCGCCTGAGGCGGCCGAGGCCCCGGCGAGGATCCGGTCAGAGGGCCATGCCGGGAACCCGGGCCCCGAGGTCGAGTGCGGGGTCCGGCGGATCCGGGACCGACGAGTTCCGCTCGGTCCCGGCGTCTACCCGGCGGACCCGCAGCCACCTGGGCCGCGACGCAACCGGAGGACGTCCATGGCGACGATCACGATCAGCACCAACAGCTCGCTCGACGGGGTGGTGCAGGACCCCGACGGGACCGAGGGGTTCGACCGGGGCGGTTGGTTCCCGCCGCCGGGGAGCCTCGAGCGGGTGGCGTGGGCCGAGCACGGCGAGGCCGAGGCCCACGCAGCCGGTGCGCTGCTGCTCGGCCGCAGCACCTACGAGTGGTTCGCCTCCCGCTGGGCGAACCGCGACGGCGCCTGGGCCGACCGGCTCAACGGCCTGCAGAAGTTCGTGGTCTCCTCCCAGCTCGATGCCGCCGACGCCACGTGGGGGCCGACCACGGCGCTGCGCGGCGACGTGGCCGAGCAGGTCGCTCGGCTCAAGGAGGAGCAGGAGGGCGAGCTCGTGGTCTACGCCAGCTACCGGCTGGGCCAGCTGCTGCTCGAGCACGACCTCGTCGACGAGGTCCGGGTGTTCGTGTTCCCGGTGGTGCTCGGCGCGGGTCGGCGCCTGTTCGGCGAGACCAGCGCCCGCAAGCCGCTGCGCCTGCGGAAGGCGACGACCGTCGGCGGCGGTCTCGCCCTCCTGACCTACGAGGCCGCCACCTCCGCCTGAGCCCGCGGCGCCGCGCGCCGAGCGGCGAGGCTGGCGGAGGCGGGGCCAGCGGGCGCCCCGTCGCGCGGCGGGCGCGGCGGCGCTGGCGTCGGTACGGTCGGCGCATGAGCCAGCTCGTGGTCTCGGGGGTGGGCAAGCGCTACGGCCGCACCACGATCCTCGAAGCGGTCGACCTCGAGGTGGGGCGGGGCGAGGTGGTCGCCCTCACCGGCGAGAACGGGGCCGGCAAGACGACCCTCATGCGCATCTGTGCCGGGCTCCTCAAGGCCGACGTCGGCACCGTCCGGGTGGGCGGGCCCATCGGCTACTGCCCGCAGGCGCCGGGCCTCTTCGAGCTGCTCACCGCCGATGACCACCTGGTGATGTTCGGGCGGGGCAGCGGGCTGGGTCGAGCCGAGTCGCTGCGGCGGGGCAACGCTGTGCTGGAGGAGTTCGGCTACCCGCTCCACGAGCGGGCCGTGACGCGCGACCTCTCCGGAGGCACCCGCCAGAAGCTGAACCTGGCGCTGGCCCTGCTCACCGACCCCACCGTGCTCCTGCTCGACGAGCCGTACCAGGGCTTCGACCGGGGGACCTACGTGAACTTCTGGGACCACTGCGAGGTGTGGCGGCAGGCCGGGAAGTCGGTCGTGGTGGTGACCCACATGCTGGCCGAGCTCGAGCGCGTGGACCGGGTGGTGGAGCTGCCCGCCCACCCGTCCCGCAGCCACGGGATCCGATGAGGGCGGTGCGACCGTGAGGTCGGTGCGGCGCATCCTGATCATGGCGGAGATGCACGGGCGCGACCTGACCCGGCGCCACGTGGCGCTCGGCCTCCTCGTCGCCCTGCCGCTGTCCTTCTACCTGGCGTCGAGCCGCGACAGCAGCCAGGCGCTGTCGGCCGGCGGCATCGGCATGGCGTTCGCGGTGTCGGGCGCGACGCTGTTCTCGGTCCTGTCGTCGCAGGGCGTCGACCAGCAGCTGGTCCTCGGCGGGTACCGCCCGATCGAGCTCCTGGTGGGCCGCCTCCTGTTCCTCGGCCCGCTCGGCCTCGTCATCGCCGCCGGGTTCACGGCGCTGATGAGCGCGGTGTCGCACCCGGCCCGGCCGGCGGTGCTGGTCCTGGGCGTGGCCCTCGTGGCGCTGCAGTCGGTGCCGTTCGGGCTGGCCGTCGGTTCGGCGCTGCCCCGCGAGCTGGAGGGCACGCTGGTGCTCATCGGCGTGGTGGGCATGCAGCTCGCCGTGGGGCCCGACGCCGGGGTCGCCAAGGTGCTGCCGTTCTACGGGCCGCGCCAGCTCATCGAAGCGGCGACGGGCAACGGCGGCGCCGTCCTCGTGCCGGTCGCCCAGACGGCGGTCTACGGGGTGGCGCTGCTGCTGGTCGCCCGGGTCTTCATGGATCGCCACATCGCCGTCGAGCACCACCCCCGGATCGACCCGCCGACCCCCACCGACGGCTGACCCCGGCGTCCCCGCCGGTCGCAGGGCGCGAGCGCGCTCCTAGCGTGGACGCCATGGCTTCCTTCACCTTCGCTGGTTCGCTCGCTGGTCGCTCCGTGGCTCGGGTGGGCTTCGGGGCCATGCAGCTGCCGGGCCCCGGCGTGCTCGGCCCGCCCCGTGACCGTGACGCAGCGCTGGCCGTCCTGCGGCGGGCCGTCGAGCTCGGCGTGGACCACATCGACACGGCGCAGTTCTACGGGCCCGATGTCGCCAACGAGCTGATCCACGAGGCGCTGCACCCGTATCCCGACGACCTGCTGCTGGTGTCGAAGGTCGGCGCCAAGCGCGACGCCGACGGGGCCTGGCACCCCGCCCAGACGCCGGCCGAGCTGCGCGCCGGCGTCGAGGACAACCTCCGCACCCTCGACGTCGAGCAGCTGGGTGCGGTGAACCTGCGGCGCATGCACGAGCACGACCTGTCCGGCGCCGACGTGGTGCCGCTCGAGGACCAGCTCGCGGAGATGGTGGCCCTGCGCGACGAGGGCAAGATCGCCGGCATCGGCATCTCCACCGCGCCGCTGGCCGAGGTGGAGGCCGCCATCGCCACCGCCGGCATCGTGTGCGTGCAGAACGCCTTCAGCCTGGTCGACCGGTCCGATGCCGACGTGCTCGCCGCCTGCTCGGCGGCCGGGGTGGCCTACGTGCCCTACTTCCCGCTGGGCTCGGCGTTCCCGCACCTGCCCAAGGTGGTCGACCAGCCCACCGTGCAGGCGGTCGCCGCCCGCCTCGACGCCACCCCCGCCCAGGTCGGCCTCGCCTGGCTGCTGTCCCACGACGAGTCGATCCTGCTCATCCCCGGCACGTCGAGCGTGGCCCACCTCGAGGACAACCTCGCCGTCGGCGACCTCACCCTCTCTGCCGCCGACCTCGCCGAGCTCGACGCCGCCACCCCCGCCTGAGCCCCCCTCGCGCCGCCACCCCCTTCCGTGAACTTGTGGGCCCACGCTGCCGAAAACGGCGCTCTGGGCCCACAAGTTCGATGGGGCCGGCGGTCCGTCGATGAACTTGTGGGCCCAGGCTGCCGGAAACGGCGGTGTCAGCCCACAAGTTGCGAGGGGGGGCGGCGTCACCGGATGGCGCCTCCCTGCCGAGGGTGGTGCGACGCCAGAGGTGGCGTCCGAGCGGTGGCGGGGGGCGGGCGGTAGAACACGGCGATGACGCTCGACGACGGCACCGCCGGCTCCTCGCCCTTCAGCACGCCGATCACGCTGGTGGGCCCGGCCCGCCAGCCCCGCCAGCTGCTGGACGACCAGAGCTACGACGGCCACGCCAGCGTCCACGACGCGTCGACCGCCGGCGACCTCGGGCTCACCGGCGCGCCGATCGAGGGGCCCACCCACTTCTCGCAGTTCGACCCGCTGGCCGTGGCCGCCTGGGGCCGGCGCTGGTTCGAGACCGGCTGCCTCAGCGCCCACTTCTCGACCATGGTGGTCGAGGGCGAGGAGGTCACCGCCTCGCTGGCCCCCGTCGAGGGCGGGACGTGGGCCCACACCACGGCGACCAAGGCCGACGGCAGCACGGTCCTCACCGGCACGGCGTCGGTGGGACGCGACGCCCCCACCGAGCTGGAGGGCCGCCTCGCCCGCCTGGGCGATCCGGGCGACCTGTTCATCGTCGACCGCCTCTCGGTGGGGCAGCGCTCGTCGGCGACGGTCACCGCATCGGTCGACCTGGACACTCCGAACGGCGAGCTCTATCCCTTCTCGCTGCGGCGGAAGCTCGACGCCATCACCGAGCCCAGCCCCTGGTATGGCTCCGACGACAACCCGTGGGGCCGGGCCATCCTGCCGTTGGAGATGGCCAGCGTGCTCGCCTACAAGGCGGGTTCGGACCTGCCGCTGCGTGGCCCCGTGGTCGGCCTGTTCCTCGACCTCGAGGTGCGCCTGGAGGGTGCGCCGCTCTTCGTGGGCCAGGACTACCGGATCGATCGCGAGGTCATCGGGCTCGGCCAGAGCCGGCGCACGGAGTCGTACTGGGTGCGCAGCACGCTCACCGACGCCACCACCGGCGAGCCGGCCGCCACCGTGGTCCTGCACTCCGGCGTCTTCAAGCAGTCCTACGCCGGCTACCCGGCCGATCGCCTCTGAGCGCAGCGGGCCGCCGGACGGGCACGCCACAGCTTCCGTGGCAACAGATGGTGTGGCAACGGCATCTGCACCGGCAGCCGTAGGCTCCCGGCATGAAGCACGCCCCGGCCGTGGCCCGCAAGGAGAGCAAGGCCGTGCGGCTGGGCCGCGACGTGCACGTCAACGTGCTGCTGCTGGCCAACCGCTCCACCGAGCAGCTCGACGAGATCTGCCGGGGCTTCGACCTCACCCACGCCCAGTACGTGGCCCTGTGGGTGCTGTGCCTGGCCGAGGATCCCGAGGCGGGCCTGCCGGTCGGGGCGGTGGCCGATGGGCTGCTGAACCGGGCGTCGGACGCCACCCGGCTCATCGACCGCTTGGAGAAGGCCGGCCTGGCCGAGCGCCTGCCCAACCCCAGCGACCGGCGGGGGGTGCTGGTGCGCGCCACCGCTGCGGGCATCGAGCGGTTCGACGAGGTCACCCAGGAGCTGCAGGCCTTCCACCGCCGCCAGTGGTCGAACCTGGATGCCACCGAGGTCGGCGAGCTCGACCGCCTGCTCAAGAAGGCCCTGTGGGCCGACAAGTAGCTGTTGCAACAGTAAACGTCGTCACGTAGGGTTCGACCCGACCGTCGGCAGCAAGGGGACACGGTGCGGCACGAGCTCGAGCTGGCCTACGTCGGCATCCAGGTGCCGGACCCGGCCAGCCTCGCCCCGTTCTTCGGCGACGTGATCGGCCTGGAGCCTGGCGAGCCCACGACCGACGGCGCCGCCACCTGGCGCGACGACGACCGAGCCCAGCGGGTGCTGGTGGAGGCCGGACCGCTCGGCGACCTCGCCTACGTGGCGCTCGAGGCGGTCGACGCCGATGCGTTCGAGGTCGTGGCCCAGCGGCTGCGAGCCGCCGGCCACCAGCTGGTCGAGGGCGAGACCGAGCTGGCCGCCGCCCGCCGCGTCGCCCGCCTGGTGCGGGTCGAGGCGCCCTGGGGCACGCCGCTGGAGCTGGTGCTCGGGCCCGAAGCCGCGGCCCAGCCCTTCGCCTCGGCGCTGGTGCCGGGCGGCTTCCTCACCGATGGCGTCGGCTTCGGCCACGTGGTCATCGCCACCACCGCGTTCGACGAGTCCGACGCCTTCCTGCGCGAGGGACTGGGCTTCGGGCGCTCGGACTGGCTCGAGATCGAGCTGGCGCCGGGCATCGACCTCGAGGTCCGCTTCTACCACTGCAACGGGCGGCACCACTCGGTGGCCCTCGCCCGAGCGCCCTTCGAGCTCCCCCAGAAGCTCCACCACCTCATGTTCGAGGTCAACGACCGCGACGACGTCGGTGCCGCCTTCGATCGGGCCTGGGCCTCGGGGCTGCCCATCCCCAACGGGCTGGGTCGCCACGACAACGACGGCATGTTCAGCTTCTACGTCGCCAGCCCCGCCGGCTTCCAGGTCGAGGTGGGCCACGGGGCCCGCACCATCACCGAGGACTGGGACGACGATCGCCGCTACGACCAGATCAGCGCCTGGGGCCACCAGCCCCTGCGCCAGCCCTGACCCCCCACCCACCCCGCAAGGAGCGACCGTGAAGCTCGCCAACGTCAACGACCGTGCCGTGCTCGTCCTCGGCGACCAGATCGCCGATGTGGCCGAGGTCTCCGAGGGTCGCTTCGGCCCCGACCCCATGGCCCTGTTCGACGACTGGGCGGCGTTCACCGAGTTCGCCGCCACGGTCACGACCGGCAGCGCCCCGCTGGTGGAGGCCGACCTCGACAACCCGGTGCCCCGGCCCCGCCAGGTGTTCGCCATCGGCCTCAACTACCGGAGCCACGCCGAGGAGTCGGGCATGGCCCTGCCCGAGATCCCGGCCACCTTCACGAAGTTCCCTGCCTCGCTGACCGGCCCGTTCGCCGACGTCGAGCTGGCCGGCGCGACGGTGGACTGGGAGGTCGAGCTGGTGGCGGTGGTCGGCGCTCGCGCCGACCGGGTGGCCGAGGCCGACGGCTGGGCGCACATCGCCGGGCTGGCCGTCGGCCAGGACCTGTCCGAGCGAACGGTGCAGTTCGCCGCCGGCAGCCAGTTCTCCCTGGGCAAGTCCTACCGCGGCTTCGGCCCGATCGGCCCCTGGCTGGTGAGCCTCGACGAGCTGGCCGACCCCGACGACCTCGCCCTCGGCTGCTCCATCGACGGCACCACCGTGCAGGACGCCCGCACCAGCGACCTGATCTTCAGCGTCCCGCAGCTGGTGGCCGAGCTCTCGAAGGTGCTGCCACTGCTGCCAGGCGACGTGATCTTCACCGGCACGCCGGCCGGCGTCGGCGTGACCAGCAAGCCGCCCCGGTTCCTCCAGGCCGGCGAGGTGCTCGAGACCTGGATCGAGGGCATCGGCACCATCCGCAACCACTTCGTCGCCCCGGCGGGCTGAGCCGGCCGTGACCACCGAGGTGGTGCTCACCGGTACCGGCGTCCCCCACCCGCGCCCCGGGCGGGCCGGGGCCGGCACCTTGGTGCGGTGCGGCGGCGTGGCGCTCCAGTTCGACGCCGGGCGCGCCACCGTGCTGCGGCTGATGGAGGCTGGGACCGCGCCGCACGCCCTCTCGGCCCTGTTCGTCACCCACGTGCACAGCGACCACGTGGTCGACCTGGCCGACGTGGCCATGACCCGCTGGATCCAGCAGCAGCTGGTGGCCACCGGCCCGCTGGTGGTGGTGGCGCCCGAGGGGGGTGCCGCCCGCTTCGTCGAGCGCATGCTCGACCCGTACGACGAGGACCTGGCCCTGCGGGTGGCGCACGTCGGCGCCGAGCCGATCCGGGTCGACCTCCGCCCGTTCGCGGTGCCGGCCACCCCGGAGGTGGTCTGGACGAGCGACGACGGCACGGTGCGGGTCCTGGCCGTTGCCGTCCACCACGAGCCGGTGCCCGACGCCGTGGCCTACCGGGTGGAGACGCCCGAAGGCGTGGTGGTGGTCTCGGGCGACACGCGGGTTTGCCAGGAGGTCGAGGACCTCTCCGCCGGCGCCGACCTGCTGGTGCACGAGGCGTGCCGGGCCACCGCCCTGGCCCCGCTCATCGCCGGCACCACCTTCGAGACCATCTTCAGCTACCACGCCGACACCGTGGCCCTGGGGGCCATGGCCGAGCGGGCCGCCGTGCCCCACGTGCTGCTCACCCACCTGATCCCGCCGCCGGACCGGCCCGAGGACGCCGACGCGTTCGCCCAGGACCTCCGCGACGGGGGCTACGCAGGCCGCATCACCGTGGGCGAGGACCTGGTGACCGTGGTGCTCGACCGGTCCTGATCGCTCGGTGGCGGCCGGGCACGCTCGGATCCACCTCGGGCACCGGCGTGGCGCGCAGTTCGTTCAGGAAGCCGTAATGGGGGCGACAAACCCGACTCGTACAGTGCGCCCCGGCTGATCCGGGACCTCCGCTCGGCCTGACGCCTCGACCCGGGAGGAGCTCCGCTGACCGTCCTGCTCCTGGTGCACGCCGCGCTCGGCCTCGCGCTGCTGGCCGGTGGCCGCCGCCTGGGTCGTCGGTCGTTCCTGGTGGCCGCCCTGTCGCCGGCGGCAGCGCTGGCCTGGGCCGTCGCCCACGCCGGTGGGATCGTCGACGGCGACGTGATCCACGCGTCGCAGACGTGGGTCCCGGCGCTGCACCTCTCGCTCGACCTCCGCATCGACGGGTTCTCGCTCCTCCTCGTGCTCCTGGTCACCGGCATCGGGCTCCTGGTGCAGCTCTACGCCTCGCAGTACTTCGCCGCCGGGCGCGCCGGGTTGCACCGGCTGGCGGGTCTGCTCCTCGTGTTCACCGCCGCCATGCTCGGCGTGGTGACGGCGGCCAACCTCCTGGCGCTGTACGTGGCCTGGGAGCTCACCTCGGTGACCTCCTACCTGCTGATCGGCTGGACCGACGAGGACCCGAAGGCTCGCGCCTCGGCCCTCCAGGCGTTGCTGACCACCGGGGCCGGGGGTCTCGCCATGCTCGGCGGCTTCGTGCTCATCGGCCAGTCGGCCGGCACCTACGACCTCGCCGCGCTGGCCGCCCGTCCCCCCACCGGGACCACCGTCTCGGTGGGGCTGGTCCTGGTGCTGGTCGGTGCGTTCACCAAGTCGGCGCAGTTCCCGTTCTCGGCGTGGCTGCCCGGGGCCATGGTGGCGCCCACCCCCGTGAGCGCCTTCCTCCACTCGGCCACGATGGTGAAGGCGGGCGTCTACCTGATCGCGCGCCTGGCACCGGTGTTCGCCGACCAGGGGATCTGGCGGCCCCTGGTGCTCTCGGTGGGCCTGGTGACCATGCTCACCGGCGGCTGGCGAGCGCTGCGCCAGCACGACCTCAAGCGCATCCTGGCCTTCGGCACGGTCAGCCAGCTGGGGTTCCTGGTGGTGCTGTTCGGCGTCGGCACGCCGGAGGCCACCGAGGCCGGTGTGGTCCTGCTCCTCGCCCACGCCTTGTTCAAGGCGTGCCTCTTCCTCGTGGTCGGGGTGATCGACCACCAGGCGCACACCCGCGACATCCGGGCGCTGGGCCGGTACGGCCCGGGGTGGCTCGGGCCGAAGGTGGTGGCGGTCGCAGCAGGCGCATCGATGGCGGGCATCCCGCTCCTCTTCGGCTTCGTGGCCAAGGAGTCCGCCTACGACGCGTTCGCCCACGGGGGCGTCACCGGCAGCGGGGTCGTGCTGGCCGGTCTGGTGGCGGGCTCCGTGCTGACGTTCGCCTACACGGGCCGCCTCCTGCTGGGGGCGTTCGTCCCCACGCGTCCGGGCTCGGCTCCCGCCAGCGGGGCCGTCGCCCCGATCGAGCCACCTCCCGCCCCGGCGTTGGCGTTCTGGGCTCCCGCCGCCCTGCTGGGGACCCTGACGCTGGTGCTCGGCCTGGTCCCCGGCCTGGCATCGGGGTTGGTGTCGAGCGCCGCCGACAGCCTCGACCCGGGGGTGCACCCCGTCCACCTGGCCCTCTGGCACGGCGTCGGCCGGCCGCTGGTCCTGTCGGGGCTCACGCTGGCGCTCGGCGCGTTGCTGGTGGCAGGGCGGGTCGCCGTCGCTCGGGTCCAGTCGCGTGTGCCCCACCCGGTCGACGGCGATGCGGCGTACCTCGGCCTGGTCCGGGGCCTGAACCGGGTGGCCGATCGCGTCACCGGCTTCGTCCAGCCGGGCTCGCTCCCCGTCTACACCGGCGTGATCCTGCTCACCGCCGTGGTGGTGCCCGGCTTCGCCCTGCTGCGGAGCCCGTTCCCCGACCTGCCGCCGTTGGCCACGGGCCCGGGCGACTGGGCCGCGGCCGGGTTGCTGATCGTCGGTGGCGTCGCGGCCACCGTGGTGCGCGAGCGCATGGCGGCCGTGCTCTGCCTCGGCGCGGTGGGCTACGGGATGGCCCTGGTCTTCGTGCTCCAGGGCGCGCCCGACCTGGCGCTCACCCAGGTGTGCATCGACACGCTCGGCGCCGTGGTCTTCGTCCTGGTCCTGCGCCACCTGCCCAAGCGGTTCAACGAGCGCCCGACCGTGATCGGCCGGACCGCTCGGCTCGTCATCTCGGCCCTGGTCGGCGTGTTCGTCTTCGTGTTCATCGTGGTGGCGGTGGGCGTGCGGGTCGAGCCGCCGGTGAGCACGGCGTTCATCGACCGGGCCCTCACCGAGGGCGGCGGGCGCAACGTGGTCAACGTGGTGATCGTCGACATCCGCGGCTTCGACACCATGGGCGAGATCACCGTGCTGGCCGTGGCCGCGATCGGCGTCTACAGCCTTGCTCGCCTGTCTCGGCGCGAGGGTCGTGAGCTCCGCTCGTTCGCGCCGCTCCGTGGACCGAGCAGCAAGCCGCAGGACCAGCGATGAGGCGGTCCCTGATCCTCGACGTCGTGGTGCGCGTGGTCTTCCACTCGGCCTTCCTCCTCGGCCTGTTCTTGCTCTTCACCGGCCACAACCGTCCGGGCGGCGGCTTCGTCGGTGGCCTCGTCGCCGGAGCGGCGCTCGCCCTGCGCTACGTGGCGGGTGGCATCGACGAGGTCCGTGAGGCGCTGCCCGTCCGTGCGTGGACGCTGCTCGGCATCGGGCTGGCCTGTGCCACGGGCTCGGCCATCGTCCCGCTCCTCGCGGGCCGCGAGCTGCTCGAGCACTTCAAGGGCGAGGTGCACCTGGGGCCGATGGGCGCGGCCCACTACAACACCGCCCTCGTCTTCGACATCGGGGTGGCGTTCGTGGTGGTGGGCATGACCTTGATGCTCCTGGTGGCCTTCGGCGAGCGGTTGCCCTCGCTGGGGAACTCGTGGGCTCGACAGGAGACGGGACGATGAGCCTGCTGCTGGCGTTCTCCACCGCCCTCCTGTTCTCCCTCGGCACCTACCTCCTGCTCCAGCGTCGGCTCAGTCGGCTCATCGTGGGCCTCGGCTTGATGGGCCACGGTGCCAACCTCCTGCTCCTCCTGTCCGGCGGGCGACGTGGGGTGGCGCCGTTCATCGGGGCGACGAAGGGCGAGCGGGTGGCGGACCCGATGCCCCAAGCGCTGGCGCTGACCGCCATCGTCATCTCGTTCGGCGTCACGGCGTTCCTGCTGGCGCTCGCCTTCCGGAGCTGGCAGCTGACCGGCGACGACCTGGTGGAGGACGACGTCGAAGACCGTCGCATCGCGGGGGCGCTCGCCGCGCTGGCCGACGAGGAGGTCGCCGACATCGAGGCGATGGCCGCCGCCGGCGCCGATGCCGAGGCCGGCGGACCCGCGTTGGGCGAGGAGGACGGCCCGTGATGCGCGTCCTGCTCCCCCTGCCGGTGGTGGTCCCGCTCATCGCCGCAGGCATCTCCATGGCCTTCGCCCGGCAGCGCAACGTGCAGCGGGCCGTCGGCGCCCTGGCCTTCGTCATCACGACCGGTGCGTCGATCGCCATGCTCGTCGACGTCGACCGGCACGGGCCCAGCGCGGCGTTCATGGGTGGTTGGTCCGCGCCGGTGGGGATCTCGTTGGTGGCCGACCGCTTCAGTGCCCTGATGCTCGTGGTGGCGTCGCCCGTCCTGCTCGCCGTGCTGGTGTTCGCCATGGGCCAGCCCGGCACGGAGCAGGAGCAGCCCTCGTTCCACCCCGTCTACCTGGTGCTGGCCGCCGGGGTGGGGCTCTCGTTCCTCACCGGCGACCTGTTCAACCTCTTCGTGGCCTTCGAGATGATGCTCACCGCGAGCTACATCCTGATCACCCTCGGGGGACGACGCGACCAGGTCCAGAGCGGCATGACCTACGTGATCATCAACCTGGTGGCGTCGACGCTCTTCGTGGTGCTGCTCGCCCTGCTGTACGCGTCGCTGGGAACCGTGAACATGGCCGACCTCGCCGTGCGGATGCACACGGTGCCCGAGGGGGTTCGGGTCGCCTTCGCCCTGCTGATGTTCGTGGTGTTCGGCATCAAGGCGGCCGTGTTCCCCCTCTTCTTCTGGCTGCCCGACAGCTACCCGACGGCACCGACGCCGATCACCGCGGTGTTCGCCGGCCTGCTGACCAAGGTCGGCGTCTACTGCCTGATCCGCACCCAGACCCTGATCGTGCTCCCCGGCGATCGCATCGGGGGCTTCATCCTCGTGATCGCCGGGATCACCATGGTCGTCGGGGTCCTGGGCGCCATCGCCCAGGACGACGTGAAGCGGATCCTGAGCTTCCACATCGTGAGCCAGATCGGGTACATGGTCCTCGGCCTGGGCCTGTTCACGGTCGCCGGCATCGCCGCGGCCATCCTCTACGTCGTCAACCAGGTCGTGCTGAAGAGCACGTTGCTCCTGGTGGGCGGGCTGGTCGACCACGCCGCCGGGTCCACCCGCCTGGCGAGCATCGGCGGGGTGGCGAGGCGATACCCGCTGCTCGGGTGGATGTTCCTCCTGCCGGCGCTGAGCCTGGCCGGCATCCCTCCGTTCTCGGGGTTCGTGGCCAAGCTCTCGGTGGTGCAGGCGGGCCTCTCGGCCGAGGAGTGGGCCGTGGTGGCGGTGAGCCTCGTCGTCAGCGTGCTCACGCTCTTCTCCATGTCGAAGATCTGGGCGGGGGCGTTCTGGGGCGAGGTCGAGCTCGTGGCCGAGCCCGACGATGCGACGTCGGTCCGCTTCGGCGGCACCCTGCCGATGCTCCTGGCCACCGGCGGGCTGGTCGTCGCATCGCTCGGGCTGGCGGTGGCCGCCGGCCCGGTGTTCGGCTACTGCCAGCGGGCGGCGGCCGACCTCCTCGATCCCGCGGCCTACGTGCGGGCGGTGCTGCGGTGACCGGGCACCCCGTCCTGGGCCGGGCCCTCCTCGTGGGCTGGCTGGTGGTGGTCTGGCTGGCGCTGTGGGGCAGCGTCACGTTCCCCAACGTCGTGACCGGGCTGCTCTGCGGCACCGCGCTGGTGCTCGTGTTCCCGCCCACCGAGGTCCGGGACGACCCGTTCACCGTCCACCCTCTGCCCGCCCTCTCGTTCACGCTGTGGTTCGCCTGGGCCCTCGTGGTCTCGAACGTGTCGGTGGCCCGCGAGGTCATCGTCCCGAAGCGGCGCTCCAGCATCCGGACCGCGGTGGTGGTGGTCCCCCTGCGCACCCGGTCGGGCCGCCTGGCCACGATCATCGCCAACGCCATCACCCTCACACCGGGCACCCTCACCCTCGACGCCCGGGGCCGGCCCACCGTGCTGTTCGTGCACGTGCTGGCGTTCGACAGCGTCGACGCCACCCGAGAGGAGGTCGCCGACCTCGAGCGCCGGGTGGTCGACGCCTTCGGCACCGCCGAGGAGCGGGCCGCCATCTGCGGCCGAACCGCGGGCCCGGCGCCCGAGCCCGTCCCGTCTGAGCCCCATCGCATCGAGGACCCCTCGTGATCGCTGCCGCCCTCGTCCTGCTCGCCATCGGCGGCGCCGGCTTCCTCGCCAAGCTGGTGATCGGCCCGAACCTCTCCGACCGCGTGGTGTCGCTCGACTCGATCCTCACGATCGTGGTCACCGCGCTGACGGCCTGGGGCGCCTACACCGGTCGGTCCACCTACCTGGTGGTCGGGGTCGTGGTGTCCCTGGTGGCGTTCCTCGGCACCTCGACCTTCGCCCGCTTCATCGAGGGGCGACGCCGATGATGGACGCGGTGGGTGCCTTCCTGATCCTGCTCGGCGCGGCGTTCGGCGCGCTCGCCGGGTTGGGCCAGCTGAAGTTCTCCGACCTGTTCGTGCGCATGCACGTGGCCACCAAGCCGTCGACGCTCGGCCTGGTGCTGGTGGCCACGGGAGCCATGGCCCGCATCGACGGCCGGGGGGTGATCCCGGTGCTGCTCCTGACGATCGCCATGCAGCTCCTCACCGCTCCGGTGGCGGCCCACCTCGTGGGGCGCGCCGCCCACCGCCAGGGCGAGTGGGAGCGCGACGAGGCCGTGCTGGACCAGTTGGCGGACATCGACGAGCTCTGAACGCTCGACGGAGGCCGGCCCCGTGGTCAGCTGCGCCAGTCCACCTCGTCGTGGTCGACCATCGGCCGCTGCTCGATGAGGAAGCCACGGGCCCGGACGGTGTGGATCCGCAGGGGCAGCCCGTCCAGGTGGCGGCGCAGGCGCTTGATCCGGTTGTCGAGGGCTCGCGCCTCGGGTGCCGAGCCATCCGGCCACAGCGCCTCTTCGAGCGCCTCTCGCCTCACCAGCGTCCCAGCATGGGCGAGCAGCTCGCGCACCAACGAGGCCTCCAGCGGGCTCAACGGCACGAGGCGGGCCCCGACCCGCAGCACGTCGTCGTCGTCGACGAAGGTGCGGAAGCCGCCGGACATGGCCGCCCGCGCCAGCAGGCGGTCCGCCCGGTCGTAGAGCTCGGAGGCCTCCGCCGGCAGGCGGACCCAGTCTTCGAGCGCTGACCAGTTCATCGGGGGCATCACGCCCGGATCGAGCAGGTAGAGGGTGGGGTGTGCGGGCGGCGTCAGGTCGAGGTCCAGGTGGCTGCTGGTGCGCCGCTCCACCTGGATGCCCCTCGTCGAGATCCACGAGATGGCGTGAGCGATGGGGTCGCTCGTCGGACGAGCTTTCGTGAGCAAGGTTCACCTCCGAGTCCACGGCCGCAGGGGCGGCCGGCAACCGAACCTGGCGCCGGGCGGCGGCAGGCATGGGTGCTCGGAGCGGCGGGTGGGCCACGCGGGTCGTCCGGTCCGCGTGGTCGAGGGGGCAACGGGGAGGACGCCGGTTGCGGCCGCCGGCGGCGACGGAGGGCGGCGAACGCTGCAGTGATGACGGTGACGGCGCTGACGATGGTGAGCAGCTCGTGGCGCTGGACCTTCAGCGACGTCGCCGAGGCGATCCGGCTCACGCGTGCTGTGGGCGGTATCGCTCCCGTGAACAGGCGGGTCGCGCGGACGCTCGCGCTCGCCAGCGCGGAAGCGGTTCGTGCGCTGGTCGATGGTCGGCTGGCGGCCGCAGGCGGGGCGCCCGCAGCCGCCGGCCCGTTCGCGACCACCGACTCCGTCGCATCGCACGACGATGGCGTCGCGACGATGGCGAGCAAGGCGATGGAGCACGCGACAGCCGCCGCACGGGAGGCCACGGACCGCAGCCGACCGGGCTCCGAGGCGGACGACCGGCGTCGGATCGGACGGTGGTGGCGAGGGACCATCACGACCGCCGAGCCCCTCTGTCGAGCAGGTGCCCCGCCCGGCCGACCGTCACGATCTCGCTGGGGTCATCGGGCGGCACCAGCTCGCCGAGCAGGACCTGCGCAGCCTGGATCGCCGCGCGGACCCGCGTCCGGCCGACGGCGGAGCCCGGGGCGATGGCCGCCGCCAGGTCTCCAAGGGTCACCAGGCGACCTGGGGTGGCAGCGAGGCGGGCCAGGGCGCGCAGCCCGTCGTCGGCATCGCGCTCGCCGTCGAGCGCCGAGGCGAGCGCCAGTCGGAGCCCGGTGGGCCTCGGAGGTGGCCCGGCAGCGAGGTGAGCCAGGCGGGCCGCGACGTCTTGCTCGTCAGCGTCGCTTCGCACCCAGTCCTCGCCGGAGAGCAGCGGAGGGGGGGGCGTCGCCTGGTTCGAGCACCAGGAGGCACGGGATCCCTTGCCGGGCCAGCTCGCATCGACGCCCGGCGCTCGCCGGCCAGGCCACGATCGCCGCTCGCGTCTCGGCTTTTGCCGGCGGGGCAGCGGTGCGTTCGGCGTCCAGGGCTTCCATGACGGGTCGGACGGTACGGAACGGCTGTTTCGTGAGCGTGTCGGTGCCCGTGCGCTTCGGGTGCGCCGTCCTGTCCCTGACCTTTCGCCGCGCGGCGAGCGAAGGGCGGCGGGACGCGTGGGGCGCCTCCGCTCCGAACGAGGCTCGTCCTCGGAACGGCCGACGCCGCTGGCGGTCCTGCAGGGGCAGGGGCCAGCGGCGTCGGGCAGGGGGCTCGTCCGACGAATCGTCGGCGGCAGGCTCAGTCGACCGTGGTGAGCTCCTCCTCGGTGGGGGATCCACCGCCGTGGCCGGTGACGGCGTCCTCGATGAGCGGGAACTCGGGGTAGGCGAGCGCTCCCATCTCGGGCATGTCCATGCCCTCGAGCTCCATCTCCTCGGTGGGACGGATGCCGCCCTTCATCAGCTTGTTCTGCAGCTTGAAGAACCCGAAGGCGAACCCGAAGATGACGGTCCAGATGACCACGACCGAGAGCGCCTGGACGCCCAGCTGGCCCCAGCCCTCGCCGCCGTAGAGGACGCCCGTGACCCCTCGGGCGTCGAGCCCCTCGGTGGCGTTCCAGCCGAAGCCGTACTGGCCGTCGGAGAAGATGCCGACGCACAGCACGCCGAACGAGCCGCCGACGCCGTGCACCGCGACGGCGCCCACCGGGTCGTCGATGCCCCGAGACTCGATGAACTCGGCGGCGAGAGGGATGAGCACGCCTGCGATGATGCCGATGACCGCTGCAGCCCACGGCTGGACGAAGGCGCACGGGGCGGTGATGGCCACGAGCCCACCGAGCATGCCGTTCACCATCATCCCCGGATCGGGCTTGCCCGTCCGCAGCTGCATGAAGAACATCGACGCCACCGCACCGAAGGCGCCGGCGAGGGCGGTGTTGAGGGCGACGACGGCGAACCGGATGTCGGTCACCGCGAACGTCGAGGCGGCGTTGAAGCCGAACCAGCCGAACAGGAGGATGAACGTCCCGAGCATGGCCATGGGGATGTGGTGGCCGGCGAGGGTGTTGGCCGAACCGTCCTTGTTGAACTTGCCGAGGCGGGGCCCGAGCACGATCGCTCCGGCCAGGCCCGCCACGCCACCGACTGCGTGCACCACGCCGGAGCCGGCGAAGTCCACGTAGCCGTGGCCGAGGTGCATCGAGTTGCCGGCCTTGGCCAGCCAGCCGCCGCCCCACGTCCACGCGCCGAACAGCGGGTAGTAGAAGGCGCCGCAGAAGAAGCCCCAGCCGACGAAGGCGTTCCACTTCCACCGTTCGGCCATGGCCCCCGTGGGGATGGTCGCCACGGTGTCCATGAAGGCCACCATGTAGAAGAAGATCCCCATGCCGCCGGCGGTGTAGAAGGCCTTGCCGGAGCCGGCCCAGCCGCCCTGCCACAGGAACGTCCAGTTCCCGGACCCGATCAGGTTGGTGCCGGTGGGCACGTCGAAGCCGACGGCCGGGACGGTGAACCCGCCGAACATCAGCGGCCAGCCGATGAGGAAGAAGGCCACGAAGCCGATCCCGAAGATGGCGAAGTTGGTGCTCATGACGTGGGCGGCGTGCTTGGCCCGACAGAAGCCGGTCTCGACCAAGGCGAAGCCCGCCTGCATGAACACCACCAGGACGGCACCGAGCACCACCCACAGCAGGTTGACCTGCTTGCCGAGGACGACGACCTCGGAGTCGGCTTGGGCTCCGGCTGGGCCGGCGAAGGCGATCGCGCCGAGGGCGGTCGCCCCGACCGTGGCGGCCAGGCCCACGATCGTGCGCTTGACGGCGGGCCTCATGGGGTCCCTCCGGTCCGGTGTCGTTCGATCCGTGCAGCCATGGAGCGCTCCTTTGTTCCCGTATCCCCGCACACGTCCGCGTGCGTCCTTCTCCGGTCGGGGCGCAACCTAAGAAGGGGCCGTCTCCCGCCAATGTCCGAGCGGTGAACGGTCAGGTTCCATTCACCACCTCCCCTGGGTGCAGAACCTGACCGAAGTGCGCGAGCCGCCGGCGACCCGGGAAACCTTCCGCCCCGCTATCCTTGCATCATGAAAGAGTCCCGGGTCGACGAGATCATCGATGTCGTGTTGAGCGCGTCGCGGGCATTGGTGGCCATCGCCGCCCGGTCCCTCGCCGGGGTGGACGAAGAGGTCACGCTGCCGGAGTACCGAGCGGTCGTCGTCCTCTGCGCCAAGGGGGCGATGACCATGGGTGAGCTGGCTGGTGAGCTGGGGTCGTCGCCATCGACGGCGACCCGCCTGTGCGATCGCCTCGTGGCGAAGGGCCTGATCGAGCGCCAGGTCCGCGCCGAGAACCGGCGCGAGGTCGAGGTGGCCGTCGCGGCGCCGGGCCGCCGCCTGGTCGACGAGGTCACCGGTCTGCGACGGGTGGAGATCGAGCGGATCGTGGCCAACATCTCGCCTCGGGAGCGGAGCGCGGTGGTCCGGGCCATGCGGACCTTCGGAGCCGCGGCGGGCGAGGCTCCCGACGAGGCGTGGGCGACGGGGTGGGACCTGTGAGCGCCCCTCTGCCGATCCGTGGGCCGCAAGGGGCTTCGCTCTCGGGCGTGCGGCTGCGCCAGCTCGGCGCCGTCGGCCGTCGCACCCGCCAGGCGGGAGCGTTGGCCATCGTCACGGGCATCTGCACGGGCCTCGGCGTGGCGGGGTTCGACCGGCTCGTGGCCGAAGGGGCCTTCGAGCGGGTCCTCGAGCTCCCGCTCTGGGCGCAAGCGGTGCTCCCGGGGGTCGGCCTCCTGGTCGCCTACCTCGTCCTCCGGTGGCTTGCGGGTGGCGCATCGCCCTCGACGGCCGACGAGTACATCAAGGCGTTCCACGACCGTGACGGCGAGTTCGACCAGCGGCCCGTGCCGGGCCGCCTGCTCGCCAGCGCCGCAACCCTCGGGTCCGGAGCGGCGATGGGCTTCGAGGGCCCGGCCATCTACATCGGCACGGCGATCGGGGCGCGCCTGCAGCGGCGCTGGGGCCGGGTGTTCAGCCGCGAGGACGCCAAGCTCTTGATGGTGTGCGGAGCCGCCGCCGGGGTGGCGGCCATCTTCAAGGCGCCGGCGACCGGTCTGGTCTTCGCCCTGGAGGTCCCGTATCGGGAGGACCTGGCCCGGCGGATGCTGCTGCCGGCGATGTTCGCGTCGGCGTCCAGCTACGTGGTCTACGTGGCCATCAACGGGGTGGAGCCGCTCTTCCCCATCGGTGGCGCACCACCCTTCGACCTCCGAGACCTCGGGGGCGCCGCCGTGCTCGGCCTGCTCGCCGGGCTCGGGGCCCGAGGCTTCGCGTGGATCCTCCGCTTCGCCAAGGGGCTCGCCGCCGACGTGTCTCCGGCCACGAGGTTGCCCATCGTCGCCGGCGGTCTGGTGGCGGTGTTCCTGGCCACCCATGCCGTCACCGACGACGCCCTCTCGACGGGGTCGGGCTATCGCACGCTGGCCTGGGCGATCGACCCTGGCCACGCGATCGGCGCGATCGTCGTGCTGTTCCTCCTCCGGGCGGCGGCGACCACGCTGGCGGTCGGCGGCGGCGGGGTCGGCGGCCTGTTCGTGCCGCTCGTCGTGCAGGGCGCGCTGCTGGGAGCCGGGGTCAGCGCCCTGGTGCACCCTCCGGACCCGACGTTCTTCCCGCTCCTCGGCGTGGCGGCGTTCCTCGGCGCCGGTTACCGGGTGCCGCTGGCCGCGGTGGTCTTCGTGGCCGAGACGTCGGGGCGACCGGGGTTCGTGGTGCCGGCCCTGATCGCCGCCGCCACGAGCCAGCTCCTGATGGGGAGTGCGTCGGTGACGCCGTACCAGGAGGGCACCCGGTCCAGCCTGCTCGAACGTCGGCTCCGGCTACCGGTCACCGCCGCCGTGCGCACCGACGCCAGCACGGTGCCTCCGGATGCGACGATCGCCGAGCTGTTCGACCACCACGTGAGCCAGCTGCACATGCGCGCCGTCCCGGTCGTCGACGGGGCCACCTACCTGGGGATGGTCCTGCTGCACGACATCGGCACGATCGCTCGTGAGGCCTGGCCCACGACGCCCGTCTCCGACATCGCCCGGACCGAGGGCCCCGTGGGCGACGTGGGGTGGTCGCTGGGCACCGCCGTGCGGGCGATGGAGGAGGCCGACACCGATCGGCTGCCCATCCTCGACGACGGCCGCTACGTCGGGCTGGTCACCACCGGCGAGATCCTGAAGCTCGACGCCATCCTCGATCGAACCGAGACGACCACCTGAGCACGTCGACCTCACGCCGGCGGTCGCCCTCCAGGATCGCCTCGAGACAGAGGCCATCGTCGACTCCCTCGAGAACCAGCCGGAGCTCGACGCGCAGGAGGTGCAGCGCGTCTCGTTCCTGATCCGGACCTCCGTCCCGCTGACCGATCGCCTCCTCGCCCTCCTCCACCCGTGGAGGAGCTACCTCGTCGTCCCGCTGTTCGCGCTGGCCGACGCGGGCATCGAGCTGCGGGGCGACAGCCTCAGCACCGCCGGGCCGGTGATGACCGGTGTGGTCGTCGGCCTCGTCCTGGGCAAGACCGTCGGCATCACGGGTGCCGCGTGGCTCGCCACCCGGATCGGGCTGGCCAGCCTGCCCGAGGGGGTCAGCTGGGCGCAGCTGGTCGGCGCGGCCGTGCTGGCCGGGATCGGCTTCACCGTCTCGCTGTTCGTGGCCGGCCTCGCCTTCGAGCCCGGTCCGCTCCAGGGCGATGCGAAGGTCGGCATCCTCCTCGCGTCGGTCTTGGCTGCGGCCGTCGGCTCCACCGTGCTGGTCCGCTGCGGGTCGGGGGCGAGGACCGAGCCCTGACCTGGGGAGGCGCGCGGCCTCCGACTCAGGCGTCGCGCAGCGCAGCGGTGGCGAACTCGGTGACGCCGTCGGCGAAGGGGATCGCCGCCCGGAAGCCGAGCTGCTCGGCGGCTCGGGCCGGGGAGGCGGTGACGTGGCGCACGTCGCCCAGGCGGTAGGCGCCGGTGGTGACCGGCGTCGGGCCGCCCATGGCCGCGGCGAGGGCGTGGGCCAGGTCCCCCACGGTGTGGGGGTGGCCGCTGGCCACGTTGCAGGCGCCGACCAGCGGCTCGGCCTGGGTGAGGGCGGCGACGTTCGCCGCCGCCACGTCGGCCACGTGGACGAAGTCGCGGCGCTGGCCGCCGTCCTCGAACACTTGGGGCGCTTCGCCGCGCTCGAGCGCCGAGCGGAAGATGGCGGCCACGCCCGCGTACGGCGTGTCGCGGGGCATCCGGGGCCCGTAGACGTTGTGGTAGCGGAGCGCGATGACGGGCACGCCGGTCTCCCGCCCGAACACCGCGGCCAGGTGCTCCTGGTGGAGCTTGGTGGCGGCGTAGGTGTTGCGGGGATCGAGGGGAGCGTCCTCGTCGACCAGGGCCGGCTCGAGGCGGCGGCCGCAGGTGGGGCACGGCGGCTCGAAGTCGCCGGCGTCGAGGGCCTCGCGCCGGCGTGGGCCGGGCCGCACCGGGCCGTGCTCGGCACAGCGGTAGGCGCCTTCGCCGTAGACGACCATGCTCGAGGCGAGCACCAGTCGCCCGGCGAAGCCGGCCTCGTGGAGGCACCACAGGCCCACGGCGGTGCCCACGTCGTTGTCCTCCACGTAGCCGCGCACGTCGGCCGGGCTCACGCCCAGGCCCACGCGGGCCGCCTGGTGCGACACCGCGTCGACGCCGGGCAGCACCTGCCGCCACGCGTCGGGGTCGCGCACGTCGCCCTCGACGTAGGTGGCGGCGGGGTTGGCGTAGGCGGGCGCGGTGGCGTGGACGTGGGGGGCGAGCGAGTCGAGGACCGCGACGTCGTGGCCGTCGGCGACCAAGCGGTCGACGAGGTGGGAGCCGATGAAGCCGAGGCCACCGGTGACGAGGATGCGCACGTTGCTCCTACCAGAGGGTCTTGACGACGGATTCGGCCAGCACGGCCACCACGACCTGCAGGACCAGCGCCTGCGAGGCGAGCGGCGACCAGGCCGCGACGGTGGTCGGCTCTGCGGCAGTGACGGCCGTCGGATCGTGGCTCGCGTCGGACCCACGACCAGGACGGTCGGAACGGTCGGCCAGGCCGGCGGCGAGCACCAGCAGCCACGGCACGAACGGCAGCCAGATGCGCTCGACCTCGGCCTTGGACAGGCCGGTGAGGTCGGCGACCACGACGGCGGCGAGGGCGCCGCCGGCCAGGAGCCACAGCTTCCGGTCGCGGACGCGAGCCAGGCCCAGCGCCATCGCCGGGCCCGCTGCCACGGCCAGCGCGGCCGGGTTGCCGAGGGGCGCGAAGTAGGCGAAGGACCGGCGGGCGCCCACGCCGGCCAGGTAGCGGACGTGGGTGGCGGCCAACCCGTCGAACCACCAGAAGCCGGCGGCGGCGAAGGCAGCGAGCACCGCCGCCCCGCCGAGCGCGGCACCGGCCAGCACGGACCAGCGCCGCCGCACGGCGATCACCACGATCGGCACCAGCACCAGCGGCGCCAAGCCGTAGCTCAGGTTCACGCCGAGGCCGAAGAGCACGCCGCCGGCGACGGCCAGGACGGCTCGGCGGCCCAGGGCGCGCCCTGGCGACGAGGCCAGGACGAGCAGGGCCACGGCCCAGGCACCGACCGAGGCGTAGAGCGCGTCGGCCGAGGTGACCGTCCAGAGGACCGCAGGGGCGAGCACCAGGAACGGCGCCGCCTGGCGGGCGCGACGCTCGCCGGCCACGTCGCGCACGGCGAGGAGCACGGCCGGGGTGGCGGCGGCGCCGGCCACCAGAAGGAACGCGGCGGCACCCGCGGCACCGCCGAGGCCGACCCGGTCGAGGCCGACGAAGAGCAGGGCGGCCCCCAGCGGGTGGCCCTGCACGTGGATGGGGTAGCGCTCGAGGACGGTCGGCTCGGTGAAGGTGTCGACGAAGCGCCCGAGGCCGATGTCGTCGACCTGGGCCACCACGGCCGGGTACTCGAAGCGCCCGTCGAGCCCACGGTCGAGGCCGGACGGCCCCCGCACCAGCGCCAGCGCACCACCCCACGCCAGGCCGACGAGGGCGGCGGTGAGGAGCAGGCGACGCCAGCCGAGGCGGACGCACCAGCCGGGCAGGCGGGCGGCCAGCACCAGGCCGAGGCCGAGCACCACCGGCACGGCCGGCAGGAAGGGGAGGTCGACCGCACCGGCGAACGGTGGTGCCTTGAGCTTCCAGTCGATGCGGAACGGGATCCCCACCAGGGATGCCACCGTGACCAGCGCGACCCAGGCGAGCACCGGCCGGGACCGGGCCAGGCGCTGGTACGGTCCCGCGCCGTGCCCGACGTCGTGCTGCCCATGCTCGACGAGGCCGCCGCCATCGAGGCGGTCCTGGCCGCCATGCCCGCCGGCTACCGGCCCATCGTCGTCGACAACGGGTCCACCGACGGCTCGCCCGACCTGGCCCGAGCGGCCGGGGCCCTCGTGGTGCACGAGCCCGAGCGGGGCTTCGGCAGCGCGTGCTGGGCCGGTCTGCTCGCCGCCACCGACGACGTCGTCTGCTTCATGGACGCCGACGGCTCGCTCGACCCCGCCGACCTCCCGCTGGTGGCCGACCCCGTCCTGGCCGGCGTCGCCGACCTGGTGCTCGGCGAGCGCATCGCCACGGCGGGGGCCTGGCCGGCCCACGCTCGCGTCGCCAACCGCTTCCTGGCCTTCGAGGTCCGCCGCCGCACCGACCTCGCCCTTCGCGACCTCGGTCCGCTGCGCGCCGTTCGACGGCAGGCGCTGCTCGACCTGGGCATGGTCGACCGCCGGTTCGGTTGGCCGCTCGAGATGGTCCTCCGCGCGGACCGCGCCGGCTGGCGGGTGGCCGAGGTGCCCGTCCCGTACCGGCCGCGCGAGGGGCGCTCCAAGGTGACCGGCACCGTGAAGGGCACCGTCCGGACCGTGCGGGACATGTCCCGGATCCTCCGCACCACCTGAGCCTCGACCGGCTGCGGTCGGGTGGGAGCGGGGCATCAGGGCCCCAGGGGCAGGCGGACCGTGAACCGGCAGCCGCCGGGCTCGTTGGCCACCGCGATGTCGCCCTGGTGGGCCTCCACCAGGCCGCGGGCGATGGCGAGGCCGAAGCCGCCCCCGCCCTGGCCCGGCGTGCGGGCGGCGTCGCCACGGAAGGCGAGGTCGAAGACGCGATCCAGCTCGTGGTCGGGGATGCCGCCGCAGCTGTCGCTCACCGACAGGACGGCGTGCTGCCCCACGGTCGCCGCCTCGACGCGCACCTCGCCGCCGCGGGGGTGTGGCGGATGGCGTTGTCGAGGAGGTTGCGGATGACGCGCGAGAGGTCCGGCACCGAGGCGGCCACCTCTGGAGCGGGCTCGTGGAGCTCGCCTTGGAGCACGACCCCCCGAGCGTCGGCCGCCAGACCGGTGGCGGCGAGGGCGTCGGAGACGAGGTCGGCCAGCCCGACCCGCTGGAGGTCGAGGTCGAGGGCGCCGGCCTGGATGCGGCTCAGCTCGAAGAGGTCGTCGACCAGCTGGGTCAGCCGCTCGGCCTCCTGGCGGATGGTGGCGTGGTAGCGGTCGACGGTGGCCGGGTCGGTGACCACGCCGTCTTCGAGCGCCTCGACCATGGCCCGGATGCCCGAGAGCGGGGTGCGCAGGTCGTGGGAGACCCAGGCCACCAGCTCGCGGCGGGACGCCTCCATCGCCCGCTCCTTCGTGCGGGCCTCCTCCAGCCGGCCCCAGGTGGCGGTCAGCTGGTCGGCCACCTGGGCCAGCTCCGCCGGCAGGGGCCGGGGCCGCTCGACGAGGGTGCCGTTGGCGAGCTGGTCGGACAGGTCGCGCAGGTCCTCGCTGGCCCGGCCCAGGCGCCCGCCCAGCAGCAGCGCGGCGACTGCGGCGGCGGTGCCACCAGCGGCCAGCACCACCAGGAGGGCACGGAGGTCGTGGGTGGACACGAACATGGCGTTGGCGGCCAGCACCGCACCGGCCAGAGAGGCGGCGATCGCCGTCACGGCGATGACGGTGACCTGCACGGCGAGCGGCCGGCCCCGCACCGTCGCACCAAGGGCGGAACCGAGGAGGGCGGCGATGGCGGCCCCGGTCACGGCCAGGCCCACCAGCGTGAGCGCGTCGCCGAGGGGAGCGTCGAGGAACGCCGCAGCGGCGAGGGTCAGGACGACGCCGACGGCGAGGGCAGGCCCGTAGCGGGCGACGCGGGCGGTCACGGTTCCCACCGGTAGCCGATGCCCCACACCGTGACGAGGTGCTGCGGGGCCGAGGGATCGACCTCGATCTTCTCGCGCAGGCGGCGCACGTGGACGGTGATGGTCGACGTGTCGCCGAAGCGCGTGCCCCAGACCCGCTCCAGCAGCTCCTCGCGCCGGAAGGCCCGCCGGGGGTGGCGCACCAGGTGGACGAGCAGCTCGAACTCGCGGGCGGTGAGGGCCAGCAGGTCGCCGTCGCGGTGCGCCTCGTGGGCGGTCACGTCGATCTCGAGCGGGCCGGAGGAGAGCTGGGCGGCGCCGGCGCCCACCGGGGCGAGCGGGGCGTTGGCTCGGCGGAGCACGGCCTTGATCCGGGCGACGAGCTCACGTGGCGAGAACGGCTTGCTCACGTAGTCGTCGGCGCCGAGCTCCAACCCGATGATGCGATCGGTCTCGTCACCCTTGGCGGTCAGCATCACGACCGGCACGGGAGCGAGGGCCTGCAGGCGGCGGCACACCTCGAGCCCGTCGAGGCCCGGGAGCATGAGGTCGAGCACCACGAGGTCGGGCGGATCGGCCAGCGCAGCCTCCAGCCCGGACAGCCCGTCGGACCGGACCTCGACGATGGCCCCCTCGCGCTCCAGGTACGCGGCGACGACCTCGCTGACGTTGGGGTCGTCGTCGATCACCAGCACGCGCTGGCGTTGGAGGGAGGCCACGACCGCACCCTACGGACCGATCCCGGCCCTGGCCGGGTGGTCCGTGCGCTGTTCCCCGCTTCGTAAGCACCTAGGGGTTCGTCCGCAAGGACTCGTCGGGGAGGGTGCAGGGGTGGACCTCCTCATCGTCGCCAAGCAGCCCCTGCCGGGCCGGGCCAAGACCCGGCTGATCCCGGCCTACGGCGCCGACGGCGCCGCCGCGCTGGCCGCCGCCGCCCTGGCCGACACCTTCGCCGCGGCAGCAGCCTGCCGGGCCGATCGGGTGGTCGTGTCCTTCGACGGCGATCCCACGGGCATCGTCCCCGCCGCCTTCGAGGTGGTGCCCCAGGTGCACGGCGACCTGGCAGTGCGGCTGGCCGGCGCCTGGGCCGACGCCGCCGGGCCCGGCCTCCAGATCGGGATGGACACGCCGCAGCTCACCGCGGCCGATCTCGACGGGGCCTTCGACGCCCTCGAGGTGCCGGGGACCGACGCCGTGCTCGGGCCGGCGGCCGACGGTGGCTGGTGGGCCATCGGCTTCCACCGCTGCCCGCCCGGCGTGTTCGCCGGCATCCCCACGAGCCGGTCCGACACCGGCCCCCGCCAGCTCGCTCGCCTCCGGTCGCTCGGGCTCACGACCACGCTCCTGCCGACGGTCACCGACGTGGACGAGCCGGCCGATGCCGTGACCGTGGCGGCCGCTGCGCCGGGCACGCGGTTCGCCGCTGCGGTGCGGGCCCACGGCCGGGTGGGGGCAGACCGATGAGCGTCGCGGTGCTGCCGGCGCCGGCCACCCGCCTCTGCGGCGAGGACGGCACGGTCATCGACCTCGACGTCGACCAGTGGAGCGCCCCCGCCGATGCGCTCGAGCAGCGGCGGCTGGCCCACGTGCACGGTCCGGTGCTCGACATCGGCTGCGGGCCCGGTCGGCTGGTCGTCGCCCTCTCCGAGCGGGGCATCCCGGCCATGGGCGTCGACGCCAGCCCGGTGGCGGTCGGCCAGGCCGTCGAGCGCCACGCTGCGGCCCTGGTCCGTTCGGTCTTCGACCCGATGCCCGGGGTGGGCCGCTGGCGCACCGCCCTGCTCTTCGACGGGAACATCGGCATCGGCGGCGACCCGGTTCGGCTCCTGCGCCGCGTCGCGCAGCTGCTCGACCCCGAGGGCCGCCTGCTGGTGGAGGTCGGCGCGCCGGGGACCGGCGTGCACCGGTTCGCGGCGCGTGGAGCGCGGCGACGCCGCGTCGGCGTGGTTCCCCTGGGCCCAGGTGGGCCTCGACGCCATCGACGGCCTGGCCGCCGAGGTCGGCCTCCACCGGATGGCGGCCACCGAGGACTGCGGCCGCTGGTTCGTGGAGCTCGGCCGCGGCGAGGCGGCGGCGTGACCGCGACCGAGGTCGCCGGCCCGGCTCCGTCCGGGCCCGAGGCCCCGAACGACCCGCCGCACGGCATCGCCGGGCGCTACGCCTCACCGCTGCACGACACCAAGGTGGCGGCCTGGCTGGGCTTGGCGCTCGGCATGTCGTTCACGGTGTGCTTCGCCACCGGGCTGCTCTCCCACCTCATCCAGCACCCCTACTCGTGGTTCTCGTGGCCGGCGCGCCCCGCCGGCGCCTACCGGGTCACCCAAGGCCTGCACGTGGCGACCGGCATCGCCACCATCCCGCTCCTCGTCGCCAAGCTCTGGGTGGTGGCGCCGCGGTTCTGGGCCAAGCCGGTGGCGGCCACCGTGGCCAAGGGCGTCGAGCGGGCGATGCTGTTCCCCCCTGGTGGGCGGCAGCGCGTTCCTGTTGGTGACCGGCACGTTGAACACGTTCCAGTGGTACCCGTGGGGCTTCTTCTTCCCGACCGCGCACTACTGGGCGGCGTGGATCACCATCGGCGGCCTGGTGGCCCACATCGGCGCCAAGGCCGCCACCACCGCAGCCGTCGTGCGGCGAGGCGAGCGCACCGGCGGCGAGCTGCCCGGTCGGGCCCGCCCATCGGAGCGGCGCTGGTTCCTCGGCAGCGTGGCGGTGGGGGCCGGGGCCGTCACGGTGGCCACCGCCGGCCAGACCTGGGGGCCGCTGCGCCGGTGGTCGGTGCTCGCCCCGCGGGACCCGCAGATCGGGCCGCAGGGGCTGCCCGTCAACAAGTCGGCCCGCAGCGCCGGGATCAAGGCCTCCAAGGTCGACGACTCCTGGCGCCTCGAGGTGAAGGGGCGGGTGGAGCAGCCGACCTCGCTGTCGCTGGCCCAGCTGCGGGCCATGCCCCAGCGCACCGCCACGCTGCCCATCGCCTGCGTCGAGGGCTGGAGCGCGTCGGCGTCGTGGACCGGCGTGCCGCTGCGCGACCTGCTCGCCGCGGCCGGCGCTGCCGACGGGGCCGAGGTGGTGGTGGGGTCGCTCCAGGGCGGCGGCCGGTACCGCGCCTCGACGGTCTCGGCCGAGGTGGCGGCCGATCCGGACACGCTCCTCGCGCTGCGGCTCGACGGCGAGGCGCTGGCGCTCGACCACGGCTACCCGCTGCGGCTGATCGCCCCCAACCGGCCCGGGGTGTTCCAGACCAAGTGGGTCAACGAGCTGGACGTCCGATGACCGTGGCGACGACGACCGAGCCCGCCCCCGAGCCGAGCGAGGGGTCGAGCGAGGGATCGGTGTCGCCCGGGCGGGCCTTCTGGGTGGGCATGGGCGTCGGCGCCGCCATCGCCCTGTTCGGCCTGGTGGGCCTGCTCGGTGGCGAGGGCAACGGGCTCTCGTCGTTCATCCCGTTCTTCGCAGGCGGCGCCCTCGCCCTGGACCTGGTGGTGGTGCCGCTGGTGGCTGCTGTCGGGCTGGCCGGTCGACGCTGGCTGCCCCGCTGGGCGTGGCTCCCGGCGCGCGGCGCTCCTGGCCACCGCCGTGCTGGTGGCGTTCGCCGCGCCGCTGGTGCTCGACCTCGGGGGCCGCCCCGACAACGCGTCGCTCCGGCCCCGGGACTACGGCTCCGGCCTGGTCTCGGCGGTGGCGGTGGTCTGGGGGCTGGCGGCGGTCACGGCCGTGGTGCTGTGGGCCCGGCCTCGGTTCGATCGAGGATCGCGTCCGGCCTGAGGACCGCTCCGGGGTCGCCGGTGGGCGGCGGCGTCACGCGGGGAGGACGGGGGTGGCCTCGAGCTCGGCCAGGGCGGGCAGCACGTCGGTGGCCCAGGTGGCGATCTGGGCGAGCTGGCCGTCACGGGTTCCCTCGGCGAAGGCGACGGTGATCCAGTTCACCCCCACGGCGGCCAGGGCCGCGCAGCTGGCGACCACGGCATCGGCGTCGACGGGCTCGCCGGCGCCCATGCGCAGCCCTCGCGGGATGAACGCGACGTCGAACGGCCCGGTGCGGCCGATGGACGCGGCGTGCTCGCGGGCGTAGTCGAGGCGACCGGCGAGGTCCTCGGGCGTGCGCAGCGCGGCGGTGCGGGTGGCGGTGGCCACGGCGGGGGAGGTGGGGAACGGCGACCAGCCGTCGGCCAGCTCGACGGCGCGGCGGATGGCGCGCTTGCTGTTGCCGCCGATCCAGATGGGCGGGCCGGGCTGCTGCGCGGGCCGGGGGAGCATCGTGTTGCCGGGCGCGCGCCACCCGTCGCCCTCGGCCACCACCGACTCGCCGGTCCACGCGGCGCGCCAGGCGGCGAGGGCGGCGTCGGTGTCGTCGTTGCGGGTGGCGAACGCCCCGCCCAGCGCGTCGTACTCGCCCTCCAGGTAGCCGGCGCCGACGCCCACCACGAGGCGGCCCCCGCTCAGCACGTCGAGCGTCGACAGGCCCTTCGCCGCCAGGAACGGGTTGCGGTAGGCGGCCACGAACAGGTTGGTGTGGAGCCGGATGGTCCGGGTGGCGGCGGCGGCGAAGCTGAGGGCCACCAAGGGGTCGAGGGCGTGGTGGCCGCCGCCGTCGAGCCAGGCCGTGGTGGGGAACGGGTGCTCCGTGACGTACACGGCGCCGAAGCCGGCTTCCTCGGCGGCCGCCGACAGCTCACCGATGGCCGAGCCGGAGACCAGGTCGGCGCCCTGGTCGACCCGGTGGGTGGGGAGGCCGAGCGAGACCCTCACCGGAGGGCTCCGGCACGGGCGGGTCGGGCGGGCGAGGCGGTGGGGGAGCTCATGGCAGCGTCCTGTTCCGGTGGGTCGGCACCACGAGGTCGGTGCCGGCCCTGCGTGTCTACCGGATCCGACCGCGGCGCCTCAGCGCCAGAGGACCTCGGCGAGGGCGGCCTCGGCCTCGTCGAGCGCGAACGGGGCGAGGCGCTCGAAGAAGGTGGCGATGGCGTGCAGCGCCTCGGGTGCGAGGTCGCCGTGGCGCACGATGTCGAGCTCGTTGGCGAGGGACACGAGGGCGAAGGACCGCCACCCATCGGCGTCGAGCTCGACGACCGCGCCGGCGAAGCGGTCGGTGAACGCCGGCTCGGCCGTGGCGAGCGTCGGGTAGGTGGCCGCCCGGTCGCAGGAGCCGTAGCGGTGCACGATCGCCTCGGCCTCGTCGCCGATGGCCGAGCGCAGCACGTCGCGCTCGTCGAGGGCGAGAAGGGCCGCCGGGAAGCCGGCGGTGCCGTAGGCGGCGTGGCACCGGCCGGCCAGGACGGTGGCCTCGGGCGCCTCCCACCCGCGCAGCAGGTCGCTCGTGCGCTGCAGGTGGTGGAGCAGGTTCCCGCCCGGGTGGGCGAGGTCGCCGGCCCCGCGGGCCACGAGCAGCGCATCGGCCTCTGCGTTCCGGGTGCCCGCTCGCGGTCCGCTCACGCCCGGGACCGTACCGGCGTCGGCGTGGGCCCTGCCGCCTCGGTCGAACGCCGTCGGGGTTCCGAGGAGGTCCTGCGTCACGGTGGTGCTTGCCTGCTCCAGGAGGCTGGGCGAGCGGTCGAGGTCGGACGGCTCGGCCCCGGTGGTGCTCGCTAGGTTGGCGGGCCATGGGGGAGCAGCGCAGCGGGGCACGTCGGTGGCGGTCGATCGGGGTGGCGGCGCTCGCCGCCGGGCTGGCCGTGGGCGGCCCCGTCGCCCAGGCCGCGCCGGACGGGCCCGCTCGGGTCGGCCGCGTGGCGCCCGCTCCCGACGCCCACTCGACGGCGGGGTGGACCACCACCACCGGCACCGACGGGCGGACGTGGTTCGCCGACGCCCAGGGCCGGGCCCGCCAGGTGCGTGGCATCAACATCAAGAGCCGGGACCTGCCCGCCGACGCCTCCGACGCCCGGCTCGCCGCCACCGCGGCGGCCGGCTTCGACCTGATCCGGATCAGCGTCTACTGGGACCAGTTCGAGCCCACCCAGGGCACCTACGACCAGGCCTACTTCGACGGCGTGCGCACGGTGCTGGCCCGGGCGGAGGCCCACGGCCTGAAGGTCATCCTCGACATGCACCAGGACAACTTCGGCGCCGCCTTCGGCTCGAACGGCATCCCGGTGTGGGCCACCCGCAGCGACGGGCTGCCCTTCGTGCCGCAGGACGTGTGGTTCCTCAACGCCGTGCAGCCGGCGCTCATGCGGGCCTGGCAGCACCTCTACGAGGACGCCGACCTGCGCCAGGCCCAGGTCGACGCCTGGCTCGAGGTGGTCGACCAGGTCGGCAGCGAGCCGGCGGTCTTCGGCTACGACCTGCTCAACGAGCCGTTCGGTGAGCTGCGCGCCGGCGAGACCCTGCAGGAGGCGGTGAACCGCATCGAGGGCGGCCAGCTCTCCGACCTGTACCAGCGCCTCACCGACGCCATCCGCACCGTCGACACCGAGCGCTGGATCTTCGTGGAGCCGGCCAACGAGGCCTCGCTCGGGCTGACCCCGGCGCTGCGGAAGATCCACGGCACCAAGGTCGCCTACTACCCGCACATGTACGACTCGGCCATCGAGACGGCCACCTACGGCGGCGGGACGCCGGTCCTGAACGAGGCGTTCTTCACCCGCTTCCGCGCCGCCATCGTCGGCTACCCGCAGCGCAACCACGTGCCGATGATCTTCGGCGAGTGGGGCGTGTCCGACGCCTCCAAGCCCGGCATGGAGGCGTTCATCGACCGGAGCGTGGCGCTCATGGACGAGATCGGTTCGGGCTGGACCGCCTTCTACTTCGACCCCGCCTCGCTGCCCGACCCGGGCTTCGACCAGATCATCCAGCCGTGGGCCCAGGCCGTGGCCGGCGCCCCCACGTCGGCCGGGTTCGACACCGCCACCCGACGCCTGCGGGTGGTCTTCGCCGACGACGACGCCACCGGCCCCACCGACCTGGTGGTGCCCCCGGCCTACGCAGACGGGTGGAAGGTCGTTACCAGCGACGCCGACGGCACGTGGTCCGCCGAGCCCGACCCGGTGGCCGGCGTCATCCACGTCACCACCGCCAAGACCGGTGGCGCCCACGCCGTGTGCCTGGTCCCCGAGGCCGACGCCACCCCGTGCCCCGTCGTCCTGCCCGACCCCGCTCCCGCTCCCACCCCCACCACGACGGCCCCCGCCGCCACCGGCCCCGGCACCGCCGCCCCCGCCACCCCGGTCGCCGGCCGCGCCGCCTACACCGGCTGACGCCGGCTGACCAAGCGCCCACCCACCACCACGAACTCGTCGCAGTTGGACGACGCCCCGGTCGACAACTGCGACAAGTTCCCGGGGTGCTGGTTCCAGCGACCCCAAACTATTGACAGTTGGGGTGTCAAGAGTGTCGGATGGTCGGGGCCGTCAGGGGACGGCGCCGCCACCGCAGCGAGGAACGCCATGACCACCAGCCGCACCGCCACCGCGCTCGTGGGGCGCACCGCTGCAGGGGGTCGCTGACGTGGCCCGCGCCAGCCGCTTCGAGGGCCGCATCGCCCGCACCGTGCCCGAGTCCGATCCGTGGTTCGACGAGCCGCCGCACCCGGCCGACGACGCCCCGAACGTCGTGGTCGTGCTGCTCGACGACACCGGCTTCGCCCAGCTCGGCTGCTACGGCTCCACCATCGACACGCCGAACATCGACGCCCTCGCCGCCGGCGGCCTGCAGTTCACCAACCACCACGTGACGCCGCTGTGCTCGCCCACCCGTGCCTCGCTGCTCACGGGTCGGTCGCAGCACGCGGTGGGCATGCGGGCGCTGTCGAACTTCCGCACCGGGTTCCCCAACCAGCTGGGCCACATCTCGAACCACGCCGCCACCGTGGCCGAGGTGCTGCGCGACGAGGGCTACGCCACGTTCTGCGTCGGCAAGTGGCACCTGGCCCCCATGGAGCAGTGCTCGGCCGCCGGCCCGTTCGACCAGTGGCCGCTGGGCCGCGGCTTCGACCGCTTCTACGGCTTCCTCGACGGCGAGACCGACCAGTTCCACCCGGACCTGGTCTGCGACAACCACCCGGTCGACCCGCCCGCCGGGCCCGACGACGGCTACCACCTCACCGAGGACCTGGTCGACCAGCTCCTGCGCATGGTGTCCGACAGCAAGGGCGTCCGCCCCGACAAGCCGTTCTTCGCCTACGTGCCGCTGGGCGCCACCCACGCCCCCCACCAGGCGCCGCCGCCGTACCTCGCCAAGTACCGGGGCGCGTTCGACGAGGGCTGGGACGTCGTGCGCCAGCGCTGGTTCGACAGGCAGGTGGCCGCCGGCGTGGTCCCCGCCGGCACCCAGCTCGCCCCCCGCAACCCGGGCGTGGAGCCGTGGGACGAGCTGCCCGAGGTGCAGCAGCGCCTGGCCGCCCGCCTGCAAGAGGCCTTCGCCGCCTTCCTCGACCACACCGACGACCAGATCGGGAGGTTGGTCGACGGCCTGCGCCACCTGGGCCAGCTGGAGAACACGATCCTGGTGGTGATGGCCGACAACGGCGCCTCCCAGGAGGGCGGCCCGTTCGGCGTCATGCACGAGATGAAGTTCTTCAACGGCATCCTCGAGACGCCGGACGAGGCCATCGAGCGCATCGACGACATCGGCGGCCCCCACAGCCACACCAACTACCCGTGGGGCTGGGCCCAGTGCGGCAACGCCCCGTTCCGCTGGTACAAGCAGAACACCCACGAGGGTGGCGTCCACGTGCCCATGGTCGTGCACTGGCCGGCCGGGATCGCCGCCGACCAGCGGGGCACCACCCGCACCCAGTTCACCTACGTGGCCGACGTCGTGCCCACCATCTACGAGCTGCTCGGCGTCACTCCGCCGGCCACCTACCGCGGCCTCGAGCAGCTCCCCGTGACCGGGCACTCGTTCGCCTCCGTGCTGGCCGACCCCGCAGCTCCGGCCACCAACGAGCTCCAGTACTTCGAGATGGGCGGCAGCCGCGCCCTGGTGGCCGGCACCTGGAAGGCCGTGCAGAAGCACACCCAGCGGGTGCCCTACGACGACGAGGCGTGGGAGCTCTACGACCTCGCCGCCGACCCGTCGGAGTGCGACGACCTGGCCGCCGCCCAGCCCGAGAAGCTGGCCGAGCTGATCGACCTGTGGTGGGCCGAGGCCGACCGCCACGGCGTGCTGCCGCTCGACGACCGGCTCATCGAGCTGTTCGGCGCCCGCTTCCGCGACCACTCGCCGCACCCCGTCGACCGCCGCTACGTCTACCGCCCGCCGATGTCGCCCATCCCCGCCCAGGCTTCCGCAGCCATCGGCGGTCGGGCCTTCGACCTGACCGCCCGGGTCACGCGGGCGGCAGGCGACGAGGGCGTGCTGTGGGCCACCGGCACCGAGAACTCCGGCATCTCCGTCTTCGTCCAGGCTGACCGGCTGCTGGTCGACTACAACGCGTTCGACGACCACACGCTGGTGGCGTCGAGCGTCGTGGTGCCCGAGGGCGACGTCGAGCTGACCGCTCGGTTCCGGCGCGAGGACGGGCGGGGTGGCTCGGTGGAGGTGCTGGTCGACGGGGTCTCGGCCGGCCGCGCCGACCTGCCGCTCTTGATGCGGGTGATCTCGTCGGTCGGCTCCAGCATCGGCTTCGACCACGGCTCGCCCATCTCGCCGCGCTACGAGGCGCCGTTCCCGTTCCAGGGGACGCTCCACGAGCTGGTGATCCAGCTGGTGAACCGCGACGACGCCGCCACGGTCGAGGCCGAGGCGCGCGCCCAGATGTCGCGCCAGTAGCCGCGCCGCCCCGGCGAGCCGGGTCGTACCCTGGCCGCCGTGGCCGAGCCAGCAGCGAGCGGAGGGTCGGTGCCCACCGACCCCGAGGCGCTGGCCGAGGTGCTGTGGGCCGCCGGGTTCGTGGCCGCCGAGGAGGAGGCCGACGAGCTGCTCGCCGCGGCCGCCGGCGATCGCGCCCGGCTCGACGCCCTGGTGGCCCGTCGCCTCACCGGCGAGCCGCTGGCGTGGATCACGGGCACCGTCGAGTTCTGCGGTCTCAACGTGCGCGTGGACCCGGGCGTCTACGTCCCCCGCTGGCAGAGCGAGGTGCTGGCCCGGCGGGCGGCCGCGCTGCTCCCGGCCGACGGCACCGCGGTCGACGTGTGCACCGGCACCGGCGCCATCGCCCTGGTGCTCGCCACCGCCCACCCCGGCGCCACCGTCATCGGCGTCGACGTGGACGAGGCCTCGGTGGCCTGCGCCCGGGCCAACGGCGTCGACGCCCGCTGCGGCGACCTCTTCGCCCCGCTCCCGGCCGAGCTGCGCGGCCGGGTCGACGTCGTCGTCGGCTCGGTCCCCTACGTGCCGACCGGTGCCCTGGGCCTGCTCCAGCGCGACACCCTCGCCTTCGAGAGCCCCCGCTCCTACGACGGCGGCCCCGACGGCACCTCCATCCTCCGCCGCGTCCTGCAGGACGCGCGGACCCTGCTGCGCCCCGGCGGGGCCCTCCTCCTCGAGCTCGGCGGCGACGAGGCCGACCTCCTCGCCCCCACCCTCACCGACCTCGGCTACGCCCAGATCGAGGTCATCCGAGACGAAGACGCCGACACCCGCGGCCTCGTCGCCCTCCTGACCGAGGCCGACAGCTGACGGCCGGCCGGCTCACCGCTCTCGCTGGTCGCCTCGTTCACCCGGCGGCCGGGGCGGGGGTGGAGCAGGATGCGGCGATGGCTGGAGAACCGCAGATCATCGTGCTCGGGTCGGTGACGACCACCGAGGCGGACATGCCGGAGCTGCTCGAAGCGGCGCTGGCCCACGTCCGCCGCTCGCGCACCGAGCCGGGGTGCCTGGCCCACGGGGTGTCGCGAGACGTCGAGGACCCGCTGCGGCTGGTCTTCGTGGAGCGGTGGGCCGACCGTGCGGCGCTCGACGCGCACTTCGCCGTGCCCGAGTCCTCGGCGTTCGTGGAGGTCGTCGGCCGGGTGGCCACCACGCCGCCCACCCTCGAGCTCCTGCCGATCGTGCCCCGGGACTGATCGTGGCCACCAGCGACGATGCCGCCCCCGGACCGCTGATCAGCGCCGCCCACGAGCACCCGTGGGTGGAGGTCAAGGCCCAGTCCCACGGCGGGCGACGGGTGTCGATCTGGGAGAAGTTCCTGGAGTGGTCGCCCGATCGCCTGGTGATCTACGCCCGCTACGACCCCGGCGTGGTGGTCGAGCGCCACGGCCACGCGTCCGGACCACTTCGTGTTCGTCCTCTCCGGCGAGATCACGGTGGGCGACCGGATCTGCGGGCCCGGCACGCACATCACCCTGGAGCAGGGCGCGGTGTTCGGCCCGCTGGAGGCCGGGCCCGAGGGCGCTGCTCTACGAGATCATGTGCGGCGACCCGCGCCGTGCCCACCGACCACGAGGGCTTCGAGCGGCTGCTGGCCGAGCGGGGCATCGAGGCGCTGCCCAACCCACCGGTGCCGTGGCCCGACTGGCTGGCCCAGCGCACCGACGGCGACCCCGGCGGCGGCTGAGCGTCAGCCCCGGTCGGGCAGGGCGGCGGCGATGAGGCGGGCGATCTCGGCGTAGCCGGCGTCGCGGGGGTGGATGTCCTGCACCTCGCAGAACCAGGTGAGCCGGCAGACCTCGGCGACGGCCTTGGGGATGGTCCCGTAGGGCGCCAGGTCGGTGGTCTCGGTGAGCGGCGTGTAGGCGCCGGTGGCCTCGGTGACGTCGACGAAGACCCCGTCGACCGACTCGTACGCCTCCTTCAGCATGGGGTTGATGAACTGCCGGAAGGCCACGACCGAGAGCTCGGCGAGCTGCTTGCCGGCCCCGTCGCTCGCCAGGTAGCCGCCCAGGATGACGTCGGGGTACGTGAGCCCGACGATGACGGCGTCGGGACCGGCCGCCTTGCGGACCTTGGGGAGGATGGTGCGCAGGCCCGCCTCGATGTCCTTCACCGCGCCGGTGACGCAGGTGATGGCGTCCGACGCCTGGGCGCAACCGGTGACGTCGTTGCCGCCGATGGAGATGGTGACCACCTGGACCTGCCCCGGGTGGTCCTCGAGGTAGCCGAGGGCGGCGTCGAGCTGGTCGTCGTCGTAGGTGGGGCCGCCGGGCGAACGGGCCCCGGCCTTGCACCCGTCCTGCTCGGTGAGCGAGCCCACGGTGGCGCCGCCGCAGCCGAAGTTCACCGTCTTCAGGGCGTAGCCCTTGGGCTTGGCGAGGGCCGGGAGAAGGTAGGCGTAGCCCTTGCGGTAGTCGGGCGTGGTGCCGCCGACGGTGGGCTGGTACCCCTGGGCGTAGGAGTCGCCGATGGAGACGTAGGTGCCGTCGTCCGGTGCCGCCACCGAGGCGTCGCTGCCGCCGTCGGAGCTGCAGCCGGACAAGGACGCGAGGGCCAGGAGGGCCAGGGCGGCCACGGCCGTTGCCGCGGTCCTCCGCCCCGCACCCCTGCGTGCTGCTGGACGCGCCATGGTCTCCCCGTTCCGGCGGCGCCCCTGTGCACCGCGCCGTGCGACGTTACGTCGCCAGGGACCGGGTCCCGGGGGCGCTCAGCGGGCGGAGGCGGTCTCGGCCGGCCGGTCGAGCCGGTGGCGGACCGAGGCGCCGCCTGCGGCACCCGTGGCCTTGGCGAGGTACAGCTGGGCGTCGGCCCGTTCGAGGGCGTCGATCAGCGCTTCGCCGTGGCGGCGGTGGGCCACGCCGATGGACAGGGCCGAGCCGTAGCCCGCCAGCAAGGTGCCCACCCGGCGCTGGATGGCGGCGGCGGTGGTGTGGGCGTCGGGTGGCACGCCCTGGGCGAAGAGCAGGACGGCGAACTCGTCGCCGCCGATCCGGTAGACGGCCTCGGGGTCGCCGAGCACCCGGCGCAGGCCGTCGCTGACCTCGCGCAGCACCTGGTCGCCCAGCAGGTGGCCGCCGGTGTCGTTGACCTGCTTGAAGCGATCGATGTCGAGCATGAGGAGGGCGACCGGCTCGTCGGCTGGAATGCTGCGCAGGCGCTCGTGGAAGGCCGAGTGGTTGCCGATGCCCGTGAGCGCGTCGCGTCGGGCCTGGCGCCGCAGCTCCTCGACCGTCGCCGCCGTCTCGAGGCAGCTCCCGGCCAGCACGGCCAGCAGCTCCAGCGGCTCGACCTGCTCGGGGCCCAGCGCCACCGGCGTGGAGTCGGTGAGGATGAGCAGCCCGGTGCGGCGGCCGCGCGCGGTGATGGGCAGCGCCACCAAGGACCGGGCGCCCACGTCGCGCAGCGTCTCGCTGGCGGTCACGCTGCGGCCGGTGGCCTCGCCGGCGGTGTAGCAGGACGTGAGCGGCTCGAGGACGTTCGAGAGGTGGGCCAGCTCGGCCACGGTCATGGCGTCCAGCGCGGCCGACAAGGGGCCGGCGGTGTGGCGGCGCTCGCCGTCGGACCACTCGTCCTCCAGGACGAGCATCGCCGAGCCCATGTTGCTGAGCTCCCGGGCGGCGGCGAGCACGGCGTCGATGGTGCGGCCGGCGTCCTCGACGGCGGCGAGCGAGGCGGCGGTGCGGGCCAGGCGGCGCAGCGGCACGCGGGACTGCTCGGGGGCCAGGTCGCCCAGGCGGTGACCGAGGAGCTCGGCGCAGGCCCGCACCTCGGCGCGGACGGCCTCGCTGAGCGGCACGAGGGACTCGACGTTCAGGGCGCCGACGGTGAGGTCGTCGGTGCGCAGCGGCACGCACAGCTCCGACACGACGCCGGGGATGGCCTCCAGGTAGTCCGGGGCGGCGGTGATGTCGTCGACGTAGTGCTCGAGGCCGGTCCGGAACGTGCGACCGGTGATGCCGGCGGTGGGCACCATGCCGTCGAGGACCTGCCAGAGGCCGCGCTGGGCCTGGCAGCGGAGGCGCCCGCCCTCCTCCAGGTACGCCGACGGCATGAGGCCGCCCTGGCGGAAGAGGTGGGCGGCCACGGCCTCGCACGCGCCGCGCCGGCTGCGGGCGGCGTCGATGCGGGCGGCCAGCTTGTCGAGCTGCGGCTCGCGAGCCTGGCGGGGGCCGAGGTGGTCGGTGGTCGACGGCCACGGCGCGTCTGGACGGCCGAGCAGGAAGCCCTGGGCCAGGGCGACATCCGCGTCGCGCAGCCAGGCCAGCTCGGCCCGGGACTCGACGCCCTCGGCGATCACGTTGGCGCCGATCTCCGAGGCGAAGCCGACGAGGGCGGCCACCAGGGCCTGGCGGTGGCGGTCGCGGTGGATGTCGACGATGAGCGACCGGTCGATCTTCACGAACTCCGGCAGCAGCTCCACCACCTGCTTGAGGCTGGAGTAGCCGGCGCCGGCGTCGTCGATGGCCAGGCGGGCGCCGCTCCGCAGCCACGGGGCGCACGACTGGCGCAGGGCCACCACGTCGTCGATCTCCTCGCGCTCGGTCAGCTCCAGCACGAGCCGCCGGGGGAGGCGGTCACGGAGCTGCACCGAGTCGGGGTGGGCGAGCAGCGCCGGGCTCACGTTGACGAACAGCAGCGCGTCGCGGGGCGGGGCGCCGTGCTCGGCCACCGCCAGCAGGCAGGCCCGCTCGAGCTCGACCCGGCGGTCGAGGCGCGACGCCAGCACGAACCAGTCCGACGGCGCCACCGGCTCGGGCTCCACGGAACGGCACAGCGCCTCGTAGCCCACCACCTCGCCGTCGGCCATGCGCACGATCGGCTGGAACACGGCCCGCAGCCCACCGGGCGCGACCAACCGATCCAGCAGCCGGGTGGCCGCCGCATCGCGCTCGCTCGTGGTTCGTCGCCCGATCCCATCCATGCCGGTACTGGATCGGCCCGGGGACGTGCTCCCTGAGGAACCGCCGGGTGAACACCACCTGTTGCCCACCTGACAGCGGCGCCGCCGGCCCGCGGTGCACCGCTGCGGGACGAGCCGATCGTCGCTGTCGCGTGCCGGCCCGACCAGCGATCGAAGGAGGGGGACGGTCGAACGGGGGAGCGGGGCGCGCCTCCTAGGGGTTCGGCGGCCCGCTCACCCCGTTCGAGATCCGGCGCTCAGGGGCGGTGGCCCTTGGCGCGGTACATGGCCTGGTCGGCGCGCCGGAGGGCGTCGTGCGGCGAGTCCCCGCGGACGGCGCGGCCGACGCCGACGCTGCCGGTGACCGACAGGCCCTCGGCCCTGGAGACGGCGGCGACCAGGTCGCGGACCTCGGCGGCCAGGGCCTCGCGATCGCCGGGGTCGGTGACCACCACGAACTCGTCGCCGCCGATGCGGGCGACGTCGGCGTCGGGGCCGAGGCCGTCGCGCAGGGCTTCGGCCACCAGGACCAGCACCTCGTCGCCTCGTTCGTGGCCCCAGGTGTCGTTGACGGCCTTGAAGCCGTCGAGGTCGAGGTAGGCGACGTCGGTGGGGATGCGCTCGGCGAGGCGCACCTCGAGCAGGTCCTGGAGCGAGGCCCGGTTGCGCAGGCCCGTCAGCGGGTCGCGGTTGGCTCGGGCCTCGAGGTCGCGCTGGGTGGCGTGACGGGCGGTGACGTCCTCCAGGGTGACCACGATCGAGGCCACGTCGCTGCGGCCCTCGGACGTGAACCGGCACTCCACCCGCTCGACGCGGGCGCCGACCAGCCGGATGGTGCACTCCTCGCGGCCGGCGGCCTGGGTGACGCGGCGCAGGACGTCGGCCACCAGCGGCGCGTCGACGGGGTCCACCACGGGCTCGAAGCCGTCGCGCGTGAGCTCCTCGGGCTCTCGGCTGAGCATCCCGCAGGCCGCGCCGTTGGCGAAGACCACCCGGCCGTTCTGGTCGAGCAGCAGCACCCCGACGGGCAGCAGCTCCGAGAGGGTCTCGATGGCCGAGGTGGGCCGGGACCCCTGCCAATCCTCGGCCAGGTCCTCGGGCAGCTCGCGGGTGCGCACGACCATGCCGTTGATGAGCGGGTCGCCGAACTGGTTGAAGGCGGTGATCTCGTAGCGGCCCCACGTGCCGTCGCCGGTGCGCATGCGCACCACCCGGCTGGCCTGCCAGCCGTGCTGGGTGCTGAACGCCTCCATGCCGAGCTCGAGGATCACCAGCGCGTCGTCGGGGTGCATGTCCTCCAGCGTGTGGAGGCCCAGCCCGAGGCCCCGGCCGATCAGCCCGCCGGGCGGGGCCAGGTTGGCCAGGATCGTCCAGTCGGCGTCGAGCACCATCAGCGACTCGGCCAGGAACGGCCGCAGCCGATCCATGAGCTCCGGCGTCACGCCGGTCTGCTCGGCGGCCTGGTCGGTGCCGGCGCCGGGCGCGCCCGTGGGCGCCTCGTCCCCCTGCTGCCCGGTCCCTCCCATGGCCCACCTGTCGGCCGGAAGGCGCACGGGTGAAGCGGCGGTGGCGGAACGGGCCGACCGACCTATTCCCCCAGGTCAGGCTGACGACAGCGTCAGTCGGACGGCACGCCGTGGCGGTCCACCGCGCACAGCTCCCGCCACGCCTTCGGCACGCTGCCGGCGCGCACGACGCCGGCCTCCAGGAGCGCGTCGAGCACCGGGCGGGTGGCGTCGCGCAGGAGGCCGAGCCGCTCGGGCGTCTTGTTGGCGGCCTTCCAGGTGGCCCAGCCGTCGAGGCCGACCTGCTCGTACACGCCGGGGTGAACCAGGAAGGCGTACATCTGGGCGATGAGCTTGGGGGCCACGTGGTGGACCTGGAAGCGGTCGACCTTGGAGGCGGCGGCCCACACCTCGGGGAGCATGGTCCGGGCGAAGGCCAGGTGCCGAGCCTCCTCCTGGCGGTGGTAGCGGTTCACCGAGGCGAGGAACGGGTCGGTGTCGGGGTGCTCCGAGGCCAGCTTCTGCAGCAGGTCGGGGATCTCCTCGCCGGCCAGCACCATGACGTAGAGCAGGGCGGCGTGGTCGACGATCCACAGCGTGCCGAACCGCTCGATGCGGGCCATGAGCCAGTGGCCGGCCAGGGGGTTGCGGGCCTGCGGCTCGATCTGGCCGATGACCCGCTGGAACATGCGCTGGTGGCGGGTCTCCTCGCCCATCTCGTGGAGGAGGTACGTGACGCGGGGGTCGGTGATGTCGCCCGCCCGGCAGACCTGGAGGCCGAAGCCGGCCTCGAGCGTGGCCTCGAAGCGGATGCCGTTGTCGAGGATGGACGCCACCTCCTCCCGGCTGAGCGTGCGGCGCTGCTCGGCGGTGAGCGGCAGGCCCAGGCCGTGCACCGACAGGAGCTCGTCGGGCAGGAGCTGGCCATCGCCCACCGAGCCGGGCAGGTCGGCGTCGGGCTCGATCACCCGCTTCACCGAGATCCGGTTCAGCCGTTCGACCCGCTCTGCCACCACTGCGTTCCCCATGGGGCCAACGTAAGCGGGAGGACCCCGCCGGATCGGGTGGTGTGACCGAAACCTCGCCCGGCGCGGGTCGTCGTGCGGGAGACTGTCGCCTCCACCGATGAGTTCCGCGCCCCGCCGCAGTTCCATCCGTGACCGATCGAGGAGTGGATCCCCGACCGCTCGCCACACCTGCTCCCTGACCCGAACGAGGGCCACCCATGTCTGTCTCCAACCCCTCCGCCCTGCGCCGGCTGGGCACGTTCGCCTACCGCCGCCACTGGCTGGTGATCGGCGTCTGGATCGTCGCCATCGTCGTGATCGGCGGCATCAGCGGCGCCCGCGGCACCGGCTACTCCGACAGCTTCGGCGATTTCAAGAGCGAGTCGACCACGGGCTTCGACCTCATCGAGAAGGGCTTCACGCCGAAGGAGGCCAAGGCCGCTGCGGACGACGACGACAAGGCCACCGGCGCCGCCACGGCCACCATCAGCTTCGAGGTCAGCTCCTCGGTGGCCGACGGGGTGAACGACCCGGCGATCAAGAAGGCGATGACGGCCTTCTTCGCCCGGGTGGCCAAGGCCGGCGGCGATCGACCGATCGCCGTCACCAGCCCGTACGACAACCCGCAGCAGATCGCCACCAAGGGCGCCCTCGCCGGTCGGGTGGCCTACGCCAGCGTGGTCCTGCCCGACGACACCCAGCAGGCCGAGGCCCAGAAGTGGTCCAAGAAGATCCGCGAGGACCTGCCGAAGGCCGAGGGCCTCGAGCACGTCTACCTCGGCGGCCAGTACTTCGCCGAGTTCGAGGCCCCGTCCTCGGAGGTGCTCGGCATCGGCTTCGCCATCGTCATCCTGATCATCGCCTTCGGCTCGGTGCTCGCCATGGGCCTGCCCATCGGCATGGCCCTGGCCGGCATCGCGGTGGGCATCTCCACGGTCGGCATCGTCTCGAACTACGTCGGCATGCCGGAGTTCACCACCACGGTGGCGGTGATGATCGGGCTGGGCGTGGGCATCGACTACGCGCTGTTCATCGTCACCCGGTTCCGAGAGGACCTGCACAAGGGGATGGAGGGCGAGGCCGCCGCCGGCCACGCGCTCGACACCGCCGGGCGAGCGGTCATCTTCGCAGGCATCACCGTGGTGATCTCGGTCCTCGGCATGCTCGTGATGGGCCTCGAGTTCATCCAGGGCATCGGCATCGGCTGCGCCATCGCCGTGGTGTTCACCCTGCTCGCGTCCATCACGCTCCTCCCGGCGCTGCTCGGCCTGGCCGGCAGCAAGCTCGAGGTCACCCGTCGCCGGGGCCTGATCGCCGCCGGCTTCGTCGCCGTGGGCATGGTCTCCCTCGGCCTCGGGGCCCCGGCGCCGATCGCCTTCGCCCTCTTCATCCTGGCGATCCTGGTCCTGGTGGTCGGGTTCTTCCTGCCGGCGCTGAAGGTCCCGCTGGCCCCGCGCAAGCAGAAGCCGTCCCGTGAGACGTTCTGGTACCGCTACAGCCGGTTCATCCAGCACCACGCCTGGTTCACCGCCATCGGCGGCCTCGCCCTGCTCGTGATCCTCGCGGTGCCGGTGCTCAGCATCCGCCTCGGCTTCTCCGACGAGGGCAACTTCCCGAAGGGCTCCGACACCCGCGACTCCTACGACCTGCTGGCCGACGCCTTCGGGCCGGGCTTCAACGGCCCGCTGATCCTGGTGGCCGAGCTGCCGAAGGGCGCCACCGACGCCCAGCTGTCGGCCATCACCGCCCGCATCGCCGAGACCGACGGCGTGGCCAACGTCGCCGGGTTCAGCCCCGACCTGCCCGCCGAGGCGACGGCCGGGTTCATCAGCGAGGACCGCACGGTCGCCCGCTGGATCGCCACCCCGGAGACGGCCCCGCAGGACGAGGCCACCGACGAGCTGGTGAAGGACCTCCGGGGCCCGGCGCTGGCGTCGGTCACCAAGGGCACGGGCATCGACGTCCTGGTGACCAGCTTCACCGCCACGGGCATCGACTTCTCCAGCTACCTCGGGTCGCGCTACCCAGCGTTCTTCGGGGCGGTGCTGGGCCTGTCGTTCATCCTGCTGATGGCGGTGTTCCGCTCGGTCCTGGTGCCGCTCAAGGCCGTCATCGTGAACCTGCTCTCCATCGGCGCCGCCTACGGCGTGGTGGTGGCCATCTTCCAGTGGGGGTGGATGTCCGGCCTCACCGGGATCCAGCCGGCGCCCATCGAGCCGTTCATCCCGATGATGCTCTTCGCCATCGTCTTCGGGCTCTCCATGGACTACGAGGTCTTCCTCCTCTCCCGCATGAAGGAGGAGTACGACCGCACCGGCAACAACGCCGAGGCCGTGGCCGACGGCCTGGCCGTCACCGCCCGGGTCATCACCGCGGCGGCGCTGATCATGGTGGTGGTCTTCGGCTCGTTCCTGCTGGAGAACAACCGGGTCATCAAGCTCATGGGCACCGGCCTCGCCGTGGCCGTGCTGCTCGACGCCACCGTCGTCCGCATGCTGGCGGTGCCCGCCACCATGGAGCTGCTGGGCGACCGCAACTGGTGGCTGCCCAAGTGGCTCGACAAGGTCCTGCCGGTCATCCACGTCGAGGGCGCCGCCGACGACGTCGAGGGCGACCCCGAGCCCGACCCCGAGCTGGTCGGCGCCGGCCAGGCCTGACCGCCCAACCCCGCAACTTGTGGGCCCACGCTGCCGTTTTGGGCGCTCTGGGCCCACAAGTTCGCCGCGGTGGGGCTGCGCGGCCGAGGGCGACCACTTCGAGGCGGTCGCCATCGGGTCTCAGGCGGCGACCCGCTGGAGCGGGAGGCAGCGGGCCAGCGCGGGGATCACGAGGGCGGCGGCGACGAGGTGGGTCAGCACCAGCGTGGCCCGGGTGGCGGTGGTGGCCTGGGCGGTGAGGTCGGGCACCAGGCTCAGGGCGGTCAGCACGACGGTGGTCCGCACGAAGGTGCGGCGAGGGCTGCGGGCCCGGCGCCCGAGGCTGCGAGCCAGCAGGGCGCCGACCAGCGTGCAGACCAGGGTCACCTGGCCGAACCCGAGGACGGGGATGGCCTCGCCGCCCACCGTGAGCGGCACGTCGAGGGCCCGGGCCGCGGCGGCGACGGCGGTGGTGGCGATGGCGGCTGCCGCGCCGGCCAGCAGGCCGGCCTTGGCGACGGTGGGTCGGGCGGGTCGTGCCTGGTCGACGGTGGTGGTGGGGATCGTGGTGGCGGTCATGGGAGCTCCTCGGGTCGGGGTGCGGGGTGCCCCTTGCGCCCTCGCACCATGACCACGAACGGGGCGTGGCCCGATCGACACCGGCGCCGGATCTTTCCCGATCCCGCCGTGGCCTCGCCGCCGCCGGTGGGCCAGACTTGGCCCTCGGAACGGCGACACGAAGGAGCGGGACGTGGAAGATCGCGAGAAGGAAGCCATCGGCCAGGTGGCGGGGTTGGGCAGCGGCCTGTTCACCGGGGCCAAGATCGGCGCCGTCGTGGTGCCCATCCCCGTGGTGGGCCCGTTCGCCGGCGCCGTCCTGGGCGGCCTGCTCGGCAGCGAGCTGGGGAAGACCGCCGGCAAGGCCGTCATCAACGGCGCCACCGCCTTCGTCGACACCTTCAAGGCCCCCGACCCCGCCACCGACTGAGCCCAGGGTCGCCGGGCCCCCGGCCCGGCGGCAGGCGGCCGCACCCGGGAAAATTGTCAGACCCCCTCCGTACGGTTCGGGCATGACCTCCGCAGCGCTCCACCACCCCCGCCCGCTCGTGGCGGCCCCCGCGGCCGTCGCCTTCTCGCCGGACGAGATCGAGGCCTGGTTCTACGAGGTCGGGCCGCTCGTCAAGGCCCTCGCCCCGCTGGGCGCCAACCTGTCCAGCGGACGGCGCCGGTGGCTGGCCACCCAGGTGCGCTTCGGCGCCCAGGCGCTGGTGGCGCTCGAGGCCGACCTGTTCGAGGCCGAGGCCCACGAGGCCCCCACGCACGACCTGCTCTGGCTGCACACCCGGGTGGCGGCCCTGGTGGAGGCGGCCCGCCCCCGCCCGGCGCTCACCGCCGCTGCCTGACCCGAGCGCGGTCGGGCGGTTCACGCGGCGTTCACGGCGGCGCCGGTCCGCCCGGCACCTGCGGTTCTTACGATCGCCGCATGATCCGGAACCACCCCACCGCCGTGCCGGGCGGCCGGCTCGGTGCCCCGTGAGCGCCCTGGCCGTCGACGGCACCTTCGAGCTCGACCCCCGTGACCCTGCGTTCCTGGCCGACCCGCACGCGGTCTACGACGCCCTCCGCCCGGAGCAGCGCCTGGTGGTCGACCCCATCGGCTGGTCGGCCATCACCTACGCCGGCTGCGACGCGGCGTTCCACGACCAAGCCCTGATCCCCGGCATCGACCCGCTGCTCGAGCAGCTCGGCTTCGGTCCGCTGTGGGGCACGCCGGGCCGCACGCTCACCGACTCCGAGGGCACGGAACACTCGCGGCTGCGACGGGTGGTCAGCCCCTGGTTCACCGCTCGGCGCATCGCCGCCCTGCGTGATCGCACCCGTGACCTCGTTGACCAGCAGCTCGCCGCCCACGACCCGGCCGCGCCGCTCGAGCTGGTGGGCGAGCTCGTCGACGTGGTGCCCGCCCGCCTCTTCTGCTGGATGGTGGGCGCCGGCGAGGGCGACGACGGCCAGCTGGCCGACTGGTCCAAGGACCTGCTGCTCGTCTTCACCGCCACGGAGGCCATGGTCGAACCGGTGCGCACCGCCAAGGCCGAGCTGGCCGAGTACACCCACGCCCTGCTGGCCCACAAGCGGGCCCACCCCGCCGATGACCTGGCCACCGTGCTGGCCGAGGCCTCGGCGGCCGGCACCATCGACGAGCTCGACGCCTTCTGCCTGCTCGAGGAGCTGCTCAGCGCCTCGGTCGACAACACCGCCAACACCGCCGGGCTGGCGCTGCACACCCTGGCCGAGCACCCCGATGCGTGGACGCACGTGTACGACGACCCCGGCGCGGTGGCCCAGGCCGTGGAGGAGTGCGGCCGCTTCCAGCCCGCCATCCGCCACACCATCAAGTACGCGGTGGCGCCCACCACCATCGACGGCACCGCGGTGGCGGCCGGCGAGTTCGTCACCGTCCGCATCGCGGCCGCGCACTGCGACCCCGACGTGTACGACGACCCCCACGCCCTGGACGTGCGCCGTCCGCTGGCCAAGCCCCAGCTCGCCTTCGGCGCCGGCCGGCACTACTGCCTCGGCGCCGCCCTCGGGAAGATGGAGCTGCAGGAGATGGTGGGCGGCGTGACCCGCCGCTGGCCGGGCGCATCGGTGGCCGACGGGGCATCGTTGTCGATCAACGCCGCGGGCCTGGTCCACCGCCTGCCGCTCGACCTGGAGGTCTCGTGACCGCTGACGCCGACGGGTGGGAGCGCCCCATCCCGCACTTCTCCCTCGACCCCTTCGCCGGGTGCCAGACCGTCAACGGGCTGGCCTCGGACCTGGTCCGCTCGGCCCTGCACAAGCACGTCCGCATGGGCCGGGTGGAGCAGTCGGTCCGCGCCGCCATGGAGCTGGCCCGCACCGACGAGGCCCACGAGCACATGCTCTGGCAGCGGCTGCGGGTGATCGCCGCCGAGGACATCGGCCTGGGCACGCCCGAGGCCATCGCCGTGGTGGCCGCCCTGCACGGCAGCGCCGAGCTGTTCGGCCACGCCACCTACGAGCGCCTGGAGATGGCCGCCCAGGCGGCCGGCTACCTGGCGACGGTGCCCAAGGACCCCACGGTGGGCGAGATCATGCAGGTGGTCCTGCACGAGGACCGGGTGGTCGACATCCCCGCCGAGGCCGTCGACATCCACACCGAGCGGGGTCAGGTCGAAGGCCGCACCATGTACGACTGGTTCACCACCGGCACCGCGGTGCACCCCGAGGTGGCAGGCCGAGACCGCACCTGGCACCACCGGCTCGACGACCTCTACTTCGAGCTCGACCCCCCGGCCGACGGCCAGCGCTGAGGCACCGGCGCAGCCGAGCGCGGTCGCTGCCCGGAGCCGGGGCCGCCGGCTCGGCCGCCCCGCTCGCCTGCCCGGCGCCCGGTGTTGCACCGATCGTTGACCCATGGATCGGTGCAACCGTAGGTTGGCCGCTCGCCGTGCCGTCGGGGCACGACGGTGCACGGTTCGAGGGGAAGGCGCCGAGATGGAGGAGACCGACTGGGCCACCGGGTTCGACCACTTCGACCCCGCCTACGCCCAGGACCCGTTCCCCATCTGGGCCGAGCTCCGGGAGTCGTGCCCCGTGGCCCGCTCCGAGCGGTTGCGGGGGATGCTGGTCCCCACCCGGATGGCCGAGATCGAGGCCGTGGCCCGCGACACCGAGACGTACTCGTCGCGCAGCCCCCCTGGTGGCCGAGTTCGGCGCCATGAGCGACTTCAGCATCATCGTGCCGCCCATCTCGTCGGACCCGCCGCACCACACCGGGTTCCGCAAGTTGCTGCTGCCGTTCTTCTCGCCCCGGCGCATCGAGGCCCTGCGCGCCCAGGTGGTGGCCCACGCCGAGGAGCTGATCGACGGCTTCGAGGGGACCGGCTCGGTCGACGCCGCAGTGGCCTACGCCCAGCACATCCCCGTCGACGTCATCGGCACCATGCTCGGCGTCGAGCAGGGCGACGGCGACCTGTTCCGCGGCTGGATCCGCGACACGCTCGAGCTCGGCCCCACCAGCATCGAGTCGGCCGCCGCCGGCCTGTTCGGCTTCCGCGAGTGGCTGGTGGCGCAGATCGAGCGCCGGACGCACGACGGCATGGGCGACGACCTCATCTCGTTCCTGCTCACCGCCGAGCTCGACGGCCGACCTCTGGACGAGGCCGAGGTGTTCGGAGGGTCGCTCCTGCTGCTGGTGGCCGGCATCGACACCACGTGGAGCGCCATCGGCGCCAGCCTCTGGCACCTCGCCGGGCACCCCGAGGACCAGGCCCGGCTCCGGGCCGAGCCCGAGCTGCTGCCCACCGCCATCGAGGAGCTGCTGCGGGCCTACGCGCCGGTCACCATGGCCCGCGAGGTCACCCGCGACGCCGAGCTGGCCGGGTGCCCCGTGCACCGCGGCGACCCGCTGCTGCTCCCGTTCCCGGCGGCGAACCGCGACCCCGAGGCGTTCGCCGAGCCGGACCGGGTGATCCTCGACCGCCAGCCCAACCGCCACGTCGCCTTCGGCCTCGGCATCCACCGCTGCCTGGGGTCGAACCTGGCTCGCATGGAGGTCACCGTTGCCGTCGAGCGCTTCCTCGCCCGGGTCCCCACCTTCACGCTCGCTGACCCCGACGCCGTCCGCTGGTCCACCGGCCAGGTCCGCGGTCCCCGCACCCTCCCGCTCGCCTTCTGAGCGAGCGCTCTCGCCTCAGCCCGCCCTCCCGCCGGTTCTGTCGGGGATCCGTGTCGTGGGAGAGCGAGTTCTCCGTACAGAACGGATCGGGCGGTGGGATCGCCGGTTCTGTCGGGGATCGGTGTCGTGAGACAGGGAGATCTCCGTACAGAACGGATCAGGCGATGGGAAGGCCGAGCGCCCGATGCGCGGGCGACGACCGGACGGCTCAGTCGTCGGGCTCGTCGCCCTCTTCGTCGATCATGGCCGAGGCGCCGAGCAGCGAGCCCTTGCGCAGCACGGTGACCGGTCCGTCCTCGGACACGACGATGACGGTGGCCGACGGGTCGTCGTAGCTGTAGCGGCGGCCGGCGGTGTGTCGGGTGCCGCGGTAGCCGTCGACCTCGGCTTCGGCCTCGGGGGTGGGCACCAGCCGTACGCCGATGCGGCGCAGGACGCCGCCCTCGTCGAACAGGGTGGCGCCGTCGACCTGGGCCAGGACGTGGCGCAGCGGCGCCAGGTCGGCGGCCTTGCGGATGTTCAGCGGGGGCGGGATCGGCAGGCGGTCCTCGAAGCTGGTGGGCAGCGCATCGTCGGGCCGGTAGACGAGCGTGGCGCCGATGCCCCGGGCGCCCAGGTCGTGCACGGCGAACTCCAGCAGGGTCTCGAGCACGTCGCGGTCGCCAGCGACCGAGCAGGCGCTCACCGCGTCGAGCCAGGCCGAGACCAGCGGCTCGTGGTGCCAGGCCAGGCCGTCCCAGCGGTACACGCCGAAATCGCCGGCCAGCCGCACCACGCCGGAGGGGTGGCGCTGCACGATGCACGCGCCGAACGCCTCGGCCAGCACCACCAGGTCCCGCTCGGAGCCGGCCGGTCGGTCGAAGACGGCCCAGTCGTCGCAGCCGTCGGTGCGGCGCAGCAGCCAGCTCACGATGCCGTCGGCGTAGGGCCGGGCTCGCTCCACCGGCGTCCCGTCGACCGGTCGCAGGCTCATGCCCAGCTCCGTCCGGTCGCTCCACGTGGCCGACGGCGTGGTCGGCCCCACCACGGCGCCGTAGCTCGGCACCCGCCGCTCGTGCACGGCGGGCCGCAGGGCGTAGTCCAGCTCGGCGATGGCGACCTCGTGCCACGGCGCCGAGCCGTCCAGGTGCAGCCCGACCTCGCTCAGCTCCTCGACCAGCCGCCGCAGCTGGTTCTCGGTCGACGGCCGGCGCATCCCCATGCCCCGCAGGCTACGGCCGCCCCACCCCCCGGCGACCCGCCTCTACCTCGCCTCGCCCAACCCGCTCCACCGCCGGGGCGCATCCCCCCGGCGGAACTTGTGGGCTGACACCGCCGTCTTCGGCGCTCTGGGCCCACAAGTTGTGGAGGAGTCGACCCCCTCGATCGAACTTGTGGGCCGAGGCTGCTGTTTTCGGCGGTCTGCGCCCACAAGTTCGAGGGTGGTCTGGGGCCCGCAGGTCGAGGCTGCGGGGGTGTCGTCGGGGCCGGGCGCGGCAGGTCAGGGGAGGAGGGTGGCGGCGACGGTGGCGCCGAGGTCCCAGGCGGACTCGAGGTCGGCGGGGGACGGGGCGCCGGTGAGGCGGAGCGGGTCGCGCACCGCACGCCAGCCGAGGCCGGTCACGATGCGCTCGGTGCCGCGCACCGCGCCCTCGACGTCGTCGTTGCCGTGGACGTAGAGCGCGTACGGGCGGCGCTGGGTGGCCTGGAGGCACGGGTAGTAGATCGTGTCGAAGAAGTGCTTGAGGGCGCCCGACAGGTAGCCGAGGTTGGCCGGGGTGCCCAGCACGTAGGCGTCGGCGGCGAGCACGTCGCTCACCGATGCCGACAGCGCCGGGCGGACCACGACCTCGACGGCGGCCAGCTCCGGGGCCGAGGCGCCGTCGACCACGGAGCGCAGCACGGCGTCGAGCGCGGGCGACGGGGTGTGGTGCACCACCAGCAGGCGGGGCGGACGCTCGTCGGCGACCGAGCCGGGGTCGGGACCGCTCCGGGAGCGGCGAGCAGGCTCGTCCCCCGGGCCGACGGCCGGGCGCTCGTCAGGCTCGCGACCACGGTCGCCCAGCCCGGTCGCACCGGCGGCGGCAGCCACGCCCGCGTCGGCCATCGCTACTCGATCTCGGACCAGGCGACGATGCCCTCGCCGAGGGCGTGGACCTGGGCCACGAGGGCGAGGCGGTTGGCCTTCACGGCGGGGTCGTCGGCGTTGACCTTGACGGCGTCGACGAAGGCGTTGAGGGCGGTGGCCACCGGCGCGGCGGCGTCGACGAAGGCGTCGAGCCCGGTGCCGGCCGGCGAGAACGCCGCCAGGGCGTCGAGCAGGCCCTGCTCCACCTCGGCGCTGGCGGTCTCGAAGTGGGCCGGGTCCGGCTTGGGCAGCGCGGCCCGGTCGGTCTTGGCGAGGAGGTTGCCAGCCCGCTTGAGGCCGTCGGCCACCAGCGAGAACTCCGGCGAGCCGACCTGGTCGGTGAGCTGGCGCAGCACGGCGATGACCCGGGCCGGGTGGTCGCCGTGGAGCAGGGAGGCCCGCACCAGGTCGTGGCGGAAGCCGAGCTCGGCGAGCGTCTGGGTGAAGCGCTTCTGGACGAACGGGCCGATCTTGGCCTGCAGGTCGGCGGCCGAGGCCTCGACCGGCAGGTGCGACGCGGCGAGGGCGATGCCCTCGGAGATCGACACCTCTTCGAGCGCCGGGTCGATGCCGGACATGGCGATGACCAGCAGCCCACGGGCGGCGCGGCGCAGGCCGTAGGGGTCGGCGGAGCCGGTGGGCTCGGCACCGACGGCGTAGAGCGCGGTGATGAGGTCGAAGCGGTCGCTGAGGGCGAGCACGGCGCCGGGAAGCGTGGACGGGACGAGGTCGCCCGAGGAGCGGGGCAGCTCGTCCTCGAAGATGGCCACGGCCACCGCCTCGGGCAGGTCGGCGGCCCGGGCGTAGTGGAGGGCCATGGTGCCGGCCAGGCTCGACATCTCGATGACCATGCTCGAGGCCAGGTCGAACTTCACCAGCGGGCCGGCCTGCTGGACCACGGCCAGGGCGTCGCCGTCGATGGCGAGGGTGGCGGCGAGGTCGAGGGCCACCGCGGCGATGCGATCGACGCGGTCGCGCACCGAGCCGAGGCGGCTGTCGAAGGTCAGCGAGCCCAGCTCGTCGGCGAACTGCTGCACCGGGGTGGCGAGGTCGCGGGCCACGAAGAAGGCGGCATCGGCGTAGCGGGCCTCGATGACGGCCTGGTTGCCGCGACGGACGACCTCGGGCTCGATGGAGCCGTTGGCCACCGTGACGAAGTGGGGGAGCAGGTTGCCCTCGGCGTCGGACACCGGCAGGTAGCGCTGGTGCTTGGTCATGACCGAGGTGAGCACCTCGGGCGGCAGGGCGAGGTGGTCCTCGCGGAACGAGCCCAGGACCGGCGTGGGGTCCTCGACCAGGTTGACGACCTCGTCGATCAGGCGGGCCCAGCGGTCGGTGTCGATGGTGCCGCCCACGCTGGCGGCCAGGGCCAGGGCGCCCTCGACGATGGCGCTGCGGCGCTGCGCCGGATCGGCGGTGATGCCGGCGGCGGCCAGCGTGGCGACGGCCGTGTCGGCGTCGGCGTAGGTGGCGGTGGGCTCGCCCGTGGAGCGGAAGAGGCGGGTGGCGCGACCGGCAGCCAGGCCGGCCCAGGTGGCGGGCACGACCTCGGCGCCGAGCAGCACGGCCAGCCAGCGCACCGGCCGGCTGAAGGCGATGGCGTCGGGGCCCGGGCGCCAGCGCATGTTGCGGCCGAAGCGGAGCGAGTCGAGCAGGCCGGGGACCAGCTCGGCCAGGGCCTCGGCGGCGGGCAGGCCGGCCACGTGGCTGGCGAAGGCCAGGTGCTCGTTGCCGTCCTCGGTGACGCGGGACAGCTCGGCGACGGTGGTGCCGCGCGACCGGGCGAAGCCCTCGGCGGCCTTGGTGGGGTTGCCCTCAGCGTCGAAGGCGGCGCTGACCTTCGGGCCGCGCACCACCTGGTCGACGTCCTCCTGGTTCGGGGCGACGTCGGCGACGGTGGCGATCAGGCGCCGGGGCGTGCCGATGACGGTGACGGCGCCGTGCGCGAGCCGGGCTGCTTCGAGCCGCTTGGGCAGCTCGGCCTCGAGGAGGGCGATGCCGTGGCTCACGTCGGCCGCGGGCAGCTCCTCGACGCCGAGCTCCAGGAAGAGGGTGGACGGCTCGGTGGTGGGGGCCGCCGCCGGGGCCACGGTGGGCGCGGCATCGGCGACGTCGGCGCGGCCGAGGGGGAACGTGAGCTCCTCGCGGCTGGCCAGCCAGAGCTCGGCGACGTCGTGGGCCAGCGACCGCATCTGCGAGAAGGCGCTGGCCCGCTCGGTGGTGCCCATGGCCTTGCGGGAGTCGAGCACGTTGAACGTGTGCGAGCACTTGAGCAGCTGGGCGTGGGCCGGGATGGGCAGCTTGGCGTCCACCAGGCGGCGGGCCTCGGCCTCGAAGTCGGTGAACTGGCGGCGCAGCAGGTCGACGTCGGCCACGTCGAGGTAGAAGGTGCTCCACTCGAACTCGTTCTGGGCGAACAGCTCCCCGTAGCTCAGGGTCTCGGTGTAGGGGATGTCCTTGAAGTGGTCGACGGCGTGGAGCGCCATGAGGATGCGCTCCATGCCGTAGGTGATCTCGGTGGCGGGCGGGTCCAGCACGAGGCCGCCGGCCTGCTGGAAGTAGGTGAACTGGGTGATCTCCTGGCCGTCGAGCCAGACCTCCCAGCCCAGGCCCCAGGCGCCGAGCGCAGGGGACTCCCAGTTGTCCTCCACGAAGCGGATGTCGTGGGCGGCGACGTCGATGCCGATGGCGGCCAGCGACTCGAGGTAGAGCTCCTGCGGGTTGCCCGGCTCCGGCTTGAGGATCACCTGGAACTGGGTGTGGGCCTGCAGGCGGTTCGGGTTGTCGCCGTAGCGGCTGTCGTCGGGCCGCACGCTGGGCTCGACGTAGGCCACGCCCCACGGCTCCGGCCCCAGCACCCGCAGGTACGTGGCCGGGTTCATGGTGCCGGCGCCGACCTCGGAGTTGAACGGCTGCACCACGGCGCAACCGCGTGCCGCCCAGAAGTCCGCGAGACCGAGCAGGGCGGCTTGCATGGTGAGCAACGGAAGGACTCCTCGGTACGTGCGGCGGCGCCGTGGCCCGGCGCTGGTCCCGACGAGCGTCGACGGGCGCCGACCCCTCGCGGGAACCCGTCAGGGTACTACCGCCTCCCAGCACCACCCCCAGCCCGTTCCCCGCCCCACCCGGACGGAGCCGGCCGGGGGCGCAGCGTCAGGCGAGGCGGCGGCGGTTGCGACGGGCGGCGAGGACGAGGCCGGTGCCGCAGGCGGCGAAGGCGAGGGCGAGCTGGACCAGCGGGGCGGGCTCGGTGCCGGTGCGGGGCAAGGTGCCCGTGCCGTTGCTGCTACCGGTCCCCGCTCCGTCCCCCGCTCCGCCGACGCCCGAACCGGGGACGGTGGGCGTGGTCGGCGCCGCCTCGTCGTCGAACGTGACGTGCACGGTCACCTCGGCGGTGCAGCCCTTCCCGGCGGTGTCGACCGCGCTGTAGAGGAAGGTGTCGGTCCCGGCGAAGCCGGCGGCCGGCGTGTAGGAGACGGCCGACTGGTCGTCGTTCGGCTCGGCCACGCCGCCCTCGGTGGTCACGCCCTGCTGGCCGTCGATGCCTGCGGCCGCCGCCTCCAGCGGGCTCGGGTCGCCGCCCAGGTCGAGGTCGGTGTCGTTGGCCAGCACGTCGACGGTGGCCGCCTCGTCCTGGCCGACGGTGATCTCGTCGTCGACGCAGACGGGTGCCGGGTCGTCGTCGTCCGGGTCGGGCGCAGCGACGGGCGGGCTGGTGATGGTGGCGTGGACGGTGGCGGTGGCGCAGCGGTTGGCGAGGTCGCCGGGCTGGCGGCCGTCGGCGCCGTAGGCGGGCGCCGGGTTGGTGGGGTGGACCAGGGCGTGCACGTCGCACACCGCGTAGTCGAGGTCCGCTACGCCCTCGGCGCCGGCCACCGGCACCAGGTCCACCCGGCACTGGGCGTCGACGGAGGCCGACGCCACCAGGCCCGCGGGGGTCGCCACCAGGGCGCCGGGTGTGCACTCGAGGGTCTCGCCCTGGGCGTCGAAGTCGTTGGCCTTCACGTCGAGGTCGACCACCGGCGTCGAGGAGTCGGTGACCACGGCGTCGTCGACCGCCTCGGGGGCGGCGTTGGGCACCACGAAGAGGGCGACCTTGCCCTTGCCGCAGAAGGGCAGGCCCTCGAGCTGCGGCGTGTTCGGGTCGTCCTCGGCCGGGTAGTCCGGCGTCTGCTGGGCCGGGTCCTCGCAAGCGACGTAGTCGAACGAGGTCGGGCCGCTGAAACCGCTGGCGGCCGTGAAGCGGATGGTGCGGGCGTCGAGGCGCACGGCGGTGCCGGCCGCCGGGTCGACGCCCTGGATGCCGTTCACCGTGGGGATGACCACGCCCGAGGTCGGGTCAGACGGCGCGGGGCCGTTGGGGTCGAGGTCGTTGGCGAACACGGGGATGTCGACGGAGTAGGCGCCGATGCCCTCACCGGCGTAGCCGGCGTCGAGGGTGTCGACGTCGGTCACGCCCACCACCGGGGCGATGAACGTGTCGTTCACCGGGGTCACGAGCACCGACGCCTCGGCATCGCTGCAGCGGCGGCTCGTGGTGGCCGAGAGGTCGTCGGGCGAGCCCTGGTCGTAGCCGGCCACCGGCGTGGCGAGGGCACCGTGGGCCCCGACGCCGAGCAGCGGGTGCGTGTCGCAGATCCGGTAGGCGAAGGTGCCGCTCTTCTGGGTGGCGGTGTCGTTCGAGCTCCACGTGACGGTGCAGTTGCTCTGGACCTGGGCCGAGCCGGCGCCGTTCGACACCGACGGCACGTCCTGGATGCAGGTCACCGGGTCGCCGTCGACGCTGTTGGCCGAGGGCTTCAGGTCGAACACCACGCCCACCGCCTCGTCGTTGGCGGCGAACTGCACCGGGCCGCCCTGGGGTGCGGTGTTCGGGCGCAGCGTCACGTAGACCTTGGTGAACACCTCGAGCCCGCTCTTGGAGCGCAGCACGTAGCCGAAGGAGTCGACGCCGGTCTGGCCCCCGGTGGGCGGCGTGTAGGTGCACGGGCCGACGGACATCTCGGCGAAGGTCGTCTCGCCCTTCTGGGGGCCGGTGCCGCAGCTCACGGTGCCGCCCTTGGCCGAGCCGGGCTGCCAGTCCTTCACCCGCACCTGGGCGGGGTCGCCGGGCCCGCCGGCGACCTCGGGGTCGTCGTCGTTGGCCAGCACGTCGATGCGCACCGCGTGGGCGCCGCCGTTGGCGTCGTCGAGCGTGTCGAGGCCGTAGGTCGCGTCGGTGGTGGCGGTGTCGGCCCCGCTGGTGGGCGCGTCGACGTCGTCGACGGTCCAGTGGAAGCCGACGTCGATCCCGCAGTCGAAGCTGGAGCCGGTGGGCGTGGCGTCGTAGCCGCTGACCTTGAACCGGGGCACGGTGATCTCGCCGGGGGCGGTGGCCCTGACCTTGATGGTCATGGCCACGTAGGCGCCGTCGCCGGGCTGGAACAGGCCCTTGGGGCTGGAGTTCGAGTCGAACTTGTAGGCGAAGGGGCCCACCGGGGCGATCGGGCCCACCGAGCCCTTGCCGTTGTAGGCGAGCGGGTTGACGTAGGTGGTGGTGAGCGCGGCCGAGGTCACCGGGCCGGTGACCGGGAGGTCGAGCTTGAGCGGATCGGGGCCGTCGTTGGGTGACGAGCCGGGGCTGCGGCTGTAGACGGTGGCGGTGAGGCTGATGGTGTCGCCCACCTCGATCTCGGCGCCGTCGGCCACCGACGAGCCCACCGACCACTTGGCGAAGTTCTTGTGGCCGTTGATGTTGATGGGCCCTGCACGCGCTCAGCTCGCCGGTGTCGGAGCCGCCGTTGTACTGCTCGAACACGAAGGAGGCGTAGCCGTCCGGCTCGTCGCCGTCGGCGCCGGCCGGCGTCGCACCACCGGCGATCGCCACCAGCGCGGCGGCCACCAGGCCGAGCGCGCCGAGGAGGAAGGTGTGCCGTACCGATGCCCGCTTGTACATGGCCGGTCACTCTACGTGTGGTCTGACCAACTGTCCACTAATGGTCATACCAGGCGAGCGGTCCGTTCCGCCCGGGCCCACGGGCGCTGACCTGGGGCGCTCGACGGAGGGCCGGTAGCGTGGGCCGCCATGGCCATCACGCGCGTCGCCCGGCAGTCGGTGGCCGACCAGCTGTTCGACCAGCTGCTCGATGCCATCCTCTCCGGCGAGCAGCCGGCCGGTTCGCAGCTCCCGGCCGAGCGGGAGCTCGCCGCCCAGGCCGGCGTGAACCGCCAAGCCGTGCGCGAGGCGCTGCAGCGCCTGCGCCAGATGGACCTGGTGGAGATCGTCCACGGGGGCGGCGTCCACGTGCAGCAGTGGCAGGCCTCGGCCGGCCTCGCCCTGCTCCCGATCCTCCTGCTGCGCGAAGGGCGGGGCATCGACCCTGCGGTCGCCCGCTCGATCATGGAGCTGCGCGCCATCATCGGCGCCGACGCCGCCCGCTGGTGCGCCGAGCGGTCGCCCACCGGCACCGGCGAGCAGCTCCTGGCCCTGGTGGCCGAGATGGACGCCACCGGCGGTGAGCCGGAGCGGTGGGGCGATGTCGGGTTCCGGTTCTGGTCCGCCATCGTCGTGGGCGCCGACAACATCGCCTACCGCCTGGCCTTCAACACCATGCGGGCGGTGTCGGACGCCGTGAGCCACGTGCTCCCGGCGGTGATGTCCACCGAGTGGCAGCGGCTCGACGAGTACCGCACCGTCGCCCAGGCCGTGGCCGCCGGCGACGGCGACCGCGCCGAGACCAGCGCCCGGGCCCTGCTGGGCGCCGGCGTCGCCGCCGTGAACCAGGCGCTGGCCGCCACCACCGAGCCGGCCGGCCCTCCTTCCGCCGGCTCGGCCTGAGCGCACGGCGCCGAACCGGTCCCGGCCCCGCGTGGGGGCCCCGACCAGCAGCGCTGACTGGCCGTCGGCACCGGCGGGTAGCTTCCGGCCGTTCGACGGGCGTCGGTCCGCCGGTCGCCCTCCAGGATCGAGGAGCGAGATGGTCGATGCCGTGGTGGTGGGCTCCGGCCCCAACGGGCTGGCGGCCGCTGTGGCCCTCGCCCGCGAAGGGCACTCGGTCACCGTGCTGGAGGCGGCGCCCACCATCGGCGGCGGCACCCGCACCGAGGAGCTCACCGTCCCCGGCGTGTTGCACGACGTGTGCTCGGCGGTGCACCCGTTCGGCCTGGCCTCCCCGTTCTTCGCCAGCCTCCCGCTGGAGGAGCACGGCCTGACCTGGTGCCACCCCGAGGTCGACCTGGCCCACCCCCTCGACGACGGCTCGGCCGGCGTGATGCTCCAGGACATCGACGCCACGGCGGCCGGCCTGGGCGACGACGGCGCCATGTGGAAGCGCACCTTCGGGCGCCTGGCGAGCGGCTTCGACGAGATCGGCGAGGACCTGCTGCGGCCGATCCTCCACGTGCCCAAGCACCCGCTGCGGCTGGTCGGCTTCGGGCTGAACGCGCTCCAGCCGGCGACGGTGCTGGCGCAGCGGTGGAAGACCGACCAGGCGCGCGCCCTGTTCGCCGGGGTGGCCGCCCACGTCATCCACCCGCTCGCAAAGCCGGTCACCGCGTCGGTGGGCCTGATGCTGATCGCCTCGGGCCACCACGTCGGCTGGCCCGTCGCCCAGGGCGGCTCGCGCTCGATCACCGACGCCCTCGCCCGCCTGCTGCGCGAGCTCGGCGGCACCATCGAGACCGGCACCCGGGTGGATCGCCTCGCCGACCTGCCCGACCACCGCGTGGCCCTGTTCGACACCTCGCCGCGCAGCCTGGCGGCCATCGCCGGCGACGCCCTGCCGCCGCGCACCGCCAAGGCCTACGCCCGGTTCCGGTACGGGCCGGGCTCCTTCAAGGTCGACCTGGCCATCGAGGGGCCCGTGCCCTGGACCAACGAGGCGGCCCGGCGGTCGGGCACGGTGCACCTGGGCGGGACCATCGAGGAGGTCGCAGCCGCGGAGAAGGCCGTGGCGCTCGGGCACATGCCCGAGCGGCCCTTCGTGCTGGTGGCCCAGCAGCACCTGGCGGACCCGTCACGGTCGAACGGGAACGTCCACCCGCTCTGGGCCTACTGCCACGTGCCGAAGGGCTACACGGGCGACGCCACCGAGGCGATCCTCCGCCAGATGGAGCGCTTCGCCCCCGGGGTGCGCGACCAGGTGGTGGGGATGCACGTGGCCGGTCCGGTCGAGGTCGAGCGGGTCAACGCCAACTACGTGGGCGGCGACATCGCCGCCGGCGCCAACACCGCGCTCCAGGTGGTGTTCCGGCCGCGGGTGGCGCTCGACCCGTACGCCACCGGCATCCCCGGCACGTTCCTGTGCTCGGCGTCCACCCCGCCCGGGGGCGGGGTCCACGGCATGTGCGGGGCCGGCGCCGCCGCCTCGGCCCTGCGCTACCTGCGCCGCTGACCGCTGACCGCTGACCGCTGACCGCTGACCGCTGACGGCTCCGGTCCGCCGAAGCGATCAGCCGGTCAGCTGCCGCGCGAGGCGAAGGTCAGGCCTCGAGGGCCTTCTCGATGTCGGAGGTGATCTTCTCCGGCTTGGTGGTGGAGGCGTAGCGCTTGATCGGGACGCCGTCCTTGCCCACCAGGAACTTGGTGAAGTTCCACTTGATCTTCGACCCGATGGCCCCGCCCTTCTCCTCCTTGAGCCACTTGTAGAGCGGGTGGGCGTCGTCGCCGTTCACGTCGACCTTGGCGAAGAGGGGGAAGGTCACGCCGAAGTTGACCTCGCAGAACTCCTGGATCTCGTCCTCGGTGCCCGGCTCCTGGTGGCCGAACTGGTCGCACGGGAAGCCGAGGACGACGAGGCCCTGGTCCTCGTACTTCTTGTAGATCTCCTCGAGGCCCTTGTACTGCGGCGTGAAGCCGCACTTGGACGCGGTGTTCACCACCAGCACGGCCTTGCCGGCGTACTCGGAGAGGTCCTTCTCCGTGCCGTCGATGGCCTTGGCGGAGAAGTCGGAGAGGTTGGTCACGGCGTGCTCGCTTTCGTGTCGAGGCCGAGGAGCTGGCCCCAGTGCTGGGAAGCGTACGGCGCCGGACGGGTGACCGGATGGCCCGACCCCTGGTGGCGCCTCGTGCGCCGCCCGGTTCGGCGGGTCGTCCGTCGCCGATCGGGCTCCGAGGTCGGCAGTACCCTCCCCCCATGCGACGCCCGGGTGGGGAGGTGCACGAGGCCCTGCGCGGCGCTCGGCCCACGTCGTACTGGCTCGACTCGCCCGGCCGCCCACCCGCCCGACCGCCGCTGGTGGGCGAGGTCACGGCCGACCTCGCGGTGGTGGGCGGCGGCTACAGCGGCCTGTGGACCGCGCTGCTCGCCAAGGAGCGCGACCCCGACCGCACGGTGGTGCTGGTCGAGGGTGACCGGATCGGGTGGGCGGCCTCGGGTCGCAACGGCGGCTTCTGCGCCGCCAGCCTCACCCACGGCGAGGCCAACGGCTTGGAGCGGTGGCCGGACGAGTACCCCACGCTCGATCGCCTCGGCCACGACAACCTCGACCAGATCGGTGCCACGCTCGACCGGTACGAGATCGACTGCTCCTTCGAGCGCACCGGCGAGCTCACCGTCGCCACCGAGGACCACCAGGTGGCCGAGCTGCGGGACTGGGCCGACGGCCGCGACGACCTCCAGTTCCTCGACCGGGAGGCCGTGCAGGCCGAGGTGGCGTCGCCTACCTACCGGGCCGGCGTGTGGGAGCGAGGCGGCACCGCCCTGGTCGACCCGGCCCGGCTGGCCTGGGGGCTGGCCGAGGCGTGCGAGCGCGTGGGCGTGCGGGTGTTCGAGCACACCCGGGTCGACGGCCTGTCGCGCGACCACGGCACCCGGGCCGACCGTGGGCTGGTGCTGCGCGCCGAGCGCGGCGCGGTCCGGGCCCGGCAGGTGGCGCTGGGCACCAACGTGTTCCCGTCGCTGGTGAAGCGGACCCGGCTCCACACCATCCCGGTCTACGACCACGCCCTCATGACCGAGCCCCTGTCGGCCGAGCAGCGGCGGGCCATCGGGTGGGCCAACCGCCAGGGCATCGGCGACTCCGCCAACCGGTTCCACTACTACCGGCTCACCGACGACGACCGGATCCTGTGGGGCGGCTACGACGCGATCTACCACTTCGGCGGCCGCGTCCGCGCTGCCTACGACCACCGCCCCGCCACGTCCGACCTGCTCGCCCGCCAGTTCTTCGACACCTTCCCCCAGCTGGAGGGCCTGCGGTTCACCCACGCCTGGGGCGGTCCCATCGACGCCAGCACCCGCTTCTGCGCCTTCTTCGGCACCGCGCACGGCGGGGACGTGGCCTACGCCGCCGGCTTCACCGGCCTCGGCGTCGGCGCCACCCGCTTCGGCGCCCAGGTCATGCTCGACCTGCTGGCCGGCCGGCCCACCGAGCGCACCGAGCTGGAGATGGTCCGCACCAAGCCGGTGCCGTTCCCGCCCGAGCCCCTGGCCAGCGTCGGCATCCAGGCCACCCGCTGGTCCCTCGCCCGCGCCGACGAGCGCCAGGGCCGCCGCAACCTCTGGCTCCGCACCCTCGACCGCCTCGGCCTCGGCTTCGACTCCTAGACCTCGGCTCGCCCTCCACCCAGACCACCAACTTGTTGCACTTGTCGACCGATGCGTCGGCCAACTGCGACAAGTTCCTGGGGTCGGGGGTGGGGCGCTCCTGGGGTCAGCCGACGAGGAGGGACGGGTCGTGGGCCTCGACGAGGCGGCGGAAGCCGTCCTGCCAGCCGACGGTGGTGGGGCCGGTGATCGACGCCATCTTGGTGGTGTCGACGATGACGCTCTCCAGGGTGTCGGCGCTGGTCTCGAAGGTCGGCTCGATGCCGGTGAGGTCGCCGAGGTAGGTGCACCACTCCTCGACGCTGACCGCCTCGGAGCCGCCCCAGTTCACGACGGTGGGGTCGAGCGAGGCGGCGTCGAGCAGGGCGGGGACCGAGGCGTCGATGTCGTCCTGGTGGATGGGGCAGTAGGTGCTGGGGGCGTCGGCGTGGACGGGGATGGCCATGCCGCCCTGCATCATCAGCAGGTGGAACAGCGGCCAGCCGCCGGCCGGGCCGCCGTAGGGCACGTTGAGCCGGGCGATGGTGGTGGGCACGCCGAACTGCCGGGACGCGAAGCGCACCACGGTCTCGGCGGCGATCTTGGCGATCGAGTACGTGGGCATGAGGACGGCGTGGTTGTCGCCCAACGCGTCCTTCTCGGTGATGGGCTCGTGGCCCTTGGGCTTGTAGACGCCGGTGGTTGAGCAGTGCAGGAACCGCTCGGGACGGCACCAGGCCATGAGGTCGCCGGGGGCCTCGGCGGTGACGCGCAGGTCGATGTCCCAGCGCTGGGTCTTGGAGACGGCGAAGTTGAGGACGGCGTCGACGCCCTCGCGGGGCAGCGCGGAGAGGTCGCCGTTCTGGAGGTCGACGGTGGCGCAGGTGACCCCGGCTGACTCGAGCCGCTCCTTGGCGGCCGCATCGGAGAACCGCGCCGCGGCGATGACCTCGTTGCCGGCGGCGGCGAGCGACTCGGCCAGCGGCCCGGCCACCTGCCCGGTCGCTCCGGTCACCACGATGCGCTTGCCCTCGAGCGTCACTTGGATCTGCCTCTCGTCGAAACCCAGAACGAGAACACGTTCTAGTTCGGTGGACACCGCCGTGCCGGTCCGGGCGCCGGTACCGTCGACCCATGGCCCAACGAGCAGGTGGCGAGGTGCAGCCCGAAGCGGTCACCGCGTGGTGCCCCACCGCCGTCCGCCGGCCGATCATGCTCCAGGGCTGGCACGACCTCACGTCCATCCACTGGCGCTACGACCCCGAGGTCGTGCAGGCCCTGCTGCCCGCCGGCTACCGGGTCGACACGTTCGAGGGCAGCGCGTGGGTGGGCGTCCTGCCGTTCCACATGCGGCGCATCCGCCTGCCCCACGTGCCGCCCTTCGGCCCGCTCTCGACGTTCCCCGAGACCAACGTCCGCACCTACCTGGTCGACCCGCAGGGCCGGCGCGGGGTGTGGTTCTGCAGCCTCGACATCAACCGGCTGGTGCCGGCGCTGGTGGCTCGGGTCTCGTACCGGTTGCCGTACTGCTGGGCGAAGATGGCCATCGAGCGCGACGGCGACGTGATGACCTACACCTCGAAGCGGCGCTGGCCCCGGGGCGAGGCGTCCAGCCGGGTGCGGGTGCGCATCGGTGAGCTGGTCGACGACGGCGAGGTCAGCGCCTTCGAGCACTTCCTCACCGCCCGCTGGGCGCTCGGCACCCGGTTCGGCTCCCGCCTCATGTGGGCGGCGGTGGACCACCCGCCCTGGGCCGTGCACCGCGCCGAGTTGCTCGAGTGCGACGAGACCCTGCTCGCCGCCGCCGGCCTCCCGGCGCCGGACGCCGACCCCGTGGTCCTCTGGTCGCCCGGCGTCGACGTGCGCATCGGCCTGCCGAAGCGGGTGGTCGTCCCGCCGGGCCCGGCCCGGCCGGCCCCGTAGGCCCGGGCGCCCGCCCGCAGACGCGCAGAGACCCCGGTACCAGCCCGGGGTCTCGTCAGGTCTTCGTGGCTCGGCCGTGAGGCCGAGGGGTCACTTGTAGCGGTAGGTGATGCGGCCGCGCTTGAGGTCGTAGGTGGAGAGCTCCACCTGCACCCGGTCACCCGGGAGGATGCGGATGCGGTTCCGGCGGAGGCGACCGCCGAGGTGGCCGAGCACCACGTGCCCGTTGTCGAGGGAGATCCGGAAGTGGCCGCCTTTGAGGGCTTCCTCGGCCGTGCCTTCCATGACCAGTACGTCGTCTTTGGCTTTCGTCATCGCGTGTCCTCAGGTTCTCGTCTGCGCCGCATCGATCTCCGGCCGGCAGCGGGTCTCCCCACTCGAAGCGGTCCGGTGGCCGCACCCCTTGGAGGCACGAGCAGCGAAGGTCAAGGCTACCGCCGCCACACCGGTTCACCCCGCATCGGCCCGAGGGCCTGCCCCTACCGCAGCAGGTGCGGCGCCGCCCGACCGGCCACCAGGGGAAGGTCGAGGTACGTCTGCACGCCGGGCTCGGCGGCGCAGACGTAGGGGATGGCATTCACGGCGTGCAGGGCGGTGGCGACGATGCCGGGGTTGCGGGCCAGGCCGGCGGCGATGCTCTCGGGGTGCAGGCCGTGGAAGGTCACGTGGGTGCCGGGGTCGCCGGTGACCTCCACCTCGAAGCGCTCTCCCTCAGGTCCGAAGGTCCACGGCGGGTCCAGGTGCTCGTCGCCCATGAACCAGTTGACCGCCGCGGTGATGACGGGCTCGCCGTCGACCAGCCCCTCCCAGCGGAACCTCTGGGCGGCGACGGTGCCGGGCTGGATGGGCCCGATCGGGGAGTCGATCGGCTCGGTGGCCACCGCCATCTCGTGGGTGGTGCGCAGCTCGGCGTCGAGGGTGAGGCCCAGCTCGTGGGCGATCATCCAGATCGACTGGCCGAACCCGCCGGCGAGCATGGCCGGCATGATGCTGGCCCGCCCCTCCTCGGGCGTCTTGCCGAACAGCATCCAGTCGCTGATGACGTCGGGCGCGCCGTAGGTGCGGATGTCGGAGAACTCCTCGGAGCGCACGTGGGTGATCGACCCGCTGAGCGCCGAGACCATGAGCGGGAAGCGCTCCGTGATGCCGCCGGGGTGGATGCCCGTGCCGTGCAGCGTGCTGCCGGACTCCTTGCACAGGGCGTCGAGCTCCTCGCGCTCGGGGCTGGGCGGGAAGAACCAACCCAGGGGCGTCACCACGTCGACACCCGCAGCGAGGATGCGGCGCAGTTCGGCGGGGTCGGCCATCAGCGGGCTGTAGAGCACGCAGTCGGCGCCGAGGGCGAGCAGCGCGTCGACGTCGCGGGTGGCCAGCACGCCGATGGGGTCGATGCCGATCAGCTCGCCGACGTCGAGGCCGTCCTTGGCCTCACCGTGCACCCATGCCCCGGCCAGCTCGAGCTCGGGGTGGGCGAGGATGCCCTCGATGGCGGCGCGGCCGACGCCGCCGGTCGCCCACTGGATCACGCGGTAGGTCATGGAACGTGTTCTACCGGCAGGAGCCGCTCGGCGCTGAGGCCCCGCTCGGCCACGGGTGAGCGACCGGTCTTGGCGCTCCAACACCGGCCCGCAGCCACGCCGAGCCAGCGGTCGCCCAGATGGACGAGGGCCGTTCGGCTCATGTCCGACGCAGGTGTTTTCGGCTACAACAACAGCGGTTCGGGGTGGCGGTCGCCGCGGGCCGCGGGAAGAGGGGTGCGCGATGGCGCGCGACGTGGGTGGGGTTGAGCGGCGTCGACGCTTGCTCGAGCACCGCGCCTCCCGCCACGCCGAGCGCACCATCCAGCACCTCCGCCTGGTCAGCCTGGTGCCGGCGGCCGCCCAGGTCTTCCTGTACCCGGGGAGCTCGCGGGCCCTGAGCGCGGCGGCGGTGGTGGTGCTGGCGCTGACCTGTGCGTGGGTGGAGCTGGCCACGAGGGCGGAGGACGCCGGCCGGTTCGCCACCCCCGTGGTGTGGACGAGCATCGTGGGCGACGTGGCCACCGCAGCGCTGATCATGGTCAGCCACCGCAGCAACCCGGGCGACGCCGTGCAGTTCCTCCCGCTGCTGATGATGGTCCAGGCCGCCGCCCGCTGGGACCGGCTGGGCGGGATCATCGGCGGCGCGGTGGCGGGCGCAGCCTCGGCGGCGTGGTCCATCGACGTGCACCACCGGTTGGGGATCGACCTGCCCGCCGTCGCCGCCGGCTTCCGCGTGGTCGTCTTCCTGCTGGTCGGCTCCTTCGCCGGCATGCTCGTCCGTGAGGCCAACGAGCAGCGTCGAGCCGCCGAGGCGGTGTTCACCGCGTCCCGGGACCTGGTGGTGACCTTCGGGCTCGACGGGCGCGTCCGGGCGGTGAACCCGGCGTCGCAGGCGATCCTCGGGTATGCGCCGGAGGAGCTCGTCGGCCTGGACCGCACCTCGAAGCTGGCGCCGGGCGAGCCGATCTTCGGCGACGTCGACGTGGACCTGTACCGGCGCGAGGGCAACCAGCTCGTCGAGCTGCGCCTCGTGCACCGGGACGGGCACCAGGTGTGGCTGGAGGTCGACCTCCTGCCCGACCTCGAGGCCGGGGTCATCCGAGCGATCGGGCGAGACGTCAGCGACCGCCGGCGCGCCGAGTCCGAGCTTCGCCACCGGGTGGACCACGACGGGCTCACCGGGCTGTGCAACCGCGACGCCATGGTCGCCCGGCTCAACGAGCTGTTCGCCATCGGCCGGCTCCCCGGCCTGATCTTCGTCGACCTCGACCGGTTCAAGGCCGTGAACGACGAGCACGGCCACGTGGCCGGCGACCGCGTGCTCCGCGAGATCGCCGACCGCCTGGCCCGAGCCGCCGGCCCGGGCGACGTCATGGTGGCCCGCTACGCCGGTGACGAGTTCTGCGTCGTGGTCGACGACCCGAGCGAGCTGGACGAGGTCCTCGCCCGGGTCCGCCAGGCCATGGAGCTCGAGTTCGACGCCGGCCCGGCCCTGGTCTCGGTCTCGGCGTCGTTCGGCGCCGCCACGGCCCGCAGCGGCGAGCGCCCCGAGGTCCTGGTGCACCGGGCCGACCAGGCCATGTACGCCCACAAGTCCGTCGAGCGCACCCCGTCACCCACCGACGACCTCGCCCGCGACTGACCGCCCCGGGTCGGGCAACCCCCTCCCTCGAACTTGTGGGCCGAGGGCGCCGAAAACAGCAGCGTGGGCCCACAAGTTCACCGGGTCGGGTCGGTCCCTCTCGAACTTGTGGGCCGAGGGCGCCGAAAACAGCAGCGAGGGCCCACAAGTTCACCGGGGTGGGTCGGCCGCACACTGGGCGGGCGGCGGTTCGGCACCTCCGGTACCTTGCCGGCCATGACCGAGCGCCCCGCTGGAGCCGAGCCCGCCGACCAGGTGTCGCTGCACGTAGCGGCCCCGCCGGAGCGGGTGTGGGAGCTGATCACCGACGTGGGCGCCATGGGCCGCCTCAGCCCGGAGTGCACGGGCGGGCGCTGGCTCGACGGCGCCACCGGCCCGGTGGTGGGCGCCCGGTTCAAGGGCAGCAACAAGCGCGGCATCGCCCGTTGGTCCACCACCAACACCGTGGTGGTCGCCGAGCCCGCGTCGGCCTTCGCCTGGGAGACCAAGCAGAGCGGCGTGCGCTGGCGCTACGACCTGCTCCCCGAGGGCGATGGCACCCTCGTCACCGAGTCCCGGGCCGAGTTCAAGGCCCGGCCGCTGGTGGCCAAGTTGTTCGCCGGCGCCGTGCTGGGCGGGGTCGACGGCCACGAGGACGAGCTGCGCGACGGCATGCGCGCCACCCTCGAACGGCTGAAGGCGATCGCCGAAGCAGGCTGAGCCGCTCGGAAGTAGGGTCCCCAAGTAGAACGCGTTCTCGCGGTGAGCACCGGCCACCGCAGCGCACGGGCAAAGGGGATTGCACGCATGGACCTCGGCGACATCAACCTGTTCGATCCGGACACCTACGTCGACGAGCTGCCCCACGAGCAGTTCGCGTACCTCCGCAAGGAGCACCCGGTGTTCCGCCACGAGGTGGCCGACGGGGGCCACTTCTGGTGCATCACCCGCCACGAGGACCTGGTGACGGTCAACCGGGACGCTGCGTCCTACTCGTCGTGGCGGCGCACCGCCCTGACCCTCGGCGACCACGACACCGACGCCCTCGAGCAGCAGCGCATGATGATGCTGAACATGGATCCGCCGGACCACTCGAAGCTCCGGAAGATCGTGAACAAGGGCTTCACCCCGCGCATGATCCGCGAGCTGCAGGAGCACCTGGCCGACGAGGCCCGCCAGATCGTGGCCGACGGCCTCGAGAAGGGCGACGTCGAGTTCGTCGAGGAGATCGCCAGCGAGCTGCCGCTGATCGCCATCGCCGAGTTCCTGGGCGTCCCGCGTGAGGACCGCAAGATCATCTTCGACCTGTCGAACCGCATGATCGGCTCGGAGGACCCGGACTACCAGCTCGACGAGGGCGTGGCCCAGGAGGCCGCTGGCGAGATGTACGCCTACGCCCAACAGCTGGCCGACGACCGCCGGGCCAACCCCCGCAACGACATCGTGACCACGCTGCTGCAGGCCGAGGTCGACGGCGAGCGCCTGGACGAGCTCGAGTTCAACCTCTTCTTCATGCTGCTCGCCGTGGCCGGCAACGAGACCACCCGCAACGCCATCAGCCACGGGATGCTCGCCCTGCTCGAGAACCCCGACCAGCAGCAGATCCTGCGGGACGACCCGAGCAAGCTCGACGCCGGCATCGAGGAGATCCTCCGCTGGGGCACGCCGGTCATGCAGTTCCGCCGTCAGACCACCAAGCCGGTCACCATCGCCGGGGTCGACATCCCCGAGGACGAGGGCATCGTCTTCTGGCACATCTCCGCCAACCGCGACGAGACGGTCTTCGACGACCCCTACTCGTTCCAGGTCGAGCGCTCGCCGAACCTGCACACCAACCACGTGGCCTTCGGCGGCGGCGGCCCCCACTTCTGCCTCGGCGCCAACCTGGCCCGCGCCGAGATGAAGGTCGTCTTCGCCGAACTGCTCAAGCAAGCGAAGTGGGAGCAGCGCGAGCCCGCCCGCCGCCTCCGCTCCAACTTCATCAACGGCATCAAGCGCCTCGACGTCACCCTCACCCCGACCTGACCCGAGCGGCCGAACCGGCTCGGTCGTAGGACGGTTCCGTGGCTCGAGGTCTGGCTCAGGCGGAGGTGAGGAGGCGGGAGCGGAAGAGGTCGAGGACCTGGTCGAGGGCGGCGCGGGTGGCGGAGCCGGGCTCGTCGATGAGGTGCTCGGTGAGCACGGAGTGGGGGTCCATGGCGGCGTCGGGGTTGGCGTCGTCGTCGTCGAGCTCGACGCCGGTGAAGGCGTCACCCAACTCCTCGCGCAGGAAGGCGAAGCGCTCGGCGGGGACCAGGCGGTCGCTCTTGAACCGGAGGCCGAGGACCTCGAGGCCGGCGTTGGCGCAGCGGTCCTTGACCTTGGCCAGGTCGGCGGCGGAGATGTCGATGTTGTGCTTCTGCTTCTTGGTCAGGCCGACGGGCATCGACGGCTGCGAGAGCACGGGGGCGAGCAGGCGGTCGTCGGCGGCCATGGCCAGCGCGTAGCCACCGGTGAAGCACATGCCGACCGCACCGACGCCGGGGCCGCCGCAGCGCTCGTGCTCGTCCTTCGCCAGGGCCCGCAGCCAGGTCACCACCGGCGAGGTCTTGCCGGTGGCCAGCACCGTGAACTCGCGGCTGACGCACGCGGGGACGATGGTCTTGAGCATGTGGACCATGTCGCCACGGTCGGGCTTGGACCCGTGGGTGGCCACCCGGCCGGGCTCGCCGAACAGGTGGGGGAGCACCGCGGTGCACCCGATGGCCGTCACCCGGCGGGCGAACTCGATGACCTTGGGCGTGATGCCGGGCATCTCGGCGATCACGATCACCGCTGGGCCGGTGCCGAGGCGGAACACGTCCCGCTCGGTGCCACCGTGGGCGAACGTGGTGTGCTCGAAGTTGCTGAGGCCCGCATCGGTCATGGGGGCGCACCGTACTGCCGGCGGCGCGAACCGCTCGGCGGGCTGTTCAGCGGGGCGGGATGGTCCAGTCGATGGGGTCGCGCCCTGCCGCCACCAGCGCCTCGTTCGTGCGCGAGAACGGCCGGCTGCCGAAGAAGCCGTTGTGGGCGGAGAGCGGCGAGGGGTGGGCCGACTCGATGATGACGTGGCGGCTCGTGTCGATGAGCGCCTTCTTCTTGCGGGCCGCCGCACCCCAGAGGATGAACACCACCCGCTCGGGCTTGGCGTCGACGGCCTTGATCACCTCGTCGGTGAACGTCTCCCAGCCGCGGCGCTGGTGCGACGCGGCTTGGTGAGCCCGCACCGTCAGGCTGGTGTTCAGCAGCAGCACCCCCTGGCGGGTCCAGGCGTCGAGGCAACCGTGGTTCGGTGCCGTCACCCCGAGGTCGGCCTCGAGCTCGATGAAGATGTTGCGCAGCGACGGCGGCACCGGCACGCCGGGCCGCACCGAGAAGCACAGCCCGTGGGCCTGGCCGGGCCCGTGGTAGGGGTCCTGGCCCAGGATCAGCACCTCGACCTCGGCGAAGGGCGTCTGGTGCAGGGCGGCGAACACGTCCTCCGGCGGCGGGAAGACCTGGTGGTGCGCCCGCTCCTCGGCCACGAACCGCTGGAGCTCCCCCCAGTAGGGCTTCTCGAACTCGGCTCGCAGCAGCGGGTTCCAGTCGGTCTTGGCGGCCACGAGCCGAACCTACCCAACGCCTCCGGTGCCCGGTCTGGCCCCGACGCTCTGGCAGGCTCGCAGCCGTGACGCCCGACGAGCTGATGGCCGAAGCCTGCCGCCTGGCCGCCGAGTCGGTGGCCAACGACTGGGGCGGCCCGTTCGGCGCCGTCATCGCCCGGGACGGCGAGATCGTGGCCCGGGGCCAGAACCGGGTGCTGCTCACCGGCGACATCACCTGCCACGCCGAGGTCGACGCCATCCGCAACGCGGTGGCGACCCTGAACCCCACCGCGCCGGACATCGCGGTGGCCGAGCGCCCGAGCACCACGCTGGCCCTGGCGCCGCGACCGCCCGGGTCGGCCGACCCGGTGCCGGCCCGGGCCCGGATGCTCATGGGCATGGAGATCTACGCCAGCGGCGCCCCGTGCCCCATGTGCCTGAGCGCCATCTACTGGGCCCGGCTCGACGCCGTGCACTTCTCGAACGACTGGGAGGACGCTCGCGCCATCGGCTTCGACGACGCCTTCCAGTACGAGGACTTCGCCCTCCCGCTCGACCAGCGCCGCCTCCCCATCCAGCAGCTCCGACCCGACCTGGGCCGGCCGTCGTTCGCCGCCTGGGCGGCCAAGGCGGACCGCCACCCCTACTGATCACCCGGCCGTGGTTCGCTATCGCGCCGGTTCCGTGCTCAGGTGGTCCATGGACGAAGAGCTGCTCCGCACCGACGAGTGCATGACGATGCGTGGGATGTTGCACTGGGAGGAGTGGGGCCCGGACGACGATCGGGCCATGGCCGGTCGCCACCGCACCGCCGGCACGCTCAACGGCGTGGCCATCGACGACGAGAAGCTCGAGGACCTCGTCCGGCGCAGCGGCCGCCTCCCGATGGGCTGATCCACCGAGGGCCCAGCTCCGCCGTAGGACCGGCCGTCAGAGCCCGAGGCCCAGCCGGATGACGCGGTCCTTGAGGAACGTGGGCGTGAAGCGCTGGGCAAGGAGCATGGCCTGGGCGTCGATGCCCACGAGGTAGCGGTTGCGCGGGAACGACGTCGTGAGCGCGGTGGCCACCACGCGGGCGCAGCCGTCGGGGCTGCCCATGATCGGCTCCATGAGCCGCTGGAGCTGGAGCGAGCGCCGATAGGCGTCGGCGTGGCGGGTGCCGTCCTGCTCGCGGGTGGCGATGTCGCGCTCGAACTCCTCCCAGATGCCGGTCTTGAACCCGCCCGGCTCCACCAGCACCACCTTCACGCCGTCGCCGGCGACCTCCATGCGCAGCGCGTCGGACAGGGCCTCGAGGGCGTGCTTGGCCCCGGTGTAGTGGCCGGCGAACGGGGCGGTGGCCAACCCGGCGATCGACGAGATGTTGACGATGCGGCCGCCGCCGTCCCGCAGACCCGGGAGGGCGAGGCGGGCCAGGCGCATGGGGGCGTGGACCATCGTCTCGAACAGGCGGTGGGCCTCGTCGTCGCCCACGTCCTCGATGGCCCCGGTGACCGCGTAGCCGGCGTTGTTCACGAGGCCGAAGAGCGGGGGCAGGCCCTGGATCACCCGCTCGCACTGCTCGGCGTCGGTCACGTCGAGCAGGACGGTGTGGACCTCGACCCCGGCATCGGCCGCCGCGGCGTGCACGACCTCGGCCTTGGCGTCGGAGCGGACCGAGCCCACCGACCGGAACCCCTGGCGGGCCAGCTCCACCACGGTGGCCAGCCCGATGCCGGAGTTGGCGCCGGTGGTGAGCACGGTCTGGCTGCTTCGGTCGGTCATGGGACCGCTCCTGCCCGCCCGATCATCCTTTCGGACCTCGTCGCGGCAGCGGGACCGCCGACCGCGTTGGGCGATGGCGGGCTCGCCCTGCCGATCGGCGGCGGCGAGCGATCCGGTGGCGGGCGGTCAGCCGCGGACGGTGCGGGTGACGAGGTTGGGGTCGGCGTCGATGTCGGCGTCGTGGAACAGCAGGGGGCGCACGGCCTTGGCGGCGTAGGCCTCGGTGCCGTCGACGTGGTGGGGCGAGCGGTCGTCGCCCGACTCGCCGTAGGCCAGCAGGCCGACGCCGACCGGGCCGTCGTCGGTGAGCTCCACGGCCATCAGGAAGCTGGTGCCGTAGGTGACCTGGTACCCGCCTTCGCGCAGGCCGGTGCGGTCGGTGCGGCCGGGGACCGCGGTGGTGACGGGGGCCGAGGGCTCGATGCTGGTGGTCGACAGGGCGCCGATGGGGGCGAGGATGTTGAGCAGCCCCTCGCCCTCGCCGCCGCCGTGGACGGGCACCCGGTGCTCGCCCCGCTGGGCCCACTGGCACTCGGCCAGGGTGACGTCGATGGCCAGCCCGGCGGCCTGCAGGCCGAGGACCGCGCCGGCCACGGCCACGGTCACCGGGTCGGGTGCGTCGCCCGGCGGAGCAGCGGCCAACCCGTGGGGCGTGGCCACCGGGTCGTCGGCGTCGAACGGCTGGGCGAAGAGGGAGCCGGCGTCGCGCAGCTCCGCCGGCGTGAAGCCGGCCATGGCCTCGCGCCACAGCGCGGCGCCGGGGGCGTCCAGCTCGCTGCGACCGTTCCACGCCGCCAGCACGTCGGCGGCCGCGCCGACGTCGACGGTCGTCCCGGCCACCTCGACCGATCCGGCGGCCCGGCAGCGGGCCACCACGTCGTCCTTCACCAGCTCGGCGCTGAGGCTGGCGTTGTCGAGCACGGCGTCGATCACCGAGTGCACGGTGGCCTGCCCGGTGGCGGCCAGCCGTCCGGCCACCCGCAGGTTCTGTCGGGTGCGCAGGCTGGGGGCGGTCCGTTCGAAGCCGTGGAGGACGGAGTAGCCCTCGAGCCGCTCGTCGGGGTGGGTGAGCCAGTGCGGGTCGTTGGCGTTGACCAGCCGGTCGCGCCGCTCCAGCTGGGGCAGGGCGTCGTAGGGGACCAGGCCGGGGCTGCGGGCGCCCGGCACGTCGACCCACTCGTCGCCCGGGTCGCTGCCGTCGAGCAGCGCCACGCGAGCCTCGTAGAGCAGCCCGGCCACGAAGTCGGTGGCCACCCGCTCGGTGAACCGGGCCTGGGCCTCCGGCGAGAGGTTGGGCGTGGCCGAGGCGTCGATGTACCAGGCGCGGCCGGTGCGGTCGGCGGCCAGGGTGTTGACCCACGGCAGGCCCTGCACGCGGGCGAACACGTCCTGCAGGTCGTCGAGCGAGCGGGCCCGGTCCATCTCCAGGAACTGCTGGGCCACCACGGTGTTGTCGAGGTTGGCGTCGCGGTACGTGTACGCCGTCTCGAGGCCCCAGCCCAGCAGGGGCAGGTTCACCATGGGGCCGTGGTGGCTCTCCCAGAGGGTGCGCTCCACCGCCTGGAGCGTGCCGTCGGCCTGGAGGACCTCGGCGGCGTAGGTGGTGGGCACCAGGTCGCGCTGCTCGTCGCCGTAGCGGTAGGTGGTGGGCGCGCCGGGCACGAGGTCCAGGCGGGCGAGCGTGAACCGGCTGCCGCGGGAGAACGTGTGGGCCCAGGCCACCTCCGCGTTGAAGCCCATCTGCACGCCGGGCGTTCCCATGAGCGACACGCCGTAGACGTCGAGCTCGCCGGGGATGGTGAGGTGGCACTCCCAGAAGCGGGCCTCGCCGCCCCACGGGAAGTGCGGGTTCGCCATCACCAGGCCGTGGCCCGACGCGGTGGCGTCGCCGCCGAGCGCCCAGCCGTTCGGCGCGCCGGGCGAGGCCTCGCTGGCCCCGCCGCCGCCCAGGGCGGAGAGGGGTGACGGCTCGGCGGGGCCGTCGGGCCCGGGCGCCTCGGCCCGGCCGATGATGCCCACCAGGTTGCGGCCGCTGCCCATGAGGGCGACGTCGCCGAGGTAGGCGTAGAAGTCGAGCTCGTCGATCGGGCGGATCCAGAGCGCGTCGGCGCACCACGCCGGCAGCGATCCCTCGGCGCGGGACTCGGTCAGCTGGGCGTTGAGGCCGGCCACGTAGCCCGAGACCAGGTCGCGCAGCCACGGCACCTGGGCGTCGCGCAGCGCCTCGGCCCGGCGCCGCACGCCGAGGGCGAGGTAGCCGAAGTCCGACGCCAGGTGGCCGCCCTCCGGCCCGGCCCCGTGGAACCGGGCCCGCTCGCCCCGCACCTTCACGATCTGGTCGGCGATGGTGGGCAGGTGGTCGCGTCCGCAGGCCCAGCCCTGGCCGAAGCCGAGGCCGCCCCAGTCGGCGGCGCGCACGTGGGCCACGCCGTGCGTGGTCCAGCGGATGTCCGCCTCGTACCGGTGGTCACCGTGCCCGCTCATGCATCCTCCACGTGTCGAGCGAGCATCTGACCACGCGGTCGGGGTGTCGGGCGAACGGTGGCGTTCGTCGATCGGGCCCCCGCCGGCGGCGCCTCCGGCGGCGGCCGGACGCGGCGATCCGGTCACGGCTCGGCACTACCCTGCGGCGATGGCCAGCCTGCAGCTCCCGTCCCCGATCCGGACCCGTCCCGGGCGCACCCGCCTCCTGGGCCTCGCCCTCGTCGGCGCCCTGGCCGTGGCCGCCGCCGGCTGCAGCAGCGACAGCGACAGCGCCGGCTCGAAGAAGACGACCACCACGACGTCCGCCGCCAAGCCGTCGAAGGCCACCACCACCAGCACCACCGAGGCACCCAGCACCACCAGCACCACGGCCGCCAAGGCGACCACCACCACGGCCAAGCCGGTCGATCCGAGCGGCGGCCCGCAGGCCTACTCGGGCCCGGTCGACGGGCAGGACGCCAAGGTCCAGGTCACCTTCACCCGAGACGGCGACATCAAGGACTTCGTGGTCTCCGGCCTCGAGATCGCCTGCCAGCCGCTCGACAACGGCGACTCGTCCACCCGGGCCACCAAGGTCGCCATCCCCCTCGCCGAGGTGAAGGCCGACGGCAGCGTCGAGCACACCGAAGAGGGGTCCAAGTACCACCCCGACCTGTCCGGCTCGTTCACCCCCGACGGCTCCTTCGCCGGCGGCCTCTACCTCTCCGGCGAGGACGACGGCTCGGTGTGCGGCGGCGAGTTCACCTTCATCGCCAAGGCCGGCTGACCCCACCGCTGCCGGCGGCGGCGCGTCAGCGGTCGCCGTCGAGGAGGTCGTGCAGGGGGCCGAGGCGGCCCCGGAGGCCGAGGCCGTCGACCTGGTGGTCGAGGGTGCGCAGAGCCCGCTTCGAGAGCTTGGCCATGGGGCCGCGGAGGCGCTCCTGGGTGGGGTGGCCGAGCTCGGCGATGACCTCGAGCCACGGTTCCCACAGGCCGGCGGCGTCGACCGAGCGGACCAGCGCCACGAGGTCGCCGTCGGTGAGCGCCGCGGCCTGCTCGGCCACCCGCCGGCGGGTGCGGGGCGGGAGCACGGCGAGCAGCGGCAGCAGGTCGGCCCAGGTCCGGTCCCGAGCGGTGCGGCGGACGGCGGCGCCCACCACCTCGTCGTGGTCGGGCTCTTCCATGGCGCCGAGCACGAGGGCGAGGTCGTCGATCAGCCCGGCCCGGGTGGCGGCCGCCACCGCGTCCTGGACCAGGTCGGCGTCGAGGCGGGCCACGCTGGCGGCCACCCGCCGCTGCGCCTTCGCCGGCAGCTCGGCCACCAATGGCAGGAGGTCAGCCCACCGGTCGCTCTCGGCCGCAGCCAGGACGATGGCGTCGATCACCGCCGCCTTGTGGAACGTGGGCAGCTTGGCCACCCGGCCCCGACGGTCCGGGCTGATCGATCCCACCAGCGGCAGCACCGACGCCCACAGGCCCTCGGCCTGGGCGTAGGCCGCCAGCTCCTCGATGACCTGGCGGTCGGCGTCGACGGCGAGGTCGGCCAGGCGGCCCTTCGCCCGTGGGCCGAGCTCGTCGATCACCGCCAGCACCTCGAACCACAGCGCCGAGGTCCTCGCGGCGGCGAGGAGGCCGACGACCCGCTCGTCGGGCAGCTCGGTGACGATCCGGTCGATGCGCGCCGGGTCGTCCACGAGGAAGGCGGTGCGCAGCAGGGCATCGTCGTCGACCACGGCGAGGGCGGCGTCGAGGGCCTCGGGCGTGAGGTGGTCCACGAACTGGGCCATGGTGACGTGCTCGCTCCGGGCGGTCAGCTCCTCGGTCACCGCCGCCACGCGGGCCGGGGCCATCGCCGCCACCACGTCGGGCACCCGGCGCGGGTCGAGGTGGATGGCCACCTCGGCCAGGAACGCAGGAGGCAGGCGGTCGGCGATGTCGACGGTGCGGCGCCGGTCGACCGAACCGGCGAGCAGCGCGCACAGCACCGGCCCCATGGCCTTCTGCGCCAGCGAGGCGGCCACGGGGGTGGGCAGCAGGGCGGCGGCGGACGCTGCACCTCGGAGGCGCTCGCTGCCGGCGTCGAACAGCACCTCGACGCAGCGGTCGCGCAGCTCGCGGATGGCCTCGGGCGGTAGGGCGTCGGCCAGGTGGTCGAGCTCGGCGGGCTCGGTGCCGAGCAGGCGGGCGAGGCGCACCACCTCGGCGCGGGCCCGCAGCGTGGTGCTCACGCGCCGAGCGCCCTGCGGAACGGCCCGCGCAGCAGTCGGGGCACGAAGCGCAGCGCCTCCTCGGCGCCGGCGGCCAGGTCCTCGGCCTGGCGGGCCTTGGCCGCAGCCAGCAGGTCAGCCAGCTCGGCCAGCCGCTCGTCGGCGAGCGGGTCGAGCGCCTCGGGCACGGGGCCCTCGAGCTCGGTGGCCAGGGCATCCCGGCCGGCGGTGGTGGTCGTCATGGCTCGCGGGCTCCCGTGCCTCGGTCGTCGTCCGATCCCCCCCGTGCCGGCGGCCCCCACCGCCGACGCCCGCAACCTACCGACCGCTCGCGGCCGCATCGCTGATCCCACTCGTGGCCGGTCGCGCCCGGCGCGGCGGGAGGCGGGTCGACGTAGGGTCCGGCGGTGACCGAGGACGACCTGCAGCAGACCGTCGACCACGTGGCCATCAGCCGGCTCCAGCAGGCCTACGCCGACGTCGTCACCCGCCGGGACTGGCCCGGCCTCTACGACCTGTTCACCCGGGATGCCACCGTCGACCTGGACCTGGTCACCCGGCCCGCACTGCACATGGACGGGCCGGGCGAGCTGGGCACGTTCGTGGGCCAGGCCATCGAGCGCTTCGAGCACTTCCAGTTCGTCATCCTCAACAGCCACATCGAGCTGTGGCCCGACGGGGACCGGAACGTGGCCACGGCCCGGGTCTTCATGGCCGAGCTGCGCCAGGTGAACTCGGTCGACGGTCGCGACGACGCCCACGGCCTCTACCGCGACACCTACCGGCGCATCGACGGCCGCTGGTGGATCACCGCCCGGCGCTACCGCTCCATGGCCCGCTTCCCCAGCGGCGAGGTCTTCCCCCTCCCACCCGACCTGACCTGACCTGAGCCTGCCCGGCAGGGTTCGGCCGCCGCTCTGCGACCAGAGCGCAGCCGGGCGTTCCGGTCGCATGGGTGGCGGTGCGCGGCTGGCTCGTGCGACCAGCGCCGATGCCCGCCGTCCTGGTCGCACAGCCGAGGCGGCGTCAGGGCGTGGCGGGCTCGACGTCGGGCGGGTGGGCGGCCAGGGCCCGGTTGAGGACGGGGAGGCCGACGAGGGCGAGGCCGATCAGCACCCAGATCGGCGCGCCGTCGTTCGTCCGCGACACGAGGAACCCCATGCCGCCCGAGAACACCGTGCCGCCGACGTTGGCGGCCAGGATCTGCCAGCCGGTCACCCGGCCGGTGGCGGCCACCCCCACCCGCTCGGCCGTGGTGACGACCAGCGTCGGCAGCATGACGGCCAGGGCCACGCCGGCCACCACGATCGCCACCATCGACCCGGCCGTGGGCAGGAACGGCACCGACAGGTAGGCGGCCGTGAGCGTCACGGCGCCGACGGTGAGCAGGCGGTGCGGGTGGGCGGGGATGCGGCCCATCACCAGCCGCCCGATCGTGACCCCGCCCCAGAACCCCGACACCGCCAGCCCGGCCAGCTGCGACGAGGCTCCCCGGTGCTCCTCCAGGTACGAGGTGGTCCAGTTCCCGGTGGTCACCTCCAGCGCGCAGAACACCAGGAAGCACGCCAGCGACAGCACCAGCGGCCCCTTCGGCACCGGCGTCCCGTGGGCGCTGCCGACGGGCGCACCGGGTGGGACGAGCGCGCTGGTCGCCCGTGTGGCATCGACGGGGTCGCCGCCCTCGCAGTCCGTGCCGGTCGGGGCCACCGTGGGGGTGGCGGCGAAGGGAACGGCACCGTCGTCGGCGATGGCCGGCGCCGTCGCGGCCCCGGCCGCAGGCGACTCGATGCCGTCGGGCCAGGCCACGGCGTGGGACCGGGCCAGGGCGGCCGCCGCCAGGGCGACGGCGGCGGCGACCAGGTAGCCGGTGGTCCAGGTGGTCACGGCCACGAGCGCAGGCCCGAGCGTGGCGCCGACGCCGTAGGCGCCGAACATGAGCCCGGCGTTGCGGACCAGGCGGACGACGGTCTGGTAGCGGTTGCCCAGCGAGTCGAGGGCCCCCGAGACGCCGCCCACCACCACGAACGCCACCACCAGCAGCGGGAACGACCGGCCCAGCCCCACCGCCAGGCACGCAGCACCCAGCGCAGCGAGCAGGCCGACCGTGGCCGTGCGGATGGTCCACCGCTTGAGCAGCGGGAGCGCGGTGGCGGAGGTGGCCAGCCGCCCGAGGCCGTAGACGGCGGCGACGAGGCCGAGCGCGCTGCTGGGTCGGTCGAAGGTGTGGCGGGCCTCGGGCCACCCGGCCCCGAGCATGGCCACCGGCATGCCGAACGCCAGGTAGGTGGCGCACTCCACCGCCAGCGGCGAGTGCCGTCGATCCGTCCAGCTCACCGGACCACGCTACCGACCGCCCCTCGCCGCCCCCGCCGGGGCCACCGAGATCCCGACGACAACGCCGCTCGCCCCCTCGGTGGACCTTGGTTCCCAGACCGGTGCGTGCGGGGGCGTGGGACGCAACGTTCGTTCTCGGCTCGGACCTCCCCGGGAACTTTGGGTCCCAGACCGGTGCGCGGGGGGTGTGGGACCCAAAGTTCGGTCCCTCGATCCGACCGGCTCCGCAGCCAGGTGCGTCGTGGGTCGCTGGACCGGTGCTGGGGTCGGCCTCGGGTGGCGCAGCGCCGGCGGAGGTGCCGAGGTCGGCGGCGGGTGGGGGGTCGTAGCGTGGCGGCGTGACCCAGCAGCTGTCCCTCGTCGCCCTCCTCGTGCCCGACTACGACGCCGGCGTGGCCCACTACTGCGGCGACCTCGGCTTCGAGCTGCTCGAGGACACCGACCGGGGCGACGGCAAGCGCTGGATCCGGGTGGCGCCTCCCGGCTCGGTGGGCACGTCGCTGCTGCTGGCCCAGGCCGACGGGCCCGACCAGGCGGCCGCCGTCGGCAACCAGGCCGGCGGCCGGGTGGGCTTCTTCCTCCAGACCGACGACTTCTGGCGCGACCACGCCCGCTACGCCGCCGCCGGCGTCACCTTCGCCGAGGAGCCCCGGGTGGAGGAGTACGGCACGGTCGTGGTCTTCGTCGACGCCTTCGGCAACCGCTGGGACCTCATCCAGCCCGCGGCCTGAACGCGATCGCGGCGGACGATCCGGCGGCACCCGATGGCGTGGCGTGCCGCGACGGACGTACGGAGGCCGAGCCCTGGCGCCTTCGCCGACGACACCTGTCGTAGGGCTCGCGTTCAAGGAGATGTCGGCGACGAGCCCAACATGAGACATACCGGACAAAACCGACAATGACGGATAGGGGTCTGTTTGCCTTGAAGGCCGTGGACCCGCATACTCGCTGCGATGCCCGTGCTCCCCCCCCGCACCCGGGCCCGCCGCCGACCGCCGCCGGGCTGCCTGGCCTGGGTCCGCCCGCAGGCTCACCGCCCACCTCCTGCTGACGTCGGCGGTGGCTGTGCCGCTCCTCGTGGGCGGCTGCTCGAGCGATGCCACGGTCGACCTGCCGACGAGCGCCGCCGCGGAACCATCCAGCGCGATCTCGGCGTCCGAGCGATCCCCCACGACGACCCAGCCCCCGTCCCCCGAGGCCCGGGTCAGGGCCTCGTTCCTGAAGGCGATGGCCACCTCGATGGCCGTCGCCGAGCATCCCGACCCCGCAGACCGGCGCCTGCCCCGCACGCAGTCCGGCCCGAGCCTCGGTCGCCTGCGCGAGGTCCTGGCGGGCTACGCCCGAGACGGCATCCACGTCGAGTACGGGAACGGCGACGCGCCGGTGCCGTCGATCGAGAAGGTCGACCTCTGGGGCGACGAGACGGCCTTCGTCACCTTCTGCCTGGTGGAGCACGCACTGCTGGTCCGCACCAGCGACGGCAGGGTCGTGAGCTCGCAGGTTCGCTCCCAGCGCAACAAGGCGCAGCTGCACCACTCCACCGGACTGTGGCGCATCGATGCGATGCGGACCCTCGGGACCTGGGCGGACGACGAAGGTTGCGACCGCTGAAGGCCCTCACCGGCTGATCGCTCGTCGTGCTCCCTGGCCAGCGGCGGCCGCCTCCCCGCAGGGGCGAACGTCTGGGAAGGTGGGTGGAGGGGCACGTGCGGTCGCAGGTCCGCTGGGTCCGAAGTCCATGCGACATCTGAACCGGACATTGCCTGACAAACCTGGCAAGGGCGGAAAATGATCCTGTTGCCTTGAAGGGCTAGGGCTCGCATACTCGGCCCCATGCCCGTGCTTCCCGCCGCTCCCGGGCCCGCTACCGACCCACGCCGGATGCCCCGGCCCCGGTCCGGCCGCAGGCTCCCCGCCCACCTCCTGCTGGCATCGGCCCTCGCCGTCCCCCTCCTCGTGAGCAGTTGCTCGAACGACACCAGCGAGGGCCCCACCGCCACCATCGACCACACCCCCACCTCGACCACGACCACCTCGGCTGTACGAGGCACGACCTCGTCGACGACCGACCACTCGTCCACCACCACCACGACGACCGAGCCCCAGTCGCCCGAAGCCAAGGTCAAAGCGGCGTTCCTAAAGGCTCACGCCGTCTACTTCGAGATCACAGGACGACCGGACCCCGAGGATCCCGCCTTGTCGAGGTCCTTCGTTGGCACGAGCCTTGGCAGGGCGCAGGAGAATCTCCGCGGATACGTCGAGAAGGACGCTCACGCCGAGTTCCCGGGCGACGGGCGGGCCCCGGTACCTGCTGTCGAGAAGGTCCGACTCGAAACCCCAGCGCAAGCCCTTGTCACCTTCTGCTTGGTCGACGACACGAGGCAGGTGACGTCCGGTGGCACCGTCCTGAATGACGCAGTTGCCAGCCGACACAGCCGTGCCTCGATGGCCTACGGCGATGGCCTTTGGCGTATCAGCTCTCAACAGCTCCTCGGCGAGTGGCCCGACGGAAAGGGATGCGGTCGGTGAAGCGGCTAATAGCTTGCGTCTCGGCGACGCTCCTTCTTGTTGCCCTTTGCGCTGCGCCGGCTCGAGCGAGTGACCCCGGTCTCGACACGGCGGGAGCATCGGCTGGCTCCACTGCGACGGGCGGGACGGCGACGGCGGCGACGGGCTCCGGGGGAGGTGGCAGCGGGGGGCGGTCGGTGAAGAAGTCGAAGCCGGTGTACGACGGGTGCTTGAGCTTGCCGGTGGGGCTCGGCACGATGACCGTGAACGGCCGGCCGCTGTGGGACAGCAAGACCTACACGGCCGCCCAGAAGGCGAAGGCCAAGCGGTGGATGGTCTGCCAGCGGATCGATGACGGGTCGAGCGACTCGTTCCTGACGTATCCGCCGGTGCCGACGGCGGGGATGGTGTTGGCCGTGGCGCAGCAGCAGCTGGTGCTGCCGACGCCGGAGGTGCGCACGTCGCCGCCCCGCAACGGAGCGATCCAGCTGGTCGGCGTGCCGGTGTGGTTCTGGGTCACCAACGCCCAGCCGGCGGCCACCACCGCCACCGTGCCGGGCCTGTCGGTCACCCTCAACGCCACGCCGCAGACCACCCACGTCAAGGTCTCCGGCGGCACCGGGAAGGCGGCGACCGAGAACGCCTCGTTCGACTGCATCGGTGGCGGTACCCCGTACGTCGAGGGCCGCGACGCCGCTTGGTCGGCGTCGGACTGCGCCCACGCCTTCGACTGGAACGGCACCTTCACCGTGGAGGTCACCGTCGACTGGGCCCTCACGTGGACCGCCACCAACGGCCAGGCCGGCACCCTCCCCGCAGTACCGAGGACCACCACCTTCACCCTCACGATCCAACAGGCCCAAGCCGTCGCCGACTGACGGTCACCTCCCGGCGGTCAGGGCCCGTCCCCACCCAGGCCCTGACCGCCGACCCTCTGCCGGACCTCGGAGCGACCGAGATCGCTCGGGCCCACCTCGCAGCGACAACGGTCCTGGTCGGCCGGGGCAAAACCGGCCAGGCCATGCGGTCAGTAGCCGAACAGCACGAGGCCGCGGACGTTGGTCTCGTTGCCCGGTCGGAAGAAGGTGGCCAGTCGGCGGGCCACCGTGGCGAACTCTCGGCGCGGGCTCATCGTGGGGTTCTGGCGGAGCTCGATCGGCACCATCAGGAAGAGGTAGTCGGCGTGCTCGCAGATGTGGCACTTCCAGAAGTCGAGGAGGTCCATGTTGTTGATGGTGGTCTTGCCTCGCTCGACCTCGAGGATGATGCCGGTGTCGTCGATCGGCAGGTGGTAGTCGGGACGTAGGCCCGACTCGTAGGCGGCGAAGAGTCCCTTGGCCTCGCTGCGGAAGCCGAGGGCGATGGCCTCGTGCAGGAACGTCGCTTGCACCAGCCCGCTCGACTGCCCCGGCTGGTTGGCCGTGAGCAGGCGGTCCATCACCGCCGGCTCCTGCAGGTGCCGGTCGAGCCGGTCGGCGATGCCCACGACGCGGTGCCACTCGTCGGTGCCGGCCAGCGCCCGCTGCACGAGATCCTGGCGCTGGGTCACGAGTCGACCCCTGCGCCGCTCGCCCGCCGTTGCCTCCCCATCCCGACAGTGTGGACCAACCGGTCAAATCGGTCTGCAGCGGTGCCGGATCGGCTCAGTGGTGGGGCCCGGCGTCAGGTGTCGTAGGTGATGGTGGCTTCGGGGAAGCCCTTGGCCTGGGCGACGTGGATCGACTCGGCGGCGATCTGGTCCTTCACGGCCTTGGTGAGCGTGGTGAAGGGCTGGACGGTCAGGGTGAGCTGCTTGGCGGTGGCCTTGGTGCGCCACGCGGCGACGACCTCGGTGCCGGCGAGCACGGCGCTGGGCCAGCCGATGGCGGGCCAGAGGACCTTGGCGGCGGCCTTGTCGGGCACGATCACGTCGCGGTCCTTGCTCATGAGCCAGGGGTCGCTGCGGGGGAGGAGGCGCACCACGTCGGTGCGGTCGGGGTGCTCGAGGCGGCCGACGTCGTCCTCGGGGATCCAGGCCTTGCGGCCGTCGACGCTCACCGCCGCCAGCCCGTCGGGCCACGCCCCCTTCACCGGCTTCTGCGTGTTGCCGAGGTAGGCGGCCACGTCGGCAGCCGACGCCGGACCGTGCAGGTGCAGGTAGGCGAGCACCAGCGCGTCGAGGCCGGCGGTCTTGCGGGGTGCCCCCTTCCAGCCGGCGATGGGGGTCAGCGTGGCGGGGCTGGCATCGGGCACCAGCCGCAGCCCGGCCGGCAGGCCGGCCAGCCGCATGAGCTGGTCGCCCAGGTGGTGGGCCTGGCACCCCTTGCACCAGGTGATGAGCTCGGCGGGAAGCTTGGGCGAGATCTTCTCCGACACCTTGCCCTTGGTGGTGGGCTCCTTCACCGCGGCGCGCAGGGCCTTGGCGGTGGTCCGGATGGCCTCGATGGGGTCGGTGCCGTGCTTGCGGAACTGCTGGCCGTTGCCGGCCAGGCGGCCGATGGCGTCGGCGTCGTCGGTGGGCCAGAGGGCGGCGGCGATGCGGGCCTCGTCGCCGTGCCGCAGCACGATCGGCGCGCCCCGGGTGGCCCACACCGAGGTCCACGACCGGGCGTCGGTCAGGTCGGGCACGTCGGCCAGCCCGCCCGGCAGCCGGGCGGCCAGCGAGAGGCGGGCGGAGCCGGCCGGTGCGTCCTGCAGGCCGAGGTCCCACAGGTCCAGGTCCTTCGCCTCCGCGGTCGACCGGTCCAGGCCTTGGGCCTGGATCCGGTACGCCAGCGCCTGCTCCCGGGTCACCTCGATGGCGTCGCTCATGCCCGCATCCTTCCCGCTCCATCGTCGACCCGGTCCGTCGCCGCGGCGGCCCGAGCCCCAGGCGCGGGGTTCGCGTGCCTCGGCACGGCGGTCGCCGCGGTCAGCGGACCGCCCGTCCGGCAGGTTGTCGCTACGAGGTGGGCACGAGCGACCAACCCGTCGGGCCCGGCCGTGGGGGTCGGGTCCATCGGGTGCTCTGGCGTCGCCGCGAGGCGCCCCGGACGGTCGCACGCCTCGGACCCGTCCGCGACGGAGGCGGCGTTCGGTGGGCCGCTCGCCCAGCGAGTTGTCGCTACGAGGTGGGCACGAGCGACCACCGAGGACCGGACCCCGGTCACGCCGGCCGGTGCGCGGCGCGTCACGACGGGAGCTCGTAGGTGAGGGACCACGGCGAGGACTGCGAGCCGTGGTCGGCGGTGGACCTGCCCGAGCCGGCGATGCCGGCCAGGCCGCCGGTGCCGGAGCCCTCGACGATGGCGAACGAGAGCTCCACCCCGTCGGGCGTGAAGGCCGCCTCGTGGCGGATGACGAACCCGCCCTCGACGCCGTCGAGCGAGCCCTCGATGGCCTCGAACCCGAGGGCGGTGCCCCGTCCGTCGGCGCCGTAGGACAGCGAGTACCGGCACGAGCCCTGGGCCACGAGGTCGCCCTCGTAGCCGAAGGCGACGTCGGCCTGGGCCAGGCGGGGGAGCGGGGCGTCGGGGCCCCACCCCGGCTCCTCGTCCCACTTCGAGAACGACATGGTGGCGTTGGCGGTGCGGGTGGTGGTGGAGGTCATGTCAAGGACGGTACGGGCCAACCCGGACAGCTTCGGTCCGCATCGTCGACCACACTGGAACCCATGGCCGAAGGGCGGACGACGGGCAGCGACGACGGCGGGCTGGGCACCTCGGCCCGCCTGCTGCGCCTGCTCTCCATCCTCCAGGCCCGGCCCACGTGGTCGGCGCCGGAGCTGGCCGAGCGGCTGGAGGTCACCACGCGCACCGTCCGCCGAGACATCACCCGCCTGCGCGAGCTCGGCTACCCGGTGGACGCCGAGGCCGGTCCGCACGGCGGCTATCGCCTCGGCCGCGGCGCCAACCTCCCGCCGCTGCTCTTCGCCGACGACGAGGCCGTGGCGGTTGCGGTGGGCCTGCGCCTGGCCGCCGACGGCAGCGTGGCCGGCCTCGACGACGCCACCGTCTCGGCCCTCACCAAGCTCGACCAGGTGCTGCCCGCCCCGCTCGCCGCCCGGGTCCGCTCGGTGCACGAGACGGTGGTCGACCTCCAGGGCCGCTCGCCGGACCGGGTGGCCGGCAGCCTCTTCTTCACCCTGGCCCAGGCCTGCCGCCAGGGGGAGCGGGTCCGCCTCACCTACACGCCCCGCGACGGCGAGGAGCACGAGCGCCGGGTCGACCCCTACCGCCTGGTCCGGTCGGGTCCCCGCTGGTACCTGGCGTGCCGAGTCGTCGATCGCGACGCCTGGCGCACGCTCCGCGTCGACCGCATCGGCGAGGTCCACGTCACCCGGCAACCGGTGGAGCTGGTCGACCCGCCCGACCCGGCCGACCTCGTGTCGCGCGGCATGGGCGTGGACCCCTACGCCGTGCAGGCCCGGCTCCGCCTCCCCCTCGATGCGGAGGCTGCACAGCAGGTCATCCCCCGCACCGTCGGCCTCCACGAGCCCGACGGCCCCGGCGCCACCATCGTCACCGCCGGCGGGCCCACCGTGCGCCAGGTCGCCCGCTGGATCGCCAGCCTCGGTTGCCCCATCGAGGTCCTCGGTCCCCCCCGAGCTCCGCGCCGTCGTCGCCGCCAACGCCGAGGCCCTCCTCGCCGCCAACCGCCCCTGACCGCGAGCCAAACCCCGAACTCGTCGCAGTTGGACGACGCCCCGGTCGACAACTGCGACAAGTTCGGCGGTGGGTCGACCGGGGGGGCAGCGCGAGTCCGTCAGCCCTCGGGTGGGAGGCCGAGGCGGCGGCGGGCGGCGGCGAGGCGGGGCGGGGTGTCGCCGAGGGAGCCGATGGTGCGCAGGACCACGCGGCAGCGGGCCAGCTCGAGGGTGGTGGGCTCGGGGAGGCGCAGCAGCGTGCGGGCCACCGGCGGGAGGCAGGCGACGGCGCCGGACCACAGCGCCTTCCAGACCGGCTTGGCGGCGGCGGGGAGGATGGGCGGGTCGTCCAGGAACGCCACGCCGGCCGCGGCGTACTCGGCCACGGCGAGGTTGGGTCTGTGGTGCTCGAGGGCGGCGTTGAGGCCGACCCAGTCCCGGGGCGGGTCGACCACACCGGTGCCGAGGCCCACCCGGGCGACCTCGTCGACGTAGCGGTCGAGCTCGCGGCGGTTCATGGGCTGCACGGCGAAGCGGCGGTTGGCCGCGGCGATGGCCAGGTACTCCGAGATGTGGACCCAGTCGAGGAGGTCGGGGTCGTTGGCGGCGTAGGGCCGGCCGTCGGGGGCGACGCCCACGACGCGGGTGTGGATCTTGCGCACCATGCGGCACAGGCGCTCGGCTTCGCTCGAGGAGCCGTAGACCACGCCCTGCACGAACTCGCCGGTGCGGCGGGTGCGACCCAGGAAGTCATCGGCGAAGGCCGAGTGCTCGGCCACGCCGGCCATGGCCAGCGGGTGCAGCGTCTGCAGCGTGAACGCGGCGATCCCGGCGATGAGCAGCGAGTGGTCGGCGTGCACCCGCCAGGCCACGCTGTCGGGCCCGAACCAGCCGGGGTCGCCCAGCTCGTCCTCGGTGGCCTCGTAGGTGGTGGGGTCGGTGCCGAGCGGGGCGAACGCCGCGGTGAGCGGCTTCACCAGCAGGGGCGATGCGATGGCCGCCGCCGTCCCGCTCACGATGCCCGCCGCCAGCTCCACCGCGCTGGGCTTGGGCGGCACCCACACCGGCTTGGGCGCCAGCAGCTCGAGCGCCGCCCGGGAGATGGGCCGGGCCGGGGCGGTGGGACGGGGGCGGGTGGTGGCGGTCATGCGGTTCCAGTCTGCGGTGCGGCGAGGGGTCCGAGGCGGGGCCGTGCGCCCCGTCCGGGTGGTTCCGGCGGGGCTCGAGCCGGGGTCAGGAGGTGGGGGCGGTGGGCAGCAGGAGGGCGGGGAGCACGAAGGCGTGGGCGAAGGCCCGGGCGTCGTCGTCGGTGGCGAGCGGGATGACGCTCTCGGGCGTGAGGAGGAACGACAGGGTGAGCCGCACCAGGACCTCGGCCACGGCCCGCACGTCGGCGGCGCCGAGGCGGCCCTGCTCCTGGGCGGTGAGCAGGTGGCCGGCCAGGTACTCGCGCCCGAGCGCCACCACGGGCGCCCCGTGCGTGGTGAGCGACGGCACCGCGACCTCGGCCTCGGTGGTGAGCAGCCGCTGCAGCAGCGGGTGCGACCGGGCGGTGCGCAGGATGGCGACGAAGCCCTCGACCAGCTGGTCCTCGGCCTCGTCGAACGACGCGACGGCGGCGTCGACCTCGGCGAAGACGCGCCGGCCCTCGCGCAGCAGGACCTCGCGGATGAGCTCGTCCTTGGAGCCGAAGCGCCGGTAGACGGTGACCCGGGCCAGGCCGGCCCGCTTGGCGATGTCCTCGATGCTGGACCGGCGGAGGCCGAAGGCCAGGAGCTGCTCGTAGGCCGCGCCCAGGATGCGGTCGGTGGTGGGATCGCCGTCGAGGTCGGCCGCCCGGCGGTCGTCGGCCAGCCCGCTCCGGCCGTCTCGGGCCACCGATGTAACAGTGCTCATGGAGTTGTTACCCTGCCACGTCGGGGGTGGCTCGACAAGGGGTCGTGCCGGCCACCACACTGCGCAGCGGAGAAGCGGAGCGAATGCTCCGTTGTGGGAGGGGTTCCGATGCGTCGGACGATCGTGGCGTTGTGCATCTTGGCGTCTGCCGTGGGGGTGTCGGCCGCATCCGCACCTGCCGGCGCAGACCCCACGTTCACCGCTCGGGGCAGCGTCGAGCAGGTGTACACCTACGGCCACCCGGCCGGCTCCACCGTCGACCTGCTCGACGCCGCCGGCACCGTCGTCCAGTCCGGCACCGCCGATGCCGCCGGGGCCAAGCTCTTCCGCACCGTCACCGCCGGGTCCGGCTACCAGGTCCGCGAGGGCGGCGAGACCGTCGGCGGCCTGACCGTCACCACCCCGGCCCAGCACCCCGCCGACAGCTGGTACGCCGCCGAGGCCGCCGCCCACCCGCTGGCCGCCGGCTTCGGCTACCTGACCACCCGTGACGGCACCGACGTCTCGGTCAACGTCACCATGCCGAAGGACGGCAGCACCGGCCCCTGGCCGGTCATCGTGAACTACTCGGGCTACGACCCGTCGCAGCCCGGCGACGCCCCGCGCGAGGCCGCCACCTACCCGTACCAGGGCTACGTGGTGGTGGGCGTGAACATGCGCGGCACCGGCTGCTCCGGCGGCAGCTTCGAGTTCATGGAGACCCTGCAGGGCCTCGATGGCTACGACGTGATCGAGAACCTGGCCCACCAGAGCTGGTCGAACGGCAACGTCGGCATGGCCGGCATCTCGTACTCGGGCTACAGCCAGCTCTACGTGGCGGCCACCCACCCGCCGCACCTCGACGCCATCGCCCCGCTGTCGCCCTACTCCGACACCTACAGCGGCATCCTCTACCCGGGCGGCATCCTCAACAACGGCTTCGCCTACGGCTGGGCCAGCGAGCGCGAGAACAACGCCAAGCCGGCGGCTCGCCCCTGGGTCCGGACCCGCATCAACGGCGGCGACACCCGCTGCGCCGCCAACCAGGTCATGCGGCTCCAGGCCAAGCCGCTGCTCGAGCGCATCCGCACCACGCCCTTCGCCGAGCACGAGTTCGACTACCTCAACACCGAGACCTTCGTGAACAAGATCGAGGTCCCGACCTTCCTCGCCGCCCAGTGGCAGGACGAGCAGACCGGCGGGAGCTCGGCGAACCTGGTGCCCTTCTTCGCCAAGAGCACCAAGGTGTTCGCCTCGTTCACCAACGGCGTGCACGTCGAGCCCATGGCCCCCTCGGAGATCTTCGAGTCCATGGTGTTCATGGACCTCTACGTGGCCAAGCGGGTCCCGCACACGTCGAACCTGCTCTACCTCGGTGCGCCGAAGGAGCTCGCCGACCTGTTCAAGAGCTCGGAGTACGAGTCGTCGTTCGGGCTGCCGCTCAACACCTGGGGCAACTTCAGCACCTACGAGGCGGCGAAGGCGTACTACGAGTCCAAGCCCCGGGTCCGCATCCGCTGGGAGAACGGCAACGTCGCCGGCAAGGAGGGCCTGCCCCTCGCGCCGGTCACCACCCGCTACGCCAACTGGCCCATCGACTCGATCACCAACGAGAAGCTCTACCTGCAGCCCGACGGCGCGGCCACCGCGGCGACGTCGACCGTGCCCGACACCGCCGCCCGCGGCGCGCCGAGCTACACCTACGACCCCACGTCGAAGCGCACGCAGACCTCCTCCCTCGGCACCGAGGACCAGTGGGCCCCGCACCCGGCCGTCGCCTGGGACCCGCTGAAGGAGGGCAACTCGCTCAGCTTCCTCACGCCCGCCTACCCGACCCAGGTGGCCTACGCCGGCCAGGGCAGCGCGGACCTGTGGCTGCGGTCGTCGGCCGCCGACACCGACCTCGAGGTCACCCTCACCGAGGTCCGCCCCGACGGCCAGGAGGTCTACATCCAGAGCGGCTGGCTGCGGGCCAGCCACCGCAAGGAAGACCCGTCGCGCTCGACCGAGCTGGTGCCGTACCAGGACCACCAGGCCGCCGACGCCGCGCCGCTGCCCGCCGGCGAGTTCACCAAGGTGCGGGTCGAGATCTTCCCGTTCGCCCACGTGATCCGGGCCGGGTCCCGCCTGCGCATCAACGTCGAGGCGCCGGGCGGCAACCAGCCGTTCTGGGCCTTCCAGGACCTGCCCGGCACGTCGACCAACGAGATCGGCCACAGCGTGGGCCACCCGTCGCGCGTCGTGCTGCCCCGCCTGCCCGCCAACCAGTCGCCGGCCGTGGCCGCCGCCCTGCCTCCGTGCTCCCTGCCGGGCGTGACCACCCAGTCGGTGTCGCTGCGCAACCAGCCGTGCCGCCCGTACCTGCCGGCCCGGGTGCCCACCGCCGTCACCGCCGCCGTCACCGACGACGACGTGAAGGTCACGTGGACCGCGCCCACCATCGGCGCCGCCCCCACCGGCTACACGGTCAGCGCCGTGCTGGGCGCCGGCGCGCCGGCCGGTGCCGTGGCCCCCGCCCCGATCGAGGTCGCCGCCGGTGCCACCCAGGCCACCTTCGCCGACCAGGCCGACGGCGTGCCGCTGGCCTTCCGGGTCCAGGCCCACGTGGCCGGGGCGAGCCCGCAGGCCTCCGACGCCTCGCTGCCCGTGCAGGTGGCGCCCAAGGGCCTGCGCCTGTTCGGCACGTGGCCGGCGTTCGTGCGCCGCCAGCTCACCGACTTCACCGGCTCGGCGCCGGCTGCGTGGGTGACGGGCGACGCCAAGGCGCTGGCCGCCGGCAAGCCGGCCGGCGACTACCTGGCGTCGATCCGTCGAGGCAGCGACGCCCGCACCAACGTCGACCCGGTGCTGCGGCTCTACCAGGCGTTCCTCCAGCAGGCCCCGTCGCCCGCCGGGCTCAACTCGTGGCTGGTCAAGAAGCGCAAGGGCACCTCGCTCACGGTCCTCGCCGACGGCTTCGCCACCAGCTCCGCCTTCACCGCTCGCTACGGCAAGCTGTCGAACCGGGCCTACGTGCAGCGGGTCTTCGCCAACACCACCGGTGGCGCCGGCCCCGCCGCCACGGTCGACTACCTGACCAAGGCGCTGGACGGGAAGCACCTCACCCGCGGCGCGGTCATGGCGATCTACAGCGAGGGCGCGGCGTTCAAGGCCGTCACCCAGCCCAAGGTCGACGTCGCCGCCACCTACGCCGCAATGCTCGGCCGGGCACCGACGGCCGGGGAGCTCACCGCCACCGCCGCCCGCCTCGCGTCCGGCACCCCGCTCGCCACGGTGATGGACGAGGTCCTGCGCTCGACGGCCTACGCCGCCCGCGTCCACTGAGCGGCCGAGCGCTCCCGGCCCAGCCGGTACGTTGGCCGCCCGTGACGAGGAGGCTCCGATGGCCACGATGACCCCGCAGGAGATCGGCTTCGCCGACACCGCGCCGGTGCGCGCCGAGGGCTCGGCGATGATCGCCGCCAGCCCGGCCGAGATCTGGGCCGTGCTGCTCGACTACGAGGCCTGGCCGACGTGGTTCCTGGGCGTGAAGTCGTGCCGAGCCACGTCCGACCCCGCCACCGGCGTGGGGTCCACCCGCCAGGTGGTGCTGCACGGCGGGTCCACCTTCCAGGAGCGCTTCATCGCCTGGGAGGAGGAGCGGCTGTGGTCCTTCACCGCCACCGAGATGAAGCCGCCGGGCTTCCGCGCCCTGGTCGAGCGGGTCACCATCGAGGACCTCGGCCCGCGGCGCACCAAGGTCACCTACCGCATGGCCTTCGACCCCACCCTCCCGCTCAAGCCGCTCGGCCCGGTGCTGCAGCGCGTGCTGTCGCGCACCCTCACCAAGGCCATGAAGAGCCTCGCCTCCGAGGTGGCCGGCCGCCGCTGAGCCCGGTGCGGGCCCCGGCCCGGACGCCGTTCTGAAACTCGGCCGGGGCCTCGGGTGGAACGGGCCCGACCGGACCGGATGCGGTTCGGCGGGCCATAGGGTGCCGCCATGGCTCCCGACGACGTCGCCCACCTGAAGCGGTGCCTCGAGCTGGCCCAGGTGGCCCGGGCCCGGGGCGACGAGCCCTTCGGGTCGATCCTGGTGGGCCCGGACGGCGAGGTGCTGGCCGAGCGGGAGAACGCCGTGCACTCCGCCAAGGACGTCACCGCGCACCCGGAGCTGGCCCTCGCCGCATGGGCGTCGCGCAACCTCACGCCCGAGCAGCGGGCGGCCAGCACGATGTTCACCAGCTGCGAGCACTGCGCCATGTGCGCCGGGGCGCACTACTGGGCCGGCATCGGCCGCCTGGTCTTCGCCCTCTCCGGTGCCGAGCTGGCCGAGCTGGTGCCCGGGTCGGTCCCCACCCTGTCGCTGAGCGCCAGCGAGGTGTTCCTCCGCGGCAACCGGCCGATCATCGTCGAGGGCCCGTGCGAGGAGCTGGCTGCCGAGGCCCGTGGCGTGTTCGACGGGGCCTGGGAGCAGTGACCGCATCGGTCCGCCGGGTCACCTTCGTCTGCCTCGGCAACATCTGCCGTTCGCCCCTGGCCTCCGCCGCGCTGCGCCACCTGGCCGACGAGCACGGCGTGGCCGACCGGTTGGTGGTCGACTCCGCCGGCACCGCCGGCTACCACGAAGGCGAGGGCGCCGACCCGCGCACCACCGCCGCGCTCGACCGCCACGGCCTCCCGGTCGGCCACCGCGCCCGGCAGTTCCGCGCCGCCGACTTCGCGACGCGGGACCTGGTGGTGGCGCTCGACCGGGCGAACGCCGAGGACCTGCGGCGCCTCGCGCCCACGCCCGAAGAGGCGGCCAAGGTGGTGCTCCTCCGGGACTTCGACCCCGGTTCGCCGGCCGACAGCGAGGTGCCCGACCCCTGGTACGGCAACGACGACGACTTCGACCTGGCCCTCCACCTCATCGAGGCCAGCCTGCCCGGCCTGCTCGACGCCCTCCTGGCCGACGACGGCCCGCCCGCCTCGCCCTGATCGATCCGCCCGCAGGACCTGACGACCCGTCAGGCCCCGGGCGGTACGGTGCCGCCCATGGGTGACGATGCGCTGAACGAGCTCGGGTTCTACGTCCTGGCCGGGGGGCCGTCCACGCCGCAGCCGCTGCGCCAGGAGGTGGTCGACGCCGAGCGGGTGGGCCTCGGCTCGGGCTTCGTCTCCGAGCGCTACAACGTGAAGGAGGCGGTGACGCTCTCGGCGGCCGCCGGTGCGCTCACCTCCACGCTGGGCGTGGCGACCGCCGCCACGAACCACAACAGCCGGCACCCGCTGGTGACGGCGTCGTTCGCCACCACCATGCACCGTCTCACCGAGGGCCGGTTCGCCCTGGGCCTGGGCCGGGGCATCGCCCCGCTCCAGGCGGCCTACGGCCTGCCGCCCATCACCACCGCCCAGCTCGAGGACGTGGCCGGGCTGCTGCGCCGGCTGTGGAAGGGCGAGGCGATCTTCGACCACCGCGGGCCGGCCGGCCACTGGCCGGTGCTGCACCTCGACAGCACGTTCGACGAGGACATCCCGCTGCTGCTCGTGGCGTTCGGCCCGCAGACCCTGGCCCTGGCCGGCCGCGCCTTCGACGCCGTGGTGCTCCACACGTTCTTCACCGACGAGACCACGGCCAACGCGGCCGCCACCGTGCGGCGCGCCGCCGAGGAGGCTGGTCGTGATCCGGACGCCGTGCGCATCTGGTCCTGCTACGCCACCGTGGCCGAGCCGCTCGACGAAGAGGACCGGCTGCGCCGCACCGTCGGCCGGCTCGCCACCTACCTCCAGGGCTACGGCGATCTCCTGGTCCGCACCAACGGCTGGGACCCCGCCGTGCTCGACCGCTTCCGGGCTGACGAGGTCGCCTCTTCGGTGCCCGGCGCCATCGACTCGGTGGCCGACCACGCCCAGCTCGCCCACATCGCCACCCTCATCCCCGACGAGTGGCTCGCCCCCGCCGCCATGGGCACCGCGGAGCAGTGCGCCACGGCCGTCCGCGCCCAGTTCGACCTCGGCGTCGACGGCGTGATCATGCACGGCTCCACCCCCGCCGAGCTCGAGCCCGTCGCCGTCGCCTACCGCAACCTCCCCCGCCCCGACGGCGCCGACCTCCTCCTCCCCAACCCCGGCCGCCCCCGCTCCTGAGCCCCGCCGGGTGCGGGCTCCGGCAGCGCCCGCGCCTGACCCCCGGCGGGCCCGGCCAGCGGGGGATTGCCTGGGGTTCGGCCGGAGCGGTTCCCGCCGGCGTCGTCGATCGGATGGGTGGCGGGTCTCGGTCGTCGAAGGGCGCGACGACGGCGGAGCCGCGGCGTCATTGGTGGCGGAGCTCGGGCTCGTTCGCATGCGGCGTTCTCGTCCGCTTCGAAGACGCCCGAGCTCGGGCATCCCCGTGCCAGGTGTCAGTACTCGTTGCCCAGCAACGAGTAGTGACACCTGCGGCTGGTCGGTCGTGCCCAGGGGTCAGTAGTTGTTGCCCAGGACCCACTACTGACACCCGAAGCGGCCATGCCCCCTGCAAAACCCGACGAACTCCACCAAACCGCCCTGCCCAGCCTCCGTCGCGGGGTTCCCCGCCGGCCCCGGTGCCGCAGCCAGCAGCCGTGATCCGACGAACCCCAGCGACCAGCGACCAGCTCAGGACCCTGCCGCGACGGCCAGCGACCAGCTCAGGCCCGTCGCCTGAGCCGCCGGGGGGTGTGACGGGTGACCGGCGAACTTCGGATGCATCGACCGTCATGGGCCCACAGGCCACCGGTCAGACCCCCTGGCGCCGGTTGCGCCCCTCTCCTGCAGCCGGCGTACCGATCGCGGCCCGGGGCCCTTCCGCCCCGGGCTGCGGTTGAACCCCGACGGCGCACACCCGCACCCCACGAACCGGTTGCATTCCTGCACGCCCTCGGTGCAGAAGTGCAACAACTTCGGCCGTGGCCGCGACGACCAGCTGCGAGGAGCGGCTAGGCCGAGCAGATCAGCTCGACCTCGAAGCCGTCGGCGTCCTCGAGGTAGGCGACGGTGAGGGCGCTGGGAAGCGGGTGGTGGGCGTGGTCGCCGAGTTGGGTCCAGCCGTGGTCGGGGGCCTCGGCCACCAGCTCGGCCAGGCGCTCGGCGTCGGGGGCGTGGAAGGCGACGTGGTTCATGCCCGGCCGGAGCCGGGAGTGGAGCATGCCGGGGACCATGTCGGGCGAGGCCTCGATCACGATGCCGGTGCCGTCCTGGCGCCAGACGCAGCCGGTGTCCCAGCGGCGGCCGAGCTCGAAGCCCAGCTCCTCCAGCAGCCAGCCCCAGGACCGCTCGGCCCGCTCGAGGTCGGGCACCCAGAGCTGGAGGTGGTGGATCGGCACGTCGAGACTCTACGAGGCCCCTCCGGCGATGCGGCACCGTTCGGCGCGCTGGGCGGCAGCCCTCGCCTCGCTCAGGTTGAGGGCGGCGGCGCCGTCCAGGTCTCGGCCGTCGCAGCCGGCGGCGGCGAGGAGCGCCCGGCGGAGCTCGGGGTCGTCCGCCCGCGCCGCCTCGTCGAGCAGCGGACCGACGGCATCGGCGGACAGGCTGCGGAGGTAGGCGACGTCCAGGTCGGTGCCGGCGCGGGCGCGGGCCAGGTTGTGGTGGACGACGATCGCCTCCGGTCGAGCGACGTTGGCCGCTGCCACCAGCACGAGCGCGGAGGCGAGCGCGGCCGCCAGCACCCACTCTCGGCCGTCGGCCACGCCGGCGTTGCGCAGCGCCACCATCACGAGCACCGATGCGAACCACAGGGTGGCCACCACCACGGCGAGGCGCAGCATGGTGAGGCCGAAGGCGAGGTCGTAGAGCGCCATGCGCCGGAGGCTCACCACCACGAGGCCGAGCCCGAGGGTGGGGACCGTCGCCGCCAGCGCCCGCACGGCGCGGCCGGCGAACGCCTCCGGGGTGGCCAGGGCCCGGGTCACGGCCAGGAAGGCGAGGAGCACGGCGGTGGCCCAGCAGAGCTGGAAGAACCCGCTGCGGGCGTACTCGGCGGGGGTCTGGCCGGAGGAGGCCACCAGGCGGTGGCCGGCGTCGGTGGCCGCGACCAGCTGGGACAGCACGAAGAGGCCGAGCACCCCGACCGCCAGCGTGAGCATGGTGACGACCTCGACGGCGCCGAAGGTGCCGTGGCGTGCTCGGTCGGTGGGCGACGCAGCTGCCGCGCCCACGACGGCCAGCGCTGCGAGGCCGAGGACGGCGCCGAGCACGAGGTGGCCGGTGGCCGGCCCCGGGTCGATGTCGGGGGAGACGAAGCTGGCGAAGACCGCGTCGGCCGACGCGAGCAGCCCGACGACGACCGCCAGCATGGGCACCGCCACGAGCAGGCCCCGCAGGACGCGCCCGACCCGGTCGCCCGACGCTGCCGACGGCCGGGGCACCAGCCCGGCCAGCGAACGGGGCGCCGACCATGCAGCGGGCACCACCGCACCGAGTCGGGCCAGTGCCTGGGCGGGGGACAGGTCGGTCACCCGCCCGCCTCGGGCGGTGATCACGGCGAGAGCCATGAGGATGGCGACGGCGCCCAGGTCGGCGGCGATCAGCCAGGGACTGGCCACCACCGAGAGCAGGGCGACAGGGGCCAGCGCGCCGAGTGCGAACCGGCGGGCTGCCCGTCGGGCCACGCGGCCGCCCGTGGCCAGGCCGGCCGCGACGAGGCCCAGCCCGAGGGTGACCGCAAGGTTGGCCAGGCCACCGCGCAGGCCCAGCTCGAGTGCGATGCCGGCCCCGACGGTCAGGGCGAGCAGTCGGCCGGGCGCAGGGTCGGCGGCCCGGGGCGGGCGGGCGGGCCGAGCGTGGCGGGGAGGACCAGGCGGCGGGCCTGGGGGCGGCGGCACCGCGTCCCACGTCGCCGACCGCGGCGCGGTGGCGGTGGCGGCCCAGGTGCCGGTCACCGGTCGCGCCGGTGGCGGCGGGAGCGCCGGCTCCGGTCTTGGTCCTGGTGGTGTCGCGTCGTCCACGTCCGCTCCCCGTCTGCTCCCGCACGCATGCGGCCCGTCCCGGTGACGGTACGGAACCCCTGGTGCAGGGGTCCCGCGCATGGTGTGGAGATCGGGTGCACGGCAGCCGGGGCCGCTGGTGGGGGGCGGGTAGCTTCGCCGGGTCCGCCAGGGAAGGGTGTCCGTGCAGCGCATCGGGATCGACATCGGCTCCACCAACGTCAAGGCCGTCCTGGTCGACGACGACGGGACCGGCCTGGCCCACGCCTCGCGCGGGGTGGCCTGGGACCGGTCGCCCGTGGGGGTCGAGCTGGACGCCGACGCGCTCTGGCTGGCCCTGCTCGCCGCCCTGGTCGAGCTCGGCGCGCAGGCGGGGCCCAGCGGGCTGGCGGGCGTGGGCTCGATCGGGGTGTGCGGCCAGTACTCGTCGATCGTCCCGGTCGATGCCGACGGGAAGCCGTTGGCGCCCATGCGGCTCTACCTCGACACCCGGGGCACGCCGCACTGCCGGGCCATGCTGGCCCGCCACGAGGACGCCTTCCTCACGTGGATCGAGCGCCACCCCATCCCACCCATGGGCGGGGGGCTGAGCCTCGGCCACCTGCTGGCGTTCCAGCTCGACGAGCCTGCGGTCCACGCCGCCACCGCGGCGTACCTCGAACCGGTCGACTACGTGACCACCCGCCTCACCGGTCGCACCACCGCCACGCAGGGCTCGATGTTCGCGGCCCAGCTGGTCGACAACCGCGTGCTCGGCCAGGTGGCCTACGACGACGAGCTGGTGGCGCTGGCCGGCGTCGACCGCAGCCGCCTGCCGGAGCTGGTGGCTCCCGACGCCGTGGTCGGCACCGTGCTCGCTGCGGTCGCCGAGCAGGTCGGCCTGCCTGCTGACGTATCGGTGGTGGCCGGCATGACCGACAGCCACGCCGCCGCCCTCGCCACCGGGGCCGACGTGGTCGGGCGCATCGGCATCGCCATCGGCACCACCGGGGTGGTGCTCGACACCACCGACCACCTCGGCCTGGACCTCGACCACGAGGTGCTCGCCATGCCCGGCGTGCGGCCGGGGGAGTACCTGGTGTGGGCCGAGAACGGCTTGGCCGGCCGAGCCGTCGAGCACGTGCTGTCCCGCTTCGTGCACGCCGACGACGCGCTCGGCGACCACCGGGTCGACGACCCGTTCGCCGGCTTCGACGACGCGCTGGCCGCCTCGCCTCCCGGGGCGGGAGGGGTCCGGTTCCTGCCCTGGCTCTCGGGGTCGATGGCGCCGCAGGCCGACCCGTCGGTGCGCGGCGGCTTCGTTGGCGTCTCGCTCGACACCGATCGGGTGGACCTGGTGCGCGCCACCGTCGAGGGCGTGGCCCACAACCTGCGCTGGCTGGTCGGGCCGGTCGAGGCGTTCAGCGGCCACGCCGCCACCGAGGTCGTGCTGGCCGGCGGCGCCGCCCGCTCGCCGGGCTGGTGCCAGGTGCTGGCCGACGTGCTCGGCCGCCCGGTCCACGCCCTCGCCGATCCCGGCCACGCGGGGGCGCGTGCCGCTGCGGCCTGGTCCGCCGTCGTCAGCGGGACGGGGTCCTCGGTCGCCGACGGTGCGCCCGGTCTCGGCACGGCGTGGGGCGAGCGCTACGACCCGGACCCCGCCGCGGCCGCCGTCCACGACGCCGCCCACGCCCAGTTCGTGGGCGCCTTCGACGCCCTGCGCCCGCTCCGCCTCGGCGCGCCAGCTGAGGCCGGGGCGGCCCGTCAGCCGTCGAGCTGGTCCTCGGCCTCGGCATCGGCGTCGTGGAAGCGCTTGCGCCAGTGCCGGCCGTCGATCCACCGCAGGGCCCGCACGTGGCGGACCTCGAGGAGGAAGAGGCTGAAGCCGGTGGCCAGCAGGGCCAGCAGGAGCTGGCCCTGACCACAGGCGGCACCGACCGCGGCGGCGAGGTAGATGGTCGCGGCGGTGGTGACGCCGCGGACCATGCGCATGTCCTCGTCGCCCAGGCCCGGTGGGTCGTCGTCGGTGCCGTCGGGCGCCTGCGACGGGTTGCTCCCGTGGATGATGACGCCGGCGCCGATGAAGCCGATGCCGGTGACGACGCCGGCCAGCGCGTTCGGCGCGTGGTCGAGGGCGAGGTAGCCGATGACGGCGGAGCCCAGGCCGACCAGCGAGAAGGTGCGGTCGCCGGCGGCCGAGCCGCGGAGCTCCCGCTCGAAGCCGATGGACCACGTGAGCGCCAGCGCCACCAAGAGGTGCACGAGCAGCTCGCCCCGGTGCGACTGGAGGGCCAGCACCTGCGCCGCCGGCTGGCTCAACCACCCCGTCAGGTCCACCGGGGCGACGCTACCGGTCGACGGCCGGAGCGGAGCCACCGCCCCAGCGGACGCCGGCCTGCTCGCCTACGGTCGATCGGGCCCACCCCACGACGAAGGAACGGCACGTTGGCCACGATCGCCATCACGGGCTCGGCCGGAGGCATCGGCCGCGCCACCACCGAGCGCTTGGAGTCCGACGGGCACCGGGTGATCGGCATCGACGTGCGCGACGCCGACGTGACCGCCGACCTGTCCACCGAGGGCGGCCGCCGGGCCATGGTCCGCGAGGTCGACGAGCGCTGCGACGGCGTGCTCGACGGGCTGGTCGTCGGGGCCGGGATCCAGGGCAAGGACGACGGCGCCGCCACGGTGTCGATCAACTACTTCGGCGCCGTGGCCACCCTCACCGGGCTGCGGCCGCTCCTGGAGCGGGGCACCCAGCCGAGCGTGGTCGCCATCAGCTCGAACTCGGTCACCACCCAGCCGTCGTACCCGATCGAGGTCGCCGAGTGGTGCCTGGCCGACGACGAGGAGCGCGCCCGGCTCGCCGCCGGCACCGACGGCATCGGCGCCTACCCCGCCTCGAAGCTGGCCCTCGCCGTCTGGGTGCGCCGCCACGCACCGGGCAAGGACTGGGCCGGCGCCGGCATCCGCCTCAACGCCATCGCCCCCGGCTTCATCGACACCCCGCTCACCGAGGGGCTGTGGGAGATGGTGTCGAGCATCGGCGACATCTACCCCATGCCCCAGGGCCGCCCCGGCGAGGCCACCGAGGTCGCCGGCCTCCTCGCCTACCTGCTCTCGCCCGAGGCCGCCTTCTTCTGCGGCGCCTTCCTCGTCATGGACGGCGGCACCGAAGCCGCCCTCCGCCCCGAGTCCTGGCCCCGACCGCTCGCCCTCGACTGATCCCGCTCGGCGACGCCGGGGGTTCGGCTCTCTCTGGCTGCTCTGGTCGCCGGTCACCCGGTTCGCGCGACGAGGGCCTCTCGCTGCGGTGCGGGGGCCGGAGGGAACCGACGCAACGGAGGCTGGGCCGGCGGCCGGGTGGTGTTCGTCCGGTTCGGTGGCAGTTGCCTGCCATTCCTGTCGTACGGGGTCGCCCACCGACCCTCGGCGACAGGAATCCACGGTCCTCGGCGATGAGATCGGACGAACCCCACCAAATCGCCACGGCGGACGGATTCCTGTCACCAGGGGTCGCCCACCGACCCCTGGCGACAGGAATCCACGGCCGGGGGCCGACTCAGATGATGGAGGGGACGATGCACTCGATGACGTGGGGGCCCTTGGCGGCGAGGGCGGCCTCGAGCTGCTCGACGAGCTCCTCGCCGGTGGTGGCGCGGGTGGCGGGGACGCCCATGCCGGTCGCGAGGGCCACGAAGTCGAGGTCGGGGCGGGTGAGGTCGAGCATGTCCTTAGCCTTCTCGCCCACGGTGGTGGCGCCGACCCGCTGGAGCTCCATGTTCAGGACCGCGTAGGACGAGTTGTTGAACAGGACCGTGATCACGTCGAGCTGCTCGCGGGCCATCGTCCACCAGGCCTGCAGGGTGTACATGGCCGAGCCGTCGGACTCCAGGGCGATCACCTGGCGGTCGGGGCAGGCCACCGCGGCGCCGAGCGCAGCGGGGAGGCCTTGGCCGATGGCGCCGCCGGTGAGGGTGAGCCAGTCGTGGGCCGGGGCGCCGGCGGTGAACCCGGCGGCGAACAGGCCGGAGGTGTTGCCCTCGTCGGAGATGATCGTGCCCTCGGGCATGAGGGCGCCGAGGGCGCTGCAGACGCCTTCGGCGGTGAGCGGACCGGTGGGCAGCGCGGGGGCGGGCCTCGGCCTGGATGGTGGCGGCGTCGGCGGGGGCGGCCACGGCGTCGGCCAGGGCGGCGAGCGCGCCGGCGACGTCGTGCTCGGCGCCGGCCAGGACGTGGACCTGGCAGCCCTCGGGCACCAGGTCGCTCGCCTTGCCCGGGTAGGCGAAGAACGACACGGGCGACTTGGTGTCGACCACCACGAGGTGCTGCAGGCCGTCGAGCTGCATGGCGGCGAACTCGGCCAGGTAGGCCAACCGGTCGACCGGGACCCGGCCGGCGCCGCGCTCGAGGCGGGCGGGGAACGTCTCGGCGATGAGCTTCGAGCCGGTGGTGTTGGCGATGCGGCTGGCGTCGACGAGGGCATCGGCCCGGCACGCCCGCCCGCCGATGAACAGGGCGGCGGGCTCGTCGCCGGTGAGCACGGCGGCGATCGCCGCGACGGCCTCGGCGGTGACCGCCACCGGTGCGACGGGCGTGGCGGGCGCGACGGGCTCGGCGCCCCCGGTCCAGCTCACGTCGGCCGGGAGGATGAGGGTGGCGACCTGGGCGGGCGGTCCCGAGGCCACGGCCACCGCCTCGGCGGCGTCGGCGGCCAGCTCGTCGGTCTTGGCCGAGGTGCGGATCCACGCCGAGACGTTGCGGGCCACCGTCTCGATGTCGGACTCGAGCTGGGCGTCGTACTGCTTGTGGTACGTGGCGTGGTCGCCGACGATGTTGACCATCGCGGTGTGGCCCTTGCGGGCGTTGTGCAGGTTGGCCAGGCCGTTGCCCAGGCCGGGGCCGAGGTGCAGCAGGGTGGCGGCGGGCTTGTCGGCCATGCGGGCGTAGCCGTCGGCCGCGCCGGTGGCCACGCCCTCGAACAGGGCCAGGACGCCGTGCATCTCGGGCACGTCGTCCAGGGCGGCCACGAAGTGCATCTCCGAGGTGCCGGGGTTCATGAAGCAGACGTCGACGCCGGCGTCGACGAGGGTGCGGATGAGTGCCTGGGCACCGTTCATGGTTCGTGTCCTTCGGGGTTCTTCGAGGTGGTGGAGGGGGTGAAGCTGGATGCTCAGCTGCGCAGCGGTTCGACGCTCACGGGTGTTCCGCCGGGCTGGTGGCATCGAAGATCACGCCGGGGTTGAGGATGCCGGTGGGGTCGAACGCGACCTTGATGCGGCGCATGAGGTCGAGCTTGGCGGGGTCCTCGATGGCGGCGAGGTAGGCCTTCTTGGCGGTGCCGATGCCGTGCTCGCCGGAGACGGCGCCGCCGAGGTCGGCGCCGGCGCGGAGGATGCGCCCCACCACGTCCGAGCGCACGGCGGGGTCGCCCTGGAAGACCGAGAGGTGCACGTTGCCGTCGCCGGCGTGGCCGCAGCCCACCACCAGCGAGGCGGTGTCGTCGGCGATCACCTTCACCGCTGCGAGGTAGCCGGGGATCTCGGCGCGGGGGACCACGAGGTCGATGATGTCGTTGGCGCCGAGCGCCTTCGCCGTCCAGAACGCCTTCTCGCGGGCGTCGACCAGGGCGGCGCCGGCGCTCGGCGGGAGCACGTAGAGGTCGAGCGCGCCCAGCTCGCCGAGCAGCTGGCCCAGTGCGGCGGTGTCCTCCTCGATGCGCGAGGCGACGGTGCCCTCCAGGACGATCACCAGGTACGCCAGCGCGGTGTCCTTGATCTCCTGGGGGATGCCGAGCTCCAGGCCGGCGCTCGAGGTGATGCCGGCCATGGACACCAGGTCGATGTACTCGAGGATCGAGGGCTGCAGGCCCGAGCCGACGATGTGGGGGATGGCGGCGGCCACCTCGTCGAGCGTGGTGAACGGGGCCAGGACGGTGGCGCCGTGGGTGGGGCGGGGGTGGAGGCGCAGGATGGCCTCGGTGGCCAGGGCGAGGGTGCCCTCGGAGCCGATGACGAGCTGGGTGAGGTCGTAGCCCGAGGTGGCCTTCACGAACTTGCCGCCGGTGGTGAGCACCTCGCCGGTGCCCAGCACGCAGGTGAGGCCCAGCACCTGGCTGCGGGTCACGCCGTACCGGACGGCCCGCATGCCGCCGGCGTTGGTGGCCACGTTGCCGCCGAGGCTGGCGGAGTTCTCGCCGGGCTGGACGGGATAGATGAGGCCGTGGGCCTTGGTGGCCTCGTCGAGCTGGGCCAGGGTGACGCCCGGCTGGACGACGGCCACGTGGTTGCGGAGGTCGATCTCGAGGATCTGGTCCATGCGCTCGAAGGAGACGAGGATGCCGTCGGGCTGGGGGATGCAGGCGCCCGAGAGGCCGGTGCCGGAGCCTCGGGCGGTGACGGGCACGCCGTTGGCGGCGGCCCAGGTGACGACCGCGGCCACCTCCTCGGTGGAGCCGGGGCGCACGACGGCGGCCGGCCGGTGCGCCGGCGAGGTCAGCGCCTCGTCCCGGGTGTAGTCGTCGTTGATGGCGTCGCCGACGAGGACGTGGTCGGCGCCCACGAGGGCGGCCAGCTCCGTCGCGTGGTCGATGGTCGTGGTGGTCATGCGCGCGGCCCCCTGCGTCGTGTCCCCGGATCGGCGGCGGCCAGCATGCCACGGCGGTCCTCGCCGTCGACGAGGGGCGAGCCGCGGGCGGCGGCCAGCGGGTGGAGTCGGCGTCTGCCAACATCTGACGACCCGTCAGATCGCCAGCCCCGGAGTCCCGCCGTGATCCTCGACAAGTTCCTCGTGACCGACCAGGTCGCCATCGTGACCGGCGCAGGGCGCGGCATCGGCGCCGCCACCGCGGTCGCCCTGGCCGAGGCCGGCGCCGACGTGCTCCTGGCCGCTCGCACCGAGGCGCAGCTCCTGGAGGTGGCGGCCCAGGTCGAGGCCACCGGGCGACGGGCCCACGTGGTGGCCGCCGACCTGAGCGACCTCGACACGGTGGCCGGCCTGGCGGCCACCGCGGTCGAGGCGTTCGGCCGGCTCGACATCGTGGTCGACAACCTGGGCGGCTCCATGCCCCGGCCCTTCGAGCACACCTCGCCCCGCTTCCTGGCCGAGGCGTTCTCGTTCAACGTGGTCACCGCCCACGCCCTCAACCGGGCGGCGGTGCCGCTCATGTTGGAGACGGGCGGGGGCTCGATCGTGGGCATCTCGTCGGTGATGGGGCGGGTGACCGGTCGAGGCTTCCTGGCCTACGGCACGGCCAAGGCGGCGCTCGCCCACTACACGCGTCTTGCGGCGCGGGACCTGTCGCCGCGCATCCGGGTCAACGCCATCGCCGTGGGCTCGGTGGCGACCTCCGCGCTTCGAGGTCGTGCTCGACGACGACGCCATGCGCACGACCATGGAGGAGGTGACGCCGCTCAAGCGCATCGGCGACGCCGACGACATCGCCGCCACCGTCCTGTTCCTCGCGTCGCAGGCCGGTTCGTACCTGACGGGCAAGGTCGTGGAGGTCGACGGCGGCCTCGAGCAGCCCAACCTGGACTTCGGCCTGCCCGACCTGTGAAGCCGCTCGGAGGGGCCCCGAGGACACGGACAGCGGTCCGGACCGGTGTCCGAATTGTCTGGCACGAGTGTTCTACGATCGCCCCATGACCGCTCCCAGCCGCGCCCACCGGGCCAGCGCCCAACGGCGGCGAGCGGCCCTCCTCGACGCTGCGGCCGAGCTGGCGGCCGAGGTCGGCGCCGGCGCCGTCACCCACCGGGCGGTCGCCGCCCGGGCGGGCGTCCCGCTCTCGACCACCAGCTACTTCTTCGGTTCCATCGACGAGCTGGTCACCGAGGCCCTGCGACGGGGCGCCCAGAGCAGCATCTCCGACTTCGACGACGCCGAGCGGCGCTGGGTCCTGAACGAGGACGAGCCCGTCGACGTGGCGATCGACCACGTGATCGACCGGGTGCTCGAGAACACGTCCACCGCCGAGGGAAGCCAGGTCGAGCTGTACCTGGCCGCCGGGCGCCAGGAGGACCTGCGCGCCGACGTCGCCACCGTGGTGGAGCGCTTCGCCGCCCGCATCGACTGGCAGCTGGCCCGACGGGGCGCACCACAGTCGACCGACGCCGGCTGGGCCATGCAGGCCTTCCAGGACGGGGCGATGCTGCACCGGCTGGCCGGCGTGGGCGCCGACGACCGGGCCCGCCTGGCGGCCGGCATGCGCCTGCTGCTCGCGTCGTCGATGCTCACCGACGACGAGCTGGCCGACCTCCTCGCCCGGTTCGACCGGGCGGCCGCCGACCAGGACGACGCCGTCGAGGCCGAAGCCAGCTAGCCGAAGCCCGCGAGGCCAGGCCAGCTAGGCCGAGGCCAGCCCGAGGCGGTCGAGCGCCGCCAGCAGCAGCTCGTCGTCGCTCTCGGGACGACGGGGGAGGCCGGGGTGCACCCGGTCGTGCGAGAGCCAGCCCCGCAGGTGCAGCACCCGCGCGAGGGCGTGGCGAGAGGCCGCCACCGGCGGGCGGAACACCAGGTTGGCCAGGGCCTGGAGCGCGTCGTGGCGCTCCAGCACGTCGAGGTCCTGGGCCTCCCAGGCCTCGTCGCGGTCGGCGAGGGCATCGGGCACGGCGGCCGCCAGGTCGAGGGCGTGGTCGGCGCCGAACATGATCTGGTCCACCGCGTGCTCGTTGGCCGAGAACACCTGGAACCCCGAGCGCTGGTCGTCACGGAGGCGCACCCGGTCCCACTCGGGGGCGCGGCTCCAGGACGAGTGGACCACGCCCACGCAGGCGCCCAGCTCCAGGAGGGCGCCGAACACGTCCATGCCCCAGAGGCGGCCGCCTGGCCAGCGCTCGGGCGGCGCCTCGACCACCAGGAACCGGTCGCACCACTCGCCCATCCACGCCATGAGGCCCACCAGCTCGTCGGGGTCGAGCGACGCCAGCGCCGGCGACGGGAGGAGCAGGGGGATGGCGTCGTGGCGCGACACCGCGGCGACCGCACCGGACAGGCGGCTGGGGTCGAAGCCGCCGTCGGGTCCGGCCTCGGCCCGCACGCCGGCCACGAAGGTGGCGCTGCCCAAGGCCGCCCCGGCCGTGGCCAGCACCTCGGCGCGGGTGCTGGCGTCGAGCAGGTCGCCGGCGCCGGGCGCGAGGTTGATGGCGGGGATCAGGCTGGTCTCGGCGGTGCGGCCCAACAGGTGGGCGAAGCCGTCCCAGTCGACCTCGCCGTCCGCGGCGAACGGCAGCAGCACCGGTCCGATGCCCGTGGGGCGCCGTCCGGGACACAGCAGGTCGAACGGCGGGTCTTCGAGCATCGCCACGGCGGGCGACGCTACCCGCACCCACCCCGACCCCCGTCGCGGTGCCGAGCGGTCGTTCGGCACCCGTGGGTGTCGGGCTGGGCGGGCCGAAGGGCCACCTTGCGGCGCGGCGGCGTCAGGCCAGCGAGGTGGGGCGGGCGAGCTGGGTGGTGCGCGTGCGGCCACGGAGCTCGGCCTCGCCGCAGGGCTGCCAGCGGGCGGCCTCCTCCGGCGACGCGGCCAGGACGGCGTCGGCGGAGGCGAGGACCATGGGGTCGTACGTCTTCGAGAGCTCGGTGAGGCGCGAGGCCTCGTTGACCGGGTCGCCGATGACGGTGAACTCGAAGCGCCGCTCGTTGCCGATGTTGCCGGCCACCGCGCTGCCGAAGGCCACCCCCACCCCGGCGCCCAGCTCGGGCACCTCGGCAGGCAGGCGGGCGGCCACGGCCCGGGCGGTGGCCAGCGCGCAGCCCGCGGCGTCCTCGACGTCGGCCGGCGCGCCGAAGACCGCGAGCGTGGCGTCGCCCTGGAACTTGTTGATCCAGCCGCCGTGGGCGTGGACCTCGTCGACCACCACGCCGAAGAAGCGGTTGAGCAGGTCGACCACCTCTTGGGCGGGGAGGTCGCTGGCGATGTGGGTGGAGCCGACGACGTCGACGAACAGCACCGCGACCTGGCGCACCTCGCCGCCGAGCTGGACGCCGCGGTCGAGCGAGCCCTCGGCCACGTCCTGGCCGACCTGGCGGCCGTAGAGGTCGCGCAGCCGCTCGCGCTCCTCGAGGCCGGTGGCCATGTCGTTGAAGCCGGCCTGGAGGAGCCCGAGCACGCTGCCGTCGTAGACCTCAACCCGGGTCTCGAGGTGCCCCTCGGCGATCTGGCCGATGCCCCAGCGCAGCGACGACACGGGGTCGGCCACGGCACGGGCACCGAGGACCGTGACCCACCAGCCGACGACCAGCCCGACGCCGGCCAGGACGAGCATGGTGACCGCGAGCGGGGTGGCGCTGCTGTCGTCCTGGGTCAGGGCGAAGATGGCGGTGATGGCCAGGCCGGCGAGCGGGACGCCGGTGCCGAGGGTCCAACCGAGCAGCGTGCGGGTCACCACGCCCGGGAGCTTGGGGCGCTCGACGGTGCGGATGGACAGGGCCTCACGGGCGAGCGGGCGCAGGATCCGCTCGGCGAGCAGGTAGGCGAAGGCCGACGTCGTGAAGCCGCCGAGCGTGATGGTGAACGCCACGCGGGGCAGCAGGTCGACGTCGATCAGGGCGTTGAGGAGGGCGAAGAGCCCGGCCGCCACCAGCCAGGCCGTGGCGTGCACGAGGAACAGGCGCATGGGGGAGCGCAGCACCGCGGTGACCTCGCGGTCGGTGGGGTCGCGACCCTCCTGGATCCACTTGCGGCCGCCCCGGAGCCAGGCTTCGCCCCAGACGATGGCGGCGGGCAGCACGACCAGGCCGAAGGCCCCGCCGAGGATGGCGTTGGTGACGAGCAGCCGGGTGCTGAGGCCGCCCGGCGGCGAGCCCGGCAGGACCCAGGCGATGCACACCACCACCAGCGCGGCGCCGACCAGGTTGGCCAGGGCCAGCGCGCCGAAGAGCTCCAACCGCACCCGCCGGATGAGCCTCCGGCCGTCGCGGGCGCTGAGCCGCCGGTGGAACGGGTTCGAGTCGCCGGCCGACACCCGGGCCCCGGCCATCCCGGAGGGTTCGCCCGCGCCGGCCGTCTCGCTTGCCGGCGCCCCGTCCCCAGCTCCTGCGCGCTCGCCGCGGGGCCGGGCGTCGGGCCGGGCGTCGACGGGCGAGCGGCTCGCGGCCTCGCCCTCGTCCGGGAGGGGCTCCGCCGCTCGGGCGACGTGATCGGCGGCGGTCACGGGGCGGAGGCTACCGGTGGGCCGGCCGGCGGTGCCCGAGCCAACGGCCCGGACCGACCGTAGGCTCGGCCGTCGCTGTCCACCCGCACCAGGAGATCCCCATGACCGACATGACGTACCGCCGCCTCGGACGATCCGGCCTGAAGGTGAGCGTGCTGTCGTTCGGCTCGTGGGTCACCTTCGGCGACCAGGTCGACACCGCCCTCGCCAAGGAGTGCCTCACCGCTGCCCGCGACGCCGGGGTGAACTTCTTCGACAACGCCGAGGCCTACGCCGGCGGCCAGAGCGAGCAGATCATGGGCGACGCCATCGCCGAGCTGGGCTGGGAGCGCCACTCCTACGTCATCTCCACCAAGATCTACTGGGGCATCCACAAGGACGTGGTCAACATGGCCAACACCTTGAACCGGAAGTACCTCATGCAGGCCATCGACGGCTCGCTCGAGCGCCTCGGCCTCGACTTCGTCGACCTCCTCTACTGCCACCGGGCCGACCCCGAGACGCCCATCGAGGAGACCGTGTGGGCCATGTCCGACATCGTGTCGTCCGGCAAGGCCCTCTACTGGGGCACCTCGGAGTGGACCGCCGAGGAGCTGCGCGCCGCCTACGAGATCGCCGAGCGCCACCACCTCCACAAGCCGGTGATGGAGCAGCCGCAGTACAACCTGTTCGAGACCAAGAAGGTCGAGCGCGAGTACGCCCGGCTCTACGAGGACTGGGGCCTGGGCCTCACCACCTGGAGCCCGCTCGCCTCCGGCCTCCTCTCCGGCAAGTACGCCGACGGCATCCCCGAGGGCAGCCGGGCCTCGCTGCCGGGCTACGAGTGGCTGCGCGACTTCGTCACCGACCCGGCCAAGAACGAGCAGGTGAAGGAGCTCACGGTCATCGCCGAACGGCTCGGCGTCACCGTCTCGCAGCTCGCCATCGCCTGGTGCGCCGCCAACCCCAACGTCTCCACCGTGATCACCGGGGCCAGCAACGTCGACCAGGTGCACGAGAACCTGAAGGCGCTCGACGCCCTGGAGCAGCTCACGCCCGAGGTGCTGGCCGAGATCGCCGAGATCACCTCGCCGTTCCGGAAGCGGTGACCGCCCGGTCGGCCATGGGGTAGGCAGTGCGGACCGGTCGCCGAGGTGGCGGCCGGTCCGACGCACCGAGGAGCGAGCTGTGGCCGACAACGAGGACGACCTGATCTGGACCCTGGCCACCACCGGGGCCGCGATCGCCGCCGCCAGCGTGGCCAAGAAGGCGCTCACCAAGGGTTGGGTGAAGCGCAAGGGCAAGGTCCCCGGCAACCCCGCCGGTGGCGACACCACCTGGGCCGAGGCGCTGGCGTGGGCCCTGGTGTCGGGCATCGGCGTGGGCCTGGCCCGCCTGTTCGCCCAGCGCGGCGTGGCCTTCGCCTTCGACCGGGTGCGGGGCGGCCTGCCCGAGAAGGCGAACACCAAGGCGACCGCCTGACCGGGCCGGCTGCAGCGGCTGCCTGACCGCGGGCCGAGCGTCCGGCCGGTGCCTTCGCCGTCCCTCCGGGGCGGGCCCCCGGGTGCGCCGGGGAGGTGCTGGCTACCGTGCGGCCATGACGGATCTCACGGGTCGGGTGGTGCTGGTGACCGGCGGCAATGGGGGCATCGGCTTGGCCGCCGCCCGCGGCTGCGCCGAGGCCGGCGCCGACGTCGCCCTCCTGGGGCGGGACGCCGCCAAGAACGAGGCGGCGGCCGCCTCGCTGGCCGACACCGGCCGGCGGGTGTTCACCACCACGTGCGACGTGGTCCACGAGGAGCAGGTGGTGCGGGCCTTCGCCGAGACCGTCGAGGCGCTCGGCACGGTCGACACGGTGATCGCCAACGCCGGCGTCGGCGGCGGTGCCCCCATCACCGAGCTGTCCCTCGAGGAGTGGCGCCGGGTGACGGCGGTGAACCTCGACGGTGCGTTCCTGACCCTGCGCGAGGGTGCCCGCCACCTGATCGAGCGAGGCGAGGGCGGGGCCATGGTGGTGGTGTCGTCGACCGCCAGCATCTTCGGCGCACCCCGGCAGCCGCACTACGCCGCCAGCAAGGCCGGCACGCTCGGCCTGATGCGCAGCCTGGCCGTGGAGCTGGCCCGCCACCGGATCCGCGTCAACGCCCTGCTGCCGGGCTGGACCGCCACCGACATGCTCGCCCCGGCCGCCGGCCACCAGAAGTTCGTCGACGCCACCGTCGGCCGCACCCCGGTCCGGCGCTGGGCCGACCCGTCGGAGCTGGCCGCCGCCGCGGTCTACCTGGCCGATCCGACCCAGACCTTCCACACCGGCGACGAGCTGCGGGTCGACGGCGGGTACAGCATCTTCTGAGCGCCGTCGCTGTTCAGATCGTCCGCTGATCGGCGCTGGCGGCGAGCAGATCGTCCAGGGTTCCCAGCACGGAGCGGGCGATCTGTCTAGGGTCCCGGCGATGGACGTGATCGCCATGCCGCAGCTCGGGGAGACGGTCACCGAGGGAACGATCACGCTGTGGGCCAAGGCGGTGGGCGACGAGGTCGCCCTCGACGACGCCCTGTTCGAGGTCTCCACCGAGAAGGTCGACACCGAGGTGCCCTCGGCGGTCGCCGGGTACCTGCGGGCGATCCTGGTGGCCGAGGGCGACACCGTCCCGATCGGCACCGCGGTCGCCGTCATCACCGCCACCGCCGACGAAGCGGTCGACCTGGGCGGCGTCGGCGACGCGCCGGACCCGCCCCGAGCGCCCGCCGATGCCGACCCACCCCCTGCGTCGGCCGGCTCGGGGCCACGGTCCGGGGGCGCCACCGGCAACGGCGCCGGTGGCGCTCCCGAGCTCGACCGGGGCGGGGCGGGGGTCCTGTCCCCGGCGGTGCGCCGGCTGCTCGTCGAGCACGGCCTCGACCCGAGCCAGGTCAACGGCTCGGGCCGCGACGGACGGATCACCCGGGCCGACGTCGAAGCCGCCGCCGCCCAGTCGGGCCGGATCGGTGCGGGACCCCCCGCCGCACCGGTCCGGCCTCCTGGGCTGCCGCCGGTCGTCACCGGCCCCGCCACGCCGGCTGCGCCGGCCGTCGACGTCGGCGACGACGACGAGGTGGTGGACCTGTCCCGCGCCCGGCTCGCCACCGCCGAGCACATGAGCCGGTCGCTGGCCACGGCCGCCCACGCCCTGGTGGCCGTCGAGGTCGACTACCACCGCATCGAGGCCGTGCGTCGGCCCGCCGGCCTGAGCTACCTGCCGTTCGTGGCCCGCGCCGTGGTCGATGCCATCCGCGAGTTCCCGCACGTGAACGCCAGCTTCGACGGCGACCGCCTGGTGGTCCGCCGCCACGTCCACCTGGGCGTGGCGGTCGACGTGGCGCAGGAGGCGCTGGTGGTGCCGGTGGTGCGCGACGCCGACGGCCTCCGGCTGCGCGCCCTGTCGGACGCGGTGGCCTCCCTGGCCGACCAGGCCCGTCGCCGGCGCCTGCCCGGCGATGCCCTCGTCGGCGGCACGTTCACGCTCACCAACGTCGGCTCCTACGGCACCTTCGTCACCGCGCCCATCATCAACCAGCCCCAGGTGGCGATCCTCTCCACCGACGGCGTGCGCATGGCCCCGGTGGCGGTGCGCACCGACGACGGTGCGCCCGGCAGCCAGCGCACCTGGGGCGTGGCGGTCCACCCCGTCGGCAACCTGTGCCTGAGCTTCGACCACCGCGCCTTCGACGGCGCCTACGCCGCGGCCTTCCTCGCCCGGGTCCGCCAGCACCTGCAGGAGCGCGACTGGGCCGCCGAGGTGGACGCCCCCGCCGAGACCGCCCCGTGACCACCACCGACACCGATCGAACCGGGCGGGATGCACCGCCCCCTGGCGCCGGAGCCCCCACCCGGTTCGGAGGCGGGGGTGGCGTCGTCGGGGGCGGTGGCCTGGCCACGTTCCGGGGCTACGCCGTCGACGAGCTGCTCGCCGACCTGCGGCTGGCGTTCGTGTCGCGGGCCATCGACGACCGCGAGATCGCCATGCAGAAGCAGAGCCGGGTCTTCTTCCAGATCTCCGGCGCCGGCCACGAGGCGCTGGGGCTGGCGCTCGCCCGCCACCTCCGGCCCGGGTACGACTGGTTCTTCCCCTACTACCGCGAGCAGGCGCTGGTGCTGGGCCTGGGCGTGACCGCCCACGAGGTGCTGCTCCAGGCGGTGGGCTCGGCCGACGACCCCTCCAGCGCCGGACGCCAGATGCCGTCGCACTGGGGCCACCGCGAGCGCAACATCGTCACGCAGTCCAGCCCGACCGGCAGCCAGTGCATCCCGGCGGTGGGCTGCGCCGAGGCCGGCCGCTACCTCGTGCGTCGCCCGCACCTGACCGCCGAGCACGGGGCCAGCGCCGCGCACGGCGACGAGCTCACCTACGTGAGCCTCGGCGAGGGGGCGTGCAGCGAGGGCGAGTTCTGGGAGAGCCTCAACACCGCCGCCAACCTCCACCTGCCGGTGCTCTACGTGGTGCCCGACAACGGCTTCGCCATCTCGGTGCCGGTGAGCGACCAGCACCCCGCTCCCGTCCACGAGCTGGTCCGCGGCTTCCGCGGCCTCGAGGTCCACCACCTCGACGGCACCGACTACTTCGGCGTGCGCGACGCGGCGAAGTCGATCGTCGAGCACATCCGTGCCGGCGTGGGCCCGGCGCTGGTCCACGCGGATGTGGTCCGGCCCTACTCGCACTCGGCGGCGGACACCCAGGCCAAGTACCGCTCGGTCGAGGAGCTGGCCGAAGAGGCCCGCCACGACCCGCTCGACCGCTTCGAGCGCGACCTCGTCGACGGCGGCGTGCTCACCGCCGGCGAGGCTCGGGAGCTCCGGCTGGAGGCCAAGGCCGCGGTGGCCGAGGCGGCGGCTCGCGCCCTCGAAGGGGCGCGGCCCGACCCGGCCACGGTCACCCACCAGGTGCTGGCCCTGCCCGAGCTGCCCGCGCCCGCAGCACCGACGGCGGGCGAGGACGAGGGCGAGCGGGTGCCCATGGGCGAGGCCATCAAGCGCACCCTCCACGAGCAGATGGCCGCCGACGAGCGCATCCGCGTCTTCGGCGAGGACGTGGCCGACGCCCGCGAGCTGGTCCTGGCCGGGGTCGAGGGCAAGGGCGGCGTGTTCGGCACCACCCACGGGCTCCAGCGGGCCTTCGGCCAGGCGCGCTGCTTCAACACCCCGCTGTCGGAGGCCAACATCGTCGGCCGCGCGGTCGGCCAGGCCCTGCGGGGCCTGCGCCCGTGCCCGGAGATCCAGTTCTTCGACTACATCTGGCCGGCCATGACCCAGATCCGCTCCGAGGCGGCCACCATCCGGTGGCGCTCGGCTGGCGAGTTCACCTGTCCCACGGTGATCCGGGTGCCCATCGGCGGCTACCTCACCGGCGGCAGCATCTGGCACAGCCAGAGCGGCGAGTCGATCTTCGCCCACCTCCCGGGGCTGGCCATCGCCATGCCCAGCCGGGCCCGAGACGCGGCCGGCCTGCTCCGCTACGCCTTCCGCTGCGAGGACCCGGTCCTCTTCCTCGAGCACAAGCACCTGCTGCGCCAGCCCTACACCGTCGACCCGTTCCCGTCCGAGGACTGGGTCCTGCCCTTCGGGGTCGGCGAGGTCCGCCGTCCCGGCGACGACGTCACCGTCGTCTCGTGGGGCGCCACGGTGGAGAAGAGCCTCCAGGCCGCGGCTCGGCTGGCCGAGCGAGAAGGCGTCGAGGCCGAGGTCATCGACCTCCGCACCATCGTCCCGTGGGACCACGAGCTGGTGGCCCGCAGCGTGGCGCGGACCGGGCGCCTGCTCGTGGTGCACGAGGACACCCTCACCGGCGGCTTCGGCGGCGAGGTGGCGGCCTGGGCCGGCGAGCACTGCTTCGCCGACCTCGACGCCCCCGTGCGCCGCATCGGCGCCACCGACACCCCCGTGGCCTACGAGCCCACCCTCGAGCAGGCCATCCTCCCCCAGGTCGACGGCATCACCGCCGCCCTCTGGGACCTCGCCACCTACTGACCGCCCCACCGAACTTGTGGGCCGGGGCTTCCGTTTTCGGCGGCCTGGGCCCACAAGTTGCGGGGGTGGTGGTGGTCCTGATCGAACTTGTGGGCTGTGGCTGCCGTTTTCAGCGGTCTCCGCCCACAAGTTCAGCGGGCGGGGGCGACCGGCGGGTCGGTGAGCGGGTGAGCGCCGGGCTCAGGACAGGAGGGAGCGGGCGATGTCGGCGACGTCGCCGACCCAGAGGGTGGCCACCAGGCACATGATGCAGAAGGCGATGGTGGAGAAGTACCAGCGGTACTTGTGGTCGACGGCGAAGAACCGGCGGATGGTGAACACGTCGCACACCAGGGCGAAGGACCCCACGAGCACGCCGATGACCGGGGCGCCGCCCTTGAGGAAGTGCAGCGTGGGCAGCACGAACGGGAAGATGACGTAGGTCAGCGTGCAGCGGATGGCCGAGATGAGCATCGACCGCTGGAACGCCGCGTAGACCGCCTTGTTGGTGAGGTCGGCGGGGCGGTCGGGGATGCGCAGGAGCTTGCGGACCACGAGGTCGGCCGGGGTGCGACGCGAGCCGCCGGGGCCGAACCCCACCGGGCAGGTCCCCCCACCCGACGACACGCCGGGGATGGGGCACGTGGCGGCCTTGGTCGCAGGGGCGTCGACGTCCGCGAGGACGACGGCAGGCGTCTCGGTCACCGTCGCGGTGGCGGTGGTGCGGGCGGCAGCGAGGGCAGCCAGCCCGGCGATGGCGGCACGGTCGGCGGCCACGGCCGCAGCCAGGGCCGGGTCGACCTCGGGGGGGAGGGGAGCCAGGAGGGGCCGGTCGGCCACCGGGGCGGGATCCATCCGGCCAGGATACGGACCGGTCGTCCCGATCGGAAAGCGGGCCGGGCCGGTCGCGCTCGGCTGCCGTGGACGCCCCGCCGTACGCTCTGCGCCGTGCTGCCCCGACCGCTCCGTGCCCGAGCCCACCGCGTGGTCAACGCGGCCATCCAGCGAGGCTGGGCCAAGCTCCGCTTCGTGGGCGCCATCGCCCCCGGCACCGACGCCGCCGACGGCTTCGGGTCCTTCGGCGAGGGCAGCGTGATCGCCTTCCCGACGGCCGTGCTCTACGGCGAGGCCCACATCCACATCGGCACCGGCACCATGATCAGCACCTGGTGCACCATCGCCGCCGGCTACTCGCCGGACCAGACCACCATCCCCGAGCGGGCCCTGGTGATCGGCGATCGCTGCGTCATCGGGCTGCGCTCGGGCATCGTGGCCCACGAGTCGATCGAGATCGGTGACGACGTGTGGTTCGGCCAGGACGTCTACGTCACCGACGCCAACCACGGGTACTCCGATCCGGGCACGCCCATCGGCCGCCAGCTCGGTCCGCACGACCCCGTGCGGATCGGCAGCGGCACCTGGATCGGCCACGGTGCGGTCATCCTCCCGGGCACCACCCTGGGCCGCAACGTCGTGGTGGCCGCCGGCTCGGTGGTCCGCGGCGACGTCCCGGACCACGCGGTCATCGGCGGCGTGCCGGCCAAGGTCATCCGTCGCTACGTGCCCGGCGTGGGGTGGGAGCGGGCCGACGGCGGGCCGGGCGTGAAGGACGAGTCGCCCACCATCGCCCCCGAGGACCTGGCCGATCGCCTGCACCAGCTCGAGGCCGAGCTGGCCCTCGAGGCCCGGGCCGACGCCGGCTCGGCGGGATCGCCATCGTGACCGGTCGGCACGGCCGCCCGCTCCCCGACGCCCGTCGCCGGTTCGGGAGCGCTCGAAGGCTGCGGGCCGCCGGCCTCGTCGCCCTCGTCGCCCTCGCCCTCGTGGGCGCGGCCTGCTCGTCGAGCGACTCGGGCGGCGCGAGCGGGTCGAGCGGCTCGAGCACCACGGAGGCCGGGCCCACCTCGACCACGGCAGGCGGATCGACCGCGTCGACCACCGAGCCGGGAAGCTCGACCACCGTGCCGGGAAGCTCGACCACGGCCGGCGGAGCGGCCGGCTCCACGAGCGGCACGGTCGCCGAGGTCGAGCCCATCGGCGGCTACCCGGTCGGGCGGGTCCAGGTCGACCTGGTGGATGCGAGCCGGGACACGCCGGCCAACGGCAAGGCGCCCGGCTCGAAGGGCCGCAAGCTGCCCACGGTCGCCTTCTACCCGGCCGAGGGCACCGCCCCGGCCGGCGGCGGCACGCCGAGCGCCACCGCCGGAGCGCCCGAGCGCGACGGCCGGTACCCGTTGCTCGTCTTCTCCCACGGCGTCACGGCACGAGGGATCTTCTACGCCGGCGAGCTGGCCGCGTTCGCCTCGGCGGGCTACGTGGTGGTGGCGCCCGACTACCCGCTGTCGAACCGCAACAGCCCGGGCGGGCCGACCATCGCCGACGTCGGCAACCAGCCGGCCGATGCCTCCTTCCTGATCGACACCTTCACCGACGCCGCCGGCTCCGGCCCGGCAGCGGCCGTCGCCGCCCACGTCGATCCGCGCCACATCGGGGCGGTCGGGCACTCGCTCGGCGCCATCACGTCGCTCGGCCTCGGCTACTCGACCTGCTGCACCGACGACCGCGTGGCGGCGGTGGCCTCCTGGGCCGGGGTGTTCCTGCCGCTCCGGGGCCGGCCCAGCCCGAAGCCCGGCATCACGGACCGTCCGCTGCTGCTGATCCACGGCGACGAGGACAGGACGGTGCCCTACGGCTCCTCGGTCAGCGCCTTCGCCCGCGTCGAGTCGCCCCGCTGGTTCATCACCCTCCCCGGCCAAGGCCACACGCCGCCCTTCCTCACCCCCGGGAGCTCGCCGGTGGCCCGGTTGGCCACCACGGCGACGGTCGACTTCTTCGATGCCGAGCTGAAGGGCGACGACGGCGGCATCGCCGCGCTCACCGCCGCGGTCGATGCGGCCGGCCCGGACGTCGCCACCCTGCAGTCGGCCGGCTCCTGAAGCGGTGCCAGGGCCGGGCAGGCCTCAGCGCGCCCGGTGGGCCACCAGGTCGACGATCTCGCGCCCGGCGTCGATGCCCCGCTGCTCGTAGGCCGTCACGGGTCGCGGCGGACGGGGTGATCGCCACGGCGGCGGGCCCGGCGCCTCGCCGGGGACGGCCGCCGGGGCCGGGACGAGCGATCCCACCTCGGCCACCGGGACCCGGGTGACCTCGCCGGCCGGTGCCCCGAGGACGACCTCGACGTCGAGGCGGAGGTCGGTGGCGAGCGAGGTGCGCATCTGGTCGGCGTAGTCGGCCCAGTCGGTGGCGAGGTGCAGGGTGCCGCCGACCGGCAGCAGGCCGACCACCGTGGCGACGAAGCCCGGGTCGACCAGGCGGCGGCCGACGTGGCGCCGCTTGGGCCACGGGTCGGGGAACAGCGCCCGGATCGACGCGAAGGCACCGGGCTCCAGCGCGTCGAGCACCACGGTGGCGTCGGCCTCGGCCACCCGGACGTTGGCGGGCCCCTCGGCATCGAGCACCCGCAGCAGGCGCACGATGCCCGGGCGGTGCAGCTCCAGGGCGACGACGTCGTGGTCGGGGTTCTCGGCGGCCCACGCTCGGGTGGCCTCGCCGGTGCCCCCGCCGATGTCGAGCAGCCGGGGAGCCGCTCGCCCGAAGGCGGCGTCGAGGTGGCCCGGCCGGCTGATCTCGACCGGGTCGACCAGCCAGCGGGGCGCCAACCGGGCCAGGGACTCGCGCTTGGCCTCGGACATGCGCCCCCGGCGCTGGGTGGTCCGGGCCCCGCCTCGAACGCCGAACGGTTCGTCGGCGCGGTCCGTCGTCATCCGGCCATCTTGGTGCCTGTCCCCGACGGCCCGGCAGCCGGTGCCGCCGGCCCGCCAGATCCGAGCACATCCTCGGCTCCTGCTCCGGCGACGGGCAGATCCGGACAAATCGCGGCTAGGGTCGCGCCGTTCGTTGCTGCCGCTGGCGACCGCCAGCGGGGATCCCGGGGGGAATCCGATGTCCGCACGCAACCTGGATCGATCGGGAGCATCGTGGCGCTGAGGCGGCAGAAGGCCCGCGCCACGGGCCTCGTGGCGGCCGGCTCGGGCGAGGGGCTGGTCGACGACGAGTCGATCTTCGAAGGCGGCGAAGGCCCTGGTGGCTCCGGCGCCGATGCGGCGTTCGACGGCCCCGAGATCGCCGAGGCGCTCAAGGCCCTGGCCGAGGAGCACGGCCTCGAGGTCGCCTCCCTCGACGACGTCTCGTTCGATCCGCGGGCCATCGCCCTGCTGCCCGAGGACCGGGCCCGCGAGCTCCTCGCGGTGCCGCTCGTGCTGGTGGGCGACAAGATCTCGCTGGCGGTGGCCGAGCCCGGGCGCCCCGACCTCCTCGCCGACCTCGCCGAGGCCACCGGCAAGCAGCCGGACCTCGTGGTGGCCAGCGTGGCCGACGTCGAGGCCGCCATCGATCTCGCCTACGGCGCAGCCTCCAGCGTCAGCGACGCCGTCCGCGTGTTCGAGGCCCGCCAGAGCGAGCGGGCGACCACCGCTCCCGAGGCGGCGGCCGAGGTCGACGCCAACGCCCCCGTGGTGCAGGTCGTGGCCCAGATCCTCACCCAGGCCGTGCGGGATCGGGCGTCCGACGTGCACATCGAGCCCATGGGCGAGCGGGTGCGGGTGCGGAACCGGGTGGACGGGGCGCTGCACGAGGTGCTGTCCCTGCCCCAGTCGATGTCCCAGGCGCTGGTCAGCCGCATCAAGATCATGGCGGACATGAACATCGTCGAGCGCCGGCGCCCGCAGGACGGCCAGATCGAGACGACGATCGACGGCAACGAGCTCGACATCCGGGTGAGCACCACCTCCACCGTGCACGGCGAGAAGACCGTGCTCCGGATCCTGGACAAGGCCCGCGCCCTCTACGACGTCGGCACCCTCGGCATGCCCGAGGACACCGCCGCGGCCTACCGCGACATCATCCGCTCGCCCTACGGCATGGTCGTCTGCGCCGGGCCCACCGGCTCCGGCAAGACCACCACGCTCTACGCCTCGCTGATGGCCATCAACAGCGACGAGATCAACGTGATGACCGTCGAGGACCCGGTGGAGTACTCGTTCCCGACGATCAACCAGATCGGCATCCACGAGCAGGCCGGCGTCACGTTCGCGGCCGGCCTCCGCTCGATCCTCCGCCAGGACCCCGACGCCATCCTCGTGGGCGAGATCCGCGACGTCGAGACCGCCCGCATCGCCATCCAGGCAGCGCTCACCGGCCACTTCGTGCTCTCGACCATCCACGCCACCGACGCCACGAGCGCCCTGCACCGGTTCCTCGACATGGGCATCGAGTCGTTCCTGCTGGCGTCCTCGATGCTGGCCGTCGTGGGCCAGCGCCTCATCCGCCGCAACTGCAGCGTGTGCATCGCGCCGTACGAGCCCACCCCCGAGGACCTCGCGTTCTACGAGCGCGCCGGCGGCAAGCCGAAGGACGAGTACCTGAAGGGCCAGGGCTGCACCGCCTGCTCGGGCACCGGCTTCGACGGCCGCATCGGCGTGTACGAGGTGCTGAAGGTGACCGACGAGATGCGCCAGCTCGTGGTCCGCAACGCGCCGGTGGAGGACATCCGCAAGCTGGCGATCGATCAGGGCATGGTCCCGCTGCGCGAACAAGCGCTGCGCCTGGTGGCCGACGACGTCACCACGATTGCCGAAGTGATGAGGACCATCTACATTCTCTGAGCACTCGTCGCCCACGACGAGCTCACGACGTTCCGGGGGGAAGCTCAATGGCCGTGTACGCGTACACCGCCCTCACGCCTGATGGCGAGCAGGTGAAGAGCACGGTCGAGGGCATCAGCCTGGTCTCGGCGGAGAACGACCTGCTCCGGCAGAACCTCCGCGTCGTCAAGATCCGCGAGCGCAAGGGCCTCGCCCAGATCGAGATCTCGCCGCAGCGGGTCCCGCGTGGCGAGGTCATGCACTTCTCCCGTCAGATCGCCGCCTTCGTGCGGACCGGCATCCCGATCATCGACGCCGTCCAGGTGGTCGAGGACTCCACCGCCAACAAGCGGTTCAAGCTGATCCTGCGCGACGTGCGCGAGGCCCTGGTGGCCGGCGTGCCGTTCTCCCAGGCCCTCGAGCCGCACCGCGCCGTGTTCCCGCCGTACTACCTGAGCATCCTCGCCTCGGCGGAGCTCACCGGTCAGCTCGACACCGTGCTCGACCAGCTCTCGATCTACATCGAGCGCGACATGGAAGCCCGCTCCGCAGTCAAGTCGGCCCTGACGTATCCGGCGGTCGTCCTGGCCATGAGCGTGCTCACCATGCTCGTGATGGTCGGCTTCGTGCTCCCGAAGTTCGTGGACTTCTTCGACGAGCTGAACTCGAAGCTGCCGCTGCCCACGCGCATGCTGCTCGGCTTCGCCGACTTCGTCACCACCTTCTGGTGGGCGATCCTGCTGGTCGTCGTCCTCTTCGTGCTGTCGCAGGTGTACATCGGGCGCACCGAGACGCTGAAGCGACGGCGCAGCGCCTTCTTCATGAACCTGCCGGTCATCGGACCGATCCTGCGCTACTCCGCGGTCGAGCGCTTCTGCCGGATCATCGGCGCCATGCTGCGAGCGGGCGTGCCGCTGCCCGAGACCATGGCCGCCGCCATCGAATCGACGAACAACCCGGTGTTCGTGCACAGCCTCCGCACGGCGCGCTCGGAGATGCTCGAGGGCGAAGGCGTCGCCGAGCCCCTGGCTCGCACCGAGCTGTTCCCGGCGGCCGCCATCCAGATGTTCCGGGTGGGCGAGGACACCGGCACGCTCGACGCGCAGATCGAGTCGGCCGCGAACTTCTACGCCCGGGAGACCGAGTACAAGCTGAAGCGGCTGACCGACCTGTTCGAGCCGGCCGTGGTCGTGTTCATGGGCTTCATCGTGGGCTTCGTGGCCGTCGCCCTCATCTCGGCCATGTACGGCGTCCTCCAAGGCGTCGACACCAGTGCTTGAACTCGCTCACCGGCGGGCCCCCGCCGGTGGCCTCCCCGAGCTGGTGCGCAACCGGCGTGAGCGGGGCGAGACGCTGCTGGAGATCCTGATCTCGATCTCGCTCATGAGCATCGGGATGCTGGCCGTGATCACCTCGCTGTTCACGTCGTCAGCCACGGCCAAGCTGAACACCGAGCGCACACGGGTCGCGGTCTTCCTGCAGAACTGGGGCGATCGGATCATCGCCCCGAAGCTCAGCAACGGCACCGACAACTACGTCGGGTGCACCGCCTCGCTGGCCGATGCCAACTCCGCCGGCCTGCCGTCGGGCTGGACGGCCAGCTACAAGACGGAGTACCTGGCGAAGAACGGGGCGAGCAACCAGCCGGCGAACTGGGCTTCGCTCAGCTGGGTCGACGTCAACTCCTGCTTCAACCAGGGCGGTGACCAGGGCCTGCAGCGGGTGACGCTGTACGTGAAGAGCAAGCCTGGCAAGTTCCAGACCACCGACAGCCTGGTGCTGATCCGTCGGAACCCGAACTGCCCCTCCACCTTCAACAACGCGGACCTCGGACCATGCTGAAGCTGTCCCACCACCTCCGCAACGGTCGCTGCGCCACGTGTCGGCACGCCGACGACCCGGGCTTCACCTTGGTGGAGCTCCTCGTGGCGGTGTTGATCCTGGCGATCATCATCGTCCCGATCAGCGCGGCGATGATCGCCGGGTTCAAGGTCGTGGACCTCACCGGCAGCAGCCTCCAGGGCTCCATCAACCGGGACCAGGCCAGCGCCCGTTGGGCGGCGGATGTGGCGGCCGTCGACGCCACAGGCGTTTCCTACAGCACGGCCCGGGCTTGCCGCGGCAACGGGGGCGGCTCCAACGAGACGCTCTACGTCACGTTCAACACCTCGCGCCTGGACAACGCCGGCAGCACCCAGGTGCGAAGGGTCAGCTACTGGATCACCGGCGCCGGCACCTCGACGTCGTTCGTGCGCCGCTCGTGCGTGGGCACCCTCAACTCGCTGTCGCTCACCAACGCCCACGAGTTCGTGGTGGCCCGCAACATGGGCGTGAAGGGCCGCTCGCAGGCCGACACCGTGTTCGCCCCCAACGGCGCCGGCACCAAGCCCTGCAACGAGTTCTCGTGCGAGGCCAACATGAACGGCCGCTACTACTTCGAGCTCCGGGCCCAGCGTCGCACCTTCGGTGCCGGCGTGCCGCTCCAGGTCGGTCGCCTCTACTCCTCGGCCTACACCCGGGCTCTCGCCGCCGGCCAGACCAACAACCTCGACCGGTTCCGCTACGCCCACGTGAGCCTCACCGGCATCGTCGGCAGCCCCGAGCCGGCCATGGGCAACACGGTGGCGGCCCAGCGCCTCTCGCTCGCCCCGGGCCTCGAGGGCAGCCCGGGCATGAACGTGCAGTTCCGGGTCCTGCAGAAGACCACTGGCAAGTGGCTCACGTCGGTGGCCGGGTCCTACAAGTTCGACGGCACCAACCCCGCCACGTGGGTCACGGGCAGCTACGACAGCGCCACCGAGACGTGGTACGTGCCGATGGCGTTCGGGACCGAGGCCCAGGTCGGCGCCACCACCGGCACGCTGCCCACCGTCGATGCCGGTGGCGAGTACCGCGTGTACACGCAGCTGACCGAGTCAGGCGCCACGGCCGTGCCGAAGCAGTACGGCGGCGCCAACGGGTTCCCGCTCTGGATCGACTGGCGGCCCGACTCCGTGGTGTTCGTCAACGGCACCAGCGGCGTCGACACGGCCGACGGGCGCGTCGACGCCGTGACCGGCATCCCCAAGCCGGTCAAGACCCTGGCTCGTGCCCTGGCCGTCGCCAAGGACAACCCGTCCACGCCGGCGGCCAACGACGACCAGCGGCCCGAGATCCTGATCAACAGCTACGTGTCCACCACCGCCACGTCAGCCTTCACGGGCCAGCTGCGCGTCGACACCACCACGGCGATCAACAACACCACCCTCCAGGGCGCCAACACCGACAAGTGGCTCCGCGCCAGCGTCGACAACGCCACGTGGGGCCACTCCCGCCTCACCGGCGGCCCGTCGACGACCGCCTCCCCGCCCACCGAGCCCTCGATCGGCCTGTCGATGAGCGGCGTGACGGGGCTGCGCATCCGCCAGGTCAACATCAACTCCGGGACCACCGCGGCGACCGTCACGCCTCGGGCCCTGAGCACCTACGGCATCATGATCTCCAACTCGGCGACGCCCACCGGCACCCAGCTGGAGCTGCAGAACCTCGACGTCGGCGTATCAACCGCGTCGACCTTCTCGACCGCCCAGCCCGCCACGGCCCGGTCCTGGAAGACCGCGTGCGCCGGGCGCCAGGGCGCCTCCGAGAACGGCGGCGCCAACACCGGCGCCGACCCGGCGACGGGCACCGGCGCCGCCAGCACCCTCGAGACCGACTGCACCTCGAACGGCACGGCAGCCGGCGGTGCGGGCGGTTCGGGTGGCTCTGGCGGTGGCGGCGGTGGCGGCGGCAGCTTCTTCAGCTCTGGCAGCAGCGGTGCCGGCGGCGGCTCCGGAGCCGGCGCCAACGCCGGTGGTGGTGGCGGTGGTGGTGGTGGCGGCTACTGCGTGACCCCCTCGCCCGGCGTCGGTTCGGCAGGTCGCGGCGGTGCCGGCGGCGCCGGCGGTTCTGCGGTGGCCGGCTACCTGGTCGCGCCCTCGCTGGGCGCCAACGGCTACACCCCCGGCACCGGTGCCACGGGCGGGGCCGGCACGCCCGGCTCCGGCGGTGGTGGGTCCGGTGGCGGTGGCGGCACGTACTGCGCCGGTGGCGCCACGGGCCACCAGGGTGGTTCGGGCGGCCACGGCGGTGGCGGTGGCGGTGGCGGCACCGGCGGCGTGGGCGGCGGCTCGTCGTTCGGCGCCTACCTCTGGAACTCCGGCACGGTCAACATGGTCGATGCCGCCATCAACCTCAACCGGGGCGGCAACGGCCAGCCCGGCGGCACCGGTGGCACGGGCGGCAACGGCGGTCCCGGTGGTCCCGGCGGCGCCCAGGGCAAGGGCGGCAACGCCGATGGCGGTGGCGGTGGCGGTGGCGGTGGCGTGCGCCGGAGGCAACGGCGGCGACGCCGGCAGCTCCGCTGGCGTCTTCACCAACAGCGGCACGCCGACCTCCATCGTCTGCGTCCTGGTGGCCGGCACCCCTGGCTGCGTGGCCACCTCGTCGGGCACGTTCACCGGGAAGTTCAACGGCGCCACGGCCGGCACTCCCGGTGCGGCGGGGCCCACCGGGCCTCTGCTGGCGAACGGCAAGCGCGGCGGCGGCGCCGGTGCCTCCGGCGGCCTCGGCGCCCAGCAGACCATCTTCTTCTTCTTCAACTACGACACGGCCAGCGGCGGCAACGGCGGCCAGGCGCTCACCGATGCCCAGCCGGGCAACGCCGGCAGCGCCGGCAAGGCGTGTCGCATCTGGACGGGAGGGGCGAGCTGTGCCGTCAACTGACCGCTTCGCCGCCGCCCGGCACCGCGCGCGGGCCGCCCACGAGGACGAGTCCGGCGTCTCGTTGGTCCTGGTGATCGTGTTCATCGCAGTCATCGGGGTGCTGTCCGCCTCGCTGATCTCGCTCGCCTACTCCGGGTCCAAGTCGAGCAAGGCGTACCGCCAGGAGCGGGTGGTCCGGTACAACGCCGAGTCCGCGCTGCAGACCACCGTGCTGCGGCTCCAGCGGAACCCGCTGATCGGGACCGACGCCACCTCCACGGGCACCCCGCCCTTGGACGCCTCGTGCGCCATGAACCTCCCGATGCAGCAGGACACCACCCAGGGCGCCAAGGCCACCTTCGTGGCGGGTTCGGTCCTCTCGGTCACCTGCGGCCCGACGTGCTCCACCACCACCTCCACCGGCAGCTGCGACCCCAGCGTGGCCGGAGGCTCCGGAGGGCTCGATGGCGACGGCGGCCAGAAGCCGCGCGACATCACCATCACGGTCACCTGCAAGGGCCCGGCGGCCGGCGCGCCCGGAGCGCTGCTCGACTGCCGCGGCTCGGGCGCGTCCACGCGGGTCGTCGCCAAGGCGCGGGTCCGCTTCGAGATCGACACGACGGCCGCCAACCAGTCCCAACGCGCCACGATCCCCAAGATCGTGAGCTGGGACACCAGTCGGTGACCGCCGCGAGATCGGCCCGCTGCGGCCGAAGTTGAGCCATACGGCTCACGACGCAGACAGCAAAGCTTCGTAAGATCGCAAAGCGGTCCGATTCGGAGCCGACAGCACCTGAGGCCGCCGGCTTCGGGACCGACAACCAAGTCAATTCCCTAGGGGGGAACGTGCTCAAGCACATCAAGTCACAGCAGGACTGGAACGAGAAGAGCCTCAGCGCCAAGGGCTTCACGCTCATCGAGCTCCTGGTCGTCATCGTGATCCTCGGCATCCTCGCCGCGGTCGTGGTGTTCGCCGTCAACGGCATCACCGACAAGGGCAAGACCAACGCGTGCAAGACCGAGCAGAGCGTCGTGAAGACCGCCGTCGAGGCATACAACGCCCAGGAGGGTGGCTACCCCACGAGCATCAGCCAGCTCACCACCGGCAAGAAGTACCTCCAGGACTCCCCCACGTGGTGGGACATCACCGGCTCGACCGGTGACCTGCAGCGCATCAACACCGATCCGTCGCAGAACAACGGCATCAACACCACGGACTGCCCCGCCTGATAGCGGTCCACCTGCACTGACGGAACGGGCCCGCCCTTCGGGGCGGGCCCTTCCGCGTCCGGGGGCCGGCTCGGACCCGGGCTGCCCTGGGCCTCCGACGGCCGAGCCTCCGGCGGGTAGTCTCTCGACGCCGCGCCGGAGGGGCCGGTGATCTGGAGGGGAAACCGCATGCTCAGCAGCCAGGCCCGACGCTTCGGCGCGGCGCTCATCGACCGCCACGTGCTCACCCGGGACGAGGTCGAGGCCGCCCTCGACGAGGCCGCCCGCACCGGCTCGCCGTTCCCCGAGGTGCTGGCCCGCGCCGTCGACCTCCACCCCCGCGACCTCGCCGCAGCCTGGGCGGCGTCCGCCGGTGCCCGCTTCATCGACTTCACCGACGAGGTCGTGCACCCCGAGGCACCCGGCCTGCTGCCGGAGCCCCTCGCCCGCTCGTCGCGGGCCGTCCCGCTGCGCCACGCCGGCGATGCCGTGCTGGTGGTGTTCCAGTCGCCCCTCGACGCGGCGGCCGTCCAAGCCGTGGCCGAGCACCTGCGCACGACGGCGCAGCTCGAGCTCGAGGTCGGTGTGGCCGAGGCGTCCGGCATCGACGCGGCCCTGGCGGCGGCGTACGGCGGCGAGGAGCCCGTCGCCCAGTCCGGCGACCGCGGCCAGCCGTCGCCCGACCTCTACCGGCTCTTCGACCGCACCATCGAGCTCGGCGGGTCCGACCTGCACCTCGCCGCCGGCCAGCCGCCGATGGTGCGCCTGGTGGGCGAGCTGATGCGCATGCCCGACGAGCCGGTCCTCAGCGCCTCGACGGTGCGCGAGATGGTGTACTCCATCCTCACCGGGCGCCAGAAGGAGCGCTTCGAGGAGACCAACGAGCTCGACACGTCGCACGCCATGGGCGCCAAGGTGCGCTTCCGGGTGAACGTGTTCGTCCAGCGCAACGCCGTGGGCGCAGCGTTCCGCGTGATCCCCTACGACGTCGTCCCGTTCGAGCAGCTGGGCGCCCCAGAGATCATCCGGACCTGGGCCGACCTGCCTCGCGGCCTCGTGCTGGTCACCGGGCCGACGGGCTCCGGCAAGTCGACCACCCTCGCATCGCTGATCGACATCGTGAACCGCTCCCGGCAGAGCCACATCATCACGATCGAGGACCCGATCGAGTTCGTCCACCGGTCCCAGATGTCGCTGGTGAACCAGCGCGAGGTGGGCGAGGACACCAGCGGCTTCGGCCGAGCGCTCACCTCGGCCATGCGCCAGGACCCCGACGTCATCCTCGTGGGCGAGATGCGCGACCTCGAGACGATCTCCACCGCCATCACCGCTGCCGAGACCGGGCACCTCGTGTTCGGCACGCTCCACACCCAGGACGCCGCCCAGACCGTCGACCGCATCATCGACGTCTTCCCTCCCGGCCAGCAGGGCCAGGTCCGGATCCAGCTCGCCAACTCGCTGGTGGGCGTGTCCACCCAGCAGCTGGTCCCCACCGCCGACGGTCGCAGCCGGGCCATGGCGTGCGAGGTGCTGGTGGCCAACACCGCGATCCGGGCCCTCATCCGCGACGGCAAGGTGCACCAGATCCACAACGCCATGGCCTCGGGCAAGCGCCTGGGCATGCAGCTGATGGACGAAGCGCTCGCCGGCCTGGTCCGCAGCGGCGTGGTGAACGCGGACCAGGCCATGCGCCGGGCCCACAACCCGGACGAGCTGAAGCGCATGCTGGCCGCCCCTGGGGCCCCGCCGGCCCGCTGACCTGGGCGTCCCGGTTCGGCGCGGCCGGACCGGGACGAACCACCCACCCGGGCCTTTGGGCGCGAGCGATCATGCGGTAGTCTCGTGGCCGTCGTTCCGAGGGGGGAGCAGTCGCGGGCCTCGGCCCCGGTCGGTCCATTCGGGGGGGCTTGGTCTGCGCCTCTTGGCGCACCGACGGAAGGAATGGACCATGGCGCGTCTTCGGGTTCGGGCACTGGTGGCTTCGGCCGCCGCAGTCCTGCTGGTCACGATCGTCCCCCTGGCGGCGCAGGAGGTCGGCGCGGTCGCGCCCACCAGCGCGCCCACCGGCTTGTCGCCGAACGGCGACTCGGTCGGCGGCAACCCGCCCCTGAGCTGGAACCGGCTCCCGGACGCCATCCGCTACCGCGTGCAGGGCTCGACGGACCCGGGCTTCGGCACCACGCTCTTCAGCGACACCACCACGAACTCGAACTACACGCCCATCAACGAGCTGCCCACCGGCACCGTGTACTGGCGGGTGGCCGGCCTGGACGACGGCAACAACGCCGGCCCGTTCGCCACCGCCACGTTCACCAAGGGCCTGGCGGGCCCCACCCCGCAGGCCCCGGCGAACAACGCCACCCTGACCTTCCCCACCGACCCGCCCTCGTTCTCCTGGACCCCCACCGCCGGATCGAAGAGCTACGTGCTCGAGGTTGACGACGCCGCCGACTTCAACGGCGCCAAGAGCTACACGACGTTCAACACGTCGCTCACCGTGACCGAGGCCCAGCCCAGCGGCCAGGCGTACTACTGGCGGGTCCGCGGTGCGTCCACCACCTCCGGCGGCGGCGTGGTCACCGATTGGTCGCCCACCCGGACCTACAACGTGACGTGGCCGTCCACGCCGACGCTCACCACCCCCGGCGACGCCGCCGGGGTCACCGACATCGACCTCTCGTGGAACGCCGTTCCCGGTGCTGCCGTCTACAACGTCCAGATCGACCTCGACAGCGAGTTCACCCAGCCGCTGACGGTCACCGCCAACAACGTGCGCGGCACCCGCTACACGTTCCCGTCGACCCTCGACAACCAGACGTACTACTGGCGGGTCCAGGCCGTCGACGCCAAGGGCAACCTCGGCAACTGGTCCGCCGCCCGCACCTTCACCAAGCAGTGGCTCTCGAAGCCCACGCTCGTCTCACCCGCCCTGGACGCCAGCACCAGCGGCAACCTCATGTTCCAGTGGACGTCGATCGACCACGCCTCGAGCTACGAGCTGCAGGTCTCCAACGACCAGTTCTTCACCGTCTTCGACACGTGCACCACCACCCAGACCCGGATCTACCAGGGCCTGTCGTGCTCCGCACCCAAGGCCGGCACGTCGGGGTACTACTGGCGGGTCCGCGGCATCGACGGCCCCGAGGGCGTCACCAGCCTCTGGTCCACGACCCGGCACCAGGCCGGCCACACCGCGCTGCCGGTGCTCGGCGGCACCTTCAACGCTTCGACCCCGGTGAACCGGGTCCTCCCGGCCAACTGCGCCTCGGACGCCTGCGCCGTGCGGGCCATCCCCACCTTCACGTGGGACCCCACGCCCGGCGCAACCCAGTACCGCCTCTACATCGCCACGGACGTGAACTTCACCACGATCCTCCGCACCTACAGCATGGGCAACCAGACGGCATACACGCCGCCGGAGGAGCTGCCCGACAACAACGCCGGCCAGGCCTACTACTGGCACGTCCGGGCGTGCGGCGGCTCACCGCTGACCTGCGGCCTCGACCCCAACGGGGCCTCGCCCGCCGCCCCCTCGTCGACCTTCAAGAAGGTGTCGGCCAAGGTGGTGCCGACCTCGCCGGCCAGCGGCCTGGCCGTGAACGTGGCGAACGCCCCGACCTTCCGCTGGCAGGACTACCTGGAGACCACGTCGGGCCTCCCGGACAACCCGGCTCCGGGCACCACCGACCTCGAGGCGAAGACCTACCAGATCCAGGTGTCGACGGTGAACACGTTCGCCCAGATCCTGGACGACAAGACCGTTGACCAGACCTTCTACACGCCGGCCGACCGCACGTACCCGGAGGGTCCGCTCTACTGGCGGGTCCGCGCGATCGACGGCAGCCCCAACAGCAACTTCCTGGCCTGGAGCGACACGCAGGTCTTCACCAAGAAGTCGCCGGCGCCGGCGTTGGTCTCCCCGTTGAACGGATCGACCGTCTCGGGTGCCCCATCGTTCGCGTGGTCCCCCCTCGGCTTCGCCGCCACCTACGAGTACGAGGTGTACAAGAACGGCGACACCCTCTTCTCGCCGTCGAACCGGGTCGCAGGCGTCACCACCCAGCACGTGCGCCACACCCCTACCAACGTGCTGCCCCCGGGTGACTACACCTGGCGGGTGCGGGCCCGGGACGCCGACTCCAAGGTCGGCGCCTGGTCGAGCGACGGCGGCAGCGTGCCGGTCTTCACCGTGCAGGCCACCACCGTGCAGCTCACGTCCCCGGCCAACGCCGCAACGGTCGGCGACGACCTGGTCCTCGCCTGGAACCCGGTGCAGGGCGCCAGCTCGTACCGCGTCCAGCGGGCCAGCACCTCCACCTTTGCCTCGCCGGCGAACCAGACCGTGACGGTCATGAGCTCCTACGCCCCGATCGAGGTCGTGGCGGCGGGCACCTGGTACTGGCGGGTGCAGGCCCTCGATGCGAGCAGCAACCAGATCGGCATCTCCGCTGCCCGTACCTTCACCAAGGCCGGGGTGCCCACCGCTCCCACCGGGGTCAGCGCCACCGCGGGCAACACCACCGCCACGGTCTCCTGGACCGCGCCCACCAGCAACGGCGGCGCAGCCATCACCGGCTACGTGGTGACGCCCTACATCGGCTCCACCGCCCAGGCGCCCAAGGTCACCTCCACCACCGCCACCTCCGTGCAGGTGACGGGGCTGACCAACGGCACCGCCTACACCTTCCGGGTGGCGGCGAAGAACTCCGCCGGCGTCGGCGTGCAGTCGAACGCCAGCAGCGCGGTGACTCCGCTCGGGACCATCCCGAGCGCGCAGGGTGCGGCCTACGTGGCCATCTCGCCCTGCCGGGTGATGGACACCCGCTTCGGCCCCGGCGCCTTCGCCGCCGACCAGCAGCGCAGCATCCAGGTCGCCGGGGGCGGCGGCAACTTCGCCGCCCAGGGCGGCAAGGCCGGCGGCTGCGACATCCCGGCCGATGCCGTGGCCGTCGAGGCGTCGGTCACCGCGGTGGACCCGGCGTCCACGGGCTTCTTCCGGGCCTGGCCGGCGGGCCAGGCGGCACCGAACGCCACCTTCGTGAACTTCACCAAGGGCAAGAGCACCACCAACACCGGCTCCTTGACGCTGGCCGCCAACCAGATCCAGGGCCTGACCATGCGGAGCTTCGGGGCCAAGGCCCACTACGTGATCGACGTCCAGGGCTACTTCTCGTACCCGCCCGTCGACAACGGCACGGTCTTCGTGCCGATCACGCCGTGCCGGGTGGTCGACACCCGCTTCGGCGGCGGTGCGCTCATCACCGGTGAGCAGCGCGACGTGCGGGTCGGCGGCACCGGCACCGAGTTCGGCGCCCAGGGCGCTCAGAACAACGGCTGTGGCATCCCCGACAACGCCCAGGCCGTGGAGGCCTCGGTCACCGCGCTCAGCCACACGGGCGGCGGCTACTTCCGGGCCTGGCCGGCCGGGACCGCGGCGCCCAACGCCACGTTCATCAACTACGCCGCCAACCAGGACACCACCAACACCGGTGCCCTGACCCTCAGCACCACGGCGACGAAGGACCTCACCATCCGGAACTTCGGCAACCGGTCGCACTACGTGATCGACGTGCAGGGCTACTACGCCCTCGCCGGCACCGTCGCCGGCGGCACGCTCTACGTGCCCATCACGCCGTGCCGCATCGTCGACACCCGGGCTGGCGGCGGCGCCATGGCTGCCGACGCCACACGGACGTTCAAGGTGGTCGGCACCGGGCTGAGCGCCCAGGGCGGCACCGCGAGCGGTTGCGGGATCCCCTCGGGCACCAAGGCCATCGAGGGCTCGGTCAGCGCCGTCAGCCCGGCCGGTGGCGGCTACTTCCGGATCTGGCCGTCGACCGCCAGCCGGCCGAACGCCACCTTCCTGAACTTCAGCAAGGGCCAGGGCACCACCAACACGGGGGCGATCGCCCTCGCTGCGGGCTACCCGGAGCTCAGCGCCGCCAACTACACCAACTCGTCGAACTTCGTGATCGACGTGCAGGGCTACTTCAAGCCTGCCGCCTGACGGCGTCGTGACCGTGCCGGGATCGTGCCCCCAGCGGGCGTGGTCCCGGCACCGTCGCGCCCGGGGGAGGCATGGGCCGTGCAGTACCGTCTCCGCCGTGGAACGCAGCGACGGGCGGTGGCGAGGACAGGCGGGCTTCACCTTCGCCGAGCTCGCCCTGGTCCTGGTCTTCGTGGTCGGCCTGCTGGTGGTGGCCACGGTCTCGGTGCGCAACATCCGCCACGAGACGTCCTCGAGCAACTGCCAGACCCAGCTGCGCACCCTGAAGCTGGCCACCGAGCGCTACCACGCCGTCAACCAGGCCTATCCCGTCGACAAGTCGGTGCTGGTCGACGGCGGGCTGGTCACGGCGTCGGAGGTGGCCGACTGGACGGTGGACTTCGCGTCGGCCGCCACCGAACCCACCTACCGGGCCGCCGACGACGGCCCCTGCACCGGCACCGCCAAGACCTCGTAGGTCGAGGCGCCGAAGCTAGGCGACCGGCAGGAGCGGATCGAGCTCGGCCGCCGCCGAGCGGTCGGCGGTGGTGCGCCGCCCGACCCAGGTGACCCCGGTGGCCACGATGGCCGCGAACACGTTGCCCACCAGCCACGAGGTGGAGGCGCCGTCGAGGCCGTGGCCCTTGCCGGTGCCCGGCACCAGGATGAGCGCCGGCACGATGATGGCCAGCGTGAGGGTGATGGTGATGATCACCGTGCTGGCGTGGCGGTGCATGACGCGGGCCTCGGTCAGGTACAGCGAGCTGAGGGCCCAGGGGATGCCGGCCAGCATCATCGCCGGCAGGATGTGGGCGCTGTCGCGGTAGTCCTCGCCGTAGGCCGCCACCACCACCCCCTTGCCCAGGAAGGTGACGACGGTGCCGGCGGCCATGAGGCCGACGGCCAGCAGCATGGCCAGGCGCATCTGCGAGCGGAGCTGCGCCCCGTCCTTGCCGCCCTCGGCCAGCAGCGCCTGGCCGATGGCCGACGGGACGTAGAAGGCGATGGCCACGATGCCCCATGCCACGTAGAAGCTGGAGTTGGTGGCGCTGTCGACGTGCACCAGCACGATCACCGGGAGGGCGAAGTAGGGCGCCTGGTAGGCGAGGGTGGAGAGGTAGTTGATGAGCGAGTAGCGGACGGCCGAGCGGGCGGTGGGGGGCTTGGGCGCCAGGCGGTGGCGGCCGCCGGTGATGCGGTTCACCAGCGCCATCCCCACGAAGCCGGAGATGGCCACCGGGCCGCCGAGGTAGAGGAACAGCAGCACCGGTCGGTGCTCGGAGGTCTGGCCGATGGGCAGCAGGAGGACCTTGGCCACCGCCACGATGCCGATGCGGGCCAGCACGAGGTTCCAGCGGCGCATGGTCATGCACCGGACGTCGACCACCAGCGAGAACGCCGAGCCCATGACCACCAGGGCGAACAGCACGAAGCCGCCGATCGGGTGCCAGTCCCACAGCACGTGGGCGGCCTTGGGGTGCACGACGGCCAGGTAGAGCCCCGAGGCCACCACCGAGGAGATGGAGGTGGCCAGGGCGCCCCAGGCGAAGATGACGTGGCTGCCCTCGGACCGGTCGGCCGAGTAGCGGGCCAGCGCCACGGGCAGGCCCAGCCCGGCGAGGTAGGTCACGAAGAGGACGGAGGTGAACAGCGCCGAGGCGTCGCCGAAGTGGGCCTTGGTGTCCCACTGGGCCACGATCAGCGAGAAGACCATGCCGCCGAGCCCCTGCACCGCGGCGCCCACCACCAGCACGCTGGAACCGGTGAGGAGGTGCTTGTGCCCACCGGCCGCTGAACCGGCGCCGGCAGGGCGGAAGCGCTGGAGCAGGGCGGCGCGTCGGGAGGCGGGGGACGGCTCCGCACCGGTGGCGGCGGCCTCGGAGGGGCTCGCTTCGGTGTCGGGGTGCAGTCCGGTCACAACCCCGCCACTGTAGGGGTCGGGGCGCTCGGGAAGGGGGTCCGCCAGCCACGGGCGGGCGCCGGGACTTGACCGACGGGTCAAGTCCAGGCGGTAGCCTGCCGCCGTGGTCCTCCCCGCCGCTGCTCCGCCGTCGCTCGCGCCCACCCGAGGCGACGCTGCGGCGCCGTCGTACCCCGGTGCCCGCCGCCCCGACCGGCACCGCACCATCGACGCCGACGGCGTGCAGCTCGCCGTGTGGGAGTGGGGTGACGAGGCGGCGCCGCCGGTCCTCTTCGCCCACGGCGGCTTCGACTTCGCCGGCACCTTCGACCTGCTCGCCCCGCTGGTGGCCGACGCCGGCTGGCGGGTGGTCAGCTGGGACCAGCGGGGCCACGGCGACTCGTCGCACGCCCACCTGTACTCCTGGGAGGCCGACCTGCGCGACGCCCTCGCCGTGCTGGACGCCACCGGCGCCCGCTCGCTGCCCGTGGTGGGCCACTCGAAGGGCGGGGCGCTGATGCTCCAGCTCGCCGACGCCCAGCCCCACCGGGTCTCGCACCTCGTCAACCTCGACGGGCTCCCGTCGGCCCGGTCGTGGCCCGACGTGCCCGAGCACCACCGCACCAAGCTGCTCAACGGCGAGCTGGCGGGCTGGCTCGACCACCGCCGCAAGGCCACCACCAAGGTCCGCCGCCCGGGCACCATCGCCGAGCTCGCGGAACGGCGGGGGCGGATGAACCCGCGGCTCGACCCGGCGTGGCTGCGCTACGTCGTGCCCATCGGTGCGTTCCAGGAGGACGACGGCTGGCGCTGGAAGATCGACCCGGCCATGCGGCCCGGCGGCTTCGGCCCCTGGCGCCCCGAGTGGTCCATGGCCCGCCTGCCCTCGCTCGGCATGCCGGTGCTCTGCGTGCTCGGCCTCGAGCTCGAGGTCATGGGCTGGGGCACGCTGCCGGAGGACGTCCACCCGAACCTCCCGCCGGGCGCCCGCTTCGTGCCGCTCGACGGGGTGGGCCACTTCATGCACGTGGAGAAGCCGGCCGTGGTGGCCGACCTGATCGTGGGGTTCCTCTCGTGAGCGCGCGATCCACCGTGGTGCTCCGCCACGTCAACGTCGACCTCGCCCTGCACCAGCTCCGGGCGGGCGAGGGCCGGGCCCTGCTGCTCCTGCACGGCCTCGGCGAGCGCACGCCGGACGAGGTGCCCCGCCACCTGGCGGCGTGGCCCGGGCCCGTCTGGGGCCTCGACCTCACCGGCCACGGCGCGTCGACGTCATCGGCCGGCGGCGGCTACACCGCCGAGGTGCTCATGGCCGACGCCGACCACGCCCTGGCCCACCTGGGGGAGGCCACCGTGCTCGGCCGGGGCCTCGGGGCCTACGTCGCCCTGCTCATCGCCGGGGCCCGGCCCCGATCGGTGGTCGGCGCCATCCTCACTGACGGGCCCGGCCTGGCCGGCGGCGGCCCGAGCCCCCACTCGCCCTCGGCGCTGCGCCCGGTCCGTAGCTCGGATGGCGACGCGCCCACCACCCCCGATCCCTATGCGCTGGCCGAGCTGTCCCAGGACGTCCGCCCGGCCGACTACGCCACCGCCTTCGTCCGCCAGGCCCAGCAGTTCTCCGGCCTCGAGACCCCCATCGCGGTGGCCGGCGTGGTGCGCCCGCCTTGGCTCAGTGCGGTGGCCGACGAGCACGGCGTCGCCTCGGTGACGCTCCCCGAAGCCCTCCGCCTCTTCGCCGACGCCACCCCCACCCCCGCCCCCTGACCCCGACCCGACCACCCGGTCACGCCGCGATACGGCCCTGCACCGACCCCACCCACCCCTTCCGGGCAACTTGTGGGCGGAGGCTGCCGTTTCCGGCGGTGTGGGCCCACAAGTTCGAGAGCGGCGCGGTCTCCCTCGGCAACTTGTGGGCGGAGGCTGCCGTTTCCGGCGGTGTGGGCCCACAAGTTCGGGGGAGGGGGGGTGTGGGGCGGTCGGTCGGCGGCGGTCCGGGTGGGCGTCAGGCGTCGCGGGCGACGACGAAGGCGGCGAGGTCCCGGAGGGCGGCGCGAGCCGGGTCGGTGACCGGGATGGTGGCGAGGGCGGCGACCGCTCGCTCGGCCAGCTCGGCGATCTGGCGCTCCGCCTCGGCCAGGGCGCCGGTGGCCACCAGCACCCCCTGGAGGTCGGCGATGGCCTGGGCGCCGAGGTCCGGGTCGCCCACCTGGGCGAGCAGGACCTGCTGGGCCGGTGTCGCCTGCTCGTCGGCGACGGCGAGCAGCAGGGTGGGCTTGCCCTCGCGCAGGTCGTCGCCGACCGGCTTGCCGGTGCGGGCGGAGTCGCCGAACACGCCGAGGACGTCGTCGCGCAGCTGGAAGGCCTCGCCCAGCGGGTCGCCGTAGCGGCTGAGCGGCTCGGTGAGGTCGTGGCGGCCGGCCAGCGTGGCGCCGAGCTGGAGCGGCCGCTCGATGGTGTACTTGCCCGACTTGTAGCGGGCGATGCGACGGGCGGCGGCCCGGTCGCGCTGGGCGATGGCCGTCCCCAGCAGGTCGAGGTACTGGCCGATGTTGAGCTCGATGCGCAGCTCGTCCCAGTGGCGCCCGAGCTCGACCGGGCCGGCCGGCAGCAGCTGGTCGGCGTAGACCAGGGCGAGGTCGCCCACCAGGACGGCGACGCCCTCGCCGAAGCGGCGGCCTTCGGCGGCCCAGCCCGATTCGGCGTGGCGCTCCACGAACTGGCGGTGCACGGTGGGGCCGCCGCGGCGGACCGCCGAGCCGTCCATGACGTCGTCGTGGATGAGGGCGAAGCCCTGGAGGAGCTCGAAGGCGGCCCCCGCGTCGACCACGCGAGGATCGTCGGGGTCGCCGCCGGCGCCCACGAAGCCCCAGTGGCAGAAGGCCGGGCGCAGGCGCTTGCCGCCGGCCATCACCAGGCCGCGCAGGGCCTCGATGGGCTCGGCCAGGGCGGGGTCCAGGGCCGACCAGCGCCGGCGCTCCTCGTCGAGCAGGGCGCCCACCCGGTGCTCCACCCGCTCCGCGATGGCGACGAGATCGGCTGGCAGCTGCTGGGTTCCGGGGGTCGGCGACGGGCCGGACATGGCGGCAACCCTACGGCCGGTCGGAGATGACCACCCCATCGGCACCCGGCCGTGGGCGGCCGGTGGACCGGTCGGTTCAGGCGCCGGCGGCGACGAAGTGCTCGACCGTGCGGGCCAGCCCGTCCTCGAACGACACCGACGGCACGTACCCGAGGTCGGCGGCGGCCGCGGAGAGGTCGGCCGAGCTGTGGCGGACGTCCCCCGCCCGCGGGGCGACGTGGACGGCCTCGGTCTCGACGCCCAGGATCTGCTGGAGGACGGCGAGCAGCTCGACCAGCGACTGCTCCCGTCCGCCCGCGATGTTGTACGCCCGGCCCGAGCACACCTCCGCCGGCGCGGTGGCCGCGGCCAGGTTGGCCGCCACGACGTCGCTCACGAAGGCGAAGTCCCGGCTCTGGTGGCCGTCGCCGTGGATCTGGGGCGAGGTCCCGGCGCGCAGGGCGCTGATGAACAGCGGGATGACGGCGGCGTAGGCCGCATCCGGCCGCTGCCGGGGGCCGTAGACGTTGAAGTAGCGCAGGGCGACGGTCTCGAGCCCGTGGAGCTCGGCGAAGACCCGGGCGTAGTGCTCGCCCACCAGCTTGGTGACCGCGTAGGGCGATCGCGGCAGCAGGGGGGTGGACTCCGGGGTGGGCCGGACGTCGGCCCCGCCGTAGACGCTGCTGGACGAGGCCTGGACCACGCGGCGGGCGCCGAGGCGGTGGGCGGCGTCGAGCACGGCCAGGGTGCCGTGGGTGTTGGCGTCGTCGGAGACGAGGGGGGGCGTCGACCGAGCGGGCCACCGAGCCGAGGGCGGCCTGGTGGAACACGACCTCGACCCCGTCCATCGCCCGTTCGAGCAGCTCGACGTCGGTGACCGAGCCCTCGAAGAAGGCGGCATCGCCGGGGAGGTTCTCCGCCCGTCCGGTGGAGAGGTCGTCGAGGATGCGCACCTCATGGCCCTGCCGGAGCAGCTCATCGGCCAGGTTCGACCCGATGAAGCCCGCTCCTCCCGTCACCAGCGTCAACATCTGGGCGACTCTAACGGGATGCCCGACGGTGGCCCGTCGTCGGCGCGGCTACATGCCGGTGGCGAACGCCGGACCGGTCGGGTCGAGCATCACGTGGAGCATCTCCTCGGTCCGCTGGCGGGGCTCGGTCCCCGCCGGGCAGTCGTCGGGGCCGGTCGTCTGGTCCGGCACGAGCATCCCGCGCTCCATGCACAGCCCGCCGTCGGCCCGGTGGTAGTGCCACACCGCGAGCGAGCCGAAGGGCTGGGGCCCGTGGGCATCGGCGGTCGCCGCAGCGAACATCACCGACTCGAGCCGGGAGCCCTCGGGGGTCTGGGCGTACACGAGGAACTCGGGGTGGTCGGGGTCGAGCACCCGGTCGTCGAACAGGGCCCGGCGGTCCACCCAGTGGCTGCTGCACGTCTGCATGGGCTCGTAGCCGTCGCGCTGCGCCGCTGCGGGGTCGGCCCACCCCTTCGTGGTCGCCCGTGCTCGGACCGCAGCGACGAACGAGGCCGCGGCCTTGCGCTGGGCGTCGGTCGGCGGTGCGTCGAACGGCACAGAGGAGGTGTCGACGTGGGGGTCGGGGTTGCCGAACGAGCGCTCCCAGCGCCCGTCCACCTGGCTGACCGTCGCCGCCCCTTCGTGGTGCCCGCCCATGGCCGCCATGGACGGCGGCGCGCACATCGGGTCCGGTGAGGTGGTCGACGTGGCGGAGGCGGTGGACGCCGTGGCTGCTGCCGATCGCGCCGGGGACGCACGGTCGCTGCTCGACCGGTCGCGGGTCTGCCACCACCCGGCGAGCAGGACCACGACCACGACGACCGCCACCGCGCCGCGCTGCGCCAGGCGCCGATCGGGACCGTCTCCTGCCGATGGCTGCACGATCCTCCCCCTCACGGTGCGGCCCGGACAGCGTACCGGCGGTCGTCGTGTCGAGCCGGGCGGCGCTCGCTCCCGAAGCGGTCGTCCCTAGGCTGGCCCGGTGCTCCCATCGCGCGGCCCACGGGGCCACAGGACGGCGGCCGCCCTGCTCGTGCTGGTCGTGGGGGCGCTGGCCCTCACCGGGTGCGGCAAGGACGAGTTCGCCGACAAGACGGCTCGGGTCACCGTCAGCGGGAAGACGACCACCTACCAGGTCGACTCCTGCGGCCTCGACGGGCGGACGGCGTTCGTGGTCGGGCGCAGCGACTCGGGCTCGATCCTGCAGGCCGTCGTGGGCGTGAAGGCCGACAAGGCCACCGGCGTGCCGTCGTCGACCGGGCTGAGCGTGATCGACGACGGGCTGGAGCTGGCGGGCTTCGGCTCGGAGTCGTGGCAGCGCCGGGGCATGAGCGGGGCGGCGCCGGGCACCGTCACCTCGGCGCGCATCCGGGGCAGCCGCATCCAGGCGTCCGGCCGCCTCGTGGGCGTCGACGCCGACGGCAAGCCGCGAGCCGGCGCCAGCGGCGTCGACGACACCGGGTTCCCCTTCACCCTCGACGCCCGCTGCGACACCGCCGACGGCTAGGCCCGCCGACGCGTCGCCGGTCGGGCGTCAGCTGCCGTCGGCCTCCGGGTCGGCGGCCTCGGGCGTCAGCCCGCCGACCACCTCCTCGACCTTGACGCGAGCGGCGGAGATGCGGCCGCGGCAGTGCTGGACCAGCTCGGCCGCCCGCGTCACGTCGGTGGCCACGCGGTCGACGTCGGGCTCGTCGTGCTCGAGCCGATCGAGGATGGACTCGAGCTCGGCGAGGGCTTCGGGGTAGCCGAGCTCGGCGACCGGGGTGGGCTCGCTCATGGTGCGCTCCTCGTGGGTGGCGGTGGTGGGGCGGCATCGACCGTGGTGATCGTGCTGGTGGCGGTGCCGTCGACGAAGCGGGTGACCAGCTCCGTGCCGGCGGTGAGGTCCTGCAGGCGGCCGACGGGCCGGCCGTCGGCCGTCGTGGTGATGGTCCAGCCGCGGGCGAGGGCGAGCTGCGGGTCGTGGGCCCGCACCTGGGCGGCGAGGGCGTCCAGCGCCCGGTCGGCCCGGGCCAGGCCCCGCTCGGCCCGCCCGGTGGCGGCGGCCAGGGACGCGTCGAGCACGTGGTCCGCCCGGTCGAGCACCCGCCCGGCGCCGCGCCCGGTGCGGTTGGCGGCCCCGTCGAGGCGATCGGTGTGGCGGGCCAGGGTGCGGGTGGCGGCCCGCCCGACCCGGGCTGCTCGCCGGTCGAGGCGGGCGTCGGCCACCGCCGCCGACGCCGCAGCAGCGCGGCGCGCCTGGGACCACCGCTCGTCGACCCGGTCGAGGAAGGCCCGCACCAGCGAGACCACGGCGGCGGCCGCGGCGGTGGGGGTCTTGTGGGCCGAGTGGGCCAGCTCGTCCGCGATGGATCGGTCGACCTCGTGGCCGATGCCCGTGAACACCGGCACCGGCATGGCGGCGATGGCCCGGGCCACCAGGTCGGTGTCGAAGCCGGCGAGGTCGGTGCGGGCCCCGCCGCCGCGGACCAGCAGGATCACGTCGACGCCGTCGCGGGCCACGCGGTGCAGGGCGTGGACCACCGAGCGGGCGGCGTCGGGGCCCTGGGTGCGGGCGTCGGCGGTGCGCACCACGAACGCCAGCCCGGAGCCGGTGAGCTCCGAGAGCACGTCGGCGTGGGCGGCGCTGCCGACGCTGGTGACCAGGCCCACCCGCAGCGGCACGAGCGGGACCGGCAGGCGGCCGTTGGCCTCCACCAGCCCGTCGGCGGCGAGCGCCGCGAGGATGCGGTCCCGGTCGGCCTGCAGGCGCCCGAGGGTGAACGCCGGATCGATGCCGGACATGCGCAGCTGGAGCGTGCCGCGCGGGGCGTACCAGCGCAGGCGTCCCTGGATGCGCACCTCGATGCCGTCGTCCATCCGCACGGCCCCGCCGGCCCGCTTCAGCTGCTCGTTGACGTGCTTGCGCTCCGGTGCGAGGAGGGTGACCGAGACCTGGGCCCGGGGCTGCTCGCCGGCGGCGGTGGGCTCGGCGAGGTCGAAGTAGGCGTGGCCGTTGGCGGAGCGGGACAGGTTGCGGATCTGGCCCTCGACCCAGAGGTCGCCGGGGAAGGCCGAGGCGGTGAGCCGGGCGATGCGGGCGGCCAGCTCGCCGACCGTGAGCGTGGGCGGGCCGCCGACCTCCTGGTCCCCGAACAACGACGCTTCGGCCACGGCCCGGACCGTAGCCGCCTCGCTCGGCCCCCCGGCCCGGGCCCCGGGCGACGAGGCCCGTGCCCTAGGCGGGCACGGGCCTCGTGGCGGTGCTGCAGGTGCCCCGGCGACGGGCCGGGGCGCCGGGTCAGCTGGCGCTGTGGTTCTGGCCCACGAAGTCCCAGTTGACGAGGTTGGTGAGGAAGTTCCCGATGTAGTCGGGGCGGGCGTTGCGGTAGTCGATGTAGTAGGCGTGCTCCCACACGTCGATGGTGAGGAGCGCCTTCACGCCGTGCTTGAGGGGCAGGTCGGCGTTGGAGGTCTTCTGGATCTTCAGCCCGCCGTCGTCCACCAGCCAGGCCCAGCCGGAGCCGAACGTGGTCTTGGCGGCCTCGGTGAACTCCTCGGAGAACTTCTCGTACGAACCGAACGCCGAGTTGATGGCGTCACCGATCTCGCCGGAGGGGGCGCCGCCGCCGGTGGGCGAGAGGCAGTTCCAGTAGAAGGTGTGGTTCCAGACCTGGGCCGAGTTGTTGAACAGGGGCCCGGCGTCGGCGGCGAGGATGATCTCCTCGAGCGACGAGTCGGCGTGGTCGGTGCCCTCGATGAGGCCGTTGAGCGTGTTCACGTACGTCTGGTGGTGCTTGCCGTAGTGGTACTCGATGGTCTCCTCGGACAGGCCCTTGGAGGCGAGGGCGTCCTTGGCGAAGGGGAGCGGGGGCAGCTCGATGGCCATGGTGGGGTTCCTTTGGGTTGCGTTTCGACGGGGTGCCGTGGTTTGGACAGCGTTTCCTGTTCGACCCTACCGCCAGGTCTCCGGTGGCAGAACCCCGGACGGGCGACGGTGCGGTGAACGGTCAGGGCGCGGTGCGGTCGGCGCGGACGAGGGTGCGGTAGAGGTCGGCGTAGAGGCCGCCGGCGGCGAGCAGGTCGGCGTGGCGGCCCTGCTCCACCAGGCGGCCGTGGTCGAGCACGAGGATGCGGTCGGCGTCGGTGATGGTGGAGAGCCGGTGGGCGATCACCAGCGAGGTCCGGCCCTCGAGCGCCCGGGCGAGGGCCTCCTGCACGGCCGCCTCGTTCTCGCTGTCGAGGTTCGAGGTGGCCTCGTCCAGGATCACGATGGCGGGATCCTTGAGCAGCATGCGGGCGATGGCCAGCCGCTGCTGCTCGCCGCCCGAGAGCCGGTGGCCCCGCTCGCCCACCACGGTGTCGTAGCCGTCGGGCATGGCGGCGATGACCTCGTGGATCCGGGCCGCCCGGGCGGCGGCCTCCATCTCGGCGAGGGTGGCCCCCGGCTTGGCGTAGCGGAGGTTCTCGGCGACGGTCTCGTGGAACAGGTGCGGGTCCTGGCTCACCACGCCGATGGCGGCGCGCAGCGAGGCCTGGGTCAGGTCGCGCACGTCGTGGCCGTCGACGCGCACCGCGCCGGCGGTGGTGTCGTAGAGGCGCGGCACCAGCTGGGTCAGCGTCGTCTTGCCGGCACCCGAAGGCCCGACGATGGCCACCAGCTCGCCCGGCAGGATCGAGGCGCTCAGGTCGTGCAGCACCGGCCCGCTGCCCAGGTCCGGCGCGGCGAGCTGCGCGGCGCTCTCCAGCGAGGTCACCGAGCTCTCCGCACCGCTGGGGTAGGCGAAGGTGACGGCGTCGAAGTCGATGCGCCCGGTGGGTGCCACCAGCTCGACGGCGTCGGGGTGGTCGGTGATCGGGTTGGGCGCGTCGAGCACCTCGAACACGCGGTCGAACGAGACGAACGCCGTCATGAGGTCGACCCGGGCGTTGGTGAGGCTGGTGAGCGGCGAGTAGATCTGCGCCACGAACACCCCGAGCGCGACCAGCGTCCCGGTGGTGATGCTGCCGGAGATCACCAGCCGCCCGCCGATCAGGTAGATCACCGCGGTGCCCACCGCGCCGACCATGGTCAGGGCCACCACGAAGGTGCGGCTGTACATGGCGCTGCGCACCCCGATGTCGCGCACCCGGGCCGCCCGGTCCGCGAAGCCGTCGCGCTCGCGGTCGTGCTGGCCGAACAGCTTCACCAGCAGGGCGCCGGAGACGCCGAAGCGCTCGGTCATGGTGGTGTTCATCGACGCGTTCAGGTCGAAGCCCTCACGGGTGATGCCGGCGAGGCGGCGACCCACCCGCTTGGCGGGCAGCAGGAAGACCGGGAGCAGGAGCAGCGACAGGCCGGTGAGGCGCCACTCGAGCACCGCCATGGCCACCAGCGTGGTGGCCAGCGTGACGACGTTGGAGACCACCGTGCCGAGCGTGCCGGTGACCGCCCGTTGGGCGCCGATCACGTCGTTGTTCATGCGGCTCACCAGCGCGCCGGTCTGGGTGCGGGTGAAGAAGGCGATGGGCTGGCGCTGGACGTGGTCGAACAGGGCCGAGCGGAGGTCGTAGATCAAGCCCTCGCCGATGGTCGACGACAGCCAGCGCTCCACCATCGACAGGCTGGCGTTCAGGAACGCGACCACGATCATGATCCCGGCCAGCACCGTCACCAGCCGGCGGTCGTCCTTGGGCACGGCGTCGTCGATGATCGCCTTGATGACCAGCGGGGGAGCGAGGCCCAGGAACGACTCCACCACCACGATGGCCAGGAAGCCGAAGGTGCGGGCCCGGTAGGCGTGGGCGAAGGACCACACCCGGCGGACGAGCCCGGGCGTGAGGGTGGCGCTCTTGGCCGCCGACGCGCCGGTGCTCATCATCCGGTAGATCTGCGCGTCCATGGCCCTGCGAGGCTACGGAGCGCTCGGCGCGATCACCGCCCCTCACAGCCCGGGTTCGGGCGCCTGTCCGGTGCCGGGGGTCAGGCGCCGGGGCAGCGGCCGACGGGGCTGATCGCCTCGTCCATGCGGGCGAAGGCCCGGGCCATGACGGCCAGCTCGTCCGGCTCGACCTGGTCCAGGAAGTAGGCCCGCACCCCGGCCACGTGGTGGGGGGCGGTCTCGGCCATGAGCGCCCGGCCGGCGTCGGTGATGACGGCGAAGAAGCCACGGCGGTCGCCGGGGCAGGACTCGCGGCGCACCAGGCCCTTGGCCTCCATGCGGCCGACGTGGTGCGAGAGCCGGCTGCGCGACTCGACCGACTGATCGGCCAGCTCGGCCATGCGCAGCCGCCCGCCCTCGGCCTCGGAGAGCGCCACCAGCACGCCGTAGTCGTCGTGGCTGATGCCGTGGGTCTTGAGGTCCCGCTCGAGGCGGTCGAGCAGGCGACGGGTGCCGGTCACGAAGCTGCGCCAGGCCTGCTGCTCGTCGTCGGACAGCCAGCGGACCGGCTCGGGGGGTGCGGGTGCGTCGGCCATGGAGCCACCGTACCGCGAAGTGGTTGACACTTCAACGAATTCGGGTAAAGTGGTTGTCAGTTCAACGATCAAAGCTTCACCCACCCAAGGAGTCCCACCATGACCAACCCCGAGATCCCCGCCGGCACCTGGACCATCGACCCCAGCCACTCCGAGGTCGGCTTCAGCGTCCGCCACCTCATGGTCTCCAAGGTCAAGGGCAACTTCGAGACCTTCGAAGGCACCATCACCATCGCCGAGGACCCGCTGGCCTCCTCGGTCACCGCCGAGGTCGACCTCTCCTCGATCAACACCCGGGACGAGGGCCGTGACGGCCACCTCAAGTCGGCCGACTTCTTCGAGGTCGAGAACCACCCCAAGCTGACCTTCACCTCCACCTCGGTCGAGCCCTCGGGCAGCGACTTCAAGGTCACCGGTGACCTCACCATCAAGGGCACCACCAAGTCCGTCGTGCTGGACCTCGAGTTCAACGGCGTCCACCCCGACCCGTGGGGCGGCACCCGCGCCGGGTTCTCCGCCGAGACCGAGATCTCCCGCAAGGAGTTCGGCGTCGACTTCGAGATCCCGATGGACGGTGGCGGCGTCGTCGTCGGCGACAAGATCAAGGTCATCCTCGAGGTCGAAGCCGTCCTCGCCAGCTGATCTCGCTCTGGGGCGCTGCGACGGAGGATCCCGCCCCTCCGCTCGCAGCGCCCCTGCTCGTTTTGCTCCCCGACTGCACCCGCCGAGACCACACCGACCCGACCTGAGGAGGTCACCATGGGCATCGCCCGCATGAACCACGCCGTGCTCTACGCCCGGGACGCCGCCAAGAGCGCCGCCTTCTACCGGGACGTCCTCGGGTTCTCCACCGTCGCCTCGTTCCCCGGTGGCGAGTTCCTCCGGGCGCCGGACTCCGAGAACGACCACGACATCGCCTTCTTCACCATCGGCGACGGGGCGGGCCCCTCGATGGCCGGCCGGGCCACGGTCGGGCTGTACCACCTGGCCTGGGAGGTCCCCACGCTGGCCGACCTCGCCGAGCTCGAGCAGAAGCTCCTCGCCGCCGGGGCGCTCGTGGGCGCCTCGGACCACACCGCGTCGAAGAGCCTCTACGCCAAGGACCCCGACGGCCTCGAGTTCGAGGTCTGCTGGGTGGTGCCGCGGGCCCACCTCGAAGGCGTCGAGGCCCCCACCTCGGTGCGGCCGCAGCCCCTCGACCTCGACCGCGAGATCGCCCGCTTCGGCGCCCTCACCCCCGGCGGCCGCTGAGCCGGTTCAGGTGGCGATGAAGACGTTCTTGCGGCGGACCATCTCCTCGAGGCCGGCCTTCCCGCCCTCGCGGCCGAAGCCGCTCTGCTTCACGCCGCCGAAGGGGGCGCCCGGTGAGCCGCCGGGGAAGCCGTTGACCGTGACCGAGCCCACGTCGAAGGCCGCGGCCAGGCGCAGGGCCCGGGACACGTCGCGGGTGTGGAGGTAGGCGCCGAGGCCGTAGTCGCTGTCGTTGACCTTGGCCAGGACCTCGTCCTCGTCGGAGAACCGGAGCACCGACAGGACCGGGCCGAAGACCTCGTTGCGGGCGAGGTCGCTGGCGTGGTCGACGTCGCCGAACACGGTGGGGGCCACGAACCACCCGCCGGCCAGGTCGCCGTCGAGCCGCCCGCCGCCGGTGAGCAGGGTGCCGGAGCCCTCGGCCTGCGCCCGTCGGATCACGCCGAGGATCCGTTCGCACGCCGCCTCGGTCACCACCGGGCCCATGAGGGTGCGGCGATCGAGCGGGTCGCCCACCGCCACCGCCGCCACCTGACGGACCAGGCGCTCGACGACCTCCTCGTACACGTCGTCGTGGACGTAGAGCCGCGTCGGCAGTGCGCAGCCCTGGCCGCTCAGCAGCGTGGCGCCGAGGAAGGCCGCCGACGACACGGCCACGTCGAGGTCGGCGTCCGGGAAGACGACGTTGGCCGACTTCCCGCCCAGTTCCAGGGCGAGGGGCGTGAGGGTCTCGGCCGCGGCAGCCATCACCAGGCGGGCGGTGGCCGTGCCGCCGGTGAAGGACACCTTGTCGACGCCGGGGTGGCGGACCAGCGCATCGCCGGCGACCGCGCCGCCCGGGACCACGTTCACCACGCCCGGCGGCAGGCCCGCCTCCAGCGCCAGCTCGGCGAAGGCGATGGCGCCGAACGGGGCGATCTCGGGCGGCTTGGCCACCACGGTGTTGCCCGCAGCGAGGGCCGGGCCGCACTTCTGGCCCATGCCCATCATCGGGCCGTTCCACGGGACGATGGCCCCGATCACGCCGTAGGGCTCGGGCACGACGTAGTCGAAGCCGCCGCCCCCGTGGACCGGCACCACCTCGCCCTCGAGCTTGTCGACCCAACCGGCGTAGTAGCGCACGAAGCCCGACGCGTAGCCGCCGGAGTCCATGGCGCTCACGGGCGTGCCGTTGTCGAGGGCGTTGACGGCGCCGGCCTCCTTGCGCCGGGCCGAGAGGAGGTCGGCCAGGCGGTGCAGGGCGGCCATGCGCTCGTTCGGCGGCAGCGCCCGCCATGCCGGCAGGGCCGCCCGAGCGGCCTGCACGGCCGCGTCGACGTCGTCGGCGCCGGCCAGCGGCACCGTGGCCTGGACCCTGCCGGTGGTGGGGTTGTGGTGCTCGTAGCGCCCGGCGCCGCCCACCGTCGAGCGGTCGCCGCCGACCACCATGCCCCGGCTGGCCAGCCCATCGACCAGCTCCGCGGCCCCTGCTGCGTCGATGCCCACGGTGCTGCTCCCTCGCTCGGCGTCCCCGGCGCCTGCACCATAGGCTAACAAGTGTTAGGAAGTATTTCGGAAGACGCAGCACGGCAGGGGACGACGACGTGGCCACCTCGCAGGACATCCGGGCCCGGCTGGGCCACCCGATCATCGACGCCGACGGGCACGTGCTCGAGTACCTCCCGGCGGTGGAGCCCCACCTGCGCGAGGCGCTCGGGCCCGCCGCGTTCGAGCGCTACCGGAACCAGTCCAGCCCGCTGCACCGGATCATGGACGCCGACAACGACCGTCGCCTGGCCACCCGCACCCCGCAGAGCGCGTGGTGGGGCACGCCCGCCCGCAACACCCGGGACCTGGCCACCGCGGCGGCGCCGGCCCTGATGTACGAGCGCATGGACGAGCTCGGGCTCGACTTCGCCGTGCTGTACCCGACCAAGGGCTTCGGCATCGCCGGGATCGGCGACGACGATCTGCGGGCCGGCGTGTGCCGCGGCTTCAACGAGTTCTACGCCGCCACCTACGGGCCCTTCGCCGATCGCCTCACCATGGCCGGCGTGGTGCCCATGCACACGCCGGACGAGGCGCTGGCCGAGCTGCAGCACTGCGCGGAGCTCGGCTTCAAGGTGGTGGCCCTGCCCGAGGGCGTCACCCGCCCCATCCCCGAGCCCGAAGCCGGCTCGCCGTTCCTGCTCCCGGGGCAGAGCCACTGGTTCGACAGCTTCGGCCTGGACAGCGCCCACGACTACGACCCGGTGTGGGCCAAGGCCCAGGAGCTCGGCTTCGCCATCACGTTCCACGGCGGTCTGGGCAACATGCCCACCGGCAGCTTCACGTCGGTGACCAACTACAGCTTCAACCACGTCGGGTCCTTCGCCCAGCGGATGCACACGCTGGTGAAGTCGCTGTTCATGGGCGGCGTCCCCACCCGCTTCCCGAACCAGGGCTTCGCGGTGCTGGAGTGCGGCGTCGGCTGGGCCGCCATCCTGCTCAACGACCTCCTCGACCACTGGGAGAAGCGCCGGCCCGAGGGCCTCGAGCCGCTCGACCCGGCCGGCATCGACTGGGACGAGCTGGAGGCGCTCATGCGCCGCCACGGCCCGGAGCTGCTGGCGGCGGGCGACGACGTGCGGGCCGGGCTGGCCACCATCCCGGGCATCGGCGTGCCGCCGGCGGAGCAGGACGAGTGGCGCCACCTGGGCGCCACCGACCCCGAGGCGCTCATCGAGCGGTTCAGCCGCTCCTTCTACTTCGGCTGCGAGGCCGACGACCGCACCATCGCCTACGCGTTCAGCCCGGCGAACAGCCACGGCTTCCAGCTCAAGCCGATCTTCAGCTCCGACATCGGCCACTGGGACGCCGGCGACATCACCGGCGTGGTCGAGGAGGCCTACGAGCTGGTGGAGGACGGCATCCTCACCGAGGACCAGTTCGCCCAGTTCGTGTTCCGCAACCCGGCCCAGCTGTTCCTGGACCAGAACCCGCGGTTCTTCGACGGCACGCCGGTGGCCGGCGCGGTGGCCTCGCTCAGCTGATCGAGCAGGAGCCGCCGTCGGCCAGCAGCGTGCTGCCGGTGAGGAAGGCGGCGTCGGGGCCGAGCAGGAACCGGGCGACCGGGCCGATCTCGGTGGCGGCGTCGCCGAGGCGGCCCATGGGGCTGCGGCCCAGCACCCGCTCGGACATGGCGGGGTCGCGGCGGAACGCCTCGTCCACCGCCGGCGTGGCGGCCAGCGGGGCGAGGGCGTTGACCCGCACGCCCTTCGGCCCCCACTCGCGGGCGAGGGCGCGCACGAGGCCGCGCTGCGCCGCCTTCACCGCGGCGTAGGCGGGCAGGCGGGCCTTGCCCTCGAAGCCCGCCTCGCTGGTGAGCACGAGCAGCGCGCCGCCGACGGCCTCGAGGTGGGGGAGCGACTCGCGGGCCAGCAGGTAGGTGCCGCGCACCGAGACCGCCACGTGGTCGCGCAGGTCGGCCAGCGTGGTGTCGGCGACCGAGCCGGGGCGGGGGGAGAGGCCGCTGGTGGCGTTGTGCACGGCGCCGTGCAGGGCGCCGTCGGTGGCGACCACGGTGGCCACCGCCTCCTGCACCGAGGCGGGCTCCCCGGCCTCGCAGCGCACGAAGCGCCCCTGGCCGCCGAGGGCGGTGACCTCGTCGGCCACTGCGGTGCCCTCGGCCTCGCGGCGCGCCGCGATCCACACGGTCCAGCCGGCCTCGCCGCAGGCCAGGGCGATGCCCCGGCCGACGCCGCCGGTGGCCCCGGTGACCAGCACCACCCGGCTCAATGTCCCGTCCTCCCGCTGTCGGCGTGGACGGTGGTGGCGGTGATGCCCACCGCGTCCCGCCCGAGCAGCGTGCGGACCGCGCCGGCGACCTCCACGGCGATGGTGCCGGGGAAGGTGGCGAGCGGCGGCGCCGGGAGCACCACCGGAGGGCTGGTGAGGCGGACGGGGGTGGTGACGGTGTTGACCCGCACGCCCCGAGGGCCCTCGCTGCGGGCCAGGGACCGGGCCAGGGCCTCGACCGCATCGGCCACCCCGGTCTCGGCCGCTCGGCCCGCGCAGTCGAGCGGTGCGGCCTTGTCGACCACCGCCACGATCGCGCCGTGGTCGCCGCAGCGCGCCGCCGCCACGCCGAGGGCGGCGAACCAGCGGCCGAACGCCACCTCGTGGCGGGCCACCCAGCCGCCGAGGTCGAGGTCGTCGAGCGGCGTGGGCGCTCCGAGGTCCCCGGTCCAGGCAGCCACCACGACCGCGCCGGTGGCCGGCCCGGCGGCAGCCTCGGTGCGCCACGCCTCCAGCGCGTCGGCCCAGGCCCAGTCGGTGCCGTCGTGGCCCGGAGCCCCGTCGACGTCGGGCACCACCACCAGCTCGGCGCCCAGGGCGCGGGCCAGGTCCCGCACCGGCTGGGCGTCGGTGCCGAGCAGGAGCGTGCTCACGAGGGCCGCACCACGTGACCGGGCCGGGCCTCCATGCGCTGGCCGTCCTCGACCACGACCTCGCCGTTGACGATGGTGGCGTTGATGCCGACCGGCACGCCGCGGAACCGGGGCACGCCGAGCACCGGGTCCTGCTCGCGCCGGCACGTCCCCACGTCGATGCGCTCGGGGTCGAACAGGAACACGTCGGCGGCGCGGCCGGTGGCCAGGACGCCCCGGTCCGTCAGGCCCAGGATCGAGGCCGGGATGGCGGTCATCAGGCGGATGGCCTCCTCGAGGCGCCACACCTGCTCGCTGCGCCACCACGTGGCCAGGAAGTGGGTGGACCACTCCTGGCCGTCGTCGCGGTCGAGGTGGGCGCCGCCGTCGGACACGCCCACGATCATCTGCGGGTGGCGCTGCACGTCCCGCAGCAGCTCGCGCCACGCGGGGGTCTCGTTCGACCAGTGGAAGACCGCCTCGAGGTCATCGGCCACCGCCAGGTCCAGCAGGGCGTCGGCCGGGTGGACCCGCCGCTCGGCGGCGATGTCGGCCATGGCCCGACCGATCCAGCGCTGGTCCTCGGCCACCCGGGTGTCGGACAGCCGCAGGCTCTCCCAGAACGGCGGCGGGAGCGTGGTGCCCTGACTGGGGTCGAGGTTGGGGTGGTCGATGCCGTGGCGCAGGGCCTCGCGCTCGGCGGGGTCGGCCAGGATGCGCCGCTTCTCGTCCAGCGACGCGGTCATCAGCCGGTGCCACGACGGCACGCCCTCGTAGCGGGAGGTGCCCTCGGCCACGGTGAAGGGCCCGTTCAGCGCCCGGGTCATGAGCAGCGAGTACACCGGCGTGCCCAGGTCGGCCGAGCGGTCGAGGAACCGGCGCGACTCCTCCCAGGTCTTCGTGGGGGCGTCGACCTTCGACCGGCCGCCGAGCCCTTGGGTGATCGAGGGGACGCCGCCCCGGCGGGCCAGCTCGATGAGCAGGTCGCGGTCCTCGGGCGAGATGCCCTCCACCGCGCTCTCCGGCGCGAAGGCGATGGACCCCCGGCCGTAGCGGCCCACGGCGTCGGCCAGGGCGCGCACCTCGTCGAGCGAGGCGAGCCGGCTGGGGATCGGGCGGTCGGCCAGGTCGAGGTGCGTGGGCGCCAGCGACGACGAGAAGCCCAGCGCGCCGGCCTGCAGGGCCTCGTCGACCAGGTGGACCATGGCGGCCACCTCGTCGGCCGTGGCCTCGCGCTCGAACGAGGCGTCGCCCATGACCCAGCGGCGGATGGCCGAGTGGCCCACGTACATGCCGAAGTTGACGCCGAGCCGGCCCTCGCGGCTCCGCAGGAACTCCGGGAACGTCTCGAAGCCGGCCTCGATGCGGCCGAGCGCGTCGAGGTCCATGCCCTCGACTCGGGCGAACAGCTGGAGCAGGTACTCCCGGTCATCCGCGTGGCAGGGGGCCACCCCGAAGCCGCAGTTGCCGGCGGCGACGGTGGTGACGCCGTGCAGCGTGGAGGTGTCGCACAGCCCGTCCCAGGTGACCTGCGGGTCGTAGTGGGTGTGGGCGTCGACGATGCCGGGCGCCACCACCAGGCCGGTGGCGTCGATGGTGCGCTGGGCCTGCTCGCCGCGGTGGCGGCCGATCCCCACCACCTTCCCGTCGGCGATGGCGACGTCGGCCACCCGCCCGGGCACGCCGGTCCCGTCGACCACGAGCCCTCCGGTGATCAACAGGTCGTGCATCAGTCGCTCCCCGTGGCGGTCACGGGCTGGCGGCGCTTCGCCGCCGGCTTGCGGGCCGCCGCCTTGGTGCTCGTGGTGGTGATCCCGGTGAGCAGGACCTCCTGCAGCAGCGCCGCGCTCTCCGCGCTGCGCTCGGCCGGCAGGGGGTGCGTGGTGTAGCGGACGGTGTCGATCAGGGCGTGGATCGAGCTGGTGGCGATGCGCACCAGCGACTCGGCGTCGACGGAGGCCCGGATGGAGCCGTCGGCCTGGCCGGTCTGGATCACGGCTTTCCAGAGGTCGAGCGTGCGCAGGCTCTGGGCGTGGACGTCGGCCAGCTCGTCGAGCTGGGAGAGCGTGTGCCAGTCGTAGTGGAGGATCGTGAGCTCCTCGCGGTGGCGGCTGCACACGGCGTGGACGGCGCGCAGCATGGCGGCGAACTGGTCGGCCCCGGTGCCCCCGGCGGCGATCACCGCCTCCTGCGCCGGGAGGAGCTCGTCGTAGAAATGGATGACGATGTCGCGGACCAGCTCGGCCTTGGACTTGAAGTGGGAGTACAGGCTCCCGGCCAGCAGGCCGGCGGCCTCGGCGAGGTCGCGCATGGAGCTGTTGGCGTAGCCCCGCTCGGCGATGTGGACCTTGGCGACCTCGAGGATCTCGTCACGGCGCGACACAGGGGTGCTCCCGTCGGGGGTTGGTGGCGGTGGGCATCAGGGACCGGTGTAGCCGTCGGCGGTGGCCCCGCCGCGCAACAGGTGGCCGGGGCCGGCGCCGACGACTGCAGCGCCGTCGGACCAGATGGCGGTGCCGTTGACCCAGGTGTGGACGATGCCCTGGCTGGGCGCCACGAGGCGGTCGACGCCGGCGGGCAGGTCGTGCACCCGCTGGGCGGGCCCGGTGCCCACCGTGTCGGGGTCGAACGCCACCAGGTCGGCGTGGAACCCGGCCTCGATGCGGCCGCGGCGGTCGATGCCCAGCACCTCGGCCGGGTGGCCGGTGAGGCGCCACACCGCCTGCTCGAGGGTGAGCACGCCGAGGTCCCGGCACCAGTGGCTCAGCAGCCAGGTGGCGTAGTTGGCGTCGCACAGCTGGCTGGTGTGGGCACCGGCGTCGGAGAGGCCGAGGAGCAGGGCGGGGTCGCCGAGCAGCTCGCCGATCTGGTCGTCGTCGTCGTTGACCATGGGCACGGTGAACCGGGTCTCGAGCTGCTCGGCCAGCGACAGCTCGACCATGACGTCGATGGGGGCCACGCCCTGCTGGGCGGCCAGCTCCCCGAGCGTGGGGCCGCCCACCAGGTGGGCGTGCACGGTGCTCTCGGTGACCACGGCACCGTCCAGCAGCTTGCCGAAGGGGACCTCGAGGTCGGCCTCGGCGCGGCGGCGCCAGGCGGCGTCGGCGTAGAGCGCAGCTCGCTGCTCCCGGGGGAGGGCGAGCACCTCGGTGAAGGCGGCGGCCATGGCGAACGACGCCGGGTCGCTCAGCGCGACCTGCACCACGATCGGCCGGCAGGCGATCTGCGGGTGGACGCGGCCGCCGGCCTCGCGGACCCGCTCGGCGGTGCGCACGGCCTCGCCGGGGTGGCGGCGGTTGGCCATGATCGCCGCCCACGAGACGGGCCGGCCGATGCGCTTGGCGACGGCGGCGGCCTCGTCGACGTGGAAGTCCGGGCCCCACGTGATCTCGAAGTAGCCGGCGTCGCGCTCGCGCAGCGGCTCGAGCAGCTCGTCGAGCTCGTCGAGGGTGGCGGCCCGGCTGGGCACCGGCCGGCCGTGGGCGCCGACGTGGCTGGTGGACCGCGACGACGAGAAGCCGATGGCGCCGGCGTCCATGGCCTCGGCCACCAGCGCCCGCATGGCGGCCAGCTCGTCGGTGGTGGCCGCCCGCTCGGTGGCGTCGTCGCCCATCACGAAGTAGCGCAGCGGCGTGTGGCCGAGCAGCGGCGCCACGTTGAGCTGGAGCGGCAGCGCGTCCAGGGCCCGGAGGTACTCGGGGAAGGTCTCGAAGGTCCACGGGATGCCCTCGACCAGGGCGTCGAGCGGCATGCCCTCGACGTTCTCGAGCACCCGCATGACGGTGTCGCGGTGCTCGGGCCGGGTGGGGGCGATGCCGAACCCGCAGTTGCCGGTCACCACGGTGGTGACCCCGTGCCAGGACGACGGCGTGAGGTCGGCGTCCCACAGGACCTGGGCGTCGTAGTGGGTGTGGGGGTCGATGAACCCCGGGGCCAGCACCATCCCGTCGAGGTCGACCACCTCGACGTCGCCGTCGGGCTCGACGCCGACCGACTCGATGAGCCCGTCGGCCACCACCACGGTGGCCGCCATCGCCGGCGCCCCCGTGCCGTCGACCACCCGTGCGCCCCGCAACGCGAACCTGGCCATCGGCACCTCCGGTCGGACGAGCGACCCGGCGGGCGCCGGATCCGTGCGTAAACTAACGCTTGTAAGCCTAGACGGGGAGCGTCACGTGCAGGGGAACGAGCGACCGGCGAGCGGAGCGGTGCTGGACGAGCCGACCGCGGCCGACATGGAGGCGCTGTTCGAGCGGCTCAAGAACTGGGACCGCTGGGGCGATGGCGACGAGCGCGCCGCGCTCAACCACCAGACCGCCGAGCACCGGGCCGCCGCCGCCGCCCTGGTGGTCGACGGCGCCGTGGTCAGCCTGGGCCGGGACCTGCCGCTGCAGCCGTCGGCCGAGACGCCGTTCCCCGCCCACCACCACATGCTGGCGGCGGGCGACGCCATCTCCCACACCGGCATCCCGGGCTACGAGGCCTGCGGCGACTACGTGGGCACCCAGGTGCACGGGCTGGGCATCACCCACATCGACGCCCTCTCCCACATGTTCGTGCACGGCCTGATGTTCGGCGGTCGACCCGGCACCGAGGTCCGCAGCGACGGCGCCCAGGCGAACACGGTCATGACCCTGGCCGACGGGCTGGTGGGCCGCGGCGTCCTGCTCGACATCCCCCGAGCGCGCGGCGTCGACTTCCTCGACGGGGCCGGCACCATCGGTGTCGCCGACCTGGAGCAGGCCGAGGCCGACCAGGGCGTCACCGTCGGCGCTGGCGACTTCCTCGTCATCTCCACCGGGCGCGACGCCCGCCGCACCGACGCCCGCGGCAACCTCGACCCCATCGGCGCCGGGCTGGCCGGGCTCCACCCGGAGTGCCTGCCCTGGCTGCACGAGCGCTCGATCTCGGTCCTCGGCTCCGACGGCATCTCCGACCGCATGCCGCTGCGGACCATCCCGGGCTGGCCGTTCCCCATCCACCAGGTGGGCATCGTGGCCATCGGCCTGCACCTCATCGACAACCTCGACCTCGGGCCCATCGCCGCCGCCTGCGCGGAGCGGGGTCGCTGGTCGTTCCTGCTGGCGGTCAACCCGCTGCGCATCCCGGGCGGCACGGGCTGCCCCGTGAACCCGGTGGCCGTCCTGTGAGCACCGGCTCGATCGACTTCGACGACCTGGAGAAGCGCCCCGGGTTCTTCGTCACCTCCAAGCCCGAGCAGGTGACGTTCCTGCCCGACCCCGAGCGCCGCCCCCGCCGGTTCACGCTGATCTCGGTGGACGACCACCTGGTCGAGCCGCCGCACCTCTTCGAAGGCCGCATGCCCGCCCGTTACGCGGACCTGGCCCCCAAGGTGCAGCTCGACGACGAGGGCATGGAGTACTGGCTCTACGACGGCCAGCGCCACTACAAGGTCGGCCTGAACGCCGTGGTCGGCCGGCCCATGGAGGAGCGCAGCTTCGAGCCCAGCCGCTTCGACGAGATGCGTCGCGGCGCCTGGGACATCGATGCCCGCGTGCACGACATGGACCTCAACGGGGTCTACGCCTCGCTGAACTTCCCCTCGTCGCTGCCGGGCTTCGCCGGCCAGCGCTACCAGCTCGGGGTGAGCGACCCGGACCTGGCCCTGGCCGTGGTGCGGGCCTCGAACGACTGGCACCTGGAGGAGTGGGCCGGCACCCACCCGGGGCGCATCATCCCGTGCCAGGTGCCGTGGCTCCTCGACGCCGAGCTGGCCGCCGAAGAGGTCCGCCGCAACGCCGCCCGCGGCTTCCGGGCCGTCACCTTCCCCGAGCTCCCCGAGCGCCTCGGCCTGCCGTCGCTGCACACGGGCTGGTGGGACCCGTTCATGGCGGCGTGCGAGGAGACGGGCACGGTGATCTGCCTGCACGTCGGCTCCTCGTCGAGCGCGCCCACCACCTCCTCGGACGCGCCCGCCGACACCATCGGGGTGCTGTTCTTCGGCTGGGCCATGTTCGCCGCCGTCGACTGGCTGTACTCCAAGATCCCGGTCCGGTTCCCGAACATCAAGATCTGCCTGTCCGAGGGCGGGCTGGGCTGGGTGGCCGGGCTGCTCGACCGGCTCGACCACGTCGCCCGCTACCAGTCGGTCTACGGCACGTGGGAGGGGATCGAGCTCACCCCGCGCGAGGTGATGCAGCGCAACTTCTGGTTCTGCGCCATCGACGACCCCTCGGCGCTGGAGCAGCGCCACCTGATCGGGATCGACCACGTGCTGCTCGAGACCGACTACCCGCACCAGGACGGCACGTGGCCCGACACCCACGAGCTGCTGCACCAGCAGATCGGCCACTTCCCGGCCGAGGACGTGCGCAAGCTCACGTGGGAGAACGCGTCCAAGCTCTTCGACCACCCGGTGCCCGAGGCGGCCCGGACCGACCCCGACCAGTTCTGAGGAGGCTCCCGTGGACGTCACCGACATCCGGTTCCGCATCGCCGCCGCCCGGCGGATCCTCTACCGCCAGGGCTGCGACAGCAACATCGGCGGCCACGTCAGCGCCCGCGCCCACGGCGAGGACGCCTTCTGGGTCACCGGCCTGGAGTACTTCGACCAGACCACGCCGGAGCGGGTGGTCCAGCTCGGCTTCGACCTGCAGGCCCGGGTGGGGCAGATGGCGTTCTCGCCGGCGGTGAACTTCCACGCCGCCATCTACCAGCGGCGGCCCGACGTCGAGGCGATCGTGCACCTGCACTCGCACCACGTCTCGGTGTTCTCCTCCACCGACCGCACGATCGGCATGTACAACGTCGCCTCGGTGCTGTTCCACGAGGACCAGGCCACCTTCGCCGACGACGGCGTGCGCCCCCACCTCGATGTCGTCGACGCCCTGGGCGACAAGCGGGTGGTGCTCATGAAGAACCACGGCGCCATCGTGGCGTCGCAGTCGCTCGAGCAGGCCACCATCGAGGCCGTGATGCTCGAGGAGGCCGCCCGCTACCACCTGGAGTGCGAGGCCATCGGCGGCACCGAGCTGCCCGAGGCCGAGGTCCGCAACGGCCGGGCGGCGTACCAGAAGCACTTCCTGCCGAACATGTGGGAGGCCAACCTCGAGCGCCTCCGCCGCTCCGACCCGGACCTGTTCGTCGGGGTGTTCGGGTGACCGGTCGCCTGGCCGGCCGGGTGGCCATCATCACCGGCGCCGCCGGCGGCCAGGGGGTGGCGGCCGCCGAGGCGTTCGTGGCCGAGGGCGCCCGGGTGGTGGTGGCCGACGTGGCCACCGACGCCGGGGCCGCGCTGGGCGACCGGTTGGGCGACGCCGCCCGCTTCGCCGCCCTCGACGTGCGCGACGAGGCGGCCTGGGCTGCGGTGGTGGCCGTTGCGGTCGAGGCGTTCGGGCCGCCGACCGTCCTGGTGAACAACGCCGGGATCATGCCGGTGGGCCGCATCGAGGACGCCGACCTGTCGACGTTCCGGGACGCGCTCGACGTGAACCTCATCGGTGCGCTCCTCGGCATCCGCGCCGTGGCCCCGGCCATGCGCGGCGCCGGCGGCGGGTCGATCGTGAACATCTCGTCCATCGCCGGCCTGCAGGGGGTGGGCGGGCTGTCGGCCTACTCGATGTCGAAGTTCGCCCTCCGCGGCCTGAGCCGCAGCGCGGCGATCGAGCTGGGCCACGACGGGATCCGCGTGAACTCGGTGCACCCCGGCCCGATCGACACCGACATGATCGCCGCCTTCCACGACCCCGAGGCCCTGGTCGACCGGCCGATCCCCCGGTACGGGCGACCCGACGAGGTGGCCCGGGTGGTGCTGTTCCTCGCATCGGACGACGCCTCGTTCGTCACCGGTGCCGAGTACGTGGTCGACGGCGGCGCGGTGGCCGGCGTCTGAGCGGGCCCTGGGCGCGACCCGGCCCGGGCCTTGCGGCCCGGACCGGATCGTGGTGGCGGAGGGCGTGGGATTTGAACCCACGGTGACCTTGCAGCCACAACGGTTTTCGAGACCGTCCCATTCGTCCGCTCTGGCAGCCCTCCGCTCACGACGATAGCCAACGCGACCACCCCGGCCCCAAGGCCGATCGGGGTGCGGCGCCCACCGAGGCCGGGTGCCGGGCTCCCCAGCGGGCTCGAGCCGGCTCAGCGCCGGTCGGCGAAGAAGGCGGTGAGGAGCCCGGCGGCCTCCTCGGCGCGCAGGCCCGAGCGCACCGCGGTGGTGTGGTTCAGCCGCTGGTCCTGGGCGAAGTTGTAGAGCGAGCCCATGGCCCCGGCCCGCAGGTCGGCGGCGCCATAGACGACGCGGTCCACCTGGGCCGCCCACACCGCGCCGGCGCAGAGCGGGCACGGCTCGAGGGTGACGACCAGGGTGGCGTCGTGGAGGCGCCGCTCGCCCACGGCCGCCGCCGCGTCGCGCAGCGCCAGCACCTCGGCGTGGGCCGTGGGGTCGCCGGTGGCCTCGCGCTCGTTGCGGCGGCCGGCCACCACCCGACCGTCGACCAGGACCACCGCGCCCACCGGCACCTCGCCGGCGGCGGCCGCCTCGCGCCAGGTCGAGGGCCACGCCCATGGCCTCGTCCTCGGTGGTGGCGGCGTCCTGCGGCGGCTGGTCGGTCACGCCGTGAGGCTAGGGCCGACCGCGCCCGGCACGGCTCAGACGCCGAGCGCCTTCTTCCAGGCCTTGCCCTTCTTGCGGCCGCTCATCAGGCTCAGCGTCTGGCCGATCGAGCCGCCCGACGGGTAGTCGTAGGCCACGAGCCACGTGCGGCCCCCGCCCTTGGGCTCGACCTGCATCCAGGCACCGGCGTAGAGCTTCGGCCAGGACACCTCGACCTCGTCGAGGCCGTGGTCGAAGGCCTTGACCTTCTCGCCGGCCTTGAGGCGATCGGCCAGGCCCTCGGTGCCCAGCTCCTCCTCGACCCAGCCCACGAAGGCCTCGCCGGCCAGGGCCCCGAGCTCGAAGGTCAGCCGACCGTCCTGGAAGGCCAGCTCACCTCCCACCGGGAAGGGGTTGACCTTGCTCTTTAGCAGCCAGGCGTTCTCGGTGAGCGCACCGTCGGACATTCGTTCTTCTCCCGCACCGATTCGGACAATTCGCGCCGAAACCCTAGGGGGAGCAGGGTGGCGGGCCGGACGCGCCCGACCTCCGGCGGCCGGCCGACGTCAGGTGCCGAGCGGCTTGGTGACCGGGGGCTTCACGCTCACCGCGCAGGTGAACGACCCGTCGAACAGCTCGACGGACGAGTCGGCGAAGAGCTTGTAGAAGCGCTGGCCCACGTCGCCCACCGCCCGCTTGGTGAGCTGGCCGCACACCGGCACGCCCTTGAGCTGGACCGCCTCGTAGCCGGCCTGGTCCTTGGGTAGCTGGTCGGCGGCCACCTGCAGGACGGTGGTGGCCTGCCAGCGGGCCAGCGAGCTGTCGCACGGGACCGGCGTGCCGTCGCCGGCGTCGTCGGTGAGGCACAGGACGAGGTCGGCCGGCACGTTGCGGGTGGCGAGCTGCGACAGGCCGTCGAGGTCGAGCTCGAACTCGGTGCCGTCGGCGGTCTGGAGGTCGCACTGCACCCAGCGGGCGCCGGCGTCCCACTGGTCGCCGGTGGGCAGCCAGAAGGTGCGGACCAGCTTGGTGGCCCGGCGGACGCTGCTGGCGTAGGTGGACTTCGGGTCGAAGTTGCTCCGCTTCTCCACCCGCTTCCACTCGCCGGTGCACACGGCCGAGCCGGCGGCCTGCACCGGCTCGTAGGTGGAGGAGTCGTCCGGGTTCCCGTCGAGGACCTTGGCCGAGAGCTTGGCGGCCAGGTCGTCGGGGATCGTCCCGGTGGCCACCGTGATGCTGCCGTGGGGCTCGTCGCAGTCGACCTCGTCGGCCTGCTGGGACACCTCGCGCAGCTCCTCGGGCGTGCTCGGCGCCCAGCACGTGCCGACGGCCACCGGCTCCACCCCGTCGTCGTCCCTCGGCTCGGTCGTGGTGGTCGTGGTGTCCTTGCCGCCGGTCGTGGTGGTGCGGCCAGGAGCGGCGGTGGTGCTGGGGCTCGACGGCTTCGGCAACGTGGTGCCGGAGCGCTCGCCGGAAGCGCTGCACGCCACCACGGCGAGCGACAGCGCCGCGGCCAGCAGCAGGCGGGAGGTGGTCGGGCGGGCGGAGGCCATGGCCGCCCTCTTACCCCGACCAGCCATCAGACCAACCGGACCAACCACCCCAACCGACCAGTCGCACCGCGCCGCCACCTCCGTGAACTTGTGGGTCGAGAGCGCCGAAAAGGGAAGCGTGGGCCCACAAGTTGAGGGGGCAGGCCCCACCCCCTGGAACTTGTGGGCCGAGAGCGCCGAAAAGGGAAGCGTGGGCCCACAAGTTGAGGGGGGCGGGCCTCACCCGCTGGAACTTGTGGGCCGAGAGCGCCGAAAACGGCAGCGTGGGCCCACAAGTTGCGGGGGGTTCGGGCGCGGGAGGGGCCGTGGGGTGCGAAGCTCGGCGGGATGGGGCGACCGACGATCTACGATGCAGCCGGCGGGGCGACGGCGTTCCTACGTCTGGCGGCGGCGCACCATGCCCGGTGCCTGGCCGACCCGGTGCTCGAGCACCCCTTCTCGCACGGCACGCGGCCGGACCACGTGGAGCGCCTGGCGGCCTACTGGGCCGAGGTGTTCGGCGGCCCGTCGACCTTCTCCGACGAGCTGTCGGACCAGGGCGCGCTGGTGCAGATCCACGCCCACACCGACGCCGAAGCGGCCATGGGCACCAACTTCCTCACCTGCTTCCTCGCCGCCCTCGACGACGCCGACATCCCCGGCGACCGCCAGCTCCGGACGGCCCTGGCCGACTACATGGCCTGGGCCGTGGCCCAGATGATGTCCTACGCGCCGAAGGGCGCCCCGCTGCCGAGCGCGCCCGCCGTCCCCCGCTGGACCTGGCACGGCCTCGCCGAGGCCTAGCGGCTGGGGGCCCGTCACCTTCGAGCGGGCCCGCCTGGTCAGGCTGCGGTGCGGGGGTGCCGCCACAGCGAGCGCAACCCCGGCAGCAGCACGACGGCGCACAGCAGAGGCCACCACAGCTGCCCGGACCACATCGCCAGGGTCAGCACCACGATGAGCTCGCCGCCGATCTGGTTCCAGTTGCGTCGCATCAGCAGTCCGTCGCGGCGTTGGGGGTGCTGTGCCACTTCTGCACCGACCCGTCGGGATAGCCCCGCTGGTTCAGGGTGATGTCGAAGCCGTTGATGATCTTGACGCAGCCGATGGCGTGCCGGCTCGAGTTGTAGGCCCGCTTGCGGTTGCGGTCGCTGAGGTAGCTCTCGAGCCGGGTGGTGCTGTCGACGCCATCTCGGGTGTAGGGCGGGGTGGGGACCGACGTGCGGTTGTCGGTGTACCCGGCGGTGATGGACGTCACGGTGTAGCCGTTGTAACAGAACCGCATCTCGTTGTAGAGCGTGAACCACGTCTTGGTGAAGGGCCCCAGCTTGGTCTGGTAGTCGTACTTGTAGGTGGTGATCTTGCAGTGCACGGGCGGCGGCTTGCACGCCGAGGCCGTCAGCGCGCTGGCCACGGCAAGCACGGTGACGGCGATCCGTCCCAACCTCGGTGATGTGAACACAGCTTCCCCATCGTCGGTGGTGCCACAGCGGCGACAGCGGGTGCTGCCACCGCCCACCAGCGGCTCGATGGGGTGGGCCGGCGTGCGCCGAGGGAGGCCGGGTGGGGGCCCCTTCGACGCTATCTATGCGTAGCGCTACGGTCAAGTAGCGAAAGGGACTGTCGGAGGCCGGTCGTTGCCAACCACGAGTCACCAGGCGTCGAGTGGTGGCTCTACGGATGGTTCTCGGCGTATCGAAGCGAAAGGGAGCCCACATGCGATCACGGGTGATCGTGCTGGCAATGCTCAGTGCGACCCTCCTGCCAAGCTGCTTGATGGGGGAAGATCATCACGGCTACCAGTCCTACGACGTGGGCTCAGGTTCGATCTCCATCGACGGTCGCTACTGGGTGACCAGTGCGGACGGTCGGCTCCGTCTCGAGATGCGGGGAACTGCTGGCACTCGCAGGGGTCCGATGGTGCGGCAGGTCGACATACGGGCTCGGGTGAAGGCCACGTCCAGAGGTCAGGCCGGGATCGACGCGGACTCGGGCGTGGACAAGAAGCGGGCTGATTGTGACGACGTCGCACGCGGCTACACCTGTCGCGCCGTCTTCTACGACTCGGGCTCCTGGCCCTCGAGGAGGTGTTGGTACTACGGCCGATTGGCGGGACGCCTGAACTACGAGACCACGAGCTGGGAGACGTTCGACACATGCTGAAGAAGTCTGCGCGCAGCGACAGGATGGCTCGGCTGTCGCCGTGGCCTCCGCTCTCGTGGTGGCTGCTCGTGTTGGCCGTGTTCGCCATCCCGTTCGCAGCCCTTGCGGTGCTGACCGACGATCGTTCGACCGGGCAGGCGGCTCCGAACGAGCCTGACGCGGCGCTCTGGGCGGAGGAGAACGCTGGACCAGCGAGGGAGATCGGCTCGGGAACGGCAACCTCAGCGAGCGGGGCAGCGGTTGCGTGGCGCCTCACCAAGACCGAGTACGCCGACGCGGGGCGCTGGGGACGTGCTTTGCCGTCGTGTCGAACGACGGTGAGTCCTCCCTGTGCATGCCAGAGCCGCCAGGGGGGCGCGGAGACCCCAAGCCTCGGGGCCTCCGGGAACCCGAGTGGCGTTGGCGAGTACGCACTGACCGTCGAGTTTGCGACCGCCCGGGAGGGGGCGGCCGGACGCAGGTCCCCGCCAGCCGACGGGGGAGTGGTGTCGGTCGAAGGCGAGGCGGTGACCTGGACGGTGACCTCCCCCCGAACCTTCTCCGTGGACTGATGGCCGACGACCGGCGGAGACCATCGTTCGGGCCCGCTGCGGCCTTGATCGCCTACGTGCTGCTGGCGGCCTACGCCGATCACCGCAGATCGGTCGCACTCGTCTACTGGTTGTGGTTCCAAGGAGACGGCGGCCCCGCTTCCATCGCCAACGCAGCACTGCTCACGTCCACCGCAGCAGCGTGCCTCGCTGCTCCCGTCGTCCGGAGCCTTCGCCTGGGGACACGCCTCCTGCAGTGGGCGTGCTGGCTCTGTGGGTTCCGACTGACCTGGCTCTTGGCCCTCGGCCCCAACCTGCGCGGGGTCTACCTCTACCGCGCATCCACCATCTCCCTCATCGTCCCGGCCACGGTCCTGATGTCACGCCGGGTTGGACCGTCGCGCGTCGGCAGCACGGCGTGAGCCTCCCAACGTCAGGAGGATGCTGGCTCCGGCTCGGGACCAGGATCGTCGCGGACTGCGGAGCCTCCCTGACCGGCGCAGCGCTCGTCCCCGTGCCGAGGGGTGGCGACGCTCGCCGCCCCGCCGGACGGGCAAACGCTGGAGTGCCCGCACGCACAGAAGCCGCCAGCGTGACTGGCGGCTTCCCTGCGTCGAACGTGGCCAACCTGGCGGAGAGGGTGGGATTCGAACCCACGGTGAGTTTCCCCACACACGCTTTCCAAGCGTGCCGATTCGGCCGCTCTCGCACCCCTCCGGGCACTGCTTCGTCCACACCCGCAGGAGGCGACCGGGCGGTCTGCGGCACTCCTCAGACTCCGCTGAGAGCTGCTGCCTTCCGGCCCTGACCCGGTTCACGGGCTGTGGATGCACAGGACCCGGCCGCCACCTGCGGGTGCGGACCTGGTCACGATAGCGCCCCCGGCCCTGGGGCTCCCACCCGGTGCCCCGCAAGGGCGCGAAGGGCGCGAAACGGCGGCGGGCGAGGTCGGTAGGGTGAGCGGCGATGGCCTACCAGTCCCTCTACCGCCGCTACCGCCCCCGTCGCTTCGCCGACGTGCGGGGCCAGGAGCACGTGGTCCGGGCCCTGCGCAACGCGGTGCGGGACGAGCGGGTGGGCCACGCCTACCTGTTCAGCGGCCCCCGAGGCACCGGCAAGACCTCCACCGCCCGCATCCTGGCCAAGGCGCTCAACTGCGAGCACCTGGTGGAGGGCGAGCCCGATGGCACCTGCGACAGCTGCCTCGCCATCGACGCCGGCACGTCCTACGACGTCCAGGAGCTCGACGCAGCGTCGAACAACAAGGTCGAGGACGTCCGCGAGCTCATCGGGCGGGTGGCCCTGGGCTCGCCGGGGCGCACCAAGGTGTACATCCTCGACGAGGTCCACATGCTGACGCCGCAGGCGTCGGCCGCGCTGCTCAAGACGCTGGAGGAGCCGCCGGACCACGTGGTCTTCGTGCTGGCCACCACCGACCCGCAGAAGGTGCTGCCCACCATCCGCAGCCGGACCCAGCACTTCGACTTCCACCTGCTGTCGGTGGAGGAGCTCTCCGAGCACGTCGCCTGGGTCATCCACGACGCCGGGCTCGACCTCGGGCCCGAGGTCATCACCCACGTGGTGCGCCAGGGCGCCGGATCGGCCCGGGACACCCTCTCGGCGCTGGAGACGGCGGCGGCCTCGGGCGGGGTCATCGACACCGGCCAGTCGCTCGACGACCTGCTCGACGCCATCGCCGGCAGCGACACGGGCAAGGCACTCCTGGCGGTGGCCGACGCCATCGCCACCGGCCGCGACCCCCGCCTGCTGGGCGAGAACGTGCTCAACCGCCTGCGCGACGTGTTCCTCTTGCGCATGGGCGGCTCCACCGACCACCTGGCGCCGGGCGACATCGAGCGGGTGCGGGCCTGGGCCGACCAGCTCGGCGACCGCGCCACCACCCGGGCCCTGGAGCTGGTGGGCGACGCCCTCCAGGAGATGCGCCAGGCGCCGGACCCGCGCATCCCGCTCGAGGTCGCCCTGGTGAAGCTCACCCGACCCGGCGCCGACGCCTCCATCGACGGGCTGATCACCCGCATCGCCCGGCTCGAGGAGGCCCTCGCCTCCGGCGTCGCCCCCGCCCCGCCGGCCGGCGGTGCCGCGCCCGCCGCGCCGACCCCGCCGCCCGCCCGGGCCGCCGCTCCTCCTGTGCCGGCGGCTGCGGTCACCCCATCGGAGCCGAGGGCTGCTGCGCCGGCCGCGGCCGCGGCCGCGCCCGCTGCCCCCGCCCCGGAAGCGCCCTCCGGTCGACCGGCGCCCCCGCCCCGGCCCGGTGCCCGGCCGGCCGACCTGGCTCGCGCCCAGCTGGCGGCCAACCGCGCCGCCAAGGGCGGGTCGAGCGCCCGTCCGGCGCCCTCGGTGCCGGACCCGGCCGGTCCCGGCGCCGTGGCGCCCACCGCTCCGGCGGCGGCGCCCGCCTCGGGCCCGAGCCCGTCTCGCGGCCCGGACGACCAGCGCCCGCCCCGCCCGGCGGCGGCACCGGCACCAGCTGCCGCCCCGTCGCCCGAAGCCCCCGCGCCCGCCGCAGCGGCTCCACCGGCAGCGGCCGCGTCCGACCCCGCGGCCGACGGGGGCCTGCCCGACAAGGACGCGCTCACGGTGCTGTGGAACGAGCACATCCTCCCGTCGCTCGGCGGGCTGGCCAAGGCGATGTACGCCGTCGGCCGCTTCGTCGACGTGCGCGGCACCACGGCCACGCTGGCGTTCCCGAACGAGGTCCACAAGCAGAAGTGCGAGCAGAAGCGCGGCGAGGTCGAGTCCGCCCTGTCGGCTCGGCTCGGCTCGGCGGTGCACCTCAAGCTGGTGGTCGACGAAGCCGGCGACCGGGGCGCCGACGACGAGCCCGGCGGCGGCGGCCGCCCGGAGAGCGAGCCCGAACCGCAGAACCTCGCCGACCTCGGCGTGACCGACGTCCACGAGCTCGACGACGCCCCCGACGCCCCGTCGGGTGGCCTCGACGCCCTGACCGAGGCCTTCCCGGGCTCGGAGTTCGTCGACGGCCCGTGACCATCCCGACCGCCTCCTGGAGGACCCGATGACCCCCGAACCCGACGACGAGACCCCGATCCGGCCCGACCTGGTGGCCCAGGGTGGCGGCCTGCCCGACGGCGGCGACGGCGACCACCTCGCCGGCGTCCCGATGGACGACCCGTTGGCTGCCCTGCTCGGTGGCGGCAGCGGCGGGGCCGGCGGCCTCGACCTCGGGGCCCTCATGGAGCAGGCCTCGCAGATGCAGAGCCAGATGCTGGCCGCGCAGCAGGCTGCGGCCGAGACCACCGTCGAGGGCGTGGCCGGCGGCGGCGTGGTGCGCATCGCCGTCACCGGCGGGCTCGACTTCGAGTCGGTCACCATCGACCCGAAGGCCGTCGACCCCGACGACGTCGAGATGCTCCAGGACCTCGTGCTGGCCGCCCTGCGCCACGCCGTCGAGCAGCTCAGCGACCTGCAGCAGCCCGACATCGACCTCGGCGGGATCGACCTCGGCAACCTCTTCGGCGGCAGCTGAACGTGGCCGGCGCCTACGCCGGTCCGGTCCAGGACCTCATCGACGAGCTCGGCCGGCTGCCCGGCGTGGGCCCCAAGTCCGCCCAGCGGATCGCCTTCCACCTGCTGAAGCTGCCCAAGGAGGACGCCCTCCGGCTGGCCCGGGTGATCGGCGAGGCCAAGGACCGGGTGGCCTGGTGCTCCCGCTGCTTCAACCTCTCCGAGGGCCCGCTGTGCGGGATCTGCAGCGACGACCGGCGCGACGGCTCCATGGTCTGCGTGGTCGAGGAGCCCAAGGACCTGGTGGCGGTGGAGAAGACCGGCGAGTACCGCGGCCGCTACCACGTGCTCCAGGGCGCCATCAGCCCCATCGAGGGCGTGGGCCCGGACCAGCTGCGGGTGAAGGAGCTGCTCACGCGCATCGAGCCCGAGGGCATCACCGAGGTCATCCTCTGCACCAACCCCAACATCGAGGGCGAGGCCACCGCCATGTACCTCGGGCGCCTGCTGGGACCGCTCGGGCTCAAGGTCACCCGCATCGCCAGCGGCCTGCCGGTGGGCGGTGACCTGGAGTACGCCGACGAGCTCACCCTGGGCCGAGCGCTCGAAGGCCGCCGCGAGCTCTGAGGGGGAAGGACCGGAGCGCCGATCCTGCCGAGACAGCCTGCGGGCGGGCGAGCTGTCGGGCGTTCTGGAACGGCGCTCCGGTGGTTTCCGTCGAGGGTCGGGGGGGAGGGAACCTCGACGAAGGTTGTTGCGGTCACGTTACCAGTGTTGCGGTTTCGTGACAAGCGATCTTGCGACGAGAGCGGGGGGCCTCTCGACGCAGAGGTTGGATACCCCGGGTCTCCGGCCGCGAAACCGCAGATCCGCACATTTCTGCCGGTCCCCTGCCGAACCGCCGCCGCCCGAGGGCTCGCGACCGCCTGACCTGGGCGATCGCCCTCGTCGTCACCGGTTCGACATGGAGCACCGGTCTCGTCGGGCGGCCCGGTGGCGCACGCTGGTCCCGGACGCGCCTCGGGGGCGGCCCGGAGGCCGCCCCTGAGGGAACGTGCTGGTGGCCGGGCGGACCCGGCCGGTCAGCGGGTGGGCGTCGCTCAGCCCTTGACGTCGAGGAGGATGGCGTCGCCCTGGCCGCCACCGCCGCACAGGGCGGCGGCACCGAGGCCGCCGCCGCGGCGAGCCAGCTCGAGGGCGAGGGTCAGCGTGACCCGGGTGCCGGAGGCGCCGAGCGGGTGGCCGATGGCGATGGCGCCGCCGTTGACGTTGGTGACGTCGTCGGAGATGCCGAGGTCGCGCATGGAGGCGATGCCGACGGCGGCGAACGCCTCGTTGAGCTCGAACAGGCTCACGTCGGACACCGACTTGCCGGCCTTCTCGAGCGCCTTGGTGATGGCGTTCGACGGCTGGTGCAGGAGGGAGGCGTCGGGCCCGGCCACCTGGCCGTAGCCGACGATCTCGGCCAGCCACTCGATGCCGAGGGACTCGGCCTTGGCCTTGGACATGACGATGACCGCAGCACCGCCGTCGGAGATCTGCGAAGCGTTGCCGGCGGTGATGTTGCCGGCCTTGTCGAACGCCGGGCGGAGCTTGGCGAGGGTGTCGGCGGTGGTGTCGCCGCGCACGCCCTCGTCCTCGGACACGGTGAGCGGGTCGCCCTTGCGCTGGGGGACCGACACCGAGACGATCTCGTCGTCGAAGAGCCCGTTCTTGTGGGCGGCCGCGGCCCGCTGGTGCGAGGCGGCGGAGAAGGCATCCTGCTCCTCGCGGGAGATGCCCTGGGGCTCCTTGCCGCAGTAGGCCTCGGTGCTGGCGCCCATGGCGACGTGGTCGAACTGGTCCCAGAGGCCGTCGTACATCATCGAGTCGACGACCTTCTGGTCACCGATCCGGTAGCCGCCGCGAGCGCCGGGGAGCAGGTACGGGGCGTTGGTCATGGACTCCATGCCACCGGCGACGACGACGTCGGCCTCGCCGGCGCCGATCATGAGGTCGGCCAGGTAGATGGCGTGCATGCCCGAGGGGCAGACCTTGTTCACGGTGGTGCTGGGCACGCCCATGGAGATGCCGGCGTTGACGGCGGCCTGGCGGGCCGTGATCTGGCCGGCGCCGGCCTGGAGCACGTGGCCCATGAAGACGTACTCGACCTGCTCGGGCGTGAGCCCGGCCCGCTCGAGGGCGCCCTTGATGGCGAAGCCACCGAGCTCAGCGGCGCTGAAGCCGGCGAGCGCGCCGGACAGCTTCCCGACCGGCGTACGGGCGCCGGCGACGATCACGGATCCAGCCATTGAGGTTCCCCTTGCGATGTGGTGCGTGGACAGGGCGCAAGCGTACCGAGGGGCGGCGGTCCGCTGTCCATCCGAGCGGCCTCGGGCGCACGGGCCCGAGCCGTCGGAGCCTCAGCCCTGGGGGGCCTCGCCGCCGTCGGCACCGGCGGGCACGGGGGCCTCGGCCACCGCGATCGCCTTGTCGAGGCGGGTGCGGAGGTCGGCGAGGTGCGCCTTGGCGGCGTCGCGCGCCGACGTGAGCTCGGCGATCTGGGCGGTGAGGTGGGCCACCGAGGCCTCGGCCTCCTGCTGGGCGCGGAGCTTGGAGGACTCGAGCATCTTGGCCACCCGGTCCTGGGCGCCTGCGACGAGGGTGAGGGCCTCGTCCTGGGCGGCGGTCAGCTTGGTGGCGGCCTCGGCACGGGCCTGCTCGGCCTCGGCGCGGATGGCCTCGGCGTGGGCCTCGGCGGCGGAGCGGGTGCCGGTGGCATCGGCGTCGGCCTGCTGGCGCAGCGCGGCGACCTCGGTCTCGGCATCGGAGCGGAGCGTGGCGGCCTGCTCGTGCGCGGTGCGGAGCACGGCGGCGATCTCGTCGCCGAGGTTGGCCCAGTCGGTGCCCGCGGCGGCCGGTGCGGGGGCTGCGGGCTCGGCCGGGGCAGCCGACCCATCGCCGGCGGGAGCGCTCGCGGCCCGGAGCGCATCGGCGACCGTGGTGAGAAACGACCGGACCTCGTCCTTGTCGTAGCCACGAAGGCCGACCAGGAACTCCTTCTCGGCGATCTGGTCAGGGGTCAACGACATCTCGCGGTGCTCCGGGGTGCTCGGTGGTTGGCGGCGGGAGCCTATCGGCGGCTCTCGGCCCGGATTGAGCGAACCGCACCCCGTGGCGGGCTCGCCGCCGCCCGTGCGTGGGCTGGGTGGAGCACCGGGTGGCCCCCTACGATCCGTCGCCATGCAGGCGATCCTCGAAGCGATCCAGGCCGGTGCGTCCGGCGACGACCTTGCCAACCTCCCGATCCCGGAGTCCTACCGGGCGGCGTTCGTCAAGCGTGACGAGCAGAACATGTGGGAGGGGGTCGCGTCGGAGGACAAGGACCCCCGGAAGTCGCTCCACGTCGGCGAGGTGGCCACGCCCGAGCTGGCTCCCGACGAGGTCTACGTCGCGGTGATGGCCTCGGCCATCAACTTCAACACCGTCTGGACGTCGATCTTCGAGCCGGTGTCGACCTTCGGCTTCCTCGACCGCCTGGGCAAGGAGAGCGTCTGGGGCGCCCGCCACGCCCTGCCGTACCACGTGGTCGGCTCCGACGCCGCGGGCGTCGTGGTGCGCACCGGTTCCGCCGTGCGCAACTGGAAGGCCGGCGACAAGGTCACCATCCACTGCAACCACGTCGACGACCAGGACCCGTCGGCCCACGACGACTCCATGCTCGCCAGCAACCAGCGCATCTGGGGCTTCGAGACGAACTTCGGCAGCCTGGCCGACCTCACCGTGGTGAAGGCCAACCAGCTCATGCCCAAGCCGAAGCACCTCACCTGGGAGGAGGCGGCGTCGAACGCCCTGTGCAACAGCACGAGCTACCGCATGATCGTCAGCCCCCACGCCGGTGACCTCAAGCAGGGCCAGGCCGTGCTGGTGTGGGGCGCCACCGGCGGCATCGGTGGCTACGCCGTGCAGTACGTGCTCAACGGCGGCGGCACCCCGGTGGGCGTGGTGTCCTCCGACAAGCGTCGCCGCCTCCTGAACGAGATGGGCGTCGAGCACGTCATCGACCGCCGCGAGGCCGGCTACCAGTTCTGGAAGGACGAGCACACCCAGGACGAGAAGGAGTGGCGCCGCCTGGGCAAGGACATCCGCTCGCTCATCGGGCGCGACGTCGACACCGTCTTCGAGCACCCGGGCCGCCAGACCTTCGGCGCCTCGGTGTTCGCCGCCGCCCGCGGCGGCAAGATCGTCACCTGCGCCGCCACCTCCGGCTACATGATCGAGTACGACAACCGCCACCTCTGGATGAAGCTGAAGAGCATCGTCTCCTCGCACTTCGCCAACTACAAGGAGGCCTGGGCGGCCAACCAGCTCATCGCCGAGGGCAAGATCCAGCCCCTCCTGAGCCGCACCTACGCCCTCGAGGAGACCGGCGCCGCCGCCCTGGCCGTGCACAAGAACGAGATCGAGGGCAAGGCCGGCGTGCTGTGCCTCGCCCCCGAGAAGGGCCTCGGCATCGACGACCCCGAGTTCCGCGAGAAGGTCGGCGAGGACAAGATCACGCTCTTCCAGCGCTTCGACCAGTCCGAGATCTGACCGGCTCACGTCGGGGGTTCTTCGGCTTCGCCGAAACGAGATCACCGGTTCCTTGCTCGGTGCGGCTTCGCCGCACCGAGCTCTTCCAACGCTTCGACCAGTCCGAGATCTGACCCGCGGGCGGCCGCACGGCTGCCCGAGGACGCAGGTGACGAGGCGACGGCCCCGCGGTGGCGGGGCCGTCGCCGCGCCCGGGCGGGGTCGTGCGAGGATCGGGCGATGGGACTCGAAGCCAAGAACCCGTACGAGAACGACGAGTACAAGAGCGACCAGGCCGGGGAGCTCGGTGACCTGATCACCGGCATCGACCACGTCGCCTACGCCGTGGCCGACCTCGACGACGCCATCGAAGAGTACCGCGAGGTGTTCGGGATCCTGGTCGACCACCGCGAGCTGCTCGACGGCGAAGGGGTCGAGATCGCCGTGCTCCGCCTGGGCGGGAGCACCATCCAGCTGCTCACCCCCACGCGCGACGACGCCGACCTGGCCGAGTTCCTGGACGAGTGGGGGCCGGGCGTGCACCACGTGGGCTACCGGGTGGCGGACTGCGCCCAGGCCCTGGCCGCGGTCGTCGCCCGAGGCCTCGAGGTGCAGGACGACGAGCCGGTCCCCGGCGTGCTCGGGACGACCACCGCCTACCTCCACCCCGACGCCTTCCACGGCACGTTGATCCAGCTCGTCGAGGTCTGACGGTCGCGCGCTGGTCGGCTCTTTGGTCGGCGCCGGTCGCACGGGCAGAATGCGGGGCATGTTCACGCACATCGATCACGTCGGCATCGCGGTCCCGGATCTCGACGTCGCGCTGAAGTTCTACGCCGAGACCTTCGACCTGAAGTCGGTCCACGAAGAGGTCAACGAGGAGCAGGGCGTGCGCGAGGCGATGCTCGCCGTCGGCGACTCCGGCAGCTGCATCCAGCTGCTGGCCCCGCTCACCCCCGAGTCCACCATCGCCAAGTTCCTCGACAAGAACGGCCCCGGCATCCAGCAGATGGCCTACCGGGTCGAGGACATCGACGCGGTGTGCACGACCCTGCGCGAGCGTGGCGTCCGCCTGCTCTACGAAGCCCCCAAGAACGGCACGGCCGGGTCCCGGGTCAACTTCATCCACCCCAAGGACGCGGGCGGCGTGCTGGTGGAGCTCGTCGAGCCGGGCTCCGACACGCACTGACCTCGGGGCTCAGGCCTGGCGGTCGGTGACGGGGAGGCCCATCACCACCGCGTCCCAGAGCTCGCCGTCGCGGCGGCGCCAGTGGCGGCGGAGGACGCCCTCCACGGTGAAGCCGTGACGGCGGTAGAGCGCCAGGGCGGCGGCGTTGTGGGGCCAGGCCTGCAGGGTCACCTTGTGGACCACCGGGTGGGCGTCGGCCCAGGCGATCGCCTGGGCCAGCAGGGCCGACCCCACGCCCCGGCCGCGCACGTCGGCGGCCAGCAGCATGCCGAGCTCGGCGTGGCCGATGCCGTCGTGGTGCAGGCCCAGGCTGCCGACCACCTCCTCGCTGCGGACGACCACCAGCGAGAGGTGCTCGGGGTCCTCGATGCCGGCGAGGAACGCCTCCCGGCGCTCGTCGTGGTCGAGCGGGAGCTCCCGGCCGATCCAGCGCCCCTCGGCGGCCACCGCCTCCATCAGGGCGACGAAGCCGGCGGCATCCTCCCGCCGCGACCCCCGCACCTCCAGCCCGTCCGGCACGGTCCGCTCGGCGTCCATGCCCCGAAGGTACCGACCGATCCGCCGGCTGTCCGGCGCCTTCGCGACTACGGGCTGAACCCAACCCCCCACTACATTCGCAAGCCGTGTCGATGACCCTCGCTGAATCCGCTGAAGTCGTCGGCGCGCTGCGCCGCGCCAGGCGCAAGCAGCGGGTGTCGGCCATCCACTGGGTCGGCGCGCTCTACCAGGTGTACATCGTCGGCCTGCTGGCGATCGTGGCCGTCACCCTGGCCTCCGGGGCCATCGGCGACGACCGGGTGAGCGCCGCCACCCTGGTCGACGTGCGGGCCCACGGGCCGGCCGTCCTCGGCACCATCCTCGCCCTCGCCGTGTTCATGGGCCTGCGCTCGGGGAGCCGCGGCGGTCCGCTCGCCCTCGAGCAGGCCGACGTGCGCCACGTGCTGCTGTCGCCGGTCGACCGGGGCGTCGCCCTGCGCGGCCCGGCCTGGCGCCAGCTCCGGTTCCTGTGCTTCGCCTCGGCCGCCGTCGGCGCCACCGCCGGCCAGCTGGCGCTGCGCCGCCTGCCCGGCAACCCCGCCGAGTGGATGGCCGTCGGCGCCCTGTTCGGCGTGGCCGTGGTCGGCGTCGGGTTCGGCTCGGCGCTGGTGTCGGCCGGGACGGGGCTCAAGGCCTGGCTGGCCACGCTCGGGGGCGGGCTGCTCGTGGCCTGGTCGGTGGCCGACGTGTTCGACAAGGCGCCCACGGCGCCGGCCACCTTCGCCGGCCGGCTCGCCATCTGGCCCCTGCGCACCGACCCCCTCGGCCTGGTCGGCCTCGCCGCCGCCCTCGTGCTGGTGGCCGCCGGCATGCGCCTGGTGGCCGGCACCTCCCTCGAGGCCGCCGAGCGGCGCACCGCCCTCGTCGGCCAGCTGCGCTTCGCCGTCACCCTGCAGGACCTGCGCACCGTGCTGGTGCTGCGTCGCCAGCTCGCCCAGGAGAAGCCCCGGTCGCGGCCGTGGATCCCGGCGATGCGCCGCTCGCCGCGGTTCGTGGTCTGGCAGCGCGGCCTGCGCAGCGTCGCCCGCTGGCCCGCCAGCCGCCTCGTCCGCGTGCTGGTGCTGGCGGCCGTCGCCGGACTCGCCATCCGCGGCGCCTGGTCCGGCACCACCCCCCTCGTGCTGTTGGCCGGGCTCGCCCTCTGGGTGGCGGCCCTCGACGCGGCCGAACCGCTGGGCCAGGAGATCGACCACCCCGGCCGCACCGACGCCTTCCCCATGGAGCGCGGCGAGCTGTTCCTGCGCCACCTCCCGGTGGTCGCCCTGGTGTCGATCGTGACCGGCCTGCTGGCGGGTGTGGTGGCCCTCGTGCCCGTGGGCACCCACGTGCCGGCCGCCGTCGCCCTGCTGGTCGGCGCGGTCGCCGGGCTGCTCGCCGGCTGCGGTGCGGTGGTCAGCGTCGTCCAGGGCGCGCCCGAGGCCGTCGACATGCTGGCCATGAGCACGCCCGAGATCGCCGGCACCCGCACCGTGTTCCGCACGGTGTGGCCCCCCGGGATGGCCGTGCTCGGCACCCTTCCGCTCCTCGCCGCGCGCCGCCGAGCGCGGCGCGCCGGACCCGCCTCCGCTCAGCGCCGCGGTCAACGTGGTCCTGCCCCTGCTCGCGGTGGCCGTGCTCCTGGGCGGGTGGGTCCGCCACCGCGACGCCATCCACCAGTGGATCAAGACCGCCGGGGAGCAGATGTCGCCCACCAAGGCCATCGAGCGCCAGGCCGCCGAGCGCGAGGCCGCCGAGGCCCGCGAGGCCGAGGCGCTGGCCGAGTCGAAGCGCATCGCCCGCCAGGGCAAGGGCGGCGGGCCCGATCCCGCCAAGAAGCCGACCGCCAAGCCACGGCCGCCGGCCAAGCCGAAGCCCAAGCCCGCCGAGCCCGCCCCCGGGTTCCGCGGTGGCACCAGCGCCAAGCCCATGGGGCGGAAGAGGGACCAGAACCGATGAGCAACGACGTGCCAGCCCTCCGGGCCACCGGCCTCACCAAGACCTACGACGACCTCGTCGCCCTCCACCCGCTCGACCTCACCGTCGGCGCCGGCCAGTCGGTGGCCCTCATCGGCCACAACGGTTCGGGCAAGTCGACGTTCCTGCGCATGGCTGCCGGCCTGCTCGACCCCACCGACGGCGAGCTCGAGATCCACGGCTTCGAGCTCAGCGACGTCGAGGCCCGCGCCACCACGTCGTTCCTCCCGGACGACCCGGTCCTCTACGACGACCTGTCGCTGCGCGAGCACGCCGAGTACATCTCGCGCCTGCACGGCGGCGCCGGCTTCGACGACTACGCCGAGTCCCTCTGCGAGCGGCTGGGGCTGACCGAGCGCATCGACGACCTCCCGTCGCGGTTCAGCCGCGGCCTGCGCCAGAAGACCTCCATCGTGCTGGCCCTGGTGCGGCCGTTCTCCCTGCTGCTCGTCGACGAGCCCTTCGTGGGCCTCGACCAGCCCGGTAAGGGCGTCCTGCTCGAGCTGCTCGACGAGGTGGCCGCCGACGGCGCCGCCACCCTGGTCGCCACCCACGACCCCGCCTACGTCGACCGGGTCCAGCGCTCGATCGCCCTGCGCGACGGCGAGGTGGTCTTCGACGGCAAGGCCTCGGTCGACCAGGTCCTCGGCCTCGTCGGCGGCTGACGGAGTTCTCCACCCGGTAAGCCCTGGCCGGCGCCCGATGGTGCAGGCTCGTCCCATGACCGACGATCGCCCCGAGGCCAGCTACCGCGACCTGAAGGCCGTGGTGCTCAACTGCACCCTCAAGCCCTCGCCCGAGCCCTCCCACACCGACGGCCTGCTGCGCATCCCGATCGCCGTGTTCGAGGCCAACGGCGTGGCGGTCGACCACGTCCGAGTGCTCGACCACGATCTGCCGCCCGGCGTGCAGCCCGACATGACCGAGCACGGCGCGGCCACCGATGGCTGGCCCGCGCTGTTCGAGCGGATCATCGCCGCCGACATCTGCGTGATCGGCACGCCCCTGTGGCTCGGCGAGAAGTCGTCGGTCTGCAACCGTCTGGTGGAGCGGCTCTACGGCAACTCCGGCCAGGTCAACGAGCGGGGCCAGTGGGCCTACTACGGCAAGGCGGCGGGCTGCATCGTCACCGGCAACGAGGACGGGGCCAAGCACGCGGCCATGAACCTCCTCTACTCCCTCCAGCACCTGGGCTACGCCATCCCACCGCAGGCCGACGCCGCCTGGCTCGGCGAGGTGGGGCCCGGCCCGTCCTACCTCGACGAGGGTTCCGGCGGCCCGGAGAACGACTTCAGCAACCGCAACGCCACCTTCATGGCCTGGAACCTCCTGCACCTGGCCAGGCTGCTCAAGGACGCCGGCGGGTTCCCCGCCCATGGCAACCAGCCCGAGGCATGGAAGCGCGGCGACAGCCTCGACTTCCCGAACCCGGAGTACCGCTGAGCGACTGCGCTCGTAACGTCAGCTCCCATGGCAGCGAGCGATGCGGGTGAGGACTGGGCTGCGGCGGCGGCTCGACGGCTGTGGACGGTCTACGAGCCGATCCACGCCGTCACCTACTTCTCCGAGGCGTGCGCCGAGCGGTACCGGGCGCTCGGGCTGCAGGGGTTCTGGATGGGGTACTTCGCCAGCCGGTCGGCCCCGTTCGGCGCGGCGTCCCCGCAGCTCGCCACCGCCACCTTCTTCAACTTCCGCCCGTCGATGGCCGAGCGGGCGCTGCCCGACGCGTGGGACCGGACCACGCCGGCTGCGGTGCTGGCGGCTCGGCTCGACGGATCGGTGGCCACGCTGCGCGCCGCGCTCGGCGCCACGGCCGACGGTCCCGACGTGGCGGAGGCCGCAGAGCTGGCCGAGCAGGCCGTCGCGGCCTGCTCGGTCGAGGGCCGAGCCCTGTTCGCCGCCCTGACCGCCGTGGACCGACCGGCCGATCCGCTCGGTCGGTTGTGGCACGCCGCCACCCTGCTCCGCGAGCACCGGGGCGACGGTCACGTGGCGGCCAGCGTGGCGGCCGGCCTGAGCGGGCTCGACGCCCACGTCACGTTCGCCGCCACCGACGCCGTGCCCCGCGAGCGGCTGCAGGGCGCCCGGGGGTGGACCGACGACGAGTGGGCGGCGGCCACAGCCGGCCTGGTCGAGCGAGGGTGGCTCGACGGCGAGGGCGCCCTGACCGCCGCGGGTCGCGCCGGGCGCCAGGAGGTCGAGGACCGCACCGGCGCGCTGGCCGCCGCGCCGTGGCGCTCGCTGGGCGTCGAGGCCACGGAGCGGCTGCACGCCGGGCTCCTGCCGCTGGCGCAGGCCATCGTGGCCAGCGGGGCCATCCCGTTCCCCAACCCCATCGGGGTCCCGCTCCCCGCGTGATCGGCGATCTCGTGGATAGGTTCGGCCGGGCATGAGCGCCGCACCGACCACGAAGCCCTGGCCCACCACCTACTCGGCCGGCGGCCTGGTCTGCTCAGTCGACCACCTCGCCTCGTCGGCGGGGGCGGAGCTGCTGGCGGCGGGTGGCTCGGCGGCCGATGCCGCCATCGCGGCCAGCGCCGTGCTCACCGTCACCAGCCCGCACATGTGCGGCATGGGCGGCGACCTGTTCGCCCTGGTCCACCACGGCGACGGTCCGCCGGACGCCCTCAACGCCTCGGGTCGAGCCGGGTCGGGCGCCGATCCCGAGCGCCTCCGCGCCGAGGGCCACCGCGAGATGCCGTTCAAGGGCGACGTGCGCAGCGCCCCCGTGCCCGGCTGCGTCGACGGGTGGGTGGCCCTGCACGAGCGCCACGGCTCCCGACCGCTGGCCGAGGTGCTGGCCCCGGCCCACCGCCTGGCCGAGGGCGGCTTCCCGGCGGCGCCGATGCTGGCGTTCACCCTCGACCGCCTCGTCGGCGTCGAGGGGTGCGAGGAGCTCACCACCATCCGCCCCGGCATCGGCGACCGCGTGCGGCGACCCGGCGTCGCCCGCCAGCTGGCGGCGGTGGCCGACGGTGGCCGGGAGGCGTTCTACGACGGCGAGTTCGGCACCGCCCTGCTCGAGGCCGGCCGCGGCGAGTACTCGCCCGCCGACCTCCAGGAGCGCTACGCCGACTGGGTCGAGCCGCTCGGGTTGCGGGTCTGGGACCACGACCTGTGGACCATCCCGCCGAACTCGCAGGGCTACCTGGCCCTGGCCGGCGCCCGCATCGCCGAGCTGGCGGCCGCCGGCGAACCCTTCCCGAGCCCCGACGACGCCGCCTGGGCCCACCTGCTGGTGGAGTCGGCCCGGCTGGCCGGCCGGGAGCGCCACGCCGAGCTGCACGAGCACGCCGACGGCGCCGCCCTCCTGGCCGACGCCCGGCTGCGCGCGCTGGCCGGCCACTTCGACCCCCACGGCCCCTCGGGGGCGTCGGCGCCCGCGCAGGGCGGCGGCACGATCTACCTGTGCGCGGTCGACGGGGCGGGCATGGGGGTCAGCCTCATCCAGTCGAACGCCGACGGCTACGGCAGCCACGTGGCGGCACCCGGCACCGGCATCCTCCTGCACAACCGCGGCATCGGCTTCTCGCTCGCGCCCGGGCACCCTGCCGAGTACGGCCCGGGCCGCCGGCCGCCGCACACCCTCGCGCCGGCCGTGGCCACGCGGCCCGACGGCACGCTGCGCGCCGTGTTCGGCACCATGGGCGGCGACTCCCAGCCCCAGGTCGTGCTCCAACTCGCCGCCCGGCTGCTGGCCGCAGGCCAGGAGCCCGGCGACGCAGTGGCGGCTCCCCGCTTCGTGCTCTCGGCCGGCGAGCACGGGTTCTCGACGTGGACCGGTGGCGCGCAGCGGGCCCGCATCGAGGCCCACGCCCCCGATGCCTGGGCGCCTGGCCTCACCGAGCGGGGCCACGACGTCGAGGTGGCCGGCTTCGATCCGGCCGGCTTCGGCCACGCCCACGCCATCGAGGTCCGCGCCGACGGCATCCGCGCCGGCGCCGCCGACCCCCGCGCCATGACCGGCGCCGCCGTCGCGTCCGTCTAGCGAACTCGTCGCAGTTGGACGACGCCCCGGTCGACAACTGCGACACGTTCGAGGGGTTGGGGTGGGGCGGGGGTCAGCGCCAGGCGAACGTCGGTTGCTCGAAGTGGGCGACGGGGGAGGGGTCGCCCTCCAGGGCCAGCCACCGGAACTGGACCAGGACTGCGCCGGTGGGGGCGTGGATGAGGTCGCCGCCGAGCGGGACCTGCACCACCGGCTGCTCGCTCTCGGGGATGGCGACGAACCGGGGCGAGCCGTCCTGGCACAGCTCGTGCAGGCCCACCCGGTAGGCGGCCAGCACCTCGTCCGGAGCCGGCCGCAGGTCGAGGTGGCCGCCGCCCCAGAGCACCACCGGCGTCATCACGTAGCCGGACCGGGTGGCGTAGTCGTCGAGCAGCCCGAGCACCGAGCTGCGCTCGAGGCGCACGCCCAGCTCCTCGTCGGTCTCCCGGAGCGCAGCGTCGACCGCATCCTCGCCCTCGTCCAGGCGGCCACCAGGCAGGGCCCACTGCGAGGCGTGCTTGTTGAGCCCGGCGGATCGCCGGCACAGGAGGAAGGCGGCGCCGCCCGACACGTCGACCATGCGCCCGTCGAGCTCACCGGGGCCGCCGGGGATCTCGGCCAGCGCCTCCTCGGTGGCGGGCGCCGGGTCGATGCGGTCCTCGCCGACCTCGGAGTCGACCAGCACGACGGCCACCGCGGCGTGGCGACGGCCCTCCAGCTCGACGGTTCGGCGCTCGTAGCCCGAGAGGTTGGCGGCGATGCGCGCCCGCAGGGCGTCGTCGTAGGCGAAGGGGGTCACCCGGCCATCCTCGCCGCTCGCCCGATCGGCTGCCCGTGATCGGTCCCGTCGACCGGCTCCCCGCCGAAGACCTAACCTTTCGGACACGCGCACCGGGCACCGGGCTCGGCGTGGAGGGGTGCGTGGGCGCGGGCCCGCCGCACGATGGGGAGTGGGCGACGTGGCACAGGTCTCGGGCAGGTTCCGGAGGAGCGCGATCGGGGTCGCGGTCGGCGTGGCCGGGCTGGTGGCCGCGCTGGCGCCGGCGACGGCCGCCACCGCGCAGGACCCGTCGCCCGGAGCGGCGGCGTCGGCCGGCGCTCCCGCCGGCGGCCACCTGTCGGACCGGCTCGAGGCGCTGAGCGCCCAGTCGTCCCGTGGCCTGAGCGTCGCTGCCCAGAACCGGGTGGCCGAGCTGCCGGCCTCGGGACCGGGCAGCCTGCTGCACGGTGCCGGCGGCGACCTGCTCGTCGACCTCCAGCTGTCGTCCACCGACGCCGCCACGTTCGCGGCCATCGACGCCGCCGGCGCCAAGGTGGTGTCTCGCACCGACGGGGACCAGGTGGCCACGGTGTCGGTCGCCCCGACCGACCTCGGGGCGCTCGGCTCGGCCCACGGCGTCCGCTGGGCCCAAGAGGTGCTCACGCCCATGGTCGGCGGGGTCGCCCGGCCCGGTCGGCCGGCGCGGCCCGCCTCCCCGGCCCGCGCCGCGGCCTCCTGCAGCGCCCGCAAGATCTCCGAGGGCGACGCCCAGATCCGCGCCTCGAACGCGAGGACCACCTACGGCGTCGACGGCGCCGGGACCACGGTCGGCGTCCTGTCGGACTCCTTCTACCGGCTCGGCGCCGCCCCCACCGACGTCGCCAACGGCGAGCTGCCCGGCCCCGGCAACCCCTGTGGTCGGACGACGCCGGTCACGGTCCAGTCGGAGATGGTGGGCTCGGGCGCCTCCGACGAGGGGCGGGCCATGACCCAGATCGTCCACGACGTGGCGCCCGGCGCCACCCTGCGCTTCGCCTCGGCCTTCAACGGCGCCGGTGACTTCGCCGACCAGATCCGCAACCTCGCCACCAACGGCGCCTCGGTGATCGTCGACGACATCTCCTACTTCGACGAGCCGATCTACCAGGACGGCATCATCGCCAAGGCGGTCGACGACGTCGCGGCGACCGGCGTGGCCTACTACTCCTCGGCCGGCAACTCGAACATCGTGGTGGGCGGCAAGGAGGTCGGCTCCTACGAGGCCGCCGCCTACCGGCCGACCACGTGCCCGGCTGCGATCGCCAGCCTGTCCGCCACCTACACCTGCCACGACTTCGACCCGTCGGCCGGCGTCAGCGGCGGCGACGACATCACCCTCCCCTCCAGCGGGGAGATCTTCGTCAAGCTGGGCTGGAACGAGCCCGCCTACGGGCTGAGCACCAACCTCGACGTGTTCCTCGTCGACAACGTGACCGGTGCGATCAAGGCCAGCTCGGCGATCAACAACCCCGGCGGATCGAACCAGGCGCTCGAGCTCATGAGTGCGACGAACTCCGGCAGCGCTCGGAGCTACAAGCTGGTGGTGGCCCGCAAGGGCGGCACCGCCACCCCACGGTTCAAGGCGATCCTCCTCGACCTCTACGACCCGGATCCCTTCGACGGGAGCCCGCTCACGGTGCAGTGGAACACGTCCTCCGGCACCGACGTCATCGGCCCGACGGCGTACGGCCACAACCTCATGGGCGCCGGTGCCGGCGTGGCCGCCGTGCCCTACGACGACGCCAGCACCGTCGAGGAGTTCTCGTCCCGTGGGCCGGCCACCTACTGCTGGGACCCGATCGTGGGGACCGTGCCCGCAGGTGCCCGGGCGGGCGGTTGCCTCACCAAGCAGCTGGACGTGGCCGCCACCGACGGCGTGGTCACCACGGTGACGTCGCTCGGCCTGAACCCGTTCTACGGGACCTCGGCGGCAGCCCCGCACGCTGCCGGTGCTGCGGCGCTCCTGCGCCAGGCCCGACCGTGCGCGACCGGTGCCCAGGTGATCCAGGCCCAACGAGCGACCGGTCGGGCGGTGGGCAGCTTCGGCGTCGCCGCCGTCGGCTCCGGCCTGGTGACCACCGACGCCGCCATCGCCGCCACCGCGGCCTGCCCCACCGTCCCCGGGCCGCCCACGGGCATCACCGCCACCGCGGGCAACGCCCAGGCGACCGTGTCGTGGACGGCTCCAGCGGCCAACGGCGGGTCGGCCATCACGGGCTACAAGGTGACGCCCTTCATCGGCGTGACCCCGCAGGCCGTCCGGTCCTTCTCCGGCGCGGGCACCAGCGGCGTCGTGACCGGCCTGACCAACGGCACCACCTACACCTTCAAGGTGGCGGCCGTGAACGCCAACGGCACCGGAGCGCTGTCCGGCGCCTCGCCGTCGGTCACGCCCGTCGCACCCCCCGTGCCCGGCGCCGTCTACGTGCCCATCACCCCGTGTCGGGTGCTCGACACCCGCTTCGCCACGGCCGGTCGCTTCGCAGTCGGTGAGCAGCGCAGCTACCAGGTGGCGGGCTCGGGCATCACCGGCCAGGGCGGCGCCAGCAGCTGCGTGCCCGACGGTGCCCTGGCGGTCGAGGCCTCCGTCACGGCCGTGTCGCCGGATGGCTCGGGCTACTTCCGGGCCTGGCCGTCGAACGCCTCGGCGCCGAACGCCACGTTCCTGAACTTCACCAAGGTCCCGGGCATCACCAACACCGGTTCGCTGTCGCTGGCCCCGACCGGGACCCAGGACCTCACGGTGAAGAACTTCGGGGCCACGTCGCACTACGTGGTCGACGTGCAGGGCTACTTCGTCCTGCCCGGCTCCGTGCCGTCGGGGCTCACCGGTGCGGTGTACGTGCCCATCACCCCGTGTCGGGTGCTCGACACCCGCTTCGCCACCGCTGGTCGCCTCGCGGTCGGTGAGCAGCGCAGCTACCAGGTGGCGGGCTCGGGCATCACCGGGCAGGGCGGTGCCAGCAGCTGCGTGCCCGACGGTGCCGTCGCGGTCGAGGCATCGGTGACCGCTGCGTCGCCCGACGGCTCGGGCTACTTCCGGGCGTGGCCGTCGAACGCGTCGGCGCCGAACGCCACGTTCCTGAACTTCACCAAGGTCCCGGGCATCACCAACACCGGTTCGCTGGCGTTGGCGCCGAGCGGGACCCAGGACCTGACGGTGAAGAACTTCGGCGCCACGTCGCACTACGTGGTCGACGTGCAGGGCTACTTCGTCCTGCCGGGCAACGTGCCGTCCGGGCTCACCGGAGCCACCTACGTCCCGATCACCCCGTGCCGCGTGCTCGACACCCGCTTCGCTTCCGCCGGTCGCTTCGCCGTCGGCGAGCAGCGCAGCTACCAGGTGGCCGGCACGGGCATCGCCGGCCAGGGTGGCGCGGCGAGCTGCGTGCCCGACGGCGCCGTGGCCGTGGAGTCCTCGGTGACCGCGGTGTCGCCGGACGGCTCGGGCTACCTCCGGGCGTGGCCCTCGAACGCCTCGGCGCCGAACGCCACGTTCCTGAACTTCACCAAGGTCCCGGGCATCACCAACACCGGCTCGCTCTCGCTGGCCCCGACCGGGACCAACGACCTGACGGTCAAGGACTTCGGGGCCACGTCGCACTACGTGGTCGACGTGCAGGGCTACTTCCAGCTGGCGGCGTCGTAGCCCGGCCCGGCCCCGGGAGCGGGGCCGGGCCGACCTCGGCAAGGATGCACGCCATGAACGTCCACCTGGTCGACGGCACCTACGAGCTCTTCCGCTACCACTTCGCCCTCCCGTCCCACCTCACCGAGGACGGGCGCGAGGTGGCGGCGGCGCGGGGCGTCGCCGGGACGCTGCTCCAGCTGCTGGAGGAGGGCGCCACCCACGTCGGCGCCGCGTTCGACCACGTGATCGAGTCGTTCCGCAACGACCTCTACGACGGCTACAAGGACGGCTCCGGCGTGGAGCCGGCGCTGCTCTCGCAGTTCAACCTGGTCGAGGACCTCTGCACGGCCATCGGCGTGAAGGTGTTCTCCATGGTCGAGTACGAGGCCGACGACGCCCTGGGCGCGGCATCTCGGGTGGCGGCGGCCGACGACCGGGTGGAGCAGGTGCTGATCTGCACGCCGGACAAGGACCTCGGCCAGTGCGTGGGCGGCAAGGTCGTGCAGCTCGACCGGCGCAAGGGCGTGGTCAGCGGGGTCGACGGCGTGCGGGAGAAGTTCGGCGTCGACCCCGAGTCGATCCCGGACTTCCTCGGCCTGGTCGGCGACACCGCCGACGGCTTCCCCGGCCTGCCCGGCTGGGGCGCCAAGTCCGCCGGCGCGGTGCTGGCCCGCTACGGCCACCTCGAGGACATCCCGCCGGACTCCCACGATTGGGACATCACCGTGCGGGGCGCGTCGAAGCTGGCGCTCACCCTCAAGCACAACTTCGCCGACGCCGTGCTCTTCCGCCGGATCGCCACCATCGAGTACGACGCGCCCACCGTGGCCGACGTCGACGAGCTCGGTGGCGGGGCCCGAGCAAGGACGTGGCGGAGGTGGTGGCGACGGCCGACGCACCGGGCCTGGCCAGCCGGGCCGTCCGCCTCGCCGAGTCCCGCTTCGGCTGAGGTCAGGCGTCCCCGGCGTCGGCGTCGGGGCCGGCGGCGTCCGGGTCGGCCTTGGCCCGGCTGGGCGCCACCCGGGGCGGCTCGTTGGGCTGCTTGGGGTAGACGGGCGGCCACGGCGCATCCATGAGCCCGTCGGCGAGGTCCCGCTCGGACCACGCCAGCAGGGGAGCGAGGTCCTGGGGCTCGCCGTCCATGGCCGCCCACGGATCGCCTTCGGCGGCCACCTTGGCGGGCACGACGTCGAGCGTCAGCACCTCCGGGTCGACCGTGGCGACCTCGTCCCACGGGATCGGCAGGGACACCTGGCCGCCCACCCGGGGCCGGACGCACCAGGCGCCGAACACCGTCTTGTGCGGCGCGTTCTGGTTGTAGTCGATGAACACCCGCTCGCCGCGCTCCTCCTTCCACCACGCCGCGGTCAGGAGGTCCGGGTGACGGCGCTCGAGCTCGCGCGCCACCGCCACGGCGGCCGCCCGCACCGCGTAGGAGTCGTGGGTGCCGCCCACCCGCACGTAGATGTGCAGCCCGCGGTTGCCGGTGGTCTTCACGTACGACGTGATGCCCTCGCCGGTGAACAGGTCCCGCACGGCGACGGCGGCCTCGCGCACCATGTCGAACGTGACGCCGGGCCCGGGGTCGAGGTCGATGCGCAGCTCGTCGGTGACCTCGGGCGTGGCTGCCCGGTAGGGCCAGGGGTGGAAGCCGAGGCAGCCCTGGTTGACGGCCCACAGGAGGTGGGCGAGGTCGGCCACCACGAGGGCGTTGCTGCTCGTGCCGTTGGGGGTGGACACCTCGGTGGTCTGCAGCCAGTCGGGTGCGCCCGCGGGCACCCGCTTCTGGAAGAACGACTTGCCGTGGGCACCGTCGGGGAAGCGCTGCAGCATGGTCGGCCGGCCGGCGATGGTGGCCAGCAGCGGCCCCTCGACGGCCTGGTAGTAGCGGACGAGGTCCAGCTTGGTCTCGCCCCGGGTCTTGAAGAAGACCTTGTCGGGGCTGGTGATGCGGACCTCGCGCCCGCTCGCTTCGACCGTGATCGCCTCCGACGCCATCGCCGGACCGTACCCGCGATCAGCGGTCACCGGCAGTGTCCCACATGTCGAGACATGCGTATTGACTGTTGAGATGCGGGCCTCGCCGGGGTACCGTCGTGGCCATGCCCGCTGCTCCCGTCCCCGACGCCCAGGCCTGGTTCGACCGGTGGGTCGACACCTACGACGCCGAGCGCCGGATCCTGCTCCCGAGCTTCGACCTGTTCTACGGGACCACCGCCGAAGCGGCCGCGCTCGGTCGCTCGGGACCGGTGCGGGTGCTGGACCTCGGTGCCGGCACGGGGCTGCTCTCGGGCACGCTGGCCGCGGCGCTGCCGGAGGCGTCGTTCGTGCTGGTCGACGAGGCCCCGGCGATGCTCGAGAAGGCCCAGGAGCGGCTCGCCCCGCTGGAGGACCGGGTGCGAACGTTGGTGGCCGACCTGCGCGACCCGCTGCCCGAGGGCGGCTTCGACGTCATCGCCTCGGCGTTGGCCATCCACCACCTCGCCGACGACGAGAAGGCCGACCTGTACCGCCGCGCGTCGGAGGCCCTGCGGCCCGGAGGCGTCCTGCTCAACGCCGAGCAGGTGGCGGGTCCGACCGCCGCCCTCGACGTCGCGTACCGCGAGCGGTGGGACGCCCACACCCGGGCCCTGGGCGCGACCGACGCCACCCTCGCGGCGGCGGCGGAGCGCATGTCGATCGACCGCCCGGCGAGCGTCGAGGACCAGCTCGCCATGTTCCGGGCCGCCGGCCTGGTCCAGGTCGACTGCCTGTTCAAGCACTGGCGCTTCGCCGTGCTGGCCGGCTGGAAGCCCCCGGTCTGACCGGCCGCCCGGCGGCGAGGTCGCTGCCGGGGTCCTAGGTTCTCGCCATGGCGTGGCTGCTGGCTCCCCTCTACGACCGGATCGTCGCACCGGCCGAGGAGGCCTGCTTCCAAGGCTGGCGCCACGAGCTGCTGGCCGGGCTGACGGGCGACGTGCTCGAGATCGGCGCCGGGACCGGCGCGAACGTCGCCCACTACCCGGCAGCGGTCCGGCGGGTGGTCTTCACCGAGCCGGACCCCGGCATGCGCCGCCAGCTCGAGGAGCGCCTCGCAGCCGCCCGAGGCGGCGGCACGTTCGCCCCCGGCGCCGCTGAGGTGCGCACCGACCGCGCCGCCGCACTGAGCGTGCCGTCCGGCTCGCTCGACGCCGTGGTCGGCACCCTCGTGCTCTGCACCGTCCCCGATCCCGCCGCCGCCCTGGCCGAGGTGCGCCGCGTGCTCAAGCCCGGTGGCACCTTCACCTTCCTCGAACACGTGGCGGCCGACGATCGACCGGACCGGCTGCGGTGGCAGCGGCGGCTCGACCCGGTGTGGCGCCGGGTGGCCGGCGGCTGCCGCCTCACCCGCCGAACGGCCGAGGCCATCGAGGCCGCGGGCCTCGAACCGGTCGACCTCACCCGGGAGAGCGCTCGCAAGGCCATCGCGCTCATCCGACCGACGATCCGGGGCCACGCCATGGCTCCGATCACCGCCCTCGACCGACCGAGCTCCTGAGGATCCATGCCCGACGACACCCCCATCCCGCCCGAGGACGCCCCCACGGAGGTGAGCGCGCCGCCACCGGAGCCCGACCCGGGCTCGCGTCGGGATCCGGCGCCCGAGGCCGATCCGCCAGCGGCGAGCCCGGACCCCGCGGCACCGGCCGCCGGGCCCGACGTGCTGGCCGCCGAGGTCCGGGCCGAGCTGGCCGAGCCCGAGCCCGAGCCCGAGCCGATCGTTCCCGCCCCGCTGGCGGCGCCGCTGCCGGCGGGTCGGCTGGCAGACATGGTCGAGGCCGACCGGCGGTGGATGGACGAGGCCCTGGCCATGGCGGCCAAGGGCCTGGCCATCGGCGAGCTGCCCATCGGTGCGGTGGTGGTGGCCGATGGCGAGGTGATCGGGCGGGCGTTCACCCAGGAGGCCACGCAGGGGCGGCTGCTGGTGCACGCCGAGCTGCTCGCCCTCGACCAGGCAGACCGGGTGGTCGGCGGTCGTCGAGGCCGTGCGGTGCTCTACACCACGCTCGAACCGTGCCTCATGTGCCTCGGTGCCGCGGCCACGGCCATGGTGGAGCGGGTGGTGTTCGCGCTCGACTCGGCCACCGACGGGGCTCGCGAGCTCGCCTCGCTCTGGGACGCGCACCGCCACGCACGGGACCTGCCGTCGGTGTACCTGCCGCCGGTGCACGGCGGCGTGGGGACCGAGGCGTCGCGCGCCCTGTTCGCGCGGTTCATCGCCACCCGCCCGGGTCCGACCGATCCGCTGGCGCTGTGGGCCGCCACCCTCGTCACCCCGGCCGCACCTGCGGCCGACCCTCCGGCTGCCGGCTGACCGAGGCGCCTCAGGGCCGGAGGCGGACCGAGCCGGGGTGGGCCCGGGCGAACACGTCGTCGCCCACCCGCAGGCGGACGCCGGCCAGCTGCACCTGGTCGTCGGACCACTCGGGGTGGCGGCCACGGATCTCGGCCTCGGTCCGGGCCAGCGCGGCGTCGGTCATGTCGATGACGTCGGCCAAACGGTCGAGGTCCACATCGGTGGCCCGTCGGCGCAACCCGAGCCACGGCCGCCCGGCCGTCGCCCCCGATCCCGCCGTGCGCCGCTCGACCCCGCCCCATGCTTCGATGCCCATGTCCCTGTCCTCCTCCAACCGGCCGCCTGCCGGTTCCCTCCTGCCTCCATTCGGCGGCCCCGCAGCGATCCCCACCACCGAACGGGTGAACGGTCCGGATGGCCCATCCGCCGGCGGTGCGGCGGGCCGCCGGATGGCGTCGAAGGGGTCCGAACGATGCCAACGCCTGGAACGACCGTGCCACGGCTTCAGCCGCCGAGCAGCCCGCGCTCGCTGTCGACGTTGCGGGCCCGGGGCTCGGGCCCGGCGTCGGCGCCCCACGCCACCGTCCGGTCGCGAACCACCGGGCGGGACGATTTGGATAGCTTTCCTACCTTTGACGCGCGCCTCTGCGAATATCTACTGTTAGGTGCACTTACCAACGACCCCGGGCGAACCGGCCCCGCCGGCGTCGCGAGCAGAGCACGAGGTCCACGTGAAGCGAGCATCCCTGAAGGTCGCGGCATCCGCGATCGCGCTGGTCGTCAGCGCCTCCGGCGCCATCGGTGCCCCGACGGCCAGCGCCGCCCTGCCGACGCCCGACGCCGGCGGACCGGCCGAGCTCCTGCGCTACGTGGGCGACGCCAGCAGCGCCACGGGCGCGGCGCTGGCCAACGGGCCCTGCGACGTCAACGGCGACGGCTACGACGACGCCGTCGTCGGCGCCTGGTTCTGGGACAAGACGCCCACGGCGAACATCGGGGCCTCCTACGTGATCCTCGGCGGCCCCGAGGTCTCGGGCGCCTCCCTCGCCAACCCCACCGAGGCGGGCGCGGTCCGCCTCGATGGCCCGGCCACCGCCAACGCCTTCACCGGCTTCGCCGTGGCCTGCGTCGGCGACGTCAACGGCGACGACCTCGACGACATCGCCATCTCCCACTACACGGCGCAGAAGACCTACGTGGTCTTCGGCGCCGAGCAGTTCACCGGCCTGGCGCTCGACTCGCTGGGCGACCGGGGCTTCACCGTGAAGGGCGGCCAGAGCAGCGGCAACGTCGGCTTCTCCATGGCGCCCGTCGGTGACCTGGACGCCGACGGCCTGGACGACTTCGCGGTGGCCGAGGTGGCCGCCGACACCCAGGGCCGCACCAACAACGGCCGGGTGTGGGTCGTCGCCGGGCGCGACGACATCTCCGACGTCGACCTCCTGGCGCCCACCGCCGGCCAGCTGCTGCTGACCGTCGACGGCGCCGTCAACGAGGAGCGCATCGGCAACATCGCCAGCGTCGGCGACGTCAACGGCGACGGCATCGACGACTTCCTGCTCGGCGCCTACACCTCCACCCCGTGGGGCGCCAGCATCGCCGCACCGGGTGCGGCCTACGTCGTGTTCGGCGGCACCACGGGTGAGGTCGACACCGCCGACCTCGGCGCCAAGGGCTTCACCATCGTCGGGCCCACCCGCCAGCGCGACCGCCTCGGCATCTCCGTCTCGGCAGCCGGCGACGTCGACGGCGACGGCAAGGCCGACCTGCTCATCGGCGCCGATGGCGTCACCAACGCCACCACCGGCCCCCGCAACGGCGGCGCCGCCATCGTGTTCGGCTCGGCCAGCACCGATCGCGTCTACACCGACCCGGCCGCCACCTCGGGCCAGTCCGTCTTCACCTGTGCCGGCACGGTCACCGACCCCGGTGCCTGCCCGGCCCCGGTCCGCCGGGGCTACTGGATCGACGGCGCCACCTCCGGCGACTCGACCGGCTACTCGGTGGCCGGCCTCGGCGACGTGAACGGCGACGACGTCCCCGACCTCGCCCTCGGCGCCTACGGCTTCGACCCGGCCAACCCGGCCGGCGGCACCTTCAACGGCGCCGGCGCCACCTACGTCCTCTACGGCGCCCCGACCGCCGTCACCCAGTCGCTCGCCACCCTGCCGGCGACCGGCGGCTACCGGATCGACGGCACCGCAGCCGGCGACCGGTTCGGTCGCCAGGTCGGTGCCCTCGGCGACCTCGACGGGAACGGCGTGCGGGACTTCGCGGTCGGCGCCGACTTCGCCTCCCGCCCCGGCACCCAGAACGGCGAGGTCACCGTCGCCCTCATGGGCCGGCTCGAGACCGAGGTCGCCCTCACCGGCCCGACCAAGGCCCTGCCCGGCGAAGAGGTCTCGTTCACTGCGGCGGTCACCAAGGGCGCCGGCGACCCGGCCCCCCCTCGCCAGCGGCACCGTGGCCTTCACCCTGGGCGGCTCGCCCATCAGCGGCTGCGCCAGCGTCCCGGTCACCGCCGGTGCCGCCACCTGCACGGCCACCTTCGCGGCCGAGGCCTCCGGCGACGTCGTCGCCACCTACGCGGGCACCGACGTCCTCCAGGGCGCCGAGTCCGCCGGCTCCGCCTTCACCGTCGCCAAGCTGGCCACCACCACCTCGCTCGAGGTGTCCGAGACCGAACCGTTCACCGGCCAGGTCGTCCTCCTGCTGGCCCACGTCCTGGGCCCGGACAAGGCCCGGGCCACCGCCGGCACCGTCGCCTTCACCGCCGGTGGCACGCCCATCGCCGGCTGCGGCTCGGTGGCCGTGAGCGACGGCTACGCCTCGTGCACCACCGCCTGGGGCGCGCGGGCCACGTATTCGGTGGTCGCCACCTACGGCGGCACCGCCCAGCAGGCGGGCTCTGCGTCGGCGGCCTCGTCGATCACCGTCGGCAGCCTCGCCACCATCGAGCCCCAGGCCGCCACCGGCACCTACGGGCTCACCGGCGCCACCATCACCGGTCGGGTCGTCGGCCAGGGCCGTGCCGCCACCGGCTCGGTCACCATCAAGAGCGGAGCGACGGTCCTGGGCACGGCGACGCTCAACGGGAACGGCCGCTACACCCTGACCCTGGGCAAGACCGCCCTGGAGCCCGGCACCCGGGCGCTCACCGTCACCTACGGCGGCGACCAGCACCACGGCCCGGTCACCGACGACACCACCGCCACCATCGCCAAGGCGAAGGGCACGGTGGCCGTCACCCTGACGCCCACCAACCCGAAGGTGAAGACCCAGCGGGTCACGGCCAGCATCACGGTCTCCGCCCCGGGGACCGTGCCGCAGGGCGACGTGCGGGTCTACGTGAACGGCAAGGTCCTGCACCTCGTCAAGACCGACGCCAACGGCAAGGCGACGGTCCTGCTCGCCGCCTTCAACACCACCGGCGCCAAGACCATCCGCGTCACGTTCTCGCCCTCGGTGCGGGTCAGCGGCGCCGAGGTCACCAAGACCGTGACGGCCCGCTCGTGATCGGCCGCCGGACCACCCGGGCCACCACCGGGCTGGTGGTGAGCGTCGCCGTGGCGCTCGGCGCCCTCGCAGCGTGCAAGCCGCCGCCGCCGGCGGTCTCGCTCTCGGGCAGCACGGTGCTGCCCGTGGCCGACGACGCCACGGTGACCTTCACCCTGCGCTGCGCCGGCGCCAAGGCCTGCACCGGCGAGACCCGCGTGCGGGTGGGCACGGTCGACGGTCCGGTGCGGGCCTACTCGGTGGCGGCGGCCAAGACCTCGGCCATCGTGGTCAAGCTCAGCACCGCCCAGCTCGCCGCCGCGGCGCCGGGCACCACGGTGGCCGGCCAGGTCCGCCTCAAGGAGCAGGCCCCGGCCGCCCTCGAGGCCCGCGGCGTCGCCGTGACCGTCCAGCGCCCCGAGCTCCCGCCAGAGGAGACGCCGACGTCGAAGGCCTACCGCGAGCGCAACTGGACCCCCACGTCGTACGACACGTGCAGCGCCGCCTTCCACCGCTCGTTCTCGGTCATCGGTCCCGACGGCAAGCTGTACCCTACCTGGCACCCCGCCACCGCGGTCGATCCGACCACCGGGCTGATGTGCTCCTTCGGCCACGAGCACGGCGACGATCCCGGCTCCTCGGACCTCTACACCTGGGTCACCGACTTCCTCGACGCCAAGCCCACCGAGAGCCGGGGCATCCCCTTCGGCTACGTGAGCGAGGCGCTCGACACCTACGCCTCCACCCGGGACAACGTGACCCGCCACGAGGACAACGTGGGCCACAAGATCATCGTGGCCAACGACGTGAAGCTGGTGACCGCGTCCCCCCGGGGGGTACCTGCGCGACGTCGACGGGCAGCCCATCACCTGCGACTTCCTCATCAAGGTGCACCAGGGCTCGCACTCTGGCGATGCCCTGATCAACAACGCCCACGAGCTGCTGTACGCGGTCCGCTGCACCGACGGCACGGCGATCATCTCGTCGACGCTGGCCCGCTTCGGCAACGCCAACCAGTTCAACCGCTCGTGCGACCGCCAGACGGTTACCACCGCCGGCAGCAACCTGCCGAACGGCACCGGCGGCTCGCGGCTCATCCCGGACCGGTTCTGCATCGACCGTGACGTGCTCGTCCCGCCGAGCCAGAGCAGCTCGGTGTGGGCCCTCTACGAGGTGTGGCAGTCGATGAGCGACCTCACCACCCCCCAGGGCACCACCCTGGCGACGTTCGACCCCTGGTTCGGCATCCGCAACCCGGCCCGGGCCCACGCCGGCGGCGTGAACAGCTCGATCCTCGACCTGGTCGACGTCTCCGACCTCACCGACAGCGCCGACGGCGGGACCAGCCGCGGCTACCCGTTCGACGAGGTCACCGAGCACGAGCACGCCACCGGCATGCAGATGGCCAAGCCCGACCCGGCCTCGCCGTTCAACGGCGCCCAGCGGGACTACTACCTCCACAGCACCCGCATCGCCAACGCCGGCGGACCCACCACGTGGTTCACCGACCCCTACGGGGAAGGCGCGGTCACCACGGCCGGGCCCGGCCTGGTCCGCCAGCACATCAGCAGCACCGACAACGCCGCCTGGCCCGACCTCGAGCGTCGCAGCTTCAACCTCGAGCGCGACTACGGCCACGCCAACGGGGTCCACGCCCCGAACTGACCGGCAGCGCCTCCGTCGCGGACCGTAGACCGCGACGGGGGGGCTGGCTGCTGGCTGCCGGCGCCGCCTCTGCCGATCTCGTGGAGGGGTCGGCGCGTTCTGCTGGCATCCTCGTTCGGTGAGCGAACCAGGGGAGGCGACGACGGCGAAGCGGCGGGGGGGCGGCGCTCGCGCCGTTGCGGAACCGGAACTTCGCCCTGGTGTGGTCGGCGGGGCTGATCTCCAACGTCGGCACGTGGATGGAGACCGTCGCGGTGGGGGACCTGGTCGCCCACGACACCGGCCAGGCCGGCTGGACCGCCCTGGTGGCCGCCGCCGGCTTCCTGCCGATGGGCCTGCTCGGGCCCATCGGCGGCGCCGTGGCCGACCGCTTCGATCGCCGCCGCCTGGTCATCGCCATGAACGGCCTGCAGATGGTGTTCGCCGCGCTCCTCACGCTGCTGGCCGCCACCGGGCACACGTCGCCGGCCATGGTGGCCCTCGCCGTGTTCGGCGCCGGCTGCGTGGCCGGCCTGGGCTTCCCCGCCTACAGCGCCATGCTCCCGGACCTGGTGCCCGAGGAGGACCTGCTCGCCGCGGTGTCGCTCAGCCAGGCGCAGTGGAACCTCGGCCGGGTGGTGGGCCCGGCGCTGGCGGGGGTGGCCATCGCCCTCGGCTCCTACACCGCAGCCTTCGCCATCAACACCCTCTCGTTCGCCGCCATGCTCCTGGCGCTGCGCGCCCTGCGCCTCGCCGAGCGGGCGCCGTCCACCGATGAAGCCCGGCTGTGGGCCCGCATCAAGGTCGGCGCCATCGCCGCGTGGGCCGAGCCCGGCGTGCGCTCGGCCATCGTGCTCATCTCGGTGGTGGCGCTGACGGCCTCGCCGTTCATCGCCCTCATCCCGGCCATGGCCCGGGTCCGCTTCGACGGGGACTCCAGCCTCACGTCGCGGTTCGTGACCGCCCAGGGCATCGGCGCGGTGGCCGGCGCCTTCCTGCTGCCGGTGCTGGCCGCCCGGTTCGGCCGCTACCGCATGCTGCGCGCCAGCCTCGTGGCGCTGCCGGTCGCCCTGGTGCTCTACGGCGCCGCCCCCACCGCCCTGCTGGCCACCGTCGCCCTGCTCGGTGTGGGCGCCACCTACATGTTCGTGTTCTCCAGCATCGGCACCGTGGTGCAGCTGCGGGCCCCCGCCGAGCTCCGGGGCCGGGTGCTGAGCTTCTACTTCCTGGCCCTCGGCGTGCTGTATCCGGTGGGCGCCACGCTCCAGGGTCCCATCGCCGACCACCTCGGCCTCGGCCCGGTGACGGCCCTCTCGGGCATCGCCCTGTTCGCCGTGGTCGCCCTCATCGGCGTCGTCCGCCCCGCCCGCCTCGCCGCCCTCGAAGACCCCATCGAGCTCACCTCTCCCACCGCCGTCGCCGAGCCCGCCGGCTTCTGAAGCCCAGGCGCCTGGCGGGTGGGTCACCTCTTCTCCAGACCTCGGCGGAGGGCTTCTGAGGCGCTGGTGGGTCGTCGGCGAGTTGGTTTCGCTCCGAAACCCGCGAGCGCCCCCGCATCGGAGCACCCCTGATCAGGGCTCTTTCTAAACACCGTTCGGCGGCAGCATCATGGAACGGCTTCTGCGTTGAGCCTGCCGAGTTGAGGTTGTCGACGTCGGAAGCCGCTGCGGTATCGGATCTGCATCGGCCCGACGCCAGAACCGTTCGCCGGTTCGATCCACACGTCGCCCTTCACGATGAACACGAACTGGCCGAGCGCACCGTAGAAGTCGCCGCTGGTCGAGTTATAGCCTTGACAATCGGAGCCAAGCTCTCGTGAATTAGACAAATCCGACATGACTGGCGTGCCTTCCGGTGCTCGCCTAAAGTTCACGTAACGGCGAGGGGGTTCACCCCGTCTCTTTGCCAGGCCGCCATACCTACAAGGAGAAAATCATGAAGTCTGGGCAGCTTGGTTCAGTACGGAACGCCCTCGTAGCGTCGGTTCTCATGGCAGGCGTTGTTGGCGTGGCTATCGCAGCCCCGGCGAGTCCGGCCTCGGCGCTGGAGTCACGGTGCATCAGTACCTATGTCTGCCTGTTCCAGAACGGCAACTACGACGGGTACTGGGCTCGATACAGCGGTAACGATGACACGTACACCAACAACAGCTTCGATAGCTGTGCCTTCATCAACTGCGGGCTGAACGACAGTGTGTCCTCGATCGACAACGATGGCGTCACCTACGGCACCCGGCACTACGTCAACTACTACGGGGCATCGCCGAACTCGAACTTCTACATCGCTCGGGGCGGCTACAAGGCATCGCTCACGGCTACCTACGACGACGACCTGACCGCTCACCGATGGGGCTGAGGTCTGGGGCCCTTTCGACGATCGTCGCCCTGGGCCTTACAGCAGGCCTGGTTGCTTGCGGATCTAGCGCTGATGGTCAAGGCCAGTCGCTTGATGGTCCACCGAGTGACGTGGAGCTGCCTCGCGACTGGCTTTCCTCGGATGCCGGAGGGGACATTCCCCCGCTGACAGCTGTTCTGCTGCAACTAGGGGCCGACGCTACGACCTTGGAGAACGGCGCGACCGTGTTGGCTGCGGAGTGCATGGCCAAGCTCGGCTTCAACTACGAGCCAACGCTGGTGCCCGTGGAACGAGGCGCGAATCCCTTCGGGGCTGGCGACCTGGACCCGGCTCGCACCAAGACCGAGGGGTATGGCGACATCGTTGGAGGATCGGCTCTGGATCCATCAGCGAGCCCGATCCAGAAGTATGAGGACGCACTGCCACCGGCCGAGCGCTCGGAGTTCCACAAGGCCTTCATGGGGACGAAGCGTCAAGAGGTCGAGGTCGAGGGCGGCGGGTTCAGCGTGCCGAAGGATGGGTGCCTAGCCCAGGGTCGAGAGGTGATCGGCGGCGACGCATTCGTCGAGTGGTCGTCTGCCCGTGCAGCAATTGAAGAGGCAACGGGCCAGGCGACGGCAGCCTTCGAGGAGAGCGACGAGTGGACCAAGGCCGAGAAGCGCTGGTCGAGATGCATGGCGGAGGACGGCTACCACTACGCCAGCAACGGTGAAGCAATTGGCGATGCTCTTGCGAAGTTTGGCAAGGAGGGGGCCATGGGAGAAGCGCGAACAGTGTCTCAAGTCGAGGTTGACATGGCCACGACCGATGCCACTTGCCGCCGTTCAGCCAAGTTCAACGAAACGATCGTGAAGGTGCAAGGACCGTTGGAGCAGAAGGCGATGACCTCGGTTGAAGGGCCGATCCTCGCCTGGATGGATTCCCGTGACGCCGTCTTGGCAAAGGCCGAGGACGCGCTGCGGACCGGTGGAGGAGGGTGACCGGGTCGCCGAGACGGCGATGGAGATCGCGCGGCGGTCGGCTCGCTGTCGTGCTGTTGCTCATCGTCGCCGTGGCCACTGGGGCATGGTTGGCGGGGAGGAGCATCGAGTCTCCCGCTGACCGGGCTGCGGCCACCGCACCACCCAAGCCGACCGCTCTGACCGCTGCGGTGGAGCTTCGGACTTCTCAGCGAGTGAGCGTACGAATGCGGTCGTCACCCGTGGAGTCGTTCACCGTCGAGTCGGTGCCGGTCATCGAAGGCGCCACCCCAGTGGTGACGGATCTGCCGGTCAAGCCCGGCGTGGAGGTCACCGAGGGGCAGCGGCTGCTCTCGGTCACCGGTCGCCCGCTACTCGTGCTCGTTGGTGCATTGGCTGGATATCGGGACATCCGACCGCTCGATGCTGGCCCCGACGTTGCGCAACTTGAGGCTGCACTCGTACGACTCGGTCTACTCGCAGAGCCGGCCGATGACGTCTACGGCGATGCGACGAAGGCGGCAGTTCGAGAGCTGTACGCCCGGGCGGGCTCGACAGCACTCGAGGTGACGCCCGACGGGCCATCCCTGGAGGAGCTCGGTGTGGCCGTTGTCGAAGCACAGGCAGCGGTCGAAGCCGCGGCCGATGCGGGCGACGTCGTCGCGCATCGATCAGCGGTGGAGGCTCGTCGTCAGGCACGGCAGGCGCAGACCGCATTCCAGGAGAGGGCGGGGCCACTGATCCCGAAGGCCGAGGTTTCCATCGTTCCCCGCCTCCCGATGGTGGTCGAGACGATCGCTGCTCGTCTCGGTCGGCCGGTTGCTGAAGGCAAGGTCATGGTGCTCCGCTCAGCTGAGCTGGTCTTCATGGGAGCGCTCGACGCCGGCTTCGCGAGCCAGGTGAAGGCTGGACAGGTGGCGACCTTTGGCGGGCGAGGGGGTTCGACGGTTGCCGGGTTGGTCAAGAGCGTCGCGCAGGAGCCGTCGAAGGAAGGCACCTACTCGGTCACCGTGATGCCCGCAGAGGCCGTGCCCGCGGATCTGGTGAGCGTCGATGTCGTCGTACAGATCGAGGTCCTCTCGACCGAGAAACCCGTGTTGACCGTTCCGGTCGCCGCCCTCATCGCGCAGGCCGATGGCTCCACAATCGTTGTCCAGCGAGGAAGTGACAGCCGAGAGCGCAAGGTTGCCGTGACGACAGGACGCGACTTCGACGGCATGATCGAGGTCCTCGCCTCGACGGGCCGCCTGTCAGACGGTGACCAGGTGGTGATAGGGCGATGAGGGAGCCGCTGCTGCAACTCAGCGATCTCTCCGTGACCTACAGCGGCGCACATCCGGTCCATGCCATCCGCAATGTCGATCTGTCGATCGAACAAGGTGAGCACGTAGCGATCATGGGACGGTCCGGATCTGGGAAGACGTCGCTTCTCAGCGTGATCGGACTGCTCCGCACCCAGACGAGCGGCTCACTGCGGTTCAAAGGTCGGGAAGCCAACGAACTCTCCGAGCGAGCCCGGACCGGGCTGCGTGCACGGGAGATCGGCTTTGTCTTCCAGGCCTTCCACCTCCTCCCGGAACGGACGCTCGTCGAGAACGTGGCCATGGGCCTCTTCTATCGAGGTGTCCGAACTCGCGACCGTCTGAGCCTCGCCGAGGAAGCCCTCGATGCGGTCGGCTTGGCCGAGCGTGCCGAGTTCAGCCCCACTCAGCTCTCAGGTGGAGAACAACAGCGCGGGGTCATTGCGAGAGCACTCATCGGCGAACCGTCGCTGCTGCTCTGCGATGAGCCCACTGGGGACTTGGACTCCCACACTGCCGCGGAAGTGCTCAGCCTGCTCACCCGTCAGATCGCCGTCGGCACGACCGTCGTGGTCATCACCCACGATCCTCTCGTTGCCGCCGCCGCAGACCGAACTCTCAGGATCGCCGACGGCGTCCTGCAGCCCACCGGGTGAACCGACGTCGCGGGCCTCGACAGCGCCCCAAGATCCACGCGCTCATGGCCGAGGCCCTCGCTGCGGTGTTGGCCAGGCCAGGTCGTTCTGCACTCACCGCCCTTGGGACAGCACTCGGCGTTGCCACACTCGTCGCTGTCCTGGGGATCACCCAAACCGCATCAGCCCAAGTGTCCCAAGCCTTCGACGACGTCGACCTCAGGGTCGTCAGCGCGGAGAGCACGAGGAACGACGGACCTGCGATCGAGCCCTTTGGTGCCGCGGACATCGAGCGCGTGGCAAGCATCGACGGGGTGGCGAAGGTTGGCTCGCTGACCGCAGCTGCAGGTGCCAGCACCCCAGTCCGGACCAGCCTCCGTGCCGAAGAGGCCGCGGGTGACGGCGCTCAGGTCATCGGGGCCACCCCGGAGACGCTCGCTGCCGTTCATGGCCACATCGCCGAGGGACGCGCCTTTGATGGGGGCCACCTCCAACGGAAGGATCGCGTCGTGATCCTTGGGGTCGCCGCCGCCCGCCGCATGGCAACACCACCCCTGCGGCTCCAACCGACCATCTTCATCGGGGACACCCCTTTCACCGTCATCGGCATCCTCGACCGAACGGCCGGCTTCTCCGACCTGCTCAGCGCGGCAGTCATCCCTGCCACCACCCTCACCGGTCTGTGGGGTGCCGACGTCATCGCCGGTGCTCGGCTCGTCATCGAGACGAAACCGGGAGCCACCCAAGTCGTCGGCCCTCAGGTAGCTGCTGCAGCTCGCCCAACGAACCCCGAAGCTGTCCAAGTCTCGACACCGCCAGCTCCCAAGGCCCTACGTCAGGCGATTGATGGCGAACTCTCATCCCTGCTCGTGGTGTTGGCCATGGTCGCACTCGTCGTCGGGCTCGTCGGCATCGGCAACATCACCCTGGTCTCGGTCATGGAGCGGGTCCCTGAGTTCGGCCTGCGTCGCTCGCTGGGGGCCACCCGGACTCAGAGCGCTATCCAGGTACTCGCCGAGAGCTCTCTCCTCGGAACCCTTGGCGGGATCGTCGGAGGTTCAGCAGGCGTCATCGTGGTCACGACGGTTGCACTTGGCCGCCAGTGGACTCCGACCTTGGACGTGTCTGTCTTACCCACAGCGGTCATCATCGGTGGCCTGGTCGGGTTGATCGCAGGTCTCTACCCAGCAATCCGTGCATCGTCGATCGACCCCGATGAGGCCCTGCGGCGGTAGATCACGAATGATCGCGACGGAGAGCGAGCGTCCCGCTGCCACGATGACGGCCGAAGGCGGTCCAACGTGGTGAGCGCAACGTTGCGTTGGCATCGGTCGAGAAGCTGGCGGATCGGCCTGGCGTGCCTGCGGGCGAGCTACTGCCTGGGCCGGAGCACCCCCAACGGGATTCGAACCCGTGTTACCTGCGTGAAAGGCAGGCGTCCTAGGCCACTGGACGATGGGGGCCTGCCCCGTTGCCGGGACCCGGTCACGGTAGCAGCCGACCTCCGAGCGTCCCGAAGGCGAAGTGGCGATCAGGCGAGCCCGTCGAGGGGGTTGGCGACGTGGAGGCCGTGGCGGGCGGCGGCGTCGCACAGCTCGCGATCTGCGCTGCTCAGCACCTCGGCTCCCACGAGGAGCGCGGCGGCGAGGTGGACGGCGTCGGAGCCGCGCAGGGCGTCTCGCTCGGCGAGGTCCTCGGCCTGGTCGAGCACCGTGGGGGAGACCTCGACGAGGGTGAGGTCGCCCAGGAGCCCAGCCATGCCGGTCTTGGCCTGCCGGTGCTGCGCCGTGGTGAGCCGTCCGGTCCGGTGGGCCCGGGCGAGCGCCGCCCGGGCCTCGACGACGACGAGCGCCACCGAGGCCAACGTGGGCGACGCCTCCCAGACCTGCTCGGCCACGTCCGACCCCGGCTCGTCGACGAGCACCTTCAGGAGGGTCGAGGTGTCGACGTAGGTGATCACCGACGTTGCTCGGCCACCAGATCGCTCACCGGTCCGGCGGCACGGATCCGCCGCACCCGGTGGCGCACGGGGTTGACCGGCGGACGGACCAGGCCGGCATCGATGAGCGCCGCGAGGCGGTCCGTCGGGGCGTCGATCGGCGACAGGCGAGCCACCGGCCGCCCGCGATCGGTGATGACGAGGTCCTCACCCTCCCGGACGCGCTCGAGGTAGCGGCTGAGGTTGTTCTTGAGCTCGCGCACCCCGACCTCGACCTGCGATGTGGCTACATCCATGCCCTCATGGTAGCCCCATGCGCCAGATCTGCCCACGCCGAGGGGGCGTCCGGCCGGTCAGCCGCCGGCGAGGCGGGTGGTGACGGCGACGTGGGGACCGGCCTGGCCGGAGAGGGTGATCTTGCCGTCGGGGCCGATGGCGACCGCGGTCCACTTGGTGGCGACCGAGCCGGGCCAGCCGCGGTAGCCCTCGCCGTCGAAGCCCTTGTCGGGCTTGCCGTCGACCCCGAGCCGCAGGACCACGGCGGCGTCGGCGCCGTTGCGGAGTTGGGACCCGACGACCACGGCGCGCCCCCTGGGCATCGACGGCCAGGGCGACGGCGCTGAACGTGGTGCCGGCCGCTGCGGTGGGCGAGGCCGCCAGGCTGGCGGTGCCGCCGCTGCCGAACGTGGCGTCGGGTGCGCCGGCGGCGGTGAGGCGGACGGCCCTGGAGGTGGCCGGGTTCCCGAAGGGGCGGACCAGCACCACCGGTCGGTCGCCGGGGGCGATGTCGAGGTCGGTGATCGACACGGGGCCGGTGGCGATCTGGCGCGGGGTGCCGCCGTTGAAGGTGGGGTCCGGGGCGAGGGCGGTGGTGAGCCGGCTGATGCGCATCACCAGGTCGGCGTCGCCGTAGCTGCCAGAGGTGGTGACCACCACCGGTCGGCCCTTGCTGTCGAGCGCCAGCGCCTCGAGCCGGTTGGCCCGCGGCGTGCCGCTGGGCACGAGCGACGGCTCGCCGACCACGCCGCCGGCGGAGATGCGCAACAGCGTCGGGCCGCCGGACGCGACCTGGCCCGCCACCACGACGGACCCGTCGGGCGCCACCGCGAAGCGCTGGACGCCGAAGACGGGGCCGCCCCCGGCGTCGACGGTCTTGGTGCCGCCGGTGCCCCACGACGTGTCGAGCTGGCCGTTGGCCAGGAAGCGGGTCAGGGCGATCGAGTAGGTGCCGGTGGCGACGAGGAGCCTGCCGTCGGGCAGGGCCCGGAGCACCGGAGGCGGCGTCTGCGGGTCGACGGCCACCGGGGCGGTCACGCCCTGCACCCCGAAGCTGGTGGCCCGGTTGCCGTTCGGCGCGAACTTGGCCAGGACCAGCTTGGGTCCCGTGACGAGCATGGCCACCACGGCGTGGCCGTCGGCGAGCGTGATCGCGCTGGAGGGGGCGATGGCGCCGACGGTGGGCGCGTCGAGGGCCAGCGACCCGCTCGTGCCGAAGGACGTGATGACCTGGCCGGTGGCGTCGAAGCGGGTGATCCGGCCGGTGCCGTCAGGAGCGGTGGTGCCGGCCACCAGGCCGGTGCCCGAGCGGCCGAGGCTGCCGGTGGCCTGGAGGCCGAAGCCGGCCGGGGTGGCGTTGGCGGTGCGGTCGAGCCGGACCACGCCAGCGGTGCCGAACGCAGCGTCCGGTGCACCCGCCGGGGTCAGGCGGGTGAGGTTGGCGACCAGGGCGCCGGTGCCGTCGGTGGCGGCCCACGTCAGCACCGTGGCGCCGTCGGCCTGGACCCGGGTCCCGGGCGCTGCACCTTGCGGGGAACCGGCAGGGAAGGCGGCGGTCGGCGTGACCGAGCCCCCGGTGCCCCAACCGGTGTCGATGGCGCCGGCGGCGGTGAGGCGGGTGAGCGTGGCGCCGCGCTGCACGATGACCTGGCCGGCCGGTGTCGGGGCCATGGCGACCACCGGGCCGCTGCCGGGCACGCTGAAGCTCGGGCCGACCACGCCGCCATCGGACACCGTCGCCAGGACGTCGTTGGTGGCCCGGACCAGGGTCGAGGGGGTGCTGGCCAGCACGTCGGTGCCGCCCGGGTTGGCGAACGCCGGGTCCGGGCTGCCGTCGGGCAGGTAGCGCACGACGCTGCCGTTCGGGATGGCCACGAGCAACCGGCTGCTGGCGTCGACGGTGGCGGGCCACGTGGTGTTCACGTCGATCCCGGTGTTCTGGATGCGGCCGCCGTCGCCGAAGCCGGTCGCCAGGTGGCCATCGGCCTGCACGTGCCACACCCGGAGCTGCGGGAACCAGTTGATGCTGGTCGAGTGCTGCTTCACGTAGATCGTGCCGTCGGGGGCGGGCAGGATCGTGATGGCTTCGTCGGTCCCCAGGCTGCCGGGCAGGGGACCGGCGGCCTCGAAGGCGAGGTCCCAGCCCGAGGCGCCCAGCTTCCGCAGCGTGAGCTCGCGGCGCTCCGTCGTCGGCGTGGGGTACGTCGAGGTGGCCACCGCCACGTAGGTCGAGCCGTCGGGTCCGGGCGCCACCGCGAGGGCCTCGGCCTTCTGGGGCGCCGCGGGTGCGGCGGTGGTGGCGACCCCACCGGACTTCCACGCCGTGTCGTTGCTGGCCGGTGGGTTGCAGGCGGCCAGCGCCAGCGCCGCCACCCCGGCCACCAGCACGCCCGCTGCTCGCCTCGTCCGCATGTCGTCCCCTCGCGATCGACGGGGCCCATCCGCTGCGAGCCGCCGTGCTCGCCCGGCAAGGTAGCCGAACGGACGACAGCGGTGCCGGGGCTGCGAGCCGTCTGCTGCGGGGAGCTACCAGCCCCGGAGGTCCACCGGCCAGGTGTCGACGACGTCCTCGCCCTGCACCACGTGGAGCACCTCGTGGTAGGCGACGGTGGGGTCGACGTGGGCCGGGACCACGCGAACCCGGTCGCCCACCTTCGGCAGGCCGCCGTCGCCGAGCGGGAGCAGCGTCACGTGCTCGTCGGAGCAGTAGAGGACCCGGTACCCCTCGGCGGTGGGGTCGCCGTGGTCCATGCCCAGCGCCTTGAGCCCGCCGTTGGCCACCGCCCAGCCCCCGGGGCTCACCGACACCACGGTCAGCCACAGGAAGAGGGCCTGCTGGAAGGGGAGGCCCTGGCCGCCGTAGGCGGTGTCCATCAGCGCGTACGACCCGGCCTGCAGCTCGGTGATCCAGGTGTTCTCCCGGAAGGTGCCGGTGCCGCCGCCGGACACCACGTCACCGCCGACGTCGGCGTGGGCGCCGAGCAGCAGCGCCATGGCCTCCTCCACCCGGTCGGCCCGGGTCTCGCCGGGCTCCATCATCAGGTGGCCCTCGTAGCCCATGACCCCGCGCACCTCGAGGCCGAGACGTCGGGCGCGGCTGGCGAGGCGGCCGGCATCGGCGGTCGGACAGCCGCACCGGAAGCAGCCGACGTCGACGTCGACCAGGACCTCGCGGATGCCGGCGGCGGCGGCCGCGTCGACGGTGGCGTCGGAGTCGACGGCCACGGTCACCCGGGCATCGGCGGCGGCCATCGCTCGCAGCGGGCCCGGGTCGACCACCTCGTTGGCCAGCAGCAGGTCGTGGCCCAGGCCGGCGGCAGCCATGCCCAGCACCTCCTTGGGGGTGGCGGCACAGAAGCCGTGGTGGCCGGCCGCGTCGAGCCGGCGGGCCAGCGCCGTGGACTTGAACGCCTTCACGTGCGGCCGCAGCTGCGCCCCCGGTCGAGCCTCGGCCATGGTGGCCACGTTGTGGGCGAAGGCGTCGGCGTCGACCAACAGCGACGGCGTGGGCAGGTCGTGGACGTTCACCGGCCCAGGCTCCCAGGTCGCGCCGGCTGCCGGGCGGCGTCAACCGGACGGGTGGGCGGCTCGGGGCGCGCAGGGCGCGCCGGTAGGGTCCGCACCCGTGGAGCGCACGACGATCGACGGCGGGCCCTGGGCCCCGAGCCTCAAGGGCACGCACCCCGGTGCCGACGGAGGGGGCGTGCCCCGCTCCACCAGCCCGACCCGGCGTCCGATCGGCCGGACGGCCACCGCCGGGGTGGCCCGGTGACCGACCCGAGCTGGCCCAAGCCGCCCCGCGAGCCCGGCCCGTGGGGCGGTGGCCCCCCGGTCGCGCCGCCCGGCAACACGCCGTTGCCGCCCCTGCCCGGCCCGGGCGGCGTCAGCCGCACGACCGCGGCGGCCACCAACCCGTGGGCCAACGCCGAGTCCATCCCCGCCCCGCCGCCCCCGCCCCGGGCACCGTTCCCCGGGCTCGACACCGCGTCCATCCCCCGCATCGATCGCGCCCCCCGCTGGATCGTGGCCCTCGCCGCCCTGGTGGTCCTCGCCGTCGTCGCCGGCGGCGCCTATGTGGTCACCCAGGGCGGGCGGAAGTACCCGTCCGAGTGGGACGCCCGGGTGAAGCCCATCGCCGACTGGGTGGCGAAGGCCCGCAAGCTCGACTTCGACCACCCGGTCGAGGTGCAGTTCCTCTCCGAGGCCGACTACCGCGCCCGCTCCACGGGCGGGGCGAGCGCCGAGGCCGCCGCGCCCAGCGCCGAGGAGCAGGCGCAGCAGGACGACGCCGTGGCCCAGCTGCGAGCCCTGGGCCTGGTCGAGGGCAAGGTCGACCTGGGCAAGGCGAACGACACCCTCAGCGACACCGGCACGCTCGCCTTCTACGACCCGGAGGTGAAGAAGGTGTTCATCCGGGGCACCGAGATGACCCCGGCGCTGCGCGTGACCCTGGCCCACGAGCTCACCCACGTCCTGCAGGACCAGCACTTCGACCTGGAGCGCCTGGCCGACCTCCCTGAGGACGAGGCCCCGGTGCTGCGCGCGCTGGCCGAGGGCGACGCCGAGCGGATCGAGGACGAGTACGTCCAGAAGGTGCTCACCGCCAAGGAGCGCGAGGCCTACGCCAAGGACAGCGAGGCCGCCGGCAAGGCCGCCTCCGACACCATCGACAAGTCGGTGCCCCCGGTGCTCAGCGCCCTCTTCCAGGCGCCCTACATCTTCGGCCCCGAGCTGGTGGCCCACCTCGCGCTCGACGGCGGCGACCTCGACAAGGCGTTCGAGGACGTGCCCAACGAAGAGGTCCTGTTCAACCCGCTCATCTTCGGCACCCCGGCCGCCGAGTCCGACCCGCTCACCGTCGCCGCCCCGTCCGGCACCGACAAGATCGAGGACGGCCTGTTCGGCCCGACCACCTGGTACCTCATGCTGGCCTCGCGCCTCAGCCCCGCCGTGGCCCTCAAGGCCACCGACGGCCTCGGCGGCGACGGCTACGTCGTCTACCGGGAGAAGGGCACGGTGTGCGTGCAGGTGCACGCAGCCGGCGACACGCCCAAGGACGTCGAGGAGCTGGCCGCGGCGCTCGGCGACTGGGTGAAGGGCTCGCCGGCCGGCAAGGCGTCGGTGGAGACCGTCGACGGCCAGGTCCGGTTCCGCTCCTGCGACCCGGGCGACGCCGCCAAGGGCGCCGGCAAGGTCACCCCGGACCTGCTCGTGGTCCCGGTCACCCGCACCCAGGTCTACGACCAGGTCATGGACGCCGGTGGGGCCAGCTCCGAGCAGGCCACCTGCTACGCCGACGCCATCGTCACCAACCTCAGCGTCGAGCAGCTCACCAGCTCCACCTACGTGCAGAGCCCCGAGGGCGCCGCCAAGCTCCAGCAGCTGCAGCTCGGCTGCCGCTGAGCCAACGGCCTGACCGGCCTGACCGGCCTGACCGGCCTGACCGGCCTGACCGGCCGACCGGCCCGGCCGAGCGGGTCAGCCGCCCAGGGCCTTCAGCACGCTGTACTGGAGCCAGGTGGCGAAGTCGTAGATGCTCCACAAGCCGGCGTCGGGGCCCTCGGCGTCGGGGTCGTGCTCGTGGTGGTCGTCGTCGATGCCCAGCCGGGTGCCCACCACGAGGCGGAGGGCGTTGAGCGACTGGAGCCAGGCCCACAGGTCGTCCTCGCTGAGGCGGTCCTTGGCGAGGGAGCCCTGCACGGCCGCGATCGCCTGCTGCCTCGAGCTGCGCAGCTCGTCGCCGGCGAGGAGCTGGTACTCGGCGTCCTTGTCGGCGTCGTCGAGGTAGGCGGGCGGCGCCAGCCGGCGCAGGCTCGGGTCGCCGGGTCCCTCGGCCACCAGCTCGTCGAGCTCGCCGAGCAGCGCGCCGATGGTCTCCCGGAGCTCCGGGGCGAGCACCAGGTCGAACGAGCCGTCGGAGCGGCGGCGCGCGACGGGGTTCGAGCGGGAGCCGAAGAGCGCCACCGCTAGTCGTCCTGCTGCATGGTGGCCCAGAGCCCGTGCTCGTGGAGGCGGAAGACGTCGATCTCGGCCTTCTCGCGCGGCCCGGAGGAGACGACGGCCCGGCCCTTCTCGTGCACGTCGAGCATGAGGCGCTCGGCCTTGGCCTTGGAGTAGCCGAACAGCTTCCGGAACACGAGGGCGACGTACTCCATGGTGTTGATCGGGTCGTTCCAGACCAGCACGATCCACGGCAGGTCGGTGTCGAGGTCGAGGTCAGCGTCCGGGGACGAGGTCTCCGTCGGAGAGATGACCGGCGCGCTGCTCACCGTCGGAGTCTCGCGGACCGGAGGGCCCGTCGACCACCGGCGCCCGCATCTGCAGGGCCAGGTTCAGCACCGCGACCCACACGAGCGAGGCGCCGAGCACGTGGAGGGCGACGAGCAGGGGCGGGACGCCGGTGAAGTACTGCGTGTAGCCGATGGCGCCCTGGAGCACGAGCACGGTGAGCAGGCCGGTGCCGGCGCTGACGAGGGCGGTGCCGGCGTGGTGGCGGCGGAGCTGCACGAGCACCCAGATGGCGGCGGCGAGGAAGGCCATCATGGCGATCCCGTGGATGCGGGCCGCGTCGTGCACGGCGATGGGCAGCCGCTTCACCGCCCGGGCGGCCTCGAAGCTTCTCCGCTGCGGTGGCGCCGTCCTCGGCCTCGTTGTGGCCGCTGTGCGGGCCGGAGCCGGTGACCAGGGTGCCGGTGAGGATGACCACGACCGCGAAGCCCACCAGCGCCTGCCCCCACCGCAGCAGCATCGGGGTCACGGCCGGGCGGGTGGCGACGTCGTCGGGCAGCCGGGCCCGGTGCGCCAGGACCACCGCGTCGAGGACGAGCAGCATCGACACCACGAAGTGGCCCTGGACCAGCCACGGGTTGAGGTCGGTCTTGACCACCACCGCGCCCAGCGCGATCTGGGCCAGGACGCCGGCCACCAGCCCCCAGGACAGCCGCACCAGGTCGGCTCGGCGCGGGGCCCGGCGCAACGACCCGAGGACCGCGAACGCGACGGCGGCGGAGACCAGCCCGGTGATCATGCGGTTGACGAACTCGACCATGGCGTGGACGTCGCCCCGCTCGGCCACGAACCGCTGGTCGGTGCAGTTCGGCCAGTCGGTGCAGCCGAGGCCCGAGCCGGTCAGCCGCACCCCGGCGCCCGTGACCACGATGAAGATCAGCAGCACCAAGGCGACCACCGTGATCCGGCGGTACAGCTCCGGCGACACCGGCTGGCGCAGGCGGGCGATCACCGGGCCAGGCTACGGCCGGTCCCCGCCTGGCGACCAAAGCGGGACGGGCGGCAGAGGGCGCACGGCGGACCGGTCGCGACGCACAGGTGGCGGCCCGACGGCAACTCCCGTCGACTCGTTTCCCGGCGGAGCGGACACCTAGGGTCGGACCCGTGCTCCAGCAGGCCCCGTCACCGCTGCGTGTGCGCGTCGCCGGGTACGTCGCGCTGACCAAGCCGCGCATCATCGAACTGCTGCTGATCACCACCGTCCCCACCATGGTGGTGGCCCAGCGGGGCCTCCCGTCGGGCTGGCTGATGCTCAACACCGTGATCGGCGGCACCCTCGCCGCCGGCGGTGCCAACGCCATCAACATGTACGTCGACCGCGACATCGACAAGGTGATGGAGCGCACCAAGGGCCGGCCGCTGGTCACCGGGGTCATGACGCCCCGGGCCGCGCTCACCTTCGCCATCGCCATCGAGGTGCTGGCCTTCGCCTACCTCTGGGGCCTGGTCAACCTCCTGAGCGCCGTGCTCGGCGTGGCCGCCTGCCTCTTCTACGTCTTCATCTACACGCTCTGGCTGAAGCGCACCTCCACCCACAACATCGTGATCGGCGGCGCCGCCGGCGCCGCGCCGGTGCTGATCGGGTGGTCCGCGGTCACCAACAGCCTGGGCTGGGCCCCGATCGTGCTCTTCGCGGTGATGTTCTACTGGACGCCCCCGCACTTCTGGGCGCTGGCCATCAAGTACAAGGACGACTACGCGTCGGTCGACGTGCCCATGCTCCCGAGCGTGGTCAGCCTCAAGAAGACGGCGTCGCGGATCGTCGTCTACACGGTCATCCTCTGGGCCCTGACCCTGGTCTTCTCGCCCGTGGCGGACATGGGGAACCTCTACCTGGGGGCGGCCATCGTCCTCGGCGGGGTGTTCACCGCCATGACGGTGAAGCTCTACCGGGACCCCAGCACCAAGCTCGCCATGAAGGTGTTCACCTACTCGATCACCTACGTGACGCTGCTCTTCGGCGCCATGGCCCTCGACCAGCTCGTGCGCCACGCATGAGCCGGTCGCTCGCCTCCCCGCCGTCCGAGATGACCGCATCGTCGGCCATCTCGGATCCAGATCAGGCGCTTTACCCCGGCTTTTCTTGGCCGAGGGGGCGACTGTGTAGTGTCCCGATCCGTACGGAACCGTTTCCCCACGAGGCGTCATCGTGTCCCCAGCCGGGCCAGATGACGGTGAGGTCAGCACGCCCATGGCTGTAACTGAGACCCCTCCCGAGACCGTTGCGGCGGCCTCCGAGCCGGCCCTTGCGGCACCCCGGGCCGAGCCCCGTGGCCTCGCCGCGGTCCTCGGCTCCGGCGACCACAAGGTCATCGGGAGGCTGTTCATCATCACGTCGCTGGCCTTCGGCCTGCCGATGATCGTGCTGGGCGGCCTGTTCGCCGTCGAGGGCACGCAACCGGCCACGCTCGACGTGTTCTCCCGGGACACCGTCTTCCAGTTCTTCACCCTCTTCCGGGTGGGCGGCGTGTTCCTGCTGGCCCTCCCGCTGGTGATCGGCGTGGCCATGGTGGTCGTGCCGCTGCAGGTCGGGGCCCGGGCCATCGCCTTCCCCCGGGCCGCAGCCGCCTCCTACTGGGGCTGGCTCATGGGCTCGGCCCTGCTCGTCGCCTCCTACCTGATGAACGGCGGCCCCGGCGGCGGCCGCGCCTCCGGGGTCAACCTCTGGATCGCCGCCCTCGGCCTCATCACCGTCGCCCTCCTGGTCGCTGCGGTCTCGCTGGCCACCACGGTCCTGGCCCTGCGCACCACCGGGCTCACGCTCGACCGCACCCCGCTGTTCGCCTGGTCGGTCGCGGTCGCCGCCATCCTCTGGATCCTGACCCTGCCGGTCCTGGTGGGCCTGCTCGTGGTCATGTACGTCGACCACCGCCACGGCGGCTCGTCGTTCGGCTCCAACGCCGGCCTCTACGGCCAGCTGGCCTGGGTGCTCCGCAACCCGCAGATCTACACCGTCGCCGTCCCGGTCCTCGGCTTCGCCGGTGACGTGCTGGCCACCACGGCCCGCACCCGCATCGCCCCCCGCTTCGCCGCCCAGGGCGCCATCGGCGCCTTCGGCATCCTCGGCTTCGGCGCCTTCCTCGCCGGCGCCACCGGCGAGATCTACAAGGAGTGGCTGGTCATCGCCCTGGCGCTGGTGGCCGTCCTGCCCGTCCTCGCCATCCTCGGCCTGGCCGGCGACCTGTTCCGCCGGGGCAGCTTCCGCCTCACCGCCGGGGCGCTCTACGCCACCTCGGCGCTGCTCGTCCTGCTGCTCGGCACCCTCTCCGGCGCCGTCGCCTCCATCCCCGCCTGGTCCCCGGCCGGCTCCATCGCCGACATCGGCGTGGGCCACGCCGCCGTGCTCGCCGCGGTGATCGCCTCCCTCGGTGGCGTCCACTGGTGGGCCACCAAGATCGGCCTCCAGCCCGCCAACGAGGCCCTCGGCCGCCTGGCCCCGCTGGTGCTGCTCCTCGGCTCGGCCGCCATCGTCATCCCCGACGTCGTGTCCGGGATCTTCGGCGACGGCCCCGAGCTCGCCCCCGACTGGACCGGTGGCATCGAGGGCCTGAACGTCGTCGTGGTCGTCGGCACCGTGCTGGTGCTGCTCGGCATCCTCGCCGCCGCCGCCTCGCTCCTCCCGCTGCTCAAGGCCGGCACCGACGTGCCCGCCGATCCGTGGGAGGGCCAGACGCTCGAGTGGCTCGCCCCGTCGCCCCCGCCGCTCGCCAACTTCGAGGGCGACCTCGCCGTCGTCACGTCGGCCGAGCCGCTCGTCGACCTGTCTGAGGAGAACTGATGGCCGACGCCGCCCTCGCCCTGCCGCCCGCGCCCCAGCCCGCCCGGCCCCGGGTCCTGCTGGTGGGCACCGCCCTCGTCGCCGCTGGCGCCTTCATGGCCATCGTCGGCCTGGTGGGCGTCTACATCTCGGCCCGCACCAACGCCCTCGCCACCGGTGGCACCTGGCTCCCCGCCGGGTCGTCCATCCCGCTCACCCCGGGCAACATGGCGTTCGCCACCATGCTGCTCTCGGGCGTGTCCATGTGGTGGGCGGTCGACGCCGTCGGCAAGAACGACCGCCAGATGGCGTACCTCGCCCTGGCGCTCACCATCTTCTTCGGCATCGCCGTGATCAACGCCACGTCGTTCCTCTACTCGCAGATGGACCTGGCGGTGAGCTCCACCCCCGGCGTCCTGATCTTCGCCGTCACCGGCGCCCACCTGGCGATGATCATCCTCGGGCTGGTCTACGCCGCGGTCATGACCTTCCGCACCCTCGGCGGTGAGTACCACGGTCGCGACCGTGAGGGCCTCACCGCCGCTGCCCTGTTCTGGTACGTCACGATCGCTGCTCACGCCGTGATCTGGCTCGCGATCTACGTCACGAAGTAGGGACCCAGCGATGTTCAAGACCGGTTCCAAGTTCCTGCTCGCCCTGGCCGGCTTCGGCTACGCCGTCGCCTTCCTCTGGGCGGGCACCACCGGCAACCACACCCTCGGGATGGACTCGCTGATCGGCCCGCTCACGCTGGGCTACAAGGGCTACGTCGGCGAGCACGTCGGCTTCACCATCCTGGTCGGCCTCTCCGCCTCCTCGCTCTTCCTGGGCATCTTCCTCGCGGCGCTGCGCGACAGCGACGCCGAGGCCGTCGCCCAGGTCGCCGGCCTCGACGCCGTCCCGGCCGTCGAGCCGCCCGCCACGGTGAACTACTGGCCCGTCGTCGCCGCCTTCTCCCTGGGCGCCCTCGTCCTCGGCCTGGCCATCGGCCCGCTGATGTTCACCATCGGGCTCATCGGCCTGATCATCACGACCGTCGAGTGGGCGGTCCGGGCCTGGTCCGACCGGGCCACCGGCGACGCCGAGGTCAACCGCACCATCCGCAACCGGTTCATGTACCCGGTGGAGATCCCGGCCCTCGCCGTCATCGGCGTCGGCGGCCTCGTGCTGGCCATCTCCCGGGTGCTGCTGGCCCTGCCCAAGTACGGCTCCTACGCCGTCTTCGGCCTGGTGCCGGTCCTGGTCTTCCTGGTCGGCTTGCTGATCGTGAACAAACCGAAGCTGTCGCAGTCGGTGATCGCCGGGCTGCTGCTGGTGGGCGGTGTCGCCCTGCTGGCCGGCGGCGTGGCCGCCGCCATCCACGGGGAGCGCAAGCACGCCGAGGAGCACGAAGAGAAGTCGGGCGAAGCCGGGCTGGCCCCGCTGCCCTCCCCCTCGCAGACCGTGATCCAGGTGGGGAACCGATGAGCCACCCAGGAGGAACCATGAAGGGCCGAGCCCGTACCCGCCTGCTGAAGCTGGCGCCGATGGTGCTGGGCGTGATGGTCTTCGCCGCCTCGTGCGCCAAGGACGCGCCGCAGACCACGCTCAAGCCCAAGGGGCCCGAGGCGGAGAAGATCAACAACCTGATCAACCCCATCTTCGGCATCGCCGGCGTGGTGTTCGTGCTCATCCTCGGCGGCGCCCTCTTTGTGGCGCTCAAGTTCCGGGCCAAGGACGACGACGACTTCGACGAGTTCCCGTCGCAGGTGCACGGCAACTTCAAGCTCGAGATCGGCTGGACCGCCATCCCGGCGGTCATCCTCGCCGTGGTCGGCGGCTTCACCGTCGCCACCATCTTCGACCTGGCCCAGAAGCCGGACCCGAAGACCGCCGTGCAGGTCGAGGTCATCGGCCAGCAGTGGTGGTGGGAGTACCGCTACGACACCAACAACGACGGCAAGTTCGACGAGATCATCACGGCCAACGACCTCGTGATCCCCGCCGGCCGCGAGATCTCCCTGCACATCAAGTCCCGCGACGTCATCCACTCCTGGTGGGCCCCGGCGCTCAACGGCAAGAAGGACGCCGTCCCCGGCCGCACGCACCCGCTCACCATCGAGGCCAACTCGCCCGGTGAGTACATCGGGCAGTGCACCGAGTTCTGCGGCCTGTCCCACGCCGAGATGCGCATCAAGGTCGTGGCGCTCGACGAGAACGACTACCAGGCCTGGACCGAGCACCAGCAGAAGGAGTTCAACCCGCGGGCGTCGTCGGCCTCCGACAGCGCCCTCGCCGGCTGGACCACCTTCAACTCGCAGTGCACCTCGTGCCACCGCATCACCGGCCTGAGCGACGCCCCGCCCGCCGGCGATCCCGGCAAGACCACCGGTGCCTTCAAGTACCCGCCGGTCGTCAACCAGGTGTCCGGCGAGGCGCCGAACCTCACCCACTTCATGAGCCGCTCCACCTTCGCCGGGGCCAAGTTCAACCTCCGCAAGGACACCAAGGCGTGCCGGGACCTCGGCGAGGACTGGGCCCAGACCGACGCCGGCATCAAGAAGTGCCTGAACCGGACCGACCTCCAGGCCTGGCTGCGCAACGCGCCGTCGATGAAGGCCATGAAGCCCGGCGACGTTCCCAGCCCGGAGAGCCGGGGCATGCCGAACTTCAACCTGTCCGAAGACCAGATCAACGATCTGGTCGCCTTCCTCACCACCCTGAAGTAGGAGCACGCCATGTCCTCCACCGACGGACCCCTCGCTCTCGGCAGCGGCGGTCAGCTCAGCACGCGCCCCATGGGCGTGTTCGCCCGCCCGGGCGAGGCCAAGGGCTGGCGCAGCTGGGTCACCACGGTCGACCACAAGAAGATCGGCATCATGTACGGCGCTGCGGCGCTGTTCTTCTTCCTGATCGGCGGCACCGAGGCGCTGCTGATCCGCCTCCAGCTGGCCCAGCCCAACGGCAAGCTGCTGAGCGCCGACCTGTACAACCAGGTGTACACGATGCACGGCACCACGATGATCTTCCTCGTGGTGATGCCCATCGGCGCCGCCTTCATGAACTACCTGCTGCCGCTGCAGATCGGTGCTCGTGACGTCGCCTTCCCGCGGCTCAACGCGCTGTCGTTCTGGGTGTTCCTCTTCGGTGGCATCGTCCTCAACTCGAGCTGGCTGCTCGGCGGCGGCGCCGACGGCGGCTGGTTCAACTACGCCCCGAACAACGGCGTCATCTTCTCGCCCACCCACGGCATCGACTTCTGGAACATGGGCCTGCTCATCACCGGCATCTCGTCGCTGGTGGGCGCCATCAACCTGATCACCACGGTGCTCAACATGCGAGCCCCCGGCATGACGCTCATGAAGATGCCGGTCTTCACCTGGATGAGCCTGGTGACGCAGTTCCTGCTGCTCTTCGCCATCCCGGTGCTCACCTCAGCGCAGTTCTTGCTGATGTTCGACCGGTTGTTCGGCGCCAAGTTCTTCGACGTGTCCGAGGGTGCAGACCCCCCTGTTGTGGGAGCACCTCTTCTGGATCTTCGGGCATCCGGAGGTCTACATCATGATCCTGCCGGCGTTCGGGGTGATCTCGGAGATCATCCCGGTGTTCGCCCGCAAGCCCATCTTCGGCTACCCGTTCATGGTGTTCTCCGGCATCGCCATCGGCTTCATGGGCTGGGGCGTGTGGGCCCACCACATGTTCGCCTCGGGCATCGGCCCCATCTCGGTGGCGGCCTTCTCGATGTCCACCATGTTCATCGCCGTGCCCACGGGCGTGAAGATCCTGAACTGGCTCGCCACCATGTGGGGCGGCAAGCTCAAGTTCAGCGCCCCGATGCTGTACTCCATCGGCCTGGTCACGATGTTCACCATCGGCGGCCTGTCCGGCGTGACCCACGCCGTGTCGCCGTCGGACACCCAGCAGACCGACACGTACTACATCGTCGCCCACTTCCACTACGTCCTCTTCGGTGGCGCCCTCTTCGGCTTCATCGGCGGCTGGTACTTCTGGTGGCCCAAGGTGTTCGGCTACGCCCTCAACGACTTCGTGGGCAAGGTCAACTTCTGGTTCCTGCTCATCGGCTTCAACCTGACCTTCGGCCCCATGCACATCCTCGGCCTGCAGGGCATGCCGCGGCGGACCTACACCTACCGGGACGGCTACGGCTTCAACCTGTGGAACCTGGTGTCCACCGTCGGCGCCTTCCTGATCGCCGCCTCGTTCCTGGTGTTCTTCTGGAACATCTTCAACAGCCGCCGCAAGGCCAAGGCCTCGGCGCTGGTGATGTCCGGAGACCCGTGGGACGGCCGGAGCCTCGAGTGGATGCTCCCGAGCCCCACCCCGGCGCACAACTTCGACGTGATCCCCACCATCTCGTCGCTGGACGACTTCTGGCACCGCAAGTACGGCGAGGACGAGAAGGGCCGCCTGGTCCGGATCGCCGCCACCGAGGACGTCTCCCAGAAGGGCGACGCCACCGACGTGCACCTCCCGTCGCCGTCGTACTGGCCCCTGGTCCTGGCCTTCGGCCTGCCCTGGGTGGCCTACGGCCTCATCTACAACCTGCTGTTCTGCATCGTCGGCGTGATCCTCATCGTCGGCGCCATGTACGGCTGGATCATGGAGCCGTCCACCGAGCCCGGTGGCGACCACGACGACCACGAACCCGAACCGTCCGATGCCAGCGGCGACGCCGTGGCCACCGAGGGAGCAGCGCTCGTTGACTGACCTGGCCGATCCCCACGAGATCGCGGCGCCCGGTGACCCGGTCGGCGCGCCCAACGAGACGCACGGCACCAGCCACGTCACCAGCACCGGCATCTCCAACGAGAAGCTGGCCATGTGGGTGTTCCTGGGCTCGGAGTGCCTGCTCTTCGGCGGGCTGATCTCCACCTTCCTGCTCTACAAGGAGCGCACCGCCAGCGGACCCAAGCTGCACGACCTCTTCGACATCGGGTTCACCTCGATCTCGTCGTTCGTGCTGCTGATCAGCTCGCTGACCATGGTGCTCGCCGTCTCGGCCATCCAGCGGGGCGACCACCGGTCGCTGCGCTCCTGGCTGGCGGTCACCGCCCTGCTCGGCTCGGTCTTCATCTCCGGCCAGGTGTACGAGTTCAAGGAGTTCCTCAACGAGGGCATGGGCTTCACCACCAGCCCGGCCAGCTCGGCGTTCTTCACCCTCACCGGCTTCCACGGCGCCCACGTCACCATCGGCATCATCATGCTGATCTCGACGTTGGTGCTGTCGCTGCGGGGGCGCATCACCCAGGAGAAGGCCGAAGCGGTCGAGATCGTGGGCCTGTACTGGCACTTCGTCGACGTCGTGTGGATCATCGTGTTCACCGTCGTCTACCTCATCAAGTAAGGATCGACGGATGACCGACACCAGCGCTCCGCTCGCCCCGCCGGTCGGCCAAGGCCACGGCGCCGACGCCCACCACAGCCCCACCGACGGGCACTACTACCGCATCGCCATCGGCCTCGCCGTGATCACCGGCATCGAGGTGGCGTGGTCCTACCTGCCCACCTGGGACGGGGCCACCGGCCTCAAGGCGTTCATCGAGGTCGCCGGCCTGCTGGTGATGATGGCCATCAAGTTCGTGGTCGTGGCCGCCCAGTTCATGCACCTGAAGTTCGACGACAAGCTGCTCAGCCGGGTGTTCTACGCCGGCTTGGTCCTGGCGATCTTCGTCTACATCGCCGCCCTGACCACGTTCCAGATCTTCAGCAGCGCCCCCAACGGGTACCGCTGAGGGCTGCCGCGCCGCGGCTCCGAGCTCCACGAAGGCGCCCTCCGGGGCGCCTTCGTCGCGTCCGGGCCGTCCGCGCCCACCGTCACCCCATCGGTCGAACCGTTGGCGCCGGAGCGGCCCATGGCTCAAGCTGGAGGCCCGGTCGGCCGATGGGTCCGGTGACCGGCTCCCCCCGCCCACGACCTCGGGACCCCTCCTGCCATGCGCATCCGCCGCCTGCTCCTCCCCGCCCTCGTCACCGTCGCGTCCCTGGCCACGGTGGCCTGCAAGCCGGCGGCGGTCGCCCCCGGTCTGCCGTACCGGGACTCGAGCGTCGGCGTCGCCGGCAAGGACCGGGGGTGGTTCGCCCCCGGGAGCACCTGGTGGGGCGACTTCGGCGATCCGCACGTCATCAAGGTCGGCAGCACCTACTACGCGCACGTCGCCCACCGCCGGTCGCACCCTGCCCATGCTCACCTCCACCGACCTGGTGACCTGGAAGGTCCACGCCCGCTGGTCGACCTCCGGGCCGCCCGGTCGGGCCGGCTACGCCGTGCGCAACGACGACGGCATCCCCGCCGAGATCCGGGGCCTGGCCAACATGGGCGCCGGCACCTACACCGACACCGACTGGGGCCGCTACGACAACAACGATGCGCAAGCCCGGGTGTCGTCCTGGGGCCTGCTCCAGTCGCAGGGCCCGTGGATCAAGCGCACGGTGTGGGCGCCGGGCGTGGCCCAGCTGGGCTCCACCTGGTTCTCCTACTCCGCGGTGCGCACGTCGACGTCGTCCGACGACCCCAACGGCTTCGGGCGCTTCTGCATCACCATGGCGACCGCCACCTCGCCGAGCGGCCCGTTCCGCGACGTCAGCGGCACCGGCCCGGTCCAGTGCCAGAGCACCTCGGCCGACCCCGCCGGGTCCATCGACCCGTTCCCGTTCGTCGACACCAACGGCGGCGCCAACTACCTGCTCTGGAAGGCGGCCGGGAAGCGGGCGCTGGCCGGGGTCACCAACCCCCACCCGTCGGCCATCTACGCCGCCCCCATCGGCAGCAACGGCAAGCTGGTGGCCGGCAAGGCACCGGTGAAGCTGCTCGAGACCCGCGAGGGCGGCTGGGAGGGCTTCACCATCGAGAACGGCTCGATGATCCGGTACAACGGCCGCTACTACCTCTTCTACTCGGGCAACTACTCCGGGGTCGACGACGCCTCCGGCCACAGCCGCTACGCCACGGGCTACGCCATCTGCCCATCGGGCCCCCGCGCCGCCTGCGTGCGCCAGACGGTCAACGGCCCGCTGCTGGGCTCGACGTCGACCGAGTACGGCCCCGGTGGAGCGACGCCGTTCGTCGACACCGCCGGCAAGCTGCGCCTGGCCTACGCCTTCTTCTGGCCCGGCGAGAACCGCACCGACCAGGGCGCGGCCGAGCACCAGCACCACCCCCGGCGGCTCAACATCGCCACCCTCAGCGTCGCCGCCGACGGGAAGCTCACCGCTGTCCGCCGGGCGTGGAAGGCCCAGTAGGCCCCACATCACGGATGCGTCCGAAACCGGTCACTTCGCTCAACCCCCTCCCGGGCCGGCGGGGGGTGCGCCGGTAGCATCGGCCGCCATGGATCAGAGCTGGCTCCGCAAGACCAGGCGCTGGGCTCCGGTCTTCGCAGCAGCCGCCGCCGTGCGCGTGGCCTACTGGGTGGTCGTGATCCCCACGTGGGTGCCGAACGCCGATGCCGACCAGTACGTGCAGCTCGGCCGGGGCCTCGCCGACGGCAAGGGCTTCTCCCTGGTGTTCCCGCAGATGGAGCTGCACGCCACGGCGTTCCGCCCGCCCCTGTACCCCGCGCTCCTGGCCCCGACCAACCTGGTCTTCGGCAACGCGCTGTGGCCCGCCCGCCTGCTCAGCGTGCTGCTGGGGAGCCTGGTGGTGGTGCTGGCCGGCGTGCTCGCCGCCCGCATCGGCGGCCGGACCGCGGGCTACGCCGCCGCCGCCGCCGTCGCCCTGTACCCGCCGCTGCTCGCCAACGACACGGTCACGCTCACCGAGCCGCTGGCCCTCGCCCTGCTGCTCGGCCTGGTGCTGCTGGCCGACGCCGAGCGCTGGGTGCCGGCGGGGCTGCTCACCGGGCTGTTCCTGCTGACCCGACCCAACGGCTACCTGGTGGTGCTGGTGGTGGCCTTCTGGGCGTGGCGCAAGGTCGGCACCCGCGCGGCGCTGGGTGCGGTGGCCGCCACCCTCGTGGTGTTCGTGCCGTGGCTGGTGCGCAACCAGGTCCAGGTCGGCACGTTCCGGCCCACCACGTCCGACGGCTTCACCATGGCGGCCATCTACGCCCAACCCGCCCAGGACGCCGGCACCTTCATCGACCCCGTCTTCTCCCACGCCTACGACGACCCCGACCACCGCCTGGCCCAGTTCGACGAGGTGGTCTGGAACGACCGGCTCACCAAGGACGCCCTGCACGGCGTGAAGGCCCACCCGGACTACGTCTGGCGCACCGTGCGCCGGAACTTCCGTGGCTACTTCGAGATCTCCGCTGAGCTCAACACCTATCCCGAGGTCAACGACGGGCGCGACATGGCCCTGCGCGACCACGTGCGCCCGATCTTCTTCGCGGTCACCATCCTCGGCCTCGTGGGCCTGGCCCGGTCGTGGCGCGACCGTCGGGTGATCGCGCTCTCCGTCCTCGTGGCCAGCTTCGTCGTGCTGTCCCTCCTGCTCGTCGCGCCGCCCCGCCTCCGCGCCCCCTTCGACCTCGCCTGCTGCATCGGCCTCGGCCTCCTCGTCGCCGCCTTCCTGCCCGACCGCTGGCGCCTCCCCGAGCTCGCCCCGGACGCCACGGTCGACGACCCCCCGGTCGACGAGCCGGCCGCCGGGCAGCCTGCGCCAGCCTGACGCTCCCGGTCCGAGCTGACGCTCGGATCGGTGTCCCTTGTCGTTGCTGGGTGCGCACTCCTGGCGCTGGGCCCGCCCGGGTGTCGGACATGTCGGTCATACCGCCCGAGTTGGGGGCATTCCTGTCGCCCGGGGTCGCTCAGCGACCCTCGACGACAGGAATGGCGGGCTGCGGCGGGCCGGGGGCCCGATCGGCGTCTGCACGCCGGAGCCTGAGTCGAGTCTCGCTTCCGTCGTCGGTTGGACCGGGACGGGGTGGCTGCTCGAGGTTTCGAAGGGCGCGCCGACGGCGGAGCCGGGCGTGCGTCGGTGGCCCACTCCAACATGTCCGCTTCGCGCGGTTTGGCGGGTTGTTGCTCGGATTGGTGTCCGTTGTCGTTGCTGGGTGCGCACTCCTGGCGCCGGGCCGCCCGGGTGTCGGACATGTCGGTCATACCGCCCGAGCTGCGGGCATTCCTGTCGCTTGGGGGCGGTATGCGACCTCGAACGACAGGAATGGCCGCTGGGAGCGGCGAGAAGTAGACGAACACGACGAATCGCCCTGCCCAGCCGCCGTCGCGCCCTTCGAAACCTTGGTCGGACGGCGGGGCTGGGTTCCTGTCGCCCGGGGTCGCTGAGCGACCCTCGACGACAGGAATCGCTGCTGGGAGCGGTGAGAAGCGGACGCACACGACGCATCGCCCCGTCCAGCCTCCGTCGCGCCCTTCAAACCCTTGGTCGGACGGCGGTCCTGGTCCCAGGCACCCCGCCCACCGCGACCAGCTCAGGCGGCGGCTCGCTCGGGTGGTCGGTGTGCCGGCGGTCTGGGTTCCTGTCGCCCGGGGTCGCCATGCGACCCCGAACGACAGGAATCGCCGCTCGGCAGCGCCCGGCGGCCGGGGGCTACTCCCAGCGGAAGAAGCGGGCGGCGGCGACGGGGGCGATGACCGCCCAGACGGCCAGCACCACCCAGGCGTGGCCGGGGATGGAGCCGGAGCCGAGGGCGCCGTGGAAGACCTCGGCCAGGGCGCCGCTGGGCAGCGCCTGGGAGAAGGCCCGCAGCCCGCTCGGGAGCTTCGAGAGCGGTATGACCATGCCGCCGAGCAGCAGGAGCAGGAGGTAGACCCCGTTGGCGGCGGCGAGGGTGGTGAGCGCCGGCAGCGTGCCCGCCATGAGCAAGCCCAGGCCGGCGAAGGCGATGGTGGCCAGGACGGCGGCCAGCAGGGCGGCGCCGATGGACGGGCCCGAGAAGCGGAAGCCCAGGAGGGTGCCCTCGACCACCAGCACCACGATCTGCAGCGCCTCGATGACCACCACCGCCGCGGTCTTGGCGCCGAGCAGCTGGCCGCGGGAGAGGGGCGTGGATCCGAGCCGCTTGAGCACGCCCATCTGGCGCTCGAAGCCGGTGGCGATGGCCACCGACACGAGGGCGGTCGACATCACGGCGAGGGCCAGGACGCCGGGGAACAGGAAGTCGACGGGGTCGTCGGTGCCGGTGGGCAGCACGTCGACCAGCGAGAAGAAGGCGAGCAGCACCACCGGGATGGCGAAGGTCAGCAGGATCGACTCGCCCCGGCGCAGCGTGAGCAGCAGCTCGATGCGGGTCTGGGCCCACCAGCGCCGGCCGGCGGGCGACGCCGCGGTGGTGGCGGTCGGGGCGGTCACGCGGCACCCGGGCGGCGACGCCCGCGGCCGGAGCGGGCGGGCGGCTGCGGCGGGTCGATGCGCACCGCCGGCACCTCGCCGGTGATCTGGGTCATGCGCAGGAAGACGTCCTCGAGGCGCTGGCGCCCGGCCCGCAGGTCGGCCAGCGGCAGGTCCCGCTCGGCCAGCCAGTTGGTGAGGGCGGCGATGTTGGCGGGGGAGGGCTCGATGGCCACCCGGTACTCGCCGGGCGACACCTCCTCGACCGCGGCGATCATCTCCTTGCCCAGCGCCGCGGTGTCGAGCCCGGGGGGTGCGCCGAAGCGGATCTCGCGGCTCCCGCCGGCGGACATGAGCTCGTTCGGGGTGCCGCTCTTGATCAGGCGCCCGTGGTCGATGATCACGACGCGGTCGGCCACCCGCTCGGCCTCGTCGAGGTCGTGGGTGGTCAGCACCACGCACACGCCCTCGTGGGCGAGCTCGCGGACCAGGCGGCGGATGAGCTGGCGGCCCTGCACGTCGACGCCGGCGGTGGGCTCGTCGAGGAACGCCACGCGGGGCCGGCCCACCAGGGCGAGGGCCAGGGACAGGCGTTGCTGCTCGCCGCCGGAGAGCTGGCGCCAGGTGGAGCGGCGGACGTGGGTGAGGCCCACCCGGTCGAGCAAGGCCTGCGGGTCGTCGGGATCGGCGTAGAAGCTGGCGTGGAGCTGGAGCGCCTCGAGCGGGCGGATGCCGGGGTAGACGCCCCCGCTCTGGAGCATCACGCCGATCTGTGGCGTGAGCTGGTCCTGCTGGGCGATGGGGTCGAGGTCGAGCACCCGCACGGTGCCCTCGTTCGGGCGGCGGTAGCCCTCCATGGCCTCGACCGTCGAGGTCTTGCCGGCGCCGTTCGGCCCGAGCAGGGCGAGGACCTCGCCGAAGTCGCCGGTGAAGGACAGCCGGTCGACGGCTCGGGTGGAGCCGTAGGCGATGGTGAGGCGGTCGACCTCGATGGCGGGCATCGGGGGCGACGCTAGTGCGGACCCGGGGCGGTCGAAGGGGTCGGGGCGCCCCCGCGGAGCACGCCCCGTCGGGCGCATTCGGGTGCCCGTGCGGGCGGTGCCGGGCACTACCGTCGCAGTCCATGCTCGACATCCGCCGGATCCGCACCGAGCCCGACGTCGTCAAGGCCGCGCTGGCCCGCCGGGGCGTCGACGGCACCGAGGTCGACCGGGTGGCCGAGCTCGACGGTCGGCAGCGGGCGCTCGCCTCCGAGCGCGACGACCTGCGCAACAAGATCAAGGCGCTGTCGAAGCAGGTCGGGCTCCTCCACAAGGAGGGCAAGGCCGACGAGGCCCAGGCCGCCCAGGTCGAGAGCCGGTCGCTCGGCGAGCGCGAGGGCGAGCTGGCGGCCGAGGCCACCGCGGTCGGCGGGGAGATCCGCGACCTGCTCCTGCGCATCCCCAACCTGCCCCACCCCGACGCCCCCGACGGCGCATCGGACGCCGACAACCCCGTCCGCCGCGTGGTCGGCTTCGACCCCGACGGCTACCAGCCGCACCAGCGCATCCCGCACTGGGAGCTGGGCCCGAAGTACGGCATCCTCGACAACGAGCGGGCCGTGAAGATCTCCGGCGCCATGTTCACCATGCAGCGCAAGGGCGGCGCCACCCTCGCCCGGGCCCTGCTGCAGTACGGCCTCGACCGCAACGCGGACGAGTACGAGGAGGTGCGGCCGCCCACCCTGGTGAGCACCGAGACGCTCACCGCCACCGGCCAGCTGCCCAAGTTCGCCGACGACGCCTACTCGGTGGAGCGCGACGACCTGTGGGCCATCCCCACCGCCGAGGTGCCGCTCACCTCCATCCACCGCGACGAGATCGTCGACACCGCGGCCCTGCCCATGAAGTTCATGGCCGCCACGTCGTGCTACCGGCGCGAGGCCGGCTCGGCGGGTCGCGACACCCGCGGCATGCTGCGCACCCACGAGTTCGACAAGGTCGAGGTCTTCTCGTACGCCACGCCCGAGCAGGCACCCGACCTGCTCGACCAGATGGTGGCCCGCACCGAGGCCACCATCGGCTCGCTCGGCCTCGCCTACCGCGTGCTTCGAGATCTGCACCGGGGACATGGGCCAGAGCCACCACCGCTCGTTCGACGTCGAGGTCTACGCGCCGGGCACCGACCAGTGGCTCGAGGTCTCGTCGGTGTCGTGGTTCGCCGACTACCAGGCCCGCCGCGGCAACATCCGCTACCGCCCGGGCGGCGGTGGCACGGCCATGGTCCACACCCTCAACGGCTCGGCCCTGGCCGTGCCCCGCGTGTGGGCCGCCATCGTCGAGACCTACCACCGCGCCGATGGCGGCATCGACGTGCCCGAGGTCCTGCTCCCGTACTTCCGGGGCCAGGACCGCATCGCCTGAGGCGGGTCGGCGCCCCTCTGGCACCATGGGCCGGTGATCACCGAACTGCCCGGCACCATCGCACCAGCCGAGGGCGACGCGCCCCCCAGGGTTGGCCGCCGACCACCCCATGCGGGCCATCACCCGCGCCGTGGCCTTCGAGCCCGACGGGTGGACCGCCGAGCGCAAGGCCGAGGTGGTGGCGCTGTTCGACGAGCTGGCCGACGAGTGGGCCACCCGCGACATCGCCGGTCGCGAGGCGCCGGTCATCGACGCCCTCGATCGGGGCCTGGCCGCGGCGCCGGTCGCCGAGCGGCGCTTCGCCATCGACATCGGGGCCGGCAACGGCATCCACAGCCGCTTCCTGGCGCCCCACTTCGCCGTGCTCGCCTCGGTCGACATCTCCTTCGAGATGCTGCGCAACGCCCCCAGCGAGCCCGCGCACCTCGTGCAGGGCGACGCCTCCCGGTTGCCGGTGGCCGACGGCTCGGTCGGCGCGCTGGTGCTGGCCAACGCCTTCCTCTTCCCGACCGAGGTGGAGCGGGTGCTCGCACCCGACGGCGTGGTGATCTGGGTCAACTCCCGGGGCCCCGGCACACCCATCCACCTGCTCGCCGCCGAGGTCGATGACGCGCTGCCCGGCGACTGGGAGGGTGTGGCCTCGGTCGCCGGCTGGGGCACCTGGTCGGTGCACTGGCGCACTCGCTGAGCTGAGGCCGACGGGCGAGCTGCCCGCTCGCTCAGGCGAGAGCCGGGGCCGCCGGGTCCGAGGGCGACTCCGGGTCGAGGCCCTGGCGCCGGAAGCCCGGGATGAGCCAGGCCACGGCCATTGCACAGACGATGCACGCCAGGCCGCCGGAGACCACCGAGAACTGGTTGCCGAAGGCGCTGGCCACGCTGCCCGCCTCCATGTCGCCGAGGCGGGGCCCGCCGGTGACCACCGCGGTCTGCAGCGACGAGAGCCGCCCCTGGAGGTGGTCCGGCGTGGCGACCTGGATGATGGTGGTGCGGAACACCGCGGAGATCACGTCGGCCCAGCCGGCCACCGCCAGCAGGAGCAGCGCGACAGGCAGCCACGCCACCAGCCCGAACGCCGCGATGGCTGCGCCCCAGGCCACCACGGCCACGATCACCGCCTGGCCCTGGCGGCGCACGTCGGCCACCCAGCCGGTGGTGGCCGCGCCGACCAGCGCACCGGCGCCCGGCGCGGCGTACAGGAAGCCGAGCGTGCTCGCGCCGCCGCCGAAGCGGTGCAGGGCGAGGGCGGGGAACAGCGCCCGGGGCAGGCCGAACACCATGGCGTTGATGTCGATGAGGAAGGCGCCGCGGAGCGCCGGGCGGGTGCGGACGAAGCGGAAGCCGTCGACGATCGAGCGCAGGCCGGGCTTGGCCGCCCCGGCCGCGGCCGGCTGCGGGGCCATGGCGGCGATGGCCACGAAGCAAGCACCGAAGCTGGCGACGTCGATCCAGTAGACGAACCGGATGCCCACGCCGCCGAGCAGCAGGCCGGCGATGGCCGGGCCCACGATGAGCCCCAGCTGGGCCAGCACCTGGAACATGGCGTTGGCGGTCGAGAGCTGCTCGGTCGGGAGCATCCGGGTCATGGTGGCCCGACGAGCCGGCGAGTCGAACCCCGACAGCGCTGCGGTCACCGCCGGGAACACGAACAGCGGCCACAGCACCGCGCCCCGGTCGGCGTTCAGCGCCAGCGCCGCGGAGGAGAGCCCCATGAGCGCGGTCACGACCAGCAGGAGCTTGCGCCGATCGACGGCGTCGACCACCGCTCCGCCCACCAGGGCGCCCGCCAGCAGCGGCACCAGCTCGGCCAGGCTCACCAGGCCGACGTAGAGCGACGATCCCGTCAGGGCGTACACCTGGAACATCACGGCGACGATGGTGAGCTGGGTGCCCACCACCGAGACCAGCTCGCCGCCCAGCAGCAGCCGGAGGTCCCGGTGCTCCCGCAGCGGCGTGAGGTCGATCATCACCTTCCGCACGTCCACCTCCGGAGCCCGAGCCTCGACCCGGTCGGTCGGAGGACGCCCGTACGGTACGGCCGCCCCCGCCCGAATCCACGGCCGCCCCACCGCGTCCACCTGGGAAGATGCGACCCGGTCGAGCGGACCCACCGCTGGCCCGATCCGGAGGTCGCCCGTGGAACCTGTCCTGCACCTGTCGCTGCCGGTGGCCGACCTCTCCGCCGCACGGGACTTCTACGTCGACGTGCTGGGCTGCCGGCTCGGGCGGGTCCGCGAGGGGTGGCTCGACGTGTGGTTCTTCGGCATGCAGCTGACCCTCCAGGAGCACCCCGACCAGGTGCTGGCGCCCGAGCAGGTCGGTGTGCGCCACTTCGGCGCCACCCTGGGCGCAGGTCCGCTGCGCGAGCTCCTGGCCCGGGCCGAGGCCGCCGAGGTCGACTGGGCCGACCCGCTCCACGTCGACTTCGCCGGCACGCCACAGGAGCAGACCAAGGCCAAGCTGCGCGACCCCAGCGGCAACGTCATCGAGCTGAAGTCCTACGCCGACCCCGCCGTCGCCCTCGAGCAGCTCGAGCGGCCCGACTGACCAGGCGCCCGGCGTCACCGCCGTCGGGCCGGCCCTCGGGGGAGGTGGCGCTCGGCGGGGTCCTTGACACCAGCGAACGTGTGTTCGATACCATGCGGGCATGTCGCCCCGCGTCCCCCCTGGCCGGACCTGCCCAGCTGCGCTGGGACCTCGCCGACGAGCCGGCCGCCCAGGGCGCCATGTTCGAGACGGTCCGCCGTGAGGTCGGCCGGGGCGAGTTCCGCGGCATGGAGTTCCTCCACGTCGAGGCCAAGCGCCTCCTGAACGAGGTCAGGGGCGCCAGCGACCTCCCCTTCCGCTGGACCGTCAACCCCTACCGCGGCTGCTCCCACGCCTGCAGCTACTGCCTGGCGGGCGACACCCCGATCCTGCTCGCCGATGGCACCACGAAGCCGATCGCCGACCTGCGCGCTGGCGACCAGGTGTACGGGACCGAGCGTCGGGGCATGTACCGCCGCTACGTGCCGACCGAGGTGCTCGACCACTGGGAGACCGAGAAGGAAGCGTGGCGGGTGACGCTGGCCGACGGCACCGAGCTGGTCGCCAGCGGCGACCATCGCTTCCTGACCGAACGTGGCTGGAAGCACGTTGCGGCCGCAACGGTCGGCCAGCGTCCTCACCTCACCACCAACAACTCATTGCTCGGCGTCGGTGCGTTCACCGCCGCCCCGAAGCACGACGAGGACTACCAGCGCGGGTACCTGTGCGGCATGGTTCGGGGAGACGGGACCCTCGGGGCCTACACCTACGAAGGGCGTCGGCCGAGCCCGGAGACGGTGTACCGGTTCCGCCTGGCCCTGATCGACGACGAGCCGCTGGACCGGGTGACCTCGTACCTCGGCGACCACGACGTCGCCGTCCAGCGGTTCACCTTCTCGGCCGCCACGGATGTGCGCAAGGAGGTTCGAGCCATCCGGGCGCAGTCACGCGCGGCGTTCGAGCGCGTGTCCTCCCTCGTGGCGTGGGCGGCGGAGCCGAGAGAGTCGTGGGACCGCGGCTTCCTGGCCGGCATCTTCGACGCCGAGGGCTCCTCGAACGGGGTCGTCCGCATCGCCAACACCGACGACGTCGTGATCCGGGAGACCGTGCGGGCGCTGGAGCGCTTCGGCTTCGCCGTCGTGGTGGAGTCGCAATCGGAACGGCCAGCCATGCGGTACGTGCGCATCCTCGGCGGCTTCCGCGAGCGCTTGCGCTTCTTCCACCTCGTCGACCCGTGCATCACCCGGAAGCGCACCTTCGACGATCTCGCCGTCAAGGGCGATGCCGACCTGCGGGTGGTGGCGGTCGAGCGGCTGGGCTTCACCATCCCGATGTACGACATCACCACCGGCACGGGCGACTTCGTCGCCAACGGCGTGATCAGCCACAACTGCTTCGCTCGGCCGACGCACACGTACCTGGGGCTGGATGCGGGGAGCGACTTCGACCAGCGGGTGGTGGTGAAGGTCAACGCCGTGGAGCGGTTGAAGGCCGAGCTGCACCCGGGCCGCTGGCGCGGCGAGGCGGTGGCCATGGGCACCAACACCGATCCGTACCAGCGCTGCGAGGGCAAGTACCGCCTCACGCGCGGGCTCATCCAGGTCCTCATCGACGCCGGCAACCCGTTCTCGATCCTCACCAAGAGCACGCTGATCCTGCGCGACCTCGACCTCCTCACCGTCGCAGCCCGGCGGGGCCTGGTGCGGGTGTCGCTGTCGATCGCCACGGTCGACGAGGACGTGTGGCGGGCCACCGAGCCCGGCACGCCACCCCCGGCGCGCCGGCTCCGCGCCGTCGAGCAGCTGCGGGCGGCGGGCATCCCGTGCGGCGTGCTGATCGCGCCGATCCTTCCCGGCCTGTCCGACGGCGACGACCAGCTGGCCGCCATCGGCCGCGCCGCGGTCGAGGCGGGGGCGATCTCCATCGGCCACGTGGTGCTGCACCTGCGCCACCCCGAGGTCCGAGAGGTGTACCTCTCCCGACTCCGCGAGACCCACCCGGAGGTGGCCGACGCGACCGACCGCCGCTACCTCGGCAAGGCGGCGCCCAAGGCCGATCGCGAGCGCATCGCGTCGGTGCTGGGCGACGCCATCCGTGCCGCCGGCGGCGAGCTCGGCGCCATGGAGCCGCCCGTCCCCGCCGCCCTGGTGGAGCTGCGCCGCCCGGTGCGCTCGCCGAAGGCTGCTGCCGACCCCACCAGCCAGCTCGCCCTCCCGCTCTGAGCCCCTCGCCGGCCCGTGGCCCAACGCTCGGCCATCCGGGCATGATGGGGCGATGGACTCCCCGGACACCGTCACCGACGCCGTGAAGCTCTTGGCCGCCGAGGGCTACGGCGAGGACTTCGAGCTGGTGGGCGGGGTGCTCCAGTGGGGCGACCGCCAGGCCACCTGCACCGTGGGCGACGTGCAGGTCGAGCGCCTGTACCGCTTCGAGGGTCCCAGCGACCCCGGTGACGAGATGATCGTGTTCGGCCTCTACGACCCTGCGTCGGACACCCGCGGGACCCTCGCCTCCGGCTTCGGCCCGTCGGCCGACCCCGAGGTGCTCGACCACCTCGTGGGCCTCACCACGCGCTACCGCCCGATGCCCTGACCGGGGCGTCCCTCGACTTCCTGACGAAGTCGCTAATTCCGATTGCATTGGTCAGGTATTGACCGTAGGGTGAGCCCGTGCCCGCCGACGACCAGCGCCGAACCACCCGGCTCTCGTACGACGAGCGCTGTCGACGCTTCGCCGGCTGCCTCCTCGGTCCCGTCTCGGCCTGAGGTCGCGGTCCCGCTCTGCCGGGCCCGCTCGGAGCACGAACCCCCTTCGTCCACCGAGCGCCGCTCCGGCCCGCGCCCCTGCGTCTCCAGCGCAGGCCGAGCGCCGGGGTGGAGCGGCAGCGACGTGACCCCTTGCACGTCGCTGCCGCCCCACCCGCCCCTCGCACGAACCGCAACCACCCGCACTCGACGGCACCGACGCCGTCTCCCGCTCCGAGGAGCACCCCGATGTCGCCCACCACCACCACGCCGCCCACCGACAGGGCCACCAGGAAGCCCCACCACCGAGCCACCGCAGCCGACCTGTTCACCCAGCTGGGCAGCGGCTTCGGCCGCCCTGCCGGCGAGCGGCCCGCCTCGGCCCGGACGCGTGGCCCTGGTGCCCGGTCGCCCCCGCCTGCTGCCGACGCCCTCGCCGGACCAGCTCGACCTCGACACCATCGTCGACATCGCCACCGGCCTCGCCGCCGCCGATGGCCTCTGGCGCCCGCACGTCGACCACGACCCCGTGAGCCGCACCAGCGTCCGCCTCGTGGCCACGCCGGTCTACGAGGTCTGGCTGCTCGGCTGGTCCCCCGGCCAGCGGGTGGAGCTGCACGACCACGGCGGCGCCAACGCCGCCTTCGTGGTCGTCGACGGCGAGCTCGACGAGCTGACCCTCGGGGCCTCCGGCCTCCGGAGCCGCCACCTCGGGACGGGCGACGTCGGCACGGTGGCCTCGGGTGCCATCCACGACGTCGTGAACCGTGGCACGGTGGAGGCCACGAGCCTGCACGTCTACGCCGACCCCCTCCGGACCATGACCTTCTACGACGACCACGGCACGGCGACCTTCACCGAGGTGGTGGAAGAGGTCCCCGCCATCATCAGCTCCGCCGTCACCGGCCGGGCCCTGCACCCGGCAGCACGCCGGTGAGCGGCTCGCGGATCGACGAGCGCCTCGCCGCCGTGCGCGCCACGCTCGACCGCGTCTCGCCCGAGGACCTGGCCGCCGAGGTGGCCGCGGGCGCCCTGTTGGTCGACCTGCGTCCCGACGCCAACCGCGCCGCCGAGGGCGAGCTCCCCGGCGCCGTCGTCATCGAGCGCATCCACCTCGAGTGGCGCCTCGATCGCACCAGCGGTGCCGCCCTGGACGGCGTCGACGACGACACCCGGGTGGTCCTGTTCTGCAACGAGGGCTACTCGTCGAGCCTGGCCGCTGCCGACCTCAACGCCCTCGGCCTGCACCGGGTGACCGACCTCGTGGGCGGCTACCGCGCCTGGCGGGCCCACGTCGACGCCGACCGGCCCACCTTGCCGGTCGCCGCCGGCTGAGCAGCAGGTCCGAGCCGCCGCCCGGCGGGGCAGGATGGGCGCCATGAGCCGAGACCTGGGCAGCTTCCGCGAGAGCTACGACCGGGCGGTGCTGCGTCGGGCCGACCTGGCTGCCGAGCCGATCGAGCAGTTCGAGCGGTGGTGGGACGAGTGGCTGTCGGTGCCACGGCGCGACGCCACGGCGTGCGTCCTCGCCACCGCCAGCTCCACCGGCGTCCCGTCGGCTCGCTGGGTGCTGTGCAAGGGCTGGGACGCCAGCGGCTTCGAGATCTACACGAACCGCGAGAGCCGCAAGGCCCACGACCTGCGGGCCAACGCACGGGCCGCCCTGGTGTTCGGGTGGCTCGACGACGACCACCAGGTGCGGGTGGAGGGCCCGGTCACCGAGATCGACGACGCCACCGCCGACGCCTACTGGGCCAGCCGACCTCGCGGCAGCCAGCTCGGTGGCTGGGCCTCGGACCAGAGCGAGGTGCTCTCCGGCCGGGACGAGCTCGAGCAGCACCGAGCCGAGGCCGTCGAGCGCTTCGGCGGCGACGACGACTCCGGCCCGCCGGTGCCCCGCCCGCCCTACTGGGGCGGCTACCGCATCGGCATCGACCGCATGGAGTTCTGGCAGGGCCGCCCCGACCGCCTCCACGACCGCTTCTCGTACTCACGGTCCACCGACGGCTGGACCATCGACCGGCTCAGCCCGTGACCCGCCGGACCGCGCGGTAGCCGCGCCTGGCCGGTCCGCTGGGTGCCGGCCTCCGGCGGACCTCGCTGGGGGCTCGGTTGCCTCGTCGTGCGGCTCCTTCGTCGCTGGGGGGTCGGCGATCGTTCGCTCTTCCTTCCGCTCTCGGGACTCGCTTCGCGTCGTCCCGGGCCGCTCGGGCCCTCTCGCCTCCGGCGAACCGCGCCGGTCGCCGCTGACGCTCGGGGTCGGATCCGGCGTGTCGGCGTCTGTGCAACGGCGCGACGAGGCCCGGACCTCGGGGGGTCCGGGCCTCGTCGCTGGTGCGTAGGGGAGGGTCGAGGCGGATCGGCCTCAGGGGCGGTCGACCTTGTGGTCGAGGTTGGCGAGGGTGTCGAGGAGAGCCTCGTTGAAGGCGGGGATGTCGTCGGGGTTGCGGCTGGTGATGAGGCGGCCGGGGCCGTCGTCGCAGATCACGACCTCCTCGTCGACCCACTCCGCGCCGGCGTTGCGCAGATCGGTCCGCAGGCTCGGCCACGAGGTGACCTTCCGGCCCTCCACGCCGCCGGCCTCGATGAGCGTCCACGGTGCGTGGCAGATGGCCGCCACGACCTTGCCGGCGTCGAGGAAGCCCTTCACGAAGGCGACGGACTCCTCGTCCGTGCGGAGGGCGTCCGGGTTGGCCACGCCACCGGGGAGCACGAGGGCGTCGTAGTTGCCGGGGTTGGCGTCGTGGACCTCGCGGTCGGTGGTGAAGGTGTCGGCCTTGTCGAGGTGGTTGAAGCCCTGCACCTCGGGCTCGGGAGAGACGAGGTGCACGGTGGCGCCTGCGCCCTTGATCGCCTCCCACGGTCCGGTCAGCTCGACCTGCTCCACGCCTTCGGTGGCGAGGAAGGCGACGGTGGTTCCGGTGAGGTCGGTGGCCATGGGGACTCCTTGGTTGCGTACGCAAGGTCCCCTGCCCACGCGCCGGGGCCCTAGACGGATCCTCCCGGCCGGTCACCAGTCCGGGTGGTCGTCACTCCTCTTCGAGCAAGCGCTGGACCAGGCGCTCGGGTCGGGTGAGGTGCTTGGTCTCGCGGGCGTGGGGCCAGCGCTCGGCGAGCAGGCCGGAGCGGTAGGCCTCGGGCACGGCGGGGTGCACGTAGGACTGGCGGCACACGGTGCGGGTGTTGCCCAGCACCTCGGCGGCCACGTCGAAGGCAGCCAGCACGGCGGTGTCGGCCTGGGCTTCGGTCGCCGGAGGTCGCGAGATGGCCAGGGCGGCGGCGGCCGAGACGGTGCCGCCCCACGTGCGGAAGTGCTTGGCGGTGGTGCCCTCGCCGAGCACGTCGCGCAAGTAGGCGTTGACGTCGGACGAGGTCACGTCCGCGATGCCGTCGGGCGTCTCGTAGGTGAAGAGGTCCTGGCCGTGCAGCTCGGAGCACCCCTGCACGATCGTGGCCAGCTTGGCGTCCTCCACGTAGACGTTGCGGGCCAGCCCACCCTTGGCGGTGAAGTCGAACGCGATGCAGGACCCGTGCACGTCGACGTGCTCGGCCAGCATGGTGGTGAGGCCGTACGACTCGTTCTCGGCGGCGTAGGCCTCGTTGCCGACTCGGATCAGCGAGCGGTCGAGCAGGCGCACCACCAGGGCCAGCACCTTCTCGCGGGGCAGGCCCTTCCTGCGGAGGTCGGCGTCGAGCTGCTGGCGCAGCGTCGGGAGCCCCTTCGCGAAGGCCGGGAGGGCGCCGAACTTGTCCTCGCTGCGGACCCGGTCCCACTCGGGGTGGTAGCGGTACTGCTTGCGGCCCCGGTCGTCGCGCCCCGTGGCCAGGATGTGGCCGTCGGGAGCGGGGCAGATCCACACGTCGGTCCAGGCCGGGGGGATGGCGAGGGCGGCGATGCGGGCTCGCTCGGCGGGGTCGGTGATGACCGTGCCGTCGGGGAGCTCGTAGCTGAAGCCCTTGCCCCGCTTGCGGCGGCGGATGCCGTCGATGTCGTCGACCACGTAGCGCAGCCCGGCGGCGTCGGCCGATGCGAGGGAGAGGTCCACGTCCACCACGGCTCGTGCTCTGCCCCCCGCCCCCGGTGGCCAGACCCGCCGACCGGGTGGCGCCCTCAGCCGTCGAGTCGCTCCTCGATCTGCACGGTCACCTCGTCGCCCTGTTGCTTGGCGATCGCCTTGCGCACGGCGGCCTTCACCGGGAGCTTGTGGGTGCCGTCGCCCAGCGCCATGAAGGAGCTGGTGAAGGCCTGGCCGTCGACCTGGCCCCGCACCTTCACCAGGCCGCGGGTCCCGAAGAACTCGGCCGAGCCGGGCATGACCACGTAGGTCCAGCCGCCCGGGGCGGGGCTCTTCTGGAGGGTGGCGGTGAAGGTGGTCGGCAGGGTGCCCATGGGGTGCTCCTCGGGTCGGGAGGTCGTCGCCCTGGTGGCACGAGCCTCGTCGCAAGGGGAGACGGCGACCGGGCCCGCGACTCATCGACGGCCCGGCCGCGCCGGCTCAGACGTGGGGGAGGACCTCGGCGGCGATCAGCTGCAGGTGGTCGAGGTCGGTGAGGTCGAGCACCTGGAGGTAGGCGCGTGGCGCCGGCCTCCTCCAGCTCCTTGAGGCGGGTGACCGCCTCCTCCGGCGTGCCGGCCACGCCGTTCTCGCGCAGCTCACCGGCCTCGCGGCCGATGGCCGCAGCTCGCGCCTCCACCTCGGCGTCGTCGCTGCCGACGCACACCACCTGGGCGGCGGAGTAGCTGATGCTGCCGGCATCGCGCCCCGCCGCTTCGACCGCAGCACGCACCACGTCGATCTGGGCGCCGGTGGCGTCGACCTTGGCGAACGGGACGTTGAACTCGTCGGCGAAGCGGGCGGCCAGCGCCGGCGTGCGCTTGGGGCCGAACCCGCCGATGATGATCGGCGGGCGGGGCGACTGGGCCGGCTTCGGCAGGCCGTTGCCGCCGGCCACCTGGTAGTGGGTGCCGTCGTGGTCGAACGAGCCCCCCGGCTCGGTGGCCCAGAGGCCGGTGATGATCTCCAGCTGCTCCTCGAGCCGGTCGAAGCGCTCGCCGGTGGCGGGGAACGGCACGCCGAAGCCGGTGTGCTCGGCGTCGTACCAGCCGGCGCCGAGGCCCAGCTCCACCCGACCGCCGCTCATGGCGTCGACGGTGGCCACGCTGACCGCGAGGGGGCCGGGCAGCCGGAAGGTGGCCGAGGTGACCAGCGTGCCGAGGCGGATGGTGGAGGTGTCACGGGCCAGGCCGGCGAGGGTGATCCACGCGCCGGTGGAGCCGGGGCCGGGGTCGCCGCCCATGTTGAGGTAGTGGTCGGACCGGAAGAAGGCGCCGAACCCGAGGCGCTCGGCCTCCAGGGCGACGGCGAGGAGCTGGTCGTAGGTGGCGCCCTGCTGCGGCTCGGTGAAGATGCGGAGTTCCATGCCCGGAAGCTACCGGCGCCTGCGTCGTCCCGGTCGGCCGTCCGCGGTCCGGTACGCCATCCCGCCGGACGGCCTGGTCAGGCCTCGGGCGCGTCGTGGGGCTCGGTGGGTCGCGGCGACCGCAGCAGCGCGACCAGCACCACCACCGCCACCACCAGGGCCAGCCCGAGCGCGGCCTGCAGCGGGTCGACCTTCGCCAGGGAGTCCGAGGCGCTGCTCGACCAGCGGTTCACCAGGTCGAACGGGCCCGAACCGTCGGTGGGCCCGTTGCGCTGGACCCGGATCTCGTAGATGCCGTACCAGGTCAGGTAGGCGCCCATCAGGGCCATGATCGCCCCGGACGCCCGCTGCACGTAGGGCAGCGCCCGGCGCAGGCCGGTCACCAGCCCCCGGCGGGCCAGAGCGAGGGTGACGGTCAGGACCGTGAGCAGCAGGGCCATGCCGGCGGCGTAGGCCACGAAGGTGGCCACCCCGCTCACGAACGAGTCCCGGGAGAACGTCGAGGCCACCACGCTGGAGAACACCGGCAGGGTGCACGACAGCGAGGCGATGGCGTACGAGACGCCGAACAGGAACATCGACCAGAGGCCCCGGTCGCGGCCGCCCTTGTCGAGCCGCGGCAGCAGCACCTTGGGCTCCCAGCCGAGGGCCAGCCCCAGGCCGACGGCCACCAGCACCACGCCGATCACCACGGTCAGCCACGGCGACCACTGGCCCACGCTCACCGATCCCCAGGAGACGAGCAGGCCGGCCCCGGCGAAGATGACCAGGAACCCGGCCGAGACGACCGCGCCCACCACCAGGGCCCGCACCATGCCGGCGGTGGTCTCGGTGGCGTCGTCGCCCTGGATGCCCAGGAAGTAGCCCAGGTAGGCGGGCAGCATGGCGAAGCCGCACGGGTTCACCGTGGCCACCATCCCGGCGGTGAAGGCGTAGGCGAAGTTGGCGTCGATCACGCCGCCACCGCCCCGGTGCCCTCAGGTGTAGGCATCGATCCACTTCTGGAGCTCGGCCTGGCTCTTGAACGCGGTGTCGACCTTGGAGGCGAGGAGCGTGCCGTCGGTGTCGAACAGGTAGGTGGCCGGGATGGTGGAGGCGCGGACCGCGTTGCCGAAGTCGCCCTGCGGGTCCTGGACCCAGGGGTAGGTGACGCCGGCGCGGCTGGCCATGACCTTGGCCTTGTCGAGCTGGTCCACCACGTCGACCCCCAGGAAGTCGACGGCGGCGCCGCCCTTGCTGGCCGCCTCGAGGAGCGGGAGCTCCTTGATGCACGGCGTGCAGTTGGACGCCCAGAGGTTCACGAGGATCGGCCGGTCCCCGAGGTGGTCGGCCAGCGTGGTGGGCTTGCCCGCCACGGTGGTGAGCTCGATGGCGAGCAGGGCCTTGGTGTCGATGAGGTGGATGCCGCCGTCGTCGCCGTCGCCGTTCGCCGCGTCGTCGTCGGAGCCGGTGAGGGCGCTGGCGGCGAGGCCGGCGACGATCGCAGCCACCAGCGCCACGCAGACGCAGATGGCCAGCGTCCGGGCGTCGAGGCGACGCCGGCGGCGGGGGGCGGGAGGCTCGCCTCCGGCGCCGGCCGGGGTCGGAGCGCCAGCACCAGCCTGGCCGGCCTCGGCTGCTGCGGCGTCGTCGGGGGTCTCGTCGGACGGGTCCATGACGCCCTCGACGGTACCGCCGCTCCGGGTCGCGACACCCATCGGGACGGGCCTGCGTCGGGCCCCGGACGCGCCACCGGCGCTGCGCGGGGACCTGGAGATCCCCGGCAGCGCCGGTGGTGTGGGTGACCGCGAGGCGGGTCGGGGCTCATCGTGGATGGTTGCCAGCCATCCCTCTGCCACCCCTATCGCTCGGTGCCGGGTAGGGGCACCGCGGTCGGCCGCTCGGAGGCCGAGGCCCCGGGCCCTGGGCCCGCCTGATCGCTCAGGCGGACCGCAGGTGCTCGGGGATCGGCACGTCGGGCAGCTGGTCCTCGGGGCGGGCCACCTTGGGCGGACGCCCCCGACGACGCTTGGACGCCAAGATCTTCCCGTTGAGGAACAGCTGGCCACCCCACACGCCCCACGGCTCACGACGGCGCATGGCGCCCTCGAGGCAGTCGGCCATCACCGGGCACTCGGCGCACATGCGCTTCGCGGCGGCGATGTCCTGCAGCTCCTCGGAGAAGAACAGCGCCGCCAGGCCTGCGCCACCGGTGGCGCAGGAGGCGTCGGCCCACCAGGACCGGTCGTCGTCGTCTTCGTATCGGTACTCGTGCTCCGGTGCGGCCAGCATCGGGTTCTCCTGGTTCTCGTGGAACGTCGTGTTCAGTCGGGTGGTCGTCTGCGGTGTTGCATGGGTGTTCGGGGTGGGCCCTCTCGGGTGTCGGTGATCGAACGAGGCCCGGAAACGGCGAACGGCCGCTGGGATGTCCCAGCGGCCGTTCGGAGGTCTGCGTTCGATCTTGGCGGGTGTGCCTAGCTCGAACCCTCCGTCGGCCGACGGGTGATGCCCTTGAAGGTGAAGGTCTTGGCGGACGGCTTCACCACATAGCTCGGGACCACGGACATCACGGCGTGATGGCGGTTCCGAGCCGAGGCGGCATCTGCGGCGGACCAGCGCAGGGCGGGCGCGTCGCAGCCAGCTGCCGCAAGGCCCTGGTTGTGCTGCGTCATCGCTGCCATGGAACTGCTCCGCGTGCGTGTCGGTCGGGTGGGGTTCGGGCGCCACCCGTGGGCGGCGCCGGAGCCATGGCACCACGCGGCGCGCGGGGTCGTCAACCGAATTACCGAATTCTCCGGAGAAATCCCTGCGGCGCCGGCCGCGTCTGGGCCGTCAGGCCGGAGGCGGGGTGTCGCCCTCGGGCGCAGCGGGCCCGTCGACGGGCGCGCCGGTCGACGGGGCGTCGGTCGCCTCGGCCACGGGCACGAGGATGTGCTCGCGGTAGAAGGTCAGCTCGCTGATGCTCTCGCGGATGTCGTCGAGCGCTCGGTGCGCGGTGGCCTTGCGGGGTTGCGCAGCCAGCACCTGGGGGTACCAGCGCCGGGCCAGCTCCTTGAGCGTGGACACGTCGACCGAGCGGTAGTGCAGGTAGTCCTCGATGGCCGGCAGGTGCTTGGCCAGGAAGCGGCGGTCGGTGCCGATGGAGTTGCCGCAGAGCGGGGTGGAGCGGGCGTCGGGGATGTGCTCCTTGATGAACGCCAGCGTCTGCGCGCCGGCCTCCTCGAGGGTCACCTCGGTGGCCTTGATCTGCTCCAGCAGGCCCGAGGAGGTGTGCATGTTGATCACGACGTCGTCCATCTCGGCCAGCTCGGCCTCGGTGGCGCGGACCACGAGGTCGGGCCCCTCGGCCACGACGTTGAGCTCGTCGTCGGTGATGATCGTGGCGATCTCGACGATGACGTGGCGCTCCGGTTCGAGTCCGGTCATCTCCAGGTCCATCCACACCAGCATCCGGTCGACCCTAGCGCCGGGCCTGGCGGCAGCCGCCGCCCCGCACGGGTGGCCCCGCTACGGTCGCCGCCGTGCTGCACGTACCGGTCATCCGCCTCGACCCGGACCTCCCGCTGCCGAGCTACGCCCGGGTGGGCGACGCCGGCGCCGACCTGGTCGCACGGGAGGCCGCCACCCTCGCCCCCGGCGGCGGTCGGGCGCTCGTGCCCACGGGCATCGCCCTGGCCCTCCCGGTCGGCACCGCGGGGTTCGTGCAGCCGCGCAGCGGGCTGGCCCTGCGCCACGGCGTCACCTGCCTCAACTCCCCCGGGCTGATCGACAGCGGCTACCGCGACGAGCTGCGCGTGCTGCTGGTGAACCTCGATCCCGCCGAGCCGTTCGAGGTGGCGCGAGGTGACCGCATCGCCCAGCTCGTCATCCAGCGGGTGGAGCAGGCGGCGTTCGAGCCGGTCGACGAGCTCCCGGCCAGCGAGCGTGGCCTCGGCGGCTTCGGCTCCACCGGCACCTGACGCACGGGGAGCCGTCAGGCGGTGGGGCGCACCTCGTAGGCGCACACGTGGGAGCCGTCGAGGAGGTGCTTGACCCGCTCGACCCGCGCGTCCGGCAGGACCTCCCGGATGAAGGCCAGCTCGGTGCCGCAGGCCATGCCGTAGCGGAGCGCCACGTTGAGGATGGCGCAGTTGTGCTCGATCACCGTGAAGGAGCCGTCGGGCTGGGCCACGGACTCGGCCAGGTAGCCGTCCTCGTCGAGCACGGCGGCCAGCGTCTGCACCCGCTCGGGCAGGGCCTGGCCCTCCATGCGGCGCAGGGTGCGCTCCACCCGGCGGCGGCGGCGGCGCTCGAAGACCCGCTCGAGCATGGCCGGGTCCTCGTCCTCGACGCAGGCCAGCAGCTCGGTGGTGAGCTCGCCGTAGGCCCGGGGGAACAGCTCCGAGGCGGCCGGCGTGAGGCGGTGGACGTGGCGGGGCCGCCCGGGTCCGGTGCGCAGCTCGGAGTGGGTGACCAGGCCGGACTCGGCGAGGGCGGCGAGGTGCTGGCGCACGGCGCTGACGGTGATGCCGAGGTCGGCGGCCAGCTCGTCGGCGCCGACCTCGCCGCGGCGCTTGAGCGCCGTGAGCAGGCTGCGCCGTGCGGCGGGAAGCCGATCGAGGGTGGCGACCACCCGGCGATCGGGCGCCGGCGCGGCGGGCGTGGGCATGGCTCCAGGCTACGAGGCCGGCGCCGCGCTCAGGGTTGGCTGGGGTCGATGTCGTCGAACCCGCCGGCCGCCAGCACCTCGCGGAACTGCTGGAGGCACCGGGCCAACAGGCGCGAGACGTGCATCTGGCTGATGTCCAGGCGCTCGGCGATCTCGCTCTGGGTCATCTCCTCGTAGAAGCGGAGCCGGACCATGAGCTGCTCGCGCGGGGCGAGGGTGGCGAGCAGGCGTTCGACCAGGATCTTGTTCTCGACCTGGAAGAGCCCCTCGTCGGCCTGGCCGAGCTGCGCCGGGCCCGAGCCGGGGCCCTCGCCGTCCGGGCCGGGGGCGTCCAGCGACGCGGATCGATAGGCCTGGGCGGCCTCCATGGCCTCGAGGACCTCCTCCTCCGAGGTCCGGGCGGCGCCGGCCAGCTCGCCGATGGTGGGGGAGCGGCCGAGGGACTGGGTCAGCTCGCCCACCAGGACGTTGAGCCGGACGTGGAGCTCCTGGACCCGGCGCGGCACCCGGACCGACCAGCCCTTGTCGCGGAAGTGGCGCTTGAGCTCGCCGACGATGGTGGGCGTGGCGAAGGTGGAGAACTTCGAGGCCCCGCTCGGGCTCGAAGCGCTCGACCGCCTTGAGCAGGCCCAGCGAAGCCACCTGGATCAGGTCGTCAAGCGGGACGCCGCGGTTGTTGAAGCGGCGGGCCAGGTGGATGGCGAGGCGGAGGTGGGCGGCGACCAGCTCGTCGCGGACCGCGGGGTCGCCCGTGCGCCGGAAGTCGTCGAAGCGGCTGCGGAGCCGGGCCCGCTCGTCATCGGAGATCGGCAAGGGGCTAGTCCTGCCGCCGCTTGGTCACGCGCACCCGCGCGAGGTCCAGGTCGAAGTCCGCCTCGTCGACCACGGCGAGCAGGATCTGCCGGGTCAGCTCGTTGATCGCCAGCGCCGGCCCCACGGGCTCGCGGGAGGCCTCGACCTCCAGGGACCCGGCACCGAGCGTGCACCGGAAGACCAGCCGGTCGCCGGTGCCGTCGAGCAGGACCGAGCACAGCTCGCCCACGGCGATGCGCAGGTCCTCGATCTCGTCGTAGGAGAAGCCCATCCTCGACGCCAGCCCCGTGACGGCCAGCCGGGCCACCCGGGCGTAGTCGACGAGCGCGGGAAGGGTGAGCTTGATCTCCTCGACCTGGTCCACCTCGGGCTGTCCACTCACGGTGTTCGTGATGGTAGGCCGTCCGGCGGGCCACCCGAGTCGTCCCAGCCGGCGTCGCCGGGCCCGGGCTCGCGGACCACCGTCGCCGGGTCGCGGTCGGTGCGCAGGCCCACGTAGGACGGGTGGCGCAGGCGGCCGTCGCCGGTCCACTCGCCGAACGTGGCCTGCACCACCAGCTCGGGTCGCACCCAGTGGGCGGTGCGGGTCACGAGCGAGGGCGGGCGGGGGGTGAACGGGCAGTCGTCGGTGGCCAGCTCGGCCAGGCGGGCTTGGAGGTCGCGGAGGGTGGCGTCGTCGAAGCCGGTCCCGACGCCCCCGGCGAAGCGGAGCGGGCGGCCGGGAGCGGCGGGGTCGTGCACGCCCACCAGCAGGGCGCCCAGCGTCGTCGAGCGCCCCCCGGTGCCGGTGCTCCAGCCGCCGACCACCAGCTCCTGCTCTCGGCGGACCTTGCACTTGCGCCAGGCTGCGGAACGGCCGCCGGGCCGGTAGGTGCTGTCGACCCGCTTGGCGACGATGCCCTCCAGGCCCTGCTGGGCCGCGGCGGCGAAGAGGTCGGGGCCGTCGCCCACCTGGTGCGCGGGGACGGTCCAGGCGCCGGCCGGCTCGACGAGGTCGGCGAGGAGGCGGCGGCGGTCGAGGTACGGCAGGTCGAGCGTGCTGATGCCGTCGAGCTCGAGGAGGTCGAAGACCACGTAGCTGATGGGCACCTCGGCGCGCAGGCGGGCGACCTGGGCCGGGTCGCTGGCGTGCATGCGGGGCTGGAGGCGCCCGAAGCTGGTGCGGCCGCGTTCGTCGAAGGCCACCACCTCGCCGTCGAGCACCGCCCGGTGGCCACCGAGGTGGCCGGCCAGGGCCGCCAGCTCGGGGTAGCGGTCGGTGGCGTCACCACCCCGCGCTGGAGAGGGTGACCTCGCCGTCGACCCGGGCGACGATCCGCATGCCGTCCCACTTGACCTCGAAGGCCCAACCGGGCTCGGTGGGCACCGAGCCGGAGACCGCCTTCATCGGCAGGATCGGCTCGGCGTGGGCGGCCACGGCTCAGCCGGCGACCTTGACCACGACGGCGGTCTCGAGCTGCTGGGTCAGGCGGACGGGGGCGGCCGTCCCCCGGGTGACGTCGACGACCTGGGTGCCCTTGGAGGAGGACGAGCTGCCGGCCACGGGGGCGGTGAGCGAGAGGGTGCCCTTCGCCGAGCCGGTGACGTCGGAGCTGACGAGCCGGGCCGTGGTGCCGGTCGGGAGCGTGGCCAGGTCGACGGGCTGGGGGTCGGCGGTCTGCTCGGTGGTGGCGGTGTAGGCGACGTCGTCGCCGTCGATGGCGGTGATCTCGTAGGTGGTCTCGGTGCGGACCTCCAAGCCGGCCAGCGTCGACGTGGCGTCGGTCTTCCAGCGGGCCCCGACCCCCACCGCCTCGTCGGGCAGGGGGACCGCCAACGCGGCGAGTTGGTCCTGGGCCTGGTCGAGGGTGGCGGCGAGGTCGGGGTCGAGGTCGTCGGGCAGCTGGTACGAGAGGTCGCCGAGCTGACCCTGGTCGGTCACCGTTGCGGTGCCGCCGACGCCCACCAGCTGGTGGACCTCGGCGGTGAGGGCGAGGTGCTCGCCGTCGCTGAGCGAGGTGCCGGTCCGATCGACCTGGGCATCGGTGAAGGTGAAGGAGAGGTCGGCGCCGCCGGCGTGCACCCGGTCGACGGTGAAGCGCACGGTCTCGACCACCGCCGGGCTGTCGAGCGCCTGGGTGTGACCGCTGCTCTGCTGCGAGACGTCGAGGTCGAGGCGGATGGTGGCGGTGGTGGTGGCGCCCTCGGCGAACCGCAGGCGCAGTGCCTGGCGGGGCTCGGCGCCGGCGTCGAGCACCTGGCTGGCGGGCTGCGTGGTGCTGGTGGGGGCGGCGCTCGTGGTGGAGGGCGGGGCGGCGTCGTCGTCGCTGCCGAACAGGCCGCAGCCGGTGAGCGGCACCACGAGGGCCACGGCCAGCAGCAGCGGGGCGAGGGGGGAGCGGCGCCGCACGGGCCGCACCCTACAAGCGGCCCTGCGGCCTCAGCGGGCGGCGGAGGACCGCCGGTAGACGAGCAGGACGATGACGGCGCCGACGACCGAGCCCAGGAAGCCCGACCACTGCAGCGGACCGCTGGTGAGGTCCTTGTCGAAGATGACGTAGCCGATGAAGCCGCCGACGAGCGACCCCACCAGGCCGAGGACGGTGGTCTTCACCAGGCCCGAGGGGCTGGGCCCGGACACCAGCGCTCGGGCGATCAGCCCGGCGAGGAACCCCACGAACAGGAACGTGATGATGGACCACATGTGCCGGCCTCCGAGTCGGGTGTCAGGTGCCCATGGTGGCGCGCGGAGCGGCGGTCGCGCCGGGCGTGCGCCACAGCCGGCGCTCAGCCGACGGGAGCGGCGGTGGCGAGGGGCTCGCGGGGCACGGGCACGCGGAGGTCGACCGGGCCCGGAACGGGGAGTAGCGAGCTCTCGTTCCGGTCCCAGGCCTGCAGGACGTGGCGGGCGAAGCGCTTCTCCACGTGGGCCAGGGCGACGGCGCCGAACACGATGTCGGCCGCCAGCTCGGGCTCGGCGGCGGCCATCGGCGCGACCATGCCGTCGAGCGCGAGGCGGGCGTGGTGGACGTCGGCCTCCACGTGGACGGCGTAGAAGCGCTCGAGGGCGGGCAGCCCGCCGACGCGGCGGGCCGCTGCGAGGTAGCGCGACATGGGCGTCACCGAGCAGACCTCGAACAGCGCGAGGTGGCCCACCAGGGCGCCTCGCAGCCGTCGGTTGAGGCCGAACAGCGACACGAGGTTGTCGGTGGCGAGGGTGACACCCGGCAGCCGGTCGACGTAGTGGCCGAAGTCCGAGCGCAGGCCCAGCTCGTCCATCGCGGCCGCGAACAGCTCGGAGTGGGCCTCTCCCGGACGGCCGCCGCCGTACTCGTCGGCCTGGATCTCCACCATGGCGGCCCGACCGGCCCCGGTCAGCCGGGGCAGGCCGAAGGTGTGGCCGTCGGCCTCCTTCAGCTGGTAGGCGGAGCGGTGGATGGCGAACTCCTCGAGGTGGAAGCGCTCGCCCTCCTCTTCGATGGTGCGGGCCAGGGGCGGCCCGGCCCAGGTGGCGACCACCCGGAGGGCGACCACGGGGTCGGCCGGCAGGGCCTCGGGCCGGTGCTCGTCGCGGAGGGCCGCCTCGAAGCGCGCCTCGAGCTGGTTCCGGAAGGCGATGGTCTCCGGGTCCCACTCGGCGTCGGCCGGTAGCCCGTCGAAGCCGCGGTAGTGCGGGGCGTAGCAGCACCACAGCGCCAGCTGCAGGTCGTCGTCGGCCAGCGGGTCGAGCCGGTCCAGGTCGGCGAGCGCCGGGTGGTCGGCGAGGTCGGCGCCTCCGGACCAGTGGAGGAAGAGGGCCGTGCTCAGGGGACCGCGCGGCTGGGGCAGGGTGGGCATGACCGCTCTCTGTCCCTCGTGCTGCCCGGCAGTCACGACGGGGGACATTTCCGCCGCGCGGGTGACGCGGGCGGCGTTTGTCAACCGAACGGGTGGTTGGGGTGGCGGTCGCTTGACGACGCCCAGCCGCTTGGGCTGGCATCCCTCGTTCCGAACGGGCCGTCGACGCCGATCGCGGTCCGGCCCTACGGTGGCTCCTTCGGTCCGGCGGTGTCGCAAGGGAAGGAGGGGGTACCCATCGCTGCATCGTCCGACGTCGACAGCCGTTCCACGTGGACGGCGCTCGGGCGCCCCTACCGGATCCTCCTGGTCGAGGACGATCGGGGCGACGCCCTGCTCGTGGAGGCCACCCTCGAGGAGAGCATGGCCACCGTGGAGGTGGCCTGGCACGCCGACGTGCCCTCGCCGGTCGAGGTCGAGGAGGCGCGGGCGGACTGCGTCCTGGTCGACCTGGGGCTGCCGGGCCGGGCCGGGCTCGAGGCCCTGGCGGCCATGTTGGAGCTGGTCGACGGTGCTCCGGTGATCGTGCTGACCGGCCTGGACGACCGTGCCACCGGCATGGAGGCGGTCGCCGCCGGCGCGGCCGACTACCTGGTGAAGGGCGACCACGACGGCGAGGCCCTCGTGCGCGCCATCGGCTTCGCCGTGGAGCGCACCCACGCCGAGGCCGCCCGGGCCCGGTGGCGCGAGGCCGAGTTCCTCCGCGCCGAGAACCTGCGCCTCGAGCGGGGCCTGCTGCCCAAGCCGGTCCTGGAGGGATCCGGCCTGCAGTGGTCCCGTCGCTACCGGCCCGGAGCCGAGACCAGCGTGCTGGGCGGCGACTTCTTCGACGCCGTGCTCCGCCCCGACGGCAGCGTCCGGGTGGTCCTCGGCGACGTCTCGGGGCACGGGCCCGACGAGGCAGCCCTCGGGGTCTGCCTCCGGATCGCCTGGCGCACCCTCGTGCTGCGCAGCACGCCGGACGACGAGGTGCTGGGCGCCCTGGACGACGTCCTGGACCTCGAGCGCCAGCACCACCAGTTCTGCACGGTGGCGGACCTGACCATCGCCGCCGATCGCTCGTCGGTCACCTCGCGGCTGGCCGGCCACCCGCCGCCCATCGTCCTCGGCGACGACGGCCCGGCGTTCCTCGACAACGGCCACCGCGGGGTCCCGCTGGGCATCCCCGGCTCCCACGCCTGGCCCGACGCCGTCCACCCCCTGCCGGCGGGGAGCGGGCTGCTCCTCTACAGCGACGGCGCCTTCGAGAGCCTGCGCCCCGACGGCACCCGCATCGAGCTCGCCGGCCTGCTCGACCTGGTGGCAGCGGTGCCGCGCCCGGTCGACGCCGCCGGGCTCGACGCCCTGCTCGACCACGTGGAGCGGCCGCACCGGGAGGCGGGTCACCCCGACGACCTCGCCCTCCTCGGGATCCTGGTGCCGTGATGCGCGCTGCCTGGTCCGACGCCGGCCTCCGGACGCGGGTGCGGGTGGCGTTCCTGGCCGTCGGCGCGGTCGGGCTCGTCGGCCTGGTGTTCGTCGGCGTCACCTTCGGCCACCTCCTCGACGCCCGCCACCGCCTGGCCGACCGGCTCGATCCGGCCACCACCAACTCCCGCAAGTGGATCAGCGCGGTCGTCGACCAGGAGAGCGGCGTGCGGGGCTACGTCCTCTCGGGCGACGAGACCTACCTCCAGCCCTACGACGACGGCGTGGCCGTCGCGGCAGCCGGCGAGCGCGCCACCCGCAGCCTCCTCGCCGACGAGCCGTCGCTGCTGGCGATCGTCGACCGGTTCGATGTCGAGGCCGACCGCTGGCGGAAGGAGGTCGCTGCGCCGCTGGTGGCCGACACCCGTGCCGGCGCCAAGGTCACCGAGGCCCAGCTGAGCAGCTCGAAGGCGTCCTTCGACGAGGTCCGGGCCACCTACCGGCTGCTGCAGGACCGGCTCGACGTCACCCGCGGCGCGGCCCGCACCCAGCTCGATCGGAACACGACCGACCTCGTGCAGGCCACGGTGGTGGCGGTCCTCGTGGCGGCGCTGGGACTGATCGCCACCTGGATCGCGCTCAACCGCTGGGTGATCCGGCCGCTCGGCTCGCTCGGCGCCGACGCCCGCCTCGTCGCCTCCGGCGACCTCGAGCACGCGGTCGACCCCGTCGGCCCGCCCGACCTCGAAGCGCTGGCCGGCGACATGGAGGCCATGCGCCGCCGGATCGTCGACGAGCTCGGCGTGGTGGAGGCAGCCCGGGGCCGGCTCGAGGCCCAGGCCTCCGACCTGGCGCGCTCGAACCAGGAGCTCGAGCAGTTCGCCTACGTGGCCTCCCACGACCTCCAGGAGCCGCTGCGCAAGATCACCGGCTTCTGCCAGCTCCTCCAGCGCCGCTACGGCGGCCAGCTCGACGAGCGGGCCGACGAGTACATCGCCTTCGCCGTCGACGGCGCCAAGCGCATGCAGGTGCTGATCAACGACCTGCTCGCCTTCTCCCGCGTGGGCCGCACCACCGAGGGCTTCGCCGAGGTCGACCTCGGCGTTGTCGCCGCTCGGGCCGTCACCACCTTGGAGAGCGTGATCGAGGCCGCCGGGGCCACCGTGTCCATCGGCCCGCTGCCCCGGACCCAGGGTGACGCCACCCTCCTCGAGCTGCTGTTCCAGAACCTCGTCGCCAACGCCGTGAAGTTCCACGGCGACGCCCCGCCGGTGGTCGCCATCACCGCCGCACCCACCGACGACGGGTGGGAGCTCACCTGCGTCGACAACGGCATCGGCATCGAGCCGCGCTACGCCGAGCGGGTGTTCGTCATCTTCCAGCGCCTCAACGACCGCGAGGCCTACGACGGCACCGGCATCGGCCTGGCCATGTGCCGCAAGATCGTCGAGTTCCACGGGGGCGCCATCCGCGTGGTGCCGACCCCGGACCGACCCGGCACCACCATCGCCTGGACGCTGCCCACCGAGGTGCCCCGCGTCCCCGCCCTCCCCGTCGCCGCGCCCGCCCCCGCCAGCCCCAAGGAGCCCACCCCATGACCGTGAAGCCCATCGAGGTCCTGCTCGTCGAGGACGACCCCGGCGACGTGGTCATGACCCGCGAGGCGCTGGCCGAGAGCAAGGTCATGAACCAGCTCCACGTGGTGTCGAACGGCGAGGACGCCATGCGCTTCCTCCGCCGCGAGGCGCCCTACGAGGACGCCCCCCGCCCGGGCCTGGTCCTGCTCGACCTCAACCTCCCCCGCCTCGACGGCCGCGAGGTCCTGGCCCTGGTGAAGGGCGACCCCGACCTGCGCCGCATCCCGATCGTGGTCCTCACCACCTCGCAGGCCGAGGAGGACGTGCTGCGCAGCTACGACCTCCACGCCAACGCCTTCGTGACCAAGCCCGTGGACTTCGACCGCTTCCTCGAGGTCGTCCGCCAGGTCGACAACTTCTACATCTCGGTCGTCAGCTTGCCGAAGACCTGACGCCCGACCTCGACCGCCAGGGCCGCCTCGACCGCCAGGTCGGTGCCCCCCCCTTCGAACTTGTGGGCCCACACCGCCACTTTCGGCGCCCTCAGCCCACAAGTTGCGTGGGGGGGGCGACCCGGGCGGCGGGTTACCAGCCGGCGTCGGTGCGGTCGGGCTGGTCGAGGAAGGCGTCGTCGAGCCACACCTCGTCGACGTCGTCCATGAACGACGCCAGGTGCCGGGCCGGGAGCCCGGCCAGCTCCACGACGGAGGTGGTGACCGAGCCGAGGAAGCCCACGATCGTTGCCATGGCAACCATTCTGTCCCGCCAACGGTGGAACAGACCACTCGGGCGGAGCGAAAACCGGTCGATCGTCACTCGACCGTTGCTTCGGCGACCGCGGGTATCCGAAGCGGTGGGAGGGGCCGAGATGACGCCCGCCACACCGGATACCCACGGTCACCCCGCAGATCGTCCCTCGCTACACCGCCGTGGGGGCGTCGGGGCCACCGTCGGCCGCCGGGTCGGCGGCGTCGTCCGGCTCGCTCGTGGCGGGCGCGCTGGGAGCGGCGAACGAGACCGTGACGGTGCGCGCCTCGGTGCCCCGGACGACCTCGACGTCGACCGTGTCCCCGGCCCGGTCGAGCGCATCCCACACGTCGTCGACGCTGGTGACCGCAGCGCCGCCCACCGCCACCACGAGGTCGCCCTCGCCCAGGCCGGCGGCCTCGGCGGGCGAGCCCTCGAGCACGCCGGACACGAGCAGGCCCGCCTGCTCGGGGAGGCCGACCCGCCGGCGGATGCGGGCGGTCTCGGCGGCCGGCACCACCGCCACGCCGAGGCGACGGCCGCCGACCGAGCGGCCCTCGACCAGCTCGGCCACGCGGGCCTGCAGGTCGGCGTCGGCCGGGAGGGCGAGGTAGAAGCCCTCGCCGAGGCGATGGGTGTTGATGCCCACGATGGCGCCCTCGGCGTCGAGCAGCGGGCCGCCGGAGGAGCCCTTGGCGAGCGGAGCGGTGTGCTCGACCGCGCCCTTGATGCGACGGCCGCGGGGGCCGCGGAAGGCCCGGTCGGCCGCCGAGACCAGCCCGAAGGTCACGCGGTGGCCCCGGAGCGTGCGGCCGGCGGCGAACACCGGGTCGCCCTCCTCGAGGGTGCGGGTGGACCAGGGCAGGGACGGGGCGCCCGCCGTGTCGACGTCGAGCACCACGAGGTCGTGGTCCGGGGCGGCGCCGGCGAGCCGCCCCTGGACGGCACGTCCGTCGGCGAAGGTGACCTGGGTGGTGCGGTCCCGGAGGTTGTGGGCGTTGGTCAGGACCTTGCCGGGGGCGACGACGACGCCGGTGCCGCGGCCGTGGCGGCCGATGGCGACGGTGGCCGGGCCGGCGGCGGCCGATGCCGCGCGAGCGGCGGTGGAGAGGTCGGAGAGGAGGTCGGTGGTGGTCATGGTGCGCTCCTGGCTGGTCACTTGCGAGTTGCAAGTGACTCTAGGGTCGGCCGGTCCGGTTTGCACGGGGCAGACTCCAGCGGTGCCCCGCCGCCCCGGATCGTCGCCCGCGCCCCGGCCGCGCCGCCGCCCGGGCGGGGCGGCACCGTCGGGTGCGACGTCGCCGCTGCGCGCCGCGCTCGACCGCGTCGGCGACCGGTGGGTGCTGCTGGTCGTCGACGCACTGGCCGCCGGGCCGCTGCGCTTCGGCGACCTGGCCGACCGGGTGGGGGCGGCGCCCAACATCCTCACCGACCGGCTGCGACGGCTCGAGGTCGAGGGGCTCGTGGTGGCCACGCCGTACTCCGAGCGGCCGGTGCGGCTCGACTACCGCCTCAGCGCATCCGGGGTGGAGCTCGCCGACGCGCTGCTCGGGCTGGCGGCGTGGGGCGGCGCCGAGGAGGGTCTCCCGGCCGAGCGCTTCCACGACGCGTGCGGCTCTGCGGTGGAGCTGCGGCCCTGGTGCCCGACCTGCGATCGGCCGGTCGGGCCGGACGAGCAGCCCGGGACCTACGACCTCTGACGTCGTCGGCGGGTCAGGCCGGGCGGGGCACGAAGTCGTCGAGCAGGGCGGCCAGCTCGACGGGCATGTCGCCCTGGACGCTGTGGCCGGCCTCGGCGAGGTGCTCCACGCGAGCGGAGGGCTGGCGCCGCACCAGCTCGGCCTCGTCGGCGTCGTCTACGACCGACTGGGGCCGCATCCCGCGCACCAGCAGGAGCGGCACCGTAAGGCCGGACACCGCGCCCCACAGGTCGGGGAACGACCCGATGCGCTCGTCGGTGGCGCCGGCGGGCTCCTCGGCTCGGTGGCGGGCGTAGCGCCAGACCCACGAGCCGTCGTCGCGCTGGAGGGCGTTGTGCAGGATGCCCCGTCGCAGCGACGCCTCGGAGCGGGTGGGGTTGAACTCGATCGTGCGGGCCAGCAGGTCCTCGAAGCTCGGGAAGCTCTCGGGGCCGTCGACGAAGGCGGTGATGGCCGAGGCCTTCTCGCTGGTGACGCCCGGGGTGATGTCGACGAGGACGACCGAGCGCACCAGGTCGGGGTGGTCGGCGGCCAGGGCCAGGGTGGTGATGCCTCCGAGCGACATGCCCACCACGGCGGCGGCGTCGGGCGCCAGCGAGCGGATGGCGACGGCGACGTCGGCGGCGTTGGACCGGAGGTCGAGCGAACCGTGGCGGCCGCCGTCGCTGTGGCCGTGGCCGGGAAGGTCGATGGCCACCAGCGGGCGGCCGAGGGCCAGGGCGACGGTGTCCCACGTGTGGGCGTTCTGGGCCCCGCCGTGCAGCAGCACCAGCTCGGGCGGTGCCTCGCCCCAGACCAGGGCGCTCAGCGAGCGGCCGTCGCCCAGGTCGGCTGCCTCGCGCCGCACGGCCGGTGGCCCGTCGTAGGGGATCCCGAACTCCTCGGCGTTCTCGTGGAACATCGACAGCTCGTCGTACGGCACCCGTTCGCTGGCCATGGCGGGAACCTACGCGCCGACGCTCAGACCCGCTCCGCCAGCCCGCGCACGTAGGCGGCCTGGCCGAGGTGCTGCAGGCAGTCGCTGATGACGCTGACGAGGCGCACCGACGCGGTGACCGGCGGGTCCCAGTGCTCGTCGACGACGCGCTCCAGCTCGTCGGGCGTGACCCCCGCGAGGTAGGTCTCGGTCCGGGCGTTGACGGCCTCGTGGTAGCCGGTGAGCAGGTCGGTGCCCACCTGCACCGCAGCGACGTCCTCGCTCGAGTGGGAGTACCCGGTGTCCCCGGCGTCGAACGGCAGCCCGAAGCGATCGGCCCACCCGTCGGCGGTCCACGCCTGCTCGGTGCCCGCCAGGCCGGCCACGTGGTCGTCCTGGATGCGGGAGAGGTGCCAGACGAGCCAGGCGATGGAGTTGGCCTCGGCGTCAGGACGGTACGTGAGCGTCGCCTCGGCGGCGCCGTCGAGGGTGGAGGCCACCAGCTCGTGGATGCGCCCGAAGGCGTCGGTCAGCAGCTCTCGGTGTGCGGTGGTGTCGGCCATGGGCCCCTGCCTACCCGGCCGCTGCGCCGATGCCGACCTCCCCCGTTCTGGGGATCCCCCGGCACGCCGTAGCGAGGCGGGTCTACGCTCGAAAAATGGAACACGTTCTACTTCGGGTGCTCGGCGACGAAGAGGTCGAGGTCGACGGCGGTCGCGACGGCGATCAGCTGTTCGTGGCCGAGGCCGACCTCGCCGCCGCCACCGGTTGGCAGCTCAAGCCGCAGGGCCTGTGCAAGGGCGAGGCCTGCGTGCCGGTCTTCGATCGCGCCGCCCTCGGTCCCGAGGGATGGATCGACGTCGCAGCCTTCGCCGCCCAGGTCCGCCACCCGGTGGCGCTCGACGGCCCCAACGCCACGGTCGCCATCGGCGAGCCGGCCGCGGCCCGCGGCGCGGCCCTCGCCTCGCTGCAGGCGCCGGATGTGACGCTGCCCACCGTCGACGGCGGGACCGCCAACGTGCGCGACCTCTCCGGCCGGAAGCGGCTGGTGGTCTCCTTCGCCTCGTGGTGCGGCTGCCGCCACGACCTGCCGGCGTGGCAGGCGCTGCACGAGAAGTGGGAGGACAAGGGCTTCTCGGTGATCGCGGTGGCGGTGGACCAGACGCCCGAGGTGGTCCAGCCCTGGGTCGACGAGGCGGCCGCCACGTTCCCCGTCATGGTCGACGCCGACCACCGCTTCGTCGACGCCTACGGCATCCGCAACGTCCCGACCGTGGTGTGGATCGACGAGGACGACAACATCGTCCAGCCCAACATGGCTGCCTTCGGCAACGACCAGTTCATCGACTTCACCGGCCAGCCGTCGGCCCCGCACCTCGAGGCGCTGGAGCGCTGGGTGGTCGACGGCGAGAAGCCGTTCGACGACGACGCCGCGGTCCGCGAGGCGCAGCAGCTCCCGACCGACGACGACCAGCAGGCTCGGGCCGAGTTCCGCCTGGCCCTGTCCCTGCACCGCCACGGTGCGACCGAGGCTGCCGCGGCCCACTTCGACGAGGCGGGCCGGCTGGCACCGTGGGACTTCACGATCCGCCGCGGGTCCATGCCGCTGCGGGGGCAGGACCCGTTCGGCGAGCCGTTCTTCGAGCTCTACGAGGAGTGGGAGAAGGTGGGCCGGCCGTACTACACCGAACCGACCGAGCCCACCGAGGCCCCCGCACCGGGCTGACCCCGCGGCGCCCGGCGCCCGGTCGGGCGGACGTGGTTTTGACAACCATTCCCATATCGGGAACGATTCTCACATGCCCGCCCGCACCGCCTGTCGCCCCCTCGCCCTCGTCGTCGCCCTGGCGGCAGGGGCCGTCCTCCTGGCCGGGTGCGGCTCCGGTGACGGCGGGGCCGCAGCCGACGGGAAGCTCCGGGTGGAGGCGTCGTTCTACCCGCTGCAGTGGATGGCCGAGGAGGTGGGTGGCGACTTGGTCTCGGTGGCCAACCTGACCAAGCCCGGCGCCGAGCCCCACGACCTGGAGCTCTCCCCGAAGGACGTCGCCGCCCTCAGCGACGCTGACGTCGTGGTCTACCTGTCGGGCTTCCAGCCCGCCGTCGACGACGCCCTCGCCGAGTCCGGCGCCACCACCTTCGACGCCAAGGCCAGCGCCCGCCTGGACCTCACCCTCGCCGAGGAGGCCAACCACGCCGGCGGGGACGGAGCCGACGAGGGCCACGACGACGAGGCCGGGGCCGTCGACCCGCACTTCTGGCTCGACCCGACCCGCCTGGCCAAGGTGGCCACCGCCTTCGCCGACGTGCTGGCGAAGCAGGACCCGGACCACGCAGCGACCTTCCGGAGCAACGCCGCCCGCCTGGTGGGCCGGCTCGACGACCTCGACGGGGAGTACCGCCAGGCCCTCGAGGGCTGCTCGGCCAAGGAGCTGGTCACCAGCCACCAGGCCTTCGGCTACCTCGCCGAGCGCTACGGCATGGACCAGGTCGGCATCGCCGGGCTCACCCCGGAGCAGGAGCCCTCGGCCGCACAGCTGGCCAGCGCGCCGGACTTCGTGGCGGAGCACCGGGTCCGTACGATCTACTTCGAGACCCTGGTCAGCCCGGACGTGGCCGAGACGGTGGCCAGCGAGGCCGGCGTGAAGACCGCAGTCCTCGATCCCATCGAGGGCCTCACCGACGCCTCCCAGGGCCGCGACTACCTCGAGGTCATGCGATCCAACCTGAAGCACCTGCAGGCCGGGCAGCCCTGTCCGTGACCGAGGCCGCCGCTCCCGCGGTGGTCGAGCTCCGCCGCGCCGACATCGGCTACGAGGGTCGGCCGGTGGTGGCCGGGCTCGACCTGCGCATCGACGCCGGCGAGGTCATCGGCCTGCTCGGCCCCAACGGGTCCGGCAAGTCGACCCTGGTCCGCGGCCTGCTGGGGCTGGCGCCGATCCTCGGCGGCTCCGTGTCCCTGTTCGGCGTCGACCGCCACCGCTTCAAGGACTGGGCGCGCGTGGGCTACGTGCCCCAGCGCCAGACCGTGGTCGGCGGCATCCCGTCGACGGTGCGCGAGGTGGTGGCGTCGGGGCAGCTCACCTCCGTGCGCCCCTTCCGCCGCCCCCGGGCCGCCGAGCGCGCCGCGGTGGTCGATGCCATCGAGGCCGTCGGCCTCGCCGACAAGGCCAAGGCCGCCATGGCCACGCTGTCGGGCGGCCAGCAGCGCCGGGTCCTCATCGCCCGCGCCCTCGCCTCCGCGCCGGACCTGCTGGTGCTCGACGAGCCCACCGCCGGCGTCGACAGCGCCAACCAGGTCGCGCTCGCCGCCACCCTCGCCGGGCTGGCGGAGCGGGGCACCACGATCCTGCTCATCACCCACGAGCTCGGCCCGGCCGAGCCGCTGGTCACCCGCACCCTCGTGCTGCGCGCCGGGCGCCTCGTCCACGACGGTCCCGCGAGCGAGGCGCCCGACGAGCACGACGACGACTGGCACCACCACCACGGCGACCACCCCGACCCCGGTCCCGCCCTCGGCCTCGAAGGGCCGTGCACCTGATGGAGATCGAGGTCCTCCAGTACGCGTTCATGCGCCGCGCCCTCCTCGCCGCGCTCCTGATCGGGCTCACCGCGCCGTCGGTCGGGGTGTACCTCGTGCAGCGCCGGCTGGCGCTCATCGGCGACGGCCTCGGCCACGTGGCCCTCACCGGCGTGGCGGTCGGCCTCGTGACCTCGACGACGCCGGTGCTCACTGCGCTCGCCGCCGCGGTCGTGGGCGCCGTGGTGGTGGAGCTGATCCGGGTGAAGGGCCGCACCAGCGGCGACGTCGCCCTCGCCGTGCTGTTCTACGGCGGCATCGCCGGGGGCGTGGTCATCGTGTCGCAGGCCCCGCCGGGCACCACGGTGAACCTCGACGCCTACCTGTTCGGCGCCATCACCACCACCACCGCCGGCGACCTCCGCGTGTTCGCCGTGCTCAGCCTGGTGGTCCTGGCGGTGACGCTGGGCCTGGGCCGGTACCTGTTCGCGGTGAGCAACGACGAGGAGTACGCCCTGGCCTCGGGGCTGCCGGTGCTGCGGCTCAACCTGCTGCTGGCCGTGGTCACGTCGGTCACGGTGGTCGTCTCGATGCGGGTGGTCGGCCTCCTGCTCATCAGCGCCCTCATGGTCATCCCCATCGCCACCGCCCAGCTGGTCACGCGGAGCTTCCGCTCGACGGTGGTGCTCGCCACCCTGCTCGGCACCGCCGCCGCCGTCTCGGGCGTCGGCGCCTCGTACTACGCCGACACCCCGTCGGGCGGCACGATCGTGCTCATCGCCATCGCCGCCTTCCTCGTCGTCGCCGTCGGCGCCGCCCTCCGCGACCACCTCCGCCGCTCGACGCCCACCCCCGACGCCGACGCCTGACGCCCCGGGCCTCGGCTGCCCGGGCCAGCGCCTCGGCCGACCGGCTCCTCGCTGGTCACCGGGGTGCCCGGGTCGCGGTGCGTCCTCGGCTGGTCACCGTCGTGAAGGGCGCGACGAGGGCGAGCCTGGGCGGGTCCTCGTGGGGCACCACCTCTCCGCGCTGCGAGCGTGGCCTGCCTGCCTCAGGCCTGCGTGCGCTGGAGGTGTGTGCAGTTGACCGCGGTGCGAAGCGTCAAGTGCACACGCCTCGATCCGGCCACGGCATGGAATCGGACGTGTACGACGAATCGGACAGGGGCGGCAAGGTCGGTGCAGCTGTGCTCAAGGAGTGTGCAGAGGTGCACCAACCTCGGGCTTGGGCACGAGCTCGAACGGGAGCGGCCATCGACCCGGACGTGTGCGCCGGACCTGACCGGCCACCCGGCCCTCGTCGCGCCCTTGAAGAACGGTGCGCGGCGAGGGCCGTGCCGCGACCCCGGCCCCGGCGGACCGGCGCGCCGCCCGCCGGCTCTGCGCCGGTCGCCGGGGTGCCCGGTCGCGGTCCGCCCTCCGGACGTGACCGTCGGGCGGGACGGACGGGCCCGGCGGCCGGCCGCGACCCCGAGCGCGGCCCGGGTCGGGTCAGGCTTCGGGGAGGGGTTGGTTGGCGAGGCGGACCTGGCCGCGGGCGACGAGCTTGCCGGCGGCGTTGGTGAGCTCGACGAGCCAGAGCTGGAGGGTGCGGCCCTGCTGGATGGGGCGGGCGACGACGGTGAGGCGGCCCTCGCGGTGGGGGCGGAGGAAGTCGGTCTGGTTGTTGACGCCGACGGCGAACTTGCCGTCGGGCTCGACGGCAAGCGAGGCGCCGAGGCTCGCCGCGCTCTCGATGACCGTGGCGTAGAGGCCGCCGTGGACGATGCCCCACGGGGTGTGGTGCGCCGGGCCGGCGTCGACGTGGCCGACCAACTCGGTGGGCGTGGCCGAGTCGAGCACGAGGCCGACGGCGGCGAGGAAGGGGGGCTCGGGGGCGGTGGGGTCGATGGTCACGGAGCCAGCGTCGCGCAGCGGGTTGTGTGATGCAACTGACCATCGTACGCTCGCCGCAGAGGCCGTCCGCTCGGACGGCCGCCGTCAACGGAGGACCGTCATGACCGACGCCGTGATCATCGATGCCGTGCGCACCCCGCTCGGGAAGGGCAAGCCCAACGGGGCCCTCGCCGGCGTGAACCCGGTGGACCTCCTGGCCCACCCGCTCGAAGCCCTGGTCGAGCGGACCGGGCTCGACCCCGAGCAGATCGACGACGTGATCGCCGGCTGCGTCACCCAGGCCGACGAGCAGGGCTTCAACATCGCCCGTCGGGCGGTCCTCGCCGCCGGCTACCCCGAGCGCGTCCCGGCCACGACCATCGACCGCCAGTGCGGCTCGTCGCAGCAGGCCATCCACTTCGCCGCCCAGGGGATCCAGGCCGGCGCCTACGACGTCGTGGTCGCCGCGGGGGTCGAGAGCATGAGCCGGGTGCCCATGGGCGCCAACACGCGGGACGCCGACGTGGTCGGCGAGAAGCTGGCCGCCCGCTACCCCGACGGGGCGATGATCCCGCAGGGCATCGCCGCCGAGCTGATCGCGGCCAGGTGGGGGATCGACCGGGAGGCGCTCGACGCCTTCGCCGTCCGGTCCCAGAGCCTGGCGGCCGCCGCCCGAGACGAGGGTCGCTTCGACGCCGAGATCGCCCCCTTGAAGGTGGCCGGCCCCGACGGCGAGCTGGTGGAGCTGGCCACCGACGAGGGCATCCGCGAGAGCACCGCCGAGGGCCTGGCCAAGCTGCGCCCGGCCTTCGAGCACCCGTACTTCGCCGAGCGGTTCCCCCAGATCGACTGGAGCACGACCGCCGCGAACTCGTCGCAGCTCACCGACGGCGCCGCCGCCGTGCTGCTCACCAGCGCCGAGAAGGCCGCCGAGCTGGGGCTCCGCCCCCGTGCCCGCATCCACACCACGGTGGTGGAGGGCGACGACCCGCTCTACATGCTCACCGCGGTGATCCCCGCCACCCGCAAGGTGCTGGCCAAGGCCGGGCTCACCATCGACGACATCGACCTCTTCGAGGTCAACGAGGCGTTCTCGTCGGTGGTGCTGGCGTGGGCCAAGGAGCTCGGCGCCGACCTCGACAAGGTCAACGTGAACGGCGGCGCCATCGCCCTGGGCCACCCGCTCGGCGGCTCCGGCGCCCGCCTGGCCACCACGTTGCTCAACGCCCTCGAGCAGCGGGGCGCCCGCTACGGCCTCCAGGTCATGTGCGAGGCCGGTGGCCTGGCCAACGCCATGATCATCGAACGCCTGGACTGATCCCTCGCCACCCACATCGCTGACGCCGGCCCGGTCTCCCCTCCCTCGAGGGTCGACCGGGCCGGCGCCGTCGCGCCCCTGGACCCACACGATCAGCCTCGGGCTCAGCCCCGGCCTTCCGCCCGGAACTTCGGGTCTGAGGTCCGTGCGCGCGCCGGTGTGGGACCCAAAGTTCGAGAGAGCGGGGTGTGGTGGGGTGTGGTGGGGTGGGGTGGGGGCGGCGGGGCGGGTGCCGGTGCCAGGGTCGTGTGACGGGTGTCGGGTTGTGGTGGCGGACGTGTCACGGTAAAACCTGACCAAACAGATCGGCTTTATGGAAAAGGTAGACCTTGCACCCCAGACGCTCCTCCCTCCTCGGCGCCCTGCTCGCCGCCACGCTCCTCACCGGGCTGCTCGGCGCCTGCAGCTCCGACGCCTCCACGCGGGCCGGAGCCGACGACAAGGGCCCGACCACGACCGCGGCGCCGGTGACCGTGCCCGAGACCATCCCGGCCGGCACCAAGCTGCGCATCGGCGACCAGCTCGACTACCTCAAGACGATCCTGAAGCTGTCGGGCCAGGACCAGGACCTGCCCTACGACGTCGAGTACGCCTCGTTCGTGGGCGGCCCGCCGATGCTGCAGGCCTTCAAGGGCGGCGCCATCGACAGCGGCTTCGTGGCCTCCACGCCGCTGATCTTCGCCCAGGCCGCCAAGCAGGACATCGTGGCGGTGGCCGGCTGGGCCGCCGATCGCGGCCTCGGCGGCCTGGTCACCGTCGACCCCAGCATCAAGGGGTGGAAGGACCTCAAGGGCAAGCGGGTGGCGTACCAGCGGGGCACCTCGGCCGAGGCGGCCGTGCTCACCGGCCTGTCCGAGGCCGGCCTGAAGCCCAGCGACATCACCACCGTCGACGTGCCGATCACCCAGATCAGCGCCGCCCTCCAGGGCGGGTCCGCCGACGCCGGCCTCAGCACCGAGCCGCTCATCAGCCTGTTCCTGGCCGGGCACCCGGACGCCAAGGTGGCCGCCGTCCCCGGTGACATCACCGACCGGGGCTCGTTCCTGATCGCCTCGAAGGATGCGCTGGCCGACGAGGGCAAGACCGCCGCCCTGGCCGACTACGCCTCCCGGTTGGTCAAGGCGTTCGCCTGGTTGAAGGACCACCCGGACGACCTCGCCTCGGGCATCTTCGTCAAGCAGTACGGCCTCTCGCCGGAGCGGGCCAAGGAGCTGGTGGCCCAGGGCAACGGCAGCACGAAGTTCTTCGCCCTGCCGGGCGACATCTTGAAGCAGCAGCAGAAGCTGGCCGACCTGTTCGTCGACGCCGGCCAGATCCCCGCCAAGATCGACGTCTCGGCCGAGTTCGACAACCGCTTCAACGACCTGATCCTGGCGGAGCAGGGGAAGTGACCGACCTCGCCGTCACCACGGGTCGCACGGGGCGTCGACGCACGACCGCGGCGTCCGGCACGACCGGCACGCCCGGCACGTCGACGTCACCGCACGCCGTGAGCGCCGCCGACGAGCCCGTGGCCCTGACCCGCCTGGCCACCGGCCGCACCGCCCGCAGCTCTCGGCGCCTGGGCATCCCCCGTGGCGTGGAGCGCCTGGTGGGCGTGGTCCTGTTCATCGCCCTGTGGGAGACGGCGGCCCAGGTGGGTTGGCTGCGCTCGGACATCCTGGCCGGCCCGTCGACGGCGCTCACCGCCGGCGTCGACCTGTGGAAGGACGGCACCCTGCCGTCGTCGCTGTGGGCCTCGCTGCAGCGGGTGGGCTGGGGCCTGGGCCTCGGCATCCCGATCGGCACGGTGCTGGCCCTGTTCGCCGGCCTGTCCCGCATCGGCGACGACGTCGTGGACGCCAACCTGCAGATGCTGCGCTTCGTCCCGATCATCGCCCTGCAGCCCCTCCTGGTGGTGTGGCTCGGGGTGGGCGAGACGGTGAAGGTCACCATGATCGTCATCGGCGTGGCGTTCCCGATCTACGTGAACACCAGCGTGGCCATCAAGAGCATCGACCCGAAGTACCGGGAGCTCAGCGACGTCGTCGGCCTGAGCCGGGGCCAGCTGATCCGGCGGGTCGTGCTGCCCGGTGCGCTCCCGGGCTTCCTGGTGGGGCTGCGCCTTGCCACCGCCATCGCCTGGCTCCTGCTGGTCTTCGCCGAGACCATCAACGCCACCAGCGGCATCGGCTTCATGATGGCCAGGGCCCAGGTGTTCTTCCAGACCGACGTCATCGTGGTCGGCCTGGTCACCTACGCCGTGCTGGGCCTGCTGTCCGACGGCCTCGTCCGCTTCATCGAGCGCCGCCTCCTCACCTGGCAGCCGGGCCGATGACCGCCGTCATCGAGCCCACCGTCGACCTCGACGGCCTGGCCGTCGCCGCCCGGGGGGTCACCCGCACCTTCGGCGACCGAACCGTCCTGCGCGGCCTCGACGTCGACCTGCGACCCGGCGAGTTCGTGGCCCTGCTGGGCCGGAGCGGCTCGGGCAAGAGCACCTTCCTGCGGGCGCTCGCCGGCCTCGACGACGGGGTCGAGGGCGAGATCCACGTCCCGGTGGCCCGCTCGGTCGTGTTCCAGGACCCGCGGCTGCTGCCGTGGGCCAGCGTGCTCGACAACGTGGTCCTCGGCCTGGGCGGCGCCCGGGGCGAGGCCGCCACCGCGGGCCGCGCCGCCCTGGCCGAGGTCGGCCTCGACGGCCACGAGCGGGACTGGCCCAAGACCCTCTCGGGCGGCGAGGCGCAGCGGGCGGCGCTCGCCCGCGCCCTCGTCCGGGAGCCGGCCCTGCTGCTGCTCGACGAGCCGTTCGGCGCGCTCGACGCCTTGACCCGCATCCGCATGCACGCCCTGGTCCAGCAGCTCCACGCCCGGCACGCGCCGGCCGTGCTGCTGGTGACCCACGACGTCGACGAGGCCGTGCTGCTCGCCGACCGCGTGCTGGTGCTCACCGACGGCCGCATCTCCCTCGACGAGGTGGTCGACGTGCCCAGCCCCCGGCTGCGCGGCGACGACCGCTTCATCGCCCTGCGCTCGCGCCTGCTGGCCGAGCTCGGCGTCGACGAGGGCGCCGAGGGCAACCGCCCGGCCGGCGCCACACCGGCCGGAACCCTGACCTGATCCCCAGACCTGCACCCCACCCACCCGAACCCCGGAGCCAAACCTTGACCCTCACCGAACCCCGACCCGACGTCCAGCTCGACGTCCGCTACCTGTCCGGCACCATCGGCGCCGAGATCGCCGGCCTCGACGTCCGCAACCTCGACGAGGCCACCGTGGCCGCCGTCCGCCAGGTCTGGCTGGAGCGCCGCGTGGTGTTCTTCCGCGGCCAGCACCTCGACCCGGCCGAGCACCTGGCCTTCGCCCGCCTGTTCGGCGAGCCCACCGAGGGCCACCCCGTCATCCCGGGCGTGAAGGACAACCCCGAGGTGTTCGAGATCGACTACACCGCCGCCGGCGAGCTCTACGCCACCTACGGCGACGTCGCCTCCTACGAGCGGGGCGTGTCGTGGCACACCGACGTGACCTTCGTGAAGCGCCCGCCGCTCGGCTCGATCCTCCGTGCCGTCGTGGTCCCGGAGTTCGGCGGCGACACCCTGTTCTCCGACCAGGTCGCGGCGTTCAAGAGCCTCAGCCCGGCCCTGCAGGACTTCCTCCGCACCCTCACCGCGGTGCACGACGGCAAGCGCCAGTTCCAGGGCATCCTCGACCTGGTGGGCGAGGGCACGTGGGAGGGCGAGACCTTCACCGCCCTCGAGCCGGTCGAGCACCCGGTCGTGCGCACCCACCCCGAGACGGGCGAGGAGGTGCTGTTCGTGAACCCCGGCTTCACGTCCCGCATCAAGGAGCTCACGCTCAACGAGAGCGATGCCCTGCTCGCCTACCTGCACGCCCATTCGGTCAAGCCCGAGCACACCGTCCGCCACCACTGGACGGCCGGCGACATCGGCTTCTGGGACAACCGCTCCACCCAGCACGCCGTGTCCGGCGACTTCGGCGGCCAGCACCGCGTGATCCAGCGCGTCACCCTCCGCGGCGACGAGCCGCGCTGAGCCAGCTCTCCCCCTGGTCCCCCCGGCGCGTGCGGCGTCAGGGGGACCAGGTGCGGGCGGCGTCGGCCAAGCCGGCGATGAGCGCGGCGGTGGGTGGCGAGAGGCCGTCGGGCCCGGGCGGCGGCGACGAGGGGGCCCGGCCCCGCACCCGCGGCGGCAGCTCGAGCTGCACCCCGCCGAGCCGAGGACGGTTCACCGGGTTGCGGGCGTGCACGCCGCGCAGCTCCTTCGGGATCACGTCGAGGTCGGTCACCACCTCGTAGTCGGGCAGCACGGGGGCGAGGCAGGCGGCCACGTGCTCGGCCAGCGCCCGGTTGGTGCCGCCGGCCAGGAGCCGCGTCCACCACCCGTTGCGGCCGTAGCCGTGCACGGCGATGGCGACGTCGACGTGGGCGAGGAACGCGGCGAGCGCCGGCGACCCGGCGGGGTCGACCTGGATCGACGGCAGGTGCCGCTTCCACCCCGGCGGGTGCAGGACGCCGTAGTACGACGCGCCCGACGCCTCGGCCGCCCGGGACGCCACCACGTCGGTGACCTCCTCCAGCCCGCCGCCGTGGAAGGCCAGGAACCCGAACGTCGACCGCAGCGCGCCGACCTCGACCACGCCCGGCTCCGCCAGCAGCTCGGCGAACGCCTGCCCGGTCACGGTCGCCGGTGCCTCAGGGCTCGAAGGGGGCGCGGCCGAGCTGGTCGCGCACGGGGGGTGACCTCGGGGTTGGTGAGGTGGCGGCGCTGCCAGTTGGCGCCGTCGACGACCAGCGTGTGGCCGGAGATGAAGCGGCCGTAGGGCGAGGCGAGGAACGTGGCCGCCCAGCCCAGCTCCCGGGGGTGGCCGATCCGGTACGCAGGCTGCGACCGGGCCTTGCCCTCGTTGCGATCGAGGTTCTCGCGGATGTCGGCGGTCATGTCCTCGTGAGGCACGAGCCCGGGCACCAGGCCGTTGACCTGGATGCCGTAGGGCCCCCACTCGACGGCGAGCGTCTCGGTCAGGTTCTTGACGCCGGCCTTGGCGGCCGCCGAGTGGGCGAAGCCCGGCCCGCCGGTCCAGGCGTAGGAGGCGCCGACGTTGACGATCGACGCCGGGGTGCCGGCGGCCAGGTGGCGCCGGGCCAGCTCCCGGGCGCAGAGGTAGGTGCCGGTGAGGGTGATGTCGACCACGGTGCGCCAGGCGTTGGGCGAGAGGTCCTCGGCGGGCGACGGGAAGTTGGCGGCGGCGTTGTTGATCAGCACCGACGGCAGCCCGAACGCCTCGGTGGCGGCGTCGAAGGCGGCGGCGACCTGTTCGGCGTCGCGGATGTCGCAGCCCACGGTGAGGACCCGTCCGCCGAGCGCGCCCAGCGCCTCCTCGGCGGCGGCCAGGTGCTCGGGCTTGCGGCTGGCCACCACCAGGTCGGCGCCCAGGCGGGCGAACTCGGAGGCGATGGCCTTGCCCAGCCCGGTGCCGCCGCCGGTCACGAGGACGACGGTGCCGTCGTAGGTGCCGGCCGGCAGGGCGGAGGCGCCGAGGGCAGGAGGTTGGGGCAGGCCGATGGTGTCGGTCACGGTGGCGGGCTCAGCTTCCGGTGTAGCGGGGTTCACGGCCTTCGGCCCGGGCGGCGCGCAGCTCGGCGAGGTCGTCGGAGCGGCTGACGAAGGTCTGGCCGATGAGCTCCTCGGCCATGCTCGAGCGGAGCTCGGGCTCGGCCAGGTGCTTGATGACCCGCCGGGCGGTCTTGATGGTGACGGCCGGGGCGGCGGCGATCTTGGCGGCCATCTCGAAGGCGGTGGCATCGAGGTCTGCGAGGGGCACCACGCGGGAGACAACGCCGTGGGCGTGGGCCTCGGCGGCGTCCATGGCCCGACCGGTGAGCACGAGGTCGCTGGCCACCCCGTGGCCGCAGATCTGGAACAGGCGGCCGACCCCGCCGGTGTCGGGGATGACCCCGTGGGTGACCTCCGGGAGCATGAAGCGGGACCCCTCGGCGGCGATGCGGATGTCGCAGAGCAGCGCCCGCTGGAACGAGGCACCGATGGACCACCCCTTGCTGGCCACGATGATCGGGGCGTCGAGCTCGAAGATCTGCTGGATGCCGCGGTGGCCCCGGGTCATGAGCTCGTGGTGGGTCATGGTGACCTGGCCGCCGCCGATGGCCGCGACGTCGCGGCCCGACGAGAAGCTCTTGCCCTCGGCCCGCCACACCACGGCCCGCACGTCGGGGCGCTCGCGCAGCTCGCCGAGGATCTCGAAGAGGCGCAGGTCCATGTCGTCGTCGAACGCGTTGTGCTTGTCGGGGTTGTCGTTGGTGATGACAGCCACCGGGCCGTCGACCTCCAGGCGGACCTTGTCGGCCATGCAGCAGCGCTCCTCTGCGGCGCCGACTGGGAGCTCGGGCCGCGCTGGCTGATCCTGCCACCTCCGCCTGCCCGCCACCGTGGACGTCTGCACGCCCGCCGTGGCGCGGACGAGCCGCCACCCGGAGGTGGCGGCGCGCCGGTGCCGAGGTTCGCCGCGGGTCAGCAGGTCTTGATGAACACCTGCACGATGAAGGTGCGGTTGCCGTTGTGGGCCACGCCCACGCCGACGCCGTTCCACACCCGGTTCAGGATGTTGCCCTTGTGCACGGTGGAGCGCATGAAGGCGGCCTCGGTGGCGGGGATGGAGCTGCCGTAGCCCACGTTCTCGCCCAGGTTGCACCAGCGGACGCCGATGCCGTCGCTGAGTTTCGAGTGGTAGAGCGTGTTCTCCCGAGCCAGCTTCTCGGCCCACTTCTGGGCCTTGGCCTGGGCGTCGTTCTGGACCGACAGCGTCGCTGCGCCGGCGGCCCTGCGGTCCTTGTTCATGGCGTCGTGCGCCGACTGCTGCTCCTCGCTGAGGCAGCCGCTCAGCAGCAGCGCCAGGACGGCGAACAGCGCCACGGCGTGGCGCGCCGGGTGTCGTCGCCTCGGCTCGGCGGCCGTCGGGGCGGAGCTCGAGCCGGTGGCGGCCCGTTCGGTGGTGTGCATGGATCCTCTCCCCATGTCGGGTGCGCATCGTGGTCTACCCGCCACGTTGTGTGGGATTCGACGATGCGACCGTGCTGCACCTGCCATCGGCCGAAAACGCTACCGGACAAGGGTTCCCGGCAACTGCGCTGCGAGCCCGCCCTGGCGCCGCCATCACGCACGGTGGCGCATCGAGCACGCATCGGCCCAGGTGGGCGGGGCCGGCCCACGGAGCGTGCTCGCTCCGGGCCCGTCGGAAAAGTTTGGAAGATCCGGTTCCGGGGGGCTTCAGGCGGCCGACGGCGCCACCGCGAGCCGCGGGGCGACCATCGGCCAAGGCCGCTCGCGCTCGACGGCGAGGGCGACGTCGAAGAGCAGCGCGTCCTCGTGGTGGCGGCCCAGGACCTGCATGCCCACGGGCAGCCCGTCGATGGTGCCGGCCGGGATGGACACGGCGGGGTTGCCGTAGATGTTGGAGATGATGGTCAGCGCGCCCATGTTCACCATCTCGGGGAACTTGCCGCTGGCGAAGCTCAGCAGCGCCGACGGCAGCCGGGGCGCCACGGTGGCCGCGGTGCGGGTGCCGAAGAGCAGCCCCCGCAGGGCGTAGCGGGCGAGGGGGCTGGACTTGACCCAGTCGATGAGGTCGTCGTCGGCGTTGCTGGTGGCGGCCTCGGCGGCGAAGGCCGGGCCGGGGTTGGTGGCGGCGACGATGAAGTCGGCCTCCTCGAAGGCGCGGGCGACGGCCTCGTTGGCGTGCATGCGCAGCTTCTCGGCCTCGGCCGCGGTGTGGAGGTTGTAGAGCGACTGGGCCAGGTACACGCCGATGGCGACCTCGTCGGTGAGGTCGTCGGCGCAGCGCGGCCAGCGGTCACCGAGCTCGGCGACCAGGGTCGCCAGGTTGCCCATCATCCACTGGGCGGCCAGGTTCGGCGGCTGCACGTCGACCTCGACCTGCACCATGCCGGTGTCGGCGATGAGGGCGGCGGCCTCGGAGCGGATGCGCTCCTCGACGCCGGGCTCCAGGGTGACGCCGCCGAGGGCGGGCACGATGGCGATCCGCTTGCCCTGCAGGTCCTGGGTGCCGAGCGCCCGCTCCCAGCCGCCGTCGGAGGGCAGGGTGGACGGGTCGAAGGCGTCGACGCCGGCGCACACGTCGTAGTAGCGGGCGGCGTCCCGGACGGAGCGGGACAGGTTGCCCTCGACCACGGTGTTGGGGCGCATGTAGGCGTGCGGGCCACGGGTGATGCGGCCGAAGGTGCCCTTCATGCCGAGCAGGCCGTTGTAGCCGGCGGGGATGCGGATGGAGCCTCCGCCGTCGCCGCCCGTGGCCAGGCTGACCAGGCCGCCGGCCACCGCGGAGGCGGAGCCCCCGGACGAGCCGCCGGCGGTGCGGCCGTGGCGCCACGGGTTGTGGGTGACGCCGTTGAGCTTGGTGACGCTCACGTTGAGGCCGCCGAACTCGCTGGCGGCGGTCATGCCCACCGGGACCACGCCGCCGCGCTCGAAGAGCCACTGGATGTGGGTGTCGGTGTGGTCGGCGATGCGGTCCTTGTAGACGAGCGAGGCACCGGTCTGGGGCCAGCCCTCGACGGCCTCGAGCTCCTTCACCGCGGTGGGCACCCCACCGAAGGGCAGGGAGAGGTCGGCGTGCTCGGCGGCCGCCCGCGCCCGCTCGGGGTCGAGGTGGGTGAAGGCGTTGAGGTCGCTGGCCTCGATGGCGGCGTAGGTGGCGTCGAGCTCCTCGACGGGGGAGCGGTCGCCGGCGCGGAACGCGCCGACCAGGGAGCAGGCGTCGCCTTGCCAGGGTGCATCGGTCATCCGGGCATCATCGCGGCTCTCGCTCCGTTTGTCGCCATTTTCGGAGTGATCGCTCGGATACCGGCGGTAGGTGCCTCAGGCGTGGGCGGGGGCGAGGTCCATGACCTCGGCGGTGAGCTCCAGCGAGCGGATGCGGTCGTCCGGGCCGTGGGCCATGGTGGTCACCATGAGCTCGTCGGCGCCGGTGCGCGCCACCAGGTCCTCGAGCGAGCGCCGGACCAGGCCGGGGGTGCCGATGACGTGGTTCTTGCCCCAGCTCTTGGCGATGGCGACCTCCTGCGGCGACCACTCGTGGGCGGCGGCCGCCTCGGGGGTGGGGTAGAGGCCGGGGCGGCCCTGGCGCAGGCGGGCCATCGACAGCGCGGAGGGCCCGGACAGGAAGCGGGCCTCCTCCTCGGTGGGAGCGGCGAGCACGTTCACGCCGAGCATCAGGTACGGCTCGTCGAGCACGTCCGAGGGCGTGAAGGCCCGGCGGTAGACCTCGGCCGCCGCCTCGGTGTTGTCGCCGGCGAAGTGGTGGGCGAAGGAGAACGGGATGCCCAGGCGCCCGGCCAGGTGGGCGCTGTAGTCGCTGGAGCCCAGCAGCCAGATGGCCGGCTGGTAGCCCCGCGCCGGGGTGGCGTGGATCTTGCTGAACGGGTGCTCGGGCGGCAGCGAGTCGTTGAAGTAGCCGAGCAGCTCGCCGAGCAGGTTGGGGAAGTCGTCGCCCTGGTCGAGGCGGTTGGTGCGGCGCAGGGCGGCGGCGGTGACGCCATCGGTGCCCGGGGCTCGCCCGAGGCCGAGGTCGATGCGTCCGGGGTGCAGCGCCTCGAGCATGCCGAACTGCTCGGCCACCACCAGCGGCGAGTGGTTCGGCAGCATGACGCCGCCCGAGCCCAGCCGGAGGGTGGTGGTGCCGGCGGCGAGGTGGGCGATGAGCACCGGCGGCGACGAGCTGGCGATGCCCGGCATGTTGTGGTGCTCGGCCACCCAGTAGCGGTGGTAGCCGAGCCGCTCGGCGGCGCGGGCCAGGCGGAGGGAGGAGGCGAGGGCGTCCGAAGCGGTGGCGCCCTCGCCGACGATGGACAGGTCCAGGACCGACAAGCGCATGGCGTCTGGTCTACCGGCGTGGCCACCGTTTGCGACCCGGCCGAGGCGCGCCGTTCCCAGGAACCTCCCAGCCGGCTCTGAGCGAGGTGGGAGCGCGAGCGGCCAGGGTGGTGGACGTCCCCCGATGCCAGGAGCCCCCGATGCGACGGAACCGCACGACCGCCACGACCCCGACGTCCCCCTCGGCCGCCGGCCCCGCCCTCGACGAGCACGGCCACGCGGCCGGCGAGGTCCACGACCACGACCGTGGCCTCGGCTTCGACCTGGGCACCATGGGGCGGCGCCGGGCCCTCGCCCTGCTCGGCGTCGGCGGCGTGGCCACGCTCGTCGGCTGCGGCTCGTCGAGCTCCGACGGCTCGTCGGCCTCGTCCACCACGGCCGCCGCCTCTGGTTCCTCGACCTCGGCGTCGAGCACCGCGACGGCCGACGGCTCGACGGCCATCCCCGAGGAGACCGGCGGCCCGTACCCGGGCGACGGCTCCAACGGGCCGAACGTCCTCGACGACAGCGGCATCGTCCGGAGCGACATCACGACCAGCTTCGGCGAGTACTCCGGCACCGCCGAGGGCGTCCCGCTCACCGTCAAGGTGACGCTCATCGACGTGGCCGGCGGCGGCGGCCCGCTGGCCGGCGCTGCGATGTACCTCTGGCACTGCGACCGGGAGGGCCGCTACTCGCTCTACTCGCAGGGCGTCACCGACCAGAACTACCTGCGGGGCGTCCAGGAGAGCGACGCCGACGGGAAGCTGAGCTTCACCACCATCTACCCGGCGGCCTACGACGGCCGGTGGCCCCACATCCACTTCGAGGTCTACGAGAGCGCCGACGCCGCCACCTCCGGCGGGCAGAAGCTGCGCACGTCGCAGATGGCGCTGCCCCAGGCCACCGACGAGCTGGTGTACGCCACCGAGGGCTACGAGGCCAGCGTCGCCAACCTGGCCCGCACCTCGCTCGACACCGACATGGTGTTCAGCGACGGCTACGCCACCCAGGTCCCGACGATCACCGGCTCGGTCGACGAGGGCTTCACCGCCCAGCTCAACGTCGGCATCTAGTCCGGCGGGCGGCGGGCCCGCACGTGTGCTCACATGGCCGGGTGCCCACCGCCAGCGTGAACGGGATCGACCTCCACTACGAGCGTTCGGGGGAGGGCGACCGGCTGCTCTACCTCAACGGTTCGGGGGCCACCCTGGCCACCACCGGCATGCTGCTCACCCCGTTCACCAACCGGTTCGACGTGGCGGCCCACGACCAGCGCGGCCTGGGCCTCACGTCCATCCCGCCGGGCCCGTACTCGATGGCCGACTACGCCGCCGACGCCCTCGGGCTGCTCGACCACCTGGGCTGGGACTCGTGCCGGGTGGTCGGCATCAGCTTCGGGGGCATGGTCGCCCAGGAGCTGGCGGTGACCGCGCCCGAGCGGGTGGAGCGCCTCGCCCTGCTGTGCACGTCGCCCGGCGGGCCGGAGCTGGCGTCGTACCCGCTGCACGAGCTGGTGGGCCTGGCGCCGGAGGAGCGCAGCCGCATCGGCACCACCATCCTCGACACCCGGTTCACCCCGGAGTGGCTGGCCGACCCCGCCCACGAGACCGACCGCTTCATCGCCGAGATGATGGCGTCGCGCAACCAGGTCTCGAAGCTGCCCGAGGTGCTCCGCGGCGAGTGGGAGCAGCTCGGCGCCCGCCAGGGCCACGACGTCGTCGACCGCCTCGGCCGCATCACCTGCCCCACGCTGGTGGCCTCGGGCCGCTACGACGGCATCGCCCCGCTGGTCAACGGCGAGGCCATCGCCGAGCGGGTCCCGAACGCCGAGCTGCGCGTCTACGAGGGTGGCCACGCCTTCTTCGGCCAGGACCCCAAGGCCATCCCCGACACCATCCGCTGGCTCGCCGAGGCCTGAGCCGGACCTCAAGCCGCGACCCTGGGCCGCCGGCTCAGGCGGGCGCAGGGGCCGGCGCTGCGGCGCGGCTCGCGACGGCCGCTTGCAGCTCGGCGAAGGCGTCGTGGAGGTGTCCGACCAGCTCGTCGGCATCGGGCACGGCTTCGGCGAAGCAGAGCACGCCGAGCAGGAGGCGGCCGGCGTAGCTCCACAGCATGACGTTGACGCCGACGCCGTTGCTGGGCGGGCCGTCGACCCAGAGGTCCTCGACCTCGGCACCGCAGACCGACCACGGTTCGGCGGGCCCGCGGATGTTGGAGACGAGGACGTTGGCGTCGACCGGGCCGTCGCCCGCTCGCAGCCGGGCCACCAGGGCCCGGGCGCCCGGCTCGGCCACGAACGGGGGGACCAGGTCGAGCCACGCCGGCATGAGCTCCGGGCCGAGGGCGTCGAGCTGGCGGCGGGCCTCGGCGGCGGTGGCGCTGATGGCCTGGAGCCGCTCCCACGGGTCCTCGACGTGGGTGGCGAGCGAGGTGGTGAAGCTCCAGAACCGGTTGCCCGCCTGGCGGGTGGGAGCGTCGGACGGTTCGTAGGAGACGGGGACGCTGGTGAGGAGCGGCTCGGCGGGCACCCCGCCGTGGTCGGCCAGGTAGCGACGGGCGGCGCCGGCCACCACGGCGAGGCAGACGTCGTTGAGCGTGGTCCCCGCGGCGTCCTTGAGGGCGCGGGCGGCCGTCAGGTCGATCGACGCCCGGCCGTAGGAGCGGGGCGCGGTGAACGCCTGGTTCAGCGCGGTGCGCGGCGCCTCGCCGCTGAAGCCCGGCACCTCGGTGGTGGCGGCGGCCTTGCGGGCCTTGGCGGCGGCCACCCGACGCCGGGTGCGCAGCGCGAGGCGAGGGATCGACGCCAGGGCCCGGGCGTGGTCCCGGAGGGCGTCGGCCAGGAGGCGGGCGCAGCCCGGGAGCCGCTCGGGCTCCCACGGCAGGGCGACGCCGGGGAGCGGGTCGAAGGGCAGGTCCGAGTACACCCGACTGAAGGTGGTGAAGGCGGCGACGCCGTCGGCGAGGCAGTGGTGGTACTTCAGCACCAGCGCCTGGCGGCCGTCGGCCAGGCCGCTCACCAGGGTGAGCTGCCAGAGCGGGTGGCGGCGGTCGAGGCGACGCTCGGCTAGCGCCGCGAAGCAGGCGTCGAGGTCCCGCAACGAGCCGTCGCCGCCGACCACCGCCGTGCGCAGGTGGAAGGCGAGGTCGAACCGCGGGTCGCGGACCGCGACCGGGTGGTGGAGGCCGAAGGGCACCCGCACGATGCGCCACCGGAACGACGGCAGCTGGTCGAGGCGCCCCTCGACGTGGCGGCGGACGTCGGCGAGGGTGAGCGGGACCGCTCGACCGTCCGGGCCGGCGGGCGGGCGCAGCAGGCCCACCGCCATCGAGCTCATCGGCTGGGCCGGCGACTCCATGGCCAGGAAGCCGGTGTCCTCACCCGAGAGCCGGTGCACCACGGTCCTCGTCGCTGGGCTGGGCCCGGCTGGTGGTCGAGGACGCCGGGGAGGTGACGGCGGCCAGCAAGGCCTGGACCTCGGCGTGCAGCAGGGCGGCCAGCTCGGCCGGGCGCTCCAGCGCCAGGGGGTTGGTGGCCAGCGACACGTGCAGCTGGTCGCCGTAGCCGACCAGGGTGACGTTGAGCCCGGACTCGTCGGCCACGGGGCCGGACATGTACATCTCCTCCACGCGCTGGCTCCCCACCCGCCAGGTCGGGTTGGGGACCCGCACGTTGGAGACGAGCACGTTGAAGTCGGGCCGGTCCCGCAGGCGCTCCGTGCGGCGCTTGAGGCCGCGCGCCGCGGGCTCGGCGACGGCCGGCGGGATGCGGTCGAGCCAGGACGAGAGCGTGCGGGTGCCCTGGATCTCGAGCTGGAGCTTGGCCTCGGCGTTGCGGGCCGCCACCGCCGCCAGCCGCTCGGCCGGGCCCTCGACGTCGGTCGCCAGGAAGGAGAAGTAGTTGGCGAAGCGGTTGCCCCACTGCCGGGGACCGGCGTCGGGGTCCGGGGTGCCGGGGTCCTCGTCGGCGACGGGCACGTTGACCACGAGGGCCTTGTCCGGCAGCTCGCCACGGGCCAGGAGGTGGGCGCGCAGGGCGCCGGCCACCACGGCCAGGAGCACGTCGCTCAGCGTGGTGCCGGCGGCCTTCCGGATGCGCTGGACGTCGGCCAGGGGAAGCCGGGTGCGGCCGTAGCTGCGGTCGTCGGTGGGGCCGGGGTTGAGGCTCGACGCCGGGGCGTCGTTCATGGGCAGGGGGGGTGGGCTCGGCGGCCTCCTTGCGGCGCTTCTCCACGGCCCGGAACCGCCGGATGGTGCGGACGAGCATGGCGGGCAGCGCCAGCCACGCCCGGAGGTTGGCCAGCAGGCCGGCGAAGAAGAGGCTGGAGCGCCGGGGGAGCGGCGGCACCGGCGGGAGCTCGGCGGCGGCCGGCTCGTCGCCGAGCAGGGCGTCGAGCGTGGCGATCAGGGCTGCGCCGTCGGCGAGGGCGTGGTGGAACTTGAAGATGAGGGCCTGGCGGCCGTCGGCCAGGCCGTGGACGAGCACGACCTGCCAGGCGGGGTGGCGCAGGTCGAGGAGGTCGGGCAGCGCGCCGACCACTAGCGCATCGAGCTGGTCCGGGCCGCCGGGGGCCGCAGCGGTGACCTCCCGCAGGTGGTAGCCCAGGTCGAAGTCCGGGTCCTCGACCCACACCGGGTGGTTGATGCCGAGCGGGATCCGCTCGAGGCGCCACGTGAGCGAGGGGACGCCCGGGAGGTGGCGCGCGACGTGGCGGTGCAGGGCGTCGAGGGTCAGCGGTCCGGCATCGTCGGACGGGGCCGAGAGGATGGCGAGGTCGACGCAGGTCGACGTCTGCGACTCGCTCTCGATGAACAGGAAGCCGGCATCGCTGCCTGCGAGGCGTCGCACTCGTCCCTCCGATCCGGGTGCCAGGCCGGTCGACCAGGTCGCCGGCACCGGCGCGTCCGGCGTCGGCGCACGCCAGCATGCCAGCCCTGCCCGAGGCGGGCCACCGAGGCGCGAGCCGGGTCGCTGCAGCGGCAGAAGCCGAGCACGGACTCGGCTCTTCGCCCCTGGATGGCCGTACGTACATCGGCAGGACAGGAAATGCTCATGTTCGGAGGTGCCCCAGCCGTAGAGCACGGTGTACGCTCTGGGTCGTTCGGACCAGCCTGCTGGTGCGAGCCCGTGGGTTGGTGCGGGGCCCCAGCCGTTCGATCGACCACCAACGCCAGTTCCGGGGGGGAGCCTGTGCCAAGCCACGTCCGTGCCACGTGCACCGGCCCCCGCACAGGAGCCCGAGCCCCAGGAGCGAGCCTCGTGAACCCCGCCGTCGAACGGGTGCTGGTCGCCGACCCCACCGGTGCCGCCAACCCCGCCCTCGTCGCCGCAGGCGTCCGCGCCGGCGGCACCGGCGTGCTCGACGTGGCCGATCGAGCGGCGTTGGACGCTGCGTCGGCCGAGCTGGCTCGCCGGGGCACGGCCTCCTGCTGGCTCCGCCCCGGCCCGGTGCTCGACGCCGCAGCGGCCGGGCTCGGGGTCTTCCCCGTCGTGGTCGTCGCCGCGGGGCCCGACGCCGCGATCGAGGGACGGGTGGCCACGTGGGTGGCCGCCGGCCACCGCGTCGTCGCCCAGGTCTCCTCGCTCGTCGAGGCCCGTGCGGCGCTGGCGGCCGGCGCGTCCGGCCTGCTCGCATCGGGGAACGAGGCGGGTGGGCTCGTCGGCGACACCGAGGCGTCGATCCTGTTCCAGCACCTCGTGGCGCTCGACGTGCCGGTGTGGGTGCGGGGCGGCATCGGCCTGCACACGGCGGCCGCCGTGGTGGCCGGCGGTGGCGCCGGCGTGCTGCTCGACGGCCAGCTCGGGCTGCTGCGCGAGTCGGCGCTCGGCCACGACGCGCCCGGGCGCTCGAGGCCATGGACGGCAGCGAGACCCGCGTGGTCGGCGGCCACCGCATCTACACCCGGCCCGACCTGCCGGCGGCGTCGCTGGCCGACGACACGTCGTCGGCCGAGGTCGCGGCCCGGCTCGGGGCCGACCTGCGCGCCGACCTCGTGCCCTTCGGCCAGGACGGCGGCTTCGCCGCCGGCCTGGCCCGCCGCTTCGTCACCGTGGGCGGCGTGGTCCAAGCCGTGCAGGCGGCCATCGACGACCACCTCGCCGCCGCGGCTGCGGCGCCGCCGCTGGCGCCGGGCGCCGGGGTCTCGGCCGCCCACGGCACCCGCTATCCCATCGCCCAGGGGCCCATGACCCGGGTGAGCGACCGGGCGGCGTTCGCCGCCGCGGTGGCCGACGGCGGCGGCCTCCCGTTCCTCGCCCTCGCCCTGCTGCCGGGCCACGAGGTGCGCGAGCTGCTGCTGGAGACCGCCGAGCTGCTGGGCGATCGCCCCTGGGGCGTCGGGGTCCTCGGGTTCGTGCCGCCAGAGCTGCGAGCCGAGCAGCTCGAGGTGGTCCACGAGGTCGCGCCGCCGGTGGCGCTCATCGCCGGGGGCCGCCCGTCGCAGGCGTCGCCGCTGGAGGCCGCCGGCATCTCGACCTACCTCCACGTGCCGTCGCCGGGGCTGCTCGACCGCTTCCTCAAGGACGGCGCCCGCAAGTTCGTGTTCGAGGGCCGCGAGTGCGGCGGCCACGTCGGGCCTCGGTCGAGCTTCGCCCTGTGGGACGCCCAGATCGAGCGCCTGCTGGACGTGCCGGACCCCGAGCACCTCCAGGTGCTCTTCGCCGGCGGCATCCACGACGCCCGCTCCGCCGCCATGGTGGCGGCGGCCGCGGCGCCCCTCGCGGCGAAGGGGGCGTCCATCGGCGTGCTGATGGGCACGGCCTACCTCTTCACCCAGGAGGCCGTGGCCGGCGGCGCGATCGCCCCGGCCTTCCAGGACGTGGCCGTGGCCTGCGACACCACCGTGCTGCTCGAGACCGCCCCGGGCCACGCCACCCGCTGCGTCGAGACCGACTACGTCCGGGCCTTCGCAGCCCGGCGGGACGAGCTGGTGGCCGAGGGCGTCGATGCCAAGGCGCGGTGGGCCGAGCTCGAGACCCTCAACCTCGGGCGGCTGCGCATCGCCTCCAAGGGCCTGGTCCGCGGTGACGGCGGCCTCGAGCTGGCCGACGAGGACCACCAGCGCCGCGAAGGCATGTACATGATCGGCGAGGTCGCCACCCTCCGCCACGAGGTCACCACCGTCGCGGCCCTGCACGACGACGTCAGCCGGGGCAGCGCCGCGGTGGCCGCGGTGGGCACCGGCGTCACCCGCATCCGCGAGCGGGAGGTGGCGCCGGAGCCGCTCGACATCGCCATCGTGGGCATGGACGCGTTCATGCCGGGCGCGGTGGGCGTCGAGGCGTTCTGGGCCGAGATCGTGGCGGGGACCGACGCCGTCACCGAGGTGGGACCCGAGCGGTGGGACGTCGCCAAGTACTACGACGCCGACGCCTTCACCAAGGGGGCTGGGAAGCGCACGCCGTCGAAGTGGGGCGGCTTCCTCGACCGCATCGGCTTCGACCCGCTGCGCTACGGCATCCCGCCTGCGTCGCTGGCTGCCATCGAGCCGGTCCAGCTGCTGGCCCTGGAGGTCGCCGCCCGGGCCCTGGCCGACGCCGGCTACGCCGATCGACCCTTCGACCGCGAGCGGGCCTCGGTGGTGTTCGGCGCCGAGTCCGGCAACGAGCTGGCCGGCGCGTACGGCATCCGCGCCTTCCTGCCCCAGCTCTTCGGCGACGTGCCGTCGGGCCTGGAGGACTGGCTGCCGTCGCTGACCGAGGACTCGTTCCCCGGCGTGCTCAGCAACGTCATCGCCGGCCGCATCGCCAACCGGCTGGACCTGGGCGGCGTGAACTACACCGTCGATGCCGCCTGCGCCTCGTCGCTCGCCGCGCTCGACGCCGGTTGCAAGGAGCTGCAGACCGGCAGCTCCGACCTCGTGCTGGTGGGCGGCGCCGACCTGCACAACGGCCTCAACGACTACCTGCTGTTCGCGTCGGTGCACGCCCTGTCGCCCACCGGGCGCTGCCGCACCTTCGACGCGTCGGCCGACGGGATCGCGCTCGGCGAGGGCATCGCCTGCGTGGTGCTCAAGCGCCGGGTCGACGCCGAGCGCGACGGCGACCGCATCTACGCGCTGGTCGACGCGGTGGCGGGGTCCAGCGACGGGCGCCACCTTGGGCTCACCGCCCCCCGCAAGGAGGGCCAGCAGCGCGCCGTGCACCGCGCCCTCGCCCGCTCGGGCCGCGCCGCCACCAGCATCGGCCTCGTCGAGGCGCACGGCACCGGCACGGTCGTCGGCGACCGCACCGAGATGGCCACCCTCACCGAGGTGTTCGCCGAGGAGGGCGTCGCCCCCGGCGCCGCCGTGCTCGGCTCGGTCAAGAGCCAGATCGGGCACACCAAGTGCGCCGCCGGGCTGGCCGGGCTGATCAAGGTGGCCAAGGCGGTGCACCACGGCGTGCTGCCGCCCACCATCAACCTCACCGACCCGAACCCCTACTACGACGCCGAGGCCAGCCCCTTCCGCTTCCTCGCCGAGGCCCGTCCCTGGCCGGAGCAGACCCGCCGTGCGGGCATCAGCGCCTTCGGCTTCGGCGGCACCAACTTCCACGCCATCGTCTCGTCCTACGACGCCGGCGATGGCCCCAGCCACGGCGTGGTCCAGTGGCCGGCCGAGCTGTTCGCCTTCCGTGCTGCCACCCCGGCCGCCGCGGTGGCGGCCGTCGACCGGCTGGCCGCCACCGTCGCCGCCATCGTGGCCACCGACCCCACCGGGCAGCGCCACCCGCTGCGCGACCTCGCCGCTGCGGTCTCCCGGTCCGGCACCGGTCCCATCCAGGTGGCCCTGGTGGCCGAGACCCTGCCCGGGTTGCTGGCCCAGCTCGACCAGGCCCGCACCGGCAGCGCCTCGCCGCGCGACGGCGTCTTCCTGGCGGCCGAGCCCGGCGCCGGCCTGGCCGCCGCGGGCGAGGCCCCCACGGTCGGGTTCCTGTACCCCGGGCAGGGGAGCCAGCGACCCGGCATGCTCGCCGACCTCTTCGTCGCCTTCGACGGCCTCGACGACCTGCTGCGGCTGGGGGAGCGCTGGACCGACCGGCTCTTCCCGCCGGCCGCCTTCTCGAAGGAGGCCAAGGCCGCCCAGGTGGCCGCGGTCACCGCCACCGACGTCGCCCAGCCCACCCTCGGGCTGGCCTCGCTCGCCCTCACTCGCCTGCTCGGCCGCCTGGGCATCACGCCCGACGTCGCCGGCGGCCACTCCTACGGCGAGCTGGCCGCCCTGGCCGCCGCCGGCTCGTTCGACGACGCCACCCTGCTCGAGCTGAGCGCGGCGCGCGGCGGGTCGATCCTGGACGCCATCGAGCGCTCCGGCGGCGATCCGGGCACCATGGCCGCCGTGGCGCTCAGCCGCGAGGAGCTCACCGAGCGCCTCGCCGCCTGGCCCGACCTCGTGCTGGCCAACCACAACGGCCCGAAGCAGGCGGTCATCTCCGGGCCCACCGCCTCGGTGCACGAGGCCGTCGCCGCCCTCAAGGAGGCCGGCGCCACCGCCAAGGTCCTGCCCGTCGCGTGCGCGTTCCACAGCCCCCTCATCGCGGCGGCCGGCGACCTGCTCGGCGAGCGCATGGCCTCGTTGGAGGTCGCCGCCCCGGCGTTCCCGGTGTGGTCCAACGTCACCGCCGAGCCGTACCCCGAGGGCGACGCCGGCGCCGTCACCCGCCTCCTGCAGGAGCAGGTCACCGCCGGGGTCCGCTTCGTCGACCAGGTCGAGTCGATGTACGCCGCCGGCGTGCGGGTGTTCGTCGAGGCCGGCCCCGGCCGGGTCCTCACCCAGCAGGTCGGCAAGGTCCTCGGCGAGCGGCCCCACGCCATGGTCGCCTGCGACGTCGCCGGCGAGCCCGGCATCAGGCGCCTCCTGCTGGCGGTGGCCGAGCTGGCCACCCTCGGCCTCCCGGTCGACCCCGCCGCCCTGTTCGACGGCCGCACCGCCCCGGTCGACCTCGACGCCCTGCCCCTCCCGGCCCCCGGCTGGCTCATCGACGGGGCGTTCGTGCGCACCGCCGACGGCACGCCGCTGGCCAACAGCCTCCAACCGGCCGACCAGCTGCCGGCCCTCGAGCTCGAAGGACTCCCCATGGCATCCGGCACCGACGGCGCGAGCGACGTCGTCCTCGAATACCTCCGCAGCGTCCGCCAGATCGTGGCCGCCGAGCGCGACGTCATGCTGCGCTACCTCGGCTCGGCGGTGCCGGCCGGCGCGGCGTTCGACGACTTCGCCGCCGTCATCGAGGGTGCGGCGGCTCCTGCCCCCGCGCTGGCCACCACGGCCTCGGCGGTCCCGGTGGCGGTCGCTCCGGTGGCGGCCACCACCGCGGCCCCGGCCGAGGCCAGGCCGGCCCTCACCGGCGCAGCGCTGCTGCACGAGGTCCAGGCCATCGTGAGCGAGCGCACCGGCTACCCGGTCGAGATGCTCGACCCCGACCTCGACCTCGAGGCCGACCTGAGCATCGACTCCATCAAGCGCATCGAGATCGTGGGCGAGCTGGCCGAGCGCATCGGCCTGGCCGGCCTGGACGAGTCGGCGGTCGACGAAGAGGTCGTCGAGGAGCTGGCCCAGCACAAGTCGCTGCGGGCCATCGTCGAGTGGATCGAGGGCCTGGCCGGGGGCGAGGCCAGCCCGGCCACCGCCGAGGCCACCAACGCCGCCCACGTGGCCCACGAGCCGGTGGCCGAGGCCGCCCACGCCCCGCTGCCCCCGGTGGCGCAGCGCTTCGAGGTGCACACCGAGCTCCTCGGCCCGGCGGTGCCGCTCGGCGACCTGCACGGCGCCACCGTCGGCGTGGTGGCCGGCCACGCGGCGCTCACCGACGCCGTCACCCTGACCCTGATCGAACGGGGCGCCACCGTCACCTCGCTGGCCGCCGAGGCCACCTCGGCCGAGCGCCGCTCGGTGCTGGCGGGGCTCGACGTGCTGGTCGACCTGGCCACCACCGACGCCGCCACCACGGCCGACGCCCGCAGCACCTTCGCCGACCTGCAGCCCGCCCTGCTCGGCTCGGCCCGGCGGGTGCTGGCCGTCACCGTGGCCGTGCACGAGGACGGCCGCCCGACCGGCGTCCCCGGCCTCATGCGAGCCGTCGCCCGCGAGCGCCACGACGCCCTGGTGCGGTCCGTCGAGATCGCCGCGTCGGACCTCATCTACGACCCCGCCCCGTTGGCCGAGAGCATCGTCGACGAGCTGCTCGACCTCGACGCCCCGGCGGCGCTGTCCTGGGCCGGCGGCCAGCGCAGCACCCAGGTCGTCGGCGACGCCGTCGACCTCGCCGTCCCCGGCCCCCTCGACCTCGGGCCCGACGCGGTGGTGGTCGTCACCGGCGGCGCCCGCGGCATCACCGCCCGGGTGGCCGAGGGACTGGCCCGCGCCAACCCGTGCCGCCTGGTCCTGGTGGGCCGGTCGCCGCTGCCCGACGCCGCCGAGGACCGGCGCACCGCGTCGGCCGCCGACCGCCACGCCCTGCGCCGGGCGCTGCTGGAGATCGGCGAGCTCAAGACGCCGCACGAGATCGAAGCGGCCTGCAACCGGATCGAGGCCGACCGCGAGATGCGGCGCACCATGGAGGTGCTCGCGTCGCTGGGCGCCACCGTGGAGTACGTGGCCATCGACGTGCGGGCCCCTGCCTTCGGCAACCTGCTCGACGAGCTCAAGGCCGAGTACGGCCGCCTCGACGGCGTGGTCCACGGCGCCGGCGTCCTCGACGACCACTTCCTCCGGGACAAGACCACCGAGGGCTTCGACCGGGTCTACGGCACCAAGGTCGACGGGGCCCGGGCCATCCTCGCCCGCCAGGCCGGGCTGCGGTTCGTCGTCCTGTTCGGCAGCGTCAGCGGCGTCTTCGGCAACCGCGGCCAGTCCGACTACGCGGCGGCCAACGACGCGCTCGACAGCCTGGCCAAGGCGCACGACGGCCAGCACGGCTGCCGGGTGGTCAGCATCGACTGGGGCCCGTGGGGCGGCGGCGGCATGGTGTCGCCGGAGCTCGAGCGGGAGTACGCCCGGCGCGGCATCGGCCTCGTCGACCCCGACGACGGCGTCCTGGCCCTGCTGCACGAGGTCTCCTCGGCCGAGGGCCCGTCCCAGCTCGTGGTGATGCGCGGCGCCCCCGAGGCCTTCGCGCCTCCCGTCGAGCACCTCGCCGCCAGCGACGACCTCGCCGGGCGCTCCGCCACCGCCACCGACTGATCCGCACCCGTCCATGTCCTCGACCCCGGACCCCGCCACCGATGGCATCGCCATCGTCGGCATGGCGGCGCTGTTCCCCGGCGCGCGACCTCGCGTCGTTCTGGGCGAACATCCGGGCCGGGGTCGACGCCATCACCGAGGTGCCGGCCAGCCGGTGGGACCCGGTGTTCTTCGACCCGGACGCCAAGGCGGCCGACCGCTTCACCGCCAACCGCGGCGGCTTCGTCGACGACCTGGCCACGTTCGACCCGCTGGCCTTCGGCATCATGCCGGTGGCCATGGGCTCCGCCGAGCCCGACCAGCTGCTCGCCCTGGCCACCGCGGCGGCGGCGCTGGCCGACGCCGGCCAGCCCCACGAGCGCGTCGACCCTGCCCGGGTCGGCGTGATCCTGGGTCGCGGCGGCTACATCGGTGACGGCGTGGCCCGGCTCGACCAGCGGGTGCGCACCGCCCAGCAGCTGGTCGAGTCGCTCCGCACGCTGGTGCCCGGCATCGACGAGGACCGGCTGGCCCAGGTGAAGGCCGAGTTCCAGGACCAGCTCGGCCCCGAGCGACCCGAGGGCGCCATCGGCCTGGTGCCCAACCTGGCCGCGTCGCGCATCGCCAACCGGTTCGACCTCCGTGGCCCGGCCTACACGGTCGACGCAGCGTGCGCGAGCTCGCTCATCGCCGTGGAGCAGGCGGTCGACCAGCTGCGCTCGGGGCGGGCCGACGTCGTGCTGGCCGGCGGCGTCCACCACTGCCACGACCTCACCCTGTGGAGCGTGTTCTCCCAGCTCCGGGCCCTGTCGCCCACCGGCGCCATCCGACCGTTCAGCGAGGCGGCCGACGGCATCCTGGTCGGCGAGGGCACCGGCGTGCTGGTGCTGAAGCGCCTCGCCGACGCCGAGCGCGACGGCGACCGGACCTACGCGGTCATCCGGGGCACCGGCGTGGCCAGCGACGGCAGCGGCGCCACCCTCATGAGCCCGGCACCGGCCGGCCAGGTGCTGGCTGTCGAGCAGGCGTGGCGGGCCAGCGGCCTCGACCCCGCCTCGGTCGGCCTGATCGAGGCCCACGGCACCGCGACCCCGGTGGGTGACCGGGTGGAGCTCGACACGCTGCGGCAGGTGTTCGGCGGCGCCGACGGATCCCGCCCCCGCGCCGGGTTGGGCTCGGTGAAGTCGATGATCGGCCACGCCATGCCGGCCGCCGGCGCCGCCGGGCTCATCAAGGCGGCCCTGGCCGTCTTCCACGGCGAGCTGCCGCCCACGCTGCACGTCGACGAGCCCAACCTCGCGGTGGCCGACACCCGGTTCCGCCTCATCGGCGAGGTCGAGCCCTGGGAGGGCGCCGGCCCGCGCGTGGCCGGCGTCAACGCCTTCGGCTTCGGCGGCATCAACGCCCACGTCGTGCTGGAGGAGCCGCCCGGCCTGCGGGCGCGGGCGGCGGCACCGGCCCGCACCCGGAGCGACGGCGACGCCGCGGCCGACCCGACCGAGGAGGTGCTGCTGCTCGCCGGCGCCGATGCCGCCGACCTGCTGGCGCAGCTCGAAGCCTGGGCGCCCACCGGGGACGCGTCGGTGCGAGTGCCCACGGGCGGCCCGGCCCGGCTCGCTGTCGTGGCCCCCAACGAACGTCGCCTGCAGCTGGCCCGCAAGGTCCTCGAGCGGGGTACCGCCTTCCGCGGCCGCAACGACGTCTGGTTCGACCCCGACGGCCTCGTCTCGGGCGGCGGCAAGGTGGCGTTCCTGTTCCCCGGCGTCGAGCCGGTGTTCGACCCGCACGTCGACGACGTCGCCGCCACGTTCGGCCTGGACTGGGAGGGCCTGCCCGCCGGGGGCTCGGACCTCGAGGTGCAGGGGCGCGGCATCGTCTCGGTGGGCCGCCTGCTGCACGAGGCCCTGGGCCGCATCGGCGTCCACGCCGACGCCATCGCCGGCCACAGCCTGGGCGAGTGGACCGGCCAGATCGCCTCCGGGATGATCCCGGCCTCCTACGTCGAGGCCTTCCTCGCCACCTTGCGACCGGGCTCCATCGAGGTCTCCGACGTCGTGTTCCTCGCGCTCGGCGCGGGCGTCGAAGCCGCCGAGGCCCTGGTCGAGGGCTTGGCCGACGCCCACGTCTCGCACGACAACTGCCCCCACCAGTCGGTCGTCTGCGCGCCGGCCGCGGTGGTGCCCACGCTGGTCGAGCGGGCCAAGGCGGCCAAGGTCCTGGCCCAGGAGCTGCCGTTCCGGTCCGGCTTCCACTCGCCGCTGTTCGCCCCCTACGTGGCGGGCATGGCCGAGCACTTCGGGGCCATCCCGCTGGTGCCGGCCACGGTCCCGCTGTGGTCCGCCACCGCCGTGGCGCCGTACCCGGACGACCCGGCGAGCATCACCGAGCTGTCGGGCCGCCACCTGGTGGAGCCGGTCCGGTTCCGGGAGCTGACCGACCGCCTCCACGCCGAGGGCGTGCGGGCCTTCGTCCAGGTGGGCATCGGCAGCCTCACCGGCTTCGTCGACGACACCCTGCACGACCACGACGTGCTCACCGTGTCGGCCAACACCGCCAAGCAGACCGGCCTCGGCCAGCTGCGCCGGGTGGCCGCCGCCCTCTGGAGCGCCGGCGTCGACGTCGACCTGGCCCCGCTCGGCCACCGGGTGGTCCACCCCGCCGCGGAGGTGAACCACGCCCCGCTACCGCTGGCCCTGGGGTCGTCCCTGGTGCGCGGCCTGACCGCGCTCGACCTGGGGCCGGCCCACGCCGCGGCCCCGACCGCTCCGGCACCCGGCGCGCTGGGCGACGGGCTGGCCGCCCTCGCCGGCCTGGGCGACGACGCCCTCCTGGCCGAGTACCGGGCCGCGCTGGGCGAGGCGGCGGCCGCCGCCGACCAGGTGCTCGGCGCCGCCCAGCAGGGCCGCCGCGTGGTCCGTCGCACCCGACCTGCGGCGGCGCCCGCGCCCATCGTGGCGACCCCCGCTGCGCCGACCCCGCCCGCACCGCTCGGCCCTGCCGCCGTGGCACCGGGCGAGGGCCCGCCCAGCCACGAAACGGTGCACGCCCTGGGCGTGGTGGCCCAGCCGCACTGGCGCGACCACTCCTTCTACGAGCAGCCCGAGGGCTGGCCCTGCCTCGAGGACACCTTCCCGCTGGTGCCCATGACCGCCATCATCGAGCTGCTCGCCGCCGAGGCCGAGGCGCTGGCCCCCGGCCAGGTCACCGTGGCCATCGAGTCGGTGCGGGCCTTCAAGTGGCTGGCGGTCGAACCGCCGGTGGCGGTCACCGTGCGCGCCGTGCTCGACGGTGAGGTCGGCGCCCACGAGGGCGGCACCACCGTGGCCCGCTCGTCCATCGACCGCCACGCCCGGGCCCAGATCCGCCTCGCCCCGAGCTACCCCCCGGCGCCGGCCCCCGCCGCCCGCCCGGTCACCGGCGAGCTGGCCCTGCCGGTCAGCGTCGAGCGCCTCTACGCCGAGCGCCACCTGTTCCACGGCCCCGAGTACCAGGGCATCCGCTCGTTCACCGCCTTCGGCACCGACGGCGTGGCCGGCCGCCTCGAGAGCCAGCCCGCACCGGGCGCGCTGCTCGACAACGCCGGCCAGCTGTTCGGCTTCTGGATGGCCTCGGCGGTCGAGAAGGACCGCCTGGTCCTGCCCACGTCCATCGACCGGATCTCGTTCTACGGCCCGCACCCCGCCCCGGGCGTGGCCGTCGACTGCGTGGTGAACCTGACCTCGCTCACCGACCAGGCCGTGCGGGCCGACCTCGAGCTCACCGTCGACGGCCAGGTGTGGTGCCGCATCGAGGGCTGGGAGGACCGCCGCTTCCAGAGCGACGACTGCCTGTTCCTGCTGTTGCGCAAGCCCCAGGAGCTGCTGCTCGCCGAGCCGCGCGACGGCGGCTGGGTCCTCGTGCGCGAGGGCTGGCCGGACTCGGCGTCCCGCGACGTCGTCATGCGCCGGTTCCTGGGCCAGGCCGAGCGGGCCGACTACGCGTCGCGCAACCCCAACGTGCAGCGCTCGTGGCTGCTCGGGCGCATCGCCGCCAAGGACGCCGTGCGCCGCCTGCTGTGGGAGCGGGGTTCGGGCCCGATCTTCCCCGTCGAGGTCCACGTGGCCAGCGACGGCGAGGGCCGGCCGGTCGTCGACGGCCCCGGCGACCTCGACCTGCGGGTGTCGATCGCCCACACCGCCGGCTACGGCGCCGCCATCGCCGCGGTCGGCGTGCCGGTCGGCATCGACATCGAGGTGGTCAAGCCCCGGTCCGAGACGTTCGAGTCGCTCACCCTGACCAGCGCCGAACGGGCCCTGCTCGCGACCGGCGACCCCGGCGACCGGGACCTCGACCTGGCGCGCTGGTGGGCCGCCAAGGAGGCGGCGTCCAAGGCCGCCGGCACCGGGCTGCAGGGCCGGCCGCGAGACTGGGAGGTGGTCGAGGTCGACGGTCCGCGCGTGCGCATCGGCGACCGCTGGATCGCCACCGAGGCCGCCGAGGTGCCCACCGCCGACGGCGGCCAGGAGCTCCTCGTGGTGGCCTGGACCGAGACGACCACCTCCGAGACCGACGATCCCGACACCGACGAAGCAGACCGAGAGCAGGACCGATGACCGACGTCGACACCACCGCCCCCGATGCTGCCAGCGTGCTGGCCGAGCTGGAGCGCATCCTCACCGAGGTCATCGGCGACGACCTCCTGCTCGACGAGCCGCTGTCGATGGCCACGTCGTTCGACGAGGACCTGCAGCTCGAGAGCATCGAGTTCGTGGCGTTGGCCGAGAAGCTGCTCGACACCTACGGCGAGCGGGTCGACTTCGTGACCTGGATGGCCGGCATGGAGCTCGACGAGATCATCGCCCTCACCGTCGGCCAGGTGGTCGACTTCGTGGTCGCCTCCCTGTCCGGGCCGGCACCGGCAGCCGGCTCACCGGCCGAGGGCTAGCCCGTGCCCGAGGTCGAGGCCAACGGCCTGCGGTTCCACGTCCAGGTGCTGCACGGCACCGAGACCGACGGCGCCCCACGCCCGCCGGTGGTGATGCTCCACGGCCTGGTGATCGACAACCTGTCGAGCTGGTACTACACGCTGGCGCACCCCTTGGCCCTCGTCGCCGACGTGCACCTCTACGACCTGCGCGGCCACGGCCGCAGCGAGATGCCCGCCACCGGCTACACGGTGGCCGACAACGTCGACGACCTGGTGGCCCTGCTCGACCACTGGGGCGTCACCGAGCCGGCCCACCTGTTCGGCAACAGCTTCGGCGGCGTGGTGGCCCTCGCCCTCGCCCACCGCCACCCCGAGCGGGTGGCCAGCCTGTTCCTGATCGAGGCCCACTTCGCCGTCGAGGGCTGGGGCGAGCACATGGCCGGCAGCCTGGCCCTGGCCGCCTTCGGCCTCGACGAGGACGCCGTCCAGGACTGGCTCAGCGAGCACGCCGACCGCAAGCTGTCGCGGGTGGCCAAGCGCAGCGAGCGGTTCCTCACCAAGACCTCGCTGATCGACGACCTGCAGGCCGAGGAGCCGATCACCTGGCTGGCCGAGGTCGCCGTGCCCACCTACGCCATGTACGGCAGCGACTCCGACATCCTCGACCGTGCCCGGGAGCTGGAGGCCAAGGTCCCCCGCTGCACCCTCGAGGTGGTCGAGGGCTCGAGCCACTCGCTGCTGACCGAGCAGAGCGCCCTGGTCCGGGAGCGGGCCCTGGCATGGATCGACCTACAGGCCCGATGACGACGGCGGCGCGGTGAGCCGGTTCCTGTTCGTGGTCCCACCGTTCACGGGCCACGTGAACCCCACCATCGCGGTCGCCGCCGAGCTGGTCCGGCGGGGCCACGACGTGGCCTGGACGGGGCTGCCCGGCGCCACCCAGGCCCTGCTGCCCGAGGGATCGACCTTCCTGCCGGCCACCACGGCGGAGGTGGCGGCCTACGTCGACGCCGCCGGCGACCGTCGCCCGGACCTGCGCGGGGCGGCGGCGTTCAAGTTCCTCCAGGAGGAGGTCCTGCTGCCGCTGGCGGACGCGATGGTCGACGGGGTCGACGCAGCCGTCGATGCCTTCGGCGCCGACGTGCTGGTGGTCGACCAGCAGGCCCTGGCCGGCGCGATCGTCGCCCGCCGCCGAGGCCTGCGGTGGGCCACCTCCGCCACCACCTCGGCCGAGCTGGTCGACCCCCTCGACGGGCTGCCGCTGGTGGCGGCGGCCATGCACCAGGCCCGCGTCGACCTGCAGGTCGCCCACGGCATCGCCGCCGGCGACGCGGCCCAGGGCGACCTGCGCACCTCACCCCACCTGGTGGTCGCCTACACCAGCGAGGCGCTGGTGGGCCCGGTGCCCGGCGACGCGCCCATCGCCTTCGTCGGGCCGTCGACGCTGGGCCGTCCCGAGGCCGACGACCTCGACGGCTACGGCCTCGACCCCGATCGCCCGACGGTCCTGGTGTCGCTGGGCACGCTGAACGCCGAGGCCGGCGCCCGGTTCTTCACCGTGGCCGCCGAGGCGTGCCGGGACCAGCCGTGGCAGGCGGTCTTCGTGGCGCCGGCCGAGCTGGTGCCGGACCCGCCGGCCAACGTGGTGGTGCGGTCTCGCGTGCCGCAGCTGGCCCTGCTCGAGCGCTGCGCAGCGGTGGTCAGCCACGGTGGCCACAACACGGTGTGCGAGTCGCTGGCGGCCGGCCTGCCGCTCGTGCTCGCCCCCATCCGGGACGACCAACCGGTCGTGGCCGACCAGGTCGTCCGCGCCGGGGCCGGGGTGCGGGTGAAGTTCGCCCGGGTGAAGGCCGAACCGCTGCGGGCCGCCATCGCCGTCGCGTTGGCCGACCCCGACCTGCGGGCGGCCGCCGCTCGGATCCAGGCCTCGTTCCACGCCGCTGGCGGCACCCCGTCTGCGGCCGACGCCCTCGAAGGCCTGCTGCCCGGCTGATCCGCGCCCTCCGGTCGGCGCGACCTCCCTCGGGTCGGCGCGTGGAAGCATCGACCGGTCATGGCGAAGCACAGCTCCCCCCCGGCGCGCCCGCACCCGGCACCCCTACCGCGTGGTCGCGTTCCTCCTGGTCACTGCGCTCCTGGCCGCCGCCACCGCCGTCTTCGCCTACCGCCGGGCCGACCAGCGGCCCGCCCAGATCGCCGTCCGCGTCCAGGCCACCGGCCTCGACCGGTGGGTGCGCATCGACGACGGCGAGCCCGTCGCCGCCGCCCTGCTGGCCGCCGGCGCCCTGGGCCACGACGGGCGCCTGCTCTCGGCCAAGGACCACGTGGTGCTCGACCCCCGGGTCGACCCCGCGGTGCTCACCGTCGACGGCAAGCGGGTGGACCCCGCCTCGGTGCCGGTGGCCCGCGACGTGGTGGCCATCGTCGACGGCAAGGACCGCGTGGAGCCCACCCGCACGGTGCGCGAGGCCGTCGAGCCCGCCGCCATGGACGACGTGCTGGTGCACGTCACCGAGAAGGGCGTGCCCGGCACCGTCGAGCGGGTCCTGGGGGCCACCAGCGGCGAGGTCGTGTCCTCACGGGTGATCAAGGCGCCGATTGCGCCGAAGCGCACCGACCGCAAGGTGGTGGCCCTCACCTTCGACGACGGGCCCAGCGCCCTCTGGACGGCCAAGGTGCTCGCGGTCCTGAAGGCCAAGGGCGTGCACGCCACGTTCTGCGAGATCGGCACCCAGGTGGCCGACCAGCCGCAGCTCTCGAAGGCGATCGTCGACCAGGGCCACCAGCTCTGCAACCACACCCTCCACCACGACGAGGGGCTGAAGGGCGCCGCGCAGGCCAAGCTCGACGAGGAGATCGGGGGCGGGGCCAAGGCGTTCACCGACCACGGCCTCCCGGCGCCGTCCTACTACCGGCCGCCCGGCGGCTTCCTCGACGACGCCATCAAGGCCACGGTGCGGGGCCAGCACGAGCAGACCCTGTACTGGAAGGTCGACACCGAGGACTGGCGCAAGGGCGCCAACACCCTCACGATCCTCCGCCACGTCCTCGACCAGGTGGAGCCCGGGGCGATCATCCTCATGCACGACGGTGGCGGGGCCGAGCGCCAGCCCACGATCGACGCGCTGGGCCTGGCCATCGACCACCTGAAGGCCGAGGGCTACGAGTTCACCTTCCCGGTGATCGCCCACTCGTAGGGCAGCGGCGGCAGCCAGTCGGTGTCGACGCCGGTGCGCTGCATGAGCTGGTACACCCGGTCCCGCTCGGTGCCGGTGAGCCGCTGCACGTACTCCACGCCGTCGAGGTGGTCGAGCTCGTGCTGGAGCACCCGCGAGAACAGCTCGTCGGCCTCGGTCACCAGCTCGGTCCCGTCGGGCAGCTGGGCGTGGACGAGGATCACCTTGGGGCGCCGCACCTTCGCCCACGTGCCCTTGATCTCGAGCGAGAGGCAGCCCTCCTCGTAGATCCACTCGTCGTGGCTGGCGAGCAGCACCGGGTTGACGAGCACGGTCGGCGCCACCTGGGGGAGGTTGTGGGCCAGGGCCCGCACCGGGGCGCCCACCTGGTTGGCCGCCAGGCCGATGCCGTGGGCGTCCTCCTGGGTGAACAGCAGCCGCTCGGCGAGGTCGGCCACGGCGGGAGCGTCGATGGCCACCGGGGCGGTGGGCTGGTGCAGCACCGACTGGCCCACCGGCACCACGCCGGTCTTGGCCCACTCGCTGGTGCGCTCGACGGGCCACAGCCCGGCGACCACCGCCGCCACCTGCTCGGCGTCGAGCGGCTCGGCACCGGTGCGGCCCTCGGCGCGGGCGGCCAGGTGCTCGACCGCTGCCTCCGGCAGCTTCATGGAGACGTCCCGGCCGCTGAAGCGGCGCCCGCAGGTGCAGGAGGCGTACTTGCGGGCGACCGTGCCGTCGGCCGCCAGCAGCCAGACCCGGTTGAGCGGCTCGCAGGTGCGGTCGTCGTCGAGCAGCTCGCACGGCGTGAGCGTCACCCGCCCGCTGTGGCGCTTCTTCGTCGCCCTGCCTCGGCCACCGGCCATGTCTCGTGCTCCTCGTGGGTGCCGCGACTGGTCGCGGCGCGAATCGACCGTTCTATCGTCGTCGGCCGCCGACGCGGCACGCCACCCGGTCAGGCAGGGCGGTCAGGCCGGGGCGGTGGCGCCGGCCAGCGAGGGCACCACGGCGGGCGGCTCGGTGGTGGCCACGAAGTCGCGAAGCAGCCGGGCGAAGCGGGCGGGCTCCTCGGCGTGGAGGAAGTGGCCGCAGCCCTCGAACACCTCGAGGCGGCTGCCGGGGATGGCCTCGTGGGCGTCGTAGGCGTGCTGCACCGGGATGATGCGGTCCTGGTCGCCCCACACGATCAGGGTGGGGAGCTGCTCGGCCAGGTACAGCTTGTCGAGGGCGCTCACCCGCTGGCCCCGGTGGTCCACCACCGAGCGGAGCGTGTGCAGGAAGGCGGTGCGGGTGTCGCCGTCGGTGAGCGAGTGGTACGCCAGCCACATCTGCACCACCTCGGGCGACGGTCGGAGGCCGACCTTGCCGAGCAGGCGGGTGGCACCGGTGACGGCGTCGGAGATGAACGGGGCGAAGGCCGGGGGCAGGACGTACTCGACGCCCGGCAAGGTCAGCGCCTTGAGCAGCGGGCTGACCTCTTCGCCGAGGCCGCCGGCGCCGACGAGCACCACCCGCTGGACCTGCTCGGGGTACTGGTAGGCGAACTGGAGGGTGATCCCGCCGCCGAGCGACTGGCCGACGATGGTGGCGGGGCCCAGCCCCAGGTGCTGGAGCAGGTCGCGCAGCACGCTGGCGTAGGCGCCGAGCGAGTAGTCGCCGCGAGGCTTGTCGGAGCGGCCGTGGCCGGGCAGGTCCGGGGCGATGACGGTGAAGTGCTCGGCCAGCTCGTCGATCACCGGCTGCCAGGTGGCCGAGCTGCCGGCCATGCCGTGCACGAGGAGCAGGAGCGGCCCGGAGCCGGCGCGGCGGTAGAAGAGGTCGTGGCCGTGGAGGCTGAGCGTGGTGCGCTCGGTGGCCGGGGGATCGATCGCTGGCATGGGGGTCCTCGCTCGCGTTCCGCGCTGGGCGCTGGTGCGGCGACCAACCTACCCCTCGGTAACAAGGCCAGCCCGGGCGTCGCCCGCCGAACGTCGTGGCGCGCAGGTGGCAGGGTTGCCGGGTGGACGGGACCGAAGCGCTGGAGCGAGGAGCCCTGGAGCGAGGTGCGCCGGTGGGCCTCGCCGTGGCGGCCGACGGCACTGCCGGGCTCGCCCTCCCCGACGGCTCGCTCGTGGGGTGCACCATCGACGAGGTCGCGGCGATCGAAGCGGCGGTGCGGCCCCGGTGGGTGGTGTGGGACGGGGCCACCCCGGCGGCGCTGGTGGCGGCGGGCGTGCGGGTGGCCACCAGCTGGGACGTCGGTGCCGTCGCCCGCGTGCTCGACGGTGGTTGGCGGGCCGAGCCGGCGCGCTCTGGGCCCGCCATCGGGGGTTGGCCCCCGACACCGCGCCGGCCACCGGGCCGGTCGACCTGTTCAGCCACCAGGACCGCGACGCCGGCGACCCCGAGGAGCCGGTGCGCGACGACGGCCACCTGCGCGCCGACTGGGTCGACGGCGGCTGGGCCGCCACCCCCGAGCGCCTGGCGCGGTGGGCGGCCCTCGCCGTCGAGGTGGCCGACGCCCAGCGCCACCGGCTCGGCGCGCTGGCGGCCGCGCCCGAGCCCGACGGTCGGCCCAAGGCCCCCGCCACGGCCCGCTCCGAGTCGGCGGCCGAGCTCCTCTGCGCCGAGCTGGCCGCCGACGGCCTCCCGCTCGATCGCCCCACCGCCGAGGCCATCATCGCCGCCTACGTCGGCCCCCGACCCCGCACCGAAGCCGAAGCTGCCGAGCAGCGTGCGGTGCGCGACGAGCTGGTGCTGCGCCACGCGCCCGATGGCAGCCGCTTCGACCTCCGCAGTCCCGGCCAGGTGAAGTCCTTGCTGCGCCGGGTGGGCATCGAGGTGCCCGACACCCGGGCCTGGCGGCTCGAAGCCCTGCGCGACGCGCACCCGCTGGTCGACGCGCTCCTGGTGTGGCGCAAGGCCGAGCGGGTGGCCACCACGTTCGGCTACGCCTGGCTCGACGAGCACCTCGGCCCCGACGGCCGGCTCCACGGCGACTGGACCGGCTGCGACGGTGCCGCCGGGCGCATGACCGCCTCGGCCGGGCTCCACAACATGCCCGCCGACCTGCGCCCCGCCGTGCTCGCCGAGCCGGGCCACGTGTTCGTGCGGGCCGACCTGGGCCAGATCGAGCCCCGGGTGCTGGCCGCGGTCTCCGGCGACCGGGCCCTGGCCCGGGCCACGCTGGACGACGACCTCTACGCCCCGGTGGCCGCCCGCCTCGCGGTCGACCGGGCCACCGCCAAGGTGGCGGTGCTCGGCGCCATGTACGGCCAGACCACCGGCCACGGCGCTCAGGCCCTGCGGGGCCTGCAGTCGGCGTATCCGGTGGCCATGGCCTACCTGGAGGGCGCCGACCAGGCCGCCCAGGGCGGGCGGCACCTGCGCACCTACGGCGGTCGCCTGGTGCGGATGGGCGCCGGCGACGCCAACGCCATGAGCGACCGCGAGGCCCGCTCCCAGGCCGCCGCCCGCGGCCGCTACGGCCGCAACGCCCTGGTGCAGGGTGCGGCCGCCGAGCTGTTCAAGGTGTGGGCCGTCACGGTCCGGGCCCGCGGCGCCGCGCTCGATGCCCGGGTCGTCCTCTGCCTCCACGACGAGCTGCTGGTCCACGTCCCGGTCGAGCACGGCGCTGCGGCTGCCGCTCTGCTCGACGGCGCGCTCCAGGAGGCCGCCCACCGCTGGGCCCCGCCGCCCCCGCCCGGCGAGCCCGCGGTCCGCTTCCTCGCCGACACCTCCGTCATCCCCCGCTGGTCCGACGCCAAGGACTGACCAGCGTCGCTCGGCTCAGGGGTCGGCGAATGCGCCAGATGCTCGGCGGAGGAGCCCGATCACCCGCGCCATCTGCCGCTCCTTCGAACGCACCCGACGAAGAGCCTCGGACTTGTTGCGGCGCTGGTGGACGCGGTCAAGCCGCCGCGTCAGCCCAGCGGCGACGACGCCACGAAGGGCCCCGCGCCCGCCGAGTCGGCCGGCGAGGCTCAGCAGCGCAAGGGGGGAACGGCAATCCCAGGGGGGGCCAGGCCCGCCGCCGTGCTCACACGATCGCAGCGGTCGTGGATGGCGGTCTCGGCGATGAAGGTGCCGAGCATCACTCCGAACCCCACCAGACCGGCCGCGGCAACGACGAGGTTCAGCCAGTTCCTGGTGGCAAGCGAGATGCCGAGCAACCAGCAGCACGAGAAGGCCACCACAGTCGATGCGACGGCGACCCCCGTCAGGCCGCTCGTCGACTCGAACGCTGCCGCCCCGCCATGCACCCAACACGCTGTCGTGGTCAGGAGGACAGAAGCCACGATCTCCACGCCCAGCCACGGCCGCGTGCGCAAACGCCGTGGCTCGTTCCAGGTCTCGGTGGCCGCCTCGAGGCGCCGATGCCGCTGGAGGCGGTCGATCCGAGCGACCTCGGACATGGCTGCGGACACGGCTCGCTCGTTCGTCGCGTCAGCTGCGAGCACTGCGGGACCCATGCTGCAGCCGAGAACGAAACAGCCGGCGAGGTCGAGCTCAAGGATCGGCCCGTGGAAGAACGCCGCCATCCCCACGAGGAGCGAGGGGATGGACGACAGCGCCAGGACCGTGCCGAGGAACGCAGCCGGCTTCTCAGCCTCAGAGGCAGCGGAGCCCGCTTGCGTCTGGCCGAGCGAGATGAGGCGGAGGTGCCCGGCGATGATGAAGGCGCCGAATGCGGCGAGCAAGGTCGCCGCATCCGCCGGGCGCATCGTCAGAGCGAGGCTGGGGCGAACGATGCCAGCGGCGGAGCTGGCGCCACCGGGATCAATCGCCCACATCCGTTGGATGAGCGCGAGCAAGGCGTACAGGCATGCGGCCATCAAGACGTCCAGTGTCACGCTCCTACCGACGGGCCAGGAAGCGACGTCCAGCGCACCTCCGACCATCACATCGCCCGGCTCCTGCTGATCGACCGTTGCGTTCATCCGTCGCCCGTCCTCACCCGCACCTTTCGAGGAACCAGCTGGCCGCTACTGATGACGACGCAAGGGTGGCGGATCTCAGCTGCCCACCTCGTAGCGACAACTGGATCGGCGGTGGGTTGGCTGTCGCTACGAGGTGGGCAAACGGACATGGTGTGGCAGGCCGTCCTCGCGTTCTGTCACTCGGGCGGCAGAGACTGGAGCATGGCCGACGCACTCCCCACCCACCTCGCCAACGCGTCCCACCCCAGCGCCGACGTGCTCCATCCGTCCGAGGCCGGAGCGACGGTCATCGCCGGGATCGAGCTGCGCTACCTGCTGACGCTGCACCTCGTCGCCGCAGGGCCGTCGACCGTGAAGGAGCTCGTGGACGTGGTGGACCGTGCCGGCTTCGTGCTGGCGGGTCGCCCGTCGAAGGTCATCTCCGATGCCCTGCGGTGGGAGGTGGCGAGGGGACGGGTCGTGCGCCTCGGCCGGGGGTCCTACGGCGCTCGCCGGGTGCCCCGCTCCACGTTCCAACGCATGCGCCAACGAGTCGCGTCCGCCGCCCCCGGCGGCAGCGGGGGGTGCCGGTAGGGTCCGGGCGATGGGAGCGAACCAGGCAACGAGCGACCCCGGCAGCCGCGGCGATCAGGGCGCGCAGGGGACGTCGGCGTGAGCGCCACCACGGCGGGGGACCTGGCGGAGCGGCTGTTGGCGTTCACGGTCGAGACCCTGGAGGCGGGGGAGCGGGCCCACCTGCCGGGCTGGAGCATCCCCCGCACGTTCGCCGGCCACCTCGTGGGCGCCGACGTGCGGGCCGACGTCTGCTTCACGCTCCACCACCTGGCCGAGGCCGGCGTCACCCAGGTGGCCGGCGAGCCCGTCGACGTCATCCTGAACCGCCTGCTGGGCGAGGTGGTCGGCGCCGACACCCACACCTTCTTCTCGTACCGCATCGCCGAGACGCTCCTGCGCCGAGGCCCCTTCGAGGGCAACCCCCTGCTCGCCGGGCTCTCCGACGAGCAGCGGGCCGAGGTGGCCCTCGCCGTCGACAGCTCCGACTGGCTGGAGCTGCTCGACGCCAAGGTGCTGCCCCGCAACTACGCCGGGGTGCTGTCGCGCTGCGAGCTGGGTCGGGTGCGCCTGGGCCTGGTGGCCGACCAGTCCCGGCTCGACGACCTCGTGGCCCGCGTGGGCCGCGTTCTGGGTGGCAACCCGCTCGGCACGCTGGACGACTCCAACGACCGCATCGGCCGCTACGACATCTACACGGCCGACGTCTGGCTGTTCACCGAGCCCCTGGCCGATCGGATCGGCCCGGTGTGGCGCGACGGCATCGCCAAGGCGCTGGACCTGGTGCTGGCCGTGGGCAGCCGTGACGGCTCGGCGGTGCCGTGGGGCCGTTCCACCGGCGACCTCGCCGCCGCCCTCACCCTGGAGCTGGCCGCCTACGCCCTCACCAACGACCCGCCCACCGGCCGCGTCCGCGAGCGCGACGCCGTCTGGCTGCGCCGTGCCGCAGATGCCGCCGAGACGCTGGTGGCCGGCTTCGACGCCGACGGCGTGAGCCGCGCCCACGCCCACCGGGCGCAGGACTCCTACCGCGGCCCCGAGCGTCGGCTGCAGCTGACCTACGACTTGCTCGGCAAGATCGCCTGGGCGGCCGGTGCGCTGGCCACCGTCGAGCCCGGCCTCGAGGCCGCGTCTGCGGCCGACGCCTACCCCGCCCAGGACCGCTGGCTCCCGTTCGAGGACGCCCGCCCCGCCGGCGCCTGGGCCCACCGCAGCCCGGGCATCGACCTCGTCGTGCCCTTCGTGGGCACCAGCCGCAGCCACTACCTGCCGGCACCGTTCCAGCCCGGCACCTTCGAGGTGCCGGTCGACCGCGACCTGCCGACGTGGACGCCGCTCGTGGTCCACGGCCTGAAGCGCTACACCGCCGCCGGCCTGCCGGCGAGCGTCGATCACGACGCCGACGGGCGGCGGGTGACCGCCCACTGGGACAGCCTTCCGGTGTCGGGCCGCGGCCTCGACGGCGACGACCCCGGCCCGAACCTGAACGGCACCCGCACCGCCGAGCTGTCGGTCGAGGGCCGCTCCCTCGTGCTGCGCGACCACCTCACCTTCGAGCGCCCGCCCAAGGCCGTCAGCCTGGCCATCGGCGAGGTGGCCGACCGCCCGCTCCGGGTCGAGTGGGAGGTCGACGGCGGCAGCACCACCAGCACCACCAGCACCACCAGCACCACCAGCACCACGGGGACGACCGGCCATCTGGCCACCGTCGTCGACGTCGGCGGCCTGTCGGAGTGGCGCAGCTCGTGGTCGGAGATCCAGCGGGTGCACCAGCTCGACCTCGAGCCCGCCACCGAGCTGCGCTACTCGGCCCGCGTCACGCCGCTGCTGCGCGTGGGCTCCACCGCCCACGGCCACCACTACGACCGCTCGCTCTACGGCCCGATCAAGGACCGGGTGGTGGGCCGCCCGTCGCCGGTGGGCTGGGAAGCGGTGCCCGACCCGGGCTTCCGGCACCTCGACCTGCTGCACCTGCACTGGCCCGAGTGGCTGGCCTTCGACGACCTCGCCGCCCACCGGGCGATCATCGCGGAGCTGGCCGACCACGGCATCCCGGTGGTGTGGACCGCCCACAACCTGACCCCGCACGAGAAGCGGGCCGAGGTGTTCGACCCCATCTACGCGGCGTGGGCCGAGGCCGCCGACGGCGTCATCCACCACAGCGCCTGGGGCGAGGGCCGCATCCGGGCCCGCTACGCGTTCCGTCCCGACGCCCGCCACGAGGTCATCCCCCACGGGCACTTCGGCCGCATGTGGGAGCGGGCCGGGCTCCCCGCCCGGGCCGACGCCGAGTCCTGGCTCGGGCTGCGCGCCCTGCCGCCGGGTGGGCTGCGCATCGGCATCGTCGGCGCGCCCCGCGCCGAGAAGCGCGTGCAGGAGGTGCTCGATGCGGTGGCCGCCAGCGGCCGAGACGACATCGAGCTGGTGTGCTGGTCGCTGAAGGGCGACGAGGTCGTGCCCGACGATCCCCGCATCGCCATCGCCGAGCGCTACCGCTCGGTCGAGCGCAACGTCTACGCCACCCGCCTCGCTGCCTGCGACGTCCTCGCCCTGGTGTTCGACGCCGAGGGCGAGATGCTCGCCACCGGCGCCGCCGCCGACGCGGTCGGCGTCGCCATCCCGGCCCTGCGTTCGGACTGGGGCTACCTGGTGGAGCACCTCGGCCTCGCCGGCATCCCCGTCGGCCAGACCGCCGAGAGCATCACCGCCGCCATCGACGCCCTCACCCCCGACCAGCTGGCCACCGCCACCGCCGCCGCCGCCCAGCGCAAGCTCGACCTCGACTGGGCCCCCTTGGCCGAGCAGACCGCCGCCCTCTTCGAACGCGTCGTCCAGCAGCTGCCCTGACCGCCTTCCGGGCCGGCGCCCCCACGACGAGCGGGCGGGGGAGCGGGCGCGTACCGTCCGGCAGATGGAACGCCACTTCGCCACGGTGTGGGAATCGGTCGCCGACGTCGTCCCCGACGAGGTGGCGGTGGTGCAGGGCGAGCTCCGGCGGACCTGGCGCGACCTCGAGGACCGGGCCGCCCGCCTGGCCGGCGCGTTCGTGGCCGCCGGCCTCGCGCCGGGAGCGAAGGTGGCGGAGTACCTCTACAACTCCTCGGAGTACCTGGAGACCTACTTCGCCGCCCTGAAGGTGCGGGCCGTGCCGGTCAACGTGAACTACCGGTACCTCGACGACGAGCTGCTCTACCTCTTGGAGGACTCCGAGGCGGAGGTGCTGGTGTTCCACGCCAGCCTCGCCGACCGCGTGGCCCGGGTCCGCGAGCGGGCGAGCCGGGTGCGGCTGTGGGTCCAGGTCGACGACGACGGCAGCCCGCTGGTCGACGGCGCCGTGGCCTACGACGACGTGCTGGTCGGCCACGAGCCGGCGCTGCGCATCGAGCGCAGCCCGGACGACATCACCATGACCTACACGGGCGGCACCACCGGCATGCCCAAGGGCGTGATGTCGCGCATCGGGCCCGGCGTCGACGCCATCCTGAGCTCGGCGCCGCCGATCGTGGGCGAGGCGCCCGTCACCGACCCGGCCGACGTCGCCGCCTTCGCCCGCCGCTTCGCCGACAGCGACCGCCGCCTGGTCGGCCTGCCGGCCTGCCCGCTGATGCACGCCACCGGCCTGAGCATCGGCACCTTCCCCTCGCTCACCTTCGGCGGCACCATCGTGCTGTTGGCCGGTCGCGGCCTCGACGTCGACGAGGTCTGGGACCTCGTCGAGCGCGAGCGCGTGCTCAGCCTCACCATCGTGGGCGACCCGTTCGCCCGTCCGCTGCGCCGCGGCCTCGACGAGGCGGCTGCCGCCGGGCGCGAGCGGGACCTGTCGTCGCTGCTGATCATCCTCTCGTCCGGCGCCATGTTCTCGACCGAGGTCAAGGCCGGGCTCTGCGAGCACCTGCCGACGGTGCTGGTGCTCGACTTCATCGCCGCCACCGAGGGGACGATGGGCACCGCCCTCTCGTCCAAGGACGTCCCCGCCGTCACCGGCCGCTTCTCGCCGGGCGTGGGCGTGAAGGTGTTCGCCGACGGCGACCGCGAGGTGGCGGCCGGCTCCGGCGAGGGCGGCATGGTCGGGGTCCCGGGCGCCATCCCGGTCGGCTACTTCCACGACGCGGCCAAGACCGACAAGACCTTCCGCGACATCGACGGCGTCCGGTACTCGTTCCCCGGCGACTGGGCGACGGTGGAGGCCGACGGCTCGCTGACCCTGCTCGGCCGGGGGTCGCAGTGCATCAACACCGGCGGCGAGAAGGTGTTCCCCGAGGAGGTCGAGGAGGCGCTGAAGCGCCACCCGGCGGTGGAGGACAGCCTGGTCTTCGGCGTCGACGACGAGCGGTTCGGCCAGCGGGTGGTGGCGGTGGCGTCGATGGCGCCGGGCATCCACCCCTCGGCGCTCGACGGGGGCGGCGCGGCGATCATCGACTCGCTCCGAGACCACCTCTCGTCCTACAAGCTGCCCCGGGACCTGGTCCTGGTCGACGAGGTGCCGCGGGCGCCCAACGGCAAGGCCGACTACCCCCGGGCCCGCCGGCTCTTCGCCGACCGGACCTGAACGCCGGCCGCCCCGCCATCGGCCAGAGTGGTGGCCGGCTCCCCGCCCACCCCATCTCGAGGAACACCCCATGGCCCGTCCCACCTCTGCCCAGGCCCTCACCGGCCTCCTCGCCGGCGCGGGGGTCATGCACTTCGTGACCCCCGGCTTCTTCGACGCCATCGTGCCCAAGGCGCTGCCCAACCCGCGCTTCTGGACCTACGCCAGCGGCGTGGCCGAGCTGGCCGTGGCCGCGGCGGTGGCCAAGCCGTCGACCCGCCGCCTGGGCGCCACCGCGGCCGCTGCGCTGTTCGTCGGGGTGTTCCCCGCCAACATCCAGGGCGCGCTCGACGCCAAGCCCGGCGCCGAGCGCGTGGTCACCTACGCCCGGCTGCCCCTGCAGGTGCCGCTGGTGGCGTGGGCCCTGAAGGTCCGCAAGCAGGCCGCCGAGGCGGCCTAGCGCCGCGAGCGCTCAGGCGTTCTTGGGCAGCTCGGAGAACGGCACGTTCTTGTCGTTGCCGGGCTCCTTGGGCAGCCCGAGCACGCGCTCGCCGATGATGTTGCGCTGGATCTGGTCGGTGCCGCCGTAGATCGGCGGGGCCTGGGCGTAGAGCGCGGTGGTGGTGACGGCGTTCAGGAACGGGTTGCCGGTGGCCTCGTCGAGCACCTTCTGGGCCTCGGGCTCGTAGGCGTGGAGCATGCCCTGAGCGCCGACGATGCCCAGCCCGAGCTCGCGCTGCAGGCGGACGATGTTGCTCATGGACAGCTTGGAGATGTTGGCCATGCCGGGGATGTCGCCGCCCGCGGCGCGGGTGGCCTTGAGCCGCTCGGCGTTGTAGCGCCCGATCTCGGTGAGGGTGTGGAGCTGGGCCAGGCCCTGGCGGATGACGGGGTCGCTGATGGTGCCGTTGCCCTTGGCCAGCCCGGTGTAGAGCCCGCCCATGCCGGCCCGGCCGCGGGGCTTCTTGGCAGCGTCGCCCTGGCCGTCACCCGCCGCGTTGCGGGGCGAGGCCTTGGGGGCGAAGTCGCCGGCCCGGCGCTTCGAGGTTGCCGGCGATGGTGCCGGGGGTGGCCGCGCCGGCGCCGCCGGAGCCGCCGCCCGAGCCGAGGCCGGAGCGCTCGTGGCCGAGGGTGGAGTTGGCCACGGCCCAGCCGTTGTTGCGGTCGCCGATGATGGCGGCGTCCGGGACGCGGGCCTCGGTGAGGAACGTCTCGTTGAACATGGCGTGGCCCGTCATCTCCCGCAGGGGACGGACCTCGACGCCGGGCTGGTGCATGTCGATGGCGAAGTAGGTGATGCCCTGGTGCTTGGGGGCGTCCGGGGCGGTGCGGGCGATCAACATGCCGAGGTCGGCCGTCTGGCCCAGCGAGGTCCACACCTTCTGGCCGTCGACGATCCACTCGTCGCCGTCCTTGGTGGCCTTGCAGGTGAGGCCGGCGAGGTCCGAGCCGGCGCCGGGCTCGCTGAAGAGCTGGCACCACGCCTTCTGGCCGGTGACGATGTCGCGCACGTAGGTGTCGATCTGCTCCTGCGAGCCGTGGTCGGCGATGGTGGGCGCGGCGAGCAGCAGCCCCAGGCCGGCCGGAGCGCCGAGGGCGCCGAACGCGTTGATCTCGTTGCCGATCTGCACGGCGATGCTGCGGGCCACGCCGCGGCCGTAGGCGTTGGTGGGCAGGGTGGGCGCCGCCCAGCCGGCCAGGCCCAGGCGCTCCCACCAGGCGGCCACGGTGAGGTCCGGGTCCCAGTTGTCCTCGAGCCAGGCGTGCAGCTCGTCGAGGACGTCGTCGCCCTTGGTCGCAGCGTCGATGGTGTCGGTCATGTGGAACCCCTGTGCGTAGGCGGCCGGTGGGCCGGTGACCCTCGGGCGAACCCCTCCCCCGAGCGCCCGCCAACCTACATCCCCCGTCGGAAACAACCCGCAGTGGCCGTGCAAATACCTGCCTCGACGACGAGGACCCATCCAGATCGGGGGGTGGCACCGAACACTTGCCATGGCAGGTCTTGGAGCACCCGAACTACTCATCGTCCTCGTACTCGTGCTGGTCGTCTTCGGTGGAGCCAAGCTCCCCAAGCTGGCCCGCTCGCTCGGTGACGCCCAACGCGAGTTCAAGAAGGGATCGGAAGAAGGCGCCGAGACGACGGTCCACAAGGCCGTCGTCACCGACGCCGCCGGCACCCCGAAGGCCACGGTCACCGAGACCGTCGTCGTCGAGACGTCCCCGAAGGACTGAGCTCACCCCCCGGCGATCGCCGGCGACGGAGGGAGGCGTCGGCGATCGTCGGCGCCGGGACCTCTCGTCGCCGGCGCCCGGGCGTGGCTCGCCACGCCCGAAGCCCCTGTGGCTTCGAACCGTGCGAGCCACGGCGGTAGCTTCGGCCCCATGACCGGAGACGCCGAGACCCCCGTCGACCTGAAGCCCCGCAGCCGGGACGTCACCGACGGTCCCAAGGCGGCAGCGGCTCGGGCGATGCTGCGGGCCGTGGGCATGGGTGAGGGCGACTTCACCAAGCCCCAGATCGGCATCGCGTCGGCCTGGAACGAGATCACCCCCTGCAACATGACGTTGCGGAGGCTGGCCGAGCACACCAAGCACGGCGTGCACGAGGCCGGCGGCTACCCCCTCGAGTTCGGCACCATCACCGTCTCTGACGGCATCTCCATGGGCCACGAGGGCATGCGGGCCTCGCTGGTGAGCCGTGAGGTCATCACCGACTCCGTGGAGACCGTGGTGTTCGGCGAGCGCCTCGACGGCTTCGTGGGCCTGGCCGGCTGCGACAAGAGCATGCCGGCCATGCTCATGGCGGCGGCCCGCCTCGACCTCGCCTCGGCGCTCGTCTACAACGGCTCGATCATGCCGGGGGAGCACCGCGGCCAGGCCACCGACATCACGTCGGTGTTCGAGGCCGTCGGCGCCCACGCCGTCGGCACCATCGACGACGCCGAGCTGCTCGAGATCGAGCGCACCGCCTGCCCCGGCGAGGGCGCCTGCGGCGGCATGTTCACCGCCAACACCATGAGCTCCATCGGCGAGGCGCTCGGGATGAGCATCCCCGGCTCGGCCTCGCCCCCGGCCATCGACGGCCGCCGCGAGCTCGACGCCCAGCGCGCCGGCGAGGCCGTGGTCGAGCAGCTGCGCCGGGGCATCACCGCCCGGCAGATCCTCACCAAGGAGGCGTTCGAGAACGCCATCGCCGTCACCTCGGCCCTCGGCGGCTCCACCAACGCCGTGCTGCACCTGCTGGCCATCGCCAACGAGGCCGGCGTCGAGCTGCACCTCGAGGACTTCAACCGCATCGCCGCCAAGGTCCCGCACATCGCCGACATGAAGCCGGGCGGGAAGTTCCACATGAGCGACCTCGACCGCGTGGGCGGCGTGCCGGTCGTGCTGAAGGAGCTGCTCGACGCCGGGCTGCTCCACGGCGACTGCCTCACCATCACCGGCAAGACGATGGCGGAGAACCTGGCCGCCATCGAGGTCCCGGCCCCCGACGGCGTGGTGGTCCACCCGCTCGACGCGCCCATCCACGCCGAGGGCGGCATCAACGTGCTCACCGGCTCGCTGGCGCCCAAGGGCTCGGTGGTGAAGGTGGCCGGCCTCACCGAGGACCAGATGCGCTTCGAGGGCACCGCCCGCGTGTTCGACGGCGAGGACGCCGCCATGGACGCCATCCTCGCCGGTGAGATCCAGCCCAACACCGTGCTCGTCATCCGCTACGAGGGCCCCAAGGGCGGCCCCGGCATGCGCGAGATGCTCGCCATCACCGGGGCCATGAAGGGCGCCGGGCGCGGCTCCGACTGCGCGCTCGTCACCGACGGCCGCTTCAGCGGCGGCACCTGGGGCTTCTGCATCGGCCACGTGGCCCCCGAGGCCACCGACGGCGGGCCCATCGCCTTCGTGGCCGACGGCGACCAGATCCTCATCGACGTCCGCGACCTCCGGCTCGACCTGCTGGTCGACGACGCCGAGCTGGCCCGCCGCCACGAGGGCTGGGCCCCGCTCCCGCCCCGCTACACCAGCGGCGTGCTGGCCAAGTTCGCCAAGCTGGTCCAGGGCGCCGAGACCGGGGCCATCACCAACCCCTTCTGACCCGGCCCGCCGGGGCGAGCGGCGCCGGCGCGGCCTGCTCGGTACCCTCCGGCCATGGACCACCGCTCGCTCGGCCGCACCGGCCTCAAGGTCAGCCCCCTCTGCCTCGGCGCCATGATGTTCGGCGCCTGGGGCAACCCGGACCACGCCGACTCCGTGGCGGTGATCCACGCCGCGCTCGACGCCGGCATCAACTTCGTCGACACCGCGGACGTCTACTCGGCCGGCGAGTCCGAGGAGATCGTCGGCAAGGCGCTCAAGGGCCGCCGGGACGACGTGGTGCTGGCCACCAAGTTCTACGCCCCCATGGGCGAGGCGCCGAACCAGGGCGGGTCGTCGCGCTACTGGATCATGAAGGCCTGCGAGGACAGCCTCCGGCGCCTCGGCACCGACCACATCGACCTGTACCAGGTGCACCGCCCGGACCCGTCGGTCGACATCGACGAGACGCTGGGCGCCCTCTCGGACCTGGTGCACCAGGGCAAGGTCCGCTACCTCGGCAGCTCCACCTTCCCGGGCTCGGAGATCGTCGAGGCGCAGTGGACCGCCGAGCGCCGCGGCCGTGAGCGCTTCGTCTGCGAGCAGCCGCCGTACTCGATCCTCGTGCGCGGCATCGAGGCCGACGTGCTGCCGACTGCGCAGCGCCACGGCATGGGCGTCATCCCGTGGAGCCCGCTCGCCGGCGGCTGGCTGTCGGGCCGGTGGCGCCTCGGTGCCGAGCCGGCCGAGAGCCGCCGGGCCGTCCGCACCCCGGACCGCTACGACCTGTCCAAGCCCACCAACCAGGCCAAGCTCGCCGCCGCCGACGCCCTCGGTGCCCTGGCCGACGAGGCCGGCATCCCGCTGCCGCAGCTCGCGGTGGCCTGGGTCATCCGCAACCCCGCGGTGACCGCGGCGATCATCGGGCCCCGCACCATGGAGCAGCTCACCAGCCAGCTCCCCGCCGTCGACGTCGTGCTCAGCGACGACGTGCTCGACCGCATCGACGAGATCGTCCCGCCCGGCACCAACTTCAGCTACGCCGACGCCGGCTACGCCGGGCCCATGGTGAGCAACCGCTGGAAGCGCCGCCGCCCCGTCCGCTGACGGCCCCCGCACCCACCCGCTCCAACCCCGCTCCACCGGCCCGAGGCCTTGTCCACGGGTGGTCCGGCGCGCATCCTGACCCCCGACGGCCCCAGGCGCGGGTCGCGGGAGGGAAGGCGAGATGGCGTGCAACCGGTGTGGCACCGCGGTGCCGGAGCTGGGACGGTTCTGCCCGTCGTGCGGGACCGATGCGTGGGAGGGGCGCTCGGGCGCCCGACGTCCCTACGCCCTCCAGCCCGGTGAGCCGGTCCTCTCGTTCAACCTGACGTCGTCGCTGATGCCGCTGGCCGCCACCGACGGCAACCAGACCTACCGCTTCGCCCTGCTGGCGGGCCTGGCCGTGCCGATCGCGCTGGCGGCGTTCGGGCTGGTGGCCGCCGCCCTGGCGGCGGCGTCGGTGGTGGTCCTGGCGGTGTACCTGGTGTACCTCGCCGACGTCGACCAGTGGGAGTCCCAGCCGGTGCCGGTGCTCGGCGCGACCGTGGTGCTCTCGGCGGCCCTCGGCGTGGCGGTCACCGTGCTGCTGCGCGAGGGCGCGCTCGGCGGCGGCCTCGCCGGCAGCGTGGGCGGCTTCGACACCTCGACCTTCCTGGTGCTGGCGCTGGCGGCCCCGGTGGCGGGCGAGCTGGTGCGCCAGGTGGGCCCGCTCCTGCTGGCCCGCCAGGAGCGCTTCGGGGAGATGCTCGACGCCCTCACCTTCGGGGTCGCCGCCGGGGCCGCCTACGCCGCCGCGGAGACCCTGGTGACCAACCACACCCTCTTCTCCGACGGCGTCGGCTGGGTGCGCGACCCGCAGCTGACGGTGTGGGTCCCCCTCGTGGTCACCGCCGCCCTGGTCAAGCCGGTGGTGTTCGGCGCGGCGAGCGGCATCGCCGTCGCCTCGTGGTCCGGCCTCGGCGACCGTCCGACCGGCTTCGGCGGTCGCTACTGGCGGGGCCTCGGTGAGGCCCTCGTCCTCGACGTCGCCTTCGCCGCCGGGCTGTACCTGAGCGGACGGCTGGGCGGCGTCACCGGCGTGGCCGTCGGCCTGGGCTGGGGCCTGCTCGTGGCGGCCGCCGCCATCCTCCGCCTCCGCAGCCTGCTGCACGTGGCCGTGCTCGAGGAGGCGCTCGAGTCCGCCCGCTCGGGCACCGAGCTGCGCACCACCGCCCACGGCACCGCGCACTGCGGTGCGTGCGAGCTCCCCCCTCGTCGAGGGGGCCAACTTCTGCGCCGCCTGCGGCACCGCCACCCGGGCGACGCCGCACCAGACCCGGCGGCGCAACGCCGCCGCCGACCCGCTCGCCGCGACCGTGGAGGCCTGACGTGACCGACCCGAACCCTTCGACCGACCCGACCCCTTCGACCGACCCGACCCCTTCGACCGACCCGACCCCTTCGACCGACCGGCGCCGGACCGCTGGCGCCGCTGCCCCCGCCGACCGCCCGGCGCCGGCGCCCTCGGACCACGCCCGCACGGCGCGGACGGTGGCGGCGGTGGTCGCCGTCGTGGCCCTGGCGGGCGGGCTCGGCGCCCTCCTGGGCGGCGGCCGCAGCACCGACGAGCCCACCCGCCGCACCCCGACGGGAGCCCTGACGACGCCGCCGGCGGCGGTCGACGCCCCCGACGAGGTCGACCTCCCCGGGCCCAAGCCCAAGGGGCTGTCCGGCTCCGGGCCGGGCAAGAGCGTGCGGGTGCTGGGCCAGGACGGGCCGGGTGCCACCATCGAGCCGCCGAGCGACCTCGGCGACGACGGCACCACCACGACCACCGAGGCCGGTGCCTCCGAGGACCCGGGGACGGGCGCGGAGGACCCGGGGGGGGACCGCCGTCTCGAGCTCGGGTGAGATCGTCGACCTGCCGGGGGACCTGTCGATCACGCTGCCCGACGGATGGGAGGCGGCCGGCACGGGCGACGGCTACACGGTGGTGACCCGGCCCGGTGCCGCGTTCGAGGTCGGGGCCTACGACATCAGCGACCAGGTGACCGCGGCGGACCTGCTCGGCGAGGAGACCCGCAAGCGCGGCAACTCGATCTCGGACCTCCGGTTCTCCGACATCGAGGAGATCCCGGTGAACACCGCCCACGTCAGCGGCGGCGCCGGTCGCATCTACGAGGGGATCATGGTCAGCCAGAGCGGTTCGGTGGCCGTGGAGGGCGACCTCTACGCCATCGTCCTCGACGACGGCAGCGGCTACACGTTCACCACGACGACGCAGCGGGGCTACTACGCCGACCACGAGGCCGAGCTGCAGTTCATGGTCCAGTCGGTCCTCGCCTCGATCGAGGCCCGGTCGTGATCGCACGCCGGGGCCGCGGCGGGTGGGCCCGCGCCGCGCTGGGCGCGATCACCGCCGTGGCGCTGCTGGTCCCGGCATCGGGCGCACCGGTGGCCTCGGCCGCGCCCTCGGCGGCGCCGGGCGCCGCGTGGACCGTCATGCTCTACGTCGACGCCGACAACAACCTCGACATCGGCCTCCTCGACCAGATCAAGGACGCCGCCGAGGTCCGCTACGGCGGTGCCGCGAACTTGGTGGTGCTCATCGACCGCTCGCAAGAGGCCGGTGAGGCGGAGCCGCTCATGAACGTCGGCACCTTCACGGGGGCGAAGCTGCTGCAGGTCGGCGAGGGCGAGCTCACCGAGCTGCAGGACCTCGGCGAGATCGACATGGGCAACCCCCGCACCCTCGCCTGGTTCCTCCAGGAGTCGGCACGACGGTTCCCGGCCGAGCACTACAGCCTCTCGGTCATCGACCACGGCGGCGCGTGGCAGGGCATCTCCTGGGACGACGACGCCCCGGACGACGAGCGGGGGGACCCGTCGAACCTCACGATGGCCGACCTGTCGACCGGGCTGCAGCAGGGCCTGCAGGCGGCCGGCATCGATCGGCTCGACGTCCTGAACCTCTCGGCCTGCCTGATGGGCAGCTACGAGGTGGCCTCCGAGGTGCAGCCCTTCGCCCGCTACCTGGTGGCGGCCGAGGAGATCTCGCTGAGCTACCTCTTCGACATGCGCACGATCATGGGCGAGCTGCAGAGCGGCGGGGTCACCCCCGAGCAGCTCGCGGTCGACTTCGTCGACACCTACGACGCCAACTCCACCACGTACGGGGGCAAGGAGGAGCAGAGCTTCGCCGCCCTCGACCTCGACCAGGTGCCGCGGCTGCGGACCCAGGTCGACGGCCTCTTCCAGGCCATCGGCGACGACCTCGAGGCGAGCGCGCTCCCGTTGGCCTCGGCCCGGGCCGACGCGCTGACGTTCGGCGCGCTGGGCATCCCCGGCGTGGAGAACCCCTTCGCCCAGGTCGACCTCGGGGACCTGCTGCTGCGCCTGCAGAGCGGCTCGCCCAAGCCGCCCGACGACGTGCTGCGGTGGGCGGCGGCGGTCCGCGAGCAGCTGGCCCGCACGCTGGTGCACCAGGTCACCGGCGTCTCGACGGCGTCGGCCACGGGCTTGTCGCTGTACTTCCCGGTGAGCGCCGACGCCGGCGGGGGCCCGTACGACCACTACGCCACCGACGTGCACGCCGGGTCCTGGCCGAAGCTGCTCGATGCGGTGCACGAGCAGCTGGCCACGCGGGCCAAGGCGGCGGGCGAGCTCCGCTTCGCCGCCGACCCGACCCTGGCCGAGACCGACGGCGGCCTGACCCTGTCGGCGCCGATCGACGACGAGACCCGCTCGCTGCTCACCGACGCCAAGTTCCAGGTGAGCGTCGGCATCGAGGGCGGCGCCCGCCGGGGGTGCTGCTGCTCCAGCCAGCGATCATCGGCAAGGGGGCCGTCGGCGCGGGGTGGAACCTCGAGGGCCTCACCCTGGACACCCCGGCGGGCCCGGTGGTGGCCACCGCCATCGTGAACCCGACGACCGAGGGCTTCAACGTCTCGGTGCCGGTGTCCTACGCGCCGCCCGGCGGCGAGGCGACCGACGGCGAGCTCCGGCTCTCCGGCCCGTCGCTCGACGACCTGGCGGTGCAGGGCGCACTGCTCTACACCGACGACGGTGGCGCCATCGCCACCTCGCTGCAGCAGGGCGGGAAGCTCATGCCGCAGCTCGCGGTGGTGGGCGACCAGGGCGTCACCTACGAGGACACGGCCGACCAGCCGATCACCCTGGGCGCGACGCTGCCGGTGCGGTTCGGGCCGCTCGCTCCCGGCCTCGATGCTCGCCTGGGCCTCACCATCACCGACGTCGCCGACCGCCAGGCGCGCGTGGCGCTGCCCTACGAGACGCGCTGAGGTGGGTGGCCGGCGCTGGTGGGGCCAGGCGGTCGCCGCGGCCGCCGTGGTGGCGGTGGTGGCGGCCGGCCTGGTGGCCTTCACCACCACCGGCGACCTCTCGGTGCGGCCCACCTCGGCGGACCCGCGGGTGGCCCGGCAGCTGGCCCTGACCTCGCTCTGGGACACCAGCACCCGCACCACGCCCGAGGGGACGGCCTGGCTCAGCACCGCGGCCCAGGTCGGCACGACCATCAACGCGGGGCCGTCGACCAGCCGTGGCTTCCGCCTGGCGCTCGACCGGCTGCTCGGCGACGCGGAGCGCACGCTGGCCGATGCCCGGCTGGTCCGGAGGTACCTCGTGACGCGGGAGGCCGACGGCACCACCAGCGAGGAGGTGGCGGTGCTGGCGGCGTCGGCGAAGGGGATGTTCCTCCTCGGCTTCGAGGGCACCGATCACATCGACCTCTACCTGGATCCGCCGCTCAAGCTGCTCAGCGCCGATGCCCGGCCCGGCGATCGGTGGAGCGGCAAGGGCAGCTGGGGTGCGACCACCTACGAGCACCGGACCTCGATCACCGCCGCCGGACCGACGACGACCGTCGCCGGCCGGCGGACCGACTGCATCCGCGTCCACAGCCGCTACCGGATCGGGGAGGAGGGACCCGTCGACTCCGACGAGGTCCGCTGCCCGGGCCTCGGCTCGGTGCGCGAGGTGACCGACGACGCCCGGGTCGAGCAGGTCGCCGCACCGGGGTTCCGGGCCACGGCCCGGGCGCCCGGAGCTGCCGGTCGCGCCGGCGCCGCGCCGGTCCCCGGCGGCGACCCGGTCGGCTGGGTGCTGGAGCCGGTCGCCCAGCTCACCGACCAGTACGGCTCGCGGCCCCAGGTGCCCCCGGCGGTGGTCGGCGGCGAGCGTCCCTTGGTGGTGGCCGCCGACGGGCGCACGCGCACGCTCCAGGCCTTCGCCACCAGCACGGACGGCCGTCCGCTGTGGCGCGCCGGCCTCGGTGCGCTGCCGCGCGGTCGCATCGGGGTCGATCCCGAGGACGGCACCACCTACGTCGGCACGCCGGACCGGCGCGCCTACGCCTTCACCCGGGAGGGCCTGCTGCGCTGGGTCGCCCAGACCGGCGACAACGTGGCCGCGGCGCCCGCCCGCGTGGGCCGGGTGGTCGTCGTGGCCGGGGAGGACGGTCGGATCCGGGCCTTCGACCACGCCACCGGGGCGCCTCGCTGGAAGGTCGACGTCGGCACGCCGGCGGTCGCCGATCCGGCCGTGCTGGGCGACGACGTCGTCGTCGCCGACGACGACGGCGTGGTGCGGCGCCTGGCGGGCCGGACCGGCGCCGAGCGGTGGAAGGTCGACGTGGGCTCGGCCGTCGTCGACGCGCCGCTGGCGGTCCGAGGCGACGTCGTCGTGTCGAGCACCGATGGCTCGGTGACCCGGCTCGACGGCGCGAGCGGCTCCACCGACTGGACGGCCCAGCAGGTCGACCAGGCGGTGGGGGGCCGGTCACCAGCGGCGGCTCCGTGGTCACCGTGGACACCGGCGGGTGGGTCTCGGCCTACGACCTCGCCGACGGTTCCCGCTCCTATCGGCGCAAGGGCCTCGGCGCGGTGGGCCCGGCGGTGGCGACCGCGGGTGGGGTGGTGGTCGCTCTGCGCTCGGGCGGGCTGCTGCAGCTCGACCGCCGCGGCGCGACCGTGCGGCGGTGGTCGACGGCGGCTCGCCAACCCGCTCGGCTGGGGGTCACCAGCCCGATGACGGGGGCCTCCTTCGGTGCGGTCGGCGGAGCCGGCGCCATCTGGATGGTGGACGACGCCGCCACCCTCTGGCGGCTGGGACCACCCCGGACCACCCCGGTGGCCGGCCGGACGTGGGTCCGCCACGTCGGCGAGCTCCGCGAGGAGCCGGCGGTGCAGTTCGCCACGGCCGACGGCGACGGGGGCGTCCTCGTGGTCGACCGGTCGTCGGTGTCGTCGCTCGACCCGGAGACCGGCGTCCAGGCCCCCATCGCCGCCCTCCCGCCGAAGCTGGGGACCGTCGAGGCGGCGATGGTCGTCGACGACCTGCTGGTGCTGACCACGGCGGACGAGATCGTGGCCCTCGGCGCGCGGGACGGCCGCCTCCGCTGGCGCACCCCGCACGGCAAGAGCGCCAACGTCTCGCCCGTGGTCTTCGGCTCGGCGCTGGCCTTCCGCTCCCAGGGGCCGTCGTCGGAGCTCCTGCTGGTCTCGATCCGCGATGGTGCGGTCCTCGGGCGCATCCCGACGGGGAGCGACGCGGTGGGCGCGCCGCCGGTGGTGTGCCGTGGCGCCCTGGTGGTCCCGGCCGGAGGCGGGTCCCTGCTCGTGGTGTCGCCCGGTGGCTCCAGCGCCGTGGCGAGCGGGTTCGCCCCGGACGTCCGATCGCTCGGCTGCGACGAGCGACGGGGTCGGGTGTGGGCGGTGGGCATCGACGGCGACCACGCTGTGGCGACCTGGGCCGATGCTGCGACCGGCGCCGTGGCCGGGACCGTGGGGCTCGGTCCGAGGGAGGTGGGACCGTGGGACGCCGTCCAGGTGGTGGGCGACACCGTCGTGGTGCCGACCCTCGTGGCCGGCATCGTCGGCCTCGACGCCGACACGGGGGCCCAGCGCTGGTCCCGGCCGCCCGGCCTGCTGCGCGGCGTGCGGGCGGTGGTGATCGACGGCGACGTCTGGATCGTCGACCGCACGGGCCGCACCGAGGTGCTCGATGCCCGCAGCGGCCGCGTCCGGTGGACCGAGCGAGGGCTCGGCGAGGACCTGTCGGCGTACAACCTGCTGCTGGCCCCGGTGGTGGCCGGCCACCGGGTGGTGCTGGCGAGCCCCCGGGCGCTGTGGGCGCTGCCGCTGGAGGGGCCCCGGTGACCGCCGCGGTCCCCCCGGCCGCGAGCGCGGCGCCGGCCCCGGACCCGTCGCGACGCCGCGTCGTCGTGGCCCGGGCCCGGGGGGTGGCGGGCGACGTGTGGGAGCAGTTCGTCGCCGGCGACCTCGACAGCGGGTTCATCCGCACCCGGGGCCTCGGCGCCGGGATGACGGCCCTGGTGGTGGTGGCCAGCACCGTCTTCTTCGCCCTGGTGGGGGTGTTCCTCACCAACCAGCACTGGCGGGCGCGCTACCAGCTGGTGCCCCTCGGCGAAGACCTCCCCGGCCGTGGGGCGTTCGTGCCCGCGCCGCTGCTGCCCCTGGTGTTCTTCCTCCTGGCGTTCGCCCTCTCCCTCGTCCTGGCCGGAGCGCTGCACGCCGCCTGGTGGGTGCGGGTGGCCACCGTGGTGGTCTACCTCGGCGTGGCGTCGTCGGCCTCGCTCGCCGCCCACGGCAGTGGTTCGAGTGCGGCGGTGGAGTGGGGCGGGCGGGTCCTGCTCCTCGCCGTGCCGGTGCTCTTCGCCGTTCGGTGGCGGGCTCGACCCCGGCCCGCTGGGGAGTTCTGCGCCCTGTTCGTCCTGGTGTCGGGTTCCCTGCTGGTGGGCCTCCACGAGCTGTCGCGCCTCGACCGGGTCGGCGACGCCGCGCTCAGCGCCCGGCTGGCGTCGTCGTTCTTCGTCGGCCTCGCCGGGCTCCTCGGCCCCCGGCTGGTGATGGCCGGGCTCGACACGGTCTCGTTCGGGGCGTCGGTCTCCCTTTGGGCGCTGCGGGTGATCGACCAGCGGGTGCACGCCCTCGCGGCAGGGGTCGTGCTCGTGGGCTTCGGCGGCTGGCGGCTGCGCGACGTGGTGGTCGGGGTGGCCGGGTCCGGCGCCGACGACGGGTGGGGCGCCACGGGGCGACAGCTGCTCGCCGGGGCCCTGCTGCTGGCCTTGGTGGCCGCCACCTGGTGGGTGGTCGACGCCGTCGTGGACCGCTACGAGGGCGAAGAGGCCACCGATCCCGACGTGGTGGCCGGCGCCAAGCGGCTCGTCCTCCCGCTCGGCACGCTGTACCTGGCCGCGGTGACCGCCCTGGGCGTCGCGGCGGTGGTGGCCGCCGGGATCGACGCCCAGTCGGGCACCGCCACGCCCCGGCTCTCGCCGGCGGTCGGTCGGCTGATCGCTCGCTACTCCGGGGCAGGGACCGAGCGCTGGCAACCGGTCGTCTTCTCGCTGGTCCTGGTGGCGGCATCGGGAGTGCTGGCCCGTCGGACGGGTGGCCGCACCTCGGCCCTCGTCCTCGCCGAGGTGGGCGTGGTCGGCCTCTGGAGCCAGCTCGCGGTGACGGGTCGCCCGCTGGCCTCGCTCGGCTCGGGCCTCGACCACACCGACCCGTGGATCGTGGCCGGCGTGGTGGGCCTGGCCGCCTGGTGGACCGCCCGACGCGACCTCGATCGGCACCGCGTGGCTCGGCTGCTCTTCGTCCTGCTCCTCTCGGGCCTGGTGGCCCAGGGGACGTTCCTGGGCAACCCGTTCGAGCTGGTCCTCGGCTTCGCCGGGGTGGGCTTCGTGGCCTTCGGCCTGGTGTGGGGCTACCTCACCGCCGGGAGCTGGACCAACGCCGAGTCCCCGGCCTTCCCCCGCTCGTCGCGGATCCTGCTCTTCCTCGGCTACACGATCTTCACGCTGACCGTCGGCACCTGGTTCGTGCTGTCCCACGACCTCGCCAACAAGACCTTGCTGTCGGACAGCTGGGCCCGCTTGGGCAGCGACCTCTTCGGGCAGCCGATGCTGCTGGCGCTGGTGGTGATCACCCTGGCCGGCACGTCCTCGAGCCGCCTGTTCGCCGCGCCGGCCCCGGCGGTGGCGGCGGCGGCCGACGAGCCGGACGAAGGCCGCTGAGGCCTGGGCTCAGGCGCCGAGGGGAGTGGCGCCGGCCGGCCGGGCCGTGCCGGGCTCGCGCTGGCCCCACTCGGCCAGCGCCGTGCCCGGCTTGGCGAAGAAGGTGGCGTAGAAGGCGGTGATCATGGCGGCCATCACGCCGACGAGCAGCACGCCGCTCAGCTCGGGGTCGGTGGCCAGCTGGACGCTGAGGTACCGGTAGGAGAACAGCAGCCCGCCCACCGCGGTGGAGCCGCCCAGCACCAGGCGCCAGCGGAACCAGCCCCAGCCCCGCTCGGGGTCGCGCAGGGCGGCCTCGATGGTGAGCGAGAAGACCACGCCGGCGAGCAGGTCGACGCCGTAGTGGTAGCCGAAGCCCAGGGTGGCCATGAGCGTGCACGTCATCCAGGTGGCGCCGAACACCCGCAGCCACCGCGGGCCGCTGCGCGAGTGGACGAAGATCGCCACCACCCACGCGGTGTGCAGGCTGGGCATGCAGTTGCGCGGCGTGAGGGTGTCGAACGTGAACGAGCCGGGCGCCATGTCGACCCGGGAGATGTGGGGCCACAGGTTCGCCAGCTCGAAGCCGTTGCCGAGGTGGCCGAACGCGTAGACGGGCCCGACCACGGGGAAGAGCAGGTAGAAGAGCGGGCCCACCAGCCCGATGAGCAGGAAGGTGCGGATGAGGTGGTGCGAGGGCCATCCCTTGCGCAGCTGGTACACCGCCACCACCAGCGCCCCGACGGGCAGGTCGATGTAGACGGTGGACAGCAGCCAGTGCACCGGCGGCCCGCCGGCCTCCACCAGCTGGCCCATCCACCACGAGGGGTTGCCCAGGGCGTGATCTGCGGTCTGCACGTACTGGTCGAGCACGCGGGGCCGGGTGTGGGCGGTGATCAGCAGCCAGGTGTCGCCGATCTTCGAGGCCATGATCAGCAGGAAGCCCAGGGTGACGCCGCGCAGCGCCTCGAAGCGCTCCTCGCCCTCGGTGGCCACCCAGGTGCGGATGGCCAGCGCGGCCATGAGGTACAGCGCGCCGTTGCCGAAGGTGAGCCGGGTGCCGGCGACCAGCCGGCCCAGGAAGAACACGACGTCGATGGTGGCGCCGAAGGCGACCCAGGTCAGGACCTGGCGGCGCTTGAGGCCCACCATGGAGAGGGCGGCGGCGGCCCACAGGACCCGGCCGCGCTTGGGGCCGAACACGAGGTCGTGGCCGAGGGCGGCGGTGGGGCCGCCGATGTGGAGCCGGAACGCCTCGAGCTCGATGGCGACGAGGAACGCGAAGGCGGCGATGGAGCCGATGAGGATCAGCTGCTTGTGTCGCTCGCTCAAGACCGCACCTCCCACCTGCACCGTGCCGCCGGTAGACACGAGATGACACCCTACCGAACCCTCGGCGACCGGGCGTAGCCCGTTCGGTGGCGCGGCGGGGCCCCGACCCGGGCGGATCGGGGCCCCTCGTGCCACGGGGAGCGGAGGGTCAGGCCTCGACGGCCAGGACCAGCCCGTCGTCGACGAGCTCGTCGTCGAGGACGTCCTCGGCCACGGCCTCGCCCTGCGACGGGCCCCGCAGGACCACGAAGGCGGCGGCGAGCACCAGCAGGGTGGCGCCCACGAACATCGACAGGCGCATGCCGCTGGTGAAGGCGTCACGAGCGGCGCTGGCCAGGGCGTCGCCGCGGGGCCCGAGGCCCTTGGCGGCGTCGAGCGCCAGGCCGGGCGCCTCGCGGGCCTGGCCGGCCACGCCGGTGGGCAGGCCCTGCAGGTCGCCGTCGATGGCCCGGCGGTAGCCGCTGTTGAACATCGAGCCCATGATGGCGATGCCCAGGGCGGTGCCGATCTCCCGCGTGGTGTCGTTGACCGCGGAGGCCACGCCCTGCTTCGAGGTGGGCAGCGAGCTGACGATGGCGTTGGTGGCCGGGGTCATCGAGAGGCCGACGCCGGCCGCCAGGACCAGCTGGGCCACGAGCAGCGGGAGGTAGCCGCTGTCGGGGTTGACCGTCGAGAAGGCGAGGAGGCCGATGGCGCTGATGACGAGGCCGCCGCCGCCCACCAGCTTCTGGCCCATCTTCACCGACAGCGGGGCGGCGATGGCCGACACCGGGATCATCACGAAGGTCATGGGGAGCAGGGCCACCGCCGACTTGAGGGCGCTGTAGCCCAGCATCACCTGCAGGTACTGGAGGATGACCAGGAAGATCCCGAAGAGGGCGATGAACAGGACCATCAGCGCCGCCGATCCCGTGGCGAAGCCGCGGTGGCGGAACAGCCGGGGGTCGAGCAGCGGGTGGTCGGTGCGCAGCTCCCACGCCACGAAGGCGGCGAGCAGCAGCACGCCGGCCACGAGGCCGGTGACGGTGATCGGGTGGCTCCACCCGCGGATGGGGCCCTCGATGATGCCGAGGACCACGCCGCCGATGCCGAGGGCCGAGAGCACGGTGCCCAGCGGGTCGAGGCCGACGTGCTCGGTGGCCTTGGTGGTGGGGACGAAGGCCAGCACGGCGGCGAAGGTCACGGCGGCCACCGCCGCGGTCACGTAGAAGAGGCTGTGCCAGGACCAGGTGCCCAGGAGCCACCCGGCCCCGAGCATGCCGAGGGTGCCGCCGGCACCGGCGAAGCCGGCCCAGATGCCCACGGCCCGGGGCCGCTCCTCGGGCGGGAACACGCTGGTGATGGTGGACAGGGTGCCGGGCATGATCAGCGCGCCGCCGATGCCGGTGAGGGCGCGGAAGGCGATGAGCTGGGCGCCCGTGTCGGCCAGGGTCGAGAGCACCGACCCGATGGCCAGGATGGCGATGCCCACGAGGAGGGCGCCCCGGCGGCCGAACCGGTCGCCGAGGGCACCGGCCACCAGCAGCAGCGATGCCAGGGTGAGGGCGTAGGCGTCGACCACCCACGTCTGGGTGGTCTGGGTGAGCCCGAGTGCCTCGCTCACGCTGGGCAGGCCCACCGCGAGCATCGAGACGCTGGCCACCACGAGCACGAGGGCGAGGCACATGGCCGCCAGCACCAGGTTGCGCTGGCGGACCGAGAGCTGCTCGTGGGGCTCCAGGCCGGCGGCCTCGGCGGGTGCGCCGGGGACGGGGTCGGGCGGTGGCTGGGTGCGGGCGCGTTCGATCAAGCTCATGGGTGGTTCCTCCTGGTGGGCGCGCACCGTCAGGCGGGTGGCGGGCGGCAGGGCTGTGGGAGCGGGGGCCGGGGTCGAGGGGGCTCCGGCCGGTGGTGCCGGACCACCATGCCGGGGCCACAAACGAAAATCAACGTTACCGATAAGAAATGTTCTCGAATTTCTGCGACCGGGGTACGGTGGTTGCCATGGCAACGACCGACGAGGTCCAGGACCCGGCAGCGTGCACGGCGCCGCGCCGCGGCCGCCGCCTGTCGGAGGACCGCAGCGACGCCATCCTCGGCACGGTCCTCGAGATCGTGCGGGACGCCGGCTACGACCAGCTCCGCATGCAGGACGTGGCCGACAAGGCCGGCGTCGGCCTCTCCACCATCTACCGCCGGTGGCCCACCAAGCAGGACGTGCTGCGCGCCGCGCTCGAGTGCGAGGCGTCGGGCAGCGAGAAGTTCACCACCACCGGCGACCCGCGCGCCGACCTCACCAACACCCTCGTGGAGATGGCCGAAGGGCTCGCGGGCGACGGCGCCCAGACCATGCTCGGCTTCCTCGGCACCATGCGGTCCGAGCCCGAGGTGGCGCAGATCATGCGCGAGACCATGCTCGACCCGCTCCACGCCCACCTGCGGTCGCTGCTGGCCGAGGTGCTGGGCGACGACCACCCGGACCTCGACCTCCGGGCCACGGCCGGTCCCGCCATCCTCATCTACGGCGCCGCCATCTGCGGCAAGCCCATGGACACCGCCGCCATGGCCGAGCGCCTGGCCGCCCTGCTGCTGGCCCCCGAGCCCGGCACCGACCTCCGCATCTGAGGCCGGCGCCGAGCGGCGGGCTCAGACCCAGTCGCGACGGGTGGGCGGGACGGCGGCGTCGCCGTGGGCGTCGGGGACGACGCCCAGCACCTGGTGCAGGCCGAGGCCGCCGTCGGCGAAGCCCAGCGCCGAGCTGGCCATGTAGAGGCGCCAGATCCGGGCGCGGGCTTCGCCGACCAACTCGACGGCCCGGTCCCAGTCGGCCTCCAGGTTCGCCACCCACGCCCGCAGGGTGAGGGCATAGCTCTCGCGCAGCGACTCGACGTCGCGCACCTCGAAGCCGGCGGCCTCCATGGCCAAGACCACCTGGCCCACGTCGAGCAGCTCGCCGTCGGGGAACACGTAGCGGTTCATGAACGACCGGTTCGACAGCTTCGAGCCGCCGACGGAGGAGATCCCGTGGTTCAGCAGCCGGCCCTGCGGGGCCAGCAGGCTGCGCAGCGTGCCGAAGTACTCCGCCATCCGCTCGCTGCCCACGTGCTCGAACATGCCGACCGAGGAGATGGCGTCGAACGGCTGCTCGCCGCGCAGGTCGCGGTAGTCCTGCACCCGGATCTCCACCTGCTCCTGCAGTCCCGCCTCGGCCACCCGCTCGCGCCCGGGCCGCCTGCTCCTTCGAGATGGTGACGCCCAGGACGTGGGCGCCGTGGTGCTGGGCGGCGTGCATGGCGAGCGAGCCCCATCCGCAGCCCACGTCGAGCATGCGGGCGCCGGGCCGGTGGGGCAGGCCCAGCTTCCGCGAGATCAGCTCGTGCTTGGAGGCCTGGGCCTCCTCGAGGGTGAGCGTCGGGTCCTCGTAGCGGGCGCACGAGTACGTCATCGAGGGCCCGAGGACCAGGCGGTAGAAGTCGTTGCCGACGTCGTAGTGGTGGCTGATCGACTGCGAGTCGCGGCCCTTGGTGTGGCGCCAGCCCTTGTGGTGGACCAGCTCCTCGGGAGGGGGTGGCGGGGGCGAGCCGATCACGCCGAGCTCGCGGGCCGCCTTCACGCCCGCCGGCACCGCGGCCGCCGTCGACCACCGGGTGGGGTGGTAGCTGTCGCGGAGGGCCTCGAGGGTGGCGAACAGGTCGCCACGGAGGCCGAGGTCGCCGGACACGTAGGCCCGGCCCACGCCCAGCTCGCCGGGCGCCCAGAGGATGCGGCGCAGGGCGTCGGGGGAGCGGACCTCGACGGTGCCGACCGGCTCGTCGGGCCCGAGCGCGCTGCCGTCCCAGAACTCGATGCGGACGGGTGGGGGGTTGCCGAGCCACACGCCCACCAGGTCGGCGGCCGCCGCTGCGGCCGAGACGTGGGCGGCGGGCGGGGCGGCGGCCTCGGCGCCGCCGGTGGTGCGACCGTCGGGCCGACGGGTGCGTTGCGGGGTGGTGGTGCTCGTCATCGCGAGAGCCCTCCTGTGGATCGTTCCGTGCAGGTGCGTCCCCCTCCGGCGCTTCCAACCGCCCGGTTGACAGTCGTATTTCCGCAGCCGGGTCCCGATGTCCGATCTTCCCCCACGACCGATGGGCGGTCCAGGGTGGCGTGGGGCTACTGCTCGGGGCAGGGGCTCCCGATGGCCAGCGCCGCACAGGCGCCACCGCGGGTGACCTTCCAGGCGTCGCCGTCCTTGACGACCTCGACCGGCACGCCCTCGGCGTAGGGGGCGCCGGCGACGATGACGTCGACCGTGGCGGTCGCGGTGTCGCCGTTCACGACCACCGAGACGACCTTCAGCTCGGCGTCGACCGAGCTGACCAGCTCGAGCACCGCGTCGTAGGTGGGCTCGATGTCCTCGGCGTCCTCGAGGTACGGCAGCCGCTCGTCGAACCCGACCTCCGGGTCCAGGCCCAGCGCGGCCTCGACGGCCTCCTTGACCGCCTTCTCGTCCTCGGCCGAGGTGGGCCCGGCGGCCACCGTGGTGGTGGGGGCAGCCGCGGCGGCGCCGCCTCCGCCCTGGACGACCACGTAGCGCGTGCTCCCGCACGAGGCCAGCAGCACGGCGGCCAGAACCAGGGCGGCTGCGGTCCGGGCGGATCGGTGGGTGGGGGTGGTGGTCACGGGCTGTCCTCGGTGGTGGGAGCGGTGGGGGTGGAAGCGGTGGCGGTGACGTCGGGGGCGGCGCCGCGGCCTCGGCGGGCCTTGCGCTTGCCGCGGCGCACGAACCACATGACGGTGCCGGTCACGCCGAGGGCCACGGGGGTCAGGCCGAGGCCGACCCAGAGGACCTTGGTGGTGGTGCCGCCGAAGGTGCCGAAGTGCACGTCGTAGGACCAGTCCTCGTAGGCCGTGTTGCTGAAGCCCTTGTCCCGGGGGTCCTCGATCGAGAGGACCTGGCCGGTGTACTGGTCGACGTCGAAGCTCACGTCGCGGCTGCCGCCGGCGGACGAGAGGAAGGAGTGGTCGGCGATGGCCGACACCTCCCAGACGCCGACCGGGCTGCCGCCGGGCGTGCTGACCGACTGGATGCGCAGGTTCGGGTCGATGTCCTGCACGATCTCCTGGGCGTCGTCGGCCGTGATCGGCGTGGCTCCGGCGATGGGCTTCGAGTTGGAGACCGCGGCAGAGGCGCCGTCGTCGTAGGTCCCGAAGGTCACCACGTTCCAGACGTCGGCCACCTGCTGGGGGAAGGCGAAGTTGATGCCGGTGATCACCACGATCGACAGCGGGACGAGGGTCAGGAAGCCCAGCGCCTTGTGCAGGTCCAGGTGGAAGGTGAACCGGCCCCGCTTGCGCCGCACCTTGGCGGCCCGGGACCAGCGCTTCACGCCGGGCCAGTACCAGAGGTAGATGCCGGTGGCGATCACCAGCAGCCAGAGCACCGACATGGTGCCGATCACCGTCAGCGGGGCGAAGCCGAAGATCGAGGTGCTGTTCAGGTCGAAGTGCAGCTCCTCGGCCAAGGCGAGGAGGCGGGGCTCGTGGTGGTCGGCGCTGGTGACCCTGCCGGTGCCCGGGTCGACCACGGTGGTGTGGTACTCGGCGCTGCGGTCGATGGTGTACACGAGGTACATGCCGCCGGTGGCGCCCGAGCTCGGCGTCGTCACGAAGCTCACGACGTCGTTCGGGCGGGCCTCGCGGGCGGCGGCCAGAGCCTTGCCAGGGCCGACGTCGCCGGCGGTGGGGGAGAAGGTGGCGTGGTTGACCGCATGGTCGATCTCGGGGGCGAACACGATGGCGGAGCCGGTGACGCTCTCGAGCACCACCCACGCCAGCAGCGCGAACGACACCCAGCGGTGGACCTTGACGAGCGGGCCGCGCTTGCCGGTGAAGGCCCGGTGCAGGGCGGCGCGGACCTTGCTCTTCGGTCGGGGCGGGCGAGCGGCCGACCGGGCGGCGCGGGCGGGCGCCGTCCCCGGGGGCGTGGCCGCGCCGGCCTCGTGGGTCTCGGGATCCTGGGTCAGCACGGCATCGCTCCTGGGCGGTCCCGGCGACTGGCAGCCGGTGTTAGGCACGCTTTCTACACAGGAGTGGTGTCGCCGATCAAGCGACGTATGGGCGAAGTGACCGATGTGCGGGATGGGGGGACGGGACCGCCGCCTGACCGCTTCCTGACGCCCGAGAGGCATCGCCGGGCCGTCGGCGGCAAGCTGGTGGGGCCATGACCGACACCGAGACCCCCACCCCGCTCGCCGTCGACGCCGCCGAGGACCACGGTGCCGATCCGCTCACCGCCTCGGTCCGGCTGCACGAGTACAGCCGAGCGGCCAACCCGGTCGGCCGCCACGCCCCTCGGGTGCCGGTCCGCCAGTTCCCCGCCTCGCTGCACGCCGACCTGCGGACCACCACGGTGGTGCCGCTGGACCTCTCGAGCGAGCTCGGCATCGAGGGCCCGGCCACCAGCCCGGCGCTCAGCGCCTCGTTCGTCCACGTCGAGCCCGGCGAGCCGCTCACCACCCAGCCGGTGGCCACCTCGGAGCTGTGCTTCGTGCTGGCCGGCACCGGCACGACCTCGGTGGACGACGGCCCCGGCCGGCAGGTGCCGTGGGAGGCGGGCGACCTGTTCGTGGTGCCCGCCGGGCTCCGCTCGGTGCACGCCGCCACCACCCCGGCCACCTTCTACCGGGTCACCGACGAGCCGCTCCTGCGCCACCTGGGCGTGGCCCCCACCGCCCGGCGCTTCCCCACCTCGCGGTTCCGCGGGGCCGACCTGCGCGCCGAGCTGGCCCGCATCGAGGCGGACCCCCACGCCCTCGACCGCAACCGGCTGAGCGTGCTCATGGCCACCGCCGAGCAGACCCGCACCCTCACCGTCACCAACGTGCTGTGGGCCATGTACGGCGTGGTGCCCTCGGGCGCCGTGCAGAAGCCGCACCGCCACCAGTCGGTGGCCCTCGACCTCATCCTCACGGCGCCGCCCGGCTGCTACACGCTGGTGGGCCGCAGCCTCTCGCCCGAGGGAGACATCGTCGACCCGGTGCGCGCCGACTGGGAGGGCGGCGGCGCGTTCACCACGCCGCCCGGCCTCTGGCACGCCCACCACAACGAGTCGTCCGAGCCGGCCTACCTGCTGCCCGTGCAGGACGCCGGGCTGCTGACCCACCTCACGGCCCTCGACATCCGCTTCACCTGACGCCGGAGCGCCGAGCTCGCCGCGGCGGCAGAGATCCGGCGCACGGCGGCGCCGTTCGTGCCAACCTCCGGGCCATGGCCACCGAGCAGCCCGCCAGCACGCCCGTCGACCACCTGCAGGAGGCGTGGGCCGAGCTCACCGGCGAGGGCGGGCCGTTCGCCATGGTGGAGGCCGAGGTGCTGGGCCTGCCCATGCGGGTCTTCGCGTCGGCGCCGCCGTCGATGCGCAGCATCTGGGAGCTGGCCCAGGGCTACGCGGATCGCACCTACCTCGTGTACGAGGACGAGCACCTGACCTACGCCGAGGTCGGCGCCCAGGTGCGGGCGCTCGCCCACCACCTGCGCGACGTGCACGGCGTCGGCCGGGGCGACCGGGTGGCGCTGGCCATGCGCAACTACCCCGAGTGGGTGGTGGGCTACTGGGCCATCGTCTCGATCGGCGCCGCGGTGGTGGGCATGAACGCCTGGTGGACCACGCCGGAGATGGCCCACGGCCTCAGTGACTCCCAGCCCAAGGTGCTCATCGCCGACGCCGAGCGGCTCGAGCGGGCCCTGCCGATCCTCTCGGAGCTGCGCGCCGCCGGCCCGCTGCCGGTGATCGCCGTCCGCTTCGAGGACGACCTCCCCGACGACGCCGTCCACTGGGCCGACGTGGTCACCAACGCCGCGGCCGACGCTCCCGCCGAGCTGCCGCCGGCCGACATCGACCCCGACGACGACGCCACCATCTTCTACACGTCGGGCACCACCGGCTTCCCGAAGGGCGCTCAGCTCACCCACCGCGGCTCGGTGCACAACATCCTGCACCTCGTCTTCTGGACCTCGGTCAGCGGCCTGGCGGCGGCCAAGGACGGCGTCGAGCCGAGTGCCAAGCCGGCGCCCGAGCAGCTGGTGTTCATGGGGTCGACGCCGCTGTTCCACGTCACCGCGTGCAACTGCCTGCTGCACCCCGCCACCCTGGCCGGCGGGCGGGTGGTGCTCCTGCGCAAGTGGGACGCCGGCCGGGCCCTCGAGCTGATCGAGCGGGAGGGCGTCACGAACTTCTCCGGCGTGCCCACCATGAGCCGTGAGCTGCTGGCCCACCCCGACTGGGCCACCCGCGACACCTCGACGCTCACCGGCATGGCCGGCGGCGGTGCCCCGGTGCCGCCGGACCTGGTGGGCAAGATCGACGACGCCCTGCCCGAGGGCGCCCCGTCCACCGGCTACGGCCTCACCGAGACCAGCGGCATCATCACCGCCAACGCCTCGCGCTACTACCTGGCCAAGCCATCGTCGTGCGGGCCGGTGGTGCCCACCCTCGACGCCAAGCTCATCGACGAGGCGGGCGACGACCTGGCCCCGGGCCCCGACGTGCTGGGCCAGCTCTGCGTGCGAGGGCCCATCGTGATCAAGGGCTACCTGAACCGGCCCGAGGCCACCGCCGAGGCCATCCGCGACGGCTGGTTCGAGACCGGTGACATCGCCCGCATCGACGAGGACGGCTTCGTGACCATCGTCGACCGGGCCAAGGACATGGTCCTGCGCGGCGGCGAGAACGTCTACTGCTCCGAGGTCGAGGCGGCCATCTACGACCACCCCGACGTCGCCGAGGCCGCGGTCTTCGGCATCCCCGACGACCGCCTCGGCGAGTCGGTGGCCGCCGTCGTGGTCCTGGCCCCCGGGGCATCGCTCGACCAGGACGCGCTGCGCGCCTTCCTGGCCGACCGCATCGCCACCTACAAGGTCCCGACCTCGCTCTGGTTCCGCTCGGACCCCCTCCCTCGCAACGCCACCGGCAAGTTCCTCAAGAAGGACCTCCGGGCCGCGGTGCTCGCCGACGAGCCCGCCGACGCCTGACGCGGCGCGAACCGGGCCTTCGGCTCAGCGGTCCGGTGGGGGCAGGCGACGGAGGTCGGTCCAGCCGGTCCAGCCGCGTGCTTCGAGCAGCTGGAGGAGGCGGCGGGCGATCGGGACCGCTTCGAGGAAGACCTCGTCGAGCAGGGCGACCAGCTCATCGTCGAGGGTGAGCTCGACCGTGGGCCGGCCGTCGTCGGTCGCGTGCTCCTCGTGCTCGAACATCCGCACGAGGCGGTCGACGAGCGCCGGCAGCCGCGGGTCGTCCAGGGGCCAGGCGGAGGCCTCGACCAGCTCGAAGTACATGGCGACCACCGCCGGGTCCTCGATCTGCGTGCGCTTGAGCGCCATGAGGTCCGACATGTGCTCGGGCATCTGCGCCGCCACCAGGATCCAGGCGTCGCGCTCCATCTCGATCGCCAGCTCCGGCACGCCCAGCTCGCGGAGGCGTCGGAGGTAGGCGACCGCGTCGTCGGGCAGGGCGAGGTGGTCGCCGGCCGCCAGCCGGGCGACGCGCACCCGGGCCTCCCGGCGCTCCCGGATCTCCCGGCGCAGCCGTTCGTCGATCTCGCCGATGGCCGCCGCGAAGGCGTCGTCGTCGGCCGAGAGCAGCTCCTGCACCCGCGACAGGGGCACGCCGGCGTCGGCCAGCGTGCGGATGCGGATCAGCTCCACCACCGCCGCGGCGTCGTAGCGCCGGTAGCCCGAGGCGTCGCGCCGGGGCTCCGGCAGCAGGCCCTTGGCGTGGTAGTGCCGGACCGCCCGCACGGTCACGCCGGCGGAGGCGGCGAGCTGGCTGATCGTCAGCATGGTCGCGTGCCCTCCATGGGCCCAGTGTCGTCGGTGGTCATGCCAGGCGGCGGCGGTAGGTCCGCGCGGCGAGGACGTGGGCGGCGACGAGGAGGCCGACGCACCAGGCGAGCGTGCTCCACAGCTCGGACCCGACCGGTTCGGCGGCGTAGAGGTCCCGGAGCGTGTCGACGATGGCGGTGACGGGCTGGTGCTCGGCGAACCACCGCACCGGTCCGGCCATGCCGGCGGTCGGCACGAACGCCGAGCTGAGGAAGGGCAGGAACAGCAGGGGGTAGGCGAAGGCGCCGGCGCCGTCGGGGGTGGTGGCGGCCAGGCCGGCGCTCACCGCCAGCCACGTCAGGGCGAGGGTGAACAGCAGCACGATCCCGAGCACGGCCAGCCAGGCGAGCGGGCCCGCCGGCGACCGGAACCCGATGGCCACCGCGACCAGCACGACCAGGACCAGCGAGACCAGGTTGGCGATCACCGACGTCACCACGTGGCCCCAGAGGACCGCCGAGCGGGCGATGGGCATCGACTGGAAGCGCTCGAAGATGCCGCTGGAGACGTCGGTGTGGATCCGCAGCGCGGTGTAGGCGACGCCCGAGGCCACGGTGATCAGGAGGATCCCGGGCAGGAGGTAGTTCACGTAGCGCACGCCCCCGGTGTCGACGGAGCCGCCGAACACGTACACGAAGACCAGCAGCATCGCGATCGGGGTGATCGCGGTCGTGATGATGGTGTCCGGGCTGCGGAGCACGTGGCGCAGCGAGCGCCCGAGCAGGGTCGTGGTGTCACGGAGCAGGTGGTCGGTCATCGGGCGCTCCTCAGGCTTCCGCGCCCACGAGGGCCAGGAACACGTCTTCCAGGCTCGGCTCCTTGCGCACCCACTCGACCTCGGCCGGCGGGAGCAGCGCCTTGAGCTCGGCCGACGTGCCGTCCACCAGGATCCGGCCGCCGTGGAGGATGGCGATCCGGTCGGCGAGCTGCTCGGCCTCCTCGAGGTGCTGGGTGGTGAGCAGCACGGTGGTGCCGCCCTGGGCCAGCTCCCGCACCGCGCTCCACACCTCCAAGCGGGCCTGGGGGTCGAGGCCGGTGGTCGGCTCGTCGAGGAACACCACCGGCGGATCGCCGATGAGGCTCATGGCGAGGTCGAGGCGGCGGCGCATGCCTCCCGAGTAGGTCCCGGCGCGGCGGTCGCCGGCGTCGGTGAGCGAGAAGCGGTCGAGCAGCGCGGTGGCGATGTCGTGCGGGTCGTCGAGGTGCCGGAGCCGGGCGACGAGGACCAGGTTCTCGCGCCCGGTCAGGACGGGGTCGACGGCGGCGAACTGCCCGGTGAGGCTCATCGATGCCCGCACCTCGGCGGCCTGCGAGGCGACGTCGTGGCCCGCCACCCGGGCGCCCCCGCCGTCGGCGCGCAGGAGCGTCGAGAGGATCCGGACGAGCGTGGTCTTGCCGGCGCCGTTGGAGCCGAGGAGGGCGAAGACGGTGCCTGGCGCGACCGCCAGGTCGACGCCTCGCAGCACCTCGAGGTCGCCGAAGGACTTCGTCAGCCCCTCGACCTGGATGGCTGGTGTGGTGGTGGTCATGGGCCCAGCATGAGGGGTTGACCTCGCGTCAAGGTCAAGCGGTTCGCGGCCGGGCCGCCCGGACCCGTAGTCAGCGGGCGTCGCTGTGCCGGTCGACGGGCCCAGCCGCTAGAAACGGACAGGTGACCGAGCCCGACGTCGTCGCCCGCATCCGGCCCCGCCGGACGATCACCGGGATGTCGGCGGTGCTGGTGCCCTACACCGCCGAGGGCGCCATCGACTGGAAGGCGGTCGAGGCCCACGTCGAGCGCACGGTGGCCGCCGGGCTCACCCCGGCGGTGAACATGGACACCGGCTACGTGCAGCTGCTGGCCGAGGCCGACAAGGAGCGGGTGCTCGACGTGGCCGCCGCGGTCACCGGCGGCGACTTCGTGGCCGGCGCCTACGTGGCCGATGAGCCGGGTGACCCGAGCGCCCCGCTCGACCTCGACGGCTACCACCGGGCGGCGGCGGCCATCACCCGGCGGGGCGGCACGCCGGTGGTGTTCCCCTCCCACGGCCTGACCGGCGTCAGCGAGGAGGGCTGGATCGACGCCCTCACCGCCATCGGCGCCGAGGTCCCGCAGTTCATCGGCTTCGAGCTGGGCACGATGTTCGTGCCCTACGGGCGCATCGTGTCGATCGACGCCTACGCCGCCATGCTCGCCATCCCGCAGTGCATCGGCGCCAAGCACTCGTCGCTCAGCCGCCAGCTCGAGTGGGACCGCCTCGCCGTGCGAGACGCGGTGCGGCCCGACTTCCTGGTGCTCACCGGCAACGACCTGGCGATCGACATGGTCATGTACGGCTCGGACTACCTGCTCGGGCTGTCGACCTTCGCCCCCGAGGCGTTCGCGGCGCGTGACCGCATGTGGGCCGCCGGCGACCCCGGCTTCTACGAGCTCAACGACCTGCTCCAGCACCTGGGCCAGCTCACGTTCCGCCGCCCGGTGCCCGGCTACCGCCACGACGCCGCCATGTGGTTCGAGCTGCGGGGCTGGTCCTCCAGCGACGTCACCCCGCCCGGCGCGCCGCGGCGGCCCGACAGCGATCGAGCCCTGCTGGTCGACGTGCTCGAGCGGTTGGAGGCCTGGTCGTGAGCGAGCGCCACACCCAGGTCAAGCGGCTCACCACGCCCGAGGCGTTCCGGGACCACGTCGCCTCGCTCGGCGTCGAGATCCCGTTCGACGACGTGGTCGACCCCGCAGGGGTGCTCTCGACGCCCACCTCGTTCACCGACGGCCAGGCCGGGACCCTGACCGCCGTCAACCGCTTCGCCGTGCTGCCCATGGAGGGCTGGGACGGCACCACCGACGGGCGGCCCACCGACCTGGTCCGCCGCCGGTGGAGCCGGTTCGCCGCCAGCGGCGCCGGGATCGTGTGGGGCGAGGCCACCGCGGTGCGCCCCGACGGGCGGGCCAACCCCAACCAGCTGGTGATGGGCGAGCGCTCGGTCGACGAGATCGCCGCGCTGCGTGCCTCGCTGGCTCCCGGCCAGGTGGCGGGCCTGCAGCTCACCCACTCCGGCCGCTACGCCCGCCCGGTCCAGGCCCCCGAGCCCCGCACGGCCTACCAGCACCCGGTGCTCGACGCTCGCGTCGGCGCCGGGCCGCACACCGTGTTCACCGACGACGAGCTCGACGAGCTGGTGGAGCAGTACGTGGCCGCTGCGGTCCTGACCGCCCAGGCCGGCTTCGAGTTCGTCGACGTGAAGCACTGCCACGGCTACTTCCTCCACGAGCTGCTCAGCGGCCACGACCGCCCCGGCCCCTACGGCGGCGACCTCGCCGGCCGCACCCACTTCCTGTGCTCGGTGGTGGCCGGCATCCGGGACCGTGCCCCGGGCCTGGCCGTGGCCGTGCGGCTCTCGGCGTTCGACCTCATGCCGTTCACCGCCGGCGAGGGCGGCACCGGCGTGCCCGACGGCGAGGGCCCCTACCGGCACGCGTTCGGCGGCGACGGCACCGGCCTGGGCATCGACCTCACCGAGGTGCACCAGCTCTTCGCCGTGTTCGAGGAGCTGGGCATCGGCTTGGTCAGCACCACCGCCGGCAGCCCGTACTACAACCCCCACGTCCAGCGGCCGGCCTACTTCCCGCCGTCCGACGGCTACCGCCCCCCGGAGGACCCCCTCGTCGGCGTGGCCCGCCAGCTGGCCGTCACCGCCGAGCTGGCCGCCGCCCACCCCGAGGTCACCGTGATCGGCTCGGGCTACTCGTACCTCCAGGACTGGCTGCCCAACGTGGGCCAGGCCGTGGTGGCCGGAGGTGGCGCTGCCATGGTGGGCCTCGGCCGCATGGTGCTCTCGTACCCCGAGCTGCCGCTGGACGTCCTGGCCGGTCGCTCGGTCGACCGGGGCCTGATCTGCCGCACGTTCAGCGACTGCACCACGGCGCCGCGCAACGGCCTGGTGTCGGGCTGCTTCCCGATCGACCCCTTCTACAAGGACCACCCGCAGCGGGTGGAGCTGACCAAGGCCAAGCAGGCGGCCAAGGCCCGCCTGCGCTGACCGTCGGTCGGGGTCGGTGCGGCCCGGTGGGGGTCGCAACCCGAATAGATCGCAGTACGATCTTTCTCTGTGTCGATGACGAGCAACCTGGCCAACTCGAAGCAGGCGCTGTGGGAGGTGTGGGAGCGGCCGACCACGCGGCTGCTGTCCATCGTCGTGGTCACCGGCCTCGCCGGCGGCCTGGTCGGTGCGGCCTACCTCGGCCTGCTGAAGCTCGTGCAGCACGGCCTCTGGCCCACCCACTGGTCGCTGGCCGCGCACCTGGTCGTCCTCGTCGTGGTCGGTGCGGTGGTGGCCGGGCTCACCCGGTGGCTCGGGAGCCCGTCCGACGTCGAGCTGCTCGTCGACGACATCCACGTGCTCGGCGGGGCCGAGGACCTGCGCTCGCTCCGCTCGCTCGTCCCCGTCTCGCTGCTCTGCGTCGGTGCCGGCGGTGCGCTGGGCCCGGAAGCGCCGCTGGTCACCGCCACCGGCTCGCTCGGGTCGTGGATCGGCACCCGGGCCCGGCTCGAGCGCGACGACCTGCGGGTGGTGAGCATCGCCGGCATGGCCGCCGGCTTCACCGTCCTGTTCGGGGCCCCGCTGGGCTCGGCACTCTTCGCCCTGGAGATCCTGCACCGCCGCGGCCTCGAGTACTACGAGGCCCTCCTCCCCGCCGTGATCGGCTCCCTGTGCGGCTACGTGGTCTACGCCGCCGCCACCGGCGTCGGCCTCGAGCCGGTCTTCCGCTTCCCGACGACCACCGAGGTGCACCTGGCCGACCTGGGCTACGGCGTGGGGGCCGGCGTCGTCGGCGCCCTGGTGGCCGCCGCCTTCACGTACCTGTGCGTCGGCTTGAAGCGGGTGGTCGGGCGGGTGCCCGTCGATGCCCGCCCGGTGCTGGGCGGCCTCGCCCTCGGCGGCCTGGCGTTCGCCACGCCCTACGCCCTGACCAACGGCGAGGTGCAGGTCGAGCACCTCACCGGCGTGCGGGTGGCGGCGGCCACGCTGCTGCTCGCCGCCGGCATGAAGCTGGTGGCCTCGGCCGTCACCCTGGTGACCGGCTGGAAGGGCGGCTTCATCATCCCGCTGTTCTTCATCGGCTTCTGCCTGGCCCAGGCCGCCGCCCCCCACCTGCCGGGCGCCGACCGGTGGGTGCTGGCCGCCGGGCTGATGGTGGCGTGCAACGTCGGCGTGACCAAGACGCCCATCGGTTCCACGCTGGTGGTCACCGAGATGGCCGGCCTGGCCCTGCTCCCGTCGGTGCTGGTGGCGGCGGTGGTCAGCCTGGCGCTCACCTCGAGCGTCGGGCTGATCGACAGCCAGCGCCAGCGCCTCACCGGTGACGAGGAGCCAGGATCCACCTCGTGACCTCGCCGCTCTCCGACGCCGACTACCGCTCGCTGGCCCGGTTCCGCCACGCCCTCCGGCTGTTCCAGCGCTTCAGCGAGGACGCCGCCCGGGCCGCCGGGCTCACCCCGGCCCAGCACCAGCTGCTGCTGGCCGTGCGGGGCCACGACGGCGACGGCCCGCCCTCGGTCACCGAGGTGGCGGAGCGCCTCCAGCTCAAGCTCCACTCCGCCGGCGAGCTGGTGGCTCGGGCCGAGGCCAACGGCCTGCTGGCGCGCACCGCCGACCCCGACGACGCCCGCCGGACCCTCCTCGCCCTCACGCCCGACGGCGGGGCCAAGCTGGCCGAGCTCTCCCAGCAGCACCGCACCGAGCTGCGCCGCTTCCGGCGCGAGATGAACGACGTGCTCCGCGAGCTCGACGAGCCGTAGCCGGCCTCAGGGCGCGCCGGTCTGGCCCCGGGCGGGGGACGGGGTCAGGCGCGGGTGGTGGTGCGGGCTGCGGGCGGGTCGGCGCCGGTGAGGGTCTCGGGGTCGAAGCCGGTGGGCCAGGGCTCGTCGGGCTCGGTCCAGCCGGGGGTGCCGTAGACCAGCTCGCCGTCACCCTCGTCGCCATGGTCGTGGTCGTCTGCAGGCGGGTCGGGTTCGAGCGGTGGGAGGAGCCGTGGGGCGGGTCGGGAGCCGTTGGGGTTGAACGTGACCGCGGACCGGTCGAGCCGTTCCCCGAGGGGGTGGACGTAGGTGCCGGGCTCGACCCCGACCGCACGCGCCGCCTCGGCCGGGTGGTGGCCGGGTCGCGGCCGGATGGGGGTGCCGCAGGGGTCGAGGACGTGGCCCCACCGGTCGCGGACCTCGAAGGCGCCGGGCTCACCGGCGGGTGTGTCGGCGTTGCCGGTGATGGCCAGGACGCCGAGGTGGTGCTGTCGGTGGTGGGCTCGGCACAAGCAGACCAGGTTTGCGGTGTCGGTGCCGCCGCCGTCCTCCCAGTGCTCGATGTGGTGGATCTCGGTGCCGACGCGCCGTCCGCAGCCGGGCACCCGGCAGCCGCCGTCGCGGTGCTCGACCAGGCGGCGCAGCTTGCGGCCGGGGACCCGTCGGGCCCGCCCGACGCTCAACGGGGTGCCGTGGCGCTCCCACACCGGGGTCAGCTCGCAGGAGCAGGTCAACAGCCGGCGCAGCGTGGACGGCAGCACCGGTCCCTGGTGCAGCGACAGGTTCCCCCCCAGCAGTCCCGTCGGGGGCGGCTTCGAGGTGGAGCAGCACCTGGAACCGGCCCGACCCCGGGTGTGCGGCCTCGCCGGCTCGCAGGAACCCCTCGGCGGCGCCGACCAGGGCGTCGGCGAACGACACCGTCGCCGGGCGTCCACCCTCGGGGGTGGCGGCGCGCTCCTGGTCCCACAGCTGGTCCCGCGCCACCGCGAGGGCCTGTTCGACGACGGCGCCCTCATCGGCGGGGAGCCGGGCGTGCAGCCACCAGCCGTCGTCGTCGGTGCCGGTCGACACCGACCGCTGCGCGGCGGCCCGCTTGGCCTTCGCCCGGGCTGCTTCGGTGTCGGGGTCGTAGGTGTAGCCGCGGAGGCACTTCCGGAGCTGCTGGAGCGTGGCGGCCTTGGCGAACTCGGTGATCGACGCCTCGTAGGCGGCCGGCGCCCCCTTGGCGATCGCCACCACCGCATCGACGCACAGCTCGCCAGCCGCCAGCGCCGCGACCGCGCACGGCAGCTCCTCGCGCCGCTCCGCGACGCGGACCAGGCCCTCGGCCCGGGCCGGGGAGAGCCCGGTCTGCCACGCCAACCAGTGCGACGCCGACTGGATGCCCCACCCGTTCCACAGCTCCCCGTCGAGCGCCTCACCCACCAGCTCCACCAAGCGCCCGTAGCAGGCGTTGGTCACCCCCATCAGCTCCGCCACCGCGGTCTGCACCCCCGCCACCGCCGCCTCGAACCCGTCCTGGTCCCCCACGAAGGCATCACGAGCCGGGTCGGCGGTGGCGTGGTCCATGGGTGACCTCTTCTCGCAGCATCGAACGTGTGTTCGGCACGCTAGCCACCTCTGCCGGCCCCGGCAACCCCTTTCCGCCCTCTTCGAACGGGAGGCGCGGGCGATCGGGACCGCTCGGCTCACCTCGGAGTTGTGGAGCGCGGCCCGCCAACCTCTAAAGTCGACCTACCTACTCACCTTTAGGGACTACATGGCCAATGAGCAGGCGGACGAGGTGACCTCGCCCGCATCGGAACGCACGACGCAGCCGGCGGCCCCGCCGGCCGAGCGTCGCACGCCGCGCCGGCGGGCGTCGCTGCTCATCGACGACCTGCCCACCGATCGCGGCAGCAAGCTGCGACGCCTCGGGCTGCGCCTGGTGTCGATCGCCATCTTCTTCGTGGCCTGGTGGGTGGTCACCCGCTTCGAGCTGATCGACCCGAAGTTCATCCCGAAGCCCGGGCTGGTCTGGGACCGCTTCCAGCAGAGCATCCACACCGAGACCAAGGGCACCGCCGACTTCCCGATCGTGAAGGACGGCATCCAGAACTACTTCCTCTGGCAGCACTGGTGGGCGTCCATGCAGCGCCTGCTGTGGGGCCTGCTCTGGTCGGTCGTGATCGGCGTGCCGTTCGGCCTGCTGCTCTCGACGGTGCGCTGGTTCCGGCTCCTCTTCGAGCCGTACCTCGACTTCCTGCGGGCCCTGCCGCCGCTGGCGTACTTCAGCCTGCTGATCCTGTGGTTCGGCATCGGCGACACCTCCAAGATCTGGCTGCTGTTCCTGGCCGGCCTGGCGCCCATCGCCCTGTCGATCGTGTCGGGCACCCGGGGCATCCCCCGCGATCGGGTGCTGGCCGCCCAGGCGCTGGGCGCGTCTCGCCTGCAGACCATCCGCCACCTCGTGCTGCCGTCGGTGCTGCCGGACTTCTTCAACGGCCTGCGCCTCGCGGTGGGCTTCATCCTCACCACCATCGTCGCCGCCGAGACCACCGCCGGCCTGCCCGGCATCGGCGGCCTCGCCTGGGTCTCCAAGAAGACCGGCAACGGCGACACCGTCATCCTCTGCATCTTCGTGATCGGCGCCACGGCCCTCGTGCTGGACGGCCTCGTGAAGGCGCTCGACCGCAAGCTCGTCCCCTGGCGGGGCCGTGGCTGAGCGGCAGTCCCCGACGACCCCGAGCCGTCGGTCCACCCCTGGCGCCACCGGGCGCCGGGACGCTCCCCGGGAGGGAACCCCATGACCACCAACCGACTCCGGCGCCCGCTCGCCGCCGTCGCCGTCTTCGTCGCCCTCACCGCGCTGGTGGCGGGCTGCGGTTCCAGCGACAGCGACGGTGGCAAGGCGTCCGACACCACCACCAAGGACGCGTCGGGCGGCGCGACCAAGGCCATCGACGCACCGGACAAGATCACCATCGCCTACCAGGCCATCCCCAACGGCGACCTCATCGTCAAGCAGCAGAAGCTGCTCGAGAAGGCCCTGCCCGACACCAAGATCGACTGGAAGCTGTTCGACTCGGGCGGCGCGGTGAACGAGGCCGTCACCTCCGGCGACATCGACTTCGGCCTGGCCGGCTCGAGCCCCGTCTCGCGTGGCCTCTCGCAGGCGATCCCCTACAAGGTCGTGTGGATCCACGACGTCATCGGTGACGCCGAGTCGCTGGCCGTGAGGTCCGACATCACGTCGATCAAGGACCTGGTGGGCAAGACCATCGCCACCCCGTTCGCCTCCACCGCGCACTACAGCCTGCTCGCCGCGCTCAACGACGCCGGCGTCGACCCCACCAAGGTCAACATCATCGACTCCGAGCCCGACGACATCTACGCCGCCTGGTCCGCCGGGGACATCGATGGCGCCTACGTGTGGAACCCGAACCTGGCCAAGATCAAGGCCGACGGTGGCAAGGTCCTCATCACCTCGGCCGAGCTGGCCGAGAAGGGCGACACCACCTACGACCTCGGTGTCGTGGCCACCAAGTTCGCCGACCAGTACCCCGACGTCGTCAACGCCTGGGTCAAGGCCCAGGACAAGGCCGTGAAGCTCCTCAACGACGATCCCGACACCGCGGCGGAGATCATCGGCGCCGAGCTCGAGATCGACACCAAGGACGCCAAGGACCAGATCGGCGACCTCATCTTCGTGAGCGCCAAGGACCAGGCCGGGACCGACTACCTCGGCGGCGCCCTGGCGACCAACCTCGAGAAGGCCGCCAAGTTCAACCAGGAGCAGGGCGAGATCGAGAAGGTCGCCGACGCCAAGGCCTACGTGGACGGCGTCGACGCCGGCCCCGCCAAGGCCGCCGGGTGACCTTGTCCCTCGGACGCCGCTCCGGCGCCGACCGCACGCCGCCACCCGGGCCCGCCCGGGTGGCGGTGGCGGCCGTCGGCCACGAGTTCGCCTCCGACCGCGGGCGTGCGCGCCCTCGACCGGGTCGACCTCACCATCGAGCCCGGGGAGTTCGTGTCCCTCGCCGGCCCGTCCGGCTGCGGCAAGACCACCCTGCTCAAGATCCTGGCCGGCTTCACCGACCCGTCCGAGGGCACCGTCCACGTCGGCGACGACGAGGTGCTCGGGCCCGACCCCTCGCGGGGCGTGGTGTTCCAGCAGGCCAACCTGTTCCCCTGGCTCAGCGTGCGGGCCAACGTCGAGTTCGGCCCCCGCATGGCGGGCGCCTCCAAGGCGCAGCGCCGGGCCCGGTCCGACGAGCTCCTCGCCCTCGTGGGCCTCGAGGACTTCGGCGACCACCGCCCCTACGAGCTCTCCGGCGGCATGCAGCAGCGCGCCCAGATCGCCCGCGTGCTCGCCACCGAGCCCGCGCTCCTGCTCATGGACGAGCCGTTCGGCGCGCTCGACGCCCTCACCCGGCTCCGCCTCCAGAACGAGCTGCGCCGCCTGTGGCTGGAGACGGGCACCACCGTGCTGTTCATCACCCACAGCGTCGACGAAGCCGCCTTCCTCGGTTCGCGGGTGCTGGTGATGAGCCCCCGCCCCGGCCGCATCACCTTCGACGAGCCGACGCCGTACGGCCGCTCGGCGGACCTGCCCGCCGACCCGCGCAGCACCCCGGAGTTCATCGCCTACCGCGACCGCGTCGGCGCGGCCATCCACGCCTGATCCCCCCCCGAGAGGACCCACCCCATGGCACTCGACCTGCACTGGTTCCTGCCCACCGCCGGCGACAGCCGCGACGTCGTCGGCTTCGGCCCCACGGTCTCGCGCCGCGACCCGGACCTCGACTACCTGACCCAGGTGGCCAAGGTGGCCGAGAAGGTGGGGTTCGACGCCGTCCTCACGCCCACCGGCACGTTCTGCGAGGACGCCTGGCTCACCACCGCCGCGCTGATCGCCGCCACCGAGCGGCTGCGCTTCCTGGTGGCGTTCCGGCCCGGGCTGATCTCACCGACCCTGGCCGCCCAGCAGGCGGCCACCTTCCAGCGGCTCAGCGCCGGGCGGCTGCTGCTCAACATCGTCACCGGCGGCAGCGCCGTCGAGCAGCGGCGCTTCGGCGACCACCTCGACCACGACCAGCGCTACGACCGCTGCGACGAGTTCCTCACCGTGCTCAAGGGCGCCTGGACCGGCAAGCCGTTCACGTTCACCGGCGACCATTTCCAGGTGGAGGACGCCCTCGTGGCCCGGGCGCCCGACCCGCAGCCGGCGATCTTCTTCGGCGGCTCCTCCGATGCCGGCAAGCGGGTGGCCGCCCGCCACGCCGACGTCTGGCTGATGTGGGGCGAGCCGCCCGAGTCGGCCGCCGCCGAGCTGGCGTCGGTCAAGGCCCAGGCCGCGGCGCTGGGCCGCGACGTGAAGTTCGGCATCCGCCTGCACACGATCACCCGCGACACGTCGGAGGCGGCGTGGACCGAGGCCGACCGCCTGCTCGCCGCCATGCCGCCCGAGGTGGTGGCCCGCTCGCAGGAGCTGGTGGCCGGCACCAGCGACTCCATCGGCCAAGCCCGCATGACCGCCCTGCACGGCGGCGACCGGGACAAGCTGGTGATCTCGCCCAACCTGTGGGCCGGCTTCGGCCTGGTGCGCGGCGGCGCCGGCACCGCCCTGGTGGGCAGCCACGAGGAGGTCGCCGAGCGGCTGGCCGAGTACCACGAGATCGGCTTCGACCACGTCATCCTGTCCGGCCAGCCCCACGTCGAAGAGGCGTACTGGTTCGGCGAGGGCGTGATCCCGAAGCTGCGGGCCGCCGGCATCGCCGCCGAGCCCGGCCAGCCCATCCCGATCGCCGGACCCGCCCCCGAGTCCGAGCCCCGCACCCTGGAGCCGGCACGGTGAGCGACCGGCGCGTGGTGGCCGTGAACGGCAGCCCCTCGCACCCGTCGCGCTCGCGCTCGCTGGCGGAGCTGGCCCTCGGGCTGCTCGGCGGCGGCGACGTCGTCGACCTCGCCGAGCTCGATCCCGGCGCCCTGCTGGCGCTGCGCAGCGACGCGCGGGTCGACGCCGCTCGCGACCAGGTGGCCGCAGCCGAGGTGCTGGTGGTGGCCACGCCGGTGTACCGGGCCACGTACACGGCGCTGACCAAGACGATCTTCGACCTGCTGCCCCAAGGTGCCCTCGCCGGCACCGTCACCATCCCGATCGCCACCGGCTACGTGGCCGACCACCGCCTGGCCATCGACCACGGCCTCCGCCCGTTGATCGCCAGCCTCGACGGGTGGACCACCCCCACCGGCGTGTACGCCACCAAGGCCGACATCGCCGATGATGGCACGGTGGCCGACCACGTGCGCGACGCCGTCGCCGCCGCGGTGGCCGAGGCCCGGGCGCTCGCCGAGGTGCTCTCCCGCCCCCCGGGCTGAGCGCAGGGCTACGTTCCGGGCCATGGCTCCGGACCCCACCGCCGACGCGCCCGCACGGCGGCCCAACGTCGTCCTCATCAACTGCGACGACCTCGGCTACGGCGACCTCGGCTGCTACGGCTCGACGCGGAACCAGACGCCGGCGCTCGACGCCCTGGCCGCCGAGGGCCTGCGGTTCGACAGCTTCTACATGGCGTCGCCGGTCTGCTCGCCGTCGCGCGGTGCGCTGCTGACCGGGTGCTACCCGCCCCGCATCGGCTTCGGGTCCTTCGACGGGCTGCCCGTCCTGTTCCCGGGCCAGGGCCTCGGCCTGCCGCCCAGCGAGATCAGCCTCGGTGCGCTGCTGGGCTCGGCGGGCTACCGCACGCAGATGATCGGCAAGTGGCACTGCGGCGACCAGCCCGCCTTCCTCCCCACCAACCACGGCTTCGACCACTACCTCGGCCTGCCGTACTCGAACGACATGGGCCGCCAGGCGCCCATGGCCGAGGGGCCGTTCGCACCGCCGCCCGGCGCCGAGCCGCGCTACCTCCCGCCGCTGCCGCTGCTGCTCGACCACGACGTCATCGAGCAGCAGCCGGACCAGGCCTCGCTCACCGAGCGCTACGTCACCGAGGCCGTGCGCTTCCTCCGCGACTGCGGCGACGATCCCTTCTTCCTGTACCTGGCCCACCTGTACGTCCACGTGCCGATCTACGTGCAGGAGCGCTTCGCCCGGCAGTCGGCGAACGGGCCCTACGGCGCGGCGGTGGCGTCCATCGACTGGGCCACGGCGGTGCTGGTGCACGAGCTCCGCTCGCTGGGCCTCGAGGACGACACCATCGTGATCTTCACCAGCGACAACGGGTCGCGCGGCATCGACGGCGGATCGAACCAGCCGCTGCGGGGCGCCAAGACCACCACGTGGGAGGGCGGCATGCGGGTGCCGTGCATCGTGCGCTGGCCCGGCCACGTGGCCCCGGGCCGCACCACCGACGAGGTGGCCACCGCCATGGACCTGTACCCCACGCTGGCCGCAGCGTGCGGTGCGACGCTGCCCGACGATCGCACCATCGACGGCTGCGACATCACCGCGCTGCTGGAGGACCCCGAGGCCACCTCACCGCACGAGGCGTTCCTCTACTACTGGATGGACGACCTCGAGGCGGTGCGGGTGGGCCGTTGGAAGCTGCACCTGGCCAAGCACGGCAGCGTCCGACGCGAGCTGTACGACCTCGAGGAAGACCCGGGCGAGGCCCACGACGTGCTCGCCGCGCACCCCGACGTCGAGGCGGCGATCGAGGTCCACGTCGAGGCGGCCCGCCGCTCGCTGGGCGATGCCCGCACCGGCCGCGCGGGTGAGGACCGGCGGCCCGTGGGGCGGGTGCCCGACCCGGTGCCGCTCACCACCTACGACCCGGAGCACCCCTACTACCTCGCCGAGTACGACCTCACCGACCGAGGCTGATCGAACGGAGCCACCAGCGTCAGAGGCCGGGAACGAAGTGGAGCTCGCCCTCTACCCCCGGCGGCGGATCCGGAGGGAGGGCGAGCTCCACGTGCATCATGTCGGCAACCGGCACCACGCGCCAGTCGGGGGCCGCACGCATCGGCGGAAAACGACGGCCGGCGTGGCCGCAGCCCCGAAGGGCCACGACCACGCCGGCCGGTCACCGTGGTCGCTGTCCGGACAGGTCAGCAACCGGGGGACGGATCAGGACGGGCTGGCCGCCATGTCGGTGGAGCCGAACGTGTCCGGCACCGGGTACTCGCCGAGCACGAAGTTCAGGACGGCGACGTGCTGCATGTCGATGGGCTGGATCGAAGCGGCGAGCTTGATCGCACCCTCGTCGCTGAGCGTGGGGATGGCCGAGAGGTAGGTCGCCGCAGCGATCTGCTCGAGCATCAGTGCCAGCTTGGCGGCGCCACCGACGTCCTTGACCTTGCCGAAGGCGTCGTTGACCGTCTTCTCGAGGTCGGCGGGCGGGTCGGAGACCTCGTCCTCGCCGGCGCCCTTGAGGACCTCGTTCCACTTGTCCAGAGCAGACTGGTGCTGCTTCTGGGCGGTGGTGACGAACTCGGCCACGGCCGGGGGGACGTCGCCGAGGCTGCCCTTGCCGGCAGCGTCGAGCGCCGCACCGTAGGTGTTGACGGCGAGGACCTCGAGGCTGGCGGCGAAGGCCGCGACCTTGAGGTCGCCGCCGCCGCCACTGGCGGGAGCGGTGGTGGTGGAGCCGCCGTCGGCGGCGGTGGTGGTCGACTTGTCAGCGGTGGTGGCGGTGCCGCCATCGCTGTCGCTGTCGCTGCCGCAGGCGGCGAGGAACGCCGCTGCGCCGAGTGCCCCAGCAGCGCCGAGGAAGCCCCGGCGGCCGAGCACCTTGTTGTGGAGCCCCTTGGGCTCCTCGGTGATGGTGGTGTCGTTCATGGTCTCGTTGCTCACTTGACCGCTCCTTCTTCGGGCGGGCTGGCCATGTCAGTGGCCTGGAAGGGTTCGGGGAAGCTCACGCTGCCGGCCGCGGCCGGGAGCTTGGCGACGTCGGTGGGGATGGCGATGAGCGCCGCCCCGGCGTCGCCGCCGGAGAGCAGGGCGCCGACGGCCCGGAGCACGGCCAGGTGCTGGGCTTCGACGCCCATCACGCTGCCCATGAGGGCCTTGGTGTCCTTGTCCTCGAGGAGGGCCATGTTGGCCACGTAGGTCTCGGTGGCGACCTGCTCGAGGGTGGCGGCCAGGTCGACCACCTTGGGGGCATCGGTCAGGCTCGGGAGCGCATCGGAGACCACCTTGTTGTACTTGGCGTTCGCCTCCTTCTGCTCCTTGCCACCGAGCTGCTTGGCCATGGCGTTGAACGCATCGCCGTGCTCGCCGTGCTGCTTCATCGTCATCTCGGCGAAGGCCACGACGACCTTGTTGCCGTTCTTGATGAAGTCCAGGCCGAGGGCCGCCTTGTAGGTGGCGACGGCCAGGTTCTCGAGCGAGGCGGCGGTCTGCAGGATCTGCACGTCCACCCCGCCGTCCTGAGCGCTGGCCGGAGCGGCCAGGAGCCCGGCGAGCGCCGTGCCGAAGGTGCCGACGATGGCGCCACGGGCGGCGAAGGCGCCGAGGCCCATGCCGCCGTTCTTGATGGCGTCGCGGCGGCCGACGTTGAAGCGGTTCAGCGCATCCAGGTCGACGCCGTTCTTGCGGCGCTCTTCGCGGATGTCGGCGAGGCCGCTCATCTGCCCGTTCATGTCACGCAGAGCGTCGCTCTGCAGGTCTTGGGATTCCACGATCAGCTCGCGGAGGCCCCTCTCATCGACGGTCATCGGTTCCTTCTCCAAGGGTTGCTTGCGGAGTGCGGGGCGGAGGTGCTCCGTCCCCACCGGGTGGTGGGTGCGCAACGGACTCCGATCAGCCACCAGTTGGGACGGGTCCGTCACCGGTGGTGCGTGCTGTGTCCGGGGCGACGTACCCCTCCGGATGAGAGCGGGGTCCCCCCCAAAAAGGGGGATGTCCCCCGTTCGGGCTGCCGTGACCCCGGTCCCATCCAGGTGACCCTCCCGGTCCGTACCCCTGTGCATATGACCGCCCCAGGCATGAAGCAGCCATGACCAGGACCCACCGCATCTCCGTCCAGGAGCGCAGCGGCCTGTTCGGCCAGGCGCTCCTCCAGGCGGTGCAGGCCGACCCCCGGTACGAGGCGTGTGAGGCCGATGGCGGTGCCGATGTCGTGGTGGTGTGCAGCAACACCTTCGGGTCGGGCCTCGAGGACGCGTTGGCCCAGGCCCGCAGCTGCGCACCCGGGGCGCGGGTGCTCGCCGTGGTGGGGGACCTCGACCACGCGCTGGCCGACCTGCTGCTCGCCACCGGTGCCGACGTGGTGGTGTGCGCGACCGTGCCGCTGCCCACCTTCCTCGACGCCCTCGAGCCCGGTGCCGCTGAGCGCCACCTGCCCGAGACGGCCCACGACGATCGGGCCTCGGCCGCCGCTCGCGAGGCCGGCCTGACGCCGCGGCAGTACGAGGTGCTCCAGCTCCTCGGCGCCGGCGTGCCCGCCCAGCAGATCTCCCGCCAGCTCCAGATCGCGGTGGCCACCACCCGCGACCACATCAAGGCCCTGCACCGCGCCTTCGACTGCAACTCCTCGCTCCAGCTCGTGATCGTGGCCGCCCGTCGCGGCCTGCTCCCGGCCCTGCAGCGGCCCACCGCCTGAGCGCTCCCGTCCTCCGGCCCGTCGCGCCGGCCCCCCAAACGCGATGGTTCCCCGGCACAGGTGCTGGCTGGGGAGTAGGAACCTCCTCAGCGCCGCACCCCAGGAGATGTCCCATGATCGGTCCCTCGGAGCTCAACGGCCTCCCCATCCACCCGTTGATCGTCCACGTCCCCGTGGTCTTCGTGCCCGTCGCCCTGCTCGGCGCCATCGCCGCGCTGGCCCGGCCGAGGTGGCGTTCGTGGCTGCTGCCGCTCGTGGCCGGGGCCACCGGCGCCTCCGTCATCGCCGTCCAGCTGGCGATCGGATCGGGACGCGAGCTCGAGGACACGCTGGGGGAGAGCGACTTCATCGAGCGCCACGAGCACCTCGCGCTGCAGACGCGGCCGATGGTCATCGTGTTCTTCCTCCTCGCCGCAGCGGCGCTCTACGTCGACCGCCGGCAGGCCAAGGTCGACGGCGAGAGCGGCGGCGGCGACCTCCAGGCCCGCCTCGCCAAGGCCGCCCTGCCCCTGGCGGTGCTCCTCGTGCTGTCCGGCGGGCTGGCCACCACCTGGGTGGCGCGCACCGGCGACGCCGGCTCGAAGGCCACCTGGGAGGGCCAGATCGGCTACTCCAAGCTGCCGGCCGGCGGCGGGGGCGACGAGGACAGCAGCGGCAAGGGCTCGGGCGACGACACGAGCTCGGGCGACGATTCGAGCGGCAAGGGCTCGAGCGACGACAAGGGCTCGGGCGACGCCAAGGGCGGCGACCAGAAGGTCGACATCGCCGACTTCGCCTTCGGGCCCAAGGAGATCTCGATCAAGGTGGGCGACACCATCACCTGGACGAACGAGGACAGCGCCATGCACGACGCGAAGAGCACCGACGGCCCCACCGAGTTCGACACCAAGGACCTCGGCAAGGGCGACTCCGACTCGGTGACCTTCGACAAGGCCGGCACCTACGAGTACGAGTGCCACTTCCACACCTACATGAAGGGCCGGGTGATGGTCGGCAGCTGATCGCCGACCCACCTGACCTCCGGCGCCTGCGGCCCGCCCTCCGGGGCGGGCCGTGCCGCGCCCGGCCTCAGTCGAGCAGGGCGATGCTGCCGGTGGCGGACCCCGAGCTGGAGCTGCCGCCGACGGCGTCGTGGTACGCCTGGTTGTCGATGGTCACGTAGCCCTGGTTCAGGTTGACCTGGCCGCCGCTGACCACCGTCCAGGACGTGAGGCCCCGCCCGGAGGTGCCGGTCTCGAAGCCGGTGTTCTTGAGGTACACCCCACCGGCCAAGGTGACGTTGGCGTTGAAGCGGCTCGGGACGCCGGGGTCGCCGGAGGTCGGGTCGGCCACGATCGAGAGGCCGGCGTAGGGGCCGGTGGTCGGTGCCGAGAGGTTCACCGTGCCGCCGTTGAAGTTGAAGTTGCCGATGGCGCTGGAGCCGTTGCACTTCGCCTCGCACGCCAGCACCAGCGTCACGCCGGTGCCCTGGAGGGTCCCGCCGTTCACGTTGAAGCCGTTGCGGAAGTAGTAGGTGCCCGGGGCCAGCGTGACGGTGCCGCTGTTGATCGTCACGCTCTGCCGGTAGATCCGGTTGGGCTGCAGCGGGATCGAGCCCGGCAGGTTGATGTTGCTGTCGTCGACGACGAGCCCCGTGTAGTCGACCGTCACCGCAGCGAAGGGGTTCGGCACCGCGCTGGCCAACTTCGTGTAGGTGCAGCGCGAGCAGTTGCCGCCGTTCTGGAGCTGGTTGAACCACCCGATGGGCAGCGGGCTGACGGAGTTGATGCCGTCGGGGGCCAGGTTGTGGGCCTGCACCGCGCCGTTGGTGACGGTGATGGTGGGCCCGCCGCCCAGCTTGAGGGTGTTGTTCGGCCCGATCTGGCACAGCCCGCACGGGCCCGCCGTGGCCGTGGTGCTGTTGCCGAGCACCTTGCCGGCGCGGGCGGCGGCGTCCACCTCGAGCCCGCTCGTGCGGCCGATGGACCGGGCGAAGAAGATCGGCTGGATGCGCAGGGGGGACGCGGACGCGGATCGACAGGTAGTCGGCCGAGAAGGAGATGCACCGGTTGTCGCTGGCCGTGTCGGGCGTGACGGGGAGGGCGCCCGCGTCGCGGCAGCCCGCCCAGGACGCCGCGGAGATCTGGCTGTCGTTCTTGAGGGCCCAGGCCTTGGCGGTGGCCACCGCCGTGGTGGCGCCGCTGGCGGTGCCGGTGAGGTCCTGCGCGGCGGCCAGGGCCGCGGCATCGGCGCTGTTCTGGGCCTGGCGGCGGTACTGCTTGGCGTAGCCGATGTCGACCACGAGGGCCACCATGGCCAGCAGCGCCAGCATGAACGTGACGGCGAGCACCAGCACCGCGCCGCGCTCGTCGCGGCGCCGCTCGCGGCCCGGGTCCGCCCGCCGGTGGCCGAGGGGGTGGCGGGCTCGGGGCGGGTTCCCGATCACGGCGTGCACCAGCTCCAGTTCGCGCCCGTCGGGTCGGCCTCGTTGGCTTGGCTCTCGGCGACGCCGGAGGCCTTCTCGATGCGCATGACGGTCTTGGTCTTGAAGTACTTGCCGTCGAGGGCGGGCGAGAACAGCTTGCTGAGGCTCTGGAGCGGCGCCGCGGTGCAGACGAGGAGGCCGTTGCCCACCGGCGGCGTGCTGGTGCCGGCGGGGTACGAGCTGCTGCCGGGGTCGAAGCGGATGGCCACCGACACGTTGGTGGCGGTGAGGTCCGACCGGGCCTTGGTGAGGCAGATGAGCTTCTGCATGTTCGTGGAGCCGGGGGTGGTGAAGGTGGCGCCGCACGAGGTCGTGGTGCCGAAGTTGGCCACGACACCCTGGCGGGCGCCCTCGCGCGCCCCCTGGCGGAGCGAGATCTGGTTGCTGAGGTTGATCCCGAAGTCGACGATGCCCAGCAGCAGGACGACCAGGACCGGCGCGATGAAGGCGAACTCCACGAGGGCCACCCCCGCTGGTCGTGCCGGCGGGCGGGGCGGAGCCCGGAGCGCTGGGGCCGGGCGCGTGCGTTCCTCGTGCTCATGCGCTGACCCCTCCCCGGTCGCCGTTCGGTCCCGCTCCATCGGCAGGGCGCTCGGGTTCTGCAGCCTTTCGCCGGAAGAATCCGAGCACCTGCTCGGATCGCGGACCGTCAGGCCCGGGTGGCGGTGGCCTCGTGGCAGGTCTCGGTGGCCGCTTCGGCCACCTCGACGTCGCCCGGTTCGTCGGCCGTCCGGTAGCCCAGGTCGGCGGCCAGCGAGACCAGGGCGTCCACCACGCGGGGCTCGAAGTGGGTGCCGCGCCCCGCCACGATGTGGGCGAGGGCGACCCGCGGGGCCATGCCGGCGCGGTAGCTGCGATCGGAGGTGAGGGCGTCCCAGACGTCGGCGACGGCCGCGACCCGGGCGATGAGGGGGATGTCCGACCCGGCGAGGCCGTGCGGGTAGCCGGTGCCGTCCCAGCGCTCGTGGTGGTGGAGCACCACCGGCAGGGCCTCGGCGAGCGACGCAGCCGGCTCGACCAGCCCGTGCCCGACCTCGGGGTGGGTCTCGATGATCGTCCGCTCCTCCGGGTTGAGCCGACCGGGCTTGTTGAGGATCTCGTCCGGGATGGCGATCTTGCCGACGTCGTGGAGGTACGCGCCCCGAGCCAGGGCCCGGAGGCGGTCCTCGGGGAGCCCCAGGCGGATGCCGAGCTGCACGGCGAAGCGAGCCGTCCGCTCGGAGTGGCCGTGGGTGTAGCGGTCCTTGACCTCGACGGATCGCACCAGCGCCTTCAGCGCATCGGGGTAGCCGTCGACGATGTGGACCATGGGGTCGGTCTCGAAGGTGGCCGCCAGGACGCCTTCGACGGCGAGGGTGCGCCGGTACCGCACGGTGATCGCGTAGACGGCGCCGGCGAAGCCCGCGAGCAGGAAGCCGTGGTAGTCCCACCACGAGAGCTGCCAGAGCTCGCCGAAGCGCAGCGACCAGAGGGCGGCGGCCGACATGCTGGCGGCCAGCATCAGCGCCACCTGCACCGGATCGGTGCCGAGGACCCACCGGCGCCAGTGGACGACGGCGAGGACCAGGAACGCCGCGCTCCCGAGGATGACCGCCGCCCAGTGCAGCGCGTCCTCGGCGCCGAGCGGCTGCAGGCCCGAGAGCCGGGCGGGGTCGGACACGACGGCCGCCACGAGGGTGCTGCAGGCCGCCGCGGCGACCACGATCACCGCTCGCGGGTAGCGCGTGGCGAGGCGGGACGAGGCCGCGTTGCGGGGCCGGCTGGCGAGAGCGAGGGCGGCGGCGAACGCCAGGATGGCGAGGTACGGGAGCCGGGCCACCCAGAGGTTCGGCGGCTGGCCGAGCACCCCGGGCGTGGTGAGCCCGTGGCCGACCATGAGGGTGCCGACGGCCAGGCACCCCACCGCCAGCCACACCGGGCCGTAGTGCGCCGAGCGAGCACCGGCAGAGCCGGCCACCACCGCCACCGCGAGGGCGCACGCCGCGATGGCGGAGACGAAGACCAGGTGGAAGTCGGCGTCCTGGTACCCGATGTCGAGGCGGGGCACCGAGCGCAGGAGGAACAGGAGGGCGACGGGCGCGAGCACGGGCCCGGCCAGCACCACCTGTCGCACCACCCGTCGTCGGTCCACCCCGTTCGGTCGGCAGCCCGGGCGCCGAGGTGAGCACCCCGAGCGGGCCCACCCGTTCGAGCGACGACCCCCCTCTCCGAACTTGTGGGCCCAGAGCGCCGAAAGCGGCAGCCTGGGCCCACAAGTTCGCGGAAGCTCGCACTTGACCTCAAGTGAGGTTGAGGGTGTTGGGTGGGCCCCATGCAGATGGACTTCAACCACTGGATGGCCCTCGAGAGCGCCAAGAAGGGCGACCAGCCGCACCGGAGGGTGAGCCGGGCCACCCTGCGGCGCATCGCCGGCTTCGCCCGCCCGCACCGCCGGAGCCTGGCCGCGTTCCTCGCCCTGAGCGTGGCCGGCGCCGTGCTCACCGTCGCCACCCCGGTGCTGGCCGGCCAGGTGGTCGACGAGCTCACCCACGGCCGGCGGGAGGGCAGGGTCCTCACCCTGGCGGTGCTCATCGCCCTCATCGCGGTGGTCGACGCGGTGGTCGGCATCGCCGAGCGCTGGCAGTCGTCCCGGATCGGCGAGGGCCTGATCCTCGACCTGCGCCGCGCCGTGTTCGGGCACGTGCAGCGCCAGCCGGTGGCCTTCTTCACCCGCACCCGCACCGGCGCGCTGGTGAGCCGGCTCAACAACGACGTGATCGGCGCCCAGCGCGCTTTCACCGGGACCCTGTCCGGTGTCGTCTCGAACGTGATCGCCCTCGCCCTGGCCCTCGTGGTGATGCTGAAGCTCTCGTGGGCGATCACCCTGCTGGCGCTGGTCCTGCTGCCGGTGTTCGTGCTCCCGGCCCGACGGATGGGCAGCCGGCTCGCCCACCTCGAGCGGGAGGCGGCCGACCACAACTCGGCCATGACGACCCAGATGACCGAGCGGTTCAACGCCCCCGGCGCCACCCTCGTGAAGCTGTTCGGCCGCCCGGACCGTGAGGCCGACGAGTTCGGCTCCCGCGCCGAGCGGGTGGCCCAGATCGGGGTGCGCACCGCCATGGGGCAGTACGTGTTCATGACCGCCCTGGCCCTCGTGTCGGCCCTCGCGCTCGCGCTGGTCTACGGCCTGGGCGGCTGGCTGGCGCTCCGCGGGCGGCTGGGGGCCGGCACCGTGGTGACCCTCGCCCTGCTGCTGAACCAGCTCTACGCGCCGCTGACCGCGCTGGCCTCGGCCCGGGTGGACACCATGTCGGCGCTGGTGAGCTTCGAGCGGGTGTTCGAGGTGCTCGACCTCGAGCCGCTCATCACCGAGCGCCCCGGCGCCGCGCCGGTGGTCCCGGCCGGACCGGTGGCGGTGGCGTTCGACGACGTGCGCTTCGCCTACCCCTCGGCCGACAAGGTGTCGCTCGCCTCGCTCGAAGAGGTGGCGACGCTCGACCGGCGAGGTGGGGACGAGGTGCTGCACGGCATCTCCTTCACCGTGGAGCCGGGCCAGCTCGTGGCCCTGGTGGGCACGTCCGGCAGCGGCAAGTCGACCATCGCCTCGCTGGTGCCCCGGCTCTACGACGTCGACTCCGGCACGGTGCGGGTCGGAGGCACCGACGTGCGGGACCTCACCTTCGACGCCCTGCGGGCCACGGTGGGCCTGGTCACCCAGGACGGCCACCTGTTCCACGACACGGTCCGCGAGAACCTGCGCTTCGCCCAGCCGGCAGCCGGCGACGCCGAGATCTGGCACGCCCTGGACGAGGCTCGCCTCGGCGACCTCGTGCGCTCGCTGCCCGAGGGGCTCGACACCGTGGTGGGGGAGCGTGGCTACCGGTTCTCCGGCGGCGAGCGCCAGCGCCTCACCATCGCCCGGATCCTGCTGGCCGAGCCCCGCGTGGTCATCCTGGACGAGGCCACCGCCTCCTTGGACTCGACCTCGGAGGCCGCGGTGCAGGCCGCCCTGGTGCACGCGCTCCGGGGCCGCACGGCCATCGTGATCGCCCACCGCCTCTCGACCATCCGCCAGGCTGACGCCATCCTCGTGGTCGAGGCGGGCCGGATCGTCGAGCGGGGCACCCACGCCGAGCTGCTGGCGGCCGACGGCCGCTACGCCGAGCTGCACCGCACCCAGTTCGCCGGGCCCACGGGGGCCGCCGAGCACGTAGCGGCCGCCGACGCTGCGACGGTGGAGCTGGTCCGCATCGAGGTGGAGCCCGAGGGCGCCGACCAGCAGGAGCGGCGCGGGGAACGAGCCGCTGTGCTGGAGTGAGGGGGTGCCCGCCTACGAGGTCGACGGCCGGACCGTCACCATCACCCACCCCGAGCGGGTCCTCTTCCCCGGCGACGGCTACACCAAGGCCGACCTCGCGGCGTACCACCACGCGGTGGCGCCGCACCTGGTGCGCCACCTGGCCGATCGGCCGCTCATGCTGCAGCGCTTCCCCGAGGGCATCGGCGAGAGCGGCTTCTACCAGAAGTCCGGTGGCCGAGGCGTGGCCAAGTGGATCCCCCCTGTTCGAGGTCGACAAGGAGGGCGGCACGGTCCTGCACCCCTTGGTCGGCGACGAGGCCGCGCTGCTCGCCCTCACCAACCTGAGCACGGTGTCGTTCCACCGCTGGCCCAGCCGCATCGACGAGCTCGACCACCCGGACCTGCTCATCGTCGACCTCGATCCATCGGGCGACGACTTCGACGACGTGCGCGAGGCGGCCCGCCAGACCCGTGCGGTGTTCGACGAGCTCGACTTGCCCGCCTACCTCCAGGTCACCGGGTCCCGGGGCCTGCACGTGGTGGCGCCGCTCGACCGCGGAGCCGACACCGAGGCGGTGGCCACCTTCGCCCACGACGTGGCCCGGCTGCTGGCCACCCGCCACCCGGACACCCTCACCGCCGAGTTCCGCAAGGCCGAGCGGGGCGACCGCCTGTTCGTCGACACCAACCGCAACGGATGGGCCCAGACGGTGGTGGCGCCGTACTCCGTGCGGCCCCGCCGGGGTGCGCCGGTGGCCACGCCCATCACGTGGGACGAGCTCGAGGACGGCGCGCTCCGGCCCGACACCTTCACCATCGAATCGGTGCCCGCCCGCCTGGAGGCTGACGGCGACCCCTGGCAGGACGTGCGGCGCCACGCGGTCGATCGAGTCTCGCCAGGGCACGCTCGAGGCGCTGCTCGACGACGCCGGCGCCGGTCCCCGCCCGGACCGCAGCCGCGGCCGCTTCAGCTGAGGGGCCGCCCTCGACCGACGACACGGCGTTGGAACGGGTGTTCCTCGCCCGGTCGGGTGAGCGGTGTTAGACCCGGGCCAACAGGCGACACGGCGAGCACCAGGGGGTTCCGCACATGCGCAGCATGTTGGTTTCACGACGTCCGGACGGCGGTCCGACGAGGGCGAGGAAGGCTGCGGCGCTCCTGGCGACGGCGGCGTTGGCCCTCGGCGTGGCGGCGGCCGGCGCTCCCGCCGGCGCGGCGGTGCCCATCCCGCCGCCGTGCAGCCCGGTCGCCCCGCAGGTGGTCGGCGCCTCGGCGTCGACGCTCACCGTCGACCTCCAGCCCTGCAGCCTGGTCCCGGTCGCCAGCTCGTATCGGGTCTCGCTCTTCGTCGGGACGGCCACGACGGCGGCGTCCTACCAGGACCTCCCGGTGGCCTCGCCCCGGGCCACCTTCACCGGGCTCAGCGCCGGCACGGTCTACCGGTTCACGGTCCGAGCCTCGAACAGCACCTGGGCCAGCGCCACCTCGCCGAAGTCCCTGGCGGCGACCCCGCCGTTCACGACGGTCGATGCCTTCACGACCCAGCAGCACCAGGACCTCACCGGCTCGGCGCCGTCGTCGGCGCAGCTCACCTCCTGGCGCACGTCCATCACCAACGGCACGCTCACGCCGGCGGCCGCCATCGGCACCTTGATCGACAGCGCCTACTGGCAGGTCCAGAGCCCGGTCACGCGGCTCTACATCGCCTACTTCGGGCGGCTGCCCGACCCGAGCGGGCTGACCTACTGGACCAACCGGACCCGCACCGGCACGACCCTCGCCACCGTCTCGGCCAACTTCGCAGGGTCCTCGGAGTTCCAGAACACCTACGGGCCGCTGAACAACGGCCAGTTCGTGGACCTGGCGTACCAGAACGTGTTCCACCGGGCGCCCGACCCCAGCGGCGGCGCCTACTGGCTCAACAAGCTCAACACCGGCACGAGCCGCTCCGAGATGATGCTCACGCTGAGCCAGAGCAACGAGTTCAAGAACGACACGGCCGTCCAGGTCGACCTGGTGAACATCTACACCGGGCTGCTGCGCCGCACGCCCACCGCCGCCGAGGCGACCTCCTGGGGCACCACGCCCCGGGCCGTCGTGATCGTGGCCCTCCTCGGCGGGGCGTCCTACGAGGCTCGGGTGCAGGTGGTCGCACCCGTCGTGCGCGCCGCGGCCTACGACGACCTCTTCACCCGCTACGAGAAGCCGGTCGGGGTCACGCAGGGGGACGGGGCGCGGTCGACCCTGCTCCCGGACGGACGGGTCTACTGGTCGATGGGCGACTCCAACGTGGGCACCCTGACGAAGACGTGGCCCGGCTCCGACGGGACCTACCGACGGGTGAAGCCCGACGGCTCCTTCGACATGACGTGGCTCCACAACACGGTCGTCACCACGGGCGGCACCGCCGGCTTCCAGAGCTTCTACAAGACCGACCCCGCCACCGGGGAGGCCCGTGACTTCTTCCCGCCGAGCGGGCTGCCGGCCGGCCACTCGTTCTGGCCTGCGGCCGCCGTGGTGGAGGGGACCGGGAGCAGCGCGGTGCTGCGGTCGTTCCTGATGGACGTCGGCTACGGCGACGCCGCCAACCCCGATCGGCGGCTCATCCGCTCGCTCGACCCTTCGACGCTCGCCCAGGTGGGTCCCACCCTCACCCCGCCCTCGCCGCTGTACACCGATCCGAGCACGGGTCATGCGGCCCGGATCCTGTTCGGCAACGCCATCCTCGAGGACGGCTCGTACACCTACGTCTACGGGCAGTGGAGCGATCCGGACTGCACCGACATCGAGTGCTTCCTCGCCGCCTCGCGCACCTTCGTGGCCCGCACCACCACCGGCAACCTCACCAACTTCACGTCGTGGCGCTACTACTCGGGGGGATCCACCTGGAGCGCCAGCGCGGCGAACCCGGTCTCGGTGGCCGACCACCCGATCGACAGCGTGGTGAAGTCGGACCAGGGCTACCTCACCTTCGTGGTGGTGCCCGCCGTCGGGCTGGACCCCGCGACGGACCCGATGGCGCCGGCCGGGCCCACCAACCTGCCCGCCTACAACCCGGACCAGGTGCAGAACAACCAGCTGGTCGTGTACCGGGCGTCCAGCCCCACCGGGCCGTGGAACACGTTCGACTACCCGCAGCCCGTGGCCGCCTACGACATCCCGGAGGACCCCTCCATCGGTGCGGTCGGCCGCTACTCGTCGTACCTCCCCCAGGCGCACCCCGCGGTGCACGACCCGGCCAACCCGAACCGGATCCTGGTGGGCTGGAGCAACGACCGCGTCGGCGGCACGTTCGCCGACCTGCCGCAGAACACCCTCTACCGGCCGCGCTTCATCTGGCTCGACCTGTCGAAGCTCTGAGCGCCGTGCGCCGTCCCGAGCCCTGGGCTCGGGGCGGCGCCGGTCCCCGCCCCGACCGCAGCCGCGGCCGCTTCAGCTGAGGGCCTGCTCCAAGCGGGAGCCGCCGGCGGCCTTGGCCTGGTAGAGCGCCTGGTCGGCGCGACGCAGGAGGACCTCGAGGTCGGGGTGGGCATCGGGGGCGTCGGGCGCGCTGGTGGCCACGGCGATGCCGATGCTGCAGGTGACGCGGTGGACGCGGCCGGCGATGCGGATCGGCGGTGCCAGCGAAGCGAGCATCCGCTCGGCGACGTAGGTGGCGTCATCTGCGCTGCGCAGCTCGGGGCACCACACCGCGAACTCGTCGCCGCCCAGCCGCACGAGCAGGTCGCGCGAGCGCACGGCGCCCTGGAGCCGGTCGGCCACGGCCCGCAGGACGAGGTCGCCGACGGCGTGGCCGTGGCGGTCGTTGAGCACCTTGAACCGATCGAGGTCGCAGAAGAGCAGGGCGGCCACCGCGGAGTGGTCGGCGTCCACCGAGGTGCGCAGCTGGGCCCGGTTGGCCACGCCGGTCAGCGAGTCGGTGGTGGCCGCCACCACGAGGTCGGAGTGGCTGCGCGCCCAGTCGAAGGCCAGCTGGCTCAGCCGCGACGCCTCCTGGACGTGGCGCAGGTGGGTGGCGAGCAGCGGGCCCGGCCGCAGCCGCCAGGTCACGAGGAGGCCGTCGGGCTCGGCCGGGTCGCCGCCCGGCACGGCGATGGCCCACACCGCCGCGATCCCCGCCTCGTCGGCAGCGGCGGCGAGCACCTCCGACAGCGCGCCGGCCGGCGCCTGCACCGGCGTGCGCTGGGCGAGCGCCTCGCCCCACGGGCCTTGGGCGTCGCGGTCGACCACCAGGCCGGCGCCCAGCTCGAGAGGGAGCCCGGGGGCCGAGGCCGCGGTCCGGTACGTGCCGTCGTCGGAGCGGGCCAGCACCAGGCTCGAGCTGTAGGGCATGAGCGCGTCGCACCACTCGACCACCTGACGCAACAGGTCGTCCCGGTCGGCGGCGGTGAGGAGCGAGTCGAGGAAGGCGGTGAGCCGGTGGGCCGACTCGTAGGAGCGGCCCAGACCAGGAAGGTGCCCTGGCCCTGGTCGTCGCGCAGGTCGATGCCGCCGAACTCGAGGTTCAGCCAGCGACCGTCGGCGTGGCGGATGCGCAGCACGGCGAGGATGCGCTCGTCCGCATTGCGGGCCGACTCGGCCAACGTCGAGACCACGAGGTCCTGGTCGTCGGGGTGGATCAGGGCGAGCGCCGGCGCGCCGAGCAGCTCGGCGGCCGGTCGCCCGAGCACGGCCTCGCTCGACTGGCCGATCCAGCTGATCCGGCCGTCGCCGCCGATGCCGAGGAACAGCACCATGCCGTCGTCGATCAACCGCCGGACCATCTCCGGGTCCTCGAACGGCCCGAGCCCGTTGGCCCGCTCCGCATCCACCGCCACGGCCGGCGTCACCTCGCCCGCCACCGTTCGCCGGCAGCCGCCGCGCCCGTCCGGTGCTGGTCCATCCGATCCGCCTCCACGCCCTCTCCGTCGGCGGGAGGGCGCCGATGATGAGCGCCGGGAGGGCCGCGCCGCCTGCGTCCTACGAGCGGGGGACGTCCTTCCAGGCCGCGGCCTTGTCGGCCCTCGGCTCGCCGGGGAGGCCGAGCACCCGCTCGCCGATGATGTTCTTGGCGATCTCGGTGGTGCCGCCCTCGATGGAGTTGGCGCGGGCCCGGAGGAACGCCTGGTGGGCGTCGACCCACATGGCGGCGTGCTTGGGCCGCTCCATGGGGTAGCCGCCCGGCTTGAGCAGGCCCTCGGCGCCGAGCAGGTCGACGGCGGCCTCGCCGATGCGCTGGTTGAGCGTGGCGGACAGGACCTTGCCGATGGAGCCCTCGGGCCCGGGCGTGCCCACGGCGCGGTTCTGGCCGGCCCGGATGTTGGTGAGCCGCAGGACCTCGGCCTCGATCCAGAGGCCGGTGATGCGGTCGCGCTCGACGGGGCCGCGGCGATCCTCGGGCAGGCCCCGCCAGACCTTCATGAGCTCGCCGATGAAGCCGCCCTCGCGGGGCGGGACCTGTCCGCCGATGGACACGCGCTCGTTCATGAGGGTGGTGAGCGACACCCGCCAGCCCTCGCCGACCTCGCCGAGCCGCTCGGCGTCGGGGATGCGGACGTCGGTGAGGTACACCTCGTTGAACTCGGCCTCGCCGGTGATCTGGAACAGCGGGCGGACCTCGACGCCGGGGTCCTGCATGTCGACCACGAAGTACGTCATGCCCTTGTGCTTGGGCTGGTCGGGATCGGTGCGGGTGACGAGCATCCCCCAGCGGGCGAGGTGGGCCAGCGTGGTCCAGACCTTCTGGCCGTTCACGATCCACTCGTCGCCGTCGCGCACGGCCTTGGTGGCCAGCGAGGCGACGTCGGAGCCGGCGCCGGGCTCGCTGAACATCTGGCACCACACCTCCTCGCCGGTGAACAGCGGGCGGAGGTAGCGGGCCTTCTGCTCCTCGCTGCCGTGGGTGACGACCGTGGGCGCACCCATGCCGTAGCCGATGGGGTTGCGGCCGTAGGGCTGCGGGCCGCCGGCCTCGGCGATGCGCCCCTGGATGCCGGGCTGGAGGCTGGGGCTCAGGCCGAGGCCGCCGTGGCCCGCGGGGAAGTTCACCCACGCCAGGCCGAGGTCGAACTGGGCGCCGAGGAAGGCGACCGCGTCGGTGGTCTCCGGCGGGTGCTCGCGGAGCAGGCGATCGACCTGGGCAGCGACGGTGGTCTCGGCATCGACGGGGGCAGCGGTGTCGGTGGTGGCCATGGCCGGACCCTAACTTGACCCGCCGGTCAAGTTCTCGCGGACCGTGGTCGGCGGCGAGGGGCAGGTCGAGCCGGCACCCACGGGCGTCCACGGTCGACGAGCGCGCCTCGGTCGTCCACCCGGGCCGGGCAGCCGTCGGGGGAGACGGCCGCCCGGCGCCGAGCTTCGGGGCGAGGAGCGGGCGGGAGGGCCCCTCGCGTCCCTCGAGGTGGTCAACGAGCCCGACGCCCCGCCATGACGGACGGCCGCCGACACGTGCGTCGGCAGCGCCAGCTGCGGTGGTGACCGATGCCACGCTGGGTGGTCGATTGGTGGGACAGTGGGCACATCGTGACCGAAATCGGGGGGTTTTCGTCATGACGGCCAGCACGCTGCGTTGCCTCCCCCGTGCAGACCAACAGCGTTACCCCACCCCACGGGCGCCGGGCCTCCCGGCGCCTTCCCGTCCGCTCCGGCCGACCTCGGCTCGCCGCCGCCTGGCGCCGAGGCGGACGCGCCGTCCTCGCAACGCTGGCGGTGCTCGCCGCGTGCACCTTCGCGCTGGCCACCGACGCCACGGCGCCGACGGTGGCTGCCGCCGCACCGGGCAACCCCGGTGTCCCCTCGGCCGGCATCCCGATCTACAGCGAGGACTTCTCCAACCAGAGCGCCTCCGGCGCACCGATCCGCATCGGGAGCTACACCGGCGGGCCCGACGCCGAGGGCCTCACCTACTCCGCCGATGCCGCGTGGAGCCCCGGGGCCTCGGCCTGCAACGGCTGGATCATGGCCAAGGGCACCCCCCTCCCCGCCAACGGCGGCACGCCCGCGGTGACCGACAACGACGAGTGCGACCGCAACGACGGGTTCGGCAACCTCGGCGAGATGGCGGTGGACATGGGCACCTACCAGGGGATGACCCCCGCCCAAGCCGCCTCCAACCAGATCCTGTCGGCGTACACGAACAGCGTCGGGGGCACCCAGGCGGCCGGCGTCCTGCTGTCCTCGAACGGCAGCATCGCCACGATCCCGGGCCACTACTACGCGGTGTCCGCCATCTTCGGCGCCCAGAACTGCTTCGCCTCGCAGCCGAAGCTGACCTTCGAGCTGGTCGTGGACGGCAGCCCCGTCGTCCTCGGCACCGACCTCAACCCGTGCACGGACCCCAGCTCGGTCCAGATGGGCAACGTCCGGGTGGCCAAGCTCCAGTCGCGCGCCATCCAGATGCCGATCGGCACCAACAGCGTCGTTGGGCTCCGGCTCCGCAACACGACGGCGTCGGGCACGGGCAACGACGGTGCCTTCGACCTGCCGCAGATCGTCGACATCACCCCGCAGCTCGACAAGTCCTTCTCCCCGCCGGTGATCCGGGCCGGGGCCCCGTCCACGCTCACCTTCACCGTCACCAACACCGCCGAGCTCGAGGCCAAGACCGACTGGGCCTTCACCGACGCCCTCCCCGCCGACGTCCGGGTGGCCGCCACCCCGAACGTGGGCGGCACCTGCGGCCAGCTCGCCGGCAGCTCGTTCGCGGTGACCGCCGCCGCCGGCTCCGGCCAGGTCTCGGCCGTGGGCGGTGACCTCGGCCTCGATCAGGCCTCGTGCACCATCACCGTCGACGTCACGTCCGACACCGCGGGCTCCTACGTCAACGGTCCCGGCAACATGACCAGCCTCATCGGCCTGTACCCGCCGGCGGACACGCCCCTGCGCGTGATCGACCCGGCCATCGACCTCGTGAAGTCCGCCTCGCCGACCACGTTCACCGCAGCGGGCCAGACCATCACCTACACGTTCACCGCCACCAACACGGGCCGCGACCCGCTGGCCGACGTCACGATCACCGACCCGCTGCCGGGCCTCTCCGCCCTCACCTGCGATCCGGCGGCCCCCTCGTCGCTCGCCGTGGGCGCCACCATGACCTGCACCGCGACGTACGAGACCACCCAGGCCGACGTCGACGCCGGCAAGGTCGTCAACGTCGCCACCACGAAGGGGACCGACCTGTCCGGCGGCACGGTGACCGACTCCGACACCAAGACCATCACCGGCACGGCGTCGCCCGCCATCGCGCTCGACAAGTCGGCGAGCGCCATCGTCGACGCCAACGGCGACGGCATCGTCGGCAACCCGGGCGACACGATCGACTACCGGTTCGAGGTCACCAACACCGGCAACGTCACCCTCGCGCACATCACCGTCGACGACCCGAAGATCGACGTCACCTGCCCGACCGGGGCGCTCGCCCCGGGGGCCAGCGTCACCTGCGGCCCGGTCACCTACGTGATCACCCGGCCCGAGACCGCCGCTGGCCAGGTCGTCAACACGGCGACGGCGACCGGCGTCCCGCCCACCGGCCCGCCCGCCACCTCGCCGCCCAGCACGGTCAGGGTGCCGATCGAGGAGCCGCCCACCGTGCCGACGACGGTCCCGACGACCGTCCCGCCCACCGTGCCGACCACCGCCCCGCCCACGGGCCCGGTGACCACCCCGCCCACGGTCCCGGTCGGCGCGCCGGTACCGGTCCCGGTCACCATCGAGCACCGCCACGCCGCTCCGCCCGCGCCTCGTTCGTCGGCGAAGCCCACGGTGCGGATCGGCTCGCTGCCCGTCACCGGCGCCTCGGTCCTGGGCCTGGCCCTGGCCGGCGCCTCCCTGGTCTTCGGCGGTGTGGTCCTCGTCGGCGCTCGGCGCCGGCGGGGTGCCGCCTGAGCGCCGGCGGCGGTGATCGATGAGGGGGCCGGCGGCCGCGCCGGCCCCTTCGTCGTCCTCTTGCAGCCCGAGCAGGCGGGCTCGGGCCCTACGGGCCCGAGCCGCTCAGGTGGCGAGGTCGTCGGGCGCGGTGACCAGGGCCGCCAGGCGCTGGTAGGCCCGCTCGATCTTGCGCAGTCGGGCGAGGTCGGCGGCGTCGAGCACCGCGAGGTCGTGGTGCTCGAGGATCGCCCGGACCTCGGCCCCTTGCGGGGCACCGAGCCGCTCGGCGAGGAGGTCGACCGAGGGCTCGTCGTCCACGTCTGACATGGCCGTTTCGTCGCTTTCGTCCGCAGGGATGCGGGCGAGGGTACCCGGCACGGCTAGCGCCAGACGCGGTACCGGCGGTCGTTGACGAGGCCGGCCTGCTCGAGGACCGAGCCCCACGGGCCGAGGTGGTGGACCACCGCGCTCTCGCTGGGTCGGGCCTTCGACTGGCGGGCCCAGGCGCGGTACTGGACGATGCGCAGGGGCTGGCCGCACGCCTCGGCGGCCGCACGGACGTGGTCGAGCAGCTCCCCGTCGGTCCAGTGCCTCGCCATCAGCGCCCACCTCCCGGTCGGGCGATGGCGGGTGGTGGCTCGGCGGTCCGTTCGGCGTGCATGCAGGACGGACCTCGGGTGGCGGCCTCCATGACGAACGCTCGGGCCCGCCGGGCGGGCCGCAGCGGCCGCCGGGTCGTCCGGTCACGGGTACCTTCGGCGGATGCGCCGCCACGCCGACCGCCCGTACGACCTCGTGGTGTTCGGGGCCACCAGCTTCGTGGGCCAGATCCTCTGCCGGCACCTCGTGGAGCGGCACGGCGCCGACGGACCGCTGCGGTGGGCCATCGCCGGGCGGAGCGCGTCGAAGCTGGACCAGGTGGCGGCGGACACCGGTGCCGACGTCGAGCGGATCGTGGCCGACGCCTCTGATGCGGCGGCGCTCGCCGACCTGGCGGCGTCGACGCGGGTGGTGGTGTCGACCGTCGGGCCCTACGCCCTCCACGGGTCCGAGCTGGTGGCAGCCGTGGCCGCCGCCGGCACCGACTACGCCGACCTCACGGGCGAGCCGCAGTGGATGCGGCGGATGATCGATGCCCACGCCGCCGCCGCCGAGGCCAGCGGCGCCCGCATCGTCCACGCCTGCGGGTTCGACTCCATCCCGTCGGACCTCGGCGTGTGGTTCACCCAGCAGCGGGCCCAGGAGGCACTCGGCGAGCCGTGCACGGCCATCGCCATGCGGGTCGAGACCATGAAGGGCGGGGCCAGCGGCGGCACCATCGCCTCGATGCTCAACCTGGTGGAGGAGGCGGCCGCCGACCCCGAGCTGCGCAAGCTCCTGGCCGACCCCTACGCCCTCGCCCCGGCGGACCTGCGCACCGGTCCGCCCCAGCCCGACACCACCCGCCCCACCAAGGACCGGGTCACCGGCGAGTGGCTGGCCCCGTTCGTGATGGCGGCGGTCAACACCCGCGTCGTGCAGCGCAGCCACGCCCTGCTCGGTCGCCCGTGGGGCCCGGCCTTCACCTACGACGAGGCCATGAGCATGGGCTCGGGCCCGCTCGGCCTCGCCAAGGCCACCGCCGTCTCGGGTGGACTGGCCGCCGGCCTCGGGCTCACCGCGCTGGGCCCCGCCCGCAAGCTGGTGGGCAAGGTGGTGCCCAAGCCCGGCACCGGCCCCAGCCCGCAGGCCCAGGAAGCCGGCGGCTTCGACATACGCTTCCACGGCACCACCGCCGACGGCCGCACCATCCGCACCCGGGTCACCGGCGACCGCGACCCCGGCTACGGCAGCACCGCCAAGGTGCTGGGCGAGACCGCAGTCGCCCTCGGCGAGCTGGGCGACGACGTGGCCGGCGGCTTCTGGACCCCGTCGACCGTCCTCGGCGACGCCCTCGTCGAGCGGCTCGAGGCCCACGCCGGCCTCCGCTTCGACGTCCTCGACTGAGCAGCGAGTCCGGCTCGCAACCCCGTTCTGCCGTACGAGGTCGGTCTCGGCCTCGTAGACCTGGCATGGGCCCACTGCGCACGACGACCTACCGGTGAGGGAGCCCCCGGGGCCGACCGGGGTGCGTGCCGACATGCCTGTCGCCGGGCCCGCTCGCCGGCTGGCCGATCGCGGCGCCACCGATCGGGTGGTGAGGTGGATGGATCGCATCGACCACGCCGACGCCGCCATCCACCGCTGGCTGGTGGCGTACAGCATCACCGTGCTGCGCGTCAGCCTCGGCGTGGTCTTCCTCGGCTTCGGCGTGCTGAAGCTGTTCCCCGGCGTGAGCCCGGCCGAGAGCATCGTCGTCGCCACCACCGATGCGATCACCTCCGGCGTCGTCCCTGGTCGGGTGGCCATGGTGGCGACCGCCCTGGCGGAGATCACCGTCGGCCTCACGTTCACCACCGGGCGCTACATGCGGGCGGCGGTGTGGCTGCTCACCTTCATGCTGATCGGCGTGCTCTCCCCGCTCGTCGTGCTGACGTCCCGCCTGTTCTCTGGGCCGCACCACGTCCCGACCCTGGAGGGGCAGTACGTCCTGAAGGACGTCGTGCTGGTGGCGGCGGGCATGGTCGTGTCCTCCACGGTCCGCGGCGGACACCTCGTGCGAGGCGCCCGGTCGGCCAAGCCCACCGAGGGCCCGGGCGACCAGCGCTTCGCCGCTCCCGACAAGGTCGCCATCGTGCTCGACGCCCTGCGCCACGACCGTGACGTCGACGACGTGTGCGTCCGCCACGGGATCGAGCCCGACGAGTACCGACGCTGGCGCGACGAGCTCCTCGACGGCGCCCAAGCCGCCATGTCCGAGCCCGGCGAAGCCTGACCGCTCCTCTCGCCGGACGAGGCGATCGGGCCGCCGCTAGGTTCGCCGCGATGGGCGACGAGACGGACCTGATCGATGCGGCTGGCGCCGAGCTGCCGGCCACCGTGGAGCTGCGGCGCGAGCTGCACCGGCACCCGGAGCTGGGCAACCACCTGCCCCGGACCCAGGGCGTGGTGCTCGACGCCATCGGCCCGCTCGGGCTGGACGTGCGCACCGGCGAGTCGCTGTCGTCGGTGATCGCCACCCTCGACACCGGCCGGCCCGGTGGCACCATGCTCCTGCGGGGCGACATGGACGCCCTGCCCATGGAGGAGGACACCGACGAGCCGTTCCGCTCGGAGGTGGCCGGCGCCATGCACGCCTGCGGCCACGACGCCCACACGGCGATGCTGGTCTCGGCCGCCCGCCTCCTCGTCGACCGGGCCGACCAGCTCACCGGCAAGGTCGTCTTCATGTTCCAGCCGGGCGAGGAGGGCCACCACGGCGCCCGGGTCATGCTCGAGGAGGGCCTGCTCGACGGGCTCGACGTGACGCGCGCCTTCGCCATCCACCAGTCGCCGTCGATCCCCTCGGGGATGGTCGCCACCCGCGGCGGCCCGATCCTGGCGTCCGCCGACGTGTTCACCGTGACCGTGCGCGGCGCCGGAGCCCACGCCTCGATGCCCCACCACGGCAACGACCCGGTGCCGGTCGCCTGTGCCATGGTCGGTGCCTTCCAGACGATGGTCACGCGCCGCGTCGACGTCTTCGACCCCGCGGTCGTCACCGTGGCTCGCGTGCGGGCCGGCTCCACCAACAACGTCATCCCCGAGACGGCCGAGCTGCTCGGCACCATCCGCACCACCAGCGAGCGGGCGCGCGAGCTGGTGCAACGGGAGCTGACCCGCATCGCCACCGGCTACGCCGAGGCCCACGGCATGACCGCCGAGGTCGACATCGAGCGTGGCTACCCCGTCACCGTGAACGACCACGACGCCGCCGCCTGGGTCCGCCAGGTCGCCGGCGGCGTGGTGGGCCCGAACATGGTCATCGACATGCCGACCCCGGTGATGGGCGCCGAGGACTGGAGCTACGTCCTCCAAGCCGTCCCGGGAGCGATGGCGTTCCTGGGCACGTGCCCGCCGCAGATCGCCCTCCACGACGCCGCCCCCAACCACTCCAACCGCATGGTGATCGACGAGGGCGCCATGGCCGCCGGCGTCGCCCTCCACGCCGCCGTCGCCCTCGACGAGCTCGCCGCCACCCGCGCCCGATGACGTCGGCGCGATGAGTTCTCGGCAGGTCCTTCGTCTCCACCACTGACGAAAGGAACCACCATGGAGACCACCAACCTCGGACGCGGCGACGACCTGCCGCCGATCGACTGGAACGCCATCGTCGAGCGGATCGCCATCGGCGCCTGCCCCCGACGCCAACAACGTCCGGACCACCTGGCTCACGACGCTCAACGGCGACGGCAGCCCGCACGTGACGGCGGTGGGCGCGATCTGGATCGACGGTGCCTTCTGGTTCCAGACCGGGCCCGGCACCAAGAAGCACCGCAACGTCGAGCGCGACCCGCGCTGCTCGATCGCGCTGTCGATCCTCGACGCCGACGTCGTCATCGACGGCCACGCCTCGCGGGTGACCGACCCCGCCGACATCGCCAAGGCCGCCCACGCCTGGGCCGAGAGCGGCTGGCCGGCCGAGCCCGATGCCAGCGGCACCGGGATCACCGCCCCCTTCAACGCACCGGCGCAGGGCCCGCCGCCGTGGCACGTCTACCGGATCGAGCCGCGCTCTTCCGTGGTGGTGCTGGGCGTCGAGCCCGGCGGGCTCACCCGCTTCGAGTTCTGACCCAAGGCGTCGACCAGGCGCACCGATGAGGCGGGCACCGATGAGTCGGGCACCGCGCCGGCGTCTGCATGGGTGGACCGATCCCGATCGAGGAGCTGCACCCCATGTCCGAGCTGACGCCCGCGGCCGAGCTGGCGGCGACCAACGCCGCCCGCCACCCCAACGAGTCCGAGGCATATCGAGCCGCCCGCCAGGAGCTGCTGGTCGAGGAGCTGGAGCTGCGCCGACGGTCCGAGCGGGTGGCCGAGCTGCGGCGGGCCCTGCCGGAGGGCGGGGAGGTGCCCGAGGACTACGGGTTCGTGGCCGAGGACGGCAGCGCGGTCACCCTCGCCGACCTGTTCGGCGACCATGACACGCTGGTGGTCTACAGCTACATGTTCGGCCCCGAGCGGGAGGCGCCCTGCCCGATGTGCACGTCCTTCATGGGCGGGTTCGAGCACAAGGTCGCCGACGTCGGCCAGCGGGTGGGCCTCGCCTTCACCGCCCGTGCCCCGATCGAGCGCCTCGCCGCCGCCAAGGCCGATCGGGGCTGGACGGACCTGCCCATCTTCCAAGACCCGACCGGCGCCTACACCCGGGCCTACGTCTCGGCCGACGACGGCGACAGCCCGGCGCTCAACGTGTTCACCCGCCGCGACGGCGTGGTCCGCCACTTCTGGTCCGACGAGATCACCCCGGAGATGGCCGACCCCGGCCAGGACCCGCGCAGCGCCATCGAGATGGACCCCCTCTGGCTGGTCCTCGACGCCACGCCCGAGGGCCGCGGCACCGACTGGCACCCCAGCCTCACCTACTGACCTCCAGCGGCCCGATCCACGGCTGCCTACCCTGACCGCATGGCTCGATCGATCACCGACGAGGACCTGCGCGGCATCGCCATCACCCGCACCGGGATGGCCGAGGCCGTGCTGCGCGACGTCGACCTGTCACAGGCCCGCATGCGCGGCGTCTACCTCTGGCGCGCCGACATCGACGGGGAGATCGAGGGTCTCACCATCAACGGAGTCGAGGTGAAGCCGCTGATCCTCGCCGAGCTCGACCGTCGGCACCCCGAGCGGGCCATCCTCCGGGCGACCGAGCCCGAGGAGCTCCGGGCCGGCTGGGCCGCCCTCGAAGCGATGTGGGCCGCGACCATGGAGCGGGTGGCGGCCCTCCCGCCCGGCACGGTCGACGAGTCGGTCGACGACGAGTGGTCCTTCGCCCAGACCCTCCGCCACCTGGTCATGGCCACCGACAGCTGGTTCGGCCTGGGCGTGCGCGGCGACCCCGACGCCCTCCACCCGCTCGGCATGCCGTTCTGGGAGTGGCACGACGAAGCGGTCGCCGCGGGGCTGGCCGTCGACACGACCCCGCCCTTCGAGGACGTCCTCGCCGTCCGGGCCGACCGCGTGGCCCAGATCCGCGACTACCTCGCCACCGTGACCCCCGAGGAGCTCGCCGTCGAGAACGACGGCCCGCCCTGGTGCAGCTCCCCGGTCACCGCCCTCGACTGCATCCGCATCATCGGCGGCGAGGAGTGGGAGCACCACCGCTTCGCCGTCCGCGACCTCGACATCCTCACCGCGCCGCCCGCAGACTGATCGCCAGTGCAGCCGGTTCGGCGAGCGATGAGGCGGGTGCGGGGTGGTGGGCCACCAGGGACTTGAACCCTGAACCGGCGGATTAAAAGGGCCTTGACAGGGGTCCGAGAAGTCCGGTCCGTCTGGCCCTCGGCGCTACGTCTGGGGTCAGGCGGCGGGATCGTCCGGCACGTCCGGCGAACTCGGAAGCGGTCCGTCTGTTCCGTGGGACGGATCGTGGGACGGATTGGCCGGGTGGGCCCGGGCGGCGCGGCGCAGCTCGAGGTCGAGGAGGTGGCGCTGCAGGTCGTCGAGCGCCGCCTGCGCCCGCGCCTCGGTGACCCGGAACTCGGCGGCCACCACGGCGGCCGTGATCGGCTCCACCTCGGACCGGCCTAGGACGAAGGCCAGTAGGCCTGGGCGGGGCACCAGCCAGGCGGTGGTGCGCCGGTCGGCGATGTTCTCGATGCGCTCCATGGTGAGGTCGCTGGCCGGCGGCTGCACGACGCCGAGCTCGTCGTGCTCCAGCTCGTGGGCGAGGGAGTCCTCACGCTCGACCTGGTCGAGCCCGGGGGAGAGGACGATCACGGCGCGCCGGCCGCGTCGGGCGTAGATGGCGCCGCCGGCCTCGTCGGCCACCGGGTCGAAGCGGAGGGTGATGTGGTCCCGGTGGCGCAACTCGCGGAACGGGTGCTGCCGCCCTGGCCCCTGCCGCTCGTCGCCGCCCTCCATCCCCGAGAACCTACGCAGGGGGGTGACGGTTCAGTCGGGTTGCAGGACGCCTTCCCGGCGGCAGGTCAGGATGACGTTGGCCAAGAAGATCGCGTACCTGGTGACCTCCACCACGGTGTCCATGAGCAGGTGGCGTACGAAGATGGTCGACGTTGGATCCAGGGCGTCGAGTGCGGCGGCCTTCGAGCGCTCGCTGTGGAAGTACCTGCCGTTGATCCACAGGTCCAGAACCCGCTCTGGCGAGTAGGTCTGGTGGTTGATCTTCAGCGCGAGGGGCCCAGCCTTCATCGCCTGGTTGTAGGCCTTGCGCCGATCGGTGAGGATCGCCCGCCGGCGATCACCTTCTAGCTCGCGCTTCGAGCCGCTTCGACACTCCGGTCACCAGGACGGGCTCCTTCTCGGCGACGAAGTGGCGGAAGGTCAACATGAAGGAGCGGAAGTCCTCCTCGTCGGGGTTGATGGTGCCGAGCGCGACGGCGGTCTCGTTCGCCGTGATGTTGAAGCCGGCTCGCAGGTTGCCGCTGCGAACTACGCGGCAACCGAGGAGCTCTTCGGTTCGCCGGACGAACAGGGTGTAGGCCTCGCCGTTCTCGACGTAGCTCAGGTCGGAGTGTCCTCGTCGAGCAGGGCCTCGATGTAGCCCTCGACCTTGGCCCGCTGCTCGGGGCTGAGCTTCCCAGCACGCGCCGCCAGGCCGATGACGTCCGAGTCGAGCGCGAGGGCGGGCCCCGGTGGGCGGGGGTCGGGGTCTTCGCCGGCCATGAGGCGGTCGATGGCGTCGGGCGGCCACTGGAGGGCGCGGGCGACGCCGAGCTTCACGCGGTCCTGGTACTGGCGCCGGTAGCCCTTGCGGACCGGCATGACGCCGGGGCCGGTGAGCCCGGTGGCCGCGGTGAAGTCGCCGGGGCTCATGCCCAGCTCCTTGCGTCGCTGCTCGATGGCCTCGGCCATGCCGGGGACCACCTCGGTGTTGCGCTCATCGGGCATGGCGTGGACCCTCACAGGTTCCAATACAAACGTCCACCAGAGTTTACCAACGTAGGGAAAACTACAAGGGTGGGATTAGCAGGGCAATAGCCGCCCTGACCTGCAAGAATGGGTTTGTTTACTAATCGCTTGCAAGCGTTTGTAAACGTACGTAGGGTCATCGGCATGGCCCGCCCAGCAGGACACCCCCTCAACCGAGCGGCCTGGGAAGACGTCCTCCGGCTCGCCGGCCTCTCGCTCACCCAGGTGGCCGAGATGTCCGAGGTCCCGAGGGCGACCCTCTCCGGCCTGCTCGGTGGACACCACAAGGCCTCCGTGCCGATGGCCCACCGCATCGCCGGGTGCATCCCGGTGCAGCCGGCCACCCTCTTCCCTTCGCTCGCGGCGGTCGAGGTCGAGCCCGAGGCGGTCCCGGCCTGATGGCCTCCAAGGACCCCGCCGTGCTGACGCTGGCCGAGGCCGCCGCCGAGCTGCGCATCGGCCGCTCGACCGCCTACGAGCTCGCTGCCCGTGGCGCCTTCCCGGTGCCGGTGCTGACCATCGGCACGTCGAAGCGGGTCAGCCGTCGGCACCTCGAGGCGTACATCGAGGGCGAGCCGTTCGAGCCGCAGCAGGGGAGCGCGGCGTGACCGGCCCCTGACCCGCTCCACCACCACGGCCCGAAGCACTCGGCGCCTGCATCGGCTCCCGGATCCCGCCCCGGTCGAGCTGGTGCAGGCACCCGGTGAAGTCGGTCCACGGCACTCCGGGCGTCCCCCTCTCAGCCCGGCACCTGACGCCATCCGGCCAGGTGCACCCGTCAGCCGCCGGTCATGGCGGCCCGATCCTCACCCACCCCGCACACGAAGAACGCCCACCCCCTCGGTCCTGGCAGATCCGGGGGCGGGCGCCCAACAGCAGGAGCGTACGACATGCAGAACGGAACCATCGGCTTCCACCTCGACGACGGCGAACGGCCCGAGGCCCACGCCCACCACCACGACCGCGAGGGGAGCGGCTACGTCCTCGTCGGCAACCTCGCCTTCCACGGCCGCTTCGAGGACCTGGCCGCCACCCTCACCAACGCCCTGACCGCCGTCTCGGGCCTCATGGTGGACGACCTGCTCGCCGCCTTCGACCAGCCGGTGATGGAGGACGAGCCGACCGGCGACAACCTCTGCACCACCTGCGGAGGCAATGGGTGCGAGCACGGCTGCGGCCGGTGCCAGCACAAGCACGACGGACCCGACTCGCACCGGGTCTGCCGGACCTGCGGTGGCACCGGGGCCAAGCCCGACGCCGAGGCGGTCGCACCGTGACCCTCCCGACCCCCACCACGCCCGAGGCCGTGGCCGAGTACCTCGACACGGAGCCGTCCGAGAACGGCGCCGCCTACGCCTTCGGCCGCACCGCGGTGGCCCTGGGCGACACCGGTCCCGACCGGGTCGCCACCCGGCGCCTCTGGATGGCCGGGCGGCTGCTGCACCTGGACCGCCACGACGGCGAGGCCCGCGGCTGCGCCCGCATCGGGAGCGCCGCCTGATGGGGTGCGACATCCACATGTGGGTCGAGACCTTCGGCGAGGACGACGCATGGGCTGTCGTCCGGCCCGCCGACGTCGGTCTGGAGCCGAGGGGCTGGAACGATGACGACGGCTTCGAGCAGTACGACGGAGGCTGGGACACCGGCCGCGACTACCTGATCTTTGCCGCCCTCGCAGGCGTGCGGAACAGCTACGAGGTCGAGCCGATCGCCAGCCCCCGGGGCCTGCCGGGTGACCTGTCGCAGGCGGTCGCCGCCGACGCCGCGGGCTGGCTCGGCGATGGCCATTCCTACTCGTGGCTCTCGCTCGGCGAGGTCACCGCCTACGACTGGGACAGGTTCGCCGAGCGCCAGCCCGCCCAGTGGCTGGCCCGCCTCACCGACGCTCTGGCCTCCGTCCGCACCCCGGTGCGCCTCGTGTTCTGGTTCGACAACTGATGGCCGCCACCTTCAGCCCCATCGGTGAGCCGTACATCGCCACCGGCCGCCGCTGGCTCCCCGAGGCCCGCGCGCGGCTCGCCGCCGCGGTCCGTGGCCGCCAGCCCGACCCGTGCCCCACGGTCACCCAGCACCAGGACGCCACCGACGCCCTGGCCCGGGCCACCAGCCGAGCGAAGGCGGGACGGCCGTGACCGACGGCTTCCAGCCCATCGTCTCGCCGCAGGTCCTCGAGGCCGACGTGGACCGGCTCAACGCCTTCATGGGGAGCGACCGGCCTCTCGCATCCGTCGACGAGGCGCTGCTTCTGCTCTGCACGCTGCGCTCTGTGGTCGCCCACTCCGGCGTCACCAACTTCCCGTCGGCGCCGGACGACTGCGTGTGCGGTCGCGGCCCAGCCATGGGGTTCCAGAACCAGGGCGAGTCGCTCCGCTTCGTCATCGCTGCCACCGAGCGGGCGCTGCGCGAGCGGACCGCCACCACCGGCCCGTGCGAGTCCTGCGGCGAGGTCACCGAGCTGACCGAACTGCCCACCGGCCCCGACTGGGCCGATCCCACTCGGCTCTGCACGACCTGCGCCAACACCGACCCGGCCAACCCCGGAGGCACCCCGTGACGCTCACCGAGGCCGACCTCGCCGTCATCACCGCCGCCCCCATCATCGCCAACACCGACGAGCTGACCCGCCCCGACTGGCTCGCCCTCCGCCGCACCGGCCTCGGCGGCTCCGACGCCGCCGCCGCCCTCGGCATCACCAGCTACAGCAGCAGCTACAAGCTCTGGACCGAGAAGACCAGCACCATCCCCGACGACGACGAGTCCGTGCTCGCCATGCGTCGCGGCCAGCACGCCGAAGAGTTCATCCTCCGCGAGGCCGCCGCCGCCGAGCCGCACCTCCACGTCGACCGGGCGCCCTACATGCTCCGGCACCCCGACCACCCCGAGCTGCTCGCCAACGTCGACGGGCTCGCCGTCCACGACCACCGCCGCGGCCGCGGCATCTTCGAGGCCAAGAACGTCAACAGCTACGCCGCCAAGGACTGGGCCGACGGCCCGCCCATCTACTACGAGGCCCAGGTCTTCCACTACATGGCCGTGCTCGGCCTCGACTGGGCCGTCGTCGCCGCCGACACCCAGCAGTACGACGACCTGCCGACCTACTTCATCGAGCGCGACGACGCCTTCATCGAGCAGCTGGTCGCCCGCGAGGTCGAGTGGTGGGAGCGCCACGTGGTCGACGGCCACGAGCCCACCGCCGACGGGTCCAAGCCGACCACCGACCTGCTGAAGCTCATCGAGGCCCGCCAAGGCGTCACCCGCCAGCTCGACCCCGACGAGCAGGCCGACGTCGAAGCCATGTACCTCCAGCTCGCCCACGACACCGCCGTCGCCAAGGACGCCGAGCAGGCCGTCGACACCGCCAAGAACCGGGTCCGCCAGCTCATGGGCGAAGCCACCGAGCTCGTCGATGCCGACGGCCGCACCTGGGCCACCTGGCGCCAGGCCAAGGACAAGCAGACCGTCGACCACCGGGCCGCCGTCCACGACGCCGCCCTCGCCCTCGGCGTCACCGTCGACGAGCTGCTCGCCAGCCACAGCACGACCAAGCCCGGCGCCCGCACCCTGCGCACCGCCCCCGGCCTCACCCTCATCGCCAAGGAGACCTGACCATGCCATCCGCCGCCCTCGCTGCCGCCGTGCAGCCCACCACCACCGACGTCGACCAGCAGCCGGCCCCCCGGACGCCCGTCGGCCTGCTCAACAGCCCCGACATGGTCCAGCAGATCGCCGAGTCCCTGCCCCGCGGCATGGACCCCGGCGCCTTCAAGCGCCACGCCATCACCCTCGTCAAGCAGACCCCGAAGCTCATGGAGTGCGAAGCCACCTCCGTCGCCCAAGGCATCGTCCGCGGCGCCGCCCTCGGCCTCGACCCCGACCCGGCCCTCGGCCAGATGTGGCTGGTGCCCCGCCGCACCAAGATCGTCGAGGGCGGCCGCGAACGGTGGGCCGAGGTCGCCACCTTCCAGGTCGGCTACCGCGGCCACCTCGAGCTGGCCATGCGCACCGGCCGCTTCGCCAAGATCGAGGTGAAGCCGGTCCACCGCGAGGACTTCTTCGAGGCCCGCCTCGGGTCCGCCGGCGGGCTCCGCCACGAGCCCGACTGGTTCGGCGACCGGGGCCCGGTGATCGGCTGGTACGCCTACGCCCTCCAGAAGGACGGCACCGAGTCGTTCGAGGTGCTGTCGGTGGCCGACGCCGAGCGGCACCGTGACGCCTTCGCCCCGAAGAAGCGCGACGGCCAGGTCTACGGGCCGTGGGTCGACCACTTCGACGCCATGGCGCAGAAGACGGTGTTCCTCAAGCTGGCGAAGTGGCTGCCGAAGTCGGTTGAGCAGTCATCCGCGATGGAGTTCGACGGCCAGGCGGTGCTGGCCCCGCTCGGCGGGCAGGTGCGCCCGCAGGACGTGATCGAGGCCACCCACACCCCCGATGCCGAGGCCGAGCGGCCGGCCCTCGCGGCCGCCGCCGATCCCGAGACCGGGGAGGTGTTGCCGCCCGCCGAGGCCGAGACGTCCGGCGACGACAGATCCTCCCCGGCCTCGGCCGCCGAGCACGGCGACCCGATCGAGGCGGCCGGCGCCGAGCCCGTCTCCGACGAGGTGCGGGCCAAGCAGCGGAAGATGTTCGCCCGCACCGCCAAGATCTGGGACGGCGAGGACCGGCAGGGCCAGGAGGCCCGCCGCAAGGGCCTGCTGCTGCTCATCACGAACGGCCGCACCGACTCGTCCAGCGAGCTGAGCGACGAGGAGTGGCGCGACCTGGACGACTCGCTCGAGCTGCTCGAGCTGAAGTCGAACGAGCTGCACCTCGACTCGCACGGCACCTGGGTCCTGAAGCCGATCCCGGCCGGCCGCGCCCGCCGCTCGACCACCACCACCAAGGAGTCCTGACCCATGACCGAGCCCACCCCCGAAGAGCAGGCGATCCCCACGCCCCGGCCCTTCTCCGAGTTCCTCTTCGCCCAGCGCGGCGGAGCCACCCACGCCGAGCTCACCGACGGCATGGCCGCCCTGGCCGAGCAGGTCATGGAGACCGGCAAGGGCGGCACCCTCACGCTCCGCATCGCCATCCAGCCCGCCTCCAAGTCGGGCGGCCACCAGATGCTCGTCGCCGACGAGGTCGTCGTGAAGGCCCCGAAGGCGAAGCGCACCGAGTCCATCTTCTTCTTCGACGCCGAGACCGGCTCGCTGTCCCGCAACGACCCGCTGCAGCCCCAGCTGCCGCTCCAGGAAGTGCCCGCACGCCCCACCACCCTCAAGGAAGCCCGATGACCGAGTACGACACCGCCAACCGCTTCGACACCGACGCCATCATCGAGGCCGCCCGCCTCGGCGTCACCACCACGCCGGTGGAGCTGGGCACGATCCACCTCGCCCCCCAGGCCGACGGCTCCGTGAAGGTCATCGACCTCACCACGGCCGCCCACCTCGCCCAGCTCGACGCCCTCGACGCCCGCAACGGCGTCGACCCCGTCCGCAAGACCGGCCGCTTCACCCTCACCGAGCACGCCTCGTTCAGCCGGTACGTCCGGCACCACGGCCAGCAGCTCGGCACCGAGCTGTGGGCCGACCGCGACGCCGGCCGCATCACCGCCGTGCTCAACGGCCACATGCAGGAGGACGACACCGCGGGCCGGGGCGACCACCGCGCCACCCTCGCGCTGAAGCACACCCCGGCGTGGGCCGCCTGGCTCGGCATCAACGGCCGCCAGCTCCCGCAGGCCGAGTTCGCCGACTTCCTCGAGGACCACCTCCCCGACGTGAAGGAGCCCGACGGCGCCCACCTCCTGGAGGTGGCCACCAGCATCCAGGCCAGCGTCGGCGCCGCCATGAAGGCCGCGGTGCGCCTCGACAACGGCCAGGTCCAGGTCCGCTACGAGGAGACCATCGACGGCTCGGCCGGGAAGGCCGGCGAGCTGGAGATCCCGACCCGCATCGCGCTCGGCCTGGCCCCGTTCGAGGGCGGCGACCCGTACAAGGTGACGGCCCGGCTGCGCTGGCGGCTGACCAACGGCACGCTGACCCTCGGCGTGGTCCTCGACCAGCTGGAGGACGTGCTCCGCAACGCCTTCGGCGACATCGTGGCCGAGGTCGAGAAGGCCACCGACCTGGCCGTCCTCTACGGCACGCCGGCCGGCTGATGGCCGTGGCCTGGACCTCCCTGTGGCCCGTCGGGGTGTGCCTGGGCCTGGCCGCGCTCGCCGTCGTGCTGATGCTCGGCGGCGAGCGGGTGAAGCCGTGAACACGCCCGTCATCCTCGGCATCGACCCGGGCAAGGAAGGCGCGCTCGCCGCCCTCGACGCCGCCACCGGCGCGCTCATCTGGGTCGAGGACATGCCCGACCCGCTCACCGGCGCCCTGGTGGCCGACCTCCTCGCCAACGAGGTCGTCGTCGCCGCCATGGTCGAGCTGCAGGTCGGCCGCCCCGGCCAGTCCTCCTCGGCCATGTTCAAGTTCGGCACCGGCTACGGCCTGATCCTCGGTGTGCTCGGCGCGCTGCGCATCCCCTACGAGCTGGCCACGGCCGGGAAGTGGAAGGCCAACCAGCGGGTCACCGCCGACAAGGCGACCAGCCGCCGCCGTGCCATCGAGCTGTGGCCGGCGCACTCGGAGCTGTTCAAGCTGGTGAAGCACACGGACCGCGCCGAGGCGGCCCTGATCGCCCGGTACGGCTGGCAGCGGACCGCGGCCGGGGGAGCGGCCGCGTGACCCCGCAGGAAGCCACCGACGCCCTCCTCGGCGCTCTCGTGCTCGCCGCCCAGGACGATCACCAGGGCGCAGCCGCAGCCCTGGACTCGTGCATCACCACCGGCCCGGAGCAGTTCTCCACCATGGTCGCCCTGGGCCGCCTGATCGCCATGCAGGCCGACCCCGACCTCGCCGCCCAGCCAGGCCCGTTCATGGTCGAGGTCGACAACCCCACCGACCCGAGCATGCCGGTCCCCGAGCACATGCAGCTCGCCGCCGCCGTCATGGCCGCCGCCGGCAACAAGGACCAGGACGGCATCTTCCAGATGTTCGTGAAGGCCGACGCCGACGTGCTGGCCAGCGCCCTGGTGGACCTCTTCGGCATGGCCACCGCCATCATCCGCCGGGAGCTGGCCGCGTGACCCGCCTCGCCCGCTTCCTCGACGACGCCGCCGACACCTGGCGCCAGATCACCGCCGCCGTCGGCCTCGACCTGCCCACCACCGGGCCCGCCTGCCCGGCCTGCGACCTCCACCACTGGGGCGACTGCACCCTCGCTCCCGAACCCGGTCCGATCCGCGACGACTGGACCTGCCGCACCCTCGGCCACGACCCGTCGGTGCTCGACCCCGGCCGCTGCCTCGACTGCGGCGCTGACCTGACCACGGAGACGGCCGCGTGAGTCCGCAGGTCGACGGATACCTCGACCAAGAGCCGGTCGACCCCGACGAACAGGCGCTCCAGGTCGCCCGCGCCCACGGCACCACCGTCGCCGCCATCTGGTCCGGCCGCTCCACCAGCGCCGTGCGGCGCCTCCGCCAAGAAGTCGACGGCTACGACCGCGGCCCCGGTCGGCCCTCGCTCGCCGAGATGGCGGCCATGGGCGTCCGGTGGGAGTGCCCGTGCCCTCGTTGCGCCGAGCACCGATCGCAGGAGGCCACCCGCTCGGCGTTCCGCCACAACGCCACCAGGGTGAAGGTGAGCCTGGTCGACGTCACCGGCTGGCGCGACCGTGCTGCCTGTCTCGGCCTGACGCCCGACCCCTGGTTCCCCTTCGAGACCAGCCACGAGGCCTACGCCGACGCTCGGACGATCTGCCAGGCGTGCACAGTCGCATCCGACTGCCTCCGGTTCGCGCTCGCCAACCGCATCCTCGACGGCATGTTCGGGGGCCTCACGCCGCCCGAGCGCCGCCGGTTCACCATCGCCCTCGTGCCCCAGGCGGCCGCCTCGTGACCGCCACCGCCCCGGTGCTCGCCGCCGGCACCTGGCCCACCAACGGCCACCTCATCGAGGACGTCGCTCGCCTCGGCTACCTGCGCGCCGACTGGCTCACCCTCGACCCCACCCACGGCCGCGGCGTCTGGTGGTCCCGGTGGCGCCCCGAGCGCCTCGTCGCCCACGACCTCGACCCGGCCAAGGCCCCCGACGGCCCTGCCGACTTCACCGACCTCCCGTACCCCGACGGCCACTTCGACGCCGTCACCTTCGACCCGCCCTACATGGCGCCCGGCGGCCGCAAGACCACCTCGGTGGCCGACTTCAACGACCGCTTCGGCCTCCACGCCACCCCAGCGCGGCCCGACACCAACCAGGCCCAGATCGACGCCGGGCTCGCCGAGTGCCACCGCGTCGTCCGCCGCGGCGGGATCGTGCTCGTGAAGTGCATGGACTACGTGAACGGCGGCCAGCTCTTCCTCGGCACCCACCACACGCTCACCACCGCGCTCGAGCTGGGGTTCCGCTGCGAGGACCGGATCGAGCACGTCGGCCGCCCGGGCCCGCAGCCCTCGGTGAACCTCGACGGCTCGGCCCGCCGCCAGCTGCACGCGCCCGGAACCTCTCGACGCTCTTCGTCTTCGTGCGCACCACAGCCGTCACCCAGCCCACCCTCGACCTCGGAGCCGCCTCGTGACCACCGAACCGTCCACCCCGACCGTGGACACCGATGCACTGCGGGCCGAGATCAAGGCGCTTCCACCGTTCACGGTGATCTCGCTCGGCAGCCTCTACATGCGAACCGTGAACGGGCTGCGCTACGTCGGCCCCGGACGCGACGACTGGGAGTCCACCACGCTTCGACAGGCGAGCATGGGAGCGAGGGGCTTCAAGATCGTCGCCCGCCCCGTCCCTGCTGCCCCTGCCGAACCGGGAGCGACGGAGGTGGAGCAGCCAGGCCCACCCGTGGACGACCTGTCGACCGCTGAGTCCGTGCTCACCCTCATGGGCGAATGGGTCGCTGGCCGCCGCTCGTGGATCAACCTCGGCCCCGACGCGCCGTACACCCCCGACGTGATCGCGGCCATGGACGCCGCGGAGGTCGAGAAGCTGCGGCACCTCCACGCCGCCCTCGCTGCGTCCCCGGCCCCAGCCGACGAAGGGCGGGAGGGCAGCGGCAAGCGCCTGGTCCCCGACCACCCGGCGTACAAGCCCGGCGGCCCGCTATTCGGGATGCACACCGATGGCCACATGACCGACGACGACTACGCCCCGCCGCGACCCGCCGCCGCCCCTCCGGCTGCTGCCGTACCAGAGGAACGAGACGAGGTGCTGCCGTGCGGTCACAAGCCGAGCGAGATCATCGTTCCGATCATGCCGATCACCTCTTCGCTGTGGTGGTGTCGCCCTGGATCGCACTACACCAGCGTCGACCCCGCCGCTGCTCGTCCTGCCCCGGAGCCGGCAGCCCCGACGGAGGAAGAGGCGCCGTGAGCATCCATGTCTCCTGCTGCAACGAACCGACCGCCACCGTCTGCGGCCGCGGCGAGCCAACCGACGACGGCGCAGCCTGCGATCGGTGCGTGATGCTCACGTTTAGCGACCCCGAGTGCGTCACATGCCCGCACGGCCCCGCTTCGCCTGTTCCTGAGCCGGGAGAGGGAGACGCCCCGGCCACCACGAGCGGGGAACAGGAGGCCGGCCAGCGATCGTGACCGCCACCGACGAAGAGCCACCCATCACCGCCGAGGAGGAAGCCGCCGCACTGGCCGACCAGGCCCAGCAGGCCGAGCCGCCGCGGACCGCCCCGCGCCGCCTGCGCTCCGTGCCCGACCGCATCACCCTCTACGACACCGACACCGAAGCCGCTCTCCTCGGCGCCGCCCTCCAGTCGAACGCCGCCCGCGACCTCCTCGCCACCGTCGCCCCCGAAGCCTTCGGCGACCCCGCCCACGGCCACATCGCCGACGCCATCCAGCACCTCCACGCCGAAGGGCAGGCCGTCGACTACCTCACCGTCGCCGACCACCTCCGCCGCCGGAACCTCCTCGAGCTCATCGCTGGGCCGCCAGACCCCAACGAGCCCGTGCCGGCTGAGCGCGCCGCCAAGAACCGGCTCATGTCGCTCCTCGTGCAAGCTCCCTCCACCAGCGCCGCCGGCCGCTACGCCACCATCGTCCGCGACCTCGCCCAGCTCCGCCGCCTCGGAGCCCTCGGCGCCGAAATCACCGCCATGGTGGCCGCACCCGGCACCAGCCCCACCGACGCCGCCTCAGCCGCCCAGACGCTGCTCGACGAAGTCCACGACGCCGCCGCCGCCGGCACCAGCCAGCTCAACGTGCTCGGCGATGTCGTCGACCAGTACCTCGAAGAGCTCGCCCTCCGCCAAGACCAGCCCCTCGCCGGCATCTCCACCGGGTTCCTCGACCTCGACAAGGCCATCGGCGGCTTCCAGAACGGCCGCCTCTACGTCATCGCCGGCCGACCCGGCATGGGCAAGAGCGACGTGGCCATCCACCTCGGCCGCTCTGCCGCTGAGCACGCCGCCGTGCTCGTCACCTCCATCGAGATGCCGAAGAACGAGCTCCTCGACCGCTGGATCGCGCACGGCTCCGGGCTCAGCTCCACCTCCATCACCCACGGCAGCCTCGGCGATCACGGCTGGGCCCTCGTCACCGACGCCCTCACCGACCTCCAGGACCTGCCCATCTGGATCGACGACAACCCAGCCACCTCCATGGCCACCATCCGCGCCGACGTCCGCCGCTCCGGGGCCCGCATGGTCATCGTCGACTACCTCCAGATCATCGAGACCGCCTCCGCCGAGTCCCGTCAGATCGAGGTCACCCGGCTCGCCCGGGCCCTGAAGCGCCTCGCCCGTGAGCTCGACATCCCCGTCGTCGCCCTGGCCCAGCTCAACCGCGGCGTCGAAGGCCGGCTCGACAAGCGCCCCCAGCTCGCCGACCTGCGGGAGTCCGGCGCCATCGAGCAGGAAGCCGACGTCGTCATCGGGCTCTACCGCGACGAGGTCTACGACACCAACACCAAGGACGCAGGCGTGCTCGAGCTCGGCCTCCTCAAGAACCGGACCGGCCCGAACGGCATCGTCGTCCGGGTCGGCTACCTGCCCCGCACCAAGCAGTTCGCCAACCTCTCAGGAGCCAACCCCTGATGCCCCGCCCAGCCCCATCGCTCAGCCGCCAGGTCAAGGGCCTGCCCCGCTACTACATGGACTGCGGCTGGTACCGCCACCCGCGGTTCGCCGGCCTCACCCCCGATGCCCTCTTCGTCTTCGAGGCCGCCGTCGGGTACTGCACCGAGCACGCCACCGACGGCACCATGCCCGGCCACCACGAAGACCTCGCCGCCGCCCTCGGCCTCCGGGCCAGCGCCGTGAAGAAGGCGCTCACCCCGCTCCTCGATCGTGGCGCCCTGTCCCGTACCGACAGCGGGGAGATCGCCATCCGGAACTGGGCCGAGCACAACCCCACCACCGCCGAGGTCGAGGCCTACAACGAGGCCAAGTCCCGATCCGGAGCGCTCGGCAACCACACCCGCTGGCACGTCGCCCGAGGCGTCACCGACCCCGAGTGCGACCTCTGCGCCGCTCCCAACAGCGATCGCAAGTGCGATCCCGAACCGTCGCAGGAGGGATCGCATGGGATGGGATGGGATGGGAGTTCCTCCTCAAGTCCTCCGCGGGCAACCGATCGCACCCCGCCCGATGTGGCCGGCGCAGGAGCGCCGACCGAGGAAGATCAACCGCCCAACCCCCAGACCACCGCGGAGGCCGCAATCGCCCACATGGCTGCCTGCGACCTGGCCCGGGCCCGGGCCGACGGCGTGCCGATCCGCACCGAGGCCCCGTACCTCGCCAAGCTCACCGAGAGTCGCCGCATCGAGAACCTCGACCGGCTCACCGAGCTCGCCCGCCAGAGCCCCACCGCCAGCCCAGTCGACCTGGCCGAACGCCTCGACCCGACCTGCGGCCCGCTCGACGGAGGCGCAGCCCGAGCCGACGCCGCCTGGCACGCCGACAAGGCACACCTCGACGCCGAAGCCGCCGACGCCGAGGCCCAGCGCGCCCAGCGCACCGCTGCCCTGGAGCTGCTCGGCCGAGAGCCCCAACTCGAAGCCGACCTCACCGCCAAGGCCCGAGCCGAGCACCCCGACGCCAAGCCCGTCGTGATCCGCCAGCACGTCATCCACCTCGCCATCGCCCACCTCGAGGATCCCGCCGCATGACCACCCTCGCCGCCGCCCTCACCGCCACCACCCGCGACCTGACCTGGCTCTGCACCATCCCGCACACCCTCGACCACGTCGTCGTCGTCGCCCAGGAGCTCGACCAGCGCGACCGCCGCCAGGCCGCCATGGCCAGCGCTGCAGCCACCGGTGGCGGCAGCCGGCCCAGCGGGCACAGCGACCCGACCGGCGACCAGGCCGTGGCCGGCATCGCCCAGTCCGCCGCCGAAGCCGTCCGGTCCATCGACGCCGCCACCGCGCTGCTGCTCGACGCCGGCCGCACGCTCGGCCACCAGGTCGACGACGCCCTCGGCCTCGACCGCTGGCACCCGCCTGCGGGCACCGGCCGCTGCGGTCGCCTGCGCACCGTCGAGGCCCGCATCCACCGCGCCGCCCCCGTGCTCGACGCGTACCTCGCCGGGCTCAGCGCCGCCCAGCACACCGACGTCGAGCACCTAGTGCGGGATCAGCTCGCCGAGACTGCAGCGTGGCTCCACGCCAAGGCGTCCGGGATCCTTGCCGACGCCCGACCCGAGGACCGCGACCAGCCGGTGCAGCGGGCCCGGCGCCTCTGCACCAGTTGCAGCCGCTTCGGCCTCGAGGTCGACGTCGAGCACTACCGGGACCGGTGCCGGAACTGCGGGAACTTCCAGCAGGCCCACGGCTGCCTGCCCACGGAGCGGATCATCCGCACCTGGCACGCCGGACTCAACCGGGTCACGCCCGGCATGGTGCTCGAAGCGAAGGCGCAGGGTCAGTCCAGGGCTCGACGCAAGCGGGGTGCTTGACATGCCCGCTGACCTGGGGCATGGTACGGCTCGACTTCGATGCGACCCGTGGCCCCCGGCTGCGGGTCGTTCTCGTTCCCGGCCATGACAGCCTGGGCCGACAGGGACCAGCGCAGGGCCGGCACCCTCAGCGGCTCAGCACGCAAGGCCCGCACCGCCCGCATCATCCGCCGAGACCACGGCATCTGCCACGTCTGCGGCAAGCCCGGCGCCACCGAAGCCGACCACGTGGTGCCCCTCGCCGAAGGTGGCAGCGACACCGACGCCAACCTCGCAGCCATCCACGCCAAGCCCTGCCACGAGGCCAAGACCCGAGCCGAACAAGCCCGAGGTCGAGCACGGCGAGGCACAGCGTCTCGACCTCGAGAGCAGCATCCAGGTCTCCGCATGAAGCCTGCATGACCCGGGGGTCTACCCTCCCCCCGGGGGGGTCCAGGACCCCTATCGGCACTGGCGATCGCCGTCCGTACGGGTCTGGGACTTCCGGGGCCTGCATAGCCATGCAGAGCATCCAGCCAGTCGGACCCGCCACGGGGCCGCCTGGACGTTCCCGCCACGGGAGGCACGCCATGCCTGGTCAAGGCCCAGCACCGAAGCGACCCGATCGTCGGGCCCGCAAGAACTCCGACCCGATCCCGCTCCGGGTGATCGCCGCCGAGCCGGTGGCGCAGCCCGAGCTGCCCAGCATCCACGTCGAGAAGGACGGCGAGCTCGTCGAGTTCACCTGGCCGGCTCGCACCGAGGAGTGGTGGGCGATGTGGGCGGCCTCGCCGCTGTCGGCCGAGTTCACCTCGACGGACTGGTCGGAGCTGCTCGACACCGCTCTGCTCCACGCTCAGTTCTGGTCGGGCCGCCTGTCGCTGGCGGCCGAGCTGCGACTGCGGGTGGCCAAGTTCGGTGCCACCCCGGAGGACCGGGCCCGGCTGCGGATCACCTTCGCCCAGGCCGACCAGGCCGAGGGCAACGCGCCGAAGCCGGCGGCCGGAGCGAAGGCCCGCCGTGGCCCACTGCACGGGCTTCCGTCCGAGGGCCCCAAAGCCGCCGAGGCCTGAGGTGCCGTGGAAGCCCTCCGAGCCGGGCGAGGTCCCGACGCTCGGCTGGGTGGTCATCGACTGGATCAGCGAGTTCCTGGCTGCGCCCGACCGCGGCGACTACGAGCCGTTCGTGCTCTATCCCGAGCAGGAGGACTTCGTTCTGCGGTTCTACGAGCTCGATCCGCGCACCGGGAAGCGCCGCCGTCGCCGTGGGGTGATCTCCAGGCCTCGAGGCTGGGGCAAGTCGCCCTTCCTCGGAGCGCTGGCCATCGCCGAGGCGCTCGGGCCGGTGGTGCCGGACGGGTGGGACGCCGATGGGCAGCCGGTGGGCATGTCCTGGGACCGGGTCCGCACCCCGCTGGTGCAGGTCGCCGCCGTGTCGGAGTCGCAGACCAAGAACACCTGGGCGCCGCTGCTCGAGATGCTGCAGGGCCCGGTGCTCGACGCCTACCCGGGCCTGGAACCCCTGGACACCTTCGTCAACCTGCCCCGGGGCCGCATCGAGCCGCTCACCAGCTCGGCGCGGACCGTGAAGGGCAACAAGCCCGTCTTCGTGGTGCTGGATCAGACCGAGGAGTGGGTGCGCTCGAACGGCGGCCTACGCCTGGCCGAGGTGCTCCGCATCAACGCCGCCAAGGTGGGCGGTTCGACGATCGAGTCGCCGAACGCCTTCATCCCTGGCGAGGACTCCGTCGCCGAGCACTCCGCCGCCTTCTGGGACGCCATCGTCTCCGGGCGAGCGCGTGATGACGGGCTCTTCTACGACCACCGAGAGGCCCCGCCCGACACCGACATGGCCGACGAGGCTTCGCTCATGGCCGGCCTCGAGTTGGTCTACGGCGACTCCGCTGCCAGTGCTGGCGGCCACGTCGACCTCGACGTCATCCGGGCGACCATCTGGGACCCCGACATCGACCCTCAGACCGCCCGGGCCGACTTCCTCAACCAGGTCACCCACGCCTCCGACTCGTGGATCAGCCAGCCCGAGTGGGCCGGCCGGGTCGACCTCTCCAAGGTGGTGGCCGACCGCGATGTCGTCACGCTCGGCTTCGACGGCTCCCGTGGTCGAGGCCAGGGCAAGCCGGATGCCACTGCCCTGATCGCCTGCCGGGTTTCCGACGGCCACGTCTGGGAGCTCGGCGTGTGGGAGGCGGCCGACGTGCCGGCCACCTGGCCCGACTGGAAGCCGCCCATGGCCGAGATCGAAGCGGCGGTGGCCGACGCCTTCCGCCGGCTCCGAGTCGTCGGCTTCTTCGCTGACCCGGCGCTGTGGTGGGACACCATCGCCCGCTGGGAGGCCACCTACGGCTCGAAGCTCCGGGTGAAGGCCACCCGCGAGCACCCGATCAGCTGGAACATGGGCAGCCGCTCCCAAGCGATGCCCCGGGCGCTCGAGCAGTTCCACTCCGCAGTCCTCGACGGCGAGATGACCCACTCCGGGGAGTCGAGCCTGACCCGCCACATGCTCAACGCCCGCCGCGAGCCGTCCCGTAGCGGCATGCAGATCCGCAAGGCCCACAAGGACTCCCCGAACAAGATCGATGCCGCCGTGGCCGCCACCCTCGCCTGGCAGGGCCGGCTGGCTGCGGTCGCCGCCGGCATCACCGGCCGCACTGCTCGGGCGCCCTCCCGCATCCGCTGACCCACCGGAAGGGGGCCTCGTTGACGATCGACACGACGACGGCCCTCTCCCCGGGCTGGTGGCTGAAGCGCCTCATGGGCGAGCTCGCAGCCAAGCAGGAGCGGCTCAACCTGCTCGACGCCTACCAGCGCGGCGACCCCCCGATGCCCTGGGGCCCGGCGAACTGCCGCGAGGTGGTGCGCCAGTTCCAGAAGAAGGCCCGGGCCAACTTCGCGTCGCTCATCACCGAGGCCACCCGGCAGCGCATGGTGCCCACCGGGTTCCGGACCGGCGCCGAGGGCGACGAGAACGGCGACCGTGAGGCGTGGCGGATCTGGCAGGCCAACGGCCTCGACGGGCTGTACCCCATCCACTCCCGGTCGACGCGCTCCATGTCGGAGGGCTATGCCATCGTCGGCGGGCCCGACCCGTCGATCGGCGCCCCGCTCATCACCTTCGAGGACCCCCGCCAGGTCCACACAGCGCACGACCCCGCCAATCGCCGCAAGGTGGTGGCCGCCGTGAAGGTCTTCACCAACGACATCATCGATGCCGACCTCGCGTACCTGTACCTGGACGGCTACGTGCTGGTGGCCCAGCGGAAGCGCAACGGACTGGCCGTTGGCAGCGGCGTCAGCTTCGAGCTCGAGGGCTGGGAGTGGCGCACGGCCCCGCAGAAGATCCCGGTGGGCCGGGGCCTGGTGCCGGTCGTGAAGTTCTCGAACCGGGCGGACCTGGCCGGCAACTGCCTCGGCGAGTTCGAGGACGTCATCGACGACCTGGACCGCATCAACCTGATGCTCCTCCAGCGGCTCACCGTCGCGGTCATGCAGGCCTTCCGCCAGCGCGCGGTCAAGGGCGACCTCCCCGACACCGACGAGGACGGCGAGGCGATCGACTACAACGACGTCTTCGCCAGCGACCCTGGCGCCCTCTGGCGGCTTCCGCAGGGCGTCGACATGTGGGAGTCCGCCGGCGTCGACCTCACCCCGCTGCTCGAGTCGGTGAAGGCCGACATCCGCGACGTCGCCGCCACCACGTTCACGCCGCTCTACTACCTCTTCCCGGACGCCGCCAACGGCTCAGCCGAGGGCGCTTCGACCATGCGTGAGGGCTCGATCTTCAAGGTCTGGGACCGCATCCACGGGGACTCCGACCCCCTCGAAGCCACCCTCTCGCTGGCCTTCCTGTTCAACGGAGACGCCCAGCGCGCTTCGCGCACCGACATGGAGGTGCTCTGGCAGCCGCCCGAGCGTGTCTCGCTCTCGGAGCGCTACGACGCTGCCTCCAAGGCCGAGGCCGCCGGCGTGCCGTGGCGCACCCGGATGGCAGACACCCTGCAGTTCTCACCGCAGCTGATCGACCGCATGGAGACCGAGCGGGCCCAGGAGCAGTTCCTGGCCGCATCTGCAGCCCCAGCCGTCCCGTGAGCGCCCTGGCGGTCCTCACCGCCTACCAGGGCGCCTACGCCCGCCTCCGGGCCGCCACCACGGACCAGATCACCAAGGCCTGGTCGCTCAACGGTGGCCTGACCGACGAAGCACAGAACTCCTGGCTCCGCACCGCACTCCCGCTCGTCCAGGGCGCCGAGGCGGCAGCCGTGGTCCTCGTGGACGGCTTCACCACCACCCTGGGTCGGGAAGCCGGCTCCTCGCAGCCGGTCGGCCTCGACGTGAAGGCCCTGACCGGCACCGCACTTCGAGGGGTCGACCCGGCTGACGTCTACGCCCGAGCCGTCATCGAGGCGAGGGTGGCTATCGCAAGCGGCTCGACCTTCGACGAGGCCATGACGGCCGGGCTCACCCGGGCCCGGACCCTGGCTGAGACCGACGTCCTACTCGCCCAGCGGGCCGCCATCTCCGAGGTGGCTAAGCGCACGCCGGCGATCACCGGCTACCGGCGGGTGCTCACCGGCGCCTCCTGCGCCCTCTGCGCGTCTGCCGCCACCCGGGACTACGGCCCGTACGCCCTCATGCCGATCCACTCGCACTGCGACTGCGGCATGGCGCCGATCTACCGCACCGGCTCCGAGCCCAGCGCCTACCTCGACCCCGGCGACATCGCCAACCGGAGCCTGCTCGCCGACATGGCTGCACGCGGGCCCCGGTACTGGGACCAGCGCGGCTTCGGAGTCACCGCCGACGGCGACGTCTTCACCAAGAAGCCCGCCGAGCCCCTCGGTTCATCGATCGATGGACCCGACACCGACTGGCGCAATCGAGCGCCCATCGACGTCACGGTCCACCACCACGGCGAGCTCGGACCAGTCCTGACCCCAGCGGGCCAGCACTTCACCGGACCCTCCGAGATCCCCGCCTAACCACGGCCCGCCACGGGCCACCACCAACCATCCCGCCACGGGAGGCACCCAGCAATGAGCGATGCACCGGCCGACACGGCCCCCACCACCGACGCACCCGCAGACCAGGCGCCCGCCACGGACGCCCCCGACTTCTCGTCGCTGGCCGACCTCGGGCTGACGCCCGAGCAGATCGTCGGCCGCCTCGAGGCCTCTCGGAAGTGGGAGGAGCGGGCGAAGGCCAACGCCACCGCCGCCAAGGAGTTCGAGCGCGTGCAGCGCGAGTCGCTGCCCGAGCAGGAGCGCCTCGTCGCCGAAGCCAAGGCCGCGGCCCGCGCCGAAGTTCTCGCCGAGGTCGGCGGGGACCGCGTGCGCGACGCCATCCGAGTGGCCACCGCCGGCCGAGCCGTTGACGTCGAGGCCCTCCTTGAGGGTCTCGACCCGAGCCGGTTCGTCGCCGAAGACGGCCAGCCCGACACGGCCGGCATCGGCGCATGGGTCGACCGCATCGCCCCCAAGGCCGCCGCCGAGCTCGCCACGCCGTGGCCCGACCTCGGCCAGGGGGCCACCAGCACCGCTCCCCTGAACAGCACCCAGCTGGAACGGGACCTGAAGTCCGCCCTCGGCATCTAGCCGTCGGCGCCCACCCTCCCAAGGAGACCAGACCATGGCGATCACCGCCCCCACCAAGACCAGCGACCTCTCCGGGTTCATCACCCCGGCCGAGGCGGCCCCCATCTTCGACCGCGCCGCGCGAGTCGGTCGTGCAGCGTCTCGCCCAGCGGGTCCCACTCGGCGCCTCCGGTGCCGCCATCCCCGTCATCACCGGGCGCCCCAGCGCCGGGTGGGTCGGTGAGGCCGCCCAGAAGCCCGCCTCCAGCGGCTCGATCGACAAGAAGGTCATCCAGCCCAAGAAGCTGGCCTCGATCTTCGTGGTCTCGGCTGAGGTCGCCCGGCTCAACCCCGGCCAGTTCGTCACCAAGATGCAGGGCTCCTTCGCGGAGACCTTCGCCGTGGCGTTCGACTACGCGGCCCTCCACGACGCCGGCCCCGACGGCACCGCCGGTGCCGGCCCCTTCGACACCTACGTCGACCAGACCACCAAGACCCAGGAGATCGGCGCCACCGCCCAGGGCAGCGGCGGCACCTACGGCGACCTGGTGTCGGCCATCGGCAAGATCGTCTCGTCCCACGACGCCGCCAACCGGCGCTACCGGCTCACCGGCTGGGCCATGGACGACGTCATGGAGCCCGCCCTGCTCCAGTCGGTCGACACCAACGGCCGGCCCATCTACATCGACACCCCGCTGGAGGACACCACGAGCGCTCGCGGTGGCCGTCTGATCGGGCGTCCCTCGTTCATGGGTGAGGGTGTCGCCTCCCCGAACCTGACCTCCGTGGTCGGCTACGGCGGCGACTGGTCCCAGGCGGCCTGGGGCGCAGTCGGCGGCATCTCCTACCGGATCTCGACCGAGGCCACCGTGACCATCAACGGCTCGCTGGTCTCGCTCTTCGAGAACAACCTCGTCGCCGTCCTGGCCGAGGCCGAGTACGGCTTCCTGGTCAACGACCCGGGCGCCTTCATCAAGCTCACCAACGTGGGCAACAGCCCCGTCACCTCGAGCTGATCCAGCCGATGCCCGACCGGACCTCAAGGGAGGTGTGATGCCCCTGCCACAGCTTGCGACGTCCACCGACCTCGGGGTCCGCCTCGGCGTCGAGTTCACCGACGACCAGCTCCCTCGGATCGAGGCGCTGCTGGCCGATGCCTCAGCAACGGTCCGCGCCTACGCCGGCCGGCCGTTCACCCTCACGGCCAACGCCACCTTCACCGCCCGACCCTGCTGCGGGGTCCTGACCCTGCCTGACGGGCCCGTGGTCTCCGTCGCCTCGGTGCTGGACGGCGACGGCAACCCGGTGCCGTTCAGCTGGTCGAGCGGCCGCAAGGTCCACGTCCGGACCTCGGCCCCGGTGACGGCCACCTACAACTACGGGTGGGCGGAGATCCCGGGCGACGTCGTGGCCGTCGTCTGCCAGGTAGCCGGCCGCGCCTCCGGCACCAACGCCGCACAGGGGGCGAACTCCGAGGAGCACCTCGGCGCCTACGGCTTCACCGTCGGCACCATCGCCGCGGCCGGTGCGGTCGGCCTGCTTCCCGCCGAGCAGGCCACACTCGACCGCTACCGCACCGGTCGACAGCCCGGCACCATCTCGACCACCCCGTGGTTCCGCCCAGCGCAGCTCGACCCGGAGTCCTGGGCGTGAGGATCCTCGCCGCCCTGCCCCTGTACCCGCCCGCCTCCCGGGTCGGCGCCTGGCTGGCCACCCACGCCTGCCTCAGCCACATGACTCAGCGCGGCCACCATGTCGACGTCGTGACCCGCCTCAGCACGGGCTACGCCTACGACCTCGACGGCGTCCACGTGCACCCAGGGGCCAGCATGGACGCCTTCGACCGCCCCGATGTGGTGCTCTCTCACCTCGGCGATGACCACGCCGCTGACGGCTGGGCCTTCGAGCGGCTGGTCCCCTCGGTGCGCATGGTCCACGGATCCAGCCCCGAGAACGCCGCCCACCTCGCCGCCACTCGACCTGCCCTGGCCGTCTACAACTCCGAGAGCCTCGCCTGCGAGGTCGGCCACCCGGGCATCGTCGTGCGCCCCCCGTTCGACCCGGAGGACGTGCGCACCACGCCGGGTCCGATGGTCACGCTCGTCAACCTGGCCGAGGCCAAGGGTGGCGCCCTGTTCTGGGAGCTGGCCCGGTCGATGCCGGAGGCGCAGTTCCTCGGCGTGCGTGGCGGCTACGGCCTCCAGGTCAGCAACAAGAGCAAGAACGCCACCGTCATCGCCCCGACGATGGACATGGCCAACGACGTCTACGGGCGCACCCGCATCCTGCTGATGCCCTCCGAGCGAGAGACCTGGGGCATGGTGGGCGTCGAGGCGATGTGCTCGGGCATCCCGGTGATCGCTCACCCCACGCCGGGCCTCCGCGAGTCCCTGGGCGATGCTGGGATCTTCCTGGACCGCGCTGATGTCGAGGGCTGGCGCTCCGCCATCCGCTCCCTGCTCGACGCCCCGTCTTGGGCCGCCGCCTCAGCCCGGGCCAGCGCGCGCCGCAGAACTCGACCCCGCCGCCGATCTGGCTCGCTTTGCGTCGGCCATCGAGGCCCTGGTGCCGGCGAGGGCTGCAGCATGACCGCCGCCGCCCTGGTCGTGATGACCGACGGCCGACGCGAGTGCATCGAGCGCTCCGTGCCCGCCGCCCTGGAGAACCTGAAGGGCCTCGACGTCGGCCCGCTGGTGATCTGCGACGACTCCGGCGTGCCCGAGTACCGGGCCTGGCTGGCAGAGACCTTCCCCGCAGCGACCCTGGTGACCAGCCCGGACCGCACCGGCTACGCCGAGGCCGTCCGCCGGGCCTGGGCCGCGGCGCTCGACGCCGACACGCCCTGGGTGTTCTGGCTCGAGGACGACTTCATCGTGGAGCGCCCCGTCGACCTGGCCGCCATGGCCGAGGTGCTCACCAGCCAGCCGCACCTCACCCAGCTGGTGCTGAAGCGCCAGCCGTGGTGGGGCAACGAGGTGGCCGCCGGCGGGATCATCGAGTGCAACCCCGAGGCCTTCAGGGACCGGTCCGACGGCACCCACCAGTGGGTGGAGCACACCGAGGGCCACTGGTCGAACCCCCACCTGGTGGCCCGGGAGTTCCTGGCCACCCACGAGTGGCCGACGGGCGCCTGGTCAGAGTCCAGGTTCGGGGCCGAGGTGCTGGTCGGCGGCCGGGCTTCGGCGTTCTGGGGGCACAGCAGCGACGCACCGCTGGTCGAGCACGTGGGGGAGCGCCGTGGCACCGGATACTGACGTCCTCGTCGTGGTGCCCCGCCGGGCTGACGGCGGCCACCGTGACCGGCTCTGGGCCTGGCTGCGCGAGCGCTGGGAGCACGCCCACCCGACCTACCGCCTGGTCGAGGGCCACCACGACGAGGGCCCGTTCAACCGCTCGGCGGCGATCAACGCCGGCGTGGCCGAGGGCGGCCCGTTCGACGTGCTGGTCATCGCGGACGGCGACTCGTTCGTGGCGCCGCTCCAGCTGGAGCGAGCCGTGGCCACCGCCGCCCGGACAGGCCAGCTGACCCTGGCCTACGACCGGTTCTGCTACCTCGACGAGGCCATGTCCCGCCGGGTGGTCGAGGGCTTCGACGGCTCTTGGGAGCCGGGCGTCGCCTGGTCGCTCGACTGGACCTGCTCGTCGATGGTCGTCGTGCCCGCTGCGCTGTGGGCCGAGCTCGGCGGCGCAGATGAGGGCTTCGTGGGCTGGGGCGGCGAGGACTTCGCCCTCCGTCACGCCCTGGAGACCTTCGGTGGGGGCATGCACCGCATCCCCGGCCCGGTGTGGCACCTCTGGCACCCGGGCGCCCCGCATGACGCCGACGACGTCTTCCCGGGCCGCCAGGCGCTCTACGCCGACGCCGCCGGCAACCCGGTGGCCATGCGGCGCCTCGTCGACGGCCTGCGCGCCGACCTCGAGCGGACCACCACGCCGGTCCCGTCGTGAGCATCGACCGGTTCTTCACCGTGCCCGTGACGATCAAGACGCCCACCGGGGCCACCACCTCGGACGCCGAGGGCAACCCGACCACCGAGGTGGCCACCATCGAGGCGATGGGCCACGTCCAGCCCCTCACCGCCAAGACCGCCGCCGACCGGGCCGTACCGGTCGCGGTGGGGGAGCGGGCCCGCCTCGTCTGGCTCCCGCTCGACACCGTGGTCAGCCTGCGGTCCACGATCACGTTCCGGGGTGCCACCTACGACGTCCAGGGCGACCCGGACGACTGGTGGGTCGGCTCCAGCAACGACCACATCGAACTGGTCGTGGTGCGGCAGGTGCCGGCGTGAGCGGCTCGCTGAAGGTCGAGAACGGGTCCTCGTGGCTGCGCGACGTCGAGCGGGCGTTCGCCGGCCTGGAACTGCAGTCCGAGGAAGAGGTGGCCACCCTGGCCGCCACGATCTCGAAGAACATGCGCGACTCGGCGCCGACCATGGCCGAGGAGGAGCGGGCCCGCCGCCTGGCCAACCCGGGCGACCCGGTGCGCAAGACCTCTGGTCGAGCGACGATCCGCTACGTCCGAGGCCACGACCGCGAGGGCTTCTACGTCGACGTCGGCCCGAGCCGCAAGGCGTTCTACCTGGCCTTCCAGGAGTACGGCACCCTGCACTTCCCGGGTCGCCCGTTCCTGCGCCCGTCGATCGAGCGGGCCGTGGCCGGCTGGGGCACCTCGGGGAGCCGACGCTGATGGCCGCCTCGCTCACCGGCGCCCTGAAGGCCCTCATCGAGCCGGCCGGCCTCGGCCTGTCGGTGTGGCGCGACGACCTCGCCACCGGCCAGCCCACCGGCCCCCGGTACGTCACCGTGGCCGAGGGCATCTCGACCACCACCGAGCGGCTCAGCGGCGACCACGACGGCGATCCCGTCACCGAGCTGGTGCAGCTCGACCTCTGGCAGCCGTGGCGGGCCAAGACCGATGGCGACCCCGCCGAGGACTACGCCCTGCCCCGCTCGCTCCGCACCCTTCTGCACGGCGCCCGCCTCACCGCCGCCCCGATGATCGTCAGGTCCTGCACCGTCGACGACGTCGTCCGGCTGGTCGAGCGCGAGGCGAACACCGTGCACCACGCCTTCACCCTCCGCCTCCGGCGCGAGGCCTGAAGCCCGCCCCACCCGGGCCACGACCGTTCTGGCCGGGACCACCGGCCCGTACACACAGGAGACCCCCACCATGGCACTCGCCCCCACCACCAAGCTGTTCTCCACGGAGGACTGCAAGATCCAGCGCCTGCTCACCGACCCCGAGGGCGGCTCGCCCACCTACGGGCCGATGATCGACGTGCCCGGCATCCGCCAGGTCACGCTGACCCCCGAGTTCGAGTCGAAGCAGCTCCGCGGCGACAACAAGGAGCTCGACAGCGACACCGTCATGGTGGCCGCCACGATCGGCTGGGACTACGCCAAGCTGTCCTACGCCGCGCTCGAGGTGTTCATCGGCGGCACCTGGGACGGGACCGAGTACACGCGCAGCCAGAGCGACTACCTGCCGTCGTGGCGCATGACCTGGAAGACGCCGACCAACGGCGGCTCCGACATCGGCGGCGACGTCCACTTCGAGGTCGGCAAGGCCAAGGTCACCGCCCACAACCTGGGCACCGCGTTCGAGGACTACCAGCTCCTGAACGCCACGGCCCGCTGCAACTTCCGGCTGGCCGACGGGAAGCTCTTCGGCATCATCCCGCACGAGACCGCCGAAGCCCTCGCCTCGGCGTGACCAGCGACGCCGACCGGCTCCTCTCCCTCGGCATGCCCATCGTGGGCGTCGAGGGCGAGGAGCGCCGGCTGCGGTTCAGCCTGCTGGCGATCGCTCGGTGCGAGGCCGCCTACGGCAGTTGGGCCGCCACGATCGAGGAGCTGTCCTGGCTCCAGGGCCAGATGGTGCTGCAGTTCCCGGAGCCGACCGCTGCCCGGGTGGCTGCGATGCTCCAGCACGTGCTCGGAGCGGCTGACCCGGTCGACGCCGGCTCGACCCCGGCGGAGTGCATCGAAGCGCTGCTCGAGGCCTGGATGGAGGCCTTCCCGGCCCCCAGCGGTGACCCGGGAAAAGCGTAGGGGCGGCCGAGCCGTTCCGCTGGGACGACTGGTGGCGGTTCGCCATCGTCGAAGCGCACCTCACCGAGGAGCGCTTCTGGGCCTCGACCGTGGCCCAGCTCGCCGCCCTGCTGCCCCCGACACCCGAAGCGCCGAAGCCCGAACAGGGCACGGCCGACGACCTGCTCGCCCTCGCGGCGATGCGCTGAAGGAGGTGGACCGTGGGCGATCGTGAACTTCCCGAGCTGCGCTCCCGGCTCCGCCTCGACACCACGGACCTGACCCGCGCCCAGGGCGCGGCCGAGCGGTTCGTGACCCGGCTCAACTCCACGAAGATCGACACGAAGTCCCTCGACGACTTCGCCAACAAGGCCGACCAGCTCGGCTCGAAGTTCACCCGCAACGTGACGCTCCCGGTGCTCGCCGGCGCCACCGCGGCGACGAAGCTGGCCGTGGACTTCGAGTCGTCGTTCACCCAGATGCAGACCCTCGCCGGCGTGACCGGCGACGAGGTCGAGGGCTTGAAGCAGCACGTCCTCGACCTGGCCAAGGAGACCGGGCGCAGCCCCGACGAGCTCGCCAAGGGCCTGTACTTCATCCGCTCGGCCGGCATCGACGGAGCGACGGCGCTCGACGTGCTCGACGCCTCGGCCAAGGGTGCAGCGATCGGCCTCGGCGACGCCGCCTCGGTGGCCGACGTGCTCACCTCGGCGATCAACACCTACGGCGCCGAGAACCTGTCGGCTGCGGACGCCGCCAGCCAGCTCGCCGCTGCGGTCGCCGCCGGCAAGGGCGAGGCCGCCGACTTCGCCCCGCAGCTCGGCCGGCTGCTGCCGATCGCCCAGAACCTCGGGGTCGGCTTCGACCAGGTGGCCGGGGCCGTGTCGTTCCTCACCCAGACCAACGGCGACGTCGCTCAGAGCGCCACCATGGTGGCCGGGGTGTTCCAGAAGCTGCTGGCCCCGGTGGGCACGGCGAACGACACCCTCGAGAAGTACGGGCTCACCTCCGATGGGGTGCGGAAGTTCCTGGCGGAAAACGGCCTGATCGCCACGCTGCAGATGCTCAACGACAAGCTCGGGGGCAACCGCGAGGCGCTCCGGGCCGTGTTCCAGGACACCGAGGCCGTCAACGGCGTGCTCGGCCTGCTGCGCAACAACGGCGCAGACGCCGCCAAGGTGATCGACGACGTCACCGGCTCGACCAACTACCTGGCCGACGCCTACAAGAAGCTCGACGACGACCCGGCCACCAACTTCAAGCGGGACCTCGCTGAGCTGCAGGCCCAGGGCATCGCCCTCGGCCAGAAGCTGGTCCCGCTGCTCGCCGACCTGGCCGCCAACACGGCTGACGTCGTGGGTTGGTTCGCCCGGCTGCCCGAGCCGGTGCAGACCTCGCTCCTGGCCTTCGTCGGGCTCGCTGCGGCCATCGGGCCCGTGGCCAAGACCGCCGGCTTCGCCACGAACGCCGTGAGCCTGCTGATGAAGGCGGCCAAGTCCGACGCCCTGTTCAGCTTCTCCACCGCGCTGAAGGAAGGGGCCGGGGCCGGCCAGGGCTTCGCCGCCTCAGCTGGCAACGCGATCAACGCGGTCGGCGGGCTCGGTCCGATCGCCGGGGTCGCCGCTGCCGGCCTGGCGGTGCTGATCGCGTCGTACCTCGATGCGGCCAACAGCGCCAAGCTGGCCAAGGAGGGGGCCGAGGCGCTGCGGGAGGAGGCCGAGCGCACGGGCGAGTCGCTGGAGGAGACGTTCAACCGCCGCCTGGCCCGCACCCTGGGGGGGGCGCGTCGGGGGGGCTGAACCTGATCGGCTCCGGCGACGCCTTCCGCGGCGTGCTGAAGGCCATGGGCCTGGATCCGGCCGACGTGGCCAAGGCCCTCGCCGGGACCGAGGCCGAGTTTAAGGCCTTCCAGGAGCGGGCGCGCCAGGGGTTCGAGGACGCGCAGGGCGGCAAGGGCTCCGCCGAGAACCGCCGCCGGATCATCACCGGCTACGCCGAGTTCGCCGCCAGTCTCGGCCTCATCCGCGACCAGTCGCTCGGCGCCGCCCAAGGGCAGGCAGACCTGGACGCCGCCAACAAGGCGCTCAGCGTCGACAGCGACAAGGCCGCCGGCTCCCTGGGCAACCAGGCGGGCGCCACCGGTGAGGTCACCGATCGGAGCGAGGAGGCCACCAAGGCGCTCGAGGACCAGGCCTCAGCGGCCCGAGGACTCTTCGACGCTCGGCAGGCTGCCGCCGCCAGCGCCGCCGGCGTGCTTTCCGCCGAGCAAGAACTGGCCGACGCCCGCCGCTCTGCCGCCGGCGACAGCGACGAGATGCGCAACGCCCTCGACGGCGTGGAGGGCGCCGAGAAGGCGGTGGCCGACGCCAAGCGGGCCAGCCGGGAAGCCGAGGTGTCGCTCTCGGAGGCCCGGTCCCAGGCGGCCGACGATCTGCGCCACCTCGAGGAAGCCGCCGCCGGCGCCGCGGTGGCCGAAGGGCGGGCAAAGCTCACCCTGAAAGAAGCGCTGCGCGACCAGTTCCTGGTGAAGCCCGGGACCGACTTCTTCGCCGACGCCGAGGCCGCCCAGAAGGTGGCCGAAGCCCGCCAAGCGCTCGCCGAGGCCCAGACGAAGAAGGGCGACACCGCCCAGGAGCTGGCCGACGCTCGGGCCAAGGGCATCGAGGGTTCCGACGCCGTGGTCGCTGCCCAGAAGCGCATCCGCGACTCCTACGACGGTGAGCGTGAGGCCCAGAAGCGCCTGGCCGACGCCTCGGACCAGGTGGCCAAGGTTCGGGCTGATGCTGCGGACAAGGTGCGCTCGGCCACGGCGAAGCTCACCGAGGCCCAGCTCGACAACATCGACAAGCAGGCCGAGCTCACCGAGAAGGTGTTCGGCGCCGAGGCCGGTAACCAGGCCCTGCTCGACGGGCTCTTCCGGCTGGCCGTGTCGCTCGATCCGGCCAACCCGCTCCGTCAGCGGCTCGGCGGGTTCATCACGGACTTGCTGGCTCTTCGGGCTGCCTACGACGGCAGCGACCCGGTGGTGGCGGCTGTCGCCCTCGGCCAGGCCGCGCTCACCCAGAAGAACCCGAAGCGCCTTGACGGTGGCCGGGCCCAGGGCGGCCCGGTGTACCCGGGGCGGGCCTACTCGGTGAACGAGATGGCCCGCTACGGGGTGCCGTCGGAGGTGTTCGTGCCGGACGTGCCGGGCCGCATCGTGCAGGGCAGCCAGGCCCCTGGCGTGGCCCCGGTCATCAACATGCCGGTCCAGGTGCTCGGCAACCCCGACGCCGCCACGATCGCCGAGTTCGAGAAGGCGGGTGGGCGGATGATCAACGAGGCCCTGCGCCAGTACTCCAGGAATCTCCGATGAGCAACGCCTACCTCGGGTCCTACAACGACTGGGTCTTCGGCAACAGCGCCCGACCTGGCGCTTCGGTGCGGTCGCTCAGTGGGTTCTTCGGCAAGGCGGCCGACATCCCGACGACGGACAGGTGGGACATCGGCGCCACCGCTGGCACGGTGCGGGTGCCGGTCAAGGGGCCGCGACTCGGCCTCAACCTCCACGCCGAGAGCCGGGCGCAGCTCGACGACCTCATCCTGACCGTGGAGCGGGCCTTCCCCGAGTCGATGGCCCCGCTGCCGCTCACCATCGGCGGGTGGTCGATGTGGGCTCAGGTGGCGAGCTGCCAGCCGGACTACGACCCGTCGTGGCCGGGTCCGGAGAAGAACACGCCCTGCGACATCGCCTTCACGGCCGTCGACCCGGTGCTCTATTCCGCCGAGACGGTCATCACCCGGGCCACCCCGGCCGGGACGCAGACCCTCCCGCTGGACAACGTCGGGTCGCGCACCACCAAGCCGGGTCGAGCGCTCACGCTGGCGATCACCGCGGTCACGAACTGCGCCAACGTCTACATCGAGGCCGGTGGCCGGCGGACCACCTGGAACGAGTACCTGCTCGCCGGCCAGACGCTCACGCTCGACGCCGGGCGCATCTCGCGCATCGGGTCCCAGCGCATCGACGGCAAGCTCCGGGGCAACAACCTGGCCGGCCTCATGGCGTCGAAGGCGCCGCGCTGGCCCAGGATCCCGCCTGGCGAGTCCACTGTCACCGTCGGCGCCCAGTTCGGCACCTTCACCGTGGTGGCCAAGCACCGGAGCACCCGGTGACTGTCGAACTGCTCCCGCCGCTCGACCCCTCGGCACTCGCCCCGCCGACGTCGCTGCACGCGCCCGGCACCGGGCTGCTCACCCTCACCCCGCTCCCACCCGACCCCGGTCCAGGCGACCCCGACACGCCGTGGTCCCCGCCGGCGCCGGCTGTCGCTGCCGCCGACCTGGTGCTGGTGATCGCCGAGGCCGGCAGCCACCGCCCCCTCACCGCCGTGGAGTCCGCCGTGGTCGAGGACTACGACGACCCGCTCACCATCGACACCCTTGGTCACATCACCGCCAGCGCGTCCGCCTGGGACCCCTGCTGGGAGGTGATCGGCGCCCCGTCGACCACCATCGACGACCTCACCGTGGTCGACCCCGACTGGCGGCGCTACGAGCTCCAGGTGTGGGAGAACGGCGAGCTGGTCGCCGCCGGCTACCTCGACGACCCGGTGACCATCGGCGACGACCGGATCAGCCTGAACGCGACCGGCATCGCCTTGGCCTTCCAGCGCACGATCGGTGACGCCGGCACCAGCGACGACCTCGGCGGCGCTGGAAGCTTCGAGGGCGCCAGCGGCGACCCGATCGCGTGGCTGCGGGCCCACGGCTGGAGCATCAACGACGGCCTGGAGCCGACCGACGGCCTCCTGGAGGCGCGCTGGAACCCCTACACCCCGTTCTCGGGCTCCCGGAGCCTTCAGGTGCGAGGCAAGGGCGTGCTGCGGGCCCCGGTGATCCCGGTGGCCCAGCATGAGCACTTCGCCCGGGAGCGGGTCACCACGGCGATGGTGCAGCACACCGAGTCCTACATCGTCGCCGAGACGGAGGTGTACGCCGACGGCGCCACCCAGATCAACAAGGACCAGACCCGGGCCAAGGGCGCAGCCACCAACGAGGACGACGAGACCTGGCAGAACGTGGCCTCGTCCGGGATCCTGCCTCGCGGCACCGGGGTGTCGTTCATCCGCATGGCGTTCCGCATCTACTCGATCACCGGGTGGGTCGACATCGACGAGGTCCGCTACCCGAAGGACGGCTTCACCGGGTCGCGCTCGCCGATCGACCGGGCCTACTACCCGAGCCGGATCGTGGACCGCCTCGAGGCCACCACCAACCCCGACGGCCAGGCCCTGGGCCTCTCGGTGCACGTCGATGCGCTCACCGGCTCGCTGGGTCAGCTGGCGTGGGAGGACTACGAGGACGTCCGGGCCGTCGACATGCTGTCCCAGGTCAACGACACGATCTTCGGCGCCGACGTCTGGGTGCTGCCCAACTTCCAGGTCCGGGTCGCCCCGCGTCGGGGGAGCAACCGCACGGACCTGGCGCTGAACAACGACACCGTGCTGCGCCCATCGTGGGAGACGAACCCCGGGGCGATCATCGACCAGCTGCGGGTGCTGACCCCGTGGGGCACCGGGCCGGGCCGCATCGGGTTCGCCTACGACCAGCCGTTGCCCGATGGGGTGCGCATCAACCGCCAGATCATGACGGGCCCGACGAACCTGTCGTGGCTGCAGCTCTACATCTGGGGGCTCTGGACGGCGCAGCAGGAGTCCCGGGAGGCCCGCTACGCCGACCTGCTCGTCGACGAGGCCTTCGGGCGCCAGGTGGTGACCGGCGACGGCCTGCCCGTGGCGCTGTCGTCGGGGCGGCACGGCTGGGTGGGCTGGGTGCGGGTGGCGAACCGGAAGTTCACGAAGGCCGCCCGGACGTGCACCCTGACGGTGGGCCTGGACCCGGCGGTGACGCCGTGAGCGGCCGCGACCCCACGAAGCGATGGTCGGAGCGCGAGTTCGGCCTGACGAAGGGCTTCATCGGCCCGGTGGGTCCGCAGATCCGAGCGGTGGACGCCAAGGTCCCGCCCCGGCAGCGGCCACCGGACGACACCGCCACGCCCTACATCCCGCCCGATCCATACGTCACCACGTTCGGTGGGGAACTGTCGGGCGAGGACCCGGCGCTACTGGCGCTGCCGTTTGCCGGGACGTGGGACGTGTGGGGCGACATCCGGGTCACCTACGAAGGCGTCAAGGGTGCTCGCGTCGAGTCCAACATCACCTTCGATCAGACCTCGTGGCCGCTGCAGGGCAGCTCGGTGTTCGAGTCGTGGCCGTCGTTCAACTACGACCCCGTCACCAACCCCGACGAGCTGTCGGGGACGAAGTACTTCACCGTCGGGCTGGTGCGCACGTTCCTCGTGGTGACCGATGCGGACCCGCTGACCTTCGAGGTGTCGCTGCAGTGCCGGGACCGTGATGGAGCGGCGATCCCCCTCAACACTTCCGGCTACCAGATCTACGCCGTCTGCCTCACCGGGAACCCGACCCCGTGACCGACCCCCTGGAGACCCGCTGATGGCCCTTCGCCGCCTGTTCGCCAACTACCGAGGCGACGAGAAGTCCCTCGACGGGCGGGCCTGCACCATCGCCGCGATCACCTCGGCCTACGCCGACACCGACGACGACACCACGCTCGGCGCCCTGGCGCCCGGCGCCGAGTCGGCGGTGGTCGCCCGGGCGTCGGCCACCTTCGCCTGGGACGACGACACCAAGCGGCTGAAAATCACCCCGGCCACCGTCACCGTCGACGCCACCGGCGAGCCCGACGTGGCCGGCTGGGAGTTCGCCGACACCCTCACCGGCAAGGTCGTCTCGCTGCTGCGCTACGAGGACGGCGGCGTGGCCGCTCCACAGGTGGGCCACGCCGGCATGGTCATCGCTCCGCCGTTGGGCGGGACCATCGCCATCGCCGGCAACAGCCTGGACCTCGAGGCCCGTCTCGCCATCCTCGAAGCCGTGATCGATGGGGGTTCGCTGTGATCCTCGACGACCACATCGGCGCCCTCGACATCGAGGCCATCGCCGGCCAGTCGCGCACCATCCGCCTCGAGTTCGACGACGCCCCAGGCGGCGCCTGGACCATCCACTTCGGGCTCGGCCGCACCGTCGTCGCGCCGCTGGTGGCTGCGAGCGCCAACCTCACGGTCGCGCTCACCGGCGACCAGGTGACCAGCGCGCTCGCCTGGGGCAGCTACCGGATCCGCCAGAACGGCGCCGACCGCATCGGCGGCACCTTCCGCCCCGCCGCCCCGCAGGCCACCCCCGGCCCCGACACCGTCACCGTGGTGCTCGGTGAGGCATCGACGGTGACCGTGTCCACCACCAGCTCCACCATCGACGGAGGCACCTTGTGACCCAGACCATCCGACTCCGGCGCGCCACAGCGGCAGCGGCCGCCTCATCGAACCCGGTGCTGGCTGCAGGCGAGCCCGGCTACGAGACCGACACCGGCGTTCTCAAGATCGGCGACGGCACCACGGCGTGGAACGACCTCGCCGACCTCGAAGGCGGGGGCGGGGCTGGCGGCTACACGGCCCGCAACATCGGTGGCGTCTTCGCCACCACCACGTTCGACGGGACCGCCACTTCGTTCACCGTGTGCGCCGTGGACCCCGGCGAATCGGGGGCCGGCGTCGTCCCTGACGGCTACCGAGCGGTGACGACGCTCGACCTGGCGTCGATGCAAGGGCTGCTCGGCGCCTACTACCCGGACGGTGGGGACTTCCTCGTGCTGGCCGGCGGGGAGCAGCGGGTCTGCTTCCTGACCGCCGACGGGATGACGGAGCCGTTCGCGGTGGCGTCGGCAGAGGTGGTGTTCACCGGCGACGGAGCGTTCGCCCTCAGCGACGGCGAAGCCTTCCAGTGGGCCACAGCTGACCGGATCGGCTACATCGGCCACGGCGTGATGGGCGGCATCGTCAACGTCGACCAGGCGTTCGGCAACATCGAGAGCTACCTGGACAACGAGCGCCACGTCCGCGGCTACTTCCAGGCCCCGGTCTCGTCGACCCTGTTCGCTGGGCCGGTCGACGACGGGGACCAGCCGGTCACCGACGACGGCCAGCAGATCGTCAAGGGCGACCTGGTGGCCACGCTCGGCAACGTGGTCGATGACGACGACCCCTTCCACTGGATCGCCGTGGTCGACTCCGCGACTGGCCAGTGGGGCTGGGTCCCGTCGACCGGCCCGTCGACGCCGGTCGGTGCCGCCGACTGGACCAACTCCATCTCCACGAACGTGGTGACGGGCGGGTCGAAGATCTTCTGCCGCTCCGGAGCGATGGGCGTCTTCATGAGCTACCGGTCCGGGACCACGATCCGCGGCGGCCCCTCGATCTTCCTCGAGGACGAGTCCACCGGCGTCTGGGTCATCAACGACCCGACCGCTCCCTGACCAGGGCGAACGCAGCACCCGTACCGATTTTCTTCCCTCAGATGAGGGGCCAGAAGAGGCAACCACGACCCAGGAGGTCATCATGATCACCCCCGCCATCCCGCCGTTCCTCCGCATCCTGCGCACGCTCGTGCAGCTGCTCGTCGCCTTCCCGGCGATCGTCCCCGCCTTGGTGCAGGTGCTCCACGTGCTCGGCGTCGAGTCGATCAGCGGCCCCGGTCTGCTGGCGGTCGCTGCTGCTGCGCTGGCCCTCGTCGTGGGCGTGCAGAACCTGCTGGAGCAGGCCGGGCTGATCCCGACGCTCGGCGGCGACCCGACGCCGGTGCTGCCTGCCAGCGAGGCCGTGAACATCATCGACCTGCACGCCTCGGGCCCGCACATCCGCGAGGCCCAGGCCGAGATCCTCGCCGCCGCCGGAGCGAAGCGCTGATGGGCGCGGCTGAGGATGCCGCCTGGCGAGCCACCTACCTGCTCCAGTCCGAAGTGTCGCTCCTCAACGGCTGGGGCCGCGAGCTGCGCCGCACCTTCGGCGAGACGGCCTACCTCGTCGGTTCGGCGCTGGAGCGCCGGGACCACCGCGACGTCGACGTCCGCATCATGCTCGACGACCAGCACTACGACGACCTCGCCAAGGTCATCGACCTGGAGACGCTCAACCTCTCGCTGAGCCTCTGGGGCCAGAAGGCCACCGGCCTGCCCATCGACTGCCAGGTGCAGCACACCAGCAGCGCCAACGAGGACTTCCACGGCCGCCGCCACCCCATCGGGCGGGAGAACCCGAAGGCCCTGGAGAGGGCCGCATGAACTGGGTCGAGGGCATCGACGTCTCGCGCTGGCAGACCCCCGGCCCGCCGCCGGCCGGGACCCGGTTCGGGATCATCAAGGCCAGCCAGGGCGGCAGCCGAGACAGCAAGCTCGCCACCCACCACGCCGCCTTCACCCGCGCCGGGCTCGACCGGGGCGCCTACTGCTACTACGACTTCGACAGCAGCCCCGAGCGCAACGCCGAGACCTTCCTCGCCGCCACCGCCGGCCTCCCGTGGGACCTGCCGCACGCGCTCGACGCCGAGGACACCCCCGACGTGCTCACCGGCGGCCCGTCGAAGCGGCTCCCCACCCTCGGCCAGCAGGCAGTCGCCGCCGAACTGCTCCGCTTCCTCGACCTCGTCGAAGCCGGCACCGGCCGCACCCCGATCGTCTACACCGGCTCGTTCTGGTGGCGCGCCAACGTCGGCTTCGACGAGCGCTTCGCCCGCTACCCCCTGTGGCTCGCCCGGTACCCCAACCGCAACGCCACCACGCCGCCCTCCGGGTTCGGCTCCACCAAGCCGCCGGCGCCGTGGGCCGAGATCACCATCTGGCAGTACACGGACTCCGGCGGCCGCCTCGACCGCAACGTCGTCCCCGCCCACCTCTACGCCAGCCTCCTTACCGGCAGCAAGCCGGCCAAGCCCCCGACCACCACCACGCCAGGAGACCTCACCATGGCCGACGCCCAGGACATCCTCGACCACCTCGCCAAGCAGGACAGCCGCCTCGAGCGCATCGAGAAGGGCATCCTCATCGACGAGCAGACCGACCAGCGCGCCGACCGCGACGAGCGCGACCGCGACGGCTCCACCCGCGGCTACCTCTTCGCCCTGGCCGAGGCCCTTGGCCACCCCGTCGACCAGCTCCGGGCCCGAGCCATGGAGCTCGACAAGGCCGACGGCTTCAAGCAGGCCTGACCCATGCTGGCGAACCGGCGGATCATGGCCGCGATGGTGCTGGCGTTCTTCGGGCACGTCGCCTGCTACCCCACGGGCTACACCTCCGGCACCTACGACTCCGTGACCGCCCTCGCTCCGCTCCGGTGGTGGGGCATCGCCCTCAGCGTCGCCGCGCTCGCCATGCTCCTCACCCGGTCCGTCCACGCCGTGCTCGCCGTCGCCGCCCTGCTCGGCGGATGGGCCGCGGGGCTGCTCGCCGCCACCATCAACGGCACCTCCCAGTCCCCGGGCGGCTTCGTCTTCGTCGCCGGCTACGTCGCGCTGCTCGTCCGCAACGCCGGCCGAGCGAGGGCCTGATGTGGAAGGCCTCTGGGTCCCCGTCCTTGGCATCGCCATCGGCGCCGCCGCCACCATCATCGCCGCACGGCTCAACGGCAAAGCCACCGAGCGCACCGCCGCAGTCGGGGCTGCACCGGCCGAGCGGGCCGTCGCCGTCACCGAGATGCAAGCCGGGCTCCTCGAGCAGCGCAACATGCTCGACCGGGCCTACGCCCGCATCGACGCCCTCGAAGCCGACGTGGCCGAGTGCGAGATCGGCCGCGACCGCGACCGCAAGGCATTCTCCGCCGAGCTCCAAGAGCTGCGCGACGAACTGCGGGCCCGACCGTGAACGCTGAACGCCGCCGCTGGTGGCACCGGCGCCCCCACCTCTACCCGCGCCCGGCGTGGCGGCTCCGAGCCTGGTTCCGGTTCCGGGCCCTCGTCCGCTCCGAGCGGGCCTGGCGCCTCGTCGGCATGCTGGCCTTCGCCAGCTCCTCGCTGCTCTCCGCCTACACGCTGATCCGCACCGAGGGCGAGAGGTGCTCCATCCGGGTCGAGTCCCGCCAGTCGATCCGCCGGGCCATCAACGCCGCCGTCGACCAGGGCGCCATCGAGCTGGGCGCCGACGGCAGTCAGCGCGTGGCGATCGGCCAGCACGTCTCGGAGCGGGTCTACAAGGAGCTCCCGCCGCCCACCTGCTGACGAAGCGACAACAGCAGCATGACCAGCCCCCGGCGCCCCAAGCGGTGCCGGGGGCTTCTTCGCGTTCGGGGGCCGCCGCTCAGTCCGCGGCCACCCAGGCGGGAGCTCGCCGGCGGCGCGGACCTAGCCCACGGGTCGGCCACCACTCCCCGGGGGATCGACTGAGGTCGATGCGGCGATCACCGGTCGGGCGGCTTGAGAGCAGCGCGAGTGCCATGCCGCCCCAGCCGTTGCTCACGGGGCAGTGCCCGATGGTGCCCAGCGTCGAGCGGACCACCGGAGCACGGTCCCAGTCGACTGAAGTCAGACCGGCCCAGCACGGCGCTGCCGCCGCATCGTGCACGGCGACGACACGCACCCCAGGCGTCGGCGCATCGAGGACTGCGCGCACCTCGGCGGCCACGCCCTCGGCCTCGTGGTCGGCATCGAGGAGGACGAGAGTCGCCTCTGGGTTGGCGGCGAGTACCGGTACGAGCTGCTCCTCGGCGCGCCCATGCACGAACGCCACGTTGGCGAGGTGCTCCACGTGTCGGGCGTTCTCGGCCGTCCAGTCGATCGTCACGACGCGATCCGAGAACCTCGCCAGGCGAGCGGTGGCGGCCCCGTAGAACGTGCCAGCCTCGATCGCCACCGACGGAGCGAGAGCAGCACCGAGCATCGAGACAAGGGCCTTCTCCGTGGAGCTCATCTCGCCGGCGTCCGAGGCGAACAAGGCCTCGACTGCAACCGGGATCGGCTGGCCGCGGCGGGCCAGCACCACACCGAGCAGGAAGGTCACGGCCTCCCAGGACTCGACGCCGAGCGGGTCGAACAGGTAGCCGATCTCGCTGATCTCGGGGGCCTCCAGATCGGCCGCCAGCGGGTGCGGCGGCAGCTCAGCGGCCCCGTAGGTGAGGCCAACGATCATGGGCCCCAGCTGCCGCCACGTCGAGCGCCGGACGGGGCCGACCGTGGCGCGGACCAGGTCGCCATCAGCGTCCGAGTCGGCGATGGCCCGGTCCAGGCGTCGCGCAGGCTGCCCCGATGTGGCCAGGGTGGTCCAGACCTGCCGAGCACCCGCAAGGGAAGAGGCGGGCGGCCGCCCCCCGTGGTTCATGGCCGTGGAGGTTACAGCGACCCCTGCCGGCCCCGTGCCGCCCGCTGGGCCAGGGTGGGCGACGGCCTGGCCGGCTCCGGTGCTGGCCGGGGTGCCATCGGGCGCGGTGCCGGAGGGTTCGCCGGGTCGTACCTGGCCCAGCCCTGCCGGATCATCAGCATGGCGGTCACCTCGTAGCCGGGCCGCACCCCGCCGGTCGCTGGGTCGGGTTCGGTGGTCGGCGCCAGCCCGTCGGCGGTGCGCACGATGCGGCCGCGCTCCTGCTCGTCGACGCCCCACCGCCAGCCGTCACCGTCAGGCTCCACCCACACCTCGACCATCAGGCCCCGAGGATGTCGCCGAGCACATCGGCGGCCACCTGGTCGGCCGCCGCGATGTGGTGGGCGTAGACGTCGAGCGTCATCGCCGCCGAGCCGTGCCCGAGCCGCCCGCTCACCGTCTTCACCGGCACGCCGGCGGCCAGGAGCTGGGTGGCGGCGAAGTGCCGGAGGTCATGCAGGCGCGTGCCGGGCGCGTGGACCTTGGCCAGCCGGCGGAACCGGCCGGTCACCACGTCGGGTGAGAGCGGGGCCCCGCCGTCGGTTCGGCCGGCGAAGACGAACGGGTCCGGGTCCCGGCCTGCACCGGCAGCGAGGGCGGTCTCGGCGGTGCGCTGGGCCTGCCGCTTCAGGGCGGCCACCGTGCCGGCGTCGATCGCTACCCGGCGGGCCTGGTGGGTCTTGGTGTCCTTCTCCGTGACCACGCCGGCCACCTCGACGACGGCCTGGTCGATGAGCACCGCCGCCCCGGCCAGGTCGACCCGGGACCAGCGGAGCCCGCACAGCTCGCCCCGGCGCGCCGGTGGCCACCGCCAGCCGGAGCAGGCATCCGAGCTCGGGGTCGCTGGCGTCGGCCGCGGTGATGAGCGCGGCCACCTGGGCCGGCGTCGGGATGCGCAGCTGCACCTTGCGGTTCCGAGGCGGTGTCGCCTCGACGGCGGGGTTGGTGCTGAGCCAGCCCCAACGGACCGCCTGCCGGAACGCCCTGCGCAGGATGGCGTGGGTCTGCCGCACCGTGGCCGGCTTCCGGGCCTTGCCACCGGCAGGCCCGGCCAGGAGCGCCCGGTAGAAGCTGTCCAGCTCCGGCGTGGTGATCGAGCCCACCGGGCGGTGGCCGAGCGCCGGGGCGATCTGCACCTTGATGGTGGAGCGGTAGCCGGCCAGCGTGGTGGGGGAGAGGTCGTCGCCGACCATCTCGAGCCAGCGGTCGAGCAGCACGGAGAGCGTGGCGTCGGTGCCCGGGCCGTGGCGATTCTCGGCCACCTTGGCCACCAGCTGGGCCAGCGCGGTGTCGGCCTGCCGCTCGGTGCCCCGGAAGGTCTCGGACCGCTGCCGCCGTCGTCCGTCGAGGGGGTCCAGCCCGAGCTCCACCCGCAGCTCCCAGGCGTCGGCTCCTCGGTCTGGCCGGCGGCGCTTCGTCCCCTTCATGCGGCGAGACGCTACGCCCACCCCCTGACAGTTCCCGTGGGACGGGCGTGGGACGCGAGCCGTGCTGGTCTGCCGTGGACGTGGTGCCCATGACCTCTGACCTGCGGTTTCGTTGGTGGGCCACCAGGGACTTGAACCCTGAACCGGCGGATTAAAAGTCCGATGCTCTGCCAATTGAGCTAGTGGCCCCGGGAACGGCGTGAACCCTGGTTCGGAACGGGTGCGTCGGCCGGAGGGAAGACGTTACCCGGCCCTGGGCGGTGGCCTCCCGGGCCGTCCTCGGCTCGTCATGACCAGGAGCGCTGGTTCGGGTGACGACGCCCCGGCGGAGGCCCCGAGAGGTGTCGGCTACGCCGGAACCTTGTCCGCGAGGAGGTCGATCTTCTCGATCTGCGGCTCGGAGAAGAGCACGCCGGTGTTCGGTCCGAGCGCTTGGCCCACCCCGCCGGCGAGGTGCGCATCACGGGCTTCGTCGTCGGGGAACACGTCGAACACGCCGAACGTGGAGGGGCCGAACTGGATGGCGAACCAGGCGACCGTGCCTGGCTCATCCATCACGATCGACCGAGCGCCGGTGAGGAACTCGGCGAGCTCCGCTTCCTTGCCTGGCAGGGCTTCGAGACGCACGAGAAGGGCTTTGGTGAGCATGGGACGGGCTCCTGCTTCGAGAGAGTGCCGCGACCCGAGTGGCCACGGTCACACCCTACCCGGAACGTGGGGGACGAGACCTCGCCTGCGGTGCGCGGTCGGCGACCACGGGTAGGCGCACGGTGAAGGTGGAGCCTCGGCCGACGGTGCGGGGACGGACGAGGATGTCGCCCCCGTGCGCTCTGGCGATCCGTCGCGCCAGGTAGAGGCCGAGACCGGAGCCGGGGCCAGCACGATCGGCACGGCCGTACTTGCAGAACAGCAGGCTCAGGTCGGCGGGGTCCACGCCGGGCCCTTCGTCCGAGATCTCGACGTCAGCCCAGACGTTGTCCGCCTGCAGCGCGACCACCACGGGGGCTCCGCGGGGACCGAAGCGCACGGCGTTGCTGATGAGGTTCGTGATGGCCCGCTCGATCTGGGTGGCATCGGCGGAGACGGAGATGGCTGGCCCGGCGGGCTCGACCCATCGGAGCTCGCCCGAGGTGATGAGGCCGAAGTCCGCAACGATCCCGTCCACCAGCGCACCGAGGTCGACCGGCTGTCGAGCAGCAGGGTCAGATCGTCCGATGCGACGACCCACACCGGTCACCTGCCCGACGATGGCGTCGATTCGATGTGCGGCGCGCTGGATCGCCGCGCCTCCGATCCGGGCCTCGGCCAGATCACTGGTCTGGATGAGCCCGGCGTAGCCGGACACGACGGCGAGGGGACTGCGGATCTCGTGCGCGAGCTCCTCGAGGAGGGCGTCGACACGTTCGTCGGCCGAGGCTTCGCTCCCAGGGCCGGGTTCGAGCCGGGTGCCAGACGAGGTCGGCTCTGGCTCGGACCAGACCGAGGCACCGTCGTCCTCGGCCGAGAGGCGGGCTGCGAACGCGTCTGCAGTCACGGCGGGGCTCCACAGGTAGCCCTGCCCCAGTGCAGCACCCAGTGCTGTGACGCAGTCCCGCTGGTCGCCGCGCTCGATGCCTTCGGCGATGACCTCGAGGCCGAGCGCGTCGGCGACGGCGATGACCGCGCGGGTGATGGCGACCTCCTGCGGACCGGTCGGCATGGCGGACACGAAGGAGCGGTCGATCTTGAGCGCGTCGAGCGGGAAGGTCTTGAGGTAGGCGAGCGAGCTGTAGCCGGTCCCGAAGTCGTCTGCGGCGAGACGGACCCCTCGAGCCTTGAGCTCGGCGAGCAGCGCCGTCGATCTGGTCGGGTTGCGCATGAGCACGCTCTCGGTGATCTCCAGCCAGAGCGAGGCCGCATCGAGCCCGGACGCATCGAGGGCGGCGGCCACCCGGCTCGGAAGCGTCGGGTCGTCGAGCTGCCGGCCCGACACGTTGACCGCGAGCTGGATCGGGAGATCCGGCAACTGGTCGCGCCAATGCGCTGCGGCGGCGCAGGCCGTCTGCAGGATGAGGTCGCCGAGCTCGTCGATCTGGCCGCTCTGCTCGGCTGCTTCGATGAGCTCGCCGGGGGGGGACGGGCGACCCGGAGCTGTCGGTGACGCGCAGGAGGGCTTCGGCCCCCACGGTCCGCTGGTCGACGAGGCGCACGATCGGCTGGTAGGCCAGCTCGACGGCTCCCCGGTCGATCACGGCGGACGCGATGGCTTCGAGCTCGACCCGGCGCATGAGCACGTCGCGCATGGCCGCCTCGTACAGCTTGGTCGTGCACTCGGATCGTGCTTCGAACAGGGCGGTGCGGCTCCGCTGCAGCAGGTCAGCGGCGCTGTGGACCTCGGCGGTCGCCACCGCCACACCGGCCGACACCTGCAGGGCCCCGCCGACGTGGCGGAGACCGCTCGGCCGGCTGAGGCACCTCCGGAGGTGGTCGGCAGCGGTCTGGGCGTCGGCCGCTCCGGGCGCATGAGGGCACCACACCGCGAACGTGTGGTCGGACATCTGGGCCACCAGGTCGCCGGGGTGCGTGCTGTCGACGAGCTGGTCGGCGCAGCACTGGATGACCCCCTCTCCGACCTCGGGGCCGAACGCCTCGTTCACCAGGTCGAACGAGGAGATCTCCAGCAGGATGATGCTGCGGACCCCGAGCACCGCAGGCGCTGCGGCGACCGCGTCGTCCACGGCGTCGAAGAACACCTGGCGGGGGACCAGTCCGTGGTTCGATCCGTCGCCCTCCGTGGGTCCGGCAGGACCGGGCGATGGCCGCTGCCCTCGGTGCCGCTCGCTCGCCTCGATCGGAGCTGCGGTGATCGTCGCAGGCACCCGGATCCCACCAGCACCGACGAAGGTCACCTCGCCGGCCCAACCATCGCCGCGGCCGAGCGCACCGAGGAGCGGGACCAGCCCGTCGCCCCGGAGGGCCGGTCGATCGTCGGCTGCAGCAACCATGGTCCGAGCCTGGTGACGCCGGCCGCCGATCGGAATGGACGTTTCGTCCCTTTGCGCGCCGCCGGTGGCGCTACGCCGGGGCCGAGCGCTTGCGGACCAGGTTGATGACCTCCGCCTGGGAGTGCACGCCGAACCGCTCGTAGATCGCGTGGAGGTGGTTGCGCACCGTGCTCTGGCTGATGAAGAGGTCCGAGGCGATCTCGGGCACCCGGTCTCCGACCAGGAGCCGGCTCAAGACCTGCCACTGGCGGGACGTGAGCCTCGCCATCTCGGGCAGCGGCACCAGCTCCGGGGTGACCCCCATGCGCTCCAGCAGTCCGCTGGCACCGAACTCGGAGGCGATCACCTGGAGGTGCGCGTCGACCTCGTCTGCGCCGGGTCCCGGTCGCAGGGCGAGGGCAGGCTCGGGCATCAAGATGAACAACCGGCCGGCCTCGCCGGCGATCGAGGACAGCGCGCAACACACGAGCTGCCAGTCGCCGGATCCGTTGCGCACCTCGATGCGCAGGGCGACCGAATCGTCGGTCCCGGACCTCTGCGCTGCTTCGAGGAGGTGCTGGACGTCGGGCTCGCTGACGGCGCCGATCAGGCGGCGCCCCACCATGTCCTCGGGAGCGAGACCCATGATGTCGGAGATGTCGGCACTGATCGACCGGACCACCCAGTCCGGTCCGACGAGCCCGATCGCCATCCGCACCGGTTCCTGACCGAGGAACCGGTTCAACGGACTCGGTTCCGGAGCCGACCCGTCGCCGAACTCGATCAGGGCCTGCCGCGTGCCGTCCAAGCTGACCGCGCGGACCCACTGCGTCCCGAGGCCTTCGGTGCCCGGTGCGGCCGGGATCGGGCGGTGGACCCGGTAGAAGTCGACGACTCCTGCGGCGAGCGCTTGGAGGGCCGCCATCGCCTTCGGCTGGTCCTCGGGGAGCAGCAGGTCCAGCACCGGACGGCCGAGCACCTCCTCGGGCGTCAGGTCGAGCCTCCTCAGGACCACGCGGCTCGCGGCCAGCACGTGCAACGTCGACAGATCGACGAGCACGAGCGGCAACTCGAGCTCACCACAGATCCGGGGAAACCCGTGCGCTCCAGCCGACTCCATGGTCCTGGCCCCCTCACGAGCCCCCGCACGGCGGCTCCAAGGAGCATCCCACGGCCGAGCCGATCCGTCGAATGTCAGCCCTCTGCGGCACGCGACCGATCGGTGGAGCGCCGTCCTGCGGGACGCTGCGGAACCTTCCCACCCGTGCCGGACGCTCCGATGCGGTGCACGCAGCTCGTCGCGCCCTGAGGTGCGTCCCACCGTCGATCGGAACGGGCCGGCTGTGTCGCCCTGATCGAAGACGGACGCGGGCGATGGGGGACGTCGCCGGGAGGGTCAGGTCGCGGTCGCAAGCTCGTCGAACGCAACGGTGGCCGTGAGACCCGGAACCGAGGGCGTGCCATCCCCGCCGTTGCCCGCCGGCGGTCAGCGGTGGGTGGGGATGGTGCGGCGGGTGGAGCGGCGGGTCATGAGGACCACGCCGATGCCGGCGAGCAGGAGGGCGAGGCCGCGGCCGGCCCAGGTGCGCGAGTCGGCGCCGGTGGTGGCCAGGGCGCCGCCGCTCGGTGCGTCGACGCCACGGCCCTGCGCCGCGGGGGCGACGGCGACCGCCGTCGTGGTGGTGGGGAGCGGGCCGGGTCGGTACTGCGCCGGCCGTTCGAACCCCGACCGGTGGGCCGATGCGGGGGCGGCGCCGACGGCCAGGGCGCCGAGCACCGCGACGAGCGCGATCGCCAGCACCAGCGCTCTCGAAGCACCCGGTCGGTCGCGAGCCGGGTGGGCGGCGTCCGGGGTCACCCGCCGCACTCCGGGCCCTCGCAGCCGCCGCCGGACTGGCCGCCGCCACCGCCCGGCCCGGGCGTGCTCTGCGCGGCCGCGGGGCTGGGGGCGGCGAGGCCGGTGACCAGTGCCAACCCGGCGAAGCCGGCGGCTCCCACCGCCACCTTGGCGCCGAACGCCCGGCGGCTCATCGCCTCCGGGGCCGAGCTCTCGAGCAGCCCAGCGGCGCAGAGCGCTTCGACCGCCTGGGCGGTGGCTGCCGGGCCGAGGCCGGTGGCCGCCCGGACCTGGAGCTCGTCGGCGCCGTCCGCGCAGGCATCCCACACCGCGGTGGCGGCAGGGTCGAGCCGGTAGATCTCGTGGGAGGCGACGTCGTAGGCGACCAGTTCGTCGCCGATGCGCTCGACGAGGCGCTCGCCTTCGGCGTGTCGGTAGGTGGCGTGCATGGGCGTGCTCCAGGTGATCCGGCTTCGGGGTGACGGCCTGCGGCGCGGCGGGCGCCACGAGCAGTCGGAAGAGGAGCCCGCTCGGCACGAACCATGACGCAGGAGGAGGGCAAGGCGACGAGGACCGTGGGTTGTGTCACGCAACTCGCTTCGCTACCGTCCGGCGCACGCTTCGCCGAACGTCGGTGGGGCCTGAGCACTCGGAGTTGCACGCCATGGTCGCCATCGAAGGGTCCGTCGTCCTGGTCACCGGAGCGAACGGGGGGCTGGGCACCGAGTTCGTGCGCCAGGCGCTCGATCGGGGGGCGGCCAAGGTCTACGCCTCGGCCCGCACGCCGAAGGAGTGGGGCGACGAGCGCATCGTGCCGCTGGCGCTCGACGTGACCGACCCGGCCTCGGTGGCCGCGGCCGCGGCGGCTGCCGGCGACGTGACCATCGTGGTCAACAACGCCGGAGCGTCGAACGGCGCCCGGCTCGGCGACACCGACGCCAAGGCACTGCGCGACCTGTTCGACGTGAACCTCTTCGGGGCGATCGACGTGGCCAACGCCTTCACCCCCGCCCTGGCCGCCAACGGTGGGGGTGCCCTGCTCAACGTGCTCTCGGTGCTCAGCTGGATCGGCATCGGCGACGGCTACAGCGCCACCAAGGCCGCCCTCTGGTCGGCCACCAACACCCAGCGCCTGGAGCTCGCCGGCCAGGGCACGCTGGTGAGCGCCCTGCACCTCGGCTACACCGACACGCCGATGACCGCCGGGGTCGACGCCCCCAAGAACGATCCGGCCGACGTCGTGGCCCAGGCCTACGACGGCCTGGCGGCCGGCGACTTCGAGATCCTGGCCGACGACGTGTCCCGCCTCGTGAAGGCCGGTCTCGCCGGGCCGATCGAGGGCCTCTACCCGCAGCTCGTCCCGGCCGGCGCCGACGCCTGAGCCCGTCGCCGGGACCCGTCGCCTCGACGACGTCAGGCGCTGGGGAGCGGCTCGTCGGGGCCGGGTGGCGCAGCGACGGGGAGGCGCACGGTGATGGTGGCGCCGGTGCCATCGGGCCTCGCGCCGGCGCGGACGGTGCCGCCGTGGCGCTCCGCGATCCGGGCGACGATCGCCAGGCCGAGCCCGAGGCCGCCCGTCTCGTCGGCGGCGCGAGCGCGGGCGTCGTCGAGGCGGGTGAAGCGGTCGAAGACGGCCTCGCGGTGCTCGACGGGGATGCCGGCCCCGTCGTCGGCCACCACCAGCTCCACGATCCCGTCGGCCTCGGCCACCGCGAACTGCACGGCGGAGCGGGCGTGGCGGGCGGCGTTGGAGGCCAGGTTGTCGACCAACCGCCCGAGAGCCTCGGCCGAGCCGAGCACCTGGCCACCGGAGACCGCCGAGGTGTCGACCGCCAGCGCGGTGGTGCGCCGGAGGATGTCGGCGTGCTGCAGCACGAGGTCGTCGAGGTCGACCGAGCGGCTCGGGGTCGGGGTCGGCAGCTCGTGGCGGGCCAGCTCCAGGAGCTGGTCGACCAGGGCCTGGAGGCGGGCCAGGGCGTCGAGCGCGGCGGCGTCGTGCTCGGCGGCGTCGGCGGGATCGGCCGGGCGGGTCTCGATCAGGGCACGGGCCGAGGCGAGCGGGCTCCGCAGCTCGTGGCTCACGTCGGCCACCAGCTGGCGCTCGCGCCCGGCGGCGCGCTCGAGCCGGGCGAGCATGGCGTTCATCGTCACCGCCAGGCGGTCGACCTCGTCGCCGTTGCCGCGGGTCTGCACCCGTTGCGCGAGGTCGCGCTCGGTGATCTCGCTCACCGTCGAGCGGATGGCCTCCACCGGGCGCAGCGCCCGCCCCACCACCACCCAGATCAAGGCCCCGAACACCAGCGTGAGCAACGGCACGACGGCGAGAAGCGTGTTGCGCAGCGAGTGGATCGACCGGTCGAGCTGCTCCGACGAGCGGGCCACCACGATCCACGGCCCCGACGTGCCCTTCAACGGGGTGTAGTGCACCTGCAGCGGCCCGAGGTCGGGGTGGTCGACCGACAGGGACCCGCCGTCGGGGTGCGCCACCCACGGGAAGGGCTTGCGCAGCACCGGGGCGTAGCCCTGGCTCTCTTCGTTCGAGCCGACCACCCGACCGTTGTCGAGCACCACCTGCACGATCCGCCCCGTGGGGCCGAAGTCCGGCACCGGCTCCTTCGACTGGAGGAACCGGACGGTGACCTTGGCGTCGGTGCGCAGCGAGGCGTCGATCTGATCCGTCTGGCGGGCGTCGGTGTAGGCGGCCAGCCACCAGGCGCCGACGCCGAGGATCACCGCCACCGCCAGCGTGGCCACCGCGCTGATGCGGAAGCGCAGCGATCGCAGGCGGCGGGGCCGGGCGCCCACTCAGGCCACCGAGGGCGTCGACGGCGCCGCCGGCGCTGATCGCAGGCGGTAGCCGACGCCGCGCACGGTCTCGATCGAGGCCCGGCCGAAGGGGAGGTCGACCTTGCGGCGCAGGTGGCGCACGTAGACCTCGACGATGTTGGGGTCGCCGGCGAAGTCCTCGCCCCACACGTTGTCGAGCAGCTGGACCTTCGACACCGGCTCGCCGCTGCGGGCCATCAGGTAGGCGAGCACGTCGCGCTCGCGCCGTGAGGGCGATGGGCTCCTCGCCCCGCCAGCACTGGTGGCGCACCGGGTCGAGGCGCAGGTCGCCGACGGTGAACGGCGCCGAGCCGGCGTAGCGGGGGCGGCGCAGCAGCGCCCGGATGCGGGCCACCAGCACCACCATGTGGAAGGGCTTGGTGAGGTAGTCGTCGGCGCCGAGCTCCAGCGCCTCGGCCTCATCGAGCTCGCCGTCCTTGGCCGTGAGCATCAGGATCGGCGTCCAGTCGCCCGCCTCGCGCAGCGCCCGGCACACCCGGAAGCCGTTGAGCCCCGGCAGCATGATGTCGAGCACGATCACGTCGTAGGAGCCGCCGCGGGCGGCCACCAGGCCGTCGTGGCCGTCGGCCCGCACGTCCACCGCCAGGCCCTCCTCGGCCAGCGCCTGGCCCACGGCCTGGGCCACCCCGGGCTCGTCCTCCACCAGCAGGACCCTCATCGGGCGCCGCTCACCGTCGACGGCACGAGGGCAGGGGCGCGCCGGTGGGCCATGACGGCATCATGGCCCAGCTCGTGCGCACGGATCGATCGCCGCTCAGGCCGACAGGCGGCGGCGCCGGCTGCCGGCCACCAGCACGGTTCCGCCGGCGAGCAGGCCGAGGCCGAGCGCCACCGGGAACCGGCTCTCGGCACCGGTGCGGGGGAGCGAGCCGGCGGCCACGGGCGAGGCGGTGCCACCGCTGCCGGTGCCGCCGTTCGACGCCCCGGCCCCGGAGACGAGGCCGCCCGGCGGGGTGGTGGTCGGCGCGACCGGGGTCGGCTCGGTGGCAGCGGCCGTGGTCGTGGTCTGCCCGGCCAGCGTGGTGGTGGTCTCGGGCACCGCGGTCGTGGTGGTCGTCGAGCCGTCGACGACCGTGGTGGACGTGGTGGCCGGTGCCGTCGTGCTCGTGGTGGTCGACGTGCTGGTGGTGGTGGTCGGGGCCGTCACGGTGCCGGCGAACACCAGCGAGACGGCGTTGTTCGGCCCGGCGAGCTGGGTGTTCAGCGAATCGGTGCCCAGGTTGCAGCCGGTGGTGCCGGCCGGGAAGGTCGGGACCGTGAACTTGGGATCGGCGATCGAGAGGCCGCCCACGCCGTCGTAGGTGCCGGCGAGGTCGAGGTCCAGCGTGACGAAGCAGGTGGCGGGGTTGGTGAGCTTGCCGTCGGTGGCGGGGTTCGGCGTGCCCGAGGTGGTGTTGAAGACCGTGATCGCCAGCTTCATCTTCGAGGTGGCGGCCACCGCCCCCGTGCTCGGGTCGACGGTGCCGGTGACCGGCGTGACCTGGGTGATCGACGCCGCCACGTAGAGCTTGAGGTTGAAGGGACCGGTGAAGACGTCGGTGTAGGACGGGGCGAAGGTCGTGGTGGCGCTGAGGGCGCCGGTCACGTCGTCGACCGTGCCGTCGATGGTGACGGCCGGGTTGGCGAAGGTCCGCTCGTTGGTGGCGTCGCCCTGCTTGAGCACGATCGAGCCCGAGGTGGTCGTGCCGGCGTAGGCGTTGGTCGCCGCGTCGGCGGTGGGCACGAGGAGGCTGCTCGCGGCGGCGGTGGCCGCGACCGCCACGGCGGCGGCCGCCAGCGCGGCCCGGGCCCTCGAGGTCGGGCGCGATCGAACGGTGGTCATGTGGGTCCTCCCCGGATGCGGCGCACCCCCCTGGGGCGCCGCCCGGGACCGTACGGTCCGGACCTGAACGCCACCTGAACGGGGGACCGACCGGTCAGCCGATGACGAGGCCGAGCGGGGTGGCGGTGACCGTGGCGACGTGGAGCCGCCGGGCGTTGGGGTACCCGATCACGCCGGGGTCCCAGGCGGCGAAGGCCACGCGCAGCGAGCCGTCGCCCACCCGGAACAGCTCGCCACCGCCGGGACCCTGCATGGTGGCGTCGGTCCGCACCACCGGGTCGGGGCGGGCTCGGGTGCACGGCCCCATCGCGCTGGCGCAGGTGGCGTAGCCCATGGCGTAGTCGGCGCTGTTCCAGCGGTTGCCGGAGTAGAGCAGCACCCACTGGTCGCCGACCTTGGCCATCGAGGGGTTCTCGACGATGCGCGACTCCCAGCCCCTGTCCGCCAGCAGCAACCGCCGGGGCGGGCCGAAGAGGGTCCGGCCGTCGCCCCCCACCACCTGGGTCCAGATGCCCGCCCGGCCGCCGCCGACCTCGCTCTCGCTCTTCCAGGCCAGGTGGGCGAAGCCCAGCTCGTCCCGATAGGGGCTCGGGTCGATGGACCCGCCGAGGTCGGCCTGGCACACGAGCGGGAGGATGGTGTCGTCGACGAAGGGCCCGGCCGGCGACGTGGAGGTGGCGCTGGAGATGCACTGGCGCTTGGAGCCCCGCACCCGAGCGGCGTAGTAGAGCACCCACCGGTCGCCGAAGCGCATGACCGACGGCGCCCACGTGTAGCCGGGCTCGGCCCAGGCGGCCACCGAGGTCAGGGCCGGGCGCAGCACCTTCCAGGCCTTCAGGTCGGTGGAGGCGAGCACCTGGATCGAGCCGCCGGGCCCGTTGGTGCCGTAGGCCAGGTAGCCGAGCCCGTCGAGCCGCAGCACGAACGGGTCAGGGAAGTCGTAGGGGTGCACGGCCGAGCCGACGCCCCGCACCAGCGACAGCGCCCGCTGGCAGGTGCCCCGCCCCGCCTCGAGGGCGCCCACCGCGGCCGAGGCCCGGTCCGGCGCAGCCCGATCGCGCAGGGCGCCGGCGGCCGAGTCGAGCGACCGCTGGCACGAGACCAGCAGGTCCAGCGGCTGCTGGCGCTTGCGGACCTCGGCGGTCTTGGCCGCGACCTGCTTGCGCACCTGCTCGATGCGGGCCCGCATGAGCGCCAGCTGGTCGCTGGCATCGTCGAGGGCCGAGGCGGTCGTGCCGTCCCGCTCGGCATCGTCGTCGGCCACCGCCAGCGAGCGCTCGAGGGCGGCGAGCTCGTCGGCCATGCCGGCGCGATCGGTGCGAGCCACCGCCTGGGCCTCGAAGGCGGCGCTGCGATCGGTGCGGGCCTCCTCGAGCTGCCGGACGGTCACCACGCTCGTGGCGACCGATGCGACCACCAGCGCAGCCAGGCCGACGCGTGCGGCCCACGGGCGACGGCGGCTCACCGCTTGCTCTCGTCGAGCACCGCCCGGCCGAGGGCCACGCAGTCGGCGCTGAGCCCGGGCGAGTCGTCCCCGGTCGACGCGGCCTGGGCGGCCCGGCCCACCACCCGCACGACCTCGTCGACGCAGCCCATGGCGGCGGGCAGCTGGGCGGCCTGGCGATCGAGGTCCTTGCTGAGGCCCCTGCTCTGGGCCTCGACGCCGGCGACCTTGCCCTTGGTCTCGTTCAACACCTCGCGCAGCGCCTTCTCGGACACCCCGGCCTCGGCCAGCCGAGCGCGGGCGGCCTCGACGGCCGTGGCGGCCACCTCGGCGCGCTCCTGGTGGGCGGCGAGGGTGGCGGCGCCGTTGGCCAGCACCTCGCGCTCGGCCCGCTCGGCGCGCTGGGCCCGGCGGGCGGCCTGCTCGGCCCGGTCCCGCTGGTGCCGGGCCGCCGCCAGCTCCACGCGGAGCGCGACCGGGACCACCAGCAGCGCGGTGACCACGCCGGCCAGCGCCAGCCGGCGGTGGGCCCGGCGAGAGCGTGGCGCGGTCGACCGCACCCACGGCCCGGGCGGTGCGCCTGGGGCGCTGCGGGGCCTCCGCCGGGGGCCCGGGCGCGTGCTGTCGTCGCTTGAGCCCGCCAGGTCCGCTCACCGGACCATCCTCGCGCCCGAGCCCGGTGCCATCCCGGTCGGGGTGGTTACGGCCGCGTGACCACCTGGTTCGCCCCACCTGACGACGCCGGCGGCGGCAGCAGCGAGCCCGACGCCAGCAGCGCCGGCACCTCGGCTGCCGGGACGGGCGCCCGGAACAGGTAGCCCTGGGCCCGGCGGCAGCCCATGCGCCGCAGCGTGGCGGCCTGGTCCTCGCGCTCGATGCCCTCGGCCACCACGTCGATCCCGAGCGAGTGGCCCAGCTGCACGATCGCCTCGAGCAGCACCGGGTCGGTCGCACCGTCGATGGTCTGGGCGAAGGCCCGATCGATCTTCAGCACCTCGACGGGCAGCGTGCGCAGGTAGTTGAGCGACGAGTAGCCGGTGCCGAAGTCGTCGATGGCCAGCCGCACGCCCAGCTGCTGCAAGCCCACGAGGCGCTCCAGGTGGCGGGCGCCGACGTCGACCGCCACGCTCTCGGTGATCTCGAGCACCAGCAGGTCCGGCGGGAAGCCGGAGCGCTCGAGCTCGCGCCGGACCTGGGCCACCAGGTCGGCCTCCTCGAGCTGCCGGCCCGAGAGGTTCACGTGCAGCTCCAGGTCCGGCTTGGCCGCACCGGATCGGCGCCACGCGGCGGCGTGCCCGGTGGCCGTCCGCAGCACGTGGGCGCCGATGGCGTTTATGCCGCCGGTGGCCTCGGCGAGGGGGATGAACGTGTCCGGGCTGAGCAGGCCCCGCTCCGGGTGGTCCCAGCGCACCAGCGCCTCCATGGCCACCACCCGCCCGCTCACCAGGTCGACGATGGGCTGGTAGTGGCAGAGGAACTGCTCCTCCTGCACGGCGCGGCGCAGGTCCTGGCCCAGCTCCAGGCGGGCCATGGCCGTCGAGCGCATCTCGGTCTCGAACCGGCGGAACGTCGCCTTGCCGGCGGCCTTGGCGGCGTAGAGGGCGGCGTCGGCGTCGGCGAGCAGGTGGTCGCCGTCGGGCCGGTCACCCTGCTCGGCGAGGGCCAGGCCGATGCTCGCCCGGGTGAACACCTGGCGGCCGTCCACCGGGAACGGGACCTCGAGGGCCTCCAGGATCCGGTTGGCCACCGTCACCGCCCGGTCGAGCGTCTCGAGCTCCTCCAGCAGGACGCCGAACTCGTCGCCGCCGAGCCGCGACACCGTGTCGCCGGGCCGGACGCAGCCGCTGATGCGGGAGCCGACGGCCACCAGCAGGCGGTCGCCGGCGGCGTGGCCGAGGCTGTCGTTGACGACCTTGAAGTCGTCGAGGTCGATGAAGAGCACCGCCGTGCGCTCGTCGGTCCGGCGGCTGCGAGCGAGGGCGTGGTCGACGCGGTCGCCGAAGAGCCGGCGGTTGGCCAGGCCGGTGAGCGGGTCGTGGAAGGCCTGGTGGCTGAGCTGCTCCTCGCGAGCGGTGAGCTGGTGGATCTTCTCCTCCAGCGAGCGGGTGAGGTCCTGGTTCTCCCGCATGGTCACGAGGTGGCGGGCCAGCACGAGGGCCACCACCGCCACGCTCACGCCGTCGAGGAACGGATCGTCGTGGTGGCCGGCCACGAGCAGCACCACCCGGACGCCGAGGGCCAACCCGGCGGTGCCGAGGGGCAGAAGGGCGCGGTAGAGCGAAGGCGCCTCCGCCGCTCGCTCCTGCACCTGGGGTTGCTCCTCGTGGTCGGCCTTCGACGTCGGGAACGCCAGCGCGGCCAGGAGGATGCAGACGTAGCCGCCCACCCAGCCGACGTCGGACGGCGAGATCTGCTGCTCGGTCCCCTTGAGGGTCGACCAGACGAAGATGCTGTCGGCCCCGGCCAGGACCAGCAGGCCGGCGGCGATGCGCCCCAGGGGCACCGAGCCCCGCCCGCCGGCGCGCATGAGGGCCAGCAGCACGGTGGAGGCCACCACCAGCGTGCCCACCGGGTACGCCAGGCTGAGGGCGAAGGTGAGCGGGTCGTCGCCGCCGGCGTCCCAGCTCGGGCCCAGCACCAGCGGCCAGCTGATGGCCAGGAGCGACCCGGCGAGCAGCAGCCCGTCGAGCCCCGCCACGAGGCGGGCCGAGCGGGTGGGAGAGGCAGCGAGCAACCCGACCGACAGCATGGCCAGGGGCACCGCGGCCAGGTAGCCCACGTCGGCGAGCGACGGGAACGGGGCGGCGGCTCCGCTCACCTCGTAGTAGGTCCACACGACCTGGCCGAGCGACCAGGACGCCGCCGAGGCGCCGAGCAGGAGCCAGCCGCGGCGCAGGCGCACGGTCGTCGCCCGGGTCGAGGCGCGGACGCCGGCCGCCGCCGCGAGGGCGGGAGCCAGGCACTGGCCCACGTTCGAGAGCAGCACCGCCGCCCGGGCCGACGGCACCTTGGCGAAGATGAGCGCGGCGAAGACCGCCACGACGGTGGCGGCGATCGCGGCGGATCGGTGCTCGGTGCGAGTGGGCATGGGGGTTCCTGCGACGGCTGGCCGCACCCCCTCGATCGGGCGGAGGATGCCGTGCCGCAAGGAAGACGACCGGGAAGGGGCCGAACGGCCCCCATCGCCGCCGCCGATCCACCCGTCCGGGTGACCCCTTCGATGGTCAGAGTGGGGTCTGGCGCACCCGGCGATCGAAGAGGCGGCGGTACACCGCCGGTGCGGCGGCGACGGTGCGGGCCAGCGCTCGCGTCTGCGGATCGGCGTAGATCTCGGCCTTGTGACCGTCGATGCCGGCGAGGATGGCAGCGGCCACCTGCTGGGCGGAGATCGGCTTGATGGCGCCGGCGATGGCCTTGGTCTCGGCCGGCTTGAACGGCTCCTCCTCGGCCAGCATCGGCGTGTCGACGTCGGGCGGGTACGCGCAGCCGACGTGGACGCCGTGGGGTGCCAGCTCGGTGCGCAGCGACTCGAGCAGACCACGGACGGCGAACTTGGCGGCGCCGTAGGCGGAGTAGCCGTAGACGCCCACCAGGCCGGCAGCCGACGAGACGCCGACGATGGAGCCCGAGCCTCGCTCGACCATGGCCGGGGCCACGCAGCGCACCGGCCAGAGCGTGCCGTAGTAGTCGATGTCGATCATCGAGCGGAAGACGTCGTCGTCGAGCTCCAGGAACCGGCCGGGCCGGGTCACGCCGGCCGAGCAGACGAGCACGTCGACGGGCCCTCGCTCCGCCGCGGCCCGGTCGAGGGCTGCGGTGATGGCGGCCTGGTCGCTCACGTCGGCCGACACCACGCCCACCACCGAGCCCCGCGCCCCGGCTCGGATGCGCGACGCCGCTTCGTCGAGCCGGCTCGACGTGCGGGCCACCAGGGTCACCCGCGCGCGGCGGCGTGCCGCTTCCAGCGCCACCGCCTCGCCGATCCCGCTCGACCCACCGGTGACCACCACGTGCGCGCCCTGCCAGTCCATGCCCGCATCGTCGCACCTCGAACGGGGTACGAGAGCGGGCGGACGAGCGACGAGTGAACGGAGCGCCCCATGGCTTGGGACGACGGACGAGGGAACACGATCGACGACAGCGGCAAGAAGGTCGACTCGTCGGGGCCCAACTGGGCCCACATCGCGCCCCCCGGTCATCCTCGGCGTGGTCCTCCTGGCCTTCGCCCTGGCCAACACCCGCACCACCAAGGTCAGCTTCGTGGTGGCCGAGGTGCGGGCCCCGCTGGTGGTCGTCCTGCTCGCCACCGCCGTGGTCGGCGCCCTGATCGCGGCGCTCATCCGTCGCCGCCGCAAGGACTGAGCCTCGGTAGGGTTCGGGCCATGGCCGTGTTCGACGTCGATGGTCCCGTCGGGCGTGCCACCCGCAAGGTCGCCACCAGCTCGGCGTTCCGCAAGGTCGGCCCCAAGGTGGTGCCGCCGCTCGACAAGGCCTTGCACCGCCTCACCGGCGGTCGGGTGATCGTCAGCCGCATGCTGGTGCCGAGCCTCCTGCTCACCTCCACCGGTCGCAAGAGCGGCCAGCCCCGCGAGACGCCGCTGGCCTGCGTGCCGGACGACGAGGGCGGCTGGTGGGTGGTCGGGTCGAACTTCGGCCAGGAGCACCACCCGGCGTGGACCGGGAACCTGGTGGCCGATCCGTCGGCCACCGTCTCCTACGGCAAGGCCACCACCGCCGTGCGGGCCGACCTGCTCGACGACGACGAGAAGGCGGCGGTGTGGCCCCGGCTCACCGCGGTGTGGCCCGCCTACGACGACTACGTCGAGTCGAGCGGCCGCAACATCCGGGTCTTCCACCTCGTGCCGGTGGCCTGAGCGCCCTCAGGTGCGGCGGTTGCCCCGGGGCTTCCAGGCCGTGGCCCCGAAGGTGAGGTAGCGGAGCCGGCGCTCGGTGTCGGCCACCAGCTCCGGCTCGCGCTCGGGGCCCTCCTCGATCACGTCGAGCAGGCGCTTCGACGTGTCGACCATGAGCCCGACGATCAGCTCCGCCAGCATCACCAGGTCGGCCGTCGGCCAGGTGTTCACCAGCGGGAGGCGGGCGAGGTCGGTGGCCAGCTCGGTGGCGAAGAGGCGCAGGTCCCGACGGATGGCCAGCCGGACCGAGAGCACGGCGCTGTACTGCTCGCGGGCGATGAAGCGGTAGTGGCCCGGGTTGTCGTGGATGTGGGTGACGAGCACCGCGACGGAGCCCTTGATCATGTCGTCGGCCGCGTTGACGTCGTCCCGGGCGTCGCGCATGAGGCCCCGCAGGGTGGCGAACGCCTCCTCGACCAGCACCAGGCCGAGGTCGTCGATGCTGGCGAAGTGGCGGTAGAACGCGGCAGGCGCCACGCCGGCGGCCCGGGTGACCTCCCGGATGCCGAGGTTGTCCAGGCTGCGGTCCTCGAGCAGCGCCAAGGCCCCGTCGAGCAGGGCCCGGCGCGTGCGGCTCTTGTCGACCGTGCGCGGCGTGCGGCCGGCGCTGCTGCTCGATCGTGGGGGCCGGGGCACGGCTCCAGGGTAGGCGCCCCGCTCGGCGACGATCCCTTCCGGTGGACGCTCGTTCACCCGATGTGACCCTTGCCTCTTGTTGCGCCGCAAGGTGATCCGTACTGTGGTGAACAGTTGTTCACTCACTCCGAGGAGCGCAAGATGGTGCAGACGCTGACCCCCGCCCGGCCCCGAGGCCTCGTGCGCCGGGCCCTCGCCTCCGACCTGGTCGACAAGCTGACGGCGCCGCACGGCGTCGACCGCTACCTCGAGCTGGTCGACCCCCGCTGGGTGGTGCGCGAGACCCGGGCCGAGGTCACCTCCGCCGTCCGCCAGACCGATGGCACCGTCACCCTGACGCTGCGCCCCAACGACACCTGGGCCGGCTTCCGGGCCGGGCAGCACGTGGTGGTGGGCGTCGACATCGACGGCGTGGTCCACCAGCGCTGCTTCAGCCTGGCGGGCTCCCCGCACCGGGCCGACGGCTCGCTGGAGCTCACGGTCAAGGCCAACCCCGACGGTCGGGTGAGCCGCCACCTGGTGGGCCACGCCCGCGCCGGGATGGTGCTGCGCCTGTCGGAGGCGAAGGGCGACTTCACCCTCCCCGAGCCCGACGACCGGCGCGACCACCTCGTCTTCATCAGCGGCGGCAGCGGCATCACCCCCGTCCTCTCGATGCTGCGCACCCTCGTCGACGAGGGCCACGCCGGACCGGTCACGTTCGTCCACTACGGGCTCACCGAGGGAAGCGTCTGCTACCTCGACGAGCTGCGGATGCTGACCGCCGCCCTGCCCCAGGGCCGCCTCCTGCTCGGGCTCACCGAGGACGACGAGCGCACCGACCTGGTGGGCTTCTACGGCCCGGAGCACCTCGCCGCCATCGTCGACGACCCCGCCGATGCCCGGATCTTCCTGTGCGGCCCGGCCCCGCTGATGGCATCGGTCGAGGCCCACCACGCCGACCTCGGCCTCAGCGACCGGGTGCACCTGGAGCGCTTCGGCCTCCCGCCGGTCGACCCGTCGCTCGACGCCGGTGACGGCATCGTGGCCTTCGAGCGCTCCGGCACCCGGGTCGCTGCCAGCGGCACCCTGCTCGAGACCGCCGAAGCGGCCGGCCTCAGCCCCGCCTTCGGCTGCCGCCGCGGCATCTGCGGCACCTGCACCACCACCAAGACCGCCGGCGTCGTGCGCAACGTCGTCACCGGCGAGGCGTCCGCAGCCGATGCCGAGCCCATCCGCCTCTGCGTGTCCGTCGCCTGCGGCGAGGTCGCCGTCGCCCTCTAGCGACGCCGCCCGCCACGACCCGCCCCCCTGATCGCCCCGAACGAGGAGCCCGAACCCGTGCCCAGCCCCGTCACCCACCTCACCACCGAGCAGATCGACGCCTTCGGCGCCGAGCTCGACGACCTCCGCCGCCGCACCGTCGCCGACCTCGGCGAGCGCGACCGCGAGTACCTGGAGAAGGTCGTCCGGGCCCAGCGCGGCTTGGAGTTCGCCGGCCGCGCCCTGCTGTTCGCCGGCTTCCTGCCGCCGGCCTGGGTCGGCGGCGTCACCGCCCTCTCCCTGTCGAAGATCCTCGACAACATGGAGATCGGCCACAACGTGATGCACGGCCAGTACGACTTCCTCCAGGACCCGGCCTTCGACGGCAACACCTTCGAGTGGGACACCGCCTGCCCGGCCGACCAGTGGCGCCACAGCCACAACTTCCAGCACCACACCTTCACCAACATCCGAGGCAAGGACCGCGACATCGGCTACGGCATCCTGCGGATGACGGAGGAGCAGAAGTGGAAGGCGAGCGACCTGGGCAACCCGGTCTACGCCTTCCTCCTCGCCACCTTCTTCCAGTACGGCGTGATGGCCCACGACCTCGAGCTCGACCAGGTCGTGGCGGGCAAGAAGGACTGGTCCGAGACCGCCGAGCTGCTGCCGGAGATGGGCAAGAAGCTGGGCAGCCAGACCCTCAAGGACTACGTGCTGTTCCCGCTGCTGACCGGCCCGTCGGCGCCGCTCACCTTCATGGGCAACATGACCGCCAACCTGGCCCGCAACCTGTGGACCTTCACCATCATCTTCTGCGGCCACTTCCCCGACGGCGTGGCCACGTTCACCCAGGAAGAGGCCGACGAGGAGAGCCGCGGCGGCTGGTACCTCCGCCAGCTCCTGGGCTCGGCCAACATCACCGGCTCGAAGCTGTTCCACGTCATGACCGGCAACCTGAGCCACCAGATCGAGCACCACCTCTTCCCCGACATCCCCGCCCACCGGTACCCGGAGATGGCCGTCGAGGTCCAGGAGATCTGCGAGCGCTACGGCCTGCCCTACAACTCCGGCGGCCTCGCCCAGCAGTTCGGCTCCGTGGTGGCCAAGATCTGCAAGCTGGCCCTGCCGTGGAGCGGGTCGCCCACCGGCCGCCCTGCGGTGGAGCCGGCGGTCCAGCCGGTGGTCGAGGTGCCCCGGCCCGGTTCGGTGGGCACCGTGCCCACGCCGAAGCTGCGGGCCGTGGCCTGACCTACTCGAGGCGGGTGCCGGCGAGCTGCTCGGTGAGCCCGTCGGCGGCCTTCGACCCGATGCGGTTGAACAGCACCTGCAGGATCGGGTCGCCCAGCTTGAGCGGACCGGTGAGCGTGAGGATCGCCTCGTAGGTGACCACGCTGCCGGTGCCCTCGGGGACGACGGTGATGGTGTCCTGCGAGGTGACCCAGCTCTTGGGCGCCTCGGCCTGCACCCGTCGCCCCACCCGGTCGTACGCCTTGACGGTGTAGGTGAAGGTCTGTCCGGAGGCGTCGAGCTCGTAGCTGGCGCCCTCGCCCGGCCCGTCGCCCCGGACCTGCTTCGCCGACTTCGTGCCCGGGTCCCACTCGGGGAAGTTGCGCAGGTCCGCCAGGTAGTCGAACGCCTCGTCGGGGCTCTGGTCGGTGCGGACGCGCATGCGGTACTTGGCCATGGGCCCGGCCCTACCCGCAGCCGGCGATCGCGGTCACCGGCAACGCGCCCGTCACCGACCGGCCTCCGGGCCGACACGGGGCACCGGTAGGTTCGCCGCCGTGGCTCGACCAGGCGTCCGACGCATCGTCCCCCTGACCTTCGGGTGGGAGCACATCCCCAAGAGCATCTCGGTGCACGGGGCGCCGGAGTCGGTGCGGCTGCGCGAGCCGGTGCCGGGGATCCTGCTCGAGGTCGATGGCGGCTGGTTCCTGCTCGACACCGGGTTCAACACGCCGATCCTGCTCGACGAGCAGCTGCGGCGGCGCATGGTCCACATGGGGATCGAGGACGAGCTGGTGGGCACCGTGGGCGACACCATCGAGCGGGCCTTCGAGCACGTCGGCGTGGACCCGGCGGACGTGGTCGAGGTCGCGGTGAGCCACCTGCACTACGACCACGCCGGCGGCATCCGCTGGTTCGCCGAGCACGCGCCGATCCACTGCCAGCAGCGCGAGCTCGACCACGCCCTGGCCCAGCGGGCGCCCGAGCCGCAGGCCCTGTGCCGGGTGGACTTCGACGACCACCGGATCGACTGGCGGTTGGGCGACGGCGACGTGGAGCTGGCGCCCGGCATCACCGCGGTGGCCACCTACGGCCACACGGTCGGCCACCAGAGCTTCGTGGTGGACCTGGCCGACGGCGGCGGGTTCGTGTTCGCCTTCGACGCCGCCGACCTCCAGGAGAACCTCGACGGCGAGCTGGCCCCGGGCTCGGTGGCCACCGGCGACGTGGCCGAGGCGGTCGAGTCGATCCGCCGGCTCAAGGCCATCGCCGCCGAGAAGGGCTACCGGGTGATCCCCGGCCACGACCCCGTGGCCTGGCCGGCGTTCACCGCGGAGATGGGCTGCCAGGGCCCGACCGAGCCCGGCCGGCTCCTCGACCCCGGAACCGCTCGCCGGCCCGACGGGCACTGACCGGCCAGCCGTCGGGCCGCAGCTGGGTGGGGTAGATGCCCCGGTCCCCCGAGCACAGGTAGGCCACCGCGCAGGCCACCCCGGCGGGCGCCACGGCCCCGCGGCCGAAGAGCTCGAACGCCATCACCGTGCACGCGACCGGGGTGTTGGTGGCCCCGCCGAACACGGCCACGAAGCCGATGGCGGCGCCCGCCGCCGGGGGCAGGCCCAGGGTCGGCGCCAGGGCGCCGCCGAGGGTGGTGCCGATGACGAACAGCGGCGTCACCTCGCCGCCGATGAAGCCCGAGCCGAGGCAGAGCGCGGTGAACGCCAGCTTGAGCAGGGGCACCTTCCAGCCGACCGGGTCGCCGGCGAGGGCGTGGTCGATGAGCGGCAGCGACAGCCCCAGGTAGCTCCGGCCCACGAGCGCGACGGCACCGACGACGAGGGCGCCGCCCACGGCGGGGCGCAACGGCGGCCAGGGCAGCTGTCGGGCGCCGGCGCGGACGAGGTCGGTGGCCGCCACGAACGCCACCGCCGCCAGGCCGAACGCCACCCCGGCGAGGGCGGCGCGGCCGAGCAGCGCGGCGTCGATGCCGACGTGCAGCTGGGGTCGGCGGGGGTGGTGGTGGCCGAGCGCTCGGACCACCCGATCGCCGACCAGCGCCGCTGCGCCGGTGGCGAGCACGCGATGGAGGGCTGCTGGGTCGCGGAAGCCGGCGAAGAGCAGCGGCCGCGACCGTCGCTCGCCGGAGGGGCGGTGCCACGTGACGCGCTGGACCTCGAGGCCGAAGGCGAGGCCGGCCAGCGGGACGCCGAACACGGCACCGAAGCCGCCACCGATGGCGGCGGTCAACAGCACCCGGCGGTCCTCGTGGCGCAAGCCGAGCTGGCGGGCCAGGGCGTCGGTGAGCGAGCCCGACATCTGCAGCGCGGTGCCCTCGCGCCCGACCGAGGCCCCGAACAGGTGCGAAGCGACCGTGCCGACGGCGACCATCGGGGCCATGCGGCGGGGGACCCACGCGGTCGGCTGGTGGACCTGGTCGAGGAGCAGGGCGTTGCCCTCGGCCGCCCGGCCCCCGAAGCGCTGGTACGCCCAGCCGATGGCCAGCCCGGCGACCGGGAGCAGGTAGAGCAGCGCCGGGTGGTCGAGGCGGAGGTCGGTGGCTGCGTCGAGGCCCGTGAGGAACGCCCAGCAGGCCAGGCCGGCCAGCACGCCGGACGCGGCGCCGAGCGCCGCCCAGCGGGGCAGGGCCCGGAGCGACTCGAGCGTGCGGGGTGCTGCGGCGGTGGGCTCGGGGGTGTTCGGGGACATGGCGCTACCTCGGTCTCGACGGTGACATCGACCTGGTAGGGACCGTCAGCCCGGGGGTGGGCGGTTGCGGCGAGCCCCATCGCCGTGGCCCGACCCTAGCGGTCGGGCTCCGGTCCACCGGGGCTCGGCGCCCCGTTGGGACATGCCCCCTGGGGGTATAGCCTGGCCCGGTCCGCCACGCCGAGGAGCTCGCCATGTCGACCGTCGCCACCTACGCCGTCTCCGGCATGTCCTGCCAGCACTGCATCGACTCCGTCACCGCCGAGGTCGGCAAGCTCGATGGCGTGGCCCAGGTCGACGTCGACCTCGGCGCGGGCACCGCCACGGTGACGAGCGCCGCGCCGCTCGAGCTCGACGCCGTGCGCGAGGCGGTCGACGAGGCCGGCTTCGACCTCGCCGACCCGCCGCTCGTCAGCTGACGCCCACGTCCACGAAGTCGTCGCCGGCCTCGTAGTGGGTGCCGTCGCCGGCCACCGGCGCCACGGCGCCCTTGAAGGAGCCGACGGCCGGTCGGCGCGAGCCGGTGAGGGTCAGCGGTCGGGACGTGTAGGCCGTGCCGTAGTTGAAGTCCCACAGCCGGTCGGGGCTGGAGCCGGCGCCGAACCAGGCGATGTCGGTCTCCTGCGGGCTCTGGCCGATGCACCGGCACGTCACGGGCGTGAAGCGGCCGTCGATGGTGAGCGCCGTGGACGTGTGCGCCCCGCCGGCCCCGGTGAAGTTCCACAGGCGGTCGGCGCCGGTGCCCGGCGTGTAGAGGATGACGTCGTTGTAGCCGTCGTGGCTGAAGTCGCCGGGCACGAGGGTGTAGTCGCCGTCGATGGTGAGGGGGCTCTTGGTGATCGACTCGTCGTCGTTGAAGTCCCACAGCGAGTCGGCGGCGGCGCCGGGCCCGTAGAAGAGGATGTCGCTGATGCCGTCGAACGACGGCGAGGCCTGGCCGGCGAAGAAGGCCACCGCGGTGCGGGCGTCCTTGGGGACCGACAGTGGGATGGCCTTGTAGAGGAAGTCGTCGCCGGAGCTGGTGACCTTCCACCACGAGGCGGTGCCGGTGCCGGGGCTGTACCAGACGACGTCCTGGGCCACGTCGTCGGAGAAGTCGCCCACCAGCGGCGTGTAGGTGCCGTTGATCGTCAGCGACGTGGTGGTGATGGTGCCGTCCTCGTTGAAGTCCCAGAGCGAGTCGGCAGCGGTCCCCGGGGCGTACCAGAGGATGTCGTCCTTGCCGTCGTTGTCCGCGAAGGACCCGACGAGGGGCGTGTAGGTGCCCGAGACCGAGACGGCCATCGAGCTGAAGGTGCCGTCGCCGTTCGAGCGGGAGATGAGGTCGCCGCCGGCGCCGGGTGTGTAGAAGAAGATGTCGTCGAAGTCGCTGCCCACGAAGTCGCCGGTGAGCACCTGGGCCCCCGGCAGCGTGAAGCCGGGACCGGCGGTGACGGTGCCGTCGGCGTTGGTGAAGCGGATCTGGCCGTCGCCGTAGGGGCCCTTGGTCCCGGTGGGCGCCGCCGACGAGGCGGCCCCCGGCGCCGCGGCGCCGACCGCCAGCGCCACGACGGCGCACAGCGCTGCCACGATCTGCTTCTTCCCTGCCCGCATTCGCCCGCTCCCGTGCTCGTGGAACCCGATCGGTCCGTGCGCATTCTGCAGCGCGCCACGGCCTCCTGCGAGTCACCCACGGTGGTGGCCCGTGGGGGGACGTGTTGACAGGGGGCGTTGCGATGGCTTTCTCTACTGCGCGTGCCCAAGCCACTGGTGATCGTCGAGAGCCCGGCCAAAGCCCGCACCATCGCGGGCTTCCTCGGCGACGACTACCACGTCGAATCGTCGGTGGGCCACATCCGCGACCTGCCCTCCAAGGGCCTGAGCATCGACGTCGACCACCACTTCACGCCCACCTACGAGGTGCACGCGCCGAAGAAGGACGTCATCAAGCGGTTGAAGGCGCTGCTGAAGGACGCCGACGAGCTGTACCTCGCGACGGATGAGGATCGCGAAGGGGAGGCCATCTCCTGGCACCTCCTGCAGGTCCTGCAGCCCAAGGTCCCGGTCAAGCGCATGGTGTTCCACGAGATCACCCGCTCGGCCATCGAGCACGCGGTCGACAACTGGCGCGACATCGACGAGGGCCTGGTCGACGCCCAGGAGACCCGGCGCATCGTCGACCGGCTCTTCGGCTACCCGGTGTCCGAGGTCCTGTGGCGCAAGGTCAACGCCGGCCTGTCCGCCGGCCGGGTGCAGAGCCCGGCGGTGCGGCTGGTGGTGGAGCGCGAGCGCGAGCGCATCGCCTTCAACCCCGCCGACTACTGGGACCTCGGCGCCACCTTCGCCACCGACCCCGCCTTCGGTGCCACCCTGGTGCAGCTCGACGGCAAGCGGGTGGCCAGCGGCCGCGACTTCGACGACGCCGGCAACCTGGTCCGCGACGTCACCGTGGTCGACGAGCCCACCGCCCGGGGCCTGGCCTCGGCGCTCGGGTCGTCGAGCTTCGCGGTGCGCAGCGTCGAGGAGAAGCCGTTCACCTCGCGGCCCAAGCCGCCGTTCATGACCTCCACCCTCCAGCAGGAGGGCGGTCGCAAGCTGCGCATGACCTCGGCCCAGGTCATGCGGGTGGCCCAGGACCTCTACCAGAACGGCTACATCACCTACATGCGGACCGACAGCACCACGCTGTCGGAGACGGCGCTCAACGCCGCGCGCACCCAGGTGCGTGAGCTCTACGGCCCGGAGTACGTGCCGGCCGCGCCCCGCACCTACGACCGCAAGGTCAAGAACGCCCAGGAGGCCCACGAGGCCATCCGCCCGGCCGGCGAGTCGTTCCGCACGCCGGAGCAGCTGGCCGGCGAGCTGCGCGCCGACGCGCTGCGGCTCTACGAGCTGATCTGGAAGCGCACCGTCGCCTCGCAGATGGTCGACGCCCGGGGCCAGTCGGTCTCGGTGCGCATCGGGGCCACTGCCGCCGACGGCCGCGACGCCGAGTTCGGCGCCTCGGGCCGCTCCATCACCTTCCCGGGCTACCTGCGGGCCTACGTCGAGGGCACCGACGACCCCGATGCCGCCCTCGACGACCGCGAGACGCTGCTGCCGGTGCTCACCGTCGGCCAGGACCTGCCGTCGCCCGAGCTCGAGGCCAAGGGCCACACCACCTCGCCGCCCGCCCGCTACACCGAGGCCTCGCTGGTGAAGCGCCTGGAGGAGCTCGGCATCGGCCGGCCCTCCACCTACGCCTCGATCATGCAGACCATCCAGGACCGCGGCTACGTGTGGAAGAAGGGCTCGGCCCTCGTCCCCACCTGGACGGCCTTCGCGGTGATCAACCTGCTCGAGCAGCACTTCGGCGACCTCGTCGACTACGCCTTCACGGCCCGCATGGAGGACGAGCTCGACGGCATCGCCGGCGGCACGCTCGACCGCGAGCCGTGGCTGAACCAGTTCTGGTTCGGCGACGAGGCCGGCGAGCAGCCCGCCGAGCTGGCCGACGTCTCGCCCGGTGCCCCGGGGCTCAAGCTCCTGGTGGAGCAGGGCAAGGAGGACATCGACCCCGCCGAGATCAACGTGGTGGGCCGGTTCGTCACGCCCGACGGCGAAGAGATCCTGGTGAAGCCGGGCAAGTTCGGCCCGTACCTCAAGAAGGGCGACGACTCCGCGTCGATCCCCGACGACCTGGCCCCCGACGAGCTCGACGTGTTCAAGGCCATCGAGCTCCTGGCGGCCGGCAACGGCGACCGCGTGCTGGGCACCGACCCCGAGAGCGGGCTGGACGTGCTGGCCAAGGCCGGCCGGTTCGGGCCCTACGTGCAGGTCGGCGAGATGCCCGAGGGCAAGGGCAAGATCAAGCCCGAGGACAAGCCGAAGACGGCGTCGCTGTTCAAGACCATGACCGTCGAGCGCATCACGCTCGAGGACGCCCTCCAGCTCCTGTCGCTGCCTCGGGTGGTCGGCACCGACCCGTCCGACGGCAACGAGATCCTGGCCATGAACGGCCGCTACGGGCCGTACCTGAAGAAGGACTTCATCGACGACAAGGGGGGCCACCAAGTCCGAGACCCGCTCGCTCGAGACCGAGGAGCAGATCTTCCAGGTCGACCTCGAGAAGGCCCTCGCCATCCTCGCCACGCCCAAGCAGCGCCGGGGCCAGACCGCGGCGGCCCCGCTGCGCGAGCTCGGTGTCGACCCCGTGTCCGAGAAGCCCATGGTCCTGAAGGACGGCCGCTTCGGGCCCTACGTGACCGATGGCGAGACCAACGCCTCCCTGCGCAAGGGCGACGAGGTCGAGACCATCACCGACGAGCGGGCCAGCGAGCTGCTGCAGATCCGTCGCGACGCCGGTCCCGCCAAGAAGAAGAAGGCGGCCAAGAAGAAGGCGCCGGCGAAGAAGAAGGCAGCCGCCAAGAAGGCGCCGGCCAAGAAGTCCCCCGCCAAGAAGGCGACGGCGAAGAAGGCCCCGGCCAAGAAGAGCGCGGCGGCCAAGAAGGCGGCGGCGGCCGTCGACGCGGTGGCCGAGGCCACCGCGCTGCCCGACGACGACGCCCCGTTCTGACCGCCGGCCGCTCGGTCCCGTCGGTCCGGCGGCCGCGAGCGGATGGGTAACGTCGGTCGCCATGGGTCGGTTCGTGGTGTTCGAGGGGGGCGAGGGGTCGGGCAAGTCCACCCAGGCCGCCCTGCTGGCCCGGCGCTGGGGTGCCGAGCTCACCTTCGAGCCCGGTGACTCCGAGGTCGGCGCCCGGCTCCGGTCGATCCTCCTCGATCCGGCCACCGGCCACCTCGACCCCCGGGCCGAGGCGCTGCTGATGGCCGCCGACCGCGCCCACCACGTGGCCACCCGCATCCGCCCCGCCCTCAACCGGGGCCGCGACGTCGTGTGCGATCGCTACGTCGGCTCGTCGATCGCCTACCAGGGCTACGGGCGCGAGCTCGGCGCCGACGCCGTGGGCGCCCTCTCGGCCTTCGCCACCGACGGCCTGGTCCCCGACCTGGTGGTGCTGCTCCACGTGGAGCCCGAGGTGGCCGCTTCTCGGTTGGCCGCCGCCGGTGCGCCCGATCGCCTCGAAGCCGCGGGCGACGAGTTCCACCGTCGGGTGGCCTCCGGCTTCCTCCACCAGGCCGCCGAGGACCAGGAGCGGTGGGTGGTCGTCGACGGCGACGGCTCGGTCGACGAGGTGGCCGAGCGCGCCACCGCGGTCGTCAACGCCCGCCTGCCCGATCCGGTGGCCGGCCCGTGAGCTCCGTCGACCTCGGGCGCGCCAGCGCGTGGGACGACGTCGTGGGCCAGGAGCCGGCGGTGGCCCTCCTGCAGGGTGCCTCGGGCGCCGGCGCCGTGCACGCCTGGCTCTTCGTCGGGCCGCGCGGCTCGGGCAAGCGGGCGGCGGCCCGGGCGTTCGCCGGGGACCTGCTGGCCATCGACCTCGACGAGGCCGGCGACGTCGACGGCGCCACCCGCACCCGGGCGCTGGCCCGCGCCGAGCAGCACCCCGACCTCATCGTCGCCGAGCGCACCGGCCCCTCGATCTCGGCCGAGCAGGCCCAGCAGATCGTCGAGCGGGCCAGCCGCTCGGGCATCGAGGGCCGCCGCAAGGTGCTGGTGCTCGACGAGTTCCACCTCGTCCAGCCGGCGGCCGCGGCCAAGCTCCTCAAGACCATCGAGGAGCCGGCGGCGGGCACGTTCTTCATCGTGCTGGCCGATTCGCTCCCCCCGGAGCTCATCACCATCGCCTCGCGGTGCATCCGTGTCGACTTCGTGGCCGTGGCCCCGGCGGTCATCACCGCTCGGCTGGAGGCCGAGGGCATCGACCCGGAGCGGGCGGCCGAGGCCGCCTCTTTCGCTGGCGGCGACCTCGACCGGGCCCGCCTGCTGGCCACCGACGAGCGCCTCGCCCTGCGCCTGGCGGCGTGGCGAGACCTGCCCCGCCGCCTCGACGGCAGCGGCGCCACCGCCGCCGCCGCCGTCAGCGACCTGCGCGCCACCATCGACGACGCCCAGGCCCCGCTCAAGGACCGCCACGAGGCCGAGGTCCTGGAGATGGCCGAGCGCATCGAGCGCTACGGCCAGCGCGGCTCCGGGGCCAAGGTGCTCGAGGAGCGCCACCGCCGCGAGGCTCGGCGCCTCCGCACCGACGAGCTGCGCATGGGCCTCGGCTCCCTGGCTGCCACCTACCGGGACGAGCTGGCGGCCGCCGACGACCCCTCGGCCGCGCTGGCCGGGCTGGAGGCGGTCCACCAGGCCGTCGAGGACCTGCTGTTCAACCCCAGCGAAGAGCTCTACCTGCTGGCCCTCGCCCTGAAGCTGCCCACGCTCACCAGGTAGGCCACGCCCAGGGCGAGCACCGGGTGGCTGATGGAGGCGAAGCGGGGGTTGCCGTAGGTGATCGTGGCCGTGACCACGACCAGCGCGACCGGCACCAGGGCGAGCAGCGCCACCCGGCCCCGACGGCGCACCAGCAGCGCCAGCCCGGTCACGCCCACGAGGGCCATGCCCGCCTCGATGGGCCGAGCCACGAGCTGCCAGCCGTAGCGACGGGACTCCTCGGCGTCGCGCCGGGCCAGGTCGCGCGGATCCCAGAGGGACCACACCCGAGCCTGGCGGGCGGCCACCACGAGGGGGAGGCGGCCGGCGTGGTGGCGGGCGTAGGCCAGGCCGGCGTGCTGCTGGGCCGAGGCGAGCTCGGCCTCCGGCGCGCCGGCGGGGACGCCCACGGCGGCCACGCAGGGGAACGACCAGCTGCCGAGGTCCGGGCCGCCGTAGACCTGGGCGCAGTTCGAGCCGGCCAGGACGCTGCTCGGGGAGAGCGTCGAGACCGTGAAGGCATCGACCTCCCGGTGGTTGCGCCACGCCCACGGCACCACGACGACGGCCGCCAGGAGCACCACGACGGCACCGGCGGCCACCCGGCGGAGCCGCGCCACGTCGGGGGCCCAGGCGAGGGCGGGCACCGCCACGAGCGGGAGCAGGAGCAGGAGGTCCTGGCGGCTCAGCGCGGCCACGCCGCACAGGAGGCCGAGGGCGACCACGCGACCCGCCCGGACGCCGTCGGTAGCGATGCGGTGGCCGACCACCACCGCCGCCAGCACCAGCGGCACCGTGGCGCTCTCGCTCATGGCGGCGCCGTCGACGGCCAGCAGGATCGGGTCGACCGCCACGATGGCGGCGGCGAGCAACCCGGCCCGGGCGCCGAGGGCTCGGCGACCGAGCACGCCGGCGAGGGCGACGGTGGCCGCCCCGGGCACCACCCCGGCCAGCCGCACGGAGGTCGGCCCGCCGCCGAAGAGCCACTGCCACGCCGCCTGGTACGCCGGGTACACGGGCGGGAACCCGGCGGTGGGCACCGTGCGCTCGGCGAACAGGCTGGTGGGCACCACGTAGCCCTTGCCGTCACCGATGGCCCCGCCCTGCAGCGTGTACCAGACGGCGTCCAGGCCCGGCTTGGTGTGGGCCACCACCAGCAGCACGTAGGCGGCCCGCAGCGCCACGCCGAGCGCCACCAGCAGGCCCAGCTGCACCAGCCACCGTCGGTCCGGGGCCTCAGCAGGAGCCGGGGCGGGCGGTACGGGCACCGGGGCAGGTTAGGGGCGACGCCCACCAACGAGCTTGGCCTGGGGCCGGTGCCGTCGGGTACGGTGACCGTTCCCACGCCCGGGTAGCTCAGACGGCAGAGCAGCTCACTCGTAATGAGCAGGTCAGGAGTTCGATTCTCCTCTCGGGCTCCAAAGGTCCTCTGCCCAGCTGCTCTGCGGCGGGCTCATCGTCATGAGGTGGGCCGAGGAGCTCGATTCTCCTCTCGGGCTCCAAAGGTCCTCTGCCCAGCTGCTCTGCGGCGGGCTCATCGTCATGAGGTGGGGTGAGGAGCTCGGTGCTCCTCTCGGGCTCCAAGGATCCTCTGCCCAGCTGCACTGCGGTCAGGCGATGCGGCAGGTGAGCACGGCGATGTCGTCGCCGGGATCGGACGAGCCGGTGCGGTCGGCCAGCAGGGCGTCGGCCAGGTCCTGGGCGGCGTCGGTCCGGCGCCGGGCGGCGGTGCCCGACAGCCGTTCGAGCCCGAGGTCGATGGAGGCCCGCCGCTCCTCGACGAGGCCGTCGCTGCAGAGGACGAGGGTGTCGCCGGGGCCGAGCTCGATCGGGGCCTCGGACCGAGGCTCGCGCACCCCGATGGGGCCGCCCGATGCCGCTTCGAGGTACCGGCTGGCACCGGCCGCGGTGACGAGCAGCGGCGGGATGGCGCCGGCCGAGAGGTAGGTGGCCCCCCCGCGCGTCGGCGTCGAGCCGCACGGCCACCCACGCGCTGCAGAAGACGTTGGGCAGGGAGGCGCACGTGCGGTCGAGCGTGCCGGCCACGCCAGCGAGCGAGGCGCCCTGGTGGACGAGGGCGATGGTGGCGGCACGGAGCTGGCCCATGGCGATGGCGGCGTCGGCATCGTGGCCGACGATGTCGCCGATCACGAGGGTGAGGCAGCCGTCGGGCCCCTCGATGGCGTCGTAGAAGTCGCCGCCGAGGCCGACGTCGGTGTCGAGGGACCGGTAGGCGGCGCCGAGGTCCCACCGGGTGCTCGCCGGCAGGGTGGCGGGGAGCAGGCGGCGGTGGAGGTCGACGGTGAGCCGCCGGTAGCGCACGTCGGTCTCGATCTCGGCGCTGACGGCCTCGGCCAGGGCGCGCAGCGTGGTCACGTCGGTGGCCGTCCAGGCGTGCGGAACGGTGTCGATGGCGCAGAGGCTGCCGAGCGTGTGGCCGGCCGGGTCCCGGATCGGCACACCGCAGTACGCCGCCACGCCCAGGTCGGTGACCGCGGGGTGGTCCCGGAACTCGGGGTCGGCCGCAGCGTCGTCGATCACCAGGGCGTCGTCGGACAGGACCACGTAGCGGCACAGCGAGTGCGAGAGCGGGGTGCCCCGGTCGTCGGCCGCTTGGCCCCGCATCCCGATCTGGGCAGCGAAGAACTGGCGCCGCTCGTCGACCAGCGAGACGAGGCACACGGGCGCCCCGGTCAACGAGACGACGAGCTCGGCGATGCGGTCCAGGTGGGGCCGCGGCGGGCCGTCCATGACCCGGCAGGCGCTGAGGGCGGCCAGTCGAGCGGCATCTCCAACTGGCTCCTTCACCGTGGGGAACCTACCTGGCGGGCTGGTTCCCGCCCCCGTTGGGGTCCGCGCCCCAGAGACGCCGGCGCCCGGCGTCCGTACGGTCGACCCCATGCCCGAGCCGAGCCCGGTCCCCATGCCGCCCGTCCGCCCCGGGCCGGGCCCCGGCCCGGTGCCCATGCCGCACTCGACCCCGCCACTGGGCCCGCCCCCGACGGAGCCGGTGTTCCCCTACGCCGAGGCCCGGGCGGCGATCCGGGCGATCGACGCCCTCCTCGACGACCTGCACCGGGCGTCCACCCAGCACCGCCACCTCACCGGCGAGCTGATCCTGGGAGGCACGTTCAGCGGGACCGCCCGGGGCCGGTTCGAGGACCGGGTGATCGAGGCCGGCCAGGAGGTCGCACCCGGTTGCACCGCCGCTCTGCAGGTCGACCGCGACTGGCTCGTCCACGCCATCGCCGCCGCCGACCTCCGCCAGCACCAGTACGAGACCGACCTCGCCCGCTGGAAGGCGAAGCGGGACGCGCCCGAGCCGGTGGTGGCGGCATGACCGACGGCGGCGTGCTCGGCGCCGACCCGGCGGTGCTCGACGCCTACGCCGTGGACGCCAGCGGGGTGCTCGACCTGACCGACCACTCGACCACCGCGTACGGCGTGGCCTGGCTGGCGCTCACCACGGCCCCGGCGTCGCCGCCGCTCGGTGCGCCGTGCTCGATCCAGGGGCGGGTCAGCTCGGCGGTCTCGGACCTCCGCGCCGCCTCCACGAGCGTCCAGGGCTACGCCGACGCGCTGCGGGCCCTCGATGCCGACGCCGATGGCGAGCTCGACAGCGGCGAGCTGCCCGACCTGACCTACCTCGACCTGTTCCTGCAGCTGCGGCAGGAGCACCAGCCCCACGACACCGTCCACCTCGACCTGAGCTCGCCGTTCTTCCTCAGCACCGCGCCGGAGACCCCGGCCGAGCGCCTGGCCCACCTCAAGCGGGAGACCGATCGGCTCTACGAGCTCTCCAAGGACCTGGTCGACGTGAACAACGACGGCTCGAACGGCGAGCCCCGGGAGATCCGGCTGAACCTGAACGACCCCGGCATCCTCGAGGGCTACTCGCAGGAGGACGTCCAGGAGATCCTCCGCCTGCACGGCATCGACGGCGAAGACGGCCCGCTGCACTTCCTGGTCCACGGCTTCACCACCGGCACCGACCCGCTGGAGTCGGCCGGCCACCACGTGGCCACCCGCTACCACGAGCGGGGCGAGGACGACACCACGATCGTCACCGTCGACTGGGACTCCGGCAGCGGCCCGACCGACTGGAACGAGGCCCGGGGCAACGCCGACCCGGCGGCTGCGGCGCTCACCCGGATCTTCGACGCCCTGAACGCGTCGAACCCCGATGCCGACGTGAAGCTCTCGGCCCACAGCCTCGGTAACAAGGTCGCCCTCAACGCGCTGACGGACATGGCCGACGACGGCGGCTTCCAGGTGGACTACCTCGCCATCGAGCCGGCCATCCCGCGCTACGGCTACGAGGAGGATGCGAACGACTTCGGGGCGCTCGTGTCGGATCGCATCAAGACCCTCACCGTCACGGTCAACGACGGCGACGACGCCCTGAACAAGTACTTCGACTACGGCACCATCCACGCCCTCGGCGAGGCCGAGCCGGGCGACGACTCCATCCAGGACCTGATCGAGGCCCGGGACGACCGGGGCCTGAGCACCACGATCGTCGACCACGAGAGCGGCCTGGGCGACGAGCACGGCGAGGGCCACCTGAGCCTCGACCCGGACATGGAGCTCAACGACGACTCCGACAAGGAGCACGACGGCAACCCCCTGGACCACGTCTACGACGACCAGATCGGCCGCTGAGGCCACCCTCGTCATCGGGAGGCGACCGGTCTACGGTCCCGGCATGGCTGACGACGACGACGACGCCAGGCCCTGGGAGCCGCCCTTCGCCGGGACCGAGGTGGACCACGTGCTCGGGGCGTTGGACCGGCTCCGGACCACGTTCCGCTGGAAGGCCGACGGGCTCGACGCCGACGGGCTCGCAGCGCGGGTGGGCGCCTCCACCCTGACCCTGGGCGGGCTGCTCAAGCACCTGGCCCTGCAGGAGGACCACGCGTCCACGGCCCGCCTGCGCGGCGACCCGGTGGGCGAACCGTGGGCCAGCGCCCCGTGGGACGACGACGAGGACTGGGAGCTCACCTCCGCCGCCGACGACGCCCCGGAGCAGCTCTACGCCCTCTGGGACGGCGCGGTGGCCCGGTCCCGTACCCGGTTCGCTGTCGCCCTCGCGGCGGGCGGCATCGACCAGCCCACGAACCTGACCGCCCCGGACGGCACCCACGCCAGCCTCCGCCGCCTCCTCTGCGACCTGATCGAGGAGTACGGCCGCCACACCGGCCACGCCGACCTGTTGCGCGAGGCCGTCGACGGTCGCACCGGCGAGGACCCCCCACCCGGCTGGCGGCCGTCGTCCTGAGCCTGGCGGCGCGGCGGGTGGCTACCAGCGGGGGTCGGCGGCCAGGAGCTGCTCGAACTCGTCGAGCGGGAGCGGCTTGGCGAAGAGGTAGCCCTGGGCCAGCTCGCAGCCGGCCCGGCGCAGGTGGTCGAGCTGCTCCTGGCTCTCGATGCCCTCGGCGGAGATGCGCAGGTCGAGCGCCCGGGCCATGGCGACCACGGCGTCGACGATCTTCACCAGGCGCCCGCCGGCGTGGTCGATGGCCGCCACGAAGCTGCGGTCGATCTTGATCTGGCCCACCGGCATGCGGCCGAGGCGGGTGAGCGACGAGTGGCCGGTGCCGAAGTCGTCGAGCGCGACCTCGACGCCGAGCGCGGTGATCCGGTCGAGCAGGTCCACCGGCCCGTTGATGCCGACCGTGAGGGCCGACTCGGTGATCTCCAGGAGCAGGTCGTGGGGGTCCCAGCCGTGACGCATGCACAGCTCCTGCACCACGAGGTCGAGGCCGGGGCCGCTGAGCTGGCGGGCCGACACGTTCACGCCGAGCTGGAACGGCCGAGGGCCGAGGCGTCGGAGGACGCCGCTCAGGTCGCCGATGGAGCGATCGAGGACGTGGCGGCCGAGCGCCTCGATGGCACCGGTCTCCTCGGCGATGGCGATGAAGTCGTCGGGCGCCAGCAGCCCGCGCTCGGGGTGGTGCCAGCGCACGAGGGCCTCGGCGCCGACGATGCGACCCGAGCCGAGGTCGACCACCGGCTGGTAGTGCACGGCGAGCTGGTCCAGCGGGACGGCTCGGCGCAGGTCGGTCTCGACCTGGAGGCGCTTGGTGGCCGCTTCGCGCATGTCGGTGTCGAACCGCTCGATGCGGTTCCGGCCCCGCTCCTTCGCCCGGTACATGGCGGCGTCGGCGTCGCGCAGCCACGCGTCGCCGCCCTCGTGGCTGCCGGCGTGGGCGAGGCCGATGCTGACGGTGAGGTACACCTCCTGGCCGCCGGGCAGGACGAAGGGCTGCTCCAGTGAGGCGGCGACCTGGGCCGCCACCTCGGTCGCCTCGGCGCGGTCCTCGACGCCTTCGAGCAGGACCACGAACTCGTCGCCGCCGAAGCGGGCCACGGTGTCGCCGACCGCCAGGGTGGCCCGGAGGCGATCGGCGAAGGCCACGAGCAGCTGGTCGCCCACGCCGTGGCCCAGGCTGTCGTTCACGACCTTGAACCGGTCGAGGTCGCAGAAGAGCAGGGCCAGGCCCTCGTCGTGGCGGTCCCGCCGGGCCAGCGCGTGGTCGAGGCGGTCGAGCAGCAGCGTCCGGTTGGGCAGCCCGGTGAGGGCGTCGTGGAGCGCCTGGTGGGCCAGCCGGGCCTCGCTCTCCACCCGCTCCAGGGCGATGGCCACCAGGCTCGACGCCAGCTCGCCCACCCGCTGCTCGTGGCGGTCGGGGACGTGGGGGCGCTCGTAGGTGGTGGAGAGCGTGCCCACCGGCTCGCCGGTGCCGATGGAGACGATGGGCTGGCTCCACGCGGCGCCGACGCCGAGCTGGTGGCCCAGCTCCAGCAGCTCATCGAGGCTCTCGCCGTGCCCGTGGTGGTGGTCGAGGTCCGGCAGGTAGGCCGCGGCGCCGGAGGCGATGGCGACGTCGCACAGGCAGCGCGGCGGGGTCCTCGGCGGCGGGGCCATGAAGGCGTTGAGCACCTCCGGCGCCCGCCCGGCCCGCATGACCAGCCGATCCTGGTCGAGCAGGTAGATCGAGGACTGGCCGCCGATGCCGTTCTCCTCCACCAGCTCCACGCAGCGATCGAGCACGTCGGCCAACGGCGCCGCCCGGGCGATGAGCTCGAGCACCGCCGCCTGGCTCGACGCCAGCCGCTCGGCCCGCCGCAGCGCGGTGATGTTGCGCGTGGTGATGACCATCCCGCCGACGTCGGGATCGTGCAGGAGGTTCACGCCGGTCACCACGACGTCGACCCACGAGCCGTTGGCGCCTCGCATGCGCACCTCTTCGCCCAGCTCGACCCCCGGTCGCTCGAGGCCGGCTTGCCACGCGGCCGTCGCCCGCTCGAGGTCGTCCGGGTGGATCAGCGACAGCGGGTGCAGGTCCTCCCAGTGCGCCGCCGTGTAGCCGAGCGCCCGGTTCTGCCGGCCGGTGGAGAACAGGAGGTTGCCGTCGGCATCGGTGAGCGAGACGGTGTCGCTGATGTTGGCGAGCAGGCTGCGGTAGCGCCGCTCGGAAGCGGCCACCGACTCGCGGGCGGCGTGGAGGTCGGTGAGGTCGGTGGCCTGCACCACGGCGGTGACGGCGTCGACGTCGCCGTCGGTGGCGGTGCCGAAGATGATCACGGCGTCGATCGACGCCCACCGCTCAGTGCCGTCGCCCGTGACGACCGTGCCCTCGAGGTGCAGGCGGCGGGCCCCCTCGGCGGCCGCCACCATCGCCTGGGCGATCCCGTCGAGGATGTCGGCACCCAGGAACCGGCGGGAGTCGTGGCCGACGATCTCCGACGCCGGCAGGCCGATCAGCTCGGCGAGCGCCTCGTTGACCCGGACCCACCGGAAGCCCTGGGCCACGCCCATCGGGATGGGGGACCGCGCGAACACCTGCTCCCAGCCGCCGAGGGGGATCGGCGTGCCGTCGCTCTCGGTGTTGCCCGGCACCTGCTCCATGGCCCTCTCCCGACCCGAGGGGTGGTGACCCCGGCGCCACGATACGCCTCTCGGGGCCTGTCGTCGCCTGCCGAACCGGGTGCTGCGCACGGCCCGCACCCGGTAGGTTGGCCCGATGGCCGACCAAGCGACCTTCGCGGAGCAGGCGATGCCCCTCATGAGCTCGCTCTACTCCGGCGCCCTGCGGATGACCCGCAACCCGGCCGACGCCGACGACCTCGTCCAGGAGACCTACCTCCGGGCCTACCGCGGCTTCAAGGGCTTCCAGGAGGGCACCAACCTCAAGGCCTGGATGTACCGCATCCTCACCAACACCTACATCAACTCCTACCGGGCCAAGCAGCGCCGGCCGGAGGAGTCCGAGCTCGACGAGGTCGAGGACCTCTACCTCTACAAGCGGCTCGGCGGCCTGGAGGCGGCGAGCCTCGGGCGCAGCGCCGAGGACGAGCTGATGGACACCTTCAGCGAGGCCGAGGTGAAGGCCGCGGTGGAGGCCCTGCCGGAGTCGTTCCGCATGGCCGTGCTCCTCGCGGACGTCGAGGGCTTCTCCTACAAGGAGATCGCCGAGATCCTCGACATCCCGATCGGCACCGTGATGAGCCGGTTGCACCGGGGAAGAAAGGCGCTGCAGAAGGGGTTGTTCGACTATGCCGTCACCCACGGGCTTGCCGATGAGCCCTCCGATCCCGAGCCCGTGACGGCCGCTCCGGCGACCGAACGCTGACCAGGAACCTCCCATGGCTGATTGCAACAAGACGCTTCGAGAGCTCTACCAGTACCTCGACGGGCACCTCACCGAGGACGACCGGAGCCACATCCAGCACCACCTGGACGACTGCTCGCCGTGCCTCGAGGCGTTCGACTTCGAGGCCGAGCTGCGCACGGTGGTGCGCAACCGGTGCACCGACCAGGTGCCCGATGCGCTGCGGAACCGGATCGCCCAGGCCATCGAGGCCGAGGGCTGATCCCACCGCCCGCCGGCCCGGCCGCCCCGACTGGCGGGGGCAGGTCCACCCGACCATAGGATGCCCCCCATGCTGTTCGCCCAGGTCTGGCACTTCTGGATCGCCCTCCCGCTCGTGTTCGGAGCCGTCCTCTTCGTGCTCGCCACGATCGTCGGGTACCTGAACAAGGTCGTCCGCCCCAAGTACCCGCCCCGCGGCCGGAGCTGACCGTGGGTGCGGTCGACTGGGGCCTGGCCGAGAAGGTGGCCGTGCGCGCCGCCGGCCGTGAGCCCTTCGCCGACTCGTACCACTACGCCTCGCTGTCCACCGACTTCGAGGAGCTGACCTCGCTGGCCGAGGACCAGGTCGCCGCCGCCACCGGCCTGCGCAGCCTGTCGGGCAACGCCCGGGCCCGCGTCACCGACCGCCAGGGCTGGGTGCGGGCCAACATCGCCTCGTTCCAGCGCCTGCTGCGACCCATCACCGACAAGCTCGACGCCCTCTCCACCAGCCCGCTCGCCCCCGTGGCCAGCCGGGTGGCCGGGGCCGAGATGGGGATGATGCTCGGCTGGATGTCGAGCCGGGTGCTCGGCCAGTACGACCTGCTGGTGGTCGAGGACGAGAACCCCGACGACCAGGACATCGTGTACTACGTCGGGCCCAACATCCTCGGGCTGGAGAAGCGCTTCGCCTTCCCGCCGCGGGAGTTCCGCCACTGGCTGGCCCTGCACGAGGTCACCCACCGCGCCCAGTTCACCGGCATCCCCTGGATGCGCCAGCACTTCCTGGGCCTCGTCCAGGAGACCGTCGGCTCGGTCGACCCGGACCCGAAGCACCTCACCGATGCGCTGGGCCGCCTGGCCGGCGACCTCCGCTCGGGCAAGAACCCGCTCGACGACGGCGGCATCATGGCCATCCTCGCCTCGCCCGAGCAGCGCCTGGTGCTCGACCGCGTGGCCGGCCTCATGAGCCTGCTCGAGGGCCACGGCGACGTCACCATGGACCGCGCCGGCGCCGACCAGATCCCCAGCGCCGAGCGCTTCGGCCAGGTGCTGCGCCAGCGGCGCCAGCAGGGCAACCCGGCGGCCAAGCTGCTGCAGAAGCTCATCGGCCTCGACGCCAAGATGAAGCAGTACGAGCAGGGCGAGGCGTTCATCGAGGTCGTCGAGAAGCACGGCGGCACCGAGCTGCTCGACGTCGCCTGGGTCGACCCCGGCAACCTGCCGAGCATCGCCGAGATCCGCGACCCCGACCTGTGGATCGCCCGGGTCGGCCCGGTCGTCGCCGCCTGAGCCCGGCGCGCCGCCGCCGACCGTGAGCTCCCCGGTCGAGCCCCGCACGTCCGGCACCCTCGACCTCGGCGCGCCGCTCGTGGCTGCGCTGGCGGCCCGCTGCCCCTTCCCGCCTCCGGGCACGCCCGTGACCGTGGCGGTCTCCGGCGGCGCCGACTCGCTGGCGCTCCTGGTCCTGGCCGTGGCCGCCGGGTGCGAGGTGGTGGCGGTGCACGTCGACCACGGGATCCGGGCCGGCTCCGCGGCCGAGGCCGAGGTGGTGGCCGACGTGGCGGGGCGCCTGGGTGCCGGGTTCCGCGCCGAGCAGGTCGTGGTCGCCCCGGGCCCCAACCTCGAGGCCCGGGCCCGTGCAGCGCGCTACGGCGTGCTCCCGGCGGACGTGCTCACCGGCCACACCGCCGACGACCGCGCCGAGACCGTGCTGCTGAACCTGGCGCGCGGCGCCGGCCCGGCCGGCATGGCGGGCATCCGGCGCAGCCCGCGGCGCCCGCTGGTCGACGTGCGCCGCCAGGAGACCGAGGCGCTGTGCGCGGCGCTCGGCCTGCTCCCGGTGCAGGACCCGTCCAACCTCGACCCGGCGTTCCTGCGCAACCGGGTGCGCCACGAGCTGCTCCCGCTGCTGGCCGACCTCGGCCGCCGCGACCCCGTGCCGCTCCTGGTGCGCCAGGCCGAGCTCTTCGCCGAGGTCGACGACGCCCTCGTGGCCCTGGCGGTGCTGGTCGACCCCACCTCGGCGGCCGACCTGCGCGCCGCCGCCCGGCCGGTGGCCGGGGCGGCGATCCGGGCCTGGCTGCTGGCCGCAGGCGTCGGCGACGGCCACCCGGCGGAGGCCGCGGCGGTCGACCGCGTCCTCGCCGTCGCGGCAGGCGACGCAGTGGCCTGCCAGGTGGCGGGCGGGTGGCGGGTGGCCCGCACCGCCGGACGGCTGCGCCTCGAACCGCCGGACCGCCCGGCCTGACCGGCCTGACCAGGCCCGACGGCGCCGTGAGCCTCCCCGGTCGGGTTGGGGACCGTGGCCGCTTCTGCAATGCTGCCCGCCATGGCTGATGGTGCCGTCCCGTACGCCGACGATCCGAACATCGGCGAGGTGATCGTGAGCGCCGAGGCGCTGCAGGCGAGGATCGCCGAGCTCGGCGCGCAGGTCACCACCGACTACGCCGGGCGGGCGCCCCTGCTGGTGGGCGTGCTCAAGGGGGCGTTCCTCTTCATGGCCGACCTCGCCCGCCAGATCGACCTGCCGGTCGAGTTCGACTTCATGGCCGTGTCGTCCTACGGCAACGCCACCAAGTCGAGCGGCGTGGTGCGCATCGTGAAGGACCTCGACCTCGACCTCAGCGGTCGGGACGTCCTCATCGTCGAGGACATCATCGACAGCGGCCTCACGCTGGCGTACCTCCGCAAGAACCTGCTGGCCCGCAACCCGAACAGCGTCGAGGTGTGCGCCCTGCTGGTGCGCGAGGGCCTGCAGAAGACCGACACCGACCTGCGCTACGTGGGCTTCGAGATCCCGCCGGACTTCGTGGTGGGCTACGGCCTCGACGTGAGCGAGCGCTACCGCAACCTGCCCTACATCGCCGCCTACACGGGAGCGGGATCGTGACCGACGCCGAAGAGCCCACCACCACCGTCGACACCGCTCGCATCGAGGCCGCGGTGCGCGAGATCCTCGAGGCCATCGGCGAGGACCCCGAGCGCGACGGCCTCCTGGCCACGCCGGGCCGGGTGGCGCGCATGTACGCCGAGATCTGCTCCGGCCTCCACGAGGACCCCACCCGGCACCTGCGCACCACCTTCGAGGCCGACCACGACGAGATGGTCATGGTCCGCGACATCCCGCTGTACTCGCTCTGCGAGCACCACCTGGCCCCCTTCATCGGCAAGGCCCACGTCGCCTACATCCCCAACGGCGACGGCCGGGTGATCGGCCTGTCGAAGTTCGCCCGGCTGATCGACGGCTACGCCAAGCGGCCCCAGGTCCAGGAGCGCCTCACCAGCCAGGTGGCCGACGCCCTCCAGGCCAGCCTGGAGCCCAAGGGCGTGATGGTGGTCATCGAGGCCGAGCACCTCTGCATGTCCATGCGGGGCGTGAAGAAGGCCGGCTCGTCGACGGTGACCTCGGCGGTGCGGGGCTTGTTCCGCACCAACGTGGCCACGCGCGAAGAGGCCATGCGCTTCGTCCAGAACCGCTGATCCGGGCGCGGGCCACAGGTCCCTGACCTGCCCCGATGCTCGATTTGACGGGGCCGGTAACCTTTCCTCCCGTGCATCCGTTGGTCATGGGGGTCCTGAACGTCACCCCCGATTCGTTTTCCGACGGGGGACGGTTCTCGGACGCCGAGCGGGCCATCGCCCACGGCCGGGCCCTGGTGGCCGAGGGCGCCGACATCGTCGACGTGGGCGGCGAGTCCAGCCGGCCCGGGGCCGACCCGGTGGCCGAGGCCGACGAGCTGGCTCGCGTGCTGCCCGTGATCGAGGCCCTCGCCGGCGAGGTGCGGGTCTCGATCGACACCGCCAAGCCCACCGTGGCCCGGGCTGCGGTCGCGGCCGGCGCCTCGCTGGTCAACGACATCACCGCCTCGCTGCACGAGGTCGCCGCCGAGACCGGGGCCGGGTGGGTCGCCATGCACATGCAGGGCCAGCCGCGCACCATGCAGGTGGCGCCCACCTACGACGACGTCCTGGTCGAGGTGCTCGCCTACCTGGTCGAGCGGGCCGAGGCGGCCTTCGAGGCCGGCGTGGCCGAGGTGTGGATCGACCCGGGCATCGGGTTCGGCAAGACCCCGGCGCACAACTGGGCCCTGCTGGCGGGCCTCGACGACCTGGTGGCCACCGGCTGGCCGGTCGCCGTCGGCACCAGCCGCAAGGGCTTCCTCGCGGCGGTGCTGGCCGAGGCCGACGGCGCCCCCGAGCCGATCCCCGCCGGCGATCGCCTGGAGGGCTCGGTGGCCACCGCGGTGGCGGCCGCTGCCGCCGGCGTCGGCCTGGTGCGGGTCCACGACGTGGCGGCGACCGTCGCCGCCCTGCGGACGGTGGCGGCGTGAGCGCCCCACGAGGTCCGCATCCGCGAGGGGCGACGACGCCCCCGATGAACGAGGTCGATGACGTGAACGAGGAGACGCAGACGTGGCGGTGAAGGGCAAGTGGGCCCAGGGGATCGAGCCCCGGAACTTCCGATGGGTCATGAAGGACGCCCTGGCGGTGTGCGAGCGGCCGGGCGGCTACGGCTCGAACCACCGCCGCGTGCGGCGCCAGGAGGAGATCATCTGGGTGCGCGAGCAGGGCTTCGCGCCGGTGATCTCGATCGTGCCGTCGCCGGCCAACCTGCACAACTACGACGAGCTGGGCGTCAACTGGCAGCACCGCCCGTTCGGCAACCACGACGACGCCGCCACCTACCTCCTGGCCTTCTACCCGGAGCTGCGCGACCTGCTGGCGGCGGGCAACAAGGTGCTGATCCACGGCGAGGAGCTGGGCGACCGGCTGTCGGGGATCATCGCCGGCTACCTCGTGTGGGCCGGCCTGCTGCCCACCGGGCCCAAGGCCATCTCGCTCACCGAGCGCCTCGTGCAGCGCCAGCTCGGCCCCCAGGGCCGTGAGCTGGTGACCATCGCCCTCGGGTTGCCCCGGGCGTCGTCTTGAGCCCTGCGGCGCCCGACGTCATCGAGCTGCGCGGCCTGGAGCTGGTCGGCATCTGCGGCGCGCTCCCCGAGGAGCGCGTGCGGGCCCAGCCCCTGCAGGTCGACCTCGACGTCCACGCCGACCTCTCGGCCGCCGGCGCCTCCGACGCCTTGGCCGACACCGTCGACTACGGCGCCCTCTGCGACGCGGTCGCGGCGGTCGTCGCCGCCGGGACCCCGCAGCTGCTCGAGCACCTCTCGGCGGTGATCGCCGACGCCGTGCTCGCCGTCGATCCCCGCATCGACGCCGTCACCGTCTGGCTGCGCAAGCTCCGGCCCCCGGTGCCCCACGCCCTCGCCACCTCCGGCGTGCGCATCCACCGCGCCCGATGACGCGAGCGTTCCTCTCGCTGGGCTCCAACCTGGGCGACCGGCGCAAGTACCTGCAGGAGGCCGTCGGCTCCTTGGGCGCCTCCATGGGCACCGCGGTGGTGGCCGTCTCGCCCGTCTACGAGACCGATCCCGTGGGCGGGCCCGACCAGGGCCGGTTCCTCAACCTGGTGGTCGAGCTCGACACCGACCTCACCGCCCGCCAGCTGCTGGCGGCCTGCCACCGCCTCGAGTCGGGCGCCGGCCGGGTCCGGCTCGAGCGCTGGGGCCCGCGCACCCTCGACGTCGACATCCTCTGGATCGACGGCACCACCGTCGCCGAGCCCGACCTCGAGGTCCCGCACCCGCGCATGTTCGAGCGCCTCTTCGTGCTGGCGCCGCTGGCCGACCTCGCTCCGGAGCTGGTGGACGCCGACGTCATGGACCGAGCCCAGGGCCAGGTCCACCCCGCCGGCCACCTCGAGGGCTGGGAGCCGGCCGACGGGTGACGGTCGCGCCCCGCCTCCGGGTGATCGGCCCCGGGCGGGCCGGCCGCTCGCTGGCCGCCGCCCTGCAACGAGCCGGGTGGGAGCTCGTCGGCCTCCTGGGCCGCGACGACGACGTGGCCGGCGCGCTCGACGGCACCGACCTGCTGGTGGTGGCCACGCCCGATGCCACCGTGGCCGAGGTGGCGTCGAGGGTCCAGCCGAACGAGCGGGCGGTGGTGGCGCACCTGGCCGGGAGCCTGGGCCTCGACGTCCTGGCCCCGCACCGGCGGGTGGCCGCGCTGCACCCGCTGGTCTCGCTGCCCGACGCCGAGGTGGGCGCCCGGCGACTGGCCGCCGGCGCCTGGTTCGCGGTGGCCGGCGACCCGCTGGCCGTGCGGGCCGTCGCCGACCTCGACGGTCGGTGGTTCGAGGTGGCCGATGCGGACCGGGCCGCCTACCACGCCGCTGCCGCGGTGGCCTCGAACCACCTGGTGGCCCTCATGGGCCAGGTCGCCCGCATCGCCGGCGGCATCGGCGTGCCGGCGGAGGCCTACCTCGACCTGGCCCGCGCCACCCTCGAGAACGTCGCCGCCCTGGGCCCCGAGGCTGCGTTGACCGGCCCGGTCGCTCGCGGCGACTGGCCCACCGTCGCCCGCCACCTCGCCGCCCTCGACGCCTCCGAGCACGACGCCTACCGCGCCCTCGCGGCCGCCGCCCGCCGCCTGGTCGACGGCCACGGGCTCCCTCCCGGCCTCTGACTAGCTTGTCGGCCATGCCCGAGGTGCACGAGACCATCGCCGGCTTCCGGGCGGCGCTCGAGCTGGCCCGCGAGGACGAGCGGGGCATCGGCTTCGTGCCGACCATGGGGTACCTCCACGAGGGCCACGCCTCGCTGATGCGCCAGGCGTCGGCCGAGAACGAGACCGCGGTGGCGAGCATCTTCGTGAACCCGCTGCAGTTCGCCGCCAACGAGGACCTCGGTGCCTACCCCCGCGACCTGGAGCGGGACCTGGCCCTGGCCGACGAGTGCGGCGTGGCCCACGTGTTCACGCCGTCGGTGGCCGAGATGTACCCGGTGCCGGTGCTCACGACGGTCTCGGTGGGCGGCGTCACCGAGCGCTTCGAGGGGGCGTCGCGGCCGGAGCACTTCGCCGGGGTGGCCACCGTGGTGGCCAAGCTGTTCTCGATCGCCGGGCCGTGCCGGGCGTACTTCGGCGACAAGGACTTCCAGCAGCTGGCCGTGGTCCGCCGCATGGTCGCCGACCTCTCGATGCCCGTCGACGTCGTCGGGTGCCCCATCGTCCGCGAGCCCGACGGGCTGGCCATGTCCAGTCGCAACGTCTACCTCACGCCGGCCCAGCGGGCGGCGGCGCCGGCGCTGCACCGGGGCCTGCAGGCTGCCGCCGCGGCGGCCGCCGACGGCGAGCGCAACGTCGACCGGGTGCGCGCCGCGCTCGCCGACGCGGTGGCCGCCGAGCCCGAGGCGACGCTGGACTACGCCGAGCTGGTCGACGCCCTCACCCTCGAGCCGGCCACCGTGGTGGGCGGCACCGAGCAGCGCCTCCTGGTGGCCGCCCGCTTCGGCACCACCCGGCTCCTCGACAACCTCGCCGTCGATCTCCCCTGACCGGCGCCGATTTGCCGCAGGGCAGGTTTGTACGGGCACAATGGCGGGGCTCCGAGACGGGGGCGACCGGCTCGCCGGCGCCCACCACGAAAGGACGTCAGCCATGCGCCGACGGATGATGAAGTCCAAGATCCACCGCGCCACGGTGACCGATGCGAACCTGCACTACGTGGGCTCGGTCACGGTCGACCGGGACCTGATGGACGCCGCCGACCTGGTGGAGTTCGAGCAGGTGGCGGTGGTCGACATCGACAACGGCGCCCGCCTCGAGACCTACGTCATCGAGGGGCCGCGCGGCACCGGCGACGTCTGCCTCAACGGTGCGGCGGCCCGCCTCGTGTCGCCCGGAGACAAGGTCATCCTCATCAGTTACGCCGACTACGAGCAGGCCGAGCTGGCCACCTACGAGCCGCGCATCGTGCACGTCGACACGGCCAACGCCATCGTCGACGAGGCAACCGCCACCGCGCTCGCCGCGCTGCACACGCCGGCGCCGCGCCGCTACGTCGAGGTCGACGCCATCCGCTGAGCCGATCGCCCACGGGTGTCCGGTTCGACGGGGTGGGGGAGCGACGGGCCAGACTGACCAGATGGTCGATGCCGAACTGGACCTCCTGGTCCTCGGGTCCGGGGTGGCGGGGCTCTCCGCCGCCGTGCGGGCCGCCGACACCCACAAGATGCGGGTGGGCGTGCTCACCAAGGGCGAGCTGCCCCAGGCCACCACCCGCTGGGCCCAGGGCGGCGTCGCCGCCGTGCTCGGCGGCGACCCGGACTCCACCGACCTCCACCTGGCCGACACCCTCAAGGCCGGCGCCGGCCTGTGCGACGCCGAGGCCGTGCGGGTGCTCGTCGACGAGGGCCCGGCCCGGGTCAACGACCTCATCACCCTCGGGGCGATCTTCGACCGCGACAGCCGCGGCGAGCTGGAGCTGGCGCGCGAGGGCGGCCACACCCTGGCCCGCATCGTCCACGCCGGCGGCTCGGCCACCGGGGCCGAGGTCGAGCGGGCGCTGGTCGAGGCCGTGCAGCTCACCGCCGCCGCCCTCCACGAGCACGCCTTCGCGCTGGAGCTGATCGTCGAGGCCGGCCGCTGCCGGGGCGTCACCGCCCTCTTCCCCGACGGCACCATCCAGGAGGTGCGGGCCCGCAACGTGCTCGTCACCACCGGCGGCGCCGGCCAGCTCTACGCCGTCACCACCAACCCGCTGGAGGCCACCGGCGACGGCATCGCCATGGCCCTGCGCGCCGGGGTGGCGGTCGCCGACATCGAGTTCATCCAGTTCCACCCCACCGCCCTGTCGGTCGACTCCATGCCGCGGCCCCTGCTGACCGAGGCCCTGCGCGGCCACGGCGCCCTGCTGCGCGACACCAACGGCGAGCGCTTCGTCGACGAGCTCCAGCCCCGCGACGTCGTCTCCCGCGCCGAGACCTGGCGCATGCAGGAGCTGGGCACCGACCACGTGTTCCTCGACGCCACCGGCCTGGAGGACTTCGACCAGCGGTTCCCGAACATCGCCGCCGAGCTCACCCGCGCCGGCCTCGACCCGGCCAAGGACTGGCTGCCGGTGGCCCCGGCCGCCCACTACACCTGTGGCGGCATCGTGACCGACCTCCAGGGCGCGTCGTCGCTGCCCGGCCTCTGGGCCGCCGGCGAGGCCTCGTGCTCCGGCGTTCACGGCGCCAACCGGCTCGCCTCCAACTCGTTGCTCGAGGGCATGGTCTTCGGCCCCCGGGCCGTGGAGGCCATCGAGGCCGGGGTGTCGGGCCCCGAGGCCTCGGGCGCCATGCGCACCGTCCTCGGGATGGACCCCGACCGCCCCGACACCGTGCCGGCCGGCGTGATCGGCGGGCGCTTCGTGCACCTCGACCCGGTCGAGGCCGACCCGTCGCTGCTGCCCGAGGACCCCGCCAAGGCCCGCCTCGTCCTGCAGCGCGAGCTCACCGACAACGCCGGCGTCCTGCGCGACGCCGCCCGCCTCGACGCCGCCGCCGTGGTGGTCGCCGCCGCCCTGGCCGCGCCCCGGGCCGACACGGTGGCCGACTACGAGCTGCGCAACCTCGCCACCGTCGGCCGGGCCGTGGTCGACGCCGCCCGCCGCCGCGAGGAGAGCCGCGGCGCCCACACCCGCGACGACTTCCCCGCCACCGACCCCGCCCAGGCCCACCGAACCGTCTTCGTGTAGCGGCGTCGGTCCCGGGCAGCGCGACGTTCGCCGCCCACTAACCTCCGGCGGGATCGAGCACACCCCCCGAGGAGCGAACACCGAGATGAGCGACACCGGCAGCCACGGCCCGAACTGGTACCCGGACCCCATGGGCAAGCACGAGTACCGCTGGTTCGACGGGACCAACTGGACCGACCAGGTCAGCTCGCACGGCAAGCAGTCGGTCGACCCCATCACCGGGCCGGGCCACGTGCCGCTCAGCGACGTCAAGCAGGAGCGGGTGCAGAAGGGCCTGGCCAAGGCCGGCATCGAGGCCGGCGCCGTCCAGGGCGGCGGCACGCTGTTCACCGAGCCGGTCCTGGTGGTGAACCAGAAGGCCAAGCTCATCGAGGTCAACAACGAGTACGCCATCCTCGACCAGCACGGCACCCAGATCGGCGCCGTGCGCGAGATCGGCCAGAGCACCGCCAAGAAGGTGCTGCGGGTCCTCACCAACGTCGACCAGTTCCTGACCCACAAGTACCAGGTGGTCGACATCCACGGGCAGATCCAGCTGCAGCTCACCCGCCCGGCCAAGGTGATGAAGTCGAAGATCCTGGTGCAGGACGGCCAGGGGGCCGAGATCGGCCAGATCCTGCAGGAGAACATGATCGGCAAGATCCGCTTCGGCCTGGTGGCCGGCGGCCAGCCGGTCGGCTCCATCAACGCCGAGAACTGGCGGGCCTGGAACTTCGCCATCAACGACGCCAGCGGCACCGAGGTCGCCCGCATCACCAAGACCTTCGCCGGCCTGGCCCGGGCCATGTTCACCACCGCCGACAACTACGTCGTGCAGATCCACCGCCCGCTCGAGGGCCCGCTCCTCAGCCTCGTGGTGGCCGCCGCGGTCAGCGTCGACACCGCCCTGAAGCAGGACGACAGCCGTTGAGCGCGGCCCGGTGAGCGATGCGCCCGCCCTGGCGCCGGTCCCGGCGTTCACCATCCGGGCCGCGGTCACCCTCGCGCTGGCCGAGGACCTCACCCCGCTCGGCGACCTCAGCGCCGCCCTGCTGCCGCCGGAGGCGCGCGCCGAGGCGCAGTTCGTGGTGCGCACGGCCGGCGTCATCGCCGGCACCGCGTGCGTCGACGAGACCTTCGCCCAGGTCGACCCGGCCATCGCCTGCACGTGGGCGGTGGCCGACGGCGACCGCGTCGAACCCCGCGCCGTGCTCGGCACCGTCACCGGGCCGCTGGCCTCGGTGCTCACCGCCGAGCGCACCGCCCTCAACTTCCTCGGGCACCTGAGCGGCATCGCCACCCGCACCCGCGCCTTCGCCGACGCCGCCGCCCCGCTGCGCGTCTGGGACACCCGCAAGACCACGCCCGGCCTGCGGTCGCTGGAGAAGGCGGCCGTCCGCGCCGGCGGTGCCCGCAACCACCGCGGCAACCTCAGCGACTGGGTGATGTTCAAGGACAACCACCTCACGGCCCTCGGCATCGACGAAGCCGTCCGCCGGGCGCGCACGTGTGGCCCGGCCGCACCGTCCACGTCGAGTGCGAGCGGCTCGACCAGGTGGTGCAGGCCTTGGAGGCCGGGGCCGACGCCCTGCTGCTCGACAACATGAGCCCCGACGAGGTCCGGGCCTGCGTCGCCGTGGCCGACGAGCACGCGGCGATCGCCGGCACGCGGCGAGCCCTGCTCGAGGTGTCGGGCGGCATCACCCTCGAGACCGTCGGCAGCTACGCCGACACCGGCGCCGACGTCGTCTCCAGCGGCTCGCTCACCAACTCGTCCCCCGTCCTCGACATCGGGCTGGACATCGAGGTCACTTCGTCGTCAGGGACGTCGCTGCGCTCCGTCCCTTCCTCCGAGCTTCCTGGTTGACGGGCTGACGCCCGGCGCTTCTCGCAACGACGGCGGCGGAGCCGCCGTCGTTGGTCGTCAGGGGGCTCCGCAAGCTCCGCCCCCGACACCCCCCGAGCTCGCTTCGCTCGGAAGGGCCAGGCTCCTGCCCTTCGTGACCGCCTTCTTGGTGGGAGAGAGGGCGCCTCGGCTTCGCGGCTCGCCTGGGTGCCGGGGTGATTCGGACGGGGTGGGGGGGACGGGGCAGGCTGTCGGGCATGTTGTTGGCCATCGACATCGGCAACACCCAGACGGTGATCGGGCTGTTCCGCTCGCCGGGTGAGGTGGACGACGGCTTCGGTCCCGACGACGTCGAGGGCGGGAGCCGGGCCGAGGCGGACCTGGTCGACCACTGGCGCATCGCCACCTACGCCGAGCGGACCTCCGACGAGCACGCCCTGGTGGTGCAGGAGTTCCTGGGCTTCCACGGCTTCTCGTTCGACGACGACATCGACGGGATCGCCATCTCCTCGGTGGTGCCCCGCAGCACGGCGGCCTTCCGGGAGATGACCGAGAAGTACTTCGGCTTCCGGCCGGTGGTGATCGAGCCCGGCGTCCGCACCGGCATGCCGATCCTGACCGAGAACCCCCGGGAGGTCGGTGCCGACCGCATCGCCAACGCCGTCGCCGCGCTCGACCTGTTCGGCGGGCCGGCGATCGTCATCGACTTCGGCACCGCCACCACCTACGACGCCCTCTCGGCCAAGGGCGAGTACCTCGGTGGCGTGATCGCCCCCGGCGTCGAGATCAGCCTCGACGCCCTCTACACCCGGGCTGCCGCCCTGCGCCGGGTGGAGCTGGTGGAGCCCCGCAGCATCATCGGGCGGACCACCGTCGAGTCGATCCAGGCCGGCGCCATCTTCGGCTTCGCCGGCCAGGTCGACGGCATCTGCCGCCGCCTCACCGACGAGCTCGGCGCCCCCACCGTGGTGGCCACCGGTGGCCTGGCCGAGCTGATCGCGCCGTACACGTCGAGCATCCAGCGGGTGGAGCCGTGGCTCACCCTCCACGGCCTCCGCCTCGTCTTCGCCCGGAACGGCTGAGCGTCAGGGGAGCGTGCGCTCGTAGACGATGACGCCGTCGTGGGTGGCGAGCTGGTCGTAGAGCGAGCGGGCGGTGGCGTTGGTGGTGTCGGTGTGCCAGTACAGCTTGTCGCTGCCGGTGGCGACGGCCAGCTCAGCGGTGGCCTCCACCAGGGCCCGGCCGACGCCCCGGCCCCGTGCCGCCGGGTCGGTGTAGAGGTCCTCGAGGTAGCAGTACGAGGTGAGCGACCAGGTGGCACGGTGGAACGTGTGGTGGGCGAAGCCCAGCAGCGCCCCGTCGCCGTCGCCGAGGTCGGAGGCGGCGAACGCCCCCAGCGCGCCCACCGGCTCGAGGGCGTCGGCGAGGCGCCGCCACGCCTCGTCGGTGACGCCTTCGGCCAGCTCCGTGGCGTAGAAGTCGAGGTAGGCCGCCCACAGCGGCTCCCAGGCCGTGCGGTCGCCAGGCTGCAGCGGTCGGATGCGGAACGTCATGGCGGCGAGTCTCGCCCAACGCTCGGCGTCGCCCGGAAGAGTTGGGTCCGACGTGGCACCACGCGGCAGGCTGGTTGATCCTGCGCCGCCAGCGCCCGATCCCGGAGTCCTCGTTGCCCGACCGCCCGTCCGTCCCGTACCGCTTCGATCCCGATGCCACGGCGGCCGGGCTCAAGGCGGCCCACGGCGACCTGGAGCCGGGCGTCGAGACGGGTGAGATCGTCACCGTCGCCGGCCGGCTGCTGCTGCGCCGGGGCCAGGGGAAGCTGGTGTTCGGCCAGCTGGCCGACGCCACCGGCCGCATCCAGCTGTTCGCCCCGGCCAACGAGACGGCCGACTTCGAGGCCTTCGGCAAGCTGTCGCTGGGCGACTGGATCGGCGTCCGCGGCGAGGTCATGACCACCCGCAAGGGCGAGCTGTCGGTGAAGGTCCTGGAGTGGACCACCCTGGCGGAGACCCGCCGCCCGTTCCCCGACAAGTGGCACGGCCTGAGCGATCCCGACACCCGCTACCGCCAGCGGTACGTCGACCTCTGGGTGACCGACGAGTCGCGCCGGGCCTTCCAGCTGCGCTCGAAGCTGGTGTCGCTCACCCGGCGCTGGCTCGAGGACCGCGGCTTCATGGAGGTCGAGACCCCGATCTTCCACCCGGTGCCCGGTGGTGCGCTGGCCAAGCCGTTCACCACCCACCACAACGCCCTCGACCAGGAGCTCTACCTGCGCATCGCGCCCGAGCTGTACCTGAAGCGGCTGGTGGTGGGCGGCTTCGACCGGGTGTTCGAGATCGGCCGGGTGTTCCGCAACGAGGGCCTGTCCCCGCGGCACAACCCCGAGTTCACGATGCTCGAGCTCTACCAGGCCTACGCCGACTGGACCGACATCATGGCCTTGGTCGAGGAGCTGGTGGCCTACCTCGCCGAGGAGCTCACCGGCTCCACCACGGTCAGCTACCAGGGCCGCGACCTCGACCTGTCGGTGCCGTGGCGACGGGCGTCGCTGGCCGAGCTGATCCACGAGCAGATCGGCGTCACCGTCGGCCTCGACACGCCCGTCGACGAGCTCCGCGCCCTGTGCGACGAGCACGAGGTGCCGTGGCAGGACAGCTACGGCCCCGGCAAGCTCATCCTGGAGCTCTACGAGAAGACCGCCGAAGCCGCCCAGTGGAGCCCGGTGTTCGCCACCGAGTACCCGATCGAGGTGTCGCCGCTGGCCCGCCCCCACCGCGAGCTGCACGGGATGACCGAGCGCTTCGAGGCCATCGTCGCCGGGCGCGAGCTCGGCAACGCCTTCAGCGAGCTGCTCGACCCGGACGACCAGCGGGCCCGCTTCGAGGACCAGGTCAAGGCCGGCGAGGCCGGCGACGACGAGGCCATGGCTGTCGACGAGGACTACCTCCGGGCGCTCGACTACGGCCTGCCGCCCACCGGCGGCCTCGGCATCGGGATCGACCGCCTGGTGATGCTGCTGGCCGACGTGGGCACCATCCGCGACGTCGTGCTGTTCCCCACGCTGCGCCCCGAACAGCTGAGCGCCGCCGTGGCGGACGACACGGACCGGACCGAGGGCGACGGGGTAGAGGGCGGCCGGCCGTCGTGAACCGAGGGGAGGCCTGATGCGTGCGCTGATCACCGGGATGGGCGGGGAGCTGGGCACGCGCGTGGCCAACCTGCTGGAGGCCGACGAGCGCTTCACCGAGATCGTCGGCATCGACGGGTACCCGCCGCGGCGGCGCACCACCCGGGCCGAGTTCCACCGCATCGACCCCCGGGACCGGCGCAAGGCCGTGCTGCTGGTGCGCGACTTCGACCCCGAGGTGATCCTCCACCTCGGCGTGTACGAGCCCAACGCCCGCTTCGAGCCCACCGAGGCCCGGCTGGGCACGGCCGCCTCGGCGGTGTCCGTGCTGGGCGCGGCGGCCTCGTGCCCGTCGCTGCGCGGCATCGTCGTGCGCTCGGGCATCGAGGTCTACGGCCGCCGACGGGGCGCCCCGTCGCGCCCGGACGAGGACGCCCGCATCGACCCGACCACGCCGTTCGGCCGCTCGCTGGCCCACGTCGAGCAGGTGGCGGTCGAGGCCGGCCAGGTGGCCGGCGTGCCCGTCACCGGCCTGCGCTGCGGGCCCATCGTGGGGCCCAGCTTCCCCAGCCCGCTCGGCCGCTTCCTGCGGCTGCCGTTGGTGGCCACCCCGCCGCCGCTGGCCGAGCTGCCCTTCTGCCTCCTGCACCAGGAGGACGCGGCCCACGCCATCGTCGCAGCGGCCGGCGCCCTCCACGACGGCCCGCTCAACGTGGTCGGCCCCGGCGCCATCACCGCCAGCCAGGCCATCCGCCGAGGCGGGCGCATCCCCGTCCCGGTCGTCGGCCCGGGCTGGCTCCTCGCTGCCGCCACCGCCGAGCTGCTCGGCGCCCCCCTCCCGGAGCACACCCGCGAGCTGCTGGTGCGCGGCGGGGTGGCCGACGGCGCCGAGGCCCGTCGGGTGCTCGGCATCGAGCCCCGGGCCACCGACGACGTCGTGGCCCAGCTCTACGAGTGGGCGTCGGTCGCCCACCTCACGCCGAGCTCCAAGGGGGCGGCGGCGTGAACGTCGACGCCATCCGCCGGGGCATCCCGGGCGCCCAGGCGCTCGCCCTGCTGCAGCGGCGAGCGCGGGGCGAGTTCGACATCGACGAGTGGGGCCTCGACCCCGACCTGGTCGCCCTGGCCGACCCGATCTTCGCGGCGCGTTGGGACATCGAGGTCTCCAGTGCGGAGCAGCTGCCCGCCGTGGGCGGAGCCGTCCTGGTCTGCAACCGCCGCTTCGGCATCAGCGAGCCGTGGGTGCTGGCCCGGGGCGTCCGCCAGGCCACCGGGCGCTTCGTGCGCACGGTCGGGGTGCCCGACGTGGCGCCCGTCGGGCCGTTCGTGCGCCGCTTCGGCGGCGTGCTCGACCGCACCGACGAGATCGCCGGCCTGCTGCGCGCCGGCCAGCTGGTGGGCCTGCCCACCTCGCGCTCGCTGCGCAGCCGGGTGGACGCAGGCACCCTCGAGGTCGCCCGCCTCGAAGCCGCCCTCGCCACCGGTGCGCCCGTGGTGCCGGTCGCCCTGGTGGGCCGCGAGACCGGTCGGGCGTGGCGGATCGCCATCGGCGAGCCGGTGGCCATCCCGGCGGCCGGCGGGCCGCTGGCCGCCGCCGAGCTGGCCGAGACCACCCGCCACGCCGTCCAGACCCTCCTCGACGACGCCCTCCCGGCGTCGTGGTGGCTGTGAGCCGGAACCGGAGACGACCCCATGCCCTTCGCTGACGCTGCCGACGGCACCCGCATCGCCTACCACCTGTCCGGCAACCGCGACGGTGAGCCGCTGCTCATGATCCAGGGCCTGGGCGCCGACTCCCGGGGCTGGACGCTGCAGAAGCGGGCCCTGTCCCGTTTCCGGCTGATCCTCGTCGACAACCGCGGCGTGGGCGACTCGGACCGCCCGCCCGGCCCCTACGACCTCGAGGTCATGGCCGCCGACGCAGTGGCCGTGCTCGACCACGCCGGCTACGGCTCGGCCCACGTGATCGGCGCCTCCATGGGCGGGATCATCAGCCAGGTGCTGGCCGTGCGCTTCCCCGACCGGGTCCGCTCGCTGGTGCTCGCCTGCACCGCCTGCCACCACTTCGAGTGGCGTCGCGAGCTGCTCAGCGAGTGGGCGGAGCAGGCCCAGGGCTACGGCATGCGGGAGTTCGTGCGCCGCAACCTGCGCTGGCTGGTGGGCCCCCGCTCGCTGCGCCGCCTGGCCCCGGCGCTGGCCGTGCTCGGGCCGCTCGCGTTCAGCGTGCCGGTCTCGTCCTTCGTGGCCCAGATCCGGGCCATCCTCGACATGGACGACGGCCTGCGCGGGGAGCTGGGCACGATCGCGGTGCCGACCCTGGTGCTGGTGGGCAGCCAGGACGTGCTCACCACCCAGGGCGACGGCGAGGAGATCGCCTCGCTCATCCCGGGCGCCGAGCTGGCCATCGTGCGGGGCGGCGCCCACCTGTTCCAGGTGGAGCAGGCCAAGACGTTCAACCACCTCGTGTCGGACTTCCTGGCCCGGGTGCAGGCCCGGCCCGGCGTGCTCAGCAGCGCCGTGACCCCCTAGCGAGCGCTACTCGAGCCCGTGGTCGAGGGCGTAGCGGATCAGCTCCTGCTTCCGGTTGAGGTGGAGCTTGCCGAGGATGTTGCGGACGTGGTTCTCCACCGTCTTCTCGGCGATGAACAGCTGCTCGCCGATCTCCCGGTAGGTGTGGCCGCGGGCGACGTACTGCAGCACCTCGCGCTCGCGCTCGGAGAGGGCCTGCCCGCCGCCGGAGCCCTTGTGCATGCGACGGAACTCGCCGAGCACCAGGGCGGCGAGGCTGGGGGAGAACACCGGCTCGCCCTGCGCCGCCTGCCAGAGGCCCCGGCGCAGCTCCTCCACCGGGGTGGACTTCACGAGGTAGCCCACCGCGCCGGCCGCCACCGCGTCGAGCAGGTCCCGCTCCGACTCCGACACGGTGAGCATCACGATCGGCACGTCGGCGCCGCACTCGCGGGCCACCTTGATGCCGCCGCCCTCGGGCATGTTCAGGTCGCACACCACGAGGTCCGGCTTCTCGCGCCGGATGGCCTCGATGGCCTCGATGGCGGTGCCGGCCTCGCCGACGACGGCGAAGTTCTCGCCCAGGTCGGCGCGCAGCCCCGACCGCCAGATCTGGTGGTCGTCGGCCACCACCACTCGTAGGGCACGGAGCTCCGCCATCGGTGCAGTCTGCCACCGGGGGGAGCGGGGCTTCGGGCGCCGAGGCATCGCCGGTCACCCGTCCGGGTAGTGCGGGGCGATGCGCGTGCACGTCCTGGTCAACGGAGGAGCCGGCTCGGTCGACGAGTCCGACGAGGGCGGGCAGGTGGCCGCCATCCGCGACGCCTTCGCCGCAGCGGGGGCCGACGCCGAGGTCGAGGTCGTGCCCGCCGACCAGATCCCCACCGTCATGCGGCGCAGCTGGGACGGGCCGCAGCGACCCGACGCGGTGATCGTGGCCGGTGGCGACGGCACCGTGAACTGCGCAGCCGGCGTGGCCGCCGGGACCGACCTGGTGATCGGCGTCCTGCCGCTGGGCACGTTCAACCACTTCGCCAAGGACCTCGGGCTGCCGGCCGACCTCGAAGGGGCGGCGGCCGCCCTGGTCGGCGGCGCGGTCCGCCCCGTCGACGTCGCCGAGGTCAACGGCCACGCCTTCGTCAACAACTCCGCGCTGGGCGTCTACCCGGCGATGGTGGCGGTGCGGGACCACATCCGCGAGCACCGGGGCTGGGGCAAGGTGCGAGCCGTGCCGGTGGCGGTCTACCGCGTGCTGCGCGACCTGCCGGTCCACCGCCTCGACCTGGTGGGCGAGGGGTTCGAGCGCCGCCACGTGCGGACGCCGTTCGTGTTCATCGGCAACGGCGTGTTCGACAACGCCGACGGCGGCCTGGTGGTCCGCGAGAGCCTGGAGGACGGGCTGCTCGGCCTGTCGGTCGCCCGGGTGGTGTCGCGGTGGGGGCTGATCGCCATGGCGGCCCGCTCGCTCGTCTCCGGCACGAGCCGGGCCCGCGACCTCGACGTCGCCCAGCTGGCCGAGGTGACCGTCACCAGCAAGGCCCGGCGGCTGCGGGTGGCGCTCGACGGCGAGGTGCGGTGGATGGACCTGCCGCTGCGCTACCGGTGCCGGCCCGGTGCCCTGCAGGTGCTGGCCCCGGAGCCGGCCCCCGAGCCCGACGTCCGCGAGGCCGACCCCGTCTCCTGACGGCTCACTCCCAGACCGACGCCATGTCGGTGAGGGTGACCTTCAGGTCCTTGTAGCCGAAGCCTCGGGCATCGAGGCGCTCGCGCACCAGCGCGAGGGCCCGCTCGGTGGCCGCGGCCGCCAGCGCGCCGGGCCCGTCGTCGCCGCGCTCGCGCAGCTCGTGGCGCACGTTGAAGAAGTGCAGGCGCTCGTCGTAGGTCAGGGTGCCCTCGGGCGTGAAGGCCGAGCGGAACACGGTGTGGTCCTCGGCCTCCGCGGCCAGGGTGGCCCGGGCCTCGGGGGTGAGGTCGTGGAACTGGCCGCGGACCACGGCCCGGTAGATCTTGGTCATGGTGGTGCCTCCTGTCGGCCGGGTGACCGTAGACCCGGTGCCGCTGCGGCCGGCAGCCGGTTTCAGCCGGCTCGGCGGGGCCTGAGCGGGGCGTGCAGGCGGACCTCGACGCCGTGGCCCGGGCGCCCGTCGACCTCGGTGGTGCCGCCCACCTCGGCGAGGCGGCCGCGCATGGAGCCCACCGTGCCCATGCCCTCGGTGACCGTCGCCGGGTCGAAGCCCCGCCCGTCGTCCTTCACCGAGCAGAAGACGTGGTCGTCGACGTCGACGAAGACCGTCGCCCGAGCGGCCGCGCCGTGCTTGGCGGCGTTGGTGAGCGCCTCGCCCACGGCCCCGGCCAGGGCCCCCACCACGTCGGGGTGGACGGGCGCGTGGTCCTCGTCGACGAAGAGCACCGAGACCCGCAACCCGTCGCGCCGCTCGACGTGGGCGGCGGCGGCGCGCAGGGCCGTGCCGAGGTCGTCGGTGCTCGGGCGGTCGCCGGCGAGGAAGGCCCGCAGGTCGATCTCCTGGTCGCGCGCCAGCGCCACCAGCTCGTCGTCGGTGGAGCGGCGCTGCACGACGGCCAGGGTCTGGAGCACGCCGTCGTGGAGGGTGCGGGCGAACTCCTCCCGGGCCCGCGCCCGGGCCACCGCGTCCTCTGCTCGGCGGACCGACGTCATCACCGCACCGCCGGCGGCGCCTGCCATGGTGAACAGCACGGCGCTCGACCACAGGCCGAGGGCCGAGGCCCAGGGGTACGGGGCGATCCGGTTGCCGTAGTACCGGCCGAAGCCGAGCACGATGCCCGCCGCCGCACCGCCCGACCCGCCGGCGGCCACGCCGGCCATGAGCACCCCGGCCACGGGCCACGCCGACCCGAAGGTCTGCCCGTGGAACTGGTCGTAGACCCCGCCGTCGGCCACCAGCAGCACGGCGCCGAAGGCCACCTCGGTGGCCACGACGGCCGGGTGGAACAGCCACCGACGGCGCCGGATCGACCCCTCGAAGCCCACCACGGTGAAGACCAGGGCGACGCCCAGCAGCGCCACGGCGACCAGCCGGTGGGAGAGGTCGGCCCGCGTGATGCCGAGGACGGCGACGGCCCACGCCCAGGCGAGGGCCCGGAACACCGCGATGCCCCGCGCCACGCCCCACTCCAGGTCGGTGGGGCCGGCGTGGGCCGAGGTCGGGGCCGAGGCCGCGCCGGTGCGCCGGGAGCTGGTCAGCGCCATGGGCGGATCGTACGGCTCCCCGGGCCTCGGCGGCCGGGCGTCGGTGCAGCGAGCCTCGCCGACCGCCATGTCCGGTTCGGCGGCAGCGTCACCGTTAGCGTGGATCGCCGATGGCCGGGAGCGACGAGGGACCGAACTCCGGCGGCGCGACGGAGCCGCACCCGCACGACCGCCGCATCTTCGTCGTCGTGGGTGCCGTGCTGGCCGTGGTCCTGCTGGCGCTCGCCGTGGCCACCTTCGCCCAGGACGACGACGGCTCCTCGGTGGCCTCTGGAAGGGGGACCTCCACCACCGCCGCCCCACCCACACAGGGCTCCGCACCGACCGACGCCGCGCCCGGGACGTCGGCCGTCGGCGCCAGCACCACCACGGGGCCGAAGGCCACCACGACCACGAAGCCGCCCAAGGGGTCGAAGGGGCCGAAGTCGGGCGCCATCTCGCTGGTCTTCGCCGGCGACCTCCTGCCCCACGGCCCGGTCAACGCCGAGGCCGCCCGCTACGGGCGGCAGTCCGGCAAGCCGTACGACTACGACCCGATGCTGGCGCCCATGAAGCCGATCGTCAGCGGGGCCGACGTCGCCATCTGCCACATGGAGGTGCCCATCGCCCCGCCGGGCCAGGCGGTCAGCAGCTACCCGTCGTTCGGCTCGCCGCCCGAGCTGGCCGACGCCGCCCGCGCCACCGGCTACGACGGCTGCTCGAACGGCTCCAACCACGCCCTCGACCGGGGGCGGGCCGGCATCCAGGCCACCCTCGACCGCTTCGACCAGGACGGCCTGAAGCACGCCGGCACGGCCCGCACCCAGGACGAGGCGAACACGATCACCACCTACGACGTGCAGGGCGTGCGGGTGGCCCACCTCAGCTACGCCTACGGCTTCAACGGCTACGCCATCCCGGCCGACGCCCCCTGGTCGGTCAAGCAGATCGACGTGCCGATGATCGAGGCGGACGCCGCACGAGCCAAGGCCGAAGGGGCCGACCTGGTGGTGGTCAGCCTCCACTGGGGCACCGAGTACCACGCCGAGCCGGACCAGTACCAGCGCGACGTCGCCGCGCAGCTCCTGCCGTCGACCGACATCGACGTGATCATCGGCGCCCACGCCCACGTCGTGCAGCCCATCCAGCAGGTCGAAGGAACCTTCGTGGTGTGGGGCATGGGCAACCAGCTCTCGAACCAGAGCCAGGCATCGCGGCGCGACGGCCTCACGGTGCGGGTCACCGCCACCCGACAGGACGGGCGCTGGAAGGTCTCCGGCGTCGAGGGCATCCCGACCTGGGTGGAGCCGGGCTCGTTCCGCGTGCTGCCGGTGGTGGACACCCTGAAGGACCCCGCCACGCCGGCGGGCCTGCGCGCCGAGCTCTCGGCGTCCTACGACCGGACCGCAGCCGTCCTCGACACCCCCGCCAACCCCGGCGTGGCCCTCGCCCCCAAGCCCTAGCCCCGGACGGCGGCCAGGCTCTCGAGCAGGTGGCGCGAGGCGCCCTGGAGGGCGACCGCGGCCGGCCGGTCCTCCAGCGGCGCCAGCAGGTCGATGGCCTGGGCGACGTACTGCTCCGCCACCTCCACCGACTCGTCGATGGCCGAGCTCTCCCGCACCAGCGTGCGGGCCCGCTCCCAGGTCTCGCCCTGGATGGGCGTGCCGAGCAGGTCGCCCAGCTCGGCGCCCGAGGGGCCGGCCAGGGCCCGCAGCACGGGGAGGTTGTAGGCGCCCTCCACCAGGTCGTGGCCGGCGGGCTTGCCGAGCTGCTCGTCGGTGGCGATGACGTCGAGGATGTCGTCGACGATCTGGAACGCCATGCCGTAGGCGGTGCCGAACTCGGTGAGCCGGTCGATCTCGGGGCGGGGGAGCTCGGCCACGATGCCGCCGATGCGGCAGGCCGACGACAGCAGCGACGCGGTCTTGCCGTCGATGGAGGCCAGGTAGGCGGCCTCGGTGCGGGTGACCTGGTAGGCGTCCTGCAGCTCCATGACCTCGCCCTCGCAGAGGCGGCCGATGGTGGCGGCGAGCAGGCCGGCCACCTCGGTGCCCAGCGAGGCGGCGATCTCCGACGCCTTGGCCAGCAGGAAGTCGCCGGCGAGGATGGCCCGGAGGTTGCCCCAGCGCGAGTTCACGCTCTCGACGCCGCGCCGGGTGGTGGCCTCGTCGATCACGTCGTCGTGGTAGAGCGAGCCGAGGTGCACCAGCTCCACCGACACGCCGCCACGCACCACCTCGAGCGAGGCGGGCCCGTCGCCGCCGGCGCCGCAGGCCGCGGCGGCCACGGCGAACAGGGGCCGCACCCGCTTGCCGCCGGCCCCGATGAGGTGGCTCGCCATCTCGGTCATGGCCTCGGTGGGCGCCCTGACCGCGGCCCGCAGCTCCTCCTCCACCCGGAGGCGGTCGGTCTCGACGTGCGGCAGCGCCAGCAGGGGGTTCTCGGCCATCCGGCGAGGCTACGGGCCGCGCCCGCCCGGCCCCCACCCCGCCCGGGCCGAGGGGCCGGTTCCGTGGTTTCCCCCATGCGACGCCGGCCGGGCGGCTCCTACCTTCGGAGCGCTCCCCACCCCGGCGGGTCCCGGCGGGTCGGGCGGTCCGAGCGGCCCGGCGGCCCGCTCGGACCGCACCGATCGGGGCCGGCCGGCGGCGCGTCCGCCAGCGGCCAGGTCCGTGAGCAGGTCATCTGCAGCGAGGTGACCGGGAGTTCACGAAGCGGTCACGTGTGCCGACCGGGTGGGGGAGGCGGGGCGGTAGGATCGCTCTACGATTTCCCGCCAAGTCTGGGAGGCAGGACAACATGTTCGAACGCTTTACCGACCGGGCCCGCCGTGTGGTGGTCCTGGCCCAAGAAGAGGCTCGCCTCCTCAACCACAACTACATCGGCACCGAGCACATCCTGCTCGGGCTGATCCACGAGGGCGAAGGCGTCGCCGCCAAGGCCCTCGAGTCCCTCGGCATCTCGCTGGAGGGCGTGCGCAGCCAGGTCGAGGAGATCATCGGCCAGGGCGGCTCGTCGCCCAGCGGCCACATCCCCTTCACCCCGCGGGCCAAGAAGGTCCTCGAGCTGTCGCTCCGCGAGGCGCTGCAGCTCGGCCACAACTACATCGGCACCGAGCACATCCTCCTCGGCCTCATCCGTGAGGGCGAGGGCGTGGCCGCCCAGGTGCTGGTGAAGCTCGGAGCCGACCTGTCCCGGGTGCGCCAGCAGGTCATCCAGCTCCTCTCCGGCTACTCCGGCTCCGGCCAGCCGGGCCAGGGCGGCGCCAGCGGCGACAAGGCCGGTGCCGCCACCGGCGGGGCCAGCGGCGAGACGCCCTCGGGCTCGCTCGTGCTGGACCAGTTCGGTCGCAACCTCACCCAGCTCGCCAAGGACAAGAAGCTCGACCCGGTCATCGGCCGGGCCCGCGAGACCGAGCGGGTCATGCAGGTCCTCAGCCGCCGCACCAAGAACAACCCGGTGCTCATCGGCGAGCCCGGCGTCGGCAAGACGGCCATCGTCGAGGGCCTGGCCCAGGCCATCGCCGCGGACAACGTGCCCGAGACCCTCCACCAGAAGCAGCTCTACACCCTGGACCTCGGCGCCCTCGTGGCCGGGTCCCGCTACCGGGGCGACTTCGAGGAGCGCCTCAAGAAGGTGCTCAAGGAGATCCGCACCCGCGGCGACATCATCCTGTTCATCGACGAGATCCACACCCTCGTGGGCGCCGGTGCCGCCGAGGGCGCCATCGACGCCGCCTCGATCCTCAAGCCCATGCTGGCCCGGGGCGAGCTGCAGACCATCGGCGCCACCACGCTCGACGAGTACCGCAAGCACCTCGAGAAGGACGCCGCCCTCGAGCGACGGTTCCAGCCGGTGAAGGTCGAGGAGCCCACGGTGGCCCACACCATCGAGATCCTGAAGGGCCTGCGCGACCGCTACGAGTCGCACCACCGGGTCACCATCACCGACCAGGCCCTCGTGGCGGCGGCCAACCTGGCCGACCGCTACATCGCCGACCGGCACCTGCCGGACAAGGCCATCGACCTCATCGACGAGGCCGGCTCCCGCCTGCGCATCAAGCGCATGGAGACCCCTGCGGACTACAAGGAGCTCGAGAACTCGATCGCCCAGGTCGTCCAGCAGAAGAAGGAAGCCGTCGAGGCCCAGAACTTCGAGGAGGCCGGGCGCCTCCGGGACAAGGAGAAGGAGCTCCTCGGCCAGAAGGAGGCCAAGGAGACCGAGATCAAGGCCTCCGGCGTCGACCTGTTCGACGAGGTGGACGAGGAGTCCATCGCCGAGGTCCTCTCGCTCTGGACCGGCATCCCGGTCTACAAGCTGACCGAGGAGGAGACCGCCAAGCTCCTCCGCATGGAGGACGAGCTCCACAAGCGGGTCATCGGCCAGGAGAACGCCATCAAGGCCGTCTCCCAGGCCGTGCGCCGCACCCGGGCCGGCCTCAAGGACCCGAAGCGCCCCAGCGGCTCGTTCATCTTCCTGGGCCCCTCGGGCGTGGGCAAGACCGAGCTGGCCAAGACCCTCACCGAGTTCCTCTTCGGCGACGAGTCCAGCCTGATCAGCCTCGACATGTCGGAGTACATGGAGAAGCACACGGTCAGCCGCCTGGTGGGCTCGCCCCCCGGCTACGTGGGCTACGAGGAGGGCGGCCAGCTCACCGAGGCCGTCCGCCGCAAGCCGTTCTCCGTGGTCCTCTTCGACGAGATCGAGAAGGCCCACCCGGACGTCTTCAACACGCTGCTCCAGATCCTGGAGGAGGGCCGGCTCACCGACAGCCAGGGCCGTTCGGTCGACTTCCGCAACACCGTGCTGATCATGACCTCGAACCTGGGCACCCAGGACCTGCGCAAGGCCAACGTCGGCTTCGGCAAGAACGACGAGGCGGTCTCCTACGAGAAGATGAAGGAGAAGGTCAACGACGCCCTGAAGAACCACTTCCGGCCGGAGTTCCTGAACCGCATCGACGAGACCATCGTCTTCCACGAGCTGTCGAAGTCCGAGGTCACCGTCATCGTCGACCTGCTCATCAAGCGCACGAGCGTCCAGCTCGAGGCGCAGGGCATCGGCATCGAGCTGACCGAGGCGGCGAAGAAGGTGCTGGTGGACCGGGGCTACGACCCCACCCTCGGCGCCCGTCCGCTGCGCCGGGCCATCCAGCGGCTGGTGGAGGACCCGCTCTCGGAGCGCCTGCTCTACAAGCAGTTCCGGGCCGGCGAGATCATCATCGTCGACGCCGAGCCGGACGCCGAGACCGGCAAGGACGAGATCGTGTTCCGCTCGGTCGAGGGCTTCGAGCCCCCGGCCACGCCGGAGCTCGCCGAGGCCGCCCCGGAGTGACCCCGGTCGGCGGTCGCACCGACCGCTGGAGCACGAACGAACCGAACGGGGCCCCGCTGCGAAGCGGGGCCCCGTCGCGCCCGGACCAGTCGGCGACGGGAGGCATGTCTCGGCGCGAGGGGGGAAGGGGGACCTGCACCCGCAACCCTCCGCACGGAAGGAACCCCCGATGCCCAGCTCGTACACCGCTCCTGGACTCGACGAAGCCGAGGCCTCCAAGGTGCGCGACGCGCTCCAGAACCGGCTCGTGGCCCTGCTCGACACCCAGCTCACCCTGAAGCACATCCATTGGAACGTGGTCGGCCCGAACTTCATCGGCGTCCACGAGATGATCGACCCGCAGTACGCCGAGGTCGCCGCCATGGTCGACGCCGTGGCCGAGCGCATCGCCACCCTGGGCGGCTCGCCCAAGGGCACCCCCGGCGCCGTCGTGTCCGAGCGCACCTGGGACGACTACAAGCTCGACCGGGCGCTCACCCACGAGCACCTCGCCGCCCTGGACCACGTCTACGTCGGCCTCATCGAGGACCACCGCAAGGCGATCAAGATCTCCGGCGACATCGATCCCGTCACCGAGGACCTCCTCATCGGGCAGACCAACCAGCTGGAGCTGTTCCACTGGTTCGTCCGGGCCCACCTCGAGGACAAGAGCGGCAACATCAGCAGCTGACCGCCGCAGCACCGCCGCAGCCCGGGTCCCCCCCACCCGCAGGCCGCGCGCTCACGAGGCCCCGCCACCCGCCGGCGGGGCCTCGTCGCGCCCGGGGAGCGAACACGCGTTCTCCTGTCATCCCCGTTCGGTACGGTGGTGCCCATGGCCAAGGTCCGCTCCGTCTTCCGCTGCTCCGAGTGCGGCGCGTCCGAGCCGAAGTGGACCGGCCGCTGCAACGGGTGCGAGGCGTGGGGCACCCTGGTCGAGGAGACCGACGGTCCCGCCGTCGGCCGGGTCTCGCTGCTGGCGCCCACCAGCGCGCCGATCCCCATCGCCGAGGTCGACCCCACCGAGTTCGTGGCCCGCCCCACCGGCGTGGGCGAGCTCGACCGGGTGCTCGGCGGCGGCCTGGTTCCCGGCTCGGTCACCCTGCTCGGCGGGGAGCCGGGCATCGGCAAGTCCACCGTGCTGCTCCAAGCGGCCGCCGAGGTGGCGTCGTCGGGGCGGAAGGTGCTCTACGTGTCGGGGGAGGAGTCGCCCCAGCAGATCCGCCTGCGGGCCGAGCGACTGGGCGCGCTGCACCCCCGGCTGTGGCTGGCCGCCGAGATCGGCATCGCCCAGGTGGTGGGAGCCATCGACCAGGTCCAGCCCGACCTCGTGGTGATCGACTCCATCCAGACGCTGGTGAACCCGGACCTGACCTCGGCGCCCGGCTCGGTGGGGCAGGTGCGCGAGTGCAGCCACCGCCTGGTGCAGGAGGCCAAGGCCCGGGGCTGCGCCATCGTCCTGGTGGGCCACGTCACCAAGGACGGCAACCTGGCCGGTCCCCGGGTGCTGGAGCACGTGGTCGACACGGTCCTCGCCTTCGAGGGCGATCGCCACCACGCCCTGCGGCTGCTGCGGGTGGTCAAGCACCGCTTCGGCTCCACCCAGGAGCTGGGCCTGTTCGAGATGACCGAGAAGGGCCTCATCGGCGTGCCCGACCCCAGCGGCCTGTTCCTGGCCGACCGGCGGGTGGGCATCGCCGGCTCGGTGGTGGTCCCCACCATCGAGGGCCACCGGCCGCTGCTGGTGGAGCTCCAGGTGCTGGCGGCGAGCTCGAACCTCCCCTCCCCGCGCCGCTCGGCCACCGGGCTCGACAACGGGCGCCTGTCGCTGCTGCTGGCCGTGCTGGAGCAGCGGGTGGGCGTGTCCACCACCAAGCACGACGTCTACGCCCTGGCCGTCGGCGGTGTGAAGGTGGTGGAGCCGGGCGTCGACCTCGCCCTGGGCCTGGCCATCGTGTCCTCGCTCACCGGGGTGCCCGTGCCGGGGGACCTCGTGGCGTGCGGTGAGGTCGGCCTCGGCGGCGAGCTGCGCCAGGTGGCCCACACGCCCCGTCGCTTGTCGGAGGCGGCCCGCCTGGGCTTCCACCGGGCCGTCGTGCCCATCTCGGCCCCGGCGGCGCCGGCCGGCGTCCAGGAGATCCGCGTCGGCACCCTGGCGGAGGCCGTGTCCCGCCTCGGCCTCCTCCCGAGCTGACCCCGCCGCCTGGCCGGCGACCTCCCGCCGCCCGTCGCGCCCCACCGCCGCCGCGGCCCCACCCTTCGTCGCGCCCCCCTTCGTCGCGCCCCGCCCCACCCCCTCGAACTTGTGGGCCCACGCTTCCCTTTTCGGCGCTCTGGGCCCACAAGTTCGATGGGTCGCCGTCGCGCCCGACCTTCGTCGCCCTGCACCTTCGACGTGCCCCGCTCCTCCCCCCCGAACTTGTGGGCCCACGCTTCCGTTTTCGGCGCTCTGGGCCCACAAGTTCGGAGGGGGAGGGGGAGTCGACGGGGGAGGGGGAGGCGTGACCGGGCGGAGCGGAGGGGACAGATCGGCGTGACGGACGGCGGGGGCCATCCGAGCTGACCAGCGGGGTCGGCCAGTACCCTCTGGAGATGCAGTCCCGCTACGGTCCCGAGCTCCGCGCCGCGCTGGCGCAGGTCGCGCCGGGCCGGATGCTGCGGGACGGCATCGACCGCATCCTGCAGGCGGGCATGGGCGGGCTGCTGGTGGTGGGCGACGGGCCCGACGTGCTCAACATCTGCTCGGGCGGCTTCCTGCTCGACGCCGCGTTCAGCCCGCAGCGCCTCTCGGAGCTGGCCAAGATGGACGGCGCCATCATCCTCGCCCGCGACGGCAGCCGCATCGCCCGGGCCAACGTCCACCTGGTGCCGGACTCCTCGGTCCCCACCTCCGAGACCGGCACCCGCCACCGCACCGCCGAGCGGGTGGCCCGCTCGCTCGGCGTCCCCGTCGTCACGGTGTCGCAGCGGATGAACACCATCTCGGTCTACGTCGGCGACGACAAGCACGAGATCGAGCCCATCCCCCGCGTGGTCAACCGGGCCAACCAGGCCATCTCCACCCTCGAGCGCTACCGCAACCGGCTCGACGTCGACGCCGGCTCGCTCTCGCAGCTCGAGGTCGAGGACCTCGTCACCATCCGCGACGTCGTGAACGTGCTCCAGCGCATCGAGGGCGTCGAGCGCATCGCCGAGGAGATCGAGCGCTACATCATCGAACTGGGCGAGGAGGGCCGCATGGTCCGCCTCCAGCTGGTGGAGCTCATGGGCGGCGTCGAGCACGACCGCCGCCACATCGTGCGCGACTACCGCGGCGACGACCGCTCCGTCCCGCTCGACTCCGTGCTCGGCGCGCTCTCGGCGCTCACCACCGAGGACCTCATCGATCCCGCCGAGCTGGTGAACGCCCTGCGCCTGCCCACCGCGGCGCTCGACGCCTCGGTGGCGCCTCGGGGCTACCGGCTCCTGTCTCGCATCCCGCGGCTGCCGGACCAGATCACCGAGAACATCGTGGCTCGCTTCGGCAGCCTGCAGAAGGTCATGCGGGCGACCATCGACGACCTCGACGACGTCGAGGGCGTGGGTGCCACCCGGGCCAAGGCCATCAAGGACGGCCTCTCGAGGCTGGCCGAGTCGGCCATCCTCGACCGCTACTAGCGAGCAGCCCTAGCGGGCGCGGCGCTCGAGCTCTTCGCGGTTGGTGATGCGGTAGCGGCGGTCCTGCTGCTCGATCCAGCGGAGGCGGACGAAGCTGGCGATGGCCTTGTTGACCCGCTCACGGGAGGCCCCGACCATGCCGGCCAGCTCCTCCTGCGTGATGGGCAGGGCGAACTCGTCGGCCTCGCCGGCCAGCTCCAGCAGGCGCTTGGCGGTGCGGCCGGTGACGTCGAGGAAGACGCTGTCGGCCAGGGCGGAGTCGGTGTTGCGGAGGCGGCCGGCCAGGAGGCGCACCACGCCCCACAGCAGCGCCGGGCGGCTCTCGTAGACGGCCTTGAGCGGCGCGTACGGCAGCTCGACGAGCTCGGAGGGCTCCAGGGCCCGAGCCTCGGCCGAGCGGCTGCCGCCGTCGAACAGGCCCATCTCGCCGAACACGTCGCCTCGCTCCATGAGGGCGACCATGGACTCGCGCCCGTCGACGGAGCGCTTGGCGATGGCGATGCGGCCCGAGGCGACCACGCACAGGCGGTCGGGCTCGTCCTCTTCGGCAAACACCACGTCGCCCCGCAGGTATCGGGCGCTCATCGCCGAGGCGGCCACGCGGGCCATCTCGTCGTCGGTGAGCTCAGCCAAGAGCTCCACATCCTGCAGGAGGTCGATGTCCACCACGGGAGGGATGGTACCGAGTGACGGAGGTCTCTGGTGACCGGCGTCGCCGAGCCCCCCGCGCGGAGGGCGTTCGGCGGGCTTGCGGCGGGCCAGGCCGTAGCCTCTCGCCATGTCCGGTGCCCCGCTCCAGCCTGCTGCCCCGGTGTGGGTGGTCCTCGTCGCCGCCGGCTCCGGCCAGCGCTTCGGCGCCGCCAAGCAGTACGCCCCGCTGGCCGGCCGGCGGGTGCTCGACTGGTCCATCGACGTCGCCCGCTCGGTGGCCGACGGGATCGTGCTGGTGGTGCCGCACGCCGACGCCGGCGACCCCGAGCCGGCCGTCGACGTGGTGGTGGCCGGGGGCGACACCCGCTCGGGCTCGGTGCGCGCCGGCCTGACCGCCGTGCCCGCCGACGCCGCCGTGGTCCTGGTCCACGACGGGGCCCGGCCGCTCGCCACCCACGCCCTCTTCCGGGCGGTGGTCGACGCGGTGCTGGCCGGGGCCGACGCAGCGGTCCCGGTGACCGCGGTGGTCGACACCGTCTGCGACAGCAAGGGCGGACCGGTCGACCGCGACGGGCTGCGGGCCGTGCAGACGCCGCAGGGGTTCGGGGCCGAGGCGCTGCGGCGCGTGCACGCCGGCCGGCCCGAGGCCACCGACGACGCCTCGCTGGTGGCCGCCGGAGGTGGGAGGCTGCGCCTCGTGCAGGGCGAGCGCTGGAACCTCAAGATCACCGAGCCCGACGACCTGCTGGTCGCCGAAGCCCTCCTCGAGAGCCGGTAGCGGCGTGCAGATCCGCGTGGGCCAGGGCTTCGACGTCCACCCGTTCGTCGACGACGCCGAGCGCCCCCTCGTGCTCGGCGGCGTCACGTTCGAGAGCGACCGGGCCCTGAAGGGCCACAGCGACGCCGATGCGGTGGCCCACGCCTGCGCCGACGCCCTCCTCGGGGCCGCCGGGCTGGGCGACATCGGCCAGCACTTCCCGGACACCGATCCGGCCTGGGCGGGCGCCGACAGCATCGAGATCCTGGCCGAGGCCACCCGTCGGGTTCGCCAGGAGGGGTGGGAACCGGGCAACATCGACGCCTCGGTGGTCACCGACCACCCGAAGCTGGCGCCCGTGCGCCAGGAGATGCAGGACCGGTTGTCGGCCGCCGTGGGCGCGCCGGTCACCGTGAAGGGCCGTCGGCCCGAAGGGCTCGGCGCACTGGGCCGAGGTGAGGGCGTGGCCTGCTGGGCCGTCGCCGTCGTGACGAGAGGTTGATGGAGACCGTGATGGAGCTGACCGTGAGCACGCCGTGCCCGAGCGCGAACGAGGCCGGGCGATGAGCCCCGCCGGTGGTGGCCGGGGCGGGTCGGGTCGCGGCAAGGGCCCCGCGGGTGGTGGCGGCCGTGGCAAGGGCGCGCCGGCTGGTGGCCGGGGCAAGCCCGCCGCCGGCGGTCGCAGCGGTGGTGCCGGGCGGGGCGGGGCCAGCGCCGGGGGCCGCAGCGCGGCACCGGCCGGCGGGGGCCGGAACCGGCCGCCGCGCCCCGGTGGCAAGGCGCGCAACGCGCTCAGCCCCATGGGCCCCCAGGCCACCAAGCCCCGCCAGTCGACGAAGCTCGGCCTCGGCGGCGAGCAGGTCGAGGGGCGCCAGGCCGTGCGCGAGCTGCTGCTGGCCAACCGCCGCGAGGTGCGCGAGATCTGGATGGCGTCGGACCTCGACCCGGCCCCCGTGCTCGACGACATCCGCGAGCTGGCGGCCGAGGCCCGGGTGCTGCTGAAGCTGGTGGGTCGGGGCAAGCTCGACGCCGCGGCCCGCACCGGCGCGCCGCAAGGGGTGCTCGGCTTCGCCCGGCCCATCCCCGAGGTGTCGCTCGACGAGCTGATCCACACCAAGCCGGGCCTGCCCGCCCCGTTCCTGATCCTGAGCGACGGCATCACCGACCCCGGGAACCTGGGGGCGCTGCTGCGCTCGGCGGAGTGCGCCGGCGTCACCGGCATCGTGCTGCCCCAGCACCGCGCCGTGCACATCACCCCGGCGGTCACCAAGGCGGCCGCCGGCTCCGTCGAGCACATCCCCATGACCACCGTGGGCGGGCTGCCCACCGCCATCCGAGACCTGCGGGCCGAGGGCGTGTGGGTGATCGGCCTCGACGAGCGCGCCGAGAAGCCCATCTGGGACCTCGACCTGGGCGCCCGTGCCGTCGCCCTCGTCCTCGGCGCCGAGGGGCCCGGCATCAGCCGGCTGGTGCGCGAGCGCTGCGACGAGCTGGTGTCGATCCCCATGCGGGGCCGGCTCTCGAGCCTGAACGTGGGCACGGCCGGCGCGCTGGCCTGCTTCGAGGTCGCCCGGGGTCGCTGAGGCCGGTCACCCGTCCGGGTGGCCCGTAGCGGCGGCGGGCACCCCTTCTCCACGCGCGCCGATTCCTGCAAAATTCTTTTGGCCGTACTGATGGGTTCGTCAGTGTCGTTGACCTGACGCGTCTCCGCAGGTCAGATGCTGTTTCGGTGACGCTGTGCGCCCTTTCGGCCACGCTCGGTCACGGGAATCGGAGCCTCGGTGACGCTTGACACCTGAAGCCGGTCGTGGTTGATAAGAACTAGTTCTTCCGCACCAAGCGGACGAACTCCTTCAAACCACACCCCATCGTCACCCCCCAACGACGCAGCCTTCGCAGGAGCACCCCATGACCGCACGCCGGGCCCGTCGGGCCATCACCGCCACCGCGACCGACCTCGAGCTCGTCGCCGCCGCCCAGGCCGGCGACAGCGACGCCTTCGACGTGCTGGTCGAGCGCTACCGGCGCTTCGTCCGCTCCCGCAGCCGGGGCTTCTTCCTGGTGGGCGGCGATCGCGACGACCTCGAGCAGGAGGCGCTGATCGGCTTCTACAAGTCGGTCCGCGACTTCCGCCCCGAGCTGCAGGCCTCCTTCCGGGCCTTCGCCGAGCTGTGCATCAACCGCCAGCTGATCACCGCCATCAAGACGGCCACCCGCAAGAAGCACGTGCCGCTCAACCAGTCGATCTCCTTCTCGGCCACCCGGGCCGACGACAACGACGACCGCTCCGACGAGGACCTGCTCATCGCCGCCGACCCCCTGTCGGACCCGCTCGAGCAGCTCGTCGACCGCGAGGACGTGGCCGCCACGCACGCCGTGCTGGCCGCCAACCTGTCGGACCTCGAGGTCCAGGTCCTGACCCGCTACGTGGCTGGCGCCTCGTACGACACGATCGCCGAGGAGGTCGGGCGCCACGTGAAGGCGGTCGACAACGCCCTCCAGCGGGTGAAGCGCAAGCTGTCCCAGCACCTGGCCGAGCAGGCCGTGCTCGACGCCGTCGGCTGAGTCGACCCCCTTCCTCGCTGGCACCGGCGAGCGGCACCGTTCCCTCCACCCGGGCCATCCGTCCCCGCAGCCACGACCCCCTCGTGGCGGCGGACGGGTGGCCCGTTCGGCGTCCCGCCCCGGAACCGGCTTGGCCCCGACGCCGTCGGCGCGGGAGGCTCGCCACCCCATGGCAACCGTCCACGCTCGAGGCCTGAGCCTCTCCTTCGGCGCCGCCCCGGTGCTGGCCGACCTCGACCTGACGGTGGCCCCCGGCCAGCGGGTGGGCGTCGTCGGCCCCAACGGCACCGGCAAGTCGACCCTGCTGCGCGTCCTGGCCGGCCAGCTGGCGCCCGAGGCCGGATCGGTGGCCACCGCACCCAAGGCGGCCACCGTCGGGCTGCTGCCCCAGGAGCCGGACCGTCGCACGGACGAGTCGGTCGTCGGCTTCATCGAGCGACGCACCGGCGTGGCCGCCGCCACCGCCGAGATGGAAGCGGCCACCGCCGACCTGGCGGCCGGGACGCCCGGTGCCGATGACCGCTACTCCGACGCCCTCGACCGGTGGCTGGCCCTGGGCGGTCCCGACCTGGAGGCCCGCATCGGGTCCACGATGGCCGACCTCGGGCTCGACGCCGCCACCGCCGACCAGCCCACCGCCACGCTGTCGGGCGGCCAGGCGGCCCGGGTGTCGCTGGCCGCCACGCTGCTGTCGCGCTTCGACGTGTTCCTGCTCGACGAGCCCACCAACGACCTCGACTTCGCCGGCCTCGCCCGGCTCGAGGAGTTCCTCCTGGGCCTGGGCGCCGCCACGGTGGTGGTCAGCCACGACCGCGCCTTCCTGGAGCGGGTGGTGACCCACGTCTACGAGCTCGACGAGCACGACCACACCGGCACGCTCTACGCCGGCGGCTGGACCGCCTACCAGGAGGCCCGGGCCACGGCCCGTCGCCACGCCGAGGAGGGCTACGCCACCTACCAGGCGAAGCGGTCCGAGCTCACCGACCGGGCCCGCACCCAGCGGGAGTGGTCGGTGCAGGGGGTCAAGAAGGCCAAGAACAGCGGCGAGACCGACAAGTTCATCAAGTTCAAGAACAGCGCCGACTCGGAGAAGGTGGCCCACAAGGCCAAGGCCACCGAGCGGGCCATGGAGCGCCTGGAGAAGGTCGACAAGCCGTGGGAGGGCTGGGAGCTCCGGTTCGAGATCGGCACCGCGGAGCGCAGCGGCGACGTCGTCTCGACGCTCCGCGGCGCCGAGGTGCAGCGGGGCTCGTTCCGGCTCGGGCCGGTGGACCTCGAGGTGGGCTGGGCCGAGCGGGTGGCCATCCTCGGCGAGAACGGGGCCGGCAAGTCCACGCTGCTCGACGCGCTGCTCGGACGGGCCGAGCTCTCTGCGGGCGAGGCCCACCTCGGGCCCGGCGTGGTCATCGGCGAGCTGAGCCAGCGGCGGGACCGGTTCAGCACCGAGCGCAGCCTGCTCGACGTCGTGCTCGACGCCACCGGCCAGCCCCTCAACGAGGTCCGCTCGCTGCTGGCCAAGTTCGGGCTCGGCGCCGAGCACGTGCGCCGGCCCTCCGAGCTGCTCTCCCCCGGCGAGCGGACCCGGGCCAACCTGGCCCTGTTCATGGCCGAGGGCGTGAACTGCCTGGTGCTCGACGAGCCCACCAACCACCTCGACCTGGTGGCCATCGAGCAGCTCGAGCAGGCGCTGGGCCGCTACGTCGGCACCCTGCTGCTGGTCACCCACGACCGCCAGTTCCTGGAGCGAGTCGAGATCACCCGCCGCCTCGACGTGGCCGCCGGCCAGGTGCGCGAGCTCAGCTGAGGCCGTCGGCCGGCAGCGGCACGGTGCGGCCGGCGAGCCAGTCGTCGATGCGGATCCGGTGGCGGCCGGCCAGCTCGTGTGGCACGTCGGCCGGGGCGAACCAGGCCCAGTCGCTGACCTCGGCGGGGTCGGGCACGCACGTGGTGGCGTCGGTGGTGCCGGCGTAGACGGTGACCTGCAGGCTCTCGCCCCGGGCGCTGTCCTCGAGGTAGATGCCCACCAGCCCGGTGAGCACGACGTCGATGCCGAGCTCCTCCCGGACCTCCCGGACGGCGGCGGTGGCGGGGTGCTCGCCGCGCTCGACGAAGCCGCCGGGCACCTCCCACCATCCCTGGAACGGCTGCTTGGCCCGCTTCCCGAGCAGCAGCAGCCCGCCTCGCTCGATGACGACGCCGGCGCACGGTGCGTTGCGGATCAGCCGCCAGCGCGGCCCGTGCTCCGGGCAGGTGGGAGCGGTGCCGGCCAAGGGATCGCCGCCGGCCGCCTCCCGCCCGCACTGGTCGCAGAACCACATCGGCCCGACGCTACGGCGTGCGAGCCGCGCCGCCCGCCGAACCGGTAGCTCAGGGCCCCGCTCCGGGCCCGAACCCTCACCAGTTCGGCGTGGTTCGCGGACCGGTGGGTGCGGGCGCCTGGTTCGGGCCCGAACCCTCACCAGTTCGGCCCTGGGGAGCCGGGCGAGGTGGTCGGTAGGTTGGCGGGCATGGCTCGGGGTCGGACGTCGAAGCAGCTGGTGCGGCGCTTCTCGGGGACCGACAGCTCGCGCGCACCGGACCAGGTGATCGTCGAGGAGCCGCTGGAGATCCGGCTCGACGGCGTGCGGGTGACCACCACCATGCGCACGCCGGGCCACGACTACGAGCTGGCAGTCGGGTTCTGCCTCACCGACGGGCTGCTGGCCGGGGCGCCGGTCCAGCAGGTGCGCTACTGCGCCACCGGTTCCGCGGTCGACACCAAGTTCAACGTCGTCACCGTCGACACCGGCGGACAGGCGCCCGAGCCCACGCCCCGGCTGACCACCACCACGTCGTCCTGCGGCTGGTGCGGCACCGACGAGATCGACGCGGTCACTGCGCGCCTCACCCCGCTGGCCGAGGCGCCCGCCATCGAGCCCGAGGTGCTGATGGCCATGGCCGACCGGGTGGCGCCCTCGCAGGAGCTCTTCGACGCCACCGGGGGCGTCCACGCCGCGGCGGCGTTCACCCCCGAGGGCGAGGTGCTGCTGGTGCGCGAGGACATCGGCCGCCACAACGCGGTCGACAAGGTGGTGGGCCGCCTCCTGCTCGACGGGGCGCTCCCCGCCGCCGGCCTCGGCCTGTTCGTCAGCGGCCGCACCAGCTTCGAGATCGTGCAGAAGGCGTGGGCGGCCGGCTTCGGCACCATCGTGGCGGTGAGCGCCCCGTCGTCGCTGGCCATCGAGGCTGCTCGCCGGGCCGGCATCTCCCTGGCCGGCTTCGCCCGCCCCGGCCGCCTCAACCTCTACACCGAGGCCTGAGCGGACCGCCGTCGGACCGCTGAACAGCCCGAGCCTGCCCACATCCCGGTTCTGTCGGGGGGACGTGGGCCCTTCCGCCCCCATCTCCCGACAGAACCAGAGGGGTGCGGTTCTGTCGGGGGGTGCAGCCCCTCGGTGCCCGGATCTCCCGACAGAACGGCAGCGGGGCGGGCGCTGGTCAGGCCGAAAGGGGCACGAGCTTGGCGGGGGAGAAGGGGTAGGCGGCGTCGTCGGTGATGACGTGGAGGGCGGCGTCGCGATCGAGCGCCTCGGCGACCGAGCAATCGGCGTCGAGGATCACGAAGCGGTCGAAGCCACGGAGGAACCACCGGTCGTGGGTGACGGCGAGGACGGTGCCGGTGAACTCGGCCAGCGCCGCCTCCAGGGCCTCGGCCGACTGGAGGTCGAGGTTGTCGGTGGGCTCGTCGAGCAGGAGCAGGTTCACGCCGAGCAGCTCCAGGTGCAGCACCTGGAGCCGGGCCCGCTGGCCGCCCGACATGGTCTCGTAGGGCCGGGGCCCGCACTCCGCGATGCCGTAGCGGCCGAGGGCGGCGAGGGCGGCCTGCTCGTTGAGGTCGTGGTCGCCGACGATGGCGATGGGCGTGCGGCCGGCGAACTCGGGGTGCTCGTCGGTCTGGTGGAACAGCCCGGGCAGCACCCGGGCGCCGAGGCGGAACCCGCCCTCGTGCTCCACGGTGGCGTCGCCGCCGAGGAGGCGGAGCAGGTGGGACTTCCCGGTGCCGTTGGGCCCGAGCACGGCCACCCGATCGCCGAGGTGGACCTCCAGGTCGAACCGGTCGGTGAGGCCGAGCAGCTCGAGGCCCTCGCAGCGCAGGGCGATCTTGCCGCTGTCGGCACCGTCGAGGCGCATGCGGACGGTCTTGGTGGTGGGCGGAGGCGGCGGCGGGCCGGCGTCGACGAAGCGCTGCCAGCGGGCCTCCATGACCTCGGCCTTGCGGGCGCTGGACTCGGCGTAGGAGGCCCGCTGCTTCATCTCCTTGAACAGGTGGAAGAGGCGGCGCTCCTCGGCGTTCCAGCGGGCGAGGGCGTCGCCCAGCGACTCGTTGCGGGCGGTGCGGGCGTCGTCGTAGGTGGCCCAGCTCCCGGGGTGGGTCCAGGCGCCGCGACCCTCGATGGTGATCACCGCGTCGGCCGCGGCGGCGAGCAGCTCCCGGTCGTGGCTGATGAGCAGGATGGTCTTCTTCGACTCGATCAGGCGCTGCTCGAGCCACCGCTTGCCGGGGATGTCGAGGAAGTTGTCGGGCTCGTCGAGCAGCAGGATCTCGGCATCGGAGCCGAGCAGCGACTCGAGCACCAGGCGCTTGCGCTGGCCGCCCGAGAGCTTCGAGATCGGCCGCTCGGCCACCTCGGCCAGCGGCTTGCCGAGCACCCGCACGCAGCACGCGTCCCACCGGCTCTCCTGGTCGTAGCCGCCGACCTCGCCCCAGCCGATGACCGCGGTGGCGAGGGCCATGCCGGTGGCGTCGGTGGGCGACGCGGCGTTGGCGGCCTCTGCCGCGGCGAGGGCCAGGCCGGCGTCGCGGACCTGGGCGGGGGGCGTAGCGCACCAGCAGCTCGTGCACGGTGGTGGCGGCATCCTGTCCGGTGCCGATGGCCTGGGGCATCAGGGCGACCTGGGCGTCGACGTTGACCGTCCCCGCCTCCAGCGGGAGCTCGCCGAGCACGCAGCCCAGCAACGTCGACTTGCCCACCCCGTTCGCCCCCACCAGCGCCGCGTGCTGGCCCGAGCGGACCTTGAAGGAGACGTCCTCGAACAGGGTCGACCCGCCGGGGTGCGCGTAGGCCGCGCCGGAGACGTTGATGACGGCCATGGGTCGACCATGGTGGCCCACGGGCCTCCCGCTCGCACCCACGGTTTCGGCCGTCGCTCAGGGCAGGTCTCGCGCGCCCTCCACGAGGGCGGCGACGCCTGCCACGGCGACCACGCCGAGGACCGCCGCCACCGACGAGCTGGTCACCGACCAGTCGGCGGCTGCCAGACCGGTGGTGGACCCCTTGCCGAGCGCGAACAGGTGGTCCGGCAGGATCAGGCCCACCGCGGCGGGAGCCAGGGTGGCGACCAGCCCGTCGAGCACGAGCAAGCAGGTCGCGAGGGCGCCGAGGGCGGCGGGTGCCGACCTCGTGAGCTGCACCGTGCTGGCGCCGAGGCCGCCGGCCAGGGCGGCGGCAGCGACCGTCCGGGGCATGGCCAGGACGACGGCGTGCTGCCAGGCGCCGGCGCTGATGGCCGCCCCCCGCTGCGCCGCATGGCCGAGCACGAACCCGGTGGCGAGCCCGAGCTGCACGGCGAGGCCGAGGACGGCGAGCCACGCCGCCGCGCCCACCTGCTGGGCGACCAGTTCGGCGCGGCGGCGCCCGACGAGGGCGTGGTCCGTGGCGGCCGTGCCCGAGGTGAAGGTGTCCTGCACGGTGGCGGCACCGATCCCGAACGACAGGACCACGAGGGCCATCGCCACGGTGCCCGAGACCGCGTCCAGCTGCTGGGCGGCGTGGAGGTCGATGCCGCCGGCGAACAGGAGCGCGGCGCTCCCGCCGGTCGCGGCGCCGAGGAGGAGCGGCAGGCGGCCCACGACGGGACGGCACCGCACGCGCGTCCACTCGGCGGCGACCAGCGCCGCGAGCGAGGGGCGGTGCTTCACCGCTCGTCCGTGGCGATGAGGCGCGAGAGGAGCGCCTCGCTGCTGGCGAGCCGGGTGGTGCCGATGCCGTGGGCGGCCAGCACGAGGCTGACCGCCCCCGCCTCGGACGGCGTGAGGTCGAGCTCGAGGTGCGTGGGGTGGGCGCGCACGAGCCATCCGGCTGCGCGCAGGATCGCCGCGGCAGCCTCGACGGCTCCCGTGGGGTGGAGCTCGTGGGCCAGCCTCGTGGCGGCGCGGATCGCGGCGAGCGAGCCGGTGGAGCGCACTCGGCCCTCGGCCAGGACGATGGTCGATCCGCACACCCGCTCGACCTCCTCCAGGTGGTGGCTGGCGAGGAGCAGGGATCCGCCGCCGGCCACGTGCTCCTCGAGCACCGAGCGGAGCCAACCCGTGCCGGCGACGTCGATCCCGGTGGTCGGCTCGTCGAGCAGCAACGTGGACGGTGAGCCCAGGAGCGCCACCGCCAGCCCGAGGCGCTGGCGCATCCCCAGGGAGTAGCCCGAGACCGGCCGCCCCCACGCCGAGCGGTCCAGGCCGCACCGCTCGAGCAGCGTGGTCACCGGTCGGCCGCCGAGCCCGTGCCGACGCGCGATCACCTCCAGGTTGGCGTGGCCGCTCAGCCCGCCGAGGAGTCCCGGTCGATCCACCAGGCACCCGAGGCCGAGCACGGCCTGCGCAGCTTGCTGCGGCAGGCCGTGCCCGGCGATCTCCACCGAACCGTGATCGGGGGTCGACAGGCCGGCGAGCACCCGGAGCAGGGAGGACTTCCCGGCCCCGTTCGGTCCGACGAGCGCCACGGCCTCACCGGCGGCCACGGAGAAGGACACGTCTTGCAGCGCGTGCACGACGGCGCCCCTCCGGCGGTGGGACTTGGTGAGGTGCGAGACGGCGATCGCCGGCCGGTCGCTCCTCCCGTTCACCGCGCCGGTGCGTCGGGGCAGGCCTCGGGGGCCCGGGCCTCGAGCCGGCGGAGCGCGGCGCGGACCGGTGACCGGTCGAGCGGAGCGACCGAGCCCTCTTCGACGGCGGCTCGGAACGCACGCAGCGCAACGGCCGTGTCGGACTCGGCTCCGGCAGGGGCCTCCTCGATCACGTCGTCGCCGTAGAACGTGTCGGCAAGGGATCGCAGCCCGGCGAGGTCGAGCGTCGGCGAGTCGGGCGACCCAGCGACGGCGTGGCGGATGGTGGCGGTGGTGGCGCTCGGTCTGGCGAGCACCAGGCAGTACCCCGACCCACCCCGGCTGCCGTCACCATCGCCACCTCGTGCATGGACGAAGGCGGCCACCCCGATCACCAGGACGACGGCGACCGCGGCACCGGCTGCCAGCCGACGTGCTCGACCGTTCACGACGGGTACGACCCACGCTTGCAGTGCGCATCCGAGGTGGTGCGGTAGGTCCAGTTGTAGCTGCCGAACGCCGGGTGGTCGCCGGTGAGGCACCGGGTGACGTAGGTCTGGCCCGACGAGTCGGTCCCGCGGGCGCCCAGGCCGACGTCGCCGATGGCTGATGCGTAGTCGGCCCACCGCCCCCCTTCGGTGAAGTGGTTCCAGTCGACGGCGCCGACCGCCGGCACCGAGACGTGGTCTCGGAGGTAGGTCAACGAGCAGCGGCCCCACCGCTCGGTGCCCGTGCCCGCCTGCTTCTTGCACACGTCCCGCAGCCCCAGGAGCAACCACGAGGGCTTCTCGTAGATGTAGAAGCGGTAGCGGGATCCGAGGTAGTCGACCTCCATCTGTTGGCCGCTCCGGTAGGTGCAGCTCGACAGCAGGAGGGCGCCGAGCAACAGCACCAGCCCTCGGCGGCGGGCGGGCCGGCTCCTCGGTCGAGCCGTCGCGTCATCGGTGGTGGTCATCCTGGCTCCCTTCGGGTTGTGCCGATCCTTCTCGGCAGGTGCTACGGAAACGTAGCACGAAGGCGGCCCAGGGCAGCGGGGTCGATCGCGCCCGAGTGCCCGGGGCGGGGAGGCGGGGGTAGAACGGTCGCCATGCCGACGCCGCCGCCCGAGGAGAACAACGACGAAGCGGACCTGCGGGTGACGCGGCCGAAGTCGTCGGCGGCGGGCATCCCGGCGCTGATCGCCACCCTGCGCCACGCCCGTGCCCAGCTGGGCCCGGTGCGCACCGCCAAGACCCTGCTCACCCTCAACCAGCCCACCGGGTTCGACTGCCCGGGCTGCGCCTGGCCCGATCCCGACCACACCTCGGCCTTCGAGTTCTGCGAGAACGGGGCCAAGGCGGTGGCCGAGGAGGCCACGGTCCGGCGGGTGACGCCGGCGTTCTTCGCCGAGCACCCGGTGGGCGAGCTGGCCGGGCGCACCGACTTCTGGCTGGGCCAGCAGGGCCGGCTCACCCAGCCGATGCACCGGGCGGCGGGGGAGGAGCACTACCGGCCGGTGAGCTGGGACGACGCCTTCGGCATCATCGCCGACGAGCTGGTCGCCTCGGCCGATCCGGATCGAGCCGTCTTCTACACGTCGGGCCGCACGAGCAACGAGGCGGCGTTCGTCTACCAGCTCTTCGTCCGCCTGCTCGGCACCAACAACCTGCCGGACTGCTCGAACATGTGCCACGAGTCGAGCGGCGTGGCCCTCGGCCAGACCATCGGCATCGGCAAGGGGTCCGTCACCCTCGACGACGTCTACGAGGCCGACCTGGTCATCGTGATGGGCCAGAACCCGGGCACCAACCACCCGAGGATGCTCACCGCGCTCGAGAAGGCGAAGGGCAACGGGGCGACGATCGTGGCGATCAACCCGCTCAAGGAGGCGGGCCTCCTGCGGTTCAAGAACCCGCAACGGCCCGTCGGCGTGGTGGGCCGCGGCACCGAGCTGGCCGACGAGTACCTGCAGATCAAGGTCGGCGCCGACCTCGCCCTCTTCCAGTACGTGAACCGCCGGCTGCTCGAGATCGAGCGCGAGCGCGGCGGCGTCGTGGACCACGAGTTCGTGGCCCGGTCCACCGAGGGCTACGAGGACCTGGTCGCCCACCTGGAGACCCTCGACGCCGACGCCCTGCTCGGCGCCACCGGCCTGTCGCGGCGCGAGGCCGAGCGCCTGGTGGAGCTGGTGGCCACCAACCAGCGCATCATCGTCTGCTGGGCCATGGGCATCACCCAGCACCGGCAGGCCGTGGCCACCATCCGCGAGGTGGTCAACACCGTCTTGCTGCGCGGCAGCATCGGCAAGACAGGGTCGGGCGTGTGCCCGGTGCGCGGCCACAGCAACGTCCAGGGCGACCGCACCATGGGCATCTTCGAGAAGATGCCCGACGCGTTCCTCGGCGCGCTCGGCGCCGAGTTCGGCTTCGAGCCGCCGCGCGAGCACGGGTTCGACACCGTCAAGGCCATCCACGCCATGCAGCGCGGCGAGGTCGACGTGTTCTTCGCCATGGGGGGCAACTTCCTCATGGCCGCGCCCGACACGGAGGCCACGGCCAAGGCGCTGTCGTCCTGCAAGCTGACCGTCCAGGTCAGCACCAAGCTGAACCGCTCGCACGTGACCGGCGGCCAGGCGGCGCTGATCCTGCCGGCGCTCGGGCGCACCGACCTCGACCGCACCGGCGGCAAGGAGCAGCGGATCACCGTCGAGGACTCCATGACCATGGTCCACGCGTCGGCCGGGGGCCTGGAGCCGCCGTCGAACGAGGTCCGCAGCGAGGTGGCCATCGTCTGCGGCCTGGCCCAGCGGGCGCTGCCCGACGGGGGCGGCGTCGACTGGGCGGCCCTCGAGGCCGACTACGACCGCATCCGCGACCACGTCGAGGCGGTGGTGCCGGGCTTCACCGACTTCAACCGCCGCATCGGTGAGCCGGGCGGCTTCGCCCTGCCCCACCCGCCACGGGACCACGGCACGTTCCCGACGCCCAGCGGCAAGGCGCACCTGACCCGCAACGACTTCGACCCCACCGAGGTGCCCGAGGGCCGCCTCCTGCTGCAGACCCTGCGGTCCCACGACCAGTACAACACCACCATCTACGGCCTGGACGACCGCTACCGCGGCATCCACGACGGGCGCCGGGTGGTCTTCGCCGGGGCCAAGGACCTGGCCGAGCTCGGCTTCGCCGACGGCGACCACGTCGACATCGTCAGCGAGTGGACCGACGGCGAGCGTCGGGCCCCCCGGTTCCGCCTGGTGGCCTACGACGTCGCCCCTGGCACCTGCGCGGCGTACTTCCCCGAGGCCAACGTCCTGGTGCCGCTGACCTCGGTGGCCGACGAGAGCAACACGCCCACCTCCAAGGGCATCGTCGTCCGCTTCGAGCGCGCGGCCGACGCCCTGACCTGACCCGGGCCGGGAACCGGTTGGACGTCGGGGGGTGGCACCTGGGAATGTCGGCCACCTGTCAACGGTTCGGTTGACTTGGCGTGCCCTGGACCCGGTCCGGCGCGCCCACCCCCCCATCGGCCCGGCACCCCCCGCCGGACCGAGCGCTGTGAAGGAGCCCCGTGGGCAACGCTGCCGACCCCGCCACGCCGATCGCCGGAGGTCCCGCCGTCCTGGTCGACGACCCGGCGGCGGCGCGGATCCACGAGCGGCGGTGGCTGACGCTGGGCGTGCTGTGCCTGAGCCTGCTGCTCATCGTGGCCGGCAACTCGTCGCTCAACGTGGCCCTGCCCGACATCCAGACCCGGCTCGGGTCCAGCGCCAGCTCGCTGCAGTGGATCGCCGACGTCTACGGCCTGGTGTTCGCCGGCCTGCTGCTGCCCGCCGGCGCCTTCGCCGACCGGTTCGGCCGCAAGACGGCTCTGCAGGGCGGCCTGGTCCTGTTCGCGGTGGCGGCCATGGTGGCCACCTTCGGCACCGAGACGTGGCACCTGATCCTGGCCCGGGCGGTCATGGGCGTCGGGGCGGCGTTCATCATGCCGGGCACCCTCTCGATCCTCACCAACGTCTTCAAGGACCCCCTGGAGCGGCGCAAGGCGATCTCGATCTGGGCCGGGTTCGCCGGGCTGGGCGGCGCCCTCGGCACGCTGGTGTCGGGCTTCCTGCTCGAGCACTACTCGTGGGCGTCGACGTTCCTGGTGAACGTGCCGATCTGCCTGGTGGCGCTGGTGGCCGGCCTGTGGCTGGTGCCGAACTCCTCGGACCCCAGCGAAGCGGTGCTCGACCCGCCAGGCGCGGTGCTGGCGGTGGCCGGCCTGGCCACGTTGCTCTACGGGATCATCGAGGCGCCCGGCCACGGCTGGGCCAGCCCCGAGACCCTGGGCACCGTCGGCATCGCCGTGGTGCTGCTGGCGGCGTTCGTGTGGTGGGAGCTGCGCTGCGACCACCCGATGCTCGACGTGCGGCTGTTCAAGAACCGGTCCTTCGCCATCGGCTCGTCGACGATCACCCTGCAGTACATGGCCATGTTCGGGCTGTACTTCGCCTTGGCCCAGTACCTGCAGTTCGCCCACGGGTACTCGGCGTTGGAGACGGCGCTGATCGGCCTGCCGATCGGCATCTTCGCCATGGTCGGCGCCCCGCTGAGCGCGAAGAACGTGGCCCGGTTCGGGCCGCGGCGGGTGGTGGGCACCGGTCTGCTGGTGTCGGGCTCGGGCCTGCTGGTGCTGGGCCTCACGTCGTCGGCCACGGTGTCGGTGCTGGTGATCATCGTGGGCTTCTCGCTGGTGGGCCTGGGCAACGGCCAGACCACGGCACCGTCGACCACGCTGATCATGGGCTCGGTGCCCCGCGCCAAGTCCGGCGTGGGCTCGGCGGTGAACGACCTGTCCCGCGAGCTCGGCGGCGCGCTGGGCATCGCCGTGCTGGGCTCGGTGATGTCGTCGATCTACCGCTCGGAGATCGGCGGTCGGCTGACCTCGCTGCCCCAGGCGGTGCAGGCCAAGGCGCACTCGTCGATCGTGGCCACCTTCGACGCCGCCGACGCCGCCGGGAAGCGGGGCGACTCGTCCACCGCGCAGCTGCTGGTGCAGCAGGGCAAGGAGGCGTTCGGCACCGCGTTCGGGCGCACCATGCTGCTGGCCACCGCGGTGATCTTCGTCAACGCCGCCATCGTCTGGACGTTCCAGGGCCGCCACCGCGGCGCCGTGGCCCCCGACCCGGCGGACGCCGGCACCACCGCCGGGCCCGACGGCTCCGCGGCCGCAGCGGCGGTCCCCGCCGAGGCGTCGCCGGTCGACTGAGCCGGCGGGCGGGCCGGTGCCGCTCGCGCCGGCTTCAGGTCGGCGGCAGGACCAGGCAGCTGGTGGTGGCGGTGGCGAGCACCTTGCCGTCGGCGTTCCAGAGGGTGCCGGTGGCCGTCGACAGGCGCCGGCCCCGGTGGACCACCACCCCCTCGGCGCGGAGCTCGCTGCCGTCGAGGGCGCCGGGGCGCAGGAAGGTCACGTTCAGGTCGACGGTGGTGTAGCCGGTGCCGGCCGGGAGGGTGGCGTGGACCGCGCAGCCCATGGCGGAGTCGAGCAGGGTGGCCGGCAGGCCGCCGTGCAGCGTGCCGAGCGGGTTCGAGAACTCGGGGCGCGTGGGGAGGACGAACACGGCGCGCCCGTCGCTCACCTCCTCGAGGCGCATGCCGAGGAAGGCGCCGATGCCGGCGCTGGCGTTCGACTGCTGGAACGCCTGCATCAGTTCGAGGCCGGACAGGGTGGCGAGGTCCACGGGTTGCTCCTGGGGATCGGGCGGGGACCCGAACCCAACCACGCTCAGTTGCGAGACGCAACTGGCCGGCCGGAGGCATCGGTCACCCCACCGGGGCGACGGCCGCTCAGCCGCCGGTGGGGCGGTGGCCCAGCTCGGCGAGGGCGAGGAGCAGGAAGTTCGAAGGCAGCCCACCGGCCAGGCCGGAGGCGGCATCCGAGGCCGCGGCCTCGTCCGTCGGCGCGGGTGCCGCGGCGTCGGGCTGGGCGCAGTCGGTGCCGTCGCTGAACAGGGTGAAGGCGCCCCAGGGCAGGCCCTTCCAGGAGTCGTAGCCACGGATGGCCGGGTACTCGACGACGGTGCCGAGGGCGCAGGCCTTGAGCGGGCCAGGGTCGACCGAGCTCACCGAGCCGTCGGGGGCGGTCTTGCGGACCTCGTAGTGGAGGTGGTTGGCCGAGGACGAGCCGGTGGAGCCCACCAGGCCGATCTCGGTGTTCTCGTCGACCCAGGCGCCGCCGGCGGGCACCAGGACCTTCGACAGGTGGGCGTAGATGGTCTGCACGCCGTTGCCGTGGTCGACGCGCACGTTGTTGCCGTAGCCGCTGCCGCCTGCGGCGCCGGTGCCGTCCGTGGCGAAGCCGGCGCCGGAGGCGTAGACGGGGGTGCCGGCGTCGGCGATGAGGTCGAGCGCCCAGCGGTCGTGGTGGCCGCTGCACTCGTAGCCGAACTGGGAGCCGTGCGAGTCATACGTGCAGCCGATCTTGACCTCGCCGCCGTTCGCGTCGTGACGCAGCGGCAGCCAGACCGGGCCGCTGGGTGCGGGGCCGGCGGGCGTCGACGGCACCGGGGTGGCGGGCACCGCCTCCGGGACGACCTTGGGCGGCTGCGGGTCGGCGGCGCCCGGGCGGGCGCCGGAGGCGAGCGTGGCGGCGGCCAGCAGGAGGGCGGCGGCCGGCGCGAGCGCGCGGTTCCGGATCCTGGATGGTCTGCTCGCCACGGGGCTCCTCCCACGTCCGCCCCATGGCGGTTCGACTCCGACAAACCGTACATGACGAACGCGTGACGGAGGGGGTCCGGGCCCGAACGGGTGACCCGGGCCCGCGCACGGCGAGGGGGGGTCCCGAATGACCGTTATGGTCAGCCCGTGGACGGCTTCGAGGTGCGAGCGGCCCGGGACCCCTACGAGGTCCTCGCGGCTGCCGAGCCGCTCGAACCGGCCTCGATGATGGTGACGGGCCTGCTCAGCGCCCCCGAGCTGGTTCGACACCTGCGGGCCTGGATCGTCGAGCGGCCAGGAGCGGATGCGCCCGCCGCCGTGGTGGTGCTGGCTCCCGCCCGGCTGGGCATCTCGCTGGCATCGGCGGTCTGCTTCGAGCCGGACGCCGGCGCCACCGTCGCCGACCTGCTCGTGGCCTCGCCGGCCCGTCGGCTGTCGGGTGGGGCACCGCACCTCGACGCCGTGGTGCGCCACCTCCCGGCCGCCGCCGAGGTGCGCCTGCCGCTCTCGGTGGTGGGCCCCGCCGACCTCGAACCGCTCGCCGAGCCCGACCCCCGGGCGCGGGTGGCCGTGCCCGGAGACCTCGATGCGCTCGACGCGCTCTACGACCGCTTCGAGCTCGAAGTTCCTCCCCGCCGGGGCCGCCCGTCGCCGGGCGCTGGCCGTCCTGCTGGCGAGCCGCCGGGTGGTGGTGGTGGAAGAGGAGGGGGTGCTGGTGGGCGCCATGCGCTGCGAGCTGCGCACCGGGCGACACGATTGGTGGAGCGGCTACACGGTCCCCGCCGAGCACCGGCGCCGCGGCATCGGTCGGGCGTTGGAGCGCCAGGCCCAGGGCGTGTCGTTCTCGCTGGGCCACCGGATGGCGGGCGTCACCGCCCCCACCAACCCCATCCCGTACCCCGCGTCGTTCTACACCGGCGAGGACTGGATCGAGCGGGGGCTGCCCCCGGCGCCGCCCAGCAACCTGCAACGCGCCCGCCGCAAGGCCCGCCGCACCGTGAAGCGGTGGCGGCGGTGAGGGTGCCGATCGGGGCGGGCACCTGGCTCCGGCTCGGGCGCCACCCCGAGCTCGAGCAGGTGGCGGCCGACTTCGAGCCGTGGACGATCGCCGTGTCCGGCGCGCTGCGCGAGCGGCGCCGGCCCGGGAGCACCTTGGTCGCCTGCATCGAGGACCGGTCCGGTGCCCTGCTGGGCGCACTGGTGGTGGAGCGGGTGGCGGCCAACCGCTGGAACGCCCTGCCGATGGTGCTCGACGCGCGCTCGGCGCCGGTCCTGGCCTGGCTGGCAGACCGCTCACCGGCTCGCCGCGTGTTCGGCATGCCCGACCACGTCGACCCCCTCCTGGCCGGCTTGTCCCGCTTGAACGGGACGACTCGGCTGCCGTTCTTCGCCAACCGGCTGGCCGGCGTGGACCGCCCGCAGGTCGACCCCCGCACCCGCGTGGCCGGACCGGGCGACGTGCCGGCCATCCTCGACGTGCTCCAGACGTATCCCTACCTGTCGCTGCCCAGCCGACGGGCCAAGCGGCGCTTCGTCGAGCGGACGATCGCCGAGCGCTTCGCCGTGGTCGTCGAGGTCGATGGGCGGGTGGTGGGTGCGGTCCTGCTCGATGCCCTCGGGCGCGACCACGCCTACCTCGCCGACATGGCGGTGCACCCCGACTTCCGGGGCCAGGGCCTGGCCTGGCCGATGATCGTCCGCCTGGGAGACCTCGCCTTGGAGCTGGACATCGGGCTGTGCGCCAGCAAGGACGACACCAACCCCATGAACGTCTCGCCGCACGTCGCCATCCACGGCGCAGGCCCGGGCGAGCCGGTCGACGAGTGGGTGGCGGCACAGCTCCGGCCGCGACGCGTGCTCGGTCCGGCCAAGTGGCGCGATCACCAGGTCCGTCGGGCACACCGCCTGGTCGATGCGCTGGAACAGCGCGGTCCCCGCCTTCGTCGGCCGGCTCCGACGCTCCGCCGGCCGTGACGGTGCGCCTGCCGATCGGCTCGGGGCGCTGGCTGCGGCTGGGCCGCCACCCCGAGCTCGAAGGGATCGCCGCCGACGGCGAGCCCCGCACGCTGCCGGTGTCGAGCGCCCTGCGGGCGCCTCGGCGGCCGGGGACCCTGCTCGTGGCGTGCGTCGAGGGGGGCGGCGGGCGGTTGCTCGGCGCGCTTGCCGTGGAGCGCTCCGGGGTGGGGCGCTGGGACGCCCTGCCCCTCCTGCTCGATGTCGAGGCGGCGCCGTGGATCGCCCGTCTGGCGCAGGTGAGCGGCGCGACCCGCGTCTACGGCACCGCCGAGCACGTCGACCCGGTGGCCGACCGGCTCACCCGGGTGGAGCGCGTCGTGCGCCTGCCGTTCCACAGCTCGATGGCGATCGACGGCCTGCCGCCGGTCGACCCCCGCACGCGACGAGCCGTGCCGGCCGACGCACCGGCCCTGGCCGACCTCTTCGCGTCGTACGGCCTCAGCCACCTCCCGAGCCGGCGGTCGCGCCGCCGCCACTTCGAGCGGGTGGCCCGAGACCGGCTGGCCGTGGTGGTCGAGCTCGACGGCGAGGTGGTCGGCGCCGCGTTCGGCGACGCCGCCGGACGGGACCACGTCTTCCTCGCCGATGGGACCATCCGACCCGACCACCGCGGGCAGGGCCTCTCCTGGCCCATGGTGCTTGCCTTCGTGGTGCTGGCCCGGGACGAGGGCCTCGCCGTCTGCGGCAGCCCCGTCGCTTCCAACCCGATGGATCCGGTGGCCCACGCCGACGCCGCCGGTCGCCCGGTGGACGAGTGGGTCTCGGTCCGGCTGCGCCCCCGCCTGCCCGAGCCGGCGCAGCGCTTGCGGACCCGGGCGGTTCGAGCCCTCGACCGCCGGCTCGAGCGCCGCCGTCGCTGAACGGGCGAAGCAGCGCCGGGCCGCCCGCCCGGCGCTCCTTCGAAGATCGGTTCCCCGGCCGAGGGCCGGAGGGCTCAGCTCAGGAGGGGTCCTTCTTGAGCAGGCCGAGGATGGACTCGCGCTCGGCGATGGCCGGCGCCTCGTAGGCGACCAGGTCGGCGGTGGCGGGGGTGGCGGGGGTGGCTTCCATCGCCGGCAAGGTAGTGCACCCGGCGGCTCAGGTGAACACCCTGCGCAGTCGTCGGCCCGCCTTCCGCGCCAAGATCATCCCTTTGGCTGACGGGTGTGACAGGGCCCTGACCAGCACGTCTCGCCGATCGAGGCCGGGAACGGGCCGAAGGGGCGCCGAACCCGGACCACGCACCGCGCGAACCGGGCCCACCAGCCGATCGAGGTCGACGGGACCGTCGCCTCGGGGCCGTCGGTCACCCCGGAACCGGTACGGTGGCCCGCCGTCGGCGGTGCAGCGGTGCACCACCACTTCACCGGACGGCGTGCAGAACGCCCACACCTCGCCCGGCCGCGGCGGGCCCACCGCTCGACCCACCTCGACCTTCGCCCCGGACCGGATGGACCGACCCATGGAGCTCCCCTCGACCGGCAGCCAGCGCCCCTCGTCCCCCTCGGGACGCAGCGCAGCAGCCAGCGCCGGTCCCGACATCCGGGCCTTGGGTCCGCTCGCGCTGTCGCTCATCGACCTGACCCCTCGCTGGGTGGCGGCGCTGGAGCGCTCGCTCGGCGTGCTGCCCGTCCACGCCGGACCGGCCACGGTGGCGCTGCGTCGGCTGGCTGCTCCACCGGCGCCCGTCGGCGAGCGGGACGAAGCGTACCCGGGCGGTTCGGTCTGGCGGTCGGGGCCGGAGCTGGTGGTCCGGGACGACGCCAGCGGCTGCTCCGGGGGCTCGACCGGTGCGGGAGCGTGGCTGGCCGACGGCCCGCCAGGCCTCGAGCCCGACCTGCACCGGCTGCTGCCGCCGGTGCTCGCTCAGCCGCTGCTCGGGGCCGGCGTGCACCTGGTGCACGGTGCGGCGGTGGGCGACGCGGGCGGCGCGCTCCTGGTGGTGGGCCCCAGCGGCGCCGGCAAGTCGACCACCACGGTGGCGGCGCGCGCCGCCGGCCTGCACGTCCTGGCCGACGACCTGGTGCTGGTCTGGGAGGACGGGGGCACCCGCTGGGTCCAGGGCATCCCACGTCCGGTGTGGGTGCCGGCCGAGCTGGAGGCCCACGACGGCGCGTCGCTGCCGGTCGACCGGCGGGGCCGGGTCTCCCCGCCGGGGTGGCTGTGGCCGGGCCGGGCTCCCCTCGTGGGCGTGGTGCTGCCGCGGCACGCACCAGGGGCTGCGCGCCTGGCGCCAGCCGACGCTGCGCCCGTCGGCCGCCAGCTGGTGGCCGGTTCGTTCGCCGCCATGTGGCCGGCGGCCGTCCCGCAGGTGCTGCGGCTGGTGGGCAAGCTCGGCGCCGGCCCGCTCTGGGACCTGGGCCTGGCGGCCGACCGGCGCGAGCGCGTGGCGGCCGCGCACGCCCACCTGCTGGCGGCTCTCGGCCGCTGACGCGGTCGGGCCCCTCAGCGCAGGAACAGGCGGTAGACGGGGTTCGCCGTCTCGTCCTCGTACGGGTAGCCGAGCGCGTCGAGGAACTCGCGCAGGGCGTCGTCGTCGCCCGGCGGGACCTGGAGGCCCACCAGGACCCGGCCGTAGTCGGCGCCCTGGTTGCGGTAGTGGAACAGGCTGATGTTCCAGTCCGGGTGGAGGCTGGCCAGGAACCGCCCCAGGGCCCCGGGCCGTTCCGGGAAGAGGAACCGGTAGAGCCGCTCGTCGACCGCCAGGGCGGAGCGGCCGCCGACCATGTGGCGGACGTGCTCCTTGGCCAGCTCGTCGTGGGTGAGGTCGAGCGTGGCGAAGCCGGCGGCGGTGAGCTCGGCGGCCAGCGCGGCGCCCTCCTGGCGGTCGGCGGTGCTGATGCCCACGAACACGTGGGCGTCCTCGGTGTCGGAGATCCGGTAGTTGAACTCGGTGACCGAGCGGGCGCCGACCAGGTCGGCGAAGCGGCGGAAGCTGCCCAGCTCCTCGGGGATGGTCACCGCGAACACCGCCTCGCGCTCCTCGGCCCGCTCGGCCACGAAGCGCAGGCGGTCGAAGTTGAGGTTGGCCCCGCAGGCGATGGCGACGTAGGTCTCGCCGCTGGTGCCGTGGTCGGCCACGTACCGCTTGATGCCCGCCACGCCCAGGGCTCCGGCCGGCTCGAGCACCGCTCGGGTGTCCTGGAACACGTCCTTCATGGCGGCGCAGACCTCGTCGGTGTCCACCAGCACGAACTCGTCGACCAGGTCGCGAGCCAGGCGGAAGGTCTCGACGCCGACCTGGCGCACCGCCGTGCCGTCGGAGAACAGGCCCACGTCGCTCAGCTCCACCCGTTCGCCGGTGGCCACCGACTGCGCCATGGCGTCGGAGTCGGCGGCCTGGACCCCGACGACGCGGATCTCGGGCCGGACCGCCTTGAGGTAGGCGGCGATGCCCGACACCAGCCCACCGCCGCCGACCGCCACGAAGATGGCGTCGATGGGTGCCTGGTGCTGGCGCAGCACCTCCATGGCGATGGTCCCCTGGCCGGCGATCACGTCCGGGTCATCGAACGGGTGGACGTAGGCGTAGCCGTGCTCGGCCTGGAGCTCCCCGGCGCGCTCGGCGGCGTCGGAGTAGCTGTCGCCGTGGAGCACGATCTCGGCGCCGAGCGCCCGCACGGCGTCGACCTTCACCTGCGGCGTGGTGACCGGCATCACGATGACCGCGGTGCAGCCCAGCCGCTGGGCGCTGAGGGCCACGCCCTGGGCGTGGTTGCCGGCCGACGCGCAGATCACGCCCTGGGCGAGCTGCTCCGCGGACAGCTGGACCATGTGGTTGTAGGCCCCACGCAGCTTGAAGCTGAAGACCGGCTGGTGGTCCTCCCGCTTGAGCAGGACGGTGTTGTCGAGGCGGGCCGAGAGCACCGGCGCCGGGTCGAGGGGCGTCTCCTGGGCGACGTCGTAGACCCGAGCGGTCAGGATCTTCTGGAGGTAGTCCGAGAGCGTGAGCGCGGGCACACCGCAGCGTAGGCACGCCCGCCGACGGGCCCGGGGGAGTCGGTCAGGCCCGGATCACCGGGAGGCACGCCACGGACGGGGCAAGGGCCTGCGGCGTCAGACGATCGGGCCGCTCTGGCGCTTCACGCCGAAGGCGATGAGGCGCTGGTAGGCGTTGGGCGGGAGCTTGGCCAGCAGGTTGAGCACGTGGGCGTCGGGGCCGATCATGGCCCGGCGCTTGTCGAGCTCGACGGCGCGGAGGATGCCCTTGGCGGCCTTGTCGGCGCTGGTGATGAACAGCTTCTCCATGCCCTTGACCGCTTCCTCGGGGTCGATGTCGACGTCGCCGAGGCTGTGGTCGATGCGCGCGTTGCGGGCGATGTTGGTCTTGATGCCGCCGGGGTGGACCGTGGTGCAGGACACGCCGGCGTCCTCCATGTCGAGCTCGATGCGCAGCGACTCGGTGAAGCCCCGGACCGCGAACTTGGCCGCGTTGTAGGCCGACTGCGACGGGATGCCGAGCAGCCCGAACACGCTGGAGATGTTGATGACGTGGCCTTCGCCCGAGGCCTTGAGGTGGGGCAGGAACGCCTTGGTGCCGTTGACGACGCCGTGGAAGTTGATGCCGATGAGCCAGTCGAAGTCCTCGTAGGACATGCCCTCGACCGAGGCCCCCAGCGCCACGCCGGCGTTGTTGAAGATCAGGTTCACCCGGCCGTGATCGGCCACCACCTGGTCGGCCCAGGCGTGCACCGCCTCGCGGTCGGCCACGTCGAGGCGCTGGCTGGTGACGGTCACGCCGTGCTTGGCGGCGCGCTCGACGGTCTCGGCCAGGCCGGCCTCGTCGACGTCGGAGATGGCCAGGTGGCAGCCCCGCTTGGCCAGCTCGATCGAGAGGCTGCGGCCCATGCCCGAGGCGGCGCCGGTGATGGCGGCGACCTTGCCGGAGAAGTCCTTCACGTAGCGCTCCTTGCTCGGGGACCCGCTTGTTTACCCTGGGTCAACAAGAAGCATGGCCCACGTCGGCGGTGCGGGGAAAGGCGACCTCCGTCGAGGGCTGGGTAGGCGCCGGCCATGGCCACCTCCTGGGATCCCACCACCCTCGGCACCGAGCAGGGCTCGACGGCGATCGGACCCTTCACCGCCCGCTGGCGCGAGGCGGGACCGTCGGGCGGTCCGGTGCACCTGCTGCTCCACGGCGTCTATGCCGGGGCGAGCGGGTACGAGTGGCGGGAGCTGGCGCCCCTGCTGGCGGCCGACGAGCGGGTGCGCGTGCCGGACCTGCTCGGGGCGGGCGAGAGCGATCGCCCGGACCTCGAGTGGTCGCCGTCGGTGCTGGCCGGCGTGGTCGACGGGCTGATCCGTGGGGCCACCGTCGACGGGCGGCCGCCGGTGGTGGTGGCCTCGTCGCTCACCGGGGCCCACGCCGTGCGGGCGGTGGCGGCCGGCGCGCCCGTGGCCCGCCTCCTACTCATCACGCCGACCGGGCTGGGCGAGGCCCAGGCGGCGCCGTCCGGTGCGCTCGGTCGCGTGGCGTACTCGCTCGGGCGGCACACCCCAGTGGGCGACGCCTTCGTGCGAGCCTTGTCGTCCGGGCCGAGCGTGCGCTGGTTCCAGCGCAACCAGACCTACCGGGACCCGTCGGTGCTCACCGAGGCGGAGGTGGCCGAGACCCGACGGGTGGCCCGCCTCGGCAACGCCAAGCACCTGCAGCTGGCCTTCGTGGCCAACCGCCTGGCGCTCGGCCTCGATCCGGAGGAGGTCGCCTCCACCGCGCCCCACGTCCTGTGGGGCTCGGGCCAGGGCTTCGTCGACGCCAGCGACCCCGATCGCTGGCGGGCGGCCGGGGCCACCGTGACCGAGGTGGCCGACGGCCTGCCCCAGGTGGAGTCGCCGGCCGACACCGCAGCCTGGGTGCGCCGCTGACCGACCCGGGGTCGGTCGTCAGCCGGGCGCCACCGCGCCCGCCACGATGGCGGCGTCGAGGATCCCGGCGGCGGCGGCCCGGGCGGCACGGGCGGCGTCGGCCTCGCGGTCCATGCGGGCGCTGAGCGTGGCCCCGTCGTAGAGCAGGTGCAGCTGGCGGCCGACCGCGGCCGGCTCGGCGGCCCCGGCCGCGGTGGCCAGCTCGGTGAAGAGGGCCCGGGTCCAGGCCCGCACCTCGCGGGACACCTCCGTGGCGGCGGTCCCCTCGTCGGCCTCGGCGCTGGCGTTCACGAACGCACAGCCCTGGAAGCCAGGTTGGGCGATGCGGTCGTCGAGGGCGTCGAACGGGGCAAGGGCCCGCTCGCGCGGGTCGGTGTGGCGCTCGACGTGGGCGAGGACCCGGTCCCGGCGCTCGGCGTGGCGGCCCTCGAGGTAGGCCCGCACCAGGCCGTCCTTGCTGCCGAAGGTGCTGTAGAGGGTGGCCTTGGCCACCCCGGCCCGCTCGATGACGCGGTCGATGCCGACGGTGTGGACGCCCTCGGCGTAGAAGAGCTCGTCGGCTGCGGCGAGCAACCGGTCTCGGGCCGATGGGCGGGCGGCGGTGTCGGTGGCGGGCATGTGGTTGACGATAACAGACCGGTCTGTCTAGTGTGCGGCCACCTAGACAGACCTGTCTGTTCTGACGTTCGGAGCCTCCATGTCGACCCTCGACCTCCCCCTCAGCACCCCGGCCGGCTGCGACGAGCCCTGCCTCGACGCCGCGGCGACGGCCACGGCCCGGCGGACGTGGTCCCGGCGCACCAGCTTCTGGGTGGTGATCAGCGCCCAGGCGTTGCTGCTGGCGGCCAGCAACTTCCCGACGCCGCTGTTCCCCACCTACGAGCACCGCTACGGCTTCTCGTCGAGCACCGTCACGATGCTCTTCGCCGTCTACGTGCTGGCCCTGGTGCCCACGCTGCTCACCCTGGGCCGCTTCGCCGACAAGGTCGGCCGTCGCCCGGTGCTGCTGGCCGGCATCGCGGTCACCATCGCCAGCTCGCTGGTGTTCGCGTCGGCCCGCAACGTCGGCTGGCTCTTCGCCGGCGAGGTCTCCTACGGCATCGGTGGGGGGCTGGTGATGTCGTGCGTCGCGGTGGCCATCCGCGAGCTGCACCCGAAGCAGGACACGGCCGGCGGTGCCCTCGCCGCCACCCTGTCGGCCGCCGCCGGCCTGGCCCTCGGCCCGCTCGTCAGCGGCCTGCTGGCCACCGTGACCCCGTGGCCGACGGTGGCGCCCTACGCCCTGCACGTCGTCCTCGCCGTGGTCCTGGTGGGGGCGCTGTCCCGCATCCCCGAGACGCGGCCCGACGTCGCCCCGCCCCGCCACCGGGTGCCCGTGCTGCACGTGCCGGCCGAGATCCGGTCGGCCTTCGTGGCCACGGCCCTGGCCGGGGCCACCGGCTGGATGCTGCTCGGCTGGGTGTTCGGCCTGTCGCCCTCGTTCCTGCACGAGGAGCTCGGCGTCCACATCACCCAGCCCGTGGTGGCCGGGCTCTTCGCCGCCCTGGCCGTGGTGGCCAACGGGTCGGCCCAGCTGGCGTCCCGCCGCTCGGACTCCGCCACGGCCCTGCGGCTGGCGCTCGGCCTGGTGGTGGTCGGCATGGCCCTCATGGCCGGCTCGACCCTGGTGGGATCGCTGGCCGTGGCGATCGTCGGGGCGGTGGTGGCGGGCGCCGGCGCCGGCATCTCCCAGCGCCACACCATGGCCACCGTGCAGCGCATCGCTCCCGTCCACGCCCGAGGCGGGGTGACGTCGGCGTACCTCACCGGTTGCTACGTCGCCATGAGCCTGCCGGTGGTGGTGGCGGGCGTGATCGCCGACCGCATCGGGCTCGGCACGGTGACGGCGTGGTACCTGGCGGCGCTGGCGCTGCTCGTGGTGGCGGCCTTGGTGGCCGAGGCCCGCCGCGCCGGCCCCGCCGAGGACCGCACCGCCTCCCTCGCCGCCCTCGCGGGTGACGAGCCGATCGTGCCCGGCGCCGTCGATCCGGCGCTGGTGGCCACCGGCCCGCTCGACGCTCAGCCCTGAGCCCCGGGCAGGCGGCCCGGGCCGGGGGTACGGTCCCCGACGTGCACCGGAGCCGCCTCGCCGCCATCGGGATCGACTGCCCCTCGGAGGTCCACGAGGCCACGTCGGCCTTCTGGGCCGGCGCCCTGATCGGTCCCGCCGGGCCCTTCGACGACGACGGCACCTACGTCGGCGTCGGCCACGTGGCCGGGCGCGAGGTGTTCGTGCAGCGCATCGACGGCCCGGCTCGCGTCCACCTCGACATCGAGACCGACGACGTCGAGGCCGAGGTCGCCCGCCTCGAGGCGCTGGGCGCCACCCGGCTCCAGGCCGTCAAGACCTGGTGGATCATGCAGGACCCGTCGGGCCAGCCCTTCTGCGTCGTCCGCCCCCAGACGCCCGACTTCCCCGGCGACGCCACCACCTGGCCCTGGCGCGTCGGCGGTGCCTCTCGGCGAGCCGCCCCAGCTACTCCACGCTGATGCCGAGGTCGGCCAGCAGGGCGCGCACGCGACGCTCGATCTCGTCCCGGATGGGGCGGACCGCGTCGAGGTCCCGGCCCGCCGGGTCGTCGAGCGGCCAGTCCTCGTAGCGGGTGCCCGGCACGAACGGGCACGAGTCCCCGCAACCCATGGTGACCACGACGTCGGCCGCGCCGAGGACCTCGTCGGTCCAGCGCTGTGGCCGTCGGCCGGCCAGGTCGATGCCCACCTCGGCCATGGCGGCCACCGCGACGGCGTTCACCGCGTCGGCTGGCTCCGAGCCCCCGGAGAGGCCGACCGCCCGGTCGCCGGCGAGGTTGGTGAGGAACCCGAGCGCCATCTGCGAGCGACCGGCGTTGTGGACGCACAGGAACAGCACGGTGGGGCGGCCGGTCGACTCGGGGTTCATGCAGGCTCCTGGGTCCGGGCGGGCACGGGGGCACCGTCGGCCGCAGGGAACAGGGTGCGGCCGAGGGCGTGGGCGATGGCGGCGCCGACCAGCTGGGCGGCGACGAAGGCGGGCACCGAGCGCGGTGCGATGCCGGCGAAGGAGTCCGAGAGGGTGCGGGCGACGGTGACCGCCGGGTTGGCGAAGCTGGTGGACGAGGTGGAGAAGTAGGCGCCGCCGATCCACAGCCCGACGGCGTAGGGGACCGCCGCCGCCCGGCCGCTGCGGACGCAGCCCTGGATCACGAGGAGGAGCCCGACGGTGGCGACCACCTCGGACAGCCAGAGCGCCCCGGAGGACCGGACGAGCGTGGCCAGCTCGAAGGCCGGCCGCTCGAACATGGCGTTGGCGGTGACGGCGCCGAGGCACCCACCGGCCGTCTGCGCCACGGCGTAGCGGACCGCGTCGCCGGTGCCGATGCCGCCGTGGAGCCGGTCGAGCAGGGTCACGACCGGGTTGAGGTGGGCGCCAGAGACCGGGCCGAGCACGAGGATCAGGCCGACGAGGGCTGCTGCAGTGGCCGTCGCGTTCTCGAGCAGCTGCAGGCCCACGTCGCTGGGGGAGAGGCGGCTGGCGGTGATGCCGGAGCCCACGACCGTGAGCACGAGGAAGCCGGTGCCGAGGGCCTCGGCCACCAGCCGGCGGTTGCGGTCGCCCACGCTCAGCAGCAGCCCGACGGTGCGCCGGGCGCCGCGCCGAGGGCGACCGAGGCGCTGATCGCGGTGGCGCTGCAGCAGGCTCCGGTGCCCTCGGCGGTGGGCACGCCCGAGGCGCCGCTGCCCATCTCGTCGGCGTCGCCGGTCTTCACGTAGACCTCCCACGGCGCGCCGTCGGGGTCGTTGACCCACGTCTCGGTCTTCAGTGAGTAGCAGCACGTGGTGTCGTCGATGCCGGTGGTGGCCAGGCCCTCGGCGGCCAGCCGGCCCTCGGCCGCCTCGACCTGTTCGGCGGTCTCGACCTCGATGCCGAGGTGGTTCAGGGTGCCGCCGTCCGCGGCCTCGATCAGGACCAGCTTGAGGGGTGGCTCGGCGATGGCGAAGTTGGCGTAGCCGGGCTTGCGCTTGCTCACCTCGGTGGCGAAGAGCTTCGAGTAGAAGGCCACGGCCTCATCGAGGTCCGAGACGTTCAGGGCGAGCTGGACACGAGACATCGGGGTGCTCCTGGTAGATTGACCGCCGTCGATGTGAGCAGCGTGCCGCATGCATCGATCCTTGTCAATGTGTTGGAGGACCGTTCCGCTATGAGCTCCGCCCGCATCCCGGTCGACGCCCCCGACGTGTGCTGCCCGTCGGTCACCGACGCCCCGCTCGACCAGGCCGACGCCGAGGCCCTGGCCCACACCTACGCCGCCCTGGCCGACCCGGTCCGGCTGCGGCTGCTGAGCCTCATCGCGGCCTCCGGCGAGATCTGCTCGTGCGACCTGCTCGAGCCCCTGGCCAAGAGCCAGCCCACCGTCAGCCACCACACCAAGGTCCTCGCCGAGGCCGGGCTCATCACCGGGGACAAGCGAGGCCGCTGGGTCCACTGGCGCATCGCCCCCGCCCGCGCCGACTTCGTCCGCCTGCTCCTGGCCTGACGCGCCCGCCTCGCGCGATCACCCGTTCGGAGCCGGGGTGGTCGGCGGGCGCCGGGTAGGCGCCTGCCCACATCCACGATCGCGAAGGACCCCATGTCGAACGACGCCGCAGTGACCAAAGAGCTCATCGAGACCCTCCAGGACGGAAGCGACGGCTTCACCTCCGCCGCCGAGAAGCTCGACAAGGACGGGGAGACCGAACTGGCCTCGTCCTTCCGCGAGCTCGGCGCGCAGCGGTCGAAGCTGATCACCGAGCTGCAGGCGATCGCCGCCAGCTACGGCGACCAGATCAGCGACTCCGGATCGGTGGCGGCGAAGGTCCACCGGGGCTGGATGGCCGTGAAGGACGCCATCGCCGGCTCCGACCCCGACGGCGTCCTCGACGCCGCGGCGCAGGGTGAGGACCACGCCGTGGCGGAGTTCGAGAAGGCGCTCGACGCCGACATCTCGCCGGAGTTCAAGGCCCAGCTCCAGCCCATGGCGCAGCAGGTCCGAGGCGCTCGGGACCAGATCAAGTCGCTCCAAGCCGCCCGCAGCTGAACGAGCAGCACCGCCGTCGGGGCCCGGCTTCGGCCGGTCCCTGGCGCGCACGGCGATCGGAGCCCGCGGTCGGAATCGAACCGACGACCTGCCGCTTACAAGGCGGCTGCTCTGGCCAACTGAGCTACGCGGGCGGGCAGGGCGGAGCCGGGAGGTCCGTGGGAGGGCGGACCCTCTCGCAGCCGTTCACGGCGGGACGATCGTAGGCCAGCGCGATCGGTCGTCCCGGAGCGGGGCGCTAGGGCAGCGGGGCGCTAGGGCAGCGGGGCGCTAGGGCAGCGGGGCGAAGTACCCCTGGGCCGACAGGGTGTAGTGGGTGGCCTTGCCGTAGTTGCGCAGGGTGAGCTGCGGGCTGCCGGCGGCGGCGATGGCCACCGTGCCGGTGTTGGCGATGTCCCGCGCCGTCTGGGCGTTGAGGAACGTCGCCGTCGGTGTCGCGGCGCCCACCGGCCACAGCCGGGCGAAGCTCGTGCCACCGGGGCTGCGGGCGGTGAGGGTCACCTCGACGGCCACGGCGCCGGCGGGGATGTTGCACCCGCCCCCGGAGACCCCCTGGGCGGCGAACGCCGCGCCGGTCCCCTTGACCACGTACGACCGGGCCTCGTCGGTGGCCAGCGCGCCGCCGGCCGCCCGGGTGTCGACGAGGGCGCAGTTCGCGAGCGGCACGTAGGCGGCTGCCGAGGCGGGGGCGGTCGCCTGGGGCACGAAGTACCCCTGGACGTCGATGACGTACTGGGTCTTGGTGCCGTAGCTCCGCAACGTCAACGGCTTCGCGCTGGCGGTGCCGGCGAGGGAGAACGTGCCGGTGTTGGTGAGGCTGCGCGACGCCTGGAAGTTCAGGAAGGTGGCGGCGGGCGGCGAGGCGTCGCTGGGCCAGGCTCGGGCGTAGCCGCCCGACGCCGGGCTCACGGCGGTCACCGATGCCTCGACGGCGACGGCCCCCGACGGGATGCCGCAGCCTCCGGACCGGCCGCCCTGGGCGGCGAACGCCGTGCTCCCGCCGCGGACGGCGTAGGAGCGCGTGGCCTGATCGGAGAACGGCCCGCCGGCCACCCGGGTGTCGACGATGCGGCACGGCGTCAGCGGCACGTACCTGGCGGCCGTCGCAGGAGCGGTGGCCTTGGGCACGAAGTAGCCCTGCACGTCGACCACCACGTGCACGCTGCCGCTCTCGCTCGCCACGACGAGCTGCGAGGAGCCGCCGGTCGCGAGGTTCACCAACCCGGTGTTCGTGATGCTCTGGGCTGCGGTCCACTCCAGGAACGCGTAGGTGGGCACCGCACCGCCCACCGGGTACGCCCGGAGCCGCCCAGCGGCTGCGGGGGCGACGGCGGTGACCGACGCCTCCACCGCCACCGCTCCGGCCGGGATGCCGCAGCCGCCGCTCTTGCCGCCCTGGGCGGCGAGGTCGGCACCGGTGATCGCGATCGAGCGCGCCCCGGTGAGGCGCCCTCCCGCGCCGGCCACCCGGGTGTCGAAGGTGCGGCACGGGGTGATCGGCACGTAGAGGGCACCCTGCGCTCCCGGCGCCTGTGGCGTCACGGCGTTCGATGTCGCGGAGCGCGCCGGTGCCGATGGCGTTCACGGCGGCCACCTGGAAGGTGTAGGTGGTCCCGTTGGCGAGCGGCGCGATCGTGGCTTGCGTGGTCGTGGCGCCGTAGGTGGTCGTGAACAGGTCCACGCCCCCCGCTCGGGTCGTCACCTCGAAGCCGGTGATCGCCGAGCCGCCGTTCGAAGCGGGTGCCGCCCACGACACGAGCGCTGCGGCGTTGGACGCGGCAGCCGTCACGCCGGTGGGCGGGCCGGGGGCGGTCGCCGCCGCGAGGACCGGCTGGGTCATGGCGCTCTGGAGGCCGGTGCCGAGGGCGTTCTTGGCGGCCACGCGGAACGTGTAGGTCGTGCCGGGCGCCAACCCGGTGATCGCCTGCGCCGTCTCCGACGTGGGGTATTGGCGCACGGGCTGGGCCACGCCGCCGACGTAGGGGGTGACCACGTAGCCGGTGAGGGGGGGACCCGCCGTCGGTGGGCGGCTCGGACCAGGACAGGACCACGGTCCCGGAGTCGTCGAAGGCGGCGACGTCGCCGGGGATCCCGGGCACCGACGGCGAGGCCGACGGTGTGACGGTGACCGCCGACGACGCCAGTCCCTGGCCCACGCTGTTGACGGCGTGGACCCGGATGGTGTGCACCTGGCCGGGCTGGAGGAAGCCGACGGTGACTGGCGAGCCGGTCGACGAGGCCCAGCCCACCACCTCGCCACCGACGGAGGCCTCGACGTCGTAGGAGGTCACGGGTTCCCCGCCGGTCTGGACCGGCGGGGTCCACGACACCGTGGCGGACCGGTAGCCCGGCGTGGCGGCGATGCCGGTGGGCACGTCGGGCACCCGGGTCACCCGCACCGAGTACAGGTTCGGCTTGCCCTCGCCCGAGCGCACGCGGAACCGCACGGCGCTGCGCCCGCTGGCGTAGCCGTAGGTGGTGAGCTCGTCCTCGGGGAAGTCCGCGCCCTGCGTGTCGACGATGGCGCCGGACGCGTCGTAGTCCTCGAGCACCAGGCGGCCGTAGCGGCTCGCGCTGGTCACGGTGATGCGGTACGCGGAGTCGGCGGCCACCGGCATCGAGTAGAAGTCGTCGTCTCCGGCGCAGGCGACCGCGGCGTAGGTCGTCGCCGGCTGCAGCCCACGAGCGGTGCCGAGGCTGTCGTTGTTCTCAAGGCTGTCGTCGCCGGGGCACAGGGGTGCCGTCATCGTGAAGGCGTAGGTGTTGGCCACGGACCTGGTGGCGCCGGCGATCTCGGCCACGTAGATCCCCGAGGTTGCGGCCGTGTGGCTGATGGCCTCGTCGTCGTCGGTGGACGTCGACGAGGCGACCACGGTCCCGTCGGGCCCGACCAAGGCGAGGTCGAGGTTGCCGGCTGCGTGCGAGAAGCCCAGCGAGAGGCTCACCTGCTGGCCGGCCTTGACCGGGAGCCCCACGTAGTCGACGTCGCCACGGCAGATGCGTGCGCTCGCGACCTGTCCCGAGGTGGCCACCCGGGCCTCGGCAGGCGAGCTGTCGGGCTCTCCCACGTCGAGGCTCGAGCACGTGGGCTGGTTGGACGCGGAGACCACGTAGGAGCCGACGGTGCCGTAGGTCGAGTACCCCGTGCCGGGCGTGAGGTAGGGCGCAGGCTCGACCCGGACGTAGTAGGTGGTCCCGGCCGTGACGGCGTAGGAGATCGACGCTGCGAGGCCGTCGGCGTGGCCGTCGTCCACGCCGACGGCCGCGGGGTCGGCAGTGGCCAGCTGGGTGCCCCCGGCGGAGAGCAGCGCGAGCTTGATGTCGAGGTTGGTGGCGGAGCTCGTCGGCTCCGCCCGGAACGTCCAGGTCCCGGTGGCCGTGGCCACGTAGGAGAACAGGTCCTTGTCGGTGCCGGCGGTGATGGTGCCCGTCGCCGTCGAGGCCAACGGCGTCGCGCTGGCGAGGACGCTGGTGTGGTCGTCGGCCGGGGCCGTCACGCCGTGGCTCGCCATGACCGAGAAGTCGTCCTCGGTGTTGCTGGGGTCGGTGTACTCGCCCTTGCTGAACTGGCTCACGGGGCGGGTGTAGGCGGCCCCCATGATCGGCCCCCACACGCCGTGGCCCTGGTAGTACTCGCCATCGTTCCCACCCCCGTCGTGGGACAGCCCGAGGGTGTGGCCCACCTCGTGGCTGATGACCTCACCCACCCACTTCGGGTTGTGGCCGAGCCCGTCCGGGAACGCCCACGCAGGCTGGAGCGCGTCCCACTGGGCGCCGACGGCGTCGAAGGCGTCGTAGTTCGCCACGCCGGTCGCGGACACGTCGGTGACGACGGAGGCATCCAGCTCCGTGACGACCACCCGGGTGCCGTAGGAGTCGTCGGCCGCGGTGTCGCGCCGCAGCGCCCCGGCTGCGGGCTCCTCGGTGGTGACGTCGACGTCCAGCGCGACGTAGTCCTCCGCCACGCGCTGCCACATCGTCTGGATCTCGTCGAGCTCCGTGACGCTGAAGCCCGCCTCGTCGTCGCTGTCGTAGGCGCTCGCGACGATCGTCGCACCCTGGGCCCACGCGGTCCCGGTCACCGTCGCGCCGTCGAAGTCCAGGTAGATGGTGCGCTTCGAGCCGGGCCGGCTGTGGAGCCGGAACGTGGTCGAGTACGGCGCCACGGCGTTCGCCTCGGCCGCGGTGGCGGTGGCCGGGTGGGCCTGCGGTGGGTCGGCGAAGTACAGGTGGCCGTCGGGGTGGACCCAGACCGTGGGGTCCGAGAGCAGCTTCCTGGCGGCTGACGTGGTCAGGTGGTTCGTGGCGGCGACCTGCGCCACCACCGCCGGCTGGTCGTCGACCGCGTCGATCCCGTGGACCGTCGGGCTCGGGCCCGTGCCCTTCGAGGCGGCCGGCGGCGCCGAGGGGATGCTCGTGGGTGGGGGCGCAGCGGGCGCCGTCGGCGCTGCCAGCGCACCTCCAGGCAACCCGGCCACCGCGACCACGCTGGCGAGCACGACGGCCGACACCCTCGCCACCCGGCTGCCGGCGCTCTTCCGACCCATCGCACCCGACATCGGCCCGTCCTCCCCATGCGCCCCGTCGGGCCGGTTCACGGTAGGGACGGGACCGGTCGCTGTCATCCCCGATCTGTGCCATTCGGTGCCGTGGACCCGGGGTCAGCGGACGGAGGCGACCACCTTGCCTCGCTACGCGACGGGCGTTCCCGAGCGGTCGGGGTCGGCGCCGCCAGCGGCTGCGGCGGGAGCGGCGTCGTCCTTCTTGCGGTGGAAGCGGTCGGTCCAGCTGGGCGGTGGGTGGGCCTCGATGACGGCGTCGAGCATGGCCTCGACCTCGGCCTGGCGGTCGGGGCCCAGCCCGCCGCGACCGAAGAGGGCGACGGAGAGCTCCCGGCCGACCTCGACGAGGCGCTCGTCGGGCGCCACCGATGACGCGAGGTCCCGGGTGTGCTCCACCACCGTGGTGGCGCGCGCTCGGGGCCGGCCGTGGGCCGTGCCGAAGTCGTCGATGCGGCGGACCTGGGCCTCGGCCCACGGGCGCTCGCCCTCGGGGCCGGGCCGGCGCGACAGCCACCAGACCAGGGCGGCGACGGCAGCCAGGGCCAGCACTCCCAGGCCGATCGGGCCCCACGGGACGTCGTGCTCCGCCTTCTGGTCGGGCGGGTCGGCCGAGCCCGGGTCGCTCGAGCCCGACCCGCTGGAGCCCGAGCCGGAGCTGGCGCCCGGGTCGGAGCTCGAGCCGACGGCGCCGCCCGGCTCGACGATCACGCCGTTCGGGTCGTAGCGGTACCGGCGGAGCAGCTTGCCGTCCTCGTCGAACTCGGAGACGACCGTGTAGGGGCCGGAGTCGTCGTAGGAGTAGCTGCGGGTGGGCCGGCCGTTCTCCTCGACCTTGACCCGGGGGTGGCCCTGGGCATCGGTGTCGTAGGTGCGGCGGTCGCCGTCGGCGTCGGTGATCACCGTCTTGCCGTCTTCGTGGGTGACGGTGCGGCCCGCGCCGTCGCCGAGCGTCCGCTCGCTCAGCCCGGCGCCGGGCACGGGGATGCGCCCGTCGCCATCGGGGTCGGGCACCAGGGTGGAGCCGTCGGGGTCGCGGATGACCAGGTGGTCGTCGCCGGCCCGGCCCTCGGCCACGACCTTGCCGTCTCGGTCGCGCAGCACCGTGCGGCCGCCGGAGCGCTCCAGGTAGTAGCGGTTGCCGCTGGCGTCCTCGGTGTAGGTGCGGCCCTGACCGTCGACCCGGTAGCGGGCCGAGCCGGCCCCGCCGCTGCCGGCCACCACCCCGTCGGGGTCGATCTGGGCCACCTCCCGGCCGTCCTCGCCCCGCACGACGTCGCGGCCGCCCTCGTCGGTGACGGTGAACCGCTCGCCCGTGGCCGGGTCGGTGAAGGAGCGGTTGCCGGCCTCGTCGATGTCGAACGTGCGCTCCTGGGCGTCACCGTCGAGGCGACGGTCGGGCGGCACCTCGCCGGGCTGGGCCCGCTCGCCGCCCGAGGGCAGGTTGCCCAGGTCCGGGAGCTTGTCGACGGGCGGGTTGGGCGTCTTCGGGTGCGGCGAGCACGACGGGTTGCCGAGCAGGAAGGCCGCGGCGAGGCCGATCACCAGGCCGACGCCGATGGTGCGCAGGACGTCGCCGGTGTGGGGCTCCTCGGGCGGTCCGACGGCGTGGGCCAGGGGCTCGGGGCGGTCGAGGGAGCGCCGGCGGTCGTTCTCCAGCAGCCAGAGGGCACCGATGGCGAGGGCGAACCAGACCACCGCGGCGGGGTAGGCCCAGGTCTCGTCGGTCCGGGTGCCCACCACCACCACGACGACGAGCCCCGACAGGAACGGCACCAGCCGGAGCCGGGCCACGAGGCGCCAGTCGAGGCCCAGGACCGCCAGGCCGGCGAGCGGGACGGCCGCGGGTGGGACGACGATGCCCGACGACGCCGCCACGCCGAGGAGGACGGTGACGAGGACCACGGCCATGAGCGCGAGCAGCAGGCCCGGCACCCGCTCGGCGAGCGCACCCAGGCGCGTGCTCAGGCCCACCAGGATGCCGACGGCCAACGCCGCCGCACCGAGCACGGCGTAGGGGGCCTGGCCGGCCGAGGTGCACACCAGCGCCATGGCCAGCACGGCGGCGGCGAAGACCGCCACCTGGCTGGCGACCGTGGCGCGGGCCGCCAGCTGGCTGGCCTGGGTTGCCCAGGCCGGCGCGGGAGGCGGGGTAGGTGGGGCGATCGGGGGGGGCTGCTCACGGCCACACCACCCCGTCGGGCGTGATCCGGCACACGAGGCCGCTCCACTCGGGGGCCTGGGGCGTGCCGTAGGCGGCGGTGGCGAGCTGGTGGCGGATGGCGGTGGGCGAGGAGACCCGCAGGGCCTGGGTCTCGAGGCGGCGCACCGGCGCCGGGGGCTGGATCGGCGGCGCGCCGAACGGCGAACCGAGCTGCACGAGCGGCGGTGGCGCCGAGCTGGAGTCGAGGGTCACGAGCTGCACCAGCCAGCCCTTGCGGACGGCCTCCTCGGCCACGAAGGCCGCCACGCTCGCCGTCAGCTCGGCGCGGGGTCCGGGCTGGCCCAGGTCCACCACGATCTGTAGGCCGACCACGCCCACGCCGTCGCTCTCGCGGACCATCAGCTCGCCGTGGTGGGCGCTGGCCTTCCAGTGGATGTGGCGGCGCTCGTCGCCGCGCTGGTAGGGGCGCACCGCTCGGAAGAGGTCGTCGCCGCGTGGCGCCACCGGGGAGAGACCGAAGCCCACCGCCTTGGGCGTGGGCCACTCGTGGTCGACGGGCAGGGGGCCGGGGCCGAGCGGCACCGGGGTGGGCGGCGACACCCGGAAGCGGCGGCCGGCCTCGAACAGGCCGATGGGCCCGGTGGCGTGGGCGTCCAGGTAGAAGTGGTGGAGCACGCCGCGAGAGGCGGCCGGCAGCACCAGGAGGCCGGGCTCTCCCCGGTCGACCAGGACGCCCGGCGGGCGGGGCAGGAGGGTGGGGCTGAGCGCCACCGGCCGGCGCAGCCCGTCGACGTGCAGCTGCCAGCGGGTGGGCCGTCCGGCGACCGCATCGGCGGCGCCGTCGACGCGGATGGCCAGGGCGCTCAGCGCGTAGCGGGCGGTCAGGGCGTCGAGGACGATGCCGGCGAGGAGGGCGACCGCCACCGCCAGCTGGGCCTCGGACCTCGTGGCCAGCGAGAGCAGCGCGGCCAGCACGGCGAGGACGAACAGCCCCCACGCGGTTCCCGTGGGGCGCACGTAGGGACGGGTGGACGCCTCGGGAGGCGGGAGCTCGCGCCGCAACGTCGTCGGCGCGCCGGTGGCGCCGACCGCCCCACCCGGACCGCCGCCGGGCCACGGGGTCGCGCCGGTGGGCCCGACCGCCGGCACCCAACCGGGCGGTGGCCCGGCGGGGGCGGGGGCGCCCGGCGCAGCGAGGGCCACGGGCTCAGCGGCCCTGGCCGGTGGGCATGGGCGGCACGGCCACCTGGCGCACCAGCTGGCCCACCCACGTCCGGGCGGCGGGGAGGTCGTCGTTGGTGACGTCGATGATCCGGTGGGCGAGGCCGGCCACCGCCACCGCCTGCACGTCGTCGGGCTCGACGTAGGAGCGGCCGTCGGCCACGGCCTTGGCCCGGGCCAGCTGCACGAGGGCCAGCCCGGCCCGGGTGGAGAGCGGCTGGCGCGAGCCGGTGCCGTTGCGGATGGTGTCGATGACGTCGAGGGCGTAGGCGGCGACCACCGGGTGCAGGTACACCTCCTGGAGGCCGGCCCGCAGGCGCAGCCACTCGGCCAGGCTGGAGGTGGGGGCCAGGGCGTCGAGGGCGTGGTCCCCGCCGGTGCCGGCCAGCACCTGGAGCTCGGCCTCGCGGCCGGGCAGGCCGAGCGACAGCGACACCGAGAAGCGGTCGCGCTGGCCGCCGACGAGCGGGAAGGTGCCGAGGTCGCCGGACTGCGGGTTCTGGGTGGCCACCACGAAGAACGGGTCGGGCAGGGGGTGGGTGACGCCGTCGACGGTGACCTGGCCCTCGGCCATGGCCTCGAGCAGCGCCGACTGGGTGCGGGGCGTGGCCCGGTTGAGCTCGTCGACCAGGACCACGTTGTTGAACAGCGGCCCGGGGCGGAAGATCCACTCGCGGCGGTCGTCGTCGAGGTAGGTGACGCCGGTGAGGTCCGAGGGCAGGAGGTCCGGCGTGCCCTGGACCCGGCCGAACGTGCCGCCGATGGAGGCGGCCAGCGCCTTGGCGAGGAGCGTCTTGCCCACGCCGGGGATGTCCTCGAAGAGGACGTGGCCGCTGGCGAGGAACGCCGCCGCCGCGGTGCGGATGGGCCCGGGGCTGCCGAGGACCACGCCCGAGACCTGGTCCACCAGCGCCCGGAAGGCCTGCGAACCGCCCGCCAGCCCGGAGCCGGGAACGGCGGAGGGCGGTGCGGTCGGCGGCTCGCCGGGGCCGGGGTCTGGGTTCCAGGTCTGGGTCACGTGGCCTCCGCCGTCGGGTGCTGCCCAATGCTGGCAGAGGGGCCAGCCTGCCCGGCACCGGGCGGGTCGACACCCCCGCAGCCGGGACCGATCGAGCGCCGGTCCGACGACCGCCGGCGCCGACGGGGTTCCCGGCGGACCGGTCAGGTCGGCGGTGGGAGGGTGCCGGTCTCGCCGACGCCGGTGATGCGCACGACCGCGGTGCCCTCGGCGTTCGAGGCCGCCAGGTCGACCACCGCGGCGATCGACCAGGCATGGTCCTCGGCGGGGTCGTCGATGACCTGGCGGACGTCCCAGCGGTCGGCGTGCTCGTCGATGAGCAGCCAGGCCGGGTTGCGGGCGTCGGGCCCGATGCCCACGGTGTCGTAGCTCTCGAAGTACGGGGCCATGGCCTCGAACCAGCGCTCGCCGGTCCAGCCGTCGGCGCCGTCGAGGGCCTCGAGCTCGTGCCAGCGGCGGTGGGCGATGAGCTCCACCCGCTGGAAGAGGGCGTTGCGCACCAGCACCAGGAAGGCGCGGCGGTTGGCCGTGACGGGCGGGGGTGCCACGTCGAGGGGCGCCTCGCCGGGCGGCACGGTGGGGTCGGTGGGGTTGCGCAGCTCCTCCCACTCGTCGAGCAGGCTGCTGTCGACCTGGCGGACCAGCTCGCCCAGCCACTCGGTGATGTCGAGCAGGTCCTCGGTCTTGGCCTCCTCCGGGATGAGCCGGTACAGCGCCTTGTAGGCGTCGGTCAGGTAGCGCAGGACCGTGCCCTCGGACCGGTTGAGCTGGTAGTGGCGCACGTAGTCGGAGAAGTCCATGGCCCGCTCGAACAGGTCGCGGGCCACCGACTTCGGCCGCAGCGGGAACTCGGCCACCCACGGGTGGCCCTCCCGGTAGACCTCGAACATGGGCTCGAGCAGCTCCACCAGGGGCTGGGGGTGGGTGATCTTCTCGAGCTCCGCCATGCGCTCCTCGTACTCCATGCCCGCGGCCTTCATCTGGGCGACGGCCTCGCCCTTGGCCTTCGAGACCTGGGCGGCGAGCACCGGGCGGGGGTCGTCGAGCACCGACTCGACGATGGAGAGCATGTCGAGGGCGTAGGTGTCGGCCTCGCGGTCGAGCAGCTCGAAGGCGGCCAGCGCGAACGGCGACAGCGGCTGGTCGAGCGCGAACTCCGCTTGCAGGTCGATGGTGACGCGGATGGTGCGGCCCTGGTCGTCCGGCTCGGCCAGCTCCTCCACCACGCCGGCGTCGAACAGGGCCTGCTCGATCTCGGCGGCCCGCACCACGTGCTTGGCCTTGTTGGCCTCGGTCTCGTAGTTGTCCTCCAGCAGCTCGGCCAGCGCGGCCCGGCCGTCGCCGGCGCGGTCGAGCACGTTGATGAGCATGCCGTGGCTCACCTGGAAGCTGGAGGTGAGCGGCTCCGGGTCGGCGGCCACCAGCCGGTCGAACGTGGGCTGGCCCCACGAGATCTGGCCGGGCGGCGGCTTCTTCTTGACCAGCTTGCGGACCTTCTTGTCGGCGGCGGTCTTGGCCGCCGCCTTCGCCGCCGATCGGTGGTTCTCGATCACGTGGTCCGGCGCGAGGGCGATGACGGTGCCCATCGTGTCGTAGCCGGCGCGCCCGGCGCGACCGCCGATCTGGTGGAACTCGCGCGCCGAGAGCAGCCGGGTGGAGGTGCCGTCGTACTTCGCCAGGGCGGTGAACACCACGGTGCGGATGGGCACGTTGATGCCGACGCCGAGCGTGTCGGTGCCGCAGATCACCTTGAGGAGGCCGGCCTGGGCCAGCCGCTCCACGAGCCGCCGGTACTTGGGGAGCATGCCGGCGTGGTGCACGCCGACGCCGTGGCGCAGGTACTTCGACAGCACCTTGCCGAACCCGGCGGCGTAGCGGAAGCCGCCGATGGCCTCGGCGATGGCGTCCTTCTCCTCGCGGGTGCAGAGGTTGACGCTCAGCAGGGCCTGGGCCCGTTCGACGGCGGAGGCCTGGGTGAAGTGCACCACGTAGACCGGCGACTGGTGGGTGGCCAGCAGCTCCTCGAGCACCTCGGTGAGCGGGCGCAGCTCGAACTGGTGGAACAGCGGGACCGGGCGGGTGACCGACGTGATGACGGCGACCGGTCGGCCGGTGCGGCGGGGCAGGTCCTCGGTGAAGCGGGAGACGTCGCCGAGGGTGGCCGACATGAGGATCTGCTGGGCGTCGACCAGCTCGAGCAGCGGCACCTGCCACGCCCAGCCGCGGTCCGGGTCGGCGAAGTAGTGGAACTCGTCCATGACCACCTGGCCCACGGCGGCCGTGCGCCCCTCGCGCAACGCCAGGTTGGCCAGGATCTCCGCGGTGCAGCAGATGATGGGCGCGTCGTGGTTCACCGACGCGTCGCCGGTCATCATCCCGACCTTGTCGGCGCCGAACGTGGCCGATAGGTCGAAGAACTTCTCCGACACCAACGCCTTGATGGGGGCGGTGTAGAAGCTGCGGCGGCCCTCGGCCAGCGCCGTGAAGTGGGCGGCCATCGCCACCAGGCTCTTGCCCGAGCCGGTGGGCGTGTTCACGATCACGTGCGAGCCGGCCACGATCTCGAGCAGCGACTCCTCCTGCGCCGGGTACAGCTCCAGGCCCCGGTCGGCCACCCAGCCCATGAAGGCGTCGATGATGGCCTCGGGCTCCGGCTCGGCCGGGACCCGGTCACCCAGGATCCGCAGGTCGGCGTCGGTCACCGGTGCAGCGTACGGGGTGACCTGCAGCGCCGTGGCTGGTGTTGCTCGTGTTGCTGGTGATCACGGCGACCCCCGCCGTGCGGGTGATCGTCGCCGAACCGCAACGCCCTGGAAGTCTGGGCGCCACCTCGCAGGGGCAGGGTTGGGGCACCGCACGACGCGCCGACAGGAGGCTCCGATGCACGCCATCCACGCCCGCTCCACCCGGTCCCCCCGCCCCACCACCGCCGACCACGGCCCGTTCGCCTGGGAGGTGGCCCACGCCGCCCCCGAGGACCGGGCCGTCGGCCTGGAGCTCGAGCTCATCGAGCTGGTCGCCCGCCGCCAGTCGATGGTCGACACCTACGACGGCGAGTCCGAGGCCCTCGACGCCGAGATCGAGCGCACCCTCGCCGAGCTGGGGAACATCACACCGGCCCTGCCGCTCGCCGGCTGACCTGCCGGCCCACCATCGACACCGGCCCGCCGCGACGGGCCTGCCACGCAGTAGACCACGACGCCCCGCCCGCTGGCGGGGCGTCGGCGCGCTCGGGACCTACCAGTAGGACGTGCCCGGTGCGCCCTTGAACGGACCGACGACGTCGCTGGTGATCCAGCCGCCGTAGAAGTTGCCGTCGTTGGGCTCGACCGGCTCGCCGTCGACCGAGCACTCGAGCTGCTGGGCGTAGAACGCGTGGTGGCCGACGAGCGGCGCGAACGGCGCCGTGGGCTCGGGGTACCACCAGGTGGCGCCGAGGGCGACGTGCTCGCCGACCACGACGTCGGCGTAGGACGCGGTGCCCTTCCACTCGCAGAACGTGTGCTGGGCGGTGGGGCGGAGCAGGTCGAGGTCGACGTCGTCCGGCGGCAGGTAGTACGCCGGCGGCTGGCTGGTCTCCAGCACGCGCAGCGCCCGGGTGGACTCGGCCACCACGGTGCCGTGGAACGCCACCCGGATCCGGCGGGACGTCTGCTCGAGGCGGGGCGGGCGGGGGTAGTCCCACACCGACTCCTGGCCGGGCCCGGGCTCGATGCGCTGCGGTCGGAGCATGGTCCCAGCCTGCGCCGCCCCGGCGGCCCCGCCAACACCCCGTTCGGATGGCTGCGGGCTACAGGCCCATCAGCTGGGTGATGCCGTGGTCGCGGCCGGCGGTGTAGCCGCCGTCGACCACGACGGCCTGGCCGGTGGTGAAGCTGGCGTCGGCGGTGAGCAGGAACGCCGCGGTGGCGGCGATCTCCTCGGGGCGGCCCTTGCGGCGCAGGGCGTGCTCGTCGACGAACGAGGCCAGCACGTCCTCCATGCCGGGCAGGTCCATGACCGCGCTCATCATCGGGGTGTCGATGAAGCCGGGGCAGATGGCGTTGGCGCGGATGCCCTGGCGGCCGTAGTCGATGGCGATGTTCTTGGTCAGCAGCACGACGCCGCCCTTCGAGGCGTTGTAGGCGCTGCCGCCTGCGGTGCCCTCGATGCCCTCGATGCTGGCCAGGGTGACGATCGAGCCCCGCTCGCCGTCGACCGGCTCCTGCTCGAGCATCTGGACGAGGGCGTGGCGGCACACGCGGTAGGTGCCGGTGAGGTTCACGGCGATGATGCGGTCCCACTCGTCGGCCTCGAGCAGGTGGACCGGCGAGCCGCCGGCCACGCCGGCGGCGTTCACCACGCCGTCGAGCCGGCCGGTGAGCTCGGTGGTGCGGGCCACGGCGGCGGCGACCGCGGCGTCGTCGCGCACGTCGGTGACCAGCGGGACGAACGAGCCGCCGTTGCTGCCCAGGTCCGGCGCCGCCGGCTCGTGCACGTCGGCGCCCACGACCGCCGCGCCCTCGGCCACCAGCCGGGCGGCGGTGGCGGCGCCGATCCCCGACGCCGCCCCCGTGACGAGCACGGCCTTGCCCACGAATCGATCCATCTCGAGACCCCCTGGTCGCAGCGGCCACGGTCGTCCCGCAGCGCGACCGAGAACGTAGACGGGCCGCCGCCGGCCTGCTCGGCTCGCTTGCGATGGGCGTCGGGTGGGGGCAGGTGGCACCATGGCGGTCCACGTCGCAAGGGGGGAACCGGACCGTGGTGGATCTGACGGTGGTGGCCATCCCGTGGTTCTTCGGGAGCATGGGCGCCGAGCACCTGTACCTCAAGAAGCAGGTCGCGGCGGGCCGCGCGCCCATCGCCGGCGACTACGAGCGGCGCGACACCATCGCCTCGCTCACCATGGGCACGGCCAGCCTGCTGGCCCCCGTGGTGTGGGACAAGGTCCTCAAGCCGGTCACGCCGGGCAAGGGCCGCTACGGCAAGGCGCTGGTGGCCGGCGCGCTGGGCGCAGCGGCCGTGGCCACCGTGGCCGACGTGCTGGCCCGCAAGGGCGACGCCCCGCTGCCGCCGGCCGGCGTGGTGCCGCGCTCCCTGCTGCCCCCGGTCGGCGACCCGGACGAGACGGCTGCGGTCACGGGCCAGCCGGAGGGCCCGGCCGGTTCGAACCGGGCCAAGCGGCGCCGCGCTGCGGCGCTGGCCCGCAAGGTGGCCGGCTCGGCCGCCGCCTCGGCGCTGGTGGCGGGCAGCATCGCGGCGGCCACCACGTGGGCCAACCAGACCACCGCCCGCAAGCTGTTCGCCAAGCGGCCGGGCAAGGACCTGGGCAGCGGCCCCCTGGTGGTGGCCGGCGCCATCGTGGCGTGGGACTTCCTCTACTACTGGAACCACCGCTTCGCCCACGAGAGCCGGTACCTGTGGGCGGTCCACGTGGTGCACCACTCGAGCGAGCACTACAACCTGTCGACCGCGCTGCGGCAGCCGGTGGCCGACGCCTTCACGGTGTCGATGCCCTTCGCGGCGCTGGCCCTCCTGGGCTTCCGGCCCGAGGTCATCCAGACCGCTCGTGACGTCAACCTGCTCTACCAGTACTGGGTCCACACCGAGACCATCCGGACGCTGGGCCCGGCCGAGCAGATCATGAACTCGCCGTCGCTGCACCGCGTGCACCACGGCTCGAACAAGCAGTACCTCGACCGCAACCACGCCGGGATCTTCATCATCTGGGACCGCATCTTCGGCACCCACGAGCTGGAGGACGAGCCGGTGGTCTACGGGCTCACCCGCAACATCCACACGTTCAACCCGGTGCGCATCGCCACCCACGAGCTCGCCGACATCCTGGGCGACGTCGAGGGGGCGAGCACGTGGCGCGAGCGCCTGTCCTTCACGTTCCGTGGCCCCGGCTGGGCCTACGAGCGCAACGCCCGCAAGGGCGAGCCGGTGGCGCTCGCCGGCGTGTCCTGAAGGCCGCCACCGTGGGCTGGCTGCCGGAGGGCTTCGAGCACCCCCGTCGCGAGGACCTGTCGACCGGGCACCACCTGCGGCCCATCCGCGCCGACGACGTCGACCTCGACCTGCCGGCGGTGATGGGTTCGCGCGAGCGGTTGTGGGCCCGGTACGGCGAGGCGTGGGGGTGGCCGCCGGCCACCATGACCCGCGAGCAGGACCGCGAGGACCTGGCCCACCACGAGCAGGAGATCGCCGACCACGTCACGTTCAACTACGCCGTGTTCGACGAGGGCGAGACCGAGCTGCTCGGCTGCGTCTACCTGGACCCGCCGGACGACCGCTCGGCGCCGGGCGCCCAGGTCGTGTGCTCGTGGTGGGTGGTCGACGCCCACGTCGGCGGCCCGCTGGAAGCGGCGCTCGACGCGTTCGTGCCGGCCTGGCTGGCGGACCGCTGGGGCTTCACCCGGGTCGACCGCTCGCCCTGACCCGCGCTGGCGGGAAGGGCCGGTCGGCAGGCTCAGGTGGCGTCGGCGATGCAGCGGACCAGGGCGATGCGCCCCTCGGCCACGTTGCGGGCCAGGTTGGCGCCCTTGGTGGCCATGTCCGGGATGAGCAGGTGCAGGCCGAGGGGCTGGGGCGGGGCGGGCGGGGTGGCGGCGAGCTCGTCGTAGAAGGCGCGGGCCTCGGTGGTGAGGTCGTCCCAGGCGCGCACGGTGAACCCGGCGTCGACCAGCAGGCGCTGCGTCTCGGCGCTGGTGGCGAGGTGGCTCACCGACGGCTCCTCGGCCCACGGGACCGGCAGGTGGATGGGGGCGACGTCGCCGGCGAGGATGTCGAAGAAGGCGAGGCGGCCGCCGGGCTTGCACACCCGGCGCATCCCGGCGAAGAGGTCGGCCTTCGCCGCGATGTTCATGGTCACGTGCTGGGTCCACACCACGTCGAAGGCGGCGTCGGGGAACGGCAGGTCGAGGGCGTCGCCCTGCTGCAGCTCCACCCGGTCAACCAGGCCCACCCGCCGGGTCAGGTCGACCGCCACGTCGACCAGCTCCTGGGTGAGGTCGATGCCGGTGACGTGGCAGCCGTGGCGGCGGGCGAGCAGCCGAGCGGGCCCGCCGAGGCCGCTGCCGACGTCGAGGACGCGGTCGGTGGCGGTGATGCCCGCTGCATCGGCCAGGGCGATCGTGGCCAGCGGGCCGAACGTGTGGAACTCCTCCATGGGACCGAGGGCCTCGGGCGCCAGGTGGTCGGGGTCGAGGCCCGAGGCCACCAGGGCATCGAGCACCCGCTGTTGCAGGGTCCCGCTGGAGTAGTGCTGCTCGACGGCATCGCTCATGGCCGGCTCCTGCTGCTGGTGCTGCTCGACCGCCGTCGGAGCGATCCTGCCCCATCGCCCGTCGTCGTGCCCGTGCGGGCGAGGAGAGCGGCGGTCAGCCGAGGCGGGCCCAGAGGTTGCGGGTGACCTGTTCGACCTGGGGGTCGCGCTCGGCGAGGCCCATCGCCCAGTCGGTGCAACCGCTGGTGACGACGGTCCCGCCGCCGGGACGGGTGTAGGTGCCGAGCACGGCGTGGCCGTTGGCGAGGCGGGCGAGGGACTCGGGGCCGTCGTCGTCGAAGAGGCGGTAGGCGTGGAACTCGAGCTCGGAGCGCTCACCCGGCTTGGGCGGCCGCGCCGCGGTCTCCCGGGTGAACGACGCGGCCGGCGAGGTGCCCAGGATCTCGAACCCCTCCGGCGTGCCGTCGGCGTGGGTGGGGTACGGGAGGCCGTCGCGGTAGGTGAAGTCGCAGCCGTCGCACTCGTAGCCGACGACGGTGGCCTTGGCCCCCAGCAGGTCGCCGTACTCCAGGCCGGTGCCCTCGAAGAGCCAGTGGCCGGGCCGGTGGACGGTGTAGCCGCCGGAGCCGTTGGGCACCCGGCGGCCGATGCGGGCGTAGCCGCCGCGGGCGAAGCTGACACCGGTCATCTCGTTCTCGGGCCGGCCGAGGAGGTGGTCGCTCCAGATGCTGGTGAGCTCGCCCTGCCGGTCGGTGCCGAACACCGGGTCCCGCTCGTAGCGCTGCTTGAAGCCGACCATGGTCTCGTGGTCGTCGCCCTCGAAGCGCACCTGCCAGAACGACGTGTTGCCGGACAGGAAGGCGACGTTGCCGCTGCGCGCGATGAACGCCTCGACGGCGTCGCGCTCCGGGCCGCTCCAGTACTCGTCGTGGCCGACCGAGAGCAGCAGGGCGTAGCGGTCGAGCAGCTCGGGGTGGGCGTCGAGGTCGCTGTTGGTGGCGACGTCGAACGCCCAGCCCTCGCGCTCGGCCCACTCGACGAACGGCTGCTCCCAGTTGGGCCACCCCGCCGAGCCGGCCCACTGCGACAGCCGGTTGATGGCCAGGTAGCCGATGTGGGCGGCGATCTGCGGGTCGGGCGGGTGGACCGACGACACCCGCCGGCCCAGCCCCGGCGGCTTGTGGAGGTAGCCGGCGGCCATGGGGCGCTGGCGCGACACCTGGGTGCCGCCGTTGTAGAGGTTGAACCCGCCGAAGTCGTTGTAGGCGTGCCAGGTGTTGGTGCCCAGCACCAGCAGGGCCCGGCGGTCGCTGTCGGCGGCGCCGCGCACCACCACGAAGGCCCGGTCCTGCACCTGGCGGCCGTCGGCCTCCACGGTCAGCAGCACCTCGTAGTAGCCCGACGCCCAGTCCGGGTCGACGCCGACGGTGAGGGCGACCGGCCACCGGCAGCCGTGGGCCGACGCGTCCTCGGGCACCGGGAGGTCCTGGACCGGCACGGCCTCGGCCCGGAACACCACCTCGCGGGTGGCGCCGACGCGGGCGATCTCGACGTCGACGGTGCCGGTGGTGGCCGACAGGTGGAGGTCGACCGCCTCGCCGGGGACCACCGACTGGGGCCAGCACCATCCACTCACGTTCGCTCGGGCCATGGCGGGACCGTAGCGGCGGCCCGGGCCGGTGCGACGGGGGTCACCCGCACGGGTGGCGGGCGCTCAGGCGCGCGCGGGCGTGCCCGGACCGGTCACCTTCGGGGTGAGCCGGTTGCGCACCGCGTAGGCCGCGACGGCCACCAGGAAGAACACGCCGACGGTGCCGTAGAGGCGGTTGGTGCCCTCGGCGAGCCGGTTCTCCGACGTGCAGATCACCGCGACCGGCGAGGTCAGGTCCCGGGCGACCTCGACGCGGTCGCCGTTGGTCTCGACGGTGAGGCCGTCCGGGCACAGCACCGGGCTGAGCGGGGCGATGCCGGCGGGGAAGAGGAGGTTGGCCACCAGCACGTAGGGGATGGCGAGCAGGAAGATCCGGCCCAGCCACGTCAGCGCGGTGCGGCCCGGCGTGTTCATGGTCCTTCCATCGGCCCGAAGGGGCTGGTGCTGAAGGGGTGGTCCCTTCGCGAAGGGGTGAACGCCGGAGGGCGGGTGCGGTCAGCGGCGGGCGAGCTGCTCGAGCAGGGCCCGGTGGGCGTCGAGGTCGGGCACCGCCACGCCCTCGGTGACCTTGCCGGCGTCGTCCCAGCCGCGGAGCCGGACGGCGTCGACGTGGGCGGGGTGGCGCTCGAAGCGCGCGACCTCCTCGGGCCCCATCGGACCGCCCTGGCGCACCAGGCTGCGCGCCGAGCCGGGCGACAGGCCGGCGTGGTACGCCGGCTCGACGGCGCAGCGGTAGCGCTTGGCCGCCACGTGCAGGGCGATGGGACCGGTCACGTCGGCGCCGAAGACGGGGGCCAACCAGCGGGCGCCTCGGGCCTCGTGGGCCAGGTCGGCCTCGACCTCGCCGTCGGCCGCCCCGCCGTCGCGCAGCTCGAGCAGGTGGCCGACGTCGTGGAGCAGGGCGGCGGCCACCAGGGCCGGCGCCGCCCCCTGCTCCTGGGCGTGGGCGGCGGTCTGCAGGGCGTGGTCGAGCTGGGTGACGGCCTCGTCGTAGCGCTCGCGGCCCCAGTGGTCGAAGAGCGCCAGGACGTCGTCGACCGGCGCGGCGGGCATCAGACCGCTCGGCCCTGGAAGTCGTCGATCAGCGAGACCTGCACCTTGCCGTCGGCCCGGCCGCCGGCGGCGAAGCGGGCCAGCTTCTCGGCGTAGTAGTCGGCGCGCAGGTCGCCCTCGGAGCGGGCGTTGTAGGTGGGGTAGAGGGCGCGGCGGGGCGTGGCCGAGCGGTTGGGGCCGCTGCGGTGGGGCGTCCGGGAGTGGAACCACAGGGTCCACCCGGCGGGCACCTCGACGGGAACCCAGTCGTAGGTGGCCACGAGGTCGGGGTGGATGCAGCCGCCGGCATCGACGGCCAGCACCTCCTGGTGGCAGGCGTCGACCACCTCGAGGCAGCCGTTCTCGACGGTGGAGTCGTCGACGGCGACCATGCACGAGACGTGGGCGTCGATGAACGGGTAGGCCGGCGCGTCCTGGTGCGGGGCGTAGCCGGCGCCGCCGGCCAGCTTGTAGTTGACCTTCTCCTTGTAGAGCACCGCCGGCTCGCCCAGCAGCGCCGAGGCGGTGGCGAGCATCGACCCCGTGGTGAGCAGCTCCCGGATGCCGGTGTGGAAGGGGATCAGGTTCTCGCTGCGGCACAGCTTGGGGCCGTCGTCGGTGAGCTCGCGGTGGTGCATCCAGCCGTCGCCGTCGTCGGGCCAGGCCGCGACCTCGTCCAGCCAGCCCTGGAGCTCGGCCACGCCGTCGGGGTCGACGGTCCGGGTCAGGACCCACCCGTGCTCGGCGAAGTGGGCCGCCTCGGCGGCGGTGTCGGCGGCCAGGGGGTGGTCGGCGGCGGGTTCCATGGGGCCAGTCTGCTGGACTCGGCCCATGACCGCCGAGTTCCCGGTGCTGCCGTTCCGGACCACGCTCTACACGCCTGAGGAGCTCTTCTCCGGGTTCCGGGGCGACGACCCGTCGTCGTACGCCTCGACCCTCGACCTGCGGACCTACGCGTCCACCCGGTCGGCGCCCAGCCGCGAGGTGGGCATGCTCCGCGCCCTGCACGACCAGTGCATCACCGACGCCCGCGACGAGCTCCTGGTCGACCGGCGGGTGGTGGCGGTGATGGGCGGCCACGCCCTCGCACGCGACGACGCGGCGTACCGGGACGTGGTCGAGCTGGCGGCGGCGCTCACGGCGCGGGGCGACCTGGTCGTCTCCGGCGGCGGACCGGGCGCCATGGAGGCCACCCACCTCGGTGCCCTGCTGGCCCCCGCCGACCCGGCCGCCCGGAGCGCCGCCATCGACCACCTGGCCACGGTGCCGCGCTTCCCCGGTGACGAGGCGCCGCTGGTGGGGCCAGACGGCGCCGTCGACCCGAAGGTGCTCGCCGCCCTCCACGCCTGGCAGCGGCCGGCGTTCGAGGTGCTCGACACGGTGGCGCCCGAGCACCGGGGTCGCAGCCTGGCCGTGCCCACCTGGTTCTACGGCCACGAGCCGCCCACGCCGTTCGCCACCGACATCGCCAAGTACTTCTCGAACTCGCTGCGCGAGGACGGGCTGCTGGCCATCGCCGGCGACGGCATCGTGTTCGCCCCCGGCTGGGCGGGCACCGTGCAGGAGGTCTTCCAGGACGCCGCCCAGAACTTCTACCGGGTCTTCCACGACCGCTTCAGCCCCATGGCGTTCCTCGACACGGGGGCGGCCTGGAGCGAGCAGCTGCCGGTCCTGCCCCTGCTCCGCACCCTGTTCGGCGAGGCCGACTTCGAGCGCTACGTCTGCTGCACCGACCAGCAGGCCGAGGTCCTGTCCTTCCTGGCCGCCGCCGGCCCGAGCGCCCGGTGACGTCCTGGTCAGGGCCCGATCCGACCGACGAGGCAGGAGGAGCGGGGGTCCCTGTCGAAGGACCCACGCTTCGGACGACCCCGGGCGGGGTGGCGCTCGAAGGGAGCACCAGCGCACCACCTCCGGAGCGCGCCGGTGTCGGAGGAGGAGCGTTGCACCAGGTGCAAGACGGAACCGAGCACGTCACCGGCCCCGTGGGGCCCCGCGTCCACGTGCGCCACGACGAAGCCGTCGGCCTGGCCACCGGGCCCGGCACCGAGGCCACGCCCGAGATGCTGGCCAAGCTGGTGCCCTTCCTCCAGGAGTCGGTGATGGTCGTGCGCGCCGGGTGGGAGGTGGTCGCCAACCTGACCTCGCCCGACGGGGTCACCGGCCGGCCCAAGCGCGCCGGCGACCACGCCATGACCTACGTGCACCCCGACGACGCGCTGCGCCTGTTCGAGGCCGGCAGCCAGGTGTTCCAGACCGAGCCGGGCTGGAGCGGGGCGACGTCGGTGCGGCTCCAGCTGCCCGACGGCTCCTTCCGCCCCTTCGACCTCGAGGTGCACAACCGCCAGGACGACCCGGTGATCCAGGGCATGGTCCTGTGCACCCGGCCGTGGAGCGGCACGGTGGGCCCGATCTCGCCCGAGCTCCCGGCCGACATGGGCGCCGCGCTGCTCGCCGAGCACCTGCCCATCGGCGTCGCCGTGCTGTCGCCCCAGGGCCGTCCCGTCTTCGCCAACGACATCGCCGCGGAGCTGCTGGGCACCGACGTGGCCACCCTGTGCTCGGGACCGCTCATCGAGGCCATGGCCCCAGCGGACCGGGACCGGGTGGCGGCGACGGTCGAGGACCTCTCGCGCCGTCCGGGCCAGGACACCTTCACCCTGGCGGTCGACGGCGCCGATGCCGGGGAGCGGCTGATCGAGGCTGCGTTCACCTCGCGCGCCGGGTCCGGCGGGCTGGAGGTGCAGCTGGTGGTGCTCACCATCCAGGACGTCACCCACCGCCAGGAGCGCGAGCAGCGGTTGGAGCACCAGGCCAACCACGACCTGCTCACCGGGCTGGCCAACCGGGCGTGGCTGCTCGACCACCTGCACGTCCGGCTCGAGCAGGACGACGACCTGGTGGTGGCGTTCATCGACCTCGACCGGTTCAAGGCGGTCAACGACCGGCTCGGCCACGTGGCCGGCGACGCCGTGCTCTCCGCGGTGGCCGAGGGCATCGAGGCCAGCCTCCACCCCGGCGAGTGCGTGGCCCGGGTGGGCGGCGACGAGTTCGTGGTCGTGGCCCCCCACGTCGACGACGACCAGAGCGCCGACCTCAGCCAGCGCATCCACCTGGCGGTGGCCACGGTCCCCGTCGCCCGGCGCGAGCTGGTGGGCGTCAGCGTGGGCCTGGCCCGGTCGCTGCCCGGCGACCAGCCGTGGGACCTGCTCAGCCGGGCCGACGCCGCCATGTACGAGCAGAAGGGGCGAGGCGAGGTGGCCCAGGGGATGGCGCGCCTCGAGCTGCTCGCCGGTCCCACCGTCGAGGCGGACGACCCGCCGGCCGGCTGACCGCCCGGGTGCCGGTCGGCTGCCGTCGGTCGGCCGGGCTCAGCCGGCGGGGTCCTCGTCGGTGACGCCGGCCTCGTCGAACGTGGCCATCTCGCCCAGGATGCGGGCCGCGGCCTGCACGATGGGGACCGCCAGCACGGCCCCGGTGCCCTCGCCCAGGCGCAGGCCCAGGTCGACCAGGGGCTCGAGGCCCAGGTGGGCCAGCGCCACCGAGGCGCCCGGCTCCACCGACCGGTGGCCGGCCACCACGTAGGGCAGCACGCCGGGGACGAGGCCGTGGGCCACGAGCAACGCCGATGCGGCGATGACGCCGTCGATGACCACCGGCACCCGAGCGGCGGCCGCGCCGATCACGAAGCCGGCGAGGGCGGCGTGCTCCAGCCCGCCCACCTCGGTCAGCGCCACCAGCGCGTCGACCGGGCCCTCGACGCCCTGCTGGCGGACGCGGGCGACGGCCCGCTCGATGACGGCGACCTTTTTGGCGAGGGTCGGGTCGTCGATGCCGGTGCCGCGACCGGTCACGGCCGCCGCCGGCTGGTCGGCCAACAGGGCCACGAGGGCGGCCGACGGCGTGGTGTTGCCGATGCCCATGTCGCCGGTGGCCAGCGCCCGCGCGCCCTCGGCCACCAGGTCGGCGGCGAGCAGGGCGCCCACGTCGAGGGCGGCGAGGGCCTCGTCCCGGGTCATCGCCGGGCCGTCGGCCAGGTTGGCGGTGCCCCGCCGGACGTTCCGGTCGAGCACGGCCGCGCCCTCCGGCCAGGGGGTGGCGACGCCCACGTCGACCACCGTCACGGCCACGCCCACCTGGCGGGCGAGGACGCTCACGGCGGCGCCGCCACCGGCGACGTTGGCGATCATCTGGGCGGTCACCTCCTGCGGCCACGGGCTCACGCCTTCGACCAGCACGCCGTGGTCGCCGGCGAAGACGCCCAGCGCCACCGGCTCGGGCACCGGGGGCGGCACCGCACCGGCGATGGCCGCCAGCTGGGTGCCCAGCTGCTCGAGCCGGCCCAGCGCACCGGCGGGCTTGGTGAGGCGGAGCTGGCGGGCGTCGGCCTCCGCGGCGGCCTCGGCGTCGACCGGGGCGACGAGGGCCGCCGCGGCTGCGGTGGGGGAGGCGCCGGCCACCACGAAGGCCCGGCGCAGCGCCTCCGGGACCGGCTCGTCCGCGTGGACGCGGGCGAAGCTGCAGCCGGCGGCGGCCGCAGCGTCACGGTCGACGTCGCGGTCGCCCACGAACAGGGCTCGGGCCGGGTCGGTGACGCCGAGTCGGCGCAGCACCTCGACGATGCCGTCGGGCTCGGGCTTGGCCACGCCGAGGTCGAAGGAGGTGACCAGCTCGGTGAGCAGCGCGGAGACGCCGTCGAGCTCGATGAGGCCGCGCACGTGGGCCTCGGTCATCACCGAGGTGTCGGTGACGGCGCCGAGGGCGAGGCCGGCGGCGGCCAGCGCCGCCAGGGTGCGGGGCGCGCCGTCGAGGTAGGTGACCTGGAGCCGGTCCACCGGGGTGCCGGGGGCGGCCTCCACCACGAGGGTGCCGCCGATGTCGAACACGACGGCGTCGAAGGGGAGGGGCAGGGCGGCGGTCACGAGGGCTCCTCGGGCGGCGGGCGGGTGGTGATCAGACGGGCGACGGCGGCGAGGTCGACGTGGGCCTCCAGGGCGTCGGCAACCCGGTCGAACTGGTGGGTGCGGGCGGCGGCGAAGCTGACCCCGGCGGGGACGAACCGCTTGCCCCGGCGGCGGGCCACGTCGACCAGGAACGCCGCCCGGAACGCGTCCTCCTCGAACAGCCCGTGCACCGTGGTGCCCCGCACGCGGCCGTCGGCGGCCTGGGCGCCTTCGGCCTCGGATCCGGGCGAGGTATCGGCCGTGGTGTCGGTGTCGGTGTCGGTGTCGGTCGAAGCGGTCGGGTCGACCGGGCCGAGCGGGTCGGGGGCGAGGGCGACCCACGCCTCGGCGGCCGGGCCGCGCGCGACGCGGCCGTGGTGGATCTCGTAGCCCTCGATGGGCTGGCCGAGGGCGGTGCCCGAGCGGCGGCGGGTGACCTTGACCGGATCGAAGGTGGTGGCCACGTCGAGCAGCGCCAGGCCGTCGGTGGCCTCGCCACCGGTCGACTCGACGCCGTGGGGGTCGGTGATGGTGCGGCCCAGGGCCTGGTAGCCACCGCAGATGCCCAGCACGACCGGGCCGGCGGGGTCGCCGGCCGCCGCGGTGACGGCGTCGGCCAGGCCCTGGGCGCGCAGCCACGCCAGGTCGGCCAGCGTGGCCTTGCTGCCGGGCAGCACCACCAGGTCGGGGGCGCCCAGGGCGGCGCCGGTGTCGACGTAGCGCACGCCGACGCCGGGCTCGATGGCGAGGGCGTCGAGGTCGGTGAAGTTCGACAGGCGGGGGAAGCGGACGACGGCGACGTCGAGCCGATCGGACCCGGCCGGAGGCTCCCCGGCCGGGCGGGGCCGGAGCCCGTCGAGGGCGAGGGAGTCCTCGGCGTCGAGGGCGATGTCGCGCAGCCACGGCACCACGCCCAGGGTGGGCACGCCGCTGCGGGCCTCCAGCTGGTCGGTGCCGTCGAGCAGCAGGGCGGGGTCGCCGCGGAACTTGTTGATGACGAAGCCGCCCACCAGCCGTCGGTAGCGCGGCGGCAGGAGGTCGACCGTGCCGTGCAGGGCGGCGAAGACGCCGCCCCGATCGATGTCGCCGACCACCACGGCGTGCAGGTCGGCCTCGTGGGCGATGCGCAGGTTCACGATGTCGTGGTCGAGCAGGTTGATCTCGGCGGGGCTGCCGGCGCCCTCGATGACCACCACGTCGAACCGGCGGCGCAGGTCGGCCAGGGCGTCGAGCACGGTGGCCAGCAGGTGGGGCTTGTGCTCGTGGTACTCGGCGGCGGTGAGGTGGCCGAGGGGCCGGCCCAGGACCACCACCTGGCTGGTGCGGTCGCCGGTGGGCTTGAGCAGCACCGGGTTCATGGCCACCTCGGGCTCGGCGCCCGCTGCGAGGGCCTGCACGCCCTGGGCCCGCCCGATCTCGTGGCCCGAGCGGGTCACGAAGCTGTTGTTGGCCATGTTCTGGGCCTTGAACGGGGCCACCGACACGCCGTTGCGGCGCAGCAGCCGGCACAGCCCGGTGACCACCTGGCTCTTGCCGGCGTCGGAGGTGGTGCCGCAGACCGTGAGGCCGCCCCGCAGCCCGGCCCAGTCGACGACGGCGGGATCGATGCGGTCGGCGGGGCTCACGAGATGGCTCCGAGGGCGGCGCCGAGGCGGGGGCGGTCGGCGTCGCTGGGCACGGCGATGCGGACGGTGCCGGCCAGGCCGAAGCTCGTGCAGTCGCGCACCACGATGCCGTGGGGGGCGAGGCGGTCGCGCAGGTCGGCGGCGTCGGGGACCAGCACCCACGGGCCGTCGGCGGCCTCGCTGCGCCAGCCGAAGGCGGCGAGCAGGTCCACGAGCTCGCGCCGCAGGCAGCCCAGCTCGTGGTGCCACCCGTCCAGGTCGACGGTGGCCAGCAGGTCGGGGAGCGCCTCGCAGGCCAGGCCGCCCACGGACCAGCCGGGCTGGGCGGCACGGGCGGCGGCCAGCAGGCGATCGCCGAGGTCGGACTCGGGGGCGAGCAGGTAGCCGATCCGCAGGCCGGGGCAGGCGAGCAGCTTGGTCAGCGACCCGACCACGACGGACCCGGACCGGTGGTCGCCCCGGGTCCACGTGCCGGTGGCCATGGCCCAGAACGCCTCGTCCCAGACGCCGGCGACGTCGTCGGGCGCGGCGAGGACGCCCGACGGGCTGTGCGGGTTGCTCCGCCAGCGCGGCGGGGTGGTCGTGGTGCCGGCGGGCGCGGCGAGGGCGGTCGAGGTGGCGGGGCCGCGGGGGTACAGCGAGAAGTCCGGCTCGTCGACGGTGCCGCCGAGCAGCGCGCCCACCAGGGCGATGGCCTCGGCGCCGCCGTTGGTGAGCAGCAAGCGGTCGCGATCGACGCCCATGGCCTCGGCCAGCGCCGCGGTGGCCCGGGTGGGGTCGGGGTAGCGGCCCAGCGCGCCGAGGTGGCCGGCGACGATGGGCCCGGTGGCGGCGGCGCACGGGTTGAGTGACGCCGACAGGTCGAGCACGTCCTCGATCGGGATGCCGAGCGCGGCCGCGACCCGCGCCCCGTCACCCCCCGTGGGCGCCCGGGGCCGGGAGGCCGGGCGTGGTCGACCCGCTCACGTCGGCCCCTCGCCGGTCGAGCGCGGCGACGGTTCTGTCGGGAGATCGCGTCGTGGGGCGACGTGCCTTCCCGACAGAACGGAAGGGCTCGGCGCTGGTCCCGTTCTGTCGGGGAATCGTGTCGTGGGGCGACGTGCTTTCCCGACAGAACGGTGCGGCGGCCGAGCCCGGGCGCCGGCTCGGGCGGGCTGGCGGGCGGCTCGGGCGAGGGCGGGGGCGGCGAGGAGGGCGGCGAGGGCGAGGTCGACGTCGCGGGCCAGGCGGCGGGCAGCGGCGATGTCGCCGGGCGCCGGCGGCTTGCCGTCGCCGAGCGTGGGCCGCAGCTCCACCCGCTCGCCGTAGCGGCTCTCGCCCCCGAGGCGCAGGCCGAGGGCGGCGGCGAAGGCCGCCTCGATGACGCCGCCGTTGGGCGACGGGTGGCCGGGGGCGTCGTGGCGCACGGCCCGGGCGACGGCCGCCGCCGACGACGGGCGGACCAGGACCACCACCGCTGCGCCGACCCGGGCCGGGACCCAGTTGGCCGCGTCGTCGAGGCGGGCGCTGGCCCAGCCGAAGCGTTCGTAGCGCTCGTTGCGGTGGCCGACCATGGCGTCGAGCGTGTTGATCGCGCGGTAGCCCAGCGCCCCGGCGCCCCCGGCCACCACGGCCCACAAGGCCGGTGCCACCACGGCATCGATGGTGTTCTCGGCCAGGGACTCGATCACGGCGCGGGCGATCTCGCCGGCGTCGAGCGTCGACGGGTCCCGGCCCACGAGCGCCGGCAGGAGCTCACGAGCGCGGTCGAGGTCGTCGGCCAGCAGGGCGGCCTCGACATCGGCGGCCGCCTCGTCGAGCGCCCGTCCCGCGACGGCCAGGTACGTCGAGCCGGCGACGGTGTGCGACGAGCGACCCACCGCCGCGCCGACCCCGACGCCGAACGCGGCGTGGGCCACGCCCGGGCCCCGGCGGTCGGCCCACAGGCGGGCCTCCGAGGCCCGCATGAGCCGCCCGAACAGCGACACCGGGTGGGGCCGGACCGGCGGCTCGCCCAGCAACCGGTCGGCCACGATGCCGGCGGCCGCGGCGGCCGAGCGCCCGGGCCAGGTCGAAGCGCTCACCACTTGGCCGCCGCCACCACGAGGGCCAGCGTCTCGCCCACCACGCCGAGCGCGCCCAGCACGTCGCCGGTGAAGCCGCCGAGGCGGCGTTGGGCCAGGGCCACCACGAGGGCGGCCCCCACCAGCAGGGCCACCACCGCCGCCAGCCCGGCCCGGCCGTCGGTGGCGGTGGCGAGGGCGGCCCCGGCCACGATGCCGGCCGCCGCGAGGCCCGGCGCCAGGCGATCGCCCAGGAACGAGGAGGCCAGGCCACCGGGACGGGCGTAGGGACGGGTGAGCGCCACCAGGGCCATGGTCGAGCGGCTGGCGCACCAGATGCCCACGATGAGCCCGACGTCGACCGGCCGGGAGCCCAGGGCGGCAGCGCGCAGCACCAGCACCCCGGCGACCGCCGCGACCGCGAACGCTCCCGCCGTGGGGTCGGCCATGACCTCGAGCCGGCGCTCGCGCGGCAGGTGGGGGAGGAGCCCGTCGGCGCTGTCGGCGAGGCCGTCGACGTGGAGCAGGCCGGTGACGGCCAGGTCGACGGCCACCACGATGGCGCCGGCCAGCAGGGGCGGGAACGCCTCGGCGGCCAGCCACCAGGACCCGCCGACCACCAGGCCGACCAGGGCGCCGGCCAGCGGGAACCAGCGCATGGTGCGGCCGTCGGGCGTGGCGCCGGCGCCGGCGACGGTGAGGAAGGCCAGGGCGCGGCGCATCAGGCCGGCCCGCCGGCGGACGGGTGCGGAGGGAGCACCAGGACGCGGCCGGCCACCACGAGGCGGGCGTCGTCGGCCACCGCCGAGATGGCCTGGTTGGCGGTGCCGAGGGCATCGACGAACCAGCGCCCGGCCTCGGTGGCCGGGTGCACGGCGAGGCCCACCTCGTCGCTCACCACCACGGTCGGCCCGTCCCTCTCGACCAGGGCGGCCACCAGCGGGGCCGGGTCGGGCGCCTCGGGGAAGGCGGCGGCCACCCAGGGGCCGAGCGAGTCGAGCAGCACCGGCCCGGTGGTGGCCCGCAGCACGCCGGCCAGGTCGGCGCCGGCGTCGACCGTCGTCCAGCTCGCCGGTCGCCGCGCCTGGTGGGCGGCCACCCGATCCGCCAGGGACGGGTCGTCGAGGTCGAGCAGCGCGGTGGCGACGTAGGTGACCGGTCCACCGTCGGCCCACTCGGTGACGAGGCGCTCGGCCTCGACCGACTTGCCCGAGCGGGCGCCGCCGAGCACGAGGGCGATCTGCGGCTGGGTCACGGTCGGGCCTCGGTCGGCCCCGGCTCGGCGGCGTAGCGGGCGCCGGCGAGGACGGCGGCGTGGGTGGCTCGAGCGAGCCGGGCCCCGAACCCGGAGCGGGGGCCGCCGAAGTGGTGGGTGCGGCCCTCGGGCGGGCACACGAGGCACACCGCGTCGGACGCCGTGCCGGTGCCGGCGATGCCCAGCTCCAGCAGGGCCTGGGCCTTGGCCTCGGCCACGGTGGCCACCGCGTTCACGAGGGCGGCGTCGACCAGCCGCTCGGGCAGGAACGCCACGACGTTGATGGTGCCGACCTGGTGGACGTCGCGCGTGGTGGCCTGCTCGGCGGGCTCGGCCGCCCAGGTGGGTCGGGTCACCCCGACCGTGGCGAAGGCGTGGACGTCGCCGTCGGAGGCCCGCTGCACCAGCTTCACGTCGACCGCGGTCATGAGCCCCACCCCGCGACCGGGCAGGCCGAACGACACGCCCAGCTTGCCGAGGTGGCGGTCGGGGTCCTTGCGGCCGTAGGACGCAGGGACGGTGGCGTTGAGCACCCAGCGGCGCAGGCCGATGCCGCCGCCGTGGGGAGACGAGGCGATGACCTGCTGCGGCGCGCCGAAGCGCCAGCACAGCACGGGGAGGTCGCGCTGGCCCTCACGGCGGAGGCGGATCTTGGGTTCCAATGGCTTCGTCCTGGCGAGGTGGACCGGCCGGGGCCGGTGCAGTCAGGTGTCCTGGCTCCCGGATCAGCGCCTCGCCCCGAGCCTTCCCACCCCCGGCGGGGGTCGTGGCCATCGTGGGGGTCCGGCTACCCGGTGACAGTTGCGGGACAGCCCCGGACTCGCACCGGTGTTCCCTGCGCTGCGGCCGTGACGGTAGCAGCAGGCAGCAGACCGGCTCAGCTCGCCGGAGCGACCTCGCCGCCGGCGGCGGGGGTCGCCAACCGCCGACCGAGGCGGCCAGCGGGAGGAGCGGGTGGCCGCGGACGAGGTCGCCGAAGAAGCGCTCGTGGCGGTCCTCGACGGCGACCATGGCCTCGATCTGCGGGACGAAGCGGTCGAGCCCGCAGCGCGCCGCGTGGTGGGCGGCGGCTTCGTACTGGCCGACGTTGGCGGCCTCCAACCGTCCCGCGGCGTACAGCGGGCCGAACCACCCGCCCACGAAGCACAGCGAGCCGAAGAAGCGCCCGATGCTCCACATCAGCACCTCCCGCCAGCGCTGCGGGCCGCTGCCGAGCTCGGCCAGGATCTCGCCCACCTGGCGGCGGTGGTGCCACTCCTCGAACTCGATGGCCTGGATGCCCAGCCGCACGGTGGCCCGACGGCTCTGCCACAGCGACCGCCAGTGGCCCCGGTAGGCGTGGGCGGCGGCCAGCTCGCCGCTGTAGGCCGCCTGCATGATGGCGATGAACAGCCGCCGATCGAGCGCTGCGTCCTCCGCCTGCTGGTCCACGACGCCATCTTCGCACCAGAGCGCGGCGGTCTTCCTGCTGAGGGGCGGCGAGCGGCGGCCGCGGGGGTGGGCGCTACGGTCGGCCCATGGCCTCGGACTCGCTGCTGCTCGTCAACACCGGACACGGCAAGGGCAAGTCGTCCGCCGCGTTCGGCGTCATGGCCCGTGGCGCCATGCGGGGCTGGACCGTCGGCGTGGTGCAGTTCGTCAAGGGCGGCAAGTGGAAGACCGGTGAGCGCAAGCTGGCCGACCAGCTCGACATCACGTGGCACACCCTCGGCGACGGCTTCACGTGGGAGTCCACCGACCTCGACGAGACCGCGGCCAAGGGCCGCCACGCGTGGGAGGTCGCCAACGAGATGCTGGCCTCGGGCGACTACGACCTGCTCATCCTCGACGAGGCCACCTACGCCATGAAGTACGGCTGGGTGCCGGTGGCCGACGTCGTGGCCGGCCTCCAGGCCCGCTCGCCGAAGACCAACGTCGTGCTCACCGGGCGCGACTGCCCGCAGGAGGTCATCGACATCGCCGACACCGTCACCGAGATGGTGAAGGTCAAGCACGCCTACGAGCAGGGCATCAAGGCCAAGAAGGGCATCGAGTACTGACCGTGGCGGGCACCGTGGCGCTGCCGCCGCGCCTCGTGGTGGCCGGCACCCACTCCGGTGCCGGCAAGACCTCGGTGGCCACCGGGCTGGCCGCCGCGCTGGTGGCGGCCGGGCACCGGGTGGCAACCGCCAAGGTCGGGCCCGACTTCATCGACCCCGGCTACCACGCGGTGGCCACCGGCCGGCCGGGCCGCAACCTCGACGCCTGGATGAGCGGCGCCGCCGCGGTGCCGGCGCTGGCCGAGCGGGCCGCGGGCGATGCCGACGTGTTGGTGGTCGAGGGCGTCATGGGGCTGTTCGACGGTGCGGCGTCGGCGGTGCCCGGCGCGGTCGATCCGGCGCGTGACGACGCCTCGACCGCCCACGTGGCCCGCCTGCTGGACACCCCGGTGGTGCTGGTGGTCGACGCTGCGTCGATGAGCCGCTCCGTCGCCGCCATCGTGCACGGCTTCGTGGCCTTCGACCCCGACGTGCGGGTGGCCGGCGTGATCCTGAACCGGGTGGGCAGCGCCGGCCACGAGCAGCTGCTGCGCGACGCCATCGAGCCCCTCGGCGTGCCGGTGCTCGGCGTGCTCCGCCGCGACGATGCCTTCTCGTGGCGCGACCGGCACCTGGGCCTGGTGCCGGTGGTGGAGCAGCGCGACGAGGTGGCGGCCTCGGTCGATCGCCTGGCCGCCGCCGTGGCCGCGGGCTGCGACCTCGAGGCCGTCGTGCGCCTCGCCCGCACGGCGCCCGCCGCGGTCGTCGGCGCGCCGCTGCCGGCCGCCGAGCGCGTGGTGCCCGCCGGCGCGGCACCCCTGCACATCGCGGTGGCCGGCGGCCCGGCCTTCAGCTTCAGCTACCCCGACAACGTCGAGCGCTTGGCCGAGACCGGGGCCGAGGTCGTCTCCTTCGACCCGCTCGTGGACCCGGCGCTGCCCGAGGGCGTGGCCGGCCTGGTGGTGGGCGGCGGCTTCCCCGAGGTGTTCGGCGCCGCCCTGGCCGAGAACCGCCCGCTGCTGGCCGACGTGGCCTCGAGGGTCGGCGGCGGGCTGCCCACCTGGGCCGAGTGCGGGGGCCTCCTGTGGCTGGCCCGCTCGCTCGACGGCCACGCCATGGCCGGCGTGATCGCCGCCGACGGCGTGATGACCGACCGCCTCAGCCTCGGCTACCGCACCGCCGAGGTCCTCGTCGACACCCCCGTCGCCCCGGTGGGCTCGTGGCTGCGCGGCCACGAGTTCCACTACTCCCAGCTCACCCCGCCCGGCGCCGCCCTCCACCTCGAGGGCCGCTTCGGCCGCGGCGACGCCGGCCACGCCTCACCCACGCTCCTGGCCAGCTACCTCCACCTCCACCTCGGCGCCGACCCGTCCCCCGCCGAGCGCTTCACCAGCGCCTGCCTCGCCGCCCGCTGAGGCGGGGGTTCGGAGGCCGCTGCTACCGTCGGCGGTCACGTTGCGACGGGAACCTGGTGCGAGACCAGGGCGGCCCGCAGGCCACGGTCACCGGCATCGACCCCTGGGTCGGCCGGGAGCCCGACCTCGTCGCCACCGGGGCGACCAGCGGTCGCCGGCACCCATCCTGCGATCCCGAAAGGTCGACGTGTTCCTCGTCGTCACCAACAACGACCTCGACCTGCTGGCGCTGCGCGCCGCGGTCGACGAGCTGCCCGAGGGGTTCCCGCCGGTGCGGGCCCACGGTGGCGTCCACCTCGATCCCGAGGGCGCCCTGCCCGAGCTCGACGGGGTGCGGGTGGTGCTGGTGCGGCTGCTCAAGGGCCGGGCCGGCTGGGAGCGACCGCTCGGCGAGCTGGTGGAGCGGTGCCGTGCCGAGGGCATCGCCCTGGTGGCCACCGGCGGCGAGGCGGCGCTCGACGCCGACCTGGCCGGCGCCTCCACCGTGCCTGCCGGCATCGTGGGCCAGGCCCACGACTACTGGACCCGCGGCGGGCCGGCGAACCTGGCCCACCTCCTGCGCTTCCTGGCCGACACGATCCTGCTGGAGGGGTTCGGCTTCGAGCCGCCCGCCGACATCCCGGCCGTCGGCGTGCTGGGCGACCGGGCCCACGACCCGGCCCGGCCCACCGTCGCCGTGGTGACCTACCGCGCCGGCGTGCTGGCCGGCGACACCCTGCCGATCGAGCAGCTGTGCGACGCCATCGAGGCCCGCGGCGCCAACGCCCGCGCCGTCTGGTGCTACTCGCTGCGCGCCGAGGCCGACGGCTCGCCGCCGGCCGCCCTCGCCCTGCTGCGCGACGTCGACGTGATCGTCACCACCACCTGGGCCGCCGGCGGCTCCGTCCACGCCGGCGACGCGGTGGACGCCACCGCCACCCGCTTCGCCGACCCCGCTCGAACCGGGTGGGATCTGCAGGGGCAGGGCCCCGAGAAGTCCGCCCGGTTCGTGGGTGGGGCCGGACCGGACGGGGCGGCGAAGGGGTGGGCCTCGCCGCTCGACGAGCTGGGCGTGCCGGTGGTGCAGACCCAGGCGTCGACCGGGTCGGTGGAGACGTGGGCCGAGGGCGACGGGCTGTCGCCGTTGGACGTGGCGCTGGGCGTGGCCATCCCCGAGCTCGACGGGCGGATCATCGCCGGGCCGCTGAGCTTCACCGAGGTGGTCGACGACGGCGGCGACCTCGGCGTCAGCGTGGCCGCGCACCGCGCCGTGCCCGACCGGGTGGAGCGGCTGGCCGGCCAGGCCGTGCGGCTGGCCCGCCTGCGCCGAACGCCGGCCGCCGAGAAGAAGGTGGCGCTGGTGCTCAGCGCGTACCCCACCGAGCGCTCCCGCATCGGCAACGCCGTGGCCCTCGACACGCCGGCCACGTTGGTGCGGATCCTCGCCTCGCTGCACGGCGCCGGCTACCCGGTGGCCCCACCCGTCGGCAGCATCCCCGGTCGGACCGAGGCGGCCTGGCCCGCCGACGCCCCGGCCACGTTCGACGACGACGGCAACGACGTCGGCGCGCCCGGCAACGCCCTGGCCGACGCCGTCATGGCCCGCCTGGCCGACGGGCTCACCTACGACCAGCCCACGCTCTCGCCCGAGCAGCAGGCGCTGGCCGCCGGCCGGCTGCCCGTCGAGGACTACACCGCGTGGTTCGCCACGTTGCCCCAGGACCTGCAGGACCTGGTGACCGAGTCGTGGGGCCCGGCGCCCGGCGAGGTCACGGTGCACGACGGGCACCTGGTGTTCGCCGGCATCGACCTCGGCGGCGTGGTGGTGGCCGTGCAGCCACCCCGGGGCTTCGGCGAGGACCCCATCGGCACCTACCACGACCCCGAGCTGGCCCCGCCCCACCACTACCTGGCGTTCTACCGCTGGCTGGAGCTGGGCTTCGGCGCCGACGCCGTGGTCCACCTCGGCAAGCACGGCACCCTCGAGTGGATGCCGGGCAAGGCCACCGGCCCGTCGGGGTCGTGCGTGCCCGACGCCGCCCTGGGCGACCTGCCGTTCCTGTACCCGTTCGTGGTCAACGACCCGGGCGAGGCCACCCAGGCCAAGCGCCGCACCCACGCGGTGATCGTCGACCACCTGCCTCCGCCCATGACCCGGGCCGAGAGCTACGACGACACCGCCCGGCTGGAGACCCTGCTCGACGCCTACGCCCAGATCGAGGCGCTGGACCCCGGCAAGCTCCCGGCCATCCAGGGCCAGGTGTGGGACCTGCTGGTGACCAGCGACCTGGCCCAGGACCTGGGCGTCGAGGAGATGCCCGACCCGGACGACTTCGGCGCCATGATCGGCCACGTCGACGGCTACCTGTGCGCCCTCAAGGACGCCCAGATCCGTGGTGGGCTGCACGTGTTCGGCGAGCCGCCGGTGGGCGGCCTGCTGGTCGACACGGTGCTGGCCATCACCCGCCAGCCGCAGGGCACCGTCCCCGCGCTGCGGGCCACCGTGGCGGCCGACAAGGGCGTCGACGTCGCCACCGCCGGCGTCCGCGAGCTGGACGACGTGGAGGCCGAGTGCCGCCGGTTGGTCGAGGGCCTGGCTGCTGCCGACTGGGCCGTGGAGGCGGCGGGCGACCACCCCACCCTGCGGTGGGTGGCGTCGACCCTGGTGCCGGCGCTGGCCCGCACGCCCGACGAGCTCGCCAACCTGCTGCTCGGCCTCGACGGCGGCCACGTGCCCGCCGGGCCCAGCGGCGCCCCCACCCGGGGTGGCGCCCACGTGCTGCCCACCGGCCGCAACCTCTACTCGGTCGACCCGCGGGCCATCCCGTCGCCGCTGGCGTGGGACGTGGGCGTGGCCCTGGCCGACCGGCTGGTGGAGCGGCACCTGGCGGAGACCGGGCGCTTCCCGCGCACCGTCGGCCTCGTGGTGTGGGGCACCGCCAACATGCGGACCCAGGGCGACGACGTGGCCGAGGCGCTGGCCCTGCTCGGCGTGCGCCCCCGCTGGCACGACCGCTCGGGCCGGGTGGAGGGCCTCGAGGTGATCCCGCTGGCCGACCTGGGCCGGCCCCGCGTCGACGTGACGCTGCGCATCTCGGGCTTCTTCCGCGACGCCTTCCCCGACGTCGTCTCGCTGCTCGACGACGCCGTGCGGCTGGTGGGCGAGCTGGACGAGGCCGAGGACCAGAACCCGGTGCGGGCCACCGGCCTGGCCGACCCCCGCATCTTCGGCCCCGCGCCGGGCACCTACGGCTCGGGCGTGCAGCAGGCGATCCTCACCCAGGGCTGGCGCGACCGCGCCGACCTGGGCGAGCTGTACCTCCAGTGGAGCGGCTGGGCCTACGGGCGCGACGTCCACGGTGCGCCGGCCGGCGAGGCGGTGCGCCGCCGCTTCGCCGCCATCGAGGTGGCGGTCAAGAACCAGGACAACCGCGAGCACGACCTGTTCGACGGGTCCGACTACTACGAGGAGCACGGCGGCCTCGTGGCCGCCGTCGGGGCGGCCAGCACCGACGGGCACACCCCGCTGGCGTGGTTCGGCGACTCCGCCGACCCGTCCCGGCCCCAGCTGCGGTCGCTGGCCGAGGAGGCCGCTCGCGTCGTGCGCACCCGGGTGCTCAACCCCAAGTGGCTGGCCGCCATGCGCCGCCACGGCTACAAGGGCGCCAGCGAGGTGGCGGCCACCGTCGACCACCTCTTCGGCTACGACGCCACCACCGGCGTGGTGGCCGACTGGATGTACGAGCGGGTCACCCGGGCCTACCTCGACGACCCCGAGATGCTCGACTTCTACGCTGCCTCGAACCCGTGGGCCCTGCGCTCCATGGCCGAGCGGCTGCACGAGGCCATGGACCGCGGCCTGTGGGAGGACCCGTCGGCCGAGGCCCGGGCCACCATCGAGCGGGCGATGCTCGCCGCCGAGTCGTTCGACGAGACCCGCTGAGGTCGCCGGCCGGGGCTACTTCCGGGGCGGGTCGCCCTCGAGCTGGGGGTTGGCCACCGCGCCGACGGTGCCGCCGAAGAGCTTGTTGAGGGCGTCCTTGCCGGCGGCGACCTGGGGCGGGTCGACCGGGTTGGGGCGGAGCGGGTCGGCGATCCCGAAGGCGGGCGAGAAGATCCGCTCGTCGAAGGCCTTGGTGCGGTCCTTGGCCCGGGTGGCGGAGGTCGAGCGATCGCGGGCCTGGGTGGCCCGGGCGTGGGCGGCGTCGGCCGCCCGCTTGGCGTCCCGGGAGGCGTCGACCGCACTGGTGATCTGGTCTCGGGCGGTGACGAGCGAGGCGTTGAGGGTGGCGAGCTGGGCGTCGCTGGCGTACGGCGTGCCGCTGGCGTCGAGCTCGCCCCGGCGCTTGGCCGCTGCGGCCTCGACGTTGGCGGCGCGAGCCCGGCTGGTGCCCACGGCGCTGCTGGCGTCGGCCCGAGCGGCGCGCCACGCGGGCGGCGTCCTTGGCGTCGTCGGCGGCGCGGGCGGAGCGGGTGGCCACCGCGGTGGAGCCGCCGGTGGCCACGGCCATCACGGTCTCCGGCGCCAGGTTGACCAGCCAGCGGACCGGGTCCTCCTGCAGCACGTCGACGTTGGCCACCGCGGCGGCGAACTTCCCGGGGTGGCGGTAGGCGAAGTCGGCGGCGGCGGCCAGCTGCTTGGTCTTGTCGTGGTCGCCGTCGATGCCGAGGTCCTGGGTGACCTTGGCGTTCTCGACGGCCAGCTCGCCCAGGAAGCCGAGGCCGCCGACGATGCCCTTGCCGGCGTCGCCCAGGCCGTTGGCCACGCTGCCGGGGATCTTCTGCGGGTTGGTGATGGCGTGGACCTCGGCCTCGCCGACCTTGGCCCAGCCGTTGAGGAACTTCCCGACCGTCGAGCTCCCGTACGGGCCGGACTTCGGCTTGGGGGCCTCGGGCAGCGGCGGAGCCATGAACGACGCGTCCTGGCAGGCGCTCACGAAGGTGCGGACGGCCGACCGCTTGCGGGTCTCGGCCACCTCGAAGCGGTGGGCGGCCTTGCTGGCGGCTTGCTGCGCCTCCTCGTAGGCCTGCTGCTCGGCGGCCGCGCTGGCGGCGGGGGCCGGCGGCCCGGCCACCTTCGAGCCCGTGGCGGGCAGGCCCCCGAGGGAGCGGACGGCGGCGAACGGGTCGGCCAGCTGGGCGGGGAGGACCTCGCGCTGCTTGGCCTCGTAGGCCGCCTTGGCCGCCGCGAGGCGGCGGCGGGCCTCCGCCAGGGCCTGCTTGGCGTCGTTGTACTCCTCGATGGGATCGGCCAGGTCGTGGAGGGCGGCCGAGACGACGTCGAAGGCCACGGTGGCGTCGTTCAGGCGGCGGGCGGCGTCGGCCACCGCGTGCTTGAAGCCTTCGGCGGTGGGCCCGACGAAGGCGTAGGGGGCCGCCAGCTGGAAGTTGAGGTTGCCGGTCTGGAGCTGGGCGGTCGAGAGCGTGGCGCTGGCCTTGCCGTAGGACCGGCTGGCGAGGCGGAGGGCATCGGGATCGCCGTCGGGGCCGGGCACGTCAACCACCCGCCCGCTGGAACGCGGCGGCCACGACCTGGCCGGTGGTCCCGTAGGCGGCGACCTGGATGGCCAGCACCTCGAGGCCGCGAGACCAGCGGCGCTGGAAGTCGCCCAGGGCGGCGTCGGCCTCGGGGTCGCCGGTGCCGCCGCCGCTCAGCGACGCGGCGCCGACGGTGCCCTTGATGGTGCCGGACAGGGCGTGGAGGCGGTGGCCGACGGTGATGAGCTCTGCGGGTTGGGCGGCGATCTCCATGGCGTCCGTTCTACGGGCGGGCCGGGCCCGGCGGAACCGGTAGGGCTCCCCAGCGCGGCCTCGGCCCGTTGGGGGCGGCGGCGGAGGGGCGAGTACCCTCGGCCCCACAGCGCAGTGCTCGGGAAGCCGGTGAAGGTCCGGCGCGGCCCTCGCCACTGTGACCGGGGAGCGAGCCCCTCTTCAGCCACTGGGCCCCGGCCTGGGAAGGCGGGGCGAGCGTCGATCCGGGAGCCAGGAGACCGGCTGCGCAACGAGAGTCCACGAGGTCCTGGAGCCCATCCGGTGCGAGCCGATCGCCCTGCCAACGTCGCGCTGCCGCCGTCACCGGCCGCTGCGGCCGCGCCCGAGGCGCCGGTCTTCCCCTTCGCCGCCGTGGTCGGCACCGAGGAGGCCAAGCTCGCCCTCCTGCTGTCGGTGGTCGACCCCCGGCTCGGTGGGGTCCTGCTGCGGGGGGACAAGGGCTCGGCCAAGTCCACGCTCGTCCGGTCGCTGGCGGCGCTGCTGCCCGACGGCGGCGGCCTCACGGAGCTGCCCCTCGGGGCCACCGAGGAGCGGGTGGCCGGATCGCTCGACCTGGCCTCGGCCCTGGGCGGCGGCGGCGTGCGGTTCTCGCCCGGCGTGCTGGCCCTGGCCCACGAGGGACTGCTCTACGTCGACGAGGTCAACCTGCTGGCCGACCACCTCGTCGACCTCCTCCTCGACGCCGCGGCCTCGGGCCGCAACCGGGTGGAGCGCGACGGCGTGTCGCACAGCCACGATGCCCGGTTCGTGCTGGTGGGGTCGATGAACCCCGAGGAGGGCGACCTGCGGCCGCAGCTGCTCGATCGCTTCGGCCTCGCGGTCGACGTCCGCTCGCCCGCCGATCCGGCCACCCGGGCCGAGGTCGTGCGCCGTCGGCTGGCGTTCGACGACGACCCGGCGGCGTTCACCGCTCGCTGGGCCGCCGAGACCGAGGCCCTGGCCGCCCGGCTCGCTGCCGCCCGCCCGGCCGCGCTCTCCGACCAGCTCCTGCTGGCCGCCAGCACGGTGTGCGCGGCGGCCGGCGCCGAAGGGCTGCGCGCCGACCTGACCCTGGCCCGGGCGGCCGCCGCCCACGCCGGGTGGGACGGGCGCGCCGACGCCACCGCGGAGGACGTGCGGGCGGTGGCCCACCTGGTGCTGGCCCACCGCGGGCGGCGCAACCCGCTCGACGGCTCCTCCGGTGGGCTCGACGGCCTCGACGACGTGCTCGACGCCGGCCTCGGCGCGCCCGAGGGCGGCGCGCCCGAGGGCGGGGCGCCCGAGGGCGGGGCGCCCGGCGGCGGCCAGGGCGCCGCTGCGGACGGCGGCCAGGCCGGCCCGGGCGGCCAGGGCGCCGCCCCACCCGTCGACGACGTCACCCCGTCGGCCGGCGCGCCTCGCCCCGCCGACGGCAGCGCTCACCCCGACGCCCCCGATCCCGCCACCGGCGGTCCCACAGGTGGCACCGACGGTGCGATCAGCGGCGAATCGACGTCGATTCGCCGCCGAGGTGCTCCCGGGGGTGAGGGGTCGTCGCCGGGGTCGGGGCCGAGCGAGGAGCGCGAGGCGGTCGCCCCGTCCGCCGATGACGGCCAGCCCGCCGGCCAGGCCGTCATCGGCGCCGTGGCCGCCGTCGCCACCCGCCCCACCGCCGTCCACCACAGCACCAAGGCCGCCCCCCGGCCCCGCGGCCGCACCATCGGCCACCGCCCGGTGCCATCGGGGGGCCCGGCCGGCTCCCTCGCCGTGGTGCCCACCGCCCAGGCCGCCGCCGAGCGCCGGACCGCCGACCCCACCTCGGCCGCCGGCATCACCGGCGCCGACCTCCGCGAGCCGGTCCGCAAGGCCCGCGTCGGCCACCTGATCGTCCTCGCCGTCGACGCGTCCGGCTCCATGGGCGTGGCCGGCGACCGCCTCGCCGCCGCCAAGGGCGCCCTCCTCGCCCTGCTCGTCGACGCCTACCAGCGCCGCGACCGCGTGGCCCTGGTGACCTTCCGCGACGAGCGGGCCCACGTGGCCCTCGAGCCCACCGCCAGCGTCGAGCTGGCCCGCCGCCGGCTCGACGGTCTGGCCACCGGCGGCACCACCCCGCTGGCCGCCGGCCTGCGCACCGCCACCGACCTGGCCCGCCGCCACGCCGCCGACGACCTCCAGCCGGTCGTGGTCCTGGTCACCGACGGGCGCGCCACCGTGGCCGACCGCGGGCTCGATCCCGCCCAGGCCGTCGCCGACGCCCTCGCCGTGGCTGCTTCCGTGGCCGGCACCCTGCCCTTCGTGGTCGTCGACGTCGAGGACCCCAACGGCCCCCGCATGGGCCTGGCCCAGCGCCTGTCGGACGCGCTCGGCGCCGCCCACGTGCCGCTCGGGTCGCTCACCGCCGAGCGCCTCGAAGCCGTGCTGCGCGGCGTGGGCCTGGGCGCCGGCACCGGCACCGGCACCGGCGCCGGCATCGGCATCGGCGCGAGCTCGAGCGCCGAGGGCCGACGATGACCGGGCTCGGCTCCCTGTGGCCCGCCGAGGGCGCCGCCCTCGTCGGCGTGGGCATCGGCCCCGGCGACCCGTCGCTCGTCACGCTCCGCGCCGTGCAGGTCCTCGAGACCGCCGACGTCGTCATCGCCCCGTCGACCTCCGAGGCCTCCGTCGGCCGCGCCGAGGCCGTGGTGCGCGAGGTGGCACCCCGCGCCAACTGCGAGCGCGTGGTGTTCGTCATGGAGGTCGACACCGCCGCCCGCCACGCCGCCCTGGCCGCGGTGGTCGAGCGCGTGGTGGCCCGCCTGGATGGCGGCGAGCGGGTGGCCTTCGTGACCCTCGGCGACCCCAACGTGTACTCCACGTTCTCGTCGGTGGCCGAGGGCGTGGCCGCCGCCCGGCCCGAGGCCGTGGTCACCACCGTGCCCGGGATCATGGCCTTCCAGGAGCTGGCCGCCCGCTCCGGCACCGTCGTGGTCGACGGCGAGGAGCACCTCGTGCTGGTCCCCGCCCACCGCGAGGTCGGCCCCACCACCACCGGCTCGCTGGCCGACCCCCACGCCGCCGTCGTGATCTACAAGGGCGGCCGCCGCATGGCCCAGCTGGCCGCCGAGGCCGAGGCCAACGGCCGCCTCGACGGCGCGGTGCTCGGCGAGCTGCTCGGGCTGCCCGGCGAGCGGCTGGCCCCGCTGGCCGAGGTCGTGGCCGACGGGCGCCCCGTCACCTACCTGTCGACCGTGATCGTCCCGCCCCGCCGCCCGGCAGCGGCGCCCGCAACCGACGGCCAGGCTGGCTCGACGCCGGCTGATCCCACGGTCGGCGCGCCGTGATCTGCTTCGTGGGCGCCGGTCCCGGCGCCGCCGACCTGCTCACCCTGCGCGGCGCGCAGCGGTTGGCCGACGCCGACCTCGTGCTGTGGGCGTCGTCGCTGGTGCCCGCCGAGGTCCTCGAGCACGCCGGCCCGGACGCCGTGGTCCACGACTCCGCCGGCATGACCCTCGAGGACGTGTTCGCCCTCTACGAGGCCCACCCCGACGCCCGCATCGTGCGGCTCCACTCCGGCGACCTCTCGCTGTACTCCGCGGTCCAGGAGCAGGTCGACTGGTGCGTCGCCCACGGGCGCGAGTTCGAGCTGGTGCCCGGCGTCGGCTCCCTCGCTGCCGCCGCGGCCGCCGTCGGCCGCGAGCTGACCGTGCCGAAGGTGGCCCAGTCGATCGTGGCCACCCGGCTGGCCGGGCGCACCAAGGCCTCGATGCCCGACCGCGAGACCGTGGCCGGCTTCGCCGCCCACCAGACCACCATGGCGATCTACCTCTCCGGCGCCCGGCCCGAGGCGCTGCGGAACGAGCTCCTGGCCGACGGCGCCGGCTACCCGCCGTCCACCCCGGCCGCCGTCGTGGTGCGCGCCTCGTGGCCCGACGAGCAGGTGGTGGCCACCACGGTGGCCGAGCTGCCCGAGGCCATCCGGTCCACCGGCGCCCGCACCACCATCCTCGTGCTGGTCGGCCCGGCCCTCGCCGCCGGCGGCACCCGCTCGCTGCTCTACGACCCCGCCTACGCCCACGGCCACCGCAAGCGCTCCGTGGCCGGGACCACCGAGGGACGACCCATCGCCCCTGATCGGCGGCGCGGCGGCACCGCCGAGAAGCTCGGGCCCCGATGAGCGACGCACCCGTGGTGCTCCTGGCGGGCGCCGGGCCCGGCGATCCCGAGCTGCTGACGCTGGACGCCTACGCAGCCCTGGCCGCCGCCTCGGCGATCCTCGCCGATCGCTCCCTGGAGCCGCTGCTCGGCGCGCTCACCGCCGAGCGCGCCCTCGGCCCGACCACCGCCATCGGCTTCACCGATGACGACCTGCCCGCCGCCGAGGCCCTGCTCGAGCTGGCCTCCTCGGCGGCCGCGACGACCGGCGTCGTCGTGCGGCTCTACCGCGGCGACCCGTGGGGCCACCCGGCCGGCGACGACGAGCGCGCTGCCCTCCAGGCCGCCGGGGTCGCCTGCCAGGTCCTGCCCGGCGTCCTCGCCGAGCTGGCGGCCGCCGGCGCCGTCGGCATCCCGCTCCAGGTCCGCGACCGCTCGGTGGCCACCACGTTCGCCGTCGACACCGCCGCCGTCCCCACCGTGGCGTCGCCACCGCACGACCCGGCCCACGGCCTGGTCGTGCGCACCGACGACCTCGCCCGCACCGCCGCCCGTCTCGCCGCACCGACGGCCGACGGCACCGTGGCGGCCGACCGCCCCGTCGCGCTGGTGCCGGCCGGCCCGGGCGCCGCCGCCTTGCGCACCACCCTCGGCGCCCTCGCGGCGCAGCCCCTGCTCGGCGGCGGCCCGGGCCTCGTGGTGGTCGGGTCGGTCGCCGAGCTCGACCTCGCCGCCCGCCCCACCCCGCTCGAAGGGGCCTCCCGGTGACCGAGCGCATCGCCGTCGTCGGCCTGCTCGGCGGCCGACCCGTGGGCCAGGCCGCCGAGGCCGCCCTGCGCGCCGCCACCCTGGTGGCCGGCAGCCCCGACCAGCTCGCCGCCACCGTGGCCTGCCGCCGCGCCGACGCCCGCACCGCAGTCGTCGGCGCCGGCCTCGGCGCCCTCGACGACGTGCTGGCCCACGACGGCCCGGCGTGCGTGCTCGCCTCGGGCGACCCCGGCTTCTTCGGCATCGCCCGCGCCCTCCGCGCCCGCCTCGACCCCGGTGCCGCGCTCGACGTGTTCCCGGCGCCGTCGTCGGTGGCGCTCGCCTTCGCCGCCGCCGGGGTGCCCTGGGACGACGCCGTCGTCCGCTCGGCCCACACCGGCCACGTCGAGCGCATCGCCGCCGAGGTCGCCGTCGCCCCGACGGCTGCGGTCCTGTGCGGTCCCGACGCCCCGCCCCAGGTGGTGGCCGCCGCCCTGCTGGCCCACGGCGCGCACCACGCCCTCGCCGTCGTCGCCAGCCACCTGGCCGAGCCCGACGAGGAGGTCACCGCGGCCACCCTGGCCACCATCGCCGCCGGCGACTTCCCCCACCGCTCGATCCTCGTGGTGGCCCACCCCGCCCCGGCCGACGGCCGCACGACGGCCAGCGCCGCGGGGCCCGCCTCGGCGGCCGACCGACCGCCACCTTCGCCCACCGGGCGTCCATGATCACCAAGCCCGAGGTGCGCTCGGTGGTGCTGGGCAAGCTGGACCTCCCGGCCGACGGCGTGCTCTGGGACCTCGGCGCCGGCAGCGGCAGCGTGGCCATCGAGGCCGCCCTCGCGGCGCCGGGCCTGCGCGTCGTGGCCGTCGAGCGCAACGCCCAGGACGCCGACCGGGCCGTGGCCAACGCCGCAGCGCTCGGCGCGCTGGTCGAGGTCGTGGTGGCCGATGCGGCCACGGTGGCGGCCGACCTGCCCCGGCCCGACCGGGTGTTCGTCGGTGGCGGCGGCCTCGACGTGCTCGACGCCGCCTGGGCGGCCGTGGCCCCGGGTGGCGTGGTGGTGGCCACCTTCGCCGCCATCGACCGGGCGGCCGAGGGCTACCGCCGCCTCGGCTCGCTGGTGCAGGTGTCGGTCGACCAGGCCGGCACCCTGCCCGACGGCGGCATCCGCTTCGCCGCCGACAACCCCGTGTTCGTGGCGTGGGGGACCAAGCCGGCCCCCTCGACGGCCACCGCGACCGGCCGCGTCGCCATCGGCGTCGGCTGCTCCAGCCACGCCACCGCAGCCGAGGTCCGGGCCGTGGTCGACCAGGCCCGCGACGCCTGGGCCGAGCAGGACACCGGCTCCGACGCCGACGCCGGTGCTGCGCTCGTTGCCACCGTCGACCGGCGTCGGGACCACCTCGCCGTCGTCGGCCTCGCCGCAGCCGGGCTGCTCACCTTCCCTTCCAGCCTGCTCGCCACCGTCGACGTGCCGACCCCGAGCCAGGTGGTCGACCACGCCATCGGCACGCCGAGCGTGGCCGAGGCCGCCGCCCTGCTCGCCGCCGGCCCCGGCGCCCGCCTGCTGGTCACCAAGCAGCGAGGCCCCACCGCCACCGCGGCCATCGCGGCGAGCGACCGGCCCCGCACCACCGGGCGGGTCACCGTGGTCGGCCTCGGCCCCGGTGCGGCCCGCCACCGCACCCCGGCGGCGGTCGACGCCGTGCGCGCCGCCGACGCGATCGTGGGCTACGGCCCGTACGTCGACGCCGTGGCCGACCTGGTCCGGCCCGGGCAGCGCCTGGTCCGCTCCACCATGGGCGCCGAGTCCGACCGCGCCGACGCGGCTGTCGCCCTCGCTGCCGCCGGCTGGCAGGTGGCGCTGGTGTCCTCCGGCGACGCCGGCGTGTTCGGCATGGCCTCCACCGCCCTGGACGCCGCTGCTGGCATCGTCGACCACGCCGGCGCACCGATCGACGTGCGGGCCGTGCCCGGCGTGACCGCCGCCCACGCCGGCGCTGCCGCGGCGGGTGCGCCCTTGGCCGGCGCCCACGCCAGCGTCACGCTGTCGGACATCCTCGTGCCGTGGGACCGCATCGAGGGCCAGCTGCGCGCCGCCGCCGGCTCCGGCCTGGCCCTCGCGCTCTACAACCCCCGCTCCAAGGGCCGTCCCGACCACCTGGCCAAGGCGCTGGCCGTCCTGGGCGAGCTGCTCGACCCCGCCACCCCGGTCGCCGTGGTCACCGGCGCCGGCGACCCCGACGAGGTGGTGGTGGCCGCCACCCTCGCCACCCTCGACCCCACCGTGGCCGGCATGCGCTCGGTGGTCCTGGTGGGCACCGCCGACACCGTGGTCGACGAGGTCGGCCGCATCGTGACCTCCCGCCACCACCCCGACGCCCGAGACGAGCCGCAGCCGTGACCGATCCCCAGAGCACCGTCGACGGCACCGCCGTGCACCCCATCGAGGCCGAGAGCTACCGCATCCTCGGCGAGCGGCTCGACCTCTCTCGCTGGCCCACGCTCAGCCGGGCGGTGGTGGCCCGGGTCGTCCACGCCAGCGCCGACCTCTCCTTTGCCGAGTCGCTCGTGCTCACCGAGGAGACCTGCGCTGCGGTGGTCCGCGCCCTGCGGGCCGGCGCTTCGGTGGTGTCCGACGTCGAGATGGTGGCCGTGGCCTCGAAGCGGGCCGGCACGGTGAGCCTGCTCGGCGAGGGCCGGGGCCGGGCCGCGCGGGACCGCGCCGCCGGGGAGCCCGACCTCACGATCTCGGCCGCCGCCATGCGCGAGGCCGCCGACCGGTGGCCCTCGGGCGCGGTCGTGGTGGTCGGCAACGCCCCCACCGCGCTGGAGGAGGCCATCCGCCTGGCCGAAGCCGGCCGCTTCGCCCCGGTGGCCGTGATCGGTCTGCCCGTCGGCTTCGTGGGTGCCGCCGAGTCGAAGGCCGCGCTGCGCGCCAGCGGCCTGCCCGCCATCTCGAACGTGGGCGAGCGCGGCGGGTCGGCCGTCGCCGCGGCGGCGCTCAACGCGCTCTGGCGCCTGGCCCAGGTCCCCTCGGTCGAGGCATGACCGCGCCCGTCGTCCACCTCGTCGGCGCCGGGCCGGGCGACCTCGGGTCGCTCACCCGCCGAGCCGCGCGCCTGCTCGCCACCGCCGACGTCGTGGTCCTCGACCGGCCGTCCCTCGACGCCGTCGCCGCCCTTGCCCCGGCCTCGGCCGAGCGCGTGCACGTGGGCCTGGTCCGCGGCGAGGCGGCCGGCTGGTCCACCGCCGAGGTCGTCTCGCTGCTCGCCGACCGGGCGCGGGCCGGTGCGGTCGTGGTGCGGCTCAAGGGCGGGGACCCGTTCCTGTGCAGCCGCGGGGCCGAGGAGGCGCTGGCCCTCGCCGCCGAGGGGATCACCGTCGACGTCACGCCCGGCGTCACCTCGGCCACCGTGGCCGGCGCCGCCAGCGGCCTCGACCGGGGCCCAGCCTTCACCGTCGCTTCCGGCAACCACGACCCGGCGGGCCCCGAGGTCGGCTGGGCCGAGGTCGCCGCCCAGGCCGACGGGCGCGGCGCGGTGGTGGTGCTGACCGGGCGCGCACACCAGCAGCAGGTGGCCGACGGGCTGGTGGCCGGCGGCCGCTCGTCCGACGCCCACGCCGCCGTCGTCCACGGTGCCGGCCGACCCGACCAGCAGGTCGTCGCGGTCGCGCTGGCCGCCGCCGGGACCACCCGGCTCCCGCCCCCCGCCGCCCTCGTCGTGGGAGGTGCCCGTGCACATCCCTGACGGCTACGTCGACCTCCCCACCTCCGTCGCCGGCGGCGTGCTCGCCGCGGCCGGCGTCGGCGTCGCCGCCCGCCGCGCCGCCATCGTCGTGCGCGAGAAGGTCACCACCCTCCCCGCCGTCGTCGCCGCCTACCTGCTGGTCGGCCAGCTGCTCGTGGTCCCGGTGGGCTTCGGCACCAGCGCCCACCTCATCGGTACCGGCCTGGCCACCGTCCTGGTGGGCCCGGCGGTGGCCATCGTGTGCGTGGCCACGGTGGTGGTGCTCCAGGCCCTCGTGTTCGCCGACGGCGGGGTCACCGCCATCGGCCTCAACATCGTGAACGACGGCCTGGTCCCGGCCCTCGCTACCGCCGCGGTGGTCAAGCTGCTCTGGCCGTTGGTGGGGCGTCGCCGGGATCGCTTCGCCCCGCTCGCCGGGCTCGCCTCGGGGCTGGCGGCGCTGGCCGGCGGCCTGGCCGCCGCGCTGGTGCTGGTGCTCGGCGGCACCGACGTCGTGTCCCACCGGACCGTCGTGGCCACCCTGGGCGGCGCCCACGTGGTGGTGGCGGTCATCGAGGCCGTCCTCACCACCGGCATCGTCGCCACCGTGCTCCGCCTCCGCCCCGATCTCGTGCTGCTGGCCCGCCCGGCGGCGACGGCGATCGAGGCCGACACCGCGGCCGACGCCGTCGCCGTCGCCGAGCCGGGTCCCCGGGGCTCGGGGCCCACCGCCGAGCCCGAGCCGATCGAGCCCCCGGCCCCGGTCGACCGGAGCCCCCGGTGAGCAGCGCCCACGGCGCGCAGCCGGCCGGTGAGCGGCTGGAGTCGCCGCTCACCCGCCTGGCCCCCGAGGTCAAGGTCGTGGCCCTGGTGGCCTTCCTGGTGGCGGTGGCCCTCACCCCGCCCCAGCGGCCCTGGGCCTTCGCCGCGCACGCCGCCGTGGTGCTGACCGTGGCGGTGGTGGCCCTGGTGCCGCTGCGCACGCTCGCCACCCGCCTGGTCTTCGAGATCCCGGTGCTCGCCCTGGCCGCCACCTACGCCGCCTTCGGCCGGGCGCCGCGCGTCGAGGTCCTGGCCGGGCTCACCCTCTCCCGCCCCGGGCTGGTGGTGGCGTTCGGCGTCCTGGCCAAGGCCACCATCGGCGTGGTGGCGGTGTCGGTGGTGGCGGCGTCCACCACGGCCACCGAGCTGGTCCGGGGCCTGGCCCGCCTCCGCGTCCCCACCTGGTTCTGCGACCTCGTCGCCCTGTCGGCCCGCCAGGTCGAGGTGCTCCGCGCCGAGGCGGCGCGTGTCCGCCTGGCCGCCGAGCTCCGAGGCGGTCCGGGTCGCATCGACACGTGGCGGGCCGTGGCCCGCAGCCTCGGCACCCTGTTCGTGCAGGGCGCCGCCCGGGCCGAGCGCCTCGCCACGTCGGTGGCCGTCCGCTCCGGCGGCGGCGACGGCCCGCTGGTCCTGGCGCCCGCCGGCGGCGCGGCGTCGCCCGTGGCCACCTCGCGCCAGTGGGCGGTGGCGTCCGTCCCGGCGCTGCTGGCGGCCGCTGCGCTGCTCGCCGGGGTGCTGCGGTGACCGCCCCGATCGCCGACCACCGCCACGACCACGGCGCCGCCGGCCGCCCGGGCCTCGTGATCATCGGCCACGGCAGCCGCGACCCCCGGGCCGCCGCCGAGTTCGGCGCCCTGCTCGAGCTGGTCCGGGTGGCGGCCGGCGACCAGCCGGTGCGGGGCGGGTTCCTGGAGCTGGCCGACCCGCCCATCGACGACGCGGTCGATGCCCTGGTGGCCGACGGCGCCACCGACGTCGTGGCCGTGCCCTACGTGCTCTTCGGCGCCGGCCACCTCAAGGACGACGGCCCGGCCGTGCTCGACCGGGCCCGCCGCCGCCACCCCGGCGTCACCTTCCGCCTGGCCCGCGACCTCGGCGTCCACCCGGCGGTGCTCGATGTGGCCGAGGACCGGGTGCGCGAGTCGCGCGGCCCCAGCTGGGCCGACGACGAGGCCGGGACCGAGGCGGTGGTGGCCATCGGCCGCGGCTCCACCGACCCCGACGCCTGCGCCGACCAGGTGAAGCTGGTGCGGCTGCTCGCCGACGGGCGCGGCCTCGGCCTGGTCGAGCCGGCGTTCCAGGCCATGAGCACGCCGTCGCTGGAGGAGGCGCTGGAGCGCTGCCGCCGGCTCGGCGCCACCGACATCTCGGTCCTGCCCCTGTTCCTGTTCACCGGCGTGCTGGTGGAGCGCATCGGCGAGAAGGCCGCCGCCTGGGCCGCCGAGCACGACGGGCTGTCCGTGACCCTCGCCGAGCACCTCGGCGTCGACCCCCGGTTGGCCGCCCTGGTGGTGGAGCGCCAGCGCGAGGCCCGCGAGGGGGACGTGCGCATGAACTGCGACGTCTGCGCCTACCGCGTGCGCCTCCCCGGGTTCGAGGAGAAGGTCGGCACCCCGCTGTCGCTGGCCCCGCCCGAGCGGGAGGCGCGCGGCTGGCGGGCCCGGCGGGCGGCGAACCAGGCGGCGTCCAAGGCCTCCGAGCGCCGCGAACGGCCTCGCGTCGGGCTCGGTCGGCGCCTCGGCGCCCCGCCGTCGCCCGACCGCGGCGCGCCGGCCATCGAGGTGGTCGGCCTCCGCCACGCCTGGCCCGACGGCACCGTCGCCCTGGCCGGCGTCGACCTCACGGTCGCCAACCGCGAGCGGGTGGCGGTGCTCGGCCCGAACGGCTCCGGCAAGACCACCCTCGTGCTCCACCTGGTGGGCGCCCTGGAGCGGGCCGGGGGCACCATCGCCGTCGGCGGCCTCCCGGTCACCAGGCCCAACCTGGCCGCGGTCCGCCGGCGCGTCGGCCTGGTCTTCCAGGACCCCGACGACCAGCTCTTCCTGCCGACGGTGCGCGACGACGTCGCCTTCGGCCCGGCGGCCCAGGGGCTGGCCGGCGACGAGCTGGCCGAGCGGGTGGAGCGGGCCCTCGACGTCGTGGGCCTCACCGACCTCGCCGACCGCGCCCCGCACCAGCTCAGCCTGGGCGAGCGTCGCCGGGCGGCGCTGGCCGGCGTGCTGGCCACCCACCCGGAGGTGCTCGTGCTCGACGAGCCCACCGCCAACCTCGACCCGGCGTCGCGTCGGGACCTGGTGGAGGTGGTGCGGGGGCTGGAGGTGACCACCGTGGTGGTCACCCACGACCTGCCGCTCGCCCTGGAGCTCTGCCCCCGGTCGGTGGTGCTCGACCGCGGCCGGATCGCCGCCGACGGGCCCACCGCCGCGCTGCTGGCCAACCGCGACCTGATGGCCGCCCACCGCCTCGAGCTGCCCTACGGGATGGTGGTCAGCGCCCCCACGGTGGTCGCCGATCCGGTGCGCCGGACCGGCGACCCGCAGGGGTAGCTAGCCCGCCTGCAGCACCAGGCCGCGGCCGCGGACGGTGGTGATCGACAGGCCGATCGGCAGCAACCGTGCCCGGAGCCGCTTGATGCGGGCGGCGCGGGTGCTGCGGTCGCCCGACTCGTCGGTGTCGGGCAGCTGCTCGTAGAGGGTGAGCTCGCCGAAGTTGGCGAGCAGCACGCGGGCGGCGGCAGCCTCGGTGGGCGACAGGGCGATCCAGTCGTCGCGGAAGGTGAGCAGGTCCCACTCGTCGATGCACGGGCGCTCCACCCGGCGCTGGAGCCGGGTGCGCAGCGAGGCCACGCGGGCCGACAGCTCGAGGTCGCCGGCGTCGGCCCGGACCCAGTCCTCGAGGGGATCGGGACAGACCGGCGGGGCGGCGTCGGCGGCGATCACCAGCAGGCGGGCGCGGTCGCTGCCGTCGAGGGAGAAGCGCAGCTCGTTCTGCTCGGGGAGGTGGATGACCAGGACGTCGTCGTCGGTGTAGCGGTGGCGGTCGAGCTCGAGGTGGTCGGACAGGGAGAAGGGGCTGGTGGAGAGGCTCATGGGTGCTCCTGGGTCGGCGCCGCGTCGCGCGGGCGCTCGGGGGTGCCGGGCGGCGCGGGGCGGCCGGGCGTGCTCGTGACGTCGGGCGACGGATCGGGCCGTCGCCGGAGGTGCGCCGGTCAGCGCCGCGTGGGCGGCGGTGACGGGACGGGCGCGTCGAGGAGCGCAGGTTCGCCGGTGGGGAGGGGCGAGGTCGGCGCGCGTCAGGCCGGAGGGCCGCGCAGCCGCAGACCGACGCGCGGCACCACGCTGGTGCGCACCACGTCGATGCGGCCCAGGCGGGTCCACCAGCTCCCGGCCAGCACCAGGAACGCCGCCGCCGCCCAGGTGGCCAGCAGGCGCGAAGCCAGCTGGTCGAGATCGTTGCGGAGGGTGAGGCGGGGGCCGGTGCGCAGGGCGCCGCTGCGGTACTGCACGCTGTCCTGGGCGCCGGCGGGGAGCTCGATCGACCGGGCGTGCGGCGTGTGGTCGGCGATGGTGCGTACCAGCGGGGTGGTGGTGACCAGCGTCCAGAAGGCGGCGAGCACCGCCAGCGCCAGCCCCGCGGCGAGGAGGCGACGGGCCTGCTCACGGTCGAGGCGAAGGTGCTCCACGAGGGGCGAGCGTAGTTGCCGTCCGTTACGCAACGGTTTCGTCACCCTGAACGGCTCGGGTCCGGTCGTCCGCCGCTGGGGCTCCCGGCTCGGTGCGCGGGGGCGGGCTGGCCAGCTCGTCGATGCCGTCGAGCCGGTGGCGGATCCCTGCGGCGCGATAGGTCGACCGGGCGATCAGGTTGGCGCCCACCGGCGAGGTGAGGACCTGGAGCAGCCCGGCGAGCACCACGAAGCTGACGTCGTTGGGGTGGTCGAGGGCGATGCCCGCGCCCACCAGGACCAGCACCAGGCCCAGCGTCGACGCCTTCGAGAGCGTGCATGCGGGCCAGCACGTCGCGGAACCGCGCCACGCCCACCGCAGCGAGCAGGACCAGCGCGGCGCCGGCCAGCATGAGGATCCGGGCCGCGATCACCCGCCCTGCCCCTCGATGAAGCGGGCCACCACGGCGGTGCCGATGAAGCCCACCAGGGTGAACACGACGGCCACCGGCAGGAAGGTGCCGTCACCGGTGTCGACGGCGCGCACCACCAGGGTGGCGATGCCGCTCACGATCATCCCGTCGAGCGCCAGCACCCGGTCGGCCAGGGATGGGCCGACGAGGAGGCGGAAGGCGAACAGGACGAAGGCGAGGGCCAGGAGCACGAGGGTGGCGACGATCACGGCTGGTCCTCGCCTTCGGGGCGACCGGCCGACGGGCCGGCGTCGACGAGGCGGTCGGTGACCTCGGTGGGCCGGGTCCAGTCGGGGTGGTCGAGGATGGCCACGGCCTCGGGCGAGCCGAAGGCGCGGATGGCGAGGGCGCTGAGCCGCTGCACGTCCCGGCGCACGGCCTCGACGTCGCGCAGGTGCAGCACGTGGACGTAGATCACCGGCGGCTCCCGGGTGACCTCGATGGGCATGGTCCCCGGGGTCAGGGAGAGGACGTTGGCCACCAGGGTGAGCAGCCCGTCGGAGCACAGGGGGAGCGGCACCGCCACCACGCCGGTGTTGATGGACGACTCGCGGCTCAGGATCTCGCGGGTGACGACGAGGTTGGCGCGGAACAGGTCGACCAGCACCAGGCCGGCGAAGCGCAGGGCCGGGCCCACGCGCACGGTCGGCCGCCGGAACCGGAAGCGGGCGTCCGGGATGAAGCGCAGCACGAGGGCGATGACCACCACGCCGCTGAGCACGTTGGCCGGCGTGACCGACCCCCAGAGGAGCAGCCAGATGGCGAGGAGGAGGCCGCCGAGGCCCACGGCGGTCACCGTCCCGCCACCGCGTCGAGGTAGGGCTGCGGGTGCAGCAGGTCGGTGGCGGCCCGGCCGGCCAGCTCGTACAGCGGCCCGCCGAACACCCCGATGGCCACGGTGCCGGCCACCAGCACGGCGGTGGGCGCCAGCATGAGCAGCGGGGCGCTCGGCCCCGGGGCGACCTCGACCTCGGCCGGTCCCTCGCCGCCGGCCGGCCCCGCGGGCGCCCAGAACACGCCCACCCAGATCTTCACCATGGAGAACAGGGTGAGGAGGCTGACGAGGATCGCCACGGCGAGCACCCACCACTCGTGCTGGGCGGTGATGGCGGCCATGAGCGAGAACTTGGCCACGAAGCCCGACAGCGGCGGGATGCCGGCGAGGGCGAGGGCGGCGACGCCGAACAGCACGGCGATCCCGGGGGCGGTGCGGACCATGCCGCCGAGGCGGTTGAGCCGGCTGCTGCCGCCGTGCAGCTCGATCAGGCCCTCGGTCAGGAACAGCGAGGTCTTGACCACGATGTGGTGCACCAGCGAGAGGATGACCGCGGCCAGCCCGGCCACGTCGAACAGCCCGATGCCGATGACCATGTAGCCGATCTGCCCGACGATGTTGAAGGACAAGATCCGCTTCACGTCGTCCTGGGCGATGGCGCCGAGCACGCCGACGACCATGGTGGCCGCCGCGATGCCGTAGAAGAGCCCGGCCGGCAGCACGTGGGGGAACAGCAGCGTCTGGGTGCGGATGATGGCGTAGACGCCGACCTTGGTGAGCAGCCCGGCGAAGATCGCCGTCACCGGCGAGGGCGCCGTCGGGTAGCTGTCGGGCAGCCAGAAGTAGAGGGGGAACAGGGCGGCCTTGATGCCGAACACCACCAGGAAGAGGGCGGCCAGCGCCGCCTGGGTGCCGAAGGGGAGCTCGGGCACGCGGCGGGCCAGCTCGGCCAGGTTGACCGTGCCGGTGGCCGAGTACGTGAAGGCCAGCGCGGCCAGGAACAGCATCGAGGCGAGCAGGCTGATGACGATGTAGGTCATGCCGGAGCGCACCTGCTCGAGCCGGCCGCCCAGCGTGATGAGGACGTAGCTGGCCGTGAGCATCATCTCGATGGCCACGAACAGGTTGAACAGGTCCCCGGTGAGGAACGCCGCGGCCACGCCGCCGGCGAGCACCAGGTAGACGGACTGGAAGCCCACGTGGCTGCGCTCGGCGCCGGGCTGGCCGATGGCGTAGAGCAGCACCGCCAGCAGCATCGACGACGCCACCACCAGCAGCAGGGCCGACAGGCGGTCGGCCACGAGGGTGATGCCCAGCGGTGCGGGCCAGCCGCCGGACTGCGTGGACGTGGGCCCGTGGCGGTCGACGTGGACCAGGATCGCCACCGCCACGCCGGTCACGGCGGTGAGCACCGAGATGCCCACCACCCGCTGGGCCAGGCGCGACCGACCCACCAGGATCGAGACGCCGGCGCCGAGCAGGGGCAGGACCACGGGCAGGGCGAGGAGGACGTTCACGGCGTGCCCTCGCCCGGCGTCGGGTCGCCCTCGGGGTCGACGGGCTCGACGGCGGCGGCGTCGACCAGCTCGGCGTCGCGGTGCCCGTGGCGGGCCACCTCGCGGTCCTCGGCGTCGTCGGCGATCTCGTCGTCGTGGGTGAGCAGCCAGCTGCGGTAGGCGAGGGCGAGGAGGAGGGCGGTGACGCCGAAGCTGATGACGATGGCGGTGAGCGCCAGCGCCTGGGGCACGGGGTCGGCGAAGCCCGACGGGTCGCTCGAGCCGATGATCGGCGAGCGGCCCCGCCGCCCGGCGGTGATGAGCAGGACGTTGGCGCCGTGGCCCATGAGGCCGACGCCGACGATCACCCGCGACAGCTTGCGCTGGAGCACGAGGTAGGTGCCGATGCCGAACAGGGCGGCCGCGGTGGCAGCGAGGAGGACGCTCACGACGGGGCCTGCTGGCCGAGGGCGGTGGCGCCGACGACGTCGATGGGATCGGCGCCGACGGGGACCTCGCCGGTGGGCGAGACGGGCGGCTCGAACGCCTCGTCGACGGGGTCGTCGCCGAAGGACTCGAAGACCATGAGGGCCAGGCCCAGCACCACGAGGTACACCCCGATGTCGAAGATGGCCGCCGAGGACAGCGACACGGAGCCGAGCACGGGCAGGTCGACCTTGCGGTAGGCGCTGGAGAGCACGGGGTCGCCGAGCAGCAGCGGCGCCACGGCCGTGCCCACCGAGGTCACCAGACCAGCGCCCAGCACGGTCCACGGCCGGGCGCGGGACAGGCGGCGCACGTCGCCGATGCCGCCGGCCACGTAGCGCAGGGCCACCGCGGCACCGGCGAGGATGCCGCCCACGAAGCCGCCGCCGGGCTGGTTGTGGCCGGCGAAGAGCAGGTACACCGAGCCGACCATCACCGCCGCGAACACCACCCGAACCGAGACGTCGAGGGTCACCAGGCGCCCCAGCCGGATGGCGGGCGCGGTGCGGTCGCCCGGCTCGCCGTCGCCGCCCCTGCCCGGTGGCCCGGTGGCCGCCGCGGTGCTGGCGGCCGAGGGCGACGACGCGGTGCCCGGCCGACGGCCGGCGCGGGCCAGGGCCACCGTGCCGATGGCGGCGGAGGCCAGCACGAAGATCTCCCCGAGGGTGTCGAAGCCGCGGAAGTCGACGAGGATCACGTTGACGACGTTGCGCCCGTGCCCGTCGGGCTCGGCCCGGGCGACCACCTGCTCGGTGGTGGGGGTGGGGTGCTCCGGTGCGGCCATCACCAGGGCCAGCACGAACACCGAGCCGGCCACGGCCACCGCCACGCCCACCCGCAGGGCCCGCTGGCGACCCGTCATCCGCGAGTCGTGCGGCGTCGTGCCGTCAGCGGGATCGCCGCTCCCGGCTGCGGCGCCGCCGGCCCACCCGAACCGGTCGGGCAGGCGCCGTAGGACGAGGACGAAGAGCACGGTGGAGAGGGTCTCGATGGCCACCTGGGTGAGGGCGAGGTCGGGCGCTCCCTGCACCACGAACAGCGCGGCCATGGCGTAGCCGGCCACGCCCAGGAACAGCGCGGCGGAGAAGCGGCGGCGCACCACCGAGGCGGCGAGGGCGGCGCCGACCAGGACGATCGCCACCGGGACGTGCGCCGGGGTCTCCACCCACCGGGGCAGCCCGGGCCACGAGGCGCCGGTGGTGAGCGCCCACAGCGGGAGCACGGCGGCGGTGAGGAGGATGACCCCGGCGTAGATCGGGAGCGAGCCGGGCTGGGCGATCGCCGTGACCCGGTCGGCGAGGACGTTGAGGCCGCGCAGCGCGCCGACGTAGGCCCGGCCGCCGTCGGGCAGGTTCCGGCCGGTGGCCAGGGCGCGGCCGACCCGGCGACGGAGCACGAACAGGGCGGCGCCAGAGGCGATGGCCACCGCCGACAGGCCGAGCGCGGCGTTGGCGCCGTGCCACACCGCCAGGTGCGCACCGACCAGGCGGTCGGCCACGCCGGGCACGACGCCGAGCAGCACGGTGGCGGCGGCCAGGACGGCAGCCGGCGCCACGAACCCCGGCGCCGGGCGGACCGCAGCGGGCACCACGTCGAACGGTGCCGTGGCCCCTCGCCCGCTGAGGCCCCAGGCGAAGCGAGCGCTGTAGGCGGCGGTGAGCGCCGAGCCGGCGACCACGCCGCCCACGGCCAGGGCCCACGGCCCGGGCCCGGCGTGCAGGAACGCCTCCAGCACCGACTCCTTGGCCACGAAGCCGAGCGTGAGCGGGATGCCGGCCATGGACGCCGCGGCCACGGTCCCGGCCACCAGCGTGGGCGCCCACGTCCGGTCGAGGCGGGGGATGCAGCGCAGGTCCCGGGTGCCGGTCTGGTGGTCGACGATGCCGACCACCAGGAAGCCGGTGGCCTTGAACGCCCCGTGGGCGAGCAGGAGGGTGGACCCGGCGGCCACCGCCGCCGGCGTGCCGATGCCGAAGACGGCCACGAGGAAGCCCAGCTGGCTCACCGTCGAGTGGGCGAGCAGCACCTTCAGGTCGTGCTGGCGCAGGGCCCGCAGCCCGCCGCCGAGCATGGTCACCAGCCCGACCGAGACCACCACCGGCCGCCACCAGCTCACGTCGGCGGCGAAGGCGGGCGAGAGTCGGGCGATCAGGTAGACGCCGGCCTTCACCATGGTGGCCGAGTGCAGGTAGGCGCTCACCGGGGTGGGCGCCACCATGGCTCCCGGCAGCCAGGAGTGGAACGGGTACTGGGCCGACTTGGTGAAGGCGCCGAGCAGGATCAGGGCCAGCGCCACGCCGACCACCGGTCCGGTGGGCGGCGACGCCACGATGGCGCTGATGCGGTAGGTGCCGGCCTCGTGGCCGAGCAAGAGGAAGCCGCCGAGCATGGCCAGCGCGCCGGCCCCGGTGACGAGGAGGGCGTGCAGCGCCGCGGCCCGGGCCTCGGCCTTGCGGTGGTCGTTGCCGATCAGCAGGAACGACGTGACCGACGTGAGCTCCCAGAAGCCGTAGAGCACCAGGAGGTCGTCGGCCAGGACCAGCCCGACCATGGCGCCGCTGAACAGCAGCAGGAGCCCGACCAGGCGGCCGACCCCCGGACCCTCGGCCGGCAGGTAGCGGGCGGCGTAGGCGAAGACGGCCACGCCGATGCCGGAGACGAGGACCAGCAGGAGGGCGGCCAGCCCGTCGAGGCGCAGGTCGAGGTCGACGCCCAGGCCCGGCAGCCAGCGTACGTGGCTGGTGACCGCTCGGCCGTCGAGCACCGGACCGAGCTGCCCCGCCAGCCAGGCCACCGTGGCCGCCGGCACGAGGGCGGCGAGCCACGCGCCCCGTCGCCCGAGGCGCCCCCCCAGGGCCACCAGCACGACGCCGACCACGCCGTGCAGGGCGAGCAGCGCGATCACGCGCCACCACCCGGGCTCGGGTGCAGCGGTGCAGCAGCAGGTGCGGGCAAGGGGAGGTCCTCGAGGGTCGGGGCCGCGACGCCGGTCGTCGGGGCGGGTGCGGGCGGGCGCACCGGGAACCGTCGCGCGGTGCGACGGCTCGTGCTGGGCCGAGCGCCGGGGCGGCGTCGGCAGGCGGCTCAGGGCCGGGTCAGCGCGCGGGCGGGCCGCGGCCGGAGCGCACCGGCAGGGGCCGGGCCGCCAGGCCGGGCTGCGGCGCGGCGGCCAGCGCGCCGAGGGCCAGCAGCACCACCACGAGGCCGCTCGCCGCGGGGAGCACGGCGTCGAGCGGGGGGAGGTGGGCACCGATCCGCACGGCGGCGTCCCGGGCGCCGACGATCGTCGCGGGCGCGGCCGAGCGACCACGGTCGGCGCTGGCGGGGACCTGCGTCTGGCGGTCGGTGCGGGCCCCGCCGAGGCTGAGCAGCCCGAGCGCCAGGGCCAGGACGAACGCCAGGCCCACGACCGCCGCGGCGCGTCGGCGGCGGCGAGGTCCCGGCATGGCGCGCCAGCCTACCGGCGAACGGGCCGGATCGGACCCTTGTCGAGCCCCGTCCGGGGCCGCACGAAGGGGAGGGTGCTTGCATCAGCTGGGCCGGCCGACCACGCTGGTCCGGATGGCCCTGACCGAGCGCGACGAGGCGATCCTCGATTTCGAGCGATCGTGGTGGGCGCAACCTGGTCCCAAGGCCGAGGCCATACGTGAGCGCTTCGAGCTCTCGAGCACCCGCTACTACGAGCTCCTCACCGAGATCCTGGCCGATCCCGAGTCCTTCCAGTACGACCCGCTCCTGGCGCGCCGGCTCAAGCGAGACCGAGACCGCCGCCGCCGTGAACGGTTCGAACCCCGCCCCGCGACCGAATGGCGCAGCCGATGACCTCTCCCCAGCAACCCCGATCCAGCGCGCTCGACGCCAACGCCCGGGGCATCGCCGTGCTCCTCGCAGCGGTCCTGATCGGCTTCCTCCTCCTGCTCAAGGCGGGCGGTCCCGGCGGCGCCGACACCGGGGCGCAGGTGGACGCCGGCAACGTCACCTCCACCACGGTCGACACGTCCGGCCTCGGCGAGGACACCACCACCACGTCCACCGCCGCCACCGGCGACACCACCTCCACCACCGCGGCCGGCGCCGAGGCCCGCCAGCCCAGCGAGGTGACGGTGCTGGTCCTGAACTCCGGCGGCCCCGCCGGCTCGGCCGCGTCGACCACGCAGACCATCAAGGCCGCCGGCTACAAGACCGGGGCGGCGGCCAACGCCGCCACCAGCGGCGCCGCCACCACCTCGGTGTTCTACGCCAACGGCTACCAGGCCGAGGCCAACGGGGTGGCTGCCCTGCTCGGCAAGACCGCCTCGGTCGTCGCAGCCATGCCGGCCACCGCCCCCGGCCCCGGCTCGGCCACGGCCAACGTGGTGGTCGTCCTGGGCAAGGACACCGTCGCCTCCGGCACCGGGTCCACCGGGTCCAGCACCACCACCTCCACCACCGCAGCGAACTGACCTCGCACCGAGCGTCGCTGCTGGCCCCGCTGGTCGCCGACCCCGGCGGCACGGTCCTGCTGTTCGACTTCGACGGCACGCTGTCGCCGATCGTCGAACGCCCCGACGACGCCCGCCCGGTCGAGGGCGCGGTCGACGTGCTCACCGCGCTGGCCGGGCGGTACCGGACCGTCGGCGCCGTCTCGGGTCGCCCGGTGGCCTTCCTCGCTTCGCAGCTCCCGGGCCCGGTGGTGCTCTCGGGCCTCTACGGCCTCGAGTCCCAGGTCGACGGCGTGGCGCGGGCCCGGGTCGGCACCGAGCCCTGGCGCCCGGTCGTGGCCGACGCCGTCGCCCGGGCCCAGGCCGCCGACATCGAGGGCGTCCTGGTGGAGCCGAAGGGGTTCTCGGTCACCCTGCACTTCCGGGCCCGGCCGAAGGCGGCCGCCGCGGTGACCCGGCTCGCCGCCGAGCTGGCCGACGCCACCGGCCTCGTGGCCCGGCCGGCGAAGATGTCGATCGAGCTCCACCCGCCCGTCGAGTCCGACAAGGGCCTGGCCGTGCGGGAGCTGGCCGAGGGCGCACGCGGCGTGCTCTACGCCGGCGACGACCTGGGCGACCTTCCGGCCTTCGCCGCCCTGACCGACCTGCGCGCCGAGGGCGTGGCCACGGTCTCGGTGGCCGTCGAGACGCCGGAGCTGCCGCCCGAGGTGCGGGCGGTGGCGGATCTGGTGGTCCCCGGTCCGGCCGGGGTGGTCGAGCTGCTGCGCACGCTCCTGCCCTGACCTCGCCACGGCCCTGGGGGCTGGTGGGGGCCGCCTCCTAGGGTGGCGCGCATGGCCAGTGAGCGACCGATCGTGATCGTCTCGAACCGCGGCCCCGTGTCGTTCGGCCTCGACGACGCCGGCTCGCCGGTGGCCAAGCGCGGGGCCGGCGGCCTGGTCTCGGGCCTCGGTCCCCTGGTGCGGGGCACCAGCACGCTGTGGGTGGCGGCCGCCATGTCCGACGGCGACGCCGTGGTGGCCGCCCAGGGCCCCACCACGGCCGAGGGCTTCCGCATCCGTCTGCTCGCCTTCGACCCGCCCACGTTCAAGGCCCACTACGACACGGTGTGCAACGAGGCCCTGTGGTTCGCCCACCACGGCCTGTTCGACCCGGTGTACGAGCCGGCGTGGGAGCCGGGCTGGGTGGATGGGCCGTGGGCCGCCCACCGGCAGGTGAACGAGGCGTTCGCCGACGCGGTGGCCGACGACGCGCCGCACGGCGCCGTCGTGCTGGTGCAGGACTACCACCTGTGCCTGATGGCGCCCAGGCTGCGCCGCCGTCGCCCTGACCTCCGCCTGGTCCACTTCTCCCACACGCCCTTCGCCACGCCGCTGTGGCTGCGCACCCTCCCCGACGCCGCCCGGCGCGAGCTGGTGGCCGGCCTGGCGGCGCACCACGCCTGCGGGTTCCACACCGCTCGCTGGGCCGACGACTTCCGGGCCTGCTGCACCGACGCCGGGATCGGGGCGCCGGCCTGCTTCGTCACCCCGCTGGGCCCCGACGCCGACGACCTGGCCGGCACCATCGCCGCGCCGGCGTCGCAGGCCGCGGCGGCCGAGCTCGACGAGCTGGTGGGCGACCGCTCCTTCATCGTGCGGGTCGACCGCATCGAGCTCTCGAAGAACGTGCTGCGGGGCTTCGACGCCTACGCCGCCCTCCTGGAGGCGGAGCCCGAGCGCCACGGTCGGGTGGTGTTCGGGGCCTACGTGTACCCGTCCCGGGCGGGCGTGACGGCCTACGACCGCTACCGCGAGGCCGTGTCTCGCCGGGTGGCGCAGATCAACGCCCGGTTCGGCACCGACACCTGGGAGCCCATCGCGTACGACCCCCACGACGACTACCCCCGTTCCATGGCGGCGCTCGCCCGGGCCGACGTGGTGCTGGTCAACCCCATCCGCGACGGGCTGAACCTGGTGGCGAAGGAGGCGATGCTCGTGAACCAGCGCGACGGCCAGCTGGTGCTGTCACCCGAGGCCGGGGCGTGGGACGAGCTGGGCGTCGCCGCGTGGCGGGCCGACCCGTTCGACGTGGGCGCCACGGCCCAGGCGCTGGCCGATGCGCTCGATGCGCCGCCCGACGAGCGGCGGCGCCGGGCTGGTGCCCTGCGGGCGGCGTCGCTGGCGCGGACCCCGGCGACGTGGCTCGCCGACCAGCTCGCGGCGGCCGGCTAGCCGCGCTCGTCCGTCAGCGGTCGCGGAGGGCGTCGATGAGCTCGGCCTTGTCCATCTTCGACCGGCCGTCGACCTCGAGCTCGCGGGCCCGGGCGAGCAGCTCGTCCTTGGTCCAGTCGTCGTAGTCGCCGTGCTCGCCGCCCCGGCGGGCCACCGTGGAGCGCCCCTGGGCCGCCGAGGCGTTGGCGATGCGGGCGGCCTTCTCCTTGCTGGCGCCCCCCTTGCGCAGCGCCTCGTACTGGTCGTCGTCCTTGACGGTGGGTCCGTGGTCCTTGGCCATGGCGGCCTCCTCGGGGTGGGGGAACGCACCGGACCTGCCCCCGCCGTGACCGCACCATGCCCGGCGTCGGGCACCATGGTCGGGTGCGCATCCTGGCCGCCCCCGACAAGTTCCGTGGCACCGCCACCGCCGCCGAGGTGGCCGGCGCGGTCGACGCCGCCGGTCGGACCGTGGGTGCCACCACCCGCTCGGTGCCCATGAGCGACGGCGGCGAGGGCTTCCTCGAGGTCTTCGGCGGCGCCAACCGCACCACCACCGTCACCGGCCCGCTGGGCGGCGCGGTGGAGGCCGGCTGGCGCCACGCCGGTCGCCTGGCGGTCATCGAGATGGCCCAGGCGTCGGGGCTGGCGCTGGTGGGCGGCGCCGAGGGCAACGACCCCATCGCCGCGTCGACCGCCGGCACCGGCGAGCTGATCGTCGCCGCCCTCGACGCCGGGGCGAAGCGCATCTTCGTGGGCCACGGCGGGTCGGCCACCACCGACGGCGGCCTGGCCGCGCTCCGGGCCCTGTTCCCCGCCGCCCGGCTCAAGGGCGTCGAGCTGGTGGCGGCGGTCGACGTGCACACCGCGTTCCTGGAGGCGGCCGACGTGTTCGGCGCCCAGAAGGGCGCCACCGCCAGCCAGGTCGAGCTGCTCCGGCGCCGTCTCGAGCGCTTGGCCCAGGTGTACCTGGAGGACCACGGCGTCGACGTCACGACCCTGCCCGGCGCCGGCGCGGCGGGCGGGCTGGCCGGCGGCCTCGCGGCCGTCGGCGCCACCATCGAGTCGGGCTTCGAGCTGATCGCCGACGAGCTCGACCTGGCCAGCGCCATCGAGGAGTCCGACCTGGTGGTCACCGGCGAGGGCTTCGTCGACGAGGCGTCGTTCCACGGCAAGGTGGTGGGCGGCATGGTCGACCTGGCCGCCGAGTTCGGGGTGCCGGTGCTGGTGGTGGCCGGCGAGGTGTTCGACGGTGTCGGCGACCGCTGCGATGCCGTGAGCCTGGTGGCCGAGTTCGGCCGGGAGCGGGCCATGGCCGACACCCTCGCCTGCATCACCGAAGCCGTCGCCGCCCGCCTCACCTGACGGCCGTCCCCGGCGAACCGGACAGGGCTACGGTCCCCGCCATGACCGATCTGTCCGACGTTGCCGCCCTCGACGCCACCGACCAGGCCGCCCTGGTCCGCGCCGGCGAGGTCACCGCCACCGAACTGGTCCAGGCCGCGATCGACCGGGCCGAGGCGGTCAACGGCGAGCTGAACGCCATCATCCACCCCCGCTACGAGCGGGCCCTGGAGGAGGCCGCTGCGGTGTCGGGCGATGCCCCCTTCGCCGGCGTGCCCTTCGTGCTCAAGGACCTCGACGGGACCGCAGCCGGCGAGCCGCTGCACGCCGGGACCCGGTTCCTCAAGGACCACGGCTACGTGGCCACCACCGACTCCGAGCTCACCACCCGGTTCCGCGACGCGGGGCTGATCGTCATCGGTCGCACCAACACGCCGGAGCTCGGGCTGGTGACCACCACCGAGCCGCTGTCCCACGGGCCGAGCCGCAACCCGTGGGACCCCACCCGCTCCACCGGCGGGTCCAGCGGCGGCTCGGCTGCCGCCACCGCCGCCGGCATCGTGCCCATGGCCCACGCCGGCGACGGCGGCGGGTCGATCCGCATCCCGGCCGCCGAGTGCGGCCTCGTCGGCCTCAAGCCCACCCGGGGCCGCAGCTCCCTGGGCCCCGAGCTCGGTGAGGCCTGGGCCGGCCTCGTCACCCGGCTGGCCGTCACCCACACCGTGCGCGACACCGCCGCCATCCTCGACGCGGTGGCCGGCCCCGGCGTGGGCGACCCGTACTGGGCGCCGCCCCCGGCTCGGCCGTACGCCGCCGAGGTGGGCGCCGACCCCGGCAGCCTGCGCATCGGCTGGGTGGCCCAGCCGCCCGACGGCTCGTTCGTGACCGACCCCCAGGTCGAGGCGGCCACCGAGGCCACCGCGACGCTGCTCGAGTCCCTCGGCCACCGCGTGGAGCAGGCCTACCCGTCGTCGTTCGACGACCCGGGCCACGTGGCCAACTTCCTCGTCACCTACAGCGCCTGGGTGGCCCGTGAGCTCGACCACCTGGCCGAGCTGGTGGGCGCCCCGCTCACCGAGGACGGCTTCGAGCCCGGCACCTGGGCCATCGCCGAGGGCGGCCGCGCCGTGACCGCCAGCGCCTACCTCGCCGCCCTCGACGGCCTCCACGCCATGACCCGGGCGACGGTGGCCTGGTGGGAGGTCGACGGCTTCGACCTGCTGCTCACGCCCACCATCCCCGAGCTGCCGCCCACCCTCGGCCAGTTCGGCGCCACCCCCGACAACCCGCTGGCCGGCGTGTTCCGGTCGACGCCGATCGTCACCTTCACCGCCCCGTTCAACATCACCGGCCAGCCCGGCATCTCGCTGCCGCTGCACCAGAGCGCCGAGGGCCTGCCCATCGGCGTGCAGCTGGTGTCGGCCCCGGCGCGCGAGGACGTGCTCATCCGCATCGCCGCCCAGCTGGAGCAGGCCGCGCCCTGGGCCGACCGCCGCCCCCAGGTCTGGACGGGCGCCCGGTAGCGGGAGGGTCAGTCGGCGGCGGTGGCCAGCGCCTGCTGGCGGAGGCGGTCGCTGCGGTGCTGGGGATCGGTGTCGAACTGGGGGATGACCTCGCGCCCGAACAGCTCGGTGGCCTCGATGACCACGTCGATCGGCACCTCCGACGACAGCATGCCGAAGCTGAGCTGGTCGGCCCCGATGTCGGCGAACTTCTGGACCACCCGCCGGCACTCGTCGGGGTCACCGATGGCCCACTCGCCCAGCTCGACTGCGAGGTCCATCTCCTCGGAGGTGTAGGGCGGGCACAGCTCGGGCCAGGTGGGCGTGCCCGCGGGCTTCGGGAACGTGTCGAGGTACCGGAACAGGAGGCTCTTGTGGTAGTGGCCGCGGGCGTCGCCCATGATCCGCCGGGCCCGCGCCCCGTCCTCCAGGCAGAGCATGCTGGAGGTCACCATCACGTTGTCGTTGACGTAGGCGCCCACCGGCTCGGCGTCGCCGATGAGCCGCTTGTAGGTGGCCACCAGCGGGGCCAGGTCCTCGGCCAGGCCGGTGGTGAAGCACAGGACGCCGACGCCCATGCGGGCCGCCTTCTCGAACGTCGACGGGCTGCCGGCCGCCACCCAGAGCGGCGGGTGCGGGAGGTGCGCCGGCTTGGGGAGCACGTTGCGGGCCGGCATGGTGAAGAACTGCCCGTCGAAGCCGGGGTAGGTGCCGGGCCGCCACATCTTGACGATCTCGGGGACCGTCTCGTCGAACATGGCCTTGGTCAGCTCGGGGTCGGTGATGCCGAAGCCGGCCTGCTCGGTGGTGGAGGAGCCCCGGCCCATGCCCAGCTCGAAGCGGCCGTCGCTGAGGATGTCGAGCATGGCCGCCCGCTCGGCGACCCGGGCCGGGTGGTTCACCGGGGGCGTGACGTTCATGATCCCCGAGCCGAGGTGGATGCGCCCGGTGATGGCGGCGCAGTAGCCGAGGAAGCTCTCGTTGGCCGAGAGGTGCGAGTACTCCTCGAGGAAGTGGTGCTCGGTGGCCCAGAGGTACTTGAAGCCCGACCGGTCGGCCGCCTTCACCCACTCGAGCTCCTCTTTGAACCGGCGCACCTCGGCGGCGGGCCCCTCGGCCTCGGTCATCGATGCGGGCACGTACGCCCCGTTGAAGATCCCGAACTCCATGCCCTGTCCCCTTGGCCGGCGCGTGGACCTGACGACCCGTCAGGTCTCGAGCGGACCCTAGCCAGCGGCCGGTCGGGCCGCTCGGGCACCGAGCGCGAGCGCAGCGGCGACCGGGTCGGTGGGGAAGACCTCGACCAGCCGCCAGCCGGCCCGGGCCCGGGCGGCGCCTACGGTGCCGGCATGGCTGACGACGAGGCGCTGACCCGGGCTGCGGTGCCCGTGACCACGGTCGAGGCCTGGCGGGCCGAGGTGGCGGGCGACGCCGTGGTGGTGCTGGAGCTGGGCATCGAGGGCGACGTGCTGCCGCCCCTGCTGGTGCCGATCGATGCGGTGGCCGGGCTGGCCGCCGTGCTCCTGCAGGCGGCGGGCGCCGACACCGGGTTGGCGGCCGGGCCCGCCGCAGCGGGCGCCGGTGCCGAACCGCTCCCCGAGCTGCCGACCGGTTCGCCCTGGGCCACCCTCGTGGCGGCCGATCGGGTCCAGGCCGACCAGCTGGCCCGAGCCACGTTGCCGACCGGTCCCGGTGCCTACGCCTGGTTCCGTGGAGGGGTGCCGATCCACCTCGGTCGGGCGGTCGGCAAGCGGGGCCTCCGGGCCCGCGTCGGCGGCGATGCGCTGCGCGGCGACGCCGACCTGACCCGCAGCCCGTTCCGCGCCGCGGTCGCCGAGCACCTCGGGTTCGGCCTCGACGCCGAGGGCGGCCTGGCCCACCTGGACCCGGACGACGTGGCTCGCCTCGATGCCTGGATCGACGGCTGCGCGGTGGCCTGGATCCGCACCGCGACCACCACCCAGGCCACCCACCTGGAGGCCACCCTCCGCACGGTCCACGACCCGGCCCTCGACGCCCTCGGCTGACGGCCGGGCTGCGGGTAGGGTCGGCGGCGACAACCGAATCCGGGGAGCTCGAGAGCGATCGGGCTGAGAGGACGGCTGGCTGCAAGGCCCTCGCCGTCGACCCGAGAACCTGATCTGGGTAATGCCAGCGGAGGTAGCTCATGACCGTGTCCGTGCCATCCACCTCGTCGTCGCGCCGTCGGCGGCGCGCCGTGCCGACCTTCGTGGCGGTGGTCGCCCTGGCCGCCGCCTTCGCCGGCTGCACCAGCGACCCGTCGTCGGCTCCCGTCGGCGGGTCGAAGAGCGGGGCGACGGGCGCCGCCGCGTGCCGGCCCGACGACGTCCCGGCCGCCATCAGCGCGAGGTCGGTGGCCGACGCCGACACGTCGGGCACCACCATCACCCTGGTCACCCACGACTCCTTCGCCACCTCCAAGGGCATCTTCGAGCCGTTCACGAAGGCCACGGGCATCACGGTGAAGCTGCTCACCAGCGGCGACGCCGGCACCCTGGTGAGCCAGTCGGTGCTCACCGCGGGCAAGCCGGTGGCCGACGTCCTCTTCGGGATCGACACCACGTTCCTGTGCCGTGGGACCAAGGCCGGGCTCTTCACGCCCTACGCACCGAAGGCCCTGGCCCAGGTGGACCGGGCGAACCAGCTCGCCCCGGACCACCTCGCCACGCCCATCGACGTCGGCGACGTCTGCCTGAACTACTCGAAGCAGGCCTTCCCGAAGGCCGGCGCGGCGCCGACGGGCCTCGACGACCTCACGAAGCCCGCCTTCGCCGACGACTTCGTGACCGAGAACCCGGAGACCTCGTCGCCGGGGTTCGCCTTCCTCCTCGCCACCATCTCCACGTACGGCGAGGACGGGTGGCAGCAGTACTGGAAGGACCTCCGCGCCAACGGCGTCAAGGTCGATCCCGGCTGGGAGGAGGCCTACGAGGGCTCGTTCGGGTCGGGCACCGGCAAGCGCTCGATCGTGACCTCCTACGCCACCAGCCCGGTGGCCGACGTCGTCTACTCGGACCCGCCCCGCACCACGCCGGCCATCGGCGTGGTGGCCGACGCCTGCTTCCGCCAGGTGGAGTTCGCCGGGGTCCTCCGCGGCACCGACCACCCCGAGGCCGCCGCCAAGCTCGTCGACTACCTCCTGTCGCGCCGGTTCCAGGAGGACATCCCGCTCAACATGTTCGTGGAGCCGGTGAACCGCACGGCGAAGGTGCCCGAGGCGTTCGCCGCCAACCGCACCCCCATCGACCACCCGCTGACCCTCACGCCGGCCGAGATCGAGGCCGGACGGGACGGGTGGACCGAGGCCTGGACCCGGATCGTCCTGCGGTGACGCGGCGCGGGTGGGCGTGGGCCGCGGTCGCCGCCGTGCCGGTGGCCTTCCTCGCCGTGTTCTTCGCGTACCCGGTCGGGTCGATCCTGGCGCGCGGCCTCGGCGACGGTTCGGTGCTCGACGTGGTGCGGCGGCGCTCGATCGGTCACCTCCTGTGGTTCACCGTGTGGCAGGCGGCCGCCTCCACCGTGCTGACGATCCTGGCCGGCCTGCCAGCGGCCTGGGCGGTGGCCCGGGTGGACCTGCCCGGTCGCCGGGTGCTGCGGGCCGTGCTGATCGTGCCGTTCGTGCTGCCCACCTTGGTGGTGGGCGCCGCCCTGCAGGCCACGTTCGAGCGCTTCGGCGTCGACGGCAGCGGCGGGGGCCTGCGCCTCCAGGGGACGGTGTGGGCGATCCTGCTGGCCCACGTGGTCTTCAACGTGGCGGTCGTCGTCCGCATCGTCGGCGGCTACTGGGCCCTGCTCGACCCTCGGGTGGAGGAGGCGGCCCGGGTCCTGGGCGCCGGTCGGGCCCGGGTGCTGCGAGAGGTGGTGCTGCCCCGGCTGGCGCCGGCGCTCTGGAGCGCGGCGGGGATCGTCTTCCTGTTCTGCTTCACCTCGTTCGGGGTGATCCTCACCGTGGGCGGGGCCGGCCACCCGACCGTGGAGACCGAGATCTGGCGCTACGCCACCCAGCGCACCGACTTCACCACCGCCGCGGCGCTGGCCCTGCTGCAGCTGGTGACGGTGGTGGCGCTGGTGCTGGTGGTGCACCGCCTCGAGCGGGCGGCGGGGGCCGTCGTGGCCCGCCGTCCGGTCCCGGCCCGCCCCGTGCGGTCGAGCCGCCAGGCCGCGGCCGTCGCCGCCTCCCTGGCCCCCGCCCTCCTGCTCGTGGTGGTCCCGCTGGGCGTCCTGGTCGAGCGCTCGCTCGCCGTGGGCGGCGGCCACGGCTGGGGCAACTACCGCGCCCTCGGCCGCAGCACCGGCAGCGGCCTGTTCGTGAGCCCGCTCACCGCAGTCGGGAACTCGCTGGCCTACGCCGCGGCCGCCACGGTGCTGGCGGTGGCGGTGGGCGGCCTGGCCTCGGCCGTGGTGGTCCACGCCGGCCGGCGCTCGGGGCGCGCTCGACCTGGCCCTCATGGTCCCGCTCGGCACCTCGGCGGTGACGCTCGGCTTCGGCATCCTCCTCGCCCTCGACGAGCCGCCGCTCGACCTCCGGTCGTCCCGGCTGATCGTGCCCGTCGCCCAGGCCCTCGTCGGCATCCCGTTCGTCGTCCGCTCGCTGGTGCCCGCCCTGCGCGCCGTCGACGCCCGCCAGCGTGAGGCCGCGTCCGTGCTGGGCGCGTCGCCCTGGCGGGCCCGCCGAGAGGTCGACCTGCCGGTGGTGTTGCGCACCTTGCTGGTCGGAGCGGCCTTCGCCTTCGCCATCTCGCTGGGCGAGTTCGGCGCCACCTCGTTCCTGGCCCGGCCCGACGCCCCCACCGTGCCGGTGGCCATGTTCCGCCTGCTCGGCCAGCCCGGTGCCGCCCTGCGGGGCCAGGCCATGGCGCTCGGCACCCTGCTGGCGGCGCTCACCGCCGCCAGCGTCCTGGTGATCGAGCGGCTGCGCCCGAAGGACGCGCTCGGGTGGTGACGGCCGACGGGCTGCAGGCCCGGGACCTGACGGTGCGCTTCGGTGCGGCGACCGTGGTCGACGACGTCTCGCTGGACGTGGCGCCCGGCGAGGTCGTGGCCCTCGTCGGGCCGAGCGGCTGCGGCAAGAGCACGCTGCTGCGGGTGCTGGCCGGCCTGGAGGCCCCGGCGTCGGGCGCGGTCTCCTGGGCGGGCGACGACCTCACCCGGCGCCCGCCCGACCAGCGGCCCTTCGGCCTGATGTTCCAGGACCACGCCCTGTTCCCGCACCGCACCGTCGGCGAGAACGTGGCCTTCGGCCTCCGCATGCGGGGCGACCGCCGACCGGCGCGCCAGGCCCGGGTGGCCGAGGTGCTCGAGCTCGTCGGGCTGGGCGGCTTCGACGACCGCGGCATCGACACCCTCTCGGGCGGCGAGTCCCAGCGGGTCGCCCTGGCCCGATCTCTGGCGCCCTCGCCCCGCCTGCTGATGCTCGACGAGCCGCTCGGCTCGCTCGACCGCACCCTGCGCGACCGGCTCGCCCACGACCTCCGGGCCGTGCTCGCCGCGTCCGGCGTGGCCGCCATCCACGTCACCCACGACCAGGAGGAGGCCTACGCGGTGGCCGACCGGCTGGTGGTCCTGCGCGCCGGGCGCGTCCAGCGCGACGGCCCCGCCGCCGAGGTGTGGCGCGATCCCGGCTCGCCGTTCGTGGCCCGCTTCCTCGGCCACGCCAACGTGCTCGACCCCGCCGCGGCCGGTGCGCTGGGCCTGGCCGGCGGCCTGGCCGGCGTCGTGGTCCGCGAAGCCGCCCTGGCGTTCTCGTCGCCGGCGCAGACGGCCGGCAACGGGCGGACCTGGCTGGCGACGGTGGTGGACGTGCGGTTCCGCGGCGCCACGTCGCAGGTCACCCTGCGCGTGGCGCCGGCCGAGGGGCGGCCGTCCGTGGAGCTGGCGCTGCACACCGCCGCCCCGCCGGCCGTGGGCGCCACGGGCACCCTCGTGATCGACCCCGGCGAGGTGTCGCCCCTGGCCTAGGCGTCCTCGTCGACCTCTTCGATGGCGTCCATGAGGCCGGCCAGGGCGGCGGCCAGGGTCTCGAACCGGCCGATGACCTCGAAGCCGCCGTCCTCGGTGGGGTCGTAGAGGTCGAAGGCGTCCGGGCCCACGCGGTAGAGGCCGAGCAGGCCGTCCTCGGCCTGGAGCACGGCGACCGGGTCACCGTCGGGCAGCTCGTCGGGGATGGCCTCGATGGGGTCCTCGAGGGCGAGGCCCTCGACCTGGAGCAGGACCAGGCTCATGGCATCGGCGAACTCCTGGAAGCGACCCAGCTCGAAGGCGCCCTCGTCGGTGACGGTCACCACCGAGAGCAGCTCGTCGTCGCTGCCGTCGTCGAGGATGCCGAAGCTGGCGTCGGCGCCGACGAGCTGGAAGATCAGGCCGGTCTCCTCCTCGCCCAGGGCCTCCTGGAGGGCCTCGATCTGCTCGAGGGTGGGCGGCACGAACGCGAAGTCGAACTCCTCGAGGGCCCGCACCTCCTCGGGGCGCAGCACCACGGGGTTGGCCTGGTCGGGCGAACCGACCAGCTCGCCCTGGGCCAGGACCTTGTGGTCCTTGATCTTGCCGAAGGCGATGGCCTTCTCGAGGGGGAGGAGCTCGAGCTCGGCGAAGAGCTGTTCGCCGGCGTCGGAGTCCTCGGGGTCGACGGGCGCCGCGAAGCACGGGGCCACGACCTCGCCCACGGCCCAGATGCCCACGACCTTCGACGTGTCGGACTGGAAGAGGAAGCAGGGCTGGCCGGCATCCATGAGGTCGGCCCGGGGGCCGGGGGTCACCGGGTGCCGGAACACCTGGCCGTACTCCTGCAGCATGGAGGCCACGTCGAACACGGCCGGGTCGGCCCGCAGGACCCACCCGCCGATCGGCTTGCCGTCCTCGGTGCGCGGTGCGTCGCTCATCGGTGCCTCCTGGGCTGGTGGCCGGGGCGACCACGCGGAGGTTCTACCACCGGCCCGAGCCCGCTCGGACCGGCCGGCAGCGGCGCGCATGGGCCGATCGGCCCAGTCCGGTTGAGAACCGGCCCGCAGCGACCGATAGGGGGAGGGTGCCATCCACCGTCCTCCGCGCTCGGGCCTCGTGCCGCAGCTGCGGGAGCAAGCTGCCGCCCCGGACCGAGGCGTGGCTGGACGACGAGACCGGCGAAGCCACCTGCCTGACCTGCCACCGCTTCGAGCAGCCCCCGGCGCCGACCCCGACCGGGGCGGCCGCCTCCACACCGCCACCGCCCCCGGCCCCGGCCCCGCCGTCGCCCCCGCCGGGCCCAAGGCTCGACACCCGGCCGCCTCCCGCCCCTGCGCCGCCCGCGCCCCGGGCCGAGCGCACCCCGCCGCCCGCCGCCCAGCGGCGGACCGTCGCGGCCCCGGCACCGACCCCGGCCCCCGAGGCCGCGCCCGTCCCTGAGGCCGCTCCCGCCGCCCCGGCCGCTGCTGCGCCCGGGGTGCCTGCCGAGGCCGAGCCGGCCGGGCGGCGAGCCGGCCGCTCGCGCAAGAAGCGCGGCGGCCCCGCGCAGCCCGGGGTCGTCGCCGCCGTGGCCGTGGCCGAGACCGAGGCCGAGCCCGAGGCGGCACCCCCGGCGCCGGCGCGGCGACGGGCCCGCTTCGGATCGGCCAAGGCACCGACCCCCGCGCCCGCCGCCGCCGCACCGGCCCCGATCCCGGCGCCGACGGCGCCCGAGCCCGCGGCACCCCCGGCGCCGGCCGCACCCCCGGTCGTGCGGACGACCGGCCCGTCCGAGGTCGACCCGTCGGCGCCCGCGCACCTCTCGGCCGTCTTCGGCGGCGGGTCGGAGGAGCCGCAGTCCATCCCGGCCATGCTGCTGGCCGCGTCCCGGGCCGCCGGGGCCGCCGCTCCCGAGCCCGAGCCCGAGCCCGAGCCCGAGCCCGAAGCACCCGACGCGCAGGCGCCCGAGATCGAGGCGGTCGAATCGGACCCGATCGACGAGGAGCCCGAGTGGGGTGACCCGCCCGAGCCCCACGACGACGACGTCCCCACCGCACCGCCGACGCCGACCATCGTCCCGTGGGAGGACGCCGCGCCCGGTCCCGAGGCGGCCCCCGCCGACGCCACGCCCGCTCCTGCGCCGGCCACCGCGTCGCCCGTGGCGCCTTCGGCGCCGATCGCCCCGGTGCCGTCCGGGGCCCGGGCCAAGGCCAAGCTCACCCCCCGCGTGGTCTCGCCGGTGCTCGGCCTCGACGACGAGGTCGTGTCGGTGGGCGCGGCCACCCCGGTGTTCTGGGACACCTCGCCCGCCGGTCGGGGGACCCACGTCCTGCCGGCCATGCGTCGGTACGTGCCGCCGGAGACCGTGCTGCCCCAGCACCACCACGAGCTGCTCGGCGCGGTGGGCGCGGTGGGACCGGCGGTCGAGCCCGTCGCCCCGGCCCCGGTGCACTCGGGCCTGCTGCTGACGATCGACGACGACGCCGACGCCGCCGAGGTGCTCGACCGCGGCGACATGGGCGAGGGGCGCATCGGCCAGACGCTCGAAGGGGCGCGCGTCCACGGCGTCGAGGTCCTCCACGGCCACCGGTTCGGCCCCGAGGCGACCCTGGTCGACCACCTCGTGATCTCGGCCAACGGGGTGTGGGTGGTCCACGCCGTCGAGGTGCTCCCCGGCGCGCTGGAGCGTCGCGACCTCGGCGACTGGTTCAACGCCGACCAGCGCCTCTACGTGGGCGGCGACGACCGCTCGGACCTGCTGGCCGAGGCGCAGCGCCAGACCGCCGTGGTGGCCGGGGCGCTCGTCGACTCGCCGTTCGCGGAGCTCGAGGCGCGCAGCGTGCTCTGCTTCGGCACCGTCCAGCCCGGCTGGGTGGACCGGCCCTTCACGCTCGACGGCACGTCGGTGACCTGGCGGCGCCACCTCGTCGAGCCGATGCTCACCCCGGTGATGCTCGACGAGAAGACGCGCCGTGCTGACCCGCTGGTTCGCCACCGCCGCCTGCGGCTGAGGCCGAGCCCGAGCGCGATCAGGAGGCCGGCGCCAGCAGGTCGTCGGGCGACTCGGCGGGCGGGGCCGCCACCTCCCACCGACCCTTGTGCTTCTCGAAGCGCCACCACGCCCCGGCCCGGGACAGGCGGAGCTGGAACCCCGGCCCGGTGATGCGGTTGTTGTTGACGGTGACCACCGACGACGACACGCCGGCCTCCTCGACCGCGGCGCGGGCGGCCGCCATGGTGGCGAGCGGCGGGCGCCAGGCGGCCTCGTCGAGCATGGCCAGGCCGGCCTCGCCGCCGTGGCGCCACGCCAGCGCTCGGTGCGTGAGGTCGCCGCGGGGCCGCGAGCCGTCGGCTCCTGCGGGCGCGCCGTCGAGGCGTTGGGCGCCCCGGCGGGCCTGGTCGGCGTCGCGGGGGAGGGCGAGGCCGCTGGCCCCGTCGCCCCGCAGCTGGGCCCAGGCCCGTTGGGCGGCGTCGGTGGCCAGCACCAGGAGGCCCGGGGTGTCGAAGGGGGCGCCGGCGGGCGGGTCCGACGGCCAGGCGGCCGGGCTGCCCGGGCGGGCGGCGAGGTCGGGCAGCGGCGGCATCGGGGGCCGCTCGCGGCCCCACGCCTCGCGGGCCAGCTCGCCCGTGTCGGCGCCGGCGCCCTGTGGGCCCGACGCCACCAGGGCGGCGAGCGCCTCGGCATCGGGGTCGAGCCCGTCGTCTCGGGCCGGACGGCCGTCGGCGCCCGGGCGCCGGCGGAAGGCGCGCAGCTCGGCGAGCAGCGCCTCCTTGCTGCGGCCCCGCAGGGCGAAGAGCTGGAACGGGTCGTCGTCGAGGACCTCGGCCACCAGGTAGGCCACCGCCGCGGCGTGCTTGCAGGTGGCGGCGTCGTCCGGGCACGAGCAGCGGGGCTTGAGGTCGCGCCGAGCGGGGAGCAGCTCGACGCCGGCCTCCCGGGCGTCGTCGACCACCCCCGGCTCGAGGTCGCCTTCGAGCAGCGCGGCGGTGTGGGCGGCGCGGCTGGCGATGGTGGCCACGACCTTGGCCCACTCGTCGTCGCCGTAGGTCCGCACCGCGATGTGGGTGCGGTAGTTGAGCCGCCGGCTGCCGTGGACCGAGGCGGTCACCATCCCAGGCTCCAGGCTCAGGCTGGTGACGCGGTCCTGGCGGGCGTAGGTGCGGCCGCGGGGCAGCCGGTTGGGGTCGAGCGATGCGCCCTTCTCCAGGGCGTCGACCCACGCCCGGCCCCACCACGTGTGCCCGAACTGCTCGGCCATCACGACCACCCGTCGTCCGCGCCGAGGGCCACGAGGGCCCGGAGGTCGTCGTCGCCCAGCTCGCCGACCCAGCCCTCGCCGGTGGTGACCACGGAGTCGGCCAGGTGCCGCTTGGCGGTGAGCATCTGGGCGATGCGGTCCTCGACGGTGCCCTCGCAGATCATCCGGTGGACCTGCACCGGCCGGTCCTGGCCGATGCGCCACGCCCGGTCGCTGGCCTGGTCCTCGACGGCGGGGTTCCACCAGCGGTCGAAGTGGACGACGTGGGTGGCCCGGGTGAGGTTGAGGCCGGTGCCGCCGGCCTTCACCGAGATCACCAGCACGGGCGTCTCGCCGGACTGCAGCCGGTCGACCATCTCCTGGCGCTTGCCCAGCGGCACCGAGCCGTGCAGGAACTCGACCGGCCGATCGTCGGCCGAGAGGTGGCGCTGCAGCAGGTGGCCCATCGTCACGAACTGGGTGAAGACGAGGACCGACTCGCCCTCGGTGACGATGGTGTCGATCAGCTCGGTCACCGCGTCGAGCTTGCCGGAGCGGCCCGCCAGCGGACCGGGCTGGTGCAGGAACTGGGCCGGGTGGTTGCAGATCTGCTTGAGCCCGCTGAGCAGCTTCAGCACCAGGCCGCGGCGGGCCATGCCCTCGGCGTTCTCGACCTGGTCCATGACCTCCTCGACCATGGCGGCGTAGAGCGTGGCCTGCTCGGCGGTGAGCGCCACCACCCGGTCGGTCTCGGTCTTCGGCGGCAGCTCCGGCGCGATGCCCGGGTCGATCTTGCGGCGGCGCAGCACGAAGGGCCGCACGAGGCGGGCCAGCGAGGCCGCCGCCTCCGGGTCCTGGTCGCGCTCGACCGGGATGGCGACCTCGTGGCGGAAGCGCTCCAGCGGCCCGAGCAGGCCGGGCGTGGTCCAGTCGAGCAGCGCCCACAGGTCGACCAGGCGGTTCTCGACCGGCGTGCCGGTGAGGGCGAAGCGGGCGTCGGCCGGGATCAGCCGGATGGACCGAGCCGTGCGGGACATGGGGTTCTTGATGTTCTGGGCCTCGTCGGCGGCGACCAGCCCCCACGACACCTGGGCCAGCTGCTCGGCCTGGCGGCGGACCACGCCGTAGGTGGTGACCACGATGGCGTCCGGCGGGACGTCGTCGAGGTTGCGGGTGGTGCCGTGGAAGCGCAGGACGGGGACCGACGGGGCGAAGCGGGCGGCCTCCCGGGACCAGTTGGCCACCACCGACACCGGGCAGACCACCAGCGTGGGCTTGCCGGTGGGGCGCCGGAGCAGGTGCAGGGCGAGCAGCTGGACGGTCTTGCCCAGGCCCATGTCGTCGGCCAGCACCCCGCCGAAGCCGATCTCGGCCATGTTGGCCAGCCACGACACGCCCTGGCGCTGGTAGGGCCGCAGCTCGGCGTGCAGGTCCGCCGGCGGCTCGACGTCGCGCTGCTCCTCGGCCTCGCGCAGGCGGCGGGCGAGATCGGCGATGGGGCCCTCGACGGCGGCCTCGATGGTCTCGCCGTCGACCTGCAGGTCCCCGCCCAGGGCGGCGGCGAGGGCGCTGCCGGCGGACACCTTGCGCCGCGTCTGCAGTCGGGCCAGGCGCTCCGGATCGGCCCGGACCCATCGGCCCCGCAGGCGGATGACCGCCCGCTTGGCCGTGGCCAGCTCGTGCAGCTCGTCGTCGGTGAGCTGCTCGCCGTCGACGGTGGCGGTCCAGCGCAGCTCGCAGAGCCCGTCGAAGCCCAGCCCGGCGGCGCGGTCGGCGGTGGGCGCGGTGCTGGTGACGGTGGGGGAGACCTTCACCGGCGCCAGTAGCCCGGCGGGCCAGAGCACGTCGATGCCGCTGCCGGCCAGGTCGTCGGCCAGCGGGCCGAGGAGCTCGTCGATCTCGGCCGCGCCGAGGGCGAGGGCATCGGGTCGGGCCTCGGCCAGCAGCCGGCCGATGGGCGCCCACACGCGGGCGCCCCGGCGCAGCGCGAGCAGGACCTCGTCCTCGACCGCCGGCCCGAACCGGGCGGCCACCGCCTCGGGCGCGGCCCAGAGCTCGGCGGCGTCCAGCACGAGGCTGGGGTCCCGCCGGCTGCTGATCTGCAGCACGGCGCGGAAGTCGCCGCCCCCGGTCGCGTCGGCGGCCTGCTCGTCGGTGGCGGCGACCAGCGAGCGGGGCACCGTCGCCGGCTCGGTCTCGGCGAGGGCGGCCGCCAGCTCGTCGGTGCCTGCCGGCTCGTCGGCGGCGTGCGGCTCGACCTCGCCCGCGCCCTCGTCGGTGCCGGCGTCGGCGCCCACGTCGACGCGGAGGGCGATGGCGACCTCGGTCGTGGTGGCCGTGGCCGCCGCGGTGAGCCAGGTGGCCGACCCGGCGACGGCCACCCGCTCGCGGGAGGCGAAGGCGGCGTGGCCGGCGGCGTCCGGGGCCGCCGCCGTGCGCACGTAGGCGTCGGCCACCGCGTCGCGGAAGCGGGCCAGCAGCCAGGGGGCGAGGCCACGCGGCGCGGCGCCGAGCCGGGGACCTCGGTGGCGTGGGCGTGGGGCGGGAGGGCCTCGGCCAGCGCCCGCCAGTGCGCCACGTCGGCGGCGTCGAGCGGGCCCACCCGCCAGACGTCGGTGCCGTCGGCGTCGGCCGTCGGCAGGATCCGCCCTCGGGCCACCAGCTGGAGCGCCGCCCGAGCGGCGTGGGCCCACGCATGGGTGGAGCGGGCCGACGGTGCGGCGGCGTGCAGGTCGACGAGGGCGTCGACGGCCTCGGCGACCGGCACCCACGTGGCATCGACGGCGCGCCGTCGCAGCGCCTCGCCCACCGGCACGACCACCTCCAACCGCTCCGGCCGGTCCGCGCCGAGGTCGGTGGTCGGGCGGCCGGCCGCCTCGAGGTGGCGGGCCAGCCGAGCGGCGGCCACCGCGTCGCCGGGCGGCAGCAGGGCGGCCCGCTCGAGCTCGCCGTCCTCGGCCCGGCCACCGCCGTCGCCCCGGATCGCGTCCACGGCCCGCCACACCGCCAAGCGGCCGTCGCGGGCCAGCGTCCCCGGCACGAACGTGGTCTCCACCCCCGGCTGGGAGAGGAGGCGCAGCACGTCGGACATCGTGTCGAGGGTACCGACCCCCTCCGACGTTCTGACCTGCTGGCTCGCACGATCCGGTCGCCGTCGCCGGCCCGGGGTGGCACCATCCGGAGGTGGACACGGCGCAGTGGTACCGGTGGTTCGGCGAGCACGAGGCGGCGGGGTCCTCGCCCACCTACGAGCGACTCGCCCTGGCGGTCGCCGACGACCCCGAGGTGGTCGGCCGGCTCGACGCCCTGCCCGGCGCCAAGCGCCAGCCCAACCTCCTCTTCGCCGCGGTCCGCTTCCTCGGCGGCCCCGTCGGCACCTGGCCGGCGTTCCGCGCCTTCGTGCTCGACGGGTGGGACCAGGTGGCGGCCACCATGGCCGAGCGATCCACCCAGACCAACGAGGTCGCCCGGTGCGCCACCCTGCTGCCGCTCCTCTCGGCGCTGCCCCAGCCGCTGGCGCTGGTCGAGGTCGGGGCCTCCGCGGGACTCTGCCTGCAGCCGGATCGCTACGCCTACGCCTACCGCTCCGGCCCCGGCGGCACCACGGTGCACGAGCCCGCCGGCCCGGCGTCGACGGTGCGCCTGGAGGTCGAGGCGTCCGGCCCGGTCCCGTTCCCGGAGCGGGTGCCGGAGGTGGCGTGGCGGGCCGGGATCGACCTCAACCCCCTCGACGTCACCGACCCGGACCACCTGGCCTGGCTTGAGGCCTGCGTGTGGCCCGAGCACGAGGACCGTCGGGCGCGCCTGCTCGCCGCGGCGGCGATCGCCGCCGCCGATCCGCCCCGCCTCGTGGCCGGGGACCTCGTCGACGAGGTGGGCCCGCTGCTCGACGAGGTGCCGGCAGGCGCCACGCCGGTGGTGATCCACACCGCGGTGCTCAACTACCTCCCGGCCGAGCCTCGCCGCCGCTTCGCCGACGTCCTGGCCGCCCGCCCCGAGGTGGTCTGGCTGGCGGGCGAGGCCCCCGGCGTGCTGCCGGACGCCGACCCCGCCACCCCGCCCCCGACCGGGCGCACGGGCACCCACTTCCAGGTGGTGCGGGGCGGCACCGAGGTCGTGGCCCAGGCCGACCCCCACGGCCGGTGGCTGCACTGGCGCTGAACCGAGGCGTCGGGCGCCGCCGCCATGGGCCACAGTGGTCCGACACGAACGTGGGAGAACACCGATGCTCGCCGAGCAGATCCAGTCCGACCTGACCGCCGCCATGAAGTCCCGCGACCAGCTCGCCACCTCGGTGCTGCGCATGGCCCTCGCCGGCATCAAGGAGGCCCGGGTCTCGGGCGACGAGTCCCGCGAGCTCAGCGACGACGACGTGCTCGCCATCATCGCCAAGGAGGCCAAGCGCCGCGACGAGGCGGCCCAGGCCTTCGCCGACGGCGGCCGGGCCGAGAGCGCCGCCAAGGAGCTCGCCGAGCGGGACATCCTGGCCCGCTACCTGCCGGCGAAGATCACCGACGAGGACCTGGCCGCGCTGGTCGACGCCGCCCTCGCCGAGGGCGGCTTCTCCGAGCCGTCGCAGATGGGCCTGGCCATGAAGGCCGCCATGGCCAAGGTCGGCGGCCAGGCCGACGGCAAGGCCGTCTCGGCCTTGGTCAAGGCCCGCCTGACCGGCGGCTGAGCCCCACCGTGGCCTACCAGCCCGACCCCGATGCCCCCTGGTTCGTCGTGGTGGGCGACGGCGCCGCGCTGGCGGCCGTCGAGGCGGTGCTGGCCACGCTGCCGGCGGGGCGCACGGTCCACGTCGTGGCCGAGGTGGCCACCGACGCCGAGCGCGTCGACCTCACGTCGCCGGCCCGGCTCATCACCACCTGGTTGGAGGGCGGGGCCGGCCCGGCGGGCGCCGCCCTGGAGGCCGAGGTCCGGCGCCTGCACCTGCCCCACGGCGACGGTCGCATCTGGGTGGCCGCGGCGCCCGCCGTCGCCGAGCGCATCCGGGAGCACCTCGTGGGCGAACGGGGCCTCGGCGCCCACCAGGTGGCCGTGGCGGCCCACGGCGCCGCCCCCGCCTGACCGACCCCGGAGCCGACGCACCGGTACGGTCGCCGAGCCGGCGGGCGCCCGCCCGTCGCCGGGAGGTTCCACCGTGCCGCTGACCCCCATGGGCGATGACGCCGACCGCATCGGGATCAACCCGGTGTTCGTCGGCGAGGACCAGCGGGGGAGCGTGCCCCGCAACCAGCTCGCCGACGGCGGCCTCGACCCCGAGGTCGCCTACCAGCTGGTGCACGACGAGCTCATGCTCGACGGCAACGCCCGCCTGAACCTGGCCACGTTCGTGACCACGTGGATGGAGCCGGCGGCCCAGCGGCTCATGGCCGAGTGCGCCGACAAGAACATGATCGACAAGGACGAGTACCCGCAGACCGCGGCGCTCGAGGCTCGCTGCGTCAACATCCTGGCCCGCCTGTGGCACGCGCCGGGCGCCGATCCGGACGACGCCGAAGCGGCCACCGGCTGCTCCACCACCGGGTCGAGCGAGGCCGCCATGCTCGCCGGCCTCGCCCTGCTGCGCCGGTGGCGGGCCCGTCGCCGCGCCGCCGGCCTCCCCACCGACCGCCCCAACATCGTCATGGGCGTCAACGTGCAGGTCTGCTGGGAGAAGTTCGCCCGCTACTGGGACGTCGAGCCCCGCCTCGTGCCCATGGACGGCGACACCTTCCACCTCACCGCCGAGGGCGCGGTCGCCCGGTGCGACGAGAACACGATCGGCGTGGTGGCCATCCTCGGCTCGACCTTCGACGGCAGCTACGAACCGGTCGCCGAGATCTGCGCCGCCCTCGACGATCTGCACGACCGGTCGGGCGTCGACGTGCCCGTGCACGTCGACGGCGCGTCCGGCGCCATGATCGCCCCCTTCGTCGACCCCGACCTGGCGTGGGACTTCCAGCTGCCCCGGGTGGCCTCCATCAACACCTCGGGCCACAAGTACGGCCTGGTGTACCCCGGGGTGGGCTGGATCGTCTGGCGCGACGCCGCCTCGCTCCCCGAGGAGCTGGTGTTCAAGGTCAACTACCTCGGCGGCGAGATGCCCACCTTCGCCCTCAACTTCTCCCGCCCCGGCGCCCAGGTGGTGGCGCAGTACTACCAGTTCGTCCGCCTGGGCTTCGACGGCTACCGCCGCGTCCAGCAGTACGCCCGCGACGTCGCCGTGCGGCTGGCGTCGCGGATCGCCGAGCTGGGCCCCTTCACCCTCCTGACCGACGGCAGCGAGCTCCCCGTCTTCGCCTTCCGCATCGCCGACGGCGTCGACGACCTGACGGTCTTCGACGTCTCCGCCGCCCTCCGCCAGCGCGGCTGGCAGGTCCCCGCCTACACCTTCCCCGCCGACCGAGAAGACCTCGCCGTCCTGCGCATCGTCGTCCGCAACGGCTTCGGCCACGACCTCGCCGACCTCCTGGTGGAGGACCTGGTCCGCGTCCTCCCGAGCGCCGTCCTGTCCACCACGCCGGCCGACGAGGGGTTCCACCACTAGGGCTGGCTCCCTGGAGCGTCGCGTTCGACCGTCTTGCCGGTCACCGGCCTCCGGCGGGCTCCGGCTGGCGCCTCCGCTGCCTCGTCGTGCGGCTCCTTCGTCGCGCGAGGGTCGGCGATCGCTCGCTCTTCCTCCCGCTCTCGGGCTCGCTTCGCTTCGCCCGGGCCGCTCGGGCCCGTTTCGCCTCCGGCGAACGCCGCTGGCTCGCCGCTCTGGCGCTGGGTGCGAGCCACCCCGCCCCTGCCCTCTGTGCGGGAACACCCTGCGCGGCCCAGGGGTTGGAGCCAGCGAGGCAAACCAACCGATCGAGGAGCGAAACGATGGCGCGAGCGACGTGGAACGGGACCGTGGTGGCGGAGAGCGAAGACACGGTGGTGGTCGAGGGCAACCAGTACTTCCCCCTCGACTCGGTGAAGGCGGAGCTGCTGGCCCCGAACGACACCACGACGGTGTGCCCCTGGAAGGGCACCGCCAGCTACTACGACGTCGTGGTCGACGGCGAGGTCAACAGTGGCGCCGCCTGGTACTACCCGGCCCCGAAGGAGGCGGCCGCGGAGATCAAGGACCGCGTGGCCTTCTGGAAGGGCGTCGAGGTCACCGCCTGACCCGGCCCGGGCAACCGGCCAGCCGGCGAGACGACAGGTAGGCGTTGGAACCGCTTCACGGCGGCGAAATCGCGTCGTCACGTCGCTTCCGTACCGTCCCAGCATGAGCCTGCACCTCGATGAACGGTCCGCCCCCCTGACCGACGCGGAGGAGGTGGCCGTCTTGCTCCCGTTCGACGAACCCGTGACGATGGCGGCCATGAGCGGACGGGGGTTGGCGTCGTACCCCGCCGGCGCCTTCACGGTGGCCAGCCTGCTGGCGGCCAAGGCCCGCACGGGCCTGACCATCTCGGTCTGCCTGCCGGCCCGCAACGAGGAGGCCACCGTCGGCTCGGTGGTGGCCGCCATCCGGGCGGCGCTGGTCGACGGCGCACCGCTGGTCGACGAGGTGGTGGTCGTCGACGACCACTCCACCGACGCCACCGCGGCGGTGGCCACCGCCGCCGGCGCCCGCGTGGTCGACGCCAGCGCCGTGCTCGCCGACTTCGGCGAGGGCCATGGCAAGGGCGAAGCGCTCTGGAAGTCGGTCCACGAGTCCACCGGCGACCTCGTGGTCTGGGTCGATGCCGACATTCTCGAAGTTCGACCCCGGCTTCATCCTCGGCCTCCTCGGCCCCCTGCTGACCGACCCCGGCACGTCGTTCGTGAAGGGCCACTACCACCGCCCCGAGGCCGACGGCGTGGGCGGCGGCCGGGTCACCGAGCTGCTGGCCCGCCCGCTGCTCTCGCAGTTCTTCCCCGAGCTCTCCGACGTCGCCCAGCCGCTCGGCGGCGAGTACGCCGGCCGGCGCGACCTGCTCGAGCGGCTGCCCTTCGTGGTCGGCTACGGCGTCGACGTCGCCCTGCTGATCGACGCCTTCCGGACGGTCGGCATCGGCGGCCTCGCCCAAGTCGACCTCGGCGTCCGCCACCACCGCAACCGCACGCTCGACGAGCTCGGCCCCCAGGCCCTCGCCGTCAGCCAGGCCATCCTCGACCGCGCCGGCCTCCGCCCCCCGGGCCCCGCCACCCTCCGCCGACCCGGCAAGGACCCCCTGCCCCTCGCCATGCACGAGCGCCCCCCCGCTCGCGTCGCTCCGGCCTGCCTGAGCGTTCGGTCGCGCTCGACCCCTCCGCTGCTCGCCGGCCTCCGGCGGACCTCGCCTGGGGCTCGGTTGCCTCGTCGTGCGGCTCCTTCGTCGCTCGAGGGTCGGCGATCGTTCGCTCTTCCCTCCCGCTCTCGGGACTCGCTTCGCGTCGTCCCGGGCCGCTCGGGCCCGCTCGCCTCCGGCGAACGCCGCGCCTCGATGCTCGGTCGCGGGGTGCGAACCGGCCGGTCGGCATCTGGCTAGCGCCGCCGTCCGGGGTGCGGGGCGGCGTGTCGCCCGAGGTGTGGAGGGCGGTGGTCTCGTCACTACGCTGCCCCGTGCCCCGGTGGTCGCCGGGGGTCGTCGTTTCCCCGAGGTCCGAGTCCCATGAGCGTCACCGTCCGAGTGCCCACCACCCTCCGCACCCTCACCGCCGGCGCCTCCGAGATCGCCGTCGACGGCACCACGGTCTCCGAGGTCCTGGACCAGCTCGAGGGCGCCCACCCCGGGTTCAAGGAGCGCCTGCTCGACGGCGACGGCGGCCTGCGCCGGTTCGTGAACCTCTACGTGGCCGACGACGACGTGCGCTTCCGCGACGGCCTCGCCACCCCGGTGGCCGACGGCGACACCGTCTCGATCATCCCGGCCGTCGCCGGCGGCGCCAGCTGAGCCTGGGGCGCACGGTCGCCCGGCCCCTTGCAGGGCCGGGCGGGTGCGCTCCCCCCAGAGCGGCGCCGGGCGCCGGTGGCCTCCCTCCCGGATCCACCGGCACCCGTGGCGCCGTGCCGGTCGTTGCCGATCCGACGGTCCCCCTCCATCGGCCCGGCCCGCCGGCCTGTTGATGGGCCGAACGGCCCTACGTGCGCGCAGCGTGGTCGTCGTGCCACGCAGCGGCGTGGCGGGTTAGCAGTCGCGGGCCGCGGTTGCTAACGAACGGCTGAGGTGGTTTGCTGTTAGCACTCTCTTCGTGAGAGTGCTAACCGCACCCGTCATCCGTCTCCAGGGAGAACCCAAGGATGCCCAAGATCATCGCCTTTGACGAGCAGGCTCGTCGAGCCCTCGAGTCCGGCATGAACCAGCTCGCCGACGCTGTCGCCGTGACCCTCGGCCCGAAGGGCCGCAACGTGGTCCTCGAGAAGAAGTGGGGAGCGCCCACGATCACCAAGGACGGCGTCTCCGTCGCCAAGGACATCGAGCTCGAGGACCCCTACGAGCGCATCGGCGCCGAGCTCGTCAAGGAGGTGGCCAAGAAGACCGACGACGTCGCCGGTGACGGCACCACCACTGCCACCGTCCTGGCCCGTGCCCTGGTGCGCGAGGGCCTCAAGAACGTGGCCGCCGGCGCCAACCCCATGGACCTCAAGCGCGGCATCGAGGCCGGCGTCGAGGCTGCCGTGGCGTCGATCAAGGCCTTGGCCGTCGACGTCGACGACAAGGACCAGATCGCCAAGGTCGCCTCGATCTCCGCCAACAACGACTACGAGATCGGCGAGCAGATCGCCGAGGCGATGGACAAGGTCGGCAAGGACGGCGTCATCACCGTCGAGGAGTCGAACACCTTCGGCATCGAGACCGACTTCGTCGAGGGCATGCGCTTCGACAAGGGCTACATCTCGCCGTACTTCGTCACCGACCCCGAGCGCATGGAGGCCGTCCTCGACGACGCCTACGTGCTGCTCGTCTCCTCGAAGATCAGCGCCGTGCGCGACCTCGTGCCGGTGCTCGAGAAGGTCATGCAGGGCGGCAAGCCCCTCGTGATCGTGGCCGAGGACATCGACGGCGAGGCCCTCTCCACCCTCGTGGTCAACAAGATCCGCGGCACGTTCCGCTCGGTGGCCGTCAAGGCCCCCGGCTTCGGCGAGCGCCGCAAGGCCATGCTCCAGGACATCGCCATCCTCACCGGCGCCCAGGTCATCAGCGAGGACGTCGGCCTCAAGCTCGACAACACCACGCTCGACCTCCTCGGCACGGCCAAGAAGATCATCATCACCAAGGACGAGACCACCATCGTCGAGGGCGGCGGCAACGCCGACGACGTGAAGGGTCGCGTCAGCCAGATCAAGGCCGAGATCGACAACACCGACTCCGACTACGACCGCGAGAAGCTCCAGGAGCGCCTCGCCAAGCTGTCCGGCGGCGTGGCCGTCCTCAAGGTCGGCGCCGCCACCGAGACGGAGCTCAAGGAGAAGAAGCACCGCATCGAGGACGCCGTCTCCACGGCCAAGGCCGCCATCGAAGAGGGCGTCGTCCCCGGCGGCGGCACCGCCCTCATCCGGGCCCAGGCCGCCGTGCTCGAGGCCGCCAAGGGCCTCGAGGGCGACGTCGCCCTCGGTGCGCTCATCGTGGCCCGCGCCGTCGAGGAGCCCCTGAAGCAGATCGCCATCAACGCCGGCGTCGAAGGCGGCGTGGTGGTCTCCAAGGTCAAGGAGCTCACCGGCAACCAGGGCTACAACGCCGCCACGGGCGAGTACGGCGAGCTCCTGCCGTCGGTCCCCGACGCCGCCAAGGTCACCCGCTCCGCCCTCCAGAACGCCGCCAGCATCGCGGCGCTCTTCCTCACCACCGAAGCCGTCATCGCCGACAAGCCGGAAGACTCGGCCGCCGGTGCCGGCATGGGCGGAGGCATGGAGGACTACTGAGGTCTGACCCCTCGTAGATGACGAAGGCCGGCCCTGGGGGCCGGCCTTCGTCGCGGGTTGGGTCCGGCCGTGGCGGTTCGTCGCGTGTGGTCTGGTCGCCGCGCACCGGCCTCCGGCGGGCCTCGCTGGGGCTCGGCTGCCTCGTCGTGCGGCTCCTTCGTCGCTGGAGGGTCGGCGATCGTTCGCTGTCCTTTCCGCTCTCGGGCTCGCTGCGCTTCGCCCGGGCCGCTCGGGCCCTCTCGCCTTCGGCGAACGCCGCTGCTCGCCGCTCGGTCGCTGGGTGCGACCTTGGCGGGAGGCGGCTCCGATCGGGGCCCGCCATCGCTCGGCACCTTCTCGGAGGCGACTCAGTCCAGGACGGCTCCGGGAACGTTGTCGATGGGGTCGATGGACTCGAAGGCCTCGGCTTGGGTCTCGGCTTGGGACTCGCTGGCTCGGAGCGGCTCGCCCCGCGGCATGAGGAAGCTGAGGAGGGCGCCGACGAAGACGACGGCGGTGCCCATGAGCAGGGCGGTGCGGGTGGCGTCGCTGAGGGCGTGGCTGAGGATCGAGTCGAGGCGGGCGACGTCGAGCTTCGAGGTGCCCTCGGCGGGGGAGAAGCTGGGGCCGTCGGCGCGGACGCCGCCGATGGCTCGGTCCCGGACGGCCGGCGAGAGGATGCGGTCGGCCCTGAGGGCGGCGACCGCGTGGCTGGTGGTGCGCACGGCGATCAGCGAGCCGATCACCGCGCCGCCCAGCGCCGAGCCGATCTGGCGGGCGGTGGAGTTGGCGCCGCTGGCCACGCCGGACTTCGCCACCGGGATCTCCGAGAGGATCACGTTGGTGAGCTGCGAGCTGGCGAGGCCGATGCCCACGCCGAACACCACCAGGCCGGGGAGCAGGCTGGCGAAGGAGAGCCCTGGCCGGATCGACAGGACCACCAGGATCGAGCCGGCGCTCTCGCACAGCAGGCCCAGGCGGGCCACCGCCGTGGGGCTGATGCGCCGGGTCAGGCGGCCGCCGATCTGGGCGCCGACGATCACCGCCAGCCCGAGCGGCAGCAGCCACAGCCCGTTCTCCTGCGCCGAGAGGTGCTCGGACTCCTGGAGGAAGAGCGGCAGGGCGAACAGCACGGTGAGCTGGCCCATGGCCAGGATCACCACGGTGAGCAGGCCGTAGCGGAACGACCGGTGCTGGAGCAGCCCGAACTCGAAGAGCGGGTGGGTGCCGCGCCGCTCCATGGCCCGCTCGACCACGACGAACGAGGCGAGGATCACCCCCGCCGCCACCAGCGTCAGCACGGTGATCGACAGTGGCCGGGTGGTGGGCCAGAGCAGCCACGGGCCGAGGTGGAACGCCTTGATGGGCTCGAACCACCCGTAGACGCTGCCCTGGCTGAGCGAGAACACCAGCAGGAACATGCCGCTGGCGATCATGGCGGCGCCGGGCAGGTCGAGGTCCGGGCGGCGCGTGGCCTTGGCGCCCTTGCGCATGAAGAGCAGCGCGCCGAGCACGGCGACGGGGGCCACCACGACGTTGATGCGGAACGACCACCGCCACGAGTAGTTGGTGGTGAGGAACCCGCCGAGCACCGGGCCGAACGCCACCGCGGCGCCGGTGGTTGCGCCCCACGCCGCGAACGCCGTCGCCCGCTCCCGGCCCTGGAAGGTGGTGGAGAGGATGGCCAGCGTCGACGGCAGCATCAGCGACGCGCCCATGCCCTCGATCACCGCCTCGCCCAGGATCAGCACGCCCACCGACTGGGCCAGCGAGGCGATGAGCGAGCCGATGCCGAACAGCGTCACGCCGATCAGGAACAGGCGGCGGTGGCCGTACACGTCACCGAGCTGGCCGCCGATGATGAGCAGGCTGGCGAAGGTGAGCGAGTACCCGGTGATGACCCACTGCAGGGCCGGCACGGTGGTGTCGAGGTCGCGCAGGATCGTGGGGATCGAGACGTTGAGCACCGAGATGTCCACGGCGATCAGCACCACGGCGATGATCACGATGCCGAGGGTGATCCAGCGCTGCGGGTCGGGCTCGCCCGAGGCGGCGTCCCACGCCGCCGGGGCGGTGCGGTCATCGGTCGGTGCGCTGACGTCCATGCGGGGCTCTCGTGGGCGAGGAGGGTCTCCGGCACGCTACGGCCGCCGGCGGCCAGTTGACGCAGCGTTCACGGACGGGTGAAGGGCCGGACACGGCGGTGGCATAGCGTTTCGGCCACGTTCAGGGGAACCGACAGGAGCACACATGGCCCGGCGCCGTCGCAACGAGCTGTCGATCGACACGTCCACCCGCTTCGTCGAGATCCACGGCCACCAACGGGCCTACCGGATCGCCGGGCGCGGGCCGGCGCTCCTGCTGCTGCACGGCATCGGTGACAGCTCGGCGAGCTGGGTGCCGCTCATGCGGCCGCTGGCCGAGCACTTCACCGTCATCGCCCCCGACCTGCTCGGCCACGGCGAGTCGGCGAAGCCGCGGGCCGACTACTCCGTCGCCGCCTACGCCAACGGCATGCGCGACCTGCTCGACGTCCTCGGCATCGACAAGGCGACCGTGGTGGGCCACTCGCTCGGCGGCGGCGTGGCGGCCCAGCTCGCCTACCAGCACCCCACCCGGGTCGAGCGGCTGGCCTTGGTGGCCAGCGGCGGCGTGGCCAAGGAGGTCAGCCCGTTCCTGCGCCTGGCGTCCACGCCGCTCGCCGACGTGTTCCTGCCCCTGCTCCGGCTGCCCCCGGCCCGGCTGGCCGCCATGGCGGGCATCGAGGTCCTGCGCCGCAGCGGCACCGACATCGGCCGTGACGCCGAGGAGCTCGGTCGGGTGCTCGACGCCCTGCCCGACGTGGCCACCCGGGGCGCCTTCAGCCGCACCCTCCGGTCGGTGGTCGACTGGCGCGGCCAGGTGGTGACCATGCTCGACCGCAGCTACCTCACCGAGGCCATGCCGGTGCTGCTGGTGTGGGGCGCGCACGACGCGGTCATCCCCGTCGGCCACGGCCACATCGCCCACGCCGCCATGCCCGGCAGCGAGCTGGTGGTGTTCGACGAGGCCGGCCACTTCCCGCACCACCACGACCCCGACCGGTTCATCGACCTGCTCGGCGCGTTCATCGCCGGCACCGACCCGGTCCGCTTCGACCGGAACCGCTGGCGTCGTCTGCTCCGGGAGGGCCGACCCCGGCCCTCGGCCTCGGCCGGTGACGAGGGCCTGGCCCCGCGCCACCTCGAGGTCGTGCCCGACCCCGCGCCCGCTACGGCCGTCTGAGGCCCAAGCGGTCGAGCGCCCAGCGGGCCACCACCACGCCGGCCGGGCCGGTGTAGTGCAGCCCGTCCGGGCGCAGCTCGACGTCGTCGCCGTCGAGCGTGCGGACCGTCTGGCGGCACCGGCCCTTGTCCCCGCAGGTGTAGCGGGCCAGGTCCACCACGGTGGCGCCGGTGGCGCGAGCGGCGGCGCGGATGGAGTCGTTGCGGCAATCGACCTCGGGGAAGCGGCCGTCGGCGTCGGACTCGCTCTCCAGGTAGCCGATGGTGGTGATCCCGACGTGGGCACCCTTGGCCGACAGGATGCGGATGGCGCGCTCGTAGGTGGCCCGGGCGGCGCGGTCGTAGACGGGGTCGCAGTCCTTGTGCCACCCGCCGTCGACCCAACGGGCGGTGCCGCCCGGGGCCACCGAGAAGATCAAGGCATCGGTGGGCTGGACCTGGTTCACGTACCAGGCCCAACGCCGCGGCCAGTCGCCGCAGCCGTCGGGGTCCTTGATGGTCTCGCCGTTGGCCCGCTTGGATCGGCCGTCGCCGGGGAGGATCCCGCAGGCCGGCGTGCCGCGGTTGACCTCGTCGATGCCCCGGGCCGGCGCCACCACGTCCATGGCGTACTGGATGGTCCAGGCCCCGGAGTCGCCGACGGTGAGGAGCCGGGGCTTGCCCGCGGCGACCGGGGGGATGGGGTCGGTCGCGATGCGCATGGTGCCGCGCACCCGGGCCCCGGTGCCCACCGGGGCCACCGCGCCCTGCGCCGCCCACCCGAGCACGGCGATGACCACGGCGATGGCGATCGGCGTGGCCAGGCGGATGGGCCACCCGCGGCCCAGGCCGTGGCGGATCGGCCGCTCGAGCACCCAGTAGGACGTGATCGCCAGCGCCAGGCTGATGCCCAGCCGGGCGGCCAGCAGGCCGCCGTCGTACCAGCCGGTGCGGCCGGGGGTGAAGAAGATGATCACCGGCCAGTGCCACAGGTAGAGGCCGTAGGAGATGAGCCCCAGCCACCGCAGCGGCGGGAACGACAGGATCCGGGCCACGGGCCCGGGCTGGGGGTGGCTGGCGGCGGCCAGGACCACGGTGGTGGCCAGCCCGCAGAGCAGGAGGCCACCGTGGTAGAGCCGGGGGTCGGTGCCCGGGAGGTGGAGCCACGCCCAGCCGAGGGGCACGGCGACGGCGAGGGCGGCGACCTCCAGCCCCACGCGCCCGGCGGCCGGTGACCGTGCCGAAGCGGGCGGTGGCGATGGCGAAGGCGGCGCCGAACAGGATGGCGGCGGCCCGGGTGTCGGTGCCGAAGTAGACCCGGTTGGCGTCGGCCGGCCCGTGGTAGCGCCAGAGGGCGGTGCCCGCGGAGAGGGCGGCCAGGCCGAGCGTCACCGCCAGGTAGCGGTCGAGGCCGGCCTTCACCTCGGCGTCGCTCAGCGGCCCCGGTTCGACGGCGGCGCCGCCCGCACCCGCAGCCGGGCGGCGGCGGGCGCCCCACCACAGCAGGAGGCCCACCGAGACGAGCGGCCAGAGCACGTAGAACTGCTCCTCGATGGCCAGGCTCCAGGTGTGCTCCAACGGGGAGGGCCGGGCGAAGAGGTCCCAGTAGTCGGTGCCGGCGGCCACCGAGCGCCAGTTGGCGACGTAGGCCAGCGTGGCCAGGCCGTCGTGGTGGACCTGGGTGAAGGTGGTGTTCGAGGCCCACCGCTGCGTGGCCCAGGCCACCGCCACCAGGACGAGGAGCAGGGCGGGGAGCAGCCGGCGGGCCCGCCGCACCCAGAAGACCTTGAGGTCGATCCGGCCCCGGGCCCGCCACTCGGCCACGAGGAGGCTGGTGATGAGGAACCCCGAGAGCGTGAAGAACAGGTCCACGCCGAGGTAGCCGCCGGTGGTGAGGCCGAGGTGGAAGGCCACCACGGCGGCGACGGCGGCGCCCCGGAGCCCGTCGAGGGCAGGGAGGTGGGCGATCCGCACCCGCGAGGTGGGCGCCGCCGGGGCGGTGGGGGCGAGCGTGGACAACGGGCGGCAACGCTACCGCGCTCGCCCCGGCGCTCAGTTGCCGCCCGCCGCCATGATGTTGGTGTTGATCGACTCGATCTTCACCCGCAGCTCGTCCAGCTCGCCGCGCACGGTCTGCAGGGACTTCGAGGTCTGGGGCCACGCGCTGCGGAACTGGACGGCGAGGCTGCCGTCCCAGACCTCGGGCTGGGAGAGCTGGCGGCCCTGCTGGTCGAGCTGGGCGAGCTGGTCGGCCAGCCCGCCGTTGATGATCGAGGCCATCGAGGAGATGGCGGCCTTGGCGGCGTCGGTGGACAGGACTCGGGGCATGGTGCCTCCTGGAAGGATCGAAAGGTGGTGGGAAGGCAGGAGAACCGTACACGCCTGGTCCGCCAGGTCAAGGGCCGTCGCCTGCCGCCGCGGGTGGGAGGGCGACCTGGACGACGCCCTCCAGCGCCCCGCCGCTGAGCCAGCCGCGGCCGGGCGCCGGGCCGACCGGCAGGTGCCGGGGCAGCCGGGTGCCGGTCAGGTCCCCGTCGAGGTCGGTGTCCGGGTGCAGCAGGATCCCGGCGCGGTCGGCGCGCACCTCGCGGGTCCAGTGGGCGTAGAGCGTGCGCAGCCGGTCGCTCCGCCCGGCCACCACCACGTGGCGCTCGGCGGTGCGGTCCCGGACGAGCGGGCCCAGCACCGGGTGGTCGTCGATCGTCAGGTCGGCGTCGTCGACGAGCACCAGGAGCGGGCCCGCCGCGTCGACGGCGGCGGCGAGGCCGGCGTCGTCCGGTGCGAGCACGTGGTGGGCGCCGGTCGGCCACTCCGACGGCCGGCGCACCACGGCCACCACCTGGCAGCCGACGTGCTGGGCGGCTGCGCCGATGGTGCGGAGGCAGGCGGTGCGTCCCGACCGGGGCGGGCCGGCCACGAGGGCGTGGGCACCGGGCTCCAGCACGAGGCGGGCGACCTGGAGGCCGCGGTCGGCACGCCCGAGGGGCAGGTCGACGACGCCGGCGGCAGGATCCGTCGACGAGCGGGGCTCGGCGTCGAGCAGGTCGTCGAGGTGGAGGCGGGTGGGCAGCTGGCCGACCGGGCGTGGTTCGTGGTCCGCCGACAGCGCAGCAGCGTGCTGGCCGGCCAGGCGGGCGACGGCGCTCGCCAGCCCGGCGGCGGGGTGCGCCACCTGCACCAGGGTGGGCCCCTCCGGCAGGGTGCCGCGCCCCCGGGGGCAGCGTGGTCGGGTCGATCGCCGTGCCGGCCAGGGCGGCCTGCTCGGTGGCGTCGCCCAGCCGGAGCACGATGCGTTGGCGGCACGCGGACGCCAGCTGGTGGGGGACCGAGCCGGCGCCCTCCGCGGTGGCGAGGACGTGGATGCCCACCTCGCTGCCCCGCCGCACCACCTCGAGGAAGGCCGACCACGTGCCGGACGGCTCGAGGTCGTCCCATGCGGCCCGCAGGGCTCCCACCCCGTCGACCACGAGCAGCCGACGCGGACCGTCGCCGCCGGCGCGCCGGGCAGCGAGGTCCTGGCCCAGGTCGGCGAGGAGCCGGCGCTGGCGCTCGGCGTCGCCGGCGCGGACGACGGCCCCGACGTGGGGGAGGCCCGCCAGCGCCTCCAGCTCGCCGGCCCCGAGGTCGACGACGTGGACGTGCAGCTCGTCGGGCCCCCACCGCAGGGCGGCGGCCAGCACGGCGGTGGCCGCCAGGGTGGTGGTGCCCGAGCCGGGGAGCCCGACCGCGAGCAGCGGGCCACCCGCGAGGTCCCAGGCGAAGGGCCGGTGGCGCTGCTCGTCGGGCTCGTCGGCCAGGCCGAGGGTGACGGCGGTCGGTTGCTCCGGTGCGGCCTCGTGACCGGGCAGGGGCCAGGGCACCTCCTCCGGCAGCGGGTCCGGCCAGGGTCGTCGGGGCGGCCGACCGCCCAGCTCCTCCCACGCCGTGGCCATGGCATCGGCCAGGTCGTCGAGCGGGGTCCGGAGCGAGCCGACCGGCGACCGCGAGCCCGACCCCGGACCCGGGGTCGGCGCATCGTCCGCGGTGCGGGCGACCGCCAGCGGCCTCACGGAGGCGGCCGGTCCGGAGCGGCAGCCGGCGCCGGCCGGCCCGGTGGCCCGCGCGACCTGGACGGCCACCAGCTCGCCGGGACCGAGGCGCACGAGGGCGCGGCCGGGCCGCTGGCGGGGGAGGGCGGCGGCATCGGCGACCCCGATGACGTCGACGCTGTCGGCCGCGTCGTGGACCCGGAGGGCGATGCGGAGGCCGGTGTTGGCCCGGATGTGGTCGCTCACCGCGCCGGCCGGTCGCTGGGTGGCGAGCACGAGGTGGACGCCGAGGCTGCGGCCCCGTTGGGCGATGCCCACCAGCGAGTCGACGAAGGACGGGAGCTCGGCCGCCAGGGTGGCGAACTCGTCGACCACCACCACCAGCCGGGGCAGCGGCGGCCCCTCGGGGCACCGGGCCCGCAGGTCGGACAGGTCCACCGCGCCGACGTCTCGCAGCCGTGCCTCCCGGTGGCGGAGCTCGGCCTCGAGGCAGCGGAGGGCCCGGCCGGCGAGCTGGTCGTCCAGGTCGGTCACCACCCCGGTGGTGTGGGGGAAGCGGGCGCAGGCGTCGAACGCGCTGCCGCCCTTGAAGTCGATCAGCACGAACGAGAGGTGGTCCGGGCTCGATCCGACGGCCAGGCTGGCCACCAACGTGCGGAGCAGCTCGCTCTTGCCGGAGCCGGTGGTGCCGGCGACCAGGGCGTGGGGCCCGTCGGCGGCGAGGTCGAGCACCAGCGGCCCGTCCGCCGCCGTCCCCAGCGCGGCGGTGGGGGCGGGGTCGGCGCCGCCGGCGCGCCAGCCGGCGACGAGCCCCGCCGGGGTCGAGCCGCCGGAGGGCACGAGGTCGTCGAGCGACACCGCAGGGGGCAGCGACCGCCCGGGATCGTCGACCTCCGGATCGTCCATCCGGCCCAGCGCCCGTGCCGCGGAGGCCGCGGTGGCGATCGACGTGCCGACCACGGTGGCCGCGCCGGCGGCCAGGTGGCCCGGTGCGTGGAGCGTGCCGTCCGCTCCGACCTCCAGCACCGTGGCGCAGCTCGACGGGACGGGGGCCGTCGCGCCGGCGAGCACCAGCACGGCCAGGCGGGCCTCGGGGTCCTGGGCGGCACGCAGCAGGGTCCGCACGGGGCCGCGCCGGGCGGCGAGGCCCGGGTCGTCGTCGATGACCACGACCCGGAGCGGTCCGCCCGCGCGGGCACCGTCCACGAGGTGGCGCGCCGCCGCCTCGCTCGCGGCCTCGCCGGTCGCCAGCAGGGGCGTGCCGTCGCGGCTGGTGGCGTGGGGCAGCCAGCAGGCCCAGTCCCAGTGCGACGCCGCCGCCTCGGCGGCCAACAGGCCCAGCTCCACGTCGACGGGGCCCTGGTCGGCGGCCAGCTGCAGCACGATGGAGCGGGCCAGCGCACGGCGCCCGGCAGACGGGCCGACCACGGCGACGGCCACCCCCGCGACGAGCTCGATCCCCACCGGTGCGTGCTTGAGGGCGCCGAGCCGGGCGACCAGCGAGCGCAGGTCCGCGGGCCAGGTGGCGGGTGTGCCCTCGACGGGCGGGTCCCAGGGCACCGCACCGACGCCGACCCGGACCGCACCGAGGTCGTCGTCGCCGGTCCGCCGCTCCCACAGGCGCGGCGAGGAGCGTTCCGCCCGGGACGCGGCGCCGGCGGGGCCGCGGTAGCGCTGGCGCCTCCGCTCGATCTCGTGGTGCGACCGCTCGATGATCGCTGCCTCCAGCCGATCCAGCTCCGCCCGGCGGCGCCTGCGGTCCCGGCGGGCCGTGCGGCGACGGCGGTGGCGGCCGTCGAGCGCTCCGGCGAGCAGCAGCACCGGCCCGAGCAGCGCGAACAGGGCGTAGATCGGCGATCGCAGCACCACCACCATCACCGCACCGACCGCCACCGACGCGAGCACGCCGATCAACCCGACCGGCGCCCCCTTGGCCGGTGCCTCGGCCACGGGTGGGGCGGCCAGCGATGGGGCCGGCGGGCCGGGCGCGGGCCGAGGCGGGCGGTGGTGGGGCTCGGTGGCGCCACCCGACGGCGCCCCGGCGGGCGACCGGTGCGGGCGCCTGGCCCCGGCACGGACGGGCACCAGGACCGCCTGGGCCAGGCCGAAGGCGACGGTGGTGCCGAGGCCGACTGCGATGGGCCCGGCGACGGTGCGGCCGTCGACCCGGGTGCCTCGGCCCGACCCGAGGTCCTCGACCACGACGGTGCCGTCGGCCGCCACGTCGAGCCGGGCGTGGACGGCCGAGACCGTGGGATCGTCGATCGAGAGCGCTCGCGGCGGGCCGGCGCTGCCCGCCCGGCCCACCAGGTGGCGGCCCGGCGCGAGGGCGGTGCGGTGCCCGGCATCGAGGCCGGCGGTGACCGCCACCGCCACCACGGGCCCCGCGGCGAGCAGCCCGCCGGGCGGTCCGGGCGGGCTGGGCGGCGCCACCTCGTCAGGTCGAGCGACCACGCAGCCGTCGGTGATCCCCGCCCGATCCAGCGCCGTGGTGGCGGCCACGAGCCGGCCGTCGACGAGCAGCGGGCCCGCCGGCCGGTCGGGGTCGAGGGCGGTGGCGAGGTGGCCGACGGTGGCGCCCTCACCGGTGGCGGGCACGGCGAGGTCGCGCCCGTAGGGCGGCACGACGTGGCGGAAGCGCACGGGGTTCTCCGGGCGGGCTCGAGCAGCGGCCGTCCTGGCGGGGGAGCGGGTGCCGTGGGCCGCTCGGACGAGTGGTGCGCCGCCGGGCCCTCGTTGTAGCAACGCCGGGCGGCCTTGTCGATGGCCGGGGGGCGCGGCGGTAGCGTCGGGGCCATGCCCGAACCGCTCGTCCCCTCAACCGGCCTCGGGGTGCTGCACCTCTTCTGTGCGGTCGCTCCGCTCACCGATCGCGCTGCGGTCGAGGCCGCGGTGAAGTCCGCCGAGGCCGACGACCTCCAGGTCGTCCCGGTCGCGGTGCTGGGGCACAAGGCCGACGTCGCGTTCATGGTGCTGGGCAAGGACCTGTGGCGGCTCCGGGCCTTCCAGTCGGCCGTGGTGGCCGCCGGGCTCGACGTCGTCGACTCCTACGTCTCGCTCACCGAGTTGTCCGAGTACGCGAAGGGCCTGCCCGAGCAGATGGCGCAGGCTCGCCTGTACCCCGTGCTCCCGCCGGAGGGGAAGGCGGCGTGGTGCTTCTACCCCATGTCCAAGCGGCGGGACCCGGAGCAGAACTGGTACGCCCTGCCCTTCGACGAGCGCAAGGAGCTCATGATGGAGCACGGCGCGCCGGGCCGGAAGTTCGCCGGCCGCATCCTGCAGCTCATCACCGGCTCCACCGGCGTCGACGACTGGGAGTGGGGCGTCACCCTGTTCGCCGAGAACCCCGACGACCTCAAGGAGGTCGTCTACACCATGCGGTTCGACAAGGCGTCCACCGAGTATGCCGAGTTCGGGGCGTTCACCACGGGCGCCGTCGGCACCCTCGCCGAGGTCCTGGACGCGGTCGGCGTCACCGGGTGAAGCTCTCCGGGCGGCGCAACCTCGACCGGCTGCTGATCGGCGTCGGGGTCCTGGTGGTGGGCGGCGCCGCCGCGGCCGGCGCCGCGTTCGGCGACGCCGAGCGCATCGCCGACACCCAGGTCCACGTCGTGGTCGACCAGGGCGGCTCGGCCCGGGTCTCGGAGGCCATCGACTACGACTTCGGCACCAGCAGCGACCGCCACGGCATCTTCCGCGACGTGCCCGGCCTGGGCTCGGACTCGAACGTCGAGGTGTCGAGCGACGCGCCGGACCAGTTCACGCTGATCGGCGACCGCATCAAGATCGGCGACCCCGACGAGACCATCAGCGGCCGCCACCGCTACGACATCGGCTACACGCTGGCCGACGTCGCCCCCGGGGCGAAGCTGGCCTTCAACGGCGTGGGTGCCGGGTGGGACGTGCCCATCACCGAGGCCACCATCGCCGTCACCGGGCCCTACCGCTGGAGCGGGCTCACCTGCGACCAGGGGAGCACCGGCCGCACCGGCGGCTGCGAGGCCACCCAGCCCGAGCCCGGTCGCATCGTGGTGCAGGTCTCCGACCTCGGCGCCCACGAGGGCGTGACCGTCCGGGCCACCGGAGCCGAGCCGCTCGCTGCTGCGCCGGCCATGCCGGCCTTCCACGCGCCGCCCGCCGACGACAGCCCGAAGGCCGGCCTGCCCTTCCTGGTGGCCGCCGCCGCGGCGCTCGTGGCCGCGCTGGTGGCCGCCCCGCTGGTGCGGCGGGCCGGGGCCGAGCGGGTGTCGGGCGCCAGCGCGGCCGACGCCGCCTTTCCCGGCGTGCTGGCCGGGGGCCTGCCGCCGCCACCGGGCACCGAGCGACGGGTCGATGCCTCCGAGCTCGCGTCCATGGCCACCGTCGAGTTCGCGCCGCCGCCGGGCATGGGCGCGCCCTACGGCGGGATCGTCCTGCGCGAGGCGGTGCGACCGGAGCACAAGGTCGCCTGGCTCATCGAGCAGGTCACGGCCGGAGCGGCCACCCTCGACGACACCACCGGCACCAGCACCCTGACGCGCGTCGACGTGCCGGGCCGGCCCACCGACCCGATCCTGCAGGAGGCCTTCGCCGGCCGCACCTCGCTCTCGCTCGGCACCTACGACAGCTCGTTCTCCGAGGCGTGGACCCACCTGGGCTCGTCGCTCGACGGCTGGCGGCACCAGTCCGGCCTCTGGGACCGGGCCGGCGACCGCAACCGCACCACCGCCCTCGTCGCCGGCACCATCGCCACCTTGGTCGGCCTGGCCGGTGCGGCCATCGGCGCCTACGCCCAGGTGCTGCCGGTGGTCGGCGTGGCGGCAGTCGTCGCCATCGTCGGCTTCACCGCCGCCATCCGCTCCCACGAGCTGCTCGTCCGCACGCCGATGGGCTCGGCCCTGTGGCTGCGGATCGAGTCGTTCCGGCGCTTCCTCAGCGAGTCCGAGGCGCAGCACGTCGACTGGGCCGTCGAGCACGGCGTCCTGCGCCAGTACACGGCGTGGGCCGTGGCCGTGGGCGAGATCGACCACTGGCAGAAGGCGGTGGCCGGCTCGGCCGCCGCGGCCTCGGCCGACCCGGGCGCCACCCACCTGGCCTACCTGGCCCCGGCGCTGCTCGTCTCGACGGCCAGCACCTCGACCGCGCCGTCGTCGTCGGGCTCCGGCGGCTTCGGTGGCGGTGGCGTCGGCGGCGGGGCCGGCGGCGGCGGGGGCGGGTCGTGGTGAGCATCGACGGCGCGCTCGACGTGCTGCGAGCCGAGCTGCGCCGCCACGGCTCGCTGGTGGTCGCCTTCTCCGGCGGTGCCGACTCGGCGTTCCTCGGCTGGGTGGCCACCGACGAGCTCGGCGCCGACGCCGTCCGCTGCGTCACCGCCGTCTCGCCCTCGTTGCCGGCCGACGAGCTCGACGACTGCCGCGCCCTGGCCGCCGAGTGGGGCCTCTCCTGGTCCACCGTCGCCACCGAGGAGCTCGACGACCCGGCGTACCGGGCCAACGACGCCGACCGCTGCTACCACTGCAAGGAGGCGCTGTCGGTGGCCCTCGACCCCATCGCCGCCGATGCCGGCGCCACCGTGGCGCTCGGCGTGAACCTCGACGACCTGGGCGACCACCGCCCGGGCCAGCGGGCCGCGCAGGAGCACGGGGCGGTGTTCCCGCTCGTCGAGGCCGGCTTCACCAAGGCGATGGTCCGCGAGGCTTCTCGCTCGCTCGGGCTGCGCACGGCCGACAAGCCGGCTGCCGCCTGCCTCGCGTCGCGCGTCCCCTACGGCACGCCGGTGACCCTGGGCGTGCTGGCCGAGGTCGAGGCCGCCGAGGCCGCCCTGCGCCGCCTCGGCTTCGACGAGCTGCGGGTCCGCCACTACCGCGACACCGCCCGCATCGAGGTGCCGCTCGACCGCCTGGCCGCGGTGGTCGAGGCCCGTGAGGTGGTGGTGGCCGCGGTGCGCGCCGCAGGGTACCGCTACGTGACGCTCGACCTCGAGGGCCTCCGCACCGGCAACCTCAACGACGCCCTCGCCGACTGAGGGCGACGGCCCCCCACGCATAGTGGTGCAATTCGCACCCTTCGTGGAAAGTTGACCGCAAAGGGTGGCGCAATTCCTACGTTGCGTGGTACTTTCACGCCACAGCCCGAAATCTCACGAATTGTGGCTGCGCGACCACCATTTGTCCTTCAGCTGCAGCGGCAGCGCGCCGTTACTCCTCCTGCGAGGTGCCAGCGAGGCACCCCCTGGACGAAGGCGATCAGATGGCGCGACGCACGGGTTCGATGGTGGTTCTGGCGATGAGCGGGCTGATCGGCCTCGCGGCGTGCCAGCCGACCCCGCCGGCGACGCCGACCGGCCCGGCCCCCACCGGCCCCACGGTCGAGACACCGAGCACCGAGACGACCGTGCCGGGCGCCCCCACCACCGTCGCCCCCAGCACCACCACGACGGCGGCCCCGACCACCACCACCGCCGCCCCCACCACGACCACCGCGGCACCGACCACCACGACCACCCCGCGGACCACCACCACGACCGCGGCGCCCACCACCACGACGACCACCCCGCCGGCCCCCGGCACCCGGGCCGGCTGGACCCTGGTGGGCGGCGACGAGTTCAACGGCACGAGCGTCGACACCTCCAAGTGGAAGATGTACAACAACACCTACGGCGACGGGAACCACGAGCTGGCCTGCCTGCAGCCCAGCAACGTGGCCGAGTCCGGCGGCTCGTTGAAGATCACCTCCAAGAGGCAGACCGTCACCTGCCCCGGCGGCAGCGTCCGGAACTACACCTCGGGCTTCCTCGGCTCCCGTGAGGTCGGCAAGTACTTCCCCCGCTACGCCCGGTTCGAGATGCGGGCCAAGCTGCCCCACGCCCAGGGCCTGTGGCCGGCGTTCTGGCTCCGCCACAAGAACGGCGCCTCCACCGCCGAGGTCGACATCATGGAGTACTTCCACTCCGCCGCCCCGGGCAAGGGCTACGCCACCCTCCACCTCGACGGCCGCAAGAACCTGTCCAAGGGCCGGGTGGGCTTCGAGCCCTCGAACGCCACCCCGGCGTGGCACACCTGGGCCGTCGAGATCAGCCCGGACCCCAACGGCGTGAAGTTCGACTTCTTCATGGACGACGTGAAGTTCCACAGCTACGTCGACACCCAGCACAACTGGACGGCATCGGCCGACGCCGCCTCCACCTGGGACATCGCCATCAACCAGGCCGTCGGCGGCGACTGGATCGGTGACCCGGACGGGACGCTCGGCTACCTCCGGGGCGCCGACCGCTGCTCGATCAGCGGCACGGCGCCCGGCGGCTGCGTGACCACCGGCATCCAGCGGGTCAAGTGGGCCGACCCGGCCGCCACCACCTACTCGATCGACTACGTGCGGGTGTACACCCGCTGAGCCGCAGCCGGCCCGGTCAGGGCTGGCCGGTGAGCTGCAGGTCGAAGCCGGCGGTGGGCTGCGCCTTGTAGTTGAGGTGGAGCTCGACGGCGATGGTGTTGGCGCCGGCGTGGAAGGCGCTGGCGGGCACCTCGAGCCGGACCGGCACGTGGCGCTGGGCGGCGGCCGGAGCGGTGAGGGCGTAGGTGCCCGGACCGATGGCGCCGGTCGGCAGGTTGGACCGGGCGACCTCGACGCCGTTGACGTAGACCACGGCGCCGGCGTTGCGGACGAGGTCGACGAGGACGGTCCGGTAGATCGACGGGTCGGCGACGGTGACCGTGGTGCGGTAGTAGCTGGTGAGCGGGCGGGGCGAGGGGGCCGAGGTGATCACGGTGCCCTTGGGCGTGTCGCCGAAGCCGAGCTCCCCGGGTCCCACCTGCCAGCCGGTGGTTGCGTAGCCCGGTGCCTGCCAGGCGCCGGCCGGGGCGGTGGCCTGGTACCACCAGGTCCACGAGCTCCCGAACGCCAGCAGGGTGCGGGACACGGGCGGCGCGGTCTGGCGGGGCGCCGAGGCGGCGGTGTTGCCGCTGGTGTCGAACGCGGTCACGACGTACGTGTGGGCCTGGGCGGTGGACGTGGCGTCGACGTAGCGGGCGTCCTGCGGGCCGACGACAGCGACGGGGGCGCCGTCACGGCTGACGAGGTAGCCGCCGAGGGCGGTCTCGTCGCTGGAGGGCGTCCAGGTCAGGTCGACGGTGCCGCTCCCGGCGGCGGCCGTGAGGGCCGGTGCCGAGGGGGCGGTGTTGTCTGCGGTGGCACCGCGGGTGGTGGCCTGGAGGTCGAGGAAGACCTTGCCCGATGCCGCCCGCCAGCCGTGCACCTCGACGGCGATGGTGTTGCGGCCCGCCTTGAGCAGCGAGCCCGGCACCTCGTAGGTCTTGGTGCGGAGGTCCTCGGCGCCGCCGACGTAGGCCGAGGCCGGCGTGGCCGCCGAGATCGCCCCGGTCGGCAGGTTGGTGCGGCCCGCCTCTACGCCGTTCACGTAGAGCACGGCGCCTTGGGTGAAGAGGGCTTGGAGCTCCAGCACCTTGACCGCGGCCGGATCGGCCACGTCGAACGACGTGCGGAAGTAGCTGGTGGTGGGGCGGCCGGCGCCGTCGATGGTGGTGGCCTGGGTGCCGCCCCAGCCGAGCACGGCCTTGCCGGTGGCGAAGGCGCTGTCGTCGTAGGTGGTGCTGCGCCAGGCGGTGCCGAGGTCGGCGCCGTCGGCCCGGTACCGCCACGTGGAGCCGAACGCCACCGGGGTGCCCACGGTGGGCGCCGGGCCGTTGACGGCGACGGGCGCCGGGCTGGCGGAGCGGTTGCCCCGGGTGTCGGCCGCCCGCACCGTGTAGCGGTGCGAGGAGCCGGCGGCCACGGTGGCGTCGCTGAAGGTGGTGCCGAACACCGAGGCGATCACGCGGTCGTCGCGGTAGACGTCGTAGGAGACGGTGCCGCTGGCGTCGGTGGAACCGGTCCAGCTGAGGTTCACCGCGCCGGAGGCCGTCGTGGCCCTCAGGTTGGTGGGCGTGGTCGGGACGACGGCGTCGGTGGGGCAGAAGCGGGCGAAGCCGCCGAGGTAGTCGGTGGCGGCGTTGCCGGAGTACGAGCCGCGCACGAGGTCGCCACCCACCCACAGGCACTTGCGCTTGTCCTGGGAGATGCTCCAGATGCCTTCGTCGTTGGTGCCCTTGGTGCCGTTGGGCCACCAGGTGGTGTCGTAGTCGAAGGTCTCGGCGTTCCAGCGGCCGACCATGCGGATGGGGTCGACGGCGCGGTAGCCGCGGGGGTTGCTCCAGCTGTTGGTGCCCGAGTACGTCCAGTTCATGCAGTGGCAGCTGGCGTAGGCGTAGCCGTCGAAGACCTCGATGGCCTGGAAGTCCCCGCCCTGCTTGGTGATGTGGGAGTCGATCAGGGTGGTGCGGTTGTGGTCGTACATCTGCAGCGTGTGCTCGGCGCCGCCCACCAGGATCTTGTTGCCGTACTCGGCCACGGCCTGCTGGTACCAGTTGTTGGCCCGGGAGCCCTCCGACGGCTGGTACGGGCCGATGCCGGGGATGACCGCGCCGTTGGTGGGGTTGGTGATGCCGTAGAAGCCGTGGTTGGTGTCGCCGTTGACGGCGTTGAAGAAGCCGGCCATGTAGACCCGGTCGCCGGCGGCGGAGACCCGGAGGCGCACGGCCGAGGCGAACACCTGGGGCCGCCAGCTGCCCGGCGTGCCGTTGGTGGTGCGCAGGTTGATGGCGTTGGTGGTGGTGGTCGGCGCCGCAGTGCCGCCCTTCACCGTGGTGAAGCGGCCGCTGGCGTAGATCCAGTCGCCCTTGCTGTCGAGGCCGCGCACGATGGCACCGCCGCCGGAACGGGTGGCGCTGGCCTTCCAGGTGGTGAGCACCTTGCCGGTGGCGGGGTCGAGGGCGGCGAGGGCGCTGGTGTCGGCCACGCCGTCGACGGAGGTGAAGTCGCCGCCGATGATGAGCTTGCCGTCGTCGGTGAGGGTCATGTCCCACACGCGGCCGGCCACGTTCGGGCGGAAGGTGCTGATCCAGTTGCCGTCGAGGTCGAAGGCGGCCAGCGAGCCCTGGGCGATCGGGGTGGCGCCCGGCCCGTTCTGCACGCCGGTGAACCGGCCGCCGACGTAGACCCGGTCGCCGTAGACCTTGATGACCATCACGTTGTCCTGCCACGGCGTGACGGTGGCCTCGTTGGTGTGGTTGTAGCCCGAGACGCCCCACCGGGCGAGCTCGGAGCGGTTCTTCAGGCTGGGGACCTTGGCCTGGGCCGGGTAGCCGGCGGCGGGGATGGGCGTGAAGCCGGCGGCGTCGTTGGCGATGCGGGGGCGCAGCCAGACCTTGGTGAAGGCGAGGGGCGAGCCCTCGTTGGCGGAGGTCCAGAGGTGGTTGGTGGCGGCGTTGGAGCCGCCGCCGACCTGGCTGCCGAAGCCGAAGCCCTGCTGGTTGGCGTGGTTGGCCCAGGCGAAGGTGAACAGGCGGCGGGTGTCCTGGACGCCGGCCAGGCCGTTGGTGGCCTGGCCCTGCACGGAGGCGGCGGTGTCGCGGGTGTTCGAGCCGTTGTAGGTGGTGCCGTTGACGGTGACCTTGTTGAGCAGCTGGCCGGCGGCCAGGTTCCAGGTCCACTCCCGGGCCTTGGAGTAGAGGCGGTAGTCCTGCTTGGTGGTGCCGGCGGCGTTGGTGGAGCGTTCGAGGCGGATGCCGTCGGCCAGCGCCGAGGGCGCGCCGTGGTCGAGGAGCCCGTCGATGAGGGTGGTGTCGAGCGACGCGGGGGCGAAGGCGCCGGTGCCGTCGGTGGTGGTGCGGACCGTGGCGGGGCTGCCCTGGCCGTTGGGGCTGAAGGTCCAGCCGTTGCGGCCGCGGCCGACGAGGACCCAGCCGCCGCCGTCGGTGGCCATGTCGCAGGCCACCTGCACCGGTCGGTCCATGGAAGCGGTGAGCACCCAGTAGGTGCCCGATGCAGAGGTCGGGTGCTGCTGCTTGATGCCCCAGCACGAGGCGCCGGCAGTGGTGGAGGTGGTGCCGTCGCCGGCGGCCGCCGGGGCGGCGGCGGCGGTGCCCGACCGCAAGGCGGCGGTGGCGGGCACCACCGCCACCAGGGCGAGGAAGGCGGTGGCGGCGATGGTCCACCGTCGGTTCAGCTGGGTTGTGCGCACGTCGATCCCCTCCAGGACTCGAGCGTGGCCCGCACCCAGGGTGCTGGTCGGTCCGTCGTTGCCACGCTGCGTGGGGACCCTAGGCCATGGTCACGCAACGTGGCAAGGGGCACAGCGATGCTACGGAGGGTGAGGGGCTGCCGACGCGACGGAGCCCCGGTCCGAGGACCGGGGCTCCGTGGTCGGTGGGACCGCCGCGCTAGGGGAGGCCGGTCACCTTCAGGTCGAAGCCGGCCGTCGGCTGGCTCTTGTAGTTGAGGTGCAGCTCCACGGCGATGGTGTTGCTGCCGGCGCGGAAGGCGCTGGCGGGCACCTCGAGGCGGACCGGCACGTGGCGCTGGGCCGCGGCCGGGTACGACGAGGCGTAGGTGCTCGACGTGATGGGCCCGGTGGGCAGGTTGGAGCGGCCGACCTCGACGCCGTTCACGTAGACGACGGCACCCGAGTTGCGGATCAGGTCCAGGGCGATGGTCTTGAACGCCGTGGGGTCGGTCACCGTGACGGTGGTGCGGTAGTAGCTGGTGAGCGGGCGGGGCGAGGCGGCGGTGGTGATCACGGTGCCCTTCGGGGTGTCCCCGAAGCCGAGTTCGCCGGCGCCGGTCTGCCAGCCCGAGGTGTCGTAGGTGTCGCCCTGCCACCCGGCGGCCGGGTCCGTGGCCTGGTACCACCAGGCGTAGGTGCTGCCGAAGGCCAGGAGGTTCGGGTTGGCCGAGACCGTGGTGGCCACCTGCGTGGAGGCGGCGGTGTTGCCGCCGCCGTCGAACGCGGTCACCACGTACTGGTGGGCCGTGGCGGTGTCGACGGCGTCGGTGTAGCTGGTGGCCAGCGGGCCAACGATGGCGACGGGGCTGCCGTCACGGGCGACCACGTAGCCGCCGAGGCTCTGGTCGTCGGTGGACGGGGTCCAGGTGAGGGCCACGCCGTCGGCACCGGCCGTGGCCGTGACCGTGGGCTTGGTGGGCGCCGTGGTGTCGGTGCTCGAGCCCCGGCTGGTGGCCTGCAGGTCGAAGAACGCCTTGGTGGCGTTGGCCTTCCAGGCGTGCAGCTCCACGGCGATGCTGTTGGCACCGGCCTTGAGGATGCTGCCGGGGACCCGGATGGCCTTGACCGTGGCGTCCTCGGCGGCGCTCGTGTACGCCGAGGCGAGGGTGGCGGAGGTGACCGCCCCGCTGGGCATGTTCACCCGGCCGACCTCGACGCCGTTCACGTAGACCACCGCGCCCTGGGCCAGCTTGGCCTCGAGGCCGAGGACCTTGACCTGGGACGGGTCGGCGACGGTGAACGAGCTGCGGAGGTAGGTGGTGACGGGCTTGGTGGCGCCGCCGAGGGTGGTGGCCTGGGTGCCGCCCCAGCCGAGCTGGCCCGGGCCGGAGGCCCACGCTGTCGTCGAAGGTGCCGGAGCGCCAGGCCGTGCCGAGGTCGGCGCCGGAGTCGACGTACTTCCACGTGGCGCCGTAGGCGATCGGGGTGGCGATCTCCGGGGCGGGGCCGTTGACGGCGATCGGGGCCGGGCTGGCGGAGCGGTTGCCCCGGGCGTCGGCGGCGCGGACCGTGTACTGGTGGGCGCCCGAGGAGCCGTTGGCGGTGGTGTCGCTGAAGGTGGTGCCGAACACGGTGGCGATCACGCGATCGTCTCGGTACACGTCGTAGGACGGGGTGCCGCTGGCGTCGGTGGAGGCGGTCCAGCTGAGGTCGACCGACCCGGAGGCGACGGTGGCCTTCAGGTTGGTGGGGGTGGTGGGCACCACGGCGTCGGTGGGGCAGAACCGGGCGAAGCCGCCGAGGTAGTCGGTGGCGGCGTTGCCGGAGTAGGCGCCGCGGACGAGGTCGCCACCCACCCAGAGGCAGTCGCGCTTGTCCGAGGTGATGCTCCAGATGCCCTCGTCGTTGATGCCCTTGGTGCCGTTCGGGTACCAGGTGGTGTCGTAGTCGAACGTGGTGGCGTCGACCCGGCCGACCATGCGGATGGGGTCGACGGCCCGGAACCCGGTCGGGTTCGTCCAGTTGTTGGTGCCCTGGTACACCCAGTTCATGCAGTGGCACGAGAAGTAGATGTAGTTGCCGACCTTCTCGATGGCCTGGGTGTCGCCGCCCTGCTTGGTGATCGTCGAGTCGATCAGCGTGTTGCGGTTGTGGTCGTACATCTGGAAGTCGTGCTCGGAGCCGCCCACCAGGATGTTGTCGCCGTTCTCGGCCACGGCCTGCTGGTACTTCGAGCCGGTGGTGGAGGGCTGCCACGGGCCGAGGCCCGGGATCACGGCGCCGTTGGTCGGGTTGGTGATGCCGTAGTAGCCGTGGTTGGTGTCGTCGTTGACGGCGTTGAAGTAGCCGGCCATGTAGACCCGGTCGCCCGCGGCGGAGACCAGCAGGCGCACGGCGGCGGCGTAGATGCGGGGGCGCCAGCTGCCGGGGTTGCCGTTCGAGGTCTTGAGGTTGATGGCGTTGGTGGTGGTGGTCACCGGGTACGTGCCGCCCTTGACCGAGTTGAAGCGGCCGCCGGCGTAGACCCAGTCGCCCTTGGTGGCGAGCGAGCGCACGATGGCGCGGGCGGTGGTGCCGGTGCGGGTGACGCTGCCCTTCCAGGTCGTGATGACCTTGCCGGTGGCGGGATCGAGGGCGGCCATGCCGCTGGTGTCGGCGAGGCCGTCGACCGAGGTGAAGTCGCCGCCGATGATGAGCTTGCCGTCGTCGGTGAGGACCATGTCCCACACCCGGCCGGCCACGTTCGGGCGGAAGGTGCTGATCCAGTTGCCGTCGAGGTCGAAGGCGGCGATGGAGCCCTGGGCGATGGGCGTGGCGGAGGGGCCGTTCTGCACGCCGGTGAAGCGGCCGCCCACGTAGACCCGGTCGCCGTAGGCCTTGATCACCATCACGTTGTCCTTCCAGGGCGTGACGGTGTCCTCGTTGTCGTGGTTGTAGCCCGACACGCCCCAGGGGGCGACCTCGGACCGGTTCTTCAGGGAGAGCGGCTTGGCCTCGGCCGGGTAGCCGGCGGCGGGGATGGGGGTGAAGCCGGCGGCGTCGTTGGCGATGCGGGGGCGGACCCAGACCTTGGTGAAGGCGAGCGGCGAGCCCTCGCTGGCGGCGGTCCACAGGTAGTTGGTGCTGGCGTTGGAGCCGCCGCCGACCTGGTTGCCGAAGCCGAAGCCCATCTGGTTGTTGTGGCCGGTCCAGGCGAAGGTGTACATCCGCCGGGTGTCCTGGGCGCCGGAGAGGCCGTTGGTGGCCTGGCCGGTGGCGCCGGCTGCGGTGTCGGCGGTGTTCGAGCCGTTGTAGGTGGTGCCGTTGACGGTGACCTTGTTGAGGAGCTGGCCGGCGCCGAGGTTCCAGGTCCAGCTGCGCGACCGGGGGTAGAGCCGGTAGTCCTGGCGGTTGCTGCCGTCGGTGTTGGTGGCCCGCTCGAGGCGGATGCCGTCGGCCAGCGCCGAGGGGGCGCCCTTGTCGAGCAGCCCGTCGATGGTGGCGGTGTCGAGCGAGGCGGGGGCGAAGGCGCCGGTGCCGTCGGTGGTGGTGCGCACGGTGGCGGCGCTGCCCTGGCCGTTCGGGCTGAAGGTCCAGCCGTTGCGGCCGCGAGCCACGAGCACCCAGCCGCCGCCGTCGGTGGTCATGTCGCAGGCGAACTGCGCCGGGCGGTCCATGGACTTGGTGAGCAGCCAGAAGGTGCCCGACGCCGAGGCCGGGTACTGCTGCTTGATGCCCCAGCACGAGGCGCCGGCGGTGGCCGAGCTGGTGCCGTCGCCCGGGAGGGCGGGGGCGGCGCTGGCGGAGTCCGACCGCAGGGCGGCCGTCACGGGCACCACCGCCACGAGGGCGAGGAAGGCGATGCCGGCGATGGTCCATCGGCGGTTGGCTGAGCGCATGGGGTGGCCTTTGTGCGGTGTCGGCGAGGGCCGACGGTTCGGATGGGCGCGGGAGCTTCGGGCAGCCTAGGGAATCTCACGCACCGTGGCAACCCACCCATTTTGGTTACGGAGGGTGGTGGGCCGAACGGCCCACCCGGCGCGAGCGGCGAGCCGCCTCCCATCGGCCGCGGTCGGACGAGATGGAGCGCGACGGACCAGGCCGTTCGGACCATTTCACCGGGGCCGCGCCGCCCTCGGCGCCGGTGGGTCAGGCGGCGAGGGTGCGGTACGCCTTCACGAAGGACTGGGCCGTGAAGAGGGCCATGAAGGCGAACAGGGCGCCGTAGGCCACCAGGAAGGCGGTGGGGGCGGCGAGCAGGAAGAACGCCAGGCACAGGGTGCCGTAGTCCATCGGGAGCAGGACCACCGAGCGCAGCGCCGAGCCCGCCCCCGCGCCGGACGGCGCCTCCGTCGGCTTGGCCGGCTTCCCGCCGAGCTGGTCGCGCAGCATCATCCCGAAGAAGAAGGTGATGTTGACGATGCCGAAGGCGAGCGGCAGGGCCAGCCACCGGTTCGAGCCCAGGTCCGCGAAGCGGGCGAGCGACACCAGCACACCGGCGTGCAGCGACGACGTCTTGGCCACGTCGACCACGTGGTCCAGCCACTCGCCCGACGGCTTGCCGCCGCCCCGGACGCGGGACAGCTGGCCGTCGGCGGAGTCGAAGGCGTACCCCAGCAGCAGGCTCACGGCGATGGCCGCGGCGGCCGCCGGACCGGGGTCGACGACGGCGAGGGCGGCGATGGCGGCGAAGGAGAACAGGGCGCTGAGCGCCGTGAGGTGGTTGGGGGTGAGCCCGAGCCCGTAGCCCACCGCCGCGATCCAACCGCCGGCGCGGCGGTTGACGTAGCGGAGGTACGCCGGCACGCCGACCTTGCTCTTCTGCGCCCCGGAGAGCTTCCCGAGCGCCTCCCGGGTGCGCAGCCCGAACCCGCTGGTGGCCTGGGGGGTGGGGCTGGCGGACATCGGTGCAGCGTACGGCAGGGATGGGGGGTCCCCGGGCCGTACTGTGGGCCCATGGCTCCTGCTCGGACCGGACGCGTGGGCTACGCCCCGGGCGTCTACGACCTCTTCCACGTCGGCCACCTGAACATCTTCCGGGAGTCCCGCCAGTTCTGCGACCACCTGATCGCCGGCGTGGTCTCCGACGAGATGGCCCAGCGCACCAAGGGCGGCACCCCGGTGATCCCGCTGGCGGAGCGGCTCGAGATCGTGGGCGCCGTCCGCTACGTCGACGAGGCGGTGGTGGAGGACGTGCCCCACAAGCTCGAGATGTGGGAGCGCCTCAAGTTCGACGTGATCATCAAGGGCGACGACTGGCGGGGCACCGACAAGGGCGACAAGCTCGAGGCCGACTTCGCCGCCGTGGGGGTCGAGGTGGCCTACCTCCCCTACACCCAGCGCACGTCGAGCTCGTTCCTGCGCGAGGTCCTCCAGGCCGTCCTCGACGGCCGCCCGCTCACCTAGGCCGCGGCGGCCGGCACGGCCCGGCGGGACTCGCGGTGGGCGATGCCCACGGCCAGGCCCAGCACGATGATGTGGGGGAGCAGGCCGTAGTACGGCAGCTCCACCACGGTGATGACGATGCTCAGGTGCGCCCACCAGCCGAGCGGCGTCCGCACCAGGCCCGATCGGAACGTCTCGATGCCCAGCCAGGTGAGGAACAGGGCGAGGCCCACGAACCCGTGGATGAACATGAGGTACCAGAGCAGCCCGTGGGTGCCCACCGGGGGCGAGTTCTTGTAGTAGTTCGTCTCGCGGGGCACGCCGTTGCCCACCAGCGGCGAGTCGACGGCGCCCTTCCAGGAGTCGACGTAGAGCTCGGAGCGGGCCTCGTTGGAGTCGCCGGAGCCGCCGAGGCGGCTCTGCACCAGCGAGCCGGCGGGCGTGGCCACCAGCAGGATGCCCACCACCCCGATGGCGCCGAAGAGCACGGCCAGGGCGCCGAAGCGGCCCCGGAGCGCCTTGCGGGCGGCGTAGTAGACGAGGCCGACGATGAGCCCGATCCAGAGGCCGCGGTTGGCGGAGGTGAGGATCGGGATGATGCTCGCCGCCAGCAGGACGAGGCCGATCTTGCGGCGCCGGCGGTCGACGTCGATGAGCCACGACCGCACGAAGAAGGGGGTGAGGATGCCCACCGCCGCGCCCCAGCTGTTGGCCGCGGCCCACGGTGCGGCGGGCCGGGAGAAGGCGTGGTCGAGGAAGTCCTGGTTGTCGGCCAGGTGCCAGTCGCTGATGCGGGCCAGGAAGTTGATGCGCCCGATCGGGCCCATGAGGGTGGTGAACGGCGAGCCCATGTCGAGGTGGGGCATGACCTGGGCGAGGTAGCCGAACGCGATGGTGCAGATCCACAGCGCGGCCAGCCAGTCGACGATGCGCTGGGTGGGCACCCGCTCCTCGCTCACGTTGGCCACCCACACCGCGGCGGCCAGGCAGCCCAGGAACAGCGAGAACCGGTAGGTGAAGATCGGCAGCGAGCTCGGCTTGGTCATCGAGAAGCTGAGCGGGATCCAGCAGACGAAGATCATCAGCGGGATGGTCGACCACGGGTAGCGGGTCTCGCGGTGGAACAGCACCCGGCCGGCCAGGGCGAAGGCCACGATGGGCCAGACGATCCCGTGCACGCCGAGCAGGAAGGCCAGCGGCATGCCGGCGGTGATGGCCCACACCGGCCACGTGGCGCGGGTGGGGCGCAGCGTCCGGCGCGGGGCGACGGGCGTCGCGGGTGGCGCCGGGGGGTCGGCCGCGGGGATCGCTCGCGGCCGGGTGGCGGTCACGTCCAGACGACTTCGCTGACGGTGACGTCGGCCTCCGTCAGGGCGCTGACGGCCTGCTCGACGCCCTGGCTGTCGTCGCCCTCGACGATGACGGCGGTCTTGGCCACCCACTGCCCGAGGGCGGCGGCCGCCGCGTTGCGGGTGGGGGTGGCGGCCACGAAGACCACGACCTCGAAGCTCTCGCGCCCGGCCCGGGTGATGAGGGCCTCGACCACGGCGCGGCGCAGGAGGCCCGAGGCCTCCGCCGACCCGCGGGGTCGCAGCCAGGTGACGGTGGGGCCGGCCTGGGTGATGGTGGCCCCGGCGACGTCGGGGAGGCTGGCCGGCCCGGTGATCGACGGCCCGGTGATGAGGTCGGTGAACGAGGTGACCACGTGGGCCTGGCGGAGGTCGCGCTCGGACGTGCCGGCCAGGACGAACAGGGCGGGGATGCCGGCGTAGGTGAGGCTGGAGGCCAGCTCCTCGGCCAGGGCGATCGGCGGCTCGCTGCGGGTGCCGACCACGAGGACCGACGACGCCCGGCCCTTGCTGCCGCTGCCGGCGAGCTCGACGGCGAGCCGGTCGATGGCGGCGTCGACCTCGGCCGGGCTGGCCCGCCGGCCGGTGGCGGTGGGCAGGATGCGGAGGTTGGCGCCAGGGGCGAGGCGGGCGACCTTGCGACGCCCGCCGCCGAGGCTGTCGCGGCGGTCGACGAGCAGGGCCACGCCCAGGCCGGCCAGCACGATCAGGCCGAACACGCCGACGCCCATGCCGAGCGCCTTCTTGGACAGGCCGGCGTCGGGCAGCGGCGCCTCCTTGACCAGCCGGCCGGCAGCCGCGGTGTCAACGTCGGTGTAGGCCGAGCGCTTCGTGTTGAGCGAGTTGACCCCCTGCAGCGCCTGCTGCACGGCGGCCTGGGCCTGGGTGCGGGCCGACGAGCCGGACTCGGTGGCGTCGAAGGCCTTGTTGGCCTCGTTCAGCGCGGCCCGGGCGTCGGCGAGCTGCTGGTCGATGCGGGCGATGGCCTTGGCGTAGCCGTCGGTGGCCTGCTTGGTGCGCTCGGCGATGTAGGCCTTGGCGATGGCGTTGGCACGGTCGCGGGCGCCGGAGGCGGAGTCGGACGCCACGGTGAGGGCGATGACCCGCGAGTCCTCCTTGGTGGTGACGATGAGGTCGGCGAACAGGGTGCGGTTGTCGCCCTGGATGTCGAGCTGCTTGCGCACGGCGTTGCCGACGGCGTCGCTGCGCACGAGGTCGGCCTCGGTGCCGAGGTCGACCTTGTCGTTGGCCGGGTTGCTGGCCACCGTCGGGTCGTCGGGGATGCTGGTGATCTCGACGCGGGACGTGGCGCTGTAGGTGGGCGGCCGCGAGGCGAACGTGAAGTACCCGGCCAGGAGCCCGAGCACGGCCGCGCCGAGGACGATCGCGGAGCGCCGCCTGAGCAGGCCCAGCAGGTCGGTCAGGCGGAAGCCGGATTCGAGATCGCTCATCAGGTGGTTCCTCGTGCGGGGATCGCCGCGTCAGTCGTTCCGGGAGATGATCGGCGGCGAACGCCGTTCCACCAGGAATCCAGGTGCAAAGGTGACCGGAACGTCCACAGTCCGGCCACGTACAGGCCACCGCCGATGCTACAAGTGGCCAGCAAGGAGCCCCAGGCATCCCCGCCCAGGAGGCGGGCCACCACGCCCACCCCGCCCACGGTGGCCGCCGAGAGGGCCATGCCCACCACGGCGGGGCGGCCGATGGTCCGCAGGCCCATGGAGACGTTCGTCTGCCAGGTGTGGAGCACCTCGGCCACCACGATGCTGGCCCCCCAGACCACGCCGGCGGCGGTGAGGCCGTAGCGGGGGACGAAGATCAGGTTGCCGCCGATGTTGACCACCAGCACCACGAGGGTGTCGAACATGGCCTGGCGACTGCGGCCGGCCATGAGGATGACCGCGCCCGAGGGCCCCGTCGGGGTGGTGAGCAGCATGGCGATCGACAGGGCCACCAGCGCGCCCCGGGCCTCGATCACCTCGTCGCCGAAGACGGTGAGGAGCGGGGTCGGGAAGATCAGGGTGATGAGGTAGACGGGCCACATCACCACCACCTGCCAGCCGCCCACGATCTGCACCAGGGCCGAGGCCTCGGCCTTGCGGGCCACGGCGAGCAGGCCGCTCAGGCGGGGCGAGATCACCTGCACCAGGGCGTCGGCGGCGAAGAGGCCGGGCAGCAGGTAGCGGGTGCCCGAGGCGTAGATGCCCGCGGCGGTGGTGGAGAGGATGGCGCCGACGAGGATGGTGTCGAACCAGTTGATGACGACGTTCGAGGCCTGGGCGATGGCCCGCGGCCCGGTGTAGCCCCAAAACTCCTTGCGCATCGTCGGGGTGGCGGCCGCCTTGGGCTGGCCCGACGCCGCCACGGCGCGGTGGACCCGGCGGTAGAGCGACCAGCTCGAGATGGCCAGCGCCGGGACGTTGCTCGCCGCCCACGCCGCGCCCACCCCGCGGGGCCCCATGCCGATGGCGGCGGCCCCGCCGGCCACGATGGGCAGCGACAGGGACCGGGCGATCTTCTCGATCAGCACCTGCGGCAGCATGGTGTCGAAGCCGCGCGTGGCCTGGACCACCACGGCGTGCAGGGTGGCGAACGGCACGAACACGACCATGGCCCGGAGGACCTCGGTGACCTCCTCGACCCGGCGGCCGTTGGCGAAGATCTCGGCCAGGTTCGGCGCCGTGAACCAGAGCAGCGCGGTCACGGCCAGGCTGAGGACCGCCACGGGCACCAGGGCGATGCGGATGGCGGCGGGGATCTCGTGGGCCTGGCGGGTGGCGCGCAGCGTGCTGATGGTGCGGACGAGGCCGGTGGACGTGCCGATGCCGGCGATGACGGTGACGATGTTGAAGATGGCGATGGCCACCACCACGACGCCGGCGGCCCGGACGCCGATGCCGCGGTTGAGCACGATCAGCAGGACGAAGCCCGACAGGCCGTAGATCACGGCGCCGATCAGGTTGGCGGCGCCGCCGCGGGCCACGCCGGCCACCAGGCCGGGCGCGGCGCTGCTCGTGGTGGGCTCGGCCACGCTCAGATGCCCCGTCCGCGCTTGTTCAGGAAGGCCGAGACCTTGCCGGCCGGGAGGCCGGCGGCCACGGCGAGGGCGATGGCAGCCCGCGGCTCGCGCCAGGACCAGCGCAGGGTGGTGCCGACCTGGCGCAGGGCATCGGCGCGCCGGCCCTGGGCGGCGATGGCCACCGCGATCTGGCCCTCGACCCGGGCTCGACCCTGCGGCTCGCGGCTGAAGTCGGGGTTGTCGCGCAGCACCTGGCCCAGCGCGGCCTCCCAGTCGGGCCACTGGTCGCGGAAGTGCGAGCGGACGATCCAGCGCATCTGCAGGAGGGGCTCGGGCTCGACCGGCACGGGTGCGTGGCGGGTGGCGCGCAGCATCCACTCGTAGTCCTCGGCGTAGCCGCCGGGGATGTGCTCGTCCATGGGCCCGATCTCGCCCCAGAAGGCGTCGCGGCGGACCATGGCGGTGCCCATGTAGGCCTCCATGCGCCGGGTGCGCAGGAGGTCGACGTAGCGGAGGACGCCGTCGACGCCGGGGCGGGGGATGATCTGCCCGTCGATCACGACCTCGAGGCCCGACGAGCAGGTGTCGGCGCCGGTGCGCTCGAGCAGGTCGAGCTGGCGGCGGGCCTTGTCGGGCAGCCACAGGTCGTCGTCGTCGCAGAAGCCCAGCACCGGGCCGCGGGCGGCGGCGGCGCCGCAGTTGCGGCTCCCCGGCAGGCCCGGCGTGCGGTCGTTGGCGAGGATGCGGACCGGGCGGTGCGGGTCGTCGGACGCCAGCTCGGGCTCGGGATCGGTCTTGTCCCAGACCACGATGGTCTCGATGGCGCCGGGGTGGTCCTGGTCCCGGATGGCGGCGATGGCCTCCCGCAGCTGCACCGGGCGGCTGTGCGTGGAGATGACCACGGTCAGGACGATGCTCTCGCCGTCGCCCTCAACCTCTCCGGTGGTCACCGCGTCTCCTCCCTGGCCCGCCCGTGCGTGCGGAGACCCTATCGGCGGCCTCGCGCCGATCTTGAACCGGTCGACGGTCCGAACGGGCTGGTTCGTGGGGGTCGGTTCAGCTGGTGAAGCGGGCGGCGTAGGTGCTGCTGGTGCGGAGCAGGTTGACCAGGGAGAGCTGGCTGCGGCCCTTGTGGGCGGTGATCTCGGCCTGGGTGGGGGCCTTGCGGAGCAGGCCGTACCAGGTGCTCACGAGCCGGACGGCGGTGGCGGTGCGGGACTTGGCCGCCGAGGACTCGGTGAAGAACAGCAGCACGTCGCCGCGGCTGGTGCCCCGGCGCAGGCGGTCGACCCACGGCTGGCGCTGGGCCAGCGTGGACGCCTGGCCCAGGGCGATCGAGTACAGCTTGGCGACGTAGGCGTCGTCGCCCAGCGACGCCCAGTTGGCGGCGAAGAACGGGGCGAGGCCGCGCAGGTCGGGACGGTCCCACGACACCGAGATCCAGGAGCCCAGGCTGGCGCCGGGGTGGCGGCCGAGGCCGGCTTCGTAGAGGCGGGTGACCGCGGCGCCGTGGCGCTGCCAGTCGTCGCTGGCCAGCTGCTCGACGATCAGGGTCGACGGCGGGTTGGCCTTGAGCCGCTGGCGCCAGTCGGCCAGCTCGCCGGCGGAGGGCTGGCGGTGGCGGAGGTCCAGGAACTGGCGCCGGATGAAGGCCGAGCTCTCGGGGTCGAACGGCCCGAAGCGCCGCTGGAGCTCGATCCACGTCGACGTCGCGCTCAGTCGGGCGTAGACGCCGGGCTTGCCGGCCTCGGCGCAGCCCAGGCCCCACGACACCACGCCGACCTGGCGCCAGCCACCGGAGGCGGGGACGACGAGCGGCCCGCCGGAGTCGCCCTGGCAGGAGTCCCGGCCGCCGGCCAGCGGCCCGGCGCACAGCATGGTCGCCCCGCGGTACTCGTAGCCCCGCATGGCCCCGGCCGCCGGGCGCAGCGGGTAGGCGCCGGAGCAGGTGGCCTCCGACTGGACCGGCACCTTGACGTAGCGGGCGATGTCGGGGATCGAGGAGCTGCCCTCGCTCTGGGTGCCCCAGCCGACGGTGGTGGCCTGGGCCCCGGCGTCGTCGAGGGCGAGCTCGGCGGCCGACGTGCCGATCACCGCCACCTCGGGCGCCCAGGTGGGGCGGCCGAGGCGGATGAGGGCGAAGTCGTCGTCGTTGTCGACGCCGGTGTAGCCGGGGTCGGGGTAGATGCCGACGACCGGCAGGCGCTGCCCGTCGTCGCCGGCCAGCGAGTTGGTGCCGGTGAGCACGTCGAAGGAGCTCGGCGACGACACCTGCAGCGAGATCTGCTCCACCACGCAGTGGGCGGCGGTGAGCACCCACGACCGCGACAGCACGGTGGCGCCGCAGCGGAAGCCCTGCGAGCGCGACGCGCCCCGGTAGACGAGCGCCGCCAGCCAGGGGAACTGGCCGGGCGCGGTCTGGCTGCCGCCGACGATGTGGGTCTGGGCGGGCGGGGTGGTCGTCGTCGGCGGCGGCTGGGGGGGCGCTGGCGCTGGTGCTGGTCGAGACCGGTGCGTCCTGGGCCACGGCCGGCGTCGCCACGGCAGCCGTCACGGCCAGCAGCCCGGCGGCGAGGAAGGCGACGAATCGGACGACCACGGCGTCCACGGTACTGCGTGTCCCTGTGCCGCTCAGCGGCCCGGGACCTCCACGTGGATGGGCGTCCAGAAGGGGAACGTCAGGTGGGCGACCCCCAGGTGGTCGGCGATCCGGCCCTTGTCCTGCAGCTCTCGCAGGCACCCGGCCACCTGGTCCCGGCCGCCCGCGAAGGTGATGTAGTCGGCCACCGGCAGCAGCAGCGGGCCCTCGTCGGCGTCGCCGGGGCGCAGGACCGCCTCGACCTCGAGCGTCGGCCGGCACGGGTGGGATCCGTCGATCAGCCCCGAGTGGTAGACGACGGACTCGAAGACGGAGAACGCCCGGATGATCACGAGCAGTAGGTTCGTCGCCGTGGTCGCCGATGCCAACCCCCGCGACGCACCGGGCGACGCGGCGGCCCTCCGAGGCCACGCCGAGGCCCTCGCCGGCGGCATCGTGGCGGCCCTCGGGCCCTGGGTCGAGCGGGTGGTGGCCGAGCGGGCCGAGCAGTGGCGCCCAGGCTCCGGAGCGTCGTTGCGGCCGGCGGCGGCGGCGGCCGGCGCCGACGCCGCGGCCGAGGTGGGCGCCGCGGTGCGCGAGCTGCTGGCCACCGACGTCGACGAGCAGCGCACCGGGCCGCTCGCCCTCCTCCGCAGCGCCGTGCGGTTCCCGACCGCCGTGCTGGCCGGCGCCGGGCTCCCCGGCGTCGAGCGGGACGAGTTCGCCGAGCGGGCCTTCCCGGCCGACGTGTACGACCTCGCGCCCGCCGCCTTCGCCGACCTCGATCCGGACCTGGCCGAGCTCGGCCTCGTCTGGGGCGCCGCCAAGGCCCACGTGGTGCTGGCCCGCCGCCGGGCCGAGGGCCTCCGGTGACCGGGACCGGCCCGGTGCGGGTGGTGGCCTACGTGCCCGACCTGATGGACCGCTCGAAGCTGGCCCGCCTGGGTGCGGTCGAGGTGGTCCACGTGGCCCGTCCCGACGACCTGGCCGCCGTCGCCGTCGACGGCGACCTCGTGGTGGTCGACCTCTCCCGCCCCGGCGCGGTGGCTGCCCTCGGGGCCATCGCCGGCCAGGTGGTGGGCTTCGCCAGCCACGTCGACACCGACCTCATCGCGGCCGCCCGGGCGGCGGGGTGCGGCGAGGTCCTGCCCCGCTCGCGCTTCTTCGCCACCCTCGCCGAGCGCCTCTAGCTAGCGGACCACCCAGGCGTCGGGCTCGGCGGCGATCTGCTCGATGGCGGGCTTGAGGGCGCCGTCACGGAGGTCGGCCAGGGTGACCTCCTCGAGGATCGACCGCAGGTTCGAGCGCACCGCGATCCACGCCCGCTGGAGCACGGCCAGGTCCTCGGGGTACGAGAGGGCGTCGGGGCGCTCGCCCCGCACGTCGGCCAGCGGGCCCTCGGCGGCGCGGATGACGTCGGCCATGGTCACCTTCTCGGGCGGGCGCTGCAGCCAGTAGCCGCCGTCGGCGCCGCGGACGCTGCCCACCAGGCCGCTGCGCTTGAGGTCGGCCAGGATGTGCTCCAGGAACTTCGAGGGGATCTCCTGGGCGTCGGCGATGGCCTGGCGGGTGAGCGGCACGGGGCGCGAGTCGTCGGTGGGGTACACGCGGGCCAGCTCGATGGCAGCGCGGACGGCGTAGTCGACCTTGGCGGTGGTGCGCATGGGGTGCTGGGGTTCCTAGCGGTCGTCGAAGCGCTGCCAGCCGGCGTCGGTGATCGACCTCGGCTCGAAGAACAGGCAGAACTCGGGGCAGGCGAACGGGGCCTTCTCGTTGGCGTCCACCCGGCACCGCTGCACCTGTTCACCGGTGGGGGTGGTGCGGGTGGAGTAGTGGCGGCAATCCTGGCGAACGCCCATGTCCGGCATCTTCGCACGCCCGGCGCGGGGTCGGCCGCGGGCCCGGTGCATCGGTAACGTCACCGCCATGGCAGAGCGACTGGTCGTGATCGGTGGCGACGCCGCGGGGATGGCGGCGGCCACCAACGCCCGCCGGGGCCGGGCGGACCTCGAGATCGTGGCGCTGGAGAAGGGCCGCTACACGTCGTACTCGGCGTGCGGGATCCCGTACCTCGTGGGCGGCTCGGTGGGCGAGCTCGACGACCTCGTGGTGCGCACCCCGCAGGAGTTCCGCGACCAGCACCGCATCGACGTCCGCGTCGGCCACGAGGTGAAGGGCATCGACCTCGCCGCCCGCCGCCTCGAGGTGCGGGCCCTCGACCAGGGCCGCACGTTCCACCTCGGGTTCGACCTCCTGCACGTGGCCACCGGCGCCCGCCCGGTGCGCCCGGACCTCCCCGGCATCGACGCCGACTGGATCCACGGCGTGCAGACGCTCACCGACGCCGCCGGCCTCCTGGCGTCCATCGACGCCCGGACCTGTCGGCGCGTGGTCGTGATCGGCGGCGGCTACGTCGGGCTGGAGATGGCCGAGGCGTTCGTCGACCGCGGTGCCCAGGTCACCCTGGTCGACGCCGCACCGCAGCCGATGCGCACCGTCGACCCCGACCTCGGCGCCAAGGTGGCCGAGGTGCTGGCCGGCTACGGCGTCACCGTCCAGGTCGACACCAAGGTGCAGGGCTTCGGCGACCACGTGGTGCACACCGACGCCGGCGACCTGCCGGCCGACCTCGTGGTCCTGGGCATCGGCGTGCTGCCGGCGTCGCAGCTCGCCCTCGACGCCGGCCTCGACGCCGGCGCCCGGGGCGCCATCGCCGTCGACCACCGCCAGCGCACGAGCGCCGAGGGCGTCTACGCCGCCGGCGACTGCGCCGACACGTTCCACCTGGTGAGCCGCCAGCGCGTCCACGTCGCCCTCGGCACGGTGGCCAACAAGACCGGCGGCGTGGCCGGGCGCAACCTCGGCGGCGGCTACGCCAGCTTCCCCGGCGTCCTCGGCACGGCCGTCACCCGCATCTGCGAGGTCGAGGTGGCCCGCACGGGCCTCAACCAGCAGGAGGCCGCGGCCGCCGGCATCGAGTGCGTGGTCGGTACGGCCGAGGCCACCACCCGAGCGGGCTACTTCCCCGGCAGCGCCGAGGTGACGGCCCGCGTCCTGGCCGAGCGGGGGACCGGGCGCCTCATCGGCGGGCAGATCGTCGGCGCCGATCGGGTGGGCAAGCGCATCGACGTCCTGGCCACCGCGATCACCGCCGGCATGACGGCCAACGACGTCCTCGAGCTCGACCTGGCCTACGCCCCCTCGGTGTCGCCGCTGTGGGACCCGGTGCAGGTGGCGGCCCGCAAGGCGGTGTCGGCGCTGGCCGCCGCCGACGCCCGCTGAGGCGAGCGTCCGGCATCGCCGCGGCGAGGTGCCATGCTGCCCGTGGCGGCGTGACCGGCAGGCCGATTCAGCTTGGCGAAAGGTTCTCCCATGAAGCTCATCACCGCGATCGTGAAGCCGTTCCGGCTCGACGAGGTCAAGAGCTCGCTCAAGGCGGCGGGCGTGGCGGGCATCACGGTGTCGGAGGTGCAGGGCTTCGGCCGGCAGGCGGGCCACACCGAGGTGTACCGGGGCACCGAGTACCAGATCGACTTCGTGCCCAAGGTGAGCATCGAGCTGGTGGTGCAGGACGACGACGTCGACCGCATCCTCGAGGTCGTGGCCGAAGCGGCCCGCACGGGCAAGATCGGCGACGGGAAGATCTGGGTCACCAACGTCGAGCGCCTCGTCCGCATCCGCACCGGCGAGCTCGACGCCGACGCCCTCTGATCGCCGTCTCGTGAGCCTCGCCGCCGACCGCGACCGCATCCGCAACGACGCCTCCCTCCACGGGATGGCGTTCTCCGACGCCTGGCGGGCGGTCATCGACGCCTGGCTCGTCGAGCTGTTCGCCACCGCCACCGCGGATGAGGGCCCCGACGGGCTCGCGCTCGTGGCCGTCGGCGGCTACGGGCGCGGCGACCTCGCCCCCAACTCCGACCTCGACCTCCTCCTGCTGCACCGCAAGAAGGCACCGCCCCAGGCCGTGGCCGAGAAGCTCTGGTACCCCATCTGGGACGAGGGCCTGAAGCTGGGCCACGCCGTGCGCACGGTGGGGGAGGCCATCGAGCTGTCGGCCACCGACCTCGACACCGCCACGTCGCTGCTCACCGTCCGGCACCTCGCCGGCGACGAGGGGCTCACCGCCGACCTCACGGCGGCGGCCACGGCCCAGTGGCGCAAGAAGGCCAAGCGCTACCTCGGGATGCTGCGGACCTCGGTCGCCGCCCGCCAGGACCAGTTCGGTGAGGTCGCGTTCCTCCTCGAGCCGGACCTCAAGGAGGGCCGGGGCGGCCTGCGCGACATCCACGCCCTGCGCTGGGCCGAGCTGGCCCGCGGGGTGCTGGAGGACGGCGACGCCGCCCTGCTCGCCGAGGCCGAGGACGTGCTGTTCCGGGCCCGCGTCGAGCTGCACCGCAGCGCCAACCGCCCCACCGAGCGCCTCACCCTGCAGGACCAGGACCCGGTGGCCGCCGCCCTCGGCACCACCGCCGACCAGCTCATGCTGGAGCTGTCCAGCGCGGCGGCCAAGGTCGCCTGGATCGCGGACGAGACGTGGGACCGGGTGGGCTCCTCGATGAGCACCGGCTCGAGCCTGCTCGGCTGGCGCAGCCGCGACCGCGCCCCCGGGCTGCTGGTGCGCGAGGGGCAGGTGCAGCTCGAGTCGAACGCCGATCCCGCCTCGCACCCCGAGCTGGTGCTGTCGGCGGCCATCCTCGCCACCCGCAAGCACGCCCGCATGTCGCGGGCCACCCACGCCCGCCTCGCGGCCCGGGCCCCGCTCCCGCCCGACCCGTGGCCGCCGGAGCTGCGGGCCCAGTTCGTGGAGCTGCTCGCCGGCGGCCACGACGCCATCCGGGTCATCGAGGCCATGGACCAGACCGGGCTCTGGGAGCGCTTCATGCCCGACTGGGGGCCGGTGCGCAACCGCCCGCAGCGCAACGCCTACCACCGCTTCACCGTCGACCGGCACCTGCTGGAGGCCACGTCCAACGCCGCCGCGCTCGTCGACCGGGTCGACCGGCCCGACCTGCTGCTCGTCGGCACGCTGCTCCACGACATCGGCAAGGGCCGCCCCGGCGACCACACCGAGGTCGGCATGGACCTGATCGAGGTGATCGGCCCCCGCATGGGCTTCGACGACGACGACACCACGGTGCTCGTCGACATGTGCCGGCACCACCTGCTGCTGCCCGACGTCGCCACCCGCCGCGACCTGTCCGACGAGACCACCATCTCGGCGGTGGCCGAGGCGGTGGGGGACCGGTTGCGCCTGCACCTGCTCGCCGGGCTCACCGAGGCCGACTCCCTGGCCACCGGGCCCGCCGCCTGGGGCTCGTGGAAGGCCGAGCTGGTGCGCGAGCTGGTGCGCCGCGTGGACCACTACCTCGAGGGCGGCGACCTCGCCGCCCTGGCCACCGTCGAGTTCCCCGACGCCGAGCACCGCGCCCTCATGGCGGCGGGCGAGGTCGTCGTGGTCGGCGACGGCGACACCATCACCGTCGTGGCGCCGGACCAGCGGGGCCTGTTCAGTCGGGTGGCCGGCGCCCTGGCCCTGCACGGCCTCGAGGTCCGCTCGGCCGACGCCGCCGCCGAGGACGGCATGGCCGTCGAGCAGTTCCGGGTCACCTCCCGCTTCGGCTCCTCGGTCCCGTGGGACCGGGTCACCCTGCAGGTGCGGGCCGCGCTGGGCCAGCGCCTGGCCATCGAGGCCCGCCTCGCCGACCGGATCAGCACGTACTCGTCCAAGAACCTCGGCCCCCGGCTCCCGCCCCCGGTCGTGCAGTTCGACGACGCCGCGTCGCTCACCGCCACCGTGATCGAGGTCCACGCCCCCGATCGCATGGGCCTGCTCTACCGCGTCACCCGGGCCTTCGCCGAGTTCGACATCGACGTGCGCGTGGCCAAGGTCCAGACCCTCGGGGACCTGGTGGTCGACGCGTTCTACGTCACCCACACCGACGGCACCCTCGTCACCGACGAGGTGCTGCGGGGCGAGCTCGAGCGGGCGCTCCTGCACGCCGTCAGCTGACGGGCCACGGGTAGGGTCCGGCCATGGCGCGACCGCCCATCACCGAGACCGACCTGCTGCGCTGGGCCGAGGCCCTGTCCGGCATCGCCCGCACCGGCCTCGGCTTCACCGAGAGCCTCTACGAGAAGGAGCGCTTCGAGGAGGTCCTCGCGGTGGCGGCCGACATCCGCCACGCCGTCGATGCCGACGTCGACCACGAGTCGCTGGTGGACGAGTGGCTCAAGGGCGTCGGCAAGGGCGTGCCGGGCTACGTCACCCCCAAGGTCGCGGTCGGCGCCGTGGTGGGCAACGACGACGGCGAGATCCTGCTCATCAAGCGGTCCGACTCCGGCGTGTGGCTCTACCCCACCGGGTGGGCCGACGTGGGCTACTCGCCCGCCGAGGTGGCGGTGAAGGAGGTGGCCGAGGAGACCGGCATCCACTGCGAGGTGGTCGGGCTCATCGCCGTGCTCGACGGCTTCCGGCTGGGCTTCACCCGCGTGCCGCTCTACTCGCTGGTCTTCCACTGCCGGGCGGTGGGCGGCGAGCTGGCCCCGCACCCGCTGGAGACCGACGGCGCCGGCTGGTTCGCCCGCGACGCCCTGCCCGAGCCGCTCGCCGGCTACGCCCAGTGGGGCGACCTGGCCTTCGGCGCCATCGAGGGCCGGGCCGCGCCGGTGTGGTTCGACGAGCCGCGCGACCCGCCGTGGCTGGGGAGCTGAGCCCGGCGGCTCAGGGCTTGGTGGCCTCGAGGACCAGCGTCTGGTAGCGGTTCCAGCCGTCGGCGATCTGGTTGCCGTGCATGTCGGCCTCGGCGAACTCGGCGTCGTCCGACTCGCCCACCTCGTAGCGGGTGACCTCGGCGAGGCCGGCGGCCTCCATGGCCGAGCGCAGCGCCGACTCGGTGTACAGGAACTTGTGGCCGTAGCCCGAGAACAGCCGGTTGACGGCCCAGATGGGGTCGTCGAGCCGGGTGGGGTCGATCTGGTTGCGCTCGTTCGAGGCCCGCATCAGCTCGACGACGTCGTCGGGGACCCCGGTGGCCAGCGCCACCACCCGGTCGAAGTCCGGCGTGGCCAGGCGGATGCGGCCGCCGGGCTTCAGGATGCGGGCGCACTCGGCCAGCATGTGGGTGCCGATCTCGTGGTCGACGTGCTCGATCATGTGCTCGGTGTGGATGCGGTCCACCGACGCGTCGTCGAACGGGAACGGCTCCGAGGCGTCGAGCAGCATGACGTCGGGCCGGGACGGGATGAGGTCGGTGGCCAGCCACCCCTCGCGCTTCGACGGGCCGGAGCCGATCATCAGACGCACGGTGTCCGTGCTGGCCAGGTAGCGCTTGCGCTTCGCCGGCCGCAGCGCCCGCTGGGCCAGGGTCCAACCGGACTCGGTGGTCTGGGCCAGGAACGGCGAACCGTTGACCAGCTCTCGTACGCGTCGTGCGGCTCCCATGGCGGCGAACCCTACCGGCCGCCCCGAGGGGCCTCAGTCACCACGCAGGAAGCGCTCGACCTCTTCGACCAGCTCGCTGGGGTCGGTGGCGGCGAACGCCTCGAGGTCGTCGTCGTCCTCGTCGGGGTCGTCGGCCGCCTCCTCGAGGCTGGCGACGTACGCCGCGGTGTCCTCGTCGTCGGCCACCAGCTGGTCGATCTGGCGCTCGTAGGCGGCGCTGGCGATCTGCAGGTCGGTGGTGGGGACGCCCAGGCCCACCAGGGCGATGGTGCGCTCGACGAGGGCCAGGGTGGCCTTCGGCGACGGGGCGCCGGAGACGTAGGTGGGCACCGCCGCCCACAGCGACGCCGACGGCTGCTCGACGAGGTTGCACGAGGCGTGCAGCACCCCGACGATGCCGGTGGGCCCCTCGTAGGTGGACCGGGCGAGGTCGAGGCGCTCGATGAGGCCCGGCTCGTCGGCCGTGCCCGACACCGCGGTCGGGCGGGTGTGGGGCACCTCCGAGAGCAGCGCGCCCAGGGTGACCAGCAGCGAGCAGTCGAGCTCGCGGGCGGCGTCGAGCACCGCGGTGCAGTAGGTCCGCCACCGCAGGTGCGGCTCGTGGCCCACCAGGATGACGAGGTCGGTCCCGCTGTCGGTGGTGGCCGCCCACAGCTCGGTGTCGGGCCAGGTGAGCTTGCGGCGGCCGTCGTCGCCCACCTCGACGATGGGGCGGGTGGTGGTGAAGTCGAAGAACTCCTCGGCCTCGATGGTGGCCACCAGCTCGGCGCCGTAGCGGTCGGCCAGCCAGCGGGCGGCCCCGGAGGCGGCGTCGCCGGCGTCGTTCCAGCCTTCGAAGGCGGCGATCAGGACCGGACGGCGCAGCTCGGGGCGGTGGTGCCAGCGGAGGGGGCTCACGGCTCCACGCTACCGAGCAGATGGGGACGCGCACCGTGCGCCGGGCCCTGGGGGGACATCCAGGGCCCGGCGTCGGTACGGCGGGTCGTCAGGCGACCCGGGCCTCGGCGGCGGGTGTCAGGGGAACACCGGTGCTGCCGGAGCGCTGGGCAACCCGCGTGGCCACGAGGGTGGCCTGCAGGTTGGAGACGTGGGCCGATTCGAGCTCGGCCTTGGCGTTCGCCGTCGCCCCGGCGGCGCCCAGGCCACCGAGGAGGAAGGTGAACCGTCGCATGGCAGGGACGGTACGGATCGGGGGTTTCGGCCGGTCGTCGGCCACGTTCACGGCTGGTGACCATCGCCTGAACCCTTGCTGTCCCACCCGTCGCCCCTACGCTCTGCGCCCGTGCCCGTCACCGTCGAGATCGCCACCGAGGTCACCGACGAGCTGGTCGACGCGTTCGCCCGGCTCATCCCCCAGCTGTCGCGCTCGTCGCCGGCGCCCACCGCCGAGGTGCTCGCTGAGATCGTCGCCTCCCCGGCCACCCACCTGCTCCTCGCCCGCGGCGAGGACGGCACCGTCCTCGGCTCGCTCACCCTCGTCCTGTTCCGCATCCCCACCGGGCTGCGGGCCTGGATCGAGGACGTGGTGGTCGACGACGCCGCCCGCGGCCAGGGCGCCGGCGAGGCCCTCAACCGCTACGCCATCGACGTCGCCGCCGAGCGCGGCGCCCGCTCCGTCGACCTCACCAGCCGCCCCAGCCGCGAAGCCGCCAACCGCCTCTACCAGCGCCTCGGCTTCGAGCCCCGCGAGACCAACGTCTACCGCTACCAGGGCTGATCGCCCCGTTCCGTCCGCGGGGGAGGTCGCCGATCGCGCCGGCGTGCGGCGTTCGAGGGCGCACCTGGTCGATGCTCGAACCGGCCCGTCGAAGGCCGCGAAGGTCGGTGGCGCAGGTGCAGATGGGGCAGCGGTCCGGCCGCGCCGGCCCCGTGCCCGCAGCCTCCCGACCCGGTGCTCGACCGGCTCCGTGGGCGCGCCGGTGCGCACCTCGATCTCGGGGGATCGAGGTGAGAGGGGCGGACCCCGGGCCGACGGACGACGTCAGTCGTCGGGTGGGGGTGGGTCGAAGCCGGCGGGCCAGGGGACCTCGGGCTCGGTCCAGCCGGGGGTGCCGTAGGTGGTGACCTCGTCGGCCGGGTCGTCCTCGTGGACCGGGACGTGGGCGGCGCTCGGGTCGCCGGTACGGCCGTGCGGCCCGCCACCAACCCGCTCGCCCGCCCAGCCGCTGTGCAGGTCGAGGTCGAGGCCCGGGTTGGGGTGCAGGGTCATCGCCCAGGGGTCGAGGCGCTCGCCCAGGGGGTGGACGTAGCGGCCGGGCACGATGCCCGCCGCCTCGGCCGCCTCGGTGGGGCTGGCGCCCGGCGTGGGCCGGATGGGCGTCCCGCACGGATCGAGGAGCCGGCCCCACGGGTCCCGGAACGCCATGCCGCCGGGGCGATCGGCGTCGCCGCTGATGCCGAGGTGGCCTTGGTGGTGGAGGCGGTGGTGGTAGCCGCACAGCGACAGCAGGTTGTTCACTCGTCGCTAGTCTGCCCCCATGGTTCGAGCCGCCGTGTACGCCCGTATCTCATCCGATGACGGGACCGCCCTCGGGGTCGCCCGCCAGGTCGAGGACTGTCACCGCCTGGCCGAGAGTCTCGGGTGGGAGGTGGCGGAGGACTACGTGGACAACGACGTGTCGGCCTACTCGGGCAAGCAGCGGCCGAGCTACCGGCGGATGCTCGATGACATTCGGGACGGCTACCGGGATGCGGTGATCGTGTACCACGCCGACCGGCTCACCCGGCGACCGATCGAGTTGGAGCAGTTCGTCGACGTGGTCACTGATGCCAAGGTCCGGCATGTGAAGTTCGTGGCCGGAGGCGACTTCGACGTGGGCAACGGAGACGGGCTGATGGTGCTACGGATGCTCGGGGCGGTAGCGGCGAACGAGTCAGCGACCAAGAGCCGTAGGGTGCGCCGCAAGATGGACGAGGTAGCCGCAGCCGGGCGCCCGCACGGTGGAGCAAACCGGCCCTTCGGGTTCGAACCGGACAAGATCACCCACCGCCCCGATGAGGTCGAGGTGATCCGGCGCCTGGTCGCCCGCTACATCGCCGGGGAGAGCCTGGCCTCGCTAACGGCGTGGCTCGCCGAAGCGGGGATCGTCACCATCGCCGGCGGACCGTGGCGCACTTCGACGCTGAGGTCGCTGCTCAGGAACGGGCGGATCGCCGGCCTTCGAGAGCATCGGGGCGAGGTGGTCGCTCGGGCGGTGTGGGAACCGATCATCAGCGAAGCGGACCGGGACAAGGTCCTCGCTCGCATGGCCGACGCCGCTACCACCGGACGACGGACCCCGCGCCGCTACCTGCTCTCCGGGCTGCTGCGCTGCTCCAAGTGTGGCCACAAGCTCTACTCATCATCGCGAGCCACCTCTCGCCGCTACGTGTGCTCATCGAGCCCCGATCACGGCGGATGTGGACGCCTGACCATCGTGGCGCCACCGGTCGAGGAACTGATCGCCGACGCTGTGCTCTACCGGCTAGACACGCCCGAACTCGCCGCCGCCCTCTCTGGCCGGGCCACCAACGACGTGCAGAGCGCTGCCCTCTCCGAGACGCTGGCAGCGGATCGTGCCCAGCTCGATGAGCTCGCCGCCGTGTACGCCGAGAAGGCGATCACCGTTCGGGAGTGGATGGAAGCCCGCCGACCTATCGAGGCCCGCATCAGCGACACCGAACGGCGCCTGTCCCGCCTCACCGGCTCCCACGCCCTTACCGGTCTGATCGGTAACGGGGCCGAGCTACGAGCGTCCTGGGCTGGGCTCAACCTCACCCGGCAAGCGGCGATCGTCGCTGCCGTCTTGGATCATGCGGTGATCGCTCCGGGCACCAGTGGTGCCAGGGAACTGGACGCGGCCAGGGTCGATCCGATCTGGCGACTCTGAGAGCGTCGGGGCGGCGGTGTCGGGCTGGCGCCCGCCATCCGGCGCCCCACCGCTCAACAGGGCCACCACCTTCGACACGACCAAGGCGTCGACCATTTTCACCGGGACACCCTGACGACGACACGATGCTTCCACGAAGGCCGCTAGGGCTTGCGGGTTCAGTCCCATGACGCCCACACCGCCGGTGGCCCCTGCCAGCCCTCGGCGATCTGAGACTGCCACACGTAACCCGGTTCAGCGCCCATGACCTCAACGGCCTGGACCATCACCGCATCGAGGGTTCGGCCACGGAGCTTCACCATCTGGGGCTCGAAGCCCTGGGCGACCTCGTAGCGGTGCAGGCCCGGCAGCGATACGTCCTCGAAGCCCTTGCCCACGTACTTCGCCAGGTACCCCGCCGCCCGTCGGGCCTCACCTAACGGACCCGTCCCCACCGGTAGATCACCGAGCAGCTTGATGTGGACGAAGCCGTGCCCCCACGCCGCCTCGATCACCGACCGCTTGATGTACCGGCCGACTGCGAAGTGGGCGTGCAAGCCGTGGCCGGTCTTGTGCCACTCCGGCACCCATACGTACGGGAACGCCTCGCCGCCGAGTCCGCTCCGCAGCGTCCGGAAGAAGACGCCCAGGTGCTGCCGGAGCAGCCGGGGATCGTGGTTACCGCCCCCGGCGTAGGTGAGCGTCCCGAGCCGGTTGAGCCGGTGGGTCGTGCAGTAGCGGCGGATCTTGCCTCGAGCACGCCGGGCCGCTTCTGCTGCCGCCCTCTCCGGATCCGACGCCTCGCCCGCAGGGACGAAGGCCCGCACGCTCCGCTGTCCCGAGCCCCACGCTCCGCCCGCCTCCCCCGCCTGCTCATAGAGCGTGAGGGACCATCCCCTAGCTACTTGCGGATCTGCGACTATCGGGTCAGCAGGCGGTCCAGGAGAGGGGGGAGGCAACGATCAAACCTGAGAGCGCTTGGCCCGCTGGGCGTTCTCGACCGCCGCAGCCCAGAAGGACTCGGTGTCAATCGTGATGCCCGGCAGGACGTACTCGTCCGGATGCGCATGCAGCACCATCCGGAACTTGGCGACCTTCCGCCAGATCGTGGAGCGGTGCATGCCGTAGTTCTTCTCCAGGCCCTCGAACCCGCCAAAGGCATGCCAGAGCACCCAGAACCCGATTAGGTCGCCTGTCATCTTCCGGGCCCACATCTGAGCGATCGGGTCCAGAGGGCCAGCCACCGTTCGGGCGTACGCGTCCCAAGCACGCCGAGCCCGGCCTGCACCCTCAGGGCTCTCAGACGGGTCAGAACGGAAATCGGGCGAGGAAGCCATTCCGGGAGCCTACTCGCAAGTCTGCGAGCGTCAAGGAGGGCTCTCCGAGTTACGTTGCTATTTCAAGTGAAGCGGGCGCGCTCACAGCGCGACGGTGGCCATCGTCATCGCACGATCGATCATGCCGATGATGCTCAGACCGATGGCGGTGACATCGCCGCTTAGGACTCCAAGATCGCTCAACAGGGCTGGGTCACCCGCCACGTGCGGCTCGCGCACTGTGCGTGCGAGCCGCACGGCTTGGCCAATCACTCGTTCGCCGTAGGCCACCACGTAGTCGCCTAGGTCCCCTCGAAGTCCGCCAAGGTGCTGCACCAAACGCCCTTCAAGCTGTTCGTCGTCAAGGTCGATACTTACGCGCTCCGTTGAAACACCGGTGAAGGCTTTCCATCCGGAGACGCACTCCTCGAATGCGGCGAGTAGCCCGGTGAGCTGCGTCGAGTCAGCCATCGTTAAGCCTGCGCTCTGCAGGTGCTCCGTGGCTGGTCCTTGGGGTCGCTCGATCTGCTCGTCAACCTGCTCTAGGCGCGCCTCGATCGATGGCGATGCCCAACTTGCTTGGAGCTTTGTACCAGCGGCCTCCATTGAAACCGATCCCTCCGCCTTTCCAATGAGACGGTCCACGATCGATTTTAGAAAATGCCGACCCCTGAAGATGACGAAGCCGATGACGAGCGGCCAAGCCAGACTCTCGACTACGGATGAGATGAACTCGAGCACAGACATAAATTCTCCCGAGGCTACTCCGACGCGCTTTGGCTCTCATCATCTTCAATCTCACCATCGCCAAGCTCAAACAAGATGGGCGAACCATGGAGCTCTAGATAGTCAGTTTGTGAGCCAAATTCTGCAATTTTCTCGAACACCCCAGACTTCTCCACCTCGTTCGTGGTCTCGCTTTCGGCTGCCTCGGGATCAATCTCCGGGGGCAATGCGCGCACGCGAACCCGGTAACTGTGATCAATTCGCTTCGCAAGTGCCCGCACGGAGCCGATCAACGCCGTGGTGATCTCGTTGTCTCGTCCCTGCCCTCGAAGATTGACCCCCCGATCCTGCAGGAGTCCTTCGACGAAGCGCGGAATCTCGTCAAGAACCCGAGCCCGCCCCTTCGACTCGATAGCGGCAGCCTCTCCGGGGAGGTTCATTCCCCTGAGCCTCTCAACCATCTCTCGAAGTTCGACAACCTCGTCGTACCGAGACGTGATCCACGCGAGGGCCTCAGCGATTAGCGCTCCGGTGTCAGGGTCCAGCTCAACTGTGAACAGAAAGTTCGACGTGGAGATGGCCTTCACCGGCACAGCTGATCGACTGCCGGTGGCCAGCTCTTGGAACGGGCCCAAGATCTGGTCAAGCCGTCGAAGCTCGACGCCCAAAGGAGCAAGCGAATTTTGAACTTCATCCCTCGGAATCTCGATGGACAATTCACAGTCACCGGGATCCAAGTGTTCGGACTCGATACCAAAGTACGCGAACGCAGAAGCCATTTCTTCAAGACTCGTTTGAATCTGCCTCACCCGATCGACGATCGACTCCAGATGGTCTTTCACGATGGACGGCGTCATCTGATTCTCTGCGAAAAGCTCGTCGATCTCGTTCATTACGTCCGACCCGATGCACGGGAGGATATTCAGATTGGCGAGTGTCTCTCTGTCACCGGGGGGAAGACCGTCAATCCGTGAAGCTTCGATGGAGGTGCGTAGGTCGGCGAGCGCCTGTGCAACAGACTGTTGGTAAGAACCTTCAGCGGGATTGCCCACCAGATGCTTGAGAGCGACGTGAAGATTCTCAAGATACGCGAGAAGATTCGTCGATCGCAGGTCGTCCAGGGTCAGCTCAGCCAGCGCGTGCAGTCGTTCGGCGTTCATTCCCACCCTTCCGTCACCGATGTCCGCCAGGTGGCGAGGCTAGTGGAAGCGGAGGTCTACCGAAGACCAGTGGAGGGCGGCTTGGCAACTTGTGGGGTTGCCGGTGTCGGTGGCGCCGCCGTCCTCCCAGTGGACGATGTGGTGCAGGTGGATGCCCCGCTGCCGGCCGCAGCCCGGCACCCGACAGCCCTGGTCCCGGTGCTCGACGACCCGGCGCAGGCGGCGGGAGAGGGCACGTGCCTTGCGTCCCAGGGAGATCGGCGTGCCCTCGCGCTCCCAGACCGGCGTGAGGGTGCAGTCGCAGAGCAGCAGGCGGCGAGCGGCATCGGGCAGCGGTGGTCCGAGGTGGCCCGACAGGATGCCGGGCCCGTCGGCGGGGTCGCCGGCCGGGGCTTCGAGGTGGAGCAGCACCTGGTAGCGGTCCGAGCCCGGGTGGGCGGCCTCGCCGGACCGCAGGAACGACTCGGCCACGCCGACCACCGCGTCGGCGAGGGTCACCGGGCGGGGGGCCTGGCCCTCGGGCGTGTCGGCCCGCTCGGCCTCGTAGAGGTCCTCCTGGGCGGCCTTCCACGCCTGCTCGACGACCTGGCCCTCCTCGGCGGGGAGGCGGATGGTGCCCCACCAGCCGACGTCGTCGACGCCGGACGACACGGATCGCTCGTCCTCACGGGGCTTGGGCCGCGCCTCCTCGGTCTCGTCGTCGTAGTGGTAGCCCGCCAGCACCTTGCCGAGCTGGCCGATGGTGAGCACCTTCGCCTGGTCGGTGATGGACGCCTCGTAGGCCGCCGGCGCCCGCCGGGCGATGGCCACCGCAGCGTCGGCGCTCAGCTCGCCGGCGACCAGCGCCGCCACCGCGGAGGGGAGCTCCGCCCGCCGCTCGGCCAGCTTCACCAGACCGGCGGCCCGCGAGCGCGACATGCCGGCCTGCCAGCCGAGCCAGTGCGTGGCGGAGTGGATGCCCCACCCGTTCCACAGCTCGCCGTCGAGCGCGTCGGCCACGAGCTCGACCAGCCGCCCGGCGGCGGCGTTGAGCACCCCGCACACCGAGGCGATGTCGGCCTCGAGGTCCCGCACTCGCTCCTCGAACCGGTCGTCAGCCGTCGTGGTCATCGTCGTGGTCACCGCCATCACCTCCGTCGGGGGTCTCGCTCTATCGAACTGGTGTTCGACCAAGGTACCGTCCTCGAGGGGCGACTGCAACCCTTCTCGGCAACTTCTCGCCCCTTCCGCAGCATCGAAGGTCGAGGGTGATCGCCCTGCCGGAACCGCAGCGCCGACCACCTCCGACGTGGGTCGAGATGACCCATGGGCGGCGGGGGCGGGGTCGGGGATCGTGCTCGGGCGGGTCGCACCAGTCGGCCCGTGGACGACGACGACCGGGGGAGACGGCACGTGGACGGGTTGCAGGAGCACGGCACGGGCGTGGGCGCAGCGGGTCGGTCGCGACGGCCCTGGCGGCTCGCAGCCGTCGGCGTGCTGCTGGGCAGCGTGGCGCTGGCCGGCTGCGGGTCCGACGCGTCGTCCGCAGGCCCCACCACCAAGACCCCCGCCACGGCGGCCGGCAAGGCCACCACCACCGCGGCGGACGAGGCCGCGACACCGGCCGTCGGCGACGCGTCGCGCTGCGAGACCGCGGCGGTGACGGGGGACTACCTGTACGAGGTCCACGGCGACCAGCAGTTCGAGGAGGGCTTCGCCCCGGTCATCGAGGTCGGGCTGATGACCTTCGACGGCAAGGGCTCGGGCACCCGGCTCGGCACCCTGTCGAGCACGCGCGAGGAGGCCAAGGCGTCGTTCACCTACGAGGCCGGCGAGGACTGCGTCGGCACCATCACCACCGACGCCGGCACCACCTACCGGGCCACCTTCAGCCCCGGCGGCGACGAGGTCACCTTCTTCGCACAGGGCAAGGGCAGCCAGCGCGCCCTCGACGGTGCGGCCGAGCGCATGGTCGGCGAGGCGCCGCCGACGTGCGACACCAGCACCCTCCAGGGCACCTACCAGTACCGGGCGCGAGGCGCCTTCGACGGCCAGCCCCACGTCGAGCACGGCTTCGAGGTCTACGACGGCAAGGGCGGCGTCACCAACGCCTTCCGCGTGGCCGGGGCCGACGAGCAGGAGCGGCTCGTGGGCACCTACGAGGTGGACGACGACTGCCACGCCGTCGTCACCTACGGCAACGGCGTGACCCTGGACCAGTACGTGAGCCCCGACGGCGCCGAGTTCTACTGGGTCCAGACCGACGGCTTCGACGCCGACGGGCTCTTCGGCGGCCACGAGCACCGGGTCAGCACCTCGACCGACACCTTCGTCACCACCGGACGATGACCGACCCCTCCAGGAGGACCCCGCCATGACCACCCCCGCTCCCACCAGCGCCGTGCGCCGCCGACTCGGCGCCCTCGTGGCCGCCCTGGCCCTCGGTGGCGCGCTGGCCGTGCTGCCCACCACGCCGGCGACCGCCGATGCCGGCCGCCCGGCCACCGTCGCCGAGGCGACGGCGACCGCGGCCGGCGCCGGACCCGCCACGACCGCGGCCGGCGCCGGACCCGCCACGACCGCCGGCACCGGCGACTACGTGGCCGACCCGTTCCGGGCGTCGGTGGGCGACCCCTACGGCACGTCGACGGTGTGCCGGAGCATGGAGAGCACCGGTGGCCAGTGCACGAGCGCGGCGCCCCCGGGAGCGGTCATGCCCTCGGGGATCGACTTCCCCTGAGGCGGCGGCCGCTCCAACCGCCCGGCCCTCACCCGACCGGACGGGTGTAGGTGCCGAGCAGCTCTTCCTGGCCGCCCACCTCCAGCTTCCGGTAGATCGCCGCCAGCTGGTTGCGGACCGTCTTCACCGCCACGCCGTCCCGTTCGGCGATGGTGGCCACCCGCAGGCCGTCGAAGAGGGCGCGGACGACCGCGGCCTCACGCGGCGTCAGGGCGTCCGGCGCGAGCGGGCGACGGGCGTCGGGGAGGGGCTGCACGGCGCCGACGAGCATCGGCCCGTCCGGCGAGAGGAGCCGGCGGAGCTCGACCTGGACGCGGACCCACCCCTGGTCGCCGCGGATCCGGACCGCGTAGTGGGCGGCCTCGATCTGCTCGTTGATGACGGCGACCACGAGCGGCACCACCGCCGGGAGGTCCTCCGGGTGCACCGTGATGGCGGCGAGCATGCCGACCTGGTGCTCGGGGGCGAGCCCCAACCGGGCCATGCGCGGGTCGGCGGCGACGATGCGCATCTGGTGGTCGTAGACCAGCCAGAACCGATCGAGGATCCCGCCGACGTTGGGCGCGTCGGTCGACGTGGTGTGGTGGCCGGCGTGCAGGGTGACGACGACGGCCTCGGCGGGGATGGCCGGACGGCGGTGGTGGAGGATGTCCACGGCCAGCTCGACGCTGCCGGTCGCGGGGTGCGCCCGCAGCCGCGTCGACCACGAGTGGCTGGACTCGCGGCCGGCGCCCTCGATCTCGTCGAGCGCCCGCCAGGCGGCGAGGTGGTCGGCCACCGCCTGCAGGTCGGGACGGGCCACGAGGCCGCGCTCCACGAGGTCCAGCGCGGTCGCCGGCAGCTCGGCGCCCAGGACCGCCGCCACGCCGGGCGTGGCGGCCAGCAGCGCGCCCGTCAACGGGTCGAACACCGCCAGGGCGACGTCGGTCCCGGCCAACGCGCCGGTGGACGACCGCAGGTCGCGGTGCCACTCCTCGAGGTTGCCTGGGTACCGGCGGTGCCACACGAGGCGCCGACAGTAGCGGCGAAGCGCGCCGCGGCCCTGCCTAGGATCCGCGGCCATGGCCCCCGCTGCCGACGACGTCGATGCTCCCGACCAGCCGGCGGCCGCCGCCGTGCCGGCGCCCGGGACCTCGGCCTGGTACCAGCGCCAGGCGCCGCTGCCCGGCGGCCGGTGGCAGGTGCGCTGCCTGTTCAGCGACGACCACCCCGACGGGACCACCGTCGAGGGCGACGAGGAGCTGCCCGGCCGCTTCGAGATCTGGCGGGCCGACCTCGACGACCAGCGCCGCCCCCGGCTGCGGGTGAGCCCCGATGCGGCGCCGGGCAGCCCGACCATGTGGTTCGTCGCCCTCCCGGAGCTGCAGGACGCCCGCCCGGCCATGACGCTCGTCGGCTACGAGCACGACGTGGTGGAGCCCGGCGTGGTGGTCCCCGACGCCACCTTCTTCCACCTGCCGACGCGGAGCCGCGACCAGGTGGGTGCCATCCGGTGGTGGCGCGACGAGGCCGTGGTCGACCAGGTCTACGTGGGCGAGGGCTTCCGCCGCCGCCACGTGGCCACCGCCCTGATCTACGCCGCGTCGGCGTACCACCAGCTCCACGGCTGGCCCGGCCGCCTGCACAGCGACGGGCGGCGCACGTCGATGGGCGAGCACCTGGTGGCGGGCCTGCGGCACCCGGACCGCATCGCCGCGCTCGACCGCCTCATGCCGCCCATGGACCCTGACGGGAGCGTCACCCGGAGCGACTAATGTCCGATTCGTCCGGGTTCTCCGTCGTGGTGGCGGAGCGGACGACGGGAATGGGCAAGGGGCGCACATGACTTCGGTACGGGTGAAGAACCGGGCGCTGCTGCCCGCCGCCGGCGTGGTCGCCGCGGTGGCCACCGCCGTCTCCGGCTGGGCGCCGGTCGCCCAGTCCTCGCCGGCCGCCGGCACCCGCGACACCGGCGTCCGCGCCCCGGCTGCCGACCCCGCCGACGGCACCTACGAGAGCTGCGGCGCCTACTTCGGCTTCGGCAAGCAGGACTTCGGCGTCCTCGACGTGGTGTCGTTCGACGTGGCCGACCAGAACGGCGCCGACGGCGTGACCCACGCCGTGCCCGCCGACACCCAGGTGGTCTACGAGCTCACCAACGACGACGGCGACGTGCTCGAGTGCGCGCCGCCCGAGGTCACCCAGGCCGAGTGGGACGAGGCCATGGGCAAGCTCGAGATCTACCTGCCCGACGGCCAGAGCTTCCCGGCCTGGCCCGGGCCCGGCCACTACGCCTACCCGACCCTCGCCTACGGCCCGTCCATCGACGGCTTCGGCGAGGTGGTCGACGTCGGCTTCAAGGTCACCTCGGTCCCCGACGGCCACACCCTCGTGTCGCCCACCGACGTGAAGGCGCTCGTCCAGCACTTCCTCAACGGGCGCTACACCGACCTCAGCTACCGCTCGGACCCGCAGGTCCTCGCCGTCGTCACGGCCGGTGCCGGCGCCGACGCCCGAGCCGCCTTCGAGGCCGCCCTCACCAGCTGCGATGACGGCGAGGCACCGGACTTCGACACCGCCCTGGCCGCCGCGATCAACGCCCTGAACGCCTACCGCGGCTTCGACGCCGAGGATCCGGCCGACATGGGCTGCTTCGACGTCGGCCGGCTCAACGCCGACGTCTCGTTCCTCGAGTCGCTGGTGGCCACCACCACCTACGCCGAGCCGATCGTGCTCTCGCTCCCCGAGACGACCACCACGACCTCGACGACGACCAGCACCACCACCTCCACCACCACGGTCGTGCCCACCACGACCCCGGTGGTGACCGAGAGCACCGGCGCCACGCCGGTGGCGGGCTCGCCCACCTACACCGGCTGAGCCGAGCCGCCGGCCCGTCGCGCGGGCCGGTCAGGCGGCGGTCAACGAGCGGGCGGTGGCCTCGGCGCCCGGCCGCGCCCGGCCCACCAGGTAGAGCGGGGTGGCGGTTGCGAGGACCACCGCACCCAGCGCCATGGCCGCCGGGATGCCGGCTGCGTCCGCCAGGGCGCCCAGCACGATGCCGCCGATGGCGGCGGCGGGCATGCCCACCATGGAGTTCACCGACAGGATCGTGACCCGGGACGGGCCCTGCACCTCCCGGTGCAGGAGGCTCTGGTGCACCGGGTTGGCGGCGCCGTGCACTGCGTAGGTGGCGGCGTAGGCGACCACCAGGCCCACCGGGCCGGCCGCCAGCGCCATGGCGCCCACGGCCAGCCCGTGGGCGACCCGCAGGACGGCGCCGGCCCGCGGCGTCCCCACCCGCCGGACGAGCCGGGGCACCAGGGCGGCGGCGAGCGCCGAGGCCACCCAGGCGCCCGACGTGACCGGGCCGAACACCGACGCCGCCCGGTCGCGACTGTGGAGCAGCTCGGCCATGCGGGGCGACACCAGCAGCTCGAAGGCGGCCATCCCGAAGCACCACAGCACCTCGACCGCCACGAGGGCCACCAGCACCCGGGAGGTCCGCACCGCCCGGAGCGCGGTGCGGACGTGGTCGGGCGCCTCGCGGAGCCCGGCCCCCAGGGTGCCTCGCCCGTGCGCCGCCTGGGGCTCGACCATGAGGGTGCGCAGAGCAGCGATGGCCACCAGGTCGAGCAGCACGGCGGCGACGATCGGGGTGGAGAGCCCGTGCACCGGCCCGACCCCGCCCAGCGCCACCAGCGCGCCCGACGCCAGCGCGCCGACGGCGATCGCCGCGCTGAGCACGGCAGCCCCGTGGGCGAGCGTCGTCTCGTAGCCGGGCCGCCGCCCGGCGGGCCGCCGTCCGGCCGGTCGCCCGTCGGCGGGCGCGGCCGCCGCATCGGGCTCGGCGGCCACGACGGCGTCGACGTACCAGGCGTCGAGGGGGCCGCTGTCGAGCGCTCGGGAGATGCCCTTGGCGGCGTAGACGCCCACCAGCAGCGCCGGGTTGCGGGCCACCAGGAACACGGCGAGGGCGGCGGCGTCGATGGCCGTGGCGGCCATGAGGACCGGCCGCCGGCCGAGGGCGTCGGCGAGGCCGCCGGTGGGCAGCTCGAGCAGGAAGACCACGAACCCCTGGGCGGCGGTGGCCAGGCCGACCTGGCCGAGCGAGAGGCCGCGGTGGGTGAGGATCAGCACCGACACCGGGATGGTGAGGCCCACGGGCAGCCACCGCAGGGCGAGCAGCCCGAGGTAGCGGCGCCGAGCGGTGGCGGCGGAGATCACCGGTCCGACTCCGCCGTCGGGAACGCGTGGAGGTGCACGGTCACCTCGCGGGCATCCGGCGCGGTGTCGGGTGGCTCGGCGCGGTAGCGGGCGATGACGGCGTGCAGCTCGGCGCTCATGGCCTTCAGGCGCTCGGGGGTCATCACCAGCCACAGGTCCGACAGGTCGCTGGCGCTCATCCACGCGGCGGGCAGGTGCTCGCGCTCGTCGAGCCAGGCGCCGAGCGACTCGCCGTGGCGGCGGATGAGGTGGCCGAGGAGCCAGGCGTCGGCGGCCTTGGCGTCGGGGTCGTCGACGAACTCGGTGCTCGACCACGAGGTGCTCTCGTGCGCGGCCCGCCACCAGCGGTCCCGCCCGTCGCCGTGCTCGGGGTCGTCCTCCACCAGCCCCGCCTCGGCCAGCTGGCGGAGGTGGTAGCTGGTCTGGCCGCTGTTGGTGCCGAACCGGCGGGCCAGCGCCGAGGCGGTGGCGGGGCCCTCCCGGCGCAGGCGGGCGAGGAGGCGCATGCGCAGCGGGTGGGCGAGCGCCCGCAGCTGCGTGGCGTCGAGGTGGACGACGGACTCGGGATCGTGCGCGGGTCGGGTCACGGCGACCACCGTACGGATCGCACACTTCCTTTGCAAACATTCTTTGCGATCTGTCGAGGACGCCGGCTGCGGACCGGCCGACCGTCCGGGCGCTCAGCCCTCCGGTGCCGCCGTCGCCTCGCTGCGGGCGATGAAGGCGTCGCGCTCCTCGGGGCCCTCGAAGCCGATGACGGCCCAGGCCTCGGTCTCGCCCGCTCGCCGGAGGGCCTCCACGCGGTGGTTCCCGTCCTCGAGCTTGAGGTGGTCGCCCTGGTGGGTCACGACCACCGGGGCCGGCTCGTGGCCGCCGTCGACCGCCTGGGCCAGCTCCTCCACGTCGTCGCGCCAGTAGTCGTCGTCGACCTCCTCCACCACGGGGTGCCCGGGCGGCCCGGCCAAGCGGTTGAGCTGGTCGAGCGGCAGCAGCACCGGTCCGAGCCAGGCGAGCGGTGGGTCCGAGAGCAGCTTCGCCAGCGGGGCGTTGTCGCTGCCGGGGCTGCTCAGGAACCGCCCGACCCACTCGGCGAGCTGGTCGTGGGCGGCGGCCTCCCGGGCGGCGGCGGTGGAGTACGGCTGGGGGTCGTCCATCCCGGCCCCCTTCCCCCGGGCGAGCCCGCTCAGCCGTCGACGACGTCGAGCCCGATGAGGTGGTCGGCCTCGTTGTAGGAGCGCAGGAGCCAGCGACCGGCCACCGGATCGTGCTCCCACTCGGTCAGCCCGGTGTTGGTGGGGCGGAGGTGGGCGCTGGTGGCGGGGTCGCCGATGCCCAGCAGCAGGCGCATCGACGCCATGATCACCCCGGCGTGGCACGCCACCACCACCGTCTGGCCGGCGTGCTCCCGGGCCAGGCGCTCGAACGTGCGCGAGACCCGGTCGTGGAAGCCGTTCCAGCTGTCGCCGCCGGGGGCGAAGGGCCGGTCGGGCTCGGCCTCCATGTCGAAGGAGCCGAAGCGCTCGTTGTAGAGCGACCAGTCGACCCCGTCGGCCTCGCCGGTGTGCACCTCGCACAGGTCGCAGTCCCGTTCGGACAGCTCGAGGCCGAGGCCCGGCGCGATGATCTCGGCCGTCTCGATGGCGCGGGGGAGGACGCTGGCGATGAGCACGTCGGCCTGCACCCGGCCGGTGGTGGCCAGGTGCTCGCGCAGGGCCTCGGCTTGCCGCCGGCCCAGCGGCGTCAGGCCCTGGCACCCCTTCGGCCCGGCGATGGGCCCGTGGAACCCGGCGTGGGCGTCGCCGTGGCGGACGAGGACGAGGTGCATCGGGCCGGTCGGGTCGGGCATGGCCGACGCCTACCCGACCCGCCGCCGTCAGACCCTGGTGGCCTCGGCGCGGACGACGACCGTGCCGGGGAGGTCGCCCTCGTCTCGCCAGCGCTGCAGGTGGCCGATGTAGTTCATGAGGTTGCCGGGGATCACGACGTTGCGGGCCGCCGCCATGGTGCGAGCGCCCTCGCTGTTGTGGTAGCTCGGCGTGCAGGCCGCGGAGTAGCGGCCGAAGCCCTTGCCGGCCTCCCAGAGCAGAGCCAGCCAGGCGTCCTCGGCCTCGACGGTGGCCTCGATCGAGGTGATGCCCTCCTCGGAGGCCTGGGCCACGATCGCGGCCAGGTGGGCGGTGAGCTCGCGCAGGTAGTGGTGAAAGTTCAACCCGTAGCCGGCCTGGATGAAGTGGCAGACGAGCAGGTTCGGGAAGCCGTTGGTGAGCACGCCGTGGAGCGTGTGGGCGCCGTCGTGCCAGCGCTCGCTCAGGCGGACGCCGTCCCGGCCGACCGGGTCGAAGCCCAGCCGGCTCACGAGGCCGGTGGTGACCTCGAAGCCCGAGGCGTAGACGAGCAGGTCGAGCTCGTACTCGACGCCGTCGACCACGGGGCCCTTGCTGGTGACCTGGTGCACGCCCTGGCCGTTGGTGTCGACCAGGTGGACGTTGGGCTGGTTGAAGGCGGCCAGGTACTCGTCGTGGAAGCAGAGGCGCTTGCAGTGCTTGCCGTACCAGGGCTTGAGCTTCTCGGCGGTGGCCGGGTCGTCGACCACCTCGTCGATGCGGGCCCGCAGGGACTCCATGGTCTCGAAGTCGGATCGCTCCAGCTCGGCGGCGCGCTCGGGCGTGTCGGCCTGCTGCTGGGTGTCCTGCCACAGCAGCTGGGTGGCGCCGTCGCCGACCAGGTTCTGCTCAGGCTGCTCGCCGGAGACCGCCGAGGTGAAGTTGGCCATGCGCTCGGCCTGCCAGCCGGGCTCCTGGGCGTCGAACCAGGCCCGGTCCACGGGCTCGTTGGCCCGCACGCCGACGGCGGAGGGGGTCCGCTGGAAGACGTAGACCTCCTTGGCCGCCTTCGCCAGCTGGGGGACGACCTGGATCGAGGTGGCGCCGGTGCCGATGATGCCGACCCGCTTGTCGGCCAGCTGGTCCATGGGCTCGGTGGGGCTGCCGCCGGTGTAGCCGTAGTCCCAGCGCGCGGTGTGGAAGGCGCGACCGGCGAAGTCGGTGATGCCCTCGATGGCCGGGAGCTTGGCCTTGTGCAGGATGCCGCCGGCGGTGATCAGGAACTTGGCCGAGAGCTGGTCGCCGCGCGACGTGGTGATGTTCCAGCGGGCGTCGGGCTCGTCCCACACCGCGGTGTCCATCTCGGTCTGGAAAAGGGCGTGGGGGTACAGGTCGAAGTGGTGGCCGATGCGCTGGCAGTGCTCGAAGATCTCCTGCGCCGGGGCGTAGCGCATGGTCGGGCAGTAGCCGGTCTCCTCCAGCAGGGGCAGGTAGATCAGCGACTCGACGTCGCACATGCAACCGGGGTAGCGGTTCCAGTACCAGGTGCCGCCGAAGTCACCGGCCTTGTCGACGATGCGGAAGTCGGTGATGCCCCTGCTGAGGAGGCCGACGGCGGTGAGCATGCCGGCGAAGCCGCCGCCCACGATCACCACCTCGGTCCGCTCCACCACGGGCTCGCGGGTGAAGCCGGGCTCGGCCCACGGATCGTGGTCGAACTCCTCGTAGTCCTCGGTGAGCTGCGAGTACTGGGCCTGGGCGTCGGCCCGCAACCGCTTGTCCCGCTCGGCCCGGTACTTGGCCTTGGCTTCCTCGATGCGATCGGCTTCAGACATGGGGTCCCCGGTCTCGTACTGGAACGTGTTCCATTTTCGCACCCGAGTCTGGCCGCCAGCGCACCGTCGTGGCACATCGGTCCTGACACACCGTCAGGGGCGCGGCCGCAGGGTCCTCTTCCGCCTCCGTGCGGGTGTGAGGGTCTTCGCACGCTCCACCGATGAGTTCCGGCCGGGCCGGGCGTCGGAACCGGCATGTTGGTCATCGCTGGGCACCTCGTCGTCGATCCCTCCGAGCGCGACGCCTACGTCGCCGGCTGCGTGGCGGTGGTCGAGGCCGCCCGGGCCACCGAGGGGTGCTTCGACTTCTCGATCACCGCCGACACCGTCGATCCCGGCCGCATCCGCATCTTCGAGCGCTGGGAGGCCGAGGAGCCGCTGCTCGCGTTCCGGGGCTCGGGCCCCAGCGGTGACCAGCAGGCCGCCATCCTGGATGCCGACGTGCGGCGCTACGAGATCTCGTCGGTGGGCGACGCCTGACCGACGCCGCCGATCAGCTCGCGGCGAGCAGCCGTCGGGCGCTGTCGGTGCCGTCGGCCGACGTGTAGACCACCAGTTGCGCGCCGGGCTGGTCCAGCACGGCGAAGCGGTGGTGGTCGAAGGCCAGGCGGCCGGCGGTGGGGTGGTCGAAGAGGCGGCGCGTGGTCTCGAACGGGGCCACGTCCTGGCCCGACCACAGCTCGGCGAAGCGCGGCGCACGCGCCGACAGCCGGGCCACGAGGGTGTCCAGGTCGGGGCTGGGCCACTCGGTGGCGTGGATGCGGAACTGGGCCACCAAGCGGACCAGCTCCGCATCGTGGTCGGCCATCAGCGACGCCAGGCCGGCGTCGCCGAAGGTCAGCTCGAGCAGGTTCGGCGGCTCCGGGGCGGCGGCGACGGGCGGGAAGAGGGCGGCCTCGCCGGCGTTGTGGGCCACGATCCGCCAGGTGCGGTCGAGCACGTAGGCGGGCGACGGGTCGAGCCCGGCGAGCAGGGCCCGCAGCGCCGGGGTGACCAGCGGTGCGCTCGGCGCGGTCCCGTCGGGAGGTCGCAGGCCGGCGAGGGCGAACAGGTGGGCCCGCTCGGCGTCGTCGAGGCGCAGCGCCCCGGCGAGCGCGCCCAGCACCTCGGCCGAGACGCCGGGCGCCCGGCCCTGCTCGAGCTTGGCCAGCCACGACACGGCCACGCCGGCCAGCGAGGCCAGCTCCTCCCGGCGCAGGCCGGGGGCCCGACGACGGGTCGAGGCCGGGAAGCCGACGGCAGCGGGGTCGAGGCGCTCGCGACGGGAGCGGAGGAAGGTCCCGAGCTCGGCCTGGCGCACGGCGCCGACGGTAGTCCTGGCAGTGCCACCACCAGCAGGGGCTTCTCCGCCCCGGGCGCCGGCGCGACCGTGCCGGGCACACCGACCACGAGGACGACCAGTGCCCGAGCTCCGCTCCAAGACCACCACCGCCGGCCGCAACATGGCGGGCGCCCGCGCCCTGTGGCGGGCGACCGGCATGACCGACGGCGACTTCGACAAGCCCATCGTGGCCATCGCCAACTCGTTCACCCAGTTCGTGCCCGGCCACGTGCACCTGCGCGACCTCGGTCGGCTGGTGGCCGACGAGGTCGCGGCGGCCGGTGGCGTGGGCCGCGAGTTCAACACCATCGCAGTGGACGACGGCATCGCCATGGGCCACGCCGGGATGCTCTACAGCCTCCCGAGCCGGGACCTCATCGCCGACTCGATCGAGTACGTCGTCGAGGCGCACCGGGCCGACGCCCTGGTCTGCATCTCGAACTGCGACAAGATCACGCCCGGGATGCTCATGGCCGCGATGCGCCTCGACATCCCCACCGTGTTCGTGTCGGGCGGGCCCATGGAATCGGGCCGGGTCACCGTCGACGGTCAGGAGGTCCGGGTCGACCTCATCTCGGCGATGGAGGTCGCCGCCCGCCCGGGCAGCACCGACGAGGAGGTCGCAGCGGTGGAGGAGGCGGCCTGCCCCACCTGCGGATCGTGCTCGGGGATGTTCACCGCCAACTCGATGAACTGCCTCACCGAGGCGCTGGGCCTGGCGATGCCGGGCAACGGGACCGTGCTGGCCACCCACGCCGACCGCGAGGCGCTCTTCCGCCGGGCCGGGCGCACGATCGTGGACCTGGCCCGACGCTGCTACGCCGAGGGCGACGACACCGCCCGGCCCCGCCGCATCGCGGATCGGCGGTCGTTCCTGAACGCCTTCGCCCTCGACCTGGCCATGGGCGGCAGCACCAACAGCGTCCTGCACCTGCTGGCCGCAGCGTTCGAGGGGGACGTCGAGCTGAGCATGGACGACGTCGACCGGCTCAGCCGCCGCGTCCCGAGCCTGTGCAAGGTGGCGCCGGCCACCGACCGCTTCCACATCGAGGACGTGCACCGGGCCGGCGGCGTGCACGCCATCCTCGGCGAGCTCGACCGGGCCGGCCTGCTCGACACCACGGTCCCCACCGTCAGCGGCGACACCCTGGCCGAGGTCCTGGCCCGCTGGGACGTCCGGGGCGGGGGCGCGACCGCAGCGGTGCAGAGCTGGTATCGCGCCGCGCCGGGCGGCGTGCGCACCACCCAGGCGTTCAGCCAGTCGCGGCGGTGGCCGAGCCTGGACCTCGATCCCGTCGACGGCTGCATCCGCGACGCCGCCCACGCCTACCGGCCCGACGGCGGCCTCGCGGTGCTGCGCGGCAACCTCGCCCCCGACGGCTGCATCGTCAAGGCGGCGGCCATCGCCGACGACCTGCTGGCGTTCCGGGGCCCGGCGCGGGTCTTCGAGAGCCAGGACCAGGCCGTCGACGCCATCCTCGGCGGGGTGGTGGCCGCTGGCGACGTCGTCGTCGTCCGCTACGAGGGCCCCAGGGGCGGCCCCGGCATGCAGGAGATGCTGTACCCGACCACCTACCTGCGCAGCATGGGCCTGGCGGGCGCCTGCGCCCTGGTCACCGACGGCCGCTTCTCGGGCGGCTCGTCGGGCCTGAGCATCGGCCACGTCTCGCCCGAGGCCGCCGCGGGCGGGGCCATCGCGCTGGTCCGTGACGGCGACCTCGTCGAGATCGACATCCCGGCCCGCACCATCCACCTGGACGTGCCGGATGACGAGCTGGCTCGCCGCCGCGCCGACGAGGAGGCGTCGCCGGCACCGTGGACCGCGAGGGGCCGCGACCGTCGGGTCCCGGCCTCGCTGCGGGCCTACGCCCGCACCACCACCTCGGCCTCGCGGGGTGCGGTCCGCGACGTCTGAGCCGAGACCGGCCGGCACCAGGCGATCAGGGGACGGCGATGGTGAGCTTGGCGGTGTAGCCGGCGCTGGTGCTGCCGGTGACGGTGGCCAGCTCGTGGCTGTAGCCGTCGCGGAAGACCATGTCGGTGGCCAGCGAGGTCTTGGCCAGGTTGGCCTTCGAGGCGCCGTAGCCGGAGGTGGCGTAGACCGTGTCGCAGGCGGCCTTGGGCAGCGCCATCTGCGACGTCAGCACCTTGTTCGAGACGCTCTTGGCCGTGGCCAGGCTCTCGTAGACCTCGAAGTGGATGTGGGGCCAGCGGCCGTCGTAGGCGGCGGGGAAGATGCTCGTGAAGGTCACGTTCCCATCGGCGTCGGCGGCCTGCACGCCCCGCAGGTAGTTCTGGTTGGTCACCCCGGAGCTGTAGAGGGAGTACTTGCCGTCCCGGTTGCAGTGCCACAGGTAGACCGCCGCGCCCGGCTTGACCACGTTGCCCCTGCTCACGTCGGTGACCTTCAGCTCGATGGTCAGCGGCACGCCGGCCGCGGTGCCCGAGAGGGAACCGAAGCTGGAGCGGATGTCGCGGCGCACCACGCCGGAGGTGCTGAGCACGTCGGGCCCGTTCGATCCGTCGCCGGGGTACGGGCCGGCGGTCTCGGTGGGCGTGACGGCGTAGCCACCGCCCGTCACCGGGATCTTGCACGCCGCCAGCACGAGGGCTGCGGCACCGCCACCGCCGATCATCGTCAGCGCCCGGCGCCGGTCCATGCGCTTGGCCTTGGCGACGTCGAGGCCGTCGGCGAGCCCGGCGAGGCCGGTGGCGGCGGGAGCGCCCACCGGGGCCAGGGCACCGAGGCGCTCCATGGTGGCCAGGTCGTGCTGCAGGCCGAGGTCGTGCTCGTCGTCGTGCTCGTCGGGGTGGTGCTCGAAGGGGTCCATGCTGCGCTCCGGGGTTCCGGTCCCGCCCGAGGTGGTGGGACGACGGCCATGCTGCGCGAGCAGCCTCCCGCTCCCGGCAGAGGACCCTCAGAGGAGGCTGGGACCCTCAGGTGTCGGCGAGGGCGGCCAGCAGGGCGCCGTGGCCGATCTGGTTCACCAGGCTGGCGGAGTCGAAGTAGATCCGCTCGTTGACGATCTCGTCGCCCACGAAGGAGAACACCGCGATCACCGGCACCCGGAACGAGCGCCCCGTCGGCGGCAGCCCGAAGAACTCCCCGAGGTTGGTGCCCAGGAGGTCGAACTCGGTGATCACCGCGTCGTCGGCGACGTGGGTGCGCACGTTGTCGTGGCGCTGGTCGGGGAAGGCGGTGCGAGTGCTCAGGTAGTAGCCCATGACCTCCTCGGCCCCGTCGAAGACCTGGCCGGTGGCCATGATCTCGTAGCGGGGGTGGCCGTCGAAGGTGGCCAGCGTGCGGTCGAAGGCCTGCTCGACCTCAGAGGCGAAGTGCTCCTCCACCACCGCCAGCCGTCGTGCCCGGAGGTCGTCGTCCACGTGGTGCCCCGATCTGTCCGGTGCAGCCGGTCCGCACCGCTCCTCGGTCTACCGCAGGGCGCTCAGCGCCGCTCGGAGCGCAGGGTGATGATCGTGATCTCCGGCGGTGCCCCCACCCGCACCGGCGGACCCCAGGACCCGACGCCGCGCGACGTGTAGAGCACCGTGTCGCCCACCTGCTCCAGCCCGGCGAGGTGCCCCTGCTGCAGGCGGGCCAGGTAGTGCACCGGCCAGAGCTGGCCGCCGTGGGTGTGGCCCGAGAGCTGCAGGTCGACGCCGGCGTCGCGGACCTGGTCGACCAGGATCGGCTGGTGGGCCAGGAGCACGACGGTGCGGTCCCGGTCGCGGCCGTCGAGCGCCTTGGCGACGTCGGGTCCCCGCCCTTCGCGGCCGCCGGCCACGTCGTCGATGCCGGCCAGGTCGAGCACCGCCCCCTTGTGGCGCAGCTCCACCCGCTCGTTCTGCAGCACCCGCACGCCGAGCGTCGGGAGGAAGTCGATCCACTGCTCGGCGCCGGAGATGTACTCGTGGTTGCCGGTCACGAAGAACGTGCCCAGCGGCGCCCGCAGGTCCTGGAGCGGGGCGGCGAACCCGCCGAGCTCGCCGACGTCGCCGTCGACCAGGTCGCCCACCACCGCCACCAGGTCCACCCGTTCCCGGTTCACCTTGGCGACGGTCTCGGCCATCCACGAGCGCTCGCGCAGGCCGCGGGTGAGGTGCACGTCGGACAGCAGGGCGATGCGCAGCCCGTCGAGCGCCGGGTCCAGGCGGGCGAGGGGGATGGTCACCGGCTTGGCCTTGATCCGACGGGCCTGCACGAAGCCGTAGCCCGTCGTCCCCAACGCCACCGCGCCGGCGGTGCCGGCCAGCACCCGGGCGATGGAGTGCCGCCGCCCCGGGTCAGCGAGCTCGTGCGGGTGTGGATGCGGGTGCGTGTGCCCGTCGTGATCGTGGTCGTGGTCGTGGTCGTGGTCGTGGTCGTGGTCGTGGGCCGTGCCGGGCGCGGCGGCGGGGCGGCGGTCCCATCGAGCCAAGGCGAAGCGGGGGACCTCCAGCACCAGGAGGGCGAGCAGCAGGTAGAAGAGCACGGCCAGGCCGACGTAGCCCGGCACCGCCAGCGGGACACGAGGTCGGGCCCCACGTTCGCCAGCACCAGGCACACCACCACCAGCAGGAAGAGGCCGCCGAGCACCGCGCCGGCCACCCGTCGCTGGCGCCCCGGTGCGAACGGGTCCCGCACCAGCCGCCGCCGCAGGTAGTGCAGCACCGCCCCGAGCGCGCCCAGCCCCAGCACCGCCGCCAGCAGGAGCCCGATGATCTGCATGCTCCAGTCTCGGTCACCGGCCCCACCCCGGCGAACCCGGTGGGCGGACCTCGTCGGTACGCTCCGCCGGTGCCCACCGCTGACGAGCTGATCGGTCCCGAGGTCGTCACCGCGCTGGCGGTCGCCGTGGAGCGAGCACTGCCGGGCACGGCGTGCACCGCCGTCCGCGCCGCCCGCCGGCGCATCGCCCCGCTGGCCCTGCGCCAGCGGGCCGTGCTGCTGGCCGACGCCCTCGTGCAGGACGTGCCCGGCGGCTACGCCCCGCTGGCGGCGGCCGCCCGAGCAGCGCTGGCCGACCCCGGCTTCACCGGGTGGATGACCTGGCCGGTGACCGAGGCGGCGGTGGCCCTGGCCCTCGCCGACGGCGGCACCGCAGCCTTCGACGACGCCCTCGCCCTGCTGGCCGAGCTCACGCCGCGGCTCAGCGGCGAGTTCGCCATCCGCGGCCTCCTTGCGGCCGACCTCGATCGTGCCGTCGCCACCATCGTCGGCTGGACCGAAAGCCCGGACGAGCACGTGCGCCGCCTGGCCACCGAGGGCACCCGGCCCTTCCTGCCGTGGTCGAAGCGGGTGCCGGCGATCCTGGCGAGGCCCTCGACGACGGTGCCCATCCTGGATGCCCTGCACCGCGACGAGAGCGAGTACGTCCGCCGCTCGGTGGCCAACCACCTGAACGACCTCAACCGGCAGCAGCCCGACCTGGCCGTCGAGCTGGCCGAGCGCTGGCTGGCGGCGCCCGAGGCCGGCGTCGAGACCCAGCGGCTGGTGCGCCACGGCCTGCGGACGCTGGTGAAGCAGGGCCACCCCGGAGCGCTCGCCCTGCTCGGCTTCCCGCCCGCCGATGCGGTCACCGTCACCGCACCGGTCCTCGGCGCCGCCACGGTGGCGGTGGGCGGCGAGCTGCCCTTCGAGGCCACCCTCGTGAACACCGGCGACGCGCCCGCCCGGCTGGCCGTCGACTACGTGGTCCACCACGTGAAGGCCAACGGCGGCCGCACGCCCAAGGTGTTCAAGCTGGCCACCAGGGTGCTGGCGCCGGGCGAGTCCGTGACGGTCTCGCGCCGCCACCCCTTCAAGCCCATCAGCACCCGCCGGTACCACCCCGGCGAGCACGCCATCGCCCTGCAGGTGAACGGTATCGCCACCGCGGCGACGCCGTTCCACCTCACCGTCGAGCCGGGGTAGCCGGCTACATCTGGGTGGGGTCCATCCAGATGATCTCGACCAGGTGGCCGTCGGGGTCCTGGAAGGAGCGGCCGTACATGAAGCCGTGGTCCTGGGCGTCGTTGGCGGCGCTGCCCCCGCTGGCCAGGGCCTGGTCGGCGATGGTGTCGACCTCCTCGCGGCTCTCGGCGGAGAAGGCGAGGATCGCCTCGGTGGACGCCGCGGAGTCGGCGATCGGCTTCTTGGTGAAGTCGGTGAAGCGGGAGGGCTCGTGGATCAGGATCGAGGCCTGGTCGCTGACCACGATGCACGCCGTGGTGTCGCTGCTGAACTGCGCGTTGAGCTCGAAGCCCAGGCCCTCGTAGAAGGCGGCCGACGCACCACGGTCGGCGACGGCGAGGTTGACGAAGAGCATGCGGGACACGGGGGGGCCTCCAGAGGGGCGTTGGTGGGTGTGCACGGGGAGACGCCGCGGGCGCGCCGAACTCATCGGCGCCGACCGGGGCGGTCGGCTGGCTCAGGCCTCGATGCGCGGCGGCAAGCCGAAGTCGGCGAAGAGGGTGGGGTCGAGGAAGTGGTGCAGGCCGGTGAAGCGGCCGTCGGTGATCTCGAGGAGCTGGATGCAGAACGGCTCCCAGAGGCCCTCGTGCACCTTCTTGTAGGCGCCGAAGCCGCCGGTGCCGTTGACCTTCACGGGCAGCAGCCGGGCATCCTTGCAGCCGATGCCCTGGCCGACGTACCAGGCGGCGATGTCGGTGGTGCCCTCGAGCCACAGGGCGAACGGCGGCATGGAGAAGGTGGCGTCCTCGGCGATCAGCGAGACCAGCTCGCCGATGTCGTACTTCTCGAAGGCCTCGAGGTAGCGGGCCAGCAGCGCGTCGTGCTCCTCGTCCAGGTCGCCGGCGGCGGTGGCCCCGCCCTCGTCGAGGGACGGGATGTCCTTGGCGGCCAGGGTGGCCCGGGCCCGCTGCAGCGCGCTGTTCACCGCCGGCACCGTGGTGGACAGCAGGTCGGCGACCTCGGTGGCCTGCCAGCGCAGCACCTCGCGCAGGATCAGCACGGCTCGCTGCTGCGGGGGCAGGTGCTGCAGGGCGGCCACGAAGGCCAGGCGGATGGACTCGCGGGCCGCCGACAGCTCGGCGGGGTCGGCCTCCACCGGGAGGATGCGCTCGTCGGCGATGGGCTGGACCCACGCGTGCTCCGGCAGGACGGAGCCGAGGACGGTGTCGGCCGGCGCCGACGGACCCAGGTCCATGGGGCGGGCCCGGCGGTTGCGGCCGCGGAGCTGGTCGAGGCAGACGTTGTGGGCGATGCGGTAGAGCCAGGACCGCAGGGCGGAGCGGCCCTCGAACGAGTCGATCTTCCGCCAGGCCCGGATCATGGTCTCCTGCACGGCGTCCTCGGCCTCGGCGCCCGAGCCCAGCATGCGGTAGCAGTAGCCCGTGAGCTCGCGCCGGTGGCTCTCGAGGACCCGGTCCAGGTCCTCCTTCGCGGGGCGTCCGCCGTCGAGCTCTTCGTTGGTCGGGAGCACGGTCACGGGCCCGATCGTAGGGAACGGCGGAGGCCCCTCGCGGCGGAATGAGGTGATCCGCGCCGGTTTGCACCTAGGGTGGCCGGTGAGGATGTCCCAAGAAGGGGCCGTCCCACTGTGAAAGAGATCAAAATAATGGCTACTGGTACCGTCAAGTTCTTCAACGCTGAGAAGGGCTTCGGCTTCATCTCCCGGGAGCAGGGTGACGACGTGTTCGTCCACTTCTCCAACATCCAGGGCGAGGGCTACAAGTCCCTCGACGAGGGGCAGAACGTCGAGTTCGACGTCGCTCCCGGGCGCAAGGGCGAAGAGGCCCAGAACGTTCGCGTGATCTGACCTTCCCGGTCTGATCTGGCCAAGGGCCGCCGGTCTCCGGACCGGCGGCCCTTCGCTTTTTCACGGTCGGCCCCGCACCGGGTGGGGCCGGCGCTCAGTCGGGCGGGATGAGGGCGACGGCGCGGCTGAGGATGGCCTGCAGGTTGGGGGCCTTGCGGGTGTCGAGCTTGGCGGTGACCAGCGAACCGTCGACGGTGAGGTCCTCGGTGGAGATCGAGGTGGTGCCCTGCAGGGCGGCGTTGATGCGGTCGGCCACATCGGCGCGGCCCGCCTTGGCGGCGTCCTCGTCGGCGAAGGACCACGCCACCACCAGCGCCCGGTCGTCGTCCTCCCCCTCGGCCACGCCCAGCCCGGCGGCACGGGGCCGCTTCTCGGCGTTGGGGTTCCCCACCTCCACCAGCACGCTGTAGGCGCCCTGGTCGCGCAGCGACTCGAGGGCGGCCTTGGCGTCGTCGTTGCCGGCCAGGCCGCCGCCGTCGCGCTCCTCCAGGACCTTCTTGGGGTCGCTGTCGCCGTGGGTCTGGGCCACCAGGTCCTCGGTGGCGGCCAGGTTGCCGGACTCGGCGACCGAGGACCCCTCGACCTCGGCGACGTCGAAGGACCCGCTCAGCACCGAGCGCTGCACGTCGCTGAGCGAGCACTCGATCTGGTCGGGCTTCACGCCGGTGCGGGCCGTGAACGCCTCGGTGGTGAGCAGCTGCGCGAAGCGGTACTGCGCGGTGAGCGCGTCGGGGAGCGCACCGGTGGCCTGCTGGCTGGAGCCCAGCTCCTCGAGGGCGCCGTCGTCGGTGTAGCCGGCGTCGCGCGCCTGGACGAGGTCGGTGCCGTAGGCCACGCGGCTGTCCGACGGCAGGTGGGCCATGAGGTCGGTGAGGCACGGGCCGGCGTCCTTGCTGCCGCCCTTGCCGCCGCCGAACACGACCACCAGGAGGATGATGAGCACCAGGGCCCCGCCCATGGCGGGCACCAGCCAGCGCGGGAGGTGCTTGCGGCCCTCGCCGCCCCCGCCGCCGCCGGTGGCCCGGCCCGCTGCTGCGCCGCCGGGGCCGGACCGGCGGGCCGCGCTGCTGGCGCCTCGCCGTCGGGGCGTGCGGGGGCTGCTCCCGCCCCGCCCGTCGTCCCAGCCGTCGCCGGGCGGGCCCGAGCGGACGGGGGGTGCGCCGTCGGCGGAGGGCCGGGGCGAGCCCTCGGGGCGTCGGGGCGGGTCGGGCGGAGGGGTGCTGGACACGGGCTACAGCCTGCCCGCTGGCGCCGAGCCCATGTGGCGCCCGGACGCGCCGCGGCCGGACGAGGGGGCGGCCGGCTCAGCCGGCGGGGATGATGCGCTCGACGTTGCCGCCGCCGGAGAGCACGTAGGGCTCGCCGTCGGCGTCGACCGCGAACGAGACCGGCGAGTCGACGTGGAGGCCGAGGTCGTACTCCGCGGCCAGCGTGCCGTCGTCGCCGAGCCGGATGGCCCGCACGTCGCCCTTGCAGTAGTCGGCGTAGACGTAGGCGCCCACCAGCTCCGGGATGGCCTTGCCGTGGTAGGCGAAGCCGCCGGTGATCGAGCAGTTGCCGCCGTCGTGGGAGTAGTCGAAGACCGGGTCGACGGGATCGGTGCCGGTGCGGCCCTCGGGGTCGACGTTGGCGTTCTCGTGGGTGCCCTCCCGCCCGCTCCAGCCGAGGTTGGTGCCCTCGATGTCGTCGGCGGCGAGGTGGTCGATCTCCTCCCACTGGTTCTGGCCGACGTCGCCGATCCACAGGCTGCCGTCGGCGTCGAAGGAGAAGCGCCACGGGTTGCGGAGGCCGCTGATGACGACCTCGGGATCGCCGCCGGCAGGGTCGATGCGCAGCATCTTGCCGAGGAAGGTGTCGGGGTCCTGGGCCCGGTTGCCGGGGTCGTCGCCGTCGCCGCCGTCACCGAGGCCGAACCACAGCTTGCCGTCGGGGCCGAGCACCACGTGGCCGCCGTTGTGGTTGGAGAACGGCTGGTCGACGGCGAGCAGCACCTTGCGGCTGCCCTCGTCGACCGCGTCGCCGTCGACCGCGTAGGAGACGAGGCGGGTGTCGCCCTCGAGGTCGGTGTAGCTGACGTAGAGCACGTCGCCCTTCGCCGAGAACGCCAGGCCCAGCAGGCCGCGCTCGCTGTCGGTGGTGGTCTGGTCGGAGAGGTCGAGGACCGGCTCGCCCTCGGTGGCCAGCTTGGCGCCGTCGTCCGAGGGGCGGACGCGCCGCACCTTGCCGCCCCGTTCGGCCAGCCACAGGTCGTCGTCGCCGGGCCGCACCACCAGGTCGATGGGTGCGTCGGCGGCCAGGGCGGTGGTGCTCTCGACCTTGGGGTCGCCCGTCGATGTCCCGGTGCCGCTGCCGCCATCGGTCGAGGTGGTCGAGCTGGTCTTGCCCGCCTGGGTGCTCGACGGTGCCCCGCTGGTGGACTCGCCCGAGCCGCAGGCCGCCCCGGCCAGGGCCAGGGCGGCCACGAGGGCGGTGCCGGCGAGGAGGCGGCGGGGGCGGGGGCCGAGGTGGGTCACGAGAGCGCTCCGGGGTGGGGGGTGCTGGGGCGGATGAGGCCCTCCTGCACGACGGAGACGGCGAGGGTGCCGTCGGGGGTGAAGAAGAAGCCGCGGGCGGTGCCGCGGCCGTGGGCGGCCACGGGGGTGTCCTGGTCGTAGAGCAGCCACTCGTCGGCCCGGAACGGCTGGTGGAACCACATGGCGTGGTCGAGGCTGGCCATCTGCACGCCGGTGTTCATGAACGTGCCGGCGTGCGGCAGGAGCGTGGTGTCGAGCAGGGTCATGTCCGACAGGTACGTCAGCACGCAGGCGTGCAGGACGGGGTCGTCCGGGAGCTTGCCGTTCGCCTTGGCCCACACGCGGTGCCGGGGCGGCAGCGCCTCCCGCCGGTCCCGGGGCGACCAGTCGGCGTAGCGCACGTCGATGGGGCGGGGCCGGTCGTACCAGGGGCCCACCTGCTCCTTGTAGGGCGCCCAGCGGGTGGCGAAGTCCTCCAGCTCCTCGGGCGGCGTGACGCCGGTGGGGGCGGGGAACTGGTGGGTGAAGCCCTCCTCCAGCACGTGGAACGAGGCGGAGAGGTTGAAGATGGGTCGGCCGTGCTGGATGGCCACCACCCGCCGGGTGGTGAACGAGCGGCCGTCGCGCTGGCGGTCGACCTCGTAGAGGATCGGCACCCGAGGGTCGCCGGGGCGCAGGAAGTACGCGTGCAGCGAGTGGATGGTGCGGTCCGGCTCCACCGTCCGGGCCGCGGCGACCAGGGCCTGGCCGGCCACCTGGCCGCCGAACACGCGCTGCACGTCGATGTCCGGGCTGACGCCCCGGAAGACGTTCACCTCGATGTCCTCGAGGTCGAGCAGCTCGACCAGCTCGTCGACGGCAGCCTGTTCCATGCCCCATCTTCGCAGGCGATCCCGGCGTCCACGGCGGGGGCCCGGGCCACCGTGACTTCGTGGCGGGTGCGACGGCCGTTTACCATCGGATCTCCGTGAACCTGTCGCCGTCCGCTCTCTACGCACACAGCCGCACCGAGGCCGGTCGGCGGGCCATCCGCTACGTCTGCACCTCGGGCTTCGGCGTGGTCACCACCCAGATCCTGCTCTTCGGGTTCCTGCACCTGCTCAAGTGGAAGCCGGTGCCGTCGAACTTCGTTGCGGTGAGCCTGGTGGCCGTCCCGGCCTTCCTGCTCAACAAGTACTGGGTGTGGGGCAAGCGCGGCAAGGCCCACATGCGCCGCGAGGTCCTGCCCTTCTGGATCTTCACCGTTGCCGGCTGGATCCTCTCCACCGTCGCCGTCGTGCTGGTGGCCAACGCCACCAAGAACCCCGACGTCGAGAGCCTGAAGAACGGCAACAAGTACGCCGTCCAAGCCGCCAACGTGGCCGGCTTCGGCATCCTCTGGGTGCTCAAGTACGTGTTCCTCGACAAGATCATGTTCGGGCCCGAGCACCACACGCCCTACGACGAGGACATCGAGCTCGAAGAGGCCGCGCTGGAGCACCCCACCGCCGAGGCCTGAGCGCCTCGCCGGTCGCCGCCGGCCTTTCGGGGTCCGGCGCCTGGTGCCGTACGGTTCCCGGCCGTGACCGACGCCGTGCCCGCCCTGTCCGCCCCGCTGCTCGACGCGGCCGTCGCCGCTCGCGGCTTCATGCCCACCGACGAGGGCAACGCCCTCTGGGTGGCCGCCAACGAGGCCGCCGACGCCGTCCCCGGCGGGCCGTTCCTGGAGGTCGGCTCCTACTGCGGCAAGTCCTCGGTGTGGCTCGGGGCGGCCGCCCAGGCCCACGACACGGTGCTCTTCGCCCTCGACCACCACCGGGGCTCGGAGGAGAACCAGGCCGGCTGGGAGCACCACGAGGCCGACCTCGTCGACCCCGCCGTCGGCCGCATGGACACCCTGCCCTTCTTCCGCCGCACCCTCTTCGACGCCGGCCTCGAGCCGTCGGTGGTGGCGCTGGTGGGCGACTCGCCCACCGTCGGCCGCTTCTGGACCACGCCGCTGGCGTTCCTCTTCATCGACGGCGGCCACGGCAGCGAGCCGGCCCACCGCGACTACGAGATGTGGACCCCGCACGTCGTCGCCGGCGGCACGCTCTGCATCCACGACGTCTTTCCCGACCCCGCCGACGGCGGCCGCCCCCCCGTACGAGATCTACCTCCGCGCCCTCGACGACGGCTTCACCGAGCGCCGCGCCGTCGGCTCCCTCCGCGTCCTCACCCGCACCTGAGTCGAGAACGGAGCCGACCGCCGAGGCCGAACCGGAGAGGGGGAGTGGCTCGGCCCCGACGGTCGGTCAGGGATTTTGGGGGGGATTGGGGGACGGTGGTTGGGGCCACCGTCGTGGGCCGCCGGGTAGCAGCCCGCTCACCAGGTTCGCCACCCCCGCCCGCCGCTCCTGCCACCCTCCCGAACTTTTTCCCGGGTGCAGGTGCCGGCCTGGGCGGGTCGCCGTCCGGCGGGGTGAGGCAGGGAGGGAGATTCCTGTCGCTGGGGGTCGGTGGGCGACCCGGGGCGACGGGAATTCGTCGGGAGCGGGGTTTCCTGTCGCTGGGGGTAGGTATGCGACCCGGGGCGACGGGAATGCGTCGCACGTGGCGCGGGGCGGCTCAGTCGCGGAGGGCGGGGTCGTCGTCGGTGACGTCGATGAGGCGGGGGAGGACGGCGTCGTGGTCGGTGAAGAGCTTGGCGGCGGGGCCGCGGCCGTCGAGGGCGTCGGCGCCGAGGACGACGGCGGCCGCGGTGTAGGTGGACTGCTCGTCGGCCGGGAAGCGCGACAGGTCGGGGTAGACGGTGCCGGTCCAGTAGCGGCCCGAGTCGGTCCGGTACTGCTGGGCCCAGGTGAAGAGCTTGGTGGCCGTCTCGGTCTCGCCGACGGCGAGGTGGGCGAGCATGCACTCGCACGTCTCGGCCACGGTGATCCACGGCCGGTCCTTCACGCAGCGGACGCCGCGGCCGTCGTCGATGAACGTGTCGAAGCGGTCGGCCAGGCGGGCGCGGCCGGCGTCGCCGACCACCGCGCCGCTGAGCACGGGGTAGTACCAGTCCATGGCCCACCGGTGCTTGGGGGCGAAGGCGTCGGCCTCGTGGTGGGCGATGGTGTCGGTGAGCCGGGCGGCGGAGAGCTCCCAGTCGGGGCGCTCGTGGCCGAGCAGCTCGGCCAGGGCGATGGCGCAGCGCAGGCTGTGGCAGATGCTCGAGGAACCGGTCAGCAGCGCGAACGGCCACGGGGTGCCGTCGGCGTGGCGGGCCCAGAGGATCTCGCCCCGGGGCTCCTGCAGGTCGAGCACGAAGTCGACGGCCTTCTCGACCACCGGCCACATGGTGTCGACGAACCCGCGGTCCTCGGTGAGGAGCCAGTGGTGCCAGACGCCGGCGGCGACGTAGGCCACCACGTTGGCGTCGAGCTTGTCCTGCTCGATGCCGTTCTCGACGTAGTACTGGTGCCAGGCGCCGTCGGGGCGCTGGAGGCCCGAGAGCCAGTCGTAGGCCCGCTCGGCCTCGGCCACGCGGCCGCCGATGGCGAGCGCCATGGCCGCCTCGACGTGGTTCCACGGGTCGGCGTGGCCGCCCGGGACCCACGGCACCATGCCCGAGGGCAGCTGCCACTCGGCGATGGCGTCGACCGTGGCCTGGACCTCGGCGGCGGTGATGATCCCGTCGACGGACGGCACGACGATCTCAGGCACGGGCGGGCTCCCTGCGGGCTTGCTTCGACGGCGACGTTGCCAGGGGCTTGGTGGCGTACAGGACCAGGCTCTTGCCCAGGACGGGGTTGAGCACCTTCTCGGTCCAGCGGGTGAGCTTGGGGGCCTTGGTGATGTCCCACACCAGGAGCCGGTGGTACGCCTGCACCAGCGGGTTGGCGTCGTTGGTGGGGCCCACGGCGCACTTGAGCCACCAGTACGGCGAGTGCAGGGCGTGGGCGTGGTGCACCTGGCCGGGCTTCAGGCCGGCGTCGCGGAAGCGCTTGCGCAGCGTGGCCTCGGTGAAGATGCGGACGTGGCCGCCCTCGACGAAGGGGGCGTGGTACTCGTCGTTGAGCGCCCAGCACACCTTCTCGGGCAGCCAGGTGGGCACCGTGACGGCCAGCGAGCCGCCGGGCTTGAGCACCCGGGCCAGCTCCGCGGCGGCGGCGCTGTCGTCGGGGATGTGCTCCATGACCTCGGAGCAGATGATGTGGTCGAAGGTGTCGTCCGGGAACGGCAGGCGGGTGCCGTCGCCGTTCACGGTGGCGGCCACGGTGCCCTCGGGGGCCTCGCCGGCGGTGCCCATGGCGGCGAACAGCCCGGACACGTCCTTGAGGTCGGCGAGGGAGTAGTCGAGGGCGATGATGTGCGCACCTCGGCGGTAGACCTCGAAGGCGTGGCGGCCGGCGCCGGCGCCCATGTCGAGGATCAGGTCACCGGGCTCGAGCCCGAGGCGGTGGAAGTCGACGGTCAGCATCGGGTTCCCCTACTTCGCCAGGAGGGCGCGGTACTGCTCGACGGTCTTCTCGGCGGTGTGGCGCCAGCTCCAGTGGTCCACGACCCGCTGGCGTCCGGCCTCGCCGACCTTGGCGGCCTCCTTGGGGTGGTCGAGCACCCAGCCGATCTTGGCGGCGAGGGCGCCGCTGTCGCCCGGCGGCACGGAGAAGGCGGTGACGCCGTCGGGACCGACGACCTCGGGGATGGCCCCGCCGGTGGTGGCCACCAGCGGCACGGCGCAGCTCATGGCCTCGATGGCCGGCAGCGAGAAGCCCTCGTAGAGCGACGGGACGACGGCGGCCTCGGCCTCGGAGTACAGCTCGACGATGCGCTCGTCGGTGACGCCGGAGACGAAGGTGATGGCGTCCTCCAGGCCGAGCTCGCTGATGGTGCGGGCGGACTCGCCGCCCTCCTTCGGCTTGCCGATGACCGTGAGGGTGACCTCGGGGCGCTCGGTGCGCAGCTTGGCCACGGCCTCGAGCAGGTAGCGCAGGCCCTTCATGGCGACATCGGCGCTGGCGGTGGTGATGAGCATCCCCGGGGTGCGGGTGATGCCGGCCACCGGCTTGAACAGGTCCGGGTCGACGCCCACCGGCACGATGTGCATGCGGTCGGGCTTGACCTTGTGGTCGTGGCTGATGTCCTTGAAGGAGTTCTCCGACACCGTGATCACGCGGTCGAGGCGGCTGGCCACCCGGGTCTGCATGTCGGTGAAGGCGTACCAGCGGCGCAGCGTCAGCTTCTTGTAGAGCGACTCGGCGTGCTCCATCTCCAGCCGGCGGTCGACGGTGATGGGGTGGTGGATGGTGGCGATCACCGGGAGGCCGAGCTGCTTGATGGCGAGCAGGCCGTAGCCCAGCGACTGGTTGTCGTGCACCAGGTCGAAGTCGCCCTTGCGGGACTTGAGCTGGTCCCACGCCCGCATGGTGAAGGCCATGGGCTCGGGGAAGGTGCCCATGCTGAACGACGCGACCTCGAGGAAGTCGGTCCAGTTCTTGAGCTCCCACAGGCCGGGCATCCGCAGCGGGAAGTGCTCGTTGTAGATGTCGAGGCTGGGGAGCTTGTGCAGCACCACCCGCTCGTCGAGCTCGGGGTAGGGCTGGCCGCCGAACACCTCGACGTGGTGGCCGAGGTCGACCAGGGCCTTGGCGAGGTGGCGGACGTACACGCCCTGTCCCCCGCAGTGGGGCTTGCCCCGGTAGGCGAGCAGCGCGATGCGGAGGGGACGGTCGTCAGTAGCCATGAGCGCACCAGACTTTCGGGTCATTGACCATCGGGTCAAGCGAGCGAACGCTCAGCTTCGCAGCAACCCGTTGGTTTTCGGTGGGATTCCCTCCGCCGAGTGACAGGCGTCACCGGAAAACCCTGACGATCCGTCAGGTCGGAGGGCGGGGTCAGGCGAGGAGGGCCTGGCCGAGGTAGGCGCCCTTGCGCTGGACGCCGGGGAAGGCGAAGAAGTAGCCGCCGCCCTCGGCCCGGATGTACTCCTCGAGCGGCTCGCCGCTGAGGCGGTCCTGCACGGCCAGGAAGCCGTCGTCGAGGCTGCGCTGGAAGGACACGAACGCCAGCCCCTGGTCGAGCCGGCCGGCGGGGTCGAAGCCCCGCGAGTAGGAGAAGCCGCGGCGCAGGATCTTGTTCTTCTCGGTGGCCTTGGTGCGGGGGTTGGCCAGGCGGATGTGGGCGTCGAGCGGGATGCGGTCGCCACGAGGATCGTCCTCGTAGTCCGGGTCGTCGGTCTCGTCCTGCTCGCCGAGCGGTGCGCCGGAGGCCTTCACGCGGCCGATGATGCGCTCCTGCTCGCCCAGCTGGGCCCGGTCCCACTGCTCCACCAGCATGCGGATGATGCGCACCGCCTGGTAGCTGCCGCCCACCGCCCAGGCCGGCTCGCCGTCGCCCTGGGCCACCCAGACGTGCTCGCCCATGAGGGCGTCGCTCGACGGGTCGAGGTTGGCGGTGCCGTCCTTGAAGCCGAGCAGGTTCCGGACCTGGGCCTTGCCGGGCTTGGGCGCCTCGCGGCGGTTGAAGCCCTCGACCATCCACTTGAGCACCAGGTTGGCCCGGGTGCGGCGCATGACCTGGCGCAGGGCGAAGAGGCAGACGTCGGGCGAGTCGCCGGAGATGTTGACGAGGAGGTCGCCGTGGCAGCGGGTCTGGTCGAGCCGGTCGTTGGCCAGCTTGGTCATGGTGAACAGCTCGCGGGGCTTGCGAGCGGCCAGGCCGAAGCGGTCGTCGAACATCGAGGCGCCGATGGCGAGGGTGAGGGTCAGGTCGGCCGGCGGCGGGTTGGTGCCCAGCGAGCCGGTGTCGAGCGGCGGGTAGTGCTCGCCGCGGTCCGGCACCGGCGTGCCGCTCATGAGGGTGTCGAACTCCTCGGTGAGCGCCTTGAACACGGCCCGGACCTCGTCCCGGTTGTCGGCCACCAGGTTGAACGAGGCCATGAGCGCGGCGGCCGGCGCGTGGGACGTGATGCCGGTCTGGTGCGTGCCGTGGAAGGGCAGCCGCACCGGGGCCGGGAGCCCGTCGGCGCTGGCCGGCGCCTCGTCCTTGCCGGCGTTCCAGCCGAGCGCCGCCGCTCCGGCGAGGCCGGCCACGCCGGCGCCGCCGCCGACGACGAACTTCCGGCGGGAGATGCGGGGCTGCTCGGACACGCCCCGAGCGTACGCAGTCGGTGAAGGGTCGTCTACATCGCGTGTGAGGGGCACCTGCCAAGCAGGTGCCCCTCACGCGGGTGTCGCTTCGGTTGCGGGTGCCGGGACCGGTGTGGGCCCGGCGGCGCTCAGCTGAGCTTCAGGGCGCCGGGCACGTCGCCCAGCATCTCGGCGAGGGCCGAGAACTTGGCCTTCAGCGCATCGCGGTCGCTGTCGCTGACGTCCTCGTAGGACTTCCAGCCGTTGCCGTCCTTGTAGGGGGCGAGGGCCTCGTCGGCCTCGACGAACGCGGTGTCGAGCTTCTTCGCCAGGTCCGGGTCGGCCTTCTTGATGGCCGGCTGCAGGAGGGTGGTGGCCTCCTTGGCGCCCTCGACGTTGGCGTTGAGGTCCCAGAGGTCGGTGTGGGAGTACCGGTCCTCTTCGCCGGTGATCTTGCCCTCGGACACCTCTTCGATGAGCTCCGAGGCGCCCTTGGCCACGGCCAGCGGCGTGATCTTCAGGTCCGGCAGGCCGGCCTGCAGCTTCTGGAGCTCGTCGTCGAGGCCGTCGGCCAGGTCCTTGGAGTCGGCGATGTCGCCCTTGACCCAGAGGTCGTACTCGAGCTGGTGCCAGCCGGTGACCTCGGGGCTCTCGGTGTCCTTGACGCCGTCCTCGGCCCGGGAGTCGACCGCGCCGTCGGTGTCGCCGATCAGGGCGGCGATGGGCTCGATGCGCTCCCAGCGCTGGCGGGAGGTCGGGTAGGCGGCCTTGGCGGCCTCGACGTCGCCGGCGCGGACGGCGTCGGTGAAGACCTTGGTGTCGGTGACGAGGCCGTTGACCTGCTCCTCGACGTAGGTCTGGTAGCCGTCGACGGCCTTCTGGACCAGCGGGTCATCGGTGCTGCCGGCGACGTCGTCCTTGGAGATGCCCGTGCCGCAGTCGGCGCTGGCGCCGCCCGCTGCCGACGAGCCACCTGCGGCCGACGAGCCGCCGGCGGCCGAGGAGCCGCTGCTGCAGTCGGTGCGGGTGGCGGAGCCGTCGTCCTTGGCGCAACCCGCCATGAGCAGGCCGGCGGCGATGGCCACCGCGGCGAGGCGGCGGGTGGTGGTGCTGGGCATGGAGTCCTCCGGGACCGGTCAGTATTCGGACTGCCTAACGCTTTCGGGTGGGCGGCGTCAACCTTTCCCGAGAGGGACGGGTGCGGGGCGGCTTCCGGACGAGGGCGTGCGGCAGGATGCAGCGGTGCGTGCGCTCATCCAACGGGTCACCCGGGCCTCGGTCACCGTCGACGGCGAGCTGGTGGGCGCCATCGGCGCCGGCCTGTGCGCCCTGGTGGGCGTGACGCCCACCGACGGGCCGGTCGAGGCCCGGGCGCTGGCCGCCAAGCTCTGGCACCTCCGGGTGTTCGAGGGCGCCGACGGCCGGATGGACCGGCCGGTGGCCGCGGTGGGCGGGGAGGTCCTGGTGGTGTCCCAGTTCACGCTCTACGGCGACACCCGCAAGGGCCGTCGGCCGTCGTGGGTGGCTGCCGCGCCGCCCGAGCAGGCGGAGCCGCTCATCGAGGCGGTGGTGGCCGAGCTGCGGGCGCTCGGTGCCACGGTGGCCACCGGGCGCTTCCGGGCCGACATGGCCGTCGAGCTGGTCAACGACGGCCCCGTCACCCTCCTGGTGGAGGTCGACGCGCCGTCGGCGTGATCAGGCGGGCTCGGGGACCGTGGCGGTGGCGGGCTCGGCGTGGGTCGACCGGGCGGGCCGGCGGCGGAGGCGGTCGAGGGCCCAGCCGGTGGCGAGCAGCACGGCGGCGAGGATGCGGGCGGGCAGGTCGCCCCAGCGGACGTACCAGGTGGTGCCGGTGCGCAGCGGCACGCCGCGGCGGACCCGCACGGCCTGCTCGGAGGTGCCCGTGCGCTGGTGGACCCTGCCCTCGGGGCTGACGAAGGCGCTGAAGCCGGTGGGGGCCACCTGCACCTCCCACCGCCCGGTCTCGATGGCCCGGAGCCGCGACGACGCCACCTGCTGGGTCTGCACGAACGTGCCGGTGTAGGTGGAGCCGTTGGTGGGGTTGTAGAGCAGCTGGCCGCCGGCGGCCACCGCCGAGCGGGCGCGGTGGCCGAAGAAGACCTCCCACGAGATCACCGTGGCCACGGGCCCGGCCTGGGTGTGGAGCAGGCCCGACTGGTGCGAGATCGTGGCGTCGCGTCGGGCGAGGGTGTTGGGCGCGAAGTGCTCGATGAACGACCGGAACGGCACCCACTCGCCGAAGGGCACGCGCTGCACCTTCACGTAGCGGTCGCCCCAGATCCCGTTCGAGTCGAGCACCTGCTGGGAGTTTCGGAAGCGGGTGTCGCTCACGCCCTCGACGGTCCCCACCAGCAGCGGGGCCTGGAGGCGGCGGGCCAGCGTCTGCAGCTCCCGGCCCTCCTCGGAGTCCTGCACGTCGAACTCGGTGTCGACCACGTTCTCCGGCCACAGCACCAGGTCCATGCCCGCCGGCACCTTGGCGCTGGCGTGGAGGTGGCGCTCGAACACCACGTGGGAGTCGGAGTTGATGGCCCGGGTGCCCTGGGCGCCGCCGCCCTGCACGAAGGCGATGTCGAGCTGCTTGCCCGTCTCGTGGCCGTGCGGCGCGAGGACCGCCACCACGAGGAGGGCGGCGGCGCCGACGACCGCGCCGACCGACGGCAGCAGCTGGCGCGACGCGGCCGCCGAGACGGCGACGCCGATGGCGACGGTGGCGATGGCGATGCCCAGGACCCCGCCGATCCGGGCGATGCCCGCGAGGGGGCCCGCCACCTGGCCGACGGCGAGCAGCGAGAGCGGGGCGCCGCCGAACGGCCACGCCATGCGCAGCGACTCGCACAGCGCCCAGGCGCCGATCAGCCCCGGGCGCCGACCGGCGCCGGGCGGGACCAGCGAGCAGAACAGGCCGGTGATGGCGGAGAAGACCGCCACCGCCACCACGTAGCCCGGCGCGGTCAGCTGGGTGATCCAGACGATGGTGGGGGCGAACAGGGCGAGGCCCACCACGGTGCCCCGGGCGAGGCGGGACCGCCACGGGGCGTCGGCCAGCAGCCGGTCGAGCAGGGCGAGGGCCACGAAGGCGAGCGGCCAGAACCCCCAGGGCGGCAGCGACCCGGCCAGCAGGATGCCCACGGCGAGGCCTCGCACCAGGGGCCGGCGCACGAAGGCCAGCACGGCGGCGACCGGGCCGGAGCGCGCCGCGGTGGGCGTAGCCTGGCCGGCGACCTCGTCGGCCGCGTCGGTGGTGGAGGTCCCGGTCATCAGCCCGAGAGTCTGGCCCACCCGCTTCGCCGCTCCGCAGTCGGGGACCCGGGCGCGGCGGGCTGGGTCAGGGCGTGAGGGAGCGGCGGCTGGGCCAGGTGGCGCCGAGGGCGGCGGCGGCCTCTTCGCCGGTGCGGATGCAGGCGGGGACGCCCACGCCGCGCAGGGCGGCACCGGCCAGGGCGATCGGGCCGCCGGCGAGGTCGGCCTCGACGGCGGCGATGCGGTCGAGGTGGCCGGGCGCGTACTGGGGGGAACGAGCGGGGCCAGCGCCCGACGCGCACCTCGGTGGGGGCCTCGCGCACGCCGAGGATGCGGTCGAGGTCGACGAGGACCCGTTCGGTGAGGGCGTCGTCGTCGAGGTCGAGGTGGCGGTCGTCGCCGAAGCGGCCGGCGGAGACCCGCAGCAGGACGTCGTCGCGCTCGGGGTCCTGGAGCTGGGCCCACTTGGTGGTGGCGTTGGAGATGGCGGTGACCAGCGCGCCCTGGTCCCGAGGCACCAGACAGCCGCTCACGCCGGGCTCGGGCGCCACCGCGCCGTGCGCGAAGGCGAGGGTGACCATGGAGATCGACGAGTGCTCGATGGCGGCGAGGGCCGCGCTCGCCTCCGGCGCCGCGGCGGCGAGGAGGGGGGCGGCGGCGTGGGCGGGGCAGGCGACCACCACCGCGTCGGTGCCGAGCACGGTGCCGTCGTCGAGGACCACCCGTGCAGCCGGGCCGGGCCCGCCGGGGAGCTCGACGGCGGTGGCCCGTCGGCCCTGGCGGACCTCGACGCCGGGCATGAACGCCAGGAGGGCGTCGACCAGGCGGGCCATCCCCCCGATCGGCGTGGCGAAGATCGGCGGGTTGCCGGGCTGGGCGGCGGCCGCCGCCAGGGCCCGCTCGCGCTGGGCGAGGCACGAGCGCAGGAGGCTGGGGTCGCCGGAGCGGGCGGCGGCGTCGAGCTGCGGCACCACCGCGGCGAGGCTGAGCGTGGCGGTGTCGCCGGCGTTGATCCCGCCGACCAGCGGGTCGATCAGGTGGTCGACCACCTCGTCGCCGAGGCGGCCGCGGAGGTAGGGGCCGATGGCGACGTCCGGGCCGTCGGCGCCGGGGTCGCTCGGCAGGGCGGGCCGCTCCAGGTCCTCGGCGGCGCGGGCGAGGCCGGCGGCCGAGACGAGGCCGGTGCGGGCCAGGGCGTCGAGGTCGGTGGGCACGCCGAGCACGTGGCCCTCGGGCAGGGCCCGGCGCTGCCCGTCGACGAAGACCTGGGCCGACCGGGCGGCGGGCGAGATCAGCTCGCCGTCGAGCTCGAGGTCGTGGCACAGGGCGAGCGCCCACGGCACCCGCAGGAGAAAGGCGTCGGCCGACTCGTCCACCGGGCGGCCGGCGAACACCGAGGTCTGGAGCTTGCCGCCGAGCGGGCCCGGTTCGACGACGGTGACGTCGGCGCCGGACTGCGAGAGGCGGAAGGCCGCGGTCAGCCCGGCGATGCCGCCACCGACGACGACCACGTGGTCGGGCCGGGTCACGAGCCGGTGGCGGCAGCGGCGGTGGCGACGACCTTGTCGGCCAGGGCGGCGAGGACCGTCGCGTCGTCGTTCAGCACCCGCGTGCGGGCGAAGGCGATGCCCGCCTCGTCGGCCACCTTCTGGGCCTCGATGTCGAGGTCGTAGGCCACCTCGAGGTGGTCGGCCACGAAGCCCTGCGGGCACACGAGGATGCCGTCGGCCCGCCCGGTGGCGGCGAGGTCGCGGATGACCTCGAGGATGTCGGGGCCCCGCCACGGCTCGGGGGTGGCGCCTGCGCTCTGCCAGGCCATGGACCAGCCTGCCCACCGGTTGAGGCCGCCGGCGATGGCCACCGCCTCGGCCGACGCCCAGAGCTCGTCCGGGTAGGGGTCGCCGGCCAGCACCCGCTCCGGGAGGCTGTGGGCGGTGAAGACGACCTTGGTCTTCTCGGGCAGGGTGCCGAGCGCATCGCGCACGGCGGTGCCGAGGAAGGCCCGGTAGGCGGGCTCGTCGTGCCAGCGCTCGATGCCGGTGAAGCCGATGCCCCGCTCGGTGGCCGCCTCGGCGGCGCGCTCGTGGTACTGCCCCACGCTGAAGCCGGAGTAGTGCGGCGCCAGCACCAGGCCCACCACGTGCGACGCCCCGGCGTCGGCCAGGGTGGCGACGCCGTCCTCGATGAACGGGGCGGCGTGCTTCTGGCCGATGGTGACCACGAACCGGCCCGGAGCCTTCGCCTCCAGGGCATCGGTGAGCCGCTGGATCTGGTCCCGGGTGCGTGCCGCCAGGGTGGACGTGCCGCCCAGGGCGTCGTAGCGCATCTGGAGGTTGGCGAGCTGCTCCGGCGTGGGCGGCCGGCCGCGGCGGATGTGGGTGTAGTACGGCTCGACGTCCTCCGGCGAGGCCGGCGTGCCGTAGGCCATGACCACCACGCCGATGGGGGTGTCGCTCATCGGACCCTGCCCTCCTCGTGGACCAGCTCGACGATGCGCGTCAGGACGTCCGGGTCGCTGTCGGGCAGCACGCCGTGGCCCAGGTTGAAGATGTGGCCGCGGTGGCCGTCGGCCCGGCGCAGCACGTCGCGAGCCCGGTCGAGGGCGACCTCGGTGCCGGCCAGCACCGCCACCGGGTCGAGGTTGCCCTGCAGGGCGACGTCGTCGCCGAGGCGGGCCCGGGCGTCGTCGAGGTCGACCCGCCAGTCGACGCCGACCACGTCGGCACCGGCCTCGTGCATGAGCGGCAGCAGCTCACCGGTGGACACGCCGAAGTGCACGCGGGGCACGCCGGTGGTGCCGATGCCGTCGAGCACCTTCTTCGACGCCGGCATGACGTAGCGCCGGTAGTCGCTGGGGGACAGGGCGCCCGCCCAGGAGTCGAAGAGCTGCACGGCCGAGGCCCCGGCGCCCACCTGGCTGTGCAGCGAGGCGAGGGCGAGGTCGGCCAGCCGGTCGAGCAGGGCGAACCACAGGTCCGGGTCGCCGTACATGAGGCGCTTGGTCTTCTCGTAGGTCCGGCTGGGCCGGCCCTCGACCAGGTACGACGCCACCGTGAAGGGGGCACCGGCGAAGCCGATCAACGGCACGTCCCCGAGCTCCCGCACCAGGTTGCGCACCGTCTCCAGCACGAAGGGGGTGTCGGCCTCCGGGTCCAGGGGGCGGATGCGGTCGAGGTCGGCGGCCGACTCGAAGGGGCGCTCCACGACCGGTCCCACGCCGGGGGCGATGTCGACCCCGAAGCCGATGGCCTCGACGGGCGTGACGATGTCGGAGTAGAGGACGGCGGCGTCGGTGCCGTAGCGGCGGATGGGCTGGAGGGTGATCTCGGTGGCGAGGTCGGGGTTGCGGATGGCGGTGATGATCGAGCCCGGCCCCCGGATGGCCCGGTACTCCGGCAGCGCCCGCCCGGCCTGGCGCATGAACCACACCGGCACCCGGTCGTGGGGCTCCCGGCGACAGGCTCGGAGGAAGGGGGCGTCGGCGCTGACCATGGCCTGGACGCTACCGGCGCGCTCCCCGTCGCCCCGATCCCGACCGGGTGAGCCGGTGAGGTGGTTGGATGCGGCCATGCGCCGCTCGATCGACGACCACCCCTTCGACCCCTCGCTCGACCCGGTGGTGGCCGAGGACCCCGACCTCACGCCGGTGTCGTGGGCGATCGCCATCTCGGACGACTACGACGACGCCGAGCCCCGCGTGGTGCTCACCGTCGATGAGATCGGCAAGCCGGGGGAGGGCCTCATCGCCCACCTGCTGCCGGCCGAGGCCCGTCGCATCCGCATGGCCATCCGCGACGCCCTCCGCGAGGTGGGCGAGGCCGAGGACTGATCGCCGGCCCGCCGAGGTGGCCTGGACATGGCGCTGATGTGACGCGGAGCTAGGCTGGCGAATCCCCGAATCGGGGTTCGCCATCCGGAGGACCACCCACGCTGCCATGTCGATCCACCCCGATCTGGAAGCCGAGCAGGCGTACATCGACCACGCCTACGAGTGCCTCGAAGCAGCGCGCTCCTCGGCGAACCGGCTCAAGGGCATGGTGGAGGTCGGCCAAGGCGGCACCGAGCAGGCCCGGTTCGAGCGCGAGGTCATCTACGACACCGTCACGAACCGGCTGAGCCAGCTCCACCTGGGCAACGCGTCGCTGCTCTTCGGCCGGATCGACCGCGAGCCCGACGAGGGCGGCGAGACCTTCTACATCGGTCGCCTGGCGGTGTCGGACCAAGCGGCCGAGGTCGTGGTGGTCGACTGGCGGGCCCCGGTGGCCGAGCCGTTCTACCGGGCCACCGGCCGCCAGACCATGGGCCTGGCCCGCCGTCGGCACTTCGCCGCCCGCGGCCGCCAGCTCCTGGGGATCGAGGACGAGCTCTTCGGGGAGCATGCGCTCGACCTGGGCGAGGGCGCCGGGCTGCAGGGCCAGGGCACGCTCATCGCCGCCCTGGAGACCGCCCGCTCGGGCCGGCTCGGCGACATCGTGGCCACCATCCAGGGCGAGCAGGACGAGATCATCCGCTCACCGCTGGCTGGCGTCCTGGTGGTCCAGGGCGGCCCCGGCACCGGCAAGACGGTGGTGGCCCTGCACCGCGCCGCCTACCTGCTCTACACGCACCGCTTCCCGCTGGAGGACCAGGGCGTCCTGGTCATCGGGCCCAACCGGCTCTTCCTCGCCTACATCGAGCAGGTGCTGCCCTCGCTCGGCGAGGCCGGGGTGGAGCTGGCCGTGCTGGCCGACCTGGTCGACGGCGTCGACATCAAGGGCCGGGACGAGCCGGCCGTCGCCCGGGTCAAGGGCCACGAGGCCATGCGGCCCCTGCTGGCCAAGGCGGTCCGCGACCGCAAGCGCAGCTTGCGATCGCCCCTGCGGCTGCCGTTCGGCCTGCAGACGCTGTCGCTGTCGACGGCCACCTCGGAGGCCATCGTGCGCGACGCCCGTCGCCGCTACCGGCTGCACAACGCCGGCCGCCGGTTCGTCGAGCGCGAGGTGGCGTACCACCTGTCGGAGTCGTCGCGGACCCCCATCGAGCCCGACGAGCTGTGGCGCCAGATCCGCAAGCACCCCCTCGTGGTGGCGGCGCTGGAGGAGATGTGGCCGGTCCTGTCGCCGGCCGAGCTGCTCCACGACCTGTACGGCTCCAAGGCGCTGCTCAACCTCGCCGGCGGCCGGGCCCTCTCGCCCACGTGGCTCGAGCTGCTGCACCGCAAGCGCTCCGCATCGGTCAAGGACGTCGTCTGGACCCACGACGACGTGCCCCTGCTGGACGAGGCCAAGGCCCTGCTCGGGTCGCGGCCCAAGCGGCGCAAGGTCCCGGAGGACGACGAGGTCCGCACCTACGGCCACATCGTCATCGACGAGGCCCAGGACCTGTCGCCCATGCAGCTGCGCATGCTCACCCGCCGGTCGCTCAACGGCTCCATGACCGTGGTGGGCGACATCGCCCAGTCCACCGGTGCCTGGGCCCACGCCAGCTGGGACGAGATCCTCTCGCTGCTGCCCGACAAGCGCCCGGCCCGCCGGGAGGAGCTCACCGTCGGCTACCGGATCCCGGGCCCGAACATGGACCTCGCCGCCCGGGTGCTGGCCCGCACCGCCCCCGACCTCACCCCGCCCCGCTCGGTCCGCCAGGACGGCCGGCCACCGAAGCTCGAGCCCGTCGCCGACGGCGAGGACCTCGGTCGCGCCGTGGCCCTGGCGGTGCAGGACGAGATCCGCGAGATCGGCAACGGCAACGTCGCCGTGATCTGCCCGGCGTCGCGGGTGGAGGAGTCGTCCGCGGCGCTCAGCGCGTTGGGCATCGAGCACGGCGTCGCCATCGAGCAGGGGCTGAACCACCAGGTGACCGTGGTGCCGGTCGGCATCGTCAAGGGCCTCGAGCTCGACGCCACCGTCGTGGTCGACCCCGCCGGCATCCTCGACGAGGAGGCCCAGGGCATGCGGGCGCTCTACGTCGCCCTCACCCGGGCCACCAAGCTGCTGACCATCGTGTACCCCGGCGAGCTGCCCGAGGTCCTCGAGCCCACCGACGCCACCCAGCCCCAACCCGTCGGATGACCACGGGCGGGGGCGCCCGCGTCGTGGTGGTCGGGGCCGGCCCCGCCGGGCTGTGGGCCGGCTGGCAGGCGGCCGAGGCCGGCCACCAGGTCACCATCGTCGAGCGGGCGCCGCAGGTGGGCGGCATGGCGGCCAGCCTCGACGTCGCCGGCCTGCGGGTCGACCTGGGCAGCCACCGGCTGCACCCGTCCACCCCGCCGGAGCTGCTGGCCAAGCTGCGCGGCCTGCTGGGCGACGACCTGCAGACCCGGCCCCGCGACGGTCGCATCCACCTGGCCGGGAGCTGGCTGGGCTTCCCGCTGCGCACCGGCGACCTGCTGCGCAACACGCCCCGCCGCTTCGCCCTCGGCGCCGCACGGGACGCCGCCACCGGCGCCTTCCGCCACCCTCGGGCCGACACCTTCGCCGAGGTGGTGCGGGCCGGCCTCGGGCCCACGGTCGCAGAGGAGTTCTACGGCCCCTACATCCGCAAGATCTGGGGCGTCGACCCCGCCGAGCTGTCCGGCGAGCTGGCCCGTCGCCGGGTCAGCGCCTCGTCGCCCGCCGACATCGTCCGCCGCCTGGTCCGCGGCAGCCGGCCCGAGGGTCGGGTCTTCCTGTACCCCCGCAAGGGGTTCGGCCAGCTGTCCGAGGCGCTCGCCGAGGCCGCGGTGGCCGCCGGGGCCGAGCTGCGGCTCGACACCGAGGTCCGATCGCTCGACCCCGGCGACGGCACCCACCCCGCCCGCCTCGGCTTCACCCGGGTCGACGACGACGGCAGTGAGCTGCCGGTGTCCGGGGGGCACCGGCCGCGACGGCGTCGGGCGCACCGAGGAGGCCGACCTGGTGTGGTCGACCGCCCCGCTGCCCGAGCTGGCCCGCCGGTCCACCCCGGCTCCGCCACCCGAGGCGCTGGCGGCCGCCGATCGGCTCGAGCACCGTGGCCTCGTGCTCGTGTACCTGGTGCTCGACCAGCCGCAGTGGACCACGTTCGACGCCCACTACCTGCCCGGCCCGGACCAGCTCGCCGCCCGCCTGTCGGAGCCCCGGAACTACCGCGACTCGGCCGACGACCCCGGTGGCGTGACCGTGCTGTGCGCCGAGGTGCCGGCCACCGTCGGCGATGCGGTCTGGACGTCGTCGGACGCCGACCTGGCCGCCCGCCTCGTCGAGGACCTGGCCCGCCTCGGCCTCCCGCCCGTGCGGCCGGCTGCGGTGCGCACCGTGCGGCTGCCGCGCGTGTACCCCGTCTACCGACCGGGCTTCGCCTGGGACCTCACCGCCCTCGAGTGGTGGCTCGCCGACCACCCCCGCCTGGTGAGCTTCGGCCGCCAGGGCCTCTTCGTCCCCGACAACACCCACCACGCCCTCGCCATGGCCGACGCCGCGGCGAGCGCCGTCGGCCCCGACGGCACCTTCGACCACCGGGCCTGGTCCGTCAGCCGCGACCACTTCCGCACCCACGTCGTCGAGGACTGAAGCCGGCCCGCCCGCCCGCCCGCTCGCCCGGGCGTCGCGACCGGAACCGGGTCTTCTCTGCGACCAGAACCTGTCGGCCCCGTTCTGGTTGCGCTCGGCGTTGGTGGGGAGCTGCGTCCGCGACCGAAGTGGTGGGCGCCGGCTTTGGTCGCGGTCGGGGTTGTCCGCTGGCTCGGAGGCCTGTTCGGCGACCAGAACGTGTCGGCCCCGTTCTGGTCGCGCTTGGCGTTGGTGTGGAGCTGCGTCCGCGACCGGAGTGGTGGGCGCCGGCTTTGGTCGCGGTTGGGGTCGGCGGGCGACGGGGTTGCGACCAGAACGGTTTGGCGGTGCTCTGGTCGCGCTTGGCGCTGGTGTGGAGCTGCGTCCGCGACCGGAGTGGTGGGCGCCGGCTTTGGTCGCGGTTGGGGTCGGCGGGCGACGGGGTTGCGACCAGAACGGTTTGGCGGTGCTCTGGTCGCGTTCGGTGCTGGCGGGGGACCACGCCCGCGCCCAGAGCAGCGGGTGCCGGCTTTGGTCGCGATTGAGGTCGGCGGGGCGACGGCCCGGCCCGGCCTGGACCCGGTCCGCCCGTCCGGGCGTCCGGGCGTCCGACGGTGCGCTAGTCGACGGCGGTGGGCAGGGCCGGGGCGGCGAGGTCGTCGAGGCCGACCTCGGGGTCGCGCAGGTCGAGCATCGGGCCGTGGGCGGTGACCGTGGAGGTCGAGCGGAGCTCGCGGCGGACCGCCGGCACCACCTTGCGCAGGTACGGGCCCAGCTTGACGAACGAGGTGCCCGTGCTGCGGAACCGGTACGAGATCGGGACCTCGGCGTAGCGGAAGCCCTTGGCCACCAGGTCGAGGGTGAGGACCTGGGCGTAGTTGAAGTCGTGGATGACCTCGGCGGCGGCGGTGGCGGCGGGCGAGAAGGCGCGGTAACCGCTCTGGCCGTCGGTGACGGGCAGGCGGGTCAGGCGGCGGACCCACAGGGTCAGCGTGCGGTTGCCCACCATGCGGTGGAGGCGCATGTGGCGGGGCCGGCCCTCGGCGAAGCGCGAGCCCACGACGTAGTCGGCCTCGCCCGAGAGGATCGGCGCCACCAGGCGCTCGAGCTCCTCGGGGGCGTACTCGCCGTCGGCGTCGCAGAACGCCACGGCGGCCGCGCCCATGGCGTGGCCGGCGGCCAGCCCGGCGCGCACCCCGGCGCCCAGGCCCCGGTTCTGGTCGAAGCGGAGCACCTCGGCGCCCGCCGCCGCGGCCACCGAACCGGTGCCGTCGGACGAGCCGTCGTCGATCACCAGGCAGCGCACGGGGTGGCCGCAGACCTCGGCCGGCACCCGGGCCACCACGTCGCCCACCGCTTCGGCCTCGTCGTGGGCCGGGAGGAAGAGCAGGACGGGCGCGGGCACGGGCGCACGTTAGGCATGCCTAAGCACCAGCGTCGAACGCGCCGACCGGACGACGCCGGCGCGGCGGTGGTCGACCCGTGACCGCAGCGGCCGGTCGGTAGCGTCGCGGCGTGCCCGACCCGACGACCGCCCTCACTCCCGTCGCCGAGGACGGCGACGAGCGGTCGCAGCCGTCGGTCGAGGTGCGGGCCCTGCGGCGGACGATGGCCCTGGTGGCCCTGGTGGTGGGCCTGGCGGCGCTGGCCGGCATCGGCAGCACTGCGGCGGTGGGGGCGCAGGTCACCGCGGACGAGCCGTACTACCTCATGACCGCCGGCAGCCTCTTCCACCGCCAGGACCTCGACATCGGCCCGGACCTGCGCGACCACAGCTACCGCGCCTACCACCGCGCCACCCTGCCGCAGCAGACCGCGCCGCTGCCCGGTGGCCAGCGCCTCAGCCCGCACGATCCGCTACTGCCCGCCATCCTCGCCGTGCCGTTCGGGCTCGGCGGCTGGTTCGGGGCGAAGCTGGCCATGGTGGCCATGGCGGCCGCCCTCGCCGCCCTGCTGGTGTGGACGGCGACGGTGCGCTTCGGGGTGCCGCTCGGCGTGGCCGGCGTGGTGGTGGCCGGCTTCGGCGTGGTGCCTCCGCTCGCCGCCTACGGCACCCAGATCTACCCCGAGCTGCCCGCGGCGCTGGCCGTGACCGCCGCGGTGGCGGCGCTCATGGGACCGGCCGACCGGCGGTGCACGGCCACGTGGGTGGTGGCGGTGGCGGCCCTGCCCTGGCTGGCCGTCAAGTACGCGCCGGTGGCGCTGGCCCTCGCCCTCGTCGGCCTCTTCGCCCTCGCCCAGGCCCGGGCGCGCCGAGGGCTGTTGGTGGGCGCCGTGGTCGGGCTGGGCCTGGCCGCCGTCGCCTTCGGCGCCTTCCACCAGGCGGTCTACGGCGGCTGGACCGTGTACGCCGCCGGCAACCACTTCGGCGGCGGCGAGCTCACCGTGATGGGCGAGTCGCCGGACTACGCCAGCCGCTCCCAGCGCCTGGTCAACCTGCTCACCGACCACGACTTCGGCCTGCTCGCCTGGGCCCCGGCGTTCCTGGCGGCGGTGCCGGCGGCCGCCGCGCTGGTGCGGCGCCGACCGAAGGGCTGGCTGGCGCTGGGCCTCCCGCTCGGCGCCGGCTGGCTGAACGCCACCTTCGTGGCCCTGACCATGCACGGGTGGTGGTGGCCGGGCCGCCAGGTGGTGGTGGTCGTGCCGCTGATCGTGCTGAGCGTGGCGTGGTGGTTCGGCACCGTGCTGCGGTGGGAGCGGGTGCGCCCCTGGTTCCTGGCCGCCAGCGGCTTCGGCCTGCTGGCGTGGCTGTGGCTCCAGGTGGAGGTGGCCCGCGGCACCAGCACGATCATCATCGACTTCGCCAGCACCACGAACCCGCTCTCGAAGGCGTGGCGGCTGTTGCTGCCCGACGGGCGGGTCCTCGCCGCGGTCGACGACGTGCGCCTGGTGGGCTGGATGGCGGCCCTCGCCGCCCTGGCCGCGTGGTCGTGGCGCCGGGCGGGCGCGGCGGAGCCGAGCTGACCGACCCGCAGCGGGCCGGCGTCGCCCGGGGTCAGGCCGGGGCGGAGACCAGGATGCGGGAGCTGGCGAAGGAGCCGACGCCGATGTGGCGCCCGTCGATCTCCACCGTGGTGGTGCCGTCGGGCGACGAGGCGGTGACGGTGCCCTCGTGGCCGGGCTGGATGGCCGCGTCCTCGAGGAACTCGAGCAGGCCGGGGGTGAACTCCAGCTCCTCGGGGATCCGCATGACCGTGAAGCCGGCACCGACGCCGAGGTCCGACAGGGCGACGGTGTCGGGGGCCTGGTAGGCGGAGCCGGGGATGGGGTTGCCGTGGGGGCAGGTGGTGGGGTCCTCGAGCAGGCGGATGATGGCCGTCTCGACGTTGTCGGAGATGACATGCTCCCACTTGCCGGCCTCCTGGTGGGCCTCGGCCCACGAGAGCCCCAGGATGTCGGTGAGGAGGCGCTCAGCCAGGCGGTGGCGGCGCACGACCTGCTCGGCCAGGCGGGTGCCGGCGACGGTGAGGCGCACGGCGCGGTCGATCTCGACCAGGCCCTCGTGCTCCATGCGGCGGATCATCTCCGACACGGCCGGGCGGGACACGCCCAGGCGCTCGGCGATGCGGGCCTGGATGACGTCGACGTCGTCCTCGTGGAGCTCGAAGATCGCCTCGCAGTACTCCTCGAAGGCAGGGTGGTACTCGCGTGCTCTGGTGTCGGCCACGACGTGAGTCTACGGGGCCGGAACCCTGATGGGGGGGCGAACGTCGGCCCGTCGGTACCGTCGCGGCCGTGACCAGCCGATCGCCCCGCCGCGGCGTCCCCGCCCTCCTCCTGGCCCTCGCCCTGGCGGCCGGCCCCTGGGCCCTGGTGGCCTGCGGCGACGGCGGCAGCGATGCCGGCGCCCCCGCCGACTGCACGACGGTGGCGCCGGGCGACGACGGCACGACCGAGGTCACGGTGGTGGGGAAGAACCTGGCGTTCGACGTGACCTGCCTCGAGGTCCAGCCCGGGACGCTGGTGGTGACCTTCGAGAACCGCGACGGCGGGGTGTCGCACGACTTCCACGTGACCGGCCACGGCGTGAACGCGTCGACCGACCTGGTCCAGGGCGTCACCACCCAGCAGCTCACCGTCGAGCTGACCGAGCCCGGCAGCTACACCTTCGCCTGCGACCCGCACGCCACGATGGAGGGTCGCCTGGTGGTGGCCGAGGCCCCGAGGGGCTGATCAGGGGCCGGGAACCCCCGGGGGTGGGTTGCGGTGGGAGCGGGTGTTCGGTAAGCCTTACATCCATGAGTAGCGCCAGCTTCCTGATCGCCCTCCGAGAAGGGTTCGAGGCGGCGTTGATCGTGGCCATCGTGCTCGCCTTCGTGAAGCGCAGCTCCAAGCCGGAGATGGCCCGGGCCGTCTGGGGCGGCACCCTGGCCGCCCTCGCAGTCGCCACCGCCGCCGGGATCATCCTCCACCTCACGCTCGACGGGCTCACCGGCAAGGCCCGCACCAACACCTTCGCCATCATCTGCGTCGCCGCGGCCGCGCTGCTGACCTGGATGATCTTCTGGATGCGGAAGAACTCCCGGCACCTCAAGAAGGAGCTGGAGGGCAAGGCCGGCTCGGCCATCGCCGAGAGCTCGGCGCTGGGGCTGGCCATGGTGGCCTTCCTGGCCGTGGTGCGCGAGGGCCTCGAGACCGCCCTGTTCCTCATCTCGGCCACCGCCGAGGACAACGGGCGCAGCGTGGTCGTCGGCACCCTGGTGGGCTTGGCGGTCGCCACCGCCCTCGGCGTCGTGATCTATCAGGGCGCCCACAAGTTCAACATGCGCCGCTTCTTCCAGGTCACGGGCTCGCTGATCATCGTGTTCGCCGCCGGCTTGGTATCGAAGGCGGTGGCGTTCGTGCAGGGCAACACCGTCGACGTCGTCTACAACGTCAAGGGCGTGCACTGGCTCACCAGCAGCAGCGAGGTCGGCAAGTTCCTGGCCGGCATCTTCGGCTGGGACCCGGCGCCCTCGGTCCTGCAGTTCGTGGGCTACTGGGGCTACCTCGTGCCGGCCCTGGTCTTCTTCTTCTACGAGAAGAAGTCGGCGCCGGCGCCCGCCGCCACGCCGTCGGTGAGCGCCGACGGCACCCCGGCCTCGGTGTGAGCGACCACTAGCGTCGCCGCCATGCGCAAGCTCTCCGCGACCGTCGGCGCCCTGCTCCTCGTGGCCTCCCTGGCGGCCTGCTCCGGCAGCGGCGGCAGCGACGGGGCATCGAGCACCACCACCAAGGCGCCCGCCGGCGAGCAGGCGACCACCACCACCGCCGGGTCCGACGACGACGGCACCACCACCACGGCGTCGGGCGACGACGAGACGACCACCACCTCCGGCGGGTCGGGGGAGAGCGGCGACGCGGCGAGCTACGCGGCCTCGCTGGCCAAGGGCCTGGCGTCGGGCGACGCCGCCTCCGACGAGCTCCAGGTCACCGACGACGAGGCCGCCTGCGTGGCGCCGAAGTGGATCGAGACCATCGGGGTCGACGCGCTCACGTCGTTCGGCGCGTCGCCGAAGGACCTCGAGGACCCGGACTTCAGCTTCCCGGACCTGAAGCTCGACGACGAGCAGGGCCTGGCCATGATCGACGCCTTCGTCGACTGCGACGTCGACATCTACGGCCAGTTCGCCGACGTGCTCAGCGAGGACCTCGACGCCACCCAGCAGGCCTGCCTGGAGGGCGAGCTGGACGAGGCGTCCACCCGGCAGTACCTCGCTTCGGCGCTCACCAAGGACGAGATGTCGAGCGATCTGATAGCGAAGCTCCAGGCCATCGACGCGACGTGCAACCTCTCGCCTGCCGGCTGACTCCGGCCTGATCGCCTTCGGGTGATCTGCGGGAGCCCCGGCGCCCCTGTCTGGGGTGGTCCGTAGGCTGCAGGCCATCTCGTCGCTGGAGCTGTTCTCCGAGCCCGTCCGGGCCTGGTTCTCGTCGTCGTTCCCCGCGCCCACGCAGGCCCAGGAGCAGGGCTGGCCGGCCATCGCCGCCGGCGAGCACACGCTGATCCTGGCCCCCACCGGCTCGGGCAAGACCCTGACCGCGTTCCTCTGGGGCATCGACCGGCTGCTCACCACCCCGGCGCCGGAGGGGGCGGGCCGCACCCGGCTGCTCTACATCTCGCCGCTGCGGGCGCTGGCCGTCGACGTCGAGAAGAACCTGCGATCGCCGCTCACCGGCATCGGCCACGCCGCCGATCGGCTGGGCCACCCGGTGCAGGCGCCCACCGTCGGCATGCGCACCGGCGACACCCCGGCCGACGAGCGTCGCAAGCTGGTGCGGAACCCGCCGGACCTGCTCATCACCACGCCCGAGTCGCTCTACCTCATGCTCACCTCGGCGGCGCGGGAGACGCTGGCCAACGTCGAGGCGGTGATCATCGACGAGATCCACGCCCTGGCCGCCACCAAGCGGGGCTCGCACCTGGCCCTCACCCTCGAACGGTTGGAGGAGGTGTGCGAGAAGCCGCCGCAGCGCATCGGCCTGTCGGCCACCCAGCGCCCGCTCGACGAGATCGCCACCTTCCTCGGCGGGTTCCACTCGCCCCAGCCGGCGGCCGCGCCGGTGCGTCGGCCGGTCACCATCGTCGACGCCGGCATGCGCAAGGAGCTCGACATCGAGGTCGTGGTCCCGGTGGAGGACCTGGGCGAGCTGGGGACGATCATCGAGGACCAGGCCGGGGGCCCGGCGTCGGCTGCCCCGGCCCGCCGCTCCATCTGGCCGGCCATGCACCCGCGGCTGCTGGAGCTGGTGCAGGAGCACAACTCCACGCTGATCTTCGTCAACGCCCGGCGGTTGGCCGAGCGGCTGGCCACCCGGCTCAACGAGCTGGCCGCCGAGCAGGTGGCGGTGGCGGCCGGTGCCGAGCCGGGCTCCACCGACGGCTTCCGCTTCTCGGGCAACGAGTCGGTCGGCGTGTCCAACGCTGCGGGCGTCGAGGAGCTGGTGAAGGCGCACCACGGCTCGCTGTCGAAGGAGCGCCGGCTCATCATCGAGGACGAGCTCAAGTCCGGGAAGCTCAAGGGCCTGGTGGCCACGTCGTCGCTGGAGCTGGGCATCGACATGGGGGCGGTGGACCTGGTGATCCAGGTCGAGTCGCCGGGCGCGGTGTCGCGTGGCCTGCAGCGCATCGGCCGGGCCGGCCACCAGGTGGGCGAGCCCAGCCGGGGCAAGCTCTTCCCCAAGCACCGGGCCGACCTGGTGGAGGCGGCGGTCGTCACCCAGCGCATGCACGACGGGCTGATCGAGCACACCACCTATCCCCGCAACCCGCTCGACGTGCTGGCCCAGCAGGTGGTGGCCTCCTGCGCCCTCGACGAGTGGGCCGTGGAGGACCTGGCCGCCATGGTGCGCCGGGCCGCGCCCTTCGCGGAGCTGAGCCAGGAGGTGTGGGAGGCGGTGCTCGACCTGCTGGCCGGGCGCTACCCGTCGGACGAGTTCGCCGAGCTGCGGCCCCGCATCGTGTGGGACCGCGCCACCGGCACGGTCCGCGGGCGGGCCGGCGCGCAGCGCCTGGCGGTCACCAGCGGCGGCACCATCCCCGACCGCGGCCTCTACGGCGTCTTCCTGCCCGACGGCACGCGGGTGGGCGAGCTGGACGAGGAGATGGTCTACGAGTCCCGCCCCGGCGAGACCTTCCTGCTCGGCGCCTCCACGTGGCGCATCGAGGACATCACCCACGAGCGCGTGATCGTCACCCCGGCCCCCGGCCAGCCCGGGAAGATGCCGTTCTGGCACGGCGACGGGCCCGGCCGCCCGCTGGAGCTGGGCGCCGCGCTCGGTGCCTTCGTCCGCGAGGTCCGGGCCCTGCCCGACGCCGAGGCCCGGGAGCGCCTGCGCGCCCGCCACGACCTCGACGACTGGGCGGCCAGCAACCTGCTCGGCTACCTGCAGGAGCAGGCCGAGTCCACCGGCGCCGTGCCGGACGACCGCACCATCGTGGTGGAGCGGTTCCGCGACGAGATCGGCGACTGGCGCATCTGCGTGCTCAGCCCGTTCGGCGCCCAGGTGCACGCGCCGTGGGCCATGGCGCTGCGGGCCCGGCTCTTCGACCGCTGGGGGCTCGACGTCGAGCTGATGTGGAGCGACGACGGCATCGTCATCCGCCTGCCCGAGGCGGTGGACCAGCTCCCCACCGAGGAGCTGCTGATCGATCCCGACGAGATCGACGAGATCATCATCGGCCAGCTGCCGGGCACGGCCATGTTCGCCGCCCGGTTCCGCGAGGCCGCGGCGCGGGCCCTGCTCCTGCCCCGCCGCCGGCCCGACCGCCGCACGCCGCTCTGGCAGCAGCGCCAGAAGGCCGCCGACCTGCTGGCCGTGGCGGCCAAGCACCCGAGCTTCCCGATCCTGCTGGAGGCCACCCGGGAGTGCTGCAACGACGTCTTCGACCTGCCGGCCCTGCGCGGCCTCCTGCGGGACCTGCGGGCCCGCAAGGTGCGGGTGGTGGCGGTCGACACCCAACAGGCGTCGCCCATGGCCCAGTCGCTCCTGTTCGGCTGGATCTCGGTCTACATGTACGAGGGGGACGCCCCGCTGGCCGAGCGCCGGGCCGCCGCGCTGGCCCTCGACCGGGACCTGCTGCGCGAGCTGCTGGGCGCCGAGGAGCTGCGGGACCTGCTCGACGCCGACGTGCTGGCGGACCTGGAGGACGAGCTCCAGCGGCTGGCCGAGCGGTGGCGGGCGCGGACGTCGACGAGGTGCACGACCTGCTGCGCATCCTGGGGCCGCTCACCGTCGAGGAGCTGGCAGCCCGGTGCACGGAGGCCTTCGCCGCCTCGGTCCCCGATGCCCTGGAGCAGCTGGCCCGCGAGCGCCGCGTCATGCCGGTGGGCATCGCCGGCGAGGAGCGCTGGGCGGCGGGGGAGGACGCCGGCCGCCTGCGCGACGCGCTGGGCTGCAACATCCCGATCGGGCTGCCCGCCGCCTACACCGACTCCGTCGACGCCCCGCTCGAAGGCCTGGTGGTGCGCCACGGCCGCACCCACGGGCCGTTCGTGGCGCGCGACGTCGCCACCCGCCTCGGCCTCGGCGTCGACCGCATCCGGCCCGTGCTCGATGCGCTGGTGGCCTCGGGCGGCCTGGTCCGCGGCGAGTTCCGGCCCGGCGGCCACGAGCGCGAGTGGTGCGACCCGGAGGTCCTGCGCCAGCTCCGGCGCCGGTCCCTCGCCGTGCTGCGGGCCGAGGTCGAACCGGTCGACGGCGCCGCCCTCGGCCGCTTCCTGCCGCCGTGGCAGGGCGTGGGCCTGCCCCGGCGCGGCGTCGACGGGTTGGTCGAGGCGCTGAGCGTGCTGTCCGGCGCGTCGATCCCGGCGTCGATCCTCGAGTCCGACGTGCTGCCCGCCCGCCTCGCCACCTACGACCGCTCGCTGCTCGACTCGCTCTGCACCAGCGGCGAGGTGGTGTGGGTGGGCGCCGGGCCGCTGGGCGCCGGCGACGGCCGGGTCCGCTTGGTGTTCCGCGACCAGGTCGACGTGCTGGTGCCGGAGGCCTCGGCCGACGACGCGCCGGAGGGCCCGGTGCACGGCGCGCTGCGCGCCCACCTGGCCGCTCGCGGCGCGTCCTTCTGGGACGACCTCGTGCGGGCCTCGGCCGAGGCCGGCGCCGACTACGACGACCCCACCGTGCTGGCGGCCCTGTGGGACCTGGTGTGGGCCGGCGAGGTCACCAACGACTCCCTCGCGCCGCTGCGGGCCTTCGTGGCCGGCAGCCCCGGCAAGAAGGGGACGGCCGCCGCCAAGCGGGCCGGCGCCCGGGCCCGGCCGCGGCCCGGTCGGCTGAGCCGGCTCGGGCCGCCGGCGGGAGCTGGTCGCTGGTCGCTGGTGGCGCCGCTGCGGGCCCCGCTGCCCGGCCAACCGGCGCCGACGCCGACGGAGGTGGCCCACGCCCGGGCCACCCAGCTGCTCGAGCGCTACGGCGTGCTCACCCGCGAGGCGGCGCTGGGCGAGGGCATCGAAGGCGGCTTCGCCGGCGTGTACCCCGTGCTCAAGGCCATGGAGGAGCGCGGCGCGGTGCGGCGCGGCTACTTCGTGGCCGGCCTCGGCGCCGCCCAGTTCGCCCTGCCCGGCGCGGTCGACCGGCTGCGCTCGGCTCGCGACGCCCGCCGCACCGACGCCCTCGGGGGCCAGGACGGGCGCGGCGGCAACGACCGCGACGACATCGTGGTCCTCGCCGCCACCGACCCCGCCCAGCCCTACGGCGCCTCGCTGCCGTGGCCACCCACCGACGGCCGCCCGGCCCGCGCCGCCGGCGCGCTGGTGGTGCTGGTCGACGGCGAGGCCGCGGTCTACGTCGAGCGCAGCGGCCGGAGCCTGCTCACCTTCCCGGCGGCCATCGTCGACGGCCGCTGGTCCGACGCGCTGGCGTCGGTGGTGCGCTCGGGCCGCCGTCGCTCGCTGGAGATCGCCAAGATCGACGGCGCCCCGGCGCGCGAGTCCGGGCAGGCCGACGCGCTGCGCGAAGCCGGCTTCGCCGACGGCTACAAGGGCCTGGTCCTCCGCAACCGCTGATGCCCGGACCAGGAGCGTTCCGAGTGGAGCAGGTGCCGGAAGCCGCCACCGAGCGGCTCCGCTACGCCGTGCTCCGTCCGCACGATCCCGACGACCCCGTGCTGCTGCCGGTGCAGGGCGGACCGCCGATCGCCACCTTCGCTGCGTTCCCGGCCGGCGCGGCCGCCGGCGAGGCGGGCGACGAGCCGATCGCCACCGTCACCGTCGGTCCCGAGCCCTGCTGGTGGCGGGACGACGTCGTCGCGCCGTGGCGGCTCAAGTGGATGGCGGCCGCCGACGGCTTCCAGGGCCAGGGCATCGGCGGCCTGGTGCTGGCCGCCGCCGTCGCCCACGCCACCGCCTCGGGGTGCGACCTCCTGTGGTGCAACGCCCGCCTCCGGGCCGTGCCGTTCTACGAGCGGGCCGGGTTCGTGGTCGAGGGCCCCGAGTTCCCCATCGCCGGCATCGGGCCGCACCACCCCATGGCCGTGGCCCTGCCGTCGGGCGGTACCGTGCCGCGGTGACCCGCCGCCTCCGCCCGCACCCGTCCGCGACCGCCCGGTGAGCCGGCTGGAGGACGTCGGTGACGCCGACGGCTGGCGCTGCTGGCTCTGCGACGAACCGGTCGACCCCGACATGTCGGTGAACGACCCCCGCGGCCCGAGCATCGACACGGTGCTCACCAAGGCCAAGGCCAAGGCGAAGGCCAAGAAGGGCGACGACGGCCAGGAGCGGCTGGCCCACCGGGGGTGCAACACCGGCAAGGGGGCCACCGCTCCGGTGGTCCCGTGGCCCGACCACCTCTTCGTCGTCGACCCGGCGCCGATCCTCGCCGCGGTGGAGCGCCTCGAGCGCAAGCGGGGCCGCGAGGCCATGGCCCGCTGCCCGAGCGAGGCCGACGCCGCCGAGGCCGCCGCCTGGCTGGTCGACCGGATCTCCCGCCTGCGGCCCGCCCTCGAGGTCACCGCCGAGGTCGAGGCCGGCGGCGGCCAGCACGTGGTGCTGCTCCGCTCCTGACGGCCGGCCCGGCGACTCGGGTCAGTGGGGCTCGGGTCAGTGCGGCTCGGTCGACCGTGGCCCGGGCACGTTGCGGAAGCCGAAGGGCTGGCTCTCGCGGCCGGGGACCACGAACCAGGCCTCGCCGGTGCCGCCCCCGTCGAGGATCGCCACGAAGGCGTCGACCACCTCGCTGACGTCGAGGATCGGGAAGTGGACCTCGTCCAGGAACGCCTTGATGCCGGTGATGATGTTCGTGTGGGCGAACGACGGGCACAGGGCGTTCACCAGGATCCCGTCGGCCCGGTAGGCCTCGGCGAGGGACCGCACGAGGGCCACCACCGCCGCCTTGTTGGCGGCGTAGATCGGGTCGAGGGCCACCGGGGTCAGCCCGGCCATGCTGGCGGTGGCGATGATCGTGCCGCCGCCGCGCTGCTGCAGGGCGGGTAGGGCGGCGTGCACGCCGTAGACCACGCCGTCGAGGTTGATGCCCATGGCCCGGCGGTAGGCGGCCTCGTCGAAGTCGGCGCCGAGGCCGTGGCCGCTGCTCACGCCGGCGTTGAGGTGCACCAGGTCCAGGCCGCCGAACCGGTCGACCGCGGCGGCCACCGCAGCTTCGTTCTGGGCCAGGTCCCGCACGTCGAGGTGCACGTAGAGGCCGCCGACCTCGGCGGCCACGGCCTCGCCGGCTTCGTCGTCGACGTCGGCCGCCACCACCGACGCGCCCTGCGAGGCGAGCCGCCGGCTCACCGCGGCGCCGATCCCGTTCGCTGCTCCCGTGACCAGTGCGACCTTGCCGTCCAGCTCCGTGCTCTGCATCGTCGGAGCTTCGCGCGGGGGCGACGTCGCGTCGGCCGGACCCGGGCGTACCGTCGAGGTCGCAACCCACATCCCGCGCCGAGTCCTGCGCCGGATGGCCCGCTCCACGAGCGCCCGGCGCCCGCGTCCCCGCCATCAGGCGGTACCTCCCGGCCGAAGGAGGTACCGACCATGTCCCCCGACCTCACGTTCACGCTGCTCGCGGTCGGCCTGCTCGCCGCCGCCGCCCTGGTGATCACGAGCAGCCGGCGCGCCCACTCGGGCGACGCCACCGGCGACCTGGCCCGCGACGCCCGGGCCCGCGACCGGCGCCGCTGGAGCCGACCCCGCCACGCCCCGTCCCGCAGCCGCGGCGCCGAGGTGGAGCACGCCGCGGTGCTGGCGCGGCGGGCCGGCGAGCTCGAGCCCGTCGACGGCTCGCCCGCCCCGGTCGAGTGGCGGCCACCGGACCCCGAGGAGGTCGGCACCACCCGTCGCCAGTTCCTGAACCGCAGCATCATCGGCGGCTTCGCCCTGTCGCTGTCGGGCTTCGGCGCCGCCCTGCTGGCGTACCTGTGGCCGACGACCACGGCCGGCTTCGGCTCGAAGATCGCCATCGGCTCGATCAACGACGTCAACAGCGCCATCAAGGCCGGCACCGGCTTCGCCTACTACCCCGACGGCCGGATGTGGGTGGTGCCGTACCCCGACGACGCGCTCCCCAAGGCAAAGGCTGCCTACTCGCCGGCCGAGCTGGTGGGCATGGAGGCCGGCTTCGTGGCGCTCTACCAGAAGTGCGTGCACCTGGGCTGCCGGGTGCCGGCCTGCCTCACGTCGCAGTGGTTCGAGTGCCCCTGCCACGGTTCCCAGTACGACCACGTCGGCGAGAAGAAGGCCGGCCCGGCACCCCGCGGCCTCGACCGCTTCCCGATCTCGGTGTCCGGCGGCGCCCTCACGGTGAACACCGGCCAGGTCATCCTCGGCCCGCCCGTCGGCACCAACACCACCGGCCAGGAGGCCGAGGGCCCCCCACTGCATCTCCGGCACCCCCGCCGGCTGACCACGCCGCGGCCTCCCCGCCCCAACCGACCCGTCCCGCCCCCGACCCGAACTTGTGGGCCAGGACCGCCGTGTTCGGCGGTGTGAGCCCACAAGTTCGATGGGGTGGGAGTCCGCAACCTGAACTTGTGGGCCAGGACTGCCGTTTTCGGCGGTGTGCGCCCACAAGTTCGGAGGGTTGGCGAGGGGTGGGGGGCGGGGGTCAGCGCGGGGGGAGGATGAGGTGGAGGTCGCCGAACTCGTGCCAGCGGTAGCCGGCGGCGACGGCGCGGTCGTAGGCGAGGGCCAGGGCGGGGCGGCCGGCGATGGCCTCGAGCATGCGGAGGTGCGACGACCGGGGCTCGTGCCAACCGGTGATGAGGCCGTCGACGAGCACGGGCGGCGCCTCGGGGGAGATGACCCGGTCGGTCCAGCCCGAGGCGGCGGTGGGCCGTCCGTCGGGGCCGACGGCGGACTCGAGGGCCCGGACCGCGGTGGTGCCGAGGGCGACCACCCGGCCGCCGTGGGCGCGGGTGTCGGCCACCCGCTCGGCGGTGCTGGCCGGGACGTCGAAGCGCTCGGGGTACGGGTCCTCGTGCTCCTCCAGCGACGAGACGCCGGTGTGCAGCGTCACCGGGGCGATCCCCACGCCGGCGCTGACGAGCCGGGTGACCACCTCGGCGGTGAAGGGCCGGCTGGCGCTGGGCATCTCGGCCGAGCCGGGACGGTCGGCGAACACGGTCTGGTACGTGCCGATCGGCCAGGGCACCGGCACGTGGCGGTAGCGGATGGGATGGCCCCAGCGGGCGAGGTAGGGGAGCACCGGGCCGGGCAGGTCGAGGTCGGCCACGGTCAGCCGGGTCGACGCCTGCCACGGCGTGCGTCCCACGAGGCGGGCGCCGCCCGGCAGCTCGACCACCTCACCGGCCATGGTGCGGCCGTAGGGCTCGGTGGTGCCGTCGGTGCGGCGGCGGACCTCGGCCAGCCAGGTGCCATCGGGCAGCGGGGTCGACAGGTGGACGGCCACCGGCTCGCCGTCGGCGCGGATGCCGTCGAGGGCGGCGGGGATGGTGGCGGAGGTGTTGATCACCAGGAGGTCGCCCGGCCGCAGGTGCGAGGGGAGGGCGCCGAGGCGGGTGTCGACCGGCTCCTCGGTGCCGACGCTCACGAGGAGGCGGACGTCGTCGCGGGGGCGGCCGGCGGCCTCGGGCGGCTCGTGGGCTTCGAGCTCGGTGGGCAGGTGGAAGTCGAGCACGTCGCCGGCCGGGGCGGTCGGCGCCCGGTCCGACGGGCGGGCGGCGGGGACGGGTGCGGTGGTGGCGGTGGTGGTCACGACGGGGCTCCTTGCGGGACGGAGGTGGGATCGGCGGTCACGGCCTGGGCCTGCCACCGGCCGCCGGAGGGCGGGCGACGGTGGACGACGGCGAGGATCCCGGGCACGGCCGTGGCGGGCTCGGGGCGGTCGGAGATGTCCTCGCCGGGGAAGGCGGCCTGGTGCATGTCGGTGCGCAGGTCGCCGGGGTCGATGCGGTGCACGGCCAGGTCGGGCTCCTCCTCGGCGAGCACCCGGGCGAGGTGCTCGAGGGCGGCCTTGCTGGCGCCGTAGGCGCCCCAGCCCTCGTAGGCCTCGGCGGCGGCGTCGGAGGTGACGGCCACGACGGTGCCGTGGGCGGCGCGGAGCTGGGGGAGGGCGGCGCGGGCCAGGGCGTGCGGCGCCACGACGTTGGCGGCGAGGACCGCGGCCAGGTCGTCCTCGCCCAGGTCGGCCAGGCGGGGGAGCGGGCTGGGGCCGAGGTCGCCGGCGTTGAGCACCAGCAGGTCGAGCCCGCCGGCGGCGTCGGTGGCGGCCAGCAGGTCGTCCCGGTGGGCGGGGTCGGCGGCGTCGCCGGCGAGGGCGACGAGCCGATCGCCGGCGGTGGGGTCGGCGGCACGGAGCTCGGCGGCGGTGGCCGCGAGCCGGTCGGCGTCCCGGCCGTCGGTGACGACGGACCAGCCGTCGGCGAGCAGGCCGTCCACGAGGGCCCGGCCGAGCCCTCGGGACCCGCCGGTGACGAGGGCGACGGGTGCGGTGCGCGTGGTGGCGTCCATGGGTGGACCTCCGGGTCGGTGTGGTGGGTACCACCATAAACACAGCCTCACCTGTTTTTATGTCCGCCGCCCGAGCAGTTCCGGGATCCGCAGGCCACGGGTAGCGTCCGGAGGTCCCCGAGCCCGGAGGTGTCCCGTGAGCACGACGCAGTGGTACTGGTGCCTGACCCACTCGCAGCCCGAGACGGGCGAGCAGCGGGACGACCCCGACAACGCCCTCGGCCCGTACCCCTCCGAGGAGGCGGCCCGGAACTGGAAGGCCACCAACGAGGCCCGCAACGAGGCGTGGGACGACGAGGACGAGCGCTGGAAGGGCGACGCCGACGCGTGACCGAGGTCTGCCGTGCCCGAGGGTGACACCCTCCACCGCACCGCGAACCGGCTGCGGCCGGCGCTCGCCGGCGCGACGCTGCGCCGCTTCGAGGCGCCCCGGCTGCTGGGTGACCGGCCCACCGTCGGCGTCGGCATCCGCGACGTCGAGGCCGTCGGCAAGCACCTGCTGATCCACTTCGACGACGGCCTGACCCTGCGCACCCACCTCGGCATGCCGGGCTCGTGGCACCTGTACCCGGCCGGTGCCCGCTGGCGGAAGCCCCGCCACCTCCTGCGGGCGCTGGTGGCGGTCGACGGGTGGGAGGCGGTGTGCTTCTCGGCACCGCAGGTCCAGACCTACCGCCCTGCCCAGCCGGGCGGCCCGCTGGGCACCGCCCGCGACCCCATCGGCCACCTCGGCCCCGACCTGTGCACCCCCGACGTCGACCTCGACGCCGCCCTCGCCCGCTTCGACACCGTGGCCGATCCCGGCACCACCACCGCCGAGGTCCTGCTCGACCAGCGGGTGGCCTCGGGCATCGGCAACGTCTACAAGTCCGAGCTGCTGCACCGCTGCTTCGTCGACCCGTTCGTGGCGGTGGGCCGGGTGCCCGTCGAGGTGCGCCGCCAGCTGCTGGAGGCGGCCAACCGCCTGCTGCTGCTCAACCTCACCACCACCCGCCGCACGACGGTGGCCGGTCCGGCCGGCTCGGTGGCCGTCTACGGCAAGGCCCGCCGGCCCTGCCCCCGCTGCGGCACGCCCATCCGCATGCAGCGCCATGGCGAGCAGAACCGCAGCACCTACTGGTGCCCCCGCTGCCAGCCCCCCGGCGCCACCGGCCGGGTGCCGCCGGGACCGGTGCCGCCCGCTGCGGCGACGCCCTCCTAGCCTCGGGCGATGGCCGGCTACTCGGGGACGCCCCTGGCGAAGAAGCTCGGCATCGCCACCGGCTCCCGCCTCGCCCTGGTCGAGGCGCCCGACGGGTTCGGCGACCTGCTCGCCGAGTCCCTGCCCGCCGACATCGACCAGCGCGGCGGCACCGATGCCGATGGTGCCGCCGACGTCGTGGTCGCGTTCGTCACCCGACGGGCCCACCTCGATGCCTTGGTCGACCCGCTGATCGCCACGCTCGACGTCGACGGAGGCCTCTGGATCGCCTGGCCGAAGAAGGCCTCGAACGTCCCCACCGACGTCGCCGAGGACACGGTGCGCGAGGTGTTCCTCCCGCTCGGGCTGGTCGACAACAAGGTCTGCGCCATCGACGCCACGTGGTCCGGGCTGCGGGTCGTGTGGCGCAAGGAGCGCCGGGCCGAGCGTCGCGCGGCGCTCGAGGGCTCCGCGTGACGGGGCGGCCGGTCCGAGATCCGGGCCTGCGCATCGGCTGCTACCCGGGCTCGTTCAACCCGCCGACGGTCGCCCACCTCGCCGTGGCCGAGGCGGCCGTCGCCGCCGCCGAGCTCGATCGGGTCGACTGGGTGGTGTCGCGCTCGGCGCTGGGCAAGGAGGGCGTGGCCGTGCCCACGCTCGCAGACCGGCTGGCCGTGCTGCGCGAGGTGGCGGCCTCCCGGCCGTGGCTGGGCGTGGTCCTGTCGGAGCACCGCCTCGTGGCCGACCTCGCTGCCGGCTACGACGCGGTGGTGATGGGCGCCGACAAGTGGCGCCAGGTCAACGACGCCGCCTGGTACGGCGACGACCCCGCCACCCGAGACGCCGCGGTCGCCCGCCTGCCCCTGGTGCTGGTGGCACCGCGGGCCGACGACGACCTGGCCGGGCTCGAACGGCTCGAGGGCGTGCGCCTGCTGCCGGTGGGCGAGGACCACCGCCCGGTGAGCGCCTCGGCCATCCGCGACGGCGAGCCGGGCGCCCGAGCCTGGCTGCTCCCCGAGGCAGCGGGGTTCGACGCTCGCACCCACGCCTGGTCCGACCCGGCTCGCTACCGCTCCGAGGGCGCCCAACCGAGCTTGTGAGAAGTTTCACGAAATCGGTGGTGGGCGGCCCGACCCGTTCGTAGGGTGGCCCCATGGACCGTCCGCACGTGGTGATCGTCGGGGCCGGCTTCGGTGGGCTGGCCGCCGCCAAGGAGCTGGCCGGCGCCCCCGTCGACGTCACGCTCGTCGACAAGAACAACTTCCACACGTTCCAGCCGCTGCTCTACCAGGTGGCCACCTCGGGCCTGGCCAGCGCCGACGTGGCGTACCCGGTGCGCGGCATCGTCGGCCGCCAGGAGAACCTCGAGTTCCGCCAGGCCACGGTGATCGGCGCCGACCTGGAGGCCGGGCGCCTCCACCTGCAGGGCGACGGCCATGAGGTGGCCGACCTCGCCTACGACCACCTCGTCCTGGCCGCTGGCGCCACCACCAACACCTTCGGCATCCCCGGCGTGGAGCACCACGGCTTCCCGCTCTACAACCTGGCCGATGCGGTGCGGCTGCGGAACCACGTGCTCGAGCGCTTCGAGGCCGCCGACGCCGACCCGTCGCTCATCGACGACGGTGCCCTCACGTTCGTGGTGGTGGGCGGTGGCCCCACCGGCGTCGAGGTGGCCGGTGCCCTCACCGAGCTGTTCCACATGGTCCTCGACCGCGACTTCAAGCACCTCGACGTGGGCCGGGCCCGGGTGGTGCTGGTGGAGATGCTCCCGGACCTGCTGACCCCGTTCGCCAAGGTGTCGCGCCGCCACGCCCGCGAGGCGCTGGAGGCCCGCGGCGTCGAGGTCCGCACCGGCGCCACGGTCGACCGGGTCCGTGCCACCAGCGTCGAGCTCGACGGCGGCGAGCTGGTCCCGTGCCACACCCTGGTGTGGGCGGCCGGCGTGCAGGCCAACCCGGTGGCCGCTGCGCTCGGGCTGCCCACCGGCCGGGCCGGCCGGGTGGAGGTGGCCGCCGACCTGAGCGTCCAGGGCCACCCCGGCATCTGGGCCATCGGCGACGTGGCCGCCATCGCCGATCCGAAGGCCAAGGACGCCAGGCCCCTGCCGCAGCTGGCGCCGGTGGCCATCCAGTCGGGCCGCCATGCGGCCCGCCAGGTGGTGCGCCGCCTCGACGGCCGGGGCACCGAGCCCTTCCACTACCTCGACAAGGGCACCATGGCCACCATCGGCCGGAGCCGGGCCGTCGCCGAGCTGCCGCTGGGGATCAAGCTGCGCGGCTTCCCGGCATGGTTGGCCTGGCTGGGCCTCCACCTGCTCCTGCTGGCCGGCTTCCGCAACCGGCTGTCGGTCTTCGTGAACTGGTTCTGGAACTGGCTCACCTACGACCGCGGCCCGCGGCTCATCTTCCGCTCGCGGGAGTAGGGGCGCCGCCCCGGCCGAGCACCCGGTCGACCTGCATCTCGATGGCCACCCGGTCGGCCCGCTCGCCGGGCTGGCGGTAGCGGGCGGCGTAGGCCTCGACAGCGGCGGCCACCCGCTCGGGATCGTCGGTCACCGTCGCCGGGCCCTCCAGCGTCAGCCAGCGCCCGCCGTCGACCTGGCACACCGACGCCCGGCTGCCCGGCGCCGCCAGCAGGTTCCGCGCCTTCTTGCTGGGGGCGAAGGTGATGATGCGCACCAGCGCCCGAGTCGGGTCGTAGCCGAAGCCCACCGGCACCACGTGGGGCGTGCCGTCCGGGCGGAAGGTGGTCAGGCTGGCCAGGTGGTACTCGGCCAGGAAGGCGAGGGCCTCGTCCGGCAGGTTCGTGGGGTCGAGCGACATGGCCCGAGCCTGCCACCCACCGGAGCCGGAACGCACCAGCCGGGGTCACCCCGATGGGCCGTACACTCCGCACATGATCTGCTCGGCCTGCGGGGCCACGGCCGACGACGCCGCCCGGTTCTGCGCCAGCTGCGGCCGGTCGCTGCGGACGGAGGGGGACGAGCGACGGGTGGTCACCGTGCTCTTCGCCGACCTCGTGGGCTTCACCTCGCTCTCGGAGCGGCTCGACCCCGAGCGGGTCAAGAACCTGGTCGACCGCTGCTTCGAGCGGCTGGCCGCCGACGTCACCGCCTTCGGCGGCCAGGTCGACAAGATCGTGGGCGACGCCCTCGTGGCCCTCTTCGGCGCCCCGGTGGCCCACGAGGACGACGCCGAGCGGGCCGTCCGGGCGGCGCTGCGCATGCAGGAGACGCTGCTGGAGGAGGTGGCCGAGATCGGCCAGGCCCTCCAGATCCGCGTGGGCGTCAACACCGGTGAGGTGCTGGTGGGCGCCATGCGCGCCGCCGGTTCGGTGACGGCCATGGGCGACGTCGTAAACACCGCCAGCCGGCTCCAGACCTCGGCTGAGCCCGGCGAGGTCCTCGTCGGCCCGGCCACCCACCAGGCCACCGCCCACACCATCGCCTACGAGCCCCGCGGCCTGCTGGCCGCCAAGGGCCGCGACGAGCCGGTGGAGACCTGGCGGGCCGTGGCCCCGACCCTGCCGCCCGGCCACCGTGCCCGCCGGGTCGACGTGCCGCTGGTCGGCCGCGACCACGAGCTGGGTCTGCTGCGCCACGCGGTCGACACGTCGATCACCAACGGGCGGGCCCTCATGGTGCTGCTCATGGGCGACGTCGGCATGGGCAAGAGCCGCCTGGCCGACGAGGTCTCGGAGTGGGCGTCGAAGGAGCACGGCGTGGTGGTCCGCGAGGGCCGCTGCGTGCCCTACGGCGAGGCCAACGTGTGGTGGCCGGTGGCCGACGCCCTGCGCGACGGGCTGGGCGTGGGCGACGGCGAGTCGCTCGACGAGGACCGCGCCGCAGCGCTCGCCCAGGTGGGCGTGGCCCTGCGCCGCCCGGTCACCGACCCCGAGGTCGGTCGCACCACCGAGGGCCTCCTGACCCTGCTCGGCCACGAGCCGCCGGCCGGCGCCGACCCCACCACCGTGCGCGAGGAGGCCGGCCGGGCCCTGGGCGTGTATGCCGCCGCCCTCTCCGACCACCGCCCCCTGGTGCTGCAGATCTCCGACCTGCACTGGGCCGACGACGCCGTCCTCACCCTCATCGACGACATCTTCGCCACCGTGCACCACTGCCCGATCGTGGTGCTGGCCACCGCCCGCCCGGCCCTGCTCGACCAGTGGACCCCGCGCCCGGGGCGCCACAACACCCTGGTGCTGCACCTCGACCCGCTCGGCCGCGAGGCCGCCTCCGCGCTGCTCACCTCGCTGGTGGGCCGGGCCGTGCCGCCCGAGGTGGCCGACGTCGTGCTCGACCGCAGCGGCGGCAACCCGTTCTTCCTCGAGGAGCTGGTGAGCCTGCTCGACGGTGCCGCCGGGGCCGGGCCCAACGTGGCCACCCTGCCCGACACGCTCCGCGGCCTGGTGGCCGCCCGCCTCGACGACCTCGACCCCTCGGCCCGCTCGATCCTCCAGGACGCCGCGGTGATCGGCCAGCGCGGCCCGGTGGCCGGCCTGCGCGAGATGGCCCGGCACCTCCACGCCGACCTCGACGTCGACGTCGCCCTCGCCCAGCTGGTCGACGACGAGATCATGGAGCTGGAAGACCACGTGTGGTCGTTCCGCTCCGACCTCGTGCGCGAGGTGGCGTACCAGACCGTCACCAAGGCCGACCGGGCCAAGAGCCACCTCGGCATCGCCCACTACCTCGAGGAGGCGGTGGCCACCCGCCGCCCCCGTCCGGCCTGGGTGGTCGACCAGCTGGCCCACCACTACGCGACGGCCGTGTCCCTGGCCGGCGAGCTGGGCCCGGTGGGCCGCACCGCCGCCTTCCCCGCCGACCTGGCCGACCAGGCCCGGCGCTGGGTGGTCGAGGCCGCCGAGCGGGCGGGTCGGGACCAAGCCCTCGACACCGCCATCCGCCTCTACGGCCAGGCCCTCACGCTGCTCGGCCCCGAGGGCTCGGTCCCGCCGGCCGAGGTCGCCCGCCTCCACCTCGATCGCGCCGTGCTCAACGCCGAGGTGTGGGACCTGGGCGCCGCCCGGGCCGATGTCGACCAGGCGTGCGCCCTGGCCGAGGAGGCCGGCGACCCGCTCGCCCAGGCCGACGCCCTGGTGATCCGCGGCCGCATCGAGCAGAAGGAGGGCGACGTCGACGCCGCCGTCGCCTCGCTCACCGATGCCGTCGCGCGCTACCAGGCGCTCGACGCCCACGCCGGCCGGGCCGAGGCCCTCCGCCAGCGGGGCATGGCCGAGATCTTCGGTGGCCGCATGGCCGAGGCCCAGGCCTCGGCCACCGCCGCGCTGGCCGCCTTCGAGGAGGTCGGCGACCGGACCGGCCAGGGCTGGGCCATGCAGAACCTGGCCTGGACCGCCTTCGTGCTGGGCCACCTGGCCGAGGCCGACGAGCACATCCAGGCTGCCGTCGAGCGGTTCTCCGACCCGGTCGACACGCGCGGCCTGGCGTGGAGCCTCGGGCTGCTGAGCTGGATCCGCTTCCAGCAGCACCGCATCGTCGAGGCGGCCGCCCTCGGCGAGCAGGTGCTGGGCGAGGCTCGCTCGCGCAACGATCCGTGGGCCACCGCCATGATGACGCTGCTGCTGGCCTCGGTGCGCCTGTGGACCGGTCGGTCGGGCGAGGCCGTCGAGCTGGCGGCCCAGGCCCGCCGCACCTTCGAGTCGCTCGGCGACCGCTATGGCCTCGGCCAGGCCGGCGGCACGCTGGGTCGGTCGCTCGTGATGGTCGGCCGGGTGGAGGAGGGCTTCGAGCTGCTGGCCCAGGCCGGCGAGGAGGGCGGCTCGATCGACGTGCGGGGCGCCGCCGGCGGCCAGCTGGCCCGCTTCACCCGGCTCGCTGCCGCCGTGCAGATCGGCGAGCCCGAGCGGGCCGCCGACGTGGTCGACGAGCTGCAGACCCTGGCCGAGGTGGGCGGCGACGACCCGTCGGTGGCCCTGGGCATGGTGGCCCTCCAGCGCGGCGACGTCGACGGCGCCTGCCTGGCCCTCGGCCTCGACCAGCCGCCCACCGACGACCCGAACCTGGCCGCCGCCCAGACGCTGCTCTCGGCGGTGCTCGGCGCGCCGGACACCGAGGAGCGGGCCGACCGGGTCGCGTCGCTCACCGGCGCCACCTACCTCGACCGGGGCCTGGCCCAGGTCGGCGCCGCCCTGCAGGCCGCCACGCAGGGCCGCACCGAGGCGGCCGCCGCCCGCATCGAGGCGGCCCACCTGCTGGTGGAGGCCACCGACGACCTCGTGGCCCAGGCCGTGGTGGGCCTGGCCGCCGCCGAGGTCGCCCACCGCACCGGTGCCGTCGACGCCGCCGACCAGGTGGCCCGGGCCGGCCGGGTGGCGAGCAACCTGGGCATCGACCCCCACGGCTGGGCCCGCATCTTCGACCTCACCGCCCGGCCCGTCCCCGCCTGAAGGGGAGGGCCGGCCCGCCGGTTCGCGCCGTCGGTCCCCTCAGTCGGTGGTGCGCTTCTGCAGGAGGTGGCTGGCCACCGGCACGCAGACGGCGAGGATGGCCAGGCTCGAGAGCAGGGCCATGGCCATCGGGTGCTGGGCCGGCCAGATGTCGACCGCCCCGGCCGGGTTGGGGTTGCCGAAGATCTCCCGGCACGACCCGGCCACCGCCGAGATCGGGTTCCAGTCGGCGATGGTGCGCAGCACCGAGGGCAGGCCCTGGGTGGGCACGAAGCAGCTCGACAGGAAGGCGAGGGGGAACAGGATCACCAGGCCCACGGCCTGGGCCGACTCGGGGTCGCTGACCAGCAGGCCGATGCACGCCGTGAACCAGCTGAGGGCGTAGGCGAAGAGCACCGCGACGGCCACGCCGCCCACGACGCCGGTGATGCCGTGGTCGGGCCGCCAGCCGATGACCAGGCCGGTGAGCAGCACGATGCTGGCGCACAGGGTGGCGGCCAGCAGGTCCGAGATGGTGCGCCCGGCGAGGATGGCGCTGCGGGACATGGGCAGGGTCCGGAACCGGTTGATGACACCGGTGGACAGGTCCGAGCTGAGCCCCACGGCGGTGCCCATGGAGGCGGTGGTGAGGTTCATCGTCACCAGGCCGCCGATGGCGAAGGCCTTGTAGGTGCCGCCGCCCGGCAGGACCATGGCCGAGCCGAAGATGTAGACGAACAGCACCGTGAACAGGATGGGCTGGACGGTGGCGTCGGAGAGCTGGGCCGGCTCGCGGCGCACGTGGATCAGGTTGCGCCAGGTGAGCACGGCCACGTCGCTGCACCACTCGCGGGCTCGGGTGGTGGGGCCACCGGTGGGCTCGTCGTCCCAGCTCGGGGCGAGGGCGGCGGGTCGGGTGGGGACGGCGGTGGCGGTCATGCGGGCACCTCTTCGAGCTCGATGGCGTCGGGGGTCGGGTCGGTCGTGCCGGCGACGGCGTCGTCGGCGGTGGTGGCGGGCGTGCCGGTGAGGGCGAAGAACACGTCGTCGAGCGACGGGTGGTGGAACTGCAGGTCGTCGACCGCGATGCCCTCGGCGTCGAGCGCCCGGATCACCGCGGTGGCGGTGCCGCTGCCCGGTGGCACCGCGGCCTTGAGGTGGCGGCCGTCGTCGCTGAGCGAGACGGCGCCGGTCACGAACGGCGACAGGGCGCCCGCGGCGCCGGGGTGGGCAGCGCTGAGGGTGACCTCGAGCTGCTGGCCGCCGACGGCGGCCTTGAGCTCGGCGGCGGTGCCGTCGGCGATGACCCGGCCGTGGTCGATGACCGAGATGGCGTCGGCCAGCTCGTCGGCCTCGTCGAGGTACTGGGTGGTCAGAAGCAGCGTGGTGCCGTCGGCCACCAGCTCCCGGATGACGCCCCACATCCGCAGGCGGCTGGTGGGGTCGAGCCCGGTGGTGGGCTCGTCCAGGAACAGCACCTGGGGGCGGGTGACCAGGCTGGCCGCCAGGTCGAGCCGGCGGCGCATGCCGCCGGAGTAGCCCTTCACCTGGCGCTCGCCGGCACCGGTGAGGTCGAAGCGGTCGAGCAGCTCGGTGGCCCGGGCCTTGGCCTCGGCGCGGCCCAGCTTCGACAGCCGGCCGATGAGCACCAGGTTCTGGCGCCCGGTCAGGGCCTCGTCGAGGGTGGCGTCCTGGCCGGTGGCGCCGATGCGGCGGCGGACCCGGTCGGCGTCGGCCACCACGTCGAGGCCCGCCACCCGGGCGGTGCCCGAGTCGGGCCGGGTCATGGTGGTGAGCATGCGGACGCTGGTGGTCTTGCCAGCCCCGTTGGGGCCGAGCACGCCGAGAATGGTGCCGCGGGGCACCGCCAGGCTGACGCCGGCGGCGGCCTGGGTGGCGCCGTAGGACTTGTGGAGGTCGACCGCTTCGATCACGAGGTCGTCGGACATGGGGTGCTCCGTTCGGGAGGTGCCGGTCGCCTACTTGCCGGCCGGTCAGTACTTACTTGCCGGACGGTAAGCCTCTACTTGCCGATCGTCAAGTAGCATCGGTCACGTGACCGAACCGACCGTCACCACGAGGGACCGGATCCTCGAGGTGGCCACCGAGCTCTTCGCCGAGCAGGGCTACGAAGCCACCTCGCTGCGCGAGATCGCCGAGCGCCTGGGCTTCACCAAGGCGGCGCTCTACTACCACTTCAAGAGCAAGGACGAGATCCTCCAGACCCTGCTGGAGCCCATCCTCAAGTACTTCGCCGGGTTCCCCGCGCTCACCGAGAACCTGTCGGACCTCGAGTCCTGGGCCGACGCCCTGGCCGACGTCGTCGACTGGGTGGTCGACCACTTCGCCCTGTTCGGGATCATCGAGCGCAACCGCAGCGCCATCGAGGTGCTGTCGGAGACCTCCGACGGCTTCGCCGCCCACCAGGAGATGCACGCCCGCTTCGACCGGATGCTGGCCGACCCGTCCCTGCCCGCCGACCAGCGGGTCCGCCTCGGCCTCGCCATCGGCGCCGTCGGCGGCATCAACGACTTCGGCGGCGGCCTGCTCGCGTCGATGGGCGCCGACGAGTTCCGGGTCCGCGCCAAGGCCGTCGTCCGCGAGCTCGTGCTCGGCAGCCCGCCCGCCACCTGAGCCCGGGCGCGACGGTGGCCGGCCCCGAGGGACCGGCCACCGTGGCGAGCGAGCGCGCTCCCGGGGGAGCGGCGGGCTACTTGTTGGGCTGCGGGGTGACCCGGAGGTAGGGCTTCTTGGCGTCCCAGCCCTTCGGGAACTTCTCCTTGGCCTCCTCGTCGGAGACGGCCGGCACGATGATGACGTCCTCGCCGTCCTTCCAGTCGACCGGCGTGGCCACCTTGTAGTTGGCGGTCAGCTGCAGCGAGTCGATCACGCGGAGGATCTCGTCGAAGTTCCGGCCGGTGGAGGCCGGGTACGTGAGGCTCAGCTTGAGCTTGTTGTCCGGGCCGATCACGAAGACCGAGCGCACCGTGGTGGTGTCGGACGCGTTGGGCTGGATCATGTCGTAGAGGTCGGCGACCTTCTTCTCGCTGTCGGAGATCAGCGGGAAGTTGAGGGTGGCGCCGGTGACGTCCTTGATGTCCTGGGCCCAGCCCTCGTGGCTCTCGGAGGTGTCGACGGAGATGCCGATCACCTTCACGTTGCGCTTGTCCCACTCGTCCTTGAGGGCGGCCACCCGGCCGAGCTCGGTGGTGCAGACCGGGGTGAAGTCCTTGGGGTGCGAGAACAGGACCGCCCAGCTGTCGCCCTTCCACTCGTGGAAGTTGACGGTGCCTTCGGTGGTCTCGGCGGTGAAGTCCGGGGCGTCGTCGCCCAGGCGGAGGGTAGCCATGGTGTGGCCTTTCTCAGGTGTGGTCTGTCGTAGGGGGAACCTGGTCAACCTACTCGGCCGCCCGCAGATTCCCGACCAACCCCATCAGGTATCCGCCCTTGGGTCAAGGGCGGCCGCTACGGCGCCCAGATGTCGTCGTCGACGTCGATGGCGCGGTGCTGGCCGGTGATGGTGGCGTAGTCCGGGTCGTGGCGGTCGATGTGGCCTTGGTGCTCGGCCACGTAGCCGCCGGTGGCCCGGTGGTCGCGATGCACGTCGGGCTCGAGGTAGATGACCCGGGCGGCGTGCACGTTGGCGCGGATGTTGCGCTCCACCCGGTCGATGGCCTGGGCCACCTCCACCACGGTGAGCTCGTGGAGGAACTCGACCTTGGCTCCCACGAGCAGCTCCTCGGGGCCGATGTGCTCGGCGCGGAGGTGGATGACCCGGATGACCTCGGGCTCGATCTCGATGGCGGCCCGCATGGCCTCCATGTCCTTGCGCGAGGCCGACTCGCCGATCAGCAGGCTCTTCATCTCGACCACCAGGACGATGGCGATGAGACCGAGCAGGATGCCGATGGACAGGGTGCCGTAGCCGTCCCACCGCCCGTCGTCGAGGGCGACCGAGAGGCCGACGCCGCCCATGGCCAGCACCAGGCCGATGAGGGCGCCGAAGTCCTCGAGCAGCACCACGGGCAGCTCGGGCGTCTTGGAGCGGCGGATGAACTGCCAGTAGCTGGCGTCGCCCTTGAGGCGGGCCGCCTCCTTGAGGGCGGTGCGGAACGACAGGCCCTCGGCGATGAGGGCGAAGCCGAGGATGCCGACGGCCCAGATCGGGCTCTTGACGTCCTCGGGGTGCTCGATCTTGTGGAGGCCTTCGTAGATGGCGAACAGCGAGCCGAGGGTGAACAGCACCAGCGCCACCACGAAGCCCCAGAAGTAGCGCTCGCGGCCGTAGCCGAACGGGTGCTCCTCGTCGGCGGCCTTCTTGGCCCGGCGCCCGCCGAGCAGCAGCAGGCCCTGGTTGCCGGAGTCGGCCACGGAGTGCACCGACTCGGCCAGCATGGACGACGAGCCGGTGACCAGGAAGCCCACGAACTTGGCGGCGGCCACCGCGAAGTTGGCGAGCAGGGCGGCGATGACGGCCTTGGTGCCGTGGCCGTGGCCGGCCTCGCCGTCGATGAGCTCGGCCTCGTCCTCGGTCTCGTCCTCGGGCTCCGGGGCGGCCGCGTCCGGCGGGGGCTCGGCGTGCTCGGCGTCGGGGGCCATGACCTGCGGTGCTCCTGGGCGGTGGGGGATCTGCCGGACCATGGTACGAGGCGGGCACCCGCCCAGCGCCCTCGGCACCGACTGGTAGAAACCGCCCATGGGTGCGACCTCCACCGCCATGGTCCTGGCGGCCGAGCGGCAGTACACGTGGACTGCGATCAGCGGGGTGGCGGCGGCCATCCTGGGCTTCAGCGCGCTGGGCGCCTGGCGCAAGAAGTGGGAGGTCGACGACACCCCCACCTCCACCTGCCGTGGCGTGTTCGTCGGGCGCAACGAGGTGGTGGGCCAGGCGGTGCCGGTGGGCCAGGCCATCACCACGCCGTTCTCGGGCACCCAGGCGGTGTGGTTCCAGTGGCACCTCGAGCGCTACCGGTCCGACGACGACGGCGGCTCGTGGGTCACCGTCGAGAAGCGGGCCACCGCCGCCCCCTTCTGGATCCAGGACGACACCGGCCGCATCCTCGTGCGGCCCCGCGGCGCCGAGCTGGAGAGCGAGCAGACGCTCTGCAACGGGCTGGGTCGCAACTTCGCGCCGCCGTACAGCCGGTGGCAGCTACGCCAGTGGGTGCTGGTGGGCGAGGACGTGCAGGAGCGCCAGCGCAGCCTGGCCGACGCCTCGTTCCTGGAGCAGCCGGTGGCCAGCAGCTGGTTCAAGCAGGGCACCGCCGAGCCCATCTGGGAGCTCAAGGGCCGCTGCCGCATCACCGAGCACGTGCTCCGCGCCGGCCAGCCCATCTACCTGCTCGGCGACGCCACGCCTCGCACCGACGCCACCGGCCTGGAGTTCTCCGGCAGCGCCGAGGGCGACCTGATGATCACCACCAAGTCCGAGGAGGAGGTGGCCAGCTCCACCGGTTCCACGGCGCAGGTGAGCGGCTTCCTGGCCCTGGCGATCTCGTTCGCGTTCGGCCTCCTGCTCAGCCACGCCGTCACCGGCTCGATCCACCTCGCCTGGCCCATCGGGCTGGTGGCCGCCGAGCTGCTCGTGCTGTTCCTCATCACGCTGGTGCGCAACTACAACCGGCAGGTCACCGTGAAGGAGCAGGCGGCCAAGGCCTGGTCGATGATCGACGTGAGCCTCCGCCGTCGAGCCGACCTGCTGCCCAACCTGGCCGCGGTGGCCGAGGCCTACGCCAGCCACGAGCAGGACGTGCAGGCCACCGTCGCCGGCCTGCGGGCCGACCACGCGCTGCCCGCCACCGAGGTGCTGCCCCAGGACGCGACCCTGGTGGCGGCCGAGGCGTCCGACCGCGGCCAGCGGGGCGCCGCCGCCCAGGCCGTGGCGCTCGCCGAGGCGTACCCGGACCTCAAGGCGAACACCGTCTTCGTCGACCTCATGCGCCGCATCACCGACGCCGAGGAGTCCGTCGCCTCGGCCCGCACCTTCTACAACGACGCCATCAACGTGCTGCGCGACCGGCGCCAGCAGTTCCCCGGCAACCTGTTCGCCCGCATGGTCGAGGTGCCGTCGTGGCGGCTGTTCGAGGCCGACGAGGCCGACCGCCGCCTGCCCGACGCCTCGGTCGCCCCGGCGGCGGCCGACCACCCGGACGACCCCGACGGCCCCCCACGGCCCCCCTCGTCGGTGGCGACGCCGGCGCGCCGGTGCAGCCGCCGTCGATCCCCGCGCCCGAGCCGCCCGAGGGCCACCTGCCCCCGCCCCCGGCCGCCCCCGGCTCGGCCTTCTGAACCACCCCGACCCACCCCCGACGCACCCCTCCTCCTCCAACTTGTGGGCCCACGCCGCCGTCCGCGGCGGTCTGGGCCCACAAGTTCGGGGGTGGGGCCGGCGCCGGTAGCGTCGGGCGATGGCCATCGCCGACGCGAAGTACGTCTCGTTCACCACCTACCGCCGCAACGGCGAGGCGGTGTCGACGCCGGTGTGGATCGCGCCGCTGCCCGACGGCCGGGCGGCCTTCACCACCGCCGCCGAGTCGGGCAAGGTCAAGCGCCTGGCCCACACCTCGGCGGTGTCGCTCCGGCCGTCGGACGCCCGGGGCAAGGTGGCTGACGGCTCGTCGGCCGTCAGCGCGACCGCGGTGGTGGTCACCAGCGGCCCCGACCACGCCGCAGCGGTGCAGGCGCTGCAGGGCAAGTACGGCATCCAGTTCCGCCTGGTGCACCTGGGCTCGTCGCTCAAGTCGCGCTTCGGCCGCGGCGAGAACGCCGCGGTGATCGTCTCCTTCGGCTGACCCGGCGCCGGGCGGCCGGAGCGGGCCCGAGCGGCCGGGACCGACCGGCTCGGCTCAGCCCTGCGCGGCGTGGGCGTCGAGCACCAGGGCCACCGTCGCGGTGACCTTCCGTCCGGTGGGCAGGTGCAGGAACTCGTTCGGGCCGTGGGCGTTCGACGCCGGCCCCAGCACGCCGGTGAGCAGGAACTGGGCGTCGGGGAAGCGCTCGCCGAGCATGCCCATGAACGGGATGGAGCCGCCCTCGCCGAGGCTGCGGGCGGGCTGGCCGAAGGTGGCCTCGCTGGCGGCGGCCATGGCCTCGGCCAGCCACGGCGCGGTGGCGGGGGCGTCCCAGCCGGACTCGGCGCTCTCGACCACGACGGTGGTGCGGGCGCCCTGGGGCACGTCGCCGGTCAGGGCGGAGACCACCGCGGCGCCGGCGGTGGCGGCGTCGACGGTGGGCGGCAGGCGGAACGACAGCGAGAGCGTGGTCGACGGGCGCAGCACGTTGCCGGCGGTCTGCACCGGCGGGAGGCCGTCGGCGCCGATGACGGTGAGGGTGGGCTCCCACGTCTTGGCGGCCAGCTGGGCGGCGGGCTCGGAGGCGGGGACGGTGGGCCGGGCGCCGTCGACGAACGGGTACGACGACGTGAGCGCGCTGCCCAGGTCCCGGGCCACCGCGGCGATCTCGTCGACCCGGCCGGTGGGCACGTCGGCCCACAGCTCGGACACGAGGATGCGGCCGGTGTCGGCGTCCTCCACCCGGTCGAGCAGCCGGCGGGCGATGCGGAAGGTGTCGGGCACCACGCCGCTGGCGCTGCCGGAGTGGACGCCCTCGGTGAGCACCTCGACCTCGAGGGTGATGCCGAGCAGGCCGCGCAGCGACGTGGTGGTCCACAGCCGCTCGTAGTCGCCGCAGAACGAGTCGAGGCACACCACCAGGCCGGGCGTGCCGATGCGGGGCGCCAGGTGCTCGACGTAGGAGGGCAGGTCCGGGCTGCCGGACTCCTCGCTGCACTCGATGAGCCCGACGCAGCGGGCGTGGCGTCCGCCGCCGGCCTGCACGGCTTCGATGGCGGCCAGCGATGCGTAGGCCGCGTAGCCGTCGTCGGCGCCACCCCGGCCGTAGAGGCGGTCGTCGACCACCACCGGCTCCCACGGGCCCAGGCCGTCGCGCCAACCGGTCATGGGCGGCTGCTTGTCGAGGTGGCCGTAGAGCAGGACGGTGGCGCTGGGGTCGACGCCGGCGGTGGCCGGCACCTCGAACCAGAGCAGCGGCGTGCGGCCGGGCAGCCGGACGACCTCGACCGACAGGCCCTCGATCGGCCGCTCCCGGGCCCAGGCGGCGGCCGCGTCGACCACGGCGTCGAGGTGGCCGTGGTCCTCCCAGTCCGGGTCGAACGCCACCGACACGGCGGGCACGCGGATGTAGTCCTCGAGGGCGGGTTGGATCTGCTCGTCCCAGGTCCGGCGGGTGTGCTCGACGGCGGCGATCGGGTCCAGGGCCATGGGCCGAGTGTCGCAGGCGGGGCCGGCCGGGGCGCACCGATCGCCCGTCCGGGCGCGACCCAGGTCGCCGGACGTGGTGAACTACGGACCTCCCCTTGCTGGTCGGGCCCTGTAGGAGTGCACGTGGAAGCCACCCCCTCCCTCCGTCGTCGCACCGCGATCGTCGTCGTGGCCATCGCCGCGCTGCTCGCGTCGTGCGGCGTCGACGTCTCCAGCGACGGCGGCGCGCCCAAGACCGGCGGCAAGGGCGACGGCGGCGTCATCGGCTCCGACATCACGCCCACCACGGAGGCCGCGCCCACCACCACCACGCCGCCGCCCACCGACATCGACGTCGCCAACGACGACGGCTCCGAGCTGAACAAGGTGGCGGTCAACGCCATCGCCGACCTGCAGGACTTCTGGGGCACCGAGTTCCCGAAGGTGTTCGACGGCGACGAGTACCAGCCCGTCTCCGGCGGCTTCTTCGCCGTCGACTCGAGCTCGGACCCGAAGACGCTGCCGTGCTCGCCGCCCGACCTCGACCAGGTGCTCTACAACGCCTACTACTGCCCCACCGACGATGCCGTCGCGTGGGACCAGGAGGGCCTGTTCCCCGACCTGTCGAAGCAGTTCGGCGACTTCACCATCGCCGTGGTGCTGGCCCACGAGTGGGGCCACGCCATCCAGGCCCGGGCCAAGATCGAGGAGCCCACCGTGGTCCTCGAGCTCCAGGCCGACTGCTTCGCCGGCGCCTGGGTCAAGCACGTGAGCGACGGCGAGGGCCGCTTCTCGGTCACCACCGAGGACCTCGACAACGCCCTCGCCGGCATCCTCTCGCTGCGCGACGCCCCGGGCTCGAAGGCCGACGACCCGAACGCCCACGGCTCCGGCTTCGACCGGGTGGGCGCCTTCCAGGACGGCTTCGAGGAGAGCGCCTCGCGCTGCGCCGAGTACACCGACGGCGACCCCGCTCCGTACCAGTTCCCCTTCACCACCCAGGACGACCTCGACAACGCCGGCAACCTGCCGTTCAGCGCCAGCACCGACAGCGACGGCAACGAGGTCGAGGGCATCGACACCCTGGCCTTCGAGTCGCTGGAGCTGTACTGGAAGGACGAGTTCCCCAAGATCAGCGACGGCAAGGACTGGACCCCGCTGAAGGCCGCCAAGGCGTTCTCGCCGAGCGACCCGCCGAGCTGCAACGGCGAGACCGTCGACCAGTTCCGGCTCTTCTACTGCGTGCCGGACCACTACGTGGGCTTCGACGCCGAGGAGACCCTGCCCGAGGCGTACAAGCTCGGGGACTTCGCCGTGGGCGCGCTGTTCGGCACCCAGTACGGCCTCGCCGTCGAAGACGAGCTCGGCAGCCAGCCCGACAGCGAGCGCACCGCCACCCTCCAGGCCGACTGCTACACCGGCGCCTGGGCCGGGGCCCTGCTGCCGACCGCCGAGACCAACCAGGGCGAGGAGCTGCCGTTCGGCCTGATCCTCTCGCCCGGCGACCTCGACGAGGCGGTCACGGTGCTGCTCACCTTCCGCACCGACTCCGACCGCGAGCGCCAGGGCCCGGGCTTCGAGCGGGTCAAGGCGTTCCGGGCCGGCGTGGTCCGCGGGGCCGACACCTGCGGCGAGGTCAAGGCCAGCAGCTGACCCGTCGCCCTTGACCCGGGGGTCAAGCGGAGCGGCGCCGAGCGGCGTACGGTCGGCGCCGTGATCGACGACGCCAAGATCGAACGCCTCCTCGCCCGGGTCCGCCAAGAGGTCGACGAGGGCCTGTCGCCTGCCGTGCAGATCGCGGTGGCCCAGGACTCGAAGCTGGTGGTGGACGCCACCTTCGGCGCGCCGGACGACAGCCGGTTCATCGTCTTCAGCGCCACCAAGGGCTTGGTGGCCGCCGCGTTCTGGCAGCTGATCGACCGGGGCGACGTGTCCATCGACGCGCCGGTGGCCGAGTACCTCCCGTCGTTCACCACCAACGGCAAGCAGGTGGTGACCGTCGAGCAGGTGCTGCTGCACACCGGCGGCTTCCCCTACGCCCCGCTCGGCCCGCCGAAGTGGGACACGCGCGAGAGCCGCCTGGAGGCGTTCGCCAAGTGGCGCCTGACCCTGGTGCCCGGCGAGACCTTCATGTACCACCCCACTGCGGGCCACTGGGTGCTGGGCGAGATCCTGGCGGAGGTCACCGGCCTCGACCACACCGACGCCATCCAGCAGCTGGTCACCGACCCGCTCGGCCTGCCCCGCCTGCTGGGCATCAAGCCCGACGGCCGGGCCGGGATCGTGGAGACCGTCGGCGTCGGCGCGCCGCCCACCCCGGCGGAGATGAAGGAGGCGTTCGGCTTCGAGATCGACATCGCCGCCCTCATCCCGCCCGACGTCGCCCTCGGCGCCCTGCTCACCCTGAACGACCCGGCCGCGCAGGAGCTCGGCGTGCCCGGCGGCGGTGGCGTCATGCGCGCCGCCGACCTGGCGATGCTCTACCAGGCGTTCCTGCACGACCCGGCCGGCTTCTGGTCCGAGGAGATGCGGGCCGACGGCACCGGCAACGTCCGCAACTCGCTGCCGGACCTGTACGGCGTCCCGGCCAACCGGACGCTGGGCCTGGTGGTGGCCGGCGACGACGGCCACGCCCACCAGCGCGGCTTCGGCCGCACCGCCTCGCCCCGCTCGTTCGGCCACAACGGCGCCGGCGGCCAGCTGGCCTTCGCCGACCCCGACTCCGGCCTCAGCGTGGGCTACGTCACGGCCGCCCTCGACCAGCACCTCATCCGCCAGAACCGCCGCGACACCGCCATCGCCTCCCTCGCCGCCGACCTCCTGGCCGACTGACCCGCGCCGCGTGCCAGCCGGGTCCGCCGACGGTGCGACACTCGCGAGGTGGGCGAGCGGACCTGGCGGATCGATGCGGGGGTGGCGCGGGACCTGGCCGAGGCGCTGGGCTGGGCCGGCGGCGACGGGCCGGCGGCGCTGGCGGTGCGGCTGCCCGAGCGGGTGCCCACCGGGTCCACGGCCAAGCTGGCCGCCGTGGCCGCCGGCGAGGTGCCGCCGGGGGCCGACGTCGACGCCCTCGCCAAGCAGGTGCTGGCGCACCAGCTCGCCATCGGCTCGGCCCCGCCGGGCGGCGCCCCCTCACCGTCGTGGTCGTGCTGGGTGCTCGCCACGGTGATGGCCGCGCTGGTCGACTACGCCGAGGTGGGCCCCGTGCGGGTGGCGGCCACCCGGCGGATCGACGAGGGCGCCCCCGTGGTCGACGTGCACGCCGCGGTGGTGGCCGACGTCGAGGGGACGACCTGGGCGTGCGACCCGTTCTTCGGCATCGGCCTGCCGATCCCGACCGCGCCCGACGAGGTGGTGGAAGGCACCGCCGGCCCGTGCTGGGCGGCGCTCGGCCCGGAGCCCGACCACGGCTGGGACCTCTCGGTGCGGCTCGACCACTGGGGCACCACGCTCCGGTACCGCGTCCTCGGCCCGGCCCTCGATCGCGGCGACGTCCACGCCCTGGCCGCGGTGTCGGTGACCCACACCGGGGTGGCCAACCGCCCCTTCGCGCGCCTCCACGTCGACGGCCGCGTGGTCGACGCCTCGTGCGACGAGGACGGCCACGGGCGCTTCACCGACCACCCCGCCGCCACCGAGGTCCTGCCCACCTGGGCCGACGCCGTCGACGCCTTCGCGGCCCGCACCGGCACCCGTCCCACCTGACCGGCGAGGGTCGGAGATCACCCTCGGCGGGGTCCGGCGGCCGGGGCCGGCGTGGCAGACTCGTTGCTCCCGTGCGTGACCTGGCCCACCCCTCCGCAACCCGGCGATGACCCGCTCCATCCGGCTCCGGCCGTGGCAGAAGGCCGCCTTCGAGAAGTTCGTGGCCAGCGACCAGGCCGACTTCCTCACCGTGGCCACCCCGGGCGCCGGCAAGACCACCTTCGCCCTCACCGCGGCCCGCCACGTGCTGGCCCAGGACCCCCGGCGGCGCCTCGTGGTGGTGGCCCCCACCGCCCACCTGAAGGTCCAGTGGGCCCGGGCCGCGGCGGCGTTCGCCCTGCACCTCGACCCGGCGTGGTCGGCGGCCGACGGGCGGTTGCCGAGCGACATGCACGGCATCGTCACCACCTACCAGCAGGTGGCGTCGAGCGCCGAGACGCTGGCCACCGTGTCCCGGGACGCCTTCGTGGTGTTCGACGAGATCCACCACGCCGGCGACGACCGGGCGTGGGGCGAGTCGGTGCGGGTGGCCTTCGAGGGTGCGGCCCGCCGCCTGGCCATCTCCGGCACGCCGTTCCGCTCCGACACGCGAGCCATCCCGTTCGTCAACTACGTGCTCGAAGAGGCCACGCCCGACTTCGAGTACGGCTACGGGGAGGCGCTCGCCGACCGCCGGGTGGTGCGGCCGGTGTACTTCCCCCGCACCAACGGCCACATGGAGTGGACGGAGCCGGACGGCTCGCTGAACGCCGCGCCGTTCGACGACGCCCTCGACCAGGCTCGCTCCAGCCAGCGGCTCCGCACCGCCCTCTCGGTCGAGGGCGAGTGGCTGCCCACCGTCCTGCGCGAGGCCATCGCCCAGCTCGAGAAGCTCCGCGCCGACCAGCCGAACGCCGCCGGCCTGATCATCGCCACCGACCAGGACCACGCGCGCGGCATCGTCCGCATCATGCGGGAGCGCTTCGGCCAGCAGGCCACCGTCGTGCTGTCGGACGACCCCGACGCGTCGAACCGCATCGCCACCTTCGCGTCGGGCACCGATGCCTGGCTGGTGGCCGTCCGCATGGTGTCCGAGGGCGTCGACATCCCGCGGCTGCGGGTGGGCGTCTACGCCACCACCACCACGACCGAGCTGTTCTTCCGCCAGGCCGTCGGCCGCTTCGTGCGGTGGACGCCGGGCGTGAAGGACCAGAAGGCGTACCTGTTCATCCCCGACGACCCCCGCCTGCGGTCCCGGGCCTTCCAGATCGCCGACCAGCGTCGCCACAGCCTCCGCAAGCGCGAGACCGACCGCTTCGAGCGCGACGAGGCCGCCCTCGACCTGCAGGGCGAGGAGGAGCAGCTGTCGCTGTTCGCCGCCCTCTCGGCGGTGGCCACCGAGCACGAGACCCACAACAGCTGGGACGCCGACGACGTCGACGACGACTTCGAGCTGACCCTGGACGACGACCCCACGCTGGTCCTCGACCTCGCCCCGCCGCCCCCGTTGGCCGGTGACCGCCGCTCGCTCGACGAGCTGGGCGTGGCGTTCGGCGGCGACGCCGCCCGCACCCGCCGCGAGGAGAAGAAGCGCCTCCGCGAGCAGAACAGCGAGCTGGTGATCCTGCTGGTGCGGCGCACCGGCCAGACCCACGCCCAGGTCAACGCCGAGCTCAACCGGCTGTCCGGCGTGGGGCGCATCACCGAGGCCACCGTGGCCCAGCTGCGCAAGCGCCTCGAGGTGGCCGAGCGCCTGGCCAAGCGCTGAGCGAGCCGGCCCGCAGCCGGCCCGCAGCGGGGCCGCCGCTCAGGTGGCGGGCAGCTGGAAGCGCTGGAAGAACTTCCAGATGAAGTCGGTGCCGTCGATGGTGTCGTCGGTGGGACCGACGATGTTGGCGATGCCCTTGGAGAACTCGCTGCCGGGCCACGAGTGGCCGGCGCCGACCTCGATGTCGAACTCCACCGGCGAGTCGGCCGGGCACTCCCAGGTGCGCTGGATGACGCTGGCGGTGAGGTCCTGGTCGGTGGGCTCGCCGGTGCAGCCGTCGAGCTTCGCCCAGGCCGCCGCGGCGGCGGGGTAGCCCTTGCCGTTCAGGTCCGCCTTCGGCGGCTCGGTCTTCTCGTCGCTGCCGCCGAGCAGGCCGCTCAGGTTGGCCACGCCGCCGTTGAACAGCAGGATCGGGTCGGCCGTGCCGTGGAAGGTGAGCACCGGGATGGGCCGCGACGGCTTGCAGCCCTCCGGCACGGTGAGCCCGGCCACCGGGGCGATGGCGGCGATGCGATCGCCCATCACGCAGGCCAGCGTCGACGACATGATCGCCCCGTAGGACAGGCCGGTGGCGTAGACCCGCGACGTGTCGATGCAGTGCCGGGCCTCGACCTCGTCGAGGACGGCGTCGAGGTAGACGAGGTCGGGGTTGGCCTTGCGGTCGAGGCCGACGTCCCACTTCACCGGCTTGCCGCTGCCGTGGGGGAAGACGGCCACGAAGCCGTGCTCCTGGGAGTAGGGACCGAAGCCCGACATCTGGCTGTGGATCTGGGCGCCCTCGAGCAGGCCGTGGAGGTCGAGCACCAGGGGGCGGGGGGTGTCGCCGTCGCCGCCCGGGGTGGAGATCAGGTAGAAGCGGCCGTCGCCGATGGGCTGCTTCGCCAGGCTCAGCTTGGCGCCGTCGGCGGTGTCGCAGCCCGACGAGCGCACGGCCTTGCCGGGGGCCACGGCCCCGGCGGCCACGCCGGTGGGGACGGTCGTGGTGGTGGCGGCCGGCGCCGCGGTGGTGCTGGCCGGGGCGGTGGTGGTGCTGGTGCCGCTGCTGCCGTCGGACGAGCTGGCCCCGCCGGAGTCGCTGCCGGAGCAGGCCGCCAGCACCAGGGCGAGGGCGACGAGGGGGAGCAGGGGGCGGCGCAGCAGGTGGGGCACGGCGGGGGAGCGTACCGGAGCGTGACCGACGTCGCTGCGGCGAGGGGGGTGTCAACGATACGCTTCCGATATATCGTGACTGCATCGCAAACGAGAACGACGAAAGGTTGGACACGATGTTCGACGAACGCAGCAACCGGGGCCCGTGGGCCTCAGCAGAAGGTGGCCGCCGCCGGGCGGCCTACGACGAGACCGTGGCCGAGGGCGGGTTCCCGGCGGACCGCTTCGGCGGCCGGGGCCCCCGAGGTCGGGGCGGCCGCTTCGGCGGCGGTCCCCGCGGCGGCCCCTTCGGAGGCGGCATGGGCGGCTTCGGTGGGGGTGGCTTCGGCGGCCCCCGCGGCCGGGGCCGGGCCCGTCGGGGCGACGTGCGGCTGGCGATCCTCGCCCTCCTCGCCGAGCGCCCCATGCACGGCTACGAGATGATCCAGGAGCTCGGCGAGCGCACCAACGGTGCGTGGACCCCCAGCCCCGGGTCGGTGTACCCCACCCTCACCCTCCTCGAGGAGGAGGGCCTGGTCACCAGCGAGGAGGTCGAGGGCAAGCGCCGCTTCGACCTCACCGACGAGGGCCAGGCCGCCGTCGACTCCCGGGAGGGCCCGCCCCCGTGGGAGCAGGCCGGCCTGGGCGCCGAGCCGGTGGTCCTCGAGCTCCGCGAGGTGCTCGGCTCCACCATGGCGGCGGTGAAGCAGGTCTTCCAGGCCGGCAGCACCGCCCAGCAGGCCAAGGCGGTCGAGATCCTCACCGAGGCTCGCCGCAAGATCTACGAGGTCCTGGCCGCCGAGGCCTGATCCCGTCGATCCCCGCACCACCGGAAGGGCCCACCGCCAGCGCGGTGGGCCCTTCCGCGTGCGGCGGCCAGCTCAGGACCGGGCGGCCCGGCGCAGCACCTCGGCGCTCGGCCGGACGTTGCGGTCGCGGTCCATGAGGCCGAACGAGACGTCGTAGCCGTGGAGCCACTCGTAGTTGTCGGTTGCGGTCCAGTGGAACAGGCCCCGCACGTCGATCCCCTTCGCCAGCGCCTCCTGCACGACCTCGAGGCCCCGTTCCAGGTAGGCGGCGCGCTGGGCGTCGTCATCGGTGCCGAGGCCGTACTCGGCCACCAGGATCGGCGCGCCGGGCACGGTGGCGTGGAGCCGGTCGAGCACCCGGCCGAGGCCGTCGGCGTCGATGCCGTAGCCCAGCGGCGACCGGGGGGCGTCCGCCGGGTACGCCACCATGGCCCCCTCGGCGATGCCCATGGTCGTGTAGAAGCTGAAGCCGATCAGGTCGAACGAGCCGGCGAGGTCGGGCCGCTCGATGGGGTCGCGGCCGGGCACGCGCAGCACCCCGTCGCGGTAGAGCCCCAGGCCCGCCTCCCAGTGCAGGTCGGTGAGGAAGGACGCCAGGCTCAGCGTCCGCGGATCGTCGTCGAGCGCCTCGAAGCCGGTGAGGCCGAAGATCGACGACACCGGGGCACCCGTCTGCTTGAGCCGCACCGCGGCCTCGGCGGTGGCCAGCTGGAGCTGCTGGCTGACCGTGGCGCACTCGTCGTAGCTGTCGTGGCCGGGCGGCCACCCCCGGCCGAGGTAGGCGGCGAAGGGGTAGTAGTTGGTCTCGTTCACCGGCTGCCAGCCCCGCACCAGGTCGCCGAAGGTCTCCGCCACCCAGTCGACGTGGCAGGCCCAGTGCTCGGTCCGGTTGGCCGCCACCAGGAACCCGCCGAGCTCGGCGAACCAGCGGGGGAGGCTGAAGTGGTGCAGGCACACCCAGGGCTCGATGCCGGCGTCGAGCGCGGCCTGCAGCACGGCGCGGTAGTGGGCCACGGCGGCGGCGTCGTGGCGGCCCTGTTCGGGCTCGACGCGCGCCCACTCGATGGAGATGCGGTGGTGGGGGAGGCCGAGCTCGGCGAGGATCGCGAAGTCCTCGGCGTAGCGGGTGGCGAAGCCGTTGCCGTCGCCCGAGATGGGGGCGTGGCCGGCCCGTTCCCAGTCGTACCAGTCGGAGGCGGGGGCGGCGCCCTCGCTCTGGGTGGAGGAGGCACCGGTGCCCCAGAGGAACCCTTCGGGCCAGGTGGTCATGGGGTGAGCCATTCTCGGAGGCCGTCGACGTAGCGGCCGACGACGGCCACCAGGTCGATGGCGGTGGGATCCATGAGCCACTGGACCTCGAGGCCCATGATCGTGGCGATGACCTCGGTGCCCAGCTGCTCGACGTCGAGGTCGGCCCGGACGAGGCCGAGGGCCTGGTCCTGGGCCAGCACCTCGCGGGCCAGGCCGCGGGCGTAGCGGTAGCGCTCGACGAAGAAGTCGTGCAGCGGGTCGCCGGGGTCGAGGTTCTCGGCGGCGAGCACCAGGTACAGGCGGGCGAGCACGGCGCGGTCGACGACGAACCGGGCGACCTGGTCGAGGTGGAACACCGAGGCGTGCTCGCCCAGCGAGCCGAGGTAGGCCTCGTGCTCGGTGGCTTCGCGAGCGGCGACCACCTCTTCGAGCAGCCGCTCCTTGGTGCCGAAGTAGTAGAGGAGCCCCGGGTGGGTCATGCCCACGCGGTCGGCCAGCTCGGCGATGCTCGTGCCCCGGAAGCCCTTGGCGGCGAACAGCTCGACGGCAGCGGCGATGATCTGCTCGCGCCGGGCCTCGCCGCGGGTCTGGCGGGTGCGGTCATCAGCGCCGGCCCGTGCGCGGGGCCTGGACCTGGCATCGGGGGCAGCGGTGGTGGGTTCGGGCATCGGTCGTCCTGGAGCCGGGCGGGGCACACTTCTACAGGTCTGTAGAATCTGCGCGCGAGCGACCGCCGTCAAGGAACTTCTACCGATCGGTAGGAGAACGTCGCCTGACCTGCGGGGCGCTCAGCCGAGGCAGGCCTCGACGGCGGCGAGCAGCGCGGCGGTGCGCGGATCGGGTTCGGGGGTCACCAGCATCTGGTTGGCCACGTGGCTGAAGGCGATGCCCCGCTCGGGCGTGGCGAAGGCGATGGAGCCGCCGGCGCCGTCGTGGCCGAAGGACCCGCCACCCAGCATCGGCTGGCGGGGGAACGGGCGCATGAAGCCGGTGCCCCAGCTGGCGCCGGCCACCTCCTCCCCCCACGGCGCACCCGTCGAGCGGACCTCCGAGGCGGCGGCCACGGTGTCGGCCTGGAGCAGGCGGACGCCGTCGACCTCGCCGATGGTGGCGGCGTAGAGGCGGGCCAGCGACCGGGCGTTGGTGATGCCGTTGGCCGCCGGCAGCTCGACGCCGTGGCCGGCCGGGTCGTTGACGCCCACCTCGTCGCCGGCCATCAGCGTCGGGAACAGACCGTTGAGCGTGAGGGCTCGCCACGGCAGCGAGCCCGTGGGCAGCACCAGCTCCACCAGCTCGGCCGGCACGTCGATGGGCTGGATGGGCGCGACCCGTCCTTCGAGCTCGGGCGGCAGGCCGATCCACAGGTCGAGGCCCAGCGGCCCGGTGACCTCGCGGGCCACGAAGGTGCCGATGCTCTCGCCGGTGACCCGCCGCACGATCTCGCCGAAGGTCCAGCTGAACGTGACGGCCTGGTAGGCGTGGGCCGATCCCGGGGCGAACAGCGGCGCCTGGGCCGCGAGGCGGGCGGCCATGCCGGCCGGGTCGGCGACGTCCTCCATGGTGACGGGACCGTCGACGACCGGCAGGCCGGTGCGGTGGCTCAGCACGTCGCGCACCGTCGTGGCCTCCTTCCCGGCGGCGCCGAACTCGGGCCAGTACTCGGTCACCAGCGCGTCGGGGTCGAGCTGGCCCCGCTCCACCAGCATGTGGGCCACGATCGACGACACCCCCTTGGTGCAGGAGAACACGATGGCCACCGTGTCCCGCGTCCAGGGCGCTCCGCTGCGGGGATCGGCGATGCCGCCCCACAGGTCGACCACGGGCTGGCCGTCGACGTAGAGCGCGCAGCTCGCCCCCACCTCGCCGTGGGCGAAGCCGGCGGCGAAGGCGTCGGCCACCGCCTCGAACCCCGGCTCGGTGGACCCCTCGACCTGCGGCTGCTGCGTCATGGCGGCGAGCGTAACGACGACGCCGAGCAGGCGAGCAGCGATCGCACGACCGTCCTACCATCGCCGCAGGGGAACCGAGCGAAGGGTGGTCGACGTGCTCGACATCGTGATCAAGGGCGGCACCGTGGTCGACGGATCGGGGGCGCCGGCCTTCGTGGCCGATGTCGCCGTGCGCGACGGGCGCATCGTCGCCGTCGGGTCGGTGACCGAGGAGGCGGCCCGCACCATCGATGCCACCGGCCTCCTCGTGACCCCGGGCTGGGTCGACGTGCACACCCACTACGACGGCCAGGTCACCTGGGACGACACCATGGAGTCCTCGGCCGAGCACGGCGTCACCACCTTGGTGATGGGCAACTGCGGCGTCGGCTTCGCCCCCGTGCACCCCAGCGACACCGACGCCCTCATCGACCTCATGGAAGGCGTCGAGGACATCCCTGGCTCGGCGCTGAGCGTCGGCATGCCGTGGGGCACGTGGGAGAGCTTCGCCGAGTACCTCGACGTGATCGACGCCCGGGAGTACGCGCTCGACGTCGCCGCCCACATCGCCCACGGGCCGGTGCGCTTCTACGTCATGGGCGAGCGCGGCGCGGCCAACGAGGACGCCACCGCCGACGACATCGCCGCCATGTCGGCCATCGTCGAGGACGCGCTGCGGGCCGGCGCGGTCGGCTTCTCCACCTCCCGCACCATCGGCCACCGCGCCAAGTCGGGCCGCCCCGTCCCCGGCACCTACGCCGCCGAGGACGAGCTCCTCGCCCTCGGCGACGCCCTGCGCCGCGCCGGCCACGGCGTGTTCGAGGCCATCGTCGCCGGCACCATCGGCGCGCTCGACGGCCTGGGCGGCGAGCGGGCCACGCCCATCGAGGAGCTGCCGCTTCTCGACGCGGTGTCCAAGGCCAGCGGCCGCCCGGTCACCTTCACCACCGCCCAGCTCTTCGAGGACCCCGACCACTGGCGGCTCATCCTCGACGCCTCGGCCGAGGCCAACGCCGCCGGCGCCCAGCTCCGACCCCAGGTGATCCCCCGCTCGGTCACGATCATGACCAGCCTCGACACCTACCACCTGTTCATGGACCGGCCCACCTACCTCGAGCTGGCGCACCTGCCGCTGGCCGAGCGGGTGGCCGAGCTGCGGCGGCCGGAGATCCGCGAGGCCATCCTCGGCGAGGCCGACCCCACCGAGGCGCCCACCGACTTCTCCCGCGCCATCGTGAAGGTGTTCATCCCGGCGCTGCCGCTGACCTTCTCGCTCGCCGAGCCGGTGCAGTACGAGCCCCGCATGGAGGACTCGGTCTGGGCCCAGGCCCTGGCCCAGGGCAAGGACCCGGTGGAGCACATGTACGACCTCCTGCTCGAGGACGACGGGACGGCGTTCTACGCCCTGCTCGGCTCGAACTACGTGGGCGGCAACCTCGACGCCTGCCGCGAGATGCTGCTGCACCCCGACACCGTCACCGGCCTCGGCGACGCCGGGGCCCACGTCACGCTGATCTCCGACTGCTCGGCGTCGACGTTCCACCTCACCCACTGGGCACGGGACCGCACCGCGGGCGAGCGCCTGCCGGTGGAGCTGCTGGTGCGCAAGCTCAGCGGCGCCAACGCCGAGCTCTACGGCTTCGCCGACCGCGGCACCGTCGAGGTCGGCAAGCGGGCCGACCTCAACGTGATCGACCTGGAGCGCCTCACCATCAAGTCCCCCGAGCTCCGCCACGACCTGCCCACCGGCGCCGCCCGCATCATGCAGGGCGCCGAGGGCTACGTGGCTACCCTGGTCAACGGCGTGGTCACCCGCGACCACGACCAGGACACCGGCGCCCGCCCCGGTCGCCTCGCCCGCGGCACCGCCGTACCGGCCGAACCGGTGGCGGCGGGGTAGCGCGCTGGCGGTCGATCCGTCTCGGCCGTTGGGCTCGTCTGGGATTCGCCAGGAAAGTGGCGGAAAGGTGCTCCCAGCACCGGAAAGCGTCACACCCCCTCGGTACCTTTGGGGTCATGGAAGCCGTCGTGGATCGGGAGCAGGCGGGAGCGTTGGCTGACCTGTCGCGGGCGTTGGACCGGCTGGCGGCCGTGGGGTTGGACCCGCTCGATGCGGCCGACGCACGCGCGGTGATCGGTGCGGTGGAGGTGCCGGCCCGGCGGCTGGCGGCGCTGCAGGTGGCGGTGATGGGGCGGATCCAGGAGCGGGGCCTGCACCGGGTCGATGGGCACGGGTCGGCGAAGGTGCTGGTGCGCCACGTAGCCCGGTTGTCCGACGTGGAGGCGAGGCGACGGTGGCAGGTGGGGCGGGCCCTGCGGGACCTGCCGGTGGTGGCCGAGGCGTTCGGCGCCGGCCGGGTGGGGGTGGCGCAGGTCGAGCGGATCGCCCGGGTGTGGGCGAACCCGCGGGTGCGGTCCGAGCTGGTGCGGGAGGACGCGACCGCAGCGCGGTGCGCCGCGCACGAGTCGTACGCCGCGTTCGACGAGCGGATGACCGACTTCGTGCGGCGGGTGGACCAGGATGGCACGGCGGATCGCTCGCAGGCGAGCCACGCGAACCGCACGTGGTCGATGCACCAGGACTACGACCGGGGCGGCTGGAGGGGGTCGTTCCGGATGGGGTCGCTCGAGGGCGCGGAGGTTTCGGCGGGGATGCATGCCTTGTACGAGGCGGAGCTCGACGCCGATTGGGCGGAGGCGCGGGAGCGCTTGGGTGATGCGGCGACGGGTGAGGACCTGCGCCGGACGACCGAGCAGCGGTGGGCCGATGCGTTCACGGTGAACATGCGGCGCGGGTTCGCAGCCAGCGCGGTGGGCGGGGTGGGGGCGGCGATCACCACGAACGTGGTGATCGACCAGGACACCTTCGAGCGATACCTGCGCCGCCTGGCCGGCGCGGCGGACGAGCAGGTGGCGGTCGACCTCGACGCAGCACCGGGCACGCCGGGCGCGCGGTTCCGGTGCTCGACCATCGACGGCCAGCCGCTGGACCCGAGCGAGGTGGTGGCCCAGGCGTTGGTCGGGCACCTCCGCCGGGTGGTGGTCGGTGCCGACGGCGTGGTGACCGACCTGGGCCGGCGGTCGCGGTGCTTCACCGGTCCGGCGGCGATCGCCGTCCGGCTGTCGAGCAGCCGCTGCTACTGGCCCGGCTGCGAGGTCCCGGCGTCGGGCTGCCAGATCGACCACCTCACCGCCTGGGCCGACCGCGGCGATGCCGGCAGCGGCTCCGGGGGTGGGGGATCCGGAGGTGGCGGCCCTGGGGGTGGGGGTGCGACGTGCCCGGCCAACGGTGCGCCGGCCTGTGGCCGCCACAACCGGTTGAAGGAGCACGGCTTCACCGTGACCCGCGACGCCGTCGGCCAGTTCCACGTCCTCCGCCCCGACGGCACCGAGATCCTCTAGCCCTCGCCCCGCCCAAGCACCGCCGACCCCGCCGAGCCCCGCTCGGCGGGCCTTCGGCGCGCCCCGAGCCGGAAGGGCCGCGAGCGCGGGAGCGATCGCAGCGGATCGGTGTCCTCGCCCGGAATCGAACCGGGGGCCTACCGCTTAGGAGGCGGTCGCTCTATCCGACTGAGCTACGGGGACGGGTTCCAGCTGATGCTAGAGGTCGCGACTGGTCTGGCCCGAGCCGATCGGTGCGACATCGAGGGTGCTGCGACCGCTGCGGGGCTCGGCTGGCCGGGGCCCGGTCCGGACCTCGGCTCCGGGGACCGCGGGCAGCTACCGTCCGCTGCCATGTCCACCGATGTCGTCATCGTCAGCGTTGCCCGCACCCCGATCGCCACGGCGTACAAGGGGTCTCTGGTGGGGGTCGACGCGTTCGACCTGGCGGAGGTGGCGATGGGCGCGGCGGTCGAGCGCTCCGGCATCGCGCTCGACCAGTTCGAGGACATGGGCTTCGGGGAGTCGATGCAGGGCGGCGGCAACATCGGCCGCAACGTGGCCGTGCGGCTCGGGCTCACCGGCATGGGCGGCGTGGCGACGCAGCGCTGGTGCGCGTCGGGCATGGCCGGCACCCAGTGGGTGGCCGCCAACATCGCGGCCGGGATGATCGACGTCGGCATCGGCGGCGGCACCGAGTCGATGTCGACCTCTCCCGGCACGTCGAAGCCCGGCGTCGACGGCATCCCCGGCTTCTGGATGTCGCCCGGCAACCCGGAGACGCCCGAGGCCCCGCCGTTCAACATGGCGCTCACCGTCGGCGACAACACGTCCCGGCTGGCCGGGGTGTCCCGCGAGGACGCCGACCACTGGGCGTTCACGTCGCACCAGAACGCCGTGCGGGCCATCGACGAGGGCCGCTTCGAGGCCGAGATCGTCCCGGTCGACCTGCCGGGCGGCGGCCAGTTCCTGGTCGACGAGCACCCGCGCCGCACCTCGACGCTCGAGAAGCTGGCGTCGCTGCCGGTGCTGAACCCCGACGTCGCCGGCGCCACCACCACCGCCGCCAACTCCTCGGGCCTCAACGACGCGGCCGCTGCCCTCGTGCTGTGCAGCCGCGAGTACGCCGATGCGCACGGGCTGCGGCCCCTCGCCGCCATCCGGGGGTGGGCCTCGGTGGGGCTGGACCCGGTGGAGACCGGCTTGGCGCCCAGCAAGGCCCTGCCGAAGGCGCTGGCCAAGTCGGGCATCGGCGTCGGCGACCTCCAGTCGGTGGAGGTGAACGAGGCGTTCGCCTCGGTCGCCGTGGCCTTCACCCGGGCCATGGGGCTCGACCCGTCGATCGTCAACGTCAACGGTTCTGGCTGCTCGCTCGGCCACCCCGTCGGCTGCACCGGGGCCCGGATGATCGTGACCATGGTCAACGAGCTCATCCGCGCCGACCAGCAGTGGGGTGCCGTCGCCATGTGCGCTGCGGGCGGCATGGGCTCCGCCACCGTCATCGAGCGCCTCTAGCTGCTCGCCGCACCCGGTGGCGGGCTGGGCTCAGGGCGGGGGGTTGCGCAGGAGGGGCTTGACGACCTTGCGGTCCTCAAGCTTGTTCTGGCCGTAGCTCACCAGCGGGGTGACGACGAGGGCCAGCCACGGGGTGGCGGCGGCGGGCAGGATGCCGCCCACCCACAGGGCGGCGCTCGGCGCGGCGGCGATGCCGAGCTGGACGCCGGTGCGCACGCCCTTGCGGGCGGCGTTGCTGCGCAGCGACCAGCGGGCCTCGCTGCCCCCGTCGGCGGTGGCCACCCCCGGCCCGGGCGACGCGAGCGAGCTCGCCGCCGGGCCCACGCCGGACAGGACGGCGCCGGCCTCGGCCACCGCGGCGTGGAGGCGGGCGACGTCGGCCCGCAGCTGGTCGAGGTCAGCGGGCGGCTCGGCCCCCGCGTCGTCGCGCTCGTGCCCCGATGCCCTCGCTGTGCCCATGGCGTCGCGTCCCTCCCCGTCAGCGGCCGCCGCCATCGTCGCGCACCCCGGGCCCCGCTCGGCGCGCCGTCCGAGCTCAGCGGTCGCCCAGCAGCTCGTCGAGGGCGGCGGGCGCCGAGCTGGGGCCGTGGAGCGGGGCCCAGCGGACGCCCGCGGCGCGGGCGAAGGCCTGGGCGTCGGCGGTGTCGTCGCCGGGGGTGAGCACCACCAGCTCGTCGAGGGCGTGGGCGTCGTCGAGGGGGTCGCCGCCGGCGGTGGCGCGGCAGTCCGACAGCAGGATGGTGAGCCGGCGCTCGGCGCCGGAGCGCGACAGCTGCCAGGCCGCGGCGCGCAGGGCCAGGCCGACGTCGGTGGTGCCGAAGCCGCGCAGGCGGCAGAGGTCGACCACCAGGTCGCCGGGTGGTCGGGGCTGGCCCTGCGAGCCGAGCACGATGGCCTCGCTGCCGAACGCGACCACCGAGCAGTCGTCGCCGGCCCGCAGCGCCACGGCGGCGGCGGTGACCGCCGCGGTGGCCAGGCGCTCACCGGTCATGGAGCCGGACCGGTCGACCAGCAGGCAGACGGCGGTGGCGGGCCGGCGCCAGGCGCTGACCGACAGGTCCTCGGCCCGAGGCGGGAGGCCGCCGCGGCGCGCCGCGACGATGGCGTCGAGGGAGCCGTCGAGGTCGAGGTCGCCGGCGGCGCGGTCGGCGCGGGCCCGTTCGAGGCGGCCCACCCCGCGGCGGGTGGTGCTGGTGGCCGACCGGGCGAGGTCGACCACCACCCGGGCCGACAGGCGGTGGGCGAGGGCGCGGAGGCGCTCGTCGGTGGCGCCGTTGAGGTCGGCCAGCAGGGCGAGGGCGTCATCGGGCGCCTCCTCGAGCAGGTCGTCGAACTGGCCCTCGTCGAGGGTGCCGACCTCCTTCGAGACCTGGTCGAAGCGCTGGTGGCGGGCCAGGTCCCGGCGCGAGACGGTGCGGCGGCCGGCCTCGGCCACCGCCTCCTGGGCGGCGTCGCCCTCGAGCACCTCGTCGTCGGGAGGCCGCCCGCCACCGGGCGGCGGGCTCAGGCTTTTCCCGGAGCCCCGAGGCCGTCGGCGCCCGCCGGCGCGCCGTCCGGGTCGGCCGGCCCGGCCAGCGGGGCCAGGTGCCGCAGCCACAGCTCGTGCACGATGTCCTCGGCGCTGCGGCTCCCGCCGTCGCGCACGCGGATGCGGCCCGACAGGGCCAGCTGGGCGGCGTCGAGGGTGACGTCGGCGGCGAGCGGAGCCCGCTCGCGCAGGAGCGAGAGCTCGTGGGCGAGCAGCACCAGGTCGATGGCGCCGCGCACCGACGAGCCGGTGCGGACGTCGGCGTGGTCCCGGGTGTCGCGACCGGTGGCCACCGCGGCCAGCACGCCGGCCGGGCCGATCGAAGCCGCGGCCACGGGCGCGGCGCGCTCCACGATGTCGACCTCGTCCTCGACGGACTGGTAGCCCATGGCCAGCCGGCAGCAGCGGTCGTAGACGGCGGAGGCGATGCGGGCGGTGCCCACGGCGTCGAACGGGTTCATGGCCGCGACCAACCGGAAGCCGGGAGCGGCGGTGATGCGGCCGAGCCGGGGCACGCCCAGCTCGCCCTCGCTCATCACCGTGATGAGGACGTTGAGCGTCTCCTCGGGGATGCGGTTGATCTCCTCGACGTAGAGCAGCGAGCCGTCGCGCAGGGCGCTGAGCAGCGGGCCGTCGAGGAAGGCGTCGGGCCCGTAGCCCTCGGCCAGGACCGCCGCCGGGTCGAACGAGCCGACGAGGCGGGCCGGCGTCAGCTCGGCGTTGCCCTCGACGAACTCGTAGCCGGCGTCGGTGGCCGACGCGATGGCGCGCAGCACGGTGGACTTGCCGGTGCCGGGCGGCCCCTCGAGCAGGAGGTGCCGGCCGGCGGCCAGCGCCGCGATGATCACCTCCAGCTCGCGACGGCGCCCCACCACCTGGGTGGTGAGGCGCCGCAGCAGAGCGGGACCGAACTCGGCCGTCATCGGGCCGGGGCGATCCGCCGGGTCACGAGAACTCGATGACGCCGCGGATGTTGGTGCCCTCCCGCATGGCCTTGTAGCCCTCGTTGACGTCGTCGAGCTTGTAGCGGGTGGTCACCAGCTCGTCGAGCTTGAGGTTGCCCTCGCGGTACATGGAGAGCAGCTTGGGGATCTGGTGCCGGGGGTTCATCGACCCGAAGATCGTGCCCTTCACCTCCTGGTTCATCATCGAGAGCATGAACAGGTTCATCTGCACGTCCATGGCGGCCATGGAGGCGAGGCCGGTGACGACCAGGGTGCCGCCCTTGGAGGTGAGGCCCAGGGCCGGGGCGATCATGTCGCCGGTGACCACGCCGGGGCTGAGGATGACGCGGTCGCACATGTCGCCCCAGGTGAGGCCGGGGACCTCGGCCTGGGCCGCTTCCATCGACTCGAAGGTGTGGGTGGCACCCAGCTCCATGGCCTTCTCGCGCTTGAACTCGACGGGGTCGATGGCGATGATCCGGCTGGCGCCGGCGGCCTTGGCGCCCTGCACGGCGTTGATGCCGATGCCGCCGATGCCCACCACGGCCACCGTCTCGCCGGGCTTGGTGCCGGCCCGCTCGGTGGCCGAGCCGAAGCCGGTGGCCACGCCGCAGGACACGAGGGCCACGGCGTGCATCGGGAGGTCGGGCTCGACCTTGATGAGCGAGTTCTCGCTCACGAGGATGTGCTCGGAGAAGGTGCCCAGCTGGGCGTAGCGGGCGATGGGCTCGCCCTTGCAGGTGTGGGCGATGCGCCCGTCGCTCATCATGCCGACGTCGAAGAGCTTGCCGCCCTCGTCGCACAGGTAGCCCTTGCCGCTCACGCAGCTCTTGCAGCGGCCGCAGCTCGGGATGAACGACATGGAGACGTGGTCGCCGACGGCCAGGCTCTTCACGCCCGGCCCGACGGCCTCGACGATGCCGGCGCCCTCGTGGCCGCCGATGACGGGCAGGCCCAGCGGCAGGTCGCCGGTGACCGAGTGCTCGTCGGAGTGGCACATGCCGGCGACGACCATCTTGACGAGGACGTCGCCCTCCTTCGGATCGTCGAGCTCGACGTCCTCGATGATCCAGTCGCCCCCGACCTCCCAAAGGACGGCGGCACGTGTGGTGGTAGGCATGATCTTCCCCTTGAGAATCGCGTCTTCGGTTTCCTGGGGTCGACGGTACCCCCTTCGGCGGACGGACCTGACCGATTGGTCAAGAGGCCGCAGCGGGGAGCGTAGGGCGTCGATCCCGCACGAGCACGGGGCGCAGGGCACGGGCTGATCGCCCCCGCCAGCAGCCGGCCCAGACGCCGCTGCCGTAGGCCACGTCGTCGATCAGCCGGAGCCCGATCCATCGGAGCGGCGCCAGCGGTGGCCGCTCGCGGGCCCACTCGACCGCCGGGGGGACGACCACCACGAGCGCCGCCAGGCGGCGGCCGCGGCGCGAGCCCAGGGCGGCCAGCGCGAGCAGGGGCCACCACGGCCGGCGGAGGGCGTCGACGATGGCCAGGCCGCCGTAGGCGTGGCCCTGCAACGAGAGGCGGAGGGCCTCGCGGCCTCGATCGGGCAGGGGCGGCAGCTTGCGGGCCAGGGCGACCGTGGTGGCCCCGGCGCACACCACCCCGGGCACCACGCCGCCGCCGGCCGCGAGCGCCCACGCCGCCGCCACCCGCGCCGCGGTGCCCAGCGGGCGGACCGCGTCGTCGTGGCGGCGGGCGAGGGGAGCGGCGGACGCGCCGTAGTCGAAGCGCTGCCGCAGCCAGGCGCGGGTGGTGGCCCGGGACACGTGGCGCACGGTGGCTTCGGGCTCGTAGCGCACGGTGCGACGGGCGGCGACGAGCCGCCAGACCAGGTCGACGTCCTCGCCGAAGCGGAGGCCCTCGTCGAAGCCGCCGACCTCCTCCAGGTCGGCGCGGCGGGCCACCAGGGTGGCCGTCGGCACGAACGGCACCCGACCTCGGGGCGCCACGGCCGCCGGCCTCGCGCCCCGGTCGAGCGAGGGTCGCGCCTGCTCGTAGGCGGCGAGGGCCTCCGGCAGGGTCGGGGATGCGACGCTCGTGATCCGGGGGGCGACGGCGGCCACGGCCGGGTCGTCGAGGTGGGGGAGGAGGGCGTCGAGCCAACCGGGATCGGGGAGGCAGCCGCCGTCGACGAAGGCCACCACGTCGGTGGCGGCCTGGCGCCACCCGGTGTTGCGGGCCGCCGCCGGCCCGCGGTTGGCCTCGTGGCGCACCAGGCGGGCGCCGAAGCGCTGCGCCGCGGCGGCCACGGCATCGGCATCGGGCGAGGCGTCGTCGACCACGATCGACGGTCCGGTCGGGCCGAGGGCGGCGAGGGTGGCGGCCAGCTCGGCGGCGGGGCCGCAGAAGGGGACGACCACGGTGACGTCGCCCGGGGGGCGGGGGCCGGGGCCCGGGAGCGGCTGCACCAGCCCGGCGTCGAGCAGCCGGCGGGCCAGCGCCTGGGCGTCGGGGTCGTCGCCGAGGGGCTCGCCGCCCAGCAGGCGCTCGACCACCCGGGCGGCGCGGTCGTTGAAGCGGAGCACGCGGAAGGGCGCACCGCCGAGCAGCACGTGCCCGTCGTCGCGGCGGCGGGCGTCGGGGTCGAGCGCCACCCGCCAGGAGCCCGGCAGCACCTCAGCCCGCGGTCATGCCGGCGTCGACCGCCAGGACCGCACCGGTGACCGCGCCGGTGTCGGGCCCGCAGAGCCAGTGCAGCGTGGCCGCCACCTCGTCCGGTTCGAGGAGCCGCTTCTGCAGCGCGTGGGTGGCGAACTCGGCGGGGTCGTCGAGGCCGTAGACGTCGGCCGAGGCCGAGAGCATGGCGCCGACCGTGGACCCGGGCGCCACCACGTTGGCGGTGATGCCCTCCACCCCGAGCTCGGCGGCGAGGCTGCGGACGAACCCCTCGACCCCGTGCTTGGCGGCGGTGTAGGCCGCGAGCAGGGGCAGGCCCAGGGTGCCGCCCGACGACGACACCGCCACGAACCGCCCGCTGCGGGGCTGGGGGCGCTGCAGCAGGGCGGGGACGGCGGCCCGGGCCAGGCGCCAGACGCCTTCGAGGTTCACCCCGACCATGGCCGACCACGCGTCGTCGCTGGTCTCCCAGGCGGGCAGGCCACCGTGGATGGCACCGGCCACCGCCACCGCGGCGTCGAGCCCGCCGAAGCCGTCGACGGCGAGGGCGACGGCCGAGTCGAGGGCGGCCTGGTCCCGCACGTCGGCGACGACGGGGAGGGCGTGGTCCGGCCCGCCGCACGCCTCGGCGACGGCGCGCAGCTCGTCGGCCGTGGCGAGCGGGTAGGCGAGCGCAGGGTCGTCGGCGGCCCGGTCGACCAGCACGAGGCGCCACCCGTCGGCGGCCAGCCGGCGGGCGGTGGCGGCGCCGATGCCCCGGGCTGCGCCGGTGACGATCCCGACCCGGGGAGCGGCTCCCTCAGCCACGGGGGGGCCACCTGGTCGATGGCCGCGAGCAGCTGGTCGACGAGGGCCGCGAGCAGCGCCTCGCCCTCGGGGGCCGACGCACCAGCGGGGTCGCCGAGGACGCCGTTGGCGGCCACGGCGCGGACGCCGCCGGCCTGGAGGGCGGGCAGGAGCTCGGCGAGGGGTCGGCGGTCGCCGGGCTCGGCGCGCCCGCCCGGACCGCGCCCGGGTCGAGGGCGAGGACCAGCGACGTCTCGGTGCGACCGGCGTGGGCGTCGACGTAGCCGGTGGGGTGCCAGGCGGCGACCTGGCGGCCCTCGGACCGGAGGGTGGCGATGGCGCGGGCCAGCGGGCCGGCGTTGCCGCCGTGGCCGGAGGCGAACACCACGCCGGCGAAGGCGTCGGCCGAGCGGCCCAGCTCGAGCACCACCTGCTCCAGGGCCTCCTGGCCGATGGACAGGGTGCCGGCGAACCCGACGTGCTCGCCGCTGGAGCCGTAGGGGAGCGCAGGCGCCACCACGACGTCGGACCGGCGACCTGCGGCGCGGCGGGCGACGGCCTCGGCGACGTCGGTGTCGGTGGCGAGCGGCAGGTGCGGCCCGTGCTGCTCGGTGGCGCCCAGGGGGACGACCAGCACGAGCCGGTCGGCCACGAGGTCGACCTCGGTCCAGGTGGCCGACCCGAGGATCACGGCGAGGTGGGCTCGTCGGCGCCGGCCACGTGGCGGAAGCCCTCGGGCACCACGACGTCGCTGGGGACCAGGTCCCGGACGTCGGCCTTGCCGATGCCCAGGAGGGCGGAGTCGATGCCGCCCCGGAAGATGTCGAGCACGTTCTCGACGCCGGCCTGGCCGTTGGCGGCGAGGCCCCACAGGTAGGCCCGCCCGATCATGACGGCCTTGGCGCCGAGGGCGACGGCCTTCACGACGTCGGAGCCGCGGCGGATGCCGCCGTCGAGCACGACGTCGACGTCGCCACCGACCGCCTCGGCGATGCCCGGGAGCGAGCGGATGGGTGCCGGGGTGGTGTCGAGGTTGTTGCCGCCGTGGTTGGACACCGAGATGGCGGTGACGCCGGCGTCGACGGCGCGCTTGGCGTCGTCGATGCGGCCGATGCCCTTGAGCATGACCTCGCCGCCCCACTCGGCGCACAGCCAGGACACGTCGTCCCAGGTGGGCAGCGGGGTCTGCATCCACTCGTAGTAGGCGCCGAAGAAGGTGGGCGCCGGCTGGCCGGGGGCGGCCATGTTCGGTGCGGTGAGGTCGGGGATCTTCTTGGTCTTGGCGAAGGCCGCCAGCCACCTCGGGTGGGTCAGCGCCTCGGGGGCGAAGCGCAGCGCCGCCTTGAGGTCGACCTTCTCGGGGATGGTGGGGCTGCCCCAGTCCCGGCCGTTGGAGAAGGACCAGTCGAGGGTGAGGATGATCCCCTTGGCCCCGGCGGCGCGAGCCCGCTCCATGCGCTGCACCAGCTGGTCCTTCGAACCGCACCAGTACATCTGGAAGAAGGTCTGCGGGTTGGCCGCGGTGACCTCCTCGATGGGCTTGCTGGCGAAGGAGCTCAGCCCCATCACCACGCCGCGGTTGGCGGCGGCCCGGGCGACGGCGACCTCGCCGTCGGGGTCGACGGCCTGCACGCCGGTGGGCGAGATCATCACCGGCATCGACATGGGCTGGCCCATGACCTCGGTGGCGAGGGACCGCTCGTCGGCCAGGCCCACCAGGTGGGGAGCGAAGCCCAGCTGGGTGAAGGCGGCCAGGTTGCCATCGAGCGAGACGCCGGCCTCGGAGCCGGCGACCAGGGCGCCGTAGACCGACGGCGGCAGGCGCTTCTTGGCCCGGCGCTGGGCCTCGGCGACGGTCTCGAACCAGGGGTTGGCCATGTCAGTTGCTCCCGACGGGGATCTGGAGCCCGGCGAGCGGGCTCTCGTCGCAGGCGCGGTCCGGGGCGGTGGTGCGACCGGGGCGGGCCCCGATGGCGACCGGGACCGACGTGCGGTTGGGCTTGGAGTGGTCGGGCGTGGGGACGGGCAGCGCGACGCCGTCGCGGGCGTCGAGGGCGGACTCGCCGTAGCCCTTCACGCACTCGGGGTCGGGGCCGTCGAGCGGCAGGCCCGTGAAGAACTTGGCGGCCATGCAGCCACCGCCGCAGGCGTCGTAGGCCGAGCACGAGGCGCAGGCCCCGCCCGACTGCGGGCCGCGCAGCTCGGTGAACAGCTCGGACTCCCGCCACACGTGGCCGAAGCCGCCGGGGCTGAGCACGTTGCCGGCCAGGAAGTTCTCGTGGATGGCGAAGGGGCAGGCGTACACGTCGCCCACCGGGTCGATCAGGCACACCACGCGGCCGGCGCCGCAGAGGTTGAGGCCGGGCAGCGACTCGCCGAAGCCGGCGAGGTGGAAGAAGGAGTCCCCGGTGAGGACGTCCTCGCCGTTGGCCAGCAGCCACCGGTAGAGCTCGTGCTGCTGCTCGGGCAGCGGGTGCAGCTCGTCCCACACGTCGACGGCGCGGCCCGAGGGGCGGAGCCGGGTGATGCGCAGCTGGGCCTGGTAGCGATCGGCGATGGCCTTGAAGGCGTCGAGCTGGGCGACGTTCTCCCGGGTCATGACCACGGAGATCTTGAAGCCGGTGAAGCCGGCGGCGGCCAGGTGGTCCATGGCGGCCAGGGCGGTGGCGTAGGTGCCCTCGCCGCGGATGGCGTCGTTGACCTCGGCGGTGGCGCCGTCGAGCGAGATCTGCACGTCGACGTAGTCGCTGGCGGCCAGGCGGCGGGCGACCTCGGCGGTGATGCGGCTGCCGTTGGTGGAGAACTTCACGCCGACGTGGTGGGCGGTGGCGTACTCGACCAGCTCCCAGAAGTCGGAGCGGATGGTGGGCTCGCCGCCGCCGATGTTGACGTAGAAGACCTGCATGCGCTCGAGCTCGTCGATGACGGCCTTGGCCTGCGCGGTGGTGAGCTCGTGCGGATCGCGCCGGCCCGAGCTGGAGAGGCAGTGGGTGCACGCCAGGTTGCAGGCGTAGGTGAGCTCCCAGGTGAGGCAGATCGGGGCGTCCAGCCCGGCGGCGAACTCCTCGACCAGGGGACGGACCTTGGTGGGGGTGGTGGTCACGCAGCGCTCCGGCGGCAGATGGTCTGGGAGTCGGCCAGGGTCGAGAGGGCCCGGGCGTAGGGGGCGAGGTCGGCCTCGGCGATGCCGGCCTCGGCGCACGCGGCGCGGGCGCTGGGCGCGGCGTCGAGCGCCCGGACCACGGCGAGGATCGTGGGGCTCTTGAGGAACGACAGCTTGCGGGTGTCGAAGTGGTACAGCAGGGCGCCGAAGCGCTCCGGCCGGATCGACACCTTCGGGTGCAGGCGCCACCCGGCGTCGAGGTCGAACTCCGTGGGCACGGTGGCGCTCAGTACACGCCGCACATGCCGTCGATCGAGACCTCTTCGACGAGGACCTCGTCGACGACCAGCTCGTCGGCCGCGTCGACGTCGGCGTCGACCGGACGGACCTCGGCGGTGGGATCGGCGGGGGAGGCGGTCATGCGGTGCTCCTTGGGGGAGGGCGCCGCAGCGGTGGGCCGCGGAGCCGGTGGCGAGGGTGTTCGGACGATACTGTCACACCATGACAGAAGCAAGGGGCGAGCGGGCCGGCCGGCCGCCGAGCACCAGCGCCCGGGCGGTGGAGCTCATCGCCCTCGAGCTGTTCGGCGAGCAGGGCTTCGAGGACACCACCGTCGAGCAGATCGCCGAGCGGGCCGGGGTCAGCAGCCGCACCTTCTTCCGCTACTTCGACTCCAAGGCCTCGGTCTTGTGGCACCAGTTCGACCAGGAGGTGGCGACGCTGCGGTCGGCCTTCGACGCCGTCGACGACGAGCTCCCGTTGATGGAGGCCATCCGCGTGGTGGTGGTCGGGGTCAACCGGTACCGGGCCCAGGACGTGGCTGAGCTGCGCGCCCGCATGCACCTGATCGGCAGCGTGCCCGCGCTCGCCGCCAGCGCGGCCTCGCGCTACGAGCCCTGGGAGGAGGCGGTGAGCGAGTACGCCGGCCGGCGGAGGGGCGAGTCGGCCGACGCCCTGGTGCCGCTCGCCATCGGCCGCACCACGCTCGCCGCGTGCCGGGCGGCCTTCGACCGCTGGGTGGCGGTGGGCGACGCGGACCTGACGGTGTACCTGGACGCCGCGCTGCGCGCCCTGGCGACCGGGTTCGTCGACGAGCCCCACTGATAGGTGCCGCTGTTGAGGTGAGTTAGGGGCACCTACTACGGTCCGTCGGGTGACCGCCCTGACCGACGCCGCCCCCGCCGCGGTGGAGCCCACCAAGCGGAGGGGCCTGCTGGGCTCGTCGTGGACCCGGCTGCTGGGGCTGGTCGTGGCGCTCGGCGCGCTGTTCCTGGTGGTCCTGGCCTCGCTGGCGTTCGGCTCGAAGTCGGTGCCCATCGCGTCGGTGTTCGACGCCTTCCTGCACTTCGACGGCAGCAACGACCACCTGATCGTGCGCAGCCTGCGCGTGCCCCGCACGGTGGTGGGCGTGGCCGTCGGCGCCGGGCTGGGCCTGTCGGGCGCGGTGATGCAGGGCGTCACCCGCAACCCGCTCGCCGACCCCGGGATCCTCGGCGTCGAGGCGGGGGCGTCGCTGGCCGTCGTCATGGCCATCCGCTTCCTCGACATCACCTCGCTCGGGAGCTTCGTGTGGTTCGGGTTCCTCGGCGCCGGCATCGCCAGCGTCGTGGTCTACGGCCTCGGCTCCATGGGCCGGGGCGGGGCCACGCCGGTGAAGCTGGCGCTGGCCGGCGCCGCCATGGCGGCCATGCTGGCCTCGCTCACCAGCGCCATCCTGCTGCTCGACCTCCAGACCCTTGACGCCTTCCGCTTCTGGGTGGTCGGCTCCCTGGCCGGGCGCGACGCCGACATCGCCCGGGAGGTCGTGCCGTTCATGGTCGTGGGCGCGGTGCTGGCGCTGGGCTCGGCCCGCTCGCTCAACGCCCTCGCCCTCGGCGACGACGTCGCGCGCTCGCTCGGCATGCGGGTGGGCGTGGCCCGGGGCGTCTCGGCGCTGGCCGTGGTCATCCTGTCCGGCGCCGCGGTGGCTGCCGCCGGGCCCATCGGCTTCATCGGGCTGACCATCCCGCACGTGGCCCGGGCCATCACCGGGCCCGACTACCGCTGGGTGCTGCCGTGGTCGATGGTGCTGGGGCCGATCCTGCTGCTCGGCTCCGACGTCGTGGGCCGCCTCGTGGCCCGGCCCGGCGAGCTGCAGGTGGGGCTGGTCACCGCGGTGATCGGGGCCCCGTTCTTCATCGCCCTGGTGCGCCGGCGCAAGCTCGCCGAGCTGTGATCGCCCACTCGATGTTCCGACCGGTGGTGCACCCGTCGCGCGCCGGTGGGCTGGTCATCCGCATCCCCATCGTGGGCTGGAGCACCCGCGTCCAGCTCCGTGCCGTCGCGGTGTCGCTGGTGGCCCTCGCCCTGATGTTCGCGGTGTTCGCCTGGTCGCTCGCCGTCGGCGACTTCCCCGTGTCCATCCGCAACGTGCTGCTGTCGCTGGTGGGGCAGGGCGACGCCGACGCCCGCTTCATCGTGCGGACCCTCCGCCTGCCCCGGGGCCTCACCGCCATCCTCGTCGGGGCCTCCTTCGGGCTCTCGGGGGCGATCTTCCAGCGCATCGCCCGCAACCCGCTGGCCAGCCCCGACATCATCGGCGTCAACGCCGGCGCCGCGGCGTCGGCGGTGTTCGTGATCGTGATCCTCAAAGGCAGCGCCCTGCAGACCACGATCGGCGCGCTCCTCGGCGCGCTGGTGACCGGCGTCGCGGTCTACCTCCTGGCCTACAAGCGGGGCGTCACCGGCTACCGGCTGGTGCTGGTGGGCATCGGCGTCACCTCGATCCTCGAGTCGGTGGTGTCCTACCTGCTGACCCGGGCCCGCATCTTCGACGCGCAGAAGGCCACGGTCTGGCTCACCGGCAGCCTCAACGGCCGGGGCTGGGAGCACGTCCACCCGGTGAGCCTGGCCCTCCTGGTGCTGCTGCCCGCCTCGCTGTTCCTGGCCCGCCACCTCAAGGTGCTGGAGCTGGGCGACGACACCGCCGCCGGCCTGGGCGCCCGGGTGGAGCTCACCCGCGGTGCGCTGCTCATGGTGGGCGTGGCCCTCGCTGCGGTCGCCACCGCGTCGGCCGGGCCGGTGGGCTTCGTGGCCCTCGTGGCCCCGCAGATCGCCCGCCGCCTGGTGCGGGCCCGCACCGTCGCCCTCATCCCGTCGGCTGCCATCGGCGCCCTGCTCCTGGAGGCCTCGGACCTGGTGGGGCGGCGCATCGTCGCCCCCACCGAGCTGCCCGTCGGCGTGATCACCGCCATCGTCGGCGCCCCCTACCTGCTCTACCTGCTCGCGCGGGCCAACCGCATCGGCTCCGGAGGCTGAACCCATGACCGGACCCACCCTGTCGGCCATCGACGTGTCCCTGGCCTACGACGACCTCGTCATCGTCGACGGCCTCACCCTCGACGTCCCCGTCGGAAAGGTGACGGTGATCGTCGGCGCCAACGCGTGCGGCAAGTCCACCCTGCTCCGCGGCCTGGCCCGCCTCCTCGAGCTGCGGGGTGGCACGGTGCTGCTCGACGGCCACGACATCCACCGCCTCCCCACCCGGGAGGTGGCCACCAAGCTGGGCATGCTGCCCCAGCAGCCGATCGCGCCGGAGGGCATCACCGTGGCCGACCTCGTGGGCCGCGGCCGCCACCCGCACCAGCGCTGGTTCCGGCAGTGGAGCCCCGGGGACGAGACCGCCGTCGACGATGCCCTCGCCGCCACCGGGGTGGCCGAGCTGGCCGACCGGCCCGTCGACGAGCTCTCGGGCGGGCAGAAGCAGCGGGCGTGGATCGCCCTCGCCCTCGCCCAGGGCACCGACCTCATGCTGCTCGACGAGCCCACCACCTTCCTCGACCTCGCCCACCAGGTGGAGGTGCTCGACCTGCTCGCCGACCTGAACGCCCGGGAGGGCCGCACCATCGTCCTGGTGCTGCACGACCTCAACCTGGCCTGCCGCTACGCCCAGCACCTGGTGGCCATGAAGGCCGGCCGGATCGTGGCCGAGGGCAGCCCCTCGGCGGTGATCACCGCCGAGCTGGTGGCCGACGTGTTCGGCCTGGAGGCCCAGATCATCGACGACCCGCTGAGCCACACCCCGTTGGTGGTGCCCGTCCCGGCGGCCCTGCGCCAGCGACCGGTCGCGCTGCCCCTCGGGACGCGCGAGGTGGCCGAGGCCGCAGGGGGGCGAGGCGCGTGAGCGACGGTGCGGCGCTGCGGCGCGAGCTGCGGCGCGGCAACCGGGGGCCTCTGGTGGCGTCGAGCTCGCTGTTCGTCTCGCACCAGGTGGGCGAGGCGCTGGTCCCGGTGGTCGCCGGTGCGCTGATCGACCGGGCCGTCGTGACCGCCGACGGCGGCGCGCTGGTCCGCTGGCTGGTCGTCCTGGCGGTCGTGTTCGCCGTGCTGTCGACCTCGTGGCGCTGGGGCGATCGGGTCTTCACCAAGATGTACGAGCGGGCCGGCCACGAGCTGCGCCTGCGCATCGCCGGTCGGATGACGGCCCACGAGGGCACCAGCGAGCGCACCGGCGCCGGCGAGGTCGTGTCCGTCGCCAGCTCCGACGTCGAGGCGGCCACCATGGGCCTCGAAGCCATCGCGTCGGCCGCCGCTGCGGCCGGCGGCCTCGTCGTCGCCGCCGTCGCCCTGCTCGTCATCGACTGGCGGCTCGGCCTCCTGGTCCTGGTGGGCCTGCCGCCGGTCCTGCTGGTGATCCAGGTCCTGGTGAAGCCCATCGAGCGCCGGTTCACCGAGCAGCAGGAGCTGGTGGCCGCCGCGGCGTCCACCGCCACCGACCTGTTGCGCGGGTTGCGCGTGGTCAAGGGCCTGCACGTCGAGGCCAACGCCGCCGACCGCTACCGGCGGGCCAGCCGCACCTCCCTGGCGGCCGGGCTGCGCGCCACCCGCCTGTACTCGGCCCAGCAGGCGCTGACCGTCGCCGTCACCGGCGCCTTCGTCGCGGTCATCGCCCTGGTGGGCGGCCGGCTGGCCGCCGACGGGCGCATCAGCATCGGCGACCTGGTCGCCGCAGTGGGCGTCACCCAGTTCCTCGTCGCCCCGCTCGGCCGGGTGGGGTGGGCGGTGGGCGAGCTGGCCACCGCGCGGGCTTCGGCCGAGCGGGTGGCGGCGGTGCTGGCCCGCGAGCCCGGCGTGGTCGACGGGACCGCCGAGGTGCCGCCCTCGGCATCGGCCCTCGGGAGCGTCGAGCTGGCCGGCGTGCACCACGGCGCGCTCGCCGGGCTCGACCTGGTGGTGCCGGCCGGGTCGTTCGTGGGCGTGGCCGCCCCGGAGGCCGAGGCGGCGGCGCTGGCCGAGCTCCTGGCCCGGACCACCGACCCCAGTCAGGGCACGATCACCGTCGACGGGCTGGTCCTCGCCGCCTGGCCCCTCGCCGGGCTGAGGGCCGCGGTGCTGGTGGCCGAGCACGAGGCGCCGCTCTTCACCGGCTCCGTGGCCGAGAACATCTGGGCGGCCGGCCCGCCGTCCGCCGACGACGCCGGGGCGGCCGCCCTGCTCGCCGCCACCTCCGCCGACGAGGTGGCCGAGGCCCTGCCCGACGGGTTGTCCACCGCGGTGACCGAGCGCGGGCTGAGCCTGTCGGGCGGGCAGCGCCAGCGCATCGCCCTGGCCCGGGCGCTCGCCGCCGAGCCGTCGGTGCTCGTGCTGCACGACCCCACCACCGCCATCGACAGCGTCACCGAGGCCCGCATCGCCACCGGCCTGCGCGCCCAGCGCCAGGGCGCCACCACCCTGATCCTGACCACCAGCCCGGCCCTGCTGGCCGAGGCCGACGAGGTCGCCTTCGTGGTCGGGGGCGTGGTGGCCGACCGCGGCCCCCACGCCGACCTGGTGGGACGGAACCCGGCCTACGCCGAGGCGGTGCTGACGTGAGCGCCGACCAGGGCCCGTCCTCCACCCTGCTGCCGGTGGCCGACCGGCGAGCCACCCTGGCCGCCCTCGGGCGGCTGCTCCGGCCGCGCCGGCGCCTGCTCGCCCTGGCCGCCGTGCTGTTCGTGGGCCGGGCCGCCGTGGGCCTGGTCGGCCCGGCGGTGCTGGGCCGCATCGTCGACCTGGTGCGCGCCGGCGACGCGGCCAGCGCCATCACCGGGCCGGCCGTGCTCCTCGCGGTGGCTGCGGTGGCCGAGGGGCTGTTCGCCTGGGCCGGCCCGGCCGTCGGGGCCCAGGCCGCCGAGCCCGCCCTCGCCGACCTGCGCGAAGAGGTCGTGGACCGAGCGCTCGAGGTCCCCGCCGGCGAGGTCGAGCGGGCCGGCACCGGTGACCTGGTGGCCCGCGTCGACGGCGACGTGGCCGCGGTGGCCGACGCGGTCAAGCAGGCGTTCCCGCAGGTGCTGGAGGCCGGGCTCACCATCGCCCTCACCGCCGTCGGCGTGGCGTCCATCGACTGGCGGCTGGGGCTGGCCGCCCTGTGCGCCCTGCCCATCCAGCTCCACACCCTCCGGTGGTACCTGCCGCGCTCCAGCCCGCTCTACGCCTCGGAGCGTGAGGCCGCGGGCGGCCGGTCCCAGCAGCTGCTGGAGACCATCGGCAGCGCGTCGACCATCCGGTCGCTCGGCCTGGCCGAGCAGCACCACCGGCTGCTCGCCGGCCGCTCGCAGCGCGCTGTCGACCTGGTCAACGCCGCCACCCGGTTGCGCACCCGGTTCTTCGCCCGCTTGAACCTCGCCGAGCTGACCGGCCTGGCCATGGTGCTGGGCACCGGGTTCTTCCTGGTGCGGGGTGGGAGCGTGTCGGTCGGCGGCGTCACCGCCGCCGCGCTGTACTTCCAGCGCCTGTTCGACCCGTTCAACATCCTCCTGTACCTGGTGGACGAGGCCCAGGCCGCCGGGGCGGCGCTGGCCCGCCTGGTCGGCGTGTCCGATCGTCCGGCGGCGGTGGCTCCCACCGGGGCCGGCACCGATGCCTCGGTGCAGGTCGACCAGGTCCGCTTCGCCTACGACGCCGGCCACGAGGTGCTCCACGGCCTCGACCTCGCCGTGGCCCCCGGCGAGCGCATCGCCGTGGTGGGCACCAGCGGTGCCGGCAAGACCACGCTGGCCAAGCTGGTGGCCGGCATCCACCCGCCGGGCTCGGGCACGGTGGCCATCGGCTCGGTGCCGGTCGACGCCGTCGGCTCGGTGGCGGGCCGGGTGCCCGTGGTCCTGCTCAGCCAGGAGTCGCACGTCTTCGCCGGCCCGCTGGCCGACGACCTCCGGCTGGCCGCCCCGCACGCCGGCGACGACGACCTGCTCGCCGCCCTCCGCGTGGTGGGCGCCGAGGGCTGGGCCCTCGCCCTGCCCGAGGGCCTGGCCACCGTGGTCGGCGACGGCGGCCACCGGCTCACCGGCGTGCAGGCCCAGCAGCTGGCGCTGGCCCGGGTGGTCCTGGTGGACCCGGCGGTGGTGGTGCTCGACGAGGCCACCGCCGAGGGCGGCAGCGCCGGGGCCCGGTCCCTGGAGGCCTCCGCCGAGGCGGCGCTGGCCGGGCGCACCGCGGTGGTGGTGGCCCACCGCCTCACCCAGGCGGTCCACGCCGGTCGCGTGGTGGTGGTCGATCGCGGGGCGGTGGCCGAGGCCGGGACCCACGCCGAGCTGGCGGCGGCCGGCGGGGCCTACGCCCGCCTGTGGGACGCCTGGTCCGACCAGCGAGAGCGAGGTGCGGGCGGAGCTGGCGCGGTGTAAAGCTTGCCTACTATCCTCTCCTAGGTGAGCCTTACAACCATCACCACACCACCGCCCCACGCTCGGCGTCGACGGCGGGCCCTCACCGCCGTGGCCGCCCTCCTGCTCGCCTCGGGCCTCGCCGCCTGCGGCTCCGACGGGTCCGGCTCCGACGCCGCGCCGGCCACCACCGCCGGCCGCTCCTCCGAGGCCACGGCCGACGCCAAGGCGTTCCCGGTCACCATCGAGCACAAGTACGGCTCCACCGAGCTCACCGAGGCGCCGAAGCGGGTGGTGGTCGTCGGCCTGACCGACCAGGACGCGTTCATCGCCCTCGGCACCAAGCCGGTGGCCACCACCGAGTGGTTCGGGGAGGAGGACGGGGCCATCTGGCCCTGGGCCACCGAGGCGGCCGACGCCCTGCCGGGCGACGAGCCCGAGGTGCTGGAGGACGTCGACGGGATCAACTTCGAGAAGATCGCCTCGCTGCGGCCCGACGTCATCGTCGGCCTCTACAGCGGGATGACCGAGGAGGACTACGGCAAGCTCAGCGACCTGGCCCCCACCGTCGCCCAGCCCGGCGACCACGCCGACTTCGGCATCCCCTGGCAGGAGTCCACCCACACGGTCGGCCAGATCCTCGGCAAGGTCGACGAGGCCGATGCGCTCGTCGCCGACGTCGAGGCCCACATCGCCGAGGCCCGCAAGGACCACCCCGAGCTCGAGGGCAAGAGCGCCGCCATGGCCATGCCCTACGAGGGCATCTACGTCTACGGCGACGACGACCCCCGCTCGCGCTTCCTGACCGCGCTGGGCATGGAGGTGCCCCGGGAGATCGCCGCCGCCGCCGGCAAGGACTTCGGCGGCAACCTCAGCCTCGAGAAGGCCACCGCCCTCGACGTCGACGTGCTGGTGTGGATCGATCCCCAGATCGCCGAGGGCGCCCTCGGCGGCCCGCTGTACTCGAAGCTCGCCGTGCACACCGAGGGCCGAGAGGTCCTGCTCGACAGCGAGGCGAAGGACAGCCTCGGCGGTGCGACGTCGTTCGTGACCGTGCTCAGCCTGCCGTTCCTGGTCGACGGCCTCGTGCCCCGGCTGGCCCAGGCCGTCGACGGCGACCCGGCGACGAAGGTGGCGGGCCAGTGAGGCGCCCCCTGCGGTTCCGCTCCCTCGCCGTCGTCGGCCTGCTCCTGGTGGCGGTGACCGCCACCGCCTGCGGCTCCGACGGCACCGACGCCACCAGCGACGACGAGACCACGACCACCGCCGAGGGCACCGGCTCCGGCACCGCCGGGGACGGCGCCTTCCCGGTCACCATCGACCACGCCTTCGGCTCGGTCACCATCGACGAGGCGCCGAAGCGGGTGGTCTCGGTGGGCTACACCGAGCAGGACGTGCTGCTGGCGCTCGACGTGACCCCGGTGGGCGTCACCGACTGGTACGGCGACCAGCCGCATGCCACTTGGCCCTGGGCCCAGGACGAGCTCGGCGACGCGAAGCCCGAGGTCCTGAGCATCGCCGACGGCTTCCAGTACGAGAAGATCGCCGCCCTGAAGCCCGACCTGATCGTCGGTACCAACGCCGGCATGGAGGAGGACAGCTACGAGAAGCTCTCGGCCATCGCGCCGACGCTGGCGCAGAAGGACGGCGCCGAGGGCTACTTCTCCGAGTGGGACGACCAGACCCTCATGATCGGCCGGGCGGTCGGCAAGGCCGCCGAGGCCGAGGACCTGGTCGACGGCGTCAAGGCCGACTTCGCCGCCGCGGCGAAGGCCCACCCCGAGTGGGCCGGCAAGCAGGTGGTGTTCCTCCAGAACGCCTTCTACGAGGGCAACGCCATCGCCTACCAGGACGGGCTCAGCACCGACTTCCTCACCGACCTCGGCTTCGAGGTGCCGAAGGTGCTCGACGACTACGTGACCGAGGACGGCGGCCAGGCCTACATCCCGATCGAGAAGCTCTCGGTGCTCGACGACGCCGACCTGCTCATCTGGGGCACGGAGGCGCCGTCCGACCGGGGCGAGCTCGAGAAGGAGCCGCTGTACCGGGCGCTGGAGCCCGTGCAGGACGGCCACCTCGTCTTCACCGACGGCGAGACCGCCGGCGCCATCTACTTCACCAGCGTGCTCAGCCTCCCGTACGTGCTCGACCAGCTGGTGCCCGCCCTCGAGCAGGCCCTGGGCGACGGCGGCCCCGCCACCATCGGCGGTAAGTAGCGCCCCCGGACCGACCGCCGTCCCGGAGCCCCGCCATCGGCTTCGGGACGGGTTCGGGACGGGTTCGGTCGCATTACGAGACGGATCCGTGTCGCTAGGGTTGCCCGATGCACACCCAGAGCGCCGCCCCGCCGGATCCCAAGCGGTGGATCGCCCTCGTCATCCTGTCGAGCGCGCTCTTCATCATCGTGCTCGACAACACGATCCTGAACGTGGCCGTGCCCACGATCATCCGGGACTTCGACACCGACGTGTCGTCCCTGCAGTGGGTCATCTCCGGCTACTCGCTGGTGTTCGCCTCGCTGCTCATCAGCTTCGGCCGGCTGGGCGACATCCTCGGTCGCCGCAAGCTGTTCTTCGCCGGCGCCGCCCTGTTCGCGATCGGCTCGCTGGTGGCGTCGCTCTCGCAATCGGTGCTGCAGCTCTTCATCGGCGAGTCGCTGCTGGAGGGCGTCGGCGCCGCCATGATGCTGCCGGCCACCCTGTCGATCCTCTCGGCCACCTTCCAGGGGCGCGAGCGCGGCGTGGCCTTCGCCGTCTGGGGCTCGGTGGCCGGCGGCGCCGGGGCGCTGGGGCCGTGGGTCGGCGGCATCCTGACCACCGACTACTCGTGGCGCTGGGCCTTCCGCGTGAACGTGGTGATCGCCCCGCTGGCCATCCTCGCCGGCATCTTCTTCGTGCGGGACTCCCGTGACGAGCGGGCCAGCGGCCTGGACCTCGGCGGCGTCGTGGCGGTCACCCTGGGCCTCGTGGCCCTGGTCTTCGGCATCATCGAGGCGGCCCGCTACGGCTGGTGGAAGCCGGTGGGCGACCAGTCCCTCGGCGGGTGGGAGTGGCCGCTGGACGCAGTCTCGATCGTGCCGGTGTCGCTGCTGCTGTCAGTGGTGTTCCTGGCGATCTTCGTGCGGTTGGAGCTGCGCCGGGCCGCCGCCGACAAGCCGGTGGTGTTCGACTTCGGCGACCTCGTGCACCGCGGCTTCCGCTACGGCCTGATCAACACCACGGTGCTGGCCATGGGCGAGTTCGGCGCCTTCTTCGTGCTGCCGATCTTCCTCCAGGCCGGGCTGCACCTCTCGGCCATCCGCAGCGGCACCTGGCTCCTGCCGGCCGGGGCCATGGCCTTCGTGGGCGGCGGCGTCGGCGGCCAGCTCAGCCGCCGCTTCGGCCCCAAGTACGTCATCACCGTGGGCCTGGCGTTCGAGGCGCTGGGCATCTGGCTCTACGTCTTCGCGTTCTCGCCGTCCACCACGTTCTGGTCGCTGCTGCCTGCGCTCATGCTGCACGGCGTCGGGATCGGCTTCGCCACCAGCCAGCTCACCAACGTGGTGCTGAGCGACATCCCGCCGCAGAAGGCCGGCTCGGCCAGCGGCGCCGCCGGCATGGTCCGCCAGGTGGGCACCGCGCTGGGCATCGCCCTGATCGGCGCCATCTTCGTGTCCCAGGCCAGCAGCCACGTCCGCCACGACCTCGCCGGGGCCAAGGACATCCCGCCGGCGGTCAAGGAGGAGGTGGTGGCCACGGTGAGCGACGGCATCGGCGGCGGTGCCCCCCACCGACGCCTCCGACTCGCCCACCGGCCGGCGCATCGCCTCGATCGTGGCCGACGGGGTGGCCGACGCCGCCAAGCCGGCGGTGGCCTTCGCCGGCGCGGTGGTCACCATCGGCGCGCTGCTGTCGCTGCTGGTGCCCAACATCCCCGCCGAGGGCGGTCCGCCCGCCGGCGAGGGCGCCGAGGCGGGCGCCGCCCCGCCCGAGCCGGACCCAGAGCCGGTCCCCGCCTGAGCCGGCCCTAGGGGACCAGGACCACGCGGCCGAAGGCCTGGCGGTCCTCGAGGCGGGCGTGGGCCGCCGCGGCCTCGGCCAGCGGGAACGTCGAGTCGACCACCACGGTCAGCTCGCCGGCGGCCACGAGGCCGATGAGGCGGGCGATGTTGTCGTAGGCACGCCGGCCCACCACCAGCTCGGCGCCGAGGAAGACCCCGGTGATCGACTGGTTGCCGCCCTTGATCACCGAGATGTCGACCGGCTGCGGGTCCCGGCCGGCGTCGCCGACGTAGGAGATGCGGCCGCGGTAGGCCAGCGAGCGGATGCTGCCCTCCAGCGTCGTGCCCACCGACTCGACCACGAGGTCGACGCCGCGGCCGTCGGTGAGGGAGCGGGCCACGTCGGCGAAGTCGTCGGTGCGGTAGTTGATGCCGTGGTCCAGGCCGAGCGCGGTGAGCCGGGCCAGCTTGTCGTCGGTGGACGCGGTGGCCAGCACGGTGGCGCCCGCCCGCTTGGCCAGCTGGATGGCGGCGATGCCCACGCCGCCCCCGCCCGCCTGCACCAGCACGGTCTCGCCGGCCTGGAGGCGGCCGAACTCGAAGAGGCAGTCGTCGGCGGTGCCGAAGGCGATCGGGATGCAGGCGGCCAGCGTGAGGTCGAGCCCCTCGGGCACCGGCCAGGTGAAGCTGGCGGGCACGGCCACCAGCTCGGCGTGCGAGCCCCACATCATCGAGCACACCACCTGCTGGCCCACGGTGCGGTCGGTCACGCCCTCGCCGAGCTGCACGACGGTTCCGGCGCACTGGTAGCCCACGATGTGGGGCACGGCCGGCATGTCGCCGCCGAGGCGGTTGAGGGTGTCGCCGCCCTCGATGCTGATGGCGGCCACCTCCACCAGGACCTCGCCGGCCCGGGGGGTGGGGTCGGGGACGTCCTCGTACTGCAGGACCTCCGGGGCTCCGGTGCGGTGGTAGACGGCGGCCTTCATGGCGGGCTCCTCGATCGACGGCCCGGTCGACGCTAGGGCCGGTCGGGCGGTCTCGCGCCCGCCGGTACGATCGACCGATGGCGCCCTCGGACCTGCCCGTCGTGATCGTGGGCGGCGGCGCGGCGGCGGCGTTCCTGCTCCACCAGCTCTCCGCCGACGGGGCGCCCCGGCGGCCGGTGGTGGTGGTCGACCCCGCCGAGCGCCTGGGCCCCGGCGTCGCCTACGGCACCGCCGATCCGGTCCACCTCATGAACGTGTGCCGCATCCGCCTGTCGGTCGACGGCGACAACGGCGCCGACCTGGTGGGCTGGCTGGGGGAGCGGGGCGTCACCGCCACCGCCGACACCTACCTGCGCCGCTCGATGTACGGCGACTACCTGGCCGACGTCGCCGCCCGCTCGGGCTCGGCGGTCGGCGTCGAGCACCGCCGCAACCGGGTGGTGGGGCTGGCCCGCACCGAGGCCGGCTGGCGGGTGGCGCTCGACGACGGCACCGCCATCGACGCCGGCGACGTCGTGCTGGCCACCGGCTTCCCCGGCCGACCGGCGCTGCCGTGCGCGGTGCCCGAGGGCGACGATCCCCGGGTGGTGGTCGACCCGTGGGCGCCCGGCGCGCTCGACCGGCCCGACGCCCGGCGGGTGGTGGTGGTCGGCACCGGCCTGACCATGGTCGACGTCGCCCTGTCGCTGGCGTCTCGCAACCCCGACGTCGAGCTGGTGGCCGCCTCCCGTCGCGGCCTGGTGCCCCGCACCAGCCGTCCCGGCCTGCCCACCCCCATCGCGGAGGAGCGCCTGCCGACGCCGGGCATCGGTGGGCGGGCCCTGGTGCGCCACGTGGTGAAGCTCGGGCGAGCCGAGGAGGACTGGCAGGCGGTCATCGACAGCGTGCGGCCTCGCGCCAACGACCTGTGGCGGGCCCTGCCCTACGGCGACCAGGCCCGGATGCTGCGCCGCTGGTTCCCGTGGTGGAACGTGCACCGCCACCGCACGGCGCCTGCGGTGGGCGCCGGCCTGGCCGCCACCATCGCCCGCGGCCAGCTGCGCATCGTCCGCAGCCGGGTCGATGCCGTGGCGCCCGGCGGCCCCGGCGCGCGGCTGTCGGTGCGCTTCGCCGACCCGTCGATCGACGACCTCGACGCCGACCTGGTGGTCAACGCCGCCGGGCCGAGCGACGACCTGACCGCCAGCGGCAGCCCCGTCCTGCAGTCCCTGCTCGACGACGGCCACGTCGTGATCGGCCCGCACCGCCTCGGCCTGGCCGTGGATCGAGCCGGTCACGCCCTCGGGCGCGGCGTCGAGCCCACGCCGGGGCTCTGGATCATCGGGGCCCTCCGCCGCGGCACCGAGTGGGAGACCACCGCGGTCCCCGAGATCCGCATCCAGGCCGGCGTCATCGCCGACCGGCTGCTGCACGGCGACAGCGAGGCCGAGGACACCCCCGTCGAGGTCGGCCGCTGCTAGAGGACCTCGTCGCCGAGGCCGGGGAACACCTTGGCCACCTTGGCGGTGAGGAAGTCCCCGTAGGTGCCGGTCCAGCCGTGGACGCTGGTGGCGTCCCAGCGGGTGTCGGCGTCGTCGGGCGGCGGCTCGTCGCCGAAGGGGACGGCTTCGATCTCGGCATCCCAGCCGGGGTCGAAGAAGAACGGGAACGAGAGCCGGTCGCGGGTGGGTCCCGGCCCTGAGGGCTGGTGGCGCACCCGGTGTGGGGTCGAGCGGTAGCGCCCGCCGGTCATGCGGTCGAGCATGTCGCCGAGGTTGACCACGAAGGCGTCGGGGACCGCGGGCACCTCGAGCCACCCGTCGCGGCCCCGGACCTCGAGGCCCGGGGTGCCGTCGTGGGCGAGGATCGTGAGCAGCCCGTAGTCGGTGTGCTCGGCCACGCCCCAGGCGTCCTCGCCGGCGGGCCGGGGCGGGTAGCGGAAGATGCGGAACAGCACGGTCGGCTCGGCGGTGAGCGAGCGGTCGAACCACTCGGCGTCGAGCCCGAGCGCCAGGGCGATCCCGGCGGCCAGGGCGTGGCCGAGCGCCTCGACGGCCTCCATCCACGCCAGCACGGCGGGCCGGAGCTCGGCGGGCTCGGCGGGGAACTGGTTGGGCCCGTGCAGCGGGAGGCCGGCTCGCACGCGGGGGTCGTCGGGGCCCAGCTCGCGACCGAAGTACAGGCCCTCCTTGTGGTCCGGTCGGCCGGAGGTGAGCTCGCCGCCCTCGGGGAACCAGCCCCGCCACGCCCGGCCGCCGTGGGCCATGGCGATGGCGGCCTTCTCGGCCGGCGGTCGGGCGAAGAACCGCCGGGCGGCGGCATCGAGCCGGGCGAGCAGCGTGGGGTCGATGCCGTGCCCGGTGACCAGGAAGAACCCGGTGTCGCGGCAGGCCCCGTCGAGGGCGCGGGCGACCCCCTGGACGTCGGGGTCCCGGTGGTCGCGGTGAGCGGCTCTCACCAGTGGCCCGACGTCGATCACCGGCAGGTCGTCCACGGGCCCAGTCTGGCGGCTCCGCGGTGGTGGGTGGGCCAGACTGGCCCGGTGGTAGCAGCGACGCGGGAGCAGGTGGCGCCCCTCGGCGGCGCCGAGGTCGTGCACGACGACGACGACCTGCTCTCCGGGCCGGCGTGGGGCCGCCACCCCACCGACATCGTGCGCCTGGGCCTGTCGCTGTTCACCCTGGTGGTGCTGGTCCTGCTGGCCACCCGCCACGCCGGCGAGGTCCGCTCGGTGGCGGTCGACCTGGTGAACCTGGTGAACCAGCTGCCGCGCTGGGTGCGCGACCTCCTGCTGGGCGCCACGCAGCTCCTCGCCCTGGCGGTGCCGGTGGTGATGGTCGTGGTCCTGTTCCGCACCAAGCGGCTGCTGGCCACCGCCCTGGGCGCGGCCGTGGTCGCCGCCGGCGCCATGGCCACCATCCAGACCTGGCTCGACGACGCCGTGCCCAGCCAGGTGGTGCGGGTCACCGAGCGCCCGTCGTGGATCATCGGCGCGGCGTTCCCGTCCGGTGCCTACCTCGCCGGGTTCACCGCGGTGCTGATCGTGCAGGGCCCCGTCCTCTCCCGCGGGTGGCGGCGCACCGCCGGGATCGGGCTCGCCGTCGCCGTGCTCAGCCGGGTGGTGACGGCGGTGGCCGTGCCGCTGAACCTGGCGGTCACCCTCACCGTGGGTGCGGTGGTGGGCTCGGCCGCCCTCGTCCTCATCGGCTCCCCGCGCCGCACGGCCAGCCGCCGGGCCGTGCTGGAGGGCCTGGCCACCGCCGGCTTCCCCGCCGAGCGCATCGCCGCCGCCGAGGTCGGGGCCAGCCACGCCCGCACGTTCGTGGCCACCACGGCGTCGGGCCGGCGCGCCTTCGTGAAGCTGCTCGGCCGCGACGAGCGAGACGCCTACCTCATCCTCCGGATCCTCAAGGTCCTGCGGGTGAAGGACCTCGACGACCTCCGCCCGAGCTGGTCGCCGGGCGAGCTGGTGGAGCACGAGGCCCTGTCCGCGCTGCTCGCCGCCCGGCCCGGCACCGTCGTCCCGCGGGTGGTGGCCGCCGGCACCACCGAGGGCGGCGACGGGCTGCTGGCCATGGACGTCATCGCCGGGCGCCGGCTGGTGGACCTGGCGCTCGACGAGGTCACCGACGAGGTGCTCGACGCAGCGTGGAAGCAGGTCGCCCTGCTGCACGAGCAGGGGATGGCCCACCGGTGGCTGACCTCGTCGCAGGTCCTGGTCGACGTCGCCGGCCCTGCGCTGCCGGCGGCCGGGGGCGAGGCCGGGGGGGACGTCGCCGGGCCGACCGCCGGTGGTGACCCTCGTCGACTTCCGCTGGGCATCGCACCAGGCCGACCCCCACCAGCTCGCCGCCGACGTCGCCATGCTGACCACCAGCCTGGCCCTCATCGTGGGGGCCGAGCGCTCGGTGGCGGCCACGGCGCGGGCGCTGGGCACGAAGGAGCTGGCCGCCGCCCTGCCGCTGGTGCAGCCGCTCGCCATGCCCACCGACGTGCGTGAGGCCATCGGCGGCCAGAAGCACGTGCTGCCCGCCGTGCGCGACCGCCTCCAGGCGGCGGCCGGCGGGGTCGACTACCAGCTGGCCGACATCGAGCGGGTCAACGTCCGCCAGCTGGCCGGGCTGGCCGGCGCGGTGGTGGCGGCCTACACGCTGCTGTCCTTCGCCTCGAGCTGGTCGGAGATCACGCGGTCGATGGGCCAGGTCTCGCTGTGGTCGCTGCCCGGCCTGGTGGTCCTGGCCGCGGTGCCCTACGTCGCCGGCGCCGGCACGTTCATCTCGGTGGCGCCCCAGCGGCTGCCGTTCGGCGAGGTGGTCCGCCTCATGGTGGGCCAGTCGTTCCTCAACCGGTTCACCCCGGCCAACGCGGGTGGCATGGCCCTGCGGGTGCGCTACCTCCAGAAGCGCGGCGGGGACCTCGGTTCGGCCGCCGCAGGCGTGGCGCTCACCAGCGTCGCCAGCGGCATCGGCCAGGTGGCGGTGCTGGCCACCTTCGCCGCCTGGGCGGGCTCGTCGGCCGGCGGCCTGCACTTCTCGCTGCCCAAGGCCAGCTCGGCGGCCGTGGCCCTCGTGGTGGTGGCCGTGCTCGGCGGCCTGGTGTGGCTCACGCCGTGGGGACGGCGGGTGGTGGCTCGGCGCATCGAGACCACGGTCAAGCAGGTGTGGACGACGCTGCGAGACCTGTCGAAGCAGCCGGCCCGGTTCTTCACCCTGTTCGGGACCACCATCGCGTCGAAGGTGGCGGTGATCGTCGCGTTCTCCGAGAGCGCCCGGGCGGTCGACATCGGCCTCTCGTTCCCCAAGCTCGGGCTGCTGTACCTCACGGCGTCGTCGCTGGCTTCGGCGGCGCCCACCCCGGGCGGCGTCGGGGCGGTGGAGGCGGCGCTCACCGCCGCGCTCACCGGCACGGGCGTCGCCCCCACCGATGCCCTTTCTGCGGTCTTTCTGTTCCGCCTGGTCACCTACTGGCTGCCCGTCCCCTTCGGGTGGTGGTCGCTGCACCGCCTGCAACGGACCGTCCTGGCCTAGCGGGAACCGCGTGGGCTCGGCGGACGACCCACGCACCGCACCATGGACACCCCCACCGTCACCCTCTTCCTGGCCCTGCTGGCCGTCGCCGCCCAGGCGATCGTCGTCGGCGCGGTGCTGCTGTTCGTGGTCGGCCGGCTCTCGCCGGCGGCCCGGAGCCTCGGGTCCCGGGTGGCGGCCGAGGTCGGCCCGCAGGCGCTGGGCCTCGCCGCCGGCGTGGCGGCGGTGTGCACGGCCGGGAGCCTCTACCTCTCCGAGGTGGCCCACTTCCTGCCGTGCCGCCTCTGCTGGTACCAGCGGGCGGCCATGTACCCGCTCGTGCTGGTGCTCGGGGCCTCGGCGGTGGCCCGGTTCCACCGCATCCGCCCGTTCGCGGCCGCGGTCGCGCTGGTGGGCGGCGCGGTGTCGTGCTTCCACATCCTCGTGGAGCGCTACCCCAACCTCGAGACCAGCTCGTGCGACCCGAACAACCCGTGCTCGATCATCTGGGTCGAGAAGTTCGGCTACCTCACCATCCCCACCATGGCCCTCTCGGGCTTCGCCCTGATCCTCGTGCTGCTGGCCGTCGCCCGGCCGTCCGAGCCCACCACCACCGCCCAGGAGGCGCCATGACCGGTCCCGTGAAGCCCAAGGAGCGGGGCCCGATCGTCTGGTACGCCGTGCTCGCCCTCGTCGTCATCGCCGGCGTGGTCGCCGTCGTCGCCACCCGCGGCTCCGACGACGCGAAGCCGGTGGCCGGCCAGACCGCCGCGGTCACGGTGGCGAAGGACGGCGCCGACGCCCTCCCCACCTTCGAGTCCGCCCAGGACGACCCGGCGGTGGGCACCACCATCCCCACCGTCTCGGGCACCACGCTCTCGGGCGGCAAGCTCACCATCGGGCCCGACGACGGCAAGGCCAAGGTCATCATCTTCGCCGCCCACTGGTGCCCGCACTGCCAGCGGGAGATCCCGCTGCTGGCCGAGCACCTGAAGGACTCGCCGATGCCCGACGACGTCGAGCTGCTCACGGTGTCCACCGGGGTGGAGGCGAGCCGCGGCAACTACCCGCCGAGCGCCTGGCTGGAGGACGTCGGCTGGACCGCCCCCACCCTGGCCGACTCCTCGAAGTCCCTCGCGGCCTCGACCTTCGGCCTCAGCTCGTACCCGTACTTCGTGGTGGTCGACGCCGAGGGCAAGGTGGTGTTCCGCATCACCGGCGAGATCTCCGTCGACCAGTTCGACCAGCTGGTGGCGGCGGCCCAGAGCGGCAAGTCGCCCATCTAGGGTTCGCGGCCATGGCCCTGGACCCCAGCGAAGAGCTCGCCTTCACCGAGGACGACCTCGAGCCGGTGGAAGCCGTCCTCGCCGAGCTGGCCTCCAGCAGCTCGGGCTGGGTGAACCTGTCGCCCGAGGTCGAGCCGGGATCCGAGCCGCCGCCCCGGAACTTCGCGGTGGCCCTGTTCTCGGCCCGTGGCGACGCGGTGCCCCTGGTGACCTGGACGCCTCCGGAGCAGCCGGGACGCCGGTCCACCGTAGGCATCGAGCACGGCTCAGGACCCAAGGCGCTCGCCCGGCTGGCCGAGCGCGAGCTGCCGCTCCCCGCCGGCTGGCTCAAGGTGGTCGACCACCCCCGGCGGGGCCTGGTGGTCACCGCCCCGGGCGACGCCGACCCCGGCGACGTGCTCTGGTGGCTGCTCACCGCCGCCCACCTCCTGAGCCCGGTCCCGCTCACCGGCGACTGGCTGGCCAAGGTCTACCGCCGTTGACCTGGGCACCTCACCAGGCCTGAAGAGCCCGAGCGGCGGCGGGCACGCCGCGCCGGGATCGACCCCGGCCCATCCGCGAAGATGGTCCACCGTGCCGTTCACCCCCCCTCAACCCCGACGACCCGCAGCGGGTGGGCCCGTACCGCCTCACCGGGCGCCTCGGCGTGGGCGGCATGGGGATCGTCTACCTGGCCCGGAGCCGGGCCGGCACGCCGGTGGCGCTCAAGCTGATCCGTCCCGAGTACGCCGCCGACCCCACCTTCCGCGCCCGCTTCGCCCGCGAGGTCGAGACGGGGCGCCGGGTCCACGGGGTGTGCATCGCCCGGTTCCTCGACGCCGACACCGAGGCGGCCCAGCCCTACCTCGTCACCGAGTACGTCGACGGCCCCAGCCTGGGCGAGGTCGTCTCCGCCCGCGGGCCCATCCGCGGCCCGCAGCTGCAGGCGCTGGCCGCCGGGCTGGCCGAGGCCCTGGTCTCGCTGCACCGGGCCGGCGTGGTGCACCGGGACCTCAAGCCCTCGAACGTGCTCCTGGCCCGAGACGCGCCGAAGGTCATCGACTTCGGCATCGCCCACGCCGGCGACGCCACCTCGATGACCCGCACCGGGCACGTGGTCGGCTCGGCGGGCTGGATGGCTCCCGAGCAGGCCGTGGGCCACCAGGTGACCACCGCCGCCGACGTGTTCGCGTGGGCGTCGACGCTGGCGTTCGCGTCCACCGGACGGCCGCCGTTCGGCGAGGGCCAGGCCACCGCGGTGATCTACCGCGTGGTGCACCAGGAGCCCGACCTGGTCGGCGTGCCCGACGCGCTGCTCCCGGCGCTGCGGGCTGCGTTCGACAAGGACCCGGCCTCGCGCCCGGACCCCACCACCCTGCTCGAGCTGGTCACGGGGGCGGCCACCGGCGACCCCAGCGGCGAGGTCACGCGCGTGCTCGACGTCGCCTGGGTCCCGGTCGCCCCGGTGGCCGTGGCGTCGGCCGCGGCGGCGAGCGCGGCGCTGGCCCAGCCCCTCGAGCCCCTGTCGGCCGAGCGGGCGCCCACCCCGCCGCCTCCGGCCAAGGCCGGGGGCACGGGCACGCAGACGGCGCTGCTCGTGGTGGCCGGCGTGCTGGCCCTCCTCCTGGGTGCGGTGGTGGTGTGGGCCGCCACCCGAGACGACGGCGGCTCCGGCACGGCGGCCACCACCAGCACCACCGCGGCGCCCACCACCACGAGCTCCACGAGCACGTCCACCAGCACGAGCACCAGCACGTCGACGTCCACCAGCACGAGCACGTCCACCACCACGACGACCACGCCCCCGCCGGTCGACCCGGCCGACGCGTGGGCCGACGTCGAGGCCGGGCTGCCCGCGGGGTCGGCGTCCACCGGCGTCATCCCGGGCGAGCCCCAGCTGGCCGTCACCGGCGTCGACACCGACCTGCAGCTCTGGACCTGGTCGGCCGACGACGAGCGGTGGAGCACGGCCGACGTGATCCCGCTGCCGAGCGCCCTCGGCGGTGCCGACGCCCTCACCCTCACCCAGCTCACCGACTCCAGCCGCAAGGACGTGCTCGTCGGGTTGGAGGGCGACGCCGGCGCGGTGCTGCAGCTCTCCGACGACCACGGCACGCTCGTCCCGTTCGACGTGCCGGACGGCAACGGCGAGCAGGTGCCGTCGATCTTCGAGCCCCGGGTGGGCGGCCAGCGCATCAACGGCACGCTCGACGGCCTGGACGCGGTGATCACGTGGGCCTACGACGCCGGGGCGCAGTCGTTCACCGTCGAGAAGGTGCGCGGCGCCGCAGGGTGACCGCCACCCACCCCTCGGCCGCTGCGACGTCGACCACCTCCAGGCCCACCAGCCGGTCGGTGGCCTCGGCCCAGCGATCCTCCAGCAGGCCCGACACCACCAGGGCGCCGTCCTCGGCCACCACGCGGACCAGGTCGTCGGCGAGGGCCACCACCACCGGGGCCAGCAGGTTGGCGGCCACGACGTCGTAGCGCCGGCCGCTCGCCGCCACGGTCGCCAGCTCCTCGGTCGAGGCGTGGACGCGGTCGGCCACGCCGTTGCGGTCCGCGTTGGCGGCGGTGGCAGCGGGGCTGCCCTCGTCGACGTCGATGGCCTCGACCGGGTCGGCGCCGAGCAGGGCGGCGCCGACGGCGAGGACGCCCGACCCGCACCCCACGTCGAGCACCGTGGTGCCGGCGGCGACGAGCGCGCCGAGGCGTCCGAGCACCAGGCGGGTGGTGGGGTGCGAGCCGGAGCCGAACGTGCGGCCCGGGTCGATGTGCAGGAGGTGCACCCCTGGAGCCGGCGCCGGCGCCGCCAGCCAGGTGGGGACCACCAGGAACGGCGGGGCCGGCTCGACCCGGGCCCAGGCCCGCCAGCCGTCGAGCCCGTCGTCGTCGACCGGGACGGCACGGGCCGATCCCGGACCGCCCGGCACGGCCCCCGTGAGGGCGTCGACCGCCACCGCCGCGGCCGCCGCGACCGACGCCTCGGCGAAGCCGGCGAGCAGCACGGTGCCCTCGGCGGTGGCCTGCTCCTCGATGGCGGCGGGACCGAACGCCCACAGGCGGTCGGCCACCAGCTCGGCCTGGTCGGCGTGGAGCGCGACCACCACGCGGGTCCACGGCACGGCATCGTCCACGGGCCGGAGGCTACGACCCCTCCCGCACCCCTCGCGACCAGGCGCGACGCGCGGTGGCGGCGTTCGAGAATGATGTTCGCCGGGCCTCCGGGCGGGGTACGGTGCCGCCCGATGTCGGACCGGATCGAGCTGCCTCCCACCGCGGGCAGCGTGGCCGTCGCCCGCCACTGGAGCGCTGCGCAGGTCCGCGAGGACCTCGGCGACGAGGTGGCGGCCACGGTGGCGCTGCTGGTGAGCGAGCTGGTGAGCAACGTCGTCCTGCACGCCCGCACGCCGTGCGAGCTGCTGCTGACCCGGTCGCCGGGCCGGGTGCGCGCCGAGGTCCACGACGGCAGCGACCGCCTGCCGGGCCCGACCATCCAGACCGATCCCCTGGCCCTGTCGGGGCGCGGCATGCTCCTCGTCGACGCCATGAGCGATGCGCACGGGTCCGAGCCCCTGTCCGGCGGTGGCAAGCTCGTCTGGTTCGAGCTGGCGGTCCCCAGCGCCTCGGGCGCACCGGTGGCGCCGTGAGCGTGGGCACCGACGGGCACCCCGTGGTCCTCGACGGCCTCCCCGTCATCCTGTTCGACACCGCCGTCACCTACCTGGCCGACACGTTGCGCGAGTGCCAGCTGGTGCTGGTCGACGTGGCCCAGGGCCAGGAGGCCGGCTCCGACCTCGCCGGCCTGGCCGCCGGGCTGGTGCCCGACCTCGAGGAGCTGCGCGACCTGTTCCGGGCGGCGGCGATCACCACCGACGGCAAGACCTACCGCGTCGAGGTGCCCATGCGCACCGCCGACGCCGGGACGCTCGCCCACCTCCAGATGCAGCTGGTGCAGCTGCGCTACCTCGGCCGGCTCGGCAACCTGCTCATCAGCAGCGACCCCGAGATCACCCAGTTCCTCGCCTGGATCTGGGACGAGGCCGCCGACCAGCTCAACGGCCGGGCCGGGCGGCCGTACCGTCCCCTCTGACCGGAGCCGCCCGCCGCGGGCAGCACGTAGCGTCGCGCCCGTGACGGCTGCCAACGTGCTCTTCATCACCGTCGACCAGTGGCGCGGCGACTGCCTCTCGGCCGCCGGACACCCGGTGGTGCAGACGCCGAACCTCGACCGCCTCGCGGCCCGGGGCGTGCGCTTCGCCCGCCACTGGTCGGTCACCGCGCCGTGCGGGCCCAGCCGGGCGTCGCTGCACACCGGCCTCTACGCCATGAACCACCGGTCCGTGAGCAACGGGACCCCGCTCGACGACCGGCTCACCAACGTGGCGCGCGAGGCGCGGGCCGCCGGCTACGACCCCGTGCTGTTCGGCTACACCGACACCAGCGTCGACCCCCGCACGGTCACCGACCCGCAGGACCCGCGCCTGTGGGACTACGAGGGCGTGCTCCCGGGCTTCCGGCCCGAGGTGGTGCTCACCGGGCGGAACCAGCGGCCGTGGGCCGAGTGGCTCACCGCGCAGGGCGTCGACGTGCCCGCCGACCCGAGCGACCTGTACAAGCCCATCCGGGACTTCCCGCACGCCAGGCGCCACGCCAAGAGCTGGGCGCCCACCCGGTTCCGGGCCGAGCACAGCGAGACGGCCTTCCTCACCGAGGAGGTCACGGCCTGGCTGGACCGCCAGGGCGGCGAGCCGTGGTTCGCCCACGTCTCCTACATCCGGCCCCACCCGCCCTACCGGGCGCCGGAGGGCTACCACGACCGCTACGACCCCGATGCCGGCGAGCCCTTCCGCCGCAACCCGGACCGCGGCGCCGAGCTGGCGATGCACCGCCTGCACGTGGCGGCGGCCATGCAGGCGGGCTGCTCGGAGAGCGAGGCCGAGGCCCGGCAGCTGCGGGCCACCTACTGGGGGAACATGGCCGAGGTCGACTTCCAGCTGGGCGTGCTGCTCGACCACCTGGACGCCTCGGGGCGGGCCGGCGACACGCTGGTGGTGCTGACGTCGGACCACGGCGACCAGATGGGCGACCACTGGCTGGTGGAGAAGCTGGGCTGGTGGGACGAGAGCTACCACGTGCCGCTGATCGTGGTCGACCCCCGGTCGACGGCCGACGGCACCCGCGGGAGCGTGGTCGAGGCCACCACCGAGTCGGTCGACGTGATGCCCACGCTGCTCGAGTGGCTGGGCATCGAGGTCCCCGTCAACGTCGACGGCCGTCCGTTGCAGCCGTTCCTGCACGGGAAGGGCGCCCCGGCCGACTGGCGCACCGAGAGCCACTGGCAGTGGGACTTCCGCGACCCGATCAACCACACGGCCGAGGACGTGTTCGGCCTGACCATGGAGCAGTGCACCCTCGACGTCGTGCGCAGCGCCACCCACAAGTACGTCCACTTCGGCGACGGCAGCCACCTGTTCTTCGACCTCACCGACGACCCGCACGGCCTGGTCGACCGCGCGCAGGACCCGACGGCGGCCGAGGCGATGGTCGGCCTCATGGGCGACCTCCTCTCCTGGCGCCAGCGCCACGCCGACCGGACCCTCACCGGCCACCGCGTCACCGCCAAGCACGGCTTGGTCGAGCGCCGCGACCCCCGCCGCTGACGGCCCCATCAGGAATGGGCCGTTCGGCTCACTCAAGGCCATCCGCGGAACGGTCGATGAACAACCATCGCTGACTTCACCCGGGTCGATGTCGCCCACCTCCTCCGCCGTGCCGGCTTCGGCGGGTCTGCTGCCGAGATCGACGCGCTCATGGCCAAGGCCTCCTGGGCGGCGGTGGTCGACCGGGTGCTCGACACCACCGCCAACCCGGCCGACACCATCCCCGCCGCCATCGACGACCGAGCGGACGAGTACTACCCGCCGTGGGTGGCCGCAGTGCAGTACTGGATGGACCGGATGGCCACCACGCCGACGCCGATCGTGGAGAAGATGACCCTCTTCTGGCACGGCCACCTGGTGTCGTCGGTGGACGACGTGCTGGCCCGCCTGGTCTTCCGCCAGATCAAGACCTACCGGTCCCTCGCCCTGGGCGACGTGCACCCGCTGCTGCAGGCGATGGCCAAGGACCCGGCGATGCTCGCCTACCTGAACAACCGGTCCAACGTGGCGGCCGAGCCGAACGAGAACTTCGCCCGCGAGCTGATGGAGCTCTTCACCCTCGGCAACGCCCAGTTCACCGAGGCCGAGGTCATCGACATGGCCCGGGCCTGGACCGGCCACGGCGGCAACGACGACACCGAGACCTACGAGTTCCACCCGGCCGACCACGACGACGGCGCCAAGACGCTGTTCGGGATCACCAAGAACTGGGACGGCCCGGCCGCCATCACCGAGATCGTGCGGGGCGCCCGGCAGCAGACCTGCGCCCGCTTCCTGGCCGCCAAGATCTGGTCCTTCTTCGCCTACCCCAACCCGGCCGGCGCCCTGGTCGACGACCTGGCTGCGGCGTTCATCGCCAGCGGGATGAACGTGAAGGCCCTGCTGCGGGTGATCTTCCTGCGCCCCGAGTTCCGGCTGGCCTCCACCCGGACCGCGCTCGTCCGCAGCCCCGTCGAGTGGCTGGTGGCCACCATGCGGGCCACCGGGCTCGACGCCGCCACCCTGCACCCGGAGTGGTGGCTCGAGCCGCTGGGCCAGACGCTGTACGCCCCGCCCAACGTGTCGGGCTGGCGGCAGAACGGGGCGTGGATCTCGACCTCGGCGCAGTGGGCCAAGGGCTCCCACGCCGGGTGGGTCCGGTGGAAGGCCAACGAGGTCGGCATCCTCTCGACCACCGGGTCGATGACGCCGGCCGCGGCCGCCCAGGCGGCGTTCGACCGCTTCGGCATCAACGAGCCCTCGGCGCTGACCCGCCAGAAGGTCGAGGCCTACGTGGCGGGCGAGAAGGCGGCCAACCGGTCCTGGGCCATCCCGCCGAACCTGGTCACGCTCGCCATGCTCACCCCCGACTTCCAGCTCGCGTAGGACGACCACCATGCCCGACCTCGAAGCCCACGAGATCCAGCACCTGCTCTCGACGCCCGCCGACCGCGACCCCGGCCAGGTGAGCCGGCGCGCCTTCCTGGGCGGAGCCCTGGCCACGGCCGGCGCCCTCAGCGTGCTGCCCCCTGGTTCGACGGGCTGGCGGCGGCGGCCACCCCGGTCGGCGCCCACGAGGGGATCCTGATCGTGCTGCAGCTCGGCGGCGGCAACGACGGGCTCAACACCGTGGTGCCGATCGGCAACAGCACGTACCTCGCCCGCCGAGGTGGCCTGGCCATCCGCAACGCGCTGCCGATCACGTCGACGGTCGGGCTCCACCCGTCGCTGCCCAAGCTGAAGGCCCGGTACGCCGCCGGCAAGGTCGGCATCGTGCAGGGCATCGGCCAGGCCACCACCAGCGACCTCAGCCACTTCTCCTCGACGGCGAGCTGGATGGCGGGCACCGCCGGCACCAGTCGCACCAGCGGCTGGCTCGGCCGGTGGCTCGACGGCGTCCCCGAGGCCACCGACGGGCTGCGGGCGGTGACGCTCGGGTCGTCGATCCCGCTCCACCTGGCCGGGCAGCAGGCCATGGTGACCGCCGTGGAGACGGACGGCGACCTGTTCGGCTCCGATCGCAGCGAGCCCTGGATGGGCCCGGTGTACGACGCCGTCGCCGGCTTCGGCGCGGCCAGCAGCGGACGAGGTGCCTGGGCCGATCGGCTCGGCACCATGGGCGCCCAGTCCGTGGAGCTGGCCGGCCGCCTCAACCCGATCTTCACCCCGGAGCTCCCGGACGACTCGCTGGCGTCGCAGCTCACCGTGGTGGCCCGCCTCATCAACGCCAACCTCGGCATCCGGGTGTTCAACGCCTCGCTGGGCAGCTTCGACACCCACGAGAACGAGGCCTACCGCCACGCCCTCCTGCTGGGCGACCTGGACGCCGCCATCGACGCCTTCTACGCCACGCTGTCACCCGCCTGGGCGAAGCGGGTGGCGATCATCACGTTCTCCGAGTTCGGGCGGCGCATCGAGGCCAACGGGTCGAACGGCACCGACCACGGCACCGCGTCGGTGTCGCTGGTCATCGGCGACAACGTGAAGGGCGGCCTGTTCGGCCAGGCCCCGGACCTGGCCAAGCCCGATGCGCGGGGCAACCCGGTGGTCCACGTCGACCACCGCAGCCTGTACGCCTCGGTCCTGGGCCCCTGGCTCGGCGGCGACGCGTCGGGGGTGCTGGGCGCCAGCTACCCGGACCTGGGCCTGTTCAAGGCGGGACCGGGCTCGGCGCCGGTCGTGCCGGTGGTGCCGCAGCGGCCCCTGGTGACCGGCAAGGGGACCACGTCGGTGCGTGGCGTCCGGGGCACCGCCACCGCCCGCGCCACGCCGGCCCGGCGCTGAGCTCGCGCCGCCTTCACCCTGGGCGCCAGGCCCGCCACGGCACGAGGTTGGGCCGGATGGCCCGTTCCGCCGGGCCGGGCGAACCCGTATCTTCGACGGGGATGTCCCGTCTCCCGCGCTTCTGGCAGTCGCCCACGTGGCGCCGCGCCCTGCAGGTCGACGGGGACCTGGCCGAGGTCGAGGGACTGGCGGCCGGCACCGGCCTGCTCACCGGGTCCATCGCCCAGGCCACCCACCGCGCCGAGCCCGTGCCCGGAGTGCGCCGGGCCGGGTGACGTGGTCGTGATCGACCTCGTGGCCCGGGCCGTGAGCCGCCGTTGCCAGTCCTGCGGACACCGCTGGACCACCGACGAGTCGGTCACCAGCCCGTCGGCCGGCTGACCTCAGGGGCAGCACTAGGGTGTGGCGACTTGCCGCACGACCCCGGGGGGGACGGTTTTGGCGCGAGCTACGGCCACCGAGACGACGACCGCACCGACCTCGGCCGAGCCCCCCGCGGTCGGTCCGCCGCTGGTCGTCCTGGGCCTGGGGTTCGCCTCGGTGCTCGCCAGCCTGCCGCTGATCGCCGCTGACGGCATCCCCACCCACGTGGTGGGCTACGTCGCCGGTGGCCTGCTCCCCATCCTGCTGGTGGGCCTGGTCCGCCGGATCGACCTCGACCGGCGCCGCAGCCCCTACTACCGCCCCGTCTCGCTGGTCCGGCCGGCGCTCGTGGTGCTCCTGGTCGCCAGCCTGGTGGCCGCCGGCCTGCACATCTGGCCCATCGCCACGGAGCTGTCCCGGTGACGCGCGCCCTCCGCGCCCTCGCCGCCGCCGGCGTGCTGGCCGCCACGCTGCTCGGTGCCGTCGCCCCGCCGGCATCGGCCGCCCCCCTGCACGCGCCGCCCAGGGCGCGCCGGAGCGCAGCGACGCCGCCATCCTCGACCTCGTCGGCTGCCTCCAGGGCTCGCACCGCCTCGCCGTCGTCTTCCTGATCGACGAGTCGCAGTCGCTCCAGCTCACCGATCCCGACGCCCGGCGGGTCGACGCCGCCCAGGCCGCCCTGGCCACCCTGACCGGCCTCACCGAGGGGTCGAGCGCCGAGCGGACCACGGTCGACGTGACCTTCGCCGCGTTCGCCAACTCGTACCGCCAGGTGAAGGCGTGGACGGGCCTGCGGCGGTCGACCGAGCCGCGGCTGCGGACCTCGCTCGGCACGTTCGCCAACCGTGACAAGGGCACCGACACCGACTTCGTGAACGCCCTCGCGGGCGCGCCGCTCGCTCGCCGACCGCAGCGCGGCCATCACCGCCGACGGCGGCGCCGCGCCCTGCAAGGCCGTCCTGTTCTTCACCGACGGCGAGTACGACATCGCCATCCGCACGGCCAAGGACCTGGCCCGGCTGGGGCGGACCAAGACCTACGCCCCCGGCATCGCCCTGACGTCCGAGGCCGCCGTCACCCGGGCCGAGGCCGCCGGTCGCAAGGCCCTCTGCGACGAGGGTGGCTTGGCCGACGGGCTCCGCGGCGACGACATCACCCTGCTCACCATCGCCCTCGCCAAGGACCTCTCCACCGACTCCCAGGCCTTCCTCGGCGCCGTCACCACCGGCCGCGCCGGCAGCACCACCTGCGGCCGGCCGGTCGACACCCCGCCGGGCTCCTACCTCGCCGCCGCCGACGTCGACGTCCTGATCGCCCGCTTCGACGAGGTCGCGGCGCGGGTCGCCGGCGGGACGCTCGTGCCGTCCGCCACGGCACCGAAGCTCTGCGGCGACACGGCGTGCGACGAGGGCACGCGCACGGTCAAGCTCGATGCCTCCGTCCGCCGCCTCCGGGTGTTCGCCCTCGCCCCGCAGCCCGGCATGGTGGTCCAGCTGACCGGCCCCGGCGGGACGGCCCGGGTCGACGCCGCCGGCACCACCGACGTCGGGGGCGTGACGGCGCGCACCACCGAGGTGGCGGGTCGCGGCTTCGCCATCGAGCTGGACCGCCCCGCGGACGACGCGGCGTGGGACGGTTCCTGGAAGGTGAGCCTGCTCGACCCCACGGGCAAGCAGGTCGGCAAGGCCGCCACGCTGCAGCTGTACCTGTTCAGCGAGCTCGGGGTCCGGCTGACCGAGCAGCTGCGCCTGGTCCGCGGCGAGCAGGCCGAGCTGAGCGCATCGCTGGTGGCCCCCAAGGGGATCGACGTGAAGGAGCTGGTGGCCTCGGGCGCCGCCACGCTCCGGCTCGAGGACCCGGTCAAGGGGACCTCGAGCGAGGTCGACCTGGCCGGCCCGCCCCAGGGGCCCTACACCGGCACCTTCACGCCGCCCAAGGGGTACCGCAGCAGCTCGTACCTGGTGTCGCTGGAGCTGCGGGCCACCACCCGCGACGGCGCCGCGGTGGTGGCCCGCTCCGCCACCACGCCGGCCATCGTCCGTCGCCCCGAAGGGGCGATCCAGTTCGCACCCGACCACCTCGTCCTGCCGACGCTCACCGGCGCCGGCTCGACCTCGGCCGAGCTGACCGTCGCCGGTGGCAAGAAGGACGGCTGCATCTGGTTCGGGCCGGCCAAGGCCACCGCACCGGACGAGGCCGGGGCCCTCACCGTCCGCTACGACGGGCGCGACGTCGTCTCGCAGGGGTCCTGCATCCAGGTCGCCGCCGGCGCGCTCGAGGTGGTCACCGTCGAGGTCGATCCGGCCAAGCGGGCCACCGGCGCGGTGCGGGGCGTGCTCGAGGTGCACGAGAAGACGGCCGGCACCGATGCGTCCGTCACCGACGTGCCGTACCAGCTCGACCTCGCGGTGGGCATCGACCAGGCGCGGCGCCTCATCCTCGCCGTGCTGCTCCTGCTGGGCGGCATCGCCCTCCCGCTGGCGGTGCTCCTGGTGCTCAACGCCGTCACGGCGCGCTTCCAGTCGCTCGACGCGGTCCAGGGCGCGGTCCTGCCCGTGCGGGTGTCGGGGGCGAGCATCTACCGCACGGACTCCTCCCGCCCGGCCTCGCTCACGCTGCGCCCGTCGGACTTCTCCTCGCTGCGCGACACCGGCGACGTCCGGCGCTTCACCTTCGGTGGCATCGAGTTCCGGGCCCGGGCGGCGCGGAACCCGTTCGGGGTGACCGCCGCGCTGGCGGCGCCCGCCGGCGGTGCCGAGAGGCTCAAGGGCGGCGCCGGGTCCAAGGTGGCCCTGGACCCGAGCCTGTCGGGCTCGTGGATCTTCCTGCTCGACCCCGACCGCACCCGCCGCGCGGGCAGCGGCGCCGCCGAGGGCAACCTGATCGCCTTCGTGGCCGAGGGCGAGCTCCGGCCCCAGCTCGAGCGGCTCCTGCCCGACGTGAGCCGGCGCCTGCCCGACACCGCGGCCGACCTGGCCGGCCTGGTGCGGTCGAAGAAGGCGAAGCGCCGTCGGGCCACGACCACGACCGCAGCTGGGGACGAGCCAGGGGACGAGGCCGTCGACGAGGCCATCGACCCGACGCCCGAGGCCCCGGTCGACGGTCCCGACGCCCCGGCCTGAGGCATCCCGGTAGCGTTGGGCCCATGTCCGACGAGATCCTCGAGGTCGACCTGCTGGCGTTCGAGACGGGCGATGCCGATGCCCGCAAGGCGGTGGTCGACGGGCTCATGCGGTCGCTCGCCACCGGCTTCGTCTACGTCACCCACGACGTCAGCGCCGACCTGATCGACACCGCCTATGCCCGCCTGGAGCAGTTCTTCTCGCTCCCGGCCGAGGAGAAGGCCCGCTTCGTGGCGCCGGGCACCCACGGCCAGACCGGCTACACCGGCCTGCTCGTGGAGACGGCGGCCACCGCCGACGTGGCCGACTGGAAGGAGATGCTCAACTGGGCCCGGGACATCGACCCCGGCCACCCGCTGCGCACCCGCTTCCCGCACCGCTACCACCCGCAGGTGCTGCCCGAGGCCGCCGTGCCCGGGATCTCCGAGGTGCTCAACACCTTCAACGACGCCATCTTCGACCTCCAGCGCCGGATCCTGCGGATCATCGCCACCGGCATCGGCTGCCACGAGAGCTACTTCGAGAAGATGCTCGTCGACGGCTCCACCCTCAGCCGGGCCATCCACTACCCGGACATGGGGTCGGCGCCGGACGCCCCGCACGTGTGGGCCGGCGAGCACGCCGACATCAACCTCATCACCGCCCTGCCCCGGGCCACCGCGCCCGGCCTGCAGGTGAAGCTCAAGGACACCGGCGACTGGGTCGACGCGGTGGCCGGCCCGGACCAGGCGATCATCAACACCGGGCTCATGCTCGAGGTGATCACCAACGGCGTGATCGCGCCGGGGGTGCACCGGGTGGTGGCGGCGCCGGACCAGCCCGGCGACCGCTACTCGGTGGTGCAGTTCTGCCACCCCACCCCGTGGACGATCCTGGCGCCGGTGGCCAGCTGCGTCACGGCCCAGCACCCGCAGCGCTTCGCCCCGATCGCCGCCGCCGACGCCCTGGACCTGGTCCTCTACGAGATCAACCTCATCGAGGACGCCAGGTCCTAGGCGGCGACCGGCCTCAGGTCCCGAACAGCGGCAGCGACAGGCGGCAGTCCACCGGGCGCTGGTCGGCGGGGTCCAGGGCGTTGAGCACCAGCTGGTACACGTTGGTGTCGTAGGTGATGCCCAGGTGGTCGGTGAAGTCGGCGCCGCACACGTCCTGCAGGGTGGTGTTCTTCACCGTGGCGCCGCTGCCGGCGGCGATGAACGCCTGGGTGTAGGGCGTCACCACCTCGTCGTAGCGGGTGGCGATGTTGGTGTAGCTGATGCCCGGACGGGTCTCGCCGTTGCCGTTGAGGTTCCGGTAGAAGGTGCTGCCGGCGCTGGTCTGCTGCTGGAGGGCGGGCAGGCCGGCCCAGCTGGTGAGGGCGAACAGGGGGTCGACCACGCCGATGAAGCGGCCGAGGGTGATGATCCCGCTCACCGTGGTGGCGTGGTTGGAGGGGGCCAGGCCGATGACCTTGCCGACCTTGGCCGAGCCGCCGATGAGGTTGGCGTAGTAGCGCGATACCGACCCGCCCTGGGAGTGGCCCACCAGGTCGACCTTGGCGGCGTGGGTGGCGCTGCGGACGCCATCGACGAACCGGCCGATCTCGGCGGCCGAGGTGGGGATGTCCCCCGTTCCCTTGAAGATCGACCACGACGGGGCGCCGTAGTTCACCGCGAACACGCAGTAGCCGTAGGACTTGAGCACCGGGCCGAGGCCGCTCCACGAGTCGTAGGCGTTGCCGATGGTGCCGTGCACGAGGACCACCGGATTCGGGTGGGCGGCCGAGGGCCGGCAGGAGTAGTCGTTGGTGCCAGCCGGGCTGCGCATGGGGTTCAGCGCCGAGGCGAGGCCGCCGGTGATGAGGTTGGTGGGGGCCCCGAAGGCGGGGCGGGGGATGGTGCGGGGCGCAGCGGCCGAGGCGCTCCCACCGCCCACCAGCAGCGTGGCGCTCACGGCGGCCACGAGCCCGACGACCCACTTCGGCATCCTCTGCACGACGGTCCCTTCCGGCGCCGGCCGCAGCGTGCGGCAGGCGGCGAGGTCAGCTGGCGCGCCCCTGCGGCGCGCCGGCCGGAACCCTACCCGCCCTGTGACCCGTGACACTCGAATCGGACATCGTTCGGTGTCCCATCTCGGGGTCGCGCCGGGCGCGCCGCACCTCGCGGCCGACGGCTCAGGGGGTCGGCGCGCCGACGCTCGACATGTCGTGGTCGAGGCTCTCGAGGCAGGAGGCGATGATCGCCGCCCGGGCGTTCTGCTTCGTGCGGGCGTAGGCGCCGGTTCGCAGCTCGCCGAGGCGGCGGGCCTCGGCCAGGGCGGTGTCGAGCAGGTCGGCCTCGGGGACCACCTCGTCGAGGTAGCCGGCCTTGGCCGCGCCGGCGGGGTCGTAGACCTGGGCGCCCATGGTGGACCGGGTGAACGACGCCTTGGTCAGGCGCTCGCGGGCCAGCTCCACGGCGAAGATCGGCAGCGGCATGCCGATGGACACCTCGTTCAGGCCGATCTTGCACGGGATGTCGGCGCCGAAGCGCACGTCGCACGAGAGCAGGGTGATGGCCCCGCCGGCCAGGGCGTGGCCGGTGCCCGCCGCCACCGTGGGGATCCCGAGGCCGTAGAGCCGGAGCCACCAGCGGGCCCCGCGGGCCACCAACGCCCGCATGCCCTCGACGCTCTCGGTCATCTCCGCCAGGTTGAACCCGGCCGAGAACCGGCCCGGCCGGCCCACGATGACGAGGGCGCGGGCGGCGTCGGCCTCCACCTGGTCGAGGATGGCCTCGAGCGCCTCGAGGGCCGGGGTGGAGAAGACGTTGGCCTTGCCGTCGTCGAGGGTGATGACGGCGATGCCGTCGTCGAGCCGGTACGTGGGCAGGGTGGGATCGGTCATGGCCGAAACCTAGCGGCCACCCGTCAGGCGATCGGGGCCTGCTCCAGGGCCTTGCGGCGCTCCAGTGCCCGGAACAGGGCGGCGGCGTCGATGGTCCCGACGATGGTGCCGTCGGCCCCGACCACCAGGCCGTCGCGCACGTCGCCGCCGTCGACCTTCTGCACCGCCGGCAGCAGCGGCTCGTCGACGCGGACCACGGTGATGCGGTCGAGCGGGAAGGCGAGGTCGGCGACCTTCAGGAGGTCCCACTGCTCCGGCGGCACGCTGCGGATGGCCGAGGCGGTGAGCAGGCCGGTGACCCGGCCGTCGTCGCCGAGGACGGGGTACGCCTGGTGGCTGGTGTCCGGCGGCAGGGCCCGGAGGAAGGCGCCGACGGTGGTCCAGGCGGGCACGGTGGGGGGCCGGGGCGCCATGGCCTCGGCCACGGTGGCGCCCTCGAAGGCGGCGTAGAGCGGCACGGCTCGCAGGCTCCGCGCCGCCGACATGACCACGAAGCCGCCCACCAGCAGCCACGTGAAGCCGTTGATGGACGAGCCGCCGTCGCGCAGGGCCTTGAAGCCGAGCAGCACCAGGGCCGACCCGGCGGCGGCGCCGGCCCACCCGGCCACCTGCATGCCCAGCGTCTGGCGGCCGGTGCGGCGCCACACCGTGGCGGCCAGCACGGTGCCGCCGTCGAGCGGGGCGGCGGGGAGGATGTTGAACAGCGCCAGCGCGGCGTTCAGGAAGCCGAGGAGGTGGAACAGGTTCCCGATCAGCCCGGGGATGCCGCCGCTCGGCAGGGCGTAGGAGCCGGCGAAGAAGGCGACGCTGCAGGCGGCGGTGGCCACCGGGCCCACCAGGGCGATGCGCAGCTCGGCCTTGGCGTTGGTGGGGGCCGACTCCAGCTTGGTCACGCCGCCGAGCAGCAGGAGGCTGATGCCCCGCACGCCGATGCCCTCGTCGCGGGCCACCAGGGCGTGGCCCATCTCGTGGACCATCAGCGACACGAAGAACAGCAGGGCGCCGCCCAAGCCGCCGAGCCAGTACGTGAGGTCGGTCTGGCCGGGGGCCTCGATGGGGAGCCGGTTGGTGGCCAGGACCCACGTGAGGTAGCCCGCCACCAGCAGCACGCTGAGGTCCATGTTGACCTTGATGCCGGCGATGCGACCCAGCGGAACGTCTCGACCCATCGGCCCACGCTACCGGCGGTCTCGCCGGTAGGTTCGGCGCCATGGACATCGGACGGATCGGCATCTGGACCCACCACCTCGACCTGGCGCCCTCGGCGCAGGCGGTCGAGCACGTCGACGAGCTCGACGAGCTCGGCTTCGGCGCCGTGTGGGTCCCCGAGGCGGTGGGCCGAGAGGCGTTCACCAACGCCGCCCTCCTCCTGCGGGGCGGCACCGACATCACCGTCGCCACCGGCATCGCCTCCATCTGGGCCCGCGACGCCATGGCGGCCGCCGCCGCCCACAAGACCGTCACCGAGGCCTACCCCGACCGGTTCCTGCTGGGGCTCGGCGTCAGCCACGAGGTGATGGTGGCGGGCATCCGCGGCCACGACTACTCGAAGCCGTTCTCGGCCATGCGGGACTACCTGAAGGCCATGGACGAGGCGATGTTCTTCGCCGCCCCGCCCACCACCGAGCCCCGGCGGGTGCTGGCCGCGCTGCGCCCCAAGATGCTGGGCCTGGCCCGGGACCACGCCCAGGGCGCCCACCCCTACTTCGTCCCGCCGGAGCACACCGCGGTGGCCCGCGCCGAGCTGGGCGAAGGCCCGCTGCTGGCCGTGGAGCAGGCCGTGGTGCTCGAGACCGACCCCGAGAAGGCCCGGGCGCTGGCCCGCACCCACACCCAGACGTACGTGGGGCTGCCCAACTACGTGAACAACCTGCGCGAGCTCATCCCGTCGCTCACCGAGGACGACTTCGCGAACGCCGGCAGCGACCGGCTGGTCGACACCATCGTGGCGTGGGGCACCGTCGACACCGCGGTGGAGCGGGTGCAGGCCCACCTCGACGCCGGCGCCGACCACGTCTGCATCCAGGTCATCCAGGAGGGCGCGCCGGCGCCGCTCGAGGCGTGGCGGGCGCTGTCCGACGCCTTCTCGCTGCGGGCCTGAGGTGCCCTCCGACCCGTTCGAGGCCATGGCCGACGACGACGACTGGGATCCCTCGGCGCTCGACGACGACGAGCTCGACCCCGACCACGTCTTCGCCGGCGACCTCGAAGACGCCGAGGACGCCGACGACCTCCACGAGCTCGGAGAGGGGGCCGGCGTGAACCGGGCCCCGATCTGCGGCTTCTGCGGCGTGACCGCGCTGCCGGCCGACCCGGCGAACGTCCTCGACACCGCCTTCGTCTGCGACAACGAGGACTGCGAGGCCTACCGCGACGTCATCGGCTGACCGCCGGTCGGCGGGCCGGGGTCAGACGTTGCGGCGGTAGCGGCCGCCCACCTCGAAGAGGGTGTGGGTGATCTCGCCCAGCGAGCAGGTCCGCACCGCGTCCATGAGGACGTCGAAGAGGTTGTCGCCGGCCAGGGCCGCCTGGCGGAGGCGGTCGAGGTCGCCGGCGCGCTCGGCGGCATGGCGGGACCGGAAGTCGGCGAGGCGGGCCAGCTGGCTCTGCTTCTCGTCGTCGGTGGAGCGGGCCAGCTCGATCTCGACGTGCTCCTCCTCCACCTCGCTGGGCGGGGCGAGGAAGGTGTTCACGCCGATGATCGGCAGCGTGCCCTCGTGCTTGCGGGTCTCGTAGAGCAGGGACTCGTCCTGGATGCGACCGCGCTGGTAGCCGGTCTCCATGGCGCCGAGCACGCCGCCCCGGTCGGCGATGCGGTCGAACTCCTCGAGCACGGCGGCCTCCACCAGGTCGGTGAGCTCGTCGACGATGAACGAGCCCTGGTTGGGGTTCTCGTTCATCGCCAGGCCCCACTCCTCGTTGATGACGAGCTGGATGGCGAGCGCCCGGCGGACGGACTCGGCGGTGGGGGTGGTGACGGCCTCGTCGTAGGCGTTGGTGTGCAGGCTGTTGCAGTTGTCGTAGATGGCGATGAGCGCCTGCAGCGTGGTGCGGATGTCGTTGAAGCTCATCTCCTGGGCGTGCAGCGACCGGCCGCTCGTCTGCACGTGGTACTTCAGCTTCTGGCTGCGCTCGTCGGCGCCGTAGCGGTCGCGCATGGCCACGGCCCAGATGCGCCGGGCCACCCGGCCCAGCACCGTGTACTCCGGGTCCATGCCGTTGGAGAAGAAGAACGAGAGGTTGGGGGCGAAGTCGTCGATGGCCATGCCCCGGGCGAGGTAGGCCTCGACGTAGGTGAGGCCGTTGCTCAGCGTGAAGGCGAGCTGGCTGATCGGGTTCGCGCCCGCCTCGGCGATGTGGTAGCCGGAGATCGACACGGAGTAGAAGTTCCGCACCTGGTTGGCCACGAAGTGCTCGGCCACGTCGGCCATCATCCCGAGGGCGAACTCGGTGGAGAAGATGCAGGTGTTCTGGCCCTGGTCCTCCTTGAGGATGTCGGCCTGCACGGTGCCCCGCACGTTGCCGAGCACCCAGGCCCGGATGTCGGCCGCCTCCTCGGCGGTGGGCTCGCGGCCCTCGCCGTCGGCCGAGCGGAAGGCGTCGAGGCGCTGGTCGATCGCGGTGTTCAGGAACATGGCGAGGATCGTGGGCGCCGGGCCGTTGATGGTCATCGACACCGACGTGGCGGGGTCGCACAGGTCGAAGCCGTCGAAGAGCACCTTCATGTCGTCGAGGGTGGCGATCGAGACGCCGGCGTTGCCGACCTTGCCGTAGATGTCGGGGCGCAGGTCCGGGTCGTAGCCGTAGAGCGTGACCGAGTCGAAGGCGGTCGACAGGCGGGTGGCGGGCTGGCCCTCCGACAGCAGGTGGAAGCGCGTGTTGGTGCGGAAGGCGTCGCCCTCGCCGGCGAACATGCGCGCCGGGCGCTCGCCGTCGCGCTTGAACGGGAAGACGCCGGCGGTGAACGGGAACCGGCCGGGCAGGTTCTCCTCCATCAGGAAGCGCAGCAGCTCGCCGTGGTCGGTGAGCCGGGGGAGCGCCACCCGGGGGATCTTCGAGCCCGACAGCGACGCCTTGGTGAGCTGGGTGGTGAGGTCCTTGCCCCGCACCTGGGTGACGTGCTCGTCGCCGGAGTAGGCGGCCACGGTGGCCGGCCAACCCTCGAGCAGCGCCCGCGCCTCGGGGTCGAGGCGGTGGTCGGCGGCGGCCTCGAGCTCGGGCAGCTTGGCGGCGTCGACGTCGCCGCCGGCGGCGGCCACGAGGTCGCGCACGGCCCGCACCTGCTGGAGCTCGCGGGCGACGGCGGCCTGCTCGGCCACCTTGCGGTGGTGGGCGCGCACGGCCTCGGCCACCTCGGCCAGGTAGCGGGCCCGGGCCGGCGGCACGATGGCGGTGTCGGCCGACGAGACCTTGGTGTCGACCGCAGCGAGCGCGCCGCCGCCGGCCGGATCGGTGAGGCCGAGGGCCCGCAGGCGGGTGCGGAGCTCCTGGTAGAGGCCGGTCACGCCGTCGTCGTTGAAGCGGGAGGCCACGGTGCCGAAGACCGGCATCTCCTCGGGTGCGGTGTGGAACTGCTCGCTGTTGCGCACCAGCTGGCGGCGCACGTCCCGGAGGGCGTCCTCGCCGCCGCGGCGGTCGAACTTGTTGATGGCCACCACGTCGGCGAAGTCGAGCATGTCGATCTTCTCGAGCTGGCTGGCGGCGCCGAACTCCGGGGTCATGACGTAGAGCGACAGGTCGACGTGGTCGACGATGGCGGCGTCGCCCTGGCCGATGCCGGGCGTCTCGACGATCACCAGGTCGGCGCCCCAGGCCTTGGCGGCGGCGATGATGTCGTCGGCGCCGTCGGGCACGACGGTGCCGGCGGTGCGGGTGGCCAGGCTGCGGAAGTAGACGCAGCTCGGGTCGATCGAGTTCATGCGGATGCGGTCGCCCAGGAGGGCGCCGCCGCCCTTTCGGCGGGTCGGGTCGACGGCGATCACCGCGAGCTTGAGCTTGTCCTCGTGGTCGAGGCGGAAGCGGCGCACCAGCTCGTCGGTGAGCGACGACTTGCCGGAGCCGCCGGTGCCGGTGATGCCCAGCACGGGCACCCGCCGCTGGCCGGCGGCGGCGTGCAGCTCGGCCACCTGGGCCTCGGGCAGGCGACCGGCCTCGAGGGCGGTGATGACCCGGGCCAGGGTGGCGCTGTCGCCGGTGAAGAGCGGGTCGAGGCTGGCGGGGAGGGTGGCGGCCAGGTCGACGTCGGCGCTCTGGACGAGCGAGTTGATCATGCCGGGCAGGCCCATGGTCTGGCCGTCGTGCGGGCTGAAGATGCGGCTCACGCCGTAGGCCTGGAGCTGGTCGATCTCGGCCTTCACGATCACGCCGCCGCCCCCGCCGAAGACCTGCACGTGGCCGGCGCCGCGCTCACGGAGCAGGTCGACCAGGTACTGGAAGTACTCCACGTGGCCGCCCTGGTAGGAGCTCACGGCCACGCCCTGCACGTCCTCCTGGACCGCGGCGGTGACCACCTCGTCGACCGACCGGTTGTGGCCGAGGTGGATGACCTCCACCCCCTGGCTCTGCAGGATGCGCCGCATGATGTTGATCGGCGCGTCGTGCCCGTCGAACAGGCTGGCGGCGGTGACGAACCGGACGGGGTTCGTGGGGCGGTGGAGCTCGGTCACGAGGGCGAGATTACTTGGACTTCCAACCATCTGTCTACCGACCGTCGGGTGACCGAGCGACTAGCGTCACCGCCATGGTGCGGCCCCTCCCGTTCGACCCCATCGAGGAGGCGGGCCGCCAGTGGGAGGCCAAGGCCTGGGACCAGGTGGGGGCCATGCAGGCGGCCACGTCGATCATGCGGGCCCAGCAGATCGTGCTGGCCCGGGTGGACGAGGCGCTGCGGCCCTGGTCGCTCACCTTCGCCCGCTACGAGGTCCTGGTGCTGCTCACCTTCGCCAAGGAGGGCGTGCTGCCCCTGGGCAAGATGGGCGACCGGCTGATGCTCCACCAGGCCAGCATCACCAACCTGGTCGACCGGCTCGAGCAGCAGGGCCACCTGCGCCGGGTGCCCCACCCCACCGACCGTCGCACCACCCTCGCCGAGCTCACCCCGGCGGGTCGCGCCACCGCCGCCGAGGCCACCGAGGCGGTCGTGGCCGCCACCATCGGCGTGGCCGAGCTCACCGGCCGCGACCAGCGCGACCTCCACCGCATCCTCAGGAAGCTCCGCGCCGGCGCCGCCGACTTCGCCCCCTGACCCGCGTCGCCCGCAGTGGTCTCGCGCAGGGGCTCTCCCGATCGATTCGCCGGCGAGAGATCGGTTTGGATCGCCCACCTCGTAGCGACAACGGGCCGGCCGGGGGTGCGGTTGTCGCTGCGAGGTGGGCACCGGGAGGTGCCGGTCGGTGAAGACCGGTGGGGCCCCGGCGCCGCTAGGTGTAGTGACCCGGTAGGTCGTTGACGCGGCTGATGGGTGGGCCGCCGACGGCGGTGTGGTGCCGGTGATGGTTGTAGAGGTGGAGCCAGTCGTCCAGGGCTGCGGTTCTGGTGGCGTTGTCCGGCCAGGGCTGCACGTAGGCCCACTCGTCTAGGAAGGTGCGGTTGAACCGCTCGACCTTGCCGTTGATCTGAGGCGAGTAGGGCGGGATCGACCAGTGCCGAGCACCGGCCTCGCCGATCGCGTCTTGGAAGCGGGCGCAGAGGTACGCCTTGGCGTTGTCGGTCATGACCCCGGTGACATCGATGCCGTGGTCCGCGTAGAAGGCTCTCGCCCTGCGCCAGAACGCGACGCAGGTGTCGGCCTTCTCGTCAGGGTGGATCTCGCTGTAGGCGAGCCGGGACTGGTCATCGACCGCTGAGTGGATGAAGTCCCATCCTGGGCCACGCTTGCGGTTCGGGCGGCTCTCTCGGCCGTGGACCCGCCAACCGCCGCCGTCGGGAACCCGGCCAAGCTTCTTCACGTCGACATGCACCAGCTCGCCCGGCACGCTCCGTTCATAGCGACGGATCACCCGACCTGTCGGCCGGTCCATCCACGCGAGGCGGTTCAGACCGAGCCGACACAGCACCCGGTGGACCGTCGACGCCGGGACCCCGAGCCGGGCGGCGATGCGCACCGGACCGAGCTTCAGTGTCCGCCGGAGGTCCTCGATTGCGGACTCGAGCTCGACGGGGCTGCGATGCGGACACGACCGGGGCCGGCTCGAACGGTCGATGAGGCCGGCTTCGCCGTCGTCTTGCCACCGCCGCCACCACTTGTACGCGGTCGGGCGGGAGATCCCCATCTCCGCAGCCACATGGGCGACTGGTCGGCCAGATTCGATCCGCATCACCAACGTGAGCCGGCCAACGGGCGTGAGCCGAGCGTTACCGTGCACTTCGAGCCTCCTGGTTCGAGCGTGGGTCCTAGACAGCTCCACACTCGCCCAGGGGGCTCACTTCATGCTCGGACCGGTGTCAACAAGGTCCGTGGTCACTACAGCTAGGGCAGGAGGGCGGCCACGACGTCGGCGAAGACCTGGGTGTGGAGGTCGACGTCGGCCTCGGTGGTGGTGGGGCACATCAGCGCCATGTTGTGGAACGGGGTGAGGAGGATGCCGCGGTTGGCCAGGGCGAGGTGGAGGTACTCCTCCACCTCGTCGTCGCCGGCGGCCGCGGACTCGGTGCCGGTGCGCGGAGCCGGGCGGGCGAAGCGGTACTCGGCCCGGGCGCCGAGCTGCACGACCGACCAGGGGAGGTCGTGGCGGTCGATCGTGGCCTGCACGCCCTCGGTGAAGCGGGTGGCGAGCCGGGCCATCTCGGTGAACGCCTCGGCGGTGAGCACCTCGTCGAGCGTGGCGCGGGCGGCGGCGAGCGACAGCGCGTTGCCGGCCAGGGTGCCCCCGACCCCGCCCACGTCGACCAGGTCGGCGTCGCCGGCCTCGACCGCGGCCTGGAGGCGCTCGGCCACCGCGGCGGACAGGCCGTAGGCCCCGATGGGGATGCCGCCGGCGAACGACTTGCCCAGCGTGACGAGGTCCGGGTGCAGGTCCCACGCCTGGGTGCACCCGCCGGGGCCGGCCGAGAGGGTGTGCGTCTCGTCGACGAGCAGCAGCGTGCCGGTGCGGTCGCACAGCTCGCGCAGGCCGTCGAGGAAGCCGGGCTCGGGGAGCACGATGCCGATGTTGGTGAGGGCCGGCTCGGTGATGAGCACGGCGACGTCGCCGGGGGCGAGGGCGGCCTCGACCGAGGCGAGGTCGTTCCACTCGACGGCCCGGGTGGTGGTGGCCGGTGGCACCGCCGGGCCGACGTTGCCGCGGCGGGCGATGGTGGTGCCGTCGGCGGCCCGCTCCACGAACGTCTCGTCGACGGTGCCGTGGTAGCCGAACGCGAAGGCCGCCACCATCGGCCGGCCGGTGACCAGGCGGGCGAGGCGCAGCGCCCACCGGTTGGCGTCGGTGGCGGTCAGGGCGAAGGACCAGCGGGGGAGGCCGAAGCGGCGAGCCAGCTCGCCGGCCACCCAGGCGGCGTCGGCGGTGGGGAGCATGGCGGTGGCGCCGCCGACGTCCTCGAGCTGGCGGCGCACGGCGGCCACGGTGGCGGGCGGGGAGTGGCCGGCCATGGCGCCGGTGTCGCCGAGGGCGAGGTCGACGTAGGTGTGGCCGTCGACGTCGGTGACCCGGTTGCCCCGGGCCGAGGCCAGGAAGAGCGGGAAGCCCCCGGCCCACTTGGCCATCCAGGTCATGGGCACGCCGCCGACCAGGTGGTCGGCGGCCTGGGCTGCCGCCGCCTGCGACCCGGGGCGGGCGGCGGCGAAGGCCGAGCGCTCCCGCTCCAGCAGCGCCCCGAGTCGATCCCGATCGATGTCAGCCATGGCGGGACCGTACCGCCGGTGCCGGGAAGGGGTCGGCGGGTCGATGTCGGCTGGAACCGGATGCCGACATCGACCCGCATCCCCACCGCCGTGCCACCCCGTCGGTGGCGCGTTGCGGTGGGGAGGGCAAGGCAGGCAGGTGCCGATCGGAACCGGATGCCGGCACCTGCCTGCGTCCACTGGGGGCCACCCCGTCGATGGCCGTCCGGTGGAGGACGTGTGACCTCAGTGGCCGTGGCCCCCGCAGTCGGGGAAGCGGGCCGGCCGGGTGAGCGTCTCGGCCTCGTCCATGCCGAAGGGCCAGGTGGCCTTGGCCTCGACGCGGCCGGCCTTGGCCAGCTCCTGGACGACGACGACCTCGTCGCCGACCCGGCACTGGTCGAGGCAGATGAGCAGGAGGGCGAGGGGCGAGGGGAGGGAGGGGAAGACCGAGTGGCGGTCCCGGTCGACGCCGGAGAGGTGGAGGTCGACCCGGACGAGGGTGTCGGCGGCGTGGCGCTCGTCGAGCCAGCGGTGGGCGTCGGCGGTGGCGGCGCGCAGCGCCTTGCCGACGAGCTGGCGGCGCTCCCGGCCGTCGGGCAGGTCACCGGCGAACCACTGCTCCAGCTCGTGGAGGAGCCAGGCCTGCCGGGCGGGGTGCGTGTGCGCCCCGGCGTGGAAGACCTCGAAGGCGGTGGACGTCGGGCGGTCGGCGGTCATGGTGGAGGCGGTCCCTCGGGCGGCGGTGGAGTGTTCGGATGTTCCTCACTCGCTGTTAGGTACACCTAACACCACGGTGACCGCCGCGTCAAGGGGTCGTACCGGATCGTCGAGCCCGTTGGGCGGCCGAGCTGTCAGACCCCCTCGGTAGGGTCCGGGGTCGTGCTCCGCCTCCACACCGCCGACCGGGTCGTGCCCCTCGCCGCCCGCCTGGCGGAGGTGTTGGCCGAGGCTCCGTCGGATGCGTTCGCGCCGGAGTGGATCGCCGTGCCGTCGGAGGGCATGCGCCGGTGGCTGGCCCTCGAGCTGGCCCGCCACCTCGGAGCGTCCGGCCCCGGGTCGGGCGACGGCGTGGCCGCCAACATCGAGACCGCGTTCCCGGGCTCGCTGCGCACGCGTGCTGGCCGCCGACCGCCCGGCCGGCTCGGCCGACCCCTGGGAGGTCGAGCGCCTGGCCTGGGCGGTCCTCGAGGTGCTCGACGGCTCGCCGGGTGACCCGCTGCTGGCTCCGCTCGGCGTCGCCGCCACGGGGTCGTCGCGCTACCGCCGGTGCCGTCGCATCGCCGACCTGTTCGACCGGTACCACGTGCACCGACCGGCCATGGTCCGGGCGTGGGCCGCCGGCCACGACGCCGACGGCACCGGCCGCGTGGGGGACCTCGGTGGCCACGCGTGGCAACCCCACCTCTGGCGGGCCGTGCGCGCACGTCGGCGCACCCTCGCCGCCCGAGCGCCTGCCCGAGCTGCTGGACCGGTTGCGGGCCGGGGACCTCGCGGTCGACCTGCCGGAGCGGCTGGCCCTGTTCGGCGCCCACGTGCTGCCGGGCGGAGCCGGGTTCGTCGACCTCGCCGTGGCCGTCGCCGCCCAGCGGGACCTGCACGTCTTCCTGCTCGACCCGTCGCCGGCCACCTCGGCGCGGGTGGCGGCGGCCGTGGCCCCCCCTCGCCGCCGGCGAGCTGCGCCTCCGGTCGGGCGACCGCAGCGCGGACCTGGTGGGCCACCCGCTGCTGCGGTCCTGGGGCCGGCTGCCCCGGGAGACCGCGGTGCTCGTGGCCGACGGGCGGGCCCACGGCCTGCCGGCCCCGGAGGTCACCGACCCGACGCCTCCGGCGCTCGGGGGCACCGTGCTGGCCCGCCTCCAGGCGGCCATCCGCTCGGGCGAGCCGCCGGCCGAGGTCGCCGTCCCCGAGGCCGGGGACGCGTCGGTGCGGTTCCACGCCGCCCACGGCCACGCCCGCCAGGCCGAGGTGGCTCGCGACGCCGTGCTGCACCTGCTGGCGCAGGACCCGACGCTCCGCGAGGAGGACGTGGTGGTCCTCTGCCCGGCGCTCGATCGCTTCGCGCCGCTCGTGGAGGCCGCCTTCGGGCCCACCGCGGAGGCGGGCCTGCACAGCCCGGAGCACGCCCCCGCCCTGCGGTACCGCATCGCCGACCGCTCCCGCCGGGGCGCCAACCCCGTCGTGGCCGGGTTCGACGCCGTGCTCGACGCCGCCGTGGGGCGCTTCGACGCCACCACCGTGCTCGACCTGCTCGCGGAGCCGGCCGTGCGCCGCCGCTACGCGATCGACGACGACGAGCAGGCCCGCGTGGGCGACTGGGTCACCGAGACCCAGGTGCGCTGGGGCCTCGACCCTGCGCATCGGGTGCCGCTCGGCGTGCCGGCCACCATCACCACCAACACGTGGCAGGCGGCGCTCGATCGGCTGCTGCTCGGCGCCGCGGTGGCCGACGACGAGCTCGGCTTCTCGCTGGGCGACGTCGTGCCGTTCGGCATCGAGGGCGACGACGTCGACCTCGCCGGACGCCTGGCCGACCTGTTGGGCCACCTCGGTCGGCTGGCCGACGCCGCCACCACGGCGCGGCCGCTGGTCGAGTGGGTCGACCTCCTCCGCGGCGCAGCCGCCGCGCTGCTCGCGCCGGACCCCGACCTGCCGTGGCAGGCCGATGCCCTGCACCGCGCCCTGGCCGAGGTGGTCGACCACGCCACCAGCCGCCACGGCACCGCCGCCGTGCCGCTCGAGCTGGTCGACCTGCGCCGCCTGCTCCAGGACCGGCTGGGTGGCCGCCAGGGCCGGCCGGACTTCTTCCGCGGCGGCGTCACCGTGACCTCGCTCGAACCGCTCCGCGCCCTGCCCTTCCGGGTGGTGGTGCTCCTCGGGGTCGACCAGCCGGCGTTCGCCAGCGCCGCCGCCTCCAACGACGACCTCGCCGCCGCCGCCCCGGCGGTCGGCGATCGCGACCCCCGGGCCGAGGCCCGCCAAGCCCTGCTCGATGCCGTCCTCGCCGCCAAGGACCACCTGGTGGTGGTGCGCGAGGGCCACGACCTGCGCACCAACCAGGTGGTGCCGCCCGCCGTGGTCGTGGCCGAGCTCCAGGAGGCTGTCGCCGGGGTGGCGGGGGCCGAGGCGGCCGAGGAGGTCCACCACCCCCGCCAGCCCTTCGACGAGAAGGCCTTCGTCCCCGGGGACCTCGGCGCCGGGCCGTGGAGCTTCGATCCCGGCGCGCTGGCCGGGGCGAGGGCTCGTCGGAGCCGGGCGCTCGACCTGCCGCCGTTCCTGGCCGAGCCGCTGGCGCCGGTCGAGCAGTCGGTGATCGACCTCGCCGACCTCCGCCGCTTCGTCGACCACCCCATCCAGTGGTTCCTCGAGCGTCGGCTCGAGCTGGCCCTGCCCAGGGCCGAGGACGCGGTGGCCACCAGCCTGCCGGTCCTGCTCGAGAACCTCGACAAGTGGCGGGTGGGCGACCGGCTGCTCAGCACCCTGCTGGGCGACGGCGACCTCGACCGCTGGGAGCGGCTGGAGCGCCAGCTCGGGACGCTGCCCCCGGGCACGCTCGGCCAGGCGAAGGCGGCCGAGCTTCTCGAGGTGGTGGCGGTGCTGGTGGCCGAGGCGCGGGCGCGATCCGTGCGGACGGGCCCGCCCGACCTGCTCGACGTCGACGTCGCGCTGGCCGACGGCACGCGTCGTGGGCACGGTGGCCGGTCGGCTCGACGGCGCCGAGCCCGGCCCGGCGCTGGTGGGCTTCAGCACGGCCAAGCCCAAGTACCACCTGGCGGTCTGGCTGGACCTGGTGGCGCTGAGCGCCGGCGCGCCCGACACCGACTGGCGGGCGGTGGCCATCCACAGGCCGGGCGGGTCCGCCACCGCGCCGGTCGTGCACGACCTCGTGGTCTCGGGGCTGCCGGACGACCGGGAGGCCCACGCCCGCGCCGGGCTGGAGGTGGCCGTCGACCTCTACCGGCGGGGCCAGCGCGAGCCCCTGCCGCTGTTCCCCAACCTCAGCCAGGCCCTGCACCTCGACGAGGCCAAGCCCACGCTGTGGGACAACCGCGGGCGCTTCGACGACCGCACCGACCGGTTCGTGGCCGTCGCCTTCGGCCACCTGTCCTACGACGAGCTCCTGGCGCTGCCCGCCCAGCCGGGCGATCCGGCGGGCACCGGCGGTCGAGCGGCCCGCTACGCCCGGTACCTGTGGGAGGCCGTCGACCGGTCCACCGAGGTCCGACCGGTGGAGGCGTCGTGACCGGCCCCGAGCGCCAGCCGTTCCACCTGCTCGACCCGCTGCCGCGCGCCCCGCTCGCCATCGAGGCCAGCGCCGGCACCGGCAAGACCTTCACCCTGGCCTCGTTGGCCACCCGCTACGTCGCCGAGCAGGGGGTGGCGGCCGGCGAGCTGCTCGTGGTCACGTTCACCCGCGCCGCCACCTCGGAGCTGCGCGCCCGCACCCGCGAGAAGCTGGCGGCGGCGGCGCTGCACCTCGCGCCGGGCGCCACCAGCTCCGACGAGGAGCTCTTCGCCCACCTCGCCGCCACCGACCGGGAGGCCCGCCTGGCCAACCTCGAGCGGGCGGTCACCGAGTTCGACGCTGCCACCATCACCACCATCCACGGCTTCGCCACCCAGGCGCTCGCCGCCCTCGGTGCCCGCAGCGGCGGCGACCCCGACCTCTCCCTGGTCGAGGACGAGCGGGACCTCCAGATGGAGATCTGTGCGGACGTGCTGGCCCAGGCCGCCACCCAGGGCCACCCGCCCGAGGTCCTGCCCAAGCCCCGCAAGCTGCTCGAGCACGCCTCGATCGCCCTGCGCACGGCCGACCTCGTGCTGGCCCCGCCGCCCGGCCAGCCCGGCGCCACCGAAGCGCACCACCTGCTCCGGGACCTGGTGGAGCAGGTGGTGGCCCGCATCGGCGACCACCGGCGGCGGCGCAGCAGCCGTAGCTTCGACGAGATCCTCACCGAGCTCCGCGAGGAGCTGCGCGGGCCCCAGGCCGACGCCGTGAAGGAGGCGCTGCGCAGCCGGTACCGGGTGGCGCTCATCGACGAGTTCCAGGACACCGACCCCGTGCAGTGGGACACGTTCTCGGCGCTGTTCGCCGACCCCGCCGCCGGCACCTCGCTGGTGCTGGTGGGCGATCCGAAGCAGGCGATCTACTCGTTCCGGGGCGCCGACATCCACACCTACGAGCGGGCCGTTCAGCAGAGCGACGCCCGATCGCTGGGCACCAACTGGCGCTCCGACGGCGCCATGCTCACGGCGGTCGAGACCCTGCTGGGAGGGGCCACCTTCGGCGACGACGAGATCGCCTTCGTGCCGGTGCAGCCCGCCGACCGCCACGCGGAGCGTCGTGCCGTCGACCGCGCCGGCGAGCCCCTCCCGGCCGTGTCCCTCCGCCTGGCGCTGGGCGCCGACCTCGCCCGCACCACCGGCAAGGTCCCGAACGTGGTGGCGGGTGCCGCCGACGCCGCCATCGCCGGCGACCTGGTGGCCCACCTGCGCGAGCTCTTCGACGGCGGGCGCATCCCCGACGCCGGCCACCCCGACGTCGACGACCAGGGGCGGCGCCCCATCCGCCCGTCCGACGTCGCCGTGCTCACCCGCAGCGCCACCGAGGGCGAGCTGCTGCAGGCCGAGCTGGTCGCCCAGGGGGTGCCGGCCGTGCTGGCTCGCGGCGGCAGCGTCCTCGACTCGCCGGCGGCGGACCAGTGGCGGGTCCTGCTCCAGGGCCTGGCCCGTCCGTCGGACCCCCGGCGCGCTCGGGCGTTCGCCCTCAGCTGGTTCGCCGGCCGGTCCGCCGCGTGGGTCGACGCCGCCACCGACGCCGACCTCGCCGGCATCCAGGACCAGCTCCACGGGTGGGCCGAGGCCCTGGCCCACGGCGGGGTCGACCACCTCATCCGCCGCATCTGGTCCGACAGCGCGGTGGTGGCCCGCGTCCTCGGCCGCCCCGACGGCGACCGCGCCATGACCGACCTCGACCACATCGCCGAGCTGCTGCGCACCACCGCTGCCGGCCGGGGCGCCAGCGTGGCCGCCCTCGTGGCCGGCCTGGCCGAGGACCCCGACCCGGACCCCGACGCCGAGATCGACGGCAACCTGGCCTCGCGGCGGATCGAGTCCGAGGCCGAGGCCGTGCAGATCCTCACCATCTGGGTGTCGAAGGGCCTGGAGTTCCCGATCGTGTGCTGCCCCTCGCTGTGGCGAAAGAAGCACGGGCCCACCATCTTCCAGGACCCCGACGGCACCCACCGGGTGCTCGACGTCGCCGACGGGTCGGGCTGGCCGGACCGTCCCGGCGCCACGCGCCGCAAGCGGCTCGCCGCCGCCGAGCTCGAGGGCGAGGACCTGCGGCTCCTCTACGTCGCCCTCACCCGCGCCAAGCACCACGCCCTGGTGTGGTGGACGCGGGGGAGCTCGAGCAGCGGCTCGGCCCTGGCCCGGGTGCTGTTCGCCCGCACGGGCGCCGCGATCGACCCGGAGGCGTTCACCGCCGCCAAGGTGGCGCTGCCCGACGACGCCGACACCGAGGCGGCCCTGGCGCCGCTCGTGGCCGCCTCCGGCGGGACGATCTCGGTGGGCCTGCACGGTCGGGTGCGGCGGCCCGCCGAGCGGTGGCGCGCCCGCACCCCTGACGCGGCGGGGCCGGAGCTGGCCGTCGCCACGCTGGGCGTCGCCCCGGACCGCCGCCGCCACCGCTGGTCCTTCACGGCCATCACCGCCGCGGGCGGCGACCACGCCGCTGCCGATCCCGAGGCCCGTCCGGGCGGCACCGACGAGGCCACGTCCGGCGCGGTCGAGCCGGCCGACGACGACGGCGCGCGGGAGCCGGTGGTGGAACCGGGGAGCGCCCGGCCGGGCACCTCACCGTTGGCCACGCTGCCGGCGGGGGCCGCCTTCGGCACGTTCGTCCACGCCGTGCTCGAACGGGTGGACTTCGCCTCGGTCGAGCTCGACGACGACCTCGCCTTCGAGGTCGACCAGGAGCTGGGCTGGACCCCGTTCGACCTCACGCCCGTGGGCTCGCCCGCCCCCGCCCCGGAGCAGGGCCGCGAGCTGCTGCTGGCCGGGCTCCGGGCCGCGATCGAGACGCCCCTCGGCCCGCTGTTCGGCGACCAGCGCCTGCGGGACCTGGCCCGGACCGATCGGCTCGACGAGCTCGACTTCGAGCTGCGCCTCGGCGAGGCCGGCGCCGTGCCCACCGATCGCGACCTCGGCGCCCTGCTGGTGGCGCACCTCGGCGCCGACCACCCCTTTGCGCCCTGGGCCAACCGGCTGGCGGCCGGGGCGTTCGGGGTCGAGCTGGCGGGCCACCTCACGGGGTCCATCGACCTCGTGGCCCGGGTGGCCATGGCCGGTGGTCCCGACCGCTTCGTGGTGGTCGACTACAAGACCAACCGCCTCCACCCCCGGGGCGAGGCGCCGGGCCCGCTCCACTACGGCGCGGCCTCGATGGCGGCGGCCATGGTCGAGCACCACTACCCGCTCCAGGCCCTGCTCTACGCGGTGGCCCTGCACCGCTACCTCCGCTGGCGCCAGGCCGGCTACGACCCCGCCGTCCACCTCGGCGGGGCGGCCTACCTGTTCGTGCGGGGCATGGGCGGCGCCGACGGTGCGGTGCACGCCGAGGGGCCCGACGGCGTCTGCAGCTGGGCCCTGCCGCCGGCGCTCGTGGTGGCGGCGAGCGACCTGCTCGACGGGCGGCGGTCCTGATGGTCGGCCCCGCACCCTTCGTCCCGGCGTCGGTCGAGGTCCTCCGGCCATTCGTCGATGCCGGCGTGGTCGGCGCCGGCGAGGTGCACCTCGCGGCGACGGTCGCCCGGCTCAGCCCGGGCACCGATCCGCTCGTGCTCCTCGCCGTGGCGGTGGCGGCCCGCGCCCCGCAGCTGGGGCACGTGGGCATCGAGCTGGCGGCGGCCGCCGATCGGGTCCTCGACCGGTTCGACGAGGTGGCGGTGGCCCTGCCCTGGCCGGACGCGGGTCCCTGGGCTGCGGCGCTCGCCTCCAGCCCGGCGGTCGCCGCGCCCGCCGACGCCCGTCGGGAGCCGCTGGCCCCGCTGGTGTGGGACGGCACCCGCATCTACCTCCAGCGCTACTGGGCCTACGAGGCCGAGGTCGCCGCCGACCTGCGCCTCCGGGCCGGTGCCAGCGCCGGCGGTCCTGCGATCGACCACGCCATTGCCGAGCTGTTCCCGGCTCCTGGCGAGGGCGGGCCCGACCTCCAGCTGGCCGCGGCCACCGTGGCGCTGGGCCACCGGCTCTCGGTGATCGCGGGCGGACCCGGCACCGGCAAGACCCGGACCGTGGCCCGCCTCCTCGCCGCGGCCCAGCGGGCGGCGGCCGCTGACGGGCGCAACCTCGAGGTCGCCCTCGCCGCACCCACCGGCAAAGCGGCCGCCCGCATGACCGAGGCGGTGCGGCAGGCGGTCGCCGAAGCCCGAGCCGAGGGCGTGATCGATGCCGCGCTCGCCGAGCGGCTCGTGGCCACCGAGGCCACCACCATCCACGCTCTGCTCGGCTGGGCCCCCGGGGTGGCCTTCCGCCACGACCGCGAGCACCCGTTGACCCACGACCTGGTCGTCATCGACGAGACCTCCATGGTCTCGCTGCCGCTGATGGCCCGCCTGCTCCAAGCGGTGCGGCCCGAGGCGTCGCTCGTGCTGGTGGGCGACCCGGACCAGCTGGCCAGCGTCGACGCCGGCACCGTGCTGGCCGACCTGGTGGGGGAACGGGGCCCGACCCGCACCGGACCGGCCCTGGTGGCCCCGCGCCGCCGGCGGGCGGCCCCGGTCGAGGACCCGGCCACCCCGCGCCTGTTCGACCCGGACGTGCTGGCCGCGCCGACGCCGACGCCCGCGTCGCCGCCCCCCGAGGTCTCGGTCACCGCCGACGCGCCGCTCGAGGGGCTGGTGACGGTGCTGGAGCGGGTGCACCGCTTCGGCGCCGGCTCGGGCATCGCCGCCCTGGCCGACGCCGTGCGGCGGGGCGACGCCGATGCCGCCCTGGCCCTGCTCGACGGCAGCCGGGCCGACCTCACCTGGGCCCGGCCCGATCGGCCCGCCGCTGTCGCATCCGTGGAGGAAGCGGTCGTCGCGGCCGCCACCGAGGTGGCCCGTGCCGCGCTGGCCGGCGATGCCGAGGCCGGGTTGGCGGCGGCCCTGCGGGTCAAGGTCCTGGCCGCCACCCGCCACGGCGACGGCGGGCTCTACGACTGGACCGCCCGCATCGAGGCGGCGGTGGGCGCCGCCGTGCCCGAGCTGGCGGCCACCGCCCGCTGGTACGCCGGCCGCCCGGTGCTGGTCACCGCCAACGACCGCATCAACCGCCTGGCCAACGGCGACGTCGGCCTGGTGGTGGCTCGCGACGGCGGCACCGCGGTGGCCCTGCCCCAGGGGGCCGAGGTCCGCTACGTCCCCGTGTCCCGGTTGCACGAGGCCGAGACGTGGTGGGCCATGACCATCCACAAGAGCCAGGGCTCGGAGTTCCCCCACGTGGTGGTCTCGCTGCCCGGGGTGCGGTCGCCGATCCTCACCCGCGAGCTGCTCTACACCGCCATCACCCGGGCCCGGGAGCAGGTCACCCTCGTGGCCACCGAGGAGGCGCTGCGGTTGGCCATCGGCCGCCCCGTGGCCCGTGCCAGCGGCCTCGGCGCCCGCCTCTGGCCCACCTGAGCCGGCGAGCTGGGCGACCTCCTCAGGCGGCGGCGATGTCGCCGACGCGCACGGTGCTCCCGGCGTCGGTGCGGGTGACCTCGATGCCCACGCGGATGCGCTCGCGGAGGGCACCGACGTGGCTGATGCAGCCCACCAGGCGCCCGCCCTCGCGCAGGCCGTCGAGCTCGTCCATGGCCAGCTGGAGCGACTCGGGGTCGAGCGAGCCGAAGCCCTCGTCGACGAACAGGGCGTCGAGCCGCACGCCGCCCGTGCGGGCCTCGACGCTGTCGGCCACGCCGAGGGCGAGGGCGAGCGAGGCCTGGAAGGTCTCGCCGCCCGAGAGCGAGGACACCGGGCGGGTGGTGCCGGTGTGGGCGTCGTGGACCCAGAGGTCGAGGCCGGCCTTGGCGGCGGCGTGCAGCGACTCGCGCTCGACGCGGAGCTGGTAGCGCCCGGCGGTCATGGTGGCCAGGCGCTGGTTGGCGTGCACGCAGATGGCCTCGAGGTAGGTGGCCAGCACCCAGCGCTGCAGCGACACCTTCGGGTTGGCCCGACCGGCGCACCGGGCCGCCACCGCCTCGTGCAGGTTGGCGTCGGACTCCTGGGGCAGGAGGAGGGCCAGCAGCTCGCCGTGCTGGCGGGCCAGCTCGTCGATGCGCTCGTGGGCCGCGTGGACCTTGGTGCGGCGGGCCACGGCGCGCTGGGACGCCTGCTGGGCCGCGGCGGCGGCGGCCCGGGCAGCCTCGACGTCGGGGCGTTCGGCCGGGAGCCCGGCGAGCAGCGGGTCCCCGAGGGCGTCCTGGACGCCCATGAGCTGGCGGTCGTGGGCGTCGATGCGGGTGGCGAGCGACCGGCGGCGATCGGCGTCGAGCAGGGCGGCGCGAGCCTCGGCCGCGTCGCCGAAGGGCGACGCCGCGAGGTCGGTGGCCAGGCGCTCGGCGGCCTGGTCCTTGGCGAGGGCGGCCTCGTCCCGGACGGTGGCGTGGCGGGCGAGGGCCACGAGGGCGTCGTCGAGGCGGCGGGCGGCGGCGATGGCGGCGGGCAGCTCGGCCGAGCCGAGGGCCGCCTCCAGCCGGGCCGCCGTGGCGGCCGCGGCGTGCTCCTGGGCCTCGGCGGCGGCCTTGGCCGACTCGATCTGGCCCTCGACCTGGGCGGCCAGCTGCTCGACCCGCGCCAGCTCCTCGGTGCGCTCGTCCCGCTTGGCGAGGAGGCGGGGGAGGGCAGCGGCCTGCTCGACCCCGGCGCGGTGGCTGGCGGCGGCCACCGCCGCGGTGGCTCGGGCCGCGGTGGCGTCGGTGGCGCCGGGCCCGGCCAGCGTCGAGAGCTCGGCCTCCGTGCGCTGCAGGGCGACGGTGGCCTCCAGGTGGCCGGCGGCGCGCTGGTTGGCGGCCTCGGTGGCCTGCTCGGCGGCGTCGACCTCGGCCCGGGTGGTGGAGCCGGGGGCCGGCTCCGCCGGGCGGGGGTGCTCGGTGGCCCCGCACACCTGGCAGCCGACGCCGGGCTCCAGCTCGCTGGCCAGCTCGGCGGCGATGCCGTTCAGGTAGCGCTCGCGCAGGTCCAGCCAGCCGCTCCACGCCGCGTTGGCCTCGTCGCTCGCCCGTCGACGCGCCTCGTCGGCGGCGGCCACCTGCTCGCGGACCGCCACCAGGCGTTCGGCGGCGGAGGCCCGCTCGGCCGCCTGGCGGGCGGCCTCGGCCAGCCCCGGCAGGCGGTCCTGGGCCGAGGTGGCGGTGGCGACCTGGTCGGCGAGGGCGGCCAGCTCTTCGCGGACCGTGGCCACCCGGTGGGCGGCCTTGGCGGCCAGGTCGGTGTCGCGCCGGGCGCGAGCCCGGTGCTCCTCGGCGGTGCGTCGGGCGGCGGCGACCTGCTCGGCGGTCTCGCCCAGGGCATCGAGGGCGGCCAGCTCGGTGGCGAGCGCCTGGCGGGCTGCGGCGAGGGCGGGGGTGGCGAGCGCGGCCTCGTCGGCCAGGTCTGCGGGCAGGCCCGAGAGGGCCGCCACCGGGCGGGCGAGGGCGGCGACGGCGCGGCCGGCCTGGGCGCGGTCCCGGGTGCTGGCGGTCGCGGCGGCGCGGAGGGCCTTCGCCCGGCGTTCGACCTCGGTGAGGCTGGGCCGGATCTGGTCGGCCTGCTCGGCGCGGGCCAGCGCCACCCGGGCCGCGGCGACGTCGGCCTCCTCGGCCAGGAGGCGCGCCTTGTCCACCGTGGCGCGGTGGTGGCGGTCCCAGCGCTCGGCCGCAGAGGTGCTCGACTTCGAGGGCGGCGCCGGCCGCGGCGAGGCGGTCGGCGGTGGCCGACAGCTCGAGGTCGGCGGCGGCCAGGGCCTCGGCGGCCCGCTCGGCCAGGCGCACCAGGCCCGACTGGTCCGGCGTGCCGGCGGCCCCGGCGGTGAAGAGCGCGTCGTCGGCCGTGGCGGTGCCCGGCTCGACCAGGTCGGCGGCACGCCGGGCCGCCTCGCCGGCCAGGACGTGGAGGTGGCGCTGCTGCTCGGTGACCGCCGCCCGCTTGGCCCGGGCCTCGTCGGCCAGCCACTGGGTGAGCGACTCGAACCCGACGGTGTGGAAGAGGGTCTTGAGCAGGCCCTCGCGCGTCTCGGGCTTGCCCCGCAGCACCGCCTCGAACTGGCCCTGGGGCAGCAGGATGACCTGCTGGAACTGGGTGGCGGTCAGGCCGATCAGCCGACGGACCTCGTCACGGACCTCGCTGGGCTTGGTGGCCAGGGTGGCCTCGTGGCCCGGGTCGATCCGGCGCAGGGTGGCGGTGGGGTGGCGGGTGGTGGTGCCGCCGCCGCGCTTCTTGGCCGCCTCGTGGAACGGCTCGCGCGCCACGAGGTAGCGGCCGCCCTGGGCCGTGAACTTCGAGGGTCACGCTGGGCGTGGCGTCCCGGGCGGCGTGGTCCGAGCGCAGGCCGCGATCGCCCCGCTGGCCGGGGACCTCGCCGTACAGGGCGAAGCAGAGGGCGTCGAGGAGCGACGTCTTGCCCGAGCCGGTGGGCCCGTGGATGAGGAAGAGGCCCTCGTGGGCCAGCTCGTCGAAGTCGACCCGCGCCTCGCCGGCGTAGGGGCCCATGGCCTCGATGGTGAGGAGGTGCGGCCTCATCGGTCGTCCGCCAGGTTGGCGGCCACGGCCCGCTCCAACAGGGCCCGCTCGCCCTCGCCGGCCTCGGTGCCCTGCTGGTCGGACCAGAAGCGCAGGGCGAGGTCGAGCGGGGACAGCGACTCGAGCGTGGTGAGGTCGGCGCCGACGCGGGGCGCAGCAGAGGCGCCAGCCGGCTCGTGGCGCAGCTCGACTGCGTGCGGGAAGCGGCGGCGCAGCCGGGCCATGGCCTGGTTGGGGAGGTGGGCGTCGGTGAGCCGGGCCCGGACGCGGGCCGGCTCGGCGTCGGCCAGGGCGGGGTCCTCGAGCAGCTCCTGGAGGGTCCCGGTGAGGGTCCGCAGCGGGCGGCCGACGCCGAGGGGCACCACCTCGGCGGTGACCGAGCCGTCGACGGCGAGGTCGACGATGCGCACCGACTTCACCTGGCCCTCCTCGGAGAACGAGTACGGCAGCGGGGTGCCGCAGTAGGCCACGCGGTCCCCGTCGATCCGCTGGGGCTGGTGCAGGTGGCCGAGGGCCACCAGGTCGAACCCGGCGAACGCCTGCAGCGCCACCCGCTCGACGCCGCCGACGCTGAGGTCCCGCTCGGAGTCCGAGACGCGGCCGCCGGCCACGAAGGCGTGGGCCACCACCACCGAGCGGACCTCGCCGAGGGTGGCCAGGTGGCGGCGGACGGCCTCGTTGGCCAGCGCGGTGGCCTGGTCGTGGCTGGCCCGGCCCGACGCCCGGGGGGCTGCGGCAGGGGCCGCCGCGACCGCCACCGGCTCGGGCTCGACCACCGGCTCGGGCTCGGCGACGACCGCCGCCGGTTCCGGCTCGGCGGCCAGGTCGAAGAGGCTGGGCGCGGCTGCCTCGTCGCCGGGAGCGGGGGAGGCCTTGCGGCGGCGCCGGGCCGGGACCGCCGGGCGCGCCGCGACCGGGATGGCCGCTGCGGCGGCCTGGTCCGCCTCCAGCATCGCGGTGAGCACCGGCACGTCGACCGACGGCTCGAGGTACGGCACGAGGTAGACGGCGACCGGCGGGCCGCCGTCGGCCGGGTCGGTCAGCAGGAGCGGCTCGTCGATGCGGGTGACCTGGCCGCGGATCGCGACGCCGACCTCGTTGAGCAGGCGGTCGTTGATCCCCACGCGGATGGACGAGTCGTGGTTGCCGGTGATGGCGGCGACGGCCGCGCCGGTGGCGTGGAGGTCGGCCAGGGCCCGGTCGAACAGCTCGACGGCGGGTGCCGGGGGGATGGCCCGGTCGTACAGGTCGCCGGCGATGACGACCAGGTCCACCCGGTGCTCCGCAGCGAGGGCGACGATGCGATCGACCACCTCGGCCTGCTCGTCGAGCAGGGAGGCGCCCAGGAACGTGCGTCCCAGGTGCCAGTCGGAGGTGTGGAGGATGCGCATCGGTCCCCAGGGTACGGAAGGGGGGTGACAGCGGCGGGGAGGGTCAGGCCCCCGGCGGCTCGGTCACGAAGTCGATCAGCTCCTCGACGGCCCCGATCAGCGGCGGCTCCAGGTCGGTCCAGCTGGTGACCTTGCCGAGCAGGTGCTTCCAGAAGCGGCCGGGCTCGGCGGTGACCCGCAGCCGGGCCAGCACGCCGGTCTTCCAGTCCTCGCCCCGAGGGACCTCCGGCCAGGCCTCGATGCCCAGGACCGAGGGCTTCACGGCCTGCCACACGTCGATGAAGGGGTGGCCGGTGACCAGCACGTCGGGGTGGTCGACGGTGGCGGCCAGGCGGGTCTCCTTCGAGCCGGTGACCAGGTGGTCGAGCAGGATGCCGAGCCGGCGCCCGGAGCGGGGCTGGAAGGCCCGCACCACCTGGTCGAGGTGGTCGGCGCCGTCGAGGCGCTCCACCACCACGCCCTCCACCCGCAGGTCGTCGCCCCAGACCTTCTCGACCAGCTCGGCGTCGTGGATGCCCTCCACCAGGATGCGGCTGGCCTTGGCGATCTGGGCCCTGGCGCCGGGGACGGCGAGCGAGCCCGAGGCGGTGCGGCCGGGGGCGGCCGCGGCGCTGCCCGGAGCGGGCCGGCGGGGCTCCACCAGGGTGACCACCTGGCCCTCGACCTCGAAGCCGCCGGGGAGCAGCCGCATGCGGTGCTCGTAGCCGTGCGGGTCGCGGACCTGGAGGGTGCCGTTCACGAAGCCCACCACGGTGCCGGAGATGGGCGTGCCGCGCTGCTTCACCAGCAGGCCGGCCCGGGCGGGGACCAGCGGGTAGCGCTGCCGGGGGTTCTTGGGCCCGTCGAGGTCGATCGGGTCGCCGATGCCGCGCGCCACGCGCCGCTGGGGAGGGACAGCCATGGCGGCGAGGCTACGAGCGGCCGGCGCCACGGCGGGTGACCGATGGCGCTCGCTGCTCCCGGGCGCCGGGCGGGGTCGTACCCTGGGACGATGCCTACGAGCGCCTGGACGGTCGCCCCCTCTGGTCCCCTGCGGGGAGACGTCTTCATCCGGGGCTCGAAGAACGCCGTCACCAAGCACATGGTGGCGGCGGTGCTCGGCCAGAGCCCCAGCACCATCCGGCAGGTCCCCGAGGTCGGCGACGTCGCCATCACCACCGACATCCTCCGCTCGCTCGGCGTGGGCGTCGACCACGACGAGGCGACCGGCGTCATCACGGTCACGCCCCACGACGGCGTCACCACCGAGGTCCCGCTGTCCTTCAGCGGCCTCAACCGCATCCCGATCCTGCTGCTCGGCCCCCTGCTGCACCGCACCGGCGAGGCGTTCGTGCCCCTCGTCGGCGGCGACCAGATCGGCCGCCGCCCCATCGACTTCCACATCGACGCCCTCCGGGCCCTCGGCGCCGAGATCGAGGTGCGCGAGGACGGCATCGCCGCCAAGGCCACCCGCCTGCGCGGCGCCAAGATCGAGCTGCCGTACCCCTCCGTCGGCGCCACCGAGACCGTGCTGCTGACGGCGTGCCTGGCCGAGGGCCGCACGGTGCTGCGCAACGCCGCCACCGAGCCCGAGGTCATCGAGCTGGCCCTGTTCCTCCAGCGCATGGGCGCCCGCATCGAGCAGAGCCCGGGCCGGAAGTTCACCATCGACGGCGTGTCGTCGCTCAAGGGCGCCGAGACCACCCTCGAAGGCGACCGGAACGAGGCGTTCAGCTACCTGGTGGCCGGCCTGGTCACCGGTGGCGAGGTGCGGGTGCACGGCTGCGCCCAGGACCGGCTCGTCACCGCGATCACCACGCTGCACCGCATGGGCGCCCGGTTCGACATCACCGACGAGTTCATCCAGGCCTCGGCGCCCGACGGCCTCAAGCCCGCCGCGGTGCAGACCGACACCCACCCCGGGTTCATGACCGACTGGCAGACGCCGCTGGTGGTGCTCTTCACCCAGGCCGACGGCATGTCGGTGCTGCACGAGACGGTGTACGAGGACCGCCTGGTCTACGTCCCCGCCCTGAAGCAGATGGGCGCCGAGATCGAGCTGTTCTCCACCTGCCTGGGCGGCGAGTCGTGCCGCTTCCACGACACCAACGCCAAGCACTCCGCGGTGGTCAAGGGCGTGTCGAAGCTCCGCGGCGCGGTGGTCGACGTGCCCGACGTGCGGGCCGGCTTCTCCTCGGTGATCGCCGCCGCCATCGCCGACGGGCCGTCCACCATCACCGGCATCCACCACCTCGAAGCGGGGCTACCACCGCCCGGCCCAGCAGTTCGCCGAGCTCGGCCTGCCCATCACGCCGGTCGACTGACGGCGCTCGGCCGCGGCTGATCCCGGCCGACGGGACTGCCGGGCCCCGGAGGCCACCCCCTAGCGTGGGTCGGCCATGATCCTGCTCGACGCCACCGGACTCACCGCCTCCCGACCGGGGCGCAAGCTCTTCGCCGACGTCTCGGTGACCCTGTCCACCGGCGACCGCCTCGGCCTGGTGGGCATCAACGGCACCGGCAAGTCGACGCTCCTGCGGGTGCTGGCCGGCAAGGGCGACCCCGACGAGGGCTCGCTGCGCCAGGGGCGCGGCGCACGCGCCGTCATGCTCGACCAGGCCGACGCCCTCCCGAAGGGGACGGTGCACGAGGCCGTGGCGCCCGGCAGCCACCCGGAGCGCGAGTGGGAGGTGGACGCCATCCTCGACCGCCTCGGCATCGCCGAGCTGGCCGACGTGGCCACCGACCGCCTCTCCGGCGGGCAGACCAAGCGGGTCGCCCTGGCCCGGGCGCTCGTGGAGGTCGGCCCCGGCGGCGGCCCGGACGACGACTCCGTGCTGCTCATCCTCGACGAGCCCACCAACCACCTCGACATGGACGCCATCGCCTGGCTCGAGGACCGCCTCGCCAGCCACCGCGGCGGTCTCATCCTCGTCACCCACGACCGCCACGTGCTCGACCGGATCACCACCCGCATCCTCGAGCTCGACCGCGGCAAGGCCTACCTCCACGAGGGCGGCTACTCGTCGTACCTCGAAGGCCGCCAGACCCGCGACGAGCACGCCGCCACCGCCGAGAACGTCCGCAAGAACCTGGCCAAGAAGGAGCTGGCGTGGCTGCGCCGCGGCGCACCGGCCCGCACCGCCAAGCCCAAGGCGCACATCGCGTCGGCCACCGCCATCGTCAACGGCCGGGCGGAGGCGCCGGCCCGCCGGGGCGACCTGCCCCTGCACGTCGAGACCCCGCGCCTCGGCGACCAGGTGATCGAGCTCCACGGCGTCGGCCACCAGTACTCGGCCGACAGCCCCTGGCTGTTCCGGGGCGTCGACCTCCTGCTCGACCCGCGGGAGCGGCTGGGCGTGGTCGGGCCCAACGGCGCCGGCAAGACCACCCTGCTCCAGGTCATGGCCGGGCGCATCGCCCCCGCCGAGGGCCGCCGGGTGGTGGGCTCCACCGTGCAGATGGCCATCTGGGACCAGCTGGGCGCCGACCTCGACCCGTCGGTGCGCGTGCGCGGCGCGCTCGCCGGCCCCACCCGCAAGCCCGACTGGTCCGACGCCGCGCTGCTCGAGCGGTTCTGGTTCGACGGCGACGCCCAGTGGGCGCCCATCGGCACCCTGTCGGGCGGCGAGCGGCGGCGGCTCCAGCTCCTGCTCACCCTGGCGGCCCGCCCCAACGTGCTGCTGCTGGACGAGCCCACGAACGACCTCGACCTCGACTCGCTGCGGGCCCTGGAGGACTTCCTCGACGACTGGCCCGGCGCCCTCGTGGTGGTCAGCCACGACCGGGCCTTCCTGGAGCGCACGGTGGCCGACGTGATCGTGGTCGACGCCGACCACGACGCCGAGCGGGTGGCCGGCGGCTACCAGGCGTGGGAGACGGCCCGCCGCCGGTCCGGGTCCACCGCATCGGCCTCGGCCACCACCCGCGGCCGATCCTCCACCTCGAAGGCGGCGGTGAAGGCCTCGGCGTCGCCGGGGACGGCCGATGCGGCCACCGCGGTCGCGGCCCGGCCCAAGGCCCGCAGCGCCAGCACCTTGCGCCACCTCTCCAAGGAGGTCGAGAAGCAGATGAAGAAGCTGGAGCGCCAGCGCGACCGCCTCGTGGAGCAGGTGGCCGCCACCGCGGGCACCGACCACCAGCGCCTGGCCGAGCTGGGGCGGGACCTGGCCGCCGTCGAGGGCCAGATCACCGCCAACGAGGACGAGTGGCTCGCCCTCGCCGAGGAAGGCGAGGCCTGAGCGTGGCCACCCACGAGCGCGAGCTGACCGAACCGGTGCTGCTGTGCACGCCGGACGGGCGCCGCCTCGACCCGGCCGCCACCGGGTGGTCGCGCACCCCGCTGCACACCGCCAACCTCCGGGGCGGCTGGGGCCGCACCAAGCGCTGGGACTACTGGGCCGTGCTGAGCGCGGATGTCGCCCTCGCCGTCACCTACGCCGACGTCGACTACCTCGGCATGGCCACCGTCTGGTGGTGCGACCTCCGCACCGGGCTCACCGGCGGCGTCGAGCGCTCGCTGCCGCTGGCGCGAGGCGTGGCCCTGCCCGATCGGCCTGGGTCCGCCCCGCTGCGCTTCGTCGACGACCACCTCACGCTCGACCTGGTCGACGACCCCGCCGGGACCACGATCACCGCCGCGTGGACCGAGCCCGGCGGGCTGGCTGCGTCGCTCGACCTGCGCATCGACCAGCCCGCGGGCCACGAGTCGCTCAACGTCGTGATCCCGTGGTCCGATCGGCGCTTCCAGTACACCTCCAAGCACCAGGCCCGCCCGGCCCACGGGACCCTCGCCCTCGGCGACGAGGTCCACGCCATCGGCGGAGCCACCCCGGAGGACGAGGCGTGGGGCGTGCTCGACGTGGGCCGCGGCCGCTGGCCCTACGCCACGCGCTGGAACTGGGGCGGCGGCGCCGGGCGGGCCACCGACGGCGAGACCGTGGTGGGCATCCAGGTGGGCGCCAAGTGGACCGAGGGCACCGGCGCCACCGAGAACGGCGTGATCGTCGACGGCCGCCTCACCAAGGTCGGCGACGAGCTGGCCTGGACGTACCGGTGGGACGAGCCCCTCGGCCCCTGGCGGGTGGCGCACCCCGACGGCAGCCTCGACCTGGTGCTCCGCCCGGTGCACGACCGCCACACCCGGGTCAACGCCCTGGTCCTGGCCACCGAGGTCCACCAGGTCTTCGGCACGTGGTCCGGCCACGTCACCACCGACGACGGCCGCCGGGTCGAGGTGCGGGCCATCCCCGGCTTCGCCGAGGAGTCCCGCTCGCGCTGGTGACCGCCGGTCCCCGGTGGTGCGGCGTCGCTCAGCCGGCGATGGCGATGACCAGCTCCACCACCGCCACGACCTCGACGTCCTCGTCGGTGAGGTCCACCAGGACCGCCTCGCCGCCGTCCTCCGGCGCCGCCTTGGCCATCGCCCGGAACGTCGCTCCGCCTCCGCCTCCGGCTGCGTCGTAGGCGCCGCCGGCTCCGGCCCGTGGCTCGCGCAGGCGGTGCACCGCGCCGAGGGCGAGGCCGAGCCCGCGGGCGTACGCCTCGGCCGAGGCCCGGGCGGCGGCGGCCGCCTCGGCCCGCACCTCGGCGTGGACCGCGTTCGTGGGGTCGAGGCCGAACGCCGGCCCCTGCACGACGAGGTCCGGCACGGCCACCACCACCGAGCGCAGCGCCGCGCCGCCGCCGGCCACCGGGGAGAACCGGGCGGTCTGGCCCCGGGACGCCTCGAAGCCCTCGCGGATGGCCTTGCCCGACTTGGGGTCGTAGCGGACGACCTCCCGCACGGCGAGCGAGGTGGTGGTGCGGCGGACGATGGCCTCGGCGTGGCCGGCCAGCGCCGCGTCGAGGGCGGCGTAGGCCTCGCCGGCCCGGGCGACGGCCTCGCCCGAGGTCTTGGCTCGACGGGCCACGGCGAAGGTGATCTCCGCGAAGTCGGCCGGCGCCCAGCGGCTGGCCCGCCCCTCCACCCGGATCCGGCCCGCATCGCCCGTGCTGGTGGCTGCCATGGCGCCAGTGTCGCGCGGGTGGCCGCGAGGTGGACCCCCGGTGGTCGGTCGGCGGAACCTTGGGCGAACCGTCCCCCTGGGCGCGGGCGCGGCGGTCAAGATGGCCCGATGGGCTACCGCATCGACCCTGGGGCGCGTGCCGGCGACGAGGTGCGGCGCGCCCTCGCCGAGCAGCTGGGCCGGGCGTCGCAGGACCTCCGCGTGCCCGGCGGTCCCGACGCCGAAGCGGTCCACGAGGCCCGCAAGCGGGTGAAGAAGGCCCGGTCCCTGCTGCGGCTGGCCCGGGCCGACCTCGGCCCGGCCGTGGCCCGCCACGCCAACGCCGAGCTTCGTCAGGTGGGAGCCGACCTCGCCACCCAGCGCGACGCCGACGCACTGGTCGAGGCCGTCGATCGCCTCCTCGAGGCGGCGGGCGACGACCCCACCCGCCGCGCCCTGGAGGCGGTGCGGGACCGCTTCGCCGAGCGGGCCGAGCGGGTGCGCCGGTCCGGCTCGCTCGACCGCGCCACCGTGCTGGGCGCCGCCCGCACCCTGGAGCAGCTGGTGTCGTGGATCGACCTGGTCCCGGCCAAGGCCGAGGGCTGGGACGCGCTGGCCCCCGGCTTCGGCCGCCAGTACCAGCGGGGCCGTCGCCTCCTCGACGACCTGCCCGACGAGCCCACGGCCGACGAGCTCCACGAGTGGCGCAAGCGGGTGAAGGACCTCTGGTACCACCAGCGGCTCCTGCGCCGGCTGTGGACCGACGGCCAGCGCCCGGTGGTGGCCGCCGCCGACGAGCTGGCCTCGGCCCTCGGCGAGGACCACGACCTGGGCCTGCTGCTGGCCCACCTCGACGTCGAGGGCGGGGGCGCGCCCGAAGGTGCCGTCGGTGGCGCCGGGCACGACGACGCCTCCGAGCCGGACGACGGGGCGGACCCGGTCGAGGACCCGGTCGTGGTCGACCACGAGACGTGGGTCCTGGTGGTGGCGGCCGGGCGGGCCGAGCGGGAGCGGCTCCAAGCCGACGCCCGCCGGCTGGGCGCCCGCCTCTACGCCGACGAGCCTGCCGCCTGGGTCGACCGCCACCGGGCCTGGTGGGACGCCGCCCGGGACGAGGCGGCGACGGGAACGGATGGGGTGCCGGCGAGCGTCGGAGCGAGCGGTCACCCGGCCGCCGCGGACCCGTCACCCGACGGGACCAACGCCTAACCTGCCCCGGCGGTCCCGCGCCCGACGCCAACGTCGGCCGCAGCGGGCGATCGCATCCCCCATCCCCCGGTCCAACGGAGACCTTCGTGCCACTCGAGTCCAACGTCGACATCGCCCCTGCCCAAGGCAAGCTGGGCATCCTGCTGCCCGGCATGGGCGCCGTCGGCACCACGTTCATCGCCGGCGTCCTCGCCATCCGCAAGGGCCTGGCCAAGCCGATCGGCTCGCTCACCCAGATGGGCACCATCCGCATCGGCCCCCGCACCGACGACAACGTGCCGCTCATCAAGGACTACGCCCCCCTCGCCACCCTCGACGACCTCGTGTTCGGCGGCTGGGACGTGTTCGAGGACGACGCCTACGTCGCCGCCGCCCGGGCCGGCGTCCTGGAGGGCCACCTCCTCGAGCAGCTGGGCGAGGAGCTCCGGGCCATCAAGCCCATGAAGGCCGTGTTCGAGCAGTCGTACGTGAAGAACCTCCACGGCGACCACGTGAAGCCCGAGATGAGCAAGTGGGACCAGGCCCAGGCGCTCGACGACGACATCAACCGGTTCGCCGAGGAGAACGGCTGCGACCGCCTCGTGGCCGTGTGGTGCGGCTCCACCGAGGTGTACCGCGAGGCCTCGGCCGTCCACCAGAGCATCGAGGCCTTCGAGCAGGGCCTCAAGGACTCCGCCCCGGAGATCGCGCCCAGCCAGATCTACGCCTACGCCTGCCTCAAGCGCGGCATCCCCTACGCCAACGGCGCGCCGAACCTCAACCTCGACACCCCGGCGCTGCTCGAGCTGGCCCGCCGCAACCAGGTCCCGGTCACCGGCAAGGACTTCAAGACGGGCCAGACCCTCATGAAGACCATCCTCGCCCCCGGCTTCAAGGCCCGGATGCTCGGGGTGGAGGGCTGGTACTCCACCAACATCCTCGGCAACCGCGACGGCGAGATCCTCGACGACCCCGAGTCCTTCAAGGCCAAGGAGGTCAGCAAGCTCGGCGTGCTCGACACCATCTTCGAGCCGGAGCGCAACCCGGACCTCTACGGCGACATCCACCACGTGGTGCGGATCAACTACTACCCGCCCCGTGGGGACAACAAGGAGGGCTGGGACAACATCGACATCTTCGGGTGGCTCGGCTACAAGATGCAGATCAAGGTCGACTTCCTCTGCCGCGACTCCATCCTCGCCGCCCCCCTGGTGCTCGACCTCGCCCTCTTCCTCGACCTCGCCAAGCGGGGCGGCATGAGCGGCGTGCAGGAGTGGCTGAGCTTCTACTGGAAGAGCCCCCAGCCGGTGCAGGAGGGCGTGTACCCCGAGCACGACATCTTCATCCAGCTCACCAAGCTCAAGAACACCCTCCGCCACCTCATGGGCGACGACCCCGTCACCCACGTCGGCGCCGAGTACTACGACTGACCGGTTCGAGCCGCAGGCCGCTCGCTCGGTCGCGGCGGTCGATCACGAACACCCACGACGCCCGGCCGCGAGGCCGGGCGTCGTCGCGCTCAGGTGCCGGGGCGGGTGACGGTCACGCTCGGCGCAGCCCCGTCGATCGACTGGTCGGGCGGCAGGGCGTTGAGGGCGGCCTCGACGCCGAGGTTGATGTAGCGGCCGCAGAAGCTGAAGACGCCGCCGCCATCGGCGCGCACGATGCCGCCGTTCATGAGCTTGGCGGCGTCGCCGCAGAGCAGGGCGACCGACTCGGCCACGTCGTCGGGGCTCATGGTCTGGCGCATCGGGTGGGTCCGGGCCTCCAGCTCCGACAGGTGGTCGTAGAACGGCCCGAGCATGAGCTTGAGGCTGTCGCCGTCGATCCAGCCGGGGTTGACGCCCACCACGGTCACGCCCCGCTCGGCGAGCTCGACGCCGAGGTACGCCACCATCGACTCCATGGCCGCCTTGGCGGCGGCGAGGATGCCGTGGGCCGGGATCCAGGTGACGGTGTCGACGCCGCTCACCGCCACCACCCGGCCGTGGCCGCTGGCTTCGAGGAGGGGGACGGCTCGCTGCACGAGGCGCAGGAAGCCGGTGACGGAGATGGCGAAGGTCTTGTCGAGGTGGCGGGGCTCGGCCTCGAGCAGCGGCCGGAAGCTGGTGGCGGCGGCGTTGGCCACCAGGACGTCGAGCCGGCCGGGGCCGCGATCGGGGTCGGCCACCAGGTCCATGAGGGCCTCGATGTCGTCGAGCTCGCCCACGTCGCAGCGCTGCACCCACGCCCGGCGGCCCTCGGCCTCGATGGCTGCGGCCACCTCGAGCGCGGCGTCCTCCCGCTTGCGGTAGGTCACCACCACGTCGGCCCCCTGGCGGGCCAGGAGCTTGGCGGTGGCGGCGCCCAGGCCGCGGGAGGACCCGGTGACCAGGGCCGTGCGGCCGGCGTACGGGGTGGGCTGGCTGGTCATGGCGGCCAAGGTAGGGGAGCGGGCCGGGGCCCGCCGGCCGTCACCAGGTGAGGCCGATGACCTCGCGCATGGTGGCGTGGAAGGTGGCGTCGTCCTGGGCCGACCGGGTGGCCAGCACCAGCTCGGCGTCGGCGCCCACGGGGACCCGCAGCGGGGTGGCGGGATCGTCGATGGCGTTGGCGATGGCCTCGCCCACCAGCTCGGGCGCCGGCCGGCCCTCGGGGCCGACCAGGGTGTCGTCGGCGCCGCTCCACTGGCGGCGCAGCTCCTCGTAGACCGTGCCGTCCTCGCCGTGGCGGACGCCGTTGCGCATGCCGGGGGCGATGTAGCCGGGCTCGACGATCACCACGCGCAGGCCGAAGTGGCCGATCTCCAGCGCGAGCGACTCCGAGAGCGCCTCCAGCGCGTGCTTGGTGCCGCAGTAGGCACCGGCCAGCGGCGCCGCCACCCGGCCCTCGACCGAGGTGACGTTGACCACGATCCCGTGGCCCCGCTCTCGCATGGCGGGCACGAGCGCCCGCACCATGCGCATGGGCCCGAACACGTTCGTCTCGAACATCTTCTGCAGCACGTCGTGGGGGTACGTCTCGAGCGGACCGGTCTCGCTGATGCCGGCGTTGTTCACCAGCACGTCGATCGGGCCGGCTGCGGCCACGCACTCGGCGACGGAGCGGTCGTCGGTGACGTCGAGGGCCAGGACCTGGGCCACGTCGAGGTGGTCGAGCGCCTCCACGCGGCGAGCGGTGGCCACCACGTCGTGGCCCCGAGCGGTGAGCACGCGGGCGGTGGCGGCGCCGATGCCGGAGCCGGCCCCGGTGACCAGGACCCGCATCAGGCCTCGCCCCCGTCGGCGGGGGGCACGGGCGGCTGTGGCGGCTGGGGCTCCGGGCTGCGGGCCGACGCCACGCTGCTCACGATGCCCGTCACGTGGGCGGGCGTGAGGTCCATGCCCCGGCCGGCCAGGTCGATCACCCGACGCTGGTCCGGCGTGATGGTGCCGGCGGCCAGCGCCACGCGGACGAGGTCCGAGAGCAGGCGCTCCTTGCCGCCGACCTGGATGCCGTCGGCCAGCGGTGCCACGTACTGCTCGGCGTAGGCCGGGTCGACGGCCATGACGTCGCCGGTGAGGGTGGCGTCGTCGTAGTCGGCGGCCACGGTGCGGGTGAGCGCCACCGCCGCCTCTCGCATGGCGGCGTCCTGCGGGTCGCCGGTGCGCACGACCATCGCGGTGAGCACCCGCACCGCGTTGCCCAGGATCTCCGACAGCGAGGCGGTGGTGGGCTGGTCGGCGACGTGTGGCTCGTAGCGGGTCTTGCAGCTCGTGCACTCCACCAGCTCGCCCACCTGGTTCAGCGGGATGATCGGGATGAAGAAGATGGTGAACCAGCGGCGGGCCACCCGCTGGTCGCCCAGCCGGTCGCCGCCCTCCTTCGGGCAGAAGAAGGTGATCTGGCCCGTGGTGCGGAGCCGGATGCGGAAGCCGAAGATGATCAGCACGGGAGCCTCCGTCGGGGAGCGGTCGGACGTGACTCTACGGCCGCCGTGCCGGGGAGCGGACCGCGGGCCGAGGGGTTCGCGGCGGTGCCCCGGTAGCCTGGTCCCCGCCATGGACGACGCAGCCACCACCACCGAGACCCTGCCCAGCGACGCCTCCGAGGCCGCGGCTCCGGACGGCGCCACCAGCCCGGCCCCGGCCGGCAAGGCCGTGCCGCTGCGGGTCTCCGAGACCGCCCTCGAGCAGGTGCTCGGCATCCTCGCCGCCGAGGACGATCCCGAGTCGCTCGCCCTCCGGGTGGAGGTCACGGGCGTCAAGGGCGTCGAGTACGCCTACGACCTGTCGTTCGAGGAGCGGGCCTCGGCCGAGCCGGACGACCTGATCTACCAGCAGGGCGAGCTGGTCGTCATGATCCCGGTCGACAGCGTCGACCCGCTCTGGGGCGCCACGCTGGACCTGCCGTCGGCAGCCGGGCAGGGCGGCCTCGTGATCCGCAACCCCAACCGCCCCGATCCGCTGACGGGCTACGACGTCGAGCTGTCCGGCACCGTCACCGAGCGCATCAACCAGCTGCTCGACCAGTCGATCAACCCCTCGCTGGCCTCGCACGGCGGCTTCGCCAAGCTCGAGCAGGTCGTCGACACCAAGGCCGTCGTCACCATGGGCGGCGGCTGCCAGGGCTGCGCCGTCAGCGCCCTCACCCTCCGCGAGGGCATCCAGAAGAGCATCCTCGAGCACATCCCCGAGATCACTGAGGTCGTCGACGCCACCGACCACGACGCCGGCGAGAACCCCTTCTACACGGAGTAGCTCCCCGATAGCGTCCCCGCCATGGACCTCCTGCTCGTGGTCGGCGACGTCGAGGTGCCCGTGGGCCTGGCCCTGCGGGCCCGCCGGACCGAGCACCTGGTCCCGGGCGGTGCGCTGACCGGCGTCTTCGCCGACCTCCGGGGCCACATCCCGCGCCGCGTCGGGGTGGCCGGCTCGGCCGCCGAGGCCACGCCCGTGGCTCAGGAGCTGCACGAGCACGGGTTGCCCGTCGCCCTCTACGCCGACGGCGCCGGGGCCATCGACGGCGTGGTGGTGCACCCGCTCACCGACGCCGGACCGGCCATGGACGTCGCCGACGACCTGCTGGCGCTGATCGGCAACACGCCGATGGTCCGCCTCGACCGCAGCGCCCGCAACGTCGACTGCCACGTCGTGGCCAAGCTCGAGCTCTACAACCCCGGCTTCTCGTCGAAGGACCGACCGGCGCTGGCCATGATCACCGCCGCCGAGGCCGACGGCCGGCTCCAGCCCGGCGGCACCATCGTCGAGCCCACGAGCGGCAACACCGGCGTGGGGCTGGCCATCGTGGCGGCCCGGCGCGGCTACTCGTGCATCTTCGTGTGCCCGGACAAGGTGGCGCCGGACAAGATCGCCCAGCTGCGGGCCTACGGCGCCGAGGTGATCGTGTGCCCCACCTCGGTGGAGCCCGAGCACCCCGACTCCTACTACTCGGTGTCGGCCCGGCTGGCCCGAGACGTGCCCGGCGCCTGGAAGCCCGACCAGTACCACAACCCCGACAACCCCCAGGCCCAGTACGACACCACCGGCCCCGAGATCTGGCGCCAGACGGCCGGACGGATCACGCACTTCGTCTGCGGCGTCGGGACGGGCGGCACCATCTCGGGCATCGGCCGCTACCTCAAGGAGCAGGACCCGGCCATCCAGGTCATCGGGGCCGACCCCGACGGGTCGGTCTACTCCGGCGGCAGCGGCCGGCCCTACCTCGTCGAGGGCATCGGCGAGGACTTCTGGCCGTCCACCTACGACCCGTCGGTGGTCGACCAGGTCATCGCCGTGAGCGACGCCGAGAGCTTCGCCACCGCCCGTCGCGTCACGCGCGAGGAGGGCCTCCTCATCGGCGGCTCCGGCGGCACCGCCGTCGCCGCCGCGCTGCGGGTGGCCGAGGGCCTGCCCGCCGACGCGGTGGTGGTCGTGCACATCCCCGACTCCGGTCGCGGCTACCTGTCCAAGCTCTACGACGACGGCTGGATGGCCGACCACGGCTTCCTCCGGGCCACCGGCCCGACGGTGGGGGACCTGGTGCGCGAGCGCGACCCCGGGCTGCCCTCCCTCGTGCACACCCACCCGGACGAGACCGTGCGGGTCGCCATCGAGATCCTGCGCGAGTACGGCGTCAGCCAGATGCCGGTGGTGAAGCACGAGCCGCCGGTGGTGCTCGCCGAGGTGGTCGGATCCGTCGACGAGCGCTTCCTGCTCGGCGCCGCGGTGGCCGACCCGGGCGTGCTCGACCAGCCCGTCGGCTCGGTCATGGGTGCACCGCTGCCCACCGTCGGCATCGGCGAGTCGCTGGCTTCGGTGGCCGCCCGGCTCGAGACCGCCCCCGCCGCCCTGGTGCTCGACGGCGGCCACCCCGTCGCCGTCGTCAGCCGCGCCGACCTGCTGGGGGCCCTCGCCAGCGCCCGCGGCACCCGCTCGTGATCACGACCCGACCGACCACCCCGATCCAACCGATCCCCCCCGAGGAACCCATGGACGACCTGACCGGGCGAGGCTTCGCCACCCGTTGCGTGCACGGCGCCGGCCCCGCCGACCCCGTCACCGGGGCGGTGGTCCCGCCCATCTCCGTGGCGTCGACCTTCGCCCAGGACGGCGTGGGCGGCATCCGTGGGTTCGAGTACGCCCGCTCCGGCAACCCCACGCGCTGCGCTGGAGGCCCACCTGGCCGAGCTGGAGGGCGCTTCGAACGGGTTCGCCTTCGCCTCGGGGCTGGCCGCCGAGGACGCCCTGCTGCGCACGGTGGCCCCCGGCGAGCACGTGCTGATGCCGAACGACGCCTACGGCGGCACGGTCCGCCTGGCCCTGCAGGTCCACGCCCCGGCCGGCACCCGCATCGACACCGTCGACCTGTCGGACCTCGATGCCGTCGCCGCCGCCTGGCGACCCGAGACCCGCATGGTGTGGGTGGAGACGCCCACCAACCCGCTGCTCGCCATCGTCGACATCGCCGCGGTCTGCGAGCTGGCCCACGCCCGCGGCGCGGTGGTGGTGGTCGACAACACGTTCGCCACGCCGGCGCTCCAGCAGCCGCTCGCCCTCGGCGCCGACGCCGTGGTCCACTCCACCACCAAGTACCTCGGCGGCCACAGCGACGTGGTCGGCGGCTTCGTGGCCTCCTCGCACGAGCGGCTGGCGGAGCGGGTCGGCTTCCTGCATAACGCCGCCGGCGCGGTGCCCGGGCCCTTCGACTGCTACCTCGTCCACCGCGGGGCCCGCACGCTCGCCCTGCGCATGGAGCGCCACTCCGCCTCGGCGGCCGCCGTCGCCGCGCTGCTGGTGGACCACCCCGCGGTGGCCGAGGTCCGCTGGCCCGGCCTGCCGACGCACCCCGGCCACGACGTGGCCGCCCGCCAGATGTCGGGCTTCGGCGGCATGGTGTCGTTCCGCCTCGCCGCCGGCGAGCAGGCCGCCCTCGACGTCTGCGCCCGCACCCGCGTGTTCACCCTCGCCGAGTCACTCGGCGCGGTCGAGAGCCTCATCGAGCACCCCGGCCGCATGACCCACTCGTCGGTGGCCGGCACCACCAACGAGGTCCCCGCCGACCTCGTCCGCCTCTCCGTCGGCATCGAAGACCCCGCCGACCTCCTCGACGACCTCACCCAAGCCCTCACCCCCTGACCCCCGGCGGCCGATTCCTGTCGCTCAGGGTCGCCATGCGACCCCAGCCGACAGGAACTCGTGGTCCACCCGCATTCCTGTCACTGAGGGTCGCCATGCGACCCCGGGCGACGGGAAACGTCGAGACCGGATTCCTGTCGTTCGGGGGTCGATCGGCGCAGGTCAACGACGAGGGCCACGGCGGGCGGCTCGCTCGAGGGCCGTGCGGACCGTCCGAACCAACTGGGCGTCGGACATGTCCCACGTGAACTGGTAGACGTCCCAGCCGAGCAGGGTGAGCTCGTTGCGCCGGATGCGGTCGCGCTCGAAGGCCCCGCGTGCCGTGGTGCTCCCAGCCTTCGGTCTCGATGGCCACGAGTTGCGGCGGGTAGGCGAGGTCGATGAGCGCGGGTTCGCCGTCTGGGCGGCGGACGGGATGCTGTTGGACGGGGGCGGGCAGGCCGGCGTCGTCGAGTGCGCGCAGGGCGCGAGCCTCCAACTCGGAATCACCTGGGTCCCAGCCCGGGAGGCGCCGCTCCAACGCGCTGCGCAGCGGTCGGAGGTCCCGTCGTCCGGGGCCGGACAGGCGGGCGAGGCAGCTCCGGAGGTCGAGCAGGTCGAGCCTCCCCGAACGGATCGCACCATCGATCCACAGCCCGACGGTCTGTGCGTCCTGGTGGCTGGCGACGTCGGCCAGCGTCCGAGCCACCGTCGTCGTGGGCACGCCGTCGCAGGTGGTTCGATCGAGTGCGGGGAGGAGGATCGACTGGTGGACGCGGGTCCGAGGGACGCGCACCCGACGCTCGCCGGCGACGGTCAGCTCCATCCGACCATCGGCGCTGACGAGGCCCCACAGCCGGGCGGCGCTTCGATGGCTGGCCACGACGTCGGGCCCGGCCGAGAGGCAGGCGGCGAGCACCTGTTGGTGCCAGGTGGTCGGTGCGCCGCCGACGCAGTACACCCCGCGCCCGCACAGGAGCCAGCGGCCGGTCCGCAGGCGCCGCTTGATGGCCTCCGTCGACACGCCGGCCTCGAGCGCTTGGCGTCGACTGATCAGCCCGTGCTGGGTCTGGGCGACCCGAACGAGCGCTGCTTCTGACACGTCCACCTCCGACGGGCGGCACCCGGAGGGTGCGCGGCACGAACGGGGAAGGTGGCTGCACCCGGCGTCGAGCCCGGGCGCGTCGGCCATGTTGGCCGCTGGTCGGCTCGCTGTCGAGACCTCGGTCGCGGGTTCGGTGCCGCCGATTCCTGTCGCCCGGGGTCGCCATCCGACCCGCAGTGACAGGAATCCAGCACTCCCGTCCATTCCCGTCGTCTGGGGTCGCAGAGCGACCCCTCGTGACAGGAATCCGGCCCGCAACCGGACCGGAATGGGGAGAGGGCTCAGGCGTCGAGGAGGGCCTTGGTGGAGGCGGCGAGGCCCTCGGGGTCGAGGCCGAGGTGGGCGAGGATGGCGTCGGGCTTGGCCTGGGGGATGAACTCGGTGGGGGTGCCGCAGACCTCGACGCGGGGGGTGCGGCCGGTGCCGGCGGTGAGGCGGGCGACCTGGGCGGCGATGGCGGAGCCGATGCCGCCCTCGCGCAGGCCGTCCTCGGCGGTGAGGACGTGGTCGAAGGAGGCAGCGTCGGCGAGCAGCTCGGGGTCGAGCGGCTTGACCACGCGGGGGTCCCACACGGTGGCCTCGATGCCCTCGGCCGCCAGCAGCTCGGCGGCGGCCAGGCAGGGGCCGAGCATCTTGCCGACGCCGACCAGGCACACGTCGCCGCCGGAGCGGGCCTTGCGGGCCTGGAGCCCGTGGCCGACCTCGTGCTCCTCGACCACCGGCGCCGGGGTGTTGGCCCAGCGCAGCGAGGACGGGCCGGGCAGCTCCAGGGCGTCGTGCAGCATGACCTGCAGCTCCTGGTAGGACGACGGGGCGAACATGGTCAGCCCCGGCACCTTCGACAGGAGCACGAGGTCGAGCACGCCGTGGTGCGAGGCGCCGTTGTCGCCGGTGATGCCGGCCCGGTCGAGGGCGAGGACCACGGGCAGGCCGTGGAGGCCCACGTCGAGGTTGACCTGGTCGAAGGCCCGGGTGAGGAACGTGGAGTAGATGGCCACCACCGGGCGGAGGCCGCCCATGGCCATGCCGGCCGCCGCGGTGACGGCGTGCTGCTCGGCGATGCCGACGTCGACGAAGCGGTCCGGGAAGCGCTCCTCGAAGGGCAGCAGGCCGGTGGAGCCGGGCATGGCGGCGGTGATGGCCACCAGCTCGGGCCGGGCCTCGGCCTCCTTCACGATGGCCTCGGTGAAGGCGCCGGTGTAGCTGGGCTTGGCCGGCACCCCGGACGGCTGCGGGCCGACCTCGGGGTTGAACACCTTGGCGTCGTGGAGGCGCTGCTCCTCGTCCTGCTCCGCCGGCGGGTAGCCCTTGCCCTTGGTGGTGAGCACGTGGACCACCACGGGACCGTCGAACTCGGCGGCGTTGCGCAGCGCCTCCTCCATGCGGGCGATGTCGTGGCCGTCGAACGGGCCGCTGTAGCGGACGCCGAGCGTCTCGAAGAAGATCGGCGGCTCGAACATCTCGCGCAGCCCGGCGCGCGCCCCGGCCAGGCCCCACGCCACGTGCTGGCCGACCATGGGGAGCTGGCGGACGATCTCCTCGGCCCGGCGCCGCTGGCGCAGGTACCGGGGGTCGAGCCGCACCCGCGAGACCGTGGAGGTCAGGCGGCCGACGGTGGGGGCGTAGGACCGCCCGTTGTCGTTGAGGATGATGATGGCCTTGCGGCCGCTGTGGCCCAGGTTGTTCAGCGCTTCGTAGGCCATGCCGCCGGTGAGGGCGCCGTCGCCGATGACCGCCACCACCTCGCGCCGCTCGGTGACCTCGCCTGCGGCCCGGGCGGCGTCGAGGCGCAGGTCCTCGGCCATGGCCAGCCCGTGGGCGTAGGACAGCGCGGTGGTGGCGTGGCTGTTCTCGATCCAGTCGTGCTCGGACTCGGCCTGGCTGGGGTAGCCGGAGAGCCCGTTCTCCTGGCGCAGCGTGTCGAACTCGGCCTGGCGGCCGGTGACCATCTTGTGGACGTAGGCCAGGTGGCCGGTGTCCCACAGGATGCGATCGGTGGGCGAGTCGAACACGCGGTGCAGGGCGAGGGTGAGCTCGACGACGCCCAGGTTGGAGCCCAGGTGGCCGCCGCTCTTCGCCACCGAGAAGACGATCTGGGCCCGGATCTCGGCGGCCAGGACCGTGAGCTGCTGCTCGTCGAGCACACGAAGGTCGGCCGGCGATTCGATCGATTCCAACAGCATCGGCGGACGGCCTCCGGAGGACGGGGTGCGGGCCACGGGCTCGCCGGTGGCGCAGCCGTACCCGGTCGACCAACCTACCCCCGCAGGCTCCGGAACTCCGATCGCGGCGGCGGCTGCCGCCGTCAGGGGAAGCGGCCGGTGGCCCACAGGGCGGTGGTGGCGGCCGCGATGGCGAGCGGGGTGGTCAGGACGGTGGTGCGCACGAAGGAGCGCAGCGGCGGCTCGACGCCCTCGGCCCGCACGATCCGACGCCAGAGCAGGGTGGCGAGCGAACCGGTGATGGTGAGGTTCGGGCCGATGTTCACGCCGATCAGCGCGGCGAGCAGGAGGCCGGGCCCCCGGCCGGCGAGGGCCGGGAGCAGCACCAGGGTGGCCGGGAGGTTGGTCACCAGGTTGGCGAGGAGGGCGGCGCCGAAGGCCACGGCGAGCAGCGCCGCCAGGCCGTGCCCGTCGGGCAGCCGGTCGGCCACGAAGCGGGTCAGGCCCTGCTCGGCCGGGGCGGCCACGACGATGCCGAGCGCAGCGACGAAGGCGAGGAAGGCCGGATCGACGGCCCGGGCCAACACCGCCGGGGCCACCACGTGGCGCCGCCACGCCACCGCGCCGAGCACGACCGCTCCGGCGGCGGCCACCAGGGCCGGCTCGATGCCGACGAGCGAGGCCGTGACGAAGGCGACCAGCAGCACCACGAGGCCGGCGCCGGCCCACCACGCCTCGTCGGTGGCCGGCGCCTCGCTCGGGTCGGCGCCCGCGCCACCGGCGTCGGGCCCGTCCCCGAGGGCCCTCGCCGCAGGGGCTTCCGCCGCCGGGGCCAGGAACCGGGCGCCCAGGGTGATCACCACGGCGGCGGCCACGGTGGGCAGGGCCATGCGGGAGGCGAAGGCCGGGAAGGTCAACCCCAGCTGTTCGAAGGCCAGCAGGTTGGTGAGGTTGGCCACGGGGAGCAGCAGCGAGGCGCCGTTGGCCAGGAACACCGTCGCCAGCAAGGAGCGGTCCCGGTCGCGTCGACCCCGCACGGCGGCCACCACCACCGGCGTGAACAGCACCGCGGTGGCGTCGAGGCTGAGCACCGTCGTCACCACCACCGCGCCGACCGCGACGGTGGCGAGCAGGGCACCCGGTCCCCGCCGGCCGGCTCGCCCGATCGCGCCCGACGCCACGGCGAAGAGCCCGGCGGCGTCGGCCACCTTCGAGATCACGAACATGGCGGCCAGGAAGAGCAGCGTCGGGGCCAGCCGGTCGAGCGCCTCCCACGCCTCGTGGCGGCCCACCAGCCCGGTGGCCAGCACCAGCGCGGCGGCGGGCGCCGCCCACACCACCTCGCGGCGCCCGCCCGGGGCCCGCACCACCGCCACCAGGACCGCCGCCAGGACGCCCAGGGATGCGAGGAGGGCGAACGAGGGCACGTCGGGATCGTACGGACCGCCGGCCGTCACCCGTGGGTGCCGCCGCGGCCGAGGCTCGGCGGCGGCGAGGGCGCACCTACCATGACCGGCGTGGCACCGGTCGAGCGGGCAAAGGTCGTGGGCGAGCAGGCGCTGGCGTCGCTGCGACGCTCGGTCTCGGAGCGCCTCGCCGACCTCATCCGCAGCGATCCGGCGTGGGCCTCCCAGGCCGCCGACGTGGGCCTCATCGACCGGGCGTGGCTCGAGGCGCCGGGCAGCAACCCGTTCCGCACGGCCCCGCCCACCGAGATGGTGCAGCGGTTCCTGGAGCGCTCGTCGGAGCAGCGCCCGTCGGTGCTGTCGTCGGTGGGCCTGAGCGCCCTGCAGGGCCTGTCGCTGGTGCGGGCCGAGGCGGCCGACCCGGCGGCGCCGGCGCCCATCACCGTGATGTTCACCGACCTCGAGGGCTTCACCCGCTTCACCGCCGAGCACGGCGACGAGGTGGCGGCCGCCCTGGTGGCCGGCCACCAGCGGGTGGTGGGGCCCATCGTGCGCAGCCGGGGCGGGCGCATCGTCAAGCGCCTCGGCGACGGCCTGATGCTCACCTTCCCGGCGCCGGAGGCTGCGGTGCTCGCCGCGCTGGAGCTGGTCGAGGCCGTGGAGGCGCCGCTGAAGCTGCGGGCCGGCCTGCACGTGGGCGAAGCGGTCATGACCCACGACGACCTGTTCGGCAACGTGGTGAACGTCGCCGCCCGCATCACCGAGGAGGCCAAGGGCCACATGGTCCTGGCGTCGGTCGACGTGCGCGAGCAGGTCGCCCCGCTCGCCGGGGTGCGCTTCGGTCGGGCCCGGCGGGCGCGCCTGAAGGGCGTCGAGCCGATGTCGCTGTGCCGCATCGAGCGCGACCTGCCATGAGCCGGGTGCGCCACGACCCCCCGGGCCTGCGCGCCCTCCTGGACACCATCGAGACGCAGCGCTCCGGTTGCGAGATGGCCGGCAGCCCGCTGTACGCCGACGTGCTCGACGCGGTGGCTTCCGACGTCGTCGCCGGCGGCACCTGCGCCCGGGTGCTGGCCCCGCTGGCCGACGCCCCGTTCGGCGACGCCGTCCTGCTCCGGTTCCTGGCCGCGGTGCACCTCCTGGTGCTCGAGGGGGCCGAGCCGGACCTGGCGTCGCAGTACCCGTCGGCCGGTGGCCAGCACGGCCCGGCCGTGGGGTCGCTGTTCGTGGCCGCGGTCGCCCGCCACGAGGACCGCGTCGTCGGCCTGCTCGACCTGGGCGTGCAGACCAACGAGGTCGGGCGCAGCGTCGCCCTCCTCGGCGGCTACCTCGAGCTGGCCCGGGCCGGGCTGCCGCTGCGGGTGCTCGAGGTCGGGGCCAGCGCCGGTCTGAACCTGGGCTTCGACCGGTTCCGCTACGAGGCCGGGGACCAGGCGTTCGGGCCGGCCGAGAGCCGCCTGCGGTTCGTCGAGCCGTGGCTGGGCGCGGCGCCCGACCTCGACGTCGACCTCGTGGTGGCCAGCCGCCGCGGCTGCGACCTCGACCCCATCGACCCCACCACCCCCGCAGGTCGGCTGCGCCTGCGGGCCTACGTCTGGCCGGACCAGCCACCCCGCCGGGCCCGGCTCGACGCCGCCATCGCGGTGGCGTGCGAGCACCCCGTGGCGGTCGACCGGGCCGATGCCGTCTCGTGGCTCGACGCCCAGCTGGCCGAGCCGAGCCCCGGTGCGCTCACCGTCGTGGTCCACTCGATCGTCTTCCAGTACCTGCCGCCGGACGACCGCCGGGCCTTCCTGGCGCTGCTCGACGACGCCGGGGCCCGGGCCTCCCACGACGCCCCGCTGGCCTGGCTGCGCATGGAGCCCGGCGGCGACCGGGCCGAGACCCGCCTCACCACCTGGCCGCGCGGGGCCACCGAGCTCCTCGCCACCAGCGCCTTCCACGGGCCGCCGGTCGCGTGGCAGCTCGCCCGGCCGGTCTCCGCGTGACCGCCCTCGCAGCGGCTCCCGATCGGCAGGCCGCAGGCACCGGGACCCGGTGGGAGCGGGCCTGGGCCCAGCCTGCGGTGCTGGCCGTCGCCGTCCTCCTCACCCGCCTCCCCGGCCTGCTGACCACCCGCCTGTTCAACACCGACGAGGCCACGCTGAGCGTCGGTGGCCGGGAGCTGGCCCAGGGCGGCTCCCTCTACGTCGGCGTCATCGACCGCAAGCCGCCGCTCCCGTTCGCCCTCTACGCCCTCTTCGGGGGCGGCGACCTGCGCCCGGTCCGGGTCGTCATCGCCCTCGCCATCCTCGCCTCGGCGCTGGTCGCTGCATCGGAGGCCCGTCGCCGCTGGGGCGTGCGGGCCGGCTGGGCGGCGGGGCTGGTGGTGGTCCTCGGCGCCTCGGCGCTCGGCCCCATGGACGCCCAGGCCGCCAACTTCGAGCTCTTCGCCCTCCTCCCCATCACGGTGGCGGTGGTGGCGGCCGCCCGGGGACGGGCGGCGTGGGCCGGCGTGGCCCTGGCGGTGGCCGTGCTCTGCAAGCAGCCGGCTGCGGTGACCATCGTGCCGGTGGCGTGGTCCTGGTGGCAGACCCGTCGGTGGCGCGGGGTGGCCGAGGGACTGGTCGCCGGTGGCGTGGCGGGCCTGGTGCTCACCATCCCGTTCGGGTTCGCCAAGGTGGTCGAGTGGTCGCTGCTCGGCACCGGCGGCTACCTGGCCATGGATCCGTCCGACGTGGGCTTCGCCCTCGAACGGCTCCTCTGGATGGTCCTGCTCGCCCTGGGCTTCTGGGGCGGCGCGTGGCTCCTGGCGCTGGTCGCCCGGCTGCCCGTCGCCGTCGAGCCCTCCGCGGTGGGCTCGGTGCGCCGGAGCGACGCCATCGACGCCCACCTCCTGCTGGCTGCGTCCTGCCTCGGCGTGGCGGCCGGCTTCCGCTTCTTCCCGCACTACCTCGTGCAGCTGCTGCCGGCGGTCGCGCTGCTCGCCGGCCGCGGGGCCGCCCTGGCCCGGCCGGTGGTCGCCAAGGCGGCCCTGGTGTGGGCGCTCGGCGCGCCGGTGGTGGCCGCCGGCCTCGGCTGGCACATGGGCCTCGACCCGAAGCCCGCCTACCCGAAGGACGTCGCTGCCTACGCCCGGGCCCACAGCCGGTCGTCGGACGACATCCTCGTGTGGGGCAACGTCCCGGAGATCTACTGGCGGGCCGATCGCCAGCCGGCCGGCGGCTTCACCCACACCGAGTTCGTCACCGGCTACTCCGGAGGGCGCCGGCCGCGGGCCGCCAGCGAGGCCGACGTGCCCGACGTGGACCTGTACCGCGACTGGATCGCCCGCCTGCGCGCCCACCCGCCGGCGCTGGTGTTCGACACGTCGGCCGCCCGGGTGCGTGGCGGCGAGTGGTTCCCCATCGCCCGCTTCCCCTCGCTCACCCGGCTCCTCGACGAGCGCTACGAGCGGGTGGCCACCATCGACGACATCCCCGTGTACCGCCTGCGCGGCCTCGACCGGTGACGTTCACGCGGGACCAGCTCGAGGCCAAGGCCCGCGGCGACCTCGCCGCCCTGCGCTCGCCCGAGGGCTGGCTGCAGGCCGGCCTGCCCCGGTTCGCCCGCCTCTTCGGCCGCGACGCGTGCATCTCGGCCTGGCAGCTCCTGCCCGAGGACCCCACGATCGCGGCGGCCACCATCCGGGCCCTCGCCGTCCGCCAGGGCAAGGTGTTCGACCGGCGGCGCGAGGAGGAGCCCGGCAAGATCGCCCACGAGGTGCCGGTGCGCCTCGAGGACCTCGTGCGCCTGGAGCTGCGCAAGCACGGCCGCTGGGGCTTCCCGTACTACGGGAGCATCGACGCCACCGCCTGGTGGGTGCGGCTGGTGGAGCAGCACGCCCTCCGCACCGGCGACCGGGCCCTGGTCGACGAGGTGGCGCCGCAGCTGGCGGCGGCCGGCCGGTGGATGGCGGGCGCGGCGCGCATCGGCGTCGAGGACTTCGTGGCCTACCAGCGCCGCAACCCCGCCGGCCTGCTGCACCAGGGCTGGCGCGACTCCGACCTCGGCGCGGTGCCCATCGTGGCCCCGGTGTCGCTGGTGGAGGCGCAGGGCTACTACGCCGAGGCCGCCGCCGTCCTCGACCGGTTGGGCGTCGCCGCCCCGGCCGCCGCGGGAGGCAGCCCCCAGCGGTTCCACGAGGCGTTCTGGATGGAGGGCGAGCAGACCTACGCCCTGGCCATCGGCGGCGACGGTGCGGTGTCGGCCATCGTCACCTCCAACGCCGGCCACCTGCTCGGCACGCCCATCGTCGACGCCGACCACGCCGCCCTGGTGGCCGACCGGCTCTTCGGCGACGACCTCTGGACCCCGGCCGGCATCCGCACCCACTCCACCGCCGATGCCCACTTCGACGGCGACAGCTACCACCGCGGGTCGGTGTGGCCCCACGACAACTGGGTGATCCACGAGGGCCTGCGGGCCCTGGGCCGCCACGACGACGCGGCCCGGGTCCGCGGCGCGGTGCTCGACGCCCTGTGCCGGCTGGAGCTGATCCCCGAGCTCTACGCCGTGCACGGGACCACGCCCGTGGCGCTCACCGTCTCCCAGCCCGTGCAGGCCTGGGCCAGCGGCGCCGTGCTGTCGTTCCTGGCCGCCGAGCGCGACGCCGGCTGACCGACCGGCCGGGCCGGCGGACAGCGCCTGGGCCCGGTCAGGTGGCGGCGGGAGCGGTGGCGCGATCGGCGCCCCGCTCGGCCCAGTGCTCGTGCAGCCGCTGGGAGACCCGGGCCACGCCGTAGCCGCCGGTGAGGGCGACCCCGCCGAAGAACGCGTCGAGCCAGAAGTGGTTGCCGGTCACCAGGATGCAGAACAGCGTGGCGGCCGGGTACAGGAACGCCAGCCAGCGCAGCCGCCCCTTGCCGATGATGACCACCAGCGTGATGGCGCACCACGTGGACCACCCGAAGTGCAGGCTGGGCATGGCGGCGTACTGGTTGGACAGCTGGGCCACCTCGCCCTGGCTGAACTTCCAGATGCCGCCGTAGTGGTCGATGGTGTCGATGATGCCGTAGCGGTGGCAGCCCTCGGCCTGGCCCCGGCAGGCGCCGAACTCCGAGCTCGCGTCCAGCAGCCGCGGCGGCATGAGGGTGTAGCTGGCGAAGCCGAACAGGGCGAGGGCGGTGGTGCCGGCGAGCATGGTGCGCAGGAAGCGGTACCGCTCCGGCACCTTCCAGAAGGCCAGGGCCAGGAGGCCGATGGTGACGAAGAAGTGGGCGGTGCCGTAGAAGACGTTCCAGGCCCGGACCCAGCCGTGGCCGGGCAGGCCGAGGTACCAGCGCTGCAGGCGGGGCTCGAACCAGAGCCCGAGCGCCTTCTCGACCCTGATGACGCCCCGGGCGTGGCGGAAGGCGATGTCCTTGGACTCCGGACCGGCTCCGAACCGGTTCCGGACGTAGGAGTAGACGAGGTAGAAGCCGATGGCGATGGCGACCTCGCGCCACCACTGGAGCCGCGGGGCACGGGCGGGCACGGCGGTGGCGCCGGTGCCCGCCTCGGTGGTGGTGTCGGTCATGCGGGAGCGGGCACCTTCCGGTTCCCGACGGCGAACGCCGGGGCGCCGAACAGGCTGACCACCAGGTTGAGCAGGTACAGGAGGAGCCCGAGGGCGATGGCCTGCGACTGCGGCACGCCGAGCGGGTGGAGGAAGAGCACGAACAGACCTTCGCGGACGCCGAGCCCCGAGATCGAGATGGGCAGCACCTGGGCGGTGAGCACGGCGGGCACGAAGGCGAGCAGGGCGGTGGGCCCGGCGCCAGAGGGCAGGTTCAGCGCCCGGGCGGCCATGAGCGCCGAGCCGATGAGGATCAGCTGGTAGGTGAAGCCGGTGGCGAGGATGCGGGCGGTGGCCGCCGGCTCGTGCACCAGGCGCTGGATGCCGAAGCGGACCGCGCTGGTGAAGCGGCGCCAGCCTTCGTTCTTGTCCAGCTTGTCCTCGAGCGGGGCGCCGGCCCGGGTGGTGAGGACCACCACGAGCACCAGCAGGGTGAGGGTGCCGGCGGCGACGCCGAAGGCCAGCGCCGAGGCCCGGCCCAGCTCCCGCAGCCCGGGGTTCACAGCCAGCCCGATGAGCGTGATGACCGGCAGCACCAGCCACCCGGTGAGCCGCTCCAGGACCACCGAGGCGAAGGTGGTGGGGCCCTCACCGGTGTCCTTGGACAGCCGCGACACCCGCAGCGCGTCGCCGCCGATGGTGCTGGGCAGCACGTTGCCCATGAACTGGCCGGCGAAGTACAGCGACAGCAGCCGGCGGAACGGGGGGTGCTGGTCGAGCGCCTGCAGCACGGCGCTCCAGCGGGCCGCCGAGAGCACGACGCCGGCGAAGGTCAGCACCAGCGCGCCGGCCAGCCAGGCGAAGGTGTGGGCCGTGGGATCGGGGATGGCGTCGGACCAGTTCGTGCCGATCTTCTTCACCAGCACCACCAGCAGCAGCGCGCTGATGACCAGGCGCGCCGCCATGATCAGCTGCGGTTTGGAGAGGTGCACGGTGGGGTCCGAGAGGTGGTCGCTGGTGCCGGGAACCCTACTCGGCACCCCTTCGTCCGAACGCCCGCCAGTACGATCGTCGAACAGGGTTCGCGACCTCCCCGCGGGGGGTACCACGGCCGTTCGACACCCATCCCGGAGGTCTTCCGATGTCACGCTCTCCCCTTCGTCGCTCGCTCGGCGTGCTCGCCGCGGTGGTGGCGCTCGGCGCCGCCGGCTGCGGCGTCTCGGCCCAGGACGGCGCCGGTCGGCTCTCGTCCGGCTCGCCCACCGCCACGGACGCTCCTGCCCCCGCCAAGGGTTCCTACGAGGGCACCGGCGGGGCGGTCTCGCTGCGCAAGGCGGCCGCGGCCACCACCGAGCTGAAGTCCCAGAAGGTGGCCATGACCATGGCCATCGAGGGCGTGCCCATGGTGGGCGGCCTCGAGATCACCGCCAAGGGCGAGACCGACAACGAGGCCGAGCGGGCCCACATGACCCTGGACATGGGGGACGTGTTCGGCTCCCTGGGCGAGGGGACCGGGTCCGGCTCCACGGACCTGCCGGCCGGCGCCGGGAAGGTGGAGATGGTGGTCGACGGCACCACCGTGTACCTGCGCTCGCCGCTCTTCGCCTCCCTCGGCGAGAGCTCGAAGCCCTGGCAGAAGATCGACGCCGAGGCGCTCGACGAGGGCGGCGCGCTGAGCGGCAGCGCCCAGACCGACCCCGGGGCGTTCCTGAAGTTCCTGGAAGGGGCAGGCGACGTCTCCGAGGTGGGCCAGGAGGAGCTGCGCGGCGTCGAGACCACCCACGTGAAGGCGAACCTCGACCTCGCCAAGCTGATCTCGGAGGCCAGCGGCGCCGAGAAGGACGAGCTCGAGCGGCAGCTCGAGCAGCTGGGCGGCGACGGCGCCGAACTGCCCACCATCCCGGCCGAGGCCTGGGTCGACGGCAACGGCTACGTGCGGAAGTTCACCATGCGGTTCGACTTCTCCTCGCTCGGCACCGGGTCCGAGGAGCTCGACGGCGCGCCGATGACGATGTCCGTCGAGCTCTACGACTTCGACGTCCCGGTCGACATCGCCATCCCGCCGGCGTCGGAGGTCGGCGAGCTGGACCCGTCGATCCTCGCCGGCGGCAACTAGCTCAGCGGGCGGCGGCGGCCTCGGCCAGCCAGGCCGGCAGCTCGGCGATGGACGTGAGGGTCGGCACGGTGCCGTCGTGCTCGACGTGCTCGTGGGCCCAGGTGACGTGGTACGGGATGTGCACCGCGTGGGCGCCCAGCTCCAGCACCGGCAGCACGTCGGAGCGCACCGAGTTGCCCACCATGCAGAAGGCCCCGGGCTCGACCCCCATGGACGCGATCACCCGCCGGTAGGTGGCGGGGTCCTTCTCGGCCACGATCTCCAGCCGCTCGAACCGGTCGGCGATGCCCGAGGCCAGGATCTTGTGCTCCTGGTGGTGGAGGTCCCCCTTGGTCACGATGAGCAGCCGGTAGCCGGCGTCGGTGAGGTCGGTGACGGCCTGGTCGACGCCCGGCAGCAGGTCGACCGGGTGGTCGAGCATGGTGCGGCCCGAGGCCAGGATCTGGCCGATCTCGTCGACGCCGATGGCGCCGTCGGTGGCCTCGATGGCCGCCTCGATCATCGACAGGGTGAAGCCCTTGATGCCGTAGCCGTAGGCGCCCAGGTTGCGGTGCTCGACCTCGACGAGGGCGGCGTCGACGTCGAAGTCGGCATCGACGTAGCGGCCGACCAGCTCCTTGAACCGGCGCTGGGTCCGCTCGAAGTACACCTCGGAGTGCCAGAGGGTATCGTCGGCGTCGAGCGCCACCACCTCGATGGCGGGCGTGCTGGTCATGGCGGGCTCCCGTGCGCGTGGGGGGCCGAACAGGCTCCCACCGCCCGGGTCGCCCGGCAAGGCGGTTCCCCGAGCGGACCTAGCGGGTCTTGTCGAGGAAGTGCTCGCGGTCGACCACGACGCGGGTGACCTTGCCGGCGGCGATCAGGCCGCGCTCGTCGTTGACCGAGACGGAGAACTTCAGGCGTCGGCCCTCGACCACCACGAGGCGGGCATCCGCGGTGACCTTGCCGCCCACGGCGGTGGGGGCCAGGTGGTCGAGCTGGATGCGCATGCTCACCGTGGTCTGGCCCGGTTCGAAGGCGCCGGCGACGGCAGCCACGGCCGCCTCCTCGCAGAGGGCCACGATGCGCGGGGTGGAGAGCACGGCGACGTCGCCGGAGCGGAACGCGACGGCCGTGTCGGCGTCGGCGACCTCGAGCTCGACATGGCCGGTGAGGCCGGGTTCCACGGGCACCTCGTTACGATAAGCGGCTCGCAGCCGCCGGGACGAAGTGCCTGGTCCGGACGCTGCTCCCCGTCGTGAGAGAGAGGTCCGCCGTGATCGAAGAAGCCCTGGTGTCCCGGGTGCTGGGCGAGGCCCTGCGCACCGGAGGCGACTTCGCCGAGGTGTTCGTCGAGGACAAGCGCTCCTCGTCGGGCCGCCTCGACGACGGCAAGATCGAGGAGCTGGGCTCGGGCCGCGACCGCGGCGCCGGCATCCGCGTGGTGGTGGGCGAGACCACCGGCTTCGCCCACACCGCCGACCTGTCGGAGGCCGGCCTGCTCGCCGCCGCCGAGGCCGCCGCAGCAGCCGCCCGTGGCGGTGGCGGTGGCGTCCGGACCGTCGAGCTGACCCGGGTCGACACGTCGTCGCAGCCGGTGGGCGAGCGGCCGGAGGAGGTGGCCAAGGCCACCAAGGTCGAGCTGCTCCAGCGGGCCGACGAGGTGGCCCGCGGCCAGGGCGGGGCCATCCGCCAGGTCTCGGCGTCCTACGGCGACAGCCGCCGTCGGATCCTGGTGGCCAACTCCGACGGCCTGCTCGCCGCCGATGACCAGACCCGCACCCTGTTCGTCGTGGGCGTGGTGGCCTCCGGCGACGCCGGCATGCAGACCGGTCGCCGCTCGGTCGGCCACACCATGGGCTTCGAGCTCTTCGACCGCTACCAGGTGGAGGACCTCGCCCGAGAGGCCGCCGAGCAGGCGCTCACCAAGCTGCGGGCCCGGCCCGCGCCCAGCGGCGCGCTGCCGGTGGTCATCGGCAGCGGGGGCGGCGGCGTGCTGTTCCACGAGGCGTGCGGCCACGGCCTCGAGGCCGACCACATCCAGAAGAACGTCTCGGTCTTCGCCGGCCGGGTGGGCCAGCAGGTGGCCTCGCCGCTGGTGACCATCGTCGACGACGGCACCATCGCCAACGAGTGGGGGACCTTCGCCATCGACGACGAGGGCACGCCCGCCCAGCGCAACGTGCTCATCGAGGACGGCATCCTCACCGACTACATGTGGGACCAGCTCCGGGCCCGCAAGGAGGGCCGGGCCCTCTCCGGCAACGGCCGGCGCCAGAGCTACAAGCACCTGCCCATGGTCCGCATGACCAACACCGTGCTCACCAACGGTTCCTCCACGCCGGAGGAGATCGTGGCCGACACCCCCAACGGGGTCTACGTGTCGCACCTCGGCGGCGGGCAGGTCAACACCGCCACCGGCGACTTCGTCTTCGGCATGACCGAGGCGTACCTCATCGAGGACGGCAAGATCACCGAGCCGCTGCGCGAGGGCAACCTCATCGGCAACGGCCCCAAGGTGCTCGAGATGATCGACGCGGTGGGCAACGACTTCCAGATGGGCCCGCCCGGGACCTGCGGCAAGGACGGCCAGGGCGTGCCGGTGGGCGACGGGGTCCCCACCCTGCGGGTCACCTCGCTCACGGTCGGCGGAACGGCGGCCTGACGGTGTCGGAGGAGCTCCTCGAGATCGGCGATCGCATCGTCGCCCTGGCCACCGGTGACGAGCAGGTCGAGGTGGTGGTCGGGCGCAGCACGTCCACCGAGGTCCGGGTGTACGAGGGCGAGGTCGAGCAGCTGGCGTCGGCCACCTCGGCCGGCATCGGCGTGCGGGTCATCTCCGGCAACCGGCAGGGCTTCGCCTACGCCGGCAGCCTCGACCCGGACGTGCTGGCCGACACCCTGGCCGAGGCGCGCGACAACGCCACCTTCGCCACGCCCGACGAGTGGCTGGGCCTGGCCGAGCCCGACGGCGTGGCCGTGCCGTCGCTCGACCTCTACCGCGAGGGCCTGGCGGCGGTGTCGACCGAGGCCAAGATCGACCTCGCCGTCGCGCTCGAGAAGGCGGTGCGGGCCAACGACGCCCGCATCACCGGCATCGACGCCGCCGACTACGCCGACGGCGTGTCCGAGGGCGCGGTGGTCTCCACCACCGGCATCCGCACCGTGAGCCGGGACGCGTCCTGCTACGTGTCGGTCAGCTGCGTGGCCCAGGACGGCGACGACACCCAGACCGGCTTCGGCTTCTCGGTCGGCCGCCTGCCCGACGAGCTCGACATCGAGGCGGCGGCCGCCGACGCCGGCCGTCGGGCCACCCGCCTCCTCGGCGCCACCCAGCCCCGCAGCGGCCGCGTGACCGTCGTGCTCGACCCGTACGTGACCGCCCAGTTCCTCGGCATCATCGGCTCCACCCTGTCGGGCGAGGCCGTGCTCAAGGGCCGCTCGCTCTTCGCCGACCGCCTGGGCGAGGAGGTGGCCTCGGCCGCCTTCACCCTGGTCGACGACGCCACCAACCCGCTCGCCTACAGCGCCAGCGAGACCGACGGCGAGGGCCTCGCCTCGCGCCGCAACGTCCTCATCGACGGCGGCCGGCTGCAGCAGTTCGTGCACAACGCCTACACGGCTCGCCGGTCCGACACCACGTCCACCGCCAACGCGGTCCGAGGCTTCTCCTCCACCCCGTCGGTGGGCTGCCGGGCGCTGTCGCTGTCTCCGGGCACCAAGCTCCAGGACGAGCTGCTGGCCGACCTCGGCGAGGGCGTGCTCATCAGCTCGGTCTCCGGCCTGCACTCGGGCGTGAACCCCGTCTCGGGCGACTTCTCCACCGGCGCCGAGGGCCTCCGCATCTCCGGCGGCCAGCTGGCCGAGCCGCTCCGCGAGTTCACCATCGCCTCGACCCTGCAGCGCATGCTGTCCGAGGTCGCCGCCGTCGGCGCCGACCTCGAGTGGCTCCCCATGCGCTCGGCCGGCGTCAGCCTCGTCGTCCGCGACGTCACCGTCTCCGGCGCCTGACGCCCCACGGCCCCGCCCAGCCCCCCCGCTCACCCGCCTCCCCGACCCACCCCACCCACTCGAACTTTGGGTCCGAGGCACGTGCGCGCGGGGGTGTGGGACCCAAAGTTCGGAGGGGGTGGCTGATCCCACGCGAACTTTGGGTCTGAGGCCCGTGCGCGCCGGTCTGGGACCCAAGGTTCGGAACGGGTTGGCCGAACCACTCCCTCGAACTTTGGGTCTGAGGCCCGTGCGCGCGCCGGTCTGGGACCCAAAGTTCGGGCGGTGGCGGGCTCGGGTGCCGGACGGCGGGGTCGGGATCGGGCTCGGGCACGGGGTCGGGCCCGCGTCCGGGCTTCAGCCGACGATGGTGGTGGGCGGGGCGGTGGTGGGGGGCGGGGGCGCAGTGGTCGACGTGGTGGTGGTCGGCACGTCGGTGCCGCCGGCGGTGGCCGAGGTGGTGCCGCCGGTGCCGGTGGCGTCGAGGACGAAGGTGGTGCCCGACGGGGCGCAGGCGGTGGTGGACGAGTCCGGGTCCACGGGGGCGGCGGCGCCGCCGGTGGGCCGGAGGGTGGCGGTGTCGGCGCCGGTGGTCTCCCAGGCCAGGTCCCACAGGTAGTCGGTCTTGCTGCCCCGGCACCGCTGGGCGGTGGGGGTGGCATCGAAGCGGTCGACCACCGGCGGCGGGACGACGGTGGTGGGCGGGGTCGGGGCGGTGGTCTGGCCGGGCGCGGTCGGGGGCGGGGCGGTGGTGTCGCCGGTGGGCACGGTGCCCAGGGAGCCCACCGTGGTGGTGGTGGCCTGGCCTGGGACGGTGGTGGCGAGCGTGGAGGTGGTGGCGGTGTCGGCCACCCGAGCGGCGGTGTCGACCTCGTCGCCGTCGACCCCGCCCCACACGGCGCCGATGCCGAGCAGGGCCAGCACCACGAGGACCACCGCAGCGCCCACGAGGGACCGGCGCCGAGCGGTGGACCCCGACCGGGCGGCGTCGCCCGATCCTGGGGGAGGCAGGTCGACCGGTCCGCCGGGCCCGTTCGGTCCGCCGAGACCGTTCGGTCCACCCGAGCCGGCAGCGTTGCCGTCGCCGGTCGGGCCCGCGGTGCCGGACGAGCCAGGTGTGCCCGACGGGCCCGAGGCGCCGGCTCCGGCAGCGCCCGCGGTGGAGCCGGCCATGGGGACGCCGGCCTCGGCGAGGGCGCTGGCGGCCTGGGCCTTGAGCAGGACCGGGGCCAGGACGACGGGGGCGGCGGCGAACAGCGCGGCGGGGGAGATCCGCTCGGACCGGTCCTGGGAGCACTCGGCGCAGCCGTCGACGTGGCGGTCGATGGCCTTCACCATCGGCGCACCGAACGAGGTGAGCCCCGCAGCGGCCAGGCCCTGGCGGAGGTCGGGGCAGGTGGGGTGGCCGGCCCGCCAGAGGACCAGGGCCCGCACGGCGTTGCCCAGCCGCTTGCGCATGGTGAAGAGCACCTGGTGGGCGTTGTTGGGCGTCACGCCCAGCTCCTCGGCCAGCTCGGCCGGGGTGAGCCCGTGGCGCAGGTGCAGGTCGAGGACGCTGGCGTCGCGCTCGCCGAGGGCGGCCGCCGCGTCCCAGACCAGCGAGATGCGCGCCGCCTGGTCCATGGCCTCGAGCGGGTCGTGGTCCGGGGCGTCGGCGTCGCGGACGACGCTCATGGTCTCGTCGTCCATGGTGACCGCCCGGCGCTCCTTGGCCAGGCGGTTGAGCGAGCCGTTGCGGGCGATGCGCAGCAGCCACCCGCCGAAGGCGTCGGGGTCGTCGAGGGTGGCCAGCTTGGTCCACGCCTTGAGGAAGGCGTCCTGGGCGACCTCGCCGGCGATGCCGTCGTCGTGCACGATGCGGCGCGACAGGTCGTGGACCCGGTCGTACCACTGGTCGAACAGCTGCCCGAAGGCTCGCTGGTCACCGCGGCGGGCAGCCTCGACGAGCCGTCCTTCGTCCGTGTTCGCCATGTCCCGTCCTTCGCTGGCGCGCACCGTCTCGCCATCATCCTGCCCCACCGGCTCACGCCACGGTGACGGGCGTGCCGAGGGCGAGGACGGCGTTGAGCTTCGCCATGACCTCGTTCGGGACCCGGATGCAGCCGTGGGAGACGGGCCGGCCGATGCTCGAGGCGTCGTTGGTCCCGTGGATGCCGATCTGGCCGTCGCCGCCGGCGAACTCGGTGAGCACCTCGGACCGGCCCGAGAGGCCGAAGGCGTAGCGGCCGTAGGCGCCGCCGGCGTCCTGGGTGTCGAGCTTGTCGGTGACCGAGAACCGGCCCTTCGGCGTGGGGGAGTCGGGGGGCGCCGACGGCCACCGGCGTGGCGAGCACGACCGTGCCGCCGTCGAGGAGCGTGAGGGTCCGGGCGGCGAGGTCGACCCGGATCTCGGTGGTGAGGGCCTGGCGCTCGCCGACCTCGGCCACCGGCGCCCAGCCGGTGGCGCCCGTCGGCCGGCCGGGGACCAGCACCTGCACCCAGCCGTCGCGCAGGTCGGTGACGAGCAGGGCGGTGGCCGAGCCGAACTCGGTCTTCGCCTCGACGGTCCGGGCCGGCGACGAGGCGTCGGGCGACTCGTGGACCTGGATGGCGTGGGTGGGGCGGACGACGACGGAGGTGCCGGCGGGCGCTGCCGGGTGCGTCGTGGGCGTCGCCCGGTGCCCGGCGCTGGTGGCTCCGCAGCCGGTGGCGAGGGCCCCGGCGGCGAGGGCGGCGGCCAGGGCCAGGCCGGCCCGGCGGCGCGACCTGCGGGTGCGGGTCGGGTCGGTGGCCTCGGTGCTGGTCGGGGTGGTGCGGGTGGTCGACATGGCGGGCTCCTCGGTCTGCGTTCGGGTCGGTCGGTCCGGCTCGGTCGAGGGTCCTGACCATCGACCGGCCCTCGCCTTAGGCCGGACCGCCCCCCAACCGGCAAAACCCCACGAACTTGTGGGCCCACACGCCCGTTTTCGGCGCTCTGGGCCCACAAGTTCGATGGGGTGGGGGTGGGGGTGGGGTGGTCGGCCGGGTGGGGCGGCGTGCGGGGTCAGCCGGTGAAGGTGGGGTGGGCGATGACGGGGGCGTCGACCACGACGGTGGTGGTCTGGACCACCGGCTGCTCGTGGACGGTGGTGGGGTCCTCGTGCCAGGGCTCGGTGGTGGTGGGCGGCATCGTGGTCGTGGTGGTGCCGTCGCCGGGGCCGGGGTCGATGACGGGGTCGGCCGATCCGGGGTCGAGCACGCCGCCCGGGTGCAGCGGGCCCACCGGGCCGTGAGGATCGTGCGGGCCGACGGGGCCGTGGGGGCCGTGCGGGATGGGGTCGACCACGACCACCGGGCCGGTCGGCACGGTGGGGCAGGCCTGGGGGGCGAGCGAGCAGATGTCGAAGCCGCCGGGCGGCAGCGACGGGGCGCTGGGGGCGGCGGTGGCGGCGCCGGCGAAGCCGACGACGGAGAGGCCGGTGACGGCCACGCCCACCAGGGCGGTGGCGAGGCGGCGGCGGGCGGGGGTGCGGTCCATGGTGGGCTCCTGGGGTGGTGCGGACCGGCGGTTCCGGCCCTGCCCCCGTCCTGACCGGCGGGGCGCCCCCGCCTTAGGGTTTGCCGTCCCTTGACCCGACCCGAGGCACCGTCTCCCGCATGTCCACCCTCGAAGCGATCATCCTCGGCATCGTCCAGGGCCTCACCGAGTTCCTGCCGGTCTCCTCCAGCGGCCACCTCCGCATCGTCCCGGCCCTCTTCGGCTGGGACGACCCCGGCACGGCGTTCACCGCGGTGATCCAGCTCGGGACCATGGCGGCGGTGGTCATCTACTTCTGGAAGGACCTCTGGCGCATCACCGTCGCCTGGCTCACCTCGCTGCGCGACCCCGCCAAGCGGTCCGACCCCGACGCCCGCATGGGCTGGTACCTGATCGTGGCCACCATCCCGATCGGGATCCTCGGCCTGCTGTTCAAGGACCAGATCGAGTCCGGCGCCCGGGACCTGCGCCTCATCGCGGGCACCCTCATCGTCATGGGCCTCGTGCTGCTCTACGCCGAGAAGGTCGCCACCCGCCGCAAGGAGCTCGACGACGTCGACACCCGCGACGGCGTGGCCATCGGCCTGGCCCAGTCGCTCGCCCTGGTGCCCGGCGTGTCGCGCAGCGGCTCCACCATCAGCGCCGGGCTGTTCCTCGGCTACACCCGCGAGGCGGCGGCCCGCTTCTCGTTCCTCCTGTCGATCCCCGCCGTGGTGCTCTCCGGCCTGTTCTCGCTGAAGGACCTGGGCTCGAACGAGGGGGCGTCGGTGGGCGCCCTGCCCACCGCGATCGCCACCGCGGTGTCCTTCGGCGTGGGCTACCTGGCCATCGCCTGGTTCCTGAAGTACCTCACCAGCCACAGCACCAAGGTGTTCGTGGTCTACCGGGTGGCGCTGGGCCTCCTGCTGATCGGCCTGCTGCTCGGCAACGTCATCGACGCCCGGTAGCGCTCGACCTCCTCACCCGCCATCGGCGGCGCCGTCAGCCGCCGGTGGCCACCAGGGTCACCGTGGCCAGGGCGGCGGCCTCGGCCACCTCGGGCACCTCGTCGGCCGCCACCGCCACCACCACCGAGCGCGATCCGGCGCTGGCCACCGTGGCCGCCCGCGCCACCCGCCGCGTGGCCACCGCGGCACCGGTGACCGCGGGGTCGACCGTCGCCCACACGTCCACGCGGTCGCCCACCCGCAGCGGCAGGCGGGCGTTCGCCACCGGCACGGCGAGGCGCTGGCGGTCGGCGCCGCCGGGGCCGCCCCGGGCCAACGACGCGGCGGTGAGCGGCGCCCCCTCGGCCACCGGGCCGGCGGTGCGGGCACCGGCGGGCACGGCCCGCAGGGCCGAGGGCGGGGCCAGGCCCACCGGCCAGCGCACGGTCCGCACCGCGCCGGCGAGGGGGTCGCCTGCGGCGAGGGGGCGGTCGGCCACCAGCACGGGACGGGTCTCGCCCCACCGCTCCCGCTCGGCCTGGGCCGCGGCGACGAGGCGGCCGGTCAGGCCGGCGGTGGCGGCGGCGAGGGCCGCCACCAGGAGCCAGCGCCGCAGCGCCGACGGGTCGGCGAAGGGGCGGCGGTGCAGCGGGAGCCGGCTGCGGGGGGAGACGGTGGCGGACGCGACCCACGGGACGCACCTCCTGGGGGAGAGGGCAGGAACCGGGGAAGGCCGAGGGCGACCCTAGGCCGCCCCGTGCCGATGCGACAGGGGCGACCGCAGGCGCGGTGGATCAGTCGACGGTGCCTCGATCGACGTGGATGACCTTCTGGGTGGCGTTGTCGACCCGGAGGGTGATCTGGACCGAGTCGTCGCCGATCCACGAGCAGTAGGTGGAGCCGGCCGCGCCGTCGCAGCCCGTGGGCAGCCAGTGGGCGCCGACGTCGGAGTGGGCGAACATGGCGTTGGTGGCCGACGCGCTGCCGTAGGCCATGGCGGCGTCCTTCTTGCCGACCCGCCACGCGTGGAAGAACCGGCCCGCCGCGCCGTTGCCGAGCGGGATGCGCGTGACCGAGGTGACCTTCTGCGAGGCGTTGTCGACGCGCAGCTGCAACCGGCCCTCGGTGGACTCGACCCACGTGCAGTAGGTGGAGCCGGCGGCACCGTCGCAGTTGATGAAGAGCCACTGGCTCGATGCCGACCAAGTCTTGGTGAACAGCTGGTTCACCGCGGTGGGCGTGGCGGTCTGGCCGGCCTTGGCCTTGTCGCCGGCCTTCCACGCGTCGTAGAGCGCGCCCGCCGGCTTGGCGGGCACGTCGCACGCCGCGACCAGCAGGGCCAGGGCGGCGACGAGGGCGAGCAGCAGCCCGCCGCGCCGGCGCGATCGATGCGTGGTGTTCGTGGTGGTGTCCATTGCCCGCTCCCTGTCGTGTCGGCCCCTTCGGCCGCCGCTCAGTGTGGACCCTGGGCGGGCCCCGGACAAGGCAGGGGAACCACGGATCGCGGGTGGCTCAGAAGCCGGGCCCGGCCTCGAGGCGACCGGTGGGGAGCGGCGCGGCGAGGGCGCGGAACAGGACCCGGCGCACGGTGTCGACGTTGGCCTCGAAGAAGGCGAACACCTCCTCCTGGGTGACGGCGGGGACCCCGCTGCCCTCCAGGCCGGCGTCGAAGTCGGTGATCAGCGCGATGGCTGCGTAGCGCAGGCCGGCCTCGCGGCAGAGCACGGCCTCGGGGTGCTGGGTCATGTTGATGACCTCCCAGCCCTGCCCGCCGTACCAGCGCGACTCGGCGCGGGTGGAGAACCGCGGCCCCTGCACGACGACCACGGTGCCGCCGTCGTGGACCTCGACGCCCTCGGCCCGGCAGGCGGCCAGGGCCACCTGGCGCAGGTCGTGGTCGTAGGGGTCGGCGAAGGCCACGTGGTGGACGGTGGGGCCGTCGAAGAACGTGTCGGCGCGGCCCGACGTGCGGTCGACCAGCTGGTCCGGCACCACGAAGCTGCCGGGGGCGACGTGGGGCTGCAGCGAGCCCGATGCGCACGGGCCGAACACGTTGGTGACGCCGAGCGCGTGCAGCGCCCAGACGTTGGCCCGGTAGGGGAGCAGGTGCGGCGGCAGCTCGTGGTGGGCGCCGTGGCGGGGGATGAACGCCACCCGCCGCTCGCCCACGCGGCCGATGGCCACCGGGGCCGAGGTGGGCCCGTGGGGCGTCTCGACGGTGACCTCGGTGACGTCGTCGAGGAAGCGGTAGAAGCCCGAGCCGCCGAACACCCCGACCTCGGCGACCGGCGCCTCGGCCACGGTCAGCTCTTGGAGCTGCTGCTGGACGAGCTGGACGACGTGCTCGACGACGAGGTCGAGCTCGACGAGCCGGACGAGCTGCCCGACGAGCCCGTGGCCGGCTTGGTGTCGGCCTTCTTCTCGGTCTTGGCGTCGGTCTTGGTGGTGGCGCTGTCGGAGCTGCTGCTCGACGCCGCCTCGGCCGACTTCTTGGCGTCGGTGCGATCGGCGTCCTTGGCCGAGCCGAACGTGCCGGCCGAGCGGCTGTCGGTCTTGTAGAAGCCCGAGCCCTTGAACGTGATGCCCACGTTGCCGAACACCTTCTTGAGCGGGCCGCCGCACTCCGGGCACACCGTCAGCGAGTCGTCGCTGAACGCCTGCACGATGTCGAACTGGTGCTCGCAGCTCTTGCAGCGGTACTCGTAGGTGGGCATCTGGGTCCTCGCGTCCGGGAGCCCCGCACGGGGTGGGCCCACCAGTTGGCAGTCGACGGGTTCGACTGCCAAGCCTAGGAGGTCGCCCGGGGAACGGGCACGTCCGTGCGGGTTGCCAGGGTGCGCCGAGCCCGCCGTGCGAGACTCCCGGGCGTGAGCACCCCACCCATCGTCCGCAAAGCCGTGATCCCCGCCGCCGGCCTCGGCACCCGGTTCCTGCCGGCCACCAAGGCCCAGGCCAAGGAGATGCTGCCGGTCGTCGACAAGCCGGCCATCCAGTACATCGTCGAAGAGGCCGTGGCGGCCGGCATCGACGACATCTTGATCATCACCGGCCGCTCGAAGCGCTCCATCGAAGACCACTTCGACCGCCAGTTCGAGCTCGAGTACCACCTCGACGCCGCCGGCAAGCAGTCCGAGCTCACTGAGGTGGTGGCGCTCACCGAGCTGGCCGACATCCACTTCGTCCGCCAGGGCTCGCCGCTCGGCCTCGGCCACGCGGTGTCGGTGGCGCGCAAGCACGTGGGCGACAACCCGTTCGCGGTGCTGCTCGGCGACGAGTTCATGGCCACCAGCTCCACCCTGCTGCCCGACATGATCCAGACCTACGCCCAGTACGGGCGCTCGGTCATGGCCCTCCAAGAGGTCGAGCCGGAGGAGATCCGCCGCTACGGCTGCGCCAAGCCCGAGCGCATCTCGGACCACCTCGTCCAGATCCTCGACCTGGTCGAGAAGCCCGAGCCGGCCGAGGCCCCGTCCAACCTGGCCGTCATGGGCCGCTACATCTTCACCCCGGAGCTCTTCGAGAAGCTCGAGCAGGTCCAGCCGGGCGTGGGCGGCGAGATCCAGCTCACCGACGCCATCGCCATGCTGCTCGCCGACCAGGCCGTCTACGGCGTCACCTTCGAGGGCGGCCGCTACGACACCGGGACCGTGCCGGCGTACCTGCAGGCCATCGTCGAGCTGGCCCTCGAGCGGGCCGACCTCCGGCCGGAGTTCGGCGCGTTCCTGGCCGACGTCGTCCAGCGCGAAGGCCTCGTCTAGGTCGTTTCGGTGATCCCCTTCGAGGAGGCCCGCCAGCACGTCCTCGACGGCTGCGCCCCGCTCGCCCCCGCCGCCCGCCGGCTCGACGACGCCCTCGGCGCGGTCCTCGCGGTCGACGCCACCGCCCCGGACCCGGTCCCGCCCTTCGCCAACTCGGGCATGGACGGCTACGCGGTCCGGGCGGCCGACGTCGCCGCGGCGTCGGAGCAGGAGCCGGTCCGCCTGCGCGTGGCCGGCACCATCGCCGCCGGGGCGCCGCCCGACATCGAGGTCACCCCGGGCGCCGCGGTGCGGATCATGACCGGGGCGCCGGTGCCGCCGGGTGCCGACGCGGTGGTCATGGTCGAGCGCTCCGCACGGGTGGGCGACCACGAGGTCGACCTCACCCAGGCCGTGCCCGTCGGCCTGCACGTCCGAGCGGCCGGGTCCGACGTCGCCGCCGGCGAGCTGGTGCTCCCGGCCGGCACGGTCCTCGGGCCGGCCCACCTCGGGGTGCTCGCCTCGGTGGGCCTGCGCTCGCCGCTGGTGGTGCCCCGGCCCCAGGTCGGCGTGATCTCCACGGGCGACGAGCTGGTCGACGACGACCGCCCCCTCGGGCCCGGGCAGATCCGCGAGTCGAACCGCCCCACCCTCGTGGCCGCGCTGCGGGCCTACGGCGTCGACGCCGTCGACCTGGGCACGGTGGCCGACGACCACGACGCCCTCGCCGCCGCCATCACCGAGGCGGCGGCCGGCCACGACGCGGTGGCCACCAGCGGCGGCGTGAGCATGGGCGACTTCGACCTCGTCAAGGTGGTGCTCGACGAGGTGGCCGACATGCGGTGGATGCAGGTGGCCATCCGCCCGGCCAAGCCCTTCGCCTTCGGCGTGCTCGACGGCACCCCGGTCTTCGGCCTGCCCGGGAACCCCGTGTCCTCGCTGGTGTCGCTGTCGCTGCTCGGCGTGCCCGGCCTGCGCCGCCTCGCCGGCCGCGCCGACCTCGACCTGCCCCGGGTGGCCGCCGTCGCCGGCCCCGGCCTCACCCGGCGCCCGGACGGCCGCACCGCCTACCTGCGCGTGGCGTGCCGGTGGGACGGCACCGCCTTCACGGCGACGCCGGTGGGCGGACAGGGCTCGCACCAGCTGGCCGCCACGGCCGGGGCCAACGGCCTCGCCGTGCTGCCCGACGGCGACGGCGTCGCCGAGGGGGCCGAGGTCACCGTGGTGCTCCTCGCCGACCCCTTCGCGCCCTGATCACCCCTAGCCTGGACCGGGTGAGCAGCACCGGGGTCCTCACCCCACTCGTCGACGGCTACGGCCGCGTGCACCGCGACCTGCGCATCTCGGTGACGGATCGCTGCAACTTCCGCTGCACCTACTGCATGCCCGCCGAGGGCATGGTCTGGCAGCCCCGCGACCACCTCCTCAGCTTCGAGGAGATCGAGCGGGTGGCCCGGGTGGCCGTCGAGCGGTTCGGGTTCGACTCGATCCGGCTCACCGGCGGCGAGCCCACCGTGCGCGCCCGCCTGCCCCTCCTGGTCGAGCGGTTGGCCCCGCTCGGCGTCGACCTCTCGCTCACCACCAACGGCTCCCTGCTGGGCGCCATGGCCCACGACCTCGCGGCGGCCGGGCTCGACCGGGTCAACGTGTCGCTCGACTCCCTGCGCCCCGAGCGGTTCGCCGCGCTCACCCGGCGCGACGACCTGCCACGGGTGCTGCAGGGCATCCGCGCCGCCGTCGCCGCCGGCCTCGCTCCGGTCAAGGTGAACGTGGTGGTGGTCCGGGGCAGCAACGACGACGAGGTCGTCGACTTCGCCCGGTTCGGCCGGGACGAGGGCGTGCGGGTGCGCTTCATCGAGTTCATGCCGCTCGACGCCGACCACCACTGGGACCGCAGCGCGGTGGTGCCCTCGGCGGAGATCGTGGCGGCCATCGGGGCCGAGTTCCCGCTCCAGCGGCTCACCCGGGACCACGACCCCGCCCAGCGCCACCGCTACCTCGACGGCGGCGGCGAGATCGGCGTGATCGGGAGCGTCACCGAACCGTTCTGCGCCAGCTGCGACCGCGTCCGCCTCACCGCCGACGGCCAGCTCCGCGCCTGCCTGTTCGCCACCGACGAGACCGACCTCCGCGCCCTGCTCCGTGGCGGCGCCGACGACGACGGGCTGGCCGCCGCCCTGGAGGCCACGGTGGGGTCGAAGTGGGCCGGGCACGGCATCAGCGACGTGCACTTCATCCGGCCGTCGCGCTCCATGAGCGAGATCGGCGGCTGAGCGCCCGTGGGGCCCCTGCGAGCCCGTCCGGCCCTGCCTCCTACACTTCGCCCATGCCCGAGCGCCTGACCCACCTCGATCCGCTGGGCCGTGCCCGCATGGTCGACGTCACCCCCAAGGACCCCTCGCACCGCCGGGCCGTCGCCCGGGGCCGGGTCCACATGCAGCCGGAGACCACCGCGCTCGTGGCCCGGGGCTCGGTGGGCAAGGGCGACGTGCTCAACGTGGCCCGGGTGGCCGGCATCCAGGCCGCCAAGCGGGCGTCGGACCTCATCCCGCTCTGCCACCCGCTGCTCGTGGGCGCCGTGCTGGTCAACTTCCACATCGACGACACGTTCATCGAGATCGAGGCCCACGTCGACACCGTCGACCGGACGGGCGTCGAGATGGAGGCCCTCACCGCGGTGTCGGTGGCCGCGCTCACCATCTACGACATGTGCAAGTCGGCCGACCGCACCATGACCATCGGCGACATCGCGCTGTGGGAGAAGACGGGCGGCCGCTCGGGCACGTTCCGCCGGGAACCGGCCGACCCCGAGCTGGACCTGGGCCTCTGAACCACCCGATCGAGCCGGTGCCGACCTAGCGGCGACCCCCCGGTCCGTAGTAGAACCGTAACAACTGCAGCCAGCCCGTCACCTGGAACCTCAGGTGTGCGCCGACTGCGCCGATCTTCCACCCCGACGATTCGGACCGCTCCCATCCACCTCCTGCTCTCGGCGGGTGGATACGGTCCACAAGAGGCAAAGGCAGGCCTGGAGAACGTGACGATGCTCGTACTGGTCATCTTGGCGGTGGTGTGGGCGGCGGTCCTGATCCCGCCGTTCGTGCGCAACCGGCGCGATGGCCGGCCGGACAACTCGGTCGTGTCCTTCCGGGCGCAGCTCTCCACCCTCGAGCGCGCCACCCCCGGCACCTCGCTCCGCACCCTCGGCACCGCCCCCCACGGCGGCCCGGCCCTCCCGCTGACCATGAACCGGGGCGACGCCAAGCGCCGCCGCCGTGACGTGCTGGTCGGCCTCCTCGGCGCCACCGCCTTCACCCTGCTGCTCGCCGTCGTCGTCGGCGGCACGCTGGTCACCCTGCTGTTCCTGGCCTCCGGCGGCGCCCTCAGCGCCTACGTGTACGCCCTGCGCCAGATGAAGCTCCGCACCATGGAGCGCGTCGCCAAGGTGCGCCCGCTCACCACCGTCCGCTCCTCGCCGGCCCCCGTGCTGGCCATGCGCCGCACCGCCAACTAGCGGTACCGCCGCACCCGCGGCACCCAGACCTTCGCCACGACCCGGGCCCCACCGCCCGGGTCGTGTCGCGCCCGGCCCCACGCCGCCCCGGCCAAGGGCTCGGTGCTCAGGGCGACCGAAGCCCGCTCCACGCTTCTGGTCGCCGCCAGGGCTCGTTGGCCTCGCCCCGTGCGACCGAAGGGCCGCATCGCCGTTCCGGTCGCCCTGCCGCCCGGCAGAGACGCCGGTTGCGACCAGAGTCCGCGTCGTCGCTTCTGGTCGCGTTCGGGGCCCGAGGGCGACACGGGGTGCGGCCAGAGCCTCCGCCCACGGCTTTGGTCGCCGTGGTGGTTCTGATCTGCGCGGCGTGCAGGCCTGCGATCCAGGCGGAGCCATGGTTGCGACCAGAGGCCGCCTCGTCGCTTCTGGTCGCGATCGGGGTCCGCGGGCGACACGGGGTGCCACCAGAGCCTTCGCCCATGGCTTTGGTCGCCGTGGCGGTCCTGGTCGCCGTGGCGGTCCTGGTCGCTGTCGCAGTTCTGGTGGCGTGCACGCGGGGTCGGGGGAGGGCAACCGTGGCATGGACGCGGCACCGGCGGCCACGAAGACGTGGCCGCCGGTGCGGGCAGGGGTGGGTGCTTCCGGCGGGGGACGCCGGTGGCGGGTCAGCAGGTCTTGATGAAGACCTGCACGGTGAAGACCCGGTTGCCGTTGGTGGCGTAGCCGACGCCGACGCCGTTCCACTTGGTGGAGAGGATGTTGGCGCGGTGGCCGGTGGAGTTCATGTAGGCGTCCTCGATGGTGGGGACGTTGGGGCCGTAGCCGACGTTCTCGCCCAGCGAGCACCAGCGGGTGCGGATGCCGTCGGGCAGGTTCGAGTGGTACAGCGTGTTCTCGCGGGCCAGCTTCTCGGCCCAGGCCTGGGCCTTGGCCTGGGCGTCGGCGTTGACCCCGAGGGTCGACAGGCCGTGGGCCCGGCGGTCGCTGTTGAGCTCCGACTGGACCTGGGACTGCGACGGGCTGAGGCAGGCGGACAACAGGGCGAGGGCGGCGACGAGGGCGACGGCGACCCCGGCCCGGCGGATCGAGCGGTGGGGCTTCTTGGTGTGGGCGGGCATGCGAAAGGTCTCGACACGATCCCCACCCACCTTGAGCGGAAATGCTTCAAATGGGTCCAAGGATGAGCCGTTCGGCCCAGGTGCCTCACCCCCACTGCTCACCCCCGGCGAGGGCGCCACGCGAGCGGGCCCCGTCGCCGTGCGACGGGGCCCGCTGGCGTCCTGGTGGAGGTGAGGGGAATCGAACCCCTGGCCTCCTCGATGCGACCGAGGCGCTCTACCAACTGAGCTACACCCCCAGAACGGGGCCTCACCCTAGCGCGACGCCCTCGACGGTCCGAAAGCCGAAGCGGGGCCTGCGGACCCCGATGTGGGAACCTGCCGGGCATGGCTGCGGGGCCCGGAGACGGGGGGACGGACGACGTCCGGTGGGTCGAGGTGCTGGGCGTCCGCGTCCGCTACGTCGACCTCCACGCGGAGGCGGCCGGGCTCCCGCTGCTGGTGATCCCGGGCCACACCGCCCGCATCGAGGGCTTCGCCGAGCTGGCCCCGCGGCTGGCCGCCGAGCACCGGGTGCTGGTGCTCGACCTCCCGGGCTCGGGGGAGTCCGAGAAGCCCGTCCGGCGCTACGACCTCCGGTGGTACGAGGACGTGCTGGTGGCCTTCCTGGACGCGCTCGGCATCGATCGGGCCATCCCGGTGGGCGGGAGCCTCGGCGGCAACCCCGTGCTGCGGCTCGGCCACCGGTTCCCGGAGCGGTTCCCCCGCCTGGTCCTCTGGGCGCCGGGCAGCGCATGGACGGCGCGACCCCGGCTGGCGAAGGCGATCCGGGCGACCATGGGTCGCTGGTCCTTCTGGCCTTCGGTGCGCATCCAGAGCCGCTACTGGTACGCCCCGGCCTTCCCCGGACGGGCCCGGGGCCTGGCCGACACCTTCGCCTACTACCGGCGGGTGATGGGGCCGGGCTTCGTGGCCATGTACTGGGGGCTGGCGGCCGACCAGGTGGGCCACAGCCTGTTCGCCATCGCCGGTGAGGTCGAGCAGCGCACCCTGCTGCTGTGGGGCGACCAGGACCACGGCGGCGGCATGGGTCGTGGCGTCGCCCGCCTGCACGAGCTGCTGCCGGACCACCGCTTCCACGTCTTCCCCGGTGCCCGCCACTCGCTCGAGGCCGAGATCCCCGAGGCGCTGGCCGCCGAGGTCCTGGCCTTCCTCCGCGAGCCGCCGGGCCCGCCGACCTGACGCCGGGGCCGCGGCTACGTTGGGCGCCGGAACTGGAACCCGTTCTTCTTTCTGGAGGCGTCATGCGAGTGGTAGTCGACTTCGACCTGTGCGAGAGCAACGCGGTCTGCATGGGCATCGCCCCCGAGGTGTTCGAGGTGCGCGACGACGACTTCCTCTATGTGCTCCAGGAGGAGCCCGACGAGAGCCTGCGGGCCAAGGTCGAGGAGTCCGTCGCCCGCTGCCCGAAGCAGGCCATCACGCTCGAGGGCTGACGCCCCCGCCCGAGGAACCTCCGCCGACCGCGTCCCGTCGACGCGCGTCCCCGTGAAACGAACGACATGACCGCACCCCCGCTCGACCGCATCGTGATCGTCGGTGCCTCGCTGGCCGGCGTCACCGCCGCCAAGACCCTCCGCACCGAGGGGTTCACCGGCACCATCACCCTCGTCGGCGACGAGGACCACGCGCCGTACGACCGGCCGCCGCTCTCGAAGCAGGTGCTCACCGGTGCCTGGGACACCGACCGCATCGCCCTGCCGGCGGGGGCCGACGAGGCCCTCGACCTCACGTGGGAGCTGGGGGTGCCGGCCGCCGGGCTCGACCTCGAAGCCCGTGAGGTCCGCTTGGCCGACGGGCGCTCGCTGCCCTACGACGGCCTGGTCATCGCCTGCGGTGCCGCCCCCGGCGCATCCCCGGCACCGAGGACCTGGCCGGGGTCTTCGCCCTGCGCACCCTCGACGACGCGGTGGCGGTGCGGGCCCACCTGGAGACCGGCGCGCAGCGGGTGGTGGTTGTCGGGGCCGGCTTCATCGGCGCCGAGGTGGCGGCCTCGTGCCGGGCGCGCGACATCGCCGTGACCATGGTGGAGCCGCTGCCCCAGCCGCTGGCCCGCGTGCTGGGCGAGGACATGGGTCGGGTCATCGGCGAGGTCCACGTCGAGCACGGGGTCGACCTCCGCCTCGGCGTCGGGGTGGATCGCATCGAGGGCGGCGACGACGTCGACGGGCTCACCGTGCACCTCTCGGACGGCAGCTCGGTGGCCGCCGACGTCGTGGTCGTCGGCATCGGGGTGGTGCCGAACACGGCCTGGTTGGAGGGCAGCGGCCTGGCCCTCGACGACGGCGTGGTCTGCGACGCCACCACGCTCGCCGCGCCCGGCGTGGTGGCCGCCGGCGACGTCGCCCGTTGGCCCAACCCGCTCTTCGGCGAGGTCATGCGGGTGGAGCACTGGGAGCACGCCGTCGACATGGGTGCCCACGCCGCCCGGCGCCTGCTGGCGGCCGACGGCGAAGCGGTCGCCTACGCGCCGGTGCCGTGGTTCTGGAGCGACCAGTACGACCGCAAGCTCCAGCTGGCCGGGCGGGTGCGGCCCACCGACGAGGTGCGGATCGTGGCCGGCTCCGTCGAGGACCGCCGGTTCACCGCCCTCTACGGCCGGGGCGGCATGGTGGTCGGCGCGCTGGCGCTCAACATGCCGGCTCGGGTGGTCAAGTACCGGCAGGCCATCGCCAACGGGCTCACCTGGGTCGACGCCGTGGCCACCCTCGATCCGCCGGCCCCCTGATGCCGCCCCACCCGGTCGACGGCGACGCCGGGGGTCGCGCCGCCTCGGCCGCGGCCGAGCCGGTCGAGGTGGTGGGTCGCGACGGCACCGTCGAGCGGGTGGTGGGCCGGGCCGAGATGCGGGCCGGCCACCTGCGGCACCGCTGCACGTACGTCGTGGTGGTCGACGCCGAGGAGCGGGTGGTGGTGCACCAGCGGGCCGCGTGGAAGGACGTGTGGCCGAGCCGCTGGGACCTGGCGTTCGGCGGGGTCGTCGACGTCGGCGAGGGCTGGCTCGACGCCGCCCGGCGGGAGCTGGCCGAGGAGGCCGGCATCGAGGCCGACCTGGTGGAGGTGGCCACGGGGACCTACGACGACGACGACGTCTCGTTGCTCGGCCACGTGTTCGTGGCCCGCCACGACGGGCCGTTCACCTTCCCCGACGGCGAGGTGGTGGCCAGCGACCGCGTGCCGCTGACCGAGGTCGAGGCGTGGATCTCCGGTCGTCCCCACTGCCCGGACGCCGTCGCCCTCGCCCTGCCCGCCACCACGGCTTGGATCCGGCCGGACCGGTGACCCCCGGTGCCCGCCGCGGGCGCCGTTGCTCACCACTTCGGGGGGAGGGGTAGCGTGCCGGCCGTGCTGCGGGACGAGGTTCGACGGTGACCACGGCGGCGTGGGCCTTGGCGGTGGTGGCGGCGGCGTTCGCCCTCACCGACTGGTGGGCCACGTGGGTCGACCGGGTGCAGGTGCGCTACGTGGCCAAGCCGGCGACGCTGGCGGCGCTCATCGGCGTGGCGGTGACGCTCGATCCCTCCGTCAGCGGCACCATCCGAACCTGGATGGTGGTGGGCCTGGTGCTCTCGCTGGCGGGCGACGTGTTCCTGATGCTCGACGAGAAGTGGTTCGTGGCCGGCCTCGGCTCGTTCCTGCTGGGCCACGTCGCCTACGTGGTCGGCCTCCAGCTGGCCCCCACGTCGGTGCCCTTCACGCTCCTCGGTCTGGCCGTGGTCGCCGTGTGCATCGCCACCTTCGGCCGCAAGATCGTGCAGGGCGTGGCCGCCGGCGAGCAGCGGGACATGGTGCCGCCGGTGATCGCCTACCTCGTGGTGATCTCGGCCATGGTGGTCAGTGCGTTCGGGACGAAGGCGCCGTGGGCCATCGTGGGCGCCGGGCTGTTCTACGCCTCCGATGCCACCCTGGCCTGGAACCGCTTCCTGGAGCAGCGTCGCTTCGGCCACCTGGCGGTGATGGTGACCTACCACCTCGGCCAGGCCGGCCTGGTGGCGTGGCTGGTGACGGCGTGAGGTCCGCCACCTTCGCCCGGGTGCTGCTGGCGCTGGCGCTGGTCCTGGGCGTCGCGGCCGGCTGCAGCCGGACCAAGCAGGCCACCACGCTCGACACCGACGGCACCGAGCGGGCCATCGACAAGGTCATCGGCAGCCGCATCGAGCCCGACGTCAAGGAGGTGCGCTGCCCCGCCGACATCGCCCGGGGCAAGGGCCGCAGCTTCTCCTGCCGGGCCCTGCTCGAGGGCACGGGCGGCGAGGTGCGCCTGCGGGTGCGCCAGGTCGACGCCGACGGCACGCTCGACGTCGACCTGCTCGATGCCGTGGTCGATCGCAAGGCGGTGGCCACCGACCTCCGCCGGCAACTGGTGAAGCGGTTCCTGCGCACGTTCACCGTCGACTGCGGCACCGAGGCGATCTCGGTGGTGGCCCCCGGCTCCACCTTCACCTGCAGCGCCAAGGACCCCGCCGGCAAGCGGACCATCACCGTGACCGTCACCGACGCTGCCGGCACCGTGAGCTACGACATCGCCGAGAAGTAGCCGACCGGCGGCCCACCTCCGGCGGGCGGCGATCGGCGAGGCCGAGGTCGTCAGGCCCAGGTGAGGTCGAAGCAGCGCGACGAGAGCAGGCCGGGGGAGACCCAGCGCCAGACGCCCAGCGCGGCCCGGCGGGTGTGGTCGGTCCAGGCCAGGCAGTCGGGGCGGGCCACCCGGCGCACCACCTGGCGCAGGCCGCCCTCGGCCACCACGTAGCCGGCCCACACGCCGGGGAAGTCCTTCGTGGAGCCGACCTGGGTGGTGGTGACCCCGGCGTGCTCCCAGCGGCGGTGGCGGTGGGTGTGGCCGCTCGAGACCAGGACGTGGCGGTGGGCTCGGCCCAGGTCCTCCAGGAAGGCCAGGCTCTCGGCCTGGCTGACGCCGATGGGCCAGCCCTCGGAGAAGGGGTGGGCCTGGAGCTGGTGGTGCAGGAACACCAGCACCGCCCGATCGGGGTCGGCCTCGGCCGCGGCCTGCACGGCCGCCTCAGCCGCCGGCGACACCCGGCCGCGGTTGTAGTGGTCGGTGGTGGAGTCCACCAGGACCAGGCGGGCGCCGGGCACGTCGCGCACCAGCACCGGCTGGGCCATCGACAGCCCGAACGCCACGCTGGCCGCATCGGGCAGCAGGCCGGCGGTGGAGCGCCGGAAGGCCCGGTCGTGGTTGCCGGGCACGGCGTCGACCGGCACCGGGCAGGCCTCCACCAGCGCGGCGTAGCGCCGCCACTCCGGCACCTGGCCATGGTTCGTGAGGTCGCCCTTGCCCACCAGCCGCTCGGCGCCCCACGCGACCGCGTCGTCGATGGCGGCGGTGGCGCACCGGATGGGGTGGGCCACCTCGGGCTCGGGCTCCTCGCGGATGGTGCCCTGCTGGCCGAAGACGTGGGTGCCCAGGTGGAGGTCGCCGATGGTGGCGAGCCGGTGCAGCTCCTGGCCGGGCAGCGTCGGCAGGGTCCGGGCCCGGAGCCGTCGCACCGCACCGCCCAGGGCGGGGCCGCTGGCGGCGATGGTGAGCGCTCGCCCCGGCGGGAGCCCCGCCAGCACCGCGGCGCCCGGCCCGGCGGCCACGTCGAGCTCGACGACCGACGCGGTGTCCAGGGCCTGGAGCCGGAGCCGGCCCGCCGCCAGCCCGCGCCAGGTCAGCTGGACGGTGGTGTCCTCGACGGCGAAGACCGAGATCGAGGGGCGAGGGGCAGCGGTCACCAGCGGGGTGTCAGGCCAGCGCCGCAGCCAGCTCGGCCGGCACCCGGTCGGCCAGGGCCACGGTGACCCACATCCGCTCGACGTGCTGGCTGATGACCTTGGCGCCCTGGGGCACCGGGTGCTCGGCGAGGAACGCCGTGATCCGGGCCGCGAGCTCGCGGTCGCCGACGCCGCGGATGCCGTCGACGAGGCGGGGCACCGAGGCCGACGGGAACCGGGTGGAGAGCTCGTCCCAGTGGTCCTCCACGAACGCCCAGACCTCGGCGGTGGCGTGGCGGTTGGCCAGCGCCCGGCGCAGGAGGAAGAGGCCGTCCTGGGTGCGGACCTCGTCGGTGAGGACCAGCTCGCAGAACCGCCGGACCAGCGCCGGGTCGGACGAGTCGGCCAGGGCGCCCTGGTGGCGCAGCCGGTCCTGCGGGGTGCGGGCCGCAGCGGCACGCTCGCGCAGCTCGTCCCAGACCTCCTGGTCGGCGTGGGCGGCCACCACCCGCACGACGGCGTCGGCGAGGTCGGCGTCGACCGCCGCCGGGTCGGCGCCGAGGGCGGTGAAGTGGCCGCGGGCCACCTCGAGCTGCTCGGCGTCGTCGCCGATGCGAGCCGAGGCCTCGAACAGGGTGGCGCGCAGCGCGGTGGTGCGCTCGGGCTCGCCGGCGGCCTTGGTGGTGCCGAGGGCGCGGAGCGCCGGGCCGAGCAGGGCCCGCACCCGGGCGGCCAGGGCCTCGTGGTGGGCGTCGCCGCCCACGCGGTCGAGGCCGCCGAGGACGCCGACGATGCGCTGCCAGACCGACAGGTCGGTCTCGGCGGCGAGCGAGCGGAGCAGGCCGAGGACCCGGTCGACCGAGCCCCGGCCGGCCAGCAGCAGGGCCCACTCGTCCTCGACGAGGCCGTAGCGCTTCGAGGGCGGACAGGTCGCTGAGGGCCCGGGCGCCGACCGCGGCGAGGTCGTCGTCGCCGAGCTCCACCCGGTAGAAGCCGTTGCCCTCGTGGTTGCCGACCACCCAGTCGGCCGGCTGGTCGAGCGCCACGGTGGCCTCGGTGCCGTCGAGGAGCACGCGGTGCAGCGAGGTCTCCTCACCGTGGCCGACGCGGACCACCACCGGCACCGAGCGGGGCTCCTCGACCGGGACGGTGATCCCGGCGGCGGCGTCGGGGAGGTAGGAGAAGCGGGACTGGCCGATGGCCAGGCCGGCGCCGTCGGCGGTGCGGGCCACCGAGATGGCGGGGTGGCCGGGCCGGAAGATCCACGAGTCCATGATCTGGCGCACCGGCTCGCCGGTGGCCTCCTCGATGGCGTCCCACAGGTCGGTGGTCTCGGTGTTCCCGTAGGCGTGGGCCTTGAGGTAGTGGCGGATGCCGGCCTGGAAGCGGTCGTCGCCCAGGTACTGCTGGAGCATGCGGACGACCGAGGCGCCCTTCTCGTAGGTCAGGACGTCGAACATGCCCTCGGAGTCCGCAGCGGTGAGGACCTCGTACTCGATGGCCCGCGTGGTGGAGAGCGAGTCGGTGTCGAACGCCGCGGAGCGGGCCAGGCCGAAGTCGGTCCAGCGGGCCCACTCGGGCCGGTAGGCATCGGTGGTGAGCATCTCCATGAACGTGGCGAAGGCCTCGTTGAGCCAGATGCCGTTCCACCAGCCCATGGTCACCAGGTCGCCGAACCACATGTGGGCGATCTCGTGGGCGATGACATCCGCGATGCGCTGCTGCTCGGCCTGGGTGGACCGCTCGCGGTCGAGGAGCAGGGCGGTCTCGCGGAAGGTGACGCAGCCCAGGTTCTCCATGGCGCCGAAGGAGAAGTCGGGGATGGCGACCAGGTCGAGCTTGTCGCCGGGGTAGGCGATGTCGTACCAGTCGGCCAGGAAGCGCAGCGAGAAGGCGCCGACCTCCAGGGCGAAGGGGGTGAGGTCGGCCTTGCCGGGAGGGGCGATGACCCGCAGGGGCACGCCGTCGACGTCGACGGTCTCGGTGGCCTCCAGCGGCCCCACGATGAACGCCACCAGGTAGGTGGACATGTGCATGGTGGTGGCGAAGCGCACGCGGCGGCGGCCGTCGCCGATCACGTCGTCGGCGACCTCGGCGGCGTTGGAGATGGCCATGAGGCCGTCGGCCACCTCGAGGGTGATGTCGAAGGTGCTCTTGAACGCCGGCTCGTCCCAGCACGGGAAGGCGCGGCGGGCGTGGGTGGACTCGAACTGGGTGGTGGCCAGGGTGCGGACCACCCCGTCGTCGTCGGTGAAGGTCGAGCGGTAGAAGCCGACCAGCTTGTCGTTGAGCACGCCGGTGAAGGTGGTGTGCAGCGTCCACGCGCCGGGCTCGGCGGTGCCGGACAGGGCGAGGGTGGCCGTCTCGGAGCCCTCGTCGAGCGAGACCGTGGCCTCGAGTCGGGCGCCGTCGCGGGTGAGCCAGGCGGCGGTGATGTCGAGGTCGAGGGCGTGCAGCACCAGCTCGGTGACCGGTTCGGTGACCTCGACGTCGACCGCCTCGGAGCCGGTGAAGCTGGCCGTGTCGAGGTCGGGGGCCAGCACCAGGTCGTAGTGCGACGGCACGACGGTGGTGGGCAGGCGGTTGGGGTCGCGCTCGGGCACGGTGGCTCCTCGGCAGCGGATGAGAGACCAGGCGAGGCTACCGGCGGGGCCCGCGGCCCCGGGCCAGCCGCGCCGGCGGACGGGCCTACGGCAGGTAGACGCCCTCGATGCCGGAGATGGTGGTGACGCCCCGCACGGTGCCCACGTTGATCTTGAACAGGTACTGCTGCTGCCAGACCTCGTCGACGCTGGAGGGCACCGGCGTCGGCCCGCCGCCGTCGAGCGAGGTGACCGATGCGTCGGGCACCACCGCGAGGTGGCGGATGGTCTGGTTCTCGTTGCGGACGTAGTAGTCGGTCTCGAGGGTCTGGCCGTCCTCGGCGGCGGCGTCGACGGCCGCCTGGCCGGTGAAGAGCTCGACCTCGTCCCAGAGGAGGACCTGCACGGGCTGGCCTTCGACGGTGCCCTTCTCGAGCCCGGCCATGTACCCGTAGTGGTCGCCGTCGGGCGTGAGGGTGTCGAGCTCGCTGGTGTCGGTGTCGCGGCCCTCGCTGCTCTCGGTGGTGGTGGTCACCCCGCCGGCGGCCGTGGTGGTGGTGCCCTCGTCCACGGTGGTCGTCGACGCGGTGGCGGCGGTGGTCGACGACGACGTTCCGGCGGTGGTGGACGTGGCCGCCGGGGCCTTGGTCGTGGTGGTCGCGGCGTCGTCGGAGCCGCTGCCGCCGCAGGCGCCCAGCGCCAGGGCGCCCGCCGCCAGCACCGCCGCGGTGATCTTCCGTCCTCGAACCATGCGCCCGTCTCCTTCATCGAGAGCGATCGAACCTAGCGGCCCCGGCGCGCCCGGCTGGGTCGGCGCGTCCGGTTCGCCCTAGCCTTCCCGGCCGTGAACACGCCTCTGAACGAGTCCGCCGCCGCCTTCGACGTGCTGGGCATCGGCAACGCCCTGGTCGACGTGCTCAGCACCGAGGACGAGGGCTTCATCGACCGGCTGGACCTGGTCAAGGGGTCCATGACGCTCATCGACACCGAGCGGGCCGAGGAGATCTACGCCGCCATGGGCGACAAGACCGAGGCGTCGGGCGGCTCGGCCGCCAACACCCTCTCCGGGGTGGCCTCGTTCGGCGGTCGGGCCGCCTACATCGGCCGGGTGAAGGACGACGGCCTGGGCAAGTCCTTCGGCCACGACCTCAACTCCCTCGGCGTGCACTTCGACTCCGTGAAGGCCACCGACGGCGATCCCACGGGCCGCTGCATGATCGTGGTCACGCCCGATGGTGAGCGGACCATGAACACCTACCTGGGCGCCTCGGCCACCCTCTGCGCCGACCACCTCGACACCGACCTCATCGCCTCGGCCCGCATCACCTTCCTCGAGGGCTACCTGTTCGACCGGCCCGAGGCCAAGGAGGCCTTCCGCACCGCCGCCGAGGCCGCCCACCGCGCCGGCCGCAAGGTGTCGCTGACCCTGTCGGACAGCTTCTGCGTCGAGCGCCACCGCGACGACTTCCTGGAGCTGGTCTCCGAGGGCGTCGACATCCTCTTCGCCAACGAGGACGAGATCACCGGTCTCTACGGCGTCGACTCGTTCGACGAGGCCATCGCCGCGGTGCGCGGCGTGTGCGAGATCGCCGCCATCACCAAGGGCAAGGACGGCTCGGTGGTGGTGACCGCCGACGAGATCGTGCCGGTGGCCGCCCACCAGATCCCCAAGCGGGTCGACACGACCGGCGCCGGCGACCTGTACGCCGCCGGCTTCCTGTTCGGGCTGACCCAGGGCCGCTCCCTGCACGACTCCGGCATGCTCGGCTCCATCGCCGCCGCCGCCGTGATCGGCCACATCGGCCCCCGCCCCGGCCTCTCCCTCGCCCAGATGATCCCGCTGGCGGACTAGGGCACGCCCGTTCGGGCAGACTTGACGGTCCCTGCGATCGGAGCTGCCCTCGTGACCTTCCCGGATCCCGTGACCTCGCCGTTCGACGCGGCCGAGGCGTCCGCTGCCCGGCTGGCCGAGGCCACGGGGGTCGAGCGGCACGACGTCGCCGTGGTGCTCGGGTCGGGCTGGAAGCCGGCGGCGGACCGCATGGGCGAGGTCACCGCCGAGCTGCCCATGACCGAGCTCGGGGGCTTCCCCGAGGCGTCGGTGCAGGGCCACGGCACCACGGTGCGCTCCATCCGCAACGGCGACCGCCACATCCTGGCGTTCATGGGCCGGGTCCACCTCTACGAGGGCCACCACCCCAACGTGGTGGCCCACGGGGTGCGCACCGCAGTGCGCGCCGGCGCCAAGGCGGTGGTGCTCACCAACGCCGCGGGCGGCCTGCGCCCCGGGATGTGGGCCGGCCAACCGGTGCTCATCAGCGACCACGTGAACCTCACCGGCCACACCCCGCTGCTCGGCGTCAACGACGAGCGCTTCGGGCCCCGCTTCCCGGACATGAGCCACGCCTACGCGCCCCGCTTGCGCGAGCTGGCCCGCTCGGTCGACCCGGAGCTGGAGGAGGCCGTCTACCTCGGCCTGCTCGGCCCCACCTACGAGACGCCGGCCGAGGTGCGGATGGTGGGGGCGCTGGGCGGCGAGCTGGTGGGGATGTCCACCGTGCTGGAGACCATCGCCGCCGCCCACGCCGGGGCCGAGGTGCTGGCGGTGTCGCTGGTGACCAACCTGGCGGCCGGCCTCACCGACGAGGTCCTCGACCACGACGACGTGCTGGCCGTGGCGGCCACGTCCGCCGAGCGCATGGGAACCCTCATCGCCGACATCGTGGGGCGCATCTGATGGCCGACGGCTGGAGCACCGAGCTGCGCGGCCGGGTGGTCGACTGGATCGCCGATGATCCCGACCCGTTGACCCGTGACGAGCTGAGCGACCTGCTCGACGCGGCCGACGGCGGGTCCCGAGACGCCGTCGACGACCTGGAAGACCGCTTCCGCATGGACCTCGAGTTCGGCACCGCCGGGCTGCGCGGCGCGCTGGGCGGCGGTCCCAACCGCATGAACCTGGCCGTGGTCGTGCGAGCGGCGGCCGGCATCTCGGCCTGGCTCCGCGACACCGCCGGGCCCGACGGGCCCCGGCGGGGGTGGCGGTGTGCTTCGACGCCCGCCACCGCTCGGCCGACTTCGCCGAGGCCTCGGCCGCGGTGTTCGCGGCGGCGGGCATCCGGGCCCACCTGCTGCCCGGCCCGCTGCCCACGCCCGTCCTCGCCTTCGCCGTGCGCCACCTCGGCGCGGCCGCCGGCGTGATGGTCACGGCCAGCCACAACCCGCCTCAGGACAACGGCTACAAGGTCTACGACGGCACCGGGCGCCAGATCGTGGCCCCCACCGACGAGCACATCGCCGCCGCCATGGCGGCCGTGCCGCTGGTCTCGGTGGTGCCCCGCTCAGGCGAGGACGACCCCGACATCCTGCGCCTGGGCGACGATGTCGCCGCCGCCTACGTGGCCGGTGCGGCCGTGTCCGGCCGGGTGCCCGAGGCCCGCGACGTCACGGTGGCCTACACGGCCATGCACGGGGTCGGCGCCGCCACCTTCCGGCGGGTCTTCGAGGCCGCCGGCTTCCGGCCCGCCGCCGAGGTGGTCGAGCAGGTCGAGCCCGACCCCGACTTCCCCACGGTCGCCTTCCCCAACCCCGAGGAGCCCGGCGCGCTCGACCTCGGCCTCGCCACGGCGTCGGCCGCAGGGGCCCAGGTCCTCCTCGCCAACGACCCCGACGCCGACCGGCTCGGCGCCGCGGTGCCCGACCCGGCCCGGGGACCGGCGTCGTCGCCCGAGGGCTGGCGGCCGCTCCGCGGCGACGAGATCGGTGCGGTGCTGGCCCAGCACCTGCTCGACCACGGCGGCGTGTCGGCGGACGCCATCTTCGCCACCACCATCGTCTCGTCCACCCTGCTCTCCCGCATGGCGGCGGCGGCCGGCGTCGAGTTCGTCGAGACGCTCACCGGCTTCAAGTGGATCAGCCGGGCCGCCGGCCCGGGCCGGACGCTGGGCTTCGGCTACGAGGAGGCCCTCGGCTTCTGCGTGGGCGACCTGGTGGGCGACAAGGACGGCATCTCCGCCGCCGTGCTGTTCGCCGAGGCGGTCGCCGTCCTCGCCGCCGAGGGGCGCACCGTGCTCGACGTGCTCGACGACCTCGCCCGCACCCACGGGGTGCACCTGACCGGCCAGTGGTCGGCCCGGGTGGCCGGCGCCGACGGCATGGCCGACCTGGCGGCGGCCATGGCCGCGCTCCGGGCCGCGCCGCCCACCGAGCTCGCAGGCCGCCCGGTCACGTCGATCACCGACCTCGTCGACGGTGACGCCGAGCGGGGGTTCATCCCCAGCGACGTCCTGCTCCTGTACCTCGACGACGCCCGGATCGTGGTCCGCCCGAGCGGCACCGAGCCCAAGCTCAAGTGCTACGTCGAGGTCGTCGAGCCGGTCGCCGACGCCGCCGACGGCCTGCCCGCCGCACGCGAGCGCGCCGCCGAGGCCCTTGCCGAGCTCACCGCCGCCATCGCCGCCGCCACCGGCCTGGGCTGACCCGGCGCGAGCCCGGCCGGGCCCGTGCGCTCAGCCCTGGGTGGCCAGGACGCAGAGCTCGTTGCCCTCGGGGTCCTCGAGCACGACCCACGAGATGAGCGGGTCGTCGGCGTCCTGGCCGATGTCGGCCCGGGTGGCGCCCAGGGCGAGCAGGCGCTCGACCACGTCCTCCTGGGGCGTGCCGTCGACGGCCCGCACGTCGAAGTGGCTGCGCAGCTTGGCCGTGCTGGTGGCCATGGTCGGTCGCGTGATGATCTCGACCGGGGGACCGCCGTCGGGCGGGGTGAGGATGACGTGGTCGGGCTCGTCGCGGGTGACGGCCCAGCCGGTGGCCACCTGCCAGAGCTCCTTGAGGGCCTGGGCGTCGTGGGCGGCCAGCGTGTAGCCGGCCAGCGTGCCGAGGTGGGCGTACTCCGGCCGGGGGTCGAGCACGCAGAGGTTGTTGCCCTCGGGGTCGGCCAGCACCACGAAGGGGGCGTCGGGCGCCTGGCCCACGTCGGCCCGGGTGGCGCCCTGCGCCAGCAGCCGCTCGACGGTGGCCTGCTGGTCCTCCGGCGAGGAGCTGTTCAGGTCGAGGTGGATGCCCTCGCGCCCGGCCTCGGGGTGCTCGAGCGTGCAGAACGCCAGCTCCGGGAACGGGTACACGCCGTCCGCGTCGGCCGCCTGGCGGACGTAGACCTCGTCGTCGCCCTCCGGGTGCAGCTCCCACCCCAGCGCCTCGGCCCACCACGCCGCGAGCGCCCGCGGGTCCCGACTGTCGATCACCAGCTCTTCCAACCGCATCTGCATGCGGTGGGGTCTACCCCAGGACGCTCGGGCTACGCCGTGCCGTAGAGGCGGTCGCCGGCGTCGCCGAGGCCGGGGACGATGTAGGCGACGTCGTTGAGGTGGTCGTCGATGGAGCCGACGACCAGCTCGTCGGCCAGGCCGGAGCGGTCGAGGGCGGCGACGCCCTCGGGGGCCGCCAGGACGCAGACGCAGATGAGGCGGCCGGGGTTGCGGTCCCGGAGGATGCCGCAGGCGTGGGTGAGCGAGCCGCCGGTGGCGAGCATGGGGTCGAGCACCAGCACGTCGCGGCCGCCGAGGTCGTCGGGGACCGAGTTCATGTACGGCTCGGGGACGAGGGTCTCCTCGTTGCGGGCCACGCCGATGAACCCGGTGGGCACGTCCGGCAGGAGGCGGAGCACGCCGGGCAGCAGGCCGAGGCCGGCACGCAGGATCGGCACGGCCATCGGCGGCTCGGCCAGGCGGGTGCCGGTGGTGGTCGCGAGCGGCGTGGTCACCTCGTAGGACTCGGTGCGCAGGGTGCGGGTGGCCTCGTAGACGAGGATCCCGGCGAGGTCGTCCATCGCGTGGCGGAAGCCCACCCGATCGGTGTCGACGTCACGGAGGGTGGCGAGCGCCTGGGCGGCGAGGGGGTGGTCGACGACGGAGATCTGCACGCCACCCATGATGGCCGCGCCTGCCCGGCTCGCGGTGGAGGGTCCGCCGGGTCCCGGGAAGGTGGGGATCGGCCGGGGTGCCTGGCAGCATGCAGGGATGGATCGTGCTGCCCTCGCCCGCCTCATCGACCACACCCTGCTGTCGCCGGACGCCACCCCGGGCCAGATCGCCATGTTCTGCGGCGAGGCCACCACCCTGGGCGTCGGCGCCATCTGCGTGTCGCCGAACCGCCTGCCCCTGCCGGCCGGCGCCCTGCCGGGCGGCACCGCCGTCGCCACCGTCGTGGGGTTCCCCTCCGGTTCGCACCGCCCGGAGACCAAGGCCGCCGAGGCCGCCCTCGCCATCGAGCACGGCGCCGTCGAGATCGACATGGTGATCGACCTGGGCCTCGTGGCCGGTGGGTTGTGGGGCCGGGTGGAGGCCGAGATCGCCACCGTCCGTGCTGCGGTGCCCGAGCCGCACAACCTCAAGGTCATCATCGAGTCGGCCTGGCTGCAGTCCGACGAGCGCATCATCGCCGCCTGCCGTGCCGCCGAGGCGGGCGGGGCCGACTACGTGAAGACCTCCACCGGCTTCCACCCGGCGGGCGGGGCCAGCCTCCACGCCGTGGCGCTCATGGCCGCCACCGTCGACGGCCGCCTGGGCGTGAAGGCTTCGGGCGGCATCCGCGACACCGCCACCGCGGTGGCCATGGTGGAGGCCGGGGCCACCCGCCTCGGGTGCTCCGCCAGCCGGCGCATCCTCGAGGGCCTGGGCTGACCGCCGGCGGGCTGGGCTAGCGCTGCTCCCGGTCGAGCCACTTCTGGATCTCGACGGGCCGCCACGCCCCCAGCTGGTCGAGCAGATCGGCCGGGTCGGTGGCCGACCGGAGGATCTCCCGGTGGCCCTCGCGCAGGAAGCCGGCGGTGACCGCGGAGTCGAGGAAGCCGAGCAGCGGGGCGTAGAAGCCGGCGACGTCGAGCACGCCCACCGGCTTGTCGTGGATGCCGAGCTGGGTCCAGGTCAGCACCTCGAAGAGCTCCTCGAAGGTGCCCACGCCGCCGGGCAGGGCCACGAAGCCGTCGGCGCGGTCGGCCATCGCCAGCTTGCGCTCGTGCATCGAGCCCACCACGAGCAGCTCGGTCAGGCCCTTGTGGCCGACCTCCTTGTCCCACAGGTGCTGCGGGATGATCCCGGTGACCTCGCCGCCGGCGGCCAACGTGGCGTCGGCGACGATGCCCATGAGGCCCACCGCACCTCCGCCGTAGACCAGGCCGATGCGGCGCGCTGCGAGCTCGGCGCCGAGGGCGCGGGCGGCCTCCGCGTAGGCCGGGTCGGTTCCGGGGTTGGAGCCGCAGAAGACGGTGACCCGGCGCAGCTCGCCGGTCACCGGGCGCTCGCCAGGGAGGACCCCAGCGCCGAGGCCTTGAGCGCGGCGTAGCCCGGCTTGATCTGCTCGTCGATGATCCGCAGCCGCTTGTCGAACGGCCAGAAGCTGCTCTTCATGGCGTTGATGGTGAGCCACTCGAAGTCGTCCCAGCCCCAGCCGAAGGCCTCGTGGAGGTTGGCGAACTCGCGGCCCATGGAGATGTCGCTCATGAGCCGGTTGTCGGTGTTGACGGTGACCCGGAAGCGCAGCCGGCGGAGCAGCCCGATGGGGTGCTCGGCGATGGTGTCGCACACGCCGGTGTTCACGTTCGACGTGGGGCACATCTCGAGCGGCACCCGCCGGTCCCGCACGAACGAGGCCAGCCGGCCGAGGGCGACCTGGCCGTCGGGGTCGACGGTGATGTCGTCGATGATGCGCACGCCGTGGCCCAGCCGCTCGGCGCCGCAGATCTGGAGCGCCTCCCAGATGCTGGGCAGGCCGAAGGCCTCGCCGGCGTGGATGGTGATGTGGGAGTTGGCCTGGGCGACGGTGCGGAAGGCGTCGAGGTGGCGGCTGGGCGGGTTGCCGCTCTCGCTGCCGGCGATGTCGAAGCCCACCACGCCTTCGTCGAGGTGGCGCAGGGCGACCTCGGCGATCTCCTGGGAGCGGGCGGCGTGGCGCATGGCGGTGACGATGAGGCCCATCTCGATGGGCTTGCCGGCCGAGCCCCGCTCGAAGCCGGCGAGCATGGCCTCCACCGCCTGGTCGGGCGTGAGGCCCTGCTCGATGCAGAGCTCGGGCGCCATCCGCACCTCGGCGTAGACGACGCCGTCGGCGGCGAGGTCCTCGGCGCACTCGAAGGCCACCCGCTCGATGGACTCGGTGGTCTGCATGCAGGCCACGGTGTGCTCGAAGGTCTGGAGGTAGAGGTCGAGGTCGCGGCGGTTGGCGCCCTCGGTGAACCAGGCCTGGAGCTCGCCGGGGTCGGTGGTGGGGAGGGTGTGGCCCGCCTCGGCGGCGAGCTCGATCACGGTGGTGGGCCGCAGGCCGCCGTCGAGGTGGTCGTGCAGCACGACCTTCGGTGCCCGGCGGATGGCACCTTCGCTGATCCGTTCGGTCATGGATCGAGGGTAGCGGCCGCCTCCGGTCCCGGCGCCCCGACATCTTCAACAGTTCGTTGACGCGGCGACGGCCCGTCACCCGGCGTCACCGGGCGTTCAGGGAGCGAGGCCAACCCCAGGCTCCACGGTGGCGATCATCAGGCGACGCACCTCGGCCGGGTCCTCGGGGTCGTGGAGGTCGACCCCGGTGTCCCGGAAGCCGAGGCCGGCGTAGGCCCGCATCGCCCGCTCGTTGCGGGGGTTGGGGTCGATCCACAGGTGGGTGCAGCCCGGGACCTGCCGGACCACCTCCTGGCTGATGAGCCGGATCGCCGCCGGGCCGACGCCCCGGCCGATCCACGCCTCGACGCCGATCAGCAGGTCGAGCGCCACGGTGTGCGGCGGCGGCACCAGGCCCGGGCCCCACGTCGGCTCGTCGTCGAGCAGGTACCACTGCAGCCAGCCGACGGGCGTGGTGGTGCCGGCGTCGTCGGTGACCTCGATGACCACCTGGTGCAGGTGGCGGTTCTCGTCGGACTCGGGGTCGAACTCCACGGCGGTCGACTCCGGGGTGCGCTCGACGCGGTCCCACCACCTCGAGACGTGGGGCTGCTGCAGCCAGCGGTGCATGAGCACCGTGTCGTCGCGGCCGAAGGGCCGCCAGCCGACCTCCACCGCTCAGGCGGGTGCCGGCACCGGCCGGTCGAAGCCGCGGAAGGGGAGGGCAGGGTCGTGGCGCTGCAGCCAGTTCTCGGCGGGGTAGTCGGCGGCGGCGTCGATCACGTGGACGGTGTAGGCGTGGCGGCTGCGCTCGCTGCGGTTGACGTCGCTCCAGTGGGGGAGCAGGCCGTGCAGCAGGACCATGGTCCCCTTCTTCGCCTCCAGCGGCACCAGCTCGGGGCCGCCGGGCTCGGGCCACGGCGTGTCGTCGAGCTGCTCGAAGCGGGTGCCGCCCGCAGGGTCGAGCACGAAGCGCTGGCGCAGCGGGGTGCGGTGGCCGCCGGGCTGGGCCCAGAGGCAGCCGTTCTCGAGGGTGGCGTCCTGGAGCGCCACCCAGAAGCCGACCACGGTCATGGGGTCGGTGTAGAGGAACGCCGAGTCCTGGTGGCAGGTGACCTCGCCGCCGATGCGGGGGCTCTTGAAGATGTACATCGACTGCAGGAGCTTGGGGTCGGCCATGCCGATGGCGGCGGCGGCCTCGGCGATCGCCGGCTGGCGGCTGAAGGCGTCGAACACCGGGTCGAGGTCGTGCATGGCGTGGCCGATCTTGTTGATCGACAGCGCCTTGTCCTGGCGCAGCGAGCCGTCGGGCGCGAACGCCTCCTCCTCGAAGAAGCAGGTGATGCCGTCACCCGAGGCGAGGAAGTGCTCGTCGCTGGTACGGGTCTGCTCCTTGGTGGAGAACACCGAGACGGTGCTGGGGTCGAACTCGTCGACGAGCTGCGTGGCCCGGGCGATGAGCGCGTCGCACGCGTCGTGCGGGATGGCGTCGGGGACGACGAGGAAGCCGTCGCGCTCGTAGGCGGCGACCTGGGAGGCAGAGAGGACCATGGGGTGCTCCGTGCTGATCGGCTGGCAGGCCGAGGGCCGCACCGTGCGGCCCGCTGATCCTACCGGCCGCGCTCCGGACCGCTAGCGGTCCCAGGCATCCGCGGTGGCGATGGCCACCTGGATGGCGCGGTCGATGGCGGCGTCCTTCTCGGCGAGGTCGACCGACTCGTCCTCGGTGCGCTGGGCGATGATGCCCACCACGCAGCCGGCGGCGAAGCGGTAGACGCCACCCATCTTGAAGAGGGTGCCGGCCTCCATCTCGAAGTTGAGGACGCCGAGGCCGGCGTACTCGTCGAGCATGCCGGTGACCCGGCGCAGCAGGTGGGGGTTGGCCGAGGACGCCGAGCGCTCCTGGCCCTCGAAGAAGGTGTCGGTGGAGGCCATGGTGCCGACGTGGTGGGCGATGCCCAGTCGCTCGGCGGCCTGTGCGAGGGCGACGGCGAGGAACGGGTCGGCGGTGGCGGGGTACTGCGGCGGGGCGATGTCGTCGGCGGCGCCCTGGTTGGTGAGGGCGCCGGAGCCGACGACCACCTCGCCCACCCGCACGTGGTCCTGGATCGAGCCGCTGGTGCCGATGCGGATGATGGTGCGGGCGCCGGCCTGGACCAGCTCGTTGACCACGATGCTCATGGACGGCGCCCCCATGCCGCTGGTGGCGCAGACGACCGGTCGGCCGCCGGGCAGGGTGGCCAGGAAGGCATCGAGGCCGCGGTTGCGCGACAGGTCCCGCACCGGCGTGAGGTGGTGGGTGGCGATGAGCTCGGAGCGGCCGGGATCGCCGCTGAGCAGGACGAGGTCGCACCCCTCGGGCAGGTCGGAGGGGCCGAAGCCCACGTGGTAGAGCCGGTCGCTGGTCACGGGGCGGGGTCCTCTCCGGCGGGCGGGGTGGCCCGGGTGGGCAGGTCGGCGGGACCGAACGCCCCGGGCAGCAGGTCGCCCAGCGTCACCACCGCGGCGCCGGTGTCGACCAGCAGCTCGGGGCCGCCGAACTCGTAGAGCACTTGGCGGCAGCGGCCGCACGGGGCGAGGTACTCGCCGTCGCCCCCCACCACCGACAGGGCCACCAGGCGGTGGCCGCCGGTGCCGACGAGGTGCGAGACCAGGCTGCACTCGGCGCAGAGCGAGAGGCCGTAGGACGCGTTCTCGACGTTGGAGCCCAGCACCACCCGGCCGTCGTCGGTGAGGCCGGCGGCGCCCACGCGGACGTTGGAGTAGGGCGCGTAGGCCCGCTCGGTCATGGCCCGCGCCCGCTCGCGGAGCAGGTCCCAGTCGGGGGTGGGCGCCGTCATCGTCCGCTGCGGCGGTAGACCTTGCCGTCGGCGGCGGGCATGCGCAGCCGCTGCGAGGCGAAGACCAGCACCAGCAGGGTGGTGATGTGGGGGAAGTAGGGGATGAGCTCGCTGGGCAGCTCGTCGGTCTGCTGGTACCACCAGACGCAGCCGGCGGCCAGCACCAGGAACAGCCCCACCGAGATCCACTTCCGCTTGTAGGCGGTCCACGCCGCGCAGCAGACGAAGACGAGGCTGATGACGATCAGCAGGGCGTGGCTGGTGGCATCGACCTGGGACTGCATGGAGTCCATGAAGCCGAACAGGCTGGCGCCGGCGATGAGCCCGCCCGGTCGCCAGTTGCCGAAGATCATGGCGGCGAGGCCGATGTAGCCCCGGCCGCCGGTCTGGCCGCTCTGGAACTTGCCGGCGAAGAGGTAGACGAGCACCACGCCGCCGAGGCCCGAGAGGGCGCCGGAGATGGTGACCGCCAGGTACTTCATGCGGTACACCTTCACGCCCAGCGAGTCGGCGGCCTCGGGGTCCTCGCCCACCGAGCGCAGGCGCAGGCCGAGCGGCGTCTTCCACAGCACGTACCAGGTGATGGGGAACAGGGCGACGGCGATGACCACCAGGAGCGAGACGTTGGCGGTGGCCGCCAGCCACAGGTTGGCGAGGTCCGACAGCACGGGTCGCTTCTGCCCGCTGAGCGTGCGCAGCGGGCTGTTGAGGAACGGCGTGAGGTCGACCCGGGTGATGTTGCTGGGGATGGACGGCGACTCCTTGGACGACGCCCCGTTCCAGCTGACCGAGGTGAGGAACTCGGTGATGCCGACGCCCAGGAGGTTGATGGCGACGCCGGAGATGATGTGGTCGACGCCGAAGGTGACGGTGGCGAGGGCATGGAGCAGGCCGCCGACCGCGCCGCCCAGCACGCCGAAGAGCACGCCGGTCCACGGGCCGTAGGCGATGGCGCCGTAGGCCCCGAACCAGGTGCCGAGGGCCATCATCCCCTCGAGGCCGATGTTGACCACGCCGGCCCGCTCGGCCCAGAGGCCGCCGAGGCCGGCCAGGCCGATGGGCAGGGCCAGCTGGATGGCCGACTGGAAGGTGCCCTGGGCGGTGAGCTGGTTGGCGTCGGTGTAGAGCCGGGAGATGGTGAGGATGCTCACGCCCACCACGAGGTAGGCGAGGAGCCGGACCGGCCGGGGGATGCGGGCGAGCACGGCCAGGGGACCGGCCCCGGCGGCCGGGGCGACGGCGCCGCCGGTGGGGCTGGTGAGCGGGTTGCCGGTGTCGACGGTGGTCATGCGGGGGGCCACCTCCGGGCCGTCGGTGCTGGGCGGCGGCGGGGCCCCGCCGGCGGTGACGTCTCGTCTCAGGCCGGCCGCCTGCTGGCGCAGGCCCACGCGGCGCACCACCTCGTAGGCGATGACCACCGAGAGCACGGTGACGCCCTGCAGGATCGACGTGATCTGCTTGGGCAGGTCGGCGTTGGAGAGCGGGGCCTGCACGGCGTCCATGAACGCCCACAGGAGGGCGCCGAACGCGATGCCGACGGGGTGGTTGCGGCCCAGCAGGGCGATGGCGATGCCGGTGAAGCCGATGCCGTTCACCACCGAGACGTCGGTGTAGCGGCCCGACTGGCCCATGACGTTGTTCAGGCCCACCAGGCCGGCGATGGCGCCGGAGAAGAGCATGGCCGAGATGATCATGCGCTTGGCGTTGACGCCGCTGGCCTCGGCGGCCTCCGGGTTGGAGCCGGTGGCCCGCAGGTCGTAGCCGAAACGGGAGCGCCAGATGACGACGTGGTACACGATGCCGACCACGAGGGCGACGATCACGTAGGACTGCACCCGGTTGGCCGACGGGATGTCGAGGCCGAGCGAGCCCAGCACGCCGTTGAGCGTGGGGAGCCGGCCGCTCTGGTCGATCACCCGGGTGCCGGCGGTGAAGCCGGGCGTGGGCGGCATGCGCAGCCAGTTGCCCAGGAGGAAGGCGCCGAGGCCGAGGGCGATGCCGTTGAGCATGATCGAGGAGATGACCTCGCTCACGCCCCGGGTGGCCTTGAGGATGGCGGGGATGGAGGCCCACGCCGCGCCGGTGAGCATGGCCACCAGCATGATGAACAGGACGTGCAGGGGAGCGGGGAAGTGGACCGCCGCCCCGGCCCACGCGCCGATGAGGGCGCCCAGCTTGTACTGGCCCTCGGTGCCGATGTTGAACAGGTTCATCTTGAACCCGATGGCGACCGCGACGCCGGAGATGTAGTACGGCGCCGCCCGGTTGAACGTGTCGACCAGGTACACCTTCGAGAAGCCCTTGGTGAGGATGACCTCGAAGACGTCGTGGGGGCTGTTCTTGGTGGCCACCAGCATCGCCGAGGACACCACGACGGCCACCAGGATGGCGAGGGCGGGGGCGGCGAGCTGGAGGCTCAGGCGTTGCTTCACTGCGGCGCTCCCGGATCGTCGGTGGCGGTGGGCGCGGCCTCGGTGCCGCGGGCCCCGGTCATGTGGGAGCCGAGCTCCTGGGGGTTCGTCCGGGTGGGGTCGAGCTCGGCCACGATGGCCCCTTCGAAGATGACGAGGAGCGTGTCGGACAGGCCGATGAGCTCCTCGAGGTCAGCGGAGATGAGCAGCGTGGCCAGGCCGGCGGCGCGCGTCGCGGAGGTGGTCCCAGATGGCGGCCTGGGCGCCCACGTCGACGCCTCGCGTGGGGTGGGCGGCGATCAGGAGGCTGGGGCCGGCCATGAGCTCGCGGCCCATGATCAGCTTCTGCTGGTTGCCGCCGGAGAGGGCGTCGGCGATGACGTCGATGTTGGGGGTGCGCACGTCGTAGCGCTCGACGATCTCGGTGGTGCGGGACCGGGCGCCGTCGCGGTCGATCCACGGGCCGCTCGAGTTCGGCGCCTCGGACTGGTGGCCGAGGATCTCGTTCTCCCACAGCGGCGCGTCGAGCAGCAGGCCGTGGCGGTGGCGGTCCTCGGGCACGTAGCCCACCCCGGCCTCGCGGCGCTGGCGGGTGGACCAGTGGGTGATGTCCTGGCCGGCCAGCGACATGGTGCCGGAGGTGACCGGCAGCATGCCCATGATGGCGGCGATCAGCTCGGTCTGGCCGTTGCCCTCGACCCCGGCGATGCCGACGATCTCCCCGCGGCGGATGCGCAGGGAGACGTCGTCCAGGCTGGGGCGGGCCCCCGGCTCCTCGCGGGTGACGTGCTCGACGGTGAGCTCGACGTCGTCGGTGACGGTGGACTCGCGGGTCTCGGGCGTGGGCAGCTCGCTGCCGACCATGAGCTCGGCGAGCTGGTGGGCGGTGACCTCCGCGGGCTTGCGGGTGGCGACGGTGGTGCCGGCGCGGATGACGGTGATGTCGTCGGCGACCGAGAGCACCTCGTCGAGCTTGTGGGAGATGAAGAGCACGGTGATGCCCTCGCGCTTGAGCTCGGCGAGGTTGCCGAAGAGCTCCTCGACCTCCTGGGGGACGAGCACCGCGGTGGGCTCGTCGAGGATGAGGGTGGTGGCGCCGCGGTAGAGGACCTTCAGGATCTCCACCCGCTGGCGCTCGCCGACGCCGAGCGTCTCGACCAGCTCGTCGGGGTCGACCGGCAGGCCGTAGCGGCGGCCCAGCTCGGTGATCCGCTCGCGGGCGGCGCCCGTGTCGACCTGGAACCACAGGGGGAAGGGCCGGCGGGGCTCGTAGCCGAGGATCACGTTCTCGAGGACGGTGAGGTTGTCGGCCAGCATGAAGTGCTGGTGGACCATGCCGATGCCGACGGCGATGGCGTCGGTGGGGCTGCGGAAGCTGACCTCGTGCCCGTCGATGCGGATGGCGCCCTCGTCCGGGCGCTGCATGCCGTAGAGGATCTTCATCAGCGTGGACTTGCCGGCCCCGTTCTCGCCCACGATGGCGTGGATGGTGCCGGGGCGGACCGCCAGGTTCACGTCGCGGTTGGCGACGACGCCCGGGAAGCGCTTCACGATGTTCGTCAGCTCCACCGCGAGGTCGGCGGTGGAGCTCGGGGGGGCGATCGCTGGTCGCAGCGGTCACGGGCGGGACCTCCAGAACGGTCGAGACCCGGGCCGGACGGGCCGGCCCGGGTCTCTTCCGGTGTTCAGGGCACGATCAGGGTGCGGTGGGCACCTTGATCTTGCCGTCGATGATGTCCTTCTTCAGCTGCTCGAGCTGCTTCTCGTCCTTGATCTGGCCGCCCTGGGTGGCGAAGTCGATGCCACCGTTCTTCAGGTCGAAGGTGCTCGTGCCGGCCTTGAAGTCGCCGTTCACGAAGTCCTTGATCGTGGAGTACACGGCCACGTCGACCCGCTTCAGCATGGAGGTGAGGATGCACTTCTGCTGTGCGGCCTTGACCTGCAGGTACTGGTTGGAGTCGACGCCGATGGCGAGGTGGTCGGCCTCGGCCGCCGCCTCGAACACGCCCGAGCCCGAGCCGCCGGCGGCGTGGTACACCACGTCGGCCCCGGCGTCGTAGAGGCCCTTGGCGATGGTCTTGCCCTTGGCGGGGTCGTTGAAGCCGGAGAAGTCACCGTCGGGGGTGATGTACTTGACCTCGACCTTGTCGTCCTTGGCCACCTCGGCCACGCCGGCCTCGTAGCCGGCCTGGAACTTCTTGATGAGGTCGGTCTCGACGCCACCCACGAAGCCCACGGTGCCGGTGCCGCTGGACTGCGCTGCAGCGGCGCCGACCAGGAACGAGCCCTGCTCCTCGGCGAAGACCAGCGAAGCCACGTTGTCCGCATCGACGACGGAGTCGATGATGGCGAACTTCACGTCCGGGTAGTCCTTGGCCACGAGCGGGATGGACTCGGCGAAGTTGAAGCCGACGCCGATGATCAGCTGGTTGCCGTCGTCGGCGAGCTGGCGCAGGAGGGCCTCGCGGTTGGTGCCGTCGGCGTTGGGCTCGAGCTCCTTGGCGGTGATGCCCATGTTGTCGGCCGCGGCGGTGATGCCGTCGAACGCCGACTCGTTGAACGACTTGTCGTCCTTGCCGCCGATGTCGAAGACCATGCCGACCTTCTTGCCGGCGCCGTCGCCGTCGTCCTTGGCCCCGAGCGGCTCGGCCGTGGCCGTCTCGCCCGTCTTGCCTGCGCAGGTGGCGGCCTTGCCGCCGCCGCCGCCACTGCCATCGCTGCTGGCGCTGTCGCTGTCGCTGCTGGCGCAGCTGGCCAGGACGAGCGCCAGGACGGCGATGAGGAGCACCACTGGGCTCCAACGTCGTTGCTTCACGAGGTTCTCCCTTGTCCGGACACCGACAGCCCCTTTGGGCATCGGTGGGATGAGCACCGTACAGCGCGATCCGGACGCGTGCGGCAGAGACGGTGAACGCTCGATGACGGGTCCGTGAGGTGGGTGCCGCTGTTCGACACCGGGGGGGCCGCCTCCTTATCCTGCGGACCGTGCCCGCTCGGTCCGGTCCCCCTGTCGCAGCCCCAGCTGGCACCGTCCTCGCGAGCGACGACGACCCGTTGGGGGCGCGCCTGCTCGCCGCCGCCACCGCCGAGTTCGCCGAGCGGGGCTACGCCGGGGCCCGGGTGGCCGAGATCGCCCGACGGGCCGGGGTCACCACCGGCGCCATCTACTCCCGCTACCGCGGCAAGGCCGAGCTGCTGGCCGAGGCCATCGACGCCGCGACCTCGGGCGAGTTCGACGAGCTCTTCACCGACCACCGGTTCTCCGGGCGCATGGAGGACATCCTCCGCATCGCCGGCAGCCACCTGATCGACCGGGGCACCGCCGAGGAGCGCCGTGCCGCCCACGGTCCCGGCCTGCTCCTCGAGTCGTTCACCGCCGCCCGCCACGAGCCCGACGTCACCGCCATGCTGCGGTCGCGGATGGGCGACCGCCACGAGCGCCTGGCCCAGATCGTCGACGCCGCCAAGGCCGGCGGCGGCATCGGCGACGACATCGACACCACCGCCCTCGTCACCTTCTGCCACGCCCTGGGGCTCGGGTTCCTGCTCCTCGAGGTGGTCGACCTCCCGCTGCCGGACCGGCCGGCGTGGGAGGCCCTCATCGGCCGCCTGCTCGAGGCGCTCGCCGAGCCCGGGCCCGACGCCCCGGGCTGAGCCCGCTGCACGACCGGCCCCGCCGGTGTGCGAACGTATCGGGATGCCCGAACCGTCCTCGCCCTCGACGCCCTGGTGGCATCGACGGCTCCCGTCGTTCGCGGTGTTCGTCGCCGTGGTGGCGGTGATCGGGCTGGCCACGGCCGTCGTGGGCCGCAACGTCGTGCACGTGCTGCCCGAGGTCGGCAAGGACCACCTGGGCTCCGACGCCTGGTCGGAGCCCCTCGGCATCGAGAAGGGCGACGGGCTCAACATCGCCCGGCTGCCGGAGTGCGCCGCCGGCTCCATCACCCGCATCGTGCTGTGGGACCCCGAGAGCAAGCCCTACTGGGAGGTCAGCGGCCCGGCGACGGCCATGACCGCCTTCTTCGTGGGCCTGACGCCGAAGGGCTTCACCGTGATCACCCCGTACCGCGAGCCGCCGCCGGGCAGCGTGCTGCGCCTCGTGGCCTTCCGCCAGGAGGGCGAGGTGGCGGGCATCCGCTACAAGGCCAGCGACCTCCGCAAGGGCCGGGTGGTGAGCGGCAACCCGCTGGCCCGCTACACCGTCGCCGGGTTCCAGGACGCCAAGGTCTGCAGCGACAGCGCCGTCACCCCCACCACCCTCGACGTCGACGGCGACGGCGCGGCCACCGACCTCGGGGTCCCCACCACCGTCGGCGGCTGACGCCCCACTAGAGCTGGGTGCGGCCCCGGTCGACGATGCCCTGGCGGCGGCGCTCGATCTCGTCGCCGTCCAGGCCCTGGCCCTGCCAGGCGGCGGCCGCGCCGGACTCCACCAGCCAGGCGTCACCGGCGGTCACCAGCGAGCCGGCGGCGTAGGTGGCGTAGATCTGGCGGACGGCGCGCTGGTCGCTGGAGACGATGTCGGCCGCCAGGCCGCGGGTGAACGGCAGCAGGTCGGCGTGCGGGACCACGTGGTTCACGAGGCCCCAGTCGAGCGCCGTCTGGGCGTCGCAGAAGTTTCCGGTGGCGCTCATCTCCCGGGCGCGGCGCACGCCGATGGCCTGGGGCAGGAGCACCGTCAGGCCCCACCAGGGCTGGATGCCCACCCGGGCGTGGGTGTCGGCGAAGCGGGCCCGGTCCGACGCGACCAGGAAGTCACAGGCCAGGGCCAGCTCGAAGCCGCCGGTGATGGCGGCGCCGTTCACCGCGCCGATGACCGGCTTGGGGCCGGCGGGCAGCGGCCCCCGGTCGCGGACGGGCGTGCCCTCGGCGGGGGCGGTGCTGGCGAGGTCGCCGCTGCCCGAGCCGAGCTCCTTGAGGTCGAGGCCGGCGCAGAACGCCGGGTCCTTGCCGGTGAGGATGATCACGTCGACGTCGTCGCTGGCCTGGGCCTCGCCGACCGCGGCGCGCAGGCCCTTGATGACGGCGCGGGACAGCGCGTTGCGGGCCTCGGGCCGGTTGAGCGTGACGGTGGCGATGCGGTCGTGCACCTCGGAGAGGACGACGTCGTCGGACATGGGTGGTGCTCCTCGGAAGGGGTGGGCGGCGGGTTCAGTCGTGGGCTTCTTCGGGTGGCAGGAACTCGAACGTCAGGTCGCCGAGGCGGACCAGCGTCGAGGCGATCCAGCCGCCCATGGAGCTGAAGTGCTCGTCGAGCTTCGAGCCGTCGGCCAGGACGTCCTCGTCGAGCTCGTAGGTGCCGTCGTAGGACACCTCGATGGCCCACTCGACCGCCTCGAGGTCCTCGTCGTGGACGATCTCGACGGTGGGCCCCGAGCGGGCCAGGCGCTCGGCCCCGATGGGGCTCGACTCCTGGGGCAGCACGGCCAGGACGCGGCGCGGGTCGGGCTGGGCGGCCAGGCGCTGGATCCGCAGCACGATCTCGATCTCGATGCGGGGCGGTTCGTCCAGCGGCTCGCCGATGTACCAGGACCGGTAGGCCGTCTGGGACCAGGTGGGCCAGTCGAGCGTGATGTCGGCGCGGGTGCGCGGCGGGCTGCCCTCGCCGGGGAGCGCATAGGACGTCTCCCAGGTCAGGTCGCCCAGGAGGACGTCGGCCTGGAAGCGCTCCTCGAAGGCCTGCCGTTCGAGCATGGCGCCCTCGACGGTGTCGCGGAGGGCGCCGATGGCATCGGTGAACACGTGGTCGAGCATCTGGAGCGGACCCTAGCGGGAGGGTCCGTCGTCCATGGCGGCCACCGCGACCGTCATGGCGAATGCCTTGTGGCGCAGCGTGGCGATGCGCCGGCCGAGCTGGACCGCCGCCTTCACCGGGCCCAACCCCTCGCCCAGCAGGGCGGCGGTGGCGTCGAGGTCGGCCACGTCGACGGCGACGCCGAACCAGCTGGCCGGCGCCTGGGCGGCGGGTCGGCCGCTCGGCTCGGGGCCGCTCACCACCTCCAGGATGGTGGGGCCGAGGCGGAAGAAGGCCTGGCGCAGGCCGGTGCCGGTCTCGTCGGTGCCGCGGATGCGCCGCAGGTCCAGCCCGGTGGCGGTGAACGCGCCGATGGTCCGCTCGAGGTCCGGCGTGGACACCACCACGTGGTCGAGGCCGACCACGCCGTTCGGGTGCGGCGCAGCGTCGGTGTCGGGCGTCGTGCCGTCAGCCTCGACGAGCTCGGTCGGCAGGCCGTCGACCCTTCCGTCGACCACGCCGGCGGGATCGACGCCCGACAGCCGCCAGCCGGTGATCCCGCGCTCGCTGGCGCCCCCGGCCGCGCCGCCCGTGAGCACGAAGGCGACGGTGCCCACCACCACGCGATCGTCGGCGACGTGGAAGCCGGCGTCGGCCCAGGCGCTCGGCGCGTCGGCCACGAGCAGTTCGACGAGGCGGGGTCCGGTCGGCGTGGCGGGGACGGTGGCCATGCGCCGACCCTAGGAGGGGGCCGAGACGTCAGTCGGCGCCGGGGGTGACGAGGCCGGACTCGTAGGCCCGGATCACCAGCTCCACCCGGTTCCGCACGCCCAGCTTCGCCAGCAGGCTGGCCAGGTGGGTCTTCACCGTCGACAGCGAGATGAACAGCTCGTCGGCCAGCTCCGCGTTGGTGAGGCCGCGGGTGACGGCCCGCAGCACCTCCTCCTCGCGGTCGGTGAGGGCGGCGCCGGGCAGCGTGAGCGCGGCGGTGGGCCGGGTGGGCCGGGCCGCAGCCAGCTGGGCGATCAGCCGCCGGGTGACCGCCGGCGCGATGAGGCCGTCGCCGCGGGCGACGGCTCGCACGGCGTCGAGCAGCAGCTCCGGCTCGGCGTCCTTGGTCAGGAAGCCGCGGGCCCCGGCCTTCAGGGCGCCGATCACGTACTCGTCGAGGTCGAACGTGGTGATGATGAGGATCGGCACCGGGTGGGCGATGTCGGGCCCGGCGAGCTGGCGGGTGGCCTCGATGCCGTCGAGCCGGGGCATGCGGATGTCGAGGAGGGCGACGTCGGGCCGCTCCCGCCGGGCCAGCTCCACCGCCTCCACGCCGTCGACGGCCTCGGCCACCACCGTGAGGTCCGGTGCGGCGTCGAGGATCAGCTTGAACCCGGCGCGCACCATGGCCTGGTCGTCGGCGATGAGCAGGCGCAGGGGTTCGGTCATGCCGGGGCCTCGTGGCGATGGGGAGGAGCGGGGTCGCCGAGGGGCAGGGAGGCGACCACCCGCCACCCACCGCCCGAGCGGGGTCCGGCCTCGAACGTACCGCCCAGCAGCCGCGCCCGTTCGGCCATCCCCACCAGGCCGTAGCCACGGTCGGAGGCACCGGGCGGCGCGGCGGTGGCGCCGTCGTTGTCGACGCGAGCTTCGACGCGGTCCGGGCTCCAGGTGAGCGTCACGTCGACCGCTCGGGCGCCCCGGCCGTGGCGGCGGGCGTTGGTGACCGACTCCTGCACGATGCGCAGGACCGACTGGTCCACCGGCGCGTCGACCGCTCGGGGCTCGCCCACCTCGTGGAGCCGCACGGGGGCGGCGCCGGGCACCTCGATCAGCAGGTCGGCCAGCCCGGCGATGCCGCGCCGGGGCGCCAGCTCCGCCGGGTCCGAGCCCCGGAGGATGCCGACCATCTGGCGCATCTCGCCCATGGTCGCCTGGCCGGAGGTCTTGATGAACTGCAGGGCGGGCCGCGCGGCCTCGGGCTGCTGGTCGAGCACGGCCAGCGCTGCGCTCGCCTGCACGACCATGGCGCTCACGTGGTGGGCCACCACGTCGTGCAGCTCGCGGGCCAGCTGCTCGCGCTCGCCGGTGCGGGCCTGCTCGTCCCGTTCGGCGCGCAGGTCGGCGCGGTAGCGGAACGCCACGCCGGCGGCGGCGATGAACGTGATGAAGATGACGGAGCTGGTGACGGCGCCGTAGGGCACGCCCTGCTGGCTGGCCGTGGAGTCGAGGATGCTCGAGCCCAGCGCCGCGGCCCAGACGGCCGAGCGCTGCCAGCCTTCGGCGTAGCGGACGACCGAGTAGAGGAGCACCAGCGCCGAGAGCCCGCCGAGCACCAGCACCTCGTTGCTCCGCTGCTGGCCGTTGGCCACCCATGCGGTGAGCGACCCCACCGAGAGGGCGGCGTAGGCCACGGCGGCGGCCGTCACCGGCGAGCGGCGGCGCCACCGCACGGCCACGGTGGCCACCAGGCCGGCGGCCAGCGAGGGGACCCAGGGCTTCGGGTGCGAGCCGCCGGCCCGGGCCAGCGCCTCCACGATCCCGAAGAGGGTGAGCAGGACGCCGAGGACGGTGTCCGTGCGGCGCGGCGTGATGCCGCGCGCCACCCGCTCGACCAACCGTCGCATCCAGTCCACGGCGCCACGCTACGGACCGGTCGCTCCGCCGTCGTCGTCCCGGGGGTCCCTCCTGCCTCGTCCTTTCGGCCGAGGCGGCCGGCCGCAACGGGCTGCCGACCTCGGTGGCCCCACCGCTCCGACACCGCCGACGCCGCAACCGCTGCCGGGCCACCGGACCGCGCCCGGTACGGTGGCCGGCGACTGGCCGTGGCGCAGCTTGGTAGCGCACCGCGTTTGGGACGCGGGGGTCGTGGGTTCAAATCCCTCCGGCCAGACCACCGAACCCCCAGGTCAGCGGGCACGCAGGGAGTCCCGCTGACCTGGCCGAGGTGGGGCCGTACCCAACTTCGTACTCAACTGTCTTAGGACCGGCGCACGATGCCGGCCACGGCCAGAGACCCCGGCGGCGTCCGGTACCACCGCAACCGGGGAGAGCCGCGTGCAGCGCCCCGGTCGCAGGTCAGCCCGGCGGCTGGTCGGAGCGACCGATCGGGCCGGGGCCGGGCAGCCCGGTGGGGCCAGGGCGTCGACGGGCGGACGGTGCGGCCCGCGGTGGCCCCTTCGCGCCGGGCCCTCCGGTGTGCGCTTGAGGAGACCTTGAAGGGCCCTTGGCCACGATCAGCCCCCTGACCTGCGCACCGGCGCGGGCCACCTGACCCACGGGGGAACCAACGTGAACCGATGGAAGAAGCTCGCCGTCGCTGCGGTCGCCGTCGCTGCTGCAACCGGAGCGACCGCTGCGTGGGCGCAGGACGGTGGCGGCCAGAACGACGGGCCCGCCTCGGCTGGGGCGGGCACCCGCGCTCTCGGCGGCACGAAGCGCGAGACCATCTTCCAGGCCATCGCGCCGTGCCGGCTCGTCGACACCCGCAAGGCGAGCGGGAAGTTCGCCATCGGTGAGGAGCGCACCTACGACGTGCGCGGAACCGGCGCGACCTTCGCCGCCCAAGGTGGGGCCGCCAACGGCTGCGGCATCCCTGACACGGCGACTGCCGTCGAGATCACGGTGACCGCCGCCGAGGCGACCGGCAAGGGGTACGTCCGCGCGTACCCGGTGGGCGAGACCAACGCCACGTTCCTCAACTCCACCAACGTGTTCAACGCCTCGAACACCGGCACCGTCAGCCTCTGCGGGGCCACCGGGTTCCTGTGCGTCGTCGACGAGGACCTCCGGGTGCGGGACTTCACCAGCTCCACCCACATCATCATCGACGTGCAGGGCTACTACCAGCAGCAGATGGCCGCCCAGATCAACGCCGATGGCAGCCTCGGCCGCAACTCCCGAGCCGTGAGCGTGTCGTCGCCGGCGGTCGGTGCCCGCGTCGTGCGCTTCGACCGCGACGTCAGCAGCTGCGCCTACAACGCCACGGTCGGCACGGCCGCGACTGGCACTGCCGTCGGCTACGCCAACGCCCAGCCTGCGACCAGCGATGCCACGGGGATCTTCGTCCAGACCTTCAACGACGACGGGACGCAGACGAACCTGCCCTTCTACCTCACGGTCACCTGCTGAACCGAGGCGCATGTTCGACGCCGACGGCATCGGCGAGGTCATCCGGTCCAGGGCGGGCGGGAGCGCTGACCTGGCCGGTCGGGGCTGTACCCGTCGCCGAGGCTCAGGTGCCGGCGACGGCGGCGAGGAACCCGCCGATCAGGCCGAGGACGGCGACGGCGGCCAAGAAGGTGACGCCGATGCGGATCTGGCTGAGCTGGTGGACGATCCGGTCGAGCTGCTTGGCGTCGACGAGGGCGGGAACCCTGGTGATGTCGGTCCAACCCTGCCCGTCCCACCAGCGTTGCCCGCCTTGGTGCTGTGGGTCGACGTGCCAGCCCGGTCCATCCATGATCCGCCCCTCCGTGAACGCCAGCTGCTGGTCGGCGGCGCGGACGGAGGATAGGGGAGACGTGTGCCCGGGTCTGCGGCCCGCACGGAGGGTCCGGTCCGTCGCCATCCGAGCGAGGCGATGCCGCGAGACGTTGCCAGGAGCCGGCGGGAGGGCACGGGTTCTCTGCGTCCGCTGGGCGACGCGGCCATATCCTGCCGCCATGTCTCGCATGTGGCGCCTCGATCAGTTCGTCTTCGGAGACGACGTTCCCGGTGACGAGGTGTACGTGGATGGTGACGGGCTGGAGCTGGTCGACAAGTCGGAGGCGTTGGCGGTCGCGGCCGAGCGGGGAGCAACCCTCTTCGCCGAGTGGCCTCCGAGCGGTGATCCCGAGCCTCTGGCCTGCATCGTCGGCAAGGTCAGCACCCCGCTCCGCTGGGAACAGACACCGCCGGTGGCGCAGGAGCTGGACGAAGCTCTGTGGTTCAGCGGCGCCTGCGGCGAGCGGGACTACCTGGTCGGCAACAGCCACACCTTCACGGGGCGTCTGTCCGCGTGGTGTCCGACCACCGAGGTCAGCTACAGCGTGTCGTCTTCGGAGATCACGGAGATGTCGCTCGAAGCCCGCTACTTCATCAAGGGGTTCCTCCACGGTGCGGAGCCGGACCCACCGATGGACGCTGAGGGCGACACCGACGACGACGACCTCGAGGCTTGGAGGCAGGCGGTTGCCCGCTTCCGACGCAACGGCACCTGGTACGGACGGTGGGGCACGTGCTCGGTGTGTGGGAGCGTGGTCCTGCCGGATCGCGGCGGGGACCGGTGCGAGGTCCATGGGCACGACACCGGAGGCGAACAGGCCTGAGCTCACCCACGCTCAGACCGCTGCCCGCGCCGTCGACAGCGCCTCCCGACCCATCGACTCGGTGGGGTTACGGCTTCTGGCGGCGGCGGGCCCACCAGGTGGGTTCGACGATGGCCTGGTCCCAGTCGATGTCGCGGGCCTCGATGCGCCAGAGGGCGAGGGGGCCCTGGGTGACGTCGACGCCGGCCGCCGCCGCCCGGCGGAGGACGAGCTCGCAAGCCTGGTCGGCCGCTGGGTCCTTGTCGGGGAACCAGGGGAAGAGGCGGACCTTGCGGCCCTCCCGTGGGTGGATCGTGAGGTTGGGGGCGAACTCCTGGCCGTCGACGTGGTCCAGGTCCGCCCAGTCCCATCGGCGCGACCCCTTGCGGTTCGTGCTGGTGATCCCGTCGGCGTCGACGACCACCTCCTGCCGGTGGCGTCCGCGGCGGGCCCAGCCCCACAGGCCCATCAGGGCCGTCGAAGCCACGCAGCCCGCCCACCACAGCGATGGGGACCGGCCGAGGAGCAGGGCGCAGGCCGCGGTCGGGGCGAAGTGCAGGAGCGGCGTGAGCTCGGGGCTGCGGACCACCACGGTCCCGCCGTCGTCGGGAGCCGCCCGCTCGGTGGCGGGAGCCGCCCGCTCGGCCGGAGGCACCACCCCGCCGTCCGCCGTCGATCCGTGCTCGCTCGCCTCCGCCACGGGTGTGAGCGTAGGCGCCCCCAGCGTCGAGGTCAGCGGCCGGCGACGAGGTAGAGGACCAGCGGGACCACCACGAAGGCCACGAAGAGGATGGCCAGGACCCGGTTGGCGGTGCGACGCATGGTCGACCCTACGGGCGCCACGCCGGTCGTCCGGTCCGGGTGCGGACGGATCACCAGATCAGGTGAACGTCCGTGCCCTGACCTGGCGCGACCGCACATCTCGATCTGGCGGCGGCATGATCTTGGGATGGCTGATTACGTGGTGGCGGCGAACGACGATCGGGCGGAGAGCCTCCGTCACGCCATCGGCGGCGGCTCGCAGCTGACCCCGTGCGGGATCATCCCGGCCCGGGTCTTCCCCCGCCAGCCCTGGCCGCCGGAGGGCGACGCCCCTCGCTGCGAGTGGTGCGACCAGCAGGTCAGCGCCCTGCGCCGCCGGGCCGAGGCCGGCCCGCCAGGGGCGGTCGGCGAGCGCCACTCCGGCGGTGGCTTCAGCCGCGGGCCCCGCTCCGAGCGCTGACCCGGCCCGTCGGCGGAGCGCTCAGCTGGCGGGCGCCGCTGCGGCACCGCCTCCACCCGCCGCGGTCCGCCGGTCGAGCTCGCAGAGCAGGGCGTGGATCTGGCGGGTGAGCTCGGTGTTGGTCTTGAGCTCGCGCTCCTGCTCGTTGAAGTCGTGGTCGGCCTTGCGCTGGGCGAACTCCGCCTGGCGGTTCTGGCCGATCATCACGAAGGTCGACAGGAAGATCGCCTCGAGCGAGACGGCCATGGTCAGGAAGTTGAACGGAAACCTGTCGATCCCGAACAGCCCGGTGCTGCACCACACGGCGAACACCACGGCGTGGATGTAGACGAACAGCATCGAGCCGGCGAAGCGGGTGATGGCGTCGGCCACGCGGAGCTGGGCCTTGGCGGCGCGAGCCTCCTCGGCGGCCAGCACGGCGGGGTGGTGGCCGGCCGCCGACGGGGGCTCGGGGGTGGTGGTGGTCATCGGGTTCCGATCGACGGTCCCGCGGCGGGAGCCGCAGGTGCGGTCGCCACGCGACCCGGTGGCCGGCCCGGCGTCAAGGCGCCCCGGGCTCAGACCCGGTCGGCCACGCCCAGCTTCTTCTGGATGGCGGCGCTCAGGGCCGGCGCCAGGCCGCCCAGCGTGGACGCGAGGCGCAGCTCGGTGGGGGACACGAACACCTCGGCGGGGTTCTTGGAGATGGCCCGCACCACGCCGGCCGCGACGTCGGCGGGGGTCTTGGTCCGCACGCCCGGCGGCAGGTCGAGGTCGCCGTCGGCGAACATGCCGGCGTCGCGGATGAAGCCCGGGAGCACGTGGGTGCAGCCGATCCCGGTGCCGTCGAGGTCCTGGCGGAACGAGAGGGCGAAGCCCCGCAGCCCGAACTTGGTGGCGTTGTACATGCGGGTCCCGGGGCTGGCGGCCAACCCCGAGAGCGAGCCGATGAGGACGATCTGGCCCGGCTTGCCGGCGGCGATCCGGGCCTGGGCGTAGGCGTTCGACAGCACGATCGGGCTGCGGAGGTTGACCTCGATCGACTGGTCGATCGCCGCCGAGGTGAGCTCGGCCAACGGCGGGTCGCTGCCGATGCCGGCGTTGGCCACCAGCACGTCGCACGAGGCGGCGCGGGCGGCGAGCCGCTCGACGTCGGCCCGGTTCGCCAGGTCGGCCACCACGACCTCGGCCCCCGTCTCGGCGGCCAGCTGGTCGAGCACGGCCACGTTGCGGGCCGAGAGCACGAGGTTGGCGCCGCGCTCGGCCAGCTCGCGGACCATGGCGGCCCCCAGGCCGCCGCTGGCGCCGGTGACGAGGATCGAAGCTCCGTTGATGTCCATTCGGTCGACCGTAGGCGGGGTCAGGGTCGGGCGCCGAGCACCGCGGCCCAGGCTGCGGCCACCACCAGGTGGCCGGCCTGGGGCACGACGGTCAGCCGGGCGCCGCGGATGCCGTCGGCCCACCAGGACCCGTGGGCCGGGCCCACGATGGGGTCCTCGGCGCCGTACCAGCACGTGGTCGGCGCGGTGATCGCGGCGTGGTCGAAGCCCCAGTCGGCCACCTGGTCGGCCACGATGTCGGCCGCCACGCCCGCCACGCCGGGCGCGAAGCCGCTGCGGACCATGGCGATGGCGGCGGCGCGCAGCTCGGGCCGGGCGGCCAGCAGCGCCTCGTCGGCCGGGCCGCCACCGACCTGGCCGGCGGCCACCTCGTCGTCCTGGGCCACCGCGGCGCCGAGCGGGGCGAAGGCGTCGAGGAGGGCGGCGTAGGCCGACCCCGGGTCCTGGCGGAGCCGGGCGCTCACGGCTCGGTGCTCCTCGGGCACCCACGGGACCTCGGCGTCGGGTGCCGGCGTCCCGATGACGGCCACGCTGCGCACCAGCTCCGGCCGGGTGGCGGCGAGGGCGGCGGCGATGCGGCCGCCGGCGGACCAGCCGACCACGTCCACGGGGCCGGCCTCGAGCGCCTCGACCACCAGGGCGGCATCGGCGGCGTGGCCCAGCACGGTGGGGATCGACCTCGTGGGCAGCGCGGTCGACCCCCCGTAGCCCGCCCGGTCGAACGTGACGAGGCGGCAGCCGGCGCCGGCCGTCGCCTGCGGGTCGGGGTCGAACGACCGTGAGCCCGGTGCGCTGTGGAGGAACAGGGTGGTGGGCCCGTCCTCGGGCCCGGTGACGTCGACGACCAGGGTGCGGCCGTCCGGCGTGGGGACGTGGTGGGTGGTGCGGGAGGAGGTGGTCATGGGAGCAGCGTGCGCGCCACCGGGTGACACCGTCCTGTCACCGTCTCGGGAGATCTGCCTAGGGTCGTGGGCGTGAACCGGACCGACCGCCTGCACGCCATCGGCGAGGCCCTCCGCGCCGCCGGTCCCCGGGGCCTGACGGCGGCGGCGCTGGCCGACCGGTTCGAGGTCGCCACCCGCACCATCAAGCGCGACGTCACCGCCCTGCAGGAGGGCGGGGTGCCCATCGCCGGCATCGGCGGTCCCGGCGGTGGTTACGTGCTCGACGCAGCCGCCACCCTGCCGCCGGTGACCTTCACCGTGGGCGAGGCCATCGCGGTGGCCGTCGCCCTGGCCCGGGCCGACGACCAGCCCTTCGCCGCAGACGGCCGCCGGGCGCTCACCAAGTTGGTGGGCGTGGTGCCGGAGCGGGCCCGTGACGCGGCCGAGACGCTGGCCGGTCGGGTGTGGGTGCGCGGCGCCGCGACCGGGAGCCCCGGAGCCGAGGCCGGTGGCGCGAGCGCGCCACGGTCGGCCCAGCGGGCGGTCGAGGAGGCGGTCCGCACGGGCACCGTGGTGCTCGTCGACTACGTCGACGCCGAGGGCGCGACCAGCATCCGCCGCCCGGTCGAGGCGCTGGGCCTGGCCCACGACGGCTTCCACTGGCACCTCCTGGCCTGGTGCCGGCGCCGCGACGCCGCCCGCTGGTTCCGCCTCGACCGCATCACCGCCGCCCACCCCACCACCGAGCCCGTGGTCCCGCGAGACGTCGCCACCGCCTTCGGCGTCCCGCCCCCCGACGCCGGCCCCGTCACCCTCACCTGACGGCGCGCCGACCGGACGTCGATCGTCGTTGCCCGGCAACGACTTCTGGCCCCTGGGGGCGACGGGCGGCCGGACGGGGGAGGATGGGGGCGATGGACCGGACCTTCGAGGTCGAGGACGTGCTGGGGCCGCCGCCCACGTGGCAGGTGATGGTCAAGCGCGGCCTGCGGCGGCGCTGCCCGCGCTGCGGGGGCGGCGCCCTGTTCGTGCACCGGTTCCGGCTCAAGGACCGGTGCCCCACGTGCGGCTACCGGTTCGAGCGCGAGCCGGGGTTCTTCCTGGGGGCCTGGTTCCTCAACTTCATGGCGCTGGAGACCGTGCACTTCGTGGGGATCATGGCGTTCATCCTCTGGAAGAGCGGCCACCCCCAGGGCGGGCTCATCCTGCCGATCGTCCTCGCCATCGTCACCGGGCTGAGCCTGCCGGTGCTGCTGTACCCGTGGTCGCAGACGGCGTGGGCGGCCATCGACCTGGCCATGACGCCGCTGGAGCTGCAGGAGATCGTCGACGCCGCCGACGCGGTCGACCCGGCGGGCGACGACGGCGGCGGGGCGCGCCCGGGTCAGTAGGCGGTGGTGCGGGCCCGGTGGCGGGGTCGGGCCTTGTAGCGGGGCTCCCCGCCGCGGCTCCACAGCACCTGGTCGAGCCCCATGGCGGTGGCGGGGTGGCCGTCGGCCCGCAGCTGCTGCACCAGCAGCTCGCTGGCGTGGACGGCCACGGCTCGGATCTCGACCTCTTCGGGCGAGCCCGGCGCCAGCAGCTCGCCGGCCTCGATGCGGGCCACCAGGTCGGGCTCGAAGCGCAGCACGCCGTCGACCCGCAGCACGTGGGGCACGAGGTTGTCGGCGAAGATCGTCAACCGGTCGAGGTCGTCGAAGCGGCCCGGCCCGGTGCCGGCGAAGGCCATGGCCAGGTGGGCGCCGGTGATCTGGGCCCGCTTGAAGAGGGGGACGGGCTCGCCGCCGTGCTCGGCCACGTCGTCCCAGCCGTCGATGCCGGCCAGGAGCTCGGCCAAGGTGGCTGCCGAGCCCTCGGCCGACGCCACCAGGTCCTCGAACGAGCCGTCCCAGCGGTCGGCCAGGGCCTCGCCCAGGGATCGCCAGGCCGACGCGAACCACGCCATCAGCTCGGTGGCCGGACCGCCGGGCTCCTGCTCGAACAGGGCCGTGCACCCCTCGACGGTGGCCGCCCGCAGGTCGTCCACCGTGAGCGGGCCCTGCCGGTCGAAGCGGTCCTGCAGGCAGGCGAAGACCGAACGCGAGCCCGACAGGCCGGGCCGCTTCGCCAGGACGGGGAAGAAGCCGGAGCCGAAGTTCACGGCGTTGACCGTGACGACCCACGCGACCAGGCCGGCCCGGTCGACCGCGGGCAGGTCGCCGGGCGCCAGCGTCGGCCGGCAGGCCTGCTCCACCGGGATGGTGGCGGCGTAGGCCGCCAGCGCGCGGTCGTCGATGGTGACGAACGTCGAACGCTGCGCCACCGCAGCCGCGGCCGAGCGGACCCGGTCGGGAAGGGACGCGGCGGACGACGGTCGCTCGAGCACGACGACGAGTAGAACACGCAGATGACCACGGCCGGGCTCTCGCTCTCCGACGGCCGTCCACCGGTCGTCCCCGCCGGGCCGTTCGGGACGGGGAGCGGCCGCATCGACCCCGTCGTGGGGTCGTGACGCTCCCCGACGGCCGCTGGACCCGACGCCGGTTCCTGGGCGTCACCGCCGCCCTGCCGCTGCTGGCCGCGGCGTGCGGCTCGAGCGAGGCGTCGTCCACCGCCGACGGCGCCGGGCCGGAGCGGAAGGCCTACGGGCCGGGCGACTCGCAGTTCGGCGACCTGTGGCTGCCGAACGGGGAGGGCCCGTTCCCGGTGCTGGTCCTGGTGCACGGCGGCTTCTGGAGGGCCGAGTACGACCTCAGCCTCATGGACGACCTGGCGGCCGACGCCCGGGACCGGCGCTGGGCGGTGTGGAACATCGAGTATCGGCGGGTGGGCGAGGACGGCGGCGGCTGGCCGGGCACCTTCGACGACGTGGCCGCCGCCGTGGACCACCTCGCGCCGCTCGCCGCCGACGGCGTCCCGGTCGACATGGCCCGGGTCGCCGTGGCCGGGCACTCGGCAGGCGGCCACCTCGCCGCCTGGATCGCCGACCGCCCCGGCCTGCCGAGCGACGCGCCAGGAGCGGCCCCCGAGGTGCGGCCCATCGCCGTGGTGAGCCAGGCAGGGGTGCTCGACCTGCGTCGCGCCGCCGCCGACGGCGTGGGCGGCACGGCGACGCAGGACCTGCTGGGCGGCGAGCCCGCAGCGGTGGGGGAGCGCTACGACCTGGCGTCGCCCATCGAGCGGCTGCCGTCGGGGGTGCCGGTGCGCTGCGTCCACGGCCGCCAGGACGGCAACGTGCCGTTCAGCCAGTCGCAGCGCTTCGTGGCCGCGGCCGAGGACGCTGGCGACGACGTGGTGCTGGCCCCGTTCGACGGCGACCACTTCACGGTGCTCGACCCGAGCCTGGCGCCGTGGAAGGACACCGTGGCCTGGCTCCGACCTCGGCTCCAGCCGTAGCGATCAGTCAGCCGCGGTGGCGGGGGTGGCGGGTGCCGCCGGCGCCACGGGAGCGAGCCGGCGCCAGAGCAGGCGGGCCGGGAGCCACAGCACGAGGGCGAGCAGCAGCCAGGGGGCGAGGGTGGCGAGGCCGAGGGCGATCGATCGGCCGCCGTCGGTGAAGCGGTCGACCCCGTCGTGCCACAGCTTGGCGAGGCCGGTGCGCTCGGGCGCCGGCTTGGTCACCGAGGTGGCGGAGCCCTTCTCGGACAGCTGGACGGTGAGCGTCGAGAGCGAGGTCTGGTCGTCGAGGACCTTCTGGCGGCCCTGGGCCTGCTCGATCTCGCCCTGCACGGCGGCGAGGCGATCCCGCACCGAGAGGATGTCGGGGATCGACTGGGCCCGGCTGAGCACCAGGTTGATCTGCTCGCGCTCGGCCTGGAGGGCCTTGAGGCGGGAGGCGACGTCGGTGTACTCGCCGGTCACGTCCTGGCTGCCGGTGGTGAGGGCCTGCACGGTGCCCAGCTTCCCGATCTCGGCGACCGCCTTGTCGAACTGGTCGGCGGGGATCCGCAGGGTGAGCGTGCCGCTCGGGTCGTCCTCGAACGAGGAGATCTCGCTGGCCGACACGAACCCGCCCAGGCCGGTGGCGATGCGGGTGAGCCCCGCCGTGCCGTCGGCGAACGAGCCGGCCTGGACCCGGACCTGGAGCGACCCGGTGCGGATGATCTTGGCGTCCGCCGGTGCGCCGACCGGCTGGACCTGGTCGGCCGCGGCGGTGCCGCCGGAGCTGGCGGCGCCCTCGTCGACGGCACGGTCGGCGTCTCCCGTCGACGGGGCGGCGACGGTCGTCGACGCCTCCGGGGCGTCCGCCAGCTGGTCGCTGACCGCCGAGTCGGCCCCGGCGCGGCTCCCGGCGGTGGTCCGCTGGGCGGCCGCCTTCGAGTGATCGGTGCCGTCGTCGGCGTGGCTGCCGATGACCGCGGCCACGGCCACCAGGGCGACCACCGCACCGAGGATCGTGAGGGCTCGGCTGCGGCCGGCGGGGCGGGCGGCGGAGCTGCGGGGCGGGGCGGAGCGGCGCAGGCGAGAGACGGACATGGAGGCCTCCTGGGAGCGGGTCGGGCTGTGACGCCGGCCGCCACGACCTGGTTCCCGACCCCGGTCGTCCCCGTCACCGCCGTACGCTGTGCGGTCCGTGGACCCCTCTGACGCTCCTGCGGCGCTCCCCGGTGACCGGTGCCCGCAGTGCGGCCACGAGGTCGGCGACGCCTGGCTCGTCTGCGCGTGGTGCGGGCAGCAGCTCGCCGCCGCCGCCGAGCTGGTCGAGGGCGCCCGGCTGTCCGACGGCCGCTACCAGATCCTCCGGGTGATCGGCCGCGGCGGGTTCGGCATCACCTACGACGTGGGCGACCGGCGCCTCCAGCGCCGGGTGGCCATGAAGGAGCTGTTCCCCGAGTCGGCCGTGCGCCACGGCTCCCTGGTGCTGACGCCGCCTCAGGGCCGGGCCGGGTTCCGCGCCGCCCGGGATCGGTTCCTGCGCGAGGCCCGGGTGCTGGCCCGCTTCACCCACCCCGGGATCGTCCGGGTCTACGAGGTGTTCGAGGAGCACGGCACGGCGTACCTGGTGATGGAGCTCCTCGAGGGGCGGACCCTGATCGAGCTGCTCCAGCAGCGCGGCAAGGCCTTCCCCGAAGCCGAGGTGCTCGACGTGGCCGGACGGGTGGCGGCGGCCCTCCGGCCCGTGCACGCGGCCGGGGTGCTGCACCGCGACGTCAACCCGTCGAACGTGATGATGACCCACCACGGGCGCATCGTGGTGATCGACTTCGGCCTGGCCCGCGACTACGACCAGGACCAGACGGTGGGCATGACCCGGGTGGTCACGCCGGGCTACGCGCCCATCGAGCAGTACCGCGGCGAGGGCCGCTTCGGCCCTTCCACCGACGTCTACGGCTTGGCCGCCACCTGCTACCGCCTGGCCACCGGCAAGGTGCCGGTCTCGGCGCTCGAAGCGCGACGGCGGCGCCGTGCTGCCCTCGCCGCACCGGCTGAACCCGGCCATCTCCAAGCCGGTCAGCGACGCCATCCTCGACGGCCTCGAGCTGGAGCCGGGCCACCGGCCCCAGGACCTCGACGCCTTCCTGTCCCGGCTCGGGATCAGCCGCCTGCCCGACGGCCCCCGCTCGATCCTGCTCGACACCGTGCCGCCGCCCCCGGCGGAGCCCGACCCGGCACCCGGCCGGCTGGTCCACCCGCCGTCGGCCCCGAGCGCCGATCCCGACGAGCCCGACGACGGCGACGAGTGGCGGCCCTCCGACCCGGTCGCCGTGGCCCCGGCCGGCGATCCCCGCTGGACCGACGACGACGCCGACGACCTCGACGAGCCCGCGGGCGAGGCCGCCCTCGCCGAGCACGAGCCCACCGGCGCCACCGAGGTCATCCGACCGGGAGCGGTGGCCGCCGGCCTGGGCGGCATCGGCGTGGCGGCCGGCGCCGCGTGGTCACCGGTCCCGGACGGCGACGCCACGGTGGCCCGGGGGGCCGACCTCACGGCCGGCCCGGACGGCGACGTCGACGTCGACCGGACCCTCGCCGCGGCGCCGGCCGGGCGCGACGGGACCCGCACCGCGCTCGCGCCGCGCCGAGCTCGACGACGCCACGCGCCCCGACCCGTCGCGGTACGACCCGTCCCGGTACCTGGCCCCGCAGCACGACCTGCGCACCGCCCTGGCCCGGCCGCCGTCGAGCCTGGCGCCGCCGCCGCCGGCGCCCGCCCCCTCCGTCGACCGGCCGGCCGACGGGCGGCTGCCGCTGGCCGTCGGCCCCCACCGCCCGGGACGGCGCAAGCTGACCGTGCCGCTCTTCCTGGTGGCGCTGGCGGCCGGCTCGGCGGCGCCGGTGCTGGTCCTCGCCGTCGTGGTGCTCCTGGTGCTGCCCGCCCTCGCCACGCTGGGCGACTCGGTGGCCCACCGGCTCCGCGCCGAGCACGGCGTGGCGTCGGGCTGGGTCGAGAAGCGGCTGGCGCCCGGGGCCCTGGCGCCGGCCCGGTTCGTGCGCAACCTCCTCTCCAGCACCGTCCGCTCCTCCCCGCTGATCGGGATCGGCGCCGTGCTGGTGGCCGGCTGGTACGGCTTGGACCGGTTCGACCTGGCCCGGCCGCTGCTCGACCTCGTCCTGCGCGGCATCGGTGTCGTCGTCGTGGGCCTGACGGTGCTGACCCAGCGCGACGGCAGCCCTCGCTTCCGCACCGGGCTCGGCCTCGACGAGCTCACCGCCCGCTGGGTGCCCGAGGGGCGCGACCGAGCGGGTCGTGGTCTTCTGGGTGGTGGCCGCCATGCTCGTGGCCGCGTCGCTGTGGCTCAGCCCGGACCCGTTCCCGCTGCCGTGACCGGGGCGCCGGCCTGGCTGGACGAGCTCGCGCTCCCGGCCGAGGGGCCGCCGTGGCTGGCCATGGGCCTCGGCCGCATCCCCGAGCCACGGTGGCTCCTGCCCGACGAGCGCCGGGACGAGGAGCTCGCCGAGCGCCACCGGCTGCTGGCCGAGCAGCACGACGAGGTGGTCGGCTGCCTCCCCGGCACCGAGGCGGCCGGAGCCGAGGTGCTCGACCTGGTGCGGGCCTGGGAGCAGGCGCACCGGCCCGACCTCGCGACGGTGCCGGTGCACCCCGACGGGCACCCACTGGAGGTGGCCGCCCGCCGCACGCAGGAGGACCTGGTGCTGATGGTGCCGCACGGCGGCGCCCACCACCTCGACGCCGCCGTGCTGTGCTTCCCGTCGCACTGGCGGCTGGCCGACAAGCTCGGCGGCAGCGCGGCGGCCATCCACGGGCCCGTCCCCCGCTACGCCGACGACCTGGTCGACAAGGTCGACCGCTTCCTCGACCGGCTGCGCCCCGACGTGCTGGTGGCCCGGCGGAACTGGTCGGTCCACGACGACCCCGCCCTGTTCTCGCCCGACCCGCCGGTCGACCCGCGGCCCGCCACGGCCGACGAGGTGGGGGACCGCTTCTGGCTGCGCAGCGAGCGCCAGACCCTGCGCCGCCTGCCGCAGACCGGCGCGGTGCTGTTCACGATCCGCGTCCAGCAGGTGCCGTTCCACCAGGTGGCCGCCCACCGCCCGTTGGCCGCCTCCCTCGCCGCACGCCTGGCGGTCCAGCCTCCCGAGCTGACCGCCATGAACGGGCTGGCCCCGCACCGCGACGCGGTGCTGGCCTGGCTACGAGCTGCGACCTGACGGGCGCCGTCGGCCGCCGCTCGGGGCGACCGAAGTCGTGCTGCTGGTCCACGGAGCGGCTCGTATCGTCACCCGGGTGAACGACCCGTGGGACTCAACGACCGTGGTGCCGGTGGGCGAGGGGCGCTACGCCGCCACCATCGGCCCGGAGTGGGTGCTGGCGATGGTGCCGCAGGGCGGCGTGCTCGCCGCCATCGCCGCCCGGGCCATGGCCGCCGAGCTGCACGTCGACGAGGGCGCCGTGGTGCAGGCGCTGCGCACCTGCCACGGGGTGTTCGTGAGCCCGGTGCCCGCCGGCGAGGTGCTGGTCGACGTGCAGGTCCTCCGTCGAGGCCGCTCGGTCTCCCAGGCCCAGGCCACCGTGCACGGGCCCGACGGGAGCACCGGCTTCACCGCCCTGGCCGTCTTCGGCACCACCCGCCCCGGCTTCGAGTTCACCGAGCTGCGCTACCCCGACGTGCCCGCCGCCGAGGACCAACCCTCGTTCCGCGACCCGTTCCCGCCCGAGGCGGGCGACATCGAGCGCATCGAGTTCCCGTTCTGGGAGGAGGTGCTGGAGGGCCGGCCGGCGCTCGGGCACCCGTTCTGGGACACCACCAGCGTCCGCGACGAGGCCCAGAGCGCCACCTGGTTCCGCTTCGAGCAGCCGCCGGTCGGCCCCGACGGCCGGCTCGACCCGTTCACCGGGTTCGTGTTCGCCGACGTCATGCCCGGCGCGGTGTTCGAGAAGGTCTCGCCCACCGAGGACCGCTGGTTCGCACCGAGCCTCGACCTCACGGTGCACCTGTTCGGCGCGGCCACGCCCGGCTGGGTGCTGGCCCACTACCGGGCCCACCTGGCCGCCGACGGCTACGCCTCGGTCGATGCCGCGGTGTGGGACCCCCGTGGCGCCGACGGGCCCGAGCTGGTGGCCTACGCCACCCAGCAGATGTTCTTCACCCGCATGGCCTGAGCCCGGGCGCGGCGACGGCCGCCGCCCCGGAGGGCGACGGCCGTCGGCGGTTTGCTCGGTGAGCGGGTGGGCCTAGAGGAAGCCGTTGTCCTCGAGCCACTTCTGGGCCACGTCGGCGGGGTCTTCCTTGTCGACGTCGGTGGCCTGGTTCCACTCGGCCAGGTCCTTGGTGGTCAGCTTGGCGCTGATGGCGTTGAGGGCCTTGGTGAGCTTGTCGCTGGCGATCGACGAGCGGTAGATCGGCACGACGTTCTCGGCGTTCTGCAGGCCCTTGTCGTCCTCGAGGGCGACGATGGTGCCGTCGGAGATCTCCGGGGCGGTGGTGCCGTACTGGGCCAGCTGGATCTCGTCGGCCTTGAGGGCGGCCACGAGCGGGGGCCCGTAGTCGACCGCGGTGAACTTGAGGTCCTTCAAGCCGTAGGTGCCCTGGTAGCCCAAGAGGCAGTCGGGGCGCTCGGCGCACTCGGGGGCGCCGCCCAGGGTGAGGGGGCCGTCGAGGTCGGCGAGGTCGGAGATCTTGGTGACCTCGTTCTCGTCGGCCCAGCTCTTGAGGGCGGTCAGGGCGTTGGCGTCCTGGGCCTCGGCCTTGTCGGCGGCGGCGAGGTCGTCCTTCTCGAGCAGGCCGGTGAGCGTCTTGTAGGTCTCGTCGGCGTCCGAGGAGCCCTTGCCCTTCAGCTCGACGGTGGCGCTGGCCTGGTAGTCGAGCACCAGGTCGACGCTGCCCTTCTTGAGGGCGGCGAAGATCTGGGTCCGGGTCCCGATCGGGTCCTGGATGGTGACGTCGAAGCCCTGGTCCTTCAGGTACTGGCCGTAGACCTGGGCCAGCGTCTTCTGCTCGCTGAAGTCCTGCGAGCTGATGCGGACGGCGGTGGAGCTGCCCGAGTCGCCGTCGGACGAGCTGCCGCCGTCGGACTTCTTGTCGCTGCAGCCCGCCAGGGCCAGGACGCCGACGGCCGCGACGACCGCCAGGGTCCGCCAGCGGCGGGATCGGTGTTGGTTCTGCATGGTTCCCTCCAAGGGAGTGTGTTGGTTGATCGTTGTGACGGGGAGAGGGGTGGTCAGCCGGCGCCGGCGGCGCTGGCGACGTCGGGGGCGCGCACGGTGACCGTGGCGGCGCGGCGGCGGCCCGGCCTGGCCCGGACCCCCTTGGGCACCACCAACCGGGCCACGACGGCGAGCACCAGGTCGGTGCCCATGGCGGCGGCCGCCACCAGGAGGGCCCCGGCCTGGATCTGGTAGATGTCGTCGCCGGCGAAGCCGAAGCGCACGTAGATGCCGAGCCCGCCGCCGCCGAAGAGGGCGCCGAGGGCCTCGGTGGCCACCAGCTGCGTGAGCGCGGTGCGCACGCCGGTGAGGATGAGCGGCAGCGCGAGGGGCAGCTCGACGCCGGTCATGATCTGGCGCTCGGTGAGGCCCATGGCCCGTGCCGAGCTGACGGCGTCGGGGGAGGCCTGGCGCACGGCGGTGTAGGTGTTGGCGAAGATCGGCGGGATGGCCAGCAGGGTCAGCGCGAAGAGGATCGGGTACGGCGCGAAGCCCAGCCCGTTGCGCAGCGAGATCACCACCGCGAAGGCGAGGATCGTGACCGTCGGGATGATGCGGCCCAGGTTCACGATCCAGGAGGCCGCGAGCTCGGCCTTGCGGTGGTGGGCGAGGAAGACGGCCACCGGCACGGTGAGGACCACCGCGATGGCGCCGGCGGCGAGGGCGTGCCAGAGCGTGAGCCACAGGTTGTGGGGGATCGGGCCGGTGATGGTCCGGGTGGAGCTCTCGTGGAGCCACTCCCAGAAGTTGGTGGGCTCCGCGGCCAGCAGGAGGGCGCTCATCGCAGGCCCGCCCGTCGGGACCACGGGGTGGCCAGGCGCTCCACGAGGCGGAGCAGCAGGTCGAGGCCGACCGCCAGCAGGACGGCGAGCCCGGAGCCGACCACGACCTCGGTGGTGAACTCCCGGCGGTAGCCGTCGAAGATGAAGTAGGCCACGCCGCCGAGCTGGATCACCGCCGAGATGCCCACCAGGCCGATGGTGGTCACCGTGGCCACGCGGATGCCGGTGAGGATCACCGGCAGGGCGAGGGGCAGCTCGACCTTGAAGAACCGCTGCACCCGGCCCATCCCCAGGCCGTCGGCAGCATCGATGGCGGCCTGCGGGACCCCGTCGATGCCGGCCACCATGTTCCGCACCAGGATCAGCAGCGTGTAGCTGGTGAGGGCGATGACCGCGGCGGTCCAGTTGCTGTTGTAGGTGACGAGCACGCCGAAGAGCGCCAGCGACGGGATGGTGTAGAGGAAGCCGGCGAAGGTGGTGATCGGCCCGACGGTCCACCGGAACCGGAGGGCGATGGCCGACAGCACCGCGGCGATCGCCGTGCCCAGCACCACCGGCACCACCGTGAGCTCGAGGTGCTGCTTGGTGCGGGTCCAGAGCTCGTCCGGGGTGCGCTCGCGCGTGAAGAGCCACTCCCAGCGGATGATCGGGTTGGTGGCCTGGGTGTCCTCGCTCAGGCCGTGCACGCGGGACCACGCCCACGCCGCGAAGGCCAGGATCGCCACGGCCAGCACGCCGTAGGCCACCCAGCGCCGGGTGCCGGGGGAGCGGGTGCCCGAGGCGAGGGCGGGAGCGGTCAACGGCCCAGCCCTTCCCGGATGGTCTCCAACGAGACCGTCCCGCCGTAGGTGCCGTCGTCGTTGAGCACCACGGCGGTGGAGGAGCGGGCGGTGAGGATGACCTCGAGGGCCTCGCGCAGCGTGGCGTCGGGCCGGACCTGGGCGGCGGCCACCTGCGGATCGAGCTCGCGCACGCTCTCGCCGTGGAAGTCGCTGGCCGGCACCCAGCCCTGGAAGGTGCCGTCGTCGGTGATGCCCAACCACTCGCTGCCGGTGCGGGCCAGCACGGCGCGGGCCTCCTCGGGCGTGGCCGAGCGGCCGACCACCGGTCCCTCCTGGAGGTCCAGGTCGCGCACCCGGGAGAGCGAGAGGCGCTTGATGCTGCGCTCGTGGCCCACGAAGTCGGCCACGAACTCGTTCGAGGGGTTCGCGAGGAGCTCGTCCGGTGCCGCGAACTGCTCGACGATGCCGCCGACGTTGAGCACCGCCACCTTGTCGCCCAGGGAGATCGCCTCGTCGATGTCGTGGGTGACGAGCACGATCGTCTTGTGGACCCGCTCCTGCAGCGAGATCAGCTCGGCCTGCAGCCGGGCCCGCACGATGGGGTCGACCGCGCCGAAGGGCTCGTCCATGAGCAGGACCGGCGGGTCGGCGGCCAGGGCGCGGGCCACGCCCACGCGCTGCTGCTGGCCGCCGGAGAGCTCGGCGGGGTAGCGGCCGAGCATCACGCGGTCGATGCCCACCAGGTCGGCCAGCTCCTCCACCCGGTCCTGGGTCTTGGCCTTGGGCCACTTGAGCAGCGACGGGACGGTGGCGATGTTCTGGGCGATGGTGCGGTGCGGGAACAGGCCGATCTGCTGGATCACGTAGCCGATGCCGCGGCGCAGCTCGGTCACCGACTGCTCTCGGATGTCGGTGCCGCCGATGGTGATCACGCCGTCGGTGGGGTTGATCAGCCGGTTGATCATCCGCATCGTGGTGGTCTTGCCGCAGCCCGAGGGGCCGATCAGCACCGTGATCTCTCCTGCGCCCAGCACCAGGTCGAGCGGGGCCACCGCCGGGGTGGCGCTCCCGGGGAAGGTCTTGGTGACGCCCTTGAGCTCGATGGCTTCGCCGGTCACGGGTGGGCTCCTGCGGTGGTGGTGGAGGCGCGCGGGCTCGACCGGGGGGCCGGGTTGTCGGTGGCTTCACCCTGCGGAGCGCAGATCCCGAAGTGCCACCGCGCACGGCGCTGGTGGGCGCGTCGCTGGGTCTTGATGGCGGGGATCCTAGGACCGAAGCAGACCGAAGTGGTCGGAATTGGTGGCCGTCCCTTCGGGTGATCTCCCGGGACCGTGGGCGAGCGGTCCGGATGGTCCGCTTGGACCGCCGGTGGCCCCAGGGCGTAGCGTGGCAACCCTTATGTCGAAGAAGACGGACAAGCGCAAGACCAACGCCCGCCGCAAGAAGGCCAACCACGGGGTCAAGCCCAACGCTGGTCGCGGCTGAGGCTTCGCCTCACCACAACCTGATCTGACTGCGGCGCAGCTCTCCGGCTGCGCCGTTCTCGCCCGGGGCCCGGTGCCGGGCCCCGCTCAGCTGGTGGGGTGGGTCGCGGTCCAGGCCAGCAGGTCCTCGGCCGACCACGTGTTGATGATCCGGGACGGGTCGATGCCGTGCTCGGCGGCCTTGTCGCAGCCGTAGGCGATGAACTCGAGCTGGCCCGGCGCGTGCGAGTCGGTGTCGATGCTGATCTTGCAGTCCCAGTCGAGGGCCAGGTCGAGCAGCTCCGGCGGGGGGTCCTGGCGCTCCGGGCGGCAGTTGATCTCGACCGCGGTGTCGAAGCGGGCGCAGGCAGCGAAGACGATCTCGGGGTCGAAGGCCGACTGGGCCCGCACCACCCTCTGGTCCTCCCCGAAGCCGCTGACCTTGCGGCCGGTGCAATGGCCGAGCACGTCGACGTGGGGGCTGGCGATGGCCAGCACCATGCGCTCGGTCATCTCCCGGGGCTCCATCTTCATCTTCGAGTGGACCGAGGCGACCACCAGGTCCAGCTGGGCCAGCAGGTCCGGGTCCTGGTCGAGGCCACCGTCGGCGAGGATGTCGACCTCGATGCCGGTGAGGATGCGGAACGGCGCCAGCCGCTCGTTGAGCTCGGCGATCTCGTCGAGCTGGGCCAGCAGCCGCTCGCGGTTGAGGCCGTGGGCGATGGTGAGCCGAGGGGAGTGGTCGGTCATCACCAGGTACTCGTGGCCCAGGCCCATGGCGGTGCGGGCCATGGTCTCCACCGAGGCGCCGCCGTCGCTCCACGTGGAGTGGCTGTGCAGGTCGCCCTTGATGGCGGCGCGGATGTCGGCGCCGGGGCCGAGCGGGATCTGGGTGGAGGCCTCGAGGTCGACGATGCGCTTGGGCACGATCCCCGACGCCGCCTGGGTGATGACCTCGGCGGTGCTCTTGCCGATGCCGGCCAGCTCGGTGAGCGTGCCGTCGGCCAGGCGCTGCTCCAGCTCGCCCTCGGGCAGCTCCCGGATGATCTCGGCCGCCTTGAGGAAGGCGGCGGTCTTCTGCGACGGGAGCAGCCCCCGGTCCTGCAGGTACACCACCCGTTCCAGCGCTTCGATCGGCTCCATGGCGCCGAGGGTACCCGTGGCTCGCCGGTGGGGTGCCCCCGCTACGGTCGCTCCGTGACCAGCTACCGAGCGATCGCGACGGACCTCGACGGCACCCTGCTGCGCACCGACAAGTCGGTGTCGCCCCGCACCCGGGCGGCGGTGCACGCCGCCGAGGAGGCCGGCCTGCTCTTCGTCATCGCCACCGGACGGCCGCCGCGCTGGATCGCCCCGGTGGTCGAGGAGCTGGGCGACCGGGGGCTGGTGGTGTGCGCCAACGGCGCCACCGTCTACGACCCGGCGCGCCACGAGCTGGTCCACCGCACCGAGCTGGCGGCCGACGTGGCCGGCACCATCATCGACGACCTCGAGGCCGCCTTCCCCGACGCCGTCCTCGGCGTGGAGCAGGGCTTCGACTTCGGGGTCGACACCGCCATCGAGGGCACCGACGTGCAGTGGGCCACCCTCATGCCCGACATCCAGATCGCCCCTGTGCGCACCTTCCTCACCCGGCCCGTCACCAAGCTGATCGTGCGGATGCCCCACCCGGCGCCCGAGGGCACCGCCGCGGCGGTGCAGGCGGTGGTGGGCCAGCGGGCCCTGGTGACCCACTCCACCAACGAGTCGTTCCTGGAGCTGTCGCACCCCTCGGTCCACAAGGCCTCGGCGGTCGAGCGCCTGCTGGTCGAGCACGGCATCGCACCGGCCGAGGTGGTGGCCTTCGGCGACATGCCCAACGACCTCGAGCTCATCCGCTGGGCCGGCCACGGCGTGGCGGTGGGCAACGCCCACCCGCTGCTGCAGGAGGCGGCCGACGAGGTCACGGCCACCAACGACGACGACGGCGTGGCCCTCGTCATCGAGCGCATCCTCGCCGGGTGAGCGGCCTCGGGCTGGCCACCGTCCTGGCCCTCACCGCCGCCGTCCTGCACGCCACCTGGAACCTGCTGCTCAAGACCGCCCCGGCGGCCGACCGCGACCTCACCTCCTGGGGCCTGTTCCTGGTCGGTGGCGTCCTGGTGGTGCCGGTGGTCGTCGGCCTCGGCGGCCCGGGCGTCGACGCCGCGCCGTGGCTGGCGCTCTCGGGCGTGATCCACGTCGGCTACATCACGTTCCTCGTGGCCGCCTACCACCACGGCGACTTCTCACTCGCCTACCCGCTCGCCCGCGGCGGGGGTGCCGTGGTGGCCGCCGTCGGGGGCGCGGCCTTCCTCGGCGACCAGCTGCCGCTGCTGGCCTGGCTGGCCATCGCCGTGGTGGCCGCCGCGCTCGCCTCGCTGGTGGGTCGCGGGGTGTCGCTGCGGACCGTGCGCGACGCGCTGCTCACCGGCGTCGCCATCGGGGCCTACACGGTGGTCGACGCTCACGGCTCCCGGGTCAGCCCCGACGCGGTGGCCTACGGGCTCTCGTCCACCGCCACCGCCGCGGCGGGGATCTCGGCGGCGTTCCTGGTCCGGGGCCGCGGCCCGGCGCTGGTGGCGGCCTGGCCGGCGCACTGGAAGCGCTGGAGCGTGGCCGGAGCGTGCACCGCCGCGGCCTACGCCTTGGTGGTGGTGGCCGTGCGCCACGCCCCGGTGGGCTACGTGGCGGTGCTCCGGGAGTCGTCGGTGGTGCTCGGCGCGCTGGTGGGCTGGCGCATCCTCCACGAGCCGCTCGGCGGCCGCCGCCTCGTGAGCTCGTTCGTGATCCTGGCCGGCATGCTCGGCCTCATCGCCGCCACCCTCTAGCTGGCGGGGGCGGCCTGGTCCACGAACCAGGTGGGGTTCTCAGGGCCGGGACCCGGCGGATCCCGCCTGGTTCGCCGATGCCCACGAACCGGGTGGGGTTCTCGGGGTCGGGGTCCGGCGGATCCCGCCTGGTTCGCCGATGCCCACGAACCGGGTGGGGTTCTCGGGGTCGGGGTCCGGCGGATCCCGCCTGGTTCGCCCCGGCGGGCTTCGGGGGCCGGAGGGGTGGCCGGTAGCCTCGGCGGCAATGGAACGCTTCGGCTTCGTCGGCCTCCCCAACTCGGGCAAGTCCTCGCTCTACAACGCGCTGGCGGGCGGCGGTGCGCTCGCCGCGCCCTACGCCTTCGCCACCACCGACCCCAACGTGGGCGTGGCCAAGGTGCCCGATCGCCGGCTGGACCTGCTGGCCGAGATGTCGCAGAGCAGGAAGGTCGTCCCGGCCAGCGTCCAGTTCGTCGACATCGGCGGCCTGGTCGAGGGGGCCAGCACCGGCGAGGGCCTGGGCAACCAGTTCCTGGCCCACATCCGCGAGGTCGACACCGTCGTCTTCCTGCTCCGGGCCTTCGTCGACACCGACGTGCCCGGCCCGTCCGACCCGCTCGAGTGCCTGCGGGTGCTGGAGATCGAGCTGGCCCTGGCCGACCTCGAGACCGTCGAGAACCGGGTGGAGAAGCGGCGCAAGGCGGCCAAGCAGGACAAGTCGCTGACCGAGCTGGTCGAGGCGCTCGACGCCGCCCACCAGCTGCTGGCCGACGGCACGCCCATCTACCGCGGCACGCTCACCGAGGCGCAGCGCGAGGTGCTGAAGGAGGAGTTCCTCCTCACCAACAAGCCGGTGCTGGCCCTGGTGAACGTGGGCGAGGACGACCTCGACCGCATCCCGGAGATCATCGCCCCGGTGGAGGCCGAGCTGGCCGGCCAGGCCGAGGTCATCGGCATGTGCGTGCAGCTCGAGGCCGAGGCCGCGCAGTTCACCGGTGCCGAGCGCCTCGAGATGCTCGGCGCGCTGGGCCTGGGCGAGGGCGGCCTCGAGCGCTTCATCCACAGCGCCTACCTCCTCATGGGCCTGCGCACCTACCTCACCACCGGCGAGAAGGAGAGCCGGGCGTGGACGTTCCGCGCCGGCTCCAAGGCGCCGCAGTGCGCCGGGGTCATCCACACCGACTTCGAGCGGGGCTTCATCCGGGCCGAGGCCATCCAGTGGGACGAGCTGCTGGAGCTGGGCTCGTGGGCCAAGGCCAAGGACGTCGGCAAGATCCGCGTCGAGGGCAAGGACTACGTGGTGGCCGACGGCGACGTGCTCGAAGTTCCGGTTCAACGTCTGAGGGCCGGCGCCGTGCCCTGGTTGCTGCGCGACGGTGAGGTGCTGGCCAGCTTGGAGATCGCCTCCAGCCGGTCCGACCGCACGCGGGCTGCTCGGGCGCGACGGCTTCGAGGGCGCCCTGCTCATCGAGCGCACCCGCTCGATCCACACGCTCGGCATGCGCTTCCCCATCGACGTCGCCTACTGCGACGCCGAGCTGCAGGTCCTGCGAACGGCGCGCCTGCGCCGCCACCGCCTCCCGCTGCCGGTGCCCGGCGCCCGCCAGGTGATCGAGGCCGAGGCCGGCCGCTTCGCCCACTGGGGCCTGCGCGCCGGCGATCGCCTCGAGGTGCGGGCGTGACCCGTCCGGACGACGACCTCGAGGCGGCTGCCGATCCCGGGTCGGCGGACGACGGCGCCGACCTCGGCTGGACCGGCTACGACGCCGCGCCCGGCACGGGCCGCGAGCTCACCGAGGCCGACCTCGATGCGCTCGACCTCGGCGACCCGGACCTCGGGCCGGAGCACGGCCTCGGCGCCGAGCGCCCCGCAGCCGCGGGCGGGAAGCTGGTGCTCGTGGGCACGCCCATCGGCAACCTCGGGGACCTGACCCCGCGCCGTCGCCACCCTGGAGCGGGCCGCGGTGGTGTGCTGCGAGGACACCCGCCGCACCGGCCGGCTGCTGCAGCACGCCGGCATCCGCGCTCGCTCGCTCAAGGTCGTCAACGACCACACCGAGCACGGCGCGGTCGCTGACGTGCTGGCCCGCCTGGCCGTCGGCGACCTGGTGGCGGTGGTGTCGGACGCCGGCATGCCCGGGATCTCCGACCCCGGCGAGCAGCTGGTGGCCGCCGCGGTGGCGGCCGGCTACCCGGTGGAGGTCGTGCCCGGCCCGTCGGCGGCCGTCAGCGCCCTGGTGGGCAGCGGGCTGCCGGCCGGCCGCTTCGTGTTCGAGGGCTTCCTGCCTCGCAAGGGCTCCGGGCGCACCGAGCGGATCGCGGCGGTCGCCCCCGAGCGGCGGACCGTGGTGCTCTACGAGGCGCCGCACCGGGTGGCCCGCACCCTGGCCGACCTCGCCGCAGCGTGCGGCGACGACCGGCGCGTGGTGCTGGCCCGGGAGCTGACCAAGCTCCACGAGGAGTCGTGGCGGGGCACGCTGGCCCAGGCGGTGGCCCACGTCGCCGAGGTCGAGCCGAGGGGCGAGTACGTGCTGGTGCTCGACGGGGCGCCCGAGCCTGCAGCGGTCACCGACGAGGCCATCACCGCCGCCCTGGCCGTCGCCCGAGCCGCTGGTGCGTCCACGCGGGACGCGGTGTCCGAGGTGGTGGCGCAGCTGGGCGTGGCCAAGCGCCGGGCCTACGACCTCGCCACCGCCAAGCCGGCCTAGTGGTCATCGGCGACCCGGCGGCCGAGCTGCTCGCCCTCGTGCAGGCCCCGGGCGACCCGGCGCCCGACACCGCCACCCCCGCCGAGCAGCGCGCCGCGGCGCTGGTGCGGCGCCGCTTCGGACTGGCCCTGCCCCCGCCCTTCGCCGGCCGGCCGGGCGACGAGCCCGTGCGCGTGGCGGCCGCCGTCGACGGTGCCGCCATCGCCGCGGTGAAGTGGCGCACGTTCGGCACCAGCTACCGCGGCGGCGTGCTGCCCGACGCCTTCCTCGACCGGCGCGAGGTCGTGCCACCGGCGTCGTTCTGGACGGGCCGGGCCATGGTCCCGCCCAGCCGGCTTCACCGCCTGCTCGTGTGGGGGCGGCCCGGCACGGTCTTCGGCTACGCCGACCTCGGCCCGGTGCACCCCGACGACCGCGAGCCTGGCGCCGCGGACGCCGGCGAGGTCTACGAGCTCTACGTCGACCCCTCGGCCCAGGGGGCCGGTGGCGGGAGCCGCCTGCTGGACGCCGCCGAGGCGTGGTTCGCCGACCGGGGCCTGGCGCGGGTGGAGCTGACGACGCTCGCCACCAACCTGCGGGCCCAGGCGTTCTACGCCGCCCGGGGGTGGGCGCCCACCGGCCGGGTCACCCACGTCGACCTGGGCACCGTCGCCTTCGACGAGGTCCGCTTCGCCAGCGACGGACCGGCGCGGTCGGACCGCCCGTAGGCTCGACCACGGTGCAGGACCCCGACCTCGATCCCCCGGCCGACGAGCCGCTGCCCTCGCGGGTGGTCAAGTGGAGCCGGCGCTCCGCGCTCGGCGCGGTGATGACGGGGATGGCGCTCGGCCTGCAGGAGGTCCTGGAACCGCCGCGCGAGACGGCGATCGTGGTGGAGGTCGACGCCGATGGCGAGCCGCACGACCTGCCCATCCGCCTGCTGCTCGATCCCGACGATCCCAGCGGCAGCCTCTGCATCGTGCGACGGGACCCGCCGCCCCCGGTGGTCTGATCGAGGTCCCGGCGCCACGAGCACCGAAGGGGGCCGAACGGCCACGACGGGCGTCACCCCTTCGCGATACCGGCGGTACCTGGCCTTTCAGCCACTCTGGGTATCCGAACAATCACTCCGAAATGGGCCTTTTGGCTCATGCTCGATCGGCCCGGAGGGTGTTCTATCTGTTGCAGCGAGCAGCGCCCACGAAGCGCCGAACGCACCGCATCGCAAGGTGTGGGGGGAGCATTTCAGACCGACGGTTCGGGGGGAGCGTCAGTCCGGAATGGGATCGGGAGTGCCGGCTCAGCCGGCGCTCCCGATTTCGCGTCTGGGCCCCGGCTCGACTTCGGGGTTGCGGACCGCCCCTACTAGCTTGGTCCCGGTCCTCGTCAAGGAGCTCTGCGTGCCCGCTACCCCGATCCGTCGTCGCACCCGCTCGGCGGCGCCGTTCGCCGGCGTCCTGCTGGCGATCGCCCTGCTCGCCGGCTGCGCCGGCCAGAAGGCACCCGGCAGCTACACGAGCGGGGTCCGCAAGGACTTCATCGAGGGCTGCTGGACCACCCTGGTGCGCGACGACCAGGGCGCCGAGGCGGCCAAGCTCTCGGCCGACCAGCTCGAGGCCAAGTACGGCGACGCGGCCAAGGCCGCCACCAAGGGCTGCACCTGCGCCTACAACGCCTTCAAGGACGACCTGAAGTTCGGCGACTTCAAGAAGCTGAACGACAACGAGACCGAGACGCCGAAGGCGCTCGAGGCCAAGGTCACCAAGATCTACGCCGATTGCACCCTGACGGCGTCCACCGAGTCGTCCTAGGCCCCGCTCGGCGTGCCGCTCGAGGGCTCGCGCCCAGGGAGCGGCCGTCGCGCTAGGAGCTCGTCGGCTCGCTGGCGTCGGGCGTGGGCGGCGGAGCGACCGGCTCGTCGGCCTGGGCCGACGGCGGCTCCGCAGTGACGGCGGGGCCGGGCGCAGCGTCGGCGGCCACGTCGGCCACCTGCTCGCCGACCTTGGCCTCGGCGGGATCGGTGGCGGGCGTCGCCGGTGCGGTGTCGGCCGCCTTCAGCTCGGCGTCGACCTTGGCCGGCGCAGCCGGCGTGCCGTCGGCCGGCGCCGCGGCCGCGTCGGCGGGCTCCTTGGTCTTGGCCTCGGCGTCGGCCGGGGCCGCCTTCTTCTTCTTCTTCGGCGGGGGCGGCGGCATGAGCTTGGGGAAGCCGATGGCCTGCTCGGGCCAGCGGTTGCGGCTCACCCGGGACAGGCGGTCCATGAGGGCGATGGCGGCGGGGTCCTCCTCGGCCGGCTTGACCTCGATGACGCCGGCCTTGGCCATGCGGGTCATGACCTCGCGGCCCAGCTCGGTGCGGACCACGGTGAGCGTGTAGTCGTTGAACTTGCCGATGCCGCCGGTGGAGATGTCGGCGTGCTCGGCGGCGAAGTCGGGGCAGTGGTTGCAGCCCTCACGGGTCCAGGCGTGGCACTCCTTCAACGGCACCTCGTGGTACTCGTCGTCGTGGGTCCAGATCTGGAAGACGCCCTTGATGTTCATCTTCTTGATCGTCTCGCGCTTGATGCCGTACTTGGCGTCGAAGAGCTCGTCGAAGATGCGGTCGTCGAAGGTCTTCGAGCAGAGCAGGCCGATGGTGAAGCGGATCGGCTTGCCGACCTTGCCGATCTTGCGGCTCCACATCACCGGGGCAGCCGAGGTCTGGCAGCCCATGCCCACCAGCGCCAGGTTCTCCAGGCCCTTCTCCTTGGCCTCGTCGTAGGCCAGCCAGTTGGCGGAGTAGGTGTAGCGGCTGCCGGCGGTGGCCAGGACCTCATCCTTGGTGGTGGCCACCATGGGCTTGGCCTTCCAGCTGGAGCCGTCGCCCTCGAGGCCCGACACCAGGGCGCCGTCGATGTAGCCCTCGTCGAGCAGCCAGATCAGGATGGCCGACACCAGGCCGCCGTCCTGGCCGGTCTGGTGCACGTGGTCGTCGGCGGCACGGACCAGGAGGGTCTGCTCGGCGATGCCGTGGATCTCCTCGGTCTCGCGGATGCGACCGAAGAGGTGCTCCTCGGCGGTGGGCTCCCAGTCGCGGAAGCGGGGGCAGGCCCGGGTGCAGGACGTGCAGCCCTTCTGGCCGTGGCCGCAGTCGGCCAGGCCCAGCTCCTCCTCGATGTGGAAGGGCTTGTAGCCGCCCTCCTTGTGCTCGTAGCCGATGACGTCGTGCGGGCAGGCGATCACGCAGGCGGAGCAGCCGGTGCAGAGCCCCGAGGTGATGACCTCCTCGTAGAGCTCCTTCCACTGGTGGGTCCAGCGGCCCTCTTCCCGGGTGAAGAACGGCTCGGGAGCGGCGGGCTCGGCGATGGGGGCATCGGTCACCGTCATGGTCGGCATCGTAGGGCGACCGACCTGCCGGTAGGCGACCCGAACGCCGCCGGAGGCGCTGGTCGGGCGGGTGGGGTGGCACGTCCCTTGACCCGCGGGTCAAGATGGGGCCATGGATCTGAGCTACCCGCCCGAGGCCGAAGCGTTCCGTGTCGAGATCCGGACCTGGCTGGAGGAGAACCTCCCCGCCGGCTGGTTCGACGAGGGGTTCAGCCAGACCCCCGAGGAGAAGCAGGCCTTCAACGAGGCCTGGCCGGCCAAGCTCTACGGCGGCGGCTGGATCTGCGCCGCCTGGCCCAAGGAGTACGGCGGCAAGGGCCTCACCACCATGGAGAACGTGGTGCTGGCCGAGGAGTTCGCCCGGGCCAAGGCGCCGCTGCGCGCCGACTTCTTCGGCGACACCCTGGTGGGGCCGACCATCCTGCAGCACGGCACCGAGGAGCAGAAGAAGGAGTTCCTGCCCAAGATCATGAAGGGCGAGATGGCGTGGTGCCAGGGCTTCTCCGAGCCCGACTCCGGCTCCGACCTCGCTTCCCTCAAGACCACCGCGGTGCTCGACGGCGACGAGTGGGTCATCAACGGCCAGAAGGTCTGGACCACCCAGGCCCAGTTCGCCGACTACTGCTTCCTGCTGGCCCGCACCGACCCCGACGTCAAGAAGCAGGCCGGCATCTCGTACCTGCTGGTGCCGATGAAGCAGGACGGCATCGAGGTGCGCGGCATCGTGCAGCCCGACGGCACCGCCGAGTTCAACGAGGTGTTCTTCACCGACGCCCGCTGCCCGGCCGAGAACGTGGTGGGCGGGGTCAACGGCGGCTGGAAGGTGGCCAACTCCACCCTCAGCCACGAGCGGGGCATGTCGGCCACCACGGGCTACCGCCGCTTCGAGCAGGAGTACGACCTCATGGTGGCGGCCGCCCAGGCCAACGGGAAGATCGACGACCCGGTCATCCGCCAGGGCCTCACCCGCTACTACACCAAGGTCCAGATCCTGAAGATCAACGGCCTGCGCAGCCTGACCCAGACCGTGCAGGGCACCAAGGACCTGGGCGTCGTCAGCCTCGGGCTCACCAACAAGATGTTCTGGTCCGAGATGCACCGCGACGCCATGGAGCTGGCCCTCGACATCTTCGGCGCCGCCTCCATGCTGGTCGACACCGCCCCGGCCTCGGGCTCCTGGCCCGCGGTCATGCGCGGCGAGGGCCGCCCGACCTACCAGCCCTCCGGGATGATGTCGGCCTTCTTCTTCTCCCGCTCCGAGACCATCTGGGGCGGCACCGCCGAGATCCAGCGCAACATCGTCGGCGAGAAGTTCCTCGGCCTCCCCCGCGAGCCCAAGGTCGAGCCCCCCAAGAAGTAGCGGCCCCCCCTCGAACTTGTTGCAGTTGGACGACGCCACGGTCGACAACTGCGACAAGTTCGGGGGGCGGGGCCACGGACGGTGTGGTGGGGGTCACGCGGTGACCCGATCGGGTGGGGTGGCCCCGGTACCGTGGTGCCGCCATGGATCCGGAACCCTCCCCAGCCGGCGAGGCCAAGCCGCTGCCGCGCCCGCGGCGGGCCCGGCGCTCGTGGCCCCAGCGGCTGCTGCTGTCGGTGGGGGCCCTCGTCACGGTGTTCGCGGTGGCCGCCGCGGCGGTGGTGGGCTGGGGGGGCGTGGAAGCTCCACCAGATCGACCGCACCAAGGTGGCGCTCGACGACGCCGTGGGCGGCCCCTCGAACTACCTGGTGGTGGGATCCGACTCGCGCTCGGGCGGTGACCCGCTCGACCCCAGCGCGGGCGACGACCACGCCCCGCTCGCCGACACGATCATGCTGCTGCGGATCGACCCCGGGAAGAAGCAGGCCAAGATGCTGTCGCTGCCCCGCGACCTCTGGGTCACGCTCGACACGACGGGACGGAAGGGCCGCATCAACGCCGCCTACTCCAAGGGCCCGCAGGAGCTGGTCGACACGCTGCGCGACGAGCTCGACGTCCCCATCAACCACTACGTCGAGGTCGACTTCCAGGGCTTCCAGGACATCGTCTCGGCCATCGACGGCGTCCCCATGTGGTTCGACCGCGCCATGCGGGACCGCAACACCGGCCTCGACGTGCTGCACCCGGGCTGCATCGACCTGGACGGGCGCAACGCCCTGGCCTTCGCCCGCTCCCGCCACCTCGAGTACTTCTCCCACGGCGGCTTCACCTACGACGGCACCGGCGACCTCGGCCGCATCTCGCGCCAGCAGCTGTTCCTGCGCCGGGTGATCGACCGCGCCAAGGACAAGGGCATCTCCAACCCGCTCACACTCAAGCGCCTGGTCGACGCCGGCACGTCGAACGTGACCATCGACGACCAGCTCTCGGTGGGCGACCTGCTGGCGCTCGGCCGCCGGTTCTCGTCGTTCGACTCCGCCGCCCTGCAGACCTACACGCTGCCCAACACGCCCCGCACCACCAGCGGCGGGGCCCAGATCGTCGAGGTCGACCGCACCGAGGCCGAGCCGATCCTCGCCCTGTTCCGCGACCCGGTGGCCACCACGGCGACCACCGACGGCGCCGGCCCGACCTCGGGCGCGGGGTCGTCGTCCACCACCGCGGTCACCTCCGACGTGGCGCCGGCCGACGTCGACGTGACCGTGCTGAACAGCTCGGGGCAGCAGGGCGAGGCCGTGAAGGTGGCCGACCAGCTGGTGACCGTCGGCTTCACCGTCGACCACTTCGGCAACGGCGAGGAGCTCCAGCACCCGTCGGAGGACCACACCGTCGTGCGCTACGCCGCCGGCCAGGCCGACGAGGCCCGCACCGTCGCCGCCAGCATCCGGGGCACCGTCGCCGTCGAGGAGGACGCCTCGCTCGACCGCGGCGCCGTGGTCCTGTTCCTCGGCGCCGACTGGGCCGGCCTGGCGCCGACCACCACCACCCGCGCCTCGTCGAGCACGAGCAGCAGCACCACGAGCACCACGGTGGCGGCGGCGCCCGAGCAGTCCGAGGTCGTCGGCATGATCCCCGGCGACCCGCCACCCGGGGAGTCCTGCGGCTGACCGGTCCGGTCAGCGCACCTCGGCCAGCGCAGCGTCGACGGCGTCGGCCACCAGGGCGCCGACGGCGAGCATCGCCTCCGGGGACCGAGCGGCCCGGCACAGCAGGAAGCCGCCCTCGAGGGCGGCGAGGTAGGTGAGGGCCAGCTCGCGGGAGCGGTCGACCGCGAGGCCGGCCCCCTCGAGGCGGCTCGACAGGGCGGTGGCCCACGACTCGAACACCTCGTGGGTGACCCGGCGCAGCGGCTCGTTGGTGCTGGCGACCTCCAGCGCCACCGTGGCGATCGGGCAGGCATCCGCGTAGCCGGATGCCTCGAGCATGGCGGCGGCGGCCGGGAAGCTCTCGCGGATGCCGGTGGCGAGGTCCGGGGCCTCGTCGATGACCGCGCCCACGAGGAGCCCGTAGCCGGCCCCGGCCACCCGCAGCGCCTCCGCCGCCAGCTCGTCCTTGCCGCCGGGGAAGTGGTGGTAGAGCGACCCGGTGGGCACGCCGCTGCCGGCGGTGATCGCCCCCACGCCCGTGGCGGTGAACCCCTGGTGCAGGAACAGGGCGGCGGTGGTGGCCACCAAGCGGTCCCGGGTGTTGGCGGTGGCGGTGGGCGGTGCGGGCACGACAGCTCCGGAGGGTTGCACGGTCGGTGGCCAGGCTACTAGAACGATCCCTCTAGAGCGATCACTCTAGGACGAACGTGGAGGTCCTCTCGTGGCCACGACCAACCCCGGCACCCGGTCCGACGCCCGGACGGGCCCCGTGCCCGCCCACCGCCAGCCCGACGCCGGCCTCCGCCACGCCGCCTGGGGGTTCCTCGTGGCGGCCGTGCTCCACAACGGCGACCACTTCCGCCGCGGCATCGACACCGTCAGCACCGAGCTGTTCTGGGTGGGCAACCTCGGCATGGTGATCTCGGCGGTGGCCATCGTGCTGGTGCTCGTGGGGCACCGCACGGCCCCGCTGGTGGCGGTCTCGGCCGGGTTCCCGCTGGCCCTGGGCTTCGCGGCCGCCCACTGGCTGCCCACGTGGAGCGCCCTCAGCGACACCTTCGTCCACGGCGGGGTGAGCTGGTTCAGCATCGTGGCCTCGCTGCTGGAGATCGCCGGTGCCCTGTGGCTGGGCGTGGCGGGCCTCCGGGCCCTGCGCCGCCAGGGCGGCCTGGCCTCGGCCGCCTGGTAGCCGCCACCCGGTGGCAGCCGGTGGCGGCCGGCCACGGAGGGCCCGGAACCAGCGAGGCCGGCTCCGCTGGAGCCGGCCTCGTCACCTGGTGCCCTCGGGGCGATTCGAACGCCCGCACACGCCTCCGGAGGGCGATGCTCTATCCCCTGAGCTACGAGGGCAGGGGACGCAACCCTAGAACGTGGGGCTGCGGTGCCCAACTCGGTAGCCGCCGCTCTCACCGCGCCGTCGACCACGGGCAACGGGTGACATCGGGCCCGGGCCGCGTCGGTAGGCTCGGCCCATGACGTCCACGGTCGTGCTGGTTGTCGACGACGACCCGGTCATCCTGAAGCTCCTCACCGTCAACTTCGAGCTCGAGGGCTACGAGGTCTGCTCGGCCACCCAGGGGGCCGAGGCGCTGGAGGTGGCGGCCGACCGACGACCCGACGTCGTGGTCAGCGACATCATGATGCCCGTCATGAGCGGCATCGACCTGGTGACCCGGATGAAGCTCGACCCCGAGCTGGCCGGCATCCCGGTGGTGCTGCTGTCGGCCAAGGCCCAGGCCGCCGACATCCGCGCCGGCCTCGACGCCGGCGCCGCCGACTACGTCACCAAGCCGTTCGAGCCCCTCGACCTCGTCAGCCGGGTCGAGGCCGTGCTCGGCCGCTGACCGCTCCTCCCGCCCGTCCCACCCGGCGCCCGCTCCGGTCCCCCGAGGGCCGGGCGCCCGCTCTGCCCGAAGGAAGTCCCCCGTGATCCGCGATGACCTGGCCGCTGCTGTCCGCGAGGCGCTGAGCGCCCTCGGCGTCGATCCGCTCCCCGAGCGCGTCGACCTGGAGCGCCCCGGCCGCCGCGAGCACGGCGACTGGTCCTCGAACGTGGCCCTGGCCACGGCCAAGAAGGCGGGGCGCAACCCGCGGGAGCTCGCCGCCCAGCTGGTGGAGCACCTCAGCGCCGCGCCGCCGGCCCACGTCCTGAAGGTCGACCTGGCCGGCCCCGGCTTCGTGAACTTCCACCTGGCCCCCACGTGGCTCCACGACATCCTCACCGAGGTGGTGGAAGCCGGCCCCGACGGCTACGCCAAGCCCGACCTCGGCCAGGGGCGCTCGGTGAACGTGGAGTTCGTGTCGGCCAACCCCACCGGCCCGGTGCACGCCGGCCACGCGCGGGGCGCCGCCCACGGCGACTCCGTGGCCCGGCTGCTCACCCGCACCGGCCACGCCGTGACTCGCGAGTTCTACATCAACGACCGCGGCGTGCAGATGCAGAAGTTCGGCCAGAGCCTCGCCGCGCGCAAGGCCGGCGAGGAGCCGCCGGAGGGTGGCTACCTCGGCGAGTACGTCACCGAGTGGGCCCAGGAGCTGCCCGACGACGTCGACCCGGTGGTCTGGGGCGAGGAGCGGGCGCTGCAGGACCAGCGCGAGGCGCTGGGCGCCTTCGGCGTGCACTTCGACGAGTGGTTCAGCGAGCTGACCCTGGTCGACAGCGGCGCCATCGAGACCACCCTGGCCGAGCTGCTCGAGCGGGGCGTCGCCTACGAGCAGGACGGCGCCACCTGGCTGCGGTCCACCGACCACGGCGACGACAAGGACCGGGTGCTCGTCAAGAGCGACGGCGAGTACACCTACCTGCTGCCCGACATCGCCTACCACCGCGACAAGTTCTCCCGGGCCGAGCAGCTCATCAACGTGTGGGGCGCCGACCACCACGGCTACATCGTGCGGATGAAGGCGGCCATGGCCTCGTTGGGGCTCGACGCCGACGCGCTGGAGATCGAGATCGTCCAGATGGTCGACCTGCTCAAGGACGGCGAGCCCATGAAGCTCTCGAAGCGGGCCGGGACCGTGGTGGAGCTGCGCGACATCGTCGACGAGGTGGGGGCCGACGCCGCCCGCCTCACCTACCTGCTCCAGTCGATCGACTCCCGCCAGACGGTCGACCTGGCCGAGGTGGCCAGCCAGGGCATGGACAACCCCGTGTACTACGTGCAGATGGCCCACGCCCGGATCCACGGGATCACGCGGCGCGCCGACGAGGCCGGCTTCCCGCGGGGACCGCTGGCCGACGCCGACCTGTCGCTGCTCACCCACGAGCGCGAGCTCGACGTGCTCCGGGCCCTCTCGGAGCTGCCCGACGTCGTGCGGCTCGCCACCGAGGACCGGGCGCCCCACAAGGTCACCACGTGGGTCCGGGACCTGGCCGGGGCCTTCCACGGCTTCTACCACGACTGCTACGTGGTGGGCGATGGCGTCAGCCCCGAGCTGACCCAGGCCCGCCTGTGGCTGGCCGAGTCGGCCCGCATCGGGCTCAGCATCGGCCTCGACCTGCTCGGGGTCTCCGCGCCGGAGACGATGTGAGCGCCCTGCCGTGGGGCCTGCTCCCGGACTCGGCCGAGGTCGGGCCCGACGGGCAGCTCCTGGTGGGCGGCTGCGACGTCGCCGCGCTGGCCGAGGAGCACGGCACGCCGCTGTTCGTCTACGACGAGGAGCAGCTGCGGGCCCGCTGCCGTGAGGCCGTGGCGGCCTTCGGCGACGGCGTGGCGTACGCCACCAAGGCGTTCCTGTGCCGGGCCATGGCCCGCCTGGCCCACGAGGAGGGCATGCACCTCGACGTCGCCAGCGGCGGCGAGCTGCTGATCGCCCTCTCCGCGGGGGTCCCGGCCGAGCGCCTCGTGCTGCACGGCAACAACAAGAGCGACGAGGAGCTGGTGGCGGCCCGCGAGGCCGGCGTCGGCCGCCTGGTCGTCGACAGCTTCGACGAGCTCGACCGGCTGGAGCGGCTCCACGCCGCCGATGGCCGGGTGCCCAAGGTCCTCCTGCGCCTGACCCCCGGCGTCGAAGCCCACACCCACGAGTTCGTGATGACCGGCCAGGACGACTCCAAGTTCGGCTTCGGGCTCAAGGTCGGCGACGCGGCGCGCCGTCGAGCGGGCCCAGGCCTCCGCCGCCGTCGAGCTGGTGGGCCTCCACGCCCACATCGGCTCGCAGGTCTTCGTGGCCGGCTTCTTCACCCAGGCCGTCGAGGCGCTGGCGCCGTTCGTCAACGAGCTGGGCCTGCCCGAGCTGTCCATCGGCGGCGGCATCGGCGTGGCCTACGTCGAGGGCGAGGAGGCGCCGTCCATCACCGAGTGGGGCGACGTCGTGCGCGCCGCCTGCGCCGACGCCGGGATCACCGCCCGGGTCTCGGCCGAGCCGGGCCGCTCCATCGCCGCCCAGGCGGGCCTCACCGTCTACCGGGTGGGCACCATCAAGGACGTCCCCGGCATCCGCACCTTCGTGGCCTGCGACGGCGGCTTCATCGACAACCCGCGGCCGGCGCTCTACGGCTCCGGCTACGAGACCTTCCTGCCGCAGGCCGTGGCCGCCGACCGCACCGAGACCGTGCGCCTGGTGGGCAAGCACTGCGAGTCGGGCGACGTGCTGGTGCCCGAGGCGCGGGTGCCCGCGGGCCTGGCGGTGGGCGACCTCATCGCCACGCCGGTCACCGGCGCCTACGGCCGCACCATGGGCTCGAACTACAACTCGCTGGGTCGCCCCGCCGTGGTGTTCGTGCGCGACGGGCAGGCCCGGGTGGTCATCCGCCGCGAGACCGACCAGGACCTGCTCGCCACCGACGTCGGCTGACGCCTCCGTTCGCGACGCCTCAGTTGGCGGTCTCGGACACCTTGAAGTTGAAGTTCACGTCCAGCCCGTCGACGGTGTTCACGGTGAGCAGCACGTCGTAGCTCTGGTCGCCGTCGGTGATCACGCAGGTGGTGGTGGCGCCCACCACGCCCTGGAGGGCCTCCGGGCAGGTGGCCGAGTCCGGCTCGCGGCCCACCTCCTGCAGCAGCCCGGCCTTGAGCTTGGCCTCCAGCTCGGCCGGCGCGACGGAGGGGACCTGGCCGGGCTCGGTGGTGTCGCTGCCGGCGGTGGTGGTGGTCTCGTCCGGGGCGGTGTCCGGGGCCTCGGTGGTGGTCGTCGTGAGCGGCGACCCGTCGGCGTTGACCTCGGTGACGTCGAAGGTGGCCTTGCCCCCGTCGACCTTGGTCACGGTGAGGCGCACCGTGGTGCTCACGCCCTTGACGGTCAGCGTGCACAGCGTGGTGGCCTTGGCCTTGGCGTCGACCTTGTCCGGGCAGTCGACCTTCGACGGCTTGGCGTCGAGCTGCTTGGTGACGAAGGCGGACACCTGCTTCTCGAGCTCGCCGGTGCCGACCTTCCGGCCGGTGGAGACCGACGCGGAGCAGCCGGCGAGCCCGACCAGGATCGCCGCGGCCGCGACAGGGGCGAGGAGGGGACGGATGCGCATGGGGTGACGACCTGGTTCTCACGGTGGATGGTGACCGGGTCCCGCCTGGAACCCGCCGGAGACCCTAGGGGCCGCCAACCGCTTTCGGGCACCACCGGGGGGACCGGTAGCCTCGGCCCCCGTGAGCGAATCCGTGGTGAAGGTCGGGGTGCTGGGCTGCGGCAACGTGGGCGCGGCCCTGGTGCAGCTGATCGAGGAGCGCGGCGACGAGATCGCCGCCCGCACCGGGATCCGCCTCGAGGTCGCGAAGGTGGCGGTGCGCAGCCTCACCCGCAAGCGGCCCATCCACCTGGACGAGTCGGTGCTGACCCGGGAGGCGGCCGAGGTGGTCGCCGACCCCGACATCGACGTCGTGGTCGAGGCCATCGGCGGCATCGAGCCGGCCCGCGAGCTGATCCTCGCCGCCCTGGGCAGCGGCAAGCCGGTGGTCACGGCCAACAAGGAGCTGCTGGCCAACCACGGCGCCGAGCTGTTCAAGGCGGCGTCGGCCGGCGAGGTCGACCTGCTGTTCGAGGCGGCGGTGGCCGGTGGCATCCCGATCCTGCGCCCCCTGCGAGAGTCGCTGGTGGGCGAGGACGTGCGTCGCATCATGGGCATCGTCAACGGCACCACCAACTTCATCCTCACCCGCATGTCCGAGGAGGGCACCTCGTACGCGGCGGCGCTCACCGAGGCGCAACAGCTGGGCTACGCCGAGCGGGACCCCACGGCCGACGTCGAGGGCTACGACGCCGGGGCCAAGGCCGCCATCCTCGCCAGCATCGCCTTCGGCGCCAAGGTGGTGGCCGGCGACGTCTACCACGAGGGCATCAGCAACATCTCGGCCACCGACATCGGCTTCGCCGCCCGGCTGGGCTACGTCATCAAGCTCCTCGCCGTGGCCGAGCTGGTCAGCGTCGAGGGCGACGGGCCCGACGAGGTCGCGGTGCGGGTCCACCCCGCCATGGTCCCGGTGAGCCACCCGCTCGCCGGCGTGCGCGACTCGTTCAACGCGGTGTTCGTCGAGGGCGCGGCGGTGGGCGACCTCATGTTCTACGGCCGCGGGGCCGGCGGTGCGCCCACCGGCTCGGCGGTGCTGGGCGACCTCGTCGACGCCGCGGTGAACCTCCGCAAGGGCACCCACGCCGACCTGCTGGCGCTCACCCGTCGCCCGATCCGGCCCATCGACGAGCTGCGGTCGAGCTACTACGTCAACCTCGACGTGGTCGACCGGCCCGGCGTGCTCCGGGCGGTGGCCGAGGCCTTCGAGCGCCACGGCGTGTCCATCCGCTCCCTGGAGCAGGAGGGCGTCGGCGAGCACGCCCGCCTGATCTTCATCACCCACCGCGCCCGGGAGGCCGACGTGCAGGGCACGCTCGACGACCTGCGCGGCCTCGACGTCATCCACGACATCACCTCGGTGCTGCGCGTGGTCGGCGACGACCAGGACCTGACGTGAAGTACGTCTCCACGCGCGGCAGCGCACCGGTGCTGGAGTTCGGCGACGTGCTGCTCGCCGGCCTGGCCACCGACGGCGGCCTGTACGTCCCCGACGAGTGGCCGGCGCAGCCCGAGCTGGGCTTCGACGCCAGCTACGCCGACTGGGCCACCGCCCTCATGGCCCCCTACGTGGCGCCCAGCCTGAGCCGTGACGAGCTGTCGGCCATGGTGACCGAGGCCTACGCCACCTTCGCCCACCCCGACGTCTGCCCGGTGCGCCCCATCGACGACGGCCTCTGGCTGCTCGAGCTGTTCTGGGGCCCCACCATCGCCTTCAAGGACGTGGCCCTCCAGCTCGTCGGCCGCCTCTTCGATCACGAGCTGACCAAGCGGGGGGAGCGGGCCACCATCGTGGTGGCCACCTCCGGCGACACCGGGTCGGCCGCCATCGAGGCGTGCCGGGGCCGGGCCAACCTCGACATCGTCGTGCTGCACCCGGCCGGCCGGGTGAGCGACGTCCAGCGCCGCCAGATGACCACCGTCGACGAGCCCAACGTGCACAACGTGGCCGTCGACGGGACGTTCGACGACTGCCAGGAGGCGGTGAAGGCGATGTTCGCCGACGTCGCCTTCCGCGAGGCGGTGGGCCTGTCGGCCATGAACTCCATCAACTGGGCCCGGGTGATGGCCCAGACCGTCTACTACGCCACCTCCGCCCGCACGGTGGGCGCCGGGGACCCGGTGGGCTTCTCGGTCCCCACCGGCAACTTCGGCAACGTCTTCGCCGGCTGGGTGGCCCGCCGCACCGGCACCCCCATCAGCCAGCTCGTGGTGGCCTCGAACAGCAACGACATCCTCCCGCGGTGGCTGGCCAGCGGCGTGATGGAGACCCGGGGCGTGCACCCCACCATCAGCCCGAGCATGGACATCCAGGTGTCCTCCAACGTCGAGCGGCTCCTGTTCGAGCTCTACGACCGCAACCCGTCGCTGCTCGCCGATCGCATGGCCGAGTTCAAGGACGAGGGCACCGTCGCCACCGGCGACACCCGCCTGGCCACCGTCACCGAGGTCTTCGACGGCGTCGCCTTCGACGACGAGGCCATCCGCGCCGAGATCCGCCGCACCTACGAGGCCACCGGCGAGGTGCTCGACCCCCACACCGCGGTCGGCGTCGCCGCCGCCCGGGCGTCTCGGCGCGACCCCGACGTGCCTGTGATCTGCCTGGCCACCGCGCACCCGGCCAAGTTCCCCGACGCCGTCGAGTCGGCCATCGGCATCCGCCCGGAGCTCCCCGAGCACCTGGCCGACCTGCTCGAGCGCACCGAGCGCTTCGACGCCCTCCCCCCTGGACCAGGCCGCCATCCAGGCCTACGTCCGCACCGCCACGGGCCGCTGAGATCTCGGCACCCGGTGCAGGAGGGCCACCCGTCCGGGTGAGCCGGGCGGGCGCATCGGCAGGGTAGTGGTCGTTCGTCACCGACGACAGGAGCTCCCCCATGCCAGATGTCCGTTCCGACCGCCCACTGCGCCGCCGGGTGGCGCCGCTCGCCATCGCCCTGCTGGCGTTCGCCCCGCTCGCCACCGCATGCTCCAGCGACACCAAGAGCGACGCCAAGAAGACCGCCGAGTCGTTGAAGGAGGACGCCAAGGGCAACGCCGATGCCGCGGGCGACGCCATCTCCGACAAGGCCGGGGAGGCCGCGGCCCGTGCCGCGGCCGAGGACCTGCGGGCCCGGATCAAGGCCAACGACACGGCCAACGACGAGGGCGCCCGCTCCATGTCGGCGCTGAACGAGTCGATCGCCGACGTGGCCGGCGATCCCGAGGTGGTCGGGCTCAAGGACGATGACGGCGACGGCCTGGACGACGACGGCAAGGTGCAGCTGGACGTGGACGGTGCCAGCGCGTGCGTCATCCTCCCCGCGTCGGGCGAGGACACCAGCGTCGAGGGCGGCAGCTGCTGAACCCCGAGCCCCTCGACCCCGGGGTCAGTCGTCGGGGTCGGGGATCGGCTCGGCGCCCTCGGCCTCGTCGCGATCGGCCCAGGCCAGCAGCTCGTCGAGGCGGTACGGGGCGGCGTCGATGCCGGCGTGGAGGTCGCCGAGCGCGGCGTAGCGGGCCGGCATGGTGGCGATGGTGAAGTCGTCGGGCTCGCAGTCGTCGACCTCGTCCCAGCGCACGGGCGCCGACACCCGGGCCTCGGGCACGCCACGCACGGAGTAGGCGGCGGCGACGGTGTGGTCGCGGGCGTTCTGGTTGTAGTCCACGAACAGGGCGCCGGGGTCGCGGTCCTTGCGCCACCAGGCGGTGGTGACGTCCTGCGGGGAGCGGCGCTCCACCTCGCGGGCGAAGGCCAGGGCGGCCCGTCGCACGTCGGTGAACCCGTGCTCGGGCACCACGCGGACGTAGACGTGCAGCCCGCTGCCGCCGGAGGTCTTGGGCCAGCCCACCGCGCCCAGCTCGTCGAGCAGCTCGTGGACGATGTGGGTGACGCGCCGCACCTGGGCCCAGTCGCTCTCGGGGCCGGGATCGAGGTCGATGCGCCACTCGTCGGGCTTCTCGGTGTCGGCGCGGCGCGAGTTCCACGGGTGCAGCTCGACGGTGGACATCTGCACCGCCCACGCCACCTGGGCCAGCTCGGTCACGCACAGCTCGTCGGCCGTCCGCCCGTAGCGGGGGAACGACACCCGCACCGTCTCGATCCACGGCGGCGCGCCGCGGGGCACGCGCTTCTGGTGGACCTTCTCGCCGCTGACGCCCTCGGGGAAGCGGTGCAGCATGCACGGCCGCTCCCGGAGGGCGTTGACGATGCCGGGGCCGACGGCCTCGTAGTAGCGGACGAGGTCGAGCTTCGTCTCGCCGCGGGTGGGGAAGTACACCCGGTCCGGGTTGCTGATGCGGACGGTGCGCCCGCCCACCTCGATCTCGATCGCCGGGGATGCCGTCGCCACCGCCAGAGCGTACGACCGCCGGGCCGGCGTGACCGACGTCGCTTGGCACCGGCTCGCCAGGGGTGAACAATACGGAACCGTTCCGTAAAGCTCCCGACCCGGGAAGGCCCGCCATGCGTGCAGCGCTCCGAGACCCAGAGGTCGCGTACCAGCGACGCTGGCTGACCCTGCTGGTGCTCTGCATCAGCCTGATGGTGATCGGCCTCGACAACACCATCCTCAACGTGGCCCTGCCGACGTTGGCCAAGACCGGCGCCGACGGCGGGCTCGCCGCCTCGTCGAGCCAGCTGCAGTGGATCGTCGACAGCTACACCATCGTCTTCGCCGGGCTGCTGCTCACCGCCGGCAGCCTGGGCGACCGCTTCGGGCGCTACCGCTTCCTGGCGGTCGGCCTGGTGATCTTCGGGGTCGGCTCGGGGCTCTCGGCCCTGGCCAGCGACGCCAACGTGCTGATCGCCACGCGCGCCCTGATGGGCATCGGCGGCGCGTGCATCATGCCGTCGACCCTGTCGATCCTGACCAACGTGTTCACCGACCCCGCCGAGCGGGGCAAGGCCATCGGCATCTGGGCCGGCGTCTCGGCCATCGGCATCGGCGTCGGTCCCGTGGCCGGCGGCTTCCTGCTCACCCACTTCTGGTGGGGCTCGGTCTTCCTGGTGAACGTGCCCGTGGTGATCGTGGGCCTGGTGCTCGGCTTCCTGCTGGTGCCGGAGTCGAAGGACCCGTCCACGCCGCACCTCGACCCGGTCGGCGCCATCCTGTCGATCCTCGGCCTCGGCGCGCTCCTGTGGTCGATCATCGAGGCGCCGTCGAACGGCTGGGGCGACCCGAAGACCATCGCCGGCTTCGTGGTCGGCTTCGCCATCCTCGGGGCGTTCCTGGCGTGGGAGCTCCACTCCACCCACCCCATGCTCGACGTGCGCTTCTTCGAGAACCCCCGCTTCTCCGCCGCCAGCGGGGCGGTGACGCTCACCTTCTTCGCCCTGTTCGGCGTCGTCTTCCTGCTCACCCAGTACCTGCAGTCGGTGCTCGACTACTCCACCATCAAGGCCGGTGCGGTGCTGATCCCGATGTCGGTGGTGATGATGATCGCCGCGCCGATGTCGAACATCTGGACGGTGCGCTTCGGCAACAAGCGGGTGGTGGCGACCGGGCTGGCGCTGGTGGCGCTGTCGATGCTCACGTTCCTGACCCTGCAGGTGGACAGCTCCACCATCCACGTCATCGGCACCACGCTGCTGCTGGGCCTCGGGATGGGCAACATCATGGCGCCCGCCACCGACTCGATCATGGGCTCGCTGCCCCGGGCCAAGGCCGGGGTGGGCTCCGCCGTCAACGACACCACCCGCCAGGTCGGCGGCGCGGTCGGGGTGGCGGTGATGGGCTCGATCCTCTCGTCCATCTACGGCTCGCGCATGACCGAGCGGCTCACCGACGCCGGCGTCCCCGCCGGCGCCCGGGGCCCGCTCAGCGACTCCATCGGCAAGACCCTCGGCATCCTCGAGAGCAAGCAGGGTCGGCCCTTCGCCGACACCGTCACGCCCCTGGCCCACCAGAGCTTCGTGAACGGCATCCACGCCGCCGCCGTCGTGGCCGCGGTCGTCCTGCTGATCGGCATGGGCGCCGTGCTGCGGTGGCTGCCGGCCCGAGCCCGCGACGAGGCGGCGCCCGGGACCGAAGCGGCGGCCGTCGACGTCGACGGCCTCGACGTGGCCGGCGAGCTGGTGGACTGAGCCGGTGACGCGGTCCGCTTCCTCCGAGCCGGCGAGCTCGGCGCCGGTCGACGAGGAGACGGCCGCGCCTCGGCGGGGTCGGCCCCGGTCGGCCGAGACCGAGCGGGCCATCGTCGACGCCACCCTGGAGCTCCTGGTGGAGGAGGGCTACGGCGGCATGTCCATGGAGGGCGTGGCCGCCCGGGCCGGGGTGGGCAAGGCCGCCATCTACCGGCGGTGGCCGTCGAAGGCGGAGCTGGTGGTGGAGGCGCTCCGGGGGTACGCCTCGGCGTACCCGCTGCCCGACACGGGAGACTTCCGGGCCGACCTGCTGACCATGCTGGAGGCCAGCCAGTCGTTCATGGTCGGGCGGGAGGGCGCCATCATGCAGGCCTTCGCCGCCGAGAAGGCGCGGTACCCCGACCTGCGCGAGCAGTTCGAGATCACGTTCATCGCCGAGCGCCGGGCCCACCTGCACCGCCTGGTGGAGCGGGCGATCGAGCAGGGCCAGCTGCCGGCCGACACCGACATCGGCATCTTCACGCTGGTGGGCCCGGCGGTGCTGGCCCACCACCTGCTGATGCACCACCATCCCGAGGAGCCCGACATGCCCCAGCGCATCGTCGACTTCCTGGTGCCCCCGAGGCGCTGAACCTCCTCAGGCGTGCTTGGCCAGGGTCCAGCTGCGGTCGGAGCCGATGTTCGGGTCGTGGTTGGGGTCGTCGGTGGGGACGAAGTTGCCCTGGCCGTCGGTCCAGACGTAGTCGTGGCTGCCGTCGTCGTAGTGGTAGTTGCCCTCGGCGTCGTTCGGGTCGACGTAGGCGGTGCGGCCGAGGAGGGTGTCGCCCAGTGCGTCCTGGGCGCTCTGGCCGCCGGCCGAGCCGACGCCGGCGGGGTACGAGCGGGCGTCGTCCACCACCTTCTGGTGGGCCACGCTGGCCGCCACCGCCTGGCTCTGATGGTCGCGGACCTGCTGGTTGTAGGCCGAGAGCTGGGTCTGGAGCTCGGCGTCGCGCTGGAGCTGCTGCCGGCGGCCCTCGATGCCGGCCAGGAAGACGCCGTTGAGCTGCTCGGCCACCTGCTGGAAGACCTTCCCCCAGGCCGGGTTGCTCGTGTAGGACGCCGCGATCTGCCACAGCGTGGGCCGCAGGGCGTCGAACCGGTCGCGATCCGCGCGCAGCGAGAACGCGCCGGTGAGTCCCCAGTTCTGCTGGGACACCTGGCCCTGGTGCGGCGGGAGGACGTAGTGCAGGGCGTACACCTCGTCGACCACCGGCTTGCGACCGCCATCGGCCGTGGCCACCTGGGACTCGATGCGGACCCGGACGCCGGTCGCCCCCAGGGCGGCCAGCTCGGTGAGGCCGAGGGTGGTGGCCAGGTCGGGGATGGGCGCGGCGTCGAGCACCTGCCAGGTCGAGGGGGCGCCTCGGTGGCGGGGCAGGAAGAACTGCGTCATGGCCTCCATCGGCGCCATCGGCGGCAGGAGGGTGAGACCGAACTTGTCGGTGCCCGGCCGCTCGAACCCCGCCGGTTGGATCCAGCAGCACCCGGCGTGGGGGAACCACTCGACGCCCTCGCTGCCGCTGGGATCCACGACCCAGGAGCGGGCCAGGGCGGGGTGGCTGGTGTGCTGCTGGTTCCAGACGACCTGGGACCCGGCCTGCCAGCCCGACGGGTACGTGAAGTGGGCCACGTCCATGCCGCCGTGGGCGGGGTCGGTGATGTGGTGCAGCTCCCAGCCGCCGCCGGGTGCCGAGGCGGCCGCCCCCGGCAGCGGCGGTGGCACGTCGTTCCCGTTCACCTGGCTCATGGCGCCAGCGAACCACCACCACGCGAACGGTCCGCGAACGGCCGGCCGCCGATCAGTCGACGGGCGAGGCGGCCGAGGGGATGCCGGTGAACGCCGACCACAGGGCGGCGTAGGGGCCCTCGTGGCCCAGCAGCTCGTCGTGGGTGCCGACCTCGACCACCCGGCCCTGGTCCATGACCACGACCTTGTCGGCGTCGACGGCGGTGGAGAGGCGGTGGGCGATCACCAGGGCGGTGCGGCCGCTGGCGGCCACGCCCATGGCCTGGCTGACCTTGGCCTCGGTGGCGAGGTCGAGGTTGGCGGTGGCTTCGTCGAGCAGGAGGATGGCGGGGTCGACGAGCTTGGCCCGTGCGAGGGCCAGGAGCTGGCGCTGGCCGGCGGAGAGCGAGCGGCCCTGCTCCCCGACCACGTGGAGGTAGCCGCCGGGCAGGGCGGCCACCACGTCGTGGGCGCCGACGGCCCGGGCGGCGGCCTCGACCTCGGCGTCGGTGGCGTCGGGGCGGCCGTAGGCCAGGTTGTCGCGGATGGTGCCGGCGAAGAGGAACGGCTCCTGGGGCACCACGCCGAGCTGGTGCCGGTAGGCCGCCAGGTCAAGGGTCCGCAGGTCGTGGCCGTCGACCAGCACGACGCCGCTGGTCACGTCGTAGTAGCGCGCCACCAGCTTCTCGAGGGTGGACTTGCCGGCGCCGGTCTCGCCCACGATGGCCACCGTCTCGCCGGCCTCGATGACCAGGTCGACGCCGTCGAGGACCTGCACCCCCGTGCTCGGATAGGCGAAGCGCACGTCTCGCAGCTCGATGCGCCCGGCCAGGGGCCCGGGGTCGACGGGGTGCTCGGCTTCGGGGACGGTCGACTCCTCCGAGAGCAGCTCCTCGATGCGGGTGAGCGCCACCCGGGCCTGCTGGTAGGTGTCGAACACCTGGGAGAGCTGCTGGATGGGGGAGAAGAACAGGTCGAGGTAGAGGAGGAAGGCGATCAGCTCGCCGGCGCTCAGCGAGCCGTGGCGCACGAAGGCGGCGCCGCCGGCGATGACGATGGCCGCCGCCAGGCCCGACAGCAGCTCGACGAAGGGGAAGTAGAGCGCCACGAGCTGCTGGGCCTTGAGGCGGGCGCCCAGGTAGTCGCGCGAGCGGCGCGAGAAGCGGGCGGTGTTCTGGTCCTCGCGCACGTAGGCCTGGGCCACCCGGACGTCGGTGAGGCTCTCCTGGAAGTCGGCGTTGACGACCGCCACCTTGTCGCGAGCGTCGTCGTAGGCGGCCGCCGACCGGCGGCGGAACAGCGAGGTGGCGATGGCGAGCGGCGGCACCACCAGGAGGGCGAGCAGGGCCAGGCGCCAGTCCATGAGGGCCAGGGCCACGCCGACGCCGACGCAGGTGAGCAGGGCCACGATGGCGTTCACCAGCCCCGTCTGGAGCAGCTGGGTGAGCGCCTCGATGTCGCTGGTCATGCGGGTCATGACCCGGCCGCCCATCTCGCGGTCGTAGTAGTCGAGCCCGAGGCGCTGGAGGTGGGCGAACACCTTCACCCGCAGCGACCAGAGGGCCCGCTCGGCGGTGCGTCCGGTGAGGAACGTCTCGCCCACCATCACGCCGAGGTCGAGCACCACCACCAGCAGGTAGACGAGGCTGGCCGCCCAGAGGGCGCCGGTGACCTTGGGCGTCACGCCGGCGTCGATGCCGTGGCGGATGAGCAGCGGCCCCAGCAGCGAGGCCCCGCCGTCGAGGACCACCAGGCCCAGGCCGGCCGCCAGCTGCCAGCGCCAGCGGCGGATGAAGGTCGTGAAGCGGAAGTGCGGATCGGGAGCTGCCGCCTCGGCGACGTCCTGGTCGGGGCGATCCCGCGCCGGCCGCAGCGCGCCGACCCGTGCCAGCAGCTCCGGCGTGGCGGCCAGCCCGGAGGCCCAGCCGCCGCCGCCCCCGCCGCCCCCGGCTCCCATGCCCAGCGACGGCGCCTCGGTCTTGCGGCCGGCGGCCACCAGGGCTCGGGCGGCCTGGGAGTCCTCGTCGCCCTCGCGCACCCACAGCGACGGGGTGGCCCCGGCCGCCGGGGTGTCGGCGGGCTCGGCGCCCTCGTCGACCACCACCACGTCGTCGGCGTCCACCAGCTCGTCGCCGGGGCCGGTGAGGAGGCGGCGGTAGAGCTCGCAGCGGGCGTCGAGCTCCTCGTGGGTGCCGACGTCGACCACCCGACCGGCGTCGAGCACGGCGATGCGGTCCGCCAGCAGGAGCGTCGAGCGCCGGTGGGCGATGAGGAGGGTGGTGCGCCCGGCCAGCACCCGGTGGAGGGTGGCGTGGATCTCGGCCTCGACCCGGCTATCCACCGCGGAGGTGGCGTCGTCGAGGATCAGCAGGCGCGGGTCGGTGAGCACCGCCCGGGCCAGGGCCACCCGCTGGCGCTGGCCGCCGCTGAGGGTCAGGCCCCGCTCGCCGACTTCGGTGTCGTAGCCGTGCGCCATGGCGTCGATGAAGTCGTGGGCCCCGGCCACCCGGGCCGCCGCCTCGACCTCGTCGCGGGTGGCGTCCGGCCGGCCGTAGGCGATGTTGGCGGCGATGGAGTCGGAGAAGAGGAACGTGTCCTCGAACACCAGGCCGATGTGGCGGCGCAGCGACTCCAGGTCGACGGAGGCGATGTCGGTGCCGTCGATGCGGATGGTGCCCGACTGGAGGTCGTAGAAGCGCGGCAGGAGGAGGGCGACGGTGGACTTGCCCGAGCCCGAGGTGCCCACCACCGCCATGGTCTCGCCGGGCTCGACGGTGAGGGCGAAGCCGTCGAGCACCGGCTCCGAGCGCAGGTAGCCGAAGCCCACGGCGTCGAACTCCACCCGGCCCTCGGGCACCAGCAGCTCGGGAGCGCCGGGCTCGGAGCGCACGGCCGCGGTGGACTCGAGCAGCTCGAACACCCGCTCGACGCCGGCCCGGGCCTGCTGGCCGATGGTGACCAGCCCGGCCAGCATCCGCGACGGCGCCTGGAGCTGGCCCATGTAGCTGGAGAAGGCGAGGAACGTGCCGAGGCTGATCCGGCCCTGGATGGCCAACCAGCCGCCGAGCGCCAGGACCGCCACCTGGGCCAGCGACGGCAGGGTCTGCAGGACCGGCTGGTACCGGGACTGGAGGCGGATGGCCCGGACCCGGCTGGCGAAGAGGCGCTCGGCGGTCTCGGCCAGGCGGGCGGTCTCGCGGCGCTCCTGGCCGAAGCCCTTCACCACCCGCACCCCGCTCACCGTCTCGTCGACCACGCCCGCCACCGCGCCGGCCTGCTGCTGGGCGTCCCACGATGCGGGGAACACCGAGGTGCGCAGCCGGAGCGAGGTGACGAGCAGGAGGGGGGTGATGGCCAGGGCGACGAGGGTGAGCAGCGGGCTGAGCGAGGCCATGGCCACCAGGGCCACCGCCAGGAACAGCACGTTGGCCAGCACGATCGGCAGGAAGGCGAGCAGGCCCTGCACCAGGTTGACGTCGGAGATGGCCCGGCTCACCAGCTGGCCCGTGGCCATCTGGTCGTGGTGGGTCACGTCCAGGCGTTGGAGGTGGTCGTAGACCTGGGTGCGCAGGTCGTTCTGCACGTCGAGCGCCACCCGGCCCGCCCAGTACCGGCGCACGTAGGCGGTGCCGAAGCGGGTGGCGGCGGCCAGGACCAGCAGGGTCACGGCCGGCACCACCGGCGAGGTGCCGGCGATGATCACGTCGTCGACGATGAACCGCTCGATCAGGGGGACGAGCGCGGCCACCACCTGGCCCACGGCAGCAGCGCCGAGGGCGATGGCCACGTTGCGGCGGTGCGGGCGGACGGCCACCCACAGCTGCCGCAACCAGCCCCGGTCGCTGGTCGTCTCGTCCATGTTCCCCGAGCGAGGGTACCGACGCGGGGGAGGATCCCGACGATCGGGGGTAGGTTGCGCCGCCATGAGCGATCCCCAGGACGTGGTCACCGTCGAGCGCCGGATCCCGGCGGAGGCCTCGGCCATCTTCGACCTGATCGCCCACCCCGCCCGGCACCAGGACATCGACGGCTCCGGCACCGTGCGCGACGCCAAGGGCAAGACCAAGGGCGAGCGCCTGGCGCTCGGGTCCACCTTCGGGATGTCCATGAAGATGGGCCTGCCGTACTCCATGGCCAGCACGGTCATCGAGTTCGAGGAGGGCCGTCGCCTGGCCTGGCAGACCCGGGGCCCGGGGCCCGTCGGCAAGCTGGTGGGCGGGCGCATCTGGCGCTACGAGCTCGAGCCGGTCGACGGCGGCACCCTCGTGAAGGAGACCTGGGACATCACCCAGGAGTCGCCGATCACCAAGCTGGCCATCAAGGGCCTGGGCAAGAAGACCGCCGAGAACATGAGCGCCACCCTCGCCCGCATCGAGGACCTGCTCACGGCCTGAGGCCCTGGTCAGCGGCGTCGGGTCGGGCCCGGGGGCCTCCGGGTCGGTAGGGTGCATCGGTTGGGGCCGCGTCGGCCCCGCCCACCTGCAACCCGGAGATCGCCTGTGTCCCTGTCGGACGTCCAATCCCTCCTCACCGCCGAGCTGGTCCGAGGCCCGAAGGTCCTGTCGGTCCAGGTCTCCCAGGAGACCTTCGCCGAGCTGCCGGTGAACGCCGAGGGTCGTCCGCTGCCCCTGTCGGTCAACGACAACCTGATCCCGGTCAAGCAGGTCCCGCACCACCGGGCCGACTGGGTGGTCCTGATCGACGTCGGTGCCGGCGGCAAGCGCATCCCGATCCGCCCCGAGGGCTCGTCGAACGAGGAGAACCAGGTGCACCGCAAGGTGGCCGCCCGGGTCCTCGACGACACCACCGCCATCGGCGACCTCGACTGGCTGGTGGGCCGCGTGCTCGACGGCAGCCCGTGCGAGGCGCTCACCGCGGCCTACGCGGCCATCCGGGCCGAGGGCGGCACCGACAAGGAGGCGCTGGCCTCGCTCGAGAAGACCTGGGTGGAGCCCGAGCCGGAGCCCGAGGTCGAGGAAGAGGCGCCCCCGGCCAAGCCGGCCAAGAAGACGGCGGCCGCCAAGAAGGCCGCGGCCAAGAAGGCCTGAGGCCCCGGCCGCACCGCCCCGCTCAGGCGAGCTGGGCGGTGACGGCGGCCAGCAGCTCGTCGTAGTCGTCGAGCGCCGGCAGCTGCGGGAACTCGTCCCGCACGTTCTGGGGCGAGTGGAACAGGAAGCCGGCGTCGGCGGCCACCAGCATGGTGGTGTCGTTGTAGGAGTCGCCGGCCGCGATGACCCGGTAGTTGAGGGCCTGGAAGGCCTCCACGGCGTGGCGCTTCGGGTCGGCCATGCGCAGCCGGTAGCCCACGATCCGGTCGTCCTCCACCACCAGGCGGTGGCAGAGGATGGCCGGCCAGCCGAGCTGGCGCATGAGCGGGGCGGCGAACTGCTCGAAGGTGTCCGAGAGGATCACCACCTGGGTCCGGGTGCGCAGCTCGGCGAGGAAGGCGGCGGCGCCGGGCAGCGGCTCGAGCGTGGCGATGACCTCGTCGATGGCCGACAGCGTGAGGCCGTGCTCGGCCAGCAGGTCCAGCCGGTACTGCATGAGCACGTCGTAGTCCGGCTCGTCGCGGGTGGTGCGGCGGAGGGCGTCGATGCCGGTCTTCTCGGCCACCGCGATCCAGATCTCGGGCACCAGCACCCCCTCGAGGTCGAGGGTGACGATCGACTGGGTGGGCGCCTCGGAGCTCATGGCCGCCAGTGTCGCCCATCGCCGGCGGGTGGCGGGAACCGGGGCGGTTCGCCGGTCCGGGGGCCGCTCGCTACGATCATCGGCGTCCGGTGCCGCAACGGCCCGGGCGCACCTCCTCCGGTCGTCGCTGCGTGTGCGGCCCGCCCAGGGGAGGCCCCGGCCCGACGCGGCGGCCAGGGACCAGGGGCGACCGCAGGTCGCTCCCGGGTCTCGGTGCACAGCTCGGGCCAACCCCCTCACCGTCACGAACCAGAGAGGTTCCACATGTCCGTGGGCCAGGACTTCGACCCGTCGCTGCTCGAGCGCAAGGACCGCGCCGAGCTGGTGGCCATCGCCACCTCCCTGGGCGGCAAGCCGCCCTCGCGCGCCAAGAAGGCCGAGATCGTCGGCCTCATCCTCCAGCTGGTGGGCGCCGAGCCCGGCGGCTCGGGTGCGGCCCCCGCCCTGGCCTTCGACGCCCCGGCGGCCGAGGAGGCCGACGGCGCCGACCCGGTCGCCACCGAGGCGGCCGCGCCGTCCGATGCTCCGGCTGCCGACGGCGCCGAGCGCGATGGCGACGCCGACGACGGCGCGCCGACCACCCCGCCGCCGGCCGGGCGCGGGGGTGGACGGGGCCCCAACTCCTCGCCCGCGCCTCAGGGCGGCGGTGCCGGCGGGGCCCAGGGCCGCGACGGCCAGGACCGCAACGGTGGCAGCCCGCCGCAGGGCCGCCCCCAGGGCGGCAACCAGCAAGGCCGTGACGGCGGCGCCCAGCAGGGCGGCAACCAGGCGCGCAGCGGCCAGGGCAGCGGCCCGCAGCAGGGCGGCGGCAACCCGGGCGGTGCCCAGCAAGGTGGCGGCAACCAGGGCGGCGGCGGCCAGCAGGGCAGCTCCCCCCAGGCCGAGGAGGCCGGGCCCGGCAACCAGGCCGACCCCCAGCCCCAGGGCGACGGCGAGGAGTCGGGCAACCGGCGCCGCCGCCGTCGGGGCCGTGACCGGGACCGCCGGCCGGACCAGGCCGACGACCAGGCCTTCCTGGCCGACCCGGTCGACGTCGAGGGCCTGGTCGACCTGCGCGACGAGGGCTACGGCTTCCTCCGGATCGCCGGCTACCTCCCGTCGCGGGACGACGCCTACATCTCGGTCAAGCAGGCCCGGCAGTTCGGCCTGCGCAAGGGCGACACCCTCAAGGGCAAGAGCCGCCCGGCCAACCGCAACGAGAAGAACCCGGCGCTCCTGCAGGTCGACGCCGTCAACGGGTTCCCGGTGGGCGAGCTGCCCGCCCGGCCCGACTTCGACGACCTGACGCCGCTGTTCCCCGACGAGCGCATCCGCCTGGAGCAGCGCGAGTTCCCCGAGAACATGACGGCGCGGATCATCGACCTCATCGCGCCCATCGGCAAGGGCCAGCGCGGCCTCATCGTGTCGCCGCCCAAGGCCGGCAAGACCACGGTCATGAAGCAGGTGGTCCGGGCCATCGAGCGCAACCACCCCGAGGTCCACCTCATCGTGCTGCTGGTCGACGAGCGCCCGGAGGAGGTCACCGACATGAAGCGGTGGCTGATCAACGGCGAGGTCGCCGCCTCCACCTTCGACCGCCCCACCGAGGAGCACACCGCGGTGGCCGAGCTGGTGCTGGAGCGGGCCAAGCGCCTCGTGGAGGCGGGCAAGGACGTCGCCATCGTGCTCGACGGCATCACCCGCCTCGCCCGGGCCTACAACCTGGCCGCGCCGGCCAACGGCCGGACCATGGCCGGCGGCATCGACACCGGGGCGCTGTACCCGCCCAAGAAGTTCTTCGGCGCCGCCCGCAACGTCGAGGAGGGCGGCTCGCTCACCATCCTCGCCACCGCCCTGGTGGAGACCGGCACCCGCATGGACGAGGTCATCTTCGAGGAGTTCAAGGGCACCGGGAACATGGAGCTCAAGCTCGACCGCCGCCTCGCCGACCGCCGGATCTACCCGGCCATCGACGTCGACGCGTCGTCCACCCGCCACGAGGAGCTGCTGTTCGACCGCAAGCAGCTCGCCCAGGTGTTCAAGCTGCGCCGGGTGCTCTCGGCGCTCAAGGACGAGAGCGGTTCGAGCGCCTCGGGCCTCGAGATGCTCACCGACCGCCTGCTGGCGTTCAAGACCAACGACGCCTTCCTCGACGAGATCGCCAAGGCGCCGCAGTAGGGGACCAGCCCCACCCAGCGGGGTGACCCGCCACATCCGACGCCGAAATGGGAATCAGTGGGAATGGCCCGCTGTTGGAGCATTTGGCACATCTCCGCCAACCCCGCGACACTGGAGCCACCATGAAAGCCGACATCCATCCCGACTACCTGGTGACCAGCGTGCGCTGCTCGTGCGGCAACACCTTCACCACCCACTCCACGCAGGAGTCGATCTCGGTCGAGCTCTGCAACGAGTGCCACCCCTTCTACACGGGCAAGCAGAAGCTGGTCGACACCGGCGGCCGGATCGACCGGTTCGAGCGCCGGTACGGTCGTCGCAGCAAGTAGCCGACCCTCGCCCTGCCCCCACGTGCGCCAGGTGACCCCTGGCGCACGTGGCGCGCTCGGGCACCGGTGCGCCCCGTGGCCGGGGCCGACCGCCTCCAGCCGCCCGCCCTCCGACCCCACGAGCTGGCCCCGATGACCCCCGAACCCGACGACCGCCGAGCGGCCCTGCTGGCCTCCAAGCTCCGGCTGCTCGCCGCCGAGCGCTGGGAGCTGGGCGCCGACGCCCGCCCCGGCGGCTTCCCGAAGGGGGCCACCCTCGTCGACCCCACGGCCCGCCGGGCGTGGGTGCTGGTCGAGGGCGACGCCGAGCGCCGCCTCGGCGGCGCGCTGGCGGTGTCGCTGCGGGCCGGCGTGGAGGAGCTCCACGTCATCGTCGACGATCCCGTCGCCGCCGGCATCGTCGCCCGCCGGGCCTCGGCCTTCCGGTTCCCCGTGCACGTCTGGCGGACCGAGGGGCGCGAGCTGGTGGCGGTGGCGCCGGCCGCCACCGCGGCCGACCCGGCACCTGCCCCCGAGGCCGAGCTCTACCGGCCGGTGCTGCGCGCCGCCGACCTGGAGCCGGTGGTCGAGGGCGGCCACCTCGTCGGCGAGCTGCTCGGCCTCGAGGTCGCCCGCGTGGTGGTGGCCGACGACGGCTCCGCCCACGTGGAGGCCGGCGTGGGGCGCTTCGACCGCGAGGTCGGCGCCATGATGTTCGCCGAGCTGGGCGAGACCGACGCCCTGGCGCGCGCCGTCGACATCGTGCGCCGCTACCGCACGGCGTCAGCAGAGCGCCACCCGTTGAACCACCTCGTGCCGGAGCGCTGGCTGCGGTCGGTGCTCGTCGCCCGGCCCGAGCTGGTGGGCGCCACCTCGCTGCGCTCGGTCGGCTCGGCCGTGCCCCGCCAGAGCCTCAACGGCGAGGGCGTGGCCACCGCCGTGGGCGAGGACGCCGACGGCCGGCCGCTGGTGGTGGTCTGCTCCACCGGCGTCTACCTGGACCTCGTCCCGTCGGCGGCCGACGACCGCCTGACCCACGGGCCCGACGCCCGGCTGGTCCTCGCCGTGCCCGAGCGAGACGCGGTGCCCATCACCGCCGACCTCGCCGCCCTGCTCACCGCCCCGGCGGAGATCGCCGCCATCCCCGGCGACTGGCGCGCCCCCACCGGAGGTTCGGCCTGATGCTCGACAAGCTCGAAGCCCTGGAGCGGGAGTTCGCCGACGTCGAGCGTCGCCTCGCCGACCCCGACGTCTTCGCCGACCAGGACAAGTACCGGGAGCTGGCCCGACGCCACAAGGAGCTCGACGCCATCGTCGAGCGCACCCGCGACCTGCGCCAGCGCACCGAGGACGCCGCCACGGCGCGCGAGATGCTCGGCGAGCTGTCGGGCGACGACCGCGAGATGATCCGCGTCGAGGTGCAGGAGGCCGACGCCGACGTCGAGCGCCTCACCGCCGAGCTCGAGCTCCTGCTGCTGCCCAAGGACCCCAACGACGACCGCAACGTGATCGTCGAGATCCGCGGCGCCGAGGGCGGCGAGGAGGCCAACCTCTTCGCCCGGGACCTGTTCGGGATGTACCAGGGCTACGCCCAGCGCCAGGGGTGGAAGCTCGAGGTCCTCAACACCGACGTCTCCGACATGGGCGGCTTCAACGAGGTGACCTTCCTCGTGTCGGGCGACGGCGTGTGGACCCGGCTCAAGCACGAGGGTGGCCCGCACCGGGTCCAGCGGGTGCCGGTGACCGAGTCGCAGGGCCGCATCCACACGTCCTCGGCCACGGTGACCGTGCTGCCCGAGGCCGACGAGGTCGAGGTCAACATCGATCCCGGTGACCTCCAGGTCGACTACTACCGGTCCTCCGGCCCGGGCGGCCAGTCGGTCAACACCACCGACTCCGCGGTGCGCCTCACCCACAAGCCCACCGGCGTCACCGTGTCGATGCAGGACCAGAAGTCGCAGCTCCAGAACAAGGCCAAGGCCATGCAGGTGCTGGCGTCGCGGCTGCTCAAGCTGGAGCAGGACCGCCAGGCGGCCGAGCTCTCCGAGGCGCGGCGGGACCAGACCGGCGGCGGCGGGCGCAGTGAGAAGGTGCGCACCTACAACTTCAAGGAGAACCGGGTCTCGGACCACCGGATCGGGCTCACCATCTACAAGCTCGACAAGGTGCTGGCCGGCGAGCTCGACGACGTGAGCGACGCCCTCGTCCAGGACGAGCAGACCCGGCGCCTCACCGAGGACCCGTGAGCGACGAGGACGCCCTCCCCGAGGTCGACGCCGAGCGGCTCGAGGCCGAGCGGAGCGCCGCCGACCTGGAGGGCACGGTGGCGTGGCGCGCCCTGCTGGCCGAGGCCGCCGCCTCCCTGGCTGCTGCCGGCGTCGACGCGGCGAACCAGGAGGCCCGCTGGATCGTGGGGGAGGCCACCGGGCTCGAGGGCGCCGAGCTGGTCCTCGGCCTGGACGAGCTGGCCACCGTCCGCGGGGTCGCCCGCCTCGACGCCATGGTCGCCCGGCGGACCGCCGGCGAGCCGATCCAGTACGTCCTGGGCAGCTGGGGCTTCCGCTCGCTCGACCTGCTCTGCGACCGCCGGGCCCTCATCCCGCGGCCCGAGACCGAGCAGGTGGTCGAGGTCGCCCTCCGCGAGCTCGACCGCGCCCTGCTCGCTCGCCACGGCGGCCACCGTCCCGTGGCGGTCGACCTGGGCACCGGCACCGGCGCCATCGCCCTGTCCCTCGCCGTCGAGCGCCCCGGCACCGAGGTGTGGGCGGTCGACCGGTCGGCCGACGCGCTGGCGGTGGCCCGGGCCAACCTGGCCGGCCTCGGCATGGCCGGGACCCGGGTGCGCCTGGCCGAGGGGTCCTGGTTCGACCCGCTGCCCGACGACCTCCGGTCCGGCGTCGACCTGGTGGTCACCAACCCGCCCTACGTCGCCGCCCACGAGGAGCTGCCCGCCGCCGTCCTCGACTGGGAGCCGGTCGACGCCCTCGTGCCCGGCCCCACCGGCCTCGAGGCCTACGAGGTCGTGCTCGCCGACGCCGCGGCGTGGTTGGCGCCGGGGGGCGCGTTCGTGGCCGAGGTGGGCCACGCCCAGGCCGCTGCGGTCGTCGAGCTGGCCACCGCCGCCGGCCTGGTCGACGCCGCGGTCCACCAGGACCACGCCGGGCTCGACCGGGCCGTCGTGGCCCGCCGCCCCGGCTGAGCGCCTGGCCGCAGCCGGACGTCCGCTACTTGGCGGGGCGGTCGGCCGACTCGCCGTCGATGGCGACCGCCAGGGCCCCGACGACGATGAGCAGCGTCGAGACGATGTCGGCCGCCTCGGAGTCGACCCAGTTGACCGCTCGCAGCAGGATCAGCACGACCCCCATCACGATGATGGAGAGGCCGAGGCGGGTGGTCACCCCGACAGCTTGGCCCTGGGTCCGGGCTACCTGCCAAACGGTGCGGGAGGGGTTGGGGAGGGCCATGGGCGTGGGACGGCCCACGGCTCGTGCCGTGACGGCGTGCCCGCGCTCAGGCCAGCTGGTCGTCGGTCACGCCGCCGAGCCGTAGCACCCGCCACGGGTCCCGTGAGGCGTCGACCACCGTGGACGGGACGGTGCCCGCGGGCCCGCCGTCGACCACGAGGGCGACCGGGCCGGCGAGGGCGGCGGCGGCCTCCGAGGCCGAGGTCGGCGTGGGCTCGCCCGATCGGTTCGCGCTGGTGGTGGCGATCGGGCCCACCCGGCGGGCGAGGGCCCGGACGAACGGGTGGCCGGGGCAGCGCAGGCCGATGGTGGTCTCGTCGTCTCCGCCGAGCGCCAGGCCGCGCGCCGCAGGGGAGCGGCGGAGCACGATGGTGAGCGAGCCGGGCCACAGCTCGGCCATCCAGCGCCGAGCGGCCTCCGGGGGGTCGGCGACGAGGGCGAGGGCCTGCTCGGCGTCGGCCACCAGCACGGCCATGGGCTGGCTCTCGGCGCGGTCCTTGAGGGCGAACAGGGCTGCGGTGGCGCCGGCGACGTGGGGGAGCGCGGCCAGGCCGTAGACGGTGTCGGTGGGCAGGACCACCGCCCCGCCGGCCAGCAGCACGGCGGCGGCCCGCTCCAGCGCGAGGTCGTCGGGGGCTCCGACCTCCACCAGCTCCGGCTCCGGCCCGTCCTCGTGCGCCACGGACGGCAGGCTACCGAGGACGGCCGGTGCCTCAGGCGAAGGTGAAGGTGCCGTCCGGGTCGACGTGGCCGGCCCGGCCGTGGGTCTCGTCGGCGAGGAACGCCGCCATGGCCGCCGGGTCGGTGGTGCCGCCCCAGGCGCGTCGGCCGTCGGCGAGCAGCGTGGCCACGATGGCCCGCTCGGGCTGGCTGTCCCGCCCGTGGACGACCACCGCGGTCTCGACGGTGGCCGGCTCGTCGACCACCTCCGCCAGCTCGCGGCTCGGCAGGGCGTCGACCTCGGGCTGGAGGTCGGCGTGGCGGTACGGGGTGGGCGGCGGGGTGGTGCTGTAGACGCCGAAGGCGTGCTTGGTGAGGAACCCGCCGTTGGCGGTCACCAGGCCGACGGCCCCGGCCTCGGCCCGCAGCCGCTCGACCATGGTGGCGATCGAGTGCGAGACGTAGTTGTTCCACGGGCCGCCGGCGAAGGACAGGCCACCGGTCACCGTGAGGGGCCGGTCGGTGCCCAGGCCCAGCTCCTTGGCGGCGATCTGCACGGCGCTGGGGAAGCAGGAGTACACGTCGACCGGGCCGAGGTCCTCGACGCCGACGCCGGCCAGCTCGAGCGCCTTGCGGCCGGCGAGGCGGATGGCCGGCGCCTCCGCCAGGTCCTGGCGGTTCGACACGAACCAGTGCTCGTGGGCGTCGGTGCCGGCCCACGGGAACACCCAGCGATCGGTGGGGATGGCCAGCTCCCGGGCCCGCTCGACCGAGCACACCACGAAGCAGGCGGCCTGCTCGACGGCGTTGTTGGCGTTCATGAGCTTGGTGTACGGGAAGCCCACCATGCGGTTGCGGGGCGTGGCCTCCCGGACCTCGGCGGGGGAGAAGGCCTGCTGGATCCAGGCGTGCGGGTTGGTGGCAGCCACCTCGCTGAAGCCGGCCCACAGCCGGGCCAGGCGGTCGCGGTGCTCGTCGATGGTCCAGCCCTCGCGAGCGCGGAGGGCGTTCTCGAAGAGGGGGTAGATCTCGATCGGCATCATCACCTTGCGAGCCCACTCGCCCGGGTGGGCGAGCGGCTCGGCGTTGGCGACCACCGCGGTGGGGGCGACGTCGTCGCCCTGCTGGGTCCACGCCAGCTCCGTGCCCGCCTTGCGGGAGGCGCTCCGCGTGCGCCAGGCCTCGGCCCCGCCGATGAGCACGGTGTCGGCGGTGCCGGCCTGGATCTCGAGGCACGCCCGGTTCAGCAGCGTCTGCGGGTAGTTGCCGCCGTCGTCGGTCTCGATGGTGCGCCGGGGCGAGATGCCCAGCTCGGCGGCGACCAGCGCCGCCGGGTCCCGGTAGCGCCAGGACAGGATCCGGATGACGGCGATGGTGTCGAGCGAGGCCAGCAGGCGGTCGCTGCCGCTGTCGGCGGCCGCGGCCCGGGCGGCCTGGGCGAGCAGCGCCGTGGGCTCCAGGGCCGTGGCGGGGTCGTCGCCGCGCTGCTCCACCTGGCCCACGGCCACCACCACGGGCGTGCGGGGATCGAGCGGTGCGGCTGCGGCGGGCAACGGGTCTCCTCGGGGTCGCTTGACCAAGCAGTCAAGAGGTCGGTCGACCGCCCGGTCAAGATCAGCCGGCGCGGGCCCGTCCCCTACGATCGCCGTCATCGAGATCCTCTTCGTCTGCACGGGCAACATCTGCCGCTCCCCGATGGCCGAGGCGCTCCTGCGCCGTCGGCTCAAGGAGGCCGGCGTGTCGGCGATCGTCACCTCCACCGGCTTCCGGTTCGACGGCCGGCCCGCGGAGCCGGGGGCCATCGCGGCGCTCGCCAAGCTGGGGATCGACGCCCGGCCCCACCGGTCGAGCACCGCCACCGCGGAGCGGGTGGCCGAGGCCGACCTGGTGCTCACCATGGAGCAGGCCCACGTCCGCGACCTCGCGGTGCTGCCCGAGGTCGAGTTCGCCAAGGTCTTCACCTTCCCCGACGCCGTCGAGCGGGCCGAGCAGATGGGGCCCCGTGGCCAGGAGCCCTTCGAGCAGTGGGTCCGGCGCATGGGCGCCGGGCGGGCGCCGAGCGACCTGCTCGCGAGCCGGCCCGACCTCGAGGTGCCGGACCCGATGGGCGGCTCCAAGCGCGCCTTCCGCACCTCGGCCGCCCAGATCGACGACCTGTGCCGCCGGTTCGTGGCGGTGGCCTTCGCCGAGCCCGGGCCCGACGACGTGACCTCCTTCGCCCACCGACCCACCCCAGGGAGCATCTGATGCGGATCGCCATCGGCGCCGACCACGCCGGCTTCGACCTCAAGGAGCACCTCGTCTCGGTGCTGCGCAACCTCGACCACACGGTCCTCGACCTCGGCACCGACGGCCTCGCCTCGGTCGACTACCCGGCCTACTGCGCGGCGGTGGGCCGCGCCGTCGTGCGCGGCGACGCCGAGCGGGGCATCGTCCTCGGCGGCTCGGGCCAGGGCGAGCAGATCGCCGCCAACAAGGTGGCCGGCGTCCGCGCCGCCCTCTGCAACGACCTCTACACGGCACGCATGGCGCGCGAGCACAACGACGCCAACGTCCTGTCGATCGGCGGCCGCATCGTGGCGCCGGCGCTGGCCGACGAGATCGTCGTCTGCTTCCTCCAGACCCCCTACCAGGGCGGTCGCCACCAACGACGGGTCGACCAGCTCGGCGAGATCGGCGCCTTCGGCACCGACGGCCGCGGCCTCGACGCCTACCTCGAGGCGCTGGTGCCCGGCATCGCCGCCCGCAGCTCCGCCCTTCCCCAAGGAGATCCCCGATGACCTGGCCAACCACTCGCGACACCGAGCTCTTCGACATCATCGACGACGAGCGCCGCCGCCAGAACACCACGGTGCAGCTCATCGCGTCGGAGAACTTCACCTCGCCCGACGTGATGGAGGCCACCGGCTCGGTCCTCACCAACAAGTACTCCGAGGGCTACCCGGGCAAGCGCTACTACGGCGGCAACGAGGTCATCGACCGCGCCGAGGACCTGGCGCGCGACCGCGTGAAGGAGCTCTTCGGGGCCGAGCACGCCAACGTGCAGCCCCACTCCGGGGCCAACGCCAACATGGCCGTGTACCTCGGCCTGCTCGACCACGGCGACACCGTGCTCGGCCTGCGCCTCGACCAGGGCGGCCACCTCACCCACGGCTCGCCGGTGAACGCCAGCGGCATCCTCTACGACTTCGTCTCCTACGGCGTCACGCCGTCGGACGAGCGCATCGACTTCGACCAGGTCCGCGACCTCGCCAAGGCCCACCGCCCCAAGATCATCGTGGCCGGCGCCACCGCGTACCCGCGGACCATCGACCCCGCCCCGTTCCGCGAGATCGCCGACGAGGTGGGTGCGCTGTTCATGTTCGACGCCGCCCACATCGCCGGGCTCATCGCCGGCGGCGTGCACCCGAACCCGGTGCCGCTGGCCGACATCGTCACCTTCACCACCCACAAGACGCTGCGCGGCCCGCGTGGCGGCGCCATCCTCTGCAAGGCCGAGCACGCCGCCGCCATCGACAAGGCGGTCTTCCCGGGCTCGCAGGGCGGCCCCCTCGACCACGTGATCGCCGCCAAGGCCGTGGCCTTCCGCGAGGCCGCCACGACGGAGTTCGCCGAGTACGCCCAGGCCGTGGTGGCCAACGCCGCCGAGCTGGCCCAGGCCCTGGCCGGACACGGCTTCCGCCTGGTCTCCGGCGGCACCGACAACCACCTGATGCTGGTGGACCTCCGCGGCTTCGACGAGGAGCTCTCTGGCAAGAAGGCCCGCCTGGTGCTCGACCGCGCCGGCATCAGCCTCAACGAGAACACGGTGCCCGACGACCCCCGCCCGCCCTACATCACCTCGGGCCTGCGCATCGGCACGCCGGCGGTCACCACGCAGGGCATGGGCCCGAGGGAGATGCGCGAGATCGCCTTCCAGATCCACCGCGTCCTCACCCACCGCGACGACGACGCCGTCATCGCCGAGACCCGCCAAGCCGTCGCCGACCTCTGCAGCAAGTTCGAGCCCTACCCCGTGTGAGGGGTGGGCGTCGGGCGGGGGTGTCCGCTTCGGTCGGTCTCGAGCGGCGATGATGGCGTGATCGACGTCTGCTCCCGCGCCGCCGCGCCCCGCCGCTGATGCCCACCACCTCGGCCTACGTGGTCGTGTTCGTGGTCGCCCTGGCCTCGACCTTCGCCATCACGCCGCTGTTCCGGTGGGCCGCCACCCGCCTCGGCGTGGTGGCCATGCCCACCGAGCGGGCGGTGCACACCACGCCCATCCCGTACCTGGGCGGCGTGGCCATGCTGTTCGGCTTCCTGGTGGCGCTGGGCGTCGCCTGGGCCTCGGGCGGCTTCGAGGTCATGTTCGACGGCGCGTCCACCGCGCTGGGCGTGGCCCTGGGTGCGGTGATCCTCTGCGCGGTGGGCACCCTCGACGACGTGCGCGACGTCTCGGCGCCGGCCAAGACGGCAGGCATCGTGTTCGGCGGGTCGGTCATGTACCTGCTGGGCGTGACGCTGCTGTACTTTCGCATCCCGTTCGTCGACGGGTTGATCGTGCTGGGGCCGGACCTGGCGCCGCTCGTGACCGTGCTGTGGGTGGTGGGCATGGCCAACGCCGTGAACCTCATCGACGGCCTCGACGGGCTGGCCACCGGCATCGTGGCCATCGCCGCGGGCTCCTTCTTCCTCTACGGCCACCGGCTGGCCAGCAACACGCCCGAGCGACTGGCCGTGCTGGCGCCGGAGAACCCCAGCCCGCTCATCGCGGTGATCGTGGCCGGCATCTGCCTGGGCTTCCTGCCCCACAACTTCAACCCGGCCCGGATCTTCATGGGCGACGGGGGCGCGCTGATGCTCGGCGGGCTGATGGCCGCCTCCACCATGCTCGTCGGCGGCCAGACCAGCGTGGAGGTGTCCGGCCAGGTCTTCTTCTTCTTCGCCCCGCTGTTCATCCCGTTCTTCGTGATGGGCGTGCCGATCTTCGACACCGCCTTCGCCATCTTCCGGCGGGCCCGCAAGCGCACCGGCATCAACGAGGCCGACAAGGACCACCTGCACCACCGGCTCATGCGGCTGGGCCACGGGCACCGGCGCAGCGTGGTGATCCTGTGGCTCTGGACCGGCCTCTTGTCGCTGTTCGTGCTGTACCCCGTGTACACCAGCAAGGGCGACGGGCTGGTGCCGATCGCGGTGCTGGCGCTGGCCCTGGTGCTGCTCACGTTCTTCTATCCCGGCATCCGCCGCGTGCGCCGGGAGGACGAGGCCGAGGCCGTCGCCGAGGGCGCGATCACCGCCGCGGCGGGCGGGCACGAGGACGATCCCGAGGTCACGGCGCCCTAGCCCCTCGGACCCGGTCCGAGCGGGGCGCCGAACTTGCCGGGTTGTGAAGGTTGTGCGTAGATTGCGATTGCGTTCACAAGCGCCAGGGCAAGGGATCTGCCAGACTGCCCGCCGCTTGGAACCGCACCTTTCGCCATGAGTGATCCGCACCTCACCGCCCCGGGCAACGCTGCCCCCTCCGGCCCCGCCGAGTCGCCCTCGGCGGCCCCGGCGAGGACCCTCGGCGACCGTCCGGTGCAGAAGCGCAACCCGGTCGCCCGCTTCGTGCTGGCCTCCGCCGCCGGCACCTCGAGCCCGCTGCACCGCGACAACTACGCGGTGGCCACCAACCGGGGCTACGGCGAGGCCATGGGCCGCGGCCTGGAGCTCGCCCTCACCCTGCTGGTGATGGTCGGCCTCGGCTACGGCGTCGACCACCTGGCCGGCACCGCCCCGCTCTTCACCATCCTCTTCAGCGTGCTCGGCTTCGCCGGCATCTCGGTCAAGCTCTACGTGGGCTACGACCTCGAGATGCGCCGGCACGAGGACGGCGCCATCTGGAACCGGGGCACGTCCGGCCAGGACCGCAGCTCCTCGGGCCCGGAGGCCACGGCGTGAGCACCACCAGTGCCGCCTCGGTCATCGCCAGTCGCGACCTCGGTCCGGCCCCCGAGCGCGACGTCGCCCGCGACCTCATCAAGCACGGGCTCCTCGCCCTGCCGGTCGCCCTGCTCGCCGGGCTCCTCGGCTGGGGCACCGCCGGGCTGGCCTCGGTGGCCTTCGCCGCCGGCCTCGTGCTCGCCAACTTCTGGCTGGCCGCCGCCCTGCTCGGCTGGGCCGCCCGCATCTCGCTCGGCCTCCTGATGGGCGTCTCGCTCTTCGGGTTCCTGATCCGCATCGGCATCATCGGTGCTGCGGTCATGGCCGTCCGCAACCAGGCGTGGGTGGCCACCACCCCCCCTGGCCGCCACCCTCGTGGTGGCCCACCTCGGTCTCCTCTTCTGGGAGACCCGTTTCGTGTCCGCATCGCTGGCCTTCCCCGGCCTCAAGCCCACCTCTGAGGAGTCGTGAGCGTGCTCGCACTCGAGTTCCCGCCGCTTAGCCACATCGTCAACTGGCCCGGCCTCGCCGGCGACGGCCAGTGGTGGGAGATCAACAAGGTCGTGCTGGTGTACGGCGCTGCCGTGCTCTTCACCCTCCTGATCTTCATCCTGGGCAACAAGAAGCAGCTGGTGCCCACCGGAGCGCAGAACCTGGCCGAGATGGCGGTGGAGTTCGTCGAAGACGGCATCGTCATGGAGACCATGGGCAAGGAGGGCATCAAGTACACGCCCTACCTGCTGAGCCTCTTCTTCTTCATCTTCTTCACCAACATCTTCGAGGTCATCCCGATCATCCAGATGCCGGCCTCGGCCCGCATCGCGCTCCCGATGTTCCTCGCCCTGCTGAGCTACGTCATCTACCACGGCGCCGGCTTCAAGAGCCACGGCATCGGCTACATCAAGCACGCCCTCGTGCCGCCCGGCGTGCCGGTCGCCCTGCTGATCCTCGTGGTGCCGATCGAGTTCATCTCCAAGTTCCTGGTGCAGCCGTTCAGCCACACCGTGCGTCTGTTCGCCAACCTGCTCGCCGGCCACATCCTCCTGGTCACCTTCGCGGTGCTCTCCAGCGGGCTCGTGGTGGCCAAGTGGTACGTGGTGTTCTCGCCGCTGCCCATCATCGGCGTGATCTTCTTCACCGCCTTCGAAGTCCTGGTGTCGTTCCTCCAGGCCTACGTGTTCACCCTGCTCACCGGCGTGTACATCAACGCCGCCCAGAGCCACGAGCACTGAGCCGACGGGCTCACCGAAACAGCGTTTCCTTCTCCACCCATCCAGCAGCACCAAACCCAGAAAGGCCGGGAGACCACCAATGCTCCTCGCAGAGATCAGCAACAAGGGCCTCGCCGCTCTCACCTACGGCCTCGGCGCCATCGGCCCGGGCATCGGCATCGGCTACCTCGTCGGGCAGGCCGTCCAGGCCATGGCCCGTCAGCCCGAGTCCGCCGGCATGGTCCGGACCACGATGTTCCTGGGCATCGCGTTCGTCGAGGCGCTCGCGCTCATCGGCTTCGTGGTGTTCTTCCTCGCCGGCGCCTGATCAGGAGACCACCACATGCAACGCATTCGACTGCTGTTTGCAGCAGCCGCGATCTTGCTCCTGGGCTTCCTGAGCTTCCCCCACCCGGCTTCGGCCGCGGAGGAAGAGGCGAAGTACAAGGACAAGTACACCGAGGAGTGCGCCCACATGCTCGCCGAGGGCAAGACCCTCGACGACTGCCAGACGGCTCCCAACCCGCTGCTGCCCGAGACCAACGAGATCATCTGGGGCGTCGTCGGCTTCGCCGTCGTGTTCGGGGCGATCGCCTGGAAGGGCCTCCCGGCCATCAAGGGCAGCATGGACGCCCGGACCGAGCGCATCCGCTCTGACCTCGACGCCGCCGAAGCGCAGCGCACCGAGGCCACCGGCGTGCTCGCCGAGTACCAGGCCCAGCTCACCGACGCCCGGTCCCAGTCGGCCGCCATCATCGAGGAGGCCCGCCAGGCCGCCGACGAGGTGAAGGCCACGCTGGTCGCCAAGGCCGAGGCCGACGTCGCCGAGATGCGCACCAAGGCCGCCGCCGACATCGAGGCCGCCAAGGTGCAGGCCATCGCCGACCTCCGTGGCGAGGTGGCCAACCTGGCCATCGGTGCCGCCGAAGAGGTCGTCGGGGCCAACCTCGACCGTGACGCCAGCGTCGCCCTCGTCGAGGCCTACATCGACCGGGTCGGAGCGAACCGCTGATGGCCGACGACCGCACCACGGCGTACGCCGAGGCACTCTTCGCGGTCGCCCGGGCCGAAGGCCCGCTCGCCGAGATCGAGGACGAGCTGTTCCGGGTGGCCCAGGTCGTGCGGGGGAACGACGAGCTTCGTGACAAGCTCGCCGACCCGCACATCCCGGTCCCCACCCGGCAGCAGATCGTCGTCGACCTCCTCGACGGCAAGGCCACGCCGGCCACGGTGAACCTCGTTTCGCTCGTGGTCGGCAACGGCCGGGTCCGCGACCTGCCGGCCATCGTCGACGCCCTCGTGGCGAAGGCGGCCAGCGAGGCCAGCGCCGAGGTGGCCGAGGTCCGCTCCGCCATCGCCCTCAGCGACGACCAGAAGAGCCGCCTCGCCACCGCCCTCGGGCAGGCGACCGGCAAGAAGATCGAGGTCAAGGTCATCCTCGACCCCTCCATCCGGGGCGGGCTCGTGGCCCAGATCGGCGACACCGTCATCGACGGCTCCGTCCGCCGGCGCCTCGACCAGCTCAAGAACGCCCTCTAAGACGCCACCAAGGCACCAGGAGAACACGGCACATGGCCGAGCTCACGATCAACACCGAAGACATCACCGCCGCACTGCGCAAGAACCTGGCGAGCTTCAAGCCCGACCTGGCCGCTGCGCAGGTGGGTCGCGTGCTTCGAGGTCGGTGACGGCATCGCCACCGTCGGGGGCCTCCCCGACTGCGCCGTCAACGAGATGCTCGAGTTCGAGAACGGGACCATCGGCCTCGCGCTCAACCTCGACGAGGACTCGATCGGGGCCGTGGTCCTGGGCGAGGTCGGCGACATCGAGGAGGGCCAGGTGGTGCGAGCCACCGGCGAGATCCTCTCGGTGCCCTGCGGCGACGGCCTCCTCGGCCGCGTGGTCAACACGCTGGGTGAGCCGGTCGACGGCAAGGGCCCGCTGACCAACGTCGGCACCCGCCGCATGGAGGTCCAGGCGCCCGGGATCATGGGTCGCAAGCCCGTGCACGAGCCCCTGCAGACCGGCATCAAGGCCATCGACTCGATGACCCCGATCGGCCGTGGCCAGCGGGAGCTGATCATCGGCGACCGCAAGACCGGCAAGACCACGATCGCCATCGACACGATCATCAACCAGAAGGGCCTGGGGGTGAACTGCGTGTACGTCGCCATCGGCCAGAAGGCCTCCACGGTGGCGCAGACCGTCGCCACCCTCGAGCAGTACGGGGCCATGGACTACACCGTGGTCGTCGTCTCGCCCGCCTCGGACCCGGCGCCCTTCAAGTACCTCGCTCCCTACACCGGCTGCGCCATCGGCCAGCACTGGATGGAGAACGGCCAGCACGCCCTCGCGGTGTACGACGACCTGTCCAAGCAGGCCGAGGCCTACCGCTCGGTGTCGCTGCTGCTCCGCCGCCCGCCGGGGCGCGAGGCCTACCCGGGCGACGTCTTCTACCTCCACAGCCGGCTCCTCGAGCGGGCCGCCAAGCTCAGCGACGCCAACGGCGCCGGCTCCATGACGGCCCTGCCGATCATCGAGACCAAGGCCGGCGACATCTCGGCCTACATCCCCACCAACGTGATCTCGATCACCGACGGCCAGGTCTTCCTGGACGACGACCTCTTCAAGTCCGGCACCCGCCCGGCCGTGAACGTCGGCCAGTCGGTGTCCCGGGTGGGCGGTGCGGCCCAGATCAAGGCCATGAAGACCGCCGTGGGCACCCTCAAGGGCGACCTCGCCCAGTTCCGCGAGCTCGAGGCCTTCGCCTCCATGGGCTCCGAGCTCGACGCCGTCTCGCAGGCCACGCTCGACCGGGGCTACCGCCTCACCGAGCTGCTCAAGCAGGGCCTCAACTCCCCGCTGCCCGTCGAGGCCCAGGTCGTCGTGATCTACGCCGGCACCAACGGCTACCTCGACCCCGTGGCCGTCACCGACGTGAAGCGCTACGAGTCCGAGCTCATCGAGTTCCTCAACGCCCGCCACAGCGGCCTGATGTCCAGCATCGTCGACACCGGCAAGCTCGACGAGGACGCCCTCAAGGCCGCCCTCGCCGACTTCGCCAACGAGTTCGGCACCCTCGCCGACTCCGAGGCCTAGGAGCAACTGACGTGGCAGGTGGCCAAGAGCGTGCCCTGAAGCGGCGGATCAAGTCGGTCCAGTCGACCAAGAAGATCACCAAGGCGATGGAGCTCATCTCCGCGAGCCGCATCGCCAAGGCGCAGGAGCGCGTGGCCGCCGCCCGTCCCTACAGCGAGCGCATCACCGAGGTCATCCGCAACCTGGCCGCTGCCGGCGCGGCGGGCGACAGCCCGCTGCTGAACCCCCGCACCGAGGTCACCACCGTGGCCTACGTCGTGGTGGCCGCCGACCGCGGCCTCGCCGGCGGCTACAACTCCGCCGTCATCCGCGGCGCCGAGCGGCGCATGGCCGCCGACCAGGAGGCCGGCAAGCAGACCGCCCTCATCACGGTCGGCAAGAAGCCCACCGGCTACTTCCGCTTCCGGGGCTACGAGATCGCCGCCAGCTTCACCGGCTTCAGCGACGCCCCCACCTACGAGGACGCCCGCGAGGTCGCCGCCCACGTGGCGGAGAAGTTCGAGTCGGGCGAGTACTCCGAGGTCCACCTCGCCTACACCAGCTTCCTCTCCATGGGCAGCCAGGTGGCCGAGGTCGTCCAGTACATGCCCCTCGACAACGCCGCCATCGACGACGCCGCCGAGAAGAGCGGCCCGTCGGCCGACTACGAGTTCGAGCCCGACCCGTCGGAGATCCTCGAGCGCCTCCTGCCCCGCTACGCCGAGGCCCGGCTCTACGCCGCCTTCCTCGACGCCGCGGCCTCGGAGCACGCCGCCCGCCAGCGGGCCATGAAGTCGGCCACCGAGAACGCCGAGGACATGATCGTCCGCCTGGGCCGGGTCATGAACCGGGCCCGCCAGGACGCCATCACCACCGAGATCATGGAGATCGTGGGCGGCGCCGAAGCGCTCCGCCAGGCGCAGACCGACGGCAGCGACCTGCTCGTCGACAAGGTCAACGTCGAAGACATCTTCAAGCACACGCACATCACCCCGCACCGCACCGATCACTTCAGCGCAGGAGACCAGTCATGACCATCACCAACGAGCCCGGCACGGCCCGCAAGGAAGGCCGCGTCGTCACCATCGCCGGCCCGGTGGTCGACATCGAGTTCCCGCCCAACTCGCTGCCGGAGATCAACACCTGCGTGGCCATGACCGTCGAGCTCGACGGCAAGACCTCGGAGATCCGGGCCGAGGTGGCCCAGCAGATCGGCGACAACCGGGTCCGGGCCATCTGCCTGCGCCCCACCGACGGCCTCCGCCGCGGCACCGCGGTGGTCAACACCGGCGCCGGCATCACCGTGCCGGTCGGCGACAAGACCCTCGGCCACGTGTTCAACGTGATCGGCGAGCCGCTCGACATCACCTCCGAGGAGCTCGGCGAGGTGGCCGACCGGTGGGAGATCCACCGCCCGGCCCCCAGCTTCGACGCCCAGGAGCCGTCCTCGATCATCTTCGAGACCGGCATCAAGGTCATCGACCTGCTCACCCCCTACAAGCAGGGCGGCAAGATCGGCCTGTTCGGCGGCGCCGGCGTGGGCAAGACGGTGCTCATCACCGAGATGATCCGCCGCGTGGCGCAGAACCACGGTGGCGTGTCGGTGTTCGCCGGCGTGGGCGAGCGCACCCGTGAGGGCACCGACCTCATGATCGAGATGGAAGAGTCCGGCGTGCTCGAGAAGGCCGCCCTGTGCTTCGGCCAGATGGACGAGCCCCCGGGCGTGCGCCTCCGCGTGGCCCTCTCGGCGCTGACCATGGCCGAGTACTTCCGGGACGTGCAGGAGCAGGACGTGCTCCTGTTCGTGGACAACATCTTCCGGTTCACCCAGGCCGGCTCCGAGGTGTCCACCCTCCTCGGCCGCATGCCGTCGGCCGTGGGCTACCAGCCCACCCTGGCCGACGAGATGGGCGTGCTGCAGGAGCGGATCACCTCCACCCGGGGCCGGTCCATCACCTCGCTGCAGGCCGTGTACGTGCCCGCCGACGACTACACCGACCCGGCGCCGTTCACCTCGTTCACCCACTTCGACGGCACCACCGAGCTGAGCCGCGACATCGCCGCCCTCGGCATCTACCCGGCGGTCGATCCGCTGGCGTCGAGCTCCACCATCCTCGCCCCCGAGGTCGTCGGCGACCGCCACTACAACGTGGCCCGCCGGGTGCAGCAGATCCTGCAGCGCTACAAGGAGCTCCAGGACATCATCGCCATCCTCGGCCTCGACGAGCTGTCGGAAGAGGACAAGGTCACCGTGTCCCGGGCCCGCAAGGTCCAGCGCTTCCTGTCGCAGCCGATGTACGTGGCCCAGACCTTCACCGGCCTGGAGGGCATCACCACCCCCGTCGAGGAGACCGTCGAGTCCTTCGAGGCGCTCGTCAACGGCGACCTCGACGACCTGCCCGAGCAGGCGTTCCTGAACGTCGGTGGCGCCGAGTCCGCCCGGGCCAAGGCCGCCGAGCTGCGCAAGTCCGCCGGGGAGTGAGGGTCACCTCATGACGCTCAAGGTCCAGGTCGTCTCTCCGGAGCGCATCCTCTGGTCGGGCGAGGCCGAGATGGTCACCGCCCGCACCGTCGAGGGTGGCGACATCAGCTTCCTCACCGGCCACGCCCCCTTCGTGGGCGCCCTCGAGATCGGCAAGGTCATCGTCCGCCCCGAGGAGGGCGCGGATGTCACCTTCGCCGTGCACGGCGGCTTCGTGGAGGTGTCCAACGACGAGGTGTCGCTGCTCACCGACGTGGCCGAGTCGGCCGAGCTGATCGACGCCGAGCGGGCCGCCAAGGCCCGTGACGCCGCCAAGGCCGCCACCGCCGCCGACAGCACCGACGCCGAGGCGCAGGCCGCCCTGCGCCGGGCCGAGCTGCGCCTGGACGTGGCCGGCGTCTCCAGCGCCGCCTGAACCGCCGCCCTCCGGGGCACCCCGCCACGCCGTCGATGGCCGCCCTCCGGGGCGGCCATCGCCGCGTCCAGGCTCGGGTGCCAGGAAGTTAGTGACTGCTCACGCACTTCGTTGCTAGGCTGCCCGGGTGCCCACGCAAGAGGAACGCCGCAGCAGCACCCGTGCCCGCCTGCTCGAGGCCGCCGCCGACGTGCTGGTCGAGGCCGGGGCGACCGGCTTCACCACCACCGCGGTGGCCGAGCGGGCCGGGGTCTCGCAGGGGGCGGTGTTCAAGCACTTCGCCACCAAGGCCGACCTGCTGGCGGCCACCGTCGCCTCGATCTTCGCCGGACTGGTGGCCCGCTACGAGGGCCAGTTCGTGGCCAGCGATGCGGCCGCCGCGCCGGCCGATCGGCTGGGTGCCGGGCTCGACCTCCTGTGGGAGATCTTCCAGGACGAGCGCCTGCTCGCCGCCTACGACCTGTTCACCGCCGCCCGCACCGACGCCGACCTGCAGGCCGACCTCCAGCCGGTGGTGCGGGCCCACGTGGCCAACCTCCACGCCCTGGCCGAGCTGCTCTTCGCCGACCTGCTCGTCGACGACGTCGACCGCCTGCACGACGCCGTCGACCTGGCGGCGGCCACCATGCAGGGCCTGGTGGTGAACCGGGTGGCGGTGGCGGCCCCGGAGACCGAGGCCCGGGTCCTGGCCATGCTCCGGCACTGGGTGGCGGATCGCCTCGCCCTGCGCCAGGAGGCCGGTCGATGAGCGCCGTGGCCCACCCGCCGGACCTCACGGTCTACGCCGTGCCGGCGTTCGTCGCCCTGGTGGTGGCCGAGCTGGTCGTGCTGCGCCGGCGGAAGCGCCGCCTCGACGGCCGGGACTTCTGGGCGTCCATCGCCATGGGCGCGGTGAGCCTGCTGACCATCAACCTGCTGATGGGCCTGGCCGGCTGGTGGTTCGCCACCCTGCTGTGGCAGCACCGGGCCTTCGACCTCGGCACCAGCTGGGCCGGCTGGGCCGTGGCGCTGGTCGGGTGGGACCTCATCTACTACTGGGACCACCGGCTGAGCCACGAGGTCCGGTTCTTCTGGGCCTCGCACGTGAACCACCACTCCAGCCAGCAGTACAACCTGAGCACCGCGCTGCGGCAGCCGTGGACGGCGTTCCAGACCGCCCTCATGGTGGCCACGCTGGCCCTGGTGGGCGTGCGGCCCGACCTGATCGTCCTCTCGGGCGCCATCAACCTGCTGTACCAGTTCTGGATCCACACCGAGGTCGTCGGGCGCCTCGGACCGCTCGAGTGGGTGCTCAACACGCCGTCGCACCACCGGGTGCACCACGGCTCGAACGCCCGCTACCTCGACCGCAACTACGGCGGCATCCTGATCGTGTGGGACCGGCTCTTCGGCTCGTTCCAGGCAGAGGACGAGGTGGTGGTCTACGGCCTCACCAAGGACATCGAGACCTACAACCTCTGGACCATCGCCTTCCACGAGTGGGCCGCCCTCGGCCGCGACGTCCGCCGGGCCCACGGCCTCGACCGCCTCCGCCACCTGGTGCGGGGCCCGGGTTGGCAGCCTGCGGCCGGGGCGGCGCCCACCCCCGTCGACGCCGCCACGGCCTGACCTGCCGCCGGCCTGGGGCGCGCCCCATCGTCGGACGAGGGCGGTCGTGCGACCGTGGCGGGGTGCCGAGCTGGACCCCCAACCGCGAGGACGTGCGCTTCGACGCCGGGCTGGCCGCCAAGGCGGCCACCGAGTGCGACGAGGTCGCCGCCCGACTGGGCACCCAGGCCTCGGCCATGGCCGCCCCGGCCGACGCAGCCCGGGCCGACTGGACGGGCCGGACCCGCACCGACTTCGACGCCGGGATGGATCGGCTGGCCTCGGAGCGCAGCACCACCGGCGCCGCGCTGACCGCGCTGGCCGAGCGCATCCGAGCCGCGGCCGCCGCCGCCCGGGCCGAGCAGGACCACCGGGTGGCCGAACGGGCCCGCTGGCAGCGCGAGCTCGAGGCCGAGCAGGCCGCCAACCCGCCGTGCCAGCCGCACCGGCCCTGCTGATGCCCGCTTGCCGGCCCGACCGACTCACCGCCTTCGCCACCGACGTGGCGGCGGCGTCCCGCCTCACCGAGGTCGACGTCTCGGCGCTGGCCACCGCGCTCGACGCGTTCCGGGCCAGCGCCGGCTGGGACGAGTTCCTCTCCGACGTCCCGCCGCTCGACGTCGACGCCGGGGCGTGGAACGGCAGGGCCGCCGCCCTGGCCGGCTGGACCGGGCGGGTGGCCGCCGAGTTCCAGCGGCTGGACGCCGACCCGCTCGACGGCGTGTGCGAGCTCCCGGCTTGGCGCGACCTGTTCCTGCCCCCGGTGCCGGTCGACGACGGGCCGTCGCTGGTGCAGGACGGCGACCGTTGGATCCTCTCGGGCACCGACCAGGCCGACCACGTGCGCCTGGAGCGCCAGGCCGACGGCGGCTACGTGGCCTTCGTCGGCCAGTACGACCCGGCCAGCGACGCCATCGTCTACGAGCAGGTGCCCATCACCGCCGCCCAGGCCCGCGGCCTCACCATCCGGGTGGGCGCCGGCAACGACGTCGTGGAGGTCCCCGCCGACCAGGACCTGCGCATCACCACGTGGACCGGCTCCGGCGACGACCTGGTGGGGGACTCGTCCGGCAACCCCCTCGTCGGCGTCGGTGGCGGGGGCGACGAGCGCATCTTCCTGGGCGACGGCAACGACGTGGCCTACGGCGGGGCCGGCGACGACGCGATCTACGGCGGTGACGGCACCGACGTGGTCGACGGCCAGGACGGCGACGACCTGCTGGTGGGCGGCGACGGGACCGACCAGGGCTACGGCGGCCGAGGTGACGACCACCTCTCCGGCGGCCGCGACGACGACAGCCTCGAGGGCGGCTCCGGCGACGACCACCTCGAGGGCTCGGATGGCAACGACATCCTCTCCGGCGGGCGAGGCCAGGACACGATGCTCGGTCAGACCGGTGACGACGTCCTCATGGGCGGCCGCGACGCCGACCAGGCCGACGGCGGCGTCGGGACCGACCGCATCGTGAAGGAGCAGGACGAGGTCAGCCACGGCGGCGAGGACGTCGTGAACCTCGAGCTCACCGGCGAGCCGGGCTCCTACGCCATCGAGATCGTGCAGCCGGCGTGGATGAGCGACGGGGAGTTCGCCGCCTGGCAGGAGCGGATCGACAGCGACCTCGAGCTGCTGCGCACCACCGAGAGCGGGCGGGCCGGCCTCGCAGCCTTGGACCAGGCGTCGCGGGACAGCGATTCGGGGTGGAACCCCTTCGACCGGGACAAGAAGATCCGGATCTTCCCGTACGGCGACGACGAGGGGGCCTTCACCCTCGACCCCGACGGCAAGGGACCGAAGCCCGAGCGCGGCTACCGCACGTCGGACTGGCTGACCGGCAACACCCAGCCCCAGCCCAGCTACGCCTCGCCGCCCGGCGGCGCCCTGCCCGACGACTCGCTGGTGAACTACGCCGACCACCGCAACGGCCTCTACACCGGTTCCCAGCCGCCGGCCACGGTGCTGTTCCACGAGCTCTCGCACACCTACGACCAGATCAGCGGCGGTACGCCCGACGGGACGTTCGTGGAGGAGGTCGTCGATGCCGACGGCAACGTGATCGACACGCGCGAGTACAACCGGGCCGAGCTGAACTCGGTGGGCTTCGACGTGGACGGCGACGGTGACATCGACACCTTCGACTCCGACGGCGGTCGCCACCACCCGACCGAGCTGACCGAGAACGCCATCCTCGACGAGCTGGGCCTGCCCGCACGCGAGGCCTACGGCTGGCCGCCCGGACCGGGCGAGCACATCACCATCGAGAGCTACGACGACTGATGGAGCGCCACCTCGTGCCCCGCACCCTTGCCGCCCTCGCCGTCGCCGGCCTGCTCGCCTCGTGCGGGTCGAGCGCCGACGACGGCTCGCAGCCCACCCGGAGCACCACCGTGCCCACCGCCGACGAGGACGCATCACGTTCCCCGGCGGCCGACGCCCCCGCGGCGGGACCGTCGAAGGCGCTGCGCGCCGCGGCCGCGACGCCCGACGGCCTGCTGGCGGTGGTGGCCGACGGCGGTCGCCTGCAGATCACCGTCACCGCCGGCCCGTCGCCGGTGCTGGCGCTGTCGGACCTGTCGGCCGCCCAGGTCGAGGTCGACGGCGACCACTGGCAGGTGTCGCTCGCCCGGCCCGACGGAGGCCGCGGCCAGGACGCCGACCGGGCCGCGTCGTGGGCCGCCCTCGTCGTGCAAGCCGGCGACTCGGTGGCGGTGGGCCCCTACGAGCTCGGGCCCAAGCCGCCGTCGTCGGTGGAGGTGTGCCTGGAGGTCGTCGTGCCGACCACGGCCCAGGCCCGGCGCGAGACCGGCACCGCCGTGCGCCTGCCCGACCGCGACGGCCCCGCCAGCCTCCTCTGCCGCGCCATCGACCTCTGAACCCGCCGCCCGGGCTCACGCCTGGTCCGAGCAGGCGGGGCGTCGCGGGGCGCCCGTGCGACCCCTCGGCACGTTCCGTCGCTGCGAGGAGGGCAAGGGCTCCTGACGCTCGGTCGGACGGCGCTGGGTGGCCTCCGGAGCCGCTCGCTCGCACCAGGCTGACCGGCTGCGAGTCGAGCGACCGGGTGGTCACCCGAAGTCGATCGTGCTGAACTCCTTGAGCTTCTGGAGGCGGTGGCGGGCGTTGATGAGGCGGACGGTGCCGGACTGGGAGCGCATCACCAGGGACTGGGTGGTGGCGCCGCGGCTGTCGTAGTGGACGCCCTTGAGCAGCTCGCCGTCGGTGATGCCGGTGGCAGCGAAGAAGCAGTTGTCGCCGGCCACGAGGCGGTCGGCGTCGAGGACCTCGGCGAGGTCGTAGCCGGCGGCGACGGCGGCCTGGCGCTCCTCGTCGTTGCGGGGCCAGAGGCGGCCCTGGATGGCGCCGCCCATGCTCTTGAGGGCGGCGGCGGTGATGACGCCCTCGGGCGTGCCACCGATGCCGAGCAGCATGTCGGCGCCGGACTCGGGCCAGGCGGTGGAGATGCCGCCGGCGACGTCGCCGTCGGGGATGAGGCGGAGGCGGGCGCCGGCCTGGCGCAGCTCGCCGATGATGTCGTCGTGGCGGGGCCGGTCGAGCACGACCACGGTGACCTCGTGGACCTGCTTGCCGAGGGCCTTGGCCACGGCGTTGACGTTCTCGGTGGGCGTGGCGGTGATGTCGATGGCGTGGGCGGCGTCCGGGCCGGCGGCGATCTTCTCCATGTAGACGCAGGGCCCGGGGTCGAACATGGTGCCCCGCTCGGAGACCGCGATGACGGCGACCGCATTGCCGCGGCCGAGGGCCGTCAGCGTGGTGCCGTCGACCGGGTCGACGGCGATGTCGGCCTGGGGCGGGGTGCCGTCGCCGATGCGCTCGCCGTTGTAGAGCATGGGCGCCTCGTCCTTCTCGCCCTCGCCGATGATCACCACGCCGTCCATGGGCACGGTGTCGAGCACGATCCGCATGGCGTCGACGGCGGCGCCGTCGGCGCCCTCCTTGTCGCCCCGGCCCACCCAGCGGGCGGCGGCGAGGGCGGCGGCCTCGGTGACGCGCACGAGCTCCATGGCCAGGTTTCGGGTGGGGACCTGCTTCTCGGACATGGGCGCAGGGTAGTGGGTGGCGCCCAGCCGCCCCGAGGCCGGTGACCGCTCGTGGCGGGTACGTTGCCCTCCGTGCCCGAGACCCTGGCTGCCGTCGACGTCGGCACGAACTCCCTGCACCTGGTGGTCGCCCGCACCACCGACGGCGACCGCTTCGAGGTGGTGTCGCGGGAGAAGGAGATGGTGCGCCTCGGCTCCGGCTCCACCGACATGAAGGAGCTGGCCCCCGACGCCGTAGACCGGGCCGTCGCCGCCCTCGAGCGGTTCCGCCGCATCGCCGAGAGCCACGGCGCCCCGCTGCGCGCGGTGGCCACCAGCGCGGTCCGCGAGGCCGAGAACCGCGACGTGCTCCTGCACCGGGCGCTGGACGAGGCCGGGGTGGAGATCGAGGTGGTGTCCGGGGTCGAGGAGGCCCGCCTCATCCACCTCGGGGTGCTGCAGGCGCTGGAGGTGTTCGACCGGCGCATCCTGCTCTGCGACATCGGCGGCGGCTCCACCGAGCTGCTGCTCGGCGAGCAGGGCGAGGTGCTGGCGTCGGTGAGCGTGAAGCTCGGCGCGGTGCGGCTCACCAACCGCTTCTTCGCCCACGAGGCCCTGCACCCCTCGGCGGTCGACTCCTGCCGGCGCCACGTGCAGGAGGTGCTCTCGTCGTTCGACCGACCCGTGCGCGACCACGGCTTCGAGCAGGCGATCGGCTCCTCCGGCACCATCGAGCAGGTGCTGCGCATCGCCCGCGGGCTGGCGGGGGAGGAGCCGCTGCGCACGCTCAACGGGGCCGTGCTCACCCGCAAGCAGATCGGCCTGGTGGTGGAGGCGGCCGTCGAGGCCCGCCGGGCGGGCACCACCGACCTGCTGCCGGACCTCGACCCCAAGCGGGCCGACATCCTGCTCGCCGGTGCGCTGGTGCTGGAAGGCGTGGCCAAGCGCTTCGGGATCCGGGAGCTGGTCCTCAGCGAGTACGCCCTGCGCGAGGGCGTCTTCCTCGACACCATCGCCCGCCGGCGGGGCGGCTCGCTGCCCCACCTGCGCGACGTGGCTCGACGCAGCGTGGTCGACCTGATGGTGGCGTGCGACGAGGACCCTGGGCACTCCGAGCACGTCGCGGCCCTCGCCCTCGAGCTCTTCGACGCCGCCGCCGAGCACCACGGCCTGGGCGCCGAGGCCCGGGCCCTCCTCGAGGCGGGAGCGCTGCTGGCCAACGTGGGCCTGGTCATCTCCCACGGCCAGCACCACAAGCACAGCTACTACCTCATCCGGAACTCCGATCGGCTGGTGGGCTTCACCGACGGCGAGATCGAGGTCGTGGCGCAGATCGCCCGCTACCACCGCAAGAGCGCGCCCAAGCCCTCGCACCCCGACTGGGCGGCGCTGCCCGAGGACGACCAGCGGGTGGTGCGGGTCGCCGCCGCGGTCCTGCGGGTGGCCATCGGCCTGGACCGCTCCCACGCCCGCCTGGTCATCGGCGTCGGCCTCGAAGCGCGCCAGCGACGGCTTCGCCGTGGTGGTCCGCCCGGCGTCGCCCGAGGCCGATCCCGCCCTCGAGGTGTACGCCGCCGCCGAGCGCAGCGGCCTGCTCGCCGACGTCCTCGGCGCCCCGGTGTCGGTGGTCCTCGGCGCACCCTGACGCCGGCCCGCCGGTCGCCTCGAGGGCGGGCGGACGGACGGCTCACGATCTCCGGCCACGGGCCGACGGGTACCGGATGGCGACGGCGCAGGGCACCACGTTCGATCCGGCGGGGCCCGTCCGGGCGGTGGCCCGCCCCGATCGGCGCTTCCAGCTCCTCGGCGGGCTGGCCCTGGTGGGCGGGATCGGCCTGGGCGCCCTCATCGTCGGCCTCCTGGCCCTGGTCCACCTCGCCTTCCTGCCCGCCGTGGTCCTGCTCGTGGTCGCGCTGCTGGCCCTGAGGACGGTCCTGACCCGACGGTGCCTCGCCGAGCTGCGGCTCGAGGGCGAGGAGCTGGTGGTGGAGGGGGCCGACGGGGCCTGCACCCGCTTCGCCCTCGCCGACGTGGGTGGCCTCGGCCACCGTGGCCCGGTCTGGCTCGACCACCTCATCGACGGCCCCCGCATCCCCGGGAGCGACCAGACGTCGCACCTCGTCGTGGTCGGCCGGGCGGGCGACGTGCTCACCGCCCGCCGGGCGGCCTGGTTCGCGGTCTCGGACCTGCACGCCCTCGCCGCCGCCGCCGGCACCCCTTGGCTGGGCCGCCGCAGCCCGGCCGTGCCGGTGCTGCCGCGCCGTCCGCCGACCGGGATCGACCCCGTGCCGCCGGGACGCCACGACCCGGCGCTGGCCGCAGCGGTCGGCGACGTCCGGGCCCGTCGTCGTCGACGGCTCGAGGCGTACGTCCTGGTGCTCGCCATCGGCATCGCGGCGGGCCTGTCGGTGGGGTCGCCGTCGGGGGCGCGCCACGACCCGCTGGTGGCGGTGTCGACCGTCGGCTACGTCCTCGGGTTCTTCCTGCTGGTCCTCGCGCCGCTGAACGAGGACCGCTCCGGACCGGTCTCGCGCCTCTGGCGCTCCCCGCTGAGCTGGGACCTGCGCGAGGGCGTGGTGGTGGCCGGGGGCGGCGACGACGCCAACGCCCGGGCCCTCGGGATCGTCGCCCCGGGCGAGCCCTGGCCGTCGTCCTGGTTCGCCGTCCGGTCGGGCGGCGGCTCGGGCTGGCTCCAGGGCGACCAGCGGGAGTGGTTCTGGGTGGGCACGGAGGCCAAGGGCACCCGTGCCCTGGTGGCCCCGGTCGACCGCAGCCGGGTGGCGATGGTGACGGCGGGCTCGCGAGACCGGGCCAAGCGCGACGGCGCAGCGGCTCGCTACCGCCACTCCCACCTCTTCCAGGCGGGCCCGGCCCCGTGGCCGACGGCCGCGTTCCCCGGGGGCCCGGCCGCAGGCCCGGCGCCGGTCGGCTGGGGCGTGCCCGTCGGCCCGCCCGGCGCCAGCCTGCCGGGGTGGGCGCCGCCGGTGCCCTACGGGCCACCGGCCGCCGGCACCGGCCTGCCCGCGTGGGCGCCTCCTCCGCCTCCTCCGCCTCCGCCGCCACCGGCTCCGCCGGCTCCGCCGGCTCCCGTGGGCCCGCCCGGTTGGGTGCCGGCCGTGGGCCCGCCGGAGCCGCCGCGGCCCTGGTGAGCCGCGGGCCTCGGTGGACCGTCGGGGCCTCGACGACGTGCGAAGCTGCGGGCCATGGCGACTCGGATCTGTCCTGACTGCGGGGCCCAGTACGTGGCCACCGTGCGCCGCTGCATCGACTGCGACGTCGTGCTCGTCGACGAGGTGGCGCCTGCGGCCGAAGGCGAGGCGGCGGCCTCCACGGCCGAGCCGGTGGGCGATGGCGACCAGGTGGGCTACGAGCTCGACGGCTGGGGCAACCAGCTCAAGGTGACCCTCGAGGGCATGCTCGACCGGGCCGGCGTCCCCCGGGCCTGGGAGGCGGGCGCCCTGGTCGTCGCCGCTCGGGACGAGGCCGTCGTCGACGACCTGATCGCCACGCTCGAGGGCGGCGACGTGGCCGAGCTCGACGACGACGTGCCCCGCGTGGCCCTGGAGATCGAGGGGCTCGACGCCGACGGCCACGCCGACCTCGACGCCCGCCTCCTCGCCCAGGCCGTCCCCCACGCCTGGGACGACGACGGCGCCCTCCTGGTGGCCGAGGCCGACGAGGAGCAGGTCCTCGCCATCATCGAGGAGGCCCTCGACCACGACCTCGTGGAGGCCGACGACGGCCTGGCGGCGCAGCAGGCGCTGAGCGACCTGTACGTGGCGGTCGACAAGCTGGCCAAGGGCCCCGACGAGCGCAAGCCGGCCACCGCCTACGTGCGCGCCGCCGCCGCCCTCGACGGCCTCGCCGTCCCCTACGGCTTCGGGCTCGACGACTGGTCGTCGCTGACCGCCGAGGCCTCGGCGCTGGCCGACCTGGTGGCCGTCCACGCCGACCCCCTCCCGACGGCGGATGCCGAGCCCGGGGAGGACGACGACGCCAACGACGACATCGACGATGCGAACGACGCCGTCGCCGCCGACGAGGTGGGGGCGGACGACACCGAGGACGAGCTCGACGCCGAAGCGGCCGAGGTCGCGACCCCTGACGCGGACGACGACGCCGGGGACGGCGACGATGGCGTGGACGGTGCCGGGGACGTCGACGACGAGGACGACGGCGAGGAGCGGCTGGAGCAGGCCCGCGCCGCCGCCCGGGCCCTCCGAGCCCGGCTGGTCGACCTGGTCTGACCGAGCCGTTGGGGTGTCCGCCCCAGTTTCACGGAGGGTGAGATCGGGCAGAGTGGGCAGGCGGTGAGCGGCCCCCGTGGCCCCCCCTCGCACCTTCCCCCCAGCACCACCGGAGCTTCCCCCCGATGCGACGACCCCTTCGATCCGGTATCGGCAGCCGTGGCTTCCTCTCGGCCGGCACCGCCGCGGTGCTCGTCGTCAGCTCGCTGGCCATGGTCGTGGGCACCGGGTTCAGCTTCGGCGAGACCCGGCTCAAGGACGGCGTCACGTGGATCTTCGACCGCAAGAAGGGCGAGGCGGTCCAGGTCAACGGCTCGTCGGGCAAGGTGGGCGCCCGCATCGTCATGCCGGGCACCAAGGGCGAGGACATCGTCATGGTGCAGCGCGACGGCAAGGTGTGGGCGGTCGACAAGAAGTCCGGGGAGGCGGCCAGCCTCGACGTCAACGACCTCAAGGTGAAGGCCCGCACCGACTTCGGGACCAAGGACGACATCCAGCCGGTGATGGGCGACGAGGCCGGCTTCCTGGTGAACCGGGACGACGGCACCGTGCAGCGCATCGACCCCCAGGGGATGGAGTCGCTCGGCAAGCCGGTCTCGGCCGGCACCAAGCTCAGCAACGCGGTGGCCGACGATGCCGGTCGCCTGTGGGTGGGGCGCAACGCCACCGGCGAGGTGCTCCGCATCGACCCCGACGGGGCCAACGGCCTGACGATCGCCGTGCGCAAGCAGCTGGCCGGCAAGGGCGCCCAGCTCTCGATCAGCGTCACCGACGACGGCATCGTGGTCACCGACGCCAAGAGCGGCAAGCAGTGGCGCCTCGACGCCGACGGCAACGAGGTCGGCGACTTCCAGGCCGAGCTGCCGGCCCCGCCGCCGCCGGACGTGCCGGTCACCCCGGAGTACTCGAGCGGCCCCTACGTCCCGATCGTCACGCCGGACGACGGCGGCTACTCGGTGGTGCCGCCCCCCACCCAGCCGGGTGGCGGCGGCCAGGCCGTCGACCCGATCCCCATGGACGACCTGCCCACCAACCTGCCGTCGGACGCGCTGACCCACCCGGCGGTCACCCTCGGCGACCGCCTCTACGTCCCGGTGCCGGGCGAGAGCGTGCTGATCGTGCTCGACCTGAAGGGCACCTACCTCGACACCATCGCCGTGCCCGGCGAGGGTGGCTTCCAGCTCATCCTCGACGACGGCCACCTCTGGGTGAACGACCCCGACGACCCGGAAGCCCTGCGCATCGACGCCGACGGCACCGTCACCACCGTCGAGAAGTCGGCTCCCGACGTGCCCATCACGCCGCCCAAGGACGACCCGAAGCCGCCCAAGGACGACGACGACAAGGGCCCCAAGCCCCCCCACCGACGGCGGCGACGACCCGGGCACCACCACCACCACGATCCCCCCCCACCACGACCACGACGGTCCCGCCCACCACCGTCCCGGTCACCACCCCGCCCACCACGATCCCGCCGCAGCCCACCACCACCGTCAAGAACCCGGACCCGCCCGGGCCGGTGACCAAGCTCGCGGCCGGCGCCAAGCGGCGCTCGGTCGCGCTGACCTGGGGACTTCCCGCCGACACCGGTGGGGCCAAGATCACCGGCTACGCCATCTCGTGGAAGCCCAAGGGGGCCTGCCCCAACAGCAAGGTCGCCCCCGCTGCCGGCCAGATGCAGGCGAAGGGCAACGCCGGCGGAGCCACCGTGGCCGGCCTGGCCAACGAGTGCGCCTACACCTTCACGGTGGTCGCATCGAACGTGGCAGGCGCCGGTGGTCCGGCATCGGTCGATGGCACGCCCACGGCCGACCAGCCTCCAGCACCGGCTCCCCCCACCGCCGCCACCGAGCACGCCGGGGCCCAGACGACGGTCACCTGGGGCGAGCCAGAGCTCGAGGGTCAGACCGAGCAGGGCTTCTACCTCGTCGCCATCGATGGCCAGGGGAACAAGGTGCCGTTGCCGCCCGTCGGCGCCGGTGCTCGGAGCGCCAACGTGCCCGCCACGGCCAACGGCGGGGCGGGGACGCTGGTCCTCGGCCGGAACTACACCTTCACGCTGGCGGTGGCGACGACCAAGCCGGGGGCGACTGCGCCGATCACCAGCCCACAGAGCAAGCCGTCGAACGCCGTCGAGGTGTTCGCCGGGCCGTCGGCGCTGAACGTGAGCAAGACCCGCATCGGGCCCCAGGCGTTCCGGTTCACCGTCCAGGCCACCTGGCAGGGCAAGGTCGGCCAGATCTCGGCGGCGGGGGCCGCCACCGGCGTCCAGGACGGGGCCGGGCCGGTGACCTACGACGTCAACGTGCCGTGGGGCCAGTCGGCCAACGTGAGCTTCTCGGCCAGCATCCCGAGCGCGCCGGACGCCCCGGCCCAGACCGCGTCCCGGGCCCCCACCAACCCGCTGCCGCAGTTCACGAGCGGGCCGCAGGCGGTGTGGGGCCCCTGTTCCAACAACCCCGACATCTCGGGGGACAAGGTGCACGAGAACGGCTACTGGACCGCCAACGTCGACTTCGGTGGCGAGGGGGCCCGGGAGTACTCCGACAACTTCCAGAGCACGTGGGCCTACGCCTACGGCACGAACCAGCCGTCGCCCACCCAGGGGAACGAGGGCTTCGGCACGCCGCCCACCCAGATGCTCGACGGCATCATGCGCACCAACGGCCGCCGCCACGAGGACCAGTACACGTTCTTCGTCCAGTTCCGGTTCCGGGTCCAGGGCTACGGGTGGGTCACCTCCACCCGCACGGTGGCCAACAGCCCCGACTGCGCCGGCGACTGATCGTCACCCGGTCGGGGTATGCCGGCCCCACCCCGCTCCGCTCCTCGGGCCGGCCTCGAGCTGCCCGCCGAACCCCACGAGGTACCTCCCCCGATGACCAGAAGTGAACGGCTGGGCGCGCTCGTCGACGCCATCGGCACGGCGGTGCGAGGGAAGCGGGAGGTGGTCGAGCACCTCGTCGTCTGCCTCCTGGCCGAGGGCCATGTGCTCATCGAGGACGTGCCCGGCGTGGGCAAGACCACCGCCGCCCGGGCGCTGGCCGCCACCGTCGGCGGGTCGTGGTCGCGCATCCAGTTCACCCCCGACCTGCTGCCCTCCGACGTCACCGGCGTGACGATCTTCAACCAGCAGAGCAACGGCTTCGAGTTCCACGAGGGCTCGATCTTCGCCAACATCGTCATCGCCGACGAGATCAACCGGGCCTCGCCCAAGACCCAGTCGGCGCTGCTCGAGGTCATGGAGGAGCGCCAGGTGTCGGTGGACGGCGTGCCCCGCCCCGTGCCGCGGCCGTTCCTGGTGGTGGCCACCCAGAACCCGGTGGAGATGGACGGCACCTACCGGCTGCCCGAGGCCCAGCTCGACCGGTTCCTGATGAAGGTGCGGGTGGGCTACCCCGACCACGCCACCGAGATCGACATCGTGGCCGGCGCCCAGGCGTCGAGCACGCTCGGGCGGCTGCAGCCGGTGCTGAGCACCGACGACGTGGCCGAGCTGATCCTGACCGCCGCCGAGGTCCACGTGGCCCCGGCCGTGCAGGACTACATCGTGCGCCTGGTGGCCGCCACCCGCGAGGACGGCGACGTGCTGCTGGGATCGAGCCCCCGGGGCAGCGTGGCCCTGGTGAAGGCGGCCCGGGCCGTGGCGCTGCTCGACGGCCGGACCTACGTGGTCCCCGAGGACGTGCAGAACCTGGCCGTCCCCGTCCTGGCCCACCGGCTGATTCTGGCGCCCGAGGCCGAGCTGCGCGGCGCCAAGGCGGCCGAGGTCGTCGCCGCCATCCTGGGCCGGGTGCCGGTGCCCGTCGATGGCGGCTGAGGCCTCCACCCGCAGCGGCGGCCTGCTGACGCGCCGGGGCTGGGGCGTGCTGGCGGCGAGCGCCGTGCTGGCCGTCCCGGCCGGCCTGGTCGGCTCCCGCGAGCTGGCCACCGTGGTGGCCTGCGGCCTCGTCGCCGTCGCGCTGGCCGTGCTGTGGGTCTTCCGCAAGCCCCGGCTCGAGGTGACCCGCGAGATCTACCCCCACCGGGTGGCGCGCGACGTCGACGCCATCGCACGGGTGTCGGTGGCCAACCGGGCCGTGCTGCCGTCGACGCCGGCGGTGGGCCTGGACCCGTGCGGCGACGTCGTCAGCGAGATCCCCCTGCCCCGCCTCGCCCCGGGGCGGGTGCGGGCCCGGACCTACGAGCTCCCCACCGGCCGCCGGGGTCGGTTCACCGTCGGCCCGCTGCGCATCGCCCGCGTCGATCCGCTGGGCCTCGCGCACCGCGTGCAGCTCCAGGGCGGCACCGAGACGCTGTGGGTCCACCCCCGCCAGCACCTCGTCAGCACCGTGGGCGGCGGGCGGGTGCGCCGCCTCGACGGCCCCGAGGTCGACCGCCTGCCGCACGGGACGATCACCTTCCACGCCCTGCGGGAGTACGTGCGGGGCGACGACCTGCGCCACGTCCACTGGCGCACCTCGGCCCGCATCGGCCAGCTGATGGTGCGCGAGCACATCGACGTCAGCGTCCCGGTCATCACCCTCTTCGTCGACAACCGCGCCTCGGTGCACGACGCCGCCTCCTTCGAAGACGCCTTGGAGGTCGTGGCCTCCCTGCTCGCGGCGGCGGCACGGGAGCGCTACGCCTGCGTCGTGCTGGCCGCCTCCGGCGAGCGGGTGGGGGGCAGCGCCCACGTCGGGGAGACCGGCACCTCGCTGGACCTCCTGGCCGCCCTGCAGCTCACCGACGCCCCCCTCGACGACGCCGTCGCCACGCTCACCCGCGAGCCGGCCCGCGACACGCTGGTGATCGCCACCGGCCACCCGACGCTCGGCGACCTGGCGCCGCTGGTCGGCTTGCGCCGGCAGTACCCGCGCACGGTGGTCGTCGCGGTCAACGGCGACCAGCCGCTCGCCCTCGGTGTGCCGGGCATCGAGGTGGTCACCGCCGCCGACGGTGCGGCGGCCGTCCACCAGTGGAACGTCGGGGTGCGGCGATGACCGCAGCGACCGGGCCGTCGACCACGGCTGAAGGCGCCAGCCGGCGCACCCCGCTCGGCTGGGGCGGGCTGGACCTCCGCTCGCTGCTCGCCGCCCTCGTGGTGGTCGTGCTCGCCGCCGTCGCCGGGCTGGAGCTGCGCCGGCTCTTCGGGTGGTCGACCCTGCTCGCCCCGGTCCTGACCGCGGCGCTGGCCGGTGCCGCCGGCCCGCTGGTGGTGCGGTGGCGACGCTGGCCCGCCGTGGTCGGACCGGTGGCCTCGCTCGTCCTCGGCCTGCTGGTCGCGGGCGCCACGGTGCCCGACGCGGGCGCCGTCGGGCGGGTGCTGCCCGGCCCGACGTTCCTGCGCACCGTCGGCGACGCCGCGGTGAACGGGTGGGCCCAGATCACGAGCAGCGGCATCCCCGCGCCGCCGCGACCCTCGATGGTGCTGGTGGCCCCGCTCCTGACCTGGGCGGCAGCCTGGCTGGGCACCGAGGTGGTGCTGCGGGTGCGGGCTCGCGGCCTGGCGGCGCTGCCGGCGGCGGCCGCCCTGGTGGGGGCGTCGGTCCTGGTGGTGCCGGCCGGTGGCTCGCGCATCCCGGCCGCGGTGCTCCTGGCGCTCGGCGCCGGCGTGCTGGTGGTGCTGAGCCCGGCCGACGACGAGGTCGAGCGCCGGGCTCCGGCGCTGCGCCCGGCCCGTGCCGCGGCCATGGGGGTCGCCGTCGTGCTGCTCGGCGTGCTGCTGGCGCCGCACCTCCCCTGGGTGGGCGACGCCACCACCAAGGACCCCCGTCCCGACGATCCTGCGCCGGAGGCGCAGATCACGCCGGTCAACCCCCTCGCCCTGCTCGCCGGCTGGGCGGCTCAACCCAAGCCGGTCATCGCGCGTGCGCAGCGACCGCCCGGCGCCGCTGCGCCTGATGGTCCTGGATCGCTTCGACGGTCGGTCGTGGTCGGCGGCCACCACCCTGCAGGAGGCCGGCTCCACGTTGCCGCCCGAACGCCCCGGCGGCCGGGCGGTGGGCACCTCGGTGACCCAGGACGTGACCCTGGTCGACCTGCCCGGCTCGTTCCTGCCCGCACCCGACCGCCCGGTGGCCTACGACGGACCGGCGGCCTGGTGGGACGCACGCCACGGCGTGCTCTACCGCCAGCGCTCGACGGTGGCCAAGGGCACCATCCGCTACGAGGTGCGCTCCGTGGTGCCGGTGCTGCCCGAGCAGGTGGGCCGCCGCGACGTCGACGACACCGACGCCGCCACCCTGGCCGCGCCCGGGGCGCCGGCCCGCCTCGCCTCGCTGGCGCTCGAGGCCACCCCCTCGGGGACGACGGCGTACGCCCGGGCGCTGCTGCTGGAGCAGTTCGTGCGCGATCGGGCCGTGTTCGACCCCGACGCCGCCCCGGGCTCGTCGTGGCGCTCCCTCGAGTTCTTCCTCACCGCGTCCACCGACGCCGGCGGTCGTCGCGGCACCTCGGAGCAGTTCGCCACCGCGTTCGCCGCCCTGGCCAGGCTGCAGGGCCTGCCCGCCCGCGTCGTGGTGGGCGCCCGTCCCGCCTCCGATGCGAAGGGCGGTACCTGGACCATCCGGGCCGGCGACCTCGAGGCCTGGCCCGAGGTGCGCTTCGAGGGCATCGGCTGGGTGCCGTTCGACCCGACGCCGGACCAGCGCTCGACCGAGCCGCCCACCACCACGACCACCGCGCCCACCACCACCTCGCCCGACCTGCCGCCCCAGCAGACCACGCCGGACCGCACCAAGGTCGGGCCCGGCAAGCAGGACGGCAAGCCGGGCGGCGGCTCGGCACCGACCCTGGCGGACCGGCTCGGCGACCTCGCGGTGCCGGCGCTGGTCGTGGTCCTCGCCCTCGTCCTGGTGCTGCCGCTCGCCGTGGCGCTGGCCAAGCTGGTGCGTCGGGCCCGGCGCCGCCGCTCGGGTGGCGACGGGGCCCTGGCGATGGCGGCGTGGGCCGACGTCGTCGACCAGCTCCGCAGCCGCGGCGTGGTCGTCGACCAGACCGCCAGCCGGCGCGTGGTGGCCCGACGGGCCGAGCCGGTGGTGGGCGCCCCGGCCGCCGCCAAGGTGGAGCAGCTGGCCCGGTTGGCCAACGCCGTCACGTTCAGCGGGGCCGAGGCGCCGGTCGGGCTGGGCCCCCGGGCGTGGGCGCTGGCCGACGAGGTGCGTGCCGCGGCGGCGGCCGGGCAGCCCTGGTGGCGGCGGGCCGCTCGCCTCGCCGACCCCCGCACCCTGCGCCGGCCCCGACCCGACGCCCCCGCGGTCCCGCTCCGGGGGACGCAGGTGCAGCCCGCCGGGTGAGGCGTCAGCCGGTGGTGGTCGTGGTGGCCTTGGGCTTGGCGGTCGTGGTGGTGGGAGCCTCGATCTCGGCGCCGCGGATGCACGCCGGCTCGCTCTGGACGTTGGTGATGCCCGCGCCGCCGGCTCCCGGGAAGATCATGCTGACCACGAAGCAGTAGCCGAGGTCGGGATCGAGGTCCTCGGCCACGAAGCTGGTCTGGCCGTCGTCGAGGGCGGTGGCCTTCCGGTTGCCCTCTTCGTCGAGGACGAGGACGCCGGGCGTGCCCGCCCCCTTGGTGGTGTCGGTCCACGTGATGGTGGCCTTGGTCCCCTGGTCGTCGACCTCCACGTCCTTCGGCGTCCCCGGGCTGCCCTTGGGCAGGGTGGGCACCACCGGTGGCGCTGCGGTGGTGGTGGGCGGGGTGTCGCCGCCGTCGCCGGAGAGGGCGGCTCCGGCGACGACCGCGAGGACGAGCAGCAGCACGAGCCCGCCCACCACGAAGGGCCACCGGGCCCGGCGCGCCGCCGCCCCGGAGCGCACCTCGACGGGGTCCGGCGCGGTGCCGGCGGCCCGGGTGAGCGACAGGTCGCCCCGGTCGCCGAGCGGGCCGGCCTCCGGTGGCGGGGGCGCGCTGCCGGTCGCCGCCGAGGCCGAGGCCGATGGAGCGGGGGCGGCGACGAGGGGTGCGGCGGCGGCGGTGGTGGCGCGCTCGCGGCGCGGTGCTGCCGAGGTCCGGCGCGGTCCCGGCGGGGTCGGCCGCGAGCGGCGGGGGCAGGGTGGCGGCGGGGTCGAAGCCGCTCGGTGCCGGCGCGGGAGCGGCGGCCGGGGGCGTGCTGCCGGTGCGGGCAGCCTCGCTGGCCGCGAACCCGGTGGAGCCGAGCAGCCGCAGCTGGTCCCGGAAGGCGGTGGCGGTGGCGGTGCGCTGGTGGGGCTCGCGGGCGAGGGCGGCGAGGATGATCTCGGCCAGCTCGGGATCGGTGCCGGCCGGCAGGGCCCGGGGGGCCTCGGTGAGGACGCGGCGCTGGAACGCCAGCAGCGTCTCGCCGGGAGGCCCGGCGAACGGCGGCCGCCCGTCGAGGAGCGTGAAGAGGGTGGACGCCAGCGAGTACACGTCCGCCGCCTCGGTGGGCGGGTGGTCGAGCAGGACCTCCGGGGCGGCGTGCCACGGGGTGAACTGGCTGAACGACGACGTGCGGTCGAGCTGGTCGGCGGGGCGGGCGATGCCGAAGTCGCTCAACGCCGGGCCGAAGCCCGAGAGCAGGATGTTCTCCGGCTTCACGTCGCGGTGCAGGACGCCGGCGTGGTGGGCGGCGGCCAGGGCGTCGGCGATGGAGGCGCCGGCGCGGATGGCGTCGGCCTCGGCGAACGTGCCGTAGCGGGCCAACCAGTCGCCGGCCGAGCCCCGCTCGAAGAGCTCCATGGCCAGGTAGGGCCGGCCGTCGGTGGTCTGGCCGGCGTCGAGCACCTGGACGATGTGGGGGTGGCTGCCGAGCCGGACGGTGATCTCCAGCTCGCGGTCGAACCGGCGGCGGGCGTCGCGGTCGTCGGGAGCGGCGTCGAGGACCTTGAGGGCGACCTCGCGGTTCATCCGCTGCTGCCGTGCCCGGTACACCCGGCCCGACGCCCCCCGCCCGATCTCGGCCAGGTCCTCGTAGCCGGTGACCGGGCTGGCGCCGGGCTGGTGCGAGGCGCCTCGACCCGTCCCCCGGCCGCGCGGCGGCTCGTCGGGACTCACGATCCACCCGGCCCGAGACGGGGCGCGCCGCGATGGGCGGAGCTCCGGCCGGTGGTCCGGCCGCCGGGAGCGCACGGTCGATCGTGCATGCGGGGGGTCATGGACGGGGCGAGCCTACGGCCACCGGACCACGCCATCGCACCGCCGGGGCGCACCCCGCTGGTCAGTGGGCCCGGCCCCACCGGGTGAACCAGGCGAGGGGCTCGAACACCGACCGGATGGCGGCGTCGGGCCCCAGGTGGGAGAGCAGCACCTGGTCCTCGGTGGCTCCGGGGCGGGCCTGCCAGGTCCAGCCGTCGCGCCCGACCCAGTGCTGCCCGTGGGCCAGCGCCGTGCGGTGGTCGTCGAGGGTGGCGATCGATTGCGAGGTGACGGCCAGGACCGGCGGCGCCAACCCGTCGACCAGGTCCTCGGCCAGGTCGCGGTCCCAGCCCTCGGCCACCAGCACCTCCACCGCTCCCCGGCCGGCGAGCTCACCCGACGCAACCCGTTCGACGAGGGTGCGGGGGAGGCGGGCGCTGCGGCCCGAGCCCGGCGGGTCGGCCGGTGGCCGGTCGGCCGGCGCCAACCGGGGGACGGCCGTCGCCAGGTCGAGCAGCAAGCTGCCGACGAGGAGGGCGCCGGCCTCGGCCACCCGCAGCTCGTAGGTCCCGGCCACCGCCACCGTGTGGGCGACGACGAAGCGGTCGCCGTCGACGGGCGCCACGTAGGCGGTCCAAGGCTCGCCACCGTGCTCGACGACCTGGAACAGGCCCTGGGGGAGGGCGGCGAACGCCGGGCGCAGCAGCTCCCGGGCCCTCGCTGCCGAGGCCGCGTCGTCGCCGGGCCCGGCCTGGCCGGCGACGGTGGCGGCCAGGGAGCCGCGCCCGCCGTCGTACCAGTTGAGGCGCTCGAAGCCGTCGATGCCGGCCAGGGCGGCCAGGGCGCTCCCGCCCACGGTGGTCCAGGGAGCAGCCTTGGCCCAGCGATCGCCGAGGCGGCGCCGGGAGATCGGGGGGGCGGGAGGTCATCGGGCGGGTCCTTCTGGCGACGAGCGCGGAGGCAGGCCTCTGCACCGGGCGGCGACGGGGGGATCGAACGGCCGTGCGGCCGCCTACCCAGAAGTGGGGAGGGGGAAACGCCAGCCGTCTGGGGGACGCAGGGGTCCCGATACGGTGTACCGGTGCTGCTGGCCGAGCTCGAGGTGTTCCACTCCCGGCCCATCGCGCCCACCCGGCGGGTGGCCCTCGGGGTGACCGTCCTGCCCACCTCGCCGGCGCCCGGGTTCGGGGGCCTGCTGCTCGGCGGCATCGTTGCCGCCTTCGTCGAGGAGGTCGATCCCGAGCTGCTCGACGACCTCACCCGGCTCACCCACCAGCTCGAGGCCGGCCAGCGGATCCCGCAGCCCCGCCTGCGCCACCGCTTCCAGGACGACCGCGTGGGCCTCACCGCCCACCGCCACCGGCTGCTCGGCGACGGCGAGCAGCTCACGTTCGACCTGGGCAAGGGCCTGGCCGAGCCCAACGTGCTGGGGGCGGTCTACGCCGCGTCCCGCGTCGACCAGGAGCACCGGCCGGCCATGTTCGCCGCCATCCGCCGCGGGCTGCGCTGGCGGGGCGAGATCGGCCCCCAGCTCGTCGAGCACCTCAGCGACTCCCGGGTCACCACGGGCTGGGCCACGCTCGGCGGGCGCGACCCGGTGGTGTGGGCGCTCGGCATCCTCGGCCTGACGCCCGACGGCCAGCAGCACGACGAGGTGCAGAAGCGCTTCCGCACCCTGCTGATGGCCGCCCACCCCGACCACGGCGGCGCCGCCGAGGGCGCGGCCCAGCGCATCAGCGACCTCACCGAGGCACGCCGCATCCTGCTCCACGGCTAGTCGCTAGGTTCGCCGGATGCGCCCGAAGCCCGGCCGACCCGAAGGCCTCCTGCTCACGCCCGGCGCGGGCAGCGGCCGCGACCACCACACCCTGGTCGCCCTGGACGAGGCCGTGGCGCCCCTGCCCGTGGCCCGGGTCGACTTCCCGTACCGCAAGGAGGGCCGCAAGGCGCCCGACCGCGCCCCGAAGCTCATCGCCTCGCTGGTGGCCGACGCCGAGGCCTTCGCCGCGTCGACGCCGCTCGCGCCCGAGGGGCTGGTGCTGGGCGGCCGGTCCATGGGCGGGCGCATCTGCTCGATGGCGGTGGCCGAGGGCCTGCCCGCGGCCGGACTGGTGCTGCTCAGCTACCCGCTGCACCCGCCGGGCAAGCCGGAGAAGCTGCGCATCGACCACCTGCCCGACCTGCACGTGCCGTGCCTGTTCATCTCCGGCACCCGGGACGCGTTCGGCTCCCCGGCCGAGCTCGAGGAGCACACCGCCGCCATCGGTGGCCCGGTCACCCACCACTGGCTGGAGGGCAAGGCCCACGACGTGAAGGGCGCCGACGACGAGATCTGCGCCGTCGTCGTGGCGTGGCTGGCCGACCTGCCGGCCCGCCCGCCCACCCGGCGCTGACCGGGCCGGGCCGGGCCGCGCCGCTCAGCCCAGCGGCGGCAGGGGCAGCGGGACGTCCTCGGGGTTGAGCTCCTCGAGCTCGAGGTGCGCGGTCTCCGGGTAGAAGGCCACCACCAGGCCCACCACGACCACCGGGCCCAGGCCGAGCAGGGCGATGGCGGGGCCGTAGCGCCCGAAGTGGTCGGCCAGGCGACCGCCCAGCACCAGGCCCACCGCGCTGCCCGCCACCCCGGCCAGCGAGATGACGCCGTTGGCCTTGGCCCGCAGGCCGGTGGGGAACAGCTCGGGGCCGTACACGGCGAGGGCGGGGACGGTCAGGGCGGCGATGATGGAGCCCACGACGCCCACCACCCAGAGGGCGGGCCCGCCGAGCTGGTAGCCGAGCGCCATCAGCCCGGCCCCGCCGAGCGTGCCCACCACCCCCACGAGCCGGCGGCCGTGGGTGTCGGCCAGGCGGCCGCCCACCACCACGCCGATGCCGGCCGGCGTGCCCGTGAGCAGCGTGAACGCGGTGATCATCGGCGCGCTGAAGCCGTGCTCGGTGCGCAGGAAGTCGTTCTGGAACTGCGTGTTCGGGGCGTAGAAGAGCAGGCCGAAGAAGGCGGTGCCGCAGAGCAGCGCCAGCCGGGCCCGGTGGCCGGCGAAGCGGGCGCGGGCGTGGGGCCGGGCGAAGCGCCGGCTCTCCGGGAGCCGGTCGCCGACGCGCAGGAACCACGGCAGCACCAGCAGCGGCACCACGTAGATGACCCGCCAGGCGGGAACCGCGAGGCCGGCGAGCGACTGGAGCATCACGGCCACGCCGGCGCCGAGGGCGCCGGTCATGGCCAGCACGCTCACCGCGTAGGCCCGGCCGCCGGCCGGCATCTCCTCGGCGGCCACCACGGCGATGAGCAGGCCCATGGCCGTGGAGAAGGCCCGGGAGAACGTCTGCGTGGTGCCGAGCACCCAGAGGTTCGGCGCCAGCGCACCCAGCGCTGCGGCGGTCGCCCCGCCGACGGCGCTCCACACCAGGAGGCGCTTGCGGCCGTGGCGGTCGGCCAGGCCCATGAGCACCAGCGAGAGCAGCACGCCCACCCGCACGGCGGCGAGCGTGGTGCCCTGGCCGCTCTTGCTGGCCCCGAACTCGTCGGCCGCGTAGGTGATGGTCTGGGTGATGACCGTGCCGAGGTAGCCGGCCAGCAGCGACAGCCCGCAGAGGCGGCTGAGGACCTGCGCCGAGCGGGCGTCGAAGCGGGCCGGGGGCGACCACCACGGCGCCCGGGCCGCGGCGGCCCCGGGCTCGGGCGGTGGCGGGGCCTCGGTGCGGTGCAGCAGGCGACGCACCAGGGGGCGGAACAGCCCGCCCCAGATCGGGATGGCCAGCTCCCAGCGCACGGTCTCGGTGACCAGGTGGCGGCCCTCGGCGCCGCTCGGCGCCGGCGCCACCACGACGGTCCGCTCGTACCGGTCGAAGGGGCCCTGGGCGCAGCCGAAGCGGTCGGGCCCGTCGGCGACCTCGAGGAGCAGGTCGTCGCGCGGGGTGCGGACGGCGGCCAGGCCGACGTCGTCGACCTCGTACTCGCTGGTGGTCTCGCGCAAGGGGGGCCGCGGTCAGCGATCCGGCTCGACGGGCGCCTCGGGGGCCTCGTCCTCGAGCTTGGCGGCCCGGGCGTTGGCGATGCGGAGCAGGACCACGAACAGGGCGATGGGCAGGCCGATGAGCAGCATCTCGTCCCATCCGCCCTGGTGGGCCAGCACCCCCGTGAACCCGACCATGGGAGCAGCCTCCCAGACCGGGTGTGACGACGGCAACGCGGCGCCGGGAACACGGCGCGGCACCCCGTGGTTGTGCACCACGGGGTTCGCACCGCTCCAGAGGCGGGTGCGATGATGGCTCGTCCCCCCGAGGAGTCCCGTGCACGACAAGGTCAAGGCCACCATCGAGGTCATCCGCCCGGCCATCCAGGCCGACGGCGGGGACATCTTCCTGCGTGAGTTCGACGAGGCCACCGGGGTCGTCACCGTCGAGCTCACCGGGGCCTGCGTGTCGTGCCCGGCGTCCACCGTGACGCTGAAGGCCGGCGTCGAGCGCATCCTCAAGGACCGGGTCCCCGGGGTCACCGCCGTGTCGCAGTACGGCGTCGACGACATCTCCGAGACCACCGTCTCGCTCTAGGCCGTCGCCTAGCGTCGGGCCGGTGCCCGTCGCCTCCGACCGCCGCCGCTGACGTGGCCCCCAAGTCGACCCCTGACGAGCTGGTGCAGGCGGCGCGCACCGGTGATCGGGCCGCCGTGGCCCGCCTCCTGTCCATCGTCGAGCGGGGCGGCAGCGAAGCCCACCAGGTCGGGCGGGCCACCTACGCCCTGGCCGGCGCCGCCTACACCGTCGGGCTCACCGGGGCGCCCGGCGCCGGCAAGTCGACCCTGACCAGCGCCGTGGTGGCCCACGTCCGCCGCTCCGGCGAGCGGCTCTCGGTCCTGGCCATCGACCCGTCGTCGCCGTACACCGGCGGGGCCATCCTCGGCGACCGGGTGCGCATGGGCCAGCACGCCCTGGACGACGGGGTGTTCATCCGCTCCATGGCCACCCGCGGCCACCTTGGCGGGCTCGCGCTGGCCACCCCCGAGGCGGTTCGGGTCCTCGATGCCGCCGGGTTCCCCTGGGTGCTCATCGAGACCGTGGGCGTCGGCCAGGTGGAGGTCGAGGTGGCCGGCGCCGCCGACACCACGGTGGTGGTGGTGAACCCGGGCTGGGGCGACAGCGTGCAGGCCGCCAAGGCCGGCCTGATGGAGATCGCGGACGTCTTCGTGGTCAACAAGGCCGACCGGGCGGGCGCCGAGCAGACCGCCCACGACCTCGAGTCGATGATGGACCTGACCGACACCGGCCGGTGGCGCCCACCCGTGGTGCGGGCCGTCGGGACCACCGGCGAAGGGGCGGCGGAGGTCTGGGAGGCCATCGGCGCGCACCGCGCCCACCTGGAGGGCTCGGGCGAGCTGGGGGAGCGGCGCCGGGCGCGCGTCCAGGCCGAGCTCGACCTCATCCTCGAGCAGCGCCTCCGCGCCAAGGTCGAGTCGCTGCTCCAGCCGGGCGCCCGCGCCGCGGTCGATGCCGACGTCGCCGCCGGGCGGCTCGACCCGTGGTCGGCGGCCGACGAGATCCTCCACCCGCTCGACGCCTGAGCGCCGCCGGAGGTTGCACGGGACCCCGCAGGCGCCCGTAGGGTCCTGGCCCATGGCCGACAGCTCCCAAGCCCTGGTGACCATCGAGCGGCGGGACGACGGCGTCGCCGTGGTGACGCTGGAGAACCCCAAGGTCAACGCCCTCTCCTCGGAGGTGCTGCGCCAGCTGCGCTCGGCCGCCCAGTCCCTCACCGAGCAGCCGCCCGGCGCGGTCGTGATCACGGGTGGGCCACGCGTGTTCGCGGCGGGGGCCGACATCACCGAGTTCGCCGGGCCCGACGAGGCCCGGGCCATCGGCGGCCTGTTCCTCGACGCCCTCAACGCCGTGGCCGCCATCCCGCGCGCCACCATCGCCGCCGTCGCCGGCTTCGCCCTGGGTGGCGGCTGCGAGCTGGCCCTGGCGTGCGACTTCCGGGTGGCGACGCCCAAGACCCGCCTCGGCCAGCCCGAGATCCTGTTGGGCATCATCCCCGGCGGCGGTGGCACCCAGCGTCTGGCCCGCCTGGTCGGTCCGGCCAAGGCCAAGGACCTCGTCTTCTCGGGGCGCCAGGTGCGCGCCGACGAAGCCCTCGCCATGGGCCTCGTCGACCGCGTGGTCGAGGCCGAGGTGCTCCACGACGAGGCGCTGGCCTGGGCGGCCCAGCTGGCCAAGGGCGCGGTGGTGGCCCAAGGCCTGGCCAAGCAGGCCATCGACCTCGGCCTCGAGGGCACCCTGGCCGCCGGCCTCGACCTCGAGCAGCAGCTCTTCGTCGAGGTCTTCGGCACCGACGACGCCCGCATCGGCGTCGACTCCTTCAACGAGCACGGCCCCGGCCACGCCACCTTCACCGGCCGCTGAGCAGTCAGCGGCCTTCCGCCGCCGACCCGAGGTCCTGCGTCAGAACTGGCCCTGGCCCTCCGGGGGCAGCTCGCCCGACACCAGGAGCTTGCCGGCGCCGCTGATCGTGAACGTGACCACCCACGGCGCCTGGCTCGGGCAGCAGTTCGGGTCGCCCGCCGCGAAGTGGCCGTAGGTGACCACCACCTGCTCGCCGCTGGAGGCGTCGATGCTGATGGCCGTCCGCTCGGTCTTGGTGGCCGGGCCGAGGTACTGCCCGTTGCTGAAGAAGAAGACCTGCTCGGGGGCGGCCGCCGACATGGCGCCGGACGCTCGGGCGAGCACCGCGGTGAGCCGGGCCCGTGGGTCGTAGGTGCCGAGCTCGACGTCCCAGTCGCCCGTGGCCTTCACCTTGGCGGCGGCCTGCTCGGCCGTGAGCGGCACGTTCGATCCGCCGCCGCCGTTCGTCGTGCCTCCGGCTGCGGTGGTGGGTGGCGTGGTGGCTGCGGGTGCGGACGTGGCGGTCGGCGGGACGGTGGTGCTGGCCGGTGCCACCGTGGTGCTGGTGGCGACGACGGTCGTGGTGGTCGAGCCGGTCGACGTCGACGTGGTCCCCTTCGCCACGGTGGTGCTGGTGGCGCCCGCACCGTCGCTCCCGCCCCCGCTGGCCCCGCACCCCGCCAGCCCCAGCACCAGCGTGGCCGCCACCGCGACCGCCGCCCCAGCACGACGAGGGCGGGCAGTGCGGGCGAGGCGCAGCGTCATCGCCGCACCGTACCGACGCACCACGCCCCCGCTCGCCAGGGAAACCACGGATCCCGCCTTGTCCCCGGCGCGACGACGGCACCCCCCTGCGCCGCCCGGCCCGGCCCCCAGCCCCGTCTCCAGCAACTTGTGGGCCGAGACGGCCGAAAACGGCAGCGTGAGCCCACAAGTTCGTCGGGGTTGGTCAGCACACTGCGAACCTGTGGGCCGAGACTGCCGAAGACGGCAGCGAGAGCCCACAAGTTCCCGCGGTGCTGCGGGCTGGATCAGGCGGCGAGGACGGCTCGGAGGGCGGCCACGAAGCGGCGCGGGTCGGTCGTCAGCTGGCCCCAGGTCACACGGATGACCCGGAAGCCCGCTGCGGCCAGCTCGAGGTCGCGCCAGGCATCACCTTCGCGGTCGAGCAGGGCGGTGTGGTTCTTGCGACCGTCAGCCTCGATCACCACGCGCTCCTCGGTGAACACGAAGTCGACTCGACCGACGCGGTCCTCGAGGCCGCCCAGGTTGCGCTGGCGTACCGGCAGCGGAAGCCCGAACCGGTCGAGGACCTCGTTGAGCAGATCTTCGAGCTCGGACTCCGTCGCTGCGTAGCCCTCCCCCCGTTGTTCCATCAGCTCCCGCATCACGCGTGTGCCGCCTCGCCCTCTGCCGCCGAGCTCGTCGAGCACTGCGGTGAACCGGCGAGGCTCGACGCCGCCGGCGATCGCATCGTCCAGCGCTCGCGCGACCTGGTGTTGTCGCAGCGACGGGAGCCCGCGTCGCCACCGCTTGATCGACACCTGGCCGGCGAGGTCGAACACCGTGCGTTCGACGGTGGTGACGGGTATGCCGTCGACCTCGGTCCGATGGTGGGGTGGGAGCAGCAGCGAGCGATGCGCTGCTGCTCCACGAACGCGGTTCGAGTGGTGCTCGACCTCGACGAGGTCGATGTGTTCGGTGGCGAAGCGCCCGACGTGGTGGAGCCGTGCTGCGCTGCGGTGGCTCACGACCGATGCCGAACGCGCACTGAGCAGGGCGAGCCACAGCTCCTGCTGCCAGGTCCGGGGTGCACCAGCGAGGCGGAAGACATCAGGGTGCTCCACCGTGAGGAGCCCAGCCGTCACCTGCCGAGCGATGACCCGGTCGGCAAGGCCCGCCTCGGCGAGCTGGCGACGGTGGACCGTGCCGGCCTGGGATCCGGCGACGAGCAGCAGTTCGACGGTGTGACGCACGGGCGGATCCTCGGCAGCAGCGGATTCCTGGGTGCCGTTGCGCCGACGCCGAGCGTCGAAACATGCTGCCACAGCCAACCTCACATGTCACGAAGAATGCCGTGGAATCACTTTTCGGCATCCCGGAGAGCCGGTCGGCGCACTTCGAACTTGTGGGCCGAGGCTGCCGGAAACGGCGGTGTGGGCCCACAAGTTCGAGGTGGGTGGGGGAGGCGCTTGAAACTTGTGGGCTGAGGCTGCCGGAAGTGGCGGTGTGGGCCCACAAGTTCGAGGTGGGTGGGGGAGGCGCTTGGAACTTGTGGGCTGAGGCTGCCGGAAGTGGCGGTGTGGGCCCACAAGTTCGAGGTGGCCGGGGTCGGCTGGGGGCACTCGCGGCTTTGGGTCTGAGGGGCACACGCGCGCTGGTCTGGGACCCGAAGTTCAGGTGGACGGAGGGGTCAGGCCCAGGTGAGGCGGCCGAGGTCGAGGGGGGGTGGGGAGGTCGGCGTTGGCGGGGGCGACGCGGACGGTGAAGCCGTAGCGGCCGGGGAGGTCGCAGGGGACGGCGCCGCGGTAGACGGCGGGGCGGGCGGACGGGTCGTCGCAGGCGAGGGTGGTGGTGGCGGGGGCCTCGAGCTCGTCGTGCTGGCCGACGCGGCCGTGAACGAGCTGGACGGCGACGTCGTCGGGGACGAGGTCGCCGAGGGCGACGGTGACGCAGACCTCGCGGGTGGCGCCGAGGTCGGCGATGTCGTCGCTGGCCTCCACGGAGTCGACCTTGACCGCGCCCCAGCCGTCGACGACGCGGGCCTTCCAGGCCGACAGGTCGCGGGCGCGGGCGTGGCCGTCGCCCCGGAGGGCGTCGGCAGTGGTGGCGGTGGGCTCGTAGAGCTCGGTGACGTAGTCGCGGACCATGCGGGAGGCCACGACCTGCGGGCCGAGCGAGGCCAGGTTGGCCTTCACGCGGCGCAGCCAGCGGCGGGGGACGCCGGACCCGGCGGGGCGGTCGTGGAACAGGGGCACGATCTGGTGCTCGAGGAGGTCGAACAGGCTGTCGGCCTCGAGCTGGTCGCGCACCACGAGGTCCTCGTGGTCCTCCGCGGAGGTGATGGCCCAGCCGTTCTCGCCGTCGAACATCTCGTCCCACCAGCCGTCGAGGATCGAGCAGTTGAGGGTGCCGTTCAGGGCGGCCTTCTCGCCGCTGGTGCCGCAGGCCTCGTGGGGGCGGCGCGGCGTGTTCAGCCAGATGTCGGCGCCCTGGTAGAGCGAGCGGGCCACGGCGATGTCGTAGTCGTCGAGGAAGACGAACCGGTGGCGCACGCCGAGCTCCTTGGCGTAGCTGACGATCTGGCGGATCATCTCCTTGCCCTGGTCGTCGGCGGGGTGGGCCTTGCCGGCGAACACGAACTGGACGGGGCGGTCCGGGTCGAGCAGCAGCTTCTGGAGGCGCTCGCCCTGCGCCAGCAGCAGGTTGGCCCGCTTGTAGGTGGCGAAGCGGCGGGCGAAGCCGATGGTGAGGGCGTTGGGGTCGAGCAGGTCGTCGGCCCAGCTGGCCTCGGACGTGGAGGTGCCGGCCTCGATGGCCCGCTGCTTCATGCGCTCGCGCACGAAGGCCACCAGGCGCGACCGGGCCTGGTCCTTGACCCGCCACAGCTCGTCGTCGGGGGTGGACCAGATGCGGGCCCAGCTGCCGGCGTCGGCCTCGTCCCACTCGGGCAGCACGTGGCGCGACAGGAGGTCGGTCATGTCGGCCGACACCCAGGTGCCGGCGTGGACGCCGTTGGTGACCGAGGTGATCGGCACCTCGTCGTCCGGCAGGTCCGGCCACAGGTCGGCGAACATCGACCGGCTGACCTCGCCGTGCAGCTTGGACACCGCGTTGGAGCGACCGGCCAGCCGCAGGCCCATGACCGCCATGTTGAAGCGGTCGGTGGCCTCGGCGACGTCCTCGGGCGTGCCGCCGGGGCGGTGGCCGATGGCCATCAGCTCGTCGACGGTGATGCCGCACTCGGCAGCCCAGCCGCCGAAGTAGGTCTCGATCAGCTCCCGGGGGAAGCGGTCGATGCCGGCGGGGACGGGGGTGTGGGTGGTGAAGATCGAGGCGGCACGTGGCCTCGACGGCCTCGGCGAAGCTGAGCCCGTCGTCGACGATGGCCCGCCGCATGCGCTCCAGGCCGAGGAAGCCGGCGTGGCCCTCGTTGGTGTGGAACACCTGGGCGTCGATGCCCAGGGCCTCCAGGGCCCGGACGCCGCCGATGCCCAGCAGGATCTCCTGGCGCAGGCGGTGCTCGACGTCGCCGCCGTAGAGGCGGTCGGTGACGCCGCGCAGCTCCTCGGGGTTCTCCTCGACGTCGGCGTCGAGGAGGTAGAGCGCCACCCGGCCGACCTCGGCCTTCCACACCCGGGCCTCGAGCGGCGCCCCGGCGAGCTCCACCCGCACGCGGATGCCCTCGCAGAGGCTGAGGGCCATGGCCCACGGGTCCTGGTCGGGGAAGCGCTCGGTCTGCCAGCCGTCGGGCGAGAGGCCCTGGCGGAAGTAGCCGTGCCGGTAGAAGAGGCCGACGCCCACCAGGGGCACGCCGAGGTCCGAGGCGGACTTGAGGTGGTCGCCGGCGAGGATCCCGAGGCCGCCGGAGTACTGCGGCAGGGCCTCGGCGATGCCGAACTCGGGCGAGAAGTAGGCGACCTGGCGCAAGGGGGAGGCGGCGCGGGTCTGGAACCAGCGCGGCGCCTCGAGGTAGCGCTCCAGGTCCTCCTGCACCTCGGCGAGGAAGCGGAGGAAGGCGGGGTCGGCGGCGAGCGCCTCGAAGCGCTCGGCGCTCACGAGGCCGAGGAGGCGCACGGGGTCGTGCTTGGTGGCGTCCCATGCGTCGGGATCGACCCAGCGGAACAGGTCCCGCGTGCGGTCGTCCCACGCCCACCGGAGGTTCATGGCCAGGGCCTCCAGGGGCGCCAGCGCCTCCGGCAGCCGGGGTCGGATGGTGAAGCTCCGCAACGCACGCATGGGGCCGACCGTAGCGACCGAGCCGGACCGGCGATACCCGTCGGGCGGGGGTGTTCACGCGACGGTCACCTCCCCGAGACGCCCGGAACCCCTGGTGGCGAGCGCGGACCGGTGCGCAGCGGGCACACTCGTCGCCATGTCGACGCCGGACCCGCTCGCCACCTCCAGCGCCCCGCCGGTGGCGCCAGAGGCGGTCGAAGCCACCGTCGAGCGCCGCCGCACCAGCCTGCTCGTCGACGCCGAGCGGCCGGTGCCCGACGACCTAGTCGACCGCCTCGTGGCCGCCGCCACCTGGGCGCCGAACCACAAGCGGACCTGGCCCTGGCGGTTCACCGTGGTGTCGGGCGAGGCCCGCGGCCGCCTGGGGTCGGCCATGGCCGAGCTCGGCGAGGCCGAGGGCCTGCCCGAGCCCAAGGTGGCCAAGCTCCGGACCAAGTACCGGCGCAGCCCCACGCTGCTGCTGGTGTGGCAGGCGCTGGACGAGGAACCGGTCCGCCGGCGCGAGGACCGGGACGCGGTGGCCGCCGCGGTGCAGAACGCCTTGCTGGTGGCCACGGCCCACGGCCTGTCGAGCTACTGGGGGACGGTGCCCGACGTGCTGGTGCCGGCGGTCCGGGGCGTGGCCGGGGTCGACGAGCGCCACGACCTCGTGGCGCTGGTGTACCTCGGCTGGCCCACGGCATCGGTGCCGGCGCCGGTGCGGCCGGCGCCCGAGGTGACCCGCCTGTCGTGAGGACGGGTGATCGCGCCGTCGTCCCGGCCGGCTCGAAGGGTTCTTGAAGGGTGGGGTGAGAAGGTCGCCCCAGTTCCTCGAACGGACGGGCGGGCGGCCGTTCCAGGGCGGGACCCCGGGGGACCGGCACTGCCGGCCCCCCCCGATGGTCGCGCCCGGCCCGACGGGGATTTTGTCCGCTTCGCCGGCAGGGAGACCTAACGTCTCGGCCATGCCTGCGCCCCCCCGACAGGTCGGTCCCGTTCGTGGGCCGCACCGAGGAGCTCGTCGCGCTCCGGGACGCCTTCGACGCCGCCGCGGACGGCTTCGTGGTCACCCTCATCGGGGGCGATCCCGGTGTGGGCAAGACGGCCCTCGCCCGGGCGTTCTCGCAGGAGCTGCGCGACGGAGGGGTCGCGGTGCACTGGGGGCGCTGCGTGGAGATCGGCGGGGCCCCGGCCTTCTGGCCGTGGATGCAGGTCCTGCGCTCCGTGGGCGACGACGCGTTCGAGGCGGCGCGTGACGGCCTGGCGGCTCGGGCCGACGAGCCGTTCGCCGCCTACGACGCCGTGCACGAGGTGCTCCGGCACCAGCGCGGCGAGCGGCTGGTCCTGGTGCTGGACGACCTCCACCGCGCCGACCTGCCCTCGCTGGAGCTGCTGCGCTTCCTCACCACCGCCGGGACCGACCTGCCCATCCTGGTGGTGGGCACCCACCGGGTGCACGAGCTGCGCGTGGACCGGGCGCGGGACGTGGTGCTGGCGGCCGTGGCCGACGCCGGCCGGCGCATCTCCCCGTCGGCGCTCGGGTTGGACGACGTGGCCGAGCTGCTGGCCCGGCGGGTGGCCGACGGGCCGGACCGGGCCGTGGCCGCCGAGGTGCTGGCCCGGTCGGGCGGCAACGCCCTCTACGTGGAGCAGCTCGTCGATGCGGTGGGCCGAGGCGGCCGCGAGGAGCTGGCCGAGATCCCCGGCGGCATCCGCGCCGCCGTCCGGGCCCGCCTGGAACCGTTGCACGACGACACCCGGCGGCTGCTCGCGGCGGCCTCCGTGCTGGGCCCGGGATTCCGGCCCGAGGTGCTGGGCGCGGTGGTGGGCCTCCCGGTGGCCGAGGTCCGGGCCCAGCTCGAGCCGGCCCTCGCCGCCGGGGTGCTCGGGGCCGCCGGCGACGAGCTGGCCTTCACCCACGCCCTCATCCGGGACACGCTCGACGACGAGCTCGAGCCCGAGGCCCGATCCGCCGCCCACGGAGCCGCGGCGCGGGCCCTCGCCCACCGGGGCGACGGCGTGCCCGCCGCGGTCATCGCCCAGCACCTCCTCGACGCCGGCTCGGGCGCCGACGCGGCCGAGGTGGCCCACTGGGCCGAGCAGGCCGCCGTCGGCGCCCGGCGCCTCAGCGGCCACCGGGAGGCGGGGCGCTGGGCCGAGGTGGCCGCCACGCACTGGGGCCGGGCCGGCGACCTCGCCGCCCAGGGCCGCTCGCTGGTGCACGCCATCGGCGACCGCGTGACGGTGGGCGACGGGGCGGCGGCGGTGGCCCTCAGCGACGGCCTGGCCCAGCTGGCCCGCCAGGCGGGGTCCGGCCACCTCCTGGCCGCGGCGGCCCTGGCCCGCTCCGACGTCTTCGACCCCACCATCGACTTCGACGTGCCGCCGCTCATCCGCGAGGCCCTCGGGCACCCGGACCTCCGCGACGAGCCCGACCGGCGGGCGGACCTGTTGGGTGGGCTGGCCTCGATCCTCGGGATGCCGTCGATCGACGGGTTCCGCCGCGACCAGGAAGGCGCCCTCGCGGCCATCGCCGAGCTCGAGGTCCTGGCCGAGGGGGGCTCGCCGCGGGCGCAGGGCCAGCTCGCCCTGGCCCGCCTCAACGTGTTCAGCGGCCCGGAGCACCACGAGGCGCGCGTGGGCTGGCTGCGCGAGCACGAGGCGCTGCTGCCCGCCGGGCCCAACGTCCTGGCCCGCATCCAGCACCTGTACTGGGCGACCAGCCTGGCCTTCGAGTCGGGCGACCTGTTCGAGGTCGACCGGCTGCTCCGGGAGTGGGAGCTGCTGGCGGACCGCAGCGACTCGCGGTTCTGGACCTGGCGGGCTTCGATGGCGCGGGCCAGCCTGACCTACGCGCGGCCGCCTGGCCCTGGCCGAGGAGCAAGCGATCTCCCGAGCCGACCTCGTCTCGACCCTGCACCCCGCGATGGCCATGCGGGTGGTGGCCGGCCTGGTGTTCACCATCCGCCGGGACGAGGGCCGGCTCCTGGAGATCGCCGGCCTCGAGGACGCCACCCTCGGGGTGCTGGAGGTGCTGGTGGCCGCCGAGCGGGGCGACCACGCCGAGACCCGGCGCCTGCTGGCCTCGGTGGTGGCCGGGGCGCGCTCCACCGGGCCCGACGACCTCAACTGGCTCTGCCTGCTCTCGCTCATCGCGCCGGCGGCCGAGCTGGTGGGCGACGTCGAGCGGTGCCGGTGGGTGGCCGACCAGCTCGACCCCTACGTCGACCAGTGCGTGATGTGGGGCCGCTCGTACGTGTTCGGCATGCCGGTGAGCGAGGCCATCGGCATCGCCCGTCGCGGCGCCGGGCAGCCGGAGCAGGCGGCCGCGGCCTTCCGCCACGGCATCCGCTGGGCCGACCGCTCCGGGGCTGCGGGCTTCGGGGCGCGGGCTCGCGCCGGGCTGGCCTCGGTGCTGCCCGACGGCGATCCCGAGCGCCACGAGGTGGCCGCCGAGGCCCACGCCACCGCAGCCCGCCTCGGCTTCGAGATGGTGGTGGCCGCGACGGCCCCCCTGCTCGTCGGTCCCGTGGCCACTGACGCCGAGCCGGTGTCGGTGACCGGGACCGGGGTCGACGACCTCGGCGCCGACCCCCACGGTGCGCCGCCCCGCTCGGCCCGGGTGCGGACGCTGGGCCGGTTCGAGGTGTACGGCGCCGGACAGGCCGAGCCGGCCCACTGGTCGTCTCGCAAGGCCCGCGACGCGCTGAAGGTGCTGATCTGCCGGCGGGGCCGGGCGATCGCCCGAGAGGAGCTCATCGACCTCCTGTGGCCCGAGGTCGACGTCGCCACCGGCCGGAGCCGGCTGTCGGTGGTCCTCTCCATGCTGCGGACCGCGCTCGACCCGGACAAGCGGCTCGGGACCGATCCGCTGCGCGCCGACCGCCAGGCGGTGGCGCTCGACCTGGACCTGGTCTCGGTCGACCTCGAGGAGCTCCTCGCCCACGCGGCGAAGGGCCTCCGCATCGGCACCCTCTCCGAGCCCGACGTCGACGAGCTGCGCCTGGCCGCCGAGCTGGCGGCGCAGGGCCCCTTCCTCGCCGAGGACCCCTACGCCGAGTTCGCCGACGGCACCCGAGCCACCGTCGAGCGCACCCGCCGCGACGTCCTGCACGCCCTTGCCCGGACCCACCAGGCCGGCGGCGACGGGCGCGAAGCAGCCCGCTGGTGGGGGCAGCTCACCGACCTCGACCCGGACGACGACGACGCATCCGAGTCGCTCCTGGCGGTGCTGGAAGCCGCCGGCCGCCACGGCGAAGCGGCCGACCACCGGGCGGCGCGGGCCCGGCGCCGGGACGGCCGCTGAGCGCAGCGGGAGGGGTCCGGGGCCCTCGCCCGAGCGGGTGTCAACCGTTCGGGGGGCGTGGGCGCCGAACCGTCCGATCGGGAACGGGTGCCCAGGTCACGGCCCTAGTGTCGGGTCGGTGAGCACCGACGACCCCCGCTGGTACCAGAAGGCCATCTTCTACGAGGTCCTCGTCCGAGGCTTCCGCGACTCCAACGGCGACGGGACCGGCGACCTGCGGGGGATCACCGAGAAGCTCGACTACCTCGAGTGGCTCGGCGTCGACTGCATCTGGCTCCTGCCCTTCTACCAATCGCCGCTGCGCGACGGCGGCTACGACATCAGCGACTTCTTCACCGTCCTGCCCGACTACGGCACCGTCGGCGACGCCGCCGAGCTCATCGACGAAGCCCACCGCCGCGGCATCAAGGTCATCGCCGACATGGTGATGAACCACACCAGCGACCAGCACCCGTGGTTCCAGGAGTCCCGCTCGTCGAAGGACAACCCCCGCCACGACTGGTACGTGTGGAACGACGACAACGAGCGCTGGGGCGAGGCCCGGGTGATCTTCGTGGACACCGAGCCCAGCAACTGGACCTGGGAGCCCGGCCGCGAGCAGTACTACTGGCACCGCTTCTTCCACCACCAGCCGGACCTGAACTACGACAACCCGGACGTGGCCGACGCCATGATCGACGTCGTCCGGTACTGGCTGGGCCTCGGCCTCGACGGCTTCCGCCTCGACGCCGTCCCCTACCTGTACGAGCGCGACGGCACCAACGGCGAGAACCTCAAGGAGACCCACGACTACCTGCGCAAGGTGCGCAAGGTCGTCGACGAGGAGTTCCCCGGGCGGGTGCTGCTCGCCGAGGCCAACCAGTGGCCCGCCGACGTCGTCGACTACTTCGGCGACGGCGACGAGTGCCACATGTGCTTCAACTTCCCGCTGATGCCGCGCATGTTCATGGCGGCCCGCCAGGAGAAGGCCCGGCCCATCCGCGAGATCATGGCCCAGACCCCGGAGATCCCGGAGGGCGGCCAGTGGGGCATCTTCCTGCGCAACCACGACGAGCTGACCCTGGAGATGGTCACCGACGAAGAGCGCGACTACATGTACTCCGAGTACGCCAAGGACCCGCGCATGAAGCGCAACGTCGGCATCTCCCGCCGGCTGGCCCCGCTGCTCGAGAACGACCGCCGCGTGGCCGAGCTGTTCCACGGCCTGCTCTTCAGCCTCCCGGGCAGCCCGGTCATGTACTACGGCGACGAGATCGGCATGGGCGACAACATCTACCTGGGCGACCGCGACGGCGTGCGCACGCCCATGCAGTGGACGCCGGACCGCAACGGCGGCTTCTCGACGGCCGACTTCGCCCAGCTCTACCTCCCCTCGCTCATGGACCCGGTGTACGGCTACTCGGCCGTCAACGTCGAGAGCCAGCTGCGCAACCCCGGCTCGTTCCTGCACTGGGTGCAGCGCATGATCCACGCCCGCAAGGAGCACCCGGTGTTCGGCACCGGCTCCTTCGAGGCGCTCGACGTCGGCAACGAGGCGGTCTTCGCCTACCTGCGCCGCCAGCCGCGAGAGGACAGCGCCGACGACATCGTGCTGTGCGTGAACAACCTGTCGAAGGTGGCCCAGCCGGTGGAGCTGGAGCTCACCGGCCTGGCCGGCAAGATCCCGGTGGAGCTCTTCGGCCGCACCGAGTTCCCCGCCATCGGCGAGCTGCCCTACTTCGTCACGCTCCCGCCCTACGGCTTCTACTGGTTCTCCCTGGTCGACCAGTTGGGCGACGACCTGGAGTAGGCCCGGCGGGCCCGCCTGCGGTCCTCCCTCGTCCACCAGCCGGGCGACGACCCGGAGCAGCCCCTGGCGACGGCCGATTTTCGGTCGATCCCGCTACGGTCGGGGCCGTGGAAACCGCGGTCCAGACCTGCTACCGACACCCCGACCAGCCGGCCGGGGTCATCTGCCAGCGCTGCGACCGCCCGATCTGCCCCCGGTGCATGCACCAGGCGTCGGTGGGCTTCCACTGCCCGGAGTGCACCAAGCAGGGCAAGCAGAAGGTGTACCAGGGCATCGGCTCGCTGCGGGTCCGGCCGATCCTCACCCAGGTCTTGATCGCCATCAACGTCGCGGTGTTCCTGGTGGGCGTGGCCGTCGACGGCTCGGGCGCCATCGGGGGCGACTCCGGGCGGATGCAGATCGACTTCGGCCTCATCGCCAAGGCGTTCGATCGGGGCCAGTTCATCGGCGTCGGCGAGGGCGAGTGGTACCGCCTCGTCACCGCGGGCTTCCTCCACTACGGGCTCATCCACCTCCTCCTGAACATGTACGCCCTCTGGATCCTCGGCAACGCCGTCGAGAACCTCGGCGGCCGGCTCCGGTTCGGCGTCATCTACGGCGTGTCGCTGCTGGCCGGGGCGTTCGGCGCCCTCGTCCTGTCGCCCGGCTCGCTCACCGCCGGTGCCTCCGGGGCCATCTTCGGCCTCATGGGGGCCATCTTCCTGGCCCAGCGGGCGCAGGGCATCGGGTTCCGCGACTCGCCGCTGCTGTGGGTGCTGCTGCTGAACCTGGCGTTCACCTTCGGGATCCCCGGCATCTCCATCGGGGGCCACCTCGGCGGCCTGGTCGGCGGTGCCGCCGCCGGCTGGATCCTCTTCGACTACGGCCAGCGCCCGGGCGTCGACAAGCGGTTGCCGCTCGCGGCGTGCGGCGCGTTCGCCGTGCTCTGCGTGGTGGGCAGCGTGCTGTTCGCCAACGGCTGGATGCCCTAGCGCCACCGTCGGTGGCGGTCCGCCACCGGCCGTGATCGGTCGGCGGCGCGCCCGTGGCCTAGCCTCTGGTCCTTCGGAGGGCGGGGGCCCGGGAAGGCGGCAGGGGTGGCGGAACCGACGACGGCCCAGGGGGCCATCGGGTGGGAGGCAGCACCTCCGGCCCGCGCCCGGGGCCCCGGTCGGCCCACCGGTTGCGCCCGCGCCGGCCGTGCCCGCACCCATCGCGCCTCCACGGACGGCGCCGCGGACTGCGGTGCTCGTGGTCCTGGTGGTCCTCATGGCGCTGGCGGTCGCGTCGACCTTCGCCCCCTGGCTGCGCTCGGGGAGCAGCGAGCGCACCAGCTACCAGGTGGTGCAGGCCGCGGTGCGGCTCGAGGTGCTCGACCCCACCCCGCAGGCCGTGGCCAGCGCGGTGTGGGCGTTCGTGCCGCTGGTGGCCGTGGCGGCCCTGTTCGCGGCCGTCCGCGGGCGGGTGCGCCCGGCGGCGGCGCTGGCCGGCGGCGTCGGCGTGGTGGTGGCCGCGTTCGCGGCGGTGGTGAGGAGCGCTCCCGAGGCTTCGGCCTGGGGAGCGACGGCGGGTCTGGCCTCCGGCCTGGCCCTGGTGGTCGCCGCCCTGGCGGCCGCCTGGAGCACGAGGAGACGAGCATGAGCGACCAGACCCCGCCCGACGTGGCGATCCCCGCCCCGGCCTACGTGGCCCCACCCACCAAGCGGAAGCCTCGCTGGCTGGCCACCGGTGCGGTGGCGGTGCTGGCCGTGGCCGCCGGGGCCTTCGGCATCTCGGTGCTCTCCGCGAGCGACGGGGCCAAGACGCCCGAGGGCGCGGTCCACGCCATGTTCGACGCCATCGACCACGAGGACGTGATCGGGGTGCTGGAGGCGCTCGACCCGAACGAGCGGGACATCCTGCGGCCCGCCATCGAGGAGACCGGCGAGCAGGCCAAGCGGGTGGAGGTGGCCTCCAAGGACCTCGACCTGCACAAGGTGCGCGGCATCGACCTCCGGGTCGAGGGCCTGGCGATGACCACCACCGAGCTCGGCGACGGCTACGTGGCCGTGGACCTCACCGGTGGCACGGTGTCGAGCGCCAGCGACCTCGAGCGCCTGCCCTTCGGCTCCACGATCACCGACGTGCTGGCCGCCGACGAGCGCGAGGACGGCGGCGACCTCGACCGCACCGACAGCGGGACGATCGACCTCGACGGCGTCCGCCTCGTGGCCGTGCGCCGCGACGGGGGCTGGCACGTGAGCGCGCTCTACTCGATCGCCGAGCAGGTCCGCCGGGACGCCGACCCGCAGCCCGAGGTCCCGGACTTCGGCAACGGCATCGCCGCCAAGGGGGCCGCCTCGCCCGAGGCCGCCGTGCGCGAGGCGCTCGACGCCGCCGTGCACCTCGACGTGCGCCGCCTCATCGAGCTGTCGCCCCCCGGCGAGATGGCCGTGCTCCACGACTACGGCCCGGCCCTGGTGGCCGCAGCCGAGGACGCGAAGCAGGGCGCCTTCGAGGCGCCCGAGGTGAAGGACCTGGAGCTGCAGGTGGCCGACGGGCCCGACGGCACCAAGGTCGTCTCGCCGACGTCGTACTCGGTCTCCTTCGGTGGTGACGAGGCGTGGTCCTTCGACGGCCGCTGCACCACGTACACCTACTCCTACGACGACGACTACGCGAGCGACATCGAGGACGAGGGCACGATCCCGGTCGACGACGGACCGCAGACCGAGACCCAGAAGGTCTGCAAGGGCGACGTCGGCGCCGACGTGGGCTCGTTCCTGTCCCTGCCGTTCGCCCAGCCCAGCGGCGACCTCCGGGTGGTCACCGAGCAGCACGACGGGCAGTGGTTCGTGAGCCCCACCCGCAGCATCATCGAGTCCACCGTCGGCACGCTCAAGGGCCTCGACGCCGACCAGGTGCGGCGCACCGTGCGCTGGTGGAGCGGCGACTGGTGGGCCGCGGAGCCCGCCGGCTTCTGGAAGGCGTGCGGCGTCGACCAGCCGGCCTCGGACGCCTCCTCCGCCGACGGCGAGGCCGCCTACGAGAAGTGCTACGAGCAGCTCCCCGACGACTACGACGGACCCCGGTACGGCTACGGCTTCGATGACGGCTTCGGCTCCGAGGAAGGGCCGTCGGAGGTCCCCGGCGAGGAGTGCTGGACCGTCGAGGACGAGGCTGCTGCCACGTCGTGCTTCGAGGGCCTCTACGAGAGCGGCCAGATCAGCGCCTCGGAGCTGGCCGACTTCCGCTGCCAGTCGGTCTACGCCGACATCCCCGACGACGCCAGCGACCGGGAGTGGACCGCGGCCGAGGACGCCTACGACGCCTGCGTGCTCCAGCAGGAGGCCGACCTGCGCGCGGGCGGCGGCGGCACGACCGCGACCTCGGTGGCCCCACCGGTGACGATGGCGCCGGCGTCGACGACGTCGACCACCGCGCCTCGCACCACCACGTCGAGCACCCCCGCCGCACCGGCGACCTCGAGCACGTCCACCACCGCGCCGGGCTGAGCCGGGCGGTCGGGCGTCAGGCCCGGCCGCTCTCGATCAGCGCCTTGAGCACCCGGAGGTTGCGCTTCCAGATCGAGCGCATGATGACGCCACCGAACACGCCGCCCACCGGCCCACCCATCCACCACGGGAACACCAGGCGCTCCTCCCAGGTGAACCGGGTGCGGTCGCGGCGGATGCGCGCCAGGGTGAACTGCCCCGACCCGGTCACCAGGCCCTGGTGCCGGACGCCCATGGCCTTCCCGTCGCGCCACTCCGTGATGGCCATGCGGTCGGTGAGCTTGATGGGGCCGACCTTGGTGATGCAGTCGAACGTGGTGCCGGTGCCGGAGACCTGGGCGGTGCGGAACTTGATCGCCTCGGCGTCGGCCATCCAGTCGACGTGGCGGTCGATGTGGCGGACCTCCTCCCAGACGTCGGCCGGGGAGGCGTTGATCACGGTGGACACCCGGATGCGACCCATCCCGGAACTGTAGGAGCCGGACACCGCGCTCCCGACGCCCGGCCGGGTGACGCTCGCCACGGCGGGCACGCCTGCCATGCTGGCCCGCACCATGGGGCCGACCACCACGTTGACCGCAGCCGCCGCTGCGGCATCGCTCGTGGCGGTGGTCCTGGTGGCGGTGCGGGCCCGCCGACCGCTGCGGGGCGGGCTCGGGCTCGTCGACGTCGTGGCGCCAGGGGCCGCGGCGGGGGCCGTCGTGGCGATCGGCTTGGTCGTCGTCCTCGTCGGGGGCGTCGACTCCCGCGCCTTCACCGCCGTCCACGCGGCCTACCTCGGCCTGGTGGTGTCGGTGCCGGCGCTCGGCGCCGCGCTCGGGCTGCGCCGGCTGCTGGCCTGGCGCGCAGGGGTCGTCGCCGTCGTGGGAGCGCGCCTGGCCCCGAGGTGGCGGGCCGCGTCCGATGTCCTGGCCGTGCTGCTCCTCGTGGTGCCCGCACCGGTCGGGTGGTACGCCACCCACGTGGTGCCCTACGACCTGCGGGTCGATCGGGCGTCGGTCGTGCTGCCCACGGCGCGCGCGGCCGTGATCCCATCCGGGTCGGGGTCCTGGCCGACCTGCAGACGGCGCACGTCGGCCCCGCCGAGCGGCGCGCCATCTCGACCCTCATGGCCCAGCGCCCGGACGTGATCCTCGTCGCCGGTGACCTCTTCCAGGGCGATGCCGCCCAGCGCCGTGCGGTTCGCCCCGCCCTGCGCGAGCTCCTCGGTCGGCTCCACGCCCGGGGCGGCGTCTATGCGGTCCAGGGCGACGCCGAGCTGCACACCGACCTCGCCGACCTGCTCGTGGGGACCGACGTCCGGGTGCTGGAGGATGCGGCCGTCGAGCGCACCATCGGCGACCGGCGGGTGCTGATCGGGGGGAACCGCCTGCGGTGGGCCCCCGACGTGGCCCGGGCGCTGCGCCAGCAGCTGATGGACGCCGATCCGTCGGTGGTCCGCATCCTGCTGGCGCACCGGCCCGACGTCGTGCTCGCCCTGCCCACCGACGCGGCCATCGACCTGACGGTCGCCGGCCACACCCACGGCGGCCAGGTCGCCCTCCCCATCTACGGCCCGCTGGTCACGTTCAGCTCGGTCCCTCGGTCGGTCGCCGCCGGCGGCCTGCACGAGGTGGCGGGCAACCGCATCTACGTCTCCACCGGCGTGGGCCTGGTGCGCCAGCAGGCGCCGCAGGTGCGGCTCGGGGCGCGGCCGTCGGTGGGGCTGGTGGTCCTCCGCTGATCAGCAGGTGGGCGGGGAGGCGGGCAGGGTGCCGAGGTCGATGTCGGAGGCGAACGGCAGCGCGCCGGCCCGGCACGCCGAGGCCTCGGCCGACCGGACGGCCGCCGCGCTGCCGTCGGGATCGACGTAGTCCGTGGCGGTGACGAACAGGCCCCGTCGGTGCAGCCGGCGCAGGGTGGCGAGGGCGGCGGCGTGGTCGGACCGGCCGACCGCGGCGTAGCGGCCGGTGTCGAAGTCGTAGGTGGACGAGACGTCCTCGCGGTTCCAGCCGTCGAGGTGGGCGGCGATGGTGGCGACCGTCTCGTCGCCGTTCTGCGCGAAGAGGAGGCCGTCGCCGACGAGCCGATCGAGGTCGGCCACCAGGGCCCGCATGCCGGCGGCCTGCTGGGGGTGGGCGGCGACCATGTCGGTGTTGTCGAGGAAGAGGCCGTCGAAGCCCCGGTCGAGGGTGGCGGACGCCTGCTCGACCAGCAGCCGGCGGAGGCCGGGGGCCGACGTGTCGGCGTACCACTCGCCCCAGTCCTCGTACTCGTCGAGCAGCCAGCCCCCGGCCTTGGCCTCCCGGTACCAGGACCGGTAGGGCTCGATGGTGCCGACGCTCAGGTACCCGAGCACCACCGCCCCGTCCGCCTGGAGCTTCCGGACCCGGGCGGCCGAGGTCTCGCCGTCGACCACCACCAGGTCGTAGCGGCCGAGGCGCCGGAGGACGGCCGGATCGTCGGGATCGACGCCGAGGCCGAAGGCGAACGAGCGCACGTCTGCGAGCTGCGGCGCCTCCAGGGCCGACGCCGGCCTCGCCCCACCGTCGTGGCCGCCGTCGCTGGCGCACCCGCCGAGCAGCAGCGCCAGGGCGAGGACCGGGGTCGCGAGCGTCGTGCCGGTCCGCCTCAAGCCGGGTCGCCGCCGGGTCACTGCGCCAGGAGGTGGCAGGCGTCCTCGGGGGCGACGATGTTGATCGGGACCCCGGTGCCCTGCTCGAAGCCGCCGAGGCTGTGCACCCGGGGCACCAGGTGGACGTGCCAGTGGAACGGGTCGTCTGCGTGGTGGGGGAGGGTGTGGACCACCAGGTTGTAGGAGAGGTCGCCCAGCAGGCGGCGGAGGCCGGCGAGCGCGTCGCGGATGGCCCGGCCGACGGCGGCGAGCGTGGCGGGCGTGGCCTCCCGCAGGTGGCCGCCGTGGTCCTCCGGCAGCACCAGCAGCTCGAACGGGACGCCGCTCCACCACGGGGCCACCACGAGCACGCCGTCCTGGTCGGCGACCACGCGGTGCCCGGCGGCGCGCTCGGCCGCCACGGTGGCGCACAGGACGCAGCTCCCGCTGAAGCGTCGGAAGCCCGCCATCTCGTCCACCAGCTCACCGGGCACGAAGGGGATCCCGAGCAGCTGCCCGTGCGGGTGGGCGAGGCTGGCGCCGGCGTCGCGGCCGTGGTTGACGATGGCCTGGCTGTAGCGGATCCCCGAGGCGTGGGCGTGGTCCTCGAAGCGGTCGCGCAGCGCGGCCATGACGAGCCCGGCTTGGGGATCGTCGAGGTCGGCCCAGCCGTGGTCGTGCTCGCGGGTGAAGACGAGCACCTCGTGGATGCCGGTGGCCGGCGCCTTGGCGAACAGGGGCCCGAGGTGCTCCACCAGCATCGAGCCGCTGCCCTCGAACGCCGGGTACTTGTTGGGCACCACCCGCAGCAGCCACTCGCCGCTGGGGCCGTAGGTCTCGAGGGCCGGTGGGAGCGCCTCCTCCTGCCCGGGGCAGAACGGGCACGGGTCGACCGGCGTGGCCTCCACCGGGGTGCGGTCGCGGGCGAAGTCCTCCGGCCGCGACGCCCGACCGGTGGCGACGGTGACCCATCGCCCGGTGAGCGGGTTCAGCCGCAACTGGTTCATCTCGCTTCGCCCCTCGCTGCGCCCGTCGCGAACGAGGTCATCGTAGGGCGCGGGACCCGGCGGGCCCGGCCGTTCGGCGGTGCGCTCAGGCCCGGCGGTAGGTGGTGACGTGGGTGGCGGCCTCGGGGCCCGCCGGCGTGCCCTCCCAGTCGGACCAGCGCTGCTCCACCACCAGGCCGGCCGCCGCCGCCATGGCGTCGAGCTGGGCGGGCGTGGCCCAGCGGATGTGCCACGGGCGCAGCTTGATGCCGGCCTCGGTGATGTCGACGTACTGGCCGAGCACCTCCTGGCTGCTCGGGTCGTTGCGGCTCACGCTGAGCACCACGCGGTCGGCGGTGACCCGGCGGGGGGCGACGGCGTCGCCGGGACCGGCCTCGGGGTCGGGGACGAACACCTCGACCACGAAGCGGCCGGCGGGCTCCAGCGCGGCGGCCACCGCGCCGAAGCAGCGCTGCTGGGCGCCCGGCCCGATCAGGTTGAACAGCGTGTTGTAGGCCACGAAGGCGAGGCCGAACCGCTGGCTGTCGAGCGGGGGGTGGGCCATGTCCCCGAGCACGCCGCGCACGCCGGCCCCGTCGGGAACGGGCGGCTCTGCGGCTGCCAGGTTCCGGGCGAGGCGGTCGAGCATGGCCTGCGAGGCGTCGATGCCCACCACCGTGGCGCCCCGCTGGGCGAGGGGGACGGCCAACCGGCCGGTGCCGACGCCCAGCTCCAGGACGGGGCCGCCGCCGGCGGCGTCGGCCAGCGCCGCGAGGGCGGCCACGCACGCATCGGTGTCGGTGATGGTGCCGTACCAGTCGTCGTAGACGTCGGCGAACCGGTCGCCGTAGGTCGCTTCGTCGTAGCCCTCCATCGGCTCGGAGTCTCGCAGGTCGTCCCGGCCGTCCGGCCAGCCGGCGCAGCGGCGGCGGGAACCGCTGGGGTCCCCGGCGGGGCGGGCCGTAGCCTGGTCGGGTGCCAGGCGCCTACCTCGACCACGCAGCCACGACGCCGATGCGGCCCGAGGCCGTCGCGGCCGTGGCGCCGCTGCAGGGCGAGGTGTTCGGCAACCCGTCGGGGTCGCACCGCTGGGCGCGCGAGGCCCGCCGGCGCCTCGACGACGCCCGCGACGTGGTGGCCGAGGCCGTCGGCGCCCGGCCCTCCGAGGTGGTGTTCACCTCCGGTGGCACCGAGGCCGACAACCTCGCCATCGCCGGGGTGCTGGCAGCCGCAGGGGGTCGCGCCCTCTGCTCGGCCACCGAGCACCACGCCGTGCTCGAACCGGTCCGGGCCGCAGGCGGGCGCACCGTGGCGGTCGACCCGCTGGGCCGCGTCGACTTCGGTGCCCTCGAGGCCGAGCTCGCCGAGCCCGGCGCCGCCCCGGTGGCGGTGGTCTCGGCCCTGCTCGCCAACAACGAGCTGGGCACCGTGCAGGACCTCGCCCCGTTGCGGGACCTGCTGGACCGGCTGGCCCCGACGGCGGTCCTGCACACCGATGCGGTGGCCGCCGCCGCGTGGCTCGAGCTGCCGGCGCGGGTGGCCCCGGCGCAGCTCGTGTCGCTGAGCGGCCACAAGGTCGGCGGCCCCCAGGGCATCGGCGCCCTCGTGGTCCGGTCCGGCACGGCGCTGGCGCCCATCCTGCGTGGCGGCGGCCAGGAGCACGAGCGCCGCAGCGGCACGCCGGACGTCGCCGGCGCGGTCGGCTTCGCCGCCGCCCTCGCCGCCACGGTCGCCGAGCGGGCGGCCACCGTCGCCCGGGTGGAGGCCCTCCGCGCCCGCCTGGTCGCCGGCCTCCTGGCGGCGGCGCCCGATGCGGTGGTGGTGTCGCCGTCCGCGGCCGCCGATCGCACCGCCGGCACGGTGCACGTGTGCTTCCCTGGCGTCGAGCGCGAGGCTCTCCTGTTCCTGCTGGACCAGGCGGGCGTGGGTGCCTCGTGGGGCGCCAGCTGCTCCAGCGGCGCCACCGAGCCCTCGCACGTGCTCGCCGCCATCGGTGTGGCCCCCGAGCTGGCGGCCGGCGCCCTCCGGCTCTCGCTGGGCTGGTGCAGCACCGAGGCCGACGTCGACGTGGCGCTCGGTGCCGTGCCCGCTGCGGTCCGGACCCTGCGGGGCGCCGTCGTGGGCGGGTCGCGCTGATGCGGGTTCTGGTGATGATGTCCGGCGGGGTCGACTCGTCGGTGGCCGCCGCGCTGCTGCGCGACGAGGGCCACGACGTCGTGGGCGTCACCCTCAAGCTCTGGGGCGGGGAGAGCGACTCCGGCTGCTGCTCCATCAGCGACGTCGACGACGCCCGCCGCGTGGCCGACCGACTGGGCATCGACCACCACACCTTCAACTTCGGCGACGCCTTCACCGAGCACGTGGTGGGCCCCTACGCCACCGAGCACGCCGCCGGCCGCACCCCCAACCCGTGCATCGAGTGCAACCGCCACATCAAGTTCGCCGCGGTCGACGAGCGGGCGCAGGCGCTGGGGTTCGACGCCGTGGCCACCGGCCACCACGCCCGCACCACCACCCGGGCCGACGGCAGCCACCGGGTGGCGCGCGGGGCTGACCCGGCCAAGGACCAGAGCTACGTCCTGCACGTCATCGACCAGCCCCAGCTGGCGCGGACGCTGTTCCCCATCGGGCACCTCCAGAAGGCCGAGGTGCGGCGCCACGCTGCGGCCCTCGACCTGCGCACGGCGGCCAAGCCCGACAGCCAGGACGTGTGCTTCATCACCAAGGTCCGGGGTCGGGCCTCCTTCCTGGGCGACAAGATCCCGCTCACCCCCGCCCGGGTGGTCGACGGTGCCGGGGTCGAGGTCGGCTCGGTGCCGGCGGTCGAGCTGGTGACGCTGGGCCAGCGCAAGGGCCTGGGCCTCGCCGGCGGCGCCGAGCCCCGGTACGTGGTCGACGTCGACCGCGCCGCCGCCACCGTCACCGTCGGCCGGGGCGCCGACCTGCTGGTGGCCGAGCAGCGCGTCACGGGCTTCCGGTGGGCCGGTGCGCCGGTGGTCGGCCCGGTGCAGGTGCAGTGCAGCGCCCACGGCCGGCCCGAGGTGGCAACCGTCGAGCTCGTCGGCGGAGGCGAGGCGGTGGTCCGCTGGGCCGAGCCGCAGCGGCGGGTGGCCGCCGGCCAGAGCGTGGTGGCCTACGAGGGCGACGAGGTGGCCGGCGGCGGCCTGGCCTCCTAGCCCGACCCCCACCCGGCGGTCGCCCGGGCCACCATGGGCGAGTGCAGATCGAGGTCCACGGCCACCACCTCCCCGGCCGCACGTTCCACGACGGGGACGAGGTGCGTCGTGAGGTCCACGTGGCCGTGCAGGTCCGCCAGGAGGCGGTGGGACCGGTGCCCGGCGACGCCGACTCCGCCGCGTGGACGGTGGACGCGCGGGTGGTCGACGAGGCGGGCGCGCTCGACCTGCGCGGCCCTGCGGTGCACGGCCGCCGCGGCGAGCGCTTCCTGTACCTGACCTGGGGCGAGGTGGGCGACGACGGCACCTTCGCCATGTTCCGGCGGGCCAAGCTGGTCCTCGATCGGGTGGACCCGGCCCTGGTCCGGCGGGCCGCCGCCGCCGGGACGCCGCTGGTGGCCACCGTCCACCTGACCGACGATCGCGGCGGGCCCCGCTGCGCCCGGGTCGACCCGCCGGCGCTCACCTGGAGCACCTGAGCCGTCCGTCCGCCGAACCTCGGGTGGCGGGCGCGACATCTCGGTGCCCCGAGCCGGGCGGGCCCGGGCCCGTGCCACCATGGACGGGCATGCCCGCCCACGAGCACAACTCCTTCGGTGACGTGGTGCGCCGGCTGCGGCGCCACGCCGGCCACCGAGCCGACCTGCGCCGCTCGGGCCCCTGGGCCGAGGGGCTGGCCACCGAGCCGGGGACCGGGCCGGGCTCCGAGGGTTGGACCACCGTGGACGCCACCATCCGGCCCCTGGGCTCGGACCGCTACCGGCGGCTCGGGTGGGCCCCGGGCGAGCCGCACCTGCTGCGCGACGACCTCGGCGTGGCACCGGCGGCCGACCGAGCCGAGGTGCGGCGATCGCTGCTCTACGTGGCCCAGCACACCGACGTGCACGTGTGCGACGCCCAGTCGCCCGCCCGCGTCGAGGGCGGGGAGGCCTTCGGGTGGGTGAACCCCGGCTCCGACAGCGGCCACCGGCCCCAGGAGACCTGCACCACGCAGGTGCTCGACCAGCTGGTGCGGGCCACCAACGCGGTGGCCACCAGCCCCGTGAGCGGGGCGCCCATGGCCTGGTGCATCCAGACCGGGGACAACACCGACAACCGCACCACCTCCGAGGTGCGCTGGTGGCTGGACGTGCTCGGCGGCCGGCCGGTCACGCCCAACACCGGTGCCGCAGGCCGCTACGAGGGCCTCCAGCGCTCGGGCTGGCGCATGGTGTGGCACCCCGACCGCCCCGGGTGGGACCGCCGCCAGCAGCAGGGGTACCCGCACCTCCCCGGCTTCCTCGACGCCTCGGTCGCCCGCTTCGTGCCCGAGGGCCTGCGCGTCCCGTGGCTGGCCGTGTTCGGCAACCACGACCAGATCTTCACCGGCACGTTCGGACCGCCCGTCGGGCGGAACCTGCGGATCGATCTGCTGGAGCCGATGCTGGCCGGGTCGTCGCGCAAGCCCGCCAACGCCGTGGGGCTCGTCCGGGCCATCGCCCACGCCACCACGGTCGGAGCCGACACCGAGCGCTGGGAGCAGGCCTCGCGCGGCCCGGGCGTGCACACCGTCACCGCCGACCCGGACGCCCGGCGGTCGGTGACGCTCGACGAGTACCTGGCCGCGCTGCTGGCCGACGGCGCCGACGGCGAGGGCCCGGGGCCGGCCGGGCACGGCTTCGGGCCCGAGCACCTGGTGGAGCACCGGTCCTGGTGGTCGCGGTCCGAGGGCGAGCACGTGCAGGTCCTCGGCCTCGACACCTGCAACCACACGAACGGCGACGGCGGCGGCATCGGGCCCCGCCAGGCGGCGTGGCTCGAGGCGGAGCTCGCCCGCCACCACGCCCGGCACCTCGACGTCCACGGCCGCTGGGTCGAGGGCGGCGGCACCGACCGCCTCGTGGTCCTGGCCAGCCACCACAACTCGTGGACCATGGCCAACGCCGTCGACGACGAGTTCGACCCGGGCCCCCGCACCACCGGTGCCGAGGTGGTGGCCCTGCTCGAGCGCTTTCCCAACGTCGTCCTCTGGGTCAACGGGCACTCGCACCAGCACAAGGTGGTCGGCCACCGCCGCGCGGCGGGGGGCGGCTGGTGGGAGGTCAACACCTCCAGCGCCATCGACTTCGGCCAGCAGGGCCGCACCATCGAGCTGTTCGACAACGGCGACGGCACCGCGTCGTTCCTCGTGACCGTGCTCGACCACGCCGCCGAGCCGCTCGTGCCGTACCGGGCCGAGGCCGGCTGGACGCCCGGGCGCCTCGCCTCGCTCAGCCGCGAGCTGGCTGCCAACGACGACCGCTGGTTCGACCCCGTCTCGCTGCTCGGGCGGCCCGAGGATCGCAACGTCGAGCTCCCGGTGGCCGTGCCCTTCGCGCTGCGCTGAGCGCGTGCCGGGGGCGGCGACCCGGGCTGTGGTTGACTCGCACCGTGGTGGGAACCAGCGGTGCACGAGGAGATCGATCCGACGCGGGCGCAGGCGGCGCGCCGCCGGCGCGGCTGCTCGCCCGGCTGGCGGAGGCGGCCGCGGCGGGCTCGGCACCGCCGGCCGCGCTCCTGGCCGAGCTGCGCACCGCGTTCGCACCGGAGCTCGAGGCGGCGGCCGAGGCCCCGGAGGGGGACCCGTACTCCCGCCAGGTCGTCCACGCGGCGCCGGAGGTCGAGGTCATGGTCGCCCGCTGGCGGCCCGGCGCCCGCTGCGCACCGCACGACCACGGCGGCAGCTCGGGGTTCGTCGTGGCCGTCGAGGGCTCGTTCGCCGAGGTGCGCTACGGCTGGACCGGGGCCGACCTCCTGCCGGTCGAGGAGCTGGCCCACCCCGCCGGCGAGGCCTTCGGGTTCGGGCCCGAGGTCGTCCACGACATGGCGGCCGGATCGAGCGGCCTCAGCCTGCACGTCTACGCCCCGGCACCGGCCCACATGCACGTCTACGACCTCGACGCCGGAGAGGTCCTCGACCTCGTGGGCGACTTCGGGGCCTGGATCCCGGCGGGCGAGCACCCCCGGACGCCCTTCGCCGACCTGTGGGCCGACGCCGAGGTCGCCGGGACCGGTGCCGCACCGGTCGCCGAGGCGAGCACCACCGAGGCCACCGAGCTGCCGGCCACCGAGCTGCCGGCCGCCGAACGCCCGGTGATCTGGGTGGCCCACACCACCCGGTACCGGGGCGGCTCGGCCGAGTTCGCGACCGCTGCCGAGACCATGCGCCGCGAGCTGGCGGCCGACCACCCGGAGGCCGACGTCGAGCTCCACGCCCTCGACGGCAAGGCCGACCTCGTGGCGGAGATGACCCGGCTCGATGCTGCGGGCCGCTGCATCGCCGAGCTCCACTTCGTGGGCCACGCCGGCATGTACGGGCCGATGTTCGGGTCCGTCGACTGGCCCGAGCAGTTCTCGCCCCACGAGTGGCAGGCGCTGGAGATCCCCTTCGCCCCGGGCGCCACGGCCTGGTTCCACGCCTGTCGGACCGCCCGGTGGTTCGCCCCGTTCTTCGCCCGGACCTTCGGCGTCACCACCTACGGCAACCAGGGCTACACCACCGTCTCGGCCCGCAAGGACCGCTTCGCGTGGGCGGGGCGGACGCCGGAGGCCCGGCGCGACCTGTACCTCGTGGCGGTGCCGGGCAAGAAGACCCACGGGTGGGCCGGGTCGGTGCGCAAGTACGCCGGCGCCGCCGTGGAACCCATGGTCGCCTGCTCGCCCGAGCCGCTCGACCCCACGAAGTCCTACGACCCGGTGGCCGAGCTCTACGACCGCGCCTACGTCGACATCCGGGTGCGCGAGGCCGAGTGGGCGTGGGTGACGGCCCACGCCGAGGAGGCCCGGGCCGCCCTCGGCCGGCCCCTCCGCGTGGTCGAGGTCGGGTGCGGCAACGGCGCCCTGCTGCGCCAGCTCGACGAGCGGGGCGACCTCGGGTCCGGCGTCGGCCTCGACGACTCGGCGGGCATGGTCGAGCGGGCGGCGTCGCGCAGCGGCGACCACCCGAACCTCCGCTTCGACCGCATCGTCGGCCCGGTCATCGACCTGCCCGACGCCTCGGTCGACGTGGCCCTGTCGTTCCTGTCCTTCCGCTACCTCGACTGGGACCCGCTCATGGCCGAGGTCCGCCGCGTGCTCGCGCCCGGCGGTCGCCTGTGGGTGGTCGACATGGTGGAGCGCCCGGTGCGGCTGCGAGACGTGGCGCTGCTGGCGCGCTCGACGCTGACCCACCTGCGCATGCCCAAGCGCCACCCGCAGTTCGCCGTCGACCTGCAGGCGCTCACCTCGCACCCGGACTGGAAGGCCATGGTGCGCCACAACCCGATCCGGGCCGAGCACGAGTACCGCTGGTACCTCGAGAGCCGCTTCCCGGGACAGCGGCTCGAGGTGCTCACCGCCACCACCACCCAGCGGGTGGTCGCCTTCGACTCGGGCCCCCTCGAGCGGGGCGCCACGGCACCGCTCTCGTACCCCTGAGCCCGGTGCACGGCCGACCGGCCCACCTCGGGGTGGTCGACTGGGGCATCGGCGGGCTGGGCCTGCTCGGGCGCCTCGACGCCGCCGTGCCGGGCCTGGCCGTGACCTACTGGTCCGACACCGGCGCCGCGCCCTACGGCCTGCTGGGCCCGCCCGCGCTGGCCGACCGCCTGCGCCTGGTGGTGGCCGCGCTGGCCGACCGCGGCTGCACCGAGGTGGTGCTGGCCTGCAACGCGGCGAGCACCGCGGTGGACCGGCTGGCCGACGCCGCCCTCCCGGTCGACGGCATCATCGGCGCCGGCCTCGCCGCCACCGAGGCCGCCCTGGCGGCGCTCGACCGCCCGGATGCCGGCGAGGTGCTGGTGGGCGTGGTCGGCGGCCAGGGGACCATCCGGTCCGGGCGCTACCGGCGGGGCCTGGCCGCGCCGGGGCGCCGGGTGCGGTCCCGGGTGGCCCAGCCGCTGTCGGCGCACATCGAGGCGGGACGCACCGGGTCCCCGGCGTTCGAGGCCGACCTGGCTCGCATCGTGGGGCCGCTCCGCGGCGCGGCCGCGGTGGTGCTGGCCTGCACGCACTACCCGGCCGCGGCACCCTCGTTCGCGGCCCAGCTCCCGGGCACCGTCCTCGTCGACCCGGCGGCGGCCCTCGCCGACGAGCTCGTCGCCCGGCACGGCGCGGCCGCGGCGGACCGGACCGGTGCGCGCACGTTCGTCACCACCGGGGACCCCGCAGCGCTGCGACGAGGAGCGGCGCGCGCCTGGTCCTACGCGGTGGCCGACGCGGCCCGGGTGCGGGCCTGACCCGTCAGGTGACGGGGATCCGGGCCTGGCGGGCCGCGTCGAGGAGCTGCTCGGGGCGGCTCGGCGTGATCAGGATCGCCGTCGAGGTCCGGGTGGCGGTGTCGCGGCCCCGGCTGCGCAGGAGCAGCTCGGCCGGCTCGTCGAGGGTGAGCAGCAGGGCGAGGCCCGGGGCGCCGGCGGTGAGGTCGTCGGCCTCGACGTCGACCGGGGCCGGGCCCAGGCCGTGGACCATGGTGCGCAGGAACAGCTGGGCCTCGGGCATGGTGAGCGGGTCGTGGACCACCAGGCCCGTCGGCACCAGCACCACCCAGCGGCGCGCCAGCTGGTGCAGGGAGCGGACGCCGGCCGCTGCCGCCGCCCAGCCGAGCACCAGCACCACGGCGCCGAGCGCCCACTGGCGGGCCGCCAGCAGCAGCGGGCCCACCGCCGCGCCCAGCACCACCACCAGCCAGGTCAGGGGCACCAGCGCGAACGTGAACAGGGCGGGCGGGCGCAGCAGCAGCCGGCGCTCGCTGCCGTAGGACGACCCGTCCACCCAGGCGCCGCCGATCCACGGGGCCAGGACCCAGGCGGCGGCGACGGCGGCCACCGCGATGGCGGCGACGTCGGCGCCGTCGGTGGTGCTGCCGGCCACCAGGGCGGCCAGCGCGGCGGCCAGGCCGGCGGGCACGAGCACCCGGAGCGCGGTCAGCGCCGAGCTGCGCGGCACCAGCAGGGCCACCAAGCCACCGCCCCAGCCGACGGCGAGGCCCACCCGGGCGACGAGGGCGACGGCGGTGCTGCGCCCGTCGAGCGCATCGGCCAGCGAGCCCGTGCTCAGGAGGGCGAGGGCCAGCCAGAGGGCTCGGGCCGGCCAGGCGCCGAGCTGTTCGAGGAGCGTCACCGTCCGAGATTTGCCGACCCACGTCCCCGGTGGCTATTCCTGTGCCAGGGGAATTGCGAAAGGGTGAGGGTGGGAACAGCAGCGGTGGTTCCGGAGCAAGCGTTCTCGCTGCCCCTCGGCGCCCCCACGTCGGTCGGCAGCCTGCCGCACACCGATCGCGAGGCGGCCATCGCCTTCGTGCTCGAACGCACCCCCGAGCTGCCCGCCGCCCCCACGCTCCCGGCCCTCGAGCCCCTCGAGTCGATGATCCCGCAGGCCGCCTGGGGCATCGCCGGGGTCCACGTGGCCGACGACGGCACGCTCTCGATCCCGGACCCGTCGCTGGTCGACCCGGCCGCCCCGCTCGGGGACAACGACCTGCTGGGCCGCCCGTTCGCCACGTGGCGTCGCTTCCTCGACGTCGTGGCCGGCCGCACCGCCCCCGTGAAGCTCCAGCTCACCGGCCCGCTGACCCTGGGGCTCATGCTCATCCAGGCGGGCCTCGGGGCCGACGTCGCCTACGCCGTGGCCGGCGCCGCCGTGTCCACCCGGGCCAAGGACCTGCTCGCCCTCGCCGACCAGCGCGCCCCGGGCGTGCCGCGGGTGCTGGTGTTCGACGAGCCCGGCCTCGTGGGCGGGCTGCGGGCCGACCTCCACCTCACCGCCGACGGTGTGATCGACCTGCTGTCCGGCGCGCTGGCCGCCGTCGAGGGCCGGGCCCTCACCGGCGTGCACTGCTGCGGCGCCACCGACTGGCGCCTGGTGCTCCAGGCCGGTCCCCAGCTCCTGTCGCTCCCGGTCGGCGCCGAGGTCACCGGCTCCGCCGGCGCGCTCGGCACGTTCCTCGAGCGCGGCGGCTGGGTGGCGTGGGGCGCGGTCGACACCGGCGGCCCGCTCGGCGAGCAGCCGTCGCGGTCGTGGCGCCAGCTCTCGGGCCAATGGTGCGAGCTGGTCCAACAGGGTTGCGACCCCGTGCTCCTGCGTCGCCAGGCGCTCGTCACCCCGGTCTGCGGCCTCGCCCTGCACGACGAGGTCCAGGCCGACCACGTCTTCGCCCTCACCCGGCGCCTGGCCGAGAAGGTCCACGACCAGGTCATGGGCATCCGCCTCAGCGTCGGCGCCTGACCCGCCCCCCGGCCTCGCCGCCCGGGGCACCACGGGCCCGTCTCGTCCCCGCGCCCACCACCACCACCACCACCCCCACGTCGAACTTGTGGGCGGAGACCGCCGGAAACGGCAGCGTGGGCCCACAAGTTGCCCTCGACGACCCCACCCACCTCGAACTTGTGGGCGGAGGCCGCCGGAAACGGCGGTGTGGGCCCACAAGTTCGCGGGAGGGCGGAGGGGGGGCAGCTCTTCCGGTCGGCAGGGACGGGGTGGGTGGCCGCCGGGTGGGGGCTAGAGCTTCTTGAGGGCGCCCATGAGGCGCTTCAGGGTGGAGACCTTGGCCTCGCTGTCCTGCTCGGCGGACTTGAAGGCGACGTCGACGGGGTTGGGCTCGCCGCGGCGGCGCTTCTTGCCGGCGTTGGCGGCCACCTCGGGCTCGTCGATGAACTGCGAGTAGAGGTCGGCCAGCCAGGCGGCGTTGGGGTCGGTGGGCCGGGGCTCGTCGAGCGACGTGGGGGCCAGGTCCTCGTGGTGGAGGGCGCTGCCCTCGGCCACGCGGCGGGACTCGTCCCAGCGGGCGTCGAGGTCCCGGGCGGGGAGCTGGTGGTCGACCGCTTCGGAGAGGTCGGGCACGGCGCTCAGGGCGGGCTCGCTGAGGGCCGGGACCACGTCGGCGTCGGCCAGGGCGTCGGCGATGGCGTCGCCGATGTGGGCGGTCAGCGGGTCCTCGTCCAGGGGCGGGGTCTGCTCGTGGAGCGGGCTCGGCGCGGTGCGGTGGGGGAGGCCCATCGACAGCAGCGGGTCGACCTCGGGCTCGAGCCCGATGGCCGGCGCGGCCTCGAGGTCGCGGCGGCGGATCGGGACCACGTCGGCCTCGGCGTTGGTGGAGACCACCTCCACCAGGCCGGCGGCCTCGAGGCGGTGGACCACGCGGGCCGTCGAGTACGCGCCGCGGCCCAGCTCGGTCGCGAGGTCGCGGATGGTGCGGGGGCCCGACAGGGCGGTCACCAGCTCCCAGTCCTCGCGGAGGATGGTGACCTGGGCGGCGTTGCCGGGCAGGGTGCGGCTGGCTTCGACCCAGCAGTCGAGGCCGGGGATGGTGCCGGCCCACTCGTCGACCTCGCGGACGCGCTTGCGGACCTCGCCGATGATGGCGTCGACCGGGAAGGCGCGGAACGGGCCGAGCCAGTGCACGGTGTCGGGCTCGAAGTCGAACTCGCCGTTGCCGTCGCGGAACAGGTCGATCAGCGGGTCGTAGATGACCGACAGGACGACCGAGGCGAGCAGGTCGGGACCGATGGCGCCGTCGCGGACGAGCAGCTCGCCCACCATGGGGCGGTCGCCGGAGGCGTCGATGGCCCGGCCCCAGTCGTCGGGGCTGAGCCGGCCGGGGCGCACGAGGGCGGTGGCCAGCGCCTCGTCGGTGCTCTCGTTGCGGGCGAAGTAGAGCTGGCCGCGGTGGAGGTAGACGGTGCAGCCGTGCGGCCCGCCGAAGCGCACGGCCCCCGTGCGGCCGTCGGCGGAGAGGACCTTGAGGATGCCAGCAGGCGAGAAGTCCTCCAGCGTTCCGTTCAGCGTCATTGGTGGTCCGGATCCCTCGGCTCAGCGTCGGTGGCCGGGCGGGTCGACCGGCAACCCACCTGTCGGCCGGTCCCGGGGTGAGTTGAGGCTTTCGGCCCATGGCTACCGGGGCCTCACGGCCCCTGTCCGGGGCGTCCCGTCCAGCCCGTCACCCCCCGCCGGTAGGGTGCCCGACGATGACCCCAGCGGATGCCACCGACCGGCCGTCCGGCGCGGCCACCCCCGCCCAGGAGGCCCGGGCGGCGGCCCTGCGGACCGAGATCGCCGAGCACAACCGGCGCTACCACACCGAGGACGCGCCCACCATCGGCGACGGTGACTACGACCTCCTGGTCCGCGAGCTGCGGGACCTCGAGGAGCGCTTCCCGGAGCTGGCCGTGGCGGGGTCGCCCACCGGTCAGGTGGGGGCCCCGCCGTCGGCCACCTTCGCCCCCGTGGTGCACGCCGTGCCCATGATGTCGCTCGACAACGCCTTCTCGGCCGACGAGCTGGTGGCGTGGGGCGAGCGGCTGGCCCGGCGCCTGGCCCGCACCGCCAAGGCCGCCGAGGTGGCGGCCGGCAAGGCCGAGGCGGCGTCGCTGTTCGACGAGCCGGCGCCGGAGGGCGAGGCGGACGACGTCGACCCCGCCGAGGTCGACCCCGAGCTGGCCGACGTCGCACCGGAGGTCGAGGCCGCCGTCGGGTACTGCTGCGAGCTCAAGATCGACGGGGTGGCCATCTCGCTGCGCTACGAGGGCGGGGAGCTCGTGCAGGCGGCCACCCGGGGCGACGGCAAGGTGGGGGAGGACGTCACCGCCAACGTCCGCACCATCGACGACATCCCGAAGCGGCTGCGCACCACGTCGGCCCCCGTGCCCCAGGTGCTCGAGGTGCGCGGCGAGGTCTACATGTCGCTGGAGGCGTTCCGGAACCTGGTGGCCTTCCAGGAGGAGGAGAACCGGGTGAAGGTCGAGGGCGGCCGCAAGCCCAGCCCGGTGGCGTCGAACCCCCGCAACGCCGCGGCCGGCTCGCTGCGCCAGAAGAACCCCGAGGTCACCGCCCGCCGCAAGCTCTCCATGTGGTGCTACCAGCTGGGCGAGGTCGAGGGCGGGCCCGAGTTCACCAGCCACGAGCAGACCCTGGCCCAGCTCGGCGCCTGGGGCTTCGCGGTCAACCCGGAGCGCCGCCTGCTGGAGACGGCGGAGGACGTCGCCGCCTTCTGCGACCACTGGCAGCACCACCGCCACGACCTCGCCTACGAGATCGACGGTGCCGTGGTGAAGGTCGACGACCTGGCCCGCCGGGAGGCCCTCGGCGTCACCAGTCGGGCGCCCCGCTGGGCCATCGCCTACAAGTTCCCGCCGGAGGAGCGCACCACCCGCCTGGAGCGGATCGACGTGTCCGTCGGCCGCACCGGCCGGGTCACCCCGTTCGCCGTGCTCGAACCGGTCTTCGTGGGCGGCGTCACGGTGGCCCGGGCCACCCTCCACAACCAGGACCAGGTGGCGGCCAAGGACGTGCGCGAGGGCGACACCGTGGTGGTGCGCCGCGCCGGCGACGTCATCCCGGAGGTGGTCGGCCCCCACCTGCCGGATGCCGAGGCCCGCAAGGCCCACGACGCCCGCCCGGCCTGGACCTTCCCCACGCACTGCCCGTCGTCGCGCCCGGTCGAGCTGGTCCGGCCCGAGGGGGAGGCCGACACCCGCTGCCCGGATCCCGAGTGCCCGTTCAAGGTCGCCGGCATGATCGAGCACTTCGCCGGCCGCGGCTCCATGGACATCGAGGGCTTCGGCGTGCAGCGCATCCAGCTGTTCCTCGACCTGGGGATCATCGGCGACGTCGCCGACGTGTTCGCCATCGACTGGGACCGGCTGGCCACCCTGCGGGGCGAGCTGGTCCGGTGGGCGAGCGCCGCCCTGGCGGTCGCTCGCGCCCGCACCGAGCGGCCCAAGGCCACGTGGGACGAGGTCGTGCTGCCCGAGGACCTGGCGGCCGCCGAGCCGCCCGACGCCGCGGCCGACCTGCCGGAGGGCTTCGTGGCCGGCTGCATCGAGGACCCCCAGCGCCTCAAGTCGGTGTCGGGCACGCTCGGCGGCCTGGCCGAGGACGGGGTGGCCAACCTGCAGGCGGCCATCGACGCCGCCAAGGACCGGCCGCTGGCCAACCTGCTGGTCGGCCTCAACATCCGCCACCTCGGCCCGTCGGGCTCGTTGGCGCTGGCCCGGGCCTTCGGCCACCTCGACGCCATCGTCGAGGCGCCGGTCGAGGCCATGGCGGCGGTCGACGGCGTGGGGCCGGTCATCGCCGACGCGGTCCAGCGGTGGCTGGCCGAGGACGTCCACCAGGAGCTGGTGCGCAAGCTGCGGGGCACCGGCATCAACCTGGAGGGCCCGGAGGTGTCCACCCTGCCGCAGGTCCTGCTGGGCAAGAACGTGGTGGTCTCCGGCACCCTCGAGGGCTACACCCGCGACAGCGCCGAGGCGGCGGTCACCGATCGGGGCGGCAAGTCGCCCGGCTCGGTCTCCAAGAAGACCTTCGCCCTCGTGGTGGGCGAGTCGCCCGGTGCCTCGAAGGTCACCAAGGCCGAGACCCTCGGGATCCCCGTGCTGGACCTCGCCGGGTTCGAGCACCTGCTCGAGACGGGCGACCTGCCCACCTGAGCCCGCCGGACCGGACCGGACCCTGCCGGCCCGGGCCCGCCCGGGCTGCGCTCGAGCCGTCCGGTCAGGCGACCTCGAAGGTCCAGCTCTCGGCGCCGGCGTCCTTGCCCGGCTGCAGGTCCTTGAAGTAGCTCACGGTGACGGTGATCTTGCCCTGGGGCAGCTTCTCGATGACCTTGCCGGGCCCGGGGGCGAAGAACACGTGGTTGCGGTTGTTGGGCCGGAGCTGGTTGCCGGTGTAGCCCACCGCCTCGGGCGAGCCGGGCACCAGCACGCCCTCCATCTCCTTCTCGGGGATGGCGATGCCGTTGATGGTGAGGCGGCCGTCGAAGCCCTGGCGCAGGTCGGCGCCGACCTCGGTCTGGCGCAGGGCGCTGCCGCCGTCGAGCGGGAACTGCGCCACCACCACCAGGTTGCCGGTGCTGGTGGGCTGGACCACCTCGGCCCGCTTGGAGCCCCAGACCAGGATGCCGACCGCCAGGCCCACGAGGGCCACGGCCACCACCGGGAACACGGCCCGACGGAGCCCGCTCCGGTGCGGAGGCCCCGCGCTCGCCTCGGCCGGCGGGGCCGGCTCGTCGGTGGGGACGGAGGTGCTGGTGTCGGTCATCGGGCCGCGTCCATGGCCCCAGTCTGCCGGGATCGCCCCGCCGCGCACCCATCGCGCGGGCCGTGAGGCTCCCCGAAACCACCGGGACCGGGCGGTACCCTCGACCCGTGGCCAATCCCCGAATGACGGCAGAGATCGGCCGGGTGCTCGGGGGGGCGCTACCGGCTGGTCGCCCCGATCGGCATGGGGGCGTCCGCCCAGGTGTACCTGGCCGACGACGTGCGCCTGCGCCGTCGCGTGGCGCTGAAGATGCTCCACGACGCCCTCGCCGGCGACGCCGAGTTCCTGCGCCGGTTCCGGGCCGAGGCCCGCGCCGCCGCCGCCCTCAGCCACCCGAACGTCATGGCCGTGTACGACTGGGGCGACGACGAGACCGCGTTCATCGTCACCGAGTACCTCGGCGGCGGCAGCCTCCGCGCCCTGCTCGACCAGGGCGAGGTGCTCAGCCCGAGCCAGGCCCTCACCATCGGGCTCGAGGCCACCCGGGCCCTCGACTACGCCCACCGCCGCGGCTTCGTCCACCGCGACATCAAGCCCGCCAACCTCCTCTTCGGCGAGGAGCAGCGCCTGCGCATCGCCGACTTCGGCCTCGCCCGGGCGCTGGCCGAGGCGGCGTGGACCGAGCCCCAGGGCGCCTTGCTGGGCACGGCGCGGTACGCATCGCCCGAGCAGGCCAAGGGCGAGAAGCTCTCGGGCAAGGCCGACGTGTACTCGCTCGCCCTCGTGCTGGTGGAGGCCGTCACCGGCGAGGTGCCGTTCGTGGCCGACACCACCCTCGGCACGCTCATGGCCCGCGTCGACAAGCAGCTCGAGGTGCCGGAGTCGCTCGGTCCGCTGCGCGAGGTGCTGCTCCGCGCCGGGCACCCGGACCCCGAGCAGCGCATCGACGCACGCGGCCTGGCCACCGGGCTGCTGCGCGCCGCCAAGGCCCTGCCCAAGCCGGCGCTGCTGCCCCTCGCCGGCGCCCTGTCGCCGTCCGGCGAGGTCCAGGCCGACGCCGACCCCACCGTCCACGGCCCGGTGGGCGCCGCCGAGGTCGCCGCCGCCGCAGCCGCCGAGGCCGACCTCACCGCCGAGGACCTCGACCTCGCCCCGCCCGACTGGGTCAACCAGCCCGAGGCCCCGGTCGACGACGTGGCGCCTGCGGCCCACGACGCCGCCGTCGACGGCCCGGACCCGACCCTCGACGGCGACGGCGACGGCGACGACGACGGCGATCCGGGCGACGGGCAGGCCGAGGCCGAGCTGGACGACGACGACGCCCACGTGCCGGTGGTCCCCGTCGCCGACCTCGACGGCATCGACGAGCTGCCGGCCGCCGGTGCCGGCCCGGCGTGGTCCGATGCGCCTGCCCCCGAGCCGGAGCCCGTCGACCGGGTGGTCGACCCCGATGCCACGGTGTCGCTGCCCCTCGCCGAGCGCCCGGCGCCGGCGATCGCGGCGGCGGCCACCGTGGCCGTGGCGCCGCCGCTCGTCCTCGACCCCGAGGGCCCGGACGGCCCGGACGGCCCGGCCGGTTCGGACGACGACGAGCCCGAGCGCCGCCGCCGTCGTCGCTGGCCGTGGGTGGTGCTCGTGCTGGTCCTGCTAGCGGCTGGTGGGGGCACCGCGGCCGCCGTGACGTTGGGCAAGGACGACCCGAAGCCGCCCACCCGCACCATCGTGCTGCCGGTGCCCACGCTCACCGGCCGCAGCCAGGACACCGCCGAGTCGGTGGCCGAGGCCGCCGGCTGGAAGACCACGGTGAAGCTCGAACGCCGCGACGGCACGCTCAAGGGCACGGTGCTCGGGACCACGCCGGCCGCCGGCACCCGGCTGGCTCGCAACGGCTCGATCGAGCTGCTGGTCTCGGCCGGCCAGACCGAGGTGGCCGTCCCGCAGGACCTGCCCGGCAAGTCGCTCGAGGACGCCACCGCGGAGCTCGAGGGGCTCGGGCTGAAGGCCGCCACCAAGGACGCCCAGTACAGCGAGGACGTCGCCGACGGAGCCGTCATCGCCCTGGGCGACGAGACGCCGGCCAAGCTGGAGAAGGGCCTCGCCGTGCCCCTCGTGGTGTCGAAGGGCCCCGAGCCCCGCACCGTCCCGGGCGGCCTCGTGGGCAGCAGCCAGGCCAAGGCCACCGCAGCGCTGGAGGCCCTGCAGCTCAAGGTCGCCATCAACAGCACGTTCAGCGACACCGTGCCCGAGGGCGAGGTGATGGCCCAGAGCCCCGGTCCCGGTGGCACCCTGCCCCGGGGCGGCACGGTCACCCTCCAGGTCTCCAAGGGCCCCGAGCTGGTGGCCGTGCCCGACGTGAGCAAGGCCGACACCCCCGCCGAGGCGGCCGCCATCATCCGCCAGGCCGGGCTCGTGCCGGGCGACGTGAGCGGCTCGGCCGACGGCAAGCCCACCACCAGCCCCGCCAAGGGCACCAAGGTCAAGAAGGGCTCGACCGTCAAGATCGTGCTCAAGTAGGCAGGGTCGGGTCCTCCGAGGCCACCCAGAGCAGCGCCACCCCACCGGTGCCACCGGTCCCGGAGATGAAGTCGAGCGACCGGCCCCGCACCTGCGGGCGATCGTCCCAGGGCACCGACGCCAGGCCCGCCCGGCACGACGGCATGTCGACGTCGTGGACCACCACGGCGCGGAGGCCGACGTTGGGGTGGCGGAGCACGGCCTCCACCTCGGCGGCGATGCCCTCGGCCCCGTGGTCGGCGTCGAGCACCACCAGGTTGCACTCGGGGTGGGCGGCGAGGACCTCGTCGAGCACGTCGGCCGCCCGTCCGCAGCGGAAGTCGACCCGATCGAGCCCGGTCACGTGGGCGCCCCGCTCGACCCCCCAGTCGATGGAGGTGACGCGCTGGCTCGACAGGGCGAGGGCGGCGGCGCTCCGGCCCAGGAAGGTGCCGGCGTCGACGGCCAGCGGCGGCCGCAGCGCAGCGCTCAGGAGCAGCACGAGGGCGCGCTCGCCGACGCTCATCTGCCAGTCGTCGTCGCCGAGGTGGGCGAGGACGACCCTGGGGTCGAGGCCGTCGCGCTCGACGAGCCCGCCGAGCAGCACCAGGGCGCGGTCGACCGGGTCGGTGATCCGCTCGGCCGACACCAGGTGGCCGAGCACGGCCCAGGGCGGGCCGAGCTGCTCGGCGAGGGGGTGCGGCCCCATCCGCTCCTCCGGGTCCCGCTCGAGCGCCATGCCCAGGACCAGGGTGGCCAACGCCCGCCCCGGCAGCGGCGCCGACGGCCGGCGGAGGAGGTCGGCCAGCGACGCCAGGTGCGGCTCGGGATCTCGACCCAGCACGGTGCCGAGGGCGAAGGCGGCTTGCGCCTCGGCAGCCAGCCCGACGGATGGATCGGAGAGGAAGGCCAGGACGTCCTGCGCCGGCACCTGCGCATGGGAGAGCCCGTCGGTCACCGCAGCAGTGTCCCACGCCGGGACGTGACCGATGTCCGGGTGGCGGCCGGGGATCTTGACCCGCGGGTCAAGTAACGTCCGCGTGCGTGGAACGGGGGCAGCGGGCGACGATCACCGACGGCGAGGTGCCGGAGAACCGGTGGCGCATCCTGGCCACGGTGCTCTTCGGCCTCTTCTCGGTGAACGTCACGGTCACCATCCTCGCCGTCTCCATCCACAACATCGCCGACGAGCTCGGCACGAGCGAGCCGACGATGACCTGGGTGGTCACCGGCCCCATGCTGGCCTTCGGCGTCATCGGCCCCCTCGTGGGCAAGCTGGGTGACCGCCTGGGCCACCGCCGCCTGTTCCTCTGGGGCCTCTTCGGTGCCGCCGTGATGGCCGCGGCCTCGGCGCTGGCGTGGAACGCCGGCTCGCTCATCGCCTTCCGCACCCTGGGCGCCATCGAGGGCGCCGCCACCGGGCCGGCCTCGTTCGCCATCATCTCGAGGATCTTCCCGAAGGCCGAGCGGGTGAAGGCCCTGGGCTACTGGTCCATGGTCGGGGCCGGTGCGCCGGTCATCGGCGTGGTGGCCGGCGGGCCGCTGGTGGAGGCGTTCGGGTGGCGGATGATCTTCGTGGGCCAGGTCCCGATCGCCCTGCTCGCCCTGTCCTTCGCGTGGCGCCTGCTGCCGGAGACGCCGCGGCACCGCCACGGCACCTTCGACCTGGCCGGCGCTGCCCTCGTGGCCCTGTCGGTGACCCCGCTGCTGTTCGCCCTCAGCGAGGCGCCCCGGATGGGCTGGACCAGCCCGCTCGTGCTGGGCTGCGTGGCGGTGACCCCGGTGGCGCTGGTGCTGTTCGTGCGGGTGGAGCGGCGGGCGTCGAACCCGTTGCTGCCGCTGGCCTACCTGCGTCGGCGGGGCTTCACCTTCGCCATCCTCACCCAGGCGCTGCTCAACGGCGCCTACATGGGCTCGTTCATCCTCACCCCGCTGCTGCTGCAGAACGTCCTGGGCTACAGCGAGACCCGCACCGGCCTGGTCAGCATCGCCCGGCCGCTCGCCTTCTCGCTCGCCGGGACCGCGGCGGGGGTGGTCGCCCTGCGCATCGGCGCCCGGCGGGCCGCCACGGGCGGTGCGCTGGCGGTGGTGGCCGCCCTGGCCTGGATGGCCACCCTCGGTGCCTCCTCCGGCGTGCTGACGATCATGGGGGCCCTGGCGCTGGCCGGCATCGGCATGGGCATCGCCATGCCGCCCCTGGCCGCGTCGGTCACGGTGTCGGTCGACGACAACGACTTCGGCATCGCCGGCGCCGCCCAGCAGATGATGACCCAGGTCGGCGTGGTCTTCGGGATCCAGCTCATGCAGGTGGCCCAGCAGTCGCGCATCGACGCCGTCGGCCGCGACGCCAGCTACCACTGGGGCTACCTCGCCGGCCTCGTCATCGCCGCCCTCGCGGTCCTCACCGCCACCCGCATCGCCTCCGCCCCCACCCGCGCCGAGGCCGGCGACCCCACCCCCGCCCTGGAGCCCGCCCCCGCCCTCTAGCCCAGGCGCGACGAAGGGCCGCCCGAGGACGACCCTCCGTGCCGAGCTGGTGTTCGAGGTCTGGGCTTGACCTGCCGAGCGAAGCGAGCCCGGGGGGTCTGGGGGGCGGACCGTGCGGAGCCCCCCAGCACCAGGGACGAGGCGACGAGGTCGTCCGTCCCTGCGAAGGCGCCGGCCGTCAGGCCGTCGATCGACTTCGAGAAACGGAGCGAGGCGCAGCCGAGCGAGTGACGAGAAGCGCCAGCTAGTCGGTGATCGCCTTGATCTTGCCGGCGATCTCGGCGGCGACGGGGTCGGGGGAGGCGGACTGCATGGCCATGAGCTTGGTCATGTCGCCCTGGACCTTGATCTTGCCGGCCATGAACGCCTGCATCCCGGCCTGCGGGTTGCCCTCGACGAGGATCGCCTTGGCGGTCTCGTACTCGAGGGTGACGGTGAGGTCCGGGGCGTCGATGTGGCCCAGGTCCATGTCGACGTCGCCGCTGGTGGTGTCCATGTGGGCGTCGATCGGGGCGTCGGAGACGTCGGCCGGCACGTCGGTGATGACGAGGTTCATGCGCATCTGGTGCGGCGGGGCACCGCCCTTGCCCTCGTACTCGGCGCGGATGTTCTTCGCCTGGTCGAGCCACTCGTCGCTCAAGAACTTCGACACGGGTTCCTCCTCGGGAACGGTTGTGCGGTGCGGCCCCCTGCAGGGCCGGCCGGACCCTAGTGGAGGCCCACCGCCGGCGACGCCGATCCTGCACCGATCGGTGACGACGTGACCAGGTTCACCCCGGGCCCCGGCGGGGTCGGGGCGCTAGGCGGGGATGGGCTCGGGATCGAGGCGCACGGCCAGGACCCGGCGGGCGATCTGCTCGTCGGAGGCGAGCGAGCAGACGACCCAGCGACCGACGAACGCGGCCAGCTCGTCGACCGGCAGCGGCATGCGGCCGGTGCGGTGGAAGTGGCCGTAGTAGCCCACCGTCCCCACCACGCCGAAGGCCAGCAGGTCGGCGGGCTCGTCGCGGATGGAGCCGTCGGCGATGCCGACCTCGATCAGCGCTGCGACGTCGCCCCGGTGGACCTCGGTGCCCTTGGTGCGCTCGTCGGCGAAGGCCTTGTCCATGTTCTCGACCTCGAGGAGGGCGAAGAAGTTGGCGTAGCTGGCCATGTAGCGCACCGACGCCTCGGCGCCCTGGCGGATCTGCAGCAGGGGCTCGGCGGTGGGGTCGATGGCCTGGGCCTGGGCCCGGCGCAGGCGGAGGCGGTTCTGCTCGACGAGCTCGCGGAACAGGGCCTCCTTGTTCTCGAAGTACCAGTAGAAGAGGCCCTTGGCCACGCCGGCGGCCTTGACGATGTCGAGGATGCGGGTCTCGGCGTAGCCCCGCTCGGCGAAGAGCTCCGCCGCGTGGTCGAGGAGCTGGTCCTTGCGCTCCTGGCCCTGGGCGGTGAGCCGCCGGTCGTCGCTCATGGTGGCGCCAGTGGATCACCCGGTTGACCCACGGGTCAAGGGCGAGCGCCGGGGTGGCGGGCGGCAGGTCCGCCCGTGTGGTTGTGTGTCGGCAGCGTGCCGGCGACGAGCTGGCGCACCGTCGTCGCCCGCCCGGCCCACCTGGAGCACCCATGACCGATCCGCTGCCCGCAGACCTCATCCCCGGCGCCGAGCCGTGGTCGCACGCCGGCGGGCCGGCCGGTGCGCTGGTGCTGCACGGCTTCACCGGCAACCCGGGGTCCATGCGGGGCCTGGCCGAGGCGCTGGCCGCCGCCGGGTTCACCGTCGAGCTGCCGCTGCTGCCGGGCCACGGCACCAAGGTCGAGGACATGATCCCCACCGGCTTCCCCGACTGGCTGGCCGCAGCCGAGGCCGCCTACCAGTCGCTCGCCGCCCGCTGCGAGCAGGTGGTGGTGGTCGGCCTGTCGATGGGCGGCGCCCTCACCGCGTGGCTCGGGTCGGAGCACCCGGAGATCGCCGGCCTGGTCTGCATCAACGCCGTGGTCTCGGTGCCCGAGGGCATGCGCGAGGCCGTCACCGAGGTGCTGGCCTCCGGCGCCGACCGCTTCGCCGGGATCGGGTCCGACATCGCGGCGCCCGGCGTGGTCGAGTCGGCCTACGCCGAGACGCCGCTCGCCCCGCTGCTCACCATGTTCGACGCTGCCGACAACCTGGGCGACCGGCTGAGCCGCATCACCTCCCCGCTGCTGGTGGTCACCAGCACGCAGGACCACGTGGTGCCGCCGGAGAACTCCGACCTGCTCGCCGAGCAGGCGTCGGGCCCGGTGGAGCGGCTGCGCTGCGAGCGCAGCTTCCACGTCGTGACCATGGACCACGACAAGGACCTGGTGGCCGCCGCCACCGTCGACTTCGCCACCAAGGTCACCGCCGGAGCCGGTCAGTAGCAGCCCTCCACCAGCTCCACGGCGTCGGCCTGGCCGGCGCGGTAGCTGGTGACGACGCCCTTGGTGGTCTCGAAGATCAGCTCGGAGCCCTTGGCCGACGCGCTGGTCACCACCACGTCGTTGGTGGGCACCTCCGGGCTGGAGTACTTGCCGGCCCGCACGACGGCCTTCGGGTACAGCCGCTGCAGCTCGGCCTCGGTCGTGCCCAGGCCGGCGCCCGAGATGGTGAGCACCTTCGAGCCCTCGCGCACCTCCACCCGCACGACGTCGTCGCCCTGGGTCATGAAGGCCACGCCGGTGGGCACGGCGGGGCCGCCCTTGGCCGCGGTGACGGTGAGGTAGCTGCACGTGGAGCCGGCCTCGGGTGCGGTGCGGTCGACCAGCTGGCCGGTGGCGTCCTGGAGCTCCTGCACGCTGAGCGGCAGGGCCAGGTCGCCGATGCCGCGCACGCCCACCCGGGACGCCTCGGTGAGCGGCGCGGTGGTGGGCACCGGCTCGGTGGTCGTGGTGGTGCTGGTGGGCGGGGCGACGTCGACCGTGGTGGTCGGGGTGCTCGTCGTCGCCGGCGTGGAGGTGCCGGGCACGGCCGTGCTGCTGGGGCCGAACGTGGGCGTCGACGTGGTGGCGAACGTGGCCGGCGAGTCGGTGGAGCTGACCTCGGAGCGGCCGGTGTCGCGCGTGGCCAGGGCGGTCACGCCGGCACCGAGCAGCACGGCGAGCACCGCGGCGGCGCCGAGCAGCGCCCGCCGCTGCCAGGCGCCGGGCGCCGGCGGGCCGGCGGCCAGCTTGCGCTCGACGTCGGCGTAGCTGCCCTGGGGCTCGATCGAGTCGGCCCGGCGCCGGAGCAGCGCCCGGATGTCGTCGTCGGGATCGGGGGTCATGCGGGGATCTCCTTGCGCAGGGCCTTGAGGCCCCGGTGGACCAGGGTGCGGACCGTGGCCGGGCGGCAGCCGAGCACGTCGGCGATCTCGTCCTCGGGCAGGTCTTCGTAGAAGCGGAGCACGATGGCGGCCCGCTGGCGGTCGGGGAGGGTGGCGAGGATGTCGCCCATCTCGTCGCTGACCAGCTCGGGGTCGGGGACCGCCTCGAGCCGGCGCCGGTGGTGGTCGCGCTCGCGGACCTTGCGACGCCCCCACGAGTGGCAGGTGTTCACCACCGCGGTGCGCAGGTAGGCCTTGGGGTGGTCGATGCCCCGGTCCCACTGGCCGTGGACCTTCACGAAGGCGTCCTGCACCAGCTCCTCGGCGGCCGCCTGGTCGCTCGTGAGCAGGTAGGCCAGCCGCACCATGGGCGCGTAGCGGTCCCGGTACAGCTCGATGAAGCCCAGCGAGGTGCGCGGCACCCGCCCGCGTCCGGGGCCCGTCATGCGGTGCGGCCCCGAGGGCTGGTGGTGGGCGGACATCTCCGGCACAGACGCCCGGGACGGCCCGGCCGTTGCACGCCCCTCACGCCCGGGTCACGAGGTGGCGAGCAGCGTGTCCTGCGAGAACACGATGCGCGACCACAGCGCGGGGTTGCCGACCTCGAAGGTGGCCACCAGCTTGCGGCCGTCGCGGCTGATGTGCGGCTTGCGCAGCAGGGTCTTCCAGGGCTGGCCGCTGACGGTGCTGTCGCCGTCGTCGACGACGGCCTGCAACCGGTCGACGTTCGCCTTGGCGGCGTCGACGGTGCCGTGGAGCAGGACCACCACGAGCTGGCGCTTGCCGCCCCGGAGGGCGGCACCCGTGGCGAAGGCGATGTAGGGCTCGAGGGCGGGCGCGCCGCGGTCGGCGTCACCGGGGCGCTGCCGTCCGCCGCCGGTGGGCGGCTCGCCGGAGAGGAAGGCGCTGTGGACCTCGGCGCGGTCCAGGCTCTTGGCCAGGGAGGCCAGCTCGTCGTCCTCGGCCAGGGAGATGTGGTCGTCGGCGACGGTCTCCACCACCTGCTCCATGGGCGCGTCGGCGCGGGTGTAGGCGAGGACGCCGTCGGCGGGCAGGGCCACCCGGCCGGCCTGGCCCCGCAAGGGCCCGATGGGGGTGTCGAGGTCGGTGTCGACCCGCATGTCGTCGAGCCAGGAGACCACCTCGACGCCGTCGACCTTCCGGCGCTCCGCCCCGTCGACGTCGGCCGCGAGGTCCAGCACGCGGTCGGTCCGGAACGAGCCGACCGCGACGTCGGTCTCGCTCGGCGGGCGGCCGGCGGTGACCTCGGCGGCGACGTCCCCGGGCTTGAAGCCCAGCCGCCCGTAGGTCTCCGACACCCGGTTCCCGGCGGCGATCGGGCCCGGAGCGACGCCCGTGCCGGTCTCGACGTCGTTGGTGAGCTTCAGGAGGCGCTCGAGCTGCTCGTCGCGGAGGTCCTTCGACGTGAGCGCGCGGAGCCCGGCCGCCTCGGTCGCCTTGGCGTAGAGGGAGACCACGACGTAGTCCCGGTTGGCCCTGACGTCGGGGACGAGCCGCAGCATCCCCTGCACCGAGCTGCTGCGATCGGCCGCCGACGGGGCGCCGTCGGAGTCGCTGCTGCAGCCCACCGCGACGGTGGCGGCCAGCGCCAGCCCGAGGGCGGCGGCGACCGCCCGGCGGCCGCGGCGGACGACGGGGTGGGGCTGGGGGTGGTGGGGAAGCGGCACGGGTGGGGCTCCGGGGCGGGGGCGACAGGGGCGCGAGGTCCGACGGCTGCGGGCCGCCGTGGGGTTCCCCGCCACGCCGGCGCCGACACCTTCGCCGATGGGACCCGCCGACGGCGAACGGGGTGGGGGCGGTCCGGGTGCGGGCCGTAGCATCGCTCCCCATGTCCACACGCATCACCAGCGACGACGTCGCCCACGTGGCCCAGCTGGCCCGCCTGGAGCTCGATCCGGCCCAGGTCGAGCTGTTCACCGGCCAGCTGGCCGCCATCCTCGAGCACGCCGAGGACGTCGAGGCACTGGACCTGGCCGACGTGGCGCCCACGTCGCACCCGTACCCGCTGGTCAACGTCCTGCGCCCGGACGAGGTCGGCGCCACCCTCCCCAACGCCGAGGCGCTCGCCGCCGCCCCCCAGGCCGAGGGCGGCCGCTTCCGTGTCCCCACCATCCTGGGGGAGGCCCCGTGAGCGCCGCCGAGGCGGGCTCCGCCGACACCGCCGTCCGCATCGCCGCTGCCGTCCGCGCCGGCGAGCGCTCCGCCGTCGACGTGCTCGAGGCCCACCTGGCCCGCATCGACGGCGGCGAGGCCGAGGTCCACGCGTTCAACACCGTCACGGTCGACGCCGCCCGCGCCGCCGCCGCCGCCATCGACGAGCGCGTCGCGGCCGGCGAGGACCCCGGCCCGCTGGCCGGCGTCCCCATCGCCATCAAGGACAACCTCTGCACCCGAGGCGTGGCCACCACCTGCTCGTCGAAGATCCTCGAGGGCTGGGTGCCGCCGTACGACGCCACCGTGGTCGAGCGGGTGTGGGCCTCCGGCGCCGTGCCGGTCGGCAAGACCAACCTCGACGAGTTCGCCATGGGGTCGAGCACCGAGAACTCCGCCTTCGGCCCCACCCGCAACCCGCGGGACCTGACCAAGGTCCCGGGCGGCTCCTCGGGCGGCTCCGCCGCCGCGGTGGCGGGCGGCTTCAGCGCCATCTCGCTGGGCTCGGACACCGGCGGCTCCATCCGCCAGCCGGCCGCCTTCTGCGGCGTGGTGGGCGTGAAGCCCACCTACGGGCTGGTCAGCCGCTACGGGCTGGTGGCCTTCGCGTCGTCGCTCGACCAGGTGGGCCCGTTCGCCACCACCGTCGCCGACGCCGCCCTGCTGCTGGAGGCCATCGCCGGCCACGACCCGGCCGATGCCACGTCCATCCCCCAGGAGGCCCCCAAGCTGGTCGAGCACCTCGACGACGGCGTGGCCGGCCTGCGGGTGGGCGTCGTCACCGAGCTCACCGGCGAGGGCATCAGCCCCGACGTGCTGGCCCGGGTCCGCGAGGCCGCCGACGCCCTGGCCGCGGCGGGCGCCACGGTCGAGGAGGTGTCGGTCCCGGCCGTCGCCTACGGCCTCTCCGCCTACTACCTGATCGCCCCCGCCGAGGCGTCCAGCAACCTGGCCCGGTTCGACGGCGTGCGCTACGGCCTGCGCGTCGACGCCCCCACCACCAACGAGATGATGGTGGCCTCGCGCACCGCCGGCTTCGGCGACGAGGTGAAGCGGCGCATCATGCTCGGCACCTACGCCCTCTCGGCCGGCTACTACGACGCCTTCTACGGCCAGGCCCAGAAGGTCCGGACCTTGATCTGCCGGGACTTCGACGCCGCCTACGAGCGCTTCGACGTGCTGCTGTCGCCCACCACGCCCACCACCGCGTTCGACCTGGGCGCGATCGCCGACCCGCTCACCATGTACCTCAACGACATCTGCACGATCCCCACCAACCTGGCCGGCCACCCCGCCATGTCGGTGCCGTTCGGCACCGGCCAGGACGGCCTCCCCGTCGGCGTGCAGGTGCTGGCCCCCGCGCTCGGCGAGCAGGCCATGTTCCGCACTGCGGCGGCCCTCGAGGCCGCCGCCCCCCGCACGACCGGAGCCTCGAAGTGACCGACACCGTCCTCTCCGATCCCACCAACCCGGACGGCCGGGCGCCCACCGACTCGCTGGGCAACGCCATCACGGTCCCGGACTCCGACGACGTCACGGTCGTCACCGCCGCCGACGGCTCCCGCTGGGAGCTGGTCTGCGGCCTCGAGGTCCACGCCGAGCTGGCCACCGCCACCAAGATGTTCTCCGGCGCGCCCAACCACTTCGGCGACGACCCCAACACCAACGTCGACCCGGTCACCCTCGGCCTGCCCGGCACCCTGCCGGTGGTCAACCAGAAGGCGGTGGAGCTGGCGGTGCGCTTCGGCTGCGCGGTGGGCGGCCCGCAGTCGGTGCGCCGCTCGGTCTTCAGCCGGAAGAACTACTTCTATCCCGACATGCCGAAGAACTTCCAGATCTCGCAGTACGACCAGCCCATCGTGGTGGCCGGCGAGCTGGAGCTGCCGTCGGGCCACGTGGTGGGCATCGAGCGGGCCCACCTCGAGGAGGACACCGGCAAGTCCACCCACGTCGGCGGGGCCGGGCGCATCACCGGCGCCGACCACTCCCTCGTCGACTACAACCGCGCCGGCGTCCCGCTGCTCGAGATCGTCTCGCGGCCCCACGTCCGCAGCACCGAGCAGGCCCGCCAGTACGTGGCCGAGCTGCGCTCGATCCTGGTCGCCTGCGGCATCTCCGACGGCAAGATGGAGGAGGGGTCCATGCGGGTGGACGCCAACGTGTCGGTCCGCCGGGAAGGCTCCCAGGAGCTGCGCACCCGCTGCGAGATCAAGAACCTGAACTCGCTCCGCTCGCTGGGCCGGGCCATCGAGCACGAGGCCACCCGCCAGGCCGACCTGCACGCCGCCGGCCAGAAGGTGGTCCAGGAGACCCGCCACTGGGACGAGGCGCAGGGCGTCACCGGCACCATGCGCTCGAAGGAGGAGGCCGACGACTACCGGTACTTCCCCGAGCCCGACCTGGTGCCGGTCGACCCCTCGCCCGAGTGGATCGCCGAGATCGCCGCCGCCCTGCCGATGCTGCCCGCCGCCCGTCGGGCCCGCCTGGCCGAGGCCACCGGCGAGCCCCGCACCGCGGAGTCCGTCGTGGTCGTGGTCGACCGCGCCCAGGACGACCAGGCCATCTCGGCGTTGGCCCACCTGGCCCGGCTCGCGGAGGTCGGCGGTGATCCGTCTGCGGCGTCGACGCTGGCGGCGCTCGCCGACGACGACGTCGACGGGCTGTCAGGCCCCGATGCCGGCGCCCGCGCTGCGGCCGCTCCCGACGCCGCCAAGGCCCGCGTGCTCGTGCACGTCACCCAGAACCTGGCCGGCGAGGGCGGCGCCGACCTGGCGCCGGTGCGCCTCGCCGAGCTGGTGGCCCTGGAGGTCGCCGGCGAGCTCACCGCCACCCAGGCCAAGCAGGTGCTGGCCGAGCTGGTGGCCGACCCGGAGGCCACCGCCGCCGGCGTGGCCGCCGCCAAGGGCTTCGAGGCCATGGACACCGGTGCCCTGGAGGCCGCCGTCGACGCGGCCATCGCCGGCAACCCCGCAGAGTGGGAGCAGTACCGCACCGGCGACCCCAAGGTCCGCGGCAAGCTCACCGGCTTCTTCGTCGGCCAGATCATGAAGGCCACCAAGGGCCAGGCCGACGGCAAGGCCGCCACCGCCCTCCTCACCCAGAAGGCCACCGACTAGCCCGCCCCCACCCACCCACCCGAACTTGTGGGCGGAGGCCGCCGAAAACGGCGGTGTGGGCCCACAAGTTCGCAGCGGGACGGCCGACCGACCGGAACTTGTGGGCGGAGGCCGCCGAAAACGGCGGTGTGGGCCCACAAGTTCGCAGGGGGACGGCCGACCGGCCGGAGGGCCGGCGGTCAGCGGCGGCGGCGGGGCAGGAGGCGGCGGCGGGGTGGGGGCTCGGCGGTCGCTCGCTCAGCGGCGGGCTCGTCGGTGGCGGGGTGGTCGGCGTGCCACTGGGCCACGGCCTTGTCGACGTCGAACGGGGGGACGTACACCTCGGGGCCGGCCAGGGGGATGCGCACCGCCGCCACCAGGCGGACGTTGACCTCGTCGAGGATCCGACGGGCCTCCTGGGCGGTCCGGGCGTGGCGGGCCTGCTCCCGGGCCTCGAGGGCGTCGCGGCGCAGGGCGAGCGACGGGGGGAGGAAGGCGAAGCCCTCGCGGCGCAGCTTCTGGCGGACCCAGCGCAGCTCGTCGTTGGGCTCGTCGAGGTCGGCGATGGGTCGGCCCGCACCCTCGAGCTCGTCGAACTCGCCGCGCTCCATGGACTCCCGGATCTGCTTCTCGACCCAGGTCTCGCAGTTGGTGCCGGGGGGTCGGCGGGCGGTCACGGCGGCTCCTCGCCGGCGGCGCCGGCTGCTCGGCGGCCCCGCCTTCCGGGACCGTTCCGGTGCGCCCAACCTACGGGCACGTGACGGAAATCACTTCCGAGAACGCTTGGTTTCGGAACTAAGCGGTGTTGTAATGCCCTGCAGCCTCCGGGGGACCGGCACGGCGGCTCCGCCAGGGCGAACGCACCACGACACGAGGACGAGATGGACACCAAGACCGCACACGAACGCCGGTGGATCGGGCTGGGGGTGCTCTGCCTGAGCCTCCTGGTGGTCGGCCTCGACAACACCATCCTCAGCGTGGCCATCCCGAAGCTGTCCGAGGACCTCGGCGCCACCACCAGCCAGCTGCAGTGGATCGTCGACGGCTACACGCTCGTCTTCGCCGGGCTGCTGCTCACCACCGGCGCCCTCGGCGACCGCTTCGGGCGCCGCTCGGCCCTGTCGATCGGCCTCGGCATCTTCGTGGCCGGCTCGGTCGCCTCCGCCTTCGCCGGCTCGGCCGGGATGCTCATCGCCACCCGGTCGCTGATGGGCGTCGGCGGCGCGCTGATCATGCCCGCCACCCTGTCCCTGCTGACCAACCTCTTCACCGAGCCCAAGGAGCGGGCCAAGGCCATCGGCATCTGGGCCGGCGTCTCCGGCATCGGCGTGGCCATCGGCCCCATGCTCGGCGGCTGGCTGCTCGAGCACTTCAGCTGGGGCTCGGTCTTCCTCATCAACGTGCCGGTGGTGGCCATCGCCCTGCCGGCCGGCTACTTCCTCCTCCCGAACTCCAAGGCCGAGAACAGCCCGAAGCTCGACCCCCTCGGCGCCGTGCTCTCCATCGTCGGCCTCGTCTCGCTGGTGTGGGCCATCATCGAGGCGCCCGCCAAGGGCTGGGGCTCCACCCCCGTGCTGGGCGCCTTCGCCCTCGGGTTCGTGGCCATGGCCGTCTTCATCTGGTGGCAGATGACCACCGACCACCCCATGCTCGACGTGCGGTTCTTCAAGAACCCCCGCTTCAGCGCCGCCAACCTGGCCATCACCCTGGCGTTCTTCGCCATGGTCGGCTCGATGTTCGTCATCACCCAGTTCATGCAGTTCGTGCTCGGCTTCTCGCCGCTGCAGGCCGGGCTGCGCTCGGTCCCGCTGGCCCTCTGCCTCATGCTGGTGGCCCCGCAGTCGAGCAGGCTGGTCGAGAAGGTGGGCACCAAGCTGGTGGTCGCCGGCGGGCTGGCCACCGTGGCCGCCGGCCTGTTCGTGGCCTCCACCTGCACCCCGGAGCTGGGCTACGGCCGGGTCCTCCCGTCGCAGCTCCTCCTCGGCATCGGCATCGCCCTGGCCATGGCCCCGGCCACCGAGTCGGTCATGGGCTCGCTGCCCAAGGAGAAGGCCGGCGTCGGCTCCGCGATGAACGACACCACCCGCCAGGTCGGCGGCGCCCTCGGCGTGGCCATCATCGGCAGCGTGTTCTCGTCCCGCTACGCCCCGCTGATCGACACCAAGCTGGGCGGCCTCGGCCTGCCCACCCAGGCGCTCGACACCGCCCGGGACTCCATCGGCGGCGCCCTCGCCATCGCCGACGAGGCCCGCAAGGCCAGCCCCGCCGCCGGCGACCAGATCGCCAACGCCGCCCGTGACGCCTTCGCCGCCTCCGTGGGCCGTGGGCTGCTGGTCTCGGCCGCCATCGCCCTCGTCGGCGCCATCATCGCCCTGGTCTTCCTGCCCGCCCGGGCGGTCGACCCGCAGGTCGAGGCCGTCGAGGTCGACGAGTCGGACCTGGTGACGGCGCTGGCCTCCACCCCGCTCGTGGGCGGGGCCGAGGCGTCGTTGATCCGCCAGGACGCCGAGGACGACGTCGACGCCGGCGGCGGCGACCACCGCGGCGGCAGCCCGAGCTTCGACCCCGCACCGGTGTCGTGAGCCCCAGCCGCACCGCGGACCCCGCCATCGACGACACTCGGAGCGTGCAGACGGCCGAGGGTGCAGGCGACGGCGGGGCCTCCGGCGACGACGCCGCCCCCCGCCGGCCCGGCCGTCCCCGCGACGCCCGGGCCGACGAGGCCATCGTCAACGCGGTGCTGGAGCTGCTGGTGGAGGTCGGCTTCGGCGGCCTCACGGTCGACGCCGTGGCCCACCGGGCCGGCGTGGGCAAGGCCACCATCTACCGCCGCTGGAACGGCAAGGAGCAGCTCGTGCTGGACGCGCTGTCCACCGAGCGCCAGAACCTGGCCGTGCCCGACACCGGCTCGGTCCGCCAGGACCTGTGGGCGATGTACGAGCCCATGACCGGCCCCGTCGCCCAGCAGGCCACCGTCCGGCTGCTTCCCGCGCTGGCCGCCGAGGCGGCGGTCAACCCGGACCTGGCCGAGCAGCTCCAGGCCTTCGTCTCCGACAGCCGGGCCCGGGCCCGCACCGTGCTCCGTCGGGGCCAGGAGCGTGGCGAGGTGCGCGCCGATGCGGACCTGGAGCTGTGCATCGACCTGCTGACCGGCTCGCTGATCTACCGGATGGTGTTCCGTGGCGCGGCGGTCGACGCCGCCACCGTGCGGGCGGCGATCGACCTGGTCCTCGGTTCGGTCGGCCCCGCCTCGGCCTGACGGCGACCGAACTCCCGCCGGTCGCCGCCGCCCCGGCTGCTACACCGGCCCGATGGACCTGGAGATCGTGGTGCCGGCGGACGACGACTTCCCCGCGGCGATCCGTCCGGTGCTCAACGCCTTCGGCCGGCCGCGCCCCACCGCCGACGAGCTGGCCGACGAGCGGCTCCACCACGACGACTACCGGCTGCTCGCGGCACGGGTCGACGGCGAGTGGGTGGGTGACGTCGCCGACTACCCGTTCGAGCTCACGCTGCCGGGCGGGGCGGCGGTGCCGGCGGCGGGGGTGACCATGGTGGGCGTCCTGCCGACCCACCGGCGCCAGGGCGTGACCTCGCAGCTGATGGCTCGCCTGTTCGACGACGCCATCGACCGGGGCGAGCCGGTGGCGGTGCTGCTCGCCTCGGAGTCCTCGATCTACGGCCGCTTCGGCTACGGCGTGGCCACCCAGATCGTCACCGCGCTGCTCGACACCGACCGCTCGGCCTTCCTGGTGCCGCCTCGGTGCGGCGGCCGGGTGCGGATCGAGGACGATGCGGTGGTCGCCTCGGCCGTCGCCGAGCAGGTGTGGGCCCGGCACCTGGCTTGGCGCCCCGGCACGCTCACCCGCCGCCCGTGGACCTGGGAGGTGCTGCGGCGCGACCGGGAGAGCTGGCGCGACGGCGCCAGCGCCTACTTCTGGGCCATCCACGAGGACGACGACGGCGTGGCCGACGGCGTCGCCGTCTACCGGTTCAAGGACGGCGCCGACCGGGGCCTGGCCCGGTGCGAGGTCCACGTGGCCGACCTCTTCGCGGTCGACGCCGAGGTCGAGGCCGCCCTGGTGCGCTACCTGTGCGACATCGACCTGGTGCACCAGGTGAAGCTCGAGCTGCGCCCGGTCGACGATCCGCTCCGCTGGCGGCTGGTCGACAACCGGCAGCTGGTCGTCGAGCGGCTCAACGACTGGCTGTGGGCGCGGGTGCTCGACGTGCCGGCCGCCTTCTCGGCCCGCCGCTACGCCACCGCCGATCGTTTGGTGGTGCAGGTCGACGACGCGTTCCGCCCGGCGAGCGGCGGCCGGTTCGGCATCGAGGGCGGGCCCGACGGCGCCTCCTGCGTGGCCACCACCGACGCCGCCGACCTCACCCTCGGCGCCGACGCCCTCGGGTCGTTGCTGCTGGGCACGATCGCGCCCTCGCTGCTCGCTGCGGCCGGGCGGGTGGCGGCCAGCCCCGCCGCGCTCGGGCGGGCCGACGCCTTCTTCGCCTCGTCCCCGGCGCCGTTCAGCAGCACCCGCTTCTGAGCGGCGGGCGCCCGGCAGCGGTGCCGTCGCGGATCAGGCGACGTCCGCGCGGGCCAGGCGCCGGGAGGCGTAGGCCAGCGCCAGGGCGCCCGCCAGCAGCGGCACCACGATGCCCACGCCGAGCGAGAAGTCGCCCAGCTTGAGGCTGACCCCGGACCGGTCGGCCAGGATCGAGCGCACGTACGAGCGCACCGCCAGCTTGGTGGCGGTCTCGCCGGCCGAGGCCACGAACCCCTCCCAGATGAGGATGTAGACGAGGCCCCAGGGCAGGGCCCGGCGGAAGCGGACGCCCGCGGTGACGAACAGGGCGGCGTAGGCGGCGATGGCCACCAGCCCCCCGAGCACCGCTCCGGCCAGCAGGCCGGGGTCGCTGTCGATGACGGTGGTGGCCACCACCACGGGCACGAGGATCAGCGGGACCGTGACGGTGACGGTGGCGGCCCACGCCGCCAGCACGTGCACCCACGCGGGCACGGGTCGCAGCCAGAGGTAGACGAGCGAGCTGTCGTCGACGAGGTCGCCGATGGTGGCGGCGCCGAACAGCAGCACGGCCACCGGGAACAGCGTGGCGATGTTGGCGTTCACGAAGTCGACGCCGTCGCCCAGGTGGTCGACGCTCGACGACGACCGCACGATGAAGGCGGTGAGGACGCTGAGGAGCGCCAGGGCGGACACGGCGAGCAGCCGGCCCCGGGTGGCCACGCTGCGCACCAGGAGGCGGTACTCGGCGGCGAACACCTTGGCCAGGTCGGGCCCGCCCGGGCGGGCCGTGGTGGTGCCGGGAGGCGGCGCCGCGGGGAGGTGCCTCGAAGGCGGGCCGGCAGGGGGCGGGGGCAGGGCGGTCATCGTTGCACCAGGTAGCGGAAGACGCTGTCGAGGTCGTCGTCGAGGGGGCTGACCTCGAACAGGGTCGCGCCCACCTGCTGGGCGGCGGCGGCGATGGAGCGGCGGAAGGTCGGCGCATCGGTGGTGTCGGCCACCACGCCTGGCGGCCGGCCGGCCACCGCCGGCTCCAGCCGCACGGCCAGGACGCCGACGCTCGACACCAGCACGGTGGCCAGCTCGCGGGGCTTGTCGGTGCGCACCCGGATGCGGTGGGGCCGGTCGTCCATGAGGTCGCGGATGGCGCGGAAGTCCCCGGTGGCGGCCAGCCGGCCCTGGGCCACCACCAGCACGCGAGAGCCGAAGCGCTCCACCTCGTCGAGCACGTGGCTCGACACGAGCACGCACCGGCCCTGCTCGCCCAGCTGGCCGAAGAGGTCGATGAGGTGGTTGCGCTGGCGGGGGTCGAGGCCGGTGAGCGGCTCGTCGAGCAGCAGCACGGCGGGATCGGCCACCAGGGCCTGGGCCACCTTCACCCGCTGCTTCATGCCCTTGGAGTAGGTGGTGACCCGACGGGGCTCGTCGGGGTCGAGCTCGACGACCTCCAGGGCCCAGCGGGCGGCGGCGTCGGGGTCGGCCACGCCGTTGAGCACGCCGGCGAAGCGCACGAAGCGGAAGGCGTCGTAGGACTCGAAGACCGCCTCCTGCTGGGGGACGATGCCGATCCGGGATCGCACGGCGAGGTCGGTCCGGGGGTCGGCGCCGAGGATGCGCACCGTCCCGCGCCGGCGGCGTCAGCCCGCAGACCATGCGCAGCAGCGTCGACTTGCCGGCGCCGTTGGGGCCCAGCAGCGCGGTGACGCCCGGCCCGATCGAGAACGTCACGTCGGACACCGCGACGACGTCGCCGTACCACTTCGACGCCCCGTCGACCTCGATCATCGGCGCCGCCGGGGCGACCTCGGCGGCGCTCACCGCGTCACCGGCAGGCGGCGGAGCTGGTACCACGCCAGCCCGAATCCGCCGAAGGTCCAGGCGGCCCACGCCAGCCAGATGGTGGCGGAGGGGACCGACGGCATGGTGCCGCCGCCCTCGCCGTGGATGCGGGTGGCCAGCTCGACGGTGAGCAGGGTGACCGACCACGTGCGCACGCCGAGCGAACCGCCGGTGGAGGTGATCGAGCCGGTGATGGCGAGGGCCACCAGGAAGAGGAGGATGGTGGCGGCGGTGGCCACCGCCTTGCGGTCGGTGAGGCTGGCGATGCCCATGGTCACGCCGGTGTAGAGCGCGGTGACCACCAGGCCGGTGCCGACCACGCGGGCGGCGGTGAGCGCGATGTCGTCGGCGCCGTCGGGCCCCTGGCTCTGCAGGATGTTGGCGATCAGCATCAGCAGCGGGGGGCCGAGGCAGACGAGCGACACCACGAACGCCACGGCGATGCCCTTCGCCAGCAGGTACGTCTTCCGATCGAGCGGCGAGGCGAGGTACACGCCCAGCATGCCGCTGCGCCGGTCGGTGCAGAGGATCTCGGGGGCCACCAGGGCCACGAAGACCATGATGGCGGCGATGATGAACGTGTAGTAGTCGGCGTAGGTCGGCAGCACGACGTCGCGGATCTGGTCGGCCGGGATGAGGGCCACGATGCCCACGAACACGATGGCCGGCACGTAGGCGATGAGGATGGTGGCCGCCGGCAGGACCTTGGCCCAGATGGTGCGGCGGGCGCCGAGGGCGCGCTGCACGCTGTGCACCACCACCGAGCGGATCGCCCCGCGCTGGCCGGTGCGGACGCCGTCGTAGCGGCGGTAGCCCCGGTCGAGGATCTGGGCGTCGCCCGACCCGAAGGTGTCCGGCCCGCTCACCGCGGCGCTCCGGCGTCGTGGTCGGCGCCCAGCGGTGGAGCCGGGACGAGGGGCGGGGGCGGCGGGGGCAGCGAACCGGCGCGGCGGGGGTCGGCCGTGGGGTCGTCGCCGGCACCGAGGCCGAGGAAGACCTCCTCGAGCGAGACGGTGCGCCGTCCCAGCCGGCGGATGCCGGCGCCGCTGCGGGTGACGGCGTCGCGCACGGTGTCGAACAGCGCGTCGTCGCCGGTGATGACGTAGCCCCGACCCTCGATGCGGATCTCGGCGCCGGTGGCGTGCACGATCCCGAGGGCGGCGTCGATCACGTCCTGGGTGCCGTCGAGCTCGACGGCCAGGCCCTCGCCGGTGCCGCGGAGCACGTCCAGCGAGCCGCTGGCGGCGACCGCACCGGCGCTGAGGATCACCGCCGCGTCGCAGATGCGCTCGACCTCCTCGAGCAGGTGCGACGAGAGCAGCACGCTGATGCCGAACTCGTGGCCGATCCGGTGGATCAGCTCGAGCATGGCGTCGCGCTGCATGGGGTCGAGGCCGTCGGTGGGCTCGTCGAGCAGCACCAGCGCGGGATCGTGGGCCAGGGCCTGGGCCAGCTTCACCCGCTGGCGCTGGCCGGTGGACATGGTCCCCATCGGTCGGCCCCGCTCCTCGCCGAGGCCCACCTGCCAGAGCGCGTCGCTGGCCCGGTTGGTGGCCTCGCGGCGGGGAAGGCCGTGCACCTCGGCCACGTGGCGGACGAAGTCGACCGCCTTCACGTCCGGCGGCAGGAGGTGGTGCTCGGGGGAGTAGCCCACCCGGGCCCGCACGTCCGGGCCGGCGGTGCGCGGGTCGAGGCCGAAGACCTCGATGCGGCCCTCGTCGGGGGCCTGCAGCCCGAGGACCATCCCCAGCAGCGTGGTCTTGCCGGCGCCGTTGGCGCCCAGCAGGCCGGTCACCCCGGCCCCGATGGTGCAGGTGGCGCCGTCGAGGGCCAGGGTCGGGCCCCACCGCTTGACGACGTCTCGCACCTGGATCACCGGGGCGGCGTGAGCGGTCCCCGGTTCGGCCATGTCGGCAGCGTAGGAGCAGGGGGCGGCGCCGTCGTCGTCCCTCCGGCCGAGATCGCGCTCGGCCGGAGGGATGAGCCGACGGGGCCCTCAGGCCGGGGAGGCGTAGCCGAGCTCGGCGTCGGCGGCCTGCAGGTCCTTGTGGAAGCGCTTGTTCACCCACACCCGCTGGCCCAGGGCGTGGGTCTCGCCCCAGATGCCCTTCACCGGGCCGAGCTGGGTGGCGCGGGGGAGGCGGGCCTCGATGCCCTTGGGCTTGGTGGGCACGAGCTTCCCGGCGTTGAGCACCAGGATCGCCCGGTCGGTCACCACGAAGATGAAGTACTTGCCGGCGATGAGCACGATGAGGCTGCTCAGGGCGGCGAACCACGGGCTCGGGCCGGTCTGGCCCATGAACACGTGGCGCACCTGCTCTCCGGGCTCGAGGTAGGGCTGGGCTCGTTCGGCGAGCTTGTCGCGCAGGGCCATGGCGGTGTCCTCCGGGGGGGGTGGGCGGCCCGGTACGTCCGGGCCGGTTCGCCCCAGAGCTTGCCGCGCCGACGCCCCCCCGGGCGCGCCAACCCCCCTGGCAACGGGGTTGCCACCGTCGCCTTCGCTCTGGCAAGCTGCTCGGCGATGAAGACGCCGACCCGCCTCGTAGTACTCACGTAGCGCACGCCCTCTTCACCTCGCGTGCGCCCCCTCGACCTCCCAGCTGGGAGGTCGTCGCAGTTTTCGGGCCCGCGTCGCGTGCCCGACTCCGGCCCGGAAGCCTGGCGAGACGTCGGGACCGGCCAGACTGCTCCGGGCGCCGCGGACCGCACCACCCGCCACCCGCAAACCGCAGTACCGATCCCCTGGGGAACACCATGCAGCTCAACGGAGGACAGGCCCTCATCAAGGCCCTCGAGATGGAGGGCGTCGAGGTCATCTTCGGCCTGCCCGGCGGGGCGATCCTGCCGGTCTACGACCCGATCATCGACTCGCCCATCCGCCACATCCTCGTGCGCCACGAGCAGGGCGCCGGCCACATGGCCGAGGGCTACGCCCACGCCACCGGCAAGCCCGGCGTGGCCATGGTGACCAGCGGGCCCGGCGCCACCAACATCGTCACGCCCCTCGCCGACGCGTACATGGACTCCGTGCCCATGATCTGCATCACCGGCCAGGTGGCCACCTCGAGCATCGGCACCGACGCCTTCCAGGAAGCCGACATCACCGGCATCACGCAGTCGGTCACCAAGCACAACTTCCTGGTGACCGAGGCGGCCGACATCCCCCGCGTCATCCGCGAGGCGTTCCACATCGCCACCACCGGTCGCCCCGGCCCGGTGCTGGTCGACATCCCCAAGGACATCGTCGGCCCCACCAACCCCCGGTCGGCCATGGAGTGGTACTGGCCCACCGACGCCGAGGTCACCGCCGGGCTCCCGGGCTACCGGCCCAACACCACCGGCCACCCCCGCAAGATCAAGGAGGCGGCCGAGCTGATCCTGGCCGCCGAGCGGCCGGTCATCTACGCCGGCGGCGGCATCCTGAAGGCCCGTGCGGCCGAGGCGCTGCGCGAGCTCGCCGAGCTGGTGGAGATCCCCGTGGTCACCACCCTCATGGCCCGGGGCGCCTTCCCCGACGACCACCCGCTGTGCCTCGGCATGCCGGGCATGCACGGCAACTACACCGCCATCATGTCCATGCAGGAGTCGGACCTGCTGATCGCCCTGGGCTCGCGCTTCGACGACCGCGTCACCGGCAAGGTCCCCGACTTCGCGCCGCTGGCCAAGATCATCCACGTCGACATCGACCCCGCCGAGCTGGGCAAGGTCCGCCGGCCCGACGTGCCGATCGTGGGCGACGCCAACCTGGTCATCCAGGAGCTGGTGAAGACCATCAAGGCGCTCAAGGCCAAGGGCGACGAGCAGCCCGACCTGCAGCCGTGGCGCTCCACCCTGTCGGGCTGGCAGGAGAAGTTCCCGCTGGCCTACGAGCAGCCCGCCGAGGGCGACCTGCTCAAGCCGCAGATGGTGCTCGAGGCGCTGCGGGACTCCGCCCCGGAGGACTGCATCGTGGCCAGCGGCGTCGGCCAGCACCAGATGTGGACCAGCCAGTACTGGACCTTCCGCCACCCCTACACGTGGGTGAACTCCGGCGGGCTCGGCACCATGGGCTTCTCGGTCCCGGCCGCCATCGGCGCCAAGGTCGGCCGCCCGGACCGCATGGTCTGGGCCATCGACGGCGACGGCTGCTTCCAGATGACCGCCCAGGAGCTGGTCACCGCGGCGGCCGAGCGCATCCCGGTGAAGATCGCCATCCTCAACAACGCCTACCTCGGCATGGTCCGCCAGTGGCAGGAGATGTTCTACGAGGAGCGCTACTCCGAGGTGTACCTCTCGCCGGACCTGCCGGACTACGTGAAGTGGGCCGAGGCCATGGGCTGCGTGGCGTTCCGCGTCGAGCACCCCGACGACATCCAGCCCACCATCGACAAGGCCAACGCCATCGACGACCGCCCCGTGGTCATCGAGTTCCGCACCGACGCGTCGGAGAAGGTCTTCCCGATGGTCGCCGCCGGCCAGTCGAACTCGAACGTCCAGGTCCCGGACTTCCAGCGCACCCCGGCCCAGGCCGCCCAGAAGGAGACGCCGCAGTGACCCCGCCGCTGAGCACCGACCCCAAGCACCACACGCTGTCGGTCCTGGTGGAGAACAAGGCCGGCGTGCTGGCCCGGGTGGTCAACCTGTTCTCCCGTCGGGCCTACAACATCTACTCCCTGGCCGTGGCGCCCACCGACGACGAGCGCTTCAGCCGGCTCACCGTCGTGGTCGACGTCGAGTCGGCCCCGTTGGAGCAGATCGTCAAGCAGCTCCACAAGCTCATCAACGTGGTGAAGATCGTCGAGCACGACCCCCGCCACTCGATCGAGCGCGAGCTGCTGATCGCCACCGTGAAGGTCGCGGTCGCCGACCGCCACCAGGTGGCCGAGCTCACCCGCATCTTCGAGGGCCGCATCCTGGCGGTCAGCAACGACGCCCTCACCGTCTCGCTCGAGGGCCACCCGGCCAAGATCGACGACTTCGAGGAGCTGCTGCGCCCCTACGGCATCGCCGAGCTGCAGCGCACCGGCCGCGTCGCCCTCAACCAGCTCGAGCGGGAGTCCACCCGGCTCCACGCCGTCACCAGCGTCCGCGGCAAGGTCTCCTGACCTGCGGCTGACGCCGCCGGTCTGGCCCCGCCGGACCGCCACCACCTAGAAACCAACCCGAGATCGCCGACCGGCAGAGCGCCGACCGGCACCGAGCACGAGAGAAGAACGATGGCCACCGTCTATTACGAGAAGGACGCCGACCGCGCCAACATCGCGGACCGCAAGGTCGCGGTGCTGGGCTACGGCTCGCAGGGCCACGCCCACGCCCTGAACCTCAAGGAGTCGGGCATCGACGTGGTGGTGGGCCTGCGCGAGGGCTCGTCGTCGAAGGCCAAGGCCGAGGAGGCCGGGCTGACCGTGCTCACCAACGCCGAGGCCGCCAAGGTCGCCGACGTGATCATGATGCTGCTGCCCGACACCGAGATCGCCGCGGTGTACGAGGCCGACGTCGCCCCGAACCTGAACCCGGGCGACGCCCTGTTCTTCGCCCACGGCTTCAACGTGCGCTTCGGCTACGTGCAGGCCCCCGAGGGCATCGACGTCGCCCTCGCCGCCCCGAAGGGCCCCGGCCACCTCGTGCGCCGCACCTACACCGAGGGCGGCGGCGTGCCGTGCCTCATCGCCGTCGAGCAGGACGCCACCGGCAAGGCCCGCGACCTCGCCCTGGCCTATGCCGACGCCATCGGCGGCACCCGCGCCGGCGTCATCGAGACCACCTTCACCGAGGAGACCGAGACCGACCTGTTCGGCGAGCAGGCCGTGCTCTGCGGCGGCCTCACCGCCCTGGTCCAGGCCGGCTTCGAGACGCTGACCGAGGCCGGCTACCAGCCCGAGATGGCCTACTTCGAGTGCCTCCACGAGCTCAAGCTCATCGTCGACCTCATGTACGAAGAGGGCATCGCCGGCATGCGGTACTCGATCTCCACCACCGCCGAGTACGGCGACCTGGTGAGCGGGCCCCGCCTCATCACCCCGGCGGTCAAGGCCGAGATGAAGAACGTCCTCGACGACATCACCTCGGGCAAGTTCGCCGAGCAGTTCGTCAACGAGGTCAAGTCCGGCGGCGCCAACTTCGACGCCCTCCGCAAGGCCGGTGCCGAGCACCAGATCGAGACCGTCGGCAAGGAGCTCCGCGGCATGATGCCGTGGATCTCCGCCGGCAAGAAGTCCGTCACCGAGATCTCCGGCGGCGACTGACCCACCACCCCCGGCGCCGGCCCCACCGCCCGCCACCACCAGCGACACCGACACCGACACCGACGAAGTTGTCGCACTTCTGCACCGATGGCGGGCAGAAGTGCGACGACTCCTCGGGTTCTGGGCCCGGTGGGGTAAAAGCTGACTTGATCGGTCGGGTATTGGGTATATCCTCGGCGACCATGAGCAACGACGCCTGGGGTTTCGACACCCGCCAGATCCACGCCGGCCAGGAGCCCGACCCCGCCACCGGGGCGCGGGCGGTGCCGATCTACCAAACGACCTCGTACCAGTTCAAGAGCTCCGAGCACGCCGCCAACCTGTTCGCGCTGGGCGAGATCGGCAACATCTACACGCGGATCATGAACCCCACGCAGGGCGTGGTGGAGGCCCGGGTGGCGGCGCTCGAAGGGGCGACCGCCACCGCCGTGGGCCTGCCCGGCGCCCTGGCGGTGGCCTCGGGCCAGGCGGCCGAGACCCTGGCCATCCTCAACCTGGCCGAGGCCGGCAGCCACATCGTGGCCTCGGCGTCGCTCTACGGCGGCACCTACAACCTCTTCCACTACACGTTCCCGAAGATCGGGATCGAGGTCTCCTTCGTGGAGGACCCCGACGACCTCGACGCCTGGCGCGCCGCGGTGAGGCCCAACACCAAGGCCTTCTACGGCGAGAGCATCGGCAACCCGAAGAACGACTTCCTCGACATCGCCGGCATCTCGGCGGTGGCGCTCGAGGTGGGCGTCCCGCTGATCATCGACAACACCGTCGCCAGCCCGTGGCTCATCCGGCCCTTCGAGCACGGCGCCGACATCGTGGTGCACTCGGCGACCAAGTTCATCGGCGGCCACGGCACGTCCATCGGCGGCGTGATCGTCGACGGCGGCTCGTTCGACTTCTCCGCCAACGACAAGTTCCCCGGCTTCACCGAGCCCGACCCGAGCTACCACGGCCTGCAGTACTGGCCTGCCCTCGGCGCCGGCTCCTACATAATCAAGGCCCGGGTCCAGCTCCTGCGCGACATCGGTGCGGCCATCAGCCCGTTCAACTCGTTCCTGCTGCTGCAGGGCCTCGAGACCCTGAGCCTGCGGCTGGAGCGCCACAACCAGAACGCCCAGGCGGTGGCCGAGTACCTGGCCGCCCACCCGCAGGTGGAGGCGGTCAACTACGCCGGACTGCCCGACTCGCCCTGGCACGAGCGGGCCAAGGCCCTGACCGGCGGCCGCGGCTTCGGCTCGGTCCCGGCCTTCACCATCGCCGGCGGCCGCGAAGCCGGCGCCAAGTTCGTCGAGGGCCTCACCCTGCACAGCCACGTGGCCAACATCGGCGACGTGCGCAGCCTGGCCATCCACCCGGCGTCCACCACCCACAGCCAGCTCACCGAGGTGGAGCAGGCCGCCTCGGGCGTGACGGCGGGCCTGGTGCGCCTCTCGGTGGGCCTCGAGACCATCGACGACATCATCGAGGACCTCGAGAAGGGCTTCGCCGCCGCGAGGTGAACCGGAGGTAACCGATCGGGGCCCGGTGGGGTCCGAGTCGGTTCGGGCCCGTCGCCCGCCACCCACCCCCTCCCCCGGGTGGCGGCAGCGGCGGGCCCTCCCGCGTGCGGCCTCAGCCCTGCTTGATCTGCAGGTACTCCTTGCGGGCCCGGGTGTGGCCGTTGGCGCCGTGGCCCACCAGCCCGCCGGTGCGGACCTTCTTCACCGCGTCCTCCAGCTCGCCGAGGAGCCGCTCGAGCTCGTCCTCGGGCCCCGCCTGCTCGACGGCGTCGAGGGCCTTGTGGATGTCGTCGAAGTGGCGTCGGACCTGGCCGTACTCGTCGTCGAGCTTCTTGCGGGCGTCTTCGAGCGACTTGGCCATGGGTGCACCTCGTGGTCTTCGGGCCGGCACGGTCGCCGGCACCAGCCCGCATCATGGCGCACCCGCTCGGCGGTAGCGTGCCCGGCGTGCCCGACGCCCGTGCCGCCGAGATCCTCGATCGGCTGCGCGACGGGGGCGGGCGCATCACCCACGCCCGCAAGCTGGTGGTCGAGGTCCTGGTGGGTGGCGCCAGCCACCACGTGACGGCCCCCGAGGTGGTGGAGGCGGTGCGGGCGGTCGACCCGGACTTCCACGAGTCCACCGTCTACCGCACGCTCGACCGGCTGGCCGAGCTGGGCGTGGTCACCCGCATCGAGGTGGCCGGCGGCACGGCGGTGTTCCACCTGCCCGAGCAGGCGCACCACCACCTGGTGTGCGAGGGCTGCGGCGCCATCATCGGCGCCGACCCCGAGCTGCTGGCCGCCGTCGCCGCCCGCCTGCGCGCCGAGCACGGCTTCGTGCTGCGCGCCGAGGCGGTGACCCTCCCCGGTCGCTGCGCCGCCTGCGTCGGGCTGTCCGGCGCCGCCCCGGCCGACCACGACCACCCGCACTGAGCGCGATCACGGCGAACCGGGCGGGGTTTCCGGGGCCAGGGCCCCGTGTTCTCCGCCCGGTTCGCCGTGGTGTGGGTCGAGGTCAGGCGGTGCGGAGCTCGGCCACCACGTGGTCGATGCAGCGGGTGAGCTGGTCGACGTCCTCGGCGTCGATGGCCGGGAACAGCGCCACGCGGAGCTGGTTGCGGCCCAGCTTGCGGTAGCTCTCGGTGTCGACCACGCCGTTGGCCCGGAGGACCTTCGACACGGTGGTGGCGTCGATGGCGTCGTCGAGGTCGATGGTGGCGACCACGTTCGAGCGCAGGGCGGGGTCGGCCACGTACGGCGTGGCGTAGTCGGACCGCTCGGCCCAGCCGTAGACGATCTCGGCGGAACGAGCGCTGCGGCCCGACGAGAAGCCCAGGCCGCCGTTCTGGTTGATCCACTCCATCTGGTGGACGGCCAGGAAGATCGTGGCCAGCGCCGGGGTGTTGTAGGTCTGGTCCTTGAGCGAGTTGTCGAGGGCGATCTTCAGGTCGAGCGACGCCGGGATCCACCGGCCGCTGCTGGCGACCCGCTCGATGCGCTCGACGGCGGTGGGGGAGACCGCCGCGATCCACAGGCCGCCGTCGGACGCCAGGCACTTCTGCGGGGCGAAGTAGTAGACGTCGGTCTGGCTGGCGTCGAACTTCAGGCCGCCGGCGGCGGAGGTGGCGTCGACGGCCACCAGGGCACCGTCGTCGGCGCCCTCGGGGCGCACGATCGGGATGGCCACGCCGGTGCTGGTCTCGTTGTGGGTGAGGGCGTAGAGGTCGATGCCGGCCTCGGCCCGGGCGGTGGGGGCGGTGCCGGGCTCGGCGCTGATCACCGAGGGGTCCTGCAGGAACGGGGCCCGGGTGGCGCACTCGGCGAACTTGCCGGAGAACTCGCCGAAGGTGAGGTGCTGGCTCTTGTCGTCGATGAGCCCGAAGACCGCGGCGTCCCAGAAGGCGGTGGTGCCGCCGTTGCCGAGGATGACCTCGTAGCCGTCGGGCAGGGCGAAGAGCTCGGCCACCGCGTTGCGGAGGCGGCTGACCATGAACTTCACCGGGGCCTGGCGGTGGGAGGTGCCGAGGTAGTCGGGCGCCTCGGCGGCCAGGGCGGCGACGGCCTCGGGGCGGACCTTGGAGGGGCCGCAACCGAAGCGGCCGTCGACCGGCAGGAGGTCGGCGGGGATGGTGATCGAGGGGGTCCCGGTGCTCATGGGGCCGAGTCTCGCAGCCGGGCACCGGGCCGGTCGAAGCGGTTGACCTGCTCGGATCCGGGCCGGGGCGGCTTACCGGCTTCGGGGGAGGGGTCGGGGCGTGTCACCATGGTCCACGGCCCCGCTGCCGGTGCGAGCCGGCCCCGCCGCCGCACCACATCGCCTCCGAGGAGTCCCCATGGGTACCCGAGTGTCCGACCGCATCGCCGCCATCGCCCCTTCGGCCACGTTGGCCGTCGACGCCAAGGCCAAGGCGCTGAAGGCGGCGGGCGAGCCGGTCATCGGCTTCGGCGCCGGCGAACCCGACTTCGCCACCCCGGACCACATCGTCCAGGCCGCCATCGCCGCCTGCTCCGACGTCAAGAACCACCGCTACACGCCCGCCGGCGGGCTCCCCGAGCTCAAGGAGGCCGTGGCGGCCAAGACCGCCCGGGACTCCGGCTACGACGTCGAGGCCTCCCAGGTGCTCATCACCAACGGCGGCAAGCACGCGGTGGCCAACGCCTTCGCCACCCTGATCGACCCGGGCGACGAGGTCATCCTCCCGGCGCCCTACTGGACCACGTACCCGGAGCCCATCCGCCGGGCCGGCGGCATCCCCGTCGAGGTCCTGGCTGACGAGGGCACCGGCTTCCGCGTGACCGTCGAGCAGCTCGAGAAGGCCCGCACGCCCAAGACCAAGGCGCTGGTCTTCGTGTCGCCGTCGAACCCCACCGGCGCGGTGTACCCGCGCGACGAGGTGGAGGCCATCGGCCGCTGGGCCGTGGGGCACGGCATCTGGGTGGTCACCGACGAGATCTACGAGCACCTCACCTACGGCGACAACGAGTTCCACTCGATGCCCGTGGTGGTGCCCGAGCTGGCCGACGGCTGCATCGTGCTCAACGGCGTGGCCAAGACCTATGCCATGACCGGCTGGCGGGTGGGGTGGCTCATCGGCCCGTCCGACATCGTCAAGGCCGCCACCAACCTCCAGAGCCACGAGACGTCCAACGTCGCCAACGTGTCCCAGCGGGCCGCCCTGGCCGCGGTGTCGGGCAGCCTCGACGACGTCGCCCGCTTCCGCGAGTCCTTCGACCGCCGCCGCATCGCGCTGTGGAAGGGCCTCAACGCCATCCCCGACGTCACCTGCCTCGAGCCCGAGGGTGCCTTCTACGGCTTCCCCAGCTTCAAGTCGGTGCTCCAGCGGAAGGTCGCGGGGCACACGGTCCGGACCACCCTCGAGCTGGCCGACCTCATCCTCGAGGAGGCCAAGGTGGCGATCGTGCCGGGCGAGGCCTTCGCCGCACCGGGCTACGCCCGCATGAGCTTCGCCCTGGGCGACGACGACCTCGCCGAGGGCGTCCAGCGCATCGCCGACCTCCTGGCCAAGTAGCCGCACCGGCGCGCCGCGGAGGCGTGCCATCCGGTAGCAAGGGCCAGCACCCGACCGATCGAAGGACGTCACCGCATGAACGACCCGCTGCCCGCCGTGCCGTTCGGGGCGTGGCCCTCGCCGATCACCGCCGCCACCCTCACCGAGGGCGCCGCCGGGGTCAGCGAGGTCCGCGCCGACGGCCACGACGTCTGGTGGAACGAGCAGCGCCCGTCCGAGGGCGGCCGCTACCAGCTGGTGCGGCGCTCGAGCGGCGGCCAGCGCCACGACCTGTTCCCGGCGTGGGACCCCGAGGGCGGCGCCGCCTGGAACGCCCGCACCGCGGTCATGGAGTACGGCGGCGGCGCCTGGGCGGTGCGGGACCGCACCGTGGTGTTCGCCAACTGGGCCGACCAGCGCCTCTACCGGGTCGACCCGGGGGCCGAGCCGACGCCGATCACCCCGGAGCCCGTCGTGGCCCGCGGCCTGCGCTGGAGCGAGCCCACCTGGCTGGGCGACGACTGGCTCGTCTGCGTGCGCGAGAGCCACGAGCCCGAGGTGGTGGCCCAGCACGGCGAGGCGGCCAACGAGCTGGTGGCCCTGCCCCTGGACGGTTCGGCGGTGGCCGATCCCACCCTCGTGCGGGTGCTGGCCACCGGGAGCGACTTCGTCCAGTCGCCGGCGGTCCGGGGCGACCACCTCGCCTGGCTGCGCTGGGACCACCCCCGCATGCCCTGGGACGGGACCGAGCTGGTGCTGGCCCGGATCGACTGGGACGCCGCCGGCACGCCGGTGGGCACCGTCGACGAGGTCGTGGCGGCCGGCGGGCCCGAGGAGTCGGTGGTGCAGCCCGGGTTCCTGGCCGACGGCGACCTGGTCTTCTCCAGCGATCGCAACGGCTGGTGGAACCCGTACCGCATCCCCGTCGACGCGCTCGGCGAGCCGGGCGTGGCCGAGGCGTCGCGCCCGGTCATCGCCGGCGGCGTCGTCGAGGGCGAGGTCGGCGGCGGGCTCTGGGTGGGCGGCCTGCGCTGGTGGGCGGAGCTCTCGGGGCGCCGCCTGGTGGCCTCGATGGCCAGCGACGGGGCCGACTCCCTGGTGCTGGTGAACGCCGACGGCAGCTTCGAGGAGCTGGCCACTCCGTTCAGCGAGGTCAGCCAGGTGGTGGCGGCCGGCGACGGCGCCAGCGTGCTCCTGGTGGCCGGCAGCGCCGTCAGCGAGCCGGCGCCGTACCTGGCCACCGTCAGCGAGCGGCTCGAGGGCGACCTGGGCGACGACGACCCGGGCGGCTCCGACCCCGGCGACTCGGCGGCCACGGTGAGCCTCGAGCGGCTGCGCCCCGCCCGCGACCTGGGCATCGACCCCTCGTGGTTCTCCCGGCCGGCCCACGTGTCGTTCCCGTCGGCCGGCGGCCGCACCGCCCACGCGCTCCACTACCCGCCGGCCAACCCCGAGGTCGCCGGGCCCGAGGGCGAGCTGCCGCCGCTGGTGGTCATGGTCCACGGCGGTCCCACCTCCGCGGCGCGCAACGTGCTCGCCCTGGGCAAGCAGTTCTGGACCAGCCGCGGCTTCGCGGTGGTCGACGTCAACTACGGCGGCTCCACCGGCTACGGCCGCCCGTACCGCCGCCTGCTCGACGGGGCGTGGGGCATCGTCGACGTGCAGGACGCGGTGGCCGCCGCGGCCCACCTGGCCGCCGAGCACCTGGTCGACCCCGAGGGCCTGGCCATCCGGGGCGGCTCGGCCGGCGGCTACACGACGCTCGCCGCGCTCTGCTTCCACGACGTGTTCAAGGCCGGCGCCAGCCACTACGGCGTGGCCGACCTGGCGGCCCTGGCCACCGACACCCACAAGTTCGAGAGCCGCTACCTCGACGGCCTGGTGGGGCCGTGGCCCGAGGCCGAGGCCACCTACGCCGAGCGCTCGCCCATCCACCACACCGACGGCTTCTCGGCCCCGCTCATCGTCCTCCAGGGCAGCGAGGACGAGGTGGTGCCGCCCAACCAGGCCGAGATGATCGTGGCCGCCCTGGCCGAGAAGGGCGTGCCCCACGCCTACCTCCTCTTCGAGGGCGAGCAGCACGGGTTCCGCCAGGCCGCCAACATCGTGCGGGCGCTCGAGGCCGAGCTGTGGTTCTACGGGAAGGTGTTCGGCTTCACGCCGGCCGATCCCATCGAGCCGGTCGACGGCGCCGTCGGGTTGGGGTGACCGGGGGCCAGCCGCCAGACTCGACCCCATGGCTCGAGTCCTTGTTTCGGAGAAGATCGCTGACGGCGGGTTGGATGCGCTGCGCGCCGCCGGCCACGAGGTGGACCTGCAGCTCGACCTGTCTCCGGAGGACCTGCTCACCGCCATCAAGGGCGCCCACGCGCTGATCATCCGCTCCGCCACCACCGTCACCGCCGAGGTGCTCGACGCCGGGACCGACCTCGTGGTGGTCGGCCGGGCCGGGATCGGCCTCGACAACGTCGACGTCGCCCACGCCACCACCCGCGGCGTCATGGTGGTCAACGCGCCGCAGAGCAACATCCTCTCCGCCGCCGAGCAGACCATGGCCCTGCTGCTGGCCCAGGCCCGCAACATCCCCCAGGCCCACAACGCCTTGGTCCAGGGCCGGTGGGAGCGCTCCAAGTGGGAGGGCGTCGAGCTGGCCGACAAGACCCTCGCGGTCATCGGCCTCGGGCGCATCGGCAAGCTCGTGGCCCAGCGGGCCATGGCCTTCGGCATGCGCATCATCGCCCACGACCCCTTCGTGGCCCCCGAGCGGGCCCGGGCCATGAACATCGACCTGGTGAGCATGGACGAGGTCGCCGCCCAGGCCGACTTCCTCACCCTCCACGTGGCCAAGACCCCCGAGACCCTCGGGCTGATCGGCACCGACTTCCTGGCCAAGGCCAAGCCCAGCCTGCGGGTCATCAACGTGAGCCGGGGCGGCATCGTCGACGAGGCGGCCCTGGCCGCCGCCATCAGCGAGGGCCGCATCGCCGGCGCCGCGCTCGACGTCTTCGCCAAGGAGCCCACCACCGAGTCGCCGCTCTTCGCCCTGCCCCAGGTGGTGGTGGCCCCCCACCTCGGCGCCAGCACCCGTGAGGCCCAGGACAAGGCCGGCGACACCATCGCCGAGCAGGTCGCCCTGGCCCTGGCCGGCGAGTTCGTGCCCTTCGCCGTGAACGTCGCCGCCGCCGAGGCCTCCGAGACGGTCCGCCCCTACCTCGGCGTGGCCGAGCAGCTCGGCGCCCTCTTCGCCGGCCTGGGCGACGGGCTCCCCGCCGAGGTCGAGATCGAGTACTCCGGCGAGCTGGCCGGCTACGACACCCGCATCCTCACCCTGTCGGTGCTCAAGGGCCTCTTCGGCGCCGTGTCCGACGAGCCGGTCTCCTACGTCAACGCCCCGCAGCTGGCCGGCGAGAAGGGCGTGACCGTCAAGGACACCTCCACCTCGAGCTCGGTCGACTGGATCAACCTGGTGTCCATCAGCGGCGGCGGCCACCAGATCGCCGGCACCCTCGTGGGCCTCAAGGCCGAGCCCCGCCTGGTGCAGATCGACGGCCACACGCTCGACGTGCCGCCCTCGGCCCACCTGCTCATCGTCAACAACGACGACCGCCCCGGCGTGATCGGCCGGGTGGGCACCATCCTCGGCGACGCCCAGCTCAACATCGCCGACATGGACGTGGGCCGCTCCGCCGGCCAGGGCGGTGCCCTCATGGTGATCGCCACCACCGGGCCGGTCCCCACCACCGTGGCCGAAGAGCTCCGCGCCGCCGACGGCATCACCAGCGTCTCGGTCATCGGCCGCTAGCCCGCCACGGCGCCCCGCCCGGCGCCCCCTCACGACGCGTCCACCCACCTCCAGGCGAGGGCTACTCTTCGCGCTTCGGCACGTACGACGAAGAGGTGGGGCTCATGGGCCTGATGGACAAGATCAAGGGCGAGATCGTCGACATCATCGAGTGGATGGACGACTCTCGTTCCACCCTCGCTTGGCGGTTCCCCCGGTACCAGAACGAGATCAAGAACGGCGCCCAGCTGATCGTGCGGGAGGGCCAGGAAGCGGTCTTCGTGTACCGCGGCGCCCTGGCCGACCGGTTCGGCCCCGGCCACTACGAGCTCAAGAGCGAGAACCTCCCGATCCTCTCCACCCTCCAGGGCTGGAAGTTCGGCTTCGACTCGCCGTTCCGCTCCGAGGTGTACTTCATCAACACCCGTCCGGTCACCGACCTGCGGTGGGGGACGGCGAACCCGGTCACCGTGCGGGACCCCGACTTCAAGATGGTGCAGGTGCGGGCCAACGGCCTGTGCGTGGTCAAGATCCAGGACGCCGAGATCTTCCTCAAGGAGGTCATCGGCACCGACAGCAGCGTCGACATCGACGAGATCGCCGAGCTCCTGCGCCGGGTCATCACCCTGGCCTTCTCCGACCTCGTGCTCGAGACCAAGCTCGGGGTCATCGACCTCCAGGGCCGCCAGGTCGAGCTGTCGGACAAGCTGCGCGACTTCGTGGCCCAGCGGGTCGACGACGAGTACGGCCTGGCCATCCCGTCGATCACCATGAACATCTCGCTGCCGGACGAGATCACCGCCGCCATGACCCGCGGCGTCGCCCGCGGCGTCGAGGAGGGTGGCTTCCTCGACAACGTCGGCGACCTCAACCGCTACCAGCAGGCCAAGCAGGCCGACGCCATGCTGGCCGCCGCCAGCAACCCCGGCGGCGGCGGCGCCATGGGCGACATGATGGGCATGGGCATGGGGATGGCCATGGCCAACCAGATGGCGAACCAGATGGGCAACGTCGGCCAGCAGCAGGCGGCCCCCGCCGGCCCGCCGCCGCTGCCGGGCGCTCAGACCTTCCACGTCGACATGGGCGGCCAGTCCCAGGGCCCGTTCACCGTGGCCCAGATCCAGAGCGGTGTGGCCAACGGCCAGGTGAAGCCCGAGTCCCTGGTGTGGTCCGCCGGCATGCCCGGGTGGGTGGCGGCCAGCACGGTGCCCGCCCTCGCGGCGCTGTTCCAGGCCCCGCCGCCGCTGCCCCCGGCCGCCCCGCCGGCGCCTCCGACCGACGGCCCGCCGCCGGCCCCGGCCGCGCCCAGCGACGCTCCGCCTGCCCCGTGAGCGACGGCGGGGACGCACCCCAGGCTCCGCCACCGCTCCCCGGCGCCGCCCCTTCGGGCCCGCCACCCCCGCCCGCCCCGCCCGTCGGCGGTGGCGGCCACCTGCCCCCGCCGCCGGCGCCTCCCGGCCCGGCCGGTGGCCCACCGCCTCCACCGCCGCCGCCGTCGGCGCCCCCGGCCGCACCCGCCGGGCCGCCGCCCCCGCCCGCCCCGTCGGTCTCGGGCGGGCCCCCGCCGCTGCCCGGCGCCGGTGCTGCGGCCGCACCTCCGCCACTGCCCGGTCCGCCACCCGCGGCCGCCTCGGCTCCCATCCCGGAGACCGCCGGCCAGCCCGAGCGGGCGTCGTTCCAGGTCACCGAGCAGACCCGCACCTACCCCTGCACCCAGTGCGGGGCGTCGCTGGTCTTCGACATCAAGCTCCAGAAGCTGGCCTGTCCCAGCTGCGGGCACAGCCTCGACATCGACGTGTCGGGACTGGCCGCCCCCACCGAGCACGACCTCGGCTCCACCATGGCGCAGCTGCGCGCCTTCCAGGCGAAGAACGCCGCGCCGCAGGTCACCGGCGAGAAGGAGATCGTCTGCCAGAACTGCGGCGGCCACACCACCTTCAGCGGCACCCTCACCGCCACCCGCTGCCCGTACTGCGCCACGCCCATCCAGCGCGACGACATCCAGGATGCGCCCGCCCGCCTGCCCGTCGACGGCGTGCTGCCGTTCCAGGTCGACGAGAAGGTGGCCCGCGGCAAGCTCGAGGAGTGGATCAACGGCCGGTGGTTCGCGCCGACCGAGTTCAAGAAGTACAAGGAGACGGGCGCCTTCTCCAGCGTCTACGCCGCGTACTTCACCTACGACGCCGACACCAACACCTGGTACCAGGGCCAGCGCGGCGACCACTACACGGTCACCGTCGGCTCCGGTGAGAACCAGCACACCGAGACCCGCACCCGGTGGAGCCCGGCCTCGGGCCAGGTCCACAACGCGTTCGACGACATCCCCGTGCTGGCCAACGACGGCTTCGACGCCAAGCGGGTCCGGGCGCTGGAGCCCTGGCCCACCGGCACCGCGGCGCCGTTCTCGCCCCAGTTCGTGGCCGGCCACCTCTGCCGCACCTACGACCTCGACGCCGAGCAGTCGTTCCCGGAGGCGCAGCGGGTCATGGAGTCCGAGATCGACTCCACCATCCGCCGGTCCATCGGCGGCGACGAGCAGCGCATCACCTCGAAGGACACCAGCTACAACACGCTGGGCTTCAAGCACCTGCTGCTGCCCATCTGGCTGCTGACGGTGATCTACGAGCAGAAGCCGTTCCAGGTGTTCATCAACGGCGTGACCGGCGAGGTCCAGGGCCAGCGGCCGTGGAGCAAGGTCAAGATCGCTGCTGCGGTCGTCGGCGCCCTCGTGGTGCTGATCATCATCCTCGCCATCTACGGCGCCTCGAAGTCGTCCGGGACGAGCTGAGCCGTGGGACTGGTGGTGGCGCTGTTCGGGATCGTGGTGCTGGTGGCCGTCGCCGGCGTGGTGCTGGCCGGCGTGCTGGCCCTGCGCGGCAAGGCCAACTTCGAGCGCGACGCGCAGCTGGTGCCCGGCATGGCCAGCCGGGCGCCCACGTCCTGGGCCGGCTCCCACGACCCCGAGGCCCGGCTCCACCGCCGGCTCCGCGACGCCATGCGTGCCCTGGCCGCCAACCAGGCCTTCGACGACGACGGCTCGCTGCTCGACCTGCGCGTCGAGCTGCAGCAGCAGGCCGTGGGCCTCGACGACCAGCTGGTGGCCACCGCCGCCCTGCCCCTCGAGCTGCGGACCGAGCCGCTCGAGCGCATCGGCGGCGCCATCGCCACCATCGAACAGGCGGTGGCCGACCTCGCCGGGTCCTCGGCGGCCGAGGCCGCCGCCGACCTCAGCCGCGTGCTCGACGACGTCCGCACGCGCACCGGCCTCGTGGCCCAGGCCCGCGAGGCGCTCGACGCCCTGGGGCCCCTGCCCGACACCGAGGCTCCGTCGACCGGCACCGCGGCAGGCCCCACCGGATCGGCGCCCGAGCCCCCGACCACCCAGCCGGCCACCAGCCCGCCGGCCGCCGCACCGAGCGCACCCGCGCCACCCGTGGTCCCGACGGAGCCTCCGGCGGGCCAGACCTGGCCGCCGCAGGCGCCGCCGTCGGGCAGCTGAGCTAGCGCTTGGCGGGGCGGAGGCCGTCGGCGACGGCGGCCTCGGCGGTGGGGTAGCAGCGGTCCGGCGCGGTCCGGTCGTAGAACGCCATGCCGGGCAGGTGGAAGATGCCGCTCTTGACCTTGGCCTTCACGGGGTAGCCGTCGGGGCAGCCGCCCTCGACCGGGTCGACCCAGGTGGTGGCGCCGGCCGCCACGACCTCGGCCGCCACGACCTCGACGGGCTCGATGGTCGGCGGGGTGGCCGGCAGGTCGCGCTCGTCGGCGAAGAGCGGCGTGGGCGCCTCGGTGGTGGCGAGTGCCAGGTCGACGGGCTCGGCGGCCACCGGGCCCGGCTCGAGGTCGGCCTCGGTCACCGGGCCGGCGGCCGGGCCCGAGTGCGCCGGCACCTCCGGGTCGGGTGCCTCGGTGGGCGTCACGGGGGCCAGGACCGCCTCGGCCACCCGCTCGACGACCGGGATCGGGGCCGGGATGGGCGACGGCTCGGCCTCGGGCTCGGCCCGCACGGCGTCGTTCGACGGGTGGTCGGCGAAGGTGGAGGTGGGGTCGCCGCGCAGCGCCTGGACCAGCTTGGCCAGCGCGGCGACGAAGGCCACCAAGGCCAGCACCGAGCGGAGGCGTCGTGCGGACATGGGTCCTGACCCTACAAGGGCCCTGGGGCACCGGGGACCGGTCCCGGGCAGGACGGCCCCGGCCCGCCGTCGAACCCACCCGGGTGCACGGGCGACGTCGCCCGTGCGTCCGCTCGCTCCGGAGGCCTCCTTGTCCCGCACCCTCGGCACCGCCCGCTCCCGCCGCGCCGCACCCCTCGTCGTGGCCGTGGCGCTCACCGCCCTGCTGGCCGCCTGCCAGCCGGCGCCGCCCGCCGGCCAGCTCCCCACCGACCACACCCTCGTCGGCGTGGTGGCCGCCGGGGCCAAGGACCCCCGCGGCGCGCCGCCCGGGGCCAACGACTTCTCGTGCAAGCCTTCGAAGGCGCACCCGCGGCCGGTGGTGCTGGTGCACGGGCTGCTCGCCACCATGACCACCAACTTCAACTCGCTCTCGCCGGTGATCAAGAACGCAGGGTACTGCGTCTACGCCCTCACCTACGGCGCCGGGCTCGGCGACCCGTACGTGGGCGGCCTGGGCGCCATGGAGCAGAGCGCCCAGCAGCTCAAGGCCTTCGTGGCCAAGGTGCGGGCGTCGACCAAGGCGGCCAAGGTCGACATCGTCGGCCACTCCGAGGGCACGGTGATGCCGCAGTACTACCTGAAGTTCCTGGGCGGGGCGGCCGAGGTGAAGAACTTCGTGGCCCTCACGCCGCTCTACGACGGCACGACGCTGGCCGGCGTCAGCTCGGCGGTGGCCATCGGCCAGGCGCTGGCCCCGCCGGTGGCCGCCCTCGGGACCAGCCTGGTGGGCGTCGGCTGCGCCTCGTGCCCGCAGTTCCTGCAAGGCTCGCCGTTCCTGAAGAAGCTGAACCAGGGCGGCGCCGGCGCAGCGTCGGTCCGCTACACCAACGTGATGACCCGCTACGACGAGCTGGTCCTGCCCTACACCAGCGGTGAGATGGGCTCGTCGAACGCGACCAACATCGTCCTGCAGGACGACTGCCCGCTCGACCTCAGCGAGCACCTCACCGTGGCGTTCAACCCCCGGGTCGACCGCATCGTGCTCAACGCCCTCGACCCGTCGACCGCCAAGCCGGTGCCGTGCGTGCCGGTGGTCCCGGTGCTCGGCGGCTGAACCGCTGCCGGCGCCGGTCGGCTGCGGCAGGCGCGCGCCTCGGCGCGGTCAGGCGGTGATGCGGGTGGCCTGGTCCGAGCGGGGTGCGGCGTCGGCGGGACGAGCCTCGGCGGCCTGGGCGATCTTGGCCGCCATGCGCCCGAAGATCAGCCCGTGGAACGGCACCAGCAGGTACCAGTAGAGGCGGCCGAGCAGCCCCCTCGGGTAGAAGATCGCCTGCTGGTGCAGGGTGGCGTGCTGGCCGTCGTCGTCGGGCTCGATGCTCCACTGGAGCCAGGCCTCGCCGGGCAGCTTCATCTCGGCGCGCAGCCGCACCAGGGCGTCGGGCTCCACCGCCTCCACCCGCCAGAAGTCCACGGCGTCGCCCACCCACAGGTCGTCGGGGTGGCGACGGCCCCGGCGCATGCCCACCCCGCCGATGAGCTTGTCGGCCCAGCCCCGCACGTTCCACAGGAACGGCGTCACGTACCAGCCCCGGTCGCCGCCGATGCCGGCGACGGTGGCGTACAGCGCCGCCGGCGGGGCGGTGGTGCGCACGGCCTGGGTGTCGGCCAGCAGGCTGCCGCCGGCCCAGTCGGGGTCGGTCGGAAGCGGGTCGGCGGGGGAGTGGCCGGGCAGGTCGGCATCGGACCAGCGGGTGGCCACCTGCAGCTCGGCCGAGCGCTCCAGCGCCAGGTCGACCGCCTCGCGGAAGTGCAGCGGCTCCTGGTCGAACGGGACGTGGGGCGGCGGCGCGTTGACCACCACCTCGTTGATCAGGCTCTCGACCAGGGGGCGGGCGAGGCCCGTGGGCAGCGGCGTCACCAGGCCGACCCAGCGCGAGCTGAGCGACGGGCTGAGGACGGGGACCACGAGGATGCGGCGGCGGCTGAGGCCGGCAGCGGCGGCGTAGGCCTGCATCATCTCCCGGTAGGTCAGCACGTCGGGGCCGCCCACCTCGACGATCTCGTGGCCCGCCTCGGTGCCGTCGCCGTCGACCACGCCCACCAGCCAGGCCAGGACGTCGCGGATGGCGATGGGCTGGCAGCGGTTGTCGACCCACTTCGGCGTGGTCATCACCGGCAGCACCTCCACCAGGTACCGGAGCATCTCGAAGCTGGCCGAGCCGGATCCGATGATGATCGCGGCGCGCAGCTCGGTCACCGGCACCGGCCCGTCGGCGAGCACCTTGCCCACCTCGTGGCGGCTCTGGAGGTGGCGCGACAGGTCGGGGTCGTCGTCGCGGCCCAGCCCGCCGAGGTACACGATGCGGTCCACGCCGGTGGCGGCGCAGGCGTCGCGGAACGTGCCGGCGGCCTTGCGGTCCTCCTCGGCGAACGCCGCCTTGGAGCCCATCGAGTGGACCAGGAAGTAGGCCGTGGCCACGCCGTCGAGCGCGGCCTCGAGCGAGGCCTGGTCGGTGACGTCGCCCTTGGCGACCTCGACCTCGCCCCGCCAGACCTGGTCGTCGAGCTTCGAGGGCGTGCGGGCCAGGCACACCACCTCGTGGCCAGCGGCGAGCAGTTCGGGGACGAGCCGCCCGCCGATGTAGCCGGACGCACCCGTGACGAGGACCTTGGACATGCCGGCCCCCCCTACCCAGGGGGCCGGCAGTCGGTCAGGCGTCGGCCGTGGTGGGGAACCAGGCGGGCCGGGAGGTCTCGTAGGTGGTGATGTCGTCGGCCTGCCGGAGGGTGATGCCGATGTCGTCGAGGCCCTCGAGGAAGCGGTGCTGCACCGAGGCGTCGAGCGGGAAGTCGACCACCAGGCCGATGGCCGGGGCCTCGAGCGTGCGGCGCTCGACGTCGATCGTGATCTCCAGGGCCGGGTCGGCCTCGATGGCCCGCAGCAGCTGCTCGCCCACCTCGGGCGCGACCACCACGGGCACCAGGCCGTTCTTGGTGGAGTTGTTGCGGAAGATGTCGCCGAACCGCGGCGAGATCACGGCTCGGAAGCCGTACTGCTGGATGGCCCAGACGGCGTGCTCGCGCGACGAGCCGGTGCCGAAGTTCGGGCCGGCCACGAGGATGGTGGCGCCGGCGTACTGCTCCTGGTTGAGCACGAAGTCGCGGTCGTCGCGCCACTCGGAGAAGAGGCCCTTCTCGAAGCCGGTGCGCTCGACCTGCTTGAGCCAGTCGGACGGGATGATCTGGTCGGTGTCGACGTCGCTGCGGTCGAGCGGGACGGCGGTGCCGGTGACGATGCGTACGGGTTCCATGGTGCGACGTCCTCTACAGGTCTTCTGGGGTGGCGAAGTGCCCCGCGATGGCGGTGGCGGCGGCGACGGCGGGGGAGACGAGGTGGGTGCGGCCGCCTCGGCCCTGGCGGCCCTCGAAGTTGCGGTTGCTGGTGGAGGCGGCCCGCTCGCCGACGGTGAGCTTGTCGGGGTTCATGGCCAGGCACATCGAGCAGCCCGGGTCCCGCCAGTCGAAGCCGGCGTCGACGAGGACGCGGTCGATGCCCTCGGCCTCGGCCTGCTGCTTCACGGCCCAGGAGCCCGGCACCACGAGGGTGCGCATGCCGGAGGAGACCCGGCGGCCCTTGGCCACGTCGGCCACGGCCCGCAGGTCCTCGATGCGGCCGTTGGTGCACGAGCCGATGAACACGGTGTCGACCGCCACCTCCTTGAGCGGGGTGCCGGCGGTGAGGCCCATGTACTCGAGCGCCCGCTCGGCGGCGTTGCGCTCGCCGGGGTCGGCGATGTCGGCGGGGTTCGGGACCCGGCTGGTGATGGGGGCCACCTGGCCGGGGTTGGTGCCCCAGGAGACGTGGGGGAAGATCTCGGCCGCGTCGAGCACGACCTCTTGGTCGAAGGTGGCGTCCTCGTCGGTCTGGAGGGTCTTCCAGTAGGCGACGGCCTCGTCCCAGGCCGCGCCCTTGGGGGCGTGGGCCCGGCCCTCGAGGTAGTCGAAGGTGACCTGGTCGGGTGCGATGAGCCCGGCCTTGGCGCCGGCCTCGATCGACATGTTGCAGACGGTCATGCGCCCCTCCATGGAGAGGCCCCGGATGGCCGAGCCGCGGTACTCGGCGATGGAGCCGATGCCCCCGCCGGTGCCGATGCGGCCGAGGATGGCCAGGATCACGTCCTTGGCGGTGGAGCCGACGGGCAGGTCGCCGTCGACGGTGATGGCCAGGGTCTTGGCGGCCGACTGGGGCAGCGTCTGGGTGGCCAGCACGTGCTCGACCTCGCTGGTGCCGATGCCGAAGGCCAGGGCGCCGAAGGCCCCGTGGGTGGAGGTGTGCGAGTCGCCGCAGACGATGGTCATGCCGGGCATCGTGTAGCCCTGCTCCGGGCCGATGATGTGGACGATGCCCTGGCCGGGCGTGTTCATCGGGTGCAGCTTGATGCCGTACTCGGCGCAGTTGTTGCGCAGAGTCTGGACCTGCTTGCGCGAGATCGGGTCGGCGATCTCGAGGTTGGTGTGCTCGGTGGGGACGTTGTGGTCCTCGGTCGCCAGGGTGAGCTCGGGGTGGCGCACCGGGCGGCCGGCCAGGCGGAGCCCGTCGAAGGCCTGGGGGCTGGTGACCTCGTGCACGAGGTGCAGGTCGATGAAGAGCAGGTCGGGCTCTCCGGGCTGGGACGACACCACGTGGGCGTCCCACACCTTCTGGCTGAGGGTCTTGGGGGCGGTCATCGGTTCCTGCTTCGCTGGCGGTTCGACGGGTGGGAGTGGCGCTGTCTCAGATGTTGAGACTAACGTGTCAGCCCATGGGACAGAGCGTAAGCGGTGTGGGCGTGCTCGACAAGTCGGTCGCCTTGCTCGACGCGGTGGCCGCCGCCGGCGGCGCGTGCTCGCTGGCCGAGCTGGTGGCCGCCACCGGGATCTCCCGGGCCACCGCCCACCGCCTCGCCGTCGCCCTCGAGGCCCACGGCCTCCTGCGCCGCGACGACGCCGCCCGCTTCGCCCTCGGCCCTCGCCTGGTGGGCCTGGGCCACGCGGCGGCCGCCGGCTGGCCCATCGCCGAGGTCGCCCGCCCGGCCCTGCTCGCCCTGCGGGCCGAGACCGGCGAGAGCGTGCAGCTCTACGTCCGCGACGGCGAGCACCGGGTCTGCGTGGTGTCGCTGGAGTCGCCCCACGAGCTGCGCACCATCGTCACCGAGGGCGCCCGCTTGCCGCTCGAGGTCGGCTCGGCCGGCCGCATCCTCGCCGGCGCCGCCCCGGCCGAGGGCTGGACCGCCAGCGTGGGCGAGCGGGCCCCCGGTGTGGCGTCCGTGAGCGCCGGCGTGCTGCTGGCCGGCGCGCTCGTCGCCGCCGTCGGCATCTCCGGCCCCGTCGAGCGCCTCGGCACCGACCCCGGCGCCCGCTTCGGCGCCGCGGTGGCCGCCGCCGCCGACCAGATCGCCCAGGCCGCCGCCCCCACCTGACGCGCCGCCGCCCGGTCTCACCCCGGATTCCTGTCGCCCGGGGGGCGGCATGCGCCCTGAAGCGACGGGAGTCCGGTCGGCTGGCGCATTCCTGTCGCCGAGGGGGCGCCAGGCGCCCCGGAACGACAGGAATGCCGGTCAGCGGGAGGCGGCGGTGGCGACCTGGGCGACGGCGGTGAGGAGGGCGGGGAGATACTGGTCGGTGCGGGTGACGATCGAGTCGTGGGGGCCGGCGACCTCGGAGACCACGGCGCCGGGGATGGCGGCGGCCAGCTTGCGCTGGTTGCGGGCCGGCACCGTGCGGTCCTTGGTGGTGACGATGACCGCGGCGGGCACGTCGACCTCGGTGATCCAGCGGTTCGAGCGGATGCGGCCCACCGAGCGCATGGACGTGAGCAGGGCGGCGGGGTCGGCCCGCTCGAGCTCGCTGCGCATCCAGTCGGCCCGCTCGTCGCGCGAGACCCGGCGCTCCACGCGCTTGCGGACCAGCGCCTCGGCCGGGCCGCGAGCGGCGTTGGCCACCGCAGCGAGCGGCGTGTAGGAGCGGTACCAGAGCGCCGAGATGGGCCCGCCCTGGAAGTGGCGGGCGGTGGAGCACAGGACGAGGCCCGACACCCGGTCGGGGTGGCGGCGCCAGAGCAGCTGGGCGATGGCCCCGCCCATGGAGTAGCCCACGACGATGGCTCGGTCGATGCCGAGCACGTCCAGCAGGGCGGCGACGTCGTCGGCGCAGTCGCTGAGCCGCACCTTGCCCCCGGGCGGCCGGATGCCGCGCCCGTGGCCGCGGTGGTCGATGGCCAGGACCCGGTACCGCTCGGCGAGGTCGGGGTACGCCGCGAACCAGTTGAGGTCGGCGGTGACGGCCCAGCCGTGGAGCAGGACCACCACCGGCGCACCGGCCGGCCCACCGGAGTCGCGGACGAAGGTGGTGCCCCGGCCCGGCAGCTCCACCGGGCCGCCCGGCGGCAGCCACGGCGCGCCCCGCACCTCGTCGGCGACGGTGGCGTCGGCCAGGGGGGCGCCACCGGGCGCGGCGGGCGGGTTCGGGGTCACGAGGGGTCCATCGGCGGGGAGGCCACGACCGTGAGTTCGGGGCCGGTGGCCGGTGCGGATGGCCTCGACCCGGCGTCCATGACCGACGTCACCCCGGCGCCAGAGCTGCCGGGCTCAGCCGCCGACGGAGACGATCTCGACCTTGAGCTTGGCGCCGGTGGGGGTCTCGTACTCCACGGTGTCGCCGACGGCGTGGCCGACCAGGGCCTGGCCCAGGGCCGAGCCGGGGGACATGACCTCGACGCCCTCGACCCGCTCCTCGATGGAGCCGAGCAGGTAGCGCTCGACGTCGGTGTCGCCCTCGTAGCGGAGGCCGACGACGGCGCCGGCCTGCACTGTGGTGGAGCTGGTGCTCTCGGTGATGATGCCGTTGCCGAGCAGGTTGGCCAGGTGGTTGATGCGCCCTGCCATCTTGCCCTGCTCCTCCTTGGCGGCGTGGTAGTCGCCGTTCTCGGAGAGGTCGCCGAGCTCGCGGGCGGTCTCGATCTTGCGGGCGATGTCGATCTTGCCCCGGGTGGTGAGGTCGAGGTGCTCGATGTAGATGCGCTCGTAGGCCTCCAGCGACAGGGGGACGGAGTCCTGGGGCGGGTCGGCAGGGTCGACCACGGTGCCGTTCTCGAGGATGTCGGCCAGCCGGGCGGCGCGGACGGCGTCGTCGTCGGGCTCGGTCCCGGCCGGCGCCGATGCGACCTTGGCCACCAGCTCCTGGTGCTCGGCCACGATGCGATCTCGGGCGGCCTGGGAGAGGAGGACGGATTCAGCCATCCGTCCACGTTAGTTCCGCTGCCCGGGCGGCCGGCCCGCCGAGCGGCGTCAGAGGATGGGGCGTCGGGTGCGCGACCCGGCCGACAGCGCGGCCGCCACCGCCGCCACGCCCCAGAACACCGCGGTGAGCGGCTCGTCCTCCACCGCCTCCCGCACGATGTCCTTGGCGGTCGAGAACCCCAGCCACAGCGGGACGTTGGCGTTGAAGTCGTTGATGGCGACGGTGCGCTGGATGAAGTACTCCGCCACCACCAGCGCGGTGAGCGAGGCGGCCACCGCGATGAGCGCCGGCACCACGCCGCCCTTGCGGGCCCCGATCAGCACGGCCTGGCCCACGAGGATGCCGACGGCGATGGCGCCGTAGGTGAACGTGGTCTTGGTGGTGGCCACCACGGCCCACCAGGCCACGCCGGCGATGGCCGCGGCGGCGATGCCGAGGAGCAGGGCGTCGGGCACGCGGGTGCGGGTGACGAGGGCGGCGGGCGTCCCGTAGCCCATGGGCGGCGCCCCGGGGGCACCCGGCCCGACGGGCCAGCTCGGCACCGGCGGGAGGGTCGACGGCGGCACGGCGCCCGACGAGCGGGCCACGCACGCCGCGCACAGGTCCGGGCGGCGCTGGTCGGCGGCGACGGCCGGGAGCGGGCTCGAGCAGCTGCTGCAGGTGGTGGGGGTCAAGGCGGTCCTCCGCGCTGGTGGCGACCGGACGCTACCGGCCCGGCCCGCTCCCATCGGCACTGCTTGCCTGCTCGCAAGCCCTCGGGCCTACACTGGCTGCCGTGTCTGACCCCACCCCGGTACGCATCATCGGGTAGCGCACGCCTTCGTCGGTGTGCGCGTCGAGCCGTCCACTTCGGTGGGCGGCTTTGTCGTTCTCCGCTCCGGTGCCGGGCGTGCCCCGCCCGGTCCGGCCCCGCAAGACCCGCCGGCACCGTGCCGGCCGCAAGCAGAATCGGAGCTCCCGTGGCCCACAAGATCGCAGTCATCGGCGGCGACGGCATCGGCCCCGAGGTCGTGGCCGAGGCCCTCAAGGTCGTCCGGGCCGCCGGCGTCGAGCTGGAGACCACCGACTTCGACCTCGGCGGTGCCCGCTACCTGGCCGACGGCACGGTCCTGCCCGACGACGTGCTGGACGAGCTCCGGGCCTTCGACGCCATCCTCCTGGGAGCGGTGGGAACCCCGGAGGTGCCGCCGGGCGTGATCGAGCGGGGCCTGCTGCTGAAGATGCGCTTCGCGCTCGACCAGTTCGTGAACCAGCGGCCCTTCCTCCTGCCGGAGAAGGACATCGACTTCATCGTCATCCGGGAGAACACCGAGGGCACCTACGCCGGCGAGGGCGGCTTCCTCCGCAAGGGCACCCCCCAGGAGATCGCCACCCAGGGATCGGTCAACACCCGCCACGGCGTGGAGCGGGTGGTCCGCTACGCCTTCGAGCTTGCCCAGTCCCGCCCCCGCAAGCACCTCACGCTGGTGCACAAGACCAACGTGCTCACGTTCTCCGGCGACCTCTGGCAGCGCACGTTCGACGACGTCGCCGCCGAGTTCCCCGACGTCACCACCGCCTACAACCACGTCGACGCCGCCTGCATCTACTTCGTCCAGGACCCGCAGCGCTACGACGTCATCGTCACCGACAACCTCTTCGGCGACATCCTCACCGACCTCGGCGGCGCGGTGTCCGGCGGCATCGGCTTCGCGTCGTCGGGCAACCTCGACCCCACCCGCCAGGCGCCGTCGATGTTCGAGCCGGTCCACGGCTCGGCGCCCGACATCGCCGGGCAGGCCAAGGCCAACCCGATCGCCGCCATCCTCTCCGCCGCCCTCATGCTCGACCTCCTGGGCGAGGGCGACGCCGCCGAGCGCATCCGCAAGGCCTGCGCCTCCGCCACCGACCTCACCGCCTCCACCCCCGAGATCGGCGACGCCGTCGTCGCCGCCCTCTGATCGCCGAACCGAAGAAGTAGGGGAACACCGATGCCGATCACGCCCACCGAGTCGATCTGGATGAACGGCGAGCTCGTCGCCTGGGAGGACGCCAAGATCCACGTCCTCACCCACACGCTGCACTACGGCACCGGCGTGTTCGAGGGCGTGCGGGCCTACGAGACGGCCCAGGGCCCGGCGGTGTTCCGCCTCACCGACCACATCGAGCGCCTCCACGCGTCGGCCCGGATCCTGATGATGGACCTGCCGTACTCGGTGGAGGAGCTCGTCCAAGCCACCAAGGACGTCGTGGCCGCCAGCGGCCTGCCGTCCTGCTACATCCGCCCGATCGCCTACTACGGCTACGGCGAGATGGGCCTGTCCACCCTGCCCTGCACGGTCGACGTGGCCATCGCCTGCTGGCCGTGGGGCGCCTACCTCGGCGACGACGCCCTCACCACGGGCGTCCGCCTGAAGACCTCGTCCTGGACCCGGCTCGACCACAACACCATGCCGCCCGCGGCCAAGACCACCGGCAACTACGTGAACTCCACCCTCGCCAAGGTCGAGGCGCTGAAGGCCGGCTACGACGAGGCCCTCATGCTCAACCCGCAGGGCATGGTCAGCGAGTGCACCGGCGAGAACGTCTTCGTGGCCCGCGGCGGCCGCTTCCTCAGCCCGCCGCTCTCCGCCGGCGCCCTCGAGGGCATCACCCAGGACTCGGTGATGACCATCGCCAAGGACCTCGGCATCGAGTGCGTGCTGTCGGACCTGGCCCGCTCCGACGTGTACCTCGCCGAGGAGATGTTCCTCTGCGGCACCGCCGCCGAGGTCTCCGCGGTGAACTCCGTCGACGACCGCCCGATCCCCTGCCCCGGCCCCATGACCACCGCCATCGCCACCGAGTACCACAAGGCGATCCGCGGGGAGACCGACCGCTACAAGGACTGGGTCGAACATGTCCGCTGACAAGCGGCCTGGCACCGCCGGGGCGATCGAGGCCGAGCCGACCACGGTGGAGCTCATGGCGCCGCGGGACCCTGGGCTGCCCGAGGCGGTCGAGATCTTCGACACCACCTGCCGCGACGGCGCCCAGCTCGAGGGCATCTCGCTCACCGTCGACGACAAGCTCCGCATCGCGGATGAGCTCGACGAGCTCGGCGTGCACTTCATCGAGGGCGGCTGGCCCGGCGCCAACCCCAAGGACATCGAGTTCTTCGACCGGGCGGCGCGCGAGCTGCGCTTCGAGCGCTCCACCCTGGTGGCGTTCGGCTCCACCCGCCGACCCCGCGGCAAGGTCGACGACGACCCCACCCTGCGCAACCTGCTCGACGCCGGCACCTCCGCCGTTTGCATCGTGGGCAAGAGCTCCGCCTACCACGTGACCGAGGCCCTGCGGACGTCCCTCGACGAGGGCGAGGCCATGGTGGCCGACTCGGTCCGCTTCCTCGCGGAGGCCGGCGTCCGGGTCCTCTTCGACGCCGAGCACTTCTTCGACGGCTGGCACCAGAACCCCGAGTTCAGCCTACGGGTGCTCGAGGCCGCCGCCGAGCAGGGCGCCGAGACGCTCGTGCTCTGCGACACCAACGGCGGCGCCCTGCCCCACCAGGTGGAGGCGGTGGTCCGCGAGATCACCGGCCACTTCAAGGACGACGTCAAGGTCGCCGTGCACCTCCACGACGACACCGGCTGCGGCGTGGCCAACGCCCTGGCCGGCGTGCGGGGCGGCGCCACCCAGGTGCAGGGCACCATCAACGGCTACGGCGAGCGCACCGGCAACTGCAACCTCACCACGATCATCCCGAACCTGACGCTGAAGATGGGCGTGCGCACCCTGCCGGAGGGTCGCCTCTCGCGGCTCTCCGCGGCGTCGCACCGCATCGCCGAGATCGTCAACATGACGCCCGACCCCCAGGCGCCCTACGTCGGCGCCTCGGCGTTCGCCCACAAGGCCGGCCTGCACGTGTCGGCCATCGCTCGCCGCAAGGACGCCTACGAGCACGTCGACCCGGAGGCCGTGGGCAACGGCACCCGCTTCGTGGTCTCGGAGATGGCCGGCAAGGCCACGCTGGAGCTCAAGGCTCGCGAGATCGGCATCGACCTCGACGGCCCCGCGCTCACCGACGTCATCGACGAGCTCAAGCGCCTGGAGCACGAGGGCTACCACTTCGAGGCCGCCGACGGCTCCCTCGAGCTGCTCATGCGCCGGGCCGCGGGCTGGACGCAGGACTACTTCGCCCTCGAGTCCTACCGCGTGATCGTGAGCGAGGCCGACGAGGTCCGCCACGACACCGAGGCCATCGTGAAGCTCCTGGTCGACGGCGAGCGGGTGGGCCGCATCGGCGAGGGCAACGGCCCCGTCAACGCCCTCGACGCCGCGGTGCGCGAGGCGATCGGGTCGAGGTACCCGCAGCTGGCCAAGGTCCACCTGACCGACTTCAAGGTGCGCGTGCTCGACACCGCCAAGGGCACCGGCGCCGTCACCCGAGTGCTGATCGACTCGACCAACGGCAAGCGGTCCTGGTCCACCATCGGCGTCAGCGAGAACATCATCCAGGCCTCCTGGCAAGCCTTGGAAGACTCCCTGGTCTTCGGCCTCCTCCACACGTCGGAGTAGGTTCCACCCCGATGGCTGCGCCGGAGTTCGTCCCCACCAAGCCCACCGACTCGCCTCGGGCCTATGCGTCGCCGCCGCGCTACGGCGACGAGTGGCGGGCGGCGCGACCTGGCGAGGTCGTGAGCAACGGTGGCCAACCCGACCGCGACGCCGGTCGCATGGGCTCGCCCGGTCCCGACCAGGGCTACCTGCTGAAGCTGGCGCCGCTGCTGCGTCCCGAGGTGCACGTCACCGACGGCGAGCTGCTGGCCGATGCCGAGGCCGGCGCCTTGGCCATCGCCCTCAAGCGGGCCTCCCTGTTCGGACGGGCTCCGGTCCTGCACGACCTGCGCCTGGCCTACGTCGTCTGGGGCTTCCTCGACGCCTCCCCGGCACCGGAGCTGGTGGCCGAGCGGCAGCGCCGGTTCGAAGGCGTCCGCCTCACCGCCCACCACTACCCCGAGCTCCGCGCCGTCGTCGACGCGGTGCCCACCGAGACCATCCGGCTGTCGCCCGCCCAGGCCGCCGAGGCCCACGCCGCCGACTGGCGCTCCCTGCTCGCCCTCTGAGCGCGGCACCCCCGTGACCGGCCCGCCGCCGGTCGCCGTGCCACCCTGGGAGCAGCCCGTCCGCCGTGCGGGTAGGTCCCCCTCGACCCCACCAAGGACGGATCCCCTCCCGTGAAGCTCGATCGTGACGGCCTGCCGTTCATCGCCATCGCCGCGATCCCCGCGGCCGTCGCCGGGCTCACCGGTCGGCGGCGCAGCGCGCTGGCGCTCGGTGCGCTGCCGGTCGCCGTCGCCGCCTTCTTCCGGGACCCGGACCGCCTCCCTGACGGCGAGCCCTCCGGCGACGCCGACCTGGTGGTGGCCCCGGCCGACGCCAAGGTCATGCACGTCGGCGAGCCCGAGCCGGGTGCCGCGCCCGAGGGCGACTGGCAGCAGGTGTCGATGTTCCTGTCGCTGGCCGACGTCCACATCAACCGGGCGCCCTACGGCGGCACCATCACCGAGGTCACCTACCGTCCGGGCCGCTACCTGGCCGCCTTCAAGGCCGAGAGCGGCACCGAGAACGAGCGCAGCGAGATCACCGTCGTGCGAACGGTGGGCGACGAGGAGCGGACCGTGGTGTTCCGCCAGGTCGTCGGGCTGGCGGCCCGCCGCGTCGTGACCCGCGTGGCGCCCGGCGACGTCGTCCACACCGGCGAGCGCATCGGCCTCATGAAGTTCGGCTCGCGCATGGACGTCTTCGTGCCGCCGGGCGTCGAGATCCTGGTCACGCCGGGCACGAAGGTGAAGGCGGGGGAGACCCCGCTGGCCCGGTGGCCCCAGGTCGCCGCCGTCGGAGCAGAGGTCTCGTGACCGACGCCCCGGAGGTCCCGCAGCCGACGGGCCGCGACACCGACCACGACTTCCGCCTGGTCTCGCCGAGCGGGGCCGACGTCGTCCGCCCCGACCGCCTCGACGCCAAGAGCCGGGCGCTGGCCATGCTGCCGAGCGCGTTCACGCTGGCCAACATGCTCTGCGGCTTCTCGTCGCTTCGGGCCGCCGAGGGCGGCCAGTACGACCTGGCCGCCATCCTCATCGCCGTCGCTGTCGTGTGCGACATCTTCGACGGTGCCGTCGCCCGCGCCGTGCGCGCCATCACGCCCTTCGGCCTCCAGTTCGACTCCCTGGCCGACCTCATCTCCTTCGGCGTGGCGCCGGCCTTCCTGCTCTACGAGTGGTCGCTGCACGACCTCGGGCTGCTCGGCTGGGTCCTGGCCTGCTTCTGGCTGGCCTGTGCGGCCTTCCGGCTGGGCCGGTTCAACGTCACCATCGACCCCCTCTCGGACAAGCGGTACTTCATCGGCCTGCCCAGCCCGGGCGGCGCCGGCGTGGTCATCGCCTCGGTCTTCGCCTACGACGGCGACTTCGCCGGGTGGCACCGGGCCGGGCCCGTGCTGCTGGTGATGGTCCCGGCGGTGCTCATGGCGTCGTCGTTCCGGTTCACCTCGTTCCGGTGGCTGGCCTCGCCTCGCCCGGATCGGATCTGGGTGACCGTGGTGGCGGTGGTGCTGCTGGTGCTCGGGCTGGTGTTCGTGCCCGTCGGCACCGCGCTGTTCATCGCCTACACCTACGTGGCCCTGGCCCCGCTGGGCTGGCTCACCCGACCGTTGCGCAAGCGCTGGTTCGGCGAAGCGGCGGTGGCCCCGCCGCGCCGCCCCCTCCCCTCGGTGTTCTTCCTGGTGGGCGAGGACGAGGTCCCGCCCCGATCCTGAGGCTCGGGGAATCGGACCTGACGCCCAGGCGTTGGTCCCGCCCGTGACCGCTCCCGATCCCGCCCCTGCCGCCGCGCCCGAGCGGCTGCTGACCCCCACCTTCGGGGTCATCGTGGTGTCGGCCATGGCGTACTTCACGGCCATGGGCATGCTGCTCCCGGTCCTGCCCCGCTACGTGACCGACGAGCTCGACGGCAACGGGTTCGAGGTCGGCCTCGCCGTGGGGGCCTTCGCCGTCTCGGCGGCGCTGGTGCGCCCGCTGGTGGGCCGCCTGGGCGACCAGCTCGGCCGCCGCCCGCTGGCGGTGGCCGGCTCGGCCCTGGCGGCGATCTCCATCGCGGGCTACGGCCTGGTGCCGTCGCTGGTGGCCCTGGTGGCGTTCCGGCTGGTGACGGGCCTGGGCGAGGCGGCGTTCTTCGTCGGGGCCGCCACCGCCGCCCAGGACCTGAGCCCGGACGACCGACGGGGCGAGGCGGCGTCGTTCTTCTCGATCTCGATCTACACCGGGCTGGCCGTCGGCCCGTTCCTCGGCGAGGTGCTCTACCGATCGGGCGGGGCCGGCCGGGTGTGGCTGGTCTCGGCCGTGCTGGCCGGGCTCGGCGCGCTGGCTGCCCTGCTCATCCCCGCCGCCCTCGGCCGCCGCGTGGGCCCGGCGCCCACCGGGCCACGCACGTTCCTGCACCCGGCGGCGATCATGCCGGGCACCATCCTCCTGCTCGGGCTGGTGGGCTTCGCCGCCTTCAGCTCGTTCCTGTCGCTGCACCTCGAGGGCCTCGGCATCGACGACGCCGGGCCCTTCTTCCTCGTCTACGGCGTCACCGTGCTGCTCGTCCGCATCTTCGGCGCCCGCCTGCCCGATCGCCTGGGCGCCATCCGCACCACCACCATCTCGCTGGTCAGCATCTTCGTGGCCATGGTGGCGATCGCCTCGGTGTCGGCGGCGCCGGTCATCTACGCCGCCACCGTCGTCTTCTCCCTCGGGATGGCCCTGCTCTTCCCCGCCCTGTTCGGCCTGGTGGTGGAGCAGGCGCCCGAGGCCGAGCGCAGCCACGCCGTGGGCACGTTCTCGCTGTTCTTCGACCTGTCGCAGGGTCTCGGCGCGCCGGTCCTGGGCATCTTCGTGACCGTCACCGGCACCGACCGGGCGGCGTTCGTCGTGGGCGCGGTGGTCGCGGTGGCCAGCCTCCTGGTGGCCCGGGCTCGCCTGCCCCGACCGGGGGACCCCGACCTCGAGCCGTCACCGGCGCTCGCCACCTGAACGCCACCTGAAAGCCGGGGCCCCGGGCGCGGTGGACGGAGCGGCAGGCGCCTGCCAGGGTCTCGCCCCATGGACCAGGGGACGATCGACGTGGTGCGGGCGCGCGAGCTGGCGGGGGCCCTGGAGCCCATCGCCGGGCAGGTGTACTTCTCGCCCGAGTGCCACCGGGCCTACGAGGCGCTCGGGTTCGGCCCGAGCCCGTCGGCCGACGGCGGCGTGGCCATGCCCGACGGCATCGCCTACTTCGCCAGCCGCGGCTCGATCCTCGGCGACGTGCCCGGCGAGGTGGTGGCCGCCGCCTTCGGCGTGTTCAACCCGGCCATCGTGGTGCCGCTGGTGGCCATGGGCCGCGAACGGGCCACGGCCGCGGCGCTCTGCGCAGCCCGGACCGAGGGCGCGGTCGGCCAGCTCGAGCGGATCCTCGGCCCGGAGCCCGAGGGCATCGAGCGGGCGACGGAGCTGCTGGTCCGTGCGGGGGAGGGGCTCCGCCCCGAGGGCAAGCCGCTCTACGCCGGCCTGCTGGCCCTGGGCCTGCCCGGCACGCCGATGGGCGACCTGTGGCGCCTGGCCGATCGCCTGCGCGAGTACCGCGGCGACGCCCACACCGCGGCGTACACCACCGCGGGGTTCGACGCGACCGAGATCGGCCTCCTGAGCGAGCTGTCGTGGGGGCTGCCCATGCGGACCTACATCCGCACGAGGGCCTGGAGCGACGACGAGCTCGACGCCGCCGAGGCCCGCCTGGTGGCCCGGGGCCTGGTGGCCGACGGCGCCTTCACCGAGGCCGGCCGCGACGCCCGCGAGCAGGTCGAAGCCAGCACCGACGCGCAGTGCGGCCCGATCCTGGCGGCGCTGGGTGGCGACCTCGACGAGCTGCTCGCCCTCCTCGGCCCGTGGGGCGCCCAGATCCGGGCCGCCGGCGGGTACCCGTCGGCCGGCCCCCACGACCTCGCCGGCCTCAGCGACGAGGCGTGAGCGCCCCGGGCTCGGCGCTCGGCGGACGGCGGAAGCGGGGCGGCGGCGAGCGCCGGGCGACGCACCGCCACCAGGGCCTGGCGGCGGCCATCGTGGTGGTGGGCGCCGTGCTCGCCCTGGCGCTGGGCGGAGCGTTCGGACCCACCGGCGCCGACGGGTCGGGCCCGGCCAGCCAGCGGCCGCGCACCCTGGCGGTGCGGGGGATCACCAAGGACGCGATCAAGGTGGTGCTCTACCAGCCACCGGAGGAGGACTCGGTCAGCAAGATCGTGGCCAGGTTCGTCGCCCCGGAGGACACCAACGCCGAGGCGGCCGCCACCGTCCGGGGCTTCATCAAGGTCCTGGCCAAGGGCAACCCGGCCCTCGGCGGACGCCGCGTCGACCTCGTGGTCTTCACCGGCAGCGCCAACCTGCTCGGCGCGGTGGCCGCCCGCGCCGACGCCGTGAAGATCGCCGAGGACATCCGTCCCTACGCCGTGCTCAACGGTCCCCTGCAGGGCACCGCCTTCGGGGACGAGCTCGCCTCTCGTGGCGTGCTGTGCCTGCTGTGCGTCAACGGCGGCGCCAACGCGTTCTACGCCGAGCACGCCCCCTACGTGTGGTCGCTCGAGACCACGCCCGAGCAGGTGGCCACCCACGTGGCGGAGTACGTGCGCAAGCGCCTCCAGGGCCGTGACGCCTCCTTCGCCGGCCCGGCCCTGCGCAGCTCGCCCCGCCGGTTCGGGCTCATCAGCATCAGCGGGCCCTTCGGGGGCGCCGGGATCGGCCCGTCGATCGCCCGTGAGCTGCACGCCGCCCACGTCCCCCTGGCCGACGACGTGGCCTACGGCGACGCCAACGGCGTGAACCAGGTCCAGGCCACGCTCATCGGCCGGCTCAAGGAGCACGGCGTGACGTCGATCGTCTACGGCGGCGACCCCATCGCCCTGGGCTCGCTGATGGACGAGGCCACCCGCCAGGACTGGTACCCCGAGTGGATCATGACCGGCGGCTTCTCCTCGGAGCGCTCCAGCTGGGGCCGGCCCTACGACCAGTCGCAGATGGCCCACGCCTTCGGCATCACCCCGCTGGCCCCGCCGGCCCGCTCGCCGGCGAAGGACATCATCTTCCGGCTCTACCGCGGCGCCAACGGCGGCCAGGACCCGCCCGCCCGCCAGAGCGCGCAGATCCTCTGGGCGCCGGTGTTCCTGTTCTTCAACGGCCTCGGCACCGGCAAGGACCTGTCGGCGGCCGGCTTCCGCGACTCGCTGTTCCGGGCCAAGCCCATCGGCGGCAACCCGGCCACGCCGTACATCCCGCTCATGTCGTTCGGCGACTCCTCGCTCTGGCCGTACCCGGACTTCGCCGGCGTCGACGACTTCGCCGAGATCTGGTGGGACGTCACCGCCACCGGCGCCGACGAGTTCGGCGAGCAGGGCCACGGCAAGTGGCGCTACGCCGACCACGGCCAGCGGTACGTGCCCGGTTCCTGGCCCACCGGCCCCCCCCGCACGCGTTCATCCGCGCCGGCGCCGTCACCGTGGTCGACAACTGATGGCGCTCGACCGGGTGCACCCCGCCCTCAAGGCCGTCGCCCCCGCAGCCGTCCTCCTGCTGCTCCAGGCGCTGGTGCTGCCCATGCCCCTCGGCGTCTACCTGCAGGGCCTGACCCTCGGCCTGCTCGGCGCCCTCGTGGCCGTCGGCCTCTGCCTCGTGTACCGGGCCAACCGCACCATCAACTTCGCGCAGAGCGCCCTGGGCCTGGTGCCCACGGTGGTCGCGGTCGACCTGATCACCTACAGCGGCTGGAGCTTCGCCGTGGCCGGCCTGGCGGGGGCTGCGCTGTCGGTGGCCCTCGGCCTGGTGCTCTACCTGGTGGTGGTCCGCCGCTTCGCCTCGTCGTCCCGGCTGATCCTCACGGTGGCCACCATCGGCATCGCCCAGGCCTCGCTGGCCGCCTCCCTCGCGGTGCCCCACCTGTGGGGCGAGGACACCCGCGCCCAGCAGATCTCGACGGGCTGGTCGGTGGACCTGGGCGTGGCGCCCCTGCGGTTCCACGCCGCCCACGTCCTGGCCTGGGTGCTGGCCCCGCTGGCGCTGGCGCTGGTGGCCGGCCTGCTCCTGCGCACCCGCGCCGGTGCCGCGGTGCGGGCGGCGGCCGACCGACCGGAGCGGGCCGCGCTGGTGGGCATCCCCGTCGAACGGCTCCAGGCCGTGGTGTGGGCGGGCGCCGCCCTGCTGTCGTTCGTGGGCGTGTTCCTGCGCGTGGCGGTGGTGGGGCTGCCGTTCGCCTCCACCGAGTCGTTCACCGCGCTGCTGGCCGTGCTCGCCGCGCTGACCCTCGGTCGCTTCACCGACCTGGCCCGGGTGGCGGCCACCGCCGTGGCGCTCGGCGTCGTGGAGCAGGCCGTCACGTGGAACCACCCCGAGAACCCGCAGCTCTACGCCGTGGTGCTGGCCGGGGCGATCTTCGTGGGCCTGGCGCTGCTGGCCGAGCCCCGCACCCGCCTCGGCCGGGAGGCCACCTCGGCCTGGCAGGTGGGCGCGCCGGTGCGGGCCGTGCCCCGAGCCGTCCTGCGCCGCCCAGCCGTCCGGGTGGGTCGCGCCCTGGCGTGGGCGGTGGCGCTCGGCCTGGCGGTCGACCTGCCCAGCCACCTGGGCAGCGGCGACCAGCTCAAGGCGGCGACGGTCCTGGTGTTCGCCATCGTCGGCATCTCGCTGGTGGTGCTCACCGGCTGGGCCGGCCAGGTGTCGCTCGGCCAGATGGGCTTCGTGGCCGTCGGCGCCGCCATCGGCTCGTGGCTCACCGCGGTGCGTGGCTACGACCTGTCGGTGGCGTTGGTCGGGTCGGGGGCAGCCGGCGGGGTCGCGGCGCTGGTGATCGGCCTGCCCGCCCTGCGCCTCCGCGGCCTGTACCTCGCGGTGGTGACCCTGGCGTTCAACGTGGCGACGTCGGCGTACCTCCTGCAGCCGGCCTACGCCGGGTGGATCCCCGACGGCCGGGTGGGTCGGGCCGACCTGTTCGGCATCGGCCTGGGCAGCGAGCGGGCCATGTACCTCGTGTGCCTCGGGGTCCTGGTGGCGGTGCTGTGGGCGGCCCACGCGGTCCGCGCCGGTCGACCGGGCCGGGCCATGGTGGCCCAGCGCGACAACGAGCTGGCCAGCGAGGGCTACGGCCTGAGCACCACCCGCACCCGCCTCACGGCGTTCGGGCTGTCGGGCACCATCGCCGCGGTGGCCGGTTGCCTGCTCGTCCACGTCCTGCAGACGTTCCCCGACCAGCTGCTCACCCCGGACCGCAGCATCTCCACCTTCGGCGCCACGGTGGTGGGCGGCATCGCCTCGCCCATCGGCGCCATCGCCGGCGCCCTCCTGTTCGTCGGCAGCGGCTGGTTCCTCGGCGACTCGACGCGGGTGCTCTCCACCGCCATCGGCCTGCTCGTGGTGCTGGTGGTGTTCCCGAGCGGCCTGGCCGGCGCCCTGGCCACCGTCCGCAACCGCCTCCTGCGCCGCTGGCTCGGGGGTGCCGTCGCCGCTGGGGGCACCGCTTCGCCCCTGGCGGTCGGCGCCGAGCCGGCGCTCGATGCCGCCGTGCAGGGCTGCGGGGTCGACCAGCCGGCGCTGTGCGTCCGGGACCTGCGGGTCCGCCTCGGCGGCAGCACGATCGTCGACGGGGTGGGCTTCGACGTCGCCCCCGGCGAGGTGCTGGCGCTCGTGGGCACCAACGGCGCCGGCAAGTCCACCGTGCTCAACGCCATCAGCGGGCTCCTGCCGGCCGATGCCCGCACCGTCGAGCTCCACGGACGCTCGGTGGCCGGCCGGGCCCCGCACCGGGTGGCTGCGCTCGGCCTCGCCCTGGCGCCCGGCGGGCGGGGCACGTTCCCGTCGCTCACGGTCGCCGAGCACCTCGACCTGGCCGGCTGGACCCAGCCCGCTGGCGACGAGGGCGTCGCCGCCCGCAGAGCTGCCGCCCTCCACGCCTTCCCGTCGCTGGCGGCCCGGCTCCACGAGCACGCCGCCGACCTCTCGGGCGGCGAGCAGCAGATGCTCGTGCTCACCATGGCGTCGATCGCCGCGCCGACGGTGCTGCTGATCGACGAGCTGTCGCTCGGGCTGGCGCCCATCGTGGTCCGCCAGCTGGTGGCCTTCCTCGACCAGCTCCGGGCCACGGGCACGGCGATCGTGCTGGTCGAGCAGTCGCTGACCACCGCCGCCGGGCTGGCCGAGCGGGCCGTCTTCCTGGAGCGGGGCCGGGTGGCCTTCGCCGGGCCCACCGCCGAGCTGCTCGACCGCCCCGACCTGGCCCGCTCCGTGTACCTCGCCGATGCCGGCGCCAGCGCCGATGGTGACCCGGGGGAGCGGACGGCGACCGACGGTGGACCGGACGGACCGGTGCCGGTGAGCGCAGAGGGCACCGCCGACGGAGCGAGCGACGCGATCCTGGTGGCCCACGGCGTGTCGGTGCGCTTCGGGGGCGTCCACGCGGTGCGCGAGGTCGACCTGGCGGTGCGCCCGGGCGAGGTGGTCGGGCTCATCGGGCCGAACGGCGCCGGCAAGAGCACGCTGCTCGACGCGCTGTGCGGGCTGGTCCCGCTGGCCGCCGGCCGGGTGGACCAGGGCGGCGCCGAGGTGTCGCGGGCCTCGTTCGCCGCCCGGTCGGCGAGCGGCCTCGGACGGTCCTTCCAGGACGCCCGCCTGTTCCCGTCGCTCACCGTCGAGGAGGTGCTGGCCATCGCGTGCGACCCGGCGGTGCGGGCCGTCGGCGTCGCCGACGCGATCCTCGCCACGCCGGCCCAGCGGGCCGACGAGCACGCGGTGCGAGCCCGGGTGGCCGAGCTGCTCGACCGCTTCCGCCTCGTCCCGTGGCGCCACCTGGCCATCGGTGACCTGTCCACCGGCCAGCGCCGCATCGTCGACCTCGCCGCCCTCGTCGCCGTGGAGCCGGAGGTGGTGCTGCTGGACGAGCCGTCGAGCGGCCTCGCCCAGGCGGAGGTGGCGGCGCTGGGCGACCTCTTGGCGCAGCTGCGTCGGGAGCTCGGCCTGACGATGGTGGTGGTCGAGCACGACGTAGCCCTGATCGCCCGCCTGGCCGACCGCCTCGTGGTGCTCGACCAGGGCGCGGTGATCGCCGACGGCGCCCCGGACGAGGTCCTGGCCGACCCCGTGGTGGTGGCCGCCTACCTGGGCACCCCGGACGCGGCGTAGCGTCGGGGCCCTTGGTTCCCGGCGGCCGCGGCCGATGGGGACCCGCAACGCTGACCGCACCACACGAGCCGCCGGGGAGGGTGGACATGGACCTCGAGGCGATGGTGGCCGCTCGGCCGGTCCTGCGGGGGCGGCTGCACCAGCTGGCGCTGCTGGTGTCGGTGGTGGGCCTGGTCTGGCTGGTGCGCTCCGCCACCACGCCACGCGCCCTGGCGGCGGCGTGGATCTACGGCGTGGCCAGCATCCTGCTGTACCTCACCAGCTCCAGCTACCACGTGTTCGCCCGGTCGCCCCGGGCCGTGCGGATCATGCAGCGGGCCGACCACAGCATGATCTTCGTGCTCATCGCCGGCTCGTTCACCCCGACGGCCGTCCTGGTGCTGCCGGACCCGTGGCGCTGGGTGTCGCTGGCCATCATGTGGGGCGGCGCCCTGGGCGGGATCGTGTTCAAGATCATCGCCCTCGAGCGGTTCCGCAAGGTCGGCGCCAGCCTCTACATCATCCTCGGCTGGGCCGGGCTCATGGCCTTCCCCTTCCTGGCCCGACGCCCGGCCACGCTCGTCCTGTTCGCCACCGGCGGCCTGCTCTACACCGTCGGCGCCATCTTCTTCGCCCTCCAGCGGCCCCGGCTCTCGCCCCGGTGGTTCGGCTACCACGAGGTGTGGCACGCCTTCGGCGTCGCTGCCGGCGGCCTGCTCTTCGCCGCCAACCTCGGCCTCGTCCGGGCCGGCTGAGCCGGGCGGCGCGCTCCTGCGCCGCTCCCTAGTGTCGGCCCGTGACCGCCACGCCGCTCCACCTCCCCATCGGCCCCCTCACCTTCGACGCGGTGGCCGACGGCCCGCTCGACGGCGAGCCCGCCCTGCTGCTGCACGGCTTCCCCGAGAGCGGCCACGCATGGCGACGGGTGCAGCCGCTGCTGGCCGCGGCCGGCATCCGCTCGGTGGCACCGGACCTGCGGGGGTACTCCCCGGGCGCCCGGCCCGCCGATCCCGCCGAGTACGCCATCGACGCCTTGGTCGCCGACGTGCTGGGCCTGGCCGACGCCCTGGGGTGGGACACGTTCCACCTCGTGGGCCACGACTGGGGCGGCGCCCTGGCCTGGCACACCGCCGGCCGCTTCCCGGATCGCCTGCGCACGCTGTCGGTGGTCTCGACGCCGCACCCGGCGGCGTTCCTGGCCGCCAAGCACGGCGGGCCCGCCGCCGACGGCGACGACCAGGCGGCGCGGTCGGGCTACATGGCCACGTTCCGGGCCGATGGCGCCGAGGACCTGTTCCTCGCCGACGACCGCGCCCTCCTGCGGATGCTGTACGCCGGCAGCGGGCTCGACGAGCAGAGCGCGGCGGCCTACGTCGACCGCTTCACCACCTTCGAGGACCTGCAGGGCGCCCTCAACTGGTACAAGGGCGCCGATCCCGCCGACGCGTCGGGGCTGGGTCCGATCACCACCCCGACGCTCTACGTGTGGTCCACCGAGGACATCGCCCTGGGCCGCACCGCCGCCGAGCTCACCGCCGGCGAGGTCGAGGGGCCCTACACGTTCGTCGAGCTCGAAGGGGTCAGCCACTGGATCCCCGAGGAGGCGCCGGAGGCGCTGGCCGCCGCGCTCGTCACCCACCTGGGCTAGGGGTTCGCGCTCGGGCGCTGTCACCCCTCCCCGTTAGGTTGGGTGCGTGCCCCGCCCCGTCCGCGTCCGCTTCGCCCCGTCGCCCACCGGCTTCCTCCACGTCGGCTCCGGGCACTCCGCCCTGGCCAACTGGCTGGTGGCCCGCCAGACGGGTGGCGAGTTCCTCCTGCGGATCGAGGACACCGACGCCGAGCGCAACCGCCCCGAGCTGGTCGACAACGTGCTCGAGATGCTCCAGTGGCTCGGCCTGCAGTGGGACGGTACGCCCGTGCACCAGAGCGAGCGGGGCGACCTCTACGCCGATGCCGCCGCCAAGCTGGTGGCCGGCGGCGCCGTCTACTTCTGCGACTGCACCGCCGAGGACGTCCAGGCCCGCAACAAGGCCGCCGGCGGCAAGCCGGGCTACGACGGCTTCTGCCGCGACCGGGGCCTCGAGCCCGGCCCGGGTCGAGCCGCCCGGTTCCGCACCCCGCGGGAGGGCCGCACCGGCTGGACCGACCTCGTGCGCGGCGAGGTCTCCTTCGCCAACGCCGACCTCGAGGACTTCGTGGTGCTGCGGGGCAACGGCTCGCCGGTGTTCCTGCTGGCCAACTCCTTCGACGACGCCGACATGGGCATCACCCACGTCATCCGCGGCGAGGACCACGTCAACTCCACCCCCAAGTACCTGCTGCTGGTCGACGCGCTGGGCCTCACCCGGCCCGAGGCGTTCGCCCACATGCCGCTGCTGGTGAACGAGGGCCGCAAGAAGCTGTCCAAGCGCCGGGACGACGTCTCCATGGCCGACTACCGCGACCGCGGCTACCTGCCGGAGGCCATGGTCAACTACCTCGCCCTGCTCGGATGGGGCCCGGCCGACGGCGTCGAGGTCCGGCCGGTCGCCGAGATCGTCGAGCAGTACCGCCTGGAGGACGTGAACGCGTCGCCGGCGTTCTTCGACCAGAAGAAGCTCAGCTTCGTCAACGCCGAGAAGATCCGGGCCCTGTCGTCCGAGGAGTTCCAGGCCCGGGCCCGCCCCTTCCTCACCCTCGGCGAGCCGGCGGCCGCCGCCCTGGCGTCGCTGGCCACCGAGGTCCAGGAGCGGGTGCGCACCCTGACCGAGGTCGAGCCCATGGTCGAGTTCCTCGTGGTCGACGAGCCCGAGGTCGACGAGGCCTCGTGGACCAAGGCCATCACCAAGGGCAAGGCCGTGCCGGAGATGCTCGACGCCACCATCGCCCGGCTGGACGCGCTCGGCCCGGACGAGTGGGCTCCCGAGCCCATCCAGGAGGCGGTCGCCGCCGCCGCCATCGACGCCGGTCTGGTCAACGCCGAGGGCGGCCCGCAGCTCTCCAAGGCGCAGGGGCCCGTCCGGGTGGCCATCAGCGGCCGCACCGTGGGCCCGCCGCTGTGGGAGTCGCTCACCGTGCTCGGCCGGGAGCGCACCCTGGCCCGCCTGCGGGGCACCCGGGGTCGCCTGGGATGACCGGCGCGTCGCCCGGCCCCGGCGGAGGGGGCTCGGAGGCCCCGGCCCCCGTGGCGGGCGAGGAGGCGAGCGCGCCCGCCCGCCGGCGTCGACGGTGGGTTCCCCGCTGGCTGCTCGTCCCGGTCGTGCTGGTGCTGGCGGTGGCGCTCTACGTCGGCGGCACCTTCGTGCAGGTCTGGCAGGCCAGCGGGCGCGACGCCCAGCGGCGGGCCGAGGCCATCGTCGTGCTGGGCGCCGCGCAGTACGACGGCCGGCCGTCGCCGGCGCTCAAGAACCGGCTCGACCACGCCCTCACGCTCTACCGGCGGGGCCTGGCCCCGATGGTGGTGGTCACCGGCGGCCGCCAGACCGGCGACCGCTTCACCGAAGCCACCGCCGGCTACAACTACCTGCGCGACCACGGCGTCCCCGATCGGGCCATCCGCAAGGAGGTCCAGGGCCGCACCACGTACGAGTCCCTGGCCGCCGTCGCCCGGTTCCTCGCCGCCGAGGACGTCGACGACGTCGTTCTGGTGTCGGGCCCGGCGCACAGCAAGCGGCTCTCGGGCATCGCCAGCCAGGTCGGCCTGCACGCCGCCATCTCCCCGGCCGACGGGTCGCCCGACGGCCGCTCCCTGATCCGCGAGACCGTCGCCGTCTCGGCCGGCCGCCTCATCGGCTACCGCCGCCTCGAGCGCCTCGACCGGTAGGTGGGCCGAGGCCGGGCCGCCGCCCCCGTGCGCCCGTCGGAGCCGGTCCGAGCCGAGGCCCGCCGGTACGATCGGCGGATGGCCGATCCCGTGACCCCCGAAGCCGCCGTCCGCCGCTACCTCGCCTGGATCGACGATCCCACCTCGGCGGTCGACCAGGACGCCGTCACCAAGGCCGAGGAGGCCTTCGCCTCGGCCTCGGACCCCATCGACAAGCTGCACGCGGCGGCGGCCCGGGAGCGGGCCAAGGCCGCCGACATCGACTCGATCACCACCCAGTTCGTGGCCCAGGCCCGCAGCTACGCCGAGGAGGAGGGCATCCCGGTCGAGGCCTTCCGCTCGCTCGGCGTGTCCGACGACGTGCTGGCCGAGGCCGGCTTCGCCGTGCCGTCGTCGCGAGGGCGCCGGGGCCCCGCCGCCGGCGGTCGCAAGGCGTCGTCGCCGAGCACGCCGCGGGCCCCGCAGATCCCGGTGTCGCAGATCAAGGCGGTGGCCGACCAGATGCCCAAGCAGTTCACCCTGGCCCAGCTGGCCGACAAGGCCGGCGGCGGGTCGCCGGTGACGGTGCGCAAGGCCGTCGACGAGCTCATCGCCGAGGGCCGTGCCGCCAAGCTGGGCCCCGATGCGAACCACACCGGCCCCGGTCGCGCCCCCACCATCTACGAGCTGCGCTGACGGGACGCGCTCGTCAGGTTTCGGTCGACCTGACGACAGCATGGCGAAAGGTTCTTGCCCGGTAGCCGTTACATGAGCGGCACGATGGCGAAACTGCGCATCCGTACGGTGCCGCCCATGAACATGCTCCGACTGCCGTGGTCCGGCTCTGAGGCGGCAACCCCCGCCCTCGCCGGTGTTGGATCTGGGGGAAGTCCGTCCTTCTCGGATGGGACACCCCCAGCTCAGACCTTCCGGGGGCGCCAGCGCCTCCCGATCAGCTCCTTCAAGGAGCGCGAGACGCAGAAGCGCTTCGGTGTGCTCCTGGCGGGGAAGGTGATCGGCATCGCCGGCGTGTTCGGCGTCATGGCGCTGTTCACCTACTTCTTCAGCACCGCCGCCGGTGCCACGCCCGCCCAGGCGGCCACCAAGGCCGAGAACCTGATCAGCCCGATCAACACCATGTGGGTGCTGGTCGCGGCCTTCCTGGTGTTCTTCATGCAGGCCGGCTTCATGGCCCTCGAGGCCGGCTTCGCCCGGTCCCGTGAGTCCGTCAACATCATGATGGAGTGCATCTTCGACACCTGCATGTGCGGCGTCCTGTACTACGCCGTCGGCTTCGCCTTCCAGTTCGGGGCGAACTTCCACGGCGTGATCGGCAAGTCGTACTTCTTCCTGCAGGACATCCCGAAGACCTACGACTACGCCGGCCTCTTCGACACCAAGGTCGCCTTCCTGGCGTTCTTCCTCTTCCAGTTCGCCTTCGCCGACACCGCCTCGACCATCACCTCTGGTGCCATGGTCGGGCGCACCTCGTTCAAGGGCGACATCCTCTACAGCCTCGGCGTGTCCGGCCTCATCTACCCGATCTTCGCCCACTGGGTGTGGGGGCCGGGCGGCTGGCTCGGCAACACCATGGGCTGGTTCCACGGCCTCGTGCCCGAGGGCGTCGTGTTCCGTGACTTCGCCGGCTCCACGGTGGTCCACACGGTCGGTGCCATGCTCGCCCTCATGGGTGCGCTCGCCCTCGGCCCGCGCCTCGGTCGCAAGTTCGCCAAGGACGGCGGTGGCCCCACGGCCCCGCACGACATGAACATCGCCGCCATCGGCGCCGTCATCCTGTGGTTCGGCTGGTACGGCTTCAACCCCGGCTCCACCCTCTCCGCCATGGACTTCGAGGGCATCGGCCGGGTGGCGGCCAACACCACCCTCGCCGCCTGCGCCGGCGGCCTGGTCGCCGTGTTCTTCGTCTACCCCCGCTCGAAGAAGTGGGACGTGGGCATGGCCATCAACGGCTTCCTCGGTGGCCTGGTGGCCATCACCGCCCCCTGCTACTGGGTCTCGCCCACCGGCGCCCTGATCATCGGTGCCGTCTCCGGCATCATCGTCCCGCTGGTGGTCGACCTGCTGGAGTCGCTGCGGATCGACGATCCCATCGGCGCCGTCGCCGTGCACGGCGGCTGCGGCGTCTGGGGCACGTTGTGCATCGGCCTCTTCGCCACGGGCAGCTACGGCCTGCCCGACCCGAACGGCACCTCGGCCCCGGCCGTCGCCATCAAAGGCCTGTTCTACGGCGGCGGCGGCAGCCAGCTGCTGGCCCAGGCCATCGGCTCGCTGAGCTGCATCGTGGTGGTCGGCGCCGTCGGCGGAGCGCTGATGTTCGCCATCCGCAAGCTCCCCGGGGCATGGAACCTCCGCATCGCCAACGACGAGGAGCTCGAGGGCATCGACATCGTCGAGCACGGCCTCCCCGCCTACCACATGGAGTTCGGTGCCGGCTTCGCCTACACCACCTACACCGGCAAGTCGGTGGCGGAGTCCTCCTCGTCGGTCACCGGGCCCGCCGGCCCGGAAGCCGAGAACGTCGAGACCGAGAAGGTCTGACCGGTGCCCGACCCGAGCGGAGCAACCGGGGGCTCGTCCCCCCGCTCCGGTCCCGTCGTCGAGATCCTCCGCTGGCCCGTCGATGCGGGCCAGCGGGGGGACCTCCTCGAGCGGGGTCGCCCCTGCCTCTGGCTCCTCGACCAGGGCGAGCTCGCTCCTGAGCTCGAGCGGTTGGAGGACTGGGCCCGGCTCCCGGTCGACGAGCGCGACCTGCACGCCCGGATCCAGCGGCTCGCCGCTCGAGCCGGTGGCCGAGCCGGGCTGCTGCCCGGCGAGGTCGAGGTCGATGGCGACGGGCTGCTCGTCCTCAACGGGGGGCGGGTGGTCGTCCCGCTCATCGAGGCCACCATCCTCAACCGCCTGGGCGCCACGCCCGGCCGAGTGGTCGGGAGGGACGAGCTGGTCAAGCTGGTCTGGAACGACGACCGGCGCAGCGACCGGGCCATCGACAGCCGGGTCCACACCTTGCGGGGCCGCATCGCTCCGCTCGGGCTCACCATCCACACCATCCGCGGCCACGGCTTCCTGTTGGCCGTCGAGCCCGAACCCAAGAACGAGCCCGCTGCCAAGCGGGCCGCACCATAGGAGAGACCAGTGGTCCAACTCGTCACCGCAATCGTGAAGCCCTTCAAGCTGGAAGACGTGAAGACGTCGCTCCGGGAGTTCGGTGTGCTCGGCATCACCGTCAGCGAGGTCCAGGGCTACGGCCGCCAGGGTGGCAAGAGCGAGACCTTCCGGGGCTCGGAGTACACCGTGGAGTTCGTGCCCAAGGTCCGCATCGAGGTCCTCGTCGAGGACTCGCAGGTCGAGAAGATCTTCGAGCTCATCGGGGACGCGGCCCGCACCGGCAAGATCGGTGACGGCAAGATCTGGTGCACCGAGGTGCCCCGGGTCATGCGGGTCCGCACCTCCGAGATCGGGTCCGACGCCCTCTAGGCGTCACGTCGTGCGCAGGGACGGCAGGACGAACAGGTGGTGGGCCCGGGGCTTCGCGCTCCTGGGCCTCGCCATCTGCTCGATCCTGCCGTTCGGCGCGCTGGGGGCCATCGATGCCTCCTTCGACAGCTCGGTCGCGGTGCCGCTCCTGCGGCCGTCCTCGCTGCTGCAGGCCCGCCCCTCGGGCGCCCTGCGCCAGCTCCGGTCGCCGAGCACCCGTGGCGACGACCTCCCGGCGGTCCTGCGGGCTGCCACCGCACCGGCCACCACCGGTGCGCTCCTCGTGGCCCTCGTGCTGCTGGCCCTCGCCGGCGAGCCGGGCCGGTGGGTGCGGCGAGAGGCGGCGCGCAGCGCCGTCCGCCCGCGCGGCCCGCCTTCGTGGCGCTGATCCCCACACGCTGACCCGTGGCGGCCCGCCACCGGTCTCCCGGACCAGCACCCGCCGGCCGCGCCGGCGCCACGAAAGGCCCCAACCCATGTCCCACCACCCCGAGGCGCCCGCGCCGGGCGCCCCGAGGTCCTCGCCGTCCCGGCGAGGGCCCGACCCCACCCGTGGCGCCGCCGGCGAGCCGCCGGTCGCCCTGGTCGACTGGCCGGCCGACGAGGAGCGCCGCCGCGAGCTCGCCCTCGCCGGCGGGCTGCGCCTGCTGCTCGTGGGCGCCGGCGACCCGCCACCGCTGTCCTGGGCCGACCGGGAGGACTGGGTCCGCCAGCCGGCCTCGGCCGAGGACGTCGCGGCCCGCGTGGCCGGCCTGGTGCACCGCACCGCGGCGCCGGTCGGCCCGACCCCTCGCCTGCTGCCGGTGCTCGACGCCGACCGGGTGCTGCGCCTGGGTGACCGGTCCGTCCGGCTCCCCGTCGCCGGCGCCCGCCTGCTGGTCCGGCTGCTCCACGACGCCGGCGCGGTCGTCGCCCGCCCCGACCTCGTGGCTGCCGCATGGCCCCACCGCCGCACCTGCCACGACCTGATCGACGAGGACCTGGTCGACCGCGAGGTCGCCGCCCTCCGCCCCGTGGTGGCCCCCGTCGGCGTCGAGCTCTTCCGCGTCGGCACCCTCGGCTACCTCGCCCTCGTCACCCCGTAGCCACCCCACACCCCACACCCCCACACCCCCAACACCCGCTCACACCCCACACCCCCACGAACTCGTCGCAGTTGTCGACCGTGGCGTCGGCCAACTGCGACAGGTTCGGGGGGTCTTCGACTGCGGTCGGGGGCCTTGCACGTGTCGGGCGATGTGGGTACGTTTTCCGACGTGCCTTCGGAAAACGTGCCCACCTCGGGAACTGGCGATCGGCGGTCGCGCAAGCGCGAGGCGCGGCGGGAGCGGCTGCTCGACCTGGCCGGCGACCTGGTCGACAGCGAGGGCGTGGCGGGGGTGACCATGGCGGCGCTGGCCGAGGCCGCCGACTACGCCCCGGCGTCGCTCTACACGTACTTCCCGTCGCGCAGCGCCCTGATGGCGGCGGTGCAGGAGCGGGCGCTGCGCACCCTGGGGGAGGTCGGCACCGCCCACCTGGCGGCCACCGAGGCGGCTGCGGCTGCGGCGGGCGTCGGGCCGCAGGTGGCGGCGCTGGCCCGGCTGTGCGCCTTCTCCGACCTCTTCCTGGTGGCGCCGGTGCGCTACCCCCGGGAGTTCCGGCTGCAGCAGGAGCTGCTCGTGACCCGAGGCGTCGAGGAGGTCGAGGACGCCGGGCGCATCGTGCCCGTCGCCATGTACGTGCTCGACGCCCCTCGTCGCCTGCTGGCCGATGCGGTCGACGTGGGCGCGCTGGCCACGGGGGAGTCGATCGCCGACCCGCTCGGCGCGCCGGTCGACGCCGCGGTCGCCCGCACGCTGGCCTGGGTGGTGGCGCTCAACGGCGCCCTGCTCACCGACGGCCTGCTGACCGGCCTGCCCACCACCGGTGCCGTGCTCGGCGCCCAGCTCACCGACGCCCTCCTCGTGGGTTGGGGCGCTCGCCGCGAGGACCTCGCCGCCGCCCGTCCGCTGGCCCGCAGCTGGGCCCCGCTCGCCACCCCGTCCACCGCCGACCTCGCGCCGGCCGACCCAGGAGCCGACCACCCGTGACCCTCCTCGCCATCGCCTCCGGCTTCGTCGCCGGCTTCTTCCTCTGGGGGTTCGGGGAGTACGCCCTGCACCGCTTCGCCATGCACGACCTCAAGGGCAAGGGCCTCATGAGCCGCGAGCACCTCGAGCACCACGTCCACGCCAGCTGGAGCTTCTCGAAGATGCACCTCCTCAGCTGGGCCGGGATGCTGCTCGTGGGCTTCGTGGCGTGGATGCCGCTCGGGTGGGCCATCGTGGGCTCGGCGTTCGGGCTCAGCGTGGCCGTGGGCTGGTCGCTCGGCTACTTCTTCTACGAGTACAACCACGCCGCCGCCCACCTCTGGGCGCCGCGCGGCCGCTACACCCGCTGGCTGCGCAAGCACCACTTCCACCACCACTTCGGCCACCCGCAGGCCAACCACGGGGTGAGCTGGCCGCTCTGGGACGTCGTCTTCGGCACCATCGACCGGCCGGCCCGAGTCCGGGTGCCGCGCCGGCTGGTGGTCCCGTGGCTGGTCGATCCCGACGGCGAGCTGAAGCCGGAGTTCTGCGACGACTACGTGCTGGTGGGCTCGGCCACCTCCGACGACCGCCTGGCGTCGCTCGACCGGGCTCGGGCCTTCGCCTCGGTGGCGCCGGCCGACTGAGCTCGGCGGGCATCGGCCGAGCTCGCCGCTCGCCGTTCACACATCGCTCACACGCGGGTGGGACCATGGGCCGGTGCGCGCCGAGGTCCCCACCGTGGTCGTCGTCGAGGACGACGCCAACATCGCGGCGCTCGTCGAGCTGTACCTGCGCGAGGCCGGGTTCCGGGTGTCGATCGCCGACCGGGGCGAGCGGGCGCTCGACCTGATCCGGGCCCGACCACCCGTGATGGTCGTGCTCGACGTGGGGCTGGCCGGTGCGCTCGACGGGTTCCAGGTGGCGACCGCCCTGCGGGCCGGCTCCGACGTGCCGATCCTCATGCTCACCGCGCGACGGGGAGGACGACCGCCTGCGGGGCTTCGAGGCCGGTGTCGACGACTACCTCGCCAAGCCGTTCTCGCCCCGGGAGCTGGTGCACCGGGTGCAGGCCATCCTCCGGCGGGTGGGCGCCTCCTCTGCCGCCCCGGGTGCCGCGCCCACGGTCATCGCCGCCGGCCTGGTGGAGATCGACCTCGAGCGCCGCGAGGCCCGAGCCGAGGGGCGGCCGGTGGCGCTCGCCACCAAGGAGTTCGACCTGCTGGCCCACCTCGGCGCGAACCGCGGTCGGGCCCTCACCCGCCAGCAGCTCCTCGACGGCGCCTGGGGCGTCGCCTGGGAGGGCGACCAGCGGACCGTCGACGTCCACGTCCGCCAGCTGCGCCGCAAGCTCGGCCCCGGCCTCCCCCTCGCCACGGTGTGGGGCGTCGGGTACCGGCTCGACTAGGTCGCGACCGTGCGCCGCCGCCTCCTCCTGGCCATGCTGGCCACCGTCGCCCTGTCGCTGGTCCTGGCCGGCTCGGGCACCTTCCTGCTCCTGCGGGCCGAGGGCGTCCGCGCCGGAGAGCGCTCCCTCCAGGACCAGGCCGAGGGCGTCGCGGCGCTGGTCGACGTCAGCTCCCGGCCGGTGCGCCCGGCCAACCAGGCCCGCATCATCAAGGGGCTGCGCCTCGAGGGCATCTCGGTGGTGGGCATCGGGCCCCGCGGCAACGTGCTCGGCCAGTTCCCCGCCGGCGTCACGGCGGCCGACCTCGACCGGGACGTGCTCGGCGCCGGGGGCTCGCAGGGTGGACGCCACGGCGACCTGCTGTGGGCCGCCGCCGGGGTGCCCGGCGCCCGCGGCACCGGCGTGGTGGTGCTCACCCGCTCGGCCGATCCGCCCCGCGTGCCGGTCGGCTGGTTCCTGGTGGCCGGCGCCATCGCCCTCGCGGTGGGGGCCGGCGTGGCGTGGTGGCTCAGCGGTGGGTTGACCCGCCCGCTGCGGCGGGCCCAGCAGGCGACGGTGCGCATCGCCGCCGGCGACCTGTCCGCCCGTCTGCCCGATCCGGGCGCGGCGGCAGGGGAGGAGGTGGCCGACCTCACCCGGTCCATGAACGAGATGGTGGCCGCCCTCGAGCACAGCCGCGGGCTGGAGAAGCAGTTCCTGCTCTCGGTGTCGCACGACCTGCGGACGCCGCTCACGTCCATCCGGGGCTACGCCGAAGCCATCGCCGACGGCACCGCCACCGACCCGTCGGCGGCGGCCCGCACCATCGGGACCGAGGCCAGGCGGCTGGCCCGCCTGGTGCAGGACCTGCTCGACCTGGGCCGCTTGGAGGCCCGCCAGTTCTCCTTCGACCTCCGCCCGCTCGCCGTGGCGGAGGTGGTGGTCGACGTGGCCGAGGGCTTCCGACCGGCCGCCGAGGCCGCCGGCCTCGCCCTCGTGGTCCACGAGCCGCCGATGGCGGCGATCGCGCTGGTCGACCCCGATCGGCTGGCCCAGGCCGTGGCCAACCTCGTCGAGAACGCCTTGCGCTACGCGGCGGGGACGATCGTGGTCCGCGCCGACGGGCTCCCGGCCGGCGGGGCTCGCATCTCGGTCCGAGACGACGGGCCGGGCATCGCCGTGCTCGACCTGCCCCACGTCTTCGACCGCAGCTACGCCGCCGACCGGACCGCAGCCCGCCCGGCCGGCGCGTCCGGCGGGTCCGGCCTGGGGCTGGCGGTGGTGCGCGAGCTCGTCGGCGCCATGGGTGGGCGGGTGAGCGCCGAGGCCCCGGCCGACGGCGGTCCGGGCGCCGAGCTGGTGGTCCTGCTCCCGCCGCCCCCGCCCGGCCCGGTCGTCCCGTCCAGCCCGGCCGTGCCGCCCGCCCCGCCCGCCTCGTCCGGGGACGAGGTCAGTCGGGGTCGATGACGCCGGTGCGGGCCAGCCAGCGCCCGACCTCGGCCGACACGTTGCGCCCGACCGCCACGGCGGGGGCGTCGGCGAGCTGGCCGACCTTGTCGTTGACCCGCTCGATGGCCTTGCGGGTGGAGTCCTTCGACCGACCGAGCCGCCGGGCCGCCTCGTCGTGGGACCGGGGCTCCAGGGTGTCGGGTCGGGGGAGCAGCGTGAAGCCCGAGTAGTAGGCCAGCAGCACGTCGCGCTCGAGCGGGGTCAGGCGCAGGGCGACGTACTCGTCGAGCCCGGTGGTGGGGTCCTCGCCGAGGTCGGGCAGGCCGGTCTCGGGAGCGGCATCGGCGGGCAGCGGCGCCACCGCCGGTCCGCGGTGGTCGTCGGTGGCGCACACCACGTGCACCCGGTGGCCGGGCCGGCCGAACGCGCAGCTCCAGCGGTGGCGGACGGGCACCCAGGGGCGGCCCGGCTCGAGCACGACCTCCTCGTAGCCCGGCTCGTAGACCTGGAGCAGGCCCGGCTTGTCGCTCACGTTGGTGGTGCTCCAGCGGGTGCCGTCCCAGGCCAGCTCGGCGTGGACCTTCGACACCGTCCAGCGCCCCTGCACCGGTTGGTGGCCCACCCGCACCTCGTTCTGCCGGCCGCGTCCGACCCGCACCACCTGGCCGCGGTCGTAGCGGTCGACCCAGGCGGTGGGGTGCACCTGCACCCGCAGCGCCACCGCTCAGCCCGGGCGCCGCACGGCGGCGACGGTGACGTTGTCGCGCGTGCCGGCCTGCAGCGATCGCTCGACCAGGGTGGCCGCCGCGCCGGCCATGGTGGGCGCGGTGGCGATGGCGGCGTGGATGTCGGCGGGGCCGAGCACGCCCGAGAGCCCGTCGGAGGCCAGCACCAGTGCGTCGCCCGGGCCCAGCACCACCTCGATGGGCGTCACGGCCACGGTCGCCTCGAGGCCCATGGCCCGCAGCAGCAGGTGCCGGCCCGGGTGGTGCTCGGCGGCTTCGGCGGTGATGGCCCCGGTGCGGGCCAGCTCGCCGGCCACGTTGTCGTCGTGGGTGAGCTGCTGCACGCCCTCGCGCCGGGCCACCCACGCCGGCGAGTCGCCCACCGAGGCGACGAGCCAGCGGCTGCCGTCGACCGCGGCGGGGTCGGCCACCGCCAGCACCACGGTGGCACCCATGTCGGCCACCGCGGGATCGGCGGCGCGGCCGGCCCGGACGGCGTCGTTGGCGCGGGCCACGGCGGCGGCGAGGAGGTCCTCGGGGCCGACGCCGTCGGGGGCGGCGACCGGGGCGAGGACCGCCGCGACCGCGTCGACCGTGAGGGCGGCGGCCGTGGCGCCACCGGCGTGACCGCCGATGCCGTCGCTCACCACCAGCCAGGCCGGCGCCGCCGCGCCCCGGTCCTGGTTCTCCGACCGGGGACCGCAGGCGGTGGCCCACCCGTGGTCGATGGCTGCGGCTGGACCCATGCCGAGACCGTACCGGGACCCCGGCCGGGCGAAAGGGCCACCTCTGGCCCCTCGCCGCGCCGACGGGTCAGGCGCCGGCGGCCTCGCGGTCGGCCGTGACGGCGTCGAAGGCCAGGTACTCCTCGCCGGTGTTGTCGGCGAACTCGAACTGCATGACCCCGAGGGTGTCGAATCGCTTGCGCAGCCACCCGTCGTTGGCGTCGAGCAGCCCCAGCTTCTTGCAGTTCGGGACGATCTTGGAGAAGAGGAGCTGCTGGAACGGGTCCTGGTTCTTGACCTCGTCGGGCTTGGCGAAGATCTTGATGGCGTCCTTCACGTCGACGCCGAGGCGCTCCCACACCTCTTGCTGGAGGAAGCGGTTGCGCATGCGCATGGCGGCCTCGAAGGCGAACTCCTGGCGCTCGAAGAGCTCGGCCTCGCTGAGGTCGTCGTAGAACTCCTTCAGCGACAGCACGCCGAAGGCGACGTGGCGGGCCTCGTCGCTCATGACGTAGCGCAGGAGCTGCTTGAGCAGCGGGTCCGGCGTGGTCTGGTGGGCCATGCCGAAGGCGGCGAGGGCCAGGCCCTCCACCATGATCTGCATGCCGAGGTAGGTCATGTCCCAGCGGCTGTCGGTGATGATGTCGTCGAGCAGCAGGCCGAGGTGGGTGTTGATCGGGTAGTGGCCCGACAGCTTGGTGTCGAGGTACTTGGCGAAGACCTCGACGTGGCGGGCCTCGTCCATGACCTGGGTGGCGGCGTAGTACTTGGCGTCGATCCAGGGCACGGTCTCGACGATCTTGGCGGTGCAGACGAGGGCGCCTTGCTCGCCGTGGAGGAACTGGCTCAGGCTCCAGTTCTGGGTCTGGATCTGGTGCTCCTTCCACTCGGCGTGGCCCCACCCCTCGAGCACCGTGCCGTAGATGTCGATGCCGAAGGCCATCAGGTCCTCGGGGCCGTTGGCCACGCCCACCTGCTCGACCAGGGCCTCCTGGTCGACGTCGATGCTCCAGTCGAGGTCGGTCTCGCCGTTCCACTGGGCGCCCTTGGCCTTCTCGTAGAGCTTGTTGAGCGCCGGCCGCTTCCCCTTCTCGTAGTCCCACGTGAAGATGGCGTCGGCGTTGTCGCGCACGGCGTGGACGGCTTCGTCGACGTCGGTGTTGGTGATCGCCAGGATGGCGTCGAGGTCGTTGACGTCCCCTCGGTCGCTGGTCTCGATCTGCTCGCTCACGCTGGCGCTCCCTGTGCGTCGGATTCCCCGGGTCGCAGGATAACGCGCGTTACTGAGCGGTGCCGGGCGCCCTCCGTACGATGGCGGCCGGTCCGTCGAACCCCTTGGGAGGAGCTCCGTGGCCACCTCCGGGTCCGACGGCGTCCCGCCCGTCGACGAGCACGCACGTTGGCCCCGGCCCGTGCCGCGCATCGGCGACCCCACCTCGGCGGCCGAGCGGCGGGCCGACCCCGCCGCCTGGGCGTTCGCGCCCGAGGCGCGCCGTGCTCTACGACGTCGTGCGGTCCCGGCGTGACATCCGGCGGTTCCGTGCCGACGCCGTCGACGCCGCCACGCTCGAACGGGTGCTCGGCGCGGCCCACGCCGCGCCCAGCGTCGGGCAGTCCCAGCCCTGGCGCTTCGTGGTGGTGGCCGACCCGTCCACCCGCGAGCGGGCAGCGTCGATGGCCGACCGCTGCCGCCTGGAGCAGGCGGCCCAGCTGCCGGCCGAGGCCGGTCGGCACCTGCTCGACCTGGAGCTGGAGGGCATCCGCCAGGCCCCGCTCGGCATCGTGGTGTGCTGCGACCGCCGGGTGCCCGCCGCCGGCGTGCTGGGCCGGGCCACCTTCGCCGACGCCGACCTGTGGTCGTGCGCCTGCGCCATCGAGAACCTCTGGCTGGCGGCGCGGGCCGAGGGGCTGGGCACCGGGTGGGTCACCCTGTTCGAGCCGGCCGACCTGGCGGCGCTGGTCGGCGCGCCCGAGGGCGTCGAGACCCTCGGCTGGCTGTGCCTGGGCTGGCCCGACGAGCGCCCGCCCGATCCCGGCCTGGAGCGGGCGGGGTGGTCGAGCCGCGTGCCGCTGGCCGACGTCGTGCTCCACGAGCGCTGGCCGGCCGAGGACGGGGTGGCGCCCGCCTCGCCGCCGTCGCGCCTGCAGCCCCCGGCGCCGGACCACGTGGTGGCGGCCCGCGACCGGGCCGACGAGCTGCTGACCCCGCCGGGTTCGCTCGGCGTGCTCGACCGGGCCGTCGACCGGATCGTGGCGCTCGGCGCCGGCGACCTGACCAGCGGGACGCTGGTGCTGGTGGCCGCCCGCCACCGCGTGGTGGAGCTGGGCGTGAGCGCCTTCGCCGCCGAGGTGGGCGACGACGTGCTCGCCGCCGCGCGCCGGTCGCTCGATCGGCACGGCCGCCGCCGCGGCTGCCGGTCTCACCGCCGTGGTGGAAGACGCCGGCTCCAGCACGGGCAACCTGCGCGACGAACCGCCGCTGGAGCTCGAGGCCGCCGAGGCCCTCTTGGCGCGGGGCCGGGCCCTCGGTCAGGAGGCGGGCCGGCGCGGCCTCGTCGCCCTGGGCGAGGTCGGCATCGGCAACACGACGGTTGCCGCCGCCCTGGCCGCCTGGCTCCTGGACCTCGCACCGGCCGACGCCGTCGGCCGCGGCGCTGGAGCCGACGCCGCCATGCTCGTGCGCAAGGAGGAGGTGGTGGCCGCCGCCCTCGCCCGCACCGCCGAGACGGCCGTCGGAGCAGCCGCTGGCGCCGTGACGGGCGCCGGGCCGGTGGCCGACGCAGTCGCGGCGCTGGCCTCGCTGGGCGGACCGGACGTGGCGGTGCTCACCGGCGTGGTGCTGGGCGCCGCCGAGGTGGGTGCCCCGGTGGTGCTCGACGGCCTGCTCACCACCGTGGCCGCGGCCCTCGCCGTGCGCGCCGAGCCGGCGGTGGCATCGCACCTGGTGGCCGGGCAGCGCAGCCGGGAGGCCGTGCACCAGGCGGTGCTGGTGTCGCTCGGCCTGGAGCCGCTGCTCGACCTGCGCTTCCGCGCCGGCGAGGGCGTCGGCGCCTGCCTCGCCAGCGGCGTGCTGCTCGACGCCCTGGAGCTGCGCCGCACCGCCGGCCGCACCGCCTGACCTATGCGCTCGGGCGGAGCCCGCACCGGTGCCACGGCTGCCGGTCGGAGCGACCGCTTTGCTGGTCGGCACGCTCCTGGCCCCACGGCCCGGCCGGGCGGGCGGGCCCATCGGCAGACCGGGCCCGGGAACGACGAAGCCCCTGGGGAGCGGGCCTTTCCAGGTGCTCACCAGGGGCTTGGTGCCGTGGCACCCCCAACGGGATTCGAACCCGTGCCGCCACCTTGAGAGGGTGGTGTCCTAGGCCGCTAGACGATGGGGGCGAGATCTTCAGTTGTACCGCTGTGCCGGTCCCGGAGGGACCGGATGGCTCGGGGGGAGGACTCGAACCCCCAAAGGCAGCACCAGAAGCTGCTGTGTTACCGATTACACCACCCCCGAACGGGCCTGTTGACCTTAGAGGATCGTCGGCGTCGGGCAAAAACGCGATCGGGTCGATCCGCGGCTGCCGGCGTCGCCAGGCGCGGACCGCACCAGCTACCAGCCGCGGTAGGCCGGGGTGCGGCGCTCCACGAACGCCGCCACGCCCTCGTTGGCGTCGACCGTGCCCATGTTGAGCTCCTGGGCGGTGGCCTCCTCCGCGAAGGCGGTGGCCCGGTCGCTGTCGAGCGAGCGGTTCACGAGCGACTTGGTCAGGGCCAGGGCGCGGGTGGGGGCGACGGCCAGCCGGCCGGCCCACTCGTCGACCGCGGCATCGAGCTCGTCGGCGGGGACCACCCGGTTGACCAGGCCGAGGGCGAGGGCCTCGGCCGCCGGGATGTCGTCGCCGAAGAACAGCAGCTCCTTGGCCTTCTGGAGCCCGACGATGCGGGGCAGCAGGTAGGCCCCGCCGCCGTCGGGCACCAGGCCGCGCCGCACGAACACCTCGATGAAGCGGCTGCCCTCGGCGGCGATCACCAGGTCGCAGGCCAGGGCGATGTGGGCCCCGATGCCCGCGGCGGTGCCCCCGACCTTGGCGATCACCGGCTTCTCGCAGTCCATGATGGCGGCGACGAGCGCCTGGGCGCCCTCCCGGATCATCTTGGAGATCTCGCCCACGCCGCGGGCGGGGGCGTCGTCGGGGCGGGGCGCCGGTGCCCGGCGGGCCCGGAGGTCGGCGCCGGTGCAGAAGGCGTCGCCGGTGGCGCCGAGCACCACGGCCCGGACGCCGAGGTCGGCGCTGGCCTCGGCCAGCAGGGCGATCACCCGGTCGCGCTGGTCGGGGCTGATGGCGTTCTTGACGTCGGGCCGGTCGAGCGTGATCCACGCCACGCCCCGCTCGTCGACGGTGTGGCGGACCTGTTCGTCGAGGGGCAGCTCGGAAGACGGCGTGGGCACGGGGCGCTCCTGGGTCGGTGACGGCGTCCGGCAGCGTAGACGTGACCTGACGCCCCGTCAGATCTCCGGGTCGACGAGGGCGGCGAGGGCCTTGCGGTCGACCTTCTGCATGGGGGTGAGGGGGAGCTCGTCCACCACGACCAGGGCCTCGGGCAGCTTGTGGCGGGCGAGGGCGGTGCCGCCGTGGGCGCGGAGGTCCTCGAGCGACGGAGGCGCCGTCGGGTCGACGGGGACCACCACGGCTACGCCGATCTCGCCCAGCACGTCGTCGGCCCGGGGCACGACGGTCACGTCGGCGACGCCGGCGTGGGTGCCGAGCACCGCGGCGACCTCGGAGGGGAAGACGTTGTAACCGCCGCGGATGAACATCTCGCCCTGGCGGCCGGCCAGGGTGAGGCAGCCGGTGGCGTCGAGGTGGCCGAGGTCGCCGGTGCGCAGCCAGCCGTCGACGAGGGTGCGGGCGGTGGCCTCGGGGTCGCCCCAGTAGCCGGCCATGGCGGCGTCGGAGCGCAGCCACACCTGGCCGACCTCGCCGTCGGGCACCGGGTTGGCGAACTCGTCGCGGACGGCGACGGAGATCCCGGGGCGGGGGCGGCCCACGGTGTGCAGCGCCTCGTGCTCGGGGGCGTCGGGGGCGGTGCCGGTGCCGATGCCGCCCGACTCCGTCGATGACCAGCGGATGGAGTAGCCGGCGTCGAAGCGGCGACGGGCCTCCTCGACCAGTGCCGGGGGCGAAGCCGCGCCGCCCATGACCAGGAGCTTCACGCAGTCGAGGTCCCGCTCGTCGAAGCGGGGGTCGCGCAGCAGCAGCGCCACCTGCGGCGCGACGCCGCCAATGGTGGCGATGCGCTCGCGCTCGACCAGGTCGAGCACGTCGCCGGCCCGCCAACGGGCCAGCAGGTGGGTGGTGGTACCGAGGCGCAGGTACCACGGGAGCTTGGTGGTGAAGCCGACGTGGGCGAACTGGGTGGAGCCGTACTGGGCGACGGTCGCGTCCCCGCCCCAGGCGCCGCCGACGTCGTAGCGGGTGACGGCATCGAGCTGCCGGTCGGTGAACCAGGCCCCCTTCGGGGTGCCGGTGGTGCCGCTGGTGAACACGATGGCGGTGGGCCGGTCGGGGTCGGCTTCGAGCGGGTCGGGCCGCCCTCCGGTAACGGCGAGCGTGGCGACCTGGTCGCCGTCGGACAGCACGAGCGCCGGTGCCACGCGATCCAGGCAGGCGAGCCGCTCGACCTCGGTGAGCCCCGGGTTCACTCCGGCGATGGCGGCGCCGACCTTGGCGGTGGCGGCGTAGGCCACCACCCACGGCGAGGCCGACGGCAGCGTGAGCCCCACCACCGCGCCGGTACCGATCCCCGATCGGGCCAGCCCCGCCGCCACCTCGTCGCTGCGGTCGTGCAGTTGGTGGTAGGTGAGGACCGTCCCGTCGGGGTCGACGAAGGCCGGTCGGTCGCCGAAGCGGCGGGCCGCCTCGGCCACGGTGGCCGGCAGGTAGGGAGCCGTCAGCGGCTGACCTGACACATCGTCAGACGCTACATGCCACCCATGGTGCCCGACCCGGACCCGGCACCGGCGCCGCCGGTGTCGCCGGCGCCCCCGGGGTTGGCCGACGGGTCGACCGGGGTGGTCGTGGTGACCGGGCCGCTCTCGCCGTCCTCGGGGGTGGTCTCCTGGGTGTCGCTGCGGCCACTGCTGCCGCTGTCGCTCGTGCCGGCGCCGCCGTTGGTCTGCTGGCAGTCGCCGGCGTCGTCGGAGCCGGAGGTCCCGGCGCCGCCGCCGGAGGTGGAGGCGTCGTTGTCGGCGCCGGCCCCACCGTCGCTCTCGCCGTTGCCGGCGTTGGTGCCGGCGCCGGAGTTGCTGTTCGGGTCGACGCTGTTGCCGTCGTCGCTCGAGGAGGCCGTGGAGCAGTCGACCGTGGTCGTGGTGGCCTTCGGGCTGTCGGACGACGGCCCGTCGCTGTCGCTCGACCCGCAGGCGCCGAGGCCGATGGCGGCGGTGAGGGCCAGGGCGGCGAACGTGGCGGCGGTGCGGCGGGGCATTGCGGGTCTCCTGGGGTGTGGTCGGGGAGCGACGCCCGCCACCTGCCCGTTCCCGCTCGGTGCAGACGTGGGGACCGGCCGCCATGATGGGCGGCCATGGCCGCCCGACCCGACGAGCTGTCCCTCGACCTGGCCCGTCGCATCGCGCTCGGCGCCCAGGGCTTCGCCCGGCCGCGGCCCACCGGGGCGGTCGACCGCCGCCACGGCCGGAAGGTGCTCGACCACGTCGGCCTGATCCAGATCGACTCGGTCAACGTGCTCGTCCGCTCCCAGGAGCTACCGCTCTTCGCCCGGCTCGGCCACCACCGTCGCGACCTCATCCCGCAGCTCACCCAGGCCGGGGACCTGTTCGAGTACTGGGGCCACGAGGCGTCGCACCTCCCGGTCGCGCTCCAGCCCTTCCTGCGGTGGCGCATGGACGACGCCCGCAACGGGCGGGGCACCTGGGGCGGCGTGGCGCGCATCGCCCGGGAGCAGGCGGCGCTGGTCGACCGGGTGCTCGACCAGGTCCGGGAGCGAAAGCTCACCGTCGGCATGCTCGACGGCGGGGGCGAGCGGGGCGAGGGGATGTGGGCGTGGAGCCCCGGGAAGATGGCCCTGGAGTACCTGTTCTGGAGCGGCCAGCTCACCGCTCGGCGGGGCCCGAACTTCGAGCGCTGGTACGACCTGCCCGAGCGGGCGCTCCCCGCCGCCGTCCTCGACGCGCCGACGCCCGAGCCGAGGGAGGCCAAGAAGGAGTTGCTGCTCGTCGGCGCCCGCAGCCACGGCGTCGGCACGGCCAAGGACCTGGCCGACTACCTCCGCCTGAACATCCCCGAGAGCCGCCCGCTCCTGGCCGAGCTGGTGGCCGAGGGCCGGCTGCTCCCGGTCTCGGTCGAGGGATGGGCGCAGCCGGCCTTCCTGCACCCGGAGGCGCGGCGGCCCCGGTGGGTGCGCGGCCGGGCGCTCCTGTCGCCGTTCGACTCGCTGGTCTGGGAGCGGGCCCGCACCGAGCGCATCTGGGGCTTCCGCTACCGCATCGAGATCTACGTGCCGAAGCCGAAGCGGGTGCACGGCTACTACGTGCTCCCGTTCCTGCTCGACGGCGAGCTGGTGGCCCGGGTCGATCTGAAGGCCGACCGCCAGGCCGGCCGCCTGCTGGTGCAGTCGGCGTTCGGTGAGGACGCCATCGACGTCGGCCACGTCGTCGGTGAGCTGGCCGCCGAGCTGGCCGAGCTGGCCCGCTTCCTCGGCCTGGCAGACGGCGTCTCGGTGCAGCCCCGCGGCGACCTCGCCGCCGATCTGGCCACGGCCGTGACCCGCGCCCGGCGGCGAAGCCGGTGGGCGCAGCGGAGATGGTCGGCCGTGAGGCCGTCGACCGAACCTGCAGTTGCTCGAGGAACGGCGTGAGCGCCAGCGAACGAGTGACGAGGCGCGTCAGCGGATGCGGGGCTTCACCCGGGCGCCGGCGAAGGTCTTCTGGCCCTCGGCGAGGGCCTCCTCGGACATGCCGAGGTTGAGGAAGGTGCCGCCGAGCGACAGCGCCTGCTGGCGGCTGAGCTCGCGCCCCGCCCACAGCGTGCGCAGGGTGGCCTGCATGGGCCCGGCGGGGGCCGACGCGATGGCCTCGGCGATCCAGCCGGCCCGCTCCTCGAGCTCGGCGGACGTGCAGACCTCCGAGACCAGCCCGATCTCCAGGGCCCGGGCGGCGGAGAGCCGCTCGTGGTTGCCGAGCAGGGTCATGCGCAGGACCTCGCCGAAGGGCATGCCGCGGTGGAGCATGAGGAGGGGCTCGTAGACCGCCGGCATGCCGTAGGTGACGTGCGGGTCGAAGAAGGTGGCATGGTCGGCCGAGATGATGATGTCGACCTCGCCCAGCAGGTAGAAGGCGCCGCCGCAGGCCATGCCGTTGACCGCGCAGACCACCGGCTTCCAGAGCTCGTTGGCCTTGGGGCCGAGCTGCTGGCCGGGATCGTCGTACGCGTAGGGCGAGAAGGTGTACTCGGCCCCGCCCTCGGCCGGCACGAAGTCCCGGTCGATGCCGGTGCAGAACGCCTTGTCCCCGGTGGCCGACAGGACGACGGCCCGCACGGAGTCGTCGGTGCGCAGGTGGCGCCACAGGCCGGACAGCTCGTCGCAGAGCACCTGGTCGAACGCGTGGTACTTCTCCGGCCGATCGAGCCAGATCCACATGACCGCGCCGCGCTGCTCGGCCTTGAGGGTGGTGAGGGAGGAGAGGTCGAGGTCAGCCATCGGGGGCGACGGTACCGGGCGGGATCAGTCGCCGAGGAGGTCGAGCGCCGCCTGGCGCTTCACCCCGATGGTGGTCTCCACGTCGCGGTCGAGGTCCAGGTGGAGCATGCGGATGGCGTTGCCGCGCATGGCCTTGTAGATCTGCTCGTCGCTGAGGCCCTCCACCAGCTTCTCGGCGACCTGCTTGGTCTCCGGCCAGGTGGAGTCGGTGTGGGGGTAGTCGGTCTCGAAGGTGATGTTGTCCTCGCCCACCTCGTCGATCGCCACCAGCCCGTGGCGATCCCGGAAGAAGCAGCCGTAGACGTTGCGGTAGTAGTACGAGCTCGGCGTCTCGGGGATGAGGTCCTTGACCTCGCCCCAGGCCCGGTGCTCGCGCCACACGTCGTCCACCCGCTCGAGGATGTAGGGCAGCCAGCCGATCTGGCCCTCGGAGTAGGCGAGGGTCAGCTTCGGGAACTGCACCAGCTTGCCGCTGAACAGCCAGTCGCTCAGCGAGGCCATCGAGTTGTTGAACGACAGCGAGGCAGCAACGGCGACGGGGGCGTCCGGCGAGGTGGCCGGCATGCGCGACGAGGACCCGATGTGCATGTTGATGGTGGTCTCGGTCTCCTCGCAGGCCCGGAGGAACGGGTCCCAGAAGCCGGAGTGGATGGAGGGGAGGCCCAGGTGGGGCGGGATCTCGCTGAAGGTGACGGCGTGCACGCCGCGCTCGGCGTTGCGACGCACCTCCTTGGCGGCCAGCTCGGCGTCCCACAGCGGGACGATGATCAGCGGGATGAGGGCGCCGTTCGAGTCGCCGCACCACTCCTCGACCATCCAGTTGTTGTAGGCCTCGACGCAGGCCAGGCCCATGTCGCGGTCCGGGTGCTCGGTGAAGGTCTGGCCGCAGAACCGGGGGAAGCTGGGGAAGCACAGCGACGCCTCGACGTGGTTCACCTCTTGGTCGGCGATGCGGGCCTTGGGCTCGTAGCAGCCGGGGCGCATCTCGTCGTAGGTCATCGGCGTCATGGTCATCTCGTCGCGGGAGTAGCCGACGGCGGCCACGTGGCGCTTGTGGATGTAGACGAGGTCGCCGAAGACCCAGCAGTCGGCGGGCTGGCCGTCGGGGTCGAACGACTGCTGGTAGGTGCCGCCGCCGATGTGCTTCATGTCGCCGATGCCCCGGCGCTCCACGCGGGGCCCGTCGGCCTTGAACTTCTGCGGGAGGTACTCCTGCCACACGTGCGCAGGCTCGACGACGTGATCGTCGACGCTGATGATCTTCGGCAGCTCGGCCACGGAAGGACCCTCCCAAGTTTCTGACGGACCGTCAGATACTACCCTGACGGCTCGTCAGGCACCACCACGCCCGATCGGAGGTCCGCCTCCGCGCCTCGGATCGCTCCGAACGGGGTGAGAATGCCACCATCTTCCGATGCACCTCCGTCGTCGTCCGTGCCTCCTCGTCTGCCTTGCCCTGGCGGCGGCCTCTTGCGGCGTCGCCGGGAGCGGTGGCGGCAGCGACGGCCCCAAGGCGACCACCACGGTCCCCGCCGGCCCGAGCGGGGCCAAGGCGGTGCTGGCGAAGCTCCGGGGCTCGGTGGCGTTCGTGGAGACGCCCACCGGCACCGGCTCCGGGGTGTTCGTCGACGGCGGCTACCTCGTGACCAACTCCCACGTGGTCGACCCCTTCGACGTGGCCGACGTGGCCTTCGACGGCGACGAGCCCATCGAGGACGTGCCGGTGGTGGGCGTGGACCTCGACGCCGACGCCGCGGTGCTGGGCCCCATCGAGGGCTCCCACCCGACCACCACGATCGAGGACCCGAAGGGCATCGAGCAGGGGAGCACCCTCTACCTGGTGGGCTACCCGGGCGACCAGGAGGAGCCGGAGATCACCATCACCAGCGGCCTCCTGTCCCGACGGCGACCGGCGAAGGAGTGGGGCTACGAGTTCCTGCAGTCCGATGCCAAGATCGCCCCGGGCCAGAGCGGCGGGGCGCTGGCCGACGAGGCCGGCCGGGTGGTCGGCATCTCCGGGCTGGCCGACGACGACGGCTACGCGCTCACCGCGTCCGGCGCCGACGCGGCGGCCGCGGTGCGGGCCATCCTCGACGGCAAGGGCTCGAAGGGCTGGGAGCCGGCTCCGCACGCGGGCGACCGCAAGGACGCCTCCTTCCACGTCGAGGGCACGTCCGACTACCGGCTGCTCTACTTCCCGGCCACCGACGACGACGTCACGGTGGCCATCGGGGTCGACGGTCCGGCTCCCGTCGTCGAGCTCGACGATGCCGGGCTGTACCCCTTGGCCCTGAACCAGGCGGCCCTCGACCTCGGCTCCATCACCGGAGGCGGCCCGGAGGGCGAGGACCTGCCCGACGCCACCGCCCCGGGCGCCGACGGGAAGCTGACGTTCACGCTGGAGGCGGGCTACCCGAGCGTGCTCTTCGTGGGCACCGCGAAGGACGAGCCGGCCACCTTGGAGGTGACGAGCAGCGTCGCCTTCGCCGTGGTGAACGGCGATCCCGAGCCGAGGGCCATCGAGCCGAGCAGCAAGGTGATCTCCGGCGACCTCGGCTACTTCGACGTGGCCGACGAGTACGAGCTCGACCTGGCCGCCGGCGACGTGGTGCACATCCGGGCGTCGTCGGCCACGGGCGACGTGGCCTACACGGTGGTCGCCCCCGGCGAGACCTACGACACGTCCGAGGAGGTCGACGGCGGTGGGGGCGGGCTGTTCGACGCCGACGCCGAGGGGGACTTCGAGGCCGATGTCGACGGCACCTACCGGCTCGACGTCTACCAGGTCGAGGGGGTCTCGACCGGCTACCACCTCGAGGTCAGTTCGGCAGGGTGATCTCGGGGCTGCCCAGGTCGCTGGCGTACTCGAGCGCCACGAAGCCCGCCTCGGTCGGGGTGCGCGAGCTGCGGACCGTCACCCGGCACAGGCCGGCCTGCTGGGCGCAGTCGAACGGCACCTCGTCGGCGCCGACGACCCGCGGGACCACGTAGTCGACGGCGAGGTGCCCCTGCGCGTCGGCGGTGGCCTCGACCGCACTGGGCCCGTCGCACACGGGGGCCGCGGTCACCCCTGCGGTGCCCTTGGTGCACGTGGCCACCACCACGTCCTCGCCCGGCGAGAACGCGTCGCTGGTGACCACCACCCGGTCGTCGCCGCGCAGGCCCGTGCGGGGCTCGACGTCGATGGCCACGGTGAAGCCGGCGGTGGTCGGGGTGGGCGAGGTGGTCGTGGCGGCCTGCGCTTCGCTGGTCGAGGACCGTTCCGGGGCACCGCCGGTGCTGTCGAGGGCCTTCGAGCCCAGCCAGAAGGTCAGCGCGACGACCACCAGCACGCCGATGAGCGAGAAGCCCATGCAGCCCGCCCGCAGCCCGGATCCCCCACCCCCACGCACGCCCGCACCGTAGGCGACGAACCCGCTGGCCGGTGGGGGAGGGGATCTGGTGGACTGGCGACCCACCAGAGCAGGAGGCGCAGTGGACCCTGAGCGACGGCCCGACGTGCTCGACCAGGCCGCGGCCGCCATCGACCAGGTGGTCGACACGGTGCACGCCGACGTGCGCACCGGGGCCGAGGGCATCGACGCGATCGGCCGGGTGGTGGCCGAGTTCCTCGCCACCGTGCCGGCCGAGCCCGACGAGGTCGTGCTGCTGCTCGACTACGCGCTCGAGGGCGCTCGGTCCATCGCCGAGCACCCGCTCGTGAACGACCCCGTGCTGGTCGAGTACGCCGAGGAGGTGCTCGGTGGCGTGCGCGCCCAGCCCCACCTCCAGGCCCACCTCGACCTCCTGCTCGATCGGATCGACGTGGCCGTCCGTCTCGGGGACCCGGGCTCCGCCACCGAGCTGGTGGAGCTCTGCCGGTCGGGGCGGCGCAGCCACCGCCACCTCGTGGTGCTCGACGGCGCCGCCGAGCGCATCATCCGCCTGGCCTACCGCCTCGGGCGGGCCGATGCCCTGGCCGCCGCCATCCTCCCCGGGCCCGACGGGCCGGCGGCCCTGGCCCACCACTACTGGTGCCGGCCGCAGTTCGACCTCGCCCTCGACCTGCTCGCCCACCTGGCCGCCGACCCCGACCCGGGCTCCGCCTCGGCCGCCGAGGCCCGGGAGCACCTCCTGGAGCTGGTGGGGTTCGTGGAGACGGCCGGCGAGGCCGCGGTGCGGCTCCCGCTGCACCTGCTCTCCGACGACGACCGGGCCCGCCTGCTCGACGTCCACGAGGCCCGCGTCTCGCTGTTCACCGCCGATCCGCTGCAGGTGCCGGTCCACCTCAGCATCCTGCGCGACAACCGGGTGGTCCGTGCCGCCCTCTGGCAGGCCCTGGACGCCAGCCAGATCTGACGGCTCGGCACATCTGACGGGCCGTCAGATACGCTCGCCCGCCGTATGCCCGCTCCACCGCTCGCCGAGCTCGTCCACCCGTCGCACACCGCGGTCGTCACGTCCGAGGTCCAGAACGGGGTGGTCGGCGCCGCCTCGGCGCTCCCGGAGCTGGCGGCCGCCGCGGCGCCGATGGTCGCCCGCCTCGCCGTGCTCTGCGGCGCGGCCCGCACGGCCGGCGCCACGGTGGTCCACGCCACCGCCGCCCGACGGGCCGACGGGGCCGGGTCGAACACCAACGCCCGCCTGTTCCTCGCCGTGCGCAAGTCGCCGGTGGCGCTGCTGCCGGGCTCGCCCGAGGCCGAGGTGGTGCCGGAGCTGGGGCCCGAGCCGTCGGACCTGGTGCTCGGCCGCCTGCACGGCCTCAACCCGATGGCGGGCACCGACCTCGACCCGATCCTGCGCAACCTCGGGGTGCGCACGATCGTGGTCACCGGCGTCTCGGTCAACGTGGCCGTCACCAACCTGGTGATGGACGCGGTCAACCTCGGCTACCAGGTGGTGGTGCCCCGCGACGCCGTCTGCGGCATCCCGGCGGCCTACGCCGACGCCGTCATCGACGGCACCCTCTCCCTGCTGGCCACGGTCACCACCGTCGACGACCTCGTCGCCGCCTGGGCCGACGCCGGCACCCCGCCCCAGGAGGCGCGCTCGTGACCGATCCCACCGCCGCCGCTCCGCCCGAGCACGACCCCGAGGGCGACGACCCGCGTGCCGACCTCCGCTGGGGCACCGTGCCCAACGCCGTGGTCGATGCCGTGGCCCGTGGCGGCGACCGCGAGGCGATCGTCGACGGCGGCGCGCTGGACCTGGACGGCGCTCGGCCGCGAGGTCGACCGGGCCACCGCGGCCTACCTCGCGGCCGGCGTCGAGCCGGGTGACCGGGTGGCGATCTGGGCGCCCAACTGCGCCGAGTGGGTGGTGGCCCTCTTCGGCCTGCAGTGCGCCGGCGCCGTCCTGGTGCCGCTCAACACCCGCTACAAGGGGGCGGAGGCGGCCGACATCCTGGCCCGCAGCCGGGCCCGCGTGCTGGTGACCGTCGACGGCTTCCTCGGCAACCGCTACGTCGGCATGCTCGACGGCCACGACCTGCCCCACCTGGAGCGCATCGTCGTGCTGCGCGCCGAAGGCCCCGTGGCCGCGCCCGCCGAGAGCTGGGAGGCGTTCCTGGCCTCGGGCGAGGGCATCGCCCACGAGGCCGTGGTCGAGCGTCGGAGCTCCGTGCGCCCCGAGAGCACGGCCGACCTGCTCTTCACCTCCGGCACCACGGGCAAGCCCAAGGGCGTCATCTGCGGCCACGGCCAGCTGCTGCGGACCGTGGCCACCTGGGCCAACGTCGTGGGCCTCGACGACACCGACCGCTACGTCGCCGTCAACCCGTTCTTCCACTCGTTCGGCTACAAGGCCGGCATCATCGCCTGGCTGGTCACCGGCGGGACACTGCTCCCCGTGCCCGTCTTCGACGTGCCCGAGGTGATGCGGCTCATCGCCGCCGAGCGGGGCTCGATGCTCCCCGGGGCGCCGACGCTCTACCAGACGATCCTCAACCACCCCGACCGCGACCAGCTCGACTCCTCGAGCCTGCGCCTGGCCGTCACGGGCGCGGCGTCGGTCCCGGTGAGCCTGGTGGAGCAGATGCGCGACGACCTCGGCTTCGACACGGTCATCACGGCCTACGGGCTGACCGAGGCGTGCGGGTTCGCCACGATGTGCCGCCGCTCCGACGACGCCACCACCATCGCCACCACCGCCGGGCGCTCCATGCCCGGCATCGAGGTGCAGGTCGTCGACGACGACGGCGCCGCGCTCGCGGCGGGCGAGGCGGGCGAGGTCGTGGTCCGGGGCTACAACGTCATGGCCGGCTACTTCGAGGACCCGGCGGCCACCGCCGAGGCCATCGACGCCGACGGGTGGCTGCACACCGGCGACGTCGGGGTGATGGACGACCGGGGCAACCTCCGGATCACCGATCGCAAGAAGGACCTCTTCATCTGCGGCGGGTTCAACGCCTACCCCGCCGAGATCGAGAACCTCCTGCTCGACCACCCCCACATCGCCCAGGTCGCGGTGATCGGGGTGCCCGACGAGCGGATGGGCGAGGTCGGCGCCGCCTTCGTGGTGGCCACCACCGGCACCACCCCGGACCCGGCCGAGATCGTGGCCTGGGCCCGCGAGCACATGGCCAACTTCAAGGCACCACGTACGGTGCACGTCATCGACGCCCTGCCGTTCAACGCCGGCGGCAAGGTCATGAAGTTCGAGCTCCGCAACCGCATCCAGGAGAGCACCCCGTGAACCACGTCCTCGCCGCCACCACGGCCCTCGACTCCCAGGACGGCTTCAACGCCGCGGTCCTCCTGCTGCGCGTGGTGGTCGGCCTGTCGATGGCCGCCCACGGCTACAACAAGTTCTTCGGTGGCGGACGCATCCCCGGCACCGCCGGGTGGTTCGACTCCATGGGCATGAAGCCCAACGGCAAGGTCCACGCCATCCTGGCGGCCACCACCGAGCTGGGCAGCGGGCTGCTGCTGGCGGCGGGCCTGCTGACCCCGTTCGCCGGAGCGGCCTTCGTCAGCCTGATGATCGTCGCCGCCTGGACGGTGCACCGGCCGAACGGCTTCTTCATCGTGAAGAGCGGCTGGGAGTACAACCTGGTGCTCGCCACCATCGGCGTGGCAGTGGCCACCATGGGCCCCGGCCGGTTCTCGCTGGACGACGCCCTCGGCCTCGACTTCGCCTTCCGCCCCAAGGTCGCCCTGGCCATCGCCGCCGGGCTGGGCGTCGTGGCCGGCGTCGGCCTCCTCCTCGCCTGCTACCGCCCGCCGGCGAAGAGCGAAGGCTGACCAGCCCCGGCGCCTAACCTGACGGGTCGTGAGATCTGACGACGCCGCCGACGCGGGCACCGACACCGAAGCCCCCCGCGCCGCCGACGGCCGGGTCCCCGGCCGCCGAGGTCGGGCCACCCGCCAGAAGCTGCTCGACTGCGCGTCGGAGATGCTGCGGACCCGGTCCTACCGCGACCTCAAGGTCGTCGACATCGCCCGGGAGGCGGGCACCTCGCCGGCCACCTTCTACCAGTACTTCCCGGACGTCGAGTCGGCGATCCTGGTGCTGGCCGACGAGATGGTCACGGTCGGCGTCGAGCGGTTCTCGGCCCTCGCCGGCACCACCTCCTGGAAGGGCAAGCAGGGCTACGCTGGCGCCGAAGCCCTGGCCGAGTCCATGCTCACGTTCTGGGAGGAGCACCGGCCCGTGCTCCGCGTGGTCGACCTGGCCACCGAGGAGGGCGACCACCGCTTCGCCAACGTGCGCACCCGGCTCCTCAACGACCTGAACAACGCGCTCGCCGCCGCTGCCAAGGACCAGCAGAAGCAGGGCAGGGGCCAACCGGGCCTCGACCCCAACGCGGTGGCCGGCGTGCTGGTGGCCATGCTCGCCCACGTCTCGGCCCACCGGCTGGGCTTCGAGTTCTGGGGCGTGCGGACCGACGAGCTCAAGGTCACCATGGCCCGCATCATCTTCTGGTCGGTCACGGGTCAGAAGCCCCCGACGTAGGTCGTGGTGGCTGGACGTTCGTCCAGCGCCGCTGCCCGCGGCCTAACGTCTCCGCCGTGAAGCTCGACGACGTCAAGGCCAGCGGCATCGAAGACCGGCGGGGCGGCGCCGGCCGGCTCCCAGGCGGCAAGGCCGCCAAGGTCGGCGTGCCGGGCGTCATCATCGCCGTCATCATCGCCATCGTGTCCCAGGCCGGTGGCGGCGGGGGCGGTGGCACCGGCGACGCCGTGGGGCAGATCCTCGGCCAGCTGGCCCAGGGCGGCACCAGCGCCACGGCCTCGGTCCCCGAGACCCAAGGCAACAGCCTGCAGGGCCAGGAGAAGTTCGCCGGCCAGATGCAGACCCTGCTCGACGGCTACTGGAAGCCGGTGCTGGCGGCCTCCGACGAGAAGTTCGAGGCCCCCACCATCGTGGTCTTCGACGGCCCCACCCAGACCGGTGGCTGCGGCGTGGGCCAGCCCGAGGCCGGCCCCTTCTACTGCCCCGGCGACGAGAAGATCTACCTCGACTTCGCCTTCTACGAGCAGCTCGAGAAGCAGCTCGGCTTCGACGGCGACTTCGCCATGGCCTACGTCATCGCCCATGAGTACGGCCACCACGTGCAGAACCTGCTGGGCATCAACGAGCAGGTCCGCAAGGAGAGCGACGGCGCGTCGGAGGCCGACGCCAACGCCCTGTCGGTGAAGCTCGAGCTCCAGGCCGACTGCTTCGCCGGGGTCTGGGCCAAGTCGGCGTCCGACGACGGACGGCTCGACGCCGGCGACTTCGACGAGGCCATCGACGCCGCCGCCGCGGTGGGCGACGACGCCATCCAGGGCCGCGGGGCCAGCCGCGAGTCGTTCACCCACGGCTCGTCCGCCGAGCGCCAGCAGTGGTTCAAGACCGGCTTCGACAGCGCCGACGCCTCGCAGTGCGACACGTTTGGCTGACGCCTCTCGTCACTCGTTCGCTGGCGCTCACTCCGTTCCTCGAGTTCTCGGGTTGACGGCCTGGCGGCCGGCGCCTTCGCAGGATCTGCCGACTTCGTCGCCTGATCCTGGTGCTGGGGGGCTCCGCAAAGCTCCGCCCCCCAGACCCCCCGGGCTCGCTTCGCTCGGGAAGGTCACGCCCGCCTCCGCTTGTCGCTCGAGCTCGGTGGGGGGAGTGGAAATAGAACGTGTTCTTGTTTTGTGTGGCAGGGTGGGGGCCTATGGGGACCGTGCTTCCGCAGGGGCGGCTGGCGATCGGGATGCAGTTGCCGATCCAGTCGCAGTCGTCGATCTACCGCGAGCCGTGGGAGGCCCATGCCGGCGCGCCGGAGCTCGCTGCTGTGGCCCGGGCGGCCGACGCCGCCGGGTTCTTCTACGTGGCGGTGTGCGACCACGTGGCCATCCCGGCCGACAAGGCCGAAGCGATGGGCACCGAGTGGTGGGACACGGTGGCCACGCTCGGCTGGCTGGCCGGGATCACCGAGCAGGTCCACCTGCTGAGCCACGTGTACGTGCCGGCCTATCGGCACCCGCTCCAGGTGGCCAAGGCGTTCGCCACCCTCGACGTCGTGTCCGGCGGACGGGTCATCCTGGGCGTCGGCGCCGGCCACGTCGAGGGCGAGTTCGAGGTGCTCGGCGTGCCGTTCGCCGAGCGCGGCAAGCTGCTCGACGAGTCGATCGACGCCCTGCGGGCGGCCTTCGCCGAGGACTGGCCCACCCTCCCCGGACCCCGCTGGCCCGCCGCCGACCTCGGGCAGCACCCCCGCCCGATCCAGGAGGACGGGCCGCCGATCTGGGTCGGTGGGTCGTCCCCGGCCGCCATCCGCCGCGCCGCCCAGCGCGGCGACGGCTGGCTGCCCCAGGGCCCGGTCACCCCCGAGATCGTGGCGAAGATCCACGAGCTGCGCGAGGCCGCCGGGCGCCACGACCCGTTCGACCTTGGCGCGCTCATCGGGGCCACCTACGTGGGCGAGGCCGACTGGGACCTGGGCGAGCCGGCGCTGACCGGCAGCCCCGACAAGCTCGCCCACGTCCTGCGCAAGTTCGCCGGGCTCGGGGTGGGCCAGGTCCAGATCCGCCTCAAGTCCCGCTCGGTCGACGAGCTGGTCGACCAGATCGGCCGCTTCGGCGCCGAGGTCATCCCCCAGCTCACCGTCTGACCGGTTCGACCGGTCACCCCGGCCCGCCCGTCCGGGCGCGCCGCCGCTTCCAGGAGGTCGCACGTGTTGCTCGAAGGCAAGGTCGCCGTGGTGTCCGGCATCGGACCCGGCATGGGTCGGGACATCTCCCTCGCGTTCGCCCGCGAAGGCGCGTCGGTCGCCCTCGGCGGCCGCACGCTGAGCCGGCTCGAGGAGGTCGCAGCCGAGGTCGAGGCCCTGGGCGTGCGCGCCCTGCCGGTGGTGTGCGACATCGCCGACGAGGCCAGCGCCCAGGCGGCGGTGGACACCGCCGCCGAGGAGCTGGGCGGGATCGACATCCTCGTCAACAACGCCTACGACGGCGGCGACAACAGCAAGTTCATGGACGCCGACCTCGACCGCTGGCGCCGGACCATGGACGTCAACCTCTGGGGCTCGCTGTCGATGACCCGCGCCGTGGTGCCGCACATGGAGGCGCGGGGCGACGGGCGGATCATCATGATCAACTCGATGTCGGTGCAGCGCATCCAGCAGCGGTGGGGCGCCTACGTGGCCTCCAAGAGCGCATTGGCCGGCGTCACGAAGACCCTGGCGCTCGAGCTGGGGGAGAAGGGCATCCGGGTGAACGCCATCCACCCCGGCTACATCTACGGCGACTCCGTCGAGTGGTACTTCAACCACCTGGCCGAGAAGCGGGGCATCCCGTTCCAGGAGGTCTACGACGAGGTCGCCTCCGAGACGTGCCTCGGCTACCTGCCGCACTCCGAGGAGATCGCCGGGACCGCCGTGTACTTCGCGTCGGACCTGGCCAAGCCGGTCACCGGCCAGATGATCGGCGTGAACGCCGGCCACTGGTTCAACGGCTGACCCCCTTCCAGCGGGCGCCACGAGCGGGAAGGATGCAGCCATGAGCACCCCACAGCAGCACGCCGGTTCCGTGATCGAGGTGAAGACGTCGTTCTTCTTCCTCGCCTTCCTCCTCGCCCTCTTCAAGCCCCAGGCGTCCATCGACGGCAGCGCGCCGTTCCCGGTGGGCTGGGGGAGCACCCCGATCCCGGTGCCGCCCGGCCGGCACCAGGTCGAGGTGTGGCTGCCGTACCTCTTCCTCCCGCAGATGGGGAAGAACGGAGCCATCGTCGACGTGCCGCCCGGCGGCTCGGTCCAGGTCTGGTGGAAGTCGCCGTGGATCGTGTTCATGAAGGGCTCGATCATCGTCAGCGGCCCGGCTCCGCTCGGCGCCCCGGCCGGTCCGCCGGCGGGTGGCGCATGGGGCGGCGCGCCCGCCTCCATCCCGCAGACGATGGCGCAGGCGCCCGGCGCCGGCTGGGGCTCGGTGCCGCCCACGGCGGCCGCCGCCCCCGGCGGCTGGCACCCGGACCCCGCCGGCCGCCATGAGCAGCGCTACTACGACGGCACCGCCTGGACCGACCACGTGGTCGACGGCGGCGTCCAGAGCACCGACCCACTCGGCGGCTGAACCCCATGAGGAGCACCACATGAAGCTGTTCGCTTTCGTGAAGCGCAAGGAGGGCATGTCCCGCGAGGACTTCCTCGACTACTGGCACAACAGCCACGGCCCGCTGATCCGCGACACCCCGGGCCTCGGCGACCGGACGGTCAGCTACTCGCAGCACCCATCGGCGCCCGAGGACCGCTCCGGCTGGGACGGCGTGGCCGTGCAGGAGTTCGCCCACTGGGACGACTTCATCGCCATGCTCGGTGGCGAGGCCGGCGACGCCATGCGGGCCGACGAGGCCAACTTCCTCGACTCGTCGAGCATCAAGGTGGTCTTCACCGGCGACGCCGTCCACATCATCGAGCCGGCCAGCGGCACCGACGCCGACATCGAACCGTGAGCGGCCGCTTCGCCGGTCGCCAGGTGCTGGTGACCGGCGGCGGCTCCGGCATCGGCGCGGCCACCTGCGCCCTCTTCGCTCGAGAGGGCGCTGCGGTCACGGTGCTCGATCGCGACGGCGAGAGCGCCGGCCAGGTGGCCGCCGAGGTGGGCGGGCGCGCCGTGGTGTGCGACGTCCGCGACGGCGATGCCGTGACCACCGCGGTCCACGAGGCCGCCGAGGCCATGGGCGGGCTGACCGACCTGGTCAACAACGCGGGCATCGGCACCGCCAAGCCGCTGCTCGACTACTCCGACAAGCAGTTCGCCCTGCTCATCGCCGTGAACCTCACCGGCACGTTCCACGGCATCCGGGCCGCCGGGCCGATCATGCTGGCGGCCGGCCGGGGCTCCATCGTGAACAACGCCTCGCTCACCGGCATCCGCCCCACCCGCGGCGAAGGCCCCTACTCGGCGGCCAAGGCCGGCGTGCTGGCCCTGACCCAGAGCGCGGCGCTCGAGCTGGCGCCTGCGGTGCGGGTGAACGCGGTGGCGCCCGGGATGATCGAGTCGCCGCTCACCGCCATGGTCGTGGCCAACGACGCGTGGCGCACCGCCGCCGAGGCCGGCACGCCCGCCGGCCGCATCGGCACGTCCGACGAGGTGGCCGAGGTCATCGCCTTCCTGGCCAGCGACGCCGCGTCCTACGTGACCGGCCAGACGATCGTCGTCGACGGCGGGTCGGTGCTGCCCAGCCTCCAGTCCGACGCCCTCCTGCGGGCCATCTCCGAGTCGGGCTTCTGACCGTGTCGGAGCCCGTCGTGCTCAGCGACACCGACCGCATCCGGAACCTGCTCGGGCTCTACTGCGAGCGCATCGACGCCGGCGACTTCGCCGGCGTCGGGGAGCTCTTCGCCCGCGGCGAGCTGGCCGCCGGCGACCTCGACGCCCCGGCCTTCGTCCGTGGGGCGGAGGCCATCGGTGCCTTCTACGCCAAGGGGGCCAAGCTCCACGACGGCAGCCCGCGCACCAAGCACCTCGTGGTCGACACGATCTTCGAGGAGCCCGCCGCCGACGGGACGGTGGTGGTGCGCTCGTCGTACCTCGTGCTGCAGGCCGCCGAGGGCTTCCCCCTTCAACCGCTGGTGACCGGCCGCTACGTCGACCGCTTCGCCCGGGACGATGCCGGCGCCTGGCACTTCGCCCGCCGCCACTTCGCCCTCGACCTGGTCGGCGACCTGAGCCAGCACTGGGCCGGCCCGACGGGCTGAGGAGGCGAGCGGTACGGTCGCCCCATGGCCGATGCCGACGGACCGCTGGTGCTGCGCACGGACGCCGCGCACGTCGCCACCCTCACCATGGACCGACCTCGGAGCCGCAACGCCCTCAGCCGGGCGATGCTCGCCGCGCTGGCCGAGCAGCTCGCTGCGGTGGAGGCCGACCCGTCGGTCCACGTGGTGGTGCTGGCCGGCAACGGTCCGGCGTTCTCGGCCGGCCACGACCTCCGGGAGATCCAGGCCCACCCCGACGCCGAGCTCCGGGAGCGGCTCTTCGCCCAGTGCTCGGACCTGATGGTCCAGGTGGCGCGGCTGCGCCAGCCGGTGATCGCCGCGGTGGCCGGCGTCGCCACCGCGGCCGGGTGCCAGCTGGTGGCCAGCTGCGACCTCGCGGTGGCCGGCGCCTCGGCCCGCTTCGCCACGCCCGGCGTCGACATCGGCCTGTTCTGCTCCACCCCGATGGTGGCGCTCACCCGTGCGGTCGCCCCGAAGCACGCCATGGAGCTGCTGCTCACCGGCGACCTGGTCGGGGCCGAGGAGGCGGCGCGGATCGGGCTGGTCAACCGCGTGGTGCCCGACGCCGAGCTCGCCTCGGCGGTGGCCGCGCTGGCCGGGCGGATCGCCGCCAAGTCGCCCCTGACCGTCGCCATCGGCAAGGAGGCCTCGTGGCGCCAGCGGGACCTCCCGGTGGTCGACGCCTACGCCTACACCTCGGCGGTCATGGCGCGGAACCTCGACACCGCTGATGCCACCGAGGGCATCGCCGCCTTCCTCGAGAAGCGCGACCCCACCTGGCAGGGCCGCTGACCCGTCGCCACGAGTCCGGCGGGCCCGGAGCCGCTCCGGCCGCGCCGAACCGGCCGATACGGTCACCGCCATGGCCGACCCGCACCCCGACCCCACGTGGATCACCCGGCTGGACCCGGAGCAGGACCCGCAGGCCCGGCCCGACGGGGTGCGCCTCGCGGTGAAGGACTGCATCGACGTCGCCGGCGTCCCCACCACCGCCGGCTCGCCGGCGGTCGCCGCCGTCGCCGAGCCCGCTGCCGTCGATGCCGCCTGCCTCTCCGGGGCACGCGACGCCGGCGCCCGCATCGTCGGCAAGGCGAACCTGCACGAGCTGTGCTTCGGCTCGTCGGGGGTGAACCCGCACTACGGCACGCCCGTGAACCCCCTCGACCCCCGCCGGGTCCCGGGCGGGTCGTCGAGCGGCTCGGCCGTGGCGGTGGCCAGCGGCGAGGTCGACGTCGGCATCGGCACCGACACCACCGGATCCATCCGCACCCCGGCGGCCTGCTGCGGCGTGGTCGGTCTCAAGACCACGTGGTCGCTCGTGCCGGTGGCCGGCGTGCGCCCGCTGGCGCCCTCGCTCGACACGGTGGGCGTGCTGGCCCGCTCGGTGGCCGACCTGGCCGTCGGCGCCACCCTCCTCGACCCGCGGCTCACCGACGGCGACCTCACGGCGTCGCCCACCATCGGCCGGTTCCGCCTCCCCGACACCGACCCCACCATCGACGCGGCCATCGACTCGGCCCTGCTCGACGCCGGGTTCCTGGTGGACGAGGTCGAGCTGCCGGGCTGGGCCACCGCCCACGCCGCGGCGCTGACCGTGCTGTTCGGGGAGGCCCTGCTCGTGAACGAGGACCTGTGGGAGCACCACCGCGACTCGCTCGGCGAGGACGTGCTCGAGCGGTTCACCTTCGCCCAGGCCATCGGCCCGGCCGAGCTCGGCGAGGCCCGGGGCCGCCGCGAGGCCTGGCGGACCGAGCTGGCCGAGGTGCTGGGCACCGTCGGCGTGCTCGCTCTGCCGGCCATGGCCACCTACCCGGCGCGGATCGGTTCCCACGCCGTGGCCCCGAACGCCGCCGCACCGGCCATCAGCCTCTCGGGGCACCCGGCCCTCGCCCTGCCGGTGCCGTCGGGCGGGCTGCTGCCGGCGTCGATCCAGCTGGTGGCCCCGGACCACCACGAGCCGCGGCTGCTCGCCACCGCAGCGGCCATCGAGGCCGCGGTGGCCGCCGCCGGCTGAGCCCCGAACGCCGCAGCACCGGCCGTCAGCCTGTCGGGGCGCCCGGCCCTCGCCTTGCCGGTGCCGTCGGGCGGGCTGGTGCCGGCGTCGATCCAGCTGGTGGGCCCGGACCACCACGAGCCGCGGCTGCTCGCCATCGCGGCGGCCATCGAGGCCGCGGTGGCTGCGGCCGGCTGAGCCTCAGCGCCCCAGGAACCGGCGCTTCTTCTTGGTCAGCTCAAGCTCGGTGATGGCGGCGGGCGCGTAGCGGCGGGCGGTGGCCTCCAGCCAGGTGGCCGGTTCGGGCAACCCGGTCACGGCGCGCACCAGCTCGAACAGGTCCTGCTCGTCGTCGGCCGGTCGCTCGGGGTCGTTCCAGCGCAGGTAGGCCTCGGCAGGGAGTGGTGCACCGGACTCGTGGACGACCTCGTGCTCGGAGCGGGAGAGCTCGCGGACAGCCTGGCCGTCCTCGTAGTGGGCGAAGGCGTACGTGCTGCTCGAGCCCTGCCAGGTGGCCCACGTGGCCTGCCCCTTGCGCTCCGACAGGCCGGTGGCCCAGCCGTTGCTCACGATGAGGCGGGCCACCAGGAGCAGGCCGGCGCCGGTCTCGGTGACCGCGAGGGTGGGGCGGGCCCAGTCGCCGTCGTCCGGGCCGAGCACGACCTCCTCGACGCTGGCCGGTGCGGCATCGGTCTGGGGGCGGTAGCCGTTGGCCAGGGCGAAGCCCTCGACGGTGGCCGACGGCCCCTGGGCGTGCACGAGCGACAGGTTCCAACCCATCCGCCGAGCGTATCCACGGCCCCTGCGGCCGGCGCCGGGCGCGGCGCTCGGTGATGGCGCGTCGCCCGCGATCGCGTGGCACACTGAAACGAGAACGTGTTCTCGTTTTGGTCGTCGTCGGCAGGTCGGCGGCACGAGCACGCGGCATCGACCACACGACGCAAGGGGACCACGCGTGCAGGATCTGGGCAGCGGCAAGACGACCGAGCGGCCGGTCCGGCTGGGTGGCGCCCTCGTCACCATCGTCGAGCCCCACAAGGGCCACGAGGTGGCCTACAACCGCTGGTACGAGCGGGACCACTTCTACGCCGGCTGCATGATCGGCGCCTGGAACATCAGCGGGGCCCGCTTCGTGGCCACCAAAGACCTCAAGGCGCTCCGCTACCCGGCCGACTCGCCGGTGATCCCCGATCCCACCAGCGGCTCCTACCTCGCCCTCTACTGGGTCCTGGCCGGCGGCTTCGGCCAGTGGATGCAGTGGGGGAGCGCCCAGGTGCAGTGGCTCCACGAGCACGACCGCATGTTCGAGGAGCGGGAGCACATCCACACGCTCATGTACAAGTTCCGCACCGAGTTCGAGGAGCCCGACGGCGTGCCGGTGGAGCTGGCCCTCGACCACCGGTCGCCCTACGTGGTGGTGGTCATCGGCGAGCCCACCGCCGGCACCTCGCTCGACGACGTCGACGCCTGGTTCCGCGACCAGCCCCTCCTGGGCGTGGTCGGCGCCGAGCTGACCGCCATCCCGCTGCCGAGCGACGCCGCCGCGGGGGTCAAGGCCGACTCCGCCGAGAACCGCTTCTGCCAGCTGTGGTTCGTCGACGCCGACCTGCCCGCCACCTGGGACGACACCTTCGGCCCCCTCGGCCGGCGCTTCGCCGAGGCCGGCCTCGGCGAGTTCGTCCTCGTCGCCCCCTTCCGCGCCACCGTCCCCGGCACCGACCAGTACACGGACCAGCTCTGGTAGCCCGCGCGACCGGCCGGCCTACCGGCCCCGCGCGAGCCCTCGCCTCAACCCACCCACCCGCACGGCCGCACCCGCACATCTGACGGTCCGTCAGATCACCGAATAGGATCCCCAGCATGGAAGACACCGTGGAGAGCACCTTCCCGAAGATCATCTCGGTCGACGACCACGTGATCGAGCACGGCCGGGTGTGGCTCGACCGCCTGCCCGCCAAGTACCACGACGTCGGGCCCCGCACCATCCAGGAGCGCGGCACCATGCAGTTCGTGGGCGGCGTGTTCAGCTACGAGCCGTCCGACGACGGCGAGCTGTGCGACTGGTGGCTCTACGAGGACAAGCGCACCCCGCAGACCCGGCTCTCGGCCGCCGCCGGCTTCAGCCGCGACGAGGTGAAGGTCACCGGCATCACCTACGAGGAGATGCGCAAGGGCTGCTGGGACCCCAAGGCCCGCATCGAGGACATGGACGCCAACTGGACCGACGCCCAGATGTGCTTCCCCTCGTTCCCCCGCTTCTGCGGCCAGGTGTTCATGGAGGCCCAGGACAAGGTCCTGTCGGACCTGTGCGTGAAGGCCTACAACGACTGGATGGTCGAGGAGTGGTGCGGCGACTCCGGCGGCCGCCTCATCCCGCTCACCATCACCCACCTCTGGGACGCCGACCTGGCCGCCGCCGAGGTGTACCGCAACGCCGCCCGCGGCGTGCGGGCCGTGTGCTTCAGCGAGATCCCGCCCTACCTCGGCCTGCCGTCGATCCACGGCGACTACTGGGAGCCCTTCTTCCGGGCCTGCGCCGAGACCGGCACCACCATCAACATGCACATCGGCTCGTCGTCGAAGATGCCGTCGACCTCGGCCGACGCCCCCGCTGCGGTGGGCTCCACGCTCACCTTCGGCAACGCCATGAGCTCGCTCACCGACTGGATGTTCTCCGGCTGGCTGGCCCGCCTGCCCGACCTCAAGATCGTCTACTCCGAGGGCCAGATCGGCTGGATCCCGTACATCCTCGAGCGGGCCGACAACGTCTGGGAGGAGAACCGGGCGTGGGGCGGCTTCGGTGACAAGGTCCCCGAGCCGCCGAGCACCTACTACTACCGCCAGATCTACGGCTGCTTCTTCGACGACGTGTACGGCCTCGAGAACATCGAGAAGTGCGGCGTCAACAACATCTGCTTCGAGACCGACTACCCCCACTCGGACTCCACCTGGCCGCACTCCAAGACCGTGGGCGAGAAGCTGATGGGCGACCTCCCCGAGGACGTCATCTACAAGCTGGTGCGCGGCAACGCCATCAAGCTGCTCGACCTCGACTTCGACAAGTAGCCGCCGGCCCGGCCTGCCCACCGATTCGAGCCGCCGGCGGATGCGGCACCGGGTCAAGACGCCACCGCAGCTCGTCCACCGACCCTCCCTCGCACAACCGCAGGGAGGGTCGGTGCGTTCCGGGCCTGGGGTGCGTCTCGCCGGGCCGAGCCCGACCGCAGCTCGTCCACCGACCTTCCCTCGCGCTACAGCAGGGAGGGTCGGTGCGTTCCGGGCCTGGGGTGCGTCCCGCCGAGCCGAGTCCGGACCGCAGCACGTCCACGCACCTTCCCTCGGGCCCAGCGGGGAGGGTTGGCCCGTCCCCGGCCGGGATCGCAGCCGCCAGGTCGAGCCCCACCGCAGCTCGTCCACCGACCCCCCCTGGCGCTACAGCAGGGAGGGTTGGTGCGTTCCGGGCCGGGGTCGCAGGGCACTGTCGGCGCGCTCACCGACCTCGGGCGACCCGGTGCCCTGGTCGGTCCGACCCGCCGCTGGCCGGCTCCGCGGATCCCTGAGCGGTCCGGTGCCCTGCTCGGTTCGCCGGAGGCTCTGCCGACCCGGCGGCTCATCGGGCGGCAGGAAGCGGCGCGGTCCGGTGCCGGGCTCGAGGTGCCAGCCGTGGTGGGTCTTGCGGCGGTGGCAGTCCGGACAGAGCGGGTCCTGGTTGTCGAGCCGGGTCTCGGGCACCTGGGCGTAGGGCACCCGGTGGTCGATCTGGAGGGCGACGGTCCGGTTGCAGGCCCGGTTGGCGCACCGCAGGCCCAAGGCCTCGATGGCCGTGCGCTGGTGGGCGTTCAGCCCTCGGCCGAGGTGGGCGACGGTGACCACGTCCCGCCCCTTGGTGACGACGGCGGCGAGGAACGGATCGTCCCGCAGCAGCTCGCGGACGGCACCGGCGGAGATCGGTCCAACGCCCGCCACCTCGCAGGTCTCGCCAGCCACGGTGTGGCCTCGCACCAGCGCTGAGTGGTCGATCCGCACGATCACCTTCACGTTGTTGCCGCCCGGCGGTCGGGCCCGCACCGGCCCGGCCGGTCGATCGCCCGTGCCGACACGAGCGGGCGCCGCGTGCTGGCGACCGTGCGCACCGGGTCCGGGCGGCGCAGCAGCGCTGGCCATCGGGTCTGGCGCCGCCGGCTCCGCGGAGGCCAGCGGCGGCGTTGGCGCGTCAGCCCCCGTTCGGCCACGGACCGACGCCCCCGACGCAGCCGACTCCGGCGGCGCTGCAGGGTCAGGCCCCGTCGAGGCGGATGCGGCCGAGCCCGGTGCCGCCGAACCCGTGGCGGCCGGCTGCGCCGGGCGTGAGCCCGACGCCGGAGCCGGCCGGTCGGCGCTCGCGCTGCTGGCCTGGAGGTCGGCGAGGAAGGCCTGGAAGGCGTCGTACGAGCGGTTCTCGAAGGTGTCCCGGATGCCGTCGGTCCGGCCGGTGCGGAAGGCCTGCTCCTCGTAGGGCCGCAACAGGGACAACAGGCGCACGCCGTCGGCCGCCGGCCCGCGGAGGTTGAGGCAGAAGGCTCCGTCACGGTCGGTGCGGGTGCGCACCGACCGTTCGGCCCGGATGCGCCGCTCCCGCGTGGCCGAGTCCGTGGCGGCGGCCTTGACCCGCGCGGCCTCGTCCTTGAGCTTGGCGGTGGTGTCGTTGGCCGCCGCATCGACAGGGAGTCCTCGGCGTCCGGGTCCGCCGTGGCGGCATCGGCCACGGCGGCCGCCTGGTCGGGGGAGAGCTTGCCGGACCGCATCTGGTCCTTGGTCTTGCCCAACCGGTCGGCCTTCGCGGCGGTGCCCAACTGGGCGTTGGCCTCCCGCACCGTGATCCCGGCCTGGGCGGCCAACCAGTCGGCCGCCGAGGCGTGGCCCTGGCCCCGCCATGCGTCGGTCTTCGCCACCCGCATGGCAGCGAACATCCGCCCGGTGGCCGCCGCCTTCTCGATGACCGCGAGGTCCTGCACCACAGCGGCGGCGTCAGCGCCGCTCATCCGCTCCGGATCCAGAGCGCGGACCAGCGCCAAGGTCTGGGTCCGCAACTCCTCCGTTCGGGTCATGGATGGCATCGTACTCGAACACACGTTCGATCACAACAGGTGGTTTCCGGATTGCTCCATCCTCCTGGCGACGGAGCGAGGCCACCGCTCAGGGCGCTGGGTGCGACCCCGAAGCGAGCTCGACGAGCAACTCGTCCAGCTGGCCGAAGGTCTCGTGCATCGCCTCGGAGGCGCCTCCGCCCTCGGCGTCGAGCGCTTCCTTCGAGGGGTACCGCTCGCGCACGACGACCACCGTCCTGCCGTCTTCCTCGGTCAGGGTGACCGTGGTGACGGAGGACTCCTCACCACCTTCGTCGTTCGTCCAGACGATGCGCGACGGCGGCGTCACCTCGAGGTAGGTGCCGAAGAAGTCCATGCCACCGCTGAAGCCGAGGCGGTAGGTGCCACCCGTGCGGACGTCCATCTCGCAGGAGTCCAGCACCATCCCCATGGACCTCGGCACCCACCAGCGTCGGAAGAGGTCGGGGTTCGACCACGCCTCGAAGACCAGGCGGGCCGGAGCGTCGAACGACCGCGTGACGACGACCTCGCGATCCGACACCCGCTCGACCTGCGTGCTGCTCCCCGCTGCGGCGGCCCGATCTCGACTACTCGTGTCCATGTGCCTGCTCCTTGTGCTTGAGGTCTTCGATGACGTGGTCGAGCTCGCCGAAGCGGGCGTCCCATCGCCGCTGGTACTGGTCGATCCACTCGGTCACCTCGGCGAGGCGGCGGTCCCCGATGCGGCAGGTGCGGACGCGACCGACCTTCTCGGTGGCGACGAGCCCGGCCTGCTCGAGGATGCGCACGTGCTTCCCCATGCCCGTGGGGGACATGTGGAAGCGATCGGCGAGGTCCGAGATCGAAGCCTGCTCGCGGCCGAGCTGCTCGAGCACCCCCCGCCGCGTGGCGTCCGCCAGCGCTGCGAAGCAGGTGTCGAGCCTCGCGCTCCGATACTGAACCATGTGGTTCAGTGTTGCACGACGGCGGCAGGAGCACAACCGCGAACCGGGCGTCCGCCTAGCGGTCTGGCGGTGGAGGGTGAGGGGTCAAGCGTCGTTCGTACGAGGTGCCGGGCCGGCCGGCCACCTCGGTCCGCTCGACAGGAGCGAAGCCGGCGTTCATGAGCACTCGGCTCGGCGCGACGTTGAGGTCGGAGGTCTTGGCACGCAGCAGCCGGAGGCCGTGGCGATCGGCGGCGATCACGCACAGCTGTCGCAGCGCCGTGGTCGCGACGCCAGCACCGGCCACCCGCTCGGCCATCCGGTACCCGACATCGGCGCTTCCGTCGGCGATGTCGTACAGGTTGATGCGCCCCAGGATCTCCCCATCCACGCCGACCAGCACATGGAAGGCACCGTGCCCGGCTGCTTGCTGCTCCAGGAGCTTGGCGTGGCGCTCGGCGTACTCCGCGAAGTAGTCATCGCCGCGATCGGTCACCGACGCTGCGAAGTAGCTGCGGTTCTCTCGCTCGAAGGCAAGGACCGCAGCGGCATGGTCACCACGCAGCTCCTGCACCTCGTAGCGGGGCCGGGCTGCTGCGGTCCTGGGTGGGGATCCTTCGGGCTCGGGCCTGGCGCCGTCCTCGGCCATGGGCCTGAGGTTGCCACCGTTCCGCAACCGATGGCGAAGGAGCACCTCGTTCGTGGCCGCCCTCAGCGCCCGAGCGGGTGTACCCGTAGCGCCGCTCCTGGTCACGTCGGGGGGCGGTCGTGCAGCACGAACTGGCGGCACCACCGTCGCCGGTCCTGCGCCCGCGTGGGCCGAACTAGAACGCGTTACAGTTCGCCGACGTGACCGACGAACGCACCTACCGCCTGTTGATCGGCGGCGAGCACGTGGCGACCGATGCCCGCTACGACATCGTGAACCCGTCGACCGAGCAGGTCGTCGGGAGCGCGCCGGACGCCACCGTGCAGCAGGCCCAGGACGCCTGCCGGGCCGCCAAGGACGCCTTCGACGGGTGGCAGCGCACCTCGATGGAGGAGCGGTGCGCGCTGCTCGGCCGCTTCGCCGACGTGTGGGACGCCCACCGCGACGAGCTGGTCCCGCTCGTGCAGGCCGAGACCGGCGCCACCATGCGGGTGGCCAAGACCATGCAGGTCCCGCAGGTCTCCGCCCGCTTCCGCCGCTACGCCCAGCCCGAGTCGAACCTGGTGGCGCTGCCCCCGGCGGTCATGCCGTCCACGGCGCTGGCCCCCGGCGGCATCATCGGTGGCGTCGAGCACCGCGCTCCCGTCGGCGTGGTCGCCGCGCTGGCCGCCTACAACTTCCCGGTCACCAACATGGCCGGCAAGGTCGCGCCGGCGCTCGCCATGGGCAACACCGTGGTGGTCAAGCCGCCGGTGCAGGACCCGCTCGCGGTGATCCGCATGGGCGAGCTGTTCGAGGAGGCCGGGTTCCCGGCCGGCGTGGTCAACGTCGTCTCGGCCAGCACGGTCGAGGCCGCCGAGGCCATCACCACCTCGCCCGACGTCGACATGATCTCCTTCACCGGCTCCACCGGCGTCGGCTGCCGCATCGCCGAGGTGGGCGGCAAGCAGATGAAGCGCCTGCTGCTCGAGCTGGGCGGCAAGGGGGCGGCCATCGTCTTCGACGACGCCGACCTGAAGAACGTCATCTCGAACGTGAGCAGCACCTGGACCTTCCACTCCGGCCAGATCTGCACCTCGCCCACCCGGATCGTCGTGCAGCGCGGCGTCTACGACGAGCTGGTCGGCAAGCTCTCGGGCATGGCGCCGCACCTCAAGGTGGGCGACCCGCTCGAAGCGCGACACCGTGATCGGCCCGGTCATCACCGAAGCCCACCGGGACCGCGTCGAGGCCCTCATCCGCACCGCCACCGACGAGGGCGCCACCCTCGCCGTCGGCGGCAAGCGCCCCGAGATCGACTCCGGCTTCTACGTGGCGCCCACCCTCGTGGTCGACGCCACCAACGAGATGACCGTCGCCCGCGAGGAGGCCTTCGGCCCCGTCATCACGGTGATCCCCTTCGACACCGAGGACGAGGCGATCGCCATCGCCAACGACAGCCCCTACGGCCTCTACGACTACGTCTTCTCCGCCGACAGCGGCCGGGCCATGGCCGTGGCCAAGCTGCTCCGCGCCGGCAACATCGGCATCAACACGCTCCAGCGCAACCACGAGGCCGCCTTCGGTGGCTTCAAGTACAGCGGCGTCGGCCGAGACGGCGGCGTCTGGGGCCTCCACGCCTACTCCGAGATGCAATCGATAGTTTGGAGCGCTTGATCGGTAGGGCTTGACCTTCGAGCGAAGCGAGCTCGGGGGTGTGGGGGGGCGGAGCTTGCGGAGCCCCCCCACGACGCTCGGGGCCGGCGGCGAAGCCGGTGGCCCGACAGAGGACGTACGGCGTCAGCCGGGCAAGACCGCTCATCCGAACGGAGTGAGCGCAGCGAACGAGTGAGGATGAAAACGTGAAAGCCATCGTTTGGACTGGTGAGCTGGAGGTTCGCACGGATGTGGAGGTGCGGGACCTGCGGGCGAACGAGGTGCGGGTGCGGATCCACGCGGCGGGGCTCTGCCACTCGGACGTGAGCGTGGTGAACGGGACGATCCCGTTCCCGACGCCGGCGGTGATGGGCCACGAGGGGGCGGGCGTGGTCGAGCAGATCGGGGCCGGCGTGTCGACGGTCAAGGTCGGCGACCACGTGGTGCTCACCACGCTGGGCAACTGCGGGCAGTGCGGCGCGTGCGACCGGGGCCAGGCCACGTTCTGCCGGGTCAACGCCGGGCGGCTCAAGGCGCCGTTCACCGTCGGCGGCGAGAAGGCGTTCCAGTTCGCCAACGCCGGCGTGTTCGCCGAGCACACCGTGGTGACCGAGACCCAGGCCGTGGTGATCGACAAGGACGTGCCGTTCGCGTCGGCCTGCTTCATCGGCTGCGCCGTGCTCACCGGCACGGGCGCGGTGCTCAACCGGGCCAAGCCCCGGATCGGCCAGTCGGCCATGGTGATCGGCATCGGCGGCATCGGCCTCAGCGTGCTGCAGGGCCTGGCGCTCTCGAACTGCGGGACGATCATCGCCGTCGATGCCAACCCGGCCAAGGAGGCGGCCGCCCTGCAGTTCGGCGCCACCCACTTCATCGCCGCCGGCCCCGACGTCGACACGGCCGAGGCGGTCAAGGCGATCCTGCCCAACGGCGTCGACTACGCGTTCGAGTGCGTGGGCCACCCGGCGCTCATCCGCCAGTCGATCGACCTCCTCGACTGGGGCGGCAGCGCGGTGCTGCTGGGCGTGCCGAAGTTCGGCAGCGAGGCCAGCTTCATGGTGAACACGCTCTACAACGACAAGTCGATCATGGGCTGCCGCTACGGCTCGGCCCGCCCGCACCACGACATCCCGCTGTTCATCGAGCTCTACAAGGCCGGCAAGCTCAAGCTCGACGAGCTGGTGTCGGCCACCTACCAGCCCGAGCAGGTGCAGGAGGCGCTCGACGCCATGCACGGCGGCGGGCTCAACCGGGCCGTGCTCACCTTCGCCGACTGATCAGGCGGGGGCGACGTCGGGCTGTCCGGCGCCGTCCCCGTCGCCCAGCGGCGCGAACGCCAGGCCGAGCTCGAGGCGCTTGGCGTCGTACATCGCAGCGTCGGCGGCATCGACCAGCACGGCTGGGGCCACCGCGGCGTGCGGCGACTGGGCCACGCCCACCGAGGCCCGCAGCACCAGCTCCTCGCCGCCGAGGTCGATGGGTTGGGCGATGGTGCTGGTGATGCGCAGGGCCACCCGCACGGCGACCTCGCGGTCGAGCCCTTCGGCCACCACCACGAACTCGTCGCCGCCGAGGCGGGCGGCGGTGTCGGCGCCGCGGATGGCCCTGGTGATGCGGGCCGCCACCTCGCGCAGCACCCGGTCGCCGATGCGGTGGCCGTGGCGGTCGTTGACCTGCTTGAAGCGGTCGAGGTCCAGGAAGAAGACGGTCACCGTGCTGCGGTCGCGGTGGCTGCGAGCCAGCGCCAGCGAGAGGCGGTCCTCCAGCAGCACCCGGTTGGGCAAGCCGGTGAGGGCGTCGTGGGTGGCCCGGCGGGTGAGCTCGTCGCTCGCTGCCCGCTCGGTGGTGATGTCCTCGCCGATCGCCACCCAACCGGTGGGCTCGTCGTAGCCGGTGCGGATGGCGTTGAGCCGCACGCGGGCCCAACGGGTCTCGCCCAACACGTCGATGCGGCACTCCTCGACCGAGGAGGCGCCGCTCTGCAGCACGGCCCCGGCGGCGGCGGCCAGGCGGCGCCGGTCATCTCGGTGCACGGCGTCGAGCCAGCCGTCGCGGGTGAGCCCTTCGGGCGTGCGCCACAGCAGCTCGCAGGCCGCCGAGTTGGCGTAGGTGACGGCGCCGTCGGCATCGGCGCGCAGGATGGCGAGGTCGACGACCTCGGCGAGCAGCTCGAACTCGCCCACCGCCTCCAGATCGGGGGCGGCGGGGGATCGGGGAGCTCGGGCCTCGGGGGGTGGTGCCGGAGCGGTGATGTCGCCAGGGTACAGATTGTCCGTTCTCACGTACAGTGAAAGTTTCGGCTCGCTCCGCGGTCAGCCGATCGGGGGAACCGCTGGCCCGAGGCGGGCCCACACCCGCTTGCCCGGGCCCAGCACCTCGACGCCCCACTCGCTGGCGAGGGCGGCCACGAGGGCGATCCCCCGGTGCCCGCCCAACCGCCAGGGGTCCTGCTCGGCCAGCTCGGGCAGGCCGGGCGCCTCGTCGCACACCTCGACCTCGAGCACCCCGCCGTCGAGGCGGCGGATGGTGAGCGTGGCCTCGCCGTCCTGGTGGCGCACGGCGTTGGCAGCCAGCTCGCCCACCACCACGGCCAGCACGTCGGCGTCGACCTGGAGCTGGAGCTCGGCCGCCGCCTCCTGGGCGAAGTCGCGCACGCCGGCCAGCCGCTCCGCCTCGGGCGGGAACGTGGTGGAGCGCTCGGCGCCTGCCGTGGTCACGACCCCTCCCAACGGGCGGCGAGCACCACGACGTCGTCCCGGAACGGTGCCTCGCCGTCGTCGGCGAGGCGATCGCCGATGATCGCGTCGCAGAGCGCTCGAGGGTTGGGGCTGGTGGCCCGCAGTCGGTCGAGCAGGTCGCGGTACGCGACGTCGTAGTCGGTGCCGCGGCGCTCGAAGACGCCGTCGCTGAAGGCCACCAGGCAGTCGCCCGGCCGGAGGTGGCCGGTGGCGGTCGAGCGGGCCTCGCCATCGGCGCTGGCGCCGAGCAGGCGGGACTGCCCGCCCCTGAGCACGTCGACGGTGCCGTCGACGCGGCGCACCACCGGGTGGGGGTGGCCGGCGGAGCTGTAGCGGAGCGTGCCGCCGGGCTCCACCACCACGGCGCAGAGCGTGGCCATCGCCTGGCCCGGGGCGTGGGCGGTGAGCAGCGACGCATCGAGCTCGTCCAGGAGCCGGCCGGGCTCGGCGAAGGCCCGCACCAGCCCGCGTGGTGAAGCGGACCTCGCCCATCAGGGCGGCGGCTCGGGGGCCGTGGCCGACGACGTCGCCCACGAACAGCGCCACCCGTCCCCCGGGGAGCTCGACGGCGTCGTACCAGTCGCCACCCACGACCGAGTGGTCGGCGACCGCCAGGTACTGCCAGGCCAGCTCGAGCCCGGGCAGGGCACCGAGCGAGGGGAGCAGCGCCGCCTGGAGCTCGCTCGCCACCGAGCTCTGGGCATCGAGGGCCTGGGTCTTGCGGTGGGTGAGGGTGGTGAGGCGGGCGAGCAGGCCGAGGTGGGACTCCTCGGCCACCCGGAACCGGTGCCCGGGAGGGAAGGTCAGCGCCAGCACGCCGTAGGGCTCGTCGTCGCCGAGGGGGAGGACGGCGACCGCCCCGGCGTCGTCGTCGTCGAGGCCGGCGCCCACGAGTCGGGCCGGGGTGGCCCAGAGCCGCGGTGTCGCTCCCTCTAGGGCGTCGGCCACGAGCGTGCCGGCCTCGGGGGAGAAGCGAGACCCGGCCACGGCGGCGCCCTCGCCGGCGACGGCGGCCACCAGCCACTGGGCGCGCTCGTCGTCGACCAGCACCACCGCCGCCCGATCGGCGCCGAGCGAGCCCACCGCGGTGGCCGCCACCAGCGCCAGCACCTCGTCGGGGCTCGAGGCCCGCGCCAGGGTCACCGCCAGCGTCACGAGGTGTCCCAGCCAATCGCTCGCCTGCTCCTGGTAGGTGGCCTCGTCGCGCAGCCGCTGCTCGGCGGCTCGGAGCGCGGTGATGTCCTCCTGGGCGGCGACGTAGTGGGTCACCCGGCCGTCGGCGCCGCGCACCGCCGCGATGCGCCACGACATGTGGAACTGCTCGCCGTCCTTGCGGTAGTTGGCGGTCTCGCCCTGGAACGGACGCCCGGCCTCGAGGTCGGCGCGCAGCCGGGCGATCACGGCGCGGTCGGTGGCCGGCCCCTGGAGGAAGCGGGGGTTGCGCCCCACCACCTCCTCGGACCGGTAGCCGGTGATGCGCTCGAACGCGGGGTTCACGTAGACGATCCGGGGTCCGGGCTCGTCGAGGTCGGCGTCGGTGATGCAGATGGCGTTGCGGGCCACGTGGGTGGCCCGGGCCAGCAGCTCCTCGAGGTCCCCGTCGCTGGTGGGCAGGGAGCGGGCGACGGCCTCGAAGGCCTCGTCGGCGTCGGTCACGGGTCTCCGATCTGCGGGTCGGCCATCACGGGCTGGTGGCGCGCAGCAGCGCGTCGAGGAGGAGGCTGACCGAGTCGAGGCTGGTGAAGAGCCCCGCCACCCGGTCGTGGTCGGGGTCGAGCGAGGCCATCAGCTCCATCCCGAGGAACAGCGAGGAGATGGCGAAGGCGAGGTCGTCGAGCGGGACCACCGAGGCCAGGGCGGTGTCGGCCACCACCCGCCGCAGGGCGTCCTGCACCAGGGAGGTCCACGGCTTCATGCCGTCGAGGATGGCGGCGCCCAGGCTCGGCGAGGACACCGCCCCGGCCAGCAGCTGGGTGAGCACGGCCGAGCTGCCGTCGCGGGTCTCGACGTCGTGGATGGTGCGGCCCACCGCCACCAGCTCCGCCAGCGTCGACGCGCCGGTGAGCTGGTCCTCGTAGAGGCGGGCCCGCCGCTCGGCGTCCTCGCGGGCCGTCGCCTGGAGCAGGCCGTCGACGGAGCCGAAGTGGTAGAAGACCAGCGCCTGGTTCAGGTCGCCGTGGCGGGCGATGGCCCGGGCGCTGGCGCCGGCGATGCCCTCCGACTGGAGGCAGGCCCGAGCCGCGGCCACGAGGCGCTCACGGGTCTCGGCGCCCGAGGGGGCGTCCTTGGTGCTCTTGGGCTTGGCGACCACGGTGACCTCCTCCCCGCTCGGCGGCCCGGCCATGTTGGCAGACGCCGCGGCGGGCGCCGGCCTCGTGGGGGCCTCACCAGCCCGACGCGGGTCGCGGGCGACCGGTGGCCCCGGCCGCTGGTGGCCGGTGGTGGCAGGTGCCGTCGGGGCACCCGTCGCCCAGGGCGGCGGCCAGGGTGGACCGGTTGGCCGAGACCGCCACGAAGAAGCGCTCGGCGAGCGGCGCGAGGGCGGGGGACGCCAGGCGTCGGGACCACGCCCGGTAGCGCACGGTGGCCCACAGGCACGTGACGAAGGCGGCCGGGCCGATCCAGCTCGATCCGTCGTCGCCCACCACCACCAGCTCGGTGCCCAGCCACGGCAGGTCGGGGAGCAGCGCCCGGGCCTCGTCGGCGTCGGCCGCCACGAAGGTGAGAGGCAACCAGGTGGGCTGGGCCTCGAGCCAGGCCCGGCTCCGCCGGCACAGGGCGCAGCCCCGGTCGTAGAAGACGGTCAGCGACGCGGGACCGGGAGCGCCGGTGGGGGCGCTCCCGGTCCCGGGGCTCGCCGCCTGGTCGGTGGTCACGGGACCGGCGCCGGCCGGGGGGCAGCCGGCGGGGGCGGCAGCGGGTGGCCCCAGGGGCCGCCGCCGGCCGGGGGCTCCACCCGGCGCTGCGGTGCCACGGGCGGGACCATGGTCGCCTGGCGGCGCCGACCGTTGATCCAGTGGAAGGCGGCGATGTTCACGAAGTGCACGACGGCCAGGCTCACCAGCAGGACGCCCAGCTTGCGGGCGAGCACCTCGAAGGCCTCGGTGGCGTCGGCGGCCACGCCGCCCTGCAAGAGGAAGAAGGCGTAGCCGAGGTTGAACATGGCGAAGCCCGTCACGAGCAGCCGGTTGACCGCCTGGGCCAGCTCGGGCCGGTCGGCGAACACGTCGGCGAGGAAGACCGCACCGTTGCGGAACAGGGTGCGGGCCAGCCAGGAGCACAGCCCCACCGCCGTCACGAGGTAGGTGGCGTAGACGATCGGGAGGTAGTCGCGCATCGTGGCCTCCAAGGGGTTGAGCGGGTGCTTTGAGCAACTGCATTGAGCGTACGCTCAACTCCCGACATCGGTCAACGAGATCCTCGTCACGTCACGCCTGCACCTCGCCCTGCGACCCCCACGTCGTCACCTACCTCGGCGCGCCCCCGCCGCCAACTTGTGGGCCCACCGCGCTGGAAACGGCGGCCTGGGCCCACAAGTTGGATGGCGCTCCGGGACCCCAGGCGAACTTGTGGGCCCAGAGCGCCGGAAACGGCAGCGTGGGCCCACAAGTTCGAGGGGGGGATCGGTGTTCGAGGGTTCGAGGGGCCGGGGCGGTCAGTCGGTGGCGGTGGCGGTGGTCTCGCCGGTCTGCACCCGCCAGAGGGCGGCGTAGAGGCCGCCGAGGGCGACCAGCTCCTCGTGGGTGCCCGCCTCGATGACGCAGCCGGCCTCCATCACGTGGATGCGGTGGGCGTGGCGGACCGTCGACAGACGGTGGGCGATGACGATGGTGGTGCGGTCGGCCGAGACCTTCTCGAGCGACCGCTGGATGGCGGCCTCGGTCTCGTTGTCGACCGCCGAGGTGGCCTCGTCGAGGATGAGCACGGCCGGGTCGCGGAGGATCGCACGGGCGATCGTCAGCCGCTGGCGCTGGCCGCCGGAGAGCTTCTGGCCCCGCTCGCCCACCACCGTGTCGTAGCCCTCGGGCATGGCCTCGATGAACTCGGTGGCCTCGGCCAGCTCGGCGGCGCGGCGCACGTCGTCGTCGGAGGCGTCCGGGCGGCCGTAGGTCAGGTTCTCCCGCACGGTGCCGTGGAAGAGGAACACGTCCTGGGCCACGAAGCCGGTGGCGCCGCGGAGCGACGCGAAGGTCAGCTGGTCGATGGGCTCGCCGTCGAGGGTGATCCGGCCGCTGGTGGGCTCGTAGAGGCGGAGCAGCAGCTTGACCACGGTGGACTTGCCCGAGCCGGTGGCGCCGACGATGGCGTGGGTCTCGCCGGCGGGGACGTCGATGCTCAGGCCGCGGAGCACCTCGCTGGGGCTCGACTCGTAGGCGAAGCGCACGTCGTCGAACCGCACCGCGCCCCGCACCGGCAGCGGCAGGTCGTGGGTGCCCGGCAGGATCCGGGGCTGGGCCTCCAGCAGGCCGAAGATCCGCCGGCAGGACGCCATGGCCCGCTGGTACAGGTCGAGCGTCTCGCCCAGGTCGGTGAGCGGCCACAGCAGACGCTGGGACATGTAGACGAGGACCGAGAACAGCCCGACGGGCAGGTCGCCGCGCAGGGCAGCTCGGCCACCCACCAGGAGGGTCATGGTGAAGCCGGCCAGCACCGCGGTGCGGATGAGCGGGCGGAAGGCGGTGGAGAGGCGGATGGCGTCCTGGTTGACCACCCGGTACTGCTCGCTGTCGACTCGCACCCGCTCGACCTCGCGGTCCTCGGCGTTGAACGACTTGATGGTGGCGATGCCGCCGATGCCGTTCGTGAGGGTGTCGCTGATGGTGCCGGCGGCGGCCCGCACCTTGGCGTAGCGGGGCTGCAGGCGGCTCTGGTAGAGCAGCGACCCGGCCACGATCACCGGGATGGGGAGGAACGCCAGCACGGTCAGCAGCGGCGAGATGATCGCGAACACGATCCCCACGAACACCACGTTGGCGGCGGTGATGATCAGCTTGTGGGGCCCCATGTCGAGGAAGCGCTCGAGCTGGTTCACGTCGTCGTTGAGCACGGTCATCAGGCCGCCCGACGTGCGGTCCTCGAAGTAGGAGATCTCCAGCGACTGCACGTGCCGGTAGGTGTCCATCCGGGCCTCGTGCTCCACCACCTGGGCCAGGTAGCGCCAGTTGAGGACGGCCACGTACTCGCTGGCCGACTCGAGCAGCCACACCAGCACGGTGGCCACCACCAGGATGGTCAGCTGCTCGTAGCGGTCGGCCACCCCGAACAGCCGGCCGATGAACGACTGCCCTTCGTTGACCACGACGTCGACGGCTGCGCCGATGAGCAGCTCGGGGGCGATGTCGCACACCTTGTTGAACAGCGACATCGAGATGGCCAGCACCACCCGGGACCGGTGGTCCCGGCCGTAGCGCCACAGGTCTCGCAGAGGCGGGGTGGTGGAGAGCGGGATCGAGCTCGACGAGGGTTCCGACATCGGCGTCGACCCTACGGGCGCCCTTGCCCGTCGCCCGCACCGGAATCCGCTCGCCGCCCTCCAGGACGCGCGGCCGGTGCCGACGGGTCCGGCATGCAGCGGAATGGCGTGATCGGATCAGCGGTGGTGCGGATGGCGGCGGCGGTGGGGCTGGCCGGGCTGGCCCTGGCCGGCTGCGGATCGGGGAGCGACGGTGCCGCCAGCCCGCCGACGTCGGCGAAGGCGCCGGCGTGGGCCTGCGAGCACCGCGACACCTTCACGCCCGTCGGCCAACCGATCTACGCCGATCCGGCGGACGCACCGGACACCAGCAAGCCCGAGTCGGTCGCCGGCTCGCCCCCCAGCGGCACCCACCGCGTGGAGCTGAGCCGCTCGGCGACGAAGGTGGTGTTCGGCTTCGTCGACGGGGACGGCAAGCTGCAGCAGCGCGCCGACGTCGACGGCCGCGACGGGGTCTGGGCCCAAGGGGCCAGCACCGAGTGCCCGGGCGACGGCGAGCAGTTCGAAACGGTGGGGTCCTCCATCAGCAGCGGCGATTGACCAGCGCGAACGCCGCCCTCCTAGGATCTGACGGTTCGTCAGAAAGACGCTGATCACGGAGGCGCGAAGACCCATGGGCATGCTCGACGGCAAGGTTGCGATCGTCACGGGAGCGGGGCACGGCATCGGCCGGGGCCACGCCCTGGAGCTGGCCAAGCACGGCGCCAAGGTCGTCGTGAACGACCTGGGCGGCTCGGTCACCGGTGAGGGCACCGGCCGCGACGCCGACCTCACCGTCGACATCATCAAGGGCCGCGGCGGCGAGGCCGTCGCCAACTACGAGGACGTCGCCGACTTCGACGGCGCCGGGCGCATGATCGCCCAGGCCATCGAGGCCTTCGGCTCCATGGACGTGCTGGTCAACAACGCCGGCATCGTGCGCGACGGCGCCATCTGGAACATGAGCGAGGGCGACTTCGACGCCGTCCTCCGCGTCCACGTCAAGGGCACCTGGGCCCCGTGCCACCACGCCGCCAAGCACTGGCGCGAGAAGTCGAAGTCGGGCGAGGCGTTCACCGGCCGGGTCATCAACACCACCTCCGGCGCCGGCCTCGTGGGCAACTTCGGCCAGACCAACTACGCCACCGCCAAGGCCGGCATCGCCGGGCTGACCCAGACCCTCAGCCTCGAGCTCTACAAGCTCGGCGTCACCGTCAACTGCGTCGGTCCCGCCGCCGCCACCCGCATCACCGGCACCATGCCCGGCGCCCCGACGGTCATCGAGGCCGACGACGTGCCCGACGGCGAGTGGAACCGCATGGACCCCTCGGTGTCCTCGCCGCTGGTGGCGTGGCTGGCCTCCGACGAGTCCCAGCACGTGACCGGCCAGGTCATCCGGGCCGTGGCCGAGGACATCATCCTCATGACGGGCTGGACCAACGGCGCCAGCCTCAGCAACGGCGGGAAGCGCTGGGACGCCACCAAGCTCGGCACCCAGCTCGCCACCGACATCTTCCACACCCGGGCCCCCGGCCTGCGCTACTAGGACGGACCGAGCGGGGTTCCTGTCGCGAAGGGTCGCTCGGCGACCCTTGGTGACGGGAACCTCGGCGGTGCTCGGGTTCCTGTCGCGAGGGGTCGCTCGGCGACCCTGGGTGACGGGAATCCCGGCGGGCGAACCGCCGGGACGGGCTTCAGGCGGCGGGCTCGCCGGTGTAGGCGCGGACGCGGTCGGGATCGGCGCTGGCCACCGGGGCGGCGGGCAGGGAGTCCGAGGGGCGGTCGAAGCGCATCTTCTTGGTGTGCTCGAGGCCGTCCTCGATGAGCATCCGGTTGGTGCGGATGAGGTCGGAGATGACGCCGAGCATCACCGACAGGAAGGCGGCCAGGATGCCGGCCACCCCGAGCAGCAGCGACTGCAGGTGGTTGCCGCCGCTGTCGGTGAACTTGAGCACCGCGTAGCGGGCGAACGGCGCGATCCCGAGGATGAAGAAGATCACCGCGGTGGCGCCGAAGATCGCGTAGGGCTTGTACATGATGTAGGCCCGCACGATGGCCATGCCGGACTTGGCCACGTGCTCCTTGGTGGAGCCGAACAGCCGGGACTCGCGGGTCTTGGCGTTGGTGGTGACCGGGATGCTGACGATCTTCAGCTTCTTGATGCCCGCCTGGATGATGGTCTCCATGCAGTAGCTGAAGCGGGTGATGGTGTTCAGCAGCATCAGCGACTCGCGCGAGTAGGCGCGGAACCCGCTGGCGGCGTCCGGCAGGTCGGTGCCCCCCGCCCGGTTCACCACGTTGCTGCCGAACTTCTGCAGGGCGATCTTGGCCTTCGAGAAGTGCTCCACCAGGTGGACCTGGCGATCGGCGATGACGATCTCGGCCTCGCCCCGGAGGATCGGCTGCACCAGGTCGGTGATGCGCTCCTGCGGGTACTGGTTGTCGCCGTCGGTGTTGACCACGATGTCGGCGCCGAGCTCGAGGGCCCGCTGCACGCCGTCGTGGAACGAGCGGCCGAGGCCCCGGTTGCGGGCGTGGAACACGAACTCGGTGACGCCGTGCTCGCGAGCCACCTCGACGGTGCGATCGGTGGACCCGTCGTCGATGATCAGGACGACGATCTCGTCGATCCCGGGGATCTGCCGCGGGATCGACTCGAGCACGAGGGGGAGGGTCTCCTCCTCGTTCAGACACGGCACCTGGACCACGAGCTTCATGCCGTTCCCTTCTCCACGAGGCCACAGGGTACTTGCTGGGGGTCGCGATCGAGGATCTGCGGTCGCGACCCGGGCCTCGGTCGCGCGGTCCGTCGCGTCACCCGTTCGGAGTGATCGCTCGGTTCCGTGTGGCAGGATGCGGCCGTCCGGCACCGCCGCGGGGTGGGCCACAAGGGGGACGACCCATGCGCAAGTCCGTGTTCGCCACCGCGGCGGTGGTGCTGATCCTGGCCGGCGCGTGCGGCGCCGACCCCGACCTCCGCCAGCTCGGCGGCGGCGCCACGCTGGCCAAGGCCACCGAGGTCGTGGCGCTCGACAACGTGTTCGGCGACGACGGCGCCGACATCCGCATCGACGTCGGCGGCACGGTGTCCTGGGCCAACGACGGCCGCAACGACCACAACATCGTGCCGGTGGCGAAGGGGGCCGACTGGGGCGCCACCGCCCAACGGTTCCGGCCCGGCGACCACTACTCGCACGCCTTCCCCACCGAGGGCGTCTATGAGTACTACTGCAGCCTCCACGGCTCGAAGACGGGCGGCATGAAGGGCCGGGTGCTGGTGGGCAGCGTCAAGGCACCGCCGCCCGTGGCCGACCCCAGCGTCGACGTCGCCGCGGAGGCCAGCGGCGGCACCGTGCGGGTGCCCGCCGACTACCCCACCATCCAGAAGGCCGTCGACGCCGCCCAGCCCGGGGACCTCGTCCTGATCTCGCCGGGGACCTACCGGGAGGCGGTCGACGTCCCCGAGACGAAGCCGTACCTGACCATCCGCGGCCTCGACCGCGAGAAGGTGGTGCTCGACGGCGGCCTGAAGCTGGCCAACGGCTTCAAGATCGTGAAGGCCAAGGGCGTGGCCATCGAGAACCTGACCGCGCAGAACTACACCAAGAACGGCTTCTTCTGGACCGGCGTGGAGGGCTACCGCGGCTCGTACCTGACCGCCGTCCGCAACGGCGACTACGGCGTCTACGCGTTCGAGTCGACGAAGGGGCAGTTCGACCACTCGTACGCGTCGGGCAGCCCCGACGCCGGCTTCTACATCGGCGGCTGCCAGCCGTGCGACGCGCTGATCACCGACGTGACCTCCGAGTGGAACGGCTTGGGCTACTCCGGGACCAACGCCGGCGGGAACCTGGTGATCGCCAACTCGACCTGGCGCTACAACCGGGCCGGCATCGTGCCCAACAGCGGCTCCTACGAGCCCAACGCCCCGCAGGACGACAACACGATCGTCGGCAACCTGGTGTACGGCAACAACAACGGCAAGACCCCGGCCATCGACATCTCGATCACCGCCATGGGCAACGGCATCCTCGTCGCCGGCGGCATCAACGACACGATCGAGAGGAACCGGGTCTACGACCACACCCTGGGCGGGATCGTGGTCATCACGTACCCGGAGAACGACGAGTACACGTGGGAGGCCACCGGGAACGTGGTCCGCGGGAACGTGGTGTCGGGATCGGGCCTGGGCGACCTCGCCTTCTTCCACGACTTCGACAACGCCGAGGGCGGCGACAACTGCTTCGAGGGCAACACCTTCGCCACCAGCGCCCCCAAGGACCTCGAAGCCGTCATCCCCTGCACCGGCAAGGGCACGGGCAACTTCAAGGCCGGCGCCTTCAACGTGGTGAAGCTGGCGGTGAACGACGGCAAGCCGGCGTCGGTGCCCTACGAGAAGACGGTGCTGCCCCCGGTGCCGCCGCAGCCGCAGATGCCGAAGGCGGCCACCGCGCCGGGCAAGCCGGCCGTCGGCCTGCCGGAGAAGATCGACCTGGCCGCCATCACCGTGCCGGACGCCCCCCGCTGATGCGGCTGGCGCCGTGGGTCGCGCTCGCCGGGCTGGTGCTCGGCGTGGCGGCCTGCGGCGACGGCCGTCCGGTGGGCGAAGCGGGCGGGGAGCCCGGCGCGGTCCGGCGGGGCCCGCACATCGCCGCGACGATCGACTCGGCGCTGTTCACCGTCGACTGCACGTTGAGCCACAGCGCCCCGGACGACCCGATCGTCTACCCGGACCAGCCGGGCCGCTCCCACCTGCACGACTTCTTCGGCGCCGAGGGCACCGACGCGGCAAGCACGGCGGCCAACCTGCGCGGCGGGCCGACGTCGTGCGAGGACCAGGAGGACACCGCGTCCTACTGGGTGCCCGCCCTGTTCGACGGGCCCACCAAGGTGCGCCCGACGTTCGTGCGGGCCTACTACCGCGCCGCCCCGGGCGCCGATGTCACCGAGGTGCAGGCCCTGCCGCCCGGCCTCGAGATGATCCAGGGCGACATGCACCGCATGGCCGGGGACTGGCCTGACGTCGACCAGGTCGGGTGGGGGTGCGGCCTCCGCCCCAAGCGGCTCCACCACGTCCCGCCCGGCAACTGCACGGTGGCCTCGCCGGTCACCCTCCGCCTGGTGTTCCCCGACTGCTGGGACGGCGAGCACGTGGCCAGCGCGGACCACCGGTCGCACCTGGCCCGCAGCACCCGGGGGCGGTGCCCGGCCTCGCACCCGGTCCCGATCCTCCAGGTGCAGCTGTCGGTCCAGTACCCGGTGTGGGAGCCCACCTCGGTGGCGGCCTCGCCCCGGGCCGGGGACCTGACCCTGGCCTCGGGAGGCTGGGAAGGCTCCCACGGCGACGTGCTCAACGCGTGGGACCCGGCGCGCCTCGAGCACCAGACCGACCTCTGCATCCGAGCCATGGCCAACTGCACCATCGGCTGAGCGCCGGACCGCGGCACGACCGCTGACCGGCGTACGGCGGATCGGCTGGCGGGTCGCTCGTCTGGCCCGGCCGTCGGAACCGATGACCCGAGCGCCTCGGCTGCGGCCCTAGCGTTGGCGGCGCCGTGAGCGCCGCCGAGCCCCTGCCCCTGGACCTGCCCCCCCGTCGCCGACCTGGTGCCGGCGGAGGAGCGCGTTCTACGTCGCCGAGTTCGCCGGCGCCACGATCGTGCTGGCCCTGGCCGAGCCGGAGCCCGAGACCATCGCCTCCATCCGGCGGGCGGCCGCCGCCCTGGCCGGGGGTGGCGCCCGCCTGGTCCTGGTGGTCGGGACGGCGGCCGACGTGATCGGTGGCGACCGCGCCGGCCTGGCCGCGGCGCTGCCGTCGACGCCCGTGGTGCTCGTCGGCTCGGCCGAGGGGGCGGGCAGCGGCGACGACCCGGACTGGATGGCGCAGCTGTGGCTGGCCATCACCGACCGCAGCGAGGTGGTGGTGGAGGTGCCTGCCGGCACCGAGTCGCTGGTGGGCGCCGACCTGGCCGCTGCGCTACGGGCGCTGAAGCTGGTGCTCACCGACCCGGGCGGCGGCTGGGGCAGCCCGGCCAAGAGCTTCGTCGACGTCCACGACCCCGAGCGGGGCTTCGAGGCCGCCCTCGCCGACCGCCAGGGCGGGGCGGTGGTGGCGGCGGTGCGGACCGCGCTGGCCGGTGGCGTCACCAGCGTGAACCTCTGCCCGCCGGAGCAGGTGGACGAGGAGCTGTTCACCTTCGACGGGGTGGGCTCGCTGTTCACCAGCGGCGACTACCTCCGCCTCGACCCGCTGCGGGTCGATGACCTGCCGGCGGTCGAGGAGCTGGTGGCCCAGGGCGTGGCCGACGGGCTCCTGCGCCCGCGGAGCCGGCTCGACGTCGCCCGCCTCGCGGTCACGGGCCTCGGGGCACGGGTCCAGAGCAGCGGGCACCTGGCCGGGCTGGTGGGCCTCGACGTCTCGGCCTACGCCGCCGAGGGCCTCGGCGAGGTGGCGTCGCTCTACACCGTCAGCCGCTTCTCCGGCGCCGGCGCCGGCGGCCTCCTGGTCGACGGGCTGGCCGAGCACGCCGCCGCCCTCGGGCTGCGCGCCGTCTTCGCCGTCACGGTCTCGGCCGACGCCGCCGCGTTCTTTGCCCGCAAGGGCTTCACCGAGGTCGGCCACGACGCCGTGCCCCCGGCGAAGTGGGCGGGCTACGACGCGTCCCGCAAGGCCCAGGCCCGGGTGTTCTGGCGTGACGTCGACGGCTCGCCAGGGGGTGCCGCGGGTTTCTGACGGATCGTCAGGTGGCTGTACGCTCGCCCGCATGGATCTGCGCTTCTCGGACGAGGACGAGGCGTTCCGGGCCGAGGCCCGGGCGTGGCTGACCGAGCAGCTCGACGGCGACTTCGCCGGCGTCAAGGGCCGCGGCGGTCCCGGTGACGAGCACGCCCTCTTCGACGAGCGGCTGGCGTGGGAGCACCACCTCGGGGCCAGCGGCTGGAACTGCGTCGGGTGGCCGAAGGAGCACGGCGGTCGGGGCCTGAGCCTCCACCAGCAGGTGATCTGGTTCGAGGAGTACGCCCGGGCCGGCGGCCCCGGTCGCCTCGGCCACATCGGCGAGGGCCTGGCCGGGCCCACGATCATGGCCTTCGGCTCCGCCGACCAGCAGGAGCGCTTCCTCCCCGGCATCGTCGCCGGCACCGACCTCTGGGCCCAGGGCTACAGCGAGCCCAACGCCGGGTCCGACCTGGCCAACGTCGCCACCCGGGCCGAGCCCGACGGCGACGACTGGCGCATCACCGGCCAGAAGGTCTGGACCTCGCTGGCCCACTGGTCCGACTGGGTGTTCGTGCTGGCCCGCACCGACCGCGACGCCCAGCCCAAGCACCGGGGCATCTCGTACTTCCTCATGCCCCTGCAGCAGGAGGGCGTGGAGATCCGCCCGATCCGCCAGGTCACCGGCACCAGCGAGTTCAACGAGGTGTTCTTCGAGGGTGCCCTGGCCAAGGGCGTCGACCTGGTGGGCGGCGTGAACAACGGCTGGAAGGTGGCCATGGGCACCCTGGCCTTCGAGCGGGGCGCGTCGACGCTCGGCCAGCAGATGCACTTCCGCAACGAGCTCGACGACATCGTCACCGTCGCTCGCGGCAACGGCCGCATCGACGACCCGAGCATCCGCCAGCGCCTGGCCCAGGCCCACGCCGGCCTCGAGATCATGCGGTGGAACACCCTGCGGGTGCTCTCCGGTCCCGACGGCGGCGCCCCGCCCCCGGCCACCATGATCACCAAGCTCTACTGGGCCAACTGGCACCGCAGCCTCGGCGAGCTGGCCATGGACGTGCTGGGCCCGGTGGCCACCCTGGCCGACCAGGCGGTCGTGCCCGGCGACGGCTACGAGCTGACCGCCCTGCAGCGGCTGTTCCTGTTCACCCGCTCCGACACCATCTACGCCGGGTCCAACCAGATCCAGCGCAACATCATCGGCGAGCGCGCCCTGGGCCTCCCGCCCGAGCCCAAGATCGCCCCGAAGTAGAGGACCCCCGTTGCCCGCTCCCGTTCCCGACTACGTCCCCGGCCACGGCCTGCTCACCGGCAAGACGGTGGTCATCACCGCCGCCGCCGGCACCGGCATCGGCTCGGCCGTCGCCCGCAAGGCCATCGAGGAGGGCGCCGAGGTCCTCATCTCCGACTTCCACGAGCGCCGCCTCGGCGAGACCGCCGACCGCCTCGCCGAGGAGACCGGCACCCGCCCCCAGACGCAGGTCTGCAACGTCACCAGCGAGGACGACGTCCAGGGCCTCGTGGCCGCGGCCGTCGCCGGGCTGGGCGGCATCGACGTGATGATCAACAACGCCGGCCTCGGCGGCTCGGCCCGCATCGTCGACATGACCGACGAGCAGTGGTCCACCGTCCTCGACGTCACGCTCAACGGCACCTTCCGCTGCACCCGGGCGGTGCTGCGGCACATGACCGAGCGGGGCCAGGGCGGCGTCATCGTCAACAACGCCTCGGTGCTGGGCTGGCGGGCGCAGGCCGAGCAGGCCCACTATGCCGCAGCCAAGGCCGGCGTCATGGCCCTCACCCGCTGCGCCGCCATCGAGGCCGCGCCCGCCGGCATCCGCGTCCAACGCGGTGGCGCCCAGCATCGCCATGCACCCGTTCCTGGCGAAGGTCACCACCGACGAGCTGCTCGCCGAGCTGACCGAGCGGGAGGCCTTCGGCCGCTACGCCGAGCCGTGGGAGATCGCCAACGTGATGGTGTTCCTGGCCAGCGACTACTCGAGCTACATGACCGGCGAGGTCGTGCCGGTCAGCTCCCAGCGGGCCTGAGGAGGCAGCGATGGCACAGACGGTGTTCGACGGGATCGACGAGGTGCGGGCCGCGGTGGGCCGACACCTGGGCCACAGCGAGTGGACCACCGTCACCCAGGAGCAGGTGCAGACCTTCGCCGACGCCACCGGGGACCAGCAGTGGATCCACGTCGACGTCGAGCGGGCCACCGCCGAGTCGCCCTTCGGCGGCCCGATCGCCCACGGCTACCTCACCCTGGCGCTCACCAACCTGTTCCTGCCCCAGGTGGTCGACGTGCAGGGCATCTCGCTGGGCGTGAACCGGGGCACGGGCAAGATCCGCTTCCCCGCCCCGGTGCCGGTGGGCTCCCGGCTGCGGGCGGGGGTCGAGCTGGTGGCGGTCGACGACGTGGCCGGCGGCATCGACACCACCATGGTCATCACCGTCGAGCGCGAGGGCAGCGACAAGCCGGTCTGCGTGGTGGAGAGCCTGAGCCGCTACCTGGCCTGACGGCCTGCCCGGCACCCCCCAGGGGGCGCTGGGGGCCACCACCCAGTGACGGGCGGCACCCTGCGGTGGAGGCTGGCGGGCATGCTGCGTCCGTTCCCCGCTCCCGACCGCCTCCGCTGCCCGGTCTGCGACGCCACGCTGGCCGCCGCCCGGTGCGGGCGCTGCGGGGCCGACCTGGCCGGGAGCGCCGGCGACGAGCTGTGGCGCATCGACGCCGACCTCCACCGCCTGTCGGTCCGGCGCGTCGCCGTGGTCGACGGGCTGCGGCAGCACGCCGACCCGGCCTCGGCCGAGGCCACCACGACCGCGACGCCGGGAGGAGCTGTGGCGCCCGGGTGGCAGAGCGCCTTCGGCCCGCAGCCGGCCGCCCCGCCGGCCGGGACCTGGGCTCCCGGCGCCGCTCCGGCTCCGGCCTCCCCGTGGACGCCGCCGCCGTACCCGGGAGGACGCTCGCCGGCGGCCGCCGTGCCCGGTCCCGGGCCGGACACGTCGTCGCTCCTGCTCGGCCTGGGCACGGCCCTGCTGGTGGTGGCGGCGCTGGTCTTCGCTGCGGTGTCGTGGTCGCGGATCGGGGCGGTGGGCCAGGGCCTGCTGCTGGTCGGCCTGACCGGCGGCGTCGCCTTCGCCACCGACCGCTCGGCGCGTCGGGGGCTGGTGGGCACGGCCGAGGCGCTCGGCGTGCTCACGGTCGTGCTCGGCCCGCTGGTGGCCCAGGCCGTCCGCATCACCGCCGACCTCCCGGCGAGCGACGAGCGCACCTGGTCGACCTGGGTGTCGTGGACGTGGTGGCCGGCCGCGATCGTGGTGATCGGCGCCGCCGCGGTGGCGTTCGGCCGCAAGGTGGGCGTGCGGAGCCCCCAGCTGCTGGGGGTCACGTTGGTGCAGGTGGGCCTGCCGGTGTGGGTCCTGCTGTCGCCGGCGTCGCCGCTGGTGATGGCGACGGTCATCGCCCTCCAGGCGCTGGCCGTGCTCGGCCTCCCCGCGTGGGCGGAGCGGGGCACGTCGCAGGGCGCAGTGTGGGCCGTCGGCGGGGTGAGCGCCGGCGTGGCGGCCGCGCTCCTCGCCCTGGGGGGGCAGCTTCGAGCGTGACACCGTCACGGTCCGCCTCGGCGGCGCGGGGGCCCTCGCCCTCACCACCGTGGTCGCCGCGCTGGTGGCGCGCCGCTGGTGGGACGAGCGCGGGCCCGCCGACGTCGCCGCCGGCACGGCCACCCTGCTGGGCCTGGTCGCCGTCGGGCGCGTGGCCTTCGGCGCGGTGCCGGATGCGGCGTGGTGGCCGCTCCTGGGGCTCGTGTCCGCCGGGGTGCTGGCGGCCGCGCCTCGGCTGCTGGCCGGACGGGCGGAACCGGTGCGGGCGGTGGCGTGGTGCGCGGCCGGGGTGGCCTCGTTGCCGGTGCTCGACGCCGTCCGGGCGGCGGTGGTGGCGGCGTTCCCGGTCGACGGCGCCTGGCACGGCGCGGCGGCCGACCACGGTCGGATCGACCGCTGGGGGCTGACCGCCCCTGCCGTTCCCGCCGTCGTGGCCGGAGCGCTCGCCCTGGCCGCGGCTGTCGTCGCGTCGCTGCTGCCCGGCGCGGCAGCGGTCCGCGACGCTGCGATCCGGCGTCGCCTGGGGGCGCTCGGGCTCGGCCTCGCCGCCCTCCTCGCAGTCACCCTGCCGGCTCTCGCCGACGCCCCGGTCGTCGTGATGGTGATCTGCTGCCTGGGCGTCGCTGCGGCGCTGGCGGGTGCCGTCCGCGCCACCGGCGAGCGGGTGGCGCTCCCAGCGGCATCGTTCGCCGTGCTGGCGCTGGGCGGTGCCTGGTCGTCGGCCACCGCACCCCTGACCCTCGTGGCCCTCGCCGCGGCGGTCCTGATCGGCGGCGCAGCGGTGCTCGATGCGGTGCAGACCGGGAGGGACGGCCTGGCCGGTCCGGGGGCAGCCCTGGTGGCCCTGGGGCTGGTGGCGGAAGCCGGCCTCGGCCCGTTCGCCCTCGGTGCTGCGCCGGCATGGGCCTGGACCTCGGTGGCGACCGTGGCCGCCGCCCTCGGCGCCGTGCTGGCCGTGGCCGTGCCGATCGACCTCTTCGCCCGGTCCGCGCCCGCCCCGGTCCTCGATCCGACGCTGCCCGCCCCGCCGGCGGCGAGCCCGGCGGGCTGGGCTCCGGCGGGGGTCGCCGCTGCGGTGGCCGGCACGATCGTCGCGGCCGCCCACGGGTTCGGGCTGCTGACCGCGGGCACCGTCGGCGGCGGCGTCGACCACACCGCACCGCTCACCGTCGCCCTCGTGGTCGGGGCCGCCTGCCTGGTCGTGGTCGGCCTCACCCGCCGGGGCCGAGGGCCGGCGTGGTCGGGGTGGTTGCTCGCCGGCGGGGGCGAGCTGGTGGCGCTGGCGTGGCTGCGCCTGGCCGAGGGCGGCGTCGTCCTCGTGGAGGCCTACACCGGCCCGCTCGCGCTCCTGGTCGCCGCCGCCGTCGTGCTGGTGGCCCGGAAGGGGCCGGGGTGGCCGGCTCGGACGCCCTCCTGGCAGCTCGAGGGACCGGTGCTGGCGCTGGGCCTGCTCCCGACGGTCTTCCTGTCCCTCGGCGACCCGGGCCTCACCCGCCAGGCGATCGGCCTCGCCGTGGGCGCGGTGCTGCTCGGCTTCGGCGTGGCGGCTCGTCGTCGGGCGCCGGTGGACGTCGGCGCGGTGGCCGTCGCCCTCATCGGGCTCCAGGCCCTGGCCCCCTATGCCGCCGAGGTGCCGCGGTGGATCAGCCTCGGCCTGGCCGGCACCCTGCTGGTGGTGCTGGGCGCCACGTTCGAACAGCGCCGCCGCGACCTCCACGAGGCCCGCCGCCACTACGCCGCGCTGCGCTAGCGGCCGGAGGTCCGCGGCCGCCCGCCTGCCTCGACCTCCCGTCGGCGAGCGCGGCTTCCGTAGTCTGGGGTCCGTGGGGGGAGCTGGGGAGGAGGAGACGTCGGCGCCGATCGCCGATGACCCGCGCGAGCCGCGTCCGCGCCCGTCTCTGGGCGGCCTGCCGCCAGCCCAGCGCCGGTGGCTGCTGGCGTTCGTCCTGCTCGTGGTGGTCCTGGCCGGGGTGCAGTACCAACGCTTGGTGGACGACCACCGCGTGCCCTACGGCGACACCGCGGCCATCGCCCTCACCGCCGACCGCGCTGGAGCGACCACCCGCTGGTGGGCCAGGGCTCCACCGCCTACGTGTACGGCAACCCGTTCTCGTCGCATCCCGGGCCGATGGCCTTCTACGCGATCGGCGCCTTCACCGCCGTGCTCGGGACCACCACCGGCGGGTTCGCCTTCGCGCTGGCCCTGAACGCCGTCGCGGTCGCCGTCGCTGGGTGGGCGGGGCTCCGCGTGGCCGGCTTCCGTGGCGCCGCCGTCTTCCTCGGTGCCGCCGCAGCGGTCGGGGCCCTTGCCATCCCGGGGTTCCTGGCCAGCGTCAACATCACCTACGTCTGCGTGGTGCCGATGTTCGCCTGCCTCGCCCTGAGCGCCGCCGTCGCCGAGGCCGACTGGCGGGCCCTGCCGCCGCTGGTGGTGCTGGCCACCTTCGTGGGCCAGACCGAGGCCGTCTACGCCATCCCGCTCGTGCCGGTGCTCCTGGTCGCGCCCCTCGCTGGCTGGTGGCGAGGTCGGGCGGCCCGGCGCCCGGCGTCGGCCGCCGTGGCACCGGCCGTGGGAGCGAGCGCGATCGCCCTGGCCCTCTGGGCCCCGGTCGCCTACGACCAGCTGCGCGGGTCGGGCAACCTCGGGAAGGTCCTGACCGCCTCCATCCCCAGCCGCGGCTGGTCGGGCGCCAGCCAGGCCTGGGGCACGCTCCTGTCGGTGCCGCCGCAGCTCTCGACGGCGGAGCTGCTGGCCAGCTCGGAGCTGCAGCGCCTCGGGGCGGGCTCGCTCGTCGGGATCGCCGTGGTGGTCGGCCTGCTGGCTTGGCGGCGGGCGCACCTGGAGCGGTTCGGCGGCGTCCTCGCCGTGGCTGCCGCCACCTTCCTGGCGGCGGGGGCGGCGGGGGCCAGCCTTCCCGACAGCGACGCCACCAGCTGGCACCTCCTGTGGATCCGCACGGACCTGTTCTTCCTGGTGGCGGTGCTGGTGCTGGTCGGCCTGCCGACCTCGTTCGCCGCACGGCCGAGGGCTCGCGTGGCCACGGCGGTGGTGGGCTCGGTCCTGAGCCTGGCCTTGGTGGTCGCTGGCAGCTGGATCCGCCCCGCCGGCACGCTGAACGACGAGGCCATGGAGGCGTCGTACCGGCTCGTGGGCCCCGTCGCCTCGGCCATCCGGCCCGGCCGAGCCACCGTGCTGGCCAACCGGGGCCTGTGGAGCGACACGGTCTCGCCCGCCCTCGCGGTGCGGCTGGAGGACCGGGACCGTCCGGTCACCTTCACCCGCAACCCGCTGCCGGACACCGACGAGGTCTTGGTCGTGACGCGCGGCGAGGCGATCGGCGTGCCGGGCTCGGTGCGGGTGGCTCGGGTGCCCGCCCGTCCCGGTGCGGCGGCCCGGGCCCGACGGCTGGCTGCGGTGGTGGCCTGGCTGCGGGCGAACGGTCCCATCTCGTTGGGCGCCGATGCCGGGGTGGACCTGCCGGCGCTGGCCGACGGCCTCGTCCCGGAGCTGTGCGTCGCCGAGGTGCTGGCCGAGCCGGACCGCGTCCTCGACCTGCCGCCGTCGGTGGTCGCCGGCCTCGTCCAGCTCGGTCGGGTCTCCACCCCCGAACCGCTGCCGGCGGCGCTGTCGGCCGACGTCGAGGCGTGGGCCGAGGGCCTCGGGACCGAGGTGTGGCGCCTGCCCCGACCGCGGCCCGTCGGTGGCGACCCCGCCAGCGACCTGCTGCTCTCGCGTTCCTCCTGCTGATCGGAGCGAGCACGACGTGCCTCCGGGTCCACGGCGGTCGTCGACGCGACCGGCACGCGGCGGCCTCGGGGCGCGAGGATCCGGAGATGAGCGACGTCCACCAGTGCCCGTTCTGCGAGCTGAGGTTCACGAACCTCAAGGAGCTGCAGTTCCACATCCAGCTCGACCACCCCGACCGCGAGGTGCCCGAGCGGCGCTACTGACCTAGCGGGTGAGCAGCACCGAGGAGCCGTGGCCGAAGAGGCCCTGGTTGGCGGTGATGCCCGAGGTGGCGCCCTCGACCTGGCGGCCGGCGGCCTGGCCGCGGAGCTGCCAGGTGACCTCGCAGACCTGGGCGATGGCCTGGGCGGGGACGGCCTCGCCGAAGCAGGCCAGGCCGCCGCTGGGGTTCACCGGGATGCGGCCCCCGATCTGGGTGTCGCCGTCGTTGAGCAGGCGCTCGGCCTCACCGACCTTGCACAGGCCGATGTCCTCGTACCAGTCGAGCTCGAGGGCGGTGGAGAGGTCGTAGACCTCGGCCAGCGAGAGGTCCTCGGGGCCGATGCCGGCCTCCTCGTAGGCGGCGTGGGCGATGGACGCCTTGAACCGGTGTTCGGGCGCCGCCACCACGGCCGAGGAGTCGGTGGCCATGTCGGGCAGGTCGATGATGGTGTTGGGGTACGTCGGCGTCACCGTCGACACCGCGGCCACCCGCACCACCGAGCCGGCGGTGGCGGCGTGGCGCTTGGCGTACTCCAGCGAGCACAGGACCAGGGCGGCGCCGCCGTCGGACGTGGCGCAGATCTCCAGCAGGTGCAGCGGGTCGGCCACCATCGGGCTGGCCAGGACGTCGTCGACCGTCACCGCCTTCTGGAAGCGGGCGTTCGGGTTGGCCAGGCCGTTGGTGGCGTTCTTGACCTTGACCTTGGCGAAGTCCTGGCTGGTGGCGCCGTGCAGGTCCATGCGGCGACGGGCGGCCAGGGCGAAGTAGGTGGGGTTGGTGGCGCCGACCAGGCGGAAGCGCAGCCAGTCGGGGTCGTTCGGGCGGTCGCCGGCGTTGGGGGCCAGGAACCCCTTGGGCGTGGTGTCGGCGCCGACGACCAGCGCGACGTCGCAGAGCCCGGCCAGGATCCGGGTGCGGGCCGCCTCGATGGCGGTGACGCCCGAGGCGCACGCGGCGTACGAGGACGCCACGCGGGCGCCGTTCCAGCCGAGCGCCTGGGCGAACGTCGCGCCCGAGACGTAGCCCGGGTAGCCGTTGCGCATGGTGTCGGCCCCGGAGACGAACTGCACGTCGGACCACGGGATGCCGGCGTCGCGCAGGGCGTCGCGGGCGGCAGCCACGCCGTACTCCACGAAGTTGCGACCCCACTTGCCCCAGGGGTGCATGCCGACGCCGAGCACGGCGACCTCGTTGGCGGCCATCAGCTCGCTCCTCCGGTGGTGGCGGAGGTGACCGGCTGCCACTTCCAGATCAGGTGGTCGGTGTCGTCGTCGGAGAAGAGCACGTCGACGACGAGCTCCACCTCCTGGCCGACCGAGAGGTCGTCGACCGAGACGCCGGGGACGAGCTGGCCCATGACCACCAGGCCCTCGTCGGCCAGCTCCACGGCGGCGATGGCGAACGGCACGTGCTCGTCGGTGGGCACGACGTAGGGCGGCGGGGGCTGGTACCGGGCGTCGGTGTAGCTCCACACCTTGCCCCGGCGCGACAGCGGCACGGTCTCCATGTCGGTGCCGGCGCAGGCCGGGTTCGGACAGCCGAACGCGGCCTGGGGGAAGGCGTAGGTGCCGCAGGTGGTGCAGCGCTGGCCCAGCAGCGTGGGCTCCTCGGCATCGGGCGTGAACCAGCCCTCCGCGCCCAGTGCGGGTACTCGCGTCCTCGTGCTCATGCCTGCTCCCGAGCTGGTCGATGTCGTTTCTGATGGTACGTCAGAAACCGGGCCGGGCGGCAAAGCGGCGGACCGGGGCGATGGCCCGGCGGCCGGTGCCTGCGGTCGCCCTCCTGCGGCTCGCTGGCGGACGTGCGGACGACCGGCGGCGGCGCTTCACCCAGGCGAAACACGTGCGAAACGTTCCGTCCCTACGGTCACCGCCATGAAGGTGGAGCTGGTCCAGTGGCCGAGCGAGGAACAGCGGCTGTCGCAGCTCCGCCGAGACGAGGTGCCCCGACTCGTGCTGGTGCCCGAGGGCCTCGCGCCGCCGCTCACCTCCGACGTGCTGGAGGACTGGATCCGCCTCCCGGCGCCCGACGACGACATCCGCTCGCGGGTGCGGGTCCTCACCGACCGCGCCAGCGGCGTGCAGGAGTCCCGGGTGCCCGACCTCGACGAGAACGGCCTGCTCCGGGTGAGCGGCCGCTGGGTGTCGCTCCCGCCGGTGGAGCACCGCCTCATGGTCGTGCTGCTCGACCGCTACCGCGCCGTCGTCAGCCGCGACGCCCTGGCCCGGGCCGGCTGGCCCGAGGGCATCCCCGGCCGCAACGTGCTCGACGTCCACATCGTCCGCCTGCGCCGCCGGCTCGCGCCGCTCGGGCTCGCCATCCGCACGGTCCGCAGCCGCGGCTACCTGCTCGAAGAGGGCACCGTCGACCTCTCCGTCGGCGCCTGAGACCGCCCTCGTGCTCCACCAGGTCTCCGCGGTGGTGAAGCCGCACCGGGTGGAGGACGTGAAGGAGGCGCTGCTCGACCTCGGCATCAACGGCATCACGGCCAGCGAGGTCCGCGGCTTCGGCCGCCAGGGCGGCCACACCGAGACCTACCGCGGCGCCGAGTACACCATCGACCTGCTGCCCAAGGTGAAGCTCGACGTGGTGGTCTCCGACGAGCAGCTCGAGCCGGCGATCGCGGCCATCACCGAAGCGGCCCGCACCGGGGTGATCGGCGACGGCAAGATCTGGGTCACCGACACCGAGGGCATCACCCGCATCCGCACCGGCGAGCAGGGTCCCGAGGCGCTCTGACCCGACGAGCCGGGTCGCGGGCCGGTCGGGGTCGGTGCGGCGCCGGGGAACCGGGTGGACCGCCGGGCCGTCGGAAGACCCATGCAGATCACGCGTCGGTCCCCCCCGCCCCGCCCGCCCCCGGCTGCTGCCGCTCGCGCTCGCTGTCCTCGTCGCCCTCGCGGCGGCGGGCTGCGGGATCTCGGCGGCGGACCCCGCCGTCCACCCGGCGCCCAAGGAGTCGTTCGACCCGGCGAAGACCAGCGTGCGGGTCGAGTTCCAGGACTCGTCGGTGCCGCCCCAGTACCACCGCAGCTACGTGCTCACCGTCGAGGGTGGCGAGGCCCACGTGGTGGTCGACTCCTACGGCACCGTCGTCCACGACGAGCGCAGCACCGTTCCCACCGAGGTCTGGCAGGACTTCGTGGCCGGGCTCGACCACGACCTCGCAGCGATCGGCGAGCCCACGCCGGTGGAGCCGTGCCCGGGCGGCACGTCGCTGTCGGTGGCGATCTCGTCGGGGAGCAGGGACTTCCACCGCGCCCTCGGCAGCTGCGGCCCCGAGCGGAACGAGGCCATCACCCACGCCCTCCAGGACCTGGTGGCGCCCCTCGACCAGGCCGTCGACCTCGAGCGCCTCACCGCAACCGACTGACCCGCCGCCCCCGTCGTACCGGGTTGGGATCTGGTCGTCCTGGCAGCCGAACCCAACCCACTTCGACGTAGGTGGCGCGGGCGACGGCGACGACGGGGAGCGGGTCGGGTCAGCCCTGCTGGTGCTGGTGGACGGCGAGGTGCTCGCCGCCGCCGTGGACCACGAGGTTGGCGCCGCTCACCATGGCGGCGAGGTCGCTGGCCAGGAAGGCCACGGCGTTGCCGACGTCGGCGGGGTCGGCCACCCGGCCGAGCGGGACCGAGGCGTCGACGGCCGCCGCGCCCTCTGGCCCGCCGTAGTAGTCCTCGAACAGCTCCGTGCGGACCGCCCCGGCGGAGACGGCGTTGACCCGCACCTTCGGCGCCCACTCCATGGCCAGGCTGGTGGTCAGGTTGATGAGCCCGGCCTTGGCGGCGCCGTAGACGGCGGTGCCGGGGGAGGGGCGCAGGCCCGAGAGGCTGGCGATGTTGACGATGGACCCGCCACCGTCCTGGGCCTGCATGACGGCGTTGGCGGCCTGGCTCACGTGCAGCGCCGAGGTGAGGTTGAGCGAGAGGACCTTCTCGCTGAAGCGCGGCGAGGCGGTGGCGGCGTCGGTGCCGGGCGAACCGCCGGCGTTGTTGACCACCAGGTCGAGCCGGCCGAAGCGCTCGACCACCGCCGCCACCAGGGCGGCGGCGGCATCGGGGTCGCGCACGTCGGCGGCGAAGAAGGCGACGTCGTCGGGCAGGGCCCCCGGCTCGGGCGTGGAGCGGCCGCACACCGCGACGGTGGCCCCGGCGGCGCGGAGCCGGTCGGTGATGCCCCGGCCCACGCCGCGCCCCCCCCGGTGACCAGGGCGACGCAGCCGGTGAGGTCGACGGCCAGGGTCACGACGGGAGGCTCGCTGCTCGCTGCATGGGCGCATGGTGCCACGGGCGCGCCGGTGCCCGGCCCACGCGGGCCGGGCACCGGGGCTGCTGGCGGTCCGGGTGTGGGCCGGACCGGTCCAGCGGGTCAGATGGCGTCGCTGTCGAGCTCGCCGGTGCGGATGCGCACGATGTGGCCGGCATCGGTGACCCAGACCTTGCCGTCACCGATCTTGCCGGTGCGGGCGGTCTCGACGATGACGCCGATGATCCGGTCGGCGTCGGCGTCGTCGGCCAGCACCTCGAGCTTCACCTTCGGCACGAAGTCGATGGTGTACTCCGTGCCCCGGTACACCTCGGTGTGGCCGGCCTGTCGGCCGAAGCCCTGGACCTCGGTGACGGTGATGCCCTGGACGCCGGCGTCCTTGAGGGCCGCCTTCACGTCGTCGAGCTTGAACGGCTTGATGATGGTGGTGATCAGCTTCATGGTGCGTCTCCTCAGTTCGTGCCGTGGTAGGCGGTCTCGGCGTGCTCGGCCAGGTCGAGGCCGTTCTGCTCGGTCTCGTCATCCACCCGGATGCCGATGGTGTGCTTGAGGGCCAGGGCGATGAGGGTGGTGACGACGAACGAGTAGATGAGCGTCGCCCCGTTGGCCAGGGCCTGCTCGCCCAGGAGCCCGAGGCCGCCGCCCTCGAAGAGGCCGGCCTTGTTCTCGGTGCCGAAGTAGTCGGGGCTGGAGAAGAAGCCGATGAGCAGCGACCCGACGAGGCCGCCGACCATGTGGACGCCCACCACGTCGAGGGCGTCGTCGTAGCCGAACTTGGTCTTCAGGCCGACGGCGAAGCAGCACACCACGCCGGCGATGAGGCCGATGTAGAGCGGCGACATGCCGGAGACGAACCCGGCGCCGGGGGTGATGGCCACGAGGCCGGCCACGATGCCGGAGGCGGCACCGAGGTTGGTGAAGTGCCCGTCACGCAGCTTCTCGGTGACCGCCCAGGCCAGGCCGGCGGCCGCCGCAGCCACGAAGGTGTTGAGGAAGGCCTGGATGGCGGTGCCGGAGGCGCCGAGCGCGGAGCCGGCGTTGAAGCCGAACCAGCCGAACCAGAGGATGCCGGTGCCGAGCATGACCATGGGCATGTTGTGGGGCGGGTGGCCCTCCTGGGGCCAGCCCTTGCGCTTGCCGATCACCAGGACCATGGCGAGGGCGGCGATGCCGGCGTTGACGTGGATGGCGGTGCCGCCGGCGAAGTCCTGCGAGCCGCGGGAGCCGAGCCAGCCGCCGTAGACCCACTTGAACACCGGGACGAAGACGAGCAGGAGCCAGACCGGGACGAAGATCGCCCAGGCCGAGAACTTCATGCGGTCGGCCACGGCGCCCGAGATCAGCGCCGGCGTGATGACGGCGAACATCCCCAGGAAGACCATGGTGATGAGCAGCGCGCCGCCGTCCTCGCCGCCGATGCCCATGCCCTTCAGGCCGATGAAGTCGAGGCTGCCGAGGAACTTGTTGTCGAAGTCCGCCGGGTTCTGGCCCGAGAGCGAGTAGCCCACGACGACCCACACCACGGGGACGATGAGCAGGCACCAGAAGTTCATCATCAGCATGTTCAGGACGTTCTTCGTCCGATCCATGCCTCCGTAGAACAGGGCCAACCCTGGGGTCATGAACAGCACCAGGGCGGCCGAAACCATCACCCACGCTGCGTCACCGGTATCCATCTGCAGAGGTCTCCTTCGTCGGTCTGTCGTTGCGGCGAAAGGTTGGGCGAACGGTGTTTCGGGCCTGTTTCGGCGGGGGCGCCGTTGCCGCAAGGCAACCTGACGAAAACCTGACACCAAGGCCGGCACCCTCGCTCCGCCGGCCGGGCGGCGGCTGGGCACCGACGGCACCGGTCCACCGGCCGGCCTCGCGGGTGGGCAACGATGGACGGCCCCATGGCCACCACGCCCACCGACCTCGACGCCCCGGCGGTCGACCTGCTCGCGGCGCTGGTCGCCGCCAAGGCCGGCGGGTCGTCGCGGCAGGGCCAGGTCGACATGTGCGCCGCGGTCGACGACGCCCTGCGGACCGGTCGCCACCTGCTCGTGGAGGCGCCCACCGGCACCGGCAAGTCCCTCGCCTACGCCGTGCCGGCCGCCCTCGCTGCGCTCCGCCTCCGGCGCGACGCCCCGGCGGGCGCCGACGACGGCGAGGAGGACCACGGCGCCCGCGTCGTCATCTCCACCGCCACCAAGGCCCTGCAGGAGCAGCTGGTCGAGGTCGACCTGCCCTTCGTGGCGACGCACCTGGCCGAGGCAGGGGCGCCGTTCACCTTCGCCCTGCTCAAGGGCCGGTCGAACTACCTCTGCCGGGCCCGCGTGGCCGAGGTCGACGAACCTGCTGCCGCCCTGTTCGGGGCCGGCGCCGCCGACGACGACCTGGCCGAGGTGTTCGCCTGGGCCGAGGAGACCGAGACCGGCGACCGGTCCGAGCTCGAGGCGTGCAGCGACGAGACGTGGGCCAAGGTCTCGCTCGGGCCGGGCGAGTGCCCCGGCGCTGCGTCGTGCGACCTCGGCGACACCTGCTTCGCCGAGGCGGCCAGGTCCCGCGCCGCCGAGGCCGACGTCGTCGTGGTCAACACCCACCTGTACGCCGCCCACCTCGCCGCCGAGCGGCGGGTGCTGCCGGGCCACGGTGCGGTCGTCTTCGACGAGGCCCACGAGCTGGAGGCCACCTTCGTCTCGGCGCTGACCCGCACGGTCGGCGCCGGTCGCCTCCACGCCGTCGCCAGCCGCTGCCGGGCGGCCGGCGCCCCGGCGCCCCTGGTGGAGGACCTGCGCACCGCGGCCAAGCAGCTCGACGCCGGGTGCCGCGAGCTGGTGGGCCGACGGGTCGACGTGGCCGAGGGCGACCTCGCCTCGGGCCTGCGCTCGGTGGCGCTGGTGGCCGCCCGGCTCCTCGCCGGGCTCGCGGTCGCCGACCCCAGCCGGAACCGGCCGCGGGACAAGGCGGTGCGCGCCCAGGCCGCCATGGCCGTGCGGTCCCTGGCCGCCGACCTCGACGACGTGTTCGAGCACGCCGGCGAGCTCGGGTGCGCCTCCTGGGTCGACGGCACCAGCGAGTGGCCCCGGTTCTGCTTCGCCCGCATCGACGTCGCCCCGGTGCTGGCCTCGCACCTGTACCCGCACGTCACGGTGGTGGCCACCTCGGCGACGCTCGCCATCGGGGGCCGCTTCGACCTCCCGGCCCGGCGGCTGGGGCTGTTCCTGCGGGGGCCGGGCGACCTCGAGACGGGTGCGGCCGGAACCGTCCCCGAGCACACCGGGCTGGCCGTCGAGACGCCCTTCGACCACGCCCGCCAGGGCATCCTCTACACCGCCCGCCACCTGCCCGACCCGTCGAAGGCGCGCGAGGCCTTCGAACCGGCGGCGCGCGAGGAGCTGGCCGTGCTGGCCCAGGCCGCCGGCGGCCGCACCCTCGCCCTGTTCACCTCGTGGGCGGCGGCTCGCGCCGCAGCGGCGCACCTGCGCGACCACACCGACCTCGCCGTGCAGTGCCAGGGCGAGGGGAGCCGGACAGCCCTGGTGGAGCGCTTCCGGGCCACGCCGCGGTCGGTGCTGTGCGCCACCACGAGCTTCTGGACCGGGCTCGACCTCCACGGCGAGCAGTGCACGCTGGTGGTGATCGACCGCATCCCCTTCGGCCGGCCAGACGACCCCGTGCTCCAGGCCCGCATCGAGCTGGCCGAGGCCCGAGGCGCCAACGGCTTCGTCGAGGTGCAGCTCCCAGCCGCCGCGGTCACCCTGGCCCAGGGCGTGGGCCGCCTCATCCGCTCGGTGGAGGACCGCGGCGTGGTGGCCGTGCTCGACCGCCGCCTGGCCACCGCCGGCTACCGGGACCTGCTCCTGCGCACCATCCCTCCGCTCTGGTCGACCACCGACCAGGCCAAGGTCGTCGGTGCCCTCGGCCGCCTCGACGCCGCCGCCCTCGCCCTCGGCCGCTGACCCCCACCCGCCGAGCGATCCCGCCTCACGCCTCGCCCGCCCCACCGCCCCACCGCCCCACCCCCCCGACCGAACTTTGGGTCCACGGCCCGTGCGCGCCGGTCTGGGACCCAAAGTTCGAAGGGTTGGGCGGTGCCTCGGGGAACTTTGGGTCCACGGCCCGTGCGCGCCGGTCTGGGACCCAAAGTTCGAGGGGGTGGGCGGTGCTTCGGCGAACTTTGGGTCCACGGCCCTCGCGCGCCGGTCTGGGACCCGAAGTTCCAGGAAGTGAAGGGGCCGACGGGGCGAGGGCGAGGGGCGGTCGAGGTGGGCGCGGCGGGGGCAGTCGAGGCGGGGGAGGGGGTGGTGGCTGGGAGGGGTGGGAGGGTGGGCGGCTACGGTGGCGCCGCAGAATCTGACGACCTATCAGAAAGTCGCTGGGGCATGGGGATCACGTCGAACGTGGACGAGCGCGGCATCGCCGAGGTGGTGATGGACAACCCGCCGGTGAACGCGCTGAACGTGGCCGGGTGGTTCGATCTGGCCCGCGTCGTGCGGTCGCTCGGCGAGCAGGCCGACGTGCGCGTCGTGGTGCTGCGGGCCGAGGGCAAGGGCTTCAACGCCGGGGTCGACATCAAGGAGATGCAGGCCACCGAGGGCTACACCGCCCTGATCGGTGCCAACCGCGGCTGCTACGAGGCGTTCGCCGCGGTCTACGAGTGCAAGGTCCCGGTCATCGCCGCGGTCAACGGGTTCTGCGTGGGCGGGGGCATCGGGCTCATCGGCAACGCCGATGTGATCGTGGCCGCCGACGACGCCACCTTCGGCCTCCCAGAGGTCGACCGTGGTGCGCTCGGCGCCGCCACCCACCTGTCCCGCCTGGTGCCACAGCACAAGATGCGGGCGATGGTCTACACGTCGGCCACCGCCACGGCGCAGGAGCTCCACGCCTTCGGCTCGGTGCTCGAGGTCGTGCCCCAGGCCGACCTGCGGGCCGCCGCCCTCCGGGTGGCCGAGCAGATCGCCGCCAAGTCGCCCACGGTCATCCGGGCGGCCAAGGAGTCCCTGAACGGCATCGACCTCTGGGACGTGAAGAGGAGCTACCGGTTCGAGCAGGGCTTCACCTTCGAGCTGAACCTGTCGGGCGTGGCCGACGAGCACCGCGACGCCTTCGTCGCCAAGCGAGACACGGATGTGAGCCAGTGAGCGACGAGACCTTCCCGCAGCCTCGGGACAAGCGCCTGACCGAGGACGAGGTGGTCGCCCGCCTGTCGTCCGGGTCGACCATCGGCATCGGCGGGTGGGGGAGCCGGCGCAAGCCGATGTCGCTGGTGCGGGCCATCCTGCGCAGCGACCTCACCGACCTGCACGTGGTCACCTACGGCGGTCCCGAGGTCGGCATGCTGGCCGCCGCCGGCAAGCTGGCCAAGCTGACCTTCGCCTTCGTGGCGCCCGACGTGGGCCCGGCCGCCGTGCTGGAGCCCCACTTCCGGGCCGCCCGCCAGAGCGGGAAGCTCCAGTGCACCGAGCTCGACGAGGGCATGCTCCTGCTCGGGCTCCAGGCCGCGGCCTGGCGGGTGCCGTTCCTGCCCACCCGCGTGGGCCTGGGCTCGGACCTCACGCTGGTCGACCCCAGCCTCAAGACCGTGCGCTCGCCGTACCCCGGCCCCGACGGCGGCGAGGGCGAGGAGCTGATCGCCCAGCCCGCCATCCACCTCGACGCCGCGCTGGTGCACCTGAACGTGGCCGACGACCGCGGCAACGCCGCCTTCACCGGCCCGGACCTCTACTTCGACGACCTGCTGCTCGAGGCCGCCGCGCAGCGCTTCGTCTCGGCCGAACGGCTGGTGCCGTCGGGCGAGCTGGCGGCCGCCGCCGGCGACGTGACCCGCCTCCGGGTGAGCCGCCTGTTCGTCGACGGCCTGGTCGAGGCGCCCAACGGCGCCCACCCCACCTCGTGCGACCCCGACTACGGGCGCGACGAGGCGTTCCAGAAGACCTACCTCGGCACCGCCAAGGACCCCGCCCTGTGGGACGCGTTCCGCAGCGACTGGCTGTCCTTCGCCACCGAGGCCGAGTACCAGGCCGCCCTGGCCGCCCGCCCCACCGAGGAGGCCGCATCGTGAGCGCCACCGACCTGACCGACCTGGTCCGCCGAGCCGACGTGTGCGCGGTGGCGGTCGCCGACACCTTCCGGGGCGACGGCGAGATCCTCGCCAACCCCATCGGCACCATCGCCATGATCGGCGGCCGCCTGGCCCGGGCCACCTGGGAGCCCGACCTGCTGATGACCGACGGCGAGGCCGGCCTCATCGCCAACGACGAGGCCACCCCGGCCAAGGGCGACCGCATCATCGAGACGTGGAACCCCTACCGCCGCATGTTCGACGTCGTGTGGAGCGGGCGCCGCCACGTGATGATGGGCGCCACCCAGGTCGACCAGCACGGCAACCAGAACATCGCCGGCCTGGGCGGGACGCCCACCCAGCCCAAGACCCAGCTGCTGGGCTTCCGGGGCGCACCGGGCAACACCATCAACGACACCACCTCGTACTTCGTGGCCGCCCACGGGCCCCGGGTGTTCGTGCCGAAGGTCGACGTCGTCACCGGCATCGGCTACGACCGCGCCGCCGAGCTCGGCCCGGTGGCGGCGCGCTTCCACGAGATCCGGCGCGTGGTGTCGAACCTCGGCGTGTTCGACTTCGAGACCCCGGACCACCGCATGCGGGTGCGCTCGCTGCATCCCGGGGTCACCATCGACGAGGTCGTCGAGGCCACCGGCTTCGAGCTGGCCATCCCCGAGGACGTGCCCACCAGCCGGCTGCCGTCGCCCGAGGAGCTGCGCCTCCTGAGCGAGGTCATCGACCCCGCGGGCACCCGCTTCAAGGAGGTCCCCGACCCGGCCTGACCGGGCCGGCGACTACTCGACCGGGGCGGGAAAGCGCTCGCGGAAGGTGAAGGCCCGCGGGGTCGGCCCGTGCTCGGTCAGGTGGTCCAGGCGGGCCCTGGCCTCGGCGGGGTCGGGCCGGTGGCCGGTGGGGACCCACCAGAGCGCGACCGCGGCGCCTGGCGCCGGGGTGAAGAACTCACGGCGGCGGCGCAGGAAGTCCTGGTGATCGCTCCGGTAGGTGAAGGCGTGGAGGGCCTCGACCGACTCCCACACCCCCAGGTTGATGATGATCTGGTCGTCGTCGTAGGGCCGGACCTCGGTGGCGTTGCCGTGCTCGTCCTGGAAGCGCCACACGAAGCCGGGGCTGGCTTCGGCGAGGGCGTTGATCGGGTCGAGGCCGGCTGCGAAGTCGGCCAGCTGGGCGGAGTCCATCGGGGCGACGAGCCGAGCGATGTTCACCTGGGCGACCTGGTGCGACATGGGCGCGGATCGTACCGGCCTCGGGCCGAGGTCCCTGGCCTACGATCCCGGCCGTGGTCAGCGATCAGTACCGGATGCACCGGCTCCGTTCCGGCGACGAGTGGGTGCTCGGCACCCTCGCCAAGGGCAACGCCCGGTTCGGTGACGGCTCCGAGGCCGAGTGGCAGGCCCCGCTGGGCAGCGACGAGGCCTCGCAGTTCGTCAGCGACCCCCACACCGTCTGCATCGTGGCCATCGACATGGCCACCAACCACATCGCCGGCTTCATCTACGGCGGGGTGCTCAGCCGCCGCCACACCCGGCTGCACCACATGTGCCTCTACGAGGTCGGCGTCGACCTCGACCACCGCCAGACGGGCGTCGGCATGCTGCTCATGCAGGCCTTCGCCGGCGAGGCCCGCAAGCTCGGGATCGACCGGGGCTTCGTCATCACCAACGAGGCCAACCATGCCGCCGTGGCGCTCTACGAGTCCTACGGCGCACTGCGCGGCGACGGCAACGACCGGCTCTTCGGCCTGAGCTTCTGAGCCGGCGGGCGGGCGCCCTACGCTGCCGCCATGTCTGACGACCCATCAGAAACCGGCTCCGATCCGCTCCGCACCCGGTTCTGCGACCTGGTGGGTTGCCGGTACCCGATCGTGCAGACCGGCATGGGCTGGGTGTCGGGCGCCAACCTGACCGCCGCCACCAGCGCGGCCGGCGGCTTCGGCATCCTGGCGGCGGTCACCATGACCCCCGACCAGCTCAAGGCGGCGGTGGCCGGCGTGAAGGAGCGCACCGACGCCCCGTTCGGCGTGAACTTCCGCGCCGACCAGCCCGACCTCATCGAGCGGCTCCAGTTCGTCACCGGCCAGGGCGTGAAGCTGGTGTCCTTCGCCGGCGCGCCCACCAAGGACGCCATCAAGCTGGTGCACGACGCCGGCGCCGTGGTGGTGCCCACGGTCGGGGCGCGGCGCCACGCCGAGAAGATGCTCGAGTGGGGCGTCGACGGCGTCATCGCCCAGGGCGGCGAGGGCGGGGGCCACACGGGCACGGTGCCCACCTCGCTCCTGCTGCCCCAGGTGGTCGACGCGGTGGGCGAGGCCATCCCGGTGCTGGGCGCCGGCGGCTTCCACTCCGGCGCCGGCCTGGTGGCGGCGCTGGCCTACGGCGCCGACGGCATCGCCATGGGGACCCGCTTCCTGCTCACCGCCGAGAGCCGGGTGCCCGACGACATCAAGGCCCGCTACACCGCCGCCTCGGTGTTCGACACGGTGGTCACCACCGCGCTCGACGGCGCCCCGCAGCGCGTGATCCGCACCGAGATGATCGACGGCCTGGAGAAGGCACCCACCGTGCTCAAGCTCCCCGCCGCCCTCCGCCGGGCGCTGGCCTTCCGCAAGCAGACGGGCACGCCGCTCAAGGAGCTGGTGCAGGAGGGCCTCGCCATGCGCAAGAGCCAGGACCTCAGCTGGGCCCAGCTGGCCATGGCCGCCAACGCACCGATGCTCATCAAGACCGCGCTCGTCGACGGCGACCCCTCGGTGGGCGTGCTGCCCACCGGCCAGGTCACGGGCGTGATCGGCGAGCTGCCCAGCGTCGCGGAGCTGGTGGAGGGGATCGTGGCCGACGCCCGTGCCACCCTCACCCGCCTCGGCCGCACCCGCGGCTGACCCGCTCGGCTGGCCTGCTGCGCGCCCCAGACTTCGGGACCTGACGGGGCGTCAGATACGCTCGGCGGCCGTATGGACCTGACCTGGAGCGCCGAGGAAGACGCCTTCCGTGCCGAGGTGCGCGGGTGGCTCGAGCAGGAGCTGGGAGCGTGGCGGGAGCGCCACGACGACCGGATCCTCTCGGGCGACACCACCGAGGGCTTCGCCCAGCACCTCGACTGGGAGCGCACCCTCTACGCCGCCGGCTACGCCGCGGTGTCCTGGCCCGAGGCCTTCGGCGGCCGGGCCGCCAGCCGCTGGGAGTGGCTGATCTTCGAGGAGGAGTACTACCGGGCGGGCGGTCCGCAGCGGGTCACCCAGAACGGCATCTTCCTGCTGGCCCCGACCGTCTTCGAGTTCGGCACGCCCGAGCAGCAGGCCCACATCCTCCCCCGCATGGCCGGGGCCGAGGACCTGTGGTGCCAGGGCTGGAGCGAGCCCAACGCCGGCTCCGACCTCGCCTCGCTCACCTGCAAGGCCACCCGCGACGACGAGCGTGGCGGCTGGGTGCTCGACGGCCAGAAGACCTGGACCACCCGGGGGGGCGTTCTGCACCCACCTCTTCGGCCTGTTCCGCACCGAGCCGGGCAGCGAGCGCCACAAGGGCCTCACCTACCTCCTCGTGCCGCTCGAGGCCGAGGGCGTCACCGTCCGCGGGTTCGGCCGGCTCGACGGCGACGAGGGCTTCGCCGAGGTGTTCTTCGACGGTGCGTTCCTGCCGGACGACGCCGTGCCCGGTGGCGTGGTGCTGGGCGGCGAGGGCCAGGGGTGGTCGGTGGCCATGGCCACCACGTCCTCCGAGCGGGGCCTCACGCTGCGCTCGCCCGGCCGCTTCACCGCCACCGCCGACCGCCTGGTGGAGCTCTACAAGCAGCGGGCCAAGGCGCCCGAGCTGATCGACCCCGCCCTGCGGGACCAGGTGGTCCAGGGGTGGATGGAGGCCGAGGCCTACCGGCTCCAGACCCTGCAGACGGTCACCGACGACGCCGAGGGCCGCTCGGCCGGCGCGGCTTCGAGCTTCACCAAGGTCTGGTGGTCCGAGCTCGACGTGAAGCTGCACGAGACCGCCCTCGACCTGCTCGGCCCCGAGGCCGAGCTCGACGGCCCGTGGTCGAAGGGGTGGCAGTTCGCCCTGTCGGGCCCCATCTACGCGGGCACCAACGAGATCCAGCGCAACATCGCCGCCGAGCGCGTCCTCGGCCTCCCGAGGAAGTAGGGCTCCGGCATGCGCTTCGCCTTCACCGACGACCAGCTGGCCTTCCGGGACGCCGTCCGCGACCTGCTGGCCAAGGAGTGCGCCCCGGAGGTCGTGCGGGCCGCGTGGCCCGACGGCACCGATGCCCACGGCGCCCGCAAGGGCGAGGGCTCCCGGGCCGATGCCGACCGCGTGGGCAAGGTCTGGGCCGACCTGGCCGAGATGGGCGTGCTCGGCATCGCCGTCTCCGAGGAGCACGGCGGCCTGGGAATGGGCCCGCTCGACTGGGTGCTGCTGGCCGAGGAGACCGGCTACGCGGCGCTGCCGCACCCGTTCGTGGAGACCGCGTGCGTGGTCGCCCCGCTGCTCGACGCCACCGGCGACCCGCACGGCGTGCTGGCCGAGCTGCTCGACGGCAGCCGCCAGGCGGCGGCCCTGCCGCTCACCACCACCCTGGTGCCGTGGGGCGACGCCGTCACCTACCTGATCAGCCTCGACCACCAGCCGGCCGCCGACCCGGCGTGGGTGGCCCGCCGGGTGCAGGGCGGCCTCGCCGTCGGCGACAAGCCCGACGCCCGCCGCACGCTGGCCGACACGCTCGACGCCGGTCGCCACGTGGTGCAGCTGGGCGCCTGGACCGCCGATGCCGGCTTCGGCACCGCCGACCAGGTCGAGCAGGCCTTCGACCGCGGCGCCCTCGGCACCGCCGCCCAGCTGCTCGGCCTCGGCCGCCGGCTGCTCGACCTGAGCGTGGCCTACGCCGCAGAGCGCAAGCAGTTCGGCGTGCCCATCGGCTCCCAGCAGGCCGTGAAGCACCACCTGGCCGACGCCGCCATGAAGCTGCGCTTCGCGGCCCCAGCGGTCTACGCCGCGGCGTGGTCGGTGGCCACCGACGCCCCCACCGCCTCCCGGGACGTGTCCACGGCCAAGGCCCTGGCCTCCGACGCCGCCCGCTTCACCGCCCGCCAGGCCCTCCAGTGCCACGGCGCCATCGGCTACACGGTGGAGTACGACCTCCACCTCTACCTGAAGCGCGCCGAGGCCCTGGTCCGCTCCTGGGGCGACGCCGCCTGGCACCGTCGCCGCGTCGCCACCGCCCTCGGCATCTAGCCACCCCGGGCCCCCACCCCGCCGAGCTCGTCGCAGTTGGCCGACGCCACGGTCGACAAGTGCGACACGTTCGTGGTGGTCTCGTGCACCCGGCCCCGCCGAACTCGTCGCAGTTGGCCGACGCCCGGGTCGACAACTGCGACAAGTTCGTGGTCCTGGCACCCACCCCGCTGAACTCGTCGCAGTTGGCCGACGCCCGGGTCGACAAGTGCGACAAGTTCGTGGTCCTGGCACCCACCCCGCTGAACTCGTCGCAGTTGGTCGACGCCACGGTCGACAAGTGCGACACGTTCAGGATGGTGTGGTCGGCCTGGGGTGGGGACCTGACGGGGCGTTAGGTTTGACGGCGAACCCGATCCGCAGGAGCGCTGCCATGCCCGAGGCCTACATCGTCGACGCCGTCCGGACCCCGGTGGGCAAGCGAGGCGGCTCGCTCGCCGACGTGCACCCCGCCGACCTCGGCGCGGCGTCCATCAAGGCGCTGCTGCAGCGCACGGGCATCGACCCGGGCGCCGTCGAGGACGTCATCTTCGGCAACGTCGACTCCGTCGGCGGCCAGGCCGGCGACATCGCCCGCACCTGCTGGCTGGTGGCCGGCGGTCCCGAGCACGTTCCGGGCACCACGGTCGACCGCCAGTGCGGCTCGGCCCAGCAGGCCGTGCACTTCGCCGCCCAGGCGGTGATGGCCGGCGTGAACGACCTCGTGGTGGCCGGCGGCGTGCAGCAGATGAGCCAGATCCCGATCAGCTCGGCCATGACCCTGGCCTCGGACCTGGGCTTCCCCGACCCGTTCAGCACCTCGCCCGGTTGGGTGGAGCGCTACGGCACCCAGGAGGTCAGCCAGTTCCGCGGCGCCGAGCTCATCGCCGAGAAGTGGGAGATCTCCCGGGACGACATGGAGCAGTTCGCCGTCGAGTCCCACACCCGGGCGCTCAAGGCCCAGGCCAACGGCCTGTTCGAGTCGGAGATCACGCCCCTGAACGGCCTCGATCGCGACGAGGGCCCCCGCGAGCCCAAGTGGGAGAAGATCCGCTCCCTCAAGACGCTCGTGCCCGACGGCCGCATCACCGCCGCCATGGCCAGCCAGATCAGCGACGCCTCGGCCTCGATCCTCATCGCCTCGGAGCAGGCCGTGAAGGACCACGGCCTCACGCCGCGGGCCCGCATCCACCACATGAGCGTGCGGGGCGACGACCCCATCTTCATGCTCTCGGCGCCCATCCCCGCCACCCGCTACGCGCTCGAGAAGACCGGCCTGACCATGGCCGACATCGACGCCGTCGAGATCAACGAGGCGTTCGCCTCGGTGGTGCTGGCCTGGGCCAAGGAGCTCCAGCCCGACATGGCCACCGTCAACCCCAACGGCGGCGCCATCGCCCTCGGCCACCCGCTCGGCGCCACCGGCGCCCGGCTCATGACGACCCTGCTGAACCACCTCGAGCAGACGGGCGGCCGCTACGGCCTCCAGACCATGTGCGAGGGCGGCGGCCAGGCCAACGTCACCATCATCGAGCGCCTGGGCTGACCGCATCGGGTCCCTCGTCCTGTCGGGGATCGGCGTCGGTGGGCGACGTGTGCTCCCGACGGAACGTCGGTGTGGGGTGGGTCGTCGGTCCTGTCGGGGTTCGGTGTCGTCGGGCGACGTGTGCTCCCGACGGAACGTCGGTGTGGGGTGGGTCGTCGGTCCTGTCGGGGTACGGTGTCGTCGGGCGACGTGTGCTCCCGACGGAACTGGCAGCGGTCGTTCGGGAGGATGGGGTCGTTCGGGCGGTTCGTCCGATTGAGGGCCGGGGGGCGCGGGTACGGCAAGCGCCATGTCCGACGCTCCCGTCCCACCGCCGAACCCCGCCGCCGCACCCACCGCCCCCGCCGGACCGCCGCCCGGGTGGCAGCCCGCACCCGGCCAGCCGTCGCCCGGCCACGCGGCTCCCGGCCAGGCGCGGCAGCCGAGCCAGGCGCCGGTGGGACCGCCCCCTGGGTACGGGCCGCCCCCGGGCTACGGCGGCCCGGTCGCGCCGGCGCCGTCGGGGAGCAGCATCAGCCTCGGGTCGAGCGCGCTGTGGGCCGGGGTGTCGGTCATCGCCATCGCCCTCGCCGTCTCGCTGAAGGAGGACGGCGACAACGGGTGGGGCCGGATCGGGGTCTGGGCCGGGTTCGCCATCTTCGCCGCCGTGCTCACCCTCGCTCCGGCCGTCCGTGACCAGCTCAACCTGAAGAGCGAGCTGGCCTGGCGCATCGGCGTGGCCGGCGCCGCCGGGCTGGTCGCGTTCTGGGTCCTGTTCGTGCTCCCGTCCATCAGCCAGAACGTCTCGTTCGCCGCCACCGTGGGCGTCGCCGCCGGCGCAGCGGCGGCCTGGCTGGCGCCCGGACGCCCCACCGATCCCGCAGCCGCCGGCCAGACCTGGTGACCTCCCCGATCGGACCGAAGGTGCGGCTGCTCGTGGCCGCCGGCCTGGTCGTGTTCTCGCTCGGCCTGGGATGGGCGGCCACCGCCGGGAGCACCGGGTACACCAGCCCGGGCTACGTCATGCCGGGCCTCTGCACCTCGACCTACGACGGCTACCTCGACTGCTCTCCGGGCACCTACCAGGTCGGCTACTACATCCCCGGCACGCCGGCCGGCGCCGCCCGGGGCTACGAGGCCGATGCCCGCATCGCCCTCGTCCCGGCGGCGATCGCCCTGGGCTGGGCGTCTCGCCGCCGCAGCCGGGGGTCCGTGCTCGCCGTGCAGGCCAGCTCGGCGGCCCTGGCCTTCGTGTCGGTGCGCGCCGCGGTCGACGGCCAGACCGCCGGCGCCCTGGTCGGCCTGCTCGCCGCCGCCCTGGCGGCGTCGGTGGCCTGGCCGGCGCTCACCACCCGAGCGGGCAGCCGGACCACCCCTCGTCGCACCGGGTCGCCGTCAGCCGCCCCCACCACCTTCTGACACGTCGCTTCGCGGTCGACCTGATCTGCGACCAGAACGCCGGCCGAGTGCTCTGGTTGCGTCGGGTGTCGTCAGCGAGCGCGTGCGGCGACCAGAACGCCGGCCGAGTGCTCTGGTTGCGTCGGGTGTCGTCAGCGAGCGCGTGCGGCGACCGGAACGCTGGTCGAGTGCTCTGGTCGCAAGCGGCGCAGTCGACCTGATCTGCGACCAGAACGCCGGCCGAGTGCTCTGGTTGCGTCGGGTGTCGTCAGCGAGGGCGTGCTGCGACCGGAGCGTCGGCCAAGGTTCTGGTCGCAAGCGGCGCAGTCGACCTGATCTGCGACCAGAACGCCGGGCGAGTGCTCTGGTTGCGTCGGGTGTCGTCAGCGAGGGCGTGCTGCGACCGGAACGTCGGCCGAAGGTTTTGGTCGCAAGCGGCGCAGTCGACGTGATCTGCGATCAGAACGCCGGCCGAGTGCTTTGGTCGCGCCGGGGGTCGTCGGCAGACGTGACGTGCGACCAGAGCCCCGTTCGCACGTTCTGGTCGCACGGGAAGCGGGCGGGCCCGCCCGGGCCGGCAGGAGGCAGGGGGGGGGTCAGTCGACGCGAGGGCGAGGGGCGAAGAGGTAGTGGCTGACGCCGAAGTCCTGGCCGTCGCGGTAGCCCCAGAGCTGGGCGCAGCCCATGAAGAAGGCCGTCCAGCGGCGGAACCAGACCTTGGCGTGGCGGGCCCCGCCGTCGGCGGCGAGCACGGCGAGGACCTCGGCCTTGTTGGCGTTGAGGTTGTCGATCCAGGCGTTGGCGGTCTTCTCGTAGTGCACGCCGCTGAGCTGCCAGTGGTCGGTGCAGACCAGGTCGCCCTGGAGGTGCAGGAAGAGGTCGTCGCTCGGCATGATCCCGCCGGAGAAGAAGTAGCGGCCCATCCAGTCGCGGGGGTCGTCGGCGTCGTAGCGGAAGCCGACGTCGGCGCCGGTGAAGATGTGGGTGAAGAAGCGGCCGTCGGGGGCCAGCCAGCGCGAGATGCGGCCGAAGAGCTGCTCGTGGTTGCGGACGTGCTCGAGCATCTCCACCGACACGATGCGGTCGAAGGGCCCGGGCTCGCCGTGGTCGGCCGGGTCGAAGGTGGTGATGTCGTCGGTGAGCACGGTCAGGTTGGTGAGGCCCAGGCGGGCGGCCTCGCCCTCGATGAACTGGCGCTGGGTGCGGGAGTTCGAGACGGTCACGATCTCGCTGGCCGGGTACCGCTCGGCGGCCCAGAGGCAGAACGAGCCCCAGCCGCAGCCGAGCTCGAGGATGCGCTGGCCGTCGGTGAGGCCGGCCCGTTCGCCGTAGAGCTCGAGCATGGCCACCTCGGCCTCGTCGAGGGTCTCGTCGCCGTTGGGGAAGTAGCACGACGAGTACTTGCGACGGGCGCCGAGCACGTGGTCGTAGAAGGCGGTGGGCACCTCGTAGTGCTGCGAGTTGGCCTCGGCGGTGTGGGTGGCCACCGCGCCCTTCGACAGGTCCTCGCGCATGCGCCGCTTGCGCTCGCTGCGGTCGTCGATGGTGCCGGCGCGCTCGACCTTCAGGCGGTTTCGCGTGCGCAGGGTGCAGACCAGGCGCAGGGCCGGGTCGGGCACCAGGCCCCAGTCCAGGAGGCGGAAGCCCAGGGGGGTGGGCAGCTTGGCGGGCTTGGCGTTGGCGTCGGCGCTCACGGCCGGACCTCCAGGTCGGTGGGGACGTAGCCCGCGCGGGCCAGGACGCACTGGACCAGCGAGACGTAGCGCTCGCGGTAGGCGCCCTCGCAGTAGGCGAGGTAGAAGTCCCAGAGGCGGAGCAGGGCGTCGCCGTAGCCGCGGGCCCGGGCCTCGTCCTCGGAGGCGAAGAGGGCGTCGCGCCAGCGGTGCAGGGTCTCGGCGTAGTGCTGTGGGAACTCGTCGAGCTGGGTCAGCCAGAAGTCGCCGGCCTTGGCCGACACCCGGGTGATGGCGTCGACCGAAGGGATGCACGAGCCGGGGAAGACGAAGGCCTTGATGAAGTCCTCGCTGTTGCGCACCCGGTCGAAGCGGCTGTCGGCGACGGTGATGGCCTGGAGCGCCATGCGGCCCTCGGGCACCAGCAGCTGGTTGCAGGTCTTGAAGAAGGTCTGCTGGTCGCGCCAGTCGACCGCCTCGATCATCTCGACCGAGACGAGCTTGTCGTAGGTGCCAGTGAGGTCCCGGTAGTCCTTGAGCAGGACCGTCACCTGGTCGGTGAGGCCGAGGCGGGCCACCAGCTCGGTGGCGTGGCGGTGCTGCTCCTCGCTGATCGTGCAGGTGGTGACCCGGGCCCCGAACTGCTGGGCGGCGTGGACGGCGAGGCCGCCCCAACCGGTGCCGATCTCCACCAGGTGGTCCGACGGCTGCAGGTCGATCGAGCGCAGGAGCCGGTCGAACTTGGCCTTCTGGGCGTCCTCGAGCGAGGTCTCGATCCCGTCGAAGAGGCCGCAGGAGTAGGCCATGGTGGGGTCGAGGAAGAGCTCGAAGAAGTCGTTGCCGAGGTCGTAGTGGGCGGCGATCTCGCGCTTGTCCCGGCTCTTGCTGGCCGGGCGGAGGCGGCGGACGACGTCGGCCACCGGCGCCGTCGTGCGGTTCCACCGGTTGCGGATGTCGTCGAAGCCGTCGAGGTTGCGGATGAGCAGCTGGACCAGGCCCACCAGGTCGTCGGTGGTCCACCAGCCGTCGATGTAGCTCTCGCCGAGGCCACGGGAGGCCTTGAGGGCGACCTCCTTCCACACCGCCGGGGTGTGGAGGTGCACCGTCACGTCGATGCCGGTCGGGCCGGTCACCGCGCCGTAGGAGGTGACGGTGCCGTCGGCCTCGATGACCGTCAGTCGCCCGCCATCGAGGCGTGCCAGCAGCGTCTGCAGCACCTTGCGGGCCGCTCGATCGGCAGCGCCCTCCTTGCGGGGGGCGGGGCGGACGGCGATCGGGTTGATGGCGCCGGCGTGGCGGTTCGAGCGGGAGGCCTGGGTGGCCTCACGGAGCCGGGTTCCGGCGGACGGGGTCCGGGGCCGGTCGTCGTCGGCCTCGGAGCCCCCGGAGAAGGCAGGCGAGATGATCGAGGTCACGGGTGGCTCCTTGCGGGCGTCCGGCTGGTGCCGGCGGTGTCGGTGGTGCTGGCGTTCGGGTGGTGTACGGGACAGGTGGCGCCGCTGGACGACCCGGGAGCGGCGGCGGTCGAGCCGTCGACCGGGCCCGGGTGGCGGCGGAACGGCGCCCCCTTGGCGCGGAGCTTCAGGGCCTCCCAGTAGATGCCGGCGGAGACCTTCTGGGCCGGCAGCGGGTGGCGGCGCAGGGCGGCGCCCATCGTCGCCCGGTCGAGGGGCAGGCGGTGCAGGCGGAGGGTGGCGGCGAAGGTGCGCTCGTCGCCCCGCCAGTCGTCCATGCCGATGGTCAGCCGCTCGGCGCCCGGCTCGGTGCTGCGCAGCGAGTGGTCGAGGTCGAGGTCCATGAACGGCGACACGTGCAGGGCCTTGGCGAAGCGCGCCTCGGCCAGGGCGGCGGCACCGACGGGGAGGACGTAGGCGTGGCGCTCGTGCCACGGCGTGTTGGTCACCTCGGCGACCAGCGTGTCGACCTCGGTGCCGTCGGGGGTGAGCACGAAGTAGAAGGCGATCGGGTTGAACGACCAGCCCCAGGTCCGGAGGTGGGCGAGGAGGCGGATGGGCCCGGTCGGACGCCGACCGGTCTGCTCGGCGACGGTGTGGCGCACGGCGTCTTCGAGCGGTACGCCGGGGGAGCCGTGGAAGTCCTCCCGGCGGAACCGGATCGGCGCCGCGTGGCGGGCCGACCAGAGCGGGTGCGCATCGAGGGCGCCGGGGAGCTCCTCGAGGGCGAGGTAGGCCATGAGCACGTCGTAGGAGAAGCCGTGCCGGGTGGCGTCGAGCCGGGCGTGGTGGAGCGTCCCCTCGTAGAGGGCGCTGACCAGCCCGGTCCCCGGGTCGCGGCGGTCGAGCGAGGTGGGGACGGCGTCGGGTGCGCGGCCAGAGGTCGCCGGTGCCGCAGCCCCGGGGGCGGCAGCCAGGTCGGTCACGCGCCGGCCTCGATGGCGTGGGCCACCTCGGCCCCCGACCGGGCACCGTCCTCGTGGAAGCCGTAGCCCCACCAGGCGCCGGCCCAGAAGAGGCCGCCCCGGCCCTGGAGCTCGTCGCGCCGCCGTTGCGCGGCGATGGCGCCGGCGTCGAAGACGGGGTGCTCGTAGTCGATCCGGTCGATCACGGTGGCCGGGTCGATGTCCTCGTGGCGGTTGAGCGTGACGCAGATCTGGTGGCGGCTCTCGAGCGACTGCAGCCGGTTCATGTGGTACGTCATCGCCACCCGACGCTGCTCGCCGGGCAGGACCTGCACGTTCCAGCTGGCCCACGTCCGCTCGTTGCGGGGGAGCATCGAGCGGTCGGTGTGCAGCGTCGCCACGTTGTGCTGGTAGCGCACCGCACCGGCCACCTCCTTCTCGGCGGGGTCGGCGTCCGACAGCAGGCGCAGCGCCTGGTCCGAGTGCGTGGCCAGCACCACCCGGTCGAACGTCGTGCCGCCCGGGTCGGCGGCGGTGCGCACGTCGATCCCGTCGGCGTGGCGCTCCACCGCGGTGACCGGCGTGCTGGTGCGGATGCGCTCGGCGAAGGGGGCCGTGAGGGCGGCCACGTAGCGCTGGGAGCCGCCGGTGACGGTGCGCCACTCCGGTCGCTCGCCCAGCGACAGCATCCCGTGGTTGTCGAGGAAGCGGCAGAACGTGGCGATCGGGAAGCGGTCGACGGTGACCGGGTCGGCCGACCAGATCGCGGCGGCGAGGGGGATCAGGTACCAGTCGAAGAAGCGCTGGGAGAAGTGCCGTCGGGCCAGCACGTCGCCGACCGGGGTGAGCTCGTCGACGTCGACCTTGCCGGCCAGCACCCGCTGGCCCAGCCGGTTCCAGCGGAGCACCTCGCCGATCATCGACACGAAGGCCGGGCTGGCCAGGTTCCGTCGCTGCGAGAAGAGGCGGGAGAGGTTGGTGCCCCACTCGAGGTCGTTGCGCTCGTCGCGCACGGCCAGGGACATGTCGCTCGGCTGGGTCTCGACGCCGAGCTCGACCAGCAGCCGGGTGAAGACGGGGTAGTTGCGGTGGTTGTAGACGATGAACCCGGTGTCGACGTCGAACTCGCCGTCGTCGAGCGACGCCCGCACCGTGTTGGCGTGGCCCCCGATGCGCCGGTCGGCCTCGTAGACCGTCACCTCGTGCCTGGGGTGCAGCCGGTGGGCGGCGGTGAGACCGGAGATGCCCGATCCGATGATGGCGATGCGCACGGTTCCTGGTGGCCTTCGAGGAGCTTCGGGGTCGGACGGGGTACGGATCTGCCCACACGATCGGATGACAGACCGGGCCATCCGGCCCACGTGCCTACGCTGGCGCCAGGCGACCCAGGGAGCACGGACATGAGCGACGTCCCACCAGGAGGCGAGTGGCCTCCGGCCGGTGAGCAGCCGGGCGGCACCGGCCAGCCCGGCGCCGAGCCGCCGCCCGCCTACGGGCCGCCGCCCACCGCCGGCCAGCCGGCTGGCTACGGGCCGCCGCCGAGCTACGGGCCGCCCACCTACGGGCAGCAGCCGGGCTACGGCTACGGGCCCCAGCCGCAGTACGGCTACGGCAGCTACACCTACGGGCGCGAGCACCCGCAGGGCACCACGATCCTCGTGCTCGGCATCTGCAGCCTGGTCTTCACGTTCATCTGCGGCGTCGGGATCTTCCTCGGGCCGGTGGCCTGGATCATGGGCAACACGGCGATCAAGGAGATCGACGCCAACCCGAGCGCCTACAGCAACCGCGGGTCGGTGCAGACCGGACGCATCTGCGGCATCGTCGCCACCGCGCTGCTGGCCCTGAGCGTGCTCGCCCTGGTGGTGTTCTTCGCCTTCTTCGCCTTCTCGCCCGACACCTCCAGCTGAGCGTCGTCGGCGACCTGAACGCGGCGTTCGGGCTCTGGTCGCGGTGCGGGTCCGGGGTCGACGGGGTTCGCGACCAGAACGGGTGGGGGTTGCTTTGGTCGCAGAATTGGTTGGTCGCCGGGGTGGGGCGGGCGGACGGTCGGGCGGTGGCGCCTACCGTGGCCGGGTGCCGACGGCTCCCGACCCCGACTCCCGCCTCGGCCGCCTGCTGGGGACGTTCCCGCGGGACGGGCGGGTCGAGTGGATCGGCCTGCGCCCCGCTCGGCGCGAGCCGGTGGTCGTCGTCGACGAGGTGGCGGCCGAGGTGGGTCGGGGCTTGGTGGGCGACCGGTGGACGCCACGTGCCGGCGGCCGGCACCGCCGCCAGGTCACCCTCATCCAGGCCGAGCACCTGCCCGTCATCGCCGCGCTCGCCGGCGTCGATGCGCTCGACCCGGCCGTCCTGCGTCGGAACGTGGTGGTCTCGGGCATCAACCTGCTGGCGCTGAAGGGGCGCCGCATCCGGGTCGGCGACGTCGTGCTGGCCCTCACCTCGCCGTGCGACCCCTGCTCGCGGATGGAGGAGGCCCTCGGGCCCGGGGGCTACAACGCCATGCGCGGCCACGGCGGCTGGAACGCCAGCGTCGAGGTGGCGGGGACCATCGCGGTCGGCAGCCCGGTCGTCCACCTCGGCCCCGACGGCTGAGCGCGCCCGACCGCTGACGCTCGAGCGCCCGACGGCTCGATCAGCGGGTGAGGAACGGCTCGAACGAGTCGAGGGCGCGGAGGACCTCGTCGCGACCCGCAGCCGGCAGGCGCAGCACGGTCTCGGTGATGCCGAGCGACTCGTAGTGGTCGAGCTTGCCCTGGTCCGGGAGGGTGCCGAACGGGATCACGGTGAGCTCGGCGGGGTCCCGGTCGACCTTGCGGGCCGCGGCGTGCAGCTCCTCCATGGCGGCGGCGACGCCGGCGCCGCCCACCGGGATCCAGCCGTCGGCGAACTCGGCGATGTGCTCGAAGAGGATCGGGCCGGGGGCGCCGCCGACCAGCACCGGGACCCCGGTGCGACCGCGGACCTGCTGCTTCGGCTTGGGCCAGGCCCACGCCTCATCGAGGTGCACGTGCTCGCCGTGGAACTCGGCCCGTTCCTCGCCCCACAGGGCCTGCATGGCGAGCACCCGCTCGCGCACCACGGCGCGCCGGGTCTTCTTGGAACCGCCGTGGTTCTCGAGCTCCTCGATGTTCCACCCGTAGCCGATGCCCAGGCTGAGCCGCCCGTCGGACAGGTGGTCGAGGGTGGCTACCTCCTTGGCGGTGACGATCGGGTCGCGCTCGGCGAGCAGGGCGATCCCGGTGCCCACCCGGAGCTCCTGGGTGACGGCGGTGATCTGGGCCATGGCCACGAACGGGTCGAGCGAGTGGAGGTACTCGTAGGCGATGGGCTCGCCCATGGGGGCGGGGGTGCGGCGGCTGGTGGGGATGTGGGTGTGCTCGGGCACCCAGAGCGACGTGTAGCCCCGGTCCTCGGCCTCCCGGGCCAGCTCGACCGGCGTGATGCTCGTGTCGGTGAGGAAGAGGGTCAGGCCGAGGTCCATGGGCCGAGACGCTAATCTGACGCCTCGTCAGAAACCAGCGGCCGCGACCCCGTGCGGGCGTCGCCCGCGGACCGGAAGGTGTGAGTTCCATGGGGTACATCTGCGACGGGCGCGTGGTCGTCATCACCGGAGCGGGACGGGGCATCGGCCGCGGCCACGCCCTCGAAGTTCGCCCGGCAGGGCGCCAAGGTGGTCGTGAACGACATCGGGGCCGAGCTCGACGGGTCCGGCGGGTCCACCGGCCCGGCCGGGGAGGTCGTCGAGGAGATCCGCTCCGCGGGCGGCGAGGCCGTCGCCAACGGCGCCGACATCTCCACCTGGGACGGCGGGGCCGACCTCGTCAGGACCGCCATCGACGCCTTCGGCCGGCTCGACGTGGTGGTCAACAACGCCGGGGTCGTGCGCGACCGCATGTTCGCCAACGCCACCGAGGACGAGTGGGACCTCACCATGCAGGTCCACCTCAAGGGCCACTTCGCCACCTCGCGCCACGCCGCCTCCTACTGGCGGGACCAGGCCAAGGCCGGCGAAGCGGTCGACGCCCGCATCATCAACACCACCTCCGGCGCCGGCCTCATGGGCTCGGTCGGCCAGGCCGCGTACTCCGCGGCCAAGGGCGGCATCATCTCGCTGACCCTCGTGCAGGCGGCCGAGCTGGGCCGCTACGGCATCACGGCCAACGCCATCGCCCCGGCGGCGCGCACCCGCATGACCGAGCAGGTCTTCGCGGGTGACATGGCCAAGCCCGAGGACCCGAACGCCTTCGACGCCATGGCGGCCGACAACGTGGCTCCCCTGGTGGCCTGGCTCGGCTCGAGCGACTCGGCCGGCGTCACCGGTCGGGTGTTCGAGGTCGAGGCCGGCAAGGTCTCGGTGGCCGACGGCTGGCGCCACGGCACCGTCATCGACAACGGCGCCCGCTGGGAGCCGATCGACGTCGGCGCGGCGGTCACCAAGCTGCTCGCCGACGCCCCGGCGCCCACGCCCGTCTACGGCGCCCAGTAGGGCCGGGGTCGCCGAAGCGCTGGTGGCTCAGGCCTCGGGGCCGTTCGGGGCCTCGGGGTGGTGGGCGGCGTAGGCCGCCAGCCACGCCTTCACCGGCGGGGCGAAGTGGGCCGGGTTGTAGACGTCCTCCTCGGAGGCGAACAGCCCGTCGCCGGCGTAGACCAGCCGGGTCCAGTTGGCGCCCTCGTAGACCTCGCCGTCGCCCGGGTCGACGAAGCGGTTCTCCACCTGGCCGACGATCCAGCCCTGTTCCGCGTCGATCGTGTACCAGTCCCACGGGAACAGCTGCATCTGGGTGAAGGGCCACACGGTCATCGTGTCGGTGATCCACGCCAGCACGGCCTCGCGCCCGTGGAACTCGCCGTAGAGGTGCTCGACGTAGTGCAGGTCGGGCGTGAAGCAGTCGACCCAGGGGCCCCAGTCGCCGGTGCGGCCCGCCTCGTTGGCCGCCGCCTGGTAGCGGTCGAAGGCCGCCTGGATCTCGTCTCGGTCGAACGCCATCGTGTCCCCTGTGGTGGTCGGCTCCCCTGCGAGCCGCACGGTAGGACAAAACGAGAACACGTTCTCCTACGATGCGCCGATGCAGGTGGAGGGAGGCGAGGGCGCCGAGGCGGTGCCGGTGGAGCTGCCCCTCACCGCTCCCGGCCCCGACGGCCCGGACGAGGTCGCCCGCATCCAGGGGTGGTTCCGGGAGTTCGAGCAGCTCACGGCGCGCAAGCTGCCGCTCTACCGCCACCTGGCGGGCCGGGTGGCCGACGACCCCGAGGTGGCCGCCCGGGTGCTGCTGGCACCGCCGGAGCAGCGCACGGTCCCGCTGCTCTTCGCCGCCGTGCACGACGTCCTGCTGGCCGGCGACGGCCACGACCTGTCGGCCTGGTACGGCTCGTTGACCGACCCGGTGCGCCCGGTGGGGGAGGGCGAGGACGACCCCTGGCTGCACTTCCGCGAGCTGGCCCTGGACGACCCCCACGTCGCCCGCAACCTGCGGACCCGTTCGACCCAGACCAACGAGGTCGGGCGGTGCTGCGCCCTGCTGCCGGCGCTCGCCGACCTGGCTCGCACGGCGCCCGGCGCGCCGCCCGGCGGGTCCCGGCCGCTCGGCCTGGTGGAGGTCGGCGCCAGCGCCGGGCTGAACCTGCTCTTCGACCGCTACGGCTACCGCTACGCGCCGGGCGGGCCGGAGCGGGCCACCGGCTCGGCGCTGGTGCTCGACTGCGAGCTTCGGGGCGGCCGGGCGCTCGTCCTGCCCGACGAGCTGCCGCCGATCGCCTCGCGCGTCGGCCTCGACCTCCACCCCGTGGACCTCGGCGACCGCGCCCAGGCCCGGTGGCTGGTGGCGTGCCAGTGGCCGGACCAGCCGGCTCGCGTCCACCGGGCCCGGATCGCCGTGGCCCTCGCCCACGGCGACGGGCCCGAGGTCCTGCAGGGCGACCTGGTCGACGACGTCGCCCCGCTCGTGCAGGCGGTTGGGGCCTTCGCCCTGCCGGTGGTGGTGGCCACCTGGGTCCTGGCCTACCTCTCGACCGAACGGCAGGAGGCGTTCCTCGCGGAGCTGGGCCGGCTGGGCGCCGAGCGCGACCTGAGCCTGGTCTACGCCGAGCTACCGTCGCGGGTGCCTGGCCTGGCGGTCCCGCCCCGGCCCGACGGGCGCCCCGACGACCTGCCGACGGCGCTGGTGCGCATCGACTGGCGCGACGGTGCCCGCCGTGACCTGCGGCTCGCCGACCTCCACCCCCACGGCACGTGGCTCGAGTGGCTCGGCGATGGCGCCGGGACCACCCGAACGGGTCAGAAAGCGGTCACGTTGCGTGAGGGGGGGCGACCATCCACCCTCCGCTCCGTAGCGGCCTCTACCGTTCGGGTGTCGCCTTGGGGGGTGACCGGACATCGGGAGGGAAACGACATGACCATGGTGCGCTTGGACCTGACGGACGTGGCCGCCGACGAGGCCGCCGAGCTGGCGGTGCTGGAAGAGGAGAACCGCTCGCTGCGGGCCTACCTCAAGCGGGTGCTCGAGCTGCTCGAGCGCCACACCCAGGAGCAGGCATCGGCCGCGGTGGTCGACCACCCGGCGCCCGGCGTCCTGGACGGGGCCGAGGCGTTCGAGCGGCTGGCCGGGCTCGAGGACGGCCTGGGCCGGGTCGAGCACGACCTGCAGCGGGTCCTGTGGCTGCTCCGGGGCGACGCCCGCCCCGCCATCACCTCGGTCGACTGAGGTGTTCCGATCCCGTCGGGATCGGCGCCGCGCTCGTCGCGGCGCCGTCCCGCGGCACCCGTCGAGCTTCGCCGCGCAGCTGCGCCACCCGTTCGCCCCGCCACCGGTGGAGCAGCACGACGTGCCGTGGCGAGACTTCCAGCAGGCCACCAAGTTCGCGGTGGTCGCCGGCCTCGGCGCCGCCGCCTTCTACCTGACCTTCGTCTACGACCGGTCCCACGAGAACGTCCCGATCCTGTGGATCTTCACCCTGATCGCCGAGTCGATCGTGGTGATGCACACCATCGGCATCTGGGTGAGCCTCGTCTCGTACCGGTCCGACATCCCCGAGCCCGAGGAGCTGGCGGTCATCCGCCGGGCCCTCGTGGTGGCCGAGATCGAGACGCCGAACACCGACGTCTTCATCTGCTGCGCCGGTGAGCCGCTGCACCTCATCGTGCGCACCGCCCTCGCCGCCCAGGAGATGCACCTGCCCCACAACACGTGGATCCTCGACGACGGGCGCAACCCGGCGCTGCGCGAGGCCGCCGAGCAGATGGGCATCGGCTACCTCCGACGCGAGAGCAACGGCCACGCCAAGGCGGGCAACGTGAACACCGCCATCTCGCGCACCTCGGGCCGCTTCATCGTGGTGCTCGACGCCGACCACGTGCCGCGCCCGGACCTGCTCACCCAGACCCTGCCCCACCTGATCGCCAACCCGTCGATCGCCATGGTGCAGACGCCGCAGACCTACTCGACGGTGGGCCGGGGCATGGTGGCCGAAGGCGCCGCCGTGAGCCAGGAGCTGTTCTACGAGGCGATCATGCCGGCCAAGAACGCCTCGAACTCGGCGTTCTGCGTCGGGACCAACGTGGTCTACCGCCGGAGCGCCCTGCAGTCGCTCACCACCCGGGAGGCCGAGGGCCGCGAGAAGATCGGGCACCTGCGCCGTGGGGCCGAGGCGGCCCCGATGCAGCTGACCCAGCTGGGCGAGGAGTTCCCCGACGGCGGCATCTGGATCGGCTCGAACAGCGAGGACATCTGGACCTCGCTGGAGCTGCACCGCCGCGGGTGGCGCACCGTCTTCCTCCCCAAGGTGCTCACCCAGGGCCTGACCCCCGACCGGCTCGGCGCCTTCCTCAAGCAGCAGTTCCGCTGGTCCTGCGGCGGCTGGGAGATCCTGCTCCGCGCCCGCGTCCTGCGGGAGCGCCGCCTCACCCTGAGCCAGAAGATCCAGTACCTGCTGGTGCCGAGCCACTACGCGCTGTCGCTGGCCACCTGCATCTTCGCCCTGATGTCGCCGATCTACCTGCTCGCCGACCGGAGCCCGATCAGCGCCCCGTTCTGGGACTGGGCGCTGCACTACGTGCCCTTCTACGCGCTCACCATCGCGGTGCCGTTCCTGCAGGCCGGCAAGATCCGGGTGTCGGCGATCATCGTGTCGCTCGCCGCCGCCCCCGCCCACCTGCGGGCGTTCCTGATGACGCTGCTGCGCCAGCGGGCCGGGTGGAGCGTCACCAACGGCCGCCACGGCGGCTTCCGCCTGCGGACCGTGCTGCCCCACCTCGCCATCGGGCTGCTGTGCATCGCCTCGCTGGTGATCGGCTGGGGGCTGCCTGGCCGCAACCGCACCTCGACGCTGCTGGCCTCGTTCTTCGTGGGCTGCCAGCTCACCGTGGTGCTCGCCATGTTGATCGGCGCCGAGCGCTCGGACCGGCTGGCCCGCCGGGCCGAGGACCTCGAGCCCTCCGAAGACGAAGCCCTGACCCTGCTCGGCGACTACCTCGCCCAACGAACGTGGAGCGCTGAACGTGTCCCAGTATGACGATGAGCTGCGAGCGATGCTGGCCGAGGGGCGTCGCCTCGAGGGCGGCCGCTCCGAGGCTCCCACCCCCATGCAGGCCCGCCGCTGGGCCGACGACTGGAAGGGCCGTGGCGAGGAGTTCGACGACGTCGAGCCCGGCCGGGACCTCAACGGGCTCCGCGGCCGGCCCACCCGCACCCTCCAGTCGATGTGGATCGACCCGGAGGAGACGCCCTTCACCCCGGTGCAGCGCCCCGGCCGGGCCATCCCGGCCCGGTTGTTCTCGCTCCTGGTCCTGGCCGTCTTCGTGGGCCTGCTGGCCTGGCTCATCGTGCCCGAGGTGTCGTTCCGCCTGGCCAACGTCAACAACGTGACGGTGCGCGACGGCGTGCTCACCGCCCAGCCGGTGCCGTTGGCCCCGCCGGTCGCCGCCACGGTGGAGAAGCTCTTCGTCGACGCCGGGCACCTGCCCAGCGGCGTGCTCCCCGCCGGCACGCCCATCGCCCGCCTGCGCAGCGCCGGGGCCGATGCCGACGGCTCGAGCACCGTCGACCTCACCGCGCCCTTCGACGCCCGGTTCGTCTCGGTGGACACCCTCGAGGGGGCCGTGACCCTGCCGGGCACCCCGGTGGCCACGGTGTACGACCCGACCAAGATGTACGTGGTCATGACCGTGCGCCCCGAGGTGCTGGAGAGCCTGCGCCGCGGCATGAAGGCCCGGCTCACCAGCCGCGTGCTCAGCGAGCCCATCGAGGGCACGGTGGTGGCGGCGGTCCCGCTGCTCGGCACCGACCAGAACCCCACCACGTCGGAGCTGGTGAACATCCGCATCCAGCCCGACGGCGAGAGCGTCGTCGACCTCGTGCCCGGCTTGCGGTTCGACGCGACCATCGACCTCAAGTCGGCCCCGCGAGGAGCCCAGCCGCTCGTCATCACCGCGGCCGACACCGCCGGCTGAGCGGTGGCGCGCAACCGGCTCGTGGCGCTGGACACCAACCGGGTGGTGCTCGCCGTCGCCGTGGGCATCGTCCTCGCGGTGGTCGTCGGCCTCGTGGTGGTGCGCCCCCTCCTCCGCCGTTCGCCGGGGGTCCCGGTGCCGCGGCCCAGCGGCGCCAGCCGCACCCCCACCGCAGATCGAGCCGACCGTCGGGTGGCCCCGGTCGTCGACGGCCACGCGCTGCAGCCGGTGGCCGACGTCGACCGGCCCCCGGTGGCCTCCCAGTGGGGAGGCGCAGCGGACGGCATCCCCTCCGGCACCTGGTGGTCGGCTGCGGTGACCGGCCCGGGTGCCGCCAGCCTGTGGCCGCAGCCGCTCGGCCTGGTGATCGACGAGCACGGCCTGGTGCAGGTCGCGGCGCCGCCGGGCCGATCGACCGCGGACGGAGGGGTGGAAGCGCCGCTCGTGCCGGCGGTGTTCCTGGACCTCGGCGCCGACGCCACCACCGAGGTCGTCGGGCACGGACCGCTGCACGTCACGCTGGCCCTGGTGGCCGGCGGCCGTCGCGTGGAGGTCACCCTCGTGCAGGGCAGCCCCGCCGTGGAGCTGCGCGCCACCGGGCCGTTCGACCTCCGGGCGCCCGGGCTCGACCTCGCGCCCGGGGCGTCGGTCGACGGCCGGGCCCTGGCCTTCGGGACCTCCGAGGGCAGGTGGGCGCTCGGCAGCGACGATGCCGCCGTCGAGGTGCGGCCCGACGTCCTGCACGTCGTCCCGGGGCCCTCCGGCCGGGTGGCCTTCGGCCCGGTGCTGGCCGGTGCCGACGACGGCTACGCCGCCCGCCTGGCCACGTTGGCCGCCCACCCCCTCACCGCCACCGAGGAGGACCTCGCGGTGGCCGCCGACGGGACGACCACGCAGACCCTCACCCAGGTCCGCGCCGGCACCGCCGAGGGTGCGGTGTCGCTGTGGGCCCTCCAGCCGCACCACCAGCGCTACGCCAAGGCGCCGGGCCCGGTGCTCGGCACGGTGTCGAGCGTGCAGGGCACCCTGCCGGTCGTGGCCGCCGACCGGCTCCGCCTCACCTATCCGCCGGCTCCCGTCCTGTGGTCGGCCGTGCCGCTGCCCGGAGCGGCCGACCCGGTCGGCATCGACCAGGCAGCTCCCTCCGAGGGCGTGGGCTCCTACTTCGGCGGCAAGTCGGCGTACTCGGCGGCCGCCCGGGCCGGCGCGCTGCGGGCCGCGGGTGACGACGCCGGCTCCACGGCGGCCCTCGCCGACGCCGAGAAGCGCCTCGACGACCTCGTGGACCCGGGGCGTCCGCCGTCGGTGCGCTGGGACGACCGGTGGGGGAGCGCCGTGCTGGCCCCGGCCGAGTTCGGGGCCGGGACCGAGCTCAACGACCACCAGCTGCAGTACGGGTACTGGATCGCCGCGGCCTCGCACGTGGTCGAAGCCGATCCGAGCCGCATCGACGCGTACCGGGAGACCATCGACCTGCTGATCGCCGACTTCGCCGGGTCGGCCACCGTGGCCGGCGCGCCGAAGGCGCTCGCCGACCTCCGCTCCTGGAGCCCCTACGAGGGCCACAGCTGGGCGTCGGGCACGGCCCGCTTCGGGGCCGGGAACAACCTCGAGTCCAACAGCGAAGCGGCGTTCGCCTGGTGGGCCGCCGCCCGCTGGATGGTGGCCACCGGCCGGGCCGACGCCGCCGAGCCCTTCGTGGCCCGCTTCACCGTCGAGTCGGCGCTCGGCGGCACCGCCTGGCTGCCCGACGGCGACCTGCTCCCGGCCGATCCCGCCACCCGGCCCTGGAGCGGGGTGGTCTGGAGCGGCAAGGTCGACCCGAACACGTGGTTCGACCCTGCTGACGAGTCGGCCCTCGGCATCCGGCTCCTGCCCCTCGGCCCGGCCGCGCTGGCCCGCTACCGGTCGACCACGCAGGTCGACGGGGCCCGAGCCCGGTGGTCTTGGTGCGCCGACCACGGCGACGGGTGCCGGGCCCGCTGGGCCAACCTGCTCGACAGCGACGCGGTGGTCGCCGGCCTGCCCCCGCAGTCCGGCCCGGACCCCGAGCCCTCGACGACGCCGCTCCTCGCGGCGTGGTGGCGCGACCTGTGGGAGCGCACGACGCCGGCCGACGGGTGGACGTGCTCGATCGGCGCCGTGGCCCGCCGCTCGGCCGACGGCTCGGTGGTGGTGCTGGCTTCGAACCCTGGCCCGGCCGCCGTCGACCTGTCGTGCCGAGACGGGGCGGGCGTCGAGCGCTGGTCGGCCTCGGTGCACGGCACCACCAGCGCGGTGGTGCGCACCTCCGGCTGAGCGCTCGTCAGCCGGCGGCCGTGGTGGTGCTGACCTCGGGGTCGCGGGCGGCGGTGGTGCTGGTGGTGGTCTGCGGTGGCGCCGAGGTCACCGGCGCCGAGGTCCCGCTCCCTCCGGTCGGAGCCGTGGTGGAGGTGGTGGCCGTGGGCTCGCCGAGCGGGACCGGTGGAGCGGTGGTGACGGGGCCGCTCGGGTCGGGCGAGGTGAAGGCCAGGGCGACCGTCGGTGGCAGGGGGGCGGCGCTCTGGCCCTTCACGCCGATGCCGTCGGCCCGCAGCACGCAGCGGTCCTCGCAGGCGACCGGCTCCCCCGTGGCCTTGTCGTTGAACGCCGGCTGGAGCACGACCTCGACGTCGACGCCGCCGGTGGCACCGGCCTTGGTGTCGACCAGGTCCTGGCAGCGGTCGCCGCGGCAGAGCTGCATGCGGATCCCGCGGCCGGGCGGGATGCCCCGGACCGAGGCCTGCACGCGCTGGCCCGGCGCGAACGGCCCGGCCGGGCTCACGGCGAGCGTGGGCTCGGGGAAGGCCGGCTGCCCGGCGAAGCCGACGTAGCTGCCGCCCGACTCGTCGTAGTTGCTGATGGCCCCCATGCCGATGATGCAGCGCTCGGCCGCCGACCGGCAGTCGACCTCGCCGGCCGGGGTGGTGATGAAGCGGTGGACCACCACGTCGGCCACGACGCTCCCCTCGGCCGAGGCCGTGGCGTAGGTGACCCCGCCGTAGGTCTCGTCGCCCCGGGCCAGCTGGCAGGCGCCGACGCCGGCCCCGGCGGTGTCGGCCTCCGAGGAGCACTGGACGATGCCGAGCGACTCGTTGGCGCCGAACCCCCGCCCGTAGACGGTCACCTTGCCACCGTCCTGCAGCCCCGACTGCGGCTGCACCAGCACGGGCAGCCGCCACGACGCCTTGCCGTCGATCGGCGAGCTGGGCATGGCGGCCAAGACGCTGGCTGCATGTGGCTCACGGGTGCGGTCGACGCTGGTGCCGTCGGTGCCGATGCGCGAGCCCGTCCGGTCGAACGACGGCCCGGCGTCGTGGCGGCTCGCCACCAGCACCACGGCACCGAGGCCGAGCACGCAGAGCACGGCGACCACGGTGCTGCCGAGGCGCTCGCGGCGAGCGGCGCGCCGGCGGTGCTGCGCCTCGGCGACGGTGGCCCGAGCGGCCACCAGGTCCAGGCCGGCGGTGGCCCGGCGGCGCAGGGAGTCGGCGGCGCGGGCGCCGTGGTGGTCGAGGTCCATCAGGAGCCCTCCGGGTGGTCGAGCAGGCGGGCCAGCGTGGCCCGGCCCTTGTGCAGGTGCGCCTTGGCGGTGCCCTCGGCGCAGTCGAGGATGGCGGCGACCTGGGCGACCGGCCGGTCCTCCAGGTAGTAGAGCGCCACGGCGGCGGCCTGGCGCTCGGGCAGCTGGCGGACCAGCGCCCAGAAGCCGTCGTCGTCGGTGGTGCGCTCCGGAGCCGGCCGCTCGCCGCCGAGGCGGCGCAGGGTGCGGTCCTCGGTGCGCTGGCGGGCCCGGTGGTTGCTGGCCAGGTTGAGCGCCACGCGCCGCAGCCAGGCGGCCGGGAGGTCGTAGCGCGACACCCGGCGCCAGCGCTGGTGGGCCCGGATGAGCGCCTCCTGAGCCAGCTCCTCGGCCACGCCGCGGTGGCCGGTCACCGCGGCCAGCAGGGTCACCAGGCGCGGGTACTCCCGCACGAAGAACTCCTCGAAGTCCCGCGTCGAAGACCAGCTCCAGCTCCGTGGGGCTGGTCTCCGCTCCCCTGTGGTCCGCCTCGGCGCCGATCGACACACCCCCTGACACCCGTCCCGCCACCGAACGGTTTACCCGGCGGCCCCATCTCGCGGAGCGAGGCCGCCCGGGGCCGGCTGCGTTTCGGTTCCCGGGGGGGCCGGTTGCTAGACAGGACCCTTCGCCAGGGGAAGCACAAGGAGCACTCCATGCCTGAAGCCGTCATCGTTTCCGTCGCCCGCACGCCGATCGGTCGGGCCATGAAGGGCTCGCTCAAGAACGAGCGCCCCGACGACCTCACCGCGTTCATCGTCGACACCGCGCTGAACAAGATCCCCGAGCTCGACCGCCAGACCGTCGAGGACATCTACCTGGGCTGTGGCCAGCCGGCCGGCGAGTCGGGCTACAACCTGGCCCGCATCGTCGCCATCCAGGCCGGCATGCCGCTGGTCCCCGGCGTCACCATCAACCGGTACTGCTCCTCGTCGCTCATGAGCATCCGCATGGCCCACCACGCCATCAAGTCGGGCGAGGGCGACGTGTTCGTGGCCGCCGGCGTCGAGACCGTGTCCCGCTTCATGAGCGGCATGGCCGACAGCGGCCCCCACAACCCCCTCTACGCCGACGCCGAGGCCCGCACCGCCGAGCGCACCGCCGCCGCCCAGACCAGCTGGGAGCCCATCTCGGGCAGCCTCCCCGACGTCTACATCTCCATGGGCCAGACGGCCGAGAACGTCGCCAACCTGGAGGGCGTGTCCCGCCAGGAGCAGGACGAGTTCGCCGCCCTCTCGCAGCAGCGGGCCACCGCCTCGCTGGAGAACGGCTTCTGGGAGAACGAGATCACCCCCGTCACCACCAAGGACGACGAGGGCAACGAGGTCGTCGTGACCAAGGACGACGGCATCCGCGCCGGCACCACCGCCGAGGGCCTCGCCGGCCTCAAGCCGGTCTTCCGCCCCGAGGGCACCGTCACCGCCGGCAACGCCTGCCCGCTCAACGACGGCGCCGCCGCCGTCGTGGTCATGAGCGACACCAAGGCCAAGGAGCTCGGCCTCACCCCGCTGGCCCGCATCGTCTCCTCCGGCGTCTCCGGCCTCGACCCCGAGATCATGGGCCTCGGCCCGATCGAGGCGTCCCGCCAGGCCCTCAAGCGGGCCGGCATGACCATCGACGACATCGACCTCGTGGAGATCAACGAGGCCTTCGCCGCCCAGGTCATCCCCTCGGCCAAGCACCTCGGCATCAGCTGGGACAAGCTCAACGTGAACGGCGGCGCCATCGCCGTCGGCCACCCCTTCGGCATGACCGGCGCCCGCATCATGAACACCCTCATCAACGGCCTCAAGAAGGACGACAAGACCTTCGGCCTCGAGACCATGTGCGTCGGTGGCGGCCAGGGCATGGCCATGATCATCGAGCGGCTCTCTTGATTTCTCCCCCCACCCGCCCCACCTGTCGTCGCTGAGCGTCGCAGGACACCCGGGCACCCGCCCCACCTGTCGTCGCTGAGCGTCGCAGGACACCCGGGCACCCGCCCACCTGTCGTCGCTGAGCGTCGCAGGACACTCGGGCAGCGGAGCAAGAACGGAACGAAGGGGCCCTGGTGGGCCCCTTCGTCGCGTCGGGGCGTGGGAGACTCGGGCCATGTCCTCCCCCCGGACCTGGCGGAACCTGGTCGTCGCCGTGGTCGTGGCGCTCGCCGTGGGCGCCACCGCCGCGCCGGTCGGGGCGCAGGCCCCGCCGCCGACGAGCGCGCCGGTGCTGGCCCGCGACGCCGAGGCCGGCCCCTCGGGCACGCTGGCCACCACCACCCTGGGGCTCGGGGCCACCGCCTCCACCTCGCGGTCGGCCGCCACCCGGTTGGCGCCGGGGTGGACCACGGTGGTCGCCGTGCCGGCGGGCACCCAGCAGGTGGGCCTCACGTGGGCCGGTGACCCGCAGGCTCAGTTCGAGGTCCGCACCCGCACGTCGTCGGCGGCGGCGGCGTGGTCGGCGCCGCTGGGCCTCGAGGGCGAGGTCGACGAGGCGCCGGACGGCTCCGGTGGCCGCCCCGGTGCCGGCCCGCTCTGGCTCGGTGACGCCGGGGTGGCCGAGGTCCAGGTCCGGCTGGCCTACGGCGTGGTCTCCGACGTGCGCCTCGACGCCATGGCCTGGCACGCCGCCGGCGCCACCAGCGCCGCGCGCGCGGCGGCGATCAGCATCGCCAAGCCGGCCACGCCGGCCGGTGGGCCGCCGCTCCGGCTGCGCAGTTCGTGGGCCCCGGGCGGGTGGGTGACGGGTAACTCGGGCTGCGGCACCGGGCCGACGGTGAACCCGACGTTGCTCCACGCCGTGGTGCACCACACCGAGACGCCGAACTCCTACGCCCAGGCCGACGTGCCGGGGATCCTCGCCGGCATCTACCGCTTCCACACCCAGAGTCGCGGGTGGTGCGACATCGCCTACAACTTCTTCGTCGACCGGTTCGGCGGGGTGTGGGAGGGACGCCTCGGCGGGGTCGACGAGGCGTCGCGCGGCGGGCACGCCCTGGGCTTCAACGACCACTCGGTCGGGGTCGCCCTCATCGGCCAGCACGAGCCGGGCGGCGACTTCGCCGTCGCCGCGCCCACCGCGGTCGAGCTCACCTCCCTGCGCGACCTGTTGGCCTGGAAGCTGGGCTCGCAGGGCATCGACCCGACGGCGACGGTCCCGGTCACCAGCTCGGGGAACCAGCGCTACGCGGCCGGCCAGGTGGTCTCCCTGCCCACGGTGGGCGGCCACGGCGACAACGGCTACTCGTCGTGCCCCGGCGAGCTCGTGCGCACCCGGCTGCCGCAGCTCCGGCTCGACGTCGCGGCGCGCATCGCCGCCACCAACAACGCCGACCAGTGGCGGCCCCACGTCACCGGCGCCCGCTACTTCCGCCAGTTCCTGACCGACGCCGAGGGCAGCGTGAAGGCGCCGTCGCGGATCGGCAGCTACACCAGCCGCGTCGTCCGGGCGGGAGCCGCTCAAGGCGAGCTTACCGCCACCATCGTCTTCTCGAAGGCCACCCAGGATCGCATCGGGCTGGTCGATCGCTTCTACCGGGTGGCCTTCGGGCGCGAGCCCGACACCACGGGGCTGCGCCAGAACGTGGCCCACCGAGACGCCGGGGTGCTGGCCGTCGACCTGGCCGGCAACTACCTCCGGTCCGCAGAGTTCAAGGCCCGCTGGGGCACGCTCGGCGACTCCGCCTACGTCCGGCTGCTCTACCGCAACGCCCTGCACCGCGAGGGCAGCGCCGCCGACGTCGCCCGCTGGGCCGACAAGCTCGCCCACGGCACCACCCGCCAGCAGGCGCTGGTCGACTTCGCCCAGTCCGCCGAGGCCCAGCGCAAGGTCGACCCCCAGACCCGGTCGACCATCGCCGCCTTCACCATGCTCCGCCGGGTGCCCACCGCCGCCGAACGGTCCTCCTGGGAGCCTGCCCTCGCCGCCGGCACCATGAGCAACCGGGACCTCGTCGTCGCCCTGCTCCGCAGCCCCCAGTACCTCGCCCGCTTCTGATCAAGGTGTGGGGGCGTCGGAAACAGGGTCGGAACGTGACGGCCATCGAACGGTGGAAGGGCCTGCGGATCGAGGGCCGCCGCCTCTGCTATCGCCCGCCCAGCCCCTGGTGGCGACGGTCGACCCTGCGGTTCGAGCCCGAAGGCCTGGTGATCGTGAACCCCGATGGGTCCGAGGAGCTCCTGAGCTGGTCCGCACCGCGCGGGGCGTGGCAGGTCGACGTTCAGCGTGGCGGCAACTCCCAGCAGGCGGGCACCAAGGTCGAGATCGGGCCGTCGAACGCGACGTCCCTGGGTGAGGTCGTCTGGGCTCGGACCGTGTGGCTGCCGTCCCACTGGCAAGCTCCACCATGGGATGCGCTCCCTGCTCTGGTCGAGCACCTGCGCAGCACACCGGCCGCCGCAAGCGGCCTCGACGTCGTGGAGCGGGTCCGGATGCTCGTGGGGGACCTCCGAACCGGCGGGTGGCGCCGGCCGCTGCCGCCGACCAGGCCGCTGCTCGGCGATGCCCTCGATGCCTTCGTCGCCGTGTCCGGCGTGGTGGAGGAGTCCGGGTGGCGCAAGCATCGGGGTCGTCCAGTCCGAGGGGAGGCCGTGCCCGACGCCGGCGTCCTGGCTGCACTCGCCCGGCGCCGGTTGCGCCCTGACGTGGCGGACCGGCTGACCGATGACGTGCTCCTCGCCGTGGTCGAGCGGCACCTCGATGTCGGGCCCTGGCCGTTCGATCGCCTCCTGGCCCCGTGACCACGCCCCCCGGGCCCGGCCCGTGAGCGTCAGGGGCGGGGCTCGAGGAGCTCGATGCGGTTGCCGAAGGGGTCATCGGCGTAGGCGCGGTCGAAGCCCTCCAGGGGCTCGTCGTCCACCACGGGCACCCCAGCGGCGCGGAGGCTGGCGAGCAGGGCGGGCAGGTCCTCGACCTCGAGGGCGGGGTGGGCCTTGCGGGCGGGGCGGAAGTCGGCGTCGACGCCGAGGTGGACCTTGAGGGCGCCGTCCTCGAACCAGCACCCGCCGCGTGCCGCGAGGTGCGGCGGCTTGGGGACCTCGGCGATGCCCAGCAGGCCCTCGTAGAACGCCCGGGCCTCGGGCTCGCGGCCGGCGGGCATGGCGAGCTGCACGTGGTCGAGGCGGCGGACGGGCACGAGGTCGATCCTGGCTCAGCCGGGCAGCAGGCCGGCGTCGCCCAGCGCGGCGCGCAGGTTGAGGTGGTCGCGGAAGTGGTGGGCCCGCCAGCCGTGGGCCTGGGCGGCGGCGACGTTGGCGGCGCTGTCGTCGACGAAGAGCACCCGGGCGGGCTCGACGGCCAACGCCGCGGTCGCCCGCTCGAAGGCCAGCGGGTCGGGCTTGGTCACGCCGAGGTGCCAGGAGCACACCACCTGCTGGAACGCCTCGCCCACCCCGCGCAGCTCGTGGTCCAGGGCGGCCTCGAGCAGGGGGCCGTTGTTGGTGAACAGGGCGGCGGGGCACTCGGCCCGGACCACCAGGTCGAGCACCCGCAGGTCCGGCTCGAAGGCCAGCGCCCAGGCGGCCCGCAGCTCGGCCTCGGTCTCGTCGACCGTCTCGGGCTGGGCGGCCAGGTTCAGGACCGTGCGCAGGTTGGCGACCACCTCGTCGAGCGTGAACTGGCCCCGCTCGGTGGCGTCGTCGAAGCCCGACTCGAACACGCTGGCCTCCACCGTGGCCTCCGGGAGGCCCGAGAGCCGGGCCAGCGCGGCGAGGCGGCGGTCGGGCAGCCACCGGCAGGTCACCCCGCCGAGGTCCATCACGAGGACGGCGGGTGCGTCGGTCACGGTCGGCTCCCGTCGGGTGCGTCGGGCGGAGCGGGGAGGTCGCGCTGGAGGAGGACGAGGTCGACGGGGCGGCCGTGCTTGCGGCCGACGCCGGGCAGGCGGGCCACCTCCCGGAAGCCGGCTCGCTCGTGGAAGCGGATGGAGCCGAGGTTGCCGCCGTCGGCGCCGGCGATCATCACGGCCTTGCCCATGGCGACGGCCCGCTCGACGAGGGCGTCGAGCAGCCGGCCGCCGACGCCCTGGCCCCGGTGGCCGTCGGCCACGTGGATCGTGTGCTCCACGCTGGGGAAGTAGCCGGGGATCGTGCGGAACTGCACGAACGAGGCGAACCCGACGACGGCGCCGCCGGCATCGACCGCCACCAGGGCCGGCATGCCGGTGGCCTGCTGGGCGGCGAACCAGGCCTGGCGGTCGGCGACGGTGACGGGCTCGTCGCGCCAGATGGCGTCGGAGGTGGCCACCACCTGGTTGTAGATGTCGGTGATGGCGGCGACGTCGTCGGCGGTCGCGTCGCGCACGTGCGGGTCCACGGCCCCATGATCGCCCATGTCAGGAGGCCGAGCGGACCTCGGCGGCGAGGGCGGCCAGGTCCTCGTCCGCGATGCCCCCGGGCGTGCTCAGCGCCACGCGGTCGGCGAACGGGCCGAAGCGCTCGCGCAGGCGGGCGCCCACCACGGCGGGATCGCCCCGGAGGACCACGGCGTCGAGCAGGTCGTCGTCGACCAGCGCTGCCATCTCGTCCCAGCGACCCTCGCGCGAGAGGCGGCGGAGCTCGGGGTGCAGGGCGGCCTTCCCCTCGGTCTCGAGGACGGCGGCGTAGGCGGGCGTCGAGCCGTAGAAGCCCACCAGCCAGCGGCAGGCGGTGTCGAGGTCGGCCTGCTTCGCCGGGTCCGACGAGCACGCCACCACGGCCTGGCCCACCAGCGTGAGGTCGGCCTCGGTGCGGCCGGCTTCGGCCAGGCCGTCGCGGATGCGGGGGAGCGTGACCTCGGCCAGGTGGCGGTCGCTGGTGAACGGGTGGACGAGCAGGCCGTCGGCCTCGGCGGTCGCCAGGCGCACCATCTTCGGGCCGAGGGCACCGAGCCAGATCGGGGGCGGTCCGCCGGGCAGGGCGCCGGGGTCGAACGCCGGGGTCATGAGCGTGTGGCGGGTGTGCTCGCCCTCGAAGGCCAGGGGCACGCCGTCCTGCCAGCGGGCGCCGATGGCCCGGATGGCGGCGATCCACTCGCCCATGCGGGCCACCGGGCTGCTCCACGTCGAGCCGTAGCGACGCTCGACGTGGGCCTTCACCTGGGTGCCGAGGCCCAGCGCGAACCGGCCGCCGCTCAGGGTCGACAGGTCCCAGGCCTGGTGGGCCAGGTGCATGGGCGAGCGGGGGAAGGCGATGGCGACGTTCGTGTAGAGGTCGCAGCCGGTGGCCGCGCCGAGGATGAGCGGCAGGAAGACGTCGTTGGGCCCCTCGAAGGTGAACAGCCCGTCGATGCCGGTGGCGGCCAGGGCCTCGGCCCGGGCCTGGACCTGGTCGGGCGGGGCGAGGAGCAGGGCGTCGATCTTCACCGCCGGGAGCATACGGACGTCGCGCCACCAGGGCCTGACGACCCGTCAGGTCCGGTGGCCGCCGTTGTGTGAAGGCCTCGTGAAACGGACGGTGAACGCTTCGAGGCAGGCAGGGGCCACCGGTACCCTCGGGGCCGTGGACGACCTGGCCCGACAAGCGATCGAGGTGCTGTGGCGCAACGCGCGCGGCACCTGGACCCGCCCGTCGCCCCGGCTGTACCCCCACCAGTGGAGCTGGGATGCCGGGTTCGTGGCCATGGGCTGGGCCCAGCTCGACCCGCTGCGGGGCGTGACCGAGCTGTGGTCGCTGTTCCGGGGCCAGTGGTCCACCGGCATGGTCCCGCAGATCGTCTTCGACCTGAACGTGGCCCGGGGGGCCTACGAGCCGGGGCCCAACACGTGGGGCACGGTGCGCCACGCCCCGGCGGGCTCGGCCACCAGCGGCATCTGCCAGCCGCCCATCCACGCCATCGCCCTCGGCCGGGTGCGCGAGGCGGCGGTGGAGCGCGACGACGGCACCCTCGCCGAGGTCGACGACGCCATCGTCGACCTGTACCCCCGCCTGGTGGCCTGGCACCGCTGGCTGCGGACCGCCCGGGACCCCGACCACACCGGGCTGGTCACGATCCTGCACCCCTGGGAGAGCGGGCTCGACAACTCGCCGCGGTGGGACCAGCCGCTCGAGTCGGTCGATCCGGGCGACGACGGTTCCGACCTCCCCCGCCCCGACCTCACCTACGTCGCCGACCCCGACGAGCGGCCGTCGGACGACGAGTACCGCAAGTACCGGCACCTGGTCGACTGCCTGATCGCCGTCGACTACGACCAGGGCCGAGCGCTGGCCCACCACCCGTTCCGCGTGGCCGACGTGTGGTTCAGCGCCATCCTGGCCGCGGCCGACGACGTGCTGGCCGACCTGGCCGAGGTGGCCGGGCGACCCGAGCGGGCCGACGGCCACCGGGCCGATGCCGAGCACACCCGCGCCGCGCTCGACGGGTGCTGGGACGCCGAGCACGGCCGCTGCCTCGACATCGACCGCATCACCGGCAAGTCCATCCCCACCGACACCATCGCCGGCTTCGCCCCCCCTGGTGGCCGGCACGTCCATCGACCGCACGGCGATCCTGGTCGAGCGGCTGTGGTCGCCGTCGTTCGCCGGGTGCCCCGGCCTGCGCTGGGCCCTGCCCCCGAGCACGGCGGTCGACGACCCGTCGTTCGAGGCCAAGGCCTACTGGCGGGGCCCGCAGTGGCCGCCGATGACGTGGCTGCTGTGGTGGTCGCTGGTGCGTGCCGGCCACGCCCGCAGCGCCGGCCGGCTCCGGGCCGCGGCGGTCGACCAGCTGCGCACCACCGGCTGCACCGAGTACGTCGACGCCACCTCCGGCGAGGCGCTCGGCTCCGACGCCCAGTCCTGGACCGCCGCAGTGGCGCTCGACTGGCTGGGCCACGAGGCCTGACCCCGGCCGGCGGGCCGGGCTGGTGGCCCCTCGTGGGCGTCAGGCGCTGGGCCAGGCCCGATCCAGGATGGCGGTGAGGTCGGTGCCGGGCGGCAGGGTGCCGAAGGCACGGCCGCCGTCGCCGGCCAGGCGGGTGGCGCAGAACGCGTCGGCCACCGCCTCCGGGGCGAAGCGCACGAGCAGCGACCCCTGCAGCGCCAGCGCCGCCCGCTCGACGATGCGGCGGGCCCGCAGCTCCAGGTCGGCAGGGTCGGCCAGCTCGGCGTGCAGGTCGTCGACGGCGCGGTCCAGGCGGGCGTCGGCGCCCCGGGCCAGGGCGATCTCGTCGAGCAGGGCGGCCACCGACTCGGGGTCCTTGGCCGCCGCCCGCAGCACGTCGAGGCAGATGACGTTGCCGGATCCCTCCCAGATGCCGTTGAGCGGGCTCTCGCGGAACAGCCGGGCCATCGGCGCCTCTTCCACGTAGCCGGCGCCGCCGAAGCACTCCAGCGCCTCGGCGGCGAACGACGGCACCCGCTTGCAGACCCAGTACTTGCCGATGGCGGTGGCGATGCGGGTGAAGGCGCCCTCGCCACGGTCGTAGCCGCCGGCCAGGCGGGTCATCAGCGTGGTGGCGGCCTCGGACTCGACGGCCAGGTCGGCCAGCACGTTGCGCATCAGAGGCTGGTCGATCAGGGGCTTGCCGAAGGCCGAGCGGTTGCGGGCGTGGTGCACGGCCTGGCTCAGGCCGCCCCGCATCTGCCCGGTCACCCCGATCACGCAGTCGAGCCGCGTGTGGTTGACCATGGCCAGGATGGTGGGGATGCCCCGGCCCTCGTCACCGACCAGCCGGCCGAGGGCGCCGTCGAGCTCGATCTCGCTGCTCGCGTTGCTCTTGTTGCCGAGCTTGTCCTTGAGGCGCTGCACGCCGATGGCGTTGCGGGTGCCGTCGGGCAGCCAGCGGGGCACGGCGAAGCAGCTGAGCCCGGCGTCGGTGTAGGCGAGCATGAGGAACAGGTCGCTCATGGGCGCCGAGCAGAACCACTTGTGGCCGGTGAGGGCGTACTCCTCGCCCGGCCCCGAGGCGTTGGAGGTGGGTGCCGCCTTGGTGGTGTTGGCCCGCACGTCGGAGCCGCCCTGCTTCTCGGTCATGGCCATGCCGGCGATGGCGCCCACCTTCTTGCCCGGCTCGGGGGCGTGGCCGGGCGTGGGGTCGTAGGTGGTGGAGGTCAGCAGCGGCTCCCACGCGCCGGCCAGCGACGGCTCGGCCCGCAGGGCGGGCACCACCGAGTAGGTCATGGAGATGGGGCAGCCGTGGCCGGCCTCCACCTGGGTCCACACCGCGAACTTGGCGGCCCGGCCCACGTGGGCGCCGGGGCGGTCGTCGGCCCACGGTGCGCCGGCCAGGCCCTCGGCCACCGCCACGGTCATCAGCGAGTGGTAGGCGGGGTGGTACTCGACCTCGTCGATGCGGTGCCCGAACCGGTCGTACTGGTGCAGCTCGGGCGGGTTGCGGTTGGCCAGCTCGCCCTCGCGGATGCGCACCGGGTCGCCCGCCAGGATGCCGATGCGGCGCAGGTCGGCCAGGTGGGCCTCGCCGCCCTCGCGCTGCACGCCCTCGCGCAGCGCGACGTCGAGCCCGGCCACGTCGTGGCCCTCGAGCGGCACCGACTGGTTGAACACCTCGTGCGTGGCAGCCATGGCCCCGTTCTACCGCGACGCCCCACCAGCGTCGGCGCCGTGCCCGGCTGCCACGGGTCAGGAGAACGTGCTGGGCAACGACTTCTGGCCCCTGGAGCGGGCGGACCGGTGGGTGCTCCTGCCGCTGGTGCTAGCGGTTGCGGGGGAGCTGGAGGCCGCGCTCGGCGATGATGCCGCGAAGGACCTCGCTGGTGCCGCCGTAGATCGTGGTGACCTGGCAGTGGCGGTAGATGGCCTCGATCCAGCCGTCGGCCGCGGTGGCCGTGGGATCCCCGTGGCGGGTGAGGCCGTCGGTGCCGAGGGCGTCGATGAGCTCGTTGCCGGCGAACTGGTAGTGCTCGGTGGTGAAGAGCTTGGCCATGGTGCCCTCGACGCCGGGCAGGGTGCCCTCCGAGGCCATCCAGGCCGCCCGCCAGCCGAGCAGGTTCGAGATCTCGTTGCCGACGGCGATGCGGGCCAGGCGCTCGCGCACCAGCGGGTCGTCGACCATGAGGCCGCCGGTGGGCGACGGCGCCGAGCGGGCCCAGCCGAGGCCGTGGTCGAGCAGGCGGACCAGCTCGCCGTACCAGGCGCTGTTCCGCTCGAAGACGAGGGCGGTCATCATGACCTTCCAGCCGCCGTCGACCTCGCCCACCCGGTACTTGTCGTCGACCTTGACGTCGTCGTAGTAGGTGATGTTGGTGCGCTCGCCGCCCATGGTGTGCACGGGGGTGATCGAGACGCCGGCCTGGTCCATGGGCACCACGAACATGGTGAGGCCCTTGTGCTTGGCCACCTCGGTGTTGGTGCGGGTGAGGAGGAACACGTACTGGGCCTCGTGGGCCATGGTCGTGAACATCTTCTGGCCGTTGATGGTCCACTCGTCGCCGTCCTGGACGGCCTTGGTGGTGCACGCCGCCACGTCGGAGCCGGCGTCGGGCTCGGAGTAGCCCAGGCAGCACAGCGCCTTGCCGCTCAGGATCTCCGGGATGATCGTGCGCTTCTGCCAGTCGGTCCCGTCGATGAGGAGCGTGTGGGCCACCAGCGAGGCCACGCCCAGGCCGTCGACCGGCGCGCCCGAGAGGTACATCTCTTCGGTGAGGGCGTTCATCTCCAGCGGGGACCGGCCCTGGCCGCCGAACTCGGCGGGCCAGCCGGCCGAGATCCAGCCGGCCTCGGCCATGACCGCGTGCAGGCCGTTGTCGTGGATGGTGCCGGTGTGGTGGGCCCGCTCGATGACCTCGGGGGTCACGTGCCGGCCCAGGAACTCCCGGACCTCGCGACGGAAGTCGAGCACCTCGGCGCCGAGGCGGAAGTCGAAGCCCCCGTCGGCGTCGGACGCGGTGGCGGCGGTGGCCGGCTCGTCGGCGGCCGCGCCGTAGGCCGACGTGGGGCGCAGGCGGGAGCCGGGCACCGGCCCGCTCTCGGGGTCGTCCCACAGGCGGCCGGCGAGCAGCTGCAGCTCGCGCTTGGGGTCGCCCAGCAGCAGCCGGGTGGCCTTGGCCCGCCGGAAGTGCAGCTGGATGTCGTACTCCTCCATGAACCCGTAGCCGCCGTGGACGTGCAGCGCCCACGACGCGGTGCGCTGGGCGGTGTCGCCGGCGAACCAGAAGGCCATGGCGGGGAAGGAGGTGCCGACCGGGTCGCCGACGTCGAGGGCCCAGACGGCCTTGTTCGACAGGAGGTCGGCGCCGTCGAGGTCGGTGGCGAGGTCGGCGAAGCGGTGCTGCACGGCCTGGAACGAGCCCACGGCCACGTCGAACTGCTTGCGGTCCTTGGCGTACTGGACGCCGATGGCCTGCGACTCGCGGCCCAGGCCCACCAGCCAGCGGGCGGTGAGGGCCCGCCACTCGTCGACCGCGGTGGCGTGGGCGGCGACGGCGTCCGGGCCCGAGGCGAGGACGGTGCGAGCGCCGGCGGCCAGGTCGACCGTGGCGAGGGGCGCCGAGCCCAGGTTGGTGGGGGAGGAGGGCGCCTCGGCGGGCTCGACCACCACCAGCTCGTCACCGTCGAGCACGACCACGGCGGCAGCCACGGCCGCGCCGGGCACCAGGCGAGCGTGGCCGTCGACGGCGGGGTGCAGGGCGAGCGCCACGGGGGGCGCCGCCCTCGGCGAGGGCGGCCAGGACCGAGGCGCTGGCCTCGGGGAAGCGAGCCAGCAGGCGGGCCGCCACCATCGTCTCGACGATCGGCGCCGGGGCCAGCCGGGCCCCGCAGGCCTCGGCCACCACGGCGAGGTCGCGCAGCGAGGCGCCCGAGCCGCCGTGCTCCTCGGCCACGCCGAGGGTGGGCACGCCGATGCCGGTGAGGCCCTCCCACACGTTGGCGTCCCAGCCCAGCGGCTCGGACTCGCGCACCGCCTCGGCGGTGGAGGCCTTCTCCAGGAAGCGGGCGACGGCGTCGCGCAGGGCGTCCTGTTCCTCGGTGAGCTGCAGGTGCATCGGGGCGCTCCAGTGTTCTGACGGTCCGTCAGATCGTAACGGTTGCCGGCGGCTCGCCAATTCTAGAACGTGTTCTACTTTCGGGCGATTCGACGCCTGACCCCCCGGGGGCGCGGCGATTCCTGTCGCCCGGGGTCGCGATGCGACCCGTGGCGACGGGAATCCGCAGCCGGACGGCATTCCCGTCGCCGAAGGTCGCTAGGCGACCCGTGGCGACGGGAATCGGCGGGCGGCATTCCTGTCGCTCGGGGTCGCTAGGCGACCCGTGGCGACGGGAATCGGCGGGCGGCAGCGGGCGGCCCGGGGCAGGCGGGCGGTCGGGGGCCGGTTGCGGGGTCGGCAGACTGGCGGGCATGACCGTCACCGACGAGACCACGGCCACCGAACCCACCGGCGGGCTGCCGCGCTGGGACGTGAGCGGGTTCTTCCCGTCGCTGGGGTCCCGCGAGCTGGCGGCGCACACCGAGCAGGTCTTCGCCGAGATCGGTCGGCTCCGGGCCCGATTCGACGAGCTGGGCATCCGGGGCGGCGAGGCGGGGCCGGTCACCGAGGCGGAGGTCGCGGTGGTCGACGAGGTGGTGCCGGCGTTCAACCGGCTGTTCCGGGACATGCGCAAGGTGGGCTCGTACCTGTACGCCCACACCAGCACCGACGCCCGGGACGACGACGCCGCCGGCGCGCTGAGCCGGTACCAGGCCGGCACCGCGTCGTTCGCCACGCTCGACACCCGCTTCGACGCCTGGCTGGCCCGGTGGGACCTGGCCGAGGTGGTGCGCCGCAGCACCACCGCGGCCGACCACGCCTACGCGCTGGAGCGCGGCGCCACCGCGGCCCGCCACCAGATGAGCGAGGCCGAGGAGGGGCTGGCCGCCGAGCTGGCCCTCACCGGCGGCCGGGCGTGGGCCAAGCTCCACGCCGACCTCACCTCGCGCCTCACCGCCACGGTCGACGGCGAGGTGCTGCCGATGAGCATGGTGCGGGGCCTGGCCACCGACCCGGACCCGGCCCGGCGCAAGGCGGCCTACGACGCCGAGCTGGAGGCGTGGGACACCGTGGCGGTCCCCCTGGCCACCGCCATCAACGCGTTCAAGGGCGAGGCCAACACCCTGAACCGCCGGCGGGGGTGGACCGATTCGCTCGACCCGGCGCTGGAGCGCAACGGCGTCGACCGCTACACCCTGGCGGCCATGCAGGAGGCGGTCGAAGCGTCGCTGCCCGACTGGCACCGGTACCTGCAGGCGAAGGCCCGGCTGCTGGGCCACGAGGGCGGCCTGCCCTGGTGGGACCTCATCGCCCCGGTGGGCACGCCGCGCCGCTTCGCCTGGCCCGAGGCCACCGCCGCGGTGCGCGACGCGTTCGCCACCTACTCGCCCCGCCTGGCCGGCCTGGTGGACACCGCGGTGGCCGACGCCTGGATCGACGCCGAGCCTCGGTCGGGCAAGGTCGGCGGCGCCTTCTGCATGAGCGTCACCGACGGCGTGAGCCGGGTGCTGCTCAACTTCGACGGGAGCTTCGACTCGGTGCAGACGCTGGCCCACGAGCTGGGTCACGCCTACCACAACGTCAACCTGGGCGACCGCACGCCGATGCAGCGCGACACGCCCATGGCCCTGGCCGAGACCGCCAGCATCTTCTGCGAGACGATCATGGTGCAGGCCGGCCTGGCCGCGGTGGGCGACGACGCCGGCGCCCGCCTGGCGCTGCTCGACGGGGACCTCGCCGGTGCCTGCCAGGTGGTGGTCGACATCCACTCGCGCTTCCTCTTCGAGCGGGCCCTCTCGTCGGAGCGGGAGCAGGGCGTGCTGTCGATCGACCGGCTCCGCACCCTGATGCTCGAGGCCCAGGCCACGGCCTACGGTCCGGGGGTCGACCCCGATGCCCGCCACCGGGACATGTGGGCGGTCAAGGGCCACTACTTCACCGCCTACTACAACTGGCCCTACACGTTCGGCCTGCTGTTCGGCATCGGCCTGTACGCCGAGTTCCAGCGCGACCCGGAGCGGTTCCGCTCGGGCTACGACGACCTCCTGTCGGCCACCGGCCTCGGCGACGCCCCGTCGCTCGCCGCGCGGTTCGGGATCGACGTGCGTGACGTGGCGTTCTGGACCGCCAGCCTCGACGTGCTGCGGGCCCGGATCGACGAGTTCGTCGAGGCTGCCGAGGGCTGACGGGCCACCGAATCCCGGTTGCAGCAGGGAGCAGGGGTTCCGCAGGCGAATACTCCTGCCGCGGCCACAGGGGTCGCACCACCCCACGATGAGGATCGTCCGTTGCTCCAGCTGTGCCGTCAGAGCTCTCCTGCCGACCTGCGCGTCCGTGGCGGACGATGATGACGACCGCACCCGAGATCTCCCTCGCCCGTCCCGCCACGCAGGAACCGGCGCTGCGTGAGTACTTCGGCGTCCTGAACCGACGCCGCCGGGCCGTGGCGATCTTCGTTGCCCTGGTCACGCTCATGGCGGTGGGCTCGAGCCTGCTGCAGGCCAAGCGGTACACCGCCGAGGCCCGCGTGCTCATCCAGCCCCGGGACAGCTCCGAGGAGCTCAACACCGGCGCCGCGCCGATCGTGGTCGACCGCAAGCGCATCATCGACACCGAGGTCCGGGTGATGTCGAGCGAGCGGGTGCGCCAGCGGGTCGAGAAGATCTTCGGCGACGGCACCCCGCCGGTCACGGTGACGCCGGTCGAGGGCACCGACCTGGTCTCGGTGGCGGTCACCTCGACCGATCCGGCCCTGGCCCAGGCCGTGGCCAACGCCACCGCCAAGGAGTACGCGAGCTACCGCCGCGACACCCGCAAGGACGACCTGACCGGCGGCATCCAGTCGCTGCAGACCGAGATGACGTCGCTCACCAACCAGATCGACGACCTCCAGGCCAAGCTCAAGACGGCGACCGGCGCCCGGGCCGCCACCCTCAAGGTCCAGCAGGACTCGGCGCTGGCCCGCTACGCCCAGCTCGAGCAGCAGTCCGACTCGCTGGCCCTGAGCGCCTCGCTCAGCACCGGCGACGCCAACCTGGTCGACCCCGCCGACAAGCCGTCGGAGCCCACCAGCCCCCAACCGCTGCGGGCGCTCATCCTCGGCCTGGTCGCCGGCACGGTGCTCGGCATCGGCCTGGCCTTCCTCCTCGACCTGCTCGACGACCGGGTGGAGTCCAAGGAAGACGTGGAGCGGGTGGTGCTCGGGCGTCCCGTCCTGGCCATGGTCCCGCTCGACGAGCGGTGGAGCACCGGCGGCGTCGCCGACCTCGGCGCCCTGGATCAGGGCGGCGCCATGGCCGAGGCGTTCCGCTCGCTGCGGACGTCGCTGCAGTTCCTCGCCTCGGAGCGCCGGCTGAAGACCATCCAGGTCACCAGCGCCCTGCCCGGCGAGGGCAAGAGCACCACGGCGCTCAACCTGGCGATCATGTCGGCCCGTGCGGGAGCGACCACGATCCTCGTCGACGCCGACCTGCGCCAGCCGCGGGTCCACGGCCTCCTCGACATGCCGAACGGCACCGGCCTCAGCACCAGCCTCCTCGAGGAGGCGGCCCGCGGCCGTCGCCTCGCCGGCGTGCCGGCCGTGCCCGGGCTCTACGTCCTGACCTCGGGCCCGACCACGGCGTTCCCCGCCGAGCTGCTCCAGTCGGAGCGGGCCAAGGCCCTGATCCGCCGGCTGGCCGAGAAGGCCGACCTGGTGGTGTTCGACTCGCCGCCCGTGCTGCCCGTGGCGGATCCGCTGGTGCTCGCCGGCCAGGTCGACGCCGTGCTGCTGGTGGCGTCGATCGGCGGCACCACCCGGCGCCAGCTCGGGCGGGCCGTCGAGCTGCTCGACCAGGTCGGCGCCAACGTCTGCGGCACCGTCATCAACAAGGTCAGCCACGACTCGGCGGCCTACGGCCAGTACTACGGCGCCGACGAGCGCAGCCGGGCCGCCCGGTTCTTCCGCCCGGCGAGCGTCTGACGTGAGCGAGGTCACCGTCGGCCCGGTGGCCGTCGCCGAACCGGCCGCCGTGCCGTCCCCGGTCGGGCCGGGCGTGGTCGAGCCGGTCGTCGCCGAGGCTGGAGTCGTCGAGCTCCCAGGGGCCGAGCCGGCTCGCCCGTCGCTCGTCAAGAGCTCGCTCGGCAGCCTGCTGCGCACGGCCTCGGGCGCCTTCCTCGCCCTCTTCCTCCCGCCCCTGCTCGTCCGTCGGCTCGGGGCCGAGCCCTACGCCGTCTGGGCGCTCGCCGTGGAGATCGGCACCTACCTCGCCCTGCTCGACCTCGGGGCCCTGAGCGCCATCGGCCACTTCGTGGCTGGCATCGACGAGGACGACGCCGAGGCTCGGGGACGGGTGGTCTCCACCATGCTGGCCCTGCAGGTGGCGTTGGTCGCCGTGGGCGCCCTGGTGCTCGGCGGGCTCGTGGCCCTGGTGCCGGTGATCTGGAGCCGGCTGCCGACCGAGCTGGTGGGCGACGCCCGCTGGGCGCTGGGCCTCATCGGCGCCTCCGCCCTCCTCAGCCTGCTCGCCACCGCGGTCAGCGGCTACTTCCTCAGCCTCCACCGCATCGTGGTGCCGGCCGCCATCACCATGGGCTCGCGCCTGGTCGGGGCCCTCGCCGTCGCCGCCCTGGCCATCCAGGGCCACGGGATCGCGGTGCTGGCTGCCGCCTGGGCGATCGCCACGGTGGCCGGGCACCTGCTGGTGGGCGTGGCCTTCGCCCGCCTGCGCATCCCCGTCGGCCGATCGCTCGTCCGCCCGGCGCTGGCTCGCTCGATGTTCACGTTCTGCGCCGCCTACGGCGTGTGGACCCTGGCCTCGGTGCTGGTGATCGGCCTCGACACCACCATCGTCGCCCGCCTCGACTTCGCCGCCGTGGCCCCCTACGCCGCCGCAGCGGGCATCGTCGGCATCCTGACCGCGGTGTACGGCTCGGCCCTCGCCCCGCTGGTGCCGGCCTCGGCCGCCCTCGCCGCCGCGGGGCAGGTCGCCGAGCTCGACGACCTGTTCCTGCGCCTCGTCCGATGGGGAGCGACCGTGGTCGTCGCCGCTGCGGCGGTGCTGGCCCTGGTGTGCTCGCCGCTGCTGCACCTGTGGCTGGGCAGCGAGATCGCCCACCGCAGCGTCCCCATGCTGCAGCTCCTGGTGGCCGCCACCGCCGTGCGCCTCCTGACGTTCCCGTTCCCGGTCGTGCTGTTCGGCACCGGCGAGCACCGCTCGGCCCGGTGGACGCCGCTGGTCGAGGGGGTCGTCAACGTGGGGTCGAGCGCCGCCCTCGGCATCGCGTTCGGGCCGCTCGGCGTCGCCGCCGGCACCCTCATCGGCTCGGCCGTCGCCGTCGTCGTCCACCTCCGGGTGAACCTGCCCCGCACCCGCTCGCTGTCCGTCCGCGGGGCGGTGGTCGTGCGCCGCTCGCTGGCCGGGCCGATGGTGGTCGCGGTGCCGGCCCTGGTGGCCTGGGCGCTCGACCGGGCCCTGCCGTCGGGCATCGGCGCGCCGGTCGTGGCCGCCGCGGTGGTCGCCACCCTCGTCCTCGCGTGGGCCGTCGCCCTCGTCCCCACCGACCGGGCCGAGCTGCTCGGTGCCGTCAACCGGAGGCTCCACCCGTGACCGCCCGCTCGTTCGCCGTCGAGGCCCTCCGCCGCTCCTTCGACCGCCTGCCCGAAGGCGTGCGCGACGACGTCCGCCGCTCCTCGGCGACCGTCCGGGGCCTCACCCAGGTGAAGCGCAACCAGGCTGCCCTTGCGCTGCGGCTGGCCGACCTCGAGCGGGCGCACCGCGAGCTGGACCCCGAGCCGCTCGACGAGCGCTTCGGCCCGGGCGTGCTGTCGCGGACGTGCACCCAGGACCAGGTGGAGTCGAAGTGGTTCCGGACCTGGTGCGAGGCGCTGGGCGAGGAGCCCGAGGCCCACCGCAAGCTCTGGGAGTGGGCGTACCTGGTGCGCACGCTCGACGCCCTCGACGTGCTCGGGCCCGGCCGGCGGGGCCTCGGCTTCGGCGTGGGTCGCGAGTCGATGGTGGCGTTCATCGCCGGCCGGGGTGTCGAGGTGGTCGCCACCGACCTGGCCCCCGACGCGGCCGAGGCCCGGCTGTGGACCAACGCCGACCAGCACGCGTCGGGCGTCCTCGACGACCTGGCCCGCCCCGAGCTCTGCGACCCCGAGGCCTTCGCCGAACGGGTCACGTGGCGCCCCGTCGACATGCGCGAGGTCCCCGACGACCTGACCGGCTTCGACTTCTGCTGGTCGGCCTGCGCGTTCGAGCACCTCGGCACGATCGACGCCGGCCTGGACTTCGTCACCGCCTCCCTGCGGACCCTGCGCCCCGGCGGCATCGCCGTGCACACCACCGAGCTCAACCTCGACTCCGACGAGGACACCATCGAGTCGGGCCCGACCGTGCTCTACCGCCGCCGGGACATCCGGGCGCTGGCGGCCCGCCTCGAGGCCGAGGGCCACGAGGTGGCCACCCTGCACCTGGAAGCGGGCACCGGGGCCATGGACGCCTACGTGGACGTGCCGCCGTACGTGGCCGAGCCCCACATCCGCCTGCTCTACCGCAACCACGTGACCACCTCGGTGGCGCTGGTGGTCCGGGCCGGGTCCCGCTGATGGCGGCCGTCGACCTCGGCCCCCGGCCGGCGGCTACCCCACGCCGCGAGGCTCCCGCCTCGGCCGGTGGGCCGATCAGCACGATGATGCTGGCCAGCTTCGTGGTGGCGCTGGCGTACTACGGCTACCGGTACCCGTTCCAGTACAACGTCTCGGGCTACGGCAACGTCTACAAGGACACCCCACCGCTCCTCTCCGCCGGCAAGTACGCCATCCACCTGGGCCTGCTCGCCGCCATGATCGGGCTGCTCGCCGCCTCGGGCCGGCGCCTCGTGCTCAGCCGCAGCGGCCTGTGGCTGTTCCTCACCGCCGCCGCCGTGGCCGTCATGTCGATCATCAACGGCGGCTACGCCCCGAGCCTGGCGGTGCCCTTCATCTTCTCGCTGCTCTGCGCCGGGATCGTCTCGGTGGTGGTGCACAGCTGCCCCTCGGCGGCGCACTCGCTGGTGCGGGTGGTGGGGAGGATCTCGCAGGTGTTCGTGGTGATCTGCACCGGCGCCAACCTGATCCAGATCTTCCTCTACGCCACCACCGGGCGGCTGCCCGCCCACGGCTACCCCGGCATCGTCATCCGCTTCGGCGGCTACTGGGACGACCCCAACCAGTCGGCCATGTTCTCGGCGCTGGTGGTCATCTCGATCGCGGCCCTGGCCCGCAACCTCAACCGCCGGCCGCGACGGATCGTGGTGATCTGCGGCGTCTTCAACGTCCTCGTCTCGGTGAGCTACTCGGGCTACGCCGCCCTCGGCATGGGCCTGCTGGTGGTCTACGTCTGGGGCCGGGCCCCGGAGCGGGCGCCGCGCGACCGCCGCATCCCCTGGCCGGTGCTGCTCTCGGTGGCCGCCGTCACCCTGCTCGCCCTGGTGCCCATCGACCTCTCGCCGGTGAACCGGGCCGCAGCCGGCAAGTCCGAGTCGGCCAAGCTCCGCCTCTCGATCATCTACCGGCTCGACGGCAACACCTTCGCCATCACCGACGTGCCCGACCCGACGGCGACGCCCGGACGGTTGGTCGACACCCTCGTCGCCGGCGACGGCCGGGTCAGCTCCGAGACCTCGGTGGTCCGCCTGCTGCTCATCGGCGGGGTGGTGCCCATGCTGTGCCTCGGCATCTGGCTGGCCTCGGCCTGGCGCCCGGCGCTGGCCAACGCCGGACCGTGGGCCCTGCCGGTGGTGCTCGCCTTCCTGGGGGGCTCGTTCTTCGTGCCCTTCCTCGTGATCTATCCCATGGGCCTGTTCTTCTTCGCCGGGATGGAGGTGGCCGGCGCGCTCGGCCGCTCGTCGCCGTCGACCCCGTCGCCCGTGCTCGCCACCACGTCGTCTCGCACCTCGGAGGACCAGCCGTGACCGCCATCGCCGAACGGGCGACCAACACCACCTGCCACCTCTGCGGCGGCACCGAGGGCAAGGTCGTGTTCGTCGACCAGGGCGTGCCGCTGCGGCGCTGCGCGTCCTGCCGCCACGTGTACTCCGGCTGGTCCCAGCCCGACGACTACGACGGCTACTGGGACCAGGGCGTGACCGCCGCCGACGTCGACTTCTGGGACGTGGCCCACCGCGCCGTCTTCGAGGAGTTCACCGACACCTACCTGCCCGCCGACGGCGGCCGCCTGGTCGACATCGGCTGCGGCCTCGGGTACTTCGTGCAGACGATGCGCCAGCGCCGGCCGACCTGGCAGGTCGACGGCTACGAGCTGGCCCCGGGCGCGGTGCGCTGGGCCCACGACGAGCTGGGCCTGGTCGACGACGTGCACCTCGGCCGGGTGGAGGAGGCCGGGATCGAGCCCGGCACGGTCGACGTGGTCACGCTCTGGGACGTGATCGAGCACCTACCGACCCCCCAGCCCCTGCTCGAGCACCTCCGCACCCTGCTGCGCCCCGACGGCTACGTGTTCGTGCAGACGCCGAGCTGGCCGTTCCAGATCGCTCGCGCCCGCACCGCCGCCACGCTGGCCCGCAAGGGTCGGGAGGACCGCAACCACCTGTACGCCAAGGACCACGTCAACCAGTTCTCCCGGCGGTCGCTCACCCGCCTCGCCCTCGACTGCGGCTTCCGCGAGCCCACCTTCGAGGTCCTCAAGCCCGTCCTCGCCGTCGACGGCAGCCGCTCCACCGCCGCCGTCCAGGCCAAGCTCGGCCTCTACCGGGCCACCCGCACCCTCTGGAAGGCCTCCGGCCACCGCCTCATGGCCAACCCCACCCTCTTCGCCCAGCTCCGCCCCGCCTGACCCGAGCGGGCGTCGGTCGGGCCGGGGCCTGGGCCTGGGCGCTCGGCCTGAGGCGGTCGCTGCTCGGTTGCTCGATGGGATCAGGGCCGGGTCGTAGGTCGCCGCTTTCCAAGGGCGCGACGACGGCGGAGCCGGCGCTGCGTTGGTGGCCGGGGCTTCGGCCTCGGGGGCGTCGGGTTCGCGTGGGTGGTTCGTCCGGTTGTGGGGGCGCTTCGGGTGGTTGGTTCCAGCAGTTGTCGATGGTCATGCGCGACTGACCCCACCTGCTCGAATCGGGTCGGTCATCTCGGTCATGCCGACCTTCGGGCGGGGATTCCTGTCCTTGGGGGTCGCCATTCGCCCTCCAGCGACAGGAATCGGTTGGGGCCGGGCATTCCTGTCGTGTGGGGTCGCGATGCGACCCTGGGCGACGGGAATCAGCGGCCGGCGGCCATCGAAGCGGACGAACACGACGAATCGACCCCTCTAGCCTCCGGCGCGCCCTTCGACGCGGTGACCGGCCGAGCGGTCCTGGTCCCAGGCGTCGGGCGACCGGCGTAGCACTCAGGTGGGTGGCGGCGGGTGGGGCCAGTCGTCGTTGCCGGGTGGGCGCGATCGACCCCCGTTGCATCGATGGGGCGACCGACCAGGGTCAGCGGCCGAAGGTGCGGTGGGTGTGGCGGAGGAGGGCGGCGAGGGCCGGGCCGGGGGTCGGCTTCCAGGTGAGGGCGAGGAGGGCGGGGACGCGGGCATCGGTGATGGGGACGGCGACGAGGTCGGGGTGGTCCGCCGGCACCATCGACGCGCTGAGCACGGCGACGCCGAGGCCGCGGGCGGCCAGGTCGGCCACCGCGTCGGGGGCGCTGGCCTCGAGGGCGACGGTGGGGGACACGCCGGCGGCGGTGCACGCCTGGTCGAACGCGGCTCGGATGCCGGTGCCCGGCGGCAGGGCGACCACCGGGTGGGCGGCGACGGCGGCAAGGGTCGTGCGCTTGCGGCGGGCGAGGGCGTGGTCCCGGGGGACCGCCGCCACCACCGGCTCGCTGATGGTGGTGAGGCCGTCGAGCCCGCTCGGCGCGGCACCGGCCACCCCCACGAGGGCGAGGTCGAGCGCGCCGCTGCGCACCTGGTCGACGAGGCGGTCCGACGTGTCCTCCACGAGGGCCAGCTCGACGCCGGGGTGGTCGTCGTGGAAGGCGGCGAGGGCGTCGAAGAGCGGCGTGATGGTGCAGCCCGTCACCATGCCCACCACCAGTCGGCCCCGCACGACCTGGCCGACGTCGTCCACCGCCTGGCGCACCGCCTGGGCCGAGGCGAGCACCGTGCGGGCATGCTCGAGCGCGGCCCGGCCCGCTCCGGTGAGCGCCACGCTCCGGCTGGTGCGGTCGAAGAGGTCGGCGCCGAGCTCGCGCTCGAGCTGGCGGATCTGGGCGCTGACGCCGGACTGGCTGATGTGGACCCGTTCGGCGGCGCGGGTGAAGCCACCCTCCTCGGCCACCGCCACGAGGTACTCGAGCTGTCGGAGTTCCATGACCAGCGATGCTAGGTGCGATCTGATCCATTCGTTGGACTTCTGAAGGGGAACACCCGCACCATGGAGCCATGACCGAGAACGAGAAGGCCCAGAAGCCCGAAGACCTCACCCGCTTGTTCGTGGAGCGGTCCAACGCCGGGGACGCGGCCGGCGTCGCCGCCCTCTACGAGGAGGACGCGGTGATGGCGTACCCGCCGGGCGGCACCACCGTCGGCCGAGCGGCCATCCAGGAGCTCTGGGAGCAGGTGCTGTCGCACCGGCCCCACTTCGAGCAGGAGCCGCCGCTGCCCACCCTGGTCAGCGGCGACATCGCCCTGACGTCCACCCCGCCGAAGGACGGCGCCGGTGCCCGGGCCCAGGTGGTGCGCCGCCAGCCCGACGGCACCTGGCTCCGCCTGCTCGACCAGCCCGAGTTCACCCCACCGTCGGAGGGCTGACCGACAGAGACGCTCGTCAGCCGGGGTAGGGCCGCAGCTGCTCGGTCCCGACCCGCACCGGCACGCCGTAGCGCTCGGCCAGCCGGGCCTGGATGGCACGGACGCCGCCCTCCGGATCGAGCTCCACGCCCACCCGCAGCACGCCGTCGACCTCGTCGACCCCGACGGAGGTGAGCGTGGCGCCCGCCACCCGTCGGTCGACGACGTCGGCGGTGAGCCGGTCCTGGGCGGCCTGGAGGGCGGCGCGGGTGGTGGGGTGGCGCACGACGCAGATCGGGCCGCCCCACAAGGCGGCCAGCTCGCGGCGGTGGCGCGCCAGGTCTCCCGTGAAGGCCACGGTGAAGACCGCCCGAGGCCGGCCGCTCCGGAAGACGCCGGCGAAGTCCGGTTCGGCTCGGGCGGCGCGCAGCATCGCCGTCTCGGACGCCTGGTCGTAGCGGTCCTCGTCGACCACCTTCCACCCGCCACGAGGCGGGCGGCACGGCGGATCGGTCTGCTCCTCGGGAGCTCGGACCGGCTTCGGCGCCGGCTCGTGGTCGGCGGGCTGGGTCAGGCGGATCTCGCCGTCCACGAGCGTGCCGACGACGTGGAAGTCGCCCCTGCGGACGTCGTGGTCGATCGCGTAGCCACCGCCCACCGCGTGCCAGTCCCAGCCCCGGACGGTCCGGCCCTTGCCGCACCGGGGCGGCAGCGACTCGAGCACCGAGTCGCACAGGATCGCCGGGGAGCCGGGAGCGTCGAGGACCGTGCCCCAGAACTCGTAGCGCTGGGGACCGGCGTAGGCGACCGTGGTGGTCGTGGTCGACGCCGGAGCGCGTCGGTGGGGGCTCGCCCCGGGGAGCCGGCCGCCGAGGGCCACCGCCGTGCCGCCGACGAGGACGGCGAGGGCGCCGACCGAGACGCCGATGCCCCGCAGCAGCCGCTGCCTCCGCCCGATCCCCACGGGGCCAGCTTGCCAGGCCATCGCCGTGATCGGGACCGGCGGCCGGAAGCCAGCGGGCCAGCGGGCCGACCCGACGGGCAGCCGCACCAGGTCGGGGCGGGCCAGGAGGTCAGGCGGCCGGGGGGAGGGCGGCCGGAGGCACGTCCGGTGGGGGTGTGCTGGTTCGCCGCGCCGGGCGCTGGGCCGGGATGCGGCGCTTGAGCCAGGCGATCACCGGCTTCTCCCAGAACTCCGTCGCCAGCCAGGCGAAGGCCACCACGCAGGCGAAGACCACGCTCACCAGCAGCCACTTGTTGACCCAGTGGAAGCGGTCCATGGCCACCAGGCCGACGTTCTCGTGGAAGAGGTACACGGGATAGGTGAGGGCCCCGGCGAAGGCCCAGTGCTTGGCTGCTCGGTCCGACACCCAGCCCGTGGGCCCCTTCAGGGCGAGGGCGACCATGAGCACCACGCAGAGCTGGATGGCCACCGCGCCCACCCAGGGGTGGAGGTGCTGGCCGGGCTGCAGGTAGGCGCCGAACTCCTGGGCCACCAGCCAGACGGCCCGGAAGGCCAGCAGGCTGCAGAGCGGGAGCATGGCCCAGGCGAACCGGTCGCGGCGGTCCTGCTGGAGCATCCAGCAGAGGATCCCGATGGCGAAGCAGCAGTTCCACCGCATGAGGAACCCGAAGTGCCCGAGGGCGCCGTCGGCGTGCAGCGTGAGCAGCTCGACGATGCCACCCACGACCAACCACCCCAGCAGCAGCGTCCGCAGCCGGTGGAGCTGGCCGCTGCACATGGCCAGCCAGATCGTGCCGTAGAAGAACAGCTCCACGGTGAGCGTCCAGTAGACGGCGTCGATGAAGGGCCCGCCGGCGATGCTGGTCAGGAACGACATGTTGAGCAGGTACGCCTGCCAGGTCAGCGGCTCGAAGTGGTGGTGGTTGCGGCTGACCACCCAGGTGATCGTGCACAGGAGCCAGAACAGCGGCACCACGCGGATCACCCGGCCGCGGAAGAAGCCCCACGGCGTGGCGTTCTGGATGGCGCCCATGATCACCAGGCCGCTGACCATGAAGAAGAGCTGGGGGACGAAGTACCCGTAGCGGATGATCTGGCTGGTGGCCGAGAACTTCACCGTGTGGGCGGCGTCGGCCATGGCCCACCCGCTGAAGGTGAGGTGCCAGAGCACCACCTCGATCGAGGCGAGGACGCGGATGACGTCGAGCTCGGGCAGCCGGACCTTGCGGACGGTGCCGGGTGGCGGCGCACCACCGCCTCCGCCGAGGCTGGTGCGATCGATCACGGCCATGGGGGAGCTCCCTCGGGGGGCGCGGCGGGGGAGGGGGCCGATGGCCACCGCCCCGGGTTGGTGCAACGGGTCGGGGCCGGGCCCGAGGGCGTCGGTCCCGACGAGGTCGGCGGCGAGCGAGCGCAGCCGATCGGTGAACGCCGCCTCGTTGAACGTGGCGGCGTGGGCCTGGAGCGCCTCGGTGGACCAGGCGGCAGCGTCGACGCGGTCGACGGCCTCGCTCACGGCCCCGGGCTCGAGGGTGTCGAAGAACGTGCCGGACGCGCCCTCGACCACGGTGTCGAGGTGGCCGCCGTGGCGCAGCACGGCCACGGGGCAGCCGAAGGCGCCGGCCTCGGCGGGGGTCATGCCGAAGTCCTCGTAGGCGGCGCTGACCAGGACGCGAGCGTGGGCGTAGAGCCAGCGCAGCTGCGGCTCGTCGACCATCCCGAGGATGGTCGTCCCGGGACCGGCGAGGGCGCGGATGCGGTCGGCCTCGGGGCCGTCGCCGACCACCACGAGCCGGTCGTGCGGGCGACGGGCGAACGCCTCGACCACGACGTCGACGTGCTTGTAGGCGATGAGCCGGGCGACCACCAGGGCGAACCCGGGGTCGACGCCGGGCACCGGTTCCTGGACGCCGTGGGGGTCGACGAGCACCGGAGGGGGCACGACGGGGGCCTCGACGCCGTAGGCCTCGCGCAGGCGGGACGCCGTCTCGGTCGAGTTGGCGATGAAGCCGTCGATGCCGGCCACGGCGCGCCGGTCCCACGCGAGCAGCGGCCGCCGGGTGGCCCCGGCGGCGAGGCGCACCAGGGGACCGGCGGAGCCGAGGAACTGGTCGCGCGTAGAGCCAGCGGGCGGGGGCGTGGAAGTAGACGAGCTTGCGGCCCCGGGTGGCGGTGGTCCCGTGGGACCAGCCGGCGGAGCTGCAGAACACCAGGTCCTCGTCGAGGCGGAGGCGGGAGAAGGTCGGCGCCAGCAGCGGGGCGACCAGGCGGTGGTGGTGGCGGCAGAACGCCACCCGATCGATGGGCCGGGTGGCCACCGGGTGCTCGGAGAGTGCGGGGTGGGTGGCAGCGGCGTCGTACACGCTGGTGTGGAGCGGCGCTCCCGGGAACGCCCGCAGCATCGAGAGGAGGAGCCGCTCGGCACCGCCGCGCTGCACGAGGTGGTCGTGGACGACGGCGACGCTCACCGCCCGCACCGGCCTTCAGCCTCGGCCCGCACCGGGGCGATGGCCGTGAGGACCTGGTGGGCCAGGTCGGCGTCCGACGGCTGGCCGGCGAGCCAGGCGGGGCGGTCGACCTGGAGCCAGTAGCGCTCGGCGTCGACCAGCGCCACCGTCTCGTCGATGGCCGACGTGATGGCGCGGACCGAGCGCGGGTCGAACGTCGGCACGCCCGCCGGGCCCAGCTCGGACACGGCGGGGATCGGGCTGCTGAGCACGGGCACCCCGGCGGCGAGCGCCTCGGCCACCGGCAGGCCGTAGCCCTCGGCGAGGGAGGGCTGCACCACGGCCAGGGCACCGGCGAGCTCGTCGACGAGCTGGTCTGCGTCGAGGCGACCGAGCAGCCGCACGCCGGGGTGGAGGTCGGCCGGGGCGATGCCCAGCTCGGCGGGATCGCCGCCCACCAGGTGGAGCCGGCCGTCGGCGGCGGCGAAGCGGCTGGCGGCGAAGGCCTCGATGAGGCGGCGGTGGTTCTTGTGCGGCGCGAAGTGGCCGATGGCCACCAGCGCCCGTGCCGGGGCGCGCCGCCCTTCGAGCCGCATCGCCGCTCGTCGGGCTTCGACCGCAGCGGCCGCGGTGCGGTCGACGGGGAGGTGCAGGACGTGGACCTGCTCGGCGTCGGCGCCGAGCTCGGCGACCAGCTGGTCCCGCACCGAGGGGGCGATCGTCAGGAGCACCTCGGCCCGGCGGACGGTGAGGGCGAGGCGGGCCCGCATTGCCTGGCGGACGGCTCGGTTGGGGTGCTGGAGCTGGATGAGGTCCAGCACGCAGCTCGCGGCCGGTCGGGCGTGGGCCGGGCGGGTCTGGTGGGGGTGGACGACCACGGCGGCGTCGGGCACCCGGAACGCCTCGCGCTGGCCGAACCAGCGGGCGGGGCCGATGCCGGTGGGGGCGAGGCGGGCGCCCCGCCAGTCCGCGACCGGCACGTGCGACGGGCCCCACACGGTCCAGCCGTCGCCGGGCTCGACCTCCGCCAGCCCGCGGAACAGGCTGCGGGTGAACGACCCCGTGCCGCCGACGTCCCACCAGCGTGCGTCGAGCACGGCTCGGGGCGCGCCGGGTCGGGGGGCGGCCGGCGGAGCGGCGGGAGCGTGGGGAGCGGCGACGGAGTGGTGCATGGGGTGGTGCGGTGCCTTCAGTCGAGAGCCGTCCCGGCGGCGTGGCCGTGGCGGGCATCGATGAGCGAGAGGTGCGGGCCGACCCGGGTGCCGATGCCGCTCGAGGCGCCGCTGGAGGCCCGCAGGTCCACCAGGCGTCCGCCGACGAGGACCATCACCGGGTCACCGACCGTGAGGCAGAGCCGCTCGTAGCTGATGGCCTGGTGGCCGAGGAGCTGGGCGACGGTCCACCAGAGGACCCGCAGGTCGAGGCGGAGGCTGGCCTCGTCGAGGTAGAGCAGGTCGAAGCGGGTGTCCTGGCCGATGAGCTTGTCGTAGGACGTGCTGACCTGCCACGGGCCGGTGCAGCCGGGGCGCACCGACGTGCGGGCGGCGACGAAGGCCGGGTCGAAGGCGGCGGCGACCGCAGCCATCTCCGGTCGCGGGCCCACCAGGCTCATGCGCCCGGCGACCACCAGCCAGAGCTGGGGGAGCTCGTCGAGGTGGGTGTGGCGCAACAGCGTCCCCCACCGGCTGCCGGTGTGGCCGTCGAGGGCGAACTTGTCGGCGTACCGGGGGGTGCTCGTGGGCAGCGACCGGATCTTGATGAACCGGAAGCTGGATCCGCCCCGCCCGATGCGCTCCTGCACGAAGAACGGCCAGGCGCGGAACGCCATGGCGGACACGAGGGCGAGGACCACCACGATCGGGAGGGTGAGCACGCTCAGCAGCGCGGCACCGACCAGGTCGAACGTTCGCTTCACAGGGCCAGCGGAGTAGGAGCCCCGCGGCCTCCAGCCATGGTGGGCGTGACCAGGCACGTTCCCCCCCTCGTGTGCGATGGGCGCCGAAGCGCCGGAACCGTTGTGCACAGCGGGAGTGGGTGCGATGCACGCCGGTCGGCGTGAGGTGGTGATCGCCCGTGTGTTGCACCAGGAGTTCTCCACCGGCGAGGAGAATCCTGCAAACCATCGGAACTCCCACGTCGCCGCACCTCCGCCGCCCGGACCACCTGGCGGCCCGCACCCGCCGTCGCACCCGCCGGATCCTCCGGCGCGTGCCCCCGGCGGTCTGGGCCCTGGTCGCGGCAGGGGGGGATCGGGGGCGCCGTCGCCCGCTGCCAGCCGGTCGGCACCCGGAGCGCAGACGTCCTCCTGACCGCCGCGTTCGCCGCCACCGTGGTCCTCCTCGGGGCCCAAGCCACGTGGCCGCCCCTCCTGCTCGGCGGCGCCGTGCTGGCAGCCGCAGGCGGCAGCCCGGCGGTGCAGGTCGCCGGTGCGGCGGTGGTGGTCGGGGTCCTCGTGCTGCACGGCAGGGGCGGCGTCGAGCCCACCGGCGCCGGGTTGGCCGCCCTCGTGCTGGTCCAGGCCGCCCTCCGCCTGCCGGGCCTGGGCCCGTTCGGAGCGGCGAGCGCGCTGGCCGCCCTGGCCACGCTGCCCGCAGCGGCGGTCGGCGCGCCGGCTGCCGCCCGTGCTACGTCGACCGGCTCGCTCCGTCGGCCTCGCCCTGGGCGTGCTCCTCCTGATCGGGGTCGCCACGGCCGGGGCGGCCACCTTGCGGGCCCGGTCGCAGCTCGAGGTCGCCGAGCACCAGGCCACCATCGGCGTGGAAGCCGCCCAGCGGGGTGACGTGGCCGCCGCGGGCCGGGCGTTCCGATCGTCGACGATCGCCTTCTCCCGGGCGCGGTCGTCCACCAGCGCGTGGTGGTCGGCGCCGGCTCGCCAGCTGCCCGTGGTCGCCCAGCACGTGCGGACGCTCGATGCCCTGGCCCGCCTCGGCGGCCGAGGCTCGGCGTTGGCCCTGCAGGGCACGGTCGACGTCGACGTCGACCGCCTGCGGCTGGTGGACGGACGGGTCGATCCCGACGTCGTTGCGTCCTACGCGCCCGTCCTCGCCGGCCTCGACCGCGAGGTCGGGCGGCTCCGGCGGGAGGCCGCCGAGGTCGGGTCGCCGTGGCTGACGACCCCGGTGGCCCACCAGCTCACGCACTTCCGGGCGACCGCAGCGCACGCGGCGGCCAGCGCGCGCACGGCCAGCCAGGCGGCGGCGGTGGCGCCGATGCTGCTGGGCGGCGAGGGCAAGCGCACCTACCTGGTGGCCTTCGTGACCCCGTCGGAGGCCCGTGCCTCGGGTGGCTTCATGGGCAACTACGGCGTGCTGGTGGCCGACGAGGGCCGCCTGGACCTGGTGCGGGTCGGACGCGACGACGAGCTCGACCGAGCGGGCGACCCGGCCACCAAGCACCTCAGCGGGCCGGCCGACTACGTGGCCCGCTACGGGCCGTTCGACCCGGCGCACACGTGGGCCAACCTGACGCTCTCGCCGGACTTCCCCTCGGTGGCGCAGGCCATGGCCGAGCTGTTCCCCCAGTCGGGCGGGGTCCCGGTCGACGGGGTGATCCGCCTCGATCCGTACGCCATCGCCGGCCTGCTCCAGCTGACCGGCCCGGTCCACGTCGACGGCCTCCCGATGGCGCTGGACGCCGAGAACGCCGCGCCGTTCCTGTTGGCCGGGCAGTACTCGGCCTTCGGCGACCAGGACGCCCGCTCGGACCTGCTGGGCGACGTCGCCCAGGCCGCGTTCGACCAGCTCACGACCGGTCGGGCCGGCCGACCCGCAGAGGTGGCTGCCGCCCTCGGGCCGGCCATCGCGCGCGGGAACCTGGCGCTGTGGTTCCGCGACCCCGAGGCCCAGGCCTTCGTCGAGCGCATCGGGGCCGATGACGGGTTGCCGCCGGTCGCCGGCGGCGACCGCTTCGGCGTGACGACGCAGAACGCCAGCGGCAACAAGATCGAGGCCTTCCTCCAGCGCACCGTCCGCGCCCACGTCCGCCTCGACGCGCGGACCGGGCGGACGAGGACGACGGTGGAGGTGGCCCTGCACAACGATGCGCCCACCGGCGGCTTCCCGTCGTACGTCATCGGCAACCTGGTGGGCCAGCCCGCCGGGACCAACCGCTCGTACGTCTCCTTCTTCTCGTCGCAGGAGCTCGTGTCGGCGGAGGTCGACGGGGTGGGCCTCCCCCTCCGGCGCGACCGCGAGGCGGGCTACCAGGTGGCGAGCGCGTTCCTCGACCTCGCGCCGGGCGCCACGCGGACGATCACCCTGCAGCTCGCCGGCACGACCGACCTCACGTCGGGGACCTACCGCTTCCGGTACCTGCCGCAGGTCATGGTCCGGCCCGACCGCGTGACGTGGGCCCTGGACACCGACGGCGGCGGCCGGGTCGAGGCCGTCCGCTCGCTCGATGCCGACGCCGGGCTGGCGCCGACCACGTCACGGACCGACCGATCGGTCACCCAGCGGCGCCCGGCCTCGGTCGGGCCCTGGGAGGTGGTGGTCGACGTGGAGCGCCGGTCCGGTTCCGGCTGAGCGCCTGCTGCGGCGTCAGCCGTGCAGGCAGGTCCGCCGCCCTGAGCCGTCGAACCCTCGGGGGAGCGAGCAACAGGGAGACCCGCATGAGAAGGATCTTGGCGATGCTGGCCCTCGCGGCCTTCGCCTCGCTGGGCGTGGCCACGGTGGCCTCGGCCCAGCAGTACCCGCCCACCACCGACAACGGCGCGGTGCAGGGGACCGACCAGAACCAGGGCTTCGGCGACGGCGGGGCGGTCGAAGGCGCCGGCGCCAACGCCGGCAACGGCGCGAACGGCGCCAACGGCGCGCCGCTGCCCCGGACCGGCTCGAACCTGGTGCCGCTCGCGCTGCTCGGCGTGGCCCTGGTGGGCGCCGGCGCGTTCTGGGTGTTCACCAGCCGGACGCAGCGGGCGGCGCAGCCGTGAGGCGCTTCCGACGCCCCGTGGCGCTGGTGTGGCTCGTCGCCATCCCGTTCGCCCTGCTCGTGGGCTTCGCCATCGCCGGCTCGCCCTTCGTCGACGAGGACGTGCCGCTGCGCGACCGCGGCGTGGAGGCCCACCAGGTGGCCACCGACCCGCCCGCCACCACGACCACCGAGCCGGGCGGCTGACTCAGGCGTCGGGCGCCGGCCAGGGGTTCGGCGTGCAGGCCCCGATGTCGTAGCTCTGCTGCATCATCGTGGTGGCCCGCTGGCCAGGACCGGGACAGGTCTCGTGGCGGTGGCCGATGAGGTGGCCGAACTCGTGGGTGACCACGTAGTGGCGGTAGTCGGCCACCGACAGCTTGGAGGGGGCCGCGCCGTCGAGCCAGCGGGTGAGGTTGATCACCGCCGAGTCGTTGTGGCCGCAGGACACCTGGCCCTCGGTGGTCAGCGGTGCGCACAGCAGGTCCGTCGTGGCCGGCGTGGCCAGCCGCACGGTGAACTGGGCGGTGGCGTCGGAGACCCGTTGGAGGCTGATGCCGTCGGCCGTGGTCCAGCCGCGCCGGTCGTCGAGGGTGGCGTCCACGGCCCGGGCGAAGTCGTCGACGTCGACCCCGGTGCCCTCCTCGACCTCGACCGCGTACCGGTACAGCGTCCCGGTGCCGACCACCGGCGTGCCGCCGGATGCCCGGTCGAACCGCCCGGTCGGACGGGTGGTGCTGGTGGTGGCGGCCGCCCGGGTGGTGGTGGTCGCCTCGGTGGCGGTGGTGGTCGACGGCGACCGGGACGCCGTGCCGTCGCCATCCCCGTGGTCGCTCCAGCGGGCGGCGGCGGCGACCAGCACGGCCAGGACCAGCACCGATGCGGCGACCACGGCGAGCCTTCGCCGCCGGTAGACGGCGGGCGGCTGCGGTCCAGGCACCGGTCGATGGTGCCACGCCGTCAGCCGGCGACGCCCGCGGGCTCCGCCGCCCGTCCCACCCTCGCGGCGAACCGTGCGGCCGCCGCGAGCCCCGCCTCGAGGCCGTAGGCGCCGGTGGCGTCGCCCAGCACCTCGACGTCGAGGCCAGCGGCCCGCAGGCCTTCGGCCAGCGCGGTGCGGGGCACCCGCTCGACGGCCCAGAGGATCGTGGTGGCCGGTCGCTCGGAGCCGTCGGCCAGGCGGACGGCGGCGCCGGAGAAGGCCTCGACCGCGGTGCCGGGGCACACGTCGACGCCCGCCTCGCCGAGGTCGTGCACCAGCCGGAAGCGGCCGGGCAGGCCCAGCTCGGGCGCGATCACGGCCTCCGGCGCCAGCAGCGTGGTCCCCGACCCCACCCGGGCCGCCGCCGCAGCCAGCGACGCCGCGACCTTGCCCGAGCCCACCACGACGGTGCCGTCGGGCAGCGCCCCGAGCTCGCCCGGTCCGGCCAGCAGGTCGTCCGGCGTGAGGACGGGCACCGTGGCGTCCGGCGGGTCCGGCGGCGCCCACGCGGCCCCGGTGGCCAGCACCACCCGATCCGGGCCCAGCGCGGCGATGGCGTCGACGGTGGCGGTGCGACCCAGCTCGACGGCGACGCCCGCCCGCTCGGCCTCGGCGGCCAGCCAGGCGCAGAGTGGGGCCAGTGCGGGGTCGACCTCGCCCGCCAGCACCAGCAGGCCGCCCAGCTGGTCCGCTGCCTCCCACAGGGTGGCGCGGTGCCCGTTGGCAGCCAGGCGGTGCGCCACCTCGAGGCCCACCGGCCCGCCGCCCACCACCAGCACGTGCTGGGCGGGCCTGGCTGCGCCGGGGCGGAGCGCCACCTCGTCGGCGGTGTCGGGCGAGACCGCGCAGGCCAGCGGGCGGTGGAGGAAGATGTTGCCGATGCAGCGGTACTGGTAGGCGCAGGGGCGGGCCGCCTCGGGCCGGCCGGCCAAGACCGCCTCGGGCAGATCGGGCCCGGCGATGAGCTTGCGTCCGAAGGCCACGAAGTCGGCCGATCCGGCGGCGAGCACGGCCTCAGCGGCGGCGGGCTCCAAGCGGCCGAAGGTGATGACCGGCACCCCGACCGCCGCCTTCACGGCGGCGGCGTCGGCCACGCGCGCCCCGGGCACGGCGGGGGTGTGGGCGGCGGTGATGCCCGTGGCCCGACCGGGGTCGGCGTAAGCGGTGACGTGGATGGCCTGGGCCCCCGCCGCCTCCGCGAGGGCGGCGACCTCCAGCGCGTCGGCGAGCGTCTCCCCGCCGTCCTTGCCGACCTCGCGGGCGTTGAGCCGGATCCACACCGCGAAGCCGGAGCCGACCCGCCGGCGGACGGCGCGGAGCACCTCGATGAGCAGCCGGGCCCGACCCTCGACCGAGCCGCCCCACCGGTCGGTCCGCTGGTTGGTGAGCGGCGAGAGGAAGGCGTCGATGACGTAGCCGTGGCCGGCGTGGACCTCCACGCCGTCGAAGCCCGCCGCCTCGGCTCGAGCGGCCGCTTCGGCGTAGCGGTCGACGAGCTCGGCGAGGTCCTCCTCGGTGGCCACCTGGTAGCTGATGCCCGCGCCGGGGCGCGTGAAGGGCTCGGTCATGGCGGTCAGCTCGTCGGGCGTGACCATGCCCGACAGCTGGTCCATGCGGAGCCGAGGCGGGATGGACGGGACCAGCAGCGGGCGGCCCCGGGCGATGTCGAGCACGGCGTTGGGCCCGTTGTGCACGAGTTGGGCCGCGATGGCTGCGCCGTGGGCGTGCACCCGCTCGGTGAGGGCACGGAGGCCGGGCAGCTGGTCGTCGTGGGACAGGGCCGTCTGCTCGGCCGCGGTGGCGCCGTCGGGGTAGGCGATGGCGGCGCTGCCCACCATCAGCAGGGCGGCCCCGCCCGCCGAGCGGGCCTCGTAGTAGGCCAGCTGGCGCTCGCTGATGGTCCCGTCGGGCTCGGCCAGGTTGTCGCCCATCGGGCACAGGAGCATGCGGTTGCGCAGGGCGAGCGGGCCGATGGCGCCGGGCGCCGCCAGGTGCGGGAACGATGGGGCGTCGGTCACGGCCGCACGGTAGCCATCGCCTCGGCGCCTGGCCTGACGGATCGTCAGGTCGAGGTGGCCGGCTGGGCGGGCGCTCCGTCGGTGGTGACCGGGCGACCGGGGCGGCGGCGGACGCGGCGGTCAGGCGGCAGCAGCGAGGTGGGGCGCAGTGTGACGCTGATGCGCGGGCCGGGGAGCTGGGCCGACTTCGGCACGCAGTGCTGCCACGTGCGCTGGCAGGTGCCGCCCATCACCAGCAGGTCGCCGGGGGCGGGCTCGAAGCGGACCGAGGCGCCGCCGCCGGCCGGCCGGAGCAGGAAGCGCCGGGTGCTGCCGAGGCTGAGCACGGCCACCAGCGACCGGTCCTGCTCCCGGTAGACGCGGTCGCCGTGCCAGGCCACCGAGTCCCGCCCGTCCCGGTAGAGGTTGGTCCCGAGGGAGTCGAACTCGAGGTCGTACCGGGCGCCGAGGGCGTCGGCGATGGCGGCCACGTGGGCCGGCCAGGTCGAGCGGTCGGGCTGGCTCCACCACGCCGAGAGCCGCGGCTCCGGCACCACCTGGTCGTACATGGGGATCTCGTGGGCCCGCCACGGCACCGCGTCGACGAGCTGGTCGAAGAGGGTGTCGGCGCCACGGAGCCATCCGGGCACGTGGTCCACCCAGGCCCCTTGGCCCAGCTCCACCCGGCGGGCGCCGGCGAAGGCGGCATCGGCCTGCGGCTCCCCGCCCCCGAGCAGCGACCCCTGCCACGAGAGGTCGGGGAGCGCCGCGGGGGAGGAGGCCACCCGGCCAGGCTAGGACCGAACGTGCGTTCGATCAAGCCCCAGCCGGGTCAGCCGAGGGCGCCGGCCTCGCGCAGCGCGGCGATGCGCTCGGCGTCGTAGCCCAGCACCTCGGCCAGGACCTCGTCGGTGTGCTGGCCGACGGTGGGGGCCTTGGTGGGGACCGGGACCTCGACGTCGAGGTACTTGATGGGCGAGGGCTGCTGCTCGCAGCCCAACCGCTCGGCGGGGATCCACGGGAAGCGGGCCTGGAACTGCGGGTCGTCGGCCAGGGTCTGCGGCGTGTTCACGTTGATGATCGGGACGTTGATCTCGAGGCCGAGGTCCACCCACTCCCGCGCCGTGCGGGTGAGGAAGATCTCCTTGAGCTGGGTGCGCAGCGCGACGTTGCCGACGGCGTGGTCGGCGAACTTGGCGCCGGGGTTGGCCTCGAACAGCTCGGGCCGGTCGATGCCGCGGCAGAAGTTCTCCCAGAACTCCCGCTCGGACGCCTGGAGCAGGACGTGGCCGCCGTCGGAGGCCTCGTAGAACTGGTAGCGGACGCCGTCGCGCATGCCGGCGGTGCCGGGCGCCCGCCGGACGTAGCCGTCGGAAGCGTTGCCGGTGACCTCGCTCTCGGGGCGCTCGTAGGCCTTCCAGCTCTCGGAGCGGTACCAGTCCATGGCGGCCGCGGCGTCGCTCTGGGCCACCTCGAGGCGGCAGCCCTCGCCGGTGGCCCGCGCCTTGATGACGCCGGCCAGCACGCCGAGGGCGCCGAAGAGCGGCCCGGCGTGGATGCCCATCGACGGGTGCTCGGGGATGGCGGCGAAGCCGTCCTCGGTGGTCTCGGGCTTCACCAGCCCCGCCCACACGTCGTAGGCCACGCCGTGGCTGGGCAGCTCGGCGTAGGGGCCGGTCATCCCGTAGCCCGAGATGGTGCAGAACACGATCTTGGGGTTGACCTCGCGCAGCTGGTCGTAGCCGAGGCCGCGGCGCTCGAGGCCGCCGGGCCGCATGGCCTCGATGACGACGTCGGCGTCGCGCACGAGGTCGAGGTAGGTCTGCACGCCCTCGGGGGTGCGGAGGTCGAGCACGAGCGACCGCTTGCCCCGGTTGACGTGGAGGTGCATCAGCGAGACGCCCTCGACGATCGGCCACGTCATCTGGCGGATGTAGTCGCCCTGCGGCGACTCGATCTTGATGACCTCGGCGCCGAGGTCGGCCAGGGAGGTGGTGATCGCGGCCGGGCCCAGCATCGAGCTCTCGATGATGCGGACCCCGGCGAGCGGAGCGGAGCTGGTACCCATGGTGCGACCTCGGCGAGACGGCGGAATCTGACGGTCCGTCAGATTAACCACCAGCGGGTCAGCAGGAGAAGGTGGCCTTCACCTCGCCGCCCCCGATGGCCTTGCCGCTGAAGGACCCGCCGCTGGCGTCGTGGGTGCCCGACAGCTCCGTGAGCGACTCGCTCGTTCCGCCGATGGCGTAGCTGGCCACGGCGTCGCCCGCCTCGGCAGCGAAGGCGCCGTCGTCCTCGGGCAGCAGGATGCCGGCGTAATCGGGCTTGGCGCCGGAGAAGTCCGGCCCGGTGATGACCCCGGCGTTGAGCGTGAAGAAGCCGCCGCTCACCTCACAGGTGCCGCCTTCGATGGTCTGGCTGGTCCCGGCAGACTCGAAGGTGACCGACGCCGAGCCGCCGCAGAACGTCTGGAGCACGCCGTCCTTGCCGGGCGAGTACTCCCCGCACCCGCTCGCCCCGCTGCCGCTGCCGCCCGACGACCCGCCCTTCGAGGCGGAGGTCGTGGTGGCGCCGCCCCCGCCGGCGCTGCCGCCGTCGGAGCTCGCCTTGTCGCTGCTGCCGCTGCAGGCGGCCAGGGTGCAGGCCAGGGCCACCGCGACGATGGCGATCCGCTGCTTCATGAGGTGTCTCCCGCTGTGTTCGATGCCCGTCGCCCGACGGGGCGGCGACAACGTACGCGGGCCGGTGGGCGTTCGTCACGTCCGGTCGGTAGCGTGGCCGAAACGAGAACGCGTTCTCGTTCGGACCAGCCAGGGGAAGCCGCCATGACCACGGTCGACTACGACATCTTCGACGCCGACAACCACTACTACGAGGCCACCGATGCCTTCACCAGGCACCTCGAGAAGGGCATGGCCAAGCGGACCATGCAGTGGGCCGAGGTCGAGGGTCGCACCCGCCTCATGGTCGGCGGGCGGGTCAACCGCTTCATCCCGAACCCCCGGTTCGACCCGGTCGCCCGTCCCGGCTGCCTGGACGAGTACTTCCGGGGCCGGTCGCCGGCCAACGACATCCGTGGCGCCTTCGGGGAGCTCGAGCCCATCCGCGCCGAGTACCGCGACCGCGACGCCCGCATCGCCGTGCTGGACGAGCAGGGGATCTCGGGCTGCTTCCTGTTCCCGACGCTCGGCGTCGGCATGGAGGAGGCCCTGCTGGACGATCCCGATGCCGCCCACGCCGCCTTCCGCGCCTTCAACCGCTGGGTCGACGACGACTGGGGCCTGCACTACCAGGACCGCATCTTCGGGGCGCCCTACCTGACCTTGCTCGACCCGGACCAGGCGCTCGACGAAGCCCGCTGGGCCGTCGAGGGCGGGGCTCGAGTCGTGGTGATGCGGGCCGGACCGGTCATGGCGCCCACCGGCGGCCGCTCTCCTGGTGACGAGCTCTACGACCCCATGTGGAAGGTGCTGGCCGAGGCCGGCGTCACCGTGGCGTACCACTCGGGCGAGTCCGGCTACGGCCGCTACGTGGTCGACTGGGGCGAGTCGGCCGAGTTCGAGGCGTTCCGCCGCACGCCGCTCTACGGCATCCTGACCTCCGACCGGGCCATCTCCGACACCATGGCCGCCCTGGTGTGCCACGGCGTGTTCCAGCGCCACCCCAAGCTCCGCGTCGCCACCATCGAGAGCGGCTCCGAGTGGGTGCCCACGCTGGTCAAGAAGCTGGCCAAGGCCCACTCGATGACGCCGGGCGCCTTCCCGGCCGACCCGGTGGCCACGCTGCGCGAGCACGTGTGGGTGGCGCCCTACTACGAGGACGACATCCGTGGCCTCGCCGACACCATCGGCGCCGACCGGGTCCTCTTCGGCTCCGACTGGCCCCACGCCGAGGGCCTGGCCGACCCCCGCTCCTTCGTCGAGGACCTGGCCGGCTTCAGCGACGACGAGGTCCGCCTCATCATGCGCGACAACGCCGAGGCCCTCAGCAAGCCGCCCGCCTGAGCGGCCCCCGCCCCTGGGTAGGGTCCGGGACCGTGGTCGACGACGACGTGTTCCCGGACCGGTCCATGGAGCTGCGCGACAAGTTCGCGTGGATGATCGAGACCAACGGCTGGCTGCTCGAGCCGGTGCCGGCGCGCACCGACATCGACCCGCCGATCCCCGGCTACAGCTACACCATCGGCTTCGAGCAGACCTTCGGCTTCCCCGAGGTCCTCATCGTCGGCCTCAAGCCCGTGCACGCCCGTGGGCTCGCCGGCCTGCTCGCCGACATGCTCCGAGGCGGCACCCAGATCCCGGTGGGCGAGCTCTTCCGCGGCCTCTACGACGGGGAGCAGCGCGCTGCGCTGCTCCCGGTTGAGGTCGAGCCGATGCTCGACATGTTCACCTCGGCCACCGCCTGGTACCGCGACGAGCCCTTCCGCGTGGTGCAGCTGGCCTGGCCCGACCGGGTTGGCTGGCTGCCCTGGGAGAGCGGCTTCGACCCTGCGCTCGCCGCCGTCCAGCTCGTCCTCGGCGACCCGCCCGCCTGAGCCGTGCCCCACGCCCGGCGCTGCCCGGGAGACATCTGACACACTGTCAGATATGGCTGAAGGCACCCCGTCCCCTTCGTACAACTACGCCGACCTCTGGGAGTCGGTGTGGCCCCTGGTGGCCGATCGCGAGGCGCTGGTCTGCGGCCCGCAGCGGCGCACCTACGCCCAGCTGGCCGAGCGCGCCAACCGCCTCGCCAACCACCTGCGTGCCGCCGGCATCGGCCCGGGCGACCGCATCGGGCTGTTCCTGCGCAACGACGCGGCCTACATCGAGGCGATGATCGCCGCGTTCTCGCTGCGGGCCGTGCCGGCCAACATGAACCACCGCTACACCGGCGAGGAGCTGGGCTACCTGCTCCAGGACTCCGGCGCCGTGGCGCTGCTCACCAACGAGACCCTCACCGGCGCGGTGGCCAGCGTGCCGGGTGGCGTCGACCACCTGCGGGCCCTGATCGTCGTGGACGACCCGGACCCCTCGGTGGTCGAGGGCGAGGCGGCGGAGCTGCCCGGCGCCGTCCGCTACGAGGACGTGCTGGCCGCGTCGACGCCCGACCCGGTGGTGACCGAGGGCCGCAGCGGCGACGACGAGTACCTGATGTACACCGGCGGCACCACCGGTCGGCCCAAGGGCGTGCTGTGGCGCCAGGAGGACGCGTTCTTCGCCCTGCTCGGCGGCGGCGACCCCATGCGCCTCAACGGTCCGATCACCGAGACGTCCCAGCTGCTCGAGCGCATCGTCCCGGGCTTCAGCTACATGCCGCTGGCGCCGCTGATGCACGCCGCGGCGCAGTGGACCACGTGGTCCTGGCTGCTCGCCGGCGGCAAGACCACCCTGCACCCGGGGCGCTTGGTGCCCGAGCGGGTGTGGCAGGCCGTGCAGGACGAGGGCGTCAACTCCCTCACCGTCGTGGGCGACGCGGTGGGCCGCCCCATCGCCGCCGCATGGGCCGCCGAGCCGGAGCGGTGGGACGCATCGTCGCTGTTCGCCATCGCCAACGGCGGGGCGCCCATGTCATCCACCCTCAAGGAGCTGATGGCCGAGCTGTTCCCCGGCCGTGCCGTGCTCGACGGGTTCGGCTCGTCCGAAGCCGGGGTGCAGGGCTCGCAGCGCATCGAGGCCGGCCAGCAGGTCAGCGGGCTCACCCGCTTCACCCCCGGTCCGCACACCGGCGTGTTCGACGAGGACTTCCGCCGCGTCGAGCCCGGGTCGGGCGCCATCGGCCGGGTGGCCAACTCCGGCCGCCTGCCCCAGGGCTACCTCAACGACCCGGTGAAGACGGCCGAGACGTTCATCGAGGTCGAGGGCGAGCGCTACTGCTTCACCGGCGACATGGGGACCGTCGAGGCCGACGGCACCATCCAGCTCCTGGGCCGCGGGTCGCAGTGCATCAACACGGGCGGCGAGAAGGTCTTCCCCGAAGAGGTCGAGTCGGCCCTGGTCGACCACCCCCGCGTCCTCGACGTCCTGGTGGTGGGCACGCCCGACGAGCGCTGGGGGAGCGCGGTCACCGCCGTCGTCGCGCCGAGCGACGAGGCCGACCCGCCCACCCTGGAGGAGCTCCGCGAGCACCTCCGCACCCACCTCGCCGGCTACAAGCTCCCCAAGCACCTCGTCCTGGTCTCGAGGGTCGAGCGCTCCCCGGCCGGCAAGGCCGACTACCGCTGGGCCAAGTCCACCGCCGAGAAGCACCTCACCGACGCCTGACCGACCCGCCCGGTCGAGCGCCCTCCGTCGGGTCGGCAGACTGGGCGGGTGGAGCAGGAGCGGACCTGGGTCGATCGGGAGGTGGCGGTCGAGCGGACGGACCTCGGGGGCGAGGCGTGGGTCGACGTGGCCCGACGCTGGGTGCCCGATGCCGACGAGGTGTTCGACCACCTCCTTGCCGAGGTGCCATGGACCACCAGCCAGCTGTTCCGCTACGACCACGTGGTCGAGGAGCGCCGGCTGGGCTCGTGGTGGAAGCGGGGCAACCCGCTGCCGCACCCGGCGCTGGCCGAGGCCACCCGGGTGCTGCAGCACCGCTATCGGGCCGAGTTCGAGGGCTTCGGCATGATCCAGTACCGCGACGGCGGCGACGGCCAGGCCTTCCACCGCGACACCGACATGCGCTGGCTCGACGACACGATCATCGCCGTGCTCACCTTCGGCGCCCATCGCCCCTGGCTGCTGCGGCCCCGGTCGAACCGCGACCGGGACCTGCCCGGCAAGGGGGCCACCCACGACCTCGCCCCGGCATCGGGCGACCTCCTGGTGATGGGCGGCCGGGCCCAGGCCGACTGGGAGCACTCGGTGCCCTACCTGCCGCAGCGGCGGGACCTCGGCCCACGGATCTCGATCCAGTGGCGCTTCGCCCGCAAGGTCGGCCGCCCCTTCCAGGGCGCGTCCTACCGCGCCCCCCGGACCTTCGGCCGTGGGTGAGCACGAGCCGGTCCGGTCGATCAGCGCCCTGACCCTGGCCACGGCCGACATGGCGGCCTGCTGCGCGTTCTACGAGGCCCTCGGCTTCGTGCGCCTGTACGGCGGCCCCGACGCCGCCTTCACCAGCTACCGGGTGGGCGGGAGCTTCCTCAACCTCCAGCACGTGGACGACCCGCCGCCCACCGGCTGGGGTCGCGCCGTGCTCCACGTCGAGGACGTCGATGCCCTGTTCGACCGCGCTCGCGCCGCCGGCTTCACCCCGTCGACGGCCCCGGCCGACGCCCCCTGGGGCGAGCGGTACTTCCACCTCTCGGACCCCACCGGCCACGAGCTCAGCTTCGCCCGCCCCCTCACCACCTGAGAACGCCGGTCAGAACGTGCCGTGGCGGCCCTCGCCGCGGGCGAAGCGGGCGGCACCCTCGAGGGCCTCGCCGCTGCGCAGGGTCTCGATGCCGTAGCGGTACTCGGTGACCAGGGCGTCGGGGACGTCCTGGGACCACTGCTCGTAGGACGAGAGGCGGTCGTTGCGCAGGCAGAGCTGGGGGAAGGCGGCCAGCTGGCTCGCCAGCTCCACCGCGGCGTCGAGCGCGGTGCCGGGCGGGACGAGGCGGTTGGCCAGGCCCATCGCCTTGGCCTCCTCGCCGCTGACGCCCCGGCCGGTGAGGATCAGGTCGAGGGCGTGGCTGTGGCCGATCAGGCGGGGCAGGCGGATGGTGCCGCCGTCGACGAGGGGCACGCCCCAGCGCCGGCAGTAGACGCCGAAGGTGGCGTCGGTGGCGGCCACCCGGAGGTCGCACCACGCCGCCAGCTCGATCCCGCCCGCCACCGCGTGGCCCTCGACCGCGGCGATGACCGGCTTCGAGAGCAGCATCCGCGTGGGGCCCATGGGCCCCGGGCCGTCCTCGGCCACCCGGTTGCCGCGCCCCTCGCTGATGCCCTTGAGGTCGGCGCCGGCGCAGAACGTGCCGCCGGCACCGGTGAGCACGGCCACCGCGACGGCGTCGTCGACGTCGAACGCCGCGAAGGCGGCCTCGAGCGCGGCCGCCGTCGGCCCGTCGACCGCGTTGCGGGCCTCGGGCCGGGCGATGGTGATCACGCGGACCGGGCCCCGGTCCTCGACCAGGACGGCGTCGGCCCCAGAGGCGGCGGCCACGCTCAGGCGCCGATCGGGGCCGTGGGGGTGAAGGTCACCGGCATCGACTCGTAGCCCGAGACGAAGTTGGCCGGCCGGAAGTGCGGCTCGTCGACCGCGGCCAGCTGGAGGTCCGGCAGGCGCTTCAGGAGCTGCTCGAACATGACCTTGAGCTCGAGGCGGGCGAGGGAGTTGCCCAGGCAGAAGTGGGTGCCGAAGCCGAAGGCGACGTGGTCGTTGGGCGTGCGCTCGACGTCGAAGCGGAAGGGGTCCTCGAACACCTCCTCGTCGCGGTTCGCCGAGGGGTACAGGAGCAGCAGCTCGTCGCCCTCCTTGATCTGCTGGCCGTTCAGCTCGACGTCGCGGGTGGCGGTGCGGCACATGTTCTTGATGGGCGACACCCAGCGCAGCATCTCCTCGATGCCCGTCGTCAGCTTCGACGGGTCGGCGCGGAGGATGTCCCACTGCTCGGGGTTCGACAGCAGCTGGTACATGCCGCCGGAGATGACGTGGCGGGTGGTCTCGTCGCCGCCGATGAGGATCAGCAGCGACTCGTGCACGAGGTCGTCGTGGCCGAGCTTGTCGCCGTCGACCTCGGCGTGGCACAGCACGCTCATGAGGTCGTCCTGCGGGTTGGCCGTGCGGTCGGCGATGACCCCGGTGGCGTACTCGGTGTAGCCGAGGAAGGCTTCGGCGGCGGGGCCCATGGACTCCTCGGTGCCGGTGAGGGCGGTGACCATGGCGTCGCTCCACTCGAGGAGCTTCTGGCGGTCCTCGGGGGCCACCCCGAGGTCGTCGCCGATCATGATCAGCGGCAGGGGGGGCGGCGAGGTCCCACACGAAGTCGCACTCGCCCTTCTCGGCGACCGCGTCGATGAGCTGGTCGCAGACGGCGCGCACCTCGTCCTCGCGGTCGCGGACCCGGCGGGGCGTGTAGCCCTTGTTCACCAGCTTGCGACGGCGCAGGTGCTCGGGATCGTCCATGTCGATCATCATCGGGATGGGCCCGTTGCCGGGCCGGATCCCGCCGGCGTTGGAGAACGTGCCGGGGTCCTTGGACACGGCGCGCAGGTCGGCGTAGCGGGTGACCCCCCAGACCTTGCCGTCCCAGTAGACGGGGGCGTTGGCCCGCAGCCAGGTGAGCTCGTCGTGGGGGTTGCGGCCCCAGAACTCGCCGCTGACGAAGTCGATGTCGTCACGGGTGGGGTGCTCGGCCACGGGGATCCTCCGTAATCTGACGGGTCGTCATATTGTGGTGGGCGTGAGCGTAGCGACCGAGGAGACCGAGCCCGAGGCCGTCGGCGGGCCGCCCATCCCGCTCGGCCGCCGGGTGGAGCTGCCCGGGCGGGGCACCACCTTCGTGCGGGAGGTGGCCGGTCCGCCGGGAGCGCCGGTCGTGCTGCTGCTCCACGGGCTCATCGCCAGCGGCGGGCTCAACTGGTTCCAGGCCTTCGCACCCCTCAGCAAGGACTTCCGCGTCCTGGCCATCGACCACCGGGGCCACGGCCGCGGCCTCCGGTCCTGGAAGCGGTTCCGCCTGGCCGACTGCGCGGACGACGCCGCGGCGCTGCTCGACGTGCTGGGCATCGACCAGGCGATCCTCGTCGGCTACTCGATGGGCGGGCCCATCGCCCAGCTGATCTGGCACCGCCACCCCGAGAAGGTGGCCGGCCTCGTGTTCTGCGCCACCAGCAACCGCTTCGTGCCCGGTGTCCGCGAGCGGCTGGCCTTCGTCACCGCCGTGTCGGCCATCGCCGGCAGCACCCGGGCGGGGCAGTTCGTCACCCGCGTGCCGCTCAAGCCGCTCCAGAAGCGGATCCCGAAGGCGGTGCGGGCCCGGCCCGACTCGCTGCGTCGCTGGGCCTCGGCGGAGATGCGCCGCCACGACGCCCGCATGGTCACCGAGGCCCTGGCCGCCACCTCGAACTTCGACAGCCGGAGGTGGCTGCACCAGGTCGACGTGCCCACCGCGATCATGGTCACCACCGGCGACCACGCCGTGCCGCCGCAGGAGCAGCTCCGGCTCCTGCTGGCCATCCCGCAGGCGTCGGTGGAGCAGTTCGACGAGGGCCACACGTGGTGCGCCAAGGCCAGCTTCGGTCCCGCCGTCGCAGCCGCGTGCCGCACCGTCGCCAACGGCTGACGCGGCCTCGCGTGCTAGAACGTGTTCTAGTTCTGATGGACCGTCAGGAGTTGCCGTGCAGATCGCGTTCACGCCCGAGCAGGAAGCCCTCCGCAAGGAGTTGCGTGCCTACTTCGCCGACCTGATGACCCCCGAGGTCATCGCCGACTCGGCCGCCGGGGAGACGGGCAGCCCCGCCTGCCTCGAAGCCGTCCGGCAGATGGGCTGCGACAAGTGGCTCGGCGTCGGCTGGCCCAAGGAGTACGGCGGACGCGGCTTCGGCCCGGTGGAGCAGTTCATCTTCATGAACGAGTCGTGGCGGGCCGGCGCCCCCACCCCGTTCCTGTCGGTCAACACCGTCGGCATGACGATCATGCAGTTCGGCACCCAGGAGCAGAAGGACTTCTTCCTGCCGAAGATCCTGGCCGGCGAGCTCCACTTCTCGATCGGCTACACCGAGCCCGCCGCCGGCACCGACCTCGCCTCGCTCACGACCAAGGGCGTGAAGGACGGCGACGAGTGGGTGATCAACGGGCAGAAGACGTTCACCTCGCTCGCCAGCTACGCCGACTACGTCTGGCTCGCCGTGCGCACCGACCCTGAGGCCACCAAGCACAAGGGCATCACCATGTTCCTCGTGCCCACCACCGACCCCGGGTACTCGTACACGAAGATCCACACGATGGTGAACGCCAGCACGTTCCACACGTACTACGACGACGTGCGGGTGCCCGAGAGCGCCATCCTCGGCGAGCTGCACGGCGGCTGGGGCCTCATCATCAACCAGCTCAACTACGAGCGCGTGGGCCTGGCCCCGCCCGGGATGATGGAGCGCAACTACGAGGACGTCCTGGCCTGGGCGCGCGAGACCACCACGCCCGACGGGCAGCGCGTGATCGACCAGGAGTGGGTGCAGCTGAACCTGGCCAAGGTCCGCTCCGGCATCGAGTACCTCACCCTCCTGAACTGGAAGGTGGCGGCCCTCGAGGCGGCCGGCGAGCAGGTCAACCCGGCCGACGCCAGCTCCATCAAGGTGTTCGGCACCGAGTTCTTCACCCAGGCGTACCAGCTGCTCGGCGAGATCCTGGGCCAGGCGGCGTACCTGACCGACGGCTCGCCCGGCGCCGCCCTCGCCTCGCGCATCAACCGCGGGGCCCAGGGCTCGCTCATCCTCACCTTCGGCGGCGGGGTGAACGAGATCCAGCGGGACCTCATCGCCATGTTCGGCCTCGGCATGCCCCGCATGCCGCGGATGTAGGAGACAGCCATGGACTTCGCCCTCAGCGACGAGCAGACCTCGATCCGCGACCTCGCGTCGCGCATCCTCAGCGAGCAGCTCACCCCCGAGCGCCTCCGAGACCTCGAGGCGGCCGACGAGTGGTTCGCCGCCGACACCTGGGCCGAGCTGGCCAAGGCCGACCTCCTCGGGCTGTCCCTGCCCGAGGCCCAGGGCGGCGGCGGCTACGGCTTCTTCGAGCTGGCCCTGGTGCTGGAGCAGGTGGGTCGCACCGTCGCCCCGCTGCCCGTGCTCTCCACCCTCGTGCTCGGCGCCCTGCCGATCGCCGAGTTCGGCACCGCCGACCAGCAGGCGGCGTGGCTGCCGGGCGTGGTCGACGGTTCGGTGCAGCTCACCGCCGCCCTCTCGGAGGGCCACGACGGCCTGCCGCCCGAGGTCCCCGCCACCACGGCCACCGCGGCCGGCGACGGCTGGACCCTCAGCGGCACGAAGCACCTCGTGCCCGGCGCCGCGCTGGCGGCGCGCATCCTGGTGCTCGCCCGCACCGGCGACGGCACGTCGACGGTCTTCCTGGTCGACCCGGCCGCTGCCGGGGTCACCGTCGAGGTGAACCACGGGCCGAACCTCGAGCCGCTCAGCACGTTCACCTTCGACGGCGTGGCCGTCGGCGCCGACGACGTGCTGGGCACCGTCGACGGTGGCCAGGCCGTCACCGCCTGGATCACCGACCGCGCCGTGGCCGCCTACTGCGCGGTCCAGGCCGGTGTGTGCGAGAACGCCCTGCGCACCACCGCCACCTACACCAGCGAGCGCAAGCAGTTCGACACGCCGATCGCCACCTTCCAGGCCGTCGCCCACCGCGTGGCCGACGCCTACATCGACACCGAGGCCGTTCGCCTCACCGCCTACCAGGCTGCCTGGCGCCTGGGTGAGGGCCTGCCCGCCGCCGAGGAGCTGGCCATCGCCAAGTTCTGGGCGGCCGACGGCGCCGACCGCGTCGTGCACGCCGCGCAGCACCTCCACGGGGGCATCGGCCTCGACACCGACTACCCGGTCCACCGCACCTTCCGGTGGGCCAAGCACCTCGAGCTGGTGCTCGGCGGGGGGACCACCCACCTGCGTAGGTTGGGGGCCCTGCTCGCCGCTGGCTGACCAGCGACAGGCGCACCGGCCCAGGGGAACCGGCCGGATCGCGCCTGCAGAGCAGGACTCGAAGACCGCCACATCCAATCTGACGCCCTGTCAGATACATGCCGCCCGGCGCGCTATGTTCGGCGCCCGAGCAAAGGGGAACGTGCTTGTGAAGACCCGAGTGATCGCGTTGTGCTGCATCTTGGCGCTGCTGGCGTCGGCCTGCGGCAGCCGTCTCAGCGACGGCGAGCTGGCCACCGGAGGGGGCACCGGCAGCGGGAGCGCCGCCACCTCCAGCGGCAGCGCCACCGACGGCCCCGGCATCACCAAGGGGTCGACCAAGGACGAAGGGCCCAAGGTCGGCACGCTCGACGTGCCGTGCGGCATGGCCGCCGACGGCAAGGCGTCCACCAAGGCTCCGGCCGGCGACGTCCCGGGCGTGACCGCCGACAAGATCAAGATCGCCGTGATCTCGGATCGGGCCGGCCAGGTCAAGGTCCCCACGATCAGCATCGAGGAGTCGATGAAGGCCTTCGTGGGCTTCTGCAACGAGTTCGGCGGCATCAACGGCCGCAAGCTCGAGCTGACCACGATCGACTCGAAGCTGTTCAACCACCTCGAGGCCACCAAGGAGGCCTGCAACGACGGCGTGTTCGCCATCGTCGGGTCCGGGTCGGTCACCGACAACTCCGGCGCCCAGGCCATGGTCGACTGCAAGCTGATCGAGGTCCCGGCCTACACCGTGACCGCGGCGAAGAGCCTCAGCGATCGGCTGGTGGCCCCGCTGCCCAACCCCACCACCGGCATCAACATCGGGCCGGCGCTCTACATCAAGAAGGAGCACCCGAAGGCCATCAAGAAGGCCGCCATCCTCCACGGCGGCATCGACGCCATCGACGTGCAGGCCGACCGCATCAAGAAGTCCTACGAAGCCCAGGGCTTCGACTTCACGTTCGACAAGCGCACCGGCGTCATCCAGGAGTCCTACACCTCCGAGGTCAAGGAGATGAAGGACAAGGGCATCGAGTACGTGACCATGGTGTCGGCCACCTCCGAGGTCGTGAAGGTCCTGCGCGACATGAAGACCCAGGGCTTCTCGCCGGAGGTCATCGACCTCGGCCAGCAGTACTACGACCCGGACCTGCTCAAGGAGCCCGGTGCCGAGGGCGCCCTGGTGCAGCTCAACACCGTGCCGTTCGAGGAGGAGAAGCAGAGCCCCGCCCTGCAGGCCTACCTCGCGGCGTACGACAAGGTGTCGGGCGACAAGCCCGAGCCCTCCTCGCTGGGCGTGCAGTCGTACTCCGCCGGCCTGCTCTTCGCCACCGCCGCCAAGGCCGCAGGCCCCGACCTCACCCGCGACTCCGTGCTCGCCGAGCTCAAGAAGATCAAGAAGTGGGACGGCGGCGGCCTCCACTTCACCTCGGACCCCGGCGACAACGCGGTGTCCACCTGCTTCATGTACGACGTGGTGAAGGGCGGCAAGTTCACCCGCCTCGAGCCGAAGAAGGCCACCGAGTTCACCTGCGACAAGGACTACGCGTTCGACCTGGACGACGACTACGGCGGCGGCGCCAAGGTCGGCGGGTGATCCAGCGGTGAACGACCTCCTGACCCTGCTGGTCCTCGGCCTCGTCAGCGCTTCGCTGTACGCGGTCGCGGCCAGCGGCCTGGTCGTGACCTACACGACCTCCGGGATCTTCAACTTCGCCCACGGCGCGGTCGCCATGTTCTCGGCGTTCGTCTACTGGCAGCTGAGCTCGCCGGACGCCTGGGACCTGCCGGTCCCGGTGGCCCTCGCGCTCACGCTCCTAGTGTTCGCGCCGGGCATGGGCTGGGCCATCGACCGCGTGCTGATGCGCCGGCTGCACGACGCCACGCCCATCACCCGGATCGTCGTGCCCATCGGCCTGCTGGTGGCGCTCATCCAGCTGGCCACCATCATCTGGTCGCCCGACAAGTCCCGCTCGCTGCCCCGCTTCTTCCTGGGCAAGAGCGTCGACGTGGCCGGCGTGGTGGTGGAGTACCACCAGCTGGTGGTGTTCGCCGCGGCCATCGCGGTGGCCATCGGGCTGCGCATCCTGCTCTACCGGACCCGCATCGGCGTGGCCATGCGCGCCGTGGTCGACAGCCGCGACCTGGCGGCGCTCAACGGGGCCTCGCCCGACCGGGTCTCGGCGCTGGCGTGGGCCCTCGGCTGCTCGCTCGCCGGGCTGGCCGGCATCCTCATCGCCCCGATCCTCACGCTCGACCAGACCCAGCTCACCCTGCTGGTCATCAACGCCTACGCGGCTGCCATGGTCGGCCGCCTGCGCAGCCTCCCCCTCACCGCCCTCGGCGCGCTCATCCTGGGCATCGCCCGGGAGGCCGCCAACCAGTACAGCGACTCGCTGCCGAACTGGATCACCGTCGACACGGTGCCGGCGATCATGCTGTTCATCGTCCTGATCGTGGTCCCGCAGGACAAGGCGGCGGTGTTCGGCACCCGCAAGGACCGCAGCCGCGTGCCCACGCCCAGCTGGCGCACCGTCGGCATCGCCTCGGTCGTGCTGATCGCCGTGGCCGCGTACCTGCCGGAGATCACCCGGGCGGTGGCGGGCGCCAACGCCAACCTGCAGGCCGGCGGCACCCTCGACGCGGTGGGCTACGGCCTCGCGCTCGGCATCATCGCCCTCTCGCTCGTGCCGCTCACCGGCTACGCCGGGCAGATCTCGCTGGCGCCGCTGGCCTTCGCCGGCCTCGGCGCGGTGGTCATGTACGAGTGGGGGAGCGATGGCAACCCGCTCGCCCTCATCGCCGTGGTCGTCATCTGCGGGGCGGTCGGTGCCCTGGTCGCGCTGCCAGCGCTGCGGCTGAAGGGCCTCTACCTCGGCCTCGCCACGTTCGCCTTCGCCCTCTTCTGCGAGAAGGCGATCTTCACCAACGTCGGCCAGTTCAGCGACTCGAACGCCTCGTTCAAGCGCCTGGGCATCGGCAGCCTGCGGGCGTCCAGCGACCGCGCCAACCTCGTCCTCATGGCGGTGGTCTTCGTGCTGTTGGCCCTCATGATCACCGCGCTCCGGCGCGGGACCATGGGCCGCCGGCTCCAAGCCATGAAGGACAGCCCGGCGGCGTGCGCCACGCTCGGCCTCGACCTCACCACCCTCAAGCTCCAGGTGTTCGCCCTCTCGGCGGCCATCGCCGGGCTCGGCGGCGCCCTGCTCGGCGGGTGGCGGGGCAAGGCCGGCCTCGAGCAGTTCTCGCTGCTCCAGGGCGCGCTGCCCGGCCTCCCGCTCGTGCTCCTCGCCGTGGTCGGCGGCATCGCCTCGGTGGGCGGCGCCCTGCTCGGCGGCCTGCTGCTGGCGGTGTTCCCGCTCATCGGCGTGGCGTTCCCGGCGATCAACGACCTCATGACCATCCTCCCGGGCCTGGCCGGCATCAGCCTGGCCTCGAACCCGGACGGCGCCATCGCCCAGACGGTCACCCAGGTGCGGGCCCGCCTCGATGCGCGCCGCGACGGCACCGAGCCCAAGGACACGGTCTTCGCCCGGGCCATGGCCACCCTGCTCCCGCCCCCGCCGACGCTGGTGCCGGAGCAGATCCCCATCGGCGGCGCGGCGCTGGGCGGCGACCTCGCCGCCATCGACGCCGAGCTGGGCCTCGACTGGGGACGGTGCCATGCCGATTCTTGAGACCACCGAGATCTCCGTCCGCTTCGGCGGCCACATGGCGGTCGACAACGTCAGCCTGTCGGTCGAGGAGGGCGCCATCACCGGGCTCATCGGGCCCAACGGCGCCGGCAAGACCACCACGTTCAACGTCATCACCGGCCTCCAGCCGCCCACGCGGGGCCGGGTGTCGGTGGGCGGCCAGGACATCACCAAGCTCTCCGCCCACAAGCGGGCCCGCCTGGGCGTGGCCCGCACCTTCCAGCGCCTCGAGCTCTTCGGCTCCTTGTCCGTCCTCGACAACGTGCTCACCGCCGCCGAGCTCAACCGGGTCGAGGGCCAGGACCCCGAGGCTGCGTCCCGCGCCCTGCTCGAGCGGGTGGGCCTCGGCGACCTCGTCGCCCAGCGGGCCGACTCCCTCTCCACGGGCAACGCCCGGCTGGTCGAGCTGGCTCGGGCGATGGCCTGCCGGCCACGGGTCCTCCTGCTCGACGAGCCCGCCTCGGGCTTGGACGAGGAGGAGACCAACCGGTTCGCCGAGATCCTCACGGAGCTGGCCGCGGAGGGCCTGGGCATCCTGCTGGTGGAGCACGACGTGCCGCTGGTGATGCGCCTCTGCCAGCAGATCACGGTCCTGAACTTCGGCAGCGTCCTGGCGGTCGGCACGCCCAAGGAGATCCAGACCAACGAGGCCGTGGTCGAGGCCTACCTCGGCCAGGGCACCGACGTCGGAGCCCCCGCATGACCGCCCCCACCGTCGACCCCGTGCCGGCCCAGGCGCCGGCGACCGAGCCCGGCCCGCCGCCGCTGCTCGAGCTCACCGGCATCCGTGCCTCCTACGGGCGCATCGAGGTGCTCCACGGCATCGACCTGGTGGTCCCGCGCGGCGAGGTCGTGGCCCTGCTCGGCCCCAACGGCGCCGGCAAGTCCACCACCCTGCTCGTGGCCACCGGCCAGCACCCGGCGTCGGCCGGCTGCGTCCACGTGGCGGGCCGCCACGTCAACGGGGCCAAGCCCGAGGACCTGGCCCGGATCGGGCTGTGCACCATCCCCGAGGGGCGCGGCGTCTTCCGCAACCTCACCGTGCGCGAGAACCTCCGCATGGCCAGCTACCGCGGCCTGCCCGAGCGCGACATCATCGACCGGGCCGTGGCCCGCTTCCCCCGCCTCGGCGAGCGCATCGGCCAGGTGGCCGGAACCCTCTCGGGCGGCGAGCAGCAGATGCTCGCCATGGCCCGGGGCCTCGCCACCGATCCCGCCCTGCTGATCATCGACGAGCTGTCGATGGGCCTGGCGCCCCTCATCGTGGCCGAGCTGTACGAGCTCGTGGCCGGCATCGCCCAGGAGGGCGTGTCGATCCTCGTGGTCGAGCAGTTCGCCCGCACCGTCCTCGGCGTCGCCGACCGAGCCGTGATCATGCAGCACGGCAACGTCATCGCCGCCGGTGTCCCCGCAGACCTCGAAGCCGAACTGTCGGCCGCCTACCTCGGAGCCCAGTCATGACCGATTCCCCGTCGACCGCAACCGCAGCCGACCGCCTCGAAGCGGGCGTCGCCGACGTGCACGTCCCCGAGCCCTCGGCCGACTCCGAGGCCCTGCTGCTCAAGCTGGGCCTGGTGCTGCCGGTCATCGGCGTGGTGCTGATCCTCATCGCCTGGTGGCAGGCCGCCGGCTCGAAGTACGTGGCCGACCAGATGCCCATGCTGATCTCCGGTGGCATCTTCGGCCTGGCCCTGATCATCGTCGGGCTCGGGCTGTTCATCCGCTTCTCGCTGGCCCGCCTGCTGCGCTTCTGGCTGGCCCGCCTGGTGGTCGAGCAGCAGGCCCAGACCGACCGCATGGTCGACGCCCTGGCCCGCATCGAGTCGGCCGTCCGCGATGCCACCACCGACGTCCCGGTGGTCGTCCAGGTCAACGAGAAGAGCGACGCCAAGGCCTGACCCTCGGCGGTTCGACACCCCCGGTGTCGGCTGCCAGCATGCAGCGGTGCGCTGGGGAACGCGAGAGAGCCGGCGCCGAGGCGCCGCGAGCGGTTCGGCGGTGCTCGGGCCGCAGCCCGAGCCGGTCCGGAGATCGCAACCGGCGGTCGACCTCGTGGCGCCGCCGGCGTGCTTCGCCCCCGGTTCCGCCCTGTACCTGCGGCCCGACGGCCTGGTGATGACGTGCTGCGGCGGGTGGCACCTGCTGGGTCGGGTGTCGGGGCCGGGCCGGCGGTCGCTGCGCGAGATCTGGGACGGGCCCGAGCGGGCGGAGCTCCAGGCGGCCCTGGCTGCGGGCAGCTACGAGCTGGGCTGCTTCGCTTGCAAGGTCGAGATGGACCACGCCCCCGGCGGGGGGAGCCTGGCCCGGGAGTTCGATCGCTACGGGCCCGAGGAGCGCCGCTTCCCGGCCATGATCGACTTCGCCCTGTCGGATCGCTGCAACCTCCAGTGCGTGCAGTGCAGCGGCACCTTCTCGTCGTCGATCCGACGGCACCGCGAGGGGCGCCCGCCCCTGCCGGCCGCGTACGACGAGCGGTTCTTCGACGAGCTCGACGAGTTCCTGCCCCACCTCGAGCGGGCGCAGTTCAAGGGTGGCGAGCCCTTCCTCATGCGTGAGAGCCGCACGGTGTGGGACCGCATGCTGGCGCGCGGCCTGGCGCCGGAGATCTCGATCACGACCAACGGGACCATCTGGAACGACAAGGTCGAGCGCTACACCGAGGACCTGGGCTTCGACGTGATCGTCTCGGTGGACGCGGTCGACCCCGCTTCGCTCGAGGCGATCCGCGTGGGCGTCGATGCCGAGCGGCTGTGGGCGAACATCGCGCGCTTCCGGCGCGCCACCGCCCGTACCGGCCACAGCCTGGTCCTCAGCTTCTGCCTCATGTCGATCAACTGGCAGCAGCTCGCGCCGTTCCTCCAGGCGTGCGACCGGGTCGGTGCCGATCCGGACGTGATCTGGGTCGGCGGCCCGGGGAACTTCAGCCTCCTGACGGTTCCCCGGGCTGATCTGCTCGATGTCCTCGCCGGCATGGAGCGGACCGACCGTGCTCTCGGCCCGCTGAGCCCGGCGGCCCGAGCGATCTGGGACGATGCCCTCGGCCGCGTGCGGGGCCAGGTCGAGGGATCCGCATCGACCGTGCCGGTCGTGCTGGGCTCGAGCCGCTCGGCCCAGGCTCGGTTCGACGAGCGGATCGCCTCGGCGATCGACGACCTGGCCGGCGGTGACGGCGCCGCCGTCCTGCGCCTGCACTACGTCGACGAGCTGCTCCAGGACGTGCAGGCGCCAGCGTGGTCCGCGTGGCTCCAGCCGGAGGGTTGGCGAGGGGTCGGCCTGCGCGAGACGCTGACCACCATCACGCTGGCCGCCGGGGGTTCGGTGCGCAGCGAGGTCGAGGAGCTCGAAGGCGGGGCCCACCGCCTGGTGCTGACCTTCGAAGGGGAGGGGCCGGCCGGCCGCGCTCGCTCCATCGAGGGGCGGTCGCTGCCCCACCCGGACGACGCCGGCACGATCTGCCTGCTGTTCGCCGAGCTGCCGTCGGGGCCGGGCGCCTAGTGTTGCCTCGGTCCTGGGGAGGGAGCGACGTGCCATGTTGAGGCTCAACGCCGATGCAGCAGCTGCCCACGATGCGCACCGGCCGGGGGGCCCGCACCCGGGGCGGTGCATGGCGCCCTTCACCAGCATGTACTTCGACCAGTTCGGCAGCGTGCTGGCCTGCTGCATCAACACGGTGCAGCCCATCGGCGCCTACCCCAGGGATCGGGTGGCCGACGTGTGGTCGGGCGTGGCGGCACAGCAGCTCCGCCGCGCGCTCGCCGACGACGACTTCTCGAAGGGCTGCCACGACTGCCACAGCTCCATCGGGTCCGGCAACTTCGACGCCGTCAACGCCATGTTCGACCAGCAGGTCGCCCAGACGCCTGCTCGGTGGGTGGCCGAGCACCCGCCGACCGCTCCGGACCACCACGACCCGTGGCCGCGGCTGCTCGAGTTCTCGCTCTCCACCCGGTGCAACCTGCGCTGCACCATGTGCAGCGGCTACTGCTCGTCGGCCATCCGCCGGGCCGAGGGGCAGCCTCTGCTGCCCGAGCCCTACGGCGAGGACTTCGTCGAGCAGCTGCGACCGTTCCTCGAGCACGTCGGCGCGGTGAAGTTCTACGGCGGCGAGCCGTTCCTCGCCCCCGTCAACTTCGCCATCTGGGAGGCCCTGGTCGAGCTCAACCCGAGCTGCAAGGTGTCCATCACCACCAACGGCACGATCTGGAACGACCGCGTCCGGCGGGTGGTCGAGGGCCTCGACGTCGCCATCACGGTCTCCATCGACGCCGCCACCTCGACCACGTTCGAGGCGATCCGCCTGGGTGCCGACCACGCGCAGGTGCTGGCGAACGCCGAGCGCTTTGCCGCAGCGGCCGGCGGGCTCAACCTGGCCGTGTGCGCCATGCAGCAGAACTGGCACGAGGTCCCCGACATCGTGCGGATGGCGAACCAGAGGGGCTGGAACCTGGCGTTCAACGTGGTGCGCTACCCCTCGGACCACTCGCTCGCCTCGCTGGGGGCCGACGGGCTGGGGGCCGTGGTGGCGGCCTGGGATTCGTTCGACCATGCGGAGGAGCCGGGCGCGGCGGCCGGCGGTACGACGGCCAGCAACCTGGAGCGCTTCGCCAGCATGCGAGCCCAGGCGCGCGGCTGGCTGGAGGCCGCGCAGCCCAGCACGACCGACGTCACGGTGTCGGCGAGCGCCGCCGGTGCCCGGGAGCGCCGCCGAGCGTGGATCGACCTCGTGGCGGAGCTGGCCGGGCTCGCCGGCGCGCCCGACGGGCACCTCGGCGAGGGGGGCTTCGCCGCCGAGCTGGACCGGCTTATCGCCGGCTTCGAGGCGGCGGTCCCGTCCGAGGCCCAGGGCGCCCGGCTCGCCGGAGCCCTCGCCGCCTTGCTGGAGGAGGCGCCGGACGATGTCGTGGCCGCCCGGTTCGATCACCTCGGGCGAACGTTGGCCGCGTCGTCGGTGACCCACCGCATCCGGGCCATGGCCGAGCTGCCGCCGGCACTGATCGCGCAAGGCGTGGCGCACGAGGACCCCCGGACCATGGCCGCGCGGCTCGACTCCTTCTTCCCGCCCCTCCGGCCGGCGTCGGCCGGCGGTGCCGGGAGCTGATGGCCACCGACGTCCGCTCCCCGATGACCTCGCCGACAGCCATCGGTCGCCTCGTGCTCCCGGTCGCTGCTGCAGCGGTGCTGGTGGCGGCGGGCCGGCCGATCCAGGCCGGGCTGGTCCTCGTCGCGGCCGCGGTGCTCGCCGTGGCCGGTCGGCTGGGCGTGCCCGTCGACGCCGCGCTGCGGCGGGTCGGGACGGCGCTCGGCGTCGTCGCGATGGCCCTGCTCTTCGTGGTGTGCTTCGTGCCTGCCTGGGCGCTCGGCGCCCCAGCGCGCCGGCGGGCCCAGCGCCGCTCGCCGACGGGGTTCCGCGCGCAGCGGGCGTCCGGCTGCGCCGCGGTCCCTCTACGCCACGGACCCGGGGATCGGTGGGCGGCGCGGGCTCCTGGCCACCGCCTGGCAGGGGCTCGGCATCGTCGTCGTGCTCCTGGGCCTGAACTACGCGATCGGCTACGGCTGGGAGGTGTGGCTCGACCCGCCGCGCGCCGGCGGCCGTGCCGGAGCGGATCGGTGCCCAGGCGCCCGGCAGCTACCGAGATCCCCGGGTGGACGTGCCCGCCATGGCGGCCTACCCGTGGCGAGAGGAGTACTTCGCCGAGATGGCCTCGGTGCCCGTGCGCTACCGGCCCTACCTGGAGTACCAGGCCGGGCCGTTCGCCGGGCGCTACGTCAACATCGAAGGCTGGACACGTCGGTCGTACCGCTCGCAGCCGGCCGGCAGCGACGTGCCGGTCGTGGAGTTCTTCGGCGGCTCCAAGATGTGGGGCGAGGGCCAGCGCGACGAGCACACCATCCCCTCGATGGTCGCCCGCTACGCCGCCGAGGCCGGGGTGCCCATCGAGGCGGTCAACGACGGGCAGCGGGGCTGGGTGAACTGGCAGGAGATGCTGCTGTTCGAGCAGGTCACGGCGGGTGACGAGCGGCCGGACCTCGCGGTCTTCTACGACGGCTCGAACGACGTCAACGCCCAGCTCGGGCCGGTGCAGGGCGTCCCGACCACCACCACGGAGGAGGGCATCGCGCGGCTCTTCGACGATGCCCAGGGCAACGCGGCGCCGTCGCCGGCACCGAGCTCGTCGAGCTCGTCGCTCGGGGACCTCCTCCGCCAGGTCGTGTCCCGGTACGACGAGCGCAGTGCCTTGCACCGCCTCCTGGACCAGGACCCGGCGGGCGCCTCCGAGCGGTCGGTGGGATCGCTCTCATCCGCCGCCCAGGACCCCTCGGCCATCAAGCCTCCGACCGCGGCCGACGTGCCGAAGGTGCTCGCCGCCACCCTCGACGTCTACGCACGCGGCAGAGCGCTCATCTCGTCCGTGGCCGCCGAGCGGGGGATCGAGCCGGTGTTCTTCCTCGAGCGCCAGATCACCCGCCAGCCGCCGGTGGGCGCCCCCAAGGCCGACTACGCCCGCTACCTCCAGATCATCGACGGCCTGCGCGCCGCCGGCCCCGACGTCATCGACGTGGCCTCCGTGCTCGACGACCACCAGGACACCTACATCGACCCCGGCCACACCAACGAGGCCGGAGCGGCGCTCATCGCCAAGGCGATGTTCGAGCACCTCGAGCCCCGGCTGCGAGCGTGGTACCGCACCCACGGCTGACCCGATCCGGCCGGGTCGGCATGGGCCCGCAACAGCGATGCCGAGAACTGAAACGTGTTCTAGTCTGACGCCATGTCATCCGAAGAAGATTGCATCGTCGAGCGTGACGGCCACATCCTGACCGTCACGCTCAACCGGCCCGAGGCCAAGAACGCCTTCAGCCCCGCCATGCTCGTGGTGGCGGCCGACGCGTGGAAGCTCCTCGACGAGGATCCCGAGCTGCGGGTGGGCATCCTGACCGGTGCCGGGGGCGACTTCTGCTCCGGCATGGACCTCAAGGCGCTCTCGGGCGGGATCGACCCGGCCGACGCCGACCGGATGGCCCAGGACCCCGACCTGCACTGGAAGGCCCTGCTGCGCCACTTCCGGCCCAGCAAGCCGATCATCGCCGCCGTCGAGGGCTACTCCGTCGCCGGCGGCACCGAGATCCTCCAGGCCACCGAGATCCGGGTGGCCGGCGAGTCCGCCCAGTTCGGCATCGCCGAGGTCCGCCGCGGCCTGTTCCCGCTCGGCGGCTCGACGGTCCGCCTGCAGCGCCAGATCGCCTTCACCAACGCCGCCGACCTGCTCCTCACCGGGCGCCTGATCAGCGCCCAGGAGGCCAAGGAGATGGGCCTCATCGGCCACGTCGTGCCCGACGGTCAGGCCCTCACCAAGGCCCGCGAGCTGGCCGACCAGATCGCCGGCAACGGTCCCATCGCGGTGGCCGCCGTGCTCAAGTCCATGCGCGAGACCGCCGGCATGACCGAGGCCGACGGCCTCGCCCACGAGCTCACCCTCGGCTGGCCCGTCTTCGCCACCAACGACGCCAAGGAAGGCCCCACCGCCTTCAAGGAGAAGCGCCCCGCGCAGTTCACGGGAACGTGATCTTCCTCGTCACTCGTTCGCTGGCGCTCACTCCGTTCCTCGGAGCTTCGATCGACGGCTGACGCCGGCGTCTTCGCACGGAGGGCGGCGGAGCCGCCCTCCGTGGGTGGGGGCTCCGCAAGCTCCGCCCCCCACACCCCCCGGGCTCGCTTCGCTCGGCACCCCACCTCGTCCTCGAGGGATGGTGGGGTGCCGGGGTCATGGCTTGGTGGAGAGGCTGAGGGCGAAGTCGCCGGCGGTGTCGGTCCACCAGTGGGTGAGGTCGAGGCCGGCGGTGGCGAGCTCCTGCTCCACGCGCTCGCGGCGGAACTTGGCGGAGATCTCGGTGTGGATGGTCTCGCCGTCGGCGAAGGTGCGGTCGATGTCGAGCGAGGGCACGGCGATGCGCTGCGGGCCCACGGCTCGGAGGTGCATCTCGATCCACTGCTCGGGGGTGCGCCAGCGGGCCTCGTGGGCCCAGCCGTCGGGGTCGACCTCGGCATCGAGCGCTCGGGCCAGCACCCGCAGCACGTTCCGGTCGAACTCGGCGGTCACGCCCTCGGGGTCGTCATAGGCGGCCACCAGCCGGGCCGGGTCCTTCACCAGGTCGGTGCCCAGCAGGAGCGAGTCGCCGGGGGCGAGCGACGCGCTCCAGGTCGGCCAGGAGGCGCGCTCGCGCTGCCGGCTCGTAGTTGCCGACGGTGCCGCCGAGGAACGCCACCATGCGGCGGCCGCCGGTGGGCAGCTCGCCGAGGTGGCGGTCGAAGTCGCCCACCACGCCGTGCACCTGCACGCCCGGGTACGCCTCGGCGAGGTGGGCGGCGGACCAGCGGAGGATGCCCTCGGACACGTCGAACGGCACGAAGCGGCGCAGCTGGCCGGCGCCGGTGAACGCGTCGAGCAGCAGGCGGGTCTTGTCGGAGGTGCCCGAGCCCAGCTCGATCAGGGTGTCGGCGCCCGATGCGGCGGCGATGGCGCCCGCCTCCCGCTCGAGGATCTCGCGCTCGCGGCGGGTGGGGTAGTAGGCGTCGAGCCGGGTGATCTGGTCGAACAGCTCGCTGCCGCGGTCGTCGTAGAACCACTTCGAGGGCAGCGACGCCTGCGCTCCGCCGAGGCCGGACCGCACGTCGGCCCGCAGCGCGGCGTCGAGGTCGGCCGGGTGCAGGTGCACGTCGACGACCGGGGCGGGCACCGTGGCCCGGCGCTGGTGGTGGCGGCCGCTGGGCCCGCCGTCCTCGAGGTCGGCGGCGAGGCGGACCGTGGAGAAGGCCCACCGGGCCGAGGGCGGGAAGAAGTTGCGGTAGGTGGGCCGGGTGTGGCCGCTCGGGGTGACCGGCGCCGCGCCGCGCAGCACCATCTGCGACGACATGAACTTGCCGTTGTACTCACCGATGGCGCCCTCGACCGGAGCGAAGCGGGGGTAGGGCCGGTAGGAGCTGGCCGTCCACTCCCAACCGTCGCCGAAGAGCTGGCGGATGCCGGCGTCGCCGGCCTTCGCGGCCGGGCGGGGGTGCAGGGTCCCCACGGCCAGGTCGTTGGGCAGGTCGTCGGCGGCCTGGGTGGTGGCTGCCACCTCCCACTCCTCCTCGGTGGCCAGGCGGTGCCCGGCCCAGCGGGCGTAGGCATCGGCCTCGAAGAAGCTCACGTGCACCACGGGCGTGGCGTCCAGCACCGGGCGGGTGCCGCCGAGGGTGAAGACCGACCACCCGTCGGCGCCCTCCTCCCAGTACAGCGGGGCGCGCCAGCCGTTGGCCTGCACGGTGGCCCAGCCCTCCGACAGCCACAGCTCGGCCCGCTCGTAGCCGCCGTCGTCCATGAACGCCTGCCACTCGCCTTCGGTGACCAGGCGTTCGGCCAGGTGGAACGGCTCCACCAGGGCGCGGTGGCGGGGACCCTCGCTGTCGAAGGAGAAGCCGTCGCCGTCGGCGCCCACCGAGACCAGTTCGGTCGGCGCCACGTCGACCCAGCGCAGCGGCTCGGTGGCCGGGCCGGAGAGCGCGGCGGTGCCGAAGCGGTACACCGGCTTGAGGGGGGTTCACCGAGAACACGTGCTTGATGTCCATGAGCAGCAGCTCCTGGTGCTGCTGCTCGTGGTGGGTGCCCAGCTCCAGCAGCGGGGCGATGGTTTCGAGCAGGTCGGCGTCGGCGCCGTCGATGAGCTCGTCCAGCGCCCGGTCCACCGCGGCGCGGTACTCGGCCACCTCGTCGCACGTCGGCCGGGAGATCAGGCCCCGCTGGTTCCGGGGGTGCCGGTCGCCCACCTGCTCGTAGTACGAGTTGAAGAGGTAGTCGTAGGTGGGGTGCACGGGCTTGTAGCCCGGCAGGTGGGGGCCCAGCACGAACGTCTCGAAGAACCAGGTGGTGTGGGCCCGGTGCCACTTGGTGGGGCTGACGTCGTCCATCGACTGGACCATCTGGTCCTCGGGCGCCAGCGTCGACGCCAGGTGCTCGGTGAGCTGCCGGGTCCGGCGCAGCCGGTCGACGATGGCGTCGCTGGTGAGGGCGTGCGTGGTGGCCATGGGGGGATCCTCCGGTGGGGCCGGCGTCCGGAGGACCGTACCGGGCCAGGTGTCGTGGGTGGCGCAGGGCGGCGCAGCGTTCACCAGGTCGCAAGGTGCGCCCGGCGCAGCCGGCTCAGGCCAGGCTGGCGTCGAGCGTGATCTCGATGGCGGCGAGGGCCTTGGAGACCGGGCAGGCCTTCGAGGTGGCGGTGGCGATCTCCTGGAACTCGGCATCGTCGAGGCCGTCGACCTTGGCCCGGGTGATCAGCTCGATCTTGGGGATGGCGAAGCCGCCCTCGGCCTTCTCGAGGTGGACCTTGGCGGTGGTGCTCACCGACTCCGGCACGTGGCCCGCCGAGCCCAGCTCGTTGGCCAGGGCCATGGAGAAGCAGGCGGCGTGGGCGGCGGCGATGAGCTCCTCGGGGTTGGTCCCCGAGCCGTCCTCGAACCGCGACGAGAACGAGTAGGCGCCCTCGACGGCGCCGGAGCTGGTCTTGAACGAGCCGTTGCCGTCTCGCAGCGCACCGTTCCACGTGGCGTCGGCGTTCCTGGTGGGCATGGTCGTCTCCTGGGGTGGCGGGTGGAGGACGACCCGCGCACTACCCGCCCCGCCCGCAGCTGAGCACCCCGAGGCGTCGGGGGCGCCCTGCCATCAGGCGTCGGCGGGGGTGGCCACCGCAGCCTTGGCCACCTCGGTGGCCCAGGGGTAGTCGGGCTTGCCGCTGGGGGAGCGCTGGATCTCGTCGACCAGCACCAGGTGGCGAGGCGTCTTGTAGGCGGCGAGCTGGGTGCGGGAGTGGGCGTCGAGGTCGGCCAGGGTGGGCGGGGCCTCGCCATGGCGGGGCTGCACGACGGCGCAGACGGCCTGGCCCCAGCGATCGTCGGGCACGCCGACCACCAGCACGTCGTAGACCTCGGGGTGGCCCTTCAGGACCGACTCCACCTCTTCGGGGAAGATCTTCTCGCCACCGGAGTTGATGCAGACCGAGCCCCGGCCGAGCAGGGTGATGGTGCCATCGGCCTCGTGGAGGGCGAAGTCCCCGGCCACCACGTAGCGGGTGCCGTCGGGGGCGTGCACGAACGTGGCGGCGGTCTTGACCGGGTCCTTGTAGTAGCCGATCGGGATGTTGCCGCCGCGGGCCAGCTTGCCCACCACGCCGGTGCCGGCCGGGAGCGGCACGAGGTCGTCGTCGAGGACCACGGCGTCGCGCCCGGCGCTCACCGTGGGGCCGCCGCCGCCGTGGTTGGCGGTCTGGCCCTTGGTCTGGATGACCATGCCGTTCATGCCGCTCTCGGACGAGCCGATGGCGTCGATCACCATGATGTTCGGCAGCAGCTCGAGCATGGCGTCCTTGAGCGACGGCGAGAACACCACCGCACTCGACGACGTGACGAACAGCGACGAGAGGTCCCAGCGATCCGGCGACTCCTGCAGGGTCTCGATCAGCGGGCGGGCCATGGCGTCGCCGGTGATCATCATCGTGTTGACCTTCTCGGCCTCGATGATCGACCAGACCGCCTCGGCGGAGAAGCGGGGCACGAACACCACGGTGTTGCCCTCGAACAGGAACCGGAGGGCGCCCCACTGGGCGGCGCCGTGCATGAGCGGCGGGATGTTGAGGCTGACCATGGGAGCCGGCGTGGCGGCAGCCTTCTCCGCCAGCTGGTGGCCGTGGGTGACGCGCTCGTTGGTGTAGGCGTCGACGCCGCCGCCGAGGGCGTAGAAGACGTCCTCGTGGCGCCACACGACGCCCTTGGGCATGCCGGTGGTGCCGCCGGTGTAGATCACGTAGTGGTCGTCGTCGGTGCGGGGGAGGTCGGGGCGCTCGGCCGAGGCGCCGGCGATGGCGTCCTCCCAGGCGATGGCGCCGATGGTGGCGGGGTCCTGCTCGGCGCCGGTGCCGCTGCCGTCGTCGACCATCACGAAGTGGCGCAGGCCGGGGACCTTGGCGCTGACCGCCGCGATGCGGTCGATGTACTCGCGGTCGTGGACCAGCGCCACCAGGTCGGCGTTGTCGAACAGGTAGGCCAGCTCGTCCTCGACGTAGCGGAAGTTGATGTTGATCGGCACGGCGCGGATCTTGAAGATCGCCACCATGGCCACCAGCCACTCGGCGGTGTTCTGGCCGTAGATGCCGATGTGGTCCCCGTGGCCGAAGCCCTCGGCCAGGAGGTGGTTGGCCAGCCGGTTGGCCTCGTCGTCCATCTCCAGGTACGTCAGCCGCCGCTCGCCGCAGACCAGCGCCATGCGGTCGGGAACGGCGTCGACGGCGCGCTCGAACAGATCGGCGATGTTGAACCCCATGGGGACCGTTTCTAGCACCGAAACTGGAACACGTTCTCGTTTTGGCGGGCCGGTCAGGCCTTGGCGGGAGCCTTCTTGGCGGCAGCCTTCTTCTCGGCCGGCGCCTTCTTGGTGGGAGCCTTCTTGGCCGGGCGCTTCGGGGCCGGGGCCTTCGCCTCCGGCTTCGGGGCCAGCCCGGCGGCCACCTGCAGCTCCAGCAGCGCCTCGTTGACCCGGTCGGCCATGTTCCAGACGTCGGGCACCAGCTCGCGGTCGACCATGAAGCCGAAGTCGACCGAGTCGCGGTAGCTGAAGACGGTGATGTTCAGGCCCACGCCCTCCATCACCGGGCCCATGGGGTAGGCCGCCACCATCTCGGCGCCGGCGTAGTAGAGCGGGAACGGCGGCCCGGGCACGTTGGAGATGATCACGTTGTGGATGGGCCGGTGGCTGCCGGCCAGGCCCCAGCTGGCGTAGAGGCGCGACGCCAGGTTGAAGGTGTTCGGGGCGGCGTACTCGGCCCAGTTCTGGAGCATGTCGGCGCCCACGGCCTTGTGCTCCTCCTTGGCGCCCACCGTGCAGGCCTGGATGGCCCGGATGCGCTCGGTGGGGTCGGCGAGCTGGGTGTCGAGCGTGGTGAACATGGCCGAGACCTTGTTGCCGCCGGCGGCCTCGCCCTCCTGGCGCACCGAGACGGGACAGGCGGCGACGAGCGGCTCGTCGGGGAGCTCGTCGCGATCGAGCATGTAGCTGCGCAGGGTGCCGGCGCAGAGGCCGAGCACGACGTCGTTGACCGTGCACTCGAAGGCGGTCTTCAGGGCCCGCACGTCGGCCAGGGGGACCCGGGCGAAGCCCACGTTGCGCAACGGGCTGAGCGGACCGCACCACGAGGTGTTCGGGGCGCCCAGCGGGGCGGCCCCCACGGCCTTGTCGGGGTCGCGCCGGCCCTGCACCACGCGGTTCACCGCGCCGACGGTCTGGCCGATCAGCTTGGGCAGCGCCACGGTCTTGCGGAAGCGGGAGGCGGCGGCGTGGCCGAGCAGCTCGAGGTCGGTGGGGATGGACTCCGGCTCGCGCTCCTCGGGTGCCGGCGGGTCGGCGGCCTCGGGCTCGAGGTCGAAGAGGTGGACCATGAGCTCGGCGCCGGAGCTGCCGTCGATGGCCGAGTGGTGCACCTTGGTCACCACGCCGATGCGATCCTGCTTCAGGCCTTCGATCACCCACAGCTCCCAGAGCGGCCGGCTTCGGTCGAGCGGGGTGCTGGCGATCTGGCCGGCCATCTCGCCGAGCTCGCGGCGGCCTCCCGGAGCGGGGCAGCCGATGCGGCGGATGTGGAAGTCGAGGTCGAAGTCCGGGTCCTCCACCCACACCGGGTGGGCCAGGTTCAGCGGGACCTCGACGAGGCGGCGGCGGAACGGCGGGACCAGGTGGATGCGGCCACCGATGAAGTCCTTGATGTTCTCGAACGAGTAGCCCCCGGGCACCGACGACGGGTCGAGGACCATGGTCATCGCCACGTGCATGTGGTTGGTGGGGTTCTCCAGGTAGAGGAAGGCCGCGTCCAGCCCCGTCAGTCGTTCCATGCCTGCTCCATCGCTCTCGGTGCCGGGAGTCTTGCAGTTCCCGTCCCTGCTGTGACCGCCATCACGTCGGGGTCCCGGCGGCCCCGCAGAATTGGAACGTGTTCTAGTCTGACGGCGTGGACTTCGACGACACGCCCGCAGAAGCCTCCTTCCGGACCGAGGCCCGTGCCTGGCTCGAGGCCCACGCCCCGGCCAAGGGCAGCGCCGAGGACTTCTCCACCGGGTTCCTCGAGGGCACCATCAGCCCGGAGGTGTTCCTCGAGAAGACGAAGGCGTGGCAGCGGCTCCTGGTCGACGAGGGCTGGGCCGGCATCACCTGGCCGAAGGCCTACGGCGGCCGCGGCGGCCGTCCGATGGAGTCGGTCATCTGGGCCCAGGAGGCCAACCAGTTCGGCGTGGCGGTCAACACCTTCGCCGTGGGCATCGGCATGGCCGGTCCCACCATCCTCCGCCACGGCACCGACGAGCAGAAGGCGCGGTACCTGCGGCCCATGCTCCGGGGCGACGAGGTGTGGTGCCAGCTCTTCAGCGAGCCCGACGCCGGGTCCGACCTCGCCAACATCACCACCCGGGCCGTGCGCGACGGCGACGAGTGGGTGGTCACCGGCCAGAAGGTGTGGACGTCCGGCGCGGACGAGAGCGACTGGGGCATCCTCCTCGCCCGGACCGACCCCGACCAGCCCAAGCACAAGGGCATCACCTACTTCCTGGTCGACATGAAGAGCGCCGGCTTCGACATCCGGCCCCTCAAGCAGATGACGGGCTCGGAGCACTTCTCCGAGGTGTTCATGGACGAGGTGCGCATCCCGGCCGAGAACGTGCTCGGCGAGGTCAACGAGGGTTGGGCCTGCGCCATCACCACCCTGTCGAACGAGCGGGGCCTCATCGCCGGCGGCAACAAGTCGAGCGACATCGGCGTGCTCATCGAGCTGGCCCGCAAGCGGGGGCGCGCCGACGACCCGATCCTGCGCCAGGCCATGGCCGACTGCTGGATCCGCCAGCAGATCCAGCGCTACCTGGGGTTCCGCATGCAGACCGCGCTGAGCAAGGGCGTGCCGCCCGGGCCCGAGACCTCGGTCATGAAGCTGTTCGCCGCGGAGTACCTCCGCCGCCTCGGCAACACCTCGCTGGCCATGCTCGGGCCCGAGGGCGCGCTGCTCTCCCACGACTCCGACGCCGGGCAGGAGTGGCAGCAGCGCTTCCTGTTCGCCCCCGCCATCCGCATCGCCGGCGGCTCGAACGAGGTGCAGAAGAACATCATGGGCGAGCGGGTCCTGGGCCTGCCACGCGAGCAGCAGGCCGACCGCACCGTGGCGTTCCGCGACCTGGGCCGCACCGGCTCCTAACGTGTCGCCTCCAATGGACGTCGAACCGGCCACCCTCACCAAGAGCCAGGCCGCCCGCCGGGAGCGCGTCATCCGTGCGGCGCTCGACCTCGGGGCCAGCGGTGGCTACGACAGCGTCCAGATGCGTGACGTCGCCACGTCCGCCGGCGTGGCCCTGGGCACCATCTACCGGTACTTCTCCTCGAAGGACCACCTGTTGGCCGCCGCGATGGTCGAGTGGACGCACGACCTCGAGCGCCGGGTGGGCCAGCGGCCGCCGAAGGGCGACACCACCGCCGAGCGGGTGGGCGACGTCCTGCGCCGCGCCACCCGCGCCATGGAGAAGGAGCCCAAGCTCTCCGAGTCGGTGGTGACTGCCCTGCTCTCGCCCGACCGCGGCGCGGCCTCGTGCCAGGAGGACGTGTCGGCCTCGATGACGCGCATCCTCTCCATGGCCCTGGGCGACGACTTCGACCCGGCCTTCCAGGCCCAGGTCACCCGCACGCTGGGCCACGTCTGGTTCTCGTCGCTCATCGGCTGGGTCAACGGCTGGTCGGGCTTCACCAAGGTGTCCGACGAGCTCGACCTCGCCACCCACCTGGTGCTCGACCAGTACGACCGGTAGGCCCGACCCACCGCTCGACTGGGCCGGGCCGGGCCGGGCGCCCTATCGCTCCCAGGCGGGGGCCCAGGGCGGGTCGACCTGGCGCTCGTTGCGATCGAGCGCGGCGATGGCCTCGCGGTCGGCCTCGTCGAGGTACACGTTGGCGGCACCGAGGTTGTCCTCGGCGTGCTCACGGCCGGTGGCCTTCGGGATGACCGCGAGGTGCTCGCTCTCGTCGAGCAGCCAGCGCAGAACCACCTGCACCGGGGTGGCGTCGCGCGCCTCGGCGATGCCGGTGATGACGGGATCGTGCAGCGCCTCGCCCCGGGCGAGGGGCGAGTAGGCGGTGAACAGCAGGTCGTGCTTCGCCGCCAGCTCCAGCAGGCCGGGCTGGGCCAGGTAGGGGTGGTGCTCCACCTGCACGTTGAAGATCGGGGCCACGTCGAGGGCACGCTCCAGCTGCGGGGGCGTGAAGTTCGAGACGCCGAGGTGGCGCACCGCACCGTGCTCCACGAGGTCGGCCATGGCGCCCAAGCGGGCCGGCCAGGTCTCCTCGTCGAGCGGCCAGTGCAGCACGAGGAGGTCGACGTAGTCGGTCTGGAGCTTGCTCAGGCTGGTGCCGACCGAGGCCTTCACCGACTCGGCGGAGAGGTGCTCGTTCCACACCTTGGTGGTGAGGAAGACCTCGGACCGGTCGATCCCGGACGCGGTGATGGCCGCGCCCACCAGCTCCTCGTTGCCGTAGGCCTGGGCGGTGTCGATGTGGCGGTAGCCGAGCTCGAGGCCGGTGAGGACGCCGGTGAAGCAGTCGTCGCCCTCCAGCTCCCAGGTGCCGTAGCCGATGGCGGGCACGCTGGTGCCCCGGATGTCACGGATGGGTTGCGGGGTGCTCATGGCCGCGACCTGCCCGATCGACCCGCCCCCGAGACGACCCACCCCCGAACTTGTCGCAGTTGTCCGCGCCCGGCGTCGAGAACTGCGACAAGTTCGGCGCTGGGGGCGGTCAGATCTGGCCGGCGGCGTCGGCCCAGTAGGGGTCGCGGAGCTTGCGCTTGATGAGCTTGCCGTTGGGCTCGCGAGGGAGCGACTCGGCGAAGTCGATGGTCTTCGGCAGCTTGAAGCGGCCCATGCGGGTGCCGGCCCACTCGAGGATCTCAGCAACCAGGGCGTCGCTGGGCTCGAAGCCCTCGTGGAGCTCGACGACGGCCTTGATCTCCTCGCCCCAGTCGGCGTTGGGGATGCCGAAGACGGCGACGTCCTGCACCGCGGGGTGGTTGATCAGCTCGCCCTCGATCTCGGCGGGGTAGATGTTGGCCCCGCCCGAGATGATCATGTCGCTCTTGCGATCCCGCAGGAACAGGTAGCCGTCGGCGTCGAGCTCGCCGAGGTCGCCCACCGTGAAGAAGTTCTCGATGCGGTTCGCCTTGGTCTTGGCGGCGTCGCCCTTGTACTCGAAGTCGGCCATGAGCTGCATGTAGACGGTGCCGATCTGGCCGGCCTCGAGGCGGTTGCCCTCGTCGTCGTAGATGCGCAGCTCGCTGCCGGGCCAGGCGGTGCCCACCGAACCGGGGCGCTCCTGCCACTCCTTGGCGGTGATGACCGAGCCGCCGCCCTCGGTGGCGGCGTAGTACTCCTGGATGGTGTCGCCCCACCACTCGATCATGCGGTGCTTGATCTCGAGCGGGCAGGGCGCCGCACCGTGGACCATGTTGCGCAGCGAGCTCACGTCGTAGCTGGCCCGGACGTCCTCCGGCAGGTCGAGCAGGCGCACGAACTGGGTGGGCACCATGTGGCTGTAGGTCACCCGGTGGCGCTGGATCAGCTGCAGCGTCTCCTCGGCCTGCCACTTGTCCATCAGCACCACGGTGTGGCCCAGGTGCAGGGCGTTGCCCGTCCACATCAGCACGGCCGTGTGGTAGAGCGGCGAGACCGTGAGGTGCACGTGACCGTCGTGCGGGGCGATGCCGAACAGGTTCGGCAGGTAGGCCAGCAGCTCGCCCATGTCGCTGGGGTCGATCTCGAACAGGCCGCGCTTCACGCCCTTGGGGCGGCCGGTGGTGCCCGACGTGTAGTGCATGGCGGCACCAGTGGTGCGGCCCTCCGGCGCCGTGTCGGGTTGGCCGTCGGTGAGGTCGGCCAGCGGGCGGAACTCCTCGACGGTGCCGACGGCGAACGAGCGGTCGGCGGCGAAGCCGGCCTCGGTGGCGGCGTTGCGGGCCACCTCGGCGAAGCGCTCGTGGGCCACGAACACCTTGGCCTCGGTGTCGGTGAGGATGTACGCGACCTCGGGGCCGACGAGGTGGAAGTTCACCGGGGTGAAGTAGAGCCCCACCTGCAAGGCACCCAGGTAGAGCTCGATGAGCTCCAGCGAGTTGGGCAGCAGCACGCAGACGGTGTCGCCCGTCTCCAGGCCCAGCGCCCGGAAGCCGTTGGCGGCCCGGTTGGCCCGGGCCAGCAGGTCGCCGGCCGTGCGCTCCGTGCCGTCCGGGCCCACCAGCGCGAGGTGCTCCGGTCGTGCTTCAGCCAGTCGCCAGAATCCGAGGTCTCCCATGGCCGCCGACCGTACCAACCGAACTGGAACGTGTTCTAGTTGGCGCCCGACGGACGGCGACCCGCCCGACCTAGCCTCGGGCCATGGCGATCGCGTCGTACAAGGACCTGTGCATCGATGCCGGGGACGTGCCCCTCGTCGCCCGCTTCTGGGGCGAGCTGCTGGGCCTCGAGGTCGAGGTGCGCGGCGACGGCGTGGCCTCGCTGGCCCGCGCCGGCCACGTGGTGCTGTGGGTGAACCCGGTGCCGGAGCCCAAGGTCGTGAAGAACCGCGTGCACCTCGACCTGTGGGTGGGCCCGGGCACCGACCTCGCCGCCCGCGGTGCCGTGCTCCTCGCCGAGGACGGGGGCTTCCAGGTCTGGGCCGACCCGGAGGGCAACGAGCTGTGCGCCTTCCCGCCACCTGAAGGCGTGGTCCTCGACGAGCCGGCGCGGTGGTTCGCCCTGTGCACCGACAGCGCCCGGCCGGCCGAGGACGCCGCCTGGTGGGCGGGCGTGGTGGGCGGCGAGCTGCGGCCCGGCCCCGACGGCGCGCTGCGCTACCTGCACGGTGCCGCCGGGCTCGGCGACGTCGTGTGGAAGTTCGTGGGCGTGCCCGACGAGCGGACGGTCAAGAACCGCTGGCACTGGGACGTCGTGGCCCGAGTCGAGGACCTGGTGGCGGCCGGCGCCCGGGTGCTGCGTCCCGAGGGCGACGGCCTCCGCTGGTCGGTCATCGTCGACCCCAGCGGCAACGAGCTCTGCGCCTTCGCCCCGCCCGACGTGCGGTAGGTCGCCGCCTCTGGCGGAACGACTTGCGAAAACTGAAACGTGTTCTATTGTCGCCCCCGTGACGGAACAAGACGCCGGGGCGATCCTCTCTGCCCCGCTCATCATCGAGTACCCGTTCAAGCGCACGACCGGACCGGTCATCGGCGCCTTCCTCACCGGACTGCGCGAGCAGGTCCTGGTGGGATCGAAGGCCGCGGATGGCCGGGTGATCGTGCCGCCCGCCGAGTTCGACCCGGTCTCCGGTGAGGACCTCACGGAGCTGGTGGAGGTCGGCCCGGCCGGCGAGATCACCACGTGGGCATGGGTGACCCACCCCCACGAGAAGCACCCGCTCGACCAGCCGTTCGCCTGGGCGCTCATCAAGCCCGACGGCGCCGACACCCCGATGCTCGGGGCCGTCGCGGCCGACGGCATCGACGCCCTCGCCACCGGCGCCCGGGTCACCCCGGTCTGGGCCGAGGAGCGCGAAGGCCACATCAACGACCTCACCCACTGGGTGCTCGAAGCCGAAGGAGGGGCGGCCTGATGCCTCCCGAGATCTCGCTGCCCGCCTCGCTCCAGGACGTCGAGCAGGTGCGCTCGGTGCGCACCCCGGCCCGCCTGGACTACGAGTTCACCGCGGGCGAAGCGTCCTCCCGCTTCCTCAAGGGCATCACCCAGAAGAAGATCATCGGCCAGCGGGCCACGCCCGAGAGCCGGGTGTACGTGCCGCCGCGCGGCGCCGACCCCGAGCTGGGCGCCACCACCCCGATCGAGGTCGAGGTCGCCCAGGTGGGCACCGTCACCTCGTTCTGCATGGTGAACGTGGCCTTCTACGGCTCGGTCATGGAGCTGCCCTACACCAGCGCCCTGATCCTGCTCGACGGCGCCGACCTGTCGATCATGCACCTCATCCAGGAGATCCCCGCCGACGAGGTCCGCATCGGCATGCGGGTCGAGGCGGTGTGGCGCGACGACGCCGACATCGAGCCCACCCTCGAGAGCATCAAGTGGTTCCGCCCCAACGGCGAGCCCGACGACCCGAACGTGCGCATCCCCGGCGAGGACCACGGCACCGGCCTGGGCTCGTGGGTCGGCGGCGTGGCGCCCACCGAGGCGCTCATCCGCAACCCCCGCACCGGAGAAGGAGGCCAGGCCTGATGCGCGACATCGCCATCATCAGCTTCGCTCAGACCCCCGCCCAGCGGGCGGTGAAGGAGCAGAACGAGGTCGAGATGCTCATGCCCGCCATCCACGGCGCGCTGGGCCAGGTCGACATGACCATCGACGACATCGGCTTCACCTGCTCCGGCAGCACCGACTACCTCGCCGGCGTCGGCTTCAGCTTCGTGTCGACGCTCGACGGCGTCGGCCCGTGGCCTCCCATCCAGGAGAGCCACGTGGAGATGGACGGCGCCTGGGCGCTCTACGAGGCCTGGGTCAAGCTCCAGCTCGGCGAGCTCGACACCGCGCTCGTCTACTCCTACGCCAAGTCCTCGCCCGGCGACCTGCCGATGGTGCTGACCCGCCAGCTCGACCCCATCACCGTGGCCCCGCTGTGGCCGGACACGGTGAGCCTGGCCGCCCTGCAGGCCCGGGCCCTGCTCGACTCGGGCCGCTACACCGAGGAGCACTTCGCCGAGGTGGCGGCCCGCAGCCGCAAGAGCGCCCTCGACAACCCGAACGCCCAGCTGGCGTGGGACCGCCCGGCCAGCGACGTGCTGGCCGAGGAGTACCACGTGGCCCCGCTGCGCAAGAGCGACTGCGCTCCGATCACCGACGGCGCGGCGTGCATCATCCTCGCCGCCGGCGACGTCGCCCGGTCGAAGGTGGAGCGCCCGGCCTGGATCCGTGGCATCGACCACCGGGTCGAGCCCATCCACCTCGGGCTCCGGGACCTCACGGTCAGCGAGAGCACTCGCATCGCCGCCGAGAAGGCCGGCGTGGCCGACGGCGCGGTCGACGTGGCCGAGATCCACGCCCCGTTCAGCCACCAGGAGCTCATCCTGCGCGACGCCATCGGCCTGGGCGAGGACGTCGACGTCAACCCGTCGGGCGGTGCCCTCAGCGGCAACCCGATGATGACCGCCGGCCTCATCCGCGTCGGCGAGGTGGCCAACCGCATCTCGAACGGCACGGCGAACCGCGGGGTGGCCCACGCCACCAGCGGCCCGTGCCTCCAACAGAACCTCGTGACCGTCCTGGAAGGTGAGAACTGATGGGCAAGGAGCGCGTTGCCGTCGTCGGCATCGGCCAGACCAAGCACCAGGCCACCCGGGGCGACGTCTCGATGGCCGGCCTCGTCCGCGAGGCCGCCCAGCGGGCGCTTCGAGGACGCCCAGATGACCTGGAGCGACATCGACGCCGTGGTCATCGGCAAGGCCCCCGACTTCTTCGAGGGCGTGATGATGCCGGAGCTGTTCCTGGCCGACGCCCTCGGCGCCACCGGCAAGCCCATGTTCCGGGTCCACACCGCCGGTTCCGTGGGCGGGTCCACCGCCATCGTGGCCAGCCAGCTGATCCAGGCCGGGCTCCACGAGCGGGTCCTCACCGTGGCCTTCGAGAAGCAGTCCGAGTCCGAGGCCATGTGGGCCCTCTCGCTGCCGATCCCGTTCACCCCGCCGCTCCACGCCGGGGCGGGCGGCTACTTCGCCCCCCACATCCGCAGCTACATCCGCCGCTCCAAGGCGCCGGACCACGTGGGCATGCTGGTGGCGCTCAAGGACCGCCAGAACGGCATCAAGAACCCCTACGCCCACCTCCACGAGCACGACATCTCGTTCGACTCCATCAAGGAGTCGATGATGCTGTGGGACCCCATCCGCTACGCCGAGACCTGCCCGTCGTCCGACGGTGCCTGCGCCCTCGTGCTGGGCAGCGAGAAGGTGGCCGACGACGCCATGGCCGAGGGCCGCCAGCCGGCCTGGATCCAGGGCACGGCCATGCGCTCCGAGCCCACCCTGTCGGCCGAGCGCGACACCGTGCTCCCGCTCGGCGGTGCCCTGTGCGCCGCCGACGTCTACAAGCAGGCGGGCATCACCAACCCCCGCAAGGACGTCGACGCCGTCGAGATGTACGTGCCGTTCAGCTGGTTCGAGCCCATGTGGCTGGAGAACCTCGGCTTCGCCGAGCCCGGCGAGGGCTGGAAGATGACCGAGGCCGGCGCCACCGCCATGGACGGCGACCTGCCGGTCAACATGAGCGGCGGCGTGCTCTGCACCAACCCCATCGGCGCCTCCGGCATGCTCCGCTTCGGCGAGATCGCCATGCAGGTCCGGGGCACCGCCGGCGAGCACCAGGTCGACGGCGTCCGCCGCGGCGTGGGCCACGCCTACGGCGGCGGCTCGCAGTTCTTCGCCATGTGGGTCGTCGGCTCCGAGAAGCCCTAGCCCTCCGCACCCCGAACCGGGCAGGGTTCTCGGGGCTCTGGCCCCGAGAACCCCACCCGGTTCGCCGGGGGTGGCACTACGGTTCCGGCTTTGGGTGGCCGCCGGGCGGCGGGCGCCGGGAGGGCAGCACCATGGTGAACGCCGAGAAGCGACGTCGGACGGCTGCGCCGAGCCGCCCGAAGGGCCAGACCGCGACGGGCGTCGACGTGTCCGAGACCGGGACGGCCCGGCCGGCGGCGAGCACGAGCGCCAAGCTGCGCTACAAGTTCGACCTCGCCCTGTCCCGGGGCCCGCTCGTGGTCATCGGCTACCTCGGCCTGGTGATGCTGGCGATCATCGTGGTGGCGGCGGTCATCCTCATGGTCACCGGCATCGGCGGCGTCAACGGCGGCGGCTCGGTCAGCAACCCCTTCGAGGCGTTCTGGCAGGCCCTGCTGCGGGTGCTCGACTCGGGCACGTTCGCGGCCGACTCGTCCTGGCCCGCCCGGTTCCTCGGCCTGTTCATCACCCTCGCCGGCATCTTCCTGGCCGGCAGCCTCATCGGCCTCATCGCCAACGCCGTCGACCAGCAGATCGAGCAGCTCCGCAAGGGCCGCTCCACCGTGCTGGAGGACGGCCACACCCTGGTGCTGGGCTGGTCGCCCCGCCTGCCCACGATCCTCACCGAGATCGTCGAGGCCAACGCGAACCAGAAGCGCGCCGCCTTCGTCGTGCTGGCCAACGTGCCCAAGGACGAGATGGAGGACGAGCTGCGGCTCAAGGTCCCCGACCACGGCACCACCCGCGTGGTGTGCCGCACGGGCGACCCGTCGCGCCCCGGCGATCTCGAGATGGTCAACGTCGGTGGTGCCCGGTCGATCATCGTGCTGGCCGGCGACGAAGGCGACGCCGGCGTGGTGAAGGCCGTGCTGGCCGTGCGCAGCCTCGACCCCCGGTTCACCTCCGCCCACGTGGTGGCCGAGCTGGAGAACGCCGGCCACGCCCGCACGCTGCGCACGCTCACCGAAGGGCGCATCGTCACCATCCAGGCCGACGAGGTCATCGCCCAGGTCACCGCCCAGGCGTGCCACCAGGCCGGCCTGGCCTCGGTCTTCCGCGAGCTGCTCGACTTCGACGGCGACGAGATCTACTTCACGCCCGTCGACGAGCTCGTCGGCGTCGCCTACCGCGACATCCTGCTGGCCTTCGAGGGCTGCTCCGTCCTGGGCTGGATCACCGACGACGGCGTCGTCGAGCTGAACCCGCCGGCCGCCGCCACCTTCGGCGCCGGCTACGAGCTGATCTCGGTGGCCGAGGACGACGACAAGGTCCTCTTCACCGGCGTGGTCCCCATGCCCGAGGTCACCGTCGACTGCACGGTGCCGTTCGAGGAACCGTCGCAGCGGGTGCTGATGATCGGCTGGTCCGACCTCGGCCCCGGGGTGCTCTCCGAGCTCGACGAGTTCCTCACCGAGGGCTCCTCGGTGGACCTCATGGTCGATCCCGAGCTGTTCGACGTGGCGGCGCTGGACCCGGCCGTGCCCGGTTGCGAGCACTGCGCCATCGCCGTCCACCCGCTGGGCGGCGGGCCCGAGGAGCTCATCGCCATGGCCGGCGGCGGCTACGACCAGGCGATCGTGCTCGGGTACCGCGACCCCGTCTCGGTGGGCGAGGCCGACGCCCGCACCATGCTCACCCTGCTCACGCTGGACAAGGCGTTCCCCAAGGGGCCTGGTGGGCCCCGGGTGGTGGCCGAGATGCTCGACCGGGCCAACGTGGCCGTGGCCCAGACCACCGGCGTCGAGGACTTCATCGTCAGCGACGAGCTGTCCAGCCTGATGATCGCCCAGCTCTCGGAGCGCCTCGAGCTGCACATGGTCTTCGACGAGCTCTTCGACGCCGACGGCTGCTTCGTGGCCCTGCACCCCGCCCCGCTCTACGCACCGGCCGAGCCCGTCGCCTTCGCCGCCATCGTGGCTGCGGCCAGCCAGCGCGGCGAGACCGCCTTCGGCTGGCGGGTGGCCGCCACCGGCGAGGTGGTGGTCAACCCGCCGAAGTCGACCTCCATCGCCCTCGGCCCGGTCGATCAGGTGCTCGTGCTCGGCCCCCGCGCCACCCGCCCCGTCACCGAGGCCGACGTCCCGGCCCGCCCTGCCACCGCCGTCGACTGAGGGCCCGTCGACCAGGAGGTGGAGCCCGTTCCATGACAGATGTCATGGAGAGGTCGTGACGGGCGGCGACTACCGCCGAGCGCCGCTCGGGCGCACGGTGGAGCCATGCTCGAGACCCTCCCCCCAGACGGCATCCGCCTCCACGACCTGACCAAGGCCTTCGGGCCGGTCCAGGCGGTCCGCGGCATCGACCTGGCGGTGGCGCCGGGCGAGATCGTGGCCCTCCTCGGCCCGAACGGCGCCGGCAAGTCCACCACCGTCGACCTGCTGCTCGGCCTGGCCCAGCCCGACGCCGGCGAGGCCGCCATCTTCGGCCGCTCGCCCCGCCAGGCGATCGACGAGGGCATCGTCGGCGCCATGCTCCAGAGCGGCGGGCTGCTGCGCGAGCTCTCGGTCCGCGAGCTCATCGCCATGGTGGGCTCGCTGTTCCCCCACGCCCTGCCCGTCCAGGAGGTCCTCGACCTCTGCGGCATCGGCGAGCTGGCCGACCGCCGCACCCACAAGCTCTCGGGCGGCGAGTCGCAGCGGGTGCGCTTCGCCCTGGCCATCGTGTCGGACCCCGACCTCCTGGTGCTCGACGAGCCGACGGTGGCCATGGACGTGGGCGCTCGCAACGCCTTCTGGACCGCCATGCGGGCCTTCGCCGCCCGGGGCAAGACCGTGCTCTTCGCCACCCACTACCTGGAGGAGGCCGACGCCTGGGCCGACCGGATCGTGCTGATGGCCCGGGGCCGGATCGTGGCCGACGGCGCCACCACCGAGATCAAGGCCAAGGTCGGGCGGCGCACCGTGCGCTTCACGCTGGCCGACGCCGACCTCGACCGGCTGGGCGCCCTGCCGGGCGTGGCCCAGGCCGAGCACCACGGCGGCTCGGTCCTGCTCACCTGCAGCGACGCCGATGCTGCCCTGCGCGCCCTGGTGGCCGCCGAGCCGACGGCCGCCGACTTCGAGGTCCGCGGCGCCGGCCTCGAGGCCGCCTTCCTGGAGCTCACCGCCGACGAGCCCGAGGTCGACCAGCCCGCTCCCACCCTCGACGCCCCGGAGGTCGTCCGATGAACCGCCAAGCCCTCACCTACGCCCGCTACGAGGTGCTGCGCACGTTCCGCAACACCCGCTTCTTCATCTTCTCGCTCGTGTTCCCGGTGGTGCTCTACCTGCTCATCGCCGGCCCGAACCGCCACGAGAAGGTCAGCGGCATCCCGCTGCCGCTCTACTTCATGACCGGCATGGCCGCCTTCGGCACGATGATGGCGATCGTGTCCACCGGCGGGCGCATCGCCGCCGAGCGCCAGGTGGGGTGGAACCGCCAGCTCCGGCTCACGCCGCTGCGACCGTCGGCCTACTTCAGCGCCAAGGTGCTGTGCGGCTACGGCCTCGCCGCGGTGTCGATCCTGGTGCTGTACGCGCTCGGCATCGGCTTCGGGGTCCACCTCTCGGCTCGGGCGTGGCTGACCATGACCGGGCTGATCCTGGTGGGCCTGGTGCCCTTCGCCGCCCTGGGCATCGCCGTCGGCCACCTGGTGTCCACCGACTCCATGGGGCCGGCCATGGGCGGCATCACCTCGCTGCTGGCCCTGCTCGGCGGGGTCTGGGGGCCGATCGCCGAGCACGGCTTCCTGCACGACCTGTCCCAGGCCATCCCCTCCTACTGGCTGGTGCAGGCGGGCAAGGTGGCGTTGGAAGGGCATGCTTGGCCCATGAAGGGCTGGGTGGTCATCGGGATCTGGTCGCTGGTGCTGGGGCGGGTCGCGGCCTGGTCCTACCGGCGGGACACGGCTCGGGCCTAGCGGTGGGTCGCCTCGACGACGTCCTCGCCAAGCGCTTCGCGTCCCCGGCGGCCCCGGCCGCCGGGGACGGCCCCCGCCCCGAGCCGGGCTGGCAGGCCGACACGGGGCTGGCCCGCCTGCGGTGGCTGGTCTTCCCGGCGGTGTTCCTGGCCTACCTGGGCCAGACGGCGAGCGGCGTGGACCGCTACGCCCACGGGCCCGGCAAGGCGGTGGGCTACGCCCTCATCGCCCTCTTCTGCGTGGTCTACCTCGCCACCCTGCAGGTCTCCCGGCTGCAGCCGGACCAGCCGTCGCGGCGGGCCGACCTCGGCCTGGCGGCGCTGGTGGCGATCTGCGCCCTCGAGGTGCCGTTCGCCCACGAGGACGCGTTCGTCATGCTCATCTACGTCCTGGTGCTGGCCATCTCCCGCCTCGGCGGCCGGGCCCTGCCGCTGGTGGTGGCGGCCTTCGCGGCCTCCACGTTCGTCCCGTCGCTCGTGCCGGGGTGGCACCAGGGCATCGAGGTCGACCTCGGGGTCTCGATGCTCGTGGTGGCGTTCGCCATGTGGGCCTTCTTCGGGGTCATCCGCGTGAACCGCGAGCTCGGCGCCGCCCGGGCCGAGGTCGCGCAGCTGGCTGCGGAGAACGAGCGCAGCCGCATCGCCCGGGACCTGCACGACCTGCTCGGCCACTCGCTGACCGCGGTCACCGTGAAGGCCGGGTTGGCCAAGCGCCTCGTGGCCGCCGACCCAGAGAAGGCGGCGATCGAGATCGGCGAGGTGGAGGACCTGGCTCGGCGCTCGCTGGCCGACGTGCGTGCCGCCATCTCCGGCTACCGCGAGGTGACCCTGGTCGGCGAGCTGGCGTCGGGGCGGGAGCTCCTGCGAGCGGCGGGCATCGACGCCGACCTGCCCAAGGCGGTGGAGGTGCCCGACCCCGCCACCGCCGTGCTGTTCGGCTGGGCGGTCCGTGAAGGGCTCACCAACGTGGTCCGCCACGCCCGGGCCCGGCGCTGCGCCGTGCGGGTGGGCCCGACGTGGGTGGAGGTCGTCGACGACGGGGTGATCGGGATCATGGCGGAGCCCAGCGAGGGCAACGGCCTCCAAGGCCTCCGTGACCGGGTGGCCGAGGCGGGCGCCAGCCTCGCCGTCGGGCCGCAGGTGGGCGGCGGTTGGCACCTGCGGGTGGACGCCGCCCCCACGGGGACGGTGCCGGCGTGACCATCCGCCTGCTGCTCGCCGACGACCAGGCCATCGTCCGCTCGGCCATCGCCGCCCTGCTGGAGCTCGAGCCCGACTTCGAGGTGGTGGCCCAGGTGGGCGCCGGCGACGAGGTCGTGGGGGCCGCCCGGGCCCACGAGCCCGACGTCGCCCTCCTCGACATCGAGATGCCCGGCCTCGACGGCCTCGCGGCAGCGGCCGCGCTCCGCCAGGAGGTGCCGGGGTGCCGGGTGCTGATCCTCACCACGTTCGGCCGCGCCGGCTACCTGCGCCGGGCCATGGAGGCCGGCGCCCTCGGCTTCGTGGTCAAGGACGCCCCCGCCGAGCGCCTGGCCGAGGCCGTTCGGCTCGTGGCCGCAGGGGAGCGGGTGGTCGACCCCGACCTGGCGGCGGCGACGCTGGCGGGCGGCCCGTCGCCGCTCACCGGCCGGGAGCGCGACGTGCTGGTGGCGGCACGCGACGGGGCCACCGTGGCGGAGATCGCCGGGAAGCTGTTCCTGTCGGAGGGGACCGTCCGCAACTACCTGTCGGCTGCCATCACCAAGGCCGGGGTGCGCAACCGCACCGAGGCGGTCCACCTGGCCGACGAGCGCGGCTGGCTCTGAGCGGGAGCCTCGAGCACCGCGGCGGGCGCTCAGATGGGAGCGGGGGGTGCGACCTCGACGGGCGTCTCGCCGTCTGCGGTGCCGTACTTGGCCGAGGCGGTGGCCTTGGCCGGGGTCTCGTCGAGCTTCTCGGGCCAGAACGGCGGCGGGAAGACCGTGCGGTCGTCGCTGACCTCGTCGACGTAGAACTGGGCGTACCACTTGCGGAACTTCATGAAGGGGCCGTCGTTGTCGATCAGGGCCGGCCGCACGAGGTGGGCCTTGTGCTCCCAGATCGGCATGTCCTCCTTGAACTGCTTGTCCACCTCGGCGGCGAAGGCGTCGCCCACCGAGGAGTTGAGCTTGTCGTCGCCCATGGAGCGCACGTAGAAGTTGAAGCGGGTCTCGGTGGTGTTGGCGTCGATGGGGGTGGAGGCGCTCACCAGCAACGTGTCGATGATCCCGCTGAAGCGCACGATGCTCACGCCCGGGCCGTCGGCGATGGAGTCGATGCGGCCGTTGACCACGCCGCGCGGCGTGGGGAACTTCTGGCTGGACTCCATGGTCGCCCGGTGGCCCACCGACTCGTACTTCTCGATGACCGGCACCTCGGCGGTGTTGTGCACGTACCGGAAGTGCGCCGAGTCCACTGCGTTCTCGGCCATCTCCTGGATGGCCACCTGCACGATGTGGTTGGTGTGCTTGGGCCCGGAGAACTCGCCGTTGGTGATGTCGGCGACCTCCTCGACCTCCCAGTCGGGGAGCTCGTCGTGGGGGTGGTACCAGGCGTAGATGAAGCCGTTGCGCTCCTGGGTGGGATAGGCCTTGACCTTGGCCCGGCCGTTGGTGCGCTCGGAGTACGGGATGTCGCTGTTGTTGCCCTCGGCGTCGAACTTCCAGCCGTGGAACGGGCAGACGAGCTGGCAGCCGTCGACGTGGCCGCCGTGGCCGAAGTGGGCGCCCAGGTGCGGGCAGAACGCGTCGGACGTGTGGGCCACGCCCTCCTCGTCGCGCCACAGCGCCAGGTGGGTGTCGAAGTAGTAGGCGGCCTTGGTCTGGCCCACGGCGAGGTCGGGGGACTCGGCCACCGCGAACCAGCCCACCGGCATGGTGAAGGGGTAGCGGGTCTGGGCCTTGCGCTCGCTCACGGGAACACCTCGTCCGGGGGTCAAAACTAGAACAGGTTCTAGTATAGCCCGGCGGTCACTCGTCGAGCTTGAAGACCTTGATGGCGTTCTCGCGCAGGAACTTCGGCCAGACGTGGTCCTTGAAGGCCACGTCGGGCATCTGCTCGAAGATCTTGTCCAGGCTCAGGCCCATGGGGAAGTAGCCGGCGTAGAGGATCTTGTCGGCGCCGCGGGTGTTGGCGTAGTCGACGATGGCCTTCGGGTAGTACTTCGGCGCGAAGGCGGAGGTCGAGTAGTAGAGGTTCGGCCACTTGAGCAGGAGCTTGGCGGCCAGCTCGGCCCACGGCTCGGCGCCGTGGCGCATCACGAACTTGAGCTCCGGGAAGAACCAGCAGACCTCGTCGATCAGCATGGTCTCCTGGCAGGCGCTGGGCACCCGGGGCCCGCAGATCCCGGTGCAGACGTTGATCGGGATGTCGAGCTCGATGCACTTGGCGTAGAGCGGGAAGAACCGCTTGTCGTTGATCGGCACCTGGGGGAGGTAGCCGGCCGGGAAGGCGATGGCCGCCTTGATGCCCAGCGTCTCGTAGGCCTTCACCAGGTCGCGCACCCCGGCCATGCCCTGGTTCGGATCGACGCTGAAGGAGCCGATGAAGCGGTCGGGGTGGTCGCGCACGGCGCGCACCTTGTCGTCGCGGTCCTCGGAGAAGCCGACGCCGATCATGGCCTTCTCGATGCCGTGGGCGTCCATCATCTTCAGCACCTGCGCCACGGGATCGGCCTCGGCCTCGATGTGCGGGACGCCCTTGAACATGTACTGGGCGGGGAACTCGTAGTCCTTGGACTCCTCCCGCAGCTGGGGCTTCAGGAACTCGTACCAGTGCGCCTGGTCGGCGCCTGGGATGTCGAGCATGAGGTCGATGATCCCGATGTCGGTGGGCATGGCCATGGCTCGCACCCTAGAGGACGGAAGTAGAACGTGTTCTCGTTCTGCGGGCTACCGTTCGGCCATGGCAGCAGACGATCTCAAGCTCGGCCTCGTCCTCGGCTATTGGTTCGCCCAGCCCCCGGTCGGCGTCCCCGAGGCCATCGCCACCGCGGAGGAGCTCGGCTTCGACTCCATCTGGTCGGCCGAGGCCTACGGCTCCGACTGCTTCACCCCGCTCGCCTGGTACGGCTCGCAGACCACCACCGCACGGCTCGGCACCGGCGTGTGCCAGATGGCGGCCCGCACGCCCGTGGCCACCGCCATGTCGGCGCTCACGCTCGACCACCTCACCGGGGGCCGGTTCATGCTGGGCCTGGGCGCCTCGGGCCCGCAGGTGGTGGAGGGCTGGTACGGCCAGCCGTACCCGAAGCCGCTGGCCCGCACGCGGGAGTACATCGAGATCGTGCGCCGGGTGCTGGCCCGCGAGGAGCCGGTGGACTTCCAGGGCGAGCACTACCAGGTGCCGAACCTGGGCGAGGGCACCATGGGCCTGGGCAAGCCCATCAAGAGCATCACCCACCCCCGCCGCGCCGACCTGCCGATCCTGCTCGGCGCCGAGGGGCCGAAGAACGTGGCGCTGGCCGCCGAGATCGCCGACGGGTGGCTCCCGATCTTCCTGTCGCCGGAGCTCGACGTGCACTACCGCGAGTGCCTGGCCGAGGGCTTCGCCCGACCCGGTGCCCGCCACACCAGCCTCGACACCTTCGAGATCCCGAACATGGTCAACATCGTGATCGGCGACGACGTCGAGGAGGCGGCCACCTTCGTGCGCATGTCGCTCGGCTTCTACATCGGCGGCATGGGCGCTCGCGAGGTCAACTTCCACGCCAACCTCTTCACGCGCATGGGCTACGGCGACGAGGTGGCCGACATCCAGGACCTGTTCCTGGCCGGTCGCAAGGACGAGGCCATCGCCCGCGTGCCGCTCTCGCTGGTGGAAGACGTCGCCATGGTCGGTCCCATCGACAAGATCCGCGAGGAGCTCGACCAGAAGTGGCGCAAGACCGCCATGACCACCCTGCTGGTCAGCGGCAGCCCCGACCACCTCCGCACCGTCGCCGACCTCGTCCACGGCTGAGCGCGGAACGGGGCCGGGACCTGGTCGCCGGAGCGACCAGGTCCCCGCCCCGTTCGTGGTGGTCGGGTGGGGGAGCGGGGCCCGGACGGGAGCCCGGGGGCCTCCGCTACTGGGTCTTGGAGAAGCGGGCGGTGGCCAGGGTGCTGAAGACCAGGAAGATGCCGGCGCACCAGACCAGGCTCAGCGCCACCCAGTAGGCGGTGGAGTGGCCGATGCCCACGACGTCGGTGCCGCCCTGCATGAGGCTGCGCACGGCGTTGATGATCACGCTGACGGGCTGGTTGGCGGCGAAGGGCTGCATCCAGCCGGGCATGGAGGCCACCGGCACGTTGGCGTTGGAGATGAAGCTGAACGGGATCACCAGCATGGACATGCCCTGCGCCGCCTGGGCGTTGCCCGAGATCAGGCCCAGCGTGATGAAGATCCAGCTGAAGGCGTAGCCGGCCACCAGCATCAGCAGGAAGGCCAGCAGGATCGAGCCGATCCCGCCGTGGGCCCGGAAGCCGATGATGAAGCCGATGATGGCGGTGGTGAAGATGCCCCAGCCGACGAGGGCGCCGTCGGCGAGCGACCGGCCCATCATCACCGCGGCCCGGGGGATGGGCAGCGAGCGCAGGCGGTCGTAGACGCCGGACGACGAGTCCTCAGCCACGCCGGACGCGGCACCCATGCCGGTCCAGAGGATGACGGTGACCAGGAAGCCCGGCACCAGCCAGTCGACGTAGTTGAGGTCGCCCCGGGTGGAGATGGCGCCGCCGAAGACGTAGCGGAACATGAACAGGAACAGCGCGCCCTGGATGGTGCCCATCATGAGCAGCTGCGGGGTGCGGAAGAACTGCAGGACCGTGCGACGGCCGGTGGCCAGCGCTGCGGTGGTGAAGCCGGCCCCGGTGGCGGCGTCCTTGGTGGCCGGCAGGGTGTCGGCCGTGGTGGCGGGATCGAGGGCGGTGGTGGAGGTGGTGGAGGTCATGAGGAGGTCCCTTCTCAGGCCGCAGCGGAGGCGTCGGGGTCGGTGTCGGAGGCGTCGATGGGCTGGCCGGTCAGGGCGAGGAAGACCTCGTCGAGGGTGGGGCGGCGGAGGCCGATGTCGTCGACGGCGAGCGAGCGCTCGTCGAGCAGGCGGACCACGCTGGAGAGCTGGTCGGCGCCGCCGGTGACCGGCACCGACACGCGCTGGGTGTCGTGGTCGATGCGGGGCGGCTCGGATCCCACGCCGGCGAGCACCTCGCTGACGGCGTCGAGGTCGCGGCCCCAGCGGGGGCGCACCTCGATGACGTCGCTGCCGCCCTGGCCCTTGAGCTCGTCGGGCGTGCCCGAGGCGATCACCCGGCCGTGGTCGATGATCACGACGTCGCGAGCCAGCTGGTCGGCCTCTTCGAGGTACTGGGTGGTGAGCAGCACGTCGGTGCCGTCGGCCACCAGGGTGCGGATGGCCTCCCAGAGCTCCATGCGGCTGCGGGGGTCGAGGCCGGTGGTGGGCTCGTCGAGCAGCAGGAGGCGGGGCCGGCCCACCAGGCTGGCGCCGAGGTCGAGCCGGCGGCGCATGCCGCCGGAGTAGGTCCGCACGAGGCGATCGCCGGCGTCGGCGAGGCCGAGCTGCTCGAGGACCTTGCCGGCGGCCTGCTTGACCTCGCGCTTGTCGAGGCCGAAGAGCCGGGCGACCATCTCGAGGTTCTCCTTGCCGGTCATGGCCGGCTCCACCGAGGCGTACTGGCCGGCCAGGCCGATGACCCGCCGCACCTCCTTCGGGTGCGTGGCGGCGTCGATCCCGGCCACGTGGAGGGTGCCCGAGGTGGGTCGCAGGAGGGTGGCCACCGCGCTGATGAAGGTGGTCTTGCCGGCGCCGTTCGGGCCGAGCAGGGCGGTGAGCCGGCCCGACTCGGCGGTGAGGTCGAGCCCGTCGAGCGCGTGCACCTCGCCGAAGTGCTTGGTGAGGCCCTGGGCCTCGATGGTGGGGGACATCTGTTCTCCTCGGGTGGTGCTTCGGTCTGTCTTGCAGGGTGCGCCTGGTAACCGGTCAACCTGTGGCCGGTTTGGCGGAGGTCTCGGAGGTTCTTCGCTCGGCGGGGTGCGGTTCCGACGCCGGGGCGCCGGGGAACTCATCGGTCGGGGTCGGGCTCGGGGGTCGGTGGGTCGTCGAGCAGGCGCCACTCCGGGTCGTAGCTGTCCTCGCCGGGCGTGAAGCCGCCGTCGGCGTCGTAGAAGCGGCGCCACATGCCGATGCCCTCGAGGGTGCCCTTGCGGATCTCGGCCGCCAGATCGGCGACGTAGCTGCGCTCGGCCCGGAGGAGCGCCTCGCCGTAGTCGGACTCCAGGGCGAAGACCCGGGGCAGGCCGAGCTCCTCCTGGAACACCACCCGGCCGGCCCGGTGGCGGCCGAGCTTCGAGGTCGATGGCGAGCAGGCGACGCTCCAGCAGGGCGACCGCCTCGCCGGGGGGCAGGGAGGGGAGCAGGGAGAGGGCGGCCTCGAACGCCGTGTACTCCTTCTGCGGGATGGCCACCAGGTCCGACAGCCAGTCGGTGAGCTCGCCCATGCCGGCCTCGGTGATCCCGTAGATGGTGCGCTCGGGGCGGCGGCCTTCCCGCACCACCTCCACCACCTCGATGAAGCCGTCTTCCAGCAGCTTGTCGACCACGGCGTAGAGCGCCCCGTAGTTGAGCCGGATGCTCTCGTGCTTGTGCCGGGTCTTCAGCGTGGCCGCGATGTCGTAGGGGTGGCGCGGCCCTTCCTGCAGGACCGAGAGGATCGCCAGGGCGAGCGGGTTGGAGCGGCGGCGCGGGGCCATGCCCGCCAGTGAATGCTCTGGCCAGAGCACTTGTCAAGGGACATCTGCGCCGAACGTGGACCCCGACGAGGCGATCGGGTGTCCGGTTGGGGTTGTGCAAACGGTCACCGGTAGGGTCCTGGGCCATGTCGGACACGCTGCAGCCGGTCTCCATCTCGCCTCGTCCGGGCCTGGCCAAGGCGTCGCGGCCGCCGCTCGCGGCCGACGTCGCCCGCAAGGCCATCCGCGCCGCCGAGGTCGCCCTGCTCGACGAGCGGCGCATGCTCACCGCGGACGAGCTGGCCGAGCTGGCCCACGTCCCCGACAGCGCCGTGCCGTCGCTCGCCGCCCTCGCCCACGAGGTGCGGCTGAGCTGGTGCGGGCCCGAGGTCGAGGTCGAAGGGATCCTGTCGGCCAAGACCGGCGGCTGCCCCGAGGACTGCCACTTCTGCAGCCAGTCGGCCGCCTTCGACACTCCGGTGAAGGCCACCCCGTTCCTCGACACCGAGGAGGTCCTGGCCGCCGCCCGCGAGACCGCCGAGCTGGGTGCCTCGGAGTTCTGCATCGTGCTCGCCGTGCGAGGCCCCGACGAGCGCACCATGGGCCGCATCCTCGAGCTGGTGCCGCTGGTGAAGGCCGAGACCGGCCTGAACGTGGCCGTGTCGGCCGGCATCCTCACCGCCGACCAGGCCCAGCGGCTGGGCGAGGGCGGCGTCCACCGCTACAACCACAACCTCGAGACCGCCGCCTCCTTCTTCCCCCGCGTGGTCACCACCCACGACTACGCCGAGCGGCTCGAGACCTGCGAGCTGGTGCGCGCCAACGGCATGGAGCTGTGCTGCGGCGCGCTGCTCGGCATGGGTGAGAGCGTCGACCAGCGCCTGGAGCTCATCGAGCAGCTGCGCTCGGTCGAGCCGGCCGAGGTCCCGCTCAACTTCCTCAACCCCCGTCCGGGCACGCCGCTCGGCGAGGCGCCGATCGTCGAGGCGCTGGAGGCCATCCGCTGGATCGCCATGTTCCGCCTCGGCCTCCCGTCGGTGATCCTGCGCTACGCCGGCGGCCGGGAGATCACGCTCCGGGAGCTGCAGATCATGGGCATGACCTCGGGCATCAACGCCCTCATCGTCGGCAACTACCTGACCACGCTGGGCCGCACGCCCGACGAGGACCTCCAGATGCTCGACGACCTCAAGATGCCCATCGGCGTCCTCGGCAAGGTCATCTGAGCGTGGCCGTCTCGGGCGAGGCGGGCACCGGCCCGGGGGCCGACGCGCACTGCACGTCCTGCGGCCGGCCGGCCGCCGATTGCGCCGGCTGCGCCCGCACCCTCGACCCGCCCCACTACTGCGCCACCTGTGGCACCCGCCTCGCCGTCCGGGTGAGCCCCGGCGGCTGGGTCGGCCGCTGCAAGCACCACGGCGAGGTCGCCCGCTCCTGAGCGATGCCGGTCGGCTGCCGTCGCAGCGGTCGGCGGCGACGGCCGGATGGCGCCCAGGGTCAGCCGCCGGGGCCTGGCGGCAGGAGCTGGGCGTCGCTCAGCACCCGGTCGAGGTCGTGCTCGCCGGACACGGCCCACTCGGCCGGCTCCAGACCGCAGGTGCGCTCGGCCGAGGCCGCCAGGGCACCGGCAGCAGCGGCGAGCCGAGCACTCGGCGTCGGCACCGTGCCCGGGGCCGACCGCTGCCGACGTCGGAGCTCGGCCGCCAGCCGGTCCACGGCGGCAGCGGCGCGGGCCGGGGCACGGGTCCGGACCGCCGCCACGAGGTCGGGCCACCGGCGGGCGAACGGGGCGTCGGTGCCGGCGATCGGGCCGCCGGGCTGGAGGAAGGGGTGGCCGGAGGCGATCAGCAGGTCCAGCACGCGGGCCCGGGCGACCCGCTCGGGGACGGCGTCGAAGACGTGGGGCACGGCGTAGAAGGAGCCGACCGCCTCGCCGAGGTCGAAGCCGTCGGCGAGGCGCACCTCGTAGGAGACCGGCACGGCCTCCCGGCGCAGCCCCGCCAGGATGGCGTCCTGGCCGGCGAACTGCTGCCGCAGGCGGGCGAGGCCGGCCGTGCGGTCGACGAGGTGGACGTCGTCCACGCGGATGTCCGAGCGCAGGGCGGCGCCCACGTCGGAGACCTCTCCGGGGGTGGCGGCTGGGGTGACGTAGACCGAGAGGTCGGGGTCGATGCCCCGCGCCGGCACGGCCCGGGCCGCCAAGCCGGCGCAGTAGGGGAGGCGGGGCGGCAGCGCCAGCGCCAGCTCGCGGTCCTGGTCGCCCAGGGTGAGCACCGCCGCCCCGAGCACGAGGGCGAGCACGGCGGACGCCGCGACCGCTCGCCGGGTGCGGGCCCACGGGGCTCCGGCCGCGTCGCCCACCCGGAGCGGGGTCGCCGCTCCGGCGCGGACGGCGGCCAGGACGGCATCGGCGCCGCGCGCCGTGCCCCGGCGGGCCCGGGCGTCGAGGGCCCCGCCGGTGCTGGCCTCGGAGCGGGCGCTCGACCGGCCGGGGACGGTCACGGACGATCCGCCCGGTCGCCGCCACCTGCGGACGCCGGCCGGGCTGCGGGGTCCACCAGCTCGACCACGATCGGTGCCGCTGCGGCGGCCTGGACCTCGGCGCCGAGGCGTCGGCGGGCCCGCCGCACCACCACCCGTGCTGCGGTCGGCCGGATCCCGAGGGCCGCCCCCACCTGCCCCGCCGGCAGGCCTTCGACGTCGGCGAGGTAGACGGCGGCGCGGTCCGATGCGTCGGCCCGGTCGAGGGCGGCGACCGGGCTCGTCGACGGGCTGCTCGCTCCCGACCGAGGTGCCGCCGACGGGCGGTCGAGGCGCCCGGCGATGGCGAGCGTCGAGCGCCGCAGGTCCACGAGCGGGTGGTCGAGCTCGCCCAGGCGCTGGGCGTCCAGCGTGCGGACCAGCGCCTCGTGCACGAGGTCGTCGGGGTCGACGTCGAGCGGCGCGACCACGGCGGCGAAGCGTCGCAGCGGCGGGTACAGCTCGCGGAACAGGTGGGCTTCGGCGTCGTCGTCGGTCACGGACGGCCTCCTCCCGGCTGGCGACCCGAGCTCACGCTACGAGCCGGTGCCCCGGGAGCGTTCGCACCGGGCGGCCGGGGGCCGGAGGATCAGCGGTCGGTGCCGGCGACCGAGCGGAGGTGGCGGGGGTCGGCGTCGGCCGGCGGGGCGGCCGCCTCGACCGCGGCGCGGAAGCGACGGAGGCGCTCGACCGCCACGTTCACGCGGCGGGCGTCGGACGTGTCGGCCAGGGCGGTGGCGGCCCGTTGCAGCTCGTGGTCGGTGCCGGGCCCGCTCAGCCAGTCGGTGAGCTGCTCGGCGGCGGCCGGGCGGCCGGGGAAGAGGAGCTGCGCCGTCTCGGGGTAGTCGGGGCGCAGGTGGCTGCTCACGAGCAGCACGACGAGGTGCCCGGTGGCGGCGCGGTGGTGCGCAGGGTGGTTCAGCGGGCCGAGGGCGTCGTGCCAGTCGACGAGGAAGGGCGTGAGGTCGTCGAAGCCGGCGGCGGCGTGGCGCAGCCAGCGGTGGGCCAGGTGCGCCGGCCGGGGGTCGGACCGCAGGAGGCGGCCGAACTCCGCCTGGTGGAAGGCCCGGGTGGTGACCACCTGGTAGGTGGGCCAGTCGGGCCAGCCGGCCCAGCTGAGCTTGGCCCACATGAGGCCGCGGTCGATGGGCAGCTGGTGGTCCGCCGCCAGCTCCAGCGCCCGGGGCAGCACGCGGCGGATGTCGTCCGGCCCGCCCCAGGTGGTGCCGGCCTTGACCAGGAACCGGGCCACCAGCGCCGGGGGCAGCGTGGCGACGGGCGCAGCCAGGGCGGCGACGTCGGCGTCGCTGACGCTGCCGGGCGACCGGGCCATGTCGGGGTTGAAGGGCACGGACCCGAAGGCGGCGTAGAGGCGCTCGGTGGCCGTCGCCAGGGCGGCGACGGGGTCGATCGGCCGGTACTGGGAGTCGCGGAGTGGTGGCGAGGAGGGCATCGTCGGCGGCATCGGGGCAGGGGGCGTGGCCCTCGCGAACGTAGCGCCTGGACATCGGCACCCATCCCGTGTGACCACCGCCGTGCGCCCGGGTGTCCGGGACCACATAGGGTGACGCCGTCGAACCCCCGCCTGTCGGTCACCGTGCCGTCGGCTGTTCGTCATCCGCCGTTCGCAGACGGACCGTAGGGTCCTGCCGCACCAAGAGCACCGGGAGGGTTTGCATGGCCAGCGTCACCTTCGACGCGGTGTCGAAGCGCTATGGAGAGGTCACCGCCGTGGACGGCCTCGACCTGGCGATCGACGACGGGGAGTTCATGGTCCTGCTCGGCCCCTCCGGCTGCGGCAAGACCACCGCCCTGCGCATGATCGCCGGCCTGGAGGACATCTCCGACGGCGAGCTCCGCATCGGCGAGCGCGTCGTCAACGACGTCGACCCGGCCCGCCGCGACATCTCGATGGTGTTCCAGAGCTACGCGCTCTACCCGCACATGACGGTGCAGCGGAACATCGAGTCGCCGCTCCTGGCCCGCACCTACCGGGTCGACGGGCCCGAGAGCGCCGCCCGGAAGCTCACCAAGGCCGAGCGCGACGAGCGGGTGGCCGAGGCCGCCCGGGTGCTCGACCTCGAGCCCTACCTCAAGCGCAAGCCGGCGGCCCTGTCCGGTGGCCAGCGCCAGCGCGTGGCCCTGGCCCGGGCGTTCGTGGGGCGCCCGCAGGCGTACCTGATGGACGAGCCGCTCTCGAACCTCGACGCCAAGCTCCGGGCCCAGACCCGCATCGAGCTCGTCGACCTCCACCGCCGGGTGGGCACCACCATCGTCTACGTCACCCACGACCAGGTGGAGGCCATGACCATGGCCACCCGCGTGGCGGTCATGTCGATGGGCAAGCTGCAGCAGGTGGGCACCCCGCAAGAGGTGTACGCCCGCCCCAACAACACCTTCGTCGCCCAGTTCATCGGCACCCCGCCCATGAGCTGCCTCAACGCCGCGATCAGCGGCGACGGCGCCGGGATCGCGGTGGCAGGTGCGGGCACGCTGCCGCTGCCCGCCGGGCTGCAGGCCACCCTCGCCGCCGATCAGCCCGTCATCGTCGGTGTCCGCCCCGAGCACTTCACCATCGGCGGCGACGGCAGCTTCCAGGCCAAGGTCCGCGCCGTGGAGTGGCTGGGCCACGAGTGCCTGATCTCGGTCGAGGCCGACGGCCAGACCTTCATCGTCCGCCAGTCGGGCATGGCCACCAACGAGCCCGGCTCCACCGTCAGCCTCACCGTGGACCCGGCCGAGGTGCACCTCTTTGACGCCGACACCACCGAGCGGATCGGATGACCGACGTCCTCTCCCAGGACCTGGCCCCGCCGGCCAGGGGTGGGAAGGGGAAGCGGCGCGCCAAGTACGACGCCAAGGAGGTGGGCCTGGCCTTCCTGTTCCTGGCGCCGTCCATCGCGGTGTTCGCCACGTTCTTCTACCTGCCGTTCATCCGGCTCCTGAACTGGGGCACCTACGAGTCGGTGCGGGGCGGGGCCTCCTACAAGCAGGTCGGCCTCGACCAGTACCGCACCGTGCTCACCGGCGACGAGTTCACCCAGGGCCTCTGGCACAGCGTGATCTTCGTGATCCTCACCGTGCCGGTGGGCCTGGTGCTCGGCACCATGCTGGCCATCGCCTCGCACCGGCGGCTCAAGGGCATCAAGGTGTTCCAGGCCATGTTCTCGAGCACCCTCGCCTCGTCGGTGGCGGTCTCCTCGGTGATCTTCTTCTTCCTGCTGAACCCCGCCATCGGCGTGTTCCGGGTCAACTGGGCCGCCGACCCCGACAAGTCGCTCCTGGCCGCCGCCCTGCCGTCGATGTGGCAGAACCTCGGCCTGGCCTTCGTGATCGTGCTGGCCGGGTTGCAGGCGGTGCCCGACGAGGTGGTCGAAGCGGCGACGCTCGACGGCTACGGGCCCATCCGGCGCCTGTTCCGGATCACGCTGCCGCTGATCTCGCCGGTCCTGCTGTTCCTGCTGGTGATCCTGGTGATCTTCGGCTTCCAGGCCTTCGCCCAGATCGAGATCATCACCAAGGGCGGCCCGTCGGGCTCGTCGGAGACGCTGGTGTTCAAGATCTTCCAGCTGTCCCAGGACTACGGCCAGAGCGCGGTCATGTCCGTGGGGCTGTTCGTCGTGACCCTGGTGGTCACGCTCCTGCAGTTCGTCATCCTCGAGCGGAGGGTCCACTATGGCGACGAATGACCTCACCCCGGTGGGCGCCGACACCGAGGCGTCGCGCGGCGTGCGGGTGGCCACCGGCCACTCCAGCCGTCGCCAGCTGCTGAGCAAGGTCTGGCAGTACGCCATGTTGGTGGCCCTCGCGGCCATCGTCATCGGCCCACTGCTGCTGACGCTGCGCCAGGCCCTCACGCCTCCGTTCCAGTGGGTCAACAAGGGTCGCCCGCCGTACCCGGTGGAGATCGCGTGGAAGGACCGGACCTGGTTCACCGGCGGTCCCGTCTCGTTGGTGGGCCGCACCCTCGTGGTGCTGTTCCTCTTCGCCTGGCTCCAGAAGGTGGCGGCCGACCTGCCGTGGACCCGGTGGCGCCAGCTGCTCACGCCGGCCCGCCTGGTGGCCATCCTCGGTGGCACCGTCGTGCTGGCCGTGGCCACCGGTCCGGCCTTCGCATCGCTCCACGATGCCGACGGTCGCAGCCAGTGGCTGGTGCTCGCGGCCATGGTGGCGGTGTTCGCCACCCAGCTGTGGGGCTACCTCGACGGCGGCCGGCGCAAGGTCGGCTACGCCCTGGTGCAGAGCGCGTTCACCGCCTTCGGCCTGGTGGGCACCGCGGTCATCTTCGTGGGCCCGGAGGTGTGGACCACCTCGTGGGGCCGCTACGACCTCGGCTCGGCCATGTTCCGCAGCCTGATCATGGCCGTGCTCATCACCGTGCTGCAGGTGACCACGTCGATCATGTCGGCCTACGCCTTCGTGTTCCTGCGGTTCCCGTTCAAGCGGATCCTGTTCGCCCTGTTCATGGCCACCCTGCTGCTGCCCCTCGAGGTGACCCTGGTGGGCAACATCGCCACCATCCGCCAGCTCGAGTGGACCAACACCATGCAGGCCCTGGTGCTGCCCTTCGGCGCCACCGCCCTGGGCACGTTCCTCATCCGGCAGGGCTTCCGAGGCCTGCCCAGCGAGATCCAGGACGCCACCCGGCTCGACGGCTACGGCCACGTGTCGTTCCTCACCAAGTTCGCGGTGCCGCTCACGCGGCCGGTCATCGCCTCGTTCACCGTGATCTCGGCGCTGCAGGCCTGGAACCAGTACCTGTGGCCACGGGCCGTGATCTCGGAGAACTCGTTCAACACCCTGCAGATCCAGCTGCGCTTCGTCTCCGCCGGCGAGGTGGCCAACGCCAACCAGGCCATCGCCGCCGCCCTGGTGGCGTCGGTGCCGGTGATCGTCCTGCTCATCGCCTTCCAACGCCAGATCATCCGTGGCCTCACCGCAGGCGCGGTGAAGTGACCCACTCCGAGAGGGATCCCATGTCACCCACCACCCGTCGGTCGTCCCGACGCACCCACCGCCCGCGCCGCCTCGTCGGCTCGCTGGTGGCCGCCGGCCTGGTGCTCGGCGCCTGCGGCGCCCCGCCCAGCTCGGGCGGCTCCGGTGGCCGCGAGGAGTCCGGTGGCACCGACTCCAAGCTGCCCACCTGCCCGCTCGACGCCCTGAAGAAGGCCAAGGGCAAGGTCAACGTCGACCTCTGGTTCTCCGGGCTGGTCTCGCCGCCCTCGGACGTGCTCGAGGACATGGTGAAGCGCTTCAACGCCAGCCAGGACAAGGTCGTCGTCAAGGCCAACAACCAGGGCAACGCCTACGCCGAGGGCCTGCGCAAGTACGAGAACGCCTCGGCGACGCCGGACCAGGTGCCGGACATGCAGTACCTCGAGGACACCATGCTCGGCGAGCTGGTGGACAAGGCCCAGGTGCTCCCGGCCCAGTCCTGCATGGAGGCCGACGACTTCGACATCAAGTCGATCATCCCGTCGGCCCGGGCGTCCTACTCCGTCGACGACGTGCTGTGGCCCGCCTACATGAACGTCTCGACGCCGGTCATCTACTACAACAAGATCCACTTCCAGAAGGCCGGGCTCGACCCCAACAAGCCGCCCACCACCATCGCCGAGGCCATCGCCGACGCCAAGATCATCAAGGACAAGGGCGTCGCCCCGAAGCCCTTCGCCTTCCTGGCCAACGAGTGGTTCTTCGACACCTGGGCCGCCGGCATCGGCGAGGACGTGCTCAACAACGACAACGGCCGGACCAAGGTCGCCACCAAGGCCACCTTCAACACGCCGGCCATGCAGGGCGTGCTCAGCCAGCTGGACAAGGCCAACAAGGACGGGCTGCTCAACCCCTTCCCGGTGACCGACGGCAGCATCGACCACTACCTCTCGCTGGTCACCGGCCAGAGCTCGATGGTCATCGAGACCTCCACCGCCTCGGGCACCATCGCCCAGGTGCTCGGTGGCGACCTCACCGCCGAGGACGCCGGCATCGACTTCGACGCCAGCGCCATCGACACGTCGAAGGTGGTCCCGGCCTCCGGGGCGTTCCCCGGCGTGGAGGCCCCCGGCAAGGTCTACGCCTCCGGCGGTGCCTTCTACATGATGAACACCGGCTCGCCGGCCCAGCAGGCGGCGTCCTGGGAGTTCATGAAGTTCATGCTCCAGGAGGACAACGCCCGCACCTGGCACATCAAGGGCGGCTACCTGCCCACCCTCAAGGCCATCGCCGACGACCCCGAGGTGAAGAAGTACCAGAACACGGCGCTCGACGGCCTGCTGCTCAAGCCGGCCGTGGAGCAGCTCGCCTCCGCCGATCCCGATGCCGCCGGCCCGCTGCTCGGCCCGTTCACCCAGTTCCAGGACGCCGTGCGTGGCGCCATGGAGGGCGTGCTGTTCAGCAAGAAGGACCCGAAGGACGCCCTCGCCAAGGCCCAGGCCGACATCGACGAGGTCATCACCAAGTACAACGGCGACTGATCACCCCTCGCACGTGGCACCGGGACGGGCATGGCCCGTCCCGGTGCGCGTCCCGGGCCATGATGGGCGCCATGCGCGTCATCGCCGTCACCGGCCTCAAGGGAGGGGTCGGCAAGACCTCCACCGCGGTGAACCTGGCGGCGATCTCGGCGGTGACCGGCCACCGGACGCTGCTCTGGGACCTCGATCCGCAGGGTGCGGCCACCTATTGCCTGGACCTCAAGCCCAAGCTGCGCGGCGGCGCCTCGCGGCTCATCGGCGGTGGCCGGGGCGGGCTGGCCGCGGTGGCCCGCCACAGCACCATCGACGGGCTCGACGTGGTGCCGGCCGACTCCTCGGTGCGCGAGATCGACCGCGTGCTGTCGGTGAGCGGCAAGCCGGCCAAGCCCATCCGCAAGCTGCTGGCCGGGACCAAGGGCGCGGCCGACGTGGTGATCCTGGACTGCCCGCCGGGGCTGAGCGCGGTGGTGGAGGCGGTGGCCTCGGTGGCCGACGTGCTGCTGGTGCCGGTGGTGCCCGAGCCGCTGCCGTTCCGGGCCCTGGCCCGCTTCAGCGAGTTCCTGGACGAGACGAAGGTGGCGTCGCCGAAGATCGTGGCGCCGTTCCTGTCGATGATCGACCGGCGCAAGCCCATCCACCGGCGGATCGAGGTGGAGGTGCGCAGTCGGGGCGGGTTCCTGGGCGCCGCCATCCCCGAGAGCTCGGCGGTGGCCCGCATGGGCGAGGAGCAGGTGCCCATGGTGCTCAGCGCTCCCCGGAGCCTGGCAGCCGCCGAGTACCGCAAGCTCTGGGCCGAGGCCGCGGAGCGCGCCGGGCTCAGCTGAGCCCCACCCGCAGCTGCCGCGCCAGCGCCTCCGGCAGCACCTCGCACACCGCGGCGAGCACGGCCTCGGTGGGCGGGAGGTCCCGCTGGGCCCACCGGCAGAACGAGCCGTCGTCGAACCAGTCCTGCGGGGCGACCGGGCGGCCGCCCGGCGGCCGGTCCCCGAGGTGGCCGTCCGGGCGAGCGGCGCCGGCGCCGAGGACCCGCATGCGGGCCCAGCTCGACTCGCGGTCCAGCCGGTGGGCCTGGGCGGCCAGGCGCTCGGCCGAGGCCGGGGCGCCGGGCGGGGCCAGGGGGGTGGAGGCGAGCCAGGTCCCCCCACCGGTGGGTGCCGGCCGGCTCCGGCAGGACGCGCCCGGCCACCCGGTCGAGCCAGGTGGCGTGCACCATGGCCGAGAGCGGCTCGGCCGGGGGCGGGGTGGCCCGCCCGAGGGCCCGGACCAGGGCATCGGCCGCCCAGCCCTGAGGCGGGTGGTCGAAGACCTCGAGCTCGCCGTCGCCGTGCTCCAGCAGCGACGCCACGTCGCCGTCCCGCCCGGCCAGCACCGTGGCCCGGACGGGCTGCGGGCCGCGATCGCCCTTCAGGTGGTGGGCCCGACCGGTGGTGGTGAGGCCGAGGGCCGACCAGGCGACGGGGGCGAGGAAGCCCACCAGCGGATCCACCGGGTGGGCCGCCGTGCGGGGTACGGACCAGAACCCGAACGAGACGGTCTCGGCCCGTGGCTCGAGCCGGACGAAGGAGATGGTGGCGCCTTCGTCTCCCTCGGTGCCGCGGTGGACGATCTCCGCCAGCTGGGCCAGGGACGGGTGGGTGGTGGCGGTGCTCGCCGTGGGCGACATGGGGACCTCCGGAACGTGGGTGGTGCTTCCGGCGGTCCTGGCCTCGGTGGGCGCTCGAGGGGACGGCGATCCTCGTGGGCCCATCATGGCCCAGGGGGGTGACAGCGGGCGAGGGGTGCCTCAGCCGGCGGCGACGGCGGGACGCAGCACGACGCCCTCGTGGCGGGCCTGGCGGGCCAGCCGCTGCACCGCCACGTTCACCGGGCGGGCCTCGTCGACGTCGACGTGGTCGAGCAGGCGGGCCGCCGCGCCCCACCGGCGCTCGGCGAGCACCCGGGCCAGCCGGGCGTCGCTGGCGGCGTGGGCGTGCAGCGCCTCGTCGGCCAGGTCCTTGCCCGGCCGTGAGCCGGCCCCGCCCGTGCCCACCCCGAGGAGGCGGCCGATGGAGCGCAGGGACGTCCACGGCCCGGCCGGGGACTGGCCGAAGAGCCGGAACGTGTCGAGGTGCACGTGGGCGCCCCACACCCCGCGGTAGGCGCCGGCGTGGCCGGGCAGCGGGGCCCGGCCCAGGGTCAGGCGTCGATCGAGGCACAGGCGCAGGTCGAGGTCGACGCCCAGCAGGCGGGCGCGCTCGGCGATGAACGGGAGGTCGAAGGTGGCGCCGTTCCAGGTGGCCAGCACCCCGGGGGCCAGCGAGGCCAGCCGGTCGTCGAGCGCCCGCAGCATGGTGGCCTCGTCCCCGATGAAGACGTCGTCGAAGGTGCGACCCGAGAGGGCGATGGTGAGCACGGGGGCCACCGCGGGGTCGAGGGCGTCCCGACTGGTGTCGGTCTCGATGTCGATGCCGTAGATGTTGGCGTGCTGACCCATCCGCGCTCCCGGACGACCGTCCCCTGCTGGAGCAAAAGGTTACGGAGGCGGCGCGCGCGGGTGGTGGATGCTTCACGCGCCGCGCGAATCAGGCGATCGTCGCGGCCCAGGCGCGAGCGATCTCGCCCTCGCGGGCGAGATCGCTCGACGGTCTGGAGGCGGTCCCGCCGTGGGCGGGACGCACGCCGGAAGGGCTAGCGCTCTTCCTTGAAGATCACGTGCTGGCGGATCTTCGGGTCGTACTTCTTGATCTCGATCCGCTCACGCGTGTTCGTCTTGTTCTTGCGGGTGACGTAGGTGTAGCCCGTCCCCGCAGTCGACTTCAGCTTGATGATCGGTCGCTTGTCGCTTCTTGCCATCGGATTCGTCTCCCCGGAGCGTGGTGGAGGCACGGTGGCACGGCCGGGACCGTGCAGGTGCGGACGAGCCATCGTAGGGGCCGCGTCGGGCCGGACCCAACTCCGACGGGCCCGGAACCGCTCGGGGCACCGGTGCGACTACCCGGGCATGCGTTGCCAGTCGTGTCGCGAAGCCCTGTCCGCCCGCCTCGACGGGGAGGACCCCGGTGTGGCCGACGCGGTGCTCGACCGCCACCTCGCCTCGTGCGCGGCGTGCCGCGCCTTCGCCGACGGCAGCGCCCTCGTCCGTCGCCGCCTCGCGGTCCGCCCCGCGGAGGCCGTGCCCGACCTGACGGCCCCGATCCTGGCGGCCGCCTACGCCGACCGCCGGCAGGCCGCAGCGGCTGCCGCCCGCTCGGCGGCCTCGGCGCACTGGACCCGCTGGGCCCTGCTGGGCGTCGCCCTCACCCAGCTGGCGCTGTCGCTCCCGCCGATGCTCTTCGGCCACGACGCCAACGCCCCCATCCACCTCGCCCGCGAGCTGGGGGCCTGGGACCTCGCCCTCGCCGCCGCCCTGCTCCTGGTGGTCTTCCGACCGGCACGGGCGTTGGGACTGGTGCCGTTCGCCGGCGCCCTCGCCCTGGCCATGCTCGTAGGCGCGGTGATCGACGTGGCGTCCGGGCGCACCGCGCCGTGGGCGGAGAGCACGCACCTGCTCGAGCTGGTCGGGCTGGCCCTGCTCTGGGTGATCTCCCGGCGCCCCGCCGACGATGCCCCCCTGCTCGACGGGCTCCGGCGCTCGAGGCCTACGCTCGCCGCCTGATGTCCGGCGACCGCACCCACAGGCCCCTGCGCCGCGCCGCACGCGCCGTCGCGCTCGTGGCGGCGGTGCTGGCGCTGGCCCTGGCACCGGCCAGCCCGGCCTCGGCGCACGCCGAGCTCACCAGCACCAACCCGGCCGACGGCGGGGTCGAGGCCACCGCGCCCAAGGAGGTCACCCTCCAGTTCTCCGAGGACGTGGCCGTCCAGGCCGACGGGGTGCGCATCCTCGACGGCAACGGCGAGCGGGTCGACGCCGGCACCGCCACCGCGTCCGGCGACACCGTCACCGCCAAGGTCGACGGCACGCTGTCGAAGGGCGGCTACGTGGTGGCCTGGCGGGTCCTGTCGGCCGACGGGCACCCCGTGCGCGGCGCCTTCTCCTTCTCCGTGGGGACCAAGACCGCGGTGCGCAGCGGCCTGGCCGACGAGGCCTTCAAGGGCAGCTCCGACCGCCGCGACGACGTGGTCGGGGCGGTCCTGCGCGGGCTCACCTACCTGGCGGTGCTGGTGGCCTCGGGGGCCGTGCTCATCGGGAGCGCGCTGCGCCGCCCCGACGAACCGTCGCCGGTCACCCGGCTGGTCGGCGCGCTGGCCGGGCTGGGGATCGCCACGCTGCTGCTCCAGCTGCCCATCCAGGCGGCCCTCGCCACGGGCCGGGGCTGGGGCTCGATCAGCGAGAGCGGGGTCCTCGACCTGGCCCTCTCCGACGGCGTCGGGTGGTCCGTGGCCATCACCGGGTTGGCCCTCGTGGCCGTGCTCGTCACCACCGGCCTGCCCTTCAAGGGGGCGGCCCGGCTCCTGGCGCTGGCCGGCGCCGCGTCGGCACCGCTCGGCTTCGTCGTCACCGGGCACACCCGCACCATGACGCCGCTGGCGGTGGCCTACGTCGCCGATGCCGCCCACCTCCTCGCCGCGTCGATCTGGCTGGGCGGCCTCGGGGCGCTGCTCGTGGTCCTGCGGCGGCGGCGGGCCGCAGGCGACGGGCTCGGCGCCGGCGCCGCCGTGGCCACGTTCTCCGGCTGGGCGGGCGCCATCGTCGCCGCCGTCGTGGTGGCCGGGACGGTCCTGGGCTGGATCGAGGTCGGCGGGCTCCACGCCCTCACCACCACCACCTACGGACGGCTGCTCCTGCTCAAGGTCGGCCTGGTGGCGCTGGTGCTGGCCGGTGCGGCCTGGAACCGCTTCCGCCTCGTGCCCACCTTGGCCGACGCCGACGCCGACGCCGACGCCGACGCGCCCGCGCCCACCGACTCGGACCGCACCGCAGAGGTCGCCGAGCAGGTGCTCGTCGCCGTCCCGGCCGATCGCGCGGCCGCCGGCCCTCTCGCCACGGGCTTCGCGCCGCCTCCCGCCACACCCACCGTCCACGGCGCTGGTGACCTCGACGACGGCGAGCCGTCGCGGACGTGGGCGCTGCTGACCCGGGTGGTCCGGTTGGAGGTGCTGGGCCTGGTGCTGGTGCTGGCCGTCACCGCGGTGCTCACCAACGTCACCCCGGCCCGGACCGCTGCCAAGGGCGGGGTGGTCACCGTCTCGGCGCCGCTGGGCACGGGCAGCGTCGAGGTGATCATCGACCCGGCCTCGCCGGGCCGCAACGACATCCACGCCTACGTCCTCGACGCCGACGGCGGCGCCGACGACCAGTACGACGCCGCCGCCTTCCAGCTCGACCTGCCCGCCCAGGACCTGGGACCGTTCGACCGCACGCCGGTGCGCGCCGGCGCCGGCCACTTCCAGCTGGTCGGCACGCCGCTCGACCTCGCCGGCGAGTGGACCCTCACCATCACCGTCAAGCCCGACCGCTTCACCGAGCAGACGGCCACCGTGCGCTTCCGCGTCCGGTAGCCGCCTCCCCGGCGGGGCCCGCCTCAGGCCATGGGGTCGTCGAGCAGGCTGGTGACCAGGGCGGCCACCGCCGAGCGCTCCGAGCGGGTGAAGGTGACGTGGGCGAAGAGCGGGTGGCCCTTCATGGCGTCGATCACCGAGGCGATGCCGTCGTGGCGTCCCACCCGGAGGTTGTCGCGCTGGGCGACGTCGTGGGTGAGCACCACCCGGCTGCCCTCGCCGAGGCGGCTCAGCGCCGTGAGCAGCACCGCCTTCTCCAGGTTCTGCGCCTCGTCGATGATCACGAAGGTGTCGGTGAGGCTGCGGCCCCGGATGTGGGTGAGCGGCAGCACCTCGAGCAGGTTGCGGGCCAGCACCTCCTCGATGACCTCCGGCCCGGCGATGCTCTCGAGGGCGTCGTGGACGGCGGCGGCCCACGGGCCCATCTTCTCGTCGCGGTCCCCCGGGAGGAACCCGAGGTCCTGCCCACCGACGGCGAAGAGCGGGCGGAAGATCAGGATGCGCTTGTGGGTGCCCTTCTCCAGCACGGCGTCGAGCCCGGCGGCCAGCGCCATGACGCTCTTGCCGGTGCCGGCGTTGCCGCCGAGGCTGACGATGCCCACCGACGGGTCCGAGAGGATGTCGAGGGCGATGCGCTGCTCGGCGCTGCGCCCCACGACGTCGAAGAGGGTCTGCTCGCCGCGGACGAGGTGGATGGACTTGTCGGCGTGCACCCGGCCGAGCGCGCTCTGGGTGCCGGCGTGCAGGGCGACGCCCGCGTTCACCGGGAGGTCGCGGGCCTCGGGCAGGTCGAGCACCCGGTGGGCGAACAGGTCGTCGATGTCGTCCGGCTCGACCTCGAGGTCGACGAAGCCGGTCCAGCTGGAGTCGGTGGCCTGCTCGTTGCGGTACTGGTCGGCCTCGAGGCCCACGATGCTGGCCTTGAGCCGCAGCGGCAGGTCCTTGGTGACGACGGTGACGTCGAGCCCGTCGTTGCGCAGGTTGTGGGCCACCGCCAGGATCCGGTGGTCGTTGTTGCCGGCCTGCATGGCGGCGGGCAGGCCCTCGGTCGACTGGTGGTTCAGCTCCACCCGGAGGGTGCCGCCGTGGTCGTTGACCGGGATGGCCTCGGTGAGCGAGCCGTGCTCCAACCGCAGCCGTTCGAGGTGGCGCAACGTCTGCCGGGCGGCCCAGCCCAGCTCGGGGTGGTCGCGCTTGGCCTCGAGCTCCATCAGCACCACGATCGGCAGGACCACGGCGTGCTCGTCGAAGCGGACGAGCGCGTGCGGGTCGGCCAGGAGCACCGACGTGTCGAGCACGTAGGTGCGCAGGCGCGGCAGAGCAGCGGCTTCGGGAAGTGCGGTCACAGAACCCCCAAGTAGGCGTGGGCCAGCCAGCAGGATCGAGCGGTCTCGCAACGGACCGGGGTCGCTGACGGCTGGGCGGTGGATCACCGCTGTCCATCCTCCACCTCCGACGGGCCGAAGCGGTGGACCCCGAGGCACCGTTCACGCCGCCGTCACATTCGTTCACCCGCCCGGTGGCTGCCCGACCGATTGGCGGGAAGAGCCGGGCGAGCGGGTACGGTGTCGGCACTGAAGGGGAGTAGCCCCCAACCCGTCGGTCGACACACTGGCTCCCACCGGAGCCCGGTCGGCGGGGCCTGGTCCGCCAGGCGGGCGAGACCTTCGGCCGAACGACCACCGTTGTCGTTCCGGCCGGAGGCGATCTCTGGTCGGGACCCGATCCGAGGACCACGCCCCATGTCGATCAAGTACCTGCTCCAGGCCTTCGCCACCGTCTTCCCCGCCGAGCTGCCGGACAAGACGATGATCGCCACCATCGTCCTCGTCACGCGGTACCGCCGGCCGGGGTGGGTGTGGGTGGGCGCCGTCGCCGCGTTCACCGTGCACGTGGTGGTCGCCGTGCTGGCGGGCAGCGCCATCGGGCTGCTGCCGGACGTGGCGGTGAAGCTCACCGTCGCCGTGCTGTTCCTGGTGGGCGCCGTCCTGCTGTTTGGGGCCGCCCGCACCGCCGAGGACGAGGACACCAGCACCGACGTCGTGGCCCAGGCCACCGTGCGGGCCACGGTCTTCGGCAGCTTCGGGCTGATCATCCTCGCCGAGTGGGGGGACCTCACCCAGCTCGCCACCGCCAGCCTCGCCGCCAAGAGCGGGTCGCCGCTCTCCACCGGCATCGGTGCCCTGCTCGCCCTCGCCGCGGTCGCCGGCATCGCCGCCACCTTCGGCCGCCAGCTCGTGGCCCGCGTCCCGCTGCACAAGGTCAACTACGTGGGCGCCTTCGTGTTCGCCGCCCTCGCCGTCTGGACCCTCGCCGAGCTCGTCCTCTGACGCTCGCCGTCGCCTCCACCGCCCGGGCCGTCGGTGGCGCCGGCAGGGGCGGCGCGGGCGATCAGGCGTCGAGGACGACGATCTCGACGGCGGTGGGGCCGTGGACGCCGACGGTCAGGAGCTGCTCGATGTCGCCCGTGCGGCTGGGGCCGGTGACGAACACGAGGTTCGACGGGAGGGCGTCGGGGTCGGCGTCGTAGCGGCGCCACACGTCGCCCGGGGTGGCCGCCACGTCGGCGGCCGACACGACGGCCAGGTGGACGCGGGGGAGCAGGCTGGTGGTCCGGTCCCCGGCCACGGAGGCGTCGACCACCAGCGAGCCGGTGGCGGCCACCAGGGCGATGGCCGAGGTGATGCCCAGGTCGGCGGCCACCCGCTGGTCCCGGGTGACGCGGGTGCGGTGCACGGCGAGCGCCGGGTGCGCGGCCTCGAGCGCCTCCGCAGTCGCCTGGGCCAGCGGCTCGGCGTTGGCCACCACGCTGGCGACCTGGTGCTCGCGCACCAGTCGGTCGAGCAGCTCGGGTGGGACGGCGGGGCCGGCGACCACGTGGACGCGAGCCCCCGCCTCGGTGGCGGTGCGGGCGAAGGTGCCCAGCAGGTCGTCGGGGTCGACCACCAGGTGCTCGATGGGCGGCACGTCGTCGGTGGGCGCCGGCCGCGGGTGGGCCTGGGTGCGATCAGCGCCGTCCGGGTCGAGCAGGGGCCGGGGGCCCGGCGCCGGCGGGCGGGCGCCGGCGCGGGCGGCCGCGGTGCCGGTCGTGCCGTGGTCGGCCTGCCAGGCGGAACGGAACGAGCGGGCGGCCGGGACCGGGGCCTCACGGCCCTCGGTCCAGCGTGAGGCGCCGGGCAGGTGGCGGGACCGGTCGCCGAGCCGGCTGCCCACCGCGGTGGCCACCCGGGTGCTGGCCCGGTAGGACGCCGGGTGCGCCCACGCCTCCGACCACGCCCGCCAGGCCGCCCGCTCGCTCCGCTCGGCGCCGTCGGCGGCCCGGTCGCGGCGCAGCGCCAGCAGCAGGTCCTGGAGCGGGATCTCCACCGGGCAGGCGTCCATGCACGCCCCGCACAGGGTCGAGGCGCCGGGCAGCTCGGCAGCACCGGGCTCGCCGTGGGCCAGGAGGGCGGTGAGCACGGCGCCCATGGGGCCGGGGTACACCCAGCCGTAGGCGTGGCCACCGGTCTGGCGGTAGACGGGGCACACGTTGAGGCAGGCGCCGCAGCGCAGGCAGCCCAGCATCTCCTCCTGCTCGGTGCCCAGCAGCGCCGAGCGGCCGTTGTCGACCACCACCACGTGAAGCTCTTGGGGCCCGTCGGGCTCGCCTGCGCGGCGGGGGCCGGTGATGGCGTTGGTGTACGACGTCAGGCGCTGGCCGGTTGCCGAACGGGTGAGCAGGGTGAGGAACAGGTCGAGCTCGGCCCAGCTGCGCACCAACCGCTCCATGCCCAGCACGGCCACGTGCACCGGCGGGAGCGACGTGGTGAGGCGGCCGTTGCCCTCGTTGGTGACCAGCACCAGCGAGCCGGTGTCGACCGCCGCGAAGTTGACCCCGCTGATGCCCACCTCGGCGGCCAGGAACTCCTGGCGCAGGCGGGTGCGGGCGAAGGCGTTCAGCGCGGTGGGCTCGGCGGCCACGCCGTGGGCGCCGGCCACCCGCTCGAAGACCTCGAGGATCGAGTGGCGGTCGTGGTGGACGGCCGGGGCGATGATGTGGCTGGGCGTCTGGTCGGCCAGCTGGATGATCCACTCGCCCAGGTCGGTCTCCACCACGGTGGCGCCGGCGGCCTCCAGCGCCTCGTTGAGGCCGATCTCCTCGGTGGCCATCGACTTCGACTTCACCACCCGCTTCCCGGCGGCGATGCGGGCGACGATGGCAGACGCCTCGACGTCGTCGGAGGCCCGGTGGACCGTGGCGCCCTGGGCCTGCAGCTGCGCCTCGAGGCGGTCGACCAGGGCCGGGAGGTCGGCGAGGATCGACGCCTTGAGGGCCCGAGCCCGGTGGCGGAGCCCGTCGGGATCGGCCAGCTCGGCCAGGCCCTCGGTGCGGTGGGTGCCGAAGCGCTCCACCGCCACCTGGATGCGCCCGGGCACGTCCGGGTCGGCCACCGCGGCGGCCATGCGGTCCCGCAGGCTCGAGTCGCCCAGCGGCCAGCGGCCGGTCACGACGACGGCTCCGACGGCCCGTCGGCCGGCAGGGGACCGGCCGCAGGCAGGGCATCGGCCAGGACCTGGGCCACGTGGCGGGTGCGGATGGCCACCCCCTCGGACGCCATGCGGCCCCGCAGGTGCAGGAGGCACGACGCGTCGGCGGAGACCACCTCGTCGGGCCGGGGGTCGGCGGCGAGCAGCGAGCGGACCTTGTCGTCGGCCATGGCCACCGAGACCTCGGGGAGCTTCACGCTGAAGAGCCCGCCGAAGCCGCAGCAGCGCTCGTCGGCGGCCCAGGCGGTGCGGTCGCAGCCCTCGACCGCGTCGAGCACGTCGGCGGCGCTGGTGTGGCGCAGCTCGCGGAGGAGGTGGCACGAGTGGTGCCAGGCCACCGTCGTGGGCTCGGGGAGGGCGAGCGGCGGCAGGTCGAGGTGGGGGACGAGCTCGGTGAGCTCCCAGGTGCGGTCGGCCACCCGCACCGCCAGGTCGACCTGGTCCGGGGTGCCGTGGAGGTGGAACAGCTCGGGCCAGAAGCGCCGCACCATGGCGGCGCAGGAGCCGGCGGGCACCACCACCGCCTCCGCGCCGTCGTCGAGCGCCCGGCCCAGCGCAGCCAGCGTCGTGCCGGCGACCCGTGCGGCGTCGGCGGCGAATCCGGCGTTCCAGGCGGGCTGCCCGCAGCACGTCTGGCCCTGCGGGCAGGAGACCTCGCAGCCCCCGGCGGTGAGCACCTCGACGGTGGCCTCGGCCACCTCCGGCTCGAACACGTCGGCCACGCAGGTGACCAGCAGGGCGACTCGCACCGCCCGATCCTCGCGCCGATCCGCTCCGCCGTCGGCGTCCGTCGGGCGGGGACCCGGGCCGACGTCCGGCGGATCGCCGGCCCGCGGGTGGCACACTCGGGGCGTGAGCCTGTCGACCGTGCCCGATGCCTTCGCCCGGGCCCGCCAGGAGTTCGACCTGCCGCCGGACGTGACCTACCTCAACACCGCGTTCATGGGCCCGCTGCCCAAGCCAGCGGTGGAGGCAGGGTGGATGGGCCTGGCCCGCAAGAGCCGCCCGTGGACCGTGGCGGCCGACGACTTCACCGTCCCGGTCGACCAGCTGCGGGCCACCTTCGCCGAGCTCCTCGGCGCGCCGGGCGACCTCGATGGCATCGCCATCACGCCCTCGGTCAGCTACGGCGTGTCGACCGCAGCGGCCAACCTCCACCTCCGGCCCGGCCAGTTGGCGGTGGTGCTCGAGAAGCAGTTCCCGTCCGACGTCTACGCCTGGGAGCGCCTGGCGCTGCGCCACGGAGGTGCCCTGCACACGGTCGCCGCCCCTGCCGACGGCGACTGGACCGCCGCGCTGCTCGCCGACCTCGATCGCTTGGGCGACCGGGTGGGCGTGGTCTCGGCGCCGCCGTGCCACTGGATCGACGGCGCCCGCATCGACCTGGAGGCCGTGAGCGCGGCCACCCACGCCGTGGGCGCCGCGCTGGCCGTCGACGTGTGCCAGTCGCTCGGCGCCGAGCCCTTCGACGTGGCGGCCGTGCGGCCCGACTTCGTGTTCGGCGCCACCTACAAGTGGCTCTGCGGCCCCTACAGCGTCGGCTTCCTGTGGGCGGCACCGGACCGCCGCCACGGTGAGCCCATCGAGCACGGCTGGACCTCGCGGGCCAACAGCCACTGCCTCGCCTGCCTGGCCGACTACACGCCCGACTACCAGCCCGGCGCTCGCCGCTACGACGTCGGCGAGGTCGCCAACTTCGCACTCGTGCCGGCCGCGCTGGCGGGCGCCGAGCTGGTGGCCTCGTGGGGCCCGGCGGCCACCGCCCGCCACGCCGCCGCCATCACCGCTGCGGTGGCGGCCGGGGCCGAGCGCCTGGGCCTCCGGGTGGCGCCCGAGCACCTGCGGGCGGCCCACCTGCTGGGCATCCGCCTCGACCCGTCGGTCGACGCCGAGGCCTTGGCCCCGGCGCTGGCCGACCAGGGCGTCCACGTCAGCGTGCGGGGCGACGCCGTGCGGGTCAGCGCCCACGGCTTCAACACCGTCGACGACGCCGGCCGCCTCGTCGAGGCGCTGTCGGTGGCGCTGGGGCGCTCGGCGTGACCGAGCCCGCCGGGACGCCGGCGTCCGACCCCTCCTGCACCTTCTGCCGCATCGTCGCCGGCGAGGAGGCGGCCCACGTGGTGCTCGACGACGAGGTGGCGGTGGGCTTCCTCGACGTGCGCCCGCTGTTCCCCGGCCACGTGCTGCTGGTGCCGCGGCCGCACGTGGTGTCGCTGCCCGACCTGCCCGCCGCCTCGGTGGCGCCGCTCTTCCAGCGGGTGCAGCAGCTCTCGGTGGCGGTGCGCGACGCCATGGGCGCCAAGGGCACCTTCGTCGCCATGAACAACGTGGTGAGCCAGAGCGTCCCGCACCTGCACGTCCACGTGGTGCCCCGCACCAAGGGCGACGGCCTGAAGGGCTTCTTCTGGCCCCGCACCCGCTACGCCGATGTCGACCACGCGGCAGCCACCGCGGCATCGATCGCTGCGGCGCTCGAGGAGCTCAGCCCTCCAGCGTGAGCCTCGGCGCGCCGCCCTCGACCACCACGGTGGCGGGCACGGCCAGCAGGTCGAGCGGGTCGCGGCGTAGGCCGGCGACGGCGATGGGGAGCACCTCCCCGCGGTGCGGTCCGGCGGCGATGGCGAGCTCGAGGCGCAACGTGCCGGGCTCGGGACCGTCGTCCGCGTCGACCACGATCGCTTCGTAGGTGCCGTCGGGGAGCATCCGGTGACCCTACGAGCGGGGCACAGATCGTCGGGGTATCCCCCAAAACCGCGCGGAACGGGGAAATACTTGACCTCCGGCGGTCCCGCAGACCACATTGCGGGTCGCATCCCCTACAAAACCAGGAGGTTGGCTGTGGCCAACATCACCAAGGCCGAGCTCGTTGCCCAGGTCGCTGCGCAGGCCGACGTCGACAAGACGACCGCTGCGAGCGTGCTGAAGGCGTTCGAGGAGACCATCCTCGCCAGCGTCGCCAAGGGCGACAAGGTCGCGCTCACGGGCTTCGTCGCCTTCGAGCAGATCGCCAAGAAGGCCACCACCGCTCGCAACCCGCGCACCGGTGAGACCGTCAAGGTCAAGGCCAAGAAGGCCCCGAAGGTCACCATCGGCGCCACCTTCAAGAAGGTCGCCAACAAGGAAGTCCCGGCTCCCAAGCTGGCCAAGGTCTGATCCGGGGCCGGCTCGCCGGCCCCGCAGCAGCACCGCACGCGCACGAAGGAGGGGCTCCGGCCCCTCCTTCGTTCGTTTCGGGGGCGCCGCTACGCCCGGGTGGCCGCCAGGAACACGGCGCCGGTGGCGGCGTCGAAGGTGGCCTGGCCGGCCTCGCCCAGGAACCCGGCCAGCTCGAGGCTGACCGCGCCGTGGGCGGCGGCCCAGAAGGCCAGGGCCAGCTGGGGAGGCTCGCCGTGCAGGGCCCCGGCCTCGACCGCTCGGGCCACCGCGCCCACCAGCACGCCGAAGGCATCGAGGCCGATGTGGACGTCGGTCTCGCCCTGGTGGGCGGCGGGGTCGGTGAGCGCCAGGGGGTTGAGGCCGAACATCACCCGGTACAGCGGCGCGTTGGCCAGGGCGTTGCGCCGGTAGGCCACACCGGTGGCCACCAGGTCGGCCAGGACGTCGTCGGTGCGCGGCACCGACGTGAGCTCGACGTGCAGGCGGCGGAACGCCTCCTTCACCACCTCGGCCACCAGCTCGTCCTTGCCGCCGAAGTGGGTGTACACGGCCATGGTCGAGGCCCCGACCTGGCCGGCCACCTTGCGGAGGCTGAGCGCGTCGAGGCCCTCGTCGGCCAGGAGCTGCGCCGCGGCCTCGAGGAGGGCGACGCGCACGGCGGGGTCGGGGGTGCGGGCCATGGAGGGGTCTTGCCAGCCTGGCAGGTTGCGAGTACAACGTTATACAACACTGTTATGGAATCGGAACCGGAGCCCGCCATGCCCGACGTCGCCACCAACCGCTACCTCGAAGGGGCCTACGCCCCGGTGGAGGTCGAGGTCACCGCCTTCGACCTGCCGGTCACCGGCACCCTGCCGCCGGAGCTCGACGGCCGCTACCTCCGCAACGGCCCGAACCCGCTCGAGGCCCCGGATCCCGCGAACTACCACTGGTTCACCGGTCAGGGCATGGTCCACGGCATCCGCCTCCGAGACGGGCGGGCCGAGTGGTACCGGAACCGCTGGGTGCGCAGCACCGCCGCCAGCGCGGCGCTGGGCGAGGAGCCGGTGCCCGGCGAGCGCTTCGCCGACATGGAGGCGGCCAACACCAACGTGATCGGCCACGCCGGGCGCACCCTGGCCATCGTCGAGGCCGGCGGCCGTCCCGCCGAGCTCACCGACGAGCTCGAGACCGTGTGCTTCTCCGACTTCGACGGCACCCTGCCGCACGGCTTCAGCGCCCACCCGAAGAAGGACCCGGCCACCGGCGAGCTGCACACCATGGGCTACTACTGGGGCCGCCCGGAGGTGGTCGAGTACACCGTCACCGGCATCGACGGCCGCATCCGCCACCGGGTCGACATCCCGGTCCCCGGCAGCCCGATGCTCCACGACTGCTCGATCACCGAGAGCAGCGTCGTGGTCTACGACCTGCCGGTCACCTTCGACCTCGACCTCGCCATGGCCGGGCGCAGCTTCCCGTACGCGTGGAACGACGCCTACGGCGCCCGGGTGGGCGTGCTGCCGCTGGGCGGCCAGCCCGACCAGGTCGAGTGGTTCGAGGTCGAGCCCTGCTACGTGTTCCACCCGCTCAACGCCTACGACGACGGCGACGCCGTGGTGCTCGACGTCGTGCGCCACCCGAAGATGTTCGCGACGGACCACCAGGGGCCCAACGAGGGCGCCCCGTCGCTGTGGCGCTGGACGGTCGACCGAGCGGCCGGCAAGGTCCGCGAGGAGCAGCTCGACGACTTCGCCCTGGAGTTCCCCCGAGTCGACGAGCGGGTGGTGGGGCGCCGCCACCGCTTCGGTTGGGCCACCGGCCTCGGCCTGGTCGACGGCGACCTCGGCCTCGAGAGCGACGACGTGCGGTGGGACGCCGGCGGCCTCGTCCGCTACGACAACCGCACCGGGGCCCGCGAGGTGGTCGGCTTCGGCGCCGGTCGCACGGCGGGTGAGCTGGTGTTCGTGCCCCGCACCGCCGAGGCCGCCGAGGACGACGGCTGGTACCTCACCCTGGTCCACGACCGCACCACCGATCGCAGCGAGCTGGTCGTCCTCGACGCCGCCGCCCCGTCCGAGCCCCCGGTCGCCCGCGTCCACCTGCCGGCTCGCGTCCCCCTCGGCTTCCACGGCAACTGGATCCCCACCGGCCAGTAGCGCCCTGGCGGCTGGCTCTGGTCGCCGGACCCCACGAACTTGTCGCAGTTGTCGACCGGGGCGTCGGCCAACTGCGACAGGTTCGGGTCTGGGGAGGTCAGCGGGGGCCGCGGTAGAGGGTGCGGCCGCGGTAGCGGAGGGGGAGCTCGTCGGCCTCCTCGTAGGCGTGGGCCAGCCAGCCGGCGGTGCGGGCGATGGCGAACACGGCCTCGGTGGTGCCGGGGTCGGCCCGGGCCACCAGGGCCAGGGCGCCGAGGGCGGCGTCGACGTTGGGTGGAGCAGCGCCGGCGGCGGCGTGGGCCGCCAGGTCGGCGTCGATGGTGCGGCGACGCGTGGGTCCGGCGAGGGCGAGCACGGCGGCCAGCAGCGGGGCGAAGCGGGGGTCGCCGCCGCGGTGGACGAGGTGGCCGAAGCCGTCGGCGTGGGGGCGGGGGTCCAGCTGGCCGTCGGCGCCGGCCAGCAGCCGTTCGTGGACCCGGACCGCGGCCCGCCCGTGGAGCGGGCCGCTGACCGTGCCGAGCCCGGCGAGCAGGCACTCGGCGGGGCCGGCGCCGGTGGAGGCCGCCACCCGCACGGCCAGGGTCGACGTGGCCAGCTCGTGCTCGGCGAGCAGGACCAGCGCCAGGTCGAGGGCGGCGACGCGTTCCCGCGTGGCGGCGAGCGGCGAGAAGCGGGGCCACAGCGCGGCGGCGATGCCGGTGATCGGTCCGGAACGCTCGGCGGCGCCGGTGGGGGTGCTGGTGCTGGCCTTCGTGCCGGTGGGGGTCCGGACCGGAAGCGAGGCCACGAGGGCGCGGACGAGGGTGGCGGCGGCGTCGACCGGGTCGGGTGGCAGCAGGGCCGAGGCCGCGGCTGCGCCGACGGCCAGGCGGGAGCTCACCGGGGCCTGGGCGGGGAGGGAGCGGGCGGCTCGGTGGGCGGCGCGTGCAGCGCGGTCGCCGGCAGCGGCCACCGCGGCGCGGGCCTCGTCGTCGGGCCCCTCCAGCTCGCCGGTCCAGAGGAGGTCGGCGACGGCCTCGAAGGGGTGGCGGCCGGCGAGGTCGAGCAGGTCGTGGCCGCGGTAGCGGACCCAGCCGTCGCCGATCTCGCTGACGGTGGTGCCGATCACGACGTCGACCGCGCCGGGCCGGCGTCGCACCGAGCGGGGCCGGCCCTTGCGGGCGAGCAGCTCCACCTCGTCGGCGTCGTAGCGGCTCCGGCGTCCATCGGAGCCGGTGCGTCGGGTGAGCGATCCCCGGCTGGCGTAGGCGTAGACGGTGGACAGCTCGACGCCGAGGCGGTCGGCCACCTCGCGGGCGCTCAGCTGGTCGGTCATCAACGTTGACGATAATCAACGTTGATCTGCAGGTCGAGCCGGCGGACGATGTCGCCATGGCCGTCACCCCACCCCCCACCGCCTCCCGTCCGATGCTCGGCACCGAGGCCCACCTCGCCGTGCTGTGGGCGGCGCTGGGTGGCGAGGCGGCGCTCGCCGAGGCGGTGGCGACGAGCGGGCCCGAGGTCGTCCTTCCCTCGGTGTTCGACGTGACGGGCTTCGCATCGGCGGCCGCCGGCGCCGCCGCCCTGGCCGTCGCGGAGCTGTGGGCGGCTCGCACCGGGTCGGCCCTGCCGGCCGTCTCGGTCGACCGCACGGCGGCCTGCGCCTCCTTCCTGTGCGAGGCGCTCTTCGAGCCGCAGGGTTGGGAGCGCCCGCCGATCTGGGACCCGCTCGCCGGGGACCACCGCAGCGCCGACGGGTGGATCCGGCTCCACACGAACTACGCCTCGCACCGCGACGCTGCCCTCGGGGCGCTCGGGCTGGACCCGGCGGTCGAGGTGACCCGCGAGGAGGTGGCCGCCCGGGTCGCCCTCCGGAGCGGCGACGAGCTCGAGGCGGCCGTGGTCGACGAGGGCGGCTGTGCTGCGGTCCTGCGCGACGCCGCCTCGTGGGGCGCCCACCCCGCCGGCCTCGCCACCGCGAGCGAGGCCCCCGTTCGCCTGGGCGACCCGGTCCCGATCACCGGCGGGACCGCGGTCGACCTGGGCACCCCGCCAGGGGCTGCGCCCCTGGCGGGCATCCGCGTCCTGGACCTGACCCGCGTGATCGCCGGGCCGGTGGCCACCCGGTACCTCGCCGGCTACGGCGCCGACGTCGTGCGGATCGACCCGCCGGGGTTCGCCGAGGTCGGGGCGCTGCTGCCGGAGACCACCCTCGGCAAGCGGTGCGCCGCCCTCGACCTTCGGGTCCTCGACGACCGTCGGCGGTTCGAGGCGCTGGTGGCCGAGGCCCACGTGGTGGTGGCCGGCCTGCGCCCGGGCGCCCTGGCCGGGCTGGGCTACGACTCGGTGGGGCTCCGATCCCTGAACCCGGCGCTCGTGACCGTCAGCCACGACGCCTACGGCTGGGGCGGGCCGTGGTCGGGCCGGCGGGGCTTCGACAGCCTCGTCCAGATGAGCACGGGCATCGCGGCGGCCGGCATGGTCGCCGCCGGCTCGGACCGGCCGGTGCCCCTGCCGGCCCAGGCGCTCGACCACGGCGTCGGCCACCTGCTGGCAGCGGCGACGTGCCGGGCGCTCACCCGCCTGGTGCGGACCGGCGCCACCGCGGAGGTGCGGGGCTCGCTGGTGGGAGCGGCCAACCACCTCCTCGCCTCGCCCGTCCCCGGCGGCCTCGCCGCCGAGCGGGGCCCGTGGCCCGACGACCTGCTGGTGCCGGTGGCCACCGCCTGGGGAGCGGCGGACCGGGTGCCCCTGGCGGGCACGATCGCCGGCCTGGTGCCGTCGTTCGCCGTCCCCGCCGGCCCGCTCGGCGTCGCCGCCCCCACCTGGTAGCCGCGCCGGCGGACGCTCGCCCCGAACTGGTAGCTCAGGTCGCAACCCTGCGGTTGTCGGCAGTCCGGCACTGCCACCGGGCGACCAGAACCTCCGCATCGGTGTCTGGTCGCGATCGGCGTTGGCTGGCGGGGCGCGGCACGACCAGAACCGCACGAACTCACTCTGGTCGCGGTTCGAGCTGGTGGCGACCAGAACCGTCGTGGCGGGCTCTGGTCGCGGCCGGTGTCGGCTGGCGACCACAACCGTCGTGGCGGGCTCTGGTCGCGGCCGGTGTCGGCTGGCGACCCACGTTGCGGCCAGAGCATCGCGGCGAGGCACTGGTCGCGGTGCAGGTTGGCGGGCGACCAGAACTGCGGCGAGCGGCTTCGGTTGCGGCTGGTGTCGGCTAGCTGCCGGTATTGCGACCAGATGTACGGGGCGCGTCTTTGGTCGCTGCTGGTGTCGGCTAGCTGCCGGTTCTGCGACCAGATGTACGGGGCGCGTCTTTGGTCGCGGCTGGTGTCGGCTAGCTGCCGGTTCTGCGACCAGATGTACGGGGCGCGGCTTTGGTCGCAGTGGGTGTTGGCCACGTGCTCGTTCCGCGACCAGAACCACAGGCGCGGCTTTGGTCGCAGTGGGTGTTGGCCACGTGCTCGATCCGCGACCGGAACCGTGGTGCTGGCTCTGGTCGCACGCCGGCGACCCGCCAGGGGTCAGCGATCGGTGGGCATCAGGCGGAAGCGCTCGGCGTGGGCGACGCCGGCCCAGCCGCCGGCCTCGGCCGTGCCGGCGCGCACCTCGGCGCGGAAGCGCTCCCCGGCCGGACCGACCCGAGGCCCCTCGCCGTCGGGATCGTCACCGGTGGGGATGAACATGGTCGACTCGTACTGCGAGCGGTGCGCCTCGAGGGCGGCGATCTTGGCGTCGACGTGGCCGACGTCGACCACCTCGGCGTGGTCCGGCTCGTCGGCCTCGAAGAGCAGCAGCGCCGAGGGCCGGTGGTGGGCGACCTCGTGCTCGGGGAAGAAGTGCGGGTCCCGGGCCGCCACGAGGGCGTCGCAGACCAGGAAGCCGCCGGCCCGGTGGTCCGGGTGCAGCCGGTAGCGCTTCCACGGGTCGTGGCCCAGCAGCACGTCCGGGCGCAGCACGCGGATCCAGCGCGACAGCTCGGATCGGGTCTCGCGGTCGTTCTCCAGCTCGCCGTCGACCCGTCCGAGGAACACGACCTCGCCGGTGGCTCCGATGGCCGCGGCCGCCGCAGCCGCCTCCAGCTGGCGGGTGCGGACCAGCTGGTGCAGGTCGGCGTCGGCGTCCCACGTGCCCTTCGAGCCGTCGGTGCAGATGGCGAAGGACACCTGGCACCCGGCCGCGGCCCACTTGGCCAACGTGGCCCCCGCCCCGAACTCGATGTCATCGGGGTGGGCGCCGACGGCGAGGGCGCGAGCAGGGACGGGCAGGTCGAGCGAGGGCACGGGGAGCTCCTTCAGCGGGGCCGGCCGACGGCGAGGTCGTCGCCGTCGGGGAGTTGCAGGTCGTCGGGGACGTCGACGTCCCACCCGAGGGCCGCGTCGGTCAGCACCTCGACAGGCAGGCCCAGCCGGACGGCCTCGTGGCGGTGGCGGGCGAACGAGCCCGTCCCGTACTGGAACCGGAAGCCGCTGCCCGCCGGGATGGCGATGACGTTGGTGCCCTCGGTGCGGCGATCCGGCACCAGCACCACGCCCGAGCGCCCGACCACGTGGTCCAGCCCGGTGGCCAGCGGCAGGTCGGCGTGGGCCACCACGATCCGCTCGGCGCCGGCGGCCTCGGCGGCGGCGACCCCGGCGTGCACGGCGCCATCGAGGCCCAGCCCCGGCGTCCAGTGCACCGAAGCGCCCACCTCGGCCGCCCAGCCGCGCACGACCTCGTCCTCGCAGACGACGATCACCGGCAGGTCGCCGGCGGCCTGGACCACCCGCGTGGCCATCTGCCGGGCCAGCACCGCCCGGGCCTCCGGGGTGAGCGCCGGCGCCAGCCGGAGCTTGGCCGCGTGGAACCCCTTGACCGGGATCACGACGGCGGCACGCATCGCCCGTCACGCTACCGGGCGACCCGGACCAGCGGCGGGCGTCGCCACGCAGCCGGCCGGCACCCGACCAGCACGCCGCCGCCACCCGGCAGCGCCCGGCCGTCGCCCACCGCAAGCGGTCGACGGCACCCGGGTCGACCCGTGCGACGGGCGTCACACCCGAGCGATCACCGCCTAACGTGCGCTGCCATGGACATCCGGGTCTCCGTCATCGGTGCCGGCTCGTGGGGCACCACGGTCGCCGCCCTCGCCTCGCACAACGCCCCCACCCAGCTGTGGTCGCGGCGGGCGACGCTGGCCGAGCAGATCGACCGGGACCACGAGAACGGCGACTACCTCGCCGGCTACCGCCTCCCGTCGCAGCTGCGGGCCACGGCCGACCTGGAGAAGGCCGTCACCGAGGCCGACCTGCTGGTGATGGGCGTGCCCTCGAGCGGCTTCCGCTCGTCGCTGGAGGCCGTGAAGCCCTTCCTGCGGCCCTGGGTGCCGGTGGTCTCGCTCTCGAAGGGCCTCGAGCTGGGCACCAAGCTGCGCATGAGCCAGCTCATCGAGGAGGTCCTGCCCGGCCACCCCGTCGGCATCCTCACCGGCCCCAACCTGGCCAAGGAGATCCTGGCCGGCCACGCCGCCGCCAGCGTGATCGCCATGGACGACGACAACGTCGCCAAGGCCATCCAGCAGATCTTCCAGGCCGACCTGTTCCGCGTCTACATCAACGAGGACATCGTCGGCTGCGAGATGGGCGGCGTGCTCAAGAACGTCATCGCCATCGCGTCCGGGATGGCCGACGGCCTGGGCGCCGGCGACAACACCCGCGCCGCCGTCATCACCCGCGGCCTGAGCGAGGTCACCCGCATGGGCGTGGCCCTCGGCGGCGAGCCGCTGACCTTCTCGGGGCTGGCCGGCATGGGCGACCTGGTGGCCACCTGCATCAGCACCCAGAGCCGCAACCGCCACGTCGGCGAGCGCCTCGGCAAGGGCGAGACCATCGACGAGATCATCGCCGCCATGAACATGGTCGCCGAGGGCGTGAAGACGTCGAAGGTGGTCATGGAGCTGGCCGACGAGCTGGGCCTGGACATGCCGATCGCCCAGGAGGTCTACGGCGTCTGCCACGGCGGCCGCACCGCCGCCGAGGCCTACGCCGGGCTGCTCAAGCGGGGCACGGGCCGTGAGATGGACGGGATCAGCCCGGCCCGGTAGACCCGGGCCGTCATGTTCCGCCGCCGCACCCCGACCGCCGCCGCCCCGCCGGACACCGCCGCCCCCGCGACCGAGCCCTCGGGCGCCCCCGCAGAGGACGCCGGCGGCCTCGCCGCCCGCCTCGGCGAGGCGGGCTGGGTCCTGCCCCGAGGCCTCGCCGAGGGCGCCCCGCCCCGCTGGACGCTCATCGGCACGGTGGCGTCGCCCACGGCCACCGCGGTCGACCCCACCGGCCTGGTGGTGGGGGAGGGCTGGAGCCTCGACTGGTGGGTCGGCGCCGACGATCGCTGGCACCTGCCGCCGCAGGAGGCCGCCGTCCGCCAGCAGCTGGTGGACGAGGCACCGGTGGTCGAGACGCTGGTGCGCATCCCCGGCGGCGACGCCGTGCACCGGGCCTACGGCTTCCGGTCGCCCCGGCCGATCGGCGACGAGTGGGTGGGCGTCGAGGTCGAGAACGCCACCGCCGTGCCGTTCGCGGTGGCGCTCGTGCTCCGGCCCCTGGTGGCCGACGCCGTGGGCGCCGCCTCCCGCATCACCATCGAGCCCACCGAGGGCGGCACCGGGCGCGACGTCGCCCACCTGGTCCGCATCGACGGCCGACCCGTGCTGGTGGTGCCCCGCAAGCCCAACCACCTGGCGGTCGGCAGCCACGAGCTGGGCGACGTCGCCGCCGTGGTGACCTCGGGCGCCGCCGGCACCGAGCTGGTGGCCGCCGACTGCCCGGACGGCCTGGCCACCCTGGCGCTCATCTACCCCCTGCCTCACACCGCGGTCCTCCGCGTGGCGGTGCCGGTGGGCGAGGTCGGCACCGACCCCGTGCCATACCCCGCGGTGCTGCCCGACGCCGCCACGGTGGCCTCGGGCTGGGAGGTCCACCGCCGCGGCCCGCGGTTCGAGATCCCCGAGCGCCGCCTGGCCCTCGCCACCGAGCGGGCCCGAGCCCAGATCCACCTGGCCCACGACGGCACCGCGGTGCGCCGCGACGGCCACCGCATGCCCGACCTCGAGCCCGGTGCCACCGAGGTCCTCCTCGGCGCCTTCGACCTGCTCGACCGCCCGGCCGACGTGGGCACCGTCGTGGCCCGCTGGATCGAGCGCCTGGTCGACCCGACGCCCGAGGTCGACGCCCTCGCCCTCGCCGTGATCGCCCGCCACTGGCGCCTGCACCGCATCGACGCCCTCCTCGACTGGATGCTGCCCGAGGTGGCCGCCGCCGTGGAGCGCCTCGACCGCGCCCACCGCAAGGGCCACCTGACCGGCACCGCTTCCCGCCGCCGCGCCGCCGACGCCCTCGCCTCGGCCGCCACCATGCTGACCGCCGCCGGGCAACCGGGCGCCGGGACCAGCGTCGCCGCCCTCGCCGGGCGGGTGGCCGCCGACCTGCCCGAGCCCACCCCCGCCACCGCCGCCGACCACCTGGTCCTGCTGGCCGGTCGCATCGCCGGCGGCGACGCCGCGGCCGTCACCGAGCTCGACCACGTGGTGGTGGCCGCCTCGCCCACCGGCACCTGGGCCGGCCCCGGCCCCGGCGGGCGCCCGAGCGGCCACGACCTGGTGGCGGCCGCCGCGGTCGTCGCGGCGGCACGGAGCTTGCTCGTGGCCGAACGCCCGGACGGCCTGGCGCTGCTGCCGGTGCACCCCGAGAGCTGGTACGGCGGCGGCATCGAGCTCCACGATGCGCCCACCGACTTCGGCCGGCTCTCGTTCGCGGTCCGCTGGCACGGCATCCGACCGGCCCTGCTGTGGGAGCTCGAGCCCCACCCCGGCCTCGCCCCGGTGCGGCTCACCATCCCCGGCCTCGACCCCACCTGGTCCACCACCGAGCTGCGCGGCGACGCCCTGCTCGCCGAGGTGGCGCCGCCGGCCGGCCTCGACCAGCTCACCCTGGTGTCGGAGCACCCCGACATCCTCCCGGAGATGCGCAAGCCCGGCTCGGCGCCGGACGAGCCCGAGCCGCCGACCATCCCCGAGGGCGGCACGTTCTCGTGAGCCCGGTGCCGGACGCGCCCGAGCCCGTGCGGTGGCCCGACCCGGCCACCGAGGTGGACGCCCCGGACCCCGCCCCCTTCGCGTCGAGCGCCACGTCGCCCCTCGACGCCCACGCCATGGCGGCCCTGCTGCGCTCGGTCGGGTTGAGCGACGACGAGATCGCCGAGGCCCGCTCGCACCGCCACCTGGAGCTGCTCGCCATCGAGCACCTGGTGCTGCCCGAGACGCCCTCGCACGACCTGGCCGAGATCTCCGAGGCCACCGGGCTCTCCGCCGAGCTGATCGCCCAGATGTGGCGCTCGCTCGGCTTCGTCGAGCCCCGGCGCGGCGACCGCATCTTCACCGAGTTCGACGTCGGGATGCTCTCGACCATCGGCCGGTTCCTCGACATGGGGATGATCGACGACGACCTCATCGTCCAGATGGCCCGGGTCATCGGCTCCTCGCTGGCCCGGGTGGCCTCGGCCCTGGTCGACGCCATCGACCCCGCCGAGCCCACCAACCACCACCTCGGCGCCACCGAGCACGGGGACGACGACTTCGCGGCGGTGGCCCCGGTCCTGCTGCCGACCCTCCTGCAGGTCATGGACTTCGTGTGGCGTCGCCACGTGCAGGCCGAGGCCCGGGCCCGCATGGCCCGCGAGCACGCCGGCACCGACCCCGACCACCGGGCCGTGGGCTTCGCCGACCTGGTGGGCTTCACCGCGCTCAGCCAGCAGGTCACCGCCCACGAGCTGGCCGCCGTGGTCGACCGCTTCGAGGCCATCGCCTACGACACCGTCAGCCGCCTGGGCGGCCGCGTGGTGAAGATGATCGGCGACGAGGTCATGTTCTCCGTCGCCGACGTGCGGGCCGCCGCCGAGATCGCCCTGACCCTGTCGGAGACCTACCGCGACGACGACGAGCTGTCCGACGTGCGGGTGGGCCTGGCCGCGGGCCCGGTGCTCCAGCGCGAGGCCGACCTGTTCGGTCCGGTGGTGAACCGGGCCAGCCGGATCGTCAACATCGCCTTCCCCGGTGCGGTCGTCTGCTCCGAGGAGGTGCACGAGGCCCTGGCCGACGAGCCCGGCCTCGTCTGGAAGACCATCGGGCCGCGCAACCTCAAGAACATCGGGCGCATCCCGCTGTTCGTCTTGCGCCGCGAAGCGGTGGCCGAGCCCGACCACGCCAACCACGAAGAGGCCGAGCACCGCCGCGCCGAGCGGCGGGCCGCCCGGGTGGCCGAGATCGCCGCCCGGCGCGAGGAGCGGCACCGGCGCCGCTCCGCCGGCGAGGACGAGGCCCCCGCCGCGCCGACCGACGGCCCGGAGCCGAAGGAAACCTGAAGGCCCGTGTCGTATCCTTCCGGGATGCGCAGGTGGGCTTGGGTGCTGCGGGGCATCCCCGTCGTGGTGATCCTCACGATCGGCAGCGCGTTCGCGCTGGTGGGCTTCACGTCCACCGAGGCGCCCACCGTGCCCGACGCGGTGCGCATCTCCACCCGGGCGAGCGCCACCTCCACCCTCTCGGGCACCTGGCCCGGCCCGGCCAAGAAGAAGGCGCCCACCAGCTTCCTGGTGGCCGACGCCAACGGTCCGTCGGTGTCGCTCTTCCAGGCACCGGACGTGCCGTACCTCGAGAAGCCGGCCCTGGCCAACCCCACCCACGAGGGCCTGCCGGTGGTGTTCCTGGTCCTGGCCGAGAAGGGCCCGTGGCTGCAGGTCCGGGTCTCGTCGCGGCCCAACAACCTGGTCCTGTGGGTGGAGAAGGCCCAGGTCACCCTGCGCAAGGTGCCCAACCGGGTGCTGGTCGAGGTGGGTGCGCACCGGGTCACGGTGCTGCACGGCGACGACGTCCTGCTCCAGGAGACCGTCGCCGTCGGCGCGCCGGCCACCCCCACCCCGCTGGGCACGTTCTTCGTCGACGGCATCGTGAAGGTGCCCTACGACACCGGCCCCTACGGCGCCTACCAGGTGAGCGTCGCCGGGTTCAGCGACGTGCTCCAGTCCTTCGGCGGCGGCGTGGGCCAGATCGCCATGCACGGCACGAACCGGCCCGAGCTGCTCGGCCAGAACGTGTCGAACGGGTGCGTCCGCATGACCAACGACGCCATCACCCGCATGGCCCAGCTGGCCCCGCTGGGCACCCCGGTCGACGTCGTCGCCTGACCCCGCGGCTCTCGGTGAGCCGAGGCGGCGCCGGCCCGGTCACGCCCCGGACCGGCAGGGAGCCGCTCAGTCGTCGAGCAGGATCGTGGCGATCTTCCAGGGGCCCAGCTCCAGCTCGCCGGTGAACGCCGGCCCGGCCGGTTCGCCGCGCAGGTCGACCACGCGACCGGTGCGGCCGGCCACCACGACGGTGGCGGGGGCGTCGGTGGGGTTGACCACGCGCAGCTCGAGGGTGCCGGCGTCGGTGCGGTGCAGGGCGGTGACCTCGGCGCCGGTGACCGACAGGGCCTGGCTGCTCGCGGTCGGGTCGCCGAGGCCGCCCTTGCCGGGGAAGCGGGCGGTCTGCACGGGCGTGAACGCCTCGTCGGCCACCGCGTAGGGGTCGCGCCCGGCGAGGTGCAGCACCAGCGACACCTTGTGGTGGCCGGGCATCTGGGCCTTGGGTGTGAGCGTGTGGGGCCCGGCCTCGACGGCCCGCATGGCCATGGGCGGCTTCGAGATCACGCCCATGCACCGGATGACGGTGATGGCCAGCTCTCGGGCCCGGGCGTCGGGGCCCTCGCCCTCGAGCTCGACGAGCTCGTACTCGCTCAGCCCGTCGTGGGCGACCAGCAGCCCGCCCGCGGCCACGAAGCGGCGGCTCGGGAAGGTCGGGAGCGGCACCTCGGTGGGGCCGCCCTCGGCGGTGAGGCCACGTGTGACGGTGCCGTAGGCGCACTCGGCCACCGAGTGGTCGGTGGCCTCGGGCAGCGGCAGGTGGACGCGGAGGCGGTGGTCCTCGGAGCGGTTGTCGAACGCGATCGACACCCGGACCAGGTCCTCGCCGGCGTGGACGTCGACGGTGGTGGTGACCACCGTCTCGACCTCGCCCACCCGGTGGCCGTCCTCGACGTGGGTGGGCAGCCAGTAGGTGCGCGTGATCACGATGCGGCCCCGCACCGGGCCGGCCTCGCTCACGAGCACGTCGACGTCGCGCGGGCGCTGGACGACCTGGTCGTGGGTGGGCGGGTTCCAGTTGTAGGTGTCGCCGTCGTCGCCCTCGTCGACCAGCCGGCCGTACCCCTCGATCCCGTTCACCGCGAAGGTGCCGTCGCTCTGGTCCGGGACCACGGTGACGAGCCCGTTGGTGATGCCCTGGCCCTCGGCCCGGACGGAGTGGTCGCCCAGGTCGGCGGGGGCGAGGCCCCGCCAGCCGAAGCCGGGCACCGGCTCGCTGCGGAACAGCACCTCCTGGGTGGCCGAGGGGCGCAGGAGGTCGACGTGCACGGTGCCGGTGGGGTCCGCGGCGGCGAGGTCCCGCAGCTGCTGGCGCAGCGCCATGGCGTCGACCTGGGTGGGCTGGCGGTCGGTGACCACGGTGGCGATCCAGTCGCCCGAGCCGTCGTCGGCCGGGGCCAGCGACGCCTGCGACGCCTTGGGGTCCTCGAGGGCGGCCCGCATGACCACGGCCTCGGCCTCGGCCTTGCCCACCGAGGCGAACCGCACGCGGGCCGGCCGGTAGGAGAGCTGCTGGGTGTGCGGCGGCGCCACCTCGCCGGAGACGATCGAGGTCGAGGTGAACGAGCGCTCGCGGGCGGTGGGGTTGACGGCGATGGCCGCCTGGCCCGAGGCGGCGAGCACCCGAACCAGGGCCCGCTCGGTGAGGGAGCGGGCGACGAGGGTGGACTCGGCGTAGCGGTGCAGCACCGCGTCGTTGACCTCGTCGGCCGAGCAGCCGCAGATGGAGTCGTGGGCGGCGTTGCGGATGACGTCGGTCCAGGCCACGTCCAGGAAGGCGCCCGGCCACTCGGCAGCGGGCAGCCAGAGGGCGGCGAGCGGCTCGGCCACCCGCTCGAGCCACCGCTCCGCCTCGGCCGAGGCCTGCTTCACGTCGACCCGGCAGGAGGCCACGCCCATGAGCAGGTTGGTGCGGGCCCCGGAGCGCAGCTCGCCCACCCACCGGGGGAGGCCCTCGCGGGACGAGGCGGCCAGGTGGGCGGCCAGGGACGTGACCACCAGCTCGTAGCCGGCGCCCGCCTCGTTGGCCTCGGCCACCACGCGGCCCAGGCGGGCCTGCGGCAGCTGGTGGTCGGTGCCGTTCATCCAGAGGATCGGGTCGCTGACCAGCGGGCCCTGCGCCGCCCAGAAGGCGTCGAGCTGCTCCACGAGCTGCTTGCCGTGCTCGGGCAGGCGGGCGCCGTTGGAGTAGCCGTCGGACAGGTACTCGGCCCGCACCGAGGAGCCGTCGGGGCCCTCCCAGTCGAACGCCGAGGCGTCGACGGCGAAGGGGATGCCCCGCCACACCACGGCGTCGGCGAAGCCGAACTGCCGGAGGATCTGCGGCATCTGGGCGACGTGGCCGAACATGTCGGGCAGGTAGCCGATCTCCATGGCGCCGCCGAACTCGACCGCCTTGCGCAGCCCCAGCTGGATGTCGCGCACCAGGGTCTCGCCGGACACCAGGAACTCGTCGGGCAACGTGTACCAGGGGCCCATGGTGAGCCGGCCGGCCTCGGCCAGGTCCACCAGGCGCTGCCGCTCCCCGGGGCGGATCTCCAGGTAGTCGTCGACCACCGCCATCTGCCCGTCGAGCTGGAAGTGGGCGTAGCTGTCGTCGTCGGTGAGCGTCGGAAGCAGCTGGTCGAGCAGCTCCACCAGCTGCATCCGGAAGACCGGGTACGGCTTGTACCACTCCCGATCCCAGTGGGTGTGGGGGACGACGTGCACCTGGCGGGCCATGGCGCCCAAGCTACGACGTGGCACCGGTGTCCGTTTCCACCCCCGCAGCGGCCGATGGGGGTGGCAGGCCGACCTAGGGTGGCCGCCATGCCCAAGTTCGTGATGCTCTCGACGCTCGGACCCGACGGCCACGCCCGGCTGCGCGACAGCCCGGAGCGGCTGCGCGAGGTCAACGCCGACGTCGAGTCCATGGGCGTGAAGGTGCTAGAGCAGTTCGCGCTGCTCGGCCAGTGGGACTTCCTCAACATCCTCGAGGCGCCGGACGAGCTCACGATGGCGAAGGTGGCCACCACCCTCGCCGCACGCGGCACGCTCAAGACCATGACGCTCACGGCGATCGACGTCGAGGACTTCATCGCCACCATGGGCGGCGGGGTGGGGTCCGGGCCGGAGGCCTAGACCCACCACATGGAGCTCTTGCGCTCCTTGCGGACCGACGCCGACGGGAGCGTGGCCGGCAGGACCTGGCCGTCGCTGCGCCGGCGCAGGCGGTAGCCGGCCTCGAGCACCTCCTCGACGGCGAACCCGGTGGACCAGGAGCCGTCGAAGCCGGAGCGCACCTCGACCTTGGTGCCCACGGCGAGCCGGTCGGCCCGGGTGGAGGCGCTCGGCTCGGTCATCGGTGCGAGGTTACGTGTCGGGCGCCACGTTCCCGCGGCAAGCGAGCCGATCCGAGCCGCCCGTTCGGGGCACTCGGAGACCGGCGGCATCCGAGTACCATCGCCCTCGCATGGAGCGCCGCCTGTCACGTCGAGAGAGCCAGGCCGTCACGCGCGAGCGCTTGCTCGAGGTGGCCGCCGACCAGTTCTTCGAGCACGGCTACCGGGGCACGTCGCTCGAGCGGGTGGCCGAGCTGGCCGGCTTCTCCAAGGGCGCCGTCTACTCCAACTTCAACGGCAAGGAGGAGCTGGTGCTGGCGGTGCTCGACCGGCACTTCCGCAACCGCCTGGTCGACCTGCAGCAGGCGCTGCTGAGCTCCCCCGAGACCATCGAGGCCCGGCTGGACACCTTCACCGGGTGGTGGGACGGCATGGTCGGCGAGCAGCTGTGGGGGGGCGCTGATCCTCGAGGTGGCCAGCACCACGCGGGATCGGCCCCAGATGCAGGAGGAGCTGGCGTCGCGCGAGTCGATGATCCTCGCCTTCGTCACCGGCATGATCCAGTCCGAGGCCGACCGCTTCGCCATCGAGCTGGCGATCCCGGCCGCCGACCTCGCCACCGTGCTGGTGTCGCTGGGCGAGGGCCTGGCCTTCTCCCGGATGCTCCAGCAGGACGCCCCCACCACGGTGCTCTCGGACCTCGCCCGCGTGGTCTTCCTCGGTCGCCGCTGAGCCCCCGAACTGCCGGTGGGCCTGGCCCGGCGGGCTGGCAGGCTGGCGCCATGGCCGCCACCCACACCTACCGCAGCTCGCTCACCTGGAGCGGCTCCACCGGCGCCGGCTACGACGCCTACGACCGGGCCCACCGGCTGGCCACCCCGCCCGCCGGCGCCGACCTGGTCCTCTCCTCGGACCCCGCCTTCGGGGGCGACCCGGCGCTGGCCAACCCCGAGCAGCTCCTGCTCGCCGCCGCCTCGTCCTGCCAGCTGCTGAGCTTCCTCGCCGTGGCGGCCCGGGCCCGGCTCGACGTGGTGGCCTACGCGGACGAGGCCTCGGCGCTCATGCCGGAGGACGACCTCCCGGTCCGGCTCACCCGCATCGACCTGCGCCCGGCGGTGGTGCTGGCCGACACCGAGCGGGCCCGTCCCGACGAGGAGCGGCTGCTCCACCTCACCGAGGTCGCGCACCGCGAGTGCTTCATCGCCAACAGCCTGCGCACCGAGGTCGTGGTGGCCCCGACGTTCTCCTGGGCCTCCCGGGCCTAGCCCGTGTAGTCGGCGGCGCCGCTCACCGGCTGGGCGCCGGTGGCCGGGGCCGGACCAGCGGGTGGTGCCGTGGTGGTCGGCGGCGCCGTGGTGGGCGGGGGCAGGACCACCGGGTCGCGGTCCTGGACCCGGTCGGTGTGATCGGTGCGCACGGTCGCCGACGGCACCTTCACGTCGACCACGCGGAAGTCGGTGCGCCACTCGTTCGCCGTGAGGGTGATCAGGGCGTAGCCGCGGTCCACCGCGTTGCCGTAGCGGGCCCAGGAGGCCTTCTCCAGCGCCGCGGTGAACAGGTCGAGGAGGCCGTCGTCGAAGCGGCTCGAGATCGAGGTGGTGACCACCTCGTTGGCGATGTCGGGCGCCGCAGGGTCGTCGTAGTCGAGGCGCACGCCGCCGGCCGCCGCCAGGTGGATGTCGCCCGAGAGGACCATGGGGTTGCGGACCTTGCGGTCGACCAGGCTGTGCAGCAGCCGGTTGCGGGCGGCCACGTAGCCGTCCCACTGGTCGAAGTTGAAGAAGTTGGTCTTGCCCACCGGGATGGGCGTGGCGGTCATCACCGTCTGCTGGGCGACGGCGTTCCACCGCGACGTGGTGGCGGCGAACTGCTGGTCGAGCCACGCCTCCTGCTCGGCGCCGAGCATCGTCCGGTCCTCGTCGAAGCGCTTCGGGTCGTCGGCGCCCTCCGAGGTGGTCCCGGTGGGGTAGCCGGAGCGGTACTGGCGGCCGTCGAGCACGAAGAAGCGGAGCAGGTCCGAGTGCTCCACCACCCGGTGGATGCGGTAGTCGGCGCTGGACGGGGCCGGGAGGCGCACCGGCTGGTGCTCGTACCAGGCCTGGTAGGCGTCGGCCCGGCGAGCCAGCCAGGCGGCGATGGCCGCCGGGTCGCCGGCCGCCTCGCCGTCCTTGCCGATGCCGGCGATCATGTTGTTGGCGACCTCGTGGTCGTCGACGGTGGTGATCCACGGCGCCCGGTGGTGGGAGGCCTGCAGGTTGGGGTCGCCCTTGTAGAGCTCGTAGCGGGCCCGGTAGGTGGGCAGGTCCACCGACTCGGGGATCGAGATCGGGCGGGGCTGCCGGTTGGCGCTCTTCTCGTAGATGTAGTCGCCCACGAAGACCACGAAGTCGAGGTCCTCCGCGGCGATGCCGGCGTGGGCCGTGTAGTAGCCGTCGGACCAGTTCTGGCAGGTAGCGAGGGCGAACACCACCCGCTCCGGCGTCGCACCGGCACCGGGGAAGGTGCGGGTCCGGGCCACCGCGCTGGTGCGGCCGTCGGCGCTGAAGCGGTACCAGTACCAGGTGTCGGGCTGCAGCCCCTCGACGTCGACGTGGACCGAGTGGGCCAGGGCCGCCACCGCCGGGGCGGTGCCGCTGGCCACGACGTCCGCGAAGGCGTCGTCGGTGGCCACCTCCCAATCGACGGCGATGTCGGCCGGGGGCAGCGGCGTGGCCGGCACGGGGCTGATGAGCCGCGTCCACAGGATCACGCCCTGGGCGGTGGGGTCGCCGGACGCCACGCCGAGCGGGAACAGGTCCCCGACCGGCAGGGCCACGGCGCGCCGCCGCGCCGCGGCGAGCTGGCGGGGGTCGAGCATCGACAGCCCGGCGGTGGCCACCGCGCCGGCGAGGAACGCCCGCCGGCTCGTCATGGCGCCCAGCAGGCTGCCGCCCGCTGCGCCGTCGTCGTTCGGCTGGTCTGGTGCTGCGGTCACGTCGGCCCCCTCGTGGATCTGCGCCGCCGAGTGTTCCACGCCCGGCCGGCCCGCGAGCGCCCGATCCGCAGTTCCACCCGTTCTGGTGGCCGTCCCTGCCCCCTGCGGCCACGGATCCTCACCAGGTCGACCGGGGTCGGTTGGCCGGGACCGGTGGTGGACCCGGCCGACGGCGGGCCCGATCGCTCACCGGTCGGCCGGCTCGGCCTGGTCCGGGCCGTCCTGGTGGGTCGCGGCGTCGGCCGAGGGCACCGATCCCCACCGGTCGGGCGGGGACGGCCCGACCGGCTCGGGGTACGGTGCGCGGCCATGGCAGCGTCGTCCTGGTCAGACCGCTTCGGGCCCGACGGGGGCTCGATCGACTCCGAGGCTTCGGTCCTCTCGGCCCGCTCCCACCGCTCGGTGGCGTCCTTCGCCTCCAGCGGCTCGGTGCTCTCCGCGGCCTCGGCGTGGTCGCTGGGGTCGGTCGCCTCGGCGCTCTCGATCGGCTCTGTCGGCTCGTTCCTGTCGATCGGCTCGGTGGGCTCGGCGCTCTCGATCGGGTCGGTGGGGTCGTTCCTCTCCATCGGTGCCATCGGCGCCGCGCGCGGGACCGGGTCGGGTGACGCCGCCGACGGGGACGGCGCCCGGGTGGTGCGCCTCGCCGGGCTGCTGGCGTGGTCGGCGCTCGCCGCCGTCGCCCTCGGCCCGGCGCTCGACCGCCCCCGCTGACCCCGCGCCCACCCGCCTCGGCGGGCCGGCGACCGGGTCGCTACCAGATGGGGTCGACGGCCCGCAGGCCCTTGCGCTCCCGGGTGAGGGCGATCCGCCGGTTCAGCTCCCAGCGCAGCGACGCGCTCTGGGGGAGGCGTTCGAGGAGGTCGGCGGCGTCGAGGCGCAGCCGCCCCACCCAGTCGATGTGCTCGCCGCCGGGCCGGCTGCAGAGGCGCACGACCTCCTGCAGGGACTGCCGGGCCCGGGCCCGCCGGCCGAGCAGCGCCTCGGCGACGCCGGCGTCGTAGGTGGCCCACTCGTTGATGCGGCGCTGGCCGGCCACCGACCGCAGCCCGCGGGTGCCGTCGGCGTGGGCGTCGGACTGGGCCTGGGCCAGCTCGGCGGCCAGGATCACCGCGCCTTCCACTCGGGCCTCGAAGGCGTGGGGCTCGTCGGGCGTCCACGCCACGTTGACCAGCCGGCCGTCGGGCCAGTGCACCGGCTCGAGGCCGTAGAAGCCGAAGTGCTCGAGCTGGTCCCACAGGTGCACCCAGCCGACGTTGGCCACCAGGCCCTCGCCGTGGTCGGGCCGGTGCAGGCCCACCGTCTGCGCCCACCAGCCGTGGTCGGCCAGCCAGAACCGCTGGTAGCCGAAGGCGGTGAAGCCCAGGGGCCCGAGGATGTCCGCCGCCAGGTCGGCGACGATGCGGTCGTCGGTGGCGGTGAGCGGTTGCACGGCAACAGTCTGGCCCGTCCGCCGGCCCGTTCGGCACCGCGGTGGGACCGGGGTCGACGAGCCGGTAGGTTCGCCCCCGATGGCCGCCCGGACCGCTCCACCGCTGCGCAAGGCGCTGAAGCGCCAGGCCCCCGGCCTGGCCGCCGAGCGGGCCCTGTGGGCGGCCGGCCACGAGGTCGTGGTGGGGATCGACGAGGTCGGCCGCGGCTCGTGGGCCGGCCCGCTCACCATCGGGGCGGTGGTGCTGCCCAAGGACCGCCGGATCAACAAGGTCCGTGACTCCAAGGCCCTCACCGAGCGCGAGCGCGAGGCGATGTTCGACCGCATCGCCGACTGGTGCGACGCCTGGGCGGTCGGCCACGCGTCGCACCAGGAGTGCGACGAGCTGGGCATGTCCGAGGCGCAGCGCCTGGCGGCCCGTCGGGCCATCGACGCCCTGGGCGTGGTCCCCGACCAGCACCTCATCGACGGCAAGTGGGACTTCGTGGGCGGCGGGACCACCACGATGATCGTGAAGGGCGACGCCACCTGCCTCTCGATCTCGGCCGCCAGCATCCTGGCCAAGGTCACCCGGGACCGGATCATGCGGCTGGAGGACGAGCACTACCCGGCCTACGACTTCGCCTGGAACAAGGGCTACCCGTGCCCCCGCCACAAGCAGGCCCTGCGCGGCCTGGGGCCCTCGGCCATCCACCGCCGCAGCTGGGCCTTCATGGACGACATCCCCTGGACCGGCGCCAAGCGCCACTGGCGGCCCGTCGACGAGGACCAGGGCTCGCTGTTCTGATCGGGCGGCCGGCTCCCGAGCGAGGGCCGGCGAGCAGCTGGCGCCCAGGACCTCAGGGGCTCAGCCCAGCAGGTCGCCCAGCTCGTCGCGGAGGTCGAGGAAGCGGGGGTCGCGCTTGACCGCCGGGCCGCGGGTGGAGCCGAAGGGGACGTGCACCTCGGCGGCCACCCGGCCGGGTCGGGCGGCCAGGACGTAGATCCGCTGCGAGAGGTAGATGGCCTCCTCGATGTCGTGGGTGACCATGAGGATGGTGGTGCCCGTGCGCTGCCAGAGGCTGAGCAGGAAGTCCTGCATGTGGCGCTTGGTCTGGGCGTCCAGGGCACCGAAGGGCTCGTCCAGGAGCAGCACGTCGGGCTCGGGGGCCAGGGCCCGGGCGATGGCCACCCGCTGGCGCATGCCGCCCGAGAGCTCCTTGGGCAGGGCGTCGGCGAAGTCCCGCAGCCCCATGATCCCGAGCAGCTCGTCGACCCGGGCGCGGCGACGGGCCTTGTCCCAACCGGCCACCTCCAGGCCGAAGGCGATGTTCTGGGTGACGGTCTGCCACGGGAACAGCGAGTACGCCTGGAAGACCATGCCGCGGTCGGCGCCGGGGCCCACCACCCGCTCGTCGTCGACGTAGACCTCGCCGGCGGTGGCCACCTCGAGGCCGCCGATGATCGAGAGCAGGGTCGACTTGCCGCAGCCCGAGGCGCCGAGGAGGCAGACCAGCTCGCCGCTGTCGACGTGGAGGTCGACGTCGTCGAGCGCGGTCACGTCCGCCTTGCGGCCGGTGAACACCTTGGTGACGCCGCGGACCGCCAGCTTCTCGTCGACCAGCGTGCCGGTGGGGGAGATCTTGACCATGGTGCTCCTTCAGCTCCGGGCCCAGGGCGAGACGAGCCAGCGCAGGCGGCGCAGCAGCACGTCGCTGACGATGCCGATGACCCCGAAGACGATGAGCAGGGCGAACATCACGTCGACGGCTCGGAAGCGCTGCGAGAGGTTGATCGTGTAGGCGAGGCCGGCCTTGGCGCCGAGCAGCTCGGCCACCACGAGCATCGACCAGGCGGCGGCCAGGTTGATGCGGGCGACGTCGATGATCCCGGGCAGGGAGTGGGGGAGGATCACCCGGCGCAGGATCGTGCGCCGCCCGGCGCCGAGCGTGTAGCTCGCGTTGAGCATCTCGCGGGGCACGTTGCGGGCGACGTCCGCGATCATCAGGACGTTGTAGAAGACGGTGCCCACCACGATGAGCCAGATCTTCGGCGTCTCGTCGAAGCCGAGCAGCAGCAGGAACAGCGGCAGCAGGGCCGGGGCCGGGATGTAGCGCAGGAAGCCGATCTGCGGCTCGAAGAACGCCTCGACCGAGGCGAAGCTGCCGATGGCGATGCCGAGGGCGACGCCGATCGCCATGGAGATCGCATAGCCGATGGCCACGCGCTGGGCCGAGGCCCAGAGGTCGGTCTGGAAGCTGCCGTCGGACACCATGGAGGTGAAGGCCTTCCACGACGCGAGCGGCGTGGGGATGGTGGCCGAGCCGCCGCCGGCGCCCCAGATCCAGATGGCGAACACGACCGCCACGCCGACCAGGCCGAGGGCGATGCGCCAGGTGGCCGGGATGGTCGAGCGGATCCCCAGCAGCCGGGACGGCCGCCGCCCCCGGGTGGGGGCGGCGGGGTCGGGCGGGGACCGGCGGGCGGTGGGCTCCACCGCGAGGGGAGCGGCCACCGGCTCCACCGTGGTCACCCCTCGCCCTTGTCGTCCAGGTACGCCTTGGTGAACTCGGGGGCGAAGAGCCCGTCGAGCGGGGCCTCGTCCTTGGCCAGGCCGGAGTCCACCAGGAACGGGTTGATGCGACGGGCCATCTCCGGGAGCGACGTGGCGTCGCCCTTGCGATCCTCGAAGGCATCCATGGCCTCATCGGCGGTGAACAGCGTGGTGCCCTCGGCGAGCGAGTCGTACTCCTTCGTGGACAGGCCGGCCTTCTTGGCCATGATCGCCGTGGTGCCCTTCGGGTCGGCCTTGATGGCGTCGAGGGTGGCGTACCAGGCGTCGACCAGCTTCTGGGTGTCCTCCGGGCGGTCCTTCACGAAGTCGGCCGTGGCCACCAGGTGGTCGGGGATGACGCCCGGGAAGTCCTTGGAGCTGACCACCACGTGGGAGCCCTTGCGCTCCAGGGCCTGCACCGTGAAGGGGGCGAACACGGCCACGCAGTCGAACTGCCCGCCGGCGAACCCGGCTGCCGCGGCGTCGGTCTTGACGCCCACGAAGTCGATGTCGTCCTGGGTCAGGCCCTCGGCGTCGAGCGCCTGCAGGAGCAGGAAGTGGTCGACCACGCCTTCCTCGGCGGCGATGGTCTTGCCCTTCAGGTCCTTCACGTCCTTCACCGACTCGTCGCAGATGACCGCGTCGTTGCCGGTGGAGTTGTCGCCCACCACGATCACCTTCTGGTCGCTGCCGGCGGCCACGCCGAAGATGGTGTCGTTGAGCGTCTGGGCGTTGACGTCGACCTTGCCGGCCACCAGGGCGTCCAGCGACGCCGTGTAGTCGGCGAAGTAGGTGAGCTCCACGTTCAGCCCGGCGTCGGCGAAGATCTTCTCCTGGTCGGCCACGGCCAGCGGGAACCAGCCCGGCCAGGCGCTGTAGCCGATCTTGATGACGTCGCCGCTGGCACCGCCCTTCGATCCGCCGTCGGAGCTCGACGAGCCGCCGGAGTCGCTGCTGCCGCAGCTGGCGAGCAGGCCGGCGGTGAGCAGCCCGGCGGCGATGGTGGTGGCGATGCGGCGGGTGCCGTTCCTCATGGTTCCTCCAGGAGCCGAGGCCGGCGGTGCGGGCACCACCAGCGATGGTGGGCAACGTAAGGAGGCGTTGTTTCGGGGTCGTTTCCGAGCTGCGAACGGGCGGTGTCGGTTTCGATTGCCTATCGAAACTCGACGCTACGTGCGGGCGTCGAGCTCGTCCGCCCGGCGCCGGGTGGTCGCCAGGTCAGCGGGGTCGACGAGCAGTCCGGCCACCGCGAGCTCGGCCAGGTGCCCACCGATCGCTGCGGTCGACCACTTGGAGCCGAGCCGGAACCAGTTCTGCGCGCCCTCGTCGTTGGCCAAGAGGGTGAGGGCCGTGAGGCGGGCGTCGACCTTGCGCAGCGAGCCTTCGGCCGTGCCCCGGCGGACGATGGTGGCGAGCTGGCGCTCGAGCGAGGCCCGCTCCTTCCAGTACGAGGCGAACTCGACGGGGTCGCGCATGGCGATGCGGTGGATGTCGTTGATGTCGAAGGGGAGCGCGCACAGGGCGACGGCATCGGCGCGCACGAACCGGTAGAGCTGCACGGCGGGGGCGTCGCCATCGGCGGAGATGGCAGCGAGGAGCTCCAGCGGCACCACGTTGGCCCGGGCGACCAGCGCCGCCAGGATCTCCTCCTTGCGGCGGAAGTAGTAGTAGAGCGAGGACTGCTTCAGCCCCACCTCTTGGGCGATCCTCGACATCGGCGTGCCCCCCACGCCGAGCTCGCCGATCAAGCGGCTGGCCGCCGCCAGGATCTCGTCGGTGGGGTCGCCGGAGACGCTGCGGGCGTCGGCCCGGGGCCGCCCGGCGCGCCGGGGCGGGGCATCGTCGCTCGGCGCGGTCATCGGGCGATCGTACCGAGGTCGGCCCCCGCCCTCGGCTGACCCGCCCGCTGCGCAGCTGCCGCCCGTGGGCCTCCCGCTGCGTTTCCGCTCCGTGAACTCGGCGGGCGAGGGGTTGTGCCGGAGGCCGGGAGCCTCCAAGATCGGGGCCTGTTTCGATGCCCCATCGAAACAGTGGCTCGGAGGAGCGCATGGAACCCGACCCCACGGCCGACGCCGGCACCGCCAGCCTGGAGGCCGCCCTGGCCCACGCCCGCTCGCAGGCCGGGACGGGCGCGGCGACCCAGGCCACCGTCCCGGCCACCGGCGCGACCGACCTGCCTGCGGACGTCGCCGCCGGCGACGTGGTGTGGGACGAACGGCTCGGCGCGCGTGGCTACGCCACCGCCGTGCTCCGGCGCGGCACGATCCTGCGGATCGCCGACCAGGCAGGGGACACGTGCGTGAACCTCCAGCTCTGGAACGCCGCGCTGACGTCCGAGCGGTACAACCCGGCCGACACCGTGAAGGTCCAGTGGCAGGCCTACCTCGGTGCGGGGTCGCTGCTCCTCTCGGACCGGGGCCGCGTCCTGGCCACCCTCGTCGCCGACACGTCGGGTCGCCACGACGCCCTCTGCGGCCACACCAACCGCCGGGGCAACGAGGCTCGCTACGGCCACGGCGCCGCCCACGGGCCCACGCCGAACGCTCGTGACCTGCTGGCCCTCGCCGTCGCCCGCCAGGGGCTCGAGCGCCGGGACCTGACCGCCGGGCTCAACCTCTTCACCTCGGTCCGGGTGGCCGACGACGGCGCGCTGTCCCTGCAGGCGCCGACCGATGCGCCCTCGCACGTGGAGCTGCGCGCCGAGCTCGACCTGGTGGTGGCCGTGGCGGTGGCGCCCCACCCCCTCGATGCCCGCCCGACCTACACCGCCGGCCCGGTTCGCCTCACCGCCTGGACCGCCGTTCGCCCCGAGCCCGATCCGTTCCGCACCTCCTCGCCCGAGCGCCAGCGGGCGTTCGAGAACAGCGAGCAGTTCCTGCTGGCGGGCTCCCGGTGACGGCCGTCGGCGAGCTCGCCCCGCTGGGCGACGTGCTCCACGACGAGGTGGTGGAGGCGCGAGCCGCCTGGGCCCACGTGCTGCGGGCGGGGGAGACCCTGCGCATCGTCGACCTGGGCGGCAACCAGGCCGTCGACTGCCTGTTCTTCAAGGCGGACGACCACGTGGAGCGGTACTCGGCGAGCGACACGATCGTGGCCCAGGGCAACGTGTTCCTGGTGGCGGGGAGCCAGCTACTCAGCAACGAGGGCAACGTGCTGCTGACCGTCACCGGGACCAGCTGCGCCTACCACGACACGATCGGCGGGGCGTGCAGCCGAGAGTCGAACACGCTGCGCTACGGCCACCACACGCTCCACCAGCACGCGTGCGTCGACAACTTCCTCGACGTCGGCGGGCGCCACGGCCTCACCAAGCGGGACGTGGTGTCGAACATCAACTGGTTCATGAACGTGCCGGTGGGGCCCGACGGCCTGCTCGGCATCGTCGACGGCATCTCGGCGCCGGGCCTGCACGTCGACGTCCGGGCCGAGGTCGATGTGCTGGCCGTGATCTCGAACTGCCCGCAGGTCAACAACCCCTGCAACGGGTTCGACCCCACCCCGATCCAGCTCCTGGTCCACGGCCCGCCGTCGTGACCCTCGTGGAGGCTCGCGCGGGCGCCGACGCCGTCGCCGAACGAGGGCCCGACATCGAGGTGGTGGCCGGCGGCCCGTTCACCACCGTGCAGGACGTGCCCGGCCGCCTCGGCTACTGGCACGTCGGCGTGCCGCCCAACGGCCCCATGGACGACCTGTCGCACCGCCTGGCCAACGCCGTGGTCGGCAACCACGAGTCGGCGGCCGCCCTCGAGCTCACCGGGGCCGGGCCCACCCTGCGGTTCCCGGGCGGCGCCATCGTGGCCATCTGCGGTGCGTCCATGCCCCTCGTCGTCGACGGCCGGACCGTGCCCGCCGGCGTGCCGGCGCTCGTGCCGCCCGGCGCCACGGTGGTCGTCGGCGCGGCGGTCGACGGGCTCCGCGCCACCTTGGCCGTGCGCGGCGGCATCGACGTCGAGCCGTACCTCGGGAGCCGCTCCACGTTCACGCTCGCCGGGTTCGGGGGCCACGAGGGTCGGACGCTCGCCGCCGGTGACCACCTCGCCATCGGCGACCTCGGCAGCGGCCGGCCCAGCCCCCCTGGCCCCGGGCGTCGCGCCGGTGCTCGGGCGCGAGTGGGAGGTCGGCGTGCTGGTGGGCCCGCACACCGCACCGGAGTTCCTCACCGAGGCGGGCCTGCTGGCCCTGCTGCGCACGACCTGGGGCGTCGACGCGAACTCGGCGCGCACCGGCGTCCGCCTCCTCGGGCCCAAGCCCCGCTGGGCCCGTCCCGACGGCGGCGATGCCGGGCTCCACCCGTCGAACATCCACGACACCGGCTACGCCATCGGCTCGGTCGACCTGACCGGTGACATGCCCATCGTGCTCGGGCCCGACGGGCCCAGCCTGGGCGGCTTCGTGTGCCCGGCCGTGGTGGCGGCCAGCGAGCGCTGGAAGCTCGGGCAGGTCCGCCCGGGCGACTCGGTGCGGCTCGTGCCGTGGTCGCTCGCCCAGGCGGAGGCCGCCGACGCCAAGCGCCAGGCCTGGCTGGGGCGGGTGACCGACCGCATCGAACCGGTGGCCCGGCCCTCGTGGAACGCCGCCCTCGTCCGCAACGACACCGCCGCCGGCGGGGTCCTCGCCCGCGACCACGGCGACGGCACCGCACCCGAGGTGACCTTCCGCCAGGCCGGCGACCGGTTCCTGCTCGTGGAGTTCGGCGCCATGGCCCTGGACCTCCAGCTCCGGCTGCGGGTCCAGGCGCTCGACCGCTGGGTGCACCGGCACCTCGGCCCCGGGCTGGTGGACGCCACCACCGGCGTGCGGTCGCTGCTCATCCAGGTCGACGGGCGCCGCCTCACCACCACCATGGCGCTGGCAGCCGTGCGCGAGGCGTGCGCCGACCTCGGTGACCTCGCCGAGGAGTCGTTCCCGTCGAGGATCGTCCACCTCCCGCTGTCCTGGGACGACCCCGCCACCCGGGAGGCGATCGATCGCTACGTCAACGGGGTCCGGGCGGACGCTCCCTGGTGCCCGTGGAACATCGAGTTCATCCGCCGCATCAACGGGCTCGAGACCACCGACGACGTGCGTCGCATCGTCTTCGACGCCTCGTACCTGGTGCTCGGGCTCGGCGACGTCTACCTCGGTGCGCCGCTCGCCACGCCGCTCGACCCCCGGCACCGGCTGGTCACCACCAAGTACAACCCCGCCCGCACCTGGACCGCCGAGAACTCCGTCGGCATCGGCGGGTCCTACCTCTGCATCTACGGCATGGAGGGCCCCGGCGGGTACCAGTTCGTCGGCCGGACCGTGCAGGTGTGGAACCGCGACGGCCTCGGTCCGCACTTCGACCAGCCCTGGCTGCTGCGGCCCTTCGACCAGCTCCGCTGGTACGACGTCTCGGCGGAGGAGCTGCTCGACCTGCGCGCCCAGCAGGGCGCGGGGCAGCTGCCCATCCGCATCGAGGAGTCGTCGTTCCACCTGTCGGACCACGAGCGGTTCCTCGCCGCCAACCAGCCGTCGATCGACGGGTTCCGCGCCACCCAGCAGGCCGCCTTCGCCGTGGAGCGCCAGGCGTGGGCCGACGCCGGCGAGTTCGACGACCTGGAGCTGGCGCCGTGAGCACCGCCGAACCGATGGCCTCCGGTCCCGGTGCGGCCGGCTCGGGTCCCGCCACGGCGGCCGTCGAGCGGTCCCTGGCCGCCATCGCTGCCGACGGTCGGCCCGGCATCTGGATCACGCTGCTCCCCCCCGGACGTCGTGCGAGCGGCCGCAGCCGCGGTGGACGCCCGGGTGGCTGCCGGCCACCCGCTGCCGCTCGCCGGACGGACGCTGGCGGTGAAGGACAACATCGACGTCGCCGGCGTGGCGACCACCGCTGGCTGCCCGTCGTACGCGTACCTGCCGCCGGCCTCGGCCCCGTCGGTGCAGGCCCTCGTCGACGCCGGCGCCGTGGTGGTGGGCAAGACCAACCTCGACCAGTTCGCCACCGGCCTCGTCGGCACCCGGTCGCCGCACGGCGCCTGCCCGAACGCCCACTGGGACGGCCTCGTCTCGGGCGGATCGAGCTCGGGCTCCGCGGTGGCGGTGGCGGCGGGGCTGGTCGACCTCGCCCTGGGCACCGACACCGCGGGCTCGGGCCGGGTGCCGGCCGCGGCCAACGGCATCGTCGGCGTGAAGCCCACCAAAGGCCGGCTCAGCACCGCCGGGGTGGTGCCGGCCTGTCGCTCGCTCGACTGCGTGTCGGTCTTCGCCCGCACCGTGGCCGAGGCCGCAGCCGTCGCGGAGCTCGCCGCCGCCGCTCCCGTCCGCGCCGACGACCCGTGGCGCCGGTCGGCGCCTCCGGGGACCACGGCATCGGCCGCCGCCGCCCCGTCGGCGCCCCTGCGGATCGGCGTGCCCAGCGACGCCGCCCTCACCTTCGACGGTGAGGAGGCCGGGCCGGCCCGCTTCGCCGGGGCGGTCGCCGCCCTGGTCGCCGCCCAGCCGGCCGGCGCCCAGTTCGTCGAGGTGGACCTGGCGCCGTTCTCCGCCGCGGCCGCCCTGCTCTACGGCGGCTCGTTCGTGGCCGAGCGCTACGACGCCGTCGGCGCGTTCGTGGCCTCGGCCCCGCCGGACCTCGACCCGGTGGTGGCGTCGATCGTCCTGGCCGCCGCCGAGCACCCGGCCTGGTCGGTGTTCCGGGACCAGACGGAGCTGCGGCGCCTCGCGATGGCCGCCGCGCCCACCTGGGACGCCGTCGACCTGCTGGTGCTCCCGACCGTCCCGCGCGTCCCCACCATCGCCGAGGTCGCGGCCGACCCCATCGGCGTGAACTCGATGCTCGGCACCTACACCAACTTCGTGAACCTGCTCGACCTGGCGGCGGTCACGGTGCCCGTCGCCCCGTCGGGCTCGTCCGCGGTCCCGGCCGCCGGCCCGCCGCCCAGCCTCACCCTCGTCGGACCGGCCTGGTCCGACGGCCTGCTCGCCGACGTCGGCGGCCGCATCGCATGACCGCCGACCGACCGATCCCGTTGGCGGTTGTCGGCGCCCACCTGCAGGGCCAGCCGCTGCACCACCAGCTCGCCGACCGGGGCGCCGTCCTGGTGGCCGAGGCCCGCACCGCGCCCACCTATCGCCTCTTCGCCCTGCCGACCACGCCGCCCAAGCCGGGCCTGGTGCGGGTGGGCGCCGACGATCCGGGCGCCGCGGCCATCGCCGTCGAGGTGTGGGCCCTGGCGCCGGCGGCGTTCGCGTCCTTCGTGGACGCCATCCCGGCACCGCTCGGCGTCGGCCGGGTCCTGCTCGAGGACGGCACCGAGCTGGCCGGCTTCCTCTGCGAGCCCATCGCCCTCGCCGACCCCGCCGCCGTCGACATCACCGCCCACGGCGGCTGGCGGGCCTACCTCGCCAGCCGGACCTGATCCGGCGCGCCAGCGCGGTCGACCGCGGCCCCATCCACATCGGGGGGGTCGCCTCGTACACTGTGCGCCATGGAAGCGACCGCCGAGCTGCCCCCACCGCGCCTCCTCGGTCGCTACTCGTACCCCACCAGCCACCGGGTGATCGAGCTCGTGGCGGTGGTGCTCTTCTACGGGTTCGGTGCCGTCTTCGCCTGGCGCACGCTCGGTTCGCTGATCACCACGCTCGACGTTGCGACCCTGGCCGCAGCGCTCGGTGCCGGGCTGCTGGCCCTGGTCGTGGCCGACTTCGCGTCCGGCCTGGTGCACGCGTTGTGCGACAACCTCGGCTCGGTCGACACCCCGCTCGTGGGCCAGAAGTTCATCCGCTCCTTCCGCGAGCACCACACCGACCCGCTCGACATGACCCGCGGCGACTTCGTCCGGGTCAACGCCGACAACCACTTGGTCTGCCTGCCGTTCCTCATCCCGGCGGTGCTGTGGATGGACGTCGCCTCCCACCCGTTCCTGGCCCCGTTCCTGCTGGCGCTGATGGTCTTCGTCGTGATGACCAACCAGGTCCACAAGTGGGCCCACGTGGCCGAGCCGCCCGCCGCCGTGCGCTGGCTGCAGGCCCACAAGCTGGTGCTGTCGCCCGAGCACCACCGGGTCCACCACACCCCGCCGTACGACTCGCACTACTGCATCACCTCGGGGATCACGAACCCCTTCCTCACCCGGATCGGGTTCTGGCCGGTCCTCATGCGCACGTGCCGCTGGCTGGGTCGGTTCGTCGGCGGCTCGCCCGCCGCCGGCCACTCGCAGGGCCCCGGCGCCTGAGCCTCACACCGCCGGCCGGCCGGCCGATGGGACGGCACCGGGCCAGGTCCGGCGCGAGCCCGCCGTGCGGGGCGCGAAGCTGTCGCCCGGAAGAGCGAAGGGTGGGACCGTGAGAGCTCGACACGTGGCGCTGCTGCTGGTGGTGGTCGCCTGCCTGGCGGTGGTGGGGGCGCTGTGGCTCGGCCTGACCCACGGGTCCGCCGGCGCCGCGTCGTGCGGGCCCATCGCCACCCAGGGCCAGCGCAAGGACCCGGCGTGCGACGACTTCTACCGCACCCGCTACGTCGAGGTGGCCGTGCTCCTCGGCGTCGCCGCTGCGACCTACCTGGCCTCGGTGGTCATCGAGCGCCGGGTCCTCGACCGCGAGGTGGTCGAGGGCGAGCCCGACCTCAGTTCTTCGCCAGGTCCCTGAAGGCGGTCGTCGAGTCGATGCCGGGCTCCTTCGGCAGGCCCAGCACGCGCTCGCCCACGATGTTGCGCAGCGTCTCGTCGGAGCCGCCGGCGATGCGCATGCCGGGCGTGCCGCAGATGAACCGCGACCACGCGAACGTGCCCCACTCGCCGGTGTCGGCCTGGACCCGAGGGCCCAGCACCCGGGCGACGAAGTCGGCGGTGGCGGTCAGGTTGGCGGTGAGGGCCAGCTTGCCGACGGAGAGCTCCGGCCCGGGCAGCCCGCCGGCTCGGAGCGTGGCCCCCGCCCGCAGGTTCGTGTACTTCGCCACCTGGAAGCCGGTGTAGAGCTTGGCCAGCTCGTCTCGGAGCAGCGGATCGTCGGCCCCGTCGAAGTGCCGCACCATCTCGATGAGCCGGGCCGCGCTGGCCAGCCCGAGGCCGCTGCCCCCGCCCCCGCCGCCGATGGAAGCCCGCTCGTTCATGAGGGTGGTCAGCGCCACCGTCCAGCCCCGGTTGACGTCGCCGAGCCGGTGGCTGTCGGGGACCCGCACCTCGTCGAAGAACACCTCGTTGAACGCCGCCCCACCGGTCATCTGGCGCAGGGGTCGCACCGTCACGCCCGGCGCGTGCATGTCGACCACGAAGCCGGTGAGGCCCTTGTGCTTGGGCAGGTCCGGATCGGTGCGGCAGATGATCTCGCCGAGGTCGGCGTAGTGGGCGCCGGAGGTCCAGACCTTCTGGCCCGTCACCACCCACTCGTCCCCGTCGCGCTCGGCCCTGGTCTGCAGCCCGGCGAGGTCGGAGCCGGCGCCCGGCTCGCTGAAGAGCTGGCAGCCCACCAGCTCGCCGGCGTACATGCGCGGCAGGTAGGCGTGGACCTCGGGCGTGCCGTGGGCGAGCATCGTCGGCGCCACCATGCCGAAGCCGATGCCGAAGAAGCTCTGGTTCGGGACCTGGTAACGGGCCTCGAGGGAGCGGTACAGCTGCTCGTGGGCCCGTCCGAGGCCTCGGCCGCCGAGCTCGGTGGGGCCGCTGAGCCAGTGCAGGCCGGCGGCCGCCCGGGCGCCGAGCCACGCCTTGGCCGCCGCCAGCTGGCGGGCCTCCTCGGCCGGCTCGACCTCCTCGAAGAGGGCGACGTCGTCGTCGCCCTCGCCCCACGTGAACGCGGCGGCGGCGGCGGGCTTGGGGGCGGCGTTGGCATCCAGGAAGGCGGTGGCCTCGGCACGGAGCTCGTCGAGCGTGGTCTCGGTCATGGCGGCCTCTGCATCCCGGGGAACTTGACTGGTCGGTCAAGTTGGCGCGGACCGCCGCTCGGGGTCTGCCGGTGCCGCCCATCGGAAAGGTCGGCGACATGACCGACGCCACCGACCCCGCCGCCCCGAAGCCCGACGCCGCCCTCGACGTGGAGGCCGAAGAGGCCCGCCTCGAGGAGATCAAGGCCGACGACGAGCGCATCCGAGCGCAGGCCGAGGCCGACCTCGAGGTCGGAGGCCGAGGCCGGACCTTCGCCGACGAGGGCGTGCGCGAGCAGGTGGCCGAGCGTGGCGACACCGACCGGGCGCCCGGCGACGGCACCTGAGCGACTGGGGGCGGACGGAGGGCGACCGGTACCGTCGAGGCATGGAGCGCCTCCGCCCGTACCCCGTCGCCGCCTTCTGCGCGCTGACGCTCGTCATCTGGACCACCCGCATCCCTCTGGCCTGGACGAACGACGAGGACTCGGTGGCGGCCAAGGTCGGCTGGTCGCTGCCCATCACCGCGTTCTGGGTGGCGGCCGCCGTCCTGCTGGGCCTCCTCCTCACCGACCGAGCTCGCACCACGGCGTGGTTCGCCACCGTGGGCAAGGCGTTCGCCCTCGCCACCATCGCCTACTGGGCGGTGCGCCTGCCGATGATCCTGGTGGCCGAGCCGCCCGCCAGCGTCGACAGCGAGGCCGCCTTCAAGGTCGTCCACGCCGTGCTGGCCGCCGTGTCGGTGACCGCAGCGGCGTTCGCCTGGCGCTCGCTCCGGCCCGGCGCCCGGGCGGACGGCAGCGGCGCAGCGCCAGCAGCTGCCTGACAGACTCCCCGCCATGGGGAACCGAGCGGAACGACGGATCGGGCTGCTCGGCGCCGCCCTCGTGCTGGCGGCGGCCCTGGCGGCGTGCAGCAGCGACGGAGGCAGCGACGCCGCCCGCACCACGACCACCAAGGCCAGCGCAGCCACCAGCACCACCGCGCCGAAGGCCGACGACGACCTGCGCCTCGACCAGATCCAGGCCATCGGCACCCACAACAGCTTCCACGTGGCGGCCCCGAAGGCCGAGCACGACCTCTTGGTGGCCCTGAACCCCGGCGAGGCCGCCACCCGCACCTACTCCCACCCGGCGCTGGCCACCCAGGTCGGCGAGGAGCGGGTCCGCCAGCTGGAGCTCGACGTGTTCGCCGACAGCCGGGGCGGGCTCTACGCCACGCCGAAGCTCCGCGAGCAGGCCGGCCTGGGCCCCTACGTCGACGAGGTGCCGGAGATGGCCGAGCCGGGCACCAAGGTGCTGCACGAGCAGGACGTCGACTACCACTCGGCCTGCCCGTCCGTGGTCACCTGCCTCACCGAGCTGAAGGCGTGGTCCGACGACCACCCCGACCACGTGCCGGTGGCCGTGAACATCCAGTTCAAGGACGGTCCGCTGATCTTCAACGTGCCCGGCCAGGCCCGGCCGGAGAAGTGGACGGCGGCGGCCATGGCCGTCCTCGACCGGGAGATCCGCTCGGTCCTCGATCCCGACGACCTCATCACCCCGGAGGACGTGCAGGGCGACCACGCCACCCTCGAGGCCGCCGTGCTGGACCACGCCTGGCCCACCCTGGGCGAGAGCCGCGGGAAGTTCCTGTTCCTGATGGTCAACGGCGAGCCCTACCGGTCCAGCTACCTCAAGGCCTTCCCCGACCTGTCGGGAGCGGTGCTGTTCACCAACGCCGACCCGGGCCAGCCCGACGCCTCCTACGTCGGCATCGACGATCCCGTGGCCGACGGCGACGAGATCGCCGACCTGGTGGCCAAGGGCTACCTGGTCCGCACCCGGGCCGACGAGCCGAACGAGCAGGGCCGCACCGGCGACACCACGGTCCGCGACGCCGCCCTCGCCAGCGGCGCGCAATGGGTCAGCACCGACTACCCCGGCCCCGACGGTGCGAAGCCCTCCATGGGCACCGACTACACCGTCGAGCTGCCCGGCTTCCGGGCCGCCCGCTGCAACCCCGTCACCGCCCCGAAGGGCTGCGACGACGCCGCCGTCGAGCCGGCCTCCTAGCCCGGCCCGGTGGTGCCCGCCGGCCCGGGGCCGAGCGGGGTGTCGAGGGCCAGGGTGAGGCAGCGGCAGCCGCCGCCGGCCTTCAGGAACTCGCTCACGTCGCAGGTCACGACGTCGAAGCCCCACGCCTCGAGCTGGCGGCCCACCCGCACCGGGGTGACCGGCATGACCACGGTGGTGCCCACCACCACCGAGTTGGCGCAGAAGCTCAGCGCCTCGTCGTCGGTGAGCCACAGCGGCTCGGGCACCAGGGCCTCCATGACCTGGCGGCCGTAGCGGTCCCAGGCCATCGGCGCACCCATCGCGTGGCGATCCGACAGGGGGCAGAACGTGATGTCGACGTGGTAGAGCCGCTCGTCGACCAGCTCCACCGAGCGCACCGGCGCGCCGGTCAGGCGGGAGAGGTGGGTGGCGGCCTGCTGGTCGGAGCGGAACCGGTAGCCCGAGACCAGCACGCCGCCGAAGGGCAGGGCATCGCCCGCGCCTTCGTGGTCGAGCTCGGTGGGCAGCCGGTCGACGGTCCAGCCGGCGTCGTCGAACCAGGTGGCGAACTGCTCCGTCTCGCCCTGGCGCTCGGCGTGGCGGAAGTGGCTGGGCACGAACTGGGGGCCGCCGACCGCCGAGGCGTTGACGATGCCGGCGTTGGCCGAGAACACCATGTCGGGCACCTCGGCGGTCTGGTGGACGAGCTCGACCGTGGCGCCGGCGGCCACCAGCGTGTCGCGCAGGCCCTCCCACTGGGCCAGGGCGCGATCGGGGTCGACCGCCACCTCCTCGTGCATCCACGGGTTGATCTCGTAGAGGACGCCGAAGTGCTCCGGCGGGCACATCAGGTACCGGCGGCCCCACTCGAGCTCGGCCATCGCCTCAGGCCCCCAGCTGGTCGGCGAGCTGGCGGAGGAACGGGCCGACGTCGGTGACGATGCCCCGCGCCTGGTGGCTGCCCCGGTCGGCCAGCTTGGTGACCACGGCCTGGTTGATGTCGATGCACCAGGTGTCGACCGCCCCGGGGAGCAGGTTGCCGGTGGCGATGGCGTGCAGCGTGGTGGCCAGCATCAGCGCCACGCCCACGCCCGGCACCAGCTCCCGCATGCGGTCGGCGGCGGCCACGACGTCGGTCGTCGTGTCCGGGAGCGGGCCGTCGTCGCGGATGGACCCGCCCAGCACGAACGGCAGGCCCCGCTTGGTGAGCTCGTACATGACGCCGCCGCCGACGTAGCCCGCCTCGACGGCGGCGGCGATGGAGCCGTGGCCCCGGATCTCGTTGATGACCCGCAGGTGGTTCGAGTGGCCGCCCTCGGTCCCGGCGCCGGAGGTGACCGAGACCCCGAGCGACGTGCCCAGCACGTTGGACTCGATGTCGTGGGTGGCGAAGCCGTTGCCGGCGAAGAGCACGTCGATCCAGCCGGCCCGCACCAGCCGGGCCACCTCGGGCGCCCCGCCGGTGTGGACCACCGCGGGGCCACAGACCACCAGCACCTTCTCGCCGGCCTCGCGGGCGGCCTGGAGGCGCTCGACGAGGGCGGTGAGCTGCAGGCCCTTGGGCTTCTCCGACGACACGTCGGAGTCCATGAACTCGAACGACGACGCGCCCTTGGGAGCACGGGGCGCCCGCACCCGCACGCCCAGGCCGCCCACCACGATCTGGTCGCCCGCCCGGACCCGGTGCATGGGCACCGTGCGCACCTCGGCCGGGCCGCCGTCGGCGCCGGGGACCACGACGATGCCGCAGTCCATCTCCGGGTTCACCACCGGCACCCAGCGGCCCCCGATGTTGACCTCGGTGGCCAGGTTGGTGGTGCTGTGGAACCCGGTGGGCAGCACGCCGTCGGTGGCCGCCTCCTCCAGGACCGCCGGGTCGTGCTGGAGCGGGTTCACGCCGTGGACCTGGAGCTGCTCGGCCAGGCGCAGCAGGTGCTCGTCGTCCTCGGCCGTGATCTCGATGACCACCCGGCTGGAGTCGGTGGCGGTGCGCCCGATGTCGACGAGCTCGAGCCGGTAGTCGGCGCCCGACTCGAGCACCAGGTCCAGCACCTTGGCGAGCAGCAGCGAGTCGACGATGTGCCCCTCGAGCTCGTAGGTCTCGGTGACGGCCACGTGATCCTCCTCGTGCGACGGATCCCCCCCCGCCCGAGCGTGTCTATCGCGCCCTGGGCCGCCGGCGCGCCGGGGCCCTCAGGAAGGGGTGGCCTCGCTGAGCGGGGTCTCGGAGGTGCCGATGCTGGGCTCCTCCTTGAGGCGGCCCTGGTGCTCGTCCCACAGGTCCCGCACCACCACCTGGATCACGCCGGCGGCGGGGATGGCGAGGAGGGCGCCGAGCAGGCCGAAGAGCTCCACGCCGACGAGCACCGAGACGAAGATGCCCAGCGCGTTCACGTTCACCGTGCGGGCCATGACCGTGACCTGCAGGACGTTGTTCTCGAACTGCTGGTAGATCACGAAGAAGACGATGGCGGCGATGCCGGCGGGCAGCGAGTGGAGGAAGGCGAAGCCGATGGTGGGCACCGCGCCGAGCGTGGCGCCCACCAGCGGGATGAGGTCGGCGAAGGCCACCCACAGCGCGAGCACCTCCGGGTAGGGCACGCCGGCGATGCGCAGGAACACGTACGCGCTGATGCCCGCGACGATCGAGATCACCACGTTGCCGAACATGTAGCCCGAGACCGCCTTGGCGGCGTCGGCTGCCACGCGCCGGACGCGCTGGCGATGTCGCTCCGGGAGGATGTTGACCGTGGCCTCGCTGAGGTCGGGCCCGCCCACCACCAGCAGCACGGTGAGCACCAGCACGGTGACCGCGGCGATGATCCCGGAGAACACCGACTGGACCACCGACAGGCCCTTGCCGCCGGCGGCCCGGGCCTGCTTGTCGATGGTCTCGCGGTTGTCGTCGACCCAGTCCTGGAGCTTGTACTTCTTCACCAGGCGGCCCACCGGGCCCTTGCCCTTCTGGGCGTCCTCCACCATGGTCGGCACGTTGTCGGAGAACTTCCGGCCCTGGTCCACCAGCGGCTTCACGAAGGCGTAGATCAGCCCGGAGAGGGCGGCGAGGCCGATGAGGAACACCAGGAAGGTGGCGATGCCGCGGCGCATCTTGAGCTTGTGCTGGAAGAAGTCGATGGGCGGGGTCAGCACCACGGCGAAGAACATCGCCACCATGAGGTAGGTGACGACCTTCCAGAGGCGCCCGACGGCGAGCACCGCGCCCACCGACACCAGGGTCACGCTGACCACCACGAGGGTGGTGAGCGCCACGTGGCGCACGTCGACCTCGCGGCGCTCCTGGTCCATCGCGGCGACCGTACCGAGGCCCGTCGCCCGCCCGGTGGATGGGCCGCCCGGGTGACCGGCGGAGGCGGTCGACGGATGGGAGCCGGGCCCAGGCGGGTCGCTAACGTGCGTTGACCATGGGCCAGTCGATCGTCGTCAACGAGAAGCCGTCGTCGAACCCCGGCGTCGTCCGGTTCGAGACCAACCGTGCCATCACCGGCATGGGCCACGAGCGGTACCTCGCCGGTACCGAGGTGTGGGGCAACCGCCCCCCGGACGAGCTGGCCCGCCGGCTGCTCGCCCACGGCGGGGTGGCCGGCGTGCAGATCAACGGCAACATCGTCACCGTCGACCTCGCCAAGGGCTACACGTCCGACGGGCTCAAGGGCATCGTCGAGAACCTCTACCGCTTCTACCCCGACGCCCCCGAAGGCGCCGGCGAGGAGTCACTGGCCGCCGCGCCGAGCGAGGAGGTCGCCGCCTCCCCGGAGGCCGCCGCCGTCCCGGCCGACGCCACGCCCGCCACCGTCGACGACGCCCCGGCCCCCGAGCCCACCGCCACCGACGCCGCCGAGACCGCCCCCACCGACGACCCGTCGCCGGCCGAGGAGGCCGAGGCCGCGGCGCCGGACGCCGCCACCGAGGCCGATCCGGAGGTCGCCGAGGCGCCCGAGTCGGAGCCGGAGGCGGCCACCGCCCCGGAGCCTGCGGCCGAGCCGGTTGCCGAGGTCGAGGCGGCCACCGAGGCCGATCCGGAGGTCGCGGCTGCGCCCGAGTCCGACCCGGAGGCGGCCACCGCCCCGGACCCGGAGGCGGGGGACCCCGACGCCCCGGCCGCCACCGCCGCCGATCCCGAGGTGGCCGCGGCCGACCCCGAGGCCCCGCCGGCCTGAGCCACCGGTCACCCCGGGGAACCGCCGCCGGCGCCCGGACGACCGCTGCACCGATGACCCGTCGCACCCCGTCCCCCCGCCTCGCCCGCCGCCACCGGCTGGTGGTCGGCGGCCTGTCGCTGCTGGCCGTGGCCGGCGGCGCCCTGAGCGCCTGCGGCGACGGCGGCACCGCCGGGGCCCCCGACCCCACCACCGCCGCCGGCAAGCGCGGGCTGGAGGTGGCCAAGAGCAACGGCTGTCAGGCCTGCCACACCGCCAACGGCGACAAGAGCACCGGGCCCACCTGGAAGGGCCTGTACGGCTCGAAGGTGGAGCTGGCCGACGGCAAGGCGGTGACCGCGGATGACGCCTACCTGTCGAAGGCCATCACCGACCCCAAGGCCCAGGTGGTGGAGGGCTTCGCCTCGATCATGCCGGCCAACTCGCTCAGCGGCTCCGAGGTCGCCGACGTCATCGCCTACCTGAAGGAGCTGGCGAAGGCCGACGGCTAGCCCGTCGACCCGACCCGACCCGACCCGACCCGACCGGGCGGCCGGGGCGGGTCGGGTTCGAGGCGCCGGCCGCCCGTCGACGGGGCACCGGTGCTCCAGGACCCGGCTGACCAGGCCGGTTGCCGAGATCGAACAGGTGTTCGATACTGGGTCGGTGCCCGTCCCCGCCCCCGACCTCGCTGCCCTCCGCCTGCTGGGCGACCGGGTGCGGCCGCTGGCCGGCGCGGGGGAGCGGACCCTGCCGGTGCCCGAGGCGCTGGCCGCCCTCCTGCCCCAGGGCGGCCTGGTGCGGGGCACCACCACCGCCACCACCGGCGTGGCCGCCACCAGCCTGGCCCTGGCCCTCGCCGGGCCGGTCACCGCCGCCGGGTCCTGGGTGGCGGTGGTGGGCCTGCCCCGCCTGGGGCTGCTGGCCGCATCGGAGCTTGGGGTCGACCTCGAGCGGGTGCTGCTGGTGGCCGAGCCCGAGCCCGACGGCTGGGCGGCCACGGTGGCGGCCCTGCTGGACGCGGTCGAGGTGGTGCTGGTCCGCCCGCCCCGGGCCGTCACCCCCACCGTGCAGCGCCGCCTGCAGGCCCGGGCGCGCGACCGCGGCTCGGTGGTGCTCCAGGTGGGCGGCCACCTCGGGGCCTGGGCCCAGGCCCCGGACCTGGTGGTGGCGGCCGCCGCCTCGGCGTGGGTGGGCCTCGAGCCGGGCCACGGCCGCCTCCAGGCCCGGCGGGTCCTGGTGGAGGTCACCGGGCGTCGGGGCGCCGATCGCCCCCGGCAGGGCGAGCTCTGGCTCCCCGGTCCCGACGGCGCCATCGCCACGGTGGCCCCGTCGGCCGCTCCCGCCGCTCGGCCGGCAGCCGCCGCGCCGCCCGCCGAGATCGCCCTGCGGGACGCCGGGTGAGCGCCCCGGTGCCCGCCGGGGCCGACGCGCCCACCCGCACCCTGGTGGTCCACTGCCCGGACTGGCCGGTCACCGCGGCCGGCGTCAGCGGCGACGAACCGGCCATCGTGGTCCGGGCCAACCGCGTCCTGGCCGCCTCGCCCGCCGCCCGGGCGGCGGGCATCACCACCGGCCTCCGGCGGCGGGAGTCCCAGCGCCGGTGCCCGCACGTCACCGTGCTGGAGCACGACCCCGGCCGCGACGCCCGGGCCTTCGAGCCGGTGGCCGCCGCCCTGGATGCCATCACGCCTCGGGTGGAGGTCACCCGCCCCGGCACCCTGGCCTTCGCCACGCGCGGCCCGTCGCGCTACTTCGGGGGCGACGACGCCCTGGCCGAGCGCACGGCGTGGATGGCTGGCGGGGCGGCTGGGGCGGGCGTGGCCGTGCACGTCGGCGTGGCCGACGGCGCCTTCGCCGCCCTCCTCGCCGCCCAGCGCGCCGAGCGCCGGGAGGAGCAGGCGGTGGTGGTCCCACCGCTGGCGTCCCCGGCCTTCCTGGCCCCCCACCCCGTCGACGCCCTGGGCGAGGTGCTGGAGGCGCCCGACCTGGTCGACGTGCTGCGCCGCCTCGGGCTGCGCACCCTGGCCGCCTTCGCCGACCTCGCGCCGGCCGACGTCCTGGCCCGCTTCGGCCACCCGGGCGCAGTGGCCCACCGCCTGGCCTCGGGGCTCGACCCCCGGCCGCTCGACGCCCGCCGCCCGGCCCCGGACCTCGCCGCCACCCGCGAGCTCGACCCGCCAGCCGACCGGGTCGAGCTGGCCGCCTTCGTGGCCAAGGTGCTGGCCGACGAGCTCCACGCCCGCCTGGCTGCTGACGGGCTGGCCTGCACCCACGTGCTGGTCCAGGCCGAGACCGGCCACGGCGAGGTGCTGGCCCGCCACTGGCGCCACGAGGGCGCCCTCACCGCCGGCGCCCTGGCCGACCGGGTGCGCTGGCAGCTCGACGGGTGGCTGTCGGGCTCCTCCACGGCCCGGCCCACCGCCGGCATCAGCCGCCTGACCCTGGTGCCCGTGGAGGTGGTGGCCGCCCGGGGCCGCCAGCTCGGCTTCTGGGGCGGGGAGACCCTGGTCGACGAGCGGGTGCTGCGTGCCGTGGCCCGGGTCCAGGGCACGCTCGGGCTCGAGGCCGTCACCGTCCCGGAGCTGCGTGGCGGGCGCGGCCCGGGGGAGCGGGTGGCCCGGGTCCCGGTGGCCGCCGTCGACCTCACCGCCCCCCGCCCCGCCGCCCGGCCCGGCGCCATCACCGCCCCCTGGCCCGGTCGGGTCCCGGCCCCGGCTCCCGCTGCGGTGGCCCCCGATCCGGAGCCGGTCCGCGTGCTCGACGCCGGCGGCCGCCCGGTCGGCCTCACCGGCCGGGCCGAGGTCACCGCCGCCCCCGCCTCGCTGGCCCGCGCCGGCCACGCCCCGGTGGCCCTCACCGCCTGGGCCGGCCCCTGGCCCGTCGACGAGCGCTGGTGGGACCCCTCGGCCCACCGTCGCCGCGCCCGCTTCCAGGTCACCACCACCGAGGGCATCGCCCACCTCCTCACCCTCGAGTCCGGCCACTGGTCGATCGAGGCCACGTACGACTGAGGGCCAGGTGTTTGCACGCATCGTGCAAACACCTGGACGTGTGCCAAGCTGTCGCCGAGGTGCGCCGCCTCGCTTGGGGTGGCGGTGCACGAAGGGGAAGTGGGAACGCCGATGACCGACACCGAGCTCACCGACGACGCGCTGCCACCGGCACCGCCCGAGGCGCCGAAGCGGAGCCACAAGCTGCGCTGGGCGTCGCTGTCGGTCGTGCTGCTGGGCGTGGCCGTCGCCGGGGTGGTGGCCTGGAAGCAGGTCAAGCCCATCGTCGACTCCCGTCGCTACGCGTCGGTCACCGACACCGTGCCCACCGCCCCCAAGCTCACCGCCAAGCCGGGCGAGACCGTGTACCGGATCGATCCCACCCACTCCTCGCTCACCTACGCCATCACCGAGACGTTCGTGGGCAAGGGCGAGAGCACCGCCACCGGCGTCACCCACGGCATCGCCGGCGACCTCGCCATCAACGGCGGCGACCTCGGCAAGAGCCGGGTCGGCAAGATCGTGGTCAACGTCGAGCAGTTCCGCTCCGACAACAACCTGCGCGACGCCCGCATCCGCCAGGACTTCCTTTCGTCGCACCAGTTCCCGCTGGCCACCTTCGCCACCCAGGACCTGCAGGGGCTCGAGGGCAAGCTGGTCGAGGGCCAGAGCAAGACCTTCACCATGGACGGGTTCGTCACGCTGAAGGGCACCAGCGCCACCGCCTCCTGGGACGTCACCGCCCGGCTGGTCGACGGCAAGCTCACCGCCACGGCCACCACCACCGCCAAGCTCTCCCGCTTCGACGCCGGCCCCATCTCCATCGCCGGCCTGGTCAAGACCGCCGACGACGTGAAGCTGACGCTGAAGCTCACCGCCGTCGACCCCACCACCACCGATGTCGCCACCGAGGTCGCTTCCGCCGGCCGGGTCTCCACCAGCACCGCCACCAGCCCGTCGTTCGCCAAGGTGGTCCAGCCGATCATCGAGGCGAACTGCGCCTCCTGCCACACCACCGGCCAGATGGCCGACGAGCACATCCCCATGGACACCGCCGGCGAGGTCCAGAAGATCTCCGACGGCATCAAGACGGTCACGCAGTCCGGCTACATGCCGCCGTGGCCCGCCTCGGACAAGGGCGTGCCGCTCTCCCACGTGGCCACCCTCTCGAGCAAGGACCTCGACGCCCTGGCGGCGTGGTCCGACGGCGGCGGCAAGCTCGACGTGCCGGCCACGACCAAGATCACCCTGGCCCGCGAGGCCGCCGAGCTCCAGCCGCGGGACGACCTCAGCCTCGAGATCCCGAAGTACCTCGGCAGCATCGACAACACCAACGACTACCGCTGCTTCGTGCTCGACCCGAAGATCACCGAGGACACCTACCTGACCGGCTACCGCTTCCTGGCCGACCAGGTCCAGGAGCTCCACCACGCCCAGGTGTTCCAGGTCAGCGACGAGCAGGTCCAGTCGTCGAAGGCCAAGGACGGCAAGGACGGCCAGCCCGGCTGGAGCTGCTACGGCGGCCCGGAGCTGCGCGGCCGCCGCCCCGACCGGGTGCCGGGCCAGCCCCGCACCCGCGACGCCGGCTTCGCCGGCCAGGCCAACCTGGTGGCCGGCTGGGTCCCGGGCCAGTCGCCGGTGATCTTCCCCGAGCAGTCCGGCGTGCTGCTGCACCCCGGCGATGCGCTCGTGCTGCAGATCCACTACCACTACGCCGACGAACCGATCGCCGACCGGTCGGGGCTCTCGCTCCAGCTCGATCCCGGTGGCTCGAAGATCAAGGAGCTCCGGGTGGTCAACCCGCTGGGCCCGGTCGAGATCCCCTGCGCCCCGAAGGACGCCGACGAGCCGCTCTGCGACCGGGACGCCTCGATCGCCGACAACGTCACCCGCTTCGGCCGCGCCGGCGCCAGCAACGAGTCGGGCCTGCTCGCCCTGTGCGGCCACACGCCCGAGGAGCTGACCAAGGACTTCGACGGCTCCGTCGCCCGCTCGTCGTGCATCGCCAAGGTGCCCCAGGACGGCGTGATCATCGGGGCCATGGGCCACATGCACACGCTGGGCAAGAGCATCCGCCTCACGCTCGATCCGGACCAGCCCAGCGAGAAGATCCTCTTGGACATCCCCAACTGGAGCTTCGACTGGCAGATGAACTACGGCTTCGAGGAGCCGGTGCGGGTGAAGGCCGGCGAGCAGATCCGCATCGACTGCGCCTGGGACCGCAGCGCCGACCCCAACCGGGCGCCGAAGTACATCGTGTTCGCCGAAGGGACCGAGGACGAGATGTGCTTCGGCACGTACTCCCTGATCCCCGACGAGCAGCGCAACGGCTGACCCGCCGCGCCTCCGGCGACCGCTCGGGATCCCCCGGGCGCTCGCCGACGGCCGCGAGACTGCGGCATGGCCAGCGGCAGCGAGGGCGACGCGGCGCTCATCGCCGCCACCGAGCGGTGGTTCCTCCGGCGGGGCACGCCGCACCTCATCGACGGCTACCGGGCCACCCAGGACGTGTTCACCCGCACCCTCCCGGCGCTCACCCTGGTGCTCCTCCTCGAGCTGCTCGGCGCCCCGCAGCTGCAGTGGAGCTGGTGGCAGAACCTCCTGGCGCTGGTGGGCGGCGCCGCGCTGCTGCTGGCGGCGTGGGCTGCGGTCAACCGCTCGCGAGGCCGACCGCCGTTCCGTCGGCCCGACGACGTCGGCCCCGTCGAGCTGGCCGCCTTCGTCCTGGTCCCGGCCTCGCTGCCGCTGGTGTTCGGCGGCCAGCTCGGCTCGGCGGCGCTGACCGCCGCGTTCAACCTCGTCCTGCTGGGCGTGATCTACCTGGCCACCAGCTACGGCCTCGTCCCGCTCACCCGGTGGGCCCTCGGGCAGACGGCCCGCCAGGTGGGTGCGGTGCTCGACCTGTTCGGCCGGGCCCTCCCGCTGCTCCTGCTGTTCTCGGTCGGGCTGTTCATCAACACCGAGGTGTGGCAGGTCTCGGCGTCGCTCGACGGCGTGCTGTTCGGCGTCACCATCGCCTTCTTCGTCCTGGTCGGGACCGCCTTCCTGCTGGTGCGGCTGCCCGGCGAGCTGGCCAAGCTGCGGGACCAGCTGGCAGGCGCCGCCGTGGTCGACGCCTGCACCGACAGCCCGCTCGCCGAGGTGGCCGGCGAGCTGGTCGCCGCCGACTCGGTGGCCTCGGTGCCGCTGTCTCGACGCCAGCAGGGCAACGTGCTGCTCGTCCTGCTGTTCAGCCAAGCGGTCCAGGTGCTCCTGGTGACGCTGGCCATCGGCACCTTCTTCTTCCTGTTCGGCCTCATCGCCATCCGCCCCGACGTGCTCGACGCCTGGCTGGGCGACGCCATCGGGCGGGGCGAGCTGCTGTCGTGGGAGTGGTTCGGCCGCGAGCTCACCGTCACCCGCGCCCTGGTCCACGTGGCCACGTTCCTCGGCGGCCTGTCGGGCTTCTACTTCACCGTCTACGTGATCACCGACAGCACCTACCGCGAGGAGTTCTTCGAGGAGATCGTCGGCGAGGTGCGCCAGTCGCTCGCGGTGCGCAACGTCTACCTGGCCCTGCTCGGCCGCGTCGGAGGTGCCGGAGGCGGTCGCTAGGGTCGAAACCGATGCTCCCCGCCCTCATCGTCCTGGCCCTGGTGGCCGCCATCCTCCTCGTGGCGCTCGTCCAGGCCCGCCGCGACCTCGCCTCCCGCACCCGGCAGCTGACCGCCTCGGCCTCGGCCCGAGCCACCGTCGAGGCCGAGCGGGACCTGGCCCGGGCCCAGGAGGCCGACGCCCTCGAGCAGGCCGCGACCGCTCGCGAGGCCGCCGCCGCTGCCGAGGCACGGTCGCACGCCGCCGACGCCGCCCGAGCCCGCGCCGAGGCCGCGAGCGCCGAGGCGGTCGCCTCGCTCGCCGAAGCCGCCACCCTCGCCGCCCGCCTCATCGACGACGGCGCCGCCGACCCCGCCGCGCTGTGGGCCCTGGAGCGGTCCCGGACGGAGCGCACGTGGCGCCACAGCGTGGCCGCGGTGCAGGGCGATCCGTCGCCGCTGGCTGCGGCGCTCCACCCGCTCTGGACCGCCCTCGAGATCGAGGTCGCCGCGGTGCGAGAAGAGGTCGGCGCGGTCGTCGACCTCGACGTCGACCTGCCCGGAACGGTGACCCCGGGGGCCTCGCTGGCCACCTTGCGCGTGGCCCAGGAGCTGCTGGCGACGGCGGCCCGCAAGGGGGAGGTCACCACCCTGCGGGTGGCCGCCGACGGGGACGACCTGGTGGTCGAGGCGTCCTCCGTCGACGCCGACGGGCAGCCGGTGCCCCTGAGCGCCCTCGTCCTGCCGCCCAGCCGCCTCGACGCCGAGCCCGGCGTGGTGCGGCTGCGGGGCGCCCTCGTGGCGCCGCTCGCCCGGCCGGCCTGACCGGTCCTCAGCCCAGCACGAGCTCGGCGAGGGCCACCCGCAGCTGGGCCTCGACGTCGGGATCGAGGTCGAGGTCCTCGGTGGCCACCCGCAGCGGCTGCTCGCCGTCGTCGACCACCAGGACCTTTCCGTCGTCGTAGCCGGCGTGGCCGGCGACGGTGACCTCGGCGTAGGACACCGTCAGGTCCGAGGCGGCCTTGGCGTCCACCCAGTCCTGCCAGCGGGAGCCGTCGCCCACCGCCAGGGTGGCGGTGGCGCCGTCGCCGAGGGTGGCCCGGCACCCGCTCGTGTCGATGTCGACGTCGTCGACGCCCACCGCTCCGGACGTCGGGACCGTCTCGTCGACCGGTCCGACGGCGTCGGCGACGACGCCGTCGAAGGCGGCACAGAGGGCCTCGGGGGCCTGGCTCAGGTCGACGTCGAGCACGCCGGCGGCCAGGGCCTCGGCCTTCGTCGCCAGCGCATCGGCGTCCATCGAGCCCGCCGAGGCGGCGGCGTAGGTGGTGAAGAACAGGTCCGGCCCGTGGAGCACGGCGACCTGGGTCCCGTCCCGGAAGGCGTCGTCGCCCAGGTCGGGCAGCGCCTCGAAGCCGTCCTCGGCGGCGTCGGAGCGGGCCTGGCGCTGGAGCTCGTCGAAGGGCAGCCCGCCCTCCGGCGCGCCCTGCAGGTCGATGCGGGTGATCGACGCACTGCCGGACCCCGAGCGCAGGTCGAAGTCACAGCCCCGATAGCCGTAGGACAGGGCGTCGGAGGTGGTCGGCGCGCCGGCCGTCGAGGAGCGGCGCACCGGGCCGCCCAGCAGGGCGGCGACGTCGTCGGTGCCCGGGCAGTCGCCCGTGGCGGGCTGGCCCGGCCCGTCGGCCGCCGTCGACGAGGTGGTGGCGCGGTCCTCCGTGGTGGTCGACGCCGCTCGTGGGCCCGTGGTGCTGGGGCCGGCGCCCTCGCTGCCGGAGCCGGAACTGCAGCCGGCCAAGGCCACGGCAGCGACGACCGCCAGCACCGCCACGCCGGCCCGCCCCCGCGTCGGCGCCTCGGCGCCCGTGCCCGCCGTGTGTGCTCCTCGACCCCGCAACCCGCTGCTCCTGCCCGTGTGCTCGCCCGCCGGCCGACGGAACCGTAGCGGGGCCCGGGCGCGCCACCGGGCTGGGCCAGCGGGGCGAGGTTCGCCCGCGGGCCCGACCCGGTGGGTGTCGCGAGCGCCGGCTCAGCTGGCGGCGGCGGCCTTGTCGGCCGGGGCGTCGGCAGCCTTGGCGGCCGGCTTGTCGGCGCCGTTGGCGGAGCCGTTCCCGTTGCCGTTGCCGATCCCGTTGGTGTTGGACGGGTTGGAGCCCGCCAGCAGGTTGCGGGCCATCTGCAGGCCGGTCACGCCCTGGCTGAGGGCCTGGGCCAGCACGTCGCTGAGGCCCTGGGCGCCGTTGAGCAGGATCATCTGGTCGACGTCGCCGAAGGGCTTGGCGGCCGCCTCGACGATGGCCGGCCAGTTCTCGGCGAGCTGCTGGCCGATGACCGCGTCCTGGTTCTCGGCCAGGGCCTCGGCCCGGGCCTTGATGGCCTCGGCGGCGGCCATGCCCTTGGCCCGGACGGCTTCGCCCTCGGCGAGGCCCTTGGCCTGGGTGGCGGCGGCCTCGGCCTCACCGACCTGGCGCAGCGACTGCGACCGGGCCTCGGCCTCGAGCTTGACGTGCTCGGCCTCGGCGGAGGCGCTGAGGCGCACCCGCTCGGCCTCGGCGGCGGCCGCCAGCTTCACCTTCTGGGCGTTGGCGGCGGCGTTCAGCTCGACCTCCTGGCGCTCGGCCTCGGCGCCGGAGATGCGGGCGTCGCGCTCGGCCTTGGCCAGGGTGACCTGCTGGTAGGCCTGGGCGTCGGCCGGCTTGCGGACCGATGCCTGCAGGCGCTGCTCCTCGCGCTCGGCCTCGAGCTCGGCCACCTTGGTCTCCTCGACCACCACCTCCTGGCGGGCGGTGGCGTCGGACAGCGGGCCGGCCTGCTGGGCCAGCGCCGCGGCACGGTCGATCTCGGCCTGGTAGCCGGCCTGCTTGACCTGGCTGGCCCGACGGGCCTCGGCCTTGAGGGCGTCGGCCTCCTGCTCCCGCTCGGTGGCCTCCCGGTCGGCCGAGGCCTGGGCGATGCGGGCCTGGCTCTGCACGGCGGCGGCGTGGGGCCGGCCGAGGTTGCCGATGTAGCCGGTGGGGTCCTCGATCTCCTGCACCTGCAGCGAGTCGACGATCAGGCCCAGCTTGTGCATCTCGGTGCCGGAGGACTCACGGGTGAGCTGGGTCAGCTTCTCCCGGTCGCGGATCATCTCCTCGACGGTCATGTTGCCCACGATGGCCCGGAGGTGGCCGGCGAAGACGTTGTGGACCCGCTTGTCCATCATCGGCTGCTGGTCGAGGAAGCGCCGGGCGGCGTTGGCGATCGACGCGAAGTCGTCGCCGACCTTGTAGATGACCACGCCCCGGATCCCGAGGGGGATGCCCTGGTGGGTGACGCAGTCGATGGCCAGCTCGGCCTCTCGGAGGTCGAGGGAGAGGCGGCGCACCGTCTGCACGCCGGGGATGACCAGGACGCCCTTGCCGGTGACGATCTTGAAGCCGAGGGAGTCCTCGATCTCGTCGGTGGCGTGGTTGTGCCGGAGGCCCGAGATGATCAGGGCCTCGTTGGGCTCCGCCACCCGCCAGGTCGCCTTGAAGATCACGACGACCACGATGATCGCCACGACCACCAATCCGCCGATGATGTACAGGGAAGTCATTGCTGTTCCACCTTTGGTGTGGTCACACGGGGGTGACGACGACGGTGCGCGGGGGGAGGACCTCGACCACCAGCACTCGCGTGCCGGGGGCGATCTCCTCGTCGTCGGCGCTGTAGGCGTGGAACGCCTCGGTGCCGCCCCGGACCGGGACCATGACCTCGCCGATGCGTCCGGGCACGACCCGGCCGGTGACCCGACCCGTCTTCCCGACCAGCTTCTGATCAGCCATGTTCCGTCCGTCTCTTCGTTCCCGCCGGCCCTGGACCACTTGTCGGGTCGGCACGTCTGATCTTCCGCTCAGGCCAAGTTGTCTGCAACTTGTTTCATCGGCCTTTACGGCTTCCTGACACCCTCCCACATCGCCGGGACGGCGCCGCGACGGGCGACGGGCAGGCCGTCCGATCAGGCGGTGGCGCCCACGAGCTCGGCCTCGGCCTCGCGCTCGCGATCGGCGCTGAACCGGCGGCCGACGCGGGCGATCCGCTCCATGCGCTTGAGCAGCTTGGCGCGGGCCTGCTCGGCCTCCGGGGTGAGGCCCTCCAGGGCTTCGACGTTCCAGTGGCGGAGGATCACCGGCACCAGCACGTTGTCGTGGTGGACCGTGAAGTCGTAGATGCCGGCCTTGGCGATGGCGTAGGCGTGGGACTCGAAGTCGACGATGCCCGTGCCGGGCATCTCGAACTCGCGCACCTGGCGCTCCATGGCCACGACCATGCCCGAGGGGTCGACCTCGAGGGCGGCGGTGCCGAGGTCCCGGTAGAAGAGGTGGTGGCGGTTCTCGTCGGCGGCCACGCGCTTCATGACCTCGTAGCCGGTGCGGTCCTCGAGCAGCTTGCCGGTGTTGTGGTGGGCGATGCGGGTGGCCAGCTCCTGGAGCGTGACGTAGACGATGCCGTCGGTGACCAGGTCGACCTCGGGCACCTCGCCCTTCTCCACCTGCTGCATGCGGGCCCGCTCCAGGGCCACCGGGTCGAGCGCCCGGGTGACGGTGAGGTAGTCGCGCAGCACGATGGAGTGCCGGCCCTCCTCGGCGGTCCACCGGCGGGCCCACGTGCCCCAGGCCGTGTCCCTGCCGAACAGCGCCTCGATGGTGCGGAAGTAGTACGGGAGGTTGTCCTCGGTGAGGAGGTTCACGAAGAGGCTGGAGCGCACCGCCGGGTCCATCTGGACCTCGTCGGGGTCCCAGTCGACGCCGGGCTCGAAGTCACGGCCCCGGCTCCACGGCACGAGCTCGTGCGGGAACCACTCCTTCGACGCCGCCAGGTGCTTGTCCAACAGCCCGGCCACCACCGGCTCGAGCTCGTTGAGGAGGACGTCGTTGGGGAACATGGAAGCCAGCCTACCTACTGGTAGGTAGGGAGGGAAGGCCCAACCGTGTGACGGGCGTCTGGCAGACTCCGCCACCGTGAACACGGGGAAGCGCGATGGTGAACAGCAGGGGCGAGCGGGGATCGGCAGGCGGCAGTTCCTCACCGGGGCGGCGGCCACCGCCGCGGTCCTGACGGTGGGGTGCGGATCGTCGGGCTCCGAGGGGTCGGGGCCGTCGAGCACCGCGCGGGCCACCACCTCGACGGTGCCGAAGCCGGTGCACGTGCCCGAGCTCTCCGGTGACCCGTTCACCCTGGGCGTGGCCTCGGGCGACCCGCGCACCGACGCCGTGGTGCTGTGGACCCGCCTGGCGCCCGAGCCGGTGGCCGAGGACGGCTCGGGCGGCATGCCCGACGCGAAGGCCGACGTCACCTGGGAGCTCGCCACCGACGCGGCGTTCACGGAGCTGGTGGGCACCGGGGTGTTCACCACCAGCCCGGCCCACGCCCACTCGGTGCACATCGACGCCACCGGGCTCGAGCCCGGCCGCGACCACCACTACCGGTTCCGCTACGCCGACTGGACCAGCCCGGTGGGACGCACCCGCACGCTGCCCGAGGGGTCGCCCAAGGCCTTCGGGATCGGGGTCGTGAACTGCCAGATGTACGAGTCGGGCTACTTCGGCGCCTACCAGCACCTCGCCGAGGAGGACCTCGACGTCGTGGTGCACCTGGGCGACTACATCTACGAGTACCCCGCCGGCCTCGGGCCCCGGGCGGTGGTGCCGAACAAGGTCCTCAAGACCCTCGAGGATTACCGGATCCGCTACGCGCACTACAAGCGCGACGAGCAGCTCCAGGCGGCCCACGCCCGCTTCCCGTTCGTCCTCACCTGGGACGACCACGAGGTCTCGAACAACTACATGGGCGACGTGCTGGTCGGCAACGACGACCCCGCCCTCGGGCAAGCCCGCAAGGCGGCGGCCTACCGGGCGTGGTGGGAGCACCAGCCCACCCGGTTGGACCCGCCGAAGGGCTCGGTGGAGGCGGTGTACCAGGCGTTCGCCGCCGGCGACCTGCTCCGTCTGCACCTGCTCGACGAGCGGCAGGACGCCGCCATCCCGCCGTGCCGGGACACCGCCCAGTCGGGCACGGACTACGGCAACTGCGACGCCCGGGTCGACGAGGACCGCACCCGGCTCGGCACCGACCAGGAGATGTGGCTGAAGGGCTCGCTCGAGGAGGGCGGCGTCACCTGGAACCTGTTGGGCAACCCGGTGGTCCTCGCCGGCGTCGACGGCGGCAGCGACGCGGCCGCCTACTACCTCGACACGTGGGACGGCTTCCCGCAGGCCCGCAAGCGCCTCATCGCCCAGCTCGCCGAGGTCTCCAACCCGGTGGTGCTGACCGGCGACTACCACGCCGGCATGGTGCTCGACGTCCAGGCCGAGCCGTTCGACGCGTCGTCGAAGGTGGTGGCGCCCGAGTTCATGTCGCCGCCGATCTCGTCGATCCTGTTCCCGGCCGACGTGTCCAAGCGCACGCCGCAGCTGCGCCAGCAGCTCAACGACCACGGCTACCTCACGGTGGCCGTGACTCCCGAGCGCGTCACCGTCGCGTTCCGCGTGCTCGACGACGTCATGGACCCGAAGACGGCGATCAGCACCGGCGCGACCTGGGTGGTCGACGCCGGCGATCCGGTGGCTCGCCCGGCCTGACCGGCCTGGCCGGGGTGAGCGGGGGGCTCAGCGCTTGCGGTCGCTGAGCAGCCAGCTGGCCGCCGCGCTGGTGCCGGCCGCGGCGAAGACGGCCGGCCACGCGCCGATCTTCTTCGCCAGGGGGTGCGAGGCGCCGAAGCCGCCGAGGTAGATGCCGGCCAGGGCGGCGGTGGTGCCGGGACCGGTGGTGCGCAGCCACTGGCGACCGGCAGCGACGCCGCCGACAGCCAGCACCGCGCCGCCGAGCGGCCGGACCTTGGTCTCGCGGGCCACGAGGTAGCCCCCGATCAGGGAGCCGGCGACGATCGGAGCGGTGGGGAGGGCCATGGGCCGAAGCTACCGACGCCGGGCCCGGCTCGGCCAGGCACCGGCCAGCGCGGCGAGCGCCGGGCTCAGGCCTCCGCCACCCGGCGGCGCCAGTCGGCGAGGAGGTCGGTGAGGGTCTGCTCGATGGAGATCTCGGGCTGCCAGCCGGTGGCGGCGCTGAGCCGCTCGTGGCTGCCCCGCAGCACGGGCAGCTCCACGGGGCGGAGCAGGGCCGGGTCGACCTCGAGCCGCAGCGGCACGGTGGCCTGGGCGACGAGCTGGTCGGCCAGGTCCTGCACGGCGAGGTCGACGCCGGAGCAGACGTTGTAGACCTCGCCGGGCTCGCCGTGCTCCATCAGGAGCCGGTAGGCCCGCACCACGTCGCGCACGTCGGTGAAGTCCCGGCGCGCCGAGAGGTCGCCGACCGTGAGGACCTCGCCGCCGTCGCGCTCGGCCTGGGCCACCCGGTGGGCGAGGGCCGGGGCCACGAACTGGTCGGTCTGGCCGGGGCCGAGGTGGTTGAACGCCCGCACCCGCAGGACCGGCAGGCCGCGTCCCAGCCAGGCCTGAAGGCCGAGGTAGTCGGCGGCCACCTTCGACGCTGCGTAGGGGCTGGCCGGTCGCAGCGGGGAGTCCTCGGTGAGGGGGAGCTCCTCCGGGGTGACGATGCCGTAGACGTCGGCGCTCGAGACGGCCAGGACCCGCTCGACGCCGGCGTCGCGGGCGGCGCCCAGCACGTTGAGCGTGCCCTCGGCGTTGACGCGGAACGCGGCCACGGGCGACCGCCACGACGCCCCGACGTCGGCCCAGCCGGCCAGGTGGTAGATGCACGTGGGGGCGATCTCGCGGATGGCTTCGTGCACGGCCTCGGCGTCGGTGATGTCGAGGCCGTCGGTGGCTCGGTCGATGCCGATGACCTCGTCGCCACTCGCGGTGAGGTGGTCGATCAGGTGGTGCCCGACGAACCCGTGGGCTCCGGTGACGAGGGCCTTCGTGGGCGACATGGTCCCGAACACTAGTGAGTGCCGCCCCGGCGCCCGGCGGCCCGAGTGCCCGGCCCGACGACGGTCGGCAACTACCGTGCAAGCGGTGCACGCAGGGATGATCACATGGCGGTGACCGACCACGACCCCTCGGGTTGCGACGTGTCGGTGCTGATGCCGGCCTACAACGAGGCCGAGAACCTGGTCGAGGTCGTCCCCCGTACGGCGGCGGCGCTGGAGGCCCTGGGCAAGACCTGGGAGATCGTCATCGTCGACGACGGCTCCACCGACGGCACCCGCTCGGTGATGTCGGGGCTCCGCTCGGACCAGGTCCGCTACATCCGGCTGCGGCGCAACGCCGGCAAGTCCGCCGCGCTCTCCGTGGGCCTGGACCACGTGCGGGGCGAGGCCGTCGTGCTGATGGACGCCGACGGCCAGGACGACCCCGAGGAGCTGGGCAAGATGCTCGGCGAGCTCGACAACGGCGTCGACTGCGTGACCGGCCGCCGCGCCGTGCGCAACGACCGGTTCATCAAGCGGAACACGTCGAAGATCTACAACGGCGTCACCACCCGAGTGACCGGGGTCAAGGGCAAGGACTTCAACTCCGGCTTCAAGGCCATGTCCCGGGAGCTCGCCGACAGCCTCGAGATGTACGGCGAGCTGCACCGCTACATCCCGATCCTCGCCGTGTGGTCGGGCTTCCGCATCTCCGAGGTCGAGGTCGAGCACCACGAGCGCCTGCACGGCCGCTCCAAGTTCGGGCGGGCCCGCTTCTGGCGCGGGTTCCTCGACCTCGTCACGGTCAAGTTCCTCACGACCTACACCGCCCGCCCGTTCCACCTGTTCGGCGGCATCGGGTTCGTCATCGGCGCCGTCGGGTCGGCCCTGCTGACCTGGATGCTCGGCTCCAAGCTGCTGGGCCACTCCATCGGCACCCGCCCGGCGCTGCAGCTCGGCGTCCTGCTCGTGGTCGTCGCGGTGCAGATGGTCTCGCTCGGCCTGCTCGGGGAACTGATGGTCAACCTGCGCCGGCGGCGGAGCCTCGACGCCACCGCGGAGGGAGACCTGTGACCACGCCGACCCCGCCCGTGCGGCCCAAGGCCATCGGCCTCGCCCCCGGCCTCTCCGAGGATGCTGCCGGCCAGGACGCGGCCAAGTACGGCACGTCGAACCCGGTCGTGCAGAAGCTGCTCGCCTCGTGGATGGGCAAGCTCCACGCCGTGCTGGGCACGCCGACGGGGACGTGCGTCGACGTCGGCGTGGGCGAGGGCTTCGCCCTCGAGCGCATGTTCCCGGCGGGCACCGAGGTCGTGGCCCTCGAGTACCGCCACGACAAGGCCAAGGTGGCCGCCGAACGGTTGGCCGCGGTGCAGGTCGTGCGGGGCGATGCCGGCGTGCTGCCCTTTCCCGACGCCAGCGCCGACCTGGTGACCTCCATCGAGGTGCTCGAGCACCTGCCCACCTTCGAGCCGGCGGTGGCCGAGATGGCCCGCATCTGCCGTGGCCGCCTGGTCGTCTCGGTGCCGTGGGAGCCGTGGTTCCGCCTCGGCAACCTCGGCCGGGGCAAGAACGTCAAGCGCCTCGGCAACGACCCCGAGCACGTCCAGGCCTTCACGCCGAAGCGCCTCGAGCGGGCGCTGGGCCAGCACTTCGAGGCGGTGCGCGTGGTGCGCGCCTTCCCGTGGCTCATCGCCGAGGCCCGCACCCCCAGGCGCTGATCGGCCCCCGGCCACTCAGCGGCCGGTGAGGGCGCTCCACGCCTCGGCCGCGTAGGCGTCCCAGGTGCGCACGGGCTCGTCGGCCCAGGCGGAGGCCAGCCGCTCGTGCAGGGCCGGCACCACCAGGATGCGCTCGACCGCGTCGGCCACGGCGCGGGCGTCGCGGGGATCGACGAGCAGGGCGCCGCCGCCGGTGGCGGCCTCGGCCATGGCCCCGAACGCCGAGGTCACCACCGGGGTCCCGCAGGAGCGGGCCTCGGCGACGGTGGTGGCGAAGGCCTCGCCGAGCGACGGGTGCAGCACGACGTGGGCCAGGCCGTAGAGGGCTCGGCGATCCTCGGGCGCGACGTGGTCGACCAGCTCGACCAGGCGGCCGGCGCGGCGCAGTGCCGCTGCCCGCTCGCCCACGGCCCGGGCGTCGGCGCCGCCCCGGCCCACGATGGCGAGGTGGAAGGCGAGGCCGCGGCGCCAGAGCAGCTCGGCGGCGTGCAGCACCCCGAGGTGGTTGCTCGACGGCGCGTGGTCGCCGACGACCAGGACGAGGGGCGTGCCGGGCACCCCCAGCCGGTCGCGCAGGGCCTGCCCGGTGGCGTCGTCGACCGTCGGGAGGTCGACCGCGAGCGGCACGGGCAGCACCTCCGGGCCGGTGGCGCCGGAGCCGGCGAGGGCGTGGCGCCAGCCCTCGTACTCGGCGGCCACCGAGGCCGACACCGGCACCACCCGGGCGAGCTCGCGGGTGGCCGCCAGCGAGAGGGCGAAGTGGGCGTCGTCGTGCGGGGCGGCGGAGGGCTGGTGGTCGGTCATGGGGGAGAAGTCGAAGCCCAGCCCGGCGCCGGTGGTGCCGCCGTGGAGCAGGAGCCCGGTCAGGCCCTGCACGCGGTTGCGCTCGGTCGCCGGCTCGAGCAGGAGGTAGGTGCAGCGCCACGGCACGAGCACGGTGCGATCGCCGGGCGGGTCGTCGCCGTGCCAGCCGCCTCCGGAGAGGGCGGCGGCGCGCTCGGTGGCGTCCACGCGGTGCAGCGACGTCCCCCGCCCGCCCCACCGCACGAAGGTGGGCTCGTGGTCGCGCGCCCAGCGCTCGGCGCAGGCCTGCACCACGAACGGGGCCAGGAGCGGGCGGTGCCGGCCGGCCACCCCCTGGAGGTCGACGAGGACGGCGTCGGCCACCACCTCGACGGCGGGCCAGCCGAGGTGGTCCGGCACGTCGGTCCGCAGGTCGGCGTCCGGGGCGAAGTCGATGCTGCGATCGAACGCCCGGTCGAGGGCCAGGTCGAAGACGGCGGTCGGCCCGTCGACCTGGGCGCGGCGGAGCGCCGCCAGGACCACCGGCGGCGGGGGAGGCGGGCGGCGAGCACGGCGTGGGCCAGCCACACGTGGTGGTGGTCGGCGGGGTCGAGGGCGGCGACGGCGCGGTCGAGCAGCCCCGCGGTGGGCCCGTCGACGGGGCCGGGAGCGCCGAGGGCGGCCGCCAGGGTGGCCAGTCGAGCCCGCAGGGCGGCGCGCCGGCGCGGGCCGCGCAGGTCGATCCGGGCGGCCAGGCGCCGGTGGGCGGGCAGGGCGTCGGTGAGGCGGCCCATCAGGCCGGGACCTCGGCCGGGAGGGGCTCGGTGCCCACCAGCAGGCGCCAGCTGGCCCGGGCGTAGTCGGCCCAGGTGGCGGCCGGCCGGGCCACGATCTCGCGTTGCAGGACCGCCAGCTCGGCGTCGTCGGTGAGGAGGGTGCGCATGGCGTCGAGGATGGCGGCGTCGTCACGCGGATCGACCGATCGGCAGCCGCCGTCGGCGGCGATCTCGGCGATGCTGCCGAAGTCGCTCACCAGCGCCGGGGTGCCCGCCGCCAGCGACTCGACGATCGGCAGGCCGTAGCCCTCGTGCAGGGAGACCAGGACCGTGAACCGGGCGGTGGCGTACTGGGCGGCGAGCTCGGCCTCGCTGACCGCCAGGTGCCGCTCGACGGGCCGGCCCAGCCCGGCCAGCCGCTCGACCTCGCGGCCGATGGCGGGCACCCACGAGCTGCCGCCCACGAGGTGCAGCTCGAAGTCGAGGCCCTCCTGCCAGAGCCGCTCGGCGGCGAACAGCACGGCGAGGTGGTTCTTGCGGGGCTCGTAGCTGCCCACGACCAGCACCCGGGGCCGGCCGCGGGGCACGAGGGCGGCCGCTTCGGGCATCGGCGGGGCCGGCAGGGCGCACACCCCGACCGCCGGTCCCGGGAGGCCTTGGCTGGCCAGCATGGCGGCGTAGCCCTCGAACTCGGCTGCGGCCGAAGCGCTGATGCCGGCGATGCGGTGGGTGTGCTTGACCACCGAGAGGTAGTTCATGAACTGGTCGGACAGGGCGGCCGGGACCAGGTCGCCGCTGGTGGCGGGGATCAGGTCGTAGCCGATCGCTGCCAGGTCGTTCCCGGAGTGGATGGCCAGGGCGGCCAGCACGTCGCACGAGCCGGCCTCCAGGGACTCGGCCAGGAGGACCGTGGAGCGCCACGGGACCACCAGCGTGGGGGCGTCGACGGCGACGTCGAGCACCTCGGCGGCGGCGACGCCGGCCTGGTGGGCGTCCCAGGAGAACACCCGGTGGCGCTCGGCGGGGGCGAGCGTGCGGTAGGCCTGCCAGCCGTCGGTCCACGCCACCGGGACGGCGGGGCCGCACGCCAGCCAGTGCGGGGCGGCGCTCCGGATGACGCGCTGGATGCCGGTGTGCAGGTCGAGCTTGGCCGTGTTGGACACGTCGAGCACCACGCCGTCGGTGACGACCTGCAAGGTCGCGATCCCCGAGCGATGGTCATGCGCCGTCGCCCGCCAGGCTCGGGCCAGCCACAGCTCGAGGTCGTCGGCGGCCTCGAGCTCGAAGGCCCGCAGCGCCTCGGCCATGGCCGACGTCCCGGGGAAGGAGCCGGTGAGCGCGACGTGCAGCAGCCAGACCTCGGCCGGCGTCGCGTGGGCGCGGACGACGACCACCAGGGCGGGGAGCAGGGTCGCGGCGTCGACCGCAGGGTCGGCGGCCGGTGCCGGCACCTCGACCTCGAGCACCTCGGCGACGGCGCGCAGGCGGTGGGCCAGGGCCGCGACCGGCGGCGCCGCCGACGCGGGAGCGGTCACCGGCGCCGGGCTCGGGCCTGCACGCCGGCCTGGGCCCGGACGGCGGCGCGCCGCACCGCGGGGAACCGACCGGCCAGCCGCTTGCCGGCCCGCAGCGGGGCCAGCACCACGCGGGCGACGACGTTCATGAGGGTGGTGAGGTCGTCCTGCTCGGGGACGGGGTCCGGCTCGGTCCAGCCGTCGAGGCCCACCGACCGCCACCGCACCACCAGCCCGGCGAGCCGGGCGTTCTCGTCCTCGAGCTCCTGCACGCGGGCCCGGAGCCGAGCGAGCTCGTCGCCGGGAGCCTCGGCGCGCACCGGCGGCCAGGGATCGCTCATCGTCGGGCCAGCAGGGCCATGTCGCCGGAGCCGAGGATCAGCGACTCGAGGTCGGCGGCCAGCTCGGGCGCGGTCGGTGCCCTGGAAGTGCACCTCCAGCGGGTGGAGCGGCCGCAGCTCGACCGAGCCGAAGCCCGCCTCGTGGGCCAGGAACTCCAGGAAGGCGGGGTGCACGGGGCGCTCGTGGGTGGGGTCGACCCAGAAGTTCGTGGCCGCGGTGGAGATGCTCAGCGCGTTGGGGGTCTCGAGCACCAGGAGGCCGCCTGGGGCGAGGACCCGGCGGGCCTCGAACACCAGCCGCACCTGCAGGTCCAGCGGCAGGTGCTCCACCACGTGCATGGCCACGACCGCCCGCTGCGTGCCGTCGTCCTGCGCGTCGAGCCAGCGGAAGAGGTCGTCTTCGACGAACAGCCGCTCCTCGCCGTCGGCGATCTGGCCGTGGTTCGAGTCGACGCCGATGGCGTCGAGACCGGCCCCGTCGAGCAGCCGCACGAGCTCGCCCCGGCCGCAGCCCAGGTCGGCCACGGGCAGCTCGGGGTTGGGCAGCTCCTGGAGCAGGGCGAGGTAGTCGGCCTCCTGCTGGGCGGCGATGCGCTCGTCACCGCCCCGGTGGCGGTCCTCGAAGGCGCGGTAGAGCAGGTCGAAGGTGGGGACCGGGTGGGCGAAGCGGGGCGCCGCCGCGGTGGGTGCCGGGGGGACGGCCGGGGCGGCACCGTCGTCGTCGGCCGGCGCAGTGGTCGGTGCCGACAGGGCCCGCTCGACCAGGGCCTGGGTGAGCCGGGTGCCGCTGCGGACCTCGCCGAGCTCGTGGGCGAACTGCTCTCGGCTCTCGAGCGCCTTCGCCTCGGCGTGGAGCAGCCCGTGCTCCAGTCGCAGGCGCAGGGCGGTGCCCGCGTCGGTGGGCGTGGCGGGGTCGAGCTCGGCGAGGATCGACTGGTAGGCCGTGATGGCGTCGAGCACCGGCCCGACCTCGGCCCACAGCTCCTCCTTGAACCGGTCGAGGTAGGCCTCGAGCCGGGCGTTGGCGGCCTGGGCCTGCTCCAGGCCCGCCGCCAGGTCCCGCTGGGTGGCCTGGACCAGCTCGAGGTCGCGGCGGACCATGTCCAGGCGGTTCGTGACCGGCCCGAGCGCGACGCGACCGGCCCGCTTGGCCAGGCCGAGGGGCGGGGTGGTTTCGGTCATGCGGTGCGGCTCCTCTGCCGTCGGAGCCGATGGGCCCCGACCTGCTGGGCGGCGGCCGCCACCGAGAGGAACTCCCCCTCGACCTTCGCCCAGTCGAACTCCCGCCGAGCGTAGCCACGGCCCTTCGCCCCGAGCTCCCTGGCCAGGTCGGGGCGGGTGAGCAGCGTGGCCAGAGCGGCCTCGAAGTCGAGGTAGCCCCGGTAGGTCAGGCCCCCACCGGAGCGGGCCGCGTGGCCGGCCAGCACCCGGCTCCGCGCCTGGATGAGCGCCGGCCGCTCGAGCAGCCAGCCCTCCATGAGCGACAGCGAGAAGCTCTCCATGTAGGACGGCTGCACCAGGACGGCGGCGCCGGCCACGAGGGCGTCCTTGGTGGCGTCGTCGACGAAGCCGGTGGGGACCACGCCGTCGACGGCCGGGCCGCCCTCGCCGCCGGGCCCGACGACGACCAGCGAGAACGAGGGGTCGATCGCCCGCCGGTACTCGGCTGCGAAGCGGGTGGCGTCGTCGCTGCCCTTGGCGGGATCGACCCGGCCCACCACGATGGCGTAGCGGTCGCGCTCGACGCCGTAGCGGGCGAGGGCGGCGGCGACCGCGCCGTCGGACGGTCGGGCGACGTCGTCGACGGAGCAGGGGACGACGTCGATCTTCTCGCCGCACCCGTAGGTGTCGTGGATCAGGTCCTGCTCCTCGGGAGCCAGGCAGATGATGCGATCGGCGTGCTGGAAGATCTGGCCCACCCGCCCGACGTGGAAGGCGCCCTCCGGGTGGGCGGTGGGGATCACGACGGTGGCGCCGGCCGAGGCCGCCACGCGCGTGAGCCAGAGGGTCTGGGTGTAGTGGTACCCGATGAAGATGGTGGCGTCGGAGGCGGCGGCGAGCGTCCGCAGCGGCCCGGCGACGTCGACGAGGTCGGGCCCCATGGTCTGGGCCCACCGCTCCTGCGCCCAGGGCCAGAGGGGCACGTCGTAGGTGTCGGCGGCGCGCAGGTGCAGCGGGATGAACCGCTCGTTGACCCGGGGCGCCAGCACGGGGAAGCGGTGCACCGTGACGCCGTCGTCCTCGGAGGTGCCGGGCCGGTAGACGTTGGCCCAGTCCTCGTAGCTGGTGGCGCAGCTGGTGACGACCGAGACGTCGTGGCCGGCGGCGGCCAGGCCCGAGGCCATGGTGCGGCCGTACTTCTCGGCGCCGCCGACGAAGGCCGCGCCGTAGCGCTGGACCACGAAGGTGAGCTTCACGAGGCGGCTCCCGGCGAGGGCAGCCGCACCCCGGCGGGCAGGCCGGTGACGCGGTGGCCGTCGGAGGCCGTGGTGCCGCCGAGCGTGGCCGCCAGGGCGGCCATGAGCTCGGGCTCGGTGTCGGTGACGGCCCGCACGAGCTGGGGGAGGCTGGTGGCGGCCGACAGCTGCTTGGCCCGGCTGACGCCCCGGCCGACGAGCACGTGGCGGAGGACGTCGTCGGTGAGCACGGTGTGCAGCAGGCTGGCCACCAGCATCGGATCGTCCGGGTCGTCGACCAGGATCCCGGCGTCGGCGACCGTGGAGGGGAGCGCGGCGCGGGCCGAGGCCACCACCGGCACGCCGATGGCCATGGCCTCGACGGCGGGCACGCAGAACCCCTCGTGCTCGGTGAGCGTGAGGAACGCCCCGGCGCGCAGGTACAGCGCGCTCAGCTCGGCGTCGGTGATGCGGCCCACCCACTGCGGCTCGCGGAGCCCGGCGGTGCGCCCGAGGACGTGGAGGGCCTTGGTGTACTTCGGGAACCGGTCGACGCCCACCAGGGCCAGTCGGGCGTCGGGCAGGAACTCCTGCTGGAGCACCGCCATGGCGGCGAGCACCCGCTCGATCCGCTTGTGGGGGAGGAGCTGGGCCACGCACAGCACCAGCGGGCCGGGGCCCCAGCTGCTGATGCGGTCGAGCATGTCGGGCGAGGGCAGGACGTGGTTCAGGCGGTCGACGTTCGGCGTGGGCGGGACCACCACCACGTTGCGGTACCCGAGCTGGCGCAGCTCGTCGGCGTTGAACTCCGACACGGCGATGGCCAGCTCGACCCGATCACGGATCTGCTCGAGCTCCCAGCGGCCCCGCACCAGGTCGCCGGCGACCTCCGGGGCGAACTCGACGTAGTACTCCGGCGGCGAGAAGTTGTGGTACACGAGGATCAGCCGGCGCTCGCCCTTGAGCGCCTCGTAGACCGGCCAGCTGCCCATGCTGGCGTGGAACACCAGCGGCCGGTCCCGGTTCGGGCGGGTGGGCAGCTCGGCCAGGGTCCGGACCTCGCCCTGCACGCCGGCCTCGTAGTGCTGGGAGAAGATCTCGCTGGGCCCGAGCTGGGCGAGCTCGCGCTGGAGCAGCAGGACGTTGCCCGTGATGGCGTCGCCGGGGGCCGCGCCCACCAGCAGCTGGTCCCACATCAGGGAGCGTCGGTGGCTGCGGTCCCGGTGCGGTCGGCCCGCACCTCGTCGAGCTCGCGCTCGAGCTCGGCCACCCGGTACTCGAGGCTGCGCAGGTGGTCGAGGTGGGCGCGGGTGAGGAAGGTCTGGATCTTGTTCTGGCGGTGCATGAGGGCGCCGATGGCCTCGGTGCTGCGCTGCGCGAACGGCTCGACCTGGCGCCGCACCACGGCGCCGACGAGGCGGGACCAGACGTGGAGCAGGCGTCCGACGAGCAGGCCCTTGAGCCCCCCGGTGGTGGGGCGCCAGGTCTCCAGGTGGGCCGTGCCCGGCAGCACGCCGAGAGCCAGCGGGGGCTCCTCGACGATGCCGGCGTCGACGGCCTCGATCACGGCGCTGAACTGGCGGTCGAGCTCGCCGACCGGGAGGTGGGGGACCGCGCCGGCGGCCCGTCGGGCGGCGAGGTCGTCGCGCACCTGCTGGACCGTCGCCGCCACCGAATCGCCGGTGGGCGGGACCGGCGTGGGTGCTGCGCCGGTCGCGTCGTCGATCTCGTTCATGGCCATCTGCTCGCCTGTCTGGTCGTCGGTGCCCGCTGCAAGTATCGCGGCCCGCCGGGGCCGATCCGGACCAGGGCCCGGGGAAGGTGGTGCTAGCCGCCCGAGCCGACCGACCAGCTGCCACGGAGGTCCATGAACCCCTCGGGCGCCAGCCGGCCCCCGTGGCGGACCTTCAGGTGGTACTCCCGCTCGCGGCGGTCGAAGTTGTGCTGCACGTACTCGTCGGAGATCGCCACGGTGATCTCGTAGTCGCCGGGCGTCAGGGGCAGCGCGTCGACGGCGAAGTCGACGTGGCCCGTGCCCGAGATGGTGCCGAGGTCGACGCCGTCGATCTTGGTGTTGGTGCCGGTGATGTGGACCTGGGTGGAGCTGAACAGGGCGATGCCGAAGACGGGCGACGGCACGGGCCGGATGGCGTCGTAGTGGACCCGGAGGGTGAAGGGGTCCCGGTGGACGCCGAACGGCGACACCTCGCCGTCGCCGTCGAGGAACTCGACGGCGGTGATCTGCACGTCCTCGACCTGCACCGGCTTGGACGAGCCGCTGGCGGTGGTCTCGCCGAGCTCCTCGGCCAAGGCCTCGTCGGCGGCCTCGCGCTCGGCGCGCTCGGCGGCGTTGACCTTGTCCATGTAGGCGGCGGCGACCTCGGGCCCGGTGCCGGTGAGCTGGAGCACGCCGTGGTCGAGCCACGCCGCGCCGTCGCACATCGACTCGACGGTGTTGAGGCCGTGGGTGACCACCACCACGGTGACGCCCTTCTTGCGCAGTGCGTAGAGGTGGTCGAAGCAGCGCCGCTGGAACTCGGCGTCGCCCACCGCGATGACCTCGTCGATGATGAGGATCTCCGGATCGACGTGCACGGCGACGGAGAAGCCGAGCCGCACGTACATGCCGCTCGAGTACACCTTCACCGGCGAGTCGATGAACTGCTCGACGCCGGCGAAGGCCACGATGTCGTCGTAGACGGCGTCGATCTGCTTCTTGCTCATGCCGAGGATGGTGGCGTTCATGTAGACGTTCTCCCGGCCCGTGAGGTCCGGGTGGAACCCGGCGCCGAGCTCGAGCAGCGTCGAGATGCGGCCGTCCACCCGCACCGAGCCGGAGGTGGTCTGGTAGATCCCGGCGATGCAGCGCAGCAGCGTGCTCTTGCCCGAGCCGTTGTGGCCCACCAGGGCGTACATCGAGCCCTTCGGGATCTCCAGCGAGACGTCGTTCAGGGCCTGGAAGTGGTCGGCGCCGGACTTGCGGTCGCGCCGGGTGATGAGCTCCTTGACGGAGTGGGCGCGGTCGGTCTGGAGCCGGAAGCTCTTCGACACGTGGTCGACGACGATGGCGCTCTCGGGCTCGGGCTTGATCAGGGCCATCTCAGAGCTCCTCGATGACGCGGGGCGCCAGGCGGCTGAAGATCATCCAGCCGCCCACCAGGCTGACCGCCGCCGAGATGGCCATGACGACCCAGTTGATCAGGGTGGGGGTGCCCAGCATGTAGATCGACTGCCGCATGGCGTAGACGAAGTGGGTCATGGGGTTGCACTGCAGGAACGTGTGGCCCGCCCCGCCGATCAGGGTGATCTCGTAGACGATCGGGGTGGCGTAGAACCACACCTGGAGCAGGATGCCCACCAGGTAGGCGACGTCGCGGTAGCGGATGTTGAACACCGCCAGCACCAGCCCGATGCCGAAGGCGAAGCACGCCAGGAGCACGAAGATCGGGAGGATGATCACCACCGTCCAGCTCACGTTGCCCACCACGAGCATGAAGAACATGAGGATGCAGGCCTCGATCACCGCCTGCAGCAGCACGTTCACCAGGCCGGCCACCATGGGCGCCTCGGGCGGGAAGTACGTGCGGGTGAGCAGGCCGCCGGCGCTCTGGAACGAGCTGATGGCGATGTTGATGGTGCCGGAGAAGAGGTTCCAGACCACCAGCGCGCAGAACAGGTACAGGGCGAAGATGCCGGTGCGGCCGCTGCCCATGGTGGGGGCCACGCCCTTCAGGATCACGCCGAAGACCACCGTGTAGATCCCGAGGGTGGAGGCCGGGTTGATCAGCGACCACAGCCAGCCCAGGATCGAGCGCTTGTACCTGGCCTTGAGGTCCCGCTGGGCCAGGTTCACGATGAGGGTCCGGTAGGCGTAGACCTGCGCGGGGGTGGACAAGGGCGGGAGCTCTCCTGGTGGACAGATTGCGGCTGGCGACGCTAGCAGCGGGTTCGCGCCGCTCCCCAGGCAGGCCGGGCGGTCAGGGACGGATCGGACAGGGGTTCACGTGGTCCACCTCGCCGGTCACCGCGTACACGTCGGCCTTGAGGTCGGCCCGCTGCCAGCCGTCGGTGGGCGGCTGCTCCAGGTGGGTCACGGTCTGCTCGGAGGTGCCGAGGTCGCGGATGGTGAGCCGCTCGTCGGCGATGCGCTCGGGGAGGCGCTCCCCACCCGTGTCGACCTCGACCACGTAGGCCAGCGCCTTCGGGCTGCAGGCCACGGCCTGGGCCAGCTCGCCGACCGACACCGACTGCTCGGGCTTGAACGGGTTCTTGTTCGGGGGCACGTTGGCCACGTCGCCCCCCCAGGTCATCTGCAGCGGGACGCCGAGGGCGTGCCACGTGTTGGGGAAGTAGAAGTCGACCGGGGGACCGGTGCCGGCCGTGGTCCAGAGGATCGGCGCCGAGGCGTCGGGCATCAGCTCGATGAGGCGGTGCTCGAACTCGTAGGTGCCGTCGAGGGTGACGTCGTAGTTCTCGGCCCGGACGAGGCGCAGCGTCGAGGCGCTGGCGACCGAGGCCAGCAGCAGGGGCACCAGGGTGGCGGCGAGGACCGCCGGGGCCGGCACGCGGGCCCCCCTCGGTGGCGGGCCAGCGCTCGGTGGCCCACTCGATGGCCGCCGTCGCCCCGAGGGCGACCAGCACCACGGCCATGGGGAACACCTCGCTGAACAGGTAGCGGTCCCAGTACAGGTAGTGGTTGTGGGGCAGCGGCGCCGGGAAGCGGTCGACGTTGACCTTCACCATGATGATCCCGATCACCGCACCGAAGACCGCCACCAGGCCGCGCGCCACGGACGGCGCGCGGGCGAGCAGGGCCAGGCCGGCCAGCACCACCAGCGGGTAGCCCAGGCGGTGGAGCTGGCCGTCGACGTCGGAGCCGGCGGCGCCCCGGACCACCACGGCACCCCCGAGCACCAGCACGGCCGAGATCGGCAGCGGCCACCACCACGGCGAGCCGCCCGCCTCGGCGGTGGCCTCCGACGGGCCCCGGCCGGTCCAGCGGGTGCCGGGGCGGGTGAGCCAGGCGGCGCCGGCGAGCACCGCGGTGCCGGCGACCATGAGGCCCACGAGCAGCGGCCCGACCTCGAGCAGGCCGAGGCGGTCGAGGCGGCTGAAGGTGGACGGCGAGACCGTGCCGCCGATCTGGTTGTCGACGTAGTACGGCCGGATGGCGGTGATGCCGTAGACGTAGCTCAGCGACACGCCGGCCAGGATCGCTGCCGAGGCGGCGGCCAGCGCCGAGGTGTAGCGGCGCCAGGGCCGGGCGGCGCTGGCGGCGAGCAGCACGAACATGGGCACCACGAGCAGCGGGGCGGTGACCCGGCACAGCCCGATGGCCAGGGCGATGAGGCCGATGGTGAGCAGCTCGCCCACCGGTTGCCGGCCTTCGGCGGGCTCGGCGATGGCCACCAGGTTCGACAGCAGCATGACGATCAGCGGCGCCTGCAGCGCCTCGCTCATCGGGAAGCTGGAGTACCAGACGGCGTGGGTGTGCAGGGCCACCAGCAGCGTGGCCGCCAGCTTCACCGGGGCAGGGGCGTGGAGCTGGCCCAGGAGGCGGAGCGTCACCAGCAGCAGCAGCACGCCGAGCAGCGGCACGGTGTCGGTGGTGTGGGCCGAGCCCGCCACGCGCGACGTGAGGCCCAGCAGCATCGGGAAGAGCGGGGGGAAGCCGGAGGTCAGCACGCCGGTGCGGGCGTACTGGTTGGCCCAGTTGACGTAGCCGCCGGCATCGCCGCCGCGGGAGATGTAGTTCACCGACCGCAAGCGGATCAGGGTGGCGCCGGCCAGCACCGCGCCGATGGCGAGCAGCCACGGGTCGACCCGGCGGACGACGGGCGGCAGCCCGGCGAAGCCCTGGCGCCGGAGGGCGGCGCCCACGACCACCACCAGGGCGGCGACGCTCACCGCGAACCAGGCGCCGCCGAGCCAGTTCAGGATGGTGAGCTCGACCAGCAGCACCACCAGCCCGGTGGCGAACGCGCCGACCAGCAGGGCCAGCGGCGCGGTGAGCGACGAGCGGCGGATGGCGGTGATCGGCAGGCCGACGACGGTGGAGACCAAGGCGAGCGCCAGGCACCAGCCGGCGATCGTGATCATGACCGAGGGGTCTTCCAAAGGTGCTCCTGCGCCAGGGCGGTCCGCTCGAAGGGCCGTTCTTAGCAGGGCCCCGCGAACGCCGACAAAGGCTACGCCAGGGCGCTCCGGGCGCTCCGGCACCGCACCCACCGGTCGGGGGATCGCCCCGGAGCGGGCGTGCGGCCGCCAGAATCGAGCCATGGACGTGCTGGTCTGCGCCACCCAGGTGCCGTTCCGCCACGCGGGTCCGAGCGCGGTCGAGGACCAGGTGGGAGACCTCGTCGGCGCCCTCACCGCCGCCGGCCACCAGGCCGAGGTCGTGCTCCTGCCGGCCGCCGCCGACCCGGAGCGCCTCCTCGACGCCGCCCTGGCCTGGCGGCTCGTGCCCCTCGACGCCGACCTGGTGGTCGCGCTGGACTTCCCCGCCTACTTCGCCCGCCACCGCCGCAAGGTCACCTGGCTGGCCGATCGCGACCGCGTCGACGTCGGCCTCGCCGCCCCCGACGGGACCCCGGCCCACGACGCCATCTGGGGCGAGGACCTCCGGCAGGTGGTCGACTGGGACATCCGCGCCCTGTCCGAGGCGCGGGCCCGCCACACCGCCAGCGCCAGCCTGGCCGACCGGGTGCGCCGGACCTGCGGGCTCTCGGCCTCGGTCCTGCCCGCCCCGCCGCCGCTCTCGGACCGCATCGAGCCCCGGGCCGGCGGGCGCGGGAGCTTCGTGCTCCACGTCGACGCCCCCGGCGTCGACGGGCGTCCCGGCCTCTTCCTCGCCGGCCTCGCCGCCGCCCGGCGGCCGGTGCCCGGCGTGGTCGCCAGCCTCGGGCCGGTGCGGGCGTCGCTGGCGGAGGACGTGGCCCGGCTGGGCCTGCAGGAGCGCGTGCACCTGCCCGGCCGGGTGCACGACCGCAACCTGCTCGACCTCCTCGCCAACGCGGTGGCCGTCGTGCACGCCCCGGCCGTCGCCGACCAGGCCCCGGTCACCCTGCAGGCCTTCCGCGCCGGCGTGCCGGTGATCACCACCGCCGACAGCGGCGCGGTCCTGGAGTGGGTCGACCACGGCGTCACCGGCCTCGTCACCGACGGCAGCGCCGAGGCCATGGGCGCGGCGATCACCCGGCTGGCCACCGATCCCGAGCTGGCGGCCCGGCTCGGCGCCGCCGGCCGGGCCCGGGTGCGCGACGTCGGCTGGGACCAGGTCGTCGGCACCCTCCTCGCCGGAGCGCGGTCGTGACGGCCGTGCTGGCCCTGGCGGCCACCCCGACCACAGCTCGGCGAGCCGTCCCCTTCCTCAGCCTGCTGGGGCGGGGCACCGACGTCGTCTCGTGGCACCGCACCGCCGAGGCCGAGCCGCCGGCGGCCGTGCTCGCCACCAGCACGACCGTCCTGCACGGCCTGCCCGAGGTCCCCACCGCGGTCTGGGTCGACGACCTCACGGGGCTCCGCCGGGCGGCGGCCGACGGCGTCGAGGTGGCCCTCTCCAGCCGGGAGGACCTCGTCGACCACGGCGCGGTGCTGGTCCCGGGGTCGGGCATCGATGTCGCCCGGTGGCCCGTCCTCCCGCCCGTGGCGCGGGCCGAGCAACGGCGGGCGCTCGACCTGCCCGAGCAGTTCGTGGTGGCCGTCGACCACCGCGAGCCCACCGACGACATCGTCACCATCCTCGCCCTGGCCTCGGCTGCGGTGGTAACCGGACCGCTGCTGCCCCTGGCCCTGGCGCTGGGCACCCCGGTCGTCACCGGGCCCGACACCGCCCGGCGCTTCGGCCTGCAGGCGGGCGTCGAGGTCGAGGTCGCCTCCGGCGCCGCTGCGGCCGACGAGGCGGCCCGCTCGCTGGCGGCGTGGGACCTGGGCGCGGCCGCCCTGTCGCGCCGGGGCCGCCGCTTCGCCGAGGCCCACCTGGACCTCGCCCACCCGGCCGCCGCCGTGCGCCACCGGCTCGGGCTCGGGGCGCTGCCCGTCCTCGGGCCCGAAGGACGCCTGGCCGCTCGGCTCGACGAGCTCGCCACCCCCGCCGACGCCCGCATCCGCGCCCGTGCCGACGAGGCCGCCCTCCGCTTCCTCGCCCCCCACCAAGGAGCCGTGTCCCGATGACCCTCACCCACCCCGCCATCGACGCCGACGCGGTGGCTCGGCTGCGGCGCCACCTCGGCCGGCCCGAGCCCGTGGGGCCGCCGTCGGCCCTGGTCCCGATCGCGACGCCGCCCGCCACGCTCGGGGACCGTGCTCGGGCCCTGGCGGGGCGGGTGGCCGCGCCGCTCGTCGAACGGGCGCGCCAGGAGCTGGCCCGCGCTGCCGAGCACGAGCAGGCCGCCCTCCACGCCGAGCTGCACGCCCTGCGCGCCGAGCTCGACCGGACCCGCACCACCCACGCCGCCGAGCTGGCGGCGCTGCACGAGCAGCTCCGGGACCGGCCCTGACCGGCTCGGCGCCGGACGAGCCGCTCGCCGTCGCGGTCGACGCCACCTCGCTGCTCGACCGGCCCACGGGCATCGGCGTCTACGTGCGGGAGCTGGTGGCCGGCCTGGCGGCCCGCCCGGAGGTGTCGGCGCGCGCCTTCGCGGTGTCGTTCCGGGGCCGGGCGCGGCTGGCCGACGTGGTGCCCGCCGGCGTGCCCGTGCGGTCGCGCCCGGTGCCGGCCCGCCTGGCCCGGCTGGCCTGGCAGCGCGCCGACCACCCCTCGGCGGCGTGGCTGGCCGGCCCGACCGACGTCGTGCACGGCCCCAACTACGTGGTGCCGCCCGGCGGCGGCGCGGCCGAGGTCGTCACCGTGAGCGACCTGAGCGCCGTCCGCTTCCCGGAGATGTGCTCCCGAGACGTGCTCCAGTGGCCGGGCCTGCTCACCCGGGCCCTCGCCCGCGGGGCGTGGGTCCACACCATCAGCGAGTCGGTCGGCGACGAGGTGCGGGCCCTCCACCCCGGTGCCGCAGACCGCGTCGTCGCCGTCCCCCTCGCCGTGCGGCGCCCACCCCCCGAGACGCCCGCCACCGACGCCGCAGCCGGCCGGCACCTGGCCGGCGGCCCGCGCTACGTGCTGGCCCTGGGCACCGTCGAGCCCCGCAAGGACCTGCCGGCGCTGGTGGCCGCCTTCGACGTCCTGGCCGCCGACGACCCCGAGTTGCGGCTCGTGCTGGCCGGCCCCGACGGCCTGGGCGTCGAGGCCCTGACCGCCGCTCGGGAGCGGGCGCGGCACCGGCGCCGCATCGTGCGCCTCGGCTGGGTCTCCGACGACCAGCGCCTCGCCCTGCTGCGCGGCGCGGCCGTGGTGGCCTACGCCAGCACCTACGAGGGCTTCGGCTTCGTGCCCCTCGAGGCCATCGGGGCGGGCACGCCGGTCGTGGCCACCGCGGTGGGTGCCCTCCCCGAGGTGCTGGCCGATGGCGGGCTCCTCGTCCCGCCCGGCGACGTCGACGCCCTGGCCGAGGGGCTGGCCCGCGTCCTGGGCGACGACGCCCTGGTCGCCGACCTGCTGGCGCGCGGGCAGCGCCGGCTGGACGCCTACACGTGGGACGCCACCGTCGGCGGCCTGGTCGACCTCTACCGCCGCGCCGCCGACGCCCGCTGATCGGTGCACCCGAGCCCGGGCGCGCACCAGGGCCCGCCGGAGCGAGCCCTGGTGGCAAGGGGGACCTTGGGGTGCGGTGCGTCAGGCAGCGCGGGCGACGAGGTCGCGGGCCTGCTTGACGAGGTCGCGGGCCTGCTCGGGGAGCTTGTCCTCGATCTGGGCCAGGACGGTCTCGAGGCGGGCCTCGAGGCCGGTGAGGCGCTCTTCGAGGAGCTTCACCCGGTCCTCGACCAGCTCGGAGACGTTGTCGAACGAGCCCTTGGCGGACTCGATGCCGACGAGGGCGGTGCCCTTGGCGTCGTCGAGCTGGGCGTTGACGGCCTTGGTCAGCTCGGCGCGCTGCACCTGCAACTTCTGGAAGGCGAGGACGCCGGCGCCGACGCCGACGTAGAAGGCGTCGCGCACGGTGTCGGTGACGGTGTCGAGGGTGAGATCAGCCATTGGGGGCTCCTGCGGGGGTTCGGTGGGCGGCCAGCGACGGTGCTGGCGTGCGAACCACGATACGCACTTTGCATAACAGTTGCAAGCACTTCGCGAGCAGCGTGACCGACGTCGCAGGACCCTCCGACGGGTGATGGGTGCCCCGTTCCAAGTGTGACGATCCGGTAACGTCGACCCATCGTGGAAGACGAAGCCCCAGACCCCGGCGCGCCCCCTGGACGGGACGGGCGAGGTCCCCGCCGTCCTGCCGGCCGTCGTCCCCGCCGTGGTCGCCGTGCTGGTCACCCACGACCCCGGGCCCTGGTTCGAGGAGACGCTCGCCAGCCTCGCCGAGCAGACCTACCCCGACCTCTCGCTGCTGGTGGTCGACACGGGCAGCGCGGTCGACCCCACCGCCCGCGTCCACGCCCTCGTGCCCTCGGCCCACGTCCACCTGCTGGACCACGACCCCGGCTACGGCGCCGCCGCCAACGTCGTCGGTGAGCTGGTGGAGGGCGCAGCGTTCTACGCGTTCTGCCACGACGACATCGCCCTCGAGCCCGACAGCCTGCGCTCGCTCGTGGAAGAGGCGTTCCGCTCCAACGCCGGCGTGATCGGCCCCAAGCTGGTCGACTGGCACGAGCCCCGTCGCCTCCTCCAGGTGGGCATGGGCGTCGACAAGACCGGCGTGCTGTCGCCGGTCACCGAGCGCCTCGAGCTCGACCAGGAGCAGCACGACGCCGTGCGCGACGTGTTCGTGGTCCCCGGCGGCTGCACCCTCGTGCGCGCCGACCTGTTCGAGGCCCTCGGGGGCTTCGACGACGGCATCGACTACCTCGGCGACGACGTCGACCTGTGCTGGCGCGCCCACGTGGTCGGCGCCCGGGTGATGATCGCCCCGGCGGCGCGGGTCCGCCACCTCGAGGCGCTCGGCGAGCGGCGACCCGTCGACGACCGCCGTCGCCGCTTCGCCCGCCACCGGCTCCGGACCACGCTGGTGGCCTACGGGCCGTTCCACCGGGCCCGGGTGCTGCCCCAGGCCCTCCTCTTCGCGGTGGTCGAGGCGCTGTACGCCCTCGTCTCGGGCCACCCCGACCACGCCCGGGACGTGCTCGGCGCCTGGCCGTGGAACCTGCGCCGGCTCGGGGCCATCCGGCGCCGCCGCAAGGCGCTCAAGGCCGTCCGCCGGGTCAGCGACAAGGAGGTCCGCGGCTTCCAGGTCCGCGGCAGCGCCCGCCTGAGCGCCGCGCTCCGGGGCCAGTTCAGCCACCGAGACGACCGCGTCACCACCTTCGCCCGATCGTCCCGGGACCTCGCCGGCGCCATGCGCGACGGCTCCCGGCGGCTCACCACCGCCTTCGCCCTGCTGCTGGGCGTCCTGCTCCTGGTGGGCTCCCGCTCGCTGATCTTCGACGGCATCCCGGCCGTCGGCGAGCTGTCCCGGTTCCCGGCCAGCGCCGGCACCCTCCTCCAGTCGTGGTGGAGCGGCTGGCGCCGGACCGGCCTGGGCGGGCCCGGCGCGCAGCCCACCGCGCACGGCTTGCTCGGCGTGGTCAGCTACCTCAGCTTCGGTGCCGAGGGGCTCCTGCGCACCGTGCTCGTGCTGGGGACGATCCCGGTCGGCGCCCTGGGCGCCTGGCGCCTGGCGCGGCCGATCGGGTCGGCCCGCGCCAGCGTCGCCGCCTTCGCGGTCTACGTCGCGCTGCCGGTGCCCTACAACGCGCTGGCCCGGGGCTCCTGGAGCGGCCTGCTGCTCTACGCCGCCAGCCCGTGGCTGCTGCTCGGCATCGGCCGGGCCAGCGGGGTCGCCCCCTTCGGGCCCGGCGGCGCCGAGCCGGGGGAGCGCGCCGCGTCGACGGTCCGCCGCCGGCCCGTGTCGCTCATCCTCGGGCTCGGGCTGCTGCTCGGCATCGTCGCCGCCTTCGTGCCGTTCGCGGTGGTCATCGTCGCCGCCATCGGCCTGGCCTTCGCCCTCGGCTCGGTGCTCTGCTTCCGGGCCAAGGGCGTGCTCCGCATGCTGGGGATCACCCTCGGCGCCTGCTTGGTGGCCGTGGCCCTCCAGGTGCCGTGGAGCCTCGACGTGCTCGGCTCCTCGTCGCCGTGGGACGCCATCGTGGGGGTGGGGTCCACCGGGGGTGGCCCGCTGACCCTCGGTCGGATCCTGCGCTTCGAGAGCGGGCCCTGGGGCGCACCGCCGCTCGGCTGGGCGTTCCTCCTGGCGGGTGCCCTGCCGGTGGTCATCGGCCGCTCCTGGCGGCTCGAGTGGGCGGTCCGGGCCTGGCTGGTGGTGCTGGCCGGGTGGGCGCTGCTCTGGGCCGGCCAGGAGGGCCACCTCCCCATGGGCCTGCCCGCCGCCGAGGTCGTGCTGGCCCCGGTGGCCGCCGCCCTCGCCTTCACCGCCGCGCTCGGGCTGGCCTCCTTCGAGGTCGACCTGCGGGCCTACCGCTTCGGCTGGCGGCAGGTGCTCTCGGTGCTGGCCGCCCTGGGCGTCGTCCTGGGTGCGCTGCCGCTGGGCAGCGGCCTGCTCGACGGTCGGTGGCACATGCCCGAGCGGGACTACGCCAACAGCCTCCAAGGGCTCCTCGCCATCGACGGCCGCGCCCCCTTCCGGGTGCTCTGGGTGGGCGATCCCGAGGTGCTGCCCGCCTCCGGGTGGCGCTACGGCGACGGCGTGGCCTACGCCACCACCGAACGGGGCGCCCCCACCGTGCTCGACCGGTTCGCCGGCGACGCGCCTGGCTCCACCACGCTGCTCGGGCGGGCCCTCCACCAGGCCGAGGACCAGCGCACCACCCGCCTCGGCCACCTCCTCGGCCCCATGGGCGTCCGCTACCTCGTGGTGCCCGAGCAGCTGGCGCCGGGGACGTCCGGGGCCGACGACGTCGCCACCCCCGACCGGCTCACCGTCGCGCTCGGCCAGCAGATCGACCTCGAGCGGGTGCCGGTCAGCAGCGGCGTGGTCGTCTACCGCAACACCGCCTGGGCGTCGTCCCGATCGGTGCTGCCGGACCGCCAGGGCGACCGCACGAGCGCCGACGCCGCCATCGTCGACGACCTCCGCGGAGCCCGGCCGGCCCTGACCACCGACGTCGGCGCGGTCGATGCGCGCGGCGAGGTGCCGGTCGAGGGCGACCTGCTGGTCGCCTCGACGGCCGACCCCGGCTGGAAGCTGCGCATCGACGGCGTCCCCATGGCCCGCACCGACACCTACGGCTGGGCCAACCAGTTCGCCGCCACCCGCACCGGGACCGGCCGCCTCACGTACGACACACCGCTGACCCGCCGGCTCGCCGCGGGCGGCCAGGCCCTCCTGTGGGTGCTCGTGATCGTGGTCCGTCGGCGAGCCCGCAACGCCGAGCGTCGCCCACCGGCGCTGCTCTCCACCTCCCAGGGAGCGAGCTGATGGCCCGCCGCAGCGCCGGGCGCCACGCCCGCCGGATCCGCCGCATCACCCCGCGGCGGTGGCTGCCGTTCATCGCCCTCGTGGCGGTGGCCGCAGGCGGCGTCGTCGTCGATCGCAACGACGACGGCCCGCAGCCGGTCACCGCGGCCCTGGCCGCACCGGCCTCGGCCATGCCGGTCGCCGCCGAGCCCGATGCCCTGTCCACCGCCTGGTTCTGCTCGGGGGGCACGGCCTCCGGCGCCGACGGCGCCGCCGAGCTGGCCGTGGTGGTGGCCAACGTCGGCGACGGCGCCGCCACCGCCGACGTCCGGGCCTACGGCTCCGACGGCACGACGGCCCACCGGTCGATCCCGGTGCCGGCGAAGAGCCGCATCCGGCTGGTGGGCAGCGACCTGCTCACCGCTCCCGGCCTCAGCCTCACCGTCGAGGTGCTGGGCGGCCGGGCCACCGTCGAGCGCGAGGTGTCGGGGCCCAACGGCTTCGACGCCGGTCCCTGCTCCACCACCGCCGCCGCCCAGTGGCTGCTCCCTTCGGGCTCCACGGCCATCGGGGCCAGCGAGTCGCTCTACCTCTTCAACCCGTTCCCGGACGACACCAGCGTCGACATCTCCTTCGCCACCGACGACGGCGCCAAGGCCCCCCCCGCTCGCTCCAGGGCCTGCTGGTGTCGGGGCGTTCGCTGCGGGTGGTGCCCGCCGAGGACCTGCCGGCCCGTCGTGGGCGCATCGCCACCAAGGTCACCGCCCGCACCGGCCGGGTGGTCGTCGACCGCATCCAGACCTACGACGGCAAGGGCGACGTCGTCGAGGGCAGCGACGACGCCACGACCACGGCCGCACCGCAGGGCCTCGCGTCGGCGCCGGGCCTGCCGTCTCCGGCGAGCCGGTGGCTGTTCCCCGACGCCACCAACGCCGAGGGCACCCGCACCCAGCTGGCGCTGTACAACCCCACGGGCCGCCCGGCCCGCCTCCAGGTGGTGATCACCTACCAGGACCCCGGTCGCCAGGCCCCGGTCGACCCCATCGACGTCGACGTCCGGGCCCGCGAGCAGCAGCTGGTCGACCTCACGGAGACGGCGGGCATCGAGCCCGGCGTGCCCTACACCGTCGACGTCCGCTCGCTCGACGACGTCCCCGTCGCCGCCGAGCAGCTCCGCTTCGGCGCCCCGGCCCCGGTGGTCGCGGCGGCGACCGACGCCGAGGCCGATCCCGACGAGGAGGCGCCGCCCGCCGAGGGCGAGCCCGTCGCCGGGTTCGCGGTGGTCGCCGGCAGCCCGCTCGCCGCCCGGTCCTGGCTGGTGCCGAGCCGCTCGGCCAGCACCAGCCGCGTGGCCAGCGTGGTCGTGGCCAACCCGGGCGCGGCCTCGGTCACCGTCCGCGTCGAGGCCTTCGTCGAGGGCAAGCGCACCGCCGTCGAGGCCGCCACCGTGCGGGTGCCCGCCGGCGACCGGCGCGAGCTCGACCTCAGCTCCACCTTCCTCAACCCCGCCCTGGTCGTCACCGCCACGGGACCCGTGGTGGTCAGCCACTCCGTGGTCGCCACCGAGGGCCTCGGGCTCACCCAGTCGCTGGCCAGCCCGTTCCCGGAGACCGTCACCGAGCTCCCCGCCGCTCGCTGAACCCCCTCGGGCCACCTCCGGTCGGTGCCCGGCGGTCACCTTGCGGGAAGGGTCAGTGGTCGGTGCAGCCGGGGGGGCACGGTCCCGGGGTCGCGCAGCTCGGCCAGGGCCGCCCACAGGTCGGTGGCGGTGGGCTCGCCCACGAAGGAGCGGGCCACCGCGCCGGTCGCATCGGCCACCAGGACCATGGGCACGGCATCGACCTGGTAGCGGTCGTGGAGGTCCTTGCGCTCGATCGCCTCGACCTCCTGGACGGCCACCGCGTCAGAGGCCAAGAGCTGGGCCTTGGCCCACGTGCCCTGGCACGACAGGCAGGTGGCCGAGGAGAAGACGGTGACCAGCCACGGCGCGTCGGGGCGGTCGAAGTCGGCCCGGTCCAGCTGCACCGGGACGGCCCACGAGGGCCCCTGCTCCGGAGCATCGACGTCCCGGCGTCGGAGGACCACGGCGATCCCGGCGGCCACGACGGCCACGACGACGACGATCAGCACCTGGGCCACGGCGTCCATCATGGCGGGTCGACGACCCGGTTCCCCACCCACCCCGGACGCGGACCAGCCGCCGGCGCAGGGCCGGCGGCTGGTGGAGAGGACGGTGGGCCGGGGCCCGTCGCGCTCAGTCCTCGTTGGTGGCGGGAGCCTCGTGGTGGATGGGGTTGGGCGCCGGCGCACCGGCGGCCAGGTCGACCAGGCGCCGCACCTCGGCGCCGTCGAGCGTCTCGTGCTCGAGGAGGCCGCGGGCGACCAGGTCGAGCCCGTTGCGGTGCTCGATCAGGAGCTCCTCGCAGCGCTTCTCGTTGGCCCGCAGGATGGCCTCGACCTCTTCGTCGATCACCCGGGCGGTCTCGTCGGAGTAGTCGCGGGCGTTGCCCATGAGGTCCTCGCCGAGGAAGACCTGGCCCTGGGAGCCCCAGGCCATGGGGCCGATGCGCTCGCTCATGCCCCACTCGCGGACCATCTTGCGGGCCCGCTCGGTGGAGACCACGAGGTCGTTGTTGGCCCCGGTGGAGACCACGCCGAAGATCAGCTTCTCGGCGATGCGACCGCCCATGGCGACGACGATCGAGGCGTCCAGGTAGTCCCGGTTGTAGGAGTGCTTGTCCTCCTGCGGGAGCTGCTGGGTGACGCCGAGGGCCATGCCCATGGGGAGGATGGTGACCTTGTGGACGGGGTCGGCCTCCTCGAGGACCGTGGCGCACACCGCGTGGCCGGCCTCGTGGTAGGCGGTGAGCTCCTTCTCCTTCTCCGACAGCGCCATCGACTCGCGGCGCTGGCCCATCAGGACCCGGTCCCGGGCGTACTCGAAGTCGTCCCGGGTGATCATCTCGCCGCCGCGGCGCACGGCGTGCAGGGCGGCCTCGTTGACCAGGTTGGCCAGCTCGGCACCGGACATGCCGGGGGTGCCCCGGGCCACGACGCCCATGTCGACGTCGGGGCTGATGCGCTTGGACTTGGCGTGCACCCGCAGGATGGCGAGGCGCTCCTCGTGCTCGGGCAGCGGCACCACGACCTGGCGGTCGAAGCGGCCCGGGCGCAGGAGGGCGGGGTCGAGCACGTCGGGCCGGTTGGTGGCGGCGATCATGACGATGCCCTCGGTGGCCTCGAAGCCGTCCATCTCGTTGAGCATCTGGTTGAGCGTCTGCTCGCGCTCGTCGTGGCCGCCGCCGAGCCCGGCGCCGCGCTTGCGGCCGATGGAGTCGATCTCGTCGACGAAGATGATGGCCCGGCCCAGCTTCTTGGCCGACTGGAACAGGTCGCGGACGCGGCTGGCGCCGACGCCCACGAACATCTCCATGAAGTCCGAGCCGCTGACCGAGAGGAACGGCACGCCGGCCTCGCCGGCGACGGCGCGGGCGATGAGGGTCTTGCCGGTCCCGGGGGGGGCCCGACGAGCAGCACGCCCTTCGGGATGCGGGCCCCGATCTGGCCGAACTTCTCCGGGTACTTCAGGAAGTCGACGACCTCGCGGATCTCGGTCTTCACGCCCTCGTAGCCGGCGACGTCGGCGAAGGTGGTGCCGGGCCGCTCGGTGGAGTACGTCTTCGCCCGGCTGCGGCCGATGGACATGATGTTGCCCATCTGGCCCTGCGCCCGGCGCTGCATGAAGATGAAGAACCCGATGATGAGCACCGGGAAGATGAGGATCGGCAGCCAGGTCTCCAGGAAGCCGGCCTGCGGCGTCTTGGGCTTGAGGTCGACGTCGTGCTTCTGCAGCAGCACCTGGTCGGCGTCGGGGAACGGGATCAGGCCGGTGGTCGAGTACTTCTTGCCGGTCTCGAAGTCGCCGGTGATCTTGCCGCTGTTGTTGTCGTAGGTGGCCGTGGCCACCTTGCCCTGGGTGACCTGGGACCGGAACTCGGAGTAGGTCAGCGACTTGCCGTCGTCCTTGCCCTGGGTGAGGGCGACGAGGAGCACGATGGCGCCGATGAGGAGGACCCCGCCGACGATCCAGCGGCTGGTGCCGAGCGGGCGCCGCGCCGGCGGGCGCCGGGCCACCGGCTCCGTCCTGCGGGCCGCGACCGGGACCGAGCGGTCCACGGCCTCGGGGTGGGGGCGGCGGTGGCGGGGGCGGCGGCGGACCCTCTGGTGACATCCCGCCATGCTAGGGGGCGACTCCCCCCGCGCGGCAGCCAGGGCCCCGGTTCGCGCCGCGGGCATCCGCTGCCGGTCCCGGTGGCGCCGGTATCGTGCGGCCATGCGCCGCCGCTGTGCTCGCCCGGGTTGTGCCGAGGCCGCCACCGTCACCCTGTCCTACGACTACGCCGCCGCCACGGTGTGGCTCGAGCCGCTGGCCACCGAGGGCCACCCCATGACCCACGACCTGTGCGACCGGCACTCGGCCCGCACCGCCCCGCCGCGCGGCTGGCAGCTGGTCGACCAGCGCCTCGCCGCCGCGCAGCTCGCGTCCTGACCCGACCGGTCGCCCGGGCGACCACGGAGCTGGCGGGACGCACTTGTAGGCTCCTGCGGCCATGACGACCCTGCCCCTGGACACCGCCGAGGCGCCGCGCGCCCGCTGGGGCATCGCCGACGCGCTCATCGGGCTCTGCGTGGCCATCGTCGTCGCCAACTACCTGGCGGCGGCCTGCGTGGCAGCCGCGGGGTACCCGGTGGCCACCGACTCCGCGGACCTCCCGCTCTGGCTCAACCTGGTCGGCTCCCCGCTCCTGTGGCTCGGCTTCGTCGGGGTGCCGGTCTGGGCGGCGCACGTCAAGGGCAACGGCGTGGTCACCGACTTCCGGCTCCGCCTCCGAGCCACCGACCTGCCCCTGGCCGGCGCCATCGGCGTGGTCACGCAGCTCGTCCTCGTGCCGATCCTCTCGCTGCCGCTGATCTGGGCCACGGGCGCCGACGTCGACGACCTCAGCCGCCCCGCCCGCGAGCTCGCCGACAAGGTCAACGGGCCCTTCGCCACCATCGCCTTCGTGCTGGTGATCGCCATCGGCGCCCCGATCGCCGAGGAGCTCTTCTTCCGCGGCCTGCTGCTGCGCTCGATCCAGAAGCGCTTCGGCACCGCCTGGGCCGTCGCCGGCTCGGCGGTGGTGTTCGGACTCACGCACTTCGAAGGCGTCCAGACCCCGGCGCTGATCGGGGCCGGCGTCGTGTTCGGCCTGGTGGCCGTCAAGACCGATCGCTTGGGCGCCGCCATGGTCTGCCACATGGCGTTCAACCTCACCACCGTCGTCAACCTGTTGTGGATCCACGGATGACCGAGCTCGACACCCCTGCCGGCCCGGCCCCCGAGGACCAGGCCGCCACCGCGGTGGCCACCGCGGGCGCCGACGCCCCGTCGACCGAGGCCGAGGCGGAGCGGGACGGCCGGGAGCCGTTCCCCACCCTGACCGAGCGCCTCGGCGCCGCCTGGCAGCGCACGGCCACCTCGATCTCGGCGGACCCGGGGCGGGCGGCCGAGGCTGCGCTGTCGCTGGTGGTGGTGCTGCTCGGCACCGGGTTGGTGCTGGCCACCCTGCACCCCGGGGACCTGTGGCGGAACACGACGCCGACCGGTGGTGACATGGGCGCCCACGTGTGGGGGGCCGCGCTACCTGCTCGACCACCTGCTGCCGCAGGGCCGGCTCTCGGGGTGGACGCCCGACTGGTACGACGGCTTCCCGGCCTACCAGTTCTACATGGTGGTCCCCTCGCTGATGGTGGTGGCGCTGCACGTCGGCCTGCCGTGGTACCTGGCCGTGCCGGCCGTGATCGCCCTCGTCGCGGTGGCCACCCTGGGCTGGGCCAAGGAGCGCCTGTACCCCTACCGCCACCTCATCGCCACGGTGGCGGTGCTGGCCATCGTGCTGTCGGTTCCCATCCCGTACAACCGGTCCTTCAAGCTGGTGACCGCGCTGGGCCTCTTGGGGATCCCGGTGGCCTGCTGGGCCTTCGCCAAGCTGGCCGACCTGCCGTTCCCGATCCCGCCGCTGGCCTCGGCTGCGGGCCTGTTGTTCGTCTACAACCGCGAGCCCCTGTTCAACAACACCGGCAACATCATCGGCGGCAACTTCCAGTCGACCATGGCCGGGGAGTTCGCCTTCTCGATCAGCCTCACCATCGCCCTCGTGTACCTCGGCGTGGCGTCGCGCGGCCTGCGCACGGGGAAGCACCGGGCGCTGGCCGCCGGGCTGTTCGCGCTGGCCGGCTTGTGCCACCTCATCCCGGCGTTCTTCGTCCTGGCCTGCACCGGGGCCATGTTCCTGATCCACCCCGACAAGGCCCGGCTCAAGTGGCTGGCCAGCATGGTGCCGGTCGCCGGGCTGCTCACCGCCTTCTGGGTCCTGCCGTTCTGGTGGCGGCGGGACTTCGTCAACGACATGGGCTGGGAGCGCCTGCCGGTGCCCGGCGCCAACCTGGGCGCCGAGGCGCAGAAGATCTCCGGCAACGAGGCCAGCAACTGGTACTACCTCCTCCCGTCGGGCATGCGGTGGCTGATGGTCGTCGCCGTCGTCGGCATCGTGGTGTCGGTCATCCGGCGCTACACGGTGGGGATGGTGCTCGCGGTCGCTTGGGTCGGGGTGTGGGCGGCCTTCGCCTGGCTGCCCGACGGCCGCCTCTGGAACGCCCGGCTGCTGCCGTTCATGTACCTGTCGGTCGCCCTGCTCGCCGCCATCGGCGTGGGCGAGCTGATCCGCCTCGCGGGCTCCATCGCCGCCGGACGCGCCGACCGCAGCTACCGCCCCGTCACCGTCACCGTCGCGGCGGTGGTCGCGCTGGGCGCCCTCGTCTACGTCGTCCTGCCGCTGCAGGGGCTCTTCGACCAGCCCACCGGCCCCTTCACCCTGGTCGACCGGTCCGCGGTGACGGTGGCCAACGCCGATGGCACCACCGCCACCAAGAACCGGTCGTCGCTCTCCTTCAACCCGCTCGGCATCTTCGACACCACCGCCGAGAACCCGGTCGCCGGCTGGTCGGGCTGGAACTACTCCGGGCTCCAGGCCAAGAAGGCCCAGCCCACGGGCTGCGACCTGGCCGGGTCGACCACCCCCTGCACCACCGGCGGCTGGCCCGAGTACCGGGACCTCATGGCCACCATGGCCCGCCTGGGCGAGGACCCGAAGGCCGGGTGCGGCCGGGCGTTCTGGGAGTACAGCAACGACCGGCTCAACGGCTACGGCACGCCGATGGCGCCCATGCTCCTGCCGTACTGGACCGACGGCTGCATCGGCTCGCAGGAGGGCCTCTACTTCGAGTCCTCCACCACCGTGCCGTACCACTTCCTCATGCAGGCCGAGCTCTCGGCCCAGCCGTCGTCGCCCCAGCGCGAGCTGCCGTACCCCACGTTCGACATCGACGCCGGCGTGCGCCACCTCCAGCTCCTCGGGGTGAAGTACTATCTGGCGGTCAGCCCCACGGCGGTGCAGGCCGCCGCCACCCAGCCCGACCTCACCGAGGTCGCGGTGAGCGGCCCGTGGCACGTGTACGAGGTGGCCGACGCCCCCATGGTCGAGGGCCTCACCTACGAGCCGGTGGTCGCCCGGGGCATCGGCGAGAGCCAGGACGACTGGCTGCCCACGGCCTCGGCGTGGTTCCTCGACCCCGAGCGCCTCGACGTGCCCCTGGCCGTCGACGGGCCCAGCAGCTGGAAGCGGGTCGACGCCGAGCCGGTGCCGGAGCAGTGGCGACGCCTGGTCATCTGGGCCCGCCAGCAGCTGGGTGACACCGGCTCCATGGACCAGGCTCCCGCCGAGCCCCGGACCAAGCTCCCGTCGGTGCGGGTCACCGACATCGAGCAGGGCGACGAGGACCTCTCGTTCGACGTCTCCCGCGTCGGCGTGCCGGTGCTGGTCAAGGTCTCCTACTTCCCGAACTGGAAGGTCAGCGGCGCCGACGGCCCGTACCGCGTGACGCCGAACCTCATGGTGGTCATCCCCACGTCGAAGCACGTGTCCATGACCTACGGCCGCACGGCGCCGGACCTGCTGGGCGCCGGCATGACGGTGCTGGGGCTGGTCGGCCTCGTCTGGCTGTCGCGGCGAAAGCCGGTCGAGGTCGAGCCGCTGAAGCCGTTCCGGGCCTCCACGTGGATCGACGGCCTGGTCACCATCGGGGACCGCCCGTCCGACGTCGACCCCGGCCACCCGGTGGCGGCCGGCGGTGCGCCGCCTGGGTGGGGGACCGACCCCGTCGCGCTCGTCGACGCCCCCGACCGTGCCGCGCCCGCCGGCGGCGGGCCGTTCGGCGCGTGGCTCGAGCCCGACGGCGCGGACCAGTCGGCGGACGCGGCGCCGGCGGCCGTCGACGGTCCCGCCGACGACCTCGACGACATCTGGGTCGAGGGCCCGGCGCCGGCCACCGACCCCGGTGCGCCGACCCCCGAGGCCGGCTGAGTGTCCCGGCGGACGCGGGCCGTCGTGGTCCGCCAGGAGCTGGCTCGACGTCGCGCCCGCCCCCGGCGCCCGGCGGTCCCCGCCTGTCGATCGTCATCCCGGCGTACCTCGAGGCCGAGCGCATCGGCGCCACCATCGAACGGGTCCGCACCGAGCTCGCCCCGGTGGTCGGCGCCGGGGACCTCGAGGTCGTCGTCGTCGACGACGGCTCCTCCGACGGCACGGCCGACGCCGCCCGCCGGGCCGGTGCCGACCAGGTCGTCGCCCAACCGGTGAACCGGGGCAAGGGCGCCGCCGTGCGCGCCGGCGTGCTGGCCGCCACGGGGCGCACCGTCGCCTTCACCGACGCCGACCTGGCGTACGGCCCGGAGCAGGTCGCCCGGCTGCTCCTCGCGGTGGAGGACGGGTGGGACGTCGTGGTCGGCAGCCGCTACCACGACGACACCACCACCGTCGTCCGAGCGCCCCGCCTCCGCGAGGTGGGCGGCCGGGTCATCAACGCCGCCACCCGGCTCGTGCTCGTCGGCCACCACGGCGACACCCAGGCCGGGCTGAAGGCCTTCCGGTCCGACGTGGCGCAGGTCCTGTTCGGCCACGCCCGGGTCGACGGCTTCGCCTTCGACGTCGAGCTGTTCCTGCTGGTGGAGCGGTACGGCTTCTCCCTCACCGAGGTGCCGGTCGAGGTCGAGAACTCCGATCGAAGCACGGTCCGGGTGGCCCGGGACGCGCTGCGGCTGCTGGTGGACCTGGCCCGCATCGACCGGACGGCGCGGCGCGGGGCCTACGACCTCGAGCCCGGCGAGCTCGACCACCTCGTGGCGCCGGCAACCGTGCCGCCGAAGCCGGGACCGGCAGCCGGGTCCGACTAGGGTCTCCGACGCCATGGCAGACCTCGACGCCATCTTCAAGGCCTACGACATCCGCGGGACCTTCCCCGACCAGATCGACGCCGACGGGTGCTACGCCATCGGCGCAGCGTTCGCCCGGTTCGCGCTCGACGAGGGAGGCGACGTTCCGGAGATCCTCGTGGCCCGCGACATGCGACCCTCCGGCGTGGAGCTGGCCGCCGCCTTCAGCGACGGCGTCCGCTCCCAGGGCGTCTCGGTGGTCGACCTGGGCCTGGCGTCCACGGACCTCGTGTACTTCGCCTCGGGGTCCCGCAACGCCCCCGGCGCCATGTTCACCGCCTCGCACAACCCGGCGCAGTACAACGGCATCAAGTTCTGCCTCGCCGGCGCCCGCCCCGTCGGCTCCGACACCGGCTTGGAGCGGGTGAAGGAGCTGGCCCAGTCCGGCGTCCCCGCCGTGGCCACCCCCGGCTCGTCCTCCTCGCTCGACCTGCTCGGCAAGTTCGCCGACCACGTCCGCTCGTTCGTCGACGTGAAGGCCTTCCGCCCGCTGAAGGTGGTGGCCGACACCGCCAACGGCATGGGTGGGCTCGTGGTCCCGGCCGTGTTCGAGGCGCTGCCCTTCGACCTCGAGATCCTCTACCCGGAGCTCGACGGCACGTTCCCGAACCACCCCGCCGACCCCATCCAGCCCGAGAACCAGCGCGACCTCTGCGCCCGGGTGCGTGAGGTGGGAGCCGACGTCGGCTTCGCCTTCGACGGCGACGCCGACCGGGTGTTCGTGGTCGACGAGCAGGGCATCGGCCTCTCCGGCTCCTGCACCACGGCCCTGGTGGCCGTCGGCGTCCTCGAGAAGGAGCCCGGCGCGACGGTGCTCCACAACCTCATCTGCTCCAAGGTGGTGCCCGAGGTCGTGCGCGAGCACGGCGGCACCCCGATCCGCACCAAGGTGGGCCACTCCTACATCAAGGCCGAGATGGCCAAGACCGGTGCCGCCTTCGGTGGCGAGCACTCGGCGCACTACTACTTCCGCGACAACTACCGGGCCGACTCCGGGCTCATCGCCGCCATGCTGGTGCTCGAGCGCCTCTGCGCCGGCACCGAGCCGATGTCGGTGGTCCGCCGCCCGTTCGACCGCTACGCCGACTCCGGCGAGATCAACACCCAGGTGCACGACCCCGCCGCCGTGATCGACGCCGTGGCCGCCACCTACGCCGAGGCGCACCCCGAGGCGGTCCAGGACCGCCTGGACGGCCTCACCGTCGACCTCGGCGACTGGTGGTTCAACCTGCGCCCGTCGAACACCGAACCGCTGCTGCGCCTCAACCTCGAGGCCCGCACGCGCGACGAGTGCGACACCCACACCTCCGAACTGCTCCACCACATCACCAAGGGATGACCACCGACATGGCCCTCGACCCCAAGCTCCTCGAGATCCTCGCCTGCCCCGAGGACAAGGGCTCCCTGCTCTACTTCGAGTCCGAGCAGGCGCTGTACAACCCCCGCCTGAAGCGGCGCTACGAGATCCGCGACGACATCCCGGTGATGCTCGTCGAAGAGGCCACCACGGTCGACGACGCCGAGCACGACCGCCTCGTCGCCAAGGCCGACGCCGACGGCGTGCCGTCCACCCTCAGCAACTAGGTCCGCCCGTGACCGACTCGCTCGGCCTCCGCGAGGCCGTGCTCGGCCTGCCCGAGCAGCTGGCGGCCGCCACCCGCAAGCTCTCCATCACCGGCTCGCTGCCGAGCCACGACGAGATCGCCAACGTGCTCGTCGTCGGCACCGGCGCCGCCGGCTGGGTGGGCGACCTCCTCGCGGCGGTCGCCGGACCGTTCATGCCGGTGCCGCTCGTGGTGCACAAGGGCTTCGAGCCGCCGTCGTTCGTCGACCGGTCCACCCTCGTGGTGGCCATCTCCGCCTCGGGCGACTCGCCCGAGACCGTTGCCGCCGCCACCACCGCCGTCCAGGCGGGCGGCCAGCTCTTCGCCGTCACCAGCGGCGGCCGCCTCGGCGCCCTGGCCGACGCCCACGCCGCCCCCACCGTCTTCCTGCCGGTGGCCGACGCCCCGATCCCCACCCGGTCGCGCATCGGCGCTCTCGCCGTGCCGGTCCTCAAGGCCTTCGACGGCCTCGGCTTCTTCCCCGGCTCCGGTGACTGGATCGCCGCTGCCATCGAGCAGCTGAAGGTGCGGCGGGAGGAGCTGCGGACCGACGACAACGTCGCCGCCGAGCTGGCCCGGGCCCTCGCCGGCACCATCCCCGTCGTGTACGGCGGCGGCGCCCTCGGCGGCGTGGCCGCCGCCCGGTGGAAGGTGCAGCTGAACCAGAGCGCCAAGACGCCGGCGTGGACCGGCGAGCTGCCCGACGTCGTCCACGGCGAGATCGCCGGCTGGGGCCAGCACGGCGACATCACCCGCCAGGTCCTTTCGCTCGTCCTGCTCCGCCACGACGACGAGGCCCCGGAGATCAGCGAGCAGTTCGCCACCGTCGAGACCTGGACCGAGGAGGTCGTGACGGCCATCCACACCGTGTCCGCCGCCGGCGAGGGCCCGCTGGCCCAGCTCCTCGACCTGGCCCTCATCGGCGACCTCGTGGCCCTCGACCTGGCCGACCGGGCCGGGATCGATCCCGGGCCCACCCCCACGATCGCGGCGTCGCCCGCCTCGCCCGCCGCTCCCTGAAGGACGCCCATGCCGAAGCTGCCCGACCACCTCCTCGAGCTGGCGGCCCGGGTGTCGAACCGGGGGCGGTGGGGCGACGACGACCGTCGGGGCACGCTCAACCTGCTCACGCCCGAGGCGGTGCGCCGCGGGGCCGCGTCGGTGCGCCAGGGACGGTCCTTCTCGCTGGCCATCCCGTTCGACGAGGACGGCCCGCAGACCGGTGGCATCCCCGGCCGGGACAACCCGAGCCGCGAGATGATCGCCGTCGACGTCGCCTACACCGGCGACCCGGACGGCTTCTGCACCAGCGACGACCGGGTCGCCATGGGCGTGCAGGCCGCCACCCACTGGGACGCCCTGGCCCACGTCGGCTACTCCGGCGAGCTCTACAACGGCGTGCCCTCCTCCGTGGTCTCCGCAGCAGGCGCGGCCGAGCTGGGCATCGACGCCTTCGGCCCGGTGGCCGGCCGCGGCGTGCTGCTCGACGTGGCCCGCCTCCACGGCGTCGACCACTTCGACGACGGCTACCCGATCACCGGCGACGACCTCGATGCGGCCGCCGCCGCCGCCGGCCTCACCGTCGAGGCCGGCGACCTGGTGCTGGTCCGCACCGGCCACATGCACTTCCTCCGCATCGGCGAGAAGGACCGCTACCGGGAGGTGTGCCCGGGGCTGAGCACGCGGTCGATCGAGTGGTTCCACGACCACGACGTCGCCGGCGTGGCCACCGACACCCTGGTGCTCGAGTGCTTCCCGTGCGAGGACCCGGCCGTCCTGCTGCCGGTGCACATGATCCACCTGCGCGACCTCGGCCTGGCCCAGGGCCAGCTCTGGCACCTCGACGACCTGGCGGCCGACTGCGCCGCCGACGGCCAGTTCGACTTCCTGCTGACCGCCACCCCGATCCCGCTCACGCGCGGCCTCGGGGGCATGGTGGCTCCCACCGCGGTCAAGTAGCGAGCCGGTCGGCCGGCGGCCCGGGCGCCCTTTGGACGCCCGGGCTCGCCAGGCTCAGCCGCCGACGAGGTCGGTGATCTTGGGGTCGACGTCGTCGGCCAGCTTGATCAGCAGGTCCGGGTCGAACGCCTTGACCGCCGCGGTGGCGTCGTCGACGCCGTCCTGCCCGGAGATCTCCACGCCCACCGAGCCGGTGCGGTAGACGAGCGAGTACAGCATGAGCTCGATGGTCTTGGGCAGGGCGTCCCCGCTGAGGGTGACCGTGGCCTCGATCTGCAGGGCGGCGTCGCCGTAGGCGTCGGTGGGCGTGACGTCGAAGGCGAACGCCGTCTTGAGGCCGGTGTCGGGGTCGGTGATCTCGGGCTTGCAGTCGTTCAGCGCGGTGGCGTACTGCTCGAGGTCGTCCTTCCCGAGCTGCTTGGCCTCGGGGGTGAGCTCGACCGACACCTCGCGGCCGTCGGAGGTCTGGAAGTGGGCCTTGGCGTGGTCGCTGTCGTCCTCGTCGTCGGTGGGGATCAAGGCCGCCGCCTCGGGGCACTGGTCCTCGATCGTGGTGTCCTCCTGGCCGTCGTCGGACTCGGTGCTGGCGGTCCAGCCGGCGCCGAGGTCGTCGGCCGTGGGCAGGATGGCCTCGAGGTCCGACGTGGTGGGGTCGTCGCCGCCCGGATCGGTGCCCTCGGTCGTGGTGGTCTCCTCGTCGGCCGCCGTCGTGGTGGTCTTGTCGGCCCGGGCGGTGGTGGTGGTCTTGTCGCCCGCGTCGTCGCTGCCGCCGGCGGAGCAGGCGCCCACGAGGAGTGTGGTGGCGGCGAGGACGGCGACCAGCAGTCGGGTGGGACGGGGTTGGGTCTGCTTCGGCATCGGGACAGTCTGCCCGATGCCGGGAGGCGGGGTGGTCCGTTCGGACCACACGCGGCGCTCAGCCGGGGAGCTTCGCCATGATGTCGTCGGCGAAGCGGTGCAGGCCGTCGATCTTCTGCTGCAGCGAGATGTCGAAGCCGCCGTAGAAGGCCCACGGCATGGTGAGGTTGTCGGTCACGCCGGCCTCCTCGGCTCGGGCGAACTGGTCGACGGTGACGGCGTCGTTCAGCGACACGATCATCGAGAACGGCTCGTCGGCCTTGCCCAGCTCGGCCCGCTCGGCGTCGATCCGGGCCCGGAAGTCCCGGGCCTGGTCGATGCTGATGAGGTCCGAGATCCACCCGTCGTTGCGGGCCGCTCGGGAGATGGCGGCCTTCGACAGCCCGCCCACGTAGATCGGCACGTCCGGAGCCGCAGGGGTCATCTCGAGGCGGGGCACGTCGTAGAACTCGCCGTGGTGCTCCACCCACTCGCCCGACCAGAGGGCCCGCAGGAGCTCGAGCATCTCGTCGGCGCGGGCGCCGCGCTTGCGGAACGCCTGTCCGAGCAGGTCGAACTCCTCCTCGCACCAGCCCATGCCCACGCCGAGCGCCACGCGGCCGCCGGTGAGCGCCGAGGCCGTGGACACCTGCTTGGCGATGGTGAACGGGTCCCGCATGGGCAGCACGTACACGTTGGTGAAGAACTGCAGGCGCTCGGTGACGGCGCCCAGCGCCCCGATGGTGACCCACGGGTCGAGCCAGGGCGTGAAGGGCTCCCAGCGCCGCTTGCCGTCCTCGGTGTAGGGGTACGGCGTGGTCAGCGTCTCGAGGTTGATCACGTGGTCGGCCACGGCCATGCCGTGGTAGCCGGCCTCGTCGGCGGCCTTGGCGATCGGCCCCAGCTCCTCGGAGCCCAGGTAGGCCGTGGCGATGCTGAACCTCACGCGTGGGTGCCGCCGTCGATGCGGATGACCTCGCCGGTGATGTGCTTGCCGTCGTTCGAGAGGAGCAGGGCCACCACGGCGGCCACGTCCTCCGGGTCGCCGAAGCCGGTGGGCGACATGATCCGCCGGACCAGCTTGGACTCGGCCTTGGTGAGGTCGGCGGGGAACTCGACGCCGTTGGTGATGCCGCTGTGGACGCTGCCCGGCGCCACGCAGTTCGCCCGCACGCCGTCCTGGGAGTACTCGACGGCCAGGCTCTGGGTGAAGGAGTGGATGGCGCCCTTCGAGGCGGCGTAGGCGCCCATCCACGGGTGGCCGAAGAAGCTGCTGGTGGACGCGGCGTTCACGATCGAGCCCTTGGACTCGATGAGGTGGGGGAGCGCCGCCCGGCACATCAGGAACGTGCCGGTGAGGTTGACCCCGATGATCGTGTTCCAGGTGGCGAGGTCGGTCTCGTGGGTGCGCACCGTGCGCAGCATCCCGGCGATGTTGGCCAGCCCGTCGATGCGGCCCCAGCGGCCGATGGCGGCCTCGATGGTGCCGGCGGCCTGGGCCTCGTCGGAGATGTCGGCGACGTGGGCCACCACCTCGCCGCCGGCGGCGGCCCCGGCGTTGGCCTCCTTGACGGAGACCTCCAGGGCGTCGGCGGTGATGTCGGACGCCAGGACCTTCGCCCCCTCGGCGGCGAGGCGGGCGGCGGTGGCCTTCCCGATCCCCGAGGCAGCTCCGGTGACGATGGCGATCCGGTCGGTGAGGCGCTCCAGCGGCATGCCCGCAGACTAGAACACGTTCTCGTTTCCCGCCCGCTCCGACTCGAGCCCGCGGGCCGAGGCTCGCCCCGCTCCCGGTGGCCAACCCGGGCAACTTGTGGGCCGAGGCTGCCGTTTTCGGCGCCGTGGGCCCACAAGTTCGCCAGGGTGGGTGGCGCTCGGCCGAACTTGTGGGCGGAGGCTGCCGCTTTCGGCGCTGTGGGCCCACAAGTTCGCGAGGCGAGGAGGGGAGCGGGCGTGGGCGGTTGGTCCAGTCCGGCTCGTTTGGGCGGGGCGGTGGGGAGCGGGTAGCCAGGGGCGGTGCTGCGCTTCGCCTGTCCCGTGTGTGCCCGAGAGGTCTTCTTCGACGACCGCCGGTGCCGGAGCTGCGGGACGGAGCTGGTGTTCGACCGGGGCACGGCGGACTTCGTGCCGGCGGAGGACCGCAACCGCTGCGCCAACGCCGAGGTCATCCGCTGCCCGTGGATGGCGCACCACCCCGGCGCCTTCTGCACCGCGTGCCAGCTCACCCGGCGTCGACCCGACCCTGCCAACCGCGAGGCGGTCCGCAACTGGGCGGCGGCCGAGCAGGCCAAGCGCCACGTGGTGGTGGAGCTCGATCGGCTCGGCCTCTCGCTGCAGCCACGCAACGAGACCGAGGGCACCGGCCTCGCGATCGACATGGAGTGGAGCGACGACGGCTCGGTGACCATCGGCCACAACGACGGCGTCATCACCCTCGATGCCGCCGAGGCCGACGACGCCCGCCGCGAGCGGCTGCGCAGCCGCCTCGCCGAGCCGTACCGCACCATGCTCGGCCACCTCCGCCACGAGATCGGCCACTACTGGTGGCCGCTGCTGGTGGACCAGGCGTCGGGCGAGGGCGGCCGCCTGGCCGAGGTGCGCAAGCTCTTCGGCGACGAGCGGGCCGACTACCAGGACGCCATCGACGCCCACTACGCCGACGGCCCGCCCGACGGCTGGCGCAGCCGGTTCGTCTCGGCCTACGCCACCATGCACCCGTGGGAGGACTGGGCCGAGACCTTCGCCCACTACCTGCACATCCGCGACACGCTCGACACCGCCTCGCGCTTCGGCCTCGCCGTGCGCGTGCCGCTGCTGGGGGTCGACAAGCCGGTGACGGCCTCGGTGCTCGCCGATGACCGTGACGTCGAGGTCGAGGTCCTCTTCCGCGAGTGGGGCGCCCTCACCGTCGCCGTGAACGCGCTCAACCGGAGCATGGACCAGCCGGACCTGTACCCGTTCGCCCTGGGCGGCGACGTGAAGGCCAAGCTGGCCATGGTCCACGACCTCGTCCTGGCCGGCCCCGTCGACTAGGTTGGTCGACCGGCCCCCCCGGGGCCCGTGGGCTGTCATGGGTGAGCCAGCAGGCTCCAGTCCCACACCTCGAAGACGATCGTCCCCTTCGCGCCGCGGCCCCGCCGTGCCCGTCGCCGGGGCGATCCCGACCCATCGACGCGTGGAGGAGACCCCACATGCCCATCCTGAACCCCGACGACTTCAAGATCGCCGACATCAACCTGCACTCCTTCGGCCGCAAGGAGATCCAACTCGCCGAGCACGAGATGCCCGGCCTGATGTCCACCCGCGCCGAGTTCGCCGACGCCCAGCCGCTCGCCGGCGCCAAGATCATGGGCTCGCTGCACATGACCATCCAGACGGCCGTGCTCATCGAGACCCTCACCGCCCTCGGCGCCGACGTGCGCTGGGTGTCCTGCAACATCTTCTCCACCCAGGACCACGCGGCCGCCGCCATCGCGGTGGGCCCGGAGGGCACCTCCGACGCCCCGTCCGGCGTGCCGGTCTTCGCCTGGAAGGGCGAGACGCTGGAGGAGTACTGGTGGTGCACCGACCAGGCCCTGCGCTGGCCCGACGGCTCCGGCCCCAACATGATCCTCGACGACGGCGGCGACGCCACCATGCTCGTCCACAAGGGCCGCGAGTTCGAGCTGGCCGGCGCCGTGCCGCCCGCCACCGAGGACGACCCGGAGGAGTGGAGCGTCATCATCGACCTGCTCACCGCGTCGGTCGCCAAGGAGCCGAACCGCTGGACCGAGGTCGCCGCCGGCATCAAGGGCGTCACCGAGGAGACCACCACGGGCGTGCACCGCCTCTACCAGATGTTCGAGGCCGGCGAGCTCCAGTTCCCCGCCATCAACGTCAACGACTCGGTCACCAAGTCCAAGTTCGACAACCTCTACGGCTGCCGCCACAGCCTCATCGATGGCCTCAACCGGGCCACCGACGTCATGATCGGCGGCAAGGTGGCGTTCGTCGCCGGCTACGGCGACGTCGGCAAGGGCTGCGCCCAGTCCCTCAAGGGCCAGGGCGCCCGCGTGATCGTGTCCGAGGTCGACCCGATCTGCGCCCTCCAGGCCGCCATGGAGGGCTTCGAGGTCACCACCCTCGAGGACGTCCTCGACCGCGCCGACATCTTCATCACCACCACCGGCAACAAGGGCATCATCACCGCCGAGCACATGGCCCGGATGAAGCACCAGGCGATCGTGGCCAACATCGGCCACTTCGACAACGAGATCGACATGGCCGGCCTCCACAAGATGAGCGATGTCCGCGACGTCGAGATCAAGCCGCAGGTGAACGAGTTCCAGTTCCCCGACGGCCACTCGGTCATCGTCCTGGCCGAGGGCCGCCTCATGAACCTCGGCTGCGCCACCGGCCACCCGAGCTTCGTGATGAGCAACTCCTTCACCAACCAGACGATCGCCCAGATCGAGCTGTTCACCAAGACCGCCGAGTACCCCACGGGCGTCTACACGCTCCCGAAGCTGCTCGACGAGAAGGTGGCCCGCCTCCACCTCGACGCCCTCGGCGTCAAGCTCACCAAGCTCAGCAGCGAGCAGGCCGACTACCTGGGCGTGCAGGTCGAGGGCCCGTACAAGCCCGAGCACTACCGCTACTAGGCCCCTCGCCGCCCTCGGCGCAGTGCCGCGGGCGGCGCCGAGCTCCGGCTCGAAGCCACGAACCATCCGACGGCCGGTCCCTCCGGGGGCCGGCCGTCGGCGCGCCAGGGGTTCCGCAGCAAGTGGGGTGGGTACCCACCCCGACGTGACGGTGGCCGACGAAGCGATGGCGAGCGCGGCCCCCGACGTCGGACCGTGCCCCTGCGGGGTCGCCGGTCCGGCGCCGTGGCGGGGCCACGACATCCCGTGGAGCCCGGCGTCGGTGGTGGCCGGGGTGCTGACCCTGGCCTTCGCCGTGCTCGCCGCGGTCGCCGGCCGGGTGCCGTGGGTGGCGCCGCCGTTGGCCGCGGCCTACGTCGCGAGCACCGGCGTGGCGTTCGTCGTGCTCGGCCGAGACGGCCACCGCGGCGGCTGCCGGGTGCGCCGCGCCCTCTGGATCGGCCTGGCCGCCTTCGGCCTGCCCCTGCGGATCGTCGCCGCCATCCCCTTCTGACGACCGCTCGCCCGATCGGCCGGCGGGGGAGGGGGCGTGGGGCCCTGGTGGCGCCCCGGTGGGGTGCGGGCGCTCCAGAACGGTCGGTCAGGGCGGACGGCGAGCCCGCCGAACAGGTCAGGGGCGGGGCGGGAGGTCGACGACCATGCCGGTGGCGGCGTCGTCGATGCGGTCGACGCCGGGCGGCACCGGGATCACCAGCTGCGAGGCGCAGCGGCCCATCGACGGCTCGCCCCAGACGGTGAGCAGCGGGAGGCCGTCGACGCCCTTGCCCGGCTCGACGTCGGCCGAGGACACCTCGGCGCACTCGACGGTCACGGCCAGCTCGTCCGGGCCGACCCAGCGGGTGGACCGGACGGCGAGCGCGGTGCGCCCCTCGTGGGCGCCGCAGCCGGCCAGGCCGAGCACCAGCGCCACGGCGGCGAGGGCGAGGAGCGCGGGTCGGCGGGGCACCCGGCCGACACTACGGAACCCGACCCGGCGGGTCGGAACGGCCGACGCCGCGGCCTAGGGTGACGTGACGCCGGGCACACCACCGTCGGGCGGACGGCCAGCGAGCAGACGAAGGGGCACGGGCACGTGGGGCAGCAGCAGGGGATCTGGGTGCTCGGCGGGCACCAGAGCGACTTCGCCCGGAACTGGTCGCGAGACGGCGGCGGGCTCGACGGGCTGTTCGACGAGGTGGTGCGGCAGACGCTGGCCGACGCCGGGGTCACGGCCCGCCAGGTCGAGACCGTGCACGTCGGGAACGCCTTCGGGCAGCTGTTCACCGGCCAGGGCCACCTGGGGGCCATGCCGGCCACGGTCGACCCGGACCTGTGGGGCCTCCCGGCCGCCCGCCACGAGGCGGCCTGCGCCTCGGGCAGCGTGGCGGTCCTGGCGGCCACCGCCGAGCTGGAGGCGGGCCGGTACGGCTGCGCCCTGGTGGTGGGGGCCGAGCTCGAGCGCACGGTGCCCGGCGACGTCGCGGCCCAGCACCTCGGCGCCGCGTCGCACGTCGGCCACGAGGGCACGCCGAAGTACGTGTGGCCGCAGGCGTTCTCCGACGTCGCCGACGAGTACGACCGTCGCTATGGCCTCGACGACGTCCACCTGCACGGCTTCGCCGAGCTGGCCTTCCGCAACGCCCGGACCAACCCGCTGGCCCAGACCCGGCAGTGGTCGTTCTCCGACGACAGCTTCACGAGCGACCCCGAGGCCAACCCGGTGGTGGCCGGGCGCACGCGCCGCAACGGGTGCAGCCAGGTCACCGACGGGGGAGCGGGCGTGGTGCTCGCCACCGACGCCTTCGTCCGCGCCCACCCCGAGCTGCTGTCCCGCGGCCGGGCGGCCCGGATCACCGGCTGGGGCCACCGCACCGTCGGCCTCGCCCTCGCCCCGAAGCTCGAGCGCAGCCGGGACGACACCCACGTCATGCCCCACGTCCGCGACACGTTCGCCGGCGCGCTGCGCCGGGCCGGCCTCGGCTCGGTCGACGACCTCAGCGGCGTGGAGGTCCACGACTGCTTCGCCGCCTCCGGCTACCTCGCCATCGACCACACCGGCATCACGGCGCCCGGAGACTCGTGGAAGGCCATCGAGGCCGGCGAGATCGAGCGCGACGGCCGCATCCCGGTGAACCCGGGTGGCGGGCTCATCGGCGGTGGCCACCCCGTTGGGGCCACCGGGATCCGGATGGTGCTCGACGCCACCCGGCAGGTGACCGGCCGGGCCGGGCCCACCCAGGTCGAGGGGGCCGAGCGGTTCGCCACCCTGAACATCGGCGGCAGCACCGCCACCACGTGCTCGTTCGTGGTCGAGGCGGTGCCGGCGTGAGCGACGCGCGCGTGGTCGACCGGCTCGACACCACCCTCCCGGTCGACGACGACCACCCGTACCGCACCGGCGCCTGGCGCCCGCAGGCCACCGAGTGGTCCGTCGACGACGTGGAGGTGGTGGAGGGCCGCATCCCCGACGACCTCGACGGGCTCTACGTGCGCAACACCGAGAACCCGCTGCACGAGCCCATCCAGGCGTACCACCCGTTCGACGGCGACGGCATGGTCCACGCCGTGCGCTTCCGCGGCGGGCGTGCCACCTATCGCAACCGGTTCGTGCGCACCGAGGGCCTGGTGGCCGAGCAGGAGGCCGGCCGCTCGCTGTGGGCCGGCCTGGCCGAGAACCCCCGCAAGGCCATCCGCACCGACGGGCGCACCGCCCGGGGAGCCATGAAGGACGCGTCGAGCACCGACCTGGTGGTCCACGGCGGCGAGGTGCTCACCTCGTTCTGGCAGTGCGGCGAGCTCTACCGGCTCGACGCCGACTCGCTCGAGACCCGGGGCCCCACCCGCTGGGACGGGTGGTTCCCCGACGAGGGCGTCTCGGCCCACACCAAGGTCGACGAGGCCACCGGCGAGCTGTTCTTCTTCAACTACGGCAAGCAGGCGCCGTACCTCCACTTCGGCGTGGTCGACCGCCACGGCAAGCTCGTCCACTACGCGCCGGTCCCGCTGCCCGGGCCCCGGCTGCCCCACGACATGGCCATCACCGAGCACTTCGTGGTGCTCAACGACCTGCCCATGCACTGGGACGAGGACCTGCTCCCGAGGGGGGTCCACGCGGTGCGCATGCACGACAAGCCCTCGCGCCTCGCCGTCGTGCCCCGCCGCGGCGGACCGGAAGACGTGCAGTGGTTCGAGGCAGACCCCACCTACGTCCTCCACTGGACCAACGCCTACGAGGACGGCGACGACGTCGTCCTCGAGGGCTTCCACCAGGGCGACCCGTCGCCGCGGCCGGCGGTCGACGACGACCTCTGGATGTTCCGCTACCTGGCGCTCGACTGGATGCAGACCCGCCTGCACCGGTGGCGGCTGAACCGGCGCACCGGCACGTGCACCGAGGAGCACATCCGTGACGACTTCACCGAGTTCGGCATGATCAACGGCCGCCGGACCGGGCGCAAGCACCGCTTCGTGTACGCCGCCACCGGGGTGCCGGGCTGGTTCCTGTTCGACGGCTTGGTCCGCCACGACGTCGAGACCGGCGAGGACGACCACCTCCGGCTGCCCGAGGGCACCTACGGCTCGGAGGCCGCGGTCGCCCCGAAGCCCCACGGCACCGCCGAGGACGACGCCTACGTCGTCACGTTCACCACCGACGTCGCCAACGACCGCTCCGAGTGCCTGGTGCTCGACGCCCGACGCATCTCCGACGGGCCCATCGCCCGGCTCCGGCTGCCCGAGCGCATCTCCAGCGGCACCCACGCTGCCTGGGCCCCGGGCAGCGCCCTCCCCGCCTGACGACCGCCGCCTGACCCGCGGGTCAAGTCGGTCTAGGGTCCCGGGCGGGGACGGCGGGACCAGCACACCACGAGCAAGGGGAACACGATGGACGAGCTGTCGGGCAAGGTCGCGGTGGTCACGGGTGGGGCGTCGGGCATCGGCCTGGCGCTGGCCCACGCGTTCGCCGCGGAGGGCATGAAGGTCGTGCTGGCCGACATCGAGGTCGACGCCCTCGACAAGGCCGCGGCCGAGCTGCCCGAGGGCACCGAGGTCGAGGCCGTGGTCTGCGACGTGAGCGACGCCGCCCAGGTCGACGCCCTGCGGGACCGCACCGTCGAGCGGTTCGGCACCGCCCACGTGGTCTGCAACAACGCCGGCGTGTCGAGCGCCGGGCCGATCTGGCTGAACACGCTCGAGGACTGGGACTGGTGCCTCGGCGTCAACCTCTACGGCGTCATCAACGGCGTGCGGGCCTTCACGCCGCTGCTCATCGAGCAGGGCGAGGGCCACATCGTCAACACCGCCTCGATGGCCGGGCTCACCTCGGCGCCGGGCATGGGCGTCTACAACGTGTCCAAGCACGGGGTGGTCACGCTGTCGGAGACCCTGCACGCCGACCTGGCGCTCGCCGGGGCCACCGGCGTGGGCGTGTCGGTCCTGTGCCCCGGCTGGGTCGACACCCGCATCCACGAGTCCCACCGCAACCGGGCCGGCCGCGAGGAGCGCGAGCCCACCGAGCAGGAGCGGGGGATGCTCGAGGTGGTCGGCGCCCTGCTGGCCGCCGGGCTGGACCCGGCCGACGTCGCCGCCCAGGTCCTCGCCGCCGTCCAGGAGCGGCGCTTCTACGTGCTGACCCATCCCGACTGGAAGCCGATGGTGACCAACCGGGTCGAGCGGATCGTGGCGGGCGAGGAGCCGATGATCGCCGGGCTGCCCGCCTAGCTAGGGCTGCGGGACCTCGCAGCCGTCGGGCCCGCAGGCGTCGACGTCCTCCGCGCCGGCCAGCTGGGTGATCTGCGGGGCGCGGGCGTCCCAGGCCTGGCGCAGCACGTCGAGCAGCACCTCCGGCGGCTGGGCGCCGGACACGGCCAGCTTCTGGTCGGCCACGAAGAACGGCACGCCGCTGATCCCGATCTGGCGGGCGGTCTGCAGGTCCTGGCGCACGTCGGCGGCGAAGGCGTCGCCGGCCAGGACGGCGTCCACCTCCTCGGGGTCGAGGCCGACATCGACCGCGGCCTTGCGCAGGGTGTCGGGCTCGCCGATGGGCTCGCCGTTGGTGAAGTAGGCGAGGCCGAGGCGGTGCTTGAGCTCGAGCTGCAGCCCACGGGCCAGGGCGAGGTGGAGCAGGCGGTGGGCGTCGAAGGTGTTGCCGCCGACGGCCTGGTCGAAGCGGAAGTCGATGCCCCGCTCGGCCCCGAGGCTCACCAGGCGGGCCTGGCCGGCGCGGATCTCGCCCACCGAGGTGCCGTACTTCTCGGCGAGGCGCTCCACGACGGGCTGGTCGTCGCGCGGCGGCGCCCCGGGGTCGAGCTGGAACGAGTGGAGCACCAGCTCCACGTCGTCGGCGTGCTCGAACTCCGCCAGCGCGGCGTCGAGGTTGGCCAGGCCCACGTAGCACCACGGGCACACCACGTCGGACCACACATCGACCTGCATCTCGGGCTCCATCGGCTCGTCTTCTTGACGCGGGGTCCAACCGACGAGCCGACGGCGGTGTTCCCGGCGCGCCGGAGCCGAACTGTCAGACCCCCTCGCCACCATGGGGAGATGCTGCTGGCCACCACCTGCCCGGGGTGCGGGCGGAGCGGGGCGGCGCCCTGCCCGTCGTGCGTGGCCACCATGGCCCGGTCCTGGCCGGTGCCGGTCCCGCCGTCGCTCGACCGTTGCCGTGCGCTGCTCGACTACGACGGCGCCGCCCGTGAGGTGGTCGCCCAGCTGAAGTACCGCAACGCCCGGTCGCCGGTGGGCTGGTTGGCCGAGGGGGTGGCCGGCCTGGTCCGCCCGCACGAGGTGGAGGTGGTCACCTGGGCCCCCACCACCGAGGTCCGGCGCCGCCGTCGGGGCTTCGACCAGGCCGAGCTCCTGGCCCGGCGGGTCGGGCGCCACCTCGGCGTCCCCTGCCGCTCGCTGCTGGCCCGGCGGCCGGGGCCGGCGCAGACCGGGCGCTCCTCGGCGGAGCGCCACGACGGGCCGTCGTTCGTCCCCACCCGCCGGCTGGACGGCCTGCGGATCGCGGTGGTCGACGACGTCGTCACCACCGGCGCCACGCTCGATGCCGCGGGCCGGGCGCTGCGGGCGGCCGGTGCGGTGCACCTCCTGGGCCTGGCCGCCGCCCACCCCCGCTGACGCCGGCACGCACCGTGCCGCGAGCGCTACGTGGGGTAGGGGAAGGGCGCAGCGGGCTCGCGGGGCCGATCGGACGAAGCGGTCACGGCGGCGTCGCACCGGTCGGGACGCAGGCGGTCTCCCTCCCGTCTACGCTCCGGGCACCATCCCCGATCAGGAGGTCCCACCCGGTGCAGGTCACGGTCAGTCGTCGCCACACGGAGGTCTCGGACAGCTTGCGGGTCATGACGGAGGAGAAGATCGGGCGCCTCGCCCGCTTCGTCGATGGCCTGGACCACGCCGAGGTGCACTTCTCCGAGCACAAGAACCCCCGCATCGCCGACAAGGAGGTGTGCGAGGTCACGATCGAGGGCCACGGCCACCACGTCCGGTGCAAGGTGCAGGCCCCCGACGGCTTCGCCGCCGTCGACAAGGCGTACGACAAGCTGGAGCACCAGCTCCACAAGCTCAAGACCAAGCTCCGCCAGCGCTACCAGGGCGCCCCCAAGGCCAAGAAGGGCGCCGACAGCCTCGGTGCGGTGGTCACCCTCGAGGAGGCCCCGGTCGACGTCGACCTCACCGACGACGACGTCGAGGTCGAGGGCCCGAAGATCGTGAAGTCGAAGCGCTTCGCGATGTTCCCCATGAGCGCCGAGGAGGCCGCCCAGCGCATGGACCTCATCGGGCACGGCTTCTTCTTCTTCACCAACGCCGAGACGTCGCGCGCCGCGGTCGTCTACCGCCGCGACGACGGCCAGGTCGGCCTCATCGACGAGGCCGACTGAGCCTGGTCCGCGCCGCCGGGCCCCGCCCGGCGCCCCACCGTCGCCGCTCCCCGCCACCGCCATGACCGCCACCTCCCCCACCACCACCACCCCCGTCCGGGTCCTCGTCTGCGACGACCACGTCGTCTTCCGGCGCGGCCTGGCCCTCGTGCTCGAGCCCGAGGGCGACCTCGAGGTGGTGGGGGAGGCCGCGGACACCGCCGCCGCGGTGGCCGCCGTCGCCGAGCTGGCGCCCCACGTGGTGCTGATGGACCTGCGCATGCCGGGTGGCGGCGGCCTCGAAGCCACCCGGGCCATCCGCGCCGCCCACCCCGAGGTCAAGGTGGTCGTGCTCACCGTCAGCGACGACGACGACGACCTGTTCGAGGCCGTGAAGGCCGGCGCGGTCGGGTACCTCTTGAAGGAGGTGTCCATCGAGGAGGTGGGTGACGCCGTCCGCACCGTCGCCGCCGGCCACAGCCTCCTGTCGCCCGCCATGACCGCCAAGCTGCTCGGCAGCTACGCCGACCTGGCGAACCAGGCCTCGGGCCTGCCCCACGCCGGGCCCATCGGCGACCTCACCGATCGCGAGCTCGAGGCGCTCCGCGGCATCGCCCGCGGCTTGTCGAACCGGGCCATCGCCGCAGAGCTCGGCATCGCCGAGAACACCGTCAAGAACCACGTGCGCGGGGTGCTCGAGAAGCTCCACGTCTCGAGCCGCACCGAGGCCGCCCTGTACGCCGTGCGACAGGGGCTCACCGAGGCCTGAGGCCCGATCCGGCGCACCCCGACCGGGCGACGGGAGTTCACGGGCCGGCGATCTACACTGGCGAACCTCATGGGTGTACTCGACAAGCTCCTCAGGGTCGGCGAAGGGCGCAAGGTCAAGGCCTTGCAGGGCCTCGTCCCCGACATCAACGCGCGAAGACGAGCTGAAGAAGCTCTCCGACGACGCGCTCCGTGCCAAGACCGGCGAGTTCCGCACGATGCTCGACAACGGCGCCGACATCGACGACCTGCTCGTCGACGCCTTCGCGGTGGTCCGCGAGGCGGCCAGCCGCACCATCGGCCAGCGCCACTACGACGTGCAGATGATGGGCGGCGCCGCCCTGCACTTCGGGTGGGTGGGCGAGATGAAGACCGGTGAGGGCAAGACGCTGGTCTCCACGCTGCCGGTGTACCTGAACGGGCTCACCGGCAAGGGCGTCCACGTCATCACGGTGAACGACTACCTCGCCACCCGTGACGCCGAGTGGATGGGCCAGGTGCACGGGTGGATGGGCCTGTCGATCGGCCTGATCCTGCCGGGCGACTACGACAGCGAGCACAAGCGCAGCCAGTACGCCTGCGACATCACCTACGGCACGAACAACGAGTTCGGCTTCGACTACCTGCGCGACAACATGGCCACCCGCCAGTCGGACAAGACCCAGCGGGGCCACCACTACGCCATCGTCGACGAGGTCGACTCGATCCTGGTGGACGAGGCCCGGACGCCGCTCATCATCTCCGGTCGCGTGGCCGACGCCGCGAAGCTGTACTACAAGTTCGCCAGCATCGTCCGGGGCCTCACGCGCGACGTCGACTACGACGTCGACGAGGAGAAGCGGATCGTCTCGCCGCTCGAGGAGGGCGTGAACAAGGTCGAGAAGGCCCTGGGCCTCGAGAACCTCTACGACGCCGTCCAGCAGAACCTCGTCCACCAGTTCCAGGCCGCCCTGCGGGCCAAGGAGCTCTACAAGCGGGACAAGGACTACATCCTCCAGCACGGCGAGGTGAAGATCGTCGACGAGTTCACCGGTCGCATCCTCGAGGGCCGGCGCTGGTCCGAGGGCCTGCACCAGGCCGTCGAGGCCAAGGAGGGGGTGAAGATCAAGGAGGAGAACCAGACCCTCGCCACGATCACCCTCCAGAACTACTTCCGGATGTACGACAAGCTCGCCGGCATGACGGGCACGGCGGTCACCGAGGCCGCCGAGTTCGCCAGCACCTACGACCTCCAGGTGGTGCCGATCCCCACCCACCGGGACCTGCTCCGCAAGGACCAGCCGGACCTGATCTACAAGTCCGAGGAGTTCAAGTACGAGGCGGTCGTCGAGGACATCGCCGAGCGCTACGAGACCGGTCAGCCGGTCCTCGTCGGCACCATCTCGGTCGAGAAGTCCGAGAAGCTGGGCCGGATGCTCGAGAAGCGGGGCATCCCCCACGAGGTGCTCAACGCCAAGCAGCACACGCGGGAGGCGGAGATCGTCACCCAGGCCGGTCGCCTGCACTCCGTCACCGTCGCCACCAACATGGCCGGTCGTGGCGTCGACATCCTCCTCGGCGGGAACCCGGAGGGCCTGGCCCTGAAGGACCTGCGCGCCGAGGGCCTCGACCCCGAGGCCGAGGACGGCAAGGCCCGCTTCGAGAAGCTCCTCGCCGACTACAAGGCCCAGACCGAGGCCGAGGGCGACCTCGTCCGCGAGGCCGGCGGCCTGTACGTGCTCGGCACCGAGCGCCACGACTCCCGCCGGATCGACAACCAGCTCCGCGGCCGCTCGGGCCGCCAGGGCGACCCGGGCGAGAGCCGGTTCTACCTGTCGCTGGAGGACGAGCTCATGCGCCTGTTCGCCACCGGCGCCATGAACTGGGTCATGGGCCGGGCCCTGCCCGACGACGTGCCGATCGAGGCGAAGATGGTCACCAAGGCCATCGAGCGGGCCCAGAACACCGTCGAGCAGCGCAACGCCGAGATCCGCAAGAACGTGCTCAAGTACGACGAGGTGATGAACGAGCAGCGCAAGGTCATCTACAAGCGCCGCGACCAGATCCTCGAGGACGCCGACCTGCGCGAGGAGACGCTCGACTACCTGTCCGAGGCCGTCACCGCGTCGGTGGCCACCTACTGCGTGGCCGAGGCCGACGACGAGTGGGACCTCGACGGCCTGCACGCCGAGATCTCCTCGTTCTGGCCCACCGAGCTCACCACCGAGGACATGGGCAAGGCCGACAACACCGTCGACCTCCAGGTCACGCTGCTCGACGAGGCCACGGCCTACTACGAGCAGCGCGAGCAGGAGCTCGGCGAGGAGACCATGCGCCAGATCGAGCGCCAGGTGATGCTCAACATCATCGACCAGCACTGGCGCGAGCACCTCCAGGAGATGGACTACCTGGAGGAGGGCATCGGCCTCCGGGCCATGGGCCAGCGGGATCCGCTCGTCGAGTGGCAGCGCGAGGGCTACGAGATGTTCGGGACGATGATGCAGTCGATCGCCCAGGACTTCGTCAAGTACGTCATGCACGTGCAGGTCGTGGTCGAGGACGACGCCTCCAGCAACGACGTCGTCGACCTGGCCCTCTCCGGCCCGGCCGACCCGTCCGAGTCGAACGGCAACCTCGTCGCCGCCGCTCGGGCCCAGGCCGCCGCCGAGGGCGCCGAGGCGCCGGCCGTGGCCGCGGAAGAGGTCGTGCAGGCCCCGGTGGTCAAGTCCGAGTGGGACAAGACCCCCCGCAACGCCCCGTGCCCCTGCGGCTCGGGCAAGAAGTTCAAGAACTGCCACGGCGCCTAGCGCCGCTGCCGTCGGCGCCTCCGGATCAGGGGGCGCCGACGGCCTCGGGTGCCCGGACGGGCACCGCGCCGCGATCGGCGGTCCGCCCGGCGTCGGGTGGGGTGCCGAGGGTGGCGCCGTAGGCGATGGAGCCGAGGGCCAGGGCGAAGCCCAGGAGCTGCAGCGGCGACAGGTCCTGGCCGAGCACGGCCCAGCCGATCGCCGCGCCGGTGACCGGGGCGGCGAGGCCGAGTAGCGGTGGTGCGGCCGCGGGCAGGCGCCGGATGCCCTGGAACCAGAGCACGTAGGCCAGGGCGGTGGCCGCCAGGCTGAGGTAGGCGAAGCCCGCCACGCTGGTGCCGGTGAGCGCCGGGGGTGCGCCCTCGACGAGGAGCGCCGGGCCGAGCAGCACGGCGCCCCCCCACGAGCAGCTGCCACCCGGTGGTCCCCAGCCGGTCCGCCGGGGTGGGGAAGCGCTTGGTGAGCACGACGCCGACGGCGAAGGACGCGTTGGCGGCCAGCGCAGCCAGGATGCCGACCGGGTCGAGGTGGGCGCCGGGACGAACCACCACGAGGGCCACGCCCGTCGCGGCGACGATCCCGATGGCGAGGTCGCGGCCACGCGGCGCCCGGCCGGTCGACGCCGCGGTGAGGAGGGCCACGAGCAGCGGCTGCAGCCCGCCGGCGGCGGCCGCCACGCCGCCGGGGAGGCGGTACACCGCCACGAAGAGCAGGGGGAAGAACAGGCCGAAGTTGCACGTGCCCAGCGCGACGATGCGGGCCCAGTCCCGGCCGTGCGGGCGGGTGCGGCTGCGGAGCGTGCCCAGCGCCACCAGCAGCAGCCCGGCGGGGACCACCCGCACCAGCGCCACGAACAGCGGCCGTCCGGCGGGGAGCAGCTCGGTGGTGACGGCGTAGGTGGTGCCCCAGGAGATGGGGGCGAGCACGGTGGATCCGGCGGCCCACCACGACGGTGCGGGCGACTTCAGTATCTTCATGTTGAACATCTTAATGTTGAGATGATGAGCGTCAACCGACGGTCGACCTAGGGTCCCTGGCGTGGCCCGTGATCGAGATGCCGTCGACCGCATCGCCGGGGAGTGGGCGCAGAGCCGCCCGGACGTCGACTCCTCGCCGATGGAGGTGATCGGTCGGGTCTCGCGCCTGTCGCGGCTGGTCGATCGGCGACTGGCCGAGAACTTCGCCCGCTTCGACCTGGAGGCGTGGATGTACGACGTGCTCGCCACCCTGCGGCGGGGCGGTGAGCCCTACGAGCTCACCGCGGGGGAGCTGGTGCGCCAGAGCATGGTGACCACCGGTGCCATCACCAACCGGGTGGACCGGCTGGCGGCCCGTGGCCTGGTGGAGCGCACGGGGGCTGCGGATCGCCGCAAGGTCGTGGTACGGCTCACCCCTGCGGGCCTGCGCCTGGTCGACGAGGTGGTGGTGGCCCACATGGCCACCGAGGCCGAGCTGCTGGGCGCGCTCTCGGCTCGCCAGCGGGACGACCTGGCCCGCCTCCTGCGGACCGCGCTGCTGTCGATCGGCGACCACGCCGAGCCCTGAGTCGCCCCGCTCCGGGGCCGGAGATCGCCGTCAGGCGCAGGACAGCAAGCTGGAACCCGGCGCCAACGGACGCGAAACCGCCGCGACCACCCGGCTCCGTACGGTCACCGCCATGACCGACACCACCAGCACGCTCTATGCCTGGAAGTGGATCGACGGCTTCGGCGCCCGTCGTCCGCAGCTCCCCTCGGAGAAGCGGGCCAACGGCACCTCCGTGACCAAGATGCTCCCCTGGGCCCGGGCCGAGATGGGTGCGCCGCGCCCGCTGCTGCCGTGGGAAGACCGGCTGGGCAACGACTGGCGGGGGATCAAGGCCTAGCGAAGGCGTCCGTCCGGGGGCTGGGCGCCCGGACGGCGAGGACGGGCCGGGCCCCCCGGGGCCCGGACCAGGCGTGCCGTGGTGGTGGCGGGCGGGCACCACGGCGGGTCCATCGACACCGGCCTCCGGCCGCGACGACCAGTAGGGGGTCAGCGCAGCCGGTGGCCGGCGTCGAGGCGGATGACCTGGTCGGCGCGGTCGAGCACCCGCGGCCGGTGGCTGACGGCCAGGACGGTGAGCCCGCCATCGGCGGAATCGAGGAGCCCGTCCCAGAGCCGGGCCTCGGTGGTCACGTCGAGGGCGCTGGAGAGGTCGTCGATGACGAGCAGCTCCGGCTGGCGGACGAAGGCCCGAGCGGCGGCGGCGCGCTGCACCTGGCCGCCCGAGAGGCGGACGCCCTTGGGGCCGACCATGGTCTCGAGCCCGTCGGGCAGGTCGTCGAGGTCGTCGTCGAGGCAGGCCAGGGCGAGCGACCGGGCGAGCCCGGCGCCGTCGACGCCGAGCAGGACGGTGTCGGCGAGGGTCTCGGAGAACAGCCGGGGCACCTGGGGCACGTAGGCCACCCGCGGCGGGACGAGCACGGTCGAAGGCTCGTCGAGCCGGACGCCGTTCCAGGCGATGGTCCCCTCGGCGCGCGCACGAGGCCGAGCAGGGCGCGGAGCAGGACCGACTTCCCGGAGCCCACCGGCCCGGTGACCACCACGAGCTGGCCCCGCTCGACCTCGAGGTCGACGCCGTCGACCTGGTCGGTGTCGTCGAGGTGGACCCGGAGCCCGCGCACCTGGAGCCGGTCCAGGCGCACGGCGGCCGGCCGCTGGGCGCGGGGCACCACGGGGTCGACCGCGTACGGTGGCGGCCCGTGGCGCAGGTGGGTCTCGACCTTGGCCGACGCGGCGTCGGGGTCGCGATCCACGGTCAGCCGGCCGAGCCGGGCCGCCGACACCTCGGCCTGGCGCTGCCAGGCCGACCACCGGGCGGTGATGCGCGGAAGCCCGGCCACCACCGTGGCGTAGGTGGTGAACAGCCCGATGTCGCCGACGGTCAGGTCGCCGCGGCGCATGGCGGGGGCGGCCAGGAGGAGGGCGAGGCCAAGCCCGGCGTTGGCCGTGATGCCGCCCAGCACCTGGCTGACCTGGGTGCCCACCTGGTCCCGGCGGGCCGCAGCGGCGCGGGCGTGGCCGAGGGCCTCGAACCGGCGCAGGACGGCCGGCTCGGCGGCAGCGACCTTCACCGCGCCGATGGCGCCGAAGGCGTCGCCGATGAAGCCGGTGACCCCGGCGGTGGCGCGGCGCTCGTCGAGGCGCCAGTGCCGCAGGCGCGAGGCGAGCAGCTGGCCGATCCACAGCACGACCACGATCGGGACCGCCATGGCGGCGGCGGCCGGCGGGGAGATCAGCAGCAGCACCACGAGCCCGCCCACCGACCCGAGGGTGGCGGCGACCAGGTCGAGCCACACGTCGAGCACGAGGGCGAGGTCCCGCGCGTCGTCGCGGAAGCGGCTGACGGCCTCGCCGGGGGAGCCGGGCAGGCGGCCGGTGACCGGGCCGGGGTCCTGGCCGAGCGAGCGCATGACGTTGATGCGGGGGACGGTGTGCCAGAAGACGAAGGCGCCGTGCCACTGCACGATGGCCGGGAGCAGGACGAGCCAGCGACCGATCTCGAAGCCCGCCAGCACGGCCACCAGGGCCCAGATGCCGGAGCCGTCGCCGGGCGGGAGGTGGTCGAGCACGGCGCGCAGGAGCAGGCCCGCCACGAGCGGCAGGCAGAAGAACAGCACCCACATCGACACCGAGATCAGCCACGCGGTGGGATCGGCGCGCAGGATGCGCCAGGCGAAGCGGAAGCTGCTGGCGGTCTCGGTGTCGGCCTCGGTGCGTGGACGGCCAGCGGCCGCTGCAGCTTCCGGGGCGGTGGGATCGACCGCGGTCACGGTGCCACCTCCTCTGGCGAGCGGCCGGCGGCCAGGAGGCCGTGGTAGCGCGAGCTCACGTCGGCGGCGAGCACCTCGCGCTCGTCGTGCTCCACCACGCGGCCGTGGTCGAGCACGCAGATGCGGTCGACCCGATCGAGGGTGGCCAGCCGGTGGGCGATGGTGATCGAGGTGCGCCCGGCGAGCAGGCGGTCGGTGGCGGCGGTGAGCCGTTCCTCGGTGGCGGGGTCGAGCCGGCTCGAGGCCTCGTCGAGGATGACCACCGCCGGATCGGCGAGCAGGACCCGGGCGAAGGCCAGGAGCTGGCCCTCGCCGGCGGACAGCTCGGCGTCGCCGTCGAGGTGCTGGTCGAGGCCGTCGGGCAGCGAGGCCAGCCAGGTGCCGAGCCCGACGTCGACGAGCGACCGCGCCAGGAGCTCGTCGTCGGCCTCGAGGGTGCCGAACACGGTGAGGTTGTCGCGCAGCGAGGCGCGGAACAGCTCGACCTCCTGGGTGACGATGCCGATGCGGCTGCGCAGGTCGGCCAGGCGCAGCGTGCGCACGTCGACGCCGCCCACGAGCACCGCACCCCGCTCGGTGTCCCACAACCGCGCCACGAGGCGGCCGACGGTGGTCTTGCCCGAGCCCGTGCGGCCGACGATCCCCACCGAGGTGCCGGCGGGGACCACCAGGTCGACGCGGTCGAGCACGGGGTGGCCGGTGCCGTAGCCGAACGTGACGTCGCGCAGCTCCACGGCCAGGGCCCCGGCGGGGAGGTCCGGGCCGGGGCCGTCGGCCACCACGGGCTCGGTGGCGAGGAGGCGCGCCGCCCGGCGGGTGCCGGCGATGGCCTTCTGGGCCTCGGCGAGCTGCTCGGCCACCCGCCACAGCGGGTCGCTGACGAGCTGGGAGAAGCGGAGCAGGGTGAGCACGGCGCCCACCGAGAGCTCGCCGCGCCGGCACTGCCAGACGCCGAGGGCGAGGATGGCGATGGACCCGGCGGCGAACACGGCGCCGGCCAGCGAGATGGAGCCGTCGCCCCGGATGGCGGCGCGGCGCGCCGTGCGCCACCAGCCGGCCGAGTGCTGCTGGAGCCGGTGCTCGGCCCACCGGCCGGCCCCGTTGGCCCGCAGGTCCTCGAGCCCGCCGAGGCGCTCCTCGACGTCGCCGTAGAGCTTGGCCTGCACGTCGCGCTCGTCGTCGTAGAAGGGCACGGCGATGCGCCGCAGCTTCACCATGACCGCGAGGGCGGCGGCGATGGTGGCGCCGATCAGGACGCTCGCCCGCCAGTCGATGAACGCCGACACCAGGAGGACGCCGACCACGAGGATGGCGTTGCCCAGCAGCTGGAGCACGGCGGTGGAGGAGAACTTGGTGACGGCGTCGATGTCGCCGTCGATGCGCTCGATGAGCTGGCCGGGGGAGTGGTCGCCGTGCCAGTCGAGGTCGAGCGAGAGCGCGTGGCGGCACAGGTCGCTGCGCAGGTTGTTGCCCACCCGCCAGGCCAGCCGGACCGAGAGCCACGTGACCACGAGCTGGAGGCCGTCCCCGGTGAGGGTGGTGGCGAGGAAGGCGAGCGCCAGGCCGACCAGGACGTGCGACGCCTCGCCGTCGAGGGCGGCGTCGACGAAGCGCCCGACCAGCACCGGCCCCGCCAGCGGCAGCACCATGGCGACCACCAGGATGGCCACGAGCGCGCTCAGCCGGCGCCGCTCGGGGCGCAGGTAGGCCGCCAGGAGGCGGGCGTCGGTGGTGGGCTCGGGGTTCGACATGGCGGCAGCGCCCGGGCGCGACGAGGGGGAGCAGGCGCGCCGGGGCTGGACACGTTACGGACCGGTCCGGCCACGTGCCGAGCGAATTGCCGGGCCGCAGGGCGTGCCGCTGGTCAAGATGTCGCCATGGAGCAGGCAGCGGTGGACGAGGTGTCGTGGCGGATCCGGCCGGCCGAGGCGCGTGACGTCGACGCCATCGACCGCCTCGTGCGGGCGCTGGCCGAGTACGAGCGGGAGCCCGATGCGGTCGAGGCGACGCCCGAAGACTTCCGCTCGGCCCTCTTCGGCCCCGACCCCAAGGCCTTCGCCCATGTGGCCGAGGTGGCCCCGGCGGGGGCGTCGGCCGACGATCCCGAGGCCTGGCGGGTGGTCGGGATGGCGCTCTGGTTCGTCACCTTCTCCACCTGGAAGGGCCGCCACGGGCTCTGGCTCGAGGACCTGTTCGTCGAGCCCGAGCACCGCCGGCTCGGGCTCGGCCGCGCCCTGCTCGCCACCCTCGCCGCCGTATGCGACGACCGCGGCTGGCCCCGCTTCGAGTGGTGGGTGCTCGACTGGAACGAGCCGGCGCACCGCTTCTACGCGTCGCTCGGCGCCGTCCCGCAGGACGAGTGGACCGTCTGGCGCGTCGACGGGGACGCCTTGTCCGACCTGGCCTCAGGCCCGGCCTGAGCAGCCGGTTCTCCCATCCGGGCGGGTTCGCGGGAGACTGGGCGCACCATGCGAGATGTCAGCGACGAGATCAGCGCCCTCCGGAAGCGCCACCACGAGGCAGCCACCTACCTCAAGATCGACGAGCTCCGGGCCCGGCGGCCCCAGCTCGAGACCGAGGCGTCGCGGCCCGACCTGTGGGACGACGCCGACAAGGCCCGCCAGGTCACCGGCGAGCTGTCCTCGGTCACCGACGACCTCGAGGCCTACGACGCGCTCGGAGCCCGCATCGACGACGTCGAGGTGCTGGCCGAGCTGGCGCGCGAGGAGCACGACGACTCCGTGGCCGCCGAGATCGAGGACGCGCTGAAGGCCCTGGCCGCGGACTTCTCGGCGCTCGAGCTGCGCAGCCTCTTCACCGGCGAGCACGACGAGCTCGACGCGATCTGCGAGGTCCAGTCCGGCGAGGGCGGCGCCGACGCCCAGGACTTCGCCAACATGCTCCTGCGCATGTACCTGCGCTGGGCCGAGCGCCGCGGCTTCGACGTCGAGCTCGACGAGGTCTCCGAGGGGTCCGAGGCCGGCATCTCGTCGGCCACCTTCATGGTGAAGGGCCGCCACGCCTACGGGCTGCTGCGCTCCGAGCACGGCGTCCACCGCTTGGTGCGGATGAGCCCCTTCAACGCCCAGGGCAAGCGCCAGACCGCCTTCGCCGCCCTCAAGGTCACCCCGTTCCTCGAGGACGTGCCCGACATCGTCATCGACGACAAGGACCTGCGCATCGACACGTACCGCTCGTCGGGCGCCGGCGGCCAGCACGTCAACGTCACCGACTCGGCGGTCCGCATCACCCACCTGCCCACCGGCACGGTGTCGTCCTGCCAGAACGAGCGCTCCCAGCACCAGAACAAGGACCGGGCCATGCAGGTGCTCAAGGCCAAGCTGGCCGAGCTCGAGCGCCAGAAGCGCGAGGACGAGCTCAACGCCATCCGCGGCACCCAGCACTCGGTGGGCTTCGGCTCGCAGATCCGCTCCTACGTCATGCAGCCGTACCAGATGGTCAAGGACCTGCGCTCCGAGCACGAGACCGGCAACGTCGACGGCGTGTTCGACGGGGCCCTCGACGACTTCATGGAGGCGTTCCTCCGCTGGCAGCGATCCGAGTCCCTCGCGGTCGACTGAGCGGCCGCCGCGCCGGGGGATGCCACGGATCGGCCGTAACACCTTGGTAACGTTGCCGCCTGGCACCGGGCCGTGCGCCCGCCTCGTCTCTCCATCGCCGCCTGGGGTCCCACCTGCATGATCAAGCTCGAGAACGTGTCGAAGGTCTTCAAGGGCGACGTCGTCGCCCTGCGTGAGGCCAACTGCGACATCAACAAGGGCGAGTTCGTGTTCCTGGTCGGCCCGTCCGGCTCGGGCAAGTCGACCATGATCCGCCTGCTGAACAAGCAGGAGGAGCCGAGCACGGGCGCCATCTACGTCGCCGGGAAGCACATCGGCGAGCTCAACAGCTGGAAGGTCCCGTACCTGCGCCGCAACATCGGGTGCGTCTTCCAGGACTACAAGCTCCTGTCGAACAAGACGGTCTACGAGAACGTCGCCTTCGCCCTCGAGGTCATCGGCCGCCCCCGGCACGTGGTCAAGACCCAGGTCCCGGCCATCCTCGAGCTGGTGGGCCTGTCGAAGAAGCACAAGAACTACCCCGACGAGCTCTCCGGCGGCGAGCAGCAGCGCGTGTCCATCGCCCGGGCGTTCGTCAACCGGCCGCTGATCCTCCTGGCCGACGAGCCCACCGGCAACCTCGACCCGGCCACCTCGGTCGGCATCATGCGCCTGCTGGACCGCATCAACCGCACCGGCACCACCGTGGTGATGGCCACCCACGACCGCAGCATCGTCGACACCATGCGTCGACGCGTCATCGAGCTCGATCGCGGGTCCATCATCCGCGACCAGGCCCGCGGCGTCTACGAGTAGCGCAGGAACCCCATGGCCCTCAACGGCAACTACGTGGTCCGCGAGACCACCGCGAACCTCACCCGCAACATCACCCTCACGGTGGCGTCGATCCTGACCGTCTTCGTGTCGCTGGCCATCGTGGGCACCACGGTGCTCATGCGCCAGGGTGCGCAGAACGCCACCAGCCGCTTCGAGGGCGGCGTGGAGTTCATCGTCTACGTCAACGCCGACAGCTCCGCGGAGCAGATCAAGGCCGTCGAGACGTCGCTCGACAAGAACCCGGGCATCAAGAAGACCACCTACGTCGACGCCGATGAGACCTACGCCGACTTCAAGCGCCTGTTCGCCGGCCAGGACGCCATGCTGCGCAACGTGCGCAAGGCCGACCTGCCCACCAGCTTCAAGGTCGAGCCGGTCAACAAGGACGCCGCCACCATCTCGGACCTGGTGCGCACCTACCGCAAGGAGCCCAACGTCTACGACGTCGTGGCCGCCGTGGAGGTGGTGCGGGAGATGAAGGGCATCACCAACTTCGTGAACAACGGCCTCACCTTCTTCGCCGTGTTCCTGCTGCTCGCGTCGGGCCTGCTGATCCTCAACACCATCCGCACCGCCATGTTCGCCCGGCGGCGCGAGATCGAGGTGATGAAGCTGGTCGGCGCCACCAACTGGTTCATCCGCATCCCCTTCATGTTGGAGGGGCTGGTGCAGGGCCTGGTGGGCGGCGGCCTGGCGGTGGGGTGGGTCTTCATCGCCCGCCACCTCATCGACGACCTGCTCGGCAAGTCGTCGAACCTCAAGCTGCTGCAGAACTTCTCGATCGCGTCGGGCGACGTCGCCTGGGCGTGCACCATCGTGGTGGGCGTGGCCGTGCTGTTGAGCGTCATCAGCTCGGCGCTCGCCACCCGCCGCTTCCTCGACGTCTAGCGGCCCGCCACGCCGGCGACCGGCGGCGGGGCGCGCCCGCTTCGGGCGAACTGGGCGGGAACCTGGCCGCGGGGACGGCCAGATCCCAACCCGCTTCGGTCGGTGCCCGGTCGAGCCCGGGGCGAGGCCGGGGTCAGCCGGCGAGGGAGACGGGGAGCTCGTCGAGGCCGCGGAGCACGATGCGGCCGTTCTGCACCGGGTCGCCGGCCAGCTCCATGGCGGGGAAGCGCCGCACGAGGCGGCCGATGGCCTCCTGGCCCTCCAGGCGGGCCAGGGCGGCGCCCAGGCAGTGGTGGACGCCGCTGCCGAAGGAGACGTGCTCGCGGGCGTCGGGGCGGGCGAGGTCGAGCTCGCCGGCGGTCGGGCCGAACTTCCGCGGGTCCCGGTTGGCCGAGCCCAGCACGGTGGTGACGAACTCGCCGGGGCCGATGGCGTGGCCGGCCACCTCGATGGGCTCCATGGCGATGCGCCGCGAGAACTGCACCGGGCTGTCCCAGCGCAGCAGCTCCTCGATGGCGTTGGCGTCGAGCGACGGGTCGGCCACCAGGCGATCGAGCTGGTCGCGGTGGCGGAGCAGGGCGGCGGTGCCGTTGCCGATCAGGTTGACGGTGGTCTCGTGGCCGGCGAGGTAGAGCAGCACCACGTTGTCGACCAGCTCGATGTCGGAGAGGACGTCGCCGTGCTCCTCGGCGGCGATCATGGCGGCGAGCAGGTCGTCGTCGTCCCGAGTGCGCTTCCAGGCGATGGCCTCGGCCACCACCTCGCGCATGCGGTCCGAGGCGTCGAAGATGGCCTCGGCGTGCTGCATCGCCAGGATCGGGTCGAGCACCTGGGTGATGGTGTGCGACCACGCTCGCAGCTGGTCCCGGTCGCCCTCGGGCATGCCCAGCATCTCGGAGATCACGGTGAAGGGGAGGGGGAAGGCCAGCTCGCTCACCAGGTCGACCGGTCCCTCTCGGGTGGCGAGGTCCTCCAGGATCTCGTCGACCAGCTCGCCGGCCTGGGTGCGGATCCGCTCGACGGCTCGGGGGGTGAACGCCTTCGAGACGAGCTTGCGCAGGCGGGTGTGGTCGGGCGGGTCGATGTTGAGGATGGCCCGGCTGCGCCGGACCTCTCGGCCCTCGACCAGCTTGGCCATCTGCTCGCGGCGCGTCTCGTCGATGCTGGTGACGTTGCGGTCCTCGACGCTCGTCCCCGGCTTGCGCAGGAGGGCGTGCACGTCGTCCCAGCGGGTGACCATCCAGCTGCCGAACACGCTGTGGTGCACGGGGTCGTGGTCGCGGAGGGCCTCGTACTGCGCGTAGGGGTTCTCGTAGAAGCCGGGGGCGAAGGGATCGAGCCCTCCGACGGCGGTCTCGGGCGCAGCGATGTCCTGGTCGGCCATGGGCCGACGCTACCGCTGCGGCCAACTACTTGCAGTGGTGCTGCAAGATCCCGCACGGCGGTGGCCCCGCCCTAGGGTGCCGGTCGTGCGCTTCAGCCTCTGGACCTCCACCGAACCGGCCTGGCCCGACCTGCTCGAACGAGCCTCGGCCGCCGAGGCGGCCGGCTTCGACGGCGTGTGGGTCGCCGACCACTTCATGCCCAACGGCACCGACGTCAGCAGCCCGATGCTCGAGTGCTTCACCACCCTCGCCGGCCTCGCTGCCGCCGTGCCCCGCGTGCGGCTGGGCTCGCTCGTGGCCGGCAACACGTACCGGCACCCTGCGGTGCTGGCGAACATCGGCGCCACGATCGACCACGTCAGCGGCGGCCGCTTCGTGCTCGGCGTCGGCGCCGGGTGGCAGGAGAACGAGCACGCCGCCTACGGCATCGAGCTGCCCTCGCGGCGCGAGCGCATCGACCGCTTCGAGGAGGCGTGCGAGGTGATCGCCTCCCTGCGCGACCGGCCCCGCACCGACTTCGCCGGCACCCGCTACCAGCTCACCGATGCCCCCATGGAGCCCAAGCCCCTCGGGCCCATGCCGCTGCTGATCGGCTCCAGCGGGCCGAAGCGCATGCCGCCGATCGTGGCCCGGTGGGCCGACGAGTGGAACAGCTGGGGCACCCCGGAGGTCTTCGCCGACAAGGTCGCCCACATCGATCGTGCCTGCGACGAGGCGGGCCGCGACCCGGCCAGCCTCCAGCGCTCCACCCAGGCGCTGGTGTTCCTCGGCCCGGACGGTGCGGCCAAGGCGGCCGAGCTCCAGGCCATCCGGCCCGCCATCGGCGGCACCGCCGAGCAGCTCCTCGAGGTGGTCGAGCAGTACCGGGCCGCCGGGGTCGACGAGCTGATCTTCCCGGACTTCACCTTCGGCTCCGGCCAGTCCGAGGTGCTCGAGGTGATCGACCAGCTCGCCCGCGAGGTCGTGGCGGTGGCACGGTGAGCCTCCGCGGCAAGGCCGCCATCGTCGGCGTGGCCGATGCCGTGTCGCCCACCGGCATGCTCGACGGCTCGGTGCGGGCCCTCGAGGTGCGGATGATCCGCGAAGCGCTCGACGACGCCGGCCTCATGATCGCCGACGTCGACGGGCTCTTCTCCAACCTGTCGAACGGGTGGGCGCCATCGCTCGAGCTGGCCGAGTACCTCGGCATCGCGCCGCGCTGGACCGACTCGACCCAGACGGGCGGTTCGAGCTTCGAGGTCCACGTCGAGCACGCCGCCGCCGCCATCGCCCTCGGGCTGTGCGACGTCGCCGTGGTCGTCTACGCCGCCACCCCGTACTCCTCGTTCAAGAACGGCGGCCCCGGCTTCGGCAGCCGCCAGGCCACCCCGGCGGTCACCCCCACCGCCGAGTGGGAGCTCCCGTACGCCAACCGCATGCCCATGGGCGCCTACGCGCTGGCCGCGAGCCGCCACATGCACCAGTTCGGCACCACCAGCGAGCAGCTGGCGCAGATCGCCGTCGACACCCGGCGCTGGGCCTCGATGAACCCCCGGGCCCGGCTGCAGGACCCCATCACCGTCGAGGACGTGCTGGCCTCGCCGATCCAGGCGGCGCCGCTCCACAAGCTCGACTGCTGCCTCGTCACCGACGGCGCCGGCGCCCTCGTGCTCACCAGCGCCGAGCGGGCCAAGGACCTGCGCAAGCCGCCGGCCCTGGTGCTCGGCACCGGCACCTGCCACACCCACTCGATGATCAGCGAGATGCCCGACCTCACCACGACCGGCGCCGCGATGTCGGGCCCGCTGGCCTTCCGGGCCGCCGGGCTCAGCCCGGCCGACGTCGACGTCGCCCAGCTCTACGACTCCTTCACCATCACCGTCCTGCTCCTCTTGGAGGACCTCGGCTTCTGCCCCAAGGGCGAGGGCGGGGCGTTCGTCGCCGACGGCGTGCTCGCCCCCGGCGGGGCGCTCCCCACCAACACCACGGGCGGCGGCCTCGCCTACACCCACCCCGGCATGTTCGGCATGTTCCTGCTGGTGGAGGCGGTCCGGCAGCTGCGAGGGGAGTGCGGCGACCGCCAGGTGCAGGGCGCCGAGGTCGCCCTCGCCCACGGGTCCGGCGGCGTCCTGTCGGCCATGTCCACCACCATCCTCGGCACGGAGGCCACCGCATGACGCTCATCGAGCTGCCCGAGGGCACCCCCGACCGGTTCCAGCCACCGGTGTCGCCGGCGGCGGAGCCCTTCTGGGAGGCCACCCGGGAACGCCGGCTGGTCCTGCAGTGGTGCCCGGCCTGCGAGCGGGCCATCCACTTCCCCCGCGAGGCCTGCCCGACCTGCCTCGGTGCCGACCTCGAGCTCCGCCCGGCCGCCGGCACCGGGACCGTCTACGCCGTCACCACCATCCCCAAGGCGGGCAACGCCGGCATGCGGGGGGCGCGAGCCCTACCTGGTGGCCCTGGTCGACCTGCCCGAGGGCGTGCGGCTGCTCACCAACGTGCTCGCCGATGACCCGTCCACCGTCCGGGTGGGCGACCCCGTGGTCGCCGCCTGGGAGCCGCTGCTCGACGGCCGCCACCTCGTGGTGTTCGTGCCCGCTCCGTGATGCCGGCCGCCGGTTGCCCGGTCCCGGGCTCCTTCTGGCACAATGGTTCGTCCCTGCGGTCGACCGAGACCGTACGAAGTGGAGTCTGATGTCGTTCAAGGTCAACGATCGCGTCGTCTACCCGCACCATGGCGCGGCAGTGATCAAGAAGAAGGAGAAGCGCGAGCTCCAGGGCGAGACCCGGGAGTACTTCGTGCTGGAGATGGTCCACGGCGACCTCATGCTCTCCGTGCCCGTCGACATGGCCGAGGAGGTGGGCATGCGCCCGCCCATCTCGAAGTCCGACGTCGACGACCTCTTCCGCCTCATCGCCAAGCGCGACGTGCGTGAGCCGGCCAACTGGTCCCGGCGGTTCAAGAACCACCAGGAGAAGATGAAGTCCGGCGACGTCTACCAGGTGGCCGAGGTCGTCCGGAACCTGGCCCTGCGCGAGAAGGGCAAGGGCCTCTCCACCGCCGAGAAGTCCATGCTCGAGCGGGCCCGCGGCATCCTCGTCAGCGAGCTCAGCTTCGCCCTCAACGTCACCGAGGACGACGCCCTCCTCAAGCTCGAGAAGGGGCTGGACTAGGGCGCTCTCGTCACTCGCTCGGCTGCGCCTCGCTCCGTTCCCCGAGGTTCCTGGTCGACCGGCTGACGCCGACGCCTTCGCTGCGACCACCGGCTTCGCCGCTGGTCGCAGGTCGTGGGGGGGCTCCGCAGGCTCTGCCCCCCCACACCCCCCGGGCTCGCTTCGCTCGAAGGTCAAGGGATGAACGACGAGCGCCCCGGACCATGGTCCGGGGCGCTGTGCTTTGCGAACGAGTGACGAGGAACCTCAGTCGATGGTGCCGGCTTGGCGCTCTTGGCGGCGGGAGAGGCGGCCGAGCTCCTCGGCGTGGGCGAGGGCGTTCTGGACGTGCTCGTGGAGGGCGGCCCGGTTGGCGGCGATGAGCTCCTCGAGCTGCTCGCGGCGGGTGGCCAGCTCGGGGTCGGACTCCAGCAGGGCGGGCTCGACGTCGGCCTTGTGGTGCAGCGAGCGGACGTTGGCCAGGGCGGCGCCGGCCTTGCCCCAGTGGGACTTGAACATGCCCATGTCGAAGGAGCCGTCGCGCACCCGGGCGGCGGTCTTGACCCGCGCCGGGGGCTGCTTCAGGTCCTTCACGAGGCCGACGAAGCTCAGGCCGCGGAGCACGTAGTAGCTCACGTCGAACTCCCACCAGAAGAAGCCCTGGCGAGCCGAGGCCTGGTAGTAGTGGTGGTTGTTGTGCCAGCCCTCGCCGAGGGTGATGAAGGCGATGAGGGCGGAGTTCCGGCTGGTGTCGGTGGTGGCGTAGCGGCGGCGACCCATGACGTGGGCCAGCGAGTTCACGAAGAACGTCCCGTGCCACAGCAGCACGGTGGAGCCGAAGAAGCCGAAGACCAGGCCGCTCCAGCCGCCGATCAGGAAGCTGGCGATGCCCAGCGCCCACGGGGCGAGCATGTCGTGCTTGGTGAGGAAGCGGAGCTCCGGGAACTTGTTGAAGTCCCGGATGTCGTCGGGGTTCCACGCGTTGTTCTTGTCGCACAGGATCCAGCCGACGTGGCTCCACCAGAAGCCCTTCTGGGGCGAGTGGAGGTCGCGCTCGGTGTCGCTGTAGCGGTGGTGGTTGCGGTGGTGGCTGGCCCACCAGAGCGGGCCCTTCTGGGCGGCGGTGCCGCCGCCGACGGCCATGACCAGCTGCATGCCGCGGTTCAGCTTGTAGGACCGGTGCGAGAAGTAGCGGTGGTAGCCGGCGGTGATGAAGAACATCCGCGTCCAGTACAGGACCACGAACAGGACCAGTGCGGTCTTCGAGATGCCCGTGAAGAAGGTGAGCAGGACCAGGGCGTGGATGGCCAGGAAGCCGCCCGAGGTCCACCAGTTCACCTTCTCGTCCGGTGCTCGCTCGATGCCGTGGTTGGTCAACGGGGCCTCTCTCGCTTCTGCTCGTGGGGGGAGTCCGTGGCGCCAGCCTACCTACCAGTAGGTAGGCCAGGTCAACGCGCCCGATGTCGGATCGGTCACGTCCCTCCCGAGGTGTCCGGAGGTGACCGCCCCGACGGATCGCCGGGCACCGGTTTCTTTCGGCCGCTTGCGTCATGGCTGTAGGGGTGCCGGGTCTTCACAGGTGGTCCGAACCCGTCCCTGCGGGGGTGGAGCCGGCGGTGAGCGGCAGGGGTGGCCGAGACCGCTGGCCCCACCACTCGGATCGACGAAGGGGCCCGGATCCGTCCGGGCCCCTTCGTCCGTGCCCGCCCGGCCCTCGCGGTGGCGACGCCGCCTTCCGGTGCCAGGATGGACCGGTGACCGCCACCCGACCCCCTGCGGCGCCGGCCTCCCCCGAGCTCGGCGGCCCGGACCCGCTCGCCACCCCGGCTGCGGCGCCGGTGCCCGACGAGGCCGTCGGCCGCCTCACGCGCTGGTTCGGTCCGCTCACCGCGCTGCGGGTGGTGGCCCTGCTCGTGGCCGTGGCGTTCCTCGGCGGTGCCGTCGGCTGGGCCCTGTCCCAGCACGATCGCGACCCGCTGAGCGCCACCGACGTTGGCTTCATGCGGGACATGAGCTACCACCACGAGCAGGCGATCGAGATGTCGCTCATCCTGTTGGGCAAGGACAGCGTCGACGCCGACCTCAAGTCCTTCGCCCAGGAGTTCATCATCGACCAGCGCTACGAGCAGGGCCTGTTCAACGCCATCCTCGACCGCTACGGCTACTCCGCCGAGGTGGGCAAGACGGTGATGGGGTGGATGGGCCCGCCCCTGCCGCGCGACTCCATGGAGGGCTTGGCCACCGAGAGCCAGATGGCGGCCCTGCGCGCGGCCACCGGCACCAAGGCCGAGGCCCTCTTCGTCGCCCTCATGACCGAGCACCACCTCGGCGGGCTGCACATGGCCGACTGGGAGGCCCGCAAGGGCAAGGACCGCACCGTCCGCAACGTGGCCAAGGCCATGGTCACCACCCAGCGCGGCGAGGTCATCGACTTGAACAGCTACCGGCTGCGCCACGACCTCCCGTTGGAGAAGGGCTTCTCGGATCCGCTCGAGGACCAGCGCCTCAACCCCCTCAGCCTCGACACCGACTGATCGACGGGGTGGCGCCCACCTCGCCGCGTGGGAAGGTGGGTGGCGTGGAGCGTGCGGAGCTGGTGGCGCAGGTCGGGGCCGCCGTGCGGGCGGTGGCGGCCGAGGTCGTCCTGCCGCGGTTCGGGGCCCTGACGGCTGCGCAGATCCACGAGAAGGAGCCTGGTGACCTTGTCACCGACGCCGATCGCGAGGCCGAGGCCGCCCTCTCGGAGCGCCTGCGCGAGCTGCTCCCCGGGGCAGCGGTGGTGGGGGAGGAGGCCGTCGCGGCCGACCCCGGCGTGCTCGAGCGGGCCGCGGCGGCCGAGCGGGCGTGGGTGATCGACCCCATCGACGGCACCAGCAACTTCGTCGCCGCATCGCCGGACTTCGCCGTCATGGTGGCGCTGGTGGAGCGGGGCGAGACCACCGCCGGGTGGATCCACCACCCCGTGTCGGACCGGATGTTCACCGCGACCAGGGGCGGTGGCGCGCAGCTCGACGGCACCTCGGTCCGCCGTCGCCCGGCGCCGTCGAGCAGCGCCGAGCTGCGCGGCGTGCTGCGGACCCGCTACCTCGAGCCGGCTGCGGCGGCTCGGGCGATCGAGCGGTCGGCGGCCTTCGCCCACGTCGACGAGGGTCGCAAGGCCGCCGGCATCGAGTACCCGCGGGTGGTCCTCGGCGAGATCGACTTCGTCCTCTACCTCCGCACCCACGTCTGGGACCACGCGGCCGGGGCGCTCATCCTGGAGGAGGCCGGCGGCCGCGCCGCCCGGCTCGACGGCACCACGTACCGACCGTTCAGCGACGCGGTGGGCCTGGTGCTCGCCGCCGACGACGCCACCCGAGCACGCGCCACCGAGGCCTTCGCACCCGCCGGCGAGCTCTGAGGCCCTCGGCGCGCTGGCGGCCACCGGTGACCGCAGGCAGTTGCGGTCCGTCGACGACGACTGGCCCGAGCGAAGCGCTCGGGCCAGGGCCAGGTGTTGTTGGTGGAGCTGGGGAGAATCGAACTCCCGTCCGCGAAGCGGTTGACGACCGCGCTACGACCGTTCCCGAGCTCGAGCCATGACGGCTGGCTCACCACCGGGTTGGTCGGGCTTGCGCCCTCCGCCTCGTCTTTCCGAGGTGCCAGCGTTCTTTCTCGCCGTCAGCGGTCTTTCCCGCCGTCAACCTCTACTTCTGTTGCCGGGCTGTAGTGGTCAGGCCCCGTGTGCCATTGCTGGTCACGGTGTCTCTCTAGTTCCTAGTGAGTACTAGGCGGCGAGAGCGAAGTCGCCATCGGCGCTTCTGTTGGTTCCCCGTTTAACGAGTCTGAGAAACTCGGGTCGCACGTCCGGCTCCCAGTCTCCACGTCGAAACCGGTCAGCCCCTTGTCAAGGATCCGCCCACGAGCACGTGGTGGTGGGCGGCTCGCCAAGGGTACCGGCCCGGGGCCGCCCCGGCACCAGTGGGATGCAGCCTCGGGATCGAGCCCGGCCGGCTCACCGGCCGGTGGGCGGCCTGTCGTCGGGGGTGGGCGGCCAGGTGGGGGCCTGCGGCATCGTCGGCGGCGCATCGCCCCAGGGGGCGGTCGGCGGGGGCACGAAGGTCGGGGCATCCGGCGAGCCGGCTGCGCCCGCCGGTGAGGCGGGTCCGCCGGGCGGCCCGGCGGGTGGGGGCGGAGGTGGCGGCGGTGCGCCGGGCGGTGGCACCGGCGGCGTGGGCCAGCCTGGTGCGCCGGTGCCCGGTGGCGCCCAGCCCGGCGCGCCCCAGGGGCCCGCAGGCGGCGCTCCCCAGGTGGGCGGCGGACCGCCCCAGGGGCCTGGCGGCGGTGCGCCCCACGGGCCGGGTGCCCGGGGAGGGCCCCAGCCGCCCGGAGGTGGGGGCCAGGCCCCTGGGGCAGCCAGCGGCCGACGGTCGCCGGCGACGGCGAACCAGATGACGCCGGCGACGGCGAGCACGAAGCCGAGGCCGGCCCCGAGGTAGCCCAGCGCGGTCAGGATGCCGCTCTTGACGAGGCGTCCGAAGTTGCCGTTGTCGACGGTGGGCCCGACACCGACCTGGGCGGCGCCGGAGCCGGAGGCGGTGAGGTGGTAGGTCCCGGCCTGGCGGACCGTGAAGCTGCGGATGGGGTACAGCTCGCCGTTGGCAGCGCTGAACATCGACTCGATGCCGGGGTTGCGCAGCAGCACGGCCGTGCCGTCGGGACCGGTGACCTCGACGGTGGGCTCGTCGTAGCCGGGGTACGGGTCGTCGGGGTCGGTGCGATCGGTGGGGATCGTCGCCGGGTCGGTGCTGGTGGTGGTGCGCTGGAAGCCGGTGCCCTCGGGGGAGATGGCGAAGACGTCGTAGCGCCCGCGGTCGAGCTCGACGTCGGCTTCACCGGGGACCGGCACCTCCGCGAGCAGGCTGTTGCGGATCTCGTCGCCGGAGTTCGAGATGTCCCGGGCGGCGCCGGTGACGCGGTGGGTGCCCTGCTGGCCGGTGACCAGCCCGACCACGAAGAGGACCGCGCCGAGGATCATCAGGACCTTGGCGCCCCGAGGCTTGGTGGGCTTGTCGCGCCGGGACGCCGGGTCCGCCAGGGTCACCGGCTCAGCCCGTCCGTCGACGGGCGGCCATGGCCCGGCGGGCGTCCATGTCGGCGTCGCGCTTGGCGATCACCTGGCGCTTGTCGTAGTGCTTGCGCCCCCGGCCGAGGCCGAGCTCGAGCTTGGCCCGCCCTTCCTTGAAGTAGAGCTGGAGCGGGATCAGGCTGAGGTGCTCCTGGTCGACCCGGAGGCGCAGCTCGTCGATCTCGTGGCGGTGCAGGAGCAGCTTGCGGGTGCGAGACAGCTCGTGGCCGCCCTGGGCCGACGCGCTGGAGTAGGCGTTGATGTGCAGGCCGACCAGGTAGATCTCCCGCATGTCGACACGGGCGTAGGCGTCGGTGAGGGTGACCTTGGCCTCCCGCAGCGACTTCACCTCGCTGCCCTGGAGCATGATCCCGCACTCCCAGGTGTCCAGGATCTCGTAGTCGCGCCGCGCCTGGCGGTTGGTGGCGACGATCTTGTTGCGGGAGTCGGGTCTCTTGGCAGCCATGAGCGGGCTGCAGGCTACCGGGCCGCGGGGGTCAGGCCTCGACGATGGCGGCGCGCACGGCCTCGACGACGTCGGCCGGCACCTCCGCGAGGCCGTGGTCGGCGGCGGCGTGGTCCGCCACCTGGCCGAGGATCTCGTCCTCGGTGTCGCCGGTGAAGCGCTGGCCGCAGCCGGGCACGACGTCGCCGCAGGCGAACTGCTTCATGTGGGGGTGCTCCTTTCGTCGGAGAGGGCTCGGACGAGCCGCTCCATGCGGATGATGCCCTGGTAGCGCCCGGCGTCGTCGGTGACGACGAGCGGTCGCCAGCGCTCGTGCTCGCCGCGGCTGAGGGCCCGGACGGCGACGGTGCTCACGTCGTCGGTGGGCTTCACCCGCATCGGTGAGGCTTCCGAGCGACCGGGATCGGCCCGGTCGACGACCTGCAGCGGGCAGCCGAAGTCGTCGACCAGCACCACGCGGGGCGCCGACCACTCGTGGCGGTCGATGGAGCGCACTGCGGGGATGTGCTCGAGGTGGGCGGCGACGTGGTTGGCGGGGCGGCTGAAGGCGCGCCGGGCGTCGTCGATGCGGCGGCTGACGTCGAGCGGGAGGCCCCCTGGGCGGAGGACCGGGCGACCGAGGCGGTAGCCCTGGCCGAGCGGCACGCCGAGCCCCACGACCACGTCGAGCTCGCCATCGGTCTCGATCCCCTCGGCGATGAGCCAGGTGTCGAGCTTGCCCACGAGGTCGCCGACGAACCGGACGAAGGTGGTGCGGGCCTCGTCGACGTCGACGCCGCGGATGAACTCCCGGTCGAGCTTGACCATCTCGGGGCGCGCTGAGGAGCCACTCCAGCCCGGCGTAGCCGGTGCCGATGTCGTCGATGGCCACCAGGCCGCCCAGGCTGCGCACCATCTCGATGGCCAGCGTGAGCCGCGCCCGGTCCGACATCGGGTCGTGCTCGGTGAGCTCGACCACCACGCCGTCGAGCGGGGCGTGGACCCGCAGCACGTCCTGGACCACCGGCGATGACAGGGCTGCCGGCGAGAGGTTCAGCGTCAGGAACTGGTCGGCGGCCAACTCGCCGCGCCGCCGCATGGCCTGGCCGATGGCCGAGGCCTCGAGCTCGGCGCCGAGGCCCACCTGGTGGGCCCGGGCGAACCACCGGTCGGGGGCGGCCGGCTTGTCGACGAACCGGGCGAGCGCCTCGAAACCGGCGATCCGGCACGAGGCGAAGTCGACGATGGGCTGGAGGTGCATGGGCGGGCCGCCGGCGGCGATGACCGCTTCGATGGCTGCACGCCACGAGGCGAGGGCGCCGGGCGGGCGCGGCGAGGCGAGGGCTGCCAGCTCGAGCTCGAAGTCGTCCCCGCTCGCTACGTTCACCGATCCCCCCAACGGACCGCCCGGCCCGGCTCTACGAGCGTAGCGCCCGTGATGGGCGAGGGCCGAGACACGACGGCAAACGTCCTGGAACACTCGTCCCACGCATGGTGGTCGAAGGACCGCGGTGCGAGCTACCCGGGCGGGTCCTCGCACGGGGTGTCGGCCCCGCCTCCCCGGGGTGGGGGCGGGGCCATGCTGGTGGCGTGCCCGACCGTCGCTACGACCGCGAGATCCTCCGCCTCGCCGGGCCGGCGTTCGTGACGCTGCTCGCCGAGCCGATCTACCTCTTGGCCGACACGGCGGTGGTGGGCCACCTGGGCACGGCGCAGCTCGGCGGCCTGGCGGTGGCGTCGTCGATCCTGCTGACGTCGTACTCGCTGTGCATCTTCCTGGCCTACGGCACGACCGCTGCGGTGGCCCGCCTGCTCGGCGCCGGTGATCGGCCGGCGGCGGCCCGCCAGGCCGTGCAGGGCCTGTGGCTCGGGGGCGGGGTGGGCGTGGCGCTGGCGGCGCTGCTGGCCCTGGCGGGGAGGCCCCTGATCGCTGCCCTCGGCGCCGAGGGCGCGGTGGCCTCCAACGCCTTCGACTACCTGCGGCTCAGCCTGGCCGGCCTGCCGTTCCTGCTGCTGACCCTGGCCGGCACCGGCTACCTGCGTGGCATCCAGGACACCCGGACGCCGCTGCTCGTGGCGATCGGCACCGCCGTGCTCAACCTCGCCCTCGAGCTGGTGCTGGTCGTCGGGCTCGACCAGGGGATCGGCGCCTCGGCGGTGGGCACGGTGGCCGCCCAGGTGGTCGGTGGCCTGGTCTACGTGCGGGCCGTCGGCCGTGCCGCGCAGGCAGACGGCGTGGGCCTGGCGCCGGACCTCGCCGCCCAGCGCCGGCTGCTGCGCGTGGGGGCCGACCTGGTGGTGCGGACGGCGGCGCTCCGCGGCTCGCTGGTGGCCCTGACCGCGGTGGCCACGCGCATCGGCCGGGTGGACGTGGCCGCCCACCAGATCGTGTTCGAGGTGTGGAACCTCCTGGCTATGGGGCTCGACGCCCTGGCCATCGCCGGCCAGGCCATGGTCGGGCGCCTGCTCGGCGCCGGCGACCCGATCGGCGCCCGCGCCGCGTCGAAGCGGTTGCTCGTGCTGGGGGTCGCGGGCGGCGCGGTGGCCGCGGCCGCCGTGGTGGTGGTGTCCCCCGTGCTGCCCCGCCTCTTCAGCCCCGACCCCGACGTCGTGCACCTCGCCGGCTTCCTGCTGCTCTGGGTGGCCGCGCTGCAGCCGCTGGGGGCGGTGGCGTTCGTGCTCGACGGCGTGCTGATCGGGGCCGGCGACCAGCGGTTCCTGGCCCGGGCCATGGCGCTGGCCGCCGCCGGGCTGGCGGTGGCGGTGGCCCCGGTGCTCCCGCTCGGTCTGGGCATCGGCTGGGTGTGGGCGGCCTTCGCCGTGCTGATGGCCATCCGCGCTGCGTCGCTGCTGGCGCGGTTCCGCGGCGACCGCTGGCTGCGGGTGGGCGCGGTGGCGTGACCGCTCACGCCGGCCGGCGGCCCCAGATCAGGATGCGCTTGAACGAGAAGTAGTACGGGCGCCGGTCCCCGACGACCTCCACGAGCCGCTCCCGGTAGCGCTCGAGCAGCGTCGTAGGTGGGCTCGTCGAGCAGGCGCTCGAAGCGGGTGAGGCTGGTGCCGGCCATCCAGTCGCCCACCGCCGCGGTGGACGGCAGGACCGGGCCGTAGACCTGCAGCCGGACCGACTGCTCGGCGTAGCCGAGCGCCCAGAGGAGCTCGGCGTAGGCCTCGGGCGCCAGCACGTGCTCGGCTACCGGGTCCGGCGGGGGACCGCCGTGGGCCGCGAAGGCCTCGGCGAAGCGCGGCTCGGCGGCGACCGCGACGGCCACCAGGTGCGAGGGGTGGTCGGCGTTCGCCGGCACCTGGACGGCCAGCTGGCCCGACGGCGCCAGGGCCTCCGTCCAGCGGGCGAGGACGCCGGCGTGGTCCGGCACCCACTGCAGGCTGGCGCTGGCGGCCACCACGTCGACCCGGTGGGTGGGGTCCCCCCAGGCTGCGAGGTCCCCCCGCTCGAAGCGCACGCCGGGTCGGGCGTGGGCGGCGGCGCGGGCCAGCATGGCCTCCGAGGCGTCGATGCCGACCACCTCGGCCGCACCGAGGCGGTCGGCCAGGGCCACGGTCAGCATCCCGGTGCCGCAGCCCAGGTCGACCGCGGTGCCTCCTGGCGTGGGCGCCAGCAGGGCGTAGAGGTCGTGGGCCGGGCGCTCCCGCTCGGCGCGGAACTGGTCGTAGCGGTCGGGGTCCCACTGCTCGGCGGTGTCGGTCACGGCCCGTTGCTAGGCCCGTCGCCGAGTCCGGTCAAGGGCTTCGGCTGCTCGTGGCACCGGTACGGTGGCGCCGTGCTGCGCATCGCCCGCTCCGCCCACCTCCAGATGCTGGCCCACGCCATCGGTGGCCTGCCGCACGAGGCCTGCGGGCTCATGGGCGGCCGGTTCGGCGCGGGCCTGGTGGAGGCGTTCGTGCCCACCCGCAACGTCGACGCGTCGACCAAGACCTACTCCATCGGTCCCGACGGCTTCCAGGCCGCCGAGGCGGCGTTCGACCCGCTCGGGCTCGACGTGGTGGGCGTCATGCACTCCCACACCCACACCGACCCGTACCCGTCGCCCACCGACGTCGCGGCGGCGGACAACCCGTTCCTGGTGGGGTGGCAGTACGTCATCGTCTCCCTGCGCGACACCGAGCCGATGCTGCGCTCGTGGCTGCTCGACGAGGGCACCATCGTCGAGGTGCCGGTCACCGTCGTCGAGGGCTGACCCCTGCCCGCTGCTCGGCCGGTCCCGGCGCGGCGGGGGCGGAGCAGGCGGCCTAGAAGTAGATGATGCCCTTGGCTCGGGCCTCGACCTCGTCGAGGTCGGCGGTCCAGGCACCGGTGCTCAGGTACTTCCAGCCGCCGTCGCAGACGATCATCACCACGACGCCCTCGTCGATGGCGGCGGCGCACTTGGCGGCGCCGGCCACGATGGCGCCGGAGGAGATGCCGGCGAACACGCCGACCTCGGTGAGGCGGCGGGTCCACTCGATGGACTCGCGGGGCCGCACGATCATCTTGCGGTCGAGCAGGTCGTAGCCGCCCCACTCGGTGAAGACCGGCGGCACGAAGCCCTCGTCGAAGTTCTTGAGCCCGTCGACCATCTCGCCCGCCGGCGGCTCGATGGCCCACACCTGGGTGTCGGGCTTCTGCTCCTTGAGGTAGGTGCCCACGCCCATGAGGGTGCCGGCGGTGCCCAGCCCGGCCACGAAGTGGGTGATGCCGGGCACGTCGCGCAGGATCTCGGGGCCGGTGCCCTCGTAGTGGGCCCGGGGATTGGCGTCGTTGCCGTACTGGAAGGGGAACCACCAGCTGGGGTTGTCGGCGGCCAGCTTCTGGGCGCGGACCATGGCGCCGTTGGAGCCCTCGGCGGCGGGCGACGGGATGATCTCGGTGCCCCAGACCTCCAGGGCCTGGCGGCGCTCGATCGACACGTTCTCCGGCAGGACGATCTTCAGGGCGTAGCCCCGGATCTTGCAGATCATGGCGAGGGCGATGCCGGTGTTGCCCGACGACGACTCGATCACGGTGGCGCCCGGCTGCAGGGTGCCGTCGCGCTCGGCGGCCTCGATCATGTACTTCGCCGCCCGGTCCTTCACCGACCCGCCCGGGTTCTGGCCCTCGAGCTTGGCGTAGATCTCCACGCGCGGGTTGGGGCTCAGCGGGCTGATGTCGACCATCGGCGTGTCGCCGATGAGATCGATCACGTTGCGGTAGAGCGCCACAGCGCTGGCTCCTGGAAAAGACGACTCGGGCGCTCGGGATTGTAACGGCGTCCCTCGGGCCGCCACCCAGCCCGATCAGGTGGGATCCGGCTCCACCTGAACCAGCCGAGCCAGCGCGAGCACCGCGGGGGCCCCGTGGAGGTACAGCGGGAGGAGCCAGAGGGGCACGCCGGCCACGTCCTGGTGCACGTAGGTGAAGAGTCCGAGCGCCGACACCGCGGCCTCACCCGCACCGCCGCCGACCCCGATGAGCAGGCCGAGCAGGACCGCCGCCCGCCGGTGGGGCTCGAAGGCGAGCCGCAGCAGCCAGGTGGCGAGGAGGACGACGAGGCACCAGGCCGGGTGGTCGGTGCCCACCTGGCCGGTGAACGCGTAGGCGGCGAAGAAGCACGCCCCCGCCAGCACGACGCGTGCCCACGACGGGCGCGGCGTCCGGCCCACGAACGGGGTCGCCACCGCGAGCATGAGGGCGGCGGCGGCCATGAAGATCGGGAACACGACGAGGGTCTGGCCGTCCCACTGGGGGTGCCAGTGGTGCACCAGCACCCGCGTCCGCACGTGGAAGAGGTGGTCGCCGACCGAGATCGCCGTGCCGCCGCCGACGGCGGCGAGCGCCCGCGGCACCCAGCGGGCGACGCCCGTGGTGGCGGGGGCGAGGGCCGGCTGGCGATCGTCGGCCTGGAGCACGGCGCCATGTTGGCGCACCGGCGGCGGCGCGGCCCACCCGGGACCGGACGCGGACGGGCCCGGACCGCCGATCGGCGACCCGGGCCCGTCGTCCCCTGGAGGGGCGGTGTGCGGCCGGCTCAGTTGCCGCCGGGTGCGGTGGTGCTGGGGGCCTCGGCCGGCGGGGCGGCCGGGGGCGCACCGTCGGGGCCGTCGTGGCCGGGTCGGCCCTCGTGGGTGTCCTCGACCCGGTCCTTGGTGCGGTCGGCGAGGTCCTCGGAGCGCTCGTCGGCCTGGGCCTGGGTCAGCTTGCCGGACTTCACGGCCTCGGCCAGCTTGGCCTTGGCGTCGGCGACGAGGGCGTCGATGACCTTCTGCTCGCTCACGCCCTTGGCCTTGGCCACCTCGGCGATGCTCTTGCCGTCCTCGAGGGCGGTGCGGAGGTCGTCCTCGGAGATGCCGATGGCCTTGGCGGCGACGGCGAGGTCCTGGCCGCGGCCGAAGCCGCCGCCGGGACCGCCCCGGCCACCGTGCCCACCGCCGAAGCCGCCGGGACCGCCGGCGGGGACCTTGCCGTCGACCAGGTCGGCGATGCGGTCGGGCAGCGCCGCCTTGGCCTCGTCGAGCTGCTTCTCGGCGGCGGCGACGAGGGCGTCGATGACCTTCTGCTTGTCGACGCCCTGGGCCTTGGCGACGTCGGCCAGGCTCTTGCCGTCCTTCAGCGCGGCCTGCAGGTCGTCGGTGCTGATGCCGAGGGCCTTGGCGGCGACGTCGAGGTCGCCGCCGAGGCCGAACCCACGCCCGGGACCGTGGTCGCCGCCCTTGGGGGCGCCGTCTGTGCCGGTGGTGGCCGGAGCGGTGGTCGAGGTGGTCGAACCGCCGTCCTGGGCGCCGGACGTGAGCGGGTTGCCGAGGGCGGCGCCGGCGAAGCCGCCGGCGGCGAGGGCTGCGGTCATGGCGGCGGCGCCGATGAGCTTGCGGTTGGGCATGGGTTGGATCCCCTGTGGTCGCGGATGGTGCCGGGAGCAACGCCCAGCGAAGCACGCCAACCTGGGAAAACCCTGGGAACGGGCGATCGGCTCACCGAGAGGGTGCCCCGCGTTGGCCGTCCTCGACCCCTTTCATGGCGATCCGCTCGCCTCCGCCCGCCGCTCCCGGCGACGGAGCCCCGACGACGGGGAGGATCGGCAGGGTGAGGCGCACGGTGGTGCCCCGCCCTGGAGCGGAGTCCAGCGTGGCCTCGCCGCCGTGGGCCGCTGCGGAGGCGGCGACGATCGACAGGCCGAGGCCGCTGCCGCCGGTGTGGCGGGTGCGGGCCGGATCGGCGCGGTAGAAGCGCTCGAAGGCCCGGGCGGCCACCTCGGGCGACATGCCGGGTCCCTCGTCGGCCACCTCCACGACGGCCCGATCGCCGGCGAGCCCGGCTCGGAGGTGGATGGGCGTGTCCGGCGGGGTGTGCACCCGTGCGTTGGCCACCAGGTTGGCCACGATCTGGCGCAGCATGGCGTCGTCGCCGACGATGGGCACGGGGGTGGGCGCGTGCACGGTGATCGGGCGTCGGGGCTCGACCGCGCCGGCGTCGCGTGCGGCGTCGGCCACGAGCGCCGACAGGTCCACGGGCTGCAGGTGCAGCGGCCTCCCCTGGTCGAGGCGGGCCAGGTTCAGCAGGTCCTCCACGAGGGCGCCCATGCGGATGGCCTCCTGCTCCGTCCGGCGCATGGCCCCGTCCAGGTCGGCCTCGCCTCGCAGGCCGCCCACCCGGTAGAGCTCGGCGTAGCCCCGGATGGTGGTCACGGGCGTGCGCAGCTCGTGGCTGGCGTCGGCCACGAACTGGCGGAGGCGGTCCTCGGACCGGGCCCGCTCGTCGAAGGACTCCTCGATCCGGCCCAACATCTGGTTGAGGGCCACGCCGAGCTCGCCCGCCTCGGTGCCCGCCGCCGACTCGGGGATGCGCCGCGACAGGTCGCCGCTGCCGATGGCCGCGGCGGTCGCCGTCATCTGCTTCACGGGGCGCACGCCGAGGCGCAGCACCCAGAACGTCACCAGCCCCAGCACGGCGACGATGCCGGCCGACGCCGCGACCTCGAAGGCGATCAGCCGGTGGGTGGTGGCGTCGACGTCCTCGAGCGGCGACGCGTAGACCTCGAAGTCCCCGTCGCCGGTGGCGCGGACGATCACCCGGTAGCGCAGGTCGCTCCCGTCGGCCCCCACCGTGAAGGCGCCCTCGCCCACCCGGGCCCGGGCCTCGGCCGCGGTGAGGTCGGGGGCGGTGGCCTGGTCCTCGGTCAGCTCGGGTAGCGAGAGGGTGACCAGCACCCCCTGGCTCACGGTCCCGACGTAGAGGGAGCTGGCCCCGCTGGCGCTGACCTGGTCGTCAGCGTCGCCGGGGCCGGGGCGTCCCTTGTAGCGCTCGCGCACCTTGGGGACGGCCCGGTCGAGCTGCTGGTCCACCTGGCGGACCAGGTTCGCCTCGGTGGCCCGGGTGACGGCGAGGCCGACGCTGGCGAGCACCACCACGATGAGGGCCATGCCCACCAGGAGGCGGGCGCGCAGCGACACGTCAGCCCCGCGGTTCGCGCAGCGAGTAGCCCACCCCGCGGACGGTGTGGATGAGGCGTCGCTCGGGGGAGGGGTCGAGCTTGCGGCGGAGGTAGCCGATGTAGGTCTCGACCACGCCGCCGTCGCCGCCGAAGTCGTACTGCCAGACGTGGTCGAGGATCTGGGCCTTGGAGACCACCCGGCCCTGGTTGATCAGCAGGTAGCGGAGCAGGTTGTACTCGGTGGGGGACAGGGCCACGTCTCGTCCCTCGCGGGTGACCTGGTGGGCGTCGTCGTCGAGCTCCAGGTCGGCGCAGCGCAGGAGGGCGTCGTTGCGCTCGGTGCCGGTGCGGCGCAGGACCGCCCCGATGCGGGCCACCAGCTCGTCGAGGCTGAACGGCTTCGAGAGGTAGTCGTCGCCGCCCATGGTGAGGCCGCGGACCTTGTCGTCGGTGGCGTCCCGCGCGGTGAGGAACAGGACCGGGGTGCGGTTGCCGGCCTTGCGCAGCCGCTGGCACACCTCGAAGCCGTCGAGGTCGGGGAGCATGACGTCGAGGACCACGAGGTCAGGCTTCACCTCGTCGATGGCCTCCAGCGCCGCCCGGCCGCTGGCCACGGGGTGCACCTCGAAGCCCGTGTGGCGCAGGGCCGCCTCGAGCATCGAGCGCAGGTTCTCTTCGTCGTCTACGAGCAGGAGTCGTTCACCGGTCACGACGGGGATGGTCGCGCCCGTTCCTGGGAGTTCCCTGGGAGCCGCCTGTGCGGGCGTCGGGAACCAGGGTCGGGGCGGTCAGACGGTGAAGGTGTAGCCGGGCCGGGCGATCTCGACCGGACCGTCGAACGCATCGGCCGCTGCCGCTTCCTCTTCTCGCCGCGAAGCCGAGCCCTCGACGAGGTGCGTGAGCGCCAACCGCTGCACCTTCGACGCGTCGGCCATCGCCCCGGCCTGGGCCGCGGTGAGGTGCTGGACCGAACCGGCCTCGTGCGGGTCGAGCGTTGCCTCGCAGAGGGCGAGGTCGAAGCCGGTGCCGGCCGGGTCGAGCGAAGCGAACGACCACGCCGGACCGGTGTCGGCGGAGTAGGCCAGCACCCGACCGCCCGCCTCGGCGCGCACGGCGAGGGTCTCGACGGGGTGGTCGGTGCGGGAGAACCGGAGCGACACGTCGCCGACGGTGGCCTCGGCACCGTCGGTGACGGTGGTCCACCGGAGGGGGTCGGTCGAGCCGCCGAGCACGGTCGCCAGCAGGGCGTGGGTCCCCGCCGTGCCCAGGACGGACACCTGGTCCAGGTGCAGCAGGTAGCGCGCCGCGTTGCGGACGACCGCGAGGTCGCTCCAGTGGTCGGGGTGCTCGTGGGTGACGACGATGGCGTCGACGTCGGCGAGGGCGACGTGCTCCTGCAGGGCGGCGTAGGTGCCGGGCCCGGTGTCGACCCAGACCGTGGTGGACGGCGTGCGGACCAGGTAGCCGCTGCAGGGGTTGTCGGCGTGGGGGGCCGTGCCGGCCGAGCCGAGCACGGTGACCGAGAGCGCCGGCCGGTCCTTGGTGAGGTGGCGGCGCAGGTCCGGGGCCATCGCCCCAACCTAGGACCCGGCCGCCGGCCGGCGGTCCGATCGGGGGAGGGGTGAGCTGGTCTGCGACGATGGGCGCCGCCCGGAACCCACCTCGAGGAGCACCCATGCGCGCCGATGGCCGCCAGCCCGACGACCTTCGCCCGATCACGTTCGAACGGGACTTCACCGAGCAGGCGGCCGGCTCGGTCCTGGTCTCCTTCGGCGGCACCCGCGTGCTGTGCACGGCGTCCATCGACGAGAGCGTGCCTCGCTGGATGAAGGGGAAGGGCAAGGGCTGGGTCACCGCCGAGTACTCGATGCTCCCGGGGGGCCTCGGCCGAGCGGATCGGCCGCGAGGCCGCCAAGGGCAAGCAGTCCGGCCGCACCCAGGAGATCCAGCGCCTCATCGGCCGCTCGCTGCGCTCGGTGTGCGACATGCAGGCGCTGGGCGAGCGCCAGGTCATCGTCGACTGCGACGTGCTGCAGGCCGACGGCGGCACCCGCACCGCCTCGATCTGCGGCGGCTACGTGGCCCTCCACGACGCCCTGACCCGGTTGGTGCAGAACCAGAAGCTCAAGGCGCACCCGCTGACCGACACCTGTGCCGCCATCTCCGTCGGCATCATCGACGGCACGCCGATGCTCGACCTGCCCTACGTCGAGGACGTGCGGGCGGGCACCGACATGAACGTGGTCATGACGGGCGCCGGCACCTTCGTCGAGGTGCAGGGCACGGCCGAGGGCGCGGCGTTCGACCGGGCCGAGCTCGGCGCGCTGCTCGACCTCGCCCAGTCCGGCATCGCCCGCATCACCGCCCTGCAGGGCGAGGTGCTGGCCACGCCGCCCACCGCCCGCCCGCTCGGTCGCTGAGGGCCGGTCCGGTGGAGCGCATGGTGCTGGCCTCGGCCAACCCCAAGAAGGTGGCCGAGCTGCGCGAGATCCTCGACCACGAGATCGACCTGGTGCCCCGCCCGCCGGAGGTCCCCGAGGTCGTGGAGGACGCCGACACCTTCGTGGGCAACGCCCGGCTGAAGGCGGCGGCGCTGCTGGCCGCCACCGGGATCGCCTCGGTGGCCGACGACTCCGGCCTCGAGGTCGACGCCCTCGACGGCGCGCCCGGCGTGTGGTCGGCCCGGTACGCCGGCGAGGGCGCCACCGACGAGGCCAACGTCGACAAGCTGCTCGCCGCCCTGGCCGAGCGCCCCGACCCGGCCGACCGCCGGGCCCGCTTCCGCTGCGTCGTGGTCCTCCAGCGGCCCGACGGGAGCGAGGTGGTGGCCGACGGCACCTGCGAGGGCCACATCGCCCCGGCTCCCCGAGGCGCCGGTGGCTTCGGCTACGACCCGGTGTTCGTCCCCGACGATGCCGACGGCCGCACCTTCGGCGAGCTCGGCGCCGAGGAGAAGCACGCCATCAGCCACCGCGGCCACGCCCTGGCGGCCTTCGTGGCCCAGCTCCGCGACGCCTGATCAGCGGGGCTGGCACACCGGGCAGCTCCACGTGGTGCGCCCGGCGATGGGGTACACGTCGAGCACCGTGTGGCACCGGCCGCACACCTCCTGCTTGTAGGCGTAGCGCCCCTCGCCGCGCCGGAGCTTCGAGATCGGCCGGCCCAGCTCGTCCTGGCCCATGGTCACGATCTTGCCGCGGCGCACGCCCAGGCGGAGCTGGCGCACGGTCTCGGCCCACAGGGCGTCGAACTCCTCCCGGGTGACGGCCGTGCCGGGCCGGCGGGGGTCGACGCCCACGATGTTGAGCAGCTCCGAGCGGTAGACGTTGCCGATGCCGGCCACGACGTCCTGCTCCATGACCAGGAGCCCGATCGACTTCGAGCTGCGGTGCACCTTGGCCCACATCCGCTCGGGGTCGCCGTCGCGACGCAGCGGGTCGGGGCCCAGCTTGGCCACCACCGCGGCCTTCTCGTCCGGCGACACGACCGAGCAGACCATGGGGCCGGTCAGGTCCCAGGCGGCGTCGTCGCCGGCGAGCCGCAGCCGCGTGGTGGAGATGGGCTCGGGGCGCGGATCGTCGGTGCGGCGGAGCCACTTCCCGATGAGGCCGAGGTGGACGTGGAGGACGTCGCCGGAGTCGTAGGTGTGGAACAGGTGCTTGCCCCAGGCCTCGGCCTTGCGCAGCACCTGGCCGTGCAGGCGCTCGGCGCCGCTGCGGAAGCGCTCCTGGCCGGCGACGGCCTCGACCGGCCGTCCCACCAGGTCGGCTCTCTGGTCCCGGGCCAGCCGGTGGATGGTGTGGCCTTCGGGCATGGCCGCACGTTGCCAGACCCGCGACGGTGCGGGCCAGGTGGGGGACGGGGTGCCGACGGCGCGACTCGAACGCGCACTGGCCAGGACCTAAACCTGGTGCCTCTGCCAATTGGGCTACGCCGGCGTGCGGGGCGATGGTACCGGCCGCGCTGGTCGCGGGAAGCCGACAGGTCACCGCTAACCTGCGCCGCATGGACCTGCCGAACCTCGCTCCCATGGCTCAGGGCCCCTCCGGGTTGGACCTCGGGGCTGCCGACATCTACAACCGCCTCCTCAAGGAGCGCATCGTCTTCCTGGGGACCGATGTCAACGACACGATCGCCAACCAGCTGGCGGCGCAGATCCTCTACCTCGACGGCCAGGACGAGGGCGACATCTGGCTCTACATCAACTCGCCCGGCGGGTCGATCTCGGCCGGCATGGCCATCTACGACACCATGCAGTTCGTCACCGCCGACGTCGGCACGGTCTGCATGGGCCTGGCCGCCTCCATGGGGCAGTTCCTGCTCTGCGCCGGCGCCCCGGGCAAGCGCTTCGCCCTGCCGCACAGCCAGATCATGATGCACCAGCCCTCCGGCGGCATCCAGGGCCAGGCGTCCGACATCGCCATCCAGGCCGAGCGCATGGTGTACATCAAGCGCCTCATGGCCGAGCGCATCGCCGCCCACTCGGGCCAGACCGTGGAGCAGATCGAGGCCGACTCCGAGCGGGACCGCTGGTTCACCGCCGAGCAGGCCAAGGACTACGGCATCATCGACGACGTCAAGGTCCACCGGAGCGACCTCGCCTGATCGGTCCCGGGCCTCCGGCCCGATCGCCCTCGACGACCCCGGCCGCCTCGTGCGCCGGGGTCGTCCGCGTCTGGGCCTCAACCGGCGGCGGTGGTGCCGGTGCTGGAGGGGTCCGGGCTCGAGCCGCCCGAGACGGCGGTGGTCGAGGTGGTGTCGACCACCTTCGGGTTGAGCTCCACGCCGCAGTGCTCCGAGGCGTACGACGCCACCGCCAGCGAGGACCTTGCGGCGTTCGGGTGGTCCTTGACGGCGGCCCGCAGGTCGCGAGCGGCGGCCTCGGGGTCGTCGGGGTGGGCCCGGACGGCGGCGAGCACGGCGTCGACCAGGGCGGTCATGTCCGAGACGCTGTCGCGCACGTCGTCGGGCGCGGCGTCCTCCAGGGTGGCGTAGGCCTTCGAGGCGTCGTCGAGTCGGGCGTCGAGCGCCGAGGGCTCGGTGTCGACGAAGCCGGTCACCACCGCGTCGAGCGTGGGGATGCGCTTCACCTCGCGGCAGAAGTCGGCTTCGGAGCCGTGGTCCTTGGTGCAGCCGCCCAGGGCCACCAGGGCCAGGGCCACCGCCGCTGCCGTCGCCGTCCACCGTCGTGCCGCACCAACCATGGAGCCAGCATCGCAGGTGGCTCCCGGCGCGCCGGGCACCGGGTCAGGCGGTGGCGGCGCCGGCCTGGGCGGCCTCGGCGCGAGCCCGGAGGTCGCTGACCGCGTGCTCCAGGCCTTCGGGGTCACGGTAGAGCGCGCTGCCGGCCACCAGGACGTTGGCCCCCGCCGAGGTGGCACCGCCGATGGTGTCGGGCCCGATCCCGCCGTCGACCTCGATGTCGACGGGCAGCCCCCGGCGCACGACGAGCTCGCGCAGCTCGCGGACCTTCGGCTCCATGGTGGCGATGTACGCCTGGCCGCCGAAGCCGGGGTTGACGGTCATGACCAGCACCATCTCCACCAGGTCGAGCACGTGCTCGATGGCGGCGACCGGGGTGGACGGGTTGAGGGCCACCGCCGCCCGAGCACCCGCGTCGGCCACCTGGCCGAGGCAGCGGTGGAGGTGCACGGTGGACTCGGCGTGGACGATCAGCAGGTCGCAGCCGGCCTGGACGTACTGCTCGAGGAGCACCTCGGGCGTGTTCACCATGAGGTGCGCCTCGAAGAGCAGGTCGACGTGGGGGCGGCACGCCGCGATGACGTCCGGTCCGAAGGTGAGGTTCGGCACGAACTGGCCGTCCATCACGTCCCACTGGATGCGGTCGACGCCGGCCTTCTCGAGCGCCTGGCACTCCTCGCCGAGCTTGGAGAAGTCGGCGGGCAGGACCGACGGGGCGATCTGGATGGGGCGGGACGGGGCGTCGCTGGGCACGGCGGCATCCTACGAGGCGTCGTGGGGCGCCTCGTAAGCTCGCCCGTCGTGACCGTCGTCGAGCTCCGCACCACCGCCATGGCCGTCGGGGGCGAGGCCGTCGCCCGGGAGGCGTCGGGTCGGGTGGTGTTCGTCGGCGGTGCCGGACCGGACGAGACCGTGCTGGTCGAGCTCACCGACGAGCGGAAGACCTTCGCCCGCGGCGTGGTGGTCGGCGTCGTCGAGCCGTCGGCCGACCGCGTGGCGCCGCCCTGCCCGCACGTCGAGGAGGGGTGCGGGGGCTGCGACTGGCAGCACCTGGCCGTCGACGCCCAGCATCGGCTGCGGCTCGAGCAGGTGGCCGACGTCCTGCGCCGCACCGGCGGCATCGCCGACCCGGAGGTTGGCGCCGGGGTGGCGCTGGCCGCCGAGCGGTTGCGCACCACGGTCCGGGGCACCGCCGATCCCGAAGGCCACTTCGCCTTCCGACGTCGCCGGTCCCACGAGCCGGTGGCGGTCGACTCCTGCCTGATCGCCCACCCGCTGGTCGAGGACGTCATCGCCCGGGGCTGGTTCGGCGAGGCCACCGACGTCACCATCCGGGTCGGCGCCCGGACCGGCGAGCGCATGGTGGTGGTCGGGCCGAGCGCGAAGGGCGTGCGGGTGCCCGACGGCGTCCTGGTCGTGGGCACCGACGAGCTGTCCAGCGGGCACCGGGCGTGGATCCACGAGGAGGTCGCCGGCCGCACGTGGCGGGTGTCGGCTCGATCGTTCTTCCAGGCCAGCCCGGAGGGCGCCGAGGCCCTGGTGGCCGAGGTCGCCACCTCGATCGAGCGCTTCGCCCCCGAGGCCGAGCGCCTGGTCGACCTCTGCTCGGGCGTGGGCCTCTTCGCCGGCACCGTCGGCCTCGGCCGCTCGGTCGTGGGCGTCGAGCGCAACGCCTCGGCGGTGGCCGACGCCCGCCACAACCTCGCCGACACCGGCGCCCGGTTCGTGAAGGTCGCGCTCGGGCGGTGGCGGCCGAGCCCCGCCGACGTCGTCGTCGCCGACCCCGCAGCCAGCGGCCTCGCCGCCGAGGGGGTGGCCGCGGTCCTCGCCACGGGGGCGGCCCACTGCGTCCTGGTGAGCTGCGACCCGGCCTCCTTGGGGCGCGACGCCAAGCTGCTGGCCGCCGCGGGCTACGCCCACGTGGGATCATCGGTCCTCGACCTTTTCGGTCACACCGGCCAGATCGAGGTCGTGTCGGGGTTCCGCCGGTTCGGCTGAACGGGTACGGGGGGACCGTGGGCGAAGCAACGAGTTCATCGGAATCGTCATCCAGGCGCCCGCGCCGCTCCGTAGGACGGGGCAATGGAGACGACGTGAACACGCCCCTGGGCGAGACCAGCGACGCTGGCCTGGTGGTGGCGATCAGCCGCTACAACCAGGACGCCCTCGCCGAGGCGTACCGGCGCCACGCCGGTGCGGTCTTCGGGCTGGCCCGACGCCTGCTCGCCGAGCCCGCCCTGGCCGAGGAGATCGTCCAAGAGGTGTTCCTGCGCCTCTGGAACGACCCCGACAAGTTCGATCCCGGCCGCGGTTCGCTGCGCTCCTACCTGCTGGCGCAGTGCCACGGCCGCTCCGTCGACCTCCTGCGCTCGGAGTCCTCGCGCCGTCGGCGCGAGGAGAAGAACCTGCGTCGGACCGCCGAGGCCGGCTACGACCTCGAGCGGGAGGTCTGGGACCTCACCGTCGCCGACCACGTGCGCGAGGCCATCGAGGCGCTCCCCGAAGGTGAACGCGAAGCCATCCGGCTCGCGTATCTTGGCGGTCACACCTATCGAGAGGTGGCCACCTTGTTGGACGAGCCCGAAGGAACGGTCAAGAGCCGGATCCGATCGGGCCTCAAGCACCTGCGCGGCGAGCTCGTCGCCGCCGGTGTGAGCTTCGGGGATGACCTATGAGCGCCTTTCACGACGACTTCTCCGACCTGCTGGGTGCCTACGCGCTCGATGCGGTCGACCCTGACGAGCGCGAGCGCGTCGAGATCCACCTCCGCTCCTGCCCGTGGTGCGCCGCCGAGGTGTCCGAGCACCGCGAGGTGGCGTCCTTCTTGTCGCACTCCGGCACCGATGCCCCCGAGGGCGTCTGGGACCGGATCGCCGCCGAGCTCTCGCCGCCGGCCCCGCCGCTGCGGATGACCTTCAGCCCCGTGGGCGAGGTCGACCCCCTCGCTTCGCTGCGGGACCAGGCCGAGGCGCCGGATGCCCCGGTCGCCGAGCCCGCTGCGGGCAAGGGCGCCCTGGTGGTGCCCCTGCGCCCCCGTTCGGCCCGCCTGCGCACCCTCACTGCGGTCCTGGCGGCCGCCGCCTGCCTGCTCGCCGCCGTGGGCTTCTTCGCCTACGGCCAGGGCCGCGACGATCGCCCGACCGGCTCGGCGCTGCCCACCACGAGCGCCGAGGTGCAGGTCAGCCTCACCGGCGCCAAGGACATGGGCGCCCAGGCGCTCGTCGACTCGACCGGCAAGGGCTACCTCGTGGCCCACGACCTGCCCGACGCCGGCTCCGGCGACCTGTACCAGCTCTGGGGCCAGGTCGACGGGGTGGTGCTCTCGCTGGGCACCTTCGACGGCGGCACCGACGTCGTGCCGTTCCACGTCGACCCCGGCCAGGTCTCGCAGGTGCAGTCCTTCGCCGTCACCAAGGAGAAGGCTCCGGGCGTCGTCGCCTCGAAGAACCTCCCGGTGATGGCGGGCACCGTCTAGCCCGACCGCCCGCACCTGGTCCCCGCCACGGGACCTCCTCCGCTCGGGGGCGACCGGCCGCCGTACGGTGGCGCCGTGCGCGCATCGATGCCGGCCTATCGGATCCTGGGGTGGGGCGAGCCCGCTCGCCTCGTCGAGGTGGTGGTCCCCGAGCCCGGGCCGGGCCAGGTCCGGGTGCGGGTGGCCGGCTGCGGCCTCTGCCACTCCGACGTGGCCATGGGCCAGATGCCGGCCGCCATCGGCGAGGCGCTCGGCTGGTCGGTGCCGTTCACGCTGGGCCACGAGACGGCCGGCTGGGTCGATGCCGTGGGCGACGGCGTGGCGTCGGTGGTCGAGGGCGACCCGGTCGCGGTGGCCTCCCCGGCGTCCTGCGGGCGTTGCCGGTGGTGCCTCCGGGGCATCGAGAACGCCTGCGCCGAGGGCCTGGTGGGCCGGGGCTACGGCCGCGACGGCGGCCTCGCCCAGCACGTGCTGGTCGACGAGGCCGACCGCCTGTTGTTCCCGCTCGGGACGCTCGATCCGGCCGTCGCCGGCCCGTTGACCGACGCCGGGGCCACCTCGCACCACGCCGTGCGCCGGGTGCTGCCCCGGCTCCAGGCCGATGGCGCGGCGGTGGTGCTCGGCATCGGGGGCCTGGGTGCCTACGTCGTGCAGCTGCTGGTGGCGCTGGCCGACGTGCCGGTGGTGGCCGTCGACCCGAACCCGGCCCGGCGGGCGCTGGCTGGCGAGCTGGGCGCCACGCACGTGGTCGACGGCGTGGGACCGGACACCTTCGAGGGCATCCGCGACGCGCTGGGCGGGGTGCCCGTCGACGCCGTGGTCGACGTCGTCGGCATCGACGACAGCATCGCCCTCGGCACCCGCCTGCTGGCCCCGGGCGGCGCGCTGGCGCTGGTGGGCGCCGCCGGGGGCACGTTGCGACGCCCCTGGTTCTCGACCTTGCCCCAGGACGGCGAGCTGTTCACGTTCCAAGGCTCCGACCTGGCCGACGCCCGGGCCGTGCTCGACCTGGCCGCCGCCGGGCGGATCCGGGTCGACGTGGAGCCGTTCGGGCTCGACGAGGTCGATGCGGCCTACGCGGCGATGGAGGCGGGGACCCTGGGCGGTCGGGCCGTGGTGCGCCCGTGATCCCGCCGGTGGGCCGGTCAGCGTCGGACCGCTGACCTGACGACCCGTCAGGCCGTTCGCCATCCGGGCTAGAACGGCGCGGTGGCCCGCCTCGAGATCCGCTACGACCTCCGCAACCCGGCGTTCGCCGGCACCGACCTGGCCGACCGCTACGACGCTGCGCTCGATCAGATCGAGTGGGCCGAGGCGCACGGCATCCGGGTGGTCACGCTCTCGGAGCACCACGGCGTCGACGACGGCTGCCTCCCGTCGCCGTTGGTCTTCGCCGCTGCGGTCGCGGCGCGCACCCGGCGCATCAAGATCCGCGTGGCCGCACTCATCGCGCCCCTGCACGACCCCCTGCGCATCGCCGAGGACGCCGCGGTGGTCGACCAGCTCAGCCGGGGCCGGCTCGAACTGGTGCTGGCCAACGGCTACGTGCCGGGTGAGTTCGCCATGTTCGGCAAGGACCTGGCCGGCCGCGTGCCGGCGGTGATCGAGGCCATCGCCACCTTGCAGGCGGCCTGGACGGGGGAGCCCTTCGAGCACCGGGGCCGCACGGTCCGGGTGACGCCGACCCCGCACCGTCGGCCCCGTCCGCCGATCCTGCTCGGCGGCGCGTCGGACGGGGCGGCGAGGCGGGCGGCGCGCCTGGCCGACCTGTTCTTCCCGTCGCAGCCCCGCTTCTGGGAGGCCTACCGGGCTGCGGTGGTCGAGGGCGGCGGTCCGGACTGGGGCCCGATGCCCCCGGTCGGCCCCCGCTTCGTGCACGTCGACGAGGACGTCGCCGCCGGCTGGGACGCGGTGCGGCCCCACGTCGCCCACGAGCGGGCGTCCTACGGCGCCTGGGCGGCGCAGTCGGGCTCGGCCACCGGCTTCGACCCCGAACCGGGCGACCCCGACGACGACCCCGAGTACCAGGTCCTCACCGCCGCCGGCCTCCGCTCGCTCGTCGCCGACCTGGGCGAGTGGGGCACCCTCGCCCTCCACCCGATGATGGGCGGCATCCCGCCCGACCTGGCCTGGGCCAACCTCCACCGCCTCGCCGCCGCTCTCGACCTGCATCGCTGACGCCCGCGGCGAGGTGCTGCGACGAGGCGGATCACCGCTCGGCGGTCTCGGATGCGTGCGACAATCCGGAGATGGCGAGCCGTGGATCCTGCTCCGGCCGGCGCGCGTCCGCCGCCGTGGGTGCGTTGGCCCTCGTCGCGGTCGCCCCGGTCCTGCGTGCCGGGCTCGGCCTCGTCGCCTCGTCGTGGGTCCCGCAGTCCGACGACGCGTTCATCGTCAGCCGCAGCTTCGACGTCTTCACCACGCACCCGCCGCTGGTGGGCGCCCACTCCCTCGCCGGGGGCGGGGGTCCGAAGGTCCACAGCCTCGGTCCGCTCCTCTACGTCCTGCTCGCCGTGCCGGTGCGGGTCGGGGCCATCGGCGTGCTGCCGCTCGTCGCCGCCCTGGTGAGCAGCGCCGCCCTGGCGTGGTCCGTGGTGCTGGCGCGGCGCCGAGGGGGCTTCGGGTTGGCCGGGGCCACGGCCCTCGGGATCCTCCTGCTCCTGCGGGCCCTCGGGCCCGCAGCCGCGGCTTCGATCTGGAACCCGTCCATCGGCCTGGCCCCGCTCGTGCTGCTCGCCTTCCTGACGTGGTCGGTGCTCGACGGCGAGGTGCGGCTGCTCCCTGCCGTGGCCCTGGTCGGCTCGTTCACCGCCCAGGCGCACCTCAGCTTCGTCCCACCGTCGGCCCTGCTGGCTGCCGCCGCGGCGGTCGCCGTGGTGGCCCGGCTGCGCACGCGGCCCGGTGGCGAACGACGAGCCCTGGGCCTCGCCGCCCTGGTCCTCGTCGCCAGCTGGGCGCTGCCGGTGTACCAGGAGCTGACAGACCACCCCGGCAACCTCACCGCCGTCGCTGGTGCCCGTTCGGAGCAGGTGGCGCGCGGCGGAGCCCCGGTGGCCTTCGCCGCCACCAGCCAGGCCGTGTGGGCTCGACCCACGTTCACCCGCACGGGGCGCTCGTTCTCTCAGGCCCCGACCCAGGCGTTCGAGGGCCACGGTTCGGGCGACGTCGTGGTCACCGTGGCGTTCACGATCGTGCTCTTCGCCGTGCTGGGTTCGGCCATCCGCAGACGGGACCGCAGCGTCTCCTCCGGCGCCGTGGTGGCGCTGCTGCTGGGGCTGGGCGTCTTCGCGACCGCCCAGGCGTTCCCCCGGCGTGACCTCGTGGTGGCCCTGTACGCCTTCCGGTGGTTCGCGATCGCCGGCCTGGTGGCCTGGCTGGTGGTCGCGCTCCCCGTCGCTCGGGCGGTCGGGCCGATGGCGGCGGCGCACGGCGGCGGGGCCCTCCGGGCCGTCGACCGCCTGCGGGCTGGTCCGCTCGGTCGCCCGGTGGCGCTGCTCGGCCTGGCGCTGGTGGCCGTCTTGGTAGCGGCCTGGTCGGTGCCGCCTGCGCCGACCGATGACGACGGGAGCCGGCTGGCTCGTTCCGTGGGTGACGCCGTGGTGGCCGGCACCGAGCGCGGCGAGCGCTACCAGTTCGGCCGATCCGGGCGCTACGACCTCCAGCTCACCTCGGTGGTGGGGGAACGGCTCTTGCTGGCCGGGCGCCAGCCCGTCGCCACGGGCGGTGCTCGCGAGGCCATGGGCCCATCGCACCGCCCCGTCGGCCGCCGGTGCGCCGGCCTCGTGCTGTTGCAGCCGGCGAGCTCGGTGGTGCCCACCGGCGGTCGCACCCTGCTCCTGGTGACCGCGCCGGGGCGCCCGGCCGGCGAGTCGCGCGTGCGGGTGGTCCTCGCCCCCGATCCCGGACGGTCCTGCTGAGGGCTGGCGACCCCGCCCCGGTCGATGCAACGAGCTCTGGTGCACGCCCCGAGGGTTCGAACCCGAAACTTGTGGGCCCACACCGCCGAAAACGGCGGTCTCGGCCCACAAGTTCGAGCGAGTGTCCCGGGCGCTCGGGCTGCGGGGGAGAACGAGATCGGACCGCTGCTGGTGCAGCGGTCCGATCGTGGGTGCGCCCCGGGGGGATTCGAACCCCCAACCTGTGGATTAAGAGTCCATTGCTCTGCCGTTGAGCTAGAGGCGCGGAGCGACCCTAGTCGACCGACCCTGGGGTGGCGCCAACCGGAACGCGGGTCTCGGGCCCCCCCGCACGGCCCCGGAAAACGGCATCGACCGGCCGCCCCGAGGGACGGCCGGCCGATGCGCTGGGGTGACCGAGGGGATTCGAACCCCCCGACATCCGCGACCACAACGCGGCGCTCTGACCAGCTGAGCTACGACCACCAAGAGACGTTCATGGTAGCGCAGGAGGCGGCGCTGATCGAAGCCGGATGTCCCGCTCACCCAGGGGTGGGATCGGGGACGGGTGCGCCGACGCGCTCGACGGTGACGGGCAGGCCCGATGCCAGGGGCATGCCCGTGAGGGGGTCGACGTCGACCCGGGTGCTGGTGAGGTTGGCCACGCTGGCGGCGGCGTGGCCGTGGTTCACCGAGATGGTGCCGGCGCTGGTGCCCGGGTCGAACCGGGCCGTCACCACCACCTGGCCGTGGGCGCTGGTCACCAGCACGCGGTCGCCCACGGCCACGCCGAGGCGATCGGCATCGCCGGGGTGGAGGCGGGCGATGGGCTCCTCGGGCCGGCCGAGGGCGGTTGCGGCGTGGTCGAGCGAGTTCAGTCGGCGGGCGGTCCGGCGGTTGGTCAGCAGCAGGTGGCCGTCGATCTGGGGCTCGGGCGGGCGGTGCGCCAGCAGCCGGGCCACCAGCTCGGGCGGCGCCAGCCGCCAACGGCCGCCGGGCAGGAGGGTCTCGGCCACCCAGCCGTACTCCTGGGGCACCTCGACGCCGTGAGGCCCGGCCGCCAGCACCTCGGCGGCGTCCAGCGACGAGGCGCCGAGCACGCCGCCCAGGTAGACGTCGTCGGTGAGCACGTCCGGGTCGGCGCCGGCCAGCAGGTCGCCACCGAGGCGGCGGGCGAGCTGGGCGAACACCCACCAGACCGGGCGCCGCGCACCCCCGGCCGCCACGATCGCCGGGGTGTGCTGGACGGCCGAGCGCAGGGCGACGCCCTCGGCGAGGGTGAGGTCGGCCCGCTCGAGCTGCCCGGTGACGGGGAGCACGTGGGTGGCGAGCTCGGTGAGCTCGTTGGCCGCCACGTCGACCACGGCGAGCACGTCGAGCGAGGCCAGCGCAGCTCGCGTCCGCTCGGGCTCCGGGAAGGCGGTGAGGGGGTTGCCGCCGCCGACGACCAGGGCGTGGAGGCCTCCCGCCTCGATCTCGTCGACGAGGGCCACGCACGGGTACTGGCCGATGACGGTCCGCAGCTCGGGGCGGCTGGGCGGGCCGGGCAACGGGCGAGCCGGACGGGGTGGACGGGTGGGGCGGGAGATGCCTCCCCGGTTGAACCGCATCCCCCCGGGCCGATCGAGCGACCCGGTGAGGATGAGCAGGGCCCAGCGCAGCCACTCGGCCACCACGCCGTCGCGGCCCATCGTCAGGCCGGTGCCGCACATGACCGCCAGGCGCCCGGGGTGAGCTCGCACCGCGGCGGCGAGGGCCTCGAGGTCCTCCGTCGCCACCCCGGACGCCGTCGCGGCTCGCCCGAGGTCGAAGCCGGCGACCGCGGAGCGCAGCGCGGCCACGTCCTCTGGGGTGCAGCGCTGGGCCAGCTCCTCGGCATCGGCGCCGGCGCGCAGGACCTCGGCGCAGAGCCACGCCAGCACCGCGACGTCGGAGCCGGGCCGCACGGTGAGCACCCGGTCGGCGTGGGCGGCGGTCTCGCTGTGCCGGGGGTCGAGCACCCAGATCTGCCCGCCGCCCGCCCGGTAGCGGCGCAGCTGCACCACGGGGTCGGCCTGCGCCGTCCCGTAGCCGTGCGACACCACGGGGTTGGTCCCGAAGAGGAGCAGCAGGCCCGGGCGGCTCGGGTCCCACACCGGGTTCAGCATCGGCGAGCCGGTCACCAGCTCAGCGGCCACCAGCACCGGGGCGTTGTCCACGGTGACGGCGGTGTAGAGCTGGCGCGACCCCTGGCCGGCGAACCAGGTCATCGACGCGATCTGGCCAGCGCTGTCGTAGGCCAGGCCGGTGGCCAGGTAGAAGCCGATGCCGTCGGGGCCGTGCACCTCCCGCACGGCGGTGAGGCCGGCGGCCAGGTCGACCAGGGCGTCGTCCCAGCTCGCCTGCTCGCCCCGGACCGTCGGGCGGTCGAGCCGGGCCGGCGAGTGGTGGAACGCGCCGAGGGCTCGGCCCTTGGGGCAGGTGTAGCCGTGCGAACCGGGGTGCGTGGGATCGCCGCGCACGCCGACGACCTGCTCGCCGTCGACGGAGACGACGATGCCGCAGGCCGCCGCGCAGATCCGGCAGTAGCTCCGGTGCTCCTCGACCACCACCGACCTCCGATCCGGCGCCTGCTCCGTGCGGGCACCCGCAGCCTGCCCGGTGCGGACCGGCGGCGCTCGAAGGCGTCAGTTGCCGGTGGTGCTCCAGTGCCAGGGCTCGCTGGGCAGGTTGTAGAAGCCGTAGCCGGCGGCGTTGGCGGCCAGCCAGCGGTAGCAGGCGCTGCTGCGCGAGGAGCAGTTGCTGAAGTCGATGGCGAGGCCGAGTTCGTGCTGGCTGCTGCCGGGGCGAGCGGTGGGCGGGTGGCAGGACGACGCCGGCATCTCGTAGATGGCGTAGTAGCTCGTGCCGCAGTGGGCCTTGCGCAGCTCGATCTGGGCCGCCGGGTCCCGGTAGCCGCCTCCGGTGAGGGCCAGGCCCGAGGCGCGTGCGCCGTTCAGCAGGTTGGTGAGCTGCGTGCGGATGGCGCAGTTGACGGTGATGCCACCGACCGTGCAGAGCGAGATGCCACCGGTGCCGGTGCCGCCGCCACCGCCGCCGCTGACGGGCGGGAGCGGGTTGCTCTCCCCGCCGCCGGGGCTCTGGTTCGACGGAGGCGGCGTGACCGGCGCGACCGTGGTGGGCGGCGGCTGGTTGGCGGCTGCCGCAGCGGCCAGGGCGGCGCGGCGGTCACGTTCCTGCTGGGCGGCCTTCTGGGCCGCCAGGCGGGCCACCAGCTCGGCCTGCTGCTTGGCGATCTTGGCCGAGAGCGCACGGTCGGTCTTGCCCAGCTCGACGCTGCGGCTGATCTGCGAGTCGACCGTGGCCTGGAGCTTGTCGGAGAGGGACTGCTGCTGGGCCTCGGCCTGGCGCACCGACTCGGTGCGCTTCTGCTGCTCGGCGCGCTGGGCGTCGGCCCGCTTCTTGGCTGCTGCCGCCTTGCGCTTCTGGTACGCGAGGTCGGTGACGGCGCCGTCGAGGTTGTCAGCGAGGTCGACGTCGTCCTGGGCGCGGAGGTCGACGTAGAAGCGCCGCTCGGCGGCGCTGGTGAAGTCCTTGGTGCCGAGCACGGTCAGCACGTCGTCGCCCGGCGGGGAGACGTAGGCCCGCACGGCGCGGGTGCGCATCTCGGCCTTGAGGACCTTGATCTCGCCGTTGCGCGCGGCGATGGCCTTCTCGGCGTCGGCGATGTCCTTCTTGGCCTGGGCGACGGCGGCCTCGGCCTTCTCGAGGGCCCGCTCCTCGCCGGCCAGGTTCTCCTGGAGGGCCTGGATGGCGTCGTCGATCTCGCTCAGCGACGCCTTGGTGGTGTCGATCTTGGTGGCGAGCTCGGCCCGCTCCGCTCGGACCCGCTCGCGCTCGGCCCGAGGGTCCTCTCGGGGTGCGGAGCTGGCGAGCTGGGGGGCGGCCAGGCCGACCGTGGCCACCAGGACCGCGAGGGTCACCACCAAGGAACGTCGACGCACGAGCTTCCTCCGGGCCGGCAGGAGCAGAGGGTGCGCCGGCGCTGTCATGGAACCGTAACAGCTGCGTCGGGGGGTGCCCAAGCACCCCCCGCCCGCCACGGCGGGGTCGCTACTTGCCCGTGGTGGACCAGTGCCAGGCTTCGCTGGGCAGGTTGTAGTAGCCGTACTGCGAGCCGTGGCCGGAGAGCCACCGGTAGCACGCGGTGCCGTGCGAGGAGCACGACTGGAAGTCGATCGCCAGGCCGAGCTGGTGCTGGGACTGCCCCGGCTTGGCGGTCGGCGGGTGGCACGAGCCGGACGACATCTCGTAGATGGCGTAGTAGCTGGTGCCGCAGTTCTGCTTGCGCAGCTCGATCTGCTGGGAGACCGGGCGGTAGGAGTTGCCGATCCGCAGGCTCACACCGTCGGCGGCGGCGGCGTTGATCATGGCGGTGACCTGGTCGGCGACCTGGGCGTTGACGGGGATGCCCTGGACGTAGGCCAGCTGGATGCCGGAGTCGACCGGGCCGGGCTCGACGGTGGCGGTGCCGCCGCCGCCACCCCCACCGCTGCTGCTGCTGCTGCTGGTCGACGGGCCGTGCTCGCGGCCGTCGGTGCCGACGTTGGCGGCCCGGTTGGCTGCGGCGGCCTCGGCGGCGGCAGCGGCGGCGGCCTTCGCGCTGGCTCGCTGGTTGGCGGCCTTCTGGGCGGCGATGCGGGCGACGAGGGCAGCCTGCTGCTCGGCGATCTTGGCCGAGAGGGCTCGGTCGGTCTTGGCCAGCTGGAGGCTGCGGCTGATCTGGGAGTCGACGGTGGCCTGCAGCTTGTCCGACAGGGCCTGCTGCTGGGCCTCGGCCTTCTCCACGGCCTTGGTGCGCTTGGCCTGCTCGGCGCGCTGGGCGTCGGCCCGCTCCTTCGCCGCGGCGGCCTTGCGCTTCTGGAAGGCGAGGTCGGTGGTGGCGCCGTCGAGGCGGTCGGCGACGTCGGCGTCGGTCTGCGACTGGAGGCCGACGTAGAAGCTGCGCTCGGCGGCGCTGGTGAAGTCCTTGGTGCCGAGCACCGCGAAGACGTTGTCGCCGCTCGGCGAGACGTAGGCACGCACGGCGCGTTCCCGCATCTCGCCACGGAGGACCTTCAGCTGCTCGTGCAGCCGGGTGATGGCCCGCTGGGCGTCGTCACGGTCCTTGGTGGCCTGGGCGACCGCCGCCTCGGCCTTGGCCAGGGCCGACCGCTGTGAGCGGACGTTCTCCTCGAGGGCCTGCAGGGCGTCGTCGACCTCGGCGAGGGTGGCCTTGGTGGTGTCGATCTTGGCGGCGACGGCCGCCCGCTCGGCGCGCACCTGCTCTCGCTCGGCCCGGGGGTCCTGCCGGGGCGCGGACCCGGCGAGGGTGGGCGCAGCGAGGGCGACGGACACGGCGGCAGCCGCGATGGTCAAGCCCAGGGAACGTCGACGCACGTGTGTCCTCCAACCGGCGCGTGTCGCCGTTCGTCATGAAACCGTAACAGCCAGCCTTCCGAGTGACAAGGCGGCTTCCCCATCGGCCACTTCGACAACATCTTCAACACAGGCAACACCAAGATGTCACTTCGGTTGCACCGGCGCACGTCGCTCGATCGGGCACGGGTCGCCACCGCCCCACGTCCTACGATGCCGGCACGCCGGTCGGCGGGCTTCGGGCCCTGCGGACCGGGTCGGCCTCCGTAGCTCAGTCGGATAGAGCAGCCGCCTTCTAAGCGGCCGGTCGCAGGTTCGATCCCTGCCGGGGGCGCCACCTGCAGCCCTGTCGGTCGGCGCAGGCCGCGGGGAGCTCGGCGGTGGGCCACTCCTGCTGGCTGCAGGGCGCGACGCAGCGAAGCCGACGAGCCCATCGGTGGTCGCCGTGCCCGGCGCCGGTCCCTACGGTGGGTGGGTGCCCCTCATCCCTCGCGCCGCTGCGCTCACCAGCAAGGCGCGCTAAGAGTGGGCGTCGTCCGCACGTTGGTGCTGTTCGTGGTGGCCGCCGTCGCCGAGATCGGCGGCGCCTGGCTGGTGTGGCAGGGCGTGCGCGAGCACCGTGGGCTGGCCTGGATCGGGGCCGGCATCGCCGCCCTGGCCGCATACGGGTTCGTGGCGACGCTGCAGGAGGACGCCGACTTCGGGCGGATCCTCGCCGCCTACGGCGGGATCTTCGTGGCCGGCTCGCTGGGCTGGGGCATGGCCGTCGATGGCTTCCGGCCCGATCGCTACGACCTGGTGGGCGCCTCGATCTGCCTGCTCGGCGTCGCCGTCATCATGTTCGCCCCGCGTCCGGGCTGACCGCCCGCTCGAGCGCCTCGTCGGGTGCGGCCCCCGGGCGCACCGGGCCCGGGCGCGACGACGCCCCGTGGCTCGCGTGTGGGGCGAGGGCCACGGGGCGTCGAGGTCGCCGGCGACGGTGCCGGTGAGGTGGGCTACTTCAGGGCGAAGGCGTTGAGCCCGGTGGGCAGGGTGCCCACGAGGTCGGCCCGGCCGGTGGCCAGGTCGATCAGGTACAGCGACTGGACGCCACCGGTCTCGAGCACGGCGTAGGCGTTCTGGCCCGGGCCGCCGGAGACGTCGAAGCCGTCGGCGGTGCCGACGTCGATCCCAAGCGGGCCGATGGTGGTCAGGTCCCCGGCGTTGGCCGGGTTCTGGCGCACCAGCACGTTGCGGTTGGTCTCGATGTCGTACAGGGCCGTGGCGGTCGGCAGCGTGGCCGACCGGGCCGAGTTGGTGTAGGCGGCACCGGTCACCGCCGGGGTCGTCCCGGCGCCGGGGTCGCCGGCCACGTACTGGATGGTGCCGGGCAGCCCGGTGTTGGGCGGGCCCTCACCGTCGACCACGCCGTTGGTCTGCACCCGGTAGTTCTTGGTGCCGACCACCACCCGGATGCGGTCCGCAGCCGGGTTGAAGTCCATGGCCACGCCCTGGGAGGCGTCGAAGGTGCCGCCACCGATCTGGCCGGTGAAGATGTTGGCCTTGGCCACCGTGGCCACGCCCGCCACCGAGGTGTCGACGGTGTAGAGCTGGCCGTCGGAGCCGATGGCGAACAGCTGGCCGGTCGAGGGCCGCACGTCGATCGCCACGATCCTCGTGCCGAGCGTGAGCCCGGCGAAGGTCTGGGTGGCGGTGGGCGTGGGGTCCGTGGTGGTGAAGCTGATCAGCGAGAGGCCGTCGGTCGAGACGCCGAAGGCGGCCTCGGTCGGGGCGACCGCCTCGGTGCCCAGCACGGCGAGGCCGACGACGGTGTCGCCGGCGAGCTTCTCGAGCAGCTTGGGCTCACCCGTGGCGAGGTCCACCTTGTAGAGGCCCTGGCCGTTGGTGGTGCTCAGCACCGCGTAGGCCACCTGGGTGCCGTCGGGGGAGATGTCGAACCCGTTGGCGGCGGTGGCGTCCAGGCGCAGCGGGCCCTTGGTGATCAGGTTTCCGCTGTTGGCCGGGTTCTGCTCGACCACGACGTCGAGCGTGGTGTCGATGTCGTAGATGGCGGTGCTGGTCGGCAGCGGGAGGCCCCGGGTGCTGTTGGTGTAGGCAGCAGCCGTGATGCCGGGGGCCTTGCCCTCGTTGGGGTCGCCGGCCACGTACTGGAGGGAGCCGGGGGCGTTGCTGCCCGCCGCGCCCTCGCCGAGGACGGCCCCGGTGTCGGGCTGGAGGCGGTAGTTCTTGGCCCCCGTCACGATCCGGAGCCGGTCAGCGGCCGGGTTGAAGTCGAAGCCGACGCCGGCGGAGGCGTCGAACGACGGGATGGGGGCGCCGACCTTGTCGGCGGTCCCGGTGCCGGTGCTGATCCCGTACACCTGGCCGTCGGAGCCGAGCCCGTAGAGCACGCCGGTCGCCGGGCGGACGTCGATGCCCACGAGCGTCGTGGAGGCGGTGAGCCCCGTCACGGCGAGGGTGCGATCCGCGCTGCCGGGGCGGCGGATGGTGAGCGAGCCGGACTGGGTGAGCAGGGCCACCGCCTCGGGGGCGGGCACTGCAGCGGCGCGGTTGCGGTACTCCGGGGAGCTGGCGACCTCGGCGATCACGTTCTCCTCGGTGGCACCGGCCTTGAGCCGGTTCGAGTAGCGGGACTGGCCGCCGGCGTCGAGGCCGCGCTTGAGGTAGGAGCGGAAGATGGTGGTGGCGCGGACCTTGCGGCCCTCCTGGCCCTCCTGGAAGAGGCCGGCCACGCGGTCGCGGGTGAGCCCGCCGTTGATCTTGGCGCTCCAGAAGGCGATGTCGCTGCTGTTGCCGTCACGGCCCAGGAGGTCGACGTAGGTCGAGCGCACGAAGCCCTCGACCGTGCTGCCGCCGTGGGTGCGGAAGTACTCGGGCGAGCCCACGAGGAGGCTGCGGATGCCCTGGCGGGTCTTGCCGTCCTTCATGAGGTTGACGTAGCCGCCACCGGCGCCGGCCTCGAGGGGCCGGTCCAGGATGCGCTCGTACTCGCCCTCGACGAAGGCCAGCCGGCCGACGTCGGAGAGCAGCAGGCGGCCCACCCAGTTCGAGCCGGTGGTGCCGGCGGCCAGGGTGGCCACGGCGGCGTCGACGTCGGCCTGGGCCGGGTCGGCGTCGAGCAGGGCGTCGGTGTACACCTGGCGGACGTAGCCCTCTCGGGCGGTGATGGGCTCGGCGCCGGCGGGGGTCGGGGCACCGACGGCCTGCGAGAGCAGGCTGCCGGCGGTGACCGCCAGGGCGGTGAGCACGGCGACTCGGGGGGTGGATCGTCTGGTCATGCCCCTCCTTGACGCCGGGGCGGCCGGCGTCACGCCGCTCCCCCCCCTATTGGGGAGCGGCTAGGCGAGCTCGGCGCGGACGACCTCGGTGCCGTCGTCGGCGACCACCACGAAGCTCGCGACGTCGGCCCGCAGGAGCGGCCCGTTGTTCCGGCACCGCATGAGCGCATCGGTGCCCACGAAGCCGCCGGCCCCGACCCGCCGACCGTCGGTGGCCACGAAGGTCATCTCGTAGGCCGCGCCCGGATCGAGGCCGGACACGTCGAGGAGGACCTCGAGGCCCCACGTGTGGGCGATCATCTTGGCGTCGGCCTGCACGCCCGTGGCGGTCTTCAGGACCGCCGCCTCGGTGGGCGGGCCCGCCGGTGCGTCGTCGCCGTCGAGCAGGAACATGCCGGTGGCGCCGGCGGCGATGCCGGCCGCGGCTGCGCCGCCGAGCCGAAGGAGCGATCGGCGGGACGGCCGCAGGGGTGCGACCGCAGCGGCTCCCGTGGCGAGGGCGCGGATGGCGTCGACGCGGGCGGCGTCCACCGCCGGGACGGTGGGGGAGACGGCCTCGCCCAGCGAACGGAGCAGCTCGTCGTCGGTCACGACCCCTCCTCCAGGTGGCCACGCAGGCGGTCGAGGGCCCGCGACTGGGCCATGCGGATGGCGCCGGGGCGCTTGCCGAGCACGGCGCCGACCGCTTCGGCGTCGAGGCCAACCACCACGCGGAGGCTGAGGAGCTCCTGCTCGGTGTCGCTGAGGAGCGCGAAGGCCTCCCGCAGCGATCCCGCCTCGCTGCGCGACACGGCCTGCTCGGCCGGCCCGGCGTCGCCGACTGCGGTCGCCCGTTCCACGAAGCCGGCGGGATCGACGGACTGCAGGCGCGAACCGGAGCGGTGCGCCTCGTGGAGGACGTTGCGGCAGATCCCGACCAGCCAGGCCAGGACGCCGGAACCGGCGCGGTAGCGCTCGGCGGCACCCATGGCGCGGACGATGGTCTCGCTGACGGCGTCCTCGGCTTGCTCGTCGCTGGCCAGGCGCAAGCGGGCGAAGCGGAACAGCTGGGGGCGCGCGACGACGTAGAGCTCGGCCCAGCCTTCGGCCGAGCCGGCTCGTGCCTGCTCGAACGCCCGCTCGACGGCCTCGCGCCCCTCGTCGCTCCCCACGACCTCACCCTCCCACGCCGGCCGGGGGAGGGTGGCGATCACCCGTCCGGGCGCCACGTCGAAGATGGTCATCGTGGTCGCTCCCGTCGTCGGTCGTGGGCTGGGCCCGGCGGTGGCCGGCACCCTCTCCATGACCGGGCCCGCCCCGGTGTCACATCCGGGGGCGTCGCGATCAGCCGGTGTAGGCCGGCGCGGCACCGATCGGGGTTGCGCCCACGGCCGCCCCCGGGGCGGCGGGGAGCGCAGGAGCAGGGGCGCGGGATGGGGTCGTCGTGGCCGGGGCGATGGTGGTCGTCGTCGTGACCGGCGTGGCCGGCGTGCCGGGCGTGCCGAGGTCGAGCTCGCGGTACAGGAAGGCGCTGGACTGCTGCACGAGGTATCCGAGGTCGGGCAGGTCGTGGCCGCCGCCAGGGGTGGTGTGCAGGACGGCGGGCACCCCGGCCGCCTGCAGGGCCTCGGCCGTGTCGACCGACCACTGGTGGGGCACGACGTCGTCGGCGCTGCCGCTGAACAGGTAGCCGGGGGCATCGGATGCATCGACGCCCTGGCCGTCGGGGAGGCCGCCGGCCACGGAGATGAACGCCGCCACGTCCGAGGGTTGGCCCGGGTTGCCGCTCGCCCCCGGGTCCTCGCCGAGGACCCCGACGCCGGTGGCCACGATGGCCCCGGCGGAGAAGCCGGCGATGGTGATGCGGCCGGGGTCCAGGCCGAGGTCGACGGCTTGTGAGCGCAGCCACCGCACGGCGGCCTTCCCGTCGGCGATGGCCGCCGCCGCGGCGTTGGTGCACTCGGTCCCGAGCGTCGAGCCGGAGCAGCCGTTCGACAGGAGGCGGTAGTCGATCGACACGACCACGAACCCCCGGCGGGCGAACGCCTCGACCTGGGGCCGCTCGTCGCCCTTGCCCCCGCCGACGAAGCCGCCGCCGTGGACCCACACGATCGCCGCCCGGTCCCGCGCCGTGTCGCCCGCGGGCTGGTAGAGGTCGAGGCGCAGGGTGACGGGCCGGCCCTGCAGGTCCGGGGCGGACCCGTAGGCGAGGTCCGGCGCGATCGTCACGGTGGGGAACAGCTCGTCGCGGTAGCGCAGCGGCGCGGCTCCTGGGGTGGGCGGGACCTCGCTGGGCACCTCGGCGCCGGCCGTGGCGGTGGCGGTCGCAACGCTGGCCAGGACGAGCAGGGCGGCCAGCGCGACCGCGAGGACGGTCCCGGTGCGGGCGCGGAGGGGACGGGGCGAGGGGGCGATGGGCCGAAGGTAGCGGCGGCGGACCAGGACGCCGAACCGCAGGCTCAGGCCCCGCCGACGGCCTCTCGGGCCGGCAGGTGCGCGGCCCGGCGCGCCGGCAGGGTGCCGCCGAAGAGGGCGAGCAGGCACGAGCCGACGATCACGAGGGCGAAGACCGGGATGGGGACCTCGGCGCCCACGCCCTCGAGCCCCTGGGCCTGGAGGTAGCCGTCGATGATGAGCCCGACGCCGAACGCGGTGGCCCACCCCAGCGCGGCGCCCAGCAGCCCGCCGGCCAGGCCGAGGACGCCCGCCTCCACCAGGAAGACGCGCTGCACGTCGCGGTCGCGTGCGCCGATGGCCTTGAGCACGCCGATCTCCCGGCGTCGCTCGCGCACCGAGGCGAGCAGGGCGTTGGTGATGCCGAGGCCGGCCACGGCGAGGGCGATGGCGCCGATGGCGGCCAGCACGATCTCGACCACCCGCAGGTAGCGCTGCACGGCCTCGATGAGCGCGGCCGGCGAGGTGGTGGCGAAGCCCAGCCGCTCGATGCGCTCCTGCACCCGCCCGGTCGCGCCGAGGCTGTCCGCGGTCACCAGCACGCCGGTGTAGCGAGACGGCGACTGCCGGGTGATGAGGCCGCGGTCGACGCCGGAGACCGCGACGTCGTAGGCCTTCTCCGCCACCGGGAGCGGCACGAGGAACGAGCCGTCCGAGACGTCCTGGACCACCACGCCCACGATCTCCAGCTTCTGCCACTGCATCTCGAAGTCGGCGGGCGGGCCGGTGAGGTAGTCGACGGTGCCGGTGGTCTCGGTGGCCCTGCCGGTGCCGAGCTCCACCTCGGACCCGAGGACCTCCTCGGCGTCGGCCTTGTCGACCCCGACGAACCCGAGCCACGCCTCGGTCACCACCAGCTCGTCGGTGGCGCCGGGGGCGGGCATCCGGCCGGCCGAGATCGAGACGGGCAGGTCGTTGGGGCGGTCGAGGTCGGTGCCGAACGCCCGCACCAGGCGGGTGCCGCCGTCGGTCCCGGTCTCGGGGTCGACCGAGCGGGCGAACACCCGAGCGGTCACGACCGGCAGCGCCGTGCGCACCTCGGGGATGGCCTCGATGTCGGCGATCGTGCCGTCGTCGATGGGACGCAGGTCGTCGAGGTCGAACTGCTGGCCCGGGCCGGCCGCAGGGTTGTCGGAGCCCCGGCCGCCGGAGCCCCCGCCGAAGCCGTTGCCGTCGCCCCGGCCGCCACGGTCGGGCGCGGTGGCCGCCACCTGGATGCCGGCCAGCGGCCCGCCCTCGGCCAGCTGGCTGATGACGCGCGTGCGGGCGGTGCCGGCGATGGTGAGCAAGGCGGTGAGCAGCGCGGCGGCCAGCGCCACGGCGGCCACGGTGAGGACCGCTCGGCCCACCCGGCGGCGGACGCCGAGGTAGGCGATGCGGATCGCATCGGACCAGCTCACGGGGCGGCCGCCGGGACGGCGGAGGCGGGCGCCGCCACGGGGTCGGCGTCGGCTTCGAGCCGGCGGTCGCGCAGGCGCAGCCGCAGCGGCGCCCGGGCGGCGAGCGCGCGGTCGTGGGTGACCACGACGAGGGTGCAGCCGAGGCGCTGCGGGAGCGTCTCGAGGAGGTCGACGACGAGCAGGGTGCTGTCGTCGTCGAGGTTGCCGGTGGGCTCGTCGGCCAGGACGATGCGGGGCTGGTTGGCCAGGGCGCGGGCGATGGCCACCCGCTGGCGCTCGCCGCCGCTCAGCTCGATCGGGCGGTGGTCGGCACGGTCGGCGAGGCCGACGGCGTCCAGCAGCTCCAGGGTCCGGGCCCGCCGCTGCTTGCGGGGCACGCCGGTCAGGGCGCCGGTGACGTCGATGTTCTCGGCTGCCGTGAGGGCGTCGAGCAGGCCGAAGTGCTGGAAGACGAACCCCACCGTCGACCGGCGGAAGGCGGCGAGGTCGTCCCGGCTGAGGCCGGCCAGCCGCTCGCCGCCCACCTCGACGGTGCCCTCCTGGGCCAGCTCGAGGCCGCCCAGGATCGAGAGCAGGGTCGACTTGCCGGCGCCCGAGGGGCCGACGAGGGAGGCGTAGCCGCCCGCCGGCAGGTGGAGGTCGACGCCGTCGAGCACGGTCAGCGGGCCGGTGCGGGTGGCGAACCAGTGGCGCAGCCCCTGCACCACCACGGCTGCTCCCTGCATGCGCCCATGGTGGCGCGGTGCGACCGCGTTGCCACCGCGGCTCGGGTGCTTTCCCCCGGCCAGGTGGCTCCTCCGCGTCAGGGAGTGGTCACGTCTCCGCCTCGCTTCGGTCCCGCTCGCGCCTCGGTCGAGCCGAGGGCGGTCTCGCCATTTCCCCCGCCCTCCTCGTGGCGGCAAAGCTGCCTGCGCCCCAACCGCCCCTGATCCCCGGAGCAGCCCCGTGACCGATCCCTCGGCGACCATGCGTGACGCCGCCCGTGCCGCGCTCGACGAGGTCGTGGCCGGCAACGCCCGCTTCGTGGCCGGCACCCCCGCCGACCACGTCGTCCCCGCCGCCCGCCGCGAGGAGCTGGTGGCCGGCCAGCACCCGTTGGCGGTGGTCCTCGGGTGCGTCGATGCCCGGGTCCCGCCGGAGGTCGTCCTCGACCAGGGCGTCGGCGACCTGCTCACCGTGCGGACCGCCGGCCAGTCGCTGGCCGGCGTGGCGCTCGGGAGCATCGAGTTCGGCGTGCAGGTGCTGGGCGTCCCGCTGGTGGTCGTGCTCGGCCACACCGGCTGCGGTGCCGTGCTGGCCGCCATGGCCGAGGATCGTCCCGCGGAGGGCGCGCTCGGCGCCCTCGTCGGGGAGGTGGCCCACCGGCTCACCGACGTCGTCGGCCACGACCCCGTCTGGGCCACCGGCGCCAACCTCCAGGCCACGGTCGATGCACTGCGCGAGCTGGGCACGTTGGCCACGGCCGACGGTCCGGCCTTCGTGGTCGGCGTGCTCTACGACCTGGCGACCGGCCGGGTCACCGTCACCGACGACGCCGGCCTGCTCGCTCCGGCGTAGGACGCTCGGGACCGCGCCCCAGCCGGTCGAGCCGTTGCCGGAGCCCGCCTCCGAGCGGTCGGCACCATCGTCGTCGGCTTCGATCGGCGCCCGCCGGGCTCCACGGTAGAGGTGGGGTGGGGGCTTGCGGCAAGTGGCGGATCGTGCTGACCATGACCCGCTCATCGGGCCGGCGACCGCCGGGCCCGCACGAGCCGGGAGGTCGAGCATGGGTGCTGCGCAACGGGTGGCAGACGTGGGCGGAGGCGTGCGCCGGTGAGCACGACAGAGGTGGTGGTGGCCGGCGGCGGGCCCACCGGCCTGGTGCTGGCGGCCGAGCTGCACCTGGCGGGGGCGCAGGTGGTGGTCGTCGAGCGCCGCGCCGACCAGACGGTCGACGGGTCCCGTGCCGGCGGCCTCCACGCCCGCACGCTCGAGGTGCTCGACCAGCGCGGCGTCGGCGATCGCTTCGTCGCAGCGGGGCAGACGCACCCGATCCTCGGCTACGGCGGCACGGCGCTGAGCCTGGCCGACCAGCCCACCCGGCACCCCCACCTGCTCGCCCTCTGGCAGGGCGAGATCGAGCGGATCCTCGCCGATTGGGTCCTCGGTGACCTGGGCGTCCCGATCCTGCGGTCCTGCGAGGTGGTCGGGCTGGCGCAGGACGCCGGCGGGGTGGACGTCGAGCTCTCCGACGGCACCACCCGGCGCGTCGCCTACCTGGTCGGCTGCGACGGCGGCCGCAGCACCGTCCGCAAGGCGGCGGGCATCGCCTTCCCCGGCCTCGACGCCTCGACGAGCTGGATGATCGCCCAGGTCGACCTCGACGAGCCCGCGCTCGGGCTGCGGCCCGAGGGCGGAGGCATCGGCCCCGTGGACCGGGTGGCGGGCGGCAGCCCGTACGGCGTCGTGCTGAAGGAGCCCGAGGTCCGCCTCGCTGGTCAGCCGCCATCGCTGGAAGAGCTCCGGGCAGCCCTGCGCGACGCCTACGGCACCGACTTCGGCGCCCGCCAGCCACGGTGGATCTCCCGGTTCACCGACGCCTCGCGCCAGGCCGCCACCTATCGCCAGGGGCGGGTGCTGGTGGCCGGCGACGCCGCCCACGTGCACCCGCCGCAGGGCGGCCAGGGGCTCAACGTCGGCGTCCAGGACGCGGTGAACCTCGGTTGGAAGCTGGCGCTGGTGGCGGCGGGGACCGCACCGGAGTCGCTGCTCGACAGCTACCACGCCGAGCGACACCCGGTGGGGGCCCGGGTGCTGCAGAACACGATGGCCCAGGTGGCGCTGGCCACCGGCGATGAGCGCCACCGAGCGCTGCGCGAGAGCGTCCACGAGCTCCTGGCCCTGGACGAGCCCCGCCGGCGCGTGGCGGCGATGGTCTCGGGCCTCGACGTCCGCTACGACCTCGGCGGCGAGCACCCGCTGGTCGGCCGGCGGATGCCCGACCTCGACCTGGAGACCGCCGCCGGTCCCACCACGGCGCTGGCCCTGCTGCACGACGCCCGACCGCTGCTGCTCGACCTGGGTGGGGTGAGCGGCCTCGACCTCGGCCCCTGGTCCGACCGCGTCCGCCTGGTGGTCGCGACGACGCCCGGCCCGTGGGACCTGCCCGTCGTCGGCGCGGTGCCCCCGCCGGCTGCCGTCCTCGTCCGTCCCGACGGCCACGTGGCCTGGGTCCCAGGAGCAGGGGAGCCTCCGCTGCAGCAGGCCCTCACCACCTGGTTCGGTCCTCCGGCCTGATCTCGCCGCCCTCGTCGGGCAGGTGGCGCAGCCAGTGGGTTCGAGCGGAGGCGAACCCTCGTCGGCAGATCGGAGGACGGCCTTCGACCGACGGACCCGGCGCAGATCAACGCGCGAGCGGGTGGGTGATGCCGAACTCGTCCAACGTGGCGATCTGGGCGCGGGCATCGCCCGTAGGCTGGCCGACGGCGAACGTCGCGTGGTCGTTGCGGTCGTACCAGCACGGCCACACGTCGCCGATGAGCGGGCGGGCGGTCTGGTCGAGCAGCATCTTCTTCTCGCCGTCGAACTTGGGGCTGCCGTCCAGCGGGGTGATCTCGAACCGCACGACGGTTCGGACGTGGATGTCGTTGACGACCATGCCCGTCGCCGTGAGCGCGACGATCTGCGCACGGGCCTTCAGGCCCGTCTTGGTCAGCTCGGCGGCGACCGCCTGCTTGGCCCGTGAGCCGAACTTCATGCGCCGCACGGACCAGAGCCCGAAGAACGGAGCGGCGACGGAGACGACGACGGTGACGGCGATGATGTTCTGGAAGGTCATGTGGTCACCCTGACCGAGCCCGTGGCGGCTGCCCTGAGCAGCGGGTGCTCAACGAGCTCCTGGGGGAGGAGGTCGCTGCGAACGGCGACCCCGGTCCCGTTGACGATCGACGTAGCCGCCCGGTGGCTGCGCGAGGCAGCGGGTGCACCTTCCTGCGGTCAGGTTCGGTCGGTGCCGAGATCGTGGCGGGTGACCCGGCGGACCTTGCCGAGCATCCGGAGCTCGGCCCGGGACGTGCGGTGCGCCTGGCCACGGGCGGCGTGCTGGTGGGGCTTGCACAGCTGGCAGCCCTTCCCGCGACGGTTCGAGGTGCGAGCCATGCGCCCACCTCCTGCGGTACTCCGCCTGAGGCGAAGAGGTCGATCCTCGAGCTCGGCAGCGGCGAGCAGGGCGAGAGCCCCGAGGGTGCCGGCGACGTCGCCTGCTCGCAGGCGATCCCGTCGCCGTCGTGGTCGAGCTTGGCGCGGTACCAGGGTTCCGTGCGCCGGAGCGGGGTGGCGCCGACGAGGTGGGCCAGCCGCGTGCGTCAGCCCCAGACGGCGATGACGGGTGCCGACAGAGGGCTGTCCCCGACGGAGTTGATGAGGCTGACCTGGATGCTCGCTCCGGGAGTGGTGATGAACACGCCGATGGTGGGATCGCCGTGGGCGACCGGGGTCCCGTCCGCCCAGATCGTCGATGCGAACACCGGAGACCCTCCGTCGTTGTCGGTCGAGTAGGTCACGCGGAAGCGGGTGCCCCGAGGCAGCGTCGCGCGTTGCTCGATGCTGGTGATCGTCGGCGCGTCGGGCACCGTCGGCCCCGACGTGCCGCCGCCACCGGGTGCGGACTGGGCCGCGGCAGCCGACGGAAGCGCGAGCACGGCGACGGTCGCCGCGGCTGCGGCACCGCCGGCGAGCAGCACCCGGCGGCGGTCCCAGCCGTTGCCCTTGACGAGGCCGAGCTCCACCAGCGCAGCCATGGCCGTGGTCAGCTCTGCCGGCACCTCGCTCGAGCCGGCCTCGGCGAGGCGGAACGCCTCGGCCTGGTCACCGGTGAGCTCGAACACCTTCGAGGACCGCGGATCGAGCACGAGCAGCGCCCCCTCCACCGCCTCGGCGTGCAACCCGTCACGAACCCGAAATCCACGCACCGGTCGAACCCTCCCCAGGGAACCTTCGTCCCCGCTCCTGGTCGAGCGGTGCGTAGAGGCTGCCATCAAGGAGAGCCGCACGCCAAGTGCGCGCCGCGGCGGCATCGCTCGGGTGTCGGGGGCTGGTCGTGCCGCTGGTGTCGCATCGAGGCTGACCCTGGAGCTCCCACCCACTGTCGTCGGATTCCACCGGATCGTCGGCTCGAAGGCCATCCGGCCCTCGGCGGAGGCTCCTCTGCTCCGGCTGTCGGATGTTCGACGTCAGGTGCTCGGGGACCTCAAGAACGTCAACCTCATGGTGGAGCCCGCTCTCACTGCGCCACTGGGTCGTCAGAATCCGAGCGCCGAACCAGGTGGTCGACGAGTTGGCCCACGACGGCGTGCTCCACCTCGAGCGGGTCGTGGGTCGGTGGCCTCCTACGACTTCGACCCGGCCCACCTCTGGCGCAGCGACGACCGCTGATCACGACCCCCCCCTGCTCTTGACCGGGGCGAAGGGCGGCCCGATCAGGCGGTACCGGTGGCACCAGGCGTGGGCGAAGGCCCGGACTGCCACGGGCGACCCTGGGCTGCGCCTCCACGACCTCCGGCCCTCGGCCATCACGTCGTCCGCCGCCACCGGCGCCACCATCGCCGAGCTGCAGGCCTGCTGACCTGCCGCGATGGAAGTGGAGCGGGTGAAGGGAATCGAACCCTCATCATCAGATTGGAAATCTGAGGCTCTAGCCATTGAGCTACACCCGCGAGGACCGGCACCGTACCGCTCGGCGGTGGGCCGGTGGCAACCCGGTTCGGGGATCAGGCGGGGGTGACGGTGCCGTTCAGGTACTTGAGGCGGCCGTGCTCGAACTGCTGGTACCGGGCACCGGACTGGCTGCTCGGGTCGAGCTCGCCGGTGGGGTAGCCGAGGCTGCCGGTGGGACCGCCGTGGGCGAGGTAGTAGGTGAGCAGCGCGCCGTGGACCTGGTGCCCCTTGGTGGTGGCGGTGGCGTAGATGTTGCCCTGGTTCTCGAAGGTGGCGTACGAGCCGCGGCCGTCGCCCACCGGCTTGACCGAGCTGGTGGGGTACTTGAGGTAGCCCTTGGCGTGGCCGTTGCTGATGTAGCGGTTGAGCACCTCGCCCCACAGCCCGAACGTGCCGGTGGTGGGCGTGTACCAGACCATGCCGCCCTCGAACCACTGGGTCTTGCCCCGGCCGTCGCCCACCGCGACGAGGTCGATGGTGGGGTAGCCGAGCACGCCGTGCACGCCCTGGATGCTCTCGTGGAACGTGTACACCGAGCCGTGGACCTCGACGACGCGGCCCGACACCGAGTAGATGCGGCCCTTCTCGAAGTTGAAGTACGTCGACCGCTTGTCGCTCGAGGTGCGGATGTTCGACGTGGGGTAGCCGAGCATGCCGGCGACGCCGCCCAGCGCCTGGTGCTTGGCGAAGAACGGCTTGGTCAGCGCGACGGTGTGGCCGTCGTTGCGGAAGTAGTAGATCCGCCCGCCCTCGAAGTTGCCGTACCGCGTGCGCTGGTCCGAGGACGTGAGCGTGTCGGAGGTGGGGTAGCCGAGCAGGCCGTAGACGCCCTGGACGGCGGCGTACTGGTCGAAGATGCCGCCGTGGACCTCGTGGGCACCGAGCGCCGAGGTCCAGTAGATGTTGCCGTGCTCGTAGGTCCGGCGGCGGCCCTTGCCGTCGCCGACGGCCACCTCGGCGCCGGTGGGCTTGCCGAGGTCGCTGGCCTCACCGCCGAGCGCCTTGTACTTCTTGTCGATGGCGGTGCCGCAGTCGGTGCTGAGGCACGGGGCGCCGTGCTCGCGGGTCTTGTTGTCGGTGGCGCTGGAGGTGGTGCAGCTGGGGTCGTACTTCCAGGGCACCTCACAGGTGGCCACCCGGCACACCACGGGGCCGTAGCAGGAGATCTCCTGGTGGCACTGGCCGTAGCGGAACTGGTTGCAGCACGTGCGGCGGTTGTCGCAGGACCCGCCGGCGCAGCGGCACGAGCACTGGGTGGGGCAGCTGGCGTTGCAGTCGATGATGTAGCGGGCGGCGCCGCAGCAGTAGGCGGCGTTGTCGGCCTTCCACCAACCGGCGATGAAGCTGCCGGGCGGGCAGGAGTTCTTGCCGCTGTTGATGGTGCAGCAGAACGCCGTCCAGCCGTCGGAGCAGGTGCCGCAGACGTAGCCGTACGCAGAGCCGGGCTTGAGGATGAAGTCGATCGGGCCGACGGCCAGGGCCGAGCCCACCACGGCGGTGCGGGTGAGGAAGGACCGGCGGGTGGACTTCGAGCCGCTCAGCCAGCCCGAGGCCCGGTGGACGAGCTTCTGGGCGAAGCCGCCGGTGCTGATGGGGTCGTGGGCGCCGGGGTCGCGGTGGATGCCCTCGTGGGCGAGGTCGGCGGTCTCGACCGGCGCCTTGGTGCGGCGCAGCGGGCGGGGGAGGGTGGCGGTCATCGGCGGGAGATCCTCGTGGCGGCGAGCGTGGCGTTGGCCTGGGGCAGGACCCGGTTGGCGGCCGATTGGCGACCGAGGACCGTGTAGCAGCAGAAGGCCCGGTCCTCGACGGTGAAGAAGACCTGGCACCCGGCCTGGCCGGGCAGCGTCCGCTGGAGGGCGGACGACGAGAACATGTTCGGCGTGAGGTTGGTGGGGATGCCCTTGCGCTTGAACAGCGCCTTGCCCACCGCCTCGGGGCCGTACTCGAACAGCACGACCATGACGTCGGCCTCGGTCATGAGGTCGACGGCGCCGGAGCCGAAGTCCCCCCGGTCCTCGGGGAGGGCGAAGTTCGCCAGGTGGACCACCGGGTTGGGGACCTCGCCCAGCGTGCCGGCGGCGCGGGCCGCCGTGCTGTCGTTCGCCGCCGCCGTGGCCCCTGGGGCCTTGCGGAGGGCGATCCGGCCCTCCCAACCGGGCGGGAGGTCGGTCTCGATGCCGTGTGCCTGCAGCTTCATGAGGCGCCCATCTTCGCGGATGGGAGCGCCCGGCGGGGCCAGCCCCGCCCCGTCCGCCCGATCGGGCGACGCGGATCAGCCGTGGTCGTGGCCCGCGTGGTCGTCGTGGTCGTGCTCGTGGGCGCCGTCGACGGTGTAGAGGCTGGCGTCTCCGGGCGCGACGCCGGCGTCGAAGAGCTCTCGGTCGATCCGGGCCTCTCGCTCGGCGTCGGCGTCGGGCTTGGCCACCATGGAGCCGGCGAGGGAGGCGACCAGCTCGGCGTCGCCCGTGGCCTGGGACAGCAATCCCGAGACCTGGTCCCAGTCGGGGCCGGTGCCCTCGCCCTTCACCCGCCCGGTGGGTCCGTGGACCTGGACGAAGTACGGCGAGCCCGGCACGTCGTAGGCCGCGAACGCCTCGGTCGACATGAGGGTGGGGATCCCGGGCGGGGCCAGCTTGGCGACCTCGGACGGGCTCTCGGCGTCGGCGCCCTTGGTGACCACCACCAGGCGGGTGCCGGCCGGCAGGCCGAGCTTGCGGGGCTTGCGGAAGGCGTCCCAGAACTTCTGGCACGTGATGCAGCCCGAGGAGAGGAAGGCGACGATGGTGTCGTGCTCGACGCCGTTGACCCGCACGGTGACCGCCTCGCTGCCGCCGGCGCCGATGCCGGCGAGGTCGGCGGAGCCGCCGAAGGCCTCCCGGTCCGGGGGCGACGGCACCTGGGGCATGACGTTGAAGTCGCGTCCCGGCCGGGGCCCGGCGGCCGACATCGGCTGGGACTGCGCCGGCGTGGCGTCGAGGCCGGCACCCAGCTCGTGGAGGCGCTTGAGGATCTCGGCGTGGCTGCGGAGCAGGCCGACGACGAGCAGGGCGAGCACGGCGACGACGACGCCCTCGATCACGACGACGACGGTCATCGGGCCACCTTCTTGGGGGGTCGGGCCGCGGCCTGGAGGGCCGGGAGCGCGGTCAGCAGGACCTGGACCAGCCAGGCGAGCAGGGCCGTGAAGGCCAGGAACGGGATGCCGGCGAGCGGCGTGTCGCGGGCCACGGCGACGATCCCGGGGACGGGGTCGGCCACCGCGACCAGCGCGACGGCGACGATGGCGAGGTCGACGCCGACGTGCAGGTTGGTGAGCGGGGCGTCGGAGGCGCCGAAGCAGCCGCACGAGGCCTTGCCGCGGGTGGCCGTGATGACCCGGAGGCTGAAGGCGGCGAAGCCGAGGTAGGCGAGGGCGACGAGGGCGGCGCCCGGGCGGCCGCCGACCACCAGGGCGACGGCCGTGAAGGCCAGCTCCCCGAGGCCGATGGTGCGCGCCGCGAGCACGGTGCTGGGCAGCCCGGCGCTGCGCAGCGCCACCCGGGTCGGCGCGGGCTGGGACAGCTTCAGGATCCCGGCGACGCCGAGCAACAGGGCGGCCGCGAACAGCGGGCCGGCGACCGGAGACATGCGGGCGACGGTACCGGCTGGCCGGGCCGGTCCACGCCCCGGCCCGCCGGGGCGCAGCCACCCGGCCCGCCCGGTGCGGAGCCGACGGGTCTCCGCCGGTAAGCTCACCGACCTCATGAAGTCAACGGTCGAGCCCGTCGAGGGCAACAAGGTCAAGCTGGCGATCGAGATCGACAGCGTCGAGTTCGAGCACGAGGTCGATGCCGCCTTCAAGCGCATCGCCCGCGAGGTCCGCATCCCCGGCTTCCGCCAGGGCAAGGCGCCTCGGAAGCTCCTGGAGGCCCGCATCGGGACCGAGGCCGCCCGTGGCGACGCCCTCGAGTTCTCGCTGCCGCGGTTCTACGCCGAGGCCGTGGAGGAGCACGACGTCGACGTCATCGCCCCGCCCGACATCGACATCACCGCCGGCCGCGAAGAGGGCGACGTCGCCTTCGAGGCCGTCGTCGAGGTCCGCCCGGTCGTCATGGTCGGCGGGTACGACTCGCTGCGCATCACGATCGACTCGCCGGACGTGTCCGACGAGGAGGTCGACGAGCGCGTCGACCGCCTGCGCGAGAGCTTCGCCAAGCTCGAGGTCGTCGAGCGCCCGGCCGCCGAGGGCGACCACGTCACCATCGACATCACCGGCTCCCGCGACGGCGAGCCCATCGACGGGCTGACCGCCGAGGACTACCTCTACGAGGTGGGCAGCGGCTCCGTCGTGCCCGAGCTCGACGAGAACCTCACCGGCGCCACCGTCGGCGCCGACGTCGCCTTCACCGCGGACCACCCGGACCCCGACGAGGAGCCGGTCGACTTCACCGTCGCCGTCAAGGAGGTCAAGGAGAAGGTCCTCCCCGAGGCCGACGACGAGTTCGCCGCCGAGGCCTCGGAGTTCGAGACGCTCGACGAGCTCAAGGCCGACCTGGTGAAGCGCCTGGGCATGGTCAAGAAGGTCCAGGGCCAGATGGCCATCCAGCAGAAGACGGCCGACGCCCTCGCCGAGCTGGTGCACGAGGACGTGCCCGAGGCGCTCGTGAACAGCGAGATGCAGCAGCGCCTGGAGGACCTCGCCATGCGGCTCCAGGCCCAGGGCGTCGGGGTCGACCAGTACCTCGCCAGCACCGGCCAGGACCAGGGCGCCTTCATCGAGGAGCTGCGCACCGCCGCCGCCCAGGGCGTCAAGGTCGACCTCGCGCTGCGCGCCGTGGTCGAGGCCGAGCAGATCGACATCACCGAGGACGAGCTCGAAGCCGAGTACGCCTCGGTCGCGGAGCGGGTGGGCCAGAAGACCGCCCAGGTCCGCAAGCAACTCGAACGCAACGGCCAGGTCTCGGCGGTACGCTCGGACCTGCGCAAGCGCAAGGCCCTCGAATGGCTCATCGAACAGGTCGAACTGGTCGATGAGGGGGGGCAACGTGATCGATCGGGCCAGCCTCGAGGTCGAGCCCCCGTCGGGCGCCGACGACGCAGCAGATCCCGCCGCAGAGGCCCCCACGGAGGACGAAGAGTGAACAACCCCGCTTTCCACGACCCGACCAGCGGTCTGCGAGCGTCCAACTACCTGGTGCCGACGGTGGTCGAGCAGACCAACCGTGGCGAGCGGGCCTTCGACCTCTACTCGAAGCTCCTCAAGGAGCACATCATCTTCCTGGGCACGCCGATCGACGACACGATCGCCAACCTGGTGTGCGCCCAGCTGCTCCACCTCGAGTCGGAGAACCCCGACAAGGACATCAACATCTACATCAACAGCCCCGGTGGCGACATCACCGCGCTGTTCGCGATCTACGACACCATGCAGTACGTGAAGGCCGAGATCACCACGATCTGCTTCGGCCAGGCGGCCTCCGCCGCCGCCGTGCTGCTGGCGGCGGGCACCAAGGGCAAGCGCCTCGCCCTGCCCCACGCCCGGGTCCTGCTCCACCAGCCCTACGCCAGCGGCGGTGGCCAGGCCTCCGACATCGAGATCCAGGCCAAGGAGATCCTGCGCATGCGGGACCTGCTGGAGGGGATCCTGTCGGACCACACCGGCCAGTCGAAGGAGAAGGTGGCCAAGGACACGGACCGGGACTTCGTCCTGTCCGCCACCGAGGCCAAGGAGTACGGCATCATCGACGAGGTGATCTCCGCACGGGAGTTCGCCGACAAGAGCGGCCCGATCACGGCCGCCAGCTGACGATCGCAAGGGGAACGAGCACGTGGCCAAGTTCGGAGACGGCGGGGAACTGCTGAAGTGCTCCTTCTGCGGCAAGTCGCAGAAGCAGGTCAAGAAGCTCATCGCCGGTCCCGGCGTCTACATCTGCGACGAGTGCATCGACCTCTGCAACGAGATCATCGAGGAGGAGCTCTCCGAGACCTCCGAGCTCCAGTTCGACGAGCTGCCCAAGCCCCGTGAGATCTTCGAGTTCCTGAACGACTTCATCGTCGGCCAGGACCTGGCCAAGCGGATCCTCTCCGTGGCGGTCTACAACCACTACAAGCGGGTCCAGATCGGCGCGGCGTCCACCCACGCCGACGACGTCGAGCTGGCCAAGTCGAACATCCTGCTGATCGGCCCCACCGGCTGCGGCAAGACGTTCCTGGCCCAGACGCTGGCCCGCATGCTCAACGTGCCCTTCGCCATCGCCGATGCCACCGCCCTCACCGAGGCGGGCTACGTGGGCGAGGACGTCGAGAACATCCTCCTCAAGCTGATCCAGGCCGCCGACTACGACGTGAAGAAGGCCGAGACCGGGATCATCTACATCGACGAGATCGACAAGGTGGCCCGCAAGGCCGAGAACCCGTCGATCACCCGTGACGTCTCCGGCGAGGGCGTCCAGCAGGCGCTGCTCAAGATCCTGGAGGGCACCACCGCCTCGGTGCCGCCGCAGGGCGGCCGGAAGCACCCCCACCAAGAGTTCATCCAGATCGACACGACCAACATCCTCTTCATCTGCGGTGGCGCCTTCGCCGGGATCGAGAAGATCATCGAGAGCCGGGCCGGCGCCAAGGGCGTGGGCTTCGGCGCCGACATCCGCCGGGTCGAGGACAAGAACCTGGGCAACCTGCTCGGCCAGCTCATGCCCGAGGACCTCCACAAGTTCGGCCTCATCCCGGAGTTCATCGGCCGCCTGCCGGTGATCGGCGTGGTCGACCAGCTGGACCAGGACGCCCTGGTGAAGATCCTCGTCGAGCCCCGCAACGCCCTGGTGAAGCAGTACCAGAAGTTCTTCGAGCTGGAGAACGTCGAGCTGGAGTTCACCGAGGACGCGCTGCAGGCCATCGCCGGCCAAGCCATCCTCCGGGCCACCGGTGCCCGTGGGCTGCGAGCCATCCTCGAAGAGGTCTTGCTCAACGTGATGTACGACCTGCCGAGCCGCACCGACGTCGAGCGCTGCGTGATCGATGCCGACGTCGTGCTCGAGAAGGTCAACCCGACCCTCGTGCCCCGTGAGACGCCGGCGCGGGCCTCCCGCCCCCGTCGCGCCGCCAGCTAGCCCGCACCGCTCCGCCGCCGCCGTGGCCGGCGACCTTGGGGGGTCGACGTGTTGATGGAAGCTCGAGACGTGCTCGACCTGCTCGACGTCTTCGCCGAGGACGGCATCGACCCCGTCCTCGACGGCGGGTGGGGCATCGATGCCCTGCTCGGGGCCCAGCACCGCGACCACGAGGACCTCGACCTGGTCGTCCTGCTGGCCGAGCTCGACCGTGTGGTCGCCTCCCTCGCCTCGGTGGGCTTCGCCCTCGTCGAGGACCTCCGTCCCACGCGGGCCGTGCTCCGCGACGCCGCCGGCCGCCAGGTCGACCTCCACCCGGTGCGCCCCGACGATGACGGCGACCTGTGGCAGGCCGGGGCCAACCCCGACGGCACCGACGCCCGGTACCCCGCCGGCGAGATCACCACCGGGTGGGTCGGCGGACGCTCGGTCCGCTGCATCGGCGCCCAGCTCCAGGTCGCGCACCACAGCGGCTACGAGCCGCGGAGCCGGGACCGCCACGACCTGGACCTGCTCCAGCGCCAGTTCGGCATCAGCCTCCCCGACGGCTACCGGTAGCCGCCCGTCCGGGTGATGGCGGCCGGGGTGCTGGGTAGGGTGCGCCCTGTTCGCAACCCGTCCTGGAGGACCAGCCATGAACCAGCTCGTGAGAGGCGCCGTCGTCGGAGGCCTCGTCGGTGGGGGCATCGCCGGGATCCAGGCGCGGCGTGCCGCCGCCTCCGCCGCAGGCTCCAAGCCGGCCGCCTCGGCGATCGCCAAGGGCGCCGCCGAGGGCGCGCTGGCCGGCACGTTCGTGGGCTTCGTGCTCGATCGTCGGGCCCGGGCAGCCGCCGCCAAGCTCGCCGCCGACCTGGCCGACGAAGGCACCGCTCGCGGGCGGAAGCTGGCCCGCAAGGCCCGCCCGGTGCTCGAGTCGGCCTACGACTCCGTTGCCGACCAGCTGCAGGAGGCGGGCCACACCGTCGCCACGTCGCTGGTGCCGAGCGTGGTGGCGGCCGCCGAGCGGGCCGTCGACGCCATCGGCGAGGCGTTCGGCGACGCCGTGGACGCCGGGCGTCCCGCGGTGGCCGACGCCCTCTCCTCGGGCCGGGCCGCGGTGCTCGACGCCGTCGACGCGGGTCGCCCGCAGGTGGTGCACGCCCTGCACTCGGGTCGGGCCGGCCTGGCCGACGCCGTCGATGCCGCCCGCCCCACCCTCGAAGTCGGCCGTCGACGGCGCCCGCGCTCGCGCCGCAGCCCTGGCCTCCTGAGCGTCGGCGGGCCGTCGCCCGGCTCTTCGGTCGAGCAGGCCCGCCGGTAGCCTGGGCGGACCGTGAACCTGGCAACCGCACTCCGCTACCTCGACCAGCACACCAACCTCGAGGCCACCGCCGGTCGGGCCGAGGGCCTCTCGCTCGACCGCATGCGCCGCCTCGTCGGCGTCCTCGGCGACCCCCAGCTGGCCTATCCGGTCATCCACGTCACGGGCACCAACGGCAAGGGCTCGGTCGCCCGCATGATCACGGAGCTGCTCGAGGCCTCGGGCCTGTCGGTCGGCACCTACACCAGCCCGCACCTCGAGGCCATCAACGAGCGGATCTCGTGGAACGGCGAGCCCATCTCCGACGACGAGCTGGGCGCCTCCATCGGCGTCGTCGCCTCGGTCGAGGAGGTGGCGGGCATCACGCCGAGCTACTTCGAGATCCTCACCGCGGCGGCGTTCAACTGGTTCGCCGACGTCGCCGTCGACGTGGCGGTGGTCGAGGTCGGCATGCTCGGCCGCTACGACGCCACCAACGTGGCCGACGGCGTGGTCGCCGTGCTGACCAACGTGGGCCACGACCACACCGACGGCGTGGGGGCCTGGCGCGAGGCCATCGCCGGCGAGAAGGCCGGCATCGTCAAGGCCGGGGCCACCTTCGTCTGCGGCGAGGTGGACCCCACCCTGCGCGAGATCCTGTCCGACACCCCGGCCGAGGCCACGTGGTGGCGGGGGACGGACTTCGACTGCGAGCAGTCGATCCTGGCGCTCGGCGGTCGCCACGTCTCCCTGCGCACCCCGTCGGGCACCGTCGACGACGTCTTCGTCCCGCTCCACGGCGAGCACCAGGGCGACAACGCCGCCATCGCGCTCGCCGCCGTCGAGGCGTTCTTCACCCGGCGGCTCGACGACGACGTCGTGGAGGAGGCGTTCGCCAAGGTCACCGTGCCCGGGCGCTTCGAGATCGTCCACCGCGAGCCCACGGTGGTGCTCGACGCCGCCCACAACCTCGACGGTGCCCGCGCCTGCGCCGCCACGCTGCGCGAGGAGTTCACCCTCGGCGGCACCGTGATCGTCGTGGCCGGCTTCCTGAAGGGCCGTGACGTCGCCGAGATGCTCGAGGCCCTCGGCGCCCGAGACGCCGGCTTCCTCATCGCCTGCACGCCCGACTCGCCCCGAGCCGTGCCCGCCCCGCAGGTCGCCGCCGCCGCCGACGGGCTCGGCATCGTGGCCGAGGCGGTGTCCTCGGTCGACCAGGCGGTCCACCGGGCCCTCGGCCTGGCCAGCCCCGACGACCTCATCCTCGTGACCGGCTCGCTCTACGTCGTCGGTCCCGCCCGCACCCTGATCCGAACCGAGGTCGATGCATGACCGCCCCCGTCGTCGCCCTGTCGAAGATGAAGCCGAACGACCCGTGCTGGTGCGGGAGCGGCCTCAAGTTCAAGCGCTGCCACAAGCCCACCACCGATCGCATCGTGGCCGGCACCCTCAGCCCGCGCCGCGACGTGCCAGCGTCCGTCGAGCGCCCGCCGTGGGCCGACAGCGGCACGGGCAGCGACCGGAGCGAGGCCGACGTGAAGTCGGCCGACGTCATCGACCGCATGCGCCGCACCGGCCGCCTGGCCGGTGACGTCCTGGCCCAGGTCGGCGCGGCGGTGGCGCCCGGCGTCACCACCGACGAGCTCGACGCGCTCTGCCACCAGATCACCGTCGACGCCGGCGCCTACCCCAGCCCGCTCAACTACAACGGCTACAAGAAGTCGCTCTGCACCTCGGTGAACGAGGTCATCTGCCACGGGATCCCCGACAGCCGGGCCCTGCGCGACGGCGACATCGTGAACCTCGACGTCACCTGCTTCCGCGAGGGCGTCAACGGCGACACCAACGCCACGTTCTTCGTCGGCACCGTCGATCCGGAGTCCCAGCGGCTGGTGCAGGTCACCCGGGAGTGCCTCACGCTGGCCATCGCCCAGGTGCGCCCCGGCCAGCCCATCAACGCCATCGGCCGCGCCATCCAGGACCACGCCGAGGGCGCGGGGTTCGGGGTGGTGCGCTCGTTCATCGGCCACGGCATCGGCGAGACGTTCCACACCGACCTCGCCATCCCGCACTACTACGTGCCGGCCGCCGCCGACCCCCGAGCCGCCAAGCAGCTCGTCCCCGGCATGGTGTTCACCATCGAGCCCATGATCACCGTCGGCGACTGGCGGCACCGCCTCTGGGACGACGACTGGACCGCCACCACGGTCGACAACAAGCGCACCGCCCAGTTCGAGCACACGCTGCTCGTCACCGAGGACGGCGTCGACATCCTCACCCTGCGCACCGACGGCCGCTGGTCCGGCGACGGCGGCCAGCCCGGCGACTGACCCGCCCGCCCTCGGCCGGCCTCGGCCCATCGAGGGGGGTGGACACCTGGTCGCGCTGGCGGCCGCCCTCCAGCCCAGTTCGGGTTCTCGCTCGTGGTGGGTCGGGGAGCGGCCGCTGGACGGCGAGGTCCGCAGCCCGGTTCGGGGGCGTAGGGTGCCCGACCCATATGGGTGACCGGTGGGGGACGTGGGTGCTGGCCGCGCTGGCTCCGGCGGCGTTCCTCGCGCTCGACCCCGGCGGTTGGTACCCGTTCGGGCCGGCCAAGTGGTTGGCGGTCTCGGTGCTCCTGCCCCTCGGGGCCGGGGGCCTCCTGGCCCGTCGCCGCGCCCGGTTCGAGCCGCGGCTGGGGGTGGCCGTGGTCGTCCTGCTGGCCTTCCTCGTGCTGGGTGCGGCCGTGGGGCTCGATCCCACCTACGCCTGGATCGGTACGCCCGAGCGCCAGCTCGGGGTGGTCACGTGGGCGCTGCTGGCCGTGGCCCTCCTGGCCGGCACGTCCCTCGACCCCGACGGCGACGCCGGCCCGCTGCTGGTGGGCCTGGCGGCCGCCGCCGTGGGCGTCGGCGGCGTCGCCGCGGCCGAGGCGGTGGGCTGGGCCCCCGGCCCGGTCGGGCTGGGCGGGTCCCGGCTGACCGGCACCTTCGGCTCGGCGGCGTACCTCGGCGCGGCCAGCGCGCTCCTGCTCCCCATCGCGGCCGGGACCGCAGCCGATCGCCGCCTCGGCCGCCCGCTCCGGGCGACCGCCGCCGTGGGGGCGGTGCTGGTCGGGGTGGCCTGCGTCGGTGCGGGGACCCGCTCGGCGTGGGTCGGGCTGGCGGCGGCGGCCGGTGCCACGGCCGTCGCCCGCCGCCGTGGGCTTCGGCGCGAGCGTGGCCGGGCCGCTCCCATCGCTGCGCTCGGCCTCGCCGCCCTGGCGGTGGTGGTCGTCGCCACGCCGGTGGGCGGTCGGCTCAGCTCGGCGTTCGACGAGCGGTCGCCGGGCGGGATCGGCCGGCTGGACGAGTGGCGGGTGGCGGCTCGGGTGATCGCCGAGCACCCGGTGACCGGCGTGGGGCCCGAGGGGTACCGGGTGGCCTTCGCCTCGGGCGTCGACGAGCGCTACCAGCGCGAGCACGGCCGTGACCCGTTGCCCGATCGGGCGCACTCGGCGCCGCTCGACGTGGCCCTCGCCGGTGGCGTCGGCGCCGGACTGGCGTGGCTGGCGGTCGCCGGGCTCATCGGCCGCTTCGCCTGGCGGGGGCTGCGGCGCGGCCGACCGTGGGTGGTCGGCCTCGCCGCCGGCGTGGTGGCGCACGGGGTGGGGGAGCTGTTCCTGTTCCCGACCTCGGAGCTCGACCCGGTGGCCTGGCTGCTGGGCGGCCTGCTGGTGGCGGCCACCGCCGATCCCGGCGAGCTGCGGACCTGGGGGCGGCCGGCCGACCGAGGCGCGTCGCCGGCGCGCCATCGGGGCGCGCCCCGGCCCGTGCCGGCCGTGCTGGGCCTGGTGGCGATCGTCGCCTTGGCGGCCGGGGCCACCGGCGTGGTCGCCGACCGCCACGCCGCCGCCGCCGCTCGGGCGCTGGCCCGCCGAGACGGGGCCGTGGCCGCCGCCCAGGCGGCGAGCGCCAGCCGGCTGCGCCCCGACGTCCTGCGCTACCGCCTGCTGGAGGCCCGGGCCCGGGTGGCGGCGGGGGAGGGCTCGCTCGCCGGGTTGCGGGCGGTCGACGACGGGCTGGCGGTCTCGCCCGGCGACCCCATCGCCCGGCTCGCTCGCGCTCGGCTCCTGGTCGCCCGCGCCGAGGCCACCGAGGTGCCGGCCCAGATCGGCCGGGCCCAGCACGAGGTCGATCGCCTCCTGGCCGAGGACCCCCTGTCGGGCGAGCTCTGGCTGCTGGCCGGCGAGCTCGGCCGGCTCGACGACCGTCCCGCCGCAGCCGAGCGGGCCTGGCGGCGCGCCGCCCGGCTGCTGCCCCGCGATCCCGTCGCCCCGACCCAACTGGCGCTGCTCTACCTGGCCGCCGATCGACGGGCCGACGCTCGCCGGGCGATCCGTGCCGCCGTGGCGATCGCCCCGACCGATCCGGCGGTGCGCCGAGCCGCAGAGAGGATCGGCCCGGGCTGATGGAACCGAACCGGTGGGCCAGGCGTAGACCCGTCGTGACCGCACCGCTCCCCACCCGCGCGACGCGAGTCGTCCGCCCGGGCGACCTCGCCGTCCGGCGACCGCCACGGCGCAGCGCCGGCGCCGGCGCCGAGCCCCTGCTCGCCGCCCCTGCCGCCACGGGCCCGACCCCGGTGCCCTCCTTCGAGCGGTTCTACGAGACCGAGCGTGCCGCGATCGGACGGGCCATCGCCTTCGCCCTCGGCGATGCCGACCTGGCGGCCGAGGCCACCGACGAGGCCTTCGTCCGGGCCTACGAGCGGTGGCCGTCGGTCTCGCAGGGCAACCCGCCGGCATGGGTCTACCGGGTGGCCATGAACTGGGCGCTCTCGATCCTGCGGCGCCGACGGCGCGGCGTGCACCGGCTCTACGAGCCGCCGGACCACGAGCAGGCGGTCGTCGAGCCCGCCGTCCACGCCGCCCTCGCCGAGCTCGACCCGAAGCACCGCAGCGTCGTGGTGTGCCGCCACGTCCTCGGCTGGTCCGTCGCCGAGACCGCCGCCGCCCTGCACCTCCGGGAGGGGACGGTCAAGAGCCGCCTCTCCCGTGCCAACCAGATCCTCCAAGCCCGCCTCCGCCACCTCCGAACCGAAGAGGACCCGTCATGAACGACGACGATCGCCTGCAGCACTACTTCTCCGCCCGAGCCACCGAGGTCTCGGTGCCGGCCGCCAGCGCCACGACGATCGCCCAGCGCGGCCGTCGGCGCCGCCACCGCCGCACGGCCGCCAAGCTGGGCGCCGTGGTGGGCGTGCTCGCCCTCGGCGGCGCCGCCATCGCCCAGCGCACGGGCGACGGCCACGACCGCCAGGTCGTCGGCGTGGGCGCCCAGGTGGTGCCGTCCGGCCTCGATTGGACGGTCGTCACCCCGAAGCACGGGATCGGGTGGAACGACGGCAGCGTCGCCACCGACGACGGCTCGGTCTACGGCCTGTCGACCGCCGCCGCGCCCAGCGATCCGGACGGCCCCGTCCCTCCGGCCCTCTACCGGTCGGGCGACGGTGCCGACTGGGAGCCGGCGTCGCTCCCCGACCACCTCACCGCCTCGGGCATCGCCGCCGGCGGCGATCGGCTCTACGCCGTGGGCACCTCGCCGGCCGGCGGTAGCAGCGAGCAGGTCGAGGTGGCGTCGACCACCGACGGGGGAGCGGCGTGGGATCGCACCACGCTCCCGCTCGACCTCGCCCGCCTCGGCCAGGGCTTCCCCGGGAAGGTCGGGGCCGGGTCGCCGCACATCGCCAGCCGCGACGGCGAGACCGTCGTCGCCGTCCGGGTGGTCGGCCAGATCGACGACCCGAAGCCGCTGCTGCCCGCGGGCACCGACCTGTCCTTCGGGTGGGGCGCCACCGCGGAGGGGATCAGCGTCTACGGCGATCCCTGCCCCGGCCAGCCTGAGGGCGGCGCCACCGCCACGACTGCGGCCCCCACCACGACCGCGGCCCCCACCACCAGCGAGGTCGCCGATCCCGTCGGCACCAGCCAGGACGCAGCGAAGCGGGCGGAGGCCGAGGCCAAGGCGGCCGGCAAGCTCGGCCCCGACGGTGAGGTCGACCCGGGCTGCGCCTCCCAGGACGCCGGCCTCCCGGTGGCGGCCACGTACTCGTGGGCCGACCTGGGCATCGATCCGGCGGTGGGCGACCTGGCAGTGGGGCGCACCCTCGTCTTCGCCACCGGCGACGACGGCGCCTTCGCCCAGGTGGCCGAGCTGGGCGGCGCCGACGCGGTGCAGCTCGTCGCCGCTCCGGACGCCTTCTGGCTGGTCAGCCAGCGCTACGACTCCCAGGGCACCAGCAGCACCACCTCGGCGCGGGCGTCCGCCGACGGACGGACGTGGACGGCAGCCCCCGTCGCCCTCGACGGCACCCCGGTGACCGGCGGGCTGCTGGGCGGCCGGGCCACCGTGCTGCTGCAGGACGACAAGGGAGGAGCCCTCGAGCTGGCCTCCCTCGAGGGCACCGTGGCCCGGACGACGGTGCTGGGCGACGTGCTCGGCGCCGGCCTGGCCGACGCCGGGATCCAGGGCGCCTCGTTCGGGCCCCTCGGGTTCGCCGCGGTGCTCCAGGCCCACCCCGGCCAGGCCGACGGGCCCTCGGTGGTCGTGCACAGCGGAGACGGCAGCGCCTTCTCGGTGGTCGACCTGCCGGCCGCGGAGGCCGGGCGCCGCGAGGCGGTCAACGGGGTGTCGGTCACCGCCGACGCCGTGACGGTGCGCCTCAACTCGTACCCGGAGGGCGACCAGGGCGGCGGCACCGGTGCCAACCCGCCCCGCCAGCGGCTCTACGTGGGCACCGAGCCCGGCTGACCCACCGCTCACCGACCGCCTCCCGGACGGGGTCGGGCCCTCGCGCCGCGGCGTGGGGCCCGGCCCCGTGGCGCGCCCGGCGCACGGTCCGGGGCCGACCGTCGGTTGGCCGGTCGGGGAGCGCTCGCGTAGGTTCGTCCGCCTTATGACGAACCGGACCTTCATCATGTGCAAGCCCGACGCCGTGGAGCGGGGGCTGGTGGGCGAGGTCATCGCCCGCTTCGAGCGCAAGGGCCTCACCCTCGCCGCCGTCGAGCTGCGCACGGCCGACACCGCCCTCGCCGAGGCGCACTACGAGGAGCACGCCGACAAGCCCTTCTTCGGCGAGCTGGTGAGCTTCCTCACCCGGTCGCCCGTGGTGGCCATGATCGTCGAGGGGCCGTCGGAGAACACCTGGGAGCTGGGCCGGATCCTCATCGGCAAGACCCAGGTCACCGACGCCCAGCCCGGGTCGATCCGTGGCGACCTCGCCACCACCACGAACGAGAACCTGGTGCACGGCTCCGACGGCCCGGAGTCGGCCGAGCGCGAGATCGCCCTCTGGTTCCCCGGCCGCTGAGCCTGTCGCGCCCGCACCGGTCGAGCCTCGGCCTCCACGTGAGGTCGGGGCCGTCCGGCGCCGCTGCACCGGGCGGGCGAAACCGACACGCGACTGCAGCCTCACCGCTTCGGGCGACGCCCGCCGGCGCCGCCGCTCCACCTCAGGTCGAGCTTCGCCTGACCTGAACCTCACCATCCACCTGCAGGTCAGAGGCATCTGCTAGGTCGATTGTTGCAGTTGGGTGACAAGGGCTAGCATCGGCGCCGGAGCAGCGGGTCGGTGCCTTGTCGGCGTTCCGACCGTCCCGTAACCTCCGACGACCGCTCTCGATCGGCCCGCGGAGGGTCCATGTCTTCTGACAACCCGTTCTCGTCGATCATGGGCCGCGACATGGCGGTCGACCTCGGCACCGCCAACACCCTCGTGTACGTCCGAGGGCGCGGGATCGTGCTCAACGAGCCGTCCGTGGTGGCCATCAACGTCAAGGACGGCCGGCCGCTCGCCGTCGGCCTCGAGGCCAAGCGGATGATCGGGCGCACCCCGGCCCACATCCAGGCCATCCGCCCCCTCAAGGACGGCGTGATCGCCGACTTCGAGATCTGCGAGAAGATGCTCCGCTACTTCATCCACAAGGTGCACCAGCGCCGGTGGGCGAAGCCCCGCATGGTCATCTGCGTCCCGTCCGGCATCACCGGCGTGGAGCAGCGGGCGGTGCAGGAGGCGGCGGAGTACGCCGGCGCTCGCAAGCCGGCCTACATCATCGAGGAGCCGATGGCCGCGGCCATCGGCGCCGGGCTGCCGGTGCAGGAGCCCACGGGCAACATGATCGTCGACATCGGCGGCGGCACCACCGAGGTGGCCGTGATCTCGCTGGGCGGCATCGTCGCCAGCCAGTCGGTCCGCGTGGGCGGCGACGAGTTGGACGACTCGATCATCCAGTACATCAAGAAGGAGTACAGCCTCGCCCTCGGCGAGCGCACCGCCGAGGAGATCAAGATCGCCCTCGGCTCCGCGTGGCCGCTCCAGGAGGAGCTGCACGCCGAGATCCGCGGCCGCGACCTCGTGACGGGCCTGCCCAAGACCATCGTCACCACCACCGAGGAGATCCGCGAGGCCATCGAGGAGCCCGTCTCCGCGGTCTGCGACGCCGTCAAGGTCACGCTGGACAAGACCCCGCCGGAGCTGGCCGCCGACATCATGGAGACCGGCATCGTGCTGGCCGGTGGCGGCGCCCTGCTGCACGGGCTCGACGCCCGGCTGCAGCACGAGACCGGCATGCCGATCGTGATCGCGAACAACCCCCTCGACTGCGTGGCCATCGGGTCGGGCCAGTCGCTGGAGGAGTTCGACGCGCTCAAGGGCGTGCTGTTCTCCACCAACGCGCAGAACTAGCCCTCCGCCTCCCGGCCCGTGGCCTTCTCCCGCCGCTCTTCGCGCTCGCCCCGATCCCGGTACACCCTCGGCCTGCTGCTGCTCACCGCGGTCACGCTGCTGGTCCTCGACCTGCCGGGCACCGGGCCCCTGCAACCGGTCCGCAACGTGCTCGGGGGAATCTTCAGCCCGCTCCGCTCGGCCGGCGACGCCGTCTTCTCGCCGGTGCGCAACGGCTGGCACGGCATGTTCTCCTACGACGACGTCAAGGACGAGAACGACGAGCTCCGGGCGAAGAACGAGGAGCTGAAGTCGCTCCAGGGCCGCTACGAGCGCGAGGTCGCCAAGCGCAAGGCCGCCGAGAAGGCCGCCCAGATCGTGGTGGCCGACGTGCCCACCAAGACCGCCATGGTCGTGTCCGAGGGGCAGAACTTCGACCAGTCGCTCGACATCGACCAGGGCTCGGGAGCCGGCGTCAAGAAGGGCATGGCGGTGATCACCGGCAAGGCCAACGGCACCGGGGGCAGCCTGCTGGGCAAGGTGCTCGAGGTGACCGGCGGCGGCCGGGCCAAGGTCCAGCTGCTGACCTCGCCGGACTTCAAGGTCGGGATCAGCCTCGAGGGCGGCGCCCGCGGCATCCTCACGGGCGGGGGCCGGGACAAGGCGATGCACGTGGCCGGCGTGGCGCTGGACGCCAAGGTCGAGAAGGGCGACTACGTCTACACGAGCGGCATCAACGACACGCAGTTCCCCGCCGACCTCGTGATCGGCCGGGTGCGCAAGGTCTCGAAGGCGTCGAACGACCTCAGCCAGGAGCTCGAGGTCACCCCGCTGGCGGACCTCGGCTCGGTGTTCGTGAAGGTCGTCCTGAAGGACCCGCCCAAGTGAGCGCGGCGAAGGTCGCGCCGATCCTGCTGGTCGGGCTGCTGCTCCAGGTCTGCCTGTTCGGCACGTTCTCCTTCGACGGTGCCCGCCCCGACCTCATGGTGCTCGTGGCGATCCTGGCCGGCCTGGCCGCCGGGCCCGAGAAGGGGGCCGTGGTCGGCTTCGCCGCCGGCCTGGCCTTCGACGTGGTCCTCGCCACCCCGTTCGGCCTGTCGGCCTTCGTGTACACCATCGTCGGCTACGGGGCGGGCGTGGTGGGCACCAACGTCGTGCGCTCGGCGTGGTGGATCACCCCCGCCTTCGCCGCCGTCTGCTCGGCCCTGGCCATGGTCTTCTACGCCCTGGTCGGCGAGGTCCTGGGCCAGGCGACCCTGAGCGGGCCGCCCCTCACGTCTATCGTCGTCGTCGTGGCCCTGGTGAACGCCGTCCTCGCGTGGCCGGTGGCGAAGGCCCTCTCGTGGGCCCGCACCGACGAGGTCTCGCACCGCCGGCACCCCTTCCTGGCCCGATGAACGGCGGCACGTCCCGCGCCCGGCTCGGCCTGGTGGCCATCACCGCGCTCTCCCTCTTCGGCGCCCTCTTCGCCCGGCTGTGGTTCCTGCAGATCGTCGAGGGCTCCAGCTACGCCCAGCAGGTCACGGCGAACCAGACCCGCACGGTGGTCATCCCGGCGCCGCGCGGCAAGATCCTCGACCGCACCGGCCTGGCCCTGGTCGACAACCGCGACTCGATCGAGGTCGCCATCGACGTGCAGCAGTACGCCGGCCTCGACCGCGCCGAACAGGGGCGCCTGCGGGAGCGGCTCGCCACCACGCTGAACCGGACGCTGCCAGCCGGTCAGGCGCCCTACAGCGCCACCTCGATCACCAAGCGCCTCAACGACGACCGCTTCAGCCCGTTCCGCCCGATCCCCATCGCCGAGAGCATCACCCAGGACCAGGAGATCTACTTCAACGAGCAGGCCGACCGGTTCCCTGCCGTGGTGGTGGAGCACCAGACGGTGCGCGACTACCCCTACGGCTCCCTCGCCGCCCACGTCCTCGGCTACGTCGGCACCCTCAACGAGGAGGAGTACAAGGAGCACGCGAGCGACAAGGCCAAGCCCTACGAGAAGTCCGACGAGATCGGCAAGACCGGGGTCGAGGCCCAGTACGAGCAGTACCTCCGGGGCACGCCGGGCCAGCGGGTCTACGAGGTCGACGCCCGCAACCACGTCATCCGCGAGCGCACGCAGGACTACCGCGCCCCCAAGGCCGGCGACGACGTGTTCCTCTCGATCGACGCCAAGGTGCAGTACAAGGCCGAGGCCGCCCTCCAGGGGCGCCTCGAGGCGGTGCGGACGCGGTCGACGCCGGCGCCCGCCGGCGGCGTGGTGGTCATGGACCCGAGCAACGGCCAGGTGCGGGCCATGGCCTCCTATCCCACCTACGACCCCCGCCTGCTCGTGGGCGGCATCCCGTGCCCGGTGTGGCGCGACCTCCAGGGGCTCGGCCCCGACGGCTCGTGCAAGGACGTCAACGCCGAGATCCAGGCCATGCCGGCCAGCCAGCGACCGGCGTCGAAGCTCATCAACCGGGCGCTCTCCAGCGCCTATCCGCCGGCCTCCACGTTCAAGCTGGCCAGCTCCTACGCCGCCCTGAAGCTCGGCATCATCACGCCCCAGGACACCATCTCCGACCCCGGCTTCTACCGCCTGTGCAAGGGCGAGGGCACCGGTTGCCTCAAGCGCAACGCCGGGAGCGAGCCGCACGGGAACGTCGCGCTGGCCCAGGCGCTGACCGTGTCGAGCGACGTGTACTTCTACCGGATCGGCGACTTCGCCTGGAGCCGGGCGGCTCGGGGCGCCCTGCCCAAGACCGGCCTGCAGGACCACATCGGCGAGCTCGGCTACGGCACCCGCTCGGGCATCGACTTGCCGGGGGAGAGCGCCGGCAGCGTGCCGACCCCCCAGTCCGAAGCCGACATCGCCGCCGCCCTGTTCAAGAAGGACCCCGCCCGCTACGACGGCGACGAGGCCAAGGCCATCGCCGCCGGCCGCTGGCGCACGGGCTACAGCGCCGACCTCGCCATCGGCCAGAAGGTCGACGCCACGCCGCTGCAGACCGCCAACGCCTACGCCTCGCTGGCCAACGGCGGCACGCTCTACCAGCCCCAGGTGCTGGACCACATCGAAGCCACCGGCTCCGCCAAGGTCACCAAGGCCTTCGCGCCCAAGGTGATCCGGAAGATCGACTGGGGCACGGCGCGCGACGCGTACCTGCAGGGCTTCACCGGCGCCGTGACCTCGGCCTCACCGAAGGGCACGGCCTACGACGTGTTCCAGGGGTTCCCGTTCGACACCTGGCCCATGGCCGGCAAGACCGGCACCGCCCAGACCGGCAAGGACGAGCTGGGCAACGAGAAGCCCGACAACTCGGTGTTCGTCGGCTTCAGCACGGCGCCCGAGTCGCACTGGATCGCCAGCGCCATGCTCGAGGCGTCCGGGGCCGGGGCCAGGGCCGCCGCTCCCACCGTCCGCCTGATCCTGGAGCCCATCGCCACCGGCGAGATCGACAGCTTCGTGATCCCGCCGGGAGGCGCCATCGACGCCGCCGCCGTGGCGGCCCAATCGGCCGGCATCTCGGCCACCGGGAGCGACTGATGGCTGCCTCCACCTACCGACCCCGGCCCCAACCCGTCAACCGCCACGCGGTCCGCCGGCCTCTGGCCAACTTCCGTCGGAACCACACCTCGCCGTTCCGCCACGTCGACGTCGTCCTGGTCGCGTGCATCGGGCTGGTCTGCCTGTTCGGGGCGCTGATGGTCTACAGCACCACCCGCGGGGCCGAGCCGCCCTACGACGCCTCGTTCCTCAAGCGCGTGGTGATGTTCCTCATCCTCGGCGGCCTGGTCATGGCCGGCGCCGCCTTCTTCGACTACCGGAAGCTCCGCGACTACTGGCCCTTCATCTACGGCGGCAGCGTGCTGCTGCTGTTCCTGGTGCTGGTGCCCGGCATCGGCAAGTCCACCAACGGCACCCAGGGCTGGTTCCAGCTCGGCCCGTTCCAGCTCCAACCCTCGGAGCTGGCGAAGCTGGGCATGATCATCGGCTTCTCCGGGCTGGCCTCGCAGTTCCGCGGCGACCTCGACAACGCCCGGGTGGGGATGCTGCTCGGCCTCTGCGGCGCGCCCATGTTCTTCGTGCTGCTGCAGCCGGACCTCGGCACCACCCTGGTGTCGGTGGCGGTGGCCTTCGCCCTGCTCCTGGTGGCCGGCGTGCGGCCCCGGATCCTGGGCCTGCTGGCGTTGGCCGCCATCGTCGGCACCACGCTGATCCTCACCTCGGGCGTGCTCAAGGACTACCAGGTGGCCCGGTTGACCACCTACGTCAAGCAGGACCAGGTGGCCACCAGCAAGGCCGACCGAGACCTGCGGCTGAACCTCGAGCAGGCCAAGTCGGCCATCGGCTCGGGCGGGCTCACGGGCAAGGGCCTCTTCAACGGCCCGCTGACGCGGGGCAAGGTCGTCCCCGAGCAGCAGACCGACTTCATCTTCACCGCGGTGGGCGAGCAGCTCGGCCTGCTGGGCTGCGGTGCCCTGCTCACCCTGCTGGGGGTGATCGTCTGGCGGGTGTGGCGCGCCGCGCAGCTGGCGCGAGACGACTTCGGCATGCTCCTGTGCACCGGGATCATGGTGATGCTCGTGGTGCAGGTCTTCGAGAACGTCGGCATGACCATGGGCATCATGCCGATCACCGGCATCCCCCTGCCGTTCATGAGCTACGGCGGCTCCGCGCTGATGACCAGCCTGCTCAGCATGGGCCTGGTCCTCTCGGTCCACATGCGGAGATTCAGCTAGCGGTCTTCTCGTCACTCGTTCGCCTGCGGCTCACTCCGTTCCTCGAGCTTCGATCGACCGGCTGACGCCGGGCTGTCCTCGCTGAGGGTCCGGCGGAGCCGGCCCCTCAGGTCGTGGGGGGCTCCGCAAGCTCCGCCCCCCCACACCCCCCGGGCTCGCTTCGCGCGGAAACCCCGGGCTCGCTTCGCTCGGAAACCCCTGCCTCGCGCTCGGTGCGTTCGTCGGTGGTGGGAGGCGATGGCGGGGGTGGGGGTGGGTGGCCGGTAGGATCCTGGGGTCATGACCATCTGGAACCAGCTCGAGCCCCTGCTCGGCAAGGTCCAGAAGCCGGCCCGCTACATCGGCTGCGAGGACGGGGCGCAGACCCCGCACCACCACCCCGACTCGGCGGCCTGGCTCCTGGCCTACCCCGACACCTATGAGATCGGGTTGCCGAACCAGGGCCTCCAGATCCTCAACGAGATCATCAACGAGCGCGCCGACGGCGTGGCCGAGCGCACCTACGCGCCGTGGACCGACCTCGAAGAGCAGCTCCGCTCCCACGGCCTGCCGCTGTTCTCGGTCGACTCCCACCGAGCGGCCGGCGACTTCGACATCCTCGCGTTCAACCTCTCCGCCGAGCTCACCTACACCAACGTGCTCAACATGGTGGACCTGGCGGGCTGCCCGGTCCGTTCGGCCGACCGGTCGGCCACCGACCTGCTGATCGGCGTCGGCGGCCACTGCACCTACAACCCCGAGCCCATCGCCGACTTCGTCGACTTCGTGGTGCTCGGCGACGGCGAAGAGGTCGTCGGCGAGATCACCGAGGTGGTCGCGGCGTGGAAGTCCGCCGGCAAGGCGGCACGGATCGACGTGCTGCGCGCCCTGGCCGGCGTCACCGGCGTCTACGTCCCGGCGCTCTACGACGCGCTGTTCGACGACGGCATGCTGGTGGCGATCACCCCGAACGACCCGGCGGCGCCCGAAGTGGTCGAGAAGCGCACCATCGCCGACCTCGGCGCCTGGCCGTACCCGAAGAACCAGCTCGTGCCGCTGACCGAGGTGGTGCACGACCGGCTCAACGTCGAGGTGTTCCGGGGCTGCACCGCGGCTGCCGGTTCTGCCAGGCCGGGATGATCACCCGCCCCGTGCGCGAGCGGCCGGCCGACCAGGTCCGCACCATGGTGGCCGAAGGCCTCAAGCGCACCGGCTACGACGAGGTCGCCCTCACGTCGCTGTCCACCGCCGACTTCTCCGGCATCGACCAGGTGGTGCGCGACACCGTCAACGACCCCAGCTGCGGCGGCCAGGTCTCGGTCTCGCTGCCCTCGCTCCGCGTCGACGCCTTCACCGTCGGCATCGCCGGCGAGATCCAGAAGGCCCGCCGCACCGGCCTGACCTTCGCCCCCGAGGCGGGCACCTGGCGCATGCGCCAGGTCATCAACAAGCTCATCACCGAGGAAGACCTCTACGCCGCCGTGCGCTCCGCCTACTCGCAGGGCTGGCGGCGCATGAAGCTCTACTTCCTCACCGGCCTCCCGACCGAGACCGACGAGGACACGCTCGGCATCGCCACCCTGGCCCGCCGGTGCATCGAGATCGGGCGCGAGTACCACCGCAGCCCGTCGGTGACGGTGTCGCTCGGCGGGTTCGTGCCCAAGCCGTTCACCCCGTTCCAGTGGTTCGGCCAGAACACCCGGGAAGAGCTGCAGCGCAAGATCTACCTGCTGCGCGACGAGCTGCGCCGCGACCACGGCATCAAGCTCAAGTGGCACGACCCCAAGGCCACCATGGCCGAAGGGCTCGTGAGCCGCGGCGATCGCCGGCTCGGCCCGGTGATCGAGGACGTGTGGCGCCACGGCGGCACCTTCCAGGAGTGGTCCGAGCACTTCGACCTCGACCTGTGGGAGGCCGCCCTCGAGCGCGCCGGCCTGCGCGAGGAGGACTTCGTCTACCGGCACCGCACGGAGGACGAAGCCCTGCCGTGGGACCACCTCTCGGCCGGCCTGCACAAGGACTTCCTGTGGCAGGACTGGCGCGACGCGCTGGCCGAGGTCGGCCTCGAGGACTGCCGGTGGACCCCCTGCTACGACTGCGGGGCGTGCACGGGCTACGGCATCGAGCACGTCGTCGCCTCGGCCGTGCCGCCCGCCGGCGGCTCGCAGGGCACCGGCCAGGACCTGGCGGTCGGCGGCGAGGTGCCCGTGGTGCTGCTGGCGTCGAAGCCGGTGCGGGTCGGCGCCGGATGAGGATCCGGATCCGGTTCACCAAGACCGGCAAGATCCGCTGGACCAGCCACCGCGACATCGCTCGGGTGTGGGAGCGGACCATCCGCATCGCCGGCCTGCCGGTGGCCTACTCGCTCGGGTTCTCGCCCCACCCGAAGCTGCACTTCGGCCTGGCGCTGTCCACCGGCCACGAGTCGCTCGCCGAGTTCCTCGACATCGACCTCGATCCCGAGGCGCCCAACGCCCCCAGCGAGGCCGACCTCGCCGGCCTCCCGGAGCGGCTCACCGCCGCCCTCCCCGTCGGCCTCGAGGTCACCTCGGTCGGCACGATCGCCTCGAACGCCACCTCCCTGCAGCAGGCCGTGACCAGCTGCGAGTGGCGCATCGAGATCCGCGGCGCCGAGCCCGCGGTGGTGGCCGACGCCATCGACCGGGTGCTCGCCGCCAACGAGCTGACGGTCACCCGCCAGCGCAAGGGCAAGGACGTCACCGACGACGTCCGGCCCTACCTGCTCGCCCTCGCCGTGGTCGGCCCGACCGAGCACGGCACCGAGATCGACGCCCACCTGGCCACCCAACCCCGCGGCCTGCGCACGAGCGAGCTGCTCGCCGTGCTCGACACCGGCGGGGAAGAGGGACGGGTGCGGCGACTCAACCAATGGATGCTGCTCGACGGCGCCCAGGTGGAGCCCCTCGCGGGCCCTCATGGCGCGACGTCGGCGCCGCGCGCCGAGGTGCGCGCGTCATGAGAAGGGATCGCACACATGACCGATACCGACGCCGGGGAACGCCCCGACCAGCCAGCGGGGTCCGAACCGGAGGCGCCCGGCGCACCCCGGCCCGCCGCTGAGCCCACGCCCGTCCCCAGCTCGGCCCCCGAGGCCCGCGACCGCCCGGTCGCCGCGGCCACGGGCGACGCCGATGGCGATGGCCCCTCCGCCGAGGCCGGCGGTGACGGTGAAGGAGGCGAAGGCGGCGCGCCGAGGCCGCGCCGCCGCGGGTCGCGCGGCGGCCGGAGCCGGAACCGCCCTCGGGCCGAAGGGGCCGAGGGCGCCGACGACCAGGACGACGTCGACGAGCCGAGCGGTGGCGACGACGAGCGGCCCGCCACCCGTCCCCGTGCGGCCCGGCCCGCTCCGGTCTCCGAGGGCGAGGACGATCGCCAGCCCGAGCTGCCGGATCGCCACCGGGAGAACCAGCCCTCGGCCGAGGCCGCCGAGGCTGCGCTCGTGCGCCGGCCCAAGATCGGCGACACGCGCCCCGCAGCCCCGGCCGACGATGCCGACGCGCCCAAGGCCGCCGCCGAGCAGGGGACCGGAGGCGCCGAGGGTGCCACCGGGGCCAAGAAGCGCCGCCGGCGGGGCGGGCGCGGGCGCGGCGGGTCCGGCGGCGGCCAGGGCGCAGCTGGCGGGCAGGCCGCACCGGCCGAGAGCGGGCAGCAGCGGGCTCGCACCGAGGGCGGCCGCGGCGACGGCGGCCGCAACGGCGACGGCGGGTCGCGCCGCGGCCAGGGCGGTCGCTCCGGGGGGCGCCCGGCGGGCACGCCGGTGACGGCCATCACCGACGACGCCCCCGTCGACCTCGACGAGAAGACGCTCAGCAAGCGGCGGGGCAAGGAGCGCAAGGGCCGTCCCGTCGGCCGCTACCTGATGGCCGTGCACGTGCAGCCGTCGGCCACCCAGATCGCCGTGCTCGAGGGCCGCTCGCTCATCGAGCACTACGTCTCCCGTCCGGCCGACGAGGTCACCCAGATCCACGGCAACATCTACCTGGGCAAGGTGCAGAACGTGCTCCCGGGCATGGAGGCGGCGTTCGTCGACATCGGCACGCCCAAGAACGCCGTGCTGTACCGCGGCGACACCCGCCACGACCCCGAGGACCTGGACCAGAAGGGCGGCGACCTGCGCATCGAGCAGATGCTCAAGGCCCGCCAGACCATCCTCTGCCAGGTCACGAAGAACCCCATCGGGGCCAAGGGCGCCCGGCTGACCCAGGAGATCTCGCTCCCGGGCCGCTTCGTGGTGCTGGTGCCGAACTCCACCACCTACGGCATCTCGAAGCGGCTGCCGGACAACGAGCGCAAGCGGCTCCGGCAGGTGCTCGACAAGGTGAAGCCGCAGGGCCACGGCCTGATCGTGCGCACCGCGGCCGAGGGCATCTCGGCGGAGGAGCTCCAGCACGACGTGGCCCGGCTGGCCAAGCAGTGGGCCGAGATCGAGGCCCTCGCCGCCAAGTCGCAGGCGCCGGCGCTGCTCTACCGCGACCCCGACCTGTCGATCCGGGTCATCCGCGAGGAGTTCAACACCGACTACCGCCAGGTGGTCATCGACGACGAGGCCGTCTACGAGCAGGTGCGCGACTACGTCCGCTCGATCTCGCCGGCCCTGGTGGAGCGGGTGGAGCTCTACGACCCCGCCGACCACGGTGGCCTGCCCATCTACGAGCACCACCACGTCCACGAGCAGCTCCACAAGGCCATCGACCGCAAGGTGTGGCTGCCCTCGGGCGGTTCGCTGATCATCGAGCGGACCGAGGCCCTGACGGTGATCGACGTGAACACCGGCAAGAACGTCGGCAAGTCGAGCCTCGAGGAGACGGTCTTCCGCAACAACCTGGAGGCCGCCGAGGAGGTGGCCCGCCAGCTGCGCCTGCGCGACATCGGCGGCATCATCGTCATCGACTTCATCGACATGGAGATCCGCGCCAACCGCGAGCAGGTCATCTCGACCTTCCGCCAGGCGCTGTCGCGGGACAAGACCCGCACCCAGGTGTTCGACATCTCCGAGCTCGGCCTGGTCGAGATGACCCGGAAGCGCATCGGGGAGGGCCTCATCGAGTCGCTGTCGTCGGGCTGCCCCACGTGCGAGGGCCGCGGCATGGTCTTCGACAAGGCCCTGCTCGGCGACTGATCGCCGCGCTGCGCCCGTCATGGCCGTGATCGAGCCTGCGCCGCCCGGCTTCCCCTACGGGGTCGCCAGCTTCGAGCCCACCACCAGCTCCGTGCTGCTCTGGACCAGGGCGCCGGACCCGTCGCCGGTCGACTGGGAGGTGGCGACCGACGTCGGCTTCACCGACGTCGTGGCCAGCGGCCGCTCCTCGGGAACGATCGAGGGCGACGAGTGCACCCACGTCGTCGATGTGACCGGCTTGCGGCCCGGGACCGACCACCACTACCGCTTCACCGCGGCCGACGGCGCGTCGGCGGCGGGTCGGACCCGCACGATCGCCGAGGGTGACCGGAGCGTTCGGCTCGGCCTGGTCTGCTGCGGCGACTACAGCGCCGGCCACTTCGCCGCCTACCGGGCCCTGGCCGAAGCCGACATCGACCTCGTGGTCCACCTCGGCGACTACGTGTACGCCGAGGTCGAAGGCGACCTCCGTCCGGTGGAGCCCGATCGCGACGCCGTCTCGCGCGACGACTACCGGAAGCGCTACGCCCAGGTGCGGAGCGACCCCGACCTCCAGGCGCTGCACCAGCGCCACCCGATGGTGGCGGTGATCGACGACCACGACCTGGCCGACAACGCCTGGGAGGGCGGCGCCAAGACCCACGACCCCGACGAGCACGGCCCGTGGGCCCCACGGCGCGATGCGGCGGCTGCCGAGCGGGCCACGTGGCTGCCCATCCGTGGCGACGGCCCGTCGGAGCGGACCGAGCGTGCGCAGTGGCGGTCGGTCCGGCTGGGCGACGTGGCCGAGCTCGTGCTCCTCGACACGCGGTTGGCGGGTCGCGACGAGCAGGCCGATGACGGGGGTCCGGCGCTGGAGGACCCGGATCGCACGATCCTGGGCGCCGCCCAGGGCCGGTGGCTGGCCGAGCGGGTCGCCGACCGGAGCCTGCCGTGGGTGGTGATCGTCAGCTCCGTGGTGGTCAACGACATGGCGATCGACCTTCCCGCCGATGCCGACGTGGACGAACCGTTCCCCTCCGGCTACTTGGTCGAGGACGGGCGGGCCATCAACACCGACGGCTGGGACGGCTACCCCGGCGAGCGTCGGCGCTTGGTCGAGGCCCTGCGCCAGCGCGGTGGCGGGGCCGTGCTCCTGTCGGGCGACGTGCACTCGGCCTGGGCGTTCGAGGGGCCGACCGACGACCTCGGCGCCGTGGCGGTCGAGCTGACCTGCCCGGCGGTCACGTCGGAGCCGATGGGGGAGATGGTCCCGGTCGTCGGCCGCGCCGTGCAGCACCTCCTGCGGGCCAAGCCCGACGTGCGGTGGGCCGACCTCTTCGCTCGCGGCCACCTCATCGTGGAGGTCGACCCGACCGCGGTGACCGGGACGTGGTGGTTCTCCGACTCGGAGGATCCGGGCTCGGTGCCGGCCCTGCAGGCGGGTGCGGCCTGGCGGACGTCGCTCGACCAGCCCGGTCGCCTCGTCGAGGTCGAGGTGCTCGCGCCGTCGCCACGCCGCGCCCGATGGCGGCGACGCCGAGGGCGTCGACGCCGGGACCGGGTCGCGCAGCGATCGGGCCGTCCCGCCGCTCGTGCCTCCCCGGCCGCCGGGGATGCTGGCGGCGGCGGCGCGCCGGCGCCGCCGGGTGCGCCTGGTCGCGGCCGCTGCGGCGGCGGCGATAGCCGTGGGCTGGAGCCAGGTCCGGAGGCCCTGACCAGCCGGGCCGCGCCCCCGGGTTGGCCTCGGGCCGCCGAGCCACCTACCATTGTCCTTCGGCCCCAGGGCCCCTGAACGAACTCGCGAAGGCAGAAACGATGTACGCAGTCATCAAGACCGGTGGGAAGCAGTACCGGGTGACCGAGGGCGACGAGCTCCAGGTCGAGAAGCTCGGTGTCACCGAGGGCGAGGTCAACCTCGTCCCCGTGCTCCTGGTCGACGGCGACACCGTCGTCTCCGCCCCGGACGCCCTGGCCGGCGCCACGGTGACCGCCAACGTGATCGGCGCCTCCAAGGGCCCGAAGATCACCGGCTTCACCTACAAGAACAAGACCAACAGCCGCAAGCACTGGGGTCATCGCCAGCACTACGCGACGATCCAGATCACCGGCATCAAGAAGGGCTGAAGCCATGTCGAAGACCAAGGGCGGCGGTTCCACCCGGAACGGCCGTGACTCCAACGCCCAGCGCCTCGGCGTGAAGGCCTACGACGGCACCGCCGTCACGGCCGGCTCCATCATCGTGCGCCAGCGCGGCACCCGCTTCCACCCCGGTGAGAACGTGGGCCGCGGCGGCGACGACACCCTCTTCGCCACGGCCGACGGCCGGGTGAAGTTCGCCCGACGGGGCGGCCGCAAGCTGGTCGACATCCTCACCGACGTCGACTGAACCGGCCGCTGCCATCCGGCGGCACGCACAAGGGGACCCCGCTCCGGCAGGGTCCCTTTTGCGTTTTGGGGCCGCGTGCCCGGCCCGTCGGGCCAGCTGGCCCGACGGCGGGCGTCAGGCCGAGCGGGGGAGGGCCCGCTCGTCCCAGCCCAACAGGTCGAGCGCGGCGCGCTGGGCGAACCGGTCGGTCATGCCCGAGACGTAGCGCACGGCGGCGGCGGTGGCCTCGGGGGACCCGCTCACCAGGCCCCGCCCGTCGGGCAGCCGCGAGGGGTGGGTGAGGTAGTACTCCGCCAGGCTGGAGATGAGGCGCGCCGCCCGCTCGGCCTGCTCGACCGCCGCCGGCCGCAGGTAGATGCGCTCGTAGTTGAACGCCCGGAAGGCGGCCAGGGCCTCGGCCTCCGGGCCCCGCAGGCCGACCACCCCGGTGGCGCCGATGGTGTCGACCATGGCGGTGATGAAGCCGTGCAGCTGCGATCGGCGGTCCGCGCCGACGACCTCGGTGACCGCCGATGGCAGTTCGGCGGTGGTGACCAGGCCGGCATCGATGGCGTCCTCGAAGTCGTGGCAGACGTAGGCGATCCGGTCGGCCCAGGCCACGACCTCGCCCTCCGGGGTGCGCGGGGCCGGGCGGTTCCACGAGTGGTTGCGGATGGCGTCCAGCGTCTCGGCGCAGAGGTTCAGCGGGGTGAGCACGACGTCGGCGCCGTAGACGGCGTGGTGGTAGCCGCCCTCGACGAACGGGGACAGGGCGCCTTCGGACGCGTGTCCGGCCGGGCCGTGGCCGCAGTCGTGGCCGGTGGCGGCGGCGGCGGTGAGCGCCACGTTGAGGCCGACGGGCCGGGCGATCGACACCGCCACCTGGCACACCTCGATGGCGTGGGTGAGGCGGGTGCGGAGGTGGTCGTCCTCGGGCTCGACGAAGACCTGGCACTTGCCGGCGAGGCGGCGGAAGGCCTTGGAGTGCTGGATGCGGTCGAGGTCGCGCTCGAAGCAGGTGCGGAACCGGTCGGGGTCCTCGGCCACCGCACGGTGGCCGGCGCCGACCGCGCGGGTGGCGCCGGGGGCCAGCACCTCGTCCTCGTGCTCCTCTCGGGCCGCCCGCTCCGGCAGGAGCTGGCCCGGCGCCGACACGGCGATGGGGGCGTGGGCGACCGCCAGGTCGGCGGGGAGCGCAGGAGGGTTCGCGGGCACGGCTTCCATCACCCCCAACCCTACGGAGCGGGGCTGACGGCCCGGCGGACCGCCGCCGGTCACGGTCGGCGCGATGCCCGTCGCTCACGCTGGGTGGGCCTGCTCAGCGTCCGATCACGTTCTGTGGAGTTCTGCTCACGAACCGGCCGCGACGTGCCGATGTGAGCGGGGTGCAACTCGGTCATCGCCATCGCCGCGTGGTCCCCAGCCGTCCCCCAGCGGCGAGTTGGGTGGGCCGGGCGCGCCAGCGCGCTCGGGACAACCGGGGCCTGGCCGTGGTGGAGGCGGCGTTCATCACGCCCGTCTTCTTCGTGATGGTCATGGGGATCATCGAGTTCGGGCTGACCATGAACGACTACCTGGCCCTGGCCAACACGGTGCGGGCCGGCACCCGGGTGGCCAGCGCCTCGGGCAATGACGTCTACGCCGACTACGGGATCCTCCGGGCCGTGGCCCGAGAGAGCGCAGCCATCCCGAAGGGTTCGATCACCAGGATCGTGGTCTACAAGGCGGCGGCGTTCGGCGAGGAGCCCACCTCCACCTGCCAGGCCGGGAGCCCGTCGGCCGGCGTCGGCACCGCCAAGACGGGTGCCTGCAACGTGTACACCACCGCGGCCTTCGCCAAGACCAAGGACAAGTTCGGCTGCGTGAGCACCGAGAACCTCGACCGGTACTGGTGCCCGACGACCCGCAAGGTGACGCTGACGTCGGGCGGCGCCGACTACGTGGGCGTGTGGATGCAGATCGACCACCAGACCGTCACCCGCCTGTTCCTCACCGTCCAGACGCTCACCGACCAGTCGGTCATCCAGCTCGAGCCGCGGGTCGTGCAGTGACGCGGTCGTTCAGCCACCACGCCGGTCGCCGGCCGGGCCGTGGGCCCAGGCGCCGCGAGCGCGGGGCCGTGCTCGTCGAGCTGGCCCTGGTGTCGGTCCTCCTGCTCACCATCGCCGCCGGCACCTACGACTACGGCATGGCCTGGCGCGCCGGCCTGGCCGGCACCGAGGCCGCCCGCACCGGCGCCCGGGTGGGCTCGGCCCAGGCCGACGCCGTGGGCGCCGACTTCGCCCTCCTGTCCGGCACCCGTTCGGCGCTGGCCTCGTCGGGCCAGCTCAGCAACGTGACCCGAGTGGTCATCTACCAGTCGTCGACGACGACCGGCGAGGTGCCGGCGAACTGCAAGACCACCACCAGCTCGAGCATCTCCGAGAAGTGCAACATCCTCACCGGGGCCCAGTTCCGGGCCATGCCGACCGCGGTGGGCACCGGCACGCTCGACTCGAAGGGCTGCATCGCGGCGTCCCAGACCCGCAACTGGTGCCCGACGGATCGCAACGGCGTGCAGCTCACCGCCGACTACCTGGGGGTCTGGGTGCAGCTCAACTACTCGTACCAGTTCCGCCTGGTCGGCACGACCAGGTCCATCGAACGTGATGCCGTCATGCGGCTCGAGCCCTAGGAGCAGAGCCTGATGCACCTCAGCCACCAGCCCCGACGCCACCCGCTCGCCAGCACCGAGCGCGCCCAGCACGAGCGCGGCTACGTGATGGTCACCTTCGCCCTCCTCCTCGTGCCGCTGCTGCTCATGGTCGGCCTCTCGGTCGACGTCGGCGGCTGGTACAACCGCTCCTCGGACATCCAGAAGGCCGCCGACGCCGCGGCGCTGGCGGGCGTGGTGTGGCTGCCGGACGTGGCCAAGGCCACCACCTACGCCAAGGAGGCCGCCAAGCGCAACGGCTACGAGGACGGCGTCAACAACATCTCCGTGACCGTGGCGCAGATCAGCGACCGCCGCCTGCGGGTGACCATCAAGGACGCCAAGGTCAACAGCTTCTTCTACCAGAAGATCGGTGGATCGACGATCGACCTGTCGCGCAAGGGGACCGCCGAGTACGTGCTCCCGGTGCCCCTCGGCAGCCCGGAGAACCGCCTCGGCAACGACCCCACGGCCTCGCCGGCGTACACCCCGAACCTGTGGGCCTCGATCTCGGCGCCCTACACCGACCGGGCCAACGGCGATCCGTACAGCACCAAGTGCGCCAACGGCACGAGCGGCACCAGCTGCGGCAACGGCAACATCGAGTACCGCAACTACGGCTACCTCTACATCGTCGACGTCCCGGCCTCTGCGGTGGGCCAGACGCTCAAGGTGGAGGTGTACGACGCCGGCCACTACGCCCGCTCGAACTACCCGAACGTGGAGACCGCCGACAACGGCACGGTCAACACCCAGTTCGAGCTGTTCTCGCCGGACGACACGCCGCTCAACACCCTCGACGGCCTGACCTCGAGCTACTCCCAGGAGGGCGACTGCTCCGCAGGGCCGGGCCGGCTCTACCTGGCGAGCGGCGCCTCGGCCACCACCTACCAGAACAAGTGGGCCACCCTCTGCCAGGTCAACGTCACCAAGGCCGGGCAGTGGGTCCTGCAGGTGAAGTCGTCGAACATCAGCGGGGTCACCGACTCCGGCAGCGGCTGGAACCAGTTCTCGCTCCGGTCGAGCCTCTCGGGATCGGTCCAGCCGCAGCTCTACACCGTCGGCGACCTCTCGCTGTTCAACAACCTCCCCGGCCAGACCGGCAACATCAACTCCACCTTCTACCTGGCCAAGATCGAGTCCCAGCACGCCGGCAAGACCCTCCAGGTCTCGCTGTTCGACCCGGGTGACGGCCTGTCGGGCACGTACTACGTCAACCTGCTGGGGCCGGGCGGCACCACCCAGGCCTGCAACTACGGCGAACGGGGGACCACCAAGGTGGCGCTGTCGAACTGCCGGATCCAGACCCGAACATCGGCCGGCGTCAACACCTACAACGGCAAGTGGCTCGACATCGACATCGTCCTGCCGAACAACTACTCGTGCACCACCGACTGCTGGTGGAAGGTGAAGTACGAGTTCGTGGGCGTCACCTCCGGCAACTCGCCGAACGACCGCACCGTCTGGGCCGCCCGCGTCATCGGCGACCCGGTCCACCTCATCGAGGAGTAGCCCGCTCGCCGGCGTCCGCCGCACCCGATCCCCTGGCTCCGACCCGGGGGCCGGGGGTGGCCGCCCGGTAGCGTGGTGCGCCATGTCCGGATTCGTCGACGAAGCCCAACTCAACGTGCGGGGCGGCGACGGCGGAGCCGGAGCGGTGTCGGTGCGCCGCGAGGCCCACGTGCCGCTCGGTGGTCCCGACGGCGGCGACGGCGGCAAGGGCGGCGACATCTGGCTGGTGGCGGACCGGAACGTGTCCTCCCTGCTGGCCTTCAAGGACCACCCGCACCGCCGGGCCACCAGCGGCGCCCACGGACAGGGCAAGAAGAAGCACGGCGCCGGCGGCATCGACCTCGTGGTGGCCGTGCCCGAGGGCACCACGGTGCACGACCAGGACGGCCAGCTCCTCGCCGACCTGGTGCGGGCCGGCGATCGCTGGCTCGCTGCGGCCGGCGGCCGGGGCGGGCGGGGCAACGCCCGCTTCCTCTCGAACCGCCGCCGGGCCCCGTCGTTCGCCGAGCAGGGCGAGGAGGGCCAGGAGCGCTGGCTGAACCTCGAGCTCAAGCTGCTGGCCGACGTCGCCCTCGTCGGCTTCCCGAACGTGGGCAAGAGCACGCTCATCTCCCGCATCTCGGCGGCCAAGCCGAAGATCGCCGACTACCCGTTCACCACGCTGGAGCCCAACCTCGGCGTGGTCCGCCTCGACGAGGGCGACGAGATCGTGGTGGCCGACATCCCCGGCCTCATCGAGGGGGCCAGCGAGGGGCGCGGCCTCGGCCACCAGTTCCTGCGCCACATCGAGCGGGCCCGGGCCCTGGCCATCCTCATCGACCTGGCGCCGACCGCCGAGCTCGAGCCCGCCGAGCAGGAGCGGATCCTGCTCGCCGAGCTCCAGGGCTACCGCCCCGAGCTGCTGGACCGGCCACGCGTCCTGGTGGGCTCCAAGGCCGACATCGCCGATGTCGACCGGGCCGCGAACTGGGACGGGCCCACGTTCTCCGCCGTCACCGGCGAGGGCATCCCGCAGCTGGTGGGGGCCATGGCCGACGCCGTGCGCTCGGCCCGCTCCGCGCTGCCCGAGCCCGAGCCCTTCGTGGTCCACCACCCCCAGCCCGAGGGCCTCACCATCGAGCGCATCGACACCGGCGCCTACGTCGTGCACGGCCGCGCCGCCGAGCGGGCCGTCGCCCTGTCCGACATCACCAACCTCGAGGCCCTCGCCTACGTCCAGGAGCGCCTGAAGCGCCTCGGCGTCGACAAGGCCCTCGCCAAGGCCGGGGCCAAGGACGGCGACCCCGTCCACATCGGCAAGTTCTCCTTCGACTACCTGGCCGAGTAGCTGGCGGCTTCGCCGCCACTCGCGCCCCGTCGAACTTTGGGTCTGAGGCCCGTGCGCGCGGGGGCGTGGGACCCAAAGTTCGGGGAGGGGCGGCTGGGCGGTGGGCGGGGCGGGGCTCGGGGGCCCGCCGGGACGGTGGTCGCAGGGCAACGGGTTCGACTCGGGGCGGTCCGGGCGGGCAACCTCTCCGGGTGACGCAGGTGGTGGTGGCCAAGATCGGGACCTCGTCGATCACCGATGACCAAGGGGAGATCGACGCCGCCGCGGTGGCCAAGTTCTGCGCCGAGGTGGCGGCGCTGCGCGAGGCCGGACACCGCGTGGTGGCGGTGACCTCGGGGGCCATCGCCGCCGGCCTGCCGGCCATCGGCCTGGGTGGCGATCGCCGCCCGAGCGACTCGGTGACCCTGCAGGCGGCGTCGGCCATCGGCCAGAGCCGGCTCATGCGGGTCTACGACGACTGCTTCGCCGCCCACGGCCTGGTGGCCGGCCAGGTCATGCTGGCGCCGCTCGACTTCGGCATCCGTCGCCAGTACCTGCACGCCCGCAGCACGCTGCTGCGGCTCCTGGAGCTGGGCGTGGTCCCCGTGGTCAACGAGAACGACGCCATCGCCGACGACGAGATCCGCTTCGGCGACAACGACCGGCTCAGCGCCCTGGTGGCCCACCTGATCGGGGCCGACGTGCTGGTGCTGCTCACGGACGCCGCCGGCCTGCTCACGGCCGATCCCCGCATCGACACCTCGGCCTCGCTGATCGAGGAGATCGTCGAGTTCGACGCCGAGCTCGAAGCCCTGGCCGGCGGCACGGGCACGGTGCGGGGGAGCGGCGGCATGGCGTCGAAGGTGGCGGCGGCCAAGATGGCCTCCTGGTCGGGCGTGCGGGCCGTGATCGCCGCCGCCCACCGCGAGGGCGTGCTGGCCGACGCGGTGGCGTCGGTTCCGGGCGTCGGCACGGTGGTGCACCCTCGGGCGCAGCGCATGGGCGCCCGCAAGCTCTGGATCGCCTTCGCGGTCGACACCACCGGGAGGGTGCTCGTCGACGAGGGCGCCCAGCGGGCCCTGCTGGAGCGAGGCGTGTCGCTGCTGCCCGCCGGCGTGGTCGAGGTCGAGGGCCGGTTCGTGGCCGACGAAGCGGTGGAGATCGTGGGCCCCGACGGGACCACCTTCGCCAAGGGCCTGGCCCGGGTGTCGGCCACGGACCTCCGGGCCACCGCCGGGCGGCGCTCGGCCGACCTGCCCGAGGGCCTGTCGCACGTCGTCGTCCACCGCGACGACCTCGTCATCGTCCCCTAGCTGGTCGCTGCGACGAGCGCGCCAGGGCCTGGACGCGCCGCTGGCGCCGACCGGGGCCGGCGCCAGCGAACGGGCGGTGCGGGTGGGACGGCCCGGGGGCCAGCCGATCAGACGCCGGGGGAGGCCTGCGGCTCGGCCGGAGGCTCCGTGGCAGGCTGGGTGGCCGGGGCGGTGGCGGGCTCGGTGGCCGGCGCCGCCACGGGAGCGGCCGGTGCCGCCTCGTCGACGATGCCGAGCTCGGAGCGGATGGAGGCCAGGCGATCCTGGGCCTCGAAGTTGGCGGCCGCGTTCTCGATCTCGATCATGCGGGTCTCGGTGGAGGCCTCGGTCAGCTCGCTCATGCCCTTGGCCCGGGCGTAGCGCTGCTCGATCTTGTCCCGGACCTCGTTGAGGGTGGGGACCTCTTGGCCGACCGTCTCCGACAGCGACGACATGGCCTTGTTCATCTGCTCTTGCATCTTGGCCTGCTCGAGCTGGCCAAGGAGCTTGTTGCGCTCGGTGAGCTTCTTCTGGAGGAGCTGGCCGTTCTGGGCCACGGCGGCCTTGGCCTGGTCGGCAGCCTGGGTGGCGCTGTAGTGCATGGTCTTCATCTCTTCGACCTGCGCCTCGACCGAGATGAGCTGGGTGGCGATGGTCTCGGCCGCCCGGGTGTACTCGGTGGCCTTGGCGCTGTCGCCGGACTTGGCCGCCTGGTCGGCCATCTTCACGGCCTGGCGGGCGTTGGCGTTGAGCTTCTCGAGCTGCTCCATGGCCCGGTTCAGCTGCATCTCGGTCTGCTTGGACTGGGCGATGACGTTGGCCGCGTGCTCCTTGAGCTGGCGGTGCTGGTCCTGGGCCTCGGTGATGGCCTGCTCCAGCTGGATCTTGGGATCCGCCTTCTCGTTGAACTTCTGGTTCGCCCCAGCCGTCACGTAGTTCCAGAACCGTCGGAAGAACTTGATCATGCGGTGAGCCTAAACGAGGTTCCTCGACGCAGCGCCCGCACCGCAGCCCACCTGGGCTCGGGGCGGCCTCAGGCGAAGCGGCGCAGGACGGGCAGCCGGGCCATGAGCTCGCTGATGCCGTCGATGCGGGCCACCCAGATGGCGGCGAAGTACACCACCACGCCGAGCACCGCGGCGCCGACGGCGGTGCCCAGGGCGATGGGCAGCGATCCCGGAGAGACCAGGACGAGCAGGCCGAACACCACGCAGCCCATGACCCCGGCGGCCAGCAGCAGCTGGAACCAGGTGCGAGCCAGCGCCCGCCAGTCGAAGCCGGGGCTGCGCCGGGTGAGGATGGCCACCGAGACCACGGCGGCCACCGTGTACGCCACCGCGAACGAGAGGGCGAGGCCCACCACGCCCCACCAGCGCACGAAGGCCACCGCGGTCACGACGTTGACGAGGTTCTCGAAGCAGTTGATGAGGAACGGCAGGCGGGTGTCCTTCATCGCGTAGAAGGCACGTAGCGAGTACAGGTACGAGGAGAAGCCGGGCAGGCCGACGGCGAAGGCGGCGACCACCCCGGTGATGTCGAAGAAGGTCTGCACGTTGCCCGTGCCTGCGAACGTGCGGTAGTCGAGTCCCTTGGGCAGGGCGATGTAGCCGATGGCGGCGGGGATGACGAGCAGGCCGATGAGCCGGAAGCCCAGCAGCAGCTGGTCGTTGAAGTCCTTGCGGTCGCCCCGGGCGTCGGCCCGGCCGAGCAGGGGCTCGAAGGTGACCATGATCGACACCGCCAGCAGGCCGTGGGGGAGCTGGAAGAACTGGAAGGCGGTCTGGTACTGGGTGGAGCCGCCCGAGCCGGGCTTGGCCAGGATGGTGGTGAAGATGCCGGCGATCTGGTTGGCGATCACGTAGCCGAAGGTCCAGCCGGAGAGCCGCACCGCCCGGCGCACCGCCGGGTGCTTCAGGTCGAAGTTGAAGCGGAAGCCGATGTCGGCCCGCCGGATCGACGGGTACAGCGCCAGGGCCATCACCGCGATGCCCGCGGTGGTGCCGATGCCCAGGATCAGGATGAGGCTGCGGTCGTGCAGCGCGTCGGCGAGCGTCGGCTTGCCCGTGGTCGTGCGCCAGACGGCGGCCAGGGTGGCGATGGCGATGACGTTGTTGAGCACGGGCGCCCACGCGGCGGCCAGGAACCGCTGTCGGGAGTTCAGGACGGCGGACCAGAGCGCCATGAGCCCGTAGAAGAAGACTTGCGGGGCGAAGAGCAGCGCGAGCGGGATGCCGACGGCGACGTAGTCGTGGCGGTCCGCCGACGGCGAGCCGGTCGAGAGCAGGGCCATGATCCCGGGGCTGGCCACCGCCGCGACGAGCGTGACCACCACCAGCGCCACCATGGCGAAGGAGATGATCGCCGAGGTGGCGCCGTCCTTGCCGCCGTGCTCGAGGTCGTCGGTGAACAGCGGGACGAGGGTGGCGGTGAGCACCCCGCCGAGGATCAGCTCGTAGATGATGTTGGGCGTGGTGTTGGCGTTGATGTAGGCGTCGGACAGCGACTTGGCCAGCAGGCCGACGATGAGGGTGGTGCGCAGCAGGCCGGTGAGGCGCGACACCGCGGTGCCGCTGGCCACGAAGAGGTTGTTGCGCAGGAGCCGGCTGGGCGGACGGGGGGCCGGCGTGGCGTCCTCGGTGGTGGCCACCGCGGTGGCCGTGCCGTCCGGCGCCGGCTCCGGATCGGTGACCCACAGGTCGTCGTCGAGGTCGTCGGACCAGAGCAGGGCGTCGGGGTCCGCCGGGTGATCGCCGTCGGGCTCGGCCACCACCACCGGCACCTGCCCGGTGGGCGGTTGCCAGGGGGCCGCGGCGAACGACTCGAGGTGGGGGATGACGATCGGGTCGGGGCGCCCGAGCGCGCCGATGGTCCGGGGCCGGACCACCTGGCGCGGCTCGGCGCTGACGCCGGGGGTGACGGTGCGGGGCCGGTGGACGCCGTCGCGGCCGGGCGGGCCGACGGGATCCGGCGTCACGAGCCGGGGGAGGCCTGGCTCTGGCCGGCCTCGCCGGCGGAGGGGAGCGGTGGCGGGGTCAGCGGATCTCGTGCCGGGGGCGGCGGGAGGTGGGGCGCACCGGCCGCCGGCGCCGGGCCGGCGGGCTCGGCACCGGGGGTGGCCACGTCGGGCGCGCCGGTGGTGCCGGCGCCGGCGCCGTCGACGTCCTCGATGGCCAGGCGCAGCGACTCGAGGTCCTCGACGATGTCGTCCATGTCCTCGCCGAGGGCGTCGGCGTCCTCGAGGCGGTTCGAGACCGACAGCTCGATGGCCTTGGTGACGCTCTCGTCGAGGCGGGCGTTCAGCAGGGCGAGCTCGTCACGGGTCCGCGCCACCAGGGCATCGAGGCGGCCGGCGCTCTGCAGCTGGCTCTGCAGCGCCGAGATGGTGCTGGCCTGGGTGGCGTTGGGCGGGTTGCCGGCCATGGCGTCGGTGGTCTGCTTGAGCTCCCACTGCGCCTCGCGGTCGTTGATGCGCTTGCGGGCGTCGGCCAGCAGCTGGCCCTGCTGGGCCACCTGCCAGCACTCGGAGATGGCTTCCTCGATCTGGCCCGAGACCGTGGTCATGGTGTCGAGCAGCGGCCCCTTCCGGAAGGACCTCACGGCATCGTCGAAGCGGGCCTGGGAGCGGACCGCCTCCTGCACGGCGCGGCGCCAGGGGTCGGTGAGGGCGAAGGGATCGATGCGGATGCCCTTGCCCTTCTTGGGCATGGCCAGCGCCACCCGGCCGCCGTAGCCGACCGCTCCGCCCACCACCGCGCCCAGCACCGCCAGCGGGATGCTCAGCGGTGCCGTGGCCACCACGCCCACCGCGGCACCGACACCCAGGGCCAGGATGGCGCTGGGCGAGGTCACGGCGCGCGACACCGGCGGCGAGAAGAACCGGTCGCGGAAGCTGAGCGACGCCATCAGAAGTTGGACACCACCGCGGTGAACACCTTGGTGATCGTCTCGGGGTTGCTGGCGTCGTAGGCCGCCGCGTTGGTGGCCTCGGCGATGTCCTGGAGCACGTCGAGGTCGGCGCTCTTGCCGTAGGCGATCGGGAAGATCCGGATGGGCTTGGCGCTCTCGCCGTTGGTGGACCGGCGCAGGTCGGCGAGCAGCGACGACAGCTGCTGGTCGTCGTCGCCGGTGTCGCCGTCGTCGTTCTGCCCGTCGGTGAGCAGCACGATGGCGTTGATCCGGCTCGCGTCGTAGCTCGACACCATGTCGGCGAACGCCTGGTCCGTGACGTCGTAGAGCGGCGTGGCGTTCAGCGGGAACTGGTCGCGGATGGCCGAGGCGAGGCGCTCCCGGTTCGTGGACATGGGCTGCAGCGGCAGCACGTTCTCGAAGTTGGCCTGGCCGTCGGGCCCCAGGCCGGTGGTGAAGATGCGCAGGCCGACCTCGTCGTCGCTCTTGAACTCGCCGAGCGACTCGATGGCGGCCTTCTTGGCCAGGTCGAGCTTGGTGGGCCCGGCGGGATCGTCCGGGTCGGCCGGGTCCTTCATGGAGCCGGAGACGTCGAGCACGAGCATCACGCGCCCCCCTTGCGCTGCTCGCGCCACTTCTTCAGCAGCGAGAGCATGACCGGCGGGTCCGGGACCTGCAGGAGCGTGGAGGGCTGGTCGGGGTCGACCCCGTTGGCCTTGGTGATGGGGCTGCCGACCTTCACGTCCGGGTTGCCGGGGCGGAACCCGTACTCCAGCACCTGCTTCTGGCTGGAGGTGGTCTGGATGAAGTCGATGAACTTCTTCGCGCCCTGCTGCTCGGCCTCGTCGACCCACGGCGCGTCGACCACGTACATCGGGCTGTCGCTGTAGAGCGTGCCCTCCTTCGGGTAGATCGCCACCAGCGGGACCCGGGGCTTGCGGGGCTTCTCTCCTGGGTCGAGCACGCCGTCGGGGTTGCCCTGGTTGTAGTCGATCACCGACTTCTCCTCGACGGCCACGGCCGACGCGTAGAGCAGCGACGTGCCCTCCCGGTCGGTGCGGAACCAGTTGTTGAGGAACGTCATGGTGATGTCGCCGTAGTGGACCACCGACGACTCGACGTCGGCCGCCAGCTGCTCGACCTTGGCGTCCTCGAGGTCCTCCTTGGACAGGCCGCGGGTCTTGCCGGTGGCGGCGTAGGCCTGGCCGATGAGGGCGGAGAGGCCGCTGGTGGAGAAGTTCGGGTTGGTCTTGCCGAGCTTGAAGGCGCCCCACTCGGGGTGGCCGTAGGCGGCCCAGCCCTCCTTGGACGTGGCCAGGCGGGCGATGTCGGCCCAGCCCACCGGCTTGCCGGGGTACCCGAGGGCGTTGGCCATGGGCTCGGGCATGGCGATCACCAGCGGGGTCAGCTGGAACGAGACGGCGTCGCCCACCATGGCCGGCTTGCCGTCGTCGGCCAGGCGCTGGTTGAGGATCTGCCCCCAGCTCGATGCCGCGGGCGACCAGATGACCGGGCGCTCCCCCTCGCCGGTCTCCGGCCAGGTGGTGGCCAGCAGGTCCGTGGCGCCGCCGGAGGCCTTCGAGTACGGGCGGGCGAAGGCGCAGCCGTCGCCGAGCTCGGCGGACTTCGAGCCGTTGAACGACTTCGCCAAGGCGTTCATGAGGTCGATCTTCTCCGACGACACCGCGATGTCGACCACCGTGCAGTCGCCCGGGTCGCCCAGCCCGTCGGCGCCCTCGCCGGAGCTGCCGCTCCCGCTGCTGCAGCTGGCGGCGAGCAGCCCGGCGGCCAGCGCCACCGCGGTCAGCCGCAGGCGCCGCTTCGGTCCAACGTTCTGGGTGCTCATGTCATCCCACCTTGTCTCGGACGGCGTAGAGGTCGCCTGCGCGGTCGTCGGGTGCCAGTCTGCCGGTGCCGGGCACGACGCCGGCGTCACGCAGCGCCTGCTGCACACCGCTGCTCGTGAGCGCCGACCCCGCCACGAGGTCCTTCGTCCCCCGGCGCGGCGCCAGCACGATCGTGGCCTGGGCGACAGGGGTGGCCGTCAGCACGGTCAGGTTCTCGGCTCCCTCGAAGGCGTCGGTGGTGCCCACGAGGTAGTTCAGGGCGCCGACCTTCGTCTGCAGGGTCCGCAGCTGGTCCGGGAACGGGTCCTGGCCGTCCGGCGGGCTGTTCACCAGAGACTGGAGGCGCTGGTCGGGGATGTCGCGGAAGCCGCTGTCGGCGTCGGGGACGAGGCTCAGGGCGATCGGGTAGAGGCGGGCCAGGCTCTCGGCGGTGGTGCCGGTGCCCACGCCGATGGCGGCGCTCGACGATGCCTCCTGGTCGAGGCACGTCCACGGGAACGCCACCTGGGTGCAGCCCGACGGTGCTCCCGTGAGCTGGCTGCCGCGCACGGCCACCGCCAAGGTGGAGGCGCCGAGGGGCGCACCGGCATCCCAGGGCTTGTTCGCGCTGGCCTGCTCGGCATCGATGTCGGCGATGCCGGGGGCCGGGTCCCAGGTGATCCAGCCGTCGAGCGCAGCAGGCGGGGCGGCGGCGTCGGCCAGGTCGAGCGCAGGGGTGTCGGCGGCGATGCGACCGTCGGCCTCGAGGGCGTCGCAGATGCCCTGGAGGTCGGGCGTGCAGGCGACCACGGGCTTCCCGCCGTCGTCGCCGGAGGAGCCGCCCGAGCCGTCGTCGCTGATCATCGAGCGGACGAACACGGCCACCACGACCAGGGCCACGGCGCCGACGATCGCCAGGATCCGCTGCCTCACGGGGCGGCGCTCCCGGTCGGCCCGCCGGCAGGGGTGGCGGGGGCCGGGGCGGCCGGCTCGGCGTTGCCGTGCCGCGGGCCCTCGCCCGGGCCGGCGATGTCCTCGGCGACGAGGGTGGTCAGCTGCTCGTCGGTGGGGTCGGTGATGGCCACCACCCGGCCGGCCTGGCGGGCGACGGCGTCCTCGAACAGGTTGCGGGCCAGGCGGCCGTTGCCGAACCCCTTGTCCCGGGGCACCGAGGCGAACCAGGCCCGCACCTTGGCCTCGGCGGAGGCGTCGGGCCGGTAGCCGGCCTTCTCGCCGACGGTGCTGAAGATGCTCCACAGCTCGTCGTCGGTGTAGTCGGGGAAGAAGATGGTCTTGGGGAACCGCGAGGCCAGGCCGGGGTTGGCGGCGATGAAGGTGGCCATCTCGTCGGGGTAGCCGGCGGCGATCACCACCAGCTCGTCGCGCCGGTCCTCGATGACCTTCACCAGGGTGTCGATGGCCTCGCGGCCGAAGTCGTTCTCGCCGCCGCGCGCCAGCGCGTAGGCCTCGTCGATGAGCAGCACGCCGTCGGTGGCCCGGTCGGCGACCTCCATGACCTTGAGGGCGGTCTGCCCGACGTAGCCCGACACCAGGCCGGAGCGGTCGGTCTCCACCAGCTGGCCCTTCCTCACCACGCCCAGCGACCGGTAGATGCCGGCCAGCAGGCGGGCGACGGTGGTCTTGCCGGTGCCGGGGTTGCCGGTGAAGACGAGGTGGCGGCTCTGGGGCGACGTGGGGAGGTTCCGCTCGGCGCGCAGCTGCTGCACGCGCAGGAGGTTGGTGACGAGGCGGACCTCGGTCTTCACGCTGTCGAGGCCCACCAGCTCGTCGAGCTCGGCGAGCAGCTCCTCCAGCGGCCGGGCGGGCGGCAGCTCCTCCTCGGTGGCGACGGCCGGCGTGGCGGCCGCCTCGGCGGCAGGGGCACCGGGGCCGGCGACGGCCGCCGGCGCCCCGGGCCCGGGAGGGCCGCCTGGGGTGAGCGGCGAGGCGGGCAGGCCCGACATGGCCCCGAGCAGGCGGGTGCGCAGGTCGTCGATGGCCTGCAGCTCGGGCCGCGAGGGCTGGGCGTCGAGGGCGATGACCGTGAAGGCGAGGTGGATGCCCCGGTCGTAGTACGTGCGGCTGTGGGTGGTGCCGAAGCGCTGGTCGGCGGTGACCAGAATCTCGAACATCGGCGACACCTGCTCGAGCCAGGCGGCCCGGCCCACCAGGAGCGACGTGCGGCGCAGCTCGTCGGGCTTGGCCCGGCCCAGCTGGTCCGGCATCCAGCGGCCGAAGGCGAAGATCACGCCCCAGAGCTCGTCGTCGGTGTGGCTCTTGTCGACGTCGATGAACGCGGTGACCAGGTTGAACGCCTCGGTCGCGACGTCCTGGTCGAGGCGCCGGCCGTCGAGCGCGGGGAGGCGGCCCACGACGTCGCGCATGGCCGCCGCCACGTCGGCGACGAAGACCTCGACCGCCTTCTGCACCTGCTTCGGGGGGGATCATCGTCGGTCCCTCATCCCTTTGGCTCCCGCCACGTCAACCACATGGTCGGCCCGTCGGCCAGCGCCAGCTCCTCGGTGACCTCGAAGCCGTGCCGAGCGTAGAACGGCACGTTCTGCTCCTTCGACGACTTCGAGGTAGGCGGGCAGGCCCTGTTCGTCGCAGCGGTCGGTGACCGCCCGGATCAGCGCGCTGCCGACGCCGTGGCCCTGGTGGGCGGGGTCGGTGCCGAGCACGGCCAGGTACCAGTGCAAGCGGGCCTTCGGGTGCTTGGCCTCCATGGCCGAGACGGTGCGCAGGCCGCGGACGCTGCGGCTGCGGAACAGGCGCAGCGACGGCAGCAGCAGGGCGACCGACTCGCTCGGCTTGGTCTGCCAGTGGCCGGGAGAGGACCACAGCGCCGCCCCGCGGAGCTCGTCGTCGACCAGGACCTCGCCGTGGCCGCGGAGCTGCGTGCGGGCCTCGGCGGCGAACCACGCCGCAGCCCGCTCGGACCAGGAGGCGCGAGGCGAGGCCAGCCACGACCACACGGGATCGTCGGCGAAGGCCGCAGCCAGGGCTTCGCCCACGCGCGGGATCTCGTCGGGGGTCGCCGGGCGGACCGTGGGCACGGCGCAACCCTACCGGTGGCCGCCCGGGCGCCTCGGACCAGCGGTGGGCCCGCCGGCCGGCCCGCCACCCGAGGGCCACGAGGTCCTCACCCAGGCTTCACCTCCCGGTGGGGCAGGCGCCAGGTCGACCCGTCACCCTCGGGGCACCCGTCACCTTCACCAGGAGCCCCCCATGCCTGCATCCCGTCGCCAGTTCCTCCAGGGCGCCGGCGCCGCCGCCGTCGGCGTCACCATCCTCGGCCGGGCCGAGCCGCTGCTCGCGGCTTCCGACGCCGCCACCCACCACTTCTCCCGAGGCACCGGCTACGGCCCGCTCGTGGCCGACCCCGCCGGCCTGCTCGACCTGCCCAAGGGCTTCCGCTACCAGGTGGTCACCCGGGCCGGCGATCGCCTCACCGACCTGTCCGGCCGCCCGACCCAGGCCCTCGTGCCGGGCGCCCAGGACGGCACCGCCGCCTTCGCCGGGCCCCGTGGCTCGACCGTGCTGGTCGTGAACCACGAGCAGGGCGCCACCGCGGCGTTCCCGGCCACCGCGCCGGCTGCGTACACCTACGACCCCAAGGCCGTCGGCGGCACCAGCACGATCCACGTCGACCGCCACGGGAAGCGCCAGGTCGAGTACGTGAGCCTGGCCGGCACGTGGAGCAACTGCGCCGGCGGCCCCACGCCGTGGGGCACCTGGCTGACCTGCGAGGAGACCGAGCAGAAGGCCGACGGCACGACCGCGCTGCGCGACCACGGCTGGGTGTTCGAGGTCGACCCCTCGACCCCCGGGCACAACCAGGACCCCACCCCGCTCACCGCCCTGGGCCGCTTCGCCCACGAGGCGGTGGCCATCGACCCCGGCCGCGGCCACGCCTACCTCACCGAGGACGCCAGCGGGCCCAACGGCCTGCTCTACCGCTTCACCCCGGCGGATCGCCGCCACCGGTACGGGGCGTACCGCAAGGGCGGCTACCTCGAGGCCATGCTGGTCCCGGACCTGCCCGACCTCTCCACCGAGACCCGCATCGGCGCCCGCCACCGCGTCCAGTGGAAGACGGTGCCGGACCCGCTGGCCACCTCGGTCTCCACCCGCAAGCAGTTCACCTACGCCAACGGCGCCACCACGATCACCGGCCCGGGCGGGGCGATCACCCGCAGCCGCAAGCTCGAGGGCATCTACTGGCAGGACGGGCTGGTGCACGTCGTGGCCTCCTTCGCCCGCCTCGCCGACGGCAGCCGGGCCGAGCACGACGGCCAGGTGTGGGCCTACGACCCGCGCAAGGGCACCATCGAGCTCGAGGTCCTCTACGCGGTCAACACCGACACGGCCTCGGATCGCCCTGACGGCCCGGACAACATCACCGTCACCCCCTCGGGCGGCCTGGTGCTGGCCGAGGACGGCGAGGGCGCGTCGCACGTCCTCGGCGTCAATCGCTGGGGCGAGACCTTCCTGATCGCTCGCAACGCCCTCAACGACAGCGAGTTCACCGGCCCCACGTTCTCCCGGGACCGCTCCACCCTGTTCGTCAACATCCAGACCCCCGGCATCGTCCTCGCCCTCACCGGCCCCTGGTCCCGCGGCTCCGCCGCCCTCTGACCGACCCACCCACACCCCACCACCCACACCCCACCACCCACACCCCGACGAACTTGTGGGCCGACGCTGCCGAAAACGGCGGTCTGGGCCCACAAGTTCGAGGGGTGGGGCGCCCGACCCGGGAACTTGTGGGCCGACGCTGCCGAAAACGGCGGTGTGGGCCCACAAGTTCGGGGGAGGGGTGTGGGGCGGCCGACCCGGGGGGGTGGGGGCCTGTCGTTGGGGGTGGGGGAGGGGGCGCCGGTATCCTGCGGGCGTGTCCGAGACCTCTGCCATCGCCGCCCAGGGCCAGCGAGCCAAGGCCGCCAGCCGGGTGCTGGCCACGGCCTCGAGCACGCAGAAGGACGACGCGCTGCTCGCCGCCGCCGACCTGCTGGTCGACCGGACGGCCGACGTGCTGGCCGCCAACGCCACCGACGTCGAGCGTGCCATCGCCGGCGGGGTCGCCCCCACGGTGATCGACCGGCTCCGGCTCGATGCCGGCCGGGTGGCGGCCATGGCCGGTGGGCTGCGCCAGGTGGCGTCGCTGCCGGACCCGGTCGGCGAGGTGCTCGACGGTTGGGTCCGCCCGAACGGGTTGCGCATCAGCCGGGTGCGGGTGCCGCTCGGCGTGGTGGCGATCATCTACGAGAACCGGCCCAACGTGACCTCCGACGCCGCCGGCCTCTGCCTGAAGTCCGGCAACGCCGCCTTCCTCCGCGGCTCCTCGGGGGCCATCACCTCGAACCAGGCGATCGCGGCGGTGCTGCGCGAGGCCTACGTCAAGGCCGACCTGCCCGCCGACGCGCTGGTGCTCGTCGACGACACGTCCCGCGAAGGTGCCGTGGCGTTCATGCAGCAGCGGGGGTCGATCGACTGCCTCATCCCGCGCGGCGGCCCGTCGCTCATCCGCTCGATCCTCGACAACGCCACGGTGCCCTACGTCGTCGACGGCGACGGCAACTGCCACGTGTACGTCGATGCCGCCGCCGACCTCGAGATGGCGGCCCGCATCATCCACAACGCCAAGACCCAGCGCCCCTCGGTGTGCAACGCCGCCGAGACCCTGCTGGTCCACCGAGCCGTCGCCGAACCGTTCCTCGCCGGGCTGCCCGACGTGCTGGCCGGCGTCGAGATGGTGGCCGACCCGGCCACCATCGCCCTGCTGCCGTCGGCCACCGAGGCCACCGAGGACGACTGGTCGAACGAGTTCCTCGACCTGAAGCTGGCCGTGAAGGTGGTCGACGGCATCGACGAGGCCATCGACCACATCACCCGCTACGGCTCCGGCCACAGCGAGGCCATCGTCACCGGCTCGCTGGCCGCCGCCGACCGCTTCACCCAGCGGGTCGACGCCGCCGCCGTGGTGGTCAACGCCTCCACCCGCTTCGTCGACGGCGAGGAGTTCGGCTTCGGCGCCGAGATCGGCATCAGCACCCAGAAGCTCCACGCCCGGGGCCCGATGGGCCTCCGCGAGCTCACCACCGCCAAGTACCTCGTGCGCGGCGACGGCCAGACCCGGGGCTGACCCCGGGCCCGGCCCGTCACCAAGGGATCAGCCGGCCACCAGGTCCTGGGCACGAGCCGTGAGGTCGTGGAAGCGGGCGGCTGCCACATCCGGCAGGTCGCTCTGGCGAGCGGCCTTGGCCACGTCCTGGCCCTTCGCCTGCGCGGCCTTCGACAGCTCGTGGCCCCGCTTCTGGGCCACCTTCGACAGGTCGGCCGCCTTGTCCGAGGCCGCGTCGCTGAACGCCGAGGCCCGCTCCGAGGCCACCTTGGCGTAGGCGTCGGCCCGCTTGGCCGCCACCTTCTGGTACTTCTTCGCCTGCTTGCGGGCCTGCTTGCCGTAGACCTCGGCCTCCTTGCGGGCGGCCTTGCCGGCCGCCTTGGCCCGGCGTCGGCCGGCCTCGCCGGCGTCGGACGCGTTGGCCGCAGCAAGGCGACCGGCGGCCTTGGCGTTGGCCTTCACGGCCCGGGACCCGATGACGGCGTTGGCCTTGGCGGCGGCGCCGGCGACCTTGGCCTCCTTGCGGGCGTGTGACGCGCGGTAGCCGAGGCCGGGGCGGCCCTCGGTGTCGACCGCAGCCAGGATCAGGCCCCCGACCAGGCTGACGTTCTTGAAGAAGTGGACCTGCTGGGCCTTGCGCTCTTCGCCCTCGGCCTCCCAGAAGCGGTGGCCGGCGACGGTGGTGGGGATGAGGGTGGCGGCCAGGGCGGCCGAGGACAGGCGCGGGAGCTTGCCCAGGCCGAGCAGCACGCCGGCGCCCACCTGCACCGCCGCGTTGACCTTCACGTAGGTCTCGGTCTCGAAGGGCAGCGGCTTGCCGGCGGCCACCGCGGAGACGGTGCTGCGCACCTCGGTGGCCACACCGCCCACCTTGTCGGAGGCGGCGTGGGCGGCGTCGGACGCCTTGGCGGCCACTCCTGCCGCCTGGTCCTCGGCGCTGGTGGCGACCTCGGCGGCCCGGTCCGTGGCCTCGTCGACCTTGGCGGCCGGCGCGTCGCCGATGCGGTCGTCCGCCTCGGCCTGCTCGGTGGCGGCGTCGCCGGCGGCGCGCACCTTGTCGGCTGCGGTGCCGGCGGCGTCGACCGCGCCCAGCGCAGCCTCGTCCACCTTGGCTGCCGCCGTGGTGGTGGCGTCGTCGATGGCGGTGGCGGCGGCCTCGACCTTGTCTTGGCCGGCGGCGGCCACCTTCTGGGCGACGGGCTGCACGGCTTCGACGATGCGGTCGACCACCGGTTCGGCCAGCTCGGCACGAGGGCCGGGGTTGCGCAGGGTGTCGACACCTCCCGAGACGAAGACGGAGGCGAGCATCGGACGGGCGAGACGGCGTACCAACATGCTCGCTGCCTGCCCGCTCGTCCCGGGGGCCAGACCCCCGCGTCAACCGATCGAGTGCCCTTGCGCCCGTCGACCGCGGGTGGGACGGCCTGGACCGCCGGGCGCGACCACGTGGCGCCCGGTCCGGAGGGCGAGGTCGAAGGGAGCGAGGGGCGCTGGTCCGTGGGCGAGCCAGCGGCCGATGGGGGAGCGGTGGTGGTGGGCCATGGGGCCATCGTCCGCCCCTGCCGCAGCCGGCGCATCGGTCGGTCCGCGCGCCGTGGTCCACGACGCCTACGTCGCGGCCGACGTAGGTCGCCGCCTGCTCACCGGTCGTCTGCGGCCCGACCGTGGAACTGATTGACCGGCTGGTCAAGATGAGCGTTATCCTGCGCGGATGACCGACCACCGCTTCGAGTCCGTCTCCGAGGTCCGCGATGGCCTCCGCAAGGTGGACTACCTCTCCGACGAGGGCATCGCCGGGATCGTGTACCTCGCCGACCGGCTCCAGAAGCCGATCCTGGTCGAGGGCCCGGCCGGCACCGGCAAGACCCAGCTGGCCAAGTCGGTGGCCGAGCTGATCGGTGCTCGCCTCATCCGCCTCCAGTGCTACGAAGGCCTCGACGAGGCCAAGGCGCTCTACGAGTGGAACTACAAGAAGCAGCTCCTGCGCATCCAGGCCCAGCGCGGCGACGAGGGCTGGAACGAGGTCGAAGAGGACCTCTTCTCCGACGAGTTCCTGCTCGAGCGCCCGCTCCTGGAGGCCATCCGGGCCACCGAGCCGGTGGTGCTGCTCATCGACGAGGTCGACCGCGTCGAGGTCGAGACCGAGGCCCTGCTGCTGGAGATCCTCTCCGACTACCAGGTCTCCATCCCCGAGCTCGGCACCATCGAGGCCAAGCAGATCCCGATGGTGTTCCTCACCTCGAACAACACCCGTGAGCTCTCCGAGGCGCTCAAGCGCCGGTGCCTCTTCCTCCACATCGACTACCCCGACATGGAGCGCGAGAAGGAGATCGTCCTCACCAAGGTCCCCGACATCACCGAGAACCTGGCCGACCAGGTCGCCCGCATCGTGCGGTCCCTGCGACAGCTCGAGCTGAAGAAGTCGCCCTCGGTGTCTGAGACGCTCGACTGGGCCAACACGCTCATGCTGCTCGGCGTGGAGCAGATCGACGCCGAGACGGCTTCGAGCACCGCCAACATCCTGCTGAAGTACCAGACCGACATCGCCAAGGCGGTGCGCGAGTTCGCGGCCGACAAGCAGGGCATGAAGGCCTTCGCCCCCGGCCCCAAGTGAGCCTGGTCCTCTCGTGACCGACACCGCCGACCCGCTGGCCCCCAACGGCGACGGCGGCGCGCCCGGCATCGCCGGCGAGCCGCTGCTCGAGCTGCTCAACGGGTTCATCGGGGAGCTGCGCGAGGCCGGCCTCCCGGTCAGCCTCACCGAGAACCTCGACGCCATGGCCGCCCTGCGGCACATCCCGCTTCGAGGACCGTGAGGCGTTCAAGTACGCGCTGGCCGCCACGCTCGTGAAGAACCAAGCGCACTGGCGCTCGTTCGAGACGGTGTTCGAGGTCTACTTCTCGCTGCGCGGCTCGAAGTACGGGCTCGACGACGACAGCCTGGAGCAGGACCTCGCCGACCTGCTCGACGACGACGAGCGCGACGGCCAGGGCGACCAGGGCAGCGGCCAGAGCGGCCAGGGCGGCGGCGACGCCCTCACGCCCGAGGAGCTCCAGCAGCTGCTCTACCAGGCGATGATGAAGGGTGACGAGAGCCTCATGCGGGCCATCGCCCGCCAGGCCGTGAAGCGCTTCGCCGGCATGGAGCCCGGCCGGCCCGTCGGCGGCACCTACTACCTCTACCGGACGCTTCGGAACCTCGACCTCGAGGGCCTGCTCGAGAAGATGATGGAGCAGCGCCGGGACCAGGCGTCCCAGGACGGCCAGGAGCTCTCCAAGCTGGAGGAGCGCCTCGAGCAGGACGAGTACGAGCACCGCATCGACGCCCTGAAGAAGGAGATCGAGGCGGAGATCCGTCGGCGGCTGGTGGCCGACCGGGGCATCGAGGCCATGGCCAAGACGCTGCGCAAGCCGCTCCCCGAGGACGTCGACTTCATGCACGCCAGCCGCGAGGAGATGGTGGGGCTGCGCAAGGCGCTGATCCCGCTCACCCGTCGCCTGGCCGTGCGCCTGGCCCGCAAGCGCCGCCACAACCGGCGTGGCCCCCTCGACTTCCGCCGCACCGTCCGGGCCTCGCTGAGCTACGGCGGCGTGCCCGCCGAGCCCAAGTTCCGCCACCCGCGGCCCCACAAGCCCGAGATCTTCGTGATCGCCGACATCTCCGGCTCGGTGGCCGCGTTCGCCCGCTTCACCCTGATGCTCGTCTACGCCATCAGCGGCCAGTTCTCGAAGGTCCGCTCGTTCGTGTTCATCGACGGCATCGACGAGGTGACCTCGTACTTCGAGGGCGTCGAGGACGTCACCGAGGCCGTGCACCGGGTCAACACCGAGGCCGACGTGGTCTGGGTGGACGGCCACTCCGACTACGGCCACGCCTTCGAGGTGTTCCACAACAAGTGGGGCAAGGACATCGGGCCCAAGACCACCGTGATCATCCTGGGCGACGCGCGGAACAACTACCACGCGTCGCAGAGCTGGGTGATCAAGGAGATGCAGAAGAAGGCCCGCCACGTCTACTGGCTCAACCCCGAGCCCAAGTCGTACTGGGACACCGGCGACTCGATCGTCGGCGACTACGCGGCCTACACGAGCGGTGCCTACGAGTGCCGCAACCTCCGCCAGCTCGAGAAGTTCGTCGAGAAGCTGGCCTAGGGCCGCAGGTCCTCGGCGGCAGGTCCTCTGCAGCCGCTTGACGATGCATCGGATGCCGATGCATGATGCGCACGTGGCGACGATGCGGGAACCCACGTACCTGATCCTCGTGGCGCTCGGTGCCGGCGAGCGCCACGGCTACGGCATCACCCAGGACGTGCTCGACCTCTCCGACGGCCGCGTGAAGCTCGGCGCCGGCACCTTGTACGGCGCCCTGGACCGGCTGGTCGACGAGGGGCTGGTGGCGGCCACGCGCAGCGAGACCGTCGAGGGCCGGCTCCGCCGCTACTACGCCCTCACCGAGCACGGCGGCTCCACCGTGCGGCTCGAGACCCAGCAGCGCCTCGCCGTCGCCCGCGCCGCAGCCACCCACCTCGGTCTCGCAGGAGGCCTGGCGTGAGCCGGGCGGAGCGGTCGGCCCGCCGCATCCTGTTCCTCTTCCCGGCCTGGCTGCGCGCGACGAGGGGCGAGGAGGCCGTCGCGCTGGTGCTCGATCTCCTGCCCGGGCACGCTGCTCGGCTCCCGGTCCGGTCCCGCCTCGACCTCGCCCGAGCCGGCCTCCACGCCCGCCGCATCGGCACGCCGCCGCTCTGGGTGTGGCTCACCGTGCTGCTCGCGTCGCCTCGGGGTCGGTTCGGCACCGTGCCCCTGCGGTGGCAGCGGTGGGCGTCCCACCTGGTGCTGCAGCGCCGCCACGCCGTCGTCCTCGCCATCCACCGGTCGGTGGCAGCCGGAGTCCTCGTGGCCGCGCTCGCCGCCGCCTTGCGGGGCGTCGGCGACCTGGTGAACGTCCCGTTCGCCCTGGTCTTGATCGCCATGAACAACCTGGTCGGGCGCACTGCGGACCAGTGGCGGTTGGCCGTGCTGTCGCGCAACGGCCTCGATGGCGAGGGGCGGCCGCTGCCGCCATCGGGGTGGACGGTGTCCCGGGGCTGGCCGCGGTGCGCCAACGCCCACCTCTCGACGCTGGGGACCTGGTGGCTGGCGGCCACGCTGGCCGCGGCGGGGGTCGCTGCGGTCTTCGAGGTGCGTGAAGGGCCAGCAGCCGCCAGCGCCGTGACGGCGGTCGCCAGCACCTCGGGTGCCGCCTTCCTCGCTGCGGTGGCCCTCGGCCTGCTCCGACGCCGGCTGCGGCGCCTCGACGTCGACGAGCTGCCTCAACCCGGCGAGGAGCCTCGCCGGCCCCGTCTCGGCCAGCTCGTGGTCGTGATCGGCGCCGCTGGTCTCCTGGTCGCCCGTTCGGCCACCCTCGCGCCCATGGGGTCGTGGCCGTCCATCGGTGGCGTGGCGATCGCCGTGGCCGGGTCACTCGCCGCGGTTGCTCTGCTGGCGCGCCAGGACCGCCGGTCGGGTCGGCGCGTGGGGCTGTGGGAGCTGGCTCCCGTGCTCGGGCCGGGTCGGGTGGTCCGGTGGGCGGAGCCCGTCGGACCGCTGCCGTCCCCGCCCGCGGGCCGGCGCTTGCCGCCGCCGCCGGCGAGGAGCTGAGCGACGGCCGCTCGGCGGCGAGAAAGCACATCGTTCAGTGATACCTTTTCGCTATGGCTGAACAGAGCCCTTTTCCCTTCCAAGGCCCGCTGGCCCCGGGCGAGGTGTCCGGGCGGCAGGCGCTGCGCCAGGACCTGGCACAGCGGCTGACGGAGCACCGGCTGACCGCCCTGCTCGGGCCGCGGCGCTACGGCAAGACCAGCGTGCTGCGGCAGGTGTCGGCCGACCTGGCCGAGGTCGGCCCCGAGACCGTGTGGGTCGACCTCTACGAGCTGAGCTCCATGGCCGATCTCGCGGGCGCCTTCGACCGGGGCCTGGCCGCCACCCGCGGACCGTTGCGCGAGGCGCTCGACCTCGCCGCCGCGTCCGTGTCGCTCTCGCTCGGCGCGCTCGGCGTCCAGCTCTCGAAGGGGCCCCGAGATCGGCCCGACCCGGTGCTCGTCCTCCGATCCCTGCTGCAGCTGCTGGTGCGCACCGCACAGAAGCGCCCGCTGGTCCTGGTCCTGGACGAGTTCTCCGGCATCGCCGGCGTCGACCGGGCGGCCGGGGTCCTGCGCACCGAGCTCCAGCACCACTACCGCGAGCTGGGGATCGTGTTCGCCGGGTCCCAGCCCTCCACCATGCGGATGCTCTTCACCGACCAGGCCCAGCCGTTCTTCTCCCAGGCCGACCTCATCGAGATCGGGCCGCTCACCGACGCCGAGGTTGCCGACAACCTGGCCGACGGCTTCACGCGGACCGGCCGCTCGCCGGGGCCGGTCATCGGTCCGATCGTCGCCATGGCCGACGGGCACCCGCAGCGGGCCATGCAGATGGCCGACGCGGTGTGGCAGCGGGTGGCGCCCGGGGACGCCGCCACCGACGACGACTGGCAGGCAGCCCTGGCCGCCACGCGGGCGGCGGTCGACAGCGGCTCCGAGCGCCTGCTCGAGCTCATGCCGGCCGGCCACCAGAAGGTGCTGCGAGCCGTCGCCTCGGGCGGGAGCGTCTACGGCACGGCGGCCGGCGCGCTGTCGCTCTCGGCGGGCACGGCGCGCCGGGGTGCAGGCGCTGCTCGGCAGCGGCTACCTCGCCCGCCGCCCCGACGACCGCCTGGTGGTGGTGGACCCGCTCTTCGCCGACTGGATCCGTCGCCGGTTCCCGGTCTGATCCCGACGGGGAGGGGCGGCTCGGTCAGCCGCGGTGCCAGAGGGCCCGTCGGGCGCTGCGCCCGGTCGGCGGGCCGGCGTCGGCCTCCTCGCCGCTTCCCCGCCCCTCGACGCCGCGATCGTGGCGGGAGAGGGCGATGCCGGTGGCGACGAGGGCGGTGTGGGAGAAGGCCTGGGGGAAGTTGCCGAGCATCCGCTGCTCGGTGGGGTCCCACATCTCCGCCAGCAGGCCGACGTCGTTGCGCAGGGCCACGACCCGCTCGAAGATCTCTCGGGCCTCGTCGATGCGGCCCTGCAGGATGAACACGTCGGCCAGCCAGAGCGTGCACATCAGGAACGTGCCCTCCTGGCCGCCGACGCCGTCGTCGGTCTTGGCGGCGTCGTAGCGGTGCACGAAGCCGTCGTGGGTCAGCTCGTCCTGGATGGCGGCGACGGTGGCCACCACCCGCGGGTCGTCGGGCGGCAGGAAGCCCACCAGGGGCACCATGAGCAGGCTGGCGTCGAGGGCCGTGCCGCCGAACTCCTGCACGAACACCCCGCGGTCGTCGACCCCCTTGGCCAGCACCTCGGCGTGGATGCGCTCGCGCAGGTCCGTCCACCGGTCGACCGGGGCGTCGGTGCCGCGGCCCTCGGCGATGCGGATGGCGCGATCGATGGCCACCCACGCCATGACCTTGGAGTGGGTGAAGTGCCGGCGACCGCCGCGCACCTCCCAGATGCCGTCGTCGGGCTCCTCCCACCGCTTCTCGACCACCTCGACCAGCGCCCGGCCGACCTTCCACACGTTCGGCTGGTCGTCGGCCACCACCAGGTGGCCCTCGTAGAAGGCATCCATGACCTCGCCGAACACGTCCAGCTGGAACTGGTCGTGGGCGCCGTTGCCCACCCGCACGGGCGAGGAGCCCTCGAAGCCGGGCAGCCAGTCCAGCTCCAGCTCGGTGAGGCGGTGCTCACCGGCCGGGCCGTACATGATCTGCACGTCCTCGGGCCGTCCGGCCACGGCCCGGAGGAGCCAGTCCCGCCAGGCGGCCGCCTCCTCGGTGTAGCCGGCGTCGAGCAGCGAGGTCAGGGTGAACGTGGCGTCGCGCAGCCAGCAGTAGCGGTAGTCCCAGTTGCGCGGGCCGCCGATGCTCTCGGGCAGGGAGGTCGTCGGCGCCGCCACGATGCCGCCGGTGGGCTCGTAGGTGAGGCCCTTCAGCACTGTGATCGAGCTGCGGATGACGTCGTCGTAGGGGGCGAACTGCTCGCAGCGGCCGCTCCAGTCGCTCCACCAGCGCGTGGTGCGCTCGATCGAGTCGGCCACCGAGATCGGCTCGGGCGGTTCGAGGTGCGAGGGGCGCCAGGCGAGGTCGAAGGGCACCTCGTCGCCCTCGGCCACGGTGAACTCGGCGACGGTGGACCAGTCGTCGGGGCGGTGCTCCACGGTGGTGCGGAAGGCCAGGGCATCGGGCCCGGCCACCATGCGCAGGCCGCCGTCGACCCGCCGCACCCAGGGCACGATCGAGCCGTAGTCCATGCGCACCGTGAGGTGCATGCGCATGGGGACCGTGCCCCGGATCCCTCGCACCAGGCGCACGACGTCGAGGCGATCGTCGCCCCGGATGGGCATGCAGTCGACCAGCTCGACCTCGCCGTCGGCAGTGGTGAACCGGGTCTCGAGCACCAGGGTGCCGGGCCGGTACCGCCGCCGCACGGCGGTGACCTCGCCGACCGGCGCCAGCAGCCAGCGCCCGTGGTCCGGCGTGCCCAGCAGCGCGGTGAAGCAGGCGGCCGAGTCGAAGCGGGGGAACGTCAGCCAGTCGATCGAGCCGTCCCGCCCCACCAGCGCCGCCGACTGGGTGTCCGACAGCAGGGCGTAGTCCTCGATCCGGTTCGTCACGCCGTCGGGTCTACCCCGACCGGGTGATCCCTGCCCGTCAGGAGCGGGCGACGAACTCGTCGAAGGCGGCGAACAGGGCGGGCCGCTCGTGCTCCTCGCGCAGGCGGAGGGCGAGGCGGCGGCTGGTGACGAGCAGGTCTCGGGCGGCGCGGCCGGGCCACGGGCGGGGGAGCAGCTCCGGAGGCAGCAGGGGGTCGCGCAGGAACACCTCCTGGAAGGCGATGACCATGCGCAGGGCGCCAGGCAGGAAGTCGGCGTCGGAGATCCGGTCGTGGCGCTCGCGCAGCCGCTCGAGGACCGGGACGATGCGCTGGTGGTCGGCCACGAAGCGGGTGTAGCTGCCGGCCAGCTCGTCGACGGGCCAGAGGGCACGGGCCAGCGCGCGGGCGTCCCGGGTCCCGCCCACCTCCAGGTCGTCGGTGCCGGCCAGGCTCAGCCGATCGAGCACGTCGAGGTGCTCGGCGATCTCGCGCACCTCGTCCTCCCACGGGCGCGGCGACACGTAGAGCCCGTTGTTGATGACGGCGCCGCCGGCGTCGAGCAACCGGTCGCGCAAGCGGTCTCGCGCCGCCCGCTTGTGCTCGGGGATGGCGAAGGCCGCCAGGTGCCACCGGCCGTCCCAGCCCTGGCCGGTGCGGTCCTGGCGGTAGGCGAGCTCGTGGCGGCGCAGGGAGCCGAGCCGGAGCACGTCGCCGGCCGGCGTGGTGTGGAACGTGGCTGAGCGGCCGCTGCCGTCGCGCTCGAGCAGGCCCTCGCTCAGCAGTCGGCGGAGGCACGAGCGGACCTGCTCGTCGGACTGGCCGCACGCGGCAGCGACGTCGTAGAGCTCGCCGGCGTCGATGGTGCCGTCGGGTCGGGCCATCCCGAACACCAGGACCCTGGTCGGAACCTCGACGGCCGTGACGCGCACGACCGTCATCGTCACCGACCGCCCCCGCCGGGTCAAGCGGCCCTCCGCTTGACCGGCCGGTCAAGCACGGTCCCGCAGCGCTGGGTACGGTCCGGGCATGCACCCCGGGATCCACGCCGCGACCGCCCCCGACCGACCGGCCATCGTGATGGCGGGGTCGGGGGAAGCCCTGACCTACGGCGAGCTCGACGAGCGGGCCAACCGCCTCTCGAACCTGTTCCGCTCGCTCGGGCTCCAGCCGGGGGACCACGTGGCGATCTGCGTGGAGAACCACGTGCGCTTCCTGGAGCTGGCGTGGGGCGCGCACTACGCCGGGCTGATCTACACCTTCGCCTCCACTCGCCTCACGCCCGAGGAGCTCGCGTACATCGTCGACGACTGCGACGCCCGGGTGCTCATCGCCTCGGCGTACACGGGCGAGCAGGCCGCGGCCGTCACCGAGGCCACGCCCAAGGTGGAGGCCCGGTTCGTCCTCGACGGCGACCTGCCGGGCTTCGAGCGCTACGAGGACGCCATCGCCGCCCAGCCTGCGGAGCCGCTGCCGGACCGCCAGGCGGGCGTCGACATGCTCTACAGCTCGGGCACCACCGGCAAGCCCAAGGGGGTCGAGATCCGCTTCGCCGGCGTGCCGCTCGAGACGCCCACCGGCGTGACCCTGCTCGCCATGGGCCTGCTCGGCTTCGGGGAGGAGATGCGCTACCTCTCGCCGGCGCCGATGTACCACGCCGCGCCGCTGCGCTTCTCGATGTCGGCGCACCAGGCGGGTGGCACCGTCGTGGTCATGGAGCGCTTCGACCCGGAGACGGCGCTGGCGCTGATCCAGGAGCACCGCATCACCCACAGCCAGTGGGTGCCCACCATGTTCATCCGCCTCCTGAAGCTCCCCCAGGAGGTGCGGGACCGCTACGACGTCTCGTCCATGGAGGTCATCGTCCACGCGGCCGCCCCCTGCCCGGTGCCGGCCAAGCAGCAGATCATCGAGTGGTTCGGCCCCATCGTGCACGAGTACTACGCGGGCACCGAGGGCAACGGCTTCGTGTACTGCAACAGCGAGGAGTGGTTGGCCCACCCGGGCACCGTGGGCAAGAGCATCCTCGGCCCCATGCACATCTGCGACGACGACGGCGAGGAGGTCCCGGTGGGCACGCCCGGCACCATCTACTTCGAGAGCGCGGCGGCCTTCGAGTACCACAACGACCCGGAGAAGACGGCGAAGTCCCGGCACCCGAAGGGCTGGAGCACGCTGGGCGACGTGGGGCGGGTGGACGAGGACGGCTTCCTCTACCTCACCGATCGCCAGGCGTACATGATCATCACGGGCGGGGTGAACGTGTACCCCCAGGAGGCCGAGAACATCCTGGCCATGCACCCGGCGGTGGCCGACGCCGCGGTGTTCGGGATCCCCGACGACGACTTCGGCGAGGCGGTGAAGGCCGTGGTCCAGCCGGTCGATCCGGCCGCCGCCGGGCCCGAGCTGGCCGCCGAGCTGATCGCCCACTGCCGGGCCCACCTGGCCGACGTGAAGTGCCCGCGCACGGTGGACTTCCGCGACGAGCTGCCCCGGCACCCCACCGGGAAGCTCTACAAGCGGCTCCTCAAGGACGAGTACTGGGCGGCGGCCGGCCGGGCGATCTGAGCCCGGGTCGCCTCGCGGTCGGCGCGAGCTCAGCCCTGCTCGGCGAGGCCCTGGTAGGCGGCGAAGACGAGCATGGCGCCGCGCAGGTCGCCCACCAGCCCGTCGGCCATCTTGTTCATGACGTAGGCCACCGAGAGGCCGGCGTCGAGGTCGGTGACCGCGATCGAGCCGCCCCAGCCGCCCCAGAAGAAGGAGCGGGGGTTCGGGCTCAACGGGATCAGGTCGTTCATGAGCCCGAACCCGGTGCCCATGCGCATCTTCATGCCCAGCACCAGGTCCTGGTTGTGGGCCTGCTCCACCAGGATGCGTTCGACGCCGGCGGGGGAGAGCAGGGTGACGCCGTCGACGGTGCCGCCGTTGGCCAGCATCGAGTGCACCCGCGCCACGGACCGGGCGTTGCCGGTGCCGCCGGCTGCGGGGATCTCGGCGGCCCGCCACTCCCGGGTGTTGCACTCCGCGCCGGTGATGGGGGCCGAGAGGAGGGTGCGGACCGCGACCGAGGTCAGGTCGACGCCCGCTGCGCTCAGGTCGCCGCCGAGGCCCACGCCGGGCGGGACCATCTCGCCGACCCGGTGCTCCTCGGACTCGGGGAGCCCGATGTGGAAGTCGGCGCCGAGGGGCTCGGCGACCTCCTCGCGGAAGAACGTGCCGATGGTGCGCCCGCTCACCCGGCGCACCACCTCGCCCTCGAGGTAGCCCTGGGTGAGCGCGTGGTAGCCGGACGCGGTGCCGGGCTCCCACCACGGCGCCTGGGCGCCGAGCACCGAGACCGCCTTGTCCCAGTCGTAGAGGTCGGCGGGCTCGATGGCCGGGTCCCAGCCCGACAGGCCGGCCGTGTGGCCCATGATCTGGGCCGTGGTGATGCGGTCCTTGCCGTTGGCGGCGAACTCGGGCCACACGTCGGCCACGGGGGCGTCGAGGTCGAGCTCGCCCCGGTCGGCCAGGATCAGCAGGGAGGTGGCCGCCATGGTCTTGGTGGTGGACCACACGTTGACGATGGTGTCCTGCTGCCACGGGGTGCCCTCGCCGTCGGCGTCGCCGGCCCAGAGGTCGACCACCGGCTCGCCGTGCAGCGTGACCGCCACGCTCGCCCCTCGCTCGAGCCCGTCGTCGAAGTTCTTGGCGAACTGGGCGCGCAGCGCCTCGAAGCCGGGCTTGGCGGTGCCGTGGATCTCGGTCATGGGGGAGCCTCCTGGGGTTCGGGCGGACCATATCGCCGGCTCGGTGCGCCCGCCGGGCGGATCGGGCGCGCGACCGCACCTGCCGCCGGTACGGTCCAGGGCACCCGACCCGAGGAGCCATCCCATGGCCGACGCCGAACTGATCGCCACCATCGACGCGCTGGTGGCCGAGGAGCACGAGGTCCGCTCGTCCGGCGAGCCCGACCCGGACCGCCTCGCCCACCTCGAGGAGACGCTCGACCAGTGCTGGGACCTGCTCCGCCAGCGCCGGGCCAAGCGCCAGTACGACCAGCCCGACACCTCCGACGTCCGAGACGTCAAGGTGGTCGAGGGGTACCAGCAGTGAGCGCCGGCGCCGGGGCGGGGATCGCTCGATGAGCAACCGCCCGTTCCTCCTCGACGACGCCCTGTGGGGCTACGTCGTCGACCACAGCGCCAAGGTCGACCCGGTCATGGCCCGCCTCACCGAGCGCACCGCGGCGCTCGGCAGCCGGGCGACCATGCAGGTCGCCCCGGACCAGCAGGCGTTCCTCACCATGCTCACCCGCTTCGCCGGCGTCACCAACGCCGTCGAGGTCGGCACCTTCACCGGCTCGTCGGCGCTGTGCGTGGCCCGGGGCCTGGCCGACGGCGGCCGCCTGCTGTGCTGCGACGTCAGCGAGGAGTGGACCGCCATCGCCCGCGAGGCGTGGGAGGAGGCCGGCGTGGCCGATCGCATCGACCTGCGCATCGCCCCGGCCATCGAGACGCTCCAGGCGCTGCCGCCCGACCCGGTGATCGACCTGGCGTTCATCGACGCCGACAAGACCGGCTACTCGTCGTACTACGAGGAGCTGGTGCCCCGCGTGCGGCCCGGCGGCTGGATCGTGGCCGACAACACCCTGTGGGGCGGCGCCATCACCGACGCCTCGGACCAGGACGACGCCACCAAGGCGCTGCGGGCCTACAACGCCCGGGCGGCGTCGGACGATCGCGTGCAGACCGTGCTGCTCGCCGTGGCCGACGGGCTCACCATCTCCCAGAAGCGCTGACGCCCCAGACGGGCTCTGGCGACGGCGCCCGGCTCGCCGAGGGTCGAGACCACCGCCTGGCGGACCTGCTCAGGACAGGTGCAGGCCGCACTCGGTCTTGTCGGAGTTGCGCCAGCGGCCGGCGCGAGGGTCCTCGCCGGGGGCCACCGGGGTGGTGCAGGGCATGCAGCCGATCGACGGGTAGCCCTGCAGCGTCAGCGGGTTGACGATGATGTCGTGCTGGGCGATGTAGTCGTCGACGTCCTGGTCGGTCCAGTTGGCGATGGGGTTGAGCTTCACCAGGCCACGGAGGTCGCGGGACACGATGGGGGCCGACTCCCGGGTGGCGGCCTCCTTGCGGCGCAGCCCGCTCATCCAGGCGTCCTTGCTGGCGAGGGCGCGGTCGAGCTGGCCGACCTTCACCGCCGAGCAGCAGTTCTCCGGGTCGGCCTGCCAGAGCTCTTCCTCCTGGCGGGCGACGGTCATCATCCGCAGGTTGAGCCCGTAGCGCCGGCGGACCTGCTCCACCGTGGCCAACGTCTCCGGGAAGTGGTAGCCGGTGTCGATGAAGATGACCTCGATGGCGGGGTCGATCTTGGTGGCGAGGTCGATCAGCACGGAGTCGGTCATCGAGGCGCTCATGGCCAGGTGGTGGCCGAAGTTGTCGACGCCCCACTGGATGATCTTGGAGGCCGGGAGGCGCTCGAACTCGTCGTTGAGCTCGGCCAGCTCGGCGTCGGAGTAGTCGGTCCGGTGCGTGTCCGGAAGGCTCATGCGGGCTCCAGATCGGCCTTTGAGCGAGCGGATGGGGGTCTCGGTGGGCTGGTCCAGCAGCGTCACGTCGCACACTCCGATTCGCCGACCTCGGCCACGTACGGACCGGTCTCGGCGTAGTCGACGTAGAAGTCCGGGGCCTCTTCGAAGGTGGGGAACTCGTCGAGGTCCTTGAGCTCGGCGCCCAGGGTCTTGACGCCGCCGGAGCGGTCCATCCACGAGCGGAAGGACTCGCCGGCCTCGCGCTCGGTGCTGAACCGGCGCACGACGCGGACGGCGGCCTCGGGGGCGTTCTTGGCCGGCAGGCGCAGGGCCCGCTCGCCGAAGTGCACCTGCTCCTCGCCGACGTAGCCGCCGAGCAGCATCGTGTAGCCCGGGGCCGACCGGCCGTGGGCCCGTCGCTCGGCACCGGAGAAGCCGATGTCGGAGATGTGGTGCTGGCCGCAGGAGTTCGTGCAGCCGGAGATGTTGGTGCGGATGCCGCCGACGTCGGCCAGGCCCTCTTCCTCGAGGCGCAGGGCGATGGCGTCGGCCAGGCCGCGGGACTGGGTGACGGCCAGGTTGCAGGTGTCGGCGCCCGGGCAGGACACGACGTCCCGGGAGAGCTCGGCTCCGGCCTCGGCCATGCCGATGGCCTGCAGGCGGGCGTACAGCTTCGGGAGCTGCTCCTCGGTGAGACCGAGGAAGGCGACGTTCTGCCGGTTGGTGAGGCGGACCTCGGCGGCGAACTCCCGCTGGATCGAGGCGAGGGCTCGGAACTGGTCCGAGGTGATGTCGCCGAGCTTGGCCCAGGCGATGGCCGACACGGTGCCCTTGGCGGTGCCGCGGACGACGTTGGCGTCGTCCCAGCGCTCGTAGGGGTCGTTCGAGCGGAGGGTGACCGGGGTGCCCTGGCCGATGGCCGTGGGCGTGACGGTGACCGACACGCCGGCGGGGGCGTCGCCGTGCTTCTGCACCTCGGCGGGGATGCCACCCGGCCAGGTGGACGAGGCCAGCAGGAACTTGCGCTCCTTGAGGATGCGGCGCTGGGTCTCCTCCCACCCGAGGGTCTGGACGACCCACTTCATGCGGGCGCGGAGCTTGTTGTCGCGGTTGCCGGTGCTGTTGAACACCCGCAGGACGGACTCGATGGTGGGCAGCAGCTCCTCGCGCGGCGTGAAGTCCTCCAGCGCCAGCGCCGGGAACGGGTTGGCGCCGAGGCCGCCGGCGACGAAGACCCGGAAGCCGAGCTCGACGGTGCCGTCCTCGAGGGTGCGGGAGGCGCCGATGATGCCCACGTCGTTGAACATGGCCTGGCCGCAGTCGGTCTCGCAGCCGGAGAAGTTGATCTTGAACTTCCGGGGCAGGCGCTGGCCGATGGGGTTGCGGACGAAGTGCTCGTAGGTGGCCTGGGCCCAGGCGGTGATGTCGAGCTTCTCGTGGGGGCAGGCGCCGGCGAGGTGGCAGCCCATGACGTTGCGGACGGTGTCACCGCACGCCTCCCGGGTGGTGAGCCCCACCGAGGCCAGCTCGCGCATGGCGTCGGGCACCCGCTCCAAGGCGACGTAGTGCACCTGGATGTTCTGCCGGGTGGTGATGTGGCCCCAGCCACGGGAGTACTCGTCGGCCAGGCGGCCGAACAGGTCGAGCTGCTCCGGGGTGACGCCGCCGTAGGGGATCTTCACCCGCAGCATCTGGTTGTGGCCGCCCTGGCGCTGGCCGTAGATGCCGTTGGTCAGGCGGAAGACGCGGAACACGTCCTCGTCGACCTCGCCGGCCAGGTAGCCGGCCAGGACCCGCTCGAACTTCTCGATGTCGGCGGCTTGGCCGGGATCGATCTCACGCTGGAGCATTGGGGTGCCTTCCGGTTGCGGCGAACTCCACGGAGGCATAACCGACCCGGGGAGTCAACAATTCCCCACCACGATCCCAAATCTTGAGCGTCGCGGTCAACAATGCACGGCCGCGGCCAGGTGCGGACGGTCTCGGATCAACCCTTCGGGTGGCGCAGCCGAGCCAGGTGCGGGTGCGCGAGCGAGGCCGAGAGCACCAGCAGGAGGGCCAGGATCGGCTCCGAGGGGGAGCGCAGCCGGGCCGTGCCGGTCTCGACCATGACCGAGACCGCACCGGTGTACAGGCACAGGGCGAGGCCCACCAGGAGCACCCGGGCCGTGCGGCGGGGGACCTGGCCCACGAGGGCGAGCCCCGGCACGAGGGCGAGGAGGCCGAGGAAGGCGGCGAGCAGGAGCAGGTGCAGGGCCTCCTGGACCTGCGCCGGTCCCCGGCCGAGCCCGAGGATCGCCGGCTGGGAGTCCATGTTGGCGTAGTTGACCGAGGCGGTCTTCACGGTGTCGACGTAGCCGAAGGGGTTGTGCAGGATCAGCTCGAGGTCCATGCGCAGCACGTAGCGGTCGAGGGCGGGGCCCTGCAGGCCGGTGGCCCGGGCCAGCGCCGGTCGGGCCCGCCAGATGAAGTTCCCCGGCGCCGACGACTCCCCGCGCAGCAGGGCGGCGTCGCGCTCGCGGATGAGCACCGACCGCGCCGGCTCGTAGGAGCGAGGCAGGTCCTCCACGTACGGGCTGGTCCGCGAGCTCAGGTGGTACGGCATCAGCGGCGTCATGCCGTAGGAGTCGAACCGCACCCCGTTGTAGGCCGACAGCGCCATCACCACCGCCAGCGCCGGCAGCGCCACCGCCAGCGCCGGAGCTACGGCGATGCGCGACCGGCGGGTGCGGTGTGCGGTGCGTGGGCGAGCGACCCTCTCGGGCAGGGCGGCGACCACGGCGACCGGCACGAAGAGCAGGGCGAAGGTGGGCCGCACCAGGGCTGCGAAGCCGATCAGCCCGCCGGCCGCCAGCGCCCGGGCCAGCCGCCGGTCCGGGCGACCGGGGGTCACGGCCAGCCAGAAGACCACCGTGAGCAGGAAGGCCGAGAAGCCCTCGGTGCCCTCGTAGACCACCCGCAGCAGCACCGGCGGCGTCACCAGCAGCGCCGCCAGCACCGTCCGGCCGGTGCGGCCGACGCCGTGGCGCCGCGCCACGTCGACCACGAGGGCCACCGTCACCAGGTGCATGGCCAGCTGCACGGCGAAGAGCAGGTGGCTCGACCCGTGGTGGGAGCCGGTCGCGAGGAGCAGCAGCGGGTAGCCCGGCGTCCGGTCCGGCAGCGACGGCCAGCCGTGCAGCAGCAGGTCGGCAGCCTGTCGGTAGCTGACGGTGTCGGCCATGGGCCGGGTGACGCCGCGCCACAGCACGGTCGCTATGAGCGAGGCGACGGCGCACACCGCCACCGCCGGGCGGTCTCGCGCCCACAGCCGTCCCCAGAGCCCCCCGTGCACCGGGCGAGTGTACGAGGGCGGCCGGGGCCCGACCGGGGTCAGGCCCGCAGCAGCTCGGCGACCGCGAACGCGAGGTCGATCGACTGGCGACCGTTCAGGCGGGGGTCGCACATGGTCTCGTAGCGCGAGCCGAGGTCGGTGTCGAGGATCTCCTCGGCGCCGCCGAGGCACTCGGTCACGTCGTCGCCGGTGAGCTCGACGTGCACGCCGCCGGGCCAGGTGCCCTCGCTGGCGTGGGCGGCGAAGAACCCGGCGATCTCGGCGAGGATGTCGTCGAAGGCGCGGGTCTTGTGGCCGTCGGCTGCGGTGAAGGTGTTGCCGTGCATGGGGTCGCACTGCCAGACCACCGGGTGCCCGGCGTCTCGCACGGCGGCGAGCAGCGGGGCGAGGCCGGCTTCGATCTTGGCGGCGCCCATGCGGCTGATGAAGGTGAGCCGGCCGGGGATGCGCTCGGGGTTGAGGCGCTCGCACAGGGCGAGGGCCTCCTCCGGCGTGGCCGTGGGGCCCAGCTTGACCCCGATGGGGTTGTTGATGCCCGAGAAGAACTCGACGTGGGCCCCGTCGAGCTCACGGGTGCGCTCGCCGATCCACACCATGTGGGCCGAGCAGTCGTACCACTCGCCGGTGATGGAGTCCTGCCGGGTGAGGGCCTCCTCGTAGCCGAGCACCAGCGCCTCGTGGGAGGTGAAGAAGTCGACCTCGTGGAGGTGGGGCTGGGTGGTGGTGTCGATCCCGCACGCCTTCATGAAGCGCAGGGCGCGGTCGATCTCGTCGGCCACCCGCTCGTAGCGGCGGCCCTCGTTGCTCGACGCCACGAACTCCTGGTTCCAGGTGTGGACCTGGTGGAGGTCGGCGTAGCCGCCCTTGGTGAAGGCTCGGAGCAGGTTCAGCGTGCTCGACGACTGGTGGTACGCCTGCAGCAGCCGGTTGGGATCCGGGATGCGAGCCGCCTCGGTGGGCGTGATGTCGTTGACCAGGTGGCCCCGGAACGACGGCAGCACGAGGTCGCCGATGGTCTCGGTGGGCGAGGATCGGGGCTTGGCGAACTGCCCGGCGATGCGCCCGACCTTCACGGTGGGCACGCCCGAGGAGTAGGTGAGCACCACGGCCATCTGGAGGATGACCTTCAACTTGTCGCGGATGGCATCGGCGCCGAAGGCGTCGAAGGACTCGGCGCAGTCACCCGCCTGGAGCAGGAAGGCCTCGCCGTTGGCCACCGCGCCGAGCTGCGTGGTGAGCGCCCGGGCTTCGCCGGCGAAGACCAGCGGGGGCATGGTGCCCATCTGCTTGAGGACGGCGTCGAGGGCGGCCTCGTCCGGCCAGTCGGGTTGCTGGGAGGCGGTCCGGTCGCGCCAAGAGCTCGGGGACCAGGTGGACGGGGCGGCAGTCACGGGAAAAGCGTGGTCCACGAGGGCGACGGGCGCAAAGCGGGTTCTGCTCTGCGCCCGACGACCGGGTGGATCAGGCGGCGTCGATCCGGGAGGCGGCCTCGGTGCGGACGGCGTTGACCGCTCGCTTGACCATGCGGCGGGCGGCCTCGGCGGTCACGCCGAGCTCCTCGCCGACCTCTCGGTAGGACCGCTTGCGGCCGTCGTGCAGGCCGAAGCGCTGCTCGACCGCGAAGCGGGCCCGACCGTCCAGGACGTCCAGCAGGCCGGTGACCATGCGGTCCTCTTCGTTGGCCAGCGCCAGGTCCTCGGGACCGGGGTTGTCGTCGGCCAGGAGGTCGACGAGCTCGGACCCGTCGTCGTCGCCCACGACCCGATCGAGGGAGGTGGGGGTGGCGAGGCGGTGGAGGCGAGCGTGCTCGTCGTCCAGCTCGTCACCGTCGCCGGAGACCTGGCGGAGCGCCGCACGGAGGCTGGCGGACCGGTCGCCCGGCAGGCGGACGAGGCTGGCCTTCTGGTCGAGGGCTCGGCCGATGGCCTGGCGGATCCAGAAGGTGGCGTAGGTGGAGAACTTGAACCCCTTGCGCCAGTCGAACTTGTCGACGGCGTGCTCCAGGCCGAGGTTGCCCTCCTGGACGAGGTCCAGCAGCTCCATGCCGGGGGGGCAGCGGGTAGCGGCGGGCGATGCTCACCACCAGCCGGAGGTTCGCCCGGATGAACCGGTCCTTGGCGCGGGCCGCGGAACGGTCGAGGCGGCGGTCCTCGAGGGACCCCTCACCTGCGGCGATGCGCTCTCGTGCCGCGACGCCGCGCTCGATGATCTGCGACAGCTCTCGCTCTTCTTCGGCGGTGAGCAGCGCCACCGCACCGATCTCGTTGAGGTATTGACCAACCGAATCGCTCATGACTGCCTCTTCAACCGTTGAGGGCTCTCACCCATTCCCGGCGGACCGTCCTCGATCGCAAGGTCGGTGCGCCAAGTTGCTTCCAGGTAATTTCGAACCGTGACTACCCCGTACCTTCTTCCCGAGCACCAGGTGACACGGGTCACCGGCGGTGCCGTCGCCAGGTCAGCGGGGGCCTGGTGATGGTTCGGAGCGGAGGGGCCCGACGGATCGGCGTCTTCGGGGGGAACCTTCGACCCGCCCCACATCGGCCACCTGGTCGCCGCCCTGGACGCCCGCCAGGCGCTCGGGCTCGACGAGGTGCTGCTGGTCGTCGCCAACGCCCCGTGGCAGAAGGTCGGGGCCCGCCGCATCAGCGGCGCCGAGGACCGGCTGGCCATGGTCCAGGCCGCGGTGGCCGGCACCGAGGGCCTCGTGGCCAGCGACCTGGAGATCCGACGGGGCGGGCTGAGCTACACGGCCGACACCCTGGCGGCGCTGCACGAGGAGGCGCCCGAGGCCGAGCTCTTCCTGGTCCTCGGCAACGACGCCGCCGCCGGCTTCGCCACCTGGGACCGCCACGACGAGGTGGCCCGGCAGGCCCACCTGGTGGTGGTCGACCGGCCGGGCACGCCCACGCCCATCGACGACGGCTTCTCGTGGACGAGGATCGACATCCCCGAGCTGGAGATCTCCAGCACCGAGCTGCGCCAGCGCGTGGGCGACGGACGGTCGATCGACTACCTCACGCCGGCGGCCGTGGTGACCTGCATCTCCGAGCGTGGGCTCTATCGTTGACCCGATGACCTCGGAGCCGCCGCCGCGCCCCGCCCGGCGGAACCGCCCCGATCCGGCCTTCCGTGGCCGTGCCCTCGGCCTGCCCGCCGCCGCCGTGCCGCCGACCTCCGCCACCGCACCTCGCGAGAGCTTGCGCTCGGCGCTGTCGCGCATCCCGGACCTCGATCGCGACGCTGCCGCCGAGGCCGGCGCGCCGGCGGCTCCTGCTGCTCCGGCGGGCGATGCCCCCGCCCCCGCTCCCGCAGCGGGGCCGGTCGCCCCGGCATCGGCCCCACCGGTGCGCACCGGGAGCCCCGACGTCGCCCGGGTGGGCATCGACGACACCGGCGAGGCCCGCGTGGTGTCGGCCGCCCTGCGCGACCCCGTCCACCTCGACGAGGGCCCGGCCGACCGGCGCCGCCGCACCTCGGCGCCGCCTCGCCCGCCGTGGTGGCGGCGCACGGCCTTCGCCGTGTCGCTGGTCGCCCTGGTGGTGGCCATCCCGCTGCTCGGCCGCACCGGCTACCGGCTCGTCACCAGCAGCACCGACGGCAAGCTGGCCAACGGCGGTGCCAAGCCCGGCGACCCTGGCTACGAGGAGCTGGTCAGCTCCACGCCCACCGCGCTGCTGATCCAGAAGGACGCCACCACCGGCCTGCCGGTGAACCTGACCTTCCTGTCCCTCGGCGGCGAGACCGGGGGCACCGTGGTGTTCATCCCGCTCGACACCAAGGTCGTGCGCACCGGCTTCGGTGTCGACCGGCTCCGCACCGCCTACTCCATGGTGGCCACCGCGCCGGTCGACAAGGCCAACGGCCAGCTCGCCCGCCAGACCGCCGCCATCCTCAACGTCGGCATCGACCAGGTCATCCAGCTCGACCAGGCCGGTTGGGAGCGCGTGGTCGACCCCGTCGCCCCGCTGGGGCTCGACAACTCCGATCCGCTGGACCTCGGCGGCACGGAGCTGCCCACCGGCCCGGTCGAGGTGCCCGCCACCCAGGTCGGCCCGTACCTCGCCGCTGCTCGCGAGGGCGAGGACGACACCGCCCGCTTCTTCCGCCAGGAGCAGCTGTGGCGCTCGTGGCTGGCGGCGGTGGCGTCGTCCACCAAGGCCGACGCCGTGCCGGGGGAGAGCACCACGGGCATCGGCCAGTTCGCCCGGCAGCTGGCCAAGGGCAACGTCACCTACGCCACCCTGCCCGGGGCCTTCACCGGCGAGGGCCAGTCGCTGCGCTACGTGCCCGACGCCAACGCCGTCAACACCCTCATGACCGATGCGGTCCCCGCTCCGGACGCGGCGTCGCCGGGCTCCCGGGTGGCGGTGCGGCTGCTCAACGGCGTGGCGGCGGCCGACATCCCCAACGACATCATCAAGCAGGTGGTGGGGTTCAAGGGCACGGTCGCGGTGGTGGGCAACGGCCCCTCGTTCGGCACGGCCAAGACCGACATCGTCTACGCCGACCCGACGCAGAAGGCGTACGCCGACCTCCTGCGTGCTGGACTGGGGGCGACGGGCAAGGTCCGCCAGGACCCGGCCGCCCCCGACAACATCGGCGTGACGGTCATCCTGGGCAAGGACCTGCTCGGTGACCAGGTGGCCACGACGACCACCACCACGGTCCCCGGCCAGCCCGTCTTCACCTCGTCGACCACCACCACCGCTCCCGGAGGACCCTGATGCCCGAACCCACCGATGACGCCCGCTGGGCCGTCGAAGCGGCCCTCGCCGCCGACGCCAAGGGTGGCTCCGACGTGGTGATCCTCGAGGTCGGGCCGGTGCTGGCGGTGTGCGAGCACTTCGTGATCGCCTCCGGCAGCAGCACCCGCCAGGTGCGCTCGATCGTCGACGAGGTCGAGGTGCGCATCGGCGACGGTGGCGGCGGCAAGCCCATCCGGGTCGAGGGGCTCGACGACGCCCGCTGGATCCTCATGGACTACGGCGACCTCGTGGTGCACGTGTTCCTCGACGAGACCCGCACCTACTACGACCTCGAACGGCTCTGGTCCGACGTCCCACGCGTGGCCTGGACCCGCCCGGCGGGCGTCGCCGGGAGCACCGGCGGAGGCGCTGCCGAGGGCAGCGCCGAGTAGGGCGTTCCGACTTGGAGGGCCGCGATCGGCGGCACTATGTTGGCAACTCCCACGGGGCTATAGCTCAGTTGGTAGAGCGCTTCCATGGCATGGAAGAGGTCAGGGGTTCGATTCCCCTTAGCTCCACTCGTGAGGAACGGACGAGGCCCGGCTCCACAGGGAGCCGGGCCTCGTGCGTTGCGGGGCGAGGTCGCCGAGCGACCGTCGGTCAGGTGTCGCGGGTGGCCCCGTCGGGGGTCTGGAGGCGGTACACGCCGCGACGGCGGTCGACCTGCAGGCCGGCGGCGGCGAGGGCCACCACCCACGGCCCGAGGCAGCGGACGATGGTGTCCGGCGACGGCCGGTCCTCGTGGCCGGCGGCCCATTGGCGGTAGTTGCCGTACCGGAGCGGTTGACCGGTGGCCTCGGCGGCTTCCTGCAGGAAGCCCGTGAGCTGCTCGTCGGTCCAGAATCGTCGTGCCACGGGGGGGCCCTCAGCTTTGTCGTCAGTGGGGAGCAGACGTTGTTGTCCAAACAATATCTGATGGCGATGTCAGGTACGGACGACCACCGCCTTCACCCCGGCTGACCCGGCGCGGTTCGACGGGGGCCGGGCATCCACCTGCCGGCGGCTCGAGGAAGGGTCCGAACGGCCCATGGGGCGCGACATCTGACGATGCGTCAGAATCGGGCCATGAAGTTCACCCTGGCCCTCGCCATGACGCCTCCCGAGCGGATCGTGCCCCTCGCCAAGATCGCCGACGAGGCGGGCTGGGACGCGGTGGCCGTGCCCGACTCGGTCTTCTTCCCGGAGCAGGTGTCGGCCAAGTACCCCTACACGCCCGACGGCGAGCGGTTCTGGCCGGCGGACACGCCGTTCGTCGATCCGCTGGTGGCCATCCCCGCCATGGCGGCGGCCACCGAGCGCCTGAGCTTCGTCACCAACGTGCTCAAGACGCCGCTGCGCGAGCCGCTCCTGGTGGCCAAGGCGGTCGGATCGATGGCGTCGATGTTCCCCGGCCGCATCGCGCTCGGCGTGGGCCTGAGCTGGATCCCCGAGGAGTTCCGCTGGCTGGGCCAGGAGAAGAAGACCCGGGGCAAGCGGCTCGACGAGCAGATCGACGTGATCCGGGCCTGCCTCGCCGGCGGCTGGGTGGAGCACCACGGCGACCACTACGACTTCGACCGCCTCCGCATGGAGCCGGCGCCGGGACCGGGCGTGCCGATCCACGTGGGCGGCCACAGCGACGCCGGCATCGCCCGGGCGGCGCGGGTGGGTGACGGGTGGATCGGCGCCCAGGCCGACCGCGACGAGCTGGCGTCGCTGGTGCAGCGCATCTGGGTGGCGCTCGATGCCGAGGGCCGCGCCGACGCCCCCTTCGAGATCCAGGCCACGCCGCTCGTGCCCGCCACCGTGGAGGCCATGCGCGACCTGGCCGAGATCGGCCTGACCGGCATCATCACCGTGCCCTGGTACTTCATGGGTGGCGGCGACCCCAACGACCTCGCCCACCAGGAGGCCAGCATCCGCTGGTTCGCCGAGACCGTCATCGCCCCCTTCCGCCAGGAGTCCGCCGCGTGAGCACCCCGACCATCCTCGACCTGCCGTTCCCGGCCGACGACGACCGCTCCGCCCGAGCGGCCTCCTTGCGCTCGCGCCGCGGTGGAGGCGGGCGACCGCGAGGCGTGGCTCGGCATCTTCGCGGAGGACGCCGTGGTCCAGGACCCGGTGGGCCCCTCGATGTTCGACGAGGTGGGCGATGGCCACCGCGGCCCGGAGGCCCGGGCGGCGTTCTGGGACACCGTCATCGCCCCGAACCCGGTGCAGATGCGCATCCACGCCTCCTACGCCGGCGGCGACGAGGTGGCCAACGTCATCACCATCGTCAACCGCTTCCCCGACGGCTCCCAGGCCCTGGTGCCGGGCATCGCCATCTACTGCGTGGACGCCGCCGGCAAGGTCCGCTCGCTCCGGGCCTTCTGGGAGCTCGACCAGATGGTCTTCGAGCCCGCCCCGACCTGACCCCACCGCTGCAGCGACGGCGGGAAGGGGTGGGACCCGGTCGCTCCGACGGCAGGTCCGCAGCCCGGTTCCGGGGAGGCGACGGTGCGCGCGTCCGGCTACTCGGGAGCGAGGTGGTAGGCCTCGGCCAGCCAGGTGGCGAGGCGATCGTCGACGTCGGTGGGGTCGCGGACGTTGGCCACGTGCCACCAGCGGTCGCCGTAGCGGTTCACCTTGCGGGTGATCAGCGGGTGTCGCTCCTCGCGGGGGAGCCAGAACGACAGGGACTCCCAGCGGGTCATCGGGCGGAGCTGGGCGAAGGTCTGGGCCCGCTTGAGGAAGATGCCCACCGACACCGGTTCGACGTGCACGGGGCCGACCGGCTCGAGCGCCGCCATCACCGCGTCGAAGACCGGGCGCTCGTGGGCGGGCCCGGTGGAGAAGTACTCGTCGAGGTCCATGGCGGGCGCGCACTCGTGGCCTTGGCCTCGCCGGGCGAACCGGCGACCGCACTGGGGGCAATCCCACGCCACGGCCCCATCCTGCCCTCGGCGGACGACGCCCGCCTCGCCGCTAGGTTCGGCGCCACCATGGCCGAGCTCCCCGCAGACCCGACCGAACCGGAGCTGGTGCCGGTGCCGACGACGGGGCGCACCTTCACCACCGAGCGCCGGGTCCGGTGGGGCGACACCGACGTCGACGGGCACCTCCGGCTGGACGCCACCGCCCGGTACCTGCAGGACATCGCCAACGACGACACCCGCGACGCCGGCCACGACCCCATGGCGCCGTGGGTGGTGCGCCGCACCGTGGTCGTGGTGCGGCGGCCGATCGTGCTCGGCGAGGTGGTCTCGCTCACCACCTTCAGCGGCGGCCACGGGAGCCGGTGGGCCGAGCGCCGCACCCGACTGGTGGGCGCCGACGGGGGACTGGTGGAGGTGGCCGCCCTCTGGGTGTTCCTGGATCCGGCGACGGGGCGGCCGGCCAAGCTCACCGCCGAGTTCCACGCCACCTACGACGAAGCCGCCGGCGGGCGAGAGGTCAAGGCCCGGCTCCAGCACGGGCCGCCGGCCGAGGGCGCCGACGTCCGTCCGTGGCCGTTGCGCTCCACCGACCTGGACTCGCTGGGTCACGTCAACAACGCGGCGACGTGGGCAGCGGTCGAGGACGAGCTGTCGCGCCGGGGGCTGCGGGCCGAGCTGGCGGCGCTCGAGTACCCCGACGCCACCTCGCCCGACGACGTGGTCGAGCTGCGCTGCACGGTCGACGGCGACGTGGCGTCGGTGTGGCTGGTGGCCGACGGCAAGGTCCGCGCCTCGGCCGTCGTCCGCACCGTCCCGGCCTGAGCGGCCGATCGGCGCCGGCCGCCCAGGCCGGCCGCCTCAGTGCTCCAGGACCTGCTGGAGGAACTGCTGGAGGCGCGGCGTGGCCGGGTGCTCCAGCACCTGCTCGGGCGGGCCCTGCTCGCAGATGACGCCCTGGTCCATGAAGACCACGTGGTCGGCCACCCGGCGGGCGAAGCCCATCTCGTGGGTGACCACCAGCATGGTCATGCCGTCGGCGGCCAGGGATCGCATGACCTCGAGCACGTCGCCCACCAGCTCGGGGTCGAGGGCGCTGGTGGCCTCGTCGAAGAGCATCATCTCGGGGTCCATGGCCAGCGCCCGGGCGATGGCCACCCGCTGCTGCTGGCCGCCGGAGAGCTGGGACGGGAACGCGTCGGCCTTCTCGGCCAGGCCGACCCGCTCGAGCACGGCCCGTCCGTTGGCGTTGGCCTCGGCCTCGCTGCGCTTGAGCACCTTGCGCTGGGCCATGGTGACGTTGCCGAGCGCGGTGAGGTGGGGGAACAGGTTGAACTGCTGGAACACCATCCCGATGTTGCGGCGCACGAGGTCGAGGTCGCAGTCCGGGTGGGTGATGTCGACGCCGTCGATCAGGACGTGGCCGCCGGTCGGTTCCTCGAGCCGGTTCACGCAGCGCAGCAGGGTGGACTTGCCCGACCCCGAGGCGCCGATGATGCAGACGACCTGCTTGGCCTCCACCACCAGGTCGATGCCCTTGAGCACCTCGTTGCTGCCGTAGGCCTTGTGCAGGTCGACCAGCTCGATGGCGGGGACGGTCATCGGCTGGCCTTCAGCTTCCGTTCGAGCGCCGCCGCGAGCCGCGTGAGGGGGATGGTGATGATGAGGTACATCACGCCGGCGGCGATGAACGGCGTGCCGTTGAAGTCGATCTGGAACTGGTCCTTGCCGAACTTGGTCAGCTCGACCGTCGCTGCGGTGGTCCCGAGTTGCGAGAGCAGCGCGGTGTCCTTGAGCAGGAGGACCAGCTCGTTGGTGAGCGGCGGTATGACCAGTCGGAAGGCCTGGGGGACGACGACCGTGCGCATGGTCTGCGCCTGCGAGAGGCCCAGGGACCGGGCGGCCTCGAGCTGGCCCCGGGGCACCCCCTCGACGCCCGCTCGGAGCGTCTCGGCCAGGTAGGCCCCGGCGACCAGGGCCAGGGCGATCGGACCGGCCGTCCCCACGCCGATGATGGTCGGGAACTGCGTGCCGAACGCCGTCGGCACGCCGTAGCCGACGATGAAGATGGTGAGCAGGGCCGGCAGCCCGCGGAAGACCTCGATGTAGGCGGTGGCGAACCACCGGTAGGGCCGGATCGGGCTCATCTTCATCACGGCCATGACCAAGCCGATGCTCACGCCACCGATGAACGCACCGGCGGTGTAGAGCAGCGTGTTCTTCGTCGCGATCGTGAGGATCTCCGGGAACAGGTCCTTGGCCCGCCCCGGGCTGAAGTAGAGCCGCTGGATCTTCCCCCAGTCTCCTGCGAGGACGACGGTGGCCACCACGGCGATGCCGACGACGTAGCTGATGATCCGGTTGCGCTGCGAGCGCCGCTGCTTGGCGCGACCGGACCGGTACAGCTCGGGGACGCTCACGTCCCCGAGCTGCGGTGCTTCGGCCACGGGCTGGTCGCTCATCGCTGCTCCATGCCCCTCATCAGGCGACGTCAGCCGGCGTTCGGGAAGTACTTCTTGAACAGCTTCTCGTAGGTGCCGTCGTCACGGACCGCCTTGAGCTCCTTGTCCAGCTTGGTCTGGAGGTCCTTGTCGTCCTTCGCCACCACGAAGCCGTACTGCTCGCCGGTGGGGATGGTGGTGACCACCTTGACGGTGTCGTCCTTGGTGGCGCGGTCGCTGTTCACCGGGAGGTCCTGCAGGATGCCGTCGATCTGGTCGGCGTTGATGGCGGCGAACAGGCCGGCGGCGTCGGGGTACGCCTTGACCGTCGCCCCGTCGGGCTTGTGGTCGTTGGCGTAGCTCTCGCCGGTGGTGCCGGTCTGCACGCCGATGGTCTCGCCCGCCAGGTCGTCCAGGGTCTTGACCTTGCTGTCCGACGGCACCAGCAGCGACTGGTCGGCGTCGAAGTACGGCTCGGTGAAGAGGCTGTTCTTCTCGCGCTCGGGGGTGATGGTCACCGCCGAGGCGACGACGTCGCACGTGCCGGCGTTGACCGAGGCGAAGATCGTGTCGAAGTCGGAGTCGGTGATGTCGAGCTTGTCGCCCTCGGTCTGGGCCATGGCGTCGAGCAGCTCGATGTCGAAGCCGGTGTACTTCAGGCCGCGGGGGCCCTTGCCGGGCGCCTCGAAGGGCTCGTAGGGCATGTCCGAGCAGACCTTGAGGGTGGTGCCGCCGGAGCCGCCGTCGCTGGAAGCGCCGCCGCTGTCGCTGCTCCCGCAGGCGACCGCTCCGAAGACGAGGGCCAGGCCGAGGCCGGCGGCGAGAGGGCGACGAAGGGTGCGGTGCATCAGGTCTCCAGAGGTGGGAACGGACCCCGGCTCTCCCGCGACCAGGGGTGGAGGCATCGTAGGGGGAACTGCATTACGGCGCTGTGAACGCCGAGAGGCCACCGAATCACGCTCGACGGCGGCGTTTGGCCGATGGATCCCGCGGACGGCGGGCCAGGCAGGGGAAAGGTGGGGGCCGGACGAGGCCGGTCCGGTTTGGGAGCCGGGCGGGGCCGCCGGGCAGGATCTCCCGATGTTCTCCCCCCTCATCGAGGAGTGGGACGTGGGCCTGCGCAGCGCCGACCCGCTCTCGTTCCCCGGCTACGCGGCCAAGCTGGCGGCCCTGGACCACGAGTCGGTGCGCACCGGCCGCTGCGACGGCTTCGTGCTGGTCGAGGGCGACTTCGACGTGATCGGCGGGTCCATGGGCCTCGTGCACGGCGAGAAGGTCGTGCGGGCGTTCGACCGCGCGGTCGAGGCGCAGCTCCCCGTCGTGGTGGTGACTCGCTCGGGCGGGGCCCGCATGCAGGAGGGCATGGTCTCGCTGGTCCAGCTGGCCCGCACCGCCGCCGCCGTGGAGCGCCACCGCGCCGCCGGGCTGCTCTCGATCTCGGTGCACCGGTCGCCCACCACCGGCGGGGTGTTCGCGTCGTACGGCTCGCTCACCGACCTGCGGGTCGCCGAGGCGGGCGCCACCATCGGCTTCGCCGGGCCTCGCGTGCTCGAGCAGACCGCCGGCCACGAGGTCGACGGGTCCAGCCACACCGCCGAGTCGGCCTTCGCCGCCGGGCTGGTCGACGCCGTGCTCCCGGCCGAGGCCCTGGAGGCCTGGGTGCGCGCCGCGCTCGGCCTCGAGCTGGCGCCGCTCTCGACCGTTGCGCCACCGAACCCCATCCGCCCGGTGCGCCCGTCCGATGGCCCCGTCGAGCCGGCGTGGGCCGAGGTGCGGGCGGCACGCCGGATGGGTCGACCGAGCGGCATCCAGGTGGCGGCGGCCGCATCGTCGTCGTGGACCGAGCTCGGCCTCGGGGTCGACCCGGCCCTCCGGGTGGCCATCGCCACGGTTGGCGGCCAGCGGGTGGTGGTGCTGGCGAACGACCGCTACGCCAAGGGTGGCCAGCCGAAGCCGGCCGGGTTCCGGCTGGCCCAGCGGGGGATCGCCCTGGCCGGTCGGCTCGGCCTGCCGGTGGTGTCGTTCGTCGACACCTCGGGTGCCGACCCGTCGCCGGCCTCGGAGAACGACGGCATCGCCGCCGAGATCGCCCGCACCTTCGCCGCCCTCGCCGCGGTGCCCACGGCGACGGTCGCGGTCTGCGTGGGCGAGGGGGGCAGCGGTGGTGCGCTGGCCCTGGCCGCGACGGACCGGCTCCTCGTGCAGGAGCACGCGGTCTTCTCCGTCATCGGCCCCGAGGGTGCCGCCGCCATCCTCGAGCGCGACGCCGCCAGGGCCCCGGAGGTGGCGGGCCGGCTGGGCCTCACCAGCACGGACCTGCTGCAACTCGGCATCGTCGACGCCGTCGTGGGCGACGACCTGGAGGAGACCGTGGCGGCCGTGGTCGCCGGCCTGCCGGGCGGGGCCTCGCCCGCTGCGGTGGGTGCCCGACGCACCCGGTTCGACGGGGCCACCACCCGTTGGTTGGCGGAGCCTGCCGGCACTTCTTGACCGCTCGGTCAATGTGGCAGCATGAGCGCCGTGCCCACCGCCGCCGCCAACGGGATCGAGATCGCCTACGAGGCGTTCGGCGATCCCGCCGATCCCACCATCCTCCTCGTCATGGGCCTCGGTGCCCAGATGCTGAGCTGGGACGAGGGCTTCTGCGCCCTGCTCGTGGCTCGTGGCCACCACGTCGTGCGCTTCGACAACCGCGACATCGGCCAGAGCACCTGGATCGACACGCCGGACCTGGACGTGCCGGCGGCGGTCCTGGCCGCCTTCGGCGGGGACCGCTCGCAGGCGCCGTACCTCCTCTCGGACATGGCCGCCGACGCCATCGGCCTGCTCGACCACCTCGACGTCGACGCCGCCCACGTGGTGGGCGCATCGATGGGCGGCATGATCGCGCAGACGCTCGCCATCGAGCACCCGGGCCGCGTGCGGTCGCTCACCTCGATCATGTCCACCACCGGTGAGCCCACCGTCGGGGCCCCGGACCCCGAGATCCTCGGGGTGCTGGTCGCCGAGCGGCCGCAGGACCTCGACGCCTCCATCGAGTTCAGCGTCGAGATGGCTCGGGCCATCGCCAGCCCCGACCACTTCGACGCCGATCGCGCTCGCGCCCGGGCCGTCGTCGAGCACCAGCGGGGGATCAACCGGCTCGGCGTGCCCCGCCAGCTGTTGGCCATCGTCAGCTCGGGCGACCGCGCCGACGGCCTGTCGAACCTCGACCTGCCGGCGCTCGTGGTCCACGGTCGCCAGGACCGCCTGGTCGGCTTCAGCGGCGGCCAGCGCACCGCCGAGCTCGTCGCCGGCGCCGACTTCGTCGCCATCGACGACATGGCCCACGACCTCCCGGTGGCCCACTGGCCCCGGATCGCCGACGCCATCACCGCCGTCACCCACCGCGCTCGCTGACGGCGCCGGCCCCCGGTCGGCACCCGCCACCCCGCGCCCCAACCCGAGGAGCAACCCCCGCATGGGACCCCTTTCCGGCATCAAGGTCATCGAGATCGCAGGCATCGGGCCCGGCCCGTACGGAGCGATGCTCCTGGCCGACCTGGGCGCCGATGTCATCCGCATCGACCGCTCCGGCAACGTGTCCGGCGGCGACCCCGCCACCCCGCCCGGTGACATCCTCGCCCGGGGTCGCCGCTCGGTCGGCGTCGACCTGAAGCACCCCGACGGGGTCGCCGCGGTGCTCGACCTGATCGACGGCGCCGACGCCCTCGTGGAGGGGTTCCGTCCCGGCGTGATGGAGCGGCTGGGCCTGGGCCCCGACGTCTGCCTCGAGCGCAACCCCAAGCTCGTCTACGGGCGCATGACCGGCTGGGGCCAGGACGGCCCCTACGCCCACACCGCCGGCCACGACATCAACTACATCGCCCTGGCCGGGGCCCTCGAGCCGCTGGGCCGGGCAGGCCAGCAGCCCACGGCCCCCATCAACCTCATCGGCGACTTCGGCGGCGGCGGCATGCTCCTGGCCTTCGGCGTGTGCGCGGCGCTCCTGGAGGCCCGCACCTCCGGCCAGGGCCAGGTGATCGATGCCGCCATGGTCGACGGTGCCGCCAGCCTGATGACCATGACGTGGTCGTTCCGGGCCATGGGCATGTGGTCCGACGAGCGGGGCACCAACATGCTCGACACGGGCGCCCACTTCTACGACACGTACGAGACCGCAGATGGCAAGTACGTGTCCATCGGCTCGATCGAGCCCCAGTTCTACGCCGAGCTGCTGCGGCTCACCGAGATCGACCCGGCCTCGCTGCCCTCCCAGCACGACAAGCGGCACTGGGTGGAGCTCAAGGCCCGGTTCGCCGAGGTGTTCCGGGGCAAGACCCGTGACGAGTGGTGCGAGATCATGGAGCACACCGACGTGTGCTTCGCCCCGGTGCTGCCGATGGCCGAGGCCCCCGAGCACCCCCACATCGCCCACCGGCAGACCTTCACCGAGGTGGCGGGCGTCACCCAGCCGTCCCCGGCGCCTCGCTTCAGCCGCACCCCGGGCAGCATCGACCGCCCGCCGCCGCACGCCGGCCAGCACACCGACGAGGTCCTGGGCGAGTGGGGCCTCGACGCGGCGCGCATCGCCGAGCTGAAGGCCTCCGGCGCCATCGCCTGACGTCGCGCGCGGCCCGTCCGCTCAGGGCCGGGCGCGGTGGGCGACGGCGGCGGCCTGGGTCCGGGAGGACACCCCGAGCTTGGCCAGGATGTTGCTCACGTGGACGCTGGCGGTCTTGGTGCTGATGTAGAGCGCCTCGCCGATCTCGCCGTTGGTGCGGCCCTCGGCGACCAGGCCCAGCACCTCGGCCTCGCGGCGGGTGAGGCCCAGCGCCAGGAGCGGTGCGTCCGGATCCTCGACCGCCGGTGCCGTCGGGTCGGACGTCGGGGGCTCGGCCGTCGCCCCCTCCGCCGGCGTCCCGAGCTCGCCGAGGCGCCCGCCGCGCCAGCGCGACCACCTCCCGCTCGATCGTCCCGGCACCCATCGCGACGGCGAGGGCGTGGGCCGAGCGGGCCTGCGCCGCCGCCGGACCCGTGCGCCGGGCGTGGGCGTGGGACTCGGCGGCGCGCCAGCGGGCGTAGGCCTCGTGCCACGGGTCCCGGCAGGCCTCGGCGACCGCCGCGACCTCCTCCCAGCGCGCCGCGGCTTCGACGCCCTCGGTGCCACGGGCGTGCTCCGCCGCCACGAGCGCGGTGGCCAGCGGGATCGCCAGGGTGAACAGGGGCTGGTCGGCGAGCGCCGCCATGCGCGTCGACGCGCGAGCCAGCCCGTCGAGCGCGCCGGCCCGCGTGGCCTCGGCGGCCAGGGGATCGAGGGCCCGGTCGGCGTCGAGGCGGGCGAGCAGGGCGAGGACCTCGGGGTGGAACTGGCGGTGGTCGGAGAGCTCGTCGCGCTCGAGCACCACCCGCGCCCGGGGCCACGGGTCCTCGAGCGATCGGGTCAGCCAGGCCAGCTCCAGCTGGTTGCGGGCCAGCGCCCCGTCGAACTGGAGGTTGCCCTCCCGGCCGACGACGGGACCGATCCGGTCCAGCTCCTCGGCCACGCCCGCCGGCTCGCCACGTCGCAGGGCCAGCCAGCCGCGGGTGAGGGCGATGTGGATCTCGGCCATGTGGCCCTCGTGGGCCTCGGTCGTGTCGTCGATGATCGCTCGGGCGTCGTCGAGCCGCCCGAGCGGGATGTAGGCCTCGGTGGCGTTCATGCGGGCGAAGGCGAACCGGGCCACCCCGCTGCCGATGGCCACGTCGTAGCCCGCCAGCGCCGCCTCGACGGACTCCTCGTAGCGCCCGACGAGGCGCAGGGCGTCGCTGAGGTTGATGTAGCCCCTGCAGATCCAGTCGACGTCGTCGGTGGCGTGGGCGGTGTCGAGGCCCTGCTGCAGCAGGTCGAGGCCGGCTGCGGTCTCGCCGGCCATGCACAGCTCGAGGCCGAGCACGTGCTGGGCCCGGCCGATGGTGGAGGGCTCGCCGACCTCGGCCGCCTCGGCCAGCGCCTGGCGGGACTCGACCATGGCCTCGATGCGGCGGCCGCTGAGCGCCAGTGAGTGGGCCAGCTCGATGCGGACCCGGGCGCGGTGCCAGCTGGGCCGGTCGGAGAAGGTGTCGAGGGAGTCGCGGAGGACGTCGACCGAGGCGCTGGTGCCGCCGGTGGAGCGCATGATCCGCCCGAACAGGGCGGTGAGCGCCGCCCGCCAGTCGGACCGGTCGTCGACGCTCTGGCCCGGGTCGGGGTCGACGTCGTCGCGCGTGAGCTCGGCCTCGATCAGGGCCCGGGCCCGGCTGAGGTTTCCGGCGAGGACCAGGCTGGTGGCGGCGTCGACCGCCACCAGGAGGCGGCAGGCGCCCACCACCGCAGCGGCGTCGTCGATCCCGTCCCACGCCGCCAGCACCCGCTGGTGGTGGCCGGCGGCCTCGGTGTAGGCGTAGGCCCGGCGGGCGGCGAGGCCGGCGCGCCGGGACCACGAGGCGGCCCGGCGGTGGTCCCCGGCCTCGGTCCAGTGGAGCGCGATCCGGGCGGTGGTGGAGGTGTCGTCGCTCGCGCCCGGCTCGTGCTCGAGGCCGGCGGCGAACGCGGCGTGCAACGAGGACCGCTCGCTGGGCAGGAGGTCGGCCTCGACCACCTCGCGTGCGAGGGCGTGGCGGAAGTCGACCCCCGCGTCGGACACCACGAGGACCTGCCGCGACGTCGCCTCGCGCAGGAGCCCGGCCAGCGCCGGCCCCGTGCGGTCGGTCACCGACGCCAGGAGCTGGTCCGAGACCGGGCCCGAGGTGCTGCCCACCGCCACGGCGCGCACCACGTCGACCACCTCGGGGTCGAGGGCGTCGATGCGCAGCTGGAGGACGTCCTGGAGCCCGGCGGGGACGGCGCCGTCCTCGACGCACTCGTCCGCAGCGAGCAGCTCCTCGACGAAGAACGGGAGGCCGCTCGACCGCTCGGCCAGGCGGTCCACGGCGAGGTCGGAGACCGGTGAGCCGTTGAGGGCGTCGGCGAGCTCGCGGACCTGGTCGCGGTCGAGCGGGTCGACGGTGAGCGAGTCGACCGTGGCGATGCGGCGCAGCTCGGCGAGCGCCGGGCGCAGCGGGTGGGTCCGGTGGATCTCGTCGGTCCGGTAGGTGAGCAGCACGAGCACCGGCACCGCCGAGAGGTTGCGGGCCAGGAAGTCGACCAGGTCGAGGGTGGACGGCTCGGCCCAGTGCAGGTCCTCCACCACGAGGACGAACGGCTGGCGGGCGGCCAGCCTCTGGAGGACCCCGAGGACCAGCTCGAAGAGCCGGGCCGGCTCGCTGGTGAGCGAGTCGAACGCGGCGGGGGCGTTGCCGGCCGGGCCCAGTTCGGGTAGGAGCCGCGCCAGGTCGCTGCGGGCGGGCCCGATGACCGCTTCGGCCTCGGCGTCGGAGAGGCCGCGCAGCAGGTTGCGCAGGGCGCCGGTGAGCGGGGCGAAGGGCTGGGCGACCGATCCCCGGGTGGGCGTGGCCCCCACGAGGACGCGCCCGCCGTGGCCCTCGACGGTGCCGCGCAGCTCCTCGACCAGGCGGGTCTTGCCGACGCCGGCCTCGCCGCCGAGCAGGACGACCGCCGGCGTGCCCGCCCGGGCCTCGGCCCAGGCCCGGTCGAGGGCGGCCAGCTCGCGCTGGCGGCCCACCAGCTCCGAGGACACCCACGACGTGCGCACGGTGCCGATGATGGCAGGCGTCGTGGCGGTCGCCTCCCGCGTTCCGGGCGGCGGCCCTCCGGTCACCGGCGGCGGCCGAAGCGGCTGCGGGGCGAGCCCGACCGGGGCGTGCGGCGCTCGGGCCGGTCGCGAGGGATGTCCGAGCGGCGCTCGGTGGTGCGGTGGAGGGCGGTGGCGAACAGGAGCGGGTCCATGGCGGTCTCCGGAGGAGCGGGGATGGGGTCCTCGCTCACGGTACGGAGGACGGTCCCCGGGGGGCATCGGGCGGATGCCGTACCCGGGCTCGGCGCTACCTCAGATCGTCGGGGGCCGTGACGGGCGCCGGACCGGAGCGCTCGGGGCGGGGAGGAGCGGCGCCGACCGCCGATAGCGTGGCCCGCCATGGGAACCATCGTCAGCCTGCACGCCCACCCGGACGACGAGTCGATCGCCACGGGTGGCACGTTGGCCCGGGCCGCCGACGCCGGCCATCGGGTGGTGCTGGTGTTCGCCACGCGAGGCGAGCTCGGCGAGCCGGTCCCCGGCGTGCTGGCCGAGGGCGAGCAGCTCACCCTGCGGCGCACCGCCGAGGTCTACGAGTCGGCCCGGGTCCTGGGCGCCGGCCGGGTGGAGTTCCTGGGCTACACCGACTCCGGGATGATCGGGGAGGCCACCAACGACGTGCCCTGGTGCTTCTGGCAGGCCGACGTCGAGCAGGCCGCCCGCCGGCTGGCGACGATCCTCACCGAGGAGTCGCCCGACGTCCTCACGATCTACGACGACAACGGCGGCTACGGCCACCCGGACCACATCCAGGTGCACCGGGTGGGCAAGCGGGCGGCCGAGCTGGCCGGCGTGCCGGTCGTGGCCCAGGGGACGATGAACCGCGACCTCATGGGGCGGGCCATGGCCCTGGCCAAGGAGCTCGGCGTCGACGTCCCCGGCGGCGCAGCCGACGAGCCCGGCCAGGACGCCGAGGAGGCCGGGCCGCCCGAGGTCGACCGCTCCACGTTCGGCAAGCCCGAGGCCGAGCTGACCCACGTGGTGGACACGACGACCGTGCTCGACCGCAAGCGGGCCTCGATGCTCGCCCACGGCAGCCAGATCGGCCCGGACCACTTCATGGCCTCGATGCCGCCGGAGGCCTTCGCCTACATCTTCGGCACCGAGTGGTTCATCGTGGAGCCGCCGCTCGGGCCCGACGCACCGGCGCTCTTCGCCGAGCTGTTCCAGCCGGCGGCGGAGCTCGCCGGGCGCTGACCCGCCCTACTTCCGCGCTTGGGCGGGATCGCCCGGACGGGCGATCCCGAGCGAGGACTCGGATCTCCGCTCGCCACGCGGCTACGTTCACCCCGGGTTCACGTCACGGCCAAGGGGAGTTCAGATGGGCAAGGCACGGATCACCACGGTGGTCGCCGCGATCGCGCTGGCCGGAGGCCTGGCCTCGGCACCGCTGCTGGCCGGCGCCAGCCCGGCACCGTCGTCGTCTTCGACGACCTCGACCACCGCTGCACCGCCTGCGGCCACCCGGGCGCTCGACGACGACGTCCACCTGAACCAGATCCAGGTCACCGGGAGCCACAACAGCTACCACATCCTCCCCCCGCAGAAGGAGGTCGAGCTGCGCCACTCGTTCCTCGGCGACGCCGACCAGGGGCTGGAGTACCGCCACGCGCCGCTCCCGCAGCAGTTCCAGAGCCAGAAGGTCCGCCAGATCGAGCTCGACCTCTTCCTCGACCACGCCGGCGGCAAGTACGCCGACCCCCTCCTGCGGTCGGTGGCCGGTGACGGCCCCTACGACCCGGTCATGAGCCAGCCCGGCATCAAGGTCCTCCACGTCCAGGACGTCGATTACGCCAGCACCTGCCTGACCTTCAAGGCCTGCCTCACCCAGGTGAAGCAGTGGAGCGACGCCAACCCCACCCACGCGCCGATCGCCATCCTGCTGGAGCTCAAGGACGACGACGTGCCCTTCCCGGGCTTCACCTTCGTGCACCCGGACCCGTTCGACGCCGCGGCGATGGACACCGTCGACGACGAGATCCGCTCGGTCATGCCTGCGTCGGACCTCATCACGCCCGACGACGTCCGGGGCTCGCACCTCACCCTCCAGGAGGCCGTCACCACCGACGGCTGGCCCACCCTCGGCGACAGCCGCGGCAAGGTCATGTTCCTCATGGACAACGCCGGCGCCAAGCGCACCGCCTACCTCGCCGGCCACCCCAACCTCGAGGGCCGGGCGATCTTCACCAACGCCCCGGCGGGCGCCCCCGACGCCGCGTTCGTGGAGCACAACGAGGCCTCGGACGTCTCGGTGATCCAGGACCTGGTCCAGCAGGGCTACGTGGTCCGCACCCGGGCCGACGGCGACACCAGCGAAGCGCGGGCCAACGACACCTCCGACCGCGACGACGCCTACGCCAGCGGCGCCCAGTGGGTCAGCACCGACTACCCCGTCCCGAACTGGGCGATCGGCTTCACCAGCCCGTACTTCTCCGAGGTCCCCGGCGGCACGGTGGCTCGCTGCAACCCGGTGAACGCCCCGGCGAGCTGCGTCTCGTCGGAGATCGACGACATCTACGACCCGGTGGCCCCGCCGCCCCCGTCGACCACCACGACGACCGCACCGCCGAGCACCACCGTGCCCGGCCAGGACGTCGACCCGGCGGCCGGCGCCCAGCCGGTCTCCGGGACCGCCGACTACACCGGCTGACCCAGACCGAACGGCCGAGCCCGCCCCCACGTCGCGCCCAGCGGGGCGTGGGGGGAGCCGCCCATGGTGGCGGGACGTCACGTGCGGTCGAGTGGCTCCGTGCCCCTCCTCCCGGACCCCGCTGCCCGTCGCCCGCCGACCCACCGACACCACACCGAGGCCTTCCCCGCCGGTGCCGAGGAGCGCTCCGGGACGGCAACGTTCCTCGCCGCCCTGCTCGGCCCGCTGGCGATCTGGGGGCTGGCCATGGGGCTCGCCGGCGCCGTCGCGTCTCCGGAGGTGCCCGACGGCCAGTGCTCGGGCATCGGGTTCGGCTGCACCCTCTCGCCCCGCGACGGCGCCTGGTTCCTCGGGCTCTACGCAGGGGTGCCCGCGGTGGCCGTCACGACCACCGTCCTCCTCCTGTGCCTCGTCGCCCCGCGCCGGTTCCGGGGCGCCCTGGTGGGCACCCTCCTGGGCGCCTTCGCGTGCGTGGTGGCCGTCGTCCTGGTGGCGGTGGCCCACGGGGGCGCCTGAGCGATCCGCTGGTCCTGCGGCGCGCCTCGGTCGTCGCCTAGGTTCCGCCCACCCGTCCGCCACGAGCGGCGGCGGGCCGACGAAACGGAGCGCCCCGCATGGCCACCACCAGCATCACCGGCAAGACCGCCCTCGTGACCGGCGGGGGAGCGGCATCGGCCTGGGCGCCGCCCAGCGCCTGCTGGCCGACGGCGCCCAGGTCACGATCTGCGGTCGCACCGAGGACAAGCTGATCGCCGCCGTCGGAACCCTGCAGGACGCGGTCGGCGAGGGCGGGTCCATCCGCCACATCGCCGCTGACGTGACCGTGGAGGAGCAGATCGCAGCGGCGGTCGCCTTCGCCGCCGAGCCCACCGGCGGGCTCGACATCCTGTTCGCCAACGCCGGCGGCTCGATGCACATGGGCCCCTTCGCCGAGGCCGACGCCGATGCGCTGCGGGCCACCGTCGACGTCAACCTGGTGGGCACCATGCTCAGCATCAAGCACGCCGTGCCCGCCATGCGGGCCGCCGGCGGCGGCTCGATCATCGGCATGTCGTCCGGTGCCGGCGCGTTCCCGCACCGCTACCTCTGGGCCTACGGCGCGGCCAAGGCCGGCATCGACCAGCTGTGCCGCAGCGCCGCCGAGGAGCTCGGGGCCGACGGCATCCGGGTCAACAGCGTGCAGCCCGGCATCGTCGACGACGAGCTCATGTCGTTCATCACCGCCGGCGGCGCCCTGCTCGACGACTATCTCGCCGGCATGCCCGTCTCCCGCGTCGGCCAGGTCGAGGACATCGCCGAGGCCGTGCGGTTCCTCGCCGGCCCCGAGTCGTCCTGGATCACCGGCGTCAACCTGCCGATCGATGGCGGCCACCACCTCCGCGCCGGCGCCAACTACGGCCTCCTCTTCGGCTGAGGCCGGCGTCCTCCCCGGCTGCGGGCGCCGCGGCCGCCACGGGTAGGTTCGGTCGCGTGACCATCGTGAAGATCAACGCCATCACCGTGCCGGCCGACAGCGGCGACGAGCTGGCCAAGCGGTTCGCCGCTCGGGCCGGTGCCGTCGACGGGCAGGACGGCTTCGAGGGCTTCGAGCTCCTGCAGCCCACCGACGACCGGCTGCAGTGGCTCGTGGTCACGCGCTGGCGTGACGAGGCGGCCTTCGAGGCGTGGATGAGCTCGGCCTCGTTCGGCCACGGCCACGCCGGAGCCGGCCGGCCCGGCGGCCAGGCCGCCACCGGGGGAGCGCCCGCCGAGGGTGGCGAGGCCCCCAAGCCCCCCGTGTCCACCCAGGCCGAGCTCTGGAGCTACCAGGTGGCCGGCGGGTCCGCCGCCTCGGCCGGTTGAGCCTGCTCGCCGCCAGCTCGGCGCTGCGCACCTTCCACCTCGACTGGGCGTGGGTGGTGATCGTGGGCAACGGGCTGGCGGGGCTCTGGGCGCTCGCCGCGCACCGCTACCCGCAGGCCCGCCACCGGGCGCTCTGGTGGTTCACCGGCGCCGCCGAGGTGGCGGTCTTCGTGCAGGTGATCGTGGGCGTGATCCTGATCCAGGACCACCCCGACAAGGAGCCGTTCCAGTTCCACATGCTCTACGGCTTCAGCGCGGCGTTCGCGGTGGCGATCGTCTACAGCTACCGCAACCAGCTGAAGCCGCACCTCTACCTGCTCTACGGCGGCGGCGGGCTGTTCCTGATGGGGCTGGGCCTGCGGGCCCTCGAGGTCGGCCCGCACTGAGCGGGCCGGCAGCGGGTCAGGACTTGGGGAGCTTGCTGGCCGGGATGCGCCCGTAGCCCACCAGGTTCGTCTTCCACCAGGAGTCGACGTCCTGCTCCTTGACCGGCACGCCGGTCTTCTGGGCCTGGATGATCTTGCCGTCGCCCTCGTAGAGCGCCACGTGGCTCACGGTGCCCTTGGGGCCGGCGCTGCTGTAGAAGACGAGGTCGCCCGGCAGGAGGTTGGCCCGGGTGACGCGGGTGGTGAAGGTGTACTGGGCGCTGGAGGTGCGGGGGAGCGTCACGCCCGCCTTGCCCCAGGCGTAGGAGGTGAGCCCGGAGCAGTCGAAGCCGCCCTCGGCGGGCGACTCGCCGCCGGACTTGTAGGGCATGCCCATCTGCGTGCGAGCGGCGGCGACCGCCCGCTCGCCCGGCGTGGCCCCGTCCTTGACGGCGGGGGTGGGCTCGCAGGCGGCGAGCCCGGCCACCGCCACGAGGGCGAAGGCGAGCAGGGCGAGGGCGGGACGGCGGGTCTTCACGATCGGGCGGGCTCCGGGTGCGGCGACGAGGACGTTCCAACCTTGTCGGCTTCGTGACGGTTGGACGGAGGAACCGTAACCAGACCGCAACACGGGGCGCCAGTCGGGCTCCCGCCCGAACGGGTGACCCGGGCTTCGACTCGGTCTTCGCCCAGGCTCGGGCCTACCATCGGCCGCCGGGGACCCACCGCCCAGGAGACGACGCAGACATGACGGTTTCGGCCTACATCCTCATCCAGACCGAGGTCGGCAAGGCCGCTGCGGTCGCCACCGAGGTGCGCCAGATCCCGGGGGTCGTCGCGGCCGATGACGTCACGGGCCCCTACGACTGCGTGGTGCGCGTCGAGGCGCCGTCGATGGACGACCTCGGCCGCCTCGTGGTCAGTCGGGTCCAGATGCTCGACGGGATCACCAAGACCACGACCATGCCCGTGGTCAACCTCTAGCCACCCGCCGAGCGCCCGGCCCGGGCGCGACGAGGCCCGCCCTCGTGGGCGGGCCTCGTGGTGGTCGGTGAGCTGCGGTGGCTAGTTCGCCAGGCGCTTCTCGAGCTCGCGGAGCTCGTCGGCCAGCTCGGCCGGGAGGTGGTCGCCGATGGAGCTGAAGTGCTCCTCGATCAGCGGGATCTCGCCGCGCCAGGCCTCGTTGTCGACCTTCAGCAGCTCGGCCAGCACGTCGGGGGCGATCTCGAGGCCGTCGACGTCGATGCCGTCGGCCGCCGGGACCCGCCCGATGGCGGTGTCGATGGCCTCGGCGTCGCCGGCGACCCGGTCGAACACCCACTTGAGGACCCGGCTGTTCTCGCCGAACCCGGGCCAGAGGAACGAGCCGTCGTCGCCCTTGCGGAACCAGTTGACCCAGAACAGCTTGGGCAGGTTCTCGGCGTCGGTGGCCTGGCCGATCTCGAGCCAGTGCTTCATGTAGTCGCCGGCGTTGTAGCCCATGAACGGGATCATGGCGAAGGGGTCGAAGCGGACCTCGCCGATGGTGCCGGCGGCGGCGGCGGTCTTCTCGGAGCTCATGATCGAGCCCAGGAACGTGCCGTGCTGCCAGTCGAAGGCCTCGGTGACGAGCGGGACGTTGGTGGCGCGGCGGCCGCCGAAGAGGATGGCCGAGATCGGCACGCCCTTCGGGTCCTCCCACTCGGGGGCGATCGAGGGGCACTGCGACGCCGGGGCGGTGAAGCGGGCGTTCGGGTGGGCGGCGGGCGCACCGGACTCGGGGGTCCAGTCGTTGCCCTTCCAGTCGATCAGGTGGGTCGGGACGTCCTCGGTGAGGCCCTCCCACCAGATGTCGCCGGAGTCGGTCTTGGCGACGTTGGTGAAGATCGAGTTGCCGTCGAAGGTGCGCAGGGCGTTCGGGTTGGTCTTCTCGCCGGTGCCCGGGGCCACGCCGAAGAAGCCGGCCTCGGGGTTGATGGCGTAGAGGCGGCCGTCGTCGCCGAACTTCATCCAGGCGATGTCGTCGCCGACGGTCTCGACCTTCCAACCCGGCAGGGACGGGATGAGCATGGCCATGTTGGTCTTGCCGCAGGCCGACGGGAACGCCGCCGCCACGTACTTCTTCTCGCCCTCGGGGTTGGTGACCCCGATGATGAGCATGTGCTCGGCCATCCAGCCCTCGTCGCGGGCCATGGTGGAGGCGATGCGCAGGGCGAAGCACTTCTTGCCGAGGAGGGCGTTGCCGCCGTAGCCGGAGCCGTAGCTCCAGATCTCCCGGGTCTCGGGGAAGTGGGAGATGTACTTGTTCTCGGCGTCGCACGGCCACGGCACGTCGGCGCGCTCGTTGCCGTCGGCGTCCACCAGCGGGTAGCCGACCGAGTGCAGGCAGGGGACCCACTCGCCGGTGGCCCCGAGGACGTCGAGCGCCCCCTGGCCCATGCGGGTCATGATCCGCATGCTGACCGCGACGTAGGGGGAGTCGGTGAGCTGCACGCCGATGTGGGCGATGGGCGAGCCCAGCGGGCCCATGGAGAAGGGGACCACGTACATGGTCCGGCCCTTCATGGTGCCGCGGTAGTGGCCCAGGAGGACGTCCTTCATCTCGGCCGGGTCACGCCAGTTGTTGGTGGTCCCGGCGTCGGCCTCGTCCTCGGAGCAGATGTAGGTCCGGTCCTCGACGCGGGCGACGTCGCCGGGGTCGGAGAGGGCCAGGTAGCTGTTCGGCCGCTCGGCATCGTTCAGGCGCTCGAACGTGCCGCCCTCGACGAGGGTCTGACACAGGGCGTCGTACTCCTCCTCGGAGCCGTCGCACCAGTGGATGTCGGCGGGCTGGAAGATCTCCGCCCACTCGTTCACCCACGCCTTGAGCTTCTCGTTGCTGGTGGTGGCAGTCATGGTTTCTCCGGTCAGAGGTGCGGCCGCGTCTAGACCTCGGGCGGCGGGCCGAAGCCCGGGGTGCCCATGTCGATCTCGGAGCCGAGGCGCAGGCCGGTGGCCCGCCCGTCGCCGTCGAGGTCGAAGATGACCCGTTGCCCCTGGCGGAGCATGCGGAACGGTGAGCCGATCAGCGACCCGGCAGCCAGGTCGTAGTCGGCGAGGTCGGTGTCGCACATGATGATCCCATCGCCCGTCCCTGGGTCGTACGACTTGATCACGCCTTGCACAACAACGTCCTCCACCTGTCCATGCGGTAGGGGCACCCTACTTTGCGGGTTCGCGGCGGTGCACACGCAGGACAGGCCCTCGTCATACGAGCTTGACATGCCGACCATCGCCACCAGCGATGTGGGTGGGGTGGGGGATCGGCGCGAGCGATGCGCAGGGTCGCCAAGGAGCGGTGCTCGCCAGCGACCGGGTTGGGGTCCGTGGGCGGCGAGGCCGGCCCACGGGGCGGATCAGACGCGCGTGGCCTTGGTGACCTTGCCGGCCTTGAGGCAGCCGGTGCACACGTCGACGCGGCGCACGGTGCCGGGGGCGACGATGGCGCGGACCCGCTGGATGTTCGGGTTCCAGCGCCGCTTGGTGCGGCGGTGGGAGTGGGACACGCTCATGCCGAACGACGGCTTCTTGCCGCACACTTCACACGTCGAGGCCATCACTGCACTCCATCAAGTCGTCGCACGTTCCACGGCCGGTAGGGCCGACGGACAAAGCTAGCGGCCCGCAGGGCCTCCACGCCAAGCCGAGCCTCGCTAGGTTCTGCCGCCATGATCTCGCGCGCCACCCCGACCCGGATCCTGCTGCTCGCCGTCGCCCTCGCCACCGCGAGCGCGCTGGGCGGGTGCTCGGGCAGCGGCAGCGACGACGCCGCGCCCGCCACGACCGAGGCCCCGGACGCCACCACCACCGCGCCGGCCGCCACCACGAGCGAGGCGCCCACCACGACGGCGGGGTCCTCGTCCACCACGGCGGGCGCGGCGGGCGGCGAGGTCGAGCTGACCCGGGCCGACGCCCGGATCGTGGCTGCGGGTGCGGCCATGGACGAGGCGGCGTCGGTGGCCGGGGCCGAGCAGTACTTCGCCGACGTCGAGGAGGTCACGTGCTCGGCGCCCGACGCACCGGACGCCACCAACCTCAACCAGACGGCGGCGAGCTGGGACTGCACCCTCGACAGCGAGGTCAACGGGGCCCGCTGCGCAGGCTCGGTGACCGTCGTCGCCACCGGCACCGAGGACGACCCCGAGGGCGAGGCCACCGGCCCGGACATCGCCTGCACGGCCGCCTGACCTCGGCGGCCCCGCTCGATCCGACCGGGTGCCGAGCGCTCGGTAGTGTCCTGCGCCATGACGACGCTCGACCGGCTGGGGGCCGATGACCTCCGACAGGTGGTCTCGGGGTTCCGGGACGCCCTGCGGGCCCACCAGGACGGCATCAACCGCCTCAACGTGTACCCGGTGCCCGACGGCGACACCGGCACGAACATGGCCCTCACCATGGAGTCGGTGGTGGCCGAGCTCGACGGTGCCGCGCCGGACCTCGCCGCCACCTGCAAGGCCATCGGCCACGGCTCGCTCATGGGGGCCCGCGGCAACAGCGGGGTGATCCTCTCGCAGATCCTCCGGGGCTTCACCCAGGTCCTCGCCACCGCCGAGGTCGTCGACGGCGCCGCCTTCGCCGAGGCGCTCACCGCAGCAGCGAAGGGCGCCTACGAGGCGGTCGGCAACCCGGTCGAGGGCACCATCCTGACCGTCGTGCGCGAGGCCGCCGAGGGCGCCACCGCCAAGGCCACCGAGACCAGCGAGCTGGCGGCCGTGGCCGACGCCGCCCTGGCCCAGGGCCAGGACGCGCTGGCCCGCACGCCGCAGATGCTCCAGGTCCTGGCCGACGCCGGGGTGGTCGACTCGGGCGGCACCGGCCTCCTGCTGCTGCTCCACTCGGCGTTGCACGTCATCGACGGCCGCCCGGTCCCGGAGGCGTCGGTGACCGAGGCGGTGGCCGACGCCGGCCACGTCGACGCCCTCACCGCGCTGGCGCAGGACGCCCACGCCGAGGGCCACGGCGAGGGGGGCATCGCCGACCTGCGCTACGAGGTCATGTACCTGTTGGAGGCGCCCGACGCCGCCATCCCGGCGTTCAAGGACGTCTGGGCGGGCATCGGCGACTCCATCGTGGTGGTGGGCGGCGACGGCCTCTTCAACTGCCACATCCACACCGACGACATCGGCGCCTCCATCGAGGCCGCCATCGAGATCGGCAAGCCCTCGAAGATCCGGGTCACCGACCTCCTCGAAGAGGTGGAGGAGGAGCGCTGGGTGCGCGAGGCGGAGGAGGAGCCGGCCGCCGCGCTCGAGCCGGTGACCACCGCGGTGGTGGCCATCGCCACCGGCGAGGGCATCAAGCGCATCTTCCACTCGCTGGGCGTGCAGCAGGTGATCACCGGCGGGCAGTCGATGAACCCGTCGACGGCGCAGATCCTGGCCGCGGTCGAGGCCGCCAACGCCCAGGAGGTGGTGATCCTCCCGAACAACAAGAACATCATCGCGGTCGCCGAACAGGTCGACGCCACCACCACCAAGACCGTGCGCGTGGTGCCCACCCGGGGCATCCCCGAGGGCTTCGCCGCGCTCATCGCCTACGACCCCGAGGCGCCGAGCGCCGAGAACGCCGCCGAGATGGCCGAGGCGGCCGCCAACGTGGTGGCCGGCGAGGTCACCATGGCCGTGCGCGACTCCACGTGCGACGTCGGGCCCATCGCCGAGGGCGACTTCCTGGGGATCGGCCGGGCCGGCATCCGCGCCGTGGCCCCCACTGCGGCCGACGCCGCCACCGTGCTGCTCGCCGAGCTGCTCACCGACGACCACGAGATCCTCACCCTCATCGAGGGCGAGGGCGCCACGGCGGCCGACACCCGCCGGATCACCGAGTGGCTCAGCGAGGCCCACCCGGACGTGAGCGCCGAGGTCCACCACGGCGGGCAGCCCCTCTACCCCTACTTCCTCGGCGTCGAGTAACCGGGTCGGCGATGGCGGAACACGGTGGTCCGGGCGGGACCGAGGCGACCGGGGAGGACGAAGCAGCGGGGGAGCGGCCGGGCGCAGCGCGCTCCCACCGCGCCCGGCACCCGGTCGGTGGCGCGGTCGACGATCGCCCGCTCCTGGAGCTGGCGTGGAGCTGGACGTGGGCCCGGTGGCTGCTCGTGGCCGCCGTGCTGCTGCGGTACGTGGCCGTCGCCGGCTTGCGCCTCTACGTCTACGTCGACTCCGGCGAGTACGACCGCCTCGACTTCACCGGCGCCTGGCGTCGCCCGTGGGCCACGCCGCTGCTCTACCGACTCGTGCCCGGGGACGACCACCGGCTGGTGGTGGCCCAGGCCCTCGTGGGTGCGCTCGCCTGGACCGTGCTCGCGCTGGCCGCGGCGGCCTGGTTCCGGGTGCCTTCGGTGCGCGTGGTCGTCGCCGCCGCCCTCGTCGCCCTCGGCTGCACCACGTCGGTCACCAACTGGGACGGGGCCAAGCTCTCGGAGTCCCTCGCCCTGTCGCTCACCGTCCTGGTGGTGGCGGCGTGGCTCAACCTGCTGCGGCGGCCCACGCCGGTCACCGGCGGCCTGCTGCTGCTCGCCACGCTGCCGTGGCTCTTCGTGCGCCAGAGCCTCATGCCCACCGCGTGGATGGTGGCGGGCCTCGCCGTGCTGGGTGCGGTCGTGGCCTGGCGCCGCCGGGGCGCCGGCGGGGTCTTCGCCGGGGTGGCGGTGGGCCTGGTGCTGCTCGCCGGCCTGGCGTCGCTCTCCTACGGCCGCAACCAGGAGGTGGTGCGGGAGAACCTCACGGTCATCGTCGCCAACCGGGTCGCGCCGGACGCCGACCGGCTGGCGTGGTTCCGCGCCCACGGCATGCCCACCCCGGCATCGGGGGCCCTCGACTACACAGCCCTCAAGGGCGACCCGGCCTTCGTGCGCTGGGTGGGCGGCGCCGGCCGGGGGACCTACGTCCGCTACCTGCTGACCCACCCCTGGTACACCGCGACGGAGCCCCTGGAGGACCTGCTCGCCACCCGGCCCTCCTACGGCGACGAGGTCGCGCCGCAGAGCGCCATGCTGGCGCCCACCGACGCCTACGGGAGCTCACGGCCCGTCGAGCCCGAGCTCCTCGCGCAGCTCCTGTTCGAGCCGGGCGGCACGGGGACCGTGGTCGCCGCCCTGGGTGCCACGCTCGCCTGGGCGGTGGCCCGCCGTCGTCGGCGGGCGCAGGCCTGGGTGGTGCCGCTGGGGCTGGTGGGCCTGTCGCTGGCGTCGCTGCTGGTCGGCTGGCACGGCGCGACCCCGGAGCTCGGTCGGCTCGCCATCGTGGGTGCGGTCGGCCTGCGCATCGGCCTCGTCCTCCAGCTCGGACTGCTGGTCGAGGGCGAGCTCCTCGCCCGCCGGCGCACCACGGCGGGCGGGCGCCCGGCCTGAGGCGGGGTTGTGGCCCGCCGGCGGGCGTTGTTCACTGCGGCCATGGCCGGCCCCGACGAGACCACCCCGACGCTCTACGAGTGGGCCGGCGGGGCCGATGCCCTCGTCGCCCTGTTCACCCGCTTCTACGAGCTGGTCCCGCTCGACCCGCTGGTGGGTCCGCTGTTCGCCGGCATGGACCCGCACCACGCCGAGCACGTGGCCGTCTGGATAGGCGAGGTGTTCGGCGGCCCGGCCCGCTACACCGAGGAGCGCGGCGGGTACCCGGCCATGCTGGGCCACCACGTCGGCAAGGCCATCACCGAAGCCCAGCGCCGCCGGTGGATCGAGCTGCTCGTCGATGCCGCCGACCAGGTGGCGTTGCCGGACGACCCCGAGTTCCGCTCGGCGTTCATGGCCTACGTCGAGTGGGGCACGCGCCTGGCCGTGTCGAACTCGGTCCCCGGTGCCGGGGTGGTCACCGAGGCGCCGGTGCCCCGCTGGGGGTGGGGCGAGGCGCCGCCGTACGTGCCGCCCGAGGCCTGACACCACCCGGGACGATCGGCCCGGCGGCGACCACCCAGCCCGTATCCTCGACGGGCGATGACCGACGGGCCCCTCACCTACGCCGACCTGGCCGGGTTCCCGCTCACGGCCATCGCCGCGCTGGCCGCCCACCCCAAGAAGGTCGACCGGCTGGCCGAGCTGGGCATCGAGAACGTGCTCGACCTGCTCACCACCTATCCCCGCCGCCACATCGACCGGTCCCGCGAGGCCCGCATCCGCGACCTCGTCCCGGGCGACCAGATCATGGTCGTGGGCACCGTCGCCCGCATCTCGGGCCGGCGCACCAAGGGACGCCCGCCCAAGTCCCTGGTGACCGCCGAGGTGGGCGACGGCTCCGGCTACCTGCGCATCACGTTCTTCAACCAGTCGTGGCGCGAGAAGCAGCTGCCGGCCGGCACCGAGGCGGTCTTCTTCGGGAAGGTCGACAGCTTCCAGGGGCGGCTGCAGATGGCCAACCCGGTGGTCGACTTCATCGGGGACAAGACCGGGAAGATCATCGCCCTGTACCCCCAGAGCGAGAAGCCCCGCATCACCAGCGAGGACATGGCGGCCTGGATCCAGATCGCCCTCGGCAAGACGGTGAAGCGGGGCCTGGCCGAGCCGCTGACCGACGAGGTGCGCGAGCGGTGGGGCTTCGTCGACCGGTACCACGCCCTGCGAGGCATGCACAGCCCGGACGCCATGGACGACGTCGAGGCGGGCGAGAAGCGCCTGGTGTTCGACGAGCTGCTGCGGGTCCAGCTGGCCCTCGTGCTGCGCAAGCGCGCCCTCGAGCGCACCGCCAAGGGCATCGAGCACGACACGTCCGGCGAGCTGGTGCGCCGCTTCCTGGACGCGCTGGCGTTCCCGCTCACCGGTGCCCAGCAGCGGGTGATCGCCGAGATCACCGGAGACCTGGGCAGCGGCCACCCCATGCACCGGCTGCTCCAGGGCGACGTCGGCGCCGGCAAGACGGTGGTGGCCGTCGCCGCCCTCCTCACCGCCATCCAGGGCGGGCACCAGGGTGCGCTGATGGCGCCCACCGAGGTGCTGGCCGAGCAGCACTTCCTCGGCATCCGAGCCCTGCTGGCCGACCTGCGCGTCCCCGGCGACGAGCAGGAGGGCTCCCTGTTCGAGGGCGCCTCGGCCGACCGCCCCCTCCGCGTGGAGCTGCTGACCAACCGCACCACGGCGGCCAACCGCCGCAAGCTGGCCGAGGCGCTGCTCGACGGCTCGGTCGACCTCTTGATCGGGACCCACGCCCTCATCGAGGACAAGGTGGCCTTCCGCTCGCTGGGCGTGGTCGTGGTCGACGAGCAGCACCGGTTCGGTGTCGAGCAGCGCGACGCCCTGCGCCGCAAGGGCGCCGAGGGTGCCAGCCCGGACGTGCTGGTGATGACGGCCACGCCCATCCCGCGCACCGCCGCCATGACCGTCTACGGCGACCTCGACGTGTCGGTCCTCGACGAGCTGCCGCCCGGGCGGACGCCCATCGCCACCACGTGGGTCCGCGCCGGTTCCGGGGCCGAGGAGGCCCAGGAGCCGGTGTGGCGCCACGTCATCGCCGAGGTCGGCGACGGCCGCCAGGCCTACGTCGTCTGCCCGCTGGTGGAGGAGTCCGAGAAGCTCGAGGCCACCTCCGCCGAGGAGACCTTCGAGCGGCTGCGGCTGGTGGAGCTGGCCGACCTGCGCCTCGGGCTCCTGCACGGTCGCATGGCCAGCGCCGAGAAGGAGGCCACCATGCGGGAGTTCCGCGAGGGGCGGCTCGACGTGCTCGTGGCCACCACCGTGATCGAGGTGGGCGTCGACGTCCCCAACGCCACGGTGATGGTGATCCTCGACGCCGACCGCTTCGGCATCGCCCAGCTGCACCAGCTCCGGGGGCGGGTGGGCCGAGGTGCCGACGCGTCGACCTGCTGGCTGGTGGGCGGCGGCCAGTCGTCCGACGGCGAGGCGCGGCTGGAGGCCCTGGTGCGCAGCACCGACGGCTTCGAGCTGGCCGAGGTCGATCTCGACCTGCGCGGCGAGGGCACGATCATGGGCTCGCGCCAGAAGGGCCGCAACGACCTCAAGCTGGCCTCGCTGCGCCGCCACAAGGTGTGGGTGCAGCGAGCCCGGGAGCTGGCCTTCGAGCTGGTGGACGGCGACCCCGACCTGCACCGCCACCCGGCCCTCCGCGACGAGGTGGCGCTCTTCCTCGACGACGACGAGGCCGACAACCTCCTGAAGTCCTAGGAGCCGGTCGGTCGAGGGCGGCGGCGCGCTCGACGGTCAGCCGGTGAAGGCGGGCGTGCCCGAGACCGGGGCGGCGCCGGGCGGTGGGGGAGGGCTCGACGGGACCACGGCGCCGACGAGCGTCCCGGAGGTGGGTGGCGCCGTGCTGGGGGCGGTGGCGGGTGGCTCGCCGATGGTGAGCGATCCCGCCAGGGTGCCTTCGAGCGTGCTGGCGCCGAAGCCGGCGGCACCGTCGAAGGTGAGCTCCCCGGTGGCCCCCGCCAGGTCGCCCGTGCCGCTCGAGGCGGTGAGCACGAGGTGGGTGGCGAAGGTGGCGCCGGGACCGGCGGCGGCCGCCACCGTGCCGACGAGGGTGCCCGACACCGTCCCGGCGTCGCCGGCGATGGTGAACGTGCCGTCGTAGGTCGGGGTCAGGGCGACCGCGGGGTCGAACGGGGCGAGGCAGTAGGCGAGGTGCAGCTGGGCCTCGCCGCCGGCGGCCAGGGTGAGCGTGGCGTCCTGCGTGACGTCGACGTCCAGGCCGCAGTCCTGGTCCCCGTCGAAGGTGCCGGTGCCGCTCACCGTGCCGTCGAACGCGACCTCGTCACCGACCGCGCGGGGAGTCGCGCCGCTCGGGACGGCGACGGCCGCCGTGGCGAGGAGGAGGCAGGCGACGGCCACCAGCCACGGCCTCACGGCCCGTGGAGCGGCGAACCGTCCTGCCCGCACCGCTGCACCCGCTCGTCGCCGCATCCGAAGGTCCCCTCCTCGAGCTCCCGCTGCCCGATTCCTACCAGTTCGGGCCGACCGGTCGACGGCAAACGTGAACCTTGTCGCACCGCCCGTCGCCCCGATCGGGTGATGGGCCGGCGGCGAACGGGTAGTCCCCCCGGCCATGTGTGGCTTTGCCGGAGAGTTCGCGCCCCGAGACCAGCCCGACGTGGCTGCGGTGGCGGCCATGACCGACACGATGGTGTCCCGTGGCCCCGACGCCGGGGGCGGTTGGTCGCAGGGGCAGGTGGCGCTGGGCCACCGCCGGCTGGCCATCATCGACCTCTCGGCCGCCGGCCAGCAGCCGATGCACGACCCCGAGCTCGGCCTGACCGTGGCCTTCAACGGCTGCATCTACAACTACCCGGAGCTGCGCCGCGAGCTGACCGACAAGGGCCACCGGTTCTTCTCCCACAGCGACACCGAGGTGCTGCTCAAGGCCTACCGGGAGTGGGGCGACCGCTTCGTCGAACGGCTGGTGGGCATGTTCGCCTTCGCCATCACCGAGCGTGACAGCGGGCGCCTGCTGCTCGGCCGCGACCGCCTGGGGATCAAGCCGCTGTACCTGGCCGACGTGGGCGGGCGGCTCCGCTTCGCCTCGACCCTGCCGGCCATCCTCGCCGGCGGCGGTGTCGACACGACCATCGACCCGGTGGCGCTGCACCACTACCTGAGCTTCCACTCCGTCGTCCCGGCGCCGCACACCATCCTGCAGGGCGTCCGGAAGCTCCCCCCCGGGCACGATCCTGGCGATCGAGCCCGACGGCCGCCGCACCGAGACCACCTACTGGGAGCCGGTGTTCGAGCGCGACCCCGCCAAGGCCGGCTGGTCCGACCAGGACTGGGAGGACGCCACCCTCGACGCCCTGCGCCTCGCCGTCGAGCGCCGCCTCGTGGCCGACGTGCCGGTCGGCTGCCTGCTCTCGGGCGGCCTCGACAGCAGCCTCATCGTCGGCTTGCTCGCCGAGGCCGGCCAGACCGGCATCGAGACCTTCTCCATCGGGTTCGAGTCGGCCGGCGGCGAGTCGGGCGACGAGTTCCAGTGGTCCGACATCATCGCCGAGCGCTTCGCGACCACCCACCACCAGCTCCGCATCGACAGCCGCCGCATGTTGCCCGCCCTGGGCGACGCCATCGGCGCCATGAGCGAGCCCATGGTCAGCCACGACGCGGTGGCCTTCTACCTCCTGAGCCAGGAGGTCTCGAAGCACGTGAAGGTGGTGCAGTCCGGCCAGGGCGCCGACGAGGTCTTCGCCGGGTACCACTGGTACCCGCCGATGGCCGACGCCGCCGATGGCGACGTGGCCACCGCCCTCCGCCAGTACCGGGGCGCGTTCTTCGACCGGGGGCACGAGGCCATGGCCGAGCTGGTGGAGCCCGAGTGGCTGGCGTCGTCCGACGTGAGCGGCCGCTTCGTGAACGACCACTTCCGCCACGCCGGTGCCGCCACGGCGACCGACCGGGCGCTGCGCATCGACACCACGGTCATGTTGGTGGACGACCCGGTGAAGCGGGTCGACAACATGACGATGGCGTGGGGTCTCGAGGCCCGCGTGCCGTTCCTGGACCACGAGCTGGTGGAGCTGGCCGCCCAGTGCCCGCCCCACCTCAAGACCGCCCAGGACGGCAAGGGGGTGCTCAAGGAGGCCGCCCGCCGGGTGGTGCCGAACGAGGTCATCGATCGGCCCAAGGGCTACTTCCCCGTGCCGGCGCTCAAGCACCTCCAGGGCCCGTACCTGAGCCTGGTCCGCGACGCCCTGCACGCGCCCGAGGCCAAGGAGCGCGGCCTGTTCCGCCCCGGCGCAGTGGAGCGGCTCTTCGCCGACCCGAACGGCCAGCTCACCCCGCTGCGGGGCAACCAGCTGTGGCAGCTGGGCCTGTTGGAGCTGTGGCTCCAGGAGCACGGCATCTCCGGCCCGGCCGCGTGAGCGGGCGCCCGAACATGAGCGATCGCCCGAGCACCCCCAACCCGAGGCGCCGCCCGTCGACCCCGAAGGGCTGGGACCGCGCCGACGCCATCTCGACGACCTCGTGGGAGCGGCCGCCCGACCACCTCACGGCCGGCATGCGGCGAGACGTGGTGCAGGAGCTGGGTTGGGGCCGCCTCGTCTTCGGCCAGACCTTCGCCGACCACGAGGGCCTCACCGACGTGCTGCGCGACGAGGCGAGCGGGCGGCGCGACATCTGCCTGTACCTCCACGACCCGCACGTCCTGGTGGCCACCCGGCCCCAGGAGTACTTCATCGACCCGAGCTTCACGTTCCGCATGTGGATGCACAACTACCGGCCGAGGCCCCGTCCGGCGGCCGGCGTGGTGGTGCGCCAGATCTCCGGGCGGGCCCACTGCGAGGAGATGAACCGGATCTACGTGCGCTGCGGCATGGTGCCCGCCGACGTGGACGTGCTGTGGGACAACCACCGCACCACCCGCCACATCACCTACCTCGTGGCCGAGGAGCTCGGCACCGGCGAGGTCCTGGGCACCGTCACCGGCGTCGACCACACCCGCCTCTTCGACGACCCCGACAACGGGTGCAGCCTCTGGTGCCTGGCCGTCGACCCCGCCACCGTGCAGCCCGGCGTGGGGGAGCTGCTGGTGCGCACGCTCATCGAGCGCTTCCAGGCCCGAGGCCGGGCGTACCTGGACCTGTCGGTGATGCACGACAACGAGCCGGCCATCGCCCTCTACGACAAGCTCGGCTTCGAGCGCGTGCCCGTCTTCGGCGTGAAGCGCAAGAACGCCATCAACGAGCGGCTGTTCACGCCGGCCCCGCACGACGACCTCGACGACCTCAACCCCTACGCCCGGATCATCGCCGACGAGGCGATCCGCCGCGGGGTCCGGGTCGACGTCCTCGACGCCGAGGGCGGCTACCTGCGCCTCGAGCACGGCGGTCGGAGCGTGGTGACCCGCGAGTCGCTCTCGGAGTACACGTCGGCGGTGGGCATGAGCCGCTGCGACGACAAGCGGGTGACCCGCAAGGTGGTGGCCGAGGCAGGCGTCGCGGTGCCCGCCGGCCGCACCGCCACGTTCGACGACGCCGACCACCGCTTCCTCGACGACGTCGGCGCGGTGGTGGTGAAGCCCGCCCGCGGCGAGCAGGGCATCGGCATCACCGTGGGCGTCACGACCCACGACGAGCTGGACGCCGCCATCCAGCGGGCCGGTGGCGCCGGCACCCAGGTCCTGCTCGAGCAGTTCTGCGAGGGCGACGACCTCCGGATCGTGGTGATCGACGGCTCGGTCGTGGCCGCTGCGGTGCGCCGCCCGGCCGAGGTGGTGGGCACCGGCCAGCACGACGTGCGCCAGCTCATCGAGGCCCGCAGCCGGCGCCGCGAGGCCGCCACGGGAGGGGAGTCGTCGATCCCGATCGACGACCTGACCCTGGCGACCATCGAGGAGGAGGGCTGGTCCCTCGACGACGTGCTCCCCGCCGGCGAGGAGCTGCGCGTGCGCCGCACCGCCAACCTCCACACCGGCGGCACCATCCACGACGTCACCGACGAGCTCCACCCGGAGCTGGCCGCCGCCGCCCTGCGCGCCGCCGCGGCCATCGGGATCCCGGTCACCGGGATCGACCTGCTGGTGCCCGCGGTCGACGGCCCCGCCTACGTCTTCATCGAGGCCAACGAGCGGCCCGGGCTGGCCAACCACGAGCCCCGCCCGACCGCCGCGGCCTTCGTCGACTACCTGTTCCCCGGCACCCGGCCCACGCCCTGGGCGTGGCAGCCCGACCCACCCGCCGGCTCCGACCAGCGCGCCGGTTGACCGGCCGCGCCGCCCCACCCCGCTCCCGACCCGAAGGCTCCCTGCTGTGACCCCCGCCGACCCGTCCGACCTCCCGCCCCTGGAGGACCCCGCCCCGCTCGCCATCGACCGGGCGTGGATGACGGACCTCCTCGTCCGCATGCTGCGCACGCCGAGCCCGTCGGGGCGGACCGACGCCGTCATGCAGCTCGTGGGCGACACCATGGCCGAGATCGGCCTGCCGTTCGAGCTGACCCGCCGGGGCGCGATGGTCGCCGAGCTGCCGGGCGCGTCCAGCTCGGTCGACCGCGCCGTGGTGGTCCACGCCGACACGATCGGGTGCATGGTCCGGGCCCTCAAGGACAACGGCCGGCTCGCCATCATCCCGATCGGCAGCTTCTCGGCCCGCTTCGCCGAGGGCGCCCGCGTCACGATCTTCGTGGAGGACCCCGACCGGATCTTCAGCGGCACCGTGCTGCCCTTGAAGGCGAGCGGCCACGCCTTCGGCGACGAGATCGACGAGCAGGGCGTCGGCTGGGACCACGTCGAGGTCCGCGTCGACCAGCGGGCGCACTCCGCCGAGGACCTGCGGGCCCTCGGCTTCCAGGTCGGCGACTCGGTCGCCCTCGTGGCCAGCCCCGAGATCACCGACGCCGGGTTCCTGGTCTCCCGCCACCTCGACGGCAAGGCCGGCGTGGCCGCCGCCCTGGCGGCTGCGAAGGCGATCGTCGACGGTGGCGTCGTGCCGCAGCACAAGGCCAACCTGCTCGTGACGATCGCCGAGGAGGTCGGCCACGGCGCCAGCCACGGCCTCGGCGACGACGTGGCCGAGATGGTCTCGATCGACAACGCGGTGTGCGCACCGGGCCAGCACTCGATCGAACACGGCGTGACCATCCCCATGGCCGACATGACGGGGCCCTTCGACTACCACCTGACCCGTCGGCTCCTGCGGCTGTGCCGCAACGCCGGCATCCCCCACGCTTCGAGACACCTTCAAGTGGTACCGCTCCGATGTGGCCGCCGCCCTCGAGGCCGGCGCCGGCACCCGGGCGGCGCTGATCGCCTTCGGGCTCGACGGCAGCCACGGCTGGGAGCGCACGGAGCTGGCCTCGGTCGACGCCGTCGCCCGGCTGCTGACCATCTGGCTGCAGACGCCGCTGACGTTCGCCTCGTGGGACGCCACCCCGCTCGGGCCCCTGAAGGAGTTCCCCTCCTCGGCCCAGCCGGCGCCCGAGGAGGAGTGGGGCCGGTTGCCTCCCGACGAGGGCTGAGCCGAGGCGGGGCCCCCGGGGGGTCGCCGGTAGCCTGCCGGGATGACCATCGACGCTGACCTCAAGGCCCTCGCCACCGGCAAGAACTTCGCCGCCCTCACCACCCTCATGCCCGGCGGCCAGCCCCAGACCCAGCTCATGTGGGTCCACGCGGATGACGACCACGTGCTGATCAACACCGAGATCGGCCGCCAGAAGTACCGCAACGTGGTGGGCGACCCGCGGGTCACCGTCACCGTGTTCGCCGCCGACAACCCGTACCAGTACGTCGAGGCCCGCGGGAAGGTCGTCGAGACCGTCGACGGCGATCCGGCCCGCGCCGACATCGACGAGCTCTCGCAGAAGTACACCGGCGGCCCCTACGCCAACCCGATCGGCCCGGAAGGCCGGGTCATCCTCAAGGTCGCCGTCGACAAGGTCCACAAGAACGGCATCTGAGCTCCCCGGGCGAGCGGCTCGCCGGCGGGCGGCGGCTACCAGTCGGGCCGGCCGTCGCCCCCGTCGGCGTCGTCCGGGACGATGATGTCCCACCGGTCGAGGCAGTCCTCGCACCGGTAGACCACGAGGTCGCCCGGCCAGAACCGGCCGGTGTCGTCCGGGCGGCTCATGAGGTGGGCAACGCCGCCGCAATCGATGCAGGTGATCCGCTCGGTCACGAGCGGCACGCCCGAGGCGTCGGTGGGCTCGTGGTCGGTCATGGGTTCCGACGCTACCGACCTCGACTGGAAGACTCCTCGCCATGCCCCGAAGCGCTCGCCCGGACCTCACCGGCCAGGTCGTCATCGTCACCGGCGCCAACGCCGGCATCGGGCTCGAGACCGCCGTGGGCCTCGCCGCCAAGGGCGCCACGGTCGTCATGACCGCCCGCACGCGGGCCAAGGGCGAGGCCGCGCTCGCCGAGGTGCAGCGCCGGACCGGCAGCCGGGCGGTGGTGCTCGGCGACCTCGACCTGTCGGCGTTCGCCTCGATCCGCGCCTTCGCCGCCTGGTTCCTCGAGCGCTTCGACCGGCTCGACGTGCTGGTGGCCAACGCCGGCCTGGTCCTCGACACCCGGCGGGAGACGGCCGAGGGCTTCGAGGAGATGTTCGGCGTGAACCACCTCGGCCACTTCCTGCTCACCAGCCTCCTGCAGGAGCGGCTGGTGGCCAGCGCGCCGTCTCGCGTGGCGGTCCTGACGTCGGTCGCCCACCGGTTCGCCGTCGGCGGCCTGAGCAGGGCCGACCTCCAGAGCACCCGCGCCTTCAACGGCATCGCCGCCTACGCGCAGTCGAAGCTGGCCAACGCCCTGTTCGCCGCCGAGCTGGCCCGACGGCTGGCGGGGACCGGCGTCACGGTGAACGCAGTGCACCCCGGCGCCATCCGCAGCCGGTTCGGGCGCGACGGCGACCTCGGGGTGAACGCCTGGTTCCTCACGGTCTTCGGACCGATCGTGATGCGCTCGCCGAAGGCCGGTGCCCGGACCCCGCTGAAGCTGGCTTCGTCCACCGCCACCTCGGTGGCCGGGAGCACCGGCGGCTACTGGTCGCACGGCCGGCGCTGGCCGGCGTCGCGCCGGGCCCGCGACCCCGAGGAGGCCCGCTGGCTGTGGGCCGAGAGCGAGCGGCTCGTCGCCGCAGCCTCGGCGGCGCCCGGACCGGAGGAGCGGCGATGAGCGCCCGCAAGCCGCCGGCGCGGCCGCGCGGCCGGGTGGCACCCGTCGCGCCCACCAAGGGGGCCCTGCGGGTGGTCGCCGGCGAGGCCCGAGGCCGCCGCCTCGACGTGCCGCCCGGGACCAGCACCCGGCCCACGCCCGATCGGGTCCGCCAGGCCGTGTTCAACGCCCTCGAGAGCCTGGGCGCGGTCGACGGCGCCCACGCCATCGACGCCTTCGCCGGCAGCGGGGCGCTGGGCATCGAGGCGCTCTCCCGGGGCGCCGACCACGTCGTGTTCGCCGAGACCGACGCCGCGGCCCGCTCGGTCGTGGCGGCCAACCTGGCCGCCACCGGCTTCGCCGGCCGCGCCCTGGTGTCCGGCGGCGACGGCCGCCGAGCCGCCGGGGGCGGGCCGTGGGACCTCGTGCTGCTCGACCCGCCCTACGCCTACGACGAGTGGGATGCGCTGCTGGCCGAGCTGCTCCCGGCGCTCGACGACGACGCCGTCGTCGTCATCGAATCGGACCGTGAGGTGGCCCTCCCGGCGGGCCTCCGTGGCATCAGGGTCAAGCAGTACGGCGGTACGGTGGTCACGTTCGCCACGCCCACCGGAGCTCCCTCGTGACCCGCGTCCTCTATCCCGGATCGTTCGATCCGATCCACAACGGGCACGTCGAGCTCATCGAGGTCGCCGCCCGGCTCTTCGACGAGGTCGTCGTCGCCGCGATCAGCAACCCGCAGAAGGGCGCCGGGCTCTTCGACCTCACCGAGCGGCAGGAGATGGTGGCGGCATCGGTCGCCCACCTGCCCAACGTGTCGATCACCAGCTTCTCGAGCCTGGTGGTCGACCTCGCCCGGGAGCTGGACGCCGACTTCATCGTCAAGGGCCTCCGCGCCGTGTCGGACTTCGAGTCCGAGCTGCAGCAGGGCCAGATGAACCTGGCCATCTCCGGGGTCCACACCGTCTTCCTGCCCTCGGCCACCACCCACTCGTTCGTGGCGTCGAAGCTGATCCGGGAGATCGCCCGGTTCCGGGGCGACGTCAGCTCCTTGGTCCCGGCGGCGGTGGCCGCCAAGCTGGCCGAGCGGTTCCCGGCATGACGAGCACCCACGGTCCGGCGAGCCGGCCCACCGGCGGGCCGACCCCACCACCCCACGTCCGGGCGGGACAGGAGTACCAGCGATGACCTATGACGACCAGCCCTACGACGTCGACGGGGCCATCGAGCCCGAGCTGCGGAGCCGCCAGCTGCTGCGCGGCCGCGGGCAGCCCGTCGACGCCGAGGAGCTGCTCAAGCGCGTGGCCGACCTGATCGCCAGTGCTCGCCCCATGCCGCTCTCCGCCTCGGCCATGATCAACAAGGAAGAGGTCCTCGAGCTGCTCGAGGACGCCATCAGCCGCCTCCCCGACGAGCTCCGCGAGGCCCGCTGGCTGCGCAAGGAGCGCGAGGAGTACCTCACCAAGATGCGGGCCGACGGCGACGAGATCCTCGACGCCGCACGCGCCCACGCCGAACGCATGGTCCAGCGCACCGAGGTCGTGAAGGCCGCCGAGCACCGGGCCCGCCGCATCCTCGATGGCGCCGAGGCCGAGGCCCGCCGCCTCCGCCTGGAGTGCGAGGACTTCTGCGACCAGAAGCTCGCCGGGTTCGAGATCGTGCTGGAGCGCACCCTCAAGCTGGTGGGCTCGGGCCGGGAGAAGCTCCAGGCCACCAACCTGTCCCGTGGCGTTCCCGAGGAGGTCGAGGCGGGCTCGCCCCAGGCCGCCGAGGCGGAGTACTTCGACCAGGGCCGTCCGTGAGCCGGAGCGCCCCCACGCCCCAGGGCGACGGGCCGCACCCGCCCGAGCTGCGGGTGTCGGTCACCCAGATCCGCCGCAACCTCGGCACGCGCCTCTCGGTGCGCCGCGAGCTGGAGGCCGAGGGCTTGGCCCTCGCGCTCACCGACGTCGCCGTGGTCGAGGGCGCCGACCTCGTGTTCGAGGGCGAGCTGGAGTCGATCTCCGAGGGCGTGGTGCTCACCGGCGTGATCTCGGTGCCGTGGGTCGGCGCGTGCCGGCGCTGCCTCGACGACGTGAGCGGGGTGGCCACCGTCGACGTGCGCGAGGTCTACGAGACCCGACCGGTCGACGGCGAGACGTGGCCCCTGGTCAACGACCAGATCGACATCGGCCCGCTCATCCACGACACCGCCCTGCTCGCCCTCCCGCTCGCGCCCCTGTGCCGGGACGACTGCGCCGGTCCGGCGCCGGAGGCCTTCCCGGCCACGGTCGAGGACGACGTCCCCGCCGGCGCCGAGGACGGCGACGAGCCCGAGGACGACGACGCACCGGGCCGCGACCCCCGGTGGGCGGCCTTGGACGGCCTCGACCTGTAGCTCCGACTTCGACCCCGGGGGCCGGTGCCGCTACCATCGAACCCTCGCGTCAGGCGCACCGCAGCGCCTGAAGATCTCGACCACCAGGACGACGACGATGGCTGTCCCCAAGAAGAAGACCTCCAAGAGCAAGAGCCGGAGCCGCCGAGCTTCCGCTTGGACGCTCGACGCTCCGTCGCGGAGCCTCTGCCCGCGCTGTGGCTCCGCCAAGCTGCCCCACGTCGTGTGCGGCAACTGCGGCTGGTACCACGGTCGCCAGGCCATCGACGTCGACTGATCGCCCCGATCCCTCGATGACCAACCAGGACCGCCTGCCCGTCGCCATCGATGCGATGGGGGGCGACAAGGCGCCGGCCGAGATCGTGGCCGGCGCTGTTCGCGCCCGGGACGAGCTCGACCTCGCCGTCGTGCTCGTCGGCCGCCCCGAGGAGCTGGGCGATGCCCACGGCCTCGAGGTCATCCCGGCGTCCGAGGTGATCGCCATGGACGCCGACCCGGGCAAGAGCGTCCGCACCATGAAGGACTCGTCGCTGGTCCGCGCCGCCGAGGCGGTGCGCGACGGCAAGGCGTGCGCCATGGTCTCCGCCGGCAACACCGGCGCCACCATGGCCTCGGCGCTGCTGCGGATGAAGCGCCTGCCGGGGGTGTTCCGGCCCGCCATCGCCACGCCCATCCCGTGCCCGGGCGCCGAGCTGCCCACCGTGCTGCTCGACGCCGGCGCCAACGCCGAGTGCACCCCCGAGTGGCTGGTGCAGTTCGCCCAGATGGGCACCGTCTTCGCCCGCCAGCGCTACGGCATCGCCTCGCCCCGGGTGGGGCTGCTCTCCATCGGCGAGGAGCCCACGAAGGGCACCCCCCTGGTGAAGGAGACCCACGCCCTGCTGGCTGCCGGCGAGTGGGCGGCGGTGTGCGGCGGCACGTTCATCGGCAACGTCGAGGGCCGCGACATCATGTCGCCCGACGTCGACGTCGTGGTGACCGACGGCTTCACCGGCAACGTCGTGCTGAAGACCCTCGAGGGCGGCATGCGCAGCCTGGTCAACGCCATCCTCGGTGCCTTCGGCACCTCGCCCGAGACCCAGGCCGCCGGCGAGGTGCTGTTCCCGGCCCTGCTGCCGCTCTACGGCCAGCTCGACCCGGACAACACCGGCGGCGCCATGCTGCTGGGGCTCAACGGCCCCTGCATCATCAGCCACGGCTCCTCGTCGGCCACCGCCATCGTCAACGCCGTCAAGGTGGCCGTCGAGATGGTCGACGCCGACCTCGTGGGTGCGGTGGCCGCCACCATCCGGCCCGACGCGCCGGCCTGAGCGCTCCGGAGCGCCGCTCCCGGCCTCGGCCGGGTCAGGCTCCGGTGAGGTCGGCGGCGGTCGCCCGGCGCACCAGCTCCACCACCGGCGCCTGGAGGGCGCCGATGCCCGCCAGGTCGCCTTCGACCAGGCGGGAGGTCACCAACGAGGCGATGGCCGAGACCAGCAGCTCGCACGCGAAGCGACCGCGCTCGCTGTCGACCTCGAGCACGTCGGCCACCACGTCGACGATCAGCAGCTGCAGCGCCGTGCGCCGGGCCACCGCCTCGGCGCCGGCGGCGTACACCTCCACCAGGAACATGCGGGCGAAGTCCGGGTGCTCGGCGAGCGAGCCCAGGTAGCCGGCGAAGACCCGTTCGAAGCGCTCGACGGGCGTGCCGGGCCCGTCGAGGAGGGGCTCGAGCGAGGTGAGCAGCAGCTCGGCGGCGGCGTCGAACGCGCTGGTGAAGCAATCGAGCTTCGAGGAGAACTGCTGGTAGAAGGTCTCCCGGGACACCCCCGCCTGCTCGATGATGGCGGCCACCGACGTGGCCACGTAGCCCTTGCGGGCCATCACCTCGGCGGTGGCCACCAGCATCCGGTCGCGCTGCGCGGAGCGCACCTGCTCTCGGGTGAGGTTGTGGCGCCCGCGCGGGGAGCCGACCGGGGGTGACCGTCGCCATGGCGCTCATGCTCGCACGTCGGGCCCGAAGGAGGGGAACATCGGAGAACACCGCCGTTCACCGATGGCTAGGGTCGCCGCCATGGGAACACGGGGTCGACGTCCGCGCGCCAGGGGTGGCGCACCGCTCGCCAGCGGGGTGGTGGCCGCGCTGCTCGTCGGCGCCGTGCTCGCCGGCTGCTCCAGCGACGGCAGCGACGGCGCCTCACCGGCCTCGGAAGCCACCCGCACCACCGCGGCCGCGAAGGCCACCTCCACCACCGAGGACCTGCCGGCAGCGGCGGACACCGAGCCCGAGGCGTACGACGGTCCCGTCGCCGGCTTCTACGAGGTCCCGGACCCGCTGCCGCCGGGCCGGCCGGGTGACCTCATCCGCGTGCAACCGATCTCCGACGACGCCACCACGGCGGTGGTGCGCGTGATGTACCACTCCCGCGACGCTCGGGACCGAGACCGGGCCGTGACCGGCACCATCGCCTACCCGAAGGCCGAAGCGCCCGCTGACGGCTGGCCCGTCGTGTCCTGGGCGCACGGCACGGCGGGGCTCTCGTCGTCGTGCGCGCCGAGCCGAGCCCCGGAGGCCGGCGTGGGCCCGGACTTCGGCGTCCGTGGCGTGCGGGTGGCCACCGACTACCTCGGGCTCGGTCCGGTGGGGGAGCGGCACCCCTACCTGTCCGGCCTGAGCGAGGGCCACAGCGTGATCGACGCGGTGCGGGCGGCCCGTGACCTCCCGGCGGCCCACGCCGGCACCCGCTGGGTGGCCGCCGGCCACTCCCAGGGCGGGCACGCCGCCCTGTGGACCAACGAGCTGGGCCAGGCCTACGCCCCGGAGCTCCAGCTGCTGGGCACCGCCGCGCTCGCCCCGGCCGCGGTGCTGCCCAAGACCTTCGGCCCCGACGACCAGGTGGTGCCTCGCATGGTCGGCATCATGGCCCTGTACGGCATCGCCGCCGACGACCCGGAGATCGACCCGCACGACTACGTCGGCGACGAGGTCCGCTCGCGGGAGGCCGTCATCGACGACGCGTGCTCCGACGCCGTGATCAACGCCCTCGTGGGGATCCCGGCGGCCACCTTCTACGCCCACGACCCGAAGGTCACCGAGCCGGCCAAGAGCGCGCTGGTGGCGAACGACCCCGGCCACAAGGCGGTCGACGCCCCGCTGTTGCTCGTCTACGGATCGGCCGACACCTACGTGGTGCCGAAGCGGGCCGAGTACCTGTTCGACCAGCTCTGCGACGTCGGCCAGGTCACGGAGTCCGTCGAGGTCGACGGCGCCACCCACGGCTCCGTGATCGGGCTGTCCGCGGCCCGCATCGGGACGTGGTTCCAGGCCCGTTTCGCCGGGGACGAGCCCACCGACTCCTGCCCGCCCGGCTGAGGCGGGCGCTCGCGCGGGCCGGCTCAGTCGGCCAGCGCCGGCTCGTCGGCGGGCGACGGGGGCAGGACGTCGTCGCGGTCGTCCCACGCCAGCAGCCCGGGCGGGACCGGCAGGCCCCGCGATCGCCGGGCGCGCACGTGGCGGCGGAGCCGGGCGGTGAGGGTCTCGACGTCGTCGGCGGGCACGCGGTCGGTGTCGTCGGAGCCGAACAGCGACGGCAGCGGGCCCGCGTGGGCGCGCAGGCCCATGCGGGCGCGGGTGAGCTCGGTGCTGTGGTGGCGGGCATCCTCGTCGAGGCCCAGCAGCACGTCGGCGGCGCGGAGCCAGCCGTAGTCGAGCGAGATGGCGATGAGGGCGGGGTCGATGGTCATCGAGTCGTGCACGTCGATCTCGGGGACGATCAGCCGCACCGTCGGCCCCCACCCGCCCGGCGGGTTGAGCTCCTTGCGCAGGGTCTCGTTGGTGGCGATCTCGGCGCTCACCCGGCGCAGGATGTCGAGGATGCTGCGGTCGGCGAAGGAACCGGCACGGTCGATGGTGGCGGAGCTGGCCGAGACCGCGATCGCCCGGTCGACGTGGAGGCGCTCCACCAGGACCTCCAGCGGGAGGATCTCCCGGGCCCCGCCGTCGACGTAGTGCTCGTCGCCGAGCTGCACCGGCGGGAAGGCGATGGGGATGGAGGCCGAGGCGAGGATGCCGTCGGCGAGGCGGACCGGCGGCAGGTCCAGCGGCTGGTCGTGGCGATCGTGCAGCGCTCCGGTCTCGGTCACGTAGCGCAGCTCGCCGGACTCCAGCGACACGGTGCCGACCCGCAGGGCGATGCCGGAGGCGTCGACCCGGTCGAGGTCCAGGTGGCGGTCGATGAGCGCCGCCACCGGTCCCAGCGAGAGCAGCGACTGCGCCTTGAGCGCGTCCTTGACGGCGTCGAAGGTGCCGTCGGTCTCCTCCGGCCGTCGCACGAAGCTGCCCACGACGCGGGCGGCGATGCGCACGGCGTTGGCGGCGCTGCTGGTGGAGCTGATCTGGCCTTTGATGGCCGCGGCCCACTGCGCCGAGGCCAGGATGCGCTCGAGCCAGGGCTCGGGCTCCCACATGTCGGGGTTGATGCGCATCGACCGCCAGAGGCCCTCGAGCTCGTCGATGGCGCGGACGCCGTCGGGGCCGTCGCCGTGGGCCAGCTTGGCGGCGTTGAGGGCGCCGGCGGAGTTGCCCGCCACGGCCACCGGCGCGACGTCGACGTGGTCGTACAGGAAGCGGAGGGCGCCGGCCTCGAAGCTGCCCAGGGCGCCGCCGCCGCTGATGGCCAGCCCGAGCCGCTGGCCGTCGAGGTCGGCCCGCAGGGCCGCGAGGCCGGCGTGGGCCTCGGCGCTCCAGGTGGCCTCCACCTCGTCCGGCGACGGGGGGTCGTCGAGCCGATCCAGGCCCGGCCCCGAGAGCAGCGCCACCGCGTCGGCGATGGCCGCCTCCTCGCGAGAGCGAGATCACCGCCTCGTTCCCGGCCTCGTGGCGCACCTCGTGACCTGGGGTTCGCTTGGCGGCATCACCCGTCGGGGGCTGCGGTTCGCTCATCTCTGCTCCGGGCGTCGGTGCGGGTCGGGCCTCCATGGTGGCACCGCCGCCGCCCGGATCCGCACCCGTTCCCTCGCGCACGACCGTTCACGAGCGCACAAAGTTCGGACGCGGGTACAGTGTCCCGCGCCCAAACCGCCGACCAGGAGAACACCGTGCCCGCCGAGACGCATGTGGAGCAGGGACCGATGAGCCGCCAAGACGTCTTCGAGCTGGTCCGTGACCGCCTCGCCGACATCCTGGAGACCGATCCGTCCGGGATCAACGAAGGGGACTCCTTCAGCGACGACCTCGGCGCGGACTCGCTCGCCCTGATCGAGCTGGTCGAGGAGCTCGAGGAGGAGCTGGGCGAGCGCTCGGTCGGCTTCCGCATCGAGAACGAGGACCTCGAGGACCTGAAGACCGTGCGGGACGCCGTCGACTACGTGTTCGCCAAGCTGGACGGCAAGTAGCGGGTGGTCGACGGGCGGGGCGCGGCGGCCGCTGACCTGGGAGCCGACGGCAGCGCCGTCGTCCCGGGGACCGTCGCGCCCGCGCCCTCGCCCCACCACCCGATCCCGCCGAAGGCCCTGGCGGCGTTCTGCACCCGGCTCAACCACGACTTCGTTGACCTCGACCTGCTCGGCCAGTCGCTCACCCACCGGTCCTGGTGCGCCGAGCACGCCGGGTTCGACTCCAACGAGCGGCTCGAGTTCCTGGGCGACGCCGTGCTGGGCGTGATCGTCACCGACGACATCTACCGCCGCAACCCCGAGGCGGGCGAGGGCCAGCTGTCGCGCATCCGCGCCTCGGTGGTCTGCGCCCCCGCCCTGGCGGAGATGGCCGTCGAGCTCGGCCTCGGGGAGGTCCTCCTGCTCGGCAAGGGCGAGGCCGCCTCGGGCGGCCGCGAGCGCCCGTCGATCCTGGCCGACGCCATGGAGGCGGTGATCGGCGCCGTCTACCTCGACGGCGGCCAGCCCGCCGCCCGTCGCCTCGTCGAGCGGCTCGTGTCGCCCCGCCTGGTCGACGCCGGGTCGCCGGACCACAAGAGCCGCCTCCACGAGCTGGTGGCCCAGGAGCACGGGCGCCAGATCCGCTACGAGCTCACCGACGACGGGCCCGAGCACGACAAGACCTTCCGAGCGGTGGTGTTCCTCGACGAGGAGCCGTTCGGCACCGGCTCCGGCCGGTCCAAGAAGCAAGCCGAGCAAGCCGCAGCGCAAGAGGCGTGGCAGCAGCTCGGACCACGACGCGGGGACGACCCCGTACGAGAGGAATCCGATGGCTGAGGTGCCCGAGATCGAGACCCTACGACGCGACCTGGACCGCGAGGTGGGGGGCAAGCGCATCAAGACCGTCGAGGTGCCCGGGTCCGGGGTCATCCCGCGCCACACCAACAAGAAGCAGTTCTCCGGCCTGCTCGAGGGCACCAAGATCAACTCGATCGTCCGGCGCGACCTGCTGCTGGTGGCCAAGCTCGACTCGGGCGATGCCCTGGTCATGGACATCCACGGCGGCGGCCAGCTGCGCCGCCACGCCGCCAAGGACGCCGTCGACAAGGCCACCAAGGTGGTGGTCACCTTCACCCAGGGCGGCCAGCTCCGCGCCGTCGACGAGTCCGGCAACCTCGAGCTGTTCGTGGTGCCCTTCGACCAGCTGGCCGAGGCGGTGCCGGCCCTCGCCACCCTGGGCGTCGACGTGCTCGACGAGCCGGTCTCCTGGACCGTCTTCGGCGAGCGCATCCTGCGCCACCGCGGCACCAAGCTCCGCGCCCTGCTGCTCGACCGCACGGTCGTCGCCGGGGTCGGGCCGGTCTACGCCGACGAGATCCTCCACGCGTCGGGCCTCCGTCCCGACCGCGACGTGAGCTCGCTCTCCACCCAGGAGATCCGCCGCTTCTTCCGGGCCCTGGTCGAGACCCTGCACGAGGCGGCCAAGCACCGGGGGGTCACCACCTCCGACGGCCAGTACGCCGACCTCACCGGCAAGCCCGGTGGCTGGACCGAGCAGCTGCAGGTCTTCGAGCGTGACGGCCAGGCGTGCCTGCGCTGCCGCGGCGTGGTCTCGAAGGTCCGCCAGGCCAACAAGACGGTCTACCTGTGCGAGGCCTGCCAGGTCTGAGCGGCACAGCGGTCGGCCCCGTGCCGGCCGATTCCCGTCACGCGACCGCAACATCACGCTCCGAGTCGCGAAACGCGATAATGTGACTCACCGTGGCTATCGGCAGGCAGGGAACCAACGATCCGGGCGAGGATCCGGCCGGCGCGTCCGAGCCGATCACGCTCACCGACCCCGACGGGGCGGTCACCCGGGTGGCCCCCTGGTCCACCTGGACCCGGGAGCAGGTCCGGGCCCCCGGCGGCGAGCCCGCCCTGGTCACCCGCATCGAAGCCGGGCAGCTGTGGTTCGCCGCAGGCCGCAAGCGCAGCCCCTGGCGCCACGAGGTCAAGGTGGGCCCCGCCACGGTCTCGACCCCTCGTGGCCGCTTCCACGTGACGGCCGAGCCCGACGGCGGGGCCACCGTGGCGTGCCTGGCCGGGCGCACCCGCGTGGTGGCCGGCCTGCGCGAGCCCGTCCTCCTCGGGCCCGACCAGACCGCCGCCGTCTCCAGCGACGGCGCCACGCTCGTGGTGATGGACCGGGTCACCGGTGCCACCGCCCCCGACCACGCCGCCGCCGACGAGCCCATCGCCCTGCCCGAGGCGTGGCCGGCCGGGTGGACCGAGCAGGAGGCCACCCTGGCCGCCGAGGGCGAGCGCGCTCGCGCCGCCCTCGAAGCCGAGGTCGCCGCCTCGACCGACGGGGCAGCCGCCGAGCCGGCCGCCGGGACCTCGTCCCGCTCCGGTCGCCGCGCCGCCGATCGCCGTGAGGCCGCCCTGGCCGGGGTCGGCGCCGGCGCCGCCGGGGTCGCCGGCCTGGCCGCCGCCGTGGCCGAGCAGGACGGCACGGGCGGCGAAGCGCCCCCGACCCCTGCCGACGCCGGCACCGCGGGCGGCGAAGGTGACGACCAGGGCGGCGCGGACGACCCGCCCCGACGCCGTCGCTGGACGTGGATCCCCGAGATCGTGGCCATCGCCGCCCTGCTGGGCGTGCTGGTGGCGGCGGTGGTCGTCTTCGGGAACGGGTCCGACCGCACCGACGTGGCCGATGCGCCCGATCGCACCGCCACCACGTTGGCGGCGAGCACCAGCGCCCCCAGCACGACGTCCGCCCCGTCCACCACCGAAGCGCCCACCACCACCGAGGAGCCGACCACCACGGCCAAGCCCACCACGACGCTGCCCCCCGCCATCGTGGCGCCCGGGACGGCGAGCGGTGCCCTGGCCGGCTGCAAGCGGGCCGAGGGCGGGGTGCGGGCCACCGTGACCGTCGCCCACCGCTCCGGCGGCGCCGGGCGGTTCGTGGTCAAGGTCGGGCTGGTCGACGGCGCCGGCACGGTCTTCGCCCAGGGCCAGGCCCAGACGGCGGTGCTGGAGCCCGGAGCGAGCACGCCGATCGACGTGCTGGTGCCGGTGGCCGGGTCGGTGTCGGGCGCCTGTGAGCTGCTCGAGGTCGTCCCGGCCTGATCGCCGGTGGTCGGTTCGGCGGCTCGCTCGCCGTCGGCCTCAGCAATCGGCGTCGTTGATGCGGCTGTCGGGCATCTGCGTCTTGCAGTACCGGGCGCCGGCGAAGTTGGCTCCGCCGGTCCGGGCCCCGCTGAGGTTGGCCCGGCGCAGGTTGGCGCTCGTGAGGTCGGCGCCGACGAGCTTGGCGCCCCGGAGGTCGGCCCCGCTCAGGTTCGCCCCGCTCAGGTTGGCGCCGGTGAGGTTGGTGCCGGCCAGGTGCGCCTCGGCGAGGTAGGCGCCGGCGAGGTTGGCCTCGGTCAGCGAGGCGTCCCGCAGGTCGATGCTGTAGAGGTTGGCGCCGCCCAGCAGGGCGTGGTCGAGCATGGCGCCGGCGCAGTTCGCGTGGGGCTCCAGCCGGTGGCCGCGGATCGTCTTGCCCTCTGCCACGTGCACCTCCGTCGTCGACCGTCCGGCGGCCCGGCGGGGTGGGGGAGCGGGCGCTCGTCGGTCCGACCGTAGCCGCCGGGGTGGTGCCCGGTCGCCACCAACTAGCGTGACCCGTCGGTCGTTTCGCAGGAGAAGCCGTGTTCCTGAAGTCGCTTTCCATCAAGGGGTTCAAGTCGTTCGCCGACGCCACGACCCTGGTGATGGAGCCCGGCGTGACCGTGGTGGTTGGGCCCAACGGCAGCGGCAAGTCCAACGTCGTCGACGCCATCGGGTGGGTGCTCGGCGCCCAGGCGCCGAGCGCCGTGCGGTCCCAGAAGATGGACGACGTCATCTTCGCCGGCACCCAGAAGCGCCCGGCGCTCGGCCGGGCCGAGGTGTCGCTCACCATCGACAACAGCTCCGGCATGCTGCCGATCGAGTTCAACGAGGTGACGATCACCCGGATCCTGTTCCGCACGGGTGACAGCGAGTACTCGATCAACGGCGTGCCCTGCCGCCTCCTCGACATCCAGGAGCTCCTCTCGGACTCCGGCGTCGGCCGCCAGCAGCACGTCATCATCAGCCAGGGCCAGATCGATGCGGTGCTCAACGCCCGCCCGGAGGACCGCCGCCTCATCATCGAGGAGGCGGCAGGGGTCCTCAAGTTCCGGCGGCGCAAGGAGAAGGCCGAGCGCCGGCTCACCGCCACCGAGGGCAACCTGACCCGCCTGCAGGACCTGCTGCGCGAGGTCCGGCGCCAGCTGCGGCCCCTGGAGAAGCAGGCCGATGCGGCCCGTCGCCACGGCGCCGTCGTCGAGGAGCTCACCGCCCTGCGGGTGCACCTGGCCGGCCAGGAGCTGGTGCGGTTGCGCTCGCGGCTCGAGGCCGGCCAGCGCACCAAGGCCACGCTCGGCACCGAGGAGCGCGAGATCCGGACCCGGCTGCGCCAGCTCGACGCCGAGGTGCTCGCCACCGAGGCCCGCCTGTCGGCCATGGGCGGCGACGACCTGGGCGACGCCCTGGTGCGCTTCGAGTCGCTGCGCGAGAAGGCTCGTGGCCTGGCTGCGGTGCTGGCCGAGCGCAGCCGTGGCATCGAGCGCGACCGCGGCGCGCCGGTCGACGCCGACGTCACCGCCAACCTCGAGGCCGATGCCGCCAAGCTCATCGAGGAGCTGCGCGAGGTGGAGGCCAAGGGGGCCGAGCTGGCCCCGGCCGCTGACGAGCTGGCCATCGCAGAGTCCGACCTCGCTGCCGCTCGTGAGGCGTTCCAGCGCGAGTGGTCCGAGGGGGCGCCCACCGTCACCGGCGCCGCCGCCGAGGTGCGCGGCGAGCTGGCTGCGGTGCGGCTGAGCGTCGACCGCAGCCAGAGCGAGGCCACCCGCGGCCGCAGCCGCCTCGACGCCCTCGAGGCCAAGCTGGCCGGGCTGTCCTCCGAGGCCGAGCGGCTCCAGGCCGACCTGCAGGGCAGCGAGGGGGCCGAGGGCCCGTTGGGCGAGCAGCTCGTGGCCGCCGAGGTCGCTCGCCGTGCCGCCGAGGCCGCGGTCGAGGAGGCCGAAGAGGTCGGCCGCCAGGCCGAGGCCGAGCGCCACTCCTGGAGCGCCCGGGCCGACGCCCTCGCCCTCGCCCTCGACCAGGCCCGGGCGCGCGCCGGGGCCGAGCGGTTGGCGTCCATCGACGGCGTGGTCGGCACGCTGCTCGACGTCGTCGAGGTCGACCCCGGCTGGGAGCCGGCCTTCGAGGCCGCTGCCGGCGAGGCCATCGCTGCCGTCGTGGTCGACTCCGTCGACAGCGGCCGCCGCGCCCTGGCCGAGCTGCGCGCCGGTGACGCCGCCGGTGCCGTGCTGGCGCTGGGCGCCGGTCGCAACCGCCTCCCGCTCGGCTCCGACGGCGAGGCGGTGCGGGACCACGTGCGCGGCATCCGCCCCGGGGTCGACGCGCTGCTCGACGTGCTGGTCGGCAGCTGCGTGGCCGTGGCCGACTGGACCGCCGCGGTCGACGTCGCCCTCGCCAACCCCGACGCCGTGGTGGTCACCCGCACCGGCGACCGCTTCGGGCCCACCGGCTGGCGGGTGGGTGCCACCGGCTCCGGGGCCACCGGCGCCGCCCTCGAGGAGGCTCGCACCCGGGCCGACGCCGCCACCGAGGCCGCAGCCTCGGGCCGCGACGCCATCGCCGCCGCCCGCACCGCCCTGCGCGAGGCCCGGCAGGCCGAGACCGACCTCAGCAAGCAGCTCGACCGCAACGCCTCCCGCCGCAAGGCGGCGGCCGACGCCCTCTCCCGCCTCGAGCGAGATCGCGGCGACGGCGGCACCGAGGTCGAGGGCCTGCGCACCCACGTGGCCGAGCTGGAGGAGCGGGCCCGGCGTGACGTCGCCCGGGTCGAGGAGCTGGCGGCTCGCCTGCCCGCCCTGGAGGCCGAGGAGGCCGCCGTCGCCGAGCAGGGACGGGCCATGGCCGAGGCCCGCAGCCGCATCGACGAGCGGGCCCGAGCCGTCTCGAAGCAGCGCAGCGAGCTCGACGTGCGCGCTGCAGGCCTGGACGAGCGCCGCCAGTTCCTGGAGCGCCGCTCCGCCGAGATCGACCAGCGCCTGTCGCGCCATGCCGTCGAGCGCCGCGAGGCTGCCACCCGCCGGGTGGAGCTCGACCGCCGGGCCGCGGCCACCGCCGCCCTGTCCGGCTACGTCGCCGACCGCCTGGCCATCGTCGAGTCCGAGCTGGGCGAGCTCCGCGAGCGACGCCGCCAGCAGACCGACGCCACCCGCCAGGTGACCACCCACCTCGAGGCCCTCCGCAAGGACCGGGCCGAGGCCGAGCGGGCCCTCACGGCCGTGCGCGAGCGCTCCCAGCGAGCCGAGATCGAGGAGGCCGAGGTCAAGCTGCGCCTCGAGAACGCCGTCGAGGCGCTCCGCCGCGACCTCGACCTCGAGCCCGAGCGGGCCATGGCCGCCCCCGCCCCCGAGCTGCCCGAGGGCGTCACCGGCGCCGGCCGGGTGCGAGAGCTCGAGCGGGACCTGCGGATCATGGGACCGATCAACCCGCTGGCCCTTGAGGAGTTCCAGGCGCTGCAGGAGCGCCACACCTTCCTGCAGGACCAGCTGGAGGACGTGAAGTCGTCTCGCCGGGACCTGTCGAAGGTGATCCGGGCGATCGACGCCGAGATCGTCAGCGTGTTCGCCGCCGCCTTCGCCGAGGTCGCCCAGAACTACGTGCAGCTCTTCGAGACCCTGTTCCCGGGCGGCAAGGGCAAGCTCAAGCTCACCGACCCGGAGAACCTGCTCGACACCGGCATCGAGGTGGAGGCCCGCCCGTCGGGCAAGAACGTGCGGAAGCTGTCGCTGCTCTCCGGCGGCGAGCGCTCCCTGGTGGCCCTGGCCTACCTGTTCGCCGTGTTCCGGGCCCGCCCCAGCCCCTTCTACGTGATGGACGAGGTCGAGGCCGCCCTCGACGACGTCAACCTCTCGCGCTTCCTGGGCTTGGTCCAGGAGTTCCGCGACGACGCCCAGCTGATCATCGTCAGCCACCAGAAGCGCACCATGGAGGCCGCCGACTGCCTCTACGGCGTGACCATGCAGCCCGGCGGCTCGTCCCGGGTCGTGTCCGAGAAGGTCAACGACTAGCCGTTCGCTCGTCGGGCGTCCTCGGGCATGGAGTACAACCTCTACCGGATCGACTCCGGCACGCTGCTGGCCATCGCCGTCGCGCTGGCGGCCAGCGCGGTGCTCGCCGTCGTGCTGGACCGGCGGACGTCGATGGCGCCGTGGCGGTGCGCGTGGATCGCCGCCTCCATCGCCGGCGCCGCGGCGGTGGTGCTCATCACGCTGGCGCCCAGCGGCCGGGGCGGGACCTACGCCTGCAGCTTCACGGTGGAGGGGTCGGTGTTCGACTGGCTGAAGGGCAACCAGTCGACGGCGAACGTGGCGATGCTCGTCCCCGTGTCGGTGGCCCTGCCGTTGGCGACGCGCGGGACGCGGTGGCACCGGTGGTCGTTCGTGGCCCTGGTCGCCTTCCCCGTCCTGATCGAGGCGGCCCAGGCGAACCTCCCGGTCGGCCGGGCGTGCGACGTCACCGACGTGGTCGACAACTGGTGGGGCGTCGCCTTCGGCTGCCTCCTCGGCTGGACCGGCACCGCGCTCGCCGCCCTCGTCGCTCGACGCCGGGCCCCCGCCGCCTGACGGGCGGTCCGCCAGCGAGTCCGAGCGCTCGGTCCTCGGGTGGAGAGGCCTCCGACCATGCGGTGCCGGTCGAGGAGCCGACCGGCCACCACGCGTGATGGTGCATGATCGATCGATGGATGCCGAGGAGCTCGAGCAGCGGCTGGACGACATCTTCGATCACGCGCTCCTCTTCTCCGGCTACCTGGACCACATGCGCGACTACGAGGTCGTGGTGCACCGGTCGGCGAGCGCTCTCGCCGGCCTCCCCTCCGACACGCTTCGCTACCTGTTCAAGTTCTGCGTCCAAGCGCACGTCAGCTCAGCGCTGCCGGGCGAGGTCTGGCGTCGGTCGCTGGACGAGCGCCTCGTCGACCTCGATGGCGTGGGCGACGCTTGGGACGGAAGCGGCTACCTCTGGGGCGTGAAGTGGGCGTGCCTCTATCCCGGCGCCACGGTCGTCCAGGACTCACCGATCGCAGATCGATGGACCGATGCGGTCGGCATCGAGTTCCACGAGGTCAGGATCGAGACCAACGTCCAGAACCTCTCGATCGTGTTCTCCGAGTTGGAGGTGAGCGAGGTGGATGCGGAGTACCGCCCGCACGGTGCCGGTCCCGCAGGCTCGAACCCAGGCACCTCGGAACCCTGAGCGCGGAGCGGCCAACTGGGTCTGCTACTCAGCCGACGGGGCCTGCGGGAGGCACAACCGACGCAAGGAGCACGGCTACACCGTCCACCGCGACCAACACGGCCAGCTCCACACCCACCGCCCCGACGGCACCGAGATCGCCCGATCCCGGCGCCCCCGGGCGCGGCCGCAGGCTCAGGTCTCAGTGCGTGGGGTGGGCGATGACCTTGCGGGTGGCGATGCGCCAGCCGTGGTCGGTCGGGACCACGACGTCGGCGTAGGTGACGGTGCCGGTGGCGCCGTCGGCCATGACGGCGATGCCCTTGGAGCGGACCCGGACGACACCGTCGGCGTCCTCGGTGACGATCACGTTGGTCACGTGGTGGCCGGCCGGCGGCTCGCCGGAGCCGCCCCCCCAGAGGGCGCGGATGGCATCGAGGCCCTCGACCACGCCGAGGCCGAAGTCGGACACGTCGTAGGTCGCATCGGCGGTGAGCAGCAGGTGCAGCTCGTCGAAGCGGTGCTCGTCGGCGAGGTAGCCGTGCAGGGAGACCAGCTCACCGATGGCGAGCCGGTCGGCGGTCGAGAGGGTCACCGGGCCGAGGGTACCGGCAGCCTCAGAGCAGCGAGGCGAGGCGGGCGTCGATCCAGGGCAGCGCAGCGTTGGCGCTCCACGCCGAGTAGCCCAGGTTCTCCAGGCCGACGTGGAGCTGGCAGGCCAGCATCCGATCGGCGAGGCGGGGGACCACCCCGTCGGCGGTGAGGTGGGCGGTGGCGGCCGCCACCACGTCGGCGGCGGCCAGGTCCTCGTACCAGGCGCTCCAGAAGGCGAGGGTGGCCAGGTCGTAGAGGTGGTCGCCGACGAGGGCGCAGCCCCAGTCGAAGACGGCGTCGATGCGGTGGGTGGCGGGGTCCACCAGCACGTTGCGGTTCAGCAGGTCGGCGTGCACGAGGTGGGCGTCCTCTTCGGGCGGACAGGCATCGGCCAGGCCGTCGAGGCGGGCGAGGGCCGCATCGAACGTGGCGGTGCCCACCGCCGAGGACGCCAGCCGGTCTCGCCAGCCCGGGGTCCGGTGGTCGGGCCCGTCGTCGCCGACGGCCCCCAGGTAGGCGGGCCACGACGGGTGGCTGGCGACGCCGTCGCCCACCCAGCGGCCACGACCGTCGCTGTCGCCGACGTCGGTGGCGCGCAGGGCGTCGAGCGCCTCGAGCAGGTGGGGGAGCACCGCCTCCCAGCCGGCGCGGTCGAGCGACTCGAGGGCCACGCCGCGGGCCCGGGTCGAGATCGCGACGTGCAGGCCGTCGATCTCGCCGTGGCCCAGCACGGCGGGCACGGGCAGCCCGGGCGCCGCCACCGCCGCGGCCCGTCGGTCCTTCTCGAAGTCGTCGCCACGCCGGCCGAAGCGCACCACCAGGTCCCGCCCGTCGAGGGCGAATCCGAACGCCTGCGACCACTCGCCCGCGCCGACCAGCTCCAGCGGGCCGACGTCGGTCCGGCCGAGGTGTTCGATCAGGAGGCGGCCGGCCTCGTCCTCGTCGATCTCCGGCGCCTCCGACACGAGCCGAACGCTAGAGCGGGGCGAGCTCGAGGGGTCGGAGGTCAGGGGAGGCGGCTGAACCAGAGCTGGGAGAGGACCGCGGCGGCGAAGAGGATGACCATCGAGATGCCCACGAAGGTGGCGGTGATGTCGCGCTCCTCGGTGGTGTAGCCGACCGAGGAGCCGATGTCCTTGTAGACGTCGCGCAGCTGGCCCTCGGTGGCGGCGGTGAACGCCTTGCCGCCGGTGTCGTTGGCGATCTTGGCCAGCGCCTCGGGGTTCACGGCCACCGAGACGGGGCCGGGCTGGCCGTCGATCTCGATGGTGCCCTCGGCGGTGCCGAAGGCGATGGTCGAGACCGGGACCTTGGCCTTCTTGGCGGCGGCCGAGGCCTGCGAGTCGGGCCGTCCGACGGTGGTGGACCCGTCGCTCATCAGCACGATGCGAGCTGGGACCTTGGCGGTGCCCTCGGCTTCGGGGGCGGTCTTGATGGCTTCCAGCGAGGCGTAGATGGCCTCGCCTATGGCGGTCCGCTCGCCGAGGCGGAGCTGGTCGATGGCGGCGCGCAGCTCCTCGCGGTCCTGGGTGGGGGGCACCTTGATGGAGGCGACGCCGTTGAAGGTCACCAGGCCGACGTTGAGCCGCTTGGGCAGGAGGTCCACGAACGACTTGGCCGCCGCCTGGGCGGCCACGAGCCGGGACGGGTCGACGTCGGTGGCGTCCATGGACAGCGACGTGTCGATGGCGACGATGATCGTGGCCCGCTCGCGGGGCACCCGCTCGTCCCGTGCCGGCTCGGCGAAGGCACCGACCATGCCGGCGAGGGCCACGAGCAGGAGCGCCGCGGGCAGGTGGCGGCGCCAGCCGGGCCGCTTGGGGGCGATGGAGTCGAGCAGCGCCAGGTTGGTGAAGCGGACGGCGTAGGAGCGGCCGCGGAGCTGGCGGACGACGTAGACCACGGCCAGGGCGGCGACGGCCAGCAGCAACCAGAGGCGGCCCGGCGTGCGGAAGGTGAAGGCGAGCAGCAGCGGGGTCATCGGGCGCTCCAGCCGGATCGGCGGGCGTGGACCCGGGCGCGGCGGTCGGCCACGAAGCGGACCACGTCGAGCAGCCAGTCCCGGTCGGTGCGGAGCACGAGGTGGTCGACGCCGGCGGTGCGGATGGCCTCGGCGATGGTGCGGCGCTGCTCGGTGGCGGCGGCCTCGTACTTGGCGCGGAACCGCTTGGACCCGGTGGGCACCTCACGGGTGCGGCCGCTCCCGGGGTCGACCACGTTGAGGATCCCGACGTCGGGCAGGGAGAGCTCGCGGGGGTCGATGATCTCGATGGCGATGGTCTCGTGGCGGGTGGCGATGCGCCGCAGGGAGCGGGACCAGGTGTCGGGCGGGGCGAGGAAGTCGCTCACCACCACGGCGAGGCCGCGTCGGCGGGCGGTGGCGGCGAGCCGCTCCATGGCCAGGCCGAGGTCGACCTGGCCGCCGTCGTAGCGGGGGCTGGCCACCAGGCGGTGCAGCGTGGCCATGAGGTGGGTGCGGCCGCCGCGGGCGGGAACCACCTGCAGGTCTCCCTCGGGGCGAGCGAGCACGGCGCCGAACCGGTTGCCGGTCCGGGCGGTCAGGAAGCCGATGGCTGCTGCGGCCGACACCGCGAGGTCGCGCTTCTCGCAGTAGGCCGTGCCGAAGTCCATCGACGGGCCGAGGTCGACCAGCGCCCACGTCTCGAGCTCGCGATCGGCGATGGTGTCGCGCACGTGCGGGGCCTGGAACCGGGCGGTGACGTTCCAGTCGATGCGGCGCACGTCGTCGCCGGCGTTGTAGCCACGCGTCTCGCCCAGCTCGGAGCCGTGGCCGGGGACCAGGCCCTGGTACTCGCCGTGCAGGAGCCCGTCGAGCTTGTGGGCCACCGCGATGTCGAGGCGGCGCAGGACCTCGTCGGGTCCGGTGTGGGTGCTGCGGGGCGGGACGTTGGTGGGGGCGGCCATGGATCAGCGGCCGGAGCCGGCCTGCGGGTCCTCGGTGCCGGTGGAGCCCGACGGGATGCCGTCGGTGCCCCAACCGATGGGGCCGGAAGGCTCCGGGTTGGACCCCCACGACGGGCCCGCGGGCGCGCCGCCCGACGGCGGGCCCCAGGCGGCGCCCGAGGGCGTCGGGGCGCCGGCTGCCGACACCGGCGGGGTGGGCAGCGGGGCGGGAGCAGCGGGGCGCACGGCCGCGAGCGGTGCCGGTCCCGAGGTGGGGTCCTGCGAGGGGGCCACCCGGGGCGCCGGAACGGTGGAGAGCAGGCGCCCGAGGACGTCGTCGACCGAGAGGTCTCGGGCGAGCGCCTCGTAGGACAGGACCAGCCGGTGGCGGAGCACGTCGGGTGCCACGTCGAACACGTCCTGGGGCAGGACGTAGCTGCGACCGCGCAGCAGGGCCATGGCCCGCCCGGCGGCCACCAGGCCAAGGCTGGCGCGGGGGCTGGCGCCGTAGGAGATCAGCTCGCGCAGCTCGCCGAGCCCGTAGCGGTCGGGCTCGCGGGTGGCCAGCACGAGGCTGACCGCGTAGTCGACGACCTCACGGGCCACGAAGACCTGGTCGGCGGCCTGCTGAAGCTCGGCGAGGGCGCCGATGGAGAGCGCCTCGCGGGGCTGCGGCGGGGCCACGCCCATGCGCTGGACGATCTCGACCTCTTCGGTCGGCGTGGGGTAGTCGACCACGATCTTCATGAGGAAGCGGTCCCGCTGCGCCTCGGGAAGGGGGTACACGCCCTCCTGCTCGATGGGGTTCTGCGTGGCCAGCACCAGGAACGGCTCGGGCACGGGGTAGCTGGTGCCCCCGATGGACACCTGGTGCTCGGCCATCACCTCGAGCAGGGCCGACTGCACCTTGGCGGGGGCGCGGTTGATCTCGTCGGCCAGCACGAAGTTGGCGAACACCGGGCCCAGCTCGACGTCGAAGGTCTCGGTGCTGGCGCGGTAGATGCGGGTGCCCATGACGTCGGCGGGCAGGAGGTCGGGGGTGAACTGGATGCGGGTGAAGGACCCGCCCACCACCACGGCGATGGTCTCGGCGGCCAGGGTCTTGGCCAGGCCGGGCACGCCCTCGAGCAGGGCGTGGCCCTTGGCGAGCAGGCAGATCAGGAGCCGCTCGACCACGCGGTCCTGGCCGACGATGACCTTCTTGACCTCGAAGAGCGTCTGCTCGAGACGGTCGGCGGCCCCGGCGATGGCGTCGGAGCGCGTCGGCTGTTCGGTCATGGAGGTGCTCCTCGGGTTCGGTGCCGCGGTCGACAGAAGCAGCGGGCGGCGAAGGACAGCGTAAAGGTCGCCCGCGCCATCTCCGTGGCGCCTACCCGGCATCGGCCCTGGCCGGCCGGTTTCGGTGCCGTTTCGGCGGCGGCCGGTACGGTCTCGCCGGTACGACTGGCGTCAGCCGCCTCCGCCGCGCTCGGCGGTCGGCGGGAAGGGACCGAGATGCGCATCCTGGTGGTCGAGGACGAGGTGGAGCTGGCCGATGCCATCGCCGTCGGCCTGCGCCGCGAGGGCTACGCCGTCGACGTCGCCAACGACGGCCGGGGCGCACTCGACCGCCTCGGCGTGTCGTCCTACGACCTCGTCACGCTCGACCTGAACCTGCCCGACGTCGACGGGCTGGAGCTCGCCGCCCGCATCCGCAACGACCCGCTGCTGGCGCCCATCGACGGCGAGCCGGCGCCCCGCATCCTGATGGTCACCGCCCGCGACGGCGTGGGGGAGCGCGTCGTCGGCCTCGACGAGGGCGCCGACGACTACCTCATCAAGCCGTTCGCCTTCACCGAGCTCTCGGCCCGGGTGCGCAGCCTCATGCGCCGCGACGCCGGCCGATCCGGCGCGGTGCTCTCGGTGGGCGAGCTGCTGCTCGACACGGCCCGCTTCGAGGCCACCCGGCGCGGCCGCCTCCTCGACCTCACGGCCAAGGAGTTCGCCCTGCTGCGGTACTTCATGGCCCACAGCGGCGAGGTGCTGAGCCAGGAGCGCCTGCTCGAGCACGTCTGGGACGAGAACGCCGACCCCCTCACCAACACCGTGCGGGTCACCGTGGGCACCCTGCGCCGCAAGCTCACCCGCGACGACGACGTCGAGGCGCCCATCGAGACCGTCATCGGCGCGGGCTACCGGCTCCGCCCCGACGTGCTCGTGCCGCCCGCCGCTCCGGCCCGTGGCTGACGCGCCGGACCCGCTCGGGTCGGGTGCTCCGGACGGCTCCCACGTGCCCAACCCGGCCGGGCCGGAGGGTCGCGAGCCGCCGGCTCCGCCTCCGTCGCCCGGCGCTCGCACCGCGCCCGAAGGCGGGCCTGACGGCGACTGGCGCCAGGACGACCTGCCGCTGTCGAGGCCGTCGCGCCGGCTGGTGCAGCTCGCCGACGCCCTGCCCGACTGGGTCGGCTCGGTGCGCTTCCGGCTCACCGCCCTCTACTCGCTGGTGCTCTTCGCCCTCGCGGCCTTCATGGTCGCCGGCCTCTACGCCGTGCTGGCCTCACGGCTCAACGACGAGAAGGTGTACCGCACCTACCAGGTCACCCAGCTCGAGCCGGTGCCGGGCGGCGTCGTGCTCACGCCCACCCAGGTCCGCGCCGAGTACCGCAGCGTGGAGCAGCTCGCCAACGCTCGGGCCCTGAACCTGCTCCGGACCTACTCGCTCTCGGCCCTGGTGCTGCTGTTCCTGGCCAGCCTGATCGTCGGGTGGTTGGTGGCGGGCCGCGTCCTGGCGCCGATCGGCCGGATCACCGCGGTGGCGCGGGACATCTCGGTCACCGACCTGTCGCGGCGCATCGCGCTGCGCGGCCCGCCGGACGAGCTCAAGGAGCTGGCCGACACCTTCGACGCCATGCTGGCGCGCCTCGACGATGCCTTCGACAGCCAGCAGCGCTTCATCCAGGAGACCTCCCACGAGCTGCGCAACCCGCTGGCGGTGATCCGCACCAACCTCGACGTCGCCCTGTCGGACCCCGACGCGGACACGGCAGAGCTCCGTCGCACCGCCGAGCTCGTGGGTCGGTCGGCGGCGCGGATGTCGCGGCTGGTCGACGACCTCCTCGTGTACGCCCGCCGTGGCGCTCCCGCCCACGACATCGGCTCGCTCGACCTGGCCACCGTCGTCCGCGAGGCCGAGGTCGAGTTCGGGGCGCCGGCCCACGCCCGGGGCCTCTCCCTCCAGGTCGACGCCGAGCCCGGGCTGCTCGTGGTGGGCGACCGGGTGGCCCTGCGGCGCGCCCTGGCCAACCTCCTCACCAACGCCGTGCGGCTCGCGCCGGAGGGCAGCGCCGTCTCCGTCGGCGCCGGGCGCGACGGCGACCGGCTCTGGATGGCGGTGGCCGACGAGGGCCCCGGCATCGCCCCGGAGGACCGGGACAAGGTCTTCCAGCGCTTCTGGCGGGGCAACGCCGCCAGCGCGCGAGGACGGGCGCAGCGGCCTCGGGCTGGCCATCGTCGACCAGATCGCCACCGACAGCGGCGGCTCGGTGCAGCTCACCGAGTCCCCGGCGGGCGGCTCCGTCTTCACGATCTGGCTCCCGGCGGCTCCCTGAGGCTCGGCCCAGGCGATTCCCAGGAACCGCCCAGGTGCCGTTTACCGACCCTTTCGGGATCGGTCCGTACGGTCGCACTCGACAAGGAGCGACCATGACCGAGCACCTCGACGAGGCGAACCGCAACCCGCAGCCCTGGCACCTGCCGGGCGCCACCGCCACCCCGCCCTCCCCGTCGGGCTGGCCCGCCGCTCCTGCCGCCCAGGGCCCCCCGGCCCCCTACCAGCCTCCGACGGCCCCCGCCGTCGGCACCCCAGTGGCGTCCCGCCCGCCACTGGCCGACCGCCCCTCCATGGGGTGGGCGGCCGCTCCGCCCTTCGGCCCACCGACGATGCCTTCGGGAGCAGGCGTCGGCGGTGGGTCGGGGGCTGGCAGCACCCCGTCGGGCGAGCGCCCCTCCCGCAAGGGCCGCTCGAGCCTCGCCGTGCTCGCCGTGGTCGCTGCCTTCGTGGCCGGCGCCGGCGGGGTGGCGGTCGGCAAGGGCCTCAACGACGACGGCGGCACCACCGGCACCACGCAGACCACCGCCGTGGCCAGCCAGCCGGTCAGCACCGTGCCCGGCCCCGTCAGCGGCGACGCCAGCGAGCCCGCCGAGGCCGTCGCCAAGGCCCTCGCCCCGGCCGTCGTCCAGATCGAGACCACCGAGGGCCTCGGCTCCGGGTTCATCTACGACAAGAGCGGCCTGATCCTCACCGCCGGCCACGTGACCGACGGCGCCAAGACCGTCACGGTGCGCCTCGCCGACGGCACCAAGACCACCGGCAAGGTCCTGGGGCAGGACGACAGCACCGACGTCGCCGTGGTCAAGATCGACGCCAGCGACGACCTGCCCGTCGCCGCCCTCGCCACCGGGGTCGACCTCCAGGTCGGCCAGACGGCCATCGCCATCGGCAGCCCGTTCGGCCTCGACCAGACCGTCACGGCCGGCATCGTCAGCGCCGTGGGCCGCTCGTCCGAGACGCCCGGCGGGGTGATCCCGGCCATCCAGACCGATGCCCCGATCAACTCCGGCAACTCCGGCGGTGCGCTCGCCGACCGCCAGGGCCGGATCATCGGCATCAACGACTCGATCATCACCGGCGGCTCGGGCTCCACCGGGAACGTGGGCATCGGCTTCGCCATCCCCATCGACATCGCCAAGGACGTCGCCGACAAGATCGTCGCCGGCAAGTCCACCGACGCCGGCTTCCTCGGGGTCGGCGGCGCCGACGCCACGGGGGACCGGGCCGGGGCCGCCATCACCAGCGTCGAGTCCGGTTCGCCCGCCGCCGACGCCGGCCTCAGCACCGACGACGTCGTCACCGCCGTGGACGGCCAGAAGGTCTCCTCCATGGTCGACCTCGCCGCCGCCGTGCGCACCAAGGCCCCCGGCGAGAAGGTCACCCTGACCGTCCAGAGCGGCGGCAAGGAGCGCTCGGTGGTGGTCACCCTCGGCACCGCCCCCGCCAACGAGGGCTCCAGCTCCGGCACCAGCGGCTCCGGTTCCGGCAGCGGCTCGGGCAGCGGCTCCGGGAGCAACCCCTTCGGCAACTAGCCCAGGTCTGCCGGGGCCAGGTTCCGCCCCCTGGCCCCGGCACCGACCGCCCACCGACCGACGTTCCCTCCCTCGTCTGGCCGGTGGGCGGTCCTCTTCCTCGTCGTAGCCCGGGTCGTCGCGCCTCGCCTGCTCGCCGCGCACCGGCCTCCGGCGGACCTCGCTGGCGCTCGGTTGCCTCGTCGTGCGGCTCCTTCGTCGCGAGCGGGTCGGCGATCGTCAGCTCTTCCTTCCGCTCTCGGGACTCGCTTCGCGTCGTCCCGGGCCGCTCGGGCCCTCGCGCCTCCGGCGAACAGCCACCGGCGACCGGTGGGCACCGGGTGCCGCGCCCGGGACCTCGGTTGGCGAGGGTTCTGGCTCTCGATGCCGGCTGCATCGAGGGCTGCTCGGGGTGCCGGCCGGCGAGGCCCGCCGCGTAGGCTCGCCGTCTCATGACCTTGCTCATCGTCATCGCCGTGCTGGCCGTCGTCCTGGTGGGGACGGGGGTGTTCTTCGTCGTCTCGAAGGGGCGGTCGTCGGGGCCGGAGCTGGAGCCGCCCCGCACGGGCGGGGTGCTGGCGCCGCCACGGCCCACCGAGGTCGTCGAGGCGCCGGTCGACGAGACGGGCACCCTGGTGGAGGAGCCGCCGGTCGTCGAGCCGGAGCCCGTCCCCGAACCGCCCAAGCGGCCGTCGTTCCGGGATCGGCTGGCCAAGGCCCGGGCCACCTTCGCCGGCTTCCTGGGCCGGGCCAAGATCGACGAGGAGACCTGGGACGCGCTGGAGGAGGCGCTGATCCGCGCCGACCTCGGCGTCGGGCCGGCCACCGACCTGCTCGACACGCTCCGGGCCCGGGTGAAGGACGAGGGGCTGGAGACGGGCGACCAACTCGTCGAGATCCTGAAGGCGGAGATGAAGTCCCGGCTGCAGGTCGAGGACCGCAGCCTCCACGTCGACGAGGGGCGCACCAACGTGTGGCTCTTCGTCGGGGTGAACGGCGTCGGCAAGACCACGACCATCGGCAAGCTGGGCAAGCGCCAGGTGGATGCCGGCCACTCGGTGGTGATGGCCGCGGGCGACACCTTCCGGGCCGCCGCCGCCGAGCAGCTCGGCACCTGGGCCGAGCGGTCGGGCGCCACGCTCGTCCGGGGCGCCGAGGGCGGCGATCCCAGCGCCATCATCTTCGACGCCATCGAGTCGGCTGCCGCCAAGGGCGCCGACCTGGTGCTGGCCGACACCGCCGGCCGCCTCCACACCAAGAGCAACCTCATGGAGGAGCTCAAGAAGGTGCGCCGCGTGGCGGACCGGGACCCCGGCCACGTCACCGAGGTGCTGCTGGTCATCGACGCCACCACCGGCCAGAACGGCCTGGTGCAGGCCAGGCAGTTCACCGAGGCCACCGAGGTCACCGGCGTGGTGCTGACCAAGCTCGACGGCTCGGCCAAGGGCGGCATCGTCTTCGCCATCCACACCGAGCTGGGCATCCCGGTGAAGCTCGTGGGCCTGGGCGAGACCGCTGACGACCTCATCGACTTCGACCCCGACGCCTTCGTGGACGCCCTCTTCTCCTAGGCAGCTAGGTTCGGCAGCGGCCGAACCCCTCGACCCCTCGGAGCCCCACCGTGTTCAAGCTGCTGTTCCTGCCGTTCCGGCTCGCCATCGGGTTCCTGAAGCTGTCGGGCGTCAAGGGCTCGCTGCTCCTGCTGCTCGGCGTGGGCATCGGCCTCCTGATCGCCCCGCAGAAGGGCGAGCGCCTGCGGGCGCAGCTCCTCGCCAAGCTGGCCGACGCCCGCGCCGGTGCCGCCGGCGTCCCCGCCGACCAGGACCTGTCGCTCTAGCTGTAGTGACCCGGTAGGTCGTTGACGCGGCTGATGGGTGGGCCGCCGACGGCGGTGTGGTGCCGGTGATGGTTGTAGAGGTGGAGCCAGTCGTCCAGGGCTGCGGTTCTGGTGGCGTTGTCCGGCCAGGGCTGCACGTAGGCCCACTCGTCTAGGAAGGTGCGGTTGAACCGCTCGACCTTGCCGTTGATCTGAGGCGAGTAGGGCGGGATCGACCAGTGCCGAGCACCGGCCTCGCCGATCGCGTCTTGGAAGCGGGCGCAGAGGTACGCCTTGGCGTTGTCGGTCATGACCCCGGTGACATCGATGCCGTGGTCCGCGTAGAAGGCTCTCGCCCTGCGCCAGAACGCGACGCAGGTGTCGGCCTTCTCGTCAGGGTGGATCTCGCTGTAGGCGAGCCGGGACTGGTCATCGACCGCTGAGTGGATGAAGTCCCATCCTGGGCCACGCTTGCGGTTCGGGCGGCTCTCTCGGCCGTGGACCCGCCAACCGCCGCCGTCGGGAACCCGGCCAAGCTTCTTCACGTCGACATGCACCAGCTCGCCCGGCACGCTCCGTTCATAGCGACGGATCACCCGACCTGTCGGCCGGTCCATCCACGCGAGGCGGTTCAGACCGAGCCGACACAGCACCCGGTGGACCGTCGACGCCGGGACCCCGAGCCGGGCGGCGATGCGCACCGGACCGAGCTTCAGTGTCCGCCGGAGGTCCTCGATTGCGGACTCGAGCTCGACGGGGCTGCGATGCGGACACGACCGGGGCCGGCTCGAACGGTCGATGAGGCCGGCTTCGCCGTCGTCTTGCCACCGCCGCCACCACTTGTACGCGGTCGGGCGGGAGATCCCCATCTCCGCAGCCACATGGGCGACTGGTCGGCCAGATTCGATCCGCATCACCAACGTGAGCCGGCCAACGGGCGTGAGCCGAGCGTTACCGTGCACTTCGAGCCTCCTGGTTCGAGCGTGGGTCCTAGACAGCTCCACACTCGCCCAGGGGGCTCACTTCATGCTCGGACCGGTGTCAACAAGGTCCGTGGTCACTACATCTAGCGGGCTCCGCCGGCAGCGTCGGCGGCTCCGGGGCGGCGGTGGTCGTCCGGTAGGATCGCACCCTCATGTTCGAGTCACTGTCTGACCGTTTCGACGGCATCTTCAAGAAGCTCCGCGGCAAGGGCCGCCTGAGCGAGTCCGACGTCGACGAGGTCCTGCGGGAGATCCGCCTGGCCCTGCTCGAGGCCGACGTCAACTTCACCGTGGTGCGGGGCATGGTCGCCCGCATCCGCGAGCGGGCCATCGGGATGGAGCTGCACGGCGCCCTCGACCCCGCCCAGCAGGTCATCGACATCGTCCACCAGGAGCTGATCAGCACCCTGGGCGGCGAGACCATCCGCATCACCTACGCGCCCAAACCGCCCACCGTCGTGCTCATGGCCGGCCTCCAGGGCTCGGGCAAGACCACCAACTCGGCCAAGCTGGCCCGCTGGTTCAAGGCCCAGGGCCGCAACCCGATGCTGGTGGGCGCCGACCTCCAGCGCCCCGCCGCCGTCGAGCAGCTCCGCACCCTGGCCCGCCAGGTCGACGTGCCGGTGTACTCGGCGCCGGACGACGTCGTGGCCTCGGGCGTGGGCGACCCGGTGGAGGTGGCCCTCGGCTGCATCGCCGAGGCCCGCCGCCTCGGGCGCGACGTCGTGATCGTCGACACCGCCGGCCGCCTCGCGATCGACGCCGAGCTCATGGAGCAGGTGCGCCAGATCTCCGAGGCCACCAAGCCCGACTACACGTTCCTCGTGGTCGACGCCATGACCGGCCAGGACGCCGTCACCGTCGCCGAGAACTTCCACCAGACCCTGGCGCTCGACGGCGTCATCCTCACCAAGCTCGACGGCGACGCTCGCGGCGGCGCCGCCCTGTCGGTGAAGGAGGTGGTGGGCAAGCCCATCGCCTTCGCCTCCACCGGCGAGAAGCTCGACGAGTTCGACCTGTTCCACCCGGACCGCCTCGCCGGCCGGATCCTCGGCATGGGCGACATCCTCACCCTCATCGACAAGGCCAAGGAGGCCTTCGACGAGAAGGAGGCCGAGGAGGCCGCCAACCGGATGCTCGAGGGCCACTTCACGCTGGAGGACTTCCTCGAGCAGATGGCCCAGGTCAAGAAGATGGGCAACCTCGGCAACCTCATGAAGATGATGCCGGGCATGCCGAAGGAGCTCCGGAACCAGGAGATCGACGACCGGGAGCTGGCCCGCATCGAGGGCATCATCCACTCGATGACCACCGCCGAGCGACGGGACCCCAAGCTCATCGACGGCTCGCGCCGGCTGCGGATCGCCAACGGCAGCGGCGTGACCACCTCCGAGGTGAACGCCCTCCTCAAGCAGTTCGGGGAGATGCAGAAGATGATGAAGGGCATGGGCGGCATGCTCGGCGGCGGCCGCAAGAAGGCCAAGAAGGGCAAGGGCAAGGGCGGCGGGCGCACCACGCCGAAGGGCGGCAAGCCGCAGCTCACCCTTCCGCCGTCGGGCGAGCCCAAGACGCCCTTCCGGCTCCCCGGCCTGTAAGGGCCGAGCCCCCCCACGTTTGCGCCAGGGCCTTCCCATGGCGCACCATGGCTGGTCGGTCATGACGCCCAGCGCATGACCACCGAGATCGCACGCACGTACCTGGAACAGGAAAGAAGAGCATGGCCGTCAAGCTCCGCCTCATGCGGATGGGCAAGAAGAAGCAGCCCACCTACCGCGTCGTCGCCGCCGACTCGCGGTCGCCCCGCAACGGCCGGTTCATCGAGATCGTGGGCACCTACCAGCCCCGTCTGGACCCGTCCGTGATCCTCATCGACAACGAGAAGGCCCTCAAGTGGCTGCGCAACGGCGCCCAGCCCACCGAGACCGTCGAGCGCCTGCTGAAGGTGTCCGGCGCCTGGGCCGAGTTCAAGGGCGAAGCCCCGGTCGCCGCTGCCGCGGCCGCCGAGTCGTGAGCGACGCCGAGACCACCGACCCCGTCGTCGACGAGGTCGTCGAGGACGACGCGGCCGCCGAGGGCGGCGAGCCGGCGGCCAACGCCAAGTCGGTCCTCGAGTACCTCGTGAAGCAGGTCGTCGACGACCCCGAGGCCGTCTCCGTGTCCACCTCGGAGGGCCGCCGTGGCGGCATCCAGCTCGACGTGCGCGTCGGCGAGGGCGACATGGGCCGCGTCATCGGCAAGCGCGGGCGCATCGCCCAGTCGATCCGCACCGTCGTGCGGGCCGCCGCCGTCAAGGACGACACCACCGTCGACATCGAGTTCGTCGACTGAGCTTCGGCTCCTCCGGCGCCCCGGCGCCGACCACCCGCATGGACCTCCTCGAGATCGGCCGCATCGGCAAGGCCCACGGCCTGAAGGGCGAGGTCACGGCCGTCATCACCTCTGACCGCCCCGAGCGCACCGCGCCCGGGGCGGTGTGGTTCCTCGACGGCCGCCCCGTCACCGTCACCGCCATCCGGCCGTTCCAGCAGCGGTGGATCGCCCTGCTCGCCGGCACGGCCACGCGCGAAGCCGCCGAGGCGCTCAGCGGCACGGTGATCCACGGCGAGCCGATCGACGACCCCGACGCCCTGTGGGTCCACGAGCTCGTGGGCGCAGTGGTGGCCACGCCCGACGGCCGGGAGTGGGGCCAGATCGTGGCCATCCTGGCCAACCCGGCCGACGACCTGCTGGAGCTGGCCGACGGCACCCTGGTGCCTGCGGGCTTCGTCACGGACGCCACCGGCCTTCCGGCCCGGGTGGTGGTCGACCCGCCCGAGGGCCTGCTCGGCGCCGAGGACTGACCCCGGCGACGCCGGTCAGGCGTCGGTGGTGTGCTCGACCGTGGTGGTCGTGGTGGTGACCGTCGCGTCGGGCTCGACGGCGGCGACCGTGCCGGTGGTGTCGACGACCGCGGCTTCGGCGGCCACCGCAGGGGCCTCCACGACGACGGTCGTGGCCTCGGGCTCGGGATCGGTGTCGCCGCGCAGGCCACGCTCGTACTCGCGCTTGGCGCCGCCGAGGCCCTTGGCCAGCTGGGGCAGCTTGGCCCCGCCGAACAGGACGAGGGCGATCACCAAGATGATCAGCAGTTCCGGGGGTCCGACATCCATGGTGTGCTCCTCAGGGGTCCGTACCGCCAGGTCCGAAGCTACCGCTGTGCGCGGATGACGCGGCCGCGCCCCGGCCGAGGCGGGCGGCGCCGCGGGCCCGCTGTGCCACGCTGGCGCCGATGCGGATCGACGTCTTCACCATCTTCCCGACCCTGGTGTCGGACTTCGCCGGCCAGGCGCTGCTCGGCAAGGCCCAGGAGCGCGACCTGCTGGACCTGCGCGTGCACGACCTGCGCTCGGAGACCACCGACGTGCACCGCACGGTCGACGACTCGCCGTTCGGCGGCGGCGCGGGGATGGTGCTCATGGCCGAGCCGGTCTTCGCCGTGGTCGAGCGGGTCCAGCCACCCCGGCCGCTCCTGCTCCTGGGGCCCGGCGGGCGGCGCCTCGACCAGGGCTTGGCCCGCGAGCTGGCGGCCGGCGACGGGTTCAGCCTGCTCTGCGGGCGCTACGAGGGCGTGGACGCCCGGGTGACCGAGCACCTGTGCGACGGCGAGCTCTCCATCGGCGACTACGTGCTCGGCGGGGGAGAGGTGGCGGCCATGGTGGTGCTGGAGGCCGTGGGCCGCCTGGTGCCCGGGGTCATGGGCAACGCCTCCTCCGGCGAGGACGAGTCCTTCAGCGACGGCCTGCTCGAGTACCCCCCACTTCACCCGCCCCGCCACCTTCCGCGACTGGGACGTGCCCGATGTGCTGCGCTCGGGCGACCACGGCCGCATCGCCCGCTGGCGGCGCGCCCAGGCCCTGGCCCGCACCCGTGACCGGAGGCCGGACCTGCTGGCCGCTCGAGGCGGCCTGACGGCGGCCGACGCGAAGCTCCTGGCCGAGTTCGACCTCGCCACGCGGCCCGAGGACCCCACGCCCTGACGGCTGCGTGACGGCTCCGGGACGGTCGCCGGAGTTGGCCCGCTCCCCGGTGGGCGTCTAGCTTTGCCCTTCGTCGTTCGGGCCGTTGGGCCCCGGGCGCACCCTCGAGTCTCTTCCCAGGATCACGTGATGAACCGCACCGACCTCATCGACCAGGCCAGCCTTCGGACCGACCACCCCGACTTCGCCCCTGGTGACACCCTCAAGGTCCACGTCCGCGTGGTCGAGGGCAACAAGCAGCGCGTGCAGGTCTTCCAGGGCGTGGTCATCCGTCGCCAGAACGGTGGCATCCAGGAGACCTTCACGGTCCGGAAGCTGTCCTACGGCGTCGGCGTCGAGCGCACCTTCCCGCTGCACTCGCCGATCATCGAGAAGATCGAGATCTACACCCGGGGCGACGTGCGCCGGGCGAAGCTGTACTACCTCCGCGATCGCATCGGCAAGGCCGCCAAGGTCAAGGAGAAGCGCGACTGGTGATCGCGGGTCCGCACGGCTGCGTGCCGGTGGACCGGTCCCGTTCGTCAGACCCGGGGCGTACCATCGGAGCGTGACCATGGTCTGCTCGCCCATCCGCCCGCCGCACCCTCGAGGTGCCCGGTGAGCGCCGACGACCTCGAGCAGTACGAGGCCGAGATCGAGCACCAGCTCTTCCAGGAGTACCGCGACGTCTCTCCCACGTTCCGCTACGTCGTGGAGACCGAGCGTCGCTTCTACCTCGCCAACTCGGTCGACCAGGTGGTCCACACCGACGGCGGGCGCACCTGGGTCGAGGTCGAGCTGCGCGACGCCTGGGTCTGGGACATGTACCGCCAGACCAAGATGCGCTTCGTGCCGTCGGTCCGCATCGTCACGTTCAAGGACGTGAACATCGAGGAGCTCGCCAAGACCGACCTCGACCTGTGACGGCGGCCCGGCAGCGGCTGGGGGCGGCGGGGGAGGACCGGGCGGCGGCCTGGTACGAGGCGGCGGGCTACGCGGTGGTGGCGCGCAACTGGCGCTGCCGCGACGGCGAGCTCGACCTGATCTGCGCGATCGACCGGTGCATCGTGGTGTGCGAGGTCAAGACGCGCAGCTCGCTGGCCTTCGGGCACCCGGCGGAGGCGGTGACGGCCACCAAGCAGCGCCGGATCCGGGGGCTCGCCGCCCGGTGGCTGGCCGAGGGCGACCCGCCGTTCGCGCCGCACTCGGTCCGCTTCGACGTGGCGGCCGTGCTGCCCAGCGGCGTCGAGGTCATCCAAGGCGCGTTCTAGGGCCCCGTCAGCGCCGGCCGGGGCGACGCCGCGCCCGGTGCTCCCAGCAGCCGTGGTGCCAGTGGCGGCGGAGGTCGGCGTCGGCGGCGGCGACCGGCACGGCCACCACATGGCCGGTGCCGGCCGGGATCTCCTGCTGGCAGCCGGGGCAGCGGTAGGCCTTGCGGGCCTGGTAGGGCTGGACGCGGGTGACGGTGACCTCGTCGTCGCCCGGTGCGCTCACCCGAGGAAGGCCCAGGCGAGGAGGAGCACGCACGCCAGCACGGCGCCCGCCACCATGGCGTAGTCGGCGGGGGTGCGCTTGTGGACGCGGTGCGGGTTGAAGCCCATGGGCCTCAGTATGGTCGGCCCATGGCAGCCACCAACGCCCAGCCGGCCGACACCGAGCACCTCCGCACCGAGCTCGTCGACGGGGTCGCCACGGTCACCCTGGTGAACCCGCGGCGCAAGAACGCGATCAACGACGTGATGTGGGGCCAGCTCACCGCGGCGTTCGGCTGGGTGGCCGCCGACGCCGCCGTCCGGGCCGTCGTGGTCACCGGGGAGGGCACCGACTTCTGCGCCGGTGCCGACCTCGGCGAGGCACCGGAGCGCCACTGGCTGGCCCACATGCGCTACGTCAACCAGGCCTGCCTGGCCCTGCACGCCGTGCCCCAGCCCACCCTCGCCCGCATCGACGGCGTGGCGGTGGGCGCCGGGCTCAACCTGGCGCTGGCGTGCGACCTGGTGGTGGCCTCGGATCGGAGCCGCTTCTCCGAGATCTTCGCCAAGCGCGGCCTCTCGCTGGACTTCGGCGGCTCGTGGTTCCTGCCCCGGCGCGCCGGCCTGCACAAGGCGAAGGAGCTGGCCCTGCTGGCCCCCATCATCGACGGGGCCGAGGCCGAGCGCATCGGCCTGGTGAACCGGGTGGTCCCGGTCGCCGAGCTCGACGCCCTGGTGGAGGACTGGGCCCGGCAGCTCGCGGCGGGGCCGCCGATCGCCCTGGCGCAGTCGAAGGCGCTGCTCGATCGGTCCTCGACCTCGACCCTGGCCGAGGCGCTGGCCGCCGAGGCGGCGGCCCAGAGCGTCAACTTCGGCACCGGCGACACCGCCGAGGCCATCGCCGCGTTCATCCAGAAGCGCGAGCCCCGCTACACCGGCCGCTGAGGGCGGCTCGCTCCCCCTCGGCCTTTCCGCTGTCACTGCCCAGCGGTAGGGTGCCGGCGGCCTCCTGCGCGGGGCCGATCCTCGCCCGGCGTCCCGGGCTGCGCTTCGTCGGCCGGTGTCAGGGCCCTCCTCCTCGTTCCGAGTCGAGGGCCCCGCGGTGCGGGGCCGAGGAGGTCACCGCCGTGACCGCGAGCATCCCCGCTGCCATCGTCCGAGGCGTCGACGGCCACCCCGTCACCGTCGAGGTCCACGTCGGGCCCGGCTTGCCCGGCCTCACCATCGTCGGCCTGCCCGGCGCGGCGTGCCGCGAGGCGCGGGACCGCGTCCGTGCCGCGGTGCTCGCCGCCGGCGTGAAGTGGCCGGTGCAGCGCATCACCGTCAACCTGGCCCCGTCGGGCACCCGCAAGGCCGGGGCCGGCCTGGACCTGGCCATGGCGGTGGGCGTCCTGGTGGCGAACGGCGACCTCGAGGCCGCTGCGGTCGCCCGCATGGGCTTCCTCGGCGAGCTGGGCCTCGACGGCACCGTCCGTCCGGTCCCCGGCACCGTGCCGCTGGTCGACGCCGTCGAGTGCGACGAGGTGGTGGTGGCGGTGGCCTCGGCCCCCGATGCCGTCCTCGTCGAGGGCCCGAAGGTGCGGCCCGTCGCCACCCTGCTCGAGCTGGTGCTCGCCCTCCGGGGCGACGAGCCCTGGCCCGACCACCCCGTCGTCGGGGTCGGCCAGGAGCTGGCGGAGGTCCTGGACCTGGCCGACGTGCGGGGCCAGCCCGTCGTGCGCCGCGCGCTGGAGGTGGCGGCGGCGGGCGGCCACCACCTGCTCATGGTCGGCCCGCCCGGCGCCGGCAAGACGATGCTGGCGAGCCGCCTCCCGGGCCTGCTGCCCGACCTCGAGCGCGACCAGGCCATGGAGGCCACCCGGGTGCACTCCGCCGCCGGCCTCTCGCTCGGGGGCGGGCTGGTGCGCCGGCCCCCGTTCCGGGCCCCTCACCACACCGCCACCATGGTGGCCCTCGTGGGCGGGGGCACCGAGGCCATGCGCCCGGGCGAGGTCTCGATGGCCAGCTCGGGGGTCCTCTTCCTCGACGAGCTGGCGGAGTTCAACCCCACGGTGCTCGACGCCCTGCGCCAGCCGCTGGAGGAGGGCGTCATCCGGATCAGCCGCGCCCGCTTCTCCGCCGAGCTGCCGGCCCGGGTCCTCCTCGTGGCCGCCATGAACCCGTGCCCGTGCGGGGAGGCCGGTCGACCCGGGGCGTGCCGGTGCCCCGTCGGGCTGCTGGTGCGGTACCAGCGCCGGTTGTCGGGGCCGCTGCTCGACCGCTTCGACCTCCGGGTCGACGTCCTGCGACCGGAGGTGCAGCAGCTGCTGGGTGGCGAGCCGGGCGAGCCCACCGCGGTCGTGGCGGCGCGCGTGGTGGCCGCCCGGGCGCGGGCCCAGGAGCGGGGCGTGCGGGCCAACGCCGAGCTGCAGGGCTCCGAGCTCGAGCGGTGGGCGGCGCTGGCCGACGACGCCCACGCCTTGCTGACGACGGTCCTCGGGTCGGGGCGGCTCAGCGCCCGCGGCCTCACCCGGGTGAAGCGGGTGGCGCTGACGCTGGCCGACCTCGACGGCCACGACGGCCCGCTCACCGCCGGCCACGTCGGCACCGCGCTCCAGCTCCGAGCCGACGTGGTCGGGGTGCAGGGGCTGGTGGCATGAGCGCCGAGGACCTCGCGGTCGACGACCTGGTGGCCGCCCACCTCGTCGCGCTGGCCTCGGTCTCGGGGATCGGGCCCGCCACCCTCCTGCGCTGCCACCAGGAGGAGGGGGCCGTCGAGGCGTGGGCGGCGCTCGTGGCCGGCGCGCCGGAGCGGGTCGCAGCCCTCGGTGCCCTGCTGCGGCCGCCCCGGCCGGTGGCCAAGGAGCGCCTGGTCCACGCCGCCCGCCAGCTCGATCCGGGGTCGGAGCTGGCCCGCCACCGCGCCGCCGGCCGGCTCGTCCTGGTGCTCGGCCAGCCCGGCTACCCCCAGCGGCTGGCGGAGGACCCCGCGCCGCCGGCCATCCTGTTCGCCTCGGGTGGCACCGCCGCCCTCACCGGGCCGGCGGTGGCGGTGGTGGGGACCCGGAACGCCACCCGCGCCGGCCGCGAGCTGGCCCGGGCGTGGTGCGAGGAGCTGGCGCTGGTGGGCGTGGCGATCGTGTCGGGGCTGGCGCTCGGCATCGACGGTGCCGCCCACGAGGGGGCGCTCCGCGCCCTGGCCGGCGCCGGCCTCGGAGCGGGCCCGGCGCCGGGCCCCGCGGTGCCGGAGCCCGGCCGGCCGATCGGGGTCGTGGCGTCGGGCCTCGATGTCGTCTACCCGCGGCGCCACGTCGACCTCCACCGCAACGTGGAGGCGGCCGGCGTCGTGCTCTCCGAGGTGCCGCTGGGCGAGCGGCCGACCACCTGGAGGTTCCCGGCCCGGAACCGGATCATCGCAGGCCTGGCCGATGCCGTCCTGGTCGTCGAGTCCCGGGTCACCGGCGGGTCGATCCTCACCGCCGGCGAGGCGCTCGACCGCTCGACGCCGGTGCTGGCCGTGCCGGGCCACCCCAGCTCCCGCTCCGCCGCCGGCACCAACGATCTGCTCTTCGACGGGGCCGCCATCGCCCGATCGCCGACCGACGTGCTCGACGCCATCGGGCTGGCCCCGGCGGCCGTTCGCCCGTCCGCCACCGCCGGGGAAGTGGGCGGCGCCTCGCTGAGCCCGGACCAGCGCACGGTGCTGGCCGCGCTGGACGAGCAGCCGGCTGCGCTGCCCGAGGTGGTGGGGCGAACCGGGCTGAGCATCGAGGCGGTGAGCGGGGCCTTGCTCCACCTCGAAGCGCAGGGCCACCTCGCGAGGGTGGGCGGCTGGTATGAGCGGACCCGTCCCTACGCGCGTAGAGCACCTGGTGGCGGGCGGTGACGGCGCGTGCGCCGGGTCGCCCCGGGATCCGGATCACGGCGCCCCCGGGTTCGGTACGGTGGGGACGTGAGCTGGGACGTCGGTGGATTCCTCGGGACGCTCACCGCCGCGGCTCCCGCCACCATCGAGGCGTACCGGAGCGATCTCGCCGACTTCACGGCCTGGGCGGAGCGGTCCGGGGTGTCGGGGCCGGAGGCGGTCGACCGGCGCGCCCTGCGCCGCTACCTCGTCGACCTCGCCGATCGGCCGTCGGCGCCGCGCACCATCGCCCGTCGCACCTCGGCGCTGCGCCGCTACTTCCGGTGGGCCACCCGCTCGGGTCGGCTCGCGGTCGACCCCTCGGTCACGCTTCGGGCCCCGCGCGGCACCGGGCGGCTGCCGCGGATCCTGCACGACGAGCAGCTCGGGCAGCTGCTGGAGGAGCCGGTCCGCACCGGCGCCGAGCTGGCGGGCCCGGACGACCCGCGGTCCCGAGCGCGCCGGCTCCGCGACGACGCCGTGGTCGAGGTCCTCTACGGCAGCGGCCTGCGCGTGGCCGAGCTCTGCGGGCTGCGCCGCGGCGACCTCGACCTCGATCGTGGCCGCACCACCGTCTGGGGCAAGGGCTCGAAGGAGCGCGTCGTGCCGCTGAGCGAGCCGTCCGTGGCCGCGTTGCGGTCCTGGTTCGCCGACGGCCGGGGGGCCCTGGCCGAGCCCGGCGACGATCCCGAGGTGGTGTTCCTCAACCTGCGGGGCCGCCCGCTCACGCCACGCGACGTGCGCCGCATCCTCGATCGGCGCGCCGTGGAGCCCACCCACCCCCACGCCCTGCGCCACACCTTCGCCACCCACCTGCTCGACGGGGGCGCCGACCTCCGGGCCGTCCAGGAGCTGCTGGGCCACGAGGACCTGGCGACCACGCAGATCTACACCCACGTGAGCCGGGAGCGGCTGCGCCAGGTGTTCGAGCAGACTCATCCCCGTGCCTGATCAGCCGACGAGGTACCCATGACGGCCGACGGCATCGCAGAGCTCTGGACGAGCTACCGCGCCGCCCCCACCCGGGACCGCCGCGACCGCCTGATCCTGCACTACTCCCCGCTGGTCAAGTACGTGGCCGGCCGCGTGGGCGTCGGCCTGCCCCAGAACGTCGAGCAGTCCGACCTCGTGAGCTACGGCATCTTCGGGCTGATCGACGCCATCGAGAAGTTCGACCCCAGCCGGGGCTTCAAGTTCGAGACCTACGCGATCTCGCGCATCAAGGGCGCCATCCTCGACGAGCTGCGGTCGATCGACTGGGTGCCTCGGTCGGTGCGGGCCAAGGGCCGCTCGGTCGAGCGGGCCTTCTCCAAGCTGGAGGCCCGGCTGCGCCGGTCGCCCACCGAGCAGGAGCTGGCCACCGAGCTGGGCTACTCCGAGGCCCAGCTGCAGCAGGTGCTCGGGCAGCTGTCGCTCACCGGCATGGCGGCGCTGGACGAGATGCTCGGCGATCGCAGCGAGAGCACGACGCTGGCCGACACCATCCCGGACCAGGCCGCCGGGCCGGGGGCCCAGCTCGAGCTGCGCGAGATGCGGGGCCAGCTGGCCGAGGCCATCGAGCGCATGCCCGAGCGCGAGAAGATCGTGCTCACCCTCTACTACTTCGAGAACCTGACCCTCGCCCAGATCGGCCAGGTCCTCAAGGTCACCGAGAGCCGGGTCAGCCAGATCCACACCAAGGCCGTCCTCCAGCTCCGCAGCCGCCTGCAGGCTGCGCAGCGCGAGACCGCCTAGCCCACCGCGCCGGCGCCGCGCCGGGCCCCTCCGGCCGGCCGGGCTCGCGGGCAGGGGGTGCGGGGCGGTGACGGGCCTGCTCCACCGCGTGGCGGCGCTGGCCCTCTCGGTCGCCACGGCGCTGGCCCCGGGCCACCCGGCGGCACCCGGCGCGCCGGCGGCTCCGACCACCGCCTGCGCCGCCCGGAGCGGCCCGCCCGGCCCGCGCACCTACCGTCCGCCGCTGGCGGCGCCGGTGCGCGACCCGTTCCGGCCGCCGGCCCAGCCCTGGCTGCCGGGCAACCGCGGGTTGGCGTACGCCTCGGCGCCGGGGAGCCTGGTCCGGGCCATCGGCCCCGGCGTGGTGGCGTTCGCCGGGCCGGTGGCCGGGACCCTGCACGTCACCGTGCGCCACCCCGACGGGTTGCGGTCGTCGTACTCGTTCCTGGCCGCGGTGCGGGCCGTGGTGGGGGAGCGGGTGGCCGCCGGCCAGGTCGTCGGGGTGGCCGGCACCGAGGTGCACCTCGGCGTGCGCCGAGGCGATGCCTACCTGGACCCGGCCTCGCTCTGGGGGTGCACGGTGGGCGGCGGCCACGTCCACCTCGTGCCGGCGGGCGGAGGTCGTGGCGGCTGACGTGGCGGTCTTGGGCGGAGGGGCGGGCATCGCTACACTCGTCAGTCGGCCCGCCACCAGGGTGGGCCGCGCACACACCTCCGCCCGGGTCCTCCCACGGTCGCTGCCCCAGCCTCGCTGGAGCGGCGCGACGGTCCCGGGTCTCGCTCAACCGTTGGGAAGAGAGATCACCATGTCCGAGCCTGTCGTGACCATGAAGCAGCTCCTCGATGCGGGGGTGCACTTCGGGCACCAGACCCGTCGCTGGAACCCCAAGATGAAGCGGTTCATCTTCGGTGACCGCAACGGCATCTACATCATCGACCTCCAGCAGACGCTGAAGCGGATCGAGACCGCCTACACCACCATCCGCGACACCGTCGCCGACGGCGGCACCGTGCTCTTCGTGGGCACCAAGAAGCAGGCCCAGGACCCCATCCAGTCCTACGCCGAGAAGTCCGGCTCGCCCTTCATCAACCAGCGCTGGCTGGGCGGCATGCTCACCAACTTCGAGACCATGTCCAAGCGGGTGGCCAAGATGCAGGAGTACCGCCGCATGCGCGACTCCGGCGAGTTCGAGGCCATGCCCAAGAAGGAAGCCCTCCTCATCTCCCGCGAGCTGGAGAAGCTCGAGCGCAACCTCGGCGGCATCGCCAAGATGGAGCGCCTGCCGGACCTGGTGTTCATCCTGGACACCAAGAAGGAGCACATCGCGGTGACCGAGGCCAACAAGCTCGGCATCCCGATCGTGGCCGTGGTCGACACCAACTGCGATCCCGACGTCATCCAGTTCCCGATCCCGGGCAACGACGACGCCATCCGCTCCGGCACCCTCATGAGCCGCGTCATCGCCGACGCCGTCGAGGAGGGCCGCCACATGGCGTCCCGCAAGCCCGGCGCCCGCGCCGCCGCCGCTGCCGCCGCGTCGGCCGCCGCCGCGGCCGCCCCCAAGGTCCGCTCGGCCGACGAGGAGGCCGCCATCGCCGCCCAGCAGGCCGAGGCGCGCCGCCAGGCCGCCCAGGCCGCCGCCGAGCGCGAGGCCCGCATCGCCGCGCAGCAGGCCGCCCCGCAGCCCGAGGCCGAGGTCGTCGCGACCCCCGAGGCCACCCCCGAGATCGCGGCCACCGAGGCCGCCGAGACCACCGAGGAGACCACCCCCGATGCCTGAGTTCACCGCCAAGGACGTCCAGGCCCTGCGCCAGTCCACCGGCGCCGGGATGATGGACGCCAAGAAGGCGCTCACGGAGAACGGCGGCGACGCCGAGGCCGCCACCAAGTGGCTCCGCGAGAAGGGGTTGGCCAAGGCCGGCGCCCGCGAGGACCGGGACAACAGCCAGGGCACCGTCGCCGTGTCCCACGTGGGCAACGTGGCCGCCATCGCCGAGCTCAAGTGCGAGACGGACTTCGTCGCCAAGTCGGACCAGTTCTCCAGCCTGGTCACCGAGATCGCCACCCTGGTGGCGGCCGAGGGCGAAGGCGCGGAGGCCCAGAAGGCCCACGCCATCGACGACATGAAGGTCCTGCTCAAGGAGAACATCGAGCTGGGCCGCGTGGTCCGCATCGAGGCCGCCGACGGCAACGTCGTCGACACCTACCTGCACCGCCAGGACGGCCGAGGCGTGCTCGGCGTGGTCGTGGAGCTCGCCGGCGGGTCGGCCGAGCTGGCCCACGAGATCGCCGTGCACATCGCCTTCACCAAGCCGGGCTACCTGACCCGGGACGAGGTCCCCGAGGCCGAGGTCGCCGCCGAGCGCGAGGTGCTCGAGGGCATCACCCGCGCCGAGGGCAAGCCGGAGGCCGCCATCGAGAAGATCGTCGAGGGCCGCCTCACCGGGTGGTTCAAGGACCGGGCCCTGCTGGAGCAGCAGTACGTCAAGGACGACAAGCAGACGATCACGCAGCTGCTCGGCAGCGCATCGGTCGTCCGGTTCGCCCTGGTGGCGATCGGCGCCTGAGGTGAGCGACTCGCCGGCAGCAGACGCGACGGGCACCACGGCCGACGGGGTCACCCCCCGCTGGCCCCGCATCGTCCTGAAGCTGTCCGGCGAGGCCTTCGCCGGCACCGCGGGCTTCGGCATCGACGGCGCCATCGTGCGCCAGCTGGCCGAGGACGTGGTCGACGCCCGCTCCATGGGCGTCGACGTCGCCATCGTCATCGGTGGGGGCAACATCTGGCGGGGCATGACCGGAGCGGGGGCCGGCATGGACCGCGCCCAGGCCGACTACATGGGCATGCTGGCCACCATCATCAACTCGCTGGCCCTCCAGGACACCCTGGAGCAGCTCGAGCAGCCCACCCGGGTGATGACCGCGCTGCACATGGAGCAGATCGCCGAGCCCTACATCCGGCGCCGGGCCGAGCGCCACCTCGAGAAGGGCCGCGTGGTCATCCTCGCCGGCGGCCTCGGGGCGCCGTTCTTCACCACCGACACGCCGGCCGCCCTCCGGGCCGCCGAGCTCTCCGCCGGCGCCGTGATCAAGGGCACCCACTCCGGCGTCGACGGCGTCTACACCGCCGACCCGAAGCTCGACCCCACCGCCACGAAGTTGGACGAGATCACCTACATGGAGGTCCTCAACAAGGGCCTGAAGGTGATGGATCCCACCTCGATCACGTTCTGCATGGACAACGCGCTGCCGATCGTGGTGTTCGACGCCTTGCAGGTCGGCAATCTGCGCCGTGTCCTCACCGGCGTGGCGGGAGTCGGTACCCTGGTTCGGTGACCCCCGAGCCCACCGAACGCCGATGACCGACGACATGGCTGCCATGGTGCTCGACGACGCCCGGGAACGGATGGGCAAGGTCGTGGTCCACACCCGGGCCGACTTCGGCAACATCCGGACGGGACGGGCCGCCCCCGCCCTCGTCGAGAAGCTGCCGGTCGAGTACTACGGGTCCACGGTGCCGCTCCAGCAGCTCGCCGGGTTCTCGGTGCCCGAGGCCCGCATGCTCGTCATCACGCCGTACGACAAGACCTCCGTCGGCGCCATCGAGAAGGCCATCCGCATCTCGGACCTGGGCCTCAACCCCAGCAACGACGGCAACGCCATCCGCCTCTCGTTCCCGCCGCTCACCTCGGAGCGCCGCAAGGAGTTCGTGAAGGTCGTGAAGGGCATGGCCGAGGACGGTCGCATCCAGGTGCGCAACCTCCGCCGGGCCGGGCGCCAGGAGCTGGAGGCGTTCGAGAAGGACGGCGACCTCTCCGAGGACGAGCTCTCTCGCGCCCAGAAGGACCTCGACAAGCTCACCCAAGCCGCAGAAGCCGAGATCGACGTCGCGCTCGGCCACAAGGAGCAGGAGCTGCTCGAAGACTGACCGTGGTGCGTGGAGGCGATGCCACGTGCCGACAACCGATCGAGCCAGCGAGGCGGCGGGTGCCGCCGGCTCGACCCGCAGGACGCGACGCGTCGGCGGAGTTCCCCAGGAGGTCCCATGGACGACCAGCGCAGGTCCCGACCCGAAGACGACAAGCAGCCCCCTGCCGAAGGGGTCCGCATCATCGGCCCCGACGAGGCGGCCCAGGCGATCGAGCGCGGCGACGTCGCCGCTCGTCGCACCGACGCCGAGCTCCGCTTCGGCGACCGCCCGCCGGCCCCGCCCGCCGGGCCGCGGCCCGCGCTGCGGTTCCCGCTCGACGCCAGCGCCGATCCCACCCGGATCGAGCGCCCGCCCGTGCAGCCCGCACCGGACCCGGTCACCGGGCCCGTGGAGCTGCCGCACTGGACCGACCCGCCCACCGGCGAGGTGCCGGCGGTGCTGATCGGCGACGACTCGCCGCTGCTCGCCGACGACGGCGAGGACCTCGACGCCTGGTCGTCCTTCGCCACCTCCACCCCCCGGTGGCGCGACGCCGACGACGACTGGGCCGACGACGGCTTCATGGAGCGCCTGGCCGGCGACAGCGGCGAGGTGCGCGCCGGTGCCCTGGGCGACCAGGACGCCGAGCCCAGCCACGAGGAGTACTTCGGCTTCGACGACCTCGAGGAGCGCGTCGAGGAGCGCACGGCAGACGCTCCGGAGCCCGGTCCCCGCTGGGAGGCCGGCGACGACGACTGGAGCGCGTCCTCGGACCCCGAGGCCCCGGTCGAGCCGGCCGGCGGCTGGCCCGCCGACGAGGCGTGGACCGACGACGACGCCTGGACCGACGAGCCCGCCTCCGACGGCGCGCCCGCGGTGGCGATCGCCGATGGCGACGACGGCTACGACGACGACGACTACGACGACGGTCCGGGCGTGGTGCCCGGGCACGGTCCCGGCGGCGACCGCGACCTGACGACGGCCGTCGCCATCGGCGTGGGCATGGGGCTGGTGGCCATCCTGGCCTTCTCCTTCAGCTCGAAGCTCTCGGCGGTCCTCATCGCCGTGGTCCTGGGCCTCGCCGCCGTGGAGTACTTCGCGGTGCTCCGACGGGTCGGCTGGGAGTCCGCGCAGCTGCTCGGCATCGCTGCCTGCGTGGCCTTCCCGCTCGCCGTGTACTGGCGGGGGCCCTCGGCGTTCCCGCTCGTGGCGTTCCTCACCCTCGTGGCGATCCTGACGTGGTTCCTGGTCGGGGCGGGCGGGCGAGACCCGCGCGTGCTCGAGGGCACGGGGGCCACCCTGCTCGGCGTGGTGTGGATCGGCGGGCTCGGTTCGAGCGCGTCCGCCCTCCTGCGCATGCACGACGGCCGGGCCCTGCTGGTCACGGCGATCGTGGCCACGGTGGCCTACGACGTCGGCGGCCTGTTCATCGGCCGGGCCATGGGCCACCGCCCGCTCTCCGCGGCCAGCCCGAACAAGACCCTCGAAGGCCTCATCGGCGGCATGGGCTCCGCCCTGTTCGTGACGATCATCCTCATCGGGATCTACCCGAAGTGGGGCCCCTGGAACGGACCCGCACCTGCGGTGCTGCTCGGCCTCGGCGCCGCCGTCGCCGCCCCCCTGGGCGACCTGTGCCAGTCGTTGCTCAAGCGGGACCTCGGGGTCAAGGACATGTCGTCGCTCATCCCCGGCCACGGGGGCGTGCTCGACCGGTTCGACAGCATGCTCTTCGTGCTGCCCGCGGTGTTCTGGCTGGCCGTCACCGTCGGCCACGTGGTCGGCTGAGCTGCCGCCACCGGTGACCACCACCGTCTCGCTCGCCGGGTCCACCGGCTCCATCGGCACCCAGTCGCTCGAGGTCATCGCCGCCGAACCCGACCGGTTCGAGGTGGTGGCGCTGGGCGCGTCGGGACGCAACCTCGACCAGCTGGTGGCCCAGGCCGAAGCGGTCCGGCCACGCGTGGTCGCGGTGGCCGACGAGGCCGCCGCCGCCGAGGTCGCCGACCGGCTGCCCCAGGTCGAGGTCCGGGCCGGCACTGCCGGCTTGGCCAGCCTCGGCGCCGAGGCCGACGTCTGCGTGAACGGCGTGGTCGGCTTCGCCGGGCTGGAGGTCACCCTCGCCACGCTGCTCGCCGGCAAGCGCCTCGCCCTGGCCAACAAGGAGTCGCTGATCGCCGGCGGTCCGGTGGTGCAACGGGCCCGGCGCACGCCGGGGGCCGAGCTGGTCCCGGTCGACAGCGAGCACGGCGCCATCCACCAGTGCCTGCGCTCCCGCGACGAGTCCGGCCCCGCCCGGGTGCACCGCCTGGTGCTGACCGCCAGCGGCGGCCCGTTCCGGGGGCGGAGCAAGGACGACCTGGCGTCGGTCGGCATCGACGACGCGCTGGCCCACCCCACGTGGTCGATGGGCCCCAAGATCACCATCGACTCCTCCACGCTCATGAACAAGGGCCTCGAGGTCATCGAGGCGCACGAGCTCTTCGGTGCGCCGGCCGGGGACGCCGGCGTGGGCATCGGCTACGACCAGATCGAGGTGGTGGTCCACCCGCAGTCGATCGTCCACTCGATGGTCAGCTACACCGACGGCTCCACCATCGCCCAGCTCTCGAACCCCACGATGAAGCTGCCCATCGGCTACGCCCTCGCCTGGCCCGATCGCCTGGGCACGGCGTTCGGGGCCATCGACTGGACCGAGCTGGCGCGGCTCGACTTCGAGGCGCCGGACCTCGACGCCTTCCCGTGCCTGGCGCTGGCCTACCAGGCCGGTCGAGCCGGCGGCCTGGCCCCGGCCTGGCTGAACGCCGCCAACGAGGAGGCGGTCGCCGCCTTCCTCGACGGGGCCATCCGCTGGGTCGACATCGCCGCGATCTGCGCCGCCGTGCTCGACCGCCGCGACGACGCCGTCGCCACCACCTTCGACGACGTCGTCGAGGCCGACCGCCGAGCGCGAGCCGCAGCCCGTAGCGTGATGGCCGACCAGCACGTGACGAGGACGCCCACCGCATGACCGACACCGAGCAGCCCACCCCGCCGCCGGCCATCCCCGAGCCGCGATCGAACGGTCGCCTGACCAAGGCGGCGATCGCGCTCGAGACCCGCGGCGTCGGCGTCGATCCCGAGGGCGAGGGCGTGCCCCACGCCGGCCTGCGGCTGGCCGCCCTCCTGGCCGCCTTGGTGGCGCTGGGCATCTGGAACCCGTGGATGCTCGTCGTGATCACCGCGATCGTGGTGATGATCACCCTGCACGAGTTCGGCCACTACCTCATGGCCAAGCGAGCGGGCATGAAGGTCACCGAGTTCTTCCTCTTCTTCGGGCCCAAGATCTGGTCGATCAAGCGGGGTGAGACCGAGTACGGGATCAAGTGCATCCCGGCCGGCGCCTACGTGAAGATCATCGGCATGACCAACCTCGAGGAGGTGGCGCCGGAGGACGAGGCCCGGTCGTACCGGCAGAAGACGTTCGCCCAGCGGGTGAAGGTGGCCGTCGCCGGCTCCACCATGCACTTCCTGCTCGCCTTGGTGCTGATCTTCGTCGCCCTGTCGGTCACCGGCCAGGTGGGCGGCAGCGTCGACCCTCGGGTCCAGGCCAAGTCCTGGACCATCGGCAGCGTCACGCCCGGCACCGGCGCCGAGGCGGCGGGCCTGCGCGAGGGCGACAAGATCCTCTCCGTCGGCGGTTGGTCCGTGTCGACGTTCGACGACCTGCGATCGGTGGCGGCGCCCCGCAAGGGCGAGACCGTCCCGGTGGTCTACGAGCGCGACGGCGCCCGCCGCACCGCCCAAGTCGCGCTCAAGCCCTTCTACTCCTGGCACGTGGCCCGGGTGGTGCCCGGCTCCGGGGTCGCCGCCTCGGCGCTGGAGCCCTTCGACCAGGTCCTGGCCGTCGACGGCACGCCGCTGCGCACCGAGCGCAACCCCACGGCCCTCCTCCGGCGCCTGCAGGGCAAGACCGTCGACGTCACCTACGAGCGCGGCGCGCCGGACGCCGACCGCACCGCCCGGGTGGAGATCGACTCGCTCATCCTCGAGGGCTCCGAGGGCTACATCGGCATCGGCGTCGACTACCCGGCCGCCCAGCGCGTGGGCCTCCTCGAAGGGCTGGCGAAGGCACCGGTCGACTTCGGCCGGATCACGTCGCTCTCGGTCACCCAGTTCGGCCGCTTCTTCACCCCGAGCGGCATCTCCGACTTCGCCAGCCAGGTGGGCAGCGCCCGCACCGACGCCAAGGGCACCGAGCCCACGTCGAACGCCTCCGCAGCGAAGCTGCGGTCGGGCGGATCGGGGTCGGCGGTGGGGGAGAACCGGCTGCTGTCGATCTACGGCCTCGTCCGGGTCGGCTCCGACGTCGGCAGCGCCGATCCCGGGGCCCTCATCAACCTGTTCGCCCTGATCAACATCTTCATCGGCATGTTCAACCTGGTGCCGCTGCTGCCCTTCGACGGCGGGCACGTGCTCATCGCCGTCTACGAGAAGGTCCAGGAGAAGCGGCTCCGGCAGCGGCGGTACTTCACCGACGTCGCCCGCCTCCTGCCGCTCACCTACGTGGTGGTCTTCGGCCTCGGGCTCCTGTTCGTGTCGAGCCTGTACCTCGACATCGCCAACCCCCTGTCGTCATGAAGGACGGCGCCACCTCCCTGGCCACGCGGCGGCCCACCCGCCAGATCGTGCTGGCCCACCCGTCGAACCCGGTGGCGGTCGGCGGCGACGCCCCCGTGTCCATCCAGTCGATGACCACCACCAAGACCGCCGACGTCGAGGGCACCCTCCAGCAGATCTACGCCCTCGCCGGCGCCGGCGCCGACATCGTGCGCTGCACCTGCAACGACGCCGAGGCGGCGGCGGGCCTGGCCCACATCGTGCCCCGGTCTCCGGTGCCGATCGTGGCCGACGTGCACAACAACCACCGGATGGCGCTGGCCGCCCTCGACGCCGGGGTGCACTGCCTGCGCCTCAACCCGGGCAACATCCGCCGTCCGGAGCACATCAAGCTCATCGCCGGTGAGGCCAAGGATCGCGGCGTGCCCATCCGCATCGGCGTCAACGGCGGTTCGCTGGACGAGAAGCTGTACCAGAAGTACGGCGGGCGGGTGACGCCCGAGGCCATGGTCGAGTCGGCCCAGATCGAGATGGCGTACTTCGAAGAGGTCGGCTTCGACCAGATCAAGATCTCGGTCAAGGCCTCCAGCGTGCCGCTGATGATCGAGGCCTACCGCCAGCTGTCCGAGGCCACCGACCACCCGCTCCACCTCGGCGTCACCGAGGCGGGGCCGCCGCCCGCCGGCCTGGTCAAGGCCACGGCCGGCATCGCCGCCCTGCTGGCCGAGGGCATCGGCGACACCATCCGCTACTCGCTGACCGCCGATCCGGTCGAGGAGGCCCGGGCCGGGCGCCAGCTGCTCGAGGCCCTGGGCCTGCGCGAGCGCAAGGGCCTCGACCTCATCGCCTGCCCGTCGTGCGGGCGCGCCGAGGTCGACGTGATCAAGGTCGCCAACGACGCCCAAGCCGCCCTCGACGGGTTCCAGATCCCGATCCAGGTGGCGGTCATGGGGTGCGTCGTCAACGGACCGGGCGAGGCCCGCGACGCCGACCTCGGCATCGCCGCCGGCCGCAAGCGCGGCCACCTCTTCGTGAAGGGCAAGGTCGTCAAGGTCGTGCCCGAGGACGAGATGGTCGAGTCCCTCGTCGAGTGGGCCAACCTCATCGCCTCCGACGGCATCGAGGGCGCGCTGACCCACGCCGACTCCTCCGCCGCCGCCGAGGCCGACGCCGATCGGGCGGCGCTGCTCGACGAGCAGGGGGCCGACGCCAACGCGCCGGAGCAGACCGTCGAGCTCATCCGCAAGCACCTCGCCGACGGCTGACCCGACGGGGTGGTGGCGCCGAGGGCCCGAGAGATGTCGCGGCCCCCGGGTCCTGCTGTGCCAGGCTCTGCGCCCATGAACCGTCGTCTTCGCTCCGGCGCCGCTGGCGCCCTCGTCCTCGTCGCCCTGCTCGCCGGTTGCAGCAGCTCCGGGAGCTCCGGGAGCGACGCCGCCAAGGACCCGGGCACCACCGCCGCCAAGGCGTCCACCACCACCGCCCCCGACGACGGGCCCACCACCACCGCGGCCGGGGAACCGGAGACCACCACCACCGAGGCCGCAGCAGGCGACGACGCCATCTGCACGCCGCTCAAGGCGATCAGCGACTACGACAGCGAGACCGCTGCCGCCCTCCAGGAGCAGGCGCCGTGGTCCGAGGTGCAGGCCACCTACATCAAGAACACCGACGACGTGCTGGACGCCTACGACGCCGCCGCCGAGCTGGCCGAGCCGGACCTGGCCGCCGACATCGAGACCCTGCGCGACTTCACCGCCCCGACGACCGACCTGGCCCGGAAGGCGTCGTCGCTGGTCGACCTGGGCCTCGCCCTGTCGAACCAGGACGGGCTGGAGGAGGCCGGGGTGGCCGGCCAGCACCTGGACGCCTTCGCCCGCCAGACCTGCGGCTTCGGGACCTCCGCCGCCGGGAACTGAGCCTGGAGACGGTCCGGCCCTAGCGGGGCGGACGACCCGTGTGGCGGGTGCCGGGGGGGCTCGGTGGCCCAGGGGGCCGGCTGCTCCCAGCCGCCGTCGAACACCAGCTCCTGGACCGGACGGCGCCGGACGGTGCCGTGGTGGCCCTCCGGGCGGCCGAGGGCCACGGTGGCGGCGATGACGACGTCGTCGGGGATGGCCAGCAGCTGGTGGAGCTCGGCGTCGACCGCGCCGTGCCACATGGTGAGCACGCCGCCGTAGCCGAGGGCGCGGGCGGCGAGCAGGAGGTTCTGGCACGCCGGGTAGACGCTGGCGCCCACGGTGAGGTCGGTGCCGCGCCACGGCCGGATGCAGGCCAGCACCACCACGGGGGTGTCCTCGAAGCGGTCGACGAAGCGCTCCATGGTGGCGGCCTGGCGGGCCTTGGGCGACGACGTGTCGGCGCCCGTGCCGTGGTCGTAGCCGTCGGCCTCGCGCTTGGCGGCCCAGAGGGCGCGGAACGACGTCCCCAGCAGCGCCTTGGCCGCGGTGGCCCGCTCACCGTCGCGGAGGACGAGCAGGCGGAACGGCTGGCGGTTGGAGCCGGTGGGGGCCCGGGTGGCGGCGAAGCACAGCGTGGCGAGGTCGGCATCGGGGATCGGCTCCGAGGTGAAGCGCCGGATGGCCCGGGTGGTGCAGAGGCCGGTCAGCAGGTCGACGGGCTCGACGCCGTCCGGGAGCGCCGGCACGCCGTCCGTCGCGGGTTCGTCGATCACCGGATGACCGTGAAGTAGGTGACCGAGCCGACGACGGCCCCGGCCGTGATGGTCCACATCACGGCCTGGACCCACCTGGGTTGCTCCTTGAGCTCGTCGATCTTGGCCCGCTTCTTGACGTACTCGAGCAGGCGCTCGGCCCAGGCCAGCTCCTGGGCCAGGATCGCCAAGCCGGCGATGACCCCGAGGACGCCCGGCCCGGGGAGGACCATCATGGCGAGGCCGCCGAAGAGGACCACGAAGCCGACGATGATCGTGCCCACGCGGCGGATGACCCCCCGTCGGGCCTGCTCCTCGTTGGCCTCCTGGCGCCCGGTGGCGTACTCGGCCTGGATGGCGGCCTCGCGCAGGCGTTCCCGCCGGCTCGGCGCGGCGGGCGCCGAGGGCACGGGCGCCGGGACGGAGCCGTCCCCGAGGTCGCCGTCGGACGGGCCGTCGCCGGGGGTCATGGCGCTCCAGCATGGCAGACCGTCCCGTCCGCCCGGGCCCGTCCCGCCCGCCGTGGCGGGGCGAGACGGGCGCCGCACGTCAGCCCTTGTAGTTCAGGACCTGGCGCAGCTCGTGGCGCACGGCCACGAGGTCGGCTTGGTCCCGCATGACCCGACCGATGTCCTTGTAGGCCGACGGGTGCTCGTCGACCAGCTTGGCCGCCCGGTCCGCCAGCCAGGTCCGGTCGCCCATGGCGGTGGCCAGGGACTCCGGGCTGAGCTCCTTGCGAGCCTTCGTCCGGGACATCCGCCGGCCGGCGCCATGCGAGCAGGACTCGTACGAGCCCGGGTTGCCGAGGCCCTCGACGATGAACGACGAGGTGCCCATGGACCCGGGGATGATGCCCAGGTCGCCCTCGCCGGCGCGGATGGCGCCCTTGCGGGTGACCCACACCTCGCGGCCCTCGTGGACCTCACGGGCCGAGTAGTTGTGGTGGCAGTTCACCAGCTCCCGCTTGCGGCCCTTGCCGACCTGGGCGAAGACCACGGCCAGCAGCGCGTCGAGCATGAGCTCTCGGTTGCGGGCGGCGTAGTCCTGGGCCCACAGCAGGTCGGCCACGTAGTGGTCGAACTCCGGCGAGCCCTCGAGCAGGTAGGCCAGGTCCGGGTCCTCGAGGCCGATCTCCAGCCGCTTGGCCACCTTGCGGGCCGTGGCGATGTGGCCCTGGGCCAGCTGGTTGCCGATGCCTCGGGATCCGGAGTGCAGGACCACCCAGACGGTGTCGTCGCCGTCGAGGCACACCTCGACGAAGTGGTTGCCGGACCCGAGGGTGCCGAGCTGGTCGAGCGCCGTGCGCGACCGCTTGTGGTCGAGCTCGGTGCGCGGCCGGTGGTCCCGCAGCCAGGCGGCAGCCGCCTTGGACCGGCGCTCGGCGCGGGCGTCGGCGTGGCGCCCGGTGTGGCCCCGGCCCATGCCGGCCGGGATGGCCCGCTCGACCTCGACCAGCATCGGGCCGAGGTCGTCGGGCAGGTCGGCGGCCACCAGGTCGGTGCGCACCGCCGCCATGCCGCAGCCGATGTCGACCCCGACGCAGGCCGGGATGATGGCACCCTCGGTCGGCACGACCGACCCGACGGTGGCGCCGAGGCCGAGGTGGGCGTCGGCCATGAGGGCGACGTGCCCGGCGAGGATCGGGAGCCGGGAGGTGCGCTCGGCTTGCTGGCGGGTGGTGGCGTCCAGGTCGGACGCCCAGGACCAGAGCCGGTCGGTGATCTTCTGCGGTGCCATCGTTCGGCCTCCTTCGGGCCTGCCGGCGGGCGCCTCGTTGCGCCGGGCCGGCCGGACACCGTACGCACGGGGTCTCGGCCACCAGCCAGCGATTTGCCGAGGGCGAGCGCTCCTCGCTCACGTTGGGTGGTGGCGTGACGCAGAGCGTGAGGTGCGCGAGGCTGCCGCCCATGGGTTCCCGGCGGATCACCGCAGACGACGTGCGTGCCACCACCTTCCGGTCGGTGCGCCGGGGCTACGCCCACGATCCGGTCGACGACCTGCTGGACGCGGCGGTCGCCGAGATCGAGGCCGGCCGGAGCCCGGCCCACCTGGTGCCGGCGTCGCTGCCCGTGGCGTGGCGGGGCTACCGGCCCGACGAGGTCGACGCCCTCTTGTCGCGCCTGCTCGAGTAGGTCGGTTGCCCGGCCCAGGTCCGGGGTACACGGGCCCCGTGCCCGACCTGCCGCCGCCGCCCGCCTCCGCCGTCGGTGGACCGCCTCCGGCTCGGCTGCCGGCCCCGCCGGTCGGCGCCCGTGCGCCCGAACCGCCCCGAGCCTGGCGCCGGGCGCCGGTGGCGTTCGTGCTCCTGGTCGCCAGCGTGCCCCTCGCCTGCTGGTTCTCCACCTGGGGCATCGACGGCGTCAACCACTGCGACGACCCGAGCCTGACCCCGGAGCAGTCCTGCGGCCTGGGCTTCGCGGTCCTGCTGCCGGTCGCCTGGCTGTTCAGCGTCGGCGTCGGCCTCGGGGCGGGGGCCCTCGCGGTGCTGCGGGTCCCGCGGTGGGTGGCCTGGTCGGTCTGCCTGGCGGCCATCGCCGCCATGTGGGGCGCCAACCTCGCCGCCCTCTCGGCGTACCAGCCGCGGCGCTAGCCCTTCAGCCGCGCCCACGCCTCCTGGTCGACGAGGTCCTGATCGCCCGGGTGCTTCTCGAGGTAGCCGGCGACGTAGGGGCAGAGGGGGATGATCTGCAGGCCCTCGGCGCGGGCGTCGTCGAGCACGCGCCGAGCGAGCTGGCCCGCCAGGCCCTGTCCCTCGTAGCGGTCGCGGATGCCGGTGTGGGTGAAGGCCCGGCGGCCGTCGATGGTGCGGTAGTCGAGCTCGCCGGCGGGCTGGCCGTCGACCAGGATCGTGTAGCGGCCCTCGCCGTGGTCGTCGGCGTGCACGCGGATCTCGGTGGTCATGGTCCCATCCTGGCGGTCGCCCGCTCCGGTCGCACCCGAGCCCGGGGCAGCGGGAGCCGGCAACGGCTTCGGGGCGGTGGATGGGGTGCCGGTACCATCGCCGCCCATGGCCAAAGCTCCCGTGCTCACCCCCCAGGCGGACGACTTCCCCCGCTGGTACCAGGACGTCCTCGCCAAGGCGGAGCTGGCCGACAACGGGCCGGTCCGCGGCACCATGGTGATCCGGCCCTACGGCTACGGGATCTGGGAGCGCATGCAGGCCGAGGTCGACGCCCGCATCAAGGCCGCCGGCGCCGAGAACGCCTACTTCCCGCTGTTCATCCCCCAGAGCTACCTCACCCGTGAGGCCGAGCACGTCGAGGGCTTCAGCCCGGAGCTGGCCGTGGTCACCCACGCCGGCGGCAAGGAGCTCGACGAGCCGATCGTGGTGCGCCCCACCAGCGAGACGGTCATCGGCGAGTTCATGGCCAAGTGGGTCAACAGCCACCGCGACCTGCCCCTGCTGCTCAACCAGTGGGCCAACGTGGTCCGCTGGGAGCTGCGCACCCGCCTCTTCCTGCGCACCAGCGAGTTCCTCTGGCAGGAGGGCCACACCGCCCACGCCACCGAGGAGGACGCGCGGGCCTACGCCCTGCGCATCCACCTCGACGTGTACCAGGACTTCATGGTCAACGTGTTGGCCATGCCGGTGTACATCGGCCGCAAGACCAAGCAGGAGCGCTTCGCCGGGGCCACCAACACCCTCGCCTGCGAGGCGATCATGCGCGACGGCAAGGCGCTCCAGATGGGCACCAGCCACGAGCTGGGCCAGAACTTCGCCAAGGCGTTCGACATCACGTACCAGAGCGTCGAGGGCACCCAGGAGATGGCGTGGACCACCTCGTGGGGCTCGTCGACGCGCATGATCGGCGGGCTGATCATGGTCCACGGCGACGACAAGGGCCTCCGGGTGCCGCCGCGGCTGGCTGCCACGCAGGCCGTGGTCATGGTGATCCGTGACGACGACGGGGTGGTCGAGGCGGCGAGCGCCCTCACCGACGAGCTGCGCGCCGCCGGCGTGCGCGTCCGGCTCGACGACCGCACCGACACCTCCTTCGGCCGGCGGGCCACCGACTGGGAGCTCAAGGGCGTCCCGGTGCGCATCGAGGTCGGGCCCCGGGACCTGGCCAACGGCGAGGTCACCGTGGTGCGCCGGGACTCCAGCGAGAAGCACCAGGCGGCCGTCGCCGGCCTGGCCGCCACCGTCCCCGGCCTGCTGGAGGACATCCAGGCGGCGATGCTGGCCGAGGCGACGGCGTTCCGCGATGCCAACACCGCCGAGGTGGCCACCATCGACGAGGCCCGCGCCGCGGCGCAGACCGGGTTCGCCAAGATCCCGTGGGCCACCCTCGGGGTCGCCGGGGAGGCCGAGCTGGCCAAGGACGCCATCACCGTCCGGTGCATCCAGCGCCCCGACGGCAGCGTGCCGACGTCGGAGGACGAGCCCGGCAACATCGCCATCGTCGCCCGCAGCTACTGAGCGGTTGGCGGGGGCGGTGGAGGGGGTAGGACCGGTCGCCGCCGCGCCACCCCCAGCACCGAGGCCCCGTCGATGACCGATCCCACCGATCCCGCCGAACCAGCGGCGCCAGCTGCGGCGCCACCTCCTCCGTCGCCGCCTCCGCCCTGGTCGGCGCCACCGCCGGCGCCCCCGGCTTGGGCGGCCGGGCCGGGGGTGGCCCCGGCCGGGCCCCGCTCCGGTGCCTTCGCCGGCGCCGTCGTGGTCCTGGTGGTCACCCTCGTGGCCCTGGCCGGGGTGGTCGTCTGGGACGGCGGTGACGCGCCGAGCCAGGCCGCCACGCCCGGCGGCGCGCTGCCGACCGGCCTCGACTTCGAGCGCGAGCGGCGCCATCCCGGGGAGCAGCGACAGCAGCGCCGCCCCCAGCGGGGGCTCGTCGGCGACCACCGCCGCGGCGTTCTCGCCGACCGCCCTGGCCCCGCCGGGCGGGGTCCAGGTCCCGCCCACCACGGCCGGCGCCAACCTCGAGTGGAAGCTCACCGGCACCACCTGGCAGGCCGTGCTGGCCCGCTACCAGGACGCCTTCCCGATCGCCGGCTACCAGCTGGGCCGCCTGTCCACCACCTTCGGCGGCCCCGGCGGCAAGGGCGGGGAGGGCCACGAGATCGTGCCGAAGGGCGGCAGCGACGGCGACGGCGTCGGGGAGCTCGACGTCCACGTCGGCGACGACGCCGGCACCATCGTCCTCGTCTCGTACTCGGCCGCCCCGTGAGCGCCGCCGGGTGGTACGCCGATCCCACGGGCCGCTTCTCGGACCGCTGGCACGACGGCGCCGACTGGACCGACCAGGTCCTCGGCGCGAACGGGCAGCCCACCGCCGACCCGCTGGCGCGCACCTCGTCCGGGTACGCCGCACCCGACGGGCCCTCGTCGGACGCCCCGGCCCCGCCGCCGGCCTCCCGCCCCCCTCGCCCCGCCGCCTCCGCCCCCCCGTGGCCGGTGGGTGGGCGCCGGCTCCGCCCGCTCCGGGGACGTGGGGGCCGACCGGGCCCGGTGGCGTGGCGGGCCCGCCGGCTCCGGGCGACAGGCCCCGCTCCGCGGGCATCGGGATCGCCCTGTCGTTCCTCGGGCTGCTGCCGGTGCTGCTGAGCCTCTTCGCCCTGGACTGGGCCGACGGCGGGGCGACGTTCTCGAAGCTCCGCGACGCCTACGCCGATGCGCCGTCGGGGCTGCCGGCGGCCGACGAGTTGGTGAAGGCCTACGCCCGGTTCGGGGGCTACCTGCTGCTCCTGGCGGTGGCGGCCGGGCTGGTGCTGGTGGCCACGGGGGGCGCTCGGCCACGGGCGCGGCGCGCCGCGGGCCCTCGTTGCCGTGGTGGCTGCGGTGGGGGCGGTGGCCCACCTCGCCGTGGTGCTGCGGGTGTTCCGCGGCCCGGCGTCGCCCGAGCCCGGTGCCTGGCTGGCGGTCCTCGGCTACCTCGTGGCCATCGTGGGCCTCACGTTCGGGCCCAAGCGAGCTTCCACCGCCTGAGCGCGGCGCGCCCCTCAGCTGCGGCGGACGGTGGACCTGCCGTCGGTGGCGGCCCAGCGGTCCACCTGGAGGAGGTCGTCGGCGACCGAGATCACCACGACGGACTCGAGGTCGATCTCGAACAGGTCCGACGGGCCGGGCGGCTCGAAGCCCCGCTCGTCCCGGAACCAGGCCATCACCTCGGCGTGGCGGGCCTCGTCGGCCAGCAGCACCGCGCGGCCGGCGACCTTCACGTCGCCGTCGCCCGGGTCCTCGGCGCCGTCGCGGACCTTGCGGGACTCCCACGGGATCCCGTGGAGGGCCACCCGGGGGTCGCGTCGCAGGTCGGCGCCCTTGCGGGCGTCGGGCATGGACCCGATCCAGAGCTCGCCGCCGAGGAAGAACGGGTCGATGCCGCTCAGCCGGGGGCTGCCGTCGGCGCGGATGGTGCCGAGCACGGCGTTGGTGGTGCTGGAGAGGATGGCTCGGGCCCGCTCGGCCAGGTCCGGGGCCTCCGTGGAGAACTGCTGCCAAGACGTCATGCCCCGATCATCCCCCAGGGCGTGACGGTGTCGCCCGGGTCAGGCGAGGCCCGCCTGCTGGTCGACCACGGCGCGCAGCCGCCGTCGGTCGGGGGGGAGGTCCCGGTCCCGGGCCAGCGCACCGTGCCCCGCGGCCGGCGGTCGAGGTAGAAGGCGCCGGCTTCCAGCTGGTCCTCGTGGGCGGCGGTCAGCCACACGGCGGTGTCGGCGCCGGCCTCGGGATCGCGCAGGAGCGGGCCCATGATGGTGCGGAAGCCCGGCAGGGCCGCCTCGACGCCCGGCGTGTCGGCCCACCCCGGGTGCAGCGCCACCTGGAACGGGGCCTCGTGGCGGGCGGTGGCCTCGGCCACCAGGTCGAGCTGGGCCCGCTTGGCCTGGGCGTACACCCGGCTGCCGCTCCACCGCCGCGACGCCCACCCGAGGTCGTCGAGGTCGACGTCCTGGAGGTACATGCCGCCCGACGACATCCACACCGCCCGGTCCAGGCGGTCGGCCAGCAGGCGGGTGAGCAGGTGGGGGGCCACGACCATGGTCGCCCAGGTGACCTCCAGCCCGTCGTCGGTGACCTCCCGGTGGTCGAGCAGGGCGCCGGCGTTGTGGACCACGGTGGCGATGCGCTCGTGGTCGGCTCGCAGCTGCTCGGCGAGCCGGCGGACGTCGCCGAGGTCCGACAGGTCGCAGCGACGGAACGTGGCGGCCACACCCCGGTCCCGCAGCTCGGCCGCCACCTCTGCGCCGCGGTCCTCGTTGCGCCCGACCACCTCGACGGTGGCGCCGGCCCGCCCGACGTCGGTGGCGATCACCTTGCCCAGCCCCGAGGTCGCACCGGTCACCACGACGACCTGGCCGGTGAGGGCGTCGGCGGGGACCGGCTGCCAGCCCCACAGCGGGCGGCGCACGGCGGGACCGATCCGGGTGAAGCTGCCGACGATGGTGGCCTCCAGGGCGGCATCGGCGGCACGGCGGAGCAGGTGGTCGGTCACGGCCGGTTGCTACCCCGGCCGCGAGGCCGCTGGAACCGGCGCGGGGGATCGTGACCTTCGCCACCGGGGGGGTCACCGGCTATGCTTGCCGGGTTCACCTTCACGGGTGGCAGGGCGTGGGCCTCAGCCCACGCCTGTTGTTTGTCCGAGGGCCGTTGCCCGCCACCCCCACCCCGCCCACCCCGCCCACCCCCGAGAGGAGCGCACCATGGAGACCGCCGAGCGGATCCGTCTCCTCGTCGCGCCCCCTGCTCGAAGACGTCGACGCCGAGCTCTACGACATCGAGTTCACCGGCGGCGTGCTGAAGATCACCGTCGACCGCGAGGGCGGCGTCGACATGGGCGCCATCGGCTCGTTCACCCGAGCCGTCTCCCGCATGCTCGACGACACCGACCCCATCCCGTCGGCCTTCACCCTCGAGGTGTCGAGCCCGGGCCTGGAGCGGCCCCTGCGCACGCCCGAGCACTTCGCCCGGTCCGTGGGCGAGGTGGTGAGCGTCAAGGTGCGCGCCGGCCTCGACGGCGATCGCCGCTTCAAGGCCACCATCGTCTCGGTCGCCGACGACCAGGTCGTCCTGCTGCCCGAGGGCGCCGCCCCCGGCGCCGAGCGCACGCTGGGCCTGCACGACATCGAGCGGGCCCGCACGATCTTCGAGTGGGGCCCGGCGCCGAAGCCCGGCGGCCCCAAGCCGGGCGGCAAGGCCGCCCCCAAGACCTCCCCGTCCGCCAAGAAGAAGGCAGCCAACCCATGAGCAACGACGATCGCATCGAAGCAATCCGGACGCTCGCCTCGGAGAAGGGCATCAGCCCGGAGACCCTCATGGGTGCCCTGGCCGACGCGCTCGAATCGGCCTACAAGCGCCTCCCCGGCGCCTACGAGTACGCCTGGGCCACCATCGACCCCGCCACCGCCGAGATGCGCGTCACCGCGCAGGAGCTCAACGACGACGGCGAGCCGTTCGGCCCCGAGCTCGACGTCACCCCGGACCAGAGCACCCTCGGCCGCATCGCTGCGCAGACCTTCAAGCAGGTCATGATGCAGCGCCTGCGCGAGGTCGACCGGGAGATGAAGTACGAGGAGTACGCCGGCCGCGAGGGCGACATCGTCACCGGCATCATCCAGCAGACCGATGCCCGCTACACCCTGCTCGACCTCGGCCGGGTCGAGGCCCTGCTGCCCCAGGCCGAGCAGGTCCCCTACGAGCGCCCGGAGCCCAACACCCGGCTCAAGGCCTACATCGTCGAGGTCCGCAAGACCTCCAAGGGCCCGCAGATCGTCGTCAGCCGCACCCACCCCGGCCTGATCAAGCGCCTGTTCGAGCTCGAGGTGCCCGAGATCGCCGACGGCATCGTCGAGCTGAAGGCCTGCGCCCGCGAGCCCGGGCACCGCACCAAGATCGCCGTCTGGTCCAACGACCAGAACGTCGATCCGGTCGGCGCCTGCGTCGGCGCCCGTGGCGCCCGCGTCCGCATGGTCGTCAACGAGCTGCGCGGCGAGAAGATCGACATCGTCCCCTTCTCCGAGGACCTGCCCGACTTCGTGGCCAAGGCCCTCCAGCCGGCCAAGGTCAAGGAGGTGCGGATCCACGAGGACACCGGCACCGCCGAGGTCATCGTGCCCGACTACCAGCTGTCGCTGGCCATCGGCAAGGAGGGCCAGAACGCCCGCCTCGCCGCCCGCCTCACCGGCTGGCGCGTCGACATCAAGAGCGAGACCCAGCTGGCCGAGGAGGAGTCCTACAAGTCCGACGAGTGGGCCCAGGGCGAGTGGGTGGTCGACCCGGCCACCGGCGAGCAGGTCTGGATCGACGCCGAGGGTGGCGAGGCCGTCTCGGCCGAGGCCTGGGCCGCCGGCGACCCCGTCGAGGGCGAGGACGGCGCTCCGGCCCCCGAAGCCGAGATCGAGGGCACCGGCGAGGCCGTCGAGCTCGACGCCCCGGTCGACGCCGACGGCAACGGGGTCGACGACATCGTCGACGAGTCCGACGCCCTGCCTGCCGCCGAGGCCGCCGACGCGGTCGAGGCCGCCACCGCGCCGAGCGAGGACACCGAGCCGACCGAGGCCCCCGCCGATGGCGAGGCCGGCTGAGCCCGGCCCGGGGCCCCGGCGCACCTGCATCGGGTGCCGCCGGGTCCGCCCGCCCGCCGAGCTGACCCGTTTCGTCCGCTCGGACGACCGATCGCTGCAGATCGGTCGTACACTGGCGGGCCGAGGTGCCTGGCTCTGCCAGGGGTCCACCGAGTGCTTCGAGCGGGCCGCCCGGCAGGGGGGGCTTCGCCCGGGCCTTCCGGGCCCCGGTCGCGGCGTCGGAGCTCGACGCCCTGCGCGCCGAACTCCGTGACGTGGTCGGCCACCACGCAACCGACTTCGTGCCCGGGACACCGGCTGCGCGAGACTAGAGAGCCGTGCCCGGGCCTCCCGGGCGCACCCGCCGCACTGCATTCGAACAAGGAAGGGCTGGCGAACCCACGTTGGCACCAAAGATCCGCGTCCACGAGCTCGCGAAAGAGCTCGGCCTCACGAACAAGGAGACCCTCGACCTGTCGCTGGGCCTCGGCATCGGGGTCAAGACGCACTCGTCGAGCATCGAGGACGCTCAGGCCGACCGTGTTCGTCGCAAGGCCGAGCGGGAGGGCATGGTCCGTGACGTCCAGCCCGAAGAGCCGGCGCCCGTGAAGAAGGGCGGCGCCAAGAAGGCGGCCGCCCCCAAGCCCACCGAGGCCGCTCCGGCGGCCGAGGCGCCCGCCAGCGAGGCGCCCGCCGCTCCGGCCGCCCCCGTGGCCCCGGCCGCCAAGGCCGAGCCTGCCGACGCACCGGCCGCCCCGGCTGCTCCTGTCGCGCCGGCCGCTCCTGCGGCCGCCACGCCGCCGGCCCCCAAGCCGGCCGAGCCCCCGGCTCGCAACGTGCTCCGCTCCAGCGGTGCCGCCATGCCGCCCCGCCCGGCCCCGCGCCCCGAGCCGGCTGCGGCGCCGCCCGCACCCCGGCCCCCGGCGCCCGGTGCCGCTCCCGCACCCCGGCCCCCGGCCCCGGCACCGACGGCCGCCCCGCAGGCGCCCGCCGCCCGTGCCCCGCAGCCCCCGGCCGCCGCCCCGGCTCCGGCCGCTCCTGCGGCCGCCGCTCCGACGCCGCCCACTGCGGCTGCTGCTCCGGAGGCCTCGGCCCCCGCTGCCCCGGGCGCGCCCCCCCCACCTCCACCTCGGGCAAGCCGATCCCGCCCCCGCCGCCGCCCCGCTCGCTCACCGGCAAGCCGATCCCGCCGCCTCCCGGCCTCGGGGGCCGCACCGCGCCCCGTGGCGCCGGCCCCGGCGGGCCCGGTGCCCGCCAGGGCGCGCCCGGCGGTCCCGCCCGCACCGGCGGTGGCGGCGGTCGCCCCATGGCCGGCCCCCGTCCCAACGTGCCCGGTGCCGGCGTCGGCCCGAGCCGCCCCGGTGGCGGCCCGGGCGGCGGTCCCGGTGGCGGTGGCGGTCCCGGTGGTCGGCCGGGCGGTCCCGCCGGTCGTCGGCCCCCGCGCCGCAAGGGGCGTCGCCGTCGCAACCGCGAAGAGCTCCAGCCCATGGACATGCCGTCCTACACGCCGGAGAACTCGCCGATCCCCGAGGGCGTCGTCGTCATCGAGCGGTCGTCCACCCCGCAGGAGCTCGGCCCCAAGCTGAACCGCACCGCGGCCGACGTCGTCCGCTTCCTCATGCAGCAGGGCGAGATGGTCACGGCCACCCAGTCCCTGAACGACGACATGATCGAGCTGTTCGTCGCCGAGATCGGCGCCGAGATCCGCCTGGTCAACCCCGGTGAGGAGCAGGAGGTCGAGCTCCAGAAGGTGCTCGGCGTCGACGAGCTCGACGACCACGAGGACGAGGAGACCTCGGTCACCCGAGCCCCCGTCATCACCGTCATGGGCCACGTCGACCACGGCAAGACCAAGCTGCTCGACCGCATCCGCAACGCCAACGTGGTCGCCGGCGAGGCCGGTGGCATCACCCAGCACATCGGCGCCTACCAGGTGGTCAAGGACGGCCGTCCCATCACCTTCATCGACACCCCGGGCCACGAGGCGTTCACCGCCATGCGTGCTCGCGGCGCCGACGCCACCGACATCGTGGTGCTGGTGGTCGCGGCCGACGACGGCGTCATGCCCCAGACCATCGAGGCCATCGACCACGCCCGCGCCGCCGAGGTGCCGATCGTGGTCGCGGTCAACAAGATCGACCGCGACAACGCCGACCCGGACAAGGTGCTGGCCCAGCTCGCCGAGCGGGGCCTCGTCCCCGAGTCCTGGGGCGGCGACACCATCGTCTGCATGATCTCCGCCCTCAAGGAGATCGGCATCGACGAGCTCCTGGAGAACCTGCTGGTGGTGGCCGAGCTCGAGGACCTCCGGGCCAACCCCACCGGTCGGGCCAAGGGCGTCGTGCTCGAGGCCAAGCTCGATCCGGGTCGTGGCCCCGTGGCCACGATCCTCGTCCAGCGCGGCACCCTCAAGGTCGGCGACCCCCTCGTCGCCGGTGCAGCGTGGGGCCGGGTCCGGGCGCTGATCAACGACCAGGGCGAGCAGGTCAAGGCGGCCGGGCCGTCCACGCCCGTCCAGGTCCTCGGCCTGTCCGACGTCGCCGAGGCCGGCGACGACTTCGTGGTGGCCCGTGACGAGCGCAGCGCCGCCAAGGTGAGCGAGCAGCGCGAGCACTACCACCGCCTGGCCAACATCTCCGGCTCGGCCTCGGCCTCCGCCGGTGGCGCCAAGCTGGAGGACATCTTCAGCCAGATCCAGGCTGGAGAGGTCGCCACCCTCAACCTCATCATCAAGGCCGACGTGACCGGCTCGCTCGAGGCGGTCAGCCAGTCGCTGAAGCGGCTCGAGCGCGACGAGGTGAAGCTGTCCTTCGTCCGCAGCGGCGTGGGCGGCATCCTCAAGAGCGACATCGAGCTGGCCATGGCCTCCAACGCCACGATCATCGGCTTCAACGTCCGGCCCGAGCGCCAGGTGCGCGAGTTCGCCGAGGCCGAGAAGGTGGAGATCCGCACCTACGAGGTCATCTACCACCTCCTCGAGGACATCGAGGCGGCCATGGTGGGCATGCTGGCGCCGATCTTCGAGGAGATCGTCACCGGTGACGCCGAGGTCCGGGAGATCTTCTCGGTGCCCAAGGTCGGCAAGATCGCCGGCTGCATGGTCACCAACGGGGAGATCACCCGTGGCTCCAAGGTCCGCTTCCTGCGGGAGGGCACCATCATCTGGAAGGGCGCCATCCAGTCGCTCCGCCGGTTCAAGGACGACGTGCGCGAGGTCAAGGCCGGCTTCGAGTGCGGCATCGGCCTCACCGACTTCCAGGACCTCAAGGCCGGTGACATCATCGAGACCTTCGAGGAGCGCGAGATCCCCCGGACCTAGGTCCCGGAGCACCTGCGCCCAGCGAACGCGAACACCAGACGTGCCCGGGCCGAACGGCCCGGGCACGTCGGGTTACAGGCGTGTAGTTTGACCGGCCATGGCGACGCTGCGCTTCTCGTTCGGGACGATGGGATCGGGCAAGAGCACCCTCGCCCTGCAGATCCACCACAACCTCTCCTCCCGTGGCCTGCGCGGGCTCCTGTGCACCCACCTCGACCGCGAGGGCGCCCAGGTGTCGAGCCGCCTCGGCGTGGCGGCGGCCGCCGTCGACGTCGGGCCCAAGCTCGACCTCTTCGCCATGGCCGAGCAGTACGCCGAGCACCACGGGGGCCTGCAGTACCTGGTGTGCGACGAGGCGCAGTTCTACGCCCCCCACCAGATCGACGAGCTGGCCCGCGTGGTCGACGAGCTGGGCGCCGACGTCCACGCCCTGGGGCTGCTCACCGACTTCCGCGGCAAGCTGTTCGACGCCACCGCCCGGCTGCTGGAGGTGGCCGACGAGCGCTGCGAGCTGCAGGTCGAGGCCCGGTGCTGGTGCGGCGCCCGCGCCACCCACAACGCCCGCCTGGTCGACGGCGTCCAGGTGTACGACGGCGACCAGGTGGTGCTGGGCGACGTCGAGGCGCTCGGCGACACCCGGTCCGAGGCGCTGGTGGCCTACGAGCTCCTGTGCCGCCGCCACTGGCTGGCCGGCGAGACGGGCCGGCTCGACGACGCGGTGACCGCGTCGTCGTTCGCCGTCGGCTGAACCTGGTCCGATCGGGGCTTCCGCCCGATCGGGTGGGGTAGGTCGGCGCCCATGGCCAACGACCCCACCCTCCCCACCTCCCTCGACCAGCTCGACCCGGCCGTGCGGGCCGTGGTGGAGCAGGCGTCCACGATCCTCGTGCCGGTCGACGACGGCACCGACGACGCGTACGGGCGGGCCCGCGACGTCGCGGTCGAGCTGGCCAAGCTGGGCGACGCCAAGCTGGTGCTGCTCGACCGGGTGGACACCACCTACGCCGACACGCCGCGCGTCTTCGAGCTGACCCGCGACGAGGTGGCGGCCATCGACCGGCCATACCTGCTGGACCAGCTCGACTCGGCCGCCGAGGCGGGGGTGTCGGTGACGGCGTTCCAGCACTCGCTGCCCGGCGACGAAGCGCTCACCGACGCCGTCAACCAGGTGGGGGCCGACGCCGTCGTGGTGCCGTCCAGCCTCGATGCGCCGGGCTTCCTCACCCGCCTCAAGCACGAGAGCGCCGAGGAGCGGGCGGTCGATGCGGCGCCCGACGGCATCCCGGTGCTCGCGGTGGGGGACGACGGCACGGTCAGCGTCTCGCCGCCTCGGGGGCAGTGAGGCCCCGAGTCGAAACGGGTGGGGGAGCGGGCCGGCCCGATCGGTAGGGTTGTCGAGCCGTGTTCGCCAGCGTCCTGCTCTTCGACCTCCGCCTTCCGCTCGCCGACTCCCTGAAGGCCAAGCGGGCGATCATCACCCCCATCCTCGAAGGCGCCCGGCGCCGGCACCGGGTGGCGGTGAGCGAGGTCGGCCTCCAGGACGAGTGGCGCCGCAGCGAGCTGGCCTTCGCCACGGTGGCGTCCAGCGAGACCCAGGCCCGCGAGGTCCTCGACGCGGTGGAACGGTTCGTGTGGTCGTTCCCCGAGGTCGAGGTCGTCGAGTCCTGGCGTCGATGGCTCGACGACGAGGAGGACGGCTCATGAAGAAGCGGCAGACGGCCCGGGACTACCCCCGCACCGCCCGGCTGAACACGTTGGTCCGCGAGATCGTGGCCGACGAGCTCGAGCGGATCGACGACGAGCGGCTCGACCTCGTGACCCTGACCTCGGTGGTCGTCGACGGCGACCTCTCCCGTGCCGTCGTGTACTACGACCACTCGCGCGGCGAGGACGCCGACGAGGAGATCGCCCAGGCGTTCAGCGACGCCCGCAAGCGCCTGCAGGGCGCAGTCGGTCGCCAGACCACCTTCAAGCGCACCCCCGAGCTGCGCTTCGAGGCCGACGGCGTCCTCCGGGACGCGCTGCGCATCGACGAGGTGCTGCAGGGGCTGCGCAACGAGCCGCCGGTGCCGCCGGTCGACCCCACCCCCTACGCCGACGACGTCGACGTCCCCTGATGGGGCGCCGCGGCGGGCCCCACACCGGGCCCGACGGCCTCGTCGTCGTCGACAAGCCGGCGGGCTGGACCAGCCACGACGTCGTCGCCAAGTCGCGAGGCCTGCTCGGCACCCGCAAGGTCGGCCACGCCGGCACGCTCGACCCCGACGCCACGGGGGTCCTCCTGCTCGGCGTCGGCCGCGCCACCAAGCTCCTGCGCTTCCTCTCACCGCTGGGCAAGGCCTACGTGGGCGAGGTGCAGCTGGGGACCGAGACGAGCACGCTCGACGCCGCCGGTGAGGTCACGGCCACCTTCGACATGGCGGGGACCACCCTCGACCAGGTGCGGGCGGCGTCGCTGGCCTTCGTGGGGCCCATCGAGCAGATCCCGCCGATGGTCTCGGCGGTCAAGATCGACGGCAAGCGGCTGCACGAGCTGGCTCGCCAGGGCATCGAGGTCGAGCGTCCGCCCCGGCCGGTCACGGTGCACTCGCTGGAGGTGCTGCCCGGCCCCGAGGGTGACGACCTGGTGTTCACCCTGGCCGTCAGCTGCTCCTCCGGCACCTACATCCGGACGCTCGCCGCCGACATCGGCACCGCGCTCGGCGGCGGGGCGCACCTGCGCACGCTGCGCCGGACCTCGGTCGGGCCGTTCACCCTCGCCGACGCCGTGCCGCTGGAGCAGGTCGACGCCGAGCGCGTCCTGCCCATGACCGATGCCGTGCGCCACCTCGACCAGGTGGCCGTCGACGAGGTCCGGGCCGCCGACGTGGCCGTCGGCAAGGTGCTGGCCCTCGACGAGCTCGGCGTCGACGGCGACGGCCCGTGGGCGGTCCTCGGTCCCTCCGGGTCCCTCTTGGCGGTGTACGAGCCGTTCCGCACCGGTACCGCCAAGCCCTCGCTCGTCATCCCGGCCTGACCCGCCACCACGGAGCGGGGGCCCGGCGGCGTCGTGCATCGGCCGGGTGCGACATGGAACGATGCAAGCGATGACCGGCTTCGACTACGACGTCCTGGTGGTGGGCTCCGGGTTCGGGGGCAGCGTCACCGCGCTGCGGGCCACCGAGAAGGGCTATCGGGTGGGGGTGCTCGAGGCGGGCCGCCGGTTCGACACCACGACCCTGCCGAAGACGAGCTGGCAGCTCCGGCGCTTCCTGTGGGCGCCCAAGCTCGGCCTGCGGGGCATCCAGCGGATCACCCCGCTCAAGGACATCGCCGTGCTCTCGGGCGCCGGGGTCGGTGGCGGGTCCCTCGTCTACGCCAACACGCTCTACGAGCCGCTCGACCCGTTCTACGTCGACCCCCAGTGGGGGGGCCATCACCGACTGGCGAGCGGAGCTGGCGCCCCACTACGACCAGGCGCGGCGCATGCTCGGGGTCGAGGAGACCCCCGCCGACACCCCGGCCGACGGCTACCTGCAGCAGCTCGCCACCCGCCTCGGGGTGGCCGACACCTACCACCGCACGCCGGTCGGGGTCTGGTTCGGGAAGCCGGGCGAGCGGGTGGCGGACCCGTACTTCGGCGGCGAGGGGCCCGACAAGGTCGGCTGCACCCACTGCGGCAGCTGCATGGTCGGCTGCCGGGTGGGGGCGAAGAACACCCTCGACCGCAACTACCTGTACCTGGCCGAGAAGCGGGGTGCCGAGGTCCACCCCGACACCCAGGTCACCGACCTCGAGCCGCTGCCCGGCGGCGGCTGGCGGGTGACCACCGCCAAGCCCGGTGCCTGGTCCCGCGCCACCGCCCGCAGCCGGACGCTCACCGCGGAGCGGGTGGTCCTCTCCGCCGGCGTGCTCGGCACCGTGAAGCTGCTGCTCCGCCTGCGCGACCAGGGCCGGCTGCCGAACCTCTCGGATCGGCTGGGCGACGTCGTCCGCACCAACAGCGAGGCGATCGTGGGGGCGTCGGGCCCGACGGTCCGGCCCGAGCTCACCCGCGGCGTGGCCATCACGTCGTCGATCCACCCGGACGAGAGCACCCACATCGAGCCCTGCCGGTACCCGCCGGGCTCCAACGCCATGGGCCTGCTCACCACCGTCCTGGTCGACGGCGGTGGGCGGGTGCCGCGCCAGGTCCGGTTCCTCGGCGCGATCGTGCGCCACCCCGTGCGGTTCCTCCGCTCGCTGTCGGTCCACCGCTGGTCCGAGCGGTCGATGATCCTGCTGGTGATGCAGAGCCGGGACAACAGCATCGCCCTGCGCCGGCACCCGCGGCTCGGCACCCTCGTCACCCGGCCCGGCCACGGCGAGCCCAACCCCACCTACCTGCCGGTGGCCAACGACGCGGCGCGCGAGGTGGCCGACCTGCTCGGCGGGCAGGCCTGGGGCGCGTGGAACGAGACCCTGCTCGGCGCGCCCACCACCGCCCACATCCTCGGTGGCTGCCCGATCGGCGCCGACCCCGAGGCCGGCGTCATCGACGCCTACCAGCGCGTCTACGGCTACGAGGGCCTCTCGGTGGCCGACGGGTCGGCGGTGTCGGCGAACCTCGGCGTCAACCCCTCGCTGACCATCACCGCCATGACCGAGCGGGCCATGAGCCTCTGGCCCAACCACGGCGAGGTCGACCCTCGACCGCCGCTCGGCGCCCCCTACGAGCGCCTCGACCGCGTGCCGCCGCGCACCCCTGCGGTGCCCGTCGGCGCGCCGGCCGCCCTGCGACCGGCCTGAGCGGGCGACCGGGGACCGACGTGGACCAGCAGCAGGCGGCGCTACCCCGGGACCCGACCGCACGGTCGCCGCTGCTGGCCGGGCTGACGCCGTACTCGGTGCTCGGCGACCTCGGCACGCTCGCCGTGCTGGTGTTCCTCGGGCTGGCGGTCTACGGCGAGGTGTCCCGCGAGCGTTGGGCGATCTGGACCCTGGCGTCGGTCGCGGTGGTGGCCGTCCGCCACACCGTCAGCCGGGCCAACCAGGTCGACGGGGCGGCCATCGACCCCCGGGGTCGCTCGGCCCTGGTGTTCGCCGGGCTGTCCTTCGCCCTCGGGGCGTGGGTGTCGGCCTTCTGGATCTTCGTGGCGCCCCGGGACGATGCGGTGCTGCTCGGCGTCGTGTTGGTGGCCACCGTGGTCTGGTGGACGACGGCGGCCACGATCCTCGCCGCCCTGCCCCTGTCGTTCCTCAGCCTGTCCGCCTCGCTGTGGGTCGGGCCCACCTGGGTGGGGCTGTCCGACGAGGCCTCGGCCTGGAACGGTCGGGTGTGGATGCTGGGCCTCCTGCTGGTGGCCATGGGGGCGATCTACGTCGACCGGCGACGATCGCTGCTGCGCCTGGTGCGGACCGGGGCCGAGCTCGACGCCCGGGCCGCCGAGCTGGCGCTGGCCTTCGAGACCATGTCCGACGGGGTCCTGGTCACCACCGGGCCCCACATCGTGCGCACGAACCGCGCCGCGGCCGCGCTGCTGCGCCGACCCGTCGAGGAGATCCGCGGCGAGACGCTGGCCTCCCTCCTCGGTGCTGGGGCGGCAGCGCTCGAGGTGGGTGCGCCGGCCCACGTCGAGGTCCTGCGACGCGACGGCTCCGAGCGCGTCCTCGAGGTCGAGGGCCGCACCGGGCCCGGGTCGGAGATCACGGTCTGGGTGTGCCGCGACGTCACGGACCAGGCCGCCAAGGAGGCCGAGATCCGCGACCTCATCGAGCGAGACGACCTGACGGGCCTGGTCAACCGCCGGGCCATGCTCGACGGGCTCGACCGCTCGCTCGGGCAGGGCCCCGTGGTGGTCCTGGTCGTCGACGTCGACGACTTCAAGGGCGTCAACGATGCGCACGGCCACCGGGTGGGCGACGAGGTCCTCGAGGCCGTCGCCCGCCGCCTGGTCGACCTGGTCGGGTCGCACGGCACCGTCGCCCGGCCGGGCGGGGACGAGTTCGTCGTGGTGGCGACGGCGCCGGAGGTGGGCGACGGCACCACCCTGGCCGAGGCGATCGTGGTGGCCGGCCGGTCCCCGGTCGTGGTCGACGGGCATCCGCTCGCCGCCACGCTCTCGGTGGGCGTGGCGCAGGGAGCCCGGTACGCCGACCGGCCGACCCTGCTGCACCGCGCGGACCTGGCCATGTACCAGGCCAAGCGCGACGGGCGCGACGCCTGGCGCTCGTCGCGCCCGCTCGCCGGCGGCCCGCCGCCCCGCTGACGCCGGGCCCGGCATGGGTACGCTCGCCGCGCGGTCGGGTGGTCCGATCGGGTGGGGCGAGGGTAGGGGGCCGGCTGTGCTGATCGTCGCTGCAGGGGTCGTGGCCGGGTTGATGGTGCTCACCTGGGTGGTGAGCCTCCTCGTGCACGACGCATCGATCGTCGACATCATCTGGGGCGCAGCCTTCGTGGTGGTGACCGCAGCCGTGGCGGCGCTCGCCGACGGCGTCGGAGCCCGTCGGGTCCTGTTGCTGGTGATGGTGGCGGTCTGGGGGCTGCGGCTGAGCGGCTACCTCGCCCGTCGCAACCTCGGCCACGGCGAGGACTACCGCTACCAGGCCATGCGCAAGAGGTACGGCGAGCGGTTCGGGCTCATCAGCCTGGTCGTCGTCTTCGGCCTGCAGGGGGTGCTGGTGTGGGTGGTGTCGCTCCCCGTCCAGCTCGCGGTCTCGGCCGACCGTCCCGCCGGCCTCGGCCCGCTGGCGGCGCTCGGGGTGCTGCTCTGGCTGGTGGGGCTGTTCTTCGAAGCGGTGGGCGACGCCCAGCTGGCCCGGTTCAAGGCCGATCCCGCCAACCAGGGCCAGGTCATGGACCAAGGCCTGTGGCGGTTGACCCGGCACCCCAACTACTTCGGCGACTTCTGCGTCTGGTGGGGCATCTTCCTGGTGGCCGCCGAGACCGGCCCGGGCCGCTTCGGGGTGATCGGCCCGCTGGTGATGTCGTTCCTGCTGCTGCGGGTGTCGGGGGTGGCCATGCTCGAGAAGACCATCGGGAAGCGTCGCCCGGGCTACGCCGAGTACGTCGCTCGGACGAGCGCCTTCTTCCCCCGCCCGCCCAAGGCCGTCCCGGCCGACTGATCGCCCCCGGGGCCCGCTCAGGTCCGGGCGTGCACCGAGACCTGGTAGCGGTCGCCGGGGTGCCACGGTCCGCGGTCCCAGGTCGACCAGCGATCCACCAGGGCGAGGCCGGCTGCCGCGGCGTCTCGATCGAGGTCGGCCGGGCCGTAGCCGTCGCCCCGCACGGTGAAGCCGGCCACGAGCAGCCCCCGTGGCTGCAGGGTCGCCGCGGTGGCGGCGACGACGGCGGCCTCCGTGCCGGGGTCGACGAAGATCAGCACGTTCCCGGCGAGCACCGCGAGGTCGTAGCGCTCGTCGGTCCGGAACGCCGCCAGGTCGGATTGGTGCCAGTCGAGGTCCGGCGCCTTCTCCCGGGCGGCGGCGAGCATGGCCGGGTCCAGGTCGACGCCGGTGACGGCGAAGCCCCGGCGGGCGAGCTCGATGGCCACCCGGCCGGTGCCGCAGCCGGCGTCGAGCACCCGCCGGCCCGGGCTCAGCGCGGCGACGAGGGTGGCCTCGCCGTGCACGTCGGCCCCGGACGCCGCGAGGCGCTCGAAGCCGGCGTCGTAGGTGGCGCCGCGGGGGACGCCGGGGTCGTCGGTCCAGCGAGAACCGCTCACCCGCAGGTCACTCGTGGATCTGCTGGGCCAGGTAGTTCTCGACGCCGATGGTGGCGATCACGTGGAGCTGGCCCTCGAGCCAGTCGGCGTGGCTCTCCTCGTCGACCAAGCGGTGCTCGAGCAGCTCCCGGGTGCCGTTGTCGCCCTTGGCCACGGCCAGGGCGACGCCACGGTTGTAGCGCTCGATGGCCTCGGTCTCGGTCTGCAGCTCCAGCGCGAGTTGCTCCGGCACCGTCTCGCCCACGCGGACGGGGTTGTAGCGCTGCAGGTTGGGCGTGCCGTCGAGGTACAGGATCCGGTCGATCAGCTTGTCGGCGTCCTCCATCTCCTCGATGGACTCGCGCCGGGCCACCGCCGCCAGCTTCGGGAAGCCCCAGTTCGACCGCATCTTGGCGTGGATGAAGTACTGGTTGATCGCCGTGAGCTCGGCGGTGAGCACCTCGTTCAACAGCTCGAGGATCTCGGGGTCACCTTGCATGTCTCTGCCTCCAACGGCGTTCGCTTCGCCCGGAACCGTAGCGACCCGGCCCGGTGGTTGGGGTGCTTGACCCGGCGGGTGCAGGGCGGTGGATGCCCTGGTGGGGGCGGCCCTGAACGACGGGTGCGGGCGTGGTGGCCCGGGCGCCGGTCGGCTCGGAGCAGCCGGTCAGGCTGCGGCGAAGGCCCGGCGGATGCTGACGCCGGCCTCGGCGAGGAGGGCATCGATGACCGGGCGGCAGCCGCCGCAGCGGGTGCCGGCGTCGCAGCGCGCGGCGACGTCGTCGGCATCCAGGGCCCCGGTCAGGATCTCCGCTCGGATCTCCCGATCGCTCACCACGTTGCAATGACAGACGACCATCGGTTGGTAAGTCTGCCTAACCGGGTCTGCGATGTCAACGACACCTGTGTCCGTAGGCGGCACACCCACCTGAACGGGTGAGGGCGGCCCCGGGCGGCCGACGTCCGCCGGAGCGGTCCGCGGGTCGCAGGTGGTGGGGGTACGGTCCGTGCACCGTCGAACGAAGGGGAACCAGCGATGCCGCAACAGGTCCGAGCCGTGGTGGCCAAGGCGAAGGGGGCGCCGGTGTCGGTGGAGCTCATCGAGGTCCCCGACCCGGGCCCCGGCGAGGTGCTGGTGCAGGTGCAGGCGTGCGGTGTGTGCCACACCGACCTGCACTACCGCGAGGGCGGCATCAACGACGACTTCCCGTTCCTGCTCGGCCACGAGGCCGCAGGCATCGTCGAGTCGGTCGGACCGGACGTCACCGAGGTGGCCCCGGGGGACTTCGTGGTCCTGAACTGGCGGGCGGTCTGCGGCGAGTGCCGCTCCTGCCGGCGCGGCCGGCCGGAGTACTGCTTCGCCACCAACAACGCCACGCAGAAGATGACGCTCGACGGCAAGGCCCTGTCCCCGGCCCTGGGCATCGGCGCGTTCGCCGAGAAGACGCTGGTGGCCGCCGGGCAGGCCACCAAGGTCGACCCGCGGGCCAAGCCCGAGGCAGCCGGCCTGCTGGGCTGCGGGGTCATGGCCGGCCTCGGAGCCGCCATGTTCACCGGCGAGGTCGGACGGGGGGACTCCGTCGCCGTGTTCGGCTGCGGGGGCGTGGGCGACGCCGCCATCATGGGGGCCCGCCTGGCGGGCGCCGCCAAGATCATCGCCGTCGACCTCGACGCCGGGAAGCTGGAGCTGGCCAAGACCTTCGGGGCCACCCACACCGTGCTGGCCTCGGAGGTCGATCCGGTCGAGGCCATCCAGGCGCTCACCGACGGCAACGGCGCCGACGTGTGCATCGAGGCCGTCGGCAACCCGAAGGTGTTCGAGCAGGCCTTCTACGCCCGGGACCTCGCCGGCACCGTCGTCCAGGTCGGCGTGCCCAACCCCGAGATGCAGATCGAGCTGCCGATGATCGACTTCTTCGGTCGTGGGGGCCGGCTCAAGCCGTCCTGGTACGGCGACTGCCTGCCGAGCCGGGACTTCCCGATGCTGATCGACCTCTACCTGCAGGGCCGGCTCGACCTCGACCGGTTCGTCAGCGAGACCATCTCGCTCGACGACGTCGAGGAGGCGTTCCACCGCATGGAGCGGGGCGAGGTGCTGCGCTCCGTCGTGGTCATCGGCGACCGGGTGGCGGGCTGATGGCGGTGCGCATCGACAAGGTCGTCACCAGCGGGATCTTCTCGCTCGACGGCGGGGACTTCGAGGTGGACAACAACATCTGGATCGTCGGGGACGACGAGCAGGTGGTGGTCATCGACGCCGCCCACGACCACGAGCCCATCGTCGCCGGCGTCGCCGGGCGCGAGGTGGTGGCGGTCGTGTGCACCCACGGCCACAACGACCACATCAACGTGGCCGCCGCGCTCGCCGACGCCGTCGGGGCGCCGATCTGGGTCCATCCGGACGACACCATGCTCTGGGACGTGGTGAACCCCGACCGTCCGGCCGACGCACCGCTGGCCGACGGGCAGCGCATCGAGGTGGGCGGCACCACCCTCGAGGTGCTGCACACCCCGGGCCACAGCCCGGGCGGGTGCTGCCTGTACGACGCCGCCGACGGCGTCCTCTTCTCCGGCGACACCCTCTTCAACGGCGGCCCCGGGGCCACCGGTCGCTCGTTCAGCGACGAGTCGGTGATCCTCCGCTCCATCGCCGACCGGCTGCTCGTGCTCCCCGACGAGACCATCGTGCACACCGGCCACGGTGACGACACGTCGGTCGGCGCGGAGCGGGCCGGCGTCCTCGCGGCGCTCGACGGGTCGGGCCCTGACGACGGCTGACGCCTTCGATCCCGGTCGCTCCGGCGGCCTCCGGCGGGCCTCGCCGGGAGCTCGGCTGGCTCGTCGTGCGGCTCCTTCGTCGCTGGAGGGTCGGCGATCGTCCGCTCTCCCTTCCGCTCTCGGGACTCGCTTCGCGTCGTCCCGGGCCGCTCGGGCCCGCTCGCCTTCGGCGAACGCCGTTGCTCGCTGCACGGGGCCTTGGGTGCGAGCGGGCCTGGGCCAGGGTCCTTCCTCACCCCTCGTTGCGCTGGTCCGTTCGCACCCTGCGCGCCGCGCGCGGCCTAGAGCGCTTGCTCCTTGGCCCAGCGGTAGTCGGCCTTGCCTGCCGGGGAGCGCTGGAGCTCGGGGCGGAAGACGAAGGACTTCGGGAGCTTGTAGCGGGCGATGTGGCGTTGGGCCTCGGCGAGGAGCTCCTCCTCGGTCACGGTGGCGCCCTCGGCGAGCTGGACGATGGCGACCACCTCGGAGCCCCAGCGCTCGCTGGGGCGGCCGACGACGATGACGTCGTAGACGGCGGGGTGGTGGGCGAGGGCCTGCTCGACCTCCTCCGCGTAGATCTTCTCGCCGCCGGAGTTGATGGTGACCGAGTCGCGGCCCAGCAGCTCGATGACGCCGTCGGCGCGCCAGTTGGCCCGGTCGCCGGGGACGGCGAAGCGGGTGCCGTCGATGACGGGGAAGGTGGCGGCGGTCTTGGCGGCGTCGCCGAGGTAGCCGAGCGGGACGTGGCCGCGCTGGGCCAGCCAGCCGGTCTCGTCCGCCCCCGGGGCGAGCTCGTGGGCCAGGTCGGCGCTCACCACCGAGGTCTCGGGGCCCGGGTCGAAGGTGCCGGTGGAGGTGGCGCCCTTCGCGGAGGTGTGGCCCATCTGGGCGCCGGTCTCGCTCGAGCCGACGGCGTCGAGGACGACGGCGTGGGGGACCACCTCGAGGAACCGGTCCTTCAGCGTGGAGCCCAGGGCGGCGCCGCCGCTCACGAGGGCCAGGAGGCCGGACAGGTCGTAGGGGTGGCGCTCGAGCTCGTCGACCAGCGGCCGGCCCATGGCGTCGCCGACGATCTGGAGGGTGAGGACCTTCTCCCGCTCGACGGTGGACCACACGTCGACGGGGTCGAGGTGGGTGGGATCGCTCACGAACACGAGCGTGTTGCCGCCGGTGAACCCGGTGAACGTGGCCCACTGGGCGGCGCCGTGCATCAGGGGCGCCACCGACATCATGCGGGCCCCGCCGTTGCGAGAGGCCTCGACGATGGCGTCGAGCGACGTGAACGCCTCCTTCTGGCCGAAGGGCCGGCCGCCCATGGCGCCGATGAAGATGTCGTGCTGGCGCCAGAGCACGCCCTTGGGCATGCCGGTGGTGCCGCCGGTGTAGAGGATGTAGAGGTCGTCGGGGGACCAGGCCAGGTCGAGCGGCTCGGTGGAGCCCTCGGCGAGGAGGTCCTCGTAGGCGACGGCGCCGGGCAGCAGGTCGTGGCCGGACCCGTCGGGCACCTGTACCAGGAGGGCGACGTCGGGCAGCTCGGGAAGGACCTCGGCGAGCGTCGGCGCGAAGGCCTCGTGGAAGACGATGATGCGGGTGCCGGCGTTGTCGAGCAGGTAGCGCAGCTCCTCGGCGACGTAGCGGTAGTTGACGTTGAACGGTGCCACCCGGGCCTTGAAGGCGCCGAGCATGGCCTCGATGTACTCCGGCCCGTTGTGCAGGTAGATCGCCAGGTGGTCCTGGCCCGACTCGTGGCCGGCCAGCTCCGAGCGCTCCCGGTGGGTGCCGAAGCCCCGGCCGACGAGGGCGTGGGCGAAGCGCCGGGTCCGGTCCGTGAGCTCCTGGTAGGTGAGCTGCCCGGCGCCGTGGATCACCGCCGGACGGTCGGGGTTGGCCGCAGCAACCGCTTCGTTCACCTGGGCGAGGTTGAAGGCCATGGGCCGCTCCTTGGAGATCTGACGGGGCGTCAGGACGTTAGCGCCCGAGGTCGCGGCCGGGCGGAGCCGCTCGGCCCGCAGGAGGCCTGAGCGGCGTCGGCTCGACACCTACACTCGTGCCGTCCCGCCCCGGCGGGGCTCGGGCTGGGTGTTTGGGGAGGGGATCGATGAACGTCGCGGATCTGGCGAAGGACCTCGGGGTGCCGCCATCGGCGGTCCTGGAGCGGTGCGCCCTGTTGTCGATCGACGCCGCGTGGGCCGGGGCCGACCTCAGCTCGGCCCAGGAGGAGGAGCTGCGAGCGGCGTTGGCCGCCGAGGCGCCCGATCCGACGCCGAGCGTCGAGGCGACGTCCGGCGAGCCACCGGTCGGCGAGTCGCCGGCCGGCGGCGGGGGCACGGGGTCCGAGGGCGGCGAGCGCGCCATCGGGGGCGCCCCCTGGGCGACGGGGGCCGTCGCCGTGGCCCCGACCGAGGGCGCGGCGAGCACCCCATCGGAGCCCGCACCGGCGGCGGCGGCCGTCGACGGGGATGCCGCAGGGGACCGCCCGGCTGCTCCGCCCGGCTTCTACGCCGCGACGCTCGCCATCGGCGAGGCCAGCGCCCTCGGCAACGGCCCGTCGCGCCGTCGAGCCATCGCCTCGGCCACGCCCCGACGCCTCGACCCGGCCATCCGCCCCGCGCTCGTCGCGCTCGTGGTGGCGCTCGTCGCCGCGGTGGTCGTCGACAACATCGCCAACGCCGCGGTGGTGCTGGTCGGCTGGATCCTCGTCGCCGCGATGCTGGTGGTGGCCATCTGGTCCGCCAACCGAGCTCGCTACCGCATCACCACCCACCCCGACCAGCGTTCGGGGTTGGCGATCGCGGTCGGTGCGCTCGTCGTGGGGCTCGTCGGCGCCGTCGTGCTGGGCGGCGCCATCTGGACGGTGGTCCGCTCGGCTCCTGCGGCGCAGGCGCCGGTCGGCCTGGGCGGGTTGCGGTCGGTGCAGGAGCTGCGCTGGGGCTACCAGCGCGTGCAGCTGATCGCGGACAACGGCTGGGAGCGGCCGGCCAAGGACGTCGACACCTGCTGGGAGCGCACTGGGGCCGGGAAGGGCAACGACGCCGACGAGCGGGTGGAGGTCGGTGGGCGCTCCACGAGCTGCGGCAGCGAGCACGAGTTCGAGGTCGTGCAGGTCGTCTCCGTCGACCACGATGCCGACAGCCCGTACCCCGGACCCGACCGCCTGAAGGCCATCGGCCGGGAGCGCTGCGCGGACGAGCTGGCTGCCCACGCGACCAAGGGGTCGAGGACCCACGTCGAGTACCCCACCCGCACGGGCTGGGCCGACGCCGACCACGACCTGACGTGCGTCGTCGAAGCCGCCCGGACGAAGCCGCTGGGGAGCTAGCCCGGCGGTCCCTGGACCTGTTCGCGGGCCCACGCGAGGTCCGCCTTGCCCGAGGGTCGGCGGGCGAGCTCGTCGACCACCACCAGCCGCCTCGGCACCTTGAACGGCGCCAGGTGGCCGCGGCAGTGGCGGTCGAGGTCGTCCGGGTCGAGGGCCACGCCGGGCCGCCCCTGGACCACTGCAGCCACCCGCTCGCCGAAGCGGTCGTCGGGCACGCCGACGACCACGGCGTCGAAGACGGCGGCGTGGTCCTTCAGCACGATCTCGACCTCCTCCGGGAACACCTTCTCCCCGCCGGTGTTGATGGACGACGACCCTCGCCCGAGGAGCGTGATCGACCCGTCGGCCTCGACCCGGGCCAGGTCGCCGGGCACCGCCCAGCGCTGGCCGTGGAGCTCGGTGAAGGTCTCGGCGCTGCCGGCCGGGTCGCCGTGGTAGCCGAGGGGGATGCGTCCCCGCCGGGCCAGGCGGCCGATGAGCCCGCTCCCGGGCGGGGCCGGCCGGCCGGCGTCGTCGAGCACCGCCGTGTTCTCGTCGACGTGGAAGCGGGGCAGCGAGGTCGCCACCTGCCCGGCCCACGACGGCATCTGGCCCTGCCCGCCCGTCTCGGAGGTGCCGTAGCCGTCGACGACGACCGCCCACGGGAGCTGCTCGAGCAGCTCCCGCCGGGTCCCCGGCGAGAGCACGGCGCCGCCCGAGAGGATCACCAGGAGCTCGTCGAGCTGCCACCGATCCGGCTCGGCGCGCAGCGCGTCGGCGAGCGGGCGCCCGAACGCGTCACCGACGATGGCCAGGAGCGTGGCGCCCTCCTGCTCGGCGAAGGTCCAGAGGCGGTCGGCGGCGAACGCCGGCCCGCCGTCGACGAGCACGGTGCCGCCGCCGAGCAGGGTGGTCAGGGCCATCCACTGGGCGGTCCCGTGGGTGAACGGCGATGCCGGCAGGCACCGCGAGCGGCCGTGGCGCGCGTGCTCGGCGACGTCAGACGGGGTGTCCGCCGGGTCGCCCCCGGAGCTCCCGCCGCCGAGCGCGGCGAACAGCAGGTCCTCGTGGCGCCACACGACGCCCTTGGGGAGCCCCGTGGTGCCCCCCGTGTAGAGCACGTAGCGGTCGTCGCCGCTGCGGACGACGTCCGGGCGGTGGCTCGGCGCAGCGGCGAGCGCAGCTTCGTAGTCGCTGCCGCGGGGGAGGAGGCGGGCATCGAGGCCGAGCTCGGCGGTGGCCACGCCGAGCCGCTCGGCCAGGTCGGGCTCGTGGATGACGACCACCGGCAGGGCATCGGCCAGCAGGTAGCGCAGCTCATCCGCGGTGTAGCGCGTGTTCAGGTTCACCGAGATCGCCCGGAGCTTGAAGGCGGCCAACATCGCCTCGAGGTACTCGGGGCCGTTGCGCAGGAGGAGCCCGACGTGGTCGCCCGGCCCGACCCCCAGGTCGCGAAGCGCATGGGCGAGCTGGTTCGCCCGCTCGTCGAGCTGGGCGTAGCGGAGCCGGGTCCCGTCGGCCACGACGGCCTCCCGGTCGCCCACGACGTCGGCGACCATCTCGAACAGGGTCCCCAGGTTCCAGCTGCCCACTGGGCGCGACGGTAGCGGTGGGCCCGCTCGGCCCGGAAACCCGCCCGGCCGCTCCGTTCAGGCTCCTTGACGCCTGCGCGCCAACGTCGCCTGACGCGACGGCCACCAGGGAGCCTGATCTTCGCCGTCAGCGGGTGCGAACCGGTGCTCGAGGCCCCACGATGGGGGGATGGACGCGCCGACGACCGCTGACCCGAGCACCGCTGCGGCCCCCGCCTCGCGCTTCCGGGCCCGGCCGCCGAGCGGCAGCCGCAAGCTGGGGGTGCGCCACCACGAGGAGCACGTCGGCCACCGGGCCTCCTGGCTGCGCGCCGGCGTGCTGGGCGCCAACGACGGCCTCCTCTCCACCGCCAGCCTCCTCGTCGGCGTGGCCTCGGCCTCGGCCGGGCGACCGGTCCTGCTCGCCACCGGGGTGGCGTCCATCGTGGCCGGCGCTGGTTCGATGGCCATCGGCGAGTACAGCTCGGTGTCCTCCCAGCGCGACGCCGAGCGTGCCGACCTCGAGGTGGAGGCCGAGGAGCTGCTGACCATGCCGCGCGCCGAGCTGGCCGAGCTCAGCACCATCTACGAGCGACGTGGCCTGCCCAAGGACCTGGCTCGAACCGTGGCCGAAGCCCTCACCGACCACGACGCCCTCACCGCCCACGCTCGCGACGAGCTCGGGCTCGACCCGGAGGACCTGGCCCGACCGCTCGAGGCGGCGATCACGTCGGCGGTGAGCTTCACCATCGGCGCGCTGGTGCCGCTCCTGGTGGTGCTGGCGGTGGGCGGGTCCGCCCGCATCGCGGCGGTGGTGGGGGCGGCCCTCGTGGGCCTGGCCGGCTTGGGAGCGGTGGGCGCTCGCCTCGGCGGCGCTCCGGTCCTGCGCCCCGCGCTGCGGGTGCTGCTCGGCGGGGCCGCCGCCCTGCTCGTGGCCTACCTCGTCGGCCAGCTGTTCGACGTCGCCGTCAGCTAGCGAGCGGGCCGCCACCACCGGTCGACCCGGCGATGGCGGCCGCCCGCAGGGGCCTCACTCGTAGTAGCGGAAGATGATCTCGCTGACGCAGGAGGGCTTGGGGGCGCCCTCGCACTCGAAGGTGAAGGTCATGTACACCTGGGCACCGCCGCCGCCGATGTCCTCGACGTTGGTGAGCTCGGCACCGAGGCGGAGCTTGGCGCCCACCGGCACGGGGGAGGGGAAGCGGACCTTGCCGGCGCCGTAGTTGACGCCCATCTTGATGCCCTCGACCCGCATGATCTGCGGCGCCAGGACCGGACCGAGCGAGAGGGTCAGGTAGCCGTGGGCGATCGGCCCGCCGAAGGGGCTCTCGGCCTTGGCCCGCTCCGGGTCGACGTGGATCCACTGGTGGTCGCCGGTGGCCTCCGCGAACGTGTTCACCCGCTCCTGGGTGATCTCCAGGTAGTCGGAGTAGCCGAGATGGGTGCCGACGAGGTCCTTCAGGCCGGCGATGCCTTGGATAACGGTGGTCATGGCGCCCAGTGTGGCACGGGTGACCTGACGGTCCGTCAGCGGCGGGCGGCCCGCCTCCGGTCGGGGATCAGGACCCGCGCATCCGCTTGCTGAGGTCGTTGAGCCGGGCCTTCTCGGCCTTGGTGAGCGAGTCGATCCCGCCGGCGCTGATGCGGTCGAGCAGGACGTCGAGCTCGGCCTGCTCCAGGGGCGTGGGGCCACCCGTGGGCGCGTTCCACGGCCCGGCGACGACGGCACCCTCGGACCGGCTGCGGCCCCGACCCGGGCGCCGCGCCTTGGGCCGCTTGGGCCGGGAGCTGCCGACCTGGCCGTAGGGCGACGGGGGTGGGCCGCCGAGGGCCCGGACCCGGGGGATGAAGCTGGCCACCTCGCACAGGCCCCGCTGGCGGGCGCCGATGACGCCGACGGCGATGACCAGGAGGAGCAGGACGATCTGGGCGTAGGCCCGGTTGCCGAGCAGCCCGAGCACCTCGATGGCCACGTAGGCGGCGGCGATCACCCAGGCCGGGATGCCGAAGAAGAACTTGGCGTTGGGGTTGTCGATCCCGAAGATCGTGATGAGGCCGAGCGTGAGCAGCGAGGTGCCGTAGCTGAAGGCGGACCACTTGCCGACGCTCGCGCTGTTCTCGTTGACGACCCCGAGGAGCGTGACGAGCACGGCCGGGATGACCGCCATGGCGGCGATCAGGGCGGTGAAGGGCTTGCGGCCGACCTGGTCCTCGACGACGTGGCCCAGGAACCAGAACACCGCCAGGCCGACCAGCACCCAGATGCTCAGCGGCGGGTTGGCCAGCGGCCAGGTGGCCAGCCGCCAGAGCTCGCCGTCGCGCACCAGGTCGGTCTGGAACGCCCCCTTGAACAAGGTGGCGGGGTCGGCGGCGTAGACCAGCATCGAGATCAGGCCCAGCCCGACGATCAGGGCGGTGGTGGTCACGTCGATGGACCTGACGCGGAACCAGCCGTCGCGCTGGCGGGGGTCGGGGAGGGAGAACGCGTACCGGCCGGACATGGTGAGAGGCTAGCGGTGCCCCCGCGAGCCCGGCCGCCGTCCACCGGGACGCGAGACTGGCCCGGCCGGCCCGCCGGGGCGGGCACCGTGCAGCGACCGGGGAGCACATGGGCGCAGACCTCGCAGGCGTGGTGCTGGCAGCGGGGGCGGGGCGCCGCCTCGCCCCGCTCACGCGGTTCCGTCCCAAGCCGCTGTGCCCGGTCGGCGGTCGAGCGCTGGTGGACCACGCGCTCGACCGCCTCGACCCGGTGGTGGCCCCCGACGCCATCGCCGCCAACCTGCACCACGGCGCCCAGCAGCTCGACGCCCACCTGCCCGCCTCGGTGCACCGGTCCTTCGAGCGCACGGTGGCGCTGGGCACGGCGGGGGCGCTCGGGGCCCTGCGCCCGTGGGTCGACGGGCGCGACGTCCTCGCCACCAACGCCGACGGGTGGTTCGGGCCGGGCCTCGACCTCGAGCCGTTCGTCGACGGCTGGGATCGGGAGCGGGTCCGACTGCTCTGCGTGACCGACGAGGCCCGCGGCGACTTCGGCTCCGCCCGCTACTGCGGGGTGGCGCTGCTGCCCTGGCGGGTGGTCGCCGGACTGGCCCCTGAGCCCTCGGGCCTGTACGAGGTCAGCTGGCGCGCCGAGGCCGCTGCAGGGCGCCTCGACCTCGTGGAAGCAGACCTGGAGTTCGTCGATTGCGGCACCCCGAGCGACTACCTGGAAGCCAACCTGGCGTCGTCAGGTGGACGATCCGTGGTGGATCCGAGCGCGCAGGTTCGGAGCGGAGCGGAGCTCACGCGCGTGGTGCTGTGGGAACACGCGGAAGTGCGCGAGACGGAGCGTCTGCTGGACACCATCCGTGGTGAAAGGTTCACTCTCCTCGTTCGTGGCCGATAGACAGGGACCCTTCCCCTCGCGGTCGAACCTGGTCCCGCACGCTCCGTGCGACCGCCAGATCGGCTCGGGCGGCGGGGTCCCCGACCATCGAGCCTGGCCCCCCTCCGGGGTGCCGACCCCGAGGAACCATGCGCCGACTCGCCCCCGCCCTGATCCTGTGGACCATCGCCTCCTCGGTGGCCGTCACCGGTGCGGTGGCGAGCGCGCAGGAAGCACCCAGGACGACGGCGTCGAGCGCGCCGACGACCACGGCGACCGCCACGGAGGGTGGCGGTGACGCCGGCCTCGCCGGGGCGGCCGACCTCCCGCCCGGGTTCACCGACGGCGAGCCCGTGGGCGGCACCGAGGCGCCGGACCCCGATCTCCCCGTGGCCTCCCCGGCACCGGCGGGCGAGGCGCCGACGGCTCGGACCAGCGCGGCCTCGTCCACCACGCTGCGGTACTTCGGCGACGGGCCCTGGGCGGCCATCAACGCCGCGACCGATGCCACCTCGCGCTGCTCGGGCCTGACCGGTCCCGAGCTCACGGCCCTCGTGGTCGCCCCCATCTTCAAGGAATCCTCGGCCGCCACCTCGCCGTCCAGCGCCCCGGCGCCCATGACGCTGTCGCGCTACGACGAGTGGAACGGCACCAGCGCCACGACGTCGAACCAGTCCGCCAACGGCACCCTCTACGCCTTCCGGGACCCGTACACCGCCTACCCCCGGGCGTTCTGGCACCCGGGCATCGGCATCTGGCAGTACGACAGCGCCGGCGTGGGCGCCCCCTACACCGCGATCGAGCGCATGGACACCCGGGTGGTGGCGGGCGACGTCGCCGCCGGCATGGCCGCCCGGTACTGCAGCCCCCCGACCAACGTCGTGGGCCACGGCGCGCCCTTCACCGACCAGGAGCGCCGCGACGCCGCGTGGTGGCCCTGGTGGGCCGGTTCCTCCACCCGCAGCTGCTCGCTGTGCCAGGCCGAGTACGCCAAGATGACCGCCTCGACCCCGTACTTCGCCAACGTCAGCTTGGTGCAGGGCATGTCGGCCACCGGCGGCGCCGTGAAGCGCTCGTGCACCCTCCCCGGCTCCACCGCGGCCGTCGAGTGCTGGTACGTGAACCCATCGGTGGGCGTCATCCAGGGCGCCACCGGGTGGGCGACGCTGGCTCCGGACGGGCGGGGGACCCCCACCGTCGCCCCCACGCCGCTGTCGAAGCCGTTCTACGTGATCAAGCGGAACGGCTACGAGGAGCGCCACTGGCTGAAGGCCGACACCGGCTACGACATCGACATCTCGGGCAAGCGCCTCCTGGGCAAGAACGAGCGGGTGCGGTCGAACCAGGCCGGCTCCGGGATCACCTGGTCGGCCTCGTCGGGCCTCTGCGACCTCACGGCGTCGCGCGGCTCCTGCGCCACCACGCCGGTCACGCCGCCGCCGGCCACGAACCCGGTGCCGGCCCCGGCCGGGATCAAGGCCACCACCGCGTCGGTCGGCGGCACCTACCGCCCCATCAGCTTCGACTACGACGGCGACGGCAAGGGCGACATCCTCTGGTACGCCCCGGGCGTGGCCGGCGACGCCCTGTGGCAGGGGCGGGGCTCGGGCCAGTTCGGCGACCGCAAGATCAACATCGGCAGCACCTACGAGGACGTGCTCCCGCTCGACGTCAACGGCGACGGGCGCGACGACCTGCTCTTCTACCAGCGCTCCACCGGGCGCTCGTTCCTCTGGTACTCCCGCGGCGACGGCACCTTCACCAGCGTCACCCTCTCGCCGGGGGCCGGACGCCAGCCGCTGATCGGCGACTTCGACGGCGACGGCGGCGACGACGTGTTCTGGTACGGCCCCGGCGCGGTGGCCGACTCGCTCTGGACGTGGAACGGGATCGGCTTCGACGCCCACGCCGACACGGTCAGCGGCGCCTACCAGCCGTTCGTCGGCGACTTCGACGGCAACGGGCTCGACGACATCTTCTGGTACGGCCCGGGGCCGAGCGCCGATCGGCTCTGGCTCCACGCCCGAGCGGGCGGCTACGTCAGCAAGGCGATCGCCGTCGGCGGCCCGTACACGCCGCTGGTGGGCGACTTCAACGGCGACCGCCAGGACGACGTGTTCTGGTACGCCCCGGGCACGGCGGCCGACTACTCGTGGTTCGCCACCGGCGCCGGCACCTTCAGCTCGACCGCGGTCACCGTGAGCGACAGCTACGAGCCGGTGGTGCTCGACCTCGACGGCGACCGGCGAGACGACATCGTGTGGCACAAGCCCAACGGCACCACCGACTTCTGGACGCGGTGGACCCCCACCCGGGACCGGAGCTCGATCACCCTGGCCACCAAGGCGCCCCACCAGGCGGTCCCCGGGTCCTTCTCGGCCGGCGGGGGAGACGGGATCTTCTGGTACGCCCCCGGCGCCACGATCGAGTCGATCTGGTACCGGTAGTGGCCTGGCCCCGCCTGCGCAGCCGTCGGGGCCGGCCGAGCCCGCCGGCGTTCAGCGAGCGGGGACGGGCTCGGGCGACCCGGTCGGGTCGGCCCCGTGGTTCGCTCGCAGCTGTCCGCAGGCGGCGTCGATGTCGGTGCCTCGCGTGCGCCGGACGGTCGCGTTGACCCCGAGCTCGCCCAGCCGGTCGGCGAAGGCCTGGACGCCTGCCGGCGGGGTCCCTCGCACGGCGTAGCCGGGCGTCGGGTTGAGCGGGATGAGGTTCACGTGGGCCCGCAGCGGGCGGGCGTAGGCGGCCAGCTCGACGGCGTGGCGCTCGGTGTCGTTGGTGCCGTCGATCAGCGCCCACTCGAACGAGAGGCGCCGGTGCGTGGCCTCGACGTACTCGTGGCACGCCTCGGCCAGCTCGGCCAGCGGGTAGCGCCGGTTGATGGGCACCAGCACGTCCCGCTCGGCGTCGTTCGCCAGGTGCAGCGACACCGCCAGGTTCACCGGGAGGTCGGCGGCGGCGAGCCGGCGGATGCCGGGCACCACGCCCACGGTCGACAGGGTCAGGTGGCGGGCGCCGAGGCCGAGGTCGTCGTGGATGCGCTCGACGGCCGCCCAGGTCCGGTCGAAGTTGGCGAACGGCTCGCCCATGCCCATGAAGACCACGTTCGACAGGCGCTGGCCGTCGGCGGCGGCGCGGGTGCGGGCTCGCACCACCTGCTCGACGATCTCGCCGACGGTGAGGTGGCGGTCGAACCCGGCCTGGCCGGTGGCGCAGAAGCTGCAGGCCATGGCGCAGCCGGCCTGGGAGGACACGCAGACGGTGGCCCGCTCGGGGTAGCGCATGAGCACGGTCTCGACCTGGCGGCCGTCGGCCAGGGTCCAGAGCCACTTGACGGTCTGGCCGTCGTCGCTCACCGACTCGGTGGCCAGCTCGAGCGCCGGCGGAAGCTGCTCGGTGAGCGAGCTGCGCAGCGCCTTGGGCAGGTTCGACCAGTCGGCGGGCTCGGTGCCGTGCTGGTGCAGGCCCTGCCACACCTGGTCGACCCGGTAGCGCGGCTGCCCGGCGAGCAGCTCTGCCAGCTCGGGCCGGGACCAGTCGTAGCGGGTGCGGGGGAGGGCCGGGCGGACGCGCAGCGCGGCGCGGCGGGCGCGAGCCGCGGTGGCGTCGCCCAGGTCGCCGAGGGCGCCGGGGTCGTCGAGCCCCTCGGGGGCGGTCACCGGGTCGGAGGTCATGCGGTGTACACCCGTCGGCGCTGGTGGGCGGTGAAGCCGAGGCGGTCGTAGAGCCGGAGGGCGGGCTCGTTGTCGGCCTCGACGTAGAGGTTGGCGGTGCCGATGCCTCGGCTCGCCAGGTGGTCGAGCCCGCCGAGCACGAACGACACGCCCAGGCCCTCGCCGCGGTGCGACGGGTCGACGCCGATCACGTAGATCTCGCCCAGCTCGGGGTCCTCGTCGGTGGCCGGGTGCACCTTCGTCCAGCAGAACCCGGACAGCTCGCCGGGCCGCGCCGGGTCGTCGGCCACGAGGAAGCCGGCGTCGTCGGGCTCCCCGCGCCGCCGCTCCACCAGGGTCTCCACCGTCTCGGCGCCCTGGTCCGGGTGGTCGGCGAAGGCCCGGTTGTTGACCCGCAGCCAGGCGCCGACGTCGGGCGGCCACCCGTCGGGATCGTCCCAGGGCCGGTCGATGTCGGGATCGTCCTCGGCGAGGTCGGGCCGCCCGTGGCCCTCGAGGTCGATGGGGCGCAGCGCCACGGGCGGGGCGCCCCGACGGCTCGGGTGGTCGGGCGGGACCGGGAGTTGGCGGCGCAGTTGCAGCAGGTCGCGGCGGTGGGGGAGGCCGGCGGCATCGGCGAGGGCCTCGGGCAGCGGGTCGAGGACGTCGACCGGGTGGTCGGCGGCGAGGTGGAAGGCCACCTCCGGGTGGGCGGTGCGGACGGCGTCGACGGCACCCACCGCAGCGGCGACCAGCTCGACGGGGCCGATGCCTCCCAGCTCCAGCTCGCCGACGTCGCCCCGGGTGGTGAACGTGAGCTCCAGGTCGGATCCGGCGATGGCCCGCCGGCCGGCGTGGCCGGTGGTGTGGGTCGCGTCGCTCGGCGGGGCAGGAGGCACCCCTCGACGCTACCGGTCGGGTCTCGGTCCGCTCCGGTTGCGAGCGCCCGGCGCTCCCGGTGCGGGGCGGCGGGGGGTGCGTATCCTCCGACGATGGCCCGTCCCCGCACCCCTGCCGGCCGTGCCCGGCGCACCCACGAGCTGCTGGCGCTCGAGTACCCCGGGACGGCGGTGGACCTCTGCGAGCTCCACCACACCAACCCCTTCGAGCTGCTCGCGGCCACCATCCTCTCGGCCCAGTGCACCGATGCACGCGTCAACCTGGTGACGCCCGTCCTCTTCGCCCGGTACCCGACCCCGGAGGCGTTGGCCCACGCCCGGGCCGAGGACGTCGAGGAGATCATCCGCTCCACGGGCTTCTACAAGAACAAGACCAAGAGCCTCATCGGGATGGCCGGCGCGCTGGTCGATCGCTTCGGTGGCGAGGTGCCCACGGCGATGGCCGACTGGGTCACGGTGCCGGGCGTCGGCCGCAAGACCGCCAACGTGGTGCGCTCGGTGGCCCAGGGCCTGCCGGGCCTGCCCGTCGACACCCACGTGCTGCGCCTCTCGCACCGGTTGGGGCTCACCACCGAGACCGATCCCGTGAAGGTCGAGCACGTCCTCGGGGCCATGGTCCCGGCCGCCGAGCGGGGCCGCTTCAGCCTGCGCGTGATCCTCCACGGGCGCCGCGTGTGCGCGGCCCGCAAGCCGGCGTGCGACCGGTGCGTGCTGGCCGACTTCTGCCCCAGCGCAGGCGTCGCCTGATCGGGTGGCCCGCCGCCGGCGGATGGGGCACCAGCAGTGTTCGCAGATCGAGGCGAGGTCCGCTGACATGAGCGTCAACGACGACCGCCGAACAGGTGACGGATGTCACCGACGCCTGTGGACATTTGCGTGCGCAACCGGGTGACGGACCAACGGCGCGTGTGTATGGTGATCGAAGACCAGGTACCCGCCACCTGGTTGGACGCGACGCCGGGATCCGCCGCCTGGTGTCGCTGCACCGCCGCCCTTCGGGGCGGCGGTGCTGTTTTCCCGACGGTCAGCCTGCTCTGCGACGGGCGCGTCGCCGTGCGCCGGTGACGAAGCGCCTCCGAGGAGGAGCCGCTCAGGCGCGGAGGGACCGGCGAGCCCGGGCCAGCGCCCGAGTCGCCATCTTCAAGGCCCGCTCGGCCTCGAAGAGGGCGTTGGCCGCATCGGACCCGCCATCCGCATCGAGCGCCTCACCGAGCTCGGCCACGCGGACCACCAGCTCGTCGAGCCCGGAGGAGATCGCCGAGAGCTGCGCGTGGGGGAGGGCCATCGCCGCAGTCTGCCCGACCCGGTCCGCTCGTCCCCCCGTCGTCCCCCCGCCGCCCGCCCCCCGCCCCCTCCCCCCTCCGCAACTTGTGGGCCGAGGCCGCCGTTTTCGGCGGTGTGGGCCCACAAGTTGCCCGTCGGTGCCGGGACCGCGGTGAACTTGTGGGCGGAGGCTTCCGTTTTCGGCGGTGTGGGCCCACAAGTTGCGGGTGGGACGGGACGAGCCGGACGGGGCGGTGAGGTGCGGTGGGGTGCGGTGGCGCACGCCTGGCCGGCTGCTGCGCCTCGGGCGGTGAAAGCGACCACCGGGGCATCGGGCCCCAACCGTTAACGTCCAGACGTGCTGCGACGACTCGACCTCCGGGGTGCCGGGAACGACCTCCGGGGCAAGCTGCCCCGCCCCGACCAGGCCGCCGAGGGCCCCGTCGCCGTCGTGGCGGAGATCCTGGCCGACGTCCGCGAGCGGGGCGACGACGCCGTCCGGGACCTCACGGAGCGCTTCGACGGCACGCGACCGGGCGCCCTGCGGGTGCCGCCGGACGCGATCACCGCCGCCCTCGACGCCATCGATCCCGAGCTGCGCACCGCGCTCGAGGTGGCCGCCGCCGGCATCCGCGACTTCCACCAGCACCAGGTGGTGGCCGAGCACACCTACGAGCGCGACGGGATCACCGTCGTCGGCCGCAAGGTGCCCGTCGACCGCGCCGGTTGCTACGTGCCCGGGGGTCGAGCCATCTACCCGAGCACCGTGCTGATGACGGCGGTGCCGGCCAAGGTCGCCGGGGTGCCCGAGGTGGTGCTGTGCGTGCCGCCCGACAAGGACGGCAACGTGCCGCTGCCCACCCTCGCGGCGGCGGCCATCGCCGGCGTCGACGAGGTCTACGCCATCGGCGGTGCGCAAGCGGTGGGTGCCATGGCCTACGGCACCGAGTCGGTCCGGCCGGTCGACGTGATCGTCGGTCCGGGCAACGTGTTCGTGGCGCTCGCCAAGCGGCAGGTGGCCGGCCTGGTCGGCGTGCCGTCGAGCTTCCCCGGACCGTCGGAGGTCGTGGTGGTCGCCGACGACAGCACGCCCGTGGAGCTCGCCGCCGTCGACGTCATCCTGCAGGCCGAGCACGGTCCCGGGGGGCTGGCCTGGCTCATCAGCTGGTCCGAGGCGGCGCTCGACGCCATCGTCGCCGAGATCGACGCCCAGGTGGCGGTGGCGCCCCGGCGCGCCGACATCGAGAGCACCTTCGCCGAGGGGGCTACGCCGTGCTCGTCGACTCACCCGAGCAGGCGATCGCCGTCTCGAACACCATCGCCCCGGAGCACCTCGAGCTGATCACCGAGGACCCGCAAGCCCTGGTGCCGCTCGTGCGCCACGCCGGCGCCGTGTTCTGCGGCCCGTGGTCGCCCGCCTCGGTCGGTGACTACCTCGCCGGTCCGAGCCACGTGCTGCCCACCGACGGCACGGCCCGCTTCGGCTCGGCCCTGACCGTGAGCGACTTCCAGAAGGACGTGCACGTGGTCACCCTCACCCAGGCTGGGCTCGAGCAGGCCGCCCCCACGGTGGCCGCCATCGCCACCGCCGAGGGCCTCGCCGCCCACGCCGAGAGCGTGCTGCGTCGCGCCGGCCGCCCGCAGGGGGGCTGAGCCGGTGGCCGCCCGGTTCCTGCCGCGCGACGACGTTGCGATGCGCGAGGGCTACCACTCGCCGCAGGTCGACGTCGAGGTCCGCCTCAACACCAACGAGTCGCCGTTCGCCCCACCGGCCGCGTTCGTCGACGCACTCGCCGCCGAGGTGGGGCGGATCGATTGGCACCGGTACCCGGACCGGGCGGCCTGGGACCTCCGCGTGCGCCTGGCCGAGCTCCACGGCGTGGCGCCGGAGCAGGTGTTCGTGGCGAACGGCTCCAACGAGGTGCTGCAGGTCCTGTCGCTCACCTACGCCGGGCCGGGTCGGTCCGTGGCGGTCTTCGAGCCGACGTACGCCATGCACGCGCAGATCGCCAAGATCGTGGGCTCCGAGGTGGCCGAGGGCGGGCGCGCCGCCGACCTCTCGCTCGACCTCGACGAGGTGCGGCGGGTCGTCGCCGAGCACCAGCCGGCCATCACCTACGTCTGCTCGCCCAACAACCCCACGGGGATGGTCGAGACCGAGGAGACCGTCCGCGAGGTGCTCGGCCTCGTCCCCGGCCTGCTCGTGGTCGACGAGGCCTACGCGCAGTTCGCTCCCTGGTCGGCGCTGTCGCTGGTCGACGAGGACACACCCCTGGTGGTCACCCGCACGTTCTCCAAGACGTGGTCGATGGCCGCAGCGCGGCTCGGGTACCTCGTCGCGCCGACCTGGGTGGTGGCCGAGCTCGAGAAGGTCGTGCTGCCGTACCACCTCGACTCGCTCAAGCAGGCGGCCGGGCGCATCGCCCTCGACTTCGTGGGCGAGATGGAGCAGCGGGTCTCCACCCTGGTCGAGGAGCGGGGCCGAGTGGTGGCCGAGCTGGTCGACCTGCCCGTCGAGGTGTGGCCCTCCAGCGCCAACTTCGTGCTGTTCCGCCCGATCGCCCGGGACGGCGACGCCGTCTGGCAGGCCCTGCTCGACGAGTCCGTCCTGGTCCGCAACTGCTCGTCGTGGCCTGGCCTCGACGGGTGCCTGCGCATCACCATCGGCACCACCGACGAGGACGACCGCTTCCTCGCCGCCCTCCGGAAGGCCCTCGCATGACCGACGCCAGCACGCCCGCCACCCCCACCCGGTCGGCGCACCGCGAGCGCACCACCAAGGAGACGTCGATCGCCATCACGCTCGACGTCGACGGCCCGACGGGGGTCGTGGCCACCACCACGGGGCTGCCGTTCTTCGACCACATGCTCGACCAGATCGGGCGCCACGGCGGGTTCGACCTGACCATCGACGCCACCGGCGACCTCCACGTCGACGGCCACCACACCGTCGAGGACGTGGGCATCCTCCTCGGCGAGGTGTTCCGCGAGGCGCTGGGGGACAAGCGGGGCGTGCGCCGGTTCGCGTCGGGCCTGTACCCGCTCGACGAGGCCCTGGTGGAGGTGGCGCTCGACCTGTCGGGCCGGCCGTACTTCGTCTACGACGTGCCGTTCGGCGAGGTGCTGCCGCTCGGGAACCCGCCCTTCAACCCGGAGATGGTCGAGCACTTCTGGCAGTCCTTCGCCACGTCGGCCGGCATCACCCTGCACGTCACCAAGAAGGCGGGCAGCAACACCCACCACGTCATCGAGGCCACCTTCAAGGGCGTGGCCCGCTGCCTGCGCGACGCGGTGCGGGTGGAGGGCACCGGCGTGCCGTCCACCAAGGGCTCCCTGTGAGCTCGGAGACCGGGGCCGATCGCCCGTTGGTGGCGGTGCTCGACTACGGGATCGGCAACCTGCGGTCGGCCCAGAAGGCGCTGGAGAAGGTCGGCGCCGATGCTCGCCTCACCGCCGACGCGGGCGTCATCGCCGATGCCGCCGGCGTGGTCCTGCCTGGCGTGGGCGCCTTCGGCCGCTGCATGGAGGCGCTGGCCGATGCCGGCCTGGCCACCATCGCCCACGACGCCGGCGCAGCGGCAGCGGCCGGCGACGGCCGGCCGTTCCTCGGCGTGTGCGTCGGCATGCAGATGCTCTTCGACGGCTCCGACGAGTCGCCCGGGGTGCCGGGCCTCGGCGTGGTCGGGGGCCAGATCCGCCTCATCCCCGAGGGGGTCAAGCGGCCGCAGATGCAGTGGAACGTCCTCGACTGGGCCAAGCCCACCCCGATGGCCGACGGCCAGCCCGACCCGTCCTGGGTCTACTTCGTCCACTCGTACTTCGCCGAGGTGGCCGACCCGGCCGACGTCGCCGCCACCTGCGAGTACGGCGTCCCCGTCACCGCCGCCATCCAGCGCAACGCCCTCTGGGCCACCCAGTTCCACCCCGAGAAGAGCGCCGGGAACGGGCTGCGCTTGCTCGCCGCCTTCGTCGGCTCGCTCGGCGGGTAGCCGCGTTCGACCTGGTGCGTCGCGGACCGGCCTCCGGCGGAGGTTTCGAGTCCAAAGGAGGATTCTGCGAAGCTCCGAGGATGGACCTCTACCCGGCGATCGACCTTCGTGGCGGGCAGTGCGTCCGCCTCTACCAGGGCGACTTCGCCCAGGAGACGGTGTACGGGGACGACCCCGTGGCGCAGGCCCGGCAGTTCGCCGACGCCGGGTCGAGCTGGATCCACGTGGTCGACCTCGATGCCGCCCGCACCGGTGAGCCCGTCAACCGTCCCGTCATCGCCGCCATCGCTGGCGCCATCGGCGTGCCGGTGCAGACCGGGGGCGGCGTGCGCGACGACGAGTCGGCCGAGGCGCTGCTGTCGTCCGGCGTGGCCCGGGTGGTCATCGGCACCGCGGCGCTCGAGCGGCCCGACTGGGCCCGCTCGCTGGTCGAGCGGTTCCCCGGCCAGGTGGCGCTGGGCCTGGACGTCCGCGGCCGGGAGGTCGCGGTGCGGGGCTGGGTCGAGGGCTCCGGGCGCCAGCTGGCCGATGTGGCCGCCGAGTTCGACGACGCCGGCTTCGCTGCCCTGATCGTCACCCAGATCAACGTCGACGGAGCGGGCACCGGCCCCGACACCGACCTCTACGCCGAGCTGCTCGACACCCTCGAGACCGACGTCATCGCCTCGGGCGGGGTCGGCAACGTGGAGCACGTGCGGGCCCTCGCCGCGCTCGGCGCGCAGAGCCGTCCGCTGGTGGGCGCCATCGTGGGCAAGGCGCTCTACGACGGCGCCCTGAGCATCGACGGCGCGCTCGCCGCCGCCCAGGTCGAATAGCCCGGCCGAGCGCCACCCCGGTCGGGTAGAACCCGGCGGTGAGCGCTGCCGATCCCACCGCACCCGAGCCGCCGCGCCCGACCGACGCCACCGGTGCCCGCACCGGCCGGCTGCTCGACGAGGTGGCGGCCAACGCCACCGTCGCCCCGCTGACCCGGTTGGTCGACGGCTGGCTGTGCAAGGCCGCTCCCGACCTCCCGTTCCGGCGGGCCAACGCCGTGCTCCCCGCTGCAGCCGCCGGAGCCGACCTGCGGGCGACGGCGGCCGCCCTGGACGTGATCGAGGCCTGGTACCGCAGCTTCGGGCAGCGGGTCCTGGTGCAGGTGTCCTCGGCCGACCCGGCCGGCGCGGCGCTCGACGAGCAGCTGGCCCGCCGCGGCTACGTCGTCGAGGCGCCGGTGGACCTGCTGGTCGGCGAGGTCGAGCGGGTGGCCGAAGGCGGGGGAGCGGGTGACGCCTGGCGGGTGGCGGTCGAGGCCCACGCCCTGGCCGGCACCGGCCCGTTCGCCGCCGGCGGTCCGGTGCCGGCCGGGTCCGAGCCGCCGGTGTCGGTGGTGGTCGACGAGGGCGTGAGCGTGGCGTGGGCCCGCCGGTACGGCGCCGTCCACGGCGAGGACGCAGTGTGGCGGGCGCGGACCGAGGCGTACGGCCGGATGCTCGGGGCGCTCGGCCCGTCGATCCTGGGCGGGGCGGCGCTGGTGGGCGACGACGTGGTGGCCGGCGTGGGCTTCGCGGTGCTGGAGCGGGGCTGGGCCGGCATCTACGGCATGGGCACGGCCCCGGCCTGGCGGCGGATGGGGGTGGCCCGGGCGCTGCTGGCCGAGCTCGCCGAGCAGGCCCGCGAGCGCTTCGCCACCCACCTCTACCTGCAGGTGGAGCGGGACAACCCCGGCGCCCAGGCGCTCTACCGCGGCCTGGGCTTCACCGACGGCCACGGCTACCACTACCGCGCCAGCGCCCCGGCCTGAGCGCTTGCCCGGGTCAGTCCTCGAGCTTGACGATGACCTTGCCGGTGTTGCCGCCGGTGAAGAGCAGGTTCAGCGCGTCGGTGGCGTGCTCGAGGCCGTCGACCACGTGCACGGCGTGCTTGACCTTGCCGTCGAGCACCCAGCCGAGCATCTCGCCCTGGGCCTCGCCGAAGCGGTCGAGGTAGTCGAGGATGAGGAAGCCCTCCATGCGGGCCCGCTTGGTGATGAGGGTGAAGTAGTTCGTGAGGCCGTAGGCGGCGCCACGGTCGTTGTAGGCGGAGATCGCACCGCAGCAGACCACCCGGGCCTTCATGGCCAGCTGGCCCAGGCAGGTGTCGAGGATCTCGCCGCCGACGTTGTCGAAGTAGACGTCGATGCCGTCGGGGCACAGCTCGCGCAGGCGGGCGGCGACGTCCTCGGTCTTGTAGTTGACCGCCCCGTCGAAGCCCAGCTCGTCCACGAGCCAGGCGCACTTCTCGTCGCTGCCGGCGATGCCCACGACCCGACCGGCGCCCTTGGCCTTGGCGATCTGGCCGACCACGGAGCCGGTGGCCCCGGCCGCCCCGGACACCACCACGGTGTCGCCCTCCTCCGGCTTCCCGACGTCGAGCAGGCCGAAGTAGGCGGTCATGCCGGTGGTGCCGAACACGCTCAGCGCGGCGGTGGGGTCGACCTCGCCGGGCACCACCTGGGCCATGGCGTCGGGACCGCCCACGACGGCGTGGTCCTGCCAGCCGAGCATGCCGAACACCGTGTCGCCCTCGGCGTAGTGCTCGCTGTTCGAGGCGACGACCTCGCCGATGCCCCCGCTGCGGATCACGGCGCCGAGCTCGATCGGGGGCAGGTAGCCCGGGGCGTCGTCCATCCAGGTGCGGATGGTGGGATCGATCGAGAGGTAGCGGACCCGGACGACGGCCTCGCCCTCGCCCGGCACCGGCACGGGGACCTGGTCCACCCGGACGACGGTGTCGTCGACCATGCCCTCCGGGCGGCGGGCGAGGACGAGGCGGCGGCTGGTGTCGGTCATGGCGGCATCCTGGCACCGGTGCCGGTGGCCTGCTCGGCTTGCGGCGGCGGGGTGCTGCAGGGCGAGACTGCGACGGTGCCCGACGCCCGCGACCCCGACGCCGCCGAGCCGGCCGAGCCGGGCGAGCCCCGGGCCCCGCTGCCGGGCACGCGACGGCCCAGCCGATCGGCCAAGCGGATCGTGGCCGCCGTCGCCGTGGCGGTCGTGGCCCTGGTCGCCCTCGCGGTGTGGGTCCTGGCGGTGCCCTACCGCGTCGAGGTGGCGCCGGCGGGTCGCATCGAGTGCGGCAAGGAGACGGTCGACGACGCCATGGCGGTGCTCGCCTCGGGGCGGGAGGTCGGCCTGGTCGACCGTCGTTGCAACGCAGCCCGGGACGACCGGCGCAACGTCGCCCTCCTGCTCGGGGCCGGCGTGGCGATCGCCGCGTGCGCGGTGAGCACGGTGCCGTCGCGCCGGCTCACCGGTGAGAAGCTCGGTCCCCTGCGCTGACTACGGCTTGGGCGGGTTCCACCGGTCGATGACCGGGGTCTCGCGCTCCCAGGCCAGGATCGCCCAGCCGGCGGGGTCGAGGGTGAGGTGGCGGCCGAAGGCGGCGGGCTGGTGCAGCCACCGGGCGGTGAGCACGCGGAGCAGGTGGGCGTGGGCCACGAGGGCCACGGTGCCGGGGATCGCCGTGGCGCGGGCGATCACCCGGTCGACCCGGTCACCGACCTCGTCGACGGCCTCGCCGCCACCGCCGAGCATCCGGACCCCGTTCGTCCAGACGTCCCACCCCTCGTGCTCGGCGCGGAGCTCGGCGGTGGTGCGGCCCTCGGCGGCGCCGTAGTCCCACTCGAGCAGGTCGTCGTCGACCCGGTCGACGGCCAGGCCGGCCAGCCGGGCCGTGTCGGCGGCGCGCGCCAGCGGGGAGCTCCAGACCTGGCTCACGCCGGCGAGGGGCAGGTGGCCGGCCAGCGCCGCGGCCTGGGCCCGACCGGTCTCGTTGAGGGCGATGTCGGTGCGGCCCGTGTGGCGGCGGTCGCGCGCCCAGTCGGTCTCGCCGTGGCGGACGATCAGCAGTCGCGTGGTGGTCACCCGGGCAGTCTGGCCCGGACGCCATCGCGGTTGGGGACGGTCGCGAGCGACCGGTACGGTCCCTGCGTGCGCACCGCCCGGGTCATCCCCTGCCTCGACGTCACCGCCGGCCGGGTGGTCAAGGGCGTGAACTTCGTCGACCTCCGCGACGCCGGCGATCCCGTGGAGTTGGCCGCCCGCTACGACGCCGAGGGCGCCGACGAGCTGGTCTTCCTCGACATCACCGCCAGCTCCGACGACCGCGACACCATGGTCGACGTGGTGGCTCGCACCGCCGAGCAGGTGTTCATCCCGCTCACCGTCGGCGGCGGCATCCGCACCGTCGACGACGCCCGGAAGATGCTGCGGGCCGGCGCCGACAAGGTGTCGCTCAACACTGCCGCCATCAACCGGCCCGAGAGCATCTCCGACGTGGCCGACGAGTTCGGCTCACAGTGCGCGGTGGTGGCCATCGACGCCCGCCGCCGATCCGGTGACGACCCGGGCCAGGGGTGGGGCGTCTTCACCCACGGCGGGCGCACGGCCACCGACCTCGACGCCGTCGAGTGGGCCGCCGAGGCGGTCCGGTTGGGGGCCGGCGAGATCCTGCTCACGTCCATGGACCGCGACGGCACCCGCGACGGCTTCGACCTGGAGCTCACCCGGGCCATCAGCGATGCGGTCGGCGTGCCCGTCATCGCCAGCGGCGGAGTGGGCACGCTCGACCACCTGGCCGACGGCGTCCTGCAGGGCGGGGCCGACGCCGTGCTGGCCGCGTCGATCTTCCACTTCGGGGAGCACACGGTGGCCGAGGCCAAGGCGGTCATGGCCGCCGCCGGCATCACCGTGCGCCCGGCCTGAGGCGCCCCGTGGCCGACCACCAGCCGACCGAGGGCGAGCCCCGCCTGCGCCGCGGCTCGCGTGCCCTGGTGGTCGACACCGAGGACCGGCTCCTGCTGGTGCTGATCCGGCTGCCGCACGCCGACGTGTGGGTCACCCCCGGGGGTGGCATCGAGGACGGTGAGACCGCCATGGAGGCCCTGCACCGCGAGCTGCTTGAGGAGATCGGCCTGGAGCTGGCCGAGGACCCGCCGCTGGTGTGGCGGCGGACCGCCGTGCTCGCCGGCTCGGTCACCGGCTACGACGGCCAGGTCGACGACATCCACCTGGTGCGGGTCAAGGCGTTCGAGCCGGCGGGCCAGCTCACCGAGGCCGAGCTGGCGGCCGAGAACGTGGCGGCCATCCGCTGGTGGACGGCGGCGGAGCTGCTGGCGGCCGAGGGGCTGCGGTTCGCGCCGCGGGAGCTGCCCGCCCTCTTCGGCGACCTTCTGCGCCACGGTCCACCGGCCGAGCCGCTCGCCCTCGGCCTGTAGGGCGGCCCCTGGCGGGGCCGTGGACGGGACCCGATACCGTCGTCGAGGTGACCGACGACGTCCCCGCCGAGACCACCGAGCCCGCCGCGGCGGAGCGCAAGACGTTCGCTTCGTCTCGGGTGGACAAGCTCCCGGTGAAGATGCTCAACGACCGGATCCTGGTGGACCTGGAGTCCGACGGCGAGCGGCGCAGCACCGGCGGCATCCTCATCCCGGCCACCGCCCAGATGGGCAAGCGCCTGGCCTGGGGCGAGGTGGTGGCCGTCGGGCCCAACGTGCGGTCCATGGAGGTCGGCGACCAGGTCCTGTTCAACCCGGAGGACCGCTACGAGGTCGAGGTCCGCGGCACCGACTACCTCATCCTCCGTGAGCGCGACATCCACGCCGTGGCCGCCAAGCGCCTGGAAGAGGGCTCCACCGGTCTCTACCTCTGAGCTCGACGGTGGGTGCCCGGCGGCCGGCAACCGGCTTCGGAGGGGGTGGGGCCCGCCCGTAGGATCGCCGGATGCCCGCCGTGACGCCGATCGCCATCCGAGACGAAGACCTCGAGCAGATCACGTGGGACGAGCACGGCCTGGCCCCGGCCATCGTCCAGGAGCACGGCACCGGCGAGGTGCTGATGCTGGCCTGGGTCAACGAGGCCACCCTCAAGCGCACGCTCACCGAGGGGCGCACCGTCTTCTGGAGCCGGTCTCGGCAGGAGGAGTGGCGCAAGGGCGACACGTCCGGCGATCGCCAGTTCCTGCGCAGCGCCCACTACGACTGCGACGGCGACACGCTGCTGTTCGTGGTCGAGCAGGAGGGCGCCGGCGCCTGCCACACCGGCGCCAAGAGCTGCTTCTTCCGGGCCTTCGGCGGGTCGGCGTCGTGACCATCCGGCCCACCCGCGAGGAGTTCCACGAGCTCGCTCGCGAGTACTCGATCATCCCGATCTACCGCGAGCTGCTGGCCGACCTCGTCACCCCCGTCGCCGCCTTCGCCCGCCTCACCCGCGACGGCGAGCCCGGCTTCCTGCTCGAGTCCGTGGAGCACGGCGAGCGCTGGAGCCGCTGGTCCTTCGTGGGCCGCCGCCCCGCCGCCACCCTCATCTCCCGCGCCGCCGGCCCCATCGAGGTCGTCGGCGGCCAGCTGCCGGACGGCATCCCCCTCGACCAGGGCATGCTCGCCGCGGTCGATGCCATCCTGCGCATCTACCGGTCGCCAGCGTCACCGGACCTGCCCCCGCTGCACGGCGGCCTGGTGGGCTACCTCGGCTACGACGTGGTCCGCGAGGTCGAGGCGCTGCCGGACGTGCCGGCCGACGACCAGGGCCTGCCCGAGGCGGTGCTCTCGATCATCGGCGAGCTGGCGGCCTTCGACCACTTCCGGCAGCGGGTCACGCTCATCGCCAACGCCTACGTGCTGTCGCCCGACCTCGATGCCGAAGCGCTCGACCGCTGCTACGACGAAGCGGTCGCCCGCCTCGACCAGCTGGCTGCCGACGGCGCGTCCCCGCTCGACGAGCCGCTCGTGGCGCCACCGGACCCCACCGACCCGCTGCCCGACGTGCACTCGAACCTGGGCAGCGGCGCGCATGAGGCCGCGGTGGAGGCCGCCAAGGAGTACATCCTCTCCGGCGACATCTTCCAGGTGGTGCTCTCGCAGCGGTTCGACTTCGAGCTCGACGCCGACCCGTTCGACGTCTACCGCGTGCTGCGCCAGATCAACCCGAGCCCGTACATGTACCTGTTCCGGCACCCCGAGGTGACCCTGGTGGGCTCCTCGCCGGAGCCGATGGTGCTCCTGCGCGACGGCGAGGTCGTCTCCCGGCCCATCGCCGGCACCCGCTACCGCGGCAAGACCGAGGAGGAGGACCGCCGCCTCGGCGCCGAGCTGCGCGAGCACCCGAAGGAGGTGGCCGAGCACATCATGCTGGTCGACCTGGCCCGCAACGACGTCGGCCGGGTGGCCGAGTTCGGCTCCGAGAAGGTCACCGAGATGATGACCCTCGAGCGCTACAGCCACGTGATGCACCTCACCTCGCAGGTCACCGGCCGCCTGGCCGAGGGGCTCACGCCCATCGACGTGCTGAAGGCCACCCTGCCCGCCGGCACCGTCTCCGGTGCCCCGAAGGTGCGGGCCATGGAGATCATCGACGAGTTCGAGCCCACCAAGCGCGGCCCCTACGCCGGTGTGGTCGGCTACCTCGACTTCTCCGGCAACATCGACACCGCCATCGCCATCCGCACCATGGTGTGCCTGCCCGACGGCCGGGCCTGCGTGCAGGCCGGCGCCGGCGTGGTGGCCGACTCGATCCCCGCCACCGAGGAGCTCGAGACCCGCAACAAGGCCCGGGCCCTGCTCGCCGCCGTGCCCGCCGCCCGCCGCATGACGGCGGACCGCAAGGCCCGCTGAGGCGCACCTCGCTCGCTCGGCGCGGCCGGTGGGGAGCGGGGTGCCAGGATCGACGGGTCCGAGCACGACGGTGACCTGAGGAGATCGACGAGATGCTGCTGGCCGGGGTCGACGTGGGGGGCACCAACATCGGGGTCGGGCTGGTGGGCGACGACCACCAGGTCCACCACCGGGCCAAGGAGGACACGCCCACCTCGGTCGACGCCCTGGTGGCCCAGGTCAGCCGCATGGTGCGCAGCCTCGACGGCACCCCCGAGGCGGTGGGCATCGGGATCCCCGGGATCATCCACGACGACCGCGTGGTGCAGGCCCCCAACCTCGAGGGATGGACCGCGGAGACCGACGTCGCCGCCCAGCTCAGCGCCGACCTCGGCGTGCCCGTCTCGCTGGTCAACGACGCGCAGTGCGGCCTGGTGGGCGAGTGGGTGGCCGGCGCCGGCCAGGGGTCGGACTTCCTGTTCGGCGTGTGGCTGGGCACCGGCGTCGGCGCCGGGATGGTGCTCGACGGCAAGGGCTACGACGGCGCCAACGGCGGCTCGGGGGAGTTCGGCCACCTGGTGGTCCGCCCCGGCGGCGCCCGGTGCGGTTGCGGCCGTCGCGGCTGCATCGAGGCCTACGCCGGCCGCCGCATGATGACCGAGAGCGCCCGGGCCCTGGCCGCCGCCGGTCGCAAGACGTCCCTCTTCGAGCACCAGGAGGAGCGGGGCAAGGCCAAGGCCACCTCCGGCGTGTGGGCCGCCGCCCTGGCCGAAGGCGACAGGGTGGTCACCGAGATCCTCGACGAGGCCGTCGCCGCGTTGGGCATCGGCGTGGCCAACGTGTGCAACCTGCTCGACGTCGACCGCGTGGTCGTCGGCGGTGGCATGGCCGGCAAGCTCGGCCAGCCCTTCGCCGACCGCATCGCCGCAGCCGCTCGTCCCCACGCGGTGCGCAAGATGGCCGACTCCATGGTCGTGGTGGCCGGCCTCGGGGACGACTCCGGGGTCGTCGGCGCCGCCGAGATCGCCCGCGGTCGGCTGGGCTGACCGGTCTGGGCGGGCGCCCGGCAGACTGGCGGGCATGACCGCCGTCGTCGCCCGCACCACCCGAGACGTCCTGACCGTGACCGGCCCGGAGGCCGTGACCTGGCTCCAGGGACAGCTCAGCCAGGACGTGGCCAAGCTGGCGCCGGGGGAGAGCAGCTTCTCGTTCGTGCTGGCGCCGCAGGGCAAGGTCGACGGCTGGGGGGCGCGTGCAGCGCACCGCCGACGACGCCGTCCAGATCGACACCGACCCGGGGGCCGGGGCGGCGTGGAAGGCCCGGCTCGAGCGGTTCAAGCTCCGCACCAAGGCCGAGCTCGAGCTGCGCGAGGCGGTGCCCACCGTCTCCCTGCGGGGCGGCACGGCGGAGGCCGGCCTCCCGGCGGGGTGGCCGGGCACCATCGGGGTGGACTACCTGGACGCCGGCGACGACGAGGTCGGCGCGCTGGTGGCCGCCGGCGCGGTGGAGGTCGACGCCGAGGCGTTCGAGGCCCTGCGCATCCGAGCCGGCGCCCCCCGCTGGGGTGCCGAGCTGGATGCCGACACCATCCCGGCCACCGTCGGCCAGTGGGCCATCGACAGCTCCGTGAGCTTCACCAAGGGCTGCTACACCGGCCAGGAGCTGGTGGCCCGGATCGACAGCCGGGGCGGCAACGTGCCCCGTCGCCTCGCCGCCGTGGTGCTCGACGGGCCGCCGCCGGCCGTGGGCACCGAGGTCACCGTCGGCGGCGAGGCCGCCGGCACGGTCACCAGCAGCGCGGCCGACGTCGCCACCGGCGGTTCGGTCGCCCTCGCCTACGTCGCGCGGGCCGTCGAGGTGCCGGCCGCCGCCGAGGTGGCCGGACGACCGGCCGGGCTCGCCGCCCTGCCGCTGCCCGTCGGCTGAGCCGGCGCCCGCCGGCCTGCCAACCCGGCGCTCAAGACGGTTGCACCCGTGCCGACGAGGATGGCCATGGGCGCACCACGAGGATCGGGGCAGGGGAGCGTGGCGGCGCAATACGATGGGCCCGCAGTGAACCACTACGAGGCATTGGGCGTGCCGGTCGGTGCGGGGGCTGCGGAGATCCGCCAGGCGTACCTCAGCGCGGCGCGCCGGCACCACCCCGACTTCCACGTCGATGCCGATGCCGCCACCCGGGCCCGCCACGCTCGGCAGATGGTCCTCGTCAACGAGGCCTGGGAGGTGCTGGGCCAGGCCGGCGCCCGGGAGCGCTACGACCTCAGCCTGCGCCTGCCCGTCGGCCCACCGACCGAACGGATCCGGCCCAACCGCGAGCCCGACGTGCCCGCCGGCAAGGGCTGGACGCCCCGCCGCGGCGACGACGGCTGGCAGCGCGACTTCGCCGGCTGGGCCGCCGAGGACGAGCGCCTGGCCCCCGAGGGCAGCGGCATCCGCGCCCGCAAGCACCGCGGGCTGCTGGCCATCGTGCCGGTGGCCGTGTTCGCCCTGGGCATCCTCTCCGGCTTCCTCGGCATGGTGCTCTCGTCCCGCGAGCTGCTGGCCGGCGCCTTCATCGGCATCGCCGTCTCCGCCGCCCTCTTCGTCATGCTGCCCATCATCGAGATGTCCCGAGGCCGGCACCGGGACTGACCGCCCTCGGCCGTCGGGTGGCGGGAGGCCGGGCGGGCGCAGGTACGGTCGACGCATGGCCACGTACCTGGACCGGATCCTTGCTGGGCACCGCGAGGTCGCGGCGGCGGATGGGCGGTCGGTCGGGGCGTTGATCGAGGCGGCTCGGGCGCTGGAGGGGGCGCCTCGGGGGTTCGCGGCGCGGTTGGCGGCGGCCCAGGGGTTGGGCGTGATCTCGGAGGTGAAGCGGCGGTCGCCGTCCAAGGGGGACCTGGCGCCGGACCTCGACCCAGCGCTGCTGGCCGCCGCCTACGAAGCCGGTGACGCCACCTGCCTGTCGGTGCTCACCGACGTCGACTGGTTCGGGGGGTCGCCCGAGGACCTCGCCGCGGCTCGGGCGGCGGTCGCCATCCCGGTGCTGCGCAAGGACTTCACGGTCTGCGAGGCCGACGTGTGCGACGCCCGCCTGATGGGTGCCGACGCCGTGCTGCTGATCGCCGCTGCCCTCGACGACGCCGAGCTGGCCGGGTTCCACCAGCTCGCCCTCGACCTGGGCCTCGACGCCCTCATGGAGATCCACGACGAGGCCGAGCTGGAGCGAGCCCTCGCCGTGGGCGCCACGCTCGTGGGCGTGAACCAGCGGGACCTGGTGACCTTCGAGGTCGACACCGATCGAGCCGTGCGGATGGCCCCGCAGATGCCCGAAGGGGTGATCCGCGTGGCGGAGTCGGGCGTGCGCGGCGTGCCCGACGCGACCCGGCTGGCCGAGGCGGGCTACCACGCCGTGCTGGTGGGGGAGTCGCTGGTCACCGCGGGCGACGCCACCGCCGGCGTCGCCGCCCTGCGCGCCATCGGCTGAGGCCGCACCGGGAACCGGATCGAGGCGCCGCCCGACTAGTGGGACGGCCGGTCCAACGGCCACACTGGCCTCGGAGCGCCCCTGCACATGTCCCGTCTGATCCGCCTCGTCCTCATGGTGTCGGCCCTCGTGGTGCTGCCCCTCGCCGGGTGCGGCAGCGGCGACGGCGCCAAGGCCGAGGCCAGCGGCGAGCTGCGGGTGCTCGACGCCACCGTCGAGGTGCCGCCCAACCCCACCACGGCCTCGATCCGCATGGTGGTCGACAACGGCACCGGCACCGACGACGAGCTCGTCGGCGTGGCCAGCTCGGTGGCCGACACCGTGAGCGTCCACCGCTCCGAGACCGATGCCAAGGGCCTGGCCACCATGGTGCCGGTCAAGGCGCTGAAGATCCCGGCTCGCTCGAAGGTGACCTTCGAGCCGGGCGGGCTCCACGTGATGCTGGAGGGCCTGTCGGGCTCCCTGAAGGCCGGCACCACCATCAAGCTGAAGCTCACGTTCGCCCACGCCGGCTCCCGCACCGCCACGGTGCGGGTGGTGCCCTTCGGGTCCACCACGTCCGACTCGTCCGCCCACGACATGGAGCACTGATCGCCATGACGGCTGCCCCCACCCCTCCCTGGTCGCGCCGCCGCGTGCTCGGCTTCGGCGCCGCCGGCGCCGCGGCCCTGGCGCTCGGCGCCTGCAGCCTCGACCGGGGCAGCTCGCCGGACACCGACGCCGAGCCCGAGCCCAAGGGCGACTGGTCCGGCACCCTGCTCGACCCGCCGTTCCCGAAGCCCGACTTCACCTTCACCGACGTCGACGGGAAGCCGTACCCGATCGTCGAGAAGACGAAGGGCAAGCTGACGATCCTCTTCTACGGCTACACGAACTGCCCCGACGTGTGCCCGATCACGCTGAACACGCTGGCCCGGGCCAAGGACGGCATCGGCAGCGGCCCGGGCTCGAACCCGCTGGTGCTCTTCGTGGGCGTCGACGTCGACCGGGACACCCCCGAGGTGCTCAAGACCTACCTGAACGCCATCGACCCGGAGTTCGTGGGGCTGACGCCCACCGGCAAGACCAAGGCCGAGAAGGAGGCGATGATCGTCGACTCCCTGGCGGTCATCAAGCAGGCGGCGCCCGAGATCGGCGAGCCCGACGAGGACGGCAACTACATCGTCGGGCACCCCTCGGCGGTCACCGTCTACACCGCCGACGACGTCGCCCACCGCCTGTACCCCAGCAACGTCCGCCAGTCGCAGTGGGTCAAGGACCTACCCCGCCTCGACAAGGGGACCTACACGTGAGCTGGTGGTGCTCCTCGTCGCTCAAGACGTGGACGTGGACCCCGCGGCCCTACCTGGGCTCCATCCTCATCGTCCTGTCGGTCGTCGCCCTGGCCGGCTGGTGGCTGCTCCGAGGCCGGCACCAGGACGAGCTGGTCCAGGCCCGGGCGGGCTCCCAGGCCACCGCGGCGACCGGCTCGTCGACCGGCCGGTCGTTCGCCTTCGTCCTCGGCGTGGTCGGCCTGTGGGCCTGCCTCGACTGGCCGCTCGCCACGCTGGGCGCCGGCTACCTGGCCACCGCCCAGATGATCCGCCAGATCCTCATGGTCATGGTGGTGGCGCCCCTGCTGCTGTTCTCGATGCCCGCCCCGCTCGCCGTGCGGATCTTCGGCTGGGGCAAGCGGCTCACGGTGCTGCGCTGGCTGGCCCGGCCGATCGTGGCGGTGCCCGCCGCCGCATCGATCCTGGTGGGCGTGAACGCACCGGCGTTCGTCGACTACCTCGTGAAGACGCCGTACGGCGCCTTCGCCATGGACGGGGCCTGGGTCTTCGCCGGCTTCGCGCTGTGGATGCCCGTGCAGTGCCCGCACCCGGGGGTGCGCCGCCTCACCGGCGGCGCCGGCATCACCTACCTCATCGGCCAGTCGATCGTGCCGGTGCTCCCAGGCTTCTTCATGACGTGGTCGGACTTCCCGATCTACCGCACCTACGAGCTGGCGCCTCGGGTCTTCCAGGGCTTCGACGCCGTCACCGACCAGCAGACGGCGGCCGCCGTGCTGCAGGTGGGCGGCATGGTGCTGCTCTGGGTGCAGATCTCCTACCGGTTCCTCCACTGGGCCTACGAGCAGATGGACGAGGACCGGGCCGGTCGCACCGGTGGGAAAGCGATGGCGGAGGCCGGCACCGCGACCCCCTAGCCTGACGGCGTGTTCGTGAAGATCTGCGGGATCACCCGCGAGGACGATGCGCTGCTGGCGGTGGCCATGGGCGCCGACGCGGTCGGCTTCATCTTCGCCCCGTCGAAGCGCCAGATCGCCCCGAGCATCGCCCGCGACATCGTCAAGCGGCTCCCGCCGGAGATCCTCACCGTCGGCGTGTTCCGCGACGAAGCCCCGGCCCGGGTGGTCGACATCGTCAACAGCACCGGCCTGCGGGCCGCACAGCTCCACGGCCACGAGTCGGCCGAGAGCACCCGGCTCATCCGGGCCCGGGTCCCGCTGGTCATCAAGGCCTTCCCAGCCGGCGACCGCGGCCTCGACCACGCCGCCGACTACGGCGCCGACGCGCTGCTCATCGATTCGCCCCGGCCCGGTTCGGGCGAGACGTTCGACTGGGGGCTGGCCGCGCAGCTGCCGCCGGGTCAGCGGGTGATCCTCGCCGGTGGCCTCACGCCGGAGAACGTGGCCGCCGCCATCGGCCAGGTGGGCCCGTGGGGCGTCGACGTCGCCAGCGGCGTCGAGTCCGAGCGCGGCGAGCCCGGGCAGAAGGACGCCCGCAAGGTGAAGGCCTTCATCGATGCCGCCAAGGCGGCGGTGCCGGCCGAGCACGCCGGCGCGCTGGACCCGGCCGGCAGCGTGCTGCCGTACGACTGGATGCAGGACGACGTGCTGTGAGCGCTCCCGTCCGACCCCGTGGGGTCCGGCCTCGTGGCGGCCCGCGCCGGGCGCGCTACGCCCGCCTGGCGTGGTTCGTGCGCGCGGCGAGACGGGCAGTGGCCGGTGGCCTGATGCGCCATCGCCCTGTTCGCACCCCCACACGCTGAGGAACTGCCATGTCTGATCCCGATCCCACCTCGTCCTTCATGGGCGAGCCCGACGCCGCGGGCCGCTTCGGCTCGTTCGGCGGCCGCTTCATCCCCGAGACGCTGATGCCCGCCTGCATCGAGCTCGACGCCGCCTTCCGCGACGCCTGGGCCGATCCCGAGTTCCGGGCCGAGCTCGACGGCCTCCTGCACGACTACGCCGGGCGGCCCTCGCCGCTCACCGAGTGCGGCCGGCTCTCCGAGCAGCTCGGCCTGCGCCTCCTGCTCAAGCGCGAAGACCTCAACCACACCGGCTCGCACAAGATCAACAACGTCCTCGGCCAGGCCCTGCTGACCAAGCGCATGGGCAAGGAGCGCCTCATCGCCGAGACCGGCGCCGGCCAGCACGGCGTGGCCACGGCCACGGCCGCCGCCCTCATGGGCTTCGAGTGCGTCGTCTACATGGGCGAGGTCGACATGGAGCGCCAGGCGCTCAACGTCTTCCGCATGAAGCTCCTGGGCGCCGAGGTGCGCCCGGCGTCGTCCGGCAGCCGCACGCTGAAGGACGCCGTCAACGAGGCCATGCGCGACTGGGTGGCCACCGTCGAGTCGTCGCACTACTGCCTCGGCTCGGTCATGGGCCCGCACCCGTACCCGTGGATGGTGCGCGAGCTGCACCGGGTGCTGGGCGACGAGGCCCGGGAGCAGTGCCGGGCCCTGCTCGGCGGCGCCGACCCCGACGTCGCCGTCGCCTGCGTGGGCGGCGGCTCCAACGCCGCCGGCCTCTTCGCCGGCTTCGCCGACACCGACACCCGCCTGGTGGGCGTCGAGCCCTCGGGCGGCGCCGCCATCGGCGGGGGCGTGCCCGGCGTGGTCCACGGCATGGCGTCGTACCTGAAGCAGGACGAGTGGGGCCAGGTCGAGGAGGCCCAGTCGATCTCGGCCGGGCTCGACTACCCCGGCGTCGGCCCTGAGCACGCCCACCTCTCCGAGATCGGCCGGGCCGAGTACTTCGCCGTGGACGACGACGAGGTGGTGAACGCCTTCCAGGTCCTCACCCGCACCGAGGGCATCATCCCGGCGCTCGAGCCCGCCCACGCGCTGGCCTGGGTCATCCGGGAGGCGCCGTCGCTGGCGGGCCAGACCGTGGTCCTCAACCTCTCCGGTCGGGGCGACAAGGACGTGGCCCAGATCATGGACCTGCTCAAGGGGGAGGCGAAGTGAGCACCACCGAGCCCGTCACCACCGCCACGCCGCTCCCGCCGGCCCCCACCCCCGGGCCCATGGAGGCCCGCTTCCGCACCATCCGCGACGGCGGCCGCAAGCTGCTCGTGCCGTACCTGACCGGTGGCCTCGGCCCGTGGACCGAGATCGTGCGGGCCATGGCCGACGCCGGTGCCGACGCCATCGAGGTGGGCATCCCGTTCTCGGACCCGGCCATGGACGGCCCGGTCATCCAGGAGGCATCGGAGCTGGCCCTGCGCCAGGGCACCACGCCCGGCTCGGTGTTCGCCGCCCTCCGGGGCCTCGACGCCGGCGTCCCGCTGGTGGCCATGACGTACTACAACCTCGCCTTCCACATGGGCGACGAGCGCTTCGCCGGCGAGATGGCCGAGGCCGGCTTCTCCGGCATGGTCCTGCCGGACGTGCCCATGGAGGAGCAGGAGCCGTGGCGCTCCGCGGCCGAGGCCGCCGGCATCGAGACGGTCCTGCTCGCCGGGCCCATCACGCCCGACGACCGGCTGGCCCGCATCTGCGAGCAGAGCCGGGGCTACATCTACGGCGTGAACCTCATGGGGATCACCGGGGTGCGGGCCTCGCTGGGCGAGCAGGGCGCGGTGCTGGCCCGCCGCATGAAGGCCCTCACCGACAAGCCCGTGCTCATGGGCTTCGGCGTGGCCACCCCGGAGCAGGCCGTCGAGGTCACCCAGGAGGCCGACGGCGCCATCGTCGGCACCGCCATCGTCAAGCGCATCCTCGACGGCGGCGGCCCCGACGAGCTCCACGCCTACGTCTCCTCGCTCCGCCAGGCCCTCGACGCCTCCTGAGCCTGCCCCCCCGCCTCGTCGAACCGGGCGGGGATCTCGGGGCCAGGGCCCTGGGTTTCCCGCCCGGTTCGGGCGGTGGGCCGAACTCGGCGGGGATCTGGGGGGCCCCGGCCCTGGGTCTCCCGCCGGGTTCGACCCCGCCGACCCCCCCGAACCGGGCGGGGATGTGGGGGTCAGGGCCCTTGGTTTCCCGCCCGGTTCGGGCGGTGGGCCGAACTCGGCGGGGATGTGGGGGACAGGGCCCTGGGTTTCCCGCCCGGTTCGCCACCGCCCGGCTCGGGCGGTGGCGAGGATCAGTCGGCGGAGTAGAAGCCGTTGGTGACCACCCAGACCGTGCCGCGCTTCTCGAGGTCGAACTGGATGGTGTGGTTCGTCGACCGGTCGCGGTAGAGGCAGCCGGAGGTGCCGAACTCGGCGGTGTCGCAGCCGCGGTAGGGCTGGTACGGCCCCGGGACGGCGGCGAACACGGCGTCGATGGCGGCCGGCTCGGCCACCTTGGCCGCCGCAGCGCGGTCGCCGGCCTGGAAGGCGGCGTAGAGCTGGGCGGTGGCGTCCTCGGGGGAGCCGGCGCCCACCGGCGCGGCCACGGTGGTCGTGGTGGGGGCGGTCGTGGTGGTGGGCTTCGCGGTCGTGGTGGAGCTGGCCTGCATGGTGGCGCTCTTGTCGGGCGAGGACATGGTGCCGGTCTGGTCGTCGCTGGAGCCGCTGCACCCGGCGGCGGTGCCGAGGAGCAGGAGGGCCAGCCCGGCGGTGGCGAGCAGGCGTCGGGCGGGCCGGGGAGCGGTGCGCATGGCGTCAGACCGTACCGGCGCCCGGGCCGCCGCCCCTGGTCACCTGGCGCGTGGCCGTGCGCAGGCGCCGCCCCTGGTCACCGGCCGGCTGCCTCAGCGGAGCCGGTCGAGGCCCTCGGTCAGGAAGGCGGTGGCCGCGTCCAGCGGCGAGGCGGCGGTGCGCAGGTCGTCGTAGCCGCAGACCGCGCCGAACGGGGCGTTCCAGAAGGCCGGGTCGCCCGGTCGCTCGGGGCCCCACGGGCCGACGTAGAGGTACGGCGCCTCGTGGAAGCCGTCGCCGGACGAGGCGCCCAGGCCCACCCGCCGGGGCTGGCCGGCTTCGTCGACGCCGACGACCACGTTGGTGGCCGAGTCGAGGTGCTCGGGCCAGAGCTGCGTGCGAGCGGGCTCGGCATCGGGCGGCAGCGCGGCGACCACGCGGTCGAACACCTGCCAGGCCAGGGCGTGCCAGGCGGCCAACCGGCCGATGGCACCGGGGTCGAGCACCAGCTCGGCATCGACGTCGCCGAGCGGCGGGGTGTCACCGCCCACGTCGAGCTCCCGGTCGAGGTCGGCGCCGGCGGCCTCGGCGAGCGACCGCAGGGTGGCGCCGGCGAGCGGCTGCGTGCGCGTGGGCTCGGTGCCCTCGACCACCAGGTGGGTGGGCGTGAGGCGCACGATCGAGGGACCGGGACCGAAGGCGGGCGTGCCCAGGCCGCCAGGGGTGGGCGTGAGCCCGATGTGGCCGTCGGCCTGGGAGCGGGCCCGGCTGACCACGTGGACGAGGACGTGGTGCACCACCGCCCGCTGCTCGGCGTGGTCCGGGGGGGAGGGCGGGGAGCGGCATGGTCAGGCCTCGTCGAGGTGGGCGTGCAGGAAGGCGGTGGTGCGGTCCCAGGCCAGCTCGGCGGCGGCCTCGTCGTAGGCCGCGGGCCGGTCGGATTCGGCGAACCAGTGGCCGGTGCCGGGGTAGCGGTGGAAGTCGACGGCCTTGCCGGCCAGGCGCAGCTGGGCCTCCAGGTAGTTCACGTCGTCCTCGGACTCGAACTCGTCGATCTCGGCGAAGTGGCCCTGGAAGGCGGCGTCGGCGGGGGCGAAGTCGATGTCCTGGCTGCCGTAGTAGGCCACGGCAGCGGCAACGTCGTCCGGGAAGCGGGTGGCTGCCCACAACGCCCACGAGGCGCCCATGGAGAAGCCCAGCACCGCGACGCGCCCGTCGGGCGTGGCCGGCATGGCCCGGAGCGTCGACAGCGAGCCGACCACCAGGTTGGCCGCCCGGTTGGGGTCGACCGAGGCGAGAAGGGCCTCGGCCTCGTCCGGCGTGTCGGCGGTCTGGCCCCCGCCGTGCAGGTCCGGGGCGAGGGCCACGAAGCCGGCGTCGGCCAGCCGGTCGCAGATCGAGGTGAAGAACGGGGTCAGCCCCCACCACGCATGGAGCACGAGCACGCCGGGCCCGCCGCCCGAGTCGGGCACGACCGCGTAGCCCGTGCCTGCCGATCCGTAGGGGTCGCTCATGGGGTCGACGGTAGCGGCCGCCGCCCTCGCCGCCGCCGAGCCCACCACCTCTAGCCTGGCCGGGTGACCGAACGCGAGAAGGACCCGGACTGCCCGCTGTGCGAGGCGGCGCGGATCACGCCGTGGCACCACGAGGACGACATCTGCTGGATCGCCGACTGCGAGATCTGCGCCACGCCGATGGTGGTGTGGCGGGGGCACGGCACCAACCCGCCCCAGGCCGAGCGCGACCACATGATGGCCGAGCTGGCCCGTGTGGCCACCGCCAACCTCGGCGCCCACTGGGTCGATGGCAACATGCGCAACATCCCGAACCACTTCCACGCCCACAGCCGGCCCGAGGGCGGGTTCTTCGGCCCCGGTGGCGGCCCCAAGTGACGGCCTGCTCGTGCACCGGCTGACCGAGAATCGCATCGCGAAGATCAGGGTCGAGGCCTTCACATCGCTCGTTCTCCCAGCCGCCAACAGAGTTCCATCTGAGATGTCCACGTGCTGCGAGAAGGTGGTCGACCTCCGTCGTGGGAGGAGGGGCCGCTATTCCTGCTCATTGTGCACTGCATTGAGGGAGGCAGGTCCGCGAGGGTAGGGGGACGAGCAGTTGTTAACGGCAAAAGCCTGGTTGGGGACAGTGAAGTGCTGCGGGGGACGGTCTGACTAGTGTGAGTGGTCGTGACAACCAAATCCGTTGAAGACGGCATCAGGCATTATCTCGAAACGCTGGGCCAATCAGGTCGGCCGGTTGTTGACAGGGGCGCCGTGGAAGCGTTGCGCTCGCAAATCAAGGCAGAGACTGACGTCATTGTGCGATTGAAGCTCACGGCTGCGCTCACGGAGGCTCAGGAAGGCCAGGCGCCAGACTTCTCACGTCAGCGGGCTGTGTTCATCTCTGAGGCCAAGGCCTACGCAGAGGCTGAGAACATCCCTGCGGCTGCCTGGCTGGCTGTGGGCGTGCCTGAGGAGGTGTTGAAGGAAGCTGGGATCGAAGTTCCCGCTGCGGCTTCCAAGGGCCGTGCCAAGGCTGCGTCTGGCGGCGGCGGTGCTCGCGCCCCTCGCATCCCCTACGAGGACGTGAAGAAGGCTGCCCACAAGCTGGGTAGCGGCTGGAAGGTGGCGGACCTGGCTACGGCTCTGGATCGTGAGAAGGGCACGGCTACCAACTACGTGAAGCAACTGTTGGAGAACGGTGACATCGTGGACCTGGGCGATGCGCCTGACCACGATGGGCGAGGCAGGGCACCCAAGCTCTACGGCAAGGCCTGATCTAGCTCTCTTCGCAGAACGCAAAAAAGAGCCGCCTAGTACCTGTGAGGGGTACGGGCGGCTCTTTGCGTTAGAGGGCCGTCTAGGGGCCTCTCAGCTTGCGTTGGTGAAGCTCTGTCCCGTCCGGGGTCAGTGGGCCTCAGGCTGTTACAGGCGCGGCTACACTCGTCAGAATGTCACAGGGAGCGGGAACGTGCCACAGGCGGTAGTTATTGATCCTGGCACGCCAGACCCGCAAGACAAGTGGAGGTGGTGGGATCGCGCTGAGGACTACCTCAACAGGCGTAGTGGAGTCCTAAGTGTGGTTGGTATTGCCACTGGCATTGTTGGCTTTAGGATTGGGGCGCGCGGACTTGCTATTGCTGCTGCCATCTTTGCAGTCGTTGCCATCGCGGTCTTTATCCGCTTCATTCTTTTGAAACGCAAGGAGTTCAGGGAGACACTACTGGATGAGATCAAGCGTCTAGGCTCAGATCAAGCGACAATGAACGGCAGTATACAGGCTACTGAAAAGAATACTGCGGCCCTAATCGACGGGTTTACCGCGACGCTGGCCAATCTGCCCAACACCCTTGACCAGTTGCAAGCGAACATGAGATCAGACACGAAAGATGCTCTAGAGCGTTTGCAGCAGGTCAATAGTTCTAAAGACGAAGCTCTGCGTAGCGACGTAGCAAAGGTCCTTGAAGCCCAAGAGCGAGCGGAGGCTCAACGTCAGACGGACCTGACTAGCTTAAGACTGGGGCTAGGGAACCTGAGAGCGGACGTTGCTGCGAATGGTGGCGGTGGAGGGGCGGCGCACGATGCAAAGCGATCTGCGCGACCAGACTGGCAAAGCGTTAGCGAGCCTGCCCGCGTCGCTCATAGCTGAATTCATTAGTTACACCAGCGAAAACGACGTTCTCAAGTTCCTTTTGAGAATTGGCCCTGACAACATTCCTCCATTCCTGGAAGAACTAGCTGTTAGTGCTGAGTGGGCAGGTCTATTGCCTATTGGGCAGGCTGCTCATACGAAACTAATCCGCGCTACCTGTAGACATTCCATGCTAGACAAGCTATCGCGAAACGCCAGGTTTAAACTGGGCGTCTAGGCGGCCAACCCAAGCAACGGTAAAGGTTCTGCTAGAGTCGTCAGAATGTGTGAGGGGAGCGGGACCTGTGCCTAGGTGGTTGGAGATAACGGGATTTGTGTTAACCGTTATTTCGTTGATCTTGGCGATTATTGCCCTGATCTTTCAGGATGACATTACCAAGTGGAAGAACGTGCGGAGGGAGAAACGACAGAAGATTAAAGAGGGTAAGGATGCTCAGTACGCTGCCCTACTGAACGAATACCGCTCAGACCACGAACTGTATATTACTCAACAAATCCGCACCCTGATGCTCCTACCGCTTCCGCTGCTCACGGGCACGGTGATGTTTATCTTCTTAGGCGGCTTGCTTGGGGCTGGAGAGCTCCACGCTGTTGGCAAGGCCCTAAGCATCTTTGCTGTCATCATAGCTTGGGTGTGCATTCTCAGCATTGGGCGAACCATTGGGCGAGCCAATAACCTCCACGCGGGAGTAATGCGCGATGGCGCTTGGAAGCGGGAGCCAAAGGAACTGACGTTGTATCAGAGCCTTGACAGGAAGCTGGATGCTCTCGCTAAACAGGTCGTGCGACCGTCAGAGCTAGACACGCATCTGAGCGAAATTAGTGCAGCAAACTACGTCGACGCTACGCCAATGAACCAGAGCCTATTGAGGGCGGAGTTTTTGACAATTGTAGCGCAGGGCAACATTAGGAAGATGGAGAGGTTCATAGGAAGCCTTGGGCCCCTTAGTGTGTTGGTGTTCCTAGAGGATTTGGCATTAAGTGGCAGATTCAAGGCTGCCCCGCCAGAACTTAAGGCGAATCTACGCACCTTCTTGCGGACTACCTTGCCGTCATCTGTCAAGGCTGGCTTGTCGCGTCCCGCGTTGGATGCGTTGAGCCTGGCTGGCTAGCGGCCTACCCAAGTAACGGCAAAGTGCTGTAGCTGGCAGGTAAGTGCTCCGCCTGAGGTTTGTCTAGTACGTACCTCTAGGTAGTCGCCTGCTATGAACGTGAAGGTCCAAGAGCCGTTTAGGGCTGTGTTGTTGTTCGCGCTCATGGGTGAGCTTGGGTAGTTGAGAGTCTTAAGAGTGATGCCATTGATGAGGCACTCTAGGAACCTGTGGCCTGTGGCGTTGGCAGTCCACTCAACGATTGTCTCCATGCGGTACAGCCCTGCTACGGGAATGACTATCTGAGACGTGTTTGTTACGGTGCTGTGCATAGCGGCATTGTCATAGACTTCGCCATCCGCAGTCATGGCAACGAGGGTGTTGTTGGCTGTGGATTGTGCGGTCGTGGCATACACAACGCATGACGGCGGGCTTACTAGAAACTCGTCATTGTCTCTGATTTGATCGCCCCACGCTGACGTAACGGTTACGCCTGGTGCTGGGTTGAGGATGGGTTGTAAGTCTGAGTACGCCAAGTGCTATCCGCCTTAGTGTGAGAATGGTTTGTTATCGAAGGTGCCAGAGTCAAAGATCATGTAGGAGCGCAGGTCAGCAGGAGAGAGTCGTAGCTCTAGCTCCACTGAGTCTGTTCTGATGTTCCAGTTGATGCCTTCTACGATCTGCGTAGACGTGATGGCTATGCCTACGTTCTGCGGCTTACGCACTACAGACACCTTGTCGCCTACGTCTATCGTCGAGATCGTGGAGGTTGCGCCTGTGATCTGTAGGCCATAGATGCGCGTATGTGGGTCCTTGTAGCGATCTAGGACGCACTGATGACTCCGAGGGCTTGCGGTGGAGCCCGTCAGGGTCCCAAGCCACTAGGGCCGTGACTGAGCCGCTAGCGATGGCAGCGCACAGGGCCTCGTAGTCAGGCTTGCGCTTGCGTCCTGGGGCTGAGATGGCGTTGTCTGGGTACCGCTGGGTGATCTGCCAGCCGTTGCGCTCCACTAGGGCCTCACACTCCTGGGTCTGGCGTTCGATTGCCGCTCCTAGACCCATAGGGTCTGAGGACCGACGGACGTAGATCGCTACTCCTGATGAGGAATGGAGCTGCTGAGGAATGGTCACACAGAGACTCCTAGAAGTGGCTCTGACCTGGGCTTTCTTCCACGCCCACAGCCGGCCCGAGGGCGGGTTCTTCGGCCCCGGTGGCGGCCCCAAGTGACGGCCCGGCCGTGAGCGACCCCGTCACCTTCGTCGTCCGCACCGCCTTCCACGCCGAGGGCCACGGCACCGTCGTGGCCGGCGTGCTGGCCGAGGGCGAGCTGCAGCTGGGCGACCCGCTCGAGTGGGCTCGCGGCGATGCCGCCCGCCTCACCCGCGTCGTCGGCCTGGCCGAGCTGCAGCAGGACCCGCCGCTCGACCCACCGCTGAGCGGGGTGCTCGTCGAAGGGTTGGAGCCGGCCGACTTCGCCCCTGGCGACCTCCTGCGCACCCCCACCGGCGCGGCCACGACCGAGCCCGGACCGGGGGGGACGGGCGCCGCTGGCCCTGGCCGTCGACGGACCGGAGGTCAACGTCTTCGAGGCGGTCGGTGGCCGACCGTTCTTCGACCGGGTGGTCGAGCGCTTCTACGCCGGCGTCGAGACCGACCCGGTCCTGCGGCCGCTCTACCCCGACGACCTCACCGAGTCGGTCCGCAACACCGCCGGCTTCCTGGCCCAGTACTGGGGCGGGGGCACCGAGCAGTACTCCGACGAACGAGGGCACCCACGCCTGCGGATGCGCCACGGCCACGTGGCCATCGACACGGCCGGACGGGACCGCTGGGTCCACCACATGACCGAAGCGGTGCACGCAGAGCACCTGGCGCCGGAGCTGGAGGCGAAGCTGCTGGCGTACTTCGAGATGGGCGCCACGGCCATGGTCAACCACGACGGCTGAGCCCGGACCAGCGGCGGCGCCGGGCGCCGCATCGCTTGGCTACGGTGCACGCCATGGCTGATGCTCCCGCTGCTGGTGACCGCGCCCCCGCCTTCAACCTGGCCGACCAGAAGGGCGACAAGCTGCGGCTGTCGAGCTTCAAGGGCCGCAAGGTGCTCGTGTACTTCTACCCGAAGGCCGACACGCCCGGCTGCACCACCCAGTCCTGCGGCCTGCGTGACATCGCCGACGACATCGGCGACACCGTGATCATCGGCATCAGCCCGGACCTCCCGCCCAAGCTGGCCAAGTTCGACGAGAAGCACGGCCTGGGCTTCACCCTCCTGTCCGATCCCGAGCACGCCACGGCCGAGGCCTACGGCGTGTGGGGCGAGAAGAGCATGTACGGCAAGAAGTACATGGGCATCGTGCGCTCGGCGTTCCTGATCGACGAGCAGGGCAAGGTCGCCGCTGCCTGGCCCAAGATCAGCCCGAAGGACACGCCCAAGAACCTGCTGCGCGCCCTCGCCGGCGACTGAACCGCTGCCGGGGCCGGGCGGGGTCGCCGCCTAGGCTGACCAGCGCAGTCCACCCGCCCGGGTGGCGGAATGGCAGACGCGGCTGACTCAAACTCAGCTGTCCGAAAGGGCGTGCGGGTTCGAATCCCGCTCCGGGCACCAGGCGCGTCAGCGGCCTTCGGCGAGGGCGGCGGCGATGGCTTCGGCCCGGTCGTGGCCGGGGAGGTCGTCCAGGGGGACCGGCAGGGGGATGCGCCAGTTCGGGTGCTCGTCGACGGTGCCCGGGAGGTTGGGGCGGTGCTCGGCACCGAGCAGGTCGTCGAGGGTGGCGGTCACCAGCACCGACGGGGCTTCGGCCAGCCGGCGGTGCGCGGCGAGCACCACCTGCTCCACCGAGGCCGAGTCGTCGACGTGGCCGGCGGCGCGGAGGTGGTGGCGCATCTCCTCGTCGCCGTCGGCCGGCACGGTCACCCCGGCGGCGTGCTGGTCGGCCAGGTCGACGCCGGTCCAGACGCCGGCCACCGTCGGCAGGTCGTGGGTGGACACGGCGGCCATGGCCTGGCGGGGCCAGGTGGCCGGCGGCTCGTCCTCGAACCACAGCAGGCGGGTGGAGAGGACGCCGGCGTCGGCCAGCACCTCGCGCACGCCCGGCTCGACGGTGCCGAGGTCCTCGCCGATGACGAGGGCGCCGGCCCGCACGCTCTCCAGCGCCACGACGTCGAGCAGCTCCTTGCCGTGGAAGCGGACGTAGGCGCCGTCGGCCGCGCCCATGGTGGGCGGGATCCACAGCAGGCGGAACAGGCCCATGACGTGGTCGATGCGCAGGCCACGCGCGTGGCGGGCCACGGCGCGGATGGTGCGGGCGAAGGGCTGGTACCCGGCGTCGCGCAGCTTCCACGGCACGAAGGGCGGCAGCCCCCAGTCCTGGCCGTCGGGGCCGAGCAGGTCCGGTGGGGCGCCGACGCGCACGCCCTCGGCCAGCAGGTCCTGCCACTGCCAGGCGTCGGCCCCACCGGCGTCGAAGCCCACCGCCAGGTCGGCCACCACCACGTCGGCGGCGCCGCTGGCGCGCAGCTGCTCGTCGAGCAGCCACTGGAGCCAGGCCCAGAAGCCCACCTCGCGCTCGTGGGTGGCGGCGTAGCGCTGCACGGCGGGCGAGCCCGGCTCCTGGTGGCCGGCGGGCCAGCCGTGCCAACCGGTGCCGTGGTGGTCGACGAGGGCGCAGTACGTGGCCCAGGTGGCCAGGTCCTCTCCCTGCTCGTAGCGGTAGCGGTCGAACGCCGGGTCGCCGCCGAACCGGTCCCACAGCTGCTCGAGCGCGCCGCGCTTGTGGGCCCACACCGCGGTGCGGTCGATGCGAGCCCCGTCCGACAGGGCCCGGCCGGTGGCCACGAGGGCGGCGAGGTCCGGCAGCGCGTCGGCGCCGGGGACGTCCTCGATGGTGAGGTAGAGCGGGTCGCGCCAGCGGCGGGAGCTGGGGGAGTACGGGCTGTTGGGCTGCAGGGCCACGGGGTCGGGCGTGCAGCGGGTTGAGGCCCACCACGCCTGCGCCCCGCTCGGTGGCCCAGTCGACCAGCCGGCGCAGGTCGGCGAGGTCGCCGATGCCCCAGCTGGCGCTCGACCGGGCGGCGTAGAGCTGGGCCGTGACCCCCCCAGGTCCGCAGGTCTGCGGGCAGGGCGGACCGACCCGGCGACACGATCAGGTGCTCCACCGCCGGGCCGTGGACGGTCTCCTGCTCCAAGCGGTGGTAGCCGAGCGGGAGGTCCGGCGGGGTGGCGCCGTCGACCACGAGCCGCGTGCCATCCTCGAGCACGAGCGAGGCGGGCCCGGCGGGGGAGACCTGCTCGCCCGGGCGCAGCACCTGGAGCGGGGTCGGCGTCGGTGGGCGCTCAGCCGGATCGTCGGTGGTGGCGCCCATGGCGCGCCGGAGGCGGGCCACCGCTTCGGCCCCGGGCTCCTGCCAGCCGCCGAACACGTCGAGGTAGCCGGGCTCGATGCCCCAGGGGGCCAGCCCTTGCGGATCGTCGGCATCGGGGGGCGTCACGGGCATGGGTCCATCATGGCGGTGCCCGGCGGCGCCGGGTGTCCCGCCAACGGAGGTTCCCGCCACACCTGGTGGCCTGGCCCGGAGCAGCCGGGGCCCGGGCCTAGACTGCCCACCGTGGGCCGCACCCTCATCGAACGGCGTCTGCGAGACGTGTCCGACCGCCTGAAGGCCGTCGCTCGTGATCTCGCCGTTGCCGAGGAGCAGCTCGCCCACTTCGCCGACGACGCCGACGAGGCCCGCCTCCGGGCCCTGGTCTCCGAGACGCCCGGGGCCGAGCAGGCGCACCGCGAGGCCCAGCGCCACGCGGAAGCCATGCGCCGCCACCGTGACGAGCTGGTCGCCGAGGTCCGCCAGCTCGAAGCCGCCCAGGACGACCTGCTCGACCGGCTCGTCGCCGCCGGAACCTGATCTCCCCACATTGGAACCACACAGGAGCGCAACGGTGCCCACCCGTGTCGTGATCGCCGAAGACGAAGCGATCATCCGTCTCGACCTCAAGGAGACCCTCGAAGAAGAGGGCTACGAGGTCGTCGCCGAGACCGGCCGAGGTGATGAAGCCGTCGAGCTGGTCCGCCAGCACAACCCCGACGTCGCCATCCTCGACATCAAGATGCCCGGCCTCGACGGCCTGTCGGCTGCGCGGGAGATCGCCGGCGAGCGCCGCTCGGCCGTGGTGATCCTCACCGCCTTCAGCCAACGCGACCTCATCGAGCGGGCCCGTGACGCCGGGGCGCTCGCCTACCTCGTGAAGCCGTTCCAAAAGGCCGACCTGTTCCCGGCCATCGAGGTCGCCCTCGGGCGCTTCCAGGAGCTCAAGGCCCTCCACGACCAGGCCACCTCGCTGGGGGACCAGCTCGAGACCCGCAAGGTGGTCGACCGGGCCAAGGGCCAGCTCATGGACCACAACGGCCTCACCGAGGCCGCCGCCTTCGGCTTCATCCAGAAGACCGCCATGAAGGAGCGCCAGACCATGCGCCACGTGGCCCAGCGGGTGCTCGACGGCGACCTCGCCCCTGCGGGCACCTGACCTCGTCGGTCCGCCGCCGCGGTCCACGACCGGTCGCCGGGCAGCCCGGTCGGCCAGCCCGCGGCTCGCTCACTCCACGGTGACGGACTTGGCCAGGTTGCGGGGCTGGTCGATGTCGCGGCCGAGCTGCAGGGCGCAGTGGTAGGCGAGCAGCTGCAGCGGGATGCCCAGCAGCAGCGGCGCCAGCTCGGGGGCGGTGCGCGGCACGCGCAGCACGGCGTCGGCGCCGTCGACCGGGGCTGACGAGTCGGTCACCACGATCACCGGGCCCTTGCGGGCGCGGATCTCGGCGATGGTCGACAGGTTCTTCTCCCACAGCTCGTCGTCGGGCACCACGGCCACGGTCGGCACGGCCGGGCTGACGAGGGCGAGGGGACCGTGCTTGAGCTCGGCACCGGGGTACGCCTCGGCGTGGACGTAGGAGATCTCCTTGAGCTTCTGCGCCGCCTCGAGCGCCACGTGGTGGCCCCGCACCCGGCCGATGAAGAAGGCGCTCTCGGCGCCGGCCAGGCGCTCGGCCACCGCCGCAACCTCTGCCTCGGCGTCGAGCACCTGTTGGATCTGCGCCGGCAGCGCGTCGAGGGCGGCGATGATGCGGCCGCCGTCGGCCGGCCCGAGGTCGCGGGTGCGCCCGAGCTGCAGCGCGAGCAGGGCGAAGGCCACGCCGGTGGAGGTGAACGTCTTGGTGGAGGTCACCGACACCTCGGGGCCGGCGTGCAGGAAGATCCCGGCGCCGCACTCCCGGGCGATGGTGCTCCCGGGCGTGTTGACGACCCCGATCACCGTGCCGCCCTTGCGCTTGATCTCCTGCACGGCGGCGAGGGTGTCGAAGGTCTCGCCCGACTGGCTCACCGCCACGTAGAGCGTGTCGGGCTCGATGATCGGGTTGCGGTAGCGGAACTCGCTGGCCGCCTCGGCATCGGCGGGGATGCGGGCCAGCGTCTCGATCTGCAGCGCACCGGCGAGGCCGGCGTAGAAGGCGGAGCCGCACCCCAGGACCTTCACCCGGCGCAGGGCGAGCACCTCACGGGGGTCCATGCGCAGGCCGCCGAGGTGGGCGGTGGCGAAGCGGCGGTCGAGCCGGCCACCGAGCGCCCGCTCCACCGCCACCGGCTGCTCGTGGATCTCCTTGTGCATGTGGTCGCGGTGGCCGCCCTTGTCGTACGCCGTGGCCACGATCGGCGTGCGGGTCGGGGCCTTGGTGGTGGGCACGGCGTCGAGGGTGAAGGTGCGGTACCCGCCCGCGCGGACCACGGCGAGCTCCCGGTCGTCGAGGTGGACCACCTGGTCGGTGTGGCGGATCACCGCCGCAGCGTCGGACGCCACGAACATCTCGTGCTCGCCCACCGCCAGCAGGACGGGGCTGCCGTTGCGGGCCACCACGATCCGGTCAGGCTGGTCCTGGTCCACCACCGCGATGCCGTAGGCCCCCTCCACCAGCAGCAGCGCGGCGCGCACCCGGTCCTCCAGCTCGTCGTGGTCCTGGGCGGCGATGAGGTGGGCCAGCACCTCGGTGTCGGTCTCCGACGCGAAGGCCACGCCGGCGAGCACGGTGGCCTTCAGCTCCGAGGCGTTCTCGATGATGCCGTTGTGCACGACGGCGATGCGGCCGCTGGCATCGACGTGGGGGTGGGCGTTGGCGTCGGTGGGCTCGCCGTGGGTGGCCCAACGGGTGTGGCCGATGCCGACCTTGCCACCGAGCCGCTTCGGTGCGCGGGCGGCCACCTCGCCCACCCGTCCCGCCGCCTTGTGGACCCGCAGCGCGGAGGTGCCGACGACCGCGATGCCTGCGCTGTCGTAGCCGCGGTACTCGAGGCGCTGGAGCCCCTCGAAGAGGATGGGGGCCGCGGGCTGGCGACCGAGGTAGCCGACGATGCCGCACATGGGTTGCTCCTTCGTGGTGCCGGCGGAGCCCGGCTAGCCGTAGATGTGGCGCCGGACCTGGCGCTCGGTGAGGGTGGGCGCAGCCACCGGCCGCTGGGCCAGCTCCTGGACCAGGAGGGCGAAGATGGCCGGGTTGGCCAGGCCGGCGGCCTGCAGCTCGCGGTGCCGGCGGCGGAGCAGGTCCTCGACGGGCTCCTGGAAGGCGGCCACCACCTCCTCGACGATGCGCCGGCACGTCTCGGGCCGCAGCGGGGTGCTGCGGGCGAGGTGCGCGACCACGTCGGCGATGGGATCGGGTGCGTCCACGAGGCGACATCCTCCGGGATCGGCGATGGGATGCCAAGGATCTTGCCCGAGATCGGGCAAGATCGTCCCGCTCGTCCGCTCCCGTCCGGTCGTTCGGGGCTCCCACCCGCTCGGTGGTGGTCCGCCCTGCCGCCGGTGACGAGGCGGGGCGGGGCGCCGTAGTGTCGGACCCCTATGCGGTTCATGTTGATCGACGGCAACTCCCTGGCCTACCGGGCGTTCCACGCCCTGCCCACCGACCTCGTGACGGCTTCGGGCCAGGTCACCAACGCGGTCTTCGGCTTCACGTCGATGTTCATCAACCTGGTGCGCGACCACGAGCCCGACGCCATCGCCGTGGCCTTCGACCGGCCCGAGCCCACGTGGCGCCACGAGCGCAACCCGGAGTACAAGGCGGGCCGCACCGCGGCGCCGGACATCCTCCGCCAGCAGCTCGGCCTGGTGCGCCAGGTGGTCGAGACCCTCGGGGTCACCTTCATCGACAAGGCCGGCGTCGAAGCCGACGACATCATCGCCACGCTGGCCACCCAGGCCAAGGAGCGCGGCGACGACGTCCTCATCGTCACCGGCGACCGCGACAGCTACCAGCTGGTCGAGGACCCCCACGTGCGGGTCATCTACAACAAGCGCGGGGTCTCCGACTACGCCAACTACGACGAAGCCGGCATCCTCGAGCGCACCGGCGTGCACCCGCGGGACTACGTCCAGTACGCCGCGCTGCGCGGCGATCCGAGCGACAACCTGCCCGGCATCCCCGGCGTGGGCGAGAAGACCGCCGCCAAGCTGATCAACACCTACGGCGGGCTCGACGGCATCTTCGAGAACGTCGACGCCCAGACGCCCAAGCTGCGCCAGAACCTCGCCGAGTTCGAGCAGCAGGCGCGCGGCAACGTCGAGATGATGGTGCTCGACCGCGCCATCGACCTGCCCATCGGCCTCGACGACATCGGCTACCCGCACCCCGACACCGAGGAGGTCCGCAGCCTCTTCGACTTCCTCGAGTTCCGCAGCCTCTACGAGCGGCTGGCCGAGGCGCTCAAGGCCGACCTGGGCGGCTCGCTGCCCGACGCCGACGTGCTGGAGGCCGAGGTCGAGCACGTGGCCGACGCGGCGCGTGCCGTCGAGGTGCTCGATGGCCTCGCCACCGACGACGGCGTGCTGGCCGTGGCCGCCACGTGGTCCGGCGTCGAGGGTCGCACGCCGCTGGACGGGCTGGCCCTCGTGGTCGACAGCGCCGGCGCCGAGGTGGCGTGGCTCCCTGCGACCGTGCTCGCCGAGCCGACCGTCGACGAGGCCCTGGGGCGTGCTGGCCGCCCGGCCCATCGCCGCCCACCCGGCCAAGCCCATCCTGCGCAGCCTGCTCACCGCGTCGCCCGACCGGCCGCTGCCGCGCATCGCCGTCGACACCACGCTCGCCGCCTACCTGCTGGATCCGGCCGAGACCCGGTACGCCATCGACGAGGTGCTGCGCCGCTACGCCCAGCTCGAGCTGCCGGTGGGCAACGCCGCTCCCGAGGGCCAGCTCGACCTCAGCGGCGACGAGAGCACCGTCGACGAGGGCCAGCTCGCCGGCCGCCGGGCCCTGGCCGTCGACCGCCTGGTCGACCCGATCCTCGCCGCCCTCGACGCCCAGGGCTCTCGCAAGCTGCACGACGAGCTCGAGACCCCGCTGGTCGCGGTGCTGGCGCGCATGGAGCACCTCGGCGTCGGCGTCGACCGGGCCGAGCTGCAGGGCCTGGCCGACCGGCTCAGCGCCGAGGTGGTCGAGCTCTCCGCCGCCATCCAGGAGGACGCCGGCAAGGAGTTCAACGTGAACTCCACGCCGCAGCTGCGCACGATCCTCTTCGACGAGCTCGGCCTCGAGCCCACCAAGAAGACCAAGACCGGCTACTCCACCGACGCCGCGTCGCTCGAGAAGCTGTCGGGCCAGCACCCGATCATCGACCACCTCCTCCGCTACCGCGAGGTGGAGAAGCTCCGCTCCACCTACGGCGAGGGCCTGCTGGCCGAGGTCGCCGCCGATGGCCGCATCCACGCCACCTTCAACCAGACCGTCGCCCGCACCGGGCGGCTCTCCTCCGACGCGCCGAACCTGCACAACATCCCGGTGCGCTCGGAGATGGGCAAGGAGTTCCGCAAGGCCTTCGTGCCGGCCGAGGGCTTCGAGCTGCTGGTGGCCGACTACAACCAGATCGAGCTGCGCTGCATCGCCCACCTCGCCGAGGACCCGGGGCTGATCGCCGCCTTCGAGGCCGGCGACGACATCCACACCGCCACCGCGGCGCGCATCTTCCACGTGGAGCCGGGCGACGTCACGGGCGCCCAGCGGGCCAAGTCGAAGATGGTCTCCTACGGGTTGGCCTACGGCATGGAGGCCTACGGCCTCGCCACCCGCCTCAACATCCCCCGGGCCGAGGCGGCCGAGATCCTCGACGCCTACTTCACGGCCTTCCCGGCGGTGAAGGCCTACATGGAGCGCACCGTGGCCGAGGCCCGCGAGCGGGGCTACACCGAGACGCTGTTCGGCCGCCGGCGGCCCATCCCCGAGCTGGCGTCGAGCAACCGGGGCATCAAGCAGGCGGGGGAGCGCCAGGCCATGAACGCCGGCATCCAGGGCCTGGCGGCCGACATCTTCAAGGTGGCCCTGATCCGCCTCGACGACGCGCTCGACGAGCGCCGGGCCGAGAGCCGGGTGGTGCTGCAGGTGCACGACGAGGTCATCCTCGAGGTGCCCGCCGCCGAGCACGACGACATCGGCGCCCTCACCCTCCAGGTCATGCGCGGCGCCGCCGAGCTCCGGGTGCCGCTCGAGGTCAACCTCTCCTTCGGCGACAGCTGGGCCGCCGCCAAGTAGCGACCGGCCTGCAGGCTCGTCGTCCCCGGACGGTGACCTGACGGTCCGTCAGCTTTTCGACGGGCGCCGCGCTAGACCGTGGCGCCATGACCACCACCCCCGAAGAGGTTGCCGCCAACGTCGCCGTCGTCGAGGCCTTCTGGGCGGCGCTCGGCCGTCGCGACTTCGCCGCCGTCGGTGCGCTCATGGCGCCCGAGGGCCACTACGTCGACGTGCCGGTCCTGGCGCTCGACCCCGGCGCGTTCGGCCCCGCCGAGACCGAGGCCCGCCTGCGCATCGGGCTCGAGCCGCTGCTGGCCTACGAGCTCCACGACGGCCCGATCGTGGCCAGCGGCAGCTTCGTCGTGACGGAGCACTCCGAGACGTGGACGTGGGAGGAGGGGCTGAGCCACACCCTCCGCTTCACCTCGGTCCAGGAGCTCGCCGACGGCAAGGTGGCGCGCTGGTGGGACTACCTCGACTTCACCGAGCTCATGGCCGCCGCCCCGCAGTGGTGGCTCGACCACATCGCCGCCGGCTACAAGTAGCCGCCCTCCATCCCTGCGGACCCGGGCGTCAGCCCAGGGGGAAGCCGACGATGGCCTCGAGCTCGGCGAGGGCCTGGGCCGGGTCGCCGACCTTGATGGTCTGCATGCCCATCGCGCGCCGGCTTGAGGTTGATGCCGAGGTCGTCGAGGAACACGGCTTCGCTCGGCTCGATGCCGAGGCGGGTGCAGGCGATTTCGTAGAACTCGGGGTCGGGCTTGCGGACGCCGACGACGCTCGACTCCACCACCTCGTCGAAGAGGGCGACGATCTCGGCCATCGCCGGGTTGAACTTCGAGGCCGGTGACGTTGTTGGTGAGCAGCGCGGTCTTGAGGCGCTCGCCGCAGCGGCGCACCGCCTCGACCATCTCGGGGCGCACGTCACCGGCGAGCAGGCCCAGCACGTCCCACCCCGGCACGCGGTGCCCGGCGCGCGCCGACTCCTCTTCGAACGCCGCTGCGAACCCGTCGAGGTCGACCTCGCTGCGCTCGAGCTGCGCCCACGCGTTGGTGTCGGGATCGGTGGCGTTCACGCCGCGGATGAAGTCGACGGGAAGGCCGTGGTCGACCTCGTAGCGGGCGAACGCGTCGAAGGGGCTCGACAGGATCACGCCGCCGAAGTCGAACAGTGCTGCGGTCACGGTCACGGCTGCTGATGGTACGGCGCCCTCGCGTGGGCGACGTGAACCGTTGTGCAGCAACGATCCCGTCGGTGCACCGAACCATGATCCCCCCTGCGCGTCAGGTAGCTGCTTGACTTGGGAGCCACATGGCCATGCAACACGTCGTCGTCGACGGATCCAACATCGCCACGGAGGGCCGGACCGCTCCGAGCCTCGCCCAACTCGACGAGGCGGTTCGAGCGTTCCTCGACGCCTACGGAGATGTCGCGCTCACCGTCGTCGTCGATGCCACCTTCGGGCACCGCATCGATGACAGCGAGCGCGAGGAGTTCGAGGCAGGCATCGTGAACGGCGAGCTGGTGTCCCCACCGGCTGGTGCGATCGGCCGGGGTGACGCGTTCATCCTGCAGATCGCCGACAAGGCCGGCGCCTCCGTGTTCTCCAACGACTCCTTCCAGGAGTTCCACGGCACCTACGACTGGCTCTTCGACGAGGGTCGCCTCGTCGGTGGCAAGCCGGTGCCCCACGTCGGCTGGGTGTTCGTCCTGCGGACCCCCGTCCGTGGGCCCACCAGCCGGCGCGCCACGCGCGAGTCGAAGGGCACGCCGAGCAAGCGCCTCGGCGCCGCGCCGGTCCCGTCGAAGCCGCCGCCCCGCGCCCGTCGCGGGAAGGCCGAGCCGTCGACGGTCGGCGCCGACGCGGACCCGGTCGACGAGCCGTCGACCGAGGCCGCACCCGCCAAGTCGGGTGGCCGCAAGCGCGGCGGTGGCCGCCGTGGCGGATCCACCCCCAAGGTCGCCGAGGCGACCACCGAGATCGCCGACACCTCGGTGTCGGAGACGTCGTCCTCCTCCGGGCGCAACCGACGTCGTCGGGTCAGCGGCAAGGCCGCCGACCCCATCAACGAGCCGATGCCGTTCCTCCAGTTCGTCACCGACCACCCGGTCGGCAGCGAGGTGGAGGCCACGGTCGATCGGTTCTCGTCGCACGGGGCCTACGCCGTCTCCGACGGTGCCCAGTGCTACATCCCGCTGAAGGCGATGGCGGATCCCGCTCCCACCAAGGCCCGTGAGGTCCTGACGGTGGGCGAGACCCGAACCTTCGTGGTCACGGCCTTCGATTCCCCCCGGCGGGGCATCGACGTCGCACTCCCCGGTGTGGTGGTGCCCGACGTGTCGTCCGGACCTTCAGCAACAGACCGTCACGACGACGGGCTCCCCGCCGGGGAGCACCAACCAGCCGAGGAGGCACCCAGCATGGCAGTGACAAAGAAGGCTCCGGCCAAGAAGGCGGCCGCCGCCAAGAAGACCGTGGCCAAGAAGGCGACCGTCGCCAAGAAGGCCGTGGCCAAGAAGGCGGTGGCCAAGAAGGTCGCTCCCGCGAAGAAGGCCGTGGCCAAGAAGGTCGCTCCTGCGAAGAAGGCCGTGGCCAAGAAGGCGGCGCCGGCCAAGAAGGCTCCGGTCGCCAAGAAGGCGGCTCCGGCCAAGAAGGCTCCCGCCAAGAAGGCGCCGGCCAAGAAGGCTCCCGTGGCCAAGAAGGCGGCTCCGGCGAAGAAGGCTCCGGTCGCCAAGAAGGCGGCTCCGGCCAAGAAGGCCCCCGCCAAGAAGGCCCCGGCGGCCAAGAAGGCGGCTCCCGCCAAGAAGGCGCCGGCCAAGAAGGCTCCGGCGAAGAAGGCCCCGGCCAAGAAGGCCTGAACACCACCCCGCACACTCCTCGCTGGTAGGGGGTCGGGCGCTGCGGCGCCCGGCCCTCTCCTCGGGTCAGGCCCGAACGTCAGGGCCGGGGTGCTCCGCCCTGTCGTGGCGGGCCACCAGCTTGGTCACCCATCGCTCCATGGTCGCGGGATCCAGGGCGCCGGGCACCACGAAGCCACCATCGAGCACCCACGTCGGCGTCGACGAGACGCCGACCTCGCGCGCCCGGGCCATGGCGTCGTCGACCAGCGGCGCGCCCTCGCCGCGGTCGACCAGGGCGCGGACCGCGTCGGCCGGCGCGTCGGCCGCCGCCACGATCGCGTCGAGCACGTCGGCGTCGTCGAGCGGATCGCCGGTGGCGAACTGGGCGGCGAAGAGCCCTCGGTGGACGGCGGCGAACGCCTCGGGGTGGTGGCGGCGGACCAGCTCGGCGGTCTCGAGGGCCCGGCGGGTGTTGGGCATCCGCTCGGGGCGGCGGAAGGGCAGGTCGGCCTCGGCGCACTCGGCGGCGATCCGGTCGAACGTGGCGGCGAGGCGGCCGTCGGCTCGCACCCGCCGACCTTCGGGCCCGATCTCCGGGTGCAGCTCGTAGGGGAGGTGCACCACCGTCACGCCGAGCCGGCTGAGCAGCGCGTCGCGGTGCTGGCCGACGTAGCACCAGGGGCAGAGGTAGTCGCTCCAGCAGGTCGCTTCCACGGGACGAGCGTAGGCCCGTGACCGGTCGCGGAGCCCGACGACCGACGCCAGATCGGCCGGTAGGGTGGCCCGGTGCGCATCGCCACCTGGAACGTGAACTCCCTCAAGGCCCGCCTGACCCGCGTGGAGGAGTGGCTCACCGACGTGCAGCCCGACGTCGTGTGCCTCCAGGAGACGAAGCTGGCCGACGGCGCCTTCCCGGCCATGGCGTTCCAGTCCCTCGGCTACGAGAGCGTCCACCACGGCGAGGGCCGGTGGAACGGCGTGGCCATCCTCAGCCGGGTCGGCATCGAGGACCCCGTGAACGGCTTCGGCCCGGACGACCCCGACACCGACGCCCGCCTGCTGTGGGCCACCTGCGGCGGCATCCGCATCGCCAGCGCCTACGTCCCGAACGGTCGCTCGCTCGACGACGACCACTACCAGTACAAGCTCAAGTGGCTGGGCCAGCTGCGCGACCGCCTGCAGTCGGCCGAGGACCCGGCCCGGCCCGTGATCGTCGCCGGCGACTACAACATCGCTCCCACCGACGCCGACGTGTGGGACCCGAAGCAGTTCGTCGACGCCACCCACACCAGCCAGCCCGAGCGGGACGCGCTGGGCGAGCTCGAGGCGTGGGGCCTGGTCGACACGTTCCGACTCGTCCAGCCCGAGCCGAAGCTCTTCAGCTGGTGGGACTACCGGGCCGGTCGCTTCCACAAGCACGAGGGCATGCGCATCGACCTGGTGATGGGCACCAAGGCGGTGGCCGACCGCGTCACCTTCGCCACCATCGACCGCAACGCCCGCAAGGGCCAGCTGCCGTCCGACCACGCGCCGGTCATCGTCGACCTGGCCGACGAGGAGCGCTCGTGACCGACCAGCCCGACCAGCCCGAGCGCCCGGCGTTCCTCGACGACCCCAAGTGGTCCACCGACTACCTGCCCAAGATGGCCGGCGAGGCCGACCCCGAGCGCCTCTCCATGGTCACCCAGCGGCTGCAGGCGGCCTCGTCCACCGGCGAGCTGTCGCCGCGGCGCCAGGCCCTGAAGGACCTGGCCGACGCCAGCCGCCTCCTCACCGACCGGCTGGTGGCCACCGACGCGCCGATCGAGGTCATCACCGCCGCCACTGCCGAGGTCGCCGCCGCGGCCGCCCGGTTCGAGGATTTCCACCAGGGCACGCTCTACGGCTTCAGCGAGGCGGCCAACGCCGGTGCTCGGGAGGACCCGCTCTACGACCACAGCCCGATGATCGGCATCGGCAACCCGCTGGCCCCGCCGCTCACCATCCGCGAGGTCGACGGCGTGATCGTGGCCGACGCCTGGTTCGGCCAGGCCTACGAGGGCCCGCCGGCGTGCGTGCACGGCGGCTACGTCGCCTGCGCGTTCGACGAGGTGCTCGGCGCCACGCAGTCCCTGTCCGGTGCACCGGGCATGACCGGCACGCTGACGGTCCGCTACGAGCGGCCCACGCCGCTCCAGACCGCGCTCCGCTTCGAGGGGCGCCTGGTGGGAGTCGAGCGTCGCAAGATCTTCGTGGAGGGCGCCTGCTACGCCGGCGACGTCCTGACCGCCACCGCCAAGGGCACCTTCATCTCCATGCAGCCCGGCGCCTTCCTCGACATCATCGCCGAGCGCGAGGCGCGCCAGGCCGAGCAGCGCTGAGCAAGCCTCGGGGGCTCGGTGGCTCAGGCGCCGAGGTAGGCGTCGACGGCCGGCGCCTCGGCCGTGAGGTACTCCTCGAGGCCTGACACGATGGCCTGCTCGACCTTGCCGCCCACCAGCGGGGCCCGCACCTTGAGGTCACCGGTGACGGTGCGGCGGGCGCCGTCGCCGTCGGCCACCACCCGGAAGGTGCCCGAGGCCTTGAGCCGGTCGGGGTAGTGGTCGGGCTTCAGGACGAAGGTGGTCGAGCCCGACCCGAGGTCGTGGCTGGTCTCCTGGACCCAGGTCAGCTTGTCGGCGTCGATCACCGCGGTGACGGCGCCGGGGAGGTGGCCGGTGAAGCGGAAGCGGATGCGCAGCGTGGCCGAGTCGGCCGTCCGCTCGCTGCTCAGCACCTCGAGGCCGCCGAGCTTCGGCAGGCCGACGAGGGTGGGGTACAGCTCCGGATCGGCGTAGGCGTCGATGACGTCGGCGGCCGACGACCGGTAGCGCTGGGTCAGCTCGAAGTGCATGTGGCGCCGTCCTCGGTGGGTCCCCTGGCCGATCAGCGGCCGGCGGGCACCGAGGTGCTCGCCGGCGGACCGGCGTCGTCGCCGAGGTGTTCGGCGACGATCGCCAGCAACCTAGCCCCGTGCCGTTCCCGGGCGAGGGGACCGAGGCCCGGCTGCTCGGCCAGCGCGGCGCTCGACCTCGGGCGGTTGCGGGCGACCGCGTCGAGGGCGCGGTCCGAGAGCACGACGGTGGGCCGGACGCCGGCGCGGCGGCCCTGCTCGGCCCGCCAAGCACGCAGCGACGCGGCCACCGCCGCGGTGAGCACCGCAGGGTCCGGCTCGACCTCCGGCGGTTCGGCCAGCGCGGCGCGGGACCGGTCGATGGCCCGCTCCGGCACGGGGGCGGCCGCCTCGGCGCGCCCCAGGTCGGTGACCGTGCCGCGGACCCAACCGAGGAACGGCGAGGGCGCCCGGTCGACGGGGTCGGAGCCGAAGGTGCGGGTCTTGGCCCAGCTGCAGCGGAGGACATCGGAGGCGCGCGTGACGGCCACGTAGAAGAGCCGCTCCTCCTCCCGCTTGGCCTCGGGGCTGCGGGCGTGGCTGATGGGGACGTAGCCGGCCTCGACGCCGGCCAGGTGCACCACGTCCCACTCGAGGCCCTTGGCGGCGTGGAAGGAGGCGATGGTGACCGCGTCGGCCGCGCCGGGCCCGTCGTCGAGCAGCACCGTGCGCAGCCAGCCGGGCAGCGCGTCGGTGCGGGCCGCCGGCTCCAGCACCAGCAGCTCGTTGCCGAGCCGCACCACCTGTTCGAACGCGCCGAGGCGCCGGCCGGCAGCGGTGTCGGGGAGCTCGCGGGCCAGCGGGGGCGGGGCGTCGTCGTCGAGGTCGTCGTCCCACGCGCTGCCGAGCAGCTCGGCGCGCTGGCGGGCGACGCTGGCGTCGAGGTCGGCCAGGGTGGTGGACAGCGGCTCCGACAGGCGGCCGAAGCGCTTGAGCAGGTCGCGCACGTCGGGGTCGTCGAGGAACTGGTGCGCGCCCCGCACGCGGTAGGGGATGGCGGCGCGGCGGAAGGCGGCCTCGATGACCGTGCCCTGGGCGTTGGTGCGCACCAGCACCGCCTGGGCCGACCACGGTCGGCCGGGGCCGTGGTGCTCGCGCACGGCGCGGGCGATGCCGTTGGCCTCGTCGCCGTCGGACTGGTAGCCGACCACCACCGGCAGCGGGCCGTCGCCGCGGTGGGCCACCAGCGGCCGCGCCGGGCCGCGCCCCGCGGCCAGCACGGCGGCCGCCACGGCGAGCACCTGCGGCGTGGAGCGGTAGGAGTCGCGCAGCTCGACCACCTCGGCCCCAGGGTGGTGGCGCTCGAAGTCGAGCAGGAAGCCGGCGTCGGCGCCGTTCCAGCCGTAGATGGCCTGGTTGGCATCGCCCACCACGCACAGGTCGCGACGGTCGCCGAGCCACGCCCGCAGCAGGCGGTCCTGGAGCGGGTTCACGTCCTGGTACTCGTCGACGAAGAGGTGGCGGAACCGCCAGCGCTGGGCGGCGGCGAAGCTCGGGTCCCGCTCGATCTGGTCTGCCGCCCGGGCCAGCAGGTCGTCGAAGTCGATGATCCCGCGCTTGCGCTTGTCGATCTCGTAGCGGCGGTACCAGTCGGCGATGCGCTCGGGGTCGACGGCGGTGAGGCGCCCGGCGCGGTGGACTGCGTCGACGTAGCCGTCGGGGGCCACGAGACGGGCCCGGGCCCACTCGATCTCGGTGGCCAGCTCGCCGGGGCGCACCCGGGTGGTGTTGCCCAGGATGCGGGCGAGGAGCCGGCCCTTGCGGTCGAGCAGCACGGGCGGGGTGGTCCCGGCGCCGGCCCAGGCGGTGCGCAGCTGGGCGTAGGCCAGGGCGTGGAAGGTGCCGGCCGCCGGCAGGTCGCGGAGGCCGAAGGTGCGCAGGCGGGTGTCGAGCTCGGCCGCGGCCTTGCGGGTGAACGTGACGGCCAGGACGTGGCGGGCGTCGGCGTCGCCGGTGAGGCACCGGTGGGCGATGCGACGGGTGAGCACCCGGGTCTTGCCCGAGCCGGCCCCGGCGAGGATGGCGAGGGGGTGGGTGGTGGCGGTCACGGCGCGGCGCTGCGCGGGGTCGAGCCCGTCGAGCAGCCGTTCCGGATCCATCGCGCCGAGCGTAGGGGCCGGGCCCACATCGCCGTCCCGAGGCCTGGTCTCGTCCTAGGCTCCCGCCGTGGCCTTCCCTCGCAACCTCCTCAACGAACGGGAGGAGCTGGTCCTCGACCTGCGCCCCCACTGGTTCTTCCTCGCCAAGCAGGCGCTGGCGCTGTTCGTGGCCGTGGTGTTCGGCATCGCCGTGCTGGCCGCCCTCGACAGCGGCTCGGCCAAGTCGGTGCTCAGCATCGTCGCCGGCATCGCCGTGGTGGGCACCCTCGCCTGGTTCGTGTGGACCTACCTCGTGTGGAACACGACGATGTTCGTGCTCACCAGCGACCGCATCGTCACCCGACGCGGCGTGCTGTCGAAGCAGGGGGTCGAGATCCCCCTCGAGCGGGTCAACACCGTCTTCTTCAAGCAGTCGGTCTTCGAGCGGATGCTCGGCTCGGGCGACCTCGCCATCGAGTCCGCCGGCGAGCGTGGCACCGAGTCGTTCTCGAACATCCGCAAGCCCTCCATCGTGCAGAAGGAGATCTACGTGCAGATGGAGCACAACGAGAACCGGAAGTTCGACCGCATCAACCCGGCGCCGGCGGCCGCCGCTGCGGCCACCGACCCCACCGCGGTGCAGGGCGGTGCCCAGTCCATCCCCGAGCAGATCGAGAAGCTGGCCGAGCTGCACCAGCGTGGCGTGCTGAGCGACGCCGAGTACCAGCGCAAGAAGGCCGAGCTGCTCGACCGCATGTGATGGCCCGGCTCCGGGTCGTCAGCCTGGTCCCGTCGCTGACCGAGACGCTGCTGGCGTGGGGGATCACCCCCGTCGCGTGCACCCGGTTCTGCGAGCAGCCGTCGCTCGCCCACGTCGGCGGCACGAAGGACCCCGACGTGGCGGCCATCGCCGCGCTCGCCCCGCACCTGGTGGTCGTGTGCGATGAAGAGAACCGTCGGGAGGACGCCGACGCGCTCGTGGCGGCCGGCGTCGCGGTCCACGCCTGCTCGCCGCGCACCGCGGCGGAGGTCGAGCCGGCCCTTGCCGCGCTGGCCGCCGAGCTCGGCGTCGTGCCGCCGACCGCGGAACGTGGGGGACCGGTTCCGGCCTTGGCCCCGCTCGGGCTGCGGGCCTTCGTGCCCATCTGGCGTCGACCGTGGATGAGCCTCGCCGCCGACACGTACGGGTCGTCGGTGCTCGCTGCCCTCGGCGTCGTCAACGTCCTGGCCGACGCCGAGGCGCGCTACCCCGAGGTCGAGCTCGACGCCGTCCGGGCCCTCGCGCCGGACGTGGTCCTCGCCCCGAGCGAGCCCTACGCCTTCCGCCCCTCCCACCTGGCCGAGTTGTCCACCGTCGCCCCGGTGGTCGAGGTCGACGGCCAGGACCTCTTCTGGTGGGGCGCCCGCACCCCCGCCGCCGTCCACCGCCTCCACCGCGCCCTCCGCTGAGCCCTCAGCCGCGTCGGCCCGTGCCGCCCCCTCCCTCGGCGAACGTTGGGTCCCACACCCGTGCGCGCCGGTCCCGGACCCAAAGTTCGGGGTGGTGGCTGACCCCTGGCCGAACTTTGGGTCTCACACCCGTGCGCGCCGGTCTCGGACCCAAAGTTCGGAGAGGTGGTGCTTCCCCCGCCGGGGTTCCCATCCGCAGCGTGGTGGCCGGGCCAGCAGGGCAGCCGACCACCACGGCGGAGTGGGTGGGTGTCGCCTCTCTTTCCCGCTCGTCCGGTGGTTGGAACTGCGAACCCGAACGATCACTCGGGTGGGTGAACGCCCTGGTCAGCCCCGACATCGGGCCCGGCGCGACGACGCCCGGCCGTGCGGGCCGGGCGTCATCGGTGGGGTGGGTGCGGCGAGGGGCTAGTCGGTGCGGCGCCGGCTGCGGCCGACGGGGGCGCTGCGCACGGTGAGGCTGCGCGCCGGGATGGCGTGGTCGACCCACGAGAGGACGAGGAGCGTGCCGCCGACGGCGAGCAGAGCGGTCCCGGCGTGGGCGGCGAAACCGGTGGCGGCGGCGATGGCGAGGGCGCAGAGCCCGACGGTGAGGCGCAACATGGCCTGCTCCAGAGGTGGGGGGTGCCGGCACCGTTCCCGGCGGGCCGGAGAACGAACCCTCTCGGCCGGTCGATCACCCGGCGAGGTGAAGGCGGCGAACGGTCAGGCCACGACGTGGGCGCCGTCGGCGGCGGTGGCCAGCCATCCCTCGTCGAGTGCGCCGGGCTCGGTGAGCGCCACGACGCACCCGCCGAAGCCGGCACCCGTGAGCCGCACGCCGCGGACGCCTGGCGTGGCGGCCAGCCGGTCGACCAACGCGTCGAGCACCGGGGTCGACACCTCGAAGTCGTCGCGCAGGGAGGCGTGGCTGGCGGCCATGGCCGCGCCGGCCGCCCCCAGGTCGCCTGCACCCAGCGCGGCCACGAAGGCCAGGACGCGCGTTCTCGGTGACGACGTGGCGGGCCCGCCGCCGGAGCACGGCATCGTCGAGGCGATCGACGTCTTCCGGGTCGGTCACCAGGCGAAGGGGCCCGAGCACCGCCTCGGCCGCCTCCACCGCCGCCCGGCGCTCGGCGTAGGCCGACCCGGCGAGCTCGCGCTCCTGGCCGGAGTGCACGACGCGGACCTCGACAGCCGGCGGCAGGGCGACGGGCGTGACCTCGAGGGAGTGGCAGTCGATGAGCAGCGCGTGGCCGGCCACCCCGGCGGCCGAGGCCAGCTGGTCCATGATCCCGCAGGGGACGCCGGACGCCCGCACCTCGGCCCGCTGGGTGAGCCGGGCCAGCTCCAAGGTCGATCCTTCGAACCCGAGCGCCAGGGCGACCGCCACCTCGAGCGCCGCGCTCGACGACAGCCCGGCCCCGATGGGCAGCGTCGTCGAGACGGTGCCGCGGAACCCGTGCGCCGGGCGCAGCTCGGCCACCACGCCGGCCACGTACCGGGCCCAGCCGGGTGCCATCGTCGCCGGGTCGGTCACGTCGAGCGGCACCACGGCCGGTTCGGCCAGCTCGGCCGAGGTGAGGTGGACGACGTTGCCGCCCCGCTCGCCGCTGACGGTGGTGGCGAGCCCGATGGCCAGGGGCAGCACCAGCCCGCCGGTGGTGTCGGTGTGCTCGCCGATGAGGTTGACCCGCCCGGGCCCGATCGCCGTGACCACCCGACCCCGGTCACCCGAAGGCGAAGGAGCCGTCGCCGTCATCCCGCACCGCCGAGGTCGACGGCGCGCGGCGCGGCGGCGGCCTCTTCGGGGACCACGGGGTTGAGGTACGCGCCGCTGCCGAGCTCGGCGGCGGCCACGTAGCGCAGCACGCCCGGCGACCGCTGGGGCCCGGCGATCTCCACGTGCAGCCACGCTTGCGGCCAGTCGCCGCCGTCGGTGGGCCGCTGGTGGATCCAGAAGAGGTAGGGCATCGGCGGGTCGAACACGCCCTCCAGCCGGGCGAGGGCTTCGGCCAGCACCGAGCCGAAGGCGTCGCGGTCGGCGCCGTCGAGCGAGGGGAGGCCCGGCCGCCGCTCCAGCGGCGCCACCCGCATGCCGTAGGGGTAGATCGGCGCCGACGGCACCCAGGCCCGCCAGCCGTCGCGCTCGACCACCACCAGCTCGGGCTGGTCCTCGAGGAGCTGGTGCCCCTCGGCGAGGCGGGCCAGCTCCGTGGCCGGCAGGGCGGGCACGTCGGGGTACGAGTAGATCTGCCCGTGCGGGTGGGCGATGGTGGCGCCCACCTCGGCGCCGTGGTTCTCGAAGGCCAGCACGTAGGCGATGTCGGGTCGCCCGCCGAGGACCTCGGTGCGCTCGGCCCAGAGGTCGACCACCTTGCGCACCTGCGCCGGCGGCAGCTGCGAGAGGCGGGTGTCGTGCTCGGGGGCGTAGAGCACCACCTCGCAGCGGTCGCCCGGGAACGACGGCCAGCGGTTGGTGAAGGCCTTCACGTCGTAGGGCTCGGGCGCCTCGGTGCCGCCGACGCAGAAGGGGCACCCGTCGGCCGGGCGGTTCGGCCGGGCCTGGCGGCTGCGGGTGACCTGGACCTGCACCCCGGTGAGGGGATCGACCCGGAGCTCGCTCTCGTCAGCCATGGCGCGGCCGAACGTAGCGGAGCCCGACGGCGCGGGCTGCAGTCGGGCCGGGCTCGGGCGGTAGCCTCGCGAGACCATGTCGAGCTACCACCTGGTCACCCTCGGGTGCCCCAAGAACGAGGTCGACTCGGAGAAGCTCGTGGGCCAGCTCGGCGCCGACGGCTTCGCCGCCACCGACGACCCCGGCTCGGCCGACCTGCTGGTGGTCAACACCTGCGCCTTCATCGGCGAGGCGCGGCAGGAGTCCATCGACACCATCCTGGGCCTGGCCGACCAGAAGGCCGCCGGCGCCCGCCTGGTGGTCACCGGGTGCATGGCCGAGCGCTACGGCGACGAGCTCACCGACGCCATGCCGGAGATCGACCTGGTGGCCGGATTCGGCCACGGCCTGCTCGACGACCACGGCCACGACCACGGCCCGGCCCCCACCGCCGGCGGCCTGGCCCTTGCGGGCGCCACGGCCACCGCGACCGCGGTGTCCATCGGCCGCAAGCCGTCGCTGCCCACCTTCGATCTGCTGAACCTGCCACGCCCCCGGTCCACGCGGCCGTGGGCCTACGTCAAGGTGGCCGAGGGGTGCGACCGCGCCTGCGGCTTCTGCGCCATCCCCAGCTTCCGCGGCCCGCAGCGCTCCCGGTCCATCGCCACCATCCTCGACGAGGTGGAGCAGCTCGGCGCCGACGAGATCGTGCTGGTGGCCCAGGACCTGGCCGCCTTCGGCCGGGACCAGGGCGTGGGCGAGCGCTCGATCATCCCGCTGGTGCAGGCGGTGGCCGAGCGGGTGCGGCGCACCCGGCTCCTCTACCTGTACCCGTCGGACCTCACCGACGGCCTGATCGACGCCATCATCGCCACGGGCGTCCCGTACTTCGACCTCTCGCTCCAGCACGTCTCGCCCCCGCTGGTGCGGCGCATGCGGCGCTGGGGCAACGGCGACAAGTTCCTCGCCCGCATCGACGACATCCGCCGGCGCGAGCCCACCGCCGCCTTCCGGTCGAACTTCATCGTCGGCTACCCCGGCGAGACCGAGGACGACCACGACGAGCTGCTCCGCTTCGTCGAGGAGGCCGAGGTCGACTGGTGCGGCTTCTTCGCCTACTCGCCCGAGGACGGCACCTACGCCGCCGACCTGCCCGACCAGGTCCCCGAGGAGCTGGTGGGGGAGCGGCTGGCCGAGCTCCGCGAGCTGCAGGACGCGATCACGGCGAGAAAACGTGACGAACTGATCGGTTCCGAGGTCGAAGTCCTCGTGGACACCCCCGGCGTCGCGCGCAGCCATCGAGAGGCCCCCGAGATCGACGGCGTCATCTCCGTGCCCGAGGACCTGCCCGCTGGTACCTTCGCCACCCTGACCGTGACCGGTGCGCTCGGTCCCGACCTCGAGGCCTCGCGTTGACCCTGGACCAGGAAGCCCAGCTCCCCGGCACGCTCCCGCTCGTCCTGTCCGAGCGGTTCGGCCCCGGTGCCCTGCTGACGCCGGCCAACGTGGTCACCGTCCTGCGGCTCGTGCTCTCACCGGCGCTGCTGGTGATGATGGTCGAGGAGCCCACCACCTGGCCGGTCGCCGCGTTCTGGACCGTCCTCGCCTTCTCCGACGGCATCGACGGGCGCCTGGCCCGTCGCCACGGCACCACCCGCTCGGGCGCCTTCCTCGACCCGCTGGCCGACAAGGTGCTGGTGCTGGGGGCGCTCACCGCCCTGGTGCTGGCCGGCCGCTTCTGGGTGGTCCCCGTGGTGCTCATCGGCATCCGCGAGGTGGCCATCTCGCTGTACCGGGCCCAGCTCGGGCGCCAGGGCCTGGCCGTGCCGGCCCGCACGCTCGGCAAGGTCAAGACGGTCGTGCAGGAGTTCGCGGTCGCGGCCGTGGTCTTCCCGATCACCGGTGACCACCACCTGGCCGCCGTCGTGCTGCTCTGGGCCGCGGTGGCGCTGACCTGGGCCTCCGGGGCGCAGTACCTGCTCGACGGGCGTGGCGCCGCCACCCGCCTCGGGCATCGCACCACCGTCGTCTGAGCTCCTGTCCCGCTGGTCGACCTGTCGATCGAGAGGGCGTCTCGCTGCGCACATCGCGTGCCCCATCGGGGTGACGTTCGACAGATCGCGCAAGAGCCCATCGACAGGCGTGTGACGGTTGGCTAGCTTCCCCGTCGGGAACGGCCCGGGCTGGGGCTGGTTGGGGAACCCCCACTTCAACCGAACACGCGGAGGCTCCCACCGTGCGCAAGGCCCTCGCCGGGCTCGCCAGCCTGGCTCTCGTCAGCTCCATCGCAGCATCCGCTGCGGCGAAGCCGTCCCCCACGTCCCGAGCGGCCACGCCCGCTCGGGCCTCCGCACCACCGGCGGACACGCCCCAGAAGGGCGCCGTCGACGACCTGCCCAACCCGCTCGAGGCCAAGCGGCGCGAGCTGCGCAAGGCCGGCCTCGACCTCGTGCTGCAGGGCAAGGCCAAGCCCGTCGACCGCAACGGCTCCAAGGTCGTCAAGGTGTCGAACAACGCCCCGGCCAAGACCAACGCCCAGCGCAAGCAGGCCGCCGGCTCCACCGGCCAGTACGTCGAGCTCCAGCGCGAGCGCACCGACAAGATCTTCGTGGTCCTCGCCGAGTTCGGTGACCAGCGCGACCCCGAGTACCCCGACCAGGACACCAACCCCGACATCGAGGGCCCCGCCACCTTCGACGGGCCGCTGCACAACAAGATCCCCGAGCCGGACCGCACGACGGACAACTCCACCGTCTGGCGGGCCGACTACTCGCAGTCGTTCTTCCAGAACCAGTACTTCGGCACCACCGGCGAATCGGTGAAGACCTACTACGAGGCCCAGAGCTCGGGCCGCTACAGCGTCGACGGCACCGTCACCAACTGGGTGAAGGTCCCGTACAACGAGGCCCGCTACGGCCGGTCCGACGGCTATCCGTGCGAGGACAACGTGTGCGACAACACGTGGGCCCTCGTGCGTGACGCCGTGAACACCTGGGAGCAGAGCCAGCGCACCGCCGGGCGCACCGAGGCCGACATCGCCGCGGAGCTGGCCTCCTTCGACGAGTGGGATCGCTACGACTACGACGGCGACGGCGACTTCAACGAGCCCGACGGCTACATCGACCACTTCCAGATCGTCCACGCCGGCGGCGACCAGGCCGACGGCGATCCCCAGCAGGGCGAGGACGCCGTCTGGAGCCACCGCTGGTACGCCTACGGCACCGACCAGGGCCTGACCGGTCCCGCCCAGAACAAGCTGGGCGGCACCCAGATCGGCAACACCGGCCTGTGGGTCGGCGACTACACCATCCAGCCCGAGAACGGCGGCCTCAGCGTGTTCGTCCACGAGTACGGCCACGACCTCGGCCTGCCCGACGACTACGACACGTCCGGTGGCGGCGACAACAGCCAGGAGTACTGGACCCTCATGGCCCAGAGCCGGCTCTCGGCGAAGGGCGACCAGGGCATCGGCACCCGTCCCGGCGACCTCGGGGCCTGGAACAAGCTGCAGCTCGGCTGGCTCGACTACGAGATCGTCAACGCCGGCCAGACCCGCAGCGTGAAGCTCGGCCCGTCGGAGTACAACACCGCCGATGCGCAGGCTCTGGTGGTGACGCTCCCGGACAAGGACGTGACCCAGGAGTACGGCAAGCCGTACGCCGGCACCCACATGTGGTGGTCCGACTCCGGCGATGACCTCAGCAACACGCTGACCAAGGACGTCGACCTGACCGGGCTCTCCAGCGTGTCGCTGAGCATGAAGGGCCGCTGGGACATCGAGTCCGGCTACGACTACCTCTACGTCCAGGCCTCCACCGACGGGGGCGCCACGTGGGCCACCCTCGACGGCACCGCCGACGGGAAGCCGTTCGTGAAGGACGGCTCCAAGAAGCCCGCCATCTCCGGCACCTCGGCGGGGAAGTGGGTGGATGTGAAGGTGCCGCTCGACGCCTACGCCGGCAAGGACACCAAGCTCCGGCTCTGGTACCTCACCGACGGCGGCGTGGCGCTCGACGGCTTCTTCGCCGATGACATCACCCTCACCGCCAACGGGGTCTCCGTGGTCGACGGTGCCGAGAACGGCGCCGACTTCTGGGACGTCGACGGGTTCCGGATCACCACCGGCACCGAGCAGGCGGCGTACCCGAACTACTACGTGGCCGCCCGGCGCTCGCCGGTCTCCTACGACCAGTACCTGAAGACCGGCCCGTACAACTTCGGGTTCCCCGACCGGCCGAACTTCGTCGAGCACTACGCCTACCAGGACGGGATCCTGCTGACGTACCTCGACGGGTCGCAGGCCGACAACAACACCAACGAGCACCCCGGCGAGGGACGGAACCTCAACATCGACTCCCGCCCGGTGCCCATCAACAACATCTGCGGCACCACCTGGCGCACCCGCATCCAGGTCTACGACGCCCCCTTCAGCAAGAAGAAGGCCGACTCGATGACGCTGCACTGCAACGGCCGGGCCAGCTACGTCCGGGGTCAGGCGGGCCAGCCCGTCTTCGACGACTCCAAGACGTGGTGGTACGCCGCCCAGCCCAACCAGGGCGTCAAGGTGCCCAAGAACGGCGTGAAGATCGCCGTCACCGCCGAGGCCGCCAACAGCACCACGGTGAAGGTGTCCTCCACCAAGTAGCACCCCGCCTGGCGGGTGCCACCGGCTGCCTCGCAGCCGGGTGACGAGGGCGGGCCCATCCGGGCCCGCCCTCGTCCGCGCCCGGCGCGCTGCTGCGTAGGGTGCGGGCATGCGCTGTGAGGTCGTCGCCATCGGGACGGAGCTGCTCCTCGGGCAGATCGTCGACACCAACTCGTCGTGGATCGGCGAGCAGCTCGCCCTGGTGGGGATCGACTCCCACTTCCAGACCAAGGTGGGCGACAACCAGCCCCGCATGGTGCAGGCCCTGCGGGCGGCGCTGGAGCGCAGCGACGCCGTGATCGTCTGCGGTGGCCTCGGCCCCACGCAGGACGACATCACCAAGGAGGCCATCGCCGAGGTCATGGGCGTCGACCTCGAGCTCGACGACGACATCGCCGCGCACATCGAGGCGATGTTCACCTCGCGCGGCCGCCGCATGTCGATGAACAACCTGCGCCAGGCCGAGGTGCCCGTGGGCGCCACCGCCATCCGCGACCCGCAGCCCGGCACCGCACCGGGGATCATCGCCCCGGTGGGCGACAAGGTCATCTACGCCACCCCGGGCGTGCCCTCGGAGATGAAGGTGATCATGGCGGGGGCGATCCTCCCGGACCTGGTCCGCCGGGCCGGGATCACCGCCACCATCGTCAGCCGCACGCTGCGCACCTGGGGCGAGAGCGAGTCCGGGCTGGCCGAGCGGCTGGCCGGCCGGGTGGCCGAGCTCGACCGCACCGGCAACCCCACCCTCGCCTACCTCGCCAGTGGCATCGAGGGCATCAAGGTCCGCCTCACCGCCAAGGGCGCCGACGAGGCCGAGGCCTCGGCGCTGCTCGCCGCCGAGGAGGCCGAGGTGCGCGCCATCCTCGGCGACCTCGTCTTCGGCATCGACGACCAGACCATCGAGTTCGCGGTGCTGGCCCTGCTGCGCGAGCGGGGGCTCACCCTCGGTGTGGCCGAGTCGCTCACGGGTGGCTTGATGGCGTCGCGGATCTGCGACGTGCCCGGCGCCTCCGACGTGTTCCGCGGCTCGGTGGTCTCCTACGCCGCCGACGTGAAGTTCTCGGTCCTCGGCGTGCCCGAGGGCCCCGTGGTCACCGCCGAGGCCGCAGCGGCCATGGCGGCGGGTGCCCGCTCGGTGCTCGGGTCCGACGTCGGCATCGGGGTCACGGGGGTGGCCGGCCCCGGACCGGACGCCGACGGCATCGCCGCCGGCACCGTGTTCGTCGGCCTGGACCTCGGCCCGTTCGGTGGCGATGCCGGTCCCGAGGCCTTCGAGGTCAAGCTGCCCGGCGATCGCCTCCAGGTCCGCCAGTTCTCCGTCATCACCGCCCTCAGCGCCCTGCGCAGCCGCCTCCTCGCCCTCCGCGCCGCCGCCCCCTCCGAGACCGCCTTCCCCTGAGTGCCCGCCACGCGGCCGACCGAACGGCCCCGCTGAACCGAGCGAAGTTGTTGCACTTCTGCACCGAGGACGTGCAGAGGTGCAACCACTTCGGGTGCGTCGGGTTCGCCGTCGGTCGGGTCAGCCGGTGATGGTGACGGGCACCCGCACCGGTTCGTCGATCCCGGTCAGGCGGAAGACCGCCTCGTAGCGGCCCGGGGCCAGCTGCGCGCCGATGCCGTCCTGGCCCTCGGCGGTGTGGAGCTCGAACCCCGTGCCGCTCCGGCCGAGCAGCCGTCGGGTGGCGCCGGGGGCGAGGACGTCGCCCTGGTCGGTGCAGTCGCGGGCGTACCCGCCGGAGGACACCGGCGTCCCGTCGCGGACCAGCTGCCACGTGGCGCCCGACGGGAAGCAGCCGCCGAGTGCGATCGGCTCGTCGGTCGGGTTGGTGGCGGTGAGCACGATCGTGAACGCCTCCCCGTTGGCGACGGTCACGTCGGCCGGGATCGATCCGAGCTCGAGCTGGTCCATGCCGGCTCGGCTCGACGGCGTGGTGGTCGTGCTGCCGGTGGCGGCGGGATCCGAGTCGGGCGGGGTCACCGCAGTCGTGGCGGTGGTCGCGCTGGTAGAGGGTGCGGTGGTGGTCGGGGTGCTGCGAGGGGTCGTGTCGGCGGTGGCGTGGGTGGTGGTGAAGAGGTCGGCGAGGGTGGCGGCGCGATCGAGGGTGGCGTCGTGGCCGGCGGCATCGTCGAGGAAGGCCCGCCACCGCTCGGTCGACGCCGGCCGGAGGGCGGCCACGAGCTGGCGGGCCTCGTCGTCGGTGAGGCCGTCGGCCTGGCTGGCCACGAAGGCGTCGGACCCGGGCCACTCGCCCAGGTAGCGGACCCCGGTGCGGTCGTCGCCGACGGGGTGGCGCAGCTCGGTCACCGGCAGCGGCTGGCCGGCCAGGTCGCGGTCGATCGGGCGCGAGCCGACCGCTTGCTGGGCGCCCGTGCCCGTCGGCAGCAGGAGGTACTGGCCCTCGTGGCCGGCCGGCGTGCGCAGCTGGACGGTCACCAGACCGGCGCGGTCGACCGGGCCGTCGACGGCCCGGTGGTAGGTGCGGGCCCAGCCGGCAACGGGCGGGTCCGGCACGGCGCCGCCCTGGCTGAGCCGAACGGCCAGCTCGTCGACGTCGTCCCGGGGCACGCCACGGGACGAGATGGCGTGCACGACCTCGTCCTGCTGCCACTCGAGGAGGTACTCGTCGCCCGAAGGTCCGGCATGGCCCCGACCGGTCACGCCGCCGCCCAGGTCGACCCCGACGTTGCCGGCGTCGAGCGCGTCTCCGTCGCTCCGACGCGCGCTCAGCAGGAGGAAGTCGCCGCTGGCCGCATCGCCCCACGCCGTCACCTCGCACGGACAGGCCATCACGCCGGGCTGGGTGCTGATGCGGCCGATCGACCAGCCGTCGGGCAGGCCGACGGGCACGTACCAGCCGGTGTCGCGGTCGACGGGGGTGGCGCGGACGCCGTCGCGAGCATCGTGGCCCGACCGGCCGACCAACGTGGCGACCGTCGCCACGAGGACGATCGCAGCGGCGACCGCGAACGCTCGGGTGCGGGCACCGCCACCGGACCGGCCGCCCGCGACCGGGGCCAGCGGGACGTGGGTGCCGGCGGACCGGGCGAGCACGTCGGCCCAGTCGTCGGGCGCGGACGGCATCGCATCGGCGGCGACGCGGAGGGCCTGCTGCAGGCGGGCCTCCTCGGGGGTGGGCTCAGCGCTCATCGGCGAGCACCTCCTTCAGCGAGTGGAGGCCACGGTGCAGCAGGGAGCGCACCGTGGCGGGGCGGACGTCGAGCAGGCGTGCGATCTCGTCGGTGGACAGGTCGGCCCAGTAGCGGAGGACCACGGCGTCTCGCCGCTTGGGCGGGAGGCGCTGCACGGCCTGCCACACGGCGTCGAGGTCCCTCGGCAGGTCGGGCGCGGGCGAGGTCGTCGGCGGGGCCGGCGGGTGGCGGCGCACGGTGCTCTGCCGGCGGCCGAGGTCCCGGCACAGGTTCACGGTCACGGTGCGCAGGTAGGCCGCCGGCTCCCGGGTGCCGGTCAGCCGGGGGAGGAGCCGGGCGAACGCCTCTTGGCCCACCTCCTGGGCGATCGCCTGGTCACCGGTGAGCAGGTACGCCAGGCGGACCACCCGCTGGTGCTCGGCCCGGTAGAGCGCCTCGGCGTCCACCGCCACCGGCGCGGCCACTGCGTCGGGCGGGTCCGCTGCGCCCGGCCGTCGGGCGTCGAGCCCGCCGCCGTCGGTCACCTGATCGCCTGAGCCCACCGTTCGCACACCCCATCCAGACGTGATGCCCCTGGGCAGCGTTGCACCACCGGCCCGCCCGGGTCGCCGTCCTGCTCGGGCGACCGCTGCCCCGACCTCCTCGAGCTGGTCAGCCGGTGGCTCGGCCGAGGGCGAGCTGGCGGAACGCGGCGGCGGCGGGGGACAGCGGACCGGCACGGCGGACGAGGATCACGGGTCGGCTGATGGGGACGGCGAGCGAGGCGACGACCGCGCCCAGGGCGGCGGCGGCGCGGGCGATGGGCTCGGGCAGCACGGCGGCGCCGGCGCCGGCCATCACCAGCGGCACGATGGCCTCGCGGTGCTCGGTGACCACGCCGAGCTTGGGCTCGAGGTCGGGGTCAGCGCGCTGCAGTGCGGCCGCCAGCAGCCGGCGGGTGGAGGTGCCCCGGGGGCTGGTGATGAGCGGGAACCCGGCGAGGCGGCCGATGGGCAGGAGGCGATCGGCGTTGAGCGGGGTGCCCGGGGGGAGCACGGCCAGCAGCTCCTGGTCGCCGAGGTGGTCGGTGGCCAGGGTGGTGTCGGCGACGTCGACGTCGCCGAGGCCCAGCTCGCAGGCGCCGCTGCGCACCTGTTCGGCCACGGCATCGGCGCCCTCGGGCTCGGCGATGCGCACGAGGATCCCAGGGTGGGCGCGGCGGAAGCGCCCGACCAGCTCCACGAGCGGTTCCGCCACGAGGGTGGGCAGGGCGACGATGTCGAGCCGGCCGGTGGTGAGGCCGGCCACGCTGGTGACCGCGGCACGGGCCACCTCGGCGTCGCGGAGCATGCGGCGGGCCGGCACCACGAAGGCCTCGCCGGCGGCGGTGAGCTGCACGCGGCGGCCCAGGCGGTGGAACAGCTCCGTGCCCAGCTCCCGCTCGAGGGTGGCGATGGCCTGGGAGAGGGCGGGCTGGCTGACCGGGATCGACGCGGCGGCGGCGGTGAAGCTGCCCTCGTCGACGACGGCGACGACGTAGGCGGCTTGGCGGAGGTCCATAAGCACAGCCTATGTGTTGCATCGGTCCTTGGTCTTGGACTTCTGGATCGGTCGGTGGTCCCCTGGGAGGCGTGCCCGCCAACCTCCTGCTGATCGTCCTCGTCGGTGCCGGCATCGGCTTCCTCGGCGGCCTGCTCGGCAAGGGCGGCTCGGCCCTGGCCACCCCGTTCCTGGTGGCCCTGGGCATCCCGCCGGTGATCGCCCTGGCGGCCCCGCTGCCGGCCACCGTCCCCGGCACGCTCGTGGCCGCCCGCCGGTACCGGGCCCTCGGCCTCATCGACCGGGACGTGCTGCTCTGGTCGCTCGGCGCCGGGCTCCCCGCCACGTTCCTCGGAGCGATGGCCACGCGGTGGATCGACGCCAGCTTCCTGGTGCAGGTGACCGACGTGGTGATCGTGGCCCTCGGCGTGCGCATGCTGGCGACGCCGGCGGGCGAGGCGGTCCACGACGCCGACCAGGCCAGCCACGGCCGCATCGTCGCCGTCGCCGTGGTGACCGGGCTGGCGGCCGGCCTGCTCGCCAACAGCGGCGGCTTCCTGCTGGCCCCGCTGTTCGTGGCCGTCCTGGGCCTGGGCATCAAGCCGGCCTTCGGCACCTCGCTCGCCGTCGCCGCCGTGATGGCCGTGCCCGGCAGCCTGGTGCACCTGGCCCTGGGCCACCTCGACTGGCGGGTGGTGCTGGCATTCGCCGCCGGCTCGGTCCCGCTCTCGGGCCTGGGCGCCAAGGTGGCCCTGCGCACCGACGCCGCCCGCCTCGAGCGGGGCTACGGCCTGGTGCTCGTGGTCCTGGGCCTGGCCTTCCTGGTGGGCCCGCACCTCTAGCCGAGGGGCCCCGGCCGCTGCGCTGGGGGTTTCCGGGGTCGGCGGGGGAGAAATCCCCGTTCGGTCCTTGCCACGAACATCTGTTCGAAATACCATGCCTGTCGTTCCGGTCGCCCCGGATCGCCCGATCAGCCACACCGGCGGCTCGGTTCTGTCACACCCCCTCCGTATGGTCCAGCCATCGGATCGCTGCGGTCGACGCAGCCTCACCAGCACCGCCGTCGTGGCAAGACGAAAGGAACGAACCGTGGAGCGAGAAAAAGCACTCGACATGGCTTTGGCCGGCATCGAGAAGCAGTTCGGCAAGGGCTCGGTCATGAAGATGGGGGACAAGACGTCCCTCGGCATCGAGACCATCCCCACCGGCGCCCTGGCGCTGGACCTGGCCCTGGGGGTCGGCGGCCTCCCCCGTGGCCGCGTGGTCGAGATCTACGGCCCGGAGTCCTCAGGCAAGTCCACCCTCGCCATGCACGTCGTGGCCGAGGCGCAGCGCAACGGGGGCATCTGCGCCTACGTCGACGCCGAGCACGCCATGGACCCCATCTACGCCCGGGCCATCGGGGTCGACGTGGACGAGCTCCTCATCTCCCAGCCGGACACCGGGGAGCAGGCCCTGGAGATCACCGACATGCTGGTGCGCTCCGGTGCGCTCGACGTCGTGGTGATCGACTCCGTGGCGGCCCTGACGCCCCGGGCCGAGATCGAGGGCGAGATGGGCGACACCCACGTCGGCCTCCAGGCCCGGCTCATGTCCCAGGCGCTGCGCAAGCTCACCGCCAACCTCAACAAGACCGACACGATCTGCATCTTCATCAACCAGCTGCGGGAGAAGATCGGCGTCATGTTCGGCTCGCCGGAGACCACCCCTGGTGGCCGGGCGCTGAAGTTCTACTCGTCGGTCCGCCTCGACATCCGCCGCATCGAGTCCATCAAGGACGGCGTCGAGATCGTCGGCAACCGCACCCGGGTCAAGGTCGTCAAGAACAAGGTGGCCCCGCCCTTCAAGCAGGCCGAGTTCGACATCATGTACGGCAAGGGCATCAGCCGTGAGGGCTCCCTGCTCGACATCGGTGTCGACATGGGCCTGATCAAGAAGTCGGGCGCTTGGTACACCTACGAGGGTGAGCAGCTCGGCCAGGGCCGGGAGAACGCCAAGCAGTTCCTCACCGACAACCCCGAGATCATGGTCGAGGTCTCCGAGCGGATCCGCCTCCAGATGGGCATCGGGGTCGATCCCGAGGCCGAGGACGATGCGCTCGACGCCATGACCGAGGACGACGACCTGCCGATCAGCCTCGACTGATCGTCGTCCCGGCCGCCTCGGCGGCCGCCTGTTCAACCACACCCGTCAGGAGCGTTCGGACCGCTGGGCCGAGCGCTCTTGGCGTTTTCGGCGCTGTCGATGCGGGCGGTCCGCCGACGACCGCTCGGCCCTCGGAGAACTTCCTGACCTGGGCATCAGCCGGGCAGGGATCGGACACCGAACCGTCGAAGTGAGGGCCAGTGCCGCCAGACCTCGATGTACTTGGAGAGACGTTGGAGACCCTGAAGGTGTCGACGCGTTCGAACCCCAACTCCGTCGCGGGCGCCATGGCCGGCGTCGTGCGCTCGAGCGGCGGCGTCCTGGTCCAGGTCGTCGGGGCCGGTGCCCTCAACCAGGCCATCAAGGCCATCGCCATCGCCCGCGGCTACGTCGCCGCCGGCGGCATCGACCTGGTGTGCGTCCCGACCTTCGCCGAGGTCGAGATCGACGGCGAGCGCCGCACCGCCATCCGCCTCCGGATCCAAGACCGCGCCATCGCCGGCGACGCCACCGAAGCCCAGATGGACGCCGCCGCGGCGTCCCGGGCCGTCTGAGGCCATCCCACCTCGGAGCCACGCGCTCCGCAGCCGTAGGGTGGTCGGGCCATGACCGACCTGCCCGCCGCCGCTCCCGACGCCACCGATGCGCCGAAGACGTACCTGATCCGCACGTTCGGGTGCCAGATGAACGAGCACGACTCCGAGCGCATCGCCGGGCTCATGGAGGCCGACGGGATGACGGCGGCCACCGACGTCGAGGACGCCGACGTGGTGGTGCTGAACACGTGCTGCATCCGGGAGAACGCCGACAACAAGCTGTACGGCACCCTCGGCCACCTCAAGTCGGTCAAGGACCGCCGCCCGGGCATGGAGATCGTGGTCAGCGGCTGCCTCGCCCAGAAGGACCAGGAGGGCATCCGTGAGCGGGCGCCCTACGTCGACCTGGTGTTCGGCACCCACAACGTGCACCGGGCCACCGAGCTGCTGCACCGCAGCCGCACCGAGGGCCCGCTCACCGAGATCCTCACCGAGACCGTGGCCGACGACCACGAGCTCTTCCCCTCGGCCATGCCCGCCCGGCGCGACGAGGGCCACACCGCCTGGGTCACCATCCAGATCGGCTGCGACAACTCGTGCGCCTTCTGCATCGTGCCCGCCGTGCGCGGCGAGGAGATCTCCCGCCCGTACGACCGCCTGCTCGACGAGGTGGCCGGCCTCGCCGCCGACGGCGTCACCGAGGTGACGCTGCTCGGCCAGAACGTGAACTCCTACGGGCGCGACCTCACCCTGGCCCGCCGCCAGGCCGGTGAGGACGTGCGGGTGCGGCCGCTCTTCGCCGACCTGCTGCGTTCGGTCGGGGCCGTCGAGGGCATCCGCCGGGTCCGCTACACCAGCCCGCACCCGAAGGACCTGCGCCCCGAGACCATCGCCGCCATGGCCGAGACGCCGGAGGTGTGCGAACACCTGCACCTGCCGGTCCAGTCGGGCAGCGATCGGGTGCTCGCCGCCATGCACCGCGGCTACACCGCCGAGCGCTACCTCGAGAAGCTCGCCGCGGCCCGGGCGGCCATCGCGGACCTGGCGGTCACCACCGACATCATCGTGGGCTTCCCCGGCGAGACCGACGACGACTTCGAGCGCACCCTCGAGCTGGCCGCCGCCGCCGAGTACGACTCGGCCTACCAGTTCATCTACTCGCCGCGTGCCGGGACCGAGGCGGCCGAGCTGGTGGACGAGTTCGTCGACCCGGCGGTGGTGGCCGAGCGGTTCGACCGCCTCAAGGTGGTGCTGGAGCGCTCGGCGCTGGCCAAGCACGAGGCCCGCATCGGTCGGGTCGAGGAAGTCGTGGTCGAGGGCCCGTCCCGGCGGGATCCGTCGGTGCTGACCGGCCGCACCCGCCAGAACAAGCTGATCCACTTCTCCAGCGAGCAGCCGCTGCGCGTGGGCACCTACGCCGAGGTGCTCTGCACCGGCGCGGCACCGCACTTCCTCCGCGGCGACCTGGTGGCGGTGACCGCCCCCGCCCGCCACCGCACCCGCATCCCCGTCTCGGCGGGTTGAGCGACCCCCGCACCGGCGGATCGTCGAACGTCCACGCCGTACGCTCCGGCGATGGCCACCTGGAGCGAGCTCGCCGACGCCGCGCCCGACCTCGCGGCCACCGGCGAGCGGCTGCTGACCCAGTTCGGGCCGGGCCTCGGCTTCCTCGCCACGGTGCGCGCCGACGGCGGGCCTCGCCTCCACCCCATCTGCCCGGTCGTGGTCGACGGCGGGCTGTGGGCGTTCATCATCGAGGCGTCGCCCAAGTGCGCCGACCTGCGCCGGGACGGGCGCTTCGCCCTGCACGCCTTCCCGCCGGAGGAGGTGGACGACGAGTTCGTGGTGCACGGTCGCGCCACCGAGGTCGACCCGTCACCGGAGCTCCACGCCCGCATCTGCGCCGCCACCACCGCCCAGGTCGGGCGCGACGACGAGGCGCTGTTCGCCCTCACCGTCGACCGGGCGATGTCGGCCACCTACGAAGCTCGCGGCGTGTTCCCGCCGGCCTACGAGACCTGGTCCGACCCGGCGGCGGCCCCGTGAGCGCCGGCCGGCCGGAGCTGGCGGACCGCCTCGTGCTGGTGCCCCGACCTCGGCGGCTCGAGGTGCTCGGGCTCGGCCCGGCCGTCGCCGACCTGACGGTCACCGCGGCGCTGGACCCCGCGCTGCCGGCCGAAGGCTTCACGCTCACCACCACCGAGGCCGACGGCGCCCGCATCACCCACGCCGACGACCGGGGCCGTCGCTACGCCGAAGCGCTCCTCGACCAGCTCCGGGCCCAGCCCGTCGACGGGCGCCTGGTGGCGGTGCGCGTGGAGGACCACCCCGACTTGGCGGTGCGGGCGTTCATGCTCGACGTGAGCCGTGACCGCGTACCCACCCGGGCGACCCTCGAGCGGTTCGTCGACCTGCTGGCCCTCGCCCGGTTCAACCAGTTCCAGCTCTACGTCGAGCACACGTTCGCCCACCTCGGCCACGAGGCGGTGTGGCGGGACGCGTCGCCGATCACCGCCGAGGACCTGCGTTGGCTCGACGACCGCTGCACGGCGGCGGGCATCGAGCTGGTCGTGAACCGCAACTGCTTCGGGCACTTCGAGCGGTGGCTGCGCCACGACGCCTACCGCCATCGGGCCGAGGCGCCCGACGGCGTCGAGGTGGTGCCGGGCCTGCGCTTCCCGGCTGCGGTCCTGGAGCCGACCGATGACAACGCCTCCTTCGCCCTGGGCCTGCTGCGCGAGCAGCTCGCCGAGGTGCGCAGCCGGTCGGTCAACATCGGCTGCGACGAGACCTTCGAGCTGGGCCGGGGCGCCAGCGCGGCGGCGTGCGCCGACCGGGGCAAGGGCGCCGTGTACCTCGAACACCTCCACCGGTTGGTCGACCCGCTGGTGGCCGACGGCCACCAGGTGCAGGTGTGGGCCGACGTCCTGCGCCGCCACCCCGAGGAGGCCCGGTCGCTGGGGGAGGGGGTCGTCCCCGTGGCCTGGTGCTACGAGGCGCCCCGCCCGGCCGACGAGGGGCCCGACGTGCCGCGGGCGTTCGCCGCCGTGCTCCACGACCTCGGCATCGACCTCGACGTCAGCGGCGGCTTCGCCGCCAACGTCGCCCCGCTGGCCGAGGCCGGCCTCCCGTTCTGGGTGGCGCCCGGGACCTCGGCGTGGAGCTCGCTGATCGGTCGGACCACCAACGCCTACGCCAACCAGCTCGACGCCGTCGACGTCGCTGCCTCGCACGGGGCCGCAGGCTACCTGCTCACCGACTGGGGCGACAACGGCCACCACCACCCGCCGTCGATCTCCTTCGGTCCACTCCTGCACGGCGGCGCGGTGGCGTGGTGCGCGGCGTCGAACCGCACGCTCGACGTCGCCGCCGTGCTCGATCGCCACGCGTTCGAGGGCGGCGACGGCTTCGGCGGCGCCCTGGAGCTGCTCGGCGGCCTCTGGACCGAGACCGGCCAGAAGGCCGCCAACGCCAGCCCGCTCGCGGCCTGGCTGTTCCCCCAGCAGCCGCTGCTCGCCACCGGGGCGGTCGACCTCCCCGTGGTGGGGGCGCTGCTCGACCAGCTCGACGACGCCGCCCGGTCGGTGGCGGGCGCGACGGCCGGCTGCGACGACGCCGAGACCGTGCGGGACGAGCTGCTGCAGGCCATCGGGTTGGCCCGCCACGCGGCCCACCGGCGGCTCGGCCGCAGCGGCCCGCCGCCGGCCGCGCTGCGACCGGAGCTGGCCGACCTGATCGTGGGCCAGCGCGCCGCGTGGCTGGCTCGCGCCCGCCCTGGCGGCCTCGTCGACAGCCTCGGCCACCTGGAGCGCACGCTCGCCACCTACGCCGATGCCTGAGGTCGACCGCCCCCCGGCCTCGGCTGCCGGACCGGCCCGCCGACCGGTCGTCCCGGCGGGCAGCGCACCGCCCCTGGCGATCCTGGGCGTCACGGCGTCGGGCAAGTCGGCGCTGGCCCTCGAGGTGGCCCGCCGCCGGGGCGACGTGGAGCTGGTCTCGGTCGACTCCATGCAGGTGTACCGGCGCATGGACCTCGGCACCGCCAAGCCCACCGCGGCGGAGCAGGCCGAGGTCCGCCACCACGTGATCGACCTCGTGGAGCCCTGGGAGGCCTTCGACGTGGCCACCTTCCAGGACGCCGTCCGCGCTGCGCTCCTCGGGATCGCCGAGCGGGGCAAGCGGCCGCTGCTGGTGGGGGGCACCGGCCTCTACCTGCGTGCCGTCGTCGACGACCTGGAGATCCCCGGCCGCTTCGCGGCCATCGCCGCCGAGCTGGCGCTCGACCCGGACACGGAGGGGCTGCACGCCCGCCTGGCCGAGCTCGACCCGGTCGGCGCCGGCCGGATGGAGCCGTCGAACCGGCGGCGGGTGCTCCGGGCCCTGGAGGTGACCCTCGGCAGCGGGCGCCCGTTCTCCTCGTTCGGGGCCGGCTTCGACGCCCACCCCCCGTCGCCCGTGCACCTCGTCGGCCTGTGGCTGCCGCGTCCGACGGTGGCCGCTCGCATCGAGCGCCGCTACCAGCAGCAGGTGGCCGACGGGTTCCTCGCCGAGGTGCAGCGCCTGGCCGACGGCCCGCCGCTGAGCCACACCGCCGGGCAGGCCCTCGGTTACCGGGAGCTGCTGGCCCACCTGCGCGGCGAGGCCACCTTCGAGGCGGCCCTGGCCGAGGCCGTCACCCGCACCCGCCAGTTCGCCCGCCGCCAACGGGTGTGGTTCCGCCGCGATCCCCGCATCACCTGGCTGGGCGCCGACCAGGACCCGCTGGTCGCCCTCCCGGCGTTGCTCGACGAGGCCACCCGCCTGTGGGGCGAGCCCGCCTGATCGCGGGTGCGACCCCGCTCGGCGAAACCGCGTGGCGGCCGACGGGCGCCGGAGGCCAAGGTGGGCCCGTGCTGCGCAGCGAGGGACCGCTCGACCGGGGCGAGCTGGAGGCGTTCGTCCGCGACGGCTTCGTCGCGCTCCGCAGGGCCATCCCCAGCGGCGTGGTCGACCGCTGCCGGGCCGAGCTGTGGGAACAACTGGCCGAAGCACCCGACCGGCCAGAGACCTGGACCGAGCCGTCGGTCCGGTTGGTCCCGCCCCGCACGCCGGCCTTCGCCGAGGCGGGCCACACGGCCGCGCTGCACGGCGCCTTCGACCAGCTGGTCGGGCCGGGGCGCTGGGGGTCGGACCCGTTCCTGTCCGGCACGGTGGTGGTGCGCTTCCCGGTGGCGGTCGAGCCCGGCGACGCCGGCTGGCACGCCGACGCCGGGTTCGTGCGCGACGGCGTCCTGTCGCTCGATGCCCGCTCCACCGGCCGGTCCCTGCTGCTCCTCGTCCTGTTGTCCGACACCGGTCCGGACGACGCGCCCACCCGCATCCGCGTCGGGTCCCACCGCGACGTCGCCCCGGTGCTGGCCGCCGCGGGAGCGGCGGGCCGCTCGTTCCTGGACGTGGTGCCGCACCTGACCGAGCTGGACGAGCGTCCGCTCGCCCTCGCCACGGGGGCTGCCGGCGACGTCTACCTGTGCCACCCGTTCCTGGTGCACGCCGCCCAGGCCAACCACGGCGTCGGGCCCCGCTTCCTCGCCCAGCCCGGCCTGACCTTCACCGACCCGACCGGTCTGCGCCCCGACCGCCCCGAGCCGGAGCGGTCTCCGATCGAAGCGGCGATCGCCGCCGACGGGTGACCGGGGGCGAGCGCCGTAACGTCGACGGCGTGGCGACGTGGGAGCAGGGGGCGGGGGTGGTCGAGCTCCCCGACGGTCGGCGCGTGCGGGGCCGTGGGCTGCGAGCGGGGCTCGGCGATCGAGCGGCGCCGGACCTCGGCGTCTACCTCGTGGGCGCCGATCCCGGGCCGTTGCCCTGGGAGCACCGCTGGGTGCGCTGCGGCGACTTCCGCGCGCCCCGCGACCCCGACGCGGCGTTCACCGCGCTGCGTGAGGCCTACGACCGCGCCGACGCCGAGCGGGTGGAGGTCGGCTGCGGCGGTGGGGTCGGTCGCACCGGCCTGGCCCTCTGCGTCCTGGCCGTGGTGGGCGGGATCGCCCCCGACGACGCCGTCGCCTGGGTCCGCGAGCGACACCACCCCCGCGCCGTCGAGACCCCTTGGCAGCGCCGCTGGGTCCACCGCCTCCCCGCCCCCGCCCTTCGCGCCTGAAGGTGCCTCGCCGGCGGTTGGGCCGGGTACGGTCGACGGCATGGCGGAGCTCCACTGCACCCAGTGCCAGGCCGGTCCGCTCGAGGAGGGCTTCGTCGAGGACGGGGGCCAGTCGTCCTACGGGTACTCGCGCTGGATCCCGGGTCCCCTCAAGCGCGGGGTCTTCGGCGGCGCCAAGCGCGCCGGCAAGCAGCGGTGGGTCATCACCGCGCTGCGCTGCCCGGCGTGCGGGCACCTCGAGCTGTTCGCCACCGGTCCCACCTGAGGCCGCCACCGGGCAAACGGTGGGAGGCAACGGGCGCTGCGGCTGCGAGACTGGTCGGACGATGACGTTCTCCCTCACCAAGCACCACGGCCTCGGCAACGACTTCCTCGTGTTCCTCACCGACGACCCCGTGGTCGCCGGCGAGCGCGACGCGTGGGTCGAGCGGGCGTTCTCCTGGTGCGATCGCTTCCGGGGCATCGGCGCCGACGGCCTGCTCATCGGCCTGTGGGGCCAGCCGGGGGTCGACCTGGTGATGACGCTGGTGAACGCCGACGGCTCGCTGGCCGAGATGAGCGGCAACGGCATCCGCTGCCTGGCCCAGGCGGAGGCGCTGCGCCGCGGCGAGGCCGAGGTCGACCTCGCCATCCAGACCGACGGCGGGCTGCGGTCCGTGCGCCTCGGGCCCGATCCCGAGGGCGAGCCGCACCGCTCGGTGGCCACCGTCGACATGGGCCCGGCCCGCCCCGGCCCGACCAAGGACCGCGTGCCCGAGGTCTCCGAGGCCGAGGTGGAGCAGCGCGGTGCTTCGGCGCTGGGGCTGGACGCCACCCGGTCGGCCACCTTCGACCTCGGCAACCCCCACCTGGTGCTGCTCGTCCCGGACCCCGTCCTGGTCGACGTCGCCGTCGCCGGCGCCAGCCACGAGTCGGTGTTCGCCGACGGGATGAACGTGCACTTCGTGGCGCCCACCGACGGTGAGGCCGATGCCATGGACATGAAGGTCTGGGAGCGGGGAGCCGGGGTGACCGAGGCGTGCGGCACCGGGGCCACCGCGGTGGCCCGAGCGGCGTACGACTGGGGCCTGGTCGGCTCGCCCGTGACCGTGCACATGCCCGGCGGCGACGTCGTGGTCGAGGTGGGCGACACGATGGTCCTGCACGGCCCGACGGTGTTCATCGGCGAGGTCGAGGTCCCCGAGGCGCTGAACCTCGAGCTCGACCAGCGCCGGGCGCCGGAAGGGGTGTCGGCATGAGCGATTGGAGCGACGGCCCCGTGCCGAGCGACCTCGACGTCGGCGCGCTCGACGGCCCGGTCCTCGGGCCCGATGGCGAGGTCGACGACTTCGCCGACCTGCTCGATGCCGAGGGCGACGAGGAGGAGAGCCACCGTGGCGCCTTCGGCGACTACGGCGGCGGCACCGGCGCGCTCATCGACCGGACCTTCCGGGAGAAGATCATCATCGTCGGCGTGACGTTGGGCGGCGGCGACGTCGACCAGACCGAGTTCGACCTCGACGAGCTGGCCCTCCTGGTCGACACCGCCGGCGCCGACGTCGTGGGCCGCATCGTCCAGCGGCGCAGCGCGCCGGACCCGGCCACCTACCTCGGCAAGGGCAAGGCCGAGGAGCTCAAGGACCTGGCCCACGCCCTCGACTGCGACACCGTCGTGTTCGACGACGAGCTGAGCCCGGCCCAGCAGCGCAACCTCGAGAAGCTCCTGGGCCGCACGGCGCTCGACCGCACCGCCGTCATCCTCGACATCTTCGCCCAGAACGCCTCCAGCGTGGAGGGCAAGGCCCAGGTCGAGCTGGCCCAGCTGCGCTACCTGAAGCCCCGCCTGCGCGGCAAGGGCCAGGGCCTGTCGCAGCAGGCCGGCGGCATGTCGGCCGGCGGCGGCGCCCGCGTGGGCAGCCGTGGCCCCGGCGAGACCCAGCTCGAGACCGACCGCCGGCGCATCACCCGCCGGATCCACAAGCTGGAGGCCGACCTGCGGGGGATGGCCGCCCACCAGGACACCCAGCACAAGCGGCGCAGCCAGAGCCGGGCCGGCCAGGTGGCCATCGTCGGCTACACCAACGCCGGCAAGAGCACCCTGCTCAACCAGCTCAGCGGGGCCGGCGTGCTGGTCGAGGACCGCCTGTTCGCCACGCTCGACGCCACCACCCGGCGCCTGCAGCTCCCCGGCGGCGAGGCCGTGCTCCTCACCGACACCGTCGGCTTCGTGCGCAAGCTGCCCCACCAGCTGGTGGAGTCGTTCAAGAGCACGTTGCGGGTGGCCGGCGACGCCGACCTGCTGGTCCACGTGGTCGACGGCGCGGCCCCGGACCCGCAGGCTCACATCGACGCCGTGCACGACGTGCTGGGAGACATCGGCGCCGGTGAGGTCGCCGAGCTGATCGTCTTCAACAAGGCCGACGTCGCGCCCGACATCAAGGTGCTGGTCGACCGCCACCCGGGCTCGGTCGCCATCTCGGCGGTCACCGGCGAGGGCATCGAGGAGCTGCTGCTCACCGTGGGCGACCGGTTGCGCAGCACCACCAACGTGGTCGACCTGCTCATCCCGTTCGAGCGGGGCGACGTGCTCGCCGAGGTGCACCGCGAGGGCGAGGTGCTCGGCGAAGAGGTCGGTGAGGGCGGCATGCGGGTCACCGCCCGGCTCGACGAGGCCGGCTCGGCCAAGCTCGCCCCCTGGGTCGCCAGCTGAGCGGACGGCGCTCGGCATCCGACCGCAGGGGTGCGCCGACCTCGGCCGGTACGGTGGCGCCCGTGACCGCCGCCTCCTCGACCTCCGCCCCCGCCCGCGCTGCGTGGGCCGTGGGCATCGCCTCGTACTCCACCGCCGACGGACGGGTGCTCGACACCTGGTACCCCGAGCCCCTGCTGGGCCACACCGAGGGGGCCCTCCGCCTGGCCGAGGAGCTGGGCCACACCGGTTCCGGCACGCGCGAGCTCGACCGTCGCCAGGCCCTCAACGCGCTGCGCACCGACCTCGACCTCATCACCAAGGACGATGCGCTGCGCCGGGTGCGCCGGGCCGTCGTCGTGACCTTCGTCGAGGACCTCGACCAGCCCCCGGTCGACGCCCACGACGTCTACCTCCGCCTCCACCTCCTGTCGCACCGGCTGGTGCAGCCGCGGGCGCAGAACCTCGACGGCATGTTCGGCCTGCTCACCAACGTGGTCTGGACCAACCACGGCCCCTGCGCCGTGGAGCGCTTCGAGCAGACCCGCATGCGGCTGCGCTCGGCCGGCCTGCACGTCACCGTGTTCGGCATCGACAAGTTCCCCCGCATGGTCGACTACGTCCTGCCCAGCGGCGTGCGCATCGCCGAGGCCGACCGCGTGCGCCTCGGCGCCCACCTGGCCGACGGCACCGTCGTCATGCACGAGGGGTACTGCAACTTCAACGCCGGGACCCTGGGCGAGTCCATGGTCGAGGGCCGCATCAGCGCGGGGGTCATCGTGGGCGCCGGCTCCGACGTCGGCGGCGGGGCCTCGATCATGGGCACCCTCTCCGGCGGCGGCAAGGAGGTCGTGTCGGTGGGGGAGGGCTGCCTGATCGGGGCGAACGCCGGCATCGGGATCTCGCTCGGCGATCGCTGCACGGTCGAGGCCGGGCTCTACGTCACCGCCGGCACCCGGGTGACCCAGCCCGACGGCCAGGTCGTGAAGGCCGGCTCGCTCTCGGGCCGTGACGACCTGCTCTTCCGCCGCAACTCGGTGAGCGGTGCCGTCGAGGTCCTCTCGCAGTCGGTCGACTGGGGCTCGCTCAACGCCGACCTCCACAGCAACGACTGAGGTCGCTGACCCGTGACCGGCTTCGTCCCCCCGCCCTACCCCTACGACCGGCTCAAGCCCCTCGAAGCCAAGGCGCGAGCGGTGCCCGGGGGCACCATCGACCTGTCCATCGGCACGCCGTGCGACCCGCCGCCCGCGCTGGTGCACGAGGCGCTGTCGGACCCCGACGCGGTCCGGGCGTACCCGCCGTCGGTGGGCACCGCCGCCTACCGCGAGGCGGTCGTCGGCTGGCTGGAGCGGCGCTTCGACGTGCGCGTGGCCCCCACGCAGGTGGCGGCGTGCGTGGGGTCCAAGGAGCTGGTGGCCGGCATGCCCCAGTGGCTGCGCCTGCGCACGCCCGAGCGCGACACCGTCCTGTACCCGGCCATCAGCTACCCGACCTATGCCATGGGCGCCACCCTCGCCGGGTGCCGGGCCGTGCCGGTGCCGGTCGACGACGCCTGGCGCCTCCGGCTCGAAGCCATCGACCCCGCCGACGCCGCCCGGGCGTTGTGCCTGTGGGTCAACACGCCGGGCAACCCGGCCGGTGGCCTCGACGACCTCGGCGCTGCCGCCGCGTGGGGCCGCACCCACGGGGTGCCCGTCCTTTCCGACGAGTGCTACGCCGAGTTCACCTGGGACGGCCCCAGCCGGTCGATCCTGCAGCACGGCACCGACGGCGTGCTCGCCGTGCACTCGCTGTCGAAGCGCTCGAACTTCGCCGGCGCCCGCATCGGCTTCTACGCCGGCGACGCCGAGCTGGTCGGCTACCTGTCGGAGGTGCGCAAGCACGCCGGGTTCATGCCGCCCGGGCCGGTGCAGCTGGCCGGGGCCCTGGCGTGGCGCGACCACCGCCACGTGGCCGAGCAGGTGGAGCGCTACCGCGAGCGTCTGGAGCTGCTGATCGAGGCGTTCGCCCGCATCGGGCTCGAGGCCCCGATGCCCGCCGGTGCCTTCTACCTCTGGGTCCCGGCGCCGGACGGCGATGCGTGGGCGCTGGCGGAGCGGCTCGCCGTCGAGGGCGGCGCCCTGGTGAGCCCCGGCGAGTTCTACGGCGAGGCCGGTGCCGGCCACGTGCGCGTCGCCGCCGTGCAGCCCACCGAGCGCATCCGGCTGCTGGTCGACCGCCTCGGCTGACGGCCGGGTCGCGGCCGGATCGGGCAAGGGGTTGCCCACCAGGCCCGGCGATCGGTGAGAATGGCGGCCATGACCGCGGCCACCAACCCCTCGCGACGCAAGCCCGGCAAGGTCGGCTTCTGGATCGGCGGCCTGCTGGTCGTGCTGGCCATCGTGGTCGGCGTCGGCGGCGTGGCGCTGGGCATCAAGCACGTCTCCGACACCGTCGACGGCCTCCAGCGGGCGTCGGTGCGCAACGGCGGGTCGCTGCAGCTCGAGCCCGGCACCTACGACGTGTTCCTGGAGTACCCGGGCATCAACGACTCCTCGTTCCCGTCGGCCTACGGCCTCGGCGCCCTGCGCATCACCACCAGCGAGGGCCGGCCGGTCGAGATCACCCCGCCGACCTCGAGCCTCACCTACGAGTTCGGCGACCACGAGGGCAAGAAGGTCGGCCGGCTGCGCATCGAGCAGGCCGGGCGCTACGTCGTGGAGGCCAACCAGCAGAGCTTCGGCAGCGAAGAGGTGGCCATCGGCGACGGCGACCCCACCGACGGCTTCGCGATCGTGGGCCTCGGCATCCTGGGCGGCCTCATCCTCTTCGTGGTGGGCGTGGTGCTGCTCATCGTCAGCGGGGTCCGGCGCAGCCGCTCCAAGCGCCCGCCGACCCTGGGCTACCCGCCGGCCCCCGGCGGCTGGGGCGCCCCGCAGGGCACGTGGGGCACGCCGGCCCCGCCCGCCTGGGGGGCTCCGGGTGCGCCAGGCGCCGCACCCGGTTGGACGCCCGCCCCGGCGCCCGGCAGCTGGACGCCGACGCCCCAGCCCGGCGCCCCGACCGCCCCCGGCGGCTGGGCCCCTCCGCCCACCGCCCCTCCCGGCACCGCCCCGGGCTGGGTGCCGCCCACGCCGCCCCCCGCCGATCCCGCGCCACCGGCCACCGATGGCGGCTGGCCGCCCGCCCCGGGACCCACGTCGTCGTGACCGACCTCCTCGCCCTCACCCGGGACCTCGTCGCGATCGCCTCGGAGAGCCACGCCGAAGCGGAGATCGTCGGGTGGCTCGAAGCCGAGCTGCGCGCCGTCCCCTGGCTGACCACCGAGCGGGTGGGCCTGAACCTGGTCGCACGGACCACGCTCGACCGCCCCGTGCGCGTCTTGTTCGCCGGCCACACCGACACCGTTCCGGCCAACGGCGACAACGCCACGCCACGCATCGAGGGCGACACCCTCTGGGGGCTGGGCGCCACCGACATGAAGGCCGGCGTGGCGGTCATGCTCGAGCTGGCCCGCACCGTCAGCGAGCCGGCCGTCGACGTGACCTACGTGTTCTACGCGGGGGAGGAGGTCGCCGCCGTGCACAACGGCCTCGGCCACCTGTTCCGCGACCGCCCCGACCTGCTGGAGGCCGACGTCGCCCTGCTCGGCGAGCCCACCGACGCCGCCATCGAGGCCGGCTGCCAGGGGACCATGCGCCTCCAGGTCACGCTGCACGGCAAGCGGGCCCACCCGGCGCGGCCCTGGATGGGCCGCAACGCCATCCACAAGCTGGGCCGGGTCCTGGCTGCGGTCGAGGCCCACCCCACCCGGGAGCCGGTGATCGACGGCTGCCGGTTCCGAGAGGCGCTGCAGGCGGTCGGGGTCACCGGCGGCGTGTCGGGCAACGTGGTGCCGGACCTGGCCACGGTCACCCTGAACCACCGCTTCGCGCCGGACCGGAGCCCCGCCGAGGCCGAAGCGGCCATCCGGGCGGTGCTCGCCCCCGCCCTCGAGGACGGCGACGAGGTCGAGGTGGTCGACGTCGCTCCGGCCGCCGCCCCGTCGCTCGACCACCCGGTGCTGGCCGCCCTGATCGAGCGCAACGGCCTCACGGTCGAGGCCAAGCTCGGCTGGACCGACGTGGCCCGCTTCGCCGAGCACGGGATCCCCGCCACCAACTACGGGCCCGGCCACGCGCTGATCGCCCACACCGCGGAGGAGCGGGTGGATCGCGAGCCCATCGAGCGGTCGTTCGCGGCCCTCGACGAGCTGCTGCGCACCGGGCCGTGAGGCTCCGGCGCTCCCGGGCCGGCGCCGCGCCCGGGTCGCAACGGCGTAGCGGCCCGGCGGGGGAGCAGCCGTGGTGGGACGCCGCCGCCCAGGCCGACCTGGAGGCGCTGGCCCTGCCGAAGGGCGCGCTGGGGCGGGGCTGGGTGGCGGTCCCGATGCTCAACAACGTCGAGGAGGTCGAGCCCCATGCGTCGGGCCCGGCCGCCGACGCGCTCACTGCGGTCCGCGCCGAGCGTCGGCTCGTGGCGCTCGACGGGGGACGGGCCTGGCGGCGGCGGGAGGGCCAGGTCCTGGCCGTGCTCCGGCTGGAGCGCTTCGCCGATGACGGCGCGACCGGTGCCGACGCGCACCGTGCCGTGTGGCAGGAACGTGGTGCCGAGGCCCTCGAGGCCACGTGGCGGGCGAACTGGGCCGACCGTGACGTGGTGGCCGGCTGGATCGAGGCCCGACCGGTGCGGCCCGAGGCGCGGCCGGATCCGCTGCACGTGTTCGCCGCCGCCGACCCGAGCGGGCCGGCTGCTGCGGTCGACTGGTTCGCGGTGGAGGACCACACCCGGGGCCCGGACGTGGTGACGCTCTACCAGCACCTCACCGTGTGGCGGGGCCGCTCGCTGGCCACGCTCACGGTCCGCCACGACCTGGGCCTCGACCTGGATCGGGAGGCGGCTGGCGCGGCGGCCGCCCTCCACGAGGTGCTGGGCGGCTGAGGGAGCGAGGAACCGGGCCGGCCGGGGCGATCCGGCCGGCCCGGCGGACGGTCAGAGCTTGCGCATGACCGTCACGACCCGCCCGAAGATCTGGACCTCTTCGGGCGAGAACACCATGGGGTCGAGGCGGGGGTTCGACGGCAGCAGGACCACCTTGTCGCCGTCTCGGCTGTAGGTCTTGACCGTGGCCTCCTCGCCGGGGATGCCGGCGATGACGATGTCGCCCTTGGCCGCCTCGGTCTGGGACTTGGCGACCACCAGGTCACCGTCGAGGATCCCGGCGTCGATCATGGAGTCGCCCCGGACCCGCAGCATGAACAGCTCACCGTCCCCGGTGAGGTCGGCCGGCACAGGGATGACCTCCTCGACGTTCTCCTGGGCCAGCACGTCGGTGCCGGCGGCGACGTCGCCGATGAGCGGCACGTGGCGGACGGGCCGACGCTCGACCGCGGCGCCGGAGGCGGAGTCCCACCGGACCTCGATGGCGCGGGGCTTCGTGGGGTCCCGGCGCAGGAAGCCGAGGCGCTGGAGCGTGGAGAGGTGCGAGTGCACGGTGGAGGGCGACCCGAGGCCGACGCTCTCGCCGATCTCGCGGACCGACGGCGGGTACCCCCGCTCGCGCATGGCCGTGTCGATGCACTCGAGGATCTGGCGCTGGCGGGCGGTGAGGGTCTGCTCGGCCATTGGGGCCTCCCGGGTTCGAGGCCGCCCCGGGACGGGGCGAACAGGTGGTCGATCGGGACCGTAGCATCGCGCAGGTGTTCGGGCAAACATCTGTTCGGCACGGGGTTGACGGGGAACGGGTGTTCGTGGCTATCCTGCTCCCCAGAACACCCGTTCGTGGAACGGTTGTTCGTCCGTCGAAACTGTCAGACCCCCTGCGGAGACTGCTCACCATGGCTGCGATCCTCGAACCCCACCGCCTCCCCGCCTCCGCCGGCGCCCCCCGGCCCGAGCTCCGCGTCCTGCAGGGCGGCCGCTCCGCTCGCCCCGCCCCGGCCCGGCCGTTGGTGACGCCGGGCGCGATCGCCGCCTTCGTGGCGGTCACGGTCCTCCTCATGGTCGGCTTCGTCGCCATCGGCCGCGGCGCCTTCTCGGCGGCGGCTCCGGCCACGCCGGCCGCCGCCACCGCACCGGCGGCCGGCGCCCGCACGGTCACCGTGCGAGCGGGGGACACGCTGTGGTCGATCGCCCGTCGCCTCCGTCCCACCGGGGACGTGCGGCCCCTGGTCGACCAGCTGGCCGAGGCCAACGGCGGCACAGCGATCGCGCCGGGCGATCGCCTCGTCATCCCCTCCTGAGCCAAGGCTCGGGCCGACCGTCGGACCGGTGGTCGCGGCGCGGTAGCGTCGCCGGGTGCGCTGTCCGGCCTGTGGGAGCTTCGACGACAAGGTGGTCGATTCGCGCCAGAGCGAGGACGGCACGTCCATCCGCCGACGCCGGGCCTGCCTGGCGTGCCAGCGGCGGTACACCACGTTCGAGCGGCTGGAAGAGGTGCCCCTGCTCGTGGTGAAGCGCTCCGGGGACCGTGAGCCCTACGACGTGGCCAAGGTCGTCGCTGGTCTGGCTGCGGCCACCAAGGGGCGCCCGGTCGATGCCGGCCAGCTCGACGACCTGGCGGGCGCGGTGGAGGAGTCGCTCCGCCTGGAGGGGCCGGAGGTCCCGAGCGAGGAGGTCGGCCGAGCCGTGCTCGAGCGCCTGCGCGACTTGGATGTGGTGGCGGCCGTGCGCTTCGCCAGCGTCTACAAGGAGTTCGACGACCTCGCCGACTTCGAGCGAGAGTTGACCGAGCTCACCCACTCGGCGCTCACCAAGGCCACCGAGCCCAAGCGGCACTGAGCCGGCCGCCGGGCGGGGTCGACCTCGTCGGCCGCCTGGCTGCGGAGTGAAGTCGAATGTTCGCTCGGATCACGCGCCGTGGTCTAGGGTGAGCCAGATGTCACCCATCGGGTGACCCGCCTTGGCGGTGCAGGCACGAACTTCGGGGAGATGCAGATGACGGGATCAGCGCGGCAGACGGCACGCGGGGCGGTGCGGCTTCGGGCCCGCCGCATCGCCATGGCGGTCACGGGCGCCCTGGCGCTCACCATCGGCGCAGGCGTCGCTCTCGTCGGCACCTCGGCGCCGGCCGGCGCCGTGACCATCTGGAACCCGCCCGGCGCCTGCGGCTCCGTGCAGTCCACGGTGGTCCCCGCCGGCGTGTTCTCGATGTCGGTCAGCGCCATCGGCGCCAAGGGCGGCCAGGGCGGCAACCAGTCCAGCGGCGAGAAGGGCACGGGCGGCCTCGGCAGCTTCGTCACCGTCTCGAGCATCGCCGTCACCCCCGGCCAGACCATCTCCGCCGTGGTCGGCTGCGCCGGCGCTGCCGGCGGTGACTTCGCCAACAACGCCACCACGCCGGGCTGGGGCCTGGGCGGCGGCGCCGGGCGCGGCCAGAACACCATCTTCGACACCGACGGCGGCAGCGGCGGCGCCGGCGGCGGCGCCTCGGCGGTCTGCCTCGGCGGCACCTGCACCGGCGGCGGCGGCACGCAGCTCGTCGTGGCCGGCGGTGGCGGCGGCGGCGCCAGCGGCAACTGCGCCGGCACCCGCGCCGGCAACGGCGGTGGCGGCGGCATCGCCGGCACCTCGGCCAACGGCACCGGCGGCGGCCCCTCGGGCGCCAACGGCACCAACGGCGGCGACTCCGGCAACAACGCCAACGGTGGCGCCGGCGGCGGCGGCGGCGTCAACAGCGCCGGCGGCTCGTCGTCGGGCGGCACCTCGGCCAACGGGTCCGGCGGCGTGTCGGTCAACGTGGTCGGCGGCGGCGGCGGTGGCGGCTTCGTCGGCGGCGCAGCCGGCAGCGGCGCCAACACCGGGTGCAAGGGCGGCGGCGGTGGCGGCGGTGGCTCCTCGTGGGTCATCGGCACGGCCACCGGCGTGCAGACCACCAACTCGTCGGCCGCACCCGGCGTGACCGTGACCTTCGCCGACCCGATCGCCACCACCACGACGTCGACCACCACCACGTCGACCACCACCTCGACGAGCACGTCGACCACGTCGACCACCACCTCGACGAGCACGTCGACCACGTCGACCACGCAGCCGACCACGACCTCGACCACGTCGACCACCTCGACCACCGAGCCGACGACGACGTCGACCACCTCGACCACCGAGCCGACCACGACCTCGACCACGGAGCCGACCACCACGTCGACCACCATCGAGCCGACCACGTCGACCACGGTCGTCGGGACCACCTCCACCACGGAGGCCCCGTCGAGCACGACGTCCACCACGGTGCTGGGTGCCTCGAGCACCACGGCGTTCCCGAACACCAGCAGCACGACCGCTCCGCCGGCCGTCGCCGGCACGGGCACGAACAACGGCTCCGGCACGGGCGGCACCAGCGCCGGAGCGCTGCCCCGCACCGGCTCGAACACGCAGCCCCTGCTGCTCACCGGTGGGGCCCTCGTCCTGCTGGGCGGTGCGGTCCTGGTGCTCCGCCGTCGGCAGCTCGGTGCGGCCTGAGCGCAGGCTCTGACCCACCCGCACGCCTGATCCGTGCCCCGGTCGCCCTCGGGCGGCCGGGGCACGGTCGCGCCCGGGCCGCGGTGCCCGGCCCGGTGAACCACGGCAAGCCGTTGCGCGCAGGGCGGCCGACCCGTGGTGCGACCAGAACGGCCGCCGCCACCTTTGGTCGCGGTCGGTGTCGATGCGGGGCGGTGGTTGCGACCAGAGCGAGCTTCGCCCGCTTCGGTCGCGATCGGTGCGGGAGGGCGCGGCCGACCCGTGGTGCGACCAGAACGGCCGCCGCCACCTTTGGTCGCGGTCGGTGTCGATGCGGGGCGGTGCTTGCGACCAGAGCGAGCTTCGCCCGCTTCGGTCGCGATCGGTGCGGGAGGGCGCGGCCGACCCGTGGTGCGACCAGAACGGCCGCCGCCACCTTTGGTCGCGCTGGTCGTCGGTGGAAGGCTGCGGCTGCGACCAAAGGCTCATCCGAGGGCTTTGGTCGCGATCGGTCCCCCTTTGGGGCGGGACGGCCCGGTCGGTGGCGCCGACGGTCCGCTGGCGCCGGCCGGGCGAGGGCGCCGGTCGGGCGCGGGTGGCGGTCAGGCCCGGACGTAGCGGGCGAAGAGGACGCCGTCGGCCTCCCAGAGGTGGGCCAGCTCGACGTCGAGCGGCTCGCCGTCGGGGCCGTGGGCGGCCCGGGCGCTGTCGCCGCCGACGAGCAACGGGGAGGTGGTCAGGTCGAGCTCGTCGACCAGGCCGGCGGCGAGGAGCTGGCCGTTCAGGCTCGGCCCGCCCTCGCACAGCACGGTGGCCACGCCGCGATCGGCCAGCCAGCCGAGCGCGGCCGCGAGGTCGACGCCGTCGTCGCCGACGTCGACGATCTCGGCCAGCCCGTCGAGCGCCTGGCGCCGTGCCGTCGGGGCCGAGGTGACGGTGAAGACCACCGGCGGCGCGGTGGCCTCGGTGAACATCGCGCTGGTGGGATCGAGGTCGAGCGACCGGGTCACCAGGGCGAGGCGCGGGTACGGCGCCTGGCCGCGCGCCTCGCGCTCGGCCCGGCGGTCGGCGGGCGTGCGGGGCGGGCCGTAGGACTCGGCCCGAGCCGTGCCGGCGGCCACGAGGATGACGTCGGCCACCGACCGCAGCGCCGAGAACACCGCCTTGTCGGCAGGCCCGCCGAGGCCCTCGGAACGTCCCTCGACCGCCGTGGCGCCGTCGGCGCTGGCCACCATGTTGGCGAGCACCCACGGCCGACCCTCGGGCGCCGGGCGGGCGGCCGCGGCGTGGGCCGCTGCGGGGTCGACGTCGGCGGCGGGGACGGGAAGGAGCTGGCGCACGCGGGCACGGTAGCGGTCGCCCTGGCAGCATTGGCCCATGTCCGGGACCGAGCGCACCGCCTATCGCACCTGCCCGCTCTGTGAGGCCACCTGCGGCCTCGAGCTGCGGGTCGTCGACGAGCGGGTCACCCGCATCCGGGGTGACCGGGACGACGTGTTCAGCCACGGCTACGTGTGCCCGAAGGGCTCCACCCTGCGGCAGCTCCACGAGGACCCCGACCGCCTGCGCCGCCCGCTCGTGCGCCGCGACGGCGAGCTGGTGGAGGTCTCGTGGGACGAGGCCTTCGCCGAGGTCGAGCGGCTGCTGGCGCCGCTGCTCGCCGAGCACGGCCGTGACGTGGTGGCCACCTACCTCGGCAACCCGAACTCCCACAACCTCGCCGGCACCCTCTACCTCAAGCCGCTCCTGCGGGCGCTGGGCTCCCGGAACGTCTTCTCCGCCAGCACCGTCGACCAGCGGCCCAAGGAGCTGGCCAACGCCTGGCTGTTCGGCGGCTCGCTGACCCTCGCCCTGCCGGACCTCGACCGCACCGACCTCCTGCTCATCCTCGGCGCCAACCCCTACGCCTCGAACGGCAGCCTGGCCACGGCTCCCGACTGGCCCGGTCGCATCGAGGCCATCCGCGAGCGGGGAGGCAAGGTCGTGGTGGTCGACCCCCGCCGCAGCCGCACGGCCGAGGAGGCCGACGTGCACCTGGCCATCCGGCCCGGCACCGACGCGCTGCTGCTCGCCGCCGTGGTCACCACCCTGGCCGAGACCGACCGCATCGACGCCGGCCCGGCGGGGGAGTGGGTCCGAGGCATCGCCGAGGTGGTCGAGGCCCTCGCGCCGTTCACCGCCGAGGCGGTCGCCGCCTCCGTCGGCATCGGCGCCGACCAGATCCGCGAGCTGGCCCGAGACCTGGCCGACGCGCCCCGCGCGGTGGCCTACGGCCGCATCGGCACCACCACCGCCGAGTTCGGGACCCTGGCCAGCTGGCTGGTCGACGTGGTCAACGTGGTCACCGGCAACCTCGACCGCCCGGGCGGGGCCATGTTCAACCGGGCCGCCGCCGCCTCGTCGAACACCCGGGGCGCCCCCCGCTTCGGCCGGGGCATCAGGGTCGGTCGCCACCAGAGCCGGGTGCGGGGGCTGGCCGAGTCGCTCGGCGAGCTGCCCGTCTCCTGCCTGGCCGAGGAGATCGACACGCCCGGCGAGGGCCAGGTCCGCGCCCTCGTCACGGTGGCGGGCAACCCGGTGCTGTCGACGCCGAACTCGGGCCGGCTCGACGCCGCCCTGGGCCTGCTCGACTGCTACGTCGCCGTCGACATCTACCTGAACGAGACCACCCGCCACGCCGACGTGGTCCTGCCGCCGCCGAGCGCCCTGCAGAAGGTGCACTACGACGTCGTCTTCAACCAGCTGGCCATCCGCAACGTGGCCAACTGGTCCCCAGCGGTGCTGCCGCTCGACGACGGCCAGCCCGACGAGTGGCAGATCCTGGCCAAGCTCGCCCTGATCGCCCAGGGCCTGGGTGCGGGCGCCGACCCGGCACTCGTCGACGACCTGGTCGCCAGCACCCTCGCGCAGCAGGCCGTGGCCGACGAGCACGGCCCGGTCCACGGCCGCACCGCGGAGGAGCTGCTCGAGGGGGTGGCGCCCCGGACCGGGCCAGCTCGCCTCGTCGACCTCCTCGTCCGCACCGGGCCCTACGGCGACGCCTTCGGCGCCCGCACCGACGACGTCGCACCCGGCGTGCCGCCGCTCAGCCTCGACGTGCTGGAGGCCCGGCCCCACGGCGTGGACCTCGGCCCGATGGCCCCGCGGCTCCCCGACGTCCTGCGGACCCCGAGCGGCCTGGTGGAGCTCGACGCCGAGCCGTTCCTGGCCGACCTGCCCCGCCTCCTGGCCGCCCTCGATCGGCCCGTCCCCGACGCCGTGCTGGTGGGCCGGCGGGACCTCCGGTCGAACAACTCCTGGATGCACAACGTCGAGGTGCTGGTGAAGGGGCGGCCGCGCTGCACGCTCCACGTGCACCCGACCGATGCCGAGCGCTGGGGGCTGGTCGACGGTGAGCTGGCCACCCTCTCGGGTCGGGTGGGCTCGCTGGAGGCGCCCGTGGAGGTGACCGACGGCGTGCGGCCCGGCGTGGTGAGCCTCCCGCACGGCTGGGGCCACGACCTGCCCGGCAGCCGGTTGGGGGTGGCCGGGCGCCACGCCGGTGTGAACAGCAACGTGGTGGCCGACGAGCGGCTGGTGGACGAGCTGTCGGGCAACGCCGTGCTCAACGGCATCCCGGTGACGGTCTCGCCGGCCGGGACCGGCTCGCCGGTGGCCGGCGCCGCCCGGGCGCCGGTGCCCGCCTGAGCCGGACATCTCGCCCCGGCGACGCCCCGGCCGCGGCCCCCGGGTGGCGGGCCGATCCGCTCAGCCGTCGGCGACGGCGGCGGCCACGGCGGGGTCGCTGGTGGGCTTCACCACGGCCCGCACCTTGCGCAGGGCCCGCAGGAGCACGTCGAGCTCGTCGGGGTCGAGCACCCCGGTGAGGATGCGGTCGACGGTGTGCAGGTGCGAGGGCAGGACCCCGCCCAGCTTGGCCAGGCCGGCCGGGGTGAGGATGGCGAAGAAGCCCCGCCGATCGGTCTCGCACGGCTCCCGCGTGACCAGCCCGGCCTGGTCCAGGCGGTCGACGAGTCGGGTCAGGCCGCTGTTGGTCAGGGTCGACTGGGCGGCCAGCTCCGTCATGCGCAGGCGGCGCTCGGGGGAGCGGGCGAGGCGGATCATCACCTCGAAGGCCGAACCGGAGATGCCCAGGCCCTCGAGCTCGCGCTCGAACACGTCGGTGACCCCGGCGGCGGTCTCCACGAGCAGCCCCATGGCGGTGAGCCGATCGTCGGCCAGCATCGGGGCGGCGGCGTCGCCGGCGGGATCCATCGGGGTCAACCTACCGGACGACATCGGCTCCTCCGTAGCCCACGCGCCGTACGCTGCGCCGGTTCTCGCCACGCTCTGCGGCGGTCCACGGGCGTGTGGATGAACGGCGGGGAAATCCCCGCGTAATCCACAGGGTTGTTCCCCTTCCGTTCCACAGACCAGGCGCCGTAGGTTGGCACCCGGTAGCAGCGAGCGTCGGACGGTTGGTCGGAACAAGTGGTGTGGGAGCTCCGTGGGGGCCGGCTTCGGCCGGCAGCGGGGCTTTGAACGTGAGGGAGCAGGGGAGGCCTCTGGAGGTCGCCCGTTCCCTTCGACCTGGCCATTGACCGTCCGTCGCTCGCTGCCAGCCGAGCACGGAAGAGGGCGCTGACCTCCCGCGCTCCGAGGCCGTCCAGGGGTCCCGAGGTTTTCTGGCGCCACCGTTGACACCGGTGTAATTACCGTGCTGTAGTGCACCTCTACATCTTGTGGTGATCCGGGTTTAGGGGACCCCATGACCACCACAGGTAGTGGGTAGCGGTTCCAGCAGCGAAGCTGGGCGAGTCCGCCCAGCCGCGCGGATGACCCTGCGCACCTTCCCGACCCCAGACAACGACCCCCAGACCTCAGACGCACAGGAGCGCTCCCACATGGCCATGGCCCCCGAACAGACCGGCATCGACATCCGGCGGACCTTCACCACCGAGGGCGTCCACCCCTACGACGAGGTCACCTGGGAGCGGCGCGACGCCCGCATCACCAACTTCCGCGACGGTTCGGTGGCCTTCGAGCAGCTCGACGTCGAGTTCCCCACCACGTGGTCGCTGAACGCCACCAACATCGTCACCCAGAAGTACTTCCGGGGCACGCTGGGCACGCCGGAGCGGGAGTCCTCGCTCAAGCAGGTCATCGACCGGGTGGCCGACACCATCACCACCTGGGGCATCGAGGGCGGCTACTTCGTCGACGACCGCGAGGCCGCCACCTTCGAGGCCGAGCTCAAGCACCTCCTGGTCAACCAGAAGGCCGCCTTCAACTCGCCGGTCTGGTTCAACATCGGCGTCGAGGGCGTGCCGCAGCAGGCCTCGGCCTGCTTCATCCTCTCGGTCGACGACTCCATGGACTCGATCCTGAACTGGTACCGGGAAGAGGGCACCATCTTCAAGGGCGGCTCGGGCGCCGGCGTGAACCTCTCCCGCATCCGCTCCTCGGTCGAGTACCTCAAGGGCGGCGGCACCGCCTCGGGCCCGGTCAGCTTCATGCGCGGCGCCGACGCCTCGGCCGGCACCATCAAGTCCGGTGGCAAGACCCGCCGCGCCGCCAAGATGGTCATCCTCGACGTCGACCACCCGGACATCGAGGAGTTCATCTGGTGCAAGAGCCGTGAGGAGAACAAGGCCCGCGCCCTGCGCGACGCCGGGTTCGACATGGACCTCGACGGCCGGGACAGCCACTCGATCCAGTACCAGAACGCCAACAACTCGGTCCGGGTCACCGACGAGTTCATGGAGGCCGTGGTCGCCGACGGCGACTGGCACCTCCGGGGCGTCAAGGACGGCGAGATCAAGAAGACCATCCGGGCCCGCGACCTCATGCGCCAGATCTCCCAGGCCACCTGGGAGTGCGCCGATCCCGGCATGCAGTTCGACACCACCATCAACAAGTGGCACACCGCCCACAACACCGGGCGCATCAACGGCTCGAACCCGTGCTCGGAGTACATGCACCTCGATGACTCCGCCTGCAACCTGGCCAGCCTCAACCTGCTGAAGTTCGTCGACGAGCACGACACGTTCGACGTCGAGGGCTTCAAGGCCGCCGTGCAGGTCATCTTCACCGCCCAGGAGATCCTGGTCGGTCGGGCCGACTACCCCACGGGCCCCATCGGCGACACCAGCCGCAAGTTCCGCCAGCTCGGCATCGGCTACGCCAACATCGGCGCCCTGCTGATGGCCATGGGCTTCGCCTACGACTCCGACGAGGGCCGGGCCTGGGCCGGGGCGATCACCGCCCTCATGACCGGCCACTCCTACGCCACCTCCGCCCGCACCGCCGCCCGCATGGGCCCGTTCGCCGGCTACAGCGAGAACAGCGAGCACATGCTCCGCGTGCTCAACATGCACCGCGAGGCCGCCGCCGGCATCGACGAGGAGCTGGTCCCGGCCGAGCTGCTCTCCGCCGCCCAGCAGTCCTGGGACGAGGCGTGCGAGCTCGGCGAGCAGTTCGGCGTGCGCAACTCGCAGGCCTCGGTCCTGGCGCCCACCGGCACCATCGGCCTGATGATGGACTGCGACACCACCGGCATCGAGCCCGACCTCGGCCTGGTCAAGATGAAGAAGCTGGTCGGCGGCGGCAACATGACCATCGTCAACCAGACGATCCCGCGTGCCCTGCACCGCCTCGGCTACACCGAGGAGCAGATCGCCGACATCGTCGACTACATCGACGTCGAGAAGAGCATCCTCGGCGCCCCGCACCTGGCCGCCGAGCACATCCCGGTGTTCGCCTGCTCCATGGGCGACAACCCCATCCACTACATGGGCCACGTGCGGATGATGGCGGCGGTCCAGCCGTTCATCTCCGGCGCCATCTCCAAGACCGTCAACATGCCCGAGGACGTCTCGGTCGAGGACGTGGAGCAGCTCCACATCGAGGCCTGGCAGCTCGGCGTGAAGGCCGTCGCCATCTACCGCGACAACTGCAAGGTGGCCCAGCCGCTGGCCATGGCCAAGAAGGGCGACGCCGACGTCAACGGCCCGGCCACCAACGTGGCCGAGGCGGTCGCCTCGGTGCTGGCCGCCGAGCCGCAGATCGTCGAGGTCGAGCGGGTCGTCGAGAAGATCGTCGAGCGCATCGTCGAGAAGAAGGTGCCCACCCGCACCAAGCTCGAGCGCAACCGCACCTCGAAGACCTTCGAGTTCCGGGTGGCCGACTGCAAGGGCTTCGTGACCGTGGGCGAGTACGCCGACGGCCGCCCCGGCGAGGTGTTCCTCAAGGTCGCCAAGCAGGGCTCCACCCTGGCCGGGATCATGGACGCCCTGTCCATCAGCCTGAGCTACGGCCTCCAGTACGGCGTGCCGCTGCGGGCCTTCGTCGAGGCGTTCACCAACACCCGCTTCGAGCCGGCCGGCATGACCGACGACCCGGAGCTGCGCATCGCCTCGTCGCTGCTCGACTACATCTTCCGCCGGCTGGCGCTGGACTACCTCACCTTCGAGGAGCGCCAGGAGCTGGGCATCCTCTCCGTCTCGGAGCGCACCCAGCCCACCCTGCCGGGCGTCGAGGAGACCGTGGTCGAGAACCGCATGGGCCACGACCTGGTCGCCGACCCGAAGTCGATCCCGTCGGCCTCGGAGCTGGCCATCACGCTCGAGGAGGAGGCCGAGGCCAAGGCGGCCGACGCCCAGCCCAGCCTGCTCGACCGGGCCGGCGTCACCGACCTGTCGGACCACGCCCACAACCACACCCCGCCGCAGGTCAAGCCGGCGGTGCAGCACTCCGACGCCCCGTACTGCATGCAGTGCGGCGTCCAGATGCAGCGGGCCGGCTCCTGCCACGCCTGCCCCAGCTGCGGCAGCACCAGCGGCTGCAGCTGAGCGCAGCGCCTCCGGGCGCCCGCTGAACCACGAGGTGAGAGGAGGGCCCGGTGCTTCGGCACCGGGCCCTCCTCGTGCCCAGGTCAGCGGGACTCGGTCGTGGCAGCATCGACGTCAGAGGTCTGAGCCACCTGCGTTGCCGAGGTGGTCGGGCTCCTCGCCGCCGGCATCGAGGGACGACCGGAGCCCTCGCCGCCGACCTGAGCGTCACCAACGCTTGCGGCGGGCCTGACCCACCTTCGCTCTGGCCGCAGCCGGACCGGGCCGGGGCGAGGGCTTCGCGGCGCTGCTACCTTCCGACGTTTCGGACATCGACCAGCGCGTGGAGCACCGCCGTGGATGCAGCAGGCAGGCAGGCCCCCTCGACGAGAGCCGGTCACGTGCCGGTGGAGCATCGCTGGTTGGGGCTGGACCGGCGGGCCTTCGTGCCGGCGGCGGTCGTGCTCGGGATCATCCTGCTGATGACCGCGGTGGTCCCTGCGGTCAACGAGGCGGTGGGCTGGGACGACGAGGTCGAGGCCGGCGACGTGATCGACATGGGCGACGGGGTCACGTTCGTCCCGCCGGTCGGCTGGGAGCTGCTGAGCGGCATCCGCCTGGACGACGAACCGAGCACGGGGCTCCCCGCCGATGCGGTGGCCCTCGTCGCCGGCGGCGGTGTCGCCATCCGGGTGCAGCGGGGACCGTTCGACGGAACGTCGACCGATCTGCTGGCGCAGCTGAACCGGCTCCACGACCGGTCCGGCGATGCCGACGACCAAGGCTTCAAGGTCACCAGCGCCCACCAGAGCGTCACGACCTCGTCCGGCATCACCGGGGTGTCCGAGACCGTCACCTCCGCCTCCGGCGACGCCCGGTTCGTGGCCTTCACCGTCGGCGGGGATCGAGGGGGGGCCGACCACGACCGGGGTCACGATCACCATCACCGGCGGCTCCGGCGCGTACGCCGCACGAGCCTCGGAGATCGAAGCGGCCATCGCCAGCGTCACCTACGAAGGCGCGGCATCGTGACCGCCACCATCGACGACACCCCGGTCGCCCCGACGGCGCAGGAGGCGGCGATCGAGGCCTCCGGCTGGGGTGAGCCGTTCCGGCTCGTGCAGCTCCGCAACCCGCTGTTCTGGCTCTACGTGTGGGCTGTCGGCAGCGGCGTCGTCCACCTGGTCCGGGTCTACGAGGGGAGCGTGGCCAACTACGGCGGTGCACTCGCTGCCGGCACGATCCTGTTCGGCATCTACACCGTGCCGTGGGTGTTGTTCCTCCACCACCGGGACCGCTTCACCTCCGAAGCGCCGAAGCTGCTCGCCGCCGGCTTCCTCTGGGGTGCGGTGCCGGCCACGTTCTTCCTGGCCATCACCGTCAACGACGCCGTGCTGACCCTGTACGCCAAGCTGTTCGGGCAGGCCTGGGCCTCCGACTGGGGAGCTGGGCTCACCGCCCCGTTCACCGAGGAGACCTCGAAGGCGCTCGGGCTCGTCATCCTGCTCGGCCTGGCCCCGCGCCTGGTTCGCAACGCCTACGACGCCTTCGTGATCGGGGCGTTCATCGGCCTCGGCTTCGAGGTCTCCGAGGACGTCCTCTACGTGTACCAGGGCGCCGGCCAGCACTTCGGGACGAACCAGCCGGTCGCCGTGCTGCAGATGGTCGTCGTCCGAGGCGCGTCGGGCGTGGTGTCGCACGCCCTGTTCTCGGCCATCTTCTGCACCGGGCTCTACTGGGTCCTCGGGCGTGGCGTCGAAGGCCGACGGCTCGGCCACGGCCTCTTCGCCATGGCCGCTGCGATGGCCTTCCACGGCGTCTGGGACGACGCCGGCGCCCTCGGGAACCTGATCCACGACACCTTCGGGATCTTCGTCGTCATCCCGCTCGTCATCGTCGCCTCGGTGGCCACCGTGATCTTCGTCGCCCGGGAAGCATCGTCCACCGAGAAGACCTGGATGCACGACCTCCTCGCCCCCGAGGTCGCCGCCGGGATCCTCACCGAGGACGAGGCCGAGGCCATGGCGCTGAACCACCACGCCCAACGCAAGCACCTCAAGAAGACCGTCCGCGGCCACCACGACCGCAAGGTCGCCCGCCACGTCCTCGAAGCCGCCCACGACCTCGCCGAGGCCATCGCCCGAGACCGCGGCGAACCCACCCCGGCAGTCGAGCACGCCCGTGCCGAGGTCACCCGAGTGCGCTCCCTCTGACGAACCCGTGCGGTGTCGACCGTCGCGGCGATGTCACCGCCGCGATCTCCACCGACGCTCCTCGCGATCTCACCGCGGAGCGAAGCGCCTCTGGGCGCTGGCTGGAACTGAGGTGAGAGGACGACCCGGTGGTTCGGCACCGGGTCCTCGTCGTTCGCCGGGCACTCGTCGTTCGCCGGGCCCGACGTGACAGCAGGGTCAGAGGGGGGGTGATCCTCAGCGGTCCTGGGGGAGGTGGTCGACGGCTTGCCGCGCGGCCGACGCCGGACCGCAGCCAGGGGTCAGGCGCACCGCGTCGGCAGGGCGCCCTCCGTGGCCCGCGGTGCGTTCGATGTGGTCGATCAGGGGAAGCACGTCCGCAGCGGGGACGGCGGGGCTCCAGTGGAAGCCCTGGCCGAAGGCACAGCCCATGCGGACCAGGGCCTCGATCTGGTCCGGGCGCTCGATGCCCTCGGCGACGGTGTGGAAGCCCAGGGCGGTGCCGAGCGCCACGGTCCCGGCCACGATCTGCGCCATGCGCTCGTCGTGGCCGAGGCCGTCGACGAAGGAGCGGTCGATCTTGACGGCCCCGACCGGCAGGCGGGCCAGCAGCACGAGCGACGAGTAGCCGGTGCCGAAGTCGTCGACGGAGAGCAGGACGCCACGCTGGTCGAGCAGCACCAGGCCGGCCATGGCCGCGTCGAGGTCCCGGAGGGCCGAGGTCTCGGTGATCTCGAGGGTCAGGCGCTCGGGCGGGAGGCCGGTGGAGGCCAGCACCGCCGCGACGAGGTCGACGAAGCCGGGGTCGGTCAGCTGCACGGCCGAGACGTTGACCGCCACCTGGAGCCGCCGGCCGCCCGCCATCCAACGAGCGGCGTCGGTGCACGCTCGCAGCAGGACCTGGGCGCCGAGGTCGCTGATGAGGCCGCTGGCCTCGGCGACCGGGATGAACGTCTCGGGCGAGACGAAGCCGAGGTCCGGGTGGTCCCAGCGGGCCAGGGCCTCGACGGCCACCACCCGGCCGGAGCTGAGCTCCACGACCGGCTGGTAGTAGGGCACCACCCCGCCACCGCTCAGCGCCAGCTTGAGCGCAGCGGCGTGGGAGACGCGGTCCTGGGAGCTCCGCTCCAGCCCCGGCTCGAACACCACCAGCTCGTCGGGTCCTTGGCGCTTCGCCTGGTACAGCGCCATGTCCGCCTGCCGAGCCAGGTCGTCGCCGGTGGCGGTGTGGTCGTGGGCGGCACCGAAGCACACCGAGACGAACACGTCGTCGGCGCCGATGGCGAACGGGGTCGAGAGCCCGGTCCGGATGGCCTGCACCACCTCGAGCGCGTCGGTGAGACCGGCGCTCCCGGGCCGCAGGACGGCGAACTGGTCGTTGCCGATGCGGGCAAAGGTGCACCCGTCCGGCAGCGTCGCCTCGATCCGGCGCGCCACGTTGACCAGCAGCGCATCGCCGGCTGCGGGGCCCAGGGAGTTGTTCACGTCGCAGAGGTCCACGACGTCGAAGAAGACCAGCGCACCGCCTGCGGCGTTCCCGGCGCGCAGCAGGGTAAACAGCTGGTCCCGGCTGGTCAGCCCCGTCAGGGCATCGAGCATCGCGGCGCGGAGCTGCTCGGCGTGGGCCTCCATGCGATCGGTGACGTCGCGGAGGTTGCCCACCACGAACCCGACCTCGGGGTCGGCCAGCAGATCGGTCGCGACCTCTTCGACCCAGCGCTCGCGCCCTCGGCCGTCGACCATCCGGAACGCCACCTGCACGTGGTCGCCCGGCGTCTGGAGCTGGTCCACGAAGGTGGCCAGCACACCGTCGCGGTCCTCCGGGTGGATGAGGTCGAGCCCGTGGGCGCCCACCAGGGCGACGTCGTCGAGACCGAACACCTCGCGCACGGCGGGGCTCACCCACCGGATGGTGAAGTCACCGTCGAAGAACACGGCCACGTCGGAGGAGCGGCGGGCGATGGCCTCGAAGCGCGCCAGGTCTTCGCGACGGGGTTCGCTCGGGCTCGACATGGCGTCCGCTTCCGCTGCGGGGATCCGTGGATCCCCTTGATCGGCCCCGGCCGGCTGCTTGACCTGGTGCCTTCACCCTAGGGGCTGGATGTCCATTTCGTCCGGTTCGCTGCATGCGGCGGCACGTCTGCCGCTCCTTGGCGGCGCGCCCGGGGTCCGAGGTGCTGGACTGCAGTGGTGACCGACCGGATCGAGATCTCCCGTGCCATCGCCGCCGACCCGGAGGCGGTGTACGCCGCCATCTCCGACGTGACCCGCATGGGGGAGTGGTCCGAGGAGTGCCACCGCTGCGAGTGGCACGACGGCTCCGACGGCCCGGTGGTCGGGGCCACCTTCGACGGCCACAACCGCAACGGCGACAAGGAGTGGGTCACCGAGGCCACCGTGATCGAGGCCGAGCCCGGCCGCTCCTTCGCCTTCGAGTGCCGGATGTTCGACTTCCACTACGCCACGTGGGGCTACCGCATCGAGCCCGTCGACGGCGGCAGCCGGGTCACCGAGTGGACCGACGACCTCCGGCCCGAGTCGGCGCTCGAGTTCAGCGCCAAGACCTCCGGCATCGACGACCGCGCCGGCCGCAACCGCCAGACCATGAGCACCACCCTCGAGCGCCTCGCCGCCGCCCTCGAGGCCTGATGGCTGGAGCGGGCGGCGCCGACCGGTCGCGGTTGCGGACCACCGGAGCCGGCCGGCGTGGGGCCCGGATGGCGGCGGCCGCCCTCTCGCTCCTGGTCGGGCTGGCTGGCTGCTCGGGCAGCGACGGCCGCCGCGGCTCGAGCACCTCGGTGAGCGCGGCGGACCGGTCGACGACGAGCACCACGACCACGATCCCTGCGCAGCCGCCGTCGACCGTGCCGGCGGTGGCGGGCCGGCCCAGCCAGCCGGCCCAGGCCACGTCCGGGCCCGGCAGCAGCGCGCTGGCCCACGACGACTGGCGGGTCAGCTCCGGGGGCACCGGGGCCGATGCCTGGTACGTGTTCGAGCCGGTGGGGCCCCGCCCGAAGGCGGCGCCGGTGGCGGTCGTGCTCCACGGCTACTACGAGTTCTCCGGCTACGGGACCATGTACGAGCTCATCCGCCACACCGTCCTGGGCGGCAGCATCGTCGTCTACCCCCGCTGGCAGACCGGCACGGCGACGCCGTGCCCCGGGCCCTACGACATCGAGCCGTGCATCCGCTCGGCGCTGGCCGGGATCCGCGGCGCACTGGACTTCTTGCGGGCCGACCCGAGCCGGGTCCAGCCCGACGTCGACCACGGGGCGTCCTACTTCGGGTTCTCCTTCGGCGGGATCCTCACGGCCGACCTGGCGAACCGCTGGCGGGACCTCGACCTCCCGAAGCCGACCGCCATCTTCCTCGACGACCCCCACGACAGCGGGCTCGACGGCGACGGCGAACCGTCGCTCGACGACTCGCTCGCCGGCATCCCGTCGACGGTCCTGCTCGAGTGCCACTCCGGTGCGCAGGGCGTGCTCGCCGAGCCCGGCAAGGCCGACTCGAGCTGCAACGCCGTGTTCCCCCTGCTCGGCCACATCCCCGAGGAGCGGAAGAGCCTCGTGGCCACCGTCGCCGATCGCCACGGGGCACCGGCCCTGCTGGCCAAGCACGGGGTCTGCGCCGCGCCGAAGGGCAAGGCCGACGCCTACGACTGGAACTTCTGCTGGAAGGTCTGGGACGCCCTGCGGGCAGCGGCGGCAGGGGACGAGGGCGCAGCGGCCGAGGCGCTCGGAGACACGCCCGAGCACCGCTCGAACGGCGAGTGGAGCGACGGCACCCCGATCGCCCCGCTGCAGGTCCAGGCGGCGGCCCCGATCCGGCCCTGACCGGCGACCGTGGGCACCCGATGAGCGACCGCCCCCGACCGGTGGCGCTCGCCACCAATGGGGTCAGACCCGGGCAGGGCGGCGCTCGGCGTCACCTCGGCTCGACGCCGTGGTGGCGCCGTGCGAGCGGAGGGCGACGAGCTCGCCGGCGGCCAGGGCGGCGACGCAGCCCTCGATGAAGATCGAGGCCAGGCCCAGCGGCTCGAGCCAGTTGCCGATGTCCTCGGTGGCCGAGGGCATCCCGACGGTGCGGTTGACCACGTAGCCGACGAGGGTGGCGGCGGCCAGCCCGCCGCCGAGCAGCCAGCCGCGTCGCACGTCGCCCCGGACCAGCATCGCGGCGGCCACCACGCAGCCGACGATCAGGGCGATGTAGGCGTAGCCGAGGTAGGGGGTCTCGGTGAGCTTGCCCTGGAGGTCGAGGAGGTGGACGAGGGCGATGGCCGCGAGGCCGACGACGCCGGCTCCTCGGGCGGTGTGGTTGTGGTCGGGGTGGGAGGTCGGCGTGGTGTCCATGGGGCGGACGGTACGGACGGCCTCGCCACCGGTTCGCCAAGCCCGGGTCAAGGTTCGGCAAAGCCTCCGGCGATCCGCCGGTCCCGTACCGGGCCGCGCCGTACGCTCCCGGCCATGGCCCGCCTGCTGCTCGTCGAGGACGACGAGGCCATCGCCCAGCCGCTGGCCCGAGCGCTCGGCCGCGACGGCCACGAGGTCCACGCCGCGCGGACCGGCGAGGCGGCGCTGGAGCGGTTCGCCCGCGGCGGGGTGGACCTCGTGGTCCTCGACGTCGGGCTCCCGGGCATCGACGGGGTCGAGGTGTGTCGACGGGTCCGACAGGCCGACGCCGGCGTGCCCATCGTGATGCTGACCGCACGGGCCGAGGAGCTCGATGCCGTCCTCGGTCTCGACGCCGGGGCCGACGACTACGTGACCAAGCCGTTCCGGCTGGCCGAGCTGCTCGCCCGGGTGCGGGCGAACCTCCGTCGGGTGCCTGACGACGGCGAGCTCGTCGAGGGCCCGGTCCGCGTCGACGTCGCCGCCCGACAGGTGTGGGTCTCGGGCCACGAGGTCTCGCTCTCCCCGAAGGAGTTCGACCTCCTCGCCCTGCTGGTGGCCAACGCCGGGAGCGTGGTCACCAGGGAGCGGATCATGGAGGAGGTCTGGGACGAGCACTGGTTCGGTTCGACCAAGACCCTCGACGTCCACGTCTCCTGGCTCCGCCGCAAGATCGACGCCGATGGGGGCGAGCCGACGGCTGCCGGGCCGATCACCACCGTGCGGGGCGTCGGCTTCCGCTACGAGCGGGCCTGACGTGCGCCGCCGCCTCCTCCGGGCCTTCCTGGCGGTCATCGTGGTCGGCGTCGCCGTCCTCGGCATCCCGCTCGGGATCATCGCCCAGCACCTCGTCCGGGAGCAGGCCGTCCGGTCGCTGGACCGGGAGGCCGATGCCATCGGGTTCGCCATCGGGGAACCGAGCGAGGGCGGTGGGGCCATCCCGGCGGCCGCGGTGCGAGCGGCATCGCAGCCCGACCGGTTGGTGGTCGTGCGGAACCGCTCGGGACGACCGACGACGGTCGGTGCCCGTCCCGGAGGTCGGACCATCGAGGCCCAGGTCGTCACGGCGGCCGGTCTCCGGATCACGGTGGTGGCCTCGGCACGGGAGGCCGACGAGCGCGCCGTGCGGGCCTGGCTGGTGGTGGCGGGTCTGGCGCTGGCCGGCATCGCCGTGGCCGTCGTGCTCGCCGTGCGCGAAGCAGGCCGCCTCGGGCGCCCGCTCGATGATCTGGCGGTCGCCTCGCATCGCCTGGGGGCGGGGGACCTCTCGGTCACGGTCACCCCGGTCGGCATCACCGAGGTCGACGCCGTCGGCGAGGCGCTGTCGTCGAGCAGCGGGCGGATCGCCGAGCTGGTGCGACGCGAGCGGGAGTTCTCGTCGAACGCGTCCCACCAGCTCCGCACACCGCTCACCGCGCTGCGCGTGCGGCTGGAGGAGGCCGCCATGGGCGACCCCGCAGAGATGGCGCCGGCGCTCCGCGACGCCTTCGCCGAGGTGGACCGCCTCGACGCGACCATCACCGAGCTGCTGGCCCTGGCCCGTTCGGTGCCGCTGGTCGACCTGGACCGCTCGCCCTTGCGGACGCTGCTCGACGACGTCGAGCAGCGTTGGACGCTCCTGCTCGCCCCCGTCGGTCGCGAGCTGGTGGTCGAGGTCGATCCCGCCGACGCCGACGAGCCCGTGGCCGCCGGGCCGCTCGCCCAGGTCCTCGACGTCCTGGTGGAGAACGCGAGGGACCACGGTGCCGGCGCCGTGCACGTGACGGCCCGGCTCGCAGGATCCCACCTGGTGGTCAGCGTGGCCGACGGGGGGCCGGGCGTCGCTCCCGGCCTGGAGCGGGCCATCTTCGAGCGCCACGTGTCGGGTGCGGCGAGCAGCGGCGTCGGGCTGGCCCTGGCCCGCACCGTCGCCCAGTCGATCGGCGGACGCCTCGAACTGGTCGACCCCCGCCGAGCCCGCTTCGAGCTCTACGTCCCGCGGTGAGCGGCGGCCGCCCTCCGGTCAGCGGGCGAGGTGCCGGGCGAGGTACGGGGCGGTGGCGCTGCCGTCGGCCTGGGAGACCTCGAGCGGGGTGCCGGTGGCCACGACGTGCCCGCCGGCGTCGCCTCCCCCGGCCCGAGGTCGATGACCCAGTCGGCCGTGGCGATCGTGGCCAGGTCGTGCTCGACGAGCACGACGGTGTTCCCGGCCTCGACCAGCCGGTGGAGCTGGGCGAGCAGCAGCACGACGTCGGCGGGGTGCAGGCCCGAGGTCGGCTCGTCGAGCAGGTAGAGGGCGTGGCCCCGGCGGGCGCGCTGCAGCTCGGTGGCGATCTTGATGCGCTGCGCCTCGCCGCCGCTCAGCTCGGTGGCCGGCTGGCCGAGCCGGAGGTAGCCCAGCCCGACGTCGCGCAGCGCCGCGAGGCTGCGCGCGGCCGCCGGGACGTCGGCGAAGAAGGTGGCGGCCTCGTCGACGGAGAGGGCCAGGACGTCGGCGATCGAGCGCCCGCGGTAGGTCACCTCGAGCGTGTCGGGGGCGTAGCGGGCGCCGTGGCAGCTGGGACAGGGCGCATAGGTGCCGGGCAGGAAGAGCAGCTCGACGGCGACGAAGCCCTCGCCCTGGCAGGTCGGGCAGCGGCCCTCGGCCACGTTGAAGGAGAACCGGCCCGGCCCGTAGCCCCGCGCCACCGCCTCGTCGGTGGCGGCGAAGAGCTTGCGGACCGCGTCGAACATCCCGGTGTAGGTGGCCAGGTTGGAGCGAGGGGTGCGACCGATGGGCCGCTGGTCCACCTGGACCAGGCGATCGAACGCGTCCAGTCCCTCGACGCTGCGCACCGACCCGTGGTGCTCGACGCGCTCGTCGGCGTCCTCAGCGTCGGCGGTGATGCCGAGCTGGCCCCGCACCAGGTCGGCGAGGACCTGGGAGACCAGGGTCGACTTGCCCGACCCCGACACGCCGGTCACGACGCTGAGCACGCACAGCGGCAGGTCGACGTCCAGGTCGCGCAGGTTGTGGCGGGCCACCCCTCGCAGGGACAGCCACCCCTTGGGCGGGCGCGGCTGCAGGTCGGGCGGGGCGACCCGCCCGAAGAGGTGCTGGCCCGTCACCGACGCTTCGACCGCCTCCAGGCCGGCGACCGGTCCGCTGTAGAGGACGTGGCCGCCGCCCTCGCCGGCGCCGGGGCCGATGTCGACGATCCAGTCGGCGCGGCGGACCACGTCGAGGTCGTGCTCCACCACGAACAGCGAGTTGCCGGCGGCCTTGAGCCGGTCGAGCACGTCGAGCAGCGGCTCGGCGTCGGCGGGGTGGAGGCCGGCCGACGGCTCGTCGAGCACGTAGACCACGCCGAAGAGCCCGGAGCGCAGCTGCGTGGCGATGCGCAGGCGCTGCGCCTCGCCCGGGGAGAGGGTCGTGGATCGACGGCCGAGGGCCAGGTAGCCGAGCCCGAGGTCGAGCAGGACCTCGAGCCGGGCGACCAGGTCGGCGGCGATCCGCACCGCGACCTCGGTGGCCTCGCCCGAGCCGGCCGACGACGTGGCGGCACCGGCCTCGGCCAGCTCGGCGGTGGGCCGCAGCAGGTCCACCAGCGCGGCGAACGGGAGGTCGTTGACCTCGGCGATGGTGCGACCGGCGAAGGTGACGGCCAGGGCCGCCGGTGCGAGGCCGCTCCCGTGGCACGTGGGGCAGGGGAGGCTCTCGACGTAGCGCAGGGCCCGGTCCCGCATCTGCTGGCTGGTGGAGTCGGCGAGGACGTGCATCACGTGCTTGCGGGCGCTCCAGAACTTCCCCTGGTAGCTGTGGTCGATGCGATCTCGCTGGGGCTTGATGAGCACCGACGGCTGCTCGTCGGTGTAGAGCAGCCAGTCGCGGTCGGCCTCGTCGAGGTCCTGCCACGGCACGTCGACGTCGATGCCGAGCCCCATGACGATGCTGCGCAGGTTGGCGCCCTGCCACGCGCCCGGCCACGCCGCGATGGCGCCGTCCTTGATGCTGAGCGACGGGTCCGGGACCAGCAGCTCCTCGGTCACGTCGTGGACCACGCCGAGGCCGTGGCACTCGGGGCAGGCGCCTGCGGCGGTGTTGGGCGAGAAGGCCTCGGCCTCGAGGCGCGCCGCACCGGCGGGATAGGTGCCGGCGCGCGAGAAGAGCATCCGCACCAGGTTCGACAGCGTGGTGATGGTGCCGACGCTGGAGCGCGAGCTGGGGGCGCTGCGGCGCTGCTGCAGGGCGACGGCCGGTGGCAGCCCGGTGATCTCCTCGACGTGGGGCGCGCCGACCTGCTGCAGGAGGCGCCGGGCGTACGGCGCCACCGACTCGAAGTACCGGCGCTGCGCCTCGGCGTAGATCGTCCCGAACGCCAGCGACGACTTGCCCGACCCCGACACGCCGGTGAACGCGACGAGCGCGTCTCGGGGGACGTCGACGTCGACGCCGCGGAGGTTGTGCTCGCTGGCCCCACGGACGTGCACGAACGGATCGCTGCGGTCTTCCACAGCCCGGCCCTACCCGCTGGCCTCCGACCGGACCAGGCCAGCAGGCCGAGCGGTGCGTGGCTAGGTTCGCCGGACAGGGACCGGCGAGCACAGGGGACACCGCCATGCCGTTCGACCAGATCGGCGCGCCACCGGCTGGAGGCGTGGGCGAGTTGCCCATCGCCGACGCGCCGGAGCTGCTCACCGCCGAGTGGGTGACCGCCGCGCTCCGCGCCGGCGGCGCGCTCGAGCCCGATCGCTCCGTCACCGCCGTCGAGCAGCAGCCGGTGGGCACCGGGCAGATGTGCGACAGCGTGCGACTCCGGCTGACCTTCGACGGCGCCACGGCCGCCCCCTCGTCGATCGTGGCCAAGCTCCCTGCCGCCGACGAGACCAGCCGGGCCACCGCCCTCTCGCTGCGGAGCTACGAGAACGAGGTGCGCTTCTACCAGCAGCTCGCCCCGCACCTGCCGATGCGCACGCCGGCGGTGTTCCACGCCGACATCGACGTCGAGACCGCCAGCTTCGTGCTGCTGCTGGAAGACCTGGCCCCGGCCGAGCAGGGGGACCAGCTGGCCGGCTGCTCGCCCGAGGTGGCCGAGGTGGCGGTCGACGAGCTGGTGCGCCTCCACGCGCCGCGCTGGGGCGACGCGTCGCTGGCCGAGCTGGAGTGGCTGCACCGCGACCGGGCGACCAGCCAGCAGTTCATGCTGATGCTGCTCCCCACCCTCTGGGAGGGGTTCCTCGACCGCTACCGGGACGACCTCGGTCCGGAGGTCCACGAGGCCGGCGGGCAGCTCTTCGGTCGACTCGAGGCCTACCTGTTCGCCGACACCGAGCCGTGGTCGATCGTCCACGGCGACTACCGGCTCGACAACCTCCTCTTCGACCCGAGCCCCGGTGGCACGCCCATCGCCGTCGTCGACTGGCAGACGGTCACCCACGGGCCGCCGTTGCAGGACGTCGCCTACTTCATCGGCGCCGGGCTCGAGGCCGAGACCCGCCGCCAGCACGAGGAGGCCCTCGTGCGCGGCTACCACGACGGGCTCGTGGCCGCCGGCGTGGCCGGCTACGACTGGGAGCGCTGCTGGCACGACTACCGGCGCGGCACCTGGCTGGGCCTGATCATGGCCGTGGCCGCGTCGATGCTCGTGGAGCGCACCGACCGGGGCGACCAGATGTTCCTCACCATGGCCGGCCGCCACTCGCGCCACGCCCTCGACCTGGACGCGCAGGCCGTCATCGGCACCTGACGGTCGGCGTCGGTCGAGGCCGGCGGACGCTGCGAACCCCTGCTGCGGTACGGCTTCGCGCCCAAATCCACCGAAGGGTCGCTTCTGCCGCCGGGCCACATCTGGCCGGGGCGCACGGGTACGGATCGGACACACCGTCCCCCAGCCCAGGAGCTCCCCATGACCATCGGTGCCAGCATCCTCATCGGCGCCATCGGCGCCATCCTCCGCTACGCGGTGGCCGACCAGGTCGACAACGTCGACCTCCGCATGGTGGGCCTCATCCTGATGATCGCCGCCGCGGTCGGCCTCGTGATCGGCCTCATCCAGATGGCCACCCGCCGCCGGGTCGTGACCGAGGTCCGCGAGGCCCCGCCCCGCGCCTACTGATCGCCGTCCGCCGGTCACCGGTCACCGGTGAACGGCCGCTGCGGTCGCTGACCCCGCTGCCCCCGCTGCCGACGGCCGGGGGCAGCGGCGCGCCAGGCCTCAGCCCTTCGGCTTGCCCTTGCCCTTCCCCTTGGGGGGCTTCGGCGCCTTCGTCGCCGGGGGTGCCGGCGCCGTCGTGACGGCGACGGTGGTCGGTGCCACCGTGGTGGGTGGGACGGCCGTGGTGGTCGACGCCGGCACGGTCGTGAGGGTGGTGGTGGACGACGCAGGGGCCTGGTCCGAGCGCGGCGGTGTCGACGACGGTCCTCGATCGGCGAGGCCGATCGCGACGGCTCCGGCCGCCAGGACGGCGATCGCCGCGGCCACGGCCACCCGGCGCTTCCGGCGATCCGCTGGCAGGCGGGTGGCGAGCGGCAGGACCTGCGTGGGGGGCGGCGCTGCCACGACGGTGGTCCCGTCCGCGGCGGGCGCAGCGAGGGTCGGCGTCGTGGCGGCGGCGAGCGCTGCGACCGTCGCGACGGTTTCGCGCCCATGGATCGCGTCGGCCATCGATGCGGCGCTGGCGAACCGCTGCCGGGGATCGGTAGCGGTCGCTCGCGAGGCGATCGCGGCCAGCCGGGGAGAGCGCTGCGGTCCGTCGCCGATGACCTCGCCGAGCAGGACGCCCACGCTGTAGAGGTCGCTCGCCACGGAGGCCGGCTGGCCGCTCAACCGCTCCGGTGCGAGGTAGCGCGGGGTCCCCACGACCAAACCGGTCTGGGTCAGGTCTTGGTCGGGGGTGGGCCCGGAGGAGCGAGCGATGCCGAAGTCGGCAACCTTCCACCCGCCGTCCACGTCGGCCAGCACGTTCGACGGCTTGATGTCGCGGTGGATGATCCCGGCCCGGTGCGCAGCGTCCAGGGCCCCGAGCACGTCGTCGAGCACCTGCACCGCTTCGGTCTCGTCCAGCGGACCTCGGCCCAGCCGATCGCGCAAGGTGGCTCCCGACAGGAGCTCCATGACGAGGAAGGCGGCCTCGCCGTCCTCGCCGGCGTCGAAGAGGGTCACGATGCGAGGGTGGGCGAGGCGCGCCACGGTCCGGCCCTCGGCGGCGAAGCGATGCCGAGCCGTGGCGTCGTCTGCGAGCGCCCCGCCGGCGGGTGCCCGGAGGACCTTGATGGCGACGTCTCGGTGGAGCCGCTCGTCGTGGCCGCAGTGCACGTCGGCCATGCCGCCTGCGGCGAGCAGGCGTCCCACGCGGTAGCGACCGGCGAGGAGCGGCCCGTGGGCGGGTTCGTCCTCGGCCATCAGGCCGTTCCGTGCCCGCCGCCGGGGCCTGCAGGGTTCGCAGGCGTGGCGGGGGTGGCGGGCTGGCCCTTGCCGCCGGGCGTGGCCGGGGTGGCCGGCGTCGCCGAGGTGGGGGTGCGGCGCGTGGTGGGGGTGCCGGCGGTGGTGGTGGGCGGTGCGGTGGTCGGGGTCGGTCGAGCGGTGGTGGGGGAGCCGGGCGTGGTCGTCGTGGTCGACCCTGGCGCAGTGGTCGACGTGCTCGTGCTCGTGGTGCTCGAGGTGGAGGTGCTCGACGACGAGGTCGAGCTCGACGAGGGCGGCACGGTCGAGGTCGGCGCGCCGGGAGCGGTGGTCGTGGGCGGCGTCGGCCGTGGAGCGGGGCGGGCGCCGCGGTCGCGGTCGGGCACGTCGATGCCGACGTGGCCGAGGATGCGGTGGACCGTCCGCTGCGCCGGCCCGGGCAGGCCGCCGCTCGCCGCTGCCGCGCCCCCTCCGCCCAGGACCACGATTGCCACAGCGGCGGCCACGGCCCGGCGCCGGGTGCGGCGCAGCGGGAGGACGGGGGCGACCGACCCCTCCTCGGCGTCACCGTCACCGTCCTCGGTGCCGTCACCGACCGCGTCGGCCATGCGGGCCTGGACGGAGGCGGCCAGCTCCGGGTCGACGGGGTGGGACCCCAGGGCCCGCAGGCGCTCGATCAGCTCTGCGTCGTCGTCCATCACCGCTCACCTGCGCCGTCGTCGGCTTCGAGGGTACGGGCCAGGGCGGCCAACGCCCGGTGCTGCATCGACTTCACGGCCCCCACGGGTCGGCCGGTGATCTCGGCGACGTCCTCCAGCGGGAGGTCGGCCACGAACCGGAGGCCGATGACCTCGCGCTGGTCCGGCGTGAGGCCGGCGAGGGCGCGCACCAGGTCCGGGTCGGTGACGCCGACCTCGTCGACCGGCCGATCGGGGACGGGGGCGTCGGCCAGCTCGGGCCGACGGGAGCGGCGGCGGCGGTCGTCGACCACGCAGTTGCGGGCGATGGTGAAGATCCAGCGGCGGAGGAGGTGCTCGTCGCCCTGGAACGAGCCGATCGAGCGGGCGACCTGGACGAAGACGTCGCCGAGCAGGTCCTCGGGCTCGGCCACGCGCTGGCCCTGCAGGTAGGCCAGCACCCGTGGGGCGTGCGCCCGGAAGGCGTCGTCGGCCGTGGGGGCGCCGTGCGAGTCGACGGGTCCCGACGGCACCGTCGGTTCCCCCCCGGTCCATCCGGGCGGAACCTAGCGGTGGTGCGCCCTCAGGGCTGACGCTCGCGGCGCGCGCACGCCACGGGCTCGCCGCAACGTGGCGAGGGCCGTGGCTAGCGCGCCGCTGCGGCCAGCAGCAGCAGCGGCACCGTCAGCACGGCGAGCAGCAGCAGCACGCTGCTGCGCAGCTCGGACGACAGGGCCGAGGGGGCAGCGGCCGGCGCGGTCCGGGCGGTCGTCGCCCGGGCGAGGGCCGCCCGGGTCCGCTCGAAGGCGCCGAGCGCTTCCGCCGGCGGTCGCCCCTCGCCCGGCGCGGGTTGGAGCACGGCGCTCATCGGCGGGTGCGGAAGACCGAGACCCCGCCGGGTCCGACGAGGCAGCCGAGCACGATCAGCACGATGCCGAAGATGAGCTGGCCTTGGAGGAGCTGCACGATGCCGACGATCACGAGGATGACGGCGATGACCCAGAGGATGGTTGCGTTCACGACCGCATCCGTACCCGGCACCCGCCGCGGTGTTCGTCAGATCGGGTGAACCACGTCATCGGGTGAAACCACCCCGATGGGGCGCGCTCCCGTATCCCCGACGGGTCGTCGAACGTCCCCCGACGCCGGCCTCATGCGCCGGCGCGCACCGCCTCGGCATCGGCGCGGATGCGGGGAGCCACCTCGGCCCCGAGGAGGTCGATGCTCTGGAGCATCGACGCGTGGGGCAGGGCGACGTTCGTCATCTGGAACGTGAGGCGGTCGACGCCGCCGAGCACCTCGTCGACGTGGTGGGCCTTGGCCGCGACGCTCTCGGGGCTCCCGATCAGGTAGGCCCCGCCGGGGCCTGACGCCGCCTCGTACTGGGCCTTGCTGGGCGGGGCCCAGCCCCGCTCGCGCCCGATGGTGCTCATGAGGCGGGCGTAGCCGGGCCAGGTGGCATCGACCGCCGCCTGGTCGGTGTCGGCCACGAAGCCGAAGGCGTGCACCCCGACCCGCAGGTCCTCGGGGGCGTGGCCGCCCTGGCGGCCGGCCTCGCGGTAGAGGTCGACCAGGGGGCGGAAGCGCTCGAACGTGCCGCCGATGATCGCCACCATGAGCGGCAGGCCGAGCAGCCCGGCCCGAGCGAACGACTCCGGCGTGCCGCCGACGCCGAGCCAGATGGGCAGCTGGTCCTGGAACGGACGGGGGAAGACGCCCTGGCCGGTGAGCGTCGGGCGGTGCTGGCCGGACCACGTCACGTTCGTCTCCTCGCGCAGCTGGAGGAGGAGGCCGAGCTTCTCGGCGAAGAGGGAGTCGTAGTCGCGCAGGTCGTGGCCGAAGAGCGGATAGGCCTCCACCGACGAGCCCCGGCCCACCACCAGCTCGGCCCGGCCGCGCGAGAGCTGGTCGAGGGTGGCGAACTGCTGGAACACCCGGACGGGATCATCGGCGCTGAGCACGGTGACGGCGCTGGTGAGGCGGATGCGCTCGGTTCGGGCGGCGGCGGCCGCCAGGATCAGGGTGGGCGCCGAGTCGAGGTACTCCTTGCGGTGGTGCTCACCGATGCCGAACACGTCGATCCCGACGCGGTCGGCCGCCTCGACCTCTTCGAGGAGGTTGGCCAACCGGTCGGCGGCGCTGAGGGTGACCCCGGTGTCGGGGTCCGAGACCACGGCGGCGAAGCTGTCGATGCCGACCTGCATGGGTGCTCCTCTTCGGCCCGGGGCCGATCGTTCGTCGGGCGGGTCCGCCGTCCGGCGAGCCCGCAAGGTAGTTGACGGATCAACTGCTTCGGTTGCAACCGTGCTGGGGCGGGAGGCATTCCTCGGACCAGCGACGAGCGAGCGAGGCGGCTAGACCACGGCCATGACCTGGGACCTGACCGTCGACCGCGCCGACCTCGCCCGCACGACGGTCGCGGCGGCCCCACCGTTCGAGCCGGCCGACGGGCAGGTCCTCCTGCGGGTGGACCGGGTGGGCATGAGCGCCAACAACGTCACCTACGCCGTCTTCGGCGAAGCCATGAGGTACTGGGACTTCTTCCCCGCGGCCGACGTCGACGGCCGGGTGCAGGGCTGCGTGCCGCTGTGGGGCTTCGCCACCGTCGAGCGGAGCACGGTGGACGATGTCGCCGAGGGCACCCGGCTCTACGGGTACCTCCCCACCAGCAGCCACCTGCTGGTCCAGCCGGCGAAGGTCGACGAGCACGGCTTCCGCGACGCCAGCGCACACCGCCAGCACCTGCCCAGCCCGTACAACGGCCTCACCACCACCACGGCCGACCCGGCCTACGCCGCCGACCAGGAGGACCTGCAGGTCCTCTACCGCCCGCTGTTCATGACCAGCTTCATGCTGGCCGACTTCCTGCTCGACAACCGGTGCTTCGGCGCGGAGGTGGTCATCCTCAGCAGCGCGTCGAGCAAGACCGCCTACGGGACGGCGTTCCTGCTCGACGGCGTCCACCGGGTGGGCCTCACCAGCGCCGCCAACCGGGCGTTCACCGAGAGCCTGGGCTGCTACGACCAGGTGCTGACGTACGACGAGGTGGGCGACCTGGCGCCGGCCGCGGCGGTGTACGTCGACATCGCCGGCGACGCGGCGCTGCGCCGCGCCGTCCACGAGCGGGTGGCGCCGGTCCACTCGGCGGTGGTGGGCGCCGCCCACCACGATGCGGCGCCGGACCTGTCCGCCGATGCGGCGCTGCCAGGTGCCGCGCCTGCGTTCTTCTTCGCCCCGGACCAGATGCGCAAGCGCCACGCCGACTGGGGCCCCGACGGCGTGGAGGACCGCCACGCCGAGGCCTGGGGCCGCTTCGCGCCCGTGGTGGCCGGCTGGGTCGACGTCGAGGTCGGCCACGGCCCGGAGGGCCTGCAGGCCGCCTGGCTCGAGACGCTGGCCGGCTCGGTGGCACCGCGGCGAGGCCTCGTCATCGAGCTCTAGGGCCGCGGCCGCCGCTCGGCGGCGTGTGAACGCTGGTCGCACCGGGGGTGAACGGGAGGATCCGCTCGTAGGGTCGGGCCCACATGGACGATCGACGCGTGGTGATGGGCCTGCTCTTCTACCCGCGAGGCGGCTCGGCCTACGTGGTCCGCTACCTGAGCCCGGCGCTGGCCCGCGCTGGGCGCGAGGTGTCGCTGGCCGTGGGCTCGCTGGGCGTCGAGGGCGACGAGACCCACGCGCCCACGTTCTTCGCCGGGCTCGACGTCCACCACCTCGACTCGACCGAAGCCGCAGCCCGGTTCGCTGCCGGCGGCGACGCCATCGCCGCTCCGCTGCCGATGCACCCCTCGTACGAGGATCGGGTGGGCGTGCCCGACGTGGTGCTGGCGGCGGTGCCGCCGGAGCTCGCCGGCCACCTCGCCGCCGTGTGGGAGCCGCCGCTGCAGGGCGCCCGGGCGGACGACGCCGACGTGTTCCACCTGCACCACCTCACGCCCCAGCTCGACGCCGTGCACCGCGGGTGGCCGGGCACGCCGATGGTGGTGCACCTGCACGGCACCGAGATGAAGCTGGTCGCCGCCATCGACGAGCGGGCGACGCTGGCGGCTGCGCTCGGCGAGACCCTGGCGACCATGCCGAAGGCGGTGGCCTCCGCAGCCGGTGCCGAGCTGGAGGACGGGCTCGACCCCGCCCAGGTCGACCTCCTGCGCGCCACCCGCTGGGGATCGTGGATCCACGGCGAGTTCTGGACCGCCCGGCTGCAGCGCCAGGCGCTGGTGGCCGACCACGTCATCACCGTGTCGCCGCAGAACCGAGAGAGCGCCATCTCGATGTTCGGCATCGACCCGGACCACGTGACGACCATCCCGAACGGCGTCGACATCGAGCGCTTCCGCCCGCAGGGCCGTGGCCCGGGCTCTCGGCGCGAGGTGTTCCGACGGGCGTTGGTCAGCGACCCGCACGGGTGGACCGAGACCGGGCCTCCGGGGACGATCGCCTACGACGAGGCCGACCTCGACCGCCTGCTCGGGGTCGACGACGATGCCACGGTGCTGCTCTACGTCGGGCGGTTCCTGGACTTCAAGCGGGTGCCGGCGCTCATCCGCGCCTTCGCCGAGGCCCGCGACCGCTTCGCCCGACCCGTCTCGCTGGTGGTCTGGGGCGGGCACCCGGGGGAGTGGGAGGGCGAGCACCCGTTCACCGTCGCCCAGCAGGTCGGCGCCGACGACATCTACTTCACCGGTTGGCGGGGCCACGACGACCTGCCCGCCGGGCTGGCGGCGTGCGACGTCCTGGTGGTGCCCTCCGTCGAGGACCCGTACCCGCAGGTGCCGCTGGAGGCCATGGCGGTCGGCCTGCCGGTGGTGGCGTGCGCCAGCGGCGGGCTCCTGTCGATGGTCAACCTCGACCGAGACCGCCCCACCGGCTGGCTGGTGCCGCCCGACGACCACCACGCGCTGGTCGAGGTGCTCGCCCAGGTGGCCGACGACCCGGCCGAGATCGCCCGTCGCGGCGCCAACGCCCGGGCCCACGCCCGCGCCAACCTCTCCTGGGACGGCCTCGTTCCCCGCTTCGAGGCCACCTACGCCCAGGGCCGCGAGCGCCACGCCCGCCGCTGAGCGCCCGGCTGCTCGATGTCAGTGGGGTCGGGCATGCTCGGCGACGTGACCGGCCGACTGCGATGGGTGCCCACCAAGGACTTCTCCGAGCACCTCTACGGCTTCCACGGCGCCTGGCTGATCGCCCAGGTGCTCCACACCGACGGCGCCGCGGGTCGGCACTGGCGGGCCTACCTCTCGCACCGCCCGGTGGACGACGTCCGTTGGGCCTCGGCCGAGGAGGCGATCGCCGTGGCCGAAGCCGCCTGGCGCCTGGCCCGCCCGAGCGGCCCAACCGCTGACCGTGCGGCCCGGCGGCGTCGCCACCGCAGCGCCGCCGGCCGGCGTCGCCGCGTAGCGTCGATCTGGTGATGCCCGCCGAACCGCTCGAGCCCGTCCGATGATCCCGCCGGTGGTGGACCGGTCGTTCGCCGAGGGCGGCCATGCCGACCTGGTGGTGGCCGACGTGCGCTTCTACCTCGACGGGCGCTCGGCCCGGGAGGCCTTCGACCGGGGCCACCTGCCCGGCGCGGTGTTCATCGACCTGGCTCGGTGGTTGTCGGCCGAGGCTGGCCCGGAGGACGGCCGCCACCCGCTGCCCACGCCGGAGGTCTTCGCCGAGGGCCTCGGCCGAGCGGGCATCGGCGACCGCACCACCGTCGTGGCCTACGACGACGCCGGCGGCGTGATCGCCTCCCGCCTGGTGTGGATGCTGCGAGCCATCGGCCACGACGCCGCGCTCCTCGACGGTGGCCTCACCGCATGGGACGGCCCGCTCGAGGGGCGCGAGCGGGTGGTGGCGCCGGCCACGTTCACGCCCGTGCCCTGGCCCGCCGACCGCCTCGCCACCATCGACGACGCGACCGACCCGGCCAACCTGGTGGTCGACGCCCGAGACGCCGCACGGTTCGCCGGCGGGCCCGACCCCGTCGACCCCCGCACGGGCCACATCCCCGGTGCCCGCAGCCTGCCGTGCCGAGACCACCTCGGTCCCGACGGCCGGCTGCGTTCCGTGGCCGAGCTCCGTGACCGGCTGGCGGCGGTGGGCATCACCCCGGCGACGGGCCCCGACGTCGTCTCCTACTGCGGGTCCGGCGTGACCGCCTGCCACAACCTGCTGGTCATGGAGCACGCCGGGGTCGGCGGGGGCCGGCTCTACCCGGGCTCGTGGTCGCAGTACAGCCACACGGATCGACCGGTGGCCACCGGCGACGCGCCCTGACGGCGATCAGCAGACGCGTGCGACGTCGGGCGGCGCCGAGCGGCCCAGGCCGAGCCGCAGGCCGTGGATGAGCGCCCGCATGCCCGACTCGAACTCCTCGTCGGAGGCGTCGTCGGCCAGGCGCCGCTCCACCACCTTGCGGGCCAGGGTGGTGTCCTGCGGCAGGCCGGCGAGGCGATCGACCAGCTCGCCCTGCTGGTCCGCGAAGGACCGGCCCATGGCCGCCCGGCTCTGGGACCGGCACGCCTCCTGGAGCACGAACCCGAGCGAGAAGCTCACGAGGGCATCGAGGGCGACGGGGATGTCGGCGTCGTCGAAGCCGATGGCGCCCAGGAGCGCCACCCCGCCGACGAGGATCTCCGGCGCGTCGGCCTGGGGGAGCGGGCGACTGACCAGCAGCGGCGCGAGGTTCGGGTGGTCGAGCAGCACGCGGCGGTAGTGCTGGGCCTGCCCGACGATGAGCGCCACGACGTCGGCCGGGCCGGTGGCGCCCGCTGCTGCAGCGGGGACCGAGGCGGCGGGCCCGGCCAGCTTGGCGGCCTGGTGGTCGACGACGGCGTCGAGCAGCGCCGCCTTGTTCTCGAAGTGGAGGTAGGCCGCCATGGGGTCGGCCCCGAGGGCAGCCCCGAGACGGCGCATCGTCAGCCCGTCGAGGCCCTGCTCGTCGATGACCACCAGGGCGGCAGCCAGGACCGCGTCACGGGTGATGGCGCGTCGGCGCGGCGGCGGTGGTTCCTGGCTGGTCACGGCAGCACCTCCGGGGTGGTCGATCGGTCGCTCCCTGGCGGACCCACCCTGGTCTGCCGACGGTGGGACCGCCGAGTCTACGGACGTAGGTGCAGGAGCGCCGACCGCCCCACGTTCGACGTTAGGCACGGTTCCCGCAGGTCAGACGGGTCCCTTGCGGGGCCGGGAGCTGGATACGTTCGCCCCATGTCCGATTACGTGATCCCTCCGCCGGAGCCCAAAGAGATCGACGAGAAGCTCGCCATGGAGCTGCGGATCCTGTCCTCGAACGCCGTGCTGAAGGGCAAGCCCTCCGGCGACGAGCGCTGCGACAACTGCCTCTACTACCTCGAGCCCACGGCGGACCTGTCGTACTGCTGGCACCAGAAGCTGCGCATCCTCGTGGGCGCCGACTGGTGGTGCCAGTGGTGGGAGGAGATCCCCGAGGAGGGCTGAGGACGCCGCCTCAGGCCCCGCCCTCGAAGTAGCGGCGGGGGTTGTCGACGAGCATGGTCGTGATCTGCTCCTCGGTCACGCCCTGCTCGCGCAGGTACGGCAGGACCTCGTCGTGGATGTGGAGGTAGTGCCACTGGGGCAGGGCCGGTCGGATGGCCGGGTCGATCCAGTCGATGTAGCAGGCCGCGTCCTGGGACAGCACCATGCGCTCGGCGTAGCCCCGGCGACACAGCTCCACCACGGTGTCGGCCCGCTCCTCGAACGTGATGGCCAGGTTGATGCCGAAGCGGTCCATGCCCAGGACGAACCCGGCGTCGGCCAGCGTGCTCAGGTGGTCGACGTCGGTGCTGTCGCCGCTGTGGCCGAGCACGATGCGCTCGGGCGCCACCCCCTCCTCCTGGCACAGCACGCGCTGCACGATCGAGCCGGTCTCGGTGCCGGGGTGGGTGTGCACGGTGATCGGCGTGCCGGTGGCCAGCGAGGCCTGGCCGACGGCCCGCATCACCCGCTCGACCCCTGCGGTGAGCCCCTGTTCGTCGATGGCGCACTTCAGCAGGCCGGCCCGCACGCCGGTGCCGGCGATGCCGTCGGTGATGTCGCCCACGAAGAGCCCCACCATCGGCTCCTCCATGCCCACCGCCGGGCCCCGGTGGTGGAAGAAGAAGGGCACGTCGCCGTAGGTGTAGCAACCGGTGGCTACCACGATGTTGAGCTGCGGCACCTGCTCGGCCACCCGCTGGATGCGGGGGATGTAGCGGCCCAGGCCCACCACCGTGGGGTCGACGATCGACCGCACGCCCTGGTCGGCCAGCGCCGTGAGCTTGGCCACCGCGTCGGCCACCCGCTCGTCCTCGTCGCCCCACTCCTCGGGGAAGTTCTGCTGCACGTCGGGGGTGAGGACGAAGACGTGCTCGTGCATGTAGGTGCGGCCCAGGTCCGCGGTGTCGATCGGGCCGCGGGCGGTCTGGAGCTCGGTCATCTGGTCGTCCCCTTCGACGGTGGATGGGTGGTGCGCGCTCCCGTGTGTAGCCGGTCGCGCACCGGCGTGCTGGGAGCGCGCCGACGCCGACCGTGGCCGAGCCCTCGGCCCCACTCCCCCTCGAACTTTGGGTCCCAGGCCCCTGCGCGCGCCGGTCCTGGACCCAAAGTTGCGGGTGGGTCGGCCGATCCCGGCGAACTTCGGGTCTCAGGCCCGTGCGCGCGCTGGTCCTGGACCCGAAGTTCCAGGTGGGGCAGAGGTGGGCGGGGTCCGGGGTGGGCGCTTCGGTGGCCGGCTGGCCGACCGGGCGTACGGTGATGCGCCTGCCACCGTGAGACCGGAGGGTCCCTTGAGCTTCAACCTGGCCACCATCCTGCGGGAGTCGGCGAACAGCACGCCCGAGAAGCCGCTGCTGCACCTCGGGGAGATCTCGCTCACCTACGGCCAGGTCGACGAGCTGTCCGGACGGGTGGCGTCGAGCCTGCTGGCGCTGGGCCTGGAGCCGGGGGACCGGGTGGCGGTCCAGCTGCCGAACCTGCCGCAGTTCGTGTTCACCTACTTCGCGGCGCTGAAGGCCGGCCTGGTGCTGGTGCCGCTCAACCCGCTGCTGCGCCTGCCCGAGGTCGAGTACCACCTGCGCGACAGCGGGGCCAAGGTCCTGGTGACCTTCGCTCCGATGGGCGCGGAGGCCGCCCAGGCCGCGGCGAAGGTGGGCGACGTCCGCACCTACGCGGTCACCCTCCCCGGCGACGACACCCGGCCCGACGGCACGCTGGCCTTCGACGAGCTGTACCTGGGCGAGGACACGCGGGACATCGCCCCGCTGAGCCCGGACGAGACCGCGGTGCTGCTCTACACCAGCGGCACCACCGGACGGCCCAAGGGCGCCGAGCTCACCCACTTCCAGCTCTTCATGGCGGCCACCACCGGCGGCAACCTGTTCGGCTACCAGCAGGACGACGTCGCCCTCGCGGTCCTGCCCCTCTTCCACGTCTTCGGCCTGTCCAGCGTGCTCAGCACCGCGGTGCGCTTCGGCGGCACCATCGTCCTGGTGCCCCGCTTCGAGCTGGAGCCGGTGCTGACGGCCATGCAGGACCGGCGCTGCACCGTGTTCCTCGGCGTGCCCACCATGTACGTCGCGCTGCTGCAGGCCGACACCTCGGCCTACGACCTCTCGGCGCTGCGCGTGGGCATCTCGGGCGGCGCCGCCATCCCCGGCGAGATCATCCGGGCCTTCGAGGAGAAGTTCCCCGGCGTGGTGGTGCTCGAGGGCTACGGCCTCTCGGAGACCTCAGCCATCGCCACGTTCAACGAGAGCGCCGAGCACCGCCGGGTGCTGTCCATCGGCCGCCCCATGTGGGGCGTCGAGGTCCGCATCGTCGACGGCGACGACGGTGAGCTGCCCCGGGGCGAGGAGCACATCGGCGAGATCGTGATCCGTGGGCACAACGTGATGAAGGGCTACTGGGGCAAGCCCGAGGCCACCGCCGAGGCCATGCGGGGCGGCTGGTTCCACACCGGCGACCTCGGCTACCGCGACGCCGACGGCTACTTCTTCATCGTCGACCGCAAGAAGGACATGATCATCCGGGGCGGCTTCAACGTGTACCCCCGGGAGATCGAGGAGGTGCTGTTCGCCCACCCGGCCGTGGCCGAGGCCGCGGTGATCGGCAAGCCCGACGACCGCCTGGGCGAGGAGGTGGTGGCGGTCATCAGCCTCAAGCCCGGCGCAGAGGCCACCGCAGAGGAGGTCATCGCCTTCACCAAGGAGCAGCTCGCGGCGTACAAGTACCCCCGCGAGGTGCGCATCGTGGCCGAGCTGCCCAAGGGCCCCACCGGCAAGATCCTGAAGACCGAGCTGCGCGACTGAGGCGGTCGCTCGTCCCGTGGCCGTGGATGGCCGCACCGACGTGCGGGCCGAGGGTGGGCTCGGGCCGCTCTGGTACGTGAGCTACGGCTCCAACCTGGGCCGAGAGCGGTTCGACTGCTACCTGCTCGGCGGCTCGCCCGTGGGCTCGAGCCACACCAACCCCGGCTGCCGAGATGCCAGCCCGCCGCTCGCCGTGCGGCGGGTCGAGGTGCCGCACGACGCCTACTTCCACGGGGCCAGCCCGACCTGGGGCGGAGGCGTCGCCTTCCTCGACCACCACCGCCACCCGAGGGCCGGCACGCTCGGCCGGGGGTACCTGATCGCCGCCGGCCAGTTCGCCGACGTGCTGGCCCAGGAGGGGCGGCGGCCCACGGGTGGCCCGCTTCCGCCGGCGCTGGCCGAGGCGATCGCCACCGGCCGGCCGTGCTCGACCGGCACCGGGTGGTACGACACCGTCGTCCCGCTCGGCCTGCTCGACGGCCATCCGGCGGTGACGTTCACCGCAGCCTGGACGCGGGCCGACGTGCAGGAGGCGCCGCCGTCGGCCGCGTACCGCTCGGTGCTGGAGGCCGGCCTGGTGGAGGCGTGGGGCCTCACCCCGGCGGAGGCGGCGGCCTACGTTGACGAGCGGCTGCCCGGCTCGGCCGGCTCGTGACCGGGCCCGCTCAGCGGGCGGGGATGCGGGGCCGGGCGTTGCGCGGCAGCGCGGCCAGCCGGGCGGCCACGCGGGGGAGGGCGAGGTAGGCGGCGGTGTCGGAGCGGGCGGCGTCGGCCACCTCGCCGGCGCGGTCGTCGGCCATGGCGTTGACGCCCATCACGGTCCGCGTCGAGCTCTTCGGCTCGATGCGCACCACCTCGGCGCCGGCCCGGCGCAGGCGGCGGACCTCCAGGTCGAGGCGGCGGTGCAGGGCCCACCGGATGCCGGCATCGGCGCCGCGCATGCGGCCGTGGGCGGCGGACATCGGCGACGACACGATCACCAGGTCGAGGCCCTCGTTCCGCACGATGTCGGCGTTGGTCGGGGAGTGCACGCCCCCGTCGACGTACTCGACGCCGTCGATCTCGACCGGGGAGAAGTAGCCGGGGATGGCGCACGACGCCGCCACGGCCCGGCCCAGCGGTGCGGGCGGCGAACCGGCGCGGCCGAAGGCCACCCGGGCGCCGTCGGAACGGCGGGCGGCGCAGATCCACAGCCCGTCGGGCCACTCGGTGCCGAGGTGCGGGGCCAACGTGTCGGCCGGTCCCGTGATGTCGACGAAGCCGGCGGGCAGCAACGTGGCGGCCGCCGCGCTGGGGCGGAACTCCCAGGGACGGCGCACGGTGCGGGCCAGCAGGCCCACCGACGGCAGCCGCCAGCCGTGCAGGGCGTGCCGGGCGTCGAACGGCGGGATCTCGGGGCCCTCCTGGTCGAAGGCCGCCAGGAAGGCGCCCTCGGCCGAGAGCTCGGTGCCGAGCGCCGAGGCCGCCAGGTCGTGGGCCGGCACGCCGAGGCGGAGGGCGGCACCGGTGAGCGAACCGGCCGATGAGCCCACCACCAACTCGGCCGACCGGGGGTCCCAACCCAGCTCGGCCTCGAGCGCCGCCAGGACGCCGGCGTGGTACGCCTGCCCCGTCAGCCCACCGGCACCCAGCACCAACCCGGCGCGCGCCATGCGCCCCTGTCTACCCCCGGATCGAGCCCCCACCACGCTTCCGGGGCGCTGGTGCCCCACCGGCGAGCGACGGCCGCCTCGGAGCGCTCAGCCGCCGGCCCGCTTCGCCGGTGCCCGCTTCGCGACCGACGCCCGCTTGGTGCCGGCCTTCTTGGCCGGCGCCCTCTTCGCTGCGGGCGCCTTCTTGGCGGGTGCCTTCTTCGCCGGCGCCCTCTTCGCCGCGGGTGCCTCCTTCGCCGCGCGTGCCTTCTTCGCTGCGGGCGCCTTCTTCGCGGGTGCCTCCTTGACCGGCGCCTTCGGGGCGGACGCTTCCGTCGCAGGCGGCGAGGGGGCGGTGCCGACGGCGATGGCCTCCTCTTCCAGGAGCTCGGCGGCGGCGAGCAGCTCGTGGAGGCTCGCCGCGAGGCCGTCGCTGATGGACCACACGTCGTCCACCACGTCGGGGCAGGTGAGGATGCCGAAGTCGAGGCTGTCCTCGAGGCTCATGACCGTGATGTTGAGCGCGGCCCCGTCGAAGATCGGGCCGAGCGGGAAGTTGGCCTCGAGCTTGGCGCCGGCGGAGTAGAGCGGGAACGGCGGGCCCGGCACGTTGGAGATGGTGAGGTTGAACACCGGCCGGTGGCGGTCGGCCAGGCCCATGCGGGCGTAGAGCCGCATGGCCCGCCCGAACACGGCCGGCGCCGCGAACTCGGCCCAGTCGGTGAGCGTGTCGGCGCCGATGGCCCGGTGCTGCTCCTTGGCGCCCTGCATGCCCTCGTGGATCGACCGGAGGCGGGCGACGGGATCGGCGACGTCGGTGGCCAACGTCGTGAACATGGACGACACCTGGTTGCCCATGTCGGCCTTCTGGTCCTCGGACCGCACCGACACCGGGACCATGGCCAGCAGCGGCCCGTCGACGTCCTCGCCCCGCTCGGCGAAGTAGCGGCGCAGGGCCCCGGCGCAGAGGGCGAGCACCACGTCGTTGACGGTCGCCCCGAAGGCGTTCTTCACCCGCTTCACGTCCGACAGCGAGAGGGACGACACCGCCACCGAGCGGCGGGCGCTGATGGCGCCGTTGATCGACGTGGCGGGTGCGGTGAAGGGGAGAGGCGCCAGGCCCGACCCCTCGCCGCGGGCCAGCGACGTGACGTTGAGGGCGGCGCGGCCGGTGCGGCGCAGGGCCTTGAGCACCCGCAGCGGCTGGCGGGCCAGCGAGGCGGTGGCGTAGCGCAGCATCTCGAGGTCCGACGGCACGTCGTCGGGCATCCACGGCTCGTCCGGCGGCGGGTACTCGGTGACCTCGGGGGAGAGGTCGAAGAGGGCGACGGTGATCTCCGAGCCCGAAGCACCGTCGATGGCGGCGTGGTGGACCTTGGTGAGCGTGGCCACCCGGCCGCCCTCGAGGCCCTCGATGTACCACATCTCCCAGAGCGGCCGGCTGCGATCGAGCTGCGTGGCGTTGAGCTCGGCGGCCAGCTCGGCCAGCTCCCGGACGCCGCCCGGCGCCGGCACCGCGACGTGGCGGATGTGGTTGTCGAGGGAGAAGTTCGGGTCCTCGATCCAGAGCGGGAAGTGGAGCTGCAGGGGCACGTCGACCAGCCGCTGGCGGAAGGGCGGGGCGAGGTGGAGGCGGCCGCGCACCATCGCCCGCACGTTCTCGATCCCGAAGGTGCCGCCGGCGTGCAGGCCGGCAGGGTCGTAGATGGCCAGCCCGGAGACGTGCATCGCCGACGAGGGCGTCTCCATCCAGAGGAACCCGGCGTCCAGTCCGGTCAGTCGCTTCATGTCCTTGACCCTATGCCCGACGTCACATCACACCGACCCGCGGTCCATCGCCGCGGCCGTTCCCGGCCGGGCGATGTCGCCCGGTCGGGTAGACCGGGGGACCCATGGACGCCCCCGCCGCCAGCTGGCGGCCGCACCCCGCCATCCTGCGGTTCACGGCCTACGCCGCCTGCACCATCGTGGTGGGCTACGCCTCGAAGCTCGTCCTCGAGCTGCTGACCCAGCTCAGCATCGTCCTGTTCCCCGTCATCACCGCCCTCTTCCTGACCCGGGTGCTGGCCGTGCCGGGCAACTGGCTGCGGCGCCGGGGGTGGCCGCCGGCGCTGGCGGCGGCCTCGGTCCTGGTCGGCTTCCTCGTGCTGGTGGCCGGGCTGGTCATGGCGGTGGTGCCGCCGGTCGTCCACGAGTTCAGCGACTTCGGGACCACCATCGACAAGGGCACCCAGCAGATCGAGGACTGGCTCGTCGAGGACAGCGCCTTCGACGTGAAGCGCAAGGACGTCGAGGACTTCAAGGACGACCTCACGAAGCGCAGCAAGACCACGCTGGAGAACTCCACCGACACCATCGCCCGGGGTGCCCGCCTGGTGATCGAGGCGCTCGTGAGCCTGATCCTCTCGCTGGTCCTGACCTTCTTCGCCATCAAGGACGGCCCGGAGTTCCAGCGCTGGATGACCGGGCTGGTGCCCCGGAGGCGACGACCGCACGCCAAGGAGCTGGCCAACGCCAGCTGGGTCACCCTCGGCGGGTACCTGCGCGGGGCGGCGCTGCTCGGGATCCTCGAGGCGGTGGTGATCGGCGGCGCCATGTTCTTCGCGGGTGCCCACCTGGTGGTGCCGGTGATGCTGCTCACGTTCGCGGCGGCGTTCATCCCGCTGGTGGGCGCCACCGTGGCCGGCGTGCTCGCGGTGCTGGTCACCCTGGCCTCGGCCGGCCTGGCCCAAGCGGTGGTGGTGGCCATCGTGGCCCTCGTCGTCCAGCAGCTCGACAACGAGCTGCTCGCCCCCTGGATCTACGGCAAGGCGCTCTCGATGCACCCCGTGGTGATCCTGCTCTCGATCACCGCAGGCACCGCGCTGTTCGGCTTCGTCGGCACCCTCCTGGCGGTGCCGTTCACCGCCATCGCCATGGACTCGGTGGCCATCTGGAAGCGCGAGCACCCCTCGGAGGACGAGCCCGGCGACGGCGACGGTGATGTGGCGACCGGGCCGGACGTGGCCCTCACCTGAGCGGGACCGGCGGCCGGGCCCGCCGATGACCACCGAGCGTGCCCGCGTCCGGTAGGATGTCACCAAGCGGCGTCCCGTCCGGGAGACGGTGGTGGTGGCCTGGTTCGAGGCCCCACCGGAGATGCCACCAATCCGGATGAACCTCCTTCCTCCTTCGCGGGTGGCGGGCCGACGGCGCAGGAGTGCCGCACACCTCATGACCGACGTTCACACGCTCGAAGCCGCGGCCTGGGCCGCTGCCGACGGCAACGCCACCGCGAGCCAGCTCGCCCTGCTCGAAGCCGACCCCCGAGCGTGGCGCTGGGCGCTGGAGGACCTGCTGGAGACCACCGAGGACCACCTCGACGTCGTCCGCCGGCTCGACGGGCCGGAGCGGACCCAGGTCGTCGCCGACTTCGAGTCCGAGCTGGCCCGCCTCGAGGCGGCCTACGACCTCCTGACCAAGGTCGGCGACAGCTCGTCGGTGGTGGCCGCCATCGCCGCCGCCGACCCGACCGGCGAGGTGCGCCTGCAGGCGTCGTGGCAGGCCGGCAACGTCGTGGTCTGGGCCGCCGGCCCCGGCACCGCCCCGGCCACCCCCGAGGAGCTCTCGGACCGGCTCGAGTCCATCGGCGGCCCCGCCGTCGGCTGGACCCAGCACGCGGCGGTCCCGCTGCCGTCGGGGGCGCGCGCTGCGGCGCTGGCCATCCCCGTCGAGGACGCCCTGGGTTGGCTGGTGGCCGTCGGCGCCGGCCTCGGTCGCGAGGGCGTCGGCGCCAGCGTGGCCTGGCTCGGTCGGGTGGCCGTCGCCGCCGTGCGCCTGGTCGCCCGGGGCGCCGTCGTGCCCACCCTCCCCGGCACCAAGCGGCCCGACGGCCGCACCATGGAGCTCGGCGTCCGCTGGGCCCCGGCGCTGGTCGACGAGTCCGTGCTGGAGCACCTCACCGCTGCCATGCCCGGCCCGGTCACCATCCTCGCCAGCGGCAAGGCCGACCCCCGGGTGGTCACGCTCGACCTCATGGGCGCCGTCGTCCACGCCATCACCGCCAAGGCCGCCGGCATGCTCGAGCTGCCCGCGCCGCCGCCGCACACCAACACCACCGGCGCGGTGGCCGAGGCCGTGGTCACCCGGCTCGACGGCTCGCACTTCGTGGCGCCGGTCGCCGCCGGGGCCGAGGTGTCCAAGCGCCTCGACCGCTGGGCCAAGCCCGCCACCGGCCCCGTCCGCTCCAAGCTGGTCGTCCAGCTCGAGCCGCCCGACAAGGGCAACGCCTGGTTCCTCTCGGTGCTCGGCCCCGGCGTCGAGGGCGGCCTGCTGCCCATCGAGGCGGCCATCGCCGACGGCAAGGCCACCAAGCACCTGCTCGACGAGCTGGTCCGCCTCGAGCGCATCCTGCCGGCGCTGCTCCGGCCCGGTGCCCAGCGCCGCGGCCAGGTGTACCTCAGCCAGGACGAGGCGTGGGAGCTCATGACCGTGAGCGGCACCGCCATCGAGGCCGCCGGCTTCGAGCTCCGCGTGCCCGCCCTGTCCCGGCGCAAGCCGTCGGCCGGGCTGCGCCTCTTCACCGAGCCCACCGGCGACTCCGTCGTCGGCGCCCAGCAGCTCTCGAACGTCCGCTGGTCGATCCTGTTCGACGACGTCGAGCTCACCGCCGAGGAGATCACCCGGCTGGCCAACGAGGCCCGGCCGCTGGTGCGCTCCCACGGCAAGTGGGTCGAGCTCGACCACGTCGACCTCAAGGAGGCCGCCGCCGCGCTGGCCGAGCGGGCCAACCAGACGAAGCTCACCGGGGCCGAGATCCTGCGGGCATCGGTCGGGCTCGACGGCACGCTGCTCGCCGGCGGCCTGCGGGTCGAGGGCGCGGGCTGGGCCACCGACCTGCTCGACAAGGCGTCGTCGGTCCCGGCCGAGCCCACCACCACGCCCGAGGGCTTCGAGGGCGAGCTGCGGGCCTACCAGGCCGACGCCCTGGCCTGGCTGGGGTTCCTCGACAGCGCCGAGCTGGGCGGCTGCCTGGCGCTCGACATGGGCCTGGGCAAGACGCCCACCATGCTCGCCCACCTCGCCCAGACCGCCGGACGGGGCACCGCCCTCGTGGTGGCGCCGCCCGCCGTGGTCGGCAACTGGGCCCGCGAGGCCGAGCGCTTCACCCCGGGGCTGAAGGTCCTGGTGCACCACGGGGCGTCGCGTCAGTCGGGCATGACCCTCGCTCGGGCCATCGATGGCGCCGACGTCGTGATCACCACCTACGGCACCGCCGTGCGAGACGTCGAGGCGCTGGCCGCGGTGAGCTGGGGCCGCCTGGTGCTCGACGAGGCCCAGGTCATCAAGAACCCGGCCAACGACACCTCGCAGCAGCTCCGCAAGCTGCCGGCCGCCAGCCGCATCGCCCTCACCGGCACGCCCATCGAGAACGGCCTCGGCGACCTCCACGCCATCCTCGACTTCTGCAACCCGGGCCTGGTCGGGCCCCGCGCCGCCTTCATCGCCCAGCTCTCCGGTGAGGGCGAGGCTGCGCTGCGGGCCCTCAACGGCCTGCTCGTCTTCCGCCGCACCAAGAGCGAGCCCGACGTGGCCGCCACGCTGCCGGACCGGATCGACGAGCTCGACCACTGCATGATGACGCCCGAGCAGATCGGCCTCTACCAGGCCGTGCTCGACAGCCTGGTGGTCGGCGCGTCGCAGGTGGGCGGTGAGCCCAAGCAGGGCGCGATCCTGGCGGCCATCACCGCCCTGAAGCAGATCTGCAACCACCCGGCGGCGTACCAGAAGGACGACACCGCCCCGCTGGCGGGTCGCTCCGGCAAGCTCAACCGCCTCGAGGAGATCGTCGACACGGTCTTCGCGGCGGGGGAGCGGATCCTGGTCTTCACCCACTTCGCCGAGTGGGGCATGCGCCTGGCCGACCACCTCACCGGGGTCACCGGCGTGCCCATCTCCTGCTACCACGGCGGCCTCGCCCGGGGTGCCCGCGACCGCATGATCGAGGAGTTCCAGGCCCTCGAGGGCCCGGGCGCCCTGGTGCTGTCGCTCAAGGCCGGCGGCACCGGCCTGAACCTCACCGGCGCCAACCACGTCGTGCTCTACGACCGCTGGTGGAACCCGGCCGTCGAGGACCAGGCCCGAGACCGGGCCTGGCGCATCGGCCAGACCAAGACGGTCATCTCGCACCGCCTGGTCTGCCCGGGCACCGTCGACGAGCGGGTCGAGGAGGTCGTGGCCGGCAAGCGCCACATCGCCGACCTCGTCCTGCCCAAGTCCAGCTCCATGTCGGACCTCGACCCGGACCAGCTGCGGCTGGCCCTCGGCCTGCGCCCCGACACCCTCCTCACCGAAGAAGACACCTGATGAGCGGCAACAACGGCAACGGCGGCGGCGGCCAGAACGGCGGCCAGGGCAACGGCGGTGGCCAGAACGGCGGCGGTGGTGGTGGCCAGGGCGGCGGCGGCAACGGCCGGCGCAAGCAGCAGAACCGCCGTCGGGGCGGCAACGGCGCCAACAAGCCCAAGCCGGTCGACCTGTGGCGCCCCGTGCCGCAGCTGGCCGACCCGCGGCCCATCGTCCCGGCAGCCGACCCCACCATGCTCCTGCGCTCGCTGGGCGACCCGCCGCTGCACGGCCAGGGCCAGGCCGCCGGCCACTACCTGGCTGCGGTCGTCGAGCGGGCCTCGCACCTCGCCACCGCGCTGGCGGCCGGCTCGGGCCTCCTCGCCCTCCCCGAGCTCGACCCCACCGACGACGAGTAGCACTGCGTGCCGGCCGGCGGCCGCGCCCTTCGCCCAACGGGCCGCGATCCGGTTCCGGCCGAGGTTCCGGCTCCCTGGGGACAGGCCGTGCGACCAGAGGATCGCGACCGGGCTTCGGTCGCGTCGCCGTCGCGCAGAGGACGGCTGCTGCTGCGGCCAGATGCTCGTGCTCGGGTCTTGGCGGCGGTCCCGGTCGCCGGGGCCGCCCGGGGTTCGCACCGGTTCGGAGGGCGGGGTTGGTCCTAGGCTCCGGTCCGACGTCGCAGCAGCAGGGGACTCCCATGGCCACCACCAGCACCACCGATGTGCCCTCGGCCCGGCCGGCCTTCGGGCCGCTCGCCCTCGCCGGCTTCGCCTCGCTCGGCGGCGGCGCCATCCACGCCGCGGCCATCGGCGTGCACAGCGAGCACCAGGCGGCCGCTCGCACCTTCGCCGTGCTGGCCCTGCTGCAGCTGGGGTGGGGCGCCCTCGCCCTCGTGGCCCGCCGACGCTCGGTCGCGGTGGTGGGCCTGCTGATCAGCGCCGCCGCCGTGGGTGGCTGGGTGCTGGCCAAGACGCGTGGGATCGGGTTCATCGACGGCCTCGGCGAGGTCGAGGGCATCCAGTGGCCCGACTTCCTGGCCGCCGCCCTGGCTGCGGCGGCCGTCGTGCTCACGCTCCGAACCTTCGTGGCCGGCGCCCGCAGCCCGCACCCCACCCGGCTGGCCCTGAACGGCTTCGGCGTCGGCGTGGTGGCCCTGGCGATGCTCGGCATGGTCCAGTCCGGCACCCACGTCCACGCCGAGGGCACCGCCGGCCACAGCCACGGGGGCACCGAAGCCGCCGGGGCCAGCGCCGGCCACCGCCACGCCGCCGGCGCCGAGGCCGCCACCACGCCGTACGACCCCACCAAGCCCATCGACCTGTCCGGCGTGGCGGGCGTGACCCCGCAGCAGCAGGCGCGAGCCGAGAACCTCATCGCCATCACGCTGGACCGGCTCCCCAAGTACGCCGACGTGAAGACCGCCGAGGCCGACGGCTTCTCGTCGATCCACGACTCCATGACCGGCCACGAGCACTTCGTGAACTGGGCCTACCTCGACGACGGCCACGTCCTCGACCCCGACCGGCCCGAGTCGCTCGTCTACCAGGTCGAGCCGAACGGCGGCCGGAAGCTGGTCTCGGCCATGTTCATGCTGGCGCCGGGCTCCACGCTCGACGACGTGCCCGACCTGGGCGGGTCGCTCACCCAGTGGCACATCCACGACGACCTCTGCTACTCCGCCACCGACCCGCCCCGCGTGGCCGGCATCACCTCGGTGGGCGGCACCTGCCGGCCGCCGCTGCGCAAGCTCAAGCCGGTCCCGATGATCCACGTGTGGATCACCAAGCACCCGTGCGGCCCGTTCGCCGCCCTCGAGGGCATCGGCGCCGGCCAGGTCAAGGCCGGCGAGACCACCGCCTGCGACCACGCCCACGGCGCCTGACCTGAGGCGGTCTGTCGCCGCCGGGTGACGGGCAACCACGGCGTAGTGGGTTGGGGTCTGGTCGCCCGGGCGACCGGGATCCAGCCCGGTCCGGTGCGGAGCGGCGCTCAGGCGTCGACGATGCGGGCGAGGGCCTCGGCCACGGCCTCGCCGTCGAGGTCGACCACGAGGGGGACGGGGCCGGCGTCGGGGCCGGCCACCACGAGGCGGCCCACCCGCACCAGGTCGTCGAGCGCGGTGCGGTCGGCGATGGGGTCGAAGTCCACCCACAGCACGTCGGCCTCGGGGTCGTCGGGGTCGTCCTCGGTGACCGTGCCGGCGTCGTCCACCAGGGCCGGCCACACCTTCACCCGCACCCGCTGGTCGCCCACCCACGCGCCCAGGCCGGCGGTGGTGACGTCCCAGCCGAACACCAGCCGGTGGCCCTCGGGCGCCTCGTGGAGCCCGGCCTGCAGCACGGCGAGCGCCGCCGGCTCACGGCTCGGGTCGACCTCGACCACCACCGCGGTCAGCCGGTCGGTGTCCACCAGGTAGCTGCGGCGCACCGGGAGGGCGCCGGCGCCGGGGACCGGGTCGGTCACCAGCTGGCGCGGTCGGCCTTGCAGACGACGCAGAGGTCGGTGGCGGGGAGCGCCTCGAGGCGGGCGTCGCCGATGGGGTTGCCGCAGCGGCTGCAGGTCTTCCAGTCCTTGGTCTCGGCGCGCTTCTTGGCGGCATCGATGACCTCGAGGAACAGGTTGTCCTCGGCGATGCGGGCCCGGATGCGGTCCCGCTCGAAGCGGGTGAGGTCGCCCTCGGAGCCGCCCTCGTCCTCGCCGGCACCGACGTCGCTCGCCGCCTCGGCCGGGTCGAGCTCCTCGTAGGTGGCCTCGAGGATGGCGATGGCCGCCTCGGTCTCGGTCCGGAGCTGGTCGAGGTGGGCGCGGTGCTGGGCGACGGTGAGCGAGCTGGACATGCCTGGGACTACCTCTTCGAACGTTCGGGGAGCGGGGAACCTACCGCTTTCGCGTCCGCTTTCCCCACCTTTGGCGGGTGACGTGCGTCGTCGGCCCCCTGACGTGGCCTCAGTCGACCAGGGCTTGCAGCACCAGCGCCTTCAGCTGGCTGCGGATGGGCCAGGTGCTCGAGGGCAGCAGCTGGGTCAGGAACACCGCTGTGACGTCCTCCGCCGGGTCGACCCAGAAGGTGGTGCTCGCCGCGCCACCCCACGTGTACTCGCCCACCGAGGCGAGCACGCGGTTCTTCACCGCGTCCTGGGTGACGGCGAAGCCGAGGCCGAAGCCCACGCCGTCGTAGGTGGTCTCGGAGAACAGCTGGCGGCCGAACTCCTCGAGGTCGACGCCGCCGGGCAGGTGGTTCTGCGTCATGTAGGCGACGGTCCGGTTCGACAGCAGCCGCACGCCGTCGAGCTCGCCGCCGCGGCGCAGCAGCCCCACGAAGCGCAGGTAGTCGGCCGCGCTCGACACCAGCCCGCCGCCGCCGGAGAGGAAGTCCGGGGTGCTGTGGGCGACGGGGCCGATCTCGTCGAAGCGCGTGGCCCGCTGCTCGGCGCCGGGCACGTAGAGGCCGGCGAGGCGGTGGCGCTGGTCGTCGGCCACGGAGAAGGCGGTGTCGACCATGCCGAGCGGGCCGAGGATGCGCTCCTGGAAGAAGGCGTCGAGGCTCTGGCCGGAGACCACCTCAACGAAGCGGCCCAGCACGTCGCTGGCCACCGAGTAGTTCCACTCGGTGCCCGGCTGGAACAGCAGGGGCAGGCCGGCCCACACCGCGCACGCATCGGCCAGCGTGGCGCCCTTCGGGGCGCCGAGGTCGTAGCCGGCGTCGCGGTACGCGCCGTCGACGGGGTGGGCCCGGTGGAAGCCGTAGGTGAGCCCGGCGGTGTGGGTGAGCAGGTGCCAGACGCGGATGGGCTCGGTGGCGGCCTCGGTCTCCATGGCGTCGCTGCCGCCGCCGGTGTACACCCGGAGGTCGGCGAACTCGGGCAGCCAGCGGGAGATGGGGTCCTTCAGGGCGAAGCGACCCTCCTCGTAGAGCATCATCGCCGCCACCGAGGTGATCGGCTTGGTCATCGAGTAGATGCGGAAGAGGGTGTCGGCCTCGACGGGGAGGTCGGCCTCGATGTCGCGGTGGCCGTAGGTGGACAGGTGGGCCAGCTTCCCGTGGCGGGTGACGGCGATGAGCCATCCGGGCAGCTTGCCGTCGTCGACGTAGCGCTGGAACGCCGTGTCGACCCGCCCGAGCCGGGCGGCGTCGAAGCCGACCTCACCGGGCTCGACCTCGACCTGCAGCTGCGCCATCGCCTCGTCCTCCTCCGCGCCCTGACCCGGCGGTCAAGTCCGGCCGGGACCGTACCCCGCGCTCAGGGCGAGCGGAGCCCGAGCGAGCGGCCCAGGCCGGTCGCGCTGTGGGCGAAGAACGCATCCCGGTCGAAGATGACGTTCTGGTACTGGCCGAACAGCTCGAAGCTGACCATGCCGAACGTGGCGCTCCAGACCACGATCGCCTGGGCCACCACCGGCGGGGCGACGCCCGGGAAGAGGAGGTCGATGGCGGCGGCCAGGTCCTGCTCGACCGAGGGGGGCAGGGGAGCGGTGGTGCCCACGGCCGCCGGGTCGAGGGCGTCTGCTGCGGCGGCGTCGACGACGATGGCGGCCAGCACGCCCACCGCACGGGTGGCGTGGGCGATGGTGTCGACCGGGGCCTGGTAGCCGGGCACCGGGGTGCCGTAGACGAGGGCGTAGCGGTTGGGGTCGTCGAGGGCCCAGCGCCGCACGGCACCGCTGGCCGCCAGCCAGCGGCCGAGGTGGTCGGCCCGGTCGACCGCTCGCTCGGCGGTCTCGACCGCCTCGCCGATGCTGTCGTAGGCGTCGATGATCAGGGCGGTCAGCAGTTCGTCGCGGCTGGCGAAGTACCGGTACACGGCCGACGAAGCCAGGCCCAGCTCGCGCGCCACCGCTCGCAGCGACAGCCCGCTCGGCCCGTCGGTGGCCAGGTGCCGTCCCGCGACCTCCTTGATGCTGGCCGTGAGCTCCGCCCGCGCCTTCGCCCGCTTCCCCGTCGGCTCGTCCACGCCCGCCACCCTAGGCCGCTCCGAGAGCACCGCTCTCTGATCTCGAGGCTGGTCGGCCGGGTAGGTAGGCGGGGTGCCCGTGCTCCCGACCCTCGCCATCGGCCGCCTCTCGGCGGACCGGGCGGCTCGCCTGCTCGCCGTCGCCGGGGCCGCCGAACCCACCTATGGGCCAGTGGGCCTGCTCCTCGACGCCGACGCAGCAGCCCGGGCCGACGTGCACGAGGAGCGAGAGGTGGGTCGCGGCCGCGCCGACTTCGCGCGCCGTCTCCTGCTTCCGGTCGCTGGCCCCGCAGCGAGCCGTGGCCACGGTGTGGCCGGCCGACGCCACGGCGGAGGCCGACACGACGGTGCTGGTGGCGCTGCGGTTCGGCCCGCTCACCGTCGTCGCCGCCAACCGGATCGCCGCGGTGGTGGACGAGCCGCGCCGGTGGGCCTTCGCCTACGCCAGCCTGCCCGGCCACGCCGAGGTGGGGGAGGAGGCCTTCGCCGTCGAGCACCGCGCCGATGACACCGTGTGGGCCGTCGTGGCGGCCACCGCCCACATCGCCCTGCCCGGCCACCGCTTCCTCCAGCCGGTGTTCGCCCCGCTGCCCCGCCGCTTCGCCCGCCGGTACCTCGCCACCGTCGCCGCTGCCGTGCGGCCCTGACCCGACGCCGCCGAGCGCGTGGCACGCTGACGGCCGCCCACCGCCCCGACCCAGGAGCCCGCCATGCCCCCCCGCCACCGCTCAGCTCGCCGGCAAGGTCGCCCTGATCACCGGGTCCACCAGCGGCATCGGCGAGGCCATCGCCCGCCACTACGCCGACCACGGGGCGTCGGTCCTGCTCAACTCGGTGCGGTCGGTCGAGGCGGGGGAGCGCATCGCCGCCGAGCTGCCCGACGCCCTGTACGTCCAGGGCTCCATCGCCGAGCCCGGCGTGCCCCAGCGCCTCGTCGACGCCGCCATCGAGCGGTGGGGCCGGCTCGACGTGCTGGTCAACAACGCCGGCACCACCCGGTCGATCCCGCACGGCGACCTCGACGCCGCCTCGCTGGAGGTGTGGCGGGAGATCTTCGAGACCAACGTCTTCGGCACGTGGGAGCTCACCCGGGTGGCCGTCCCGCACCTGCGCGCAGCAGGGCAACGTCGTGATGATCACGTCGTTGGCCGGCGTCCGCCCCACCGGCAGCTCGGTGCCGTACGCCTCGTCGAAGGCGGCGCTCAACCACCTCACCCACCTGCTGGCCAACGCCCTCGGTCCCGACGTGCGCGTCAACGCCATCGCCCCGGGCCTGGTGGCCACCCCCTGGACCGAGGACTGGGACGACATCCACGCCGCCGTCGGCGCCATGGCCCCCATGAAGCGCAGCGCCACCCCCGCTGACATCGTCGAGCTCGCCCTGGTCCTCGCCACCAACACCTACGTCACCGGCGAGGTCATCGTGGTCGACGGCGGCCTCAACCTCCGCTGACCGTCGCCAGAGCGAGTTCGACCCTTCGGGTGACCATCTCCGAACGGGTGTTCGGGTAGTCGTCCTCCATGACCGACGCCCAGCAGCAGCTTCCCGAGATCGACCCCAAGCTCGAGGGCTCCAACCTCGAGAAGGACCCCGACGACTGGACCACCGGCGACGAGCCGATGACCGGCGCCCAGGCCAGCTACCTGAAGACCCTCAGCGACCAGGCCGGCGAGCCCTTCACCACCGACCTCACCAAGGCCGAGGCCTCCAAGCGCATCGACGCCCTCCAAGACGAGACCGGCCGCGGCACCACCTGACTCGTCGAACGTCGAACCCTCGAACCCCCGGAACTTGTCGCAGTCGTCGACCGTGGTGTCGGCCAACTGCGACGGGTTCGTGGTGGTCGGCGAGGGTGGCGGGCGACGTGATCGGCCGCACCCCCGGAACTTGTCGCACTTGTCGACCGTGGTGTCGGCCAACCGCGACAAGTTCGAGGGGTTGGTGCGGTCCAACGGTCGCAACGGCGACGGTCGTGGCATCATCCGACCATGCGACGTGACGAGCTCCTGGGCCGGTTCGACCTGACCGAGCGGACGGTGGTCGTGACGGGCGGCAGCCGCGGGATCGGGCGGGCCATGGTGCTGGGCTTCGCCGCCCTCGGCGCCAACGTCGTGGTGGCCAGCCGCAAGGCCGAGGCGTGCGACGCCACGGTGGCCGAGGTCGAAGCCGAGGGCGGCACGGCGCTGGCCGTGCCCACCCACGTCGGTGACCTCGATGCGCTGTCGAACCTGGTGGCGGCCACCGTGGAGCGCTTCGGTGGCATCGACGTGGTGGTGAACAACGCCGCCAACGCCCTGACCCAGCCCATCGGGTCGATCACGGCCGAGGCGTGGCAGAAGTCGACTGACGCCAACGTGAGGGCCGGGCTGTTCCTGGTGCAGGACGCCCTGCCCCACCTCATCGCCAGCGACCACGCCGCGGTCATCAACCTGGTGAGCTGCGGCATCTTCACCAGCGGCCAGGGCATGGCCATGTACCTGGCCGGCAAGAGCGCCGTGATGTCGCTGACCCGGTCGATGGCCGCCGAGCTGGCCCGCCACCAGATCCGGGTCAACGCGCTGGCGCCCGGCGTGATCGACACCGACATGGTGCGCAACAACCCGCCGGAGTTCCAGCAGCTGATGATCGCCGGCCAGCCCATGGGCCGCATGGGCCAGCCCGACGAGCTGGTGCCCGCCGCCGCCTTCCTGGCCAGCGATGCGTCGAGCTTCATGACCGGCCAGTGCCTCGTCGTCGACGGCGGCCAGACCACCCACTGAGGAGCCACCCGTGACCACCGTGTGCACCGAGCTGCGAGACGACGGCATCGCCGTCGTCACCCTGGACCGGCCCGATCGGCTCAACGCCCTGTCGGTGACGCTGCTCACCGACCTCAAGGCCGCGTTCGCGGTGCTGCGCCACGAGCGTGCCGCCCGGGTGGTGGTGCTCACCGGTGAGGGCCGGGGGTTCTGCGCCGGCACCGATCTGAGCGGGGCCCGCGACCCCGCGCCCGATGCCCAGGGCCGGGGCCCGGTCGGCCAGATCTACCGGACCCAGCAGCACGTGGCCGAGGCGATCCTCGCCGTCCACGAGTGCCCCAAGCCCGTGGTGGCCGCGGTCCACGGCCCGGCGGTGGGCGGCGGGCTGGCCCTGGCCCTGGCGGCCGACCTGCGGGTGGCCACGGCGAGCGCCAAGTTCGGTGCCGTCTTCATCAATGTCGGTCTGTCGTCGTGCGACGTCGGGGTGAGCTACCTGCTGCCCCGCGCCGTCGGGCCCACCCGAGCGGCCGAGCTCATGCTCACCGGCCGCCACTTCAGCGGCGACGAGGCCTTCGCCTTCGGCATGCTCAACGAGCTGGCGCCGGAGGGCGAGGACCTCGACCGGGCCCTGGCACTCGCCGGACAGGTCGCCCGCCAGCACGAGTTCGGCCTCGAGTTCACCAAGTCCGGCCTGCACGCCGCCATCGATGCCCCGTCACTGCGCCACGCCATGGAGCTGGAGAACCGGACCCAGGCGCTGGGCTCCTTCGGTGGGAACTTCGGCGAGGCCATGGCGGCGTTCGTCGACAAGCGCCCGCCCGAGTGGCAGCCGATGTGACCGACGCCGCGGGTTTGGACACCTCCGGCTGCTTCAACGGTTTGTAGAGTCGACCGGTGACCCTGGCCGCCCCCGATCCCGCCGTCGATCCGACGGTCGATGCCGGCGGCGCCGCCGGACCGGGGGTCGGCGGTCTCTGGTCGCCCGAGCGGCGGGGGCTCACGGTCGGCCTCGTCCTGACCATCACGCTCGTGGCCTTCGAGTCGCTGGCCATCGCCACGGTCATGCCCGACGTGAAGGACGACCTGGGTGGCCTGGGCCTCTACGGCTGGGTCTTCAGCGGCTTCTTCCTGGCCAGCCTGCTCGGCATCGTGGTCTCGGGGCAGCTCGCCGACCGGCGGGGGCTCGCGCTGCCGTATGCCGCCGGCCTCGTGCTCTTCGCCATCGGGCTGGTGGTCGGCGGCGCCGCCCAGTCGATGCCGATGCTGGTCGCCGGCCGCCTGGCCCAGGGCTTCGGCGCCGGGGCCATCCCGGCCGTGGCCTACGCCGCCATCGGCCGCGGCTACCCGGCGGCGCTCCGCCCCCGCATGTTCGCCACCATCTCCACCGCGTGGGTGGTCCCCGGCCTGGTCGGGCCGGGCATCGCCACCGTCGTCGAGCACGCCTTCACCTGGCGCCTGGTCTTCCTCGGGCTGCTGCCCATCGTCCTCGTCGCCGGGGTGATGGCGGTGCCGGCCCTGCGAGCCCTGGGCTCGCCGGTGGAGCTCGTCGACGGCGTGCGCCCGGTGACCGACCCGGTGGTGGCCGCCGACGATCGGCGCCGCCTGCGGCTCGTGCTCCTGCTGGTGCTCGGCGTGGGCGCCGTGCTGGCCGCCACGGCCGATGCCCCGCTCGCCGCCGCGATCCCCCTGGGGGTCGTGGGCCTGCCGCTCGCGGCGTGGGCCTTCGTGGGCCTGGTCCCGGCGGGCACCGTGCGGCTGGCCCCCGGCGTCCCCGCCACGGTGGCTGTCCGGGGCCTGCTGACGTGCGCGTTCTTCGCCGGCGACGCCTACGTCTCGCTGGCCATCACCGACGGCCGGGGCGCCGCCATCTGGGTCGGCGGGCTGGCGCTCTCGGCCGGCTCGATCACCTGGAGCACCGCCTCCTGGATCCAGGCCCGCCTGATCGACCAGCACGGCCCGCGTCGCCTCGTCGGGGCGGGCCTGGTGATCATCAGCGCCGGCATCGCCCTCATGCTGGGCGTGGCGCTCGGCCTGCCGGTGTTCCTCGGCGTCGTGGCCTGGGGCGTCGGCGCCTTCGGCATGGGCCTGGCCTACTCGCCGCTCTCGGTCACCGTGCTCGGCGCCGCCGCGCCCGGTGAGGAGGGCGCCGCCAGCGCCGCCCTCCAGCTCTCCGACACCCTCGGCGTGGCGGTCGGCACCGGCCTCGGCGGCAGCATCATCGCCTTCGGCGACGCCGGCGGCTGGGCCGTCAGCAGCGGGACGGCGGTGGTGTTCGCCGCCGCCCTCGCCGTGGCCCTGGCCACCCTCGCCGCCTCCCGCCGCCTCCCCACCTCCGTCCCCCAGCACACCCCAGCCTGACCCGCAGCGTCGCCTATCAGCTGCGCCGCTCGAGCCCTGGGGGGTGCCCAACGCGCCGGGGCGCGGTTGCCTGGGTCTGGTGCTCATGCTGGCCCGCCACGACCTCGTCTCGGGCCGGGTTGAGGTGCTTCCTCGCTGCGTCCCTATCGCCTGAGCTGATGCTGCGCAGATCCGCCCAGAGCGGTCAGTTGCCGCAAGGTGTGTGCACTTCACGCTTCTCAGCGCGGTCAAGTGCACGAACCTCGGAGCGCACCCCACCACCAACCGCCCGAAGCGGACGAACGGTCAGCCGAAGCGAGCGCCCAGAGCTCTGCGACCAGCCCAAGGCTCGGCTCCGCCGTCGGCGCGCCCTTCAGAACCCTGAGCGACCCGGCGGTCCCGGTCCGATCGAGGACGTGAGCATCGACCCGCTCAGGATGGGGCGAAGGCTGGTGCACCTGTGCACACATGAGCACAGGTGCACCAGCCTTGCGCCGAGCATCCCGGCCATCCGGCTCAGCCGGGCGAGCCCGGCGAGCGAGCAACGTCAGTCGCTGACGAACTGGTCGCGGAGGTCGCGCTTGAGGATCTTGCCGGCAGGGTTGCGCGGGAGGGCCTCGGTGAAGGTCATGACCTTGGTGGGGACCTTGAAGCCGGCGATGCGGGCCTTGAGGAAGGCGGTGAGCTCGTCGGGGTCGATGTCCATGCCGGGCCGGGGCACGATGGCCGCCGCCACCTCCTCGCCCAGCCGCTCGTGGGGCACGCCGAAGACGGCGGCCTCGTAGACGGCCGGGTGCTCGTAGATGGCGGCCTCGACCTCGGCGGAGTACACGTTCTCCCCACCGCGCAGGATCATGTCCTTCGCCCGGTCCTCGATGTAGACGAAGCCCTCGTCGTCGACCCGCCCGAGGTCGCCGGTGTGGAGCCAGCCGTCGACGAACGTCTCGGCGGTGGCCTCGGGGCGGTTCCAGTAGCCACGGATGAGGTTCGGGCCCTTCATGCAGATCTCGCCCCGCTCGCCGACCGGCACCGGCTGGTCCTGGGCGTCGCGGATCTCGATCTGGAGGATGGGGGTGGCCCGCCCGGTGCTGGTGGGGTGGGTCTCGTAGTCGGTGCCGCTGTTGCCGGGGCCGTAGGCGTTGGTCTCGGTCATGCCGTAGCCGATGTTGGGCTTGGCGGCCTTGAAGCTGTTCGACACCCGGCTCACCAGCTGCGGCGGGGCGGGGGCGCCGCCGCCGCCCACCGAGGCGAGCGAGGACGTGTCGTACTTAGCGAAGTCGGGGTGCTCGAGCAGGTCCCAGCTCTGGGTGGGGACGCCCACGAAGTTGGTGACCTTCTCGCGCTCGATGAGCTCGAGCGCTCGGCCCGGGTCCCACTTGTGCATGATCACCAGCTTGAGACCGGAGGCCAGCGAGCCCAGGAAGACGGGCACGTTGCCGGTGACGTGGAACAGCGGGACGATGAGGATGAACACCGGCGAGCCGGTGCGGCCCGAGCCCTCGGCGGGGCGGCGCAGCGAGTCGATGGCCACCTTGCAGCTGAACCCCATGAGGGCCTGCAGGACCGCCCGGTGGGTGGACACCGCGCCCTTGGGCCGGCCGGTGGTGCCCGAGGTGTAGAGGATGGTGGCGTCGTCGTCGGGGCCGATCTCCACCCGCTCGGGCACCACGCCGGTGGCCACGACGTCGTCCCACCGGTCGACGGCACCGCTCGCCGCGGTGTCGCCCAGGCGCACGCCGATGGTGGCCACGCCCAGGCGAGCGGCGGACTCGCGGGTGCGCTCCACCCGCTCGACGTCGGCCACGAGCACCTTGGCGCCGGAGTCCTCGAGCCCGTAGTCGAGCTCGTCGGCGGTCCACCAGGCGTTCATCGACACCACGACGGCGCCGATCGACAGCGTGGCGAGGTAGGTCATGATCCACTCGGGGTAGTTCCGCATGGCGATGGCCACCCGGTCGCCCTTGGCCACGCCGTAGCGCTGCTGGAGCACGGCGGCCAGGCCGTCGGCGGCTGCGTAGACCTCGTCGTAGCTGTACGTCTCGTCCTCGTAGACCAGGAACGGGGTGGCGCCGTAGCCCCGGGTCAGGTCGAAGAGGTCCCGCAGGCTGGCCGGCACGCCCTTGAAGGCGGTGTAGGCCACGCCTCGCACCTCGATCTGCTCGGTCTCGTACCGCTCGCCGGGTGCGGTGAGCTGGGCAGCGGCGTCGTCGTAGCTGAGGGTCACGGTGGGGGAGCCAACCGCGAACCGACCGTCGGGTCAAGCCGTTCGACCTGACGCCCCGTCAGGTCGGTGACGGGCCCGTCAGCGGCGCTTGTGCTTCTGCTCGACCGCTTCCTTGCCGATCTTGCCGAACTGGCGGTTCGCCCGTCGGTAGGCCAACGGGTCCGACCGCAGCGCAGCCGACGCCGCCTCCGCCTCCAGGGCCCGCCAGTTGGCGAGCCGCTTGGCGTCGAGGGTGCCGTCCTCCACGGCTGCCCGCACCGCGCAGCCCGGCTCGGTCTCGTGGGCGCAGTCGTTGAACCGGCACTGCTCGACCAGCTCCTCGATGTCGGGGAACGTCTCGGCCACCGCCTGGGCGTCGGCGAACGTGCCGACCTCGCGGATGCCGGGCGTGTCCACCAGGACCCCGCCGCTCGCCAGCAGGTGCAGCTCGCGCGACGTGGTGGTGTGGCGGCCCTTGGAGTCGCCGGCCCGCACGTCGCCCTCGGCGGCCACCTCACCCGCCACGAGGGCGTTGACGAGGGTCGACTTGCCGGCGCCGGACTCGCCGATCAGCGCGACGGTGCGGGTGCCCACCCGAGCCAGCAGGTCGTCGATGCCCCACCCGCCGCGGGCCGACAGCGTGACCACGTCGAGCGCCTCGTCCACCTCGGCCACGGTGACCTCGGCCAGCGCCGGCACCTCGGGCCCGACCTTGTCGGCCTTGGTGAGCACGACGATCGACTCGGCCCCGGCGTCGTTGGCGAGCGTCATGGTCCGCTGGATGCGGCCCAGGCGGACCGGTCGGTCGAGCCCGCACACGATGAGCACGACGTCGACGTTGGCCACCAGGGCCTGCTCGCCCTCGCCGCCGGCGGCGCGCCGGCGCAGGAGGGAGTCCCGGGGGGAGGGTGGCCTGGGGCGTGCGGTGGCGGTCGAGCACCACCCAGTCGCCCACCGCGGGCGGGAGCGCCACCGGCGGACCGAACATGGCCCGGACGGGCCCGTCGGCCAGGGCCACCATGAGGCCGGCACCGTCGTGGCGGATGACGCGGCCCGGCTGCGGCTCCACGACGTCGAGGGCGGCGGGGGAGGCGAGGAAGTCGTCGTAGCGGGCCGACCAGTGGTCGTCCCACCCGTAGGCGGACAGGGGAGGTACCGGGGTGGTGCTGGTGTTCACGAGGAGACCTTCGGTGCAGGCGCCGAACGCGGGCGCCGAGCGGGCACGGGGGTTCGCGCCCGGACCGAGGTGGCTACGAGCGCGCGGTGGAGGTGGAGCGAGCGGCAGACATCGGCTTCATCCTCCTGGCGGCTCGGCGATCGGAACCCGGCCACGCTACCGGCCACGGCAGAGCCGGGGAAGGGAGTTGGCTCGCGGCGCCCGGCGTCCGTAGCGTCCACGGCGTGCAGGTCATCCACGGCAGCGGTCCGTGCCCCACCCCGATGGACCCGAGCGTGGTCACCATCGGCGCGTACGACGGCGTGCACCTCGGCCACCAGGTGGTCATCGGCCAGGTCCGCCAGCTCGCCGCCGCGCGCGGCCTGCAGACCGTGGTGGTCACCTTCGACCGGCACCCGGCCACCGTCGTCCGGCCCGAGTCGGCGCCCCGCCTGCTCTGCGACCTGGACCAGAAGCTCGAGCTGCTGGCCGCCACCGGGGTCGACGCCACCTACGTCATCCGCTTCGACGCCGAGCGGGCCGCCGAGACCGCCGAGGAGTTCGTCGACGACGTGCTGGTCGGCTGCTTGAGCGCCCGCGCCGTGGTGGTCGGCGAGGACTTCCACTTCGGCCACAAGCGCGGCGGCGACGTCGCCCTGCTCCACGAGATGGGCGCCACGCGCGGCTTCACCGTCGAGGGCCTCGGCCTGGTGGGCCCCGACGGCGTCGAGGCGGTCGAGAACGTGTCGTCCACCGCCATCCGCAAGCGCCTGATCGACGGCGACGTGGCCGCCGCCGCGGCGCTGCTCGGCCGGCCCCACGAGGTGCGCGGCACCGTCGAGCACGGCGACAAGCGGGGCCGCGAGCTCGGCTTCCCCACCGCCAACCTGGTGATCCCCGACGAGATCCAGCTCCCGGCCGACGGCATCTACGCCGGCTGGTTCGAGCGAGCCGACGGCACGGTGCACGCCACCGCCATGTCGCTCGGCCACCGGCCCACGTTCTACGACCGGCCCCAGGGGGCACCGCTGCTCGAGTGCAACCTGCTCGACTTCGCCGGCGACCTCTACGGGGAGGCGGTCAAGGTCCGCTTCGTGCAGCGGCTCCGGGGCGAGGTGCGCTTCGACGGCGTCGAGCCGCTCGTCGCGCAGATGCAGGCCGACGTCGCCCAGACCCGGGCGCTGCTGGCCACCTGACGCCTCCGTCATGGGATGGTCCGGCGGGGGTCTGCCCGTGGGACAGACTTCCGAGGAGACGCTGGTGTTGGGGACGAGGGGCACGGACATGGTGAGCAGGCGCAAGAAGGGGGCCACCTCGCCGTCCGCGGGGGCGCCGGGCCGGTTGGACGTCCTCTCCTCCGACACCACCACGGGCTCGGTCTACGGGCCCGGCCCCGACACCGTCGCCGGCGAGCTGCCCCGCTTGGCCCGCCACCAGATCTCGCTGGCCGACGGCCACCGGGTGGGCGTGTCGGTGTGCGGCCGGGGCGTGCCGATCGTGCTCATCCACGGCTTCACCGCCGAGGGCATGCTCTACGCCCAGTGCCTCAGCCGCATCGTGGCGGCCGGCTTCAAGGTGGTGGCCATCGACTCCGCCAGCCACGGCTCCACCCAGGGCCTGCCCACCGGCGGCGCCGACTTCGAGGAGTACTCCAAGCTGGTGGGCCGGGTGGTCGACGAGCTGGGCATCAAGCAGGCGATCTTCGCCGGCCACTCCATGGGCGGACGCCTCGTGACCGAGCTGGCGGCCCGCGAGCCCGAGCGAGCCCTCGCCGTGATCCTGCTCGACGCCATCGTCGGCGAGCCGTGGGACCGCATCGTGGCCCTCAGCCGGTTCAACCCGTTCCTGCTCGCCGGGGTGGGGGCCATCCTCATGGCCGACTCGCTCAGCACCGTGCCCTTCGTCCGCGACCCCCGCCAGGCGCTGAAGTTCGGCCACCTCGCCATGCCCACCTTCGCCCACCACGTGCGCCACCCGCTCCACCTGGCCGGCCCCGGCATCTCGATCCTGCGCTCGAAGTCGTCCAAGTGGATGCTGCAGAAGCTCGGCGCCGCCGGCGTGCCGGTGGTGGCCATCCACGGCGATCGCGACATCGTGGTCCCGCTCGCCACCGCCCGCAGCGCGGCCAAGCTCTCCGGCGGCATGGTCGTGGTGGTCGAGGGCGGCACCCACTCGTGGCTGCTCAAGGACCCCGAGACGCTGCCCGCCATCCTGCGCCAGATGTTCGACCACCCCGACAGCCGGGCCGCCCGGGACCGCGACTTCGCCAAGGTGGGCCTGGCGCCCGACGCGCCGATCGACGAGATCGAGGCCGCCTTCTACGACGAGGACGCGGTGGTGCTGGGCCTCACCCCGCCGTTCGACCCCGATGCCATCGTCCCCGGGCCGCGCAAGCCCCGGTACCGCTGGCACGTCGACGTGCCCGGCTGAGCCCGTCCGGACTTCACACGAACGGGGGTTCGCCGCTAGCGTGGTCGACCGTGCCCATTCGGGGCACATCCGCTCGTCACCAGGCAGCCGTGCGCTGCGGGCCCTCGAGCCGGGTCAGACACCCAAGAGGACAACCCCACCTTGTCAGAGATCATCGATCGCCAGAAGCCCACCGTCATCGAGGAGCACCGCCTCCACGAGTCCGACACCGGGTCCCCCGAGGTGCAGATCGCCCTTCTCACGAAGCGCATCAACCACCTCAACGAGCACCTCAAGAAGCACAAGAAGGACCACCACAGCCGGCGCGGCCTGCTGATGCTGGTCGGCCGTCGTCGCAACCTGCTCGACTACGTCAAGAACAACGACGTCGAGCGGTACCGGACGATCATCGCCACCCACGGCCTGCGCCGCTGAGGTAGCAAGCTCTGCCACGAGCGGCCCTTCGGGGCCGCTCGTGGGGTTTTCCCATGGCTTCGGCCGCGGGTGCAAAGCCCACCCGGCGGCGCGTGCCGCCACGCAAGACCACAACCCCGGCGGTCCCATCGCCGGTCAGTTGTCAGTCGCCGATCGCTCGTCCCGCTCCGGGGCCGGGAGGTCACCGACTGGGAGCTGGCCATCCGGGATCGCCTTCACGGAGCAACCGTGCTCCAGAGGAGAAAACCATGGCTGAAGCCATCACCGTGTCCGCCCCCATCTCGGGGACCGACAAGACCCTGACCCTGTCGACCGGGACGTTCGCCCCGCAGTCGCAGGGCGCCGTCGTCGCCCGCCTGGGCGACACCCAGGTCCTCTCGACCGCCAACGGCGCCAAGGAGGTCCGCGAGGGCACCGACTTCTTCCCCCTGACGATCGACGTCGAGGAGAAGGCCTACGCCGCCGGCAAGATCCCCGGCTCGTTCTTCCGCAAGGAGGGCCGCCCGTCGGACAACGCCGTGCTCGTGTGCCGCCTCATCGACCGGCCCCTGCGCCCGTCGTTCCCCAAGGGCTACCGCAACGAGACCCAGGTCGTGATCACCGTCATGGGTGCCGACCAGGTCAACCCCTACGACGTCATCGCCATCAACGCCGCCTCGGCCTCGCTGATGCTGACCGGCCTCCCCTTCGAGGGCCCCATCGGCGGCGTGCGCCTGGCCTACTCCCAGGAAGGCGAGTGGATCCCGTACCCGACCTTCGAGGAGCAGGACGAGGCCACCTTCCAGATCGTCATCGCCGGCCGCGAGGTCAACGGCGAGATCGCCATCATGATGGTCGAGGCCTCCGGCACCGAGAAGGCCTGGAGCTACTACGAGGACGGCGCCCCCAAGGTGACCGAGGCGGTCATCGCCGGCGGCATCGAGGCCTCCAAGGTCTGGATCGCCGAGTCCCTCGCCCTCCAGAACGAGCTCGTCGCCCAGGCCGGTCGCAAGCCGGCCATCGCCTGGGAGAACCAGATCGACTACAGCGACGAGGTCGAGGCCGCCGTGGCCGCGGCCGCCGGCTCCAAGCTGGACGACGCCTGCAAGATCACCGACAAGACCGAGCGCAACGCCGCCACCGACGCCGTCAAGGCCGAGGTCGTCGCCGCCCTCACCGGTGAGGGCGGCTCCCTCGAGGGCCAGTCCCGCCAGGTCAAGAGCGCCTTCAAGGAGCTCACCAAGTCCATCATCCGCCGCCGGGTGATCGACGAGGGCGTCCGCATGGACGGCCGTGGCGTCACCGACCTCCGGCCCGTCTCGGCGCAGGTCGGGCTGGTCCCCACCGCCCACGGCACCGGCCTGTTCCAGCGGGGCGAGACCCAGGTCTTCAACGTGCTGACCCTGGGCCTGCCGAAGATGGACCAGATGCTCGACACCGTCGACCCGGTCACCAAGAAGCGCTACATGCACCACTACAACATGCCGCCCTACGCCAACGGCGAGACCGGCCGCATGGGTGGCACGAAGCGCCGCGAGGTCGGCCACGGCATGCTCGCCGAGCGGGCCCTGCTGCCGCTCGTCCCGAGCCTGGAGGAGTGGCCCTACGCCCTCCGCCTCGTCTCCGAGGTCATGAGCTCCAACGGCTCCACCTCCATGGCGTCGGTGTGCTCGAGCTCCCTGTCGCTGATGGACGGTGGCGTGCCGATCAAGGCCGCCGTCGCCGGCATCGCCATGGGCCTCATCTCCGAGGGCGACAACTTCGTCACCCTGACCGACATCCTCGGCTCCGAGGACGCCTTCGGCGACATGGACTTCAAGGTCGCCGGCACCAGCGAGTTCGTGACCGCCCTGCAGCTCGACACCAAGATCGAAGGCCTCCCGGCCGAGGTCCTGGCCAAGGCGCTCGACCAGGCCAAGGTGGCCCGGCTCGAGATCCTCGAGGTCATGAACGCCACCATCTCCGCCCCGCGAGACGGTGGGCGCCTCGGCCCCGAAGATCATCAGCTTCGAGATCCCGATCGACAAGATCGGCGAGATCATCGGCCCGAAGGGCAAGGTCATCAACGCCATCCAGGCCGAGACCGGCGCCGACATCTCCGTCGACGACGACGGCATGATGGGCACCGTCTCCATCGGCTCGTCCGACATGGACAAGGTGGCCGAGGCCGAGCGCCAGATCCGGCTCATCCTCAACCCGCCCACCGCCGAGGTCGGCGCCGTGTACCCGGGCCGCGTGGTGAACATCACCAAGTTCGGTGCCTTCGTCAACATCCTCCCGGGCCGTGACGGCCTGGTCCACATCTCCAAGATGGGTGGCGGCAAGCGCATCGAGAAGGTCGAGGACGTCCTCGAGCTGGGCCAGCAGATCGACGTGAAGGTCGACGACGTCGACCCCAACGGCAAGGTCAGCCTCACCCCGGTCACGCCCCTCGTGCCCGCCGGCGGCGGCGGCTCGTCCTCGTCGAGCGATCGCCCCGAGCGGTCGGAGCGCCCCGAGCGGTCCGAGCGCAGCAGCAGCACCAGCGACGACGCCCCGGCGTCCTCCGGCCCGGCCCGCGAGGCCGTGTCCTTCGAGGACTCCTTCGACGCCGAGATCCGTGAGGAGTTCGGTGACCTCGGTCCCGGCGCCGAGCGCCCGGCCGGCGGTGGCGGCGGCGACCGTGGCGGTCGCTCCGGTGGCGGCGAGCGTCGTGGCGGCGGTCGCCGCGGCGGCGGCCGTCGCTGAGCACCAGCAACCCTCCGGCCCCTCGCGCTGAGGTGCCGGACCCGTAGTGGAGCAGACGGTCCCGGTCGCACGTCGACCGGGGCCGTCGCCCTTTTCCGGGCCGCTCGCCGGCCCGACCCTGGAGACGAACCGCGCTGTGACCATCGAACGAACCGACCTCCCGTCCGGCCTGACCGTCGTCACCGAGGACGTCCCGGGCGCCCGCTCGGCCAGCTTCGGCTGCTGGGTGCGCGTGGGCGGGCGTGACGAGGTGGCCGAGCTGGCCGGCGCGTCGCACTTCCTCGAGCACCTGCTGTTCAAGGGCACCGAGGAGCGCAGCGGGCGCGAGATCTCCGAGGCCATCGAGGCCGTCGGCGGCGAGCTCAACGCCCACACCGCCCACGAGCACACCGCGTTCTACACCCGGGTCCCGGCGGCGGCGGCGGCGGTCGGGCTGGACCTGCTGGCCGACGTCGTCACGTCGCCGGCCTTCGACGAGGACGACGTCGAGTCCGAGCGCCAGGTCATCCTGGAGGAGCTGCACCTCGCCGAGGACGAGGGCGACGACCGCGTGCTGTCGCTCGCTCACGAGGCGCTCTGGGGCGACCACCCGCTGGGCCGCGAGGTCCTCGGGTCGCTCGAGACCATCGACGCCATGGAGCGCGAGGCCATCGCCGGCTTCTTCGATCGCCACTACCACCCGGCCAACCTGGTGCTGGTGGCCGCCGGCGCCGTCGACCACGCCCAGGTGGTGGCGGCGGGGGAGCGGTTCCCGGCTCGCACCATCGGCGAGCGGCCGGCCCGGGTGGCCCCGGCGGTGGCCACGCCCGTGCAGCGCACCGCGCTGCTGCGCCGCCCGCTGGAGCAGGCCCACGTGGCCGTGGTCTGGGACGGCATCGCCGCCGACGACCCCGACCGCTACGCCCTCAGCGTCTGCAACCAGATCCTGGGCGGCGGGCTCTCCAGCCGCCTCTTCCAGGAGATCCGCGAGGAGCGCGGCTTGGCGTACTCGGTGTTCTCGTCGTTGGCGTCCTACAGCGACGCCGGTTCGGTGGTGGCCTACGCGGGCACCAGCCCCGAGCGGGCCACCGAGGTCCGCGAGCTGATCCTCGAGACCGCGGCGGGCATGGTGGCCGGTGGCGTGACCGAGCGCGAGTGGGAGGTGGCCCTCGGCTACCTGGAGGGCGCGTCCCTCCTCGGCCTCGAGGACTCCGGCAGCGTCATGGCTCGGCTGGGCAACCACGTCTGCGCCAAGGGCGAGGTCATCCCGCTGGAGAAGCAGCTGGCCAAGCTCCGCGCCGTCACCCGGGCCGACGTGCACGCGGTGGCCGAGCGCCTGTTGGCCGCCGAGCCCGCCGTCTGCGGGGTCGGCCCCCCTCACCGACCACGACCTCGGCGGCTGACCGCTCCTGCGGCAAGGCGGCCCGGGGTGGCTACTCGCCGGTGGTGCCGTCGAGCAGCTCCCGGAGCACGTCGAGGTGGCCGAGGTGGCGAGCGGTCTCCTCGATGAGGTGCAGGTAGACGAAGCGCAGGCTGAACTCCCGGCGTGACGTGTCGGCTCCGATCTCGTCCAGGTCGCGCCCGGCAGCGATCTCCCGACCGCGCTGGCAGGCCGCCTCGTAGCGCTCGACCTGCAAGGCCAGCGGCTCGTCGTCGACGGTGTGGAACTCCCAGTCCCGATCGGCGTCCCAGTCGACGCCGGCGTACCAGTCGGCCTCCGGCAGGCCGGCGAAGTCCTCGGCCCACCAGCTGTCCTCCACCAGGGCCAGGTGCTTGACCAACCCGGCGATCGACGAGGAGGAGCGCAGCGGCGTCGCGGTGGCCACGTGGTGGCTGGCGTCGGCCACCTTGGCCACCACGCCGGCTCGGTACCAGTCGAGCATCGCCTCGAGCATGGCCCGCTCGCCGGACGTGTGGAACCCGGCGGGCATGGGCCGGAGGCCGGTGTCGACCGGCTCGGACTGGTCGGGCCGCTCGGCGCTCGACCGCTCCACGCAGAGCTCGTTGCCCTCCGGGTCGGCCAGCACGGCCCAACCGGTGCCGTCGGGCTTGCGGTGGTCGTCCACGAGGGTGGCGCCCAGCTCCAGGAGGCGCTCCACCTCGAGGTCGCGACGGACGTCGGGAACCAGGTCGAGGTGCAGGCGGTTCTTCAGGCCCTTCGGCTCGGGGACGGGGATGAAGAGCAGGCCGGGGTGCAGGCCCCGGGGGTCGACGATGAGCGCCTCGGGGTCGTCGGGGTGGTTGGGGTCGTCCGGGTGGTCGGTGTAGCCGAGGACGGCGGCCCAGAAGCGGGCCTGGGTGAAGGGGTCGCGGCAGTCGAAGGTGAGGTGCCGGATGGTGCTCGTCACGAGGTGGGTGCTCCAGGGAGGGGTGGTCGGCCCGCCGGGCGGCAGGGGCCGGGGCGGCGCGCCGGAAGCGTCGCCGCCGGGAGGACGGGGACCCAGGCCGCAGCGGGCCGGCAGGTCGCGACCGTTCGGCCGGGACCTTATCGGCCGACCACCGGACGACCGGCGGGGTTTGGTGCCGCCGGTGGTCCGCGCCGCCCACGTCGTTGCGCCACACTGGCGGGACGGGCGCGACGGTGCGCTGTCGGACGACACAAGGAGCGGACCATGGGGTTCCTCGACAAGGTCAAGGCGCAGGCCGAGCAGACGCTGAAGCAGGGCCAGGACAAGATCGACGAGGTCCAGGCCAAGAAGAAGGCCGACGGGCTCCTGCGCGACCTCGGCGCCTGGTACTACGCCGGCCAGACCGGTCGTGACGAGGGCAAGGCACCCGGTGAGCTGGCCCGCATCACCGCCGAGCTCCAGGCCCACGAGGCCGAGCACGGCGAGCTGGGCGGCAAGGACGAGCCCGAGCCGCCGGCCCCGCCTCCCCCTGCCCCGGCCGAGGCGCCCGCCCCACCGTCGGGCCCGCCTCCCTCCAGCCCGCCGCCGCCGCCGACTCAGCCGCCGGCGCCCCCCGGTCCGCCCGGGCCGCCGTCGCCCGGTGAGCCTGGCCCGCCGCCCGCACCCCCGGTGCCGCCGTCGCCGGGTGAGCCCGGACCGGTCCCACCGCTCGAGGTGCCGCCCATGCCCACCGCCCCGCCCGTGGTGCCGCCGACGATCACCGACGCCGGCGGCCCGCCCGCGCCCAGCGCCTGATGGCGATCACCGTCGGCGTGTTCGGCGCCGCAGGGAAGATGGGGGCCACCGTGTGCCGGGCCGTGGCCGAGGACCCGGAGCTGGAGCTGGTGGCTGCGGTCGACCCCGGCGCGGCCGGTGAGCCGCTGCGCACCGTCGCCGGCCTCGACATCGACCTGGAGGTGGCCGGCAAGGCCGAGCACCTCGGGGAGCGGCCGCAGGTGATGGTGGACTTCACCCACCTGGAAGCAGCTCGCCGCAACCTGGCGTGGTGCGCCGCCGAGGGCGTCCACGCCGTGGTGGGCACCACCGGCTTCACCGACGAGGACCGAGAGCGGTTCCGGGCCACCTTCAACGCGAGCAACTGCCTGATCGCCCCCAACTTCGCCATCGGCGCCATCCTCATGATGCGCTTCGCCGAGCTGGCGGCTCCGTGGTTCGAGACGGCTGAGGTGCTGGAGTTCCACCACGACGCCAAGGTCGACTCGCCGTCGGGCACCGCCATGCGCACCGTCGAGCGGATGGCCGCCGCCAGCAGCGACTGGGCTCCCGACCCGACCACCACCGACACCGTCGCAGGCGCCCGTGGGGGCGAGGGTGCCCCCGGCATCCACGTCCACGCCATCCGGATGCGCGGCATGGTCGCCCACCAGGAGGTGCTGCTGGGCACCACCGGCCAGACGCTGAGCATCCGCCACGATTCCTACGACCGCAGCAGCTTCATGCCCGGCGTCGTGCTGGCCGCGAAGCGCGTGGCCGACCACCCCGGCCTCACCATCGGCCTCGACGCCCTGCTCGACCTCTAGAGGGGCGTGCGGTGGACCGCCGCTCAACCCTGTGGGCCGCAGCCCTCGGCGGCGTGGGCCAGGCCGGGGAGCACCCCCAGGGCGCGGGTGGCTGAATCGGGGTCGGCGGCGACCTGCGGGCCGCGTTCGAGCAGGTCTCGCAGCGTCGCGGCGGCGTCGAGGGCCCACCGCGGCCGGCCCTCCACGCGATCGAGCCGGCCGGCGGCCGTCCGCCACGCCCGGCGGTCCTCGATCGAGATCATGGCGCTCATCAGCGGGAGCCGGTTCGCCTCGTCAGCAGGCTGGACCACCTCGTAGACGTGAGGCTGGCGCTCGGCCCAGCTGGCCACGTCTTCGGCGGCCGCCGGTGAACGGGTGACGACCTGGACGCTCGTGGGCAGGTCGGCCGCCGTCACGTTGGCGAGCATCCGGTCGTTGCCGGCGAAGAGCCGCTTGAACTCGGCGAACGTGTCGTCTCTGTCGACGAGGAGCACAGTGACCACGCCGGGACGCCGGCGGATGGAGGCTGCGAGGGGCTCGAGCCGGTCGGGGGTGGCGGCGTCCAGGAACACGATCACCACGCCGCTCCCCAGGGAGCGGAAGCCGCTGGCCAGCGCATCGCCCACGGTCGGTCGAGGGTTCTCGTCATCAGCCAGGGAGGCCGGCGCCGCCACCTGCAGCACGGCGCACGCCTCGAGCGGAGCCCTGGCGGCGTCGACGTGGCCCCCGCTTCCCGAACATGCCGCCAGGAGGGCGATGGCCGCCGTTGCGCCTCCTGCCAGTCGTCGTGCTCGCCTCACCGCCGCCTCCGTCGCTCGGCCGCACCACCGCGGCGGAACCGGTCGGAGACGCTACCGCTCCGGTTCGTCGTCGACGGCGTCTTCGAGGCTGGCGAGGTCGTCGAGGCTCGAGGTGCCGGAGCGGTGCTGCCACCAGAGCCCGCCGGCCACCACGGCCACGCTGAGCGCCACGATCGGCGCCCGGTGGTCGCCGATGAACCCGACGACGTCGGCGATGTAGGTGGAGAACACGTCGCCGACCTGGGCGAAGATCCAGAGGCGCACGAGGGTCCCGGCCACGGCCAGCACCATGAACCAGATGAGCGAGAAGCCGGCCGAGCCGGCGAGCAGGCACACCACGTTGTTGGACGTGATGGCGATGACCACCCAGCCGTAGCGGCCGAAGTGGCGCTCGACCCAGCGGATGGCGCCGGCGCCGCGCGTGGACCGGCGCTCCGCCCAGCCGACCGCCCGGTCGCCGTACCAGCCGCCGATCAGCCAGACGAGCGGCTTCGTGCACAGCAGCCGGAACGTGCCCACCAGGTAGTAGGTCCACGGGTCCAGCTCGTTCACGGTGAGCACGAGGTACCGCGGCTTGGCGTTGAGCAGGATCATGGTGAGCGGGTGGCGGCCGAGGAGCAGCCCGCTGAGGGCATCGCCCAGGTAGCCCAGGACGATGGTGGTGGCGATGATCCCGAACGTGGCGTTGCGCTGCCACGGCGTCGGCGGCTCCAGCCGTCGGGTGCGGACGGCGGCGGTCACCGGCTCACTCGTGCTCGGCGATGTCTTCGTCCAGGTGGACCAGGTCGCTGATCCCGTCCCGGCCGCCCTTGCGGTCGAGGAGGAAGGTGGCCCCCACGAGGACGACCGAGAGGGCCAGCAGCGGCCAGCGGTACTCGCCGATGAAGCCCTTGAGCGACCCGAGGGGACCCTCGAACGCGCTGCTGAAGGCACGGATCAGGGCGAGGCGGACGATGGTGCCGAAGACGTTGGCGAGGGCGAAGGCGCCCCACGACATGCCGGCGGCACCGGCGAACAGGCAGACGTAGTTGTTGGGAGCGAACGCCACGATCGGCAGGCGGGCCCGGTCGAACCAGGTCTCCAGCTGCCGGATCACCTGGCCGTAGGCGGGCGCCTTGCGCTCCATCCAGCGGATGGCGGCGTCGCCGTACCACCGGCCGAGGAGGAAGAACAGCGGGTCGGGGCCCACCAGGCGCAGGAAGCCGACCAGGTAGTAGGACCAGGCGCTGAGCCCGCCGGAGGCCAGGGCCAGGTTCCGGTTCTGCGCGTTCAGCCCGATGAAGAGCAGCGGTCGGTCGTTGACCAGGACCGACAGGAAGATGTTGCCGAGGTTGGACGCCACCACGAAGGCGATGAGCAGGCCCACCACCACGTTGCGCGCCGCCTTGCTGGGCGGGCCGGGGTGGGTCCTGGCGGGGCCCGCGGTGGGCTCGGGGTGGGGGAGCGCAGCCTCGGACAAGGGAGACAGCTTGGCAGGCGACGGCGGTGGGCCCGACCCGCCAGCCCCGCTGCGTGCGCCGGTCGACCCAACTAGGTTCGCTGCACCGCCCACCGAACCAAGGGGATCCACCGCCATGCAGGGCCTGATGCAGGACTACCCGCTCACCCTCCCGATGCTCTTCCAGCGGGCCGAGCAGCTGTTCCCGAACAAGGAGATCGTCACGGCGCTGCCCACCGGCCGCGTGCGGATCACCTACGGCGAGTGGGCCGAGCGCACCCGCCGCCTGGGCGGCGTCCTCGACACCCTCGGCATCTCCGCCGACGGCCGCGTGGCCACGTTCGCCTGGAACACCGCCCGCCACCTCGAGCTCTACTTCGCGGCGCCCTGCAGCGGTCGGGTCCTGCACACCCTCAACCTCCGGCTGTTCCCCGAGCAGGTCACCTACATCGTGAACCACGCCGAGGACGAGGTGATCTTCGTCGACAAGACGGTGGCCGGCCTGCTCTGGCCGCTGCTGCCCACCTTCACCACCGTCCGCCACATCGTCGTGACCGACGACGGCGGCCCGTTCGACACCACCGCTGCGGTACCCGCCGGCATGGAGGTCCACGACTACGAGGAGCTGCTGGCGGCGGCGTCGCCGGTCGAGTGGCACGTCGAGGACGAGGGCCAGGCGGCATCGATGTGCTACACGAGCGGCACCACCGGCAACCCGAAGGGCGTGGTCTACAGCCACCGCTCCACGGTGCTGCACACCATGGCGGCCCAGTTCGCCGACGGCTTCGGCGCCCGGGAGTCCGACCGCATCTTGCCGGTCGTGCCCATGTTCCACGCCAACGCCTGGGGCCTGGCCCACGCCGCGGTGGCCTGCGGTGCCGAGCTGATCATGCCCGGCCCGGACCTGAGCCCGGACGGCCTCGCCACCCTCATCGAGGAGGAGCACGTGACCGTCGCTGCCGGCGTGCCCACCATCTGGATGGGCGTGCTGCCGGCGCTCAAGGGTCGCGACACCTCGGCGCTGCGGGTGATCCCGTGCGGCGGCTCGGCGGTGCCGAAGGCGCTGTCGGAGGCGTTCCGCGAGCAGCTCGGCCTGCCGATCTACCAGGCGTGGGGCATGACCGAGACCAGCCCCGTGGCCACCGTCGGCTCCATCAAGAGCACCTTCGCCGACCGGCCGGAGGACGAGCTGGCCGACGTCCGCGCCCTGCAGGGCCTGCCCCTGCTCGGCGTCGAGCTGCGCATCCAGGACCAGGAGACCGGCGAGCCGGTGCCGTGGGACGGCGAGAGCCGCGGTGAGCTCCAGGCCCGTGGGCCGTGGATCGCCAAGGAGTACTACGACGACCCCCGCTCGCCCGAGTCCTTCACCGACGACGGCTGGCTCAAGACCGGCGACGTCGCCACCTTCGACGCCGAGGGCTACCTGCGCCTCGTCGATCGCACCAAGGACGTCGTGAAGTCCGGCGGTGAGTGGATCTCGTCGGTGGAGCTGGAGAACGAGATCATGGCGCATCCCAAGGTGGCCGAGGCCGCTGTGGTCGGCATGCACCACCCCAAGTGGCAGGAGCGCCCGGTGGCGTTCGTGGTGGTGCGCGAGGGCGAGCAGCTCGACAAGGCCGGCGTGCTCGAGTTCCTCGACGGCCGCATCGCCAAGTGGTGGACCCCCGACGACGTCGTCTTCATCGACGAGGTCCCCAAGACCAGCGTCGGCAAGTTCTCCAAGAAGGACCTCCGCGACCAGTTCAAGGACTACGTCATCCCCGAGGCCTGAACCGGGCGTGGGGCCGCTCGGTCCGCCCTGGCGTCGCCCTCAGCCTGCGGAGGCGGCGACGGCGTCGGGGTGGGCGGGCGCACCGACCTCGTCGGCCATGGTGGCGCCTCGCTCGCCCAGGGGGCGGGGGCGCCCGACGGTGGTGTCCTTCGCCGTCTGGTGCTCCATCTCGGCGTTGAGCTCGGCGCCGAGCAGGATCGACAAGACGGTCAGGTAGAGCCAGAGCATCATGACCACCACCCCGCCCACCGAGCCGTAGGTGGCGGCGAACTTCCCGGCGACCGCGGCGTAGAGGGCGAACCCCGCAGACGCCACGAGCCAGACGGCGGCCGCCACGCCGGAGCCCCACGACACCCAGCGCCACTTGGCCGGGTCTCGGTTCGGTCCGTACCGGTAGACCACGGCCAAGCCGATCACGACCAGCGCGCCGAGGAAGGGCCAGCGCAGGACGGTGAACACGATGGCGCCCACGTCGCCGAGCCCCAGGCTGCGGGCGAGCGCCGGTGCCGCCGCGATGACGCCGAGGCTCACGACGAACGCCACGGCGGCGCCGACGGTCAGGAGCAGCGCGGTGCCCCGGAGCTTCACGAACTTCCGATCCTCGGGCTCGTCGTAGGTGAGGCTGAGGGCGGTCAGCAGCCACTTCATGCCGGACGATGCGCTCCACAGCGCCGTGACGATGCCGATGCCGGCGCTCAGCCCGAGCTTGCCGCCCGGCGTGCCGGCCACCGTCCGCGCCTGGTCGACCAAGAGGTTGGCGGCGTCGCGGGGCATGGCCTGCGTGATCGACGCGAGCTGGCGAGAGACCTCCGACGGGTCGGCGACGAGGCCGTAGATGGACACGATGGCGACCAAGGCCGGGAAGAGCGACAGGAGGGCGTAGAAGGCGACGCCGGCCGACAGCAGCGGCACGTTGTCGGCCTTCGCCTCCTTCAGGACGCGAGCGCCGATGTCCTTCCACCCCTCGGCCGGGATCTCGCCCGCCCGATCGGCGTGCCGCCCGTGTCCAGGCTCCCGAGCGACGGCACGCGCCTCGGCCGGGGTCTGCTCCTCGCCCTCTGTGCCGGCCGCTCGGCGAGCGGAACGGGCCTCGACCGTCGACTGGGGCGCCGGCCTCGGCGAAGGCTGCGCGAGGGCCCCGGCCGACCGCACCAGTGCGAACGCCGCCACGGCTCCGGTGACCAGGGACTCGGGACCGCTCGGCTTGGCCATGTCGGCGCCGTGCCCCCGGTGCCGGTGGTGCAGAAGCCTGGGGGCCCGATCCCGGTCGTTCCACCCGAACGGCTGATGCCGGCAGGTGAGGTCGCCGAAGCTTCGGTGGGACTGATGCCCACGCCCCCGGGTCGTGCTCGATCTCGCAACGGTCACCTCCGGCGACAGCGCCGGCATCGTCACCTTCCTCGCACCGGGCAGGCAAGCCGACCGGCGTGGAGCCTGGGCGAGGGGGCCCACATGTCATCGGCGACGGTGGGGTAGGGACCCGCTGTCACCCCAGGCGGGGGACGTGCGCAACCCCAGACCCCGGTCGCGCCAACACCGTTCGCGACCGTGCGGACGCTTGGCGAAGAGCTGGGAGCGTCATGGCAGCATCGAAGCGATCGGCTCACCACCGACCGACAGCGCAGACGTCGCCGTCTTCGGCGTGCGTCGAGGCCTGGCGGCGTCCGAAGACCTTCGGGTCGCCCGAGGTCACCGGCCCGGCGGACGGCGGCCGATGAACCACGCGAGGTTCTCCGGGGTGCTGGCCGAGTTCGCCCGCACGATGGGCACCGACTTCCCCATCCAGTCGATCCTCGACCACCTGGTCGACCGCATCGTCGAGCTGCTCCCGATCACGGGCGCCGGGGTCACCTTGATCGCCGTCGACAAGGAGCCCCACTTCATCGCGGCATCCGACGACGATGCCCTGCGGTTCGAACGGTTGCAGTCCGACGTGGGTGAAGGCCCGTGCATCGCGGCGTACGCCTCACGGCGAGCCGTCGTGGTCGCCGACCTCTCGGTCGACGACCGGTTCCCGCGCTTCGCTCCGCTGGCGGTCGCCGCCGGGCTCCACGCGGTGTGCACGCTGCCGCTGCGGCACGAGGACGGCTGCCTCGGTGCGCTCGACCTGTACCGCGACGCCCCGGGCGGGTTGGACACGGAGGACCTGGCAGCGGCCCAGACCCTCGCCGACGTCGCGACCGCGTACCTCCTGAACGTGCGGACGCGCGAGGAGGTGCGGGCCATCGGCGACCGACACCAGCACATCGCCTTGCACGACCCGCTGACGGGCTTGCCCAACCGGCGCCTCCTGCAGGAGCGGATCGAGCAGGCCGCCCAGCGGGCACGGCGATCGAACAGCACCGCTGCGGTGCTGTTCGCGGACCTCGACCGCTTCAAGGTCGTCAACGACAGCCACGGCCACCGGGCGGGCGACGAGCTGCTGGTGTCGGTCGCTCGGCGGCTGAGCGAGCTCGTGCGCTCGGGCGACACCCTCGCCAGGGTCTCCGGTGACGAGTTCGTCTTCCTGTGCGAGGACCTGTCCGACGAGACCGACGCCGAGCGGCTCGCCAGCCGGGTGAACGAGGTCTTCGACCGGCCCTTCGTGCTGACGGGCGTCGAGCGACCCGTGTCCATCTCCGCCAGCGTCGGCATCGCCTACGCCGGACCGGGCGCGGAGATCTCGGACCAGCTGGTGGTCGAGGCGGACATGGCGATGTACCAGGTGAAGCGTCGAGGGGGCAGCGGCCACCAGATCATCGACATGCGCGCCGCGATGCGCACGGTGGACCTCCACCGGCTCGAGCAAGACCTCCGGGTCGCCCTGCAGAACGACCAGCTGGACGTCCACTACCAGCCGATCTCCCACACCCCCGACCGCGCCACGGCCGGGGTGGAGGCCCTGCTTCGGTGGGAGCACCCGGACCGGGGCTGGATCCCGCCGGCAACGGTCATCTGGGTCGCCGAGCAGAGCAACCAGATCGCCGAGCTGGGCGCCTGGATCCTCGAGCGTGCGTGTCGCGACCATCGGGCCTGGCTCGGCGTCGACCCGGAGCTCGACCTCGACCTCGCGGTCAACGTGTCGGCCCGACAGCTCCTCGACCCGGCGTTCGAACAGGGCCTGGTGGACATCCTCCATGCGACGGACATGGCGCCGACGTCGCTCGTCCTCGAGGTCACCGAGAGCACCTTCGTGGACCACGACGGCGCAGCCGGCCGGGTCCTCGCCGCGCTCGACGAGCGGGGCATCCGGCTGGCGCTCGACGACTTCGGCACCGGATTCTCGTCGCTGAGCTACCTGTGCCGCTTGCCGATCCACATCGTGAAGATCGACCGGTCCTTCATCGCCGACCTGGACCACCCGGAGACCAAGGCGATCGTCTCGGCCATCGCCGGGCTCGCCCACGACCTCGAGCTGGAGATCGTCGCCGAGGGCATCGAGACCATCGACCAGGCGAACCAGGTGCATGCGCTCGGCTGCCACTACTCCCAGGGCTTCCTCCTGGCCGAGCCCGTGCCCGCCGACGTCATCGGCGAGCGGTTGGCGGCCGAACGAGCGCACCGCCTCGTCGGCGGGCCGAAGGGGCAACCGCCGAGCAACCCTCCGCCGCTCGCCGAGGTCACCTCGAAGCGGACGCTGACCGTGCTCTCGAAGGTCATCGAGGAGCTCGCCCAGGCTGCGGGGCCGGGGGCGACCCTGGTGACGATGTTCCAGCGCTGGGCCTACTTCGAGCCGATGGTCTCGTACTACCGGGAGCTCGCCCGGACGGGCATGACGGTCGTGGTGGGCTACGCCGGGCCGGGGCCGAGGTTCGACCACCCCCGCGAGGGCGATCCCGTGGTCCTCGGGCTCGATGCCGCCCACCCGCTCGGCAACGAGTGGACCTCGCTCCTGGTCACACCGACCCTCGCGGCCCACGTCGTGGCCAACGAGCTCACCGACCCCGACGAGACCTCCGCGGCGCGAGACGGACGGCGGTTCTCCAGCTGCTGGGGCTTCGATCGGTGCACGACCGGCGCGCAGCTGCTCCGGGTGGTCGCCGCCTTGGACGGCGAGCTCGATCCCGACCTCTGTGCGCAGCTCACCCGGGTCGCTCGACAGGCGACCGGTCGACACCTGACCCGAGAGGAGTACGCCCTGGCGGCCAAGACGCGGCGACTCGTCCAGCGCATCGAGGTCGACCAGCACGCGCTCGCCGACCTCCGCGGGTCCCTCGCCGCGCACACCGGCTCGCCGCACTGATGACGAGCTCCCCCTGCCATCACGCCGACGTCGAGGCTCCCGGCGCACGCCGCCGGCCCCAGCGACGGTCAGGCCCCGCCGGGCGACCGCTGGGAGCCGGCCGTGGCCCTCGCCGGCGCCTGCTCGTCCAGGGCGTCGAGGCGGAGCCGGTAGGCGATGGCGGTGCTCGTGATGGCCGCCCAGGCGCACCACAGCGAGATGAAGCCGCGCTGGTCCAGCACGATGAGGCCGACGGCGGCCACGAGGTTCACCGCGCCGAAGAGCCGGACGTCGCGGTGGTGCGAGGCGAGCAGGGCGCCGCACGTGGCCACGAGGTAGAGCACGACCAGGAAGCCGCCGCCCCACAGGTGCACGCGGTAGTCGATGTGGTGGCCCTGGATGCGGGCGTCGACCGGGCCTTCGACGATGCCGTGGAGCAGGGCGGCGGCCACCACGGCGCCGAGCGCCACGAAGGCGATCGACGGTCGGCGGTGGGCTCGGGGCTCGAGGGCGGCGACGGCCACCGGCACCAGCACGGGGACGACCACGAAGGCCACCACCAGGTAGGCGAACATGGCCGGGCGCCACGCCCCGGTGCGGTCGCCCGTCTCGAGCCCCCGCCAGACGGCGATCTCCACGAACTGGTGGCCGGCGAGCACCAGGGGCAGGGCCGCCAGGGCCGCCTGGTCCCGACGCCGGACGTGTCGGGCGGCGTCGATGCCGACCAGGCCGACGAACACGCCGGCGGCCAGGTCGGCCTGCGGGGAGAAGCACATCGCTACGGCTCCGAGCGTCGGGCAGGCACGGCTGCTGGCGTACCCGGACGTCCCGGTCCCCACCCCCGGAACGGGTGATCGCCGGGGTCGACCGGGCGTCCTTCCCCGCTCGGGCCGGCCACCCCGTAGGTTCGGACCCCTGATGCCCGATCCCGAGCCCGGCCAGGTCGACCTCGCCGAGCAGTTCGCCGCCGTGTCGCGGGCGCTGCTCGCCGAGCACGACGTCCCGGCGACGCTGGCCCGGATCATCGTGATGGCCACCGAGACCATCCCGCACTGCCAGCACGCCGGCATCGACCTGGTGGAGGGCGGGGTCATCACGCCGGTGGCCCAGAGCGACGAGGTGCCGGCCCGGTTCGGCGCCCTGCAGACCGAGACGGGGGAGGGGCCGTGCCTCGATGCCATCCGGGACCAGGAGATGTTCCTGGTGGGGCACCTCTCCGAGGAGTCACGCTGGCCCGAGCTCGCCGCCCAGGCGCACGCCGAGACCGGGGTCCAGAGCATCCTGGCGTTCCGCCTCTTCGCCGGGGGCCGCACCTTGGCCGCCCTCAACCTCTACTCGGCCGAGCTGGATGCGTTCGGCGACCACGACATCGCCATCGGGTCGATCTTCGCCGCCCACGCCGCGGTGGCGCTGCAGAGCGCCCGGGCCCAGCAGACCCTCGAGGAGGGCCTGCGCAGCCGGGACCTCATCGGGCAGGCCAAGGGCATCCTCATGTCCCGTGACTCGATCGACGAGGACGCGGCGTTCGACCTGCTGCGCCGGGCGTCGCAGCGCCTGAACATCAAGCTGCGCGACGTCGCCACCCAGATCATCGAGTCGCAACCGCCCCCTCCGGCGGGCCCCAGGGCCTGATCAGGCCAGGTCGGCGAGGCGGCGCTCGAGGAACCGGCGCTCGACCTCGTCGGTGGTGAGCTCGAGGGCCTGCTGGTAGGCGGCTCGGGCCTCGGCATCGCGGCCCAGGCGGCGGAGCAGGTCGGCCCGGGTGGCCGGCAGGTACCGGTAGCCGTCGAGCGCCAGCGCGCCGAGCATGGCCAGCCCGGCGTCGGGCCCGTCCACCTCGGCCACCGCCACCGCCCGGTTCAGCTCGACCACCGCCGAGCCCGTCAGGGCGGCCAGCCGCGTGTAGAGGGCCACGAGCTGCGGCCAGTCGGTGGGCTGCTCCGCGTGCAGCGACGCGATGGCGGCCTGGAGCACGTACGGCCCCCCCGCCGCCGAGCGCGATGGCCCGGTCGAGCACGGCGCGGCCGTCGGCCAGCTCCTGGTGGTCCCACCGGGTGCGGTCCTGGTCGGCCAGCAGCACCAGCTCGCCGTCGACCGTGCGGGCGTCGCGCCGCGAGTCGGTGATGCGCATCAACGCCACCAGGCCGTGCACCTCGGGCTGGTCGGGGAGCAGCTCGGCGAGCGAGCGGCCGAGCCAGAGGGCCTCGCCGGCCAGGTCCTCCCGGCCGGCGTACCCCTCGTTGAAGATCAGGTACACGACGGCCAGGACCGCGGCGAGCCGCTCGGCCAGCAGGTGCCGGGGCGGGACGCGGAAGGGGATGGCGGCGTTGCGGATCTTGCGCTTGGCCCGCACGAGGCGCTGGGCCATGGTGGCCTCGGGGACCAGGAAGGCCCGGGCGATCTCCTCGGTGGTGAGCCCGCCGAGCGAGCGGAGCGTGAGCGCCACCTGAGCCTCCACGGCCAGGGCCGGGTGGCAGCAGGTGAAGATCAGCTCCAGGCGCTCGTCGGGGAACTCGGTGACCACCGGTCCTGCTCCCTCGTGGGTCTGCTGCTCGGCCTTGAGCAGCTCGGTCTTCCGGGCCAGGTTCTGCGTGCGGCGGGTGCGGTCGATGGCGCGCCGGCGCGCCGTGGTGATGAGCCACGCCCGGGGCTGGTCGGGCCAGCCGTCGGCGGGCCACTGGGCGGCAGCCGCGGCGAAGGCGTCCTGGGTGGCCTCCTCGGCGAGGTCGAAGTCGCCGAGGAAGCCGATCAGCACCGCGAGGACGCTGCCCCAGTGCTCCCGGAAGACCTGGTCGAGCGAGGTCACCGGGTGCGGGTCACCAGTAGGTGGCCACCGGGCGGACCTCGACGGCCCCGCCGAGGCGGGCGGCGGGCACGGTGGCGGCCACCTCGAGGGCGGCGTCGAGGTCGTCGGCCTCGAAGACGAACCAGCCGCCGATGGCCTCCTTGGTGCCGGCGAAGGGCCCATCGGTGGTGAGGGCCTTGCCGTCCTCCACCACGACCGTGGTGGCGTCGGCCGGGAGGCCGAGGGGGAGGCCGGGGGTCACCGCAGGGTTCGAGTTCAGCTTGCCGTAGTCGGCGTAGACCGCCTGCTGCTCGGCCTCGGACAGGCCGTCCCAGGCCTCCGTGCCCGGCAGCGGGGTCTCGCCTTGGTAGATCAACAGCACGTACTGCATGGGTTGCTCCTCGTGTTCGGTGTCGGTGCCCAGAGGTCGAACGGGGTCGGCCGAGATCGACCGTCGGCCAGGACCTTTTTCCGCCCCGGAAGGATGGTCGCTGGGAGCCCGGCCGTGGTGCACCGCAGCTCGTCGGCGGGTGGAGCGAGCACCGGTGCTGATCGTCGGTCTGGGCGGCGGACGACTGCCGGCTGGACTCAGCGGTCCGGGACCACGAAGGTGGCCGACGACGTGGTGCCGGTCGTGATCTCCAGGACGGACAAGGTGTATCGCCCGGCGATCGGGCCCTCGATGATCGCCTGCTCCACGAACTCGGTGTGGGGATCGAGGATGTACTGGTCGCCGATGCTCTGCACGGTGCCGTCGGGCGTCTCGAGCGACGGGTGCAGGCCCGGCACGTAGGCCGGCTCGACGGGTGCGGCGTCGGCTTCTGTGGCGATCCACAAGCGGTGCTGGCCCTTGCGTCCGCTCTCGTAGCGGGGGTACAGGAGCGAGGAGCGGAGGCGGAGGGTCACGCCGGGTGACACGTCCAGCTCGGCCGTCCCCGCCACGCCGGCGAGGGGTGCGTCGGCGGTGAACGCCCCGGCCCCCAGCGGCACCACCACCTGGTTGGTGCTGGCGGGCCCGAAGGTGAGCGTCACCGACGTCGGGCGCAGGGAGGCCGGCACCCCGGCGGCGGTCAAGCGGAACGGCTCCGAGGCCGAACCGGCGACCTCGCCCGACACCCCGCCCGTCGCTCGGACCGACGAGGAGCCGAGGTCGGCGCTCGCGGTGGGGCGCAACCGGCCCGGCGTGGTCAAGAGGTTGCGCGCCCGACCGGTGACGACGAGCGAGGCTCGATCGCCGGACCGCACCACGCTGGCCCGGTCGAGCTCGACCTCGAACAGGGAACCGTCGGCGTCGCCGAACCAGAAGGTGCGGCCGGACAGGGGCGCCGTGCGCAGCGGCCTCGTCGGGCTGGCGCGGCGGTCGTCGCTGCCTCCTCCACTGCCGCCGCTGCAGGCCACCAGCACCAGGACGAGGGCCAGGGCCACGGCGTGGACCGGCGCTCGACGCCGCCGCTGATCCGTCCTGGATCGACCGTTCCGTACCCCCACGGGGCGAACCTACGCGACCGGATCGGGGGCGAGCACGGATGGTACCTTCGCCCCGTGGATGGGGAGAGGAGCGGTCAGGGCGTGGTCCTGGGCGTCTCCGCGGACTTCCATGACGCCGCCGCTGCGCTCGTGGTCGACGGGGTGGTGGTCGCCGCCGCCGAGGAGGAGCGCTTCACCCGTCGCAAGCACGACCCGTCGCTGCCCCGCCATGCCATCGCCTGGTGCCTCGAGCACGCCGGGGTCGGGCCGGGCGACCTGGATCGGGTGGCGTTCTACGAGAAGCCCCTGTCGGCCTACGACCGGGTCCTGACCACCCACGCCGGCGTCGGGCCGCGCGGCTTCCCGCAGCTGGCGCGGGCGGTGCGCTCGTGGTCCGGTCGGAAGCTGTGGGTGGGCTACCGCCTCGAGAAGCTCCTCCAGGGCCTGGGCCACACCGGGCTGCGAACGCACTTCAGCGAGCACCACCAGAGCCACGCGGCGTCGGCGTTCTACCCGTCGCCGTTCGACCGGGCGGCGATCCTGGTGCTCGACGGCGTCGGCGAGTGGGCGACCAGCTCGGTCGGCTGGGGGGCCGGGCACCGGATCGAGCTCCACGAGGAGGTGCGGTTCCCGGACTCCCTCGGGCTCCTGTACTCCGCCTTCACGGCGTACTGCGGCTTCGAGGTCAACGACGGCGAGTACAAGCTCATGGGGCTCGCCCCGTTCGGGACGCCCCGCTACGAGGCGGACCTGCGCGAGCACGTCGTCCACGTCGCCGACGACGGCTCGCTGCGCCTCGACCAGCGGTGGTTCGACTACCGCGCCGGCGCTCGGATGGTGCGGCCCCGGCTGGCCGAGCTGCTCGGTCCGCCGCGCGACCCCGACGAGCCGCTCGACGAGCGCCACGCCGACATCGCGGCGTCGATCCAGGCCGTGCTCGAAGAGGCGATCGTGCGCATGGGCCGGCACGCCCGGGCCCTCACGGGCGAGCGGAACCTGTGCCTCGCCGGTGGCGTGGCCCTCAACTGCGTGGCCAACGAGCGGCTCGTCGAGCGGGCCGGCTTCGACGACCTCTGGGTGCAGCCCGCCGCCGGCGACGGCGGCGGCGCCCTGGGTGCGGCGCTCTGGACCTGGCACCAGGTGCTCGACCACCCCCGGCCCGAGCGCCACGGGATCGACGGCATGTCCGGCGCCCTGCTCGGCCCGGCGTACGACGATGCCCAGGTGCAGGCGTGGCTGGAGGCCAACGGGGTCGCCCACACCGACCACGGCGACCACGCGTCGCTGTGCCGTGAGGTCGCCGCCCGGATCGACGGCGGCGCGTTGGTCGGCTGGTTCCAGGGCGCCATGGAGTTCGGGCCCCGGGCGCTGGGCCACCGATCGATCCTGGGCGACGCGCGAGACGCCGCCAACGTCGGCCGCATCAACGCCTCGGTCAAGCGTCGGGAGGGGTTTCGGCCCTTCGCCCCGGCGGTGCTGGCCGAGGAGCGGCACCGCTGGTTCGCAGGCTCCGGCGATCGCGCCTACATGACGGTGACGGCTCCGGTGCACCCCGACCAGCGGGTGGCCGCCGTCGGGCCCGCCCCCGGTGCGCCGTTCGCCGAACGCTTGGGGGCCGTCCGCTCGACCATCCCGGCCTGCACCCACGTCGACGGCAGCGCCCGCCTCCAGACCGTCGATGCCGAGCGGAACCCGGCCTTCCACGCCTTGCTGCAGGCGTTCCACGACCGGACGGGCTGCCCGGTGCTGATCAACACCTCGTTCAACCGGGCCGGTGAGCCGCTGGTGCGCACCCCGGCCGATGCCGTCCGCTGCTTCGAGGACACCGAACTGGATCTGCTGGTGCTGGGCCGGTTCACCGTCGAGCCCGCCGCGGTGCGGAACTGATGCTCGCCATCCGCCACGCCGGGCGCTTCCTGGTGGACCTGGGGGCCTTCGCGGTCCGTTCCGGCCGTTGGTGGATCCCGGTGCTGATCCTGGTCCTGGTCGTCGCCACGGCGCTCAGCAGCACGGCCCACGTGGCCGTCCCCGTGGTCACCTACACGCTCTTCTGATGGCGGCCTCCACCCGAACCGATCCGTGGGCCGCCACCGAGCGCCGCCGCACCGCCGGCCCCGGCGTGGGGTGGCGGGCTGCAGCGGCCGTGGTGGTGGCGGCGGTCGGGCTGGCCAGGGTCTGGAACTTCGGCGGTCGCGACTGGCGCACGGTGGCGGGGGGCGCTGCGGTCCTCGTCGCCGCCGAGGTGGCGCTCCGGGTGGGCTGGACCGGTGCGGACGTCGACGAGCGGTCGCTCGGACGGGCTGCGCTGCGGCCGGTGGCGATGCTCGCTGCGGCAGCGGTGGGCGTGCCGATCGTCGGCGCCACGCCGGCGGTGGTCCTGGTGGCCGTCCTGGTCGCCGCCGACGCCGCCCTGGTCGAGTGGCGGCCGTTCCCCGGGTGGCCGGTGCGCAGCCGGACCGTGGTGCCGCTCGCCGCCGGCGTGCTGGTGGCATCCGGCGTGGCGTGGGCCAGAGGCGCTCCCACCATCGTGGTCCTGGCTGCGATCGTCGTCGCCCTGGCCGCCGTGCAGGCCGAGGCGCACGGGCTCCGCGCGGTGGCGGCCGTCGATGCCGCCCTCGCCCGAGGCACGTCCGCGGTGGCCGGCGCCATCGTGGCGGTGGCGCTCTTCCTGGTCGCCCTGGTCGTCCTGTACCTGCCGGGCGCGGCGGTGCGGGCGCTGCGCGCGCTGCGCCGACGCTCGGCCAGCGGCTCGAGCTGGACCCCGACCGGAACCTCGGTGGGTGACGCCCGCCAGGACGCACGCCGGCCCTTCACCAGCACCGCGCCGCAGGTGCGCCGGGGGCGGACCATCCGCGGCCTGGCGCTGGTGGCCGCGGTCGCGCTGGTGGCGGTGGCCCTCGTCCGTCGCAGCGGGGATCCGGCGGGCCCGGACCTCCCACCTGGCGCCGTGGGTGCCGCGGGGACCACCGCACCGCTCCCGACGGCCGGCCCCGGCTCGGTCGGTCGCCAGATCTTCGCCACCGAGATGGCCCTGCAGTACAGCCAGCTGCCGGCGTACGCCGGCTCGTCGTTCGCCGACCAGCTCCAGGTCGACGAGGGCGAGCACGTGATCAACGGCACCAAGTCCACCGAGTACGTGAACATCCGGAACGGCCGGAGGGCCACGCTGCGCCCCCGGCGCTGCGACTGCAAGCGGGCGACGCTCTGGTTCAGCGGCGGGTCGGCCGCCTTCGGCACCGGCCAGCGTGACGACCACACGATCGCGTCGGAGCTGGTGCGCCTCGCGCAAGAAGAGGACCACATCGCCCTGGACGTCACCAATGTCAGCCACGACGGCTACACGTTCCAGCTGGAGACCGAGTGGGAGGTGGCCCAGAGCCTGCGCACCGAGGAGGCGCCGGACCTCCTGGTCTTCTACAACGGCTGGAACGACGTCATGGCCGAGCTGGCCGCGGACTACCTCAAGGGTCCCGACCCCGATCGGAAGCTGTCGACCATCATCCCGGCCGAGCTCCAGGCGATCAGCGAGGACTCCGACGCCTTCCTGCGCTCGACCATCGGGCCGGCGGCGGGCCGGGCTGCAGCGGCCCGGTACCTCCGCGTGCAGAAGGAGGCCGACGCCCTCGCGAAGGAAGCCGGCGTCCGAACCGCCTACTTCCTGCAGGCCGACGCCCTCTCGAGCGCCGAGCAGCTCCGGCCCTACGAGCGGTTGGACGGGATCCCCACCGAGCAGCTGATGGCCTCGCCCATCGGCCAGGCGCTCGACGCGATGTCGGCGGGCCTCGTCGGCCACGTCACCGACCTGCGCCACCTGTTCGACGACGACAGCCCGCCGGTCTTCCTGGGCCTGGTCCACCAGAACGAGGAGGGCGCCCGCCTCGTGGCCGAGCGCATCTACCAGGACCTCCGCCCGCAGATCCGGGCCCTCGCCCACTAGCTGGACCCGTCTGTCCTCTCCCGGTCGCGAGGCCGGCTACGACGTCGGCAGCGAGGCGAGCCCGGCGGCCAGGAGCGCCCGCACGTCGGCCTCCGCCGACGCCGGCAGGTCCTTCGGCTCCACCAGCTGGTACGCCACGTGCACCTCGTAGGCGTCATCGACCCAGGCGTAGGCGTCGATGCGGCTCTCCAGCCCGTCGAACGGCTGCACCACCACGCACGATCGGTGGCCCGGCGCCGCCTCCTCCGGCACGGCCCCGATGTCGGCGCACCGCCGCTTCCGCCACGCGGCGTCGTACTGCCCGCCCCCGTCGACGGCGACGTCCAGGGCGAGGTCGCCGCGGAACCCGTCGGGCGACGCGGTCAGGTCGACGGCGCACGAGAGCTCCTTCGACCGGCCGCCGGAGCTGGCGGAGGGCTCCTTCGTGGCGCCGGGGGCCAGCCGGTCGAGCGTCGGCTGCGAGACGAGCGAGCACGGGTCGGCCAGGTCGGTCGACAGGTCGTCGTCCCCGTCGTGGCGGGCCCAGGTCACCGCCGCCACCAGCCCCACGGCCACGAGCAGCAGGACCAGACCACCGACGACGGCGGAGGCCCCGGCCCGAAGGCGTCGGGGGGAGCGGGAGGAGGTGGGGTGCATGGCGCCTTCGGACGGGGGTTCGGTCCGTCGTGGTTCCCGTCGGCGCCCGCGGTGAAACGGACGAAGCGGTCGGGCCCGGTCAGTCGGTGGCGTCGAGCACCCGGTCGGCCTGGGGCTCCATGGCGGCGATCTCGGCCTCCTCCAGGGCGCGGCGGGCCCGGTGGGTGGGGGAGAGCAGCCGGGTCCACGCCCACCACGTGATGGCGGCGAGGAGCCCGGCGACCACCACGTACTGGAGGCGGCTCACGTGCTCGCCCACCTGCTCCCAGTTGTCGCCCAGCGCATAGCCGGCACCGATGAGCACCAGGTTCCACGCCAGGCTGCCGATCAGCGTGTAGAGGGTGAAGGGGAGGGCCCGCATGCGGCGGAACCCGGCGGGCACCGACACCAGCGAGCGGATCAGCGGGATGCACCGGCAGATGAGCACGGCGTGGGTGGAGCGGCGGTCGAACCAGGCGTTGGCCCGATCGAGGTCGTGCGGCTTCACCCCGAGCCAGCGGCCGTGGCGCACGGTGAGCGCCCGGAGGCGGGTCTCGCCGATGGCGGCGGCGAGCAGGTAGAGCGCCCACGCCCCCACCAGCGAGCCGAGCGTGGCGGCGGCCACCATGCCCCAGAGGTTGGCCTGGCCGTCGGCGGCGGCGAACCCGGCAGCGGGGAGCACGACCTCGGACGGGATCGGCGGGAACAGGCTCTCGACCGCCACCAGCAGGGCCACGCCGAGGTAGCCGATGGCGGCGATGACCCCGACGACCCACTCGGTGAGGTCTCCGGTCACGAAGTCCGAGACGCCGGCGAGCACCATCGGGTGGCCTTCGTCGTCGGGGCGGGCGGCGGAGGACAGCAGGGCGGTGGTCACGGAGCTCCTCGTGCTGGGGGCCGTCGACCCCGGTGGCGAACCCGCCAAGGTAGTGGCCGACCGGCTGCCGACTACGGCCGGGGGGAGCGGCGGTCCTAGGTTGGCCCACGATGTCGCGGTATCGCTTCGCCCTCCGCCCCAAGTGGATCCTGTCGCACGTCTTCGTGGTGGCCATGGTGGCGGCGATGCTCTGGGCCTGCTCCTGGCAGCTCGATCGCCTGCACCAGAAGCGCGAGCGCAACGCCAAGGTCACCGACCGCACGGCGCAGCCCGTGGCCGACGTCGACCGGCTCATCTCCGTGGGCCAGGACGACGAGGCCGGTGGCCTGCAGTTCCGGCGGGGCCGGGCCACCGGCACGTACCTGGCCGACCAGGAGGTCCTCGTCCGCTCGCGCAGCCGCGACGGCGCCCCCGGCTCCTGGATCCTCACGCCCCTCCAGGAGGGCGACGGCACCACGGTGGTGGTCAACCGCGGGTGGATCCCCAACAGCGGCCAGCTCGAGGCGGTGCCGGCCCAGTACCGGGCGCCGTCGGGCACGGTCACGGTGGTGGGCCTGGTGCAGCCCAGCGAGACCCGGGGCAGCTTCGGCCCCCGGGACCCGAAGACCGGCACCCTCACCAACCTGGCCCGCGCCGACCTCGCCCGGCTCGACCAGCAGGTCCCCGAGGACCTGCTCCCGGTCTTCCTGCAGCTCCAGACCCAGAAGCCGGCCGAGGAGCACGTCTACCCGGCCCCGGTGCCCCAGCCCGAGCTCGACGAGGGACCGCACCTCTCCTACGCCTTCCAGTGGGCGGCGTTCAGCCTCGCTGCGGTGGTCTTCTACCCGCTGATCCTGCGGCGGCGGGCCCGGGAGATCGACAAGGAGGCGCTGGAGGCGGAGCTGGACGGCCCGGACCCGGACGACGAGCCGGTACCCGGCGACCCGCGCCTCGACGCCGCCCACGAGGCCTGAACCACGAGACCTGACCGGCGGGGGTCAGCCCTCCTCGGTGTCCTCGAGGCGCATCACCAGCACCGGGCACGGCGCGTGCTGGAGCACGTGCTTGCTGACCGAGCCGATCAGCACCCGCTGGAGCCAGCCGTGGCCGTGCGAGCCCACCACCACCACGTCGGCCCCCATCCGGGCGGCCACCTCGCAGATCACCGGCCCGGGCTCGCCGGTCTCCACCAGCGCCTCGGCCGAGACCTCGAGGACCTCGTTGAGCTGGGCCAGCTCGCCGGTGCTCTCGGCCCGGTCCTCTTCCTCGAGGGCGTCCTCGAGCGCCGGGTCGGCCACCATGGGGTGGCTGTCCATGGGGCCGATGGCCGCCGAGGGCGCGAACGCCGGCGGCACCACCGAGAGGGCCAGGAAGCGGTGCTCGCGGCCCAGCAGCTCGACGCCCTTGGCCATGGCGGCCAGGGCGAGGTCCGATCCGTCGGTGGTCAGCAGCACGGTCGACATGGGCGCCATGCTCGCACAGCGGCCCGGTCGCTCAGCCGTTGGGGTCGCCGGGGTCCTGGAGGATGGCCACCAGCAGCTCGCCGCGGACGAGGCGGCGCACGTCGGCCGGGTCGGTGAGGTCCCAGCGGCCCTCGGCGAGGATGAACGAGAGCCCCATGCGGGCCAGCCAGTCGGCGGCCTCGGCCCGGTCGACGCCGGGGCGGACGGCCTCGGCCTCCAGCCGCTCGGCCAGGTAGTCGCGCAGCACCGCCTGCACCTGGGGGGCCGACTGGGTGAGCTGGGGGAGGAGCCGCTCCGGCTCGGTCTCCAGCACCTTCTGCAGCACCACGTGCTCCTCGACGGCGCGGTGGGCGTGGCGCAGCGCCTGCTCCAGCAGCGTCGGGAAGTCCGGTGCGTCGGCCACCGCCACGGCCAGCTCGGCGAAGAACTGCCCGACGGCCCAGGTGATGCCCTCGGCGATGAGCTGGTCCTTGCCGTCGGGGAAGTGGCGGTAGACGGTGGCGCGGGACACCCCGGCCTCCCGCCGCGTCGTCGACGGTGGTCTTGGCGATGCCGAAGCGACCGAGGCAGGCGACGGTGGCGGCCAGCAGCCGGCTGCGGACGTCCTCGATCACGGCGCCACGCTAGGTCTCGGCCGCCCATCGCTCGCGCCCATGGCCCATGTCACAGGAAGAGATGGTTGACGATGAGACACATTCCTTCTTAGTGTCTCACCCATGGCCATCGGCACCGAAGCGCAGGACGTCGTCGACCTGCGGGTCCCGGCCGAGACCAGCGAGGTCACCGAGCGCATCCTGGACGCCGCCCTCGTGCTGGTGGCCCGGTGGGGCGTCGGCAAGACCGCCCTGGCCGACGTCGCCAAGGAGGCCGCCTGCTCGCGGGCCACCGTCTACCGCGCCTTCCCCGGCGGCAAGGCCCACCTCTTCGAGGCGCTCGCCCTGCGTGAGGTCGAGGCCTACCGCCAAGCGGTGGTCGAGGTCATCGACGCCGCCGAGGACCTGCCCGATGCGCTCACCCGCGGCCTGGTGGTGGCGTCACGGCTGCTGCACGACCACGACGCGGCCCAGTTCATCGTCGAGCACGAGCCGGAGCTGCTCCTGCCGTTCCTGGGCTTCAACCAGGTCGACGTGGTCTACCGGGCCGCTGCCGCCGCGCTGGCCCCGCACCTCGAGCGCTTCGTGCCGGCCGATCGCGCCGCCTGGGCCGCCGAGTGGTGCGCCCGCCTGTTCATCACCTTCGTCTTCAACCCGCCGCCCTCCACCGACCTCGCCAACGTCGACGACGCCCGCCACCTGGTGGCCAGCTTCGTCGCCCCCGCCTTCTGCTAGCTGAACCACCGTCACAAGGAGCCACCCATGTCCACCAACACGAGCTCGTCCAACGAAGCGCTCATCGGCCGTGAGGACCTGAACGACCTCGAGGCCATCCTCGCCGTGTCGGCCTCTGACCAGCACGAGTCCATCAAGGCCGTGCACGACAACGCCGACGCCATCTTCACCTGGGACTACGAGAAGGGCAGCCGGCCGGCGCTCAACAAGCTCTACGAGAAGGCCAAGGTCTCGATGTGGAACGGCGAGACCGACCTGCCGTGGGACACCGTCGTCGACCAGGAGCAGGTGGCCCGGGACAACATGGCCCTCGGCACGTTCGGCGACATCGACCTCTCCCACACCCCGTTCGCCAAGTGGAACGACGACGACTGGGCCCACCTCGGCATGGAGTTCCAGAACTGGAGCCTCAGCCAGTTCATGCACGGCGAGCAGGGCGCGCTCATCTGCACCGCCAAGATCGTCGAGACGGTCCCGTGGATCGACGCCAAGTACTACGCGCCGACCCAGGTGATGGACGAGGCCCGCCACGTGGAGGTCTTCGCCAAGTACCTCGACACCAAGCTGAACGGGCACTACCCGCTGAACCCGCACCTGGGCCTGCTGCTCGACGACGTCATCGAGGACTCCCGGTGGGACATGACCTACCTGGGCATGCAGATCATGGTGGAGGGCCTGGCCCTGGCCGCCTTCGGCTTCATGCACCAGCTCACCACCGAGCCGCTGCTCAAGAAGCTGCTGCGGTACGTCATGAGCGACGAGGCCCGCCACGTCGCCTTCGGCGTGCTGTCGCTGAAGGAGTACTACGCGGACCTGAGCGACGCCGAGATGATGGAGCGCCAGGAGTTCGCCTTCGAGGCCGCCGTGCGCATGCGGGACCGCTTCATGCAGCAGGAGGTGTGGGAGCGCATGGGCCTCAAGCCCCGCGAGGTCCTGCCCCTGCTGCTCGACAACCCCAACCGCCTGCTGTTCCAGCAGATGCTCTTCACCAAGATCGTGCCGAACTGCAAGAAGCTGGGCCTGCTCGACCGCAACGACGGCTGGCTGCGCCACAAGTTCGAGGAGCTGGGCGTGATCCAGTTCGAGGACCTCACCGACACGAGCGACGAGTACGAGTCCTTCGCCCTCGGCACCGCCGAGCTGTCGGAGTCCACGTCGTCGATGACGGCCTGACGCCCGTTCGCGAGGGCCCGATGGCCTGAGCAACCGCTCGCAGGGGAACCACGACCGTGGGGCCGCACCACCCGGTGCGGCCCCACGGTCGCGTCCCGACCCAGGTCAGCGGGGGTGTGGCGCCGGCTGACGCCTTCCTGAACGCCCACCGCCGAGCAATGAGCAGTCGTTGCTCATGCCCTGGGCAACGGACCCGCCGTACGGTCACCGCGGCTCGACCAGCTCCACCGGTCCAGCTCCGGTGCCGGCGGGCGGGATGGCATCGGAGCGGCGGGAACGGATGGCTGGGCGGGCTCTCGCTCACCCCTCCCCCGATCGAGAGCTCGTCCGGCCGTCCGAACCACTCGAGCCGCTCGCCTCGGCCATTGGGGGAGGGCGCCGAGGTGCCCGCAACTAGGGTCGGAGCCATGTCTGCAACGTCTGCCGAGGCCCGCTGATGGCGAGGTTCGGAACTGTCGCCACCGCCATGGTCACCCCGTTCCGGGCCGACGGCTCGCTCGACGTGGAGGGGTGCGCCACCCTCGCCCGGTGGCTGGTCGACCACGGCAACGACGCCCTCGTCCTCGCCGGCACCACCGGCGAGAGCGCGGTGCTCACCGACGCCGAGCGCATCGAGCTGTTCCGGACGGTGCGGGCTGCGGTCGACGTGCCGCTGATCGCCGGCTCCACCACCAACGACACCGCCCACAGCATCGAGGTCACACGTGCCGCGGCCGAGGTCGGCGTCGACGCCGTGCTCGCCGTGGTGCCGTACTACAACAAGCCCAGCCAGGCCGGGCTCGACCTCCACTTCCGCGCCATCGCGGCGGCCAGCGACCTGCCGGTGATGCTCTACGACGTCCCCAGCCGCTCCGGTCGCCGCCTCGAACCGGAGACGATCCTGCGCCTGGCCCACGAGGTGCCCACCATCGTGGCGCTCAAGGACGCCGGCGGCCGGCCCGAGGTCACCGCCCAGGTGATCGCCGACGCGCCCGACGGGTTCGAGGTCTACAGCGGCGACGAACCGCTCAGCCTGGCCTTCGCCGCCTATGGTGCGGTCGGCGTTGTCGGCGTGTCCAGCCACTGGACCGGTCGCCAGCAGCAGGAGATGTTCGCCGCGTTCGCCAAGGGCGACGTCGCTTCGGCCCGGGAGATCAACGCCCGGCTCCTCGCCAGCTACCGATACATGAACAGCGACACGTGCGTGTTCTCCCAGGCCGTCAAGGTCGCCATGGGGGTGCTCGGCGTACCGGCAGGGGAGTGTCGCCTCCCGCTCGGCCCCGCCCCTGCGGGAACCGCCGAGGCCGCCACCTCCGTTCTCGAAGAACTCGGATACGAACTCTGATGCCCAACCCTGTTTCGGTCACCTTCCTCGGTGGCCTCGGTGAGATCGGGCGCAACTGCGCTGCGATCGAGATCGACGGCAAGATCATGCTCCTCGACTGCGGGCTGATGTTCCCGGAGGCCGACATGCTCGGCGTCGACCTCGTGCTGCCGGACTTCTCCTGGCTGATCGAGCGGGGCGACGACATCGTCGGCTGCATCGTCACCCACGGCCACGAGGACCACCACGGCGCCCTCGCCTTCCTGCTCCGCGAGCTGTCGTTCCCGATCATCGGCTCGGCGCTCACCCTCGGCTTCGCCTCCAACCGGATCGACGAGGCCGGCCTCATGAAGAAGACCAAGCTGCTGGTGGTCAAGGACAACGAGCGCCGGAAGTTCGGCCCGTTCGACTGCGAGTTCATCCCGGTCACGCACTCGGTGCCCCACGGCTTCGCCACCGCCTTCCACACGCCGCAGGGCACGATCCTGCACACCGGCGACTGGAAGCTCGACCTCACCCCGGTCGACGGCCGCCTCACCGACCTCGGCGTCATGGGCGCCATCGCCCAGAACGAGGGCGTGCGCCTCCTGCTCTCCGACAGCACCAACGCCGACCAAGCGGGCCACTCCCGCTCGGAGAGGTCGGTGGGCAAGGTCCTCACCGACCTCTTCGCCGCCAACGAGGGCCGGCGCATCATCACCGCCTGCTTCGCCAGCCACGTGCACCGCGTGCAGCAGATCGCCGACGCCGCCATCGCCCAGGGCCGCGTGGTCGCCACGCTCGGCCTGTCGATGAAGAAGAACGTGCGCCTGGCCAAGGACATGGGCCTGCTCAAGATCCCCGACAACAAGCTCCTCGACATCGAGGACGTCAAGGACATGGAGCCGGGCAAGGTCTGCGTCATCTCCACCGGCAGCCAGGGCGAGCCCATGTCGGCGCTGGCGCTCATGGCCTCCAGCGAGAGCCGCTGGCTCAAGCTCACCGACCAGGACACCGTGATCCTGTCGTCGCACCCCATCCCCGGCAACGAGATGAACGTCACCAAGGTCATCGACGGCCTGGTGCGCCTCGGCGTGCGGGTGGTGCACTCCGGCCTGCACGACGTGCACGCCACCGGCCACGCCAAGTCCGAGGAGCTCAAGACGCTGCTCTCGATCGTGCGGCCGGAGTACTTCGTGCCGGTCCACGGCGAGTACCGCCACATGGTCGCCCACGCCGAGCTGGGCCGGATCATGGGCGTGAAGGACCAGAACATCCTCGTGTGCGAGGACGGCGACCGCGTGAAGCTCACCGACAAGGGCCTCAAGCGAGACGGCAAGGTCCCGGCCAGCTACACCTACGTCGACGGCATCGTGGGCGACGTCGGCCACGGCGTGCTGCGCGACCGCCAGGTGCTGGCCGAGGAGGGCGTGGTGGTGGTCATCGTCACCGTCGACCACGAGGACGGCGCCATCGTCAACGGCCCCGAGGTCATCACCAAGGGCTGGGTCTACGCCCCGGAGGCCGAGGAGCTCATCGACGAGTGCCGCCAGCACATCGCCAAGCTGGTCCAGAACGCGCTCGACAAGGGCGACGACGACGTCGAGTCGCTCCAGCGGGTGGTCCGCAAGGCCGCCGGCAAGTTCGTGAGCGACCGCACCAAGCGGCGCCCGATGATCGTCCCGGTGGTCATGTCGCTCTAGTCCGGTCCGCGCCGGTCCCCTGGGGCTACGGTCCGCAGCAGGGGACCGGCGAGCAGGACGAGGTAGGGCGATGGGCAGCAGCTGGACGCGCAAGGTCGTGGCGGTGGTGGCCCTGGCGGTCGCCGTTGCCGGGTTGGCCGGGTGCCTCCCGGCGGATGTCAACCGCCTGTCGTCGGACCAGGTGCGCGGCCGCGACAACCTGAGCCCCGGCTCGCTGGTCACCGCCCGCTTCCTGCTCGACTCGCTCGAGCCGATCGCCACCGGCATCCGCCCCGGCGCCTCCGGCGACGCCGCCTACACCCAGAAGTACCCGGGCGGCGCGAACGTGCTGGCGGTCATCCCCGGCACCGACAAGGCCGGCGAGTACGTCATGGTCGGCGCCCACTACGACCACCTCGGCACCGACTGCCGCACGTCGGACCCGAAGGACCACATCTGCAACGGCGCCACCGACAACGCCGGCGGCGTGGCCGTGGCGCTCGACATCGCCCGGAACCTGGCGGCGAACCCCGGGCGCCGCTCGGTGATCATCGCCCTGTGGGACGGCGAGGAGGACGGCCTGGTGGGGTCGCGATACTACGCCGCCCACCCGATCGTGCCGCTGAGCAAGATCAAGGCCTACGTCAACTACGACATCCAGGGCGCCAACCTGCTGCCGTCGCTGCGCACCAGCACCTTCGCCCTGGGCACCGAGACCGGCGGCTCGGCGCTGACCCAGCTGGTCACCGGTGACCTCGAGCCCGAGGTGCTCCAGACCTCGCTGCTGAGCATCATCTTCGGCCAGGGCCGCAGCGACCACGTGTCGTTCACGGCGGCGAAGATCCCGACGGTGTTCTTCACCGACTCGACCGGGCCCTGCTACCACACGGCCCAGGACGAGGCCTCGGTGGTCGACCGCGACAAGCTGGCCGAGCAGGCCGCCATGGGCGGCCGGGTGGTGCGCTCGCTGGCGGACCGGGCGAGCAACATCGCCTACGTGAGCGGCCTCCCGCTGGCCACCTTCGCCGACGCCCAGGCCCTGAACGCCGTGGTCGACCGGGCGTGGGCCGATCGGGCCCGCTTCTCCAGCGCCGACCAGGCGACCGTGAGCAAGGCCCGCGACGACTTCCACCGCATCGTGGCCGACGGCGCCGGCGCCTTCGACAGCAGCGACGTCAGCCTGGTCATCGGCAACGCCGCCAACCTGGTGTCGGTGCTCACCCACGGCCCCTGCGACGGGTTCCTGGCGGCGAACTGAGGTCCTCCTGGGCCGCAGCGCTCGGGCGACCCTCCCTGGTTCTGTCAGGGGGGCACTGGTACCGTTTTGGCACTGTGACCGCCACCCGACGGACCCCCAAGGGGTCGGGGGCCAAGAAGAAGCCGGCTGCCCGGTCCACTTCGAAGCGCCCTCCGGCCCGCAAGCCGACGGCCGCCCCGCGCGCCCGCAAGGCCGCCGCGCCGCCGCCCAAGCCGTCGGTCACGTCCCGCGTCCTGGCGTCGCTGGCCGCCGCCAGCCGGGGCCACGGGGCCGACTTCGCCGGCCTGCTCCTGGTGGTGGTGGGCCTGGTCGCCGGCCTCGGGGTCTACGGCCGCGCCGGGGGACCCGCCGGCCGCGGCATGGCCACGCTCATGGGCACCCTGTTCGGGGCGGCCCGCGTGCTGGCCCCGCCGGTGCTGGTGGCCCTCGGCGTCCTCTTGGTGCGCGGCGCCCCCGCCCCGCCCGAGGCCGATCCCGACGATCCCACCCTGGTGGCCGAGGAGGTCGACCTGGACCAGGTGGATCACCCCTTCGCCCGCCTCGCCCTCGGCTCGTTCCTGCTGGCCGTGGCCGGCATGGGCCTGTTGCACCTCTTCCGCCAGGCCCCGGACCTCGGCGCCGGTCGTGACGCAGTGGCCGACAGCGCCGGCTACGTCGGGGCCGTCATCGGCGGCCCGCTCCACGGCGCCCTCGGCCAGGTCGGCGCCGGGCTGCTGCTCGCCGCCATCGGCTTCGCCGGTGCCCTCGTGGTCACCCGCACCACCATCAGCGCCGTGGTCGGCAGCGCCGCCGGCGGGGTGGCCAAGGGCGCCCGCCCGGTGGGCGGCGCCGCCCGGCGCGCCGTGGGCCAGCTGTTCCAGATCGGCGGCCAGTCCGACGCCGCCGAGGCGGACGGCGAGGACCTCACCTTCACCGGGCCGGCCATCGACCTGCGCGACGGCGTCGAGCCCACCGGCATCGCTCCCGGCTTCTACGACCAGGACACCGACGTCGACCCGGACGCACCCGCCGCTGCGCCCAAGCGGGCCCGCAAGCCGAAGGCCGCCGTGCCGGTGCCCGATCCCGACGTGCCGCCGGAGCAGCTCGAGATCTCGCTGCCGCCCGGCACCCAGCCGTCGAACTGGAAGCTGCCCCCGTCCAAGCTGCTCGACCGCTCGGGCAGCCAGGCCGTCGACCGCACCGCGGTGGAGGAGACCGGCCGCCGGCTGGAGCACGCCCTCGCCGAGCACGGGGTGGAGACCCGCCTGGTGGGCATGACCGTCGGCCCCACCGTCACCCGGTTCGAGCTCGAGCTCGGCCCCGGCGTGAAGGTCGCCCGGGTCACCAGCTTGCACAAGGACATCGCCTACGCCATGGCCACGCCCGACGTGCGCATCCTGGCGCCCATCCCCGGCAAGCAGGCCATCGGCGTCGAGATCCCCAACGTGCGCAAGCAGCTGGTGACCGTCGGCGACATCCTCATGAGCGCCGAGGCCCGCGCCGCCACCCACCCGCTGGAGGTGGCCATCGGCCGGGACATCGACGGCAAGGCGATCCTCGCCAACCTGGCCGCCATGCCCCACATCCTCATCGCCGGCGCCACCGGCGCCGGCAAGTCGAGCTGCCTCAACTCGCTGCTCACCTCGATCCTCATGCGCTCCACGCCCGATCAGGTCCGCATGATCCTGGTCGACCCCAAGCGGGTGGAGATGGGCCAGTACAACAAGCTGCCCCACCTGCTCACCGAGGTGGTCACCGTCCCCAAGAAGGCCGCCAACGCGCTGGCCTGGGCGGTGCGGGAGATGGAGCGGCGCTACGACCTGCTCGCCGAGTGCGGCTTCCGCGACATCACCGGCTTCAACGCCGCCTTCGACCGTGGTGACCTCAACGACCCGAACGCCGAGCTGCTCGGCCCCGACGCCGAGTCGGTCACCACCTACGAGCGCATGCCGTTCATCCTCGTCGTCATCGACGAGCTGGCCGACCTCATGATGGTGGCGGCGCGAGACGTCGAGGAGTCCATCTGCCGCCTCGCCCAGATGGCCCGTGCCGTGGGCATCCACCTCGTGATCGCCACCCAGCGCCCGTCGGTCAACGTCATCACCGGCCTCATCAAGGCCAACGTGCCGGCCCGCCTGGCGTTCGCCGTCTCCAGCGCCACCGACTCCCGGGTCATCCTCGACCAGACGGGCGCCGAGCGGCTGCTGGGCAAGGGCGACATGCTCCTGCTCGGCCCGTCGTCGTCGGTCGCCCAGCGGGTGCAGGGCTCGTGGGTCACCGAGGAGGAGGTCCGCAACATCGCGGCCTTCTGGAAGCGCCAGACGCCGGACCTGGTCTACGCCCCGGACGTGCAGGGCTCCGACGACGACGCCTCGGGCGCCCCCGGCCTCGGCTCGGGCTCCGGCGGCGGCTCCGGCTCCGCCGGTGGCGACAGCGACGACGATCTGGTGGCCCAGGCCACCGAGCTGGTGGTCCGCAGCCAGCTGGGCTCCACCTCGATGCTGCAGCGCAAGCTCCGGGTGGGCTTCGCCCGCGCCGGTCGCCTCATGGACGAGCTCGAGGAGCGCGGCGTGGTGGGCCCGTCCACCGGGTCCAAGGCGCGCGAGGTCCTCATGACGCCCGAGGAGCTCGACGGCGGCGGCCAGGGCGGCGGGGGAGACGACCTCCCCGCCGGCGCTCCCGTCGCCGCGCCCACCGAAGACTCGTTCTGAGCCCACCCCCGGAGCCGGCCGGCGGGTGGGACGCCGCCGCCGGAGCGGTGGTCGGTGGCCTGCCCGTCCGGGCCCTGGCCGGTGACCTCACCCTGCACCTGCCGCTCACCTGCCCGCGCTGCGGCCAGGTGGCGGTGCACCTCTGGTTCCGGGAGGCCGGCGGCCTCGGCGCCTCGTGGGCCTGGTGCTCGGCGTGCCGGGCCACGTCGCACTCGCCCATGGACGGCACGCCGTCGTGGTGGCGCAACCTCGACCTCCCCGGCGTCGCCCTCACCCCGCTGCCGGACCAGTTGGACCGGGCCGCCGAGCAGCTCGACGCCCACGTGAACCACCTGCTGGGCGCGGCCCGGGCATCGAGCGCCGATTCGTGACCTGACCGGTAGGCTTTTGGGCCATGGGCAAGCTGTTCACGTTCCCCAACCCGGTCAACGAGGTGTCGGCCCGCCTGGTGGCGGGCGGCGTGGTCCTGTTCACCCTCGGGATCCTGGTGACCGACCAGCGGTGGCTCATCGCCCTGCTGGCCTACGGCTTCGTGGCTCGGGCCCTCACCGGTCCCACGCTCAGCCCGTGGGGCCAGTTCGTGACCCGGGTGCTCACGCCCGCCTTACCGTTCGAGCCCAAGCTGGTGCCCGGCCCGCCCAAGCGCTTCGCCCAGGCCGTGGGCGCCACGTTCACCGGCGGTGCCGCCATCGCCCACTTCGGCTTCGGCAACGAGGCCGTCACCACCGTGTTGCTGGCCTTCATCGTGGTGGCCGCCACCCTCGAGTCGGTCTTCGCCCTCTGCCTCGGTTGCAAGGCCTTCGGCCTGCTCATGAAGGCCGGCGTGATCCCGCCCGAGGTCTGCGAAGCCTGCAACGACCTTTCCCTCCGCCACCCGGCGCCGGTGGCCTGAGCGGGTTAGATCGCAAGATGACCTGTCGCGAGCAGGTCAGCGTGCAGCGTTGATGACACCAACGGCCGCACGTATCGATCGGTCGTCTGCAGATCCATCAGACCGTTCAGGTGGACGCCGAAGGTCAGTCCCAGGCTCGGTGAGCCCGCTACGAGGCTCATTCCGGCCAAGCCGGTGTGTCCAAGAAGGTCTTCGGGCCACAGGTCACTGACACCGATCGTCGAGGTCCCGGCCATCAGCCCAGCCCGGATGTGCAGCTTCCGCCTTGCTGGTCCATAGCCCGCGACGACGGCGGCAGGCTTCGCATGGCGGTCCGTGGGTGAGAGTACGAAGGCGTGGTGGATCAGCGCGGTCAAGCAGCGGATGCTGGAGGCGATTCCGAAGCTGGCGCCTTCGAAGCGGGACCACAGCACAGGAGAGATCTCACCGAGCAATGGCAGGGAGGCTCCGCGGCGAGTTGAGACGTTGCACTCCAAGCCGCCTGCTTCGTGCGCTCGCTGGAAGTCGCGATCGTCGAGCAGTAGCTCGCTGTGGTCTGTGCCGAGCTCTCGGCATGCGGCGCGGACACTGTCGGCCCAGTGCAGTCCGTCGCTTGCGCGTTGCAGCGCAACGGCCAGGAGCTCCCAAGCGAGGTATTCGCTGTAGGTTGCCGGTCCTCCCGCAGCGACCGCCGCCTGAGCGGCATCGATGAGGCGAGCCTGCCTCTCGTGCAAGGGTGAGACCACGGCGGCAAAGCCGGAGGGCGTCCCCAACGGGAGCTGGTGATCGAGCAGCGCCTCGAGTCGGACGTCGCCAAGCGGACCGGTTGCAGACGGGACGAACGCCCCGAGCGGATCATCGAGTCGCAGCACACCCTGCCGTCGAGCGAACTCCAGCGCAGCGACGAGTACCGGTTTCGCGGTGCAGTACATGCGGAAGGCACTCGACGGTACGAGCTTGCCCGCTCCTGCCGTGGTGCCAAAGGAGCGATCGAGAAGCACCTCTTGGGCCTTGCACACGTGAACCTGCGCACCAGTGAACAACGTGGCTGCCTCGCACTGTTCGTGGAGCCATCGGCACAGCGCCCCGTCTTCGAGCTCGTCTTTGGCGACGCGGATCAACCGGCTCCTCCTGCGCCGGGGTGCGAGAGGAGGAACCCGCGCAGGCACGCTGCTTCATCAGCCCCCAAGGCCCAATGCCGACGCCAGGCGCTGTTCCCAACACAGCCCGAGATGAAGAGGAGGTCATCCAGGTCGCCCTCGATGCTCCCACCTGCTTCGAAGAGGTCGAGCGGGTCAGCGCCTTGGCGGAGGTCCAGGTAGGCAAGAGCGGGGAAGGTGAAGATCGGTTCTCCCTCGGCTGCATGGCCGGAGAGCACGTTCCGGATCTGGATGTCGTCAACGATCGTTCGCCACATCACCTGGTCGCCTCCGGGGGCGATGCACCTCGATGTCCAGGTCGCCCGGGCCCGTACCTCCGGCAGGATTGCGCCTCGATCGCCGAACGTGCCAAGGCAATCCAGTGGTGGCAGCGGAGTCCGGCAGCTCCCGGAGATCATCGACCAACCAGGATCGAATGCGGGCCTCGCCGTCACGAGATCGATGAGATCACGCGATCCATGCCAGATCGATGCTGAAGTCGCCTCGATCTCTTCCCATGCAAGGGTCTCGCCGTCCACGAAGCGATGTCGATGCCACCACTCTCCGTCGTGATCGCGGGCGTGGAACGTTGCTGCTTGAGGTTCGGGATCCACCGTGATCGCGTTGATCTCGTGGCTGCGCTCGGTCCACCGCTCGAGTAGGGCGGATCGGCGCACCCCGCGCTGGCTCACCGGTCCTCGGCGAGAACCGGGATGTCATAGTCCTGTGCCGGATCGCATTCGGACTTGATGAACTCTTCGGCTCGGCTGGGGTCACCGGCCTGCTCTGCATCGTCGATGAAGGTCTTTGCGAACGTCGCGAAGGCGGTGACGTCGACCGGCCGACCGGTGCGATGCGCCGCGGCGCGCGCCGCAGCCGCCGAGGCGTCGAGCTGTTCGTACACGACCTTCGCCTGAGTCCCGCTCTCTGCGTAGGCGTGCAGCTGCTGGCAGATCGACCGGACCTCCATCACCACCGCCACGGCGGCGTCTGACTGTGGCGTGTCACCGGGCACGGCAGCGACCGCAGTTGCGTTGTACCGCTTGAGACCCAAGCGATCAGGGCCGTCATCTGAGCTGCGAAAGGCGACGAGGGCTGTGGTGGACATGAGTAGGAGCCCGACTGGGGCCAGCTTTCGTGCGTAGGCGCGCATGGCTTCTTTCTCCTCTGTTGCGATCAGAACTTGAGTTGTCCGTCGAAGCTGGTGTTGCCATAGCCGGGCGACAGGAAGCCGTTGGTGTCCCGGCCGGGCGTGACGTTGATGGCGAACCGCCAGCAGTGGTTGCCGAGGGCCATGTTCGAGCTGTCGCCCTCGCTGACGTATGCCGTGCCGCCGCCAATCTGGTAGTTCCAGTTGTAGGAGTTCAACGGCTGGAAGACCATCAGGCGGTTGTCCGGAGACGTGAAGCTGTCGACAGCGATCCCGACGCTGAGGCCGTCACTGTCACAACGCACGGTCTCGAAGTAGTCGACGCCGCCGGCGCTGTCGACCTTGCCAGCGAAGCCGCCCTGATAGTCGATGCCGCCACCGGCCTGAGCTGGTGACTGGATGCAGATCGGTGCGAGGACAGCGGCGGCGCCCGCCAGTGCTCGCCTCTTCAAGGCTGCCATGTGAACCTCCGGGTTTGGGGAAGCGGATCTCGCCCGTTCAGGGAGCGCGAGAGCATCGATGGTGTATCTCAAGTTGTTTCGCGTGTCAACACGGTGTTTGATTCCGACAAAGGGTTGCATAACCCCCACACGGGGCGCGGCGACCGAATCGGTGAGCCTTCGGCCGGCCGGCCGGTCGGGCATGCTGGCCGGGTGAGCGACGCCGAGGGGCCTGACGAACGCATCCGGGTGGCGGTGGTGGGCCTGGGCATCGGGCGCATGCACGTGCTGGCCTTCCACGAGCTGCGCAAGCGGTTCCGGGTGGTGGCGGTGTGCGACGTCGACGCCGAGCGGGCCACCGAGGTGGCCGGCTGGCTCAAGGGCGTGCGGGCCGAGACCGACCCGGAGGCCATCTGGGCCGCCGGCGACGTCGACGTGGTGGCCCTCTGCACCCCGCCGAGCCAGCACCGGGCCCAGGTGGAGGCGGCGCTCCGGGCCGGCAAGGACGTGATCTGCGAGAAGCCGCTGGTGGCCTCGGTGCGCGAGGTCGACGAGCTGGCCGCCATCGCCGCCGAGACCGGCCACCACGTCATGCCGGTGTTCCAGTACCGGTTCGGCAACGGCCTGCAGAAGCTGCTGGCCCTGGTGGACCAGGGCGTGGCCGGCCGCCCGTTCGTGGCCAACATCGACCTCGCCTGGCGCCGGGGCGCCGACTACTACGCAGCGCCGTGGCGGGGCCGCTGGGAGACCGAGCTGGGCGGCGTGCTGCTCGGCCACGCCGTGCACCTGCTCGACATGGCCGTGCAGGTGCTGGGCCCGCCCGCCGCGGTGTGGGCTCGCACCGCCACCCTGGTGAACGACATCGAGACCGAGGACTCCGCGGTGGTCACGTTGCGCTGGGCCAACGGGGCCCTGGCCACGCTGTCGGCCACCCTGGGCTCGGTGCCCGAGCTCAGCCGCCACCGCTTCACCTTCGAGCACCTCACCGCCGAGTCCGGCACCGACCCGTACACCAACAGCTTCGACCCCTGGACCTTCACCGCCGCCCCCGGCCACGAGGACGCCGTGGCGGCCGTGGTCGACGCCCACGTGCCCGGCACCGAGGACTACATCGGCCAGTTCGAGCGCTACGCCGACGCCCGGGCCAACGGCGGCCCGCTGCCGGTGACCCTGGCCGACGCCCGGCTCATGCTCGAGCTGGTGACGGCGCTCTACACGTCGAGCCGCGAGGACCGCGAGGTGGCGCTGCCCCTGGCCGAGGACGACCCGTCGCTGGCAGGGTGGGCCCCGTGAGCACCGAAGCGAACGAGCCCGCCTGGACCGACCTCGACGTCACCGTCGCCGACCGGTGGACCTACACCTGGGCCGACCGCAAGCGCCCGCACCTGCACCCGGTGGCCACGCCGGCCGGCCACGTGCTGACCTGCAACGAGCCCGAGGACCACTTCTGGCACCACGGCCTCTGGTTCACCATCAAGTACCTGGACGAGGACAACTTCTGGGAGGAGATGCCGCCCTACGGCGTCCTGCGCCACGACGAGCGCCCCGAGGTCACCCACGGCCCCGACGGGCAGGTGGCCCTGAGCGGCGAGCTGCGCTGGACCCGCCCCGATCGCGAAACCGTGGCCCTGGTGCAGCAGCTGACCCTGACCCACGTGCCGCTCGAGGCCGACGCCTACGCCATCGACCTCGACACCACCCTCACCGCCACCGACGCCGTCCGCCTCGACCGCACCGAGTACACGACGTGGGGCGGCTACGGCGGCTTCACCATCCGGGGCACCAACGAGCTGGTGGACACCACGCTGCTGCTGCCCGACGGCTCCCGCAACGACCGTCTGGTGGGCGTGCCGGGCCGCTGGTGCGACGTGGCCGGCACGGTGACCACCGGGGGAGCGAACGCTCCGGCCGGGCTGGCGATCTTCGACCACCCCGGGAACGTGCGCCACCCGGTGCCCTGGTACGGCACCACCTGGGACGGCTACGGCGAGGGCGACTGGACCAACTTCTGCAACGCCGCCTTCCTCTGGGAGGGCCCCCTGGAGCTGGCCGCCGGCGAATCGCTCCGCGTCCGCCACCGCGCCCTGGTCCACGACGGCCACTGGCCCGTCGACCGCCTCGACGCCGCCTGGCACGCCTGGGCCGACTGAGGGTTAGGAGCCGGCGATCACCCGCGCCACGATCCGCTCCTGGGCCGGCCGGGCCGCGTCGAACTCGGCGAGCGGGTAGTAGCGGTCCGCCCAGTAGCCGACGACCCTGCCGGTGGCATCGTCGGTGACCGGCACGGGCTCGGTGAACATGAAGGCTCGGGCCTCGACCTCGGTGAGGTTGCGCTTGGCCACCGCCATCCGGTCGGCGACCTTGCGGATCCGTCCCCGCTGTTCGGCGACGTCGAGACTGAGCCCCTCGAGCTCGTGCCCGCCGGCATCCGCTACGCCCACCCGCCCGTCCTTGGTCAGCTCGTCGATCTGCGACTGGGGCACCGTCCCTGCCGAGCGCTGCCCCTGGAGCTTGACGGTGGTGCTCCCGGCCTTGCTGCCACAGGCCAGCAGGGTCAGCGAGCCAGCGAGGAGGACGGGCACCACCTTCGTCCACCGGTAAGCGGGGTTCGTTCGTCGTGCGGTCATTGCGGTGCTCCTGTTCACGAGTTGTAGGCCAGTGGCGTGAGGGTCCAGAAGTCCTCGTTGCATCCCGACGTGGGACCAGAGGACGAGCTGCAGTGAACCGCACAACGCATGCACATGCAATGGAAGGCTATGAAACAGACATTAAGGACTGGACCGAACGGCGATCTCGAGATCGTGGACCCCTGCGACCGAAGGGCCGCTCGAACGGCCTGCTCGCGCCTGGCTTCGGATAGCGGCGCAAGTCGCGACCAAGGCGCAGGGTCACCGCTTCGGTTGCGGATCGAGTCCGGCGCCCGGGCTGGGTGTCGGAGCCCTGCGGGCCGAGGCGCGGCGATCCACGTACCAGAGCACGGCGGAAGCCCCTCGGTCGCATTCGCCGGCGGTGGCGAGCGGGCTTCGCGGCCGGAACCGGGCAGAGCGCTTCTGGTGGTGGTTGGACGGAACACGGCGGGTCTGCGAGCAGCGTTGCGGTCAGGGGGCCGGGCGGAGGGTGACCGTGCTGGTCCTGGGCGTGGGGTGGGGCGCCGCGGCCGGGGCTCGCGCCGGGACGGACAGCGCCGGGACCGAGATGGTGTCACCGGGGTGGAGGAGGTCGGGGTCGGCGAGTTGGGGGTTGGCGGCGACGACCTGGCGCCAGAAGGGATCGATCTCGGCATCGGTGGGCGGCCGGCCCAACGAGGCGGCGAGGGTGGCCTCGGCGATGGCCCACAGGTGGTCGCCGGGCTGCACCCGATGGGCTGACGCAGTCGACCGGGCGGCTGAGCTCCCGGCCGCCGAGGTGCTTGGTGCGGCCTGCGGGCCCTCGTCCTCGTCGGCGGGACCGATCCGGCGGAGGGTCGCACGACCGGACGTCTCGTTGCGCTCTGCGCTGACCTTCGGCGTGAGGGTGAGGCGGCGGAGGACGGCGGTCCCGTCGCCACGGCGTTCCGGGTCCGCCGCTCTTCTGGGGCTTCCTGCGTCGGTGCGTCGGAGCGTTGCCTCCCCAGGGCGCGTGGGGCTCGCCGGCTCCAAGCGCCGCAGGGTCGCTCGACCTTGGTCGGCCGGGACCGCAGGCTCGGCGGCGCCGCCGACGGGATGGGGCGCGGCCGAGGCTGGGGGAATCGGGCCGACCAGGGCGGCGCCGAGGGTGAGGGCGAGGCCGAGCGAGCGGTTGCGGGCCTGGCGCAGCAGCCTCGGCGTGCTCCGCTCGGCGAGGCGGACGAGCGACGGACGACGCAGCCCGTGCCCGAGCAGGGCGAGGACGGTCGTGGCCAGGAAGTGGTACGCGGCGCCGAGGACGGCGAGGCGCAGCACCACGAGCGCCACGGTCAGCGGGTCCGTGCCGGAGGCCCAAGCAGCGAGCGCCTCGGCGGATCGCACCGGTGGCAGGGCCAGCGCACCGCGGCCCAGGTGGTGGAGCAGCGCGACCGCGACGACGACCGGCGCGACGGTGCCGACCGCTCGGACCCAGGCGCGCTCGCCTCTGGGGTGGCTCATCGGTCGGACGGGACGTCGATGGCCACGGTGCGCCCGTCGTCGAGGCGGAGCGCCGGCGCCCTGCAGCGGTCCTCGTCGGTGGTGACGAGGGCGGTGGCGTGGGCCCGGGTCAGCACGGGCCTGGCGGTCAGCGAGCCGCTGCCATCGGGCCAGCGGGCGAAGAGGAACACCTCCCCGGTGGACGGTCGGACCAGGCCCGGCGTGGCGCGGCCGTCGCAGTCCCAGTCGCCCAAGCTGAGGTGGTCTCCCGGCTGGCCGAGCGCCCACCGCTCCCCGTCGACCTCGATGGTGGTGCCGGCGATGTGGAAGCGCTCGGCGCAGCCGTCGCCATCGACGTCGGCTGCGGGGGCGGCGACGGCGACGCAAGGGCTGAGCGAGGTGCTCGTCGTCACCTCCGCGCTCGTCGGGGACGGTTCGGCGGACGCAGGGCGCAGGCGATCGCCTTCTTCCTGGCCGCTGATCCACCACCCGAGCGCGACGACCGCGATGGCCACCGCCGCCGCGCCGACCAGCAGCCGGGATCGCCGCCCGCTGACCGACGGCGAGGGGGCCGGACGTGGTTGCCGGCGCGGTCGTCGTCCGTGCTGTGGGGCCGGGTGGCGGTCACCGGTCCGGAGCGGGAGCCCAGCGCCTCCGCCGCCAGGGGCGGGGCGATCATCGCCCGGCTCGATCCGCATCCCGAGGAAGGTCGCGGACGGGGCCGGGCCGAACGGCGTGGGGGGAGCGGGATCGAACGGCGACGGCGGTACCTCGGCTTCGGTCCCCGCCTCCGGCGAGCTGGCCGTGCGTGCCGGGTCGGGCGCCCCGGCCCCGCTGCGAGCGGTTGCACCGATCGATGCCTCGTCCGCGCCCGATGGCCAGGGCGGCGCGGCGGGTGCCGGGTGGGCGCTCGCCATGGGGGCACCAGGCGCAGGCAGGACGTCGGCGGTCAACACGTGCGCGTGGTCGCAAGCAGCACCCTCGCCTCCCACGGAGCACGCCTCGTCGGGCGCCCCTTCGACGTCCCGGTCGGTCCGGTCGTCGGGGGCCGCCTCGACCGCGATGTCCTGCTGATGGTCGCCTCCGGCCGGCACCACGGTCGGCTCCTGGTCGCCGGCGACCTCTTCGCCGGCGGCGAGGGGGACGTCCTCCGGCCGACGCTGCCCGGGGAGTGGGTGGTCGACGGCCCACGGAGGGGCCGGGCGGAAGGCCTGCGGCACGGGGGCCGGACCACCGAGGTCGGCGGCGAGCGACGGCGTCGCCGGCGTCCACGAGGGTGGCGGGGAGAGTCGGGCGCCCGGCACGGCGTCGGCGATCATGAGGGCGAGGCTGCGAGCGGTGGGGCGCTGGGCCGGGTCCTCCTGCGTGGCTCGGTCTGCGATCGCGAGGAGAGCTCGCCGGTCCGTGCTTCCGGTCCGACGGCGCCCCCACCTGCGGTCGGGGATGGGCTCGAGCTCGAGCCCGGAGCTGAGCAAGTGGTCGATGAGCCGACCCACGTCGGCGACGTCGTCGGTGGGCAGCGCCTGCGGCTCGGCCGGACCGCAGCCGCGGAGGCCTCCGACGCGGGGGCGCCCGTCGCCCCCGACGAGGACGTGGTCCGGGGTCAGGCGACCGTGGATGAGGCCGACCTCGTGGAGGTCGGCGACGGTGGCGGCGACCGCGGCGAGCAGTGCGGCCGCTTCGCGTGGATCGGGGCGGACGAGGGCGAAGGTCTGCTGCCCCGCCCATGCGAGCACCAACCGCTCGGGATCGGCGTGCAGGAGCTCGACCACCCCGCGGTGGCGACCCCGTTCGAGGCGGTCGGCCTCACGGGCGAGCTGGTCGGCCCCCTGGCCATCGAGCGCCGACTTGACCACCACGGGCCGGTCGCCTTCGAGGCTCGTCTCCACCTTGATCGATCCGCTCATGCCGCCACCGTAGGAAGAGCATGGAAACAACACAAGGGTTCGTTCGGGCGTGCATCTCGGGGAGCATCAGGAGCGGACCAGCGAGGCCCGTGCCGTTGCGGTGACGACCACGCGGTCGTCGGCGCCCGGTACGGCCTTGGTGAAGACCAGGTCCACGGCACGCGTGAGGCGCACGACCACGTCGGTGCCCACCAGGTCCCAGGACGCCGTGGTCCCGGCGCCCAGCGTGGCCACCGATCGCTGGACGGCGGCATCGATGCGAGCGGGGTCGTAGCGCAGCGAGCCGCCGGCTCGGACGGCCGCGACGTCGATGCCGGCCGCCGCAGCGTCGCTTGCGGCGGCCTGCGCGGTGGCGACCAGCTCTCGCTGGGCTCCGAAGATCACCGCTCGATCGACCGCGATGGCCCCGAGCAGCATCACGATGAGCACGGCCGCAGGGAACAGCATCAGCACGCTGCCTCGCTCGCCTCGCACGCCTGGCTCGTCCCGCTCAGCCGCCCGCACAGCCGGCCCCCGCCCCGAGACCGGCCCGGAACGGGTCGATGAGCTCCCGGTGCCGCCCTCGAACGGTGATGCCGTGGCCGAACCCGCCGACGAACGGCACCGTCAGCGCCGGCACGACGTAGGCGACCTCGTGCTCGGCGACGGCGCAGCGGTGGAACGCCGGCGCTCCGCCCCGGAGGGTCATCCGAGCCGGGTCCCGCCCGGTGCCGGCGAACGCCTCCCGAGCGGCAGCCGCAGCGCGGGCTTCGGCCGTGGGCCGGTCCGGGGCCTCGACGTAGGCGCGGCCAGCCTCCCGGGCAGCGGACGTGGCCGCCAGCTTGGCGTCGACCACGGCCCAGGCGTTGGCGATCACCAGGGTGCCGACGACGAAGATCAGCACGCCGAAGGGGATGACCTCGACGCCTCCGGCGAGGCCGGCGTCGCCCACGCGCCGGTTCGTTCGGCCAGGTGGGGACGCGCACCGAGCTCGGACGGGCGGGCGCGGGTGGTGCGCGATCACCGTTCCGCCTCGATCCGGACCACGAACCGTCGGTCGAGCCGTCGCGGCCCCCCCGGCCGTGGAGAGCGAGCTGGGCAGGACGCCGGGCACCCGGACCGAGAGGTCGAGGCGGACGGCGTCCTCGTCGATCGACCACCGGAACCGTGCGTCACGACCGATCGGTCCGAGGAGGGCTCGCGCCTGCTCCTCGGCCGTCTGCTCGGCAGCGGCCAGCTGGCTCGCATCCCGGTGGTCGATCGTCCGGGCGGCGACGGCTCTCGCCGCGTCGTAGCCCACCGCCTCCACCGTCGACCGGGCGTAGAGCCCGACGAGGAGGTGCACCGCAGCCAGCAGGAAGCACAGGAAGACGAGGGTGGCCGCCGCGGTGCTTATCAGCCCGGTGCCCTTCTCGCCGCGGCGGGGCGAGCGGGCCCGGTCGCGCCGAACCACCTCAGTTGCCGATCTGGCTGACCTGGTTGCCCGTCTTCTCGGTGGTGCTGGCGAAGAGGCCCTTGAAGGCGATCCACATGGCGACGCCGAGGAAGGCCATCACCAGGACGGCGATGGCGGCGGAGATCACGCCCTCGCCGCGCTCGGAGCGGTGCAGGCGTTGCAGGGCTCCGGAGGCGCGGACGTGCAGGGAGAGGGCGAGGGTGAGCAGGGCGGGGTACATCGGGTCTCCAGTGGTGGGAAGCGGGTGGGAAGGAGCGAGCGAGCCGGAACGGGTCAGCTGGCGAAGAGGCGCATGGCGTCGAAGAAGGGCACGGCGAGGAAGAGCGTTCCGGGCACGAGCGTGGCGACCGTGACCGGGACCCAGACCTGCTGGGCGCGCCGGTCGATCTGGGCGGCGAGCTGGCGTTGGACCTCGCGCCGGATGGTGCGGGCCTCCTCGGCGATGAGGTGGCCGAGGTCGCCGGTCTCCCGGTTGAGCGACAGCACCCCCACGAGGCGCCGAACGGCCGGCACGTCCGCGAGGTCGGCCCACTCGGTGAGCGCGTCGGCCTCGGAGAGGCCCTGGCGCACCCGTTCGCCGACGCGAGCCAGGTCCTGCGCGCACGCACCCGTGCCGCGCTCGCTGACCCGGGCGAGGGCGGCACCGAGGGAGAACCCGGCGGTCAGCAGCATCCCGATCTGCTCGCTCACCACCGGGAGCTCGAGGAGGAGCCGCCGCTGCCAGCGGGTGGAGGCGGTGGAGAGCTGCTGCTCGAGGACGAGGAAGGCGAGCAGCGGGGCTCCCACCACGAAGAGGGTCGCCAGGGCGCCGGGCGGGCGCAGGACGAGGGCCGACGCCACGGCGGCGAACAGCGCGGCCACGGACCAGGTCAGCTGGCGCACCCGGACCGCGGTGGCGTCGAGCGGGCTGTGGACGCGGGACAGCCGCGTCGCGAGGTCGTCGTGGACGCCGAAGATGCGGCCGAGCCGATCACCGACCGCCGTCGCGAGCGGCCCCACCACCTCACGGAACGACTCGACCGAGAGGATCCCGGTGCGGGCTGGGCCCGACCAGCCGCCGGGCAGGTACGGCCGGAGGCGGTCGTCGAGGCGGTTGCGGGCGAACCAACGCCGCTCCGAGAGGAGCAGGGTCGAGCCGGTCCACAGCAGCACGAAGGCGGCGACGAGCGGTGGCTTCACGGGAACACCCGCTCTTCCTCGGGCAGCGCCATGATGCGGCCCGCCCACGTCCAGCAGGCCAGGACGAGCAGCATGGCGACGAGGACCACCAGCTGGGCCGCAGGCGCCCGGTAGGCCGCTCGACCGTTCCCGACCGACATGCCGGCGAGGGCCATGCCGAAGGGCACGATGAGCACGAATCGGCGGGCGAAGCGCACACCGGCCTGCTCGGCTCGAGCGTCGCGGCGGCCTTGGACGTCGGCGATGCGGTCCTGCGCCAGCGCCTCCAGCCGCGAGTCGAGGTCGGCCCCGCCGACCTCGTGGGCGACGAGCAGCGTCTCGCACGCCGCATCGGCCGTCGGGTCGGCCAATCGGTCCTTCAGGACGGCGATGGTGCGGGCGAAGTCGGTCGTGATGGCCCACTCGCGCCGCGACGCCGCGAACGCGCTCTGCAGCTCCTCGGGGGCGCGGCTGCCCGCCTCGATGAGCGCCTGCGGGATGGATCGTCCCACCGCGCCGGTGAGGATCCGGATCTCCTCGATCATCCGTGGCCACGCCTCCTGAGCGAGCTCTCGCCGGCGGCGGCGCTGGTTCCGGTAGGCCGCGAGCGGCGCGGCCGCACCGCCGATGGCGGCGACCAGCGCCGGGGCCGGCGACCCGAAGATCGAGAAGGTGAGGAGGCCTCCCAGCACCGCCACCACCGCGGTCACGGCGCCGAACTCGGCCACCGACACCTCGTCGAGGCCGGCCTGCACGAGCCAACGCCGCGCCGCGCCTGCCGCCGTGCGTCGGGAGGTGGGAGCGGGGCTGGGTGCCAGGCCGGTCCACCCGTTGGCCCGAGCGGTCCACAAGAGGTGGACCCCGTAGGCCGCCGACGCCGTGAGGACGAGCGCGATCACCGGAGGGCCTCGGTGCCCGGAGCGTCCAGGTCGTCCAACAGCAGGTGCAGGTCGATCCCCGCGTTGCGGAGCAGGCGTTCGATCCGGACCGGGACCTGGCCCGACCAGCGCAGCGGCGCCCCGGGCTCGTCGCGCCCGAAGACGTCGGTGGCGGTGAACTGGGTGGCCTCGGCCCCACCGGCCAGGTCCTCGACGGCGACGACCTCGGTGACGCGCGGGCCGGCGGGCGTCCGGCCGCAGTGCACCACCAGGTCGACGGCTTCGGTGACCAACGTGTTCAGGGCCGAGATCGGCAGGTGGTCGTCGGCCAGCTGGCAGATGAACCGCAGGCGGGTGAGCGCCTGGCGGGCCGAGCCGGCGTGGATGGTGGTGTACCCCTTCACCCCGGACGACAGGGTCAGCAGGAGCGGCAGGGCCTCCCGGTCGCGCACCTCGCCGACGATGGCGACGTCGGGGGCCATGCGGAGGAAGCCGGCGACCAGCCGGCGCAGGTCGACCGCCGGGCGATCGGCTCGGGCCGGACGGGTCTGCATGCTCGCGACGTTGGCAACAGGGATGTCGGCTTCGAAGACCTCCTCGGCCACCACCACCCGCAGGCTCGGGTCGAGCTCGGCGCAGCAACAGGACAACAGGGTGGTCTTGCCCGAGCCCGGCGCACCGGCGAAGACGATGGAGGCCTGGGCCTGCACGCAAGCGGCCAGGAACCGTGCGACCGGGCGGCTGAGCATGTCCCGCGCCACGAGCTGGTCGAGGTCCCGGAAGGCCACGTTGGTGAACTTGCGGATGTTGACCATCACGTGCCCGCCACGGCCGATGTCGCCGTGGACGATGTGGAGCCGTGACCCGTCGTCGAGCTGGGCGTCCTGCAGGCCCTCGGTGGGGTCCAGCTTCCGGTGGGCGCTCGACGCGTCCTCCAGCACCTTGGTGAGGGTGCGACCGACGTGGGCGTCGTCGTGGAAGACCTCGTCGTGGTAGCCGGTTGGGCCGCGGTGGCGCTTGACGAAGATCTCCGCCGGAGCGTTGATCATGATCTCCCAGACGTCGTCATCGGCCAGGAGCGGCTCCAGGGGGCCGTAGCCGGTCAGGTTGCGCACCGCCCGTTCGACGAGCGACTGGGGATCGGCGAGGTCGAAGGCTCGGATGCCTCGCTTGTGGTCGATCGACCACTGGTCCACCGCCTGCTGGATCAGGGTCCGCAGGGCATCGGGGTCGCGGCGGGTGTCGAGGGCGAGGGAGCGGGCCTGGGCCTGCACCGCCGCCTCGATCTCGGCCAGCGGCGAGGGCTCGGTCACGACGTGGCCTCCGCGTCCGGAGCCCAGCGACCCAACGAGCCCGGCGCGATCCGTTGCGGTTCGTGGGCCATGGCGTCCGAGGCGCGCGCCGGCAGTCGATCGAGCAGGTCGCGCACCGCCCGGGTGGGTGGACCCGTGAGCGCCGCGGGGAAGCGGGCGACGTCTCGATGGAGCTGGTCGACGCCGCGACGCTCGACCACGTAGACCGGGCCGGCGGCCGGCTCGCCCCGATCGGCTCCGCCGCCGAGCGCGGCGACGACCCGGGTGAGCTCGGCCCTGGCGCGGGCCGTGCGGGGAGCCCGGTTGACCACCACGAGCACGCGCCCGCCGGGCACGCCGTGGGCGCGGAGGTCGTGCAGCTGGCTGACCAGGGCGTGGACGCCGGTGGCGGTGGGCGTCGCCACGAGGACCACCAGGTCGGCGGCGCCGAGGCTGGCTCGTGCCATGTGGTTCCGATCCTCGATGTCGAAGGAGCCGGTCTCCGCCTCGCCCTCCAGGTCGCTGTCGCCGTCGACGACCACGAGGCGGGCCGAGCGGCGCAGGCCTTCGAGCGCCGCGTCGAACGCCCGAGCCCGGATGGTCACCCAGTCGCGTGGGCGTCGCAGGCCCAGCACCAGGCGGTAGCCCCGGCTGGGCACGTCGAACGCCAGGTGGTGCAGCTCCTCCGGGGAGAGGCGGCCGGTGCGGTGGGCCTCGACGAGCTCCTGGAGGCCGGGGACCACGTCGCGGGCATCGTGCAGGACGGCCTGGTGGGCGCGCCGGGCCAGGTCCGCGAGCACGACGTCGCCGGCATAGCGGGGGTCGTCGGCCAAGCCCTGGGCGAGCGACGAGGCGATCGTTGAGGTGCCGGCGCCGGGGTGGCCGCAGCAGACCACCAGCCGCCCGCGCCACGCCGAGGTGCCTGCGTGGTCCGCCGGGTCCACGGCGGCGTCGCCGGCGAGACCGTCGATGGGGTGGGCGTGGGCGCCGAGCGCGTCGACCAGGGCGGCGGGCGAGACGGGCTCGGCGAGCACGGCGGCCGCGCCGAGCAGGTCCCAGCCGCGTGGATCGTCCGGCCCCGCCACCACGAGCGAGGGGATGGCGTGGTCCTGCAGCAGCGAGAGCAGGTCGCGGTCGACCGCTGGGAGGCGGGCATCGAGCAGCGCGGCGGAGAAGGCCCGGCCGCTCGCCGCCCGGGTGCGCAGCTCCTCGGGGGTGAGGCACTTCACGAAGTCCACCGGGATGGACCCCGCGGTCGACCAGCGGGCCACCTCCGTGAACCAGGCCGACCGCACGTGGGCGAGGCCGAGGACGGTGAACCGGTCGCTCATCGCCCGCCTCGGTGCACCCCGGTGACCCGGACGACGGTGACGGTGTCGGCCCGGCTGCCGGTGACGGTGGCCGCGACGACGTCGGGATCGGCGACGGCGACGGTGATGGTCTGGCCCCGCTGCTCGCCCAGGCCGTCGCCGCCGGACGACGAGATGGCCTGGACGGTGGCGCCGGCGAGCACGCGCTCGGAGGTGGCACCCTCCCCCTCGCCGGACGTGGTGAACACGTCGATCCGGTCGCCGGGACGCAGCGTGCCGTCGACGGCCCAGTCGCTCTCCACCGCGAAGGACAGCTCGCGCCGGACGGTGCCGGGCCCGACCGCCTCGATGGCGCCCGACTGGACCAGCTCGCCCTCGTCGATGGGGCCGAGGGCGACGGTCCCGACGAGGTCCCCGGGATCGTCGAAGGCCTGGGCGCGCAGGCGGGCGGGGAGCCCCACGGAGGACCAGCCGAGGTCCTGGGCGGTGAGGCGCTCGCCGGGGCCGATCAGCCGGGTGGCGACGACGTAGCGCGGCACCGGGTCGGCCCCGGCTCCGGTGGCGACCCACCACGTGCCCAGGGCCGCGAGGGCCACGAGCAGGCCGCCGACGACCGAGCGGCTGCCGGGGAGCCCGACGCGCGGGCGGATGGTGCGGTGGGGGAGCGACGGGCGCACGTCCCGTGCGGGACGATCACGCTCGTCGGGGATGGCTTCGGTGGACAGGGGGCCGCCTCCCTGCGTTCGCCACGTCGGGCGACCGCTCGGCGATCGAGCGGTGCCGGGACCCTAGACCGCCTGCAACGACAAGAAAAGGGTGAGAAGACACCGAAGGTGTCCCGTTTGGTCGGTCTGGCAGGGTATGTCCGCTCTCGACCGGTTCAACGGTGGCAGGATCGGGGTGGGCCTCCTGCAAGGCGATGCGGCCGGTACCCGAGTGAAGGCTCCGGTTGCGAAGGGTTCGGAGGGGCAAAGGTGGGCCATCGCCACATGAAAGGACCCGTGGCGTCTAGGGTGACCCATATGTCCACTCCAATCCAATGGCTGAGCACCGCCGACGCGGCGAAGTACCTCGGCATCACCCCGCGCACGCTCTACCGCTTCATCGACGAGGGCCAGATCGCCGGCTACCGGTTCGGCCGGGTCATCCGCCTCAAGCAGGCCGATGTCGACACGTTCATCGACAGCAGCCGCATCGCCCCGGGCACCCTCGAGCACCTGTACCCGGAGGTCGTGGGCTCGGCTCCCGCCCCCGAGGCCGACTGAAGCTCGACGGCCGCTCGGCCGCTCCCGTCCACCGGCGCAGGGACGCCCGGTGGTCGGGAGCCGGTCGGCGCCTCGTGATCTCCCGGCGGAGTGGGTCAGGGGAGCACGAGGTCGCTGACCATGGCGGTCGGCACGTAGGCGGTGGCGCCGGCGTCGGTGCGCAGCTCCAGCACGTCCACGCCGGCGTGGCGCAGGTGGCCGGCCACGGCGTCGCCGGCCCAGGTGTGCAGCGTCACGTAGGGCCGCTCGGGTGCGAGGTCGGCGAGCACGCCGGCCAGGGTGCGGCCCAGCGTCACCGGCCGGTCGCCCACCGTGGGGGCGCTGCCCGGCTCGGGTCGCACGGCGGTGATGGCCCCGGTGGCCACCAGGGCGCCGTCGCCGCCCAGGCCCCGCAGGCCCACGAAGTCGGTGCCCAGGGTGCGGATCGCCCCGCGCAGCACCCGGCCGGTCACGGTGGCCACCGCCACCTGCTGCTCGCGCTCGCCCAGGTCGGCCAGCACGCCGGCAAACGTGCCCGCCTCGCCCGACTGCGCTCGCAGCGCAGCCTCCCGGCGGCGCTCGGCGGCGGCATCGGTGGCGCGCTGGTGGTCGGTGAGCGCCCGCAGGTCGTCGTCGAAGCGGTCCGGCCCGCCGTCCGCGTCGGTCGGGGTCATGGCGCCGAACCGTAGCGGTGGGAGGGCAATCCCACCGGGTAGGGGACCGGGCGGCGTTACGCTGTTCCGGCACACCGTTTCCGAAAGCACACCTTGACCACCACGCAGCTCACCATCCACGTCCCCGGCAACCACCTCATGGGGCCCCTGCTCGGCGAGCGAGACGAACTGCTCCGGATGGTCGAGGCCGCCTTCCCGGGCGCCGAGATCCACGTGCGCGGCAACGAGGTCGGCATCGACGGGCAGGAGGCCGACCTCGTGGGTCGCCTCTTCGGCGAGCTGGTGAAGATCCTCCAGGCCGGCCAGGTGGTCGACGCCCCGCTGCTGGCCCGCACCATCGACATGGTGAAGGCCGACGAGCGCCCGTCGGAGGTGTTCACCACCGAGGTGCTCAAGGCGGCCAAGGGCCGTCGGGTCCGCCCCAAGACCAGCGGCCAGAAGGCCTACATCGACGCCATCGCCGAGAACATCATCACCTTCGGCATCGGCCCGGCCGGCACCGGCAAGAGCTGGCTGGCGGTGGCCATGGCCGTGCAGGCGCTGCAGGCCAAGCAGGTCGACCGCATCATCCTCACCCGCCCGGCGGTGGAGGCGGGGGAGCGGCTCGGCTTCCTCCCCGGTGACCTCATGGCCAAGGTCGACCCGTACCTGCGCCCGCTCTACGACGCCCTGCACGACATGGTCGACAGCGAGGCCGCCGCCCGGCTGCTCGAGCGGGGCACCGTCGAGGTCGCCCCGCTGGCGTTCATGCGGGGACGGACCCTCAACGGCGCGTTCATCATCCTGGACGAGGCGCAGAACACCACGCCCGAGCAGATGAAGATGTTCCTCACCCGCATCGGCTTCGGCTCCAAGGCCGTCATCACCGGCGACACCACGCAGGTCGACGTGCCCGGCGGTCGGTCGGGCCTCGGCGGCCTCGAGAAGGTCCTGTCGGGCATCGATGGGCTGGGGTTCGTGCGCCTCACCGGCCGAGACGTGGTCCGGCACCGCATCGTGGCCGACATCGTCGACGCCTACGAGCGCGACGGCGCGGCGAAGCAGGGCTCGGACCGCTCGTGATCCGCCCCGCACCGCCCACCGGCCCCCGCAAGCGGCGCCGGGCCGACGAGGGCACCCTCGAGGTCTTCGTCACCGACGAGCAGGACGAGCGCCCCGTCGACGTCGTGCGCTGGGAGGCCCTGGCTCGCGGCGTGCTGGAGGCCGAGGGGGTCGAGGGCGACGCCGAGCTGGCGCTGCTCTTCGTCGACGAGGCCACCATCGCCGAGCTCAACGGCACGTTCATGGGCCAGCAGGGCCCCACCGACGTGCTGGCCTTCCCCATCGACGACGACGAGATCACCGTGGGCCGCTCGCCCGACGGCTCCACCACCGGTCCGGACCGCGAACCGCCGTCCGACGTGCCGCTGCTGCTGGGCGACGTCGTGATCTGCCCGCTCGTCGCCGACCGCAACGCCCCCGAGCACGCCGGCACCTACGACGACGAGATCGCCCTGCTCGTCGTCCACGGCATCCTGCACGTGCTCGGCCACGACCACGCCGAACCCGAGGAGACCGCACTGATGCAGGCCCGTGAGCGCGAGCTGCTCGCCCGCTACCACCGGAGCGCCTCGTGAACGGGCCCACCGACCCCGGCAGTCCGTGGGCCCCGTGCACCGAGGTGCGCGGGGCCGGACCTGATCGCCTCGGGCGGGGAGGTCGGTCGTGAGCGGCGGGGTGCTGGCCACCCAGTTCGAGACCATCGACGTGTGGCTCATCGCGGCCATCGTCGTGCTGCTGCTGATCGCCATCGCCACCGCGGTGGCCGAGACGGCGATCGTGCGCATCTCGAAGGCCAAGGCCGCCGGCCTGGCCGAGGAGGGGCGCCCCGGGGCCAACGCCCTGCTGTACCTGGTGCAGGCGCCGGAGCGCTGGATCAACGCCCTCCTCCTGGTGGTGCTGGTCTGCCAGATCGTGCAGGCCACCCTCACCGGGGTGGTCTCCGGTCGGCTCTTCGGCGGGCTGGGCGTGGCCGTGGCCACGTTCGTCAACGTCGTCATCACCTTCGTGTTCGCCGAGGCCGCGCCCAAGACGTGGGCCCTGCAGCACACCGAGCGGGCGGCGCTCGCCTCGGCCCGGCCGGTGAAGCTGCTGGTCGACCTCGCCCCGCTGCGGCTGGTCTCCCGGGCGCTCATCGGCGTCACCAACGTGATCCTGCCGGGCAAGGGCCTCAAGCAGGGCCCGTTCGTCTCGGAGGAGGAGCTGCTCGCGGTGGCCGCCGAGGCCCACGAGTCCGAGGCCATCGACAACGACGAGCGTCGCCTCATCGAGAGCATCATCGAGTTCGGCGACACCGTCGTGCGCGAGGTCATGGTGCCCCGGCCCGACATGGTCACCGTGTCCCACGAGTTCCGCGTGGCCGACGTCATGGAGGTCGTGCTGCTCAACGGCTACAGCCGCCTGCCGGTGCTGGGCGAGGGCATCGACGACGTCATCGGGCTGGTGTTCGCCAAGGACCTCATGCGCGCCGAGCGCGACGGGCGCGAGGACGAGCCGGTGGCCAACCTGGTCCGCTCGGCCCGGGCCGTGCCCGAGACCAAACCGGTGGCCGAGCTGCTCCGCGAGATGCAGGCCAACCAGTTCCACATGGCCGTGGTCATCGACGAGTACGGCGGCACCGCCGGCCTGGTCACGCTGGAGGACCTCATCGAGGAGCTGGTGGGCGAGATCGTCGACGAGTTCGACATCGAGGACGCCCGCATCGAGCCGGTGGCCGGCGGCGGCGTGCGGGTCAGCGGCAGCCTCACCATCGACGACGCCAACGACCTCCTCGACGTCCAGCTGCCCGAGGGCGACTTCGACACCGTCAGCGGCCTGGTGCTGGCCGAGCTGGGCCGCATCGCCGTGGTGGGCGACGTCGCCGAGTGCGAGGGCGTGCGCCTCACCGTCGAGCGGGTCCAGGGCCGGCGCATCATGCGGGTCCGCATCGACAAGGTCGAGCCGCTCGTGGTGCCCGACGAGGACGACGCCGACGACCGCCGCTCGCGCGACAAGGAACGCGACCGCGCCAGGGCCGACCGCAACGGCGACTGAACCTCGCTCGCCTGCGGCAGCGGCCGCAGGCGCTTCGGAGGTCGCCGAGTACCCTGGGCGGACCGCTGTACCAGGAAAGCTCGTCTTGACCACCTCGCTCTGCCCGTCCTCCGCTCGTCGCCGCCCGCTCGCGCCTGCCCGTCGCCTCGTGGGGAGCACGGCGTGAAGTCCGGCTTCGTCACGCTCGTCGGCCGCCCCAACGTGGGCAAGAGCACGCTGCTCAACGCCATCCTCGGGCAGAAGGTCACCATCGTCTCGGACAAGCCGCAGACCACCCGCACCCAGGTGCGCGGCGTGCTCACCCGGCCCGACGCCCAGGTCGTGTTCGTCGACACCCCCGGCATCCACCGCCCCCGCACGCTGCTGGGCGAGCGCCTCAACGAGACCGCCACCAGCGCCATACCGGACGTCGACGTCGTGTGCCTGCTGGTCGACGCCACCGCCCCCATCGGCAAGGGCGACAAGTGGGTGGCCTCCCGGGTGCCGCGCAACGCCATCATCGTGGTCAACAAGACCGACCTCGCCCCGCCCACCGAGGTGCTGGCCCAGCTGACCAAGGCCGCCGAGCAGCTCGAGGGCGGCGACGAGTACTTCCCGATCTCGGCCCAGACCGGCGACGGCGTGCCCGAGCTGCTCGAGACCATCATCGATCGGCTGCCCGAGGGCCCCTCGTACTACCCCGACGACATGGTCACCGACGTGCCCGAGGCGTTCTGGGTGGCCGAGCTGGTGCGCGAGCAGCTGCTGGCGGTCACCCGCGACGAGGTGCCGCACTCGGTCGCCACCCGGGTCACCGAGTGGGACTGGCCCCGCGTCCGCTGCGAGATCCTCGTCGAGCGCGACTCCCAGAAGGGGATCGTGATCGGCAAGAAGGGTGCCGTGCTCAAGGCGGTCGGCATCGCCGTGCGCTCGCAGCTCCCGCCCGGTGCCTACATCGAGCTGTTCGTGAAGGTCGACAAGGACTGGCAGCGCCGCCCCAAGGCCCTCGAGCGCCTCGGGTACTGAGCCGCCACTGGTCGACCCGCCCGGGCGACCCGCTCGATCGTCAGTCGGCTCGCAGGGCGTCGGCGGCGCGGTCGATGCGCAGCTGGTAGTGGCCGTAGGGGCTCTTGGTGGCGTGGTCGTCGGGCTCCACCAGGTGCGGCACGCGGTCGGTGAGGGCCAGCTCGTCGATCCGGCCGTGGGGGCGCACGCTGAGCATGCGGGCCATGCCGGCCACGTCGCGGAGCTCGGCCTGGTCCTCGGGGCGGGCCCGATCGAGGCGGAGCACGTCGGCGAAGGCGTCGAGGGCGTGGGCCAGCTCGCTGAGCTGGGCCCGGTGGGCGTCGTCGCCGGCCGCCTCGGCGGCAGTCTCGGGGACGGGCGCGGCGGCGAACGGGTCGAACTCGTCTTCGGGGCTCCCGGCCCGGGCGCGGCGGCGGGCGGCCGCCCGGCTGAACCACTTCACGCCGGGGCCTCGGCGGTGACCCGACGCAGGAACGCCTCGGCCTCGGCCCGCTCCTTGGTGCGCGGCAGCGGGGGCAGGGCGTTGAGCAGGTCCCATCGGTAGCGCTTGGCCTTGGCCAGCCGGGGGTCGAACACCGCCACCACGCCCTCGTCGGTGGCGCTGCGGATGAGCCGGCCCACGCCCTGGGCCAACATCATCGAGGTCCGGGGCAGGTCGATGAGGCGGAAGGCATCGGCCTTGGCCCGCTCGCGCCGGGCCTGGAGCAGCGGCTCGTCCGGGCGGGGGAACGGGAGGCGGTCGATGGTGACCAGCGACAGGGTGCGGCCGGGCACGTCGATGCCCTGCCAGAAGCCCATGGTGGCGAACAGGCAGGCCGACTCGTCCTCGGTGAAGGCGGCCACCAGCGCCGGCTTGGGCAGGTCGCGCTGGCCGAGGATGGGGCCCGACACCCGAGGTCGCACCGCCTCGATGGCGGCGTCCATGGCCCGGTACGACGTGAACAGCGCCAGCGTGCGCCCGCCGGCGGCCTCGATGAGCGCCACCAGGTCGTCGTGCATGCCGGGCTCGAAGCCGGGCTCGCGCGGGTCCGGCAGGTGGGCGGCGCAGTAGAGCAGGCCGTGGTGCTCGTAGTCGAAGGGGCTGCCGACGTCGATCTCGTCGTGGTCGGTCGGGGTGAGGCCGAGCCGCTCCGCCATGCCGTCGGGGAGGGTGGCGCTGGTGAGGATGGCCGGACGTCGGTCCCACAGCGCCGCCCGCAGCAGCTCGGCGACGTCGATGGGCGCCACCCGGAGCTTGGGGTTGTGGTCGGGGCCCTCCACCCAGGCGACCGAGGTGGCCGGCACCTCTCCGGCGGCAGCGACGTCGACCATGAGGCCGGTGGTCAGCTGGACGGCCCGGGTCTTGCGGGTGGCGACGTCGTCGCCGGCGTCGTCGGGGATGGCGCGCAGCGCGTTGGCCACGCGGTCGAGGCGGGCCCGGGCCAGCGACAGGGCATCGGCGATGGCGGGGTCGAGGGCGCCCTTGAGCCGGCGGCCGACGTGCTCGCTCAGCACGGCGGCGAGGAGGCTGGCCGAGGTCTCGATGTCGTCGGACGTGGCGGGATCGTCGAGGATCGCCCGCACCGAGCGGGCCAGGTTCTGGAAGCGCCCGGCGGAGAGCTCGAAGCCGCAGGTGTCGGAGATGATGTCCTCGAGCTGGTGGGCCTCGTCGACGACGACCACCTCGTGCTCGGGCAGCACGGCGCCGTCGGTGGCCAGGTCGAGGCCGAGCAGGTGGAGGTTCACCACCACGACGTCGGCGTCGGCGGCCTTGCGGCGGGCCAGCTCGGCGAAGCACACGTCGCCCTTGGGGCAGCGCTTGGCGCCGGGGCACTCCTGCGCCGAGACGCTCACCGCCCCCCACGCCTGGTGCGACGGCTCGGCCAGCAGCTCGGCGCGGTCACCGGTGGGGGTGGTGGCCGCCCAGAGCTTGAGCGATGCGAGCTCGGTGGGCGAGGCCCGCTCGGCCAGGCCGTCGAGCGCCATCTGCTGGCCGCCGGAGATCTCGGCGATGCGCTGCTGGCACACGTAGTTCGAGCGGCCCTTGAGCACCGCGAAGTCGAACTCGCGGCCCAGGTGCTCCTGCAGGAACGGCAGGTCCTTGCCGGCCAGCTGGTCCTGGAGGGCCTTGGTGGCGGTGGCCACGACCGTGCGCTTCCCGGACAGGATCGCCGGGACCAGATAGGCCCAGCTCTTGCCGGTGCCCGTGCCGGCCTGGGCCAGCAGGTGGCGCTTGTTCCCGATGGCGTCGGCCACCGCCGCGCTCATCTCGTCCTGGGGCTTGCGCCGCTCGCCGCCCGGCGTGGCATCGGCCAGCCGACCCAGGGCGGCGACGGAGCGATCGGCGGCAGGCACCGCCCGAGGGTACCGGTCGCCCCGCCGGCCCCGGAGGACCGGCGGGCTCCACGGCTCAGCGCCAGAGGTACTCCGGGGCCGGGCCCGGCTTGTACCAGAACACGTTGTCGAGGTGGTCGGCGCTGAAGCGCCCGACGATGGGCCGGTAGCCGCTGCTGATGACGTGGGTGCCGGCGACCGGCCGGGTCTCCGCGGTGGGGAGGGCGTCGTAGAAGACGTCGCTGGTGGTGCCGGGGCGGTAGAGGTACGCCGTGGTCCAGCCGCCACCCGGGACGAACGGCACCACGGTGGCGTCGTGGGGGACGTCGAGGAACTTGGTGGTGGTCCAGGTCCCGTTGCCCTTGCTCACCCAGAGCGGGCTGGCCCCCGAGGGCGTCAGCCAGAGGATGTCCTCGATGCCATCGCCCTGGGCGCCCCAGTCACCCGCGACCGGCTTGTAGCTGCTGCCGCTGATGCCCTGCGGGGTGGTGGTGAACGAGCCGATCGCTGCGTCGTGGACGGAGAGGCTGTCCTTCACCGCGCCGGGTCCGTACCAGAAGACGTCGTCGAGGTGGTCGGTGCTGAAGTGCCCGACGACCGGGCGGGTGCCCTTGGCGGGGGTGAGGTTGTGCGCCACGTGGGTGCCGTTGGCCCCCGGGAAGGACCACACCGGGACCACGGTGGCGCCGGGCGTCCACCAGACGATGTCGCTGCGGGCCGTCCCGTTCTCCAGGACCGACGGGGTGAAGGTGCCGTTCACGCTCACCACGTACGAGGTGAAGGCGAAGGTGCCGTTGCCGGTGTTGATCCACAGCCGGTCGGCGGCGGCTCCGGGGCCGTACCAGAAGATGTCGTCGCGCTGGTCGCCGCCGAAGTCGCCCACGAGGGGGGTGAACGAACCGTTCACGGGTTGGGGCGCCACCTGCTTGGTGAACTGCCCGTCGCCGAACGAGGTCCACGCCTGCTCGGCACCGGTCCCGGGGGCGTACCAGAGGATGTCGTCGGTGGCGCTGGTGCCGGCGAAGTCGCCGACCACGGGGGTGTAGCTGCCGTTGACGTCGTAGGCCGCGCCGTACTGCTCGTCGAAGTAGTACGGCTCGGGCCCCTGCGTCACCCGAGGCTCGGGTGCCGGCGGCGCAGGCGCCGCGTGCGCAGCCGCAGCGGGGACCAGGGTCGTGGCCAGGGTGGCGAGCGCCAAGGCGAGGCCTCGGGCGGGTGCGGGGAGCGACATGGGGCCTGCTTCGGGTGCTCGGCCCTCCCGGATGGAGGGCACCCTCGCAAGGTACGGACGGCCGGACGGGCCGGCCTGAGCAACCGGTGCTCAACCGGCCCGGGGGCTAGGAGCCGGCGGGGGAGTGCTCGGCGTCCTCGGCCTGCACGCTCTGCTCGGCGCCGGCCCCCACCCGGCTGGCCTCGACCCGGGCCGACTCGAGCTGGAGCTGCTCCACCGTCGAGAGCTCGTCGTAGGCGTGGACCTCGGCGGCGCTGCCCTCGACCGGTGACGGCACGGCAGGGTCGGCGTCGTCGGTGGCATCGAGCATGATGCCGCCGCGGGTGGTGGCGACCGGGGTGCGGGCCGGGATGCGCGGGACCCGGATGGGCACCTCGACGGTGCCTTCGCGAGCTTCGTAGCGGACGGCGTTGAGCGTCGACGTGTAGACGATCAGCTTGGCGAAGATCGCCAGCCAGGCGAGGAGGGCGAACACGACGCCCAGCGGCCCGTAGAGCGACGACGACTTCGCCACCAGCTGGGGGACGTAGATGGTCCCCACCAGCTTCAGCACCTCGAAGCCCACGCCGGCCACGATGGCCCCGGGGAGCAGGTCGCGTGCCGGCACCCGCCGGGTGCCGAGGCCCCAGAACATCCACCAGAACAGGCCGACCTCGGCGAGCAGCCCGACGGCGATGGCACCGAGCGCTGCGAGGGCCACGGGGACCTGGTCGGGCAGGAAGTTCAGGATGCCGCCGAGGGCCAGCACCGCGGCGAAGCCGATGCCGGCCACCACCAGCCAGGCCATGCCGAGCAGCCGATCCTTGATGCCCTCGGACCGCTCCTGCCACGGGGCTCGCACGCCCTGTTGGAGGGCGACCGCCACGCCGGAGCCGGACCAGGCGAGCCCGAGCAGGCCGACGATCGAGGCGGCCTGGCGGCTGTCGGACGCGCGGCCGATGGCGTCGCGCATGGTCTGGGCGGCCGTGCCGGTGAGGCCGAGGTTGTCGATGATCTTGCCGGTGACCTCGGTGTCACCGTGGGCCACGAAGCCCACCACGGCGATGGCCACGAGCAGCAGCGGGAAGATGGCGATGAACACCGAGACGGTGATGGCCGAAGCGGCGAACCCGCCGTTGATCTCGCCCACGCGGTCCTGGACGTCGAGCGCCCGGCCCAACCAGGGCCAACGCCGTCCGAGGGCTCGCAGCTTCTCGTTCATGGCCCAGTCCTTCCCGTTGGGGTGACGTCCATACCCCACCGCTGCAGACCGCCGGGGCCGCTGACGATGACGGCCGGGCATGCCTCGGGGGCGAGGAGGTCGGGCGATAGGTTGCGAGCCGTGGACCTCACCGGCATCGACCCCTCCCGGATCCCGCGCCACGTGGCCGCGGTCATGGACGGCAACGGCCGGTGGGCCACCCAGCGGGGGCTGAAGCGCACCCAGGGCCACGCCGCCGGCGAGGAGGCCCTGTTCGACACCCTCGACGGCGCCATCGAGCTCGGCCTCGACTGGTTCACCGTCTACGCGTTCAGCACCGAGAACTGGAAGCGCCCCACCGACGAGGTCCGCTACCTCATGGGCTTCAACAAGGGCATCCTGGACCGCCACGCCGAGGACCTGCACGCCCGCAACGTGCGGATCCAGTTCATCGGCCGCCGCGACTGGCGGGTCCCCCGGGGCGTCGGCAACCGCATCGACTGGGCCACCGACCTCACCAAGGACAACACCGGCCTCACCTTCACGATCGCCTTCAACTACGGCGGCCGGGCCGAGATCGTCGACGCCGTGAAGCAGCTGGTGGCCGACGGCGTGAAGCCCGAGAAGATCGACGAGAAGGCCATCCGGGCCCGGCTGTACGACCCGACGATGCCCGACCCGGAGCTCATGGTGCGGACCTCGGGTGAGTTCCGCACGTCGAACTACCTGCTGTGGGAGCTGGCCTACAGCGAGCTGGTCTTCACCGACGTGCTCTGGCCCGACTTCCGCAAGCAGCACCTCGCCGATGCCATCCGCGAGTTCCAGGCCCGAGAGCGCCGCTTCGGCGGCGTGCGCTCGGGCTGAGCCGCCGGACGTGGCGCTCTACCGAGACCAGGGCATCGTCCTGCGCACCTACAAGCTGGGTGAGGCGGACCGGATCGTCACGTTCATCACCGAGCGCCACGGCAAGGTGCGCGCCGTCGCCAAGGGCGTCCGCAAGACCAAGAGCAAGTTCGGGGCCCGCCTCGAGCCCACCAGCCATGTGGCGCTCCAGCTCTACGAGGGCCGGGAGCTCGACATCGTCACCCAGGCCGAGTCGATCGACCACTTCAAGGCCATTCGCGAGGACCTCGATCGGCTGACCCGCGCCGTGACCATGCTCGAGGCCGTCGACCAGCTGAGCCTGGAGCGCGAGCCCAACCCCGACCTGTACCGCATGCTGCTCGGGGCGCTGCGCACCGTCGCCGCCAAGAACAGCGCCCTGGTGGTGGCCGGCTTCCACTGGAAGATCCTGGCCCTCGAGGGCTTCCGCCCCCAGGTCGAGAGCTGCGTGGTGTGCGACACCCCCGACGGCCTGGTGTCGTTCGACCCCACCGAGGGTGGGCTGCTCTGCGGTGAGCACCGGCGCGGCACCCGCGTGTCGCCCCAGGCCGTGGAGCTGCTCCAGCAGATCCTCGGCGGTCGCCTGGCGCTGGCCCTGGAGGCCGAGAGCTCCCCGGCCACCCACGAGGTCGACAACCTCGCCACCCGCGTCATGGAGCACCACCTCGAGCGCCGCCTCCGCTCCGTCGGCCTCCTCGACTGACCGGCCCCAGCAAGCGCGTGCCCTTCGGCTCCCTCCTGCTATTCGTAGGTAGCGGACCCGGTGAGGTGCACCGGACGACGGGCGCTGCCCAGCGACGCTGCGGTCGCTCAGGCCACGGGGGCGCCGGGCGGCAGGTCGGCGTCGGGGGCCAGGAGGCGGACGGTGCCGTCGGGCTCGAGGCCGCCGAGCACCAGGAACTGGCTCTCGAAGCCGGCGATGCGGCGGTTCCCGAGGTTGACCGCCCCCACCACCTGTCGGCCCACCAGCTCGTCCTCGGCGTAGTTGGTGACCTGGGCGCTGGTGCGCAGCACGCCCACCACCGGGCCGAAGTCGACGGTCAACTTCCAGGCCGGCTTGCGGGCCTCGGGGAAGGGCTCCACCGCGAGCACCCGGCCCACGCGCAGGTCGATGGCGAAGAGGTCTTCCGCGCCCACGGCCTCCTTGGCCGGCAGCTCGGTGGGGTCGTGGGGGCCGGTCATGTGTCGATGGGGCGCCAGGCGCCGGTGGTGTCGCTCCACTGCATCCAGGCGCCGAGCTCTCGATCGAACTGGATGTAGGCCTGGCGGGCGTCGTCCCAGGTGGGGGCGTCGGCCCCGGGTTGCGGCGTCGAGCCGAACGCCGGGGTCTGCGGGGCCGATGGAGCCGTCCACGCCGCGGCCGCCAGCGTGGCCCGGTCGGGCAGGGCGGCGCCCGAGCGGGCCAGGATCATGGCGTGCTGGTCGGCCTTCGAGATGACCAGGGTGCCGGCCACCATGTCACCCAGGCGGCGATGGCCTCGGGAGCTGCGCGACACCAGGAAGCCCACGAGGCCGCAGCACGCGGCGTCGACCGGTAGGAGCAGGGTGCGCCCGAAGCACCGCAGCAGCCCGGCGTTGGTGCCGTCGGCGCGCACCACCCGCAGGCCGAGGGCCCGCTTGCCGAGCGTCGCCCCGGTCAGGCCCTGCAGGACGATGTTGTAGAGCACGGTCACCGCCAGCGAGGCGGCGTAGAACTTGGCGAACAGGGGCCGCTCATCGTCGACGGGCACGTAGCGCACCCGGTCGCCGGACTCCCAGCAGATGGCGGGCTGGTCGGGCTGGCGGACCACGCCCCGGCTCGACTCGGCCGTCGAGGGGGCGCAGTCGACGGTGCCGATGGGCGAGCCCACCAGCACGCTGAAGAAGAGGTAGGCCCCGACGCCCACCGACACCAGCGTGAGGATGAGCCCGTCGAGGAGGTAGGCCGCCACGCGGCTGCCGACGACGTCGGTGGGGTCTCCGGCGCGGTGCGCCATCAGCGTGTCGCTCGTTCGGTTCGATCCACGGTCCCGCCCGCTCTCGTCGTGGCTACTGGTCGATCGGGAGCCAGGCCTGGGCGCCGTCGTTCCACTGCACCCAGGCGCCCTGCTCGCGGTCGTACTGGATGTAGGCGTTCCGCCCGGCGTCCCAGGTGGGGCCCGCGCCACCGGCCGGGGCCGACGGTGCGCTCGGCGCCGAGGCGGCGGGCGTGCCCCAGGTGGCGCCGGCGGCCGGGCCCGCCGGCCACGATCCACCGGACTCGCCCGGAGCGGCGTAGCCACCCGGCGCGCCGTAGCCGCCGCGGGGGTCGTAGCCCGGGGTGCCGTAGCCGGAGGTGACGCCCGGGACCTGCGGCGGGGTGCCGACGTCGCGAGCCCGCACGACGAAGGTGCTGGCCGCCATGTCGCCGATGCGCCGGTGGCCCTTGGTGGTGAACACCAGGATGGCGCCGGGCAGGAAGCAGCAGAACTGGTCGACGAAGAGGAGGATCCAGCGCAGGAAGGCCCAACCGATGCCGGCCTTCTTGCCGTCCTGGCGGATGACCCGCAGGCCGAGCAGGAGCTTGCCGACCGACGCGCCCACCAGGCCCTGGAGCACCACCAGGTTCGCCAGCTGGAGGCCGAAGCCGATGCCGTAGGCCTTGGAGGTGAAGCCGCTGGTGTCGCCGTCGGGGATGTAGTGCACCTTGTCGCCGAGGTCGAAGCACAGCGAGGAGTCGATGGGGATCTCCCCGTCGGACACCGAGGTGCTGTTGTCGTCGAAGCTCTGCGACGAGCAGCGGTAGCGGTCGCCGTCGACGGTCTTCGACGCCGAGGAGAACAGCGGGTAGATGAGGGCGACCGACAAGATGCCGATCAGCAGGAAGTCGAGGGCGTAGGCGCCGATGCGCCGGCCGACGACGCCGGTGGGGTCTGCCTGGGGCTGGGCGTAGGTCACGGCGGAAGACTAGGTGAGCACCCGGTGCGAAGGGGGTGACCTGGGCCGCGTCCGAAGGCGGTGGGAGGGGGCAGGCCCCCCGAGCGGGTAGACCGGAGCGGGTCAGCTCCTGCCGTCTAAGCACCTGACGGGCCGGAGGCCCGCCCCGATGCTCACCAACGTCCTCGCCGCCAGCGACCGCGCCGGCAACTTCGCCGACTTCGACGTGCACCTCTGGCAGTGGGCCGCGCTCATCGTGCTCATCACGGTCCTGCTGGTTGCCGACCTGGTGCTGGTCCACCGCGACGCCCACGTCATCACCTTCAAGGAAGCGGCCATCGAGTCGGCCGTGTGGATCTCCATCGGCGTGGCGTTCACCGGCGTCATCTTCTTGTGGCACGGCGGCCAGCCGGCGGGGGAGTACATCTCGGGCTTCCTGCTCGAGAAGTCGCTGTCGATCGACAACGTGTTCGTGTGGGCCGTCATCTTCAACTACTTCGCCGTCCCGGCGAAGTACCAGTTCCGGACCCTCTTCTGGGGCATCTTCGGCGCCCTCGTGCTGCGGGCGGTGTTCATCTTCGCCGGCATCGCCCTGATCGAGCGGTTCGAGGTCGTCCTCGTGGTGTTCGGCGTGGTGCTGCTCTACTCGGCGTGGAAGATCGCCTTCCACGACGACGCCGAGGTCCACCCCGAGAGCAACCCGGTCCTGCGGGTGGTGCGCAAGGTGCTGCCGTCCACCACCGAGTACGACGGCCAGAAGCTCTTCACCATCGAGAACGGCAAGCGGCTGGCCACCCCGCTGTTCGCCGTGCTGATCATCGTGGAGACCACCGACGTCGTGTTCGCCGTCGACTCCGTGCCGGCGGTGCTGGCGGTGTCGCACGAGCAGTTCATCGTGTTCAGCTCGAACGCCTTCGCCATCCTCGGCCTGCGGTCGCTCTACTTCCTGCTCGGCGGCATGCAGGACAAGTTCCGCTACCTCAACCTCGGGCTGGGGGCGATCCTGGCCTTCGTGGGCGCCAAGATGCTGCTCGGCTACTTCGCCGGCTGGCACCCCCCGACGTGGCTGTCGCTGGTGGTGATCGTGGTCGTGCTGGTGGTGACGATCTTCGCGTCGCTCGCCGCGGACAAGCGCGACGACGCCGCCGCGCTGGCCGACGGGGGCTCGGTGGAGCCGGAACCCGAGCCTGACCTGGACCGATAGGTCTGGATCGCGGCTACCACGGGGTAAGGTGGTCGGACCGGGGGGGGAGTATCCCCAACAGCCGCCACGTCAACACGGTCACCTCATGTGGCCCGGGGCGGCAGGCTTCTCCGAACAGGAGGAGCGGAGAGACTCCCGGCTGATGTGCACGTCCTTCCACTCAGCCGGAGATCCCCTTCCCCATGTTCCCGTCCCTGCTCGCTGCGTCCTCGTCGACGGACAAGTTCGTCGACCTCGACATCCACCTGTGGGAGTGGGGTGCGCTCGTCGCGTTCATCGTCACCCTGCTCGTGGTCGACCTGCTGCTCGTGCACCGCAAGCCGCACGACATCTCCTACAAGGAGGCCGGCATCGAGTCGGCCATCTGGATCAGCATCGGCATCGCCTTCACCGGCGTCATCTACCTGATCGGCGGTGACCAGAACGGCGGCAAGGCGGCAGGTGAGTACATCTCCGGCTTCTTGCTCGAGAAGAGCCTGTCGGTCGACAACGTGTTCGTCTGGGCGGTGATCTTCAGCTACTTCGCCGTGCCGAAGAAGTACCAGTTCCGCGTGCTCTTCTGGGGCATCTTCGGCGCCCTGATCCTGCGGGCGATCTTCATCTTCGCCGGGTCGGCGCTCATCGAGAGCTTCACCGTCACCCTGGCGATCTTCGGCCTGATCCTCCTCTACACGGCCTACAAGCTGGCCTTCCAAGAGGAGACCGAGGTCGACCCCGACAAGAGCATCGTGCTGCGGGCGGTGCGCAAGGTCGTGCCCTCCACCGACGAGCTCGACGGCCAGAAGCTCTTCACCCTGAAGAACGGCAAGCGCCTCGCCACGCCCCTGTTCGCGGTGCTGATCATGGTGGAGACCACCGACGTCGTGTTCGCCATCGACTCCGTGCCGGCCATTTTCGGCGTGTCCCGAGACCCGTTCATCGTCTTCAGCTCGAACGCCTTCGCCATCCTCGGACTGCGGGCGCTGTACTTCCTGCTCGGCGGCATGCAGGACAAGTTCCGCTACCTGCACTACGGGCTGGGCGGCATCCTCGGCTTCGTGGGCGTGAAGATGCTGCTCACCTTCTCCGCCGAGCAGTTCGAGTTCCCCTCGGCCGACTTCCACTTCCCGACGTTCCTGTCGCTCGGGATCATCTTCGGCATCCTGTTCGTGACGGTGGTGGCCTCGCTCATCGCCGACAAGCGGGACCCGCAGACGATCGCCGCCCACATGCCCGGCCCGGTGGGCGACGGGGCCCACGAGTGGGCCGACGGCCCGAACGACGACCAGCCCGTCGGCCCCACCGGGGAGGCCGAGCCGGTCGGTCCCGGCGGGCCCGCCGAGCCCAAGGGTTGAACCGGTCCCGGGCCGGACGTGACGGTGGGCCACCGCTGATCTCGTCCGGTCCGGGCGCTGGTACCGTCCGGCCCATGACGCCCCGGACCCCTGCCGACCCCGCAGTGGACCCCGGCGCGCCGGGCTGATGGGCATCGTCGACGAAGACGTCGTCCGGGTCCGCGAGACCGCCGACATCGTGCAGGTCATCAGCGCCCACACCCAGCTCAAGAAGCAGGGGACGAGCTGGATGGGCCTGTGCCCGTTCCACGGCGAGAAGTCGCCGTCGTTCTCGGTCAGCCAGGAGAAGGGCGTCTACTACTGCTTCGGCTGCCAGGTCCGCGGTGACGCGATCTCGTTCGTGCGGGACATGGAGCACCTCGACTTCCAGGCGGCGGTGGAGCAGCTGGCCGGCAAGTTCGGCATCGCGCTGCGCTACACCGACAAGAACGAGGGCGAGCGGCGCGAGGCGCGCGGCCGCTTGCGGGAGGCCATGGCCGCCGCGGTCGACTGGTACCACGACCGCTTGCTCACCGCCCCCGATGCCGGCGCCGCCCGCCGCTACCTGCGCGAGCGGGGGCTCGATGGCGCTGCGGTGCGCAAGTACCGGATCGGGTGGGCGCCGGACGACTGGAGCCAGCTGGTGCGGGCGCTCAAGTACCCGCCCAAGACCCTGCGCGACGCCGGGCTCGGCGTGGAGACCCGCAACGGCGGCACCAACGACTTCTTCCGCGGCCGGATCCTGTTCCCGATCTTCGACTCGTCCGGCGACCCGATCGGCTTCGGTGGGCGGATGATGCCCGAGGGGCGGCCGCCGAAGTACAAGAACACCCCCGAGACCGCGCTCTACCGCAAGAGCAAGGTGCTCTACGGCCTCAACTGGGCCAAGGCCGAGGCCGTGCGGGAGAACGAGGTCATCATCTGCGAGGGCTACACCGACGTGATCGGCTTCGCCCACGTGGGCCTCGACCGCGCCGTGGCCACCTGCGGGACCGCCCTCACCGACGAGCACGTCCGGGCCCTGCGGCTCCTGGCGCCCCGCCTGGTGCTCGCCTTCGACCCCGATGCCGCCGGCCAGGCCGCTGCCGAGCGGGTGTACGAGTGGGAGAAGAAGCACGAGGTCGAGGTCGCCGTCGCCGCCCTGCCCCCCGGCGCCGACCCTGCCGACCTGTCCCGCTCCGACCCCGACCGCCTGCGCGAGGCCGTCGAGAAGGCCACCCCGTTCCTGGGCTTCCGCGTCGAGCGCATCCTCGACGGCGCCAACCTGCGCACGCCCGAGGGGCGAGCCAAGGCCGCCGAGTCCGCCCTCGCCGCCATCGTCGAGCACCCCAGCGAGTTCGTGCGCGACCAGTACGTGATGGCGGTGGCCAGCCGCTGCCAGCTCGACCCGGACCGGCTCCGCTCGTCGTTGCGGTCGGGTCGCATCCGGCCCGTCGTCCGGGTCGAGGCGGCCAAGCCGCGCCGCCGACGGGCCGACACGCCCGAGACCGAGGGCCTGCGCCTGGCGGTGGCGAACCCGGGGGAGATGCTCCCGCTGTTGGACGAGGTCCTGTTCGAGGACGAGTCCCACCGCGCCGTGCTGCGGGCGCTCCAGGAGGCCGACGGCGACTTCCACGCCGCCACCGAAGCGGCCGACCCGTTCGTCGCCGAGCACCTCGCCCGCCTCGCCGTCGAGGAGTCCGAGGCCGAGCCCGGCGACGTGCGCCGCATGCTCATCCGCAACACCGCGCTCGTCGCCCTCCGCGAGCTCGAGCGCGACTTCCGCACCGCGGCCGACCCGGCGCCCTACGGCACCGCCATCGGCTGGCTGAAGACCGAGCTCGAAGCGGTCGGACCGGACGCGCCTCCCGACCGGCAACGCGAAGATGAGTTGCTACTCTGGCTGGCACAACGGGCGGAGGACCCTCATGAATGACGGAGCCACCTCCCCTCGCCTCGACCCCACAGCCTGGGAACAGCTGCTGGTTCGAGGCCGAGACCAGGGGACGGTCACACAAGAAGAGGTGTGCGAGGTCTTGGCGCTCGACGTCGAGCGCTTCGACGCGGACCTCGAGTGGCTCCGCACCGAGCTGGCCCGCCACTCCATCGCCCTCGACGAGTCCGTCGCCCTCGTGGAGCTCGGCCCCGAGCCGCTCACCGACGAGGAGCAGGCCGAGGTCGACAGCGCCACCCACCTCGCTGCCGTGCTGGCCGACCCGCTCGGCGGCATCGACCTCGCTCGGGACGACGACGGCGAGGACGGTCCCCGCCGTCGCCTGCGCCTCGTGAACGCCGGCCGCACCAACGCCAACGCCGGCAGCGGCGGCACCGCCGACCCGGTTCGGGTGTACCTCAAGGAGATCGGCCGGGTCGCGCTGCTCACCGGGCCCGAGGAGGTCACCCTCGCCCGGCGCATCGAGGCCGGCGGCCAGGCCGGCGTGCGCCTCGCCGAGCTGGAGGCCGCGGGTCGCATCGCCGAGCTGGCCCTCGTCGACCGCAAGCGCCTGGAGCGCACGGCTCGCGACGGCGAGCGGGCCAAGAGCGACCTCATCCAGGCCAACCTCCGCCTCGTGGTGTCCATCGCCAAGCGCTACGTCGGCCGTGGCATGCAGCTCCTGGACCTCATCCAGGAAGGCAACCTCGGCCTCATGCGGGCGGTCGAGAAGTTCGACTACACCAAGGGCTTCAAGTTCTCCACCTACGCCACGTGGTGGATCCGCCAGGCCATCACCCGGGCCATCGCCGACCAGGCCCGCACCATCCGCATCCCGGTGCACATGGTCGAGAGCATCAACAAGGTGCACCGCATCCAGCGCCAGATGATGCAGGAGCTCGAGCGCGAGCCCACCGTCGACGAGCTGGCCCACAAGGTGGACATGACGCCGGATCGGGTCCGCGAGATCATGCGGATCAGCCAGGACCCCCTGTCGCTCGACTCGCCCGTGGGCGAGACCGACGACTCCAACCTGTCGGACTTCATCGAGGACACCCAGGCCGACGCCCCGGCCGAGATGGCCGCCCGCAAGATGCTCGGCGACGCCGTGATCGAGGCGCTGTCGGAGCTCAGCGACCGCGAGAAGCAGGTCGTGCGGCTGCGCTTCGGCCTCGACGACGGGCAGGCCCGCACCCTCGAAGAGGTGGGCAAGGAGTTCGGCGTCACCCGCGAGCGCATCCGCCAGATCGAGGCCAAGACCCTCGCCAAGCTCCGCAACCCGCACCGCAGCCAGAAGCTCCGCGACTACCTCGACGGAGACTGAGGCCTCGCCCCGATCACCGTTTCGGGGTTCGTGGCCGCCGGGTGCCGCTGCTAAGTTCGCACAGCGCATTCGGAGGTAGCTCAGCTGGCAGAGCAGCTGACTGTTAATCAGCGGGTCGTGGGTTCGAGCCCCACCCTCCGAGCCACCAGCAAGCGACGTGAGCCGGTCCCGCAAGGGCCGGCTTTCGTCGTTCGAGGGTCCGTCGATGTCGGGCGAGCGCCTACGATCGGCGGCTCTCGGGGCCGTAGCTCAATGGTCAGAGCAAGGGACTCATAATCCTCAGGTTGCGGGTTCGATCCCCGCCGGCCCCACTCGTGCCGCTACGCTCGGCGGCGCTTCGCCCGGGCGGTCGCGGCGTGGCCTCGGCGACAGGGGAGATCAGGTGGAAGCTCGGACGCGGTCGTTCCGGCGGGTGGTGGTGGGAGCGGCGGCACTCGCCGTGGTGGCGGGGCTGGCAGCGTGCCAGCCCACCGACCCGGACTCGGCGTGGAACGGTGGCCAGCCGCGCACCTTCTCGGTGCAAGCTCCCGACCGCTCGTCGGCGGCTGCCGTGGCACCCGGTCCCGGCGGCACGACCTACGTGGCGGCGTCGGCCGACACCGTCGACCCCGGCACCGGCCAGATCACCACGACCACCTCCGTGCGGCGCCTCCTCGCCGACGGCTCCCCGGACCTCGCATGGGGTACCGGCGGGCGGGCCGCCGTCCGTGGCGCAGGGCAGCTGCTGCCCACCGCCGACGGTGGGGTGATCGCCGTGTTCGTCATCTACACGGGCTCGCCGAAGGCGCCCAACACGTTCGTCGCCACGCGGCTCTCGGCCACCGGCCAGAAGGTCACCGCCTGGGGAACGGGCGGCGAGGTCACCGGGTACGCCGGGGGCTTCATCCAGCTTCCGCCCCAGAGCTACGCCGTCGATGCCCAGAACCGGCTGCTCGTGGCCTTCGGGGCCAACCTGATCCGCTACACCACCGCCGGCCTGCTCGACGCCACGTTCGACGGCGACGGGACCGCGACGCCCACCGGGGGTGCCCTCGGCACCGTCGTGGTGGCCGGTTCCTCGGTCTGGGTGTCGGCGGCTGGCGGCCAGGTCCTGCCGATGCACGACGACGGCTCGCACGGCACCGCACTCGTCCCCGGTGGCGGCACCCCGCCGGCCGATCGCGTGCCTGCGCTGGCCTCTGGCCCGAGCGGCACGGTGGCCGTGGCGTGGTCCGAGGCCAGCGGCGCCCGGGTGTCGCGCATCACGGCGGCCGGACAGCTCGATGCCGCCTTCGGCACCGGCGGCCTGGCCTCGCTGCCGGCGCCGTGGTCCGGCGGTACCGTCCCGGCCGATGCCCGCTTCGACCGCATCGCCGTGGATGCCGCAGGCGGGACCGTCGTCGGCTGGTCGACGGTCGACGCGTCGAGGGTGGGCGGCGTCCGCCTGGTGCGAGCCACACCTGCGGGGTCGGCCGACGGTTCGTACGGCTCGGCCGGTTCGCTGGTGGTCGACGGGTCGTCGAGCAGCCTGCCCAGCGGGGCATCGGTCCCCGGCTTCGCCGCGAGCGCCGGCCTCGGCACGCCGGCCACCAGCGGTCTCGGGATCCTGGCGCCCGTCGGGGCCGGGGTCGCCCTCATCACCGTCCACGACCAGGTCGCGCTGCGGGTGACCGCCTACGACGCGGGCGGTCACCTGGCCACGGGATTCGGCACCGGCGGCACCGTCGACCTCGCGCAGGACGGGCCCACTGCGGTCCGACCCGAGCGGGCCCTCGTCCTGCCCGACGGGCGGGTCGTCCTGGCCGTGGTCACCACGGGCGAGCGGGTGCGGCTGGTGCGCTTCACCGCAGGCGGTGCCCTGGACACGACCTTCGGCACCGGCGGCGTCAGCGACCAGGTCGGCGTCACCCAGACCAGTTGGCGCACCAACCCGCCGACCCTGGTCGCCGGCCCGAACGGCACCGTCACCGCCCTGGTGAGCGGCACGTCGCCGGTCGCCGTCCGCTACCGCGCCGACGGGACCCGGCTCACCACGTGGGGCACCGGCGGTCGGCTCGCACTGCCCACGCCGCCGGCGCAGGCCGAGGAGCCGAGCTCGCCGATCTCGTGGTCGACCTCGGCGGCGGCCACGGCGGACGGCGGCCTGATCGTGGCGGTCGGGCAGCAGCGGGTCAACGACGTGACGACGCCGCACCCGGCGCCGCGCCTGCTCAAGGTGTCGCCGAGCGGGACGGTGACGGCGCAGCGGGACCTGGCCCCAGCAGGCACCTACGACGCTGCGGTGACCTGGATGTCGGCCGCCGACGCGCAGGGCCGGGTGTACGTCGTGGCCGCCAACGGCCTGCGCCGCATCAAGGCCGACCTCAGCAACGACGCCACCTTCGGGCCGGAGGCGGGCCGGCCGCTGCCGAACCGGCTCTTCGTCCCCAACACCGTCCTCGTGGGGGCCGATGGCAAGCCCATCGTCGTCGGCTGGGGCCAGGACGCCAGGAACGACACCGTGGTCCTCGCCGTCCGCTACACCGCGACGGGCGGCTTCGACCCCACCTACGGGTCCGGTGGCGTGGCCCAGGCCACCGCAACCGCGACCGGCACGTCCACGTCGATCTCGACCCAGGGCAATGCCGCCGACCTCGACCTGCAGGGCCGCGTGGTCGTGGCCGGCAGCGCCGGCGCCGGCGCGGTGGCCCTGCGGTTCACCACTGCCGGCAAGCTCGACGTGGCCTTCGACGGTGACGGCGTGAAGACCTGGCCGTCGGCCGAGCTCGCCCCCTGGTGGGCCATGGACATCGGCGCCGACGGCAAGATCACGTTGGCCACGTTCGCCAGCGGGACCTCGGCCGAGGTGGCCCGGCTCGAGGGCCGACCGGCCAGCTGAGCGCCGCACCCCACGCGGCGATCGGCGGGCTCAGGAGCTGCAGGAGAGCATCGAGCAGCCGACGCGGTGGCGGGCCCACTCGGGGCGCTTGGCGGCGAAGCGCTCGCGGCCGGGCTGCTCGGCGTACGGGGTGCGCAGCACGTCGAGCAGCTCCAGCACCAGCGACTCGTCGCCGGCCTCGGCCGCGTCGATGGCCTCCTGGGCCAGGTAGTTGCGCAGCACGTAGCGGGGGTTGACGGCGTCCATGGTGCGGCGGCGCTCGGCATCGTCGGTCACGCCGCCGGTGCGCACCCGCTCGGCCCAGGCCCGCAACCAGGTGGCGACCGTCGCCCGCACGTCGCCGACCAGCTCGGCGGGCGCGTAGAAGGCGTCGGCCAGGGCGGCGAGGCGGTCGTCGTCGGTGGCGTCGGCCGCCACGGGGACCGAGGCGAGGTCCCGGAAGAACAGCACCTGGTCGGTCTCGGTGGCCTGCATGGCCTCGAAGAGCTGGTCGACCAGCTCGCGGTCGCCGTCCTGCCAGGCGCCCCAGCCGAGGCGCTCGGCCATCATCGCCTCGAAGCCGACCTGGTAGGCCTCGCCGTAGGCATCGAGGGCCCGCTGGAGCGGCTCGACGTCGGTCACCAGGTGGGCGAGGGCGTTGGCCAGCTGGAGCAGGTTCCAGTGCACGACCTGGGGCTGGGTGCCGTAGCGGTAGCGGCGCTGGCCGGCGTCGGTGGTGTTGGGCGTCCACCCGGGGTCGAAGCTCTCGAGCCAGCCGTAGGGGCCGTAGTCGATGGTGAGCCCGAGGATCGACAGGTTGTCGGTGTTGAGCACGCCGTGGACGAAGCCCACCCGCATCCAGTGCACGACGGTCTCGGCGGTGCGGCGGCCCACCTCGGCGAACCAGGTGGGGACCAGGTCGGCCAGCGGGGTGGCACCGTCGTCCCCGAGGTGGGGGAAGTCGGTGCGGATGGTGAACGCGACGAGCTCGCGGAGCAACTCGACGTCGTCGCGGCTCGCCGGCAGCTGGAAGGTGCCGAAGCGGGTGAACGACGGGGCCACGCGGCACACGACGGCGCCGGGCTCGGGCTTCGGGTTGCCGTCGTAGAGCACATCGCGCACCACCAGGTCGCCCGTCGCCACCAGCGAGAGGGCCCGGGTGGTGGGCACGCCGAGGTGGTGCATGGCCTCGCTGCAGAGGAACTCGCGGACCGACGACCGGAGGACGGCGCGGCCGTCGGCGGTGCGCGAGTAGGGCGTCGGTCCGGCGCCTTTGAGCTGGAGGGTCTGGTGGCCGGCACGGGGCGTGGTGATCTCGCCGAGGGCGATGGCCCGGCCGTCGCCGAGCTGGCCGGCCCAGTTCCCGAACTGGTGACCGCCGTAGCAGGCGGCGAACGGGTCGGCGCCGGCCGGCACGCGGCTGCCGGCGAAGACGGCGGCGAAGTCGTCGGAGGCGCAGACCTCGGGGTCGAGGCCGAGCAGCTCGGCCACCTCGGGCGACCACGCGATGGTGCGGGGCGCGGCGGTGGGGGTGGGCTCCTGGCGGCTGAAGGCCGCCCCGTGGACCTGGCGGCGGCGCAGGGACACCTCGGTGTCGGCCGGCAGGTCCCGGGTGAAGCGGTTGTCGAACGGCAGGCCGTCGAGCGCGCGGACCTCGGTGGGGAGGGTGGTCGACATGGCGTCGACGCTACCGGGGGTCGGCTCCGGCCCCGCCTGACGCGGGCGGACCCGGAGCCGGCGCTCCCTCCGGCCGCCTGACGCCGACGGACGGGGGAGCAGGGTCCCAGGTAGGGGATCTGGCTAGCGCCGGCGGAACCCGGGGTTGAAGCCCCGGTCGATGGACTTCACCTCCGGGCGGCTGGCCCGCAGCGGGCGAGCGAGCTCACGGGGTGAGTGCTCGGCCGTGCGGCGGGTTGCCGGCGGGCGCTTCGACGGTTGGGTGCGACGGGTGGGCTTGGGCTTGGGGGATGGCATGGGGGCTCTTCCTCTCGCGGTCGCGGCAGGCGGGCCAGCAGCGCATCGCCACGACGGGAGCCGCGGTCATCACTCGTGCTGATCGGCCGACCGGAACGGGTCTGGCACGGGACCGGATCGAACGCATCCGGGGATCCCAGGGCTCCACCGGGCGAGGCCTCGGGCGTGGAGCGGGGGTGGCTTCAGTGGAAGCGGGTGATCAGCACGGGTTCAAGGATGCGACGAACCGGACGAACCCGTCAACCCCTTTTCGCGGGGGCCGGTAGCGTCGGGGCATGGCACGGGGGCGGCGGGACGGGTGGGGGATCGTCGCTCGACCGGTGCTGCAGTTCGCTCTCGCCGGCCTGACCGCGCTGCTCATCGTGGGCCTGGCGGTGTCCATCGCCTCGCGCCGGGTGGGCCAGCGCGAGGCCACCCTCGACGCCCGCTCCGAGTCCCTCGTCAAGGGCCAGGCGCTGGTCGAGCCGGTGCTCACCGACGGGATCCTCGCTCGGCGGTCCAGCGCCGTGGCGGCCCTCGACGACGTGGTCCGCGAGCAGGTGCTCGACGACACCCTCGTGCGGGTGAAGGTGTGGCGGGCCGACGGGACGATCCTCTACTCCGACGAGTCGCGCCTCATCGGCTCCCGGTACGACCTCGGCGACGAGGAGCGGGAGGCCATGCGCGACGCCAAGGTCGAGGCCGAGGTGAGCGACCTCCAGCGCCCCGAGAACCGGTTCGAGCGCGCCCAGGGCAAGTTGCTCGAGGTGTACCTGCCGCTGCGCACGCCCGACGGCACGGTGGTGCTGTTCGAGGCGTACTTCCGCTACGAGACGGTGTCGGCGTCGGGGTCGCGCATCTGGCGCAGCTTCGCCCCGGTGACGCTCGGCTCGCTGATCGTGCTGGAGCTGGTGCAGATCCCCTTGGCCTGGTCCCTGGCGCGGCGCCTGCGGCAGCGGCAGCTCGAGCGCGAGGACCTACTCAACCGGGCGCTCACGTCCTCCGAGCGCGAGCGCCGCCGCATCGCCCAGGACCTGCACGACGGCGTGGTGCAGGACCTCGCCGGGGTGTCCTACGCGCTCGCCGCCGCCAGTCGCCGTGATGGCGCCGCGACCGCTGCGGAGCTGGAGTCGGCGGGCGAGACCGTGCGGTCGAGCATCGAGGCCCTTCGCACGCTGCTGGTGGAGATCTATCCGCCGGACCTGGCCCAGGAGGGCCTCGGCCCGGCCCTCGCCGACCTGGTCGGCCGATCCCGTGCCACCGGGCTGGCCGTCGAGCTCGACACCTCGGGCCTCGTGGACCAGGTGCCGGAAGCCCCCGCCGGGTTGGCCTACCGCACCGTGCAGGAGGCCCTGCGCAACGTGGTCTCGCACGCCGCCGCTTCCTCGGTGCTGGTCCGGGCGACGTCCGCCAGCGGGTCGCTGGAGGTCGTGGTGACCGACGACGGCCGGGGCTTCGACGCCACCGTCGCGCCCGGCACCGAGGGCGGCCACCTCGGCCTCGCCGGCCTGGCCGGCCTGGCGCTCGACGCCGGGGCGGAGCTCACCGTGACCTCGGAGCCCGGCACCGGGACCACCATCCGCCTGACCGCCCCGATCGGAGCCCGCTCGTGATCCGCGTCCTGATCGCCGACGACCACGCCGTGGTGCGCGGCGGGCTCGAGCAGTTGCTGGCCACCACCGACGACCTGGAGCTGGTGGGCCTGGCGGCCGACGGTGAGGAGGCGGTCTCCCTCGCCCGGTCCGTCGCGCCCGACGTCGTCCTCATGGACCTGTCCATGCCGGGGCTCGACGGGGTGGCGGCCACCCGGGCCATCACCGCCGCCGACGGCGACGTCGCCGTGGTGGTCCTCACCTCGTTCTCCGACAAGGAGCGCATCCTCGCCGCCCTCGACGCCGGCGCCGTGGGCTACGTGCTCAAGCACGCAGCACCCGACGAGGTGCTCGACGCCGTGCGGGCCGCCCACGGCGGCGGCTCGCCGCTCGATCCGAAGGCCGCTCGGGTCCTGCTCGACCGCCAGCGGGGCAGGCCAGGCGCCGGGAGCGGCGGCGCCAAGCTCAGCGACCGCGAGGTCGAGGTGCTGCGCCTCGTGGCCGAGGGGCTGGCCAACAAGCTCATCGCCCGCCGCCTGGGCATCACCGAGCGGACGGTGAAGGCGCACCTGACGAACGTGTTCAGCCGCATCGGCGTCACCGACCGCACCCAGGCCGCCCTCTGGGCCCGAGACCACCTCCCGCCCGAGTCGCCCGGCTGACCGCTCCGTTCGGCTCCCACCGGGGAGACCCCTGGCCACCATCGTTGACCCCGCCACCAGACGAACTTTGGGTCCCACACGCCCGTCGACGGGGGTGTGGGACCCAAAGGTCGAGTGGGGTGGGCGGGTTGTCGGGTTGTCGGGTTCGGAGCCCGTCCGGCAGGCCCGGTGGGCCCGGGGCCCGTCCGGCCGGCCCGGCGGTCGGGAGCGATCAGTCGTCGCTGCCGTGGCCGCCGCCGCCGTGGTCGTCCCCGGCGTCGTGGCCGGAGCCGTCGTCGGAGCCGCCCTTGCCCGAGCCGCCCTTGCCGGAGCCGGAGCCGCCGCCCGAGGTGCCGCCGTGGTCGTCACCCGTGTCGTGGCCGGAGCCGTCGTCGGCGCCGTGGCCGCCGCCGGAGGTGCCGCCGTGGTCGTCGATGGTGGTGGGGGTGGCGGGGGCGGCGGTGGTGGGCGTGCTGCCCCCGTGGTCGTCGCCCACGTCGTGGCCGGAGCCGTCGTCGGCGCCGTGGCCGCCGGTGGCACCGCCGTGGTCGTCACCGGCGTCGTGGCCGGCCGGGTCGTCGGAGACCCCGTCGGGGCGATCGCCGCCGTGGTCGTCGATGGTGGTGGGGGTGGTGGCGGGGACCGTGGTGGCCACCGTGGTGCTGGTGGTGGTGGCGTCGTCCTCGGCGTGGTCGCGGCCCTTGGCCTTGGACGCCTTGGCCTCCTTGGCGGCGGGCAGGAACGCCCGCTTCACGACCGGGGCGGGCGCCGGGTTGGTGGAGACGGCGTTGGCGGCGGCGATGGCGGTGAAGCCGAGGCAGCCGACGCCGACGACGGCGAGGACGGTGGCGAGGGGGCGGGTGCGCATGGGGTGGGACCTCCGGGTGGGTTGGTGCCGACACCGTCTCCCGATCCCGGTCGGGCCCACCAGTGGTCGATGGTGCTAGTACCCCGCGCGACCGCGCTGACCTGGTGCGGAGCGCCCCGAAGCGCTTCAGGCCGCGCCGGCGGCGGGACGGATCGCCGTCGCCGCACCGTCCGCACCGACCTCGCTCGGGCCGTCGAGGGCGACGGGCCGGCGGTCGGCGAGCCCGGTGAGGCGAGCGCGGGCTTCGGGCTTGCTGGCCGGGCGGGCGCCGAGGGCGCACTGGTGGGCCACCACCGCCGGTTCCGAACGGGTCTTGGTCCAGCCCTGTCGGACGAGGTACCAGGGTGCCTTGCGGCCCTCGCGCAGGTCGCGGACGAGGCGCCGGGCGAACGTGGTCCAGCGGCCCTCGTGGATGAGCAGGGCGTCGGCCAGGAGGCCGGCCTGGCGCAGGGGTGACACCAGCTCGGCGGCGAAGATCCCCTCGGCCACGATGATCGGCGAGCCCTCGCGCTCGATGGTCCGGGAGCCGATGGCGCGGTCCTCGCCGAACGCGTAGGTGGGCACCTCCACCCGGTCGGCCCGGCACAGCTCGGCCAGGGCGGCCACCGCGGCGTCGGGGTCCCAGCTCGCCGGGTCCTCCCAGTCCACGACGCCGTCCGGCGTGCGGGGCATGTCGGGGTCGGTGCCGGCCCGGTAGAAGTCGTCGAGGGCCACGATGGGCAGGCCGACGCTGCGGGCCAGGTAGGTCTTGCCGCACCCGCTCGGCCCCGCCAGCAGCACCACCTCGGCGACCAGGGGGCGGGGATCCGGCTGCGGGGGCACGGAAGGTCATGGTGCCAGGTGCGGGCGGGCGGCGCACGCCTGCCGTTCAGGTAGCCGACACGCCCCCGACCGCCGGTGGTGGACGCCCGTTCAGGAGCCGGCGCTCAGTAGGCGGAGTCGCCGAGCCAGGCGGGTGCCCGGTCGAGGAGGTAGGCGCTGACGGCGTGGCAGCGGTCGAGCACGTCGCACAGCAGGTCCTGCTGGCCGACGTAGACGCTGGCCAGCGAGACCTCGACCTTGCCGACGATGCCCACCGTGCGGTCGGCGCCGTCGGTGACCGAGGCGAACGAGTCGATGGCGGAGACCTCGAGGGGCAGCTCGGGCCCGCCGACCCCGGCGAGGTCGGTGGCGAGGATGAGCAGGTCGGGCCCGTGGGGGAGCGGCGGCAGGCCCCAGGTGAAGTGCAGCGGGAACCGGTGGAGGTCCGGCGGGTCGGCGTCCTCGTCGTCGAGCTCGAGGACGAGGTCCTCGAAGGAGAGCAGCACGCGGGGGTCGATCTCGAGAGCCAGGTGCAGGTCGAGCGGGCCGCCGCAGGCGTCCTCCGGGTGGAGGTCGACCTCCCAGGCCTGGCGCAGCGAGTAGGTCTCGACGAAGTGGCGCTCGTCGTGCACGTGGAAGCCGTGGTCCACGGCGTGATCCTTCAGATCGGCGACGAAGCCGGCGACGTCGATGACCGCCACGGGTGCTCCTGGAGTGGGGGACGGAGGGCTCCGACAGCCTGCCATGCGCCGCTACGGTCCTGGATATGCCAGCCCCGATCGAGCGCGCCGACCACCTGGTCGCCGCCCTCGGCGATGCCGCCGCCGCCATCGCCCAGGCCCTCGCCGCCACGCCCGACTGGGGCGAGGCCGGCACCCGGGACGGCCAGCACCACAGCGACCTCGCTGCCGACGCCGCCGCGGTGGCGGTGCTGGACGACGCAGGGCTCGGGGTGCTGAGCGAGGAGAGCGGTCGGCACCGGCCCGAGCGGGCGGTGACGGTGGTGCTCGACCCGCTCGACGGGTCCACCAACGCGTCCCGCCGCTTGAGCTGGTGGGCCACCAGCCTCTGCGCGGTCGACGAGCACGGCCCCGCCGTGGCCCTGGTGGTCGACCTGCGCCACGGCACCCGCTGGACCGCCCGCCGGGGCGCCGGGGCCCGGCGCGACGGCGAGCCCATCCGCGCCTCGGGCTGCACGGCGCTCGGCGAGGCGATCGTCGGCCTCAACGGCGTGCCGGCGGGCCACGGCGGATGGGCCCAGTACCGGGCCCTGGGCGCCGCCGCCCTCGACCTCTGCGCCGTCGCCGACGGCACCCTCGACGGCTTCCTCGACGCCACGACCGACGAGCTCGGCGTCTGGGACTACCTCGGCGCCACGCTGGTGTGCCGGGAAGCCGGCGCCACCGTCACCGACGCCGCTGGTCGCGACCTCGTCGTGCTCGAGCACGGCGCTCGGCGGATCCCCGTCGCGGGCGCCACCGGCGACCTGCACGCCGCCCTCGGCCGCCTGCACCCCGAGCACGGCGGGTCGGCCTGAGGACCGCCCGCAGCTAGCGTCGGGGCGTGCGCCACCGCCTCCACGTGCTGCTGCTGCAGGTGTACCAGCGCCTGCCCACCTGGGCTCGGCGGCGCATCGTGCGGACCGTGTCGCCGTCGTTCACGGTCGGGGCCATGTGCTTCATCGAGCGCGAGGACGGCGCCCTGCTGCTGGTGCGGCAGGTGTACCGCCGCCACTGGGGCGTGCCGGGCGGCCTGCTGGAGCGCCGCGAGGACAGCGACGACGCCGCCCGCCGCGAGGTGTTCGAGGAGGTGGAGCTGGCCGTCGAGCTGGTGGGGGAGCCCACCGTGGTGGTCGATGCCGAGCCCCAGCGGGTGGACGTCGTCTACCGCGCTCGACCGGCCGATGGGGTCGATCCGGCCACCGCCAGGCCCGGTTCGCCGGAGATCACCGAGGTCCGTTGGTTCCCGCGGGCCGAGCTGCCCGAGCTCCAGCACGAGACCGCGACGGCCCTCGAGCTGATCGAGCGTCGCGACCGCTGAGCTGCGGTCCCGCTCCGACCCCGCTCTGCCGCTCGCAGGCCTTCCCAGCTCGGGCACACCGCCGTACCGTCCTCCTCGTGGAGCAGGGTGCGGGGCCAGCGGGCTGGTCCGAGGGGACGGAGGGGGAGGCCGTCCCCCCCGGACGAGGTGGTCGTCGTGCGGTTGGAAGGGCTCGGCACGTTCGCCGTCCCCCTCGACGCCCTCGGCGCGTACCGCCTCGCCGTCGGGCCCCGCACCCTGCCCACCGGTGCCATCCCGTCGCCGGTCCTGGACGCGCTGCCGCTGATCCTGGAACAGGACTTCCTCCGCACCACGCACGATGGCCGTCGCTCGCTGGTCGTGGACGACCTGGGGTGCATCCGGCTCGCCGGCACCGACGGCTGAGCGGGTCGGCGACGCGCGACCCCACCCGGAGGCGGTCGAGGTGTCGCCCGGCCGCCGCCGCCCCGCCGTGGGCTTTCGGGGCAGGCGCAACTTGTAAGGTCTCGCACCTCGCCGAAGCTCGGACCGCGGCACCGTGCCCCCTGACGACCACCTCACCCCCGAACCCCGCCCCGTCGACTGGCGCGCGGAACGCGCCGGTCCCCCCCCGAACCGCCCGACGCTGCGCCGCTGATCGGCCGGGACCAGGAGCTGGCGCACCTGCTCGCGCTGCTCGACGGGTTGGCCGCCGGCCGGGGCGGGGCCGCCGCAATCGTCGGCGAGGCCGGGTCGGGCAAGACGACGCTGCTCGAGCGGGTGGCCGCCGCAGCGGTCGAGCGGGGGGGGCCACCGTCGTGCGCGCCACCGGTTCGGCCGCCGAGCGCGACCTGCCGTGGGCGGGCCTGTCGTCGCTGTGCCTCGAGCGCCTCGACCTGTTCGACCGCCTCCCGGGCCCGCAGGGCCGGGCGCTCCGGACGGCGCTGGCCCTGCTGGACGGGTCGGCACCGGTCGACCGGTTGGCGGTGTCGCTCGGGGCGCTGGGCACCTTCTCGGCCATGGCCCGCGAGGCTCCGGTGCTGGTCGTGGTCGACGACCTCCAGTGGATCGACACCGAGACCCAGCTCGCCGTCGACTTCCTGAGCCGCCGGGTGGCCGACGATGCCGTCGTCGTGGTCACCGCCGCCCGGCCGGAGCACCCGAGCCCCGGCGCCATCGAGCTGGGCGCGCTCGACGACGCCGCCATCGACCGGATCGCCGAGGGCTGCGGGGTCCGGTCGCAGGGCGCGCGAAGCCATCGTGGCCGTGGCCGGCGGCAGCCCGCTGCTCGCCCAGAAGCTCGCCGCCACCCTCGATCCCGACGAGCGCACGGGGGTCCGGCCGGTGCCCGAGCGGCTCCGGCTCCCCGCCGAGATCGCCGCCCTCTACCGCGAGCAGCTGGCGCCGTTCGAGGAGCCGACGCGCCGAGCGCTCGCCGTGGTGGCGGTGGAGCGGGCCAGCTCGACCGCCACCGTCGCCGCCGCGCTGGGCGAGCTGGACCTGGACCTCGCCGCCCTGGAGCCCGCCGAGGTCGCCGGGCTGGTGGACCTGAGCGGGGGCCAGGTCCGCTTCAGCCACCCGCTGGCCCGCACGGCCGTGGTCGACAGCCTGTCCGGTCCGGTGCTGCGGCGCGCCCACCTCGCCGTTGCGGCGGTGGAGGGAGCGTCCTCCGACCGGGGCCTGGTCCACCGGGCCGCCGCCACCACCGGGACCGATGCCGAGCTGGCCCGGGCCCTCGGCGTGGCGGCGGAGGACGCTCGACGACGAGGTGCGCCGGTCACCGCCACGCGCCGGTGGGTCGAGGCGGCCCGCTTGGCCGACCGCGGCGCCGACGTCGCCGACCACCTCGTCGCGGCCGCCCGCAGCGCGCTCGTCGCCGGCGAGGTGCGCTGGGCGGCCGACCTCCTCGAGCAGGCCCGCGCTGCCGACGCCACCGTCGGCGCCGGGATCGAGGCGAGGCGCATCGACGTCCGGCTGGCCACGGCGGCCGAGGACCTCGACCGGGCTCGGACCCTGGCGGAGGAGGCCGACGCCGCGTTCGGCGACCAGGAACCGGTCGCGGTGGCCGAGCTGCTGGGTGAAGCCATGCGCGCCGTGCTGTCCCAAGCGCCGTTCACCGTCCCGCCGCTGACCGAGCGCATGTGGGAGCTGGCCTCGGACGCCCCGACGCCCGGTCGGTGGTACGCCGAGGTGGCCTACGGCATCGGGCGGTTCGTGCAGGGAGACGTCGAGGGGGCGGCCCGCCACGTGGCGGTCTGGCCGGAGCTGCTGCGGGCCGAGGGCGGCGTGGTCGCCGGCCCGTTCCTCGTGGAGGTCGTGGTGCCGTACCTGAGCTTCACCGACCAGCGGGCCGAGGCGGCGGACCTGCTGGACGCCGTGGAGGCGACGGTGCGGGCGAACTGCGCCGCCGGGGCCCTGGTCTCGGTGCTCGGGGCTCGCGCCCTCGCCACCTACGGCATCGACCTGCAGGACTGCATCGCCGCCGGACGAGAGGCGGTGGCGCTGTCGGCCGAGACGGGCCAGCCCGGGCTCGGCCTGGTCGGCCGCGACACCGTGGCGATCGCCGCGGCGGTGGCCGGCGACGAGGAGCTCGTCGCCCAGCTGGCCGACGAGCTCCTGGCCGGCGGCAGCCTGGCCGGCGAGGTGGCGGCCCGGGCCGCGCGGGCCCGGGTCAACCTGGTGCACGACCGGCCGGAGGCAGCCGCGGCGGAGTTCGCCCTGCTGCGGGCGCGCCTCGGACCCGAGAACACCACCTTCGCCCAGTTCGAGGTGGATGAGGCCGAAGCGCTGATCCGCACGGGTCAGCTCGACGCGGCCCGAGCCCTGTTGCCGGTGCTGGCCGAGCGGGCGGCCGTCCACGGGGCGTGGAACGTCGGCGTGCACGAGCGCGTGCTCGCGATGCTCGCCACCGACGTCGACGAGGCGGTGGTCCACTTCGCCCGCTCCGCCGAAGCGCTGGCCCGGACCGAGAACCGGATCGCCCAGGCGGTCACCGAGCAGCTCTGGGGCGAGCGGCTGCGGCGGGCCAAGCGCCGGGCCGAGGCACGTCGCCACCTGGCGCGCGCCGTCGAGCTCTTCGGGCGGGTCGGCGCCGTCGAGCCTCGACGTCGCGCCGAGGACCAGTTGGCGGCGGCCGGCGGCACCAGCGACCGCACCAGGCCCACTGCGGAGCTGCTGGGGGTCATGGAGCTCCAGGTGGCACGGCTGGCCGCCGAGGGAGCCACCAACCGCGACATCGCCAACCAGCTCTTCATCAGCCCGAGGACGGTCGAGAACCACCTCGGCGCCGTCTACCGCAAGCTCGGCGTCTCGGGGCGGCCCGGTCTGCTGGCGCGGGCCGCGACCGATGGCTCGCTGCGCGTCAGAGCTGGCGGAGGTGGGTGAGGTCGCCGGGGGTGCAGGGGTGGCGCAGCTTGGCCAAGGCGCGCAGCTCGCGCTCCTCTTCGCGCTCCTGCTCGACTCCGAGGACCCGGGCGGTCTCGGTCGCCGACAGCGCCGGGCCGCCGTTGAGGCCGAGGCGCAGCTCCACCACGCGGCAGTCGTCCTCGTGGAGGTGGCCGAGCGCCGTGAGCAAGGTGGGGTCGACCGGCGTGGGGCCCGTGGGGCCGGCGGCGACGGTGGTGGGGTGGCGCTCGACCTCGCGCATGGCCCGCTCCACCCACCAGCGGGCGAAGGCGCTGAACGGGAGGCCGCCGGTGGGGTCGTAGCGGTCGACCGCACGGGACAGGGCGTCGTCGCCGGCGGCCAGCAAGACGGCGCTGCGGTCACCGTCGCCGCCGTGGCGTCGGGCGAGCGAGACCACCAGGCGACGGGTGGAGGCGATCAGCGCGGCGCGGGCCGCCTCACCGTCGCGCACCCGCTGGCGCAGCACGCCCGAGGCCTCGAGGTCCGGGACCGGGGCGCCGACCAGGCCGGCCAGCTCCATCTCCGCCTCGCGGCCATCGGCCACGGTGGCCGCCTTGGCCAGCTCCTCGCCGGCGGTGAGCAGCGGGGCGTCGCCCAGGGCGCGCAGGTGGCGGCGGAAGACCGCTTCTCGCTCGTCGACCGTGGGGCGAGGGCCCGTCATGCACCCTCCCGGGGGTCCGTACCGGGCCGGTGCCCGGTACGTTCTTGCGATGGCTGACGGTACCGCTCCCGAGGCGCCGGATCGGGGACCATCCGGTGGCCGCGCGGACCGGCCTGCGCTGCTGGTGTCGGCGTGCCTGCTCGGCGTGGCGTGCAACCACCGTGGCGCCGCCAGCCCCCGCGCCGCGGTCGATGCGCTGGCCGATCGCTACGAGCTGGTGGAGGTGTGCCCGGAGGTCGCCGGTGGGCTGCCGACGCCGCGCGATGCCGCTGAGCAGGTGGTCCGCGCCGCCGATGGCGTACGCCGGGTGGTCACCGTGGTCGGCGACGACGTCACCGAGCAGTACCGCCGAGGCGCCGAGGTGGCCGTCGAGCTGGCCACCGAGCGAGCGGTGGTCGGCGCGGTGCTGAAGGCCCGCAGCCCGAGCTGCGGCAGCGCCGAGGTCTACGACGGGACGTTCTCGCGCACCCTCGTCCCGGGCGAGGGGTTGACCGCCACGGCCCTGCGAGCGGCCGGCGTCGACGTGGTCTCCGAGGAGGACGTCGCTGCCGGCCGCCTGCCGGGCTGACGGCGGGCGTGGGGGCCCGTCGGCTCGCTACACGGGCGATGTGCTCCGACTTGGGGCGAGCATGCACGGAGCACGGGCGCCGGCCCACGGGCCTACGAACCTCCGCTAACGCAGTCCGGGTACGTGTCGTTGCAAGGTTCGTAGTCGGTGGTCGAGGTGGTCGAGGTGGTCGAGGGGGTCGTCTGGGTGGCTGCGGTCGTGGTCGTCGCCACGGCGACTGACGTCGAGACGACCAAAGAAACGGCCTGGCGCGGCATCGGCACCTCAGCAGCAGCGGCTTGCACAGCCCCTGCGCCGACAAAGGTCAGTGCAATCCAACCGACGAGGATCACGAGGAGGGCAATGGAAATGTCGACGCGCTCGGCTCCGCCGCTGCCGGGCAGCTGGTTCGTTGCCCACTCGGCCGTCGCGGAGGCCAGGGACCGCCGTCTTGCGTGAACGAGGCGCAGCCCATTGTGGTCTCGAGCCGGGCGTGCCCTCTCGGCGGCGCGAACGTCAAGGGCGCCGCATGCGGCGAGGCGTGTCCCGATGGCTGCTACCGAGTGAGCCGAGAAGAGCCACGCGAACCCTTGAAGGTTGAGGCTGGTAGCGAAGACCCCTCCCGCAGCAATCATGGGCAACAACCAGCGGAAGGTGCGTCGCCGGACACCACCTGGATCATCCTGCCCACGACGAGGCTGAGCCTCGCGAGCGAGCCAGATGAGCCAGGCAACCCAGATGGGGGCCAGTGCCGTCGGCCACGGGAACACCTGGATCCATTCGACGACGTCGCTGCCGCTGGGACCGACGTTCTCCGTCTCAACGGCGATCCGGCTAGCGAGGACGCCGAGAACGATTACCCAAATGACTGCTCGGAGGCTCCGCTCAGACTGCGGATCAGCCTGACTAGCTCTAGGCATCTCCGACGACCTCAAGCTGATCGGCCGAGGGTGTTTGCGCCGGAGCCTCGCGCTCGCTGAGCGCTCGGATGTACCGCCAGAACGGATCCGACTCCCGGACGGTGAAGTAGACCTGCCGTCCGCTCTCGATCCGATTCAGCAAGTGGAGCCCGGCCATGAGCGCCAGCTCGTTGTGTGCGGCGGTTGCTGGCACGGACGCCGCAGACATGACCCTGGATCGGTCCCACAGCTCCTCTGGGCGGTCGGCGAGCACCATCGCAACAGAGAGCCGGTGATAGCTGTTGAACAACGACTTGGAATATTGCTGGCGTGGCGTCAACGTAGGCATGAGGCGGCTCGTGAGGGCGGGGCTGGGGCTGTGCAGTCAGGTGATGTCAAGCGGTCGGCGTTGGCCGCAATCAAGCGGCCACGTAGCGGTACTTCGATGTGGAGATCTTGGAACGAAAGACCGTCTTCGTAAGTCAGGAATCAAGATTCCGGGATCAGGATTGCTGACACCATACGATGAATGGGAACCACGTTCCATCGAACAGACGTACGCCTAATCGGGTCCCTGGGACGGTGGTGGGACCAACCTAGGGATGGCGTGCGCGAGCGTCATTCGCGAGGCGCGCCTGGTGAGCAGACGTTCCAGCGACTACGGCTCCGCACACGAGCGACCGGTGGGCGTGCCGAGCCGGCGGGCGTGATCGGGCGGGTGCCCCGATCAGGTGGTGGGGCGCTCGGCGATGGTGAGGCGGTGGAGCTCGCGGCGGTGGCCCTCGTAGCCGCCGGTGGCGCAGTGGAGCAGGCACCGGTTGTCCCAGAGCGCCACGGTGCCGGGCGCCCAGCGGTGGCGATGGACGTGCTCGGGCCGGGCGGCGTGGGCGATGAGCTCGAAGACGAGCGCGTTGGCGGCATCGTCATCGAGCCCCTCGATGCCGATGGTGTAGGCGAGGCTCACGTAGAGCGCCTTGCGGCCGGTCTCGGGGTGGGTGCGCACGAGCGGGTGGGGCTGGGTGGCGAGGGCGTCGTCGGAGGCGACGATGGCCATCGATCGGCCCTCGTCCCGATCGCCGTAGAGCCCCTGCTTCGCGTAGCCGCGCTGGGCCGAGTGGATGCCCACCAGTCCCTCGATGCGCTCGCGCAGGTCGGGCGGGAGGGACTCGTAGGCGCCGTGCTGATCGGCGTAGAGGGTGTCGCCGCCGACGGGCGGGATGTCGACGCCGTAGAGCAGCGTGCCGGCGGGCGGGGTCGGGAGGAAGCTCCAGTCGGAGTGCCACACGTCGGCGAACAGCGGCGTGGTCTCGTCGGCCTCCCGGGTGAGCGCCACCACGTGGGGCTGGCCGGGGATGGGACGGAAGAACGGGTCCTCACCGATGGGCCCGAAGGCCTCGGCCACGGCTTCGAGCTGCTCGAGGTCGAGCTCTTGGTCCGGGAACACCAGCACCTGGTGCTCCAGCCACGCCTCGCGCAGCTGCTCGGCGAGGGCGCCGTCCGGCGCCTCCCGCAGGTCCAGGCCGCGCACGACGGCTCCGAACGGCCCGTCGGTCCGCTCGATGGCCAGGCCCGTCACGACCGACGAGCCGTCGTGCTGGTGGTGGCTCGGGCCACGGCTCTCCCTCCTACGTGGACGGAGCCGGACCCTACCTCCGCTCCACGCGGCGACGCCCGAGGTCCGGACCGGCGCGCCCGGAGAGGAGCGGTTCGACCTGCTCTGCGGGGAGCGCCGGTGACCAGAGGAAGCCCTGAGCCGTGGGGCAGCCGAGCGACCGCAAGATGTCCGCCTGCTCTTCGGTCTCGACGCCTTCGGCGACGGTTGCGATCTCGAGCGCAGCGGCGACGTCGATGATGGCCTGGACGAGCACCTGCGAGGCGTGACCCGGGTCGGGCTGGAGGGCGGCCACGAACGCTCGGTCGATCTTCAGGACGGTGACCGGCAGCTCGCCCAACGTGGCGAGGGACGAGTACCCCGTCCCGAAGTCGTCGACGGCGAGGCCGAGGCCGTGGTGGCGGAGCTCGGTGAGCACCCCTCGAGCCGCAGGCTCCACCACCGCGGTCTCGGTGACCTCGACCTCCACGCGCTGGGGGTCGATGCCGGAGCGGTCCACCGCCGCGAGGAAGCGCCGCACGAAGTCCGGCGAGGTGAGCTGCTTTGGCGAGACGTTCACCGCGAGCCGAAGGGCGGTCGGCCAGGAGGTCGCCACCTCGAGCGATCGACGGAGGGCCAGCTCGCCGATGGGCACGATCAGGCCGGTCTCCTCGGCGACGGCGATGAACTCGCCCGGGGCCAAGAGGCCGCGCTCGGGGTGCTCCCAGCGCAGGAGCGCCTCGGCCCCGGTGGCGGCGCCGGTGCGGAGGTCGACCTGCGGTTGGAACCAGACCCGGAGCTCGTCGTGCTCGAGGGCACCGTCGAGGTCTTGCAGCACCACGGCCCGCCGCTGGGCCCGGGCCGCGAGCGCCGGTTCGAACCGTCGGAGGGTGTCTCGACCCTGCGCCTTCGCCTCGTACAGCGCCAGGTCGGCGTGCACGACGAGGTCGTCGGGGCCGTGGGCATCGCTCGGGATCGCGGCGTAGCCGAGGCTGCCGCGGATGGCGACCTGCAGGCCCGCCACGGTGAACGGCTGGCGCAGCGCGGCCACGAGCCCCTCGAGGTGGTCGTGGACCCCGGGGTCGTCCATCGGCACGCTCACCAGCACGGCGAACTCGTCGCCGCCGAGCCGGGCGCACAGGTGCTGGGGCCCGGCGGCACTGCGCAGGCGCACCGCAGCTGCGGCGAGCAGCTCGTCGCCTGCCACGTGGCCGAGCGTGTCGTTGACCGCCTTGAAGTCGTCGAGGTCGAGGAACGCCAGCACGATCTGGCGCTCGGGCGCCCGCTGCGACACGAGCTCGTCGAGCGCCGTGCGGAACCGGTTGCGGTTGGCCAGGCCCGTGAGCGGGTCGATGGTGGCGAGCCGGAGGATCTGGCGCTGCTGCTCGTGGTCCTGGGTGACGTTGCTCGCCACGCCTCGCCAACCGCCGCCGCCTGCTCGGCCGTCCCCTTCGGCTGGGTGCCCGGAGAGCGACCACCAGGCCGTGGCGCCCTCGACCGAGACCGGCACGACCACGTCGCGGAACGGGGTCCTGCCACGGAGGGCGGCGGCGAGGCGGTCGATCGGGCTCGGCTCCCCGACCGCCGCACCGTCGGGGCTGGGCGGCGCGAGCGCAGCGAGCAGGTCCAGGAGCCGCTGCCCCTCGATCGCGGCGATCGGGCGGCCGGCGCTCCGGGCGAAGCGGGCCGAGACCGAGACCAGGGTGCCGGCGCCGTCCGTCTGCCAGAGCCAGTCGCGGGCGCCCCCCTCGTAGTCGTCGAGCAGCAGGCGGACGACGGACCGCTCGGCGTCGGCCGTGATCTCCGCTCGGCACCACCGCTCGAAGGTGTTCGAGAGCTGCACGATGGCCAGGGTCAGGGCCAGGGCGTAGACGACGAGCTGCAGGGTGACGAGGTCGTAGATCGGCTGGCGCAGGGACAGGAAGGCCACGCCGCAGGTCACGGTGTGGCCCCACACCCAGGTCAGGCCGAGCGACGTGTCGCTCGACTGGCAGATGGCGCCGGATCCGAACACGCCGGCGAAGGTGGCCACGAGCAGCACGGCCTGGTCGTGCGACACCAGTGGGACGGCCCGCCAGATCACGAGCGCGTACAGGACCGCGAAGGTGAGCGACTCGAGCTGCAGGCCGCGGTTGGTCGCCTCGGCCGGGGAGATGGGCCCGAGGGCTCGCGGCAGCCAGACCCGGATGGAGTTGAGCGCGACGGCCGACATGGCGATCGTCCATGCGGGCGCGAACCACCCGGTGCCGGCCGGGAGCAGGAACACGCCCGTCACCACGATGCTGGCCAGGTGGAGCACGTTGGCCAGCGGGGCGAGCAGCCAGGAGACGCGGATGCGGCGCACCGCCAGCGTGTCCGCTTGCTCTTCGGTCAGGTCGTGGTGCCCGTCGACGGCGATGGGCAGTGGCAGGGCCGCGCCGAAGGCGGTGCGCACCGCAGCCCATCGGCTTCGCAGGGACTCCGCCACAGCCCAACCACCTCCATTCGGTCATCGAACGGGGTGGACCAGGGACGCTAGCCCGTAGGCGACCTCCTGCGGCCACGTCGCGTGATCGGGCGGCCGCGGCGGGTCAGCGGCACCGGTGGGCGCAGAGGGACTCGAACCCCCGACATCTGCCTTGTAAGGGCAGCGCTCTAGCCAACTGAGCTATGCGCCCGGAAGGGGGCGACCCTACCTGGCCCGTGCCGCACGGCTCCACGCGTTCGGCCCCGCTTCCACCGCGAAGTCGTTGCACGTCTGCACGCATGCGGTGCGAAGGTGCAACGACTTCGGTGGGGTCTGCCGGTGTCGGGCGGAGGCAGGGCGGGATCGGGGCGGGTGGGGGACATCTTCGGGTGGTCACGGTGGGGAAACGTTGCGGACTTTCGTGCTCCGTACGGTCGGGGCCGGCCCAGGGGTGGGCCCACCGACCGAGAGGGAAGCGCACATGAGTGGGAGCAAGGCACGGCTGCAGGCGATCGAGAACGTGAAGGAGCACCGGTCCCCGGAGGCGTTCTTCTCGACCGACGAGACGCCGGGGGAGGTGTTCGGCCAGAACGTCTTCACGAAGGCCGTCATGCAGAAGCGGCTGCCCAAGCCGGTCTTCAAGTCGGTGATGGCCACCATCGAGCGGTCGAAGGCGCTCGATCCGGCGGTGGCCGACATCGTGGCCTCGGCCATGAAGGACTGGGCGCTCGAGAAGGGGGCCACGCACTACGCGCACGTCTTCTACCCCCTCACCGGCCTGACGGCGGAGAAGCACGACAGCTTCTTCGAGCCGGGTGACGACGGCGCCTCGATCGCCGAGTTCGCCGGCAAGACGCTGACCCAGGGCGAGCCCGATGCGTCGAGCTTCCCGAACGGCGGGCTGCGGGCCACGTTCGAGGCCCGGGGCTACACCGGTTGGGACGTCACCAGCCCCGCCTACATCCTCGAGAACCCCAACGGGAACACGCTGTGCATCCCCACGGTGTTCGTGTCGATGACGGGCGAGGCGCTCGACCACAAGACGCCGCTGCTGCGCTCGCAGCAGGCCATGGCCGCCCAGGCCGAGCGCGTGCTGAAGCTCTTCGGCCACGCCAAGCCCGAGGCCGTGGTGTCCTTCGCCGGGGCCGAGCAGGAGTACTTCCTGATCGACCGCAGCTTCGTGTTCTCCCGGCCTGACCTGCTCAACAGCGGTCGCACCCTCTTCGGCGCCGCGCCGCCGAAGGGCCAGGAGTTCGACGACCACTACTTCGGCGCCATCCCCGACCGGGTGCTGGCGTTCATGCTCGACTGCGAGCGGGAGCTCTTCAAGCTCGGCATCCCGGCCAAGACCCGCCACAACGAGGTGGCCCCCGGCCAGTTCGAGATCGCCCCCATGTTCGAGCGTTCGAACGTTGCTGCCGACCACCAGCAGCTGCTCATGGTCACCCTCAAGAAGGTGGCCAACAAGCACGGCATGGAGTGCCTCTTCCACGAGAAGCCCTTCGCCGGCATCAACGGCTCGGGCAAGCACGTGAACTTCTCGCTGGGCAACGCCAGCGAGGGCAACCTCCTGCTCCCCGGGGACACGCCCCACGAGAACGCCCAGTTCCTGGTGTTCTGCGCCGCGGTCATCCGGGGCGTGCACAAGTACGGCGGCCTCCTGCGCTGCTCGGTGGCCTCGGCCACCAACGACCACCGCCTCGGTGCCAACGAGGCCCCGCCGGCGATCATCTCGATCTTCCTGGGCGACCAGCTGGCCGACGTGTTCGACCAGGTTGCGAAGGGCGGGGCCACCAGCTCCAAGGAGAAGGGCACGATCATCATCGGCGCCGACACGCTCCCGGTGCTGCCCACCGACCCGGGCGATCGCAACCGGACCAGCCCCATGGCCTTCACCGGCAACCGGTTCGAGTTCCGGGCGCCCGGCTCGCTGCAGTCCATCGCCGGACCGATGGTCACGATCAACACCATGCTGGCCGAGGCGCTCGACCACATCGCCACCGAGATCGAGACGTCGATGGCCGACGGCGCCGACTTCGACGTCGCGGTCCAGAAGGTGCTGGAGGCGATCATCACCGACCACGGTGCGGTGGTCTTCAACGGCGACGGCTACTCCGAGGACTGGCAGGTGGAGGCCGAGGCCCGGGGCCTGCTCAACCTGCGCACCACGCTCGACGCCCTGCCGCAGCTCGTGACCCCCGAGGCGCTCGAGCTGTTCAGCCGCTACGGCGTGTTCAGCGAGCGGGAGATGCACAGCCGCTACGAGATCGCCATGGAGCAGTACGCCCTGAGCATCGGCGTGGAGGCCCGCTCCACCCTGGAGATGGCGTCGACGATGGTGCTGCCCGCCGCCTTGCGCTACCAGACGGAGCTGGCCACCAACCTGGCCAGCCTCAAGGCGCTCGACGTCGAGGTCGACACCAGCGACCTCGACGGCGTGTCGGCGTCGATCCAGGCGCTGCGCGGCGGGATCGCGGCGCTGAAGGGTGCCCTGGGCCACGACGGGGCCGACTCGGTGGAGGCCGAGGCCACCCACGCCGGCCTCGAGCTGCTGCCGGCCATGGCTGCGGTCCGCGTGGCCGCCGACGAGCTCGAGTCGCTCGTGGCCGACGACCTGTGGCCGCTGCCGACCTACCAGGAGATGCTCTTCATCCTCTGAGCCCCCTCGGCCGGGCGGGCCCGCCTGGCCCGCCGCCTGGTCTCGGCCGTCGGCTCCGGCACCGTTGGGGTGCGGGGGTCGGCGGTCCGGCCAGCGGTGCAGGCAGCTCGGCGGCGCAGCCGCGGGTGGTCCCTGCGGGCGGGGCTACGGTCCGACGCCATGTCGGGGGACCGGGACGTGGACGTGATCGTGATCGAGGCCGGGCGCACCGGGCTCGTGCTGGCGGTCGGCGAGGACGGGCGGCTCCACCAGATCGCCTTCGGGGCGGGCGTGGCCGCTCGCCGACCCGAGCTGCCGGTGGCGCTGTACCCGTTGGCGTACCCGACGTTCGGCGAGGAGGTCCTGCGGGAGCCGGCGCTGCGGGTGACCCAGGTCGACGGGGCGACGTCGACGCGGCTGGTGTTCGAGGGGCTCACCCGTGACGGCCACGACCACGGCGAGGTGGTCCGCATCGACCTGCGGGACCGGGTCGCGCCGCTCCTCGTCTCGCTGTGCTTCCGCACCTGGCCGGAGCACGACCTCATCGAGCAGTGGGTGGAGGTGGCCAACCGCGGCGAGGGCGACCTCACGGTCCACCGGGCGGCTGCGTCTGCGCCGTCGTTCTCGGGGAGCGATCCGCACCTCACGCACTGGGGCGGCGGCTGGGCGGCCGAGTGGCAGGAGACGACCGAGCGGCTGACGCCGGGGACGAAGGTGGTCGCCTCGGCGGGCGGGCTGCGCTCGTCGCTGCACCGGGCGTCGCTCGCGCTGCTCGCACCCGACGGGCCGGCCACCGAGACCGCCGGCCAGGTCGGTGCCTGCGCCGTGCAGTGGGGCGGCGACGTCCGCTTCGACGCCGAGCTGGCCGCCCACGCCCAGCTGCGGCTGGTGGCCGGCCAGCAGTTCCGGGGGGCCGAGCGGGTGCTCGGCCCGGGGGAGCGGTTCACCTCCGCCGCCGCTCTGTGGACGTGGTCCGACGCCGGCATCGGGCCCACCAGCCGCTCGCTGCACGACTTCGCCCGCCAGCACGTGGTGCCAGACGGGACCGAGCTGCGGGCGACCGTGGTGAACACGTGGGAGGCCGTCTTCTTCGACCTCGACCCGGCGGGCCTGCGCGCCCAGGTCGATCGGGCAGCCGAGCTCGGCGGCGAGCTCTTCCTGCTCGACGACGGGTGGTTCGGGTCGCGGTACCCGCGCAACGACGACACGACGTCGCTGGGCGACTGGGACGTCGATCGCTCGAAGCTGCCCGACGGCCTGCAGCCGCTCATCGACCACACCCTCGAGCAGGGGCTGCGCTTCGGCCTGTGGGTGGAGCCGGAGATGGTGAACCCGGTCTCGGAGCTCTACGAGGCCCACCCGGACTGGGTGATCGGCGAGCCGGGGCGGGAGCGGCGCGAGGAGCGCAACCAGCTGGTGCTCGACCTCCTCCAGCCCGAGGTGCGGGCGTTCGTGGTGGGCGTGGTCGACCGGGTGCTCACCGAGCACACGGGCATCAGCTACCTGAAGTGGGACGCCAACCGCGACGTGACCGAGCCGGGGTCGGTGGCCTTGGCGGGCGACCGGCAGTCGCACCTCGCCATGGACCGCGTCCAGGCGGCGTGGGACGTGATGGCCGAGGTCCGGCGCCGACACCCCGAGGTGGAGGTGATGCTGTGCTCCTCGGGCGGTGGGCGGTCGGAGCTCGGGACGCTGCGCTGGTTCAACGAGCTGTGGACGTCGGACAACACCGACCCCGTCGACCGGGTGCGCATCCAGTGGGGTGCGTCGCACCTGCTCCCGGCGTCGGTCGTGGCGGCGCACGTGACCCGGTGGGGCGCACGGCCGTTCCCGTTCGGCTGCGCCGTGGCCATGAGCGGGCGGTTCGGCTTCGACGTCGACCTGCGGGCCGTGACCGACGAGGAGTGGGCGGTGGGGCGCCAGGCCGTGGACGCCTACCACCGGGTGCGCGACCTGGTGCAGCAGGGGGGACCAGCACCGGCTGGTGTCGCCGGGGGGGTCGAGCCGGGCTGCGGTGGCGTTCTCGGCCAAGGACGGGAGCCGCTCGGTGGTGTTCCTCTACCGCCTGCCCGACGATGCCGGGGCGGGTCCGGACCTGGTGCTCGATCACCTCGACCTCGGGTCCGGATGGGCGGTCGAGGACCTCACGCCGGGCCGAGCGGAGGACCGGACGTGGACGCTGGTCGACGGCCGGGTGGCGTGGCCGGCGGGCGACCCGCCCGTCGCCACCGTCCTCTCCCTCACGCGCCTAGGTCGCACGGGAGGGGATTGGCGTCGATTCTGCGCAGAATCTGCGCCAATCGGCGCCCGTCTGACCTACCTGGCCCCTGACCAGGGGAAACGGCGGTCCACGACGCATGCCTGAGCGGTTATATGAACGAGGAGGCATGCGTTCGCCGGGGGAGGGGGCACCAGTCGCGGCGACGTTCGTCCGTTCCCCCCCATCCGCCGGCCAGCGGCCCCGCCAGCCCGTCAGGTCGGCGGGTGGGCGGCGCGCAGGCCCTCGACGACGGCATCGATGGGCTCGGGGCGGCCCAGCAGGTATCCCTGCGCCCACGTGATGCCGAGGTCCCGGGCCAGCTCGAGCTCGTCCGGCGTCTCGACGCCCTCGGCGACCACACGCAGGCCGAGCCGGCTGGCCATGGTGATGATGCCCTCGGCGATGATCCGGGTGCCGTGGTCGGTGAGCAGCGCCTGGGTGTAGCTGGTGTCGAGCTTGAGGACGTCGATCGGGTAGCGCCGCAGGTAGCCGAGCGACGAGTAGCCGGAGCCGAAGTCGTCGAGGGCCAGCGACACGCCGTGGTCGCGCAGCCGGCGCAGCACGTCGTCGATCTCGTCCCGGGAGTCGATGAGCACCGATTCGGTGAGCTCGAGCACCAGGTGCTCCGGGTTCACCGCGTGCTCGGCGAGGGCGTCGATGACCATCGCGGCGAAGCCCGGCTCGACGAGCTGGTGCCCGGACACGTTCACGCCCATCCGCTGTTCGCCGAGCGCCGGGGAGATCGCCGCGATCCGGTTCAGCGCACCGAGGGCCTGGTGCAGGGCCCAGCGCCCGAGCGGCAGGATCAGCCCGGACTCCTCGGCGATCGGGATGAACTCGCTGGGCGCCGCGAGCGGCCACCGGGCCAGCGCCTCGTACCCGCTGACCACGTCGCCGTGGACCAGGTCGATGACCGGCTGGAGGTGCAGGTCGAGCCTCCCGTCGGACAGCGATTCCCGAAGCCCCGACTCGATCGAGAACCGCCGGGCCACCACCTGGCGCATGGTGTCGTCGAAGGCCACGATCCGAGCGCGGCCGGTGCGCTTCGCCACGTACATCGCCGCATCGGCGTCGCGGATGGCGCTCTCGGGGTCGAGGTCGCCCCGCCGGCACGACGCCACCCCGACGCTGGCCGAGATGTGGCTGGACACGCCCACCACGGTGACCGCCTCGATGGCGCTCAACAGCGTGCGCGCCGACCGGGCGGCCTCGACCTCGCTGAGGCCCTCGTGCACCACCACGAACTCGTCACCGCCGAACCGGGCGACGATCCGTCCGGGCTGGGCCAGCAGCTCTGCGCCGACCGCACGCAGCAGCTGGTCGCCTGCGCTGTGGCCCAGGCCGTCGTTGACGACCTTGAGGTTGTCCAGGTCGATGAAGTCGATGGTGATGACCGTGTCGGGGTCGCCTTCGAGCAGCTCGGCGAGCTGCTCCATCAGCGCCAGCCGGTTCGGCAGGCCGGTCAAAGGGTCCCGGCGGGCCAGCACCGCGAGCTCCTCGGCGTGGCGCCTCGCCTCGGTCACGTCGTGCATGACCACGCCGAAGTACACCTCGTTGCCGTCGTCCTCGACCACCGGGGTCACCGTGGTGGCCATGGTCCGCGGCTCCCCGCCGACGAGGACGTCGATGTCGCCCGTCCAGCGCTCGTTGCGCCGGATGGCCGGCTCGATGACGGCACCGGCGAACGCGGCCAGCGCCGGTCGCATCCGCGACCGGAGCGGTTGGCCCACCGCATCCGGGCCGACGAGCTCGGCGGCGGCCTCGTTCACGTAGACCAGCCCGACGTCGAGCCGGCCGACCATGATCATGTCGTCGACCTCGTCGACGACGGTCACCATGCGTTGGTGGGCCCGGGTGGCGAGGTGCTGGATGCGCTCGGCCTCCACCTGCTCGTCGATGTCGCGGAACTCCGCGATCACCACGCCCAGGTCGGGCACGTCGAGCACGTTCCAGCTCATCGACTCGAACCACCGCCAGGTGCCGTCCGCCAGCAGCATGCGCTGGCGGCAGGGCGGGGTTCGATCGGTGGTGCCGGTGATCCGCGACCAGGCCCGGCGGGCCGCCGGCAGGTCGTCGGGATGGATCAGCGTCTCGAGGCCGGTGCCGAGCAGCTCGGGGAGCGTGCGGCCGAGCACCTCGTCGACGTTGAGCGTGCCACCCTGGATCCGTCCCTCGGCCGACAGGCGGAACCGGAAGCTGGTGGTGCCCCGGAACCACGACGGGGGCACCGTCACCTCCCCGGGCAGCTGGACGTCGGCGTCGGCCGGCGCGGCGACCAGCTGGACCACCACGGCGTCGACGCCGTCGACCCCGGTGAGGTCGAGGATGTCGACGTCGTACCAGCGCCCGGCGGCGGCCTCGGGGCTGCCGGCCTCGACCTCGGGCAGCGGCCGGCAGGTCCGCACGCGCCCGGCCCATGCGCTCGGCGCCCTGGCACGCCGTCAGCCAGGCCTGGTGGATGCGGAGGTGGTGCTCCGGGTCGACGTAGCTGAGGGGGTGGTCCTCGGTCTGGAGCCAGTGGACGTCGTGGAGCCGATCGGCCAGCAGCGGCGGTCGGGTCGGCCCGGACCCGTCGTACAGGCAGCTGACGTACGAGCCCGCCGGGATGGCGAGCGCCGCGGCGAAGGCCAGGTCGAGCCGCCGATCCGGGGCGTGCAGGCCGGCGAGCTCGCGCTCCGAGGAAGGTTCGTCGGCCAATCCGCTCCGGTCCATCGATCCTCCCCTGCGCCGACCGTCCGCCCGGGAGCTGGTCAGGTCCCTCGAAGCTTCGCCACGACGGGGGCCATGGCCTCCAGGGCGTCCTGCTGGATCACGATGTAGCTGGCGTCCCAGCGCTCCCGGCGAGCCTCCAGCGATTCGGTGATCTGCTCGACGGTGCCGACGAGCGCGTGGGGGAACTTCGAGCAGCTCGGCGGGGCTGATGCCGAACGCCGGTGCGAACTGCTCCACGAGCGACTCGCGGTCGTCGGTGACGAAGCAGCCGAAGTTGAGCAGGTTGATCTCGACGTCGCCGTAGCGGTCGCCGGCCGCAGCGCGGATCCAGGCCAGCTTGCGATCGGTCTCCTCGGCGGTGCCGTTCTTGGCCGCATCGGCGTCGACGGCGCCGTTGGGGATGGTGGGGTTCACGCCCACGATGTCGGCGTGGCGCCCGGCCAGCTCGAGCATGCGCTTCTTGCCGCCGCCGATGATGACCGGAGGCCGCGGCGACTGCACCGGCTTCGGCAGGCCGTTGTGCGCGGTGATCTGGTAGTGCTCGCCGGCGAACGTGAACGGGTCCGGGCCCAGCAACCCGAGGATGACCTGGAGGCCCTCCTCGAAGCGGTCCACCCGGGTGGCGGGGGCGTCGTACGCGATGCCCGACTCCTCGTAGTCGCTGCGCATCCAACCGGCACCCAGGCCGATCTCGAGGCGGCCGCCCGACAGCACGTCGATGGTGGCGAGCTCCTTGGCCAGCACGAGCGGGTGCTTGTAGTCGTTGTCGAACACCAGGGCGCCCACGCGCAGGTCGGTGGTGGCCGAGGCCGCCGCCATCAGGGCCGGGACGGGGGCCAGCTGGTCGCCGAAGTGGTCCGGCATGAACAGCGTGTCGTAGCCGAGCTCCTCGGCCCGGCGGGCCGACGCGACCCACTCGGCGGCCGAGCCCGCCGTGGCGATCTGGACGCCGAACCGGAACGGACGGGGGTGCGACATGGGTGGTGGACCTCGGGTGCTCGGCGGCGGGTGCGGGCTGCGGTGACCCTACCGTCGGCCGCCCGGGTGACGGCGGCCTGCCACCCAGGCGCTCGGCCCGGCGCAGTACCATCGCCGTGCCGTGTCTGTCCTCAAGCGCTTCATCCGGTTCGTCGTCGTGATGGCGGCGCTCATCGGGGTGATGGCGGCCTCGCTGGCCGTCATCGGCCCGCAGGTCGCGAACCTGGTGAGCGCCCACAAGTCCGATCACCAGACCCTCGCCCTCAAGCCCCTCGCCGAGCGGTCCTACATCTTCGACGCCAGCGGCTCCCGGCTCGGGACCATGACCAACCGCGAGGACCCGCAGAACCGGGTTGTGATCTCGCTCAAGGACATCCCCGACACCGTGCGCTGGTCGGTGCTCGCCACCGAGGACGCCAACTTCTACAAGCACAAGGGCGTCAACATCCGGTCGATCCTGCGGGCCGTGAACGCCAACCTGGAGACCGGCGGCGTCAGCCAGGGCGGTTCCACCATCACCCAGCAGGTGGTCAAGAACTCGCTGGTCGGCGACCAGCAGGACATCAAGCGCAAGCTCCGCGAGGCGTTCCTCGCCGTCGAGCTCGAGAAGCAGATGTCCAAGGACGAGATCCTCGAGTACTACCTGAACAGCGTCTACTTCGGCGGCGGCGCCTACGGCGTGGCGGCGGCCTCGGAGTACTACTTCAACAAGAGCGTCAAGGACCTGAACTGGGCCGAGGGCGCCACGCTGGCCTCGCTCATCTCCAGCCCGAACTACTACAACCCGTTCAAGAACCCGAAGGTGGCGCTCAAGCAGCGCAGCCTGGTGTTCAAGCGCCTCGTGGCCACCAAGAAGCTGACCGAGGACGAGGTCAAGTTCTACCAAGCGGTCCCGCTGCCCACGGTGGCCAACAAGCCGAAGCCGCCGTACGACTACTTCGTCGAAGAGGTCAAGCAGCAGCTGCTGAGCGACCCGAAGTACGGCCTGGGCGGCACCGAGGCCGAGCGCAACCGGGCCGTCTACGAGGGCGGCATCTCGGTGTACACCACCTACGACCCGGCGATGCAGGAGAAGGCCAAGCAGGCCCGGGACGAGACCATGCCGGGCAACCTGGGCGACGGCACCTTCCAGGTGATCAACCCGAAGACCGGCCAGCCCACCATCGGCACCCAGGCCATCGCCTCGGTCGAGCCGTCCACCGGTGCGGTCAAGGTCCTGCTCGGCGGCCCCGGCTACGACAAGGTCCAGTTCAACATCGCCCTCGCCGGCCGCCAGGTGGGATCGACCATGAAGGCGATCGTGCTGGCCACGCTGCTCGAGCAGGGCTACGTCCCGAGCGACACCGTCAGCGGCGGCAAGTGCACGTTCAAGTTCCCGGGCCAGACCAAGCTCTACTCGCCGTCCACCGGCAAGGCCGGCACCGGCACCATCACCACCATGATCCAGGTCAGCTCGAACTGCGGGTTCGTGCGGCTGGGCCAGGTGGCCGGGATCGACAACGTGGTCGCCATGGCCCGCAAGCTCGGCATCACCAGCAAGCTCGACGCCGTGCCGTCGCTGCCGCTCGGCACCTCCGACGTCTCGCCGCTGCAGATGGCCTCGGCGTACGCCACCTTCGCGAACGACGGGGTCCGCAACGAGCCGTACTACATCGAGAAGATCGTCTCCCGGGACGGCAAGACCCTCTACCAGCACCAGGCCAAGCCCGAGCGGGTCATGAGCATCCAGTCGGCCCGCCTCGTCGACCAGGTCCTGCTGAACAACGTCGTGCGCGGCACCGGCAAGAACGCCGCCATCGAGGGCGGCCAGCCGGCCGCCGGCAAGACCGGCACCACCAACGACTCCACCGACGTGTGGTTCGTGGGCTTCACCCCCCGCCTGGCCACCGCGGTCTGGATGGGCGCCAAGGACGGCAACATCAGCCTGGACTCCAACGCCGAGCTGCGCGGCGCCACGGGCGGCAAGTTCCCGGCGCTGACCTGGGGCCGCTACTACTCGCTGCTCTACGCCGGCCTGCCCGTCGTCGACTTCACGCCGGCGGACCCCACCCGGAGCGGCAAGTCGGTGGGCAAGATCCCGAACGAGGTCGGGGGCTCCGGCGGCGGGTCGGGGACCACCCGGCGCACCCCGCGGACCAACCGCGGCGGCGGTGGCGGCACGGGCGGGACGGGCGCCACGCCCACCACGCTGCCCGGCTTCACGCCCACGACGCAGACCCCCACCACCGCCACCCCGGGCACGCTCGGTACCGTGCCTGCTGGAGGCAACTAGATGACCAGCACGTTCGACACCCTGCTCGAGGTCCAGAGCCACGACACCCGGCTCGACCAGATCCTGCACCTGATGGAGCAGCTCCCTGCACGCGAGGAGCGCGACGCCGCAGCCGCTGCCCTCGCGGCGGTCGAGGCCGAGGCGGCCGCCGAGCAGGCCGCCCGGGACGAGCTCGGTCGCCAGCAGAAGCGCCTCGACGACGAGATCGAGACCGTCAACGCCAAGCGCAAGAGCGTCAACGACACGCTCTACGGCGGTTCGGTCACCGCGGCGGGCGAGCTCAACGACCTCACCAAGGAGATCGACGCCCTCGGGCGCCGGGTCACCCAGCTCGAGGACCAGGACCTCGAGATCATGGAGCAGATCGAGCCGATCGACGCCCGCCTCGCGGCGCTGGCCACCACGCTCGAGCAGCGCCGCACGGTGCTGGCCGACGCCGAGGTCCGCCTCATCGCCGCCGAGGCCGAGCTGGCCGCCGAGCTCGAGAAGGAGACCGCCGCCCGGGCGGCCACCGCCGCCCAGGTCGACCCGGACCTGCTGCAGGAGTACACCTCGCTGCGGGGCGGGCGGGGCGGCATCGGCGTCGCCAAGCTCATCGGCACCCAGTGCGGCGGCTGCCACCTCACGCTCTCCGCCGTGGAGGCGGCCCGCATCCGGAAGCACCCGGAGCAGGTCACCCACTGCGAGGAGTGCGGGCGCCTGCTCGTGCCCTGAGCCGGTCGTCCCCGGTGCTCGTCTGGTTCGTGGCGACCTCGGTCGTCCTCGTCGCCATCGTCTTCCGCAGCCCCGCCATCGACTACCGCACGGTGGTCCTGGGTGCGCTGCTCCCGCTCGTCGAGGCCGCGCTCGGCGGGCCCCGCCTGCTGCACTCGGTCGTCGGAGCCGTCGGCATCCTGGGCGTGGTGATGCTGGCCACCCGGAACCGGCGGCTCGTGCGGCGTCGGGCCCTCGGCGTGCCCATCGGCCTCATGTGCCACCTCGTGCTCGACGGCTCCTTCACGCGGGTCGACAGCTTCTGGTGGCCGGTGTCGGGCCTGTCCTTCGCGCCGGGGCAGATCCCGGAGATCTCCCACCTCGGGGTGTCGCTGTTCCTGGAGCTGGTGGGCGTCGGCGTGGCGATCTGGGCCTACCGGCTCTTCGACCTGCGGGACCCGGCGAAGCGCCAGCGCCTGCTCCAGGACGGGCGCCTCGACCTGCCCACCTGGCGCGAACTCGGCCCGGCCCAGGGCCCGGATCCGGGTTCAGCCGACGGGCTCGCCCGGCGCCGCTTCGAAGCGCCAGACCTCGCCGTCGGGCGCTAGGCGACCGACGGGCTCGGTGGGGAAGTGGGTGCCGAGCACGAGCGCCGAGCGGGCGGCAGCCTCGGCGAGCACGTCGTCGCGGCTGGTCCGCGCGAGGGCGACGTCGTCGTCGGACACGAACGCCACCGCCGGCTCGGCCAGCTGGAACGGGTGGTGGATGGTGTCGCCGGTGACCAAGGCGACGGCGTCGCCCGACTCGATCCACAGCGACACGTGGCCGGGCGTGTGGCCGGGGGTCGGGGCGAAGCGCAGCCCGTCACCCAGGTCGGCGTCGACGGCCACCGACTCGGCCAGGCCGGCGTCGAGGATCGGTTGCACGCTGTCGGCGTGGATGCGGCGGGCATCGTCGTCGTCCCGGCTGCTGAGCCAGGCCAGCTCGCCATCGACGTAGCGGTAGGTGGCGGCGGGGAAGGTCGGCACCCAGGCGTCGCCTTCCCGGCGGGTCCCCCAGCCCACGTGGTCGACGTGGAGGTGGGTGTGGAGCACCTCGGTCACCGAGCCCGGGTCGATGCCGGCGGCGACGAGGCGCTCGAGGAACGGGGTCCGGAGGTCGCTGAACCACGGCACCTCGCGCTGGCGGCCGTTGCCGACGCACGGGTCCAGCACGATGGTGCGCCCGGCCACCTGCAGCACGAAGGCCTGGACCCGCATGGCCAGGTTGCCCTGGGCGTCGGCCCAGGTGGGCACCAGCCACGGGTGGCCCAGGATCAGTGCTTCGTCGGCGTCGGGGAACATGAACGCCGGCGGGATGCCGGCGGTCTCGCTCTCGACGACGGCGGTGATGGTGACCTCGCCCACCTGCCAGCGGGCCGAGCGCTCGCCGGCCGGGGTGGCGATCGGCCCGTCGGGGCCGGTGGTGGCGGCGGTCTCGGTGGTGTCGGTCATGGTGGCGCTCCCTGGTGCCGGCCGCTCCCGTCGGCGGCGCACCACAGTCTGCGCCCGGATCGCCCGGGGCAGACGCCCGTTCGCCGCGAAAGCCGCAGGAGGTGCGCCGCCTCCGGGCGAGCCCGGCCGTCAGGCGGCCTTCGACCGCGCGGTGAGCAGGGCGCCGGCGCCGAGGAGCGCGGCCAGCACGGCCACGACGAGGGCGGCGATGGCCACGGGGTCGGTGCCGTCGTCGCGGTCGTCGCCGTCATCGGTGGTGGCCTTGGACGACGAGCTGGCGGTCGTCGTGGTGGCCACGCCGCCGTCGGTGCCCTCGGCTTCGCCGGCGACGAGCTGCAGCGTCGGCGCCGGGTGCTCGGGCTCCTCGCCGTTGGCCGGCGTGGCCTGGATCCAGGCGACCTCCTCACCGCTGCTGTAGGTCTGGATGGTGGGGAAGGCCAGGGCATCGACGTCGTCGGGCAGCGGGCCGACCGAGAGCGAGAACGTGTCGAACTGGCCGGCCTCGATCTGGCCGCCGGACCACGTGACGGTGTCGACGACCTCGTCGTAGGAGTCGCCGAACGCTTCGATGGGCTTGTCGAGCTTCCGCATGGTGGTCTTGGCGGTCCAGCCCGGCTTGGGCTGCACCGACACGAACGGCAGCGGGCTGTCCTTGGGCAGCTGCACCTCGACCTTGGTGGTGCCGGCGTCGTCGCGCTCGTTGGGCACGCTGAACGTCACGATCGAGAACCCGCCCTTCGTGCCCGGGTCGGGGATGGTCACGTGGGCCGAGGCGGGCGCCGCGAGGGTGGCGACGGCGAGCAGGGCGGCGGTGACGAGGCCGGTGGCGGCGGCGAGGCGTGAGGTGGGCAGGGGAGCGCTCCTTGGTCGGGCCGAGGCTCGTCCTCGGCGGATCGCCCATCGGTCGCCTGGGCCGCCGTTCCGGTTCCCGGTCCTGTCCCCTCGCTGTCGCCGCCGTGGCGCCGCCGACGGTGGCGGACCGCCTCAAGCGACGGCCGAGGCGGGGGCGCTCGACGCAGCCGGGCGGCGGGCGAGGGTGCGGCTCAGGGCGACGATCGCCACGCCGGTGAGGACCACGCTGGCCAGGCCGACCCGGATGCTGGTGGCATCGGCCACCGCGCCGACGAGGGGCGCCGAGAGCAGGAAGCCCACCCGCAGCATCCAGCTCACGACGGTCAGGCCGAGGCCGGCGGGCAGTCCGGGGAGCTCGTCGGCGGCGTGCATGGCGGCCGGGATGAGCGTGGCGACGCCGAGGCCGGCGGCCACGTAGCCGAGCAGGGTGGTGGCCGTGGTGGGCACCAGCAGCGCGGCCCCCATGCCGATCGCCGCCACCAGCCCGCCGGTGCGGACGACGGCGCGCTGACCGAAGCGGTCCATCAGCCGATCGCCGGTGAGCCGGCCGACGGTCATGGCCGACTGCAGGGCCACGAAGGCCAGGCCGGCGACCGCAGCCGAGGCACCCCGCTCGTCGCGCAGGTACACCGCGCCCCACGACGACCCGGCGTCTTCCACCGACGCCCCGCAGGCAGCGAGCAGGCCGAGGGCGAGCAGACCGAGCAGCACCGCCCGGTCGGCCGTGCGCAGCCCGCCGGCGACCACGGCGGGGGAGGCCTCGATGTCGCCGCCAGACGCGTCCGCGGACGCGTCCGGTCGTTTCTCGGCTCCGATGGCGGGCGCGTCCGCGGACGCGTCGGGAGGGCTCGCGGGTTCGGTGCCGGACGCGTCCGCGGACGCGTCCGCGGCCTCCAGGCCGGGCACCCGCTCCCGGTCGTCCGGGCCGGGGAGCAGGTGGCGGTCGGCGACCAGGGCGATCGCTCCGGCCACCACTGCGGCGCCGATGAAGTGGGCTGGCAGCGGGACCTCGAGGCCGGCCAGGGCGGCGCCCACGAGGCCGCCGACCACCGCGCCCACGCTCCACAGGCCGTGCAGCGCGTTCACGATCGAGCGCCCGTAGCGGCGTTGGACGCGGAGCCCGTGGGCGTTCTGCGCCACGTCGACCACGGCGTCGATGCCACCGGCGACGAAGAGCACGGCCGCCAGCAGGCCCCAGCGCGGTGCGAACGGGACCAGGGCCAGCACCGCCCCGAGGACGAGGATGCCCACCACCGCCACCCGTCGAGAGCGGAACCGTCCCACCAGGGCGGTGGCGGTGAGCCCCAGCAGCAGGGCGCCGAGCGGGAAGGCGGCGATCGCCGCCCCCAGCGCCCCGTTGCTCAGCCCTAGGTCGGCCTTGATCTCCGGGTAGCGGGGCACCGCCGAGGCGAACAGCGCACCGTTGGTGAAGAACAGCGCGGCAACGGCCGCACGGGCCGCCCGGGGTGGAGGCGGGGCCTGGAGGTCGACCGCCATGCGGCCAACCCTAGGGACCCGCCTGGTCGTCCCCGGTCGCCGGCCCCGCTACGAGGCGGAGCGGGGCTCCGAGCCCTGGGCTGGGGCGCTGCGGCCCGACCGGTGGGCCTGCCAGCGCTGGCGCTGGCGGTGGGCGGTGATCCCACCGATCACGAGCAGCACGACTGCCAAGGTCACCAGGACGGCCATGGTCGGCCCGAACCCCAGCGCCGAGTCGAGCACCTGCCGCAGTACCGCCATGGCCCCGAAGGTGCCAGCCCACTGCCAGCCGCTGGGCCCCTTCGGCCCCTCCCGCCGCTGGTCCTCGTGGTACTCGAGGGTCTCCTGGTTCTTCCGGTCCCACCGCTCCAACACGCCCATGCTCGACGCCTACCCGCAGGCTCGCCACCGTCAGAAGCCGGGCCGGTCCACGTGCCCACCTCGCAGCGACAACCCGAGCGCCGAGCCGGTCGAGCGGTGCAGGGCAAGGCGAACTCGCTGCGAGGTCGCTGCGAGGTCGCTGCGCGGCGGTGCCACGCTCGTCCGGTGCCCCCTGTCCCCGGTGACGATCGACCATCGAGCCCGAGCCTGGCGGCGCTGCCCGACCCCGTGCGCCGGAAGGCGATCGCCGTGGGCGCCGAAGCCTGGCTCGACGAGCTGCCGACCCGGTTGGCCCAGCTGGCTGGTCGGTGGGGCCTGGTCATCGGCTCGCCGTTCCCCGACGCCACGGAGGGGTTCGTCGCTCCGGTTGACCTGGAAGGAGGCGGACGGGCGGTCCTGAAGGTAGTGGTCCCGAGAGCGGGCGGAGCGGCTCAGCGGGAGGCCACCGTGCTGCGCCAGGCGCAGGGCGAGGGCTGCGCCCGCCTCCTGCGCCACGACGAGGCGCTCGGCGCCCTGCTGGTAGAGCGCCTGGGCCCGTCGCTGCGCGACCTCGACCTGCCGCTCGGCCGTCGCCTCGAGGTGCTCGCCGACGCGGCTACGGCGCTGTGGCGCCCCGTTCCCGCCGGGCTCGCCCTCCCGAGCGGTGCCGAGCGCGCCGGCGAGATCGCTGCGGGCATCGTCGAGCGCTGGGACCGGTTGGGACGGCCCTGCTCGGAGGCGGCGGTCGCCCATGCCCTGGCCTGCGCCGAGCGACGTGTCGCCGCCCACGACGACGAGCGGGCCGTCCTCGTCCACGGCGACGTGCACCAGTGGAACGCGCTGCAGGCCGACGACGGCTTCAAGCTGGTCGACCCCGACGGCGTGCGGGCCGAGCCCGAGTGCGACCTCGGCGTGCTCTTGCGCGAGGACCCGGTGGAGCTGCTGCAGGGCGACCCCTTCGACCGCGCTCGCGTGCTCGCGGCCCGCACCGGCCTCGACGCCACCGCCATCTGGGAGTGGGGCGTGCTGGAACGGGTCTCCACCGGCCTCGTGTGCGAGGAGGTCGGCCTCCAGCCGTTCGGCCGCCAGATGCTCCACGCTGCGGACGTCATCGCGGCCACCGCCCGCTGACCTGGAACCTGCAGGCGGTCAGGCCGGTGTGGTGACGGTGAGCCGGTCTGTAGGCGGGGATCGGTCAGCGGGGGAGCAGTGACCTGCGGGTTCCTCGGAATCTGGCCGCTGAGCCGCTGATTTCCTGCCGGTCACTTCTCGTCGCTTCTCGCCCATTCCGGGTCGCTCGCGGACTGTCCGCGCACCGCTAGCTAGCCTCGCACGATGGAACGCATGCCGATCTTCGTCAGTTGGTCGGGGGTCCGATCCCATGAAGCGGCTAAGGCACTCAGTGACTTCTTGCCGCGAGCTCTTCAGATGGTGAGCCCCTGGCTCTCGAGCGACTCAATTCGCAGTGGCACTCGCTGGTTCGATGAGCTCAGCGAGGTTCTCGGTCACTACGAGCTCTGTGTCGCCGTGCTGACGGAGGACAACCTGGACAGCCGTTGGATTCACTTCGAGACGGGAGCGATCGCCCGCGAGCTCGGAAGAGCGCGGGTCATTCCCTTTCTCATAGGCGTGACTCCCGGCCAGGTGGGAAGCCCGCTACAGCACTTCAATTCGGTTTCTGCTGACAAAGATGGGACCTACAGATTGGTTGCGGATCTGAACGACTTGCTCGGGGAAGCGAAAGTGGAGTCCCACATTCTCGAGCTTGCGTTTGGGGCGGCATGGCCCGCGTTCAGTGAGCGGCTCGACCAACTTCCGGAGCCGACCCACGAAGCCCCGCCTCCTCCCTCAACGGAGGATGTACTCGTTGCTATGGACAACCGCCTCGAAGGCATCGAGGCCATGCTCAGCTCCTCGGCTCCGTCGCGGAGCGAGCGTGGGTACGTGATCGACGCCGACGCCGTGTGGGAAATTGCGGGCCGCTGGGCTGATGGGAATCCCGCCAGCGAGCTAAAGCCTGGCGATCGGGTCGTGCACAAGAAGTGGGGCGTTGGGACTGTGCTCGACTTACGCGGCTCAGGCGACAAGCAAGAGGTCACGATTGATTTCTCGACGGTCGGGGAAAAGACTCTATTGATGGCTTGGGCCCCGCTACGCATGTTCTAGCGAGACGCTCGGCCTACCGATCCCTGGCTCGCGCCTCATCGCCGCCGGGCGGCAGCAGGTGTCGGAAGCTGGTCGGAGTCAGCCGTTTGCCGGCCGGCTCCCAGCCCGGGTCGTCACAGCTCCCCAGAGCCGTCGAAAGGGCATTGACATTGATTCCCTGAGGTCGGATAGCGCCATCCCCAGTCGAGGGAATTTCGTCTAGTCGCGCTCCATGAGGCCGAAAATCAGCGACTCCACGCACTCATGATCTCCGTGCGGGTACCAGATCGGGTAGATCCGATGCTCGGCCAGCAGAAGCTCGCGCTCATCCCAGGTGACGTCGTCGAGTGGGCGTGGAAGAAACGCGTAGTGACTCGGAACCGTGACTGCGCCATGTTTAGCAATCACCGCCTCGAAGACTCGAACAGTGCGGTCGACCGACAGGCTGCAGCCGATGAAGAGAACTGACTTCACCCGATAGACCCAGGCCAGCGCACTTGGCCACGGGCGTTCGAGGTCCGGCGCTTCCATCGGACCATATCGCTCGTCGTATTGGCTCGACCGCAGAACCCAGGTCTCAGCAATCAACTCGTCACCATGGAGTTTGAGCAACATGTGGTGGTTCTGAGAAACAAGGTCTTGGAACGCGTCCGGAATCGCCTGGTAGAAGATGTCGGCGTACGGCGAGCCGAAGGCCGTATCACTCTTCTCCAGGATGCGGTCGAGGTTGGTGGTGATCGTGAGACCGTCGAAGATGGTCGGTAAATGACGAACCGCCCCTCGGAGATGGCGCGCCAATCCAATGTTCGCCTGAACGCGCTCCAGGAAGAGCGGCTCTCCCAGCGCCGTTGCGATCGCCTCCGCCGCCTCCTCGAAGCGGCCCTCACTTAGAAGGGCGGAAGCAGACTCGAGCGGAGTATTGAGGTGGTCGATCAGCTGCTGCATGAGCTCGCCCCAGGTGGCTGCGCCACATGGCGCGGAGAGACCGGCCCCCACGAACGGAACGACCTGCGACTCCTCAATTGCCTTCATCAGCGCGCTGTAGCGCTCTCCGTTGGCCTTGAACTGGAGGATTTCGGCCAGGCGTTGCTCGTGGGCTGCTCTCCGCTCGTCCTGCCAGTCGAGTGCCTTCGCCTTGTAGCTCTCCTCATCGAGTGACCACAGTGCATCCGCGGGATCGAGCTCTACGTCTGCCACAACCAGCGGCCCTTCCAGCCGCAGCGACTCGTCGAACTCGTCATCGCGTGAGTCGTTCACGGTCGCCGCCCGTTCGCAGCCATCACGACGCGGGCCATTCTGCGTCGGTGTCCCTGGCTGCGAGCTCAGCCTGCTCCAGAATCAGCTCAATGGCGCGCGCCTCCTTGTCGGGTGGGTAGTCATAGCGAGCAAGAAGACGTCGGATTCTCGAACGCATCGCAGCGCGCACGGACTCCTTGACGGCCCAGTCAATGGTGGCCGAGTTGCGAATTGTCATCACGAGAGATCGCGCGATTGTCTTCAGGGTTTCGTCGCCGAGCTCGAGGATCGCTGTGTCGTTCTGACACACAGCGTCGTAGAACGCCACCTCGGTGGCACTCAGTCCGAGGTCCGCTGCCCGTTGACCTGCGGCTCGCATGAGCTTGGCGATCTCGACCAACTCCGCGATGACCTGGGCGGTCGAGAGCGCTCGATTCGTGTATCGGTTGATCGCCTCCTCGAGGAGTTCGGAGAACAGCCGACCTTGAACGACACTGGTGCGTCGAACCGAGCGCACCTGGTCCTCAAGAAGCCGTCGCAACGCCGCGATCTGCAGGTGAGGCTTGTCGCTCGTGGCGAGTTGGTCCAGAAATTCGTCCGATAGGACCGACACATCTGGCCGTGCAAGACCAGCGGCTGTGTAGATATCGACTACGTCGCGACCCGCGACTGCCTCCGAGACGATCTGCGCGATAGCTGTATCAACCTCGACGCCATCCCGCGACATGGATCTCGCTCCGCCGTCCGCAGCCTCGAGCTTGATGACCGCCGTACGAATGTCGGCGAAGAATCGAACGTCATCTCGAAGAGCAATCGCTTCGTCCCGAGCTCCTGCCAGCGCGAACGCCTTGACAAGTGCCAGCGCCTCGTCGAGGAATCGGCGCTTACGGTCAGGGTCAGCAAGGACGAAGTTGGTCGCGCCGGCAAGTTCCTGTAGCCGGTTCCCGGCGGACAACCCCGGATCTGCGGACCAGGGGTGACCGTGAAGGATCCCGGAACAGACGTCATGCTTCTCGCGCAGCAAGTCGACGACCTTCTCGATCGGCACTCCTGCTTGTTCCTGATCGGAGGGCGAGTACGCAGCGAGAGCTTCACGGAGTTTGTGGGCGATGCCCATGTAGTCAACGATCAGACCGCCCGGCTTGTCGCGAAACGTCCGATTGACGCGAGCGATTGCCTGCATCAAGCCCGCTCCTTGCATGTACTTGTCGACGTACATCGTATGGACCGGTGGAGCATCGAAGCCTGTCAGCCACATGTCGCGAACAATGACGATCTCCAACGGATCGTTCGGATCCTTGGCCCGCGCTTTGATCGACCTTTGGATCTCCTTGGAATGGAGGTGCGGCTGAAAGGAAAGGGGGTCAGCAGCAGACCCGGTCATAACTACCTTGATTGCGCCGGAGGCCGGATCGTCGTCGTGCCAGTCAGGGCGGAGGGTGACGAGCCGTTCGTAGAGCTCGACGCAGATGCGGCGGCTCATGCATACGATCATCGCCTTGCCGATCAAGCCGGCGCGCCTCGCCTCCCAGTGGCTCACGATGTCTGCCGCAACGAGATCAAGTCGCTGGCTCGACCCAACTATCGCCTCCACACGAGACCATCTGGATTTCGCCCGCTCGGCCTCGTCGATCTCCTGTCCCTCTGTCACCTGAGCGAGAGCGGCATCCATCTCGTCTAGAGCTGACTCGACGAGTCCCACACGCGCGAGGCGAGACTCGTAGTAGATCGGGACGGTCGCCCCGTCCTCAACAGCCCGCGTGAGGTCGTAGACGTCCACGTAGTCGCCGAACACTTGGCCCGTCGACCTATCCCCGGACTCGATCGGCGTGCCGGTGAAGCCGAGGTAGGTGGCATTGGGCAACGCATCTCGAAGGTGTCGAGCAAAGCCATCCAGAAAGTCGTACTGGCTGCGATGTGCCTCATCCGCGATCACCACCACGTTCCGGCGCTCGGTCAACCTCGGGTGAGCATCGCCGGCGACATCGGGCGCAAACTTCTGAATCGTCGTGAACACGATGCCACCGGAGGAACGATCGAGGACCGAACGGAGCTCGGCGCGACTCGACACCTGGACTGGATTCTCCGGAAGGATGCGGGCTGGGCTGAAGACCTCTCCAAACAGCTGATCATCAAGGTCGTTGCGATCCGTGATGAACACAAGCGTCGGGTTTTCCATCTCAGGGGAGCGAGCGAGCTTCGCAGCTAGTAGCACCATTTCGATGCTCTTGCCGGAACCCTGCGTATGCCAAATCACCCCGCCGCGTCGGTCGCCTGAGGGTCCGGCAGCCCTAATCGCCGATGAGGCTGCTGCATTTACCGCCCAGAACTGGTGATACTTCGCGATACGTTTGATCAGGCCGCTCGGCTCATCAGAAAAAAGGACGAAATGCCTAAGGATGTCGAGAAACTGAGCGTGGTGAAACACCCCTCGCACCAGGGTTTCGAGTTCCGGGCGACCTACCGCAACTTGAGGACTGTCGATCGTCTTCCATGGCGCGAAGTGCTCCCAGCCTGCTGTAAAGGAACCAACGCGAGCTTGAAGCCCGTCCGAGGCCACACAGACCACATTCGATGCGAATAGGTTGGGAACGTCGTGGCGGTACGTCTGAATTTGTTGCCAAGCCCCCTTTACAGTTGCGCTTTCCCCACCAGCATTCTTGAGCTCGAGCACTGCGAGCGGCAATCCGTTGACGAACACAACAGCGTCCGGTCGCCGACTCTTTCCGCCGAGCTCGGTGATGGTCATCTGATTGACAACGAGCCAGTCGTTTTGCTCCGGATGGTCGAAGTCGATCACCCATGCGAGGCTGTACCGGACCTCGCCGCCGTCTGCTCGGCTATCGACCGTGATTCCTTCTGTCAGGCAGCGATGTAGACGGAAGTTCTCCGCTATCAGACTTTGCGTCTCCGGTCGGACGATGGTTGCGACGACGGCCTCAATCGCCTCCTGTTGGAGGCTGGGATTGAGGCGCTCCACAGCGGAGCGCAAGCGCTGGACCAAGATCACATCACTCCACGATCCTCGCTCTTCGTTCTGAACACCGTGCGCGATCTCAGAGCCGGACACCGTCGCGTAACCCATGTCCCGAAACCATTCGAGGCAGGCCTCCTCCACGACTGACTCGCTGATGCCCTCGGTCATTCCGACTCTTCCTCGTGGTTCATTCCAGCGGGAGCGAGGAAGCGTCCCGACAGGAGTTCTGGAAGGAGGACATCACGGAGCACACCAAGCGCTCTAGCCTCAGTGCGTCGGTGGTGTGCAAGGTGCAGCAGATCGGTGGCTTCTGCTCGGAGCTGCTCGGAGAGATGTCGCGCATCGACCACCTCGAGCGACAGGACGTCGTCAGGACGCACGCGTTGGTGGCTTCCAGATGTACCCGTAACCCTGCCCTGCATCACTTCGAGAAAGACTGGGTCGCAACATGCCAGCCAAACGTCGGCGAGCGTGGCGCCGTCCTGAGGGGTCAAGACTAGGAATTCGGTGGAACACACCGCTGCGACTTCGTTGTTCGGCACGGCATGCCATAGCCGCGGCGTCTTTGGGTTGAGGCGTGACAGCAGGATGCTGGGTTGGGTCAGAGCGAACTTACCGCTCTTGATCTCCGCTCCAGCGCTCCGCGCCGGCAGTCTGTCGGTATCGAAGGCGGGTATCGAGAAGTGGTCGACCTCCATCGATCCCCAATTCGCAGGATCCACCATGTCTCGAGAAACGGATACCAGCGCTGACAACGTTACGGTCGGAGTATCTGGCAGAGCGGCACCGATTAACGCGGTGAGTAACTGCTCTGCAAGGGTCGCCAGGCGTAGGTCTGAATCAATGCGGTCATCCAACGTCCCAAGCATCCGGCCGATCGCCTGCTGGCGGTGAAGCGGAGGGAGCCTGATCTTGACCTTGAGAAGTTCTGACTGGCGGATGCCACTGACGGTCGTGCCAGTCGCGCGTCCGCGAAGCTGGCTCTGCACAGGGTCCGAGCGGAGCGCATAGTAGAGATACCGGCCATCGAGAGCGCTCTCCTGGCCGCGGAGGCCGAACAAGCGCTGGCCTAGACCTGCCTCGAGGTCGTTGTTGACGAAGGCCACCTCGCCGAGCGGAGCTTCTGACGTGAGGAGGACGTCGCCTGCTCTTAACGGTGTGGGCATCCATCGCTCGTATGTTCGCCGATCGACGAAGCGGTGGACGTCGTCAAGGACTCGACCGCGCTTCACGTGAACCGCCGATATGACCGGGACGCCGGCCGTTGTCCATTGCCCGCCGAGCTTTGATGGGGTGATCCCGCGACGATCGATCACCAGCTCGAGCACCTCTCCGAGGGAGGCATAGGTGTCGTCAGACACCCGTCATCCCTTCAAGACGGCTTCGGATCATCTTCTCCAGTCGATCTGCCTCGTCGAACTCGGCCAGGATTAGGGATCGGAGGCGGGTAATCTTCTCGTCGGTGGGCTCGGTGTCGATTGGTGCTTGCTCGGCACCTACGTACCGGCCGGGGTTCAGTACGAAGGAATGCTCGGCGATCTCTTCGATAGGGACGGCCCTACTGAAGCCAGCCACGTCCTCATACACGAGGTCGGCATCCTTGCCGCGCCAGGCCTGATACGTGGTCACGACACGGGCGATGTCATCGTCGTCAAACGCCCGGACCGTTCGGGTCTCCATATGGCCGAGCCCACGAGCGTCGATAAAAAGCACCTCCCCGCGGCGATCCCGGCCAGATCCCGAAGCACGGTTCTTCGTGATGAACCAGAGGCACACGGGTATGCCGGTATTGAAGAACAGCTTCTCGGGCATCGCCACGATGCAATCCACGAGATCCGCTTCGACCAGAGCTTGACGGATCGGCCCCTCGCCTCCCTGCGTTGACGACAGAGATCCGTTCGCGAGGACAAGACCTGCGACTCCCGACGGAGCTAGGTGGTGAACGATGTGCTGCACCCACGCGAAGTTGGCGTTGGAGGTCGGTGGAACGCCGAACTTCCAACGGACGTCTTCCCGGAGTGTCTCCGTGAACCAGTCGTCCTTGTTGAAAGGAGGGTTGGCCAGGATGAAGTCAGCGCGCAGATCTGGGAACAGGTCTCGGTGAAATGTTTCAGCCGAGTGTGTGCCGAGATTGGCCTCGATCCCTCGCAGGGCCAGATTCATCCTGGCAAGGCGCCAGGTCGCTGCGACGAACTCCTGGCCATAGATGGCGAGGTCGTCTCGACCGCCGCCATGCGCGGCCAGGAACTCGGCCGACTGAACGAACATGCCGCCGGAGCCGCAGCAGGGGTCGTAGATCCGCCCCTTGAAGGGCTCGATCATCTCCACAAGGAGCCGGACGATGGATCGGGGGGGTATAGAACTCGCCGGCGTTCCGGCCTTCGGCTGCGGCGAATCGACCGAGGAAATACTCGTATACCCTGCCGAGTACGTCATCGGAGCCGTGGTCAACCTCGGTGAATCCAATGCTGCCGATCAGATCAACAAGCTCACCGAGGAGTCGCTTGTCGATCTCTGCCTTGGCATAGGTCTTGGGAAGGACACCTCGAAGCGTTGGGTTCTCCTTCTCGATCGCATCCATAGCATTATCGAGAAGCACCCCGATGTTGGGCTGCTTGGCAAGCCCCTGAATCGAATCCCATCGAGCCTCAGGAGGCACCCAGAACACGTTCTCCGCTGTGTACTCGTCGCGCGACTCAATGATTGCCTCGCGCCGACGTTCGTTGGGCACGTAGTACTCGGACGTCTCGTCTGCCGTTGCGTCCACGAGGAAGGCATGTCGCTGCTGGAAGGCGTCGGAGACGTACTTGAGGAATACCAAACCCAGCGCAACGTGCTTGTACTCAGCGGGTTCGAGGTTGCCACGCATCTTGTCGGCCGCCTCCCAAAGGAAGACCTCCAGGCTCCTGGCGCTTCGTGGCGGTCGCTCCCCGGTCGCCCGCCTTGGCGTCGCTGAGCCCACTTTGGGGCGCGCTGTTTGGACGGCAGGAACCGTCGCCGTCTCGACCTCCTCCACGAGGGGGTCGTCAGGGTGGTCGGCGTTCCACGCCCCCACCACCGCCGCAGGCAGGCGACCGCGGTCTCCCACCTCATACCCGGCTTCGAGTGCCCAGCGGCGTATCTCTGAAGGGTTAGCCACGATCGTCCATCCTTGCCGGAGTCTGGCACCTTCGCCGACAGGGGATCAGCATTTGGAGCTTGGTCGTCGCCATCGAAGTTGGCGGCTCCGCGAATGGTCCGTCTGGTGGGCTTCGCGGCGCCGCCGGCGCTGGGTAATGCCGAACCGCCACGATCACGGCCCCGACCGCCGTGGCGGTACGGGGCACCCACGAAGCGGCATCTCCTGCTAGCTCGACGGCACGCCGGCGGCCTACGTCGGGGTCTGTCATGGGAAGCGTCCCTGCATAGCGACACATGAGCTGAACGTTCCACAGCAGCGCGATGAGCAGGGCGCTCGGGTGCATCGCAAGCCGTCTGTACGCGTGGGCGGGGTTCGGTACCTCTCGCGGGCGACGACCGTCTGATCTTCTCGAACGGCCAGGGCGCGGCGCTCCGGCGGACCCGCTTTTCCGACGTCTGGCGCCCGGTGGCGAAGTCGGTCGGCCTCGAGCCGGGGACGGGCTTCCACGCATTGCGCCACTTCTACGCGTCGGCGCTGATCCGCTACGGGGAATCGGTGAAGGTGGTCCAAGGGCGGCTCGGCCATGCGTCAGCCTCGGAAACGCTGGACACCTATAGCCACTTGTGGCCGGACTCTGAGGACCGGACCCGGGCGGCGGTCGAGGCGGTGTTCGCTCCACCGAGCGACAGCGATGAGTTGAGCGGCTAGAGCCCGGGCGGGGCGAGTGGAGGGAGCTCCCGCCACGGCATCGTGCCGCCAGCATCACGGACGACTTCGGCCGTGCAATCCCGGTCCATGCATCGCCCGTAGCTCTTCGCTGGGTTCCCGTCGACACCTACCGGAAGGTGGTTGCCCAGGATCTCGTCGTTCGCGAGCACGGACACATCGGAGCCGCCACAGACCGGGCAGCGATCAGCGTCGTTCATACCGTGAGCGTAGGCCGGTGCGGACTCCTCGCTAAACGCTTCGGCCGGTTAGGGACGTTTCCCCCCGGTCAGAGGTGGGGTGACGATGAGTCGGCCTGTAGGCGGGGTTCTGTTCCCCGGTCCCTTTCGGGGGTCCGGTTCGGTGACCATCCATCTGTGCGGTCCACCTGAGGGTTCCTCCCGGGGGAGGAGCGGCGGGCAGCCTGCCCTCTGTTCGACCTTGCTCCGGGTGGGGGTTGCCGAGCCGACCGGATCGCTCCGGCCGCTGGTGCGCTCTTACCGCACCGTTTCACCCTTGCCTGTGCTGGATCGCTCCAGCCATCGGCGGACTGTTTCTCTGTGGCCCGATCCGTGAGGTCGCCCCCACCTGGCTCTCGCCAGCACCGTCGCCCTGTGGAGCCCCGACCTTCCTCGACCACCGACCCGCCGGAGCAGAGCGGAAGCCGCGGTCACCCGGCCGACTCACCGTCGTCGGCGAGCCTAGGCGGCGGGCGATCGGCAGCTCGGATCAGCTGCCTTCGGCCTGGGCCTTCTTGGGGCCGAGGAAGGCGTCGCCGGGGACGAGGTCGGTGCCCGGGTACAGCGGGTCCTCCGGGATGGCGCCCTTGCCGCCGTCGGCCAGGATCGTCACGCGGCGGGCGTCGGCAGCGGCGAGGAGCATGGCCTGCTGGCGCCACTCGGCGGTGGTGAAGATGCCCACGGCGTTGATGTAGGTGGCCGTGAGGGCGCTCTCGAGGTCGTGGAAGAAGTCGAGGATCGAGGCGTCGTCGGTGAACTGGGCCACGCGGGGCTTCACCAGGTTCTCCGAGAGGTACTCGTTGGCCGTGGCGTCGTCGACGATGTCGTCCTTGTCACGCTCGTCGATGGCGTCGGTGAGCAGCTTGGCGGCCGACGCGTGGGCCGAGCCGAAGCGCTTGACCGCGGCGGACAGCTCGGGGTCGCTGATCTGGGAGCTGTTGCCGGCGTAGACCCGGGCCACCAGGAGCTCGATCGAGCGCAGGGTGCGGAGCTGGATGGCGTCGTTCTCGACGGCCGTGGCGCTCGGCACCGTGGTGGGCACCGTCGGCGGCGAGCTGGTGCTGGAAGCCGGCGTGCCGGAGAGGCCGGCGGGCGGGCCGTCCTTCTTGCCGCAGGCGGCGAGGAAGAACGTGGCGCCGGCGCCGACGGTGCCGGCCAGCAGCAGGTTGCGACGGCTGGTGGTGGTGGGCTGGTCCTGCGACATCAGTTCCCGGCCTCCGTGGTGGTGGTGGCTTCGGTGGTCGTGGTGGGCGCCAACGTCGTGGAGGTGGCGTTGGTGAGCTCGGTGATGGTGGCGGTGCGGGCGCCGTCGGTGGTGGCGACCTGCGGGGTGAGCTCGGCGAGCGGCGTGCCGGCGGCCCGCCCGAGGGCGGCGGCGTGCTGCGACTCGACGGCCAGGACCTGCGCCACGGTCTTCGAGGTGGTGGCGTCCTGCATGCCGCCGAGGGCCCAGAGGTGGGTGGCGGCGAGCACGTCCTCGAGCTCGCCCAGTGCGATCAGCACGGCCTTCTCGTCGGCGGCGGCCTTCACGGTGGCGCCGGTGCCGTCGAGCACGTCGCTGTCGGGCTCGGGCTCGGGCGGGGCCGGCGTGGTGGGCAGGAGGGTGGTGAGGGTGTCGACCACCGCCTGGTGGTGGGTCTGGAAGGTGCGGAACTGCTCGCGCCAGCTGTCGCCCACGGCGGGGTTCGACAGCGCCTCCAGGTACACCTGGACCGCAGCCAGCTCGAGGGGGAGGGTGAGCGTGGCGAACTGGGCGTCGTCGAGCTCCGGGGCGTCGCCGGCGGACTGGGCGCCGGCGGGCAGGAGGCTGGTGAGCGGTCCTGCCGTGGTGCCCACGGCGACCAGCGCGCCGGCGAGGGCGGCGCGGGTCAGGAACGTCCGTCGGGTGGTCGGGACGGCCTCCGGCTTGTCGATCGGCACGCGTGTTCCTCCTGGATCGGGGCGCGCTGGCCCCGACATCGTCACTTCTCCTGCGGGAAGTGTGGTCATCGCGAGTGGTCCGAGTCCAAGTGAGCGGCCCACGTCGTGTCGAGGGCTCATCAGAACGAGATGGCGGACAGTTCCGGGAACCAGGCCGCAGCCCGCTTCAGGGTGTCGGCCCACCGCTCGCGGTCGAAGCTGCCGACCGGCTCGACGACCTCCGTGGGCGCCCACGTGGCCGCGATGTCGTCGTCGCCGGACCAGGCGCCCAGGGCGAGCCCGGCGGCGTGGGCGGCGCCGAGCGTGGTCGCTTCTCGCTCGGGCGAGACCTCCACCGGTCGGCCGGTGGCGTCGGCCAGGGCCTGGACGAAGGTCGGGTTGGCCGACATGCCGCCGTCGACGCGCAGGGTGGGGATGGCCAGGCCGCCGTCGGTCTCGGCCGCCTCGACCAGGTCGGCGGCCCGCTGGGCGATGCCCTCGAGCACGGCCCGCACGATCTGGGGGCGGCCGCTGCCCCGGGTGATGCCCAGCAGGGCGCCACGGGCGCCGTAGTCCCACGTGGGGGTGCCCAGGCCCAGCAGGGCGGGCACGTAGGCCACGCCGCCGCTGTCGGCGCAGGCGGCGGCGACCTCGTGGGAGGCCTCGGCCGAGTCGATGATGCCGAGGTCGTCGCGCAGCCACTCGACGTTGGTGCCGGCGGCCAGCATCACCGCCTCCAGGCCCCAGCGGCGCCGGCCGCCCTGGCCCCGGGTCACGATGGGGAAGGTGCCACCCTCGCCCTGGGTGGCGAAGCTCGGGCGCCCGTCGAGGCAGAGGTCGAGCATGCCGCCGGTGCCGAAGGTGATCTTGGCCTGGCCGGGCAGCACGCAGCCCTGGCCCAGCAGCGAGGCCTGCTGGTCGCCGAGGATGCCGGCGATGGGCGGGGCGCCGTCGAGCGCGGTGGCCTCGCCGATGGTGCCGATGGAGTCGACCACCGTCGGCAGCGCCGACCGGGGGATGCGCAGCGCCTCGAGGATGGGGTCGTGCCAGTCGGTCTGGTCCTCGACCCGCAACCCGTACAGGGCGGCGTTGCTGGCGTCGGTGACGTGCACCTCGCCCTGGGAGAGGGTCCAGGCCACCCACGAGTCCACCGTGCCGATGCACAGGTCCCGGGTCCGGTCGGGGTCCGCCAGGTCGAGCAGGTGCGAGGCCTTGGTGGCCGAGGCGTTGGGCGCCATGCGGAACCCCTGGCCGGCCAGGGTGAGGCACTCGACGATGGTGCGCAGGTCCTGCCACCCGAGGCCGGGGCCCACGGGCTCGCCGGTAGCCCGGTCCCACACGATGGTCGAGGCGCGCTGGTTGGCGATGCCGACGGCGTCGACGCCGCCCGCTTCGGCCACCGCGTCTCGGGCGACGGCCAGCACGCCGGCGGCCAGCTCGGTGGCGTCGAACTCCACCAGGCCGGGGGCGGGGGACGACGGCAGCACCTCCTGGCGGTGGCTGTGGGTGACGCCGGTGCCCGGCTCCACCACGGCGGCGCGCACCCCACTGGTGCCGACGTCGATCACGAGCAGCTTCATGCGGTCCTCACGGTTCGGAAGGGGTGACGGGGCGGCGAGCGCCGAGGGTGCCGCCGGCGGCGCCGGCGGCAGCGGCCAGCAGGCCGGTGAAGAGGATGGACCCGAGCGAGACGCCGTCGCCCCGGTCGAGGCGGCCGAGCACGGCGATGACCTCGATCAGCACGAAGACGATCAGGGCGGCGGCGGTGCCGTGGCGGGCGCGCTCGAAGGTGGCCAGGCGCCCGGCTGCGAAGCCGGCCAGCACGAAGCCGAGCAGGAGCACCAGGAGCGTGACGATGGAGAGGACGGCCGAGCGGTCGTCGGCGTCCTGGGCCGAGAGCACCACGTTGGCCAGTGCCGCGGGCACGGCCAGGAAGGTCCCGGCGGCCGCGCCTCGGGCGGCGGTGAGGAGGTCGACCTTCACGGAGCGGGCCAGCGGACCGCGCCGAAGGGGTCGGGCAGGCCGAGCTTGCCGGGGTTGCAGATGCCGTTCGGGTCGAGCGCGGCCTTGAGCTGGGCCAGCACGCCGAGCCCGTCGCCCAGGGCGTCGGCTACGAAGCGGGCCCGGTTGAGGCCGATGCCGTGGTGGTGGCTGAGCGAGCCCCCGTTGGCCAGCACGGCGCGGGTGCCGGCGTCCCACGCCGCGGCGTAGTAGCCGTCGCGCTCGGCGGGCTCCACCCGGGCGGCGAAGGTGAAGTAGAGGCAGGCGCCGGTCACGTAGGAGTGCGACTGGTGGGCCGACACCGCCATGGTGCCGGGCACGGCGCTGATGGCGGTGGTGGCCGCGTCGTAGATGGCGTCGAGGGTGCTCCACGGGGCGGAGATCTCCATGGTGTCCACCACGAAGCCCTTCGAGATCAGCGCCTCGAGGGCATCGACGTTGTTGCGGTGGCCGAACCACGTCTCCACCAGCGAGTCGTCGAGGCGGTCGGCGGCGGCGCACGCGTCGGCCACCACGGCCATGCCGGCATCGACGATGAGCGGATCACCCTCGTCGTAGGCCAGCAGCACGTTGACCGAGGGGTCGACGCCGAAGTTCCGCTGCGACTCGATGCCGTCGTAGAGGCGCAGCACCGCGGTCTGGGCGCCTCGCTGGATGACCTGGCGCATGGCGTCGAGGGCGGCCGAGAACGAGCTGAAGCCGTAGGCCGAGCGGGCGGTGTGGGTGGGGGCGGGGAAGGCCTGCAGCCACGCCCGGGTGATGACCCCGAGGGTGCCCTCGGCGCCCACGAACAGCTGGGTGAGGTCCGGTCCCACGGCCTGGCGGGGCTGCCCGCCGGTGCGGACCACCCGGCCGTCGGCCAGCACGACCTCGAGGCCGATGACGATGTCCTCGATCTTGCCGTAGCGGTTCGAGAGCTGGCCGGCGCCGCGGCAGGCCAGCCAGCCGCCCACGGTCGACAGGCTCATCGACTGCGGCCAGTGCCCGACGGTGAGCCCGTGGGTGGCCTGCAGCTCGGTCTCGAAGGCGTCGCCGAAGGTGCCGGCCCACACCTCGACCAGGCCGGACGGCCCGTCGACCTCGCCGATGCCGGACAGCTCGGTGAGGTCGAGCACCACGCCGCCGTGGACGGGGATGGTGCCGCCCACCACGCTCGAGCGCCCGCCGGCCGGCGTGACCGGGACTCGCGCCTCGTTGCAGAGCCGCAGCACGTTGGCCACCTCGTCGACCGACGTGGGGCGGGCCACGGCGCCGGCCACCTGGCCGACCTCGCCGTCGGTCGCCCAGACCATGGCCAGCGGCCACCAGTCGCGGCTGGCCTCGGCCCGCGCGCCGGGGTCGAGCCGGACGTCGGCGCAGGCGTCGGCCAGGTCGGCCAGGAAGTCGTCGCCCAGCAGCACGATCGGGGCGGTGAGGTGGCCGGTGGCCCCGGCCGGGTCCCCGGCGATGGCGATCGGCGGGGTGGGCGCACCGGGGGGCGGCGAGCCGGGCGTGGACGTGACGGCGGTCATCGCCGCCGATCGTAGGCCGGGGACGCGATCGGGCCCGGGCCGCCCAGACGCGACCCGGGCCCGAGACCCGATGACCCCTCCACGCCGAACTTGTCGCAGTTGGCCGACGCCCGGGTCGACAACTGCGACAAGTTCGTTGGGGGGGTGGGTGGGGCCGAGCTCGATGTGGTCAGGCGGTGGCGATGGCCTGGAGGGGGTCGAGCTTGGCGGCGCGGGCGGCGGGGCGGAGGGCGGCGCCGACGCCGGCGAGGGCGCCGAGGGCCAGCACCACCGTGAGCTGGCCGACGGGGATGGCGAACTGCGAGAGCTCGCCGCCGCCGGCCGAGCGGACCAGGGCCCACGCCCCGACGATGCCGGTGGCCAGCCCGAGGGCGGTGCCGAAGACGGCGATCACCACCGACTCCCAGCGGACCATGGCCCGGGTCTGGCTCCGTCCCTGGCCGATGGCCCGCAGCAGGCCCAGCTCCCGGGTGCGCTCGAAGGTCGAGAGCGACAGCGTGTTGGCGATGCCGATCAGGGCGATGACGATCGACAGGGCGAGCATGCCGTACACCAGCACCAGGATCTGGTTGACCTGGGCGCCGATGGCGTCGGCGAACTCCTGCTTGTCCTGCACGTCGATCGTGGGCACCGACTTGACGGCGTCCTCCACCGCCGAGCGCCCCTGCTCCAGGCTCACGCCGGGCTTCAGGGCGACGGCCACCATGAAGTCCTCCACGGGGGCGCCGTGGCCCTGGGTGAAGGTCGTGTCGGCCAGGAGGTCCGGGGCGAAGTCGGTGTTGGCGAAGATGGCCCGCACCGTGGCGTCGCCCTTGGTCCCGTCGAGGAACTGGTACGGCACCTTGGAGCCGACCTTCCAGCCGTTGTCCTCGGCCTCCTTGGTCGACACGGCCAGCGAGGCGCCGGTCATGTCCTCGATGCGGCCGTCGGTGACGCCGAGGTCGAGCACCTTGGCCACCTGCTTCGGGTCGCTGACGCCCACCAGCTCGTCCTTGCCGTCGATGCGCATGGGGGCGTCGCCGAAGCCGGCGGCCCCGCTCACCTGCGGCAGGTCGGCGATGGAGCGGGCGATGCTCGGGTCGAAGGTGGCGTCGCCGGTGCCGGCGGTGGCCACCAGGTCGCCGCCGAAGCTGGTGTTGATGGTGTGGTCGAGGCTGGAGCGCAGCGAGGCGCCGATGACCGTGAACAGCGCCACCACCGCCACCCCGATCATGAGGGCGGTCGAGCTCGACGACGTGCGCCGGGGGTTGCGCACGGCGTTCTGGCGAGCGAGGTCGCCGGTGACGCCCCGCAGCCGGAGCGGGAAGCCGAGGAAGCGGCCGACCGGGCCGGCGAACGCCGGTCCGAGCACGGCGAGGGCGACGACCGCCGCCCCGACACCGCCGGCGGCGGACGCCATGCTCTCGCTGGTGGTGCCGTGCAGGACCAGGCCGACGGCTGCCGCGCTGAGCAGCCCGCCGAGCGCCAGGCGGCCGAACGTGGCGCCCGTGCGGTCGACGGCGGTCTCGCGCAGGGCCGCCATCGGCGTCACCCGTGACGCCCGGACGGCCGGGCCGAGGGCGCAGAGGGCGGTGACCACGGTCCCGAGGGCGATCGAGCCGAGCAGCGTGGCGGGCACCAGTTCGAGCCCGTTGCCCACCGAGAGGCCGCCGCTGCTCAGCACCTTGCCGAGCAGCGCTGCCACCCCGATGCCGATGCCGACGCCGGCCGCCGAGGCCAGCAGGCCCACGAGCAGGGCTTCCACCAGCACCGCCCGCAGGGTCTGGCCCCGGGTGGCCCCGATGGCCCGCAGCATGGCGGCCTCCCGGGTGCGCTGGGCGACGATGATAGCGAAGGTGTTGTAGATGCTGAACGCCGCCACCAGCAGGGCGATCACCGCGAAGGACAGCAGGGCCGGGCGCAGGAAGCCCATGACGTCGTCGACCGCGTCGCGGTTCTCGAGGCGGAACGCCTCGCCGGTGATGACCTGGGTGTCCTTCGGCGCGACGCGCTCGATCTCGTGGACGAGGGTGGCCTGGCTGGTGCCGGGCTCGGCGTCGACCAGGATCCGGTCGACGGTGCCGGCACCGCCGGCCAGGTGGGCCTGGGCGCCGGACGGGCTGAAGATGGTGGCGGTCACGCCGGCCTGGGAGTCCTGGTCGCCGAAGTGGGCGAGCCCGACGATGGTCGCCTGCACCGGGTCCGGCGTGAGGATCGTGGCGGTGTCGCCGAGGGCGAGGTCGCCCTTGTCGGCGGACGTGGCGTCGATGGCCACCTCGTCGGGCCCGGTGGGGGCACGGCCGGAGGCGATCCGGTAGGGGTTGAGGGCCGGGTCGTCGATCCAGGTCATGGCCAGCGTCGGCGGGCCGAATCCGCCGAGCGCGTCGCCGTCCTTGCCGATGATGGTGGCCTTGCCCCGCACGTCGGCCTGGGCGTCGGCCACGCCGGGCAACGCCCGGACCCGGTCGACGAGGCCGCCGTCGATGCGGGGGCGGATGGTGTCGTCCATCTGGTCGCTGAGGGTGCGGTCGCTGCGGACCACGGCGTCGACGCTGGCCGACTCGGTGTCGAACAGCTTGTCGAAGCCGGTCTGCAGGGTGGCCGTCTGCACGAGCACGCCCACGAGGAAGGCGACGCCGAGGGCGACGGCGGCGAAGGTGGAGACGAGGCGCCGCTTGTGGGCGCGGAGGTTGCTGAGGGTGACCTTGCGCATCGTTCAGTCCCCCAAGGCCTTGAGCCGGTCCAGGACCGAGTCGACGGTCGGGGCGGGGACGTGGTCGACGATGCGCCCGTCGGCCAGGATCACCGCGTCGTGGGCGAAGGTCGCGGCCACCGGGTCGTGGGTGACCATCACGATCGTCTGGCCCAGGGCCTCGACGGCCTCGCGCAGGAAGCTGAGGATCTCGGTGCCGGTGCGGGAGTCGAGGTTGCCCGTGGGCTCGTCGGCGAAGATCAGCTCGGGCCGGGTGGCCAGGGCACGGGCCACGGCCACGCGCTGCTGCTGGCCGCCGGAGAGCTCGCTGGGCCGGTGGCCGAGGCGGTTGGCCAGGCCCACGGTGTCGACCACCTGGCGGAACCACGCCTCGTCCGGGCGGTGGCCGGCGAGGCGGGCGGGCAGCTCGATGTTCTCGCGGGCGGTGAGGGTGGGGATCAGGTTGAACGCCTGGAACACGAACCCGATGCGGTCGCGGCGCAGGCGGGTCAGCTGCTTCTCCCGGAGGGCGCCCAGGTCGGCGTCACCGATGAGCACGTGGCCCGAGGTCAGCGTGTCGAGGCCGGCCAGGCAGTGCATGAGGGTGCTCTTGCCGGAGCCCGACGGCCCCATCACGGCGAGGAAGCGGCCGGCGGGCACGTCGAGGCTGACCCCGGCGAGGGCGTGGACGGCGGTCGGGCCGGAGCCGTAGGTCTTGACGGCGTCGACGACCCGGGCCGCCACGCCGGGCGGGGTGGCGGGGCGACCGCCGCGGCGGGGCGGGGTGGAGGTGTGGGGCGGGGGAGGGGCGGTGGTCTGGGTGTGCATCGCGGGTCCTTCGGAACGGGAGCGCCGCCGGTGTGGCGACAGGTCCCAGCGTGAAGGAGCGCGGTGTCCGGTTCGATCCGACCACCACCCGTCGAGGGGTGGGGTTGCCCCCACCCCTAGGGGTGAGGGTGGGCCACCTCAGGGTCGGCCCGGTGGCTCAGGGAGCGAGCAGGTCCTCCCCGAGCGACACGGCTTCGAGGGCGGTCTCGGGCAGGCCGGCCTGGGTGCGCTCCAGCTCGACGGCGGCCCGGTAGGTCGCCGCCTGCTCGGCCGCCTCGTCGGCGGTGAGCCCGAGGATGGGGGCGATCAGGTCGGCCACGTCGCCGGCCGCCGCAGCCGAGGCATCACGGGCCAGGAGGCGGGCGCGGGTGCGGCGGCTGAGGACGTCGTCGACGCTGCGGGCCATCTCGTAGCGCACGGCGTACACGGCCTCGGCCCGGATGTAGGGCAGGCCCTCCACCAGCGGTTCGCGGAGGCTCGGGTCGGCATCGGCCAGGGCCAGCACGGTGGCGGTCTCGCCGCCGTAGCGGTTGGCGAGGTGGGCGATGACCGGGTCGGCGTCGAGCGCGAGGGCGTCGTAGCCCTCGGCGCCGCGGAGGCGCAGCTTCTTGGTGCGCGAGCGCTTGGCCACGCCGTCGATGGCCGAGCCGAGGTGCTCGACCACCGCGTCGACCGTGTCGGCCGCCATCTCCCGGTAGGTGGTGAGCTTGCCGCCGGTGATGGTGACCACGCCGCTCTCGGACGGGTTGACCTTGTGGCGGCGGGACAGGTCGGCGGTCTTGCCCGAGCCCTTGCTCTTGACCAGCGGGCGCAGGCCGGCCCAGGTGCCGACGACGTCGGCGCGGGTGATGCCGGTGAACTTCATGGCGCGGAGCAGGTAGTCGACGTCCTCCTCGGTGCAGGCGGGGTCGTCGAGGGGACCGTCGTAGTCGGTGTCGGTGGTGCCGATGTAGGTGAGGTCGCCCCACGGCACGACGAACACCGAGCGCTTGTCCTGCGGGACGGGCACCACGACGGCGACGTCGTTGCGGACCTTCCCCCACGGCACGGTGATGTGGATGCCCTTGGCGGGACGGATGGAGTCGGGGTCGACGCCCTCGTCGAGGTGGCGGACCTCGTCGGACCAGACGCCGGCGGCGTTCACCACGGCCCGGCAGCGGACCCGGATCTCCTCGCCGTCGGCGAGGACGGTGGCGCCCTGGACCTGGCCCTTGGCGTCCTTGTCGATGCCCACCAGGCTGACCCCGTTGGCGGCGACGGCGCCGAACTCGATGGCGGCGGTGCGGGCGACGGTGAGGGTGAGCCGGGCGTCGTCGACGGTGGCGTCGTAGTAGAGGTACGACGCCGCGAGCTTGTCCTCGGGCAGCGTCGGCATGTGGGCCAGCGTCTCCTCGGCGGAGATGCGCTCGTGCAGCTTGCCGATGCGGGCGCCGCCGGTGAGGTCGTACATCCACATGGAGATGCCCAGCGCACGGGACAGCTTCTTCGGGATCACGCTGCCCTTGCCGGTGAGCACCGGGAGCAGGAACGGGAGCAGCTTCACCAGGTGCGGCGCGTTGTGCCGCAGCCGCTGCCGCTCGTGGAGGGCTTGGTAGACGAGTCGGATCTCGCCCTGCTGGAGGTAGCGCAGGCCGCCGTGGGCCAGCTTCGAGGACTTCGACGAGGTGCCGGAGGCGAAGTCGCCGCGCTCCACCAGCGCGGTGCGGAGGCCACGCGAGGCGGCGTCGAGCGCCACGCCCACGCCGGTGATGCCGCCGCCGACGACGAGCACGTCGAACGGGTCGTCCGCCAGGCGACGGAGGGCGTCCTCGCGGTCGAACCAGCCCGGCCCGATCATCGGGGGGGCTCCGGCGAGGTGGGGACGTCGAGGCATGGGCCGATCCTACGGCCGACCCCCTCGCCAACCCCACCCGGGCGGACGTTCGGGACCCTTCACTCGGTGCATCAACGTGGCTTGCCCCTGCCGCGCAACGGGTGTTGACGGCGGCGACCGGCGGTACCGTCCGCGGGTGCGAGCGCTGCGACCGGGTCCACGACCTCGTCGTGGGTGAGCCCCGGCCGCCGGTGTCCCGGCGTCCACCACACCCACCACCACAAGGAGGCCACCCGACATGGCTGAGCTCAAGGGTTCCCAGACCGAAGAGAACCTGAAGGAGGCCTTCGCCGGCGAGAGCCAGGCGAACCGCCGCTACCTCTACTTCGCCCAGAAGGCCGACATCGAGGGCTACCCCGACGTCGCCGCCCTGTTCCGCTCCGTCGCCGAGGGCGAGACCGGCCACGCGTTCGGGCACTTCGACTTCCTCGCCGAGGTCGGCGATCCGGCCACCGGCGAGCCCGTCGGCCCCACCGAGGACAACCTCAAGTCGGCCATCGCCGGCGAGACCTACGAGTACACCGAGATGTACCCGGGCTTCGCCAAGACCGCCCGCGAGGAGGGCTTCGACGAGGTGGCCGAGTGGCTCGAGACCCTCGCCCGCGCCGAGAAGTCCCACGCCGGCCGCTTCGCCAAGGGGCTCGAGAACGTCTCCTAGCCCCACCGGCTGACCTCCCGCCGGTCCTCGCCCCTGGAACCGGGGCGACCGGCGAACACCCGATGAGCGGGGGGGACCTCCGGGTCCCCCCGCTTGCGTCGGGGACCCCGGCGGCCGACCATCGGGCCCCGCCCCCGCCCCCGCCCCCAAGGAGCGCCGAGATGAGCAAGCTCACCCTGGACGACATCGCCGACCTGCGCGAGTACGAGCGCGGCCGCACGGCGTTCCGCACGGAGGTGATCGCCCTCAAGAAGCGGCGGCGCATCGGGGTCGGGCCGGTGGTGACGTTGCTGTTCGAGAACCGCGACACCATCCGGTTCCAGATCCAGGAGATGGCCCGGGCCGAGAAGATCTTCACCGACGAGGGGATCCGGACCGAGCTGGACATCTACAACCCGCTCATCCCCGAGCCCGGGCACCTCGCCGCCACCCTCTTCATCGAGCTGACCACCGACGACGAGCTGCGGACCTGGCTGCCGAAGCTGGTGGGCATCGAGCGCAGCGTCGTCTTCCGGCTCGGCGAGGGCGATGACGCCGACTGGGTTCGCTGCACCGTCGACCCCGAGCACGAGAAGCAGCTCACCCGTGACGAGATCACCGCGGCGGTGCACTACGTGCACTTCTCGCTCACCCCGAACCAGGTCGAGCTGTTCCGGTCCCGTCCGGTGTCGCTGGTCCTCGATCACCCCGACTATGTCTACGAAACCCCTCTGAACGGGGACAACGTCGCAGAGCTGGTGGCCGACCTGGTCGGGTGACGCCCCGGGCGCCGAAAAGATCATGTGGACACCCCGGGGGGCGGGCGACCATACTCGGCCCTTCGTTCGCCCCCGGACCGGGCTCGTTCTCCCGCATCCGGCCAGCGCACGACCCCCAGGCGGGGCCAGCCGAGGCCACCGTCGTCATCCGACCGCCCGTCGAGGGAGCGACCCTCCGAACATGAACCTTTCCTGGCGCAACAAGGCGGCGTGCCACGGTCTGGACCCCCAGACCTTCTACGCCGAGACCGACGAGGATGCCGAAGCGGCCAAGCGCGTGTGCGCCGTGTGCCCCGTGCAGAGCGCGTGCCTGGAGTACGCGCTGACCCGCCGGGAGAAGGAAGGCGTGTGGGGCGGCTGCACCGAGCGGGAGCGCCGGCGGATCATCCGCCAGCGTCGCCGCACGGCCTGACCTTCCCCGTCGCCTGCACCGGACCGCCCGGTCCGGGCGGAGGCCACGGCGGGTGCTCGCCCGCCGGCCTGACCGGCACGCCGTCCCACGTCCGGGTGGATCGGTGTCGGTTTGGAACGATCGCGGCGCGGGCACCGTCGGAGCGCCATGGCCAGCCGGAACCCCCCGTCGACCCCCCCGGCGCGGATCGGGGCACCCCGGCCGAGCGCCACCTGCTCCGGTCCGTCGCCGCCTGGCCCTCGCTGCCCACGGCTCCCCACCGCACCGAGCGCCTCGCCATGGCGGGTGCGGCCATCCTCGCCCTCTCGGTGCTGGCGCCCTGGCGGGATCCCGTCGACGGGCCGGCGGGACTGCTCCGCCTCGGCCACCCCGGCCTCCTTGCCCTCGCCGCCCTGCTCGCTGCGCTGCTCGTCCCGCTGCGGCGGGCTGACGTCTCCTCGGCGCCGGGGCTCACCGCCGCCACGGGCGCGCTGGCCGCCATCGGCACCCTGATCGTGGAGCGGTCATCGAGCGACCCCCTCCCGTTCCTGAGCACCGGTCGGGCGCTGGGCTTGCTCGGTGCCGCGGCCCTCGTGGGCTCGGCGGTCGGCCTGCCGGGCGAGGTCGACGTCCCCACGCTCGGCTTCCCGCGCGACGCCGTCGAGGAACCGCTCACCGACGCCGAGTCCGCCGCCTTCACCGCGCGCCTGCGCCAGCACCTCGTCCGGCCCTCCAGCCCCCGTGGGGACCTGCTGGCCCTGGCGTCGGTCGTGGCCACCGGCGTGGGCGTGCTGCTGCTCTTCGCACCGTGGCGCGCTCGGGTGGTGCCCCGGCCCGGTGGATCGCTCGACGGGCCGACCACCGTCGCCAGCGGCACCAGCCTCCTCGGCCCGGGCCGCACGGCGATCGTCGTCGGCCTGGTGGTCCTGGGTTGGCTGGTGGCGGCCGCCTTCGGGGCCCGCCGGGCGCTCCCGGCCCTGGTGCTCGGGGGGCGCCGGGCTGCTCGGGGCCCTCCTGCACGTGACCCGCCTCGACCTGGGGTCGGCCACCGCCACGCCGGCCCTGGTGGCCGCGGCCGGCGTCGTGGCCGTCGCCGCCGGGCTGGCTGCCACGATCTGGTCGCCCACCTGGGCCCGTGCCCTCAGCGTGGTGGCCCTGGTCCCCCTGGCGGCGGTGGCCGTCGGCGGGGAGCGCCCGCGCCCGGCCGCGACGGGCCCTTCACCGTGCTGGCCGACGGCACGGAGGTCGCCGTCGATGGTGCGCCGGCTCGCTCGGTCGGCTTCAACACCCTGGTGGCCTGGTGGGACGGCGAGCGCCCGGGCGCCATCTCGAGCCCGGCCGTCGACCCCGACGACGGCGCCGACCAGCGCGACCTCGCCTGGTCGATCGACGACGGGCGCGTGCGAGCGCGCTTCAGCGTCGGCACCGGCGACACCCCGATCAGCCAGGTCGTCGGGCGCTGGGTCGTGGCCCAGGGCTCCGGCCGCGCCAGCGTGTACGACCTGCGGGACGAGCTCGGCCAGGGGTGCTGCGCCGACGGCTTCGCCGCCGACCGCAAGGGCCACGTCTGGCGGTTCCAGCCGCACAGCGGGTCCGGCACCTACGAGCGCGTGCCGGCCAGCAGGATCGGCGACGTCGGCGACGGCGATGGCGAGCTGCCGACCCCCGCCGGGGCCCAGGCCATCGTCGCCGGCGACGACGGGCCGCTGTTCGTGGTGGAAGGCACCCGACTGGTCGACCCGGTGGCCGGTCGGATGGTCTTCGACGCACGGGGGCCCTGCGGCACGCCCGGCGGCGGCCTGGCGCCGAACACCCTCGGGTCGATCGGGCCCGTGGCCGGCGATGGCCGCGGCGGGCTCTGGCTGGTGGCCCAGGCCGGCGGTTCGCTGGGCGGCGTGCAGTCCGGCGACGTCCTCGTGCACCTCGATGCCAAGGGCAAGGTCGAGCGGCTGGCGCACCGCGTCGAGGACGTGTCGAGCCTGGCCGTGAGCGACCGGGGCCGGCTCCTGCTCGCCGCCGGCGGTCGCCTGCTGGAGCTCGACGACCCGATCGCCCGCCTCACCTCGCTCGGCAGCTTGGCCGACTGCGCCGAGCCCGGGCCCCGCGTGGCCCCGGCCCTGCGCACCACCGAGGCCCCGGCCCTCGCCGAGGAGCAGGACCAGTTCGGCAGCGGGCTGCCGCTGCCGCTCGACGCGAAGGGGACCACCTTCGGGTACGCCGAGGACGGCTACCAGATCAACCGACCGGTGGGTGACCCCGTGCCCATCGCCCTCCCGGGCGACCTGACGGTGGCCGTCGGCGACGGCGAGGGCGGGGCGTGGGCGCTCACCGACGACGGCTGGGTGGGCCACGTCCACCAGAACGGGCGCGTCGACCGCGTCGCCGACGTGCCGGAGGACGCCACCTGGCTCGGCGCCACCTCGGCCGGGCAGCCCCCGACGATCCTCGGCGGCTCGCCCGACGACGTGCTCGACCGGGCGACGGTCGGCGGCCAGCCGCTGCCGGCTGCGGTCTCGCCGAACACGGCACCCTCGACGGTGGTGCGGACGCGCTCGGGCGCGCTCCTCGTCGTCGCCGACGGCCAGGTGCTCCGCCAGGAGGGTGACCGCTGGGTGCGCATCGCCGGCCAGAAGGCGACCGGCGGCAACGAGTCGGTGCGGGCCACCGTCGACGAGCTCCTGGCGGGTGATGCCCAGGCCGACGACGTCTACGTGCGGCCGACCTCCGATGTCGTCCCCGACGTGGTGGGCGACGGCGCCCTCTTCGTGAGCGGCGACCTGCTGGTGCGGGTCGACGTCGACGGCTCGGTCACCGCCCTCGCCCAGGACGAGCGCCTCCGAGGGGCGGACCTGGCCCGCGTGGGTGACCAGGTGGTGGTGGACGATGCCTTCGGCCAGGTCGGCCTGCTGGCCGAGAGGAGTGCATCGTGAGCACCGGATCGACGGCGAGCGAGGGTCCCGAGGCGGCGCTCGAGGCCGAGCTGTGGCGCCAGGCGGAGCGCGGCAACCGCCGCTGGGCGTGGCAGGCGGCGGTCGGCATCGGGGGCGTGCTCCCGGCCCTGCTCGTCGGCGGGACCACGCTGGCCACCTCGGGCGGCGGCGGGCTCGGCGGCCGGCCCGGGGGCTTCCTGGCCTGGCTCGGGGTGGTGGCCAGCCTGGGTGCGCTGCTCTCCGTGCGGGCCGACGTCGAGCTCGTCCGCCGGCCGACGGCGCCGACCATCGTCCTGCTCGGCTCGATCGCCATCGCCGTCGCCCTGCGGTCGGCGGTCGCCGCCGACCTCGCGACCCCCTGGCCGCTCGTCGGGCTGCTCGGGGCGTGCTGGGCGTTCGGCACCGCCGGCACGGAGCTGCTGCGGCTCCGGTCCGTGCTGGCCATCCGCCCCGAGGAGCTGCCCACCTCCCGTGAGGTCTGGGCCCTCCGCCGCCGGGCCCGCGACACCACGGCCAGCCACCGCAGCGCGCCGGAGACCTGAAGCCGTCGCCTAGCCTCCGCGGATGCTCGCCGTCCGCCGCATCCGACCCGACGAGGGGCCCGTGCTGCGGGCCACGCGCCTGGCGGCGCTGGCTGATGCCCCTGGCGAGTCCACCACCACGCTGGCGCGCGCCCAGGCCCACGACGACGACCACTGGACCAGCTCCGCGGCTGCGAACGCCTCGGGCCCGCTGCAGGCCACGTTCTTCGCCGAGGCCGACGAGGCCGAGCGCGCCGAGCCCATCGGCCTGGTCGGCGCCTACGCCAACCGCAGCGGCGTGGTGAACCTCGTCGGCCTCTGGTCGGCTCCCGGCTACCGCGACATCGGCGTGGCCACGGCCCTGATCGACGCCGTGGCGGCGTGGGCCGTCAGCGGTGGCCACACCCGGCTGCGGCTCTGGGTGGTGGAGCGCAACGAGTACGCCCGTCGGTTCTACGAGCAGGCCGGCTTCAGCTCCACGGGCACCTCCATGCCCTACGAGCCCGATCCCCGCATCAGCCAGGTGGAGATGGTCCTGGAGCTCTGAGCGCCGGGTACGGTCCGGCCATGGACTTCGAACTGCCCGAAGAGCTGCAGGAGCTGCAGGCCACCTGCCGCAAGATCGCCCAGGAGAAGGTCAAGCCGCGAGCCCGCGAGATCGACGAGTCGGGCGAGTACCCGCAAGACCTCTTCGAGGTCTTCCGAGACGCCGGCCTGCTCGGGCTCTGCATCCCGGAGGACCTCGGCGGCTCCGGCGCCGGCATCCTGGGCCTCACCCTGGCCATCGAAGAGGTGGCGAAGTACTCCAACACCGCCGCCCTGATGCTGCTGCTCACCCGCCTGCCCACCGGGCCGGTCATGATCGCCGGGAGCCGCGAGCAGAACGAGAAGTACATCGCCCCCATCGCCGACGGCTCCAAGCGCGGCGCGTTCTGCCTCTCGGAGCCCCAGGCCGGGTCCGACGTCATGGGCATGCGCACCAAGGCCGTGCGCGACGGCGACGAGTGGGTGCTCAACGGCAACAAGTGCTGGATCTCCGGCGTGGCGCAGGCCGACTGGTACACCGTCTTCGCCAAGACCTCCGACGACGTCACCGCCCGCAACCACGACGCCATCAGCGCGTTCATCGTCGAGCGCGACTGGGACGGCGTCGACGTGCCCTCGGTCGACCGCAAGATGGGCGTCCGCGGCGTCGACACCGGCGAGCTGCTGCTCACCGACGTCCGCGTGCCCGCCGAGAACCTGATCGGCGAGGTCGGCGGGTTCCAGCTCGCCATGCACGGCCTCAACTCCATGCGCCCGATCGTCGCCGCCCGGGGCATCGGACTGGCCGAGGGCGCGCTCATGTACGCGACCGAGTACGTCAAGGAACGGGCGGCGTTCCGGAAGACCATCGCCGACATGCAGGGCATCCAGTGGCAGATCGCCGAGGTGGCCACCGAGATCGAGGCCGCCCGCCTCCTGACCTACCGGGCGGCGTGGATGGCCGACCGGGGCCAGTACACCAAGGAGTTCGTCCCCAAGCTGTCGATGGCCAAGTACTACGCCAGCGAGGTCGCCGTGAAGGCCTCCGGCGTCGCCCTCCAGATGCTCGGCGCCGCCGGCTACATGAAGGACCACATGACCGAGCTGTACTACCGCGACGCCAAGCAGCTCACCATCGTCGAGGGCACCAGCCAGGTCCAGCTCGGCCTCATCGCCCGCGGCGTCCTCGCCCACGACCTGTGGTGGGACTAGGGGGGGTCTTCGGGCTCACTCGCTCGCTGCGCTCGCTGCGCTCGCTCCGTTCGCCCGAGTTTCGATCGGCCGGCTGACGCCGGGCTGCCTTCGCTCGCTGAGGGTCCGGCGGAGCCGGCCCCTCAGATCGTGGGGGGCTCCGCAAGCTCCGCCCCCCCACACCCCCCGGGCTCGCTCCGCTCGGGAACCCCAACCCCCCAGACCACCCCACGGCTTCGCTTTGCTCGCTGACGCGCCTCGGCTGGGGCGTGGGGGTTGGTGGGGGGTCTGGCAGGGTGGGGGGGATGACGGGGGAGCCGGGCGATGGCGCGAGGCGGGTCGTGGTGCGGGCGCCGGTGCGGGTGGGCGATGTCGGGGGGTGGACCGACACGTGGTTCGGGTCGCCGGGGGTGGTGTGCCACCTGGCGGTGGGGCCTGCGGTCGTGGTCGAGGCGGCGTTCGTCGACGGGGTCGCGGGGCCGGGGCTGGGGCCGGTGCGCATCGTGGCGCCCCTGCTCTTCGAGGACTACCGGGCCGGGCCGTCACCCGACCGCGGCTGGCGGTGGCCGGTGCCGGGGCGCCAGCCCCTGCTGGAGCACGCGGTGGCGTCGGTGCTCGAGGACGTGCCGCTGCCCGCCGGTCGCTCCGTCGAGCTCCACATCACCTCGGCCGTCCCGGCGGGGGCCTCGCTCGGCACGTCGGGCTCGGTGGTGGTCGCCGTGCTGGCCGCCCTCGACGCCCTCGTCGGCCGGAGGCGTTCCGCCGCGGAGCTGGCCACCGCCGCCCACGCCGTCGAGACCGACCGCGCACGGCGCGAGTCCGGCGTCCAGGACCAGTGGGCGGCCGCGCTCGGCGGGTGCGGGCTCCTGGCGATCGGCCCGTACCCCGACGTGCGCCACCGGTCCGTGGCGCTGGCGGACGACACGGTCGCCGAGCTGGGGGAGCGCCTGGTGACGGTGGTCTTCGGCCCGCACGACTCCTCGGCGGTGCACGCCCAGGTGATCGACGCCATGGTCGGCTACGGGGGCCCGACCCACGACGCGGCGCGCTCGGCCCTCGGCCGGCTGTCCGCGCTGGCCCCCGAGGCGGCCGCTGCGCTCGAAGGGGGTTCGGTCGACGACTGGGCCCGCGTCCTCACAGCGGCCACCGACGCCCAGGGCGCCCTGCACCCGGACCTGGTCGGCGCCGCCCACGCCGCCGCCATCGACGTCGCCCGGTCGGCCGGGGCGAACGGCTGGAAGGTCAACGGCGCCGGTGGCGAGGGCGGCTCGCTCACCGTGGTGGCGCCCGACGCCGCCGCCGCGGCCGACCTCTCGGTCCGGCTCGCCCACGTGTCGCCCGCCTGGCAGGTGGTCGACCTCCGCCCCGCCGGCCCCCTCGAGGTCCTGGCCGTCACCCCCTGACCAGGGTCCACCCCTCGAACGTGTCGCAGTTGTCGACCGGGGCGTCGGGGAACTGCGACGAGTTCGGGGGGGAGGGAGGCGCTTGAGCAGGCCGTCAGGCCAGGACGTCGGCTTCGCGCTGGGCGGAGACGGCGCGGACGAGGTCGAGGATCTCGGGGTCGGCCTTGGTGGGGGAGCCGGCGTCGTACGGCGGCTGTGGGTCGTACTCGATGCCGAGCTGGACGGCCTGGCTCAGCTCGGGGCCCCAGATCTCGGCCAGCAGCGTGAGGGCCAGGTCGATGCCTGCCGAGACGCCCGCCGCGGTCCAGACCTTGCCCTGCTGGATCACCCGTTGCTCGGTGGGCTGGGCGCCGTAGCTGGCCAGCTCGTCGTAGGCCGACCAGTGGGTGGTGGCGTCGAGGCCCTCGAGGACGCCGGCGGCGCCGAGGAGCAGGGCGCCGGTGCACACCGAGGTGGTGTACGTGGTGCTCGGGTGGGTGGCGGCCACCCACTCGACGATCGGGTCGCGCTCGCGCGCCAGCTTGCGGGTGATGAACCCGCCGGGCACCAGCAGGAGGTCGGGGTCGGTGACCTCGGCGAAGGTGTGCTCGACGTCGAGGTGCAGGAGGCCGTTGTCGTCGGAGAGGCGGCCGGTGCGCTCGGCGCACAGCACCACGTCGACATCGGGGACCTGGGTGAAGACCTGGTACGGCCCGATGGCGTCGAGGGCGGTGAACCCGGGGTAGAGGCCGATGGCGATCTGCATGGTGGTGCTCCTGGGTGGGGTCGTGCGGTGCGGGTGGTGAGGGTGGGTCGAGCGGGTCGGGGGCGAAGCGGTCGGACGAGCGCTCAGGCGCGGGCGAAGTGCTGGCGGTAGCTGGCGGGGGTGGTGCCGAGCCGGCGACCGAAGGCCCGGTGGAGGGTCTCGGCGTGGCGCAGGCCGACCGATCGGGCCACCGCGCCGACGGTGAGGTCGGTGCTCTCGAGGAGGCGTCGGGCCGCCTCCACCCGGAGCTCCTCGACGTGGGCGGCCGGGGTGGTGCCGGTCTCGGCCTTGAACGAGCGGGCGAAGGAGCGGGGGCTCATGCCGGCCCGGTCGGCCAGGCGCTCGACGGTGAGGTCGTCGGCCAGGTGGTCCGGCAGCCAGCGCTGCACCTCCAGCACTGCTGGCGTGCGGGCCGACTGGGCCCGCAGCTGGGCGCTGAACTGGGCCTGGCCGCCAGGCCGCTGGGCGAACACCACCAGGTAGGTGGCGACCTCACGGGCCAGCTCGGGCCCGTGGTCGGCCTCCACGAGAGCCAGCGCCAGGTCGATCCCGGCGGTCACGCCGGCCGACGTCCAGCGGTCGCGGTCGTGGACGTAGATCTGGTCCGGCAGCACCTCGACGAGCGGGTGGGCGGCCAGCCGGTGGCACCAGCGCCAGTGCGTGGTGGCCCGGTACCCGTCGAGCAGGCCCGCTGCGGCCAGCACCAGCGAGCCGGTGCAGACCGAGGCGATGCGATCGGCCCGATCGGCCAAGGCCCGCACCGGGCCGATGAGGACGTCGAGCGTGCCGGGGTCGCGGGTCCCGGCGCCGCCCACCACCAGGAGCGTGTCGAAGCGGAGGCCTTCGGAGGCCACAGCCGCCAGGTCGACGTCGGCGGCGACGGTCACCCGGCTGGAGCTGGTGACGGCCGCGCCGCCCGGCGTGGCGATGCGCACGTCGTAGCCCGCTCGGTCGCGACGCCCGTCGCCCAGGATACGCGTGGCGGTGTCGAACACCTCCACCGGCCCGGCCAGGTCCAGCAGCTGGATCTCGTCGAAGGCCACCAGGACCACGCTGCGTCGTTCGCTCACGTCGCCCATGGTGCGCCCCGTCGGAGCTGTCCGCAATGCCAACATCCTGACGATCCCTGCCACCCCTCCCCGCAACTTGTGGGCCCACAGCGCCGTTTCCGGCAGCGTCGGCCCACAAGTTCGGGGGTCGGTGGGCGGGGGAGCGGGCCGGGCGGCAACCTCGACGGGGGCGGGGAAGGGGGTCTGCCATGCTGGCGGCCATGACCGGGGTGACGCTGGACGAGCTGGGCGGGTGGCCGGGGGTGCTCGGCACCCTCACGAGCCGGAGGGACCTCGACGCCGAGCAGGCGGCGGCGGCCATGGCCGAGATCCTCGACGGCAACGCCACGTCGGCCCAGATCGCCGGCTTCATCGTGGCCCTGCGCATGAAGGGCGAGACCGTCGTGGAGCTGACCGGGCTGGTGTCGGCCATGGTCGACCGCTCGGCTCCGGTGGTGCTGGCCCGGCCCGAGGGGGTCATCGACCTGGTGGGCACCGGCGGCGACCGCAGCCACAGCATCAACGTCTCCACCCTCGCCGCGCTCACGGTGGTGGGCGCCGGCGGCCGGGTGTGCAAGCACGGCAACCGCGCTGCGTCCTCGGCCTGCGGCACCGCCGACCTGCTCGAGGCGCTGGGCGTGGCCTTCGACCTTGGCCCGGAGGGCGTGGCCCGCTGCGTCGATGCCGTCGACTTCGGGTTCTGCTTCGCGCCCCGCTTCCACGGCGCCATGCGCCACGCCGGCCCCACCCGCAAGGAGCTGGGCGTGCCGACGGTGTTCAACTTCCTCGGCCCGCTCGCCAACCCCGCTCGCGTCCGTCGGCAGGTCACCGGCGTGGCCGACCCTGCCATGGCTGAGCGCATGGTCCAGGTGCTGGCGGCGAACGGCGCCGAACGAGCCCTCGTGGTCTACGGCCACGACGGGCTGGACGAGCTCACCATCACCACCACGTCCACCGTGCACGAGCTGCGCGACGGCGAGGTCCGCTCGTACGAGGTCGACCCGAAGGCCCTGGGCCTGGCCGGCGGCACGCTCGACGACCTGCGCGGCGGCGACGCCGACACCAACGCCCGCCTCGCCCACCAGGTGCTGGGCGGCCAACCCGGGCCCCAGGCCGACATCGTGGCGCTCAACGCCGCCGCCGGCCTGGTGGCCGCCGGCATCGTCGAGGACATCGCCTCCGGCGTCGACGCCGCCCGGGCCTCGCTGGTGGAGGGCAAGGCCGCAGCCGCCCTCGAGACGGTCATCGCCGAGTCCCAGGCCGCTCGCGCCGCGGGCCTCTGAAGCCGGGCTCCGGGCGCTCGACGCCGGCCGTCCACCCGTGCACCGAGCGGGGCACCAGCGCTCGGCGGCGAATTGAGTACCGCACCGAGCGCGATGAGTGCCCGTCACGGTGGTCGGACTGGCCGGGCCGTGGTCCCATCGGCGCATGGACCACACCCCTGCCGACCTGGCCACCGACGTCGCCGAGCTGCGAGCCGAGCTGGCCCGACTCCGGTCGCTGGTCGAGGCGCAGGGGGCGCCGCCGGCGGCGTCCGCTCCCGCCATCGCCGCGGAGGCCACGAGCGGCGCAGTGGCTCCCACCTCGCTCGACGGCCGCCACGCGGCGGCCCAGCCGGTCTACGGACGCCGCGCCGCGCTGAAGCGCGCCGGCGCGGTGGCCGCCGGGGCGGTGGCCGGCGGCGTGGCGATCGTGGGAGCGTCCGCCAGCCCGGCGGCGGCGGCGACCGTCACGGGTTCCGGCAGCCCGGGCGTGGTGGGCACCGGGCTCGGGGGCGACGGGGTCAGCGGCAGCACCAACGCCGCCTCGGCGAGCGGGGTCTACGGCGCGACGTCGACCGCTGACGCGTACGGCGTCTTCGCCCGCCACGGCACCACCGGGCAGGCCTTCGGCGCCGAGAGCAGCGGCCCCGTGGTGGCGACGGCCAAGGTCACCAATCTCGACCAGGGCCCGGCGCTCGTGGCGGCGACGATCGGCCAGGTCGCCGGGCGCTTCGAGGGCGGCGGCGTGCACGTCGCGGCCAACTCCGCGAGCGCCGCACTGGACGTCCGCAACCAGGGCAACGGCGCCGGGGTCTTCGTCCAGGTGCCCAGCGGGACGGGCAACAGCTTCGGGATCTACAGCATCGCCGACACCGCCGCCCAGTTCGACGGCTTCCTGCACGGGGTCGTGGCCCGCTCGGACCGGGCGCAGATCCGCTTGGGCGGCGGCACCAGCACGCCCCCGCCGCAGCGGAGCGACCTCTACGAGGTGGGCTGCCTCGTCAGCACCCAGGTCGACCTCTGGTACTGCGTCGAGGGCGGCGCACCGGGCAAGTGGCGCAAGGTCTCCGGGACGACCACGGCCGGCGCGTTCCACGTGCTCCCGGCGCCGGCCCGCACCTACGACTCGCGGCCGGGCACCTCGCCCCAGGTCGGGACCAAGGCGCCCCTGGTCGCCAACCAGGCGCGCGTGATCGACCTGAAGGCGAACGGCAGCGGGGTGCCGGCGGGGGCCACCGCGGCGCTGCTGACGGTGCTCCTGGTGAACGCACCCGCAGGAGCGGGGAACGCCACGGTCTGGGCGGCCGGCGTGGGCAAGCCCCAGGCCAACACCGTGGTGTGGGGCCCGAGTGGCGGCCGGTTCACCGCCACCGCGGTGTCGGCCCTCGATGCCCAGGCGCGCATCCAGGTCTCGGCCAACCTGGCGACCGACGTCGTGGTCGACGTGGTGGGGTACTACCGCTGACCGGCGCAGGATCGGTCGGCGGCCGCTCGCGGGATTGAGTACCGGCGGCGGGTCGATGAGTGGCGGGGACCGTGGATCGGCGGACGGCTCCGTGGTCCGATCGCACCATGGACCACGCCCCCGCCAGCTCCCCGCTCGAAGCCACCGTCGCCGACCTCGTCGCCGAGGTCGCCCGCCTCCGGGCGCTCGTCGACCGAGACCGGTCGGCGCCCACCGCAGCCGGGGCCGCCACCCCGCCGACCGCAGACCGGGCCGGTGACGGGCCCGCCTCGGCGGCGCCCGAGGTGCTCGACCGGCGGGCCGCCCTGCGGCGAGCGGGCATGGTGGCGGCCGGTGCCGTGGCCGGGGGCGCCGCTCTCGCCGGCCTGGCCGCGTCGCCCGCTGCCGCCGCGACGGTGGCCGGCAGCGGGAGCCCCGGGGTGCTGGGCACCGGCTTGGGCGGCGACGGCGTGTCGGGCTCCACCGACACCGCGGCGGCGAGCGGCGTCTACGGCACCACCGGCACCGCCGGCGCCTACGGCGTGTTCGCTCGCCACAGCGGGAGCGGCTACGCCCTGGGGGTCGAGGCCAGCTCGTCGGGCTACGCCGCGGTGGCCGTCAAGGCCCTGGGCGCCGGCGACGGCATCGCGGTGACGACCGGCGAGGGCACGGCCATCTTCACCGAGGGGGGAGGGAGCGGGCTCCACGTGCGGACCGAGGGCCCGGCTGCGGGGGTGGCGGTCGAGGCCCTCGGCGGCGGGCCCGGCGTCCTGGTGTTCGGCTCCTCGTCCGGCACGGGGACGGGCGTAGCGGTCAGCAACGTCGACACGGGCGCCACCCTGTACGGGTCGCTGCTGGGGCTGCGCGTCGGGTCGGGCCGCCAGCACCTGGTGCTCGACCCGCCGTTCACCCTCGACCCGCCGCCCCAGCGCAGCACCCCGGGCACGAAGGGCGCCATCGTGCACGACCGCGACGACCTTTGGCTGTGCCTGGCCAGCGGCACGCCGGGCACGTGGCGGAAGCTCGGCGGCGCGAACACCGCCGGCTCGTTCCACGTGCTGCCGGCTCCCGCCCGCATCTACGACTCCCGCAGCGGCACCCTGCCGGCGGTGGGCACGAAGAAGCCCCTCAGCCCGAACGCCGCCCGGTCCCTCGACCTGAAGGCCAACGCCAGCGGCGTGCCGGTGGGAGCGACCGCCGCGCTGCTCACCGTGCTGGTGGTGAACGCCAGCACCGGCAGTGGCAACCTGACGGTGTGGGCCAACGGGGTGGCCAAGCCCCAGGCCAACACCATGGTCTGGGGCGGCGACGCCGGCCGGTTCACCGCGGTGTCGGCCCTCGACGCCCAGGCCTTCGTGCAGGTCTCGGCCAGCCTGGCCACCGACGTGGTCGTCGACGTCGTCGGCTACTACCGCTGACCAGCGCAGGCGGCGGTGTGTGACTCCTGGCGGGGCACGAGCCGTCACCCGTCGGGGTAAGGATGGCCCCGATGTCGCTCACCGATCGCCTCCCGTCCGTGCCGGCCCCTGCGGTGCGCCCGGCGAGCGACGCCACGCCTGGCGGATCAGCCGATGATCAGCAGCGGGCCGGCGCCCTCGGGAAGATGAAGCTGCTGGCCACCGGCCTGCTGGTGCTGGCGGCCGTGGTGTTCGTGGTGGCTCGCCAGTTCCCGGACAACACCCTCGCCGGCTACGTCGAGGCCTTCGCCGAGGCCGCCATGGTCGGCGCCCTCGCCGATTGGTTCGCGGTGACGGCCCTGTTCCGCCACCCGCTGGGCCTGCCCATCCCGCACACGGCGATCATCGCCGAGCGCAAGGACGACATCGGCAAGGGCCTGGGCACGTTCGTCCAGGGCAACTTCCTCTCGGGCCCGGTGATCGCCGAGAAGATCCGCTCGGTCGGCGTGGCCGACCGCATCGGCGCCTACCTGGCCGACCCCACGAACGCCCGCAAGCTCGGCGAGAACGCCGGCGATGCCGTGCAGGCTGCGGTGGAGGTGCTGCGCGACGAGGACGTGGCCCCGGTGGTGGAGCAGATGGTCACCGAGCGGGTGGCCGACGTGCCCGCCGCCGCGCTGGCCGCCAAGGTGCTCGACGCCGCCATCGCCGACGGCCAGCACCAGGTCCTGGTCGAATCGCTGATCGAGGCCACGGCCAAGTTCCTCGACCGCAACACCGACACCATCCGGGCCCGCGTCGAGAAGGAGTCCCCCTGGTGGGTGCCCGACGCGGTCGACGAGCGGATCGTCGCCCGCCTCACCGGTGGCGGCCGGAAGTTCCTCGACGAGGTGGCCGCCGACCCCGACCACGACGTCCGCCACCAGATCGACGACCGCATCCGCGAGCTCGCGGTCAAGCTGCGCACGTCGCCGGAGATGGAGGCACGCGGCGAGGAGCTCAAGGCCCAGCTCCTGGCCCACCCGGCGCTGCGGGCGTGGACCTCCACGCTGTGGACCGACCTCAAGGCCACGCTCATCACCGCCAGCGCCGATCCCGACAGCGAGCTGCGGGCCAAGCTGGAGGCCGGGATCGTCCGCCTCGGCCAGAGCCTCGAGACCGACGCCGAGCTGCGGGCCAAGATCGACGGCTGGGTGGAGCGGACGGTGCTCTACGTGCTCGACCAGTACCGCGACGAGGTGGCCGACCTGATCTCGGGCACCGTGGCCCGCTGGGACGCCGACGACGCCAGCCGCCGCATCGAGCTCCAGGTGGGCCGGGACCTGCAGTTCATCCGCATCAACGGCACGGTGGTCGGGGGCCTCGTGGGCCTCCTGATCCACCTCGCCACCCAGCTCCTCTAGGTCTGCTGCTGCTGCCGCCGCCGCTCCGCTGCCGGGCGCCCGGAGGGATGCCAGCGGCTAGGTGTAGTGACCCGGTAGGTCGTTGACGCGGCTGATGGGTGGGCCGCCGACGGCGGTGTGGTGCCGGTGATGGTTGTAGAGGTGGAGCCAGTCGTCCAGGGCTGCGGTTCTGGTGGCGTTGTCCGGCCAGGGCTGCACGTAGGCCCACTCGTCTAGGAAGGTGCGGTTGAACCGCTCGACCTTGCCGTTGATCTGAGGCGAGTAGGGCGGGATCGACCAGTGCCGAGCACCGGCCTCGCCGATCGCGTCTTGGAAGCGGGCGCAGAGGTACGCCTTGGCGTTGTCGGTCATGACCCCGGTGACATCGATGCCGTGGTCCGCGTAGAAGGCTCTCGCCCTGCGCCAGAACGCGACGCAGGTGTCGGCCTTCTCGTCAGGGTGGATCTCGCTGTAGGCGAGCCGGGACTGGTCATCGACCGCTGAGTGGATGAAGTCCCATCCTGGGCCACGCTTGCGGTTCGGGCGGCTCTCTCGGCCGTGGACCCGCCAACCGCCGCCGTCGGGAACCCGGCCAAGCTTCTTCACGTCGACATGCACCAGCTCGCCCGGCACGCTCCGTTCATAGCGACGGATCACCCGACCTGTCGGCCGGTCCATCCACGCGAGGCGGTTCAGACCGAGCCGACACAGCACCCGGTGGACCGTCGACGCCGGGACCCCGAGCCGGGCGGCGATGCGCACCGGACCGAGCTTCAGTGTCCGCCGGAGGTCCTCGATTGCGGACTCGAGCTCGACGGGGCTGCGATGCGGACACGACCGGGGCCGGCTCGAACGGTCGATGAGGCCGGCTTCGCCGTCGTCTTGCCACCGCCGCCACCACTTGTACGCGGTCGGGCGGGAGATCCCCATCTCCGCAGCCACATGGGCGACTGGTCGGCCAGATTCGATCCGCATCACCAACGTGAGCCGGCCAACGGGCGTGAGCCGAGCGTTACCGTGCACTTCGAGCCTCCTGGTTCGAGCGTGGGTCCTAGACAGCTCCACACTCGCCCAGGGGGCTCACTTCATGCTCGGACCGGTGTCAACAAGGTCCGTGGTCACTACAGCTAGGGGGCGCCGAGGTCCCACATGGCGTCGAGGTCGTGCTGGCTGAACGCCTTGCCTGGGCCCGAGCGGCCCGGCGCCGACGAAGGAGGCGCCAGGAGCGGGAAGGACGGTGGGGTGGCCCTTCTCCGAGGCCCTGGCCGAGGAGCAAGACCTCGTGGCGTGGGCGGCTGGGCGCCCGGAGGGATGTCAGCGGCTAGGAGGCCCCGAGGTCCCACATGGCATCGAGGTCGTGCTGGCTGAACGCCTTGAACGCGATCATGGTGCGGGTCTCGACGATGCCGGGGAGCGACGAGATGTGGCGGGTGACGACCTCGGCGAGGTCGTCGTGGTGCGGGACCCGGATGATGGCGATGAGGTCGACGTCGCCGGCCACGGAGTACACCTCGGCCACCCCGTCGACCTCGGTGAGGGCGCTGGTGAGGGCGGCGATCTGGGCCGGCTCGGCCTTGAGCAACACGAAGGCGTGGACCATGGCCGGAGGCTACCCGGCTACCTGCTGGGCGTCGGCGGCCAGGTCTGGGGCTGCGGCGGCTCGGTCTGCGGCGCGACCCGGGTGTCGTCGGCGGGACCGGGGCTGGGCGGAGCGGCCGCCGTCGGCCTGGTGGCAGGGCGAGGGGCAGGCGGGGGCGGGAGGGGGCTCCGCGCTCCGCCTTCCGGGGTGCGCACCAGGGGTGGCGCGGCGAGCGGGCGGTCGTGCAGGCCGTTGCCCCGGTCGAGCTCCACCAGCTCCTGGTGCGCTTCGGCGAGGCGGTCGACCCGGGCGGTGATGTCGGCCAGCGTGCCGTCGTCGGCGCTGAGGCCCCGCGGGGTGCGCACCTGGGTGCTGAGCGCCACGAGGCGGGCGGCGGCCGCCTCGACGTCGTCGACGGACCGTCCCAGCTGGTGCAGCGGGCCGCGACGGGCCCCGGCGGCCAGGACGGCGAGCCGGGCGACCTGGCGGTCGAGCAGCACGGCCTGGGCGCGCAAGTCCTCGGCGGTGGCCACCAGCGGCGAGGGCTCCACCTTGCGGGCCTTGCGACCGGTGGGGCGGAGGTCGTCGGCCACCGCGGTGGTGCTGGTGCCGACCTTGGCCAGCCGGCGGTGGAGCTTGGCGGGCGCACGCGGGTCGACGAGCCAGGTGAGCGGGGCGTCGGTGGGCACCGCGGGGTCGACGCGGTGGTGGCGGTTGACCCGGTTGCGGGCGATCAGGGCCACGATGCACGCCAGGGTGGTGGCGGTGCAGAGGATGGCGATGAGGGCGACCAGCAACCACTCCATCGGCCAAGGGTACCGGGGGTCCCGCCCCGTTCAGGGGGCGGGGATGATGCCGAGCTCCATGGCCCGGGTCACCGCTGCGGTGCGCCCCTCGACGCCGAGCTTGGTGAAGATGTGGAGGAGGTGGGTCTTCACCGTGGCCTCGCCGATGTGGAGCTTGGCGGCCGCCTGGGCGTTGCTGGCGCCGCTGGCCACCACGTGCAGCACGTCGATCTCGCGGGCCGTCAGGGCCTCATGGGTGTCCCGGAGGCGCCGGACGAGCCGGGCCGCCACGGCCGGGGCGAGGACGGTCTCGCCTCGGGAGGCGGCGCGGATGGCGTCCACCAGCACGGCCCGGGGCGTGTCCTTGAGCAGGTAGCCGGCGGCGCCGGCCTCGACGGCGCGCAGGATGTCGGCGTCGGTGTCGTAGGTGGTGAGCACCAGGACGTGGGAGGCGGGCGCCACCCGGGCGATCTCGGTGATGGTCCCGACGCCGTCGAGGTTGGGCATCCGGAGGTCGCTGAGGACGACGTCGGGCCGCAGGTCGGCGGCGAGGCGCACCGCTTCGAGCCCGTCGGCGGCCTGGCCCACCACCTCCAGGTCGTCCTCGGTGGCCAGCATGCCCGCCAGCCCTTCGCGCACGACCGGGTGGTCGTCGACGATCAGGACGCGGATCACGGGACGGCCACCAGGACGCGGGTGCCGTGGCCCGGTTCGGAGTCGACCTGCACGCGCCCGTCGACGGTGGCCAGCCGGTCCCGCATGCCCCGGAGGCCGAAGCCGGCGACCGGGTCGGCCGGGTCGAAGCCGGTGCCGTCGTCGTCGACCTGGAGGGTCACCTCGCCGTCGTAGCGCAGCGCGATGGTCACCGCGGTGGCCGATGCGTGCTTGCGCACGTTGGCCAGCGACTCCTGGGCCGCCCGCAGCAGCGCGACCTCGACGGTCGGCGGGAGCTTCCGCTGCTCGCCGGTCACCGCCACGGTGCTGGCCACGCCGGTCTCGGCGCTGAAGCGGTCGGCCACCCGCTCGATGGCGTCGGGGAGCGTCCGGGCGTCCAGCGCCTCGGGCGCCAGGTCGGCGATGAGGCGGCGGGCGTCGCCCAGGCCCGAGCGAGCGGTGTCGATGGCGAGCTCGACCTGGCGGCGAGCCGTGGCATCGGGCGCCAGCCCCGCCTCGACGGCCTGCAGCAGCATCACGATGCTGGTGAAGCTCTGGGCGAGGGTGTCGTGGATCTCGCCGGTGAGCCGGCTGCGCTCGGCCGCCACGCCCGCCTCCCGTTCGGCCGCCGCCAGCTCGGCCTGGGTGGACTCGAGCTGGGCGATGAGGTCGCTGCGGTCCCGGCTCTGGTCGATGATCCCGTGGATCCAGCGGGCGAAGGTGATGGCGGCCAGCACGATGGCCATGGCCCACACGAGGGTGAACACCGCCTCGCCCGGGGTGGGGTCGCCGTAGCGGAGGTTGGCCACCGCGATCTCGATGCCGAGCAGCCCGGCCAGCCACGACGCCGGTCGCAGCTCGACGTTGGCGAAGATGGTGGAGAACAGCGCGGTCAGCACCAGGAAGAAGGCGGGGTGGACCAGCACCAGCGGCAGCCAGAGCAGCACCGAGCCGAGGCCCCAGGTGATCGAGCGCCGCTGTGCCCCCCGGTTGCGGGCCAGGTCGGGCCGGAGGGCCACGTACCAGTTGACCATCAGCACCGAGATGCCGACGACGAAGACCTTGCCGCCGCCCGAGAGGTCCGGGTCGCCCAGCGCCGCCACGAGGCTGAGGCAGAGCAGCACGGGGATGAACAGGTGCCAGGCCCACGCCACCCGCTCCCAGGCGTGGGGCGAGGCGTCGCCCGTGGCGCAGCCCTGGTCGGTCATGGTGCCATCCTCGTCCACGCCGCAGCCGCCGTCAGCCGCGTGGCGGATCCGCTCGACCGCGGTCACGACCGCTCCCGCCAGCTGAAGGTGGCCCGGGCGAGGAAGAAGCCGCCGATGGTCCAGGCGAGCAGCACCGTCAGCACCATCGGTCGCTGCCAGCTGCCGCCGGTCTCGTGGGCGGCGAAGCCGTCGGGCAGGAACGCCGAGCGCATGCCGAGGGCCATCCACCGCAGCGGGAAGATCGATGCCACCACCTTGAGCGGCGTCGCCAGGTCGGTGAAGTCGAGGAACGTCCCGGAGATGAACTGCAGGGCGAGGAACGGCGGCGTGACCACCGCTGGAGCGTTCTCCCCGTTCTTGCACAGGCGGGAGAAGGCGATGCCCAGCAGCGACGTGCTGGCCACGCCGAGCACGAACACGGCCACGAACATGGCCCAGTCGACGAGGGAGTCGGGGAGGTGGAGGCCGTAGAAGCCGAGACCGATGGCCAGCAGGATGACCGTGCCTGCCACCGCGATCACCAGGGTCCGCACGAAGAGGCCGATGAGGTAGGAGCCCACCGGCATCGGGGTGGCGGCCCACCGCTTGATGCGGCCGGTGTCGCGCTGCACGGCCACCGTGTTGGCCAGGTTGGAGAAGCCGGCGGTGGCGATCGAGATGGCCAGCACCCCGGCGGTCATGTACTGGGCGACGGTGACCCCGCCGGTGCCCTTGATGGTCTCGTTGAAGACCGAGGCCAGCAGCACCAGCAGCATCACCGGGAACAGCAGGCCGAAGATGAGGGCGGCCCGGGAGCGGAAGAACTCCTTGAGCTGCAGGCGGCCCAGTAGGACGCCGAGGCGGACGGTGCGGCGCCACGAGGGGTCGACGACGGGTGCCGCGCCGGCCCCGGGGTGCGGGACGGTCACGTCGGTCATCGGGTTGCCTCCAGGTCGGCGGGGGATGGGTCGCCGTGCTCGGCGACCAGGGCGAGGTAGGTGTCCTCGAGCGAGCGGCGGGTGACCGCCAGCTCGGGCAGCTCGTCGCTGCCGGCGTCGCGGCTCCAGGCCGCGAGCAGGCCGACCACCTCGGTGGGGCGCCAGGTGCGGACCCGGACCAAGGGGGCCGCGTCGGCGGTGGCGGGGCCCACCTCGAGGCCGTCGAGCGCCGGTGGGTCGCCCAGCCCGCCGGTGAGCCGGAACGAGACGGTGGTCTCGGCCTCGCCCCGGCCGCCGAGCGACGCCGGCGTCCCCTCGGCCACGATGCGGCCACCGACGATGACGGCGAGCCGGTCGGCCAGGCGCTCGGCCTCCTCCAGGTAGTGCGTGGTGAGCAGCACCGTCTTGCCCGAGCCGATGAGCTGCTCGACCAGCTCCCACGCCTGGCGACGGGCCTCGGGGTCGAGCCCGGTGGTGGGCTCGTCGAGGAAGATCAGCTCCGGGTCGCCGATGATCCCGAGGGCGACGTCGAGGCGCCGCTGCTGCCCGCCCGAGAGCGTGCTGCACCGCTGGCCGCGCTGTGGCTCCAGGCCCACGAGGCGCAGCGCCTCGGCGGGGTCGATGGGCCGCGGGTAGAGCAGCGCCTGGAACTCGACCAGCTCGGCGCAGGTGAGGTCCTCGGGCAGCTTGGTCTCCTGGTGCACGATCCCCACGCGTGCCCGCCAGTCGTCGCCGGCGGTGGCGGGGTCGGCGCCGAGCACCTGCACGGTGCCGCTGGTCGCCGTGCGGTAGCCCTCGAGGATCTCGACCGTGGTGGTCTTGCCGGCGCCGTTCGGGCCCAGCAGGGCGAACACCTCGCCTCGCGAGATCGACAGGTCGATGCCGCGCACCGCCTCGTGGTCGCCGTAGCGCTTGGTCAGGGACTCGAGCTCGATCACCGGTTCCGGGGTCATGGCACCAGCGTGCGCCCGCCGTCGCCGGCCGGGAACGACGCTGTGGTGGATCGGGCCTCCACCGTTCGGTGGAGGCCCGTCATCAGCGGGGGAGGGGCTCGAAGGAGGGGAGGGCGGGGTACGCCGAGGCCAAGCCCCGGTCGGAGTGGATGACGCGGATGCGGGCGGCCTCCTTGTCCATCCACGCGGCGACGCAGGCCAGCTCGTCGGCGAGGGCCTTGGGCACGGGCAGGCCGGGGCCGGAGGGATCGTCGCCGAGCGGCGCGGAGAGCGAGTCCGGTGCCGCCGGGTCGAGGTCGAGCGGGAGGGGGAGCGCGACGATGCCGGTGCGGTCGATGCGCCACGCCCGCACCAGCCGGCCGTGGTCGAGCTCGGCACCCGATCGCCCGCCCAGCTCGACCACCACGCGCCCGGCGCCCCGCAGCGCGTCGAACCGGCGCTGGCGGCGCAGCGCGGCGGTGAGCGCGGCCGCCCGGTCGCGCATGTCGGCGGCCTCCTCGAAGCGCTCGGCCTGGGCGAGGGCGTGCATCTTCTGCTCGAGCGGCACCAGCAGCACCGACGGGTCGTGCAGCAGGCCCCGGCGCACGGTGGCGACCGTGACGGCGTAGGCCTCCTCGCTGAGCTGGCCGTCGCACGGGCAGGCGGCGACGCCGAGCTGCGCGTCGGCGCACGGGCCCGAGCGGAGCTGGCGCCCCGGGTTGCCCGAGCACCGTCGCAGCGGGATCGCCGTCTCGATGGCCTCGGCCACCCGGCGCGCCGCCTTGGTGGAGGGGAGCGGCCCGAGGTACAGGGCGGCGTCAGGCCGGATGGCCTTCACCACCGAGAGGCGGGGGAACCGCTCGTCGGTGAGCTTGAGGTACACGTACCGGCGCCAGGTGGTGAGCTGGCGGTTGAAGCGCGGCTCCAGGCGGTGGATGAGCCGGACCTCGAGGACCGCCGCCTCCAGCGGGCTGGGGCAGACGACGTGGTCGATCCGCTCGGTCTCGCGGAGCAGCTGGCCCACCTTCTTGCGCTCGTCGCCGGAGAAGTAGGAGCGCACCCGGGTGCGGAGGTTCGACGCCTTGCCGACGTAGAGCGTGCGGCCGGCGGCGTCACGGAACAGGTAGACGCCGGGGCTGCGGGGCAGCTTGTCGGTGAGGCGGAGCTTGGCGGCCTGGGGGTGCCCGTCGATCTTCGGGAGGTCGATCAGGTCGTCGAGCCCGCACACGCCGAGGCGGCCGGCCCGCTCCAGCAGGAGGTGGAGGAGGTCCGCCGTGGCGAGGGCGTCGTCGAGGGCGCGGTGGCTCGGCCGGTGCTCGAGGCGCAGGCGGTCCGCCAGGGTGCCGAGCTTGCAGTTCGGCACCTCGTCGCGCACCAGCCGGCGGGCCAGCCCGAGCGTGTCGACCACCCGGTTGGCCAGCTTGGGCCGCCCGGTGCGCTCCATGGCGCCGTTCAGGTAGCCGAGGTCGTAGCGGACGTTGTGGCCGACGATCACCGCATCGCCCAGGAACTCGAGGAAGGTGGGCAGCACCACCTCCGGCGGCGGCGCCTCGTCCACCATGCGCTGGCTGATGCCGGTGAGCACGGTGATCTGGCGGGGGATGAGGTGGCCGGGGTTCACGAACGTGCGGAAGGTGCCGAGCTGCTCGCCGCCGCAGTACTTCACCGCGCCGATCTCGGTGATCCCCCCGTCGGCGGCGGTGCCGCCCGTGGTCTCGAGGTCCAGGACGCAGAACGTGACCTGGTGGAGGGGGGTGCCGAGGTCGTCGAAGCTGGCCTGCATGGAGGGACCGTACCGAACATCCGTTCTGCGAACAAGCGTTCTCTTCGGCGTCGTCCACGAGCCCGTGCCGAGCGCCGGGAGGTGCTCGCGATCGGCCTCCACCGGTAGCGTGGCCGCCGTGTCCAACCTCGTCCGCTACCGGTGCACGTCCTGCGGGAACCTGACCCGCTTCGACGTCACGTCCACCCGTCGCACCACCGCCTTCCACCACTACACGGTCGGCGGTGAGCTGCACGTCGAGGACGAGCAGGTGCTCGAGGACCGCATCGAGTCGGTGGAGTGCCGCTGGTGCGGCACCGCCGGCAAGGTCGAGGTGCTCGACGCCGAGGCGGCGGCCTCCGCCTCCGCCGAGGCCGCCTCGGAGGGCTGATCGCCCCGGACCCGAAGCTGCTGCGCGACGCCTGCCGCCTCGCGGTGGAGGTGGCGCGCGACGGCGAGCTGGCCGAGCCGCGCCTCCCCGCTCCGTCGGGCCTGCGCACGGTCCTCGGCTTCAGCCGGCTCTCGGCGGCGGCCTACGCCATCATCCGCCGGGCGATCGACGAGGACGAGGCGTTCCGCGGGCGGGTGGCTGCGGCGGCGTCCGAGGCCGAAGTCGGCCGAGCGGGCTGGCTCTGGCTGCAGCGTCCCATCGGCTGGGAGGACGACCCGTCGCTGGCGGTGGCCGTCGACGACCACGACCACGGCCGTGGCCAGGCTCGGTTGCGCCGTGAGCGGGACGGCGCCGAGGCCGCCGCCGCCCGGTGGAAGGAGCGCGCCGAGGCGGCCGAGGCCGCTCGCTCGCGGGTCGAGGTGCAGCTCGCCGACGCGATGGCGACGGGGAGGGCCGAGGCGGCCGCCGACCATGCGGCGGACCGGGCCCGGCTCGGGGAGGAGCGCAACGCCGCGGTGCGGGAGCAGAAGCGGCTCGAGGCCGAGCTCGCCGCCACCCGCCGAGACCTGAAGGCCGCTCGTTCCGCCCTGGTGGCGGCCGAGGCGGACCTCGCCGCAGCCCGCCGGGCGACGAGCCCGCCATCGGGCGACCGCGAAGCACCCTCGGCCGTGCCGGTGCCTGCAGTGCCGACTGCTCCGGGCGGTCCCGCGGCGGCGGCCCGACCGGCGCCGGCCGACGGGTCCGACCGGTCCGAACCCTTCGACCGGCGGGCGGCGCGGGACGCGGTCGGCGCCGCGGCCCGGGCGGCAGCCGACCTCTCGGCGGCCCTGGCCGGCGTCGCCGAGGCCCTGGCCGCTCCGGGGGCGGGCGACGACGGCTCGGACGGACGGTGGCCGCCGCCGGATGCGACGCCCGTCGGCGCACGCCGGGCCCGGCGTGGCGCACCCCGGTCGGCGCGCTCGGGCGAGCGCGCCCGCCCCGAGCACCGACGGGCGCAGCCCCCACTGCCCCCGGGAGCGTTCGCCGGCTCGGCCGAGGCCGATCGCCACCTCGTCGCGTCCGGCCAGGCGGTCCTGGTGGTCGACGGCTACAACCTCGCCCGATCGGCGTGGCAGGGGCTGGCCCCGGAGGAGGAGCGACGACGCACCGTGGCCCTGCTCGAGGAGGTGCGCGCCCGTTCCGGTGGCGACGTCACAGTGGTCTTCGACGGGCAGGACGACGCGGTGGCGCCCACCGCCAGCCGGTCGATCCGCGTGCGGTTCTCGGCCTCGGGCACCACCGCCGACGACGCCATCGCCGCGTTGCTCGGGCTGCTCCCGGCCCACCAGCCGGTGGTGGTGGTGTCGTCGGACGGCGAGGTGGCCGACGACGCCCGCCGACAGGGGGCCGCGGTCCTCTCGTCGGCGGCCTTCCTCGCCGCCGCCGGCCGCTGAGGAGCGGGCGGGCCTCGTTGTCACTGGGGGTGGGGATGATCGGACCTCACCCACCTGGAGGTCCCGATGGCCGTTGCCGGCTCCCTTCCCGAATCGAACCCCGGCCCGCCCGAGGCCCTGTCGATCGACTGCGACGAGTGCGCGCTGCAGCACACCGAGGCGTGCGCCGACTGCGTGGTGACCTTCCTCTGCGGGATGGAGGCGAGCACGCCGGTGGTGGTCGACCTGGCCGAGGCCCGTGCGCTGCGCGAGCTGGACGTCGCCGGGCTCGCCCCGCCGCTGCGCCACCGCCGTCGCACCGGCTGACGGCGCACCGGTCCCGCCTGCGAGCATGGTCCGGTGACCCGCCCGCTGCGCTACGAGGACCTGGCCGCGGTCGGCCGCGCCGCCGGGCTCGACGTGGTGGGGGCGTGCTCGGCCGCGGTGTTCACCGCAGCCCGCACCGCCATCGAGGAGCGCAAGGCCGCCGGGCTCAACGGGTCCATGCAGTTCACGTACCGGAACCCGGTCCGGTCGACCGATCCCTCGGCCACCCTTCCCGGCGCCCGCACGCTCCTCGTGGCCGCCTGCTCCTACCACCGGGACCCGCCGGAGCCGCCGGACGGGCCGGGGCCGGTCGCCCGGGTGGCCCGCTACGTCTGGGCCGATGACCAGGCCCGGCTGCTGGGCGGCCTGGAGGCGATGGCCGTGCCGCTCCGCGCCGCCGGCCACCGGGCGGTGGTGCTGTCGGACCAGAACCACCTGGTCGACCGGGCCGCCGCGCAGCGCGCCGGCCTCGGCTGGTTCGGCAAGAACGCCAACCTGCTGCTGCCCGGCCGGGGCAGCTGGTACGTCCTGGGGTCGGTGCTGACCGACGCCGGCCCGGACGCCATCGCCGGGCTCCCGGCCGAGGTGGAGGTGGTCGACGGGTGCGGCGGCTGCGAGCGGTGCCTGACGGCCTGCCCCACCGGCGCCATCGTGGCGCCCGGCGTCGTCGATGCCCGCCGCTGCCTCTCGTGGTCGTTGCAGGTGAAGGGCCCGTTCCCCCGCGAGCACCGCGTGGCGCTGGGCGATCGCATCTACGGCTGCGACGACTGCCAGGAGGTGTGCCCGCCCAACAAGCGGGAGCTGCGCCGCGCCGAGCCCGGCGGCCGGGGCGAGGCCGTGCCGGTCGGCGACCCGTCGCAGGCCTGGGTCCGGGTGCTGGCCCTGCTCGCCGCCACGGACGAGGAGCTGCTCGACCGCCACGGCCGCTGGTACTTCCCCGACCGGGACCCGGCCTACCTCCGCCGCAACGCGCTCGTGGTGCTGGGCAACGTCGGCGACGGGGCCGAGCCCGAGGTGCGCGCTGCGCTGCACGCCGCGCTCGGGCACCCCCACCCGGTGGTGCGGGCCCAAGCCGTGTGGTCGGCCCGGCGGCTGGGGTGCGACGATCTGCTGGTGGCGGTGAGCGAAGATCGGGACCCCGAGGTCCGAGCCGAGCTGGCCGCCCCGGCCGAGCCCCTCCCGTCTCCCACCCCGCGAGCGTCGTGAAGCACCTCCTCGTCACCAACGACTTCCCTCCGAAGATCGGCGGCATCCAGTCGTACCTGTGGGAGCTGTGGCGCCGGTTGCCTGCGCACGAGGCCACGGTGCTCACCACGCCCTACGAGGGCGCCGAGGCCTTCGACGCCGCGACCGAGCTGCGGATCGTCCGCACGCCCGAGAAGGTGCTGCTGCCCACGCCGTCGCTGCGGAAGCGGATCCTCGCCCTCGCCGACGAGGTGGGCGCCGAGCTGATCCTGCTCGACCCGGCGCTGCCCGTCGGGCACCTCGGCCCCAGCCTCGGCCGGCCCTACGGCGTGGTGCTGCACGGCGCCGAGGTGACGGTCCCGGGTCGGGTGCCCGGGCCCCGCCACGCGCTGGCTCGGGTCCTGCGCGGCGCCGAGCTCGTCATCGCCGCCGGCGGCTACCCGGCCGACGAGGGCGAGCGGGCGGCCGACCAGGCCCTGCCCGTGGTGCTGGTGCCGCCGGGCGTCGACACCGACCGCTTCCGTCCCCTCGATGCCGCCGAGCACGCCGCCGCACGGCAGCGCTTCGGCGTCGCGCCGGGCGCCCAGCTGGTGGTGTCCGTCAGCCGCCTCGTGCCCCGCAAGGGCATGGACGTGCTCATCCGGGCCGCCGCCCAGCTGGCCCCCGACCGCCCCGACCTCGAGGTGCTCATCGGCGGCACGGGACGGGACCTGGTCCGGCTGCAGAAGCTGGTGGGCCAGACGCGGGCGCCGGTCCGGCTCCTCGGCCGGGTCGACGACGACCTCCTGCCGCTGCTGCACGGCGCGGCCGACGTCTTCACCATGGCGTGTCGCAACCGCTGGCTGGGCCTCGAGCAGGAGGGCTTCGGGATCGTGTTCGTCGAGGCCGCGGCGTGCGGCGTGCCCCAGGTGGCCGGGCGCAGCGGCGGCGCCCACGAGGCGGTCGTCGACGGCCGAACCGGTCTGGTCGTCCAGGACCCCTCCTCGGTCGACGAGCTGGCGTCCTCGCTGCGGGCGCTGCTCGCCGAGCCCGACCGCCGCCGGGAGATGGGCCTCGCCTCGCGAGCCCGGGCCGAGGCGGAGTTCTCCTACGACGTGCTGGCCGCGCGGCTGGCCGACGCCCTGGGATCGATGGGAGCACCGTGATCGACGACGCCGCCGACGCCATCGAGCCGGAGCCCGCGACCGCCAGCCCGGCGCCCAGGCCGCAGGGGCCCCGCCGCCCGCCGATCGTCGAGGTCGAGGGCTCGCCCTGGTCGAACGCGCCGGGCGCCGGCATCCTCAAGCTCGACCTGGCCGGCACCCTGCTGCTGCTCGCGGTGACCGTGGTGGCGTCGCTGTGGGAGAACGACGCCACCGACCTCGCCAACCTGGTGGTGTCCGGCGTGCTGTTCCTCGGCGGGTGCCTGGCCTTCGCCGTGGGCTTCCTCCGCGGGGTCGGTCGCAGCCGCGAGGAGGTCGTCGACATGGCCGGGCTCTTCTACCTGACCGGCTCCGGTCCCAAGGCGGTGCGCCGGGTGCTGCTGGGCCTGTGGTTCGCGCAGATCGCCATCGCCGTGGCCAGCGTGGCCACCGTGCAGCCGCCGTTCGCCATGCTCGCCTGGCTCTGGGGCATCGGCCTGCTGCCGGTGTGGGGGTCGCGGCACGGGGTGTTCCCGCCCCGGCCGCTTCCGGACGGTCCGGGTCGGCGTTCTAGGCCACAATGACCTCCATGGCCGACCGCGTCACCGAGCACACCACCATCGCCGCGCCCCTGGAGACCATCCGGGCCGTCCTGCTCGACTTCCCCACCTATCCGGAGTGGGCCAAGGACCTCAAGTCGATCGAGGTGCTCGAGACCGACGACCAGGGCCGGGGCACCTCGGTGCGGTACCGGGCCGCCGGCATGGGCCGGTCCACCTCGTACACGCTGGGCTACGACCACAGCGACCCGGCTCGGGTGGCCTGGAAGCTCACCGACGGCGACATCGTCCGCAAGCTCGACGGCCACTACGAGATGCAGGCCGAGGGCGACGCCACCGCCGTCACCTACGAGCTGGAGGCGGAGCTGATCGTGCCGCTGCCCGGCTTCGTCAAGCGCCGCACCCAGGGCCGGATCATGCACACCGCCCTCAACGAGCTCAAGGCCCGCGTCGAGGGCCTGGACGGCCCGTCGGCCCCGTGAGGGTCCTGCTCTTCACCGGCAAGGGCGGCGTCGGCAAGACCACCACCGCGGCCGCCAGCGCCCTCCGCTGCGCCGACGCCGGCCTGCGCACCATCGTGCTCAGCACCGATCCCGCCCACTCGCTGGCCGACGCCTACGACGTCGCCCTGGGCGACCACCCGGTCGAGGTCGCGCCGAACCTCTGGGGCCAGCAGCTCGACACCCAGGCCCGCATGGAGGACACGTGGGTGGAGATCCAGGCCTGGCTCATGCAGGTCTTCGAGTGGGCGGGCGTGGCGGCCATCGAAGCCGAGGAGCTGGCGGTGATCCCGGGGCTCGACGAGATCTTCAGCCTCAGCGACATCAAGGGCTACGCCGACAGCGGCGAGTGGGACGTGGTGGTGGTCGACTGCGCCCCCACGGCCGAGACCCTCCGGCTGCTCTCGCTGCCGGAGATCCTGCGCTGGTACATGGACCGCGTCTTCCCGATGAGCCGCAAGCTCAACAAGGTGGTGTCGCCCATCCTCGGTCGGGTGGCGGGGCTGCCCACGCCCGGCGACGACGTGTTCGGCTCGGCGTCGAAGTTCTACGACCGCCTCGACGGCGTGCGCGAGCTGCTCTGCGACACCGAGCGCACCAGCGTGCGGCTGGTGGTCAACCCGGAGCGGCTGGTGGTGGCCGAGGCCCGCCGCACCCACACCTACCTCTCGCTGTTCGGCTACCGGGTCGATGCCGTGGTCGCCAACCGGCTGCTGCCCGAGGCCATCTCCGACCCCTGGTTCGAGCCGTGGAAGGCCCGCCACGCCGAGCACCTCACCGCCATCGAGGAGGGCTTCGCCCCGCTGCCGATCCTCCGGGCCGAGCTGGCCGCCGACGAGCTGGTGGGCATCGAGGCCCTCCGGGCCTTCGGCGCCGGCCTCTACGGCGACCTCGACCCGTCGGAGGTGCTGCACCCGGGGGAGCCCCTGCAGGTGGTCAAGAAGGGCAGCGGCTACGAGCTGGTGCTCGAGCTGCCGTTCGCCGACAAGGACGACCTCGAGCTGGGTCGCCGAGACGACGAGCTGCTCATCCGGGTGGGCAGCCACCGTCGCGCCCTGCTGCTCCCGGACTCGCTGCGCCGCCGTCCCGTGGGGGCGGCCTCGCTGCGCGACGGCCGCCTGCACGTGACCTTCGCCGGCGACGCCGACCGTGACCGAACCCGCTCGTCGGCCGGCGGGCGGGTCGCACGGCGCGCCGGGGCCGGACGATGACCCCGGGCGACCACGACGATCCGAGCGACGACGACCTCGGCTTCCACGACGACCTCGACGACGACGGGTGGGGCGGCGACGGCGCAGCCGACGACCCGCTCGGCCGGCTGCGCGACCTCGCCGAGGGCGACCCGCGGGTCCAGGCCGGCGTCGAGCACCTGCAGCGGGCGGCCCGCGAGGTCATCGCAGCGTCCCGAGCCCTGCTCGACGTCGCCGACGACCTCGTCGAGGACCCCAAGGCGCTCGGCGGCCTCGTCGGGCTGCTCGGTTCGGTCGGCGACGTGGCGGCCCGCCTGTCCCGCGCCGCCGGTCCCGCCAAGCCGTGGGCGGGTGGCCACGAGGGGGGCGGAGACGCCGACGACGACGGCGACGAGCCGCCCGTCCAGCGCATCCCCGTGTCCTAGCCCTGGCCTGGGTGTCCTGTCCGATTCACCGGCCATCGGGTACCGTCGAGGCTTCAACCGCCCGCTTCTGGCCAACCGGGCGGCGACGAGACTGAGGTGCGATGAAGGTCCTCCATGTGCGTGACGCCGCGGGAAGCGATGCCCCGGTCGAGCTGCATCCCCAGATCACGGTGGTCCGGGGCCTCGATCCCGCTCGCCGGGCCTGGTTGCTGGACGTCCTCGGACGACTCGCCGGTGGGCGCGGCCTGCCCGCCACCGGCGAGCTCGACGCCCACGGCATCCGCTTCGACCTCGACGACGACGCCCTGGCGCTGCTCGGGTTGGACGAGTCGGTGCCCACCGTCGTCACCGCCGCCGACCTGCCGGGCCACGACCCGGCGCTGGCCGAGGCCGTGCGCGCCCACGCCGAGGCCCGCCGCCATCGAGACGACCTGGCGGCCCAGCTCGACGGCCACCGTGCCGCGCTGGGCGGGGCCGTCGAGGAGCGCGACCGCGCCGCCGCCACGCTGGGCGAGCTGCAGCGGGGCGAGGGCCCGGCACGCGACGCCATCGCCGCAGCCGGCGCCGAGCGCAGCCGGCTGGAGCTCGAGCTGCAGGGCGCCCGCGGCGCGTGCGAGCAGGCCGAGGTGGCCCTCGCCGAGGCCGTCAACGCCCGCGAGGGCGTGATCCAGGAGCGCAACCGCGCCAACGACCGCCTCGAGGCCGCCCGCGCTCGGCGCCAGGCCGCCATCGCCGCCGCCACCCAGGCCGCGGCGGCCGTCGAGGAGGCCCGCTCGGGCTCGGAGACCCTGGTCGACCCCGCTCGGGTCGCCGAGGCCGCCCGCCAGCGCCTGGCGGCTGCCGAGCAGGCCGCGGCCGACGCCGACCCCGACCGGGACGAGTCGCCGGTGAGCCGGCGGCTCGCCGACCTCGAGCGCCGTCGCGTCGAGCTGGCCCGCCTCGAGGCGGCCATGGGCGAAGGCGGCAGCGAATCGGTCGCCCAGGCGCTCGACGGGCTGCTCGGCGCCTCCTCGGACGCGCCGCCGGTCGTCGCCGCGCTGGCCCTGGCCGACACGTGGCGCGACCTGCACCAGCAGATCAGCGCCCTCGAGGCGGGGGTGTCCCGCGAGGAGCGCGAGGCCGAGGAGCGGGTCGCCGCCGCCCGTCGCTCCGTCATCGAGGCCGAGTCCGACTTCAACCAGCCGGTCCTCACCCCCGAGCAGATCGCCAAGGTCGAGACCTCGCACACCGCCGTGCTCGAGGCCCAGGACCGCTCCGAAGGGCGGTTCGGTGGCAGCCGGGCCCGCAAGCGCCTCGAGGAGCTGCGCTCCGACGAGCGCCGGGTGCTCGAGCGCCTCGGGTTCTCCACCTACGCCGACTACATGATGAGCTCGTCGAGCCGGGGGGTGGGCCCCGCCAACCGGGCCATCCTCGAGACCGCCCGCAACAACCTCGGCCACGCCGAGAGCCAGCTCACCACCCTGCCCGGCGCCGGCGACCGTGCCCGCCGCCGCGCCGAGCTGCTGCAGCGGCGCGACGCCGTGGCGCCCCGGGTCGCCGAGCTGCTCGGCCACGAGGCCACCGGGCCCGAGGCCGAGGACGAGCTGCGCAACCTCCGCGAGCCCGTGGCCGCCGACGAGGGCGCCCTCGCCCTGCTCGCCGAGCGCCTCACCGCGGTCGGCATCGACGTCGGCCCCGCACCGCACGAGCGCGAAGAGGTCGAGCTGCTCGCCAAGGCCTACCTGGCCGAGGAGCGCGCCGCCGAGGCGCAGCGCACCGACGTCACCAAGGCCATCTCGGCCCTCGACACCGCGGTCGACGACCTGCGTGCCGCCCAGCGCAGGGGCGTCACCGAGCTGCCCGACCTCGAGCCGCTGCCCGAGCTGGCCGAGCCCGTGCCGGCGCCGGGCGATGCCGCCGAGGAAGCGGCGGCGCTCACCCTCCGCGAGGCCCGCTGGGCCGAGGTCGAGTCGGCCCGCACCACCGTGGCCGAGGCCGAGGCCGAGGTCGTCCGGCTCTCCGGGGCTGCCGAGCGGCTCGCCACCCTCGAGCAGGAGCTCGCCGACCACACCCGGGCCGAGAGCGAGGCCGCATCGGCGCTCGCCGCGGCCGAGGCCGAGGCCTCGGTCGACGTCAACGCCCAGATCGAGGCCACCATGGCCAGGGTCGCCGAGGCGGAGGCCGACCTCGCCCGCTGCCGGGCCGCGGTGGACGATGCGACCGCCGCGATCACCGCCCACCAGGGCTCGTCGGGCGCCGAATCGCTGGTCGCCGACGCCGGCCAGCGGGTGAGCGTCGCCGAGGCCGCCCTCGCCGAGGTGGCGGGCGCGGAGCAGACCACCGCCGCGGCCCTCGCCGAGGCCGAAGCCGCCCTGGGCGCCGCGAGCGACCGCGAGGCCTCGGTGTCGGCGGCCGCCGCGGCCATCGATCGCAGCACCCTCGTCGACGACGTCGAGTGGGAGCTGCTCAGCCGCTTGGCCCGCGTCCGCTCCGTCGGTCCCGGCGGCTCGGTGCCGCTGGTGCTCGACGACCCCTTCCCGGTCCTCGACGACGCCGAGGTGACCCGGGTCCTCGATCGCCTCGCCGGCATCGCCGGCGCCGTGCAGGTCGTGGTCATCAGCGATCGCGCCGCCGTGGCCGACTGGGCCGCCGGGCTCGGTGCGGACCGCGTGGGCGTCCACGCGGCGGCGTGAGCGACCTCGGGACCGGCCTGGTCTGCGGGCTCGACCTGGGCGGCACCAAGCTCCTCGGCCTCGTCGCCGATCCCGCCGCCGACAGCCCGGTGGTGATGGACAAGGTCCCCACCGCCCACGGGGCCGACGCGGTGGTCGACAGCCTCGTCGCCCTCGCCCAGGACCTCATCGGGCGGGTCGACGGCCCGGTGGTGGCCCTCGGCCTGGGTGCCCCCGGCCTCGTCGACCGCACCGGCACCCTGCGCTACGGCCCCAACATCCCCGGCGTGATCGACCTGCCCTTCGCCGAGGTGCTCGGTGGGCGGCTGGGCATCCCGGTGGTCGTCGACAACGACGCGACGTGCGCCGCTTGGGCCGAGCACGAGAAGGGCGCCGCTCGCGGCGCCAACCACTCCGTCACCGTCACCCTCGGCACCGGCATCGGTGCCGGCATCACCGTCAAGGGCGAGGTGCTGCGCGGCGCGCACGGCTACGCCGGCGAGCCGGGCCACATGGTGGTCGATCCGTCGGGCCCCCTGTGCCCGTGCGGCCGGCGAGGCTGCTGGGAGCGCTACGCCTCGGGCTCGGGCTTGGGCTGGCTGGCACGCGAGGCGGCGGTGGCCGGCGTCGCCCGCCGCGTGGTCGAGCTGGCCGGGGGAGACCCCGAGTCGGTGCGCGGCGAGCACGTCACGGCGGCGGCCGCCGAGGGCGACGACGAGGCCCTCGCCGTGGTCCGCCGGTTCGCGTGGTGGGTGGCCCTCGGCGTGGCCAACCTGGTCAACATCCTCGACAGCGAGATCGTGGTCATCGGCGGTGGCCTGGCCGAGGCCGGCGACCTGCTGCTCGACCCCATCCGCGCCGCCTACGCCGAGCTGGTGATGGGCGCGGACCACCGCGAGCCGGTCCCGATCGTGCAGGCGGCCCTCGGTGAGCGCGCCGGCGCCTGGGGCGCCGCCCTCCTCGCCTCCGCCCGCACCTGAACCTCGCCAGGCGAAGCTGGTGCCCTCGGCCCGGTCGAGGGGCTCGGCGGTCTCCCGCTCGGCCTTGGCCCGGCCTTCGAAGCCCTTGACGTTGGCGAACGTGCCGTGGCCGAGGACCCGTCAGGCGAAGCTGGTGCCCTTGGCCCGGTCGAGGGACTCGGCGATCTCCTGCTCGGCCTTGGCCCGGCCTTCGAAGCCCTTGACGTTGGCGAACTTGCCGGGCTCCAGCTGCTTGTAGACCTCGAAGAAGTGCTCGATCTCGTCGGTGAGGTGGTCCGGCAGCTGGTCGATGTCCTGGACGTGGTCCCAGCGGGGGTCGCCGTGGGGGACGCAGATGATCTTGGCGTCGGGGCCGGCGTCGTCCTCCATCCAGAAGACGCCCACCGGGCGGGCCCGCACCCGGCAGCCGGGGAAGGTGGGCTCCTCCATGATGACCAGGGCGTCGAGCGGGTCGCCGTCCTCGCCGAGGGTGTGGTCCACGTAGCCGTAGTCGGCGGGGTAGACGGTGGCGGAGAACAGCCGCCGGTCCAGCCAGATCTCGCCGGTCTCGTGGTCGATCTCGTACTTGTTGCGGCTGCCGCGGGGGATCTCCACCACCACGGGCACGTAGGCCTCGCCATCGGTCATGGGCCCAGCATGGCAGGCCCCCGGCGACCGGCCCCACCTCGGACGGCGATCCCATGCCCGGCCGTTGCGGAGGGGGCGCGTACCGTGGCCCCATGGAGTTCCGCCGGATCACGAACCTGCCGCCCTACGTCTTCACCATCATCGACGGGCTGAAGGTGGAGGCCCGCCGGAAAGGGGTCGACGTGATCGACCTGGGCTTCGGCAACCCGGACCTGCCGTCGCCGGCGGTGGCGGTCGAGAAGCTCAGCGAGGCGGCCCACAACAGCCGCAACCACCGCTACAGCTCCAGCCGCGGCATCCCCAAGCTGCGCGAGGCGGTGGCCGACCTCTACCTCCGCCGCTTCGGTGTCGTCCTCGACCCCGAGCGCGAGATCATCTCCACCATCGGCGCCAAGGAGGGCTTCAGCCACCTGATGTGGGTGCTGCTGCAGCCCGGAGACGCCGCCCTCGTGCCGTCGCCGTCGTACCCCATCCACATCTGGGGCCCGCACCTCGCCGGCGCCGACGTGCGCGAGATCCCCATGGGCACCGACCAGGACTTCTTCGAGAACATCCAGGAGGCCTACGAGTACTCGTGGCCCAAGCCGCGGGTGATCGTGCTGTCGTTCCCGCACAACCCCACCACGGCCTGCGTCGACGTCGACTTCTTCCAGCGGGTGGTCGACTTCGCCCGGGAGAAGGACGTGATCGTCGTCCACGACAACGCCTACGCCGAGCTGGGCTTCGACGGCTACGAGCCGCCGAGCATCCTGCAGGCCGAGGGGGCCAAGGAGTGCGCCGTCGAGCTTTACTCCATGACCAAGTCGTTCTCCATGGCCGGTTGGCGGGTGGCCTACCTCGTCGGCAACGCCGAGGTGGTGCAGGCCCTGGCCAAGCTCAAGAGCTACCTCGACTACGGCACCTTCCAGCCCATCCAGATCGCCGCCACCGTGACGCTCAACGAGGACCCCGGCCACCCCCGAGAGGTCCAGCCCATCTACCAGGCCCGGCGCGACGCGCTCTGCGACGGCCTCAACCGCATCGGTTGGGAGATCACCCCGCCCCAGGGGACCATGTTCGCCTGGGCGCCGATCCCCGAGCCCTACCGCGAGCTCGGCAGCATCGAGTTCGCCTCGATGCTGGTGCGCGAGGCCCAGGTGGCCACCTCGCCCGGCGTCGGCTTCGGTCCGGGCGGCGACGGCCACGTCCGCTTCGCCCTCATCGAGAACGAGCAGCGCATCCACCAGGGCGTCCGCAACCTGAAGAAGGCGTTGACCAAGCTCTCCTAGGTGGTCCTGGCCGGGTGCGCCCATCGGAGGTGCGGGAGCCGTTGACAGGGATCCCCGTCGTCGCTACCGTCACGTAGCACTCCCGGGCGGGGCTGCCGCAGATCGCGGTGCGCCGGCGTCGTCCCCCGAGGAGGCTCCCTCGTGTTCCGTCCAGCCCGTCCAGCCCGGCACCTGGTGACGCTGGTTGCCGCTGCTGCGGTGCTCTCCGTCAGCGCCACCGCCTGTCTGCCGACTCCCGCGGTGACCTGGAAGCTCGGAGACACGCATGGCGTCGTCATCGAGACGGGTGCCCAGCGAGGCTCGCTGAACATCTACCGCAGCCCGCGGAGCGCGCTCATGCAGGCCTGGAAGCTGTTTGGGATCGACGGTGTGATGGCGGGGATGTGGGCGTACGGGAAGGCTCCCAGGTTCTCGATCTGTGCCTTTGCCGTGTGCCTCGACCAGACCGATGTCAACAACAAGATCCACGGGTGGATCTACGGCGACCCCTGGGATCTGAAGGGCGCGTTGTTCGATGCGCAGAACAACTACAACTGCCTGGCGCTCACGATCATCAGCCACGGCGTCTACAACAAGAACTGGACCAACAAGTCCGTCGGTTGCCGCCTCGGCTCCGTCGACTCGACGGCAAACAGGGCGGCGACGGAACCGGCAGGTCGAGGGAGCGTGCTGGTCGTCGAAGGTGGTGAACCGGACGACCCGGGCGATCGGCCCCCCGGCTCGATGGCTCCGATGCCGGGGCCGCCCGAGCCGGCTCGCGCGACCAGGGTCGGACGGCCGTGAGGAGCGTCATCGCTGCCGCGTTCTTGGTCGGGCTGCTCACGTGCAGCTGCTCCGTCGACCGCAGCGCCCATGGTCCGGCCATCGGGCTCGGCGCCAAGGCTGCCACGTGCGATGCCGTGGAAGCCGTGGTCACCATCGAGGGAGGCATGGCCGACCGGCGAGCTCACGGCGAGGATCTGAACTTCACCAAGCTCGTGCAGGCCGATCGGCCAACTGACCTCGTCAACGGGATGGTGGCCATGTTGTCGCTCGGGATGCGCGATGTCCGCTACGGGGTCTACGGCCCAGCGATGCACTACCTCGTCCAACGCAACTTGGCGTGGACGACGGAGTTCGAGGGCGAGGTGGCCGTGCCGAAGCGGACGGCCGCGGTGGTCGCTTCGGCGAAGCGGCTCGACCACGACCTGGCGGCGGGCATGTGCCCGAGCGGTTGAGGCGCGGTCAGGCCAGGAGGGCCTGGCGGAGGAGGTCGGCGTGGCCGAGGTGGCGGGCGTACTCGTGGACCATGTGCACGTAGACCACCCGCAGCGACATCGGCTCGCCGTGCACCTCGATGGTGTGGTCGAGCGGGTACCGGGCGGCGGCGTCGTCGGCCAGGCGGCACTCGGTGGCGAAGGTCGCGAGCGCGTCGGGAGCCTGGGCGGGGTCGAGCGCCTCGAAGTCGTGGTCCTTGCCGAGGTCGGGGTCGTAGAGGGGCCCCACGTCCTGGGCGTCGACCCGCAGGCGGAACCAGATGCGCTCGACCTTGGCCAGGTGGCGCACCAGGCCGAGCAGGGTGAGGTTCGACGGCGGCTGCGCGGCGGTGGCGAGCTGCTCGCCGGTGAGCCCGGCGCAGGCCTTCAGCAGCTCGTGGCGCTGGTCGGCCAGGAACGCCTCGAGGATCGGCCGCTCGGCGCCCACCAGCGGGCCGTCGGGCAGGGGAGGCGGCTCCGGCGCGGTCCACGTCATGGGCCCCAGCATGCCCGGCGTGCTGGGGCCGGTCAGTCCCGGTAGGGGACGTCGGCTCGGTACAGCAGGAACACGGTGCCGGTCGACGGGTCCGACGCGGCGTCGACGAGGCCGCCGTGGTCCCGGAACTCCCGGCTGCGACCGGGGTTGCCGGGGTCGGCCCGCCAGACCGTGCTGCCGGTCCGCTGGTCGAGGGCGACCACGCCGCCGGAGAAGAGGCGCTCCACCAGGACGACGTCGCCCACCGCTCGAGCGCCGAAGCCAGCCTCGACGGTGCGGGTCCAGAGCCGGGAACCGTCCGAGGCGCGCACCGCGGTGAAGCGGGTCGGGGCCGGGTCGCCGGGGTCGCTGGCCGAGCGGCCCTGCACCACGAGGACGTCGTCGAACGCCGCCACCCCCTCGGCGGGGAAGACCCGGTTCCAGCGCTCGGCGCCGGTCGCCGGATCGAGCACCACGAGCCGCAGGTCGCTGGCGACGGCGGTGGGGGACGTGCCCGGGCGGGCCAGCACGATGCCCGATGCCGAGACGTGGCGCAGCTCGCCGGCCGAGGACCGCCAGCGGTCCTTGCCTTGACGGTCGACGGCCACGACGCCGCGCCCGGTGTTGAGGTAGGTCAGGCCGGTGCCGGCATCCCCGTAGGTGGGCGACGGGTCCTGCTCCGGAACCGTGAGGGTGAGGTCCTCTCGGGTCCAGCGGGTGGCGCCGGTGGTGGGGTCGAGGGCCTCGGTCACCAGGGCCTTGCCGTCGATGCGAGCGGCGAGGGCCACGTCGCCCGACGCCGTCAGCTGGAACCACTCACCGGGGCGCTGCCAGGCCACGCCGCCGTCTCGCGCCTTGCGGGCCACGATCCCCTCGGTGGTCACGGCGACGATCGAGTCTCCCACCAGCACGGCGTCGAGCCCGTTCCCGGACCGCATCTCCCCGCACCACCCGAGCAACCCGTCCGTGGGGGAGACGGCACGGACGTCGTCGCCGCCCGGCGCCACCACGGCGCCCGTCGAGGCCAGCAGCTGGTCCGCCGCCCCCATGCGCTCCGACCACCGCAGCGCCCCGGTCCGCCCGTCGAGCGCCACCAACCCACCCGGCGCCCCGTTGCCGCACCCCTGGTCGGCCACGGTCGGCGCGGCCAGGTGCAGCGGCACGTCCCGCAACGCCAGGTACCCGACCAGCGCGACGACCACCAGCCCCACCGAGATCGCGCCCCACCGCCTCATCGCGCCTCCCGCCATCGGTCCGACCGCACTGCGACCGCCCACGTCTCCATGCCGACCGAGACGTCCCCACCCCACCGATCAGTTCCGACACCAGGAGCGACCCGAGCCTCCAGGCGAGCGGCCCGGGCGAAGCGGCGAGCGCGAGCTCAGACCCGGCTGATGCCACCCAGGCAGAAGGCGACGCAGCTGTCGATGGCTTCGGGGGTCGCCTTCATCAGCCCGCGGTGGTCGAGCTGGACGAGGTGGGTGGTGACGCCGAGCATGGCGTGGGCCAGCAGCACGGGGTCCCGGTCGGGGATCTCGCCGGCGGCCATGGCATCGGCCACGTGCTTGGCGGCGTCGCGCACGGCGACCTGCTCGCCCTTGCGCAGGTTGTCGGCGAAGCGGTCGTCGGTGGCGGCGAACTGGAAGAGGCGGAAGAACACCCGCTGCTCGAGGCTCCACTCGATCGACGCGCGGATGCCGCGCTCGATCCGCTCCATGGGGCCCTCGGCCCCGGCGATGGCGGCCCGCTGGCGCCGGCGGAGGTCGAGCTGGCCGTCGGCCAGGATGGCCCGCAGCAGCTCTTCCTTCGAGTCGAAGTACCAGTAGAAGACGCCCTTGCCGACGCCCAGCCCCTCGACGATCTCGGCCACCGAGGTGGGGTGGTAGCCGTTGTCGGCGAAGCGATCGGCGGCGTAGGCCATCAGCTGCCGGCGACGCTCCTCACCTCGTTGCGTCAGCCGGCGGTCCATCGGGCGGGCACGGTACGGGGACTTGACCAATCGGTCAAGTACCCGAGCGGTCTCGCGGCGACGGAGAAACGATCCGTTCACATGTGGCGCCTAGGGTCGCCGACATGGAGAGCTACGTGCTGCGCGTCTGGCTGCCCGACCGCCCGGGTGCGCTGGGCGCCGTGGCCAGCCGCATCGGCGCGGTCAAGGGCGACGTCGTCGGCATCGAGATCCTCGAGACCGGCGCCGGCCAGGCCGTCGACGAGCTCGTGGTCCAGCTGCCCGACGCGACCCTGGTCGACCTCCTGGTCGCCGAGGTCCGCCAGGTCGACGGCGTGCAGGTCGAGGAGGTCCGCTCCGTCGGGCCCGACGGCCACGATCCCCGCCGGGCCACGCTCGAGACCGCCGCCAAGCTGGTGGAGGCCCACGACCGCCAGGGCCTGCTCGCCGTCGTGCGCGACCAGGCGCCCCGGTCGCTCTCGGCAGCCTGGACCGCAGTGGTCGACCTCGAGGCCAACGTGACCCTCGCCGCCGGCGACCGGGCCCCCAGCCAGGACTGGCTGGCAGCCTTCGTCCACGGCGCCAGCTCGGCCGCGTCGCTGGGCGGGTCCGACGCCGGGTCCAGCGACGTCATCTGGACGCCGCTGACCGACGTCGGCCTCGCCATCGTCGCCGGCCGCGACCGCATCGCCTGGCGCGACCGCGAGCGCCGCGAGCTCGAAGCCCTCGCCCGCATCGTCGCCCTCCGCTGGGCCGAGGTCCCACCAGCCTGAGACCTGTCGCAGTTGTCGACGCTGGCGTCGGGGAAGTGCGACAGGTTCGTGGGGGTGGCGCGCACTCCGCCGAACCTGTCGCAGTTGTCGACGCTGGCGTCGGGGAAGTGCGACAGGTTCGTGGGGGTGGCGCGCACTCCGCCGAACCTGTCGCAGTTGTCGACGCTGGCGTCGGGGAAGTGCGACAGGTTCGTGGGGGAGGGGCCGGTCAGGTCTTGGGGGCCCAGCCTCGGGCGTGGGCGACGGCTTCGAGCCAGCGGGCGTGGTGGCGGTCGACGGCGGCGCGGTCGGCGGCCGGGGCGGGGGTGAACTCGGCGTCGAGGGCCCAGTTGGCCTCGATGTCGTCGGTGGAGCTCCAGACGCCCTCGGCCAGGCCGGCGAGGTAGGCGGCCCCGAGGGCGGTCGTCTCCTGGACCTGGGGGCGGCGCACCGGCACCTGGAGCTGGTCGGCCTGGAGCTGGAGGAGGAGGTCCATGGCCGAGGCGCCGCCGTCGGCGCGCAGGTCGGCGACGGGGTGGCCCGAGCTGGCCACCATGGCGTCGACCACGTCGCGGGTCTGGAACACCATGGACTCGACCACCGCACGGGCCAGGTGGGCCTTGGTGGTGCCCCGGGTGACGCCCACGAGCGTGCCCCGGGCGTACGGGTCCCACCAGGGGCTGCCGAGGCCGGTGAAGGCGGGGACGAAGAAGACGTCGTCGGTGTGGTCGACGGAGGCGGCGAGCGGGCCGACCTCCTTGGCCTCGCCGATGATGCCCAGACCGTCGCGCAGCCACTGGATGGCCGAGCCGGTGGAGAAGATGGCGCCTTCGAAGGCGTAGTCGGTGCGGGTGCCGCCGCTGCCGTCGGGGATGCTCCACGCCACCGTGGTCAGCAGGCCGTCGACGGGGTCGGGGCACGCACCGCCCACGTTCATGAGCACGAAGGATCCGGTGCCGTAGGTGTTCTTGGTGGCGCCCGGAGCGAAGCAGGCCTGGCCGAAGAGCGCCGCCTGCTGGTCGCCGGCGATGCCGGAGATCGGGATGCCGGGCGGGAGGCCGGAGCGCTCGTGGGTGACCCCGAAGCGACCGCTCGAGGGCCGCACCTCCGGGAGGGCGCCCGCCGGCACGCCGAAGAGGTCGCACAGCTCGGGTGACCACTCGAGGGTGCGGATGTCGAGCAGCATCGTGCGGCTGGCGTTCGACGGTTCGGTGGCGTGGACCTCGCCGCCGGTGAGGTTCCACAGCAGCCACGAGTCGATGGTGCCGACGGCGACGTCGGGCCCCGGCTCCACGCCGCCCTCCCGGAACAGCCACTCGAGCTTGCTGGCCGAGAAGTACGGGTCGAGCACCAGGCCGGTGGTCTCGCGCACCAGGGGCAGGCGGCCCTCGGCCTCGAGCTGGTCGCAGCGGGCGGCGGTGCGGCGGTCCTGCCACACGATGGCCCGGTGCAGCGGGCGGCCGGTGCGGCGGTCCCACGCCACCACCGTCTCGCGCTGGTCGGTGATGCCGATGGCGGCGACGGGCTGCTGGAGGGCGGCGATGAGCTCGGCGGTGGTGCCGACGATGGCGCCCCAGATCTCGTCCGCGTCGTGCTCGACCCAACCGGGCTTCGGGAAGTGCTGGCGGAACTCCCGGTAGCGGTAGCCGACGGAGCGGCCCGACTCGTCGACGGCGAAGGCGCGGACCCCGGTGGTGCCCGCATCGAGGGCGATGACGACGGCCATGGCGGGCGAGGCTACCGAGGTTGGTCGGTAGGGTGCGTCAGCATGCGCATCGGGATCCTCACCGGCGGCGGTGACTGCCCGGGGCTCAACGCCGTCATCCGGGCGGCGGTGCGCGCGGCCGACGTCGACCACGGCGGCGAGGTCATCGGCTTCCACGACGGCTGGCGCGGGGTGCTGGAGGATCGGTGGGAGCCGCTCGACGTCGCTCGCTGCCGCGGCATCCTGCCTCGCGGCGGGACCATCCTCGGCACGTCGCGCGACCAGCCGTACCAGCGGCCCGACGGCGCCGAGCAGGTGGGCGCGGCGGTGGCCCGCCACGGCCTCGACGCCATCGTGGCCATCGGGGGCGAGGGCACCATGGGCGTCACCAAGGACCTGCACCGCGACGGCATCCCGGTGGTCGGCGTCCCGAAGACCATCGACAACGACATCGCCCTCACGGAGATGACGTTCGGCTTCCAGACCGCGGTGCAGATCTGCACCGACGCCATCGACCGGCTGCACACCACCGCCGAGAGCCACGACCGCGTCCTGGTGGTCGAGGTGATGGGCCGCCACGTGGGCCACATCGCGGTGTGGGCCGGGCTGGCGGGCGGCGCCACCATCACCCTGGTGCCCGAGGTGCCCTTCGACATCGCCGAGGTCAGCGAGCGCATCGTCGCCCGCCACCACCACGGCAAGTGGGCGACGATCATCGTGGTCGCCGAAGGGGCCCGGCCCGAGCCCGGCACCCTCGAGGTCCGCAAGGCCGACGTCGACTCCTACGGCCACGAGGTGCTCGGCGGCATCGGCCACCTGGTGGCTGCCGAGGTGCAGGACCGCACCGGCATCGATGCCCGTACCACCGTCCTCGGCCACGTGCAGCGGGGCGGCTCGCCGGTGGCGTTCGACCGGGTGCTCGGCACCCGGTTCGGGATCGCCTCGGTCGATGCCGTGGCCGCCCGGGCGTTCGGCACGATGGTCGCCCTGCAGCAGAACCACATCGTCCGGGTCCCGGTCGAGGACGCCATCGGCCACCTCAAGCAGGTCGACGCCGACCTCCTTCGGGACCGGGCCCTGTTCCACCCGCCGCACCCGGACCGGGGCGGCCACGGCTGAGCGAGCGGCTCAGCGCGGGCTGAGCGGCGCCTCGTAGTCGTCGGCGGTCACCACGGGCAGGTTCGAGTTGTCGGTCGGCGCGTCGACCGGCTTGCCGGCGATCGAGAAGCTCACGCTCTTGATGGCCGGGAACTCGAGGGCGGTGAACACGATCTGGGCGTAGGCCTCCTTCTGGGTGAGGCCGCTGATGTCGTTCATCTCGTCGGACAGGTCGATCCGGGCCTCGGACCGCACCACCTCGACCTTGCGCAGCGTGGTGCCGGTGGGGATCCGGTTGGTGAGGGGGGAGGCGGGCTTGGTGGTGGACAGCACGAGGCCGATGGCCGTCTTGAGGTCGGGATCGCCGTCGACCGGGAAGGTCTGCACCACCAGGTGGTCGTCGTCGAGGAAGTAGAGCGACACCGTCTTGGCCTTCGGATCGGCGCTCGGCGCCAGCGTGGTCTGGGTGGTGGTGGTGCTGCGGTTGATGGCGCGGGGCTCACCGTCGAGCGGCACGCCGCACGCCGCACCCACGACGGTCAGGACCAGGAGCGCCGCGCCCAGCGCGGCGAGCGCAGGCGATCGGCGGGGGAGGCGAGGCAGGCGGCGGGTCACGGCACGTCCGGGTCGTCGGGCTCGATGACCTCGTCCCAGGCCACGGGCAGCTCCACCACGAACCGGGCGCCCGGCTCGCCATCGGGGCGGTCCTCCACCCAGACCCGGCCCTTGTGCAGGGCGACGTGCTCGCTCACCAGCGACAGGCCGAGGCCCACGCCCTCGCTGCCGGCGCGCCGGTTCGAGCCGGCCCCGCGGGAGAAGCGGTCGAAGACGAGGTCGCGCTCCTCGAGGGGCACGCCGGGCCCGCTGTCCTCGACGGCGATCTGCACGCCGGCCGGGAGGCGTCGGAGCTCGATGCGGGTGGCGCCGCCCCCGTACTTCCGGGCGTTGTCGAGCAGGTTGGCGATCACCCGGACGAGGCGGCGCTTGTCGGCGCGGATCAGCACCCCGGCCAGCTCGCTGTCGAGCTCGATGGGCAGGTCGGGATCCTGGGACCAGGCCACGGACTGGGTGACCAGCTCGCCGGGCCGGATCTCGGAGAGGTCGAGGCGGGCGGCGCCGGCGTCGAACCGGGAGATCTCGAGCAGGTCCTCGACGAGCTGCTTGAACCGGGCGACGTCGGCGACCATGAGGTCGACCGCAGCCTGGGCCGAGGCGTCGGGCATCTCGTCGCGCCGGGAGGCGAGGACCTCGATCGAGGCCGACAGGGTCATGAGCGGCGACCGCAGCTCGTGGCTGACGTCGGACGCGAAGCGGCCCTCGCGGTCCATGCGGGCCTCGAGCACCTGGGCCATGTGGTTGAACGACGTGACGAGGACGCCCAGGTCGGGGTCGTCGACCGCGCCGAGGCGGGTGTCCAGGCGGCCGCCGGCGATGGCCTCGGCCGCCACCGAGACGTCGGCCAGGGGCCGGAGGGTGCGCCGGCTCGCCCACCAGCCGAGCGCGGCCCCGGCCAGGGCGGTGACGAGGGTGGCGCCGAAGAGGGAGGCCGACAGGGACTCCAGGGCCGACTGGGTGTCGGACAGGGACACGAACTCGAAGTACAGGCCGTTGACGTCGGAGAGCGGGATGCCGATGACCAGCTCCGGGGTGCCGTCGATGTCGATGCGCATCCGGGCCGGCTGGCCCTTCTCCACCATGCTGAGCAGCGAGGGCGGGAGGGCCTTCTCGTCGAAGGCGGTGGACTGGTAGGTCCAGTTGCCGGTGCGGTCGCGGACCAGGGCGCTCGAGGGGCTGTCGCTCTCCGGGTTGCTGATGGCGTCGCGCAGCTGGTCGTCGTCGACCTCGCCGTCCCGGCCGAGCTGCCCGCCGATGACGCTGGCGTTGCGGAAGGCCTGGCGCGTGGCGGAGCTCTCGCGCTGGTTCACGATGTTCTCGCGGGTGAGGGCCCACGTGGTGCCGGCCAACAGGGTCGACAGGAGCGCCGCGCTGAGCGTGAACGCCAGCGTGATGCGCGCCCGCAGCCCGAGGCGGGGGGCGGCGACCCGGCGCCACCAGGGCCGCCGGGCGGTGGCGGCGACCGCAGGGTCGACGACGAGCTCGGTCACCGCCACGCTCAGGTCTGGAGCTTGTAGCCGAGGCCGCGGACGGTGACCACGTGGCGCGGGTTCGCGGGGTCGCCCTCGACCTTGGTGCGGAGGCGGCGCACGTGCACGTCGACCAGGCGACCGTCGGCGAAGTAGTCGTAGCCCCACACCTTGTCGAGCAGGGTCTCCCGGCTGAACACCTTGCCGGGGGTGCTGGCCAGCTCGACGAGCAGCTTGAACTCGGTCTTGGTCAGGTGCACCTCTTGCCCGCCCCGGCGGACGACGCCCTCATCCGGGATGATCTCGAGGTCGCCGAAGCGCAGGTGCGGGTTGACGGTGTCGGAGGTGCGGACGCGGCGCAGCAGGGCGCGGATGCGAGCCGAGAGCTCCTTGGGGGCGAACGGCTTGGTCAGGTAGTCGTCGGCGCCGGCCTCGAGGCCGGCCACCACGTCGTGGGTGTCGTCACGGGCGGTGACCATCACGATCGGCACGTCGGAGCTGCGGCGGATGGCCCGGCACACCTCGAAGCCGTCGATGTCGGGCAGCATGATGTCGATCAGCACGACGTCGGTGGGGCGCTGGGCGAAGAGGGCGAGCGCCTGCTCGCCGTTCTCCGCCTCGTCCACGGTCCAGCCCTCGTCCTCGAGCGCCAGCCGCACCGCGGTGCGGATGCGCTCGTCGTCCTCAACGCTCAGGATCCTGGTGCCCACCCGGGGCAGCGTAGGGGAGCGGCACCCGGCTGGCGCGGCACGCCCGGCCGACCTCGCTCAGACGGCGTCGGCGCCCGCCTCGGCGAGCAGGGCCACGAGGTCGTCCCAGATGACCTGCGGCGCAGCCACGATGAAGCGCTCCGACGGGGCCTCGCCGGCCAGGCCACCGACCCGGGCTCCCGCCTCGGCGGCCACCAGGGCGCCGGCTGCGTGGTCCCAGTCGTTGAGGCCGACCTCCCAGTACGCGTCGAGGCGGCCGCAGGCCACCGAGCACAGGTCGACGGCTGCGGCGCCGCCCCGGCGGATGTCGGCGATCCGGGGCAGGACCCGGGTGAGGACCTCGGCCTGTCGGCGGCGCCGATCCGGGTCGTACCCGAAGCCGGTGCCCACCACCGACCGGGCCACCGACGCCGGCTCGGCCACGTGGATGGCCCGATCGTTGCGGAAGGCGCCGCCACCGAGGGTGGCGGTGAACACGTCGCGGTGCAGCGGCGAGGCCACGACCCCGGCGACCGGGCGGCCGTCGACCTTGGCGGCGATGGAGACGCAGAACCCCGGCAGCCCGTGCACGAAGTTGACGGTGCCGTCGATGGGGTCGATCGACCAGGTCACGCCGCTGGTGCCGGTCACGTCGGCCCCCTCCTCGCCCTGCACGGCGTCGTGGGGGCGGGCGGCCAGCAACCGCTCGGTCAGGAACGCCTCGGCCCAGGTGTCGAGCTCGGTGACGAGGTCGGTAGCGGTGGACTTCGAGGTGACGGCAGGCCCGGCGCCGTCGAGCGAGGCCACCAGGCGGGCGGCGACCTCCTCGGCGAGCGGGCGGGCCAGCGCGAGCAGCTGGCGCGGGTCGGTCGGGAGGTCGGTGGGGGTCGGGTCGGTCACGAGCGCCGGCGTCGGGCCTGCTCGGCGCGGCGGGCCGCCGCCGGGTCGCCGGTCTCGACGATCGTGTTCCACTCGCCCATGGCCCGGAGGACCAGCACGGCGACCACGCCGACGCCGCCGGCACCGATCACCGCACCCACGAGGCCGCCCACGCCGGCGAGGGCGCCGGGGTCGTCGACCTGCAGGACCGTGACCTTCCACCCGATCAGCCCGCCGCAGATCCCGGCGAGCACGATGGAGGCGAGGGCGAGGGCCCGGGCCCCCCGTGGAGGGCAGCGCCGATTGGATCGGTCGGTTCTCGGCCATGGCCCAATGGTACGGGTTGGCCCGGTCCCGCCCTCCAGCCGGGCCGTCACCTTCGGGCGCGCGGGGCCTGCGTAGAGTGAGCGCCCGATGCCTGCCCTCGTCGTGCTCCCCACCTACCAGGAAGCGGAGAACATCCGTGACGTGTTGGGCCGGATCCGGGTGTCGGTGCCAGACGCCCACGTGCTGGTGGTCGACGACGGCAGCCCCGACGGCACCGCCGACCTCGCCGCCGCCGCCGGCGAGGAGCTGGGCCAGATCGACGTCCTCCGCCGCACGCAGAAGTCGGGCCTCGGCCCGGCGTACCGGGCGGGCTTCACGTGGGGCCTGGACCACGGCCACGACGTCCTGATCGAGATGGACGCCGACGGCCAGCACGACCCCGCCGTCCTGCCCCAGCTGGTGGCCGCGGTGGGCGAGGGCGGCTTCGACCTGGCCATCGGCTCCCGGTACGTGCCTGGTGGGGCGGTGCCGGGCTGGCCCCGGAACCGGCGCCTCCTGTCGCAGTGGGGCAACCGCTACATCGGCCTCATGCTGAAGCTGCCCGTCCGCGATGCCACCGCCGGCTTCCGGGCGTACCGCCGGTCGATCATCGAGAAGATCGGCCTCGACCGGGTCCGGGCCGACGGGTACGGGTTCCAGATCGAGATGGCCTACGAGGTCGCCAAGGCCGGCGGGACCATCACCGAGATCCCGATCACCTTCCGCGACCGCGCCCTGGGCGTTTCCAAGATGTCGCCGAACATCGTCACCGAGGCCCTCGTGCTGGTCACCCGGTGGGGCGTGCGGGACCGCGTCAACCGCCTCCGCCGGCGGCGCTGACCCGCACCGATCGCTGGCAGACTGGCCCCATGCGGACGTGGCAGGTGGCCGGCGGGGTGATCGAGGGGCCCACCGGGGTCCTGCTGGTGCAGAACCGCCGCCGCGACGGCCGCCTCGACTGGTCCACCCCCGGGGGCGTGGTCGACCGGGGGGAGACGGTCATCGAGGGCCTCACCCGAGAGGTCGCCGAGGAGACGGGCCTGGTGGTGGCGGCCTGGCAGGGGCCCATCTACGAGATCGAGGCCGAGGCCCCGGACCTGGGCTGGCTGCTCAAGGTCGAGGTCCACGTGGCCACCGACGTCGCCGGCGAGCTTGTGGTCGACGACCCCGACGGCATCGTGGTCGACGCCTGCTACGTGGCGCCGGACCTCTGCGGTGGCCACCTGGCGCACTCGCCGCTCTGGGTCCGCGATCCACTGCACGCCTGGCTGGGCGAGCGCTGGGACGGCAACCGCTCGTTCCGCTACCGGATCGACGGCACCGACCCGCGCGACCTGCGGGTCTCCGCCCTGCACTGAGGTGGCCGACGGAGCGGACCCCGCCATCCTCCACGTCGACATGGACGCGTTCTTCGCGTCGGTCGAGCTGCTCCGGCACCCGGAGCTGCGGGGCCAGCCGGTGGTGGTGGGTGGCACGGGGGGAGCGGGGCGTGGTGGCCGCCGCGTCCTACGAGGCCCGGGCCTACGGCATCCACAGCGCCATGCCGTCGGTACGGGCCAAGCGGCTCTGCCCGCACGCGGTGTTCCTCGCCGGCGACCACGCCCACTACGGGGAGGTGAGCGCGCGGGTCATGGACCTGTTCCGGGCCATGACCCCCCTGGTCGAACCGATCTCGCTCGACGAGGCCTTCCTCGACGTCTCCGGCGCCCGCCGCCTGCACGGCACCGGCCCGGAGATCGCGGCGGCGTTGCGGGCGAGCGTGCTCGAGTCCGAAGGCCTCCACTGCACCGTGGGCGTGGCCCGGGTGAAGTTCCTGGCGAAGCTGGCCTCGCAGGCCGCCAAGCCGCGGGCGTCGCGGCAGGGCACCCGGCCCGGCCGGGGCGTGGTGGTGGTCGACCCCGAGCGCGAGCTGGCCTTCCTGCACCCGCTCCCGGTGCAGGCGCTGTGGGGCGTGGGGCCCGCCACCCTCACCCGGCTCGAGCGGTTGGGCGTGCGGACCATCGGGGACCTGGCCACCCTGCCCGAGGCCACCGTCGTGGGCGCCTTGGGCGCCTCGTCGGGTCGCCACCTGCACGCGCTGGCCAACGCCATCGACGACCGGGTGGTGCAACCCGACCAGGCACCGAAGTCGATCGGCCACGAGGAGACCTTCGCCCGGGACCACCACCGCCCCGAGTCGCTGCGCCTCGAGCTGCTGCGCCTGAGCGACGCCGTCGCCACCCGCCTCCGGGCGGCCGGGGTGGCCGGGCGGACCGTCACCATCAAGGTGCGCTTCGGCGACTTCACGACCATCACCCGATCGGCCACCATCGCCGGCGCCACCGACTCCGCCCGCGAGGTCGGCCGGGTGGCCCGCACGCTGCTGGACGCGGTTGACCCGGCGCCGGGGGTCCGGCTCCTCGGACTCAGCGTGAGCGGCCTGGACGACGGCGCCGTGCGCCAGCTCTCCTTCGACGACCTGGCGGCGCCGGAGGACGACGGGCCCGTGCGGGCCGGCACCGCCGAGTGGACGGCGGCCGAAGCGGCCGTCGACGCCATCCGCGCCCGCTTCGGCGCTCGCTCGGTCGGCCCCGCCAGCCTGGCCGGCCCCGACGGGCTCCGCATCGCTCGCCGAGGTCAGCAGCAGTGGGGCCCGGACGAGGCCGGCGGGCGCGCCGAGCCCCGCCCTCGCCCGGGCGGCTGATCAAACGGACTTCTCGGGCGGCACGCGTTGTTGCCCGGAGGTGGCTGTGCGAGACTGGCCCACAGCCGGGAGCCCGCCCGGCGGGCACGAAGGGGTCTGCAAGGTGCCGCTTTCCGAGGACGAGCAGCGAATCCTCCAGGAGATCGAGCAGCAGTTCTACGCGAACGACCCCCACCTGGCCGGGGAGATGGGCAACCACTCCATCTACGCCCACTGCCTCCGCCAGATGAAGTGGGCCGGGGCGGCCTTCGCTGCTGGCGTGGTCGTCCTCGTCGTGGCCCTCGCCACCGCCACGAACTTCCTCGTCGCCTTCGGGGCCTTCGTGGTCATGCTGGCCGCCGCCCTCTGGTTCGAGCGCAGCCTCCGCAAGATGGGCCGGGCCGGCATGGAGCAGCTGGGTCGCTCGCTGCGCACCGGCGGCCTGCGGGACTACCTCGGCTCGACCTCCGAGCGCTTCAAGGGCCGGGCCCGCCGCGACACCGAGGCCGACGGCACCAGCCCCGACGCCTGACCTACCGCCCCTGCGGGGGCGGTCCGGGCCGCTCCATCCAGGTCGGCACCGGTTCGAAGCCGAGCTGCTCGTAGAGCGGCCTCCCGTCCTCGGTGGCGTGGAGGGAAAAGGCGCGCACGCCCAGCTCGGGCCCGGCGGCCAGGCAGGCGGTGGTCAGGGCGCGGCCGATGCCGAGGCGGCGGTGCGCCGGGTCGACCCACACGTGCAGCAGGTGGCCCACCAGGGTCCGCTCCTCCTCTGGACGCGGTGGGAGGTCGTGCAGCACCACCGACGCCAGGCCCACGGCCCGGTCGTCGACCTCGGCGAACCACGTGTGCAGGCGCCCGGACTCGGTGCGCTCGGCCAGCCAGCCGGCGGTGCGCGCCGTGAACGCCGGGGAGCACGTCGAGGGGTCGGTGCCCCGGTGGTCGGCGAGGAACGCCAGCCGCAGGCGGGTCAGGAGCTTCGAGGTCGTCGGGGCCGGCCCGGCGGATCCGCATGGCCGGAGCCTGGCAGCCGTGCGGCCGCCGCGGCGAGCGCGTTCCGCCCCGTTCGCCGACGGGGTGGGGGCCGGCCCGCGGCGGCTCAGGTGGCCGGGCGGGGGCGGCCGAAGGCCTCGCGCCAGGAGAGGCGGCGCCGGACCCGCTTAGCGGTGCTCTGGCGGCCGACGGCCTCCTGGCGCAGGGCGTCGGCGATGGAGGCGGCCTCGTCGGCGGCGGCCGGGCTGGACCCCGACGGGTCCCAGGCCGCCCGGGTGGCGAGGCTGGCGAGGGCGGTGAACGGGCCGGCCTGGCTGCCGAGGCCGGGGCCGGCCCGGCGCGCGAACTCGTCGTGGGTCTCGGCGGCGTGGGGGTGCAGGCCCGTCAGCCACCGGACCGGTCCCAGCGCCGCCTGCCAGCCGTCGAGCACCGCTGCGGCCGCCCGGTCGACCGGCCGGCGCCGGCGGGCGCGGACCACCGGTGCGAGCAGGAGGGCGAGCAGCCAGGCCAGCGCCAGCACCCCCAGCGCGACGGCTGCCAGGACGGTGCGGCTCGGGCCGGAGCTCGACCCGTCGTCGGCCGTCGTGGGGGTGGCGGCGGTGCGGGGCACGGTGGTGGCGGGCGCCGTCGGCCCGGGGACGGTGGAGCTGGCCGTGGGGCCGGGCGCCGTGGTGGTGGTGCTGGTGGTGGAGATGGTGATGTCGGGCGCCGCCTGCTGCTCCCGCTCGCCGGTGTACTGCTCGGTGTCGGGCATGCCGCGGCCGGGGGTGGGCTCGAAGGGCACCCAGCCCAGGCCGGCGAAGTAGACCTCCGGCCAGGCGTGGGCGTGGCGCCCGCGCACCTGGTACGTGTCGGCCTTGCCCTTCACCGCATCGCCGGGCGTGAACCCCACCGCCACCCGGGCCGGGATGCCGAGCGAGCGGGCCATGGCGGCGTAGGTGCCGGCGAACTGCTCGCAGTACCCGGTGCGGGACTCGAGGAAGTCGACCATGGCGCTGTCGCTGTGGCCGGCGGGCACGTCGAGGGAGTAGGTGAAGCGGCTGCGGAACCAGTCCTGGAGGGCGAGGGCCTGGTCGTAGCGGCCCTCGAGCCCGGCGGTGACGGCGCGGGCCGCCTCGCGGGCCAGGCCGGGGAAGCCGGCCGGCAGGTCCAGGTAGCGATCGCTGATGGCGTCGGGCTGGCCGTCGCCCGACGCCCGCAGGGCGTCGGCCTCGAAGACGGGGGTCTCGGAGACGACCGTGTAGTCCAGGCCCGCCGGCGTCACGTCGGTGCCGTCGTCGAGCTCGTCGATCACCAGGGTGGCCGAGCCCGAGTCCCAGCTCATGTCGTCGCTCGCGTCCTCGAGCTCGCGGGCCTGGTACGCCACCGGCACCCACGTGGTGGCCAGGTCCTGGACCGTCACGTGCTGCCGGTTGCGACGGGTCTGCTCGATGCGGGGCGCAGCGCGGTCGAGCCGGCCGTCGGCCTCCTCCACCGGGTTGCTGCTGCGCCAGATCTGGCCGTCGAAGATGTCGAGCGAGGTCAGGCGCCAGTAGGCCTTGCGGTCGGCCCGCACCTGGAAGAGGGGGGTGCTCGTCTGGTTCACGAGGCGCTTGCGGAGGTCGACGATCGGGCTGACGGTGGTGCGGTCGCCGCGGCTCCCGTTGTCGGCCCGCCACTTGACCAGCGGGTCGGACCCGGAGCCCGGCAGGTGGGGCCCGACCACGGCGCCGCCCACCAGGCCCACCACGGCCAGGGCGGCACCCGCGCGCAGGATGGCGCGCGGCCCGGTGACCGGTGAGGTGGTCAGCCAGGCCTGGTCCAGCTGGGCTCGCAGCGCCCGGTGGCTGGCCACGAAGAGGAGCACGGCGCCGGTGAACGCCGCGGCCGACGAGAAGCGGTGGTCGCCCGAGCCGAGCATGGCGCAGAACGTGAACAGCACCGCCGGGGGCGCCACGGCTTCGATGGTGGCCCGGAGCCGGAAGGCCGCCCAGTCGGAGAACCACACGGCGCCCCACAGCGCCAGGCCCGACGTGAGCTGGAAGCCGGGGGTGACCGGCGCCGGCGCCGCCACCTCGTCGAACTGGGCCCGGCTGAGCCGCAGCGCGTCCTGCGCGGCGTGCCAGGTCTCGGTGGTGGGGAGCCCGTAGCGGGCGGTGGCCGGGAAGAGGATCCAGGTGGCGGCCAGGGCCCCGCCGACGACGGCGAGCACCGCCACGAGCGGGGCCGGCACCCGCCGACGGCGCGCCACCACCGCCAAGACGTGGGCGCCGACGACGAACGTGGCCAGCGGAAGGGCGAACGAGCCCTCCTCGTAGAGGCGCGAGAAGCCCAGCACCACGCTCAGGTGCACCAGCAGCAGCGCGGTCTCGCTGACCGCTGCCGGCATGCGGGCGGCGGCGCCCCGCGCCGGCTTCGGGCCGCCGCCGTTCGGCTGGCGACCGGCCGGGGCGGCCGAGGCGGGGCGGACGGCGGTGGCGGTCACGATCGGCCCGCCGGGCGGAGGGCAGCCGACCAGGCCGCTGCGAACGAGCCGCCCGGCGGCACCGGGACGAGGTCGGGGGCGCCGGCCCGGCCCGCCGGGGCCGCGAGGTGGTCGGCGATGCTGACGATCCGGACGCTGGCGAACCGGGAGCGGTGCGCGGCCAGGGCGGCGAGGTCCGCGGCGTCCGGCGCGCCCGTGACCAGCACGAGGCCGCCGGTGCGGCTCCGGCCGTCGGCGGCGACCTCGGGCAGCCGCTCGCCCGGGTGGCGCTCGACCAGGGCGAGGCGCTCCAGCAGCGTGTCCCGCCCGGCCCGCGCATCGACCAGCCCGGTGTCGACGCCGTCGGTGATCACCAGCCGAGCGCGGTCGCCTCGGGCGGCCACGGCGTGCAGCAGGCTGGCGGCGGCCGACACCGCCTGCTCGAACCGGTCGTGGTTCAGGCGTCCCTCGCGAGCGTCGAGCAGCACGGTGAGGTGGCCCTGCCACGGCGGGTCGTCCTGGCGGACCAGGAGGTCGCCGCTGCGTGCCGTCGACGCCCAGTGCACGCGGCGCAGGTCGTCGCCCACCACGTAGGGCCGCAGCGTGGCGAAGTCCTCGTCGCCGGCGCTGCCGAGCACCGGGTGGGCCACGCCGGCGAGGGGATCGTCGAGGCCCCCGCCGGCGGCCAGGCCCACCAGCGGCTCGATGGCCGGCAGCACGGTGAGCGCCGTCTGCTCGGCCACCGGGAAGCGGCGGCGGGCCAGGCCGAAGGCGTCGGTGCGCTCGGCCTGCAGGGGACCGGCGCGCACCAGGCCGCGCCGCTCGGTGGGCAGCCGGTAGCTCGCCGCCTGGCGGTCGTCGGGGCCCAGGGGCGCGAGCGACACCCGTGCGCCGATGGTGCCGGCCACCGGGTCGTGCAGCGTGAGCACCGGGGCCCGGCGCTGGCCGACGTTCGTGATGCGCAGCTCCACCCGGCTCTGTCCGCCGAGGTGGACGCGACGGGGGTGGACCACCCGCTCCACGTCGAGGCGCGGCACCGGGCGCCGCACCTGGACGACGGCGGCGGCCACCAGCACGAGGCCGGTGGCCCCCATCAGGTAGAGCTCCGGCAGCCCGAAGACGCGGCCGGCCACCAGCACCGCGACCGAAGCCACGGCCAGCGCGGTGCCGGACCGGGTGATCACGATCGCTAGGCCACCGTGTCGGCGGGCTGGGGCGCCGGCAGGGGCACGCGGTCGAGGAGGTCGAGGACGACGTCGGTGGCGGTGGTCCCGCCGACCTGGGCCTCGGGGGTGAGGAGGATCCGGTGGGCCAGCACGGGGACGGCGAGCTCCTTGATGTCGTCGGGCACCACGAAGGTCCGACCTCGCGTGGCGGCCCGGGCCCGGGCCACCCGCTGCAGGGCGAGGGTGGCACGGGGCGACATGCCCACCGCGGTGGACGGGTGGCGGCGCGACGCCTCGGCCAGGTCGACGAGGTAGCCCTGCAACGGCGCGGCCACGTGCACGGTGCGGGCCGCCGCCACCAGGCCGCTGACCTGGCTGGCGGTGAGCACCGGTCGCAGCTGGCCGAGCCGGTCGTCCTCGCCGTGGGTCTCCAGGATCTGGAGCTCGGCGTCGCGGGCCGGGTAGCCCATGGAGATCCGCATCAGGAAGCGGTCGAGCTGGCTCTCGGGCAGGGCGTAGGTGCCCTCGTGCTCGATCGGGTTCTGGGTGGCGATGACCATGAACGGCGGCGGCAGCTCGTGGGTGACGCCGTCGACGGTGACCTGGCCCTCGGCCATGGCCTCGAGCAGGGCCGACTGCGTCTTGGGCGACGCCCGGTTGATCTCGTCGGCCAGGACGATGTTGGCGAACACGGGGCCACGCCGGAACTCGAAGCGGTTGGCCGCCCGGTCCCACACGTTGACGCCGATGACGTCGGTGGGCAGCAGGTCGGGCGTGAACTGCACCCGCCCGAACGGGGAGTCGATGGACGTGGCGAGGGCCTTGGCCAGGGTGGTCTTGCCGACCCCGGGGACGTCCTCGACCAGGAGGTGCCCCTCGGCGATCAAGCAGAGCAGGACGAGGTCGATGGCGTCGTCCTTGCCCTGGATGGCCAGGCCGATGTTGTCGCTGATGGCCCGATGCAGGCCGGCGAAGCTGGCCGGCCGCTCCGCCGGGGTCCCAGCAGCGTCTTGGTTGGACACCTGTGCACGATCCTGGTCGGGGGCGAGAAGGGGTCAGGGTACTTGGCGCCACGAGCGGTGCGCGGGCGGCTTCGGGCGGGCGGTGGGGTGCGTGCCATGCTTCCGGCGTGGAGCACGTGCTGGCCGTCGACATCGGCGGGACGAAGATGGCGGCGGCGGTGGTCGACGCCGCAGGAGCCGTGGTCGCCCGCCGCCAGGTGCCCACCGAGGGCGACGGCGGCGAGGGCCTGTTCGCCACCCTCACCACCCTCGTCGACCAGGTCCGGGCCGAGTCCGGGCTCGACGTCGCCGGGTGCGGGGTCGGCTGCGGCGGACCGATGAGCGCCGGCGGCGAGACGGTCTCGCCGTTGAACATCGGCGAGTGGCGGGAGTTCCCGCTGCGCGAGCGCCTGGCCGCCCACACCGGGCTGACCACCTGGGTCGACAACGACGCCAAGGCCCTGGCGCTGGGGGAGGGCTGGATCGGCGCCGCCGCCGGCCACCACGACTACGTCGCCATGGTCGTGAGCACCGGCGTGGGCGGCGGGATCGTCCTCGACGGCCGGCTGCTCGACGGCACGGGCGGCAACGCCGGCCACATCGGGCACATGAACGTCGTGCCCGACGGGCGGCTCTGCGCGTGCGGGGCCCACGGCTGCCTCGAGGCCGAGGCCTCGGGCACGGCCATCGCCGCCACCACCGGCAAGCCGGCCAAGGAGGCGTCGGCCGAGGTCCGTCGACGCACCGGCACGCTGGTGGGCCGGGCGGTCGGATCGGTGGCCAGCCTGCTCGACCTGCAGCTGGCGTGCGTGGCCGGCTCGGTCGCCCTCGGCTTCGGTGACGCCTTCTTCGTAGCCGCCCAGGCCGAGATCGACCGCACGGCCTGCATCGCCCACGCCCGGGGCACCACCATCCGCCCGGGCGGGCTCGGCGACGCCGGCCCGCTGGTGGGCGCCGCCGCGGTGGCGTGGCGCGCGCTGGGCCACGACGTCGGCGTCCGATGACCTCGCCGCGCTTCTGGCTGGCCGTGCTGGTCGGCCTCGCCCGGCGCCCGGCGCTGTGGCCGGTGGCCGCCCAGCAGGCAGCGCGCCTCGCCCGCCCCGGCTGGTGGCGACGACCGCCGTTCCTCCCGCTGCCGGACCCGGACTACCTCCGCTTCCGGCTGGAGACGCAGTACGGCAGCGACCGCGAGCCGGAGCCGCACGACGTCGTCGTCTACCTGGGGTGGTGCCGGGAGTTCGGCCACCTCGGCCGCACCCCTTCCTAGGCCCCGAGATCGCCGCCTCCCGAGGGTTCCGGACCGGTAGCCTCCCGGCATGGTCCGAGCGCTCGTGCTCAACGCCACCTACGAACCGCTGGCGGTCGTGACCGGCCGTCGGGCCGTGGTGCTGGTCCTGGCCGACAAGGCCGACGCGCTCGACGGCTCCGGGCTGTGGCTGCACGCCGAGCGGCTGGCCCTCGAGGTGCCCTCGGTCATCCGGCTCCGGTCCGTCGTGAAGGTGAGCCGGTCCCGGGACCTGCCCATCAGCCGTCGCGGCGTGTTCCTGCGCGACGAGCACCGCTGCCAGTACTGCGGGGACAAGGCCGAGACCCTCGACCACGTGGTGCCCAAGAGCCGCGGGGGCCAGCACTGCTGGGAGAACGTGGTGGCCGCGTGCCGCCCCTGCAACGTCGACAAGGCCGACCGGCTCCTGCCCGAGACCCGCTTCTCCCTGCGCCGCCCGCCCACCCAGCCCCGCCGCCTCTCGTGGGTCACCGTCGCCGTCGGGCAGGTCCCCGACCAGTGGCGGCCCTGGCTGCCCATCGCCGCGTGAGCGAGCCCCTGGTCGAAGTCGAGCTGGTCCGGGTCCGGGTGCCGCTGCGGCAGCCGCTGCGATCCGCCCACGGCGAAGAAGCGGTCCGCGACCTGGTGCTGGTCCGCGCCGGGCTGGCCGACGGCACGTCCGGGTGGGGCGAGTGCTCGGCGCTGGCCCGGCCCACCTACACCGGCGAGCACACCGCCGGCGCGTGGGCCGTGCTGCTCGAGGAGCTGGTGCCGGCCGCCCTCGAAGGCCGCGACGCCGGCGTGGTCGGCCACCCGATGGCCACCGCAGCGCTCGCCACGGCGCGCCTCGACGCCGCCCTGCGAGGTCGGGGCCGCCGCCTGGTGGAGCACCTGGGTGCGGCGCACGGCCGACCGCGCGAACGGGTGGCGGTCACCGCGGTCGTCGGCCGCGCCGAGGCGATCGACGACCTGCTCGCCCTGGTGGCCGAGCACGTCGCGGCGGGCGTCGCCCTCGTCAAGCTGAAGGTGACGCCGCACCCGGCCGACCTCGCAGCGGTGGCGGCGGTGCGCGCCGCCTGGCCCGACCTGCCCCTCGCCGTCGACGGCAACGGCTCCCTCGACAACCGCTCCCTCTCGATCCTGGCCGAGTCCGACCTCGCCTACGTCGAGCAGCCGGCGCCGGCCGAGGACCTGCTCACCTCGGCGGCCATGGCCAAGCGCGTGGGGGTGCCGATCGCCCTCGACGAGTCGATCACCTCCCTCGGCGCCCTGGAGACGGCGCTCACGGTGGGGGCGGGCTCGATCGTGAACCTCAAGCCGGGGCGGGTGGGTGGGCTCGACGTCGCGGCCGACCTGGCCCGCACCGCGTTCGACGCCGGCTGCGGGGTGTTCGTGGGGGGCATGCTCGAGACCGGCGTGGGCCGGGCGGCGGCCGCGGCGCTCGCCGCCCTCCCGGCGTGCACGCTGCCCACCGACCTCGGCCCGTCGAGCCGCTACGTCGAGCACGAGCTCACCGAGGAGGTCGAGGTCGACGCCGACGGGCACCTGCTCGTGCCGGCCGGTCCCGGGATCGGCGTCACCCCGATCCCCGAGCGGCTCGACGCCGTGGCGGTCGATCGGTCCTTGCGGTGCCGGTGACCATCGGCGGCCGGTGGCCCGTCGCCCGCTACGCCGGGTCGGCCACCGAGTTCCACGAGCGGGCCATCCCCGAGCCCGCGGCCCGTGCCGTCTGGTGGTTCGAGGTGACCCGCGCCGCCATCGCCCTCGGGAGCACCCAGCGGTGGGACGTGGTCGACCCGGTCGCCGCCGCGGCCGCCGACGTCGAGGTCGTGCGACGCCGCAGCGGGGGAGGGGCCGTCTGGCTCGAACCGGGGGCGGTGACGTGGATCGACGTGATCCTCCCGCACGACGACCCCCGCTGGACCGACGACGTGAGCTGCGCCGCCCTCTGGCTCGGCACGGCCTGGGCCGGCGCGCTGCACGACCTCGGCTTCCGCGACGCCCGGGTGCACGACGGGCCCATGGTCCGCACCCCGCACTCCGGCCTGGTGTGCTTCGCCGGCCTCGCGCCCGGCGAGGTGGTGCTGGGCGACGCCAAGGTCGTCGGCATCTCCCAGCGCCGCACCCGAGCCGGCGCCCGCTTCCAGTGCGCCGTCCTGCACCGCTGGGACCCCGAGCCGCTGGTGGCCGTCTTGGCCCTCCCCGCCGCCGAGCGCCATGCCCTCGTCGTCGAGCTCGCCGATGCCGGCACCGGCCTCGGCGCCGTCGCCCCCGAGGCCATCGTCGGCGCCCTCCTCGCCCGCCTCCGCCTCCACCCCTAGCTGTAGTGACCCGGTAGGTCGTTGACGCGGCTGATGGGTGGGCCGCCGACGGCGGTGTGGTGCCGGTGATGGTTGTAGAGGTGGAGCCAGTCGTCCAGGGCTGCGGTTCTGGTGGCGTTGTCCGGCCAGGGCTGCACGTAGGCCCACTCGTCTAGGAAGGTGCGGTTGAACCGCTCGACCTTGCCGTTGATCTGAGGCGAGTAGGGCGGGATCGACCAGTGCCGAGCACCGGCCTCGCCGATCGCGTCTTGGAAGCGGGCGCAGAGGTACGCCTTGGCGTTGTCGGTCATGACCCCGGTGACATCGATGCCGTGGTCCGCGTAGAAGGCTCTCGCCCTGCGCCAGAACGCGACGCAGGTGTCGGCCTTCTCGTCAGGGTGGATCTCGCTGTAGGCGAGCCGGGACTGGTCATCGACCGCTGAGTGGATGAAGTCCCATCCTGGGCCACGCTTGCGGTTCGGGCGGCTCTCTCGGCCGTGGACCCGCCAACCGCCGCCGTCGGGAACCCGGCCAAGCTTCTTCACGTCGACATGCACCAGCTCGCCCGGCACGCTCCGTTCATAGCGACGGATCACCCGACCTGTCGGCCGGTCCATCCACGCGAGGCGGTTCAGACCGAGCCGACACAGCACCCGGTGGACCGTCGACGCCGGGACCCCGAGCCGGGCGGCGATGCGCACCGGACCGAGCTTCAGTGTCCGCCGGAGGTCCTCGATTGCGGACTCGAGCTCGACGGGGCTGCGATGCGGACACGACCGGGGCCGGCTCGAACGGTCGATGAGGCCGGCTTCGCCGTCGTCTTGCCACCGCCGCCACCACTTGTACGCGGTCGGGCGGGAGATCCCCATCTCCGCAGCCACATGGGCGACTGGTCGGCCAGATTCGATCCGCATCACCAACGTGAGCCGGCCAACGGGCGTGAGCCGAGCGTTACCGTGCACTTCGAGCCTCCTGGTTCGAGCGTGGGTCCTAGACAGCTCCACACTCGCCCAGGGGGGCTCACTTCATGCTCGGACCGGTGTCAACAAGGTCCGTGGTCACTACACCTAGCCCCACCCGAGCCCACCCGGCAACGCCCCGGGCCCTTCCACCTCCGCACCCCGGCAACTTGTGGGCTGAGGCTGCCGTTTTCGGCGCTCTCGGCCCACAAGTTCGAGGGGGTGTTGCGGGGGTGTCCGGCCCAGCCCGGAACTTGTGGGCTGAGGCTGCCGTTTTCGGCGCTCTCGGCCCACAAGTTCGAGGCGGTGTTGCGGGGGTGTCCGGCCAGCCCGGAACTTGTGGGCTGAGGCTGCCGTTTTCGGCGCTCTCGGCCCACAAGTTCGAGGCGGTGTTGCGGGGGTGTCCGGCCCAGCCCGGAACTTGTGGGCTGAGGCTGCCGTTTTCGGCGCTCTCGGCCCACAAGTTCGAGGCGGTGTTGCGGGGGTGTCCGGCCCAGCCCGGAACTTGTGGGCTGAGGCTGCCGTTTTCGGCGCTCTCGGCCCACAAGTTCGAGGGGGTGTTGCGGGGGGTTTCGGGAGGGCCCGGGTGGGTGGGCGGATGGGGGCGGGTGGGGCTCACGGTGCGTGGTGGGGCGGGGGCGGACGGCGGTGGAGATCGAACGGCTGTTCTCTAGGCACGAGGAGGTGATTGGGTTACTCTGGGTCCAGATGGCAGAGCATGGGGTGAGCGGGGGTGCGGCAGCACCGGTGGAGGCGGCGGCGACGCCGACCCTTCCTGCGTACGGCCACGCCCCGTTCCGGGGGGGTCTTCCGGCTCAAGCTCGAGAGCAGCGGCCGCGTGGTCCTGCCCTCGGCGCTCAAGGGGGCGTTCGACGTCACCGGCCTCCTGCGCCCGCACCGCGACGAGTACCTGAACCTCTGGACGCCGAGCGGCTTCGACGCCGTCCTGGCCGAGTTCGCCGCCAGCCAGCCCGGCGGGGTGGTGGCGCCCCGCACCCGGAAGCGCCTCTCGATGTCGGCCACCCCGGTGACCATCGACAAGCAGAGCCGCTTCGTCATCCCGCCCGAGCTCAAGGCCCGGGCCGGGCTCGGCGAGCGCATCGTGCTGGCCGGCGCCATCGAGACGATCGAGATCTGGTCGGCGGAGGCCTTCGAGGCCGAAGAGGCCACCTTCGACGACGCCGACCTGTTCTTCGACGGGTTCGAGGGGCTGTGAGCACGCCGTGCCCTGCTCCCTCCTCGCACCCCCAGCTCCCGCGGGTCGGCCGGCGATGACCGACCCGCGGCCCTTCGTCCACGAGTCCGTGCTGCTCGACCGGGTGCTGGAGCTCTTCGCTCCGGTGCCCAGCGGCACGATCGTCGATGCCACCCTTGGCGGCGCCGGCCACGCGGCGGCCCTGCTCGAGGCCCGATCGGATCTCCGGATCCTCGGTCTCGACCAGGACCCCTTCGCCCTGGCCGCAGCGCAGGCCCGACTCGCCGAGTTCGGCGACCGGGCCACGGCAGTCCATGCCCGCTTCGACCAGCTGGCGACCGTCGTCGCCGCGGCCGGCGCCGCCAGCCAACCGATCGTCGGGGTGCTGTTCGACCTCGGCGTCTCGTCGCCGCAGTTCGACCGGCCCGAGCGGGGCTTCTCGTACCGCAACGACGCCCCGCTCGACATGCGGATGGACACCACCCGGCCCCGCACGGCGGCGGACCTGGTGAACGGCCTCGACGAGCGCGAGCTGGCGTCGCTGCTCCGCCGTTACAGCGATGAACGCTTCGCCACCCGCATCGCCCGGTCCATCGTCCACGCCCGGCCGGTCACCACCACCGCCCAGCTCAGCGCCCTCGTGGTCGAGTCCATCCCGGCCCCGGCCCGTCGCAAGGGCGGCCACCCGGCCAAGCGGACCTTCCAGGCCCTGCGCATCGCGCTCAACGAGGAGCTCGACGTGATCCCACCCGCCCTCGACGCCGCCATCGACGTCGTCGTGCCCGGCGGCCGGGTCCTGGCCATCACCTTCCACTCCGGCGAGGACCGTCTGGTGAAGGAGCGCTTCCGCCGCGCCGAGGACGGCGGCTGCACCTGCCCGCCCGGCCTGCCCTGCGTCTGCGGCGCGGTGGCCGAGGCCCGCCTGCTCAAGCGAGGCGGTTGGGCCCCCACCGCCGAAGAGACCGCCCGAAACCCCCGTGCTGCCAGCGCCCGCCTCCGTGCGGTCGAGAAGTTGCCCGCCCGACCCGTCGAGGACCAGAGATGACCAGTCCCGTTCGTGCCCCCCGCCCGACGCCCCGCTCCCACCCGGCGTCGCCCGCGCCGAGCTACCGCCCCGACCTCCGGGTGGTGCGCGCACCTGCCCGTCGCGCCCGCACCGGCGTGTGGTTCGCCCTGTCGGTCGTGCTGGTCTTCGGTGCCCTCTTCGTGGCCGCCATGGCCCACTCGATGTTGGTGAGCGGCCAGTCCCACCTCGACGAGGTGAACGGCGAGATCCGCACCGAGAAGCAGGCGCTGCAGCGCGAGCAGCTCCGCCTGGCCGAGCTCCAGTCGCCGGTGCGCATCGCCGAGGCCGCCGAGGACCAGGGGATGGTCGACGGCGGCCCGTCGCCCTGGATCGCGCCGGAGTCGCACGGCTCGAGCTCGGCCGACGACTCGACCAGCACCGGCACCGACGCCGATCCGGACGGCACCACCACCCCCGCCGGCACCGGCGACCAGCTCGCCTCGGCGACCGACGAGGGGACGGCTGGCCAGCGATGACCGAGCGGGACGACTTCGACGACCTCGACGAGTTCTTCGGCCCCCGCACCACCCGCCCCGCACCCCGCACGTCGGGCCGCGCCGCCGGGTCCACGGGCACCCGCCGCCCCGCCGCCCCCCGGGGCTCGCAGGGCGCCGTGGCGCGCCCGGCTCCCGCCCGCCGCACCGCCGCGGCTTCCACCCGCCGCACCGCCTCGGCCCGCACCGCCTCGGCCCGTCCGGTCCGCTCGGACCGCCCGGTCCGGGCGTCTGCGTCGGCCCGGCCCGAGCACCGCTCGCTCACCTCCCGCCCCGCTCCGGCCCGTCGCCGGCCTTCCGCGGCGGCCGCTGGCGCGAGCGCCCTCGGGGCCATCGGCGGCCTGGCCACCGGTCGCCGGGGCGCCATCGACCACGCGCCGCGCCCGTCCCGTCGTCCCCTCCAGCCGCTGGCGGTGCCGGTGCACCCCGAGCTGGTGCGGCGGCGCACCCACCGTCGGCTCATCGGCTTCGTCCTGGCGGTCGTCGCGGTGGCCGGCGGCCTCGGCGCCAAGCTGACCGACCTCCAGATCACCGACCGCGAGCGGTGGGTGGCCTACGGCGCCAAGCAGCGGGAGGGCTACCGCATCCTCCCCGCCGCTCGGGGCGGCATCTTCGATCGCAGCGGCGTCGCGTTCGCCCTCTCGGTGCCGATGCCCGACGTGGTGGCCGACCCGCAGGCGGTCGAGCACCCCAAGGCGACGGCGGAGGCGCTGGCGCCCATCCTCGGCATCCCCGAAGCCACCCTGCTGGCCAAGCTGTCGAAGGGCAACCGCTACCAGCTGCTGGCCCCGACGGTCTCGAACGCGGTGGCGGACCGCGCCCGCAAGCTCAAGCTCCCCGGCATCACGTTCGAGGACCAGTACGTGCGGCGAAACCCCAGCGAGGGCCTCGCCCGCGGGATCGTCGGCAGCACCTTCGCCAACGGCACCGCCGACGCCGACGGCCACCAGGGGTCCACCGGGTTGGAGAAGGCCTACGAGGACCAGCTGCGCGGCACGCCCGGGAAGCTCACCTTCGAGAAGGGCGTCGGCGGCGGCACCATCGCCGGCAGCCAGCAGAAGCTCGACCCCGCCAAGCCTGGCACCAGCCTCTACCTCACGCTCGACCAGTCGCTCCAGTACTCCACGGAGCAGGCTCTGGTCGACCAGGTGGAGGCCACCGGGGCCCAGCAGGCGATGGCCGTGATCAGCCGCCCCTCGACCGGCGAGATCCTCTCGATGGCCTCGGTCTCGCGGGGCAAGGACGGCACCATCGCCGCCACCGGCGACAACCAGCCCGTCTCCACCGTGTTCGAGCCGGGCTCGGTCAACAAGATGATCACCCTCGCCGGCGCCCTCCAGGAGGGCGAGATCACCCCGGAGACCACCTTCTCGGTGCCCGACCACCTGCTCATCGCCGACCACGACTTCACCGACCACGACCCGCACCCCGAGGAGGCGTGGTCGGCCACGGACATCCTCGTGACCTCGTCGAACATCGGCACGATCAAGATCGCCCGGCAGCTGGGCAAGGACAAGATCGACCAGTACCTGCGGGCCTTCGGCTTCGGCCAGAGCAGCGGCCTGCCCTCCGAGGTCGCCGGGATCATGCTCCCGGTCGACAAGTGGTCGGGCACCAGCATCGGGTCCATCCCGATCGGCCAGGGCATCTCGGTGACCGCCCTGCAGATGCTCAGCGCCTACAACGTGATCGCCAACGACGGGGTCTACGTGGCCCCGAAGCTGGTGGCCGCCACCGACGACGGCAGCGGCAAGCTCCAGACGCCGGCCTCCGCCCGGCGCCGCGTGGTCTCCGCCGACACGGCCGCCCAGATGACCGGGATGCTCACCAAGGTCGTCAGCGACGGCACCGGCAAGCCCGCCGCCATCCAGGGCTACGAGGCGGCCGGCAAGACCGGCACCGCTCGCATCCCGCAGAAGGGCCCGCACCTGGACCCGGCCGACGCCTACCAGGACGCCGCCGGCCGCTACCACTACGCCTCGAGCTTCGTGGGCTTCGTGGCCGGCGCCGACCTGTCGATCATCGTCACGGTCCAGGAGCCCAGCTCCTCGATCTACGGCAGCGACGTGGCCGCCCCCGTCTTCTCCCAGCTGGCGTCGCTCGCCCTCCGCAAGGAGCAGATCCCGCCGCCGGCCCTGGTGCAGGCCTCTCGGGCCGCCGTGCCCGAGCTCAGCGCCTCCGCCCGGGAGATCGACGCCGAGGATCCCGGTCCCGAGCGCGAGACCACGCAAGGCTGACGGGGTGCGCATCTCCGAACTGGTGGCCGCGGTCGTCGACCGCCCCGGCCTCCGCGACCTCTCCCTCGTCCTCCCGCCCGACGCGCCCGCCGAGGCCGACGTCGAGCTCAGCCGGGCCACCCACGACTCGCGCGCCGTGACCGCCGGCTCGCTCTTCTGCTGCGTGGTGGGTGCCGTCCACGACGGCCACGACCACGCCCCCGATGCGGTCGCTGCGGGCGCCGCCGCCCTGCTCGTCGAGCGGCCGCTGGGCCTCGGCGTCCCGGAGCTGCGCACCGGATCGGCCCGGGCGGCCATGGGCCCGCTGGCCGCCGAGCTGGCCGGCCGCCCGTCGGACCGCCTCGCCGTGGTCGGCGTGACGGGCACCAACGGCAAGACCACCACCACCCACCTGCTCGCCGCCATCCTCGAGGCCGCGGGGCGGCCCTGTGGGCTGATCGGCACCCTCACCGGTGCCCGCACCACCCCGGAGGCCCCGGAGCTGCAGGACCGACTGGCGCAGATGGCCGACGAGGGCAAGGCGGCGGTGGCCATGGAGGTGTCCTCGCACGCCCTGGACCTGCACCGGGTCGACGGCACCCACTTCCGGGTGGCGGTGTTCACCAACCTGAGCCGGGACCACCTCGACCACCACGGCGACATGGCGTCCTACTTCCAGGCCAAGGCCCGCCTGTTCGAGCCGGACCGCTGCGAGCTGGCCGTGCTCAACCTCGACGACCCGCACGGCCGGCTGCTCCGCGACGCCGCAGAGGTGCCGAGCGTCGGCTACTCGCTCGACGACGCCGAGGACCTCGTCCTCGGGCCCGACGGCTCCACGTTCACCTGGCGGGGCGCCGCCGTGCACCTCGACCTCGCCGGCCGCTTCAACGTCTCCAACGCCCTGGCCGCCGCCACCGCCGCCGCGGCGCTCGGCGTCACGCCCGCCGACGTGGCGCGAGGCCTGGCCACCGCCGGCACGGTGGCCGGCCGGTTCGAGCGGGTCGACGTCGGCCAGCCCTACCTCGCCGTGGTCGACTACGCCCACACGCCCGACGGCCTCGAGCAGCTCCTGCTCACGGCTCGCGAGCTCGCGGGCGACGGCCGGGTGGTCCTGGTGTTCGGGGCCGGCGGCGAGCGGGACCACGCCAAGCGCCCGATGATGGGCGAGGTGGCGGCCCGGCTGGCCGATGTGGTGGTTGTCACCACCGACAACCCCCGCGGGGAGGATCCGGCTGCGATCATCTCCCAGGTGCACGACGGCATGGACGACCCCCGAGACCTCCGCATCGAGCCCGATCGGCGCCAGGCCATCCGCATGGCGGTCGCCTCGGCGGAGGCGGGCGACGTGGTGCTAGTGGCCGGCAAGGGCCACGAGACCACCCAGACCATCGGCTCGATCGTGACGCCCTTCGACGACCGCGAGGTCCTGCGCGAAGCGCTGGTCGCCGCCTCGGCGGGGGATGGCCGATGATCGCGCTGCTCGTCTCCGGCGGCCTCAGCCTGGCCGTGTCGCTCGTCTTCACCCGCTTCCTGATCGACTGGCTGCGGGCGCACCGCATCGGCCAGCCCATCCGCGAGGAGGGCCCCCAGGGCCACCAGACCAAGGCCGGCACGCCCACCATGGGCGGCATCGCCATCGTGGTGGGCGCCGTCGTGGGCTACACGGTGGCCCACCTGCGCAGCCGGGTCTTCTACACCCGCTCGGGCATCTTCGTGCTGCTGCTGGTGGTGGGCGCCGGCCTCGTGGGCTTCCTCGACGACTGGATCAAGATCACCCGCGCCCGCAACCTCGGGCTCAACAAGCGGATGAAGGTGCTGGGCCTGCTGGCGGTGGCGGTGGCGTTCGGGTGGGCCTGCGTGGCCTTCACGGGCGTGCACACGACGCTCTCGTTCACGCGGTACGACTCCTTCGCCAACTCGTCGCTGCTCGACATCGACTTCGGCCGGGTGGGCTTCGTGGTGTGGTCGGTGCTGCTGATCATGGCCATGACCAACGCGGTGAACCTCACCGACGGGCTCGACGGCCTGGCCGCCGGGTCGTCGCTGTTCGCCTTCGCCGCCTTCACCATCATCGGCTTCTGGGCGTTCCGGAACCCCGGCACCTACGACATCGAGCACGCCCTCGACCTGGCGGTGGTGGCGGCGGCCATGTTGGGCGGCTGCACCGGCTTCCTGTGGTGGAACGCGCACCCGGCCAAGATCTTCATGGGCGACACCGGCTCGCTGGCCATCGGTGCCGCGCTCGCCGGACTGGCCCTCACCCTGAGCACCAACCTGCTGCTGCCCATCATCGGGGCGCTGTTCGTGGTCGAGACGCTGTCGGTGATCATCCAGGTGTTCTCGTTCCGCACGTTCGGGCGCCGCGTCTTCCGCATGGCGCCCATCCACCACCACTACGAGCTCAACGGCTGGCCGGAGACCACGGTGATCGTGCGCTTCTGGATCATCGCCGGCCTCGCCACCGCCCTGGCGCTCGGCCTCTTCTACGCCGACTTCACCACCCTTCCGGGGTCTGCGGGGTCGTGACCGGTGCTTGAGGCGTTGCCCGTGCAGGGATCTCCCGGCGTCCGCGATCGGCGTGGCGCCATCGGCCACGCTGGTCCGATGCTCGCTGCCGGTCGCCACGGGGGGTCCCGATGACCTCCACCCTCGTGCACCCCAGCCTGCGCGACCGCCACGCCGAGGGCCGCTCCGGCCTCTTCGCGCGGCGTCGCATGGTCGTGCCCGGCGTGGCCACCGGCACCTTCTGGGTGCTGGCCTCGCTGGTGACCGTGCTCAACATGATCGGCCTGGTCATGGTGATGTCGGCGTCGTCGGTGGTGTCGGTCAAGAAGACCGGCGCGCCGTGGATGTACGTGAAGGACCAGGCCACGTTCACCGTGGTCGGCCTCGTCGCCCTCGCGGCGACGCTGCTGATCTCCATCGACTTCTGGCGCCGCTTCGCCCGGGCCTGGCTGCTGATCGCCATCGGGCTGCTGTTCCTCGTGCTGGTCCCCGGCATCGGCATCACCGTGAACGGCGCCACCCGCTGGCTCGGTGCCGGACCGGTGGTCATCCAGCCGTCGGAGTTCGCCAAGTTCGCCCTGCTGCTCTTCGTGGCCGACCTCCTGGCCCGGCGCACCGACCACATCGACGACTGGCGCTGGACGCTGGCGCCGGTGATCGCCTACCTCGCGGTCGTGGCGGCGCTGATCATGGCCGAGCCCAACCTGGGCACCACGATCATCGTGGCGGCGATCGTGCTGGTGATGCTGCTCGTCTCCGGCGTGCGCCTCGGTCCGCTGTCCCTCGCCACCGGCATCGGCGCCGCCGCCGCCACGCTGTTCGTGGCCGGCACCACCTTCCGCCGCAAGCGCTTCCTCAGCTTCCTCGACCCCATGAAGGCGCCCACCGGCATCGGCCAGCAGGGCGTCCAGTCCATGGTGGCCATGGCCAACGGCGGCATCTTCGGCCGCGGCCTCGGCCGCTCCACGGTCAAGTGGGGCTACCTGCCGTACGCCTGGACCGACTTCATCTTCGCGGTCATCGGCGAGGAGTTCGGCCTGGTCGGGGCGCTCACCGTCGTGGTCCTCTTCGTCGCCGTGGCCGCCGTCGGCGCCCTGGCCGCAGCGCGGGCCAAGGACCGGTTCTCGATGCTGGTGGCGGTCGGCATCACCACCTGGATCATCGTGCAGGCGATCATGAACATCGGCGCCGTCATCGGTGCCATGCCCATCACCGGCGTGCCGCTCCCGTTCATCTCCTCGGGCGGCTCGGCGCTCGTCGTGAACCTCGCCGCGGTCGGGATGCTCCTGAACATCGCTCGCCACCCCGCCGATGCCGGCGACCGCGAGCTCGCTCGGATCGCCGGCTGATGGCGGAGCGCACCTGGCTGCTGGTCGCCGGCGGCGGCACCGCCGGCCACCTCCTGCCCGGCATCTCCGTGGCCCGCGCCCTCGTGGCGGCCGGCCACGATCCGGCCACCATCCACTTCGTGGGGGCCGAGCGCGGCCCGGAGGCCGAGATCGTCCCGGCCGCCGGCTTCACGGTCGACGTGCTGCCCGGGCGTGGGATCCAGCGTCGGCTCACCCCCGCCAACGCCGCCGCCGCCCTCGACCTCGTGAAGGCCCTCGTGCGTGGCGTGCGCCTCGTGCGCCGGCACCGCCCGGAGGTCGTGGTGGTCCTGGGCGGCTACGCCTCCTTCGCCTGCGGGGTCGGCGCCGTGCTCAGCCGGGTCCCGCTCGTGCTGCTCGAGCAGAACAAGAAGGCGGGAGCGGTCAACCGGGTCCTGCGCCGCTTCGCCACCGCCTCGGCCGTCTCGTTCGAGGGCACCGACCTGCCCCGCGCCACGGTGACCGGCAACCCGCTGCGGCCCGAGATCCGAGCCATGGCCGAGCACCCCGATCCCGCCGGGGCCCGCGCCTCGCTGGGCCTGCCCGCCGACCGCACGGTCCTGGCGGTGTTCGCCGGGTCCCTCGGATCCCGCAAGATCAACGTCGCGGTGCAGGGCCTGGCCGCGCGCTGGGCCCACCGCTCCGACCTCGCCATCCGCCACGTCATCGGCAAGCGCGACTTCGCCTCGTTCGAGGCGCCGGTCCCGCCCGAGGGCGGGCTCGTGTACCAAGCGGTGGCCTACGAGGACCGCATGGACCTCCTGCTGGACGCCGCCGACCTGGCCGTCACCCGGGCCGGAGGCTCGGTGTTCGAGCTGATGGCCGCCGGCCTGCCGTCGGTGCTCGTCCCGCTGCCCATCGCCACCCGGGACCACCAGCTCGCCAACGCCCAGGGGGTCGAAGCCCTCGGCGGCGCGGTGGTGGTGCTCGACGCCGAGCTGGACACCGACCGGCTGGAAGCCGAGCTCGACGCGCTGCTCGGCGATCCCGAGCGCCTCGCCGCCATGTCGCGGGCCCTGCGGGAGGCGGCGCTGGTCGACGCCGCCGAGCGAGCCGCCGCGGTGGTCGAGGCCGCAGCCCGTGGCTGAGCCCGTCGTCGACCTGTCCACGCCGCGGGCCATCCACCTCGTCGGCATCGGTGGTGCCGGCATCAGCGCCATCGGCATCATCCTGGCGGCCATGGGCCACCAGGTGACCGGCTCCGACACGAACCGCACCGGCGCCTGGCCCAAGCTCGAGGCCGCCGGCGTCCGTCCCGAGGTGGTCGAGCCCGGAGACCTCTTCGCCGTCGCGGCGGCCCACTACGCCCAGGTGGTGGCCCACTCGACGGCGTTCCAACCCACTGCCGAGGTGCTCGCCGCGGCGACGGCGGCCGGCCAGCAGCTCGTCGATCGGGCCGCCATCCTCGCCGCCATCTGCTCGGCCCGACCCACCGTGGCCGTCTCCGGCACGCACGGCAAGACGTCCACCACCGCCATGCTCGCCACGCTGCTCGACGGCGTCGGTGCCGACCCGTCGTTCCTCGTGGGCGCGGTGCCGGTCGGGCTGGGCGACGCCGCCCGCTGGGGTGGGGCGACCGGGTCGTTCGTGGTGGAGGCCGACGAGAGCGACGGCTCGTTCCTCGAGCTCGGCGCCGCCACCGCCGTGGTCACCAACGTCGACGAGGACCACCTCGACCACTGGGGCACCATCGACCACATCGAAGCCGGGTTCGACCGCTTCCTGGCCGAGGCGGCCACCGGGATCGTCTGCATCGACGACCCGCGGGTGGCCGTCGGCGTCGACGAGCGGGCCCTCCGCCTGGCCACCGCCCACGGCTCGGTGACGGTGGGGGAGTCCGCCGAGGCCCGCTACCGGATCCACGACGTCGCCATCGACCACCTCACCACCACCTTCGGGCTGACGGTCGACGGGGTCGAGGTGGGGCCGGTCGCCATCGGCACCCCCGGCCGCCACCACGCCCGCAACGCGGCGGTGGCCATCGCCACCGCCGCCACGCTCGGCGTGCCGGTGGCCGACGGCGTCGCCGCCCTCTCGGCCTACGCCGGCGTGGCGCGCCGCTTCCAGGTGGTGGGCGAGGCCGGCGGCGTGACGGTGGTCGACGACTACGCCCACAACCCGGGCAAGGTCCGCGCCCTCGTGGCGTCGGCCGCCGAGGCGGGCTGGGGCCGGGTGGTGGTCGTCTTCCAGCCGCACCGCTACACCCGCACCCGGGACCAGGGCGAGGACTTCGGGGCCGCCCTGGCCCTCGGCGACGTCGTCGCGGTCACCGACGTCTACGGCGCCGGCGAGGCGCCGCTGCCCGGTGTGAGCGGCCGCACCCTGGTCGACGCCGTGCTCGACCGACGGCCGTGGGCCGAGGTCGCCTGGGTGCCCACGCTCGACGACGCGGCGGCTTGGGCCTCCCAGGTGCTGCGCCCCGGGGACCTGTGCCTCACCGTCGGCGCCGGCGACGTCTCCACCCTCGGTCCCCGGTTGGTGGCGGCCCTCGCCGCCGCCGCCCCGGCGTGAGCTCGACCGGCGGGCCGGTCCCGCTCGATCCGGACGACGTCGTCGCGGCCGAGCTGGGCGACCTGGTGGTGCCGCACGCACCGCTGGCGCCGCTCACCACCTACCGGGTGGGCGGCGCGGCCCGCTGGCTCGCGACGGTCGGCAGCGACGACGAGCTCCAGCGCGCCGCCGAGGTCGCCCGGCGCCGAGCCCTGCCCGTGCTGGTGGTGGGGAAGGGCTCGAACCTGCTCGTGGCCGACACCGGCTTCGACGGGCTGGCCGTCCAGCTCGCCGGCACCTTCGCCGAGGTCGCCATCGAGGGGACCACGGTGCGCGCCGGCGGCGCCGCCCTCCTGCCGGTGGTGGCGCGGCGCACCGCGGCGGCCGGGCTCACGGGCTTCGAGTGGGCGGTCGGCGTGCCCGGCTCCGTCGGCGGCGCGGTGCGGATGAACGCCGGCGGCCACGGCTCCGACGTGGCCGCCTCGCTGGTGAGGGTCCGCGTCGTGGACCTCGCAGCCAACAAGGATGGTGCGGTGCCCACCGCCGCGCTCGAGCTCCAGTACCGCTCGTCCGCGGTGGCGGCCCACCAGGTGGTCGCGTGGGCCGAGCTCGAGCTGGCGCCCGGCGACGTCGAGGCGGCCGAGGCGGAGATCTCCGAGATCGTGCGCTGGCGGCGGGCCAACCAGCCCGGCGGCCAGAACGCCGGCTCGGTCTTCACCAACCCGCCGGGCGACTCCGCCGGGCGGCTCATCGACGCCGCGGGCGCCAAGGGCCTGCGGGTGGGCACCGCCGAGGTGTCCACCAAGCACGCCAACTTCATCCAGGCCGACCCCGGCGGTCGAGCCCAGGACGTGTGGGACCTCATGGTCGAGGTCCGCCGCCGCGTGCACCTGAGCTCCGGCACCGTGCTCCACCCCGAGACCCGCCTCGTCGGGTTCGGCCCCATGGCGGATCCTGCGTGAGCTCGGGCCTGCTCACCCGCGGCGGCCCGCCGAGCGCGCCGGAGGCCAGCCCGCTCATCGACCCCCGCCTCGCCGCCCGGCGCGCCGAGGTGGCACGCGACCGGGGCCGCCGTCGCCTCCGCCGCCTCCTCGCGCTGGCCGTCGTCACCGTGCTGGTGCTCGCTGCGGTCGGCCTCACCCGGTCGACCGCCCTCGACGTCGACCACGTGCGCGTGGCGGGCGCCACCCACAGCGGCGCCGACACCGTGCGGACCCGCGCCGGGATCCCCACCGGCCGGGCGATGACCTCGGTCGACCTCGGTGCGGCCACGCGGCGCATCGAGGAGCTGCCGTGGGTGGCCGACGCCACCGTCGTCCGCCACTGGCCCGGCACCGTCGCCATCGACGTCACCGAGCGCGTCGCCGTCGCGGTGGCGGGCGACGGCCCGGGCGCCGTGCTCGTCGACCGCGACGGCCGCATCCTCGGCTCGGCCACCGGCGGCTCCCTCGGCCTCCCCACGGCCGGGCCCGACCCCATCGAGGGGCCCGGCTCGTTCCTGCCGGCGGCCCGCCGCCCGCTGGTGGCGCTGCTGGCCGACCTCCCCGTCCCGCTGCGCTCGCAGGTCGACCGCGGCCTGCTGGTGGAGGGCGGCTACGGCCTGCTCCTCGACGACGGGATCCGGGTTGACCTGGGGGGCGCCACGCGGCTGCGGGCGAAGTCCGAAGCCGTGCTCGGGTTGCTCCAGCAAGCGGACCGGCGCACCCTCGCCACCATCGACGTGACGGTCCCCGGCGCCGCAGCCTTGACCCGCAAGAAGGGGCCTGAGGCATAATGTCACGATCCCGTCGAGGTTCACACAACCCTCGACCTCAGGTCAAGGGTGTCGTCGAGGCCCTGGGCCCACGCCCTGCTGCGTCCACCACGCTCTGCCAGTCCGCCGACCGGGCATCCGCTCGCCTCGGCCAACCCTTGTCCTCTCGGAGGTAACCCCCATGGCCGGAAACCCGCAGAACTACCTGGCGGTGATCAAGGTCGTCGGCGTCGGCGGCGGCGGCGTCAACGCCGTCAACCGCATGATCGACGCCGGGCTCAAGGGCGTCGAGTTCATCGCCGTCAACACCGATGCCCAGGCGCTGCTCATGAGCGACGCCGACATCAAGCTCGACATCGGGCGAGAGCTCACCCGTGGCCTCGGCGCCGGCAGCGACCCCGAGGTCGGCCGAGCGGCCGCCGAGGCGCACCGCGAGGAGATCGAGGAGGTCCTCCAGGGGGCCGACATGGTGTTCATCACCGCCGGCAAGGGCGGCGGCACCGGCACCGGTGCGGCCCCGGTGATCGCCGAGATGGCCAAGGCCATCGGCGCCCTCACCATCGGCGTGGTCACCCGCCCGTTCGCCTTCGAGGGGCGGCGGCGCTCGGTGCAGGCCGAGGCCGGCATCCAGAAGCTCAAGGAGAAGGTCGACACCCAGATCGTCATCCCGAACGACCGGCTGCTCACCGTGTCGAACGAGAAGACCTCGATGATCAACGCCTTCAAGATGGCCGACGAGGTCCTCCTCCAGGGCGTGCAGGGCATCACCGACCTCATCACCACCCCCGGCGTGATCAACACCGACTTCGCCGACGTGAAGATGATCATGAGCAACGCCGGCTCGGCGCTCATGGGCATCGGCCACGCCACGGGCGAGGGTCGGGCGCTCAGCGCCGCCCGGGCCGCCATCTCCAGCCCGCTGCTCGAGGCCTCCATCGAGGGCGCTCGCGGCATCCTGCTCTCCATCGCCGGCGGCAGCGACCTCGGCCTGTTCGAGGTCAACGAGGCCGCCGAGGTCATCCACGGCGTCGCCCACCCGGACGCCAACATCATCTTCGGCACCGTGATCGACGACGAGATGGGCGACGAGGTGCGGGTCACCGTCATCGCCGCCGGCTTCGACCGGTGGGACGAGAAGACCGGCCGCGAGGGCCGCCGCCCCGCCGCCGCCGCCCCCGCTGCGCCCGGCGACCCCGAGCCCCGTTCGGCCCGCCCGGAGCGTCCGTCGCGGTCGGCCGACCTGTTCGGCCCCGACGGCGACGACGACGGCCCCGCCGACGGCGACGACGAGTTCGACGTCCCGTCGTTCCTGAAGTAGCCCGACCCGCCGCGGGCCCTGCGTGACCGTCGCCTACCTGGCCACCGATCGGGGCCACGGGGACCTCGCCCTCCGGGTCGAGCCCGCCGACCTCGCCGCCCGGCGGGCCGCCATCATCGACGCCCCGTGGACCTGGCTGCGCCAGGTCCACGGCGCCGGCGTCGTCACCGTGCGCCACCCTGGCGAGCACGCCGGCGCCGAGGCCGATGCCGCCGTCACCGTCGCGCCCGGCGCGCCGATCGCGGTGCAGACCGCCGACTGCGCGCCGATCCTGCTGGTGGCCGACGGCGGGGTCGGCGTGGTGCACGCCGGCTGGCGAGGGCTGGTCGAGGGGGTCATCGAGGCGGCGGCCGACGCCCTCGTCACAGCGGGCGCGCCTCCGTACGCCGCGGTCCTCGGACCGTGCATCCGCGCCCGTTGCTACGAGTTCGGGCGTGCGGACCTGGCCCGCGTCGCCGAGCGCTACGGCCCCACGGTCCACGCCCGCACCGGCTGGGGCACCCCGGCCCTCGACGTCTCGGCCGGGGTGCGCACGGCCTGCGAGCGCCTGGGCCTGACGTTCACCGACTGCGGCATCTGCACGGCCTGCAGCCCGGACCACTGGTCGTACCGCGCTCGGGCCGACGCTTCCCGCCAAGCGCTCGTGGCCTGGCTCGAGCCGTGACCGCGCCCTGGCCCACCGACGCCGCGTCGATCCGAGCTCGCGTCGAACAGCTCTGGGCGCGCGTGGCCGACGCCGGCGGGGACCCCGGCGGGGTGCGGCTGCTGGCGGTCACCAAGGGCTTCGGCCCCGACCTCGCGGTCGCCGCCGCCGCGGCGGGCCTCGTCGACCTGGGCGAGAACTACGCCCAGGAGCTGGCGGCGAAGGCCCCGGTGGTGGCCGAGGCAGGCTTCGAGGCGGTTCGCTGGCACGCCATCGGCCGCCTCCAGCGCAACAAGGTCCGCTCGCTGGCCGGGGTCGTGGCCCTGTGGCAGTCGGTCGATCGGCTCGACCTCGGCGCCGAGATCGCCAAGCGGGCCCCGGGCGCAGCGGTGCTCGTGCAGGTGAACGTGTCCGACGAGCCGCAGAAGGGCGGGTGCGCGCCCGGCGAGGCGCCCGAGCTGGTCGCCCGCCTCGGGGACCTCGGGCTCGACGTGCAGGGGCTCATGACGGTGGGCCGGACCGGGCCGGCCGAGGCCGCCCGCGCCGGGTTCGCCGAGCTGCGTTCGCTCGCCGACCGGCTCGACCTCCCGGTGAGGTCGATGGGCATGTCCGGCGACCTCGAGGCGGCGGTGGCCGAGGGCGCCACCATGATCCGGGTGGGCAGCGCCCTCTTCGGGCCTCGACCACCGCGAGAGCCCACGTAGGGCACCGGTCGAGCCCCGTCCCCGTCGCCGAGGGTCGAGCCGGTAGGCTTCGGCCGATGTGGCGCAAGGCAATGGTCTATCTCGGGCTCGGTGACGACGCGGAGTACGACGACTACCACGCGGGCTACGACGACGAGCCGGACCGCAGCACCGCCCGGGACCGCCAGCCGCAGCAGCCCCAGCGCCAGCCGCAACCGCAGTCCAACGTCTCCACCGTCACCCCGGTGTCGGCCTATCCCGACGAGCCCTCGGCCATCGGGGCCGTCCGCCCCATCGCCCGCACCAACGACCTTCGGGAGTCCGCCCCCGTGACCGGCCAGACCGTCACCCCCTCCTCCATGTCCACCCGCCCCCGGCCCCAGGTGGTGCGGCCCATCGCGGTCACGCCGAACGCCAAGCCGCACCTCGTGGTGCCGGCGTCGTTCAACCAGGCGCAGGAGGTGGCCGACAAGTTCAAGAACACCCAGCCGGTCGTGATGAACCTCCAGTCCGCCGATCGCGAGCTCTCCCGTCGGCTCATCGACTTCGCCAGCGGACTCTGCTACGGCCTCGGCGGGCAGATGGAGCGGTTGGACAACCAGGTGTACCTGCTGACCCCGACCAACGTCGAGGTGTCCCAGGAAGAGCGTCGGCGCCTCCACGAGCGCGGCTACGACACCTGAGTCGTGGCCGTCGTCAGGGCGCTGCTGCTGCTCTACATCCTGGTCATCGTCGGGGTCATCGTCCTCTCGTGGTTCCGGCTGGCGCCAGGCAGCCCGGGGGACCAGCTCTTCACCCTCCTGCGCCGGGTCACCGACCCCGTGCTCGACCCGGTCCGTCGGGTCATCCCACCCCTCGGGTCTCCCGGCGGTCCCCAGATCGACATCTCCGTGACGCTCGTGTTGCTGGTGTTGTTCGTGATCCGCGGCCTGCTCTGACCGCGGGGCGGGGTCCCGCTCCGGACCACGCCGAGCCAGGGGGGTAGGCTCCCGCCCATGGAGTTGACCCTGAAGCGCCTGCTCGAGCAGGCCGAGTTCACCGAGACGCGCAAGGGCTACGACCGGGGGCAGGTCGATGACTTCCTCGACAAGGCCGTGGCCATGGCCACCAAGGTCGAAGCTCGGCTGACCCAGGCGCTCGACCAGTCGAAGGCGGCGCCGTCCGCTTCGGGCCCCAGCGCCGCCGAGCTCGAGGCCGAGGTCGAGCGACGGGTCCAGGCCCGGCTGGCCGACCTCCCGGCCCCCGCTCCGGCCCCGGTCGCCCACGACGCCCCCAGCGGGCCGTCGGAGGACGAGACCGCGGAGGAGGTGCGCCGCACCCTGGTCCTGGCCCAGCGCACCGCCGACGCCGCCGTGCGCGAGGCGCGCGAGGACGCCGCCAAGCTGCTGAGCGACGCCCAGGAGCGCGCCGCCAAGCTCAACGCCGAGGCCGAAGCTGCCGCCGCCAACGCCCACGCCGGGCTGGTCAGCCAGATCGAGGACGAGCGCCGGGCGGCCCACGATCGCCTCGCCGCCGAGATCGGCGAGCTGGAGAGCGCGCGAGGCCCTCCGCACCGACGTCACCGTGCTCGAGCGCCACGTCGAGGAGCAGCGCAGCCAGCTCGGCAGCACCATCGGGGAGCTCCAGCGGCTCCTCGACGACCCGGCCGGCTTCCGCCTCGCCCCGACCCCCGTGCTGCTCGACCCCGAGGTCCCGGCCTTCGAGGCCGCCCCGGAGCCCGAGCCGGCCCCGGCCGTCGAGCCGGAGCCCGAGCCCGAGCGCGTCCCCGCACCCGAGCAGGCCGCCGTCGTCATCGACGAGGCGCCGTCGGCACCGGACCTGCAGTTCGCCGAGGTCGACCACGCCGCCCCCGGCACCAACGACCTCCCGGACGCCGGTCCGCCCACCGCGCCGGTGTCGGCCGTGGAGCTCGGCATCGATCCGCCGCCTCCCGCCCCCTCGGCCGCCGCGCAGGCGCCGGCCGGCGGTGCGTCCGGTGGTGGCGAGGAAGACGCCTTCCTGGCGGAGCTGCGCAAGGCCATGGCCGACGACGAGCCCCTGGGCCCGCGCGAGCAGTTCCCCACCGATGGCGCCGCCATGTTCGAGGACGACGACAAGCGCGGCTGGCGCTTCGGCAAGCGCCGCTGATCTCGGCCGGCGCCCACCTCCGGGCCCCGCAGGGCAGGAGCGGCGCCACCGCACGGCGAACCAACGGGCTGTGGTCATACTCCTCAGCGCCCTTGCGGTCGTCGTCGCAGCAATCCTGATCGTCACCTGGTTCGTGGTCGGTGGCGGCTTCGCCCTGATCTACGCGGCCATGGCGCTCGCCGTCGTCTCCATGCTGCTCCTGTGGGCGGCACGGTGGATCGGCAGCACGCCCGAGGAGGCCGGCCGAGACGAGCCCGAGCCCCTCCGTGAGCTCGCCTCCGGTGCCGCGCCGGCGGCCGACGCGGAGGACGCCTGGGACCAGCGGCCCGAGGAGGTCGAGCCGGCAGCGGCCGCCTCGTCCACCGAGCCGGTCGAGGCTGCTGCGGTCGAGGAGCCCGACACCGCCGAGCCGGTGGTCACCGAGGGGTCGACGGTCGCCGAGGAGCCGGCGGTCGAGCGGCAGGCCTCGCGCGCCGCTCGGGTCGCCGCTTCCACGCCGGCGGCTCGCGTCGAGCACGCTGCGGACGGTCCCGGCGATGGCCTGCCGGTCTTCCCGATCGCCGAGTACGACACCCTCTGGGTGTCGCAGATCGTGCCGCTGCTGGCCCAACTGGAGCCCGACGAGCTGTCGGTCGTCGAGGCCCGCGAGCGCGGCGGCCGCCACCGTGCTGCGGTGCTCGATGCCATCGCCGCCCACCGCGAGGGCCGCCCGGTCCCGCCGCCCGCACCTCGTCGCAGCAGCAGGGACGTGGCGGCCGATGCCGACGGGCCCGCTGGAGCCGATGCCGCTCCGGCAGCGGCCGCCGAGGCGGTGTCGCTCGACATCGACGACGCCGAGCTGGCCGAGGAGGAAGCACGTTGGGCGGCGTGGTCCGAGGTCGACCCCGGCCCGTCCGCAGACGACGGGCTCGACCTCGACGACGAGGGCGGGTCGAAGGCGGGCGACGACGAGCTGTTCGCCGAGCTGCCCGACGACGGCCCCGCCCCGGCGGCGGTCGAGGTCGATGAGTGGCACCTGCCCGAGGCGGACGCCGTGGATGGTGAAGAGGGCGAGGACGTGGACGACGGACCGTCCCTCACGCTCGACGACGACGTCGCGCCCGGCGTCGCCGCACCCCACGAGGAGCCGGCAGAGGCGCCCGGGACCGTCCACGGAGCGGACCTCGTGCTCGAGGACGAGCCCGAAGACGCCGACGCACCGCTGGCCCCGGCGCCCGGGGCCGCCGACGACGAGGACGACCTGTTCGTGGCCGAGGTGCCCGACCTGGACCTCGGGGACCTCGACGAGCCGGCCGCGCCGAGCGCGCACCACGCGCCGCACCCGGCCGAAGACCTCGAGGGCGACCCCGACCTCTTCGACTGGACCCTGCCCGAGCCCGACGTCGATCCGGCCGCGCCGTCGGTCGACACGTCGGAGGTCGACCGCCCGGACGTCGCTCCCGTGGCCATCACCGGCCCGGATGACGAGGGCTGGGACGCCGACGAGCCGTCGGCATGGGATTGGAGCGGCGTGCGCCACGACGGCGCCGAGCCCGAGCAGGCAGCGGCCGCTGACGGCGACGAGCGCGACGGCGACGGGGGAGCAGCGGCGGAGGGTGACGGCGTGGCGCGGGTGCGGACGTTCCTCGGCCGCCGTCGGTCCTCGGTGACCATCCAGGACTGAACGCCGCCCGCCCGGACGCCCCTCCCCACGGACGGCCCGCCGGCCTGGAGTACCCTGACCGCTCCCTGGGGTTGCCGTATGATCCGGCAACCCGTGGCTGGAAAGGACTCCTGTGGCGAAGACGAACGGTTCGGCCAAGCCGGCAGCAGCCAAGCGGACCACCCCGGCCAAGCAGGCGGCTGCCAAGGCAACGAGCACGAAGGCCCCCGCCAAGAAGGCTGCTCCCGCCAAGAAGGCCCCGGCCAAGGCGGCCGGCACCCGGGCCCCGGCCAAGCAGGCGGCCGCCGCCAAGAAGGCTCCGGCGAAGAAGGCGGCGCCCGCCAAGAAGGCACCTGCCAAGAAGGCACCTGCCAAGAAGGCTCCCGCCAAGAAGGCCGCTGCGACCAAGGCGGCAGCGCCCGCCGGCACGCAGGCGAAGGCCCGGTCGCCGTTCCCGGCCAAGTGGCTCGAGGCCCAGGAGCAGGCGCTGCGCGACGAGCGGGCCACCTACGTGCGCCAGGCCGACAGCCTGCAGGCCGAGGCCGACGCCCTCGTGGCCGACTTCGAGTCCGGTGACGCCCAGTTCGACGAGGACGGCGGCGAGGGCGACACCCTCAGTAGCGAGCGGGAGCGGGACCTCGCCCTGTCGGCGCAGGCCCGCGCCGCTGTCGAGGAGATCGACCACGCCCTCGCCAAGTTCCCCCTCGGGACCTACGGCATCTGCGAGGCGTCCGGGGACCCGATCCCCGCCGAGCGCCTCGAGGCCATCCCGTGGGCGCGGGTGCAGGTCCAGTACAAGACGGGCGGCCTGGGCCGCCGGTGACCGATCCCGCCGTGGAAGCACGAGAGCCCACCGACGACGACCCCGCCACCGCGCCGGAGCCCGACGACGCGTCGGCGCCCGAGGTCGAGGCGCCCGACGGCACCCGGGGACCGGGTCCCCGCCAGTTCGGCCTCGTCGGCGCCGTGGGCGTCGTCGTGGTCCTGCTCGACCAGCTCACCAAGCACTGGGCCCTGAACCGGCTGGACGACGGCAGCGTGGTCGACGTGGTCGGGTCGCTGCGGTTCAACCTGGCGTACAACACCGGCACCGCATTCAGCCTCGGCAGCGGCAAGGGCCTCGGGCCCTGGATCTCGGTCCTGGCCATCGTCGTGGTCGTGGGCCTCTCGCTCGGCTACACCAGCCGCTTCCGCCTCGGCGCGGTCGCGGCCGGCCTGATCGCCGGGGGTGCCATCGGCAACCTGGCCGACCGGGCCTTCCGCGGCGACGACGGCTTCCTGCACGGTGCGGTGATCGACTTCGTCGACCTGCAGTGGTGGCCCGTCTTCAACCTCGCCGACGCCGCCATCGTGGTCGGTGCCGGACTGCTGGTGCTCGCCAGCCTCCGGGCACCCGCACCGTGATCGCCCCCTGATGGACGTCCTGCACGAAGAGGTTCCGGCTGCGCTCGACGGGCAGCGCATCGACCGCGTGGTGGCGATGCTCACGGGCATCAGCCGCACCGAGGCCACCGACCTGGTGAAGGCCGGTGGGGTGCGCGCCGACGACGTGGTCGCCTCGCGAGGGGCCGATCGGCTCCACGCCGGCCAGCAGGTGGCCATCGAGGTCCCGGCGCCCGTGCCGGCGGACCTGCCGCAGGCCGAACCCGACATCGACCTCCCGATCGTCCACGTCGACGACCACGTCATCGTGATCGACAAGCCGGCCGAGCTCGTGGTGCACCCCGGAGCCGGCCACGTCCACGGCACCGTCGTGAGCGCGCTGCTCGACCGCTTCCCGGAGCTGGCTTCGGTGGGCGACCCCGAGCGTCCCGGCATCGTGCACCGGCTCGACCGCGGCACGTCGGGCCTGCTGATGGTCGCTCGCTCCGCCGAGGCCTACACCGACCTGGTGGCCCAGCTGACGGCCCGCACCGTGGAGCGTCGCTACCGCACCCTGGTGTGGGGCCACCCCGACTCGCCCCGTGGCGTGGTCGACGCGCCCATCGGCCGCTCGCCCAAGCACCCCACCAAGATGGCGGTCACGGCCAACGGCAAGGAGGCCCGCACCCGCTACGAGGTGGAGCAGGGCTTCGAGGAGCCGTCCCCCACGTCGCTGGTGACGTGCCGGCTCGAGACGGGCCGGACCCACCAGATCCGCGTGCACCTGTCGGCCATCGGCCACCCGGTGGTGGGCGACGACCGCTACAACGGCGTGCGCCAGTCGCTGCCGTCCCCCCGGCCGTTCCTGCACGCCGAGCAGCTCGGCTTCGAGCACCCGGTCACCGGCGAGCACCTTAGCTTCGAGGCGCCGTTGCCGCCGGACCTGCAAGCGGTGCTCGCCCAGGTCAGCTGACCGGGACCGCCAGGCTCAGCCCACGGGCTCGGGCCAGGCGGCTTCGCCCCGGGCGATGTTGGCGATGTCGGCCAGCGTGCGGCCCTCGAGCAGCCGGCGCATGTGCTCCCCGACGTTGTCCCAGACCGCCAGCAGGACGCACTGGCCCTCGTGGTCGCAGGCACCGTTCTGGTGCGGTTCGCCGAAGTCGCCCACCGCGATGGGCCCGTCGACCGCGCTCACGATCTGGGCGAGGGTGATCTCCTCGGCCGGCCGGGCCAGCACGTAGCCGCCGCCGACGCCCCGCTTGGATCGCACCAGCCCGGCGCCCTTGAGGGCCAGGAGGATCTGCTCCAGGTAGGGCTGGGGGAGCGCGGTGCGATCGGCGATGTCGCGCACGGAGGTGGGCGTGCCGTCGTCGTGGAGCGCGAGCGAGAGCAGTGCCCGGGAGGCATAGTCACCACGTGTGGACACCTTCACCGGGCCGAGTCTACGGGGAGGGCGGAGCGTCCCCCCCGGCGATGGTGGCCGCAGGGCGGTCGCGGCGGGCCACGACGGTGGCGGTAGCTTGTCGGCGGACCGTCGAAAGGACCGTCGTGGACAAGCCTGTGCTCCCCGACTACGCGGGAGCGTGCATCTCCAACATCGTGCCGGCGCTGCTCGACGGCTCCGTGGAGCCGCCGTCCTGGTTGCCCGATGCCGCCCTGGAGGCCGACCAGGTGGTGCTGCTGGTGCTCGACGGCCTCGGCTGGGACCAGCTCCAGGAGCGCCTGCACCTGGCGCCCACCCTGGCGGGCATGGCCGGCAGCCGCATCACCAGCGTCTCGCCGTCCACCACCGCGACGGCCCTCACGTCCATCGCCACGGGGCTGACGCCCGGTGAGCACGGGGTGGTGGGCTACCGGGTGGCCGTCGACCACGAGGTCCTCAACATCCTGCGGTGGAGCACCCCCGACGGCGATGCCCGCAAGCGGATCGACCCCCACGCGTTCCAGCCCAACGCCGCCTTCTGCTCGCAGCGCCCCTGCATCGTCACCAAGGCCGAGTTCGTCAGCTCCGGGTTCAGCGGGGCCCACCTCTCCGAGGTGCGCTTCAACGGCTACCGCGTGCCGTCGACCCTGGTGGTCGAGGTGCGTCGGGCGCTCAGGGCCGGCGAGCCGTTCGTCTACGCGTACTACGACGGGATCGACAAGGTGGCCCACGAGTACGGGCTGGCCGACCACTACGACGCAGAGCTCCGATCGGTCGATCGCCTGGTGGGCGACATCCTGGCCGAGCTGCCCCGTGGCGCGGCGCTCGTCATCACGGCAGACCACGGCCAGGTCGACGTCGGCGACAACCTGGTGGAGCTGCACCCCGACGTCGCCGCCCAGGTGTCCTTCCAGTCGGGCGAGGGCCGGTTCCGCTGGCTCCACGCCCGACCCGGCCGCGCCATCGCGCTGGCCGAGGCGGCGAGGGTGCACCACAGCGACACCGGCTGGGTCCGCCTCCGCGAGGAGACCGTCGAGGAGGGCTGGTGGGGCGAGCGCGTCACCGACGCCGCCCGCGAGCGCCTCGGCGACGTCGCCCTCGTGGCGCGCGAGCCCGTGTCCTACAACGACGTGGCCGACACCGGCCCGTTCAACCTGATCGGCCGCCACGGGTCCCTGACCCCGGCGGAGATGTACGTCCCCCTGCTCGTAGGAGAAGCCTGAATGTCCGACGCCCAGCCCGCGACCACCCCTGAGGCCGAGGTCGCCCGCGGCGAGCTGGTGGAGCCGGGCGCCGACGGCGCCACGGTCGAACCGGCCGAGGAGGAGCGCCGCGAGGCGGTCGAGGAGCCGGCCAAGGTCATGCGGATCGGCTCCATGATCAAGCAGCTGCTCGAGGAGGTGCGCACCGCGGAGCTCGACGGCCCGGCCCGCACCCGCCTCAAGGAGATCTACGACACGTCGGTCCAGGAGCTCGGCACGGCGCTGTCGCCGGACCTGCGCGAGGAGCTCGAGCGGGTCACCATCCCCTTCGGCGGCGCCCAGCCGTCCGACGCGGAGCTGCGCGTGGCCCAGGCCCAGCTGGTGGGCTGGCTCGAGGGCCTGTTCCACGGCATCCAGGCCACCCTCTTCGCCCAGCAGATGGCGGCGCGCAACCAGCTCGAGGACATGCGCCGCCAGCTCGGCCCCGGCGGGGGAGGTCCCGGCGGTGGTCAGCCCGGCATGGCGAGCGCGGGCGACGGCGACGCCCGTCCCGGCACCTACCTGTGACGCGCCGGCGCCCCCGGCGTCGGTCAGTGCCGGCCGGTGCCGGCGTCGGTGCGCTCGTCGCCCTGCTGCTCGCCGCCGGCTGCAGCGGGAGCGCCAGCGACGGCGGTGCCCCGAGCACGGGCTCGGCGTCGGTTCGGAGCAGCACCACCGCGGCGGCGCGCACCACCACGACGACCCGGCCCGCCGCCAGCACGGGCCTGGTGGCCGCAGCGTGTGCCGGCAGCCTGACGGCGAGGCCCGGCACACCGATCGCCGATCCCGACCTCGATGAGGTGTCCGGCGTGGTCGCCACCGACGGGCGGACCTGGGTCCACAACGACTCGGGCGATTCGGCCCGCATCTTCGGCATCTCCGCCGACGGGTCGGTGCAGGCGGTGGCGGTGCGGGGCGCCGAGGCCGTCGACTGGGAGGACCTCACCATCGAGCGGGGGAGCGACCCCCACCTCTGGATCGCTGACGTGGGCGACAACCTGAAGAAGCGCTCGACCACGCGCGTCTACCGCGTGCCGGTGCCCGACGAGGGGGCCACCGAGGTCACGGCCGAGGCGATCGACGTGACCCACCCCGACGGGCCGGTCGACATCGAGGCCGTGCTGGCCGACACCGACGGGTCGATCTACCTCCTGACGAAGTGGGAGCACCCGTCGCGCATCTTGCGGGTCGATCCCCCCCGAGGGCGGCGGCGAGGCCGAGGCCGTCCAGGTCGGCACCTTCGGCGCCGGCGTCGACGGCAAGGGCATCGTCACCGGTGCCTCGCTGGCGCCCGACCGGGGGGGCCATCGCCGTGCGCACCTACGACAGTGCCTGGCTCTACCCCGTGGCCCGCGACCAGCCCCTGGCCGAGGCCCTCGCCGACACCGCGACACGGTGCAAGGCGCCGGCCGGGACCGAGGCCCAGGGCGAAGCCATCTCCTTCGCTGCCGACAGCGCCTCCTACGTGACCATCGGCGAGGGCTCGAAGCCCGTCCTGACCACCGTCTCGGCCGGCTGAGGCGCTCCGGCCCGCCGTCGATCGGCACCGCCCGGACGGGTGAACGGTGTGACCGATGTCGCACCAAACGGGTGATCGGGCTGGGCCGAACGGCTCATTGCTGGATTCGGGCGTACAGAAGCGGCGCGAGGTGGTCGAAACAGGCTCTGTGGCAGCCAAGTTGTGGACGCGCGAGGAGGCAGACCGGGCGGTCGGCGTCGGCCTGCTCGGCTCGCTGTCCCCAGCACCGCCCACGGCCCGTCGAGCCTGGTCCCACGTCCCGTGGCCCACGATGGCCACCGCCGGCGTGGTCGCCGTGGTGGCCCTGGTCCTGGGGGGCGGCCCGTTCCGGGGCGGCCCGCCCGTGGTGGCGGCGGCGCTGGCGTCCGGCCTGTGCGCAGGCGCGGTGTGGCGGGCCGGCGGCACCCGCCTCCGGCTCTCCTGGGGCGCCCTCGGCCTGGGCGCCGCCCTGTGGTGCGTCGGGCACTCGACCCGCCCGGTGTGGGAGGCCTACCGAGACGGGGGTACCGCCCCCCTGTCGTTCGGCGTGGTGGCGTCGCTCGCCGCCACGCTGTGCTTCACGCTGGGCATCGCCTTCCGCCTGGAGCTTCCCCGCCGCACCGTGGCCAAGGTCCGCTACCTCGCTGAGGGGCTGACCCTCACGGCCAGCATCCTCTTCGCCAGCTGGGTCGTGGTCATGCCGCCGGCGTTCGAGGCCGCCCGGGGGTTCGACGCCCTCGATCGGGCCCAGCTGCTGGCCCACCCGCTGGCCGACGTCCTGCTGCTGTCGATCGTGGTCTTCGCCATCATCCGCCTGCCCCGCCTCGGCCGCTGGAGCGTGGTGCTGCTGGGCGGCACCGGTGCGCTGTCGCTGCTGTCGAGCGCGGCCAGCAACCTCCAGCCCCAGGACGCAGCCCTGCACCACGCCGTCGACCTGGCCACCACCGCCGGCCTGGCGGCGATCGCCATCGCGGCGGTCCGGTCCTGGTTGCCGATCACCGGCGCCGAGCCCATGCCGATCCCGGAGCGGGCCCGCATCTTGCTGCTCTCGGCGCCGGGGCTCTCGGTCCTGATCGTGGTGGGCACGACCATCCGCCAGGTCACCGGCCAGCCGGTGGCGGCCGAGCTCACCTGGATCACCATCGGCGTGCTCACCCTGAGCGTGCTGCTGCACCTGACGGTCATCTCCGAGAACAACACCCTCGGCGCCGAGCTGGCCCTGGCCCGGGACGAGGCGATCCTGGCCTCGACGCTGAAGTCGCAGTTCCTGGCCAACGTGAGCCACGAGATCCGCACGCCGATGAACGCGGTCATCGGCCTCACCGGGCTGCTGCTCGACACCGAGCTCGATGCCGACCAGCGCGAGCTGGCCGTCGGGGTGGCCACCTCGGCCGAGGGGCTGCTCGGCCTCATCGACGCCGTGCTCGACTTCTCGAAGATCGAGGCCGCCAAGGTCGAGCTCGAGGAGATCGACCTCGACCTCGCCGACCTGGTGGACGACGTCGCCATGATCGTGGGCGACTCGGCCCGCCGGAAGGGCATCGAGCTCTACGCCTACTGCGAGCCCGGCCTCGAGACCCATCGCCGGGGCGATCCCGTCCGGCTCCGCCAGATCCTGCTCAACCTGGCCAACAACGCGGTGAAGTTCACCCACGAGGGCTCGGTCACCATCCAGGCCATGCCCGCCGAGGGCGACGATCCCGATGCGGTCGCGTTCCTGGTGATCGACACCGGGATCGGCATCCCGAAGGACGCCCAGGCCCGGCTGTTCGAGCCGTTCTCGCAGCTGGACGAGTCGACCACCCGCAAGTTCGGCGGCACGGGCCTCGGCCTCGGCATCGTGACGGGCCTGGTGGAGCTCCAGCAGGGCACCATCGAGCTGGCCAGCGAGGAGGGCGTGGGCACCGTGTTCCGCATCACGCTGCCGCTGCCCCGCGGCTCCATGCAGCCCACCGAGAAGGGACTGGCCGCCCTCGTGGGCCTGCGGGCCCTCGTGGTGGACGACAACGCCGTGAACCGGGCGGTGCTGGCCCACAGCCTCCACAACTGGGGCTTCGTGGTGGACCAGGCCGCCACCGCCGAGGAGGCCCTGCACCAGTTCGCCTGGAGCGGGACGCCTGAAGAGGTCTACTCCCTGGCCATCATCGAGCACCGCATGGAGGGCATGGACGGCATGGAGCTGGCCCGGGTGCTGCGCTGCCAGGGGCCGACCGCCGGGGCGGCGATCCTGCTGCTCTCCTCCGCCGCCAACCTCTCCCGCCAGGCCGCCCACGACGCCGGCATCGAGTCGGTGCTCATCAAGCCCGTCCGCAACTCCTACCTCCTGCGCCGCATCGTCGACGCGCTCGTCACCAACCCCGCTCCCGTGCCACCGGGATCGGGCCACCAACAGAAGGTTGCCCAGCCATGAACGTGCACCGGGTCCTCGTCGCCGAGGACAACAAGATCAACCAGGTCGTCGCCGCCGGCACCCTCAAGAAGCTCGGCTACGTGGTCGACATCGTCGACGGCGGCGGCGACGCCGTCGCCGCCTGCCTCCACACCCGCTTCGACGCGGTGCTGATGGACGTGATGATGCCGGACATGGACGGCTACCAGGCGACGGCGAACATCCGCGCCAACGAGCTGGCCCACGGCACGCCCCACGTGCCGGTGATCGGCCTCAGCGCCCGGGCCATGGACGGCGATCGGGAGATCGCCCTGTCGGCCGGGTTCAACGACTACCTGACCAAGCCGCTGCGCTCGCAGGAGCTCCAGGTCGCCCTCGAGCGCTGGATCGGCGCACCCGTCCTGCCGCACTGACCCTTCGGGGCGCCTTCCGCGGAGACGGGTGGTACCGTCGAAAACACAGCGTTGTGATTCATCCACAGATCGGGGACAACCCCTGTGGAGCACCTGTGGAAACCGTTGGAACGCCTGTCGGAAGGATGTCGTCGTGGGCGACTCGTTCACCCACCTGCACGTGCACACCGAGTACTCGATGCTCGATGGTGCGGCCCGTGTCGGCGAGGTCGTGGCCGCCGCCGCGGCCGATGGCCAGCCGGCGATCGGCATCACCGATCACGGCAACATGTACGGGATCCTCCCGTTCTACAAGGCGTGCAAGGCCAACGGGATCAAGCCGATCCTGGGCACCGAGGCCTACATGGCCCACGACTCGCGGCTCGAGCGGCCCAGCCGCCGGGGCCGGGTGGACGACACCGGTGGTGACGCCGGCGGCGGCCAGAAGCTCTACTACCACCTGACCCTGCTGGCCGAGAGCTACGCCGGCTACCGGAACCTGATCCAGCTCTCGAGCCGGGCCTTCATGGAGGGCTACTACTACAAGCCCCGGCTCGACTGGGAGCTGCTCGACCAGCACTCCGAGGGCATCATCGCCACCACCGGCTGCCTCGGCGGGCACGTGCTCCAGCACCTCCTGCGGGGCGACGAGGAGGCGGCGCTCAAGGCCGCCGGCCGCCTCCAGGACATCTTCGGGCGCGACAACCTGTTCGTGGAGATCCAGGACCACGGCATCCCCGAGCAGCACCGCACCAACCCCCAGCTGTTCGACATCGCCAAGCGGATCGGGGCACCGCTGCTGGCCACCAACGACAGCCACTACACCCACCGCGAGGACGCCGTCGCCCACGACGCCCTGCTGTGTGTGCAGACGGGCTCGCTCATGAGCGACCCCGACCGGTTCAAGTTCCACGGCGACGACCACTACCTGAAGTCCGCCCGCGAGATGCGCGACCTCTTCTCCGAGGTCGAGGTGGCGTGCGACAACTCCCTCTGGATCGCCGAGCGCTGCGAGGTCGAGATCGAGTTCGGCAAGCCGCTGCTGCCGAACTTCCCGCTGCCCGAGGGCTTCGAGGACGACGCCGCCTACCTGCGCCACCTCACCTTCGAGGGCGCCAAGAAGCGCTGGGGCGACCCGTTGCCGGACGCCGCGGTCGAGCGGCTCGCCTTCGAGCTCGAGGTCATCGGGAACATGGGCTTCAGCTCGTACTTCCTCATCACGTGGGACCTCATCAAGCACGCCCGGGACCTGAACATCCGCGTCGGCCCGGGCCGTGGCTCCGCCGCCGGCTGCGCGGTGGCCTACACGCTCTGGATCACCGACCTCGACCCGATCAAGTACGACCTGCTGTTCGAGCGGTTCCTCAACCCGTCCCGCATCTCCATGCCCGACATCGACATGGACTTCGACTCCCGCTACCGGGACGAGATGATCCGCTACGCGGCGGAGCGCTACGGCCGGGACCACGTCGCCCAGATCGTCACCTTCTCCACCATCAAGGCCCGGGCCGCGGTGCGAGACGCCGCACGCGTGCTCGGTTACCCCTACGCGGTGGGCGACAAGGTGGCCAAGGCCATGCCGCCGCTGATCATGGGCCGGGACACGCCGCTCTACGCCTGCCTCGAGCCCAACGAGAAGTTCGCCGACGGCTACAAGATGGCCGGCGACCTCCGGAAGATGTACGAGGAGGAGGAAGACCTCCGCAAGGTCATCGACGTGGCCAAGGGCCTCGAAGGCCTGCGCCGCCAGGACGGCATCCACGCCGCCGCGGTGGTGATCACCAAGGACCCGCTCACCGAGTACCTGCCCATCCAGCGCAAGCCGCTGGCCGGCCAGGACATCGAGAACGCCCCGGTGGTCACCCAGTACGAGATGAACGTGGTCGAAGAGCTGGGCCTGCTCAAGATGGACTTCCTGGGCCTGCGCAACCTCGACGTCATCTCCGGCGCGCTCGAGCTGGTGAAGGGCTTCCGCGGCGTCGACCTCGACATCGACAACATCTCGCTGAACGACGAGAAGACGCTGGAGATGCTGTGCCGCGGCGACTCCATCGGCGTGTTCCAGCTGGAGGGCGGCGCCATGCGCGCCCTCATGCGCTCGCTGGCCCCGGACTGCTTCGAGGACGTGGCGGCGCTCATCGCGCTCTACCGGCCGGGCCCCATGTCGGTGAACATGCACAACGACTACGCCGATCGCAAGAACGGCCGCAAGCCGGTGGAGTACTTCCACCCCGCCGCCGAGGAGCTGCTCGGCGACACCTACGGCCTGATGATCTACCAGGAGTCGGTGATGCGGGTGAGCCAGCGCTTCGCCGGCTACTCCCTGGCCGAGGCCGACAACCTGCGCAAGGCCTGTGGCAAGAAGAAGCCCGAGCTCATGGCGAAGGAGCGCTCGAAGTTCGTCGAGGGCTGCACCAGCGCCGGCTTCGGCGAGCTGGGCACCCCGCTGTTCGACAACATCGAGGGCTTCGCCAACTACGCCTTCAACAAGAGCCACAGCTTCGGCTACGGCGTGGTCACCTTCCAGACGGCGTACCTCAAGGCCCACTACCCGGTGGAGTACCTGGCGGCGCTGCTCACCAGCGTGAAGACCAGCCTGGAGAAGGCGGCGGTCTACCTGAACGAGTGCCGCACCATGGGCATCCAGGTCCTGGTGCCGGACGTGAACCGCTCCGACGTCGACTTCGTGGCCGCCCGCCTCGACGACGGCACCGAGGTCATCCCCTTCGGGCTCTCCGCCGTGCGCAACGTGGGCGAGGCCCTGGTGGAGAAGATCGTCGAGGAGCGCCGGGCCAACGGCGACTTCGCCGACTTCTACGACTTCTGCGAGCGCGTCGACATGACCGTGCTCAACAAGAAGACGCTGGAGTCGCTCATCAAGGCCGGCGGCTTCGACTCCGTCGGCCACCCGCGCCGGGGCCTGCTGGCGGTCTTCGAGCAGATCGTCGACAACACCATCGCCCGTCGCAAGGAGCGGGACATGGGCGTGATGACGCTCTTCGGCGACCTCGACGACGGGGGAGCGGGCGCCAGCTTCGACGAGCGGGCCAAGATCCCGGACCTGCGCTTCGAGAAGAAGGAGCAGCTGGCCTTCGAGAAGGAGATGCTCGGGCTCTACGTGAGCGACCACCCGCTCATGGGGGCCGAGGCCGCGCTGCGCCGCAAGGTCGACAACACCATCGCCGAGCTGGCCGAGCTCGACGACGGCGCCATGCGCACCATCGGTGGCGTGGTCAACGGCCTGCAGCGCAAGTGGACCAAGAAGGGCGACCTCATGGCCGTCTTCACCCTGGAGGACCTGCAGACCTCGATCGAGGTCATGGTGTTCCCCAAGACCATGACCGACATCGGCCACCAGCTCGCCGACGACGCCGTGCTCATCGTGAAGGGGCGCGTCGACAAGCGCGACGACACGCCCAAGTTCATCGCCATGGACGTCGAGGTGTTCGACGGCGTCAGCGACGGCGCCCCGCCGCTGCGGCTCAAGGTCGCCCCGCACCGGCTCGACGCCGGCACGGTCGACGAGCTCAAGGGCCTGCTGACCCGCTTCCCGGGCGAGTCGCAGGTGTTCCTGCACCTCGGCGAGGACAAGGTCCTGCGCCTCCCGGAGCAGTTCTGCGTCGACACCAGCCACGGCCTGATCGGCGAGCTGCGGGTGCTGTTGGGCAGCGGCGCCATCCTCTGAACCGGGTTTCCAGCCGACGGGGTGGCTCTGCTACCTTCGTCCGTCCCGGGGCCATTAGCTCAGTTGGCTAGAGCGCCTGCATGACGCGCAGGAGGTCGGGGGTTCGATTCCCTCATGGCCCACCATCGCCCCGGCACCTGACCTGCGGTTCACCCCGCAGGTCAGCTTCGTTTTCGGGGTGGGCTCGCTCCTCGTGCGAGTGCGCCCCACGTCAGCGGCGTGCGGTCGGTGCTCGCCCCGGGGGACGCACGGTGCGGATTGCCCACCTCGCAGCGACAACGTGTGTGCCTCGGCCGTTCGCGGCGGTGACGGCGCGGCCATCTCCTTCCACCGAGTGGATTCGTACTCCCCGCCGGTCTGGCCTGGTCAAGACCGGCCCCAGCAGATGCACGTCGACGTGCTCGTCGACGATCTCGACGTCGCAGAGGAAGAGCTGCTCGGACTGGGCGCCTCCAAGCACGAGCAACGGTCCGGCCTCCTTCCGCGTGCTACTCGATCCGGCCGGTCACCCCTTCTGCATCTGCCTCGAGTGATCGGCGTCGCACGTCCTCGACGCAGCCTTAGGTGGCACTCGTCACGACGCACCAGGCGGTAGCGGCTTGCCGAGGTAGAAGAGGTGGCGACCGTCATCCATCTCCTGGCGAATGCGTTCCTGCCAGTGCTCGTCGCTTCCCGCCAACACCGCACGGCGGGCCGTGATCTCCGAGAGGCACTCGTAGAAGTAGGGCTCGCTGCTCGCGGCCTGCAGCGTCCAGCAGACGCGAGCGGTCACCGCCTCCCCGCCCAGTGCGAACCTCGAACACCTGGCCAAGACCAGCGCTTCGAGTGGCTCTGGGTCGACCGAGTCGTGAAGCCGCCCGAAGGTCAGAAAGAAGCGATGCTCGCCATCCTCCAGCGTCACTTCGACCGCTACGACATCGTCCACCGCGGAAGCATCGCAGATCTCTTCCATCCCTTCTTTCCGAACTCCGGTGGGCCGATGGCGTGGCGGCTTGGCGAAGTGCCGGCCTGCGGTGGGTCGCGCCGGGAGCCGATCGACCGTCGCAGACCTGGACACCGATCCGCGTTCTCGGCAGGGCCACGCGGTCGGGGAGGATGGACCACGTGCAGCGTGTGTCGGTGGTCGGGAACGCCGGGTCGGGCAAGTCCAGCCTGGCCCGACGGATCGCTGCGGTGATCGATGCGCCCTGCATCGAGCTCGACGCGATCCACCACCTCGCCGGTTGGCAATCGATCGACCCTGACGAGTTCGTGGACCGCGTCGATGCGATCACCCATGCCGAGCGATGGGTGGTCGATGGGAACTACCGGACGGTGGTCGTGGACGGTCCGGTCTGGGCCCGGGCCGACACCGTCGTGTGGCTGGACCTCCCGCGCTCGGCCGTCATGCGCCAGGTAATCGGCCGGACCCTGCGGCGGACCGTTCGCCGCGAGCGCCTGTGGAACGGCAATCGCGAGCCCCTGACGAACTTCTGGGTCTGGCACCCCGAATCGATCATCCGCTGGGCTTGGACCCAGCACGACAAGTACGAGGATCGCTACAGCCGGTCGATGGCCTCACCGGCCCTCGATCACCTCGAGTTCGTGCGGCTGCGGAGCCACGCAGAGGCAGACGAGTGGCTCGAGAACCTTTCCCCCCGGCAGTGACCAAGACGAACGTGCAGGGCTTGCGTGTCTGACCCGGCGTTACGGGGCACCCGGCTCGACCTGGTCCGAAGAGCCAGCAGGTTCGCGAAGCCACGCCAACGCAAAGTCGAGCACCGCGTTTCGCATGATCGCCTCATCGGCAGGGGTGAAGTCCACAGGCTGCCCTGCAGGAGGATCCAGTTGGCCCCACAAGGCGACTCGTGCCACTCGGTAGTCCCAGCCGGCCCCGCCCCTGCCGCCCCACTTCGCGTCGCCATCCGAGTGGAGCCACTCGGTCATCTCCCGTCCGGGGAAGAGCCCGGTCCCTACGTCGATGCCGTAGATCCATGACGTCGCCTCCCCGTGGGTGCTCAGCCCGTACATCCCGGGCCGACGCCGAGCGTGCTCGACGACCTCGGCGATCTGCTCTGCGGTCTTTGTGTTCATGGGCGACCATGATCTCAGAGCTATGCGGAAAGGAGCCGCGATGTTGCTGAGCCGGGCACGCGCACGACCCCTCTGCACCAGCCGGTGTGGGTGGTGTCGCGAAAGTGCCGGTAGGGGACGGTGCAGTCTTGCTCGTCGACTCCGCGGCCCTTGCTGCCCGCGCGCTGCTCAACCGACCAGCCCGCAGGTCATGCGTGCGTTGGGTGCCCACTCCAGCAATCGACTGCCCGTCGACGGCGGGGCGCAGTCAGCTCGAGGCGGGGCGGCCCGGGGAGGGCCGTTGGGCGATGCTCTGGGCGAGGGTGGCCCCGCTCACGCAGAGCAGGACGAGGCAGCCCTGCGCAGCGAGGACGGAAACGGTCATGGCGCCGAGCTTGCTGACGAGGACCAGCGCCAGCCAGGGCAGGACGGTCGCCGTGACCACCCCACGGCGTCGGCTGGGGGCGAGGCGGGCCCCGATCGTGGAGATGATCGGCAAGACGACGTACGGGGCAGAGAACGCCAGGCTCAACGTCCGGTGGCTCGGCGACCGCAGGGCGATCGTCACCCCGAGGGAGCCGATGACCACGACCCCGGCGATCGCGCAACCGAGGATCGTGGCCTGCTCGCGTGGTTGAGGCACCATCCCATCCCCGACCAGTCGAGTGCGAACGAAGGCTCGAAGGCTACTGGCGGCAGGTCGCCGGGGTGGCCTCTCGCCAGCGGGTGGCGCCCGGCACCGTTCCTCACGAGCGTGGCTGCTCGCGGAGGTGTCGCCGAGGGACTGGCCGGGCATGGCGATCGCCCAGGACGCACCTGCGGACGCTGCCCGAGGATGGCGAGGCGCGCCGCAGTACCTTCGTTCGGTGGACGACGTCGCGGACAGGTTGCCCCATCATCCGACGACGGTGACCCCACCAGGCCGCCGCTCTCGGCGCTGGTTGGTCGGCCTCGCCCTGCCACTGGTTCCGGGGGTGCTCGTGCTGGGCAGCTACCAGGCACGGCGTGCCCTCATCGGTGAACGGGAGGTCTGCATCGTCACCCGTGCGTCGCTGGCCCAACGGCCGAGCCCCTACTCGGGCAGCGATCACCCGCTCGACCCACAGGTCGGTGACTCCTACATCGGCACCTCGGGATGCGTGGCCTTCGAGACGATCTGCGTCCGGCGGATCGAGCTCCTCGGAACGCGGGTCGACTGCTCGTCGTGAGCGAGGACCAACCCGCGCTGCGTCGGGGTGCCGGGCAGTGGCCTGCTTGCCCCGGGGACCGGACCCCTCCGATGGCACACTGGTTCAGTTGAGAGCCGCTACGGCGCCCACCGCAGGCGATGCTCGGCCGGCTGGCAGCGGAAGGCGCCGGCCCGGAGGGGCTCACGATGGGGTGCGGCGGGGGACCGCTTCGTCCCGTCGGGCGTCCGGCCGCCTGATCTGGACCACGTTGCTGCCCCGCACCAGGGGCACGGTCTGGATCAGCGTGCCGTCGAGGTCCGTGAGGCGGCCCGTGCCGGCCGTCCGGACGTCGACCCGGAGGTTGACCACGTCGCCGACGGACGGGTAGCTGATGCTTCGCCTGCGCCGCCGCCACCAGGACAGGGTCCGGGGGAGCTCGAGGTACCCGAACGCCGGGTCGTGCACGGGGAGGGCGTCCGCATCGACGACGACCGTCGCTTCCCCGTCGATCCGGTCGTTCGTCGTGTTCGCCATGGGGCCCCCGCTCGGATCGTCGCGGTGCAGTCTGCCGGATCGCCGTCTCCGGCAAGGCTGCCCGGCGAAGGCCTTCCTGCTCGAGCGCTGGCCGCAGCCCCACCTTGGTCGGGTGCGGCGAGCCCTTGCGAACGGTCGCTGGCCAGGTCCGGGTGCGCGCAGGCCGGGCCGGGTGGAGGCTGGGGCAGGTGGGCACGCGCCCGCCTCGCAGCGACGATCGGCGACCTCCCGGTCGTCGAGGTCCCGGCGCAGTCGGCATCCGGGCGAGCGCGCCACAGCGCACGGTCCCGGAGCCCGAGACCGGGCATCCGACGGCTCGGCCTCGACCGGCGAGCGAGCGCCGACGCCCGTGGATGCGCGTTGCTAGGTTGCCGAGGCAAGGCAGGGCGAGGAACGAGGAGCGGGAACCATGGGTGATTGCAACTGCGCGACGGTGTGCCCGACATCGGCGAGCTGCATCGTGATCTACATCCACGACACCGGCGAGTGCTGGTGCGCGTGCAGCAAGGACGCCGTCACGCTGGAGCCGTTCGACCAGCCGGCGCCCGTCCGGCTGTCGGATCGGATCGACGTCGACATGCGGGGCGCCGACCTCGCCGAGCTGGGCGAGTTCCTGTCACGGCGGTCCGAGGTCGACCTCCTCATCCCTGCAGCGAGGGCCGCGGACTGGGTCGAGGTGAAGGCCGAGGGCATCACGCTCGGCGACCTCGTCGAGCAGGCCGGCCTGGTGGCCGCGCCCGCCGGACCCCCGGACGCGTCGGCCAGCTGACTGCGCCCGGCCCGGCCGCCGGCCGGCGGGTGTCAGTTCGACGGCGCCGGTTCGGCCGACAACGGACCTTCCCAGGTCGGCCACCGCTTGGGTGCCGGGGTCCAGTCGCGGCTGCGCATGGCGGCCGCCAGCTCGGCGACGGTGGTGATGTGGTGGTGCGGCCCCCCGTGCAGCACGAGCGTGCCCTCCACCTCCTCGAGGCGGTAGGGGCGGCCAGCGATCGTGATCAGCCCGACCCAGAGCTCGCGGTCGCCGGCGTCGGCCTGGGCCAGGCCGAAGCGGAAGTCGGAGCCCTTCAGCAGGAACCGTGCTTCGAGCTCCGCCGTCGTGGCGCCCTTGGCGCGCAGCTCGCGCCGCTGGCGCTCGAGCCGCTCCCGTTCGACCAGTCGGCGTTCGAGCACATCGGCAAGGTTTCCGCTCGTGCCACTCGTGTCGGACATGGTCCCGAGCACCCCTCCCAAGGCCGCGACTGGCGTCCAGAAGAGGACGCTTCGGTACCCTCCCACGCACCCCCTGAGCAGGGCAATCTGGCCGGGGCGGGCCGGCGCCAGATCACACGTTCGGGGTGCCGGCAGTAGCTGAACCGCACGGCGGGGCCCAGGGCGGCGACGGTCGAACGGCCCGGTCGGGCGGCCGAAGCGACCGGCGCTCGTGGCCCCCGCCGGGCTGGCATCCTGTCGTCCCCGGACCGCTTGGACGGCACCGATGAGAACGGGTGCCGGCCGGCGTCGGGTGAGGGTCCGGTGGACGCACCGGGCCACCGCGACAGAGAGCAGCGACATGCGACCACTTCGATACTCGATCAACGTCACGCTGGATGGCTGCTGCCACCACGAGGCCGGGATGCCTCCCGACGAGGAGTCGATGCGGTACTGGACCGCCGAGATGGAACGGGCCGACGCCCTGATCCTCGGCCGGGTGACCTACGAGATGATGGAGTCGGCGTGGCGGCGGCCGGCCTCGGGACCGTGGCCCGACTGGATGGACGAGTGGGAGGTCCCCTTCGCCGAGAGCATCGACCGGGCCGAGAAGCACGTCGTGTCGAGCACGCTGAGCGGGGTCGATTGGAACGCCGAGCTGGTGCAGGGCGACCTGGGGGACGCGGTCCGGCAGCTCAAGCAGGAACCGGGCGAAGGCCTCTGGGTGGGCGGTGTGACGCTCCCGCTCGCGTTGGCCGACCTCGGCCTGATCGACGAGTACGAGTTCCTCGTGCAGCCGGTGCTCGCCGGGCACGGGCCGACGTTGCTCGGCGGTCTCCGTGAGCGCATCCAGCTCGAGCTGGTGGACCGCCAGGAGCTCGCGTCGGGCACGGTCGCCATGCGGTTCCGGCCGACCGCTCCTTCGACCTGACCGCAGCCGCTCCGGGCCGTGGTGCCGGCGCGCCGTGGCAGCCGCGCTGCGGCAGTGGTCAGGCCTCGATCGACCCGATCTCGGCCTCGAGCTGGTGGCGATCCCGGGATCGTCCGCGGACCGCGGTCCGACCGGCCGAGTCGACGAGCAACCAGCGGTACGACCTCAGCTGGATGGGGAGCACGGCGGAGCTCTTGGGGACGGGCAGGACGAGCGTGCGCCGCTCGATCCGCCACGCAGAACCGTCGGCGAGGAACCCGCGCTCGACGGTGTTCCAGCTCATGGGTCGATCCTCGCGCGGCGCGGGTCGCGGATCGGAGCGACCTCGTCCGATCGTGCGACGGGAACGGCAGCGGACAGGACCTGCTCACGGTTCGGGAGACCCTCGATCTGGATCGGCCAGCCGTGGGCCTCGAGGGTCCTGAGCAGTCGTCGGCTGGTGAGGAGCCGGTCCCAGAAGCCGCCTTCGACCAGCGCCACCGCAACCGATGCGTGCAGCGAGCGAGGGTTCGCCACGACGATGCAGCCTCGAACCGCTTCCTGCCGGAGCCTCCAGGCCGATCCCAGGCATCGCACGTCGATCTGGTCGGCGTCGACGCGCACGCGAACGAGCGGCCACGGCACCTCGCGGCACACCGCTCGTCCCGCCACCTGCTGCCTCGTGACGACGGTCGCGCCACTTCGGAGCTGCGTCGCCGATCCGGGATCGCCCATCGACCGAGGATGCCAGACGGACCCCGGTGTCGGTCAGCCGGCGTCGGCGCGGCCGGACCCGCCTCCGCCCCACGGCTGGGAGGTGGGTGCGGTCACCGTCGAGCGGACGGCCGGGATCCGCCGGTGGCAAGCAGGACGCCGACCTGACGCCTCGAGACCCTCGTAGCCTCGGCGGATGGCGCTGAAGATGGACAACGTCGGGATCGTCGTCGAGGACCTCGATGCCGTGATCGGGTTCTTCGTCGAGCTCGGCCTCGAGCTCGAGGGGCGAGCCATGGTGGAGGGGGAGTGGGCCGGGAGCGTCACCGGCCTGGGCGACCAGAGCGTCGAGATCGCCATGCTGCGCACGCCGGATGGGAACAGCCGGATCGAGCTGTCGCGCTTCCTCGCACCAGCGGTGGTCGCCGACCACCGCAACGCGCCGGTGAACGCGCTGGGCTACCTCCGGGTCATGTTCGCCGTGGACGACCTCGACGACACCCTCGCCCGGCTCGCTCCCCACGGCGCGCAGCTGGTCAGCTCCGAGGTGGTCCAGTTCGAGGACGCCTACCGGCTCTGCTACCTCCGCGGGCCCGAGGGCATCCTCGTCGGCCTCGCCGAGGCGCTCGGCTGAGCCGGAGCGACGCCGGGCCGATCCGGGTCGGGGGCCGCCCGAGGTCGAAGCGATCGGCGGTGTCCCGCCCGCCGCCAGACGAGCACGGGCAGCCCTGGCGGGTGTGTGGAACCATCGGGCCGATTACGACGCCGATCGGTCCCGTTGCGCAGCGACCCAACCCGGCCCTGGCGCCGCTGGCCCCGCTCCTGGGGGCGTGGCGAACCACCGGCACGCACCCGCTCGTCCCCGGCGTCACCTTCCACGGACGGACGTCGTTCGAGTGGCACGAGGGCGGCGCGTTCCTCTTGATGCGCTCCGAGATCGACGAGCCGCAGGTGCCCGACGGGCTGGCGATCATCGGGTCCGACGACGCGGCCGGCACCTTCACGATGATCTACTTCGACGAGCGCGACATCTCCCGCCGGTACGACGTCGAGGTGGCCGACGGCGAGGTGAGCTGGCACCGCGACGAGGCCGGCTTCGCCCAGCGCATGGTCCTCACCATCGGGGCCGACGGCACCAGCCTCGAAGCCCAGGGGACGATGTCGCGCGACGGCGCGCCGTGGGAGGACGACCTTCGGCTCAGCTACCAGCGCATCGACGGGTAGCGCCGCCGGAATCCGGTCTTCACCAGGGCTGGGCGGCGACCAGGAGCGCAGCGAGCGGTTCGAGCACGTCCACGACCTCGGCGAGCTCGGCTGGAGCGAGCGCCTCGTAGGGCAGGGCGGCGAGGTCGTCGGTGCGATCCTCGATGCGGTCCTTCACGGCGTGGCCGGCGTCGGTGAGCCACCCGTCCTCGCCGATCAGGCCCCGCTGGCGCAGCCCGTCGATGACCTCGTCGAGCAGCGGGTCCGGGAGGTGGTGGATGCGTCCGAAGCTCTTCGCCGGCACGTCCATGTCGAGGGCCAGCAGGACGTGGGCCTCGAGGCCGCCGATCCCGTCGACCATGAGGGCGGCGATGTGGCCGTCGCCCCGGTGCTCGCGCAGCAGCGAGGCGGCGTGGAACAGGCGTGCCACCACTTCGTCGGGGGCCGGGATCGTGCGCAGGGCGGCGTACATCGGCCGGCCCTCGACCGGTGCGCTGACCGCCGCCTGCAGCAGCAGGTCCGTCGCCCGGGCGACCTCTGGGGTGTCGAGCCGGTCCCCGAGGATCCGCCGCAGAGCCTGGGCGCACCCGTCCCGGCGGGCGGCGATCGCCGCCTCCGGCGTCGTGGTGTCCCACACCTTCGGGATGTGGCGGGCAACCTCGCCCGGCCCGAAGTTGTAGAAGAGCGCATCGACGACCTCGGCGGCGACGAGCCCCAGCGGGGCCGCCCGGCCGGCGAAGTAGGTGTCCCAGTAGTTGGTGAACCCCAGCGCGAACATCGTCTCGTTGGGCTCGTCCGCCGAGTATGGGATGACCCCGATGGGCTCGACGAGCTCGAACATCTGGCGTGCCATCGGGTTCATGGTCGACCTCTTCCTCGGATCCGAGCGCTCCTGGTGAGCGCTCACGATCATGGACGCCCGACCGGCGCGGAACTCATCGCGTCGACGCCACCGAGCGGGGCCGGACCGGTCGGCCCACCACGGCGGGTCGACGCCGAACCGGGGCTCAGCCTGGCGTGTCGGCCTGCGACTCGCCGCGCTCGAGGTACGCCGCAAGGTTCGACAGCGAGCGCTCGTTGCGGCGGCTGATCAGCGGGTCGGCGAGCGGCTTGGTCGGGGCGAGCAGGCCGATCGGGACCTCGTCGAGCTCCACGACGGTGGAGCTGGGGTCGGTGCCGGCGGCGAGGGTGAACGTGGCCCGCCCGCGCCCGAACGGGCGCGCCCGCACCTCGAGGCTGAGCACCTCGTCGTCGACCCGTTCGAGGACCTTGGTGTTGTCGGCGAGGGTGATCGGCCCCACCAGCCCGACGCGGTGGTGGAACTTCGAGCCGGGTGCAGGCCAGGCGGCATCGACCGAGCGGATGTCCCGGCAGCCCACCAGCCAGTGCGGATAGGTCTCCGGCGTGGTCAGGGCGCCGTAGACCGCCGAGACCGGCAGGGCGATGGTGTGGTGGACGGTAGCCATGGGGCTGCTCTCCTCGAAGGGGTCGCGTCCCTCTGCCCGCGGGGGCGGCGTTCGGTCACGCCGCGGCGGTGATCACCCGTACGGGCCACGCTCGCCTGGCGGCCGCTTCGGTCGTCGGATCAGGTCGCGGTGGCGACGAGGACGGCGTGGGCTCGAGGGCCGTGGACCCCTGCGGGCTCCTGGCGGCGTTCGAGCTCGGCGAAGCCCGCCTGGTCGAGGCGGGCCGAGAGGTCGTCGACGGGCCAGGACCAGGCGGTGGCGACCTTGTGGTCGAAGGGCTCGAGCGAGGCGCCCGGGAAGAACCCGACGACGGCCGTGGCCCCCGGAGCGAGCACCCTGCGGAGCTCGGCGAGGACGGGATCGAGCTCGTCCGGCGGCAGGTGGATCAGCGAGTACCAGGACAGGAGCCCGGAGGCGCACCCGTCGGCGAGGGGGAGCCGCCGCATCGAGGCCTGGACGTGGCGCCCGTCGGGATCGGCGGCGCGCCCGTGGTCCAGGAACGCCGGCACCAGGTCGATGCCGGTCGACGCCACGCCGAGCGAGCGCAGGTGGGCGGTGAGGTGCCCGGGGCCACAGCCCGCGTCGAGCACCGGCCCGACGAGCGTTCCGAGGTGCCCCACGATCAGGGCGAGGTCGCCGGGGTGCACCTGGTCACGGTGGCCGAAGGCCTCGATGTAGCGCTCCGCCATGGCCCCGTAGGCCTGCTCGACGGGTTCCACGACACCGACCCTAGGGGCGGCGAGGCATCCGGCGGGGCGTGGTGCGCGGCGCTCCCTGGACGCCAGGGCCGGTCAGGGTCGGCGGCCCACGAAGGCGAGCAGCCGGGTCTGCTCGTCGGCGTCGTCGGGCACCTCCACCTTGGGGCCGAAGTGGCCGCTGGCGCGCAGCACCTCGTCCATCGGTTCGAGCTTCAGGAGCGACTCGTGGACGAGCTCGGGATCGAGCGTCACCTCTTCGCCGACCGCGTGGGCCAGGTCCCAGGTGTGCAGCATCACGTCTTCGCGGACGAAGGTGTCGATCGCCTCGGCGAACGTGTGGGTCCCGGCGTGCGGGTGCGAGATCGAGGCAGAGGCGACGGTCGGGTCCTCGAGGGCCGCCCGGATCGCGGCGTCGAGCGCCGTCCAGGCCTCGATCGGGTCGGCCCCGGGAGGCGCGGCCGGGAGGGTCGGGCCATCGGCGGCAGCGAAGAACGCCGGGACCCACTCGGCGAGGTGGAGGACGACGTCTCGGGCCACCCACCCCGCACAGGGGGCCGGCCGATCCCACGCGCCGTCCGGCACGGCGTGGACGATCGCGTCGAAGGGGTCGGCCACCCGGCGGTACCTGCTGGCGGTCTCGTCCATCGCCCCAGGCTCCTTCCTCGGGTCGCCGAGGGCAAGTGGTCCGGGCATCCGCCGAGCCGCTCCGGGGCACCGCGGTCGCAGCGCGGGGAGAACGAGAGGCAGGAGCGCGTCGGTAGCGTTGCGGACATGACGATCGACGACGTGGACGACCTGGCGGGGCTCTCGGCGGCTGGACGGGTGGTGGCCGACGTGCGCGACGCCATGCTCGCCGCCGTCGAGCCCGGGATCACGACGGGCGAGCTCGACGCCATCGGGCGTGGCCTGCTGCGGGCGACCGGGGCCCGTTCGGCGCCGCGGCTGGCCTACGGCTTCCCGGGCAGCACCTGCATCAGCGTGAACCACGAGGCCGCCCACGGGGTGCCCTCCCGCCTCCGCCCGCTGCGGTCCGGTGACCTCGTGAACATCGACGTCTCGGCCGAGCTCGACGGCTACTGGGCCGACACCGGGGCGAGCACGGCGGTGGGCACCGCCACCGAGCGAGCGGTGGAGCTGCTCGATGCCACCCGCCTGGCCCAGGCCGATGCCATGGCGGCCGCGGTGGCCGGGGCGCCGCTGCGCCACGTCGGTCGGGTCGTCGAGCGTCGAGCCCGCCGCCACGGCTTCACGGTGGTGGCCGACCTGCTGGGCCACGGCGTCGGCCGGTCGATCCACGAGTCGCCCAACGTGTCCAGCGTCGAGGACCGGTCGGACCGCACGATCCTGTGGGAGGGCTTGGTGCTGGCGATCGAGCCGTTCCTCGCCATGGGTGCCACCCACACGGTCGAGGGGGACGACGGCTGGACCCTCCTCACCGACGACGGTGGGCTGGTGGCCCAGTTCGAGCACACCGTCGTGATCACCGACGGCCACCCGCTGGTCCTCACCGCCTCGGCCGCCTGACCGCGACCCGACGGCCGTCGGGCGTCGGGCGTCGGGCGTCAGAGGGTGCCGTCGGTGAGGGCGCGGCGCACCTGGCGGGCGCGGATGCGGACCTCGGGGAGGTCCGACAGGCGGTCGAGGCCGCGCACGGCCTGGGCCATCCGCGGGTTGGGGCCGAAGCGGTCTCGGTGGCGGTCGAGGAAGTCCCAGTAGAGGGTGGTGTACGGGCAGGCGTCGTCCCCGGTCCGCTTGGTCGGGTCGAAGCGGCAGGGCTTGCAGTGGTCGGTCATGCGAGCCAGGTAGCGACCGCCGGAGACGTAGGGCTTGGTGGCCATCTGGCCGCCGTCGGCGTGCAGGCCCATGCCGATCAGGTTCGGGAGCATGACCCACTCGTCGCCGTCGACGAACGAGTCGGTCATCCACCGCACCACCTCCCGGGGAGTGACGCCCGCAAGGGTCGACAGGTTCGCCAGCACCATGAGCCGCTGGATGTGGTGCACCCAGCCCCGGTCCCGGACGCCTTCGACGGCGTGGCGGACGCAGCGCATCTCGGTGGCGGTCGGGTCCCGGAACGCCGGTGGCAGCGGCGCCCGGGCGCGGAGGGCGTTGCGGTCGGGGTAGCCGGGCATCGAGCGCCAGTAGGTGCCCCAGACGTACTCCCGCCACCCGATGACCTGGCGGATGAACCCCTCGGCCGAGGCGATGGGCACGTCGCCGGCCCGGTGGGCCGCCTCGGCCGCGTCGGCCACCTCGCCCGGGAGGAGGAGCCCGATGTTGAGCGCCGGGCTGAGCAGGCTGTGCGCCACGTGCCAGCTGCGCTCGACGATGACGTCCTCGTGGGGACCGAACACCGGCAGGACCACCTCGACGGCGTGGCGCAGGCGGGCCAGGGCCTGGCGTCGGCTCGTCGGCCACCAGCCGACCGGATCCTCGCCGAAGCCGGCCGGGCCGATGGCGGCCAGGACCTCGCGGTCGACGTCGTCGAGTCGGGAGCGCACGGGGTCGGGCCACGGGTTGCCCGACGGCGGGGGCTCCCGGTTCTCGGCGTCGTAGTTCCAGCGCCCGCCGACGGGCTGGTCGCCGTCCATGAGGTAGCCCAGCCGCTCGCGCTGCCAGCGGTAGAAGTCCTCCATGCGCAGGCGGCGGGCGCCGCGCCCGTCGGCCCAGGCGTCGAACTCGCTGGGGTGGCAGAGGAACTGGTCCGACGGCACGGTGGCCACCTGCTCACGCTCGAGCAGCGCTCGGGCTGCCCAGGAGTTGGGCTCGGTGGCCACCACCTCGTCCGATCGGTGCTCGCGGCGGTGGGCGGCCAGGCCGTCGGCCAGCGTGGGCGCCGGACGGAGGTCCACCTCGAAGCCGGCGTCGGCCAGCTCGGCGGCGAAGCGGCGCAGCGCCGTCACCACGAGGTGGGTGCGCTGGCGGTGCCGGGCTCCGTCGAGCTTGGCCCTGCTCTCGACCAGCAGCACCCGGTCCTCGCCCGGCACGGCATCGGCCAGCGCGCCGATCTGCCGGTTCAGCTGATCACCCAGGACCCACACGGTGCGCGACACGCCGGGCCCCTACCCGCACCGCTCGAGCCTCGTGCGCGGCACCGCGCCGAGCGGACGGCCCGCTCCTGTCGACCGCCCTTCCGGACGATCTCGAACTTCTTCGCGGATCGTGTCGAGGATGCGTTCGGAGCTCCGTCCCAGGGGTGCGAGGCGCACCCGGCGCCCGAGCGACCCGAGGAGCCCACGATGGATGCCGACGAGATCACCGAGGTCCTGGAACGTCCCTACAGCCAGGAGCTGCTGGCCCGGGACCTGACCCGGCTGGCCTACGTGGCCACCGACGGCACGCCCCGGAACGTGCCCATCGCGTTCAGCTGGAACGGGTCCGAGGTCGTGCTGTGCACGCCCACCAACGCCCCCAAGCTGGCGTCGTTGCGCCAGAACCCGCAGGTCGCCCTCACGATCGACACCGAGTCCCACCCGCCCAAGATCCTCTTGATCCGCGGCCGGGTGGAGCTCGACGAGGTGGAGGGGATCCCGGAGGAGTTCCTGCAGATGAACGGCACCTACGAGATGTCCGACGAGCAGCGCGTGGCGTGGGAGGCCGAGGTGCGGTCGCTCTACGACGGCATGGTCCGCATCGTGGTGACCCCAACCTGGGCCAAGCTCATCGACTTCGAGCAGACCCTGCCCACTGCCGTCGAAGAGCTCTACCGTGAGCGCGAGGGCCGCCAGCAGGGCTGACGGCGTTGCGTCCCGTGCCTCAGCGAACGTGCGCCGTACGGCCTGGTCGAGCTCTCCACCAGCGCAGGCGGGCAGGGTTGGCATCCGCTCCGGACCAGCTCGCCACCCGTCACCGGTCGGCGGTCGGTGACGGTTCGGTGGGGCCGGCGGCCGGGGTCAGGCGGCGAGCGACCGTCGGCTCTTGGTGAGCAGCCGGCGGAGCTCCATGAGCACGAACCGACGCTCGAGGAACACCCGTGGGAACGACTGGCCGTGGTTGTTGCGCATCGAGGGCGAGAACTGCAGGCGCATCCGCAGCAGGCCACCGGGCCGAGCCTCGGTGAAGCGGCCGTTGACGAGGAGGGTGTTCATCCCGAACTCGTGGCGGAGGCAGAAGAGGAGGCTCTCGCCGGACAGCTCGAGGTCGACCTCGGCGGCGCCCGGTGCCGGGCGCAGGCCGTGGAACATGTCGTAGGTGAAGGTCCCGATCGGTGAACCGGGCACGCGGAGGACCGCCGGCCGGAGGTAGCGGGTCCGGGCGAAGGGCCGCATGGCCCACAGCTGGTTCTTGGCCTTGATGCGCACCTGGGCGGTGCGGCTGGCTTCGAGGAGCTCGGCGTCGGCGACCGGCTTGGCAGCGACGCGCGGGGCATCCTCGCTGCGGCGGACGTCCTCGGCGTAGCGGGCGCACGCCTCGGCGTTGTCGTGCGGGGCCATCAGCTCCCACCCGTCCCCGGGGTAGAGCACCACGGCCTCGGCTCCCGCCGCCTCGATGGCTGCCGCAGCGCGGTCCACGCCGACCACCGAGTCGTTGAGGTAGTCGTTCTCCTCGTGGCAGAACCACACGAGGCTGGCGCACGGGATCACCACCCGCGGACGGGCCACCTCGATGGTCCGGGCCAAGCGGGCCAGCTTGCTGTCGGCGTGGCGCAGGCGGGCCTCGACCTCGTCGGGGTTCGACATCCCGTTGGCGTAGCTGAACTGCTGCAGCACCAGGTCCACCCGACCGAGCCGGCTGACGATCCCCTCGAGCTCCCCCGAGATGGCGAACTCGCAGTCGTTGACGTTGAACAGCGACGTGCCGTCGACCACGAGGTGGAGCCACGAGTCGGTCCCGACCGGCCCGCACGTGGCGGTGATGCCCGGCGCGACCTCGAAGGCCTGGCCGGCGGGCATGGCCCGCACCTGGAAGCCCAGCGAGCGGCAGAACTTCGAGCACCCGGCCGTCGCGGGTGTCCTGGTACCAGACGGTCATCTGCCGGCGCTGCTCCTCGGGGAAGGCCTTCAGCGCAGCCGGTGAGAAGTGGTCGGGGTGCTCGTGGGAGAGCCAGACGTGTCGGCAGTCCGCCAGCTGGTCGATGGTGGTGCGGGTCTCGCTGAGCAGTCGCCACGACCCGTTGAACGCGTCACCCGCGAACCACGGGTCGACCACGAGGCAGCTCCCGGCCTCGGAGCGCACGGCGAAGCCGGCGTGGTTCAGCCACTGGATGCCCGCCCGGGTTCCCGTCATGGCCGGAGCATAGAGGTGCCACCAGACCACTCGGCGCTGCGGTCACCTCGTCCGGAACCGGGACTGGACCGGCGATCGGGGGGGGTACGCAGCGCCGAGAGGCGGGCCTGACGCACCCTTCTCCTGAGCACATCGACGGCCGGAGAGCAGGGATCCCCATGGTGGCAAGCGAGCGCACGGGGTCACGCGCGGCCGAAGCCCAGGCACGCAGCTGATGGCGGTCGACCAAGGGCGCTTCGCAGCGGTGCTCGCCGAGTTCGCCCACACCATGGTCACGGAGTTTCCGATCCAGTCGATCCTCGACCACCTCGTCGACCGGATCGTCGAGGTCCTGCCGGTCAGCAGCGCCGGGGTGACCCTCATCGCCATCGACAAGGAGCCGCACTACATCGCCGCCTCCGATGAGGCGGCCCGACGGTTCGAACAGGCCCAGGGCGAGGCCGGCGAGGGCCCGTGCCTTGCGGCCTACGAGCTCGGCGAGCTGATCGCCATCCCCGACCTGGCTTCCGACCAGCAGTTCCCCCCGGTTCGCCGAGGAGGCGCTCGCCGCCGGCCTGCGAGCCGTCTTCACCATCCCGTTGCGCCACGAGGACGGGTGCCTGGGCGCGCTCGACCTGTACCGCGACCAGCCCGGAGCCCTGGACGACGACGAGCTGGCCACCGCCGAGACGCTCGCCGACGTGGCCACCGCGTACCTCCTCAACGCCCGGACCCGCGACGAGGCTCGGCGCAGCCGCGACCAGTACCAGCACCGGGCGCTCCACGACCACCTGACCTCGTTGCCCAACCGCCACCTGCTGCAGGAGCGGATCGAGCAGGCGGCCCAGCGAGCGCGTCGCTCGCACGCGACCGCAGCAGTCCTGTTCGCCGACCTCGACCGGTTCAAGGTCGTCAACGACACGCACGGGCATCGGGCCGGCGACGACCTGCTGATCGCGGTCGCCCGCCGCCTGAACGGGCTGGTGCGAGCCGGGGACACGCTCGCCCGCGTGTCCGGGGACGAGTTCGTGTTCCTCTGCGAGGACCTGGTCGACGTGGCCGAGGCGGAGGGCTTGGCCGTGCGGGTGACCGAGGTCTTCGCCGAGCCGTTCCTCCTGGCCGGCGTCGAGGCTCCGATCACGATCACCGCCAGCGTCGGCATCGCCTACGCCGGCCCCGGATCGGCCATCTCCGAGCAGCTCGTGGTCGAGGCCGACATGGCGATGTACCAGGTGAAGCGCCGAGGGGGGAGCGGCCACCAGGTCGTCGACATGCGCGAGGCGCTGCGCACCATGGACCTGCAACGGCTCGAGCACGACCTGCGCCGGGCCCTGGCCGAGGACCAGATCGAGGTGCACTACCAGCCGATCCTGCACACCCCGGACGGCACCACCGCCGGGGTGGAGGCGCTGGTGCGCTGGACGCACCCGGCCCGAGGCCCGATCCCACCGCCGACCATCATCCGGGTGGCCGAGCGGAGCGGGCTCATCGGCGAGCTCGGTGCCTGGATCCTCGAGCGGGCGTGCCGCGACCACGCCCGCTGGCTGGCCGAGGACCCGCTCCTCGATCTGGACCTGGCCGTGAACATGTCGGCCAGGCAGCTGCTCGACGCCGGGTTCGACCTCGAGGTGTCGGCGATCCTCGATCGCACCGGCATGGCTCCTGGATCGCTGGTGCTGGAGGTGACCGAGAGCGTGTTCATCGACGACTCCGGGGCTGCGGGCGAGGTCCTCGCGGCCCTCGACGGGCGCGGGATCCGCCTCGCGCTGGACGACTTCGGCACCGGCTACTCGTCGCTCAGCTACCTGTGCCGGCTCCCCATCCACATCGTCAAGATCGATCGGTCGTTCATCGCCGACCTCGACCGGGCCGACACCCGCGCCATCGTCACCGCCATCTCCGGGCTGGCCCACGAGCTCGACCTCGAGATCGTCGCCGAGGGCATCGAGACCGAGGACCAGGCCAACCAGGTCGGGGCGCTGGGCTGCCAGTACTCGCAGGGCTTCCTCTTCGCCCGTCCGATGACCGCCGAGGCCGTCGCTGAACGCCTGCAGGCGGAGCGGGCGCGCCAGGTCGAGCTGGTCGTCGGCCGGCACCCGGCCCTCGCCCCGCCGTCCGGTCCTCCGCAGGTGACCAGCCGGGCGACGCTGCTCGTCTTCTCCCACGTCATCGAGGAGCTGGCCGAAGCGGCCGGCGCCGACGCGACGTTGGTGACGATGTTCCAGCACGCCCGCCACTTCGCACCGATGGCGGCGCGCTACGAACGGCTCGCCGGCGCCGGTGCGACCGTGGTGGTCGGCTTCGCCGGGAGCGGGCCGCCCGTCGACGGCCTGACCGTCGTCGAGCTGGCCGACGCGCACCCGCTGCGGGACCAGTGGTCCGTCGTGCTCATCACGCCCACCGTGGCGGCCCACGTCGTCGCCACCGACCTCGTGCCGTCGGGTCCGCCGGGGGCCCGTTCGGACCGGCGCTACTCGGGCCGGTGGGGCTTCGATCGGCGAGAGGCCGGGGCCCACCTCGAACGCCTCCTGGTCGGGCTCGAGGACGCGATCGCTCCCCGGGTCCGGGCCCAGCTCGTGGAGACGGCCCGGCGCGCCGGCGGACCGCCGCTCACCCGGGCCGAGCACGGCCTGGCCGGTGCCGCCCGCAAGCTGCTCGAACGCATCGAGGCCGACCAGCGGGCCCTGGCCGACCTCGTGCCGGCACCAGACCCCACGCCCTGAGGGGCTCAGCGGGCTCCGGCTCGGTCAGTCGGGTCGAGACTGCACGGCGCGGACCGCTGCGTAGCCGCACCCGGCGACCACGCAGACCAGGGCCGTCCACAGCAGGATCAGCCGGCGCTCGTGTGGCGATGCCTGCACCAGCGGCGCGATGCCCGCCACGATGACGGCCACCGAGACGGCGAGGGCGAAGAAGACCCCGCGTCTCGCTCAGCAGCTGCGAGCGCTGGTGGTCGAGCTGCTGCTGCTGGATCCCGGCGATCTGCTCGAGGATGTCCATCATGTCGGAGGTCTGGGCGATCTCGGCCTCGAAGGTCCCGATCGACACGTCGTCTCCCGGCGCGTCGGCGGAGGCGTCGGGATCGTGGACCTCGGGACCGGCGCCGGAGTCGGGTCCGACCTCTGGCTCGGGCTCGACCTCGACGGGGGCCGGGAGCTCGGGCGTCGTCGGCGCCTCGGCGTCCCAGCCGTCGGTGAGCTGCGGGAACGCCTGGCGGGCGCGCCCGCCTGGGCCTCGAGCCGCCGCTGGGTCCGCTGGTAGGAACGGCGCAGGTCCGGGTCGAGGTCGGGCGGGCCGCCGTGGCGGCCACGCCGGGACGTCTGGCCGAGGCGGTCGGTGGAGGACTGCAGGACCTCGCGCAGCGCGGCGGTGAACGCCTGCTGCTCGCTCGGGTCGAGGATGCCGTTGCCTGGTCGGGCCAGCAGTCGCGCCGTGCGCATGCCCATGGCCCGCACGGTCTCCGGGGTGAACTCGGCCGGAAGCTGCGATCGGTCGAGGCGAGGCGCGGAGCGGTCCGGGGGCACCGGCCCAGCATCGCACCCCGGCGCGAGAGGTGGGCGAGACCGGCCACCCCGGAGCGCAGGCGGAGGTTCTCGGAGAAGATGTCGAGGGAGATGTCGAGAACGGGCCGCTCGCTCCGTCCCCGGGGTGGAGCGGCCACCGTGGCCGGACCAGACCGAGGAGACCGAGATGGCGAAGTACCTGTTGCTGAAGCACTACCGAGGGGCCCCGGCGCCGGTGAACGACGTGGCGATGGACCAGTGGACCCCGGACGAGGTCCAGGCGCACTTCCAGTACATGGAGGACTTCGCCGACCGGCTCCGTGACCAGGGGGAGTACGTCGACAGCCAGGCGCTGTCCTCGGAGGGGGCCTGGGTGCGCTCCGACGGCGAGGGCCGGCCTCCGGTCACCGACGGGCCGTTCGCGGAGACCAAGGACCTGATCGCCGGGTGGATGGCCATCGACGTCGACAGCTACGACCGGGCCCTCGAGCTGGCCGCCGAGCTGTCGGCCGCACCCGGGGCCGGGGGCGAGCCGATCCACGAGTGGCTGGAGCTGCGGCCCTTCATGGGGTCGGCCCCGACGGTCACCGAGTGACCGGACCGGCTGCGCACCGAGGTGCGCTGGACGAGCGGCTCCTTCGCGAGCTCACCCCGGCGGTGATCAACGTCCTCGTGGGGCGCGGCGTCGACTTCGCGACCGCCGAGGACGCCGTGCAGGAGGCGCTCGTCCAGGCCACGCGGGCGTGGCCCGAGCGCCAGCCGGACGACCCCAAGGGCTGGCTGGTCACGGTGGCGTGGCGGAAGTTCCTCGACGCCCAGCGCTCGGCGGCCTCCCGCCGAGCCCGCGAGGAGCGGGTGGAGGTCGAGCCGCCGCCGGGCCCCACCGAGCAGGTCGACGACACGCTCCAGCTCTTCTTCCTGTGCGCCCACCCCTCGCTGTCGCCCACGTCGGCCGTCGCGCTGACCCTGCGCGCCGTCGGCGGCCTGACCACCCGCCAGATCGCCCAGGCCTACCTGGTGCCCGAGGCGACCATGGCCCAGCGGATCAGCCGGGCCAAGCGCACGATCGCCGACGTCCGGTTCGGGGCGCCGGGCGACCTGGCGACGGTGCGGCGCGTGCTGTACCTGGTGTTCAACGAGGGCTACAGCGGCGAGGTCGACCTGGCCGCCGAGGCCATCCGGTTGAGCCGGCAGCTGGTGGCGCTGACCGGTGACGAGGAGTCCGCCGGCCTGCTCGCGCTGATGCTGCTCCACCACGCCCGGCGCCCGGCCCGCACCCGCCCGGACGGCAGCCTGGTGCCGCTGGCGGAGCAGGACCGCTCCCGCTGGGACACGGCGCTCGTGGCCGAGGGCGTGGCGATCCTGCAGGACGCCCTCGGGCGTGAGCGCCTCGGCGAGTACCAGGCCCAAGCGGCCATCGCCGCGCTGCACGCCGACGCACTGGTGGCCGAGGAGACCGACTGGGTGCAGATCGTGAGCTGGTACGACGAGCTCCTGCGGCTCACCGGCAGCCCGGTGGTGGCCCTCAACCGGGCCGTCGCGGTGGGCGAGGCCGACGGGGGTGCCGCCGGCCTCGCCGCCTTGGCGGACCTGGACCCGGCCCTGCCCCGGTACGCGGCCGCGGCGGCGCACCTCCACGAGCGGGCCGGCGACCCGGCCACCGCAGCCCGGCTCTACGCCGAGGCCGCTCGCGTGGCGTCCAACCTGGCCGAACGCCACCACCTCGCCCGCCAGGCAGCCCGGCTCGGCCGGGCCCGGCGAGGCTGACGGGCCCGCCGTCGACGCCGTCGCCGGGAGGATCGAGGACCGGCGGCGCCGAGGTCCGTAGAGTCCCGCTCCATGCCATCTCCGAAGCGCGCCGATCTCGCCGACTACTACGCCCAGCTCCCCGATGCCGCCGTCGAGCACCTCGCCACCCTCCGCGAGCTGTGCGCCAAGGGGCTCCCGAAGGCCGAGGAGGTGCTCCAGTGGAACAACCCCGCCTTCGTGCAGGACGGCACCCGGCTCCTGATGCTCCAGTCGTACAAGCAGCACTGCTCCCTCCGGTTCCCCACCCGCTTCTTCGCCACCCAGATCGAGGCGGTCGAGGAAGCCGGCTACGAGGCGGGGGAGGGCTTCATCAAGCTCCCGTACGACACCAAGCTCCCGGTGCCCCTCCTCAAGCGGCTCATCAAGGCCCGCCTGGAGGAGTTCAAGGCCACCGGCGCCGGCTGGTAGCTCGCCGCCAGCCCCGCATCGACACCGGCGTGCTGCGCACGCCCCGGGCTCGGTCGAGGCGTCCCTAAGCTCCGGCCGGGCCGCGGGGCCGTGTCGACGAGGGGGTTCGAGATGACGACGAGGGCCTTGGTGCTCGGCGGCGGTGGCGTGACCGGCATCGCCTGGGAGCTCGGCGCGGTCTCCGGCCTGCTGGAGGCCGGGGTCGACGTGCGCGAGGCGGACCTGGTGGTGGGGACGTCGGCCGGGGCCACCGTCGCCGCGCAGATCACCACCGGCGACCTGGACGAGCTCGCCGCCGCGCAGCGGTCGGCCCACTCGGCGGAGATCGCGGCGGAGCTCGACATGGACCTGATGATCGAGCTCTTCACCGTCCTCGCCAACCGCTCGATCCCGGCAGACGAGCGTCGCGCCCGGGTGGGCGCCCGGGCCCTGGCCACCGCGACGGTGGCCGAGGCGTTGCGCCGGGACGTCATCGTCGCCCGCCTGCCGACCGATGCATGGCCGGCCCAGCCGGTGGTGCTCACCGCCGTCGACGCGTCCTCGGGCCGGTTCCGGACCTTCGACGCCGCGTCGGGGGTCGGGCTGGTCGACGCCGTGGCCGCCAGCTGCGCAGTGCCGGGCATCTGGCCACCGGTGACGATCGGGGACCGTCGGTACCTCGACGGCGGCGTGCGCTCGTCGGCCAACGCCGACCTGGCGGCGGGCCACGATCGCATCCTCGTGCTGACGCCCATGGCCCCGGGCCTGACCTCGGGCCTCGAGGACCAGGTCGGGCGGCTCCGTGCCGACGGAGCGGCCGTGGTGGTCGTCTCGGCGGACGACGCCGCGCTCGCCCGCATCGGCGACAACGTGCTCGACCCGAGCCGCCGGGGCCCGGCGGTCGAGGAGGGCCGTCGGCAAGGCCTCGACGCCGCAGCCGGTGTCGCCGAGCTCTGGTCGGCAGGGCACGCCACCGCACCCTGAGCCCGGGAACGCACTCGGCCAGCACCGGGCGTCCCTCCTAGGGTCCGAACCGTGCGGAGCGCGGACGTGGAACGCCGTCGGGCGATGGAAGCCGAGATCGCCTCGGCGGCGCTGGCAGCGCTCGAAGCCGGGCGCCTGGAGGTGGGCGCCCGCCCGTCCCGACGGCACCGCTGGCAGCTCCTGGCTTGGCACGTCCTGGACGACGAGGCTCTGGTCGCGGCGGCTCGTCGGGACAAGCGGGCGAGGTTGACCGTGATGACCCACCGGTTCCACCGCACCGGTGGCCGGTGGACCTGGGACGAGGCCGGCCCGTCCAGCGACTTCGAGGGGCCGATCATGGAGCCTCGGAGGTCGCTCCCCGGTGCTACGTGCACCGAATCGTCCTCCTGGGGCGCCGGCGGAGGGTCCGGGACCTGGTGGGAGCTGTGGCGGCTGCCGAGCGAAGCGGCCTTCCTGCGCGAGGGCGATCACGTCGAGGTGGTTCCCGCACACGGCTGGGTGCCGCGGGTCCGACGCCCGCCGAGCGACCTCCGCACCGACGTGCTCGATGTCCAAGGAGCGCTCATCGGACGACTGGGGGCGCACCGCTCTGCGCAGCTGCCGCCATCGGTCCGCGTGCGGTTGCAGGACCTGGCGGCCGGGACCGGGGATGGGTGGCTGAACTGGGCGCCGGACCGCTGAGCGTCCTGGCCGGCGGGGACGACGCCCCGCCGGCCGACCGGCGAGGGGCTACTTGGCGAGGAAGTCGAGCAGCGCCTGGTTGAACGCCTCGGCGTGGCTCACGTTGAGGCCGTGGGGGGGCGTCGGGCACCACGACCAGCTCGCTGTGGGTGATGGCCTCGTGGGTCCGCTTGCCCGAACCCTCGAACGGGACCGTGCCGTCGCCGTCGCCGTGGATGACGAGGGTCGGTACCGTCACGTTGGGCAGGTCGTCGCGGAAGTCGGTGGTGCCGAAGGACTCCATGCAGGCCAGCGCCGCCTTCTTGTCGGCCTGCTTGGTCAGGGCCAGCGCGTCCTGGCGCTGGCCCTCGGTCACCTTCAGGACGCCGTCGACCGAGAAGAAGTCGGTGGTGAAGCCGTCGTAGAAGGCGTCCTCGTCCTCGGTGAGGTCCTTGGTCATGTCGGCGGCCGCTTCCTTGGTGAGCGGCCCGTCGGGGTTGTCGTCGGTCTTGAGCATGTACGGGGGCACCGCGGCGGCGAACACCACGCTGTGCAGCCGGCCGACGCCGTGCTTGGTGGCGTAGCGGGCCACCTCGCCGCCGCCCATGGAGAAGCCCACGAGCGTCACGTCGTGCAGGTCGAGCTCGGAGAGCACGCCCTCGAGGTCGTCGGCCAGCGTGTCGTAGTCGTAGCCGCGCCAGGGCTGGTCGCTCTGGCCGAAGCCCCGTCGGTCGTAGGCCACCACCCGGTAGCCGGCCTGCTGGAGGACGGGCACCTGCTCGCTCCACGAGGCGCCCGACAGCGGCCACCCGTGGATCAGCACCACCGGTCGGCCCGGCCCCCCGGTGTCTTCGACGTGGACCTTGGTGTCCGTCAGGATCCCGGAGTGGGCGACGACTTCGGCCATGGGGTGGCTCCTTCGATCTGCTTCGCTTCGATGCGGTGCGCCCGTGCGGGCGCTCGGGTGTCGTACCCAGGTCGCTGTGGAGCTCGCTCCGCCCTCCGGGTGATCGGACGCGGAGGCTCGGTCCCTTCCTGCCCACGCCCGGGCCTGCCGCCGGCCGTCGCGGCGGCTCGGCCGGAGGGCGGCGGCGCCGCCCCTACCGTGGCGGGCTCGGACCGGATCGGACCGGCCCCGATGGACGAAGGGACGGCCATGGACCTCTACGCGGTGTACCTCGGGGGAGACCTGTCGCCGGGCCGGATCGGCGAGGACCACGAGGTGGTCTTCGTGGTGGGCGACGACGTGCGAGACGTGCGCAAGCGGGGCCGGGCCAAGTGGCAGGGCAAGGGCAGGTGCCACGTCGATGCGATCGTGCGCATCGACCAGGTCGACGGCCATGCCATCGCCGCCACCCCCTCGCCCGACGGCGCGACGGGCGACGTGGTCGACCTCGACCCCACCTACGAGCCCGGTGACTGAGCACGACGAGTCCGAGCGCCGGGCCCGCTTGCTCGACGCCCAGGCCCAGGCCGAGCAGCTGTTCGTCGCGGTCGAGGACCGCGGCATCATCCGGCCCGGGACCACCGACAAGGCCGCCAGCCATGCCATCCGAGACCTGGCTGCCGAGCTCTTCGGGGTCCGCCGCCACCGGCACAAGCGCATCGTGCGGTCGGGGCCGCACTCCGTGCTGCCCGGGTCGAGGCGCAATCGGTCGGTGGGCACCTGCACCGAGGGAGAGCAGGGGCTGCTGCGGGCTTCGCCCAGGCCCTCTTCCACCTCCGAGCGGGGTGCGGCAGCGGTCTGGCCGGGGCGACGGGCGGGGTAGGAGCCGGGCAGCCGGAGACGGATCCGGCCTGACGAGCGGAGACCCCCATGGCTCAGCCCACCACCGTCCAGAACGGCGCCAGCACCGCGCGGGTCTGCACGATCCTCGCCTTCGTCTTCGGGGCGATCTCGATCCTGTTCTTCCCGATCCTCTTCGGCCCGGTGGCCATCGTGCTGGCGGCGGTCGGCTGGCGGAAGGGCGACCCGCTGGCCCGCTACGCCCTCCCGTTCGCCGTGGTCGCCATGATCATCGGGTTCGTCCTCGGCGCCATCGTCTTCTCGGCCGCGAACGACGACGCGCTGGCTGCGCTGGGGTCGTGAGCGTGGTCGCGGCGATCCTGGCCGCCGGGACGGGCGGCGGGGGCAGCGGGAGCGGCAACGGTGCCCTGCTGATCGGCGTCGGCCTGTTCATGATGGCCATCGCCGGCGTCCAGGTGGTGCGCCCGCAGGCGCTGTGGCGGTTGAACCGACGGTTCTACAAGAACCCGGACGCCATGGAGCCCAGCGACCTCGGCTTCGGCCTGCAACGGCTGATCGGTGCCGTCGCCTTCTGCTTCGGCGTCGCCGCCCTGGTGAACGGGATCAGCAAGCTCTAGGCACCCGAGCCCGCCGGCTGGTCAGCGCATCGCCGGTGATGAGTACACCGACCCCACGCGGAAGCCGCCGAGCCAGGCGGTCAGCCGGTCGGCCTCGGCCTGCAGGTCGTCCTGCGCCCGGGTTGACACCGGCTCGAGCAGTCGCAGCTGCACGACGCCGGCCTCGTCCTGGACCCAGGAGCCGACCGCTCGCCCGTCGACCCAGGCGGTCGCCCCTGCGTTGCCCCGGGTGTCGAAGAGCTGCTCGCGGTGGGGACCCAGGTAGAAGTCACGGTCCTTCCAACCCATGATCGTGGGGTCGAGCACCGGCAGCAGCGCCGCCCACGGACCCGGATCGGGAGGCTCGGCGAGGTCGTCCGGCAGCAGCCAGCCCTGCCCGCCGCCGTCCAGCGAGACCGCTTCGGCGTCCAGGGCGAGCAAGGCGGCGCGCACGACCGCCTTGGTGGAGCCGAGCCACCAGACGAGGTCGGCTTCGGTGCCGGGGCCGAAGGTCTGCAACCAGCGCCGCACCAGCTCGCGGTAGCCATCGGCGGGGGAGGCGACCGGGTCGGGCACGGCGTCGAGCCAGCGCTCGATGCGCGTCCAGCGAGGCCGGGAGGTGTGCCAGCCCCCGGCGTTGGTGCCCCGGACGATGTCGCCGGTGGCGCCGAGGTGGGTCAGCACCCTCGAGGCCGACCAGACCGCGCCGGCAGGGCCGACCTTGACGTCGATCATCGGGATGGCCTGGCGCACCTCGGTGGCGGGCAGCCCGTCGGGGGACTCGGCCAGCAGGGCCAGCACGGCGGCCCGGGCTTCGTCGAGCCAGGCGTCGCCGTCGTCGGCCAGCCCGGCGGCCACCGCATCCTTGGCCATGCGGGCCCGCTCCGTGCCGGCCACCCGGGCGGAGGCGCTGGGCCACACGGCGGGCAGGAGGTCGAGCGGGAACACGAACAGGGTGCGCCGCATGGCCAGCTGCTTGACGAGGGTCCGGTCGACGTAGAGCGACCGGTCGACCTCGGCCGGCGTCACCGTGGCGCACCGGGCCCACGTCGACAGGTAGACCGTCGCCGGCTCGGTGGCGTGCAGCACGGTCATGGCGCGGACGGCGTCCTCCGGCGTGGCGACCCGAGCCGCCGAGGCCAGCGCGTGGCGGACCGCCAGCCGGGCCCGTCGTTCCTCGTCACCGACGTGTCGCACGCCGCCATCATGACCGGCGAGCGCTGCGCCGTTGGCCGACCTGCGGTCAGGGCACGACGATCCGGGTGTCGATCCCGTGGGCGTTCCTGGGGTCGCCGCCGCGGAGCAGCACCGAGGTCTCGGTGGCCACCGCCCGGTACAGCCGCAGCAGGCCGGGGCCCCGCAGGTCGTCGACGGTGGTGCTCGCCAGTTCGGGGTAGCGAGCGGTGAACGTGGCCGTGACCGCGTCGACCTCGTCGTCCGCCACGAGCGCCGCGGTGGCGTCGACGTAGACCGCCTCACCGTGCCCGATGCCCACGGTCGAGTCGAAGATGGCGAAGGCGACCTCACGGCGAGCCTCGATGTTGCGCGAGTGGCGGGCCGTGGGGGAGGAGACCCACAGGTACCGGTGGTCGTCCTCCGGGGTGAAGTACACCGGCGTCACCCAGGGGCGGCCGTCGGCGTCGGCGGTCGACAGCGTGAGGTAGCGGTTGGCGGCGACGATCCGCCGCGCCTGGGCCGCGAGGTCGCGGCGGTCGTCGTCGGTGAGGGCAGCCATGGTCTTCTTCTCCCGATCGTCCATCGTTCATCGATGCAGACGCCGTCGTGCCGGCGGGCTCATCGGCTCGTGCTTCGGGCGGCGGCCTGGCTACCTTCGCGCCGTGACCGACCTCACCATCCGCCCGGCCGAGGTCGCCGACGTCGACGCCGTCGTCGCGCTGGTGACCTCGGCGTACCGGGGCGAGGCCAGCACGGCGGGGTGGACCACCGAGCACCACCTGCTCCGGGGCCAGCGCACCGATGCCGCCATGGTCACTGCCGCCGTCACGGATCTCGACGGCACCGTGCTCCTGGCCGAGCGCGACGGCGAGCTGCTCGGCTGCATGCAGGTCGTGCGGTCGGGTGCCGAGGCCCACTTCGGCATGTTCGCCGTCGACCCCACCCGCCAGGCGGGCGGGGTGGGCTCGGCGCTGCTGGCCCACGCCGAGGACCTGGCCCGCGGCCCCTGGTCCTGCCGGTCGATGGACCTCGACGTCATCGCCCAGCGCCACCAGCTCATCGCCTTCTACCAGCGGCGTGGGTACCAGCCAACCGGCGAGACGCACCCCTTCCCCTACGGGGACGAGCGCTTCGGCATCCCCCAGCGCGACGACCTGCACTTCGTGGTCCTGCGGCGCGACCTCTGACCCGTCCGCCGGGCTCAGCCCAGGTGGGCGTCGAAGAGCGCCGCCAGGGCCTGAAAGTGGCGCTCGGAGGCGGCCTCGTCGAAGGTCGGGTTGTCGGGGACGGCGAAGCCGTGGGCGCCGGCGTAGGTCTCGATGGTGTGGTCGACGCCGGCGGCCAGGTACGCCTCGTGCAGGCGGGCGGCCTCGGCGCCGTCGAAGTGGGGGTCGTCCCGGGCGGCGGCGACGTAGACCACCGCCCGGGTGGTCGACGCCCCGAGGTGTGGGCTGCCGGGATCACCGACGACGGCGAGGCGGCCGCCGTGGAACGACGCCGCCGCCCCCACCCGACCTCCCAGCGTGCCGGCCGCGGTGAGCGACAGCCGTCCGCCCATGCAGTAGCCGGTGGTGCCGATCGGGCCGTCGGCCACCTCGGGGCGGTCGTCGAGGAGGTCGGCGAAGGCCCTGGCGTCCGCAGCGGCGCGGGCCGGGGTCAGGGCCCCGGCCAGCTCGGCCAGCCGGGCCATCTCGCCCGGGTCGGTGAAGACCGTGGCGATCGAGAACGGCTCGTAGCTCCCGGCCCGGTAGTAGACGTCCGGCAGCAGGACGGCGTGGCCGAGGCCGGCCAACCGATCGGCCAGCTCGCGAAACACCTGGCGCGTGCTGCCGGCATCCGGGTACAGCAGCACGCCGGGCCAGGGCCCGTCGCCCTCGGGCACGTGCAGCGAGGCGGGGGCGGTGCCGTCGGGGGTGGGCACCTCGAGGTCGATCGTGGGCATGGGGGCGACGGTAGCGGCGGTCAGTGCGCGGCCCACTCGGCGGCGAGCGGCGAGCTCCAGCCGCCGACGTCGAAGCGGGCTGGCGCCAGGTCGGCGAAGCGGAGCACGTGGCCGTCGGCCAGGTCGGTCGTCGCCGAGCGGTCGAAGAGCCGCCCCCGGCCGTGCAGGGTGGCGGCGCCGTCGGCGACGCGGAGGTAGGAGCCTTCGTGCAGGCCGAGGATGGTGGCGTCGTTGTCCTCGAGGAACTCCTCGAGGCGCTCGTCGCGTGCTCGCCCCGGAAGGTCGAACGGGGGTCCGGGTCCACGTAGTGGGCGTTGATCTGGAACGGCACCACGCCCAGGGCGTCGAGGGTGGCCGGGTGGCGGATGGGCATGTCGTTGCTGGTGCGGATGGTCGGCCCGGCGATGCTCGTGCCCGCCGATGCCCCCAGGTAGGTGGTGAGCCCCGCCGTCACCCGGGCCGAGACCTCCGGGATGACGCCGAGGCGCAGCAGCGCGCCGAGCAGCCGGAAGGTGTTGCCGCCGCCCACCATGAGCACCTCGGCCTCGAGGATCGCCTGCGCGGCGTCGCGGCCATCGTGCGCCGACACCAGCTCGATGCCCAAGGCCGCGAACGCCCGACGGGCCTTGGCGGCATACGCCTCGAGGTCGGCGAGGGCGAAGGGCACGAAGGTGACGCGTCGGCCGCGGACCGCCTCCCGGATGGCCTCGCCGGCGTAGCCGTAGAGCGTGTCGTCGTCGTCCGAGGAGTTCGACAAGAGGACGGCGTCGGTGCGGACGGGTCCGGTCATGGGGGCTCCGTGCGTTGGGTGGCGAGGTGGCGCCGGCCTACCCCGCTGACCGCGATCGGGCCAGATCGGTCGGGGCGGTCCGGCTGCTTGGCGGGGCCGTAGATGGCTAGCACCTGGTCGATCCCGGCCACGACGAACAGCCGGCGGACCGTCGTCGGCAGCCCTGGCAGCCGGCTCTCGACACCCTGGGCCCGAAAGCGCAGGCCGGTCTCCTCGACGGTCAGGGGGCTCCGCCGCTGGGGTCCTCGGTGATGCCCTGCACCGCCAGCACCGTGTCGATGCCGGTGACGGCGAGCATGCGGCGCAGCGTCCGGCTGGGGTCCTGGAGCACGACCTCGCCGCCGCGGTCGAGCACCTGCTGGTTGACGGTGAGCATGGCCCGGAGGCCGAGGCTGTCGCAGAACGTGAGCGTCGACAGGTCGAGCACCACCCGCTGGACGGATTCGTCGACGGCGCCCTGCATCGCCTCGACCAAGAGGGGCGCGCCCACGAGGTCGAGGTCACCGCTGAGGTAGGCGGTCAGCGTCGACCCGGATCGGTCGAGCTCGGCGGCGAAGGGGCGGGACTCGGAGCTGGCCATGGGTCCTCCGGGACGGGCTTCCTCAGCGGGAATGCCAGCGGCTGCTTCACCGGCCTCGGAGACGATACGTCATCAGTCCGTGGCGAGCGTCCGGTCGATCCTCTTCGGCGCTCCTCGCTCCTCGCTCCTCGCGCCTCGGGGCCGCTGCGCCGGCGGGGCGGCCCAAGCGGGCAGCGCGATCGTGAACCAGACCGACTTGCCGAGGCCGTCGTGGTGACGGGTGCCCCAGCGATCGGCGAGGACGTCGATGATCCGGAGCCCGTTCCCTCCGGAGCGGCTGGGGTCCTGGGGCAGCGGTGCGGGGTGCGAGCAGTCCCGGTCGGTCACCGTGACCCGCAGCTGCTCTCCCGTTCGATCGAGCGTGAGCCGTGGCTGTGGGGTGTCGGTGTGGCGGAGGGTGTTGGCCATGAGCTCGCTGGCCATCAGGGCGACGTCGTCGCACCGCTCACCGGACAGTCCGGCCATGGCGACGGTCTCCCGGAGCGAGGTGCGGATGGCGGCGGCCTCGGCGGCGCTCTCGTAGCGGTACTCGGCTAGGCGATCCATCGGTCTCGGGCTTCCGTCGTGGCCGTCGCTGCCTCGCCTACCCCGGCGGTGCACGTCGACCCGCGAACCACCCGCAAGGGCGAGCGACCATCGCTCACGACGCCGGTCGGGCGCGGGCGATGCGGCCGAGCGCCTCGAGGTCGGCCTCGGCGTGGCACTGCCGGCGGTACAGGGTGAGGGCTGCATGGCGCTCGGCGACGGCGGCATCGCCCGCGAGGGCGCGCGGTCCGAGGGCCCGCTCGAAGCGCCGCTGGACATCCTCGCAGCGGTCGTCGACGAGGTGGCGGACGGTGAGCGCCAGCCGCCGCGCGCCGTCGACATCGTGCCCGCCCCTGTCGGCGGCGTCGCCGGCGGCGGAGAGGATGGCGTCCAGGTCCCAGGAGGCGGCGGTGAGCGCGCCGAGGTGGGCGAGGCGGTGCGGGTCGTCGCCGAGGTGGTCCGCCGCGTGGTCCACCAGGCCCTGGGCGGCGCCGGCCCAGCAGGCGGCGGGGCCCACGGCTCCGAGCCAGAAGCCCGGTCGATCGAGGTACCAGCCGGGCCCGCCGAGCACGGCGTCCTCGCCCACGACGAGCCCGTCGAAGGTCACGGTGGCGGTGCGGGTGTCGGCGAGCGCCGGGGTCCGCCAGTCGTCCAGGGAGACCTGGTCCTCGCCCAGGTCGGCCAGGTCGACGAGGAGCAGGAGGGGACCGTCGCTCGCCGGGACCGTCACGAGGGCGGCGTCGACGATGCCGGCACCGGTGCAGAAGCCCTTGGACCCGGTGAGCCGGAGGCCGTGTCCGGTGCGTTCGGCGCGCACCACGTGGGCGGGGTGCTCCGACGCCCACACGCCCAAGGTCTGGCCAGGGGGCGCCGATCGGCCCGCCTCCGCCAGGATCTGGCACGCGCCGGCGTGGGCTTCGGCGAGCCGCCCCAGGGAGACGTCACGGCGAGCGATGGCGGCGAGCGCGGCCCACCGCTCGGCGGTGGCGCCGCCGCCGAGGGGCGGGAGGTCGAGGTCTCCCGATGCGACGAGGGCGTGGAGGTCGTCGCGGCGCGCCACGAGCCGACCAGGTCCGGCGCTTCGACCGCCACGGGCGCCGGGGCGAGCTCGAGCAGGCGGGCGGCGAAGCCGGACGGGGCACGGCCCGTCCGCCTGCCGCTCGTGGTCACCGGCGCCTCGATCGTCGTGACGAGGGCGGCGCCTCCGGCCCGGAGCCGGTTCCAGAGGTCGTGGTCCTCGCCGGTGCGCAGCGGGGCCCACCCCCCGACGGCGACGTAGGCGTCGGCGCGGGCGCCGAGGTTGGCGCCGTGCACGTGGGGGTGGGTGCCGTCGGGGTGGAGCACGTACTCGGCGGCGAACCGGTCGGGCACCGAGGTGGGGTGCTCGCTGAAGGACGCCACCGCCACCGTCCCGGCCACGCCCTCGGCACCCGCGTCGGCGTGGCCGAGGTGGGCCTCGATCCAGGCGCCGGGCACCGTGCTGTCGGCATCGGTGGTGAGCAGCCACGTGCGCTCCGGGGGCCGCCCCTGGGTCTGGTCGAGGTGGTCGAGCGCACGGCGTGCGCCCACGCGGCGAGCGGCACCGACGTTCCCGGTGGCGACCACGACGACCTCGCCGCGCGCGCCGAGGGCCCGCCGGGCCCGTCCGGCGGTGTCGTCGTCGCAGCCGTCGGCCACGACCACGATCCAGAGGTCCGACCCGGCGGGAAGCGGTGCAGCGAGGATCGAAGCCAGGCAGGCCTCGATGGTGGCGGTCTCGTTGCGCGCCGGCACCACCACGCCCACCGACCACCCGCCGGGGCTCACGACGCGGTCCAGCGGTCGATGGTGAACCCCGGCGCCGACACGTGGCGGGTGCGGGCGAGCCGCGAGGGGAGCGAGTCGGCCAGGACCCGGTGGACGGTGGTGCCGTGGAGCTGGTGGTCGGGACTCTCGCCGAGCCAGTGGCAGGCGACGAGCTCGCCGCCGGGAGCCAGGGCCGCGCCGAGCGCACCGGCGACCTCGGCGAGCTCGACGGTGCTCAGGTAGTAGCCGACCTCGCTCAACACGACGAGGTCGAGCGGCGCCGGCGGGGCATCGGTGACCGACCCGGTCGCGAGCGTCACCCCGGCCAGATCGCGGCAGCGGGCTCGGGCCCGGTCCACGGCGGTGGCCGACACGTCGGTGGCGACCAGCTCTGCGCAGCGCGGCGCCAGCAGCGCGGTCAGCTCACCCACCGAGCAACCCGGCTCGTAGGCCCGGCCGTACGAGGGCCGACCGAGGGACGCGAGGATCGACGCGTAGCGACCCTGCTCGTACGGCGAACCGGCGAAGTCCCAGGGGTCGGCGTCGCCCTGGTAGCGCTGCTCGAACGCCTCGGCGCTCCACGGTTCAACCGACACGGGCGAACACCTCGACGGTCCGCTCGAAGCGGGGGAGCGCCTCGGGGCCCACGATGACGGCGCCGAGCATCCCGGTCGTCTGCGACGCGAAGCACGCGACCGCCCGCTGCTTCGCCTGCCGGGCGCTCGACGAGACCTCGTGACCCACCCAGTCGAGGCCGTCGAGCTCGTGGTCCTGGGCCCACTGCCAGGCCCACACGGGGTACGCCCAGACCTCGGCGCCGACCGCGGCGGCCGCCGAGATGGCGGCGAGGCCGCACGCATCGTGGTCGGTGTGGCCGTCCTCGGACCACGGCGCCACCACCAGCGAGGCCCCCGCCGCGAGCTCACGGAGCCGGGCGACGAGGTCGTCGGCATGGGCGTGCACCGAGCCGTCGGGCAGGCCGAGGCGGCGGGTCGGGCTCGGCACCCCCAGGTGCGCCAGGGCCCGAGCCTGTTCGCCGTGTCGCAGCTCGGCGAGGCCGGGGCTGCCGGGGTGGGACCCTTCGCCGTCGGTGACGGTCACGACCGCGACGTCGACCCCTCGCCGGCAGAGGTCGGCGATCAGGCCGCCGCAGCCCAGCGTCTCGTCGTCGGGGTGGGGGGCGACCACCAACACCGGGCCCGCCGCCGGATCGGCGAGCGGGATGCGGGCGGCCCAGCGGCGCCACGTGGCCTCGTCGACCGGGGCCTGGACGGGGAACGCGCTGGTCGCCGGATCACCGGGGCGGGTCTCCGAACGCACGGTCACCGCGGGTGCATATCCCCCGCACCTCCGTGCAGAACCCGGCGCCGGGCGTCAGGGCGTCCACACCACCAGGAAGCTGGTCGCGTCGTCGCGCAGGTGGCCGCCGTGGAAGTCGAGGATGGCGTTCGAGAGGCGGCGGACCGTCTCGGCCGGGCCGAGGTCGGCGGCGACGGCCTTGCTCACGAAGTCGATGAGCCGGTCGAGGCCGAAGTCCTCGCCGCCGAGGGCTTGGGCCTCGATGACGCCGTCGGTGTAGAAGAGCACCCCGTCGCCGGGCTCCAGCTGGTCCTCGGCGATCTCCCACACCCGGTCCGGCTCCATGTGCCCGATGCCGAACGGCAGGCGCGGGCGGCAGGCCAGCTCGGCGATGTGGTTGCGTCGCACCAGCAGGGGCGGCGGGTGGCCGGCGTTGAGCCAGCGCAGCACGCCGGTCCGGGTGTCGAGCCGGCCCAGCTGGCCGGTGGCGTAGCGCCCGCGGCCGATCTGCTCCTGGATGGCGCGATCCATGAGGCGGGCGGCGTCGGCGAGGTCGCCGCCCGCCCGACGGGCGTTGCGGTAGGCCGCCAGCGCGAGGGTGGAGATCAGGCTCGACCCGAGGTCGTGGCCCACGGAGTCGAGGATGACGAGGTCCATCCGGTCGGGGCCGTGGGCGTAGTCGAACGTGTCGCCGCCGACGGTGTACGCCGGCTCGAGCATGCCGGCCACCGACACGTCAGCGGTGGAGAAGCTGGTGGGCGGCAGCTCCTGCCACTGCAGCTCGGCGGCCAGCGACATCGATCGCCGCCTTCGTCGGCGGGTGAACGTGTCGCTGTACTGGCCTCGCGTGATGATCTCGGCGGCGGCCACCGCCGCCAGGTGCTCGAAGCGGCGTCGCCCGGCTTCGCCGAGGTCCGCCACGACCAGCTCGAGCACGCCGATCCGGTCCACGCCATCGATGAGCGGCACCCACAGGTGCGTGACGCCCTCGTCCTCGGCCGCCACCGTCTCGCTGTGGGAGTAGGCCCGCCCGGCGCTCGAGGCATCGATGGGCTGCTCGGGCAGCTGCACCGCCTGGTCGCTGTGGGGCACGTGCACCAGGATCCGCTGCTGGGGATCGGAGAGCCACACCCGGGCCTCGCGGGCGCCGAGCTGCTCGGCCGCTGACGCGATCAGGCCGGGCAGCCGATGGGGGGCCAGCCGGCGGGCTTCGTCGAGCAGACCGGTCATCGCGGCGAGCAGCGACGCATCGCTCGTTCGTCCACCGTCGTCGGCCATCGCTGCACCCTAGGTGCCGCCGTGGCGGGCGACCGGCTGGCTCGCCTCCGGTCACCCGTTCAGAGGCGAGGCCGGACCTCGGACTCGAAGAACTCGAAGAAGCCCTCCTGGTCGGGCCCGATCTGGTTCACGTAGACCTCGTCGAAGCCGGCATCCAGGTACTCCTTGAGGATCTCGACGTGGCGCTCCGGATCGGGGCCACAGGCGTGCGAGTCCTTGATGGCCTCGACGGTGACCAGCTCGCTGGCCTGGGCGAAGTGCCCGGGCATGGGCAGCTCCTGGGCCAGCTCGCCGGGAACGCCCTCGTTGCGCCACAGGTGGTGGGCGAGCTTCGCCGCCTCGTCCTCGTCGGCGCCCCAGCAGACCTTCACCCCGGCCATGGTCGGCCCCGTGCCGCCCTCGTCCTGGTAGCGCTGGCGGGAGTCGCCGTCGGGGGAGGCCGTCACGAAGCCGTCGCCGACCTCGATGGCGAGGTCCAGCGCCTTCGGGCCGAACGCCGAGATCGGCACCGGGATGGTCTCGGTCGGGTGGTCGTAGAGGCGGGCCCGGTCCACCACGTAGTGATCGCCCTCGAACGACAGCTGCTCACCGGTCCAGAGCTTCCGCATGACCTCGATGGCCTCGCGCAGCTGGTCGATGCGCTCGTCGGCGCCGGGCCACCGATCGCCCAGCACGTGCTCGTTGAGGGCCTCGCCCGTGCCGACGCCCAGGCGGAAGCGGCCGTCGAGCTGCAGGGAGGCGGTGGCGGCGGCTTGGGCGACGATCGCCGGGTGGATGCGCATCGTCGGGCACGTGACCGCGGTGGTCACCTGCAGCGAGGTCGTGGCGGCGATGGCGCCGATCACGCCCCACACGAACGGGCTCGACCCCTGCTCGTCGAGCCAGGGGTGGAAGTGGTCGGAGATCCAGACCGACGAGAAGCCGTGGGCCTCGGCCCCCTTTGCCTGCTCGAGCAGGGCGTTGGGCCCGTGCTCCTCACCCGACAGGAAGTACCCGATCTCAGCCATGGCCGGGGGCTACCCGAGGTGGGGCCGGGGCCGACCCACCCTCCGGGTGATCGTCGCCGGCCGACGGGAGCTCTCGTCCCGTCGGCCCGGCAGGATCAGCGCGAGGCGGCAGCCTTGCGGGTGTTGGTGCCGGCCCGCTTGGCGGATGCCTTGGTGGTCTTGGCGGCGCCCTTCGCCGTGGTCGCGGTGCGCTTGGCGCTGCGCTTGGCCGCGGTCGTGGTGCGGGCTGCGCCCTTCCTGGCCGAGGTGGCCGTCCCCTTGGCTCCGGACGTGGCGGCCTTGGCGGTGGCCTTGGCCCGAGCGGTGGTGGCCTTGGTGGTGGCCTCGCCGGTGCGCTTGGCCTTGGCCGTCGCCTTGGTGGCCTTGTCGGCGGTCTCCTTGGCGCCGGAGCGGACCTTGGTGGCGGTCTTGCGGGCGACGGAGCTCCCCTTGGGGGCCTTTGCGCTGGTCTTCGACCCGCTGACCTTGGCGATGACGTCCTGGGCGACGGCCAGCGAGCCCTGGGCCAGGCCGCTCACGGTGTCGGTCACCTTGTCGACCACGCCGGCCGCGGTGCCCGCCACGACGTTGCCGGGAGGGGTGTCGGGGGGCGCGGGGGTGCGGGTGCGTCGGCGCCGTCTTCTTGGCGTCGACCATGGCATCGCCGAGCTCGGCCAGGGCCTTGCGCCCGAGCTCCTCGCGGACCTGCGGGAAGTACTCCTCCTCCTCTTCCTTCACGTGGTGGCGCACGTTCTCGATGAGGACGGTGACCTTGGCGTCGAAGCGCTCGTCGTGGGGGTCGAGGTCGTCGATCTCCGAGAGCACCCACTTGACGATGTGGTGCTCCTCGAGGCTCTCGAGCACGATGTCCTCGGTCTCCGGCACGGTGGCGCGGGTGACGGGGTAGAAGAGCATCTCCTCGATGGCTGCGTGCTTCGACAGCTCCTCGCAGATCCGGTCGGCGATCTGGCGCTTGTCGGCGTAGGCGCCGTCACCAGCCTTCTCGAAGCGCTTGAAGAGCTTCTCCACGGTCCGGTGGTCGTCCTTGAGCAGGGTGATGGCATCCATGCGGTCGAGCTACCCGAGCGAGCGCCGCACGGACCCGATGTGACCCCCGACCCGTGCTCCGTTCGGGTGATCTTGCCCAGCCTCCCGTCAGGTGCGCGAACCGTCAGGCGCGGGACGCCCGCCGTCGCTGGACGGCGAGGTTGGCGGCCATCGCCAGCGCGCCCCCGATGAGGCCACCACCTGCGGCCCCCTCGCCCGACGCCACCAGCACCACCGCTGCTGCCACCAGCACGACGATCGCCAGCAGCGCTGCTCGCTCCCACCAGGGTCACCCGCGTGGATCGGACACGACCGGACCCTAGGTCGGCCGCCGCCTCCGGTCGGCAGGCCCCTCAACATCGGGTGGGGTCCCGGTCGCGGCCACGGGTAGTGCAGCTCCATGGCACTCGTGAACAGCAACGGCTTCGCCCACGTCCGACTGACCGTCACCGACATCGCTCGGTCCAAGGCCTTCTACGACCAGGTGTTCGGTTGGCCGACCGCCGTGGACGCCTCCGACCACGCCGACGAGCCGGGGGTGAGCGCATCGCCGGAGCAGTTCTACGGCGGCACCGTCTACCAGACGCCCCAGGGCACCCTCTTCGGGCTCCGCCCCGTCGGCCCGCAGGCGTTCGACTCCGAGCACACCGGCCTCGACCACGTGAGCTTCGCCGTGGCCGACCGCAGCGAGCTCGAGTCGGCGGCCGCCGCCCTCGACGGCGCCGGCATCGAGCGGGGCGAGATCAACGACCTCGCCGACGCCGGCATGGCGATCCTCTCGTTCCAGGACCCCGACGACATCAACATCGAGCTCACCGCCCCGCTCGGCTGAGCCCCACCCTGCGCCAAGCCCCGGGTCTGAAGCCCTCGCCTGCACGGGCCGCGCACCCGGAGCTCGGTGGGTTCGGCGGGCAGATGGACCCCGAGCGGGTCAGGCGGAGGTCGGCTCGGACTGCGGTTCGGGGCGGGGCTCCGTGGCGGGCTTGGCGGCCGGCTCCTCGGCGGTGGCGGCGTCCATGGCCTTCTTGATCTCGGCCTGGAACCCGCCGGACACCCGGCGGACCTGCTCCATCACGTTTCCGACGGTGCGCATGGCCTTCGGCAGCTGGTCGGGCCCGAGGATCAGCAGGGCGACGACCAGGATGACCACGATCTCGGGACCGCCCACGTTGAACACGCAGGGAGTTCGGAGCCGGTGGCGGCGGCGGATGACCGATCAGGTCAGGCGCGAGCGAGCCGGTCCGCCACCACCAGCCAGACGTCGGGGTCGAAGCCCATGGCGAAGTGGGTGCTGCGGACCTCGACCAGCTCGACCGTGGGGCCGTCGTCGGTGGTCCAGCCCGGCGGGACCACGTGGTCCGAGCGGCTCCACAGGGCGGTGATCGGCACCGTGATGGGCAAGGCTGAGGTGGGGGCATAGAGCGGGCTGCCCAGCGTGATGACCCGGGACACGAGGTCGGGCCGGTGCCGGGCGACCTCTCGGGCGAGGAACCCCCCGAGGCTCTGGCCCACCAGCGCCGCCCGGCCGGTGGCGCCCTCGTCGACCCGTCGATCGAGCTCGGCGATCATCGGCTGCACCATGGTGCGGGCGTCGTGGTCGTTGCGGCCCAGGCCCCATCCGGAGACGTCGTGGCCCCGCCCGGCGAGGTAGCGGCGCAGCACCGCCGTCGTGCCGTCGCCGAAGTTGTGGCCGGGCAGGACCACCACCCGGGAGCCGTGGCCACGCGGCGCGCCGTGCAGGCGGCGGGTGCGCGCCAGGAGCCGGAAGGGCTGCACGAGGCCGGCGAGCTCGCCGCTGGCGCCGCCGGGACCGAGCCCGATCGTGCCGCGGCCCTCGCCCTCGCCGGTCATGGGCCGACCGCCTCGAGCAGCTCGGTGATCAGGCGGAGGGCCTCCGGGTGGCCTTCGACGTGGGGAAGGTGGCCGGTGCCGGCGAGCACCTCGTAGCGGGCACCGGGGATGTGGGCAGCCAGGTGCTCGGCCGCCGGAACGGCGACCACGTCGTGCTCACCGCACAGCACGAGGGTGGGGACGGTGATCTCGCCCAGGCGGTCCCAGGCCGGCACGACCGGGTCCTCGGGGCCGGGGTCGGGCGATCGCAGGGCGATGTCGTTCGCCTCAAGGAACCGGGCCCGGACGGGCTCGCCCACCCGTCCCTCCGGGGCGGTCCAGCCGTCGAGCCAGGCGTGGGCCTCGAGCCGGTTCACCAGGTCGAGGTCGCCGGCCTCCTCGGCGGCCTCGTAGCGAGCCACCAGGTCCTGCACGTCCGGCGCCAGCGCGGCGACCTCCAGCTCGGGGGCGCCACTGACCCCGGCGCCGATCAGCACCAGGGCATCGACCCGGTCGGGGGCGGCGAGGGCAAGGTCGATGGCTCGGCGGCCGCCGTTCGATGCGCCGACCACCGCGGCCGAACCGACGCCCTCGGCGTCGAGCACCGCCAGCGCGCCGTCGGCCTCGCGGTGGGGCTCCGGGTCGTAGGTGGTCTCGCCGAACCCGCGCCGGTCGTACGCGATGGTGCGGAACCCTCCGCCGAGGTGGTCGACGAGGGGGCGCCAGCTGCGGCGGTCGGTGACGCCGGCGTGCAGGAGCAGCACCGGTGCTCCTGCTCCCTCGGCGTCGTAGGCGATGCGGGCGGAACCGGACGGGACGAGCACCGGTGCATGGTGCCACCCCGCCGGGGGATCCGGAGGCCGCCTACTCGGTGACCAGGTTGACGATCCCGCAGACCTCGAGGACGCGGCGCACGTTGGGCTGCAGGTTCGTGACCACGACGGGCATCGTGGCCCGGCCCTTCATCTCGTTCCACGCCCGCACGAGGAGGCTGATGCCGATGGAGTCGATGTAGGTGAGGCCCGAGGCGTCGAGCACGATCTTGCCGACCCCGGCGGCGATGGCCTCGGAGACCGCAGCGGCGAGGGCGGGCGCGGTGGCGAGGTCGAGCTCGCCGGTGACGGTGACGGTCTCGGTGAAGCCGGTGCGGTGCGTCGCGACGTGGAACGCCTCGTTCGCCGGCTGCCCCTCGGTCTCGGCCATCGTCTTCCTCTCGGGTGCAGGAACCTCTGGTTCGGTGGCCCGCTCCACCGACCGCACAGGGTAGGCCCGCCCGCCGCGGCCTGCGCCGCGTGCGCGCCGGGCGGGTGCGGCGGTCAGGCCGGGGCGGCGATCACGAGCTCTCGCGAGGCGTGCACGAACACGTCGGGGCGACGCAGGACGCTGCGCTCGTCGCCGGGATCGACGAGGACCTCGAGGGCGGCGACGTCGTCGGCGTCGAGGTGGCGCTGCCACTGCTGGCGGGACCGGTCGACGGTGTCGGCCACGAAGCGGCGGGCGTCGTCGGCGAGCGGTGGGTCGAGGCGGACCTGGGCGATGCGGGATCCCACGATGCGCAAGCCGGCGTCGGCCACCAAGGCCGGGAGCGAGTTGGCGGCCTTGGCCCCCGGCAGCCCCCGGCGGAGCTCGTCGAACCACCGGGAGCCGGCAGCGTCGAGCCGATCGGCGAGGCCGGGCCGGCCGATCCCCAGGTCGTCGGGGAGGACGCGCAGCGGCTCGGCGATCTCGGCGATGGCGACCAGGCCGCCGGGCGCGAGGAGCCTCCGCAGCGCGGCGAGGGCGGCCACCTCGTCGCCCACGTGGTGCAGGGACATCGACGCCCAGACCAGGTCGGCGGGAGCCAGCCCCTCCAAGCCATCGGGCAGCTCGGCCTGGTGGGTGGTCACCCGCTCGGCGAGCCCGAGCCGCTCGGCCCGCCCCCGAGCCCGTTCCAGCATCGCCGGTGAGCCGTCGACCGCGGTCACGGTCGCGGCCGGGAAGAGCCGAGCCAGCTCGCAGCTGCCCACCCCGGGCCCGGAGCCGACGTCGACCACGTGGCGCACGGGGCCGACGGCGGTGCCGCGCAGGTCCGAGGCCCAGCTGGCCGCCTTCGTCACCACGTCGAGCAGCACCTCGCCCTCCCGCTCCGCCTGCCCGGCCCACCGCTCCCAGTCGGCCTCGTCGAGGTGGACGTGGCCGTGCTCGTGCGCCGCCTGGTGCTCGTGCTCGTGCTGGTCTTCGTGGTCCTGTGCAGCCATGGCGGTCACGGTAGAGGGCGACATCGCCGCACGCATCGGCTCTTGCGGAAGCAGCAAGGAAGGGGGCGGGTCTGGCCGGCGGCGACCCGGGTAGCGCGAGCCCATGGCCTCCTATGCGGTGAACGCCGAGGCGGTGGAGCACGTGCGTGGGCTCATCGACCGCCGCCAGTACGTCCTCGACAGTGACTGGGGTGAGGTGCAGCCCGACGCCGAGGCGCAGAACGCCTACCTCGAAGCGCCACTCGTGGGAGGCGTACGCCTCCTGGCACCTCGGCCTCACCGACGGTGCCAACGACGAGACGAAGGCGCGGTACGCGTTCGTGTGCGGCGACCTGCGCCGGGTGCACCGCTCGGGCCTGATCGCCTGCGTGTACCGCGCCGCCGAGTGGCGTCACAAGGACGTGGAGCTGGCCGCCCACGACCTCCTCCAGCACCTCGATGCCGTGAGCGGCTGAGCCGACCGGCCGATGCGGCACGGCCGTGGCAACCCGCCGCTCCTTCAGGCGCGGCTGGCGACGATGCGCTCGGCGATGTCGCGGAGCTTCACGTTCTCGCGCTGGGACGCGCTGCGGAGCACGTCGAAGGCGGCATCGGCGTCGAGCGTGGCGTTGCGGGCCATGAGGATCCCCTTCGCCTGCTCGATGACCGCTCGAGAGCTGAGCGCGTCGTTCAGCTGGAGGTTCAGCTCCCGCTCGCCCCAGAACGCCCGGGCGTTGACGAGGACGACCGCCGCCACCTCCACCAGTTGCAACGCCAGCTCCACGTCGTCGTCGCTGAACGCGTCGACCTCGTGGGAGTACAGGTTCAGCGCGCCGAGCGGTTCGTCCAACGCGCAGAGCGGCACCGAGAGCGTGCTCCGGATGCCGTGGGCCACGGCGGCGGCGCAGAACGCCTCGTAGGGGCCGTCGGCGGCGGTGTCGGCGATGCGCACGGCGTGGGCGAGCCGCCAGGCATCCAGGCAGGGCCCGGCGTCGGTCCGGTATTGCGCGGCGTCGATCTCCGGGGAGTCCTCGTCGGTGTAGGCCGTGGTGACCGGCTGGCCCCGCTCGTCGATCAGCGTCATGCCCGCAAAGGCGGCAGGGAGCGCGGCGGTGATGACCTCGGAGACGTGCGACAGCGTCTCGCGGAGCGGCCGCTCCGAGACGATGATCTTCGACAGCTCGATGAGCGCGGCTGGGCGCGGGTCCGATCCCAAGACATGGCCTCCTAGACGGAGCCATCCCTGTGGTCTCAAGGACAACGGCAGGCCGCTCAAGCTAGCGGCGCCCGGCGGCGGCCCACGAAAGCCGGCGTCCGACCGGTGCGTGCCAACGATCTGCTGCCGTCGCCGCTCGGACCAGCGGCGATGCGCAGCGGGTTCCGGGCCGGCGGGCCAGGGGGAAGAGAGGGGACGGGCGACGACCGAACGGAGATCACGATGGCTCGACCGAACCCCTGGCCCACGCCCCACCCGGCGGCGGTGGCTTGACCGTGGCGAGCCCCGACCGGCCTGACCCGCGTCGCACCGGCCCGGCCCCGTCCTCGCCGGACCACGTGGTCCTGGTGGGCCTCATGGGTTCCGGCAAGACCACGGTCGGCCGCCTGGTGGCCGCCCACCTCGGTCGGCCGCTGGTCGACGTCGACGTCGAGGTCCACGAGCGCACCGGGCTGACCGTCAACGAGCTCTGGGAGCGCGGCGGCGAGGCGGCCTACCGCCCGCTGGAGCGCGACATCGTGGTGCACCTGTTGACCGTCGGCGGGCCGGACGTGCTGGCCATGCCGGGCGGCGCGGTGGACGACGAGCTCGTGCTGGCCTCGCTGGCCGGCGCCGACGCCTTCACCGTGTGGCTGCGGGCCGACCCCCTGGAGCTGGCGACCCGCATCGAGCGCTCGGGCTCCCACCACCGCCCGCTCCTGGGCGACGACCCGCTGCCGGTGCTGGAGGAACAGGCGGCCGAGCGGGACCGGACCTACTCGTCGCTGGCCGACCTCGTGCTCGACGTCGAGAGCCGAGCCCCGGAGGACCTCGCGGCTGCCGTCGAAGCGGCCCTCCGCGAGCACGGCGCCGGTGGGGTCAGCTGATCGAGACCTCTTGCTCGAGCCCGCCGTCGATCACGATCGTGGTCCCGGTGATGTACGCCGCCTGGGGCGAGGCCACGTAGGCGATCAGGTCGGCCACCTCCTCGGGCCGCGCCAGCCGCCCGGCGGGGATGCCCTCCAGGGTGCGGCGGAGCTCCTCGGGATCACCGTCGTCCGCATCCTCGTTCGCCCCTGACGCCACCGCGCCGGGAGCGACCGCCACCACGCGCACCCCCTCCGAGGCCAGCTCCCGGGCCATCGCTCGGGTGAGCATGCCGGCCCCCGCCTTCGCCGTGCAGTAGGCCGCATAGCCCGGGGAACGTCGTGTGCTCGTGCACGCTCGTGACGTTCACGATGGTCCCGCCGCCGTGGCCGACCATCGACCGAGCGGCGGCCCGGCCCACCAGGAACGTGGCGTCGAGGTTCACCGACAGCTGGCGGCGCCAGGACGCCAGCTCGAGCTCCAGGAACGGGGCCTGCTCCTGGGTGCCGGCGTTGCTGACGCACACCGACACCCGGCCCAGCTCGGCCTCGACGGTCCGGAACAGCGCAGCCACGTCGGCCTCCTCGCCGACGTCGGCCACCACCTGGATCGCGCGTCGGCCCTGCTCCTCGACCGCCCGCACGGTCGCGTCGCCGCTCCCGGGCCGGTGGACGTTGACCGCCACGTCGGCGCCGGCCCGGGCCAGGCGGATGGCCGTGGCGGCGCCGATGCCGCTGCCGGCACCGGTCACCAGGGCCACCCGGCCCGCCAGCGGTCGGGCCTCGCTCTCGATCACGACCCGCCGTCCCCGGCCTCGCCGTCGAGCTGTTCGAGGAGCTGGCGGACGGCCAGCTCGTAGGCCTCGGGGTAGGTCGGGAACCCGTGCACCACGTCGGCCAGCACGTCGAGCGGCACCTCCGCCCGGATGGCGAGCACCGCCTCGCTGATCCAGTGGTCGGCCTCGGGGCCGATGGCCGAGGCACCGACGAGGACCCGACGTGCCGGGTCGGCCACCAGGACGATGGCGCCGGCGTCGAGGCCGTCGGTGCCGGAGCGAGCCGTCTCGGTGAGGTCGGCGCACGTGCTGACGACGGTGAGGTCCTCGTCGCTCGCGGCCGCGACGGTGCGGCCGACGGAGCCGACGGCCGGCTCGGTGAAGACCGAGCGGGGGATGGCGGCGTAGCTCGCCGTCGCCGTGCCGCCGAGGAGGTTGGCCGTGATGATCCGGGCCTGGTAGTTCGCCGTGTGGGTGTAGGGGGCCACACCGGTCACGTCGCCGGCGGCCCAGACGTGCTCCTGGCCGTCCACCCGTCCGTCCGGTCCCGTCGAGAGCGTGCCGTCGTCCTCGGCGGTGACCCCGATCGTCGCGAGGCCGAGCCCGTCGGTCTTGGGCTGGCGACCCACGGCGAGCAGCAGCCGCTCGGCCTCGATGGTGGTCCCGTCGTCGAACGTGACGGCCACGCCCGCATCGGTCGCCTCGGCGCGCTGGGCCGAGATGCCGAAGCGGACGGCGATGCCGTCGTCGTCGAACGCTCCCCGCAGGATCTCCGAGATCTGCGGCTCCTCGCTGGGGAGCAACCGGTCGGCGCTGTCGACGACGGTCACCGTGGTCCCGAACCGGGCGAAGATCTGGGCCAGCTCGCAGCCGACCGCGCCGGACCCGAGGACGAGGAGCGAGGCCGGCAGCTCGGAGGAGCTGAGCGCCTCGTCGCTGGTCCATGTGGGCACGTCCCCCAGGCCGTCGATCTCGGGGCGGACGGCGCTGGTCCCGCTGCCGATGACGAGGTCGGTGAACCCCAGCTCCCGACCGTCGACCGCCACCACGCCGGGACCGCTGATGACGCCCCGGCCGCGCACGAGGGTCACGCCGGACGCCTCGACCGAGTCGGCCGCCCCCTCGTCGTCGCGATGGGAGCTCTTCTCGTCCCGCCGCTCCACCGCCGCGGCATAGGCGTAGCGCTCGGCGTCGAGCGTGAGCGGTGCGGAGACCGCGCCGACCTCGGCGGCGTGGCGGACGAGGTGGCGCACGTGCGCGGCGCGCAACATGGCCTTCCCCGGGGTGCAGGCGACGTACGGGCACTCGCCCCCGACCCGGTTCGCTTCGACCAGGGCGACGGAGCGCCCGCCTTCGGCCACGTTCCGGGCGATCGACTCGCCTGCGGTACCGGCCCCGATGACGACCACGTCGTACTGCTCCATCGTGCCCCCATCCCCGCACGGCTCGTCCGGCAGACCATCGATGGTGGGGAGGCGGCTCGAGGGCGGCAGCGGTTCCGGGACCCACGGCGGCGGGGTACGTCGGTCCGGTGATCGACCTGCGCGAGGCCCCCGCCGCTGCCCACCACCGACCTGGCGAGCTGCCCGGCGAGCTGCTCGTGCTCCCCCGGGAGCGGCCCGAGCTGGTCTGGATCGCCGACCACGAGCCCCGCCTGGCGGTGGGGTTCGAGGAGCTCGCCGAGGCGGGGCCCGACCTCGAGCGGTGACCGGCCGCGACGGGGAGCACCCGCCGATCGAGGACCATCGCCTGCTGGGAGACGGCCGGAGCAGCGCCCTGCTGCGCCACGACGGTGCCATCGACTGGTGGTGCGCGCCGCAGGTCGACGACCCACCTCTGCTGTGGCAGCTGCTCGACGTCGATGGCCCCTCGGCCACCTGGGTGGGGGCCACGGCCGTGTCGCGCTCGAACGACGTCGCTGGCCCCGGCCTGCGCTCCACCGTGCGCATCGACGGCCACGACGTCGAGCTGCTCGACGGCCTGATCCGCGGCGAGACGGGCAGCGTGCTCGTGCGCCTCGCCCGCAGCGCGAGCGGGCCGGTGGCCATCGAGCACCACCTCGCGCTCGGCGACATCGAGGGGCCGGCGGCCGCGTGGGCCGACGACCTCGTGGCGGAGCTCGGCGGCCACCGCGTGGCCGTGGCGGGCGACGGCGATTCGGTGGTGGACGGCCCGACCGTTCGCACCAGCCTGCACGCCGTCCCGGACCGATGGAGGGGGCTCGTGGTCGCGGTGGACGTGGCCGACCCGCCCACGCTCGAGGCTGCCGCCGCCGAGGTGCTCGCGGCGATCACGTCGGCGGAGGAGTTCGCCGACACCTGCACGCTCCCGCAGCACCACCCCCACCTGGGCGAGCGCGCCCTCGCCGTGCTCACCGCCTGCACGACGGTGGCGACCGGGGCCATCGTGGCGGCCCCCACGACCTCCCTGCCCGAGGTGGTGGGCGGCGACCGCCAGTTCGACTACCGCTACTGCTGGCTGCGAGACAGCGCCCAGGCGGTCGGGGTGGGATCGCTGCTCGGCAAGCACGAGGCCGCCGCCTCGCTGCTCGGCTTCCTCGGCGCGCTGGGCCCGGCCCGCCTGCTGGAGTCGCCGGTGTTCGACGTTCGGGGCGGCGACGTGCCCTCGGAGCGCGAGCTCGTCGGCCGCTCCGGTTGGCGGGGGTCGCGCCCCGTGCGCCTCGGCAACGGGGCGGCCGGCCAGGTGCAGCACGACGTGCTCGGCCTCGTCCTCGAGTCGATGGTCGCGTTCGACGACGCCGGCGACGGCCTCACGGCCGCCCACTGGTCGATCGTCCGGGCCTTCGCCGAGCGGGCCCTCCACGTGCCCGGCCCCACGAACGGCATCTGGGAGCTGCGGAGCCCGGCCGAGGTCCTCTCGGCCGACATCGGCCGTTGGCTGGCGCTCGACCGGGCGGCCGAGCTGGCGCGACGGCACCACCGGGTTCGCTGGGCCGGCCGGATCCGCACGTGGACCGCTGCCGCCGAGGCGGTCCGCGCCCGCGTGCTGGGAGCGCTCCGGGACGACGGCAGCCTCCCGCAGGCCTACGGGGACGACCACCACGACGCCTCGGGGCTGCTCGCGGTGGTCTACGGCCTGCTCGACGCCGACGACCCCCGTGCGGCCCGCCTCGTGGACGCCACCATCGAGGTCCTCGGCGACGGCCCCTTCCTCCGGCGCTACGACGCAGGGGTCGACGACGGGTTCAGCCCGGGGGAGGGGGCGTTCGTCCCCGCCAGCTGGTGGGCGGTGAGCGCCCTGGCAGTGGTCGGGCGCTACCGGGAGGCGTGCGACCGGACCGACGCCATGCTCGCCCTGCTGGGCCCGCTGCAGCCCGAAGAGGTCGATGCCCGGACCGGCGCCGGCCTCGGGAACGTGCCGCTCGTGTGGTCCCACACCGAGGCCGCGAGGGCCATGGTCCTGCTCGACCGCCACGGCCCGGCCTGAGGTCGCCGGTCGCCCCCGCACGCCGCATCGCGGGGTTCCGGGGCCCGGCAGGTACCCTTCAGGTGCTGGCAACACTGCCGGCACCCAGGGAAGACGCCTCGTTGACCGTTGGGCCCCACCGGCCCCGCCACGATCCCGTCGCCTCCTCTGAGCCGCTCAGAGGAGTGCCATGTCCCCGCTGTTCCCCACCGCTTCCAGTACCGCCGCGCGCCCGGCCACCGGCACCACCGCCGTCGTCTACTGCGAGGGCCAGTTCGGCGAGCAGGACGGCAAGACCGCCAACGGCCTGGTGCGCCACTCCGAGAAGTACCAGGTGCTCAGCGTCATCGACAGCCACCAGGCAGGGGCCGACGCTGGCGCCTTCCTCGACGGGACGCCGAACGGCATCCCGGTGCTGCGCGACCTCGCCGAGGCCATCGCCCACGCCGGCCGGGTGCCGGACTTCCTGATCTGCGGCGTGGCCCCGGCCGACGGGCTCCTCTCGCCGGCGCAGCGGGTGGTGCTGCTCGACGGCATCTCCCGCGGCATGCACGTGATCAACGGCCTGCACGAGTTCCTGAACGACGACGCCGAGTTCGTGGCCGCCAGCCTCCTGGCCGGGGTGACCATCACCGACGTGCGTCGGCCCAAGGAGAAGAAGGACCTCAAGCTCTTCTCCGGCCGCATCTTCGACGTCACGTGCCCGCGCATCGCCGTGCTCGGCACCGACGGCGCCATCGGCAAGCGGACCACCGCGACCCTGCTGGTGCAGGCGCTCAACGCCCAGGGCATCAAGGCCGTCATGGTCGGCACCGGCCAGACGACGCTGATCCAGGGCGGCAAGTACGGCGTGGCCCTCGACGCCCTGGTGCCCCAGTTCTGCTCGGGCGAGGTGGAGGCCCAGGTCGTGGCGGCCTTCGAGGGCGAAGACCCCGACGTGATCGTCGTCGAGGGCCAGGGCGCGCTGAGCCACCCCGCCTACCTCACCTCGGCCCACATCCTCCGCGGCAGCCGCCCCGCCGGCGTGATCGTCCAGCACGCCCCCAAGCGCGAGGTGCTCGGCGACTTCCCGATGGTGGCCATGCCCACCGCCGCCAGCGAGGTCGCGCTCATCGAGGCCTTCGCCGACACCAAGGTCATCGGCATCACCATCAACCACGAGCTGATGACCGACGACGAGATCAGCGGCGCGATCGACGACCACGAGCTCGAGCTCGGCATCCCGGCCACCGACCCGCTCACGCGGCCGCTGGACCGCCTGGTCGACATGGTGCTGCTGGCCTTCCCCGAGCTCGGTGCGGGACGGGCCCTGAGCGAGCGGTGACCGCGCCCCGCGTCGAGGTCGACCTCGACAAGGTGGCGGCCAACACCCGGGTGCTCGTCGATCGGCTGGCCCCGCTCGGCATCCGCGCCACCGGCGTGACCAAGGCGGCCCTGGGGTCCCCCGACATCGCCGCCGCCATGCTCCGTGGCGGGGCCCACGGCCTCGGCGACTCCCGGATCGAGAACCTCGCCCGCGTGCGCTCGGCGGGCATCGCCGCACCGCTCACCCTCATCCGCTCGCCCATGGCCAGCCAGGCCGAGGCCGTGGTCCGCGAGGCCGACGTGAGCCTGAACACCGAGGCCGCGGTGCTCGCCGCGCTCTCGTCCGCCGCGCAGCGGCACCGGGTGTCGCACGGCATCGTGCTGATGGTCGAGCTGGGCGACCTCCGTGAGGGGCTGGCTGCGGTCGACGTCGTCGACGCGGCGCGCCGGGTGGGGGAGCTGCCGGGACTGGTGCTCCAGGGCCTGGGCACCAACCTGGCCTGCCAGAGCGGCGTGGTGCCGGACCAGGCGAAGATGGACGAGCTCTCCCGGTTGGTGGAGCAGGTCGAGGTCGAGATCGGGCGGCCCCTGGCCGTCGTCTCCGGCGGCAACTCGGCCAACCTGGCGTGGGCGCTCGACACCGTGGACGTGGGGCGCATCGACGATCTGCGCCTCGGCGAGTCGATCCTGCTGGGCACGGAACCGCTCGAGCGGACCCCAATCCCCGGCCTCCACCTCGATGCGTTCGCGCTCGTCGCCGAGGTCATCGAGGCCCAGCGCAAGCCCGTGCAGCCGTGGGGCTCGCTCGCCCAGACGGCGTTCGGCGACCGTCCGGTGCGGCTCGGCAGCGGGACCATCCGGCAGGTGATCGTCGCCCTGGGTCGCCAGGACGTCGATCCCGACGGCCTCGTCCCGCCGCCCGGGACCACGATCCTGGGTGCCAGCAGCGACCACCTCGTGCTCGATGCCGGCGACCACGAGCTCGCGCCCGGCGACGAGCTCACGTTCGGCCTCGGCTACGGCGCCCTCGTGCGGGCGCTGACGTCGCCGTTCGTGGCCACGGTGGTCGTCGGCGCAGCCGCCGCCGGCTCCTGAACGACCTCGGGCGCCGACCGCCACCGGTCCGCCAGACTGCACCGGTGGAGCTCGGGGTGTTCGACCAGGTGGCTGATGCGGTGCGGGGCCTGGTCCCGCCGGAGCTGGGCTCGTTCCGCACCCAGGCCCGACGCTGGGGCCTCAAGGCGTGGTTCGACCTCGACGAGTGCCCGCGAGCGCACTACGAGGCGCAGGTGGTCTCGGCGAAGCACGTCCCCGGGGCCGAGGTGCTCGCCATCGAGGTCGGCTTCCACCTCGAGCACCCCGACGACCGGGAGAACGCCGCTGGGCTGCGTCCCCTCGTGGCGGCCGAGGCCTCCTGGCGGGAGGAGCTCGGGCCCGATGCGGTGGCGGGGCCCTTCCTCGGCCGCAAGGGGTGGTGCCGGCTCTCCGAGGCCTGGATCGACCCCGACCTCGGCGACCCCGAGCTCTGCTTCGAGCTGGCCGACCGACTCGCGGCCTACGTGGCCGTGGTCGAGCCCCTCCGCACCGACCGCCGCTGAGGGCCGTCGCGGCGCGCCGCCCCGGCTCCGGCGGCCGGCCCGATCAGAAGAGGGTGCCGAACAGGTGGCTGGCCTGCAGGCCGAGCCCGATGGTGAGGCCGAGCCCGGCCACGCCGATGACGAGGCCGCCGATGGCGAAGAGCCCGTCGTCGAGGAGGATGCCGAGGGCGATGACCACCACGGCGAGCGAGGGCAGCGTGTCGAGGCCGGAGAACGGCGGGCTGATGAAGGCGCCCACCACCAGCACGGTGATGGCGATGCCCAGCAGCGACTCGCCCACCCGGCTGGTGAGCATCCACCGGAGGCGGGGCTTCGAGATCCGCTCGCACTGCTTCACGAAGCGGATGAGCAGGCGGAAGGCCTTCTTGGTGCCCTTCCCGAGCTCCCGCTTGCGCCACTTGACCGGCAGCCAGACCTTCTTGCGCGACACCACCATCTGCACGGCGAACAGGAAGGCGATCACGTCGAACACGTGGGTGGCGCCGCCGGTGGGGATCGGCAACGCCGACGGCGCCATCAGGGCCAGGCAGGCGGCCGCCAGGATCTTCTCGCCGAAGGCGTCGTTCAGGGTGCCGAGCGTGGTGGGCTCGTCGCCCTCCAGCCACTCCTCGAGCCCGTGGCTCACCCCGCGGCGAGCGGCCCTTCGCAAGCGGTTGCGGGCGTCTCGCCGCTTGATGATGGCCGTCATGGCCGGTTCCTTACCCTCCTCGTCGCCTGGCGACCCATGACCGCTTGCCGGGCCCGGCCCCCGGCCTCCGCGAACGTGGGTCGGGGGCGGTCCCGAGGTCGCCCGGGCCGCACAGCTCGGTGCGCGGGCGGTGCCGCCGGCGAGGTGGTGCTCATGGACCGGTGCACGTCGACGGCGTGGGCGACCTCGCCTTCTTGCGGGACCCGTCCGGGCACCCCGTCGGCCCCATGCGCGACGACGACGCCGCCGGCTGACGCGCCCACCGGCGACCACCGTTCGCGGCGGGTCGACCGCGCCCTCGCCGGACCTCGGTAGGGTCGGCAGCGCAGCGACGACGCGAGCAGGAAGCAGGGTTGGCGAGATGGGTTCGGGCATCGATCTGGAGCACGTGGTGGACGACGTCCGGCCGCAGGACGACCTCTTCCGCCACGTGAACGGCAGTTGGCTGGCCACCGCCGAGATCCCGGGCGACCGGGCCAGCGACGGCGCCTTCCACCGGCTGCGGGACGAGTCCGAGCTGGCCGTCCGCGCCCTGCTCGACCGCCTGGCCGAGCAGGAGGCCGCCCCGGGCAGCGAGGCCCAGCAGGTGGGCGACCTCTACGCCAGCTTCCTGGACGAGGACCACATCGAGTCCCTGGGGCTCTCGCCCATCGAGGACGACCTCGCCGCCATCGACGCCGTCGCCGACGCCGCCGGACTGCTGCGCCTGCTGGGCGAGCTCGGGCGCTCCGGCGTGCCGGGCCCCTTCGGGGTGGCGGTCTTCGCCGACGCCCGCGAGTCCGACCGCTACGCCGTGTACCTCGCCCAGGGCGGCCTCGGCCTGCCGGACGAGGCGTTCTACCGCGAAGAGCAGTTCGCGCCGATCCTCGAGGCCTACCAGGGCCACGTCGGCCGGCTGCTCGCGCTGGCCGGCGCCGATGACGCCGAGGACCAGGCGGCGCGCCGTGGCCCTCGAGACCCGCCTCGCCTCGCACCACTGGGACCAGGTCAAGGACCGCGACGCCGAGGCCACCTACAACCTCCACGACCGCAGCGCCCTGGAGGCGCTGGCTCCGGCCGTCGACTGGTCGGCTTGGCTCGAAGGTCTCGGGGCGCCCGCCACGCTGCTCGACCGCGTGATCGTCCGCGAACCGAGCTACCTCACCGGCCTCGCCGCTGCCCTCACCGAGGTCCCGCTCGACGACTGGAAGGCCTGGCTCCGGTGGCACCTCGTGCACGACGCCGCCGCCCTGCTCAGCAGCCCGTTCGTCGAGGAGAACTTCGCCTTCTACGGCACCACCCTCAGCGGCACCACCGAGCTGCGGGCCCGCTGGAAGCGAGGCGTCGGCGTGGTCGAGGCCGCCCTCTCGGAGGCCCTCGGCAAGCTCTACGTGGCCGAGCACTTCCCGGCCGATGCCAAGGCCCAGATGCTGGACCTGGTGGCCAACCTCATCGAGGCCTACCGGCAGAGCATCTCGAACCTGGCCTGGATGACCGACGAGACCCGGGCCCGGGCGCTGGAGAAGCTGGAGAAGTTCACCCCCAAGGTCGGCTACCCCGACTCCTGGAGGGACTACTCGAAGCTCGAGGTCCGACCGGGCGACCTCATCGGCAACCTGCGCCGCGCCGCCTCCTTCGAGGTCGACCGCGAGCTGGCCCGCGTGGGCCAGCCGGTCGACCGGGACGAGTGGTTCATGAGCCCCCAGACCGTGAACGCCTACTACAACCCGCTCATGAACGAGATCGTCTTCCCGGCGGCCATCCTCCAGCCACCGTTCTTCGACCCCGAGGCCGACGCCGCGGTCAACTACGGGGCCATCGGCGCGGTGATCGGCCACGAGATCGGGCACGGCTTCGACGACCAGGGCTCGCGCTACGACGGCGACGGCAACCTCAACGACTGGTGGACCGACGCCGACCGCTCGGCGTTCGAGGAGCGGACCGCGGCGCTGATCGCCCAGTACGACGCCCTCGAGCCGAAGCAGGCCCCGGGCCACCACGTCAACGGCGCCTTCACCGTGGGGGAGAACATCGGAGACCTCGGCGGCCTGGCCATCGCCTACGCCGCCTACCGCCTGGCGGTCGGCGAGGACGAGCCAGGGGTGGTCGACGGGCTCGACGGCAACCAGCGCTTCTTCTGGTCGTGGGCCCAGGCGTGGCGCACCAAGTCCCGCGACGAGGAGGTCGTGCGCCTGCTGGCCATCGACCCGCACTCGCCGCCGGAGTTCCGGTGCAACGCCGTGGTGCGCAACATCGACGGGTTCCACGCGGCGTTCGGCGTCGAGGAGCAGGACGCGCTGTGGCTCGACCCGGCCGAGCGGGTCGACATCTGGTGACCGGCCACCGGTGAGGAAGGCGCGGGCGGGGCGCACGGCGAACCCCTTGGCAACGACCGGGGTCGCCGGGCCGCGCCCGGCGAACCAGGAGGGAGGTCCCGATGGCAGCTCCAGGTGACCGGTCGATCGGGGACCTGGCGCGATTCGCCCTGGCCGTCACCAGCGACGCCGTCTACTGCCTCGACACCGAGTGGCGGTTCACGTTCCTGAACGAGAGCGCCGCCCGGCTGCTGCGCCGCCCGGCGGACGAGCTGCTCGGCCGGTCGGTGTGGGAGGAGTTCCCGGACGTGCACGACAGCCTGCTGGGCAAGGAGTACCTCCACGCTGCGGCCACCGGCGAGCCGGCGATCGTCGACGCCTACCGCTACGACCCGCTGGAGACCTGGTTCGAGATCCGCGCCTTCCCCGACGAGCAGGGCCTGGTCGTCTTCTTCCGGGACATCAACGAGCGTCGCGACCGCGACGTCGAGCGGGCCCAGGTGGCCGAGGCCTCCTGGCAGCACGCCCGCCGGGACGCGCTGACCGGGCTCCCGAACCGGGTGCAGCTGCTCGAGCACCTCGACCAGCTCCACCGAGCGTCCGGACGCACCGAGGTCGGGCTGCTGTTCATCGACATCGACGGCTTCAAGAACGTCAACGACTCGCTGGGCCACGCCGTGGGCGACCAGCTGCTGCGGGACCTGGCCGACCGGCTGCAGCGGGCCACCCGGCCGTCGGACCTGCTCTCGCGCCACGGCGGCGACGAGTTCGTGATCGTGGTCGAGTCGGGCGACGTCGCCCGGGCCGAGGCGGTGGCGGCCCGGATCCAGAAGGTGTTGGCCGACCCGTTCGACGTCGCCGGCACGGCCCTGCCGCTGTCGGCCAGCATCGGGATCGCCTTCGCCAGCCCGGACCACACCGGTCCCGCCGACCTCATCCACGACGCCGACACGGCCATGTACGCCGCCAAGCGGACGGGCAAGGCCCGCAGCCACGTGTTCGCCCCGAGCCTGCGCGAGCTGGCGCGCAGCGGCTCGAGGTGGTCGGCGGCCTGAGCCGGGCCCAGCGCGAGGGCGAGCTCGAGCTGCACTACCAGCCCATCGTCGTCCTCGCGACCGGCGTGATCGATGCCGTCGAGGGGCTCATGCGCTGGAACCACCCCACCCGGGGCTTCCTCACCCCGGCAGCGTTCATCCCGATCGCCGAGGAGACCGGCGCCATCGTCGACATGGGCCGCTGGGCCCTGCAGGACGCGTCCCGGCAGTGCGCCGGGTGGGAGCGTGCCGGGCTGCCCCTCGGCGTGAGCGTGAACATCAGCGCCGAGCACTTCGCCGCCGGCACCCTGGTCGACGACGTGCTCGGGGCCGTCGAGGGGGCGGGCATCGCCGCTCGCCACCTCGTGCTCGAGCTGACCGAGACGGCGATCGCCCGCAACTTCGCCGACGCCATCGCGCAGCTCACCGAGCTGCGCACCGCCGGCGTGCGCATCGCCATCGACGACTTCGGCTCCGGCTACTCCTCCCTCGGCCGGCTGGCCTCGTTCCCCGTCGACTTCCTGAAGTTCGACGCCAGCCTGATCCGCGAGAGCGGCGACTCGCGCGAGACGGCGGTGCTCCGCGGCATCGTGAGCGCGGTGGTGGCCATCGCCGAGGCCATCGGGGTGTCCACCCTGGCCGAGGGCATCGAGACCGAGAACCAGCGCTTGGCAGCCATGGAGCTCGGCTGCACCCGAGGGCAGGGGTACTTGCTGGCTCGCCCCCAGCCGGCGGCCGGCATCGCGGAGCTGGTGCGGGCCAGCCGTGAGGTCCCGGGCCCGGCCTGAACGACGGTCGCCGAGGCGATCGATCCGGCAGGCAGCCGGAGTCGGTCAGGCGGGGGACGAGGTCGTGGACCGGGCCTCGTCGGTGGGCGTGTGGCGGTGCCGGGCCAGCAGCAGCAGGTCGTAGCTGAGCTTGGTGAGCCCGGCGATCACCAGGGGCCACCCGAAGTGCGAGCGGCTCAGGAGCGCGCCGGCGAGCAGCGGCGTGGTGGCCGAGGCCAGGCTCCGGGGCACGTTGGTGACGCTCGACGCGGCAGCGCGGTGCTCCGGCGGCACCACCGCCATCACGAAGGCCTGGCGGGCCGGGACGTCCATCTGGGCGAAGAGGGCCCGCACCAGGAGCAGGGCGATGGCCACCCCGCCCGACGGCGCGAACGGGGTGAGCGCCAGCAGCGCGCTGGCCGGCACGTGGGTGAACGCCATCGTCCGCACCAGCCCGTAGCGCCGGGCCAGCCGCGGGGCGAGGAGCTGCGAACAGCCGCCGAGCAGGCCCGAGGCGAAGAACACCGTGCCGGTGACCCCGGCCGACAGGTCGAAGCGCAGGTGCAGCCACAGCACCAGGAGCGACGTCACCACGAAGCCGCTGCCCGCCGAGTCGAGGCTGAACAGCGCGGCGAGGCCCAGCACGGTCCGCTTCGACGACCCGAGCGGGGATCGCCGTCCGTCGGCAGCGGACGGGGGGACGCTGGGGGCGACCCGGGGCAGCCGGCGGTAGAGCACGAAGATCACGGCCGCGACGGCGACGTAGACGAGGAACGCGAGCCGCAGGGCGGTGGCCACGTCCCAGTCGAACCGGTTCGCCACGGCTTCGGGCCCGCCCGAGGCGAGGGCGCCCAGCGCGCCGGCCAGCGTGCCGCCGACGTTGTAGCGGGCGTAGAGCGCCGGCCGCTCCACCGGATCGACCTCCTCGGCGAGCAGGGCCTGCTCGGTGGGGAGGAACACGCTGACGTCGCCGGCCGACGGGTTCAGGGTGCCCACCAGGGCCACCAGGAGGAGGGGCACGAACGCGGTGACGGTCGCGAAGCCGATCCCGGTGAGCGCCATGACCACCGAGGCCGCCACGAGCAGGCCGGCCAGGCTCGTGCGGTGGGCCGTCAGGCCGAAGGCGAGGGTGAGCGCCGCGGAGCCCAGGAGGGTGGCGGTGACGATGGCGCCGATCTCGAGCGGCGAGAGGCCGAGGGTGGTGAGGTACTGCGCGAGCAGCACGCTCACGAAGCCGTCGGCGAACCCCCGGAGGGTGCGCCCGACGACGATGGTGGCCGCGGCTCTCGACGCCGAGGCCGGGACCAGCCGCGCTGCGGCGATGGTCAGCCCCGATCGGGCTCGACCGAGCCCGCGAGGGCGGCGACGGCCTCGGCGATCGGGACGTCTCCGCCCACCAGCTCCACGGTCCGGCCGGCCGAGGCGGGGTCGTGGACCAGGGCGGCGAGCACGGCGGCGACGTCGGCTCGGGGCACCGAGCCGGGCGCCACGTGGCGGGCCAGCGCCACGTGGCCGGTGGGCGGGTCGTCCGTGAGGCCGCCGGGGCGCACGATCGTGTGGTCGAGGCCGGCGCGGCGGACCGCGGCGTCGGCATCGGCCTTGGCCCGGAGGTAGACGCTGAAGACCTCGTCGTCGGCGGGCGGGTCGTCGGTGCCCATGGCGCTCACCACCAGGAAGCGGGCGATGCCGAGCCGCACCGCCGAGTCGGCGGCGCGGATGGCCCCGTCGCGGTCGAGCGCCTCCTTGCGGGCGGCGCCGCTGCCCGGACCGGCGCCGGCGGCGAACACCACGACGTCGCTGCCCGCCAGCGCGGCGTCGATCGCGGCGTCGTCGGCGGTCTCGAGGTCGCACACGCGCGGCTCGGCACCATCGGCGACGAGGTCGGCGTGGTGGTCGGGGTTGCGCACGACACCTCGCACCTGGTCGCCCACCGCCGCGAGCGAGCGGGTGAGGTGGCGGGCGATGGCGCCGTGGGCTCCGAGGATGGTGACGAGCACGGGCCCACGGTACCGGGCTGGGTCGGACGCCGGTCCGAATACCCCCTGGGGGTTGTCGTTCTACCCCTAGGGGGTACCCTGGCGGCCATGGCTGGGTACTCCGACGAGAAGCAGAAGCACCTCAACGCGCTCCGGCGGGTGGAGGGCCAGGTCCGGGGGCTGGCCCGCATGGTGGAGGAGGACCAGTACTGCATCGACGTCCTGACCCAGGTCTCGGCGGCCACCCGAGCGCTGCAGTCGGTGGCGCTGAACCTGCTGGACGAGCACCTCGCCCACTGCGTCACCGACGCCGCCCGCCAGGGAGACGACGCCGCCCTCGACGAGAAGCTGGCCGAGGCCCAGGCGGCCATCGCCCGCCTGGTGCGGTCGTGACCCGCTCGGTGGTCCCGGAAGGTGCCCGGGCCCGCCTGGCGGCCTTCGCCGCCGTGCTGCTCGTGGCCTTCGGCGGCGCCTTCGTCGCCGGCAGCGCCCTCGGCAGCGATCCGGCCCCCTCGCGTGAACGTCACCCCACCAGCACCTCGACCACGGTGGCTCCGGGCGCGCACGACATGGAGGGGATGGGCTCGTGATCGACCGCCCCACCGCCACGGTGGCCGGCCCGGCCGAGGCCGACCGGGCGGACCCGGGCCCCGCCCTCGAGGTCGTCCACGACCTCGAGATCGGCGGCATGACGTGCGCCTCGTGCGCGGCGCGGATCGAGCGCAAGCTGAACAAGGTCGAGGGCGTCACCGCCACCGTGAACTACGCGCTGGAGACGGCGCAGGTGACCGCGCCTGCGGCGTTCGGGCCCGAGCAGGCCATCGAGGTCATCGAGGGCGTCGGGTACCAGGCCTGGGTGCCGCAGCCGGTCCTGTCCGGCGGTGGGCCCGAGGATCGCTCCGGGCAGGGGAGCGAGCACGAGAACCACGACCACGGGAGCGTCGACGACCTGCGCCACCGCGTGCTGGTCGTGGGCGTCCTGAGCGTGCCCCTGATCGCCATGGGCATGGTGCCCGCCCTGCAGTTCACGAACTGGCAGTGGTTCAGCCTGATGCTGGCCTTCCCGGTGGCCACCTGGGGCGCAGCGCCGTTCCACCGCGCCGCGTGGACGAACCTGCGGCACGGGTCGTCCACCATGGACACGCTCGTCTCGGTCGGCGTGCTGGCCGCCTTCGCCTGGTCGTTCTGGGCCCTGTTCTGGGGCAGTGCGGGCGTCGCCGGCATGCGCCACGACTTCGCCCTCACCGCCGATCGGGCCCACGCCGACACCGCCCTCTACTTCGAGGTGGTCGGCGCCACCACCCTGTTCCTGCTCGCCGGTCGCTGGTTCGAGGCCCGGGCCAAGCGGCGCGGCGGCGACGCCCTGCGCGCCCTGGCCGACCTGGGGTCCAAGGAGGCCGTGCGCCTGGACGGCGACGGTCGCGAGGAGCGCATCGGCGTCGACCAGCTGGTGGTGGGTGACCGCTTCGTGGTCCGTCCGGGAGAGAAGGTCGCCACCGACGGCATCGTCGACGAGGGGACCTCGGCCATCGACGGCTCGCTGGTGACCGGCGAGTCGGTGCCCACCGAGGTGGGCCCGGGCGACGCGGTCACCGGGGCCACCGTCAACGCCGGCGGGCGGCTGGTGGTGCGGGCCACCCGGGTGGGCAGCGACACCACGCTCGCCCGCATGGCCAAGCTGGTGGCCGACGCCCAGTCGGGCAAGGCCCAGGTGCAGCGCCTCGCCGATCGGGTGGCGGCGGTGTTCGTCCCCGCGGTCATCACCCTCGCCGTCGCCACCTTCGGCTGGTGGCTCGGCACCGGATCCGGGTTCGCCGGCGCCCTCACCCCGGCCGTCGCGCTGCTCATCGTCGCCTGCCCCTGCGCCCTCGGGCTGGCCACCCCGACGGCGCTCCTGGTGGGCACCGGCCGGGGCGCGCAGCTCGGCGTGCTGATCCGCGGCCCGGAGGTCCTCGAGGCCACGCAGCGCATCGACACGATCGTCCTCGACAAGACCGGCACCGTCACGACCGGCCAGATGGCCCTCGTGGACCTGGTGGTCGCCGACGGCACCGATGCCGCCCGGGCGCGGGTCCTGGCGGCCAGCCTCGAGGCCGCCAGCGAGCACCCCATCGCCCGGGCCATCCGCGATGCCGTGCCCGAAGCCGACCGGCTCGCCGTCGACGGCTTCCGATCGACCGCCGGCCTCGGCGTGTCGGGCGTGGTCGGCGGTTCGGCGCTGGTGGCCGGCCGGCCCGGCTTCCTGGCGGACCAGGGCCTCGTCGTCCCCGACGAGCTGGCCGCCGCCCACCGCGATGCCGAGGAGCAGGGCCGCACCGCGGTGGCGGTGGGCTGGGACGGCCAGGTCCGGGTGGTGGCGGTGGTGGCCGACACCGTGCGACCCAGCTCGGCGGCGGCCATCGCCCGCCTCCGAGCCCTCGGGCTCAGCCCCGTCCTGCTCACCGGCGACAACGCCTCGGTGGCCGCCACGGTCGCCGCCGAGGTCGGCATCGACCGGGTGGTGGCCGGCGTGCTGCCGGAGGAGAAGGTGGCCGAGGTCGTGCGGCTCCAGGCCGAGGGCCGCCGGGTGGCGATGGTGGGCGACGGCGTGAACGACGCCGCCGCCCTCGCCCAGGCCGACCTGGGCCTCGCCATGGGGACCGGGACCGACGTCGCCCGCGAGGCGGCCGACCTGACCCTCGTCCGCGCCGACCTCTGGGCGGCGGTCGACGCCGTGCGCCTCAGCCGCCGCACGCTGCGCACCATCAAGGCCAACCTGGTCTGGGCCTTCGCCTACAACGTGGCCGCCATCCCGGTGGCTGCGGCCGGGCTCCTCAACCCGATGCTGGCCGGGGTGGCGATGGCGGCGTCGTCGGTCTTCGTGGTGGCCAACAGCCTCCGGCTGTTCCGCTTCCGCACCGACCGGCCGGCCTGAGCGGCAGCGTCGCCCCGGGAGCCGAGCTCAGAGGCCGTCGAGGAACGATGCGTCGCCGGGCACGTCGACGGCGTGCTCTTGGAGCACCTCGAGCGGGACCAGCTCGAGGGCCCGCTCGTGGGTGGAGGCCAGGACCACGTGGGCGGCGGCTCCGTCGACGTGGGCCCGCAGCCAGTTGGCCGCGGTGACGCACCACCGGTCGCCCGGGACCAGGCCCGGGAACCGGTACTGGGGCATGGGGGTCGACAGGTCGTTGCCGATGCTGCGCTGGTGGCTGAGGAACTCCACCGTGACCACCGCGCAGATGGTGTGGCTGCCCAGGTCCTCCGGGCCGGTGCTGCAGCAGCCGTCTCGGTAGAAGCCGGTCACGGGGTCGGTCCCGCACGGCTCCAGCTCGCCACCCAGCACGTTGCGTTCGACCATCGGGCGAGTCTCGCACCCCCGGCGCGGTGGCCCGGCGCATGGCCGCCGCCGGGGCTCAGGCGGGGTCGAGCACCACGACGGGGATGGTCCGGGTGGTGGAGGCCTCGTACTCGGCGAAGCCGGGCATGAGCTCCTTCTGCTTGGACCAGACGGCCTCCCGCTCGTCTCCCTCGAGGACGCGGGCCCGGACGGCGACGGTGTCGGCCCCGACCTCGATGGACGCATCGGGGTTGGCGACCAGGTTGTGGAACCAGGCCGGGTTGTCGGGGGCACCGGCCTTCGACGCGAACACGGCCCAGCTGCCGGAGACGGGCTGGTACACGATCGGGTGCACCCGCTCCTGGCCCGACTTGGCCCCGGTGCTGTGCAGGAGCAGCAGCGGCGCCCCCTCGAACGGCGGGCCCACCTGGCCGGCGTTGGCGCGGAACTCGTCGATGATCTTGGCGTTGAAGTCTCGGTTGTCGTCGGCCACGGGGCCCTCCTCTTGGTGCAGGAGGGCCCAGCATGCCCGCTCCGCAGGTGGGTGCGGTGCCGCTCAGCCGTAGCGCTCCCGATCGAGCATGGCCCGGATGGCGATCGCCTCCCCGGGCCGCACCGAGCGATCGGCCAGCCGGTGGTTCGCGGTGGCCGGCAGGCAGGCGTGCCGCTGCCTCGACGCCGCTCGCCTGCAGGAAGGCGCGGACGAGCCGACGGCGGATCCACGGCGTCGCCCGCCGCTCCACCCGGGTGGCCAGTCGGTGCAGCGCCGAGCCGGTGGGCGGGTCCTGGTCCAGCTCGAACGATGCCATCAGCACCCAGGAGAGGGCCACGTCGGCCTCGGCGGCGCCCTCCCGGGCGTTGGTCCAGTCGATCACCACCGGGCCGGACGGGGCGAGGATCACGTTGCCGGGGTGCAGGTCCTGGTGGAGCACGGCGTGGCCCGCCACCGGGTGCGGCCGCAGGCCCGTCGGCGCGCGCAGGGCGTGCAGCGAGGTGTGGAGGTCGGCCAGCGTGCGGGCGTGGCGTCGGGCCCGCCACGGGTGCGCCTCCAGGTCCTCGAGCATCGTGGGACCGGCGATCCGCTCCAGCACCAGCTCGCCCGGGCCCACCCGGAAGACCTCGGGCACCGGGTAGCCCTGCTGTCGGAGGTGCTCCATGACCTCGGCCTCGGGTCTGAGGTCCCGCTCGGTGGGGGTCCGCCGCAGCACCCGCCCCGGCCCGGCGTCGTGGATGGTGGCATCTCGTCCGGCCGCCACCTGCGCCCCGAGCTCGTCGTCCGGCGTGCGTCGGTCGTCGATCTCCATCGGGTGACAACCTAGGCCCTCGCCTGCGACGCCCCACGTCGCCTGCGGACCGCTGCGTCCGGTGGCGGGGGAGCGCTCAGCTCGGGCGGTAGCGCACCGAGATGGAGCCGTTGTCGGCGGCGGCGTCGATGGTGCGAGCCGCGTCGGTGGTGGTGGCGACGGGCGTGTCGACCGACCCGTTGTCGGACCGGGCCGACACCGCGTACGGCTGGCCGTCGTCGGGCACGAGGACCGTGATGCCGCCGTTGTCGGCACGGGCCACGACCGACCTCGGGGCGATGGCCAGGTCCAGGCGGATGCGTCCGTTGTCGGTGCGGGCGTCCACCCGGTCGGCCCGCACCGCGTCGGTGGTGATGCTGCCGTTGTCGGTGCTCAGGCGCAGCGGCCCCTGGCCGCCGACCACGGTCACCTCGCCGTTGTCGCCCCGCACCTCCACGTCACCCCGGCCCCCCTCGATGCGCACCGAGCCGTTCGAGACGCCGAGGTCGACCGGCCCGGCCACGTCGAGGACCTGGATGGGGCTGGAGCCGCCGCCGTCGACCACGGTGCCCTTCGGGACGTGGACGGTGGCGCCGGCGATGCAGAAGGCGTTGACCAGCGCCGGGCACCCGGTGTGCACGACGAGGCGATCGCCGTCGAGGCGGGCGCTCACCGAGGCGCGCTGCACGCCCTCTCGCCACCGCAGGTCGACGCGGATGCGGTCACCGCCGTCGCCCACCACGCGGACCGCGCCGCCGCCGTCGACGTCGAGGTGGACCGTGGGCACCGCGGCGAAGGTGCGGGTCTCGGTCTTGTGCTCCACCGCCAGCCAGTCGACGAGGAAGAACACGCCGTAGGCCAGGAAGACGAGGGTGCAGCCGGCGCCGAGCAGCAGCGAGAGGCGGCGCATCAGGACCCCAGGTACCGCAGCACGGCGAGGACGCGGCGGTGGTCGTCGGGGTCCGGCGGGAGGTCGAGCTTGGTGAAGATGTTGCGGACGTGCTTCTCGACGGCGCCCGCGCTCACCACCAGCTCCTCGGCCACGGCCACGTTCGAGCGGCCCTCGGCCATGAGCGCCAGCACCTCCCGCTCGCGATCGGTGAGGGTGGCGATCGGGTCCCGCCGCCGGGAGCGCACCAGCAGCTGGGACACGACCTCGGGGTCGAGGGCGGTGCCGCCCGAGCCGACGCGGCGGACCGCGGCGACGAAGTCGCCGACGTCGGCCACCCGGTCCTTGAGCAGGTAGCCCACGCCCTCGGTGTTGTCGGCGAGCAGCTCCGCGGCGTACTCCTGCTCGACGTACTGCGACAGCACCAGCACGGCGACGCCCGGGTGGTCGCGGCGGATCTCCACCGCGGCGCGGATGCCCTCGTCGGTGTGGGTGGGCGGCATGCGCACGTCGACGATGCACAGGTCGGGCTGCTGCCGGACGACGGCCTCGAGGAGGCCGGTGGCGTCACCGACGGCGGCCACCACCTCCTCGCCGGCGTCGGCGAGCAAGCGGGTGATGCCCGCACGGAGGAGGACGGCGTCCTCGGCGATCACGATGCGCATGGGAGCTCCGCGAGGATGGTGGTGGGGCCCCCGGGAGGGCTGAGGACCTGGAGCCAGCCGTCGACGGCCTGCACGCGATCGCGCAGGCCCACCAGGCCGGAGCCCGAGAGGTCGGCGCCGCCGATGCCGTCGTCGGTGACCTCGACCACCAGGCGGCCGCTCACCCGGCTGACGGTGACGGTGGCGTGGGCCGCCTGGCTGTGCTTGGCCACGTTGGCCAGCGCTTCGCACACCACGAAGTAGGCGATGCCCTCGGTAGTGGCGTCGGGACGGGCGGCGAGGTGGAGCCGCACCTCGACGGGCACGGGGGAGCGGGCGGCCACGGCGGAGAGCGCCGGGCCCAAGCCGCGGTCGGTGAGCACCGCCGGGTGCAGGCCGCGGGCGAGGTCGCGCAGCTCCACGAGGGCGCGCTTGGACTCGGCGTGGGCCTCCTCGACCAGCGCCTGGGCGGCGGCGGGGTCGGTGGCGAACTTCTCCTTCGCCATGCCCAGGTTCATGGCCAGAGCGACCAGCCGCTGCTGGGCGCCGTCGTGCAGGTCGCGCTCGATGCGGCGGCGCTCGACCTCGGCGGCGTCGACCACGCGCGCCCGGCTGGTCTCCACCTGCTCGATGCGCTCGGCCAGCGCCGCCTCGCCCCGAGGGCCCAGCAGGAGGCGGCCGACCCAGCGCTCGACGTGGGCCACGCCCGCCACCAGCACCGGCGCGACCGGCACCAGCAGGACGCCGAGCAGCACCGCGGGGAGGGCGCCGGCGAGGCCGGTGAGGTGCAGGGGCCCCAGGTCGATCCGGTCCTTCGGCAGGAACCACACCCAGGCCGGGGCGGTGAGCGCGGTGACCGGCACCGACCAGGCGACCAGCACGAGGAGCCCGGCGACGGCGGCCAGCGGGATCGCCGCCGCCCGGTAGGCGAGGGCCCGCCAGGTGGCGCCGTCGCCCAGCTCGCCCGTGAAGCGCTTCCACGGACCGCCGGTGCGGGGGCGCCACGGGCTGGGCAGCTCGAGGTCCAGGAAGACCGCGAGGCGCTGGCGGTCCCAGCGGGCGGCGAGTCGGTTGCCCACGAGGCTGACCACGGCGAAGGCGAGCGACACCGGGAAGACGATCGCGGTGGGCACGGCGACCACGGCGGGGATGAGCACTGCCAGACCGGTGGCCCAGACGACGGGCAGGTCGAGGAAGACCTTGGCGGTGGCCCGCCACGTGGCCGACGACACGACGGGCCGGTAGGCCCGGGTGAGGATCGGCGCGCTCGAGGTCATGGGTCGACCGTACGGGGACGGGGGCCGCCCGGCCATCCTGCCGCCCGGCGTCGTGCGGGTGGGGTTGTCCCTACCCCTGGTGGCCCTGGCGGAGGAAGGCGACCATCCACGCTGCCACGGTGGCCTGGTCGAGCGGCTCGTCGAGCGACGCCTCGGCGGCGTCGGCGACCGCGGCGCCGATCCGCTCGCGACGCAGCTCGATCAGCTCGCCGGAGAGGGCGGTGGTGAACTCGGGGTGCGGCTGGATGGCCAGCATGCGCGAGCCGAGGGCGTAGGCGGCGACGGGGCAGTGGTCGGTGCGGGCCAGCAGGACGGCGTCGGCGGGCAGCTCCACCACCTGGTCCTGGTGGCTGGCGACGAGGCGGACCGAGCCGCTCGCCGGGGGGTCCATCCACGGTGCCGCCGGGCCCACCAGCTCGTAGTCGTGGGCCCCCACGCCCCAGCCGGCGGGCGACTTGGCGACGCGGCCACCGAACGCCTGGGCCAGCACCTGGTGGCCGAAGCACACGGCGACGGTGGGCGCTTCGTCCTCGACGAGGCGACGCAGGTAGCCCTCGAGGGCGCCGATCCACGCCAGGGGCTCGTAGGCCGAGCTGGCCGACCCCGAGACGATCCAGCCGTCGCACTCGTCGGTGGTGGCGGGCACCGGACCGGCCTGGACGTCGTAGGTCACCAGGTCGACGTCGTGGGGCGCCAGGAGGGCGGCGAACGCCTCGGGGTAGTCGCCGTGGGCGGGCACGAGCGACGGGGGGATGTAGCCGCACTGGAGCAGCCCGATCCGGGGCCGGTCGCCGGCTCGCGGAGCGGTCGAGGTGGGTTCGGGCATCCCCACGACGCTACCGGCCGCGGCCTCCGGCGATGGCGACCGGCCGACCTGCCCACCACCGGCGCGAACCGGGCTGGGACCTGGCGGCCGGAGCGACCAGGTCCCAGCCCGGTACGAGGGGTGGGGCTCGCTACTCGCCGTCGGGGAGCAGGCGGCGGAAGCTCTGGCGGCGGTGGATGAGCGCCGAGAGCTCGGTGCGGTTGTGCACGCCGAGCTTGCGGAACGACCGGGCCAGGTGGGTCTTCACCGTGTCGACGCTGACGAAGAGCGCCTCGGCGATGTCGGCGTTGCGCCGGCCGAGCGCCGCAAGGGCGACGACCTCGGCCTCGCGCTCGGACAGGCCGAGGTCGCGGCCGGGCCAGCCCCGGTCCTCCTTGGGCGAGCGGCCCGGGCCGTGGGGCCCGCTGACCACCTGCTCGCCCTTGGCGAGCTGCTCGAGCTGGTCGACCAGCTCCTTGGCGGGCGTGGCCTTCGACAGGTACCCGGCGGCACCGGCCTCGAGGGCGGCGCCGACGGCATCGTCGTCGAAGTTGAACGAGTAGACGGCGACGCGGTGGACCTCGGGGCGGCCCAGCAGCTTGGCGAGCTGGACCTCCTCGAGGCCCTGTCGGCCGAAGGTGTCGTAGAGCGCGAGGTCGACGGGCCCGTCGATGGGCTCGTCGATCAAGAACGCGTCGACGAGGTCGATCCGGTCGTCGAACGGGGCGAGGATGCTGGCCAGGCCGGCCACCACGACCTCGTAGTCGTTCACCACGGCGACCCGGGGGCGGGGGTTGTCGGCCATCAGTCGATCTGGCCTTCGCCCTGGACGTCCGCCCCGACCTCGTTCTGGTGCTGGTAGCTCTCGGCCACGGCCGGGTCGACGGGCGGCAGCGCGTCGGCGGCGGCCTCCTCTTCGGGCGTGGGCTCGCGATCGGCGCCGCTGTGGACCTGCTCGTCGTCGGTCTCGGTGGACCGCGTGGCGTCGCTCACCTGGTCGTCGGTCGGATCGCTCATGGGAACCGCTCCTAGCTGAGGGGTGGGGGGAACGGTTGGTGGCTACCCGAACGGGCGATGTCCGAGAACGGCGGTTTGTCCCCCATGTGGGTGTGCACCCGACGCAAGGGAGCAGCTCACGAGGTGTGGTGGCCTGGCTCCGCAGTGTGGGACGGACGCGTCCCGCAGGCGCGTCCGGCTGGTGCTGACGACGCGTCCGCGGGCGCGCCAGGCTGGTGCTGACGACGCGTCCGCGGGCGCGTCCCGGTTGGTCTCGCCACGCGTCCGCGGGCGCGCCCGGTTGGTCTCGCCACGCGTCCGCGGGCGCGTCCGGTTGGTCTCGCCACGCGTCCGCGGGCGCGCCCGGTTGGTCTCGCCACGCGTCCGCGGGCGCGTCCGGTTGGTCTCGCCACGCGTCCGCGGGCGCGTCCGGTTGGTCTCGGCAACGCGCCGGCGGACGCGCCTCACTCGTAGCGCATGCCGATCTCGCGGAGGAGGTCGAGGAAGCGGGTGCCGGCGTCGGGGGCGGGCTCGCCGGGGGTGTAGGTGACGGCCACGAGGCGGCCGGTCCAGGGGAAGGTGCCGTGGCGCTCGGCGAGCTCCCAGGAGACGGGGGAGCGGCGGTCGATGCCGACGTTGATGCCCTCGAACGGGGCCATGGCGCCGAGCATCACGAGGTCGTCGCTGGTGCCCACCTCGGCGCCGTCGACGGAGACGGCCACGTTCCAGCGCCAGCCGCCCGGGGCGGTGACGGCGAGGCGGATCTGCCGGGCGCCGTCGGGCACGGGGCCGCAGCGCAGCTCCCGCACCTCGCCGTAGCCGTTGTGCACGAAGACCAGCTCGCCGTCGTCGTCGACGTAGAGGGCGTAGCCGCCGCCCTGGTCGCCGTGGGAGACCAGGACGCCCTGGTCGCCGGCGGCGTGGTCGAGCTCGACGTCGACGTCGAAGGACCGCCACTGGATCAGCTGCTGCGAGCGGTAGCGCTCCAACGTGTGGGTGCCGGCCACGATGCGCACCGGCTGCTGGAGCGGCACCTCGTAGGGCGGGCGCACCACGTAGCGGAGCCGGCTGCCCTCGTCGAGGGGGTACACCTGGTTCTCCCGGGCCGCGGCCTCCCAGCCGGCGGCCATCTCGGCCACCCGCTCGGGATGCTCGGCGGCCAGGTTCCGGGTCTCGGTGCGGTCGTCGGCGAGGTTGTAGAGCTCCCACTCGTGGAGGCCGAACTCGGTCAGCTCCTGGTGGCGGGTGACCACCTCCCAGTCGCCGTCGTAGTAGCCGCGGTGGCCGGCCATCTCGAGGTACTGCGGGCCGCGGGCGTGAGCCGCGCCGGCGTCGGCGAGGACCGGCCCGAGGCTGGTGCCGTTGAGGGGCTGGAGGGCGATGCCGCCCCGCACGTCGGGGCGCTGCACGCCGGCCAGCTCGCAGAGGGTGGGCAGGAGGTCGGTGACGTGGGACCACTGGTCGCGTCGGCCGGGGTCGCGCTGGCCGGCCGGCCAGTGGAGGATGAGCGGCACTGAGTGGCCACCGGCGTGGGTGTTGATCTTGTAGAGCCGGAACGGCGTGTTCGACGCCATGGCCCAGCCCCGGGGGTAGTGCACCAGCGCCCGCGGGCCGCCGGCCAGCTCGAGGCGGTCGCGGTCGAACTGGCGGTCCTCCAGGTCCTTGACGTTCTTCGAGACGAGCGAGCGGAAGTACGACGTGGTGCCGCCGGCTTCGCCCTCCCGAGAGGCCCCGTTGTCGGAGAGGAAGAGGAAGATCGTGTCGTCGGCCTCGCCCAGCTCCTCGAGGGCGGCGTAGAGGCGGCCGACCGACTGGTCGACGCTGTCGACCATGGCGGCGTAGACCTCCATGTAGCGGGCGAACAGGGCCTGGTCGGCGGGGTCGAGGTCGGCCCAGGGCGTGACGTCGTCGCCCTCCTCGCTGTTGCGCGGCGGCAGGGGCGTGCCCTCGGGCAGCAGGCCGAGCTCGACCTGGCGCTCGTGGCGGGCCTGGCGCAGCGCGTCCCATCCGGCGTCGTAGTTGCCGGCGTGGTTGAGGCGGTCCGACTCCTTGCACTGGAGCGGTGCGTGCACGGCGATGTGGGCGAAGTAGCAGAAGAACGGCTGGCTCGGGTTCGACGCCTTCTGCTGGCGGATGAAGCCGATGGCCCGGTCGGTGAGGTCGTCGGTGACGTAGTAGCCGTCGGGGTACTGGTCGAGCTCGACGGTGTGGTTGTCCTGCACCAGCCGGTGCGGGTGGTGCAGGTTGGTGAAGGCGTCGAGGACGCCGTAGTAGCGGTCGAAGCCGCGCTGGAGCGGCCACGAGTGCCGCGGGCCGGCGTCGGAGAGGTCGGCGTCCTTGGTCAGGTGCCACTTGCCGATCGCCATGGTGTGGTAGCCGGCGTCGCGGAACACCTCGGCGGCGGTGGCCACGTCGGCGGCCAGCTCGGCGGCGTACCCGGGGAAGCCGGGGTCGGAGTTGGCCACGTGGCCGGCACCGGCCCGGTGCGGGTTCACGCCGGTGAGCAGGGCCGCGCGGGTGGGCGAGCACATCGGCGTCACGTGGAAGTTGGTGAACTGCACGCCGCCGGCCGCCAGGCGGTCGATGTTGGGCGTCGGGATCTCCGAGCCGTAGCAGCCGAGGTCGGCGAAGCCGAGGTCGTCGACGATGACCACCACCACGTTCGGGGCGTCCGGGCCGGGGGTCGGCCGCTCGGGCCACCAGCTCTCGGAACCGGCGAACGTGTTGCCCACCTTGCCGCCGAAGCCCTCGTAGGGGCCGGCCGGCCGTGGCCCGCCGGTGCCGGTGGTGTCGTCGCTCATGCCCGTCGTCCCCTGGGTCTGCGGTCGCTGTCGCGCCGGTCCTGACGCCTCGTCAGGTCCGGCCCCGCAACGTAGCCCGGACCGGTCAGGCCCAGCGGGCGCAGGCGTCGGCGATGAGGTCCAGGGCGGCGGGGCCGTCGACCGTGTGGACCCACTCGGTGCGCACCTCGGCGAGGGTGGCGCCGGGCGCGGTGCCCTGGGCGGTGACCAGGCGGCGGTCGACGACGGTGGCACCGCGGCTGAGGTGGCCGCCGGTCTCCACCTCGATCGGGGTGACCGTGCCGGCGAACAGGTGGGGGTGGGTGACGGCCAGGAGGGCGACGGGATCGTGGAGCGGCGGGCTCTCGGTGTTGGTGGCGTAGCGGCCGAAGTTGGCCAGCTCGTCCTCGACCACCTCGGCCACGAGGGTGGCGGCAGGACCGCCGATGCCGCGCAGGCGGGCTGCGTAGGCGGCGTCGCCGGTGACCTGGTGGGTGAGGTCCAGCCCGCACATGCGCACCGGGCAGTCGGCGCCGAAGACGATGGCGGCCGCCTCGGGGTCGGCGAACACGTTGAACTCCGCGGCGCTGGTGATGTTGCCGCCCTCGGCGCCGCCGCCCATGAGGCAGATGCCGGCCAGGCGGCTCGAGAAGCTGCGGTCGCAGCGCATGGCCAGCGCCACGTTCGTCAGCGGGCCGGTGGGCACCAGCCAGAGGCCCTCCTCGGCGTGGGCCGACTCGATCAGGAAGCCGATGCCGTCGTAGCCGGCGACCTCGCGATCGGGCTCGGGGAGCGTGGTGCCGCCCATCCCGCTCTCGCCGTGGACCTCGGGCGCGGTGACCTGCTCGGCCAGCAGCGGGCGGTCGGCCCCGGCGTGCACCGGCACGTCCCAGTCGAGCAGCGTGGCGATGGCCAGGGCGTTGCGGGTGGTGTGCTCCAGGGCGACGTTGCCGCCGACGGTCACCACGCCGACCACGTCGGCGTAGGCGGCGGCGCAGACCAGCATGATGGCGTCGTCGTGGCCGGGGTCGCAGTCGATCAGGATCCGGGGGCGGGCGGCTTCGGTCATCGGCCGACCGTACAGGCGCCATGCTGGGACCATGTCGAGGGTGTGGGTGATCGGGAGCCTGAACGTCGACCGGGGCTGGCGGGTGGCCCGCCACCCCCACGTCGGCGAGACGATCCTGGGGGAGGTGGTGGCTCCCGCGCCGGGCGGCAAGGGGCTCAACCAGGCGGTGGCGGCCGTGCGCGTCGGCGCCGACGTCGCCCTGGTGGGGCGGGTGGGCGACGACGACGACGGCCGGTGGCTGGCGTCGTTGGCGGCCGGCGAGGGCATCGACGTGGGCGGGGTGGGCACGGCGCTCGACCACGCCACCGGGAGCGCGCTGATCGTGGTGGCGGCCGATGGCGCCAACACCGTCACCGTCGACCCGGGCGCCAACGCCACGCTGGCCGTCGGTCCCGGCCTCGCCATCGAGGCGGGCGACGTCGTGGTCGCCCAGCTCGAGGTCCCCGTCGACGCCGTGCGGGCGGCGTTCGACGCGGCCCGGGCGGTCGGGGCCACCTGCCTGCTCAACCCGTCACCGCTCGGAGCCGGTCGCTCGCTCGTGCCGTCGGCCGACGTCGTGGTGCTCAACCAGGCCGAGGCCGCCGAGCTGGCCGGCGTGGGGGAGGAGGCCACCGACGCGGTGGCCGCCATCGGCCAGGCCCTCGCCATCGCCGGCCACGACGCCAGCGGCGCCGGCGGCGGGGCCCTGCGCCAGACCGTGGTGGTGACCCTCGGCGCCCGGGGCGTCGCGGCGGCCGGCCCCGGCGGTCAGGTCAGCCTCGCCGGCGTGGTGGCTGACGTGGTCGACACCACCGGGGCGGGCGACTGCTTCCTCGGCGTGCTGGCCGCCGGCCTCGCCGATGGCCTGCCCCTCGAGCCCGCCCTGGACCGGGCCAACCGCGCCGCCGCCATCGCCGTGACCCGCGTCGGCACCGTCGCCGCCATGCCCTACGACGTCGAGCTCGACTGAGTCCGGACGGGCTGGTCGGCCGCTCGATCAGCGGCTGCAGGTCAGAGGACCATGCCGCCGTCGACCACGAGGGTCGTGCCGGTGATCCACGACGCAGCATCGGAGCAGAGGAAGGCGGCCGCCTTGGCGATGTCGTCGACCTCGCCGAGGCGCCGCAGCGGGACGTGGGCGGCGATGGCCTCCTCGCCCCGCTCCCACAGGGCCCGGGCCATGTCGGTCTTCACCAGGCCGGGCAGCACGGCGTTGACCCGCACCCCCGGCGCCAGCTCGGCGCCGAGCTGCTTGGTGAGGTGCACGAGCGCCGCCTTGGTGCCGTTGTAGATGCCGATGGTGGGCTCGACCGAGAGCGCGCCGATGGACGCCACGTTGAGGATCACGCCGCCGTGCTCGGCCATCCACCGGGTCCACACCTGCTGGGACCACACCAGCGGGCCGCGCTGGTTGACCTGGACGGTCTTGTCGAAGCGGGGCACGTCGATGTCGATGGTGGGCCCGGCGTAGGGGTTGGTGGCGGCGTTGTTCACCAGCACGTCGATGCGCCCGAACCGCTCCAGGGTGGCGGCCACGCACGACGCGGCGGCCTCCGGCTCGCCGGCGTTGGCGGCGAACCAGGCGACGTCGCCACCGATCTCGGCGGCGGCGGCCTCGAGGGCGTCGGCCTTGCGAGAGGAGAGCATCACCGAGGCCCCGCTGGCCACCAGCTCCGCGGCGACGGCCTTGCCGATGCCCTTCGAGGCCCCGGTGACCAGGGCGACCTTGCCGTCGTAGCGAACGTCCATGCGGGCAGTCTGGCCCGCCGGGCTCAGCGCTTCTTCTTGAGGAGGTCGAAGACGCCCCGGACGACGTTGTTCACCGTGGCCCGGCCCTCGCGGGACTTGAGGAAGTCGGTCACGACGCCGCCGTCGTCCTTCTGGCGCTTGTTGATGGGATCGGGGTCCGAGCGCCGCATGGGCTTCGAGCCGGCGTTGGCCTTCGTGGCCTTGGGCTCGGCCGGCGTGGCGGACACCTCGACGTCGAAGCTGTCGTCCCGGACGCCGGAGTCCCGCACCAGGTCGCCCGGGCTGGGCTGGCCGGCCGGGTAGGCCGAGGCCGGCGGCGGGGGGAGGTCGGGGCGCACGACCGGCGGCTCGGCCCCCACCGGCGCGGTGGGCTCGGCCGCGACCGTCGGTGCGGCGGGCGCCGAGGGCGGTGCGGCGGGGGCGGGGGCGGGCAGGGTGACGCCCATCTTGGCGGCGAGCTGCTCGCGCGCGGAGGGGCGGTCGATCTCGGTGGCGTAGGTGGCCCAGCGATCGCTGGCCTGGGCCAGGGCGAGGACCTCGGCGGGATCGACGGCACCGATCTGGCTCTGCGGCGGGCGGACCTTGGTCCAGGCCACCGGCGTGGGCGCCCCGTTCTCCGCCAGGGTGGTGACGATGGCCTCGCCGGTGCCGAGCTGGGTCAGCACCTCTTCGAGGTCGTAGTCGTCGGTCTTGGGATAGGTCGACACCGCCGCCTTGAGCGCCTTGGCATCCCGCGGCGTGTACGCACGGAGCGCGTGCTGGACCCGGTTGCCGAGCTGGGCCAGCACCACGTCGGGCACGTCGTCGGGCAGCTGCGTGATGAAGAACACGCCCACCCCCTTGGACCGGATGAGGCGGACGGTCTGGGCCACCTGGTCGACGAACGCCTTCGGGGCGTCGTCGAAGAGCAGGTGGGCCTCGTCGAAGAAGAAGACGAGCTTCGGCTTGTCGAGGTCACCCGCCTCGGGGAGGTGCTCGAACAGCTCGGCCAGCAGCCACATGAGGAAGGTGGAGAAGAGCTTGGGCCGGTCCTGGACGGCGGCCAGCTCGAGGCAGTTGATGACGCCCCGGCCGTCGGGCGCGGTGCGGATGAGGTCGTCGATGGTGACCTCCGGCTCGCCGAAGAAGAGCTCGGCGTCCTGCTGCTGGAGCTCCACCAGCTTGCGCAGCAGCACCCCGGCGGTGGCGCTCGAGAGGCCACCGATGGTCTTGAGCTCGGCCTTCCCCTCGTCGCCCACGAGGTACTTGAGCAGGTCGACCAGGTCGACGAGGTCGAGCAGGGGCAGGCCCTGCTGGTCGGCGTAGTAGAAGACCAGCGCCAGCGACGAGGTCTGCGTCTCGTTGGCGCCGAGCACCTTGGCCAGCAGCTGCGGGCCGAACGAGCTGACGGTGGCCCGCACGGGCACGCCCGAGCCCTGCCCGCCCAGCGCCCAGAACTGCACCGGTGCGCCGGTGGGCGTGTAGGTGAGGCCGAGCTCGAGGACCCGCTTGGTGATCTTGTCGCCCGGCGTGGCCGGCTTCACGAGGCCGCTGAGGTCGCCCTTCACATCGGCGGTGAACACCGGCACGCCCTGGGCCGACAGCTGCTCGGCCAGGAGCTGGAGCGTGACGGTCTTGCCCGTGCCGGTGGCACCGGCGATGAGCCCGTGGCGGTTGCACATGGCCGTGGGCACCTGCACCACGGCTCCGGGGAAGGCGGTGCCGTCGTGCACGGCCCGACCGATGTCGATGGTGGAGCCCTCGGCGGCGTAGGCGACGGCGATGCGGGCGGCGAACTCGTCGGGGGGAGCGGTGCCGGCGGCGGGGTCGGTCATGGGCGCAGACCGTAGTGCGGCCCTACCCTGGCCCGATGCGACGTGGACCCCTGCGGCAACCCCTGGTGGTGGCCGCGGCCCTCTCGGTGCTCCTCGCCGCCTGCCTCGACCCCACCACCGGCACCCCGCCCCCGAAGGGAGCCACGGTGCCGGCGTACACGTCGAGCATCGCCACCGTCACCGCGGAGGACCTCGGGTCGAGCTGGCGGGCGGGCTGCCCCGTGGGCCCGTCGGGCCTGCGCCGGGTGTGGGTGGCCTACTGGGGCTACGACGGCGAGCGCCACACGGGCGACCTGGTCGTGGCCCGGGCCGAGGCGGCCGACGTGGCGAAGGTGTTCGGCCGGCTCTACGCCGAGCGCTTCCCGATCCGCCGGATCCACCCCGTCACCGCCTACGGCAGCAGCGACGACGACAGCATGGCGGCCAACAACACCTCGGCGTTCAACTGCCGCAAGGTCACCGGCGGCAGCGGCTGGTCCGAGCACGCCTACGGCACGGCCATCGACCTGAACCCGGTGCAGAACCCGTACGTCACGCCCGGCGGGACCGTGCTGCCGCCGTCGGGCCGGCCCTGGAAGGACCGTTCGGTCCGTGCTCCCGGCATGGTCCACGCCGGCGACGCCACCACCAAGGCCTTCGCCGCGATCGGCTGGGGCTGGGGCGGCTCGTGGTCGTCGACCAAGGACCACCAGCACTTCTCCGCATCGGGGCACTGACCGCGGCGGGGGCTGGTCAGCGGAACTGGGCCAGCACCGCGTCGGCACCGTCGCCGACGTCGAGGATGGCGGCGCCGCCGCTGGTGGTGCGCGGCGTGGTGGGCAGCACCACCGTCTCGGGGTTGAGCTTGCCCATGCTCCAGGCGAAGCGGGCGGCGTCGAGCATCGACATGTCGTCGTCGATGCGGAGCCCGTTCGACATCTTCGAGGCGGCCGACAGCAGCGTGAACGGGTTCCGCTTCTTGCCCGCCTTGCTCATGATCTCCCGCAGGAACACCTGCTGGCGCTGCACCCGGCCGAGGTCGCTGGTGGGGTCCTGGACGTTCTTGCCGTCGATGACCTCGGTGTAGTGGCGTGAGCGCACGTAGGCCAGGGCCTGGGCGCCGTCGAGGTGCTTGAGGCCGGCCTCGGGCTGGTTGAGGCCCGACGCCAGGTCGAAGGCCGGGTTCGGGAAGTTGACGTCGATGCCGCCGAAGGAGTCGACGAGGCCGCCGAAGGACACGAAGTCGATCTCGATGTAGTGGTCGACCGGGATCCCGAAGTTCTGCGTGACGGCGGTGATGAGGTTGCCGGGATCGGCCTGGCCGTCGGCGTCCTGGTAGGTGGCGTTGATGCGGCCCTTCTGGCCGGTCCGGGGGTTGTCGACCCACAGGTCCCGGTTCAGCGAGAGCATCTTCGCCTTCCCGTCCTTGATGTTGAGGACCATGATCGTGTCGGACCGGGCGCCGCTCACGCCGGCGCGCTGGTCGTCGGCGGTGCGCCCGTTGTCGGAGCCGACGAGCAGGTAGTTGGTGCCGTTGCTGCCGTGGCCGAGCTGCGCCGAGACGTCGACCTTCTCGATCTTGTCGAACACCGACTTGGCCCAGAGGTAGCCCCCGATGGTCCCGGCGAGCAGCAGCACCACCACGACCAGCGAGCCGAAGCCGAGGATCCGCCGCTTGGACCGCCGACGCCGGCGCGGCGGAGCGGGTGCACCGCCGAGGGCGGCGTCCTGGGCGTCGCGGCCGGGACCGATCAGCCGCTCGGCACCGACGCCGAGCAGGAGCCCCACGAGGGCGAAGAGGGCGAGCGTCATCGGCCGCCGTCGCGCTTCGGGGGCAGGACCTCGCCGGAGATGCGGTTGCGGTCGCTGTCGTCGAGGGCGCGCGTGCCGGCTGCGCCGGTGGGCGCGCCACCGGGCACGACCTTGAGCTCCACCGGTCCGAACGCCAGGACGTCGCCGACGCGCAGCGTGCACGGCCGGCTCTTGGGGAGGTCCTGGCCGTTCACCCGGGTGCCGTTCGCGGACCCGTCGTCGATGAGGGCCCAGCCGCCCTTGCGGGGCTCGATGTGGGCGTGGGCTCGGCTCACCCGGCTGTCGTCGACCATCACCGCCCGGTCGCGGGACCGGCCGATGGTGACCACCTCGGCGCCGAGGGAGATCCGCTCGCCGGTGTCGCTGCGCACCAGGGCCAGCCCCCGCCCGGAGGCGGCGACGGGACCGCCGGCCACCGCGGTGGGCGCGGGAGGCGGACCCGAGGGCGCGGCGCCGGCCGGCTCCTCGGGGGCGACGGCCAGGGCGGCGGGCACGCCGGGCCGGCGCGACGGGTCGGGCTCGTAGGCGATCTCGGTGGCGCCGTCGACGACCCACCCGTTGTCGGCGGCGGCCTGGCGCAGCGCGCCGACCAGGCCCTGGGTGAACCACCGCCGGCCCTCGTCGACGATGGCGAGGTCGTCCGGGTGCAGGCGCAGCACGTAGCTCGACGGCGCGTGGGTGCGACCCTGGCGGGTGACCCGCACGTGGCGCACCATCTCCGAGAAGCAGGCGCGCTGGAGCTCGGGGGCGCTCAGGCCCTTGCGGGCACCGAGCGTGCCGCCGACGGCGCGGGCGACCGACGCCGCCTGGGCCGCCTGCTGCGGGCGGCGCACGGCGCGCGAGCCGACGAAGCCGACGACGGCGAACAGCACCAGGACGACGACGTTCACCAGCACGGCGGCCGCCTGGCGGCGAGGGGGAGGCGGGTTGGGGTGGGCAGCTTGGGCTCGGGGTGCTCGGGGCTAGAAGAGCGGTGCGGAGGACGAGACGTCGTGCCGGATGATCTCGGCGCCGAGCAGGCACGGGACGATCGCGGTCATGAACTCGGCCAGGTGCGGGGTGGCGAGGTGCTCGTTCATGGCCTCCTCGCTCTCCCACTGCTCGATGAGGTTGAAGCGGTTCTCGTCCTCGAGGTCCGGCGAGAAGCGGTAGTCGACGCAACCGGGCTCGGCCCGGGTGGCGGCGACGCCGGTGGCGATGGCCGCGAGGGCGGCGTCACGGTGCTCCGGGTTGACGGCCAGGTGGCCTGCGACGACGATCATGCGCTCGTACCTCCAAGGGGTGGACCCGCCGAGGCTAGGCGGTGCCCACCATCGGGTGAGGGCACCCCGTCCCGGCGATCAGGCGATGCGCTCGAACCGCACCGTGCGGGCGGCGACGTCGGCCGTCGTGCAGCGCACGGTGATCTCCTCGCCCAGCGGCAGGCGCTTCGCGTCGCACCGGGCCCGGATGGCGGGGTCCTCGATGGCGACCGTGCCGTAGTCCTTGCCGGACTCCACCACGGATGCCGGGAAGGTGTCGCCCACCCGGTCGGCCAGCACGAACGCCTCGGTGGCGTCGACCACCGCGCGGTCGACCTTGTGCGAGCGGCTGTCGCCCGCGGCCATCAACTCGGGCAGCTGGGGCAGGGCGTCCTTGGCCCACGCCGGGACCTCGGTGCCGGCGGCGACGGCCAGGCACACCTCCGTGCCGAAGCGGTCGACGAGGCGGCGCAGCGGTGCGGTCACGTGGGCGTACGGGGCGCCGACGCCGGCGTGGCCGGGATCCGCGGGTGGCGGACCGTCGAACGCCGTGTAGGCCGCGCCGCGGAGCAGCTCGGCTGCCAGGTCGGCGAAGGCCGCGTGCTTGGGCCGGCTGGTGTCGAGGGCGGCGAGGACCGCACCCGGGTGGGCGCCGTCGGGCCAGTCGATGCCGAGGCTGCGGGCGGCCCGCTGGAGCCGAGGGAAGCTCTCGGGGTCCGGCGTGGGCAGGGTGCGCAGGATGCCGATGCCGATGCCGGCGCCGAGCATGAGCGACGCGGCGGCGCGCCCGGTCAGCAGCGAGACCTGGGCGTTCCACTGCTCGATGGCGAGGTCGCCCCGGAGCTCGACGGTCCAGTGGCCGTCCGGCGTGGCCACCACCTCCTGCTCGGGCAGCCCCAGCTCGATGGCGTTGCGGGCGCGGGCGTCGGCGAGCAGGGCGCGGCCGAGGTCGGGGAACGCCCGGATCGCCTCGGGCGCGGTCCCGGCATCGAGCGCCTCCTGCACGCCGGCGTAGGTGAGCTGGGCGCGGCTCCGCACCACGGCGCGCCGGACGTCGATGGCGCGGGTGGTGCCGTCGGCGGCGACGTCGATGGTCCAGAGCACCGCCGGCCGGGGACCGTCCGGGAGCAGGGACGCGGCAGCCTCCCCCAGGGCCGGCGGGTGCAGCGGGGTGCGCCCGTCGGGCAGGTAGAAGGTCTGCGTGCGGGCCCGGGCCTCGACGTCGACCGGGCCGCCGGGGGCCACCCAGGAGGCCACGTCGGCGATGGCGTAGGAGACCCGCCACCCGCCCCCGTCGGCCGGCGCGATGGCCACCGCCTGGTCCAGGTCCATCGATCCGGCGGGGTCGATGGTGACCAGCTCGAGGTCGGTGGCGTCGTGGTCGGGCAGGTGCGGCTCGGCCGCCGCGGCCTCCGCGGCGGCCTCGACCTCGGCCGGGAACGGGCCCGGCACGCCGAGCTCGGCGCGGATCGCGCCGAAGTCGAGGCTGGGGATGGAAGGGGCGCGGAAGCGTCGGAGGACCACGCCGGACGTTCTACCCGGTCCCACGGTCGGGACCGGGTCGGTAGCGTGACCGCCATGCCCGAGTCGCCCGAGGAGCCGGACTACCCGGAGCGGTGGGAGGCCGACGTCGTGCTGTCCGACGGCGGGACCATGGCGGTGCGGCCCATCCGGCCCGACGACGCCGAGCGCATCCTGGCCTTCCACGAGCGCCAGTCGCCCGAGAGCATCTACTTCCGCTTCTTCTCGCCCCGGCCGCGCCTGTCCGAGCGCGACGTCGAGCGCTTCACCCACGTCGACTACGTCGACCGCATGGCCTTCGTGGGCTTGATCGGCGACGACCTGGTGGGCGTGGCCCGCTACGACCGGCACCGGGCCCGGTCCGACGCCGAGGTCGCGTTCTTCATCGACGACGACCACCACGGCCGCGGCATGGCCACCGTCCTGCTCGAGTACCTCGCCGCCGCGGCCCGCGAGGTGGGCATCTCGGGCTTCACCGCCTCCGTGCTGCCCCAGAACCGCAAGATGCTCGGGGTCTTCACCCAGGCCGGCTTCACCGCCCGCAGCCACTTCGAGGAGGGCGTGATCGAGGTGGAGCTGGGCATCGAGCCCACGCCCGCCGCCCTCGCCGCCATCGAGGTGCGCGCCGCCACCGCCGAGGCCCGCTCGGTGGAGCGCATCCTGAAGCCCACGTCGATCGCGGTGGTGGGCGCCTCCCGAGAGCCCGGCACGCTGGGCCACCAGGTCTTCCACCAGCTGGTGAACCGGGGGTTCAACGGGCCGGTGTACCCGGTGAACCAGGAGGCCACCTTCGTGGCGAGCGTGCGGGCCTGGCGCTCGGTGCTCGACGTCCCCGGCGAGCTCGACCTCGCGGTGATCTGCGTGCCGGCCGAGCAGGTGCTGCGGGTGGTCGAGGAGTGCGCGGTCAAGCGGGTCCAGGGCCTCATCGTGCTGTCCTCCGGCTTCGCCGACGCCGACGCCGCCGGCGAGCTGGCCGAGGCCCGGCTCGTGTCCTACGCCCGCCGCCACGGCATGCGCCTCATCGGGCCCAACGCCCTCGGCGTGATCAACACCGACCCGGCCGTGCGCATGCACGCCACGTTCGTGGGCGTCGAGCCCATCCCGGGGCGGATCGGGCTGATGGCCCAGTCCGGGGTGATCGGCGCCGCCATCATCGACGGGGCCCGCCACGTCGGCCTCGGCATCTCGTCGTTCGTCGCCGTCGGCAACAAGGCCGACGTCTCCGGCAACGACCTCCTCCGGTACTGGCAGGACGACCCCGAGACCGACGTCGCCATGCTCTACCTGGAGTCCTTCGGCAACCCGTCGAAGTTCTCCCGCACCGCTCGCGCCCTGTCCCAGCGCAAGCCGGTGGTGGCCGTGAAGGTCGGCGGAGCGGCGGGGGACCGGTGGGTGGAGCCGGAGGGCTGGCCGCCGGACGCCACCGCGGCGGCCCTGCTCGAGCAGACCGGCGTGATCCGGGTCGACAACCTCACCCAGATGTTCCACACCGCCGGCGTGCTGGCCAACCAGCCCCTGCCGGCCGGCAACCGGGTCGCGGTGGTCACCAACTCCTGGGGGCCGGCCTGGCTGGCGGTCGACGCCCTCAAGGCCAGCGGCCTGGTGCCGGCCGAGCCGGTGGACCTGTCCAACGAGGCGGTGCCCGAGCAGTTCACCGAGGCCCTCGCCACCGTCTACGCCGACCCCGACGTCGACGCGGTGCTGGTGATCTACGCCCCGGCGGTGACCACGCACTACAAGAAGGTCGGCACCGCCATCCGCGAGGCCGCGGCCCGGCCCGGTGCGGTGACCACCGTCGCCTGCCTCCTGGGCCAGCACGGCCCGAGCACGCTCACCGGCGACCACACGCGGGTGCCGCAGTTCCCGTTCCCCGAGGAAGCGGCCCTCGCGCTCGGACGGGTCGCGTCCTACGCCGCCTGGCGGGCCCAGCCCCTGGGCACCCTGCCGGTGCTGGACCCCGACGGCCTCGAGCTGGCCTGCGAGCTGGTGGCCGGCTGGCTCGACGACGCCGCCCCGCCGGCGCCCCCGGCCGTCGGTGTCGACGGGCCGCTCGAGCCCCCGACGACCCGCCGCTGGCTCGACCCGCTGGAGGCGGCGACCCTGCTGGCCACCGTCGGGCTGCAGCCGGTGGCGCAGGCCCTCGCCGACGACGAGGACGAGGCCGTCGGTGCCGCTCGGCGGCTCGGCTACCCGATCGCCCTCAAGGCCTCCGGCTTGGAGCGGCTCTCGAAGACCGAGGCCGGCGGCGTCTCGCTCGACGTCCACGGCGACGACGAGGTGCGCGACGCCTACCGCCGCATGAGCGCCGTGCTGGGCGACGCCATGCACCCGGCGGTGGTGCAGGCCATGGTGCCCGAGGGCGCCGAGTGCCGGGTGGGCCTGTTCCGCCACCCCGTGCTGGGCGACGTGCTCACCCTGGGGCCCGGCGGTTCCACCGCCGAGCGGGTGGCCGACGAGGTCATGCGCATCCTGCCGCTCACCGACGCCGACGCCGAGCGCCTCATCGATGCCTCCGTCGTCGGCCCGCTGCTCGACGAGCAGGGCCCGCGGGCCCGCGCCGCGCTGGCCGACCTGCTGGTCCGCCTCGCCGGCCTCGCCGACGCCGTCCCCGAGATCGCCAACGTGCGCCTCAACCCGGTCCTCGTCGTCGCCGGCTCCGCCGCCATCACCGACGTCCGCATCGGCCTCCAGCCCTTCACCCCCGACACCCGCCCCCCGGTCCGCCGCCTCTGAGCGCGGCCGTGCCCGCAAGGCACATGTGGCAGTGTTCGGCGCTGGCCGCCCGACCCTCGTGGGCGTCCGAGGAGATCGCCGCACGTGGACTTCGAGCTGAGCAGCGACCTGCAGGCCCTGGCGGCCGAGGCCACCGCGGTGGGGCGGGTCGCCGCGGCCCGCCGACGCCATCGGGAGGACGGGTGGCTCATCGGCCACGATCCCGACTTCGCCCTCGAGCTGGCCGAGCGGTCCTGGCTGGGCATGACCTGGCCGACCTCGGTGGGTGGCGGCGGTCGCTCGATGCTCGAGCGGTTCGTGGTCTTCGAGGCGCTCATCTCCGAGGGTGCGCCGCTCGCGACGGCCTACTTCGCCGACCGCCAGATCGGCCCCACGCTGCTCCAGTTCGCCACGCCCGAGCAGCAGGCGCGCTGGCTGCCGGGCATCCTCGCCGGCACGTCCATGTGGTGCATCGGCATGAGCGAGCCCGACGCCGGCTCCGACGTGTCGTCGCTGCGCACGCGGGCCACGCCCGACGCCGCTTCGCCCGGCGACTGGCGGGTGTCCGGCGCCAAGGTCTGGACCAGCGGGGCCGCCCACGCCGACTGGTGCTACCTGGTCGCCCGCACCGATCCCGACGCGCCGCCCCACGCCGGCCTGTCGGAGTTCGTGGTCGACATGCGGTCACCGGGCATCGAGGTCCGGCCCATCGTCGACCAGACCGGCGACGACCACTTCTGCGAGGTGCTCTTCGACGACGTCGCCGTGCCCGGCGACCACCTCGTCGGCCGGCCCAACGACAGCTTCCGCCAGGTCATGCGCCAGATGGAGCACGAGCGCGGCGGCATCGACCGGCTGGTGAGCAACCGGCGCCTCTACCTCGACTGCCTGCCGCTCGCCGACACCGCCGACGCCCGGGTCCGCCAGGAGGTGGCAGCGCTCGAGTCGGCGTACCGCCTCGGCCGGCTCCTCGTGCTGCGCGAGGTGCTGGGCCAGGCGCCGAAGGCGTTCTCGGCGGCCACCAAGACGTTCTGCACCGAGCACGAGCAGCGGGTGGCGGCCTTCTGCGGGCGGGTCCTCGGCCCCGCCGCCCAGGCGTTGGAGCCCGGCGGCTCGGAGGCGGCGGGCCTCCACGAGCGGGTGGCGCGCGGGCTGGCCTACGCCCCGGCGTACACGCTCATGGGCGGGACCACCCAGATCCTGCGCACCATCCTCGGCGACCGCGCCCTCGGCCTGCCCCGGGCCTGAGCCGGGGGGCTGCCCGGTGGGGCGTGGGTAGGGTCGCCGGCATGCGTGCTGTCGTGCTCACGAGCTACGGGGAACCGGACGTGCTCACCATCGCCGAGGTCCCGGAGCCCGAGGCCGGCCCGGAGGACGTGGTGGTCGAGATCGTCGCCACCGCCCTCAACCGGGCCGACCTGCTGCAGCGCCGCGGCTACTACCCCGAGCCCGGCCCGAAGCGCGAGCACGAGATCCCGGGCATGGAGCTGTCGGGTCGGGTGGCGTCGGTGGGCAGCCGGGTGGCCGACTGGTCGGTGGGCGACGAGGTGATGGCCATCGTCAGCGGCGGCGCCTACGCCGAGCGCATCGCCGTGAACGAGCGGCAGCTGCTGCGCGTGCCCGACGGCGTCCGCGTGGCCGATGCCGCGGCGCTGCCCGAGGTGGGCATCACCGCCCACGACGCGCTGGTCGTCCAGGGTGGCCTGGCCCCCGGCGGGTGGGCGCTCGTGCACGCCGGTGCGTCCGGGGTCGGGTCGATGGCGGTCCAGATCGTCAAGGCCATGGGCGCCTGCGTGGTGACCACCACCTCGGCCGGCAAGGTCGACGCCGTGCGAGCGCTGGGCGCCGACGTGGTGGTCGACTACGGGTCGGCCGACTTCGTCGATGCGGTGGCCGACGCCACCGGTGGCCGAGGGGTCGACACGGTGCTCGACGTGATCGGCGGCGACTACCTGCCCCGCAACATCGCCGCCCTGCGGGTTGGCGGCACCATCGTGCAGGTCGGGGTGATGGGCGGCGGCAAGACCACCATCGACCTGGGGTCCCTGCTGCCGAAGCGGGCGCACCTGCTGGGCACCGTGCTGCGGGCGCGGCGCCTCGAGGAGAAGGTGGCCGCCACCCAGCGCTTCGGCGCCGAGGTCGTCCCCGCCATCGAGGCGGGCCGGATCCGGCCGGTGATCGATCGCCGCTACCCGCTGGCCGAGATCGCCGCCGCCCACGCCCACCTCGAGACCAACGCCAGCATCGGCAAGGTCCTCATCGACCTCTAGCGCCGCTCAGAAGTCGGCGCCGGCGCGCAGGGCCACGTCGGCCCGGTCGAGCGCCGCCTGGCGGCGGACCGAGGGCAGCAGGCCGAGCGCGAAGGCGGCGACCACGCCGAAGACCATGCCGGCGACGTGCGCCTCCCACGCGACCTCGTTGTCGGGCGTGGCGAACTGGGTCACGAAGAAGAGGGCCAGCACCACGATGGCCGGGACGTAGACCACCTGGAACGCGGCGGTGGCGATCACCGTGAGGATGCGCCCCTTCGGGTGGAAGACGAGGTAGGCGCCCATGACGGCGGCGATGGCCCCCGATGCGCCCACCAGCGGCTCGGACGTGTGCTGGTTGAACGCCGCGAACCCGAGCGTGGCGACCACCCCGCCCACCAGGTAGAGCGCGAGGTACCGCGCCCAGCCCAACCGGTCCTCGACGTTGTTGCCGAACACCCAGAGGAAGAGCATGTTGCCGGCGATGTGCTCCACCCCGCCGTGCAGGAACATGCAGGTCAGGAGGGTGGCGTAGACGGACTTGTCGGTGGGCAGCGACACGGGCGGCGTGGTGCGGCAGCCGCTCGGCCCGTCGGCCAGCCGCTCGCCCGAGAGGAGCTCGCACGGCACGGCCCCCCACGTGAAGATGAACGAGTTGGCGTCACGCTGGCGCTCGAGCTCGCGGAACGAGGTGGTGTCGCCGTGGGGCGGGTTCTGGAACGCCGACGGCTGGACGAACAGGAAGACCACCACGTTGATGGTGATCAGGGCCAGGGTGACCCACGGGAACCGGCGGGTGGGGAGGTCGTCGCGGAGGGGGAGGGCCACGTCAGGTGGCCGCCTGGCCGAGTCGCATCCGCATCGACCGTTGCCGCTGCAGCTCCGGGTCGAGCGTGGGGTCGGCCACCACCCAGGTGCCGCCGGCGAGGTCGTGGAGGCCCCGGCCCGTCTCGCCGAACCGGATCATCAGCACCGATGGCAGGCCGAGGATCAGCCACAGCGGCGGGACGTAGAGGGTGAGGCCCAGCACGAGGGCGCGAGCGAAGGAGCGGCCGGTGCTCGGGGGCTGCCCGGTGCGGCCGTCGCGGATCACCAGGCCGGCCAGCCGGTGCCCGGCGGTGGTGCCGGTGCGGTGGACCCGACGGGTCTCGTCGAGCACGAACAGCACGACCCAGGCGACCGAGCTGCCCACGATCAGCAGCGCGGTGGAGAACGGGAGGCTCACCGCGAGGGCGAGCAGCCCGATGGCGGCGGCGAGGAGCGGGGCGTCGACCAACCGCCGGAGCCGGGCGCGGGCCCGCACGTCGAGGTCGCCGACGCGCCCGAACCGGGAGCGGCGCGGCGCCCGGGCACCGTCGGCGTAGCCGGCCAGGTCGGCTGACGCGATGGGCAGGGCGGTGGCCTTGGGCACGACCATGGTCACCGCCGCCCGATCGGCGACGCCGCGGCCGAGCGCGCCGGTGAGGGTGGAGCTCAACCAGATGCCCCAGCCGATGACCGGCAGCACGGTGAAGGCGGCGTCGACGGCGCCCCGCTTGGCGGCCGTGGCGGGCGGCACCCGACCGGTCTGGTCGAGGGCCACGACCTTCAGGCCCACGAGGAGCTTGCCGGGCGTGGCGCCGAGGCACGCGGTGGTCAGCGCGTCGTAGGCCCAGACGACGAACCACGCGATGGCGAGGCCGGCGTAGGGCCGCTCGCCGTCACCCAGCACCACCAGGGCGGCGATCACCAGGACGAGCGCGGCGATGGAGTCGAGGACCCGCGCGCCGAGCCGCGGGCCCCGGTCGGCCACCGGGCCCGCCGGCCGGGCCGACCAGGCGCCGCCCTGGCCCCAGGCGGGAGCGCCCCACGCCGGCGCGCCCCAGCTCGGTTGGCCCCAGCTCGGTGGGCCCCAGGTCGGCTGCGCCCACGGCGCCGGGGGCCCGGGTGCTGGGCCCCAGGTGGGCGGCGACGGTGGCGGGGGAGCGGCGGGCTGCCCCCACGCCCAGGGGTCCGGGGCGCGGGACGGCCGCTCCGGGCCCGGGCCCCAACCCGGCTCCGGCTGGGGGCCGGGCGGGGGAGGGGGCGGCGGGGGGGACCTGGCTCAGCGGCCTTCGATGCCCACGTAGTCGCGCTCGGCGGCACCGGTGTAGAGCTGGCGCGGCCGGGCGATCTTCTGGTCCTGCTGGAGGAGCTCCTGCCAGTGGGCCAGCCAGCCCGCGGTGCGGGGGATGGCGAAGAGGACGGTGAACATCTCGATCGGGAAGCCCATGGCCTGGTAGATCAGGCCCGAGTAGAAGTCGACGTTCGGGTACAGCTTGCGGCTGATGAAGTAGTCGTCGGCCAGGGCGACCTCTTCGAGCTTCAGGGCGATGTCGAGCAGCGGGTTCTTGCCGGTGACCTCGAAGACGTCGTAGGCGATCTTCTTGATGATCGTGGCCCGGGGGTCGAAGTTCTTGTAGACCCGGTGGCCGAAGCCCTGGAGGCGGCCCTTGCCCTCCTTGACGGCGGTGACGTAGGCCGGCACGTTCTCGACCGAGCCGATCTCGTTGAGCATCTTGATGACCGCCTCGTTGGCGCCGCCGTGGCGGGGGCCGTAGAGGGCGGCCGCAGCTGCGGCCGTGGCGGAGTACGGGTCGGTGTGGCTGGAGCCGGCCACCCGCATGGCGGTGGTGCCGCAGTTCTGCTCGTGGTCGGCGTGGAGGATGAACAGCACGTCGAGCGCCTTGGCGAGGACCGGGTCGGCCTCGTAGTGCGGCTCGGCGATCTTCCACATCATCGACAGGAAGTTCTCGGCGAAGCTCAGGCGGTTGTCCGGGTACACGAACGGCATGCCGACGCTGAAGCGGTGGGCGCCGGCGGCGAGGGTGGGCATCTTGGCGATGAGGCGCACGATCTGCTTGTTGCGCACCTCCTCGTCGGCGATGTTCTTGCTCTCCGGGTAGAAGGTGCTCAGCGCGGCCACGGCCGAGACGAGCATGCCCATGGGGTGGGCGTCGTGGTGGAAGCCCTCCATGAAGCGCTTGCGCACGTTCTCGTGGATGAACGTGTGGTACGTGATCTCGTGCTTCCACGCCTCGTACTGCTCGGTGGTGGGGAGCTCGCCGTAGATCAGGAGGTACGCCACCTCGAGGTAGGTCGACTTCTCGGCCAGCTGCTCGATCGGGTAGCCCCGGTAGCGGAGGATGCCGGCCTCGCCGTCGAGCTCGGTGATGGCGGACTGGGTGGCGGCGGTCTGCGTGAAGCCGACGTCCGCGAACCAGATGTTGCCCAGGAGCTTCTTCCAAGCTCCTGCGTCGACGCCGCCGTCGACGATGGGGATCTCGACCGAGTCCCCGCTGCGGTTGTCAGTGATCGTCACGCTCTCGGACACGTCTGCTGCTCTTTCCTCGTCGTCGTCAGCGCGCGGTGTCCGTGTCGTCACCGGAGATCGCCGGCACCTCGCACGCCTCGGATGGTACCGGTCCGGCCGGCACCCCCGCACCGACCGGCCGAGAAGGGCCGTCGATGCAGGTGAGGGTTCACGTGCGCGACACGCCCGCGCCATCGTCGGCGGCCGCGGCGGTGGTGACGTGCAGGCCCTGGCGGCTCGGCACCTGGGTGGCCACGAGGCGGTGCACGAGGTCGACGGTGGCCCGGGCGGGGGCCGAGAGGCGGCCGCGGCGCGGCGTGGCCAGCCCCACGGCCCGGTGTGACGTGCCGTCGAGCGGGATGGTCTTCCAGGTCCCGTCGGTCCACTCGACGATGGCGCTGGCGGGGAGGATGGCGGCGCCGTAGCCCTGGTAGGCGAGCGAGGCCAGCAGGCGCATGCCGTCGACCTCGGCCTGGGGCTGCAGGGTGACGCCGACGCGAGCGGCGTCGTCGTCGAGGTCGTCTCGGAAGCCGGTGCCCGGGGGCTCCAGCAGGAGGGGGGTGCCGGCGAGGTCGGCGAGCGAGAGGCGGTCGTGGGCCGCGAGCGGGTGCTGGCCGGGCACGAGCACCACGTGCTCCTCCTCGAAGAGCTCGTCGACGGCGACGTCGGGGTCGGTGACCGGGAGGTTCACGATGGCGAGGTCGAGGCGCCCGGTGGCCAGCTGCGGGATGAGCGACGTGGTGGTGGCGTCGATGGTGACCAGGCTGACCTTGGGGTGGGCCTCGGCCATGGCGGCGAGCAGCGGCGGCAGGAGCCACCGGCCGGTGGTGCCGATGATGCCCAGCCGGACCTGGCCGGAGATCTCGCCCAGCGAGGAGGCGACGTCGGCCACGAGGGCGTCGAGCTCGGCCTGGATCCGGCGGGCCCGGCTCACCACGATCTCCCCGGCCTCGGTGAGCTGGCCGCTGGCCCGGTGCACCAGGGTGGCGCCCACCTCGCGCTCGAGGCGGGCGACGTGGGTGGACACGTTCGACTGCACGGTGTGCAGCGCCCGGGCGGCCGCCGAGAAGCTGTGGTGGTCGGCGACGGCGGTGAGGGCGGCGAGCTGGCGGAGGTCCATCGCCCGACATGATGGCAGGTATCGGCAACAACTGTTGGACAGATCGCACCGATCGGGAGAGGGTGGAGCCAATCAAGACCGCCGAGGCGACCGGTCCCCCTCCGGGCCTCGAGCGACGGGTCGATCGGTTCCCCTGCCGATCAGACCGATGAAGGACCGGCCTCCCCTGGCCGGTCCTTCTCCATTTTCGCCCCCGCCGCCGGCGCAGACGGCGGCGATCCCGTGCGGTCCCCGGGGCGCGGCGCCCGTAGCGTGCGGGGGTGACGTGGGCGGTGGTGACCGGGGTGTGCGGCGCGGTCTTCCTGGCGACGGTGGTCCAGCAGGTCTCCGGCTTCGGCTTCGCGCTGCTCTGCGTGCCCCTGGCGTCGCTCGTCGTCGGGCCCAAGGACGCGGTGGCGGTGGCCATGCTCGCCGGCCTGGTGTCGAGCGGGAAGATGGCCCACGGGCTGCGGGCCCAGGTCCACCGTCCCGAGCTGCGCCGCCTCCTGCTCGGCGCCGCCCTCGGGCTGCCGATCGGTGTCGTCGGGCTGCGCCTGCTCCCCGACGACCCGCTGCGCGTGGCCCTCGCGGTGGTCGTCCTGACGATGGTGGCGGTGCTGGCCGGGGGCTACCGGCGGGCATCGACCGCCCCCCGCACGCAGGTGGCGGCGGGCGTGCTGTCGGGCCTGCTCAACGGGAGCCTGGGCACCGGGGGACCCCCGGTCATCGTGCTGCTGCAGGCGACCGGCACCGAGCAGCACCGCTTCCGCGCCACCACCACCGCCTTCTTCGCGACCTGCGACCTGGCGGCCATCCCCCTGATCTTGGTGTCGGGCGCCACCACGGCCACCGGGTGGTGGTCTGCGGCGGCGTCGATCCCGGTCCTGCTGGTGGGCGACCGCGTGGGCCACCGCCTCGCCTACCGCATCGACCGCGACCAGTTCGCCCGCGTGGTGCTGGGCCTGCTGGCCGTGACCGCCGTGGTCACCCTGGTCGCGGTCTTCGCGTAGCGGTGCCCTACGGCGCCACGGAGCCGTAGTCGGCGAAGCCCGAGGGGTCGTGGCGGCCGAAGGTGCCGAGCTCGAAGAGGCCCCAGCCCTCCTTGCCGTCGATCGTGGCGCGGGCCACGTGGTCGAGCAGGCCGAACGGGACCATGGCGGCCACGCCCGGGTCGGTGAGGTCGATGTCGACCCCCTCGATCCAGTCGCGGCCCTTCCAGCCGCCGTGGGTCCACGAGTCGCCGCCGTAGCCGGTCCCGGCGTTGAGCGCGACGTAGCCCTTGCACTCGATCTCGAGGGTGAGCGGCGTGCCGTCGGGCTCGGTGAGGTGGATGGTCGCGCCCTCGGGGATGCGGGTGCCGGAGGTGTAGTGCACGTCGATGCGGGGCCAGCCCAGCTGCTCCGGGCGCTTGCCCGACTCGGCCGGCCAGATGCGCACGGCGTCGTTGAGCACGCGGTGCCCGTCGGGGTCCTCCTGCACGATGACCACGAGGGCGAACTCGTCGAAGCGCAGCGGGACGTAGTTCCACCAGAAGCCCTCGATGGGCTCGGCGGCGGCGCGGCCGGGGCCGGCGGGCTCGCCCACGGGGCGGATGCCCCACGAGCGGTCTCGCGTGCCGAGCCAGGTGCCGGGCGTGACGGCGTGGGTGGTGCCGTCGACCCGCAGCTCGCCCTCCCACGTGCCCACCTGGGCGAAGCGCTGGGCGTCGAGCACCACGGTGCCGTTGGTCTTCCAGAGGTGCGGCACCTCGTCGACGGCGGGGAACGAGCCCCGCCAGTGCAGGTCGAAGCCCACGCCGTGGTCGTCGGCCGTGCAGGTGAACCGCAGCTCCTGGAGCGGTTCGATCACCTCGATCTTGAACGGGCCGACCTCGGGGTTGAGGCGGTCCTGGAGGTCCAGGGCGTCGGAGGCCCGGACGGTGAGCTGCCGGTCGCCGGTGCGGACCGTGACGTACCCGTCGACCACGCCGAGGTTCGGGTAGTAGCCGATGCCGAACAGGGCGAAGGGGTCACCGGTGCGGCCGTGGGCGTTGAAGTAGTAGCGGTCGTACGCGTTGCGGTCGGACGTGACCACCTCGGCCATGGAGAGGGGAGCTTGGTGGATCGGGAACTCATCGAGCGGGTGCGGCACGGCAGCCTCCGGGGGTGGGTCGGATCGGCAGCGTGCCCCGGATCTGACGACCCGTCAAAAAGTGCGGGACCGGACCCGGGCACGGCTCGGCCAGCCTCGCTCCGGCGGTCCCCGTAGTGTCGGTCCGGTGACCGACGCCGCCTTCTTCGATCTCGACCGGACGCTCCTCACCGGGGCGAGCGGGCCCATGTTCTCGACCATGCTCAAGCGGGTCGGCGTCCTGCCGGACCGGTCCATCCCCGGCGAGGGCCTGGTGTTCAAGTTCTTCGACGTGGTGGGCGAGACCCTGCCCAGCATGCTGGTGACCCGCCAGATGGCCCGGGCGGCGGCGGGCTGGGACCGCTCGCTGGTCCAGGAGGCCGGGCGGCTGGCCGCCGACCGCCTGGTCGACGAGGTGCCGGGGTTCGCCAAGGCGCTCATCGCCAAGCACCACGCCGAGGGGCGCAAGGTGGTCATGGCCACCACGTCGCCGTACGACCTGGTGAAGCCCCTGGCCGACGCCCTGGGCGTCGACGACGTGCTGGCCACCCGGTACGGCGAGGACGCCGGTCGCTACGACGGCTCGGTCGACGGGTTCTTCGTGTGGGGCCCCGGCAAGCTCGCGGCGGTGCGCGAGTGGGCCAAGCGCAACGGCGTCGACGTGGCCAAGAGCTACGCCTACTCCGACTCCATCTACGACCTCCCGCTGCTCTCCGCGGTGAAGTTCCCGACCGCGGTCAACCCCGACCCCCGGCTGCGGATCGTGGCGGCGCTGCGCCGGTGGCCCAGCCAGTTCTTCGACGTGCCCGCCGGCGTCCCGAAGTTCGCCGGGCTCGAGCCGCAGCGGGCCATCCAGATGCTCGCCCGCCCCGAGCTGTTCCCGTGGGTCCGCTTCGACATCGAGGGCGTCGAGCGCATCCCCGCCGAGGGCCCGGCCATCATCGTCGGCAACCACCGCTCGTACTTCGACCCGCTCGCCATCGGCATGGTCATGGCCCGGGTGGGCCGGCCCGTCCGCTTCCTGGGGAAGAAGGAGGTCTTCGACGCTCCGGTGGTCGGCCAGATCACCGCCGCCCTGGGCGGCATCCGGGTGGAGCGGGGCTCGGGCTCCGACGAGCCGCTGGCCGCCGCAGCCGAGGCGCTGCGGGCCGGCGAGGTGGTGGCCCTCATGCCCCAGGGGACCATCCCGCGCGGGCGGGCGTTCTTCGATCCGGAGCTCAAGGGCCGTTGGGGCGCCGCCAAGCTGGCCGCCGAGACCCGGGCGCCGATCATCCCGATCGGCCTGTGGGGCACCGAGAAGGTCTGGCCGCGCAACGCCCGCACACCGGACGTGTTCGCCATCGGCCACCCGCCCACGGTCCGGGCCCGCGTGGGCCACCCGGTCGACCTGCGCTACCGCAGCGCCGACGCCGACACCACTCGGATCATGGACGCCCTGGTGGACCTGCTGCCGGCCGAGGCGCGCGAGCGGCGGGAACCGACCCCGGAGGAGCTGGCCCGGTCGCTGCCCGCCAGCTACAAGGGCGACCCCGATGCCGAGGTCGACCGCCGCCCCGGTCGGGACTAGTTGCCGCCGCCCAAGCCGCCGAGGTCCGAGGGGGACACGCCGCAGCTGGTGAACAGGTCGAGCATCTTGGTGTAGTCGCTCGACGAGCCGACGTCGGTGCCGAACTCCTTGACGTAGGAGTCGGCGAGGCACTTGGCCTGCTCGTCGGTGAGGCCGGCGGCCTTGAAGCCGGACTCGAGCTGGGTCTTGAACGTCTCCTCCATGCCGGAGGGGATGGTCACCGTGGAGTCGCTGCCCTTGTCGGCGGTGGTGGTGGTCTCGTCCTCGGGCGCGGTGGTCGTGGTGTCGTCCGGCGCCTCGGTGGTGTCGGTGCCCTTGTCGACCGTGGTGGTGGGGAGGTCGACCTTCGGCAGCGTGGTGTTGCTGCTGACGTTGCTGTCCTTGGCGTCGACGCCGCAGCCGGCGACGACCAGGGCCAGGGCGCAGGCGGCGAGCAGGTGGGGGATTCGTCCGGACTTGGTCACGGGGTCAGCCTAAGCCCCGCCAGGGAGCGAGGTCGGCGCGATGGCCCCGATGGGCGAGGTCGACGGGGGTGTGCCGGGACGTCAGCCACCGGGCCGGAGGTCCGACGGGTCGACGTCGCACCCCTCGAGCAGGTCCTTCACGACGGCCGGATCCTGCGCGGCGGTGATGTCGACGCCGTGCTCGGCGACGAAGGCGTCGGCGACGCACGTGGCGTCCTCCTCCGACAGCCCCTGGCTCTCGAGCGAGGCGGTGAGGCCGGCCTTGGCCCCGTCGGCGGGGGTGGTGGCGCCCATCTCGCCGGCGATCCGTGCCAGGTCCGAGGTGCTGATGCCGCAGGAGGAGATGAGGTCGAGGACCTTCGCCTGGTCGACGTCGCCGTAGTCGCGGGCGATGGCCTCGCCGAGGCACCGGGCGTCATCGGGGTCGAGGCCGAGGTCGGTGTAGGTCTTGGTCATCGTGGCGGCCATCTGGCGCTGGGTGGGGTTGAGGCCGCGCTCGACGGTGGTGGACGTGGGGCCGGTGGTCCCGCCGTCCGGCGCGGGTGCCGTCGAGGTGGTGGCGGGCGCAGCCGAGCCGGACCCGCCCAGCGGTGCCGACGCGGCGGCGCCGCCGTCGCGGGTCGACACCCCGCAGGCGCCGAGCAGCAGGGGGAGCGCGACCAGGAGGCCGATCCGCGTGGTCCGTCGTGTGGGCATGGGTCCTCCATCGGCCGCCGAGGCCCGGAACCTAGCGACCGCGCCACGCGGCGCAGGAGCACCCCGGAGGCTAGGCGTCGGTGGCCGGGTCGCCCTCGGCGGGCGCCTCGGCATGGGCCACCGGCTCGTCGCTGGGGGCCTGGGGGTCGGCCTCGCCGTCGGCGTCGCTGGACGGCTCCGCCTCGTCGGCCGCATCGGTCTCGGCCGCGTCGGTGTCGGCAGCGGCTTCGGGCTCCGGCTCGGGCGGCGGGGGCGCCCAGGCGGGGGCGGCGCCGGTCTCGGCGGCCACGACGGCAGCGAGGGCCGCCTTGTAGGCCGCGTCGGCCGCAGCGCGCTCCTCGGCGCTCACGCCCTCGTGGCTGCGGAGGCGCTTGACCTCGGCGGCGGCGGCGTCCTTGGCCGCCACGAGCTGCTGGGCCGCCTCGGCCTCCTGCCGCGCCTCGCGGGCCGCCTTCTTGGCGTCGCGCTCCTTCTGGGCGTCGGCCTTCATGTACGACGCGAAGAGCGCCACGTTCGGGTCGACCGGCGTGGTGCCGTCGGCCGCCGCCGGCGCGGCGGTGGCCGAGGACGACGAGGGGTTGCGCTTGCCCGCCATCAGTGGGCCGCCCGGGCCCGGATGATGTTCAGGGCGCCGCCGGCGCGGAACCAGCCGATCTGCTCGTCGTTCATGGTGTGCAGCCCCTCGAAGGCGACCTTGGTGCCGTCGGGCTTCACGATCTCGCAGTACACCGGCTTGCCGGGTTCCAGGTCGGCGAGGCCGAGGAACGACAGCTTGTCGTCCTCCTCGATCTGGTCGTACACGCTCGGGTCGGCGAAGGTCAGCGGCAGCACGCCCTGCTTCTTGAGGTTGGTCTCGTGGATGCGGGCGAAGCTCCGGACGAGGATGACCTTGGCGCCCCGGAAGCGGGGCTCCATGGCGGCGTGCTCGCGCGACGACCCCTCGCCGTAGTTCTCGTCGCCGACGGCGACCCAGGAGACGCCGGCCTCGTGGAGGTGCTTGGCGATGTCGGGGTACGTGCGGGTCTCGCCGTCGATGGGGTCCTTGCCGGTCCCGTCGGCCTCGGTGAAGGCGTTGATCACGCCGGCGAAGAGGTTGCCGGAGATGTTCTCGAGGTGGCCCCGGTACTTCAGCCACTTGCCGGCCATGGAGATGTGGTCGGTGGTGCACTTTCCGTAGGCCTTGAGCAGCAGCGGGAGCTCGACGAAGTCGTTGCCGTCCCAGGCCGGGAAGGGCTCGAGCAGCTGGAGGCGGTCCGAGGTGGGCGACACCACGACGTCGACGTCGGACCGCTCGGCGGGCGGGGCCACGAACGTGTCCTCGCCCGGGTCGAAGCCGGCCTCCGGGAGGGTGATGCCGACGGGCTCGTCGAGCAGCACCTCCTCACCGTCCTCGGTGGTCAGGGTGTCGGTGACCGGGTTGAAGTCGAGCCGGCCGGCGAGCGCCATGGCGATGACCGTGTCCGGCGAGGTCACGAAGCTCAGCGTGTTGGCCGAGCCGTCGTTGCGCTTCGGGAAGTTGCGGTTGTAGGAGTTGACGATCGTGTTGACCGTGCCGGGGTCCATGTCGGGCCGGGACCACTGGCCGATGCAGGGGCCGCAGGCGTTGGCCAGCACCTCGCCGCCGATGGCCTCGAGGTCGGCCAGGAGGCCGTCGCGCTCGATCGTGGCGCGGACCTGCTCCGAGCCGGGGGTGATGAGCAGCTTGGTCTTGGCCTTGAGGCCCTTGGCCGAGGCCTGGCGGGCGATGGAGGCGGCCCGGGTGATGTCCTCGTAGGACGAGTTGGTGCACGAGCCGATGAGGGTGGCGCTGATCTCCAGCGGCCAGTCCTTCTCGGTGGCGGTGGCGCCGATCTCGGAGACCTTGTGGGCGTAGTCGGGGGAGTGGGGGCCGTTGATCAGGGGCGCCAGGGCGTCCAGGTCGATCTCGATGACCTGGTCGTAGTAGCTGGCCGGGTCGGCGTAGACCTCGGGGTCCGGGCGCAGGTCGGCGGCGGCGCCCTTGGCGGCGTCGGCGATGGCCTCGCGGCGGGTGGCCCGCAGGTAGGCGTCCATGGTGTCGTCGTAGGCGAAGACCGAGGTGGTGGCCCCGATCTCGGCGCCCATGTTGCAGATGGTGGCCTTGCCGGTGCAGGAGATGGTCTCGGCGCCGGGGCCGAAGTACTCGACGATGGCGCCGGTGCCGCCCTTCACGGTGAGGATGCGGGCCACCTCGAGGATGACGTCCTTGGCCGAGCTCCAGCCCGAGAGCTGGCCGGTCAGGTGCACGCCGATGACCTTGGGGAAGCGCACGTTGAACGGGTAGCCGGTCATCACGTCGACGGCGTCGGCGCCGCCCACGCCGATGGCCACCATGCCGAGGCCGCCGGCGTTCGGGGTGTGGCTGTCGGTGCCGATCATCATCCCGCCCGGGAAGGCGTACTGCTCGAGCACGACCTGGTGGATGATCCCCGAGCCCGGCTTCCAGAAGCCGATGCCGTACTTGGCCGACACGCTCTCGAGGAAGTCGTAGACCTCGGCGTTGGTGTCGATGGCCACGCCGAGGTCGATCTGGGCGCCGACCTTGGCCTGGATCAGGTGATCGCAGTGCACCGTGGACGGCACCGCGACCTCCGGCAGGCCGGCGGTCATGAACTGCAGCAGGGCCATCTGGGCGGTGGCGTCCTGCATGGCCACGCGGTCCGGGTCGAAGTCGGTGTAGCTGACGCCCCGCTCGAGGCCGCCGTCCTGCGCGTCGCGCAGGTGGTTGACCAGGATCTTCTCGGTGAGGGTGAGCGGCTTGCCGAGGCGCTCGCGGCCCGTGGCCACGCGGTCGGCGAGCTTGGCGTACACCGCTTCGACGAGCTCGATCGGGGTGGATGCGGTCACGGCCATCAGGCTCACCTCAGCGTCTTCGGGGTCGGTTCCGGCGGGGCTGCTTGCGCCGCCAGGCAAAGCATACAACTATGAGACAAGTGCGCACGATCCGGTACCGCGACATCGCCGCAGACCTCCGGGGACGGGTGGAGGGTGGCGAGTTCACCGCTGGGCGGCTGCTGCCGTCCGAATCCGAGCTTTCGGGAGCGTACAGCGCCTCCCGGGTGACCATCCGCAAGGCCCTGGAGGCCCTCCGGGCCGAGGGCCTGGTCGATGCCCGGCAGGGCTTCGGGTGGTTCGTGGCCGGCGAGGCGGTGCGCCAGCCGCTGGCCCGGCTGGGCACCATCGAGGCCCAGCTCGAGGCCGAGGGGCGGGTGTCGGAGCGACGGATCCTCGACTTCGCGGTGGTCCGGGCGCCAGCCCACGTCCGTGCCGCACTGGGCGTCGACCGCGTGCTCAACGTGCGGCGGGTGAACCTGGCCGACGGCGAGCCGTTCGCCCGGGTGACGGTCTGGTGCCCCGAGGCGCTCGGGGCGGAGCTCACCCCCGAGCTGGTGGCGGCCCGGTCCTTCTACGACCTCCTGCCCATCGCCTTCGGCGGCGCCACGCAGGTGATCGGTGCCGACGCCGCGTCGGCCGACGACGCCGCCCTGCTGGCGGTGCCCGTCGGCGCCCCGGTCCTGGTCTGCCAGCGCACCACCGTCGACGCCGACGGGGCGCCCGTGCTGCTCGGCGAGTACGTCTTCCCCGCCCACCGCACCGAGTTCATCGTCGAGCTGGCCCACCCGCCGGCGGCGTCCATCGCCCCGGGCGGCCTCCGACTGGTCGAGTAGCCGCCTGCGGCACCGGTGTCGGTGTCGGTGTCGCCCGTCAGTCGACGACGGCGGCGGTGGCGTGGGCCAGGGCCAGGAACGCGGCGGGCTCGACCGGGCGGCTGTAGTGGAAGCCCTGGCCGCGCAGGCAGTCGAGCGCCGAGACCGCAGCGGCCTGCTCGGAGGTCTCGATGCCCTCGGCGATGGTGTCGATCCCGAGGCTCCCGGCGATGGCGATGATGCTCTGGGCCAGGGCCCGGCTGCGTCCGTCGTGGCCGAGCTGGTTCACGAAGGTGCGGTCGATCTTCACGATGTCGATCGGGAAGTTCTGCAGGTAGGCCAGCGACGAGTACCCGGTGCCGAAGTCGTCGATGGCGAGGCGGACGCCCAGCGCCCGGAGCCCGTCGAGCACGTCGTGGGCGGCGCGAGCGTCCTGGACCAGGATGGACTCGGTCAGCTCCAGCACCAGCCGCTCGGGGGCGACGCCGGTGGCGGCCAGGACGGCGGCCACGTCGTCGGTGAAGCCGGGGTCGAGGAGCTGGACGGCCGAGACGTTCACGTCCATCGACAGAGGCCCCAGGGTCGGGGTCCACTCGGCCAGCTGCTCGCACGCCACCTGCAGCACCCAGCGGCCGATCGGGACGATGGCCCGGGTGGCCTCGGCGACGGGGATGAAGTCGAGCGGGCTGATCGTGCCGTGGAGGGGGTGGTGCCAGCGGAGCAGGGCTTCGGCGCCCACCAGCGCCTCGGTGTCCATGTCGACGATCGGCTGGTAGACGACCGAGAGCTCGGCCCGATCGAGGGCGGCGCCGAGCTCGGTGCGGAAGGTGAACTGCCGGAGCTCTCGTTCGTGCAGCTCCTCGTGGAAGAGGTGGACCCGGCCCTTGCCCTCGCGCTTGGCCTCGTACATGGCGAGGTCCGCGTTGCGCAGCAGGATCGAGGCGGTCTCGGCCGCCGAGCGGGCGAGCGCCACCCCGATGCTGGCCTCGACGGCCACCGGGAAGTCGCCCAGCAGCACCGGCACGGCGAGCAGCTGGAGGATGCGGTCGGCGACCAGGTGGGCCTCGGCCTCGGTGGTGTCCTCCAGCAGCACGCCGAACTCGTCCCCGCCGAGCCGGGCGGCTGTGTCGCCCGGGGCGAGGGCCTCGGCGATGCGCCGGCCGGCGATGGCGAGCAGCTCGTCGCCGCGGCTGTGGCCGAGGCTGTCGTTCACCACCTTGAAGTCGTCGAGGTCGACGAACAGCACGGCCGGTCCGCGCCCGTCGCCGTCGCGCACCCGGGCCTGGCGGTGCTCGACGCGGTCGCGGAACAGCGCCCGGTTGGCCAGGCCGGTGAGCGGGTCGACGAACGCCTGGTCGAGCAGCTGGGCTTCCAGCTCCATGCGATCGGTCACGTCGCGGACGACCACCACCACGCCCTCGACCGCCGGGTCGTCGAGCAGGTTGGTGGCGACGCCCTCGATGCTGCGCTCCCGGTCGGTGCCCGGCTCCGGGTCCAGGCTGAAGCGGACGTCCACGGTGGTGCCGCGCACCGTCCAGCGGAGGCGATCGAGCGACCCGGACAGCTCGTTGGCGGCTCGGTGGCCGACGAGGGCGTCGAGCGGTCGGCCGGCGACCTCGTCGGGAGCCGGACCGAGCACGGCGGTGACGGCGGGGGAGGCCCACCCGACGAGCCCGGAGCGGTCGACCACGACCACCGCGTCGTGGGAGCTCTCGACGAGCGCTTCGAAGCGGGAGCGGTGGCGATCGTCGGCCAGGGCGTCGGCGTAGGAGACCAGGCCGCTCACCCGCACCAGGACCAGGACGCCGATCACGGCCGCTCCCGTGGCGAGGTAGGCGACGACGGCGGTCGACGACCGGTCCGCGGCGGCGAGGCCGACCAGGACGGCGAGGGGCAGCACCGAGCTGGCCACCAGGACCGCGAAGCGCACGACGCCGAGCCGGCGCCACGCCACCGTGCTCCTCGGGGTGGTGGCGATGCCCGGGTGGGCGGCGGCCGCGCCGAGCAGCGCGGCCGCGACGATGGTCGTGGCCGTACCGGTCCGGGCCGGCAGGCCCAGGCCCGCCGGAGCGAGCCACCGGACGCCGAGGTCGCCCACCGCCTGCGCCACGAGCGACCCCAGGAGCAGCCGGAGGACGAGGGGGCGGGATCGCACGGCCAGGATCGACCGGGTGGCGAGGAGCACCAGGAACAGGTCGACCGCCGGCTGGAGCGGGGTGAGCCACTGGCCCAGCCACCCGGTGCCGGCCCCGAGGTGGGGGTGGGCGAGCGCGGCGCTGCCGGCGAGGCCGATGGCCAGGGCGACGACGCAGGAGTCGATCCAACGGGTCCGGTCCCAGACGCGGGTGAGGTGGCGGGCCAGGACCACGAGGCCCCATGCGGTGAGGGCGAACCCGACGGCGTTGAGCAGGTGCGGCGCCGTCGAGCCGTCGACGGCCCGGCCCGGTCGGTCCAGCCCCGCCGCCGCCGAGAGCAGCCGCCCGGCGGCCACGAGGAGCCAGGCCGGCGCGGTGGCGGGCCGGCGCCGGTGGACCGAGAGGGCGACCGCGACGGTGGCGGCCAGGGCGACCAGCATCCCCGGCCCTCGACCGGGTGCACCGGGGACCAGGACGGCGGCGAGGGAGGCGAGGACGCTCGCGGCGAGGACGCCGGCGGCGATCGGCGGCGTCGGGCGCGGGGCGGTCCGGCCGGTCGGGCGGGCGGCCTGCCGGGCGACGGCGGTGGCTTGCGGGTTGGTCCAGCCGGCGGGCCGGTCGAGCTGCATGGTGATGGTGACCCCCTCCCGAGCCACCACCTCCTTCGGCCGCCGGAGCCGAGGCCTGAAGGGCTGCCCCGGTGAAGGTTCGGGGTTCCCGAACCCACCTTCGGCCCACCTCGTGCGCCCTCGGCAGCACCGCGCCGGCCACGCGGCCGGGGCCCGGTCCCCTAGGGCGCGGCACCGAGGGCCAGGGACCAGTGCCCGCCGGTGGCGGTGGCCTCGACGTAAGCGCCGCCCCGCACCTTCGTGGTCTTCACGCCTGCGAGGCCGTCGACCTCCGGAGCGACGCCGATGCTGCCGGGCACCCAAACCACGAGGCGGCCGCCGGGATCGGTGCCCGCCTCGCCTTCGATGGCGAACCGGCCGTCCGGGCCGGAGACCACCTTGGTGGTCTCGCCGGGGGCGCGGGGCGTAGGCCCGGCCGACCACCGCCAAGAGCTCGTCGTTCGGGCCGTCGTCGGTGTCGGCCGGGCAGCGGGTCACGTTGAGGTGGATCTGCGGGTCACCGGGCGCGCCACCCGGCGTCCCGATGCTGTGCGGGTCGCCGCAGCGCTGGCGCCACTGCCACTCGGCGCTGCCCACCGCGAGGCGGCGGTCCTCTTCGGCGGCGAAGCGGCGCAGCACGTCCAGGTCGTCCGGGCTCTTCGAGAAGACGCCGTACTCGCCGATCCACAGCGGCCAGCCGCGGTCCTCGGCGGCGCTGGCGCTGATCGAGAAGGTCTGCTCCACCGACAGGATGTCGACGATGACCTCGGCGTAGTTGTGCGGGGCGAACACGATGTTCGGGTCGTCCACGAGGTCCTCGGTGGGCATGGTGCCACCGAGCGGGAACAGCACGATGGGCTCCAGGAAGAGGAGGTGCGGGAAGCCGCCGGCCGCCTCTTCCGCGGCACGGATGCCCGTGATGAGGCTGTCGAGCAGGTCGGTGTAGCGCGCCGAGCTCTCGTCGTTGTCCTTCAGCACCTTGTTCGGTTCGTTGAACAGGTCGTAGCCGGCGACCATCGGGTCGTCGGCGAACGCCTTGGCGACCTTCGTGACGGTGGCGGCGTAGGCGTCGCGGATGCCGTCGGTGTTCCGGTAGAAGTTGGCGAAGGCGGCCTTCACGGCCGGTGCGCCCTCGCGGGAGCCCGTCGGGCGACAGGTGTCGGCGCCATCGGTGATGGTGGCCCACTCCGGGGCGCCGTCCCAGCCGATGGCGGGCTCGGTGCCCGGCCCGCACGTGGTGCCCTTGGGGCTGGCGATGTACTTGCCCCAGGCGTCCTGGTGGAAGTCGATCACCGTGTAGATGCCGCGGGCGCCGGCGGAGCGGACGGCCTGGCGGATCTGGGAAACGTAGGCCTGGTCCAGCTCCCCACGGGTGGGCTCGAGCTTGGACCAGTGCACGATCAGGCGCACCACGTCGAAGCCGTGGGCGGCCATCGCGTCCCAGTCGGCCGCGGTCGGCGGTTCCACCGGCGGCAGGTCGGGGTCGTCCTGGTAGTAGTCGCCGAGGGCGTTGAGGTTGGCGCCCCGGAGGGTGACCGTGTTGCCCTTCGCGTCGACCACGCGGGGGCGGCCGCTGGTGGAGACCGAGAGCCGATCGAGCGCCGGTCGTCCGGGCTGCGGTGCCGGGCGGTCGGGCACTGCGGTGGTCCTCGTGGTGCGGGTGGGTCGAGCCGCGTCGCTCCCGCCGTCGCCGGAGCTGCAGGCGGCGAGCACCAGCGCGAGGGCCAGCGCGACCGCCGTGCCGTGGGCCGCCATCGTTCGGTTCCTCCACCCCATGGGCGCGAAGGGTAGGCGAGCGAACAGAATGGCTCCCATGACCCGAGCACCCCGGACCACCGACGACGTCCAGCGCACCGGCCGGCGCTTCCTGGCGGTGTCCGCCGCCGGGGCGCTCAACACGGCCAACGCCCGCAAGCCGTTCGGGCGGCGCGGCCGGGTGGGCACCTTCACCTTCTTCCCGGGGTGGCTCACCTCGGAGCTCCCGTTGCACGTGATCGGCTGGCAGGCGCTCGCCACCGCCGGCTTCGTCAAGCGAGGCGCGCTGCGGTCGAAGGAGGGGTGGCTGGGCCTCGGCCTCTCCGCCGCCTCCTGGTACGCCCTCCGGGAGGTCTGGAAGACGTCGATGCAGGCGGGCGAGGTCTTCGACCACGCGCTGGAGGAGGGCCTCGGCGACGAGCTCGACGAGGGCGAGTCGCCCATGGCCCCGCACCCCGAGGTCGAGCTCACCCGCCGCCGGCTGGTGCAGGGCCCGTTGCACAACTGGCGCAAGGGCTACGTGAGCGGGCCGAGCCTGAGCTACGGCGACGCCGGCCGCCGCAACCAGCTCGACATCTGGAAGCGCCCCGACCTGCCGCTCGACGCCGGCGCGCCGGTGCTGCTCCAGGTGCACGGCGGCGGCTGGGTGATCGGCAACAAGGACCAGCAGGCCATGCCGCTCATGGCCCACCTGGCCGACCGGGGCTGGGTCTGCGTGTCGATCAACTACCGCCTCAGCCCCCGGGCCACGTGGCCGGACCACATCGTCGACGTGAAGCGGGCCATCGCCTGGGTCAAGGCCAACATCGCCGACCACGGCGGCGACCCCGACTTCGTGTGCATCACCGGCGGCTCCGCGGGCGGGCACCTCTCCTCGCTCGCCGCCCTCAGCGCCAACGAGCCCGAGTTCCAGCCCGGCTTCGAGGAGGCCGACACCTCGGTCCGGGCGGCGGTGCCGTTCTACGGGGTCTACGACTGGACCAACCGCGACGGCACCGGCCTGGCGTCGATGGAGGGCATGCTCGCCCGCGTGGTGCTGAAGTCGAAGCTGGCTGACGACCGCGACCGCTGGGAGCAGGCGTCGACCATGAGCTGGGTGGGCCCCGACGCCCCGCCGTTCTTCGTGGTCCACGGCACCAACGACGGCCTCGTGCCGGTGGAGCAGGCCCGCTCGTTCGTGGCGATGCTCCGCGCCGAGTCCAAGCAGCCGGTGGCCTACGCGGAGCTGCCCGGCGCCCAGCACGCCTTCGAGGTGTTCGACTCGCCCCGCACCATCTACTCGTCCGGCGCCGTGCACCGCTTCCTCGAGGCCGTCCGCGTGCGCGAGGGCCACACCGCCGACACCGCCGACACCGCCGAGGCCACGCGCTGAGCGGGACCGCTTAGAGGGCGATCAGCTCGAAGGTGGCGGCGGCGGCGACGCCGAGCCGGGGGCCGGCAGCCTCGGCGTTGGCCCGGAGGAAGGCCGTGGGGTCGTCGGTGCTGCCGGGATCGAGGGCCTCGAGGTAGGTCCGGTGCTCCCGGAGGGAGGCGATGCCCCGATCGACCGTCGCCGTGACGTCGGCGCCGTGGGTGGCATCGGGGGCCCCGCTGAAGAGGGCGAAGCGCACGCCGCTCCACGGCTCGCCGCCCGCTCCGGGGAAGACCCAGCGGTTGCCGGCGTCCCGCACGGCATCGAGCAGCGCGACGCCCGTGGCCCGGTGGTCGGCGTGGTTGAAGCTGGGGCCGCCCCAGGAGTCGCGGAAGTTGATCGACAGGACGACCTCGGGCCGGTGGCGGCGGATGGCGGTGGCGAGGTCGCGCCGGAGGGCGATCGACGCCTCCACGAGACCGTCGGGGTGGGCGAGGAACTCGACGGTGTCGACGCCCACGAGCGCCGCCGAGCGCCGCTCCTCGTCCTGGCGCACCCGGGCGCACTCGTCGGGCGCCATCGTGTCGATGCCCGCCTCGCCGGAGGTCACCAACAGGTAGCTGACGGCCTTGCCCTGGTCGGTCCACCGGGCCACGGCGGCGGCGGCCCCGTACTCCAGGTCATCGGGGTGGGCGACGACGGCGAGGGCCCGCTCCCAGTCCTCGGGCACGATCTCGAGCTTGGCCACGGCGCTCCTCCTGGTTCGGCGACGGTCGCAGCCTGGCACGGTGGGGGGCGCCCAGGAGGACCTGGGGGGATCCCCCAGCGGCGCCACCGGCTGTGCCGCCGGAGGATCGAGCCATGACCTGCACCACCCTGCTCGCCCCGCCTGCCCCGTGTCCGGCAGCGTCCGCGCTCGACGCCCGCGCCGTGCGAGGCCTGGACGAGGCGGCTCTGGTGCGGGCCGCCCAGGCCGGTGACCGGCGGGCGCTCGACCAGCTGCTCCGCCGCGTCGAGCCGGTGATCACCAACGTCTGTCGTCGCATCGCCGGCAACGAGGCCGATGCCATGGACGCCACCCAGCAGGCCCTCCTGGCCGTGGTCCGGGGCCTGCCCCGGTTCGACGGCCGGTCCCGCCTGTCCACGTGGACCTACCGCGTGGCCACCAACGCCTGCCTCGACGAGCTCCGCCGACGCCGCCGACGCCCGATCGTGGGCCTGCCCGAGCTCGACGGCGCGGTGGTCGAGCCCACCGACCCGGCCCGCGAGGTGGGCGCAGCGGTGGCCGACCGGCTGCTGGTGGACGACGTGCTCGCCGCCCTGCCCGAGGCGTACCGGTCGACGGTCGTGCTCCGCGAACTGTGCAACCTCGAGTACCCGGAGATCGCCGAGGTGCTCGGGGTCCCGGTCGGCACGGTCCGCTCCCGCCTGGCTCGCGGCCGGGCCTGCGTCGTCGACGAGCTGGCCCGCCGTGCCGACCCGGCCCTCGACCTCCCGCTCGCCGGCTGAGCCGCCTCGACCGGTCGCCGCCCCGCCGGTCCGGCTGGCTCGCGGTGCGCTCGGTGTGCGACCAGAACGGCGGTGGGTCGTTCTGGTCGCGTGCGTGGTCGGTGGGGGACGACGAGGGCGACCAGTGTCCCAGCCCGGGGTTCTGGTCTCGCCGGGGTGGTTGGCTGGCTCGCGGTGCGCTCGGTGTGCGACCAGAACGGCGGTGGGTCGTTCTGGTCGCGTGCGTGGTCGGTGGGGGACGACGAGGGCGACCAGTGTCCCAGCCCGGGGTTCTGGTCTCGCCGGGGTGGTTGGCTGGCTCGCGGTGCGCTCGGTGTGCGACCAGAACGGCGGTGGGTCGTTCTGGTCGCGTGCGTGGTCGGTGGGGGACGACGAGGGCGACCAGTGTCGCAGCCCGGGGTTCTGGTCGCGTCGGGGCGGTGCGGCTGGCTCGCGGTGCGCTCGGTGTGCGACCAGAACGGCGGTGGGTCGTTCTGGTCGCGTGCGTGGTCGGTGGGGGACGGCGAGGGCGACCAGTGTCCCAGCCCGGGGTTCTGGTCGCGCCGGGGTGGCCCCGTCGTCCAGGGGCCGATGGCGGGCGTGGTAGTCCTGACCGCCATGGCCGAGCCCGAGACGCCCCGCACCGAAGCCGCCACGGCGATCGCCAGCCCGATGGCGGCCACGGTGGCGGGGCTGCCGGTGGCGGTGGGGGCGGTGGTGGAGGCCGGGGCGCCGGTGGTGGTGCTCGAGGTCATGAAGATGGAGCACCCGGTCACCGCCCCCGCACGCAGCCGGGTGGTGTCGGTGGCGGTGGCCGAGGGCGACGCGGTGGTGGCCGGGCAGGCCCTCCTGGTGCTGGGCCCGGTGGGCGTCGAGGACCCGGCGGCCGGCGGGCAGGCGGCAGAAGCGGCTGTAGCGGGGGAGCGGGCCGACCTGGCAGAGCTGCGGCGGCGCCGGTCGCTCCTGGCCGACGACGCCCGCCCCGAGGCGGTGGCCAAGCGCCACGCACGGGGCCAGCGCACCGCCCGCGAGAACGTCGCCGACCTGTGCGACGACGGCTCGTTCCAGGAGTACGGCGGCTTCGCCTTCGCCGCCCAGGAGGCCCGGCGCAGCCGCGACGACCTCCAGGCCCGCACGCCGGCCGACGGCCTGATCACCGGCATCGGCACCGTGAACGCCGCCCAGGTGGGCGCCGAGGCGGCCCGCTGCGCGGTGGCGGCCTACGACTACACGGTGCTCGCCGGCACCCAGGGCCAGCGCAACCACCACAAGAAGGACCGGCTCTTCGAGCTGGCCGAGCGGCTGCGGCTCCCCGTGGTGCTCTTCGCCGAAGGTGGCGGCGGGCGGCCGGGCGACACCGACGTGCCGGTGATCGCCGGGCTCGACACCCGGGCCTTCGAGCACTTCGCCCGCCTGTCCGGCCTGGTGCCGCTGGTCGGCGTGGTGGCCGGCCGGTGCTTCGCCGGCAACGCCGCGCTGCTGGGCTGCTGCGACGTGGTGATCGCCACGGCCGACGCCAACATCGGCATGGGCGGCCCGGCGATGATCGAGGGCGGCGGCCTCGGCGTCTTCCGGCCCGAGGAGGTCGGCCCGATCGACGTGCAGGTGGCCAACGGCGTGGTCGACGTGGCCGTGGCCGACGAGGCCGAGGCGGTGGCCGTCGCCAAGCAGTACCTGTCGTACTTCCAGGGCCCGGTGGCCGCAGGGCCGGTGCCCGACCCCGAGGCCCTGCGCGACGTCGTGCCCGAGCACCGCAAGACCGTCTACGACGTGCGGCGGGTGATCGACGGCCTGGCCGACGAGGGCTCCGTGCTGGAGCTGCGGCGGGGGTACGGCACCGGTATCGTCACCGCCCTGGTCCGCCTGGCGGGCAAGGCGGTGGGGGTGATCGCCAACGACCCTGCGGTGCTGGGCGGGGCCATCGACGCGCCGGCGGCGGACAAGGCGGCGCGCTTCCTGCAGCTGTGCGACGGCCACGACCTGCCGGTGCTCTCGCTGTGCGACACGCCGGGCTTCCTGGTGGGCCCCGAGGCCGAGGAGACCGCCCAGGTGCGGCGATTCTCACGCCTGTTCGTCTCCGGCGCCTCGCTGAGCGTGCCGCTGGTGACCGTGGTGCTGCGCAAGGCCTACGGGTTGGGCGCCATGGCCATGGCCGGGGGCAGCTTCAAGGCGCCGGTCACGGTGGTGTCCTGGCCCACCGGCGAGTTCGGCGGGATGGGCCTCGAGGGTGCGGTCCGCCTGGGCTTCCGGGCTGAGCTGGAGGCCATCGCCGACCCCGTCGAGCGCCAGGCGGCCTTCGACCACATGGTGGAGGCGGCCTACCGCCACGGCCAAGCGCTCAACCTGGCAGCCCACCTGGAGATCGACGACGTCATCGACCCCGCCGAGACGCGGGACCGGGTCCTCGCCGCCTTCGCGGCCGCCCCGCCCCCGGCGCCCCGGACCGGCAAGAAGCGGCCCGGCATCGACCCCTGGTAGGTCGCGGGCGCGGCGACCGGTCAGGCCAGCGCGGCAAAGGTCTGGTCGAGGACCGTGGTGAAGCAGGCGTAGACGGCGGCGACCCACTCGGGGTCGTCGGGGGCGAAGGCTGCGCGGAGGTCGGCCTTGATGGGGTCGGCCTCCGGACCGGTGGGGTTGCCGTGGTGGTGGAGCCAGTTGTCGGCCCGCAGCGCCTGCAGCACGGTGATCGAGTCGACGGTGCCCCACTCGAGGGCGATGGACGTGACCTCGATGGGCGCCAGCCACGCCTCCGCCGCCGCCATCCACTGTCCGGCGAGGTCGGCGCTCACGGAGTCGCCGGCGGTGTTCGACGCCACGCGGTCGCCCCACCAGGCCACCGCCCGTTCGTAGTCGGGGGTGCCGGGGACGGCGTGGGAGATGAGCTCGACCTCGGCGCGCTCGCCGAGGCCGGTGTGCAGGTCCAGCAGCACCACCCGGCGGGCGTCGAACAGGCGGGTCCGGACCAGCTCGCGCAGGAGCCGGTGCGACCGCACCGGGCCGCTGCCGCCGTAGAAGATGCCGGTCGGGTGGTGGTACTGGCCCCCGCTGACCGCCGCCTGCACGCCGTCCATGCCGTGGGCGCCGGCGTACTCCAGCAGGGCGGTGTCGGCCACGGCCAGCGCCTCGGGCGACAGCGACGGCGGGTCCAGCGCCTCGGCCAGCTCGTCGTAGCCGGCGTTCGCCGGGGGGTCGTCGAAGTCGGCGAAGTTGCGGTTCAGGTCGACGTTGTCCTCGTTCACCCGGCGGACCCAGGCGAAGCCGTAGGGGTTGATGGCGTGGACGAGCAGCACCGCGGTGCCGTCGGGCAGCAGGGCCCGGCCGTGCGCCTCGAGCCAGCGCGACTGGCACAGCGAGCCGGCGAAGCCCTCCACCCCGTGGGTGCCCGAGACGATGCCGATCACGTCGGCGGCGTCGGCCGGTCCCAGCCACGCGACGTCGACCGCCAGCTCCTCCCCGGACGGGCCCCGGTCGGGGAACGGGTGGCTCTGCACCACGGCGCCTGCGGCATCGGCCGCCGCCAGGAACCGCGCCCTCGCTGCGTCGTACCCCGCCGCCAGTCCCTCGCCCACGCTCATGCCCCGAAACGCTACCGATCCCTCCTTCCACCCGCAGGGACCAGCCCCGGTCAGGCGAGGCCGGCGACGAGGTGGGCGCGGAGGAAGGCGGCGAGGTCGTCCGGGTCGTCGAGGTCGACGGTGACGGCAGGGGTGGTCACGGTGGTGACGAGGACGCGGAGCAGCCACTCGGCGGCGCGGCGGACGTCGAGGTCGGCCCGCACCTCGCCGGCGTCGCGGGCCGCCTCGAGGTAGGGCACCCACAGCTCGATCCACGGGACCATCAGGAGCGGGAGGTCGCGGGTGAGGAGGAGGGCGACGGTCTCCGGCTCGGTCTCGTCGAGGCCCAGCAGCGCCTGGTCGGGCACGTAGGTGCGCACCAGGTTGGCGTTGGCGACGATGCGGTCGATGAGGGTGTGCTCGGCGTCGATCACCGCCACGCTCTCCTGGACGAACTCGGCGGTGGCCCGGCTGAAGGCGGCGGCGACGAGCGCCTCCTTGGTCGGCCAGTAGCGGTAGACGGTGCCGCGAGACACACCCGCCACCCGGGCGACCTCCTCGATGGTGGTGCGCCGGATGCCCTGCTGGCGGATGCACTCCGAAGCGGCGTGGAGCAGCTGCTCCTCGGTGGTGGGCACGCGTGCAGCCTCGCGCCCCGAGCTCGTGACCATTGCCACAACTGTACAGATCTCGTAATCTGTTCAGCGTGCGCCGCTCAGGGGATCGGCGAGAAGGGGAACCATGAGCCATGACCTGGTGATCCGCGGCGGCAACGTGGTCGACGGGACCGGTGCGCCGGCGCGCACGGCCGACGTCGCGATCGACCGGGGGCGGGTGACCGCCGTGGGCGAGGTGCCCGGTCGCGGGGCTCGCGAGCTCGACGCCGACGGCGCCCTGGTGACCCCGGGCTGGGTCGACATCCACAGCCACTACGACGGCCAGGCCACCTGGGACGAGGAGCTGGCCCCCAGCTCGTGGCACGGCGTCACCACGCTCGTCACCGGGAACTGCGGGGTGGGCTTCGCGCCGGCCAAGCCGGACAGCCACGACTGGCTGATCGGGCTCATGGAGGGCGTCGAGGACATCCCCGGCTCGGCGCTGGCCGAGGGCCTCACGTGGGACTGGGAGACGTTCCCCGACTACCTCGACGCCCTGGACCGGCGGCAGTGGACCGTCGACGTGGGCACGCAGATCGCCCACGGTGCGGTGCGGGCCTACGTCATGGGCGAGCGCGGCGCCCGCAACGAGCCGGCGTCGAGCGACGACATCGCCGCCATGGCGGCCATCGTGCGCGAGGCCGTGCAGGCCGGCGCCCTCGGCTTCTCCACCAGCCGGACCATCGCCCACCGGGCCATCGACGGCGAGCCGGTGCCCGGCACCTACGCCGCCGAGGACGAGCTGTTCGGGATCGGCCAGGTGCTCGGTGAGCTGGGCACCGGCGTGTTCGAGCTGGCGCCCACCGGGGTGGCCGGCGAGGACATCGTGGCCCCCATGAAGGAGGTCGACTGGATGCGGCGCCTCGCCGAGCGGGTGGGCCGCCCCGTCACCTTCGCCATGCTCCAGGTCGACGCCGCCCCGGAGCTCTGGCGCGAGATGCTCGGCGCGTCGGCCGCGGCGGCCGCCGACGGCGTGCGCCTGGTCCCGCAGGTGGCCGGCCGGCCCACCGGCCTGCTGTCGGGCTTCGAGACCACCTACTCCTTCCTCGACGCGGTGCCCGCCTACCAGGAGCTGGCTGGGCGGCCGCTGGTGGAGAAGGTCGCCCGCCTCCGCTCGGCCGAGGGCCGCGCCGCCGTGCTCGGGTGGGAGCCCGATCCGGCCACCGCCGAGCAGCTCGCCCACGCCGCGCACAACACGTACCTGCTGGGCGACCCGCCGCAGTACGAGCCGGGCCCCGAGGACACCTTGGCCTCGGTGGCGGCGGCCAGCGGGCGCTCGGTGCTGGAGGTGGCGCTCGACGCCATGCTCGCCGACGGCGGGCAGGGCCTGCTCTACCTGCCGATCCTCAACTACAGCGACGGCCACTCCGACTCCACGCGAGATGCTGCTGCACCCCGCCGCCGTGCTCGGCCTGGCCGACGGCGGCGCCCACGTCGGGACCATCTGCGACGCGTCGATGCCCACGTGGATGCTCACCCACTGGGTGCGCGACCGGCCACGGGGCAACCGCTTGCCGCTGGAGTTCGTGGTGGCCCGCCAGACCCGGGACACGGCTGCGCTCTACGGCCTGGGCGACCGCGGCGTGCTGGCTCCGGGCATGGTGGCCGACGTCAACGTGATCGACTTCGAGGGCCTCCGCCTCGACCCGCCCCGGGTCCACGCCGACCTGCCGGCCGGCGGGCGCCGCCTGCTCCAGCAGGCCCAGGGCTACCTGGCCACCGTGAAGTCCGGGGCGGTCACGTTCCAGGACGGCGTCGCCACCGGCGAGCACCCCGGCCGGCTCCTCCGCGGCGCCCGCTGACCATCCGGCCCGCCCGGGCCCGGCGAGCCCGGCTCGGCCTCAGGCGCTGCGCTCCGGCGTCCGCGCGCCTCGTCCACCCACTCCAACCGACACCGCGACGCCCCCGCTCCGTCGCCCACCCGACCCACCTCCCGGAGGCTCCCCGATGACCGTCCTGCACCACCACCGCCCGGCCACCCGTGCCCTCGCCCCGTTCGCGGCGGCCGCCCTGCTCCTGCTCGGGGCGTGCAGCTCCGACGGGAGCGACGCCAAGGCCGCGACCACCACCGAAGCGGCGCCCGCCGGATCGACCACCACGGCCGCCGGTCCCACCGACAGCACCACCACCACCGCCGCTCCGGCGTCCGAGCCGCTGAAGATCCTGGTGAGCAACGACGACGGCTACTCCGCCGAGGGCATCTCGACGCTGGTCGACGGGCTCCAGACGCTCGACGACGTCGAGGTCACCGTCGTCGCCCCGCTCGACCAGCGCAGCGGCACCGGCGGCAAGACCACGGAGGGCACCCTCGCGGTGTCCGACGTCGAGCTGAAGAGCGGGTTCGCCGCCAAGGCCGTGGACGGGTTCCCCGCCGACACCATCCGGGCGGCCTACGACGACCTCGGCCTCGACCCCGACCTGGTCATCACCGGCATCAACGAGGGCCAGAACCTCGGCCCGCTCGTGAACGCCTCGGGCACGGTCGGCGCGGCCCGGGCCGCGGTCGCCCGCGGCGTGCCCGCCCTGGCCACCAGCTCCGGGCTGGGCCAGCCCGTCGACTACGACGCGGCGGTGCCGTTCGTCCTCGACTGGGTCAAGCAGCACCGCGAGGCCATCGAGGCCGGCGACGAGCCGGCGGCGGTCACCAACCTCAACGTCCCGTCGTGCGCCACGGGCGAGGTCCGCGACCTGGTGGAGACCGAGACCGACCTGGACGGCAAGGCCGGCGACGCCCTGAAGGGCACCCAGGACTGCAGCGGGACGGACCCGGCGGACGAGGCCGCGGGCGACATCACGGAGTTCACGGCCGGCTTCGCCACCTTGTCGCCCGTTTCCGCCAACCCCTGAGACCGGAAGATCACGGTCAGCAGCAGGAAAAGCACGTAACGTGGCGAACAACCTCTGGACCATGGACGAACCGGGCGGGTTGGCCATCGCCTCCTCAGCAGAACCCACGAACGACGCAGACCTGCAGCGCGAGCTGTACCTCACCGAGGAAGCGCTCGCGGAATCCGAGCGCCGCTACCGGCTGCTCGCCACCAACGCCACCGACCTGGTCATCCGGGCCAACGTCATGGGGCGCATCACCTACGTCTCGCCGTCGGTGGCCGCGGTGCTGGGCTACGACGCCAGGGACCTGATCGACACCTCGGTGATCGACCTGGTCCACCCGGACGACCGGGCGCGGACCCAGCAGGCGATGGCCGACGGGCTCGGGACCGGCCACGCCGCCCCCACCTGCTTCGTGTGCCGCTCGCGCGGCGCCAACGGCACCTGGATCTGGACCGAGACCATGAGCCGGCCGATCTTCGACCCCGACACGGGCGAGATCGTCGAGGTCCAGAGCTCCATCCGCGACGTGACCAGCCGCGTCGAGGCCCGCAACCAGCTCCGCTTCAGCGAGCGCCGGTTCCGCTCCGCGCTGGCCAGCTCCCCGGCGGCCACCGCAGTGGTCGACCTCGACCACCGCGCCGTGCTGGTCAACCGGTCCATGGCCGCCCTGCTGGGGCGAGCGCCGGCCGAACTGGAAGGCACCGACTGGCGCCGCTGGGTCCACGAGCCCGACCGGCCGCTGGTGGCCCAGATGGCCAACACCGGATGGGGCGGACGGGTCACCCGACCGCTCGACCTGCGGTTCCGGACCCCGGAGGGGGCGGTGCGGTGGGGTCGGCTGACCCTCTCGCCGCTCGACCTCGAGCCGGAGCCGGACCTCACCCCCGGCGCCGAGCCCGGGTGGCTGGTGCAGGTGCAGGACGTCACCGTCGAACGGCGCCGCACCGAGCTGGTCGAGCGCCACAACCTCCACGACGGCCTCGGCGGTCGGCTCCGGCGCCAGGAGACCGACCAGCTCATCCAGGACGCCCTCGATGCCGGCTGGCTGACCGTGCACTACCAGCCGATCGTCGACCTCCGCACCCGGCGGATCGTGGGCCACGAGTCGCTCCTGCGCATCGACCACCCCGAGCGAGGGCTGCTGGCGCCGTCGCTCTTCCTCGGCCGCGCCGAGGAGACCGAGCTGATCATGCCCATCGGCCGCTGGGTGCTCGAGGAGTCCATCCGGCGCACCGGCGTGCGGTGGGCCCTCGGCGACCGCACCTGGGTGGGCATCAACGTCGCCGGCTCCCAGCTCATCCACGACGAGCTCACCGGCGTGGTGGCCGAGGCGCTCGAGCGGGCCTCCCTGCCGGCGTCGGCCGTGCACATCGAGGTCACCGAGAGCACCGAGCTGCTGCCCGACGGCACCGGCCGGGCGGAGGTCGGGCGCCTGCGGGCGCTGGGCTGCCCCATCTGGCTCGACGACTTCGGCACCGGCTTCTCGTCGCTGACCTACGTCCGCCACCTGCCGGTGTCGGGGCTGAAGCTCGACCGCACGTTCGTGGCCGGCGTCGACGACGACCCGCAGTCGGCGGCCATCGTCGACGCGGTGCTGGGCCTGGCCGAGGGGCTCGGCCTCCAGGTCATCGCCGAGGGCGTCGAGTCCGAGCGGCAGGCCATGACCCTGGCCGACCTCGGCTGCCCCCTCGGGCAGGGCTACCTGTTCGGCCGGGCGGTGCCCGAGCCCGGGCTCTGAGCGCTCAGAACTGCCAGGGGTACGGGGACCAGTCGGGGTCGCGCTTCTCGAGGAACGAGTCGCGGCCCTCGGCGGCCTCGTCGGTGCCGTAGGCGAGCCGGGTGGCCTCGCCGGCGAACACCTGCTGGCCCACCAGGCCGTCGTCGATCAGGTTGAAGCTGAACTTGAGCATGCGCTGGGCGGTGGGGGACTTGCCGAGGATCTTGCGACCCCACTCGAGGCCCTCGGCCTCGAGGTCGGCGTGGTCGACCACCCGGTTCACCATGCCCATCCGGTGGGCGTCCTCGGCGGTGTAGGTGTCGCCGAGGAAGAAGATCTCCCGGGCGAACTTCTGCCCGACCTGGCGGGCCAGGTACGCCGAGCCGAAGCCGCCGTCGAAGCTGGCGACGTCGGCATCGGTCTGGCGGAAGGCGGCGTGCTCGCGGCTGGCCAGGGTGAGGTCGCAGACCACGTGGAGGCTGTGGCCCCCGCCGGCGGCCCACCCCGGCACCAGGCAGATCACGATCTTCGGCATGGTGCGGATGAGGCGCTGCACCTCGAGGATGTGCAGCCGACCCGAGCGCGCCGGGTCGATGGTCTCGGCGGTGTCGCCCTCGGCGTAGCGGTAGCCGTCCTTGCCTCGGATGCGCTGGTCGCCGCCGGAGCAGAACGCCCAGCCGCCGTCGCGGGGGGAGGGGCCGTTGCCGGTCAGCAGCACGCAGCCCACGTCGGAGCTCATGCGGGCGTGGTCGAGGCAGCGGTAGAGCTCGTCGACGGTGCCCGGGCGGAACGCGTTGCGGATCTCGGGCCGGTCGAACGCGATCCGCACCACGCCGACGTCGACCGCCCGGTGGTAGGTGATGTCGACCAGGTCCTCGAACCCGGGCACGGCCTTCCACGCGGTGGGGTCGAACAGCTCCGAGACCATGGGTCGCTCCGTCAGGGTGGGGTCGGCGAGGGCGCCGACCGGTCTAGCCCACCCCTCGGGGCCGGCGGGGATCCACCGGCCTCAGGCGCCGGGCGGGGCCCACTTGTTGTAGGTGAGGTTGAAGCTGGGGACGTCGTCGAAGCTGACCATGTGCTCGAAGACCCGCTCGTAGCCGGTGTGGGAGATGCGCCACGTGCCGTCCTCGCCGCGGCGGTAGCGGTCCTCGTAGGTGGACATGCCGTCGAGCAGGAACCGGTACTCGGTCATGATCACCCGGTCCTGGAGCGACCACGTGCCGGTGGCCTCGTCCCCGTCCACGGTGAGCTCCGGGTGGTGGACCTGGTGGAGCGTGATCATCGTCGGGCCCAGGTTCTCGCGCATGTAGGCGACGATGTCGGCCGGGCCGGTGAACGACACCCGGCCGCCGTAGGACGCGGTGGCGTCGTCGGTGAAGACCGACTCGAACAGGTCCCAGTCCTTGTGGTCGAGGGCCCGGAAGTACCGGTACTTGAGCTCCTCGAGCTCGCGGTAGGTGACGAGGTCGTTGGCGTCCACGTGGATCCCCTGGGTGTCGGCGGCCGCCCCTGTGCCGGCCTGCCGGGCGATTCTGACACACCGTCAGAAACCGGGCCGGACGGTCGGAAGGGTCAGGACGCCGGCCACAGGTGGTGCAGCGCGTAGCTGCGCCACGGCCGCCACCGACGGGCCACCTCGGTGGCGGCCCGAGCGGTGGTCGGCCCGCCGACGTTGGCGAGGCCGCGCAGCACGGCGAGGTCGGTGGGGAGGAACACGTCGGGGTCGCCGAGGGCCCGGAGGGCGACGTAGGCCGCCGTCCACGGACCGATGCCGGGCACCGAGAGCAGCCCGCCCTCCACCTCGGCCCGGTCCGAGCCGGGATCGAGGACCAGTGCACCGTCGGCCACGCGCCCCAGGGCGGCGGCGAGCGCTCGGCCCCGAGCGCGCGGCATCGGGAGGTCGGCGGGGTCGATGGCGGCGATGGCCTCGGCGGTGGGGAAGCGGTGGGTGAGGCTTGCGTCCGCCAGGTCACCCGGGAGCGGTCGACCGAGCGACGCCGCCAACCGCCCGGCCACCGTGCGGGCGCCCGGGACCGACACCTGCTGGCCGAGGATGGCCCGCACCAGCAGCTCGGCGCCGTCGACGGCGCCAGGGCTGCGGCGGCCGGGCACCCTGGCCACCAGGCCCCCGAGCCAGGGGTCGGCACCGAGGAGCGCGTCGATGGCCTCGGGGTCGGCGTCGAGGTCGAGCAGGCGCCGGCACCGCTCGACCGCCGGCCCGAGGTCGCGCAGGTCGGTGAGCACCAGCCGGGCGTCGACGTGGTCGGGGGCGGGGGAGAGGGCCACCGTCGCCGGGCCGTGGGGCAGGTCGAGCACCCGGCGGTAGGTGCCGTCGGCCTCGGCCACCTCGACGCCGGGCACGGCCCGCAGCGCCAGGAACCCGAGCACCTCGGGACCGGCGAACGGCGTCCGGGTGGCCAGGCGCAGCCGGATCGGCGTGGCGGCCCCCGACGGCGACGCCGGGGAGCCCGATCCTCCGGGGTCCGGCACGCCCGCGCGGCCGCGGAGGATCGCCGTGCGCCGGTCGGCCCGCAGGATCGTGGGGGTGGTGCCGAACACCTCCCGGACGGTGTCGTTGAACTGGCGGATGCTGGCGAAGCCGGCGGCGAAGGCCACCTCGGCGAACGGCAGCGCCGTGGTCTCGACGAGCAGGCGAGCCGTCTGGGCCCGACGGGCCCGGGCCAGCGCCAGCGGTCCGGCGCCGAGCTCGGCGACGAGCACCCGGTGCAGGTGGCGCTCGCTCACCGCCAGCCGGCTGGCCAGGCCGGCCACCCCCACCCGGTCGACCATGCCGTCGTTGACCAGGCGCATGGCCCGGCCGGCCAGGTCGGCTCGCTGGTCCCACTCCGGCGAGCCCGGGGCGGTGTCCGGTCGGCAGCGCCGACAGGCGCGGAACCCGCCCTGCTGGGCGGCGGCCCCGGTGCGGAAGAAGCGGACGTTCGACCGCCGTGGGGTGGTGGCCGGGCAGCTGGGCCGGCAGAAGATCCCGGTGGAGGTGACGGCGACGAAGAACCAGCCGTCGAAGCGGGCGTCCTTGGCCTGCACCGCCCGGTAGCAGCGCTCCTCGTCGTCGATCACGGGGCCATCCTGCCCTCTGGCCGGCCACGCGACTGGCGGGCATCGGACACGCACGCCGTCCCGGGCAAGGGCTCTCGGCCCCGACGACCCGAGGTCCCCGTCGTCGGCGGACCGCAGGCGTAGCCTGGCGCCCATGATCGACGACGAGCCGAAGACCGGGCCCGCCGACGTCTCCCGCACCCTCACCGACGCGATGGAGCGGGCCGGCGTCCACCCGGCCTACGTCCACGCCGTGCGCACGTGCGGGTTCGTGTACACCGAGGAGAACGCCCACAGCCTCACCGCCGACCAGGTGGTGCGCTGGAACCGGGCGCTCGACGGCTGGTTCCTCGACCACCCCGACGTCGACGCCGGGTGAGCATCGCAGGCCGCTGAGCTGGCCTGCTTGCAGGAGTTGCCGGAACGGGCGTTCGCCCTGCTAGGGTCGCCGGGTCGATCAGGGCCGGTCCGCCGGCCCGATCGGACAGCGATCTCGAGAGGGGACGCCGCAAGGCGAACCCGAGGCCCAGCGTGGGCCCGTCGGCCCCTGGGGTCGACAGGAGCGGGAGATGGCTGTCGACCTCGACCCCGAGTCGAGGCCCCGCCCCTGCACCCCCAACTCGAGATCCGCGCCCCCCCGGGGCGCTGAGGAGCCACCTCCATGTCCGTCACCTTCGACTCGCTCGGCGTCCCCGCCGAGATCGCGCGCCGCCTCGCCAAGCGCGGCATCGACACCCCCTCTCCCATCCAGGCCGCCACCATCCCCGACGCCCTCTACGGCCGGGACCTGTGCGGCAAGGCCCCCACCGGGTCCGGCAAGACCATCGCCTTCGGCATCCCCATGGTGGCCCGCGTGCCCCGGGCGGCGCCGAAGCGCCCGAAGGGCCTCGTGCTCACCCCCACCCGAGAGCTGGCCATCCAGGTGGCCGACGAGCTGCGGGCCCTCGGCGGCGAGCTCCGGGTCCTCGCCGTCTACGGCGGGGCCGGCATCGAGCCCCAGATCAAGCAGCTCCGCGCCGGCGTCGACATCGTCGTCGCCTGCCCCGGCCGCCTGCTCGACGTCATCGAGCGCGGCGCCTGCGACCTCCGTGACGTGCGCTTCGCGGTGGTCGACGAGGCCGACCGCATGGCCGACATGGGGTTCCTCCCCGACGTCCGCCGCATCCTCGACATGGCCAACGAGCACCGCCAGACGCTGCTGTTCTCGGCCACGCTCGACGGCGCCATCGACGCCCTCGTGAAGGGGTACCAGAAGGACCCGGTCGTCCACGAGATCGCCGACGAGGAGACGGGCGACGTCGTCCACCACTTCTGGGCCAGCGAGCGCCCGGGCCGGGCCCAGCTCACCGCCGAGATCATCGAGCGCACCGGTCCCACCATCGTCTTCTCCCGCACCCGGCACGGCGCCGACCGCATCGCCAAGCAACTCGCCCAGGCCGGCGTGTCCGCCGCCCCGATCCACGGCGGCCGCAGCCAGGGCCAGCGCGAGCGGGCGCTCAACGAGTTCCACCGCGGGGCCGTCAAGGCCCTCGTGGCCACCGACGTCGCCGCCCGCGGCATCCACGTCGAGGGCGTCCTGTGCGTGGTGCACTTCGACATCCCGGCGGACCACAAGGACTACATCCACCGTTCCGGCCGCACCGGCCGCGCCGGCAAGACCGGCACCGTGGTGGCCCTGGTCCCGATCGCCCAGAAGCGAGACGCCGCCAAGCTGCGCAAGCTCGCCGGCCTCGAGGGCGAGCTGCGCGAGCCCGACGTGACCCGGCTGCCCGAGGGCCACGCCACCTTCAAGTCGGCGTCGAGCCACAACCCCAAGTCGAACGACCAGCGTGGCCGCCGCGCCGACGGCGACGCCCGGCGCAGCCGCCCCGACGCCCGCTTCCGCACCGAGTCGCCGTCGCGTCCGTCGAACCGGCCCGCCGCCGAACGCAGCACCGGCCGCCCCGCCCGCAGCGAGCGCCCGGCTCGCGTCGAGCGCTCCGACGACGGCGCCGATCTGGCCTCGCCGTGGTCGTCGAAGAACAGCGACAAGGCCCGGAGCGGCGGCCCCAACCGGGCCGAGCGCCGCGAGGCCCGCTTCGGCGAGGCCGAGAGCGCGGAGCGCAAGGCGCGAGCCGCAGCGAAGGCCAAGGAGCGCGCCGACCGCCCCGCCCGCACCGAGCAGGCCGACGGCGAGGCCTTCGATCGGGCCCTCGCCGGGTCCGGCAAGGTGCGGCCCAGCGGCGCCTCCCGCCGCAAGGCCAAGCGCGAGTCGCTGGTCGACGCCGGCATCCCCGCCGGCCCGGCCAAGAAGCGCCGGAGCGGCAAGCCCCGCCCGCCGGCCGCCAAGCGCCGCGGCTGAGCCGTCGCCGGCTCCAGCCGGCCCGGCCTCCGCTTCGGTCCGGAGCCCCCCCACGTCGACTCGACCCGCCCTCCGGGGCGGGTCGAGCCGCGCTCGGGCGCCGAGGACCGGCGGTCGAGCTCACCCGTTCGGCGGGTTGGCCATCGAGCTCCCCGGTCGCCGCGGCCCCCACGGCTACGGTCCGCCCACGCGGTCCGCAGGGGGACGCCGGGCAGGGGAGCGCAGATGCGAGCACGGGGCGAGCGGGGCACGGGCAAGCGGTCGGGGGCCGTGGCGGTGGCGGCCGCCGCGGTGGTGGTCGGCAGCCTCGTCGGACCCGGCGTGGTCGGTGCCGTTCCGGCACCGCTGCGCGCCGCAGCGCCGGCGCCGGGCGCCACCGTCGCCATCCCGGCTCCGGGGTCGGCGACCGCCTCGCCGGCCACCGCGGTCACCATCACCGGCGCGCCGGCGGCGGCCATCGGCCCGATCAGCGCCACCGGTAGCCGCAGCGGTCCCCACCGCGGCGCCACCGCGGCGCTGCCGGACGGGCGGGGCGTGGCGTTCACGCCGACGTCGCCCTTCGCTCCCGGCGAGACGGTGACCGTGACCTCGGGCGCCACCGTGTCCGGCGCCTCCAGCTCGAGCTACACCTTCACCGTCGGCACCCCGGCCCCGCACCCCGGCCCCCAGCTGTTCGCCGACGAGCAGGGCGCCCCCGGGGTCGCCACCAACGGCACCCGGTCCGCCGCAGCGCCCACCTACGCCAGCCGGCCCGACCTGCGCCCGCCCGGCGTGACCATCGGCCAGGCCGCCTCGGGGACCGCACCCGGGTACCTGATGGCCACGCCCAGCGCCGGCGCCGACTCCGCTGCCGGGGTGATGATCTACGACGACGCCGGGGAGCCGGTCTGGTTCAAGCCCGAGCCCGACGTCGACCTGGCCGGCAACCTCCAGGTGGACACCGTCGGCGGCCAGCCGTCCCTGGTCTGGTTCGAGGGCGACGCCCCCTACGGGCCCGGCAGCTACCGGGGCTCGTGGATCGTGGCCGACCGCAGCTACCGGGAGGTCGCCCGCATCGATGCGGGCAACGGCTACCAGGCCGACGTCCACGACATCCGCTTCACCGACCACGACTCGGCCTACGTGATGGCCTACAACCCGCTCCTGTGCAGCGGCGTGGCCCCGCTGGTCGGCTGCACCCCCGGCAGCACGGTGCTCGAAGCCGTGCTCCAGGAGGTCGACCTCAGCACCCGGCAGGTCCTCTGGGAGTGGCACAGCCTCGACCACGTGCCGCTCAGCGACGCCTACCAGCCCATCGACGGTCAGCTGGTGGACTACTTCCACAGCAACTCCATCGACCTCGACGACGACGGCGACGTGCTGCTGTCGTCCCGGATCACGTCGTCGCTGTACAAGATCGATCGGACCTCGGGGAACATCGAGTGGCGCTTCGGCGGCAAGCACAGCTCGTTCCCGAACCTGGTCGGCGAGCCCAACGCCATCACCGGTCCGGACTTCCCCCACGACTTCTCCGCCCGGGGGAGCGGGTCCTACAGCTACTTCGACAACGGGGTGCGGCGCAACGGCCCGTCGCGAGCGGCCGTCGTGACGCTCGACCCGGCGACCGGCACCGCCACCTACACCAAGAAGCTCATCCGGACCCCGGCGCTGTTCGGGCCGACGCAGGGCTCCATGCAGGGCCTCCCGGGCGGACACGAGCTGGTGGCCTGGGGAGGCCTGGGCACCATCACCGAGTACGACGCCGCCGGGGCGGTGCGCCTCGACGCCACCCTGACCGGCGTCGGCACCTACCGGCAGTTCCGGTTCCCGTGGACCGGCGCGCCGGCGGAACGGCCCGTGGCTGCGACGCGGCCGTCCGGGGTCGTCACCGCGGTGGCCATGAGCTGGAACGGCGACACCCGGGCCACCCAGTGGCGGATCCTGGCCGGGGCGTCGCCCGGGACCCTGGCACCGGTCGCCACGGTGGCCCGGACCGGGTTCGAGACGACGGCGACCATCACCGGTCGGCCCGCCTACGTGGCCGTCGAGGCGCTCGACGCCACGGCCTCCCTGCTCGGGCGCAGCACCACGGCCCGGGCCACGACGGCCTTCACCGAGGCGGCGGCGCCCCCGGTGACCGAGACCTACCGCCCGCTCGTGGGCGACTTCGGCGGCAGCCGGAACGACGACGTCCTCTACTACCGGCCCGGCTCGGGCGGGGACTTCCTCCACGTCGCGGACGGGCAGGGCGGCTTCAGCTCCCTCGCCCTGCCGGCCATCAGCGGGACCTACACCCCGCTGGTCGGGGACTTCGTCGGCGACGACCGCGACGAGGTGCTGTTCTGGCAGCCGGGCCAGCCCACGGCCTACCTCTGGCGGTTCGACCTCGGCGCTCGGACGGGGGCGCCCGTCATCGCTACCGGGGCGGTGACCGTGCCGACGGTGGTGACCAAGCCGGTCGTGCTCGACCAGCGCCTGAACTACGGCGGCCGCTACGACGAGGTGCTCTGGTACGCCGCGGGCACGGCGCCGGACCGCGTCGACCGGTTCACCTGGGCGGCGGGCGGCGGCCCCCAGCGGACCAGCCGCTCGGTCACCATCAACGGCACCTACCAGCCCGTCAGCGGCGACTTCGACGGCGACGGGCTGGGCGACGTGTTCTTCTACGGACCCGGTTCGGCCGGCGACGCCCTGTGGCTCACCGTCGGCGGCCCGGTGGGGACCACCGGCCAGCGATCGTTGCCCGTCACCGTCAACGGCACGTTCTCGCCGCTCGTCGGCAACTTCACCGGGACCGAGCAGCGCGACGAGCTCCTCTTCTCCGCGCCCGGCCCCGGCGCCGACTTCCTCTGGTCCTTCGACGCCTCGGGCGCCCACACGTCGAGCACCGTCACCAGCACCGATCCCGGGACGGGCTACGTCCTGGCTGGGCCCAACGATCGGGTCCTCAGCTGGACGCCGGGCGCCGCGCCCTCGCTCTGGACGTTCGATCCCACGAGCACGACGCCATCGGGCAACGGCGCCCTCGCCGCCGGGTACCAGCCGCTGATCGGCGACTTCGTCGGGGCCGGCGGCACGGCCTCGGTGCTCTGGTACGCCCCTGGCGCGGCCATGGAGCGCCTCTACATCGGCTGAGGTCGCCGTCCGCTCCGCCTCGACCCGCCCTCCGGGGCGGGTCGAGGCGCGCCGGGCCGGCCGTGGCGGCCACCCGCCAGCGGATGGGCTGGCGACCGGACGGCGCACGCCGGACGTGACCGAACTTACATCGGATGCTCGACATATGTTGGGTCGCTGATGTACGTTGCGCAGCGATGGGGCGCACGCAGGAGGAACGACGGGCCGAGACGCGCGCCCAGCTGCTGAGCGCGGCGGCCGACCTCTTCGCCCGCAAGGGCTTCCACGCCAGCTCCGCCGAGGCGGTGGCCGCCGCCGCCGACCGCACCACCGGCGCCCTCTACGACCACTTCGGGGGCAAGGAGGGCCTGCTCGTCGCCCTGCTCGAGCAGTGGATCGAGCAGACCATCACCGACCTCACCGCCAGCCTGGAGGGCGAACGGGACCTCGACAGCCGCTTCGGCGCGCTGTGGGGCGGCATCGTCCGGCGCGACAGCGAGAGCGGCGACGCCTGGCTCCTGCTCGAGTTCGAGCTCTGGCTGCACGCCGTGCGCGACCCCGAGCTGGGCGTGGTCGGCGCCGAGCGCTTCCAGGTCATGCGCGACGGCCTGGCCGGCGGCCTCACCGACTGGTCGGTGGAGCTCGGCTTCGCCCTGCCCGCCCCGGCCCCCGACCTCGCCGCCCAGGTCATCGCCCTCCTGATCGGCCTCGCCTTCCAGTACCGGATCGACCCCGCCGTCGTCCCGCAGCAGCTCGTCGTCGACGGCCTCCGCCGCCTCCTCGACCTCCCGTCCGCTCCCCAGACCGAAGGAACCACCACCCCGTGAGCCTCTCCCTGAACGACATCGACCTCCTCGAGGACACCTGGGCCAAGGAGGTGCCGTACGACCAGTTCGACCTGCTGCGCCGCGAGGCCCCCGCCCACTGGCACGAGCACCCCGAGTTCACCGGCTTCTGGGCCGTCACCCGCTACGACGACGTGCGGGCCATCAGCCGAGACCACACCACCTTCAGCACCGAGCTGGGCTCCACCTTCCTGGTGGACCACGAGCCCGAGGCCCTCGAGCTGATCCGCATGACCCTGCTGAACATGGACCCGCCGAAGCACTCGCGCTACCGGCGCCTGGTCAGCGCCGGGTTCACACCCCGCATGATCAACCGCCTCGTCGACCACATCGGCGAGAAGGCCGCGGCGATCATCGCCGGCATCGAGGGGCGCGACGAGGTGGAGTTCGTCGAAGAGGTGGCGGCCGAGCTGCCGCTCCAGGTGATCTGCGAGATGATCGGCGTGCCCAACGAGGACCGGCACCTGGTCTTCGACTGGAGCAACCGCCTCGTGGGCTTCCAGGACGAGGACTTCCGCACCTCCGAAGAGGACGGCCAGATCGCCGCCGCGGAGATCTACGCCTACTGCGACGCCATCGTGGCCGATCGCCTCGAGAACCCTCGTGACGACATCATGACGGCCCTGGTGCAGGCCGAGGTCGACGGCGACCGGCTCAGCAAGGAAGAGCTCAACATGTTCTTCGTGCTGCTCTGCGTGGCCGGCAACGAGACCACCCGCAACCTCATCGCCCACTCGCTGCAGGTCCTGCTGGAGCGTCCCGACGTCATGGCCGACCTCGCCGCCAACATCGACGACGACGAGCTCTGGAGCTCGGCCACCGAGGAGTTCCTCCGCTGGGGGGCCGCCATCCACAACTTCCGCCGCACCGCCACGGTCGACACCGTGGTCGGCGGCCAGGAGATCAAGGCCGGCGAGAAGGTGGTCATCTACTACGCCGCGGCCAACCGGGACCCCGAGCACTTCGCCGACCCCGACACGTTCGACCCCCGTCGCCAGGGCAACGACCACCTCACCTTCGGCGGCGGCGGCGCCCACTTCTGCCTGGGCGCCAACCTGGCCCGCGCCGAGATCAAGGTCATGGTGCGCGAGTTCGTCCGCCGCTTCCCGAACGTCGCCGCCGACGGGCCCCACAAGCGCATGCGCAGCGACTTCGTCAACGGCATCAAGCACCTGCCCGTCAAGCTCAACGGCTGATCCGGCCGAGCCCCACCCCGTCCACCAACCCCACCCTTCTCTGGAGACACGCGACATGCAGACCGACCTGGCCAAGAAGCTCGGCATCGAGTTCCCGATCTTCGCCTTCACCCACTGCCGCGACGTCGTCGTGGCCGTCTCCAAGGCCGGTGGCCTCGGCGTCCTCGGCGCCGTGGGCTTCACCCCCGAGCAGCTCGAGGTCGAGCTCGACTGGATCGACGAGCACATCGGCGACCACGTCTACGGCGTCGACATCGTGATCCCCGGCAAGTACGAGGGCATGGGCGCCACCGACGCCGACAAGCTCGAGGAGGAGCTCAAGGCCCTCATCCCGGACCACCACCGGGAGTTCGTCCAGAAGCTGCTGGCCGACCACGACGTGCCCGAGCTGCCGGAGGAGGAGCGCATGCGCGAGCTCATCGGCTTCGGCACCGCCATCGCCGGACCGCAGGCCGAGATCGCCCTCTCCCACGAGAAGGTGGCCCTGCTCGCCAACGCCCTCGGCACCCCGCCGGCCGACGTCATCGACAACGTGCACAGCAAGGGCAAGCTCATCGCCGCCCTATGCGGCTCGGCGGCGCAGGCTGCTCGCCACAAGGCCGCCGGCGTCGACATCGTGATCGGCCAGGGCACCGAGGGCGGCGGCCACACCGGCGAGATCGGCTCGATGGTCCTGTGGCCCGAGATCCTCGACGTGCTGGGCGACACCCCGATGCTCGCCGCCGGCGGGATCGGCAGCGGCCGCCAGATGGCCGCTGCGCTGGCCATGGGCGCCCAGGGCGTGTGGACCGGCTCGCTGTGGCTCACCGTCGAGGAGGCCGACGTGCCGCCGGCGCAGATGCAGAGCCTGTTCGACGCCACCAGCAAGGACACCCTGCGCAGCCGCTCGTGGACCGGCAAGCCCTGTCGCATGCTCCGCAACGAGTGGACCGACGCCTGGGAGGCCGAGGGCAACCCCAAGCCGCTCGGGATGCCGATGCAGTTCATGGTCACCTCCAACGCCGTGCAGCGCGGCCACAAGTACCCCGACCAGGCCAAGGACGTGCAGTTCAACCCGGTGGGCCAGATCGTCGGCCGCATGGACAAGGTCCGCCCCACCCGCGACGTCATCTTCGACATGGTCAGCGAGTGCGGTGACGCCATGGAGCGCATGAGCACCCTGATGAACCAGAGCCTGGAGGCCTGAGCACCCCATGACCGATGTCCACGACGCCGTCGCCGTACCCCAGGGGTTCGACTTCACCGACCCCGACCTCTATGCCTCACGCGTCCCCTTCCCGGAGTTCGCCTCGCTCCGCCAGACCGCTCCGGTGTTCTGGAACCCGCAGACCCGCGAGGAGTCGGGCTTCGACGACGGCGGCTTCTGGGTGGTCAGCCGCCACGAGGACGTGAAGGCCATCTCCTGCGCCAAGACCGGGTGGTCGGCCGAGGAGAACACCGCCATCGTGAAGTTCGGGGCCGACGTCGGCCCCGACGAGCGCGAGGTCCAGAAGCTGATGCTGCTCAACATGGACGCCCCGGGCCACACCAAGGTCCGCGGCATCGTGTCTCGCGGCTGCTTCACCCCGCGTGCCGTCGCCAAGATCGAGGACGCCCTGCGCGCCCGCGCCCTGTCGATCGTCACCGAAGCCAAGGCCAAGGGCACCGGCGACTTCGTGACCGACATCGCCTGCGAGCTGCCCCTCCAGGCGATCGCCGACCTGGTGGGCTTCCCGCAGGACGACCGCAGGAAGATCTTCGACTGGTCGAACCAGATGATCGCCTACGACGACCCCGAGTACGACATCGACCCCGCCGTCGCCGCCGCCGAGATCCTCGGCTACGCCATGGGCCTCGGCGAGGAGCGCAAGGCGTGCCCCATGGACGACATCGCCACCAAGCTGGTGACCGCCGACCTCGACGGCGAGTCGCTCAGCTCGGAGCAGTTCGCCTTCTTCGTGCTGATCCTCTCGGTGGCCGGCAACGAGACCACCCGCAACGCCATCAGCCACGGCATGCAGGCGTTCTTCGACCACCCGGACCAGTGGGAGCTCTACAAGCGCGAGCGGCCGAGCACCACCGCCGATGAGATCGTGCGCTGGGCCACGCCGGTGGTGCTGTTCCAGCGCACGGCGACGGAGGACCAGGACCTGCACGGCGTCAAGATCGCCAAGGGGCAGCGGGTGGGCATCTGCTACTCGTCGGCCAACTACGACGAGACCGTGTTCGACGACCCGCACTCCTTCGACATCCTCCGGGACCCCAACCCCCACGTGGGCTTCGGAGGCGGCGGCGCCCACTACTGCATCGGCGCCAGCCTGGCGAAGATGGAGATCGACCTCATGTTCAACGCCATCGCCGACCACCTGCCCGACATCACCGCCCTGGGACCGCCCCGCCGCCTCCGCAGCGCCTGGCTCAACGGCATCAAGGGCCTCCCGGTCAAGTACTGAGCGGCCACACGGCTCGGGCCCCGGCGTCTGGCATCCTCGGAGGGTGGACGTGACGGCGGGGCCCCTGCAGCTCGACGCGCAGTTGGTGCGCGCCCTGCTGGCGGAGCAGCACCCGGACCTGGCGGGTCTGCCGGTCGAGCGGGTGGCCGAGGGCTGGGACAACACCGTGTTCCGCGTGGGGTCCGACCTGACGGCTCGCCTGCCGAGGCGGACCGAAGGCGTGGCGCTGGTCCGCCACGAGCAGCGCTGGGTGCCCGAGCTCCTCGCCGACCTGCCGGCGGTCGCCGACGGCGGCCTGGCCACCTCCTCGCCCCTGCGCACCGGGGTGGCGGGCTGCGGATACCCGTGGCCGTGGTCGGTCGGGCCCTGGCTGCCGGGCGCCATCGCCGCCCGGTCGACCATCGCCGACCCCTTCGACGCCGCCGGTCGGCTGGGTCGCTTCCTCGCCGCCTTCCACCGCGGCGCGCCGGTCGACGCCCCGGCGAACCCGTACCGAGGCGTGCCCCTGGCGGACCGCTCCGTGAAGCTGGCCGAAGGGCTGGATCGGATCGCGGCGGAGGGCCTCGCCCTCGGGCCGGGCGTCGACCGGTCGATGGTCGAGGCCCGCTGGGCCGCGCTGGTGGGCACGCCGGCCTGGGATCGCGCGCCGCAGTGGATCCACGGCGACCTCCACCTCGCCAACCTGCTGGTGGACGGGGGCGTGCTGAGCGGCGTGCTCGACTTCGGCGACCTCACCGCTGGGGACCCCGCCACCGACCTCTCGGTGGCCTGGCCGCTGCTGCCCGCCGCCGCTCGCCCCGCGTTCCGCACCGCGGCCGCGGGCGCCGCCATCTGGGCCGGTGCCGGCATCGACCCAGACACGTGGCGGCGCGCCGAGGCCTGGGCCCTCTGCCTCGCCGTCGCCCTCCTCGCCGGTTCGACCACCACCAACCCCCTCCGCGCCGTCGCCCGCCACACCCTTCGCACCCTCCTCCTCGACGACGAGCGCTGACCGCGGTGGACGGCGCGGTCGGTAGCCTCGGCGGCCGTGACCGGGCCTGCTGACCTCTCCGACGACGAGCTGGTGGCCCACGCCCTGGCCGTCCACCTGCTGGCCGGCGACGACCGCGAGGTCTACGACGGCTGCGTGGCCGAGCTGCAGCACCGGGGCACCGCCGGCATCCGAGACCGCGCCACGGACCTGCTGGGTGACGCCCGCCCCCAAGCCCGAGCCCTGGGCGCCGACGTGCTCGGCCGCCTCGGCGAGGCGGACGGCTCGCCGTTCGCCTCGACGAGCGTGCCGCGCCTGCTCGCGCTGCTCGGGGGCGGCGAGGCCGACCCGCTGGTGATCGACTCGACCGCCGCCGCCCTTGGCTTCCTCGGGGACGAGGCTGCGCTCGAACCGCTCCTGGCCCTGGTCGACCACCCGTCCTTCCGCGTCCGCGGTTCCGTCGCCCGCGCCCTGCCCTCGCTCGTGGGCGAAGGAGCGGTGCTCGATGCCCGCGATCCAGTGCTGCGGGCGCTCCTCGAGCTCACGACCGATCCGGACGCCGAGGTTCGCAACTGGGCGACCTTCGGCCTGGGCTCCCGCTTGGCGGCCGATGGGCCCGAGGTGCGCGCCGCCCTGCAGGCCCGCCTCCTCGATGGTGACGACGACACGCATGCCGAGGCGCTGATCGGTCTCGTCCGCCGCGACGTGCCCGGCCTGGTGTCGGCGATCCAGGCTGACCTCGAAGCCGAGGCGGTGGGCCGCCTCGCCGTCGAGGCTGCTCGTGAGGCGGCTGACCCGGCGCTGCGGCCCGCGCTCGAGGGGCTGGTGGGCTGGTGGGACGTCGACGTCGACCTCTTGGAGGCCGCGCTCGTCGCCTGCGCGCCCGACGCTCGGACCTGACCTGCGGCGACCGGCCCGTAGAGGTCAGCCCGGTGCCTCGTTCGGGCGGTCGGGCACGTGCAGGAGGTGGGCGTCGGCGTCGTGGAGGACGGTGGTGAAGCCCAGGTCTCGGGCGGCGCGCTGGTCGAAGCGGTCGAAGGTGGCGGTGTCGACCACCACGTAGCGGACGCCGCGGACCTGGAGGGCCGTGGTGCTGTTGCCGTCGGGGAAGCCGGCGAGCACGGCGCGGAGGTCGTCGTGGCCGGTGGGGAAGAAGCCGGAGTACCCGTTGACCATGGGGTGGCCGGTGTCGAGGGCCTGGAGCATGCGGGTGGTGGTCGGCGCGAAGTCCTCCACGGCGGGGCCGGGCGCGAAGGGCAGGAAGGCGACCGGGGTGCCGTCGGGGTGGGCGGCGAGCCAGGCGGCCCAGCGGCCCGGGGGAGGAGCGGCCTCGACGAGCGGGCCGCTGCCGGTGCCGGCGGCGAGCACGGCCAGGGCGACGGCCGCTGGCGCGCCGGCTCGGACCGCCGCGTGGCGGCGATCCCAGAGCCAGCCCACGGCGGGGACCGCGAGGCCGACCAGCGCGACCTGGGTCACGGCCACGGCGCGGAACGGCGAGCGCAGCCGGGCCACCGCGTCGAGGTGGTCGACGAGCAGCGGCCACGGCCGCCACCCCAGCACGCTGAGGCGCGACCCCAGCGACGCGAGGAACGAGGTCACCGCCAGCACCAGCAGCACCACGGTCCCCGACCGCCTATCGGCGCCCGGAGGCGTCGGTGCCCCGCCGGTGACGGAGGTGCGCTCCGAACGGCCGGAGCGGCCGTCGGCGAGGCCGAGCGCGGTCCCCGTGGTGGCGAGGAGGACGAGGGGCCAGCCCGGCCAGTACGGGCCCGAAGGCAGCCACTCGTGCCACGAGGCCGAGCCGGCGAGGATGGTGTCGGCCCGCCAGCGGCGTCCTCGCAGGCGCTCCTGCTGGCCGAGGGCGACCGGGCCGGCGAGCAGCAGCACCACCCCGACCCCCGCGGCGGCGCTGCCGAGCCGAGCGCCGGCGTCGGCCCGCCACGCCCACCGCACCACGAGCGGGGCCACCGCCAGGAGGCAGAGGCCGAAGAGGAGTGCGTGGTAGCCGCACGTCCCCACCGCTGCAGCCAGGGACGCACCGAGCAGGAGGGCGTGGCGCAGGCGGGGCTCGCCCAGCCAGGCGATCAAGCTGGAGGTGGCGGCCAGCAGGGGCCAGAGTGCGGTGAGCTGCAGCACGCCGAGCTGGTCGAACACGAACGGGAGGGCCTGGGCGAGGCCGCCGGCGAGGAAGGCCGGCACGGTCGTGGCCCCGAGGCGGCGGGCGAGGGCGGCGCCGGCGATGCCGTTCAGGGCCAGGGTGGCGAGGAGCAGGAACGAGTAGCCGCCGACCGTGCCGAAGACCGGGCGGGCCAGGGCGTAGGCCAGGCCGGTGAGGGGCTGGGGCTCGCTGAAGGCGAAGGCGCCCCGCTGGGGCCAGAAGATCGGCGCGTCCCACCAGCCCGACAGCAGGTGCGGCGCCCGGTCGGCGGTCCAGCGGAGCGTCCAGAGGTTGAGCTGCGGCACCGTGGCCACGGGCTCGGCGCCGAGCGGAAGCCGGCCCAGGTGCCAGGCGAGGGGAGCGGTGACCCCGACGGCCACCACCAGGTGCCCGACCACCGAGACCAACCGCACCCGCCCGCCCCGCCCATCGGCCGCTCCCGGGTCCCCCACGTCGGCGACCGTACCGGCACCGGCCCGGACCCGAGGCGAGGTGGCGGCGTGGCCGCGGCCACGGTGCGTGGCGGAATCCGCACGGGTCAGGGAGGAAACCGGACATCGGCGGCGAATCGCATCGGACGAGAGGGGTGCCGGGGGGCATCCCGACGACGCCGTTGGAGCTGCACCCGTGACCCTCACCACCGAACAGATCACCAGCCAGACCTTCCCGCAGGCCCGCAAGGGCTACGACCCGGCGGCCGTCGACCGCTTCCTGGCCCGGGTGGCCAAGGAGGCCGCGGCGGGCGGCACGGGATCGATGGCCGACATCGGCCGCGAGCGCGAGGACATCATCGCCGAGGCCAAGCTCGAGGCCGAGGAGATGCTCCGCGACGCCGAGCAGGAGGTGGCGGCGGCCCGCCACGAGCACCAGCTCCTCGTCGCCGAGCTCACCCAGGCCCGTGAAGACCTCCGCCGGGTGGACGACGAGCGGGGCGAGCCCGTCGATGTCGACGAGGAGACCGAGCAGATCCTGGCCGGTGCCCGCCGCCAGGCCGACGACCTGGTGACCGAGGCCCAGGCCGAGGCCGAGGTGGCCCGCGAGACCGCTCGGGACGAAGCCGCGGCCGCCATCGCGGCCGCCCAGGAGGCTGCCGACGCGCTCCTGGCCAGCGCTCGTGCCGAGGCCGAGGGGCTCCGCGAAGAGGCCGCCGGGGAGCTCGAGCAGGCCAAGACCGGCCGGTGGGAGGACGTGGGCGACCGCGTCTCGCGGATCCTGACCCGGGCCGAGGCCGAGGCCGAGGGCTTGCTGGCGGAGGCCAACGGCCAGGCCGACGACGTCCTCGCCGCCGCCAAGTCCGACGCCAGCCGGACCGCCGAGGCCGCCGACGCCTACGCCGCCAAGGTGCGGGCCCAGGCCGAGGAGTGGTCGCAGGCCCGGCTCTCGGCCGCCCGTGACGACCGCGCCAAGGCCGCCGAGGTCCTCGAGGCCGCTCGCTCCGAGGCCCAGCGCACCATCGCCGACGCCGAGGCCCGGGCCACCGACCACCTCGCCGAGGCCGACGAGAAGACCCGCCTCCACGTGGCCGACCTGCTGGCCGGTGCCCGCTACGACCTCGACAACCTCCGCACCGAGGAGGCCAAGGCCGCCGACGGGCTGCAGGCCCTCACGACGATGGCCCAGAAGGTCCTCGACGACCGGGCCCGCACCGCTCCGGTGGAGCTGGGCCGGACCGAGATGTTCGCCCCCCCGCCTGGTGGCCGACCAGGACGCGGCCGAGGCGGACGACGAGCCCACGGCCAAGGCGTCCGAGGCCGGCTGAGCCCCGGGCCCTCGTGCCCCACGATCCACGGCACCGCCGACGCCGCGCCGGCCCGACCACGGGGGCCGGCGCGGCGGCGCGCCGTGGGGCACGTCAGCCGTGCTGGACGCGCAGGCCCTTCTTGTCGAGCTTGCCGAGCGGGTTGCGGTCGAGCGTGGCGACCAGGCGGACCTGGCGCGGGCACTTGAAGCGCGAGAGCCGCTCCTCGCACCAGGCCTGCAGCGCCTCGGGCGACGGCGGGGCAGCAGGGTCCTCGGGCACGACGAGGGCCACGAGCTGCTCACCCAGGTCGGGGTGGGCCACGCCGATGCCGGCGACGTCGGCGACGGCCGGGTGGGCGATCAGCACCTGCTCCATCTCCGCCGGGTAGACGTTCACGCCGCCGGTCACCACCATGTCGGCGAAGCGGTCCGTGACGTAGACGAACCCGTCGGCGTCGACCTTGCCGATCTCGCCGAGGGTGAACACGCCCGGCGCCACGTGGGCTGCCGCGGTGCGCTCGGGGTCGTCGTGGTAGACGATGCCGCGCCCGGTGGCGTCGCGGAAGCAGAGGCGTCCCTCGACGCCGGGCTCCACCTCGTCGCCGGCGTCGTCGACCACCACGGCGGTGTAGGGCGGCACCGCCCGGCCCACCGAGCCCGGGTGCTCCAGCCAGTCCTGGCTGGTGATGGCGGAGGTGACGCCCACCTCGGTGGCGCCGTAGGCCTCGAGCAGCACCGGGCCCCACCACTCGATCATCGCCCGCTTCACGTCGACCGGGCACGACGCGCCGGTCTGGAAGACGAGTTGCAGCGTCGAGGTGTCGGCGGCCGAGCGCACGTCCGCCGGCAGGGCGGCGAGGCGGGAGAGGTGGGTGGGGACCAGCGTGGTGGAGCCGATCTCCCAGGCGCGGATGGCGTCGAGGGTGCGACGGGCGTCGAACCGGTCGAGCACGCCGATGGGCGTGCCCACGGCGAGGGCCCGCACCGCGTTGAGCGGACCGGTGTGGTGGAGGGGAGCGACCACGAGGTGGCGGCCCCTGCCCACGAACCGGTTGGCGGCCAGCGCCTCGACGAACCCGGCCCACGACCGTCGCCGGGGGAAGACGTTGGGCGGCAGCTCGGTGGCCTTGGGCGTGCCGGTGGTGCCCGAGGTGAAGAGCAGGTTCGGCGGGATCGGCCGATCGTCCGCCGGCGGACCGGCCGGTGCCGATGCCAGCCAGTCGTCCCAACCGGTCTCGTCCCACACGTGGACCTCGCAGTGGCCGACCTCGGCCGCCGCAGCTCGCGCCCGCTCGGCGGTGCCGGGCCCGGCGACCACCAGCGACACGTCGGCCACCCGGAGCAGGTACGCCGCCTCGGTGGCGCTCAGGTGGCTGTTGACGGGCACCACCGACGACCCGGACCGCAGGCCGCCGACGTGGGCGATGACCGACTCGGCGGCGTTCTCGGCGAACACCGCCATGCGCAGGTCCCCGTCGCCGGTGGCGGCCCGGGTGAGGTGGGCGATGCGGTCGGCGACGTCCCAGACCTCGTCGGCCGACCACGCCCGCCGCTCGTCGACCACCAGGGAGGTGGCTGCCGCCGGCAGAGGTGACGCCCCGTCAGATCCCATGGCCGCCGACGGTAGCGGCCACCTCGGCCCGGCCCCGCACCCCACCACCTCGAAGCGGGTCGGGATCTGGTCGTCCCGGCGGCAGGTTCCAGCCCCGTTCGGCGGGGTGGCGGGAACGGGCGTGGTCGAACGGCGGGAGCGGGGCGGGGACCTAGTGTCCGGGGCCATGACGGAGCGACTGAGCCCTGAGGAGGCGGCCGCCCTGGTGCGGCCCGTGGACGTGGTGGGGATCCCGCTCGGGCCTGGCCACCCCGGCGGCTTCCTGCACGCCCTGGGCGGCCGGACCGACTGGGAGGACCTCCTGATCACGGGGGCCCTGCTCACCGACTTCTACGAGGTCTTCGGCCGGCCGAACGTGCGGTTCCTGTCGGGGTTCTTCGGCCCGCTGGAGCGGCTCATGCGCGACCAGGGCGGGGCCATCGAGTTCGTCCCCGCCGACTTCCGCCGCTTCGCCCCGGCGCTGGAGGCCATCAACCCCCGGGTGATGGCCACCGCGGCCACCCCGCCCGACGCCGGCGGCTGGTGCTCGCTGTCGCTGCACGCCGGGGCCACCATCGGCCAGATCGAGAAGACCGCCGACGACCCGGATCGCATCCTCGTGGTGGAGGCCAGCTCCCGCTACCCGCGCACGCTGGGCCTGGGCGAGCACGGCCACCGCATCCACGTCGATCGCATCGACGTCTTGGTCGAGACCGACCATGAGCCCTTCGTGATCGGCGAGCCCGAGCCCAGCCCGGAGGAGCGTGCCATCGCCGAGCAGGTGGCCGCCTTCGTCACCGAGGGCTGCACCATCCAGACGGGCATCGGCGGCATCCCGTCCACCGTCGCCACCCTGCTGGCGGAAGGCCCGGTGGGCGGCTTCGGCATCCATTCGGAGATGTTCACCACCGGTTGCATGAAGCTGCACCAGGCCGGCAAGGTCACCAACGTCAAGGGCGTCTACGACGGCTACTCGATCACCACCTTCGCCGCCGGCACCCGCGAGCTCTACGACTGGCTCGACGGCAACGAGGAGGTCCGGTTCCTGCCCGTCCACCTCGTGAACTCGCCCGAGGTGATCTCGCAGAACTCGAAGATGGTGTCCATCAACGGGGCGCTGGCGGTCGACCTCGCCGGCCAGGCGGTGGCCGACACCCTGGCCGGGGCCCAGTACTCCGGCATCGGCGGCCACGAGGACTTCGTGGCGGCGTCGGGCCTGGAGCTGGAGGACCGGTCGCTCATCTGCCTCCGGTCGAGCACCACCGTCAACGGCCAGCGGGTCTCGCGCATCGCGTCGCAGTTCCCGGCCGGCACCATCATCACCACGCCCCGCCACCAGCTCGACGTCGTGGTCACCGAGCACGGCGTCGCCGAGCTGCGGGGCCGCACGGTCCGCGAGCGGGCCCGAGCCCTGGCGGCCATCGCCCACCCCGACTTCCGCGACCAGCTGCTCGCCGACGCCGAGATGTGGCCGCCCGGCTGATCACCCGGAGGAGGCCCTCGATTTCGGGGGCCGGCCGCCGATGGGGAACCCTTGGAGAAGGACTACCGTCGTCCCGAGGGGAACACTCGGGGAGAGATGAAGGCTTTGCAGAGGTTCGTTCGCGCCATCGGCCGCCGTCGGGTGGCCTCGGCGGTGGTCGCCGCCGCCCTGTTGACCTCGGCCTTCGCCGCGCCCACCCTCAGCGGCGCGGCCCCCGCCACCCCGGCCGCCCCCCGCCAGGAGGGCCAGGACGGCGCCGACACCAGCCTCAAGGGCGAGTACGACGAGGTCATCGGCCAGGAGTCGGCCCTGGTCGATGCGTACCAGGCCTCCCAGCTCAAGCGGGTGGCGCTCACCAAGGAGCTGGACCGCCTCAAGGCCGACCTCCACCAGTCCCAGGTCGACCTGCTCGGGGCCCACGCCGCCCTCGACGACGCCCTGGCCCTGGAGAAGCGCCAGGTGGCGGCGCGCAAGGCCGCCGACCGGCGCGTGACCGACGCCGAGGACCGCTTGCGCAAGCAGATCGTGGCGGCCTACGTGCGCGGCGGCGACGACAGCGACGTGCTCACCGCCATCCTCGGCGCCGAGAACGGCGAGGAGGCCGGACAGGCGGTGGCCTACTCCCGCGCCGCGGTGGGCGACAGCGACCAGCTGGTGAAGGAGCTCGAGGACGCCCGCGCCGATCGCCGCAGGGCGGAGCGGTCGGCCAAGCGGGCCCGTGCCAAGGCCAAGGCCCGCCGCGACGACATCGAGGAGGCGTCGAGGTTCATCGCCGCCTCCACCCTCAACCAGGGCCAGCTGGTGGACGAGGTCAACGTCCAGGTGGCCGACGAGCAGGCGAAGCTCCGCGAGGTCCAGGCCCGCAAGGCGATCATCGAGGGGCGGATCAACTCGATCAACCGCTCCTCCGACGGCGTCCAGCTGATCCTGGCCCAGCTGCAGGCGGGCCAGCCGGACTGGGTGCCCGGCGACGTCGAGATCACGAACCCGATCCCCGGCTACAAGATCGGGTCCAAGTTCGGCATGCGGTTCCACCCGATCCTGCACGTCAGCCGGCTGCACGCCGGCGGCGACCTCGGGGCTCCGAGCGGCACGATGATCTACGCCCCGGCCGACGGCGTCGTGGTGATCGCCGGCGAGCGCGGCGGCTACGGCAACGCCACGGTCATCGACCACGGCCACTCGCTGGCCACGCTCTACGGCCACCAGAGCCAGATCCTGGTGCAGCCCGGCCAGGTCGTGAAGCGCGGCGACCCCATCGGCCGCGTCGGCTCGACCGGCCTCTCCACCGGCCCGCACCTGCACTTCGAGACGCGGATCAAGGGCGTCCCCATCGACCCCGAGGGCGTGGTCGACTTCAACCTCCCGGTGGGCTCCTACGAGCAGGAAGCCCGCGAGCGCACCGCCGCCGGCGGCAACTGAATCCCGAGGGCCCCGCCCTCGTTCATGGTTCGGTCATGGTCCGAGGCGCATGGTCTGGGCAGTCGTCAGAACCGACGACGCTCAGCCACCTGGGCACCACGGGAGGAACCCACCATGAAGCGCATCTCCGTCCTTGCCACCGCACTCGCCCTCGGCGGTGCTGCCGTCCTCGCCCCGGGCACCGCCTCGGCCGATCCGATCATCAGCGTGACCTCGAACGGCAGCCCCGTCGTCGACGGCGGCGTCGGCGTCTACAACCAGGCCATCTCCATCGACATCGAGGGGTGCGTCACCGACGCCGGTGACCCTGCCTACATCGGCTACTTCCTCACCTGGCTCGACGGGGGCCAGGGTGAGCAGTTCGAGTCGATCACCGGGGCCGGCGGCTCCCTGCACCTCGACGCCCAGATCGGCCTGAACGACACCGACAAGCAGCTGGAGCTCAACTGGTACTGCGCCGAGGGCCCCCTCGACGGCGAGTCCGAGCCGGCGGTCCTGTACCTCTCGCCGACCTTCGCCTACACGGTCGCCGCCGCTCCCACCGAGGCCCGGGCGCTCCGCAGCACCAGCAGCCTCCGCACGGCCACCGCCAGTGCGGCGCTCAAGCCGACCCGATCGGCCGTGGCCAAGGCCCGCAAGGCCGCACCCCGGCGCAAGGTCGGCGTGGCTCGCCGGACGTCTGCGGCTGCCAACGTCAAGGCCCTCCGCAACCTGGGTGCGACCACCGAGCCGGTCGGTGCCGTCTCGATGACCGTCGACCCCAACGCCCTGCCGCAGATCGACCGCATGGGCATCCACGGGGCCGAGGCCGCGGCGCTGAAGGTGAAGGCGGATGCCCGAGAGGTCCTCAACGTGAAGGCCAAGAACCTGCTGGCCGCCCTGCAGCACAAGCCCCAGGCCCCGGCCACGAACAGCGACACCGTGACCGCCGCCTTCCAGACCCTCACCGGCCGGTCGCCGAGCGCCGCCGCCGCCCGGCCGTTCATCGATCGGCTCGATGCCGGTGACCTCAAGGTCAGCGTGGTCGAGGACATCGCCCTGACCGTCCACACCGCCGGCTACTACAACCGGTAGCCCCCGAGCGGGTGCCCTGTCGGGCGACGGCCCCGGACCTCTGGTCCGGGGCCGTCGCGCGCCCCGGCCGCCTGGCCGTCGGGGCTCACGCCTCGCGCTCGGCCCGGTCGGTGAGGGCGGCCTCGAGCAGGTCGACCACCGCTTCGGTGGGCGGCGCGGGACGGGCCTCGATGGACTCGGCGGTGCAGAACGCCTCGGTCCCGTCCTGGCGGCCCTGCAGCGTGATGACGAGCGACGTGGCGGGCTCGCCCACGAAGCGGCACAGCACCTCGAGGATGGGCACCGACCGGTCGAGGTAGGTGATCTCGCCGATGTCGTGGGCGACGTCGATGAGCCAGCGGAAGGCCTCGTCGGCCGGCGCGGCGAAGGCGATGGTGTCGGCGTCGAGGCGGGCGAAGCGGGGGACCGGGCCCTCCGGCGCCACCCAGCGCGACGACCAGCGGGGACGCTCGACCGGCGGCGCGACCGGCTCGGGGTCGGCCACGTGCGACCGGGCCCGGGCCTGGGCCCGGGCGGTGGCCGCCGCCGCAGGGTCGGGCCGGGCGGTGGGCGCGTCGGCCTTGCGGGCCTCGAGGAAGGCGTAGGCCTCGATGATGCGCACCGACTCGTCGGTGCCGGAGCTGCCGGCGTGGTCCGGGTGGTGGGCGCGGATGCGCTCGAGGTAGGCCTGGCGGACCTCGCCCCACGGCGCCCCCAGCTCGACGCCGAGCACGCGGGACGCCTCCACCCGGTTCACCGGGCCATCCGACGCTGGCGGCTCACGGGGCCAGGAACGAGGCGAGGGCGGCGGCCAGGCGGGGCGGGTCCTCGGCCCCGCAGAGCTCGCGAGCCGAGTGCATGGACAGCTGGGCCACCCCGACGTCGACCGTGGCGATCCCGAGGCGGGCGGCGGTGAGCGGACCGATGGTGGATCCGCAGGGCACGTCGTTGCGGCCCACGAAGACCTGGTGGGGGACATCGGCGCGCTCGCAGGCGTCGACCATGGCCGCCGCGGTGACGCCGTCGGTGGCGTAGCGCTGGTTGGCGTTGACCTTGATGACGGGCCCGCCGTCGATGGCCACGTGGTGGCCCGGCTCGTGGCGCTCGGCGTAGTTGGGGTGGGTGGCGTGGGCCATGTCGGCCGAGGCGCACAGCGAGCCGGCGAGGGCGCGGATCAGGTCGTCGCGGTCACCGGACCGGCTGAGCACCGAGCGCTCCAGGACCTGGGCGAGCAGGGCGCCGTCGGCGCCCGTCGACGACGTGGACCCGACCTCCTCGTGGTCGAACAGGCAGACCACCTGGACCGCCGCCCGATCGGCGCCCTCGTCGAACCCGTCGGCGGAGCTGGCCTGGACCAGCGCTTCGATGCCGGCCCAGCACGAGCACAGGTTGTCGAGCCGGGCCGACGCCACCAGCTCCTCGTGGAGCCCGAGGCGGGCGGGTCGGGTGAGGTCGTGGACCATGAGGTCCCAGCCGGTGATGTCGGCGGCGTCGACGCCGTCGGGCAGCTCGTCGACCAGGAAGTCGACGAAGTCGCCCTCCCGCACCGGCCCGACGCCCCAGACCGGGGTGAGGTGCTGCTGGGGGTTGAGCTTGAGCCCGCCGCCGTTGACGTCGCGGTCGAGGTGGATGGCCAGCTGCGGGATCCGCAGGAGCGGTCGGTCCACCCGGACCAGCAGCGGGTCGGGCCGGCCGCTGACGGCCACCCGCCCCGAGAGCCCGAGGTCCCGGTCGAGCCACGAGTTCCAGAGGGCACCGCCGTAGACCTCGACGGCCACCTGCCGCCAGCCCGCCGCCCCCGTGTCGGGCCGGGGCTTCACCCGGAGGTTGGGCGAATCGGTGTGGGCGCCGACGATGCGGAAGGGGGCCCATGCCGGTGCGTAGGCGGGCACGGCCCACGCCACGAGGGCGCCGCCGCGCACCACGAAGCCTCGATCGGTGGGGTCGTCCCACGGTCCGGCCAGGTCGAGCTCGGTGAAGCCGGCGGCCACCAGGCGCCGCGAGGCCTCCTCGACCGCGTGGTACGGCGACGGCGCGGCGGAGACGAAGGCGAGCAGGTCGTCGACGGGGTGCACGAGGGCGAGGCTACGGCGCTCCGGAGCGCCCCGGTGGAGCTCCTCCCGGCGTCGGCTCGGTCTCGGGGACCTGTCGGGCACCTGTCCGCCCGGGGCCCGAACCGGTTCGTGGCAGATCGGGTTCCTCGGGTACGATCGTCCGACCTGCGATACGGGCCAACGGCGTCCCCAATCCCAGTTCCCCCGTCCCACCCGTTGGAGGAACCGACGCCGATGACCACCTCGCCGCCGCCTGCCCAAGGTCTCTACGACCCCGCGTTCGAGCACGACGCCTGCGGCGTCGCGTTCGTCGTCGACATGCACGGGCGCCAGAGCCACGAGCTGGTCGAGCAGGGCATCACCGCCCTCGTCCACCTCGACCACCGGGGCGCCTCGGGCGCCGAGACCAACACGGGCGACGGCGCCGGCATCCTCACCCAGATCCCCGACGCGTTCTACCGCGCCGTGCTCGACGTCGAGCTGCCCGAGGCCGGCCGGTACGCCACCGGCATCGCGTTCATCCGGGGCGACGATGCCGCCGTGGCGGGCACGGTGGAGGCCATCGAGAAGATCGTCGCCGCCGAGGGCCTCGAGGTGCTGGCGTGGCGGGACGTGCCCACCGTGGCCGACTCGCTGGGCTCCGGCGCGCTGGGCGCCATGCCCACCTTCAAGCAGCTCTTCCTGGCCGGGCCCGGCGCCTCGTTCGAGGGCCTGGACCTGGAGCGCCGGGCCTACGTGGCCCGCAAGCGCATCGAGCACGAGATCGCCGAAGGCGACGAGACCGTCTACTTCCCGAGCCTCTCGTGCCGCACGATCGTCTACAAGGGGATGCTCACCACCCCGCAGCTGCGGGACTTCTACCCCGACCTGGCCGACGAGCGCTTCGAGAGCGCCCTCGCCCTGGTGCACTCGCGGTTCTCCACCAACACGTTCCCGTCGTGGCCGCTGGCCCACCCGTACCGCTACCTGGCCCACAACGGCGAGATCAACACGGTCAAGGGCAACCGCAACTGGATGCGGGCCCGTGAGGCCCTGCTCGCCAGCGACCTGTTCCCCGGCGACATCGAGCGGATGTTCCCGATCTGCACGCCCGACGCGTCGGACACCGCCAGCTTCGACGAGGTCCTCGAGCTGCTGCACCTCGGCGGGCGGCCCATCCACCACGCCGTGCTGATGATGATCCCCGAGGCGTGGGAGAACCACGACCTCATGGACCCCGCCAAGCGGGCGTTCTACAAGTTCCACTCGTCGCTCATGGAGCCGTGGGACGGCCCGGCCAACGTGTGCTTCACCGACGGCACGGTCGTCGGCGCGGTGCTCGACCGCAACGGCCTGCGCCCCGGGCGCTACTGGGTGACCACCGACGGGCTCGTGGTCCTCGGCTCCGAGGCCGGCCTCCTCGACATCCCGGCCGAGCAGGTGGTCCAGAAGGGCCGCCTCCAGCCCGGGAAGATGTTCCTGGTCGACACCGCCCAGGGCTGCATCGTCTCCGACGACGAGGTCAAGGGCGCCCTCGCCGCCGAGCACCCCTACCAGGAGTGGCTCGACGCCGGGATCATCGAGCTCGACGACCTGCCGGATCGCCCGCACGTGCGCTACCCGCACGGCGACGTCGTCCGCCGCCAGCTCACCTTCGGCTACACCATCGAGGACCAGAAGATCCTCATCGCCCCCATGGCCCGCACCGGCGGCGAGGCCCTCGGCTCCATGGGCACCGACACGCCGATCGCCGTGCTCTCCGAGCGGCCGCGGCTGCTGTTCGACTACTTCGCCCAGCTCTTCGCCCAGGTCACCAACCCGCCGCTGGACGCCATCCGCGAGGAGCTCGTCACCAGCCTCGGCGGCACCATCGGCCCGGAGCAGAACCTGCTCGAGCCCACCGCCCGCTCCTGCCGCCAGATCCAGCTGCCGTTCCCGATCCTCGACAACGACCAGCTGGCCAAGCTGATCCACGTCGGCGAGGCGCTCGACGACTTCGGCGCCGTGGTCGTGAAGGGCCTCTACCCCGTGGCCGGCGGCGGCGAGGCGCTGCGCCAGGCGCTCGACGACGTGCGTCGCCAGACCAGCGAGGCCATCGCCTCGGGCGCCAACATCGTGGTGCTCAGCGACCGCGACTCCACCCGCGAGCTGGCGCCCATCCCGTCGCTCCTGCTCACCTCGGCGGTGCACCACCACCTGGTGCGGGAGAAGACCCGGGCCAACGTCGGCCTGGTGGTCGAGGCCGGTGACGCCCGCGAGGTGCACCACATGGCGCTGCTCATCGGGTACGGCGCGGCGGCCATCAACCCCTACCTGGCCTTCGAGACGGTCGAGGACATGATCGCCCGGGGCGCCCTGGCCGACGTCGCCCTCGACGACGCGGTGGGCAAGTACATCAAGGCCGCCGGCAAGGGCGTGCTCAAGGTCATGTCCAAGATGGGCATCTCCACCGTGGCCAGCTACACCGGCGCCCAGGTGTTCGAGGCCGTGGGCCTCGGCGCCGAGCTGGTGGACGAGTACTTCACCGGCACCACCTCCAAGCTCGGCGGCATCGGCCTGGAGCAGGTGGCCGCCGAGGTGGCCGCCCGCCACGCCAAGGCCTACCCCGATCGCCCCACCGAGCGGGCCCACCGCGAGCTCGAGGTCGGCGGCGAGTACCAGTGGCGCCGCGAGGGCGAGTACCACCTCTTCAACCCGGAGACGGTGTTCAAGCTCCAGCACGCCACCCGCACGGGTCGCTACGAGGTCTTCAAGGAGTACACCAAGCTGGTCGACGACCAGAGCGCCCGCCTGGCCACCCTCCGCGGGCTGTTCGACCTCACCCCGGGCGACCGCCAGCCGGTCCCGATCGACGAGGTCGAGCCGGTCAGCGAGATCGTGAAGCGCTTCTCCACCGGCGCCATGAGCTACGGCTCGATCTCCGCCGAGGCCCACACCAACCTGGCCATCGCCATGAACCGGCTGGGCGCGAAGTCCAACACCGGTGAGGGCGGCGAGGACGCCGACCGCCTGTACGACCCGGAGCGCCGCAGCTCCATCAAGCAGGTGGCCTCGGGCCGCTTCGGGGTCACCAGCGAGTACCTCACCAACGCCGACGACATCCAGATCAAGATGGCCCAGGGGGCCAAGCCCGGCGAGGGCGGCCAGCTGCCGGGCCACAAGGTGTACCCGTGGGTGGCCAAGACCCGGTTCTCCACGCCCGGCGTGGGCCTGATCAGCCCGCCGCCGCACCACGACATCTACTCGATCGAGGACCTGGCCCAGCTGATCCACGACCTCAAGAACGCCAACCCGGCCGCCCGCATCCACGTGAAGCTGGTGGCCGAGGTCGGGGTGGGGACCGTGGCCGCCGGGGTGTCCAAGGCCCACGCCGACGTCGTGCTCATCTCGGGCCACGACGGCGGCACGGGCGCCAGCCCGCTCACCTCGCTCAAGCACGCCGGCGGCCCCTGGGAGCTCGGCCTGGCCGAGACCCAGCAGACCCTGCTGCTCAACGGCCTCCGCGACCGCATCGTCGTGCAGGCCGACGGCCAGCTCAAGACCGGCCGCGACGTCGTCGTGGCCGCCCTGCTGGGCGCCGAGGAGTTCGGCTTCGCCACCGCCCCCCTGGTCGTCTCGGGCTGCATCATGATGCGCGTCTGCCACCTGGACACGTGCCCGGTGGGGATCGCCACCCAGAACCCCGAGCTGCGCGAGCGCTTCGCCGGCAAGCCGGAGTTCGTCGAGCACTTCTTCGAGTTCATCGCCGAGGAGGTCCGCGAGTACCTCGCCGAGCTGGGCTTCCGGTCCATCCAGGAGGCCATCGGCCACGCCGAGGCCATCGACACCCGCAAGGCCGTCGACCACTGGAAGGCCGCCGGCCTCGACCTCACGCCCATCCTCCACGTGCCCGAGCGGCCCTTCGGCGACGAGCTCTACAACACCAAGGGCCAGGAGCACGGCCTGGAGCGGGCGCTCGACCAGCAGCTGATCTCGGCGGCCCGCCAGGCCATCGACACCAGCACGCCGATCCAGCTCGAGTTCCCGGTCCGCAACGTGAACCGCACGGTGGGCACCATGCTCGGCCACGAGGTCACCAAGCGCCACGGCGGGCTCGGCCTGCCCGACGACACCATCGAGGTCACCTTCCGGGGCGCTGCCGGCCAGAGCTTCGGCGCCTTCGTGCCCAAGGGCGTCACCCTGCGCCTGTACGGCGAGGCCAACGACTACGCCGGCAAGGGCCTGTCGGGCGGCCGCATCGTGGTCCGCCCGCCGGAGGCGCCGCACGTCGACTTCGCCGCCGAGGACAACATCATCGCCGGCAACGTGCTGCTCTACGGCGCCACCGGCGGCGAGGCGTTCTTCCGGGGCAAGGTGGGCGAGCGGTTCTGCGTCCGCAACTCCGGTGCCACCGCGGTGGTCGAGGGCGTGGGCGACCACGCCTGCGAGTACATGACCGGCGGGCGGGCCGTCATCCTCGGCCCCACCGGCCGCAACTTCGGCGCCGGCATGTCGGGTGGCATCGCCTACGTGTGGGACCCCGAGGGGGTCTTCGAAGGCCTGGTCAACAAGGAGATGGTCGACCTCGACCCGCTCGACGACCTCGACACCTCGTGGCTCGTGACCGCCATCTTCCGCCACCAGAACGAGACCGGGTCCGACGTCGCCAGCCGGATCCTCTCGGACTGGCAGTACTCGGTGCGCCAGTTCGTGAAGGTCATGCCGCGGGACTACAAGCGGGTGCTGGGCGCCATCCGCGACGCCGAAGAAGCCGGCGTCGACATCGACGAGGCCATCATGGCCGCCGCCAAGAGCTGAGAGAGGAAGACGTGGGAGACATCCAGGGGTTCCTCAAGCACGGGCGCGAGCTGCCGGCGCGGCGGCCGGTCCCGGTCCGCCTCAAGGACTGGAAGGAGGTCTACGAGCCCTTCGCCGAGGGGCGGCTCGAGACCCAGGCCAGCCGCTGCATGGACTGCGGCATCCCGTTCTGCAACAACGGCTGCCCGCTGGGCAACCTCATCCCGGACTGGAACGACCTCGTGTTCCGGGACCGCTGGCAGGAGGCCATCGAGCGGCTCCACGCCACCAACAACTTCCCGGAGTTCACCGGCCGGCTGTGCCCCGCGCCCTGCGAGGCCGCCTGCGTGCTGGGCATCAACCAGGACCCGGTCACCATCAAGCAGGTCGAGGTCTCGATCATCGACCGCGCCTGGGACGAGGGCTGGGTGAAGCCGGTCATGGCCGAGCGCAAGACGGGCAAGCGGGTCGCCGTCGTCGGCTCCGGCCCGGCCGGGCTGGCCGCCGCCCAGCAGCTCACCCGCGCCGGCCACGACGTCGTGGTCTTCGAGCGGGCCGACCGCATCGGTGGCCTGCTGCGCTACGGCATCCCCGAGTTCAAGATGGAGAAGCGCCAGCTCGACCGGCGCCTCGAGCAGATGCAGGCCGAGGGCACCGAGCTGCGCACCGGCGTGAACGTCGGGGTCGACGTCACCGGCGACCAGCTCAAGGCCGACTACGACGCCGTGGTGCTCGCCGGTGGGGCCACCGCGGCGCGAGACCTGCCCATCCCCGGGCGCGAGCTCGGCGGGATCCACCAGGCCATGGAGTACCTGCCGTTCGCCAACCGGGTGCAGGAGGGCGACCTCACCCACTCGCCGATCGACGTGCACGGCAAGAAGGTGGTGATCATCGGCGGCGGCGACACCGGAGCCGACTGCCTGGGCACCGCCCACCGGCAGGGCGCCTCGGAGATCCGCCAGTTCGAGATCATGCCCAAGCCTCCGGAGCACCGCCCCGACACCACCCCGTGGCCCACCTGGCCGCTGGTCTACCGCACGGCCTCGGCCCACGAAGAGGGCGGCGAGCGGGTGTTCTCGGTCAACACCGAGCGCTTCATCGACGACGGCCAGGGGCGCGTCCGCGCCCTGGCGGTCCACGAGGTCGAGATGGTCGACGGCCGCTTCGAGAAGGTCGAGGGCTCCGAGTCCGAGATCGAGGCCGACTACGTCTTCCTGGCCATGGGCTTCACCGGTCCCGAGTCGGCGTGGATCACCGAGCAGTTCGGCGTCGAGCTCGACGGGCGGTCCAACGTGGCCCGCAACCGCGAGTGGAGCACCAACGTCCCGGGCGTCTACGTGGCGGGCGACATGGGCCGGGGGCAGAGCCTCATCGTGTGGGCGATCGCCGAGGGCCGCTCCTGCGCCGCCGCGGTCGACCGTGACCTCATGGGCCACACCCTGCTCCCGGCTCCGCTGGAGCCCACCGCCGCACCGCTGCGCTAGCGCGGCGGCTGCGGGCCTCGCCGACCGACAACGGCGTCGGTCGGTGAGCCTGCGCGCCCCCCGGTCAGGGAGCGAAGCCGCCGAAGGCCACCGTCACGGCCCAGTGGGCCAGGAGCAGGGCGACGAGCGCCGGGGCCAGCCACGGGCTGGCGAGCCACCGGACCGGCGGCCGGCCCGAGGTCGCGGCCAGCTGGGCGCCGGCCGCCACGGCGAGCAGCGCGAGGAGGGTGACCCCGGGGAGGTCGCGACCGACGGCACCCACGAGGTCGCCTCGGCCGAGGGCGAGGCTGAGCCGGGTGAGCCCGCAGGCCGGGCAGGCGAGGCCGGCGTGGGCACGCAGCAGGCACGGACCAGGGTGGAGGCCCAGGGCCCGGCCGGCCAGCAGCACCGTGCCGGCGCCGGCGACGCCCACCGCCACCCACCCCGGGACCGACCCGCGCGCCGCGACGGGCGGCACGCGCTCGACCTCCGCGCCGCGGAGCTCCAGCCGGGACGGCGGCAGGGCGACGGCCATCAGCTGGCGAAGATCAGCACGCCCACGGCGATGCCGCCGAGCAAGGCCAGCCCCGAGCAGATGACCCCGGCGAGGGCCAGCCCGTTGGCTCCGGGATCGGCCTCACCCTTGGCGATGCGGCTTCGGGCCACCAACCCCAGCGGGAGGCCGATGACGGCCAGGGGGATGCCCAGGATCCAGCACCAGAAGAACAGGATGGCCATGATGCCGAGGACGAGCGAGGCGGTGGCCAGGCCCTGCACGGACGGCTTCCCGCTGCCGTAGCCGGCGGGGTAGGCGCCGTAGGCCTGGTAGCCCGGCACCCCGCCGAATCCGGGTCCGGCCGTGGGGCCGCCGTAGCTCGGGGCGGCCGGCCAGCCCGGAGCGGGCGCCCCCGGGGCGGGCGGTCCGTAAGCGGTGGGCGGCGTGCCGGCACCGGGCGGCGGGTACGAGCCGGGCAGCGGGTACGAGCCGGGCAGCGGGGGAGGGCTGGCCGCGGCGCCCGGATCGGCCGCAGCGGGCGCCGAGCCCCAGTCGCTCGGGCCCGACGAGGAGACGTCGGTCCCCCACGGCGTGGTGCCGGCCGGTGCGCCCCAGTCGGGGGTGGCCGGCGTCGTGGCCTCCGGCTCGGGGCCGGGCACCTCGGTGGGCGGGTACCACTTGAGGTCCGAGGCCTGCCACCAGCCGGGGCCTTGGGAGAAGTCGCTCATCGGTGGTCGCTCCCACATCTCGGGCGTTCGGGTTCGACGCAACGTAGCCGGTGGGCTCCCGGGCGCCCGCCGGCGCCCGGGCGCCGAGGCCCCGGGGATCGCCCGGGGCCTCGTGGCGGGGACCGGCGCGGGGCCGGCCCTCAGGGTTCGATCAGGGCTTGATCGCGTCGCCGAAGGACTGCTTCGGCTGGCCGGTGATGACCACCGTCTTCATGATCTTGTCGGCGATGGTCTGCTTCTTGGCGTCCCACAGCGGGAACAGGTAGCCGATGCCGCAGATGATGCCGTCGATGATGTGGCAGAGCCAGCGGATGATGCCGGCGCCGCCGCCGATCGGCTGGCCGGTGGCCTCGCCGACCACCCGGGTGCCGACGATCTTCTTGCCCACGCTCTGGCCGGTGGTGCCGTTCAGGTAGGCGTTGTAGATGCCGAACGCCAGGCCGAGCAGGCTGATGAGCGAGCCGAGCGCCACGCTGCCCTGCTGGACGATGGCGCCGATGATGCCGATGGCCACGAAGTCGATGGCGCCGGAGGCGGCCCGCTGCGGCCACTCGGCCAGCTGGCCGGGACCCCCGGGAGGGCCCGCCGGGGCGCCGTAGGCGGGGGCACCGAACCCGGGAGGGCCGGCCGGGGCGCCGTAGGACGGGCCGGGGGGGCCCACCGAAGCCGGCCGGGGGACCGGCGGGGGGGCGGGCTGGTGGGGGCGGCGGGCGGCGCCGACTCCGGCGGGTACCACTTGCCGTCAGATGCCTGCCACCAGCCGGGGCCTTGCGAAACGTCGCTCATGAGGTCGTTGTCCTTCTCTTTCCCGCACTCGATAGGGGGGTCCGGCGGAGCGTAGCCGTCGGCGCGTGGGCCGAACGGCCCAACTCCTCGGGCGCCGATCGGCGGCGCGCTCAAGGTGGCGGCCGATCGGCCGATCTGTCCCAGGTACCGAGGCTTGCCTCGCTCCCCGACCTTCCACGTGCGAGGACGCCCGTGTTCGACGACCTGAAGATCCGCAACAAGCTCATCCTGCTGGTGGCGGGTCCCATCGTCATCATCGTGCTGCTGGCCGCGCTCGGCGCGCGTCGCGGCAGGACTCGGCGGACGAGGGGCGGCGGGTCGCCAGCCTGGTCGCGGTGGCCCGGGCCAACGGCAACGTGGTCGATGCCCTGCAGAAGGAAGCCCTCTACAGCACGGCGTTCGTGGGTGCCGGGCGAGATGCCTGGACCGACGAGGTGGCGGCCAGCCGCAAGGCGACCGACGCCGCCCTCGGCGAGTCCCTGCCGCAGCTCCAGTCCGAGGCGGGCGGTTCGTCGGCCGGCTTCCGCTCGGCCGCGACGCTGGCCGTCGACGGCGCCGACAAGCTCCGCTACATCCGCTCGGCGGTCGACCAGGGGTACTCCTGGGACCAGGTGGCCACCACCTACCAGTCGCTCGAGACCACGTTCCTCGAGGTCAACGACACCGTCGCCGAGTCCCTCACCGACCCGCAGGTGGCCAGCCAGCTGCGCACGGGGGCCGCCCTGGCCGCCTACAAGGCGGCCATCGCGCAGCAGGGCGCCCTCCTGGTGGGCGCCGGCGAGGCCGGGAGCTTCGGCGACGCAGAGGCCTTCGGCCTGCTCCGGACGGCCATCGCCACCGAGAGCAGCCAGAGCGACATCTTCACCTCGATCGCCGACACCTCGCGCAAGGGCCAGGTCCGCGACGCCCTCACGAGCGACAGCCGCAACCAGCTGGTGGCGGCGCGCGACCAGGCCGTGACCGGCGGCGCCGAGGCGCAGGTGGACAACGACCCCAAGGCCCTCACGGCCGCCACCAGCACCGTGCTGGGCGACGTCCACGGGGTGGAGACCACCCTGGCCGACACCCTGATCGCCGAGAGCCAGGCCACCCAGGCCGACGCCGAGAAGGCCGTCAACCTCTTCCTGATCGGTGCCGCCGTCGCCGTGCTGGTGGCCGCCGCCGGCGCCGTGCTCCTCGGCCGGCGCATCACCCGCCCGCTGAACAAGCTCACCGACGCCGCCGACCGGCTGGCCACCGAGCAGATGCCTCGCCTCGTCGACTCGCTGCGGAACCCGTCCGACGACGAGCTGGGCATCAACCTCGGGGCCCTCGAGACCATCGAGGTGGGCTCCAACGACGAGATCGGCCGGCTGGCCCGCTCGTTCAACGACGTGCAGCGGGTGGCCGGCGAGGTGGCCTCCGAGCAGGCGGCCCTGCTCCGCAAGGGCATCGGCGAGATGTTCGTGAACCTGGCCCGGCGCAACCAGGCCCTGCTCGACCGCCAGATCGACTTCATCGACGAGCTCGAAGCGCGGCGAGGAAGACGCCGACCAGCTCGAGAACCTCTACAAGCTCGACCACCTCGCCACCCGCATGCGGCGCAACGCCGAGTCGCTCCTGGTGCTGGCCGGTGCCGAGCCGCCCCGGCGCCGGGGCCGGCCGGCTCCGCTGGCCAACGTCGTGCGGGCCGCCCTCGCCGAGGTCGAAGACTTCGGTCGCATCGAGCTGCTGAGCTTCGACGAGATCCTCGTGGCCTCGAACGCCGCCGCCGACCTCGCCCACCTGCTCTCCGAGCTGATGGAGAACGCCACCAACTTCTCGCCGCCGGAGACCCGGGTGGAGGTCGTGGGCCACCGCACCAAGGCCGACGGCTACGTGATCTCGGTGACCGACCACGGCATCGGCATGTCGAGCGAGCAGATCCTCGACGCCAACGAGTCCCTGGCCAAGCCGCCGCTCGTCGGCCTGGCCCTGTCCCGGTCGCTCGGCTTCATCGTGGTCGGACGCCTGTCCGGGCGCCACGGCATCGCCGTGCGGATGATGCCGTCGCCGTCGGGCGGCGTGACCGCCGTCGTCTCGATCCCGCCGTCGCTCGTCACCGACGCCCTCGCCGCCGGCGCCGGGCCCGTCGGCCCCTCGCTGGTCGAGGTGCCCGGTCGGCTCAAGCCGGTGCTGGAGCCGACGCTCAGCGCGCCACAGACGGGCGACCTCGCCCCCCTCGCCTTCACGCCGTACGGCGCCGAGAGCGCCGGGCCGAGCCCGGCCACCTTCGCCGAGGCCGTGCCCTCGGGCCCGGCCTTCGACGCCGGCCTGGACGCCCTGGTGGGCGAGAGCGCCGCCCCGCCCGTCGTGGCCCTCTCGGGCCCGTCCAGCAGCGAGGCAGGCGCCCAGCACGCCAACGGCCTCCCGACCCGCCGGCTCACGGCCTCGCCGCCGCCGCCTCGCGAGCCCATCGGTGTCGCCGGCGGCCCGATGGCCTTCACGCCGCCGCCCGCAGCCCCGGCCGCACCGGCGCCCGAGAGCCCGGCGCCTGCCTTCGACGATCGCCCGACGCCGCTGTTCGCCCGCAACGTCGAGCCGTCCACCGCGACGCCCGAGCCCCCGTCGACCGGCCCGGTCGACCCGGAGCCCGCCTCCCACGCGGCGCCGACCGCGCCCGAGGCCCTCCCGGAGCCCATCGCCTTCGGTGCCACCGCCGCCTCGGGCGTCCAGGCGCCCGCCAGCGCCCGCCTCGACGGGCCCCCGCCCGCCCTGCCCCCGCTGCCCAGCCGGGCGCCCAGCGCCCGGCCCGGCGCGGGCGAGAGCGAGGCCCCCCGCGGCGGCCAGCAAGCCGTTCTTCCTCGACGACGCCGCCCCGCCGCGGCTCTTCGGCCGCAACGACGAGCCGGCCCCGGCCGGCACCGACGGCGCCCCACCCCGCCTGTTCGGCAGCAGCGCCCCGCCCGCCGGGCTCAGCCGCTCCGGCGCCGAGGCCCCGCCCCTGGCCCGCCGCGCCGCCCCGTCGACCCCTGCCGCACCGGACGCCCCGTCGTCGACCGACGCCGGCAGCGGACCAGCGCCCGACGCCGGTACCGCTCTGCCCACGCGGACGGGAGCGGGCCTGGCCCGCCGCACCCCGCGCCAGGCGCCCGGCGGCGCCGCCCGGGCCATCCCGGGAGCAGACGCCGAACGAGGCGTGAGCGCCACCCGGCGCTCGCCCGACGAGGTCCGCAACCTCCTGTCGCGCTACCGCGACGGGCAACAGCGAGCACGCACCGAGGAGCCGGTCACCGCCGGCGCTTCCGACGAGAGGGATACCCATGAGTGATCTGAGCGCTGCCGCTCGCAACGTGAACTGGCTGGTCGAGAACTTCGTCGACCGCGTTCCCGGGGTGAGCGAGTCGGTCGTGGTCTCCGCCGACGGCCTCCCCATGGCCGTGTCCCGCGGCCTCGACCCCGACGCCGCCGACCGGTTCGCCGCCGTGGCGTCGGGCCTCATCGGCCTGGCCTACGGCGCCGCCGGCCGCTTCGGCGGCGGCGCGGTGACCCAGATCGTCATCGAGATGGAGCGGGCGTTCCTCTTCGTCACGGGCATCAGCGACGGCTCCTGCCTCGCCGTGGTGGCCGACGGGCAGTGCGACGTCGGCCTCGTGGCCTACGAGATGACCGTCCTGGTCGAGCGCGCCGGCCAGGTCCTCACGCCCGAGCTGCGGGCCGAGCTCCAGGGCGCCCTGCCCCGATGAGCTCGTTCGGCGACGCCGGCGACGGCCTCCGGGTCCGTCCCTATGCGATCACGGGTGGGCGCACGCGCGCCCGCACCGAGCTGCAGATCGAGGCGATCGTCTACCGCACGCCCATGGGGGAGCAGAGCAGCGCCCTGCCCCTCGAGCGGGGCCAGATCCTGTCCCTGCTCGCCACCCCGTTGTCCACGGCCGAGATCTCGGCCCGGCTCCGCCTCCCTCTGGGGGTCACCAGGGTCATCCTGGGCGACCTCATCGACGAGGGCTACGTGGCCGTCAACTCCCGGTCGGCCACCGGCCGCCCCGACCTCCGACTCCTCGAAAGGGTCCTCGATGGCCTCCAAGCCCTCTGACATGGTGACGACCGAGGTCGTCGATCCGTCGTCCGGCCCGGCGCCGATGCCGGTGAAGATCGTGGTCGCCGGCGGCTTCGCCGTCGGGAAGACGACCTTCGTGGGCTCGATCTCCGAGATCGAGCCGCTCACCACCGAGGCCGCCATGACCCGCGTGAGCGAGGGCATCGACGACGCCTCGAAGGTGGCCACCAAGACCACCACCACCGTGGCCATGGACTTCGGGCGCATCACGCTCGGCACCGACCTGATCCTCTACCTGTTCGGCACCCCCGGCCAGGACCGGTTCTGGTTCATGTGGGACGACCTCGTGCGGGGGGCGATCGGCGCGGTCGTGCTGATCGACACCCGCCGCCTCGAGGAGTGCTTCCCGGCGGTCGACTACTTCGAGGAGCACAAGATCCCCTTCGTGGTCGGCATGAACTGCTTCGACGGCGCCAGCGCCCACTCGCCCGACGACGTGCGCGAAGCCCTCGCCGTGTCGCCCGACACCCCCGTGGTCATGCTCGACGCCCGTGAGCGCGAGTCGACCAAGGCCACCCTGCTCGAGCTCGTCCAGCACGCCCTGCTCCGCGCCACCTCCTGACCGGCGCACCACCGGCCGCTCGGTAGGGTCGGCGGCCTGTCGGTCGAGCGCGGAGGTGCGTGATGGGTGTTCGGGTGGGGTTCCTCGGGGCGGGGCTCATCGCCAACTTCCACGCCTTGGGCCTCTTCGAGTCCGGCGAGGACGTCGCCTTCGCCGGCGTGCACGATCCCGACCACGCCCGCGCCGAGGAGTTCGCCGCCGGGTGGGGCGCCACCGCCGAGCCCAGCGAAGCGGCCGTGTTCGACGGCTGCGACGCCGTCTACGTGTGCACCTGGACTTCCGAGCACGAACGCCTCGTGGCCGAGGCCTGCCGCCGGGGCCTGCCCGTGTTCTGCGAGAAGCCCCTGGCCTTCGACGGCGATCGGGCCGAAGCGATGGCCGCAGCGGTCGAGGCCGCCGGCGTGATCAACCAGGTCGGCCTCGTGCTGCGCAGCTCGCCGGCGTTCGGCTACCTCCGCCACCTGGTGGCCGACCCGGCGGCGGGGCGGGTGATGTCGGTCGTGTTCCGCGACGACCAGTACATCCCGGTGCAGGGCATGTACGCCTCGGTCTGGCGGGGCGACAAGGAGCGGGCCGGGGCCGGCACCCTGCTCGAGCACTCCATCCACGACGTCGACATCCTCGAGCACGCCATCGGCCCGGTCGCGTCGGTCTCGGCGCGGTCCGCCAACTTCCACGGCCTCGACGGCATCGAGGACTCGGTGGCCACCGTGTTCGACCTGGAGGGCGGCGGCGTCGGCGTGCACACGACCATCTGGCACGACGTCATGGAGCGGCCCAGCCTGCGCCGGGTCGAGGTCTTCTGCGAGCGGCGCCACCTGGTGCTCGAAGGTGACTGGGACGGGCCCCTCTCGTGGACGACCACCGGCGAGGAGGCGGGCGAACAGGTGCTGGCGGGCGACGCGCTGCGGGAGGCGTGCCGGGCCGCAGGGGTCACCACGGTGAACCCCGATGCGGCGTTCGTCCAGGCCGTGGCGGCCGGGCGGGCCGCGACGCCGTCGTTCCGCGACGCCGTGCGGCCCCACCGGCTGGTCGACGCGATCTACCGCTCGGCGGCCGGGGGAGGGTCACCCGTCCGGCCCTGACCGGCCACGACGACCGCAGCCGCTGGCCGAGCCGCCCGAGTTCTGGAAGTATCTCGGTTCCCGGGGTGCGTCAGACCCTCCTCACCGCACGGTGTCGCCCATGCCCTTTCCCCCGCTCACCATCACCGCTGCGGCCGGCCCCGGCACGGAGCTGCTCGCCCTGAGCGGGGAGATCGACCTCGCCACCTCGCACCTGCTGGTGGACGCCATCGACGCCGCCATCGCCGCCGGTGCCGCCACCGTGGTGCTCGACTTCGCCGAGGTCACCTTCGTGAACTCCACCGGGCTGGGCGCCATGGTGGCCGCCACGAAGCGCCTGCGCCTCGCCGGCGGGGACCTGGTGCTGCGGCACTTCCGGGGGATCCCCGCCTCGGCGCTGGCCACCACCGGCCTCGACCGGTTCTTCACCATCGACAGCTGAGCCCACGGCCCCGCCGACCGGAGCTAGGCGAGCTGCTGCTCGGGGTCCTGCGGCGGCCGGTACTCGCGCAGGCGGGGGAGTGCGGGGCTGCCCTGGCGGGCCGGGCGGACCGGCTCCGACACGTCGATGACGTCGTCGCGCGTGGGGCCCGGCGCAGCGGCCGCCGGAGCCCGGGGCGGCGCGGCGTCGGGCTCCGCTGCGCCCGGTCGGGAGCGCGGCAGCTCGAAGGGGCCGTCGAGCTCGTGGTGCTCGTTGGGCTCGCCCGACGCCCGACCCCAGAGGGCGGGGATCTCGAGGTCGGCGGGGCCCGTCGGCACCGAGCCGATCTCGTAGGGATCGTTCTGGCGACGGCGCAGCAGCGCCTCGAGGTCGTCGGCGCTCAAGGGCCGGGAGAGGGCGTAGCCCTGGGCGAGGCGGCACCCAAGCCGGCGCAGCCACGCCAGCTGCTCGGGTCGCTCGACGCCCTCGGCGACCGTGGTCATGCCCAGCGCGTCGGCCATCCCCACCACGTGCTCGACGATCGCCCGATCCTCGGGGCTCGAGTCGATGCCGTCGATGAAGCTCTTGTCGATCTTGAGCATGTCGAGGCTGAAGCGGCGCACGTAGGACAGCGACGAGTACCCGGTCCCGAAGTCGTCGAGGGCCAGCTTCACCCCGAGGGCCTTGGTCTGGCGCAGCACCGCCCACGCCGAGCTCACGTCGTGCATGAGGGCGCCCTCGGTGATCTCGAGGTGGATCTGGCCGTGGCCGACGCCGGCGGCGGAGAGGGCGTTGGCCACCACGTCGCCGAAGCCCACCTGGGAGATCTGGCGGGCCGAGACGTTCACGGTGATGGTGATGGGCGGGTGGTCGCCGAGGACCTGGCGGATGCGGGTGGCCTCACGGCACGCCTCTTCGAGCACCCAGGTGCCGACCGGCACGATCAGGCCCGTCTCCTCGAGGATCGGGATGAACTCACCGGGCGACATCGTGCCCCGGGACTGGGAGATCCAGCGCAGCAGCGCCTCGGCGCCGACGATCTGGCCGGTCGCCAGGTCCACGACCGGTTGGTAGTGGAGGTGGAAGTCCCCCGCCTCGAGGGCGGCGCGGATGGTCTCCTCGGCCGTCGCCGGCGTGAGGCGCCCGGTCATGGAGCGGTCGAAGGTGACGACCTGGCCGGGCCCGCTGGCCTTGGCCTGGTACATCGCCACGTCGGCGTCGCGCAGCACGTCCTCCGGCTTGACGCCCCGGTGCTCGGCCAAGGCCACGCCGACGCTGGCCGAGATCCGGAGCGACTCGTCGCCGACGGTGAAGGGCTGCTCGATGACCCGGATGGCCTCCTGGGCGACCTTCTCGGCGGCGGCCGACCCGTTGAGGCACGGGAGCAGCAGCACGAACTCGTCGCCGCCGAAGCGGATCAGGCGATCCTCGGGGCGGGTGACCTTCTTGAGCCGGTCGGCCACGGCGCGCATCAGGCGGTCGCCGACCTCGTGGCCGTGGGTGTCGTTGACGTACTTGAAGCGATCGAGGTCCACGAACAGCACGGCCGCCTGGGAGTTCTCGCGCTGCGAGCGAGCGATGTCGTCGACCAGCCAGTCGACGAGCAGGCGCCGGTTGGGCAGGCCGGTCAGGGCGTCGTGCAGCGACAGGTGGACCAGCTCGCGGCGCACCGCGGTGACCTCGCGGTAGCGGCGACGAGCGTAGATGAGGGTGGCCACGGGCAGGAGCACCACCAGGGCGACGATGCCGTCGTAGGTGCCGTGGCGCGCCGCCGGGACGTGGCGGGACAGCGCATCGACCGCCCGGTAGTGGACCGCGACCACGGCCAGCACGAGGCAGGAGAGGGTGAGGACCACGATCTCGACCACGCCGTGGTCGGCGGTCGGTCGTCGGCTCCGGGTGGCGGTCCTGCTGCGCACGTCGATGTCCCCCACCTCCCCCTGACGCGGGTCCGGGCCTCTGCCGGATCGGTACCCATCGGCACCGGTGCCGCGGCCATGAGGGGTTCTGGCACCTTCGGGTGACGGGCCGTCCGGAAGGCGGGACGAACGTCCGGCCGGGCGGCGTGGGATCAGGCCGGCGAGTCCTCCGTGGGCCACCAGCGCCGCAGCCAGCACCGGTCGATCACGACGTCGAAGGCCAGCAGGGCCACCCCCAGCCAGGCGGGGCGGTGCACGCTCTCGAAGTAGGTCGGCCAGTCGAAGCCCGGCGGGAGGTGGTCGAGCAGCGCGTTGTGGGCGACGACGAGGACCGTGCCTGCGAAGAGGAGGGGACCGCCGAGGGTCAGCAGGGGGCGGGCCCGTGGCACCCGCAGCGCCACCAGGGCGACGGCACCGAGCAGCAGGCCGTAGCCCGGGCCCATCATGGCGGCGCCGAAGGCCAGGCCGCCGAGCGTGGTGGCCACGAGGGCGAAGCGCGACGGCGTCGGTCCGGCGTAGCGCAGGACGCGCGACAGGCGGAGGGCGCGCGGCATGCTCGGCCGGGCGTCGAGGGGGATCCAGCCCAGCTCCGACTCGGCGCCGGCGGGTCGCCGGCGGGGCCAGAGGACCAGCACGAGGGCGGCCAGGATGGAGAGGGCCGAGGCTGCGAGCGAGGCCCACACGACCTTCTGCGGCGTCCACTCCAGGTGGACCGAGATGGTCTGGCCGGCGGGGACCTGCCACCCGTTGGCGTAGCCGTCGACGAGGGTGGGGGCGCCCAGGTCCTTGCCGCCGGCGGTGGCCTTCCAGCCGGCGTTGTGGCTCTGGCCCAGGATCAGCCAGAACGCGTCGTCGGCGCCGGTGACGGTCAGGTCGAGGCTGGTGCGGTCCTGGTGGTCGATGCGGACCTCGGGACGGCCGCGCCCGGGCGTGGATGGCGTGGTGATGGTGCCGTCGCCGGCATCGGCGTCACCGCCGGCCGCCGAGCGCAGGACCAGGCGGTCGAGGTCGAGCCCGGTGAAGGCACCGGGCGTGGTGCGCAGCGTGCGGGAGCCCGAGCGCAGGGCGACGCCGTCGGGGGCGCAGGTCCGCGCCTCGATGGCCTGGCCGGCGAGCAGGTCGGCGGTGGTCCCGCGGAGCGAGACGCCCACCGGCTTGCCGTCGACCTCGACGAGGTCGGCGCGGCACCCCGGGTCGATCGCCTTCGGCAGCTTCGGCGCCTGCAGGCCGGCGATGCCCAGGTCGACGATGCCGATCGGCAGGGTGATGGCCTTGCCGGTGAACCAGTCGATGGTCTGCTCCTCCCGCACCGCATCGGGTCCGTCGGCGACCGCGACCCGGACGTGGGTGCCGGTGACGGCCTTCGGCAGGCGGACCGAGACGGTCTGGTGGGCGTTCGGGGCGGGCTGGTCGTCGATCGCCGGCACGTCGACGGTCTGGGCGACGTCGGCGCCGGAGGCGTCGGTGACGGTGACCACCAGCTGGCGGGGCACGGAGTGCCGACCGTCGGCGAGGACGGACAGGTCGAGGTCGCGCACGGTGACCGGTTCGGCGGTGACGTAGTCGACCCACTCGCGCTGCTGGCCGAGGAAGCCGGGGCTCCACCAGGTGTCCGGGTCGCCGTCGATGGCCTGCATGGCGCGGTTCGCCAGCCCGCCGGGGATGTGGCGGCTGGAGGTCGCCGTCACGCCGCCGTCCTCGGCGCTCGGCAGGCCCAGGGCCTGGTCGATGACGTTGTCGGCGGCCGCGCCGTTGGACAGGCGGACCTGGCCTCGGAGCCCGAACGAGCGGGCGGCCGGCAGGGCGAACGTGCGGGCCATGGCCAGCTCGGGATCGGTGCGCACGGCCACCGTGCCCGCCACCCGCTGGCGGCTCAGGACGATGGCCAGCGGGTGCTCGAGCGAGCCGGTGCCGGCGGCGGCGAGCAGGTCGGTGGGCAGGCGGACGACGTCGTCGGCGACGGGCCGGGTCCCGTCTCGATCGACGGCCACGACCTCGGCGAAGCCGGTGGCGCTGATGCCGTCCCAGCGGCGGAGGTGGTCGGGATCGGTCTCGCGGATGGTCAGCGACACGGTGGTGAAGCTGCGCTCGCCGAAGCGCAGGACCTGGCCCGGGGCGGAGCCCTCGGTGGGCTTCTCCGGGCGGGAGGAGTCGTCGAGGTCGTAGGACGTGGCGGGGCCGCCGTCGAAGCTGACGTCGACCTTGGTGATCGAGCGGGTCCGCACGCCACCGAAGGCCTGGAGGACGCGCAGGTGGTCGGTGGTGACCGGCTTCTCGTAGGTGAGCCGGAGGGTCTCGCCGTCGGCCGAGCCGAAGCCGCCGACCTTCCAGGCGGTGTTGACGTTGCCGTCGACGGCGTTCGTGGGGTCGTCCTCAGGGGTGTAGGAGACCGAGTTGCCGTAGCCCGTCGCATCGGCGTAGACGCCGCCGCGTGCTTCGACCACCGTGGCCTGGGCGTCGGTCTGGTCGGGGAAGACCTCGAGCCGCTCGTCGGTGGGGTCCGCCTCCATCGGCTCCTGGCCGGCTCGCTCGGTGATGCCGGTGTTGTCGCGCACCGTGCTCCAGCGCCGGCTCTCGCGCCGGTTGGTGTCGGTGAGCACCAGGGCGGCGTCGCGGTCGATCTGCTGCTGCAGGGCCTTCTGGTCCTTGGCGTAGGACCCGGAGTACAGGACGAGCTCGTGGCCGTCGACCAGGCCGGCCGACGCGGCGTCGACGAGCCCGTCGCCGTTGCCGGCCAGCACGACGGGGCTGGTGGTCGGCGCGGTGCGCACGATGGCCTCGTGGTCGTCGACCGGGAGGATGCCGACCTCGGGCGGATCGGGCAACGACGGCGGGATGGCCAGCTCGGCCTCGTCCAACAGCGGGAGGTCGGCCCGCGGCGTGTTGCGCTCGGCGGGCCCGAAGCCCAGCGGCGTGCCGATGTCGGGCGCGGTGCGCAGGAGCTGCCACAGGGTGCGCGGCCGGGGCGTGTTGTACCGCTCGTAGCTCAGGTCCGAGCGCACGGAGATGTCGCCGACCCCCATGAACCGGGCGATCGGCGCCAGGGCCCGGGCGTCGAGCGTCTGCTCCTGGAGGCGGTGGTCGAGGGCGTTGAGGAAGTCGGCCGACGGCGGCGAGCCGTAGGGGATCAGCTCGCGTGCGACGTAGGGCCGGTCCATCAACCCCGGCAGCACCGGGTCGACGGTGTTGCCCCAGCGGTACGAGGCGAAGTCCGAGCCCGGGACCTCCAGCACGCGGCTGCCGTCGTCGCGCCGGTCGAGGGCGGCGGCCGCTTGGTTCCAGTACGCCGGGATGTCCTCATCGCGGTCGAGGTTCGAGTCGACCAGCTGGCCCCGCCACAGCGGCGGCAGGCCGAGCACGGCCAGCACCATGACGGCGGCGGTGAGCGGCCGGGCCAGCCGTGGGCGCTGGACGGTGATCGAGGCGATCAGCGAGCCGGTGAAGACCGACAGGGCGAGCACCACCAGCGGCGCCGCCCGCGGGAGGCTGCGCATGGCCAGGCCGGCGTCGGAGAGCAGGAACGCCTTCATGGCGGCGGGCGCGGCGGCGCCGTCGTCCCAGGGGTGGCCGCCGACGGCGAGGAACAGCCCGACCACCAGCATGAGCAGGAAGAAGGCGCGCTCACGGAACCGGGTGAGGGCGGCGCCCACCAGGCCGAGGCCCGGGAGCAGGTAGGTCACGAAGAGGACCTTGGGGCCCTCCATGTACTCGCGAGACGCGGCGATCCAGGGGCCGTAGCGGTCCTCGCCGTAGAAGAACCAGTAGCCCAGGCCGCGCAGGACCTCGAGCGACAGGGAGGCGACGGCCACGGTGCGGGCCGTCTCGGTGTACTTGAGGATGTCGATGCCGTAGCCGCCCTGGGCCCAGAGGCCCGAGAGCCACCAGAGCGAGCAGCCGACGGTGACCACGCCGATGCGCCCGACCGCCTTGGCCGCATCGCGGAAGCGCACCTCGCGGGTGATCCAGAGCTCGTTGGCGATCCAGAGCAGCGGGCCGAACCCGCACAGGATGAGCGCGGTGGCGTTGACGCTGCCGATGGTGGCCACCACGAGGGCGAACAGCGCCGGCTCCCGCCACCGCTTGTGCCGCAGCGACAGGACGGTGAGGCCGATGAGCCAGGGGAGCCCGGCATAGGGGAGCAGGATCACCGAGAGGCGGGCGCCCAGGGTGAGCACGTACGGCGTCAGGGCGTAGACGAAGGTGGCGGCCGTGACGTGCGGCCCCTCCTGGCCCATGGCCTTGAGCATGAAGCGGACGCCGATGCCGGCGACCACGAGGATCGTGGCGAGCCAGATCCGCTGGGCCACCCAGTCCGGCACGTCGAGCTGGTCGGCCAGCCAGTAGTAGGGCCCGATGGGCCACAGGTAGCCGATGTTCTGGTGGGTGACCGTGCCCATGCCGATGTTGGGGTCCCACATCGACGTGGCCCGCGACAGCATCCGGCCCGGGTCGAGGTAGAGGTAGGTCTTGGTGTCGGCGCCGACCTTGCCCGGCTTGGTCAGCAGCAGCGGCACGTAGACCGTGACCGCGAGGATGGTGGACGGGACGGCGGCTCGCAGCCGCCGCCGCAGCGGCGAGCTCAAGCTCGCGAGCCGGCGCCGGGGCGGTGGCGGCGGCCCAGCGCTTCGTCCGCGAGGGCCTCCAGGATCTGCGTGGCGGTGTTGGTCCACGTGAACTGCGAGGCGTGGACGAGGGCGCCGGCGCGGAGGCGGTCCCGCAGCGCGTGGTCGGTGGCGACGGCGGCCAGGTGGCGGGCCAGCTCGGCGTCGTCGTCGGCCAGCAGGCCGCTCTGCCCCTCGGCGATGGCGTCGACGTGGCCGGGGATGCGGGTGGCCACCGCGGGCGTGCCGCAGGCTGCCGCCTCGGTGAGCGTCATGCCCCAGCCCTCGCGCACCGAGGACGAGGCGACGGCCCACGCCCGCCGGTAGGTGGCCACCAGCTCGTCGTCGGAGATGCGGCCGGCGAAGTGGACGTGGTCCTGGACGCCGAGCTGGTGCACGAGGGACTCGAGGTCGGTGCGGTCGGGACCGGTGCCCACCAGCACCAGCTCGAGCTCGGGGGCGTGCTGCCGGGCGGCCACCACGGCGCGGATGAGGCGGTCGAAGCGCTTGACCGGCACCAGGCGCCCGACGCCCACCACCAAGGGGGTGGGCGAGAGCTCGCCGCCGGGGGAGAAGCGGGGGTCGACCCCGGGGGGCACGACGTCGACGAGGTCGTCGCGGAACCCGATGTCGAGCATCTCCCGCTTGGACGACGGCGACAGGGTGATCATGCGCGACCGGCGGTACAGCTTGGGGGCCACCCGGCTCTCCAGCGTGTCGCCCAGCTTCGCAAGGTTCGGCGGCAGCACCATCTTCCACATGTCGGCGTGGACGTGGTGCAGGAACACGACACGCGGGCCGCGGGCCCACAGCGGCGAGAAGAACGGCATGCCGTTCCAGATCTCCACGAGCGCGTCGCGCTCGCCGTAGCGCCGGGTGGCCTCGCTGGCGGCCGCCCGGGGGAACACGAGGTAGCGGCCGGCCTTGCGGACCACCTGGTAGCCGTCGCGGTGGGCGTGGCTGGGGTGGCCCTGGGCGAACGAGGTGCGGATCACGACCTCGATGCCGGCTTCGGCCCACAGCCGGGCGACCTCCGGCGCGTGGACCTCGGACCCGCCGGCCTCGACGTCGTCGAGGTCGCGCCAGGCCAGCATGTGGATCCGCCGCAGGCCCGCTCGGGCGGCGATGTCTCCCAGCTTCTGGAGGTGGTCGGAGGAGTCGGTCACGGGTCGTTTCGACGTCGGTGGATCGCTGGGGCACGGGTGCCGGTGCAGTACGCTGCGCAACCGGTCGACGACCCGCCCGGCAGGCTCCGAAGCACCCTAGTGCGGGCCTGCCACACACCGAGGGCATCGACTCCCCGAACACCGCCGGAGGCGCCGCGCATGTCCACACCCACCGCCAGCACCTTCGAGGAGGTCACCCAGGCCGTCGCCGGGGTGGAGGGCTGGATGACGCCGGGCCAGGCCCGGCGGCTGTGGACGTGCTCTCGCGCCGTGCGCACCGGCGGCCGCATCGTCGAGATCGGCTCCTTCCGTGGCCGGTCCATGATCGTGCTCGCCTCGGCGGCCGCCGAGGGCGTCGAGCTGGTGGCCATCGACCCCCACGCCGGCAACGACCGGGGCCCCCAGGAGATCGACGGCTTCGCCGAGGCGGCGGCCGACGACTTCGAGGTGTTCAACGCCAACCTGTCCGCCGCCGGCGTGGCCGACCGGGTCCGCCACGTCCGCAAGTTCTCCGGCGAGGCGCTGGCCGACGTGCCCGGCGCCATCGACCTGCTCTACATCGACGGCGCCCACCGGTTCGGTCCCGCCCTCGACGACATCAAGCGCTGGAGCGCCAAGATCGAGCCCGGCGGGGACCTCCTGATCCACGACTGCTTCTCGTCGATCGGCGTCACCGGCGCCCTCGTGGCCTCGCTGTTCTTCGGTTCCGACTTCCGGTACCTGGGCCGCTCGGAGTCCATGACGCACTACCGCAAGGAGCCTCTGGGCACCGGCGAGCGGGCCCGCAACGCGGCCCGGCAGGCCGCCAACCTGCCGTGGTTCGTCCGCAACGTCGTCATCAAGGCCCTGATCCTGGCCAAGCTGGGCCAGGTCACCCGGGTGTTCGGCCACGATCCCGAGACCTGGCCGCACTGAGGTCGTCCCCGTCGTCCCGCTCCCCGCAGGAAAGCAAGGCTCCATGTCGTCCCTGACCATCGTCATGCCGGTGTACAACGAGCGCGAGACGCTCCGCACCGCCCTCGATCGGCTGCTCGCGGTCACCATGCCCATCCCCACCGAGGTCCTGGTCGTCGACGACGGCTCCACCGACCGGTGCACCGAGACCATCGCCGACCTGGTGGAGGCCGGCCAGGTCCGGCTCATCACGCAGGACCCCAACCAGGGCAAGGGCAAGGCGCTGCGGCGGGGCATCGAGGAGGCCACCGGCGAGCTGCTCACCGTCCTCGACGCCGACCTCGAGTACGACCCCGCCGACTTCCCGGCCCTGCTGCAGCCGATCCTCGACGGCGACGCCAACGTCGTCTACGGCGCTCGGTCCTACGGCGGCCACGCCGCCTACTCCTTCTGGTTCGTCCTGGGGAACAAGATGCTGGCGCTGTGGGCGTCGTTCCTGTTCGACGCCTGGCTCACCGACATCGAGACCTGCCTCAAGGTGGCGCCCACCACCACCTGGCGCCGCGTGGACCTCCAGTCGAACGGCTTCGGGATCGAGGCCGAGCTCACCGGCAAGCTGCTGGCCATGTCCGAGCGCATCTTCGAGGTGCCGATCTCCTACCGCGCCCGCGGCCGGGAAGAGGGCAAGAAGATCCAGTGGACCGACGGCGTGGCGGCGTTGTGGATCCTGGCCCGGATCCGGCTGCGGGGGAAGTGACCGAGACGCCCGGGGGAGCGGCCGAGGGCCGGTTCCTCCCGGACCGGCGGACCCTGGTCCTGCTGGGGCTGCTGGTCGCGGTGGCGTTTGTCGTCCGCGTCGACCTGCTGCGCAACACCTCGTCGCCGATCCCGCCCGCGCCGGCGGTCAGCGACGCCGCTGCCTATCGGTTGCTCGCGTCGAACCTGGCCGACGGCAAGGGCTACGTCCGGCCGTTCGACCTGCAGCGCGACGGCCGGTCGGTGGCCTCGGCGGAGTACCCACCCGGGTTCCCCGCCCTCCTGGCCGCCGCCGACCTCGTCGGGGTCTCGTCCGAGGCCGGGCAGCGGGCGGTGCTGTGCCTGGTGGGCAGCCTCACCGTCGGCCTCGTCGGCGTCGCCGGCTTCCGCCTCGGCGGTCGCCACGCCGCGCTGCTCGCCGCCGCGCTGGCGGCGGCCCACCCGTCGCTGTGGTCCACCGACACCTCGCCGCTCGCCGAACCGCTCGCCGCCTTCCTCGGGATGGCGGTCGTGGTCGCCGCCCTCGCGGTCCACCAGCGGCCCAGCCGGTGGCGGTGGGTGGCCCTCGGCGCCCTGGCCGGGCTCGGCGGCCTGGTCCGCGCCGAGCTCCTCCTCGTGGGCCCGCTGCTCGTGCTGCCCCTGGCGTGGCGGCTCCCTGGCGACCACCGCCGCCGGCTCGCCGCGCTGGCCCTGGGGCTGGGCGCCATGGCCGCGGTGCTTGCACCGTGGACCATCCGCAACGCCGTGGCCTTCGGCCGGTTCGTGCCGGTGTCGAACAACCTGGGCTCGGTGGCGCGCGGCGCCAACTGCGACCGGGCCTACCACGGCGAGTTCCGCGGCCTCTGGGTCACGAACGTCGCCACCGACGGCGGGCTGGAGGTCGACCCCGACGGCCGCTGCTTCACCGGCTTCGACGTGACCCACGGCCAGGACGAGGCGCAGTCGGCCGCCGCGCTGCGCAGCGCCGGCCTGCGCTACGCCCGGGACCACGCCGGCGAGCTGCCGGGCGTCGCCCTCGCCCGCATCGGACGCACCGTCGGCCTCTACCGCTTCGACCAGCAGGTGAACTTCGCCCGCTTCGAGGGCCGCACCGCCCGGTGGGACCGCAACGGCACCCGCCTGTTCCAGCTGCTCGCGCTGGTGGCCCTGGCCGGCGCCGTCGTGCCGTGGCGTCGGCGCGGCGACGGCCCGCGGTGGGTGCTGGTCGTCCCGCTGGTGGCCGTGCTGGCCACGGTGGTGGCCACCTACGGCAACCTGCGCTTCCGCGCCGTGGCCGACCCGGTGGTGGTGGTGGTCGCCGCCCTGGCGGTCACCGACGCGGTGCGCCGCTTCGCCACCGCGCGGACCTGAGGCCGGGGACTACTTCCAGCACGGCTCGTTGGCGACGGTGTGGGCCACCGGGCCCGCCACGGGCGCCGGGTCCTGCAGGAACACCGCGGTCGGGACGCCCTCGCTGACCAGGCGGCTGGCCAGGCGGTGCGCAGCTGCCGGCGCCGCCGGGCTCAGCACCACCAGCGTGAGCGACCGCTCGAGCTGGGCCGGGTCGAGGTCGGTGCCCTCGGCCGCCAGCGTCCGCTGCAGCTCGTCGAAGGTGGCCTGGTAGTCGAACCCGGGGTCCGACGGACCGCTCTCGGCCAGCACGCGGGCGTCGGGCTTGGCCTTCCACGCCGCGATGGCGAGCGGGCCGGTGACCGCCGTGAGCACGGCGTCGTAGCCGCCGGGGCACCGCACGCGGCGAGGCTCCACGGCCGTGGCGGTGGGCGCCGGGCTCCCCACGTCGAACCCGCGCCGCTCCAGGTCGAGCAGCAGCCCGAAGCCCACGCCGCCGAGGTAGACGGGGTCCTCCCAGTCGACGAGGTAGCGGGTGCCAGGCTGGAGCGCGGCGGCCGTCCGGGGCGCCAGCACCTCCTCGGCCTTCCAGGAGTAGTCGTAGGGGATCTCCTGGCGCGAGACCCGGACCGCCGTGGCGACGCTGCCCAGGACCAGCAGGGCGACCGCGGCGGCGCCGAGCCGGCGGGTCAGCCCCGGCGCGGGCCGGGGGAGCAAGGTGGCCACACCCCACAGCAGCGTGAACACCACCAGGCCAGCGAGGACCACGGCCCACCGGAAGACGTAGAGGTAGGCGGCGCCGAAGATGCGGCTGGTGGCGAAGAGCCCGAAGGCCAGCGAGGCGGCCAGCACCAGGTCGAGCCGGACCAGCGCCGGTTGGTCCCCGCGGCGGGCGACCACCGCCGCGACGGCGGCCCAGGCGAGGAGCAGGGCCAGGCCCGGCACGATCGACGCGTGGAGGTCGAGCCCGCCCGTCACCCAGGCCCCGAGGGGTGCCGCCGTCCGCAGGAGCAGCTTGGCGCCCTCGACCACGCCGACCGGGTCCTCCGACGGGGAGCCGAAGTTCGACGCCAGCTTCTGCGCGTTGCTGGGGTCGTTGCGCACGGCGTCGACGATCGGGCCGCTCCAGGCGGTCACGCCCAGGAGGAGGGCGCTCGCCGTGGGCAGCACCCAGGACGGCGCCTCGCGGTAGCGCAGGCGGACCGTGACCTGGCCGTCGTCGCCCGAGGTCCCCGGCTCGGGCCGCCGGGCTCGGCGCCGCGCCAGCCAGATGGGGGCCACCACCGAGGCCAGCACGAGGGGGGCGGCCACCGGGGCGTAGCCCACGTGGCCCTGGATCGCGTAGGACCCGCTCGCCACGGCGACCACCGGGGCCCAGCGCCAGCCGTCGAGGGCGTTCCAGGTGGTCACGAGCAGCACGGTGAAGGGCAGCAGCGCCACCCAGGGGTTCCACGGCTGCGAGAGGCCGTCGAGGCCGAAGCCACCGACCAGCACCAGGGCCACGGCCACGTAGCCGGCGGCGACGGCCACACCCGCGGCCTTGCGCACCAGCCACACCGAGGTGGCGAGCCAGGCCAGGTTGACCAGCGTGGTGGCTGCCTCGAACGCCCAGGACGAGCGCCCGAGCAGGGCGTAGAGCGGCCACGTGACCCAGAACATGAGGGGGCCGGGGTGGTTGCCCTGGCGGCCGGCAGCGTCGGTGATGCGGCCCGCCGCGCCCACGAGGGGCGGGTGCGACGGGAGCGAGCGCATGCGCAGCTCCGCCTGGGCGAGGTCACCGGTGGGGTACCAGGTGCGCTGGGCCAGCGCGACCACCAGCACCACCAGCGGCAGGCCGGCGACGACCACCAGCAGCGGCCACCAGCGCGCCCACCTCGGTGGGGTGCCGGCGTCGTCGGCGGGGGACGGATCGGCCGGCGGCAGCATCGGCGGCGAGCGTAGTGGTCGACCTGCTCGCGGCCCCGCCCGGGCTCGATCCGGGTCGCCTCGCCGGGCTCCCCCGTGCCCGGGTGGTCAGGGGTGCCTGGACTAGGTTCGTGGCCCATGCCCGAAGCAGCGCCGCCGAACGTCGTCGTCACCGGAGCGGCCGGCTGGCTGGGCCAGAACCTGGTCCGCGACCTCGTCGACGACGGCCGCAGCGTCGTCCGCTGCCTGGTGCGCGAGCCCGCCGAGGGGGCCTTGCTCGAGGTGCTGTCGCCGGCCGTCCAGCCCGTGGTGGGCGACGTCCGCGACCCGGCGGCCATCGAGGCCCTGTTCGACGGCGTCGGGTCGGCCACGGTCTTCCACACCGCCGGGGTGATCCACCCGCCCGGCACCACGCGGCCCTTCTTCGACGTCAACGTCGGCGGCACCCGGCTGGTGCTCGACGGCGCCCGCCGCGCCGGCGCCGGCCGGTTCGTCCACGTCTCCTCCAACTCGCCGTTCGGGGCCAACGCCCGCCCGACCGACCGCTTCACCGAGGACAGCCCCACCAACCCCTACCTCTCCTACGGGCAGAGCAAGCTCGAGGGCGAGGAGCTGGTGCGCAAGGCCCACGACCGCGGTGACCTCGAAGCCGTCGTCCTGCGCCCGCCGTGGTTCTACGGGCCGCACCAGCCCGCCCGGCAGGACCAGTTCTTCTCGGCCCTCCGCAAGGGTCGGTTCCCGCTCATCGGCGACGGGCGCCAGCAGCGCTCGATGGTGTTCACGGGGAACCTGGTGCAGGGGTGCCGCAGGGCTGAGGTCGCCGACGCGGCGCCGGGCAACGCCTACTGGATCGCCGACGCCGAGCCCTACGAGCTGCGCCGCATCTTCGAGGGGGTGCGCGAAGCCCTCGCCCTCGAAGGGCTGCCGGTCTCGGGGAAGCTGCGGCCCGTGCCGCGCCTGCTGGCCGACGTCGCCGTCAAGGCCGACACGCTGCTGCAGGCCGCGGGTCGCTACGTGCAGCCCGTCCACGTCCTGGGCGAGCTGCGCGACACCATCGCCTGCGACATCTCGGCGGCGCGCAAGGACCTCGGCTACGAGCCGGAGGTCGCCCTCGTCGAGGGCATGCGCGCCAGCATCCGCTCCTGCCTCGCCCGGGGAGCGCGGCTGTGAGCCGCACGGTCCTCGTGGCCGGCGGCAGCGGCTACTTCGGCGCCCTCCTCGCCGAGCGGGCCAAGGCGCGCGGCGACAACGTCCGCATCTTCGACCTCGAGGCGCCGGCCGACGCCACCGACATCGAGGTGGTGCGCGGCGACGTGCGCGACCGCGGCGCGGTGCGCGCCGCCTTCGAGGGCGTCGACGTCGTCCTCAACAACGTCGCCCAGGTGCCGCTGGCCAAGGACCACGAGCTGTTCTGGTCGGTCAACGTCCTCGGCGCCGCCAACGTCCTCCTCGCCGCACGCGACGCCGGCGTCAGCAAGGTGGTCCACACCTCGTCGAGCGCCATCTTCGGCATCCCCGACACCAACCCGGTCACTGAGGCGACGCCCGGCAAGCCGCTCGAGGCCTACGGCCGGGCCAAGCTCGAAGCCGAGCTCCTGTGCCACGAGGCGGCAGCCGCCGGCCTCGACGTGAGCATCATCCGGCCGCGGACCATCCTCGGGCACGGCCGCCTGGGGATCATGGCCATCCTGTTCGAGTTCGTGGCCGAGGGCGCCCCCGTGTTCGTGATGGGCGGGGGCCGCAACCGCTACCAGTTCGTCCACGCCTACGACCTCGCCGACGCCACCCTCCTGGCGGCCGACCGCGAGGGCCCGGCCACCTACAACATCGGCGGCGACAGCCCCGGCACCATGCGCGAGACGCTCACCGCCCTCGTCGAGCACGCCGGCACCGGCTCGAAGGTGCGCTCCCTGCCCACCGGCCCGGCCGCCACCGCCATGAAGCTGCTCGCCGGCCCGGGGTGGATCCCGCTCGCCCCCTATCACTGGCTCATGTACGGCGAGTCCCTCTGGTTCGACACCACCAAGGCCCGCGAGGAGCTCGGTTGGGCGCCCACCCAGGACAACGCCGAGATGCTCATCGAGTCCTACGAGTGGTTCCTGCGCAACCGGGCGGGGCTCGGTGACCGCCACGGCTCGCACCACCAGTCGCCCCTGCCCCTCGGCCTCATGAAGCTGATCAAGAAGCTGCCGTGACCGAGGTGGCCGACGCCCCGGGCGACCCGCTGTTCGTCGAGGCCGACGAGCGGGTCGCGCCCGTGGCACCGACGGCGCGCCGCCGGGCGCCAGCCCGTGACACCTGGATCACCGTCGGCTGCTGGGCCCTGGTCACCGTGCCGCTGGTGGTCGCGCTGGTGGCGGCCTACCGGCCCCACTGGTACCCCGTCGCCGACCTGGCCCAGTACGAGCTGCGGGTGCGCGACGTCGGCGGCCGCCACACCCCGCTCATCGGCCTCGCCGGGCGGATCGGGCCCTGGTACGACCCCGGCAGCCACCCGGGCCCGCTGAGCTTCTGGATGCTGGCGCCGGTCTACCGGCTGCTCGGCAGCACCTCGTGGGCCTTCACCGCCGCCGCGGTGAGCCTGCACGCCCTGGCCATGGGCCTGGTGCTGTGGATGGGCAAGCGCCGGGGCGGCCTGCCCCTGGTGCTGGCGCTCACCGCCGCGCTCGCGGTGCTCACCCGCTTCTACGGCCACCACGTGTTCATCGAGCCGTGGAACCCGTACCTGCCGGTGCTGTGGTGGCTCGTGCTGCTGCTGGCCGTGTGGTCGGTGCTCGAGGGCGACGTCGTGATGGTGGTGCCCGCCGTCGTGGCCGGCACCTTCTGCGCCCAGACCCACCTGCCCTACGTCGGCCTGGTCGGCGGGCTGGGGGTCTTCCTCGCCGTCCCGCTGGCCATCTCGCTGTGGAAGGGCCGCACGGCCGAGGACCAGGCCGCCGCCGCCCGGGCCCGTCGCTGGAGCGCCGGCGCGGTGGTGCTCGCCGTGCTGCTGTGGACGCCGCCGGTGATCGACGAGATCTGGGGCGTGGGCAACCTCACCCGCATCAAGGACTCGGTGTCGAACCCCACCGAGGGCGTGTCGGGCATCCGCGGCGGCTTCGCCGAGCTGCTGCGCAACCTCGACCCCACCGCCTACCTGACCGGCCGCGACCTCACCGGCGTGAGCACCGGCTCCGGCGTCTGCTGGGCCGCCCTGCTCCTCTTGGTGGCCTGGGCGGCGTCGGCCGTGGCCGTCTGGCGGCTCGGGCACCGCACCCTGGTCCGGCTCCACCTGGTGCTCGCCGCCGCGCTGGCGCTCGCCGCCATCTCCTCCACCCGCATCTACGGCCTCCTCTGGTCGTACCTGTTCCTCTGGGCGTGGGGCCTCACCGCCCTGCTGGTCGTCGCCACCGCGTGGAGCCTGCTGGTGGTGGCCCGCCACCGCTGGCCGGCGGCGGGCGACGTCGCCACCTCGCCCCGGCTCGCCGCCGTCGCCGTCCTGGTGGCCGTGGTGGCCGCCGCGTCGTTCTCGGTCGGCAACCTCGACGCCGTCCCGGCCCGCACCGACCTCTCCCAGGACCTCGGCGCGGTGTCCCGCCAAGCCGTGCCCAAGCTCGCGTCGGGCGACCTCGTGGGCAGCGGGCGGTCGGGCCGCTACCTCGTGCGCTGGACCGACCGCGTCACCATCGGCTCGCAGGGCTTCGGCCTGGTCAACGAGCTCGAGCGCCAGGGCTTCACGGTCGGCGTCGACAAGCCCTTCGGCGTCGGGGCCACCCAGCACCGCGTGCTGCCGCTGGCCGACGCCACCGGCGTCCTGCAGCTGGTCACCGGCCCCGACATCCCCGCCTGGGACGCCAACCCCCTGGCCCGGCGCATCGCCTACCGCGACGCCCGCACCCCGGCCGAGCGGGCGGGGTACGACCGCATGGTCGCCCAGGTGCAGCAGGAGCTCACCGACGCCGGCCTCACCAAGCAGGCCGGCGAGTGGAGCGGCAACCTCTTCACCACCTCGCTCGACCCCGACGTCCCCGAGCCCATCAAGGTCCAGATGCGCGAGGTCCTCGCCATCCGTGCCCCCGTCGCCATCTACCTCCTCGCCCCCACCGACGCCACCCCCTGACCCCCCGCCACGCGGCCACCAGCGCACCCGCCCCAACCCTCCTGCAACTTGTGGACGGAGACCGCCGAAAACGGCAGCGATGGCCCACAAGTTCGTCACGGCGGAGGGCACCCCGTCGAACTTGTGGGCGGAGACCGCCGGAAACGGCAGGGAGGGCCCACAAGTTCGTCGGCGGACGCTGGTGCCGTCGGCGAGGCGGTCGGGCGGGGACGGGCGCCGGGGCGGGTCAGCGGGTGAGGAAGTGGGCGGCGTTGCGGGACGCGATGGCCATGATGCCGGCCTGGGGGTTGACGCCGGGGGCGTCGGGGAGGAGCGAGGCGTCGTTGACGTGGAGGTTGGCGTAGCCGTGGACGCGGCCGAAGGAGTCGGTGCCGGCGAGGTGGCCCCGCTCGCCCATGCGGATGCTGGAGGTGAGGTGCACGGTCATGAGGTTGGCCGCCTTGGGGGTGACGGCGTCCCACCAGCTGGCGAGGTCGGCTCGGGAGCGGGCGACCGTCGCGCCGGTGACCGAGGGGTAGAGCTCCACGGCCCCAGCCGCCAGCAGGGCCTCGCCCAGCGCCACCAGGCCTTGGGCCAGCTTCGACAGGTCGTTGGGGGTGAGCCGGTAGGTCACCAGCGGCGACGCCAGCCCGGGGATGGCCACCACCGCACCGGAGCCCTCGCTGCGGATGGCGGCGTAGTACACGCCGACGTTGCGCCAGTCGGCCAGGGCGTCCTCGAACGGGACGGCGGTCTCGGCCAGCGCCATGGCCACGTGGCCCCGCCGGCTGGCGGAGCCGCCGATGGTGAAGGCGGGGGCGAACTCGGTGATGCGGTGCATCGCCACGTCGTCGTGGTCGGTGGCGAACGGGAAGCGGGCGGCGATCTTGATGGTGGGGTGGAGCTTGAGGCCACGGCCGATGGAGCGCCGCACACCCGAGCGCTGGAGCAGGGCGGGGGAGTGGATGGCCCCACCGCACACGAACACGACGTCGGCGCGCAGCACGACGTCCTCCACCGTGCCGTCGGCGCGGGTGAGCCGGGCGCGGGCACCGGTGACGCGGTCGCCGGCACGCTCGAGCTTGGTGATGCGGCAGTCGGGCAGCAGCACGGCCCCGGCGGCCAGCGCCCGGGGCAGGAACGTGCGGGCCATGGTCTGCTTCACGCCCCGGCCGCGCTCGTCGTAGCGGAAGACCCGGGGGAACTCGGTGGAGCGCCAGCCGAGCTTGGTGGCGCCCTCGTCGAGGACCGCCGAGGACCGAGGCGGGGGACCGGGCAGCGACGACACGCCGAGCTCGTCCTCGATGGCGGCCGCCTCGCGGTCGAGCGTGGCGGGGTCGAACTCGTCGATGTCGTAGCGCGAGCGCCACTGCTCGGTGAGCTCCGACGGGAGGCGGTGCCAGAGCCCGCTGTTGACCTCGGTGCTGCCGCCCACGCAGCGGCCCTCGGTGTAGGCGATCGGGGGCTGGCCCAGCGCGCCGGCGCCGCCGCCGTGGCGGTACTTGGCCACCATCTCCTCGAGCGAGAACGGCTCCACGGCGTCCGGGTGGACCTCGGGCCCCTCCTCGACGATGGTCACCGAGCGGCCCGCTTCGGCGAGGCGGACCGCGGTGGTGGCCCCGCCGGCCCCGGAGCCGATGACCAGCACCTCGGTGTCGATGGCCCTCACGGTGTCGCCGCCTCCATCTTCTCGTTCTCGGCGAACAGCACCAGCGACTGCAGGGCGCGGACCCACTGGCGGACGAGGCCGATGGGGTGGGTCTTGAGCCAGGCGAGGTCGTCGGGGCCCGAGCGCCCGGCACCGACGACACGGCGCAGGCCGCTCCACGCCGTGAGCGCCACGGTGATGGCGGTGATGCCCAGGCGGAGGAACTCCGGCATGGCGGCGAGGGCGCCTCCGACGAAGGCCACGACCTCGGAGCGCTGGGCCTGGTCGTCGGTGGTCAGCATCGACGTGACGACCCGGCGCTCGTAGGAGAACATCGGCGCAACCCTACCGCTCGCCCCTGCCGCCAACGGAGGCCGGGCCGCCACCGCCCGGGACCCCGGGTCGGGGCACCTCCGGGTCCTAAGCTGGCCCCTCATGGCTGTGACCAGGCAAGCCCCGCGGGGAGACGGGGCCCGGGCCGCCGGGAGCGGTCCGGCCGCCCCTGGCGTGGGCACCCTCGCAGGGCTGGCGGCCGCCGTGTTCGTGGTCGGCACGGCCGCCCACAGCACCGACGTCGGCACCGGTGCGCTGGGCCGCCTGCTCGCCCAGTACCCCGTCGCCGTGGCGGTCGGCTTCGTGCTCGTGGGCCTGCTCGCCTACCGGCCGTTCCTCGTCCCGGCCCGAGCGGACGGCGAGCCTGCCGCCCCGGCCGAGACGGCGACGCCGGACCGGCCGGGACCGACCTGGTGGTCCGAGGCCCGGCGGTGGCTGCTGCGGCTCGTCCCGGTCACCTGGCTGGTGCTGGTGGCGGCGTACCTCTTCGCCCCGGCGCGTGGCGGCGAGCCGCCGTCCACCGCGTTCAGCCCGGTGGCGGCCGGCGCCACCGAGGTGCCGTTGCGCGCCCTGGCCCAGCTGGCGTCGTTCACGTCGCCGTACCTCGGCCACCCGCTCCGTGGCCCGGCGTCGCACCTCTGGCCGGTCGCCACCGCGCTGGCCTTCTGCCTGCTGGTGCCGCACCTCGCCGCCCGAGCCTCCAGGGGCCGCTCCCCGTGGACCGTGCCGGTGGCGCTGGCCGTCCTGGGCGGCACCTTCCGCTTCGTCGCCGTGGTGGCCGCGCCCAGCCACCCGGACCTGCTCACCTGGCTGCCCGCCAACCTGCACCTCTTCGCCGCCGGCATGGCCCTGGCCGTCGCCGCCACCCGCCCCACCGGCGAGCTGCCCGATCGACTGCGGCGCGCCGTCGCCGCGTCGGCGGCACCCATCGTGGGCGCCGCGCTGGCGGTGGCGGTGCTGGCAGCGGTCGCCCTCGGCGTCGACGTGCCGGCCACAGGCCTGGTGGTGGCCGAGGGACGGGGCCTGGTGGCCCACGGCGCCCAGTGCGTCGCCGCCCTGGCGCTGGCCGTGCCGTTCGTCCTGCGCCGGGCCCACGGCGGTGCCGCTCCCGGCGACGGGCCGGTGGGCACCTGGCTGGGCCGACTCGCGCTGCCGGCGTTCCTGTGGGCGCCCCTGGCGCTGGGCCGCTGGGTCAGCCCGGCCGTCGCCTCGGGCCTTCCCGACGCCGCCCGCCACCCGGGCCAGTCGCTCTCGGTGGCGCTGGTGCCCACCGTGACGTGGACCCTCGCCGTGAGCCTGGTGCTCGCTGCGCTCACCTGGCTGCTGGTGACCCGACCGCTGCGCCGGGTGGAGGACCACCCGGTGAGCAGGTTCACCACGGGGCTGTGGGCGATCGTCCTGTGCAGCTTCGCCGGCCGGCTGTGGTCGATCGGCACGGCGACGGCCCGCAACCCCGGCAACGGGGACCCCTGGTTCTACCACTCGCAGGCCAACATGCTGGCCGACGGCGTGGGCTTCGGTGAGCCCATCCAGTGGCTCACCCAGGGCCGGTTCGTGGCCTCGGCCATCCACCCGCCGCTCTTCACGCTGTGGCTCACGCCGGCCTCGATGCTCGGCGCCCGCGGCTTCCTCACCAACAAGGCCATGGCCGCCTTCGCCGGGTTGGGCGTGGTGGTGGTGGCGGCCCTGCTGGCGCGACGCTTCGCCGGCCCTCGGGCCGGCCTGGCCGCCGCCGCGCTGGTGGCGATCTACCCCGACCTCTGGATCATCGACGGCACCCTGTGGCCCGAGGGCCTGTACACCGCCACCGTCGGCCTCACCCTCCTCGCCGCCTACCGCTGGCGCGACGCCCCGTCGCTCGGTCGAGCGGCGCTGGTGGGCGCCGGGGTCGGGGCCGCGGTGCTCACGCGGGGCGAGGCGCTCCTGCTGCTGCCCATCCTCTGCCTGCCGCTCGCGTGGTCGGGCCGGCGCGAGGCCACCCGCTGGGTGGTGCACGCCGGGGTGATGGGGATCGTGGCCCTCGGGCTGCTGGCGCCGTGGACGCTCCGGAACCTCACGCACTTCGACCACCCGGTGCCGGTCTCCACCAACAGCGAAGAGGTCCTCTACTACGCCAACTGCCCGGACACGTACCAGGGGCAGTTCATCGGTTACTGGTCCTTCAACTGCCAGGAGCGGGCCCGCGCCGAGCGGGTGGCCCAGGGGCAGCCGGCCGATCCGCCCGGCGACGAGTCCGAGCGGGCCGCCGCGTGGGGCAAGCTCGGCCGCGAGTACGCCTCGGCCCACAAGGCCCGACTGCCCTACGTCGCCGCCGCTCGCATCAGCCGGGTCTGGGACCTGCGCTACGCCGAGAACAGCGCGCGAGCGATCGCCCTGGAGGGGCGGCCCCTCGAGTGGTCCCAGCGCGGCCTCTGGATCTACCGGATCGTGGCGCTCCCCGGCCTCGTCGGGTTGTGGCTGGTGCACCGGCGCCGTCGAGGCGAGGCCTGGCCGCTGGTGGCCATGCTGGTCGGCATCACCGTCACCGCCGTCTACGCCTACGGCCACGTCCGGTTCCGCACCGTCGGCGACCTGGTGCTGATCGTCGGTGCCGCGGTGGCCGTCGACGCCGTCCTCGAGCTCGCCCGACCCCACCCAGCGGTCGCCGCCGGCCCCGATGGCGCGGCAGGCTCCCGTGGCCCCGACGACCACGGCCCCGACGGCCGCGACCCCCTCGATCCCGCCACCCCCGCCCAGCCCGAGCCCGGAGCCCGATGACCGACCAGACCGCTGCCCCCGTCGACGACGTCCCCGCACCGGCGGACGCCCCCGGTCGGGCCGCGCCCGCCTGGGCCCGTGTGCGCTTCGACTGGCGCACGGTGCTCGCCGTGGTGGTCGTCCTCGTGGTCTTCGGCCTCCCGCTGCGGGCGCTGTTCCGCTACCAGGGGCCGCCCATGGAGGAGGGCTTCATGCTCGTCTTCCCGGAGCAGGTCCTGCACGGCCAGGTGCCCCACCGGGACTTCCTGCACCTCTACGGCCCGGGCTCGCTGTGGGCCCTGGCCGCTTGGTACAAGGCGCTGGGCGTCTCGATCACCGCCGAGCGGATCTTCGGCCTCGGCCAGCTCGCCGGCATCGTCTTCGGCGTGATGGCCCTCGTGCGGCCCTGGGGCCGTCGGACCGCCGCGCTGTCCGGCGTGCTCGGGGCGCTGCTCACCACCACCGCCATCGGCCTCACCGCCCTCGCGTGGAACGGGGCCGTGGCCCTGGCGGTCGCCTCGGTGTGGCTGGGGCTGCGCGCCCGCCGGTGGCTCACCGATGCCGGCGCCGAGCCCAACGCGCCGGCCGACGCCGACGGCACCGCCGCCCGGCGCGCCGCCCTGCTGCTCCCGGCATCGGGCCTCCTCGCCGGGCTGGCCTTGCTCTTCCGACCCGATGTCATCGTGGGCGTCGGCCTGAGCGCCCTCGCGGTGCTGGCCGGCCTGAGCTGGGCGCAGCGGCGGCGATGGGCCGTCGGCGCGGCCGTCGGCGTGGCTCCGTACCTCGTGCTGTTCGCCACGGCCGGGCCCGGCGACGCCATCCGGGGCATGTTGATCGACCCGGTGTTCAAGCTGCGCGACGGCCGGTCGCTGCCCCGGCCGCCCTCGTGGGGCCACTTCGACGGTGCCCTCCAGAAGGTGGCCTCGTTGCGGGAGCCCTCGTGGTCGCTGCCCTCGCTCGCCTCGCCCAACCAGGCGTTCATCTGGTTCTTCCTGCTGCCCGCCGTGGTGGCCTTCGTCCTCGGGGTCGGTTGGTGGCGGGTGCGGGCCGAGCCGGCGGCGTGGCGGCCCCGCGTCCTGCTCGTCGTGGGCCTGCTCGGCCTGGGCCTCATGCCCCAGGCCCTCCAGCGCCCCGACTCCACCCACCTGGCCTGGGTGAGCTGCGTCCCCCTGAGCTTCCTGCCCGCCGCGGTGGCCGAGCTGCTCGCCCACGTGCGGCTGCCGGCCGTCCGCCACCACGCCGCCTCGTGGTCGGTGGCGCTGGTGGCCCTCGTCCCCCTCTTCGTGATCCCGCACTTCACGGCGCGCACGTGGGTCGACCTGGTGGGCCAGGGCACGCGCGACGACATCTTCGGCTACCCGCTGCGCCACGACGGCCGGACCTTCTACCTGGGCTCGGGCCCGATCGCCGACGACGCCCAGCGGATGCTCGACGAGGTCGGCCCGAAGATGGAGCCCGGCCAACGCCTGTTCGTGGGGACCGCCGACCTCCGCAAGACGCCGTACTCCGACGCGTACCTCTACTACCTGCTGCCCGACCTGGAGCCAGCCACCCGCTACATCGAGATGGACCCGGGCATGGCGAACCGCGCCGACTCGGGCATGGCCGGAGAGGTGGCCAGCGCCGACTGGTTGATCCTGAGCCACATCTGGGACGGCTGGTCCGAGCCCAACGGCTCGCGCGACCAGGGCTCCGACGCCCCGAACCAGGTGGTCCGGAAGGACTTCTGCGGGGCCGGCACCTACGGCCCCTTCGAGGTCTATCGGCGCTGCACCAGCCGGTAACGTGGCGCCGATGCGCAGCCTCGTGGTGGTGCCGACGTACCAGGAGGCCGACAACGTCGAGCGCTTCCTCGCGGCGGTGCGGGCGGCGGCCCCGGCGGCGGACCTCCTGGTGGTCGACGACAACAGCCCGGACCGCACCGGCGAGCTAGCCGAGAAGGTCGGCGCCGAACTGGGCCGCACCACCGTGCTGCACCGCCGGGCCAAGGACGGCCTCGGGGCGGCGTACCGCCACGGCTTCGCCTGGGCCCTGGCCGAGGGCTACGACGTCATCGTCCAGATGGACTGCGACTTCTCCCACGACCCCGCCATGGTCCCCGACCTCGTCGAAGCGGTGGTGCAGGGCGCCGACTGCTCCATCGGCAGCCGCTACGTCCCCGGGGGGTCGACGCCCAACTGGCCGCTGCACCGCCAGGTGCTGAGCCGGTACGGCAACCGCTACACGTCCTCGGTCCTGGGCCTCGGCCTGCGCGACGCCACCTCGGGCTTCCGGGCCTACCGGTCCTCGGCGCTCGAGCGGATCGACGTCGCCACCACCCGGTCGAACGGCTACGCCTTCATGAGCGAGCTGGCCCACCGCATGGTGCAGGCGGACCTCAAGATCGTCGAGGTCCCCATCACCTTCGTCGATCGGGCCGAGGGCACCTCGAAGATGTCGGCGCGGATCATCACCGAGTCGATGGCGATCGTGACCGCCAACGGCATCAGGGCCCGCTGGGATCGGCGGCGCGCGACGACCAGCGGCGGGCTGAGCCGGTCCCACACCGCAGCGATGGCCACCCCGGCCAGGAAGCACGAGGCGACGTCGTAGGGGAGCCGGAACCGCACCAGCCCGTAGAAGGCCGTGGACACCACGACCACGATCGCCACCGACGCCACGAACGGCACCACCGTGGTGCCGCGCCGTCGCAGGAGCACGGCGCCGGCCACCGTGAAGGGCACCAGCAGCCAGGTCACCTGGAAGCCCAGGCGCGTCACCCACGGCGTGCGCCCCTCGTTGCTCCCGGTGCCGATCGCCTGGTCGAGGCCGTAGAGGCCCCACACCCGGGCGTTGCGCACCGCGACCACCTTCGGCAGGTCGCCGAGGTGGGCGCGGACGTACCGGGTGCCCTGCTGGCGCAGCACCTTCGACACCTGCGACGGGTCCAGGCAGGGGAGCCGGTGCTGCTCGGGATCGCCGCAGGGCCGGTTCGGGTCGGTGCCCGCCGGCAGGGCCGGCGCCGGATCCGGCTTCGCCGCCTCGATGCGGGCGTAGCCGTCGACCACGCACGGGGTGAGCGTCCAGCCGCCGGTGATGGCGCCGTGGTAGGTCTCGGCGCAGTTGGCGCCCGCCAGCGTCAGGCCGTCGTTGGTGGAGATCGCCACCGGCTCTTCGAACCGACCGAGGTTGAGCAGCGTCCACGGGGCGAGCACCACCAGGGTGGCGAGGGTGGCGGCACCGGCCAGCCGGAGGCGCTGTGCGGCGGGCAGCGGGCGAGCCAGCGCCACGAGCGGCCACACCATGAGCGGCAGGAACAGCCCCGTCTCGGCCCGCGACAGCGCGGCGAGGCCGCACAGGGCGCCGGCGACGGCGGCGAGGCGGAGGCTCGGACGCCGCGACAGCGCGATGCCGGCCCAGAGCACCAGCGCGACCACCAGTGCGGTGGGGGTCTCGCTCATGACCAGGACGTCGTTCACCCACAGCGCCGGCGCCAGCGCGGCGACCGCAGCGGCGGCGATCCCCGCCCGGGGGCCGGCCAGGTTCCGCACGGCGAGGCCCACCACGGCGATGGTGGCCGTGCCGAGGACCACCATCGTGACCCGCTGGGCGAACGTGCTGGTCCCGAAGAGCCACGACGTCGGGCCGAGGAGGAGCACGGTGAGCGGCGGGTGGTCGGCCGTGGGGCTGCCGGTGAAGAGGTTGCGGAACAGGCGGCCGTCGCCGAGGTTGATGGCGACGGTGCTGTACCAGAAGGCGTCGCCCTGTTCGAAGACCGGGACGCGGTCGACCCGGGAGGCGAGCAGGTGCCAGGTGCGCAGCCCGAGGCCCGCGAGGGCCACCAGCGCGAGGGCCGGCGTGAACCACGGAGCCCGTGGTGCGAACGGTGGCTCGTCGGCCACCTCGGAGGCACCGCCCCCCTCGGGGAGGGCGGCGGTGCGGGGTTCGGGCTCGGCGGGGGGTGCGGCTCCGGGTGTGCCCGGAGCCCCGTCGGGCTCGTCAGCCCGCAGGCTCATCCGCGGACTTGGCGCGAGCGGCCTCGATGGTGGCCCGGGCGATCACCGGGGCGTCGCGGCCGGTGCCGTGGCTGCCGGGGACCCGCTCCTTCACCCGGCTGGTGGCCTCCTCGTGGTACTCCTCCTCCACGTTGACCTCCCAGACGTCGTGGGTGGTGCCGGTGGCGATGTTCTCCACCGTCAGCATGGCGGTGAACATCGAGTGGTCCTGGTTGTTGTACCGGAACATGCCGTTGCGCCCCACGGGGTGCACGTTGCTGGCGTGCTCGGAGAGCCAGCCGCGCAGCACGTCGACGTTGGCGCGGTAGCGCTCGTCGTAGATCGGATAGGCCTTGGGCTGGCGGACGACGTAGCCCTCCTCGACCTGGCCGACCTTGGCCAGCCCGAGCTGCTCGAGCTCCCTCTTGGCCCGCTCGACGAGCCAGGCGTCGTCGGCGTTCCACTCGTCGTCGCCCTCCCAGACCGTGTACTCGAGGCCCAGGGTGTTGCGCCCCTCCTTGACCATGTACGGCGACCAGGAACCGAAGTTCTGGATGCGCATGGTGCGGACCTTGGGGTCGTGGATGTAGATCCAGTTGTCGTCGAAGTCGACGAGCGCCTCGGGCAGCACCACGGCGACGATGAGGTAGTCGCGGTAGCGCAGGTCCTCGGCGGCGGCCTTGATCTGGGCCGGCACCGGCGGGTCCATGGCCTCGAGCAGGTGCGAGATCGGCATCGAGGAGATGACCTCGGTGGCCGGGTGGGCGGTGACCACGCCGTCGCGGTCGGTGGACTCGACGCTGAAGGCCTTGCCGTCGGCGTGGCGCACCTTGGTGACCGTGGTCTCCATGGTGACGGTGGAGCCCTGGTCGACCACCTTGTCGCGGCACGTCTCCCACATCATCCCGGGCCCGTACTTCGGGTACTGGAACTCCTCGATGAGCGAGGTGATCTCCTTCTGGTTCCGCTTCGGCGTGAGGGCGTTGACGATGGCGTTGCCGAGCGACAGCCCCTTCACCCGCTGGGCGGCCCAGTCGGCCGGCATCTCGCTGACCGGGACGCCCCAGAGCTTCTCGGTGTAGGTCTTGAAGAAGGTGCGGTAGAGCCGCCAGCCGAAGCGGGCCACCAGCCAGCCCTCGTAGTTCGTCTGGTCCTTCGGCGGCCGGACGCGCGCCGAGACGTAGGAGCCCACGCAGAGCACCGCCTCGATCGGCCCGAGGTTCTTGAGGGCGTTGACGGCCTTGATCGGGTAGTCGAAGTACTTGCCGTTGTAGAAGATCCGGCTCTTGCGAGGCCGCATCAGGAAGTCCTCGTCCGGGAGGATCTCGTGCCAGAGGTCCTCGACCGGCTGGACCTTGGTGAAGAACCGGTGGCCGCCGATGTCGAAGCGCCAGCCGTCCTTCTGGGCGGTCCGGGAGATGCCGCCCACCATGTCGTCGGCCTCGAGGATGGTGGAGCTGATGCCGTGCTTGTGGAACTGGAAGGCGGCGGTGAGCCCCGCCGGCCCGGCGCCGATGACGACCACCTCGTGCGCCGGCGTGCCGGGCGCGGTGCCCGCCTCGCTGGCCTCGGTGGCGTCGGGGGTGTCGGCGGCGTGTTCGGACATCGTGCGGGGACCGTCCTTGTCGAGCGTGGGAAGGGGAGAAGGGTTCGGCGTGGTCCTCGCGCCCTCCGGTCCGACTCGGCGGTCCAGGGGGTCGGCGCGCGGCACGCGACCGTCCGAAACTACCGGACCGGTGGGCCCCGGGCCGCATCATCGGCGCCTGTCCGGTCGGGGTGCTTTGGGCGCTTGGGCGGCGAGCGGTAGCGTCGCCGCCCGTGACCACCGCCGAGGAACGAACGGTCCCGGCGGGGGACCCCGACGAGCACCACGAGGTCGACCCGGGAGCCGAGCCGCTGGCCGACGCGACCCCTGCTGGCGACCCGCTGGCGGTCGACGCCGGCTGGGGTCGTTGGGTGTGGGCCGTGCGGGCCCTGGTGGTCGGTGCGGTCCTCGCCGGGGTCGTGCTGCGCTTCGTCACCCGGTCGCCGCTCTGGCTCGACGAGGCGCTGAGCGTGAACATCGCCCGCCTCCCGCTGGGCGACATCCCCGCCGCGCTGAAGATGGACGGGCACCCGCCGCTGTACTACGTGCTCCTCCACGGGTGGATGGACGCGTTCGGCGAGGGCTCGGTGGCGGTGCGGGCCTTCTCGGGCCTCTGGTCGCTGGCGCTGTTCCCCCTGGCCTGGGTGGCGGCCCGGCGCATCGGCGGCACCCGCGTGGCCGTCTACACCGTGGCCCTCCTCGCCCTGTCGCCCTTCGCCATCCGCTACGGCACCGAGACGCGCATGTACGCCATGCTGTCGGTCCTCGCCCTGGCCGGTTGGCTGCTGGTCGACGACGGCCTGCGGCGCCCCACCCCGGGGCGGCTCGCTGCCATCGCCGCGATCACCGGGCTGCTGCTCTGGACCCACTACTGGGCCATGTGGTTCCTCGCCGCGGCCGGCATCGGCCTGCTCGTGCACGGCTGGCGTGCGCGCAAGGACGGACGCCACGACGCCTATGGCGCCACCGTCCGGGTGATCGGGGCGCTGGTGGTCGGCGGCTTGACCTTCCTGCCGTGGCTCCCGACGTTGCTCTACCAGGGCGCCCACACCGGCACGCCGTGGGCCCGCCCCGTGCGGCCCACCGAGATGGTGATGTTCACCCTGGCCGACTTCGGCGGCGGGCCCCAGGCGGAGGCCACCATGCTGGGCTGGCTGCTCGGCATCGCGGTGCTGCTCGGCGTGCTGGGCAAGGCCACCGCCAGCCGCTTCGACGTCGACCTCGACCTGCGCAGCCGGGTGGAGGCGCGGCCCTATGCCATCCTCGTGATCGGCACCATGGCCATCGCCGAGGTCGTCGGCTACGCCACCGGGGCCACCTACGCCAGCCGCTACGCAGCCGTCATCTTCCCGTTCGTCATCGTGCTGGCCGGCCTGGGCGTCGACCGCCTGCGCAGCCGGCCCATCGTGGTCGGCGCGCTGGCCGTGCTGTTGCTGCTGGGCGGCATCGGCGGCGTCCGCAACGTGGTCACCGACCGCACCGACGCCCGTCGGTCGGTGCAGGCCATCCAGGCCGCCGGGCAGGCCGGCGACGTCGTCGTCTACTGCCCGGACCAGCTCGGCCCGTCGGGCTCTCGCCTGCTGGGCGAGGAGTTCGACCAGGTGACGTACCCGGCCTTCCGCCGCCCCGAGCGGGTCGACTGGGTGGACTACAAGGAGCAGCTGGCCAAGGCCGATCCCCGCGCCTTCGCGACCAAGTTGCTGGCCCGGGCCGAGGGCCACCGCATCTTCTTCGTGTACAGCCTCAACTACACCACCCACCGGGCCATCTGTCCGAAGGTGCTCGAGGCCCTCGGCGAGAAGCGGGTGCCCCAGACGTTGACCCAGCCCACCGACGCCTTCGAGCAGGCCGGCGTGGTGGTCCTGGAGCCGGCGGCCCGCTGACGGGCGCCGCCGGCCGGGACGTCAGTCCTTGGTGGCCACCGCGTTGGGCGTGACGTTCATCTTCGGGACGTAGTCCTCCTGGACGATCTCCCGGGCCTCCCCGCCCTGGTCGGCCCGGAGCTGGGCCCGGCAGGAGGAGCACGGCCCGTACCAGGCCTCGACCACGTCGTCCTGGCAGCGCGGGCAGGTGTAGCTCTGCGTGTCGGGCGCCGGCTCGGTGAGGGTCATGGCCCCAGGATCGCGCACGATGGCCGGGCGGGCGGGGACCGGGGCGGGGTCGCTCACGCGCTGCGGCGCTCGGCCCGGCCGTCGAAGGGGGCGGCGTCGAAGAGCTCGGCGGCGAACGGGCCGACGGCGGCGAGCTCGGCGGGGACGGCGTCGAGGCGGCGGATGATGACGACCTCCGACGTGCGGAAGCTGGCCAGCCGGGTGCTCCACGTGTCGACCACGTTCCGGCCCGAGCCGGTCTGGAAGAACGTCGTCATCTGCCCTTCCTGCTGGTAGGCGTCGGCACCGTCGATGCGCTCGGTGGTGCGGTCCTTCAAGGTCACCTGGTAGCTGGACATGGCGCCTCCTCTCGTCCGTGGGAGCAACGTACGACGGATCGCCTGTGCGCAACGAGTGGCGGCGCCCTGTGGATTGCCGAAGTTGTCCACAGGCTCGGCAGCCGGGCTACTGGTCCCGGATGTCCCTCGGGGCGTACCGGGGGCCGTGGCGCGGGGCGTGCAGGCCCGCGGCGCCGATGAGGCGGATCACCCGGCCGCGCTGGCCGGCGAACGGCTCGAGCACCTCGAGGAGGGCGTCGTCGTCGTCGACGGCCTCGCCGGTGAGGGCGTAGGTGACGTCGGCCGGGATGTGGGCGTCGCCCACCGAGACGGCGTCGGCGTCGCCCAGGGCCACCAGCGCCACCTGGGCGGCCGTCCACGGGCCGACGCCGGTGGTGTGCAGCAGGCGCTGGTGGGCCTCGGGCACGGGGAGCATGCCCAGGGCGTCGAGGCGGCGGGCGTTGGCCGCCACCCGGCGCACGGTGTCGGCCCGCTTGCGCTCCACCCCGAGCACGTGGAGGTCGTAGTACGCCACGCCGGCCAGGACCTCGGGGTCGGGGGGCAGCCGCAGGTCGGTGGGGCCGGGCGCGTCCTCGCCCCACCGCGCCACCAGCTGGGTCTGGGCCCGTCGCGCCTCGAAGGTGGTCACCCGCTGCTCCAGGACCGACGCCACCAGGGCCTCGGTCACGGCCCCCGAGCGGGGGACGCGGCGATCGCTGAAGTCGCGCCACAGCCGGGCCACGACCGGGTGCTGGGGGTCGAACCCGCCGTCGTCGTCGTGCACGCCGACCAGGCTGGGCACGGCGTCGAGCGCCGCCTCGGCCCCCTCGCCCCAGGCCGTGGCCTCCACCCGGTCACCCAGGTGGACGAGGCGCACGGTGGACGGGCCGGCGGGGGAGCGAGAGGCCCGCCAGATGCCGTCGGCGGCGAAGCGCAGGGACGGGTCGTACGCCCCGCGACGGAGCGCGGAGAGCGTGCCCGGGAGGTCGATCGGGAAGGGGAGGGGGACGACGCGCTGCTGCATGGCGGGGGTGCCGCCAGAACAGGTGTTCCGCCGGGCCTGAGACGGTAGCGCCCGCTCGGGCGCCGGGGCCAGCCCCTCGGGCGAGCCGTGCTGCGGCCTCAGCCGAGCTGGTCTCGGGCCCAGGCGTAGTCGGGCTTGCCGCTGGGGCTGCGGGAGATGCGGTCCCGGAAGACCACGTCCTTGGGCAGCTTGTAGCGGGCCAGGTGGGCGGCGGCGACCTCGCGCAGCCCCTCGAGGTCGACCTCGGCTCCGGGGCGGACGGCCACGACGGCCACCACCTCCTGGCCCCAGCGCTCGCTCGGGCGGCCGACCACGAGGGCGTCGTAGACGCCGGGGTGGTGCTTGATGGCCTGCTCGACCTCCTCGGCGAAGACCTTCTCGCCCCCGGTGTTGATGGTCACCGACTCCCGCCCGTGGAGCTCGATGGACCCGTCGGCCCGCCAGGCCGCCCGGTCGCCGGCCACGGCCCAGCGCTCGCCGGCGATCTCCGGGAAGGTCGCTCGGGTCTTCGCCTCGTCGCCCAGGTAGCCGCGGGGGATGCGGCCGCCCTGGGCCAACCAGCCGATGTCGGCCTCGTCGGGCGCCAGCCGGCGGCTCAGCGTGGCGTCGAGCACCGCGGTGGTCGCCGACGGCTCGAACCGGGTGGGGCCGAGGTCGTCGCCGGCGCGGGTGTTGGCCACGGCCTGGCGCCCCGTCTCCGACGAGCCCAGCACGTCGACGATGCGCAGCTGGGGCGCCACCTCGAGCAGCTCGGCGCGCAGCCTCGGCGACAGGATGGCGCCCCCGGTGAGCAGGAAGCGCAGCGCCGAGAGGTCGCGCGGCTGGCGGCGCTGCTCGTCGAGGAGCGGCCGGGCGAACGCGTCGCCCACGATCAGCAGCGAGGTCACGCCGTGGCGCTCGCACGTGTCGAGCACGTCGGCGGGGTCGAGGCGGTCGACGGTGTCCTGGATGACGATGGTGCCGCCGCTGATCCACGTGCTGAGCGCGTTCCACATGGCCGCGCCGTGCATGAGCGGCGGGGCGGGCAAGGTCGCCAGGTTGCGCCGGAGCGCCGGCCCCACCAGCTCGTCGAGCGACTCGAAGTCGGTGCCGTCCTTGCGACGCACGCCGAGGGCGGCCACCAGGAAGTCGGCCTGGCGCCAGAGCACGCCCTTGGGGTTCCCGGTCGTGCCGCCGGTGTAGAGGACGTACAGGTCGTCCGGGCGCCACTCGGCCACCGGCTCGGTGCTCGCGGCGCCGGCGATCGCCTCCTCGTAGTCGATCGCGCCCGGCAGCAGGTCGTCGCCCGAGCCGTCGTCGACCCGGACCAGCAAGGGCTGGTGGTCGAGCCGTGGGAGCACGTCGGCCAGGGTGGCGGCGAAGGCGCCGTGGTAGACGATCGCCGCCGCGCCCGAGTCCCGGAACAGGTAGGCCAGCTCGTCGGCCACGTAGCGGTAGTTGACGTTGAACGCCGCGGCGCCGGCCTTGGACGCGGCCAGCTGGGCCTCGAGGTAGGCGTTGGAGTTGTGGAGGTAGAGCGCCACGTGGTCGTGGGGCGACTCCCACCCCTCGCAGTCGGCGAGGTCGCGGTTCCGGCCGATGCCGTGGGCGGCGAGCACCGACGCCAGGCGGCGCGTGCGGTCGGTGACCTCGGCCCAGGTCCAGGTGCGGTCGCGCCACACGAGGCACGGGCGATCAGCCAACGCCGTCGCCAGTGCCTCGTGGATGGCCGCCAGGTTCAGTTCCATCAGCGGCGCGCTGCCGGAGCCAGGATCGCTCAGTCCTCGATGGTGACGGAGTTGATGACGACCTCGTCGACGGGGCGGTCGCCGCGGGCCGTGGGGGTCGACGCGATGCTGTCGACCACGCGCTTGCTCTCGTCGTCGGCCACCTCGCCGAAGATGGCGTGCTTGCCGAGCAGGTGCGGGGTCGGGCCGACGGTGATGAAGAACTGCGAGCCGTTGGTGCCCTTGCCGCCGCGGGTGCCGGCGTTGGCCATGGCCAGCTTGTACGGGGTGGCGAAGTCGAGGCCGGGGGCGATCTCGTCGTCGAAGTCGTAGCCGGGGCCGCCGGTGCCGGTGCCGGTGGGATCGCCGCCCTGGATCATGAAGCCCGGGATGACCCGGTGGAAGATCACGCCGTCGTAGAAGGGCTTGTCCCGGGTCTTGCCGAGCTCGAGGTCCCGCCAGGTGGGCTCGCCCTTGGCGAGGCCGACGAAGCTGCCGACGGTCTTGGGCGCCTGGTCGGCGAAGAGCGTGATGCGGATGTCACCGTGGTTGGTGTGGAGCGTTGCTTGCATCGTCTGATCCTGCCACGTCGCGCTCGCGGCGCCGCCTCCGGTCGCTGCGGTCAGGACGGTGCGGCCGGCGCGCCCAGGCCCGCCAGCAGGGGAGCGACCACCGCGCCGGGCTCGGTGCCGCGCCCCACCCAGCCGCCGATCCCGAGCAGCAGGGCGGCCACCGCGGCTTGGGCGGCCACCTCGCCACCGGGCGCGCCGTCGGCCAGCACGGCCGCCCAACGGGCCCGCACGCCGTGCAGCGCCGGGTGGTCCAGGCCTCCGCTGGCCAGCAGCACGCCCCATCCCTCGCGCTCCTCGCCCACGAAGGCGAACAGGGCGCCCACGAGGGTGCGCAGGCGGGCGGCGTGGTCCTCGGAGCGGGCGAGCGACGGGGCCACCCGGGCGTCCAGGCGTCCGACGATGCGGACCTGCACCGCGTCGATCAGGCCACGGCGGTCGCCGAGGTAGGTGTGCACGAGGGCGCGAGACACGCCCGCGGCCGCAGCCACCTGATCGAACGTGACGGAGTAGGGGTCGTGCTCGTCGAGCAGGCGCTCGGCGGCGTCGACGATGAGGCCCCGACGGGTGTCGGGGTCGAGGCGAGCGGCCCGGGGCCGCTCCGCGGGGCCGCTCAGGCCGACGCCCCGGCCAGCGAGACGGTGGTGACGACCTCGCCCGGCGCCAGCGGGTGGTGGCAGGCGACGAACTGGTCGTCGGCCACCTTGCGCATCACCGGCACCTCGTCGCGGCACTGCTCGTCGGCCTTGGGGCACCGGGTCCGGAACCGGCACCCCGACGGAGGCGACAGCGGCGACGGGATCTCGCCGCCCAGGGTCTGGCGGGCGTCCGGGCGCACGTCGGGATCGGGCACGGGGATGGCGCTGAGCAGGGCGGACGTGTACGGGTGGGCGGGCTGGGCGTAGAGGACGTCGGGGTCGCCGACCTCGCAGAGCCGGCCGAGGTACATCACCGCCACGCGATCGCTGATGTTCTTCACCACCGCCAGGTCGTGGGCGATGAAGATCATGGTCAGGCCGTACTGGGCCTTCATGTCCTCGAGCAGGTTCAGGATCTGGGCCTGCACCGACACGTCGAGCGCCGAGACCGGCTCGTCGCACACGATCAGCTGGGGGTCGGTGATGACCGCCCGGGCGATGGAGATGCGCTGGCACTGGCCGCCGGAGAACTGGAACGGGCGCCGGCCGCGCGCCACGTCGGGGTCGAGGCCGACGGTGAGCAGCATCTCGTCGACCTTCTCGCTGCGCTCGGCCCGGGAGCCCCGCTTCCAGATGTCGAGGCCCTCGGCCACGATGTCCTCGACCTTGCGTCGCGGGTTCAGCGACGAGATCGGGTCCTGGAAGATCATCTGCAGCTTGGTGCGGACCTGGCGGAGCTCCTTGGCACCCAGCGAGGTGAGGTCGGTGCCCTCGAACACGACCTTGCCGCTGGTGGGCGACGGGAGCTGCATGATCGCCTTGCCGGTGGTGCTCTTCCCGCAGCCCGACTCGCCGACCAGCCCGAGCGTCTCGCCCGGCAGCACGTCGAGGTTGACGTCGGTGACGGCGTGCACGGTCTGGTTGCGACCGGTGTGGAACTCGACGACGAGGTCCTCCACCCGCAGCAGGGCGTCCTCCGGTGCTCGGAGGTGGGCGGTACCGGTGCCGGCCATCAGGCGCTGACCTCAGGATCGATGGGGGCGGGGGCAGGGGAGGACGACACCGGTGCGGCGACCGCGACCGGGGTCGGCACCGCCGTGCCCACGCCCGAGACGGGGAAGTGGCAGGCGAAGAGGTGGGTGGGATCGGCGGGGTCCGGCGTGAGCTCGGGGTCCTCGACGAGGCAGACGTCCTGGGCGTAGGCGCAGCGGGGGGCGAACTTGCAGCCCTCCGGCAGGTGCACCAGGTCCGGTGGCCGGCCGCCGATGGCGTCCAGCTTGGTGTGCTTGGCCATCTCCAGCTTGGGGATGGAGCGCAGCAGCGCCTCGGTGTAGGGGTGCCGCACGGCGCCGAACAGGGCCTTCGAGGGCGCCTGCTCCACGATGCGCCCGGCGTACATGACGGCGATGTCGTGCGCCCGGCCGGCCACGACGCCGAGGTCGTGGGTGACCAGGATCATGGCCATCTGTCGATCGCGCTGCATGGACTGCAGCAGGTCGAGGATCTGGGCCTGGACGGTGACGTCGAGGGCAGTGGTGGGCTCGTCGGCGAAGAGCAGCTTGGGGCCGCACGCCAGGGCGATGGCGATCATGATGCGCTGGCGCATGCCGCCCGACATCTCGTGGGGGTACATCCGCAGGCGGCGATCGGGCTCGGGGATGCCCACCGAGGTGAGCAGCTGCAGGGCGGTGTCGTGGGCCTGCTTCTTCGACAGGTCGATGTGCTCGTGGAGCGACTCGGTGATCTGCTGCTCGATGCGCAGCACCGGGTTCAGCGCCGTCATGGGGTCCTGGAAGACCATCGACATCTGGTCGCCCCAGTAGCCCCGCATGACCTTGGGCTTGGCGTTGAGGATCTCGTTGCCGGCGAAGCGGACGCTGCCCGAGCGGGTGGCGTTCGACGGCATGAGGCCCATCACCGAGCGGGACAGGACCGACTTGCCGGAGCCGGACTCGCCGACGATGCCGAGCGTGCGGCCGCGCCGCAGCTCGAAGCTGATGCCCCGCACGGCGAGCACCGGCCCGCGAGGGGAGGAGAAGGTGGTGTGCAGGTCCTCGACCTCCAGCAGCACCTCGCCGGGCGCCACGGTGGGCAGGTCGAGGGAGTGGTCGTCCTGGATGGCGACGTCGAGGTCGTCGACGCCCACCTCGGGCTCGGCCACGGTCGGGGCGGGGTCGGTCACGGGATCGGTCACAGGGCGCTCTCCCGGACGTCGAAGCGGTTGCGGACCACGTCGCCCAGGAAGTTCAGCGACATGACCGTGAAGAAGATCACCACGATCGGCAGGAACATCACGAACGGCGCATCCTCCATGTCGCCGCGCCCGGCGTCGATCATGACGCCGAGGGTGGCCTGGGGCGGGTTGACGCTGGCGCCGAACAGGGCGGCGGCGCCTTCGGCCACGATGGCGATGCCGATGCCCAGCAGGGCGATGTAGCCCATGGCCGGCAGCACGTTCGGGAGGATCTCCCGGAACAGGATGCGTCCGCTGCCGGCGCCCTGGGCCTTGGCGGCCAGGACGAACTCGCGCTGGGACCAGGCCAGGGTCTGGGCCCTGGTGATGCGGGCCAGCAGCGGGATCGACACCAGCCCGATGGCGATGATCAGGATGACCACGCCGGGCAGGGCCTCGTCCTGGCTGGGATCGCCCTTGAGCACCGCCACCAGGGCCAGCACCAGCACGAGCGCCGGGATGGCGAGGAGGATGTCGAACAGGCCGGCGAGCAGCTTGCCGATCCAGTTGCGGTAGTAGCCGGCGAAGAGGCCGAGCAGGCCACCGATCAAGAAGCCCACCGCCACCGAGGCGAAGCCCACCTCGAGCGAGACCCGGGCGCCCCAGATGAGGCGGGAGAGCATGTCGCGCCCGTTGCCGTCGGCGCCGAGCAGCAGGCCGCCCTGGCCGGGAGCCAGCAGCGGGGTGTCGGTGCTCTGCACGTCGGGGTTCTTGATGGGCAGCACCGAGGCGAACACCGAGGTGAACACCAGCAGGCCGAGCCACCCGATGGAGAGCCAGGCGGCGAAGCCCAGCTTCTTCTTGCCGCCGGCGTCGGGGTCGATCGCGTCGACGTGGGGGGGCGGCGGGCCCGGTGGCGCCGGATGGGTCGCCCGTGCCGATGAGGTCGGTGCTCATGCGCTGCGCTCCCGGATGCGGGGGTCGAGGACGGTGTAGAGGAAGTCGACGAGGAAGTTGATGAGCACGAACGAGATGGCGATGATCGCCACCAGGCTCTGGAGCTGCACGTACTGCCGGGCGAAGATCGCCTCGCCGACCTGGACGCCGAGGCCGGGGATGCCCAGCAGGTACTCCACCACCAGCGTGCCGCCGATCAGGGTGCCGATGTTGAGGCCGGCCACGGTGAGCAGGGTGAGGCTGGAGGGTCGCAGGGCGTGGCGCCAGAGCACCCGCCCGTTGGAGATCCCCTTGGACTTGGCCATGAGGATGAAGTCCTCCTGCAGCGTGGCCACCAGGTCCGAGCGCAGCAGCCGCATGTACACGGCGATCTGGCCCAGGGAGAGGGCCAGCACCGGGACCACCATGGACTTGACGTGCTCGACCAGGTTCTCCGTCGGCCCCGTGTAGCCCTGGGCCGGGACCAGGCCGGCCTTGACGCCGAGGAAGTAGCTCAAGGTGAGGGCCACCGCGAAGTTCGGCAACGAGATGAAGCCGAACATCACGGTGTTGAGCAACTTGTCGATCCACCTCCCCGATCGGTAGGCGGCGAGCACCGCGAGGGGGGACCGCGATCAGCAGCGAGAAGATCTGCGTGTAGACGATCAGCAGCGCGGAGACCGGCGCCCCCTCCTTCACCCCCTTGCTGACCGGGATCTTGGAGCTCGAGCTGTACTTGTCGCCCATGTCCCCGGTCAGGAACTTGCCGGCCCACTTCGCCCACCGCACCGGCAGCGGCCGGTCGAGGTTGTTGTCCTTCCGGAAGTCCTTGGTGAGCTGCTGGCCCGGGGAGGCGTCGAACGGGATGACCACGTTCTCCGGCTTCCCCGGGACCAGCGACATCAGGAACACGGTGAAGAACGTGACGACCACGAACACCACCGCGAGCTGCAAGAGCTTCCGGCCCAGGATCAACATGTGCATTCCTCCTGTCGACCGGCGACGGGCCGGTGCGGCGGGGTGAGAGAAGGGAGGCGGAGGGGGACTAGCTGACCCAGAGGCCGAGCAGGGAGTGGCCGGTGGCCAGGCCCTTGTTCGGCTGGAGGTCCGGGTCGTCGGCGGCGCTGGGCTTGCTGGCGTCGGGGCCGGGCAGCGGCGGGCCGAGGATCCCGTGGACGTCCGGGCCTTCCACGACCGCCCAGGGGGTGAACCAGGACCAGACGCCGTGGACCTGGGTGGCCATGCGCTTGTTGAGGTCCTGGTAGATGGTCTTGCGCTTGGCCGGGTCGGGCTCGGAGCGGCCCTCGTCGAGCAGCTTGTCGACCTCGTCGTCGCGGAAGCCGGCGAAGTTCACCAGGTTCGGGCTGAACTTCCCGTCGACCGTGTCGCCGCTGTACCACCACACGTAGTTGGCGTCCGGGTCACCACCGGGGTAGTTCCGGAACGTCATGGCCTGGTACTTCTTGCCGATGGCGTCGTTGATGAGCGCCGCCTGGTCGCGGAGCACGATCTTCACCGTGATGCCGCTGGCCTTGGCCCGCTGCTGGATGAGCTCGCAGAGCTTCTTGACGGTGGGGTCGGTGGTGCCCTCGAGGGTGAACTCGGCCTTGCCGCCGTCCTTGACGTAGTCGGCCACGAGGGCCTTGGCCTTGGCGGCGTCGAACTTCGGGAAGCCGGGGTCCTTGAGGTAGGCCACCGAGTCCGGGGCGAACGGGCCGTCGGCGATCGTGGGCAGGCCGTCGTTGATCAGGTTGTTGATCTCGCTGCGGTCCGCGCCCATGGCGAGGGCCTGGCGCATGCGCAGGTCGTCGAACGGCGCCGTGGTGTGGTTCAGCTGCATGAACGCCACCTCGCCGAACTCCTCGGAGACGAACATGTTGGCCTTGCCGCTGTCGCGGAGCTTCAGCAGCTTGTTGCCGATGTCGTCGCCGTTGGAGGTGTGCATGATGTTGACGTCACCGGTCTGCAGGGCGTTGTTGCGCACCTGGCCGTCGGGGATCGGGCGGAACTCGATCGACGAGGCGTAGGGGTACGGCTTGCCGTCCGGGGCGATCTGCCAGTAGTCGGGGTTGGCCTTGGCCACGAACTTCTGGTTCGGGGTCCAGCTCTGGAAGGTGAAGGGGCCGGTGCCGATCGGTTCGTCGGCGCAGTGGTCCTTCGAGTCGAGCTGGGCCTGGGCCATGATCCCGAGGCGGGACGAGCTGTAGAGGTAGCTGGGGAAGGCGACCCACGGCTTGGTGGTGGTGACCTTCACGTTGAGGTCGTCGACGGCGTCGACGGCCTTGATGTTCTTGAGCACGAAGGCGAACAGCAGCGAGCTGCGGCCCGGGTAGACGCCGCGGTAGGCGTCGAGGTTGTTCTTCACGACCTGGGCGGTGAGCGGCGAGCCGTCGTGGAACTTGATGCCGTCGCGCAGCTCGATGTTCCACTCGGTGTAGTCGTCGTTGTGGGTGATGTCCTTGGCGAGGTAGGGCACGTAGTCGCCCTTGGAGTTCGGCACGGTGAGGGTGTCGTAGACGGCCCGCACGATCATCATCCCGGAGATGGCCAGCTGGCCCTCGGAGAGGCAGAAGCCGCCGTTGGTGTCGGCCTCGAGGCCGTAGACCAGCTTGCCGCCACGCTTGGGCTCACCGGCCTTGTCGAGGCCCGACTCGCCGGCGGCGGCGTCGAGCTTCTTGTCGGCGAGCTTCTCGCCGCCCTTCTTGGAGCCCTCGCTGGCGCCGCCACAGGCGGAGGCCACGAGGCTGAAGGCCAGGAGTCCGGCGAAGGCCGCCTTGGCCCCCCGGCTGATCGGTCGAGCTCGAAGTCGCATCGTGTCCCCTTGTTGGATCAGGTTTCCCCCCCGTGCACGACCAGCGGTTGTGACTGCCGCCATGCGGGGTGACGGAGACCATAGCGGCCGTTCGCGCGCCAGGTGATGACGCCGGGGAAGAACTTGACCCTGGGGTCAGGTGCGGTCGATCCAGATGCCGAGCAGGGGGTGGCCGGTCACGATCCGGCCGGGCGCCTTGCCGCCCTGGTCGGGCAGATCCGGCCCGAGGATGCCGTGGACGTTGCTCGCCTCGGCCACGGCCCACGGGGCGTACCAGAGGTAGACGTTCCACACCTCCTTGGCGAACTGGGCGTTGATCGCCTCGTAGGCGGCGCGGCGCTTCTCGGGATCGGCGGTGGACCGGCCGACATCGAGGTTCTCGTTGATGACCGGGTCGTCGAAGCGGCCGAAGTTCACCAGGTTGCCCTTGCCGTACCACCAGTTGTAGTTGGCGTCCGGATCGTCGCCGGGCTGGTTCCGGAAGGCCGCCAGGTCGAAGTCGCCGTTGATCGCCTTGTTGATCACGTCGGCCTCGTCGGTGACCTCGAGGGCGATCTCGAAGCCCGCCGCCTCCAGCATCTGCTTCTCGATCGACGCCGTCCGGATCGACGCCAGCGACGTCGAGGTGAGGAGGCGGAGCTTCACGCTCTTGCCGGCGGCCTTGAGCGCCGCGACGCCCTTCTTGGCCGCCGTCAGGTCGAAGGTGGGGAACCCCGTCTTGTCGAGGTGGCCCAGCACCTCCGGCGCGAAGGGCCCGTCGGCCAGCGAGGCGAAGCCCTTGTTGGCGTCCTTGTTCAGCGTCTCCTTGTCGATCGCCTGGGCCACGGCCAGGCGGGCGGCCCGGTCCTTCAGGACCGGGTTCTTGGCGTTGATCATCAGGTAGTTGGTCTCGGTGCGCTCCTCGGAGATCAACAGGTTGATGGCGCCGTCGTCGCGGAGCTGGGTCAGGTTCTGCGCCATGTCCGACGGGGTCGAGGTGTGGAGCATGTTGAGCTCGCCCTGCTCGAGCGCCGCCAGGCGGGCGTCGCTGTTGGGGATCGGGCGGAAGTCGATGGCGTCCAGGTAGGGGTACGGCTTCTTGTCGGGAGCCACCTGCCAGTACTTCGGGTTGCGCTTCACCTTGAGGCTCTCGCCCTTGGTCCACGACACGAACGAGAACGGCCCGGTCCCGATGGGCTCGGTCTCGCAGGTGTCGGTGTCGGCGTCGAGCTGCGCCTGGGCCACGATCGCCACCCGGCCCGAGCTGTAGAGCGCCGCCGGGAACGCCACCCACGGCACCTTGGTGGTCACCTTGACGGTCAGCTCGTTCACCGCCGTGACGGTGGCGATGTTCTTGAAGACGAAGCTGAAGAGCAGCGGCGAGCGCTTGTCGTAGGCGCCGCGGTAGGCGTCGAGGTTGTTCTTGACCACCTGGGCGGTGAGCTTGCTGCCGTCGTGGAAGGTGATGCCCGAGCGGAGGGTGATGACCCAGGTCTTGTAGGCGTCGTCGTGGGACACCGACTTCGCGAGGTACGGCGCGTAGCCGCCCTTGTCGTCCGGGACGGTCAGCGGGTCGTACAGCGCCCGGAGCACCTCGAGGCCCGACGCGGCGAGCTGGGCCTCCGGGAGGCACCAGCCGCCGTCGGACTCGGCCTCGAGGCCGTAGACGAGCTGGCCGCCGCGGCGCGGCGTCGGCTCGTCCGGCAGCCCGCTCTCCACCGGCACCGGGCCGAGGGCGGCGCCGCTCGTCACCTGGTCGCCGTCGTCCTTGTGCAGGAGCGAGCAGCTGCTGAGGACCAGCCCGACGGCGAGGCCGAGGGCGAGGGCGCGCCGGAGCGCGGGGGTTCGGGGCGAGGAGGTCGAGGCGCGGGGTCCCATGGCTCCCCCTGTCGGCGCTGGCCGTCCGGAGTTGAGCCGGGAGCGGGCCCGAGCGGCCGCGTCCGGCGCCTCGGCGCGGGCGCTCGCTGTGGACGACGGTGTGCACGACCGGCCCGATCTTGGGGACAACGGAAAAGGTCGGGGGACAACCCTGGGGATGGTGGATTTGTGCTTGACCCCCGGTGAACGGCGGGCGCATGGTTGCCCTCGCCAGGCCGCACCGAGCGGGACGGCACCGGGCAGGAAGCCCTCGACAGCACGGATCGGTTCGCCGGAACGAGCGGTCGGAGGTGGTCCGGTGCAGTGCCGCTCGACTGCTCCTGGTGCCGGATCGGTTCCGGCGCCACCGCCTCCGGGTGGTCGGCTGCAGGGACCGGCACGGCGTCGGGTCCACCCGGCGCCCGCCACCTCACGGTGGTCGGGGGCAGGGACCGGAGCCGGCAGCTCGACACCGAGCACCGCGGGCCTTCGGGTCGGTGGTGCGCACGGATCGGGCACCCGCTCGACAGACGGACCGCAGGCCCTCCGGGGTCGGCGGGGACCGGGGTCGGGCTCGCTCGACACCGAGCACTGCGGGCCTTCGGGTCGGTGGTGCGCACGGATCGGGCACCCGCTCGACAGACGGACCGCAGGCCCTCCGGGGTCGGCGGGGACCGGGGTCGGGCACGCTCGACACCGAGCACCGCGGGCCTTCGGGTCGGTGGTGCGCACGGATCGGGCACCCGCTCGACAGACGGACCGCAGGCCCTCCGGGGTCGGCGGGGACCGGGGTCGGGCTCGCTCGACACCGAGCACTGCGGGCCTTCGGGTCGGTGGTGCGCACGGATCGGGCACCCGCTCGACAGACGGACCGCAGGCCCTCCGGGGTCGGCGGGGACCGGGGTCGGGCTCGGTCGGCCCCGAGGAGCTGGCTGGCGCAAGCCGGTCGGTTACTCGGGGCCACCTCCGTTTTCGCACCCGGGCCGCCCGGGGCCGGCCCGCCCGGCCAGACTGGGCGCCGGCCGGGAGCGCCCGGCGAGCGACGAGGAGCGAGCACCAGTGAGCGATCGGGTCAGCATCGAGGTCCGCGACGGCATCGCCGACGTGCGCCTGAACCGGCCGGACAAGATGAACGCCCTCGACGGCGCCATGTTCGCCGCCATCGCCGAGGCCGGCGACCAGGTGGCGGCCGACCCGAGCGTGCGGGTGGTCGTGCTGTCCGGCGAGGGCCGGGGCTTCTGCGCCGGGCTCGACATCGGCGCCTTCATGGGCGGCGAGCCCGGCGGCGAGTCCTTCGACCTGCTCGGTGGCCGCGAGGGCGACCGCATCGCCAACCTGGCCCAGCAGGTGGCCCACACCTGGATCGAGTGCCCCGTCCCGGTCATCGCTGCGGTGCACGGCGTGGCGCTCGGCGGCGGCATCCAGATCGCCCTCGGCGCCGACATCCGGTTCGTGGCGCCCGACGCCAAGCTCTCGGTGCTCGAGATCCGCTGGGGCCTGCTGCCCGACATGACCGGCCTGCAGTCCCTGCCGCGCCTGGTCGGCCTCGACGTCGCCAAGGAGCTGGCCTTCACCGGCCGCATGCTGTCGGGCGTCGAGGCCAAGGAGCTGGGCCTCGCCACCCACGTCGCCGACGACCCCCGGGCCGCCGCCTTCGAGCTGGCCACCGAGATCGCCGGCAAGAACCCGGCGGCCATCCGGGGCATGAAGGCGCTCCTGAACGCCGCCGGCACCCGGCCGCTCGCCGACTCCTACCGCGAGGAGACGCGCCTCATGAAGCAGGTCATCGGCTCGCCGAACCAGCTCGAGGCCGTGACCGCCTACTTCGAGAAGCGGCCGGCGGCCTTCACCGACCCGGCCTGAGGTGCACGCCGCCGACGCCTTCGTCGCCGCCCTGCGGGCCGACCTCGGCCCGGACCGGGTGGTCACCGACCCCGAGGTCGCAGCCACCCACGCCGTCGACTGGACCGGCCGCTTCCACGGCGTCCCGCCGGCGGTGGTCCGACCCCGCACCGTCGACGAGGTGGCGGCGGTCGTCGCCACGGCCATCGAGCACGGGATCGCCCTGGTGCCCCAGGGCGGCAACACCGGGCTGGTCGGCGGTGCGACGCCCTGCGACGGCGAGGTCGTGGTCGACCTTCGAGCGCTCGCTGCCGTCACCGACGTCGACCCCGTCGGCGGCCAGCTGACCGCAGGGGCCGGCACCACCGTCGCCGACGTGCAGGCCGCCGCCCGCGGCGCCGGATGGGCGTACGGCGTCGACTGGGCGGCCCGGGACTCGGCGACGGTCGGCGGCTCGGTCGCCACCGACGCCGGCGGCCTGCGCTTCGTCCGCCACGGCAGCACCCGTCGGCAGCTTCTCGGGGTGGAGGCGGTGCTGGGCACCGGCGCCACCATCCGCCACCTGCCGGCGGTCGAGAAGGACAACACGGGCTACGACCTCGCCGCGCTGCTGTGCGGCAGCGAGGGGACGCTCGGGCTGGTGACCGCCGCCCGCCTGCGCCTCGTGCCGCCGGCTGGCCCGCTCGCCACCGCCCTCGTCGGCTTCGCCTCCACCGCCGCTGCGGTCGAGGCGGCGTCGGTGCTGCGGCGCTCGCTGGCCGGGCTCGAGGCGGTCGAGCTGGTCCTGGCCGATGGCGTCGCGCTGGTCCGCTCGGTCACGGGCCTGCCGGCGCCGCTGGCCGCCGAGGCGCCCGTCCTGCTGCTCGTGGAGGCCGGCGACCACGTCGACCCGGAGCGCCGTCTGGCCGAGGCCGTCGCCGGCCTCGACGGCGTGCTCGACGCCGCGGTGGCGGTCGACGGTCCTCGTCGCGCCCAGCTCTGGCGCTACCGCGAGGAGCACACGTCGGCCATCAGCACCGTCGGCCCGCCCCACAAGTTCGACGTCACCCTCCCCGCCGCGGCGCTGGCCGCGTTCATCGACGACGTGCCCGACGTGGTGGCCGCCGTCGCGCCCTCGGCTCGCACGTGGTGCTTCGGCCACGCCGCCGACGGCAACGTCCACGTGAACGTGACCGGGCTCGCCCCCGACGACGAAGCGGTGGCCGACGTCGTGCTGCAGCGGGTGGCCGACCTCGGCGGCTCCATCTCGGCCGAGCACGGCATCGGCCGCGCCAAGCGCCGCTGGCTCCACCTGGCCCGCACCCCGTCCGAGGTCGGCGCCATGCGGGCCATCAAGGCCGCCCTCGATCCGCACGGCCTCTGCAACCCCGCCGTCCTCCTCCCACCGCCGTAGCGCCCAGCCGCCCCGGGCCCGCACGAACCGGGTTGGATCCCGGCCGTCCCGGCAGCCGGATCCCGACCCACCTCGGCGCGGTCAGTACCAGGCGCCGCGGCTCACGAGGACGTCCTTCAGGACGGCGGGGTGGTCGGTCATGATCCCGTCGACGCCGAGGTCGAGCAGCTCGTGCATCTCGTCGGGGTCGTCGATGGTCCAGACGTGGACCTGGAGGCCGAGGTCGTGGGACCTGGCCACGAAGCGCTCGTCGACGATGGTCACGCCCTTCACCTTGTGCGGCACCTGGGCGCAGGCGCCCGGCAGGTGGTTGGCGCCGGGCAGGTGGAAGGAGCTGCCCCGGAGCTTGGCCGTGCTCTTCGGGCCGAGCGACGTGCACAGCTGGGGGCCGAGCTCGCCGCGGATGCGGTCGAGGCGGGACTCGGAGAACGATCCCACGCACACGCGGTCGATGGCCCCGGTGCGCCGGACCACGTTGGCGACGGCCTCGACGGAGGCGTCGTGCTTGGTGTCGATGTTGATGCGGGCCTCGGGGAACGCCGCCACCAGGTCCTCGAGCAGCGGGATCGGCTCACGGCCGTCGACCCGGGCGTCGCGGACCAGCCGGTAGGGGAGCTCGGCGATGATCCCGACCTGGTCGGTGACCCGGTCCAAGCGGTCGTCGTGGAAGGCCAGGCAGATGCCGTCGGCGGTGACGTGCGCATCGGTCTCGAGGTACCGGTAGCCGAGGGCCACCGCGCCCTCGAAGGCGGGCATGGTGTTCTCCGGCCACTCCCCGGCGCCGCCGCGGTGCGCGAACGGGAGCGGGCCCGGGTGGTCGAGGAAGGGCCAGGGACTTGACGGCACGGCGGCAGGGTACCGGGGATACTGGTCGTCGGCGGGCCGTCGCGGCCCCCTCGCAACCCAGGAGCGCCACCCATGCCCGAACAGCACCCGGTCCGCATCGGCGCCGAGTCGGTGACCACCGAGGAGTCCATGGTGGTCACCTCGCCCTACGACGGCCACGAGGTGGCACGGGTGCCGAAGTGCGGTCCCGAGCACGTGGAGGCCGCGGTCGCCGCCGCCAAGGCCGCCATGGCCGAGCCGCTGGAGCCGTGGAAGCGGGCCGAGGTACTGGATGCCGCGGCCCAGTCCGTGGCCGACCACCGCGACGAGCTGGCCACGATCATCGCCGAGGAGGCCGCCAAGCCGATCAAGACGGCGCGCACCGAGGCCGAGCGGGCGGTGCTCACCTTCCAGTCCGCCGCCATCGAGGCCCGGACGCTCACCGGCGACGTCGTGCCCATCGACGGCGCCCAGCCCGGCAGCGGCAAGCTGGCCTTCACGCTCCGGGTGCCGCGCGGCGTGGTGGCCGCCATCTCGCCGTTCAACTTCCCGCTGAACCTGGTGGCGCACAAGCTGGCCCCGGCCATCGCTGCCGGCTGCGCCGTGGTCCTCAAGCCCGCCAGCCAGACGCCCATCTCGGCCATCCGCCTCCACGAGCTCCTGATGGACGAGTGCGGCCTGCCCGCGGGATGGATCAACATCGTCACCGGCTCCGGCGGGACCGTCGGCGACCCCCTCGTGGAGCACGAGGACGTCGCCGTCATCACCTTCACCGGCTCACCGCCGGTCGGCTGGGCCATCGCCGCCAAGGGCGCCAAGAAGAAGGTGGGCCTCGAGCTCGGCAACAACGCCCCGGTGATCATCGATGCGTCGGGAGACTGGGAGACGGCGGTGGCCAAGATCGCGGTCGCCGGGTTCAGCCACGCCGGGCAGTCGTGCATCTCCACCCAGCGGATCTACGTGCACTCGAGCCTGGTCGACCGCTTCACCGAGGCGCTGGTGGCCAAGGTCGAGGCGCTCGTGGTGGGCGACCCGCTCGACGAGGCCACCGACGTCTCGGCGCTCATCAGCCCGGACGAGACGGCTCGGGTGAAGGCCTGGATCGACGAGGCGGTGGGCGAGGGGGCCACGGTGGCCACCGGCGGCGACCAGCACGACCGGCTGCTGACGCCCACGATCCTCACCGGCATCACGGCGGACATGGAGGTGAGCCGCAACGAGGTCTTCGGCCCGCTCGTCGGCATCGCCTCGTTCGACGACCTCGACGATGCCCTCGCCCTCGCCAACGACACCCGCTACGGGCTCCAGGCCGCCATCTTCACCGCCGAGCTCGACGGCGCGCTCCGCGCCGCCCACGAGCTCGACTTCGGCGGCGTCCTGGTCAACGAGGTCCCGACCTTCCGCTCCGACCAGATGCCCTACGGCGGCGTGCGTGACAGCGGCAACACCAAGGAAGGCCCCCACTACGCCGTGCGGGAGATGACCCACGAGCGCCTCGTGGTCATCAACCGGTGAGCGGCGCGTGAGCCCTGAGGAGCCGGCGGCCGACATCGGCCGGTTCGGGCAACTCGTCCGCGCCACGCCGCTCCCGCTCGGCGAGGTGGCCCTGGTCGTGGCCTCCGTGCTCGGCCACCCCGATCCGGTGGCCGACGGACGGGCCCGGCTCGACGCCCTCGCCGCCGACGTGCCGGGCGACGACCTCGCGGCGGTGACCCACCACCTGTTCTCGACGGTGGGCTTCAAGGGCGACACCACCGCCTACTACGACCCGGCGAACTCCCTCCTGCCTGCGGTCCTGGAGCGCCGGAAGGGCATCCCGATCACCCTGGCGATCGTCGCCGTCGAGGTGGCCCGCCGCCTGGGCGTGTCGGCCTCGGTGGTCGGGATGCCCGGCCACGTCCTCATCGGTGACGGCGACCCGCCCGAGCGCTGGGTCGACGGCTTCCACGGCGGCGCCTGGCTCGACGTCGCCGGCGCCCGCGCTCGCTTCGCCACCATCCACGGCCGCCACGCCCCGTTCGACCCCCGCTACCTCGCGGCGCTCCCCGACGTCGCGGTGGTCGCCCGGCTCCTGGCCAACCTCGTGGGCGTCTTCAACGCCGACGGCGACATCCACCGCCTCGTCCGCGTCCGCGAGCTGCGCGCCGCCATCCCGGGCGTCGGCGAGCGCGAGCGCACCGACCTCGCCGCCGCCCTCGCCGCGGTCGGTCGCTTCGAGGAGGCCGCCGACCTCTGGCGCCGCGAGCGCGACACCCGCACCGGCGAAGCGGCCGCCGCCGCAGACCAAGAGGCCACCCGCCTCCGCGCCCACCTCAACTGACCACGGCCTCGGACCCGTAGGGTCTGGCCCGTGGAGCTCTGGTTGATCCGACACGCCCTGCCCATCCGCATCGACGGCGGTGACGCACCCGCCGATCCCGGCCTCGCCGAGGAGGGCCTGGAGCAGGCCCGGCAGCTGGCCGACTGGTGGGCGCCGCACGGCGCCGACATCGTCTACGCCAGCCCCATGCGGCGGGCCCAGGAGACGGCCCTGCCCCTGGCGGCTGCCCTCGGCGTCGACATCACCACGGTGCCGGACCTGAAGGAGTTCGACTCGCACCTGTCGACCTACATCCCCATCGAGGAGCTCCGGGCCGACCCGGTGGCGTGGCAGGCCGCAGTCGAAGAGTGGCTCTCACCGGAGGCCGAGGAGCAGCGCCAGGCGTTTCGCGCCGGCGTGGTGGCGGCCATCGACCAGATCGCCACCGACCACCCCGGCGAGCGGGTGGCGGTCGTCTGCCACGGCGGCGTCATCAACGCCTACCTGTCGAGCGTGATCAGCCTCCCGGGCACCATGTTCTTCGAGCCGGCCTACACCAGCGTCAGCCGGGTGATCTCCGGCGCCACCCACCGGCAGCTGGTGAGCCTGAACGAGACGCCGCACCTCGGTCGCCTCGTGGTCCCCGCCACCGCCGGCTGAGCCGGTGGCCACCGCAGCACCCGGCGCGCCGGCGGGCGTGCACGTCGTGCGCCAGGAGCCCGTGGCACCCGACGCCGGACCGGTGGTGGTCGTGGTGCACGGCGGCATGGACCGGGCGTCGTCGTTCGGCCGCGTGGTGCGCCACCTGCCCGGGATCGAGGTGGTCCGCTACGACCGCCGGGGCTACGGGCGCTCCGTCGAGGCCGGCCCCACCGACCTCGACGGCCACGTCGCGGACCTGCTGGCCATCGTGGGGGACCGGCCGACGGTGGTGTTCGGCCACAGCGTCGGCGGGGTGATCGCCCTGGTGGCCGCCGAGCGCCGCCCCGACGCCATCCGCGCCGTCCTCGCCTACGAGGCGCCCACGCCGTGGGCTCCCTGGTGGCCGTCGCGCCACCGCGACCCGGAGCAGGGGCTCGGCGATCCCGCCGACGAAGCCGAGCGGTTCATGCGCCGCATGGTCGGCGACCGGATCTGGGACCGCCTCCCGGCGCGCACCCGCGCCGACCGCCGTGCCGAGGGCGGTGCGCTGCGTGCCGACCTCGCCAGCCTCGACCTCGACGCACCGCCCGTCGACCTCCCGTCGTTCCCCGTCCCGCTCGTCTCGGCGGCGGGCACCGCATCGAGCTGGTGGCACCGACGGGGGAGCGAGGAGCTGGCGGCCGCGGTGCCGACCGGCACCTTCGTGTCGGTCGAGGGGGCCGACCACGGCGTGCACCTGGGCCAGCCGGCCCGGACCGCCGACCTCGTCGCGCTGGCCCGCGACCTCGCTCGGCCCTGAGCCGACGAGGGGGCGTCGCGCCGGAGGTGAGGCGCTGAGCAGGAGATCTTCGGCAAACGGGTCGTTCGACCTATTCAGGACCGACGGGTTGCGTCCGATCCAATCAGGGACAGGAAGTACCCACCCCGGCCCTGGGGTGACCACGCCACTCATGATCAGGAGATCACCCCAATGCTGAACACCTACAACATGCTCGCCTCCTACCTCCGTGCCCGCTTCGGTGACGACGAGCGTGGCGCCTCGCTGGTGGAGTACGCCCTCCTCGTGGCCCTCATCGCCGTCGTCTGCATCGTCGCCGTGACCTTCCTCGGCACCTCGGCCTCGTCGAAGTTCTCCAAGGTCGGCTCCTCGATCAACGGCTAGCACCTGGCCCCCCCGGGGCACGCAAGCCGCTCGATCCGAGCGAACGCAGAGGCCGGGCCTTCGGGCCCGGCCTCTTCGCGTTCCCGACCGCGTGCCCCAGCTGGGTGGCGCCGAGCGCCGAGCGCCCCGACACCGGTTGCCGAGCGCCCTCCGCTCCGACACCGGTTGCGACCAAAGCGCTCGGTCGGCGCTTTGGTCGCGTTCCCCGTTCGGCGCGAGCACCGTCGGCGACCAGAAGGACGACGGCGGGTTCTGGTCGCGACAGGGGTCGATCGCCGCCGTGGCTGCGACCAAAGCGCTCGGTCGGCGCTTTGGTCGCGTTCCCCGTTCGCCGAAAGCACCGTCGGCGACCGGAAGGACGACGGCGGGTTCTGGTCGCGACAGGGGTCGTTCGCCGCCATCGCTGCGACCAAAGTGCTCGGTCGGCGCTTTGGTCGCGGTCCTCGTTCGCCGGGAGCACCGTCGGCGACCGGAAGGACGACGGCCGGTTCTGGTCGCAGTCCGGCACCGGCGGGCTCGTCGTCGGAGGGCGGGCCGAGAGCCCGTCGGCAAACGGGTCGTTCGACCTATTTAGGGCTCGGCGGCCCGTGCCGATCCAGGTAGGGACAGGAAGTACCCACCCCGGCTGGGGTGACCAAGCCAACCCAACACCCTCAGGAGATCACCCCAATGCTGAACACCTACAACATGCTCGCCTCCTACCTCCGTGCCCGCTTCGGTGACGACGAGCGTGGCGCCTCGCTGGTGGAGTACGCCCTCCTCGTGGCCCTCATCGCCGTCGTCTGCATCGTCGCCGTGACCTTCCTCGGCACCTCGGCCTCGTCGAAGTTCTCCAAGGTCGGCTCCTCGATCAACGGCTAGCACCCCGCCCCCTGGGGCACGCAAGCCGCTCGATCCGAGCGAACGCAGAGGCCGGGCCTTCGGGCCCGGCCTCTTCGCGTTCCCGACCGCCGAGCCCGTCGACGCGAGGCGTTGTGTGGGATCGGTGCAAACGGTCCGATCGACCCATGCAGGGCAGCGGTACCGGCGCCGATGGAGAGGGAGAAGACGTTCGACGCACCTGACGGAGACCCCAGAACCATGACCACCTACACCCTGCTCGCCTCGTACCTGCGGGCCCGCTTCGGTGACGACGAGCGTGGCGCCTCGCTCGTGGAGTACGCCCTCCTCGTGGCCCTGATCGCCGTCGTCTGCATCGTCGCGGTGACCTTCCTCGGGACCTCGGCCTCGTCGAAGTTCTCCAAGGTCGGCTCCTCGATCAACAAGTAGCCCGCACGGCAGCGGCCGTCGAGGGACCGGGCCGAGCACGGTCCGGTCCCTCGACGCGTCCGGGCACCGGGCCTCGGTCGCCCCCGTACCCTGTCGAGATGGGCAACCCCGTGCACCTCACGCCCACCGGTCCGCCCGAGACCGTGCTCGACACCGAGCCGGCCGAGCTCCGGGATGCCCTGGCGGCTGCGCTGGACCGCCCGGCCGGCGAGCGACGGGCTGCGGTGGCGGCGGTGGTGGCCGCCCACCCGCGGTTCCTCGACGGCTGGGCCCGCCTCGGCCAGCTCGGTCGGGACGACATCGAGCAGTACGCCGCCTTCCGGGTCGGCTACCACCGTGGCCTCGACCGGCTGCGTGCCAACGGGTGGCGGGGCAGCGGCTACGTCCGCTGGCGCCACGAGGAGAACCGGGGCTTCCTGCGCGCCCTCCACGGGCTGTCCACCGTCGCCGGTCGGATCGGCGAGGTCGACGAAGAGGAGCGCTGCGCGTTCTTCCTCAAGCAGTGCGATCCCACCTGGCCGCCCGCCGACCTCGACTGAGCGAGGCTCGGGAGCCCGGCGGACCGGCAGGGCTCCGGCGCGGCGCGATCCAAGCGGTCGTCAGCCGTGCTCGTTCGGGATCCGGGCCACCACGTCGTCGGGCGCCCACGTCCCGGCCACCAGGCCGGCGAGGTGGTCGGCCACCCACGCCGGTGCGTTGGCCGAGCCGTCGGCGTGGATCTGGCGGAACCGCTCCACCGCCGGGAAGCTCGCCGCGTCCTGGGACCGGATGAGCGCCTGCATGCCGGTCTCGACGATGCCGGGCGCCACCGCCCAGCAGGCCAGCGCCGGCTCCTCGGCCGCGACGGTGCGGGTGAGGTGGTCGACGGCCGCCTTGCACGCTCCGTAGATCGACCACCCCTCGTAGACCGAGGTGGCGGCGCCGGAGGTGACGTTCACCAGCACCGGCCGACCGCTGCCAGCCGTGGCATCGGCCCTGGCGACCCGGGTGAAGGCCCGGGTGCCGTTGGCCACGCCGCCGACGTTGACCAGCAGGGCCCGGTCGACCTCCGACGGATCGTGGTCTCGGTGGGGGCCGATCGGCTGGAGGACGCCGGCGTTGTTGACCCAGAGGGCGACGGGACCGACCTCGTCGACCACCCGGTCGGCGAACGCGTCGACCGCCGCAGCGTCGGTGACGTCGACAGCGGCGGTCAGTCCGGTCGCCCCGGCCGGCAGCGTCGGCTCGGTCCGGGCGCACAGCGCGAGGTCCATGCCGTGCTCGGCGAAGCGCGCCGCCAGGCCCGCGCCCAGGCCCCGGCTGGCGCCCGTGACCACCGCGACGCGCCCGGCGAGCTGGTCGGCGGGCAGGGCGAAGGGCACCGGGGTCACCATGGCCGCCGACCGTACCGGCCGCCACGGTGGCCCCGGGTCGGGCCCTACTCGGAGAAGAAGACGTTCTTGACCTCGGTGTAGGCGTCCATGGCGCCCATGCCGAGCTCCCGGCCGAGGCCGGACTTCTTGTAGCCGCCGAAGGGCGCCTCGAAGCGCACCGAGCGGTTGGTGTTGACCGACAGCGTGCCGGTGCGCAGCGACTTGGCCACGCGAATGGCCCGGGTGGCGTTCCCCGTCCACAGCGAGCCGGAGAGCCCGTAGTCGCTGTCGTTGGAGATGCGGATGGCCTCCTCCTCGCCATCGAACGGGATGACCGAGGCCACGGGCCCGAAGATCTCCTCCCGGGCGATGCGCATGTCGTTGCCGACGTCGGCCACCACGGCGGGCGTGAGGTAGAAGCCCTCCCGGTCGGGGACCTCGCCGCCGGTGACCACGCGGGCGCCCTCGCCGGTGCCGATGCCCAGGTAGTCGAGCGAGGTCTGGCGCTGGGCGGCGGAGATCATCGGGCCCATCTCGGTGGCGTCGTCGAGCGGGTCGCCGAGGCGGATGGCCTTCGTGGTGGCGGTGAAGTGCTCCAGGAACTCGTCGTAGACCGGGCGCTCCACCAGGATCCGGCTGCGGGCGCAGCAGTCCTGGCCGGCGTTGCCGAACACGGCCATGGGGGTGTCGGCGGCCGCAGCGGCCACGTCGGCGTCGGCGAAGACCACCGCGGCCGACTTGCCGCCCAGCTCCAGCGACACCCGGGCGATGTGGTCGGCGGAGGACTTGAGGATCGACGCACCGGTGGTGGTCTCGCCGGTGAAGGAGATCTTGGCGGTGCGGTGGTCGGCCACCAGGGCGTCGCCGATGACGCCGCCCGGGCCGGGCAGCACGTACACCTGGTCCTCGGGGATCCCGGCGTCGACCAGGAGGTCGCCCAGCAGGAGCGCGGTCAGGGGCGTGAGCGAGGCCGGCTTGAGGATGACCGGGTTGCCGCAGGCCAGGGCCGGAGCCAGCTTCCAGCAGGCGATGAGGAGCGGGAAGTTCCACGGCACGATCAGCGCCACCGGGCCGACCGGCTCGCGCAGCACGACGTCGAGGCCGGCGTCCTGGACCGGGACCACCTGGCCGAAGTGCTTGTTGGCGGCACCGGCGTAGTACTCGAAGGTGCCGGCGGCCGCGCCGACCTCCCAGCGTGCGTCGCCCATGGGGTGGCCGGCGCCTCGGGCTTCGGTGGTGGCGAAGAGGTCCTCGCGCTCGCGGAGCAGCTCGGCCACGCGGTGCAGGACGCGGCCGCGCTGGGTGGCGTTGGTGCGGGCCCAGGTGCCCCGCCCGTCGGCGAACGCGGCGTGGGCGGCGGCGAGGGCGAGGTCGACGTCGACCGCGCTGGCCTTGGCCACGTCGGCCAGCGGCTTGCCGGTGGCCGGCTCGGTCACGCTGAACGTGGCCCCCTCGGCGGCGTCCTGGCGCTTGCCGGCGATGATCAACTGCTCAGCCATCTGGTCCCTCCCCGGGAGGTCCCGGGGCGCTCCCGGGACGGGTGACCGGGGTGACCGGTCGGAACGGGCATCATACGGGCGACCACCACTGGCCCCGATCGGGGGCCGGGTCGAGGAAACGGGGAGACACCGATGGGCCGTCTGGCTGGCAAGGTCGCGCTGATCACGGGAGCGGGAGGCGGCATGGGCCGCGTCGCCGCCGAGCGGTTCGCCGCCGAGGGCGCCAAGGTCGCGGTGGTCGACGTCGAGGAGCGGCCCGAGGTCGTCGAGGCCATCGCCGCCGCAGGGGGCGAGGCCATCGCCATCGCCGCTGACGTGCGCGACTTCGCCCAGGTCGAAGCGGCCGTGGCCCGCACGGTCGAGTCCTTCGGCGGCCTGAGCATCCTCTACAACAACGCCGGGGTCAGCCTGGGCGACGACGACGACGCCGTCACCACCCCCGAGTCCACGTGGGAGCTCACGATGGACGTCAACGTCAAGGGCCTGTGGCTGTGCTGCAAGGCCGGCATCCCCGCCATGCTCGAGAGCGGCGGCGGGTCGATCATCAACGTGGCCTCGTTCGTCGCCCACCTCGGTGCCGCCACGCCGCAGCTCGCCTACACCACCTCCAAGGGCGCCGTGCTGTCGATGACCCGCGAGATCGCCGTCATCTACGCCCGCCAGGGCATCCGGGCCAACGCCCTGTGCCCCGGACCGGTGCTGACCCCGCTGCTGGCCAAGTACCTGAGCGACGACGAGAAGCGCAACCGCCGCCTCGTGCACATCCCCATGGGCCGCTTCGGCACCTCGGAGGAGATGGTCAACGGCGCCCTCTTCCTGGCCAGCGACGAGGCCAGCTTCATGACCGGCCAGAGCTTGTTGATCGACGGTGGCATCACCGCCGCCTACACCACGCCCGAGTGAGGTCTTCTCTTCAGGGAGCTCGCTGCGCTCGCTCCCTTCATCGAGCTTCCTTCATGACGGCCTGACGGCCGGCGCCTTCGCTGGGCCCACCGGCTTCGCCGCCGGTCCCAGGTCGTCAGGGGGCTCCGCAAGCTCCGCCCCCCGACACCCCCCCGGGCTCGCTTCCCTCGAACCCCACCGCGCCTCTGGCTGTGAGCGCGCGGTGGGGTTGGACGGGTGCCGTAACCTTCGCCCGCCGCCGGATGAGAGTTGGGGAGCCATGGACCGCGTGACGCTGGAGCTGGACGAGCTGAGGTCGATGATCCGCGACGGGTCGGTCGACACCGTGCTGGTGGCGTTCCCGGACCTGCAGGGCCGCCTCGTCGGCAAGCGGGTCATGGGCCAGTACTTCCTCGACGTCGTGGCCGAGGGCTCGGTGGAGGCGTGCAACTACCTGCTCGCCGTCGACGTCGAGATGAACCCGCTGCCCGGGTTCAAGACCTTCAACTGGGACCAGGGCTACGGCGACTTCTCCGCCGTCCCGGACCTGTCCACGCTGCGCATCGTCCCGTGGATCGACCGCACCGCGCTGGTGCTGTGCGACCTGGTGGAAGAGGGCGGCAAGGGCCCCATCGAGGTGTCGCCCCGGCGCATCCTCAAGCGCCAGGAGGAGCGGGCGGCCGACCTCGGCTTCACCGTGAAGATCGGCGCCGAGCTGGAGTTCTTCCTGTTCAAGGACTCCTACGCCGAGGCCGCCGAGAAGCGCTACCACGGCCTCACCCCGCACTCCGACGTGGTCGAGGACTACCACATCCTCCAGACCACCCGAGACGAGTACCTCATCCGGGAGATCCGCAACGGGCTCCAGGCCGCCGGCATCCCGGTGGAGTTCTCCAAGGGCGAGGCCGGCAAGGGCCAGCACGAGATCAACCTCGTCTACGCCGATGCCACCGAGATGGCCGACCGCAACACCATCTACAAGAACGGGGCGAAGGAGATCGCCGACAAGCACGGCCGGTCGCTCACCTTCATGGCCAAGTACGCCATGGACGAGGTGGGCTCGTCGTGCCACGTGCACTCCAGCCTGTGGGACAAGCGCGGCAGGAAGTCGCTGATGTGGGACGCCAAGGGCGCCCACAACATGAGCGACACCTTCCGCCACTGGCTCGGCGGCCTGGTGCACTGCTCGCGCGAGCTCACGCTGCTCTTCGCGCCGACGGTCAACTCCTACAAGCGCTTCCAGCCCGACTCGTGGGCGCCGACGGCCATCGCCTGGGGGTCCGACAACCGCACCTGCGGCCTGCGCCTCGTGGGCCACGGCCAGGGCTACCGCGTGGAGAGCCGCATCCCTGGTGCCGACGTGAACAGCTACCTCGCCTTCGCCGGCGTCATCGCCGCCGGCCTGTACGGCATCGAGCACCAGCTGGAGCCGGGCGACCCGTTCGTCGGCAACGCCTACACCGACACCGACGTGGAGCGCATCCCCTCCACCCTCGTCGAGGCCATCGAGCTCTTCCGCACCTCCGAGGTCGCCCTCGAGGCGTTCGGCCCCGAGGTGCACCACCACCTCCTCAACCACGCCCAGCAGGAGTGGCTCGCCTTCAACCGCGCCGTCACCGATTGGGAGCTCCGCCGCAACTTCGAGCAGTTGTAGGGGCCTTCGGGCTCACTCGTTCGCTGCGCTCACTCGTTCCCCCGAGCTTCCTGCAGGACGGCCTGACGGCCGGCGCTCTCGCTGGACCCACCGGCTGCGCCGCTGGGTCCAGGTCGTCAGGGGGCTCCGCAAGCTCCGCCCCCCGACACCCCCCGGGCTCGCTTCGCTCGAAGGTCAAGGGCACTCCTCGGCCCCGAGGGCGTCTGGTCGGCCCCTCGGTAGGGTCGGCGGCATGGCAGCAGCTGGTGGCAGTGGACCGATCGGGCCGTACCCGGAGCGGGTGGGCGAGGGGGACGAGGAGCGGGTCGAGTACGACAAGCTGCGGCGGCGGGTGCTGTGGACGATGCCGTACGGGCTCTACGCCGTGGGGAGCCGGGCGGGGGAGCGGCGCAACCTCATGACCACCAACTGGGTCACCCAGGTGTCGTTCGACCCGAAGCTGATCGGCATCGGCGTCGAGAAGCCGGCGCTCACCCACGAGCTCATCGTCGAAGGCCAGGTGTTCAGCCTGAACACCATCGCCCGCGACGACCGCGCCATCGTGCGGAAGTTCACCAAGCCCTGCGAGTGGGACGCGGCGGCCTCCACCCTGAACGGCTTCGCCGTGCACGACGGCGCCACCGGCGCGCCGATCCTCGACCAGGCCCCGGCGTTCGTCGACTGCGAGGTCCGCCAGGCGGTCGACCTCGGCGGCCACACGTTCTTCATCGGCGAGGTGGTCGACGTCGGCTTCCAGGGCCCCGAGGACACCGAGGTCCTCCGCATGGAGGACACCCGCATGAACTACGGCGGCTGAAGCGCCGGTCGCACCCGGAGCGGGCGGTCGCGGCAGGCGGTCGGCCCGCCTAGGTTCACGGGATGGCTGACGGAGCGAAGATCCCCGAACACGGACGCGATGCCAAGGAGCTGCTGGCGGGCATCGAGGCCCGCCACGCCGAGGACATCGACTGGCGGGGCGGCCGGGCGTTCAGCCTCGTCTACAACGTCGACGACCACGAGCACGAGGAGCTGCTGGAGCAGGTCGGCGTCCGCTACCTGCACGACAACGCCCTCAACCCGTTCAAGTACCCGAGCGTCCTGCAGATGGAGCTCGACGTCATCGCCATGGCGGCCGATCTGCTCGGCACCGAGCCCAACGCCGGCTCCATGAGCAGCGGCGGCACCGAGAGCATCTTCCTCGCCGTCCAGGTCGCCCGGGACCACAGCCGGGCCACCCGCGGCATCGCCGAGCCCCAGGTCCTGGCGCCCGCCACCGCCCACCCGGCGTTCGCCAAGGCCTGCAAGTACCTCGACGTGGAGCTGGTCCTGGTGCCCGTCGGCCCCGACGGGCGGGCCGACCCGGTGGCCACCGCGGCCGCCATCACCGAGCGCACCGGCCTGATCGTCGGCTCGGCACCGTGCTACCCCTACGGCGTCATCGACCCGATCGAGACCCTGGCCGGCCTCGCCCTCGATCGGGGCATCCTCTTCCACACCGACGCCTGCCTGGGCGGCTGGCTGCTGCCCTGGTGGGAGCGCCTCGGCGAGGACGTGCCCCTCTGGGACTTCCGCTGCCCCGGCGTCACCTCCATCAGCGCCGACGTGCACAAGTACGGCTACACGTTCAAGGGCGCGTCGGTGGTCCTGTACAAGAGCCGGGACCTGCTCCAGCACCAGTTCTTCTGGTACGACGAGTGGCCCGGCGGCCTCTACGCCTCGGGCACCGCAGCCGGCACCCGCTCGGCGGCGCCCATCGCCGGCGCCTGGGCGGCCATCAACCACCTCGGCGTCGACGGCTACCTGCGCCTCGCCGAGATCGTGCGAGCCACCAGCAACCGCTTCCAGGCCGGGATCGCCGCCATCGACGGCTTGCGCATCACCCACCAGCCCGACCTGTCCCTGTTCGAGTTCGGCTCCGACACCCTCGACATCGACATCGGCGCCGTCGCCGACGTCATGGACGACAAGGGGTGGAACCTCGATCGCCAGCAGGGCGGCCTGCACCTCATGGTCTCGCCGTACCACGCCCACATCGTCGACCAGTTCCTGGAGGACCTGGCCTTCGCGGTGGCCAACCACGGCGAGAGCCGGGGCGTCGAGGCCACCTACGGAGGGGTCAGCTGACCCTCGGGCAGCGAGCGTGACCGACGCAGCAGGCTCCGACCCGCCACGCCGCCTGGTGGGTGCGGTCCTGTGCGGCGGCGCCAGCCGACGGATGGGAGCCGACAAGGCCCTGGTCGAGGTCGAGGGCGTGCCCATGGCGGCGCGGGTGGCGGCCGCCCTGCGCGCCGCCGGCGCCCACCACGTGGTGCTGGTGGGCGGCGACCCGTCCTGGTCGGCCATCCTCGGTCTCGACCAGGTGCCGGACCGCTGGCCCGGCCAGGGCCCGCTCGGTGGCCTGGCCACCGCCCTGCTCGCCGCCTGCGAGCACGACGGCGGGCACGACGATGCCCCTGACCTGGTGGTCCTCGTCGCCGCGTGCGACCAGCCGTGGCTCGACGGCCCGTCGCTGCAGTCGCTGGCGGCGGCCCTGGATGCCGCCCCGGAGGCGGTCGCCGCCCTGTCGGCCGTCCCTGACGACGGTCGCCGCAACCCGTTCCCCGCCGCCTGGCGCGCCGCCGAGGGCCCACGGCTGGCGGCGCTGGTCGACGGCGGGGCCCGGCGCGCCGACGCCGCCACGGACGACGTGCCCACGGTGGCGGTGCTGCTCGCCGCCGCCGTGGTGGCGGACGTCGACCGCCCCGAGGACCTCGACCCCAGGTCCTGAGGCCCACGTCGCCCCGTCGACGGCGCAGCAGCGCTCCGGAGCTCCAGCAGACCCCACCGTCGGCGTCCTGAAGCGCAGGTCGCGCCCCGGTGACGCACGGCCGCTCCGAAACCCCGGAGGCGCTGAACGGGGCGGACGATGCCGCTGACCAGGGCCGATGCCGCCTGGCCCTGCCTGGTCGCGGCCGGTTCGGGCGGTTCCGGGACGACCGGTCCCGTACACTGGGCCGGCAAGCAGACAGCCGACCGCACCCGGAGCAGACCGTGGACGTCCCCGAGATCGACATCGCCGAAGCCGCCCGTCGCCACGCCGAGGGCACCCCGGTGTTCGACGTGCGTGAGCCCGACGAGTACGTCGAGGGCCACGTGCCCGGTGCGCCGCTCGTCCCGCTGGGCACCGTCGCCGACCGGGTCGGCGAGTTCCCGACCTCCGGAGAGGTGCTCATCATCTGCAAGCTCGGCGGCCGGAGCCGGAAGGCGGCCGAGATCCTCCGGGCCCAGGGCGTCGACGCGGTGAACGTCGCCGGCGGGACCATGGCGTGGATCGACGAAGGCCATCCGGTCGTCACGGGCGAGGAAGCCGGCGCCGGAGCGTGAGCCGGGGCACCGACGACCGCCCGCAGGCCGAGCTGCCCGAGGCCCGCTGGGTCGACACCGACGCCGGCCTGGCCGAGATCGTCGCCGAGCTGGTGGAGCAACCGGCGTTCGGCGTCGACACCGAGTTCCACCGGGAGAAGACCTACTACCCGCAGCTCGCCCTGGTGCAGCTGTCGTGGAACGACGAGCGGGCGCTGGTCGACCCGCTCGCCATCTCGCTCGAGCCGTTCGCCGCCGCCCTCACCAGCCCGGCCACCGTCGTCATGCACGCCGCCAGCCAGGACCTCGAGGTCCTGCACCGAGCCTGCGGGGTGCTGCCCCGGGACCTGTTCGACACCCAGCTGGCCGCCAGCTTCGTCGGCCACTCGCTGCCGGCCCTCTCGGCGCTGGTCGACCGCTTCTACGGCGTGCACCTCCCCAAGGGCGACCGCCTCACCGACTGGCTGCGGCGCCCCCTGAACGAGGACCAGCGCACCTACGCGGCGTCAGACGTCGAGTTCCTCCTGGGCCTCCAGGCCAAGCTCACCGCCGAGCTCGAGGAGCGGGGCCGCCTGCAGTGGGCGCTCGACGAGTGCGAGGCCCTCCGGCAGAAGGGCCAGGTCATCCGAGACCCCGAGGACGCCTGGCTGCGCATCAAGGAAGCCCGATCGCTCCGGGGCGAGACCGCCGCGGTGGCCCAGGCCCTCGCCGCCTGGCGCGAGCGTCGGGCCGCCGAGCTCGACCAGCCGGTGCGCTTCGTGCTGTCGGACCTCGCCATCGTCGGCATCGCCCAGCGTCGCCCGAAGACCGCAGCGGACCTCGGTCGCATCCGTGGCGTCGACGAGCGCCACGCCAAGGGCAAGATCGGCGAGGCCGTGCTGGCGGCGGTGGCCGAGGGCCGCGAGCAGGAGCCGCCGAAGGCGTCCGGCCCGTCCCACGAGCTCGACCGCAAGCTGCGCCCCGCCGTCGCCCTGGTGGCGGCCTGGGTCAGCCAGCTGTCGCGCGACCTGGAGATCGAGACCTCCATGGTCGCCACCCGCAACGACATCGAGGCGCTCCTCGCCGGCGCCCCCGGCGCCCGCCTCACCAAGGGCTGGCGGGCCGAGCTGGTGGGCGAGCGCATCCGCCGCCTCGTCGAGGGCGAAGCCGCCCTCGCCTTCGACGGCAAGGGCAACCTCCTCCTCGAGGACCGCGCCAAGCCCTCCGACTGACCCGACGAGCCACCGCCCACCTCGTCGAACCGGGTTGGGACCTGGTCGTCCCAGCGACCGCGTTCCAACCCACTTCGCCCGGGGTGCCGGGTGGGTCAGGGGCGGCGGAGGACGAGCGCCTGGTCGGGGGCGAGCTCGGCCGGAGCGGGTGCGCCTTCGCCGGTGCCGTCGCTGGCCACGGCGACGGTCCAGCCGTCGGCGAGGGCCGCCACGTCGACGGGCTGGTCGGTGAAGTTCACCAGGAGGCGTCGGGCGTCGCCGCCGTCGACGCGGTCCCACGCCACCACGCCGTCGGGCGCGTCGAGCAGGACCTGGTCGCCCACCTGGAGGGCGGTCGACCCGTGGCGCTCGGCGAGGAGGCGCCGGTAGAGGTGGAGGATCGAGCCCTCGTCGGCGCGGAGGGCCTCGGCGTTGCGGTGCTCGGCGTCGGGCGGCCAGGGGAGCCAGGCGTCGGGGGTGCCCCACCCGTGGTCGGCGGCGCCGGTCCACGGCACCGGCGCCCGGCAGCCGTCGCGGCCGCCGGGGTCGACCACGCGGTCCTCCGGCACCACGGCGTCTTCCAGGCCCAGCTCCTCGCCGGCGTAGAGGAACGGCGTGCCGCGCAGGCCGAGCAGGAGCACGGCGGCGGCCCGGGCCCGCGCCTCGCTGCCGTAGCGCGTGCGGTGCCGGACCTGGTCGTGGTTCGAGAGCACCCACGACGGCCAGCCCTGGGGCTCGATCTCGCGGACCACCTCGTCGATGCGGTAGCGCCACAGCCCGGCGTCCCACGGCGTGAACAGCGGGGGGAAGTTGAAGGCCAGGTGCAGGCCCTGGCCGCCGTCGTAGTAAGACGCCACCAGGGCGGTGTCGAGCAGGAAGACCTCGCCCACCATCATGCGGTCGCCGTCGTACTCCTCGAGCACCGAGCGCAGGCCGCGCACGATCTCGTAGGTGCTCTCGTGGTGGTTGAGCGCCGAGTGGGGGATGGGCAGCAGCTCGGGGGCGTCGTCGACCAGGTCGGGGTCCTTGCCCAGCGCGTGGAGCACGTCCATCCGGAACCCGTCGACGCCGCGGTCGAGCCAGAAGCGCAGCACGCCGTGCATGGCGGCCACCACCTCCGGGTTGCGCCAGTTCAGGTCGGGCTGCTCGGGGAGGAAGAGGTGGAGGTACCACTGGTCGGTGGCGGGGTCGAGGGTCCAGGTGGGGCCGTCCTCGGTCCACGTCTGGATCCAGTTGTTCGGCGGTGCGCCGTCGGCGGTGGGCTCGCGCCAGACGTACCAGTCGCGCTTCTCGGCGTCGCGAGACGCCCGGGCCTCCTGGAACCAGGGGTGCTGGTCGGAGGTGTGGTTGGGCACCCAGTCGACGATGACCTTGATGCCTCGCTCGTGGGCATCGGCCACCAGGGCGTCGAAGTCGGCGAGGGTGCCGAAGAGCGGGTCGACGTCGCAGTAGTCGCTGACGTCGTAGCCGAAGTCGGCCATGGGGGAGCGGTAGAAGGGCGACAGCCAGATGGCGTCGACGCCGAGCCAGGCGAGGTTGTCGAGCTTGGCCCGGATGCCCTGGAGGTCGCCCACCCCGTCGCCGGTCGCGTCGGCGAAGGACCGGGGGTAGATCTGGTAGACGACGGCGGACTGCCACCACGGAGCGCTCATGGCCGGCCACCCTACCGACGGGCCACCTCGCCGTCGGGTGGCATGGGCGGCCGTGTCACCTCATGGCCACACAACGGTTCTCCGAGGTCACGGGGCCCAACTGTGGGTTGGGGACCTCCTCTCGCTACACTTGCCCTTCGGATTACGTCATCTCTCGGGAGTGTGGCCCGTGAAAAAGGGTCGTCATCGCCGATACGAAGAAGCTCGGTCGCTGAAGCGTTCATCGGAGCCAACGTTCAACGACCTGATCGATCGGGCCGATGAGCAATCGTGCCCCGAGTGCGATGCAGCGCCCGGCCACGACCATGCGTCGTGGTGCTTGGCCGAATCGGCACAGAAGGAGAAGGAGTCGGACGGCTGGGGCTGACCCCCGCCTCCGTGCCCTGATCCCCCGCCGCTTGCACACCTGCGAGCGGCACGCTTCAACGTCAGTTTTGGAAGGTACTTCCCGTGTCATTCGCCGCGCTTCGCAACGTCGCCCTCGTGGCGCACGTCGACCATGGCAAAACCACCCTGGTCGACGCCCTGCTGCGCTCCACCGGCGTGTTCAACGCCCACCAGTCCGACCACCTCGTGGATCGGGTCATGGACTCCAACGACCAGGAGCGGGAGCGGGGGATCACCATCCTCGCCAAGGCGGCCTCGGTCCAGTGGGGCGACATCAAGATCAACCTGGTCGACACCCCGGGCCACGCCGACTTCGGCGGTGAGGTCGAGCGCTCGCTCGAGCTCGTCGACGGCGTCGTGCTGCTGGTCGACGCCGCCGAGGGGCCGCTGCCCCAGACCCGATACGTGCTGTCGAAGGCCCTGGCCGCCGGCCTCCCCGCCATCCTCGTCCTGAACAAGGTCGACCGGCAGGACGCCCGCCCCGAAGAGGTGCTCGACGAGGTCTACGAGCTGTTCATGGACCTCGGCGCCTCCGACGACGACATCGAGTTCCCGATCATCTCGGCCATCGCCCGGGACTCCAAGGCCGTCGTCGGCATCGGCATGCCGGGCGAGGGCGACGACCTCACCCCGCTGCTGCAGTGCATCGTCGACAACGTCCCCGAGCCCCAGGTCGACAAGGACGGTCCCCTCCAGGCCATCGTCACCAACCTGGACGCCTCGGACTACCTCGGCCGCCTCGCCATCGGCCGCGTCATGCGCGGCACCATGCGCAAGGGCGAGCGGGTGGCCCTGCTCGACGAGGAGGTGCTCGAGGGCGGCAAGCCCGTCGAGCGCAAGCTCGGCAGCCTCATGGGCTTCACCGGCATCAGCCGCGACGACGTCGACGAGCGCGTCGCCGGCGACCTGTTCGTGGTCGCCGGCTTCCCCGAGGTCGAGATCGGCGACACCATCGCGGATCCGTCGAACCCCGAGCCGCTGCCCCGCCTGAGCGTCGACGAGCCCGTGCTGCGCATGACCTTCGGCGTGAACACCTCGCCCGAGGCCGGCAAGGACGGCAAGTACCTCACCTCGCGCCACCTGCGCGACCGCCTCAACCGCGAGATCCTCGGCAACGTGTCCATCCGCCTGGAGGACACCGACTCGCCCGACGTGATCGAGGTCGCCGGCCGGGGCGAGCTCCAGCTCGCCGTGCTCATCGAGACGATGCGCCGGGAGGGCTACGAGCTGCAGACCAGCCGGCCCGAGGTCATCGTCAAGGACATCGACGGCAAGCGCCACGAGCCGCTCGAGCGGGGCGTCTGCGACGTCCCCGAGGAGCACGTCGGCACCGTCACCCAGGCCCTGGCGCCGCGGAAGGGCCGGGTCACCGACCTCCGCCCCGGCGACGCCGGCCGCACGGTCATCACCTTCGAGGCGCCGGCCCGTGGCCTCATCGGCTTCCGTGGCCTCCTGCTCACCGCCAGCCGCGGCACCGCCCTGCTGCACACCCACCACGCCGGCTGGATGCCGTGGGTGGGGGACCTGCCGCACCGCCAGGGCGGCGCCATGATGGCGGACCGCACCGGCACCACCACGGCCTACGCCCTCGACAACCTGCAGTCGCGCGGCACCCTGTTCGTGGGCCCGGGCGAGACGGTCTACGAGGGCATGGTCGTGGGCGAGAACTCCCGCCCGGACGACATGATGATCAACGTCGTCCGCGAGAAGCAGAAGACCAACATCCGGACCCACTCGGCCGACGAGGCCATCAAGCTGGTCCCGCCGAAGGTCCCCACGCTCGAGTCGGCCATCGAGTTCATCGCCGAGGACGAGCTGGTCGAGGTCACCCCCTCGAACATCCGCATCCGCAAGCGGATCCTCAAGGAATCGGATCGCCGCCGCACCAAGCGGTAGCGGCCCCGGCGCCGTCGGCGCGGCAGCACCTGTCCGGACGACCCGGGGCCCCGGCCCCGGGTCGTCCCGCTCAGGACCGGCTGCGCACCGCCGGGTGGGGGAGGAAGACCGGCGTGCCGGCCGACGCCGTGCGGCGGTCGAGGTGGGCGGCGAGCAGCTCGAAGGCGGCCTCGTTGGTGATGGTGCGCAGCTCGTCGGCCAGCTCGCGGTAGACGGGCTGGGTGCCCCCCGAACGCGTCGTCGCTCTCGGTGCACCACCAGTGGAAGTCCAGGCCGCCCTCGCCCCAGTCGCGCCGCTTCCACTCGCTGATCGTCGAGGTGACCCAGCCGTTGCCGTCGGTCTCGTCGCTGCGGCGAAGGGGCAGCTGCCAGCAGACCTCGGGCATGAGGTCCAGGTGGCGCTGGCCGGCCGCCGCCGCGGCGTGGTGGAAGGCGCAGCCGAGGCCGTCGCCGTCGAAGCCGGGCCGGTTGAGGAAGATGCAGGCGTCCTCGACGAGGCGGGTGGTGGTGTCGCCGTCGTCGTTGGTGCCGATCACGCCCTCGGCCCGCCCGATGTCGCGGAACTGCCACTGGCTGGCGGTGAGGCGCTCGGCCATCTGCTCGGTGTGGGCGATGTCCTCCGGGCCGGTGAAGTGGGCGCCGTAGGAGCAGCAGCCCTGGACGGCTTCGGAGTAGTCCTCGGTGAGCACGCCCTTGCAGCCGTTGCCGAAGATGCAGCTCCAGTTGCTGGTGAGGAAGGTGACGTCGAAGACCCACGTGCGCTGCTCGTCGGGATCCTCGAACGAGACCCATTCATGGAGGTCTTCGGGCTCGGGCACGGCGAGACGCTAGCGGTCGCCACCGCCGGGCCGACCACCCCGGGCGGGTGAAGTGCGGCACTACCCTCCGGCGATGGACGAGCGGCTGCGGTTCGGGACCCCCGAGGACCTCGACGGGATCTGGGACGTGTTCCACCTCGGCTTCGGGGCCAAGGACGCCGATCGCGAGCTCTGGACCGCGGGGCTCGACACGCGCCGGGCCCTGGTGGCCACCGATGCGCATGGCGCGATCACCGCCGCCTCGCACATCCGCCCGTTCCGCCAGTGGTTCGGCGGGCGAGCGGTGCCCCTCGCCGGGTACTCGCCGGTGGCGGTCCTGCCCGAGCACCGGGGCCAAGGGCTCGGGCGAGCCGTCACCGCCGGCCACTTCGCCGACCTCCGTGATCGAGGCGAGGTGATCGCCGGGCTCTTCCCGGCCTCGGTGCAGCTCTACCGGTCCGTGGGCTTCGAGCTGGCCGGCTCCTACGTCCACCGCCGCCTGCCCGCTGCGCTGCTCGGCGCCCTCCGCCCCGCCGAGCCGGCGGCGGTGCGCCGGGGCCGCATCGCCGACGTCGCCGCGGTCCACCGCTGCTACGACCGCCTCAGCCGACGCATCGACGGCGCCGTCACGCGCGACGGGCCGTGGTGGTCCCGGCGGCTCCCGCCCGACCTGGCCGACACCGTGCTCTACGTCATCGACCACCCGACCGAGGCCGGCGAGCTCGACGGCTACGCCAGCTACCGCATGGCCTCGGCCCGCCCGCCGTACGACTACTCGGTCGTGGTGTCCGAGGTGCAGGCGGCCACCGCCGATGGGCTGCGGGCGCTGTGGCGCACCGTGGGCAGCTCCGGCTCGCAGGCGCCCGACGTCGACGTCATCGGCGCCGGCGAGGACCCGCTCTTCCTGCTCCTGGGCGGCGCCGACCCCACGTCGGTGCGCAGCGAGATCCGCTGGATGCTCCGCCTCGTCGACGCGGCCGGCGCGGTGGCGGCACGGGGCTGGAGCCCCGTGCTCCGGGGCCGGGTCGACCTGGCCATCGCCGATGACCACGCGCCCTGGAACGCCGGGCCCTGGCAGCTGGAGGTCGAGGGTGGCGAGGCTCGCCTCACCCCGGGCGGCGCCGGCACCGTGGAGATCAGCATCCAGGGCCTGTCGAGCTGGTGGGCGGGCTACGCCTCGGCGCGCACGCTGTCCACCACCGGCCACCTCCGCACGGCCGACGAGCAGGCGCTGGCCACGCTCGACGGCCTCGGGGCGAGCAGCGCCCCCACCCTCGTCGACTTCTACTGACGCGGACCGCCGACCAGCGCCGGGAGGGCAGGCGGGCGGCGCTCAGTCGTCGTAGGCCTCGCGGGAGTTCGGCTCCTCGAGGAGCTGGATGGCCTTGACGATCGACCGGCGGGCCCGCGTGAGGCGCTTCTCGTCGACCGGGATCTCGGTGCCGCCGGCATCGATCGACTCGCGCAGCCGGGTGATGGCCAGGTCGGCCATCTCCTCCTCGATCGCTTCCAACCGCGCCTTGATGTCCTCGAACTCGCCAGCCATGGGCTCCAGTCTCGCGCCCCCCGGTGACGTTCCGGTTCGCCCGAGGCTTCGAACCGGGTGGGTTCTTCCGGGGCGGGGCCCCGAGATCTCCGCCCGGTTCGCCCGAGGCTTCGAACCGGGTGGGTTCCTCGGGGGCGGGGGCCCGAGATCTCCGCCTTGTTCGCCCGAGGGTCAGGTAGGGTGGGCGACCTCGGCGGGTGGGGCGGGGGCGTCGGGGGCGGATCCGAGGGCGTTGACGGCCCGGATGAGGCGGTGGAGGCCGCCGACGCGGTGCTGGTCGAGCGAGAGGACCAGGCGGGGGAGGTGCTCCTGGTCGTGGCTGGAGCGCTCGGGCCCGAGAGGTCCGGAGCGCTCGATGCGGCCCTCGACGAGCAGGTCGCCGAACTGCTCGTTCAGCGCGCCGACCTCGGCGTCGGTGGGCTCGGCGCGCAGACGCAGGACGAGGCGCTTGCCGACCCAGCGCAGCGAGTCGTAGTTGCGCCAGAAGCCGACGATCTCGGCCACTGCGGCGTCGACGGAGTCGGTGATGAGCACGCGGTCGAGGTCGTCGGGGGAGACCACGCCGATGGACACGAGCTGCTCGTCGACGAAGCGCTGGAAGCCCTGCCAGAACGTGCCCCCGGGGACGTCGAGCAGCACGATCGGCGTGGGCTCGGCCTTCCCGGTCTGCTGCAGCGTGAGCAGCTCGAAGGTCTCGTCCAGGGTGCCGAACCCGCCGGGGACCGACAGGAAGCCCCGCGACTCCTTCACCAGCATGAGCTTGCGGGTGAAGAAGTACTTCATGGAGACGTGCTTCGGGTCGTCGTGGATGACGTCGTTGGCCCGGGTCTCGAACGGCAGGCGGATGCTCACGCCGATGGAGCGGTCGGCGCCGGCGCCCTCCATGGCCGCCTGCATGATCCCGGGGCCGGCGCCGGTCACCACCATCCAGCCCTGGTCGGCCAGGGCCCTGGCCGCCTCGTGGGCCTGGGCGTAGAGCGGGTCGTCGGTGCGGGTGCGGGCCGAGCCGAAGATGGTGACCTTCGGGACGTCGTGGAACGGGGCGAAGATCCGGAAGGCGTTGCGCATCTCGGCCAGCGCCGAGCTGGTGATCTTGAGGTCCAGGCGGTCGGTGCCGTCGTGGGCCAGCCGCACGGCGGTGGCCAGGATCTCGCCGATCTGGTCGCGGTTGGCCTCGACGCCGGTCGCGTCGAGCAGCTCACGAACCTTGGCGGCGACCTCGTCGCTGAGCTCGTCGGTGGCAGGGGTGGTGGGGTCGCTCATGGCCCCGCCAGCCTGGCACGCGGGGCCCCCGATCCGTGGCCGGGTTCGGGGCCCCGATCAGTCGACGAGGGTGCCGCCGTAGAGCGTGGTGCGCTGCTCCAGGCGACGCCCGAGCGGGGCGACCAGCGCCTCGAAGGCCGCCTCGTCCATGCCCTGGCCATGGCTGGCGCCGGCGGCCCGGGAGATGTTCTCGTCGATGAGGGTGCCGCCGAGGTCGTTGACGCCGGCCTGCAGGAGTTGGCGGACGCCACCGACGCCGAGCTTCACCCAGGAGGCCTGGATGTTGTCGATGAAGCCGTGATAGGCGATGCGGCCCACGGCGTGCATGAGCACCACCTCGCGCCACGTGGGGCCCCGGCGGGCGTTGCGCTGCAGGTAGATCGGCGATGCCATGTGGACGAAGGGCAGCGGCACGAACTCGGTGAAGCCACCGGTCTCGGCCTGGAGGTCCCGGGTCCGCACGATGTGCTTGGCCCAGGAGCGGGGGTGCTCGATGGAGCCGAACATGATGGTGACGTTCGAGCGCAGTCCCACCTGGTGGGCGGTGCGGTGGGCGTCGAGCCACTCCTCGGTGTTGACCTTGTCGGCGCAGAGGACGGCTCGCACCTCGTCGTCGAGGATCTCCGCCGCGGTGCCGGGCAGCGTGGCGAGGCCCACGTCCATGAGCCGACGCAGGTAGTCGGCCAGCGGCTCGCCGAGGCGCTTGGCGCCCTCGGTGACCTCCAGGGCGGTGAAGCCATGGACGTGCATGTCGGGCACGGCGGCCTTCACGGCCCGGGTGACGTCGATGTAGTAGTCGCCGTCGAACTTGGGGTGGATGCCGCCCTGCAGGCAGACCTCGGTGGCGCCCATGGCCTTGGCCTCGACGGCCCGCTCGGCGATGTCGTCGAGGGTGAGGAGGTACGGCGTGCCCCGCAGGTTCAGCGAGAGCGGGCCCTTGGAGAAGCCGCAGAACTTGCACTTGAACGTGCAGACGTTGGTGTAGTTGATGTTGCGGTTCGACACCCACGTGACCGCGTCGCCGATGACCTGGCGGCGCAGCTCGTCGGCCAGCGCGACCACGGCCCCCACCTCGCGGCCCCGGGCGCTGAACAAGGTGGTGATCTGGTCCTCGTCGGGCACCTGGCCCAGGCGGACGCCGTCGAGCACCTCGGCGATGGGGCCGGTGGCGCGGGCGCCGGCGATGGGGATGAGCGTGGGCGGCTCGCCCTCGGTGCCCACGTACCACTGGCTCGAGCGTCGGCCGACCAGGATCACCTCTGCTCCGTCGCCGACGTTCTGGATCTCGCCGACCTTCTGCGGGTACACGGCGCCGGCGTCGTCGCGGGCCAGGCCCTCGGCGTCGGAGCGGTCCTGCACGGCGAAGTGCAGGTCCGGGTGCAGCCAGCGCACCGGCTCCGTGGCGTAGTCGGGGTAGATCGTGAGCCGCGGGGCGAGCTCGAAGCCGGCCTCCTGGGTGACCGAGCGCAGGCGCTCGAGGTCGGGCCAGGGCCGCTCGGGGTTCACGTGGTCGGCCGTGACAGGAGAGACGCCTCCCCAGTCGTCGATGCCGGCGTCGAGCAGGAAGCCGAAGTCGTCGCTGAGGTTGGGCGGGGCCTGGAGGTGGACCTCGGGCGGCAGGATCAGCCGGGCGAGGGCGATGGCCTCCAGGTAGGTGTCCGGCGGGCAGGGGGCGGCGGCGTGCATCGACGTGCCGTCCTTCGGCAGGAAGTTCTGGACGATCACCTCCTGCACGTGGCCCCAGCGGGCGTGGCTGGCGGCGATGGCCTCGAGGGCCTCGATGCGGTCGGCCCGGCTCTCGCCGATGCCCACCAGGATCCCGGTGGTGAACGGGATGCCCAGGCGGCCGGCCGACTCGAGGGTGGCGAGGCGCCGATCCGGCTCCTTGTCGGGGCTGCCGCGGTGGGCGGCGAGCTCGGCGTTGAGCGACTCGAGCATCATCCCCTGCGACGGCGACACCGCCCGCAGCTGGGCCAGCTCCGGCTCGTAGAGGGCACCGGCGTTGGCGTGGGGGAGCAGGCCGGTCTCGTCGAGGACCAGCTTGGCCATGGCGGCCAGGTAGTCGACCGTGGAGGCGTAGCCGTGCTCGGCCAGCCAGGTGGCGGCGATCGGGTAGCGCTCCTCGGGGCGCTCGCCCAGGGTGAAGAGCGCCTCGTGGCAGCCGGCGGCAGCCCCCTGCCGGGCGATGCGCAGCACCTGCTCGGGCGTGAGGTACGGCGCCTCGAGGCGGGCGGGCGGCTGGGCGAAGGTGCAGTAGCCGCACTTGTCCCGACACAACATGGTGAGCGGGATGAAGACCTTCGGGGAGAAGGTCACCCGGGTGCCGTGGTGCTGGTCTCGGACGGCTCGCGCCCGAGCCATGAGCTCGGGAAGGGGCAGGTCCCAGGAGGGGTCGCTGGGGAGCGGCATGGACGGCACGTTACCGGCGGGCCGGCTCGGACCGGCGCGCCCCGGCGCGGACGGCGACCGCGCCGCTCAGGACGGGAGCAGGGACGCTGCGGCGTGGTCGACCAGCCACACCACCCGGTCGGCCTCGATGCGGGCTGCGGGCAGGTCGTCGCCCGCGGCGACGGCAGCCAGCGCCTCGGCCTTCGCCTCGCCGGCGACTGTGACCACCACCAGGTTGGCGCGGGCGATGCCGGCCAGGGTGAGGGTCATGCGCTGGTACGGGTTGGTCCCGAGCGGGTCGTCGTTCATGGCCACCAAGCGGCCCGGGTCGGCATCGAGGGCCGCAGAGTGGGGGAACAGCGAGGCGGTGTGGCCGTCGGGACCGAGGCCCAGGTGCACCATGTCGATCCGGCCCAGGTCACCGAGGCGCAGCTGGTACGGATCGGGCCCCTCGGTGCAGCGCATCAGGTGGGTGGCGTTGGCGGCGCCCACCCGATCGAGCAGCGCCTCGCGAGCCAGCCGGTAGTTCGAGTCGACGTGGTCGTGGGGGACGCAGCGCTCGTCGCCCCAGTAGACGTCGACCTTCCACCAGTCGATCTGGCTCCCGGCGGCGCCGGCGAGGTGCTCGTAGCAGTCGCGGGCGGTGCTGCCGCCGGACAGGGCGATGGAGAAGGTGTCGAGCGGGCGGGTGCGGAACGCGTCGATGACCCGGCCGGAGAAGGCCGCAGCCACGTCGTCGACGAGCACCAGGTCACCGGGGATGGCCATGGGCGCCTAGGCCTCTCCGCGCAGGTCGGCGGCCTTCTCGCCCAGCGAGGCGATGAGCTCGTCGAACGCCTTGGTGAAGGACGCGACGCCCTCCTCCTCGAGCTGGTCGGTGACGTCGTCGAGGTCGACGCCGACCCCTGCGAGGTCGGCCAGCACCTGGCGGGCCGCTCCGAGGTCGGCGTCGGCGGTGCGGGCGACGGTGCCCTGCTCGTCGAAGGCGTCGAGGGTGGCCTCGGGCATGGTGTTCACCGTGTCGGGGGCGATCAGCGTGTCGACGTAGAGGGTGGGCGGGTAGCTCGGGTCCTTGGTGGAGGTGCTGGCCCACAGCGGGCGCTGCACCTTGGCTCCCTTGGCGGCGAGGGCTTCCCAGCGGGGGCCGGAGAACTTCTCCAGGAACAGCTCGTAGGCGAGCTGGGCGTTGGCCACCGCGGCCTTGCCCTTGAGGGCGAGAGCCTCGGGGGTGCCGATGGCCACCAGCCGCTTGTCGACCTCGGCGTCGACCCGGCTGACGAAGAAGGACGCCACGCTCGACACCGGGGCGAGGTCGCCGTCGAACGCCTCGAGGCCGGCGAGGTAGGCCTCGATCACAGCTTCGTAGCGGCTGAGGCTGAACAGCAGGGTGACGTTCACGCTCTTGCCGGCGCCGATGACGGCCTGGATGGCCGGGAGCCCCTCGGCGGTGCCGGGGATCTTCACGTAGAGGTTCGGCTCGTCGATGCGGGCGTGCAGGTCGAGTGCCGAGGCGGTGGTGCCCTCGGTGTCCCGGGCCAGCGAGGGTGCCACCTCGATCGACACGTAGCCGTCGACGCCGTCGCTGGCGTCGTGCACCGGGCGGAAGAGGGCGAGGGCGTCCTCGATGTCGGTGACGGCCATGGACCAGAAGCAGTCCTCCACCGAAGCGCCGTCGGCCAACAGCGAGCGGAACTGGTCGTCGTAGACGGCCTGGCCGGTCATCGCCTTCTGGAAGATCGACGGGTTCGAGGTGACGCCTCGGACGCCGCGCTCGATCCAGCGGGCCAGCTCGCCCTCGTGGATCCAGTCGCGGCGCAGGTTGTCGAGCCACGGGCTCTGGCCGCCCTCGTCGTGCAGGTCCTGCAGCTTGGTCATGTCGGCGTCTCCGGCGGAAGGGGGTGGGGGGGATCGGGCGGAAGGGGAGGGTCAGTCGACCTCGTCGAGGAGGGCCTGGGCCCGCTCGACGACGTTCTCCGGGCTGATGCCGAGCTCGGCCAGCACGGTGCCACCGGGAGCGGAGGCGCCGAAGCGGTCGATGCTCACGGTGTCGTCGGCCCAGCGGTCCCAGCCGAACGAGACGCCGGCCTCCACCGCGAGGGTGGGGACCTCACCGGGCAGGACCTCGGCCTGGTAGGCCTCGTCCTGGTCGTCGAAGTCCTCCCAGCAGGGCATGGAGACCACGCGGACGGTGAGGGCGTCCTCGGCGAGGCGCTTCGCGGCGTCGACGCAGACCCAGACCTCGGACCCGGTGCCGACCAGCACGAGGTCGGGCAGGTCCTCGGCCTCGGGACCGAACTCGGCGAGCACGTAGGCGCCCCGGCTCACGCCGTCGTTCCCGGCGGTGCCCTCGAGGACGGGGAGGTCCTGTCGGCTCAGCACCAGGGCGGTGGGGCCCGAGTGGTCGATGGCGTCGCGCCACGCGGTGGCGGTCTCGTTGGCGTCGGCGGGCCGGACCACGCGCAGGTCGGGGATGGCCCGGATGGACGCCAGCTGCTCGATGGGCTGGTGGGTGGGCCCGTCCTCGCCGACGCCCACGGAGTCGTGGGTCCAGCTGTAGATGACCTTGTGGTTGGCGATGGAGGCGAGCCGCACCGCGGGCCGCATGTAGTCGCTGAACACGAAGAACGTGCCGCCGACGGGGATCACGCCGCCGTGGCCGGCCATGCCGTTCATGGAGGCGCCCATGGCGTGCTCGCGGATGCCGAAGTGGATCTGGCGGCCGGCGCGCTCCTCCTTGGAGAGGACCTTGGCGCCCTTGAGCTCGGTGCCGGTGTTGCCGGTGAGGTCGGCGCCGCCGCCGACGAGGCCGGGCACGACCTCCGTGAGGGCGGCGAACACCTTGCCGGAGGCCACGCGGGTGGCGACCTTCTCGCCGACCTCCCACGTCGGGAGGGCGTCGGTCCAGCCGGGGAGGCCGGTGTCGGCCAGCACGGCGTCGAGGGTGGCCCGGTCGCCCGTGTAGGCGTCGACCCGTTCCTGCCACGCAGCACGGGTCGCGGCGCCGCGCCGGCCGGCCTCCGCGTAGTAGGCGGCGACGTCGTCGGGCACGAAGAAGGTCTCGTCGGGCGGGAAGCCCATGACCTCCTTGGTGGCGCGGACGTCGTCGTCGGAGAACGCCTTGCCGTGGGCCTTGGGGCTGTCGGTCAGGGTGGGCGAGGGGTAGGCGATGTGGCTGCGCACCATGATCAGCGACGGCTGGTCCTCGACCGCCATGGCGGTGCGGATGGCCGCCTCGAGCACGTCGAGGTCGTTGGCGGCCTCCCCCAGGTTCTGCACGTGCCAGCCGTAGGCCTCGAAGCGCTTGGGCGCATCGTCGGTCAGGGCCAGCTCGGTGGGGCCGTCGATGGTGATGTGGTTGTCGTCGTAGACGTAGACCAGGCGGCCGAGGCCCAGGTGGCCGGCCAGCGAGGCGGCCTCGTGGCTGATGCCCTCCGACAGGTCGCCGTCGCCGCAGATCACGAAGGTGTGGTGGTCGACGACGTCGGGGCCGACCAGGTTGCGCAGGTACTGCTCGGCGATGCCGAAGCCGACGCCGTTGCCGACGCCCTGGCCGAGCGGGCCGGTGGTGACCTCGACGCCAGGGGTGTGGTTGCGCTCGGGGTGCCCGGGGGGTCTTCGAGCCCCACTGGCGGAAGGCCTTCAGGTCGTCGAGCGACAGGTCGTAGCCCGTGAGGTGGAGCATCGAGTAGAGCAGCACCGAGGCGTGCCCGGCCGACAGCACGAACCGGTCCCGGTCGAACCACTCCGGGTCGGTGGGGTCGTAGTCCATGATCCGCGTCCAGAGGACGTGGGCCAGCGGGGCCAGGGCCATGGCCGTGCCCTGGTGGCCGCTGTTGGCGGCCTGGGGCATGTCCATGGCGAGGCCGCGGATCGTGTTGATCGCGCGGAGTTCGAGGTCTTCGGTGGTCATTCGTGGGCTCGGCGGGGTCGGGTCCGGGACCCGGCCACCCTACAGACTGCGGCCGGTCGGCTCAGCGGGCCGCCTCCCCGGAATGCCCAGGTGGGGGTGCACCGAGAACCGGGCGCCCCGCCCGCCTCTCGTGACGCGCGGCACTCACCTGACGGGCCGTCAGATCGTGGCTACGCTGCGCTCCGCACACACGCGAGATAGGCCAGGGGGTCTGCTGTGATCGTCCACGATCGTCTGTACATCGGTGGGGAGCTCGTCGCACCGGCGGGGACCGGCACCATCGACGTCATCAACCCGTTCACCGAAGAGGTCGCGGGCACCGTCCCGGACGCCACCAACGCCGACGTCGACCGCGCCGTCGCCGCCGCCCGGCACACCTTCGACACCACCGACTGGTCCACCCGCCCGGCCTCCGAGCGCGCCGAGATCCTCACCAAGGCCTCGGCCCTCATCAGCGGGCGCATGGACGAGCTGGCCGACCTGATCGCCACCGAGATGGGCAGCCCCAAGGGCTGGGGCATCTTCGGGCAGGTCCTCGCCCCGACGATGATCCTCGACTACTACGCCGGCCTCGGCCAGGAGTACGAGTTCGAGAAGACCCGCGCCGGCCTGTTCGGTCCGGTGGTCGTGCGCCGCGAGCCCATCGGCGTCGCCGCCGCCATCGTGCCGTGGAACGTGCCGATGTTCGAGAACGTGATCAAGATCGCCCCGGCGATCATCGCCGGGTGCACGGTGGTCCTGAAGACGGCGCCGGAGACCCCGCTCGATGCCTACGTGCTCCACGAGATCCTCACCGAGGCCGGCCTCCCGCCGGGCGTGCTCAACATCATCCCCGGCGGTCGCGAGGTGGGCGCCTACCTGGTGACCCACCCGGACGTCGACAAGGTCACCTTCACCGGCTCCAGCGCGGCCGGCATGAAGATCGCCGCAGCCGCCGGCGGCCTGCTGCGCCCGGTGACCCTGGAGCTCGGCGGCAAGTCCGCCGCCATCATCCTCGAGGGCTCCGACCTCGATGCGATCATCCCGCAGATCGTCGACGCCGGCGTGATGAACAACGGCCAGGCGTGCGTGGCCCAGACCCGCATCCTCGCCCCACAGGGCATGTACGACCAGGTGCTCGAGGCCGTGACCGAGAAGGTCGCCGCCCTCGTGGTGGGCGATCCGCTCGACCCCACCACCCAGATCGGCCCGCTCGTGGCCGCCCGCCAGCGCGAGCGGGTGCTCGGCCTCATCGACCAGGGCAAGAACGAGGGCGCCCGCATCACCACCGGTGGCGGCCGCCCCGAGCAGGAGAAGGGCTGGTTCGTCGATCCGACGGTGTTCGGCGACGTCGAGAACTCCATGACCATCGCCCAGGAGGAGATCTTCGGGCCGGTGCTCTCGGTCCTGCCGTACTCCGACGAGGCCAACGCCATCAAGCAGGCCAACGACTCGCTCTACGGCCTGTGCGGCACGGTCTGGGGCACCGATGCCGCCCACGCCACCGACGTCGCCCGCCAGATCAAGACCGGCACCATCGGCGTGAACCACTTCGCCATGGCCTTCAGCGCCCCGTTCGGCGGCTACAAGCAGTCCGGCCTCGGCCGGGAGCTCGGCCCCGAGGGCATGGAGGCCTACCTCGAGACCAAGTCGATCAGCCTCGACCCCGCGGCGGGCTGAGCGGGTCGGATCGACCAAGATCGGGTGCCCGTCCGTCGGGGGGGCGGACGGGCACCCGGTACCCGCTGGCGCCCCGGCGAGCGACGGCCGCCGCCGGTAGCGTCCGGGCACGGCGGTGAACCCGAGGGGAGCGACATGAGCGAGTCCGAGGACCGGCCCTTCGAGCTGGGCGGCATCAACCACCTGGCGCTGGTCTGCCGCGACATGGCCCGGACGGTCGACTTCTACCAGGGCGTGCTCGGCATGCCCCTGGTGAAGACCATCGAGCTGCCCGCCGGCCTGGGCCAGCACTTCTTCTTCGAGTGCGGCGGCGGCGACACCCTGGCGTTCTTCTGGTTCCCCGGCGCGCCCGAGCCCTCGCCCGGCATCAGCGCCCCGGCGTCCCGGCCCGACCGCGGCTCGCTGACCAGCGCCATCGGCTCGATGAACCACGTGGCCTTCTCGGTGCCGCCCGATCGCATGGAGGCCTACCGCGACCGCCTCCGCGCCGCCGGCGTCGAGACCACCGAGATCGCCAACCACGACGACAGCGAGTGGGGCCTGGCGCCGGAGTGGACCGACGAGGTCTACGTGCGCTCGGTCTACTTCCAGGACCCCGACGGGATCCTGCTCGAGCTGGCCGCCTGGACCCGCCCCTTCGGTCCGGGCGACACCGCCGTGGCGCCCAACGGCGCCGTCCGCCCCGCCCCCGGCGAGCTCACCGTCTGACCCCGCGAGGTCCGCTCCGACCTCCGGCCCGGAACAGACGCCCACCCGCCCCACCCCAGCGAACTTTGGGTCCCAGACCCCCGGCGCGCACGGGTGGCAGACCCAAAGGTCCGGGAACACCGCCCCACCCCGGCGAACTTTGGGTCCCAGACCCTTGCGCGCATGGGTGTGAGACCCAAAGTTGCGGGAACACCGCTCCACCCCGGCGAACTTTGGGTCCCGGGCCCTGCGCGCACGGGTGTCAGACCCAGAGTTCGGGGGGGAGGGCGAGGGGGCTAGTCGTCGAAGAGGAGGAGGGTCGTGGTGAAGGCGTGGAGCCAGGGCTTGTCGCCCACGGGGCCGATCTCGCCGGCGCAGAACATCCCCGCCGTGGCGCCGCCGTCGAGGTGGTCGTTGACCACCGTGGCGTCGTGGTCGGGCTCGCCGAAGAGCCCGGCGCCCCGGCTGTCGCAGGTGAACACCAGCGCGGCCCGGCCCTCTTCGCCGGCCAGGGTGGCGCGCAGGTCGAGGTCGGCAGAGTCGGCGTCGCGGACGTGGAACTGGATGGTGGACCCCACCGCCACCTCGGTGCCCACCGCCACCGCACGGGTGGTGCGATCGGCGCCGAGGACGTCGCGGATCAGGAAGTCGCCCTGGGCGAAGGACTCCTGGGTCTCGTCGATGACCACGCCGAGGTGCAGCCCGCGAGCCATCAGCGAGCGGTCCTCGGGGCTGACCGCATCGGCGGTCTCGAGCACGCGGTCGAGCGCCGGGCGGCCGGCGATCTCCTCGATGAGGGTGCCGCTGCTGCGGGTGACGACGAGCGGCTCGCCCACCGGACGGCAGCCCTGCGACACCAGCGCGCGGACCGGCACCCCGGGCGGCAGGTAGATCCCGACGGCACCCCGGTCGACCACGACGTCGTCGGCCACGAGGCGGTTGCCGCCGGCACCGGCGGCGGCCGACGCCAGGCCGCCCACCACCGTCAGCCCGGGGGCGCGGCGCGAGAGCTCCTCGAGGAAGCCGTCGACCGGGAACGAGAAGGGGTCGGCCAGCAGGACGAGGGTGGCCCCGTCGACGGCGACGTCGTCGGTGCCGGTGAGGCGCCAGCCCTCGCCTTCGCGCTCGGCCGAGAAGCGGACCGCCCGAGCGCCGCCGGCTCCGGTGCGGAGCCGACCGCTCCAGCTGGCGGTGAACAGCACCACGGCCGGTCGCTGCTCCACCTCGTGGTCGCCCGCGAGCACCGAAGCCGCCGTGCAGGCCACGAACGCCGCCGGGTGCAGCAGCTCGCGCACCGCGTGGGCGAGGTCCTCGGTGGCGCCGGCGAAGGCGCCGGTGACGAAGAGGACCGCGAGGTCCGGGGCTTCGCCGACCTGGTCGAGGACCTGGCCCACCACCTCGCCGATGGCGTGGGTGGCCAGCGGGTGCTCGGAGATGGCCGCGGCGAAGCCCATGGCGAGGCTCAGGCCGGCGGCAGCAGGGTGTAGGGGACGGTGGTGATCGGCCCGTGGTCGATGCGGACCTCGACCTCCACCGTGCCGTACTCCTCGAACTCCAGCTCGGCCCGCACCAGGCGGTAGGCGAACTTGCCCGGCTCGACCACGAGCGGCTGGACGTTGCGGGCCACCTGCTCGCCGTCGCGCTTGTACACGGCCTCCAGGGCGCCGTCGCCCTTCCCGTCGGGCGGGCACCGGACGAGCACCACCAGGTGCGGCTCGACGGTGACCGGCACGGGCGAGGGAGCAGCCATGGAGAAGTGCACGCCGGTGAGGTCGATCCGGGTGGAGGGCCCGGGAGCGGGGCGGAGCTCGATGTTCTCCATGAACACGGCAGCGACGATGTTCATGTCCATGGCCGTCGACCGTAACGGGTCGCCCCCGCTATCGGACGCGGGTCCCGGCCAGCCACGTGCCCACGCAGGCCCCGTCGGCGTCGAGGGCGGCCAGGTCCGCCCGGGCGCCGGGAGCGATCCGGCCGAGGTCGGACCGGCCGAGCAGGTCCGCCGGCGTGGTGGCCGCAGCGCGGACGGCACCCACCAGGTCGGTGGCGCCCCACGCCACGACGTTGGCGACGGCCCGGTCGAGCGTGAGCGCGCTCCCGGCGAGGGTGCCGTCGGCGAGGCGGGGCGCGGTGCCGTCGTGGTGCATGGTGATGCGCCCGATGGTCCCGGCCCGCCACGCCACCGCATCGGTCACCAGGGCGATGCGACCCGGACCCTTCACCCTGAACGCGAGGCGGACCAGGTCTGGGTGGACGTGGACGCCGTCGGCGATCAGCCCCGCCGCCACCCGATCGTCGAGCAGGGCGGCCACCGCCACGCCGGGGGAGCGGTGGTCGACCCCCGACATGCCGTTGAAGAGGTGCGTGACCATGCGGGCGCCCCGGTCGAAGGCGGCCGACGCCGCCTCGGCCGACGCCGCCGAGTGGCCCACCGACGCGAGCACCCCACGTTCGGTGGCCCAGGCCCACAGGGCGTCGACCCCCTCGCACTCGGCCGCCGCGGTCACCAGGGCGACGTGGGCGGGCAGCGCCTCGAGCCACGCCGGGTCGACGGCCCGGATCAGCTCGGTCGGGTGGGCTCCCGGCTTGCCGCCCAGGAACGGCCCCTCGAGGTGGGCGCCCAGCACCTCCGGGTGCCGGCCGGGACGGGCCGAGGCCTCACCGATGCGGGCGAGCGGTCGGGCGAAGGCGTCGAGCGGCGCGGTGACCAGCGTCGGGCACCAGGCCGTGACCCCCTGGGCAAGCAGCAGGTCGTCGAGGCGGTCCCACCCCTCGCCCCGGGCCGAGGCGACGTCGACGTCGTCGTGGCCGTTCACCTGCAGGTCGACGAGGCCGGGCACCAGGACCTCGTGGTCCACGGGGCCCGCCGCCGGACGCACCTCGACCACGTGCCCACGGTCGTCGACCTCGACGGCGGCATCGGCGGCGATCCGGTCGGGCAGCACGACCTGGCGGGCGGTGATGGCGGGCACGGGCCGACGCTAACCAGGTGGTCTGCGGTCCGGCGGCGCACCGCCGCACCGCCCGCCGCGCCCCTCCAGCCACCCGCAGCGGGCCACCCGCGCCGCAGCCCGCGGCCAGGCGGCCTGGCGACCGGTCCGGTCATTTGCCCCGACCGGAGCCCTAGGCTCCGGACCAATGGCTGCGACGGAACCGGTGCTGAGCACCCGCGAGGCGATCATCGTCGAGGCCCGTCGCTGCTTCGCCGAGCACGGCTACGAGGGCACCTCGCTGAACGTGATCGCCGAGGCGGTGGGCATCCGCCGGCCCAGCCTGCTGCACCACTTCCCCTCGAAGGAAGCCGTGTACGCCGAGGTGTTCCGCATCTCGCTGGGGGAGTGGGCGGTCCGGGTCGAGGACGCGGTCGGCGAGGACCGCCACGGCTGGAAGCAGGTCGACTCCGTCATCACGGCCGGGTTCCGCTTCTTCGAGGAGAACCCCGAGTTCGTCCGCATCGTCCGCCGCGAGGCCCTCGACGGCGGCGCCAACCTCGGCATCGACCTGGGCGCCGCGCTCCGGCCGTTCCTCCAGCGGGCCATGGCCTGGTTCGAGCGGGAGATCGCCGCGGGCAACTTCCGGCGCGTCGACACCGAGCAGCTCCTCATCACCGGCTACAGCGTGATGTTCAGCTACTTCAGCGACATCCCGTTCCTCGAGGGCCTGCTCGACGGCGACCCGCTGGCGCCGGCCGCCACCGAGGCCCGCCTCAACCACATCCGCAACCTGTTCCACGTCGCGCTCTCGCCGACCGCTCCGCTGGGGCCGGGGTGATCGTGGGTGGGTGGCCCCCTGGGGCTTACAGTCGGCGGCCATGTCTGCACGGACGCTGAGCGAAGCCGATTCGAAGGTGCTGCTGGCGGGGCACGGGGTGCCGTTCGCGCCGGAGCACGTGGTGGCGACGGCCGCCGAGGCCGTCGCGGCGGCGAGCGAGGTCGGGTTCCCCGTGGTCCTCAAGCTCAACGGCGACGCCATCGCCCACAAGACCGAGCGGGGGCTGGTGCGGCTCTCGCTGGCCGACGCCGCGGCCGTCGAGGCGGCGGCCGCGGAGCTGCTGGGCAGGGCGACGCCGGAGGACGGGCCGGTCGGCCTGCTGGTGGCGCCGATGCTGAAGGGCAACCGCGAGCTCATCGCCGGGCTGTCGACCGACCCGCAGTTCGGCACCACGGTCATGGTGGGGATCGGCGGCATCTTCGCCGAGGCCCTCGCCGACGTCAGCGTCCGCCCCGTGCCGGTGAGCGCCGTCGACGCCGCCGAGATGATCGACGACCTCGCCACCCAGGCCCTGCTGGGCGCCTTCCGGGGCGAGCCGGCCGTCGACCGGGATGCCCTGGCCGCCGTGATCCTCGGCCTCTCGGCCGCCGCCGAGGCCGACCCGAGCATCGCGTCGGCCGACCTCAACCCGCTGATCGTGGTCGACGGCACGCCGATCGCCGTCGACGCCCTCGTCGAGGTCGACCCGGACCGGGTGCCGGCCACGGCGACGTCCGCCGACGCCCGGCCCGCCACCGCCGGGTTTCGCGCCCTCTTCGACCCGAAGGGCGTGGTGGTCGCCGGAGCCTCCAGCCACCCCGGCAAGTTCGGCTTCGTCAGCCTCCACAACGTGCTGGCGGCGGGCTACGCCGGCGCGGTCGCGGCCACGAACCGCGAGCGGGCCGAGGTGCTCGGCATCCAGACGGTGGCCGACATCGCCGAGCTGCCGGACGATACCTTCGACCTGATCTTCGTGTGCACCCCGGCCTCGGTGAACCCCGACCTGCTCCGCGCCGCGGCGGCCAAGGGGATCACCGCGGCGTTCATCACCTCGGCCGGCTACGGCGAGGCCGGCGAGGCGGGCATCGCCGCCCAGGCCGACCTCGTGGCGCTGTGCGACGAGCTCGGCATCCTCCTCGCCGGTCCCAACGGCCAGGGCGTGGTGTCGACGCCGTCGAAGCTCTGCGCCCAGATCGTCGCTCCGTACCCGCCTGCCGGGAAGATCGGCGTCGCCTCCCAGTCCGGCAACTTCGTGTCGTCGTTCCAGAACTACGCCGTGCAGACCGGCGTCGGCATCAGCCGCGCCGTCTCGGCCGGCAACGCTGCGGCGGTCACCGTCGCGGACTTCCTCGACTTCTACGCCGACGACGCCGAGACCGCGGTGGGCCTGGCCTACGTCGAAGGCGTCCCGGACGGCCGGACCTTCCTCGCTCGCATGGCGACGGTGACCGAGCGCAAGCCGCTCGTGCTCGTCAAGGGCGGCGCCACCGCCGGCGGCCAGCAGGCCGCCGCCAGCCACACCGGCTCGCTCGCCACCGACGACCGGGTGTTCGACGGGGCGTGCCGCCAGGCCGGCATCACCCGCGCCGCCACGGTGGAGGAGGCCTTCGAAGCAGCAGCCACCTTCGCCACCCAGCCGATGCCCAAGGGCCCTCGGGTGGTGGTCATGACCACCGCCGGCGGCTGGGGCGTCGTGACGGCCGACGCCATCACGTCCAGTGACCTCGAGCTGCTCACCCTGCCCGAGGACCTCCTCGCCCTGATCGACGCCAAGCTCCCGCCGCGCTGGAGCAAGGGCAACCCGGTCGACCTCGCCGGCGGCGAGACCCGCGACACCATCCCCGAGGTGCTGGAGCTCATCGCCTCGCACCCCGACGTCGACGCGGTCATCCAGCTCGGGCTGGGCATCCAGGCCAACCAGGCCCGCCTCATGCGCAACGGCCCCTTCTACCCCGACCACGGGATCGAGCGGATCGTCGCCTACCACGAGCGCCAGGACGCCCGCTTCGCCCAGGCGGCCGCCGACATCTCCGACGCCACCGGCAAGCCGATCCTGCTCGCCACCGAGCTGGCCGTCGCCGACCCCGACAACGCCGGGCCGGCCACCGTCCGCGCCACCGGACGGCTCTGCTACCCGTCGGCCAACCGGGCCGTGACGGCGCTGGGCCACGCCTGGGAGCACGCCCGCTGGCGCCAGGCCCGCGGGCTGCCGGCCCACCCCCGCCCCTAGGGTCCCCCGATGCCCGCGGCGAAGCTCCACCCGTCCGCGCCGGTGGACGAGGGCGGCCGTCGCCTGCACCGCACTGGTCGCCGGTGCCGTCGTGCCGGGGCCGGCCGCCGGCGCCGGGGCCGCAGCGCCGGAGCCTGCGGCGTCGGCCCCCCTCGCTGCCCCGGCCCAGGCCGAGCCGAAGCCGGCGACGCCGGCCGAGCCGCTGGTGCCCGGGTCGGCCGACACCCTGAAGCGCGACCTCGACGCCGTCATGGCCTTCTCGCCGCCGGACACCTGCCTCAGCGTCCGGGTCGACGGCAAGGTCGCCTACCAGCACGACAGCGCGCAACCGCTGGTCCCGGCATCCACCGAGAAGCTGCTGACCGCCGAGGTCGCCCTCGACCAGCTGGGGGCCGACCACCGGTTCGACACCCGCGTCGTGGCCACGGGACCGGTGGCGGGCGGCGTGGTCCAAGGCGACCTGGTCCTGGTGGGCGGCGGCGACCCGACGCTCGTCACCGACGCCTACCGGCTGGTCCGCCGCATCGGCGACGACCAGCCCACCACCTCGTTCGACGCCCTTGCCTCGGAGGTCCGGGCCGCCGGCATCACCCGGGTGACCGGCCGCATCCTGGGCGACGAGAGCCGGTACGACAGCGTGCGCAGCGGCCCGAGCTGGCCCGCGCTACGAGGGCCAGGAGCAGTCCGGCCCACTGAGCGCCCTCGACCTGGACGACGGCTACACGCTGGCGTTCCCGCCTCTCGGCAGCGACGCCCCGGTCGAGCGCAACCGCTCGGCAGACCCGCCGCTCGACGCCGCCCGCGCCCTCAACGACCGGCTGCTGCTCGGGGGCGTGCAGATCGGCGCCCCCGCTGCGACGGGCGTCGCCCCCGCCGGGGCCGCCGAGGTGGCCAAGGTCAGCTCGAAGCCGCTGCTCGACATCGTCCACCAGATGCTGACCTACAGCGACAACCAGACCGCCGAGATGCTGGCCAAGGAGCTGGGAGCCGCGAAGGGCGGTGCCGGCACCACCGTCGCCGGCGCGGCGGTCATCGAGGCGCGGGCCGCCGCCCTCGGCGTCGGCACCGCCGGCGCCGACGTGGTCGACGGCTCCGGCCTCGACCCGGCGAACCGGGTGACGTGCGACGAGCTGGTCGGCGTCCTCGCGAAGAGCGGCGGCATCGACGGCACCCTCGGGCCCGGGCTCCCCGTCGCCGGTCGCACCGGAACCCTCGTCGCCCGGTTCCGCGGCAGCCCCGCCGAAGGGCGGCTGCGGGCCAAGACCGGCACCCTCAACACGGTCACCGCGCTCGCCGGCTTCGTGCCCCTCGACGGGGGCGGCACCATCACCTTCGCCTACGTGGCCAACGGCAAGCCGGTCGACGCCAGCGTGCTCGGTGCCCAGGACCTCCTCGCGCGTGCTCGGCTCCTACGTGCCGCCGTGCACCGACCAAGCGGCCGCCCCGCTGGTCGCGCCGATCGCTCCCTACGCTGCGCAGGTGGCCACGCTGTCGATGTTCCCGCTGCAGTCGGTCCTGCTGCCCGGCGCCGTCCTGCCCCTGCACGTGTTCGAGGACCGCTACAAGGCCCTGGTCGAGCGCTGCCTGGCAGCGGACGAGGACTTCGGCGTGGTGCTCATCTCCCGTGGGAGCGAGGTCGGCGGCGGCGAGCAGCGCACCGAGGTCGGCACCCGGGCCCACATCGTGCAGGCCGAGCAGACGGCCGACGGGCGCTGGGGCATCCTCGCCGTCGGCACCGGCCGCATCCGGGTCGACGGGTGGGACGACGACGCCCCGCACCCCGTCGCCCGGGTCTCCGACTGGCCCGACCCGCCGGCCGGCGCCGCGGTGGCCGACGCCCTGGCCGCCGGACGCGCCAGGGTGCGGCGCGTCCTGGCCCTGCACGCGGAGCTGGGCGACCCCGGTCCACCGGCCACCGTCGACCTGGAGCTGGGCGAACCGTCGCTCGACAGCCACCGCCTGGCCACCGTCGCCCCGCTCGGCGACCTCGACCGCCAGCAGCTCCTCGCGGCGCCCAGCATCGAGCAGCGCCTGGCCCGGCTGGACGTGCTGCTCGACGAGGACGAGCAGGTCAGCCGGGCCCGCCTCGCCGGCGGCTGAGCAGGCCCCCGGAGCCGTCCGACTACCCTGTGCGGCCTGAGCTGCGGGTTCTTGCGCGGGTGGGCGCAGGGCAGTAGCAAGGTCCGACCCAACCGCCTGGAGGCGATGTGGCACCAACGGGTGCGAAGAAGTCCGAGGAGAAGGGCACCGCCGAGGTCATCGCCGACCTCTGGCAGCTCGTCAAGGACTACGCCAAGCAGGAGACGGTCGACCCGCTCAAGTCGATCGGGCGGTTCCTCGCCTACGGCGTCCCGGGCGCCCTGCTGCTCGGCCTGGGCGTGCTGTTCGCCGCCCTCGCCATCCTGCGCGGGCTCCAGACCGAGACCGGGCCCCACCTCACCGGGAGCTGGAACTGGGTGCCCTACGCGGTCGCCCTCGTGGTCTCGGCCGTCGTGATCGCCCTGGCGGTGAAGGCCATCAGCAAGCCGTCGAAGTCCGCCAAGGCCCGTTCGTGAGCCCCACCGAAGCCAAGGGAGGCCGGCCTGTGGCCGAGCAAGAGAAGATCACCCGCGAGGACATCGAGTCGAAGTTCCGTGAGCTCACCGGCGACGTCGACGATCGCGCCGAGGCGGCCAAGACCACGGCGGTCACCGTCGGGGCCGTGGTCGCGGTGGCCGTGGTGCTCGGCGTCTTCCTCTTCGGACGGAGCCGAGGCCGCAAGAAGACCACCCTCATCGAGGTCCGGCGGTTCTGATGGCCCGGGGACGAGCGGCGAAGGGCAAGCGGGGCGGCGTGCTGCGCATCGCCGAGCGCGCCGGCATCAGCCGGGGCCTCTTCGGCGGCTCCAAGGGCTGGTTCTACGTCGGCACGGGCCTCTGGACCCTGCGGACCGTCCGCCGCATGGCCGAGCGCAAGCCCGAGCTGCTCCTGTCCGAGGAGCTCAAGCCCGGCCAGCGCCTGGTGATCGCCAACGGCCGGGCGACGCTCGACACCGTGCCCGGTGCGGCGGCGGCGGCCGGCTCGGGGCGCAAGGCCAAGGGCCGCAAGGCCCGCCGGGCCGCTCGCTGACGGAATCCGGCCCGGTGGTCGCCACCGGGCAGGATGGAGGGGTGCAGGTCAACCTCCGCAACCCCAACCGCACCCTCCAGTTCGACGGCCCGATGAGCATCGTGGCCCTGCTCCAGAAGCTGGAGCTGAACCGCGAGTCGGTCCTGGTGATCCGCGGCGGCACGCTCGTGCCGGGCGACGCCCTCCTGGCGGCCGACGACGTGGTGGAGATCCGCCCCGTCATCTCCGGGGGCGCAGCGTGAAGTGCAAGGTGTGCCGCGAGCCGGCGGTCATCGACATCCGCCGGCACAACGCCAACTTCTGCTCCGAGCACTTCCTGAAGCTGGTCCGTGACCAGACCGCCCGGGCCATCGGCGACTTCTCGATGCTGGCGCCGGACGAGCGGGTGCTCGTGGCCGTGTCGGGCGGCAAGGACAGCCTCGCCCTCTGGGACATCCTCGTGGAGCTGGGATACGAGGCCGACGGCTTCTACATCGGGCTCGGCATCGGCGGCTACAGCGACCGCTCCGGCGACCAGGTGCGGGCCTTCGCCGACCAGCGCGGGCTCAACCTCATCCAGGTCGACCTCCGCGACACCTACGGCTACGACGTGCCCACCGCCGCCGCGGTCACCAAGCGGGTGCCGTGCTCGGCGTGCGGCCTCTCGAAGCGGCACCTCTTCGACCGAGCGGCCCTGGAGGGGGCTACGCCGCGGTGGCCACCGGCCACAACCTCGACGACGAGGCCGCGGTGCTCTTCGGCAACACCCTCCGCTGGCAGAGCGAGTACCTCGCCCGCCAGCGCCCCGTCCTGCCCGCCCGCCCCGGCTTCCCCCGCAAGATCAAGCCCCTCGTGCGGCTCGGCGAACGGGAGATGGCGGCCTACTGCGTGCTGCGGGGGATCGACTACATCGTCGAGGAGTGCCCGATGGCCGTCGGCAACAAGCACATCGGGTACAAGGAGGCGCTCAACGAGATCGAGGCCACCTCGCCCGGCGCCAAGCAGGCGTTCTACTTCGGCTTCCTCGCCCGCGCCGTCGATCGCTTCGCCGATGCCACCCCGGAGCACGCCGAGGCCGGCGACACCGCGGCCTGCACCCGCTGCGGGGTGCCCACCACCTCCGAGATCTGCGCGTTCTGCCGCCTGCTCGAGAAGACCGAGGGCGCCGAGCCCGTGCACCTGACCATCAAGGGCAAGCGGGTCGACGCATGACCGCCCCCACCGAACCCGACCACGAGAGCACCGACGCACCCATGGACGACCCCACCAGCACCACCGCCGACGAGCCCGGGGCTCCCGCCCCCGACCCCGCACCTCAGGTGGAGGTCGAGGTGCCCGGACGCGCTCGTCGAGGTCGAGGGTGCCGAGGCCGGCACCGCCGCCCCGTCGCCCGCCTTGCCCGACCGCTCCTTCCGCGCCGACGAGCAGATCCTGCTCATCGACCGCAAGAAGCGCCGGTACCTCGTGACCCTGGCCGAGGGCGGCGAGTTCCACACCCACTCGGGGTTCATCCCGCACGACGACATCATCGGCAAGCCCGAGGGCGCCCCGCTGCGCTCCACCCGTGGCGCCACGTTCACCGCGTTCCGCCCCACGCTGAGCGACTTCGTGCTCAAGATGCCCCGCGGCGCCCAGGTCATCTATCCCAAGGACCTCGGCCCGATCCTGATGCTGGCCGACATCTTCCCCGGCGCACGGGTCCTGGAGTCCGGCGTGGGCTCCGGCGCCCTGTCCATGACGCTGCTGCGCGCCGGGGCCATCGTCACCGGCTACGAGATCCGGGCCGACTTCGCCGCCCGGGCCGTGAAGAACGTGCTGGCCTTCGGCGGACCCGAGCTGGCCGAGCACTACCGGGTCGAGGAGCGGGACTGCTACGAGGGCATCTCCGAGGAGAGCCTCGACCGCATCGTGCTCGACCTCCCGGAGCCCTGGCTGGTGGTCCCCCACGCCGAGACCGCCCTGCGCCCGGGCGGCATCCTCGTGGCCTACACGCCCACCATCATCCAGGCCGTGCAGCTCCGCGAGCGCATGGTCGAGAGCGGCTTCGAGCTGGCCGAGACCATCGAGGTCCTGCACCGGGGATGGAACATCGACGGCACGTCGGTCCGGCCCGACCACCGCATGGTCGCCCACACCGGCTTCCTCACCCACGCCCGCCTGCTGCCCGGCCAGTAGGCACGGGCAGGTCTGGCGCCACGCCGTGAACGGGCTCGACCTCGTCCTCGTCGTCCTCGCAGCGGCCGCGGCGGTCGGCGGGTACCGGCTGGGCTTCGTCACGCGCGCCACGTCCTGGCTGGGGATGCTGATCGGCATCGTGGCGGGCAGCCTGGCCCTGCCCTCGATCATCGACCGGCTCGACCAGCGGATCGACCGGGCCGACCTCGTGTTCGTGGCCGCCGGCGTGGTCATCGGCGGCGGGCTCCTCGGCCAGGCGCTCGGGCTCTTCGTCGGCTCTCGCCTGCACCTCGCCATCCCCGCCGGGCGAGCTCGGCGGGTCGACGCGGTGGTCGGCGCCGTGGCCGGCATCGTGGGCGTGGCGGTCACCGTGTGGCTGGTGGTCCCCGCCATGGCCGACGTCCCCGACTGGCCGGCCCGCCAGGCCCGGGGCTCGGTGGTGGTGCGCGCGGTCGACCGCATCTTCCCGGAGGCGCCCGACCCCAGCAAGAGCGTGCGCCGGCTCCTCGGCGACCGGTACCCGAGGGTCTTCGACGCCATGCGGCCGGCACCCGAGCTGGGCCCGCCCCCGGCGTCGGGCGGGCTGTCCGACGCCCTCACCGCGAAGGTCACCGCCTCCACCGTGCTCGTCGCCGGCCAGGCCTGCGACCAGATCCAGGAGGGGAGCGGCTTCGTGGTGGGCGACGACCTGGTGGCCACCAACGCCCACGTCGTGGCGGGGGAGTCCGAGACCGAGGTGGTGACCACCGACGGGCGCCGCCGCACCGGCAGCGTGGTGGCCTTCGACCCCGACCGCGACCTCGCCATCATCCACGTGGAGGGCCTCGACCGGCCCGCGCTCCCGCTGGGTGCCGCCGCCGAGGGCGACCGCGGCGCCGTGTTCGGCCACCCGGGCGGCGGCCCGCTGCGCCTGGCGCCGTTCGAGGTGGGCCAGCGCATCGACGCCACCGGCTCCGACATCTACGACAACCCCGGGGTCACCCGCCAGGTCCTGGTGCTCGCCGCCGCCCTGCGCCCGGGCGACTCGGGCTCGGCCCTGGTCTCTCCCGACGGCGACGTGGTGGGCGTGGCCTTCGCCATCGCCCCGGACCGCCCCGGGGTGGCCTACGCCCTCAGCACCCGCGAGCTGCAGGCGGTGTTGCGCACGGTGGGCACGGAGACCGTCTCCGCCGGCGGCTGCATCGGCTGACCGCCCCGCGCCGCCGGCCGGCTGCCGACGACGGGCTCGCCTCAGGGGCGAGCGCCGGACCGGACCGGTGCGCGACCGCGGCCCAAAACGACCGATGGGGCCCCGTAGGGCCCCATCCGGACGGCACGCAGGTGCTGCAAGCTCAGAGCTCGATGAAGATGCACTCGCCGGGGCACTCCTCGGCGGACTCGATCGTGGCCTCTTCCTGGCCGGCGGGCACCACGGCGAGGCCCTCGGGGCCACCCGGGTCGGAGAAGACCTTGGCGCCTTCCTTGACGTAGGCGAGGCCATCGTCGAGGAGGGTGAAGACGTCGGGGGCGATCTCCTCGCAGAGCCCGTCGCCGGTGCAGAGATCCTGGTCGATCCAGACCTTCATGGTGCGGTTGCCTCTTTCATCGGGTGGCGCCACCCTTCGTGGGTGGCCGTCGAGCCGTGGTTCGGATGGTAGCGGACCACCCCGGTGATCCGTGAACCCACCCGGGTGGCTCCCCGAGGTCGTCCGTCACCGCGGCGCACCGCCCCACCCCATCGGCCCCATCCCCTCGAACTTGTGGGCCCACACCGCCGTTTCCGGCAGCGTGGGCCCACAAGTTCGCCGGGGTGGGGTGGGCGGGGGCGGGCTCGGCGGCGGAGCTGTCGCGGGGGTGTTTCGCCGTCGTGAACCCTCAGAAGGGGTGGCGCGCACCCCGGGTGGGCGTGTGTAGCGTCGACCACGAGGCGCCACCGGCCCCGGCCGGCGGCACCGTCGCCCCGATCCCCGAGGAGGTGGTTCCCGTCAGCACCGACGAGTTCCAGCAGCGGTTGTCCGAGCAGGAGGCCGAGCTCGCCGAGCTCCGCGACACCGCCGGAGCCCTCGAAGAAGAGGTGGTCACGCTCCGCCGGCGCATCCAGGACGCGCCCAAGCGGGTGCGCACCCTCGAGGAGCGGTTGCTCGAGACGAAGGGCCAGCTCCAGCAGGCCGTGAGCCAGAACGAGAAGCTCACCTACACCCTCCGCGAGGCGCGCGACCACATCGCGGCGCTGCGCGAGGAGGTCGAGAAGCTCACCCAACCTCCCGCCGCCTACGGCACGGTCCTCGGCACCAACGACGACGGCACCGTCGACGTGCACGCCGGCGGCCGCAAGATGCGGGTGGCCGTCATGCCGGAGCTGGCCGACCAGCTCAACCAGGGCGACGAGGTCGCCCTCAACGAGAGCTTCAGCGTCATCCTCAACCGGGCCAACGACCGCACGGGCGAGGTGGTCACGGTCAAGGACGCCATGGGCGGCGGCCGGGCCCTCATCGTGGGCCGGGCCGACGACGAGCGGGTCTGCGAGCTGTCCGACGAGCTCATCGAGCTGGGCATCCGCGCCGGCGACACCGTCCTCATGGACGGCCGATCCGGCCTGCTCATCGAGAAGCTGGCCCGCCCCGAGGTCGAGGAGCTGGTCCTCGAGGAGGTGCCGGACATCTCCTACGACGACGTCGGCGGCCTCGACGGCCAGATCGAGCAGATCGCCGATGCGGTCGAGCTGCCGTTCGTGCACGCCGAGCTCTTCGCCGAGCACAAGCTGCCCGCCCCCAAGGGCATCCTCCTCTACGGCCCTCCCGGCTGCGGCAAGACCCTCATCGCCAAGGCGGTGGCCAACTCGCTGGCCAAGAAGGTCGCCCTCGTGTCCGGAGACGAGCACGCCAAGAGCTACTTCCTCAACATCAAGGGCCCGGAGCTGCTCAACAAGTACGTCGGCGAGACCGAGCGCCAGATCCGCCTGGTGTTCCAGCGGGCCCGGGAGAAGTCCGAGGAGGGCTGGCCGGTCATCGTCTTCTTCGACGAGATGGACTCGATGTTCCGGACCCGTGGCACCGGCATCTCCTCCGACATGGAGAGCACCATCGTCCCGCAGCTGCTGGCCGAGATCGACGGCGTCGAGACGCTGAAGAACGTGATCGTCATCGGCGCCTCGAACCGGGAGGACCTCATCGACCCGGCCATCCTGCGGCCCGGCCGGCTGGACGTGAAGATCAAGATCGAGCGGCCCAACGCCACGGCGGCGGCGCAGATCTTCTCCCGCTACCTCACCAGCGACCTGCCGCTGAGCGCGGCCGAGGTCGAGTCTCTGGGCGGGGGCGATCCCGAGAAGTGCGTGCGCTCGATCATCGAGGCCACCGTCGAGGAGATGTACCGCGACGACGAGGACAACCAGTTCCTCGAGGTCACGTACCAGAACGGCGACAAGGAGATCATGTTCTTCAAGGACTTCGCGTCCGGGGCCATGATCGAGAACATCGTCCGGCGCGCCAAGAAGCTGGCCATCAAGCGCCTCATCGGGGGCGGTCCTCGGGGCATCAAGACCTCCGACCTCATCGACTCCATCCACCAGGAGTACAAGGAGCACGAGGACCTGCCCAACACCACCAACCCGGACGACTGGGCCAAGATCTCGGGCAAGAAGGGCGAGCGGATCGTCTACATCCGCACGCTCATCAAGCGCCCGGACGAGGCCGAGCCGGAGGGTGGCCGGTCCATCGAGCGGGTGGCCACCGGCCAGTACCTCTAGGCCCCAGCGCCGGTCGCCTCTGCGCAGGGCACGGGTAGGGTCCGCCCATGGCCGTGCACAAGGTGATCGGGATCGAGACCGAGTTCGGGATCGTGCACCGCGGCGCGGGCGAGTCCAACCCGGTCACGGCATCGTCGATGCTGATCAACGCCTACCTGGGCGACCTGGCGCGGGCCCAGGAGGGCGGGCCGAAGGTCGGCTGGGACTTCGAGGACGAGTCGCCCGGCAACGACGCGCGGGGCCCCGCCGGACCGTCGTCGCCCCCGGAGGTCGAGACCCACCTGGTCAACGCGGTGCTCACCAACGGGGCCCGCTACTACGTCGACCACGCCCACCCCGAGTGCTCCACCCCCGAGTGCGCCGACGCCCGCAGCGTGGTGGTCTTCGACCGGGCGGCCGAGCAGATCCTGCAGCGCTCCATCGTGGCGGCCAACCGCCTCCTGCCCGAGGGCCAGGAGCTGGTCGTCCACAAGAACAACTCCGACGGCAAGGGCAACTCCTACGGCTGCCACGAGAACTACCTCATGGATCGCGCCGTCCCCTTCGGCAAGATCATCACCCATGCCACCGCCCACTTCATCAGCCGCCAGCTCTACACCGGGAGCGGGAAGATCGGCTCCGAGGCGCCGGGGCTGGGGATCAAGGACGTCCCCTTCCAGCTCACCCAGCGCGCCGACTTCTTCGAGGCCGAGGTCGGCCTCGAGACCACGCTGAAGCGGCCCATCATCAACACCCGTGACGAGCCCCACGCCGATGCCCAGAGGTACCGGCGGCTCCACGTCATCACCGGTGACGCCAACTGCTCCGAGACGGCCACCTTCCTGAAGGTGGGGGCCACCGCCTTCGTGCTCGCCATGGTCGAGGACGACGCCCTGCCCCGCACCTTCGCGTTCCGCAGCCCCGTCCAGGCCATGCGCCAGGTCTCCTACGACCTCGGCCTCCACCGGCCGCTCGAGCTGGTCGACGGCACCACCGTCACCGCGCTGGAGGTGCAGTGGGAGCTGCTCGACCGAGCCCGCAAGTGGGGCGAGGAGCGCGGGCTCGAGACCGTGGGCGGCGAGGTCGGCGCCCAGGTCCTCGACACCTGGGAGCAGGTCCTGACCGGCCTCGAGTCCGACCCGATGGCGCTGGCCGACCGGCTCGACTGGGTGGCGAAGTACCGCATCCTGAACGGCTACCGCGATCGCCACGGCGTCGGCTGGGACGACCCGCGGCTCGCCGCCCTCGCCCTCCAGTACCACGACGTGCGACCGGAGCGGTCGCTCTCGGCCCGCGCCGGCCTGGTCCGCCTCACCACCGACGACGAGGCCACGCGCGCCATGACCGACCCGCCCACCGACACCCGGGCCTACTTCCGCGGCCGCTGCCTCCAGCGCTGGGCCGACCAGGTGGTGGCGGCCAACTGGGACTCGATCGTGTTCGACGTGGGGGAGGACTCGCTGCGTCGCGTGCCGATGATGGAACCATTGCGCGGGACGCGCGCCCACGTCGGTACCTTGGTGGACGAAAGCGCCACTCCAGCCGAGCTCCTGGCCCGGCTGAGCGGCGCCTGACACGGAGGGTCCCAGATGGCTGAACAGGAACAGAAGCGCAAGGTCGCCCCCGCCCGGAAGGCCGAAGAGGTCGCCGAGGCCCCGGTCAACACCGAGACCGGCGAGAAGCTGAAGTCCGAGATCGACGACCTCCTCGACGAGATCGACGAGGTCCTGGAGTCCAACGCCGAGGACTTCGTCCGCTCCTACGTCCAGAAGGGCGGCGAGTAGCCGCCTCGGCCCTTCGCCAGAGACCGGGCGCGGCGCGCCGAGGAGCCGGGGTCGGGGGCGGGTGGCGGTCCGGTACCCTCGGCCGCGTGCAGATCCCGACCTTCTCTCCCGGCGACGACCCGGGCCCGGACTTCGCAGCGCTGCTGCGTCGCCAGGGCCTCGTCCCCGCCGCACCGTCCGGTCCCGTGAGCGCCGCCGGATCGATCACCCACGGCACCACGGTGGTGGCCATCCGCTACGCCGACGGCGTCGTCATGGCTGGCGACCGCCGGGCCACGTCGGGGAACTTCATCAGCCACCGGTCGATCGAGAAGGTCTTCGCCGCCGATCGCTGGTCGGGCGTGGCCATCGCCGGTGCCGCCGGCCCCGCCATGGAGATGGTGAAGCTGTTCCAGCTGCAGTTGGAGCACTACGAGAAGGTCGAGGGCGGCGCCCTCTCGCTGGAGGGCAAGGCCAACCAGCTCTCGCAGATGGTCCGCAACCACCTGCCCGCCGCCATGCAGGGCCTGGCCGTCGTGCCGCTCTTCGCCGGCTACGACACGCGGCGCGAGGCCGGGCGGCTCTTCCAGTACGACGTCACGGGCGGCCGGTACGAGGAGAACGACTACGCCACCTCCGGCTCGGGCGGCCTGCACGCCGCCACGGTCGTGAAGCTCGGCTTCGCCGAAGGCCTCGACAGCGGGGCCACCATCGACCTGGCCCTGAAGGCGCTGGTCACCGCGGCCGACGAGGACTCCGCCACGGGCGGCCCCGACCCGGTGCGCGGCATCTGGCCGGTGGTGGCCACCATCGACGCCGTCGGCTTCACCCGGGTCCCCGACGCCGACCTCGCGTCGGCCTACGCCCGCCTGGTCGCCGGCACCGAGGACAGCACCGGGGCGAGCGTCGCCTGATGCGCCCCCGCACCGCCCGCCCCTCCCTCTCCACCGCCGGAGCCCTCCGATGAGCATGCCCTTCTACGTCGCCCCCGAGCAGGTCATGAAGGACCGCGCCGACTACGCCCGGAAGGGCATCTCGCGCGGCCGCAGCCTGGTGGCCGCCATCTGCGTGGAGGGGATCGTCGTGTGCGCCGAGAACCCGTCGAGCACGCTGCGGAAGGTCTCCGAGATCTACGACCGCATCGCCTTCGCCGGCGTCGGCAAGTACAACGAGTTCGACCAGCTCCGCATCTCCGGCGTCCGCGCCGCCGACCTCAAGGGCTACTCGTTCAGCCGGGAGGACGTCGACGCCCGCAGCCTGGCCAACCAGTACGCCCAGATCCTCGGCCAGGTCTTCACCCACGAGATGAAGCCGCTCGAGGTCGAGATCCTGGTGGCCGAGGTGGGCGCCGAGGCCGCCGAGGACCAGCTCTTCCACCTGCTCTACGACGGCACCGTGATCGACGAGACGGCCTTCGCCGTGCTCGGCGGCGACGCCGAGACGGTGGCCGAGCGGGTCAAGGCCGGCCTGGGCGACGGGCCCGACCTGGGCACCGCCCTGCGCGTGGCGGCGTCGGCCCTCTCCGGCCCGGACCGCACCCTGGTGGCCGCCGACCTGGAGGTCGCCCTGCTCGACCGCGCCGCGGCCCGCCGTTGCTTCCGCCGCCTGGACGACGCCGAGGTCTCGGTGGCCCTCGCCGTCGAGCCACCGGCGCTGCCCGGCGCCGACGCCCCGGTCGAGGACGCCGCTCCGGACGCCCCGGCGACGGACGAGCCGGCCTGAGCCGAAGGGCCGTGCGCACCTCGCTCGCCGCGTTGGCGCTCGCCGCCGCCCTCGTGGCGGCGGCGTGCACCAGCGGAACGGGCTCCGAGGCCGCGCCGAGCTCGACCACCCGCCTCGCCACCACCACCACGACCACCGACGGCCACCCCGCCGACGCCGTGCCGATCGACCGCTGGGCCACGGGGTTCTGCTCGGCGTTCGGCGCGTGGTCGGTGAAGGTCGCCCAGGCCGGAGCAGGGGTGGCGGGCAGCGTCGACCCGGGCGACGTCCCCGGCGCCAAGGCCGCCATCGAGGACCTCTTCGCCCGGGCCGAGCGCGACACCGATGCCCTCCTCGCCGAGCTCCGCCGCGGCGGCGTGCCCGACGTCGTCGACGGCGACGCGCTGGTCGACGACCTGGCCGATCGCTTCACCGACTACCGCCAGGCCATCGCCGATGCCGGCAAGACCGCAGCTGCGCTGCCCACCGACGACGCCGACGCGTTCCAGCGCCAGGTGGCGGCCCTGGTCAGCGGCGTGGAGGCGCAGCTGACCGAGGTGGGCCGCTCGTTCGAGCGCATCGACGCCAAGTACCCCTCGCCCGAGCTGCGCGCCGCACTCGAAGCGCGCTGCTCGTCCTGACCGGGTGATCGCCGACGCCGCCGCACCGGGTGGCATCGCAGGGGCGCGGCCCGCCGGTACGGTGACGCCGTGGAACGCCGCATCTTCGGTCTCGAGAACGAGTACGGCGTCACCTGCACCTCTCGGGGCCAGCGCCGCCTGAGCCCGGACGAGGTGGCCCGATACCTGTTCCGCCGGGTGGTGTCCTGGGGCCGCAGCTCCAACGTCTTCCTGGCCAACGGCGCCCGCCTCTACCTCGACGTCGGCAGCCACCCCGAGTACGCCACCCCCGAGTGCGACTCCGTGCGGGAGCTGGTCATCCACGACAAGGCCGGCGAGCGGATCCTCGAGCAGCTCCTGGTGAGCGCCGAGCAGCGCCTCCACGAGGAGGGCATCCGGGGCACCATCTACCTCTTCAAGAACAACACCGACTCGGCGGGCAACTCCTACGGCTGCCACGAGAACTACCTCACCAGCCGCCGCGACGACTTCGGCCACTACGCCGAGGTGCTGATCCCGTTCCTGGTGAGCCGGCAGATCTACGCCGGCGCCGGCAAGGTCCTCCAGACCGCCCGCGGCGCCATGTTCTCCATCAGCCAGCGGGCCGAGCACATCTGGGAGGGCGTCTCCAGCGCCACCACCCGGTCCCGCCCGATCATCAACACCCGGGACGAGCCCCACGCCGACGCCGAGCGGTTCCGGCGGCTGCACGTCATCGTGGGCGACTCCAACATGAGCGAGCAGGCCACGTTCCTCAAGGTCGGGGCCACCAGCCTGCTGCTGCGCATGCTCGAGGAGCCCAACGTGGTCCTGCGGGACATGACGTTGGAGAACCCCATCCGGGCCATCCGCGAGATCAGCCACGACATCACCTGCACCCGCCGGGTGCGGCTGGCCAACGGCCGCGAGGTCTCGGCGCTCGACATCCAGAGCGAGTACCTCTCTCGCGCCATCCGCTACGCCGAGACCCGGGGCCTCAGCCCCGAGGAGAAGATGGCGCTCGGCGCGTGGGAGCACGCCATCACCACCATCGAGCGAGACCCGCTGTCACTCGATCGGGAGTGCGACTGGGTGATCAAGCACAACCTGATCGAGCAGTACCGGGACCGCCACGACCTGCCCCTGAGCGATCCCCGCGTGGCGCTGGTCGACCTGCAGTACCACGACATCAACCGCGACCGTGGCCTCTTCTACCGGCTGCAGGACCGCGGCATGGTCGACCGGGTGTGCGACGACGACGAGATCGACCTGGCCACCGACCAGCCGCCGCAGACCACCCGGGCCCGCCTGCGCGGCGAGTTCATCCGGAAGGCCAAGGAGAAGAAGCGGGACTACACGGTCGACTGGGTGCACCTGAAGCTCAACGACCAGGCCCAGCGCACCGTGCTGTGCAAGGACCCGTTCAAGGCCCACGACGAGCGGGTCGAGAAGCTCATCGCCTCGCTGTGACGGCGGGCTGAGCCGGTGCCCGCGTTCCGCGAGGCCACCGTCGCCGAGATCATCGAGCGTCGTCCCGGGCTCGTCCGGGCCCGCTTGGACGACGGTGACCGCGCCTACGCCCTGACCCAGCTCACCGGGCCCATCGCGGTGGGCGACCGGGTGGTCTGCAACACCACCGCCGTCGGCCTCGGCCTCGGCAGCGGCGGGTGGCACGTCGTCCACTGGAACCTCACGCGGACCCTGGGCCGAAGCGGGCCCCGGGCACCTGATGAAGCTGCGCTACACCAGCCTCCAGGTCGACAGCGGGGCGGGGGAGGAGCAACCCGGCTCGCTCCCCGAGCGGCTCGACGGCCTGCCGGTGGTGGCGGCCGGCGTCCACAGCCAGCTGCCCGTGATCGCCGCCGCCATCGCCGCCACCCGACCCGGCACCCGGGTGGTGTACGTGATGACCGACGGCGCCGCCCTGCCGCTGGCCCTCAGCGACCAGGTGGCGGCCCTCGTCGAGCGGGGCCTGCTGCACGCCACGGTCACCGCCGGGCACGCCTTCGGCGGCGACGTCGAGGCGCTGAACGTGGCTTCGGCCCTGTCGCTGGCCCGGCACCGCCTAGACGCCGAGGTGGTCGTCGTCGCGATGGGCCCCGGGGGCGCCGGCACCGGGAGCCGCCTCGGCTACACCGCCCTCGAGGTGGCCGGCGTGCTCGATGCCGCAGCCTGGCTCGGGGCCACCCCGCTGGCCTGCCTCCGCTGCTCCTCGGCGGACCCCCGGCCCCGCCACCAGGGGATCAGCCACCACTCGCTCACCGCCCTCGACGCCGTGCGCTCCGACGTGCAGGTGGCCGTCCCGCCCGGCGTCGACCCCCCGGCCACCCACCGGCACCGCTGGGTGCCCGTCGACCCGGGCGACCCGGCAGCCCTGCTCCGTGCCGCCGACCTCGCCGTCACCACCATGGGACGCAGCCCGGACCAGGACCCCCTGTACTTCGCCGCAGCGGCCGCGGCCGGCATCCTCGCCGCCCGAGCGGTCGGTGAGCCCGGACGGGGCGACGCGGGCGCCCCGTAGGATCGGTCGCCATGGCCCAGGCGAAGATCGAGCGGCTCATCACCCTCATGAACGCGCTGCTCGGCGCGCCTCGGCCCGTCACCGCCGCCGAGCTGCGCCGTCGGGTCCCCGGCTACCCGGACGAGGACGCGTCCTTCAAGCGGGCGTTCGAGCGGGACAAGGACGAGCTGCGGGAGATGGGGGTGCCGCTCCTGGTCGAGAGCGTGCCGGGCACCGACCCGCCGATCCTGGGCTACCGCATCCGCCCGCGGGACTACGAGCTGCGCGACCCGGGCCTCGACGCCGAGGAGCTCGAGGCCCTGAACCTGGCCGCCGCCGTGGTGGCGTCCGACGGCGGCATGGGCCAGCGCGCCCTCTTCAAGCTCGGTGGCGTGGCGGCCGCAACCGCGCCGGTGGCCGAGATCCCTGCCGACCCGGACCTGGTGGCCGCCTTCACCGGGGTGGCGGAGCGGCGGTCCCTGCGCTTCGGGTACCACGGGGTGGAACGGGTCGTGAACCCGTACCGCCTCGAGTTCCTGCGGGGCCGCTGGTACCTCAACGGCTTCGACCACGTCCGCGGCGAGGAGCGCTGGTACCGGATGAGCCGGGTGGAGGGCGGCGTGGCCCTCGACACGCCGCCGAGCGCGTTCGAGCGGCCGGTCGAAGCGGTGCCCGGCCTGCGCCTCGATCCGTGGGTCCTGGGTGGCCACACCGACCCCGTGACGGCCGAGGTGTGGTTCGATCCCGCCGTGGCCGCCGCGGTGCGCGCCGAGTTGGGCGATGCGCAGGTGGTGAGCGACGACGACTCGGGCCTGGTGGTGTCGCTCGTGGTGACGAACCGCGAGGGCTTCAGGTCCTGGCTGCTGGCCTTCCTGGACCGGGCCGAGCTGCGGTCGCCCCCCGAGCTGCGCGCCGAGCTGGTGGGCTGGCTCGAGGAGGTGGCGGCCCGATGAGCCGGGTCACCGCGGGCACCCGCATCCAGCGCCTGCTGGCCATCCTCCAGTGGGCGGCCGGCCAACCCGACGGCGTGCCCATCACCGAGCTGTGCGACCGCTTCGGGCTGGCCCGCCCCGAGCTGGTGAAGGAGCTCGAGATGGCCGCCATGATCGGCGCCGACTCGCTGCACTACGACGAGATGCCCTTCGAGGTCATCGTCGAGGACGGTCGCGTGTGGGTGCGCCTGTTCTCCTTCGACCGCCCGCTCCGGCTCACCCCGGCCGAGGGGCTGGCCCTGGTCGCCGCCGCCGACGCCCTCGTCGCCGACGACGCGGCGGACGACTCGCCGCTGTGGCGGGCGCTGTCGAAGCTGGCGGCGCTGCTGGGCATCGAGCCGGGGGAGGCCGTCGACGTCGACCTCGATCCGGAGGGCGGGGCCACGGGCCGCCTGCTCGCCGAGGCCATCGCGGCCGGTCGGCAGGTGCGCTTCACCTACTGGAGCTACGGCCGCGACGTCGTCGAGGACCGGGTCGTCGACCCGTGGCGGGTCTTCGCGGTGCAGGGCCTCTGGTACCTCGCCGGGCGCGCCGTCGAGCGCGACGAGCCCCGCCGCTTCCGCCTCGACCGCATGGAGGCCGTCCAGCAGCTCGACGAGCCTGCAAAGCCCGCCCCCGCCGACCTGGCCGCCACCGTGCGCATCCCCGACCGCCTGCCCCAGATCGTGCTCGACCTGCCGGCCGATGCCCGCTGGGTGGCCGAGGCCTACCCGGTCGTCGCCGTCGAGCCGAGCACCGACGGCCGCCTGGTGGTGACCCTCGCGGTGGCCGGCCGGTCCTGGCTCGAGCGGCTCCTGCTCCGCCTGGGACCGACGGCTCACGTGGTGCGCATCGACCCGGAGCTCGGCGAGGGCGACGTCCTCGCGGACGCGGCGGCCCGCGTCCTGGCCCGCTACCGCTGAGCCGCGCGCCGGCGCTCCTCGACGCGACCGACCCTCGGGGGCGCCGCGCTAGCGTCGCCCGTCGTGGCATCCGAGGCAGGCGACCCCCCCGAGCGAGCGCTCGCCCGATGCCCCCTCCGGCGACGGCGACACCGCCCTCGCCACCGACTCGGTCCGACGCGCCACCGAGGGTGACCGGTCGGCGGCGGTCGTCGAGGTCACCGACGAGGACGTCGCCGCAGCCCGACGGGCCCGAGCCGCCCGCAACGCCGCCAAGGCGGCGCCCCGCCGACGCAGCGCGCTGCGCTGGGGCGTGGTCGTCGTGGGTGCGCTGGTGGTGGCGGTCCTCGTCCGCACCTTCGCCTTCGAGCAGTTCTGGATCCCGTCTCCGTCCATGTCGAACACCCTGGTGCGCAACGACCGGGTGCTGGTCAACAAGCTGGCCTACGAGGTCCACGGGGTGCACCGCGGCGACGTCGTGGTCTTCGAACGGCCGAAGAACCAGGAGGGCACGATCAAGGACCTGATCAAGCGGGTCGTCGGCCTCCCCGGTGAGCACGTGTCGATCATGGGCGGCACCGTCCGCATCGACGGGCGCGTGCTCGACGAGCCCTACACCGACGGCCTCGAGACCGAGGCCAACGTCGGCTGCGGGCTGGGCGACACCAAGGGCATCGACACCGAAGCGGGCCTGCGCATCCCGGCCGGCCACGTCCTGGTGCTCGGCGACAACCGCGTGAACTCCCAGGACGGCCGCTGCTTCGGCCCCATCGACGAGGACTCCATCGTGGGGCGGGCCTTCGTGATCATCTGGCCCCCTTCGAAGATGGGAGGGCTGTGATGGTGCCGCCCGACGAACCGACCATCCCCGACGCCTCCGTCGCCGGGGCCACCGGCGAGCGCGTCCGCAAACGACCCCGCGACGACGGCGACGCCGCCGCTCCCGAGCGCGGCGGGCGACGCCGCCGCAAGGACAAGCCGCCCAAGTCCCAGACCCGGAACATGGTCGAGTGGGCCGCCGTGCTGTTCGGGGCGATCATCGTGGCGGTGATCGTCCGGACCTTCCTGTTCCAGACCTTCTACATCCCGTCGGAGTCGATGACCGAGACGCTGCAGATCAACGACCGCGTGGTCGTGAACAAGCTGTCCTACAAGTTCGGCGACGTCGAGCGAGGCGACGTGGTGGTGTTCGAGCGACCGGGCAACGACCCCGCCCTGACGGAGAAGGACCTGATCAAGCGGGTCATCGGCCTGCCCGGCGACCGGGTGTCGATCACCGAGGGCAGCGTGAAGATCGACGGCAAGGAGCTCGACGAGCCCTACACCAGCGGCCAGCCCACCGACGCCAGCGTGGCATGCGGGCCGGGCGAGGTGACCGGCCTCAACACCGCCGAGGGCCTGAAGATCCCCGCCGGCCACGTCCTGGTGCTGGGGGACAACCGCACCCACTCCCACGACGGGCGCTGCTTCGGTCCCATCGACGAGGACCTCATCGTGGGCCGGGCCATGTTCATCATCTGGCCGCCCTCGCACACCGGCGGCCTGTGAGCGTGCTCGGGCCCCGGTGGACGGGCCCGTCGCCTGCGTCAGGTTCAGGGTGCAAACTTTTGCAAGCAGTTGCGTACTCCAGGTAACCTCGCCCTCATGGCTCAGAGCAACGTCCTCAAGAGGTACCTCGACGCCGGCATGGCGTTCACCGCGATCACCCAGGCCAAGGCCGAGGCGCTGGTCAAGGATCTCGTCAAGACCGGCGAGGTCCAGACCGAGCAGGCCCAGGCCGTCGTCGCCGACCTGGTCGAGCGCAGCCGCAAGAACACCGAGGCCTTCATCGACCAGGTGCGCCAGGAGATCTCCTCCTCCGCCGAGTCCCTCGGGCTCGCCACCATCGCCGACATCACGCGGGTCGAGAAGCTGATCGAGGCCATCAAGCCCGGCGCCAAGCAGGCCGCCACCGCCGCCAAGAAGAGCGCGCCGGCCAAGAAGGCCACCGCCGCCAAGAAGACGGTCGCCAAGAAGGCCCCCGCCAAGAAGGCGCCGGCCGCCAAGAAGGCCGCGGCGAAGAAGGCCCCGGCCAAGAAGGCCGCCGCCGCCAAGAAGACGGTCGCCAAGAAGGCCCCCGCGGCCAAGAAGACCGCGAGCTGAGGCTCCCACGGCTCCCCGCCGGAGGCTCGACGCCGAGCTGGTCCGCCGGGGCCTGACGCCCGACCGAGAGCAGGCCCGACAGGCCATCGAGCGCGGCGAGGTGCTGGTCGGCGGCGCACCCGCCACCAACGCCTCGCGGCAGGTCGCCGCCGACGAGCCCCTCGTCGTCGCGGGCCCACGCGCGGTTCGTGGGACGCGGCGGCGAGAAGCTGGCCGCCGCGCTCGAGCGCTTCGGCCTCGACCTGACCGGTCGCCGCGTCCTCGACGCCGGGTCGTCCACCGGTGGCTTCACCGACTGCGCGCTGCAGGCCGGGGCCGCGGCGGTCGTCGCGGTGGACGTGGGCCGGGGACAGCTGCACCAGCGGCTGCTCACCGACCCGCGCGTGGAGGTCCACGAGCGGACCAACGTCCGCCACGTCGAGCCCGGCCAGCTCGGGGACCTCGCCGACGTCCTGGTCGCCGACCTGTCCTTCATCTCGCTGCGGACGGTGGCCGACGCGCTCCTCGCGCTGGTCCGGCCCGGCGCCGACCTGGTGTGGCTGGTCAAGCCGCAGTTCGAGGCGGCCAAGGCCGAAGCGGCCGAGGGACGGGGCGTCATCACCGACCCCGAGATCTGGGCGCGCGTGCTGCGCGACGTGGCCGGCACGCTCGACGAGCGCGGAACCGCCATCATGGGGTTGATGACCTCACCGCTGCGCGGGGCCGACGGCAACGTCGAGTTCCTCCTCCACGCCCGGGCCCCCGGGCCCGAGGCGGCGCCGCGCCCGGACCTCGAGGCCCTCGTGGCCGCGGCGCTGGACGAGGCAGGCACACGGTGAGCACGGTGGCGCTGTTCCTGCACGGCGGCCGGCCCGACGCCCTCGACCTGGGCGCCGACCTCGCCCGGTGGCTCGTCGACCGGGGCCACCGCGTGGTCGCCTCGCCGGACGAAGCCGCCCTGGTGCCGGGCGCCGGGCCCCGCCCCGAGCACGACGACGGCGTGCTCGGGATCGACCTGGTGGTGTCGGTGGGCGGCGACGGCACCATGTTGCGCCACGCGCCGGGCCGTGCAGGCCGATGCCCACGTCCTCGGCATCAACCTCGGCCAGCTGGGCTACCTCGCCGAGGTCGAGCCCACCGGCTGGGAGCAGGCGCTGGCGGGCTACTTCGCCGGCGAGCACAGCACCACCGAGCGCCTGCTCGTGGCCGCGCACCTGACGCCGCCGCCCAGCCCGGGCGCCGACGAGGAGACCGAGGGCCAACGCCTGTGGGGCACGCTGCCCTCGGCGCTCAACGAGGTGGTCATCGAGAAGCAGGCCATGGGACGCACGGTGCGCCTCGGGGTGAGCATCGACGGCGAGTTCTTCACGAACTACGTGGCCGACGGCGTCATCATCGCCACGCCCACCGGTTCGACCGCCTACTCGCTCTCGGCCCGTGGCCCGATCGTGGCGCCCACCCACCGGGCCCTGCTGCTCACGGCGGTCTCGCCCCACTCCCTGTTCGACCGCTCGCTGGTGCTCGAGCCGTCGAGCACCGTCGTGGTCGAGGTGCTGGGCGACCGGGCCGCGGCGGTGGCCGTCGATGGCGAGCACATCCGCGTGCTCCCCCCGGGGGCCACGGTCACCGTCGCCGCCGATCCGCGCCCGGCCCGCTTCGTCACCTTCGGCGGCCAGGACTTCCACCGCATCCTCAAGGCCAAGTTCGGGTTGAACGACCGATGAGCGCGCCGGTCCGTCCCGTGGCGCCGCGCGGCCGGCTGGTGGAGCTCGCCGTCACCGACCTGGGCATCATCGACCACCTGTCGCTCGTGCTGGGCCCGGGGATGACCGCGCTCACCGGGGAGACGGGCGCCGGCAAGACCATGGTGGTGGGGGCCATCGACCTGCTCCTCGGCGGCCGGGCCGACGCGGGGTTGGTGCGCGCCGGAGCCTCCGAGGCGGTGGTGGAAGGGCGGTTCGACCTCGATGGCGAGGAGCTGATCCTCACCCGGATCGTGCCCGCCGAGGGCCGGTCCCGCGCCTACGTGAACGGCCGGATGGCCACCGCCGCGGCGTTGGCCGACGAGGCCGTGGCCCTGGTCGACCTGCACGGCCAGCACGCCCACCAGTCGCTGCTGGCCACCCGCACCCAGCGCGACGCGCTGGACCGCTTCGCCGGCGTCGACCTCGCGCCGCTCGAAGCTGCCCGGGCGGAGCGGCGATCCATCGCCGAGGAGCTCGGCACGCTCGGCGGCGACGCCGGTGCGCGGGCCCGCGAGGCAGACCTGCTGCGCTTCCAGCTCGGCGAGCTCGACGGCGCCGGCCTCGAGGACCCCGACGAGGACCGGGCGCTCGACGAGCTCGAGGACCTGCTGGCCGGGGCCGTGAGCCACCGCGAGGTCGCCGGGCTCGCCGTGGCGGCCCTCACCGAGGAGCGCGGTGCCGGCGACGGCGTCGGCGTGGCGATCGCCGCGCTCGACGGCCACGCCCCCTTCGCCCTGCTGGTCGAGCGCCTGCGCTCCACCCAGGCCGAGCTGGCCGACGTGGCCGCCGAGGTGCGGGCCTCGGGCGAAGCCATCGACGACGACCCCGAGCGGCTGGCCGGCATCCGCGAGCGCCGCCAGCTGCTGGTGGACCTGCGTCGCAAGTACGGCACCGCCCCGGTCGACGACGAGGGGCGCCGGACCGGCGGTGGCACCCTCCACGACGTCATCGCCTACCGCGACGCCGTGGCCGAGCGCCTGGAGCGGTTGGAGAGCCACGACGCCCGAGCCGCCGCGCTCGAAGCCCGGCTGGCCGAAGCCGACCAGCGCGAGGCCAAGGCCGCGGCCGCCGTCGGCAAGGCGCGGCGCAAGGCCGCCCCCGCCCTGGCCCGGGCGGTCGAGGGGCACCTCCGGGACCTGGCCATGCCCAACGCCCGCCTCCAGGTCGCGGTGGGCGCCGAGGACCCGGGCGACGACGTCGCCTTCCTGTTGGCGGCCAACCCGGGCGTCGATCCCGCCCCGCTCACCAAGGTGGCGTCCGGTGGCGAGCTCGCTCGCTCGATGCTGGCGCTGCGCCTGGTCCTGAGCGAAGCCCCGCCGGTGCTGGTCTTCGACGAGGTCGACGCCGGGATCGGCGGCCAGGCGGCCCTGGCCGTGGGCCGCTCCCTGGCGGCGCTCGGCGCCGACCACCAGGTGCTGGTGGTCACCCACCTCCCCCAGGTGGCGGCGTTCGCCGACCAGCAGGTCCACGTCCGGAAGGCGGTCCGCGGCGGCACCACCGTGGCCGGTGCGGCGACCCTGGACGGCGACGACCGGGTGGTGGAGCTGTCCCGCATGCTCTCGGGCACGCCCGACAGCGAGCGGGTCCAGGGTGCCGCTGCCGAGCTGCTCGCCCTGGCCTCGAAGGAGCGCGGGCGCTGATGGCCATGGAGGCCACCGCCGCGCCCCTGGGAGAGGGCCCCGACGCAGCGGGCACGGCGCGCCGACCGGCGGACCAAGGCCCTGCTGCGCCGCATCCGGCCCGGCGAGGTCGCGGTGATCGACCACGAGGACCTCGATCGCATCGCCGCCGAGGGGCTGGTGGCGGCCCAGGTCGGCGCGGTCGTGAACGCGTCGCCGTCGGCCAGCGGGCGGTACCCCAACGTGGGCCCGCTCCTCGTGGTCGGCGCGGGGATCCCGCTGCTCGACAGCTGCGGGCCCGAGACGCTCGAGGCCATCGCCGAGGGGTCCCAGGTCGCCGTGGTCGGCAACCAGCTGTGGATCGACGGCGCCCACCGCCTCACCGGGCAGCGCCAGACCAGCGCCTCGCTCGAGGGCGTCATCGAGGAGGCCCGCCGGGCCATGGGCGAGGAGCTGGAGCGCTTCGCCGAGAACACCCTCAGCTACCTGCAGCGCGAGGCCCACCTGCTGGTCGACGACCCCCACATCCCCGACGTCGACCTCGACTTCCGGGGCCGACACGTGCTGGTGGTGGTCCGGGGCGCCGACTACAAGGAGGACCTCGACCTCCTCCGCCGCACCGGCTACATCCAGGAGATGCGGCCGCTGGTCATCGCCGTCGACGGCGGCGCCGACGCCCTCATCGAGGCCGGTGTCAAGCCCGACCTCATCCTGGGCGACATGGACTCGGTCTCGGAGTCGGCGCTGCGCTGCGGCGCCGGGCTCATCGTGCACGGCTTCGTCGACGGGCACGCCCCCGGCGCCGAGGTGCTCGACGAGCACGGGCTGGACTACGACGTCTTCGCGTCGGCCGGCACGTCCGAGGACATCGCCATGCTCCTCGCCTTCGAGAAGGGCGCCGAGCTCATCGTGCTGGTGGGCTCGCACAACTCCATGGTCGACTTCTTCGACAAGGGCCGCGGCGGCATGGCGTCCACCTTCCTCGTGCGCATGAAGGTCGGCCAGATCCTGGTCGACGCCCGGGGCGTGAGCCGGCTGTACCAGCACCGCGTCCGCAAGCGGGACCTGCTCCTGCTGGTGGGCGCCGCCCTGGCCACGCTCCTGCTGCTCGTGGCCGTCAGCGAACCCATCCGCCTCGTGTTCCGGGGCTTCCTCTTGAGCTTCCGGTAGGGACCCATGATCAACCTCCGCTACCACGTGGTCAGCCTGACCGCGGTCTTCCTCGCCCTCGCGATCGGGGTGGCCATGGGCACCGGCTTCCTCAACAAGGCCACCGTCGACCAGCTCCGCACCCAGATCTCGAAGGCCGAGGGCGGCATCAAGGCCACCAACGAGAAGAACGCCGAGCTCCAGGACGAGGTCGACCGAGGCGACTCCGCCGAACAGGCCCTCTTCGCCTCGGCCAGCCGCGTCGTCGGCGATCGCCTCACCGACGTGCCGGTCCTGGTGATCGCCAACGAGAACATCGACGGCGACTCGCTGGACCGCCTGCGCCAGCTGCTCGTGGCCGCCGGGGCCGACCTGCGCGGCACCCTCACCATCACCGACCGCCTGCGGCTCGACGCCGGTGACGACGACCAGCTGGCGGAGCTGCTCGGCACCACCGGCCAGTCCCGCCCGGTCCTGCAGAGCGCCCTCACCACCGCGGTGGCCACCGACCTGCGCAAGGCGGCCGACCGGGCGGTGACCTCCGAGGCCGGGTCCCCGGAACTGGTGCAGAAGCTGCTGGAGGCCAAGTACCTGGGCTACGAGGCGGCCGACGGCGGGGGAGACGCCAGCACCGTCCTGGCGGGCGGCGGCTACCGCTACGTCTTCGTCTCCGGCCCCGACCCGCGCACGCCGGACCTCGACTTCCTCGTGCCCGTGCTCTCGGCCATGGCCAAGGCCGGGCCCACCCGATCGGTGCTGGTCTCCGCGGCGGTGGGGGACCAGGCAGAGGAGACCCGGACCGCGGCGGTCGGCGCCGTGCGCAACGCGACCGACCTGCGCGACGAGATCTCCACCGTCGACGACCTCGAGACGGTCAACGGGCTGCTCGCCACGGTGTACGCCGTCGCCGACGCCGACGCCGGGACCTACGGCCACTACGGCCTGGGCTCGGGGAGCGAGGCCCCGCTGCCCGGCGCCTCGTGAGCAGCGCCACCCCCGACGTCGTCGACGCCGAGCCTGCCAGCGGCCTGGCCCGCTCGATGGCGGCCATGACCGCGCTCACCGCGCTGTCCAGGCTCACGGGGTTCGTCCGCATCGTGGTGGTGGCTGCGGTGCTCGGCACGACCTTCCTCGGCAACGTGTACCAGTCGGCCAACACCATCCCGAACGTGGTGTTCGAGCTGGTGGTCGCCGGGCTGGTGCAGGCGGTCCTGATCCCGTCGCTGGTCGCCCGGCTCGACCGAGGCGACCAGGCCGAGGCCGAGCACGTGGCCGGCGCGGTCCTCGGGCTCACCACGGTGCTGCTCACCGGCGTCGCGGTGGTGGGAGCGTTGGCCGCGCCGTGGATCGCCCGGGCGCTGTTCAGCGGGGGTGGCAGCGACGCGGCCCGGGACGCCCAGGCCCACCTCGGGACGATCTTCCTCTGGTTCTTCCTGCCCCAGGTCGTCTTCTACGCAGCCGGCCTCGTGGCCACCAGCGTGCTGAACGCCCACCACCGGTTCGCCCTGCCCGCCGTGGCGCCGCTCGCCAACAACGTGGTGGTCATCGCCGCCTGCGCGGCGTTCTGGTGGCTGCGCGACGGCGCCTCGCCGACCCTGCACCTCACGACCCTCGAGACGATCGTGCTCGCCGGCGGCACCACGCTCGGCGTGCTCGCCTTCTGCGGCCTCCCGGTCCTGGCGGTGCTGCGGTCGTCGTTCCGCCTGCGGCCCAACCTCGATCGCCACCACCCTGAGGTGCGCCGGTTGGCCCGCCAGGGGGCGTGGGCGGCGGTCTTCCTGGCCGCCAGCCAGCTGCTCCTCGTGACCGTGCTCGTCCTCGGCAACCGGGTGGAGGGTGGGGTCGTGGCCTACCAGGTCGCGTTCCAGTTCTTCCTGCTGCCTTACGCGCTGTTCGCCCTGCCGGTGCTCACGGGGCTGTTCCCGACGCTCGCCCGCCAACACGCAGCGGCCGACGCCACGGGCTTCGTGGAGACCACCGAGCGCGGCGTGCGCACCGTCGCCTACCTGGTCGCCGGGGCCGCAGCCCTCCTGGGGGCGCTCGGCGGCCCGATCAGCCACGCCGTCCTGTTCGGCGAGACGACGCCTCGCGGCGCCGCCCAGGTGGCGGGGGCGCTCGCCGGGTTCGCCCCGGGCCTGCTCGGCTACTCCCTGTTCCTGTTCGCCAGCCGGGTGAGCTACGCCCGGGGCGACACCCGCACGCCGGCGCTGGTCAACCTGGCCGTGGTGGCCGGCGGGAGCGTGGCGATGGCGGTCGGCTACGCCGTGGTGCCCGACCGGCACCGGGTGGCGGCGCTCGCCGTCGGGCACTCGCTGGCCTACCTCGCCGGTGCCGCCGCGCTCCTGCACCTCGTGGTCGCCAAGGAGGCCCCGCAGCGGCGGTCCCACCTCGCCCGGGCCGTCTCCGGGCCGGCGTTCGGTGCGGCCGTGGTGGCCCTCGTGCTGGTGGCCGGGACGAACGTGGTCCACACCTCGACGCGCACCGGGGCCCTCGCGCTGCTGGTGGGGCTCGGCTCGGCGGGCGCCGTCGCCTACGTGGGGCTGACGTGGGCGCTCGGCGGCCCACGGCCGAGCGAGTTCGTGGGCGCGCTGCGGGGGCGGCCGTCGTGAGGGCCCGCGCCGCCGGGGCGATCCTGGTCCTGGGCCTGCTGCTGGCGACGGTGCCAGCGGTGCCGTCGGCAGCCGAGGCGTCCCGCCCCACGCCGGTGGCCCCGGTGCGCCGCGTGCTGGTGGTGGCCATCCCGGGCCTTGGGTTCGACGACCTCACGCCTCACGCCATGCCGGCGTTTGCCGGCCTGGCCGAGCGGGGGGGGCGCTCGCCGCGATCAGCCTCAAGACCATCGGGCGCCAGACCGACCGCGCCGATGCCTACGCCACGCTGGGCGCCGGCGCACGAGCGGTCGCCCCGGTCTCGGAGGGCACGTCGGGCCGCTACGGCGAGGAGCGGCTGGGGAACCTCGTGACGGTGGCGGAACAGGTCGGTCGCCGCACCCCGCACCCGGATCGGTCGATCGACCTCCGCTCGGCGATCGTGGTCCCCGACCTGCGGGCCGTCGTGGCCGACAACGAGGGCCGCCACCAGGGTGCGGTGATCGGCGCGCTCGGAACGGCCCTGGCCGAGCACGGGTGGCAGACGGCGGTGGTGGCCGACCACGACCGCGGCGCCCACGTCGACCGCGTGGCGGCGCTGGCCCTCGCCCGCCCCTACGGCGACGGCCCGGCCGGGGTGCTCGATCGCGGCAGCGTCGGCTCCACCCTGACGACCGACACCAGCCCCCGCGCCAGCGATCCGCACGGGCTGGGGGTCACCGTCGGCGCGCTCGCCGCACCCCGCCAGGCAACCATTGTCGAGATCGGCGACGTCGCCTGGGCCGAAGCGGCCGGTGCAGGGCGGGCCGCCCGTCGCGCCGCCGTGGCGGGCGCCGACGTCGCCCTCGCTGCGGTGACCCAGGGGTTGGGGCCGAACGACCTGTTGATCGTGCTTGCCTCGACCGCCCCGTCGGGCCGGGAGCAGCCCACCCCGTTCCTGCTCGTCGGCCCCGGCGTGCGGCCCGGCCTGGCGGAGTCGGCCACCACCCGCCGCGCCGGCTACGTCACCCTGCCCGACGTGGCCCCCACCATCCTCGACGCCCTCGGCATCCCCGTGCCAGCGGCCATGAACGGGACGCCCATCACCGCCGACGCCGCTGGCGGGGGCGCCCGGGAGCGGATCGCCACGCTCCGCAGCGCCATCGCCGAGGCCCGCTTCGTCGACCGGGCGACCGGGGTGTTCCTGGTGACGCTGCCCATCGTCTTCTCGAGCTGGGCCCTGCTCGCCCTGCTGGCAGCGGTGCTCCCGCTCGGGAGGTTCCGGCCTGCCGCCCGGGGCTTCGTGCGGTGGATGGGCCTCGTGGTGGCCGTGGTGCCGATCACCACCTACCTGCTCGGGGCGGTGTCGGTGCGCACCTGGGGCCAGCCGGCGTGGTCCGGTGCCGCCTGGACCCTCGCCGCCCTCATCGGCGGCGCCGCCTGGTGGCTCCGCCCGCCGGTCCGCTCGGTGCTGGCCGTGAGCGCGCTGCTCTGGACCGTGCTGGTGGTCGACGTCGCCACCGGCGGCGCGCTCCAGTTCGGCACCGTGCTGGGCAACTCGCCCACCGTGGCGGGGCGCTTCGCCGGCATGGGCAACAACGCCTTCAGCCTGCTCGCCGCCTCCACCCTCGTGCTCGCCGTCGCCGCCTGGCAGGCGGTGGAGCGCCGTCGCCCGGGGGGACCGGCGCTGCTCGCCGCCGGCGCCGTCTTCGCCGTTGCCATCGCCATCGACGGGGCCCCGGGCCTCGGGTCCGACGTCGGCGGCGTGCTGGCGCTCGGCCCGGTGGCCGCCCTGACGATGTGGTCCCTGTCGGGTCGCCGCACGTCGTGGCGCCGGGCCGCTGCCGGCCTCGCCGGCACCGTCGGGGTGCTCGGCCTGCTCACGCTGGTCGACCTGAGCCGACCGGCGCGATCCCAGACCCACCTCGGGCGCCTGGCTCGCCGCCTGACCGACGGCGGGGGCGGCGGCGACGTCGTGATCCGCAAGGGGCTCGCCGCCCTCGCCTCGTTCCGGGCCTCCTCGCTGGTCTGGATCCCCATCTCCGCCGCGCTGCTCGCGGGGCTGCTGTGGGCCTTCGCCCGCCCGCAGGTGCGCGCCCTCCTCGAGCGGCCGCTCGCTCGCACGCTGGTCGCCGGCGGGCTCGCCCTGGCCCTGCTGGGGACGGCGCTCAACGACTCGGGCGTGATGGTGGCGGCCATGATGGCCACCGTGCTCGTGCCCGCCGCCCTCCACGTGCTGCTCTCGGAGCCGGACGGCGTCGGCGCCGCGCCGGGGTCCGCGCCGTGATGCGGCTCCTGGCCGCGCTGCTGCTCGGCGCCGGCTTCTCCGCGGCCGCCTGGCTGGGCGCTCGGGGCCTGTTCGCCGGGACCACCTTCGCCCGCCGCAACGTGCGCGGCATCGACGTCCCCGTCGGTGTCGGGGTGCTCGCCGTGCTCGCCGTCGTCGCCGTCGAGGCGTCGTTCGCCGTGGTCGACGCGGCACGAGGCCAGGAGGGCGGACCCGATCAGCTGGGCCTCCTCCTCGCCCTGGCCGCCGCGCTGGGCTTCGGCCTCCTGGGCATCGTCGACGACCTGGTGGGCGACCACGGCGACAAGGGCTTCCGGGGCCACCTGCGGGCGCTGGCGCAGGGGCGGCTGACCACCGGTGGGCTCAAGCTGCTCGGTGGCGGGCTCATCGGCATCGCCGTGGCCGCTCCGCTCACCGTCGGCCTCGGCCGCCTGCTGCTCGGCGCCGCGGTGGTGGCCCTGGCCGCCAACACCGCCAACCTGTTCGACCGGGCGCCCGGCCGGGTCACCAAGGTCGGGCTGGTGGCCCTGCTCCTCCTCGTCCTCGCCACGCCGGGAGCCGAGCGGCCGGCGCTGGTCGGCGTCGCCGCCGTGCTCGGCGCGGTCGGCGGGCTGTTCGCGTTCGACCTGCGCGAGCAGCTCATGCTGGGCGACGCCGGAGCCAACCCGCTCGGTGCCGCGCTGGGCCTCGGGGTGGTGGCCACCACCGGCACGGCCGCCCAGCTCGCGGTGCTCGCGGTGCTGGTCGCGGCGAACGTGGCGGGGGAGCGGACCTCCTTCAGCGCCGTGATCGAGCGCGTCGGCCCGCTGCGAGCCGTCGACCAGCTCGGTCGGCTCCGGGGCGACGATCCCGGCTGACCAGGGCTTCTCCGCCTCCGGACCACCGTCCGCGCGTCCAGGTGCCTTGACGGGTTACCGTGAGATCCCGTGACGAAACACATCTTTGTGACGGGTGGCGTGGCGAGTTCGCTGGGGAAGGGCCTGACGGCCTCCTCGTTGGGCCGGCTGCTCAAGGCGCGGGGCCTCAAGGTCACGATGCAGAAGCTCGACCCGTACATCAACGTCGATCCCGGGACCATGAACCCGTTCGAGCACGGCGAGGTGTTCGTCACCGACGACGGGGGAGAGACCGACCTCGACCTCGGGCACTACGAGCGCTTCATCGACGAGAACCTGTCCCGAGGCTCCAACGCCACCACCGGCTCGATCTACTCCGCGGTGCTCGCCGCCGAGCGCCGCGGCGACTACCTCGGGAAGACCGTCCAGGTGATCCCGCACATCACCGACGAGATCAAGCGCCGGATCACCCGCCTCACCGGGCCCGACGTCGACGTCGTCATCACCGAGGTCGGCGGCACCGTCGGCGACATCGAGATCCTCCCGTTCCTCGAGGCCATCCGGCAGTTCCGCCTCGACGTCGGCCGGGACAACGTCTGCTACGTCCACGTCACGCTGGTGCCGTTCATCGGCCCGTCGGGAGAGCAGAAGACCAAGCCCACCCAGCACTCCGTCACCGAGCTGCGCAGCCGGGGCATCCAGCCCGACGCCATCGTCTGTCGCAGCGAGGCCGCCCTCTCCAACGAGCTGAAGCGCAAGATCTCCAACCTGTGCGACGTGGAGGAGCGGGCGGTCGTCAACTGCGCCGACGCCGGCAACATCTACGAGATCCCGCTCGTGCTCCACGAAGAGGGCCTCGACACCGAGGTCTGCAAGATCCTGCGGCTCGAGGACGCCGGCGAGCCCGACCTCACCGAGTGGGAGTCGCTCGTCAGCCGGGTCGAGGCCGCGGTCAAGCCGGTGCGCATCGGCCTCATCGGCAAGTACGTCACGCTCATCGACGCCTACCTCTCGGTCGTCGAGGCCACCAAGCACGGCGGCTTCCACCACGGCGCCAAGGTCGAGATCGTCTGGATCCAGGCGGAAGAGGTCGAAGGGCTGCTGGCGGCGGACCGGCTGCGCGACCTCGACGGCCTCGTGATCCCCGGCGGCTTCGGCGAGCGGGGGGTGGAGGGCAAGATCGCGGCGGCCGGCTACGCCCGGGAGAACGACATCCCGTGCCTCGGCCTCTGCCTCGGCATGCAGGTCATGACCATCGACTTCGCCCGCAACGTGCTCGGCCTGGCCGGCGCCAACTCCTCGGAGTTCGACGCCAGCTCGCCCCACCCGGTGATCGACCTGATGGACAGCCAGCGCGAGGTCACCGACCTCGGCGGCACCATGCGCCTGGGCGCCTACGTCGCCGAGCTCGAGCCGGGCTCCAAGGTGGCGGCGGCCTACGGCAAGCCGGTCGTCTCCGAGCGCCACCGGCACCGCTACGAGTTCAACCCCCGCTACCAGAGCCAGTTCAGCGCCTCGGACCTCTGGCTCTCCGGTTCGTCGCCCGACCACCGGCTGGTGGAGTTCATCGAGCTGCGCACCCACCCGTTCTGGGTCGGGACCCAGGCCCACCCCGAGTTCAAGAGCCGGCCCACCAACCCGCACCCGCTGTTCCGCGAGTTCGTCGGCGCCGCGCTGCGCCGGGCCGAGGGCCGTTCGCCCCACCTCTTCGACCTCGACCGCCCGGTCGACCTGGTCGACGCCGAAGCCGACCGCGCCCTCTAGTGGCCGACCACGGCTTCCGGCTCCTCCACGAGGAGGAGCTCGCCTCCGGCCACCGCATCACCGTCACCCGCGCCACCTTCGCGGCGCCCGATGGCCGCGAGTTCGTGCGCGAGGTCATCCGCGACAAGCGGGTGGTCGCCATGGTCCCGGTCCTCGACGACGGCCACACGGTCATCCTCGTCCGGCAGTACCGCGGGCCCATCGACCAGCTGCTCCTGGAGATCCCCGCCGGGCTCTGCGACGTCGACGGCGAGGACGACCCCGAGGTCACCGCAGCGCGCGAGCTCGCCGAGGAGGTCGGCAAGGCCGCCGGCCGGCTGCAGCTCCTGGCCAAGGTCCACCAGTCCGCCGGCATCAGCGACGAGCACGCCCTGATCTACCTGGCCACCGAGCTCACCGACGTGCCCGACGACCGGCAGGGCCCCGAAGAGGACCACATGACGGTCGAGACCTTCGACCTCGCCGACCTCGACGCCGCCATCGCCGACGGCACGCTGACCGACGCCAAGACCATCATCGGCCTGCTCCGCGCCCGCGACGCCCTGGCCTGACGGGCGGCGACCGGTGGCCCTCGACGTCGCAGCCGACGCCCACCCCGTGCCGGTCGAGGTCGAGGACCTGCTCACCTGGCTCCGGGTGGAGCGAGGGCGGTCGGCCAACACCCTGGCGGCGTACCGCCGAGACCTCCGCGACTACGTCGCCTGGCTCGACGACCGGGGCACGGCGATCGCGGCGGTGGTCGAGCGGGACCTAACCGACTACGTCGGCCACCTGCGCGCCGAGGGTCGAGCCACCTCGTCGGTCAAGCGGGCCCTGGTGTCGGTGCGCGGCCTGCACCGCTTCCTGGCCGAGGAGACCGAGGGGGTCGCCGACCCGGGCGCCGAGATCGAGGTGCCCCGCGTGCCCCGCGGCCTGCCCAAGGCGCTGAGCGAGGCCGAGGTCGAACGGCTGCTCGACAGCGTCGTCGGCCACGAGCCGATCGCCCTCCGGGACCGGGCGATCCTCGAGGTGCTCTACGGCACGGGCCTGCGCATCGGCGAGCTGGTGGGGCTGTCGCTCTCGGACCTCGACCTCGACGCCGCGCTGCTCCGGGCCTTCGGCAAGGGCGCCAAGGAGCGCATCGTGCCCCTGGGCCGCCACGCCCTGCGCGCCCTCGTGGCCTGGCTCGGACCCGGCGGGCGACCCACCTTCGAACCGGAGCGCTGGGCCCGGCGCGGCGACGCCGAGGCGATCTTCCTCAGCACCCGCGGCGCCCGGCTGTCCCGCCAGAGCGCCTACCTGGTGGTGCGGGCCGCGGGGGAGCGGGCCGGGCTGGCCCGCTCGATCAGCCCCCACGTGCTGCGCCACTCCTGCGCCACCCACATGCTCGACCACGGCGCCGACATCCGCTCGGTGCAGGAGCTGCTCGGCCACGCCTCCATCAGCACCACCCAGGTGTACACGCTCGTCTCCACCGAGCGGCTGCTCTCGGCCTACCGAGATGCCCACCCCCGGGCCGTGATCCGCCGCTGAACGCCGTCGGCCCTGGTCAGCGGGGCCACGGACCGGACCGGGCCGGGACCCCGGCGCCGACCGAAGGGTCATCGGAGGCCCCGTGCTGGGTAGCCTGTCACCCATGTCCACGACCGACCAGACCAAGCTGCGCACCGACCTCGACGCCGAGCGCGCCGACCTCCAGCGCCAGCTCGACGAGCTGGAGAAGGACGGTTCCGAGGCTCCGGACTTCGACGAGAACTTCGCCGACTCGGCGCAGGTCGCCGCCGGCCACGGCGAGAACCTCACCCTCGCCGCCCAGTTCCGCGAGCAGCTCGGCGAGGTCGAGGCCGCCATGGGCCGCCTGGACGAGGGCACCTACGGCACCTGCGAGGTCTGCGGCACGGCCATCGGCGCCGATCGGCTCGACGCCATGCCCGCCACGCGCTTCTGCATCGACCACGCCTGAGCCAGTCCAGGCGCGGGGAGGCGACGACGTGGCCGGTGCCGGGCACCTGGTGAAGCGGTTCTTCGGGTCGGTGCTGCCGATCGGCCCGAGCGCGTCCGACCGCGAGTGGGCCCAGGCCCAGCTGCTGGAGGGCGAGGCCGACGTGTGGCGGCGCATGACCGCGGTCGACCGGCGCCACGCCGCCGGCGTCGCCCGGCGCGCCGAGGCCGCCCTCGGAGCGGAGGCCACCCGCCCGGTCCTCGCCGCCGCCCTGCTGCACGACTGCGGCAAGACGGTCTCCGGGCTCGGCACCTACGGCAGGGTCATCGCGACGCTCTCCGCCAAGATCGCGGGCCGCGAGCAGGCCGTGGTGTGGACCGAGACGCGTGGCTTCACCCGCAAGGTCGGCCTGTACCTCGAGCACCCCCGCCTCGGCGCCGAGCTGCTCGGCCTCGCCGGCTCGGCCCCGCTGACGGTGGCCTGGGCCGCCGAGCACCACCTCCCCGCCGAGGACTGGACCGTCCCCCTCGCCGTCGGCCACGCCCTCAAGGACGCCGACGACGACTGATCGCCCCACCCCGGCGAACTTGTGGGCCCACACCGCCGTTTCCGGCACCCTCAGCCCACAAGTTGCGGAGGGATCGACCCACCCCAGCGAACTTGTGGGCCCACACCGCCACTTTTGGCGCTCTCGGCCCACAAGTTGCGGGAGGGCGGTCGAGCGGGGAGGGCCGGGCGGGGCGGGGTCAGCGGGGGAGGAGGCCGATGTTGGCCTTGGCGCGGGTGACGGTGGCGGCGGCGAGCTCGGTGGCCTTGGCGGCGCCGACGGCGAGCAGGCGGGTGGTCTCTCCGGGGTCGGCGGCCAGCTCGGCGTAGCGGGCCTGGATGGGGGCCAGGCGCTCGACGACCGCGGCGGCGGTGTCGGCCTTGAGCGGGCCGTACTGCTCGTAGCCGGCGGCCGCCTCCTCGGGCGTGCGGCCGGTGGCGGCGCCGAGGATCGACAGCAGGTTCGACACGCCGGGCTTGGCGGCGACGTCGAAGCGCACCTCGGACTCGGTGTCGGTGACGGCCCGCTTGATCTTCTTCTCGATGGACTTGGGCTCGTCGAGCAGGAGGATCGTGCCCGGCGCCTGGTCCTCGGACTTCGACATCTTCGCCGTGGGGTCCTGGAGGTCCATGATCCGCGCCCCGGCCTTCGGGAAGGTCGCCTGCGGCACGGTGAAGGTCGGCCCGTAGCGCGAGTTGAAGCGCTCGGCGAGGTCCCGGGTGAGCTCGACGTGCTGGCGCTGGTCGTCGCCCACCGGCACCAGGTCGGTGTCGTACAGGAGGATGTCCGACGCCATCAGCGCCGGGTACGTGAACAGGCCGGCCGAGACGAAGCCGCCCTTGCCCGACTTGTCCTTGAACTGGGTCATGCGGCTGAGCTCGCCGTAGGCCGCCGTGCACTCCATCAGCCACGCCAGCTCGGCGTGCTGGGGCACGTGGCTCTGGACGAAGAGGGTGCACACCTCGGGGTCGAGGCCGACGGCCAGGAGGATCTGGGTCAGGCGCAGGGTGGTGGCCCGGAGCTCGTCGGGGTCCTGGGGCCGGGTGAGGGCGTGGAGGTCGACGACGCAGAAGAGGCTGTCGGCCCGGTGCTGGTCCTCGGTCCAGGGCACCAGCGCCCCCAGCACGTTGCCGAGGTGGACGTTGCCGGTGGGCTGGATTCCGGAGAACACGCGGGTCATGGCGGCGATCCTACGGCTCGGGCCCCGAGCCCCCGATACACGATTCGGGCCGCCGGGTGGCGGACCCCTGGACGAAACCACACGGGTGTAACTAGGTTGTCGGCCATGGCCTACGAGGTGCACACCACAGGGTTCGAGGGGCCGTTCGACCTCCTGCTGCACCTCATCATCGGCGAACAGGTCGACCTCTACGAGATCTCGCTGTCGCGCATCGTCGACGCCTACCTCGCCGAGCTGGAGAAGATGGAGCACCTCGACCTCGAGGTCGCCACCGAGTTCCTCCTGATCGCCGCCACCCTGGTGGAACTCAAGACCCGCCGGCTCCTGCCGGAGGACGCCGAGGTCGACCTGGACGACGAGTTCAGCCTGTGGGAGGAGCGGGACCTGCTGCTCGCCCGCCTGGTCGAGTGCAAGACCTTCAAGGACGCCGCCCTGCTGCTCTCGGCCCTGGCCGACGACGCCAGCCGGTCCTTCCCCCGCACGGCCGGGCTGGACGAGCGCTTCTTCGACCTGGCCCCGGACCTGCTGGCCGGCGTCACCGGCGACGACATCGCGGCCGCCTTCGTCCGGGCCGTCACCCCCAAGCCGGTCCTCCGGGTCGAGCTCGACCACGTGGCCCCGTCCCGGCTGAGCGTCACCGAGGCCGTGTCGGAGCTCGTCGACGAGCTGCCCCGGGTGGGGCGCATCACCTTCCGGCACCTCACCGATGCGTTCGTCGAGCGGCTCGACGTCGTGATCCGGTTCCTCGCCGTGCTGGAGATGTACAAGCAGGGCCTGATCGATCTCGACCAGCCCACCACCTTCGGCGACCTCACGATCACCTGGATCGGTGGCGAGGTCGACGACGACGATCGCTCGGTCTTCGTGGACCTCGCCGGTCGCATCGACGTCTACGAGGGCTAGCCGGATGGCGAGCGAGGCCGAGAAGGCCATCGAGGCGATCCTCATGGTCGCCCAGGAACCGGTCGACCCCCACCTGCTCGCGCAGGTGCTCGAGGTGTCACCGGCCCGGGTCGAGGAGCTCTGCGCCGAGCTGGCCGCCGGCTACGAGGCCCAGGACCGCGGCTTCGTGCTGGTGAAGGTGGCCGGCGGCTACCGCTTCCAGAGCCACGGCCACCTGTCGGCCTACGTCGAGCGCTTCGTGCTCGAGGGGCAGAGCGCCCGACTGTCGGCCGCCGCCCTCGAGACACTGGCCATCGTGGCCTACAAGCAGCCCATGTCGCGGGCCCAGGTGGCCGCCATCCGCGGCGTCAACGTCGACGGCGTCATGCGCACCCTCCAGCAGCGGGGCTACGTCACCGAGGTCGGGCGCGACCCCGGCCCCGGCCAGGCCACGCTGTTCGGCACCAGCGACGAGTTCCTCGAACGCCTCGGGCTGGCGAGCATCGCCGACCTGCCGCCCATCGCCGACCTGTTCCCCTCCGCCGACATCATGGAGGCCCTCGAGAAGGGCCTCCGCGCCGAGCCGCTGGTGCCCCACCCGGTCGATCGCCCGACGGCCGCGCCGGGCCCCGTCCAGGGCTCGCTTCCGACCGATGCGCCCGAGGCTCCGGCCGAGACGGGCCAGGCCGGGGTCCCTGGCTCACCGATCGACGAGGTCGAGGACGCCGCGGCCCACGACGACGACCACTCGGCGGCGGCGCCCGCCGGCTGGGCCGAGCCGGTCGACTGGTCCGAGCCCGACGACGAGGTCGAGCCCCTGCCGGAGCCCGGCTTCATGGCCGACGCGGCCCCCGGAGCGCCGGGCCCCGAGGCGCTCGCCACCCCCGGCAGCGAGCTGTCGGCCGAGGTCGACCTGCTGCCCGAGGCCGACGTCGCCGCGCCCGAGCCGGACACCGACCCCACGACCTCGACCGACACCGAGCCCCCGACCGACGACGCCTGATGGCCTCCGACGAGCACACCGGGGAGCGCCTGCAGAAGGTGCTGGCCCGGGTGGGCATCGGCAGCCGCCGGGTCTGCGAGGACCTCATCGACGAGGGGCGCGTCACCGTGAACGGCGAGGTGGCCGAGCTCGGCCGTCGGGTGGAGGTCGACGTCGACCTGGTGGAGGTCGACGGCGCCCCCATCGGCGTGCGGCCCGGGCTCGTGTACTACCTGCTGAACAAGCCGGCCGGGGTCATCACCACGGCCTCGGACCCGCAGGGGCGGCCCACCGTGCTCGAGCTGGTCCCCGCCGAGCCTCGCGTGTTCCCGGTCGGCCGGCTCGACCTCGAGACCGAGGGCCTGCTGCTGCTCACCAACGACGGCGAGCTGGCCAACCGCATCGCCCACCCGTCCCACGGGGTCGAGAAGGAGTACCTGGCCGAGGTGCAGGGCGAGCCGTCGCGGGCGACGCTGCGGCGGCTCCGCGAGGGCATCGAGCTGGAAGACGGCACCACCGCCCCGGCCCAGGCCGCCCTGGTGGCGCCGACCCTGGTCCGCCTCACCATCCACGAGGGCCGCAACCGCCAGGTGCGCCGCATGCTCGACGCGGTGGGCCACCCGGTGCAGCGGCTGATCCGCACCAAGGTGGGCCCGCTCACCGATCGGCGGCTCGCCCCCGGAGCGTGGCGGGAGCTGACCCTGCCCGAGCTGCGGTCGCTCGAGACGGCCGTCGCCGGCCCCGGCACCACGCCCGGCCCCGGTGTGCCCACCGACCGGTCCGCCGGCGCAGGAGCTGACGGCGCCGATCAGTAGCATCGCTCCGATGCCTGCAGCCGTCCGCGCCCTCCGCGGCGCGACCACCGTCGACGCCGACACCCCCGAGCAGATCGCCGAGCGGACCGTCGCGCTCCTCGAGGCCATGTTCGAGCGCAACGGCGTCGACCACGACGACCTCATCAGCATCTGGTTCACCGTGACGGAGGACCTGACCTCGGCGTTCCCGGCCACCGGGGCGCGGGCCATCGGCCTGGGCGACGTGCCGCTCCTCTGCGCCCGGGAGATCCCGGTGCCGGGGTCCATGCCCCGCTGCGTCCGGGTCCTGGCCCACCTCACCACCGACCGGCCCCGCAGCGAGCTGCACCACGTCTACCTCGAGGGCGCGGTCACCCTCCGCGACGACCTCCCCAGCTGAGCCGGCCCGACCCATGGCAGTGCTCCCCGGCGCCCACCGCGCCTCGATCATCGGGACCGGCCTCATCGGCGGGTCCATCGGCATGGCCCTGCGAGCCAGCGGGTGGCACGTGACCGGCACCGACGTCGATCCCGAGGTCGAGAAGCGGGCGCTGGAGCTGGGCGCGATCGACGCCATCGGCATCGATCCCGAGTCGACCATCACCTTCGTGGCCGCCCCGGTGCGGGCCATCCCCGCCGAGGTCCGCCGCGCCCTGGCCGAGACCACCGGCATCGTCACCGACGTCGGCTCGGTGAAGGCCTCGGTCGTCGCCCAGGTCGGCGACCCCCGCTTCGTCGGCGGCCACCCCATGGCCGGGTCCGAGCAGCTCGGGGTCGAGGGCGCCACGCCCGACCTGTTCGAGGGGGCGGTGTGGGTGCTCACCCCCGTCGCCGACACCGACTCCGACCACTACACGGCGGTGGCGGGCGTGGCCGGCATGCTCGGCGCGGAGGTGGTGGCCCTGGCCCCGGAGCGCCACGACGCGCTGGTGGCCGTGGTCTCCCACGTCCCGCACCTCACCGCAGCGGCGCTGATGGGCATCGCGGATGAGCGGGCCGAGGAGCACGCCGCGCTGCTCCGCCTCGCCGCCGGCGGCTTCCGCGACATGACCCGCATCGCCGCGGGCACCCCCACCATCTGGCCCGACATCTGCGCCGAGAACCAGGCGGCGATCGTGGAGGTCATCGACCGCCTCGTCGACGAGCTCGGGCGCCTCCGGGCGATGGTCGCCGACGGGGAGCGAGACCAGCTGCTGAGCACCCTCGAGCGGGCTCAAGGCGCGCGGCGCAACCTGCCCAGCCGCGTGGTCCGCCCCGCCGAGGTCGCCGAGGTCCGCATCCCGGTGCCCGACCGCGACGGGGTCATCGCCGAGGTGGCCACCCTGGCCAGCGACCTGTCCATCAACATCGCCGACATCGAGGTCGCCCACTCGAGCGAGGGCGACCGCGGCGTGCTCATCCTGCTAGTCGACACCGCTCGGGCCGAGGCCTTCCGCATCGGGCTGGTCGAGCGGGGCTACCGCCCCGCCGTCCACCACCTGGGCTAGGCCGGCACCGTGCTCGACCTCTCGGCCCTGCCCGATCCGTACCCCATCGTCCCGGCCCCCGGCCCGCTCGACGTCGACGTCCGGGTCCCGGGCTCGAAGTCCGTCACCAACCGGGCCCTCGTCTGCGCCGCGCTGGCCACGGGCACCTCACGGCTCACCGGCGCCCTCTTCGCCGACGACACCGAGGCCATGGTCGGCGCCCTGCGCGCCGTGGGCCTGGAGGTCAGCACCGACGAGGCAGCGGCCGAGATCACCGTCACCGGGGGAGCGGGCTCGCTGCCGAGCACCGACGAGCCGATCGACGTGCGCCAGTCGGGCACCACCGCCCGCTTCGTCCCGCCGCTGCTCGCCCTGGGCCGGGGCGCCTACCGCGTGACGGCGCACCCGCAGATGCAGCTCCGTCCCATGGGAACCACCTTCGGCGCGCTGCGCGACCTCGGCGCCGGCATCGAGGAGCAGGGACCGGCCGGCCACCTCCCCGCCACCGTCTCCGGGGGCGGGCTCCGCTCCGGCGTGGTGCGGGTGCCGGGCGACGCCTCCAGCCAGTTCCTCTCGGGCCTGCTCCTCGTGGCGCCGTGCCTGCCCGATGGCCTGGTGGTCGAGCTCACCACCGACCTGGTCTCGCGCCCCTACGTCGAGCTCACCATCGCCGTCATGGCGGCGTTCGGCGCCACCGTCGAGCAGCCCGATCCCCGCACCTTCGCGGTGGCACCGGGCGGCTACACGGCCCGCACCTACGCCGTGGAGCCCGATGCCAGCGCAGCGTCCTACCCGCTGGCGGCTGCAGCGATCTGCGGGGGCCGGGTCCGCGTCCTGGGCCTCACGGAGCAGGCCCTGCAGGGCGACGTCGCCTTCGCCGACGTGCTGGGGGCCATGGGGGCCACCGTCACCCGGGACGACGTCGGCACCGAGGTCCGGGCCGAGCGGGGGAGCCTCACGGGTGGCACCTTCGACCTCACCCACTTCTCCGACACCGCCCAGACCCTGGCGGTGGTGGCCCCCTTCGCGAGCAGTCCCGTGTCCGTCACCGGCATCGGCTTCATCCGGCGCAAGGAGATCGACAGGATCGAGGCGGTGGCCACCGAGCTGGCCCGCTGCGGCATCGAGGTGGCCATCGACGCTGACGGGTGGACCATCCGCCCTGGCACGCCTCGGCCCACCGTCGTCCAGACCTCCGACGACCACCGCATGGCCATGAGCTTCGCCCTCCTCGGCCTGGCCGTGCCGGGCATCGCCATCGCCGAGCCGGGTTGCGTGGCCAAGACGTTCCCCCGCTACTGGGACCTGCCGATCTTCGGCCTCGCGCCCGATGCGGCCAGCGGCGCCGCCGCGCCGACCGCCTAGGCTCGACCCTCGTGTCAGACGCCAGCAGCGACGGGCCCGAGCGCCCCTTCACCGTGATCGCCATCGACGGTCCGGCCGGGTCGGGGAAGTCCACGGTGGGGCGGCGGCTCGCCACCCACCTGGGCCTCGAGTACCTCGACACCGGGGCCATGTACCGGGGCGTCACCTTCGCCGCGCTGCGCCGGGGCATCGACCCCGCCGATGCCGAGGTGGTCGCCCGCCTGGCCCGCCAGGTCGAGCTCACGCTCGTCGACGGCACGCTGGTGGTCGACGGCACCGACGCCACCATCGAGATCCGCGGCCCCGAGGTCACCCGGGCCGTCAGCATCGTCGCCGCCAACCCCGACGTGCGCCGCGAGCTGGTCCGGCGCCAGCGGGAGTGGGCCGAGCAGCGGGGCGGGGGCGTGCTCGAGGGTCGCGACATCGGCTCGGTGGTGTTCCCCGACGCCGCCCTCAAGGTGTACCTGACGGCTTCGCCCGAGGTCCGTGCCGCCCGGCGCTCCAAGGAGGTCTCCGACCTCAGCTACGAGACCGTGGCGGCCGACCTCGCCCGACGCGACGCCCTGGACCAGGGCCGCGAGGCCAGCCCGCTCGAGCTGGCCGACGGCGCGGTGCTGGTCGACACCACCGACCGCAGCATCGACGACCTGGTGGCCGACCTCGCCGGGATGCTGCCGTGAGCACCCCGACGGGCACGCCCCGCAACGACGGCCGCCCCGCCACCAAGGGCGAGCTGCGCTTCTACGCCGCGGTGAAGGTGGTGCTGGTGGGCTTCGCCAAGCTCTGGTTCCGGGTGTCGGCCACCGGCAAGGAGCACGTGCCCAAGGACGGCGCCTTCATCTTCACGCCCGTCCACCGGTCGAACATCGACTTCCTGCTGCTGCTCATCTGCACCGACAAGCGGATCCGGTACCTCTCGAAGGACTCGATCTTCGTGGGCGTCTGGGACCGGATCTTCACCGCCCTCGGCGCCATCCCCGTCACCCGAGGGACGGCAGACCGAGAGGCGCTCCAGAGCTGCATCACCGTCCTCCAGGCCGGCGACCCGGTGGTGATCTTCCCCGAGGGCACCCGCCAGAGCGGCCCCGTGGTGCAGGAGCTCTTCGACGGCGCCGCCTTCGTGCAGAGCCGCACCGGCGTGCCGATCGTGCCGGTGGGCATCGGCGGCTCCGAGACGGCCATGCCCAAGGGCGCCAAGTTCATCAAGCCCCACAAGATCCGCCTCGTGGTGGGCCCCGCGCTCGCCGCCCCGGAGGCCGATGGCCCCAAGGCGCGCCGTGCCGCCATCAAGGCCCGCACCGCGGAGCTCCACCCGATCATCCAGGACCTCTTCGACCAAGCCCAGGTGGCGGCCGGGACCCCCAACACCTGATCGCCGAGCGTTCACCGGCCCGTGGCCGGTGGGCCACCTCGCCGACGAGCACGACACCACGCCGAGGCGTACCGTGCCCGCCGTGACCAGGGGAGTGAGTCGGAGACGGGTCCTGCAGGGGATGGCCGCCGGCGCGGGCTACGCGCTGGCCGGCGGGCTGCGGGGATCGCAGGTGTGGGCGGCGCCGGGGGTGCTGGGGCCGGGGTCGCGGCCGGACCCGTCCAAGCCCGAGGGGGTCGACCGGCTCCCGCAGATCGAGCACATCGTCGTGTACATGCAAGAGAACCACTCCTACGACAGCTACTTCGGGATGCTCGAGGTGGGCGACGGCTACACCCTCGACGGCGCCGGCACCCCCACCAACGCCAACCCCCGCGGCGGCGGGCTCGACCCGCTCGCGGTCTTCCGGGCCACCGAGACCTGCCAGCCCGGCCAAGGCGTGAGCCAGAGCTGGAACTCGACGCACCGGCAGTACGCCGGCGGTGCCATGACCGGGTTCCTGGCCGACGGCAACACCAACGCCATGAAGTACTGGGACGGTGGCCACCTGCCCTTCTACTGGGACCTGGCCCGCACGTTCCCGCTCTGCGACCGCTGGTTCGCCTCGGCGCCCTGCCAGACGTACCCGAACCGCCGGTACCTGCAGGCCGCCACCTCGGTGGGCCTCGTCGCCACCGACACCGACGCCATCCTGGCCAACCCGGGAGCGCCGAACGGCACCATCTGGGACCGGCTGAACGACCACGGCATCAGCTGGGCCGACTACGCCTTCGACCTGCCCGACATCCTGCTGTTCCCGGAGGTCCACGCGGCCAACAAGGACAAGGTGCGCACGTTCCCGCAGTTCCTGGCCGACTGCGCCACCGGTTCGCTGCCCCAGGTCTCCATCGTCAGCCCCGGGTTCGAGACCTACACCGAGGAGAACCCCTTCGACATCCAGCTCGGCGAGGCGTACAGCTCGAGGGTGATCAAGGCCGTGCTCGACAGCCCGGCCTGGGAGAAGACGGTGCTGGTCTTCACCTACGACGAGCACGGCGGCTACTACGACCACGTGGCGCCGCCGCCTGCGGTGGCGCCCGATGCCGTCCAGCCCGACATCGACGTGCCGCCCGACCTCCCCGGCGCCTTCGACCGCTACGGCTTCCGCGTGCCCGGCTTCGTGATCTCGCCGTGGTCGAAGCCGAACCACGTGTCGAGCACGGTCTACGACCACACCTCGATCCTCAAGCTCATCGAGACCAAGTTCAACCTCGGTGCGCTGACCTACCGCGACGCCAACGCCAACGACCTGCTCGACACGCTGGACCTCACCACCAAGGCCTTCGCCGAGCCGCCGCAGCTCGCCGAGCCCGGCCTGCCCGCCACCGGCAGCGCCTGCCAGCCCGACGTGCCCGATCCCAAGACGATCCTCCCGGCCACCGCCGCGCCGCCGTCGACCACGACCACCAGCACCACCCTCCCACCTGCCACCGTGCCGGCTCCGGCACCGGGTGCGCCGGTGGGGGTGGCTCCGAGAGCCACGCCGATCGTGGGCGAGCTGCCCCTCACCGGCCCGAAGCACGCCCCGGAGCTGGCCGCCGCCGGCGTCTCGGCGGTGGCAGCCGGCCTGGCCGTCCTCGCCGCCCGGGCCCGGCTGATGGAGGAGCCGACGGCACCGGACCCCGCCGAGGGGCCGATGGCCTGATCGTGGTCGCGCTCGGCGGAGGCGCCTACATCGAGCGCGGCTGGGCGAAGACCTCGCGCACGAGCGGCTCGAAGTGCTCCAGCGGCAGGTACTCGCCGTCCGGGTCGAACGCCGTCTGGTCCCAGTCGTCGGCGAAGGTTGCCGCCAGCTCGTAGAAGGCCTCGCCCTCGTACTTGTCGCGGGCGTTCACGTCGCCACCGAAGTGGTGGTAGTAGTGCTTGCCCTGGAAGTCCTGGTGGGCCTTGATGGCGAAGTAGACCTCCTCGCGCACGTAGGGCTTGAGGATCTCCGCGGCGATGGCCGGGTGGTTGAAGACGCTGATCAGCTTGCCGATGTCGTGGCACAAGCTGGCCACCACGAGCTCGGTGTCGGCCCCACCCCGCTCGGCGAAGGTGGCCGTCTGCAGGGCGTGCACCAGCTGGTTCGTGCCGAAGCCGTCGGTGATGCCCTCCAGCCGGCGCAGCATGGCGAGGACCTCCTCGGCCACCCGGGGCTGGTTCTTCATGGTCTCGGCCCCGATGACCGCCCACTGCTCGGCCGTCGACTCGTCCATCCGCGTGAAGCTGCTCATGCACCCGAGTCTGCCGTGCTCCGGCGCCGTCCGCTCGGCCCGGCCTGCTCAGTCGAGGGGGGCGGGGCCCTTGCCGTGGCCGGCGGGGCGGTCGATCGCCGTCACCAGCACGGCGGCGCCGGCGCCGAGGATGACGATGCCGAGCAGGTGCACGGGGCGGAGGCCGCCACCGTTGCGGCCCAGCAGCATCGCGAGGCCGATGAGGCCGACCACGAGGCCGAAGCCCAGGCCCTGGGCGTCCCAGCGGGGTCCGGTCGTTCCCTTGTCAGCCACGCTGCACCTCCACGCTCCCGATCCCGACCCGGAGGTCCAGCTGGATCTGCTTGTTCGTCAGGTTGGCCGCCGTCGTGGTGGCCTCGTAGCCGGGGCCCACGTGGCGCTTGCCGAAGACGAGGACCTGGCCGCTGGCCACGGCGTGGGTGGTCACCACCGCGTCCTTCGGCACCCGCACGACGATCCGGCCGACGCCGACCTCGGCGTCGATGGCCAACGGGGCGCCGGTGATGATCGTCGAGCGCAGGTCGATCGTGAGCTGACCGGTGCCGAGCTGGTACTCGAAGGGGGTGGCCCGGCTGAGCGCCGGCGCCTCTCGCCGCCGGCCGAGGCCGCCGTCGAGGGTGACGTCGGCCCGCCAGGTGGCCACCGAGATCAGTGCCAGCAGGACGCCGAGGGCGATCAGGGGACGGGCCGGGGTGGAGCGGCGAGCCTGGACCACCAGCACGGCGCCGATGACCAGGAGGCCGACGTCGAGCAGCGGCGTCCACGAGATGTGGACCACCCAGCCGAGCAGGAGGCCCACGCCGACCAGGCACAGGGCGATCCCGCCCACGAGCTCGCGCACCGGGGCCTCGGCGGCTCGCGCCCGAAGGCGGTCGAGCGGTCCCTGCGACCCAGCGGCGTCAGCGGTCGTCGAGGTGCGCGTGGCCGGCACCGGGGCTCCGGCGCGGGCCTCGGGCTCCTTCGCGGCCGCCGGCCCGGCAGCGGGCCGGGAGCCGGGGCGCTTGGACCGGAGCCAGTCGGCCACGTTGGCGGTGCGGCTGAGCGGGGGCAGCTCGGCCGACGGTCGTCGGGCGGCCTGGCGGGCCGCCTCGGCCCGATCCTCTTCGGACGGCACGCGGGCGTCCTCCTCGCGGTCGAGCACGTCGGTGGATCCGGACAGCGGATCGGCCCGGAGCGGGCGGTCGCGGTGGGGTGCGTCGGGGGCCATGCTCCTGGGTTCGCCCCGGGACCCCCCGTGTCCTTCCCGTCAGCCTCGGATCGTGCGCAGCTCGGGGGCGGGGCCGGCTCCGCTAGATGTAGTGACCCGGTAGGTCGTTGACGCGGCTGATGGGTGGGCCGCCGACGGCGGCGTGGTGCCGGTGATGGTTGTAGAGGTGGAGCCAGTCGTCCAGGGCTGCGGTTCTGGTGGCGTTGTCCGGCCAGGGCTGCACGTAGGCCCACTCGTCTAGGAAGGTGCGGTTGAACCGCTCGACCTTGCCGTTGATCTGAGGCGAGTAGGGCGGGATCGACCAGTGCCGAGCACCGGCCTCGCCGATCGCGTCTTGGAAGCGGGCGCAGAGGTACGCCTTGGCGTTGTCGGTCATGACCCCGGTGACATCGATGCCGTGGTCCGCGTAGAAGGCTCTCGCCCTGCGCCAGAACGCGACGCAGGTGTCGGCCTTCTCGTCAGGGTGGATCTCGCTGTAGGCGAGCCGGGACTGGTCATCGACCGCTGAGTGGATGAAGTCCCATCCTGGGCCACGCTTGCGGTTCGGGCGGCTCTCTCGGCCGTGGACCCGCCAACCGCCGCCGTCGGGAACCCGGCCAAGCTTCTTCACGTCGACATGCACCAGCTCGCCCGGCACGCTCCGTTCATAGCGACGGATCACCCGACCTGTCGGCCGGTCCATCCACGCGAGGCGGTTCAGACCGAGCCGACACAGCACCCGGTGGACCGTCGACGCCGGGACCCCGAGCCGGGCGGCGATGCGCACCGGACCGAGCTTCAGTGTCCGCCGGAGGTCCTCGATTGCGGACTCGAGCTCGACGGGGCTGCGATGCGGACACGACCGGGGCCGGCTCGAACGGTCGATGAGGCCGGCTTCGCCGTCGTCTTGCCACCGCCGCCACCACTTGTACGCGGTCGGGCGGGAGATCCCCATCTCCGCAGCCACATGGGCGACTGGTCGGCCAGATTCGATCCGCATCACCAACGTGAGCCGGCCAACGGGCGTGAGCCGAGCGTTACCGTGCACTTCGAGCCTCCTGGTTCGAGCGTGGGTCCTAGACAGCTCCACACTCGCCCAGGGGGCTCACTTCATGCTCGGACCGGTGTCAACAAGGTCCGTGGTCACTACAGCTAGAGGCCGGCGAGCACGTCGGCGGCGTGGACGCTGCGCTCGTTGACGGTGGGGCGGTCCTGCACCGGTCCGCCGAGGGTGAGGGTGGCGAGCAGGTCGATGCCGCTGAGCAGGTCTCGCAGGTTGCGGGGCGGGGGGAAGTACTCGTCCTCCTCGGTCATCCGCACCTCCTCGACGCCCTGGGTGGGGGCGAGGGCCGCCAGGACCTCCTCCACCAGGGACTCCGGGGCCGAGGCGCCGGCGGTGACGCCAACGGTGCCGGTGAGGTCGTCGGGGAGCTCGGCGGCGGAGTTGATCCGCAGCACGCGGGGCGTCCCGGCCTCGACCGCGAGCTTCTGGAGCGCCACCGTGTTGGACGAGTTCGGTGAGCCGATGACCACGACGGCGTCGCAGCGGGGCGCGATCTCGGCCAGCGCGCCCTGGCGGTTGGTGGTGGCGAAGCACAGGTCGGAGCGGCCCGGCGTCCAGAGCTCGGGCCAGCGGTCCCGGGTGGCGTCGAGCACGCCCTTCCAGTCGGCGTGGCTGAGGGTGGTCTGGGCCAGCATGGCCACCGGCTCGTCGAACTCGGGCAGCGCGGCGACCTCGGCCACGCTCTCCACCCGGTGGATGGCGTCCGGCGCCACCGCCATGGTGCCGACGGCCTCCTCGTGGCCCTCGTGGCCGACGTAGACGATGCGGAAGCCCTTGCCGGCCCGCACCTTGACCTCGTGGTGGACCTTGGTGACGAGCGGGCACACCGCGTCGACCACGTACCCGCCGTTGGCCCGGGCGGCGGCCACGACCTCCGGCGCCGAGCCGTGGGCCGAGAGCATGAGCGGCGCTCCGGGCGGCACCTCCGAGACCTCGTCGACGAAGACCACGCCGCGCTCCTCGAAGCGCTGCACCACCGACTGGTTGTGGACGATCTCGTGGTAGCAGTACACCGGCGGCTCGAAGGCCCGCACCATCCAGGCCAGCGCCTTGATGGCCATCTCCACGCCGGCGCAGAAGCCCCGCGGGGCGGCGAGCAGCACCTTGTCGACAGCCATGGGGCCACCCTACCGGGGGACCCCGGCGGCCCCGCCGGTAGGCTGGCGGACCATGTCTGCTCCCCGAGTCCTCAGCGTCGCGCCCGGTTCGCCGGCCGCGCGCCCGGGGTCGAGGTGGGCGACGAGGTGGTGGCGGTCGACGGCGAGGCGCCGCGGGACATCATCCGCTGGACCTGGCTCACCGACGAGGCGGACCCCACGCTCGACATCCGGCGCGGCGGCCTCGACCTGGCCCTCGAGGTGGAGAAGGGCGCCGGCGAGCCGCTGGGCATCGACGTCCACTCGGCCCTGTTCGACCAGCTGCGCACGTGCGACAACCACTGCGAGTTCTGCTTCATCTACCAGCTGCCGCCCGGCCTCCGGAAGAGCCTGTACCTGAAGGACGACGACTACCGGCTGAGCTTCCTGTACGGGAACTTCACCACCCTCACCCGCTTCACCGAGGCCGACCTCGAGCGGGTGGTCACCGAGGGGCTCTCGCCGCTCAACGTCAGCATCCACGCCACCGACGCCGGAGTCCGCAACGAGATGCTGCGCAACCGGCGTGGTGGGCCCACGCTGCGGTGGCTGCGGGCGCTGCTCGACCACGGCGTCGAGGTCCACGGCCAGATCGTCTGCTGCCCCGGCCTCAACGACGGTGCCGTGCTCGACGACACCCTGGCCGGCGTGCTCGACCGCTTCCCCGAGCTGGCCAGCCTGTGCGTGGTCCCGCTGGGGATCTCCAAGTACAACACCGAGGCCCGCATGCGCCCCACCACCGTGGCCGAGGCCCGGGCGGTGGTCGAGTGCGTCGAGGGCTGGCAGGACGTGTTCCGCACCGTCCTCGGCCACCGCCTCGTGCACGCGCCGGACGAGTACTACCTGCTCGCCGAGCGCCCCTTCCCCGAGCCGGAGGCCTACGAGGGCTTCGCCATGCACGAGGACGGCGTGGGCATGGCCCGCACCTTCGAGCTGGAGTTCACCGGCCGCACCGAGGCCACCACCTCACCCCAGGCCGGGTTCTTCGCCTGGGCCGACGGCGCCCCCGCCGGGGCCCGCTACGAGGCGGCCGGCGACTACGCCGCACCGGCCGACGGCTACCGCGCCGTGCGCGCCAGCGGGGGAGCGGGGCCCTCCGACGCCACCGGCGGCGGGGTGGGCGTGGCCCTCCGGCCTCGTCGCAGCGCCCCTGTGGGCGTCCTCACCGGCACCGCCGGGGCCCAGGTCGTGGGCCCGCTCGTGGCCGGGCTGGGCCGCGCCGACGTGCGCGTGATCCCGGTGGCCAACGAGTTCTTCGGGGGCACCACTTCGGTGACGGGGCTGCTCGTGGGCGAAGATGTAGCCCGAACGTTGGCCGCCGAGCCCGTCGGGCACCGCTACCTGCTGCCGGACGTGTGCCTGTCGGGCGACCGCTTCCTCGACGGCACCACCGTCGCCGACCTGCCCCGGCCGGTCGAGATCATCCCCACCGACGGAGCCGCGCTCCGCCGGGCCCTGTCAGAGAGTTGAACCAGCCCATGTCCGAACTTCCCGTGGTCGCCATCGTCGGCCGACCCAACGTGGGCAAGTCCACCCTGCTCAACCGCATCGTGGGTCGTCGCGAAGCCATCGTCGAGGAGCGCCCCGGCGTGACCCGGGACCGCAAGGAGGTCCAGGCCGAGTGGCAGGGCCAGCGCTTCCTGCTGGTCGACACCGGGGGCTGGATGCCCGGCGGCGACTCGCTGGACGAGAAGGTCAGCCGCCAGAGCGAGAAGGCCATCGACGAGGCCGACGCGGTGATCCTCGTGACCGACGTGACCATGGGCGTGACCGAGGAGGACGCTCGCATCGCCGAGCTGCTCCGCACCCGCAAGAACAGCAAGCAGCCGGTGTTCGTCATGGCCAACAAGGTCGACGACCCCAGCCGCGAGCCGCTCATGTGGGAGCTGCTCGCCCTCGGGCTCGGCAACCCGTGGCCGGTGAGCTCGCTGCACGGCCTCGGCACCGGCGACCTGCTGGACGCGCTGCTCGCCGAGCTGCCCGACTCGCCGGTCGAGGACGACGTCCCCGAGCCCACCCAGATCGGCGAGAAGGTCTTCGCCGTCGCCCTCGTGGGCCGCCCCAACGTGGGCAAGAGCACGCTGTTCAACCGGCTCATCGGCGACGACCGGTCCGTGGTCCACGACATGCCCGGCACCACCCGGGACGCCGTCGACACCGTGGTCGAGACCCCCGAGGGGCCCATCCGGTTCGTCGACACCGCCGGCATGCGCCGCAAGGCCCGCATCGACGAGGGCACCGAGTACTACTCCTTCGTCCGGGCCCTGAAGGCCGTCGACACCTCCGACATCGCCCTCCTCGTCATCGACGCCACCGAGGGCATCACCCACCAGGACCAGCGCCTGGCCGAGCGCATCGACGCCGCCGGCTGCCCGATCGTCGTGCTGCTCAACAAGTGGGAGCTCCTCGACACCGACCGCCGCGCCCAGGTCACCTACGAGGTCGGCCAGAAGCTGTCGTTCCTCGGCGAGAGCGAGATCATCCGGATCTCCGCCCTCACCGGCCGCAACGTCGACCGCCTGCTGCCGATCCTCCACGACGCCATCGAGTCGTACCACCGCCGGGTCCCCACCCGCCGGGTCAACGAGGTCATCTCCATGGCCCAGTCGGCCCAGCCCGCCCCGCACGGCGGCCGGATCCTCTACGCCACCCAGGGCGCCATCGACCCGCCGACGTTCACCTTGTTCACCAACAAGGAGCTCCACTCCACGTACCTGCGCTACATCGAGCGCAAGTTGCGGGAGGCCTTCGACCTCGGCGCCACCCCCATCAAGCTCCGGGTCCGCCAGCGGGGCTAGCCGGGCGGCCCCTCACCCGAACGGGTCGACCGACCCGACCGGTGGGCCAGACTGGTGGTCCCCCCGGTCGCCTGCCATCGACCACCCGTCCGACGACAGCCGAACGAGAGCGGACCTTGCCCGACGCCGAGCACGAGATGGTGCACACCCCCGAGGGCGGCCTCACCGCCGCCGAGGTGGCCGCCCGGGTCCGGGACGGCCTCGCCAACGGCGTCGACGAGCGCACCACCCGCACGTTCGGCGACATCGTGCGGGCCAACGTGCTCACCCGGTTCAACGCCATCCTCGCCGTGCTGGCGGTGGCGGTCATCGCCACCGGGCGCTTCGGTGACGCCCTCTTCGCCGGCGTCCTGGTGCTGAACTCGCTCATCGGGATCGGGCAGGAGGTCCGGGCCAAGCAGACCCTCGACCGCCTCGCCCTGCTGCACGCCCCCACGGCCCGCGTCCACGCGGGACGGGTCGACGGCGGAGGTGCAGATCGCCGAGGTCGTCATGGACGACCTCGTGGAGCTGCGCTCGGGCGACCAGGTGCCGGCCGACGGCGAGGTCCGGGCCACCAGCGGCCTCGAGGTCGACGAGTCGGCGCTGACGGGGGAGTCCGACCCGGTGGCCAAGGAGCAGGGCGACCAGGTGCTCTCGGGCACCATCGTGGTGGCCGGCCGGGGCACGTTCCAGGCCCGTGCGGTCGGGGCCGACGCCTACGCCCGTCGCATCGCGTCGGAGGTCAAGGTCTTCAGCCGCACCCGCAGCGAGATCGAGCAGTCGATCGACAAGCTCCTGCGCTACATCACGTGGATCATCCTCGGCGTCACGCCGCTGCTGCTGTGGTCGCAGTTCCGCACCGACGACACCGGCGACTGGCGCGAGCCCGTCACCGGCACCGTCGCCGCCCTCGTGGGCATGGTGCCCGAGGGCCTGGTGCTGCTCACCAGCGTGGCGTTCCTCCTGGCCGCCCTGTCGCTCACCCGCCAGCAGGTGCTGGTGCAGGAGCTGCCCGCCGTCGAGGGCCTGGCCCGGGTCGACGTCGTGTGCCTCGACAAGACGGGCACGCTCACCGCCGGCGACATCGTCTTCGACGCCCTCGAACCGGTCGGCGGCGCCACCGAGGACGAGGTGGGCTGCGCCATCGCCGCCATGTCCGATGCGCCCGACCCCAACGCCAGCCTCAAGGCCCTGGGCGCCGCCTACCCCGACGCGCCCGGCTGGGAGCGCACCGGCGAGGTCCCGTTCTCCTCGGCCCGGAAGTGGAGCGCAGCGGCCTTCGCCGACCACGGCTCGTGGTTCCTCGGCGCGCCCGACGTGCTCCTCGACGACGGCGACGACCTGCGCCGCCGGGTGGGCGAGCTCGCCGCCACCGGCCGTCGCGTCCTCCTGATCCAGCACAGCGAGGAGCCGCTCGCCGGCGAGCAGCTGCCCGAGCGCCGGGAGTCGGTGGCGCTGTGCACCCTGGGGGAGCAGGTCCGCCCCGATGCCGCCGCCACCCTCGAGTACTTCGCCTCCCAGGGCGTCACCATCAAGGTCATCTCCGGCGACAACCCCACCACCGTCGGGGCGATCGCCACCCAGGTCGGCCTCGACGTCGGGGAACCGGTCGATGCCCGCACCCTGGGGGAGGAGGCCGAGGACCTGCTCGACGTCGTCGAGGAGCGGACGGTGTTCGGGCGGGTCAGCCCCCAGCAGAAGCGGGCCATGGTGCGCGCCCTGCAGGCCAACGGCCACACCGTGGCCATGACCGGCGACGGCGTGAACGACGCCCTGGCCCTCAAGGACGCCGACATCGGCGTCGCCATGGGCAACGGGGCCCAGGCCACCCGGGCCGTCGCCCAGCTCGTGCTCCTCGACGGCCAGTTCTCCCACCTGCCCGACGTGCTGGGTGAGGGGCGACGGGTCATCGGCAACATCGAGCGGGTGGCCAGCCTCTTCGTCTCGAAGAACGCCTACTCGCTCATGCTCGTCCTGCTGGTCAGCATCGCCGGGCTGCCGTACCCGTTCCTGCCCCGGCACCTCACCCTGATCAGCTTCATCACCATCGGCTTCCCCGCCTTCGTGCTGGCGCTGGGCCCGAACCCCGCCCGCTACCGCCCCGGCTTCCTCGTGCGGGTGCTGCGCTTCGCCGTGCCCGCCGGCATCATCACCGGCCTCGCGGTCTTCGCCTCCTACTGGGTGGCCCAGGCCGAGAACGCCCTCGGGGACGAGCGCCGCACCGCCGCCACCGTGGCCGCCCTGGTGGTGGCGCTCTGGATCCTGGCCGTGCTGGCCCGCCCCATGGCCCGCTGGAAGGTGGCTCTCGTCGGCGCCATGGCGGCCATCGCGGTGGCGGCGGTGGGGATCCCGCCGGTGCAGCGCATGTTCGAGCTCTCCATCCCCGCCGAGCTGCTCCCGCAGGCCCTCGGGCTCGGGGTCGCCGGCGCCGTCGCCGTCGAGCTGCTGGCTCGTTGGGCCCTCGACACCCCCGAGCCGCCTCGACGGATCCGCCGCCGGGCGGCCGCCGCCGACGGTGGCGGACCAGGTGCCCCGGCGAGCCCCAGCGGTAGCATCGTCGGACCATGAACTACCCCCTCCTGCTCGTCGTGGCGGCGGCCTGCGCCATCGCCGCCGGGGTGTGGGCCCGCTCGGCCCGCCGCCTGCAGAAGGTCGCGTCCCGCGCCGAGCGCGAGTTCGGTCGCACGTCCGACGCCGCCACCGTCGCCCGCTCGGCGTTCCGCAAGGACGTCCACTCCACCGTGCTCTACGGCGTGCTGGCCCTGGCCGCCGGCGGGGGCGCGTTCATCGCCCAGGGCTCCACGTGGCTGTTCAGCCTCATCCTCATCCCCGTGGGCGTGTCGCTGGTGTTCGGCCGGGACTTCGTGCGGGACTCCCGCCTGGCCGAGAGCCGCTTCGAGCTGGAGCGCCGGGCCGAGGAGGTCCTCAGCCAAGAGGACCTCGCCCCCCGCCGCTGGGCGGAGCGCCTGGCGCCGGAGCACCTGCCCGACATCACCGGCTTCGAGGTGGGCCGGGTGTACCAGGCCGGCACCGGCATGATGGCCGGCGACTTCTACGACGTGTTCCGCGTGGCGCCCACCCGCGTGGCCGCCCTCATCGGCGACGTGACCGGCCACGGCATCGAGCCGTCCATCACCGCCTTCCAGGCCAAGTACCTGCTCCGGGTCTTCCTGCGCCAGTTCCGCGATCCCGCCCAGGCGCTGGAGGAGCTCAACGCCCAGCTCTCGGCGCTCGACCGCGGCGAGGAGATGATCTCCATGTGCGTCGTGGTCTTCGACACCGAGGCCGGCACCGTCCGCTACGCCTCGGCCGGCCACCCCGCCGCCTGGCTGTGGCACGAGAAGGACGTCCGCCCGCTGCGCTCCACCGGGCCCCTCCTGATGCTCGACCCCGACGGCACCTTCCACTCCCGAGAGCTGCGCCTCGACCCCGGCGACCTCGTCCTGCTCTACACCGACGGCCTCTCCGAAGCCCGGGCCGGCGACCAGCTCTTCGGCGAGGAGCGCATCGCCAACACCCTGCGCCGCGACCCCGGCGCCGACCCCGGCGTGCTGGTGAAGGCCCTCCTCGAGGCCGCCCGCGACTTCTCCTGCGAGCCCATCACCGACGACATCGCCATCCTCGCCATCCGCCGCGACTAGCCCCACGACCCGAGCGCTGCCCGCCGTCGGGCTCACCCGGGTCTCGGGGCGCACGTCCGTCGCCGGCGGGCCACCGGCGCCGCATAGGGCGAAGGGTCAGGCCGGCGGGCGGGCGACGGCGGTCGCCAGGAGGTGGGCCACAGGATCGCCCTCGGCGCGGAGGCCGGCGAGCACCCCGGCCCGATCGGCGTCGCTGCGGTTCTGGCTGAGCTTGGCCTTGCCCACGAGGCGGTCCAGCCGCAGCTCGATGCCGACGATGCCGCGCAGCATGGCGGCCACGTAGGCCTCGGGCGCGTCGGTCACCGCCCACGGCGCCGGCCGGCCGGCCTCGTGGCGGTCGGTGAGGCGGGTGACCACGTCGAGCAGCCAGGCGGCGTCGTCGTGCAGCACCAGCGGCCCGCCGGCATCGACGGTGACGTAGTCCCAGGTGGGCACGACCTTGCCGTGCTCGGCCTTGGCCGGGTACCACGACGGGCTCACGTAGCCGGCGGCGCCCGTTGCCACCACCAGCGCCGGGCCGTCGTGGTGCTCGCGCACGATCGGGTTCCCCCGAGCCACGTGGCCGAGCAGGGTGCCGAGTGGACCTGCCTCGGCGTCGTAGAGCAGCGGCAGCACCGTCGACGTGAGGCCGCTCGGCCCGGTGGTCACCAGGGTGGCTGCGACCTGGCCCAGCAGGCCGGCGAGCAACGGCCCCGGCTCCCCGACGGCGAACGCCTCCACCTCGTACATGGCCCCATCCTGGCCGAGGCCGTCGGCGCCCGGGGTGCCGGTTCGCCCCCGGCGACAGGGGACGCGCCACCGGAACGGGTGGGTCCGGGGCGGCGACGGGGCGGTCGGTAGGGTGGCCGCCGTGACCGATGCCCCTCCCACCAGCTCGCCGATCACCGAGCCCGACGTCGATCCCACCGTGGCCGAGCGCCTCGCTGCCGCCGCCCAGCGGGCGCTCGCCGGCAACGTCGCCAAGGTCGGCGACAAGCTCGAGAAGCAGGGCAAGCTCTTCGTCCGGGACCGCCTGGACCTCCTGCTCGACCCCGGGTCGTTCGTCGAGGAGGCGCTGCTGGCCAACGCCTCGGCCACCGACCTGCCGGCCGACGGCGTGGTCACCGGCGTGGGTCGGGTCGACGGCCGCCCGGTGTGCGTGATGGCCAACGACCCCACGGTGAAGGCCGGGTCCTGGGGCGCCCGGACGGTCGAGAAGATCGTTCGCCTCACCGAGCACGCGCTCAAGCACGAGCTGCCCATCTTCTGGCTGGTCGACTCGGCCGGCGCCCGCATCACCGACCAGGTGCAGCTGTTCCCGGGCCGGCGCGGCGCCGGGCGCATCTTCTACAACCAGGTGAAGCTGTCGGGCCGGGTGCCCCAGATCTGCTGCCTCTTCGGCCCGTCGGCGGCCGGCGGCGCCTACATCCCCAGCTTCTGCGACATCGTGATCATGGTCGAGGGCAACGCCTCGATGTACCTGGGCTCGCCCCGCATGGCCGAGATGGTGATCGGCGAGAAGACCACGCTGGAGGAGATGGGCGGGGCCCGCATGCACGCCACCGTCTCCGGCTGCGGCGACAACCTGGCGTTCGACGACCCGGACGCCATCGACCAGGCCCGGGCCTGGTTCACCTACTTCCCGACCACCTGGCGCGAGCAGCCGCCGCGCTACGAGAGCATGGGCCCCTCGGCCCCGCTGCACGCCGCCAGCGTCCCGGACGACGACAAGCTGGCCTACGACGTCCACACCATCATCGACGGCATCGTCGACGCCGAGAGCTTCTTCGAGATCAAGCCGCTGTTCGCGCCCGAGCTGGTGTGCGGCCTGGGCCTCGTCGACGGCAAGCCCACCGGCTTCGTGGCCAACAACCCGCAGGCCAAGGGCGGGGCGCTGTTCACCGACTCCGCCGACAAGGCCGCCCGGTTCGTGTGGTGCTGCGACGCGTTCAACATCCCGCTGGTGTTCCTGGCCGACGTGCCGGGCTTCATGATCGGCACGGTCGTCGAGCGCGAGGGCATCATCCGCCACGGCGCCAAGATGGTCACCGCCATCTCGGAGGCCACCGTGCCCAAGCTGTGCGTGGTGCTGCGCAAGGCCTACGGCGCCGGGCTCTACGCCATGGCCGGCCCGGCCTTCGAGCCGGAGGCCACCATCGCCCTGCCCACCGCCAAGATCGCGGTCATGGGCCCCGAGGCCGCGGTCAACGCGGTGTTCGCCAACAAGATCGCCGCCATCGAGGACCCCGAGGAGCGGGACGCGTTCGTGGCCGAGCAGCGTCGCATCTACGAGGAGGACGTCGACATCCTGCGCCTGGCCTCGGAGCTGGTCATCGACGCCATCGTCGAGCCCCAGGACCTGCGCGACGACATCATCCGCCGCTTCGCCCTCGCCGAGGGCAAGGACCGCCACTTCTCCGACCGCCGCCACGGCGTGCCCCCCGTCTGATGGTCCGGGCCTACCCCGAGCGGGTCACCATCCGCGACGTCGGCCCCCGCGACGGCCTCCAGCCCGAGGCTCCGGTGGCCGTGGACGAGCGCATCCGCCTCGTCCACGCGCTCCAGGACGCCGGTGTCGCCCACATCGAGGTGGCGGCCTTCGTGTCGCCGAAGGCGGTGCCCGCCATGGCCGGTGCCGCCGAGGTCGTCGCCGGGATCGCCCGTCGTGCCGGCACCACCTACGCCGCGCTGGTGCCCAACGCCAAGGGCGCCGAGCTGGCCCTCGCCGCAGGGGTCGACGAGCTCACCGTCACCATCTCGGCGTCGGAGACCTACAACCAGCGCAACGTGAAGATGTCGACCGCCGAGTCCGAGGCGGCCATCGCCGCCATCGTGGCCCTGGCCGACCACGCCGACGTCCCGGTCGACGCCGTCATCTCGTGCGCGTTCGGCTCGCCCTACGAGGGGGAGCTGGCCCCGGCCGGGGTCGTGGCGCTCGCCCGCCGCCTCGAGGCCGCCGGGGTCGCCACCACCACCTACGCCGACACCACCGGCATGGCCACCCCCCGCCGCATCGACGACCTCGTCGACGCCCTGGCCGGCGAGGTCGACCGGGTGGGCCTGCACCTGCACGACACGCGGGGCGCGGCGCTGGTCAACGCCTACGCCGCGCTCGAGCGGGGCATCGCCCGCTTCGACACCTCGGTCGGCGGGCTCGGCGGTTCGCCGTTCGCCCACGGCGCCGGGGGCAACCTGGCCACCGAGTCGCTGGTGGCGGTGCTCGACGACCTCGAGGTGGCCACCGGCATCGACCTGGAACGGCTCATCGCCGCCGCCGCCCTGGTGGGCGAGCTGGTGGGGCGGCCGCTGGCCAGCGGCGTCGCCAACCACGGGCCCCGGACCCGGCTCGCCGCGCCTCGCCCCTGAGCACGCCCCGCCCCGGCCCCGTGGCTTGCTCCACGCAGGCGCCAGGCGGAAGGGTGTGACGTGCCCTGGTGCGAGACGTGCAGCCGCTTCTACAACCCGAGCAACGTCGCCCCCGACGGCACCTGCGTCACCTGCGGGCAGTTCATCGCCGATCCGCCGGACCCCGATGCCGAGGACTCGAAGGTCCCGTGGCACTTCTGGGTGCTCGTCGTGGCCCTGGTCCTGTACCTCGGCTGGCGGCTCGTCCAGGTGGTGATCTGGGCGGTCACGGGGCACTGGCCGGGGTGAACGCCAGGCGTCGCACCGGTTCGGAGGACGCCGGGGGCCCGTACTAGGGTGATCCTCCCCACGGGCTGTAGCGCAGCTTGGTTAGCGCACCTGACTGGGGGTCAGGGGGTCGGAGGTTCAAATCCTCTCAGCCCGACCATGGGAACTGCGAAGGGCCGGTCCGCAAGGGCCGGCCCTCGTCGCGCCCGCCCTCCCGATCCGCGCCTTGCTGCCGATGGAGGGGGGTGACGGGGGAGGAGCACGCACCAGCAGCGCGGCCGCTGGACGCCGCAGCGGTGCTCGGCGCCGTGCCCGGGGTCATCGTGCTCATCGAACGGGACGGCACCGTCCGGTGGGTCAACGAGCACGTCACCAGCTTCAGCGGCCACCGCCCCGAGGAGCTGATCGGCACCAACATGCTCGACCACCTCGGCGCGAGCGCCAACCCGCAGGCGCTGGAGTCCATCGGCTACGCCCTCGACCACGCCGGCGTGCAGCTGCCCACCGTGCTCGGGTTCCGTGCCGTCGACGGGTCCACCATCATCCTCGAGGCCATCGCCAACAACCAGTTCGACGAGCCGTCGATCGCTGCCCTGGTGGTCCACCTCGGGCCGTACGACGAACGGGCCGCCCTCGACCGGGTCCTGGGCTCGCTGGCGGCCGGCGACGACCCCGAGGTCTCCTTCGGCCACCTCCACCAGGTGGCTCGCGGCGCGACGCTTCGGGCCGAGTCGGCCGTGGTGTTCGGCGACGGCCGGGCCATCGCCTCCAGCCCAGAGGCCGCGGCGCCGATCGGCGCCCGCTGCCACGACCCGTCCGCCACGCCGTGGGCGGTGGCCGCCACCACCGGCCGCGCCGTCGTCCTGCCGGACGTCAGCTCCCTCGCGCCGGCCGCCCGTGCTGCGGCGCGCAAGGCGGGGTTCGAGGCGTGTTGGGCGCACCCCATCGGCCACGTCGACGACGACGGCGTGGGCGCGGTCCTGGTGATCTGGCGCCGGGAGCCGGGCTGGCCCGAGCCCAACGCCACCACGCTGGCCGATCAGCTCGTCCGCCTGGGGAAGCTGGCGCTGGATCGCGACGAGCACCGCCACCAGCTCCTGCACGCGGCCCGCCACGACCACCTGACAGGGCTGGCCAACCGGGCCCGCTTCTACGACGTCCTGGCCGAGCACCTCGCCGCCCGCCACGCACCGGTGGGCGTGCTCTACGTCGACCTCGACCGCTTCAAGGAGGTCAACGACGCCTTCGGCCACGGCCACGGCGACCGCGTCCTCCAGGAAGTGGCGGTCCGCCTCGACGCCGGCGTCGGGCCCACCGCGACGGTGGCCCGCCTCGGCGGCGACGAGTTCGGCATCTGCCAGCCCGGCTCCGACACCAGCATGCTCACGGCTACGGCCGAACGGCTCCTGGCCGCGCTCGAGGCTCCCATCCCGGTCGGCGACCAGGAGCATCGCATCGGGGCCACCATCGGCATCGCCCTCAGCGCGGCCACCCGACCCACGAGCACCGACCACCTCGTCGGGCGCGCCGACGCTGCGCTGGTCGAGGGCAAGGCGTCGACGAAGGGGACCTGGCACCTCGCCGAGGTCGAGGGCGGCGCCGCCCCGCCGCCCCGCTGACCGACGAGGTCAGAGCCCGATGGGATCGGGCTCGAGCCCGAGCCACACCTGGGCGGCGTCGGTGGCGACCTTCTCGCCGATGAACGCGTGCTGCGTGCCGGTGTAGAGGTCGCGGAAGGCCCGCTCGATCCGGCTGCCCTCGCGGATGGCGGTGGTGCCCGCCGCCAGGTGGGCCCACTCGGCGATGGCGCGCGAGCAGTCGGTGGCGTAGACGGCGGCGACCCGCAGGTCGGCGCGCTGGAGCGGCGTGAGCGGGGCCCCACCGGCGACGGCGTCCTCGATGTCTCCGAACGTCTGGTCGACGAGGAGCCGGGCGGCCCGCCACATGGACAGGTGGTGGGCCAGCCCCCGCTGGAAGCTGGCCTTGTTGGCCAGCGGGGCCGGGTCGCCCATGCGCACCTTGCTCGCGGCGAGCTCCTCGACGTCGTCGAGCATGCTCTTTGCCACGCCGAGGGCCCAGGCGGCGTGGCCGGCCGCGGTGATCGGCATCAGGCCCATGTGGAACGCCGCCGAGGCCCCGCGCAGCGGCTCCCGGGTGAACAGGGCGAACGTCCGGTGCGCCGGCACCAGCACGTCGTGGACCTCGTAGTCGTAGGACCCGGTGCCCTTCAGCCCCTGCACGTGCCACCCGTCGGTGAAGGTGACGTCGGCCCGGGGGAGGATGGCCACCCGCAGCTCCGGCACGCCCTCGGAGGCCCAGACCAGGTCGCCGTCGACCAGGGGCATGAAGCCGGCGGCCACGTACGCCGCGTGCCCGGTGCCCGACCCGAAGTTCCACGCCCCGGTGAGCCGGTAGCCCCCGTCGACCACCTCGGCGGTGCCGTTGGGGAAGAACTGGCCGCCCAGGGTGACCTGGTTGCCGTGGGCGGTGAACACCTCGGCGAAGCCGGCGTCCGGCAGGTAGGCCGCGGTGGCCGCTGCGGAGGGGAGGTTGGCGATGCCGATCCAGCCGAAGGAGCCGTCGAGGTAGGCCATGTCGATCCAGGTGGCCACCATCTCGCGGAACGACGGCTCCCGCCCGCCCGCGGCCACCGGGTTGAACAGGTTCATCAGCCCGCTGTCCCAGAGGGCAGCCACCACCGGCGCGGTCGTGGTGCGGGCGGCTTCGGCCGCTGGCGCCTCGGCCATGACCACCTCGGCCAGCGAGGCCACCCGTTCGGGCCCGGTGCGGTCCAGCTCGACGATGGTCATGGTGCCCCCTGGCTCCCGGCGCGGCACGCCCGCCCCGGGTGCGTCGGATGTTCGCACAACGCGACCAAGCCTGCCCGGGGCCCGGGCCGAGGCGGGCCCGCTCGGCCGGCGGCGCTCAGACCGTGAAGCGCACGAAGAGGGGGTGGCCGCGCCGCACGACCTCGCCCTCGATCCACGGCCCGGCGCCGGTGCGGGTGGCGATCCCCGCCGCGCCGCTGGCCAGGTTGGCGCCCAGGGTCGGGCACCCGAAGCGCAGCACCAGCTCGTCCCCGCCGTCGCGCCCGACGTAGGTGGCCGTGCCGGTGGAGCCCGATGGCCCGAACGAGTCCTGGATCCAGAAGCGACCGACCTCGCCGGCGCCGACGCGCTCGGGCGGGGGAGCGGCGAAGAAGCCGTACTCCGCCGTGCTCGCCACCAGGTCGAGGTCCTCGGCGCCGAGGGTGTTGTCGAGCTCGACGTAGGTGGAGAAGTCCATGCCGGTGCTCTGGCCGATCCGGGCCCGCCCCGCCGTGGCCGCCCGGCACACCAGGTCGCCGTCGTCGTCGTGGACGACCTCCCAGATCTCGCCGTCGAGCGCCTCGACGTCGACCACGGCGAAGGTGGTGCGCTGCGGGTTGGATGGCGAGTCGCGATCGGGGCCCGACGGGCAGTCGAAGCCGGTGTTGAGGTAGCGGATGGGCGACGTGTCGATGCCGGCGATCGGCACGTGGGTGTGACCCATCACCACCAGCTCCACCTGCTCGGTGAACGCCAGCTGCTGGGCGAACCACCCGAGGTAGCTGCCGTCGAGGTCGGCCAGCGCCGAGCGCACGGCGCTGGCGGTGCCCACCAGGCCCCCGCCGTGGTCGACCACCCACTCGGTCCAGCAGTTGGCATAGGCGGCGCGCACCTCGTCGAGCGTCACCACGCGGCCGTCGGGGAGGAGGTAGGTGTCGGCCCCGGTGACGCCCGTGGCGGCGCAGACGAAGTCGAGCAGGCTGGCGGTGATCGACCAGGCGCCGAGGCCCGAGGCGATGGCCCCGAGCGAGCCCAGGTCGATGCCGTTCGGGGCGCCCTGGCCGGCGAGGTCGGCCACGGTCTGGCCCGGCGCCAACCGGCGGGCCCACCCCGTGGAGACGGCCCGGGTCACGAAGTAGCCCACCGGCAGCGGGGCCCACGGGTTGCGCAGGTGCGGGGCGTTGAACAGGGTGAAGTCGTGGCCGTGGGTGAGGGCCAGCCCGCTGCCCTCGCCGAGGGGCAGGTAGGGCGCATCGGTCACGAGGCGCACGTGGTGGCCGCCGGGGCTGGCGATGGTGGCCACCTCCTCGGCGGTGACGCCCATGTCGTGGTTGCCGGGCACGTAGGTGACGGCGCCGTCGAGCGCGTCGAGCACCTCGCCCAGCTTGCCGTCCGGCCCCAGCACCGCCGGGTGGGTGGCCACGATGTCGGCGAAGGTCGGCGGCCGCTCATGGCCGGGATAGGTCCAGAGGTCGACGACGTCGCCCAGCAGGACCAGCTCGCGGACCTGCTCGGCCTCGGCCAGCACCCAGTCGAGCAGGTGCACGAGGTACGCCTCGTGCACGTCGCGCTGGTACCAGACCGTGGGCCCGTCGGTCCCCAGGTGCACGTCGCTGAGCACCACCACGTGGCCCTTGGCGGCCGCGCCGCGGTCGAGGTGCTGGTCCAGGCCCACCGGTCCTTCCTACCTGGTCGGGTGACGCGGGCGAAAGGCGTGACCCGCCCCAACCTCGGGGGCGGCGGCCGGCCCACTACCGTGGAGCGCCATGAGCGCCACCTTCCTGCTGCTCGCCCTCCCCGTGGCCGCCGTCTCGGCGTTCCGCGGCGTCTGGTCGCCGTGTGGCCTGTCGATGTTGTCGTCCATCACGCCGATGACCGAGGCCGGGCGGGGCAACCGCTTCCGGACCACCGCGGCGTGGTTCGTCCTCGGAGGGCTCCTCGGCGGCCTCTCGCTGGGGCTCCTGGCGGCCGCCGGCGCTGCGGGCCTCGCCGCCCTGGGCCCGTCCACCACCGCACTCCTCGGCATCGGCGCCGCCGTGGCCGTCGCCACCGCCGCGATCGACCTCGGCGTGCTCGGCATCGAGCTGCCGATCTTCAAGCGCCAGGTCAACGACGCCTGGCTGCGCCAATACCGGTCCTGGGCCTACGGCGCCGGCTTCGGGTGGCAGATCGGCTTCGGCGTGGCCACCTACATCATGACCGCCGGGGTGTTCCTCACCATCGCCCTCGCCGTCGTGTCGGCTTCACCGGCGCTGGCCCTCACCATCGGCGCCACCTTCGGGCTGGTCCGGGGCTCGGCGGTCTTCCTCGGCCGCTCGGCCACCTCGCCCGCCGCCCTCGGCCGGGTGCACGAGCGGCTCGACGCCGCCGCCCCCGCCGCCCGGGCGGCTGCCGCCGGCGTGCAGGTGCTGGCCGCCGCCGTCCTCGCCGGCCTCGCCCTGCACCCGCTGGCCGGTGCGGCCGTCCTGGCCGCCGCCGCCATCGTGGTGGTCGTCAACCGGCCCGGCCTGCGCCCCGCCGCCTCCTGATCCACCGGTAGCCTCCGGCGCATGTGCGGCCGGTTCGTCTCGTCCTCGCCTCCGGATGAGGTGGCTCGGTACTTCGATGCCGAGCCGCCGGTCGAGGACGCGTTCGTGCCCCGCTACAACGTGGCGCCCACCGACGACGTGTTCGTGGTCCTGGTCGACGGGGGCGTCCGTCGGGTGGCCGCCCACCACTGGGGCCTGGTGCCGTTCTGGGCCAAGTCGCCTGCCGCCGGCGCCCGCATGATCAACGCCCGCGCCGAGGGCCTGGCCGACAAGGGCGCGTTCAAGGCGGCCTACCGTGCCCGGCGCTGCATCGTCCCGGCCGACGGCTTCTACGAGTGGCAGAAGCTCGAGGGGACCAAGGCCAAGCAGCCCTACTTCGTGCACCGCCCGGACCACGAGCCGCTGGCCTTCGCCGGCCTCTGGGAGGAGTGGCGGCCCAGCCGCGACAGCGACGACGTCCTCCGCTCCACCACCATCATCACCACGACGGCGAACGACGCCATGGCCGCCATCCACGACCGGATGCCGGTGATCCTGGCGCCGGGCTCTTGGGACCGGTGGCTCGATCCCGCCGACGCCGACCTCGACACGCTCGGTCGGCTCCTGGTCCCCGCCCCGCCGGACGTGCTGGCGCTGCGACCGGTGGGCACCGAGGTCGGGAACGTCCGCAACCAGGGCCCGCAGCTCATCGCCCCGGTCGAGCCGGGCGACGCGCCAGGCCAGACCAGCCTGGACCTCGGCCTCGGCCTCGGCCTGGACGAGCCCGGTCGGGGGTGACCGCCCCGACCCGCAGCCCGAGCATCCGGCGCCGCTGGGACCGCTTCGTCCTCCAGGCCGAGGGCCGCCTCGACGGCGAGGCGGCCGACCGCCTGCTGCCGTGGATCGGTGCGGCGCTGGTGTTCGCCGTCCTCCTGGCGCTCGACGCCGCCGCCATCCGCGCCCTCGAGGGCGGGAGCGGCCTCGGACCGTGGCTGCAGGCGGCGTGGCGCCGCCAGCACGGCGGTGCGGGCCACCCCGTGGGCGGCCTCGACCCGGCGTCGGCCAGCTGGTCGTTCATCTCCGAGCCGGTCCTGTGGGCCACGCGGTTCGTGCCCGCCGAGGCCGTCTTCTCCACCGTCCAGGCCGGTGCCATCGCCGCCGCGGTCGTGCCGCTGTGGCGCCTGGCCCGCGAGGAGGCCCGACTGCGGGTGGGGGCCTCGCTCGTGGTCATCACCGCCTTCGCGCTGGCGCCGACGCTGCACCGGGCCGACCTGAGCGCCTTCCACCCCGAGCTGATCGCGCTGCCGGCCCTGCTGTGGGCCTACCTGCAGGCTTGCCGCGGCCACCACAAGCGCTACGCCGCCCTGGTCCTGGTGGTGCTGCTGTGCCGAGCCGACCTCGGCCTCACCGTCGCCGCCCTCGGGGCGCTGCTGGCGACGCAGGGCCAGCGGCGCAAGGGCGTGATCACCGCCGTCGTGGGGCTGGCGTGGTCGATCGCGGCCGTGCTGGTGCTGCACCCGAAGGCGCCGGATCGGGCGCTCACCCCGGCCGGCGAGTTCGTGGCCCGGTCGGTCACGCCGCTGGCGGCGTTCCCCCGGCTGGTCTTCCACCCGCTCTTCGAGCTGCGGGAGCTCCTGGCCGAGCCGAGCGTCCTGTTCCTCGTGGTGGTGCTGGCGCCCCTGCTCTTCCTGCCGCTGGTGTCGCCCCGCAAGCTCCTCGTGGCCATGCCGTGCCTCGTGCTGGCCATGATCGCCGACCGAGCCGTGCAGCGGAACGCCCAGGAGGGCGTGCTCAACCTGTCGCCGGCCGCCGCCCACATCGGCCCGGCCACCGCCTTCGTGTTCGTCGCCCTGGTGTTCGCGCTCGAGCGGATCGGCGAGGTCAGCGTCACCCGGGTCAACGTCGACCGCCGGGTGCTGCTCGCCCTGCTGGCGGGCGCGGTCCTGCTGTTCGTGACCGAGGCTCCGAGCTCGCCCTACCGCCAGCCTTGGGCGTGGGGGAGCCGGGACGCCGTCGACGGTGCCCGCCTGGAGGCGGTCGACCGCATCGACCCCGACGCCGCCGTGGCGTCTTCGCCCACCACCACCGCCCTCGTGGCCGAGCGGGCCGACCTGATCGAGCTGCCTCCCGATCCGGAGAACCTCACCGCCGCCCGCATCCGGCTGGTGGCCAAGCGGGCCGAGGTGGTCCTGCTCGACACCTCCGAGGTCGACAACCGCACCGGCGACCCGCTCTGGACCGACGCCGATCGCGCCACCGTGCTCGACCGCTTCGCCGAGCGCGGCTACGACCCCACCTACCAGGCGGCCGGCATCTACCTGCTTGACCGCAGCGGCACGGGCTGACCCGCTCGGCGCGCCGGCGCTCAGGCGTCGGCGACCTCGGCGTGGCCGGCGGCCCGCAGCGCGGCGCGCAGGGCCTCGGCCGCAGCGTCCTGGGCGGCATCGCTGACCGAGGGGTCGGCCTTGGCGAAGGACAGGTCCGCCTCGGACTCGATCGGGATCACGTGGAGGTGGGTGTGGGGCACCTCCAGGCCGGCGATGATCAGGCCGACCCGAGCGGGGGAGAAGGCGGCCACCTGGGCCTGGCCGACGATCTGGGCCACCCGCATGAGGTGGGCGGCGAGGTCCGGGTCGAGGTCGAGCCAGTGGTCGACCTCCTCGATGGGCACCACCATCACGTGACCGGTGCTGATGGGGGCGATGGTGAGGAACACGACCGCCCGGTCGTCCCGCCAGACGAAGCGGCCGGGGATCTCGCCGGCGATGATCCGGTGAAGAGCGAAGCCATGCGGCGATCCTAGGGAGCGACCCGTGGCCCACCCCGTCCCGCCGGAGCCCGGTCGGTAGGCTCGGCGCCGATGACCGTGGGCGAACCGACGATCGAGGTGGGCGGGACCGCACCGGAGCCGGTCGACGGCAGCGCCATCCTCACCATCCCCAACGTGATCTCGCTGGTGCGCCTCCTGTGCCTGCCGATCTTCGTCTACCTGATGTTCGGCCGCGACAACCGGGCGGCGGCGGCGGGCCTCCTGGCCGTCCTCGGCGCCACCGACTGGATCGACGGCTACATCGCCCGCCACTACCACCAGGTCTCCGACCTCGGGAAGATCCTCGACCCGGTGGCCGATCGGCTGCTGTTCTTCGTCGGGATCGGCTGCATCCTGATCGACGGCAGCGTGCCGGTCTGGTTCGCCTGGATGGTGCTGGTCCGTGAGTTCGTGGTGGCCGCCACCACGGTGGTGCTCGGCCTCATGGGTGCCCGCCGCGTCGACGTCACCTGGTTCGGCAAGGCCGGCACCTTCGGGCTGATGTTCGCGTTCCCGCTGTTCCTGGCCTCGGAGTCCACCATGGGCTGGGCCGACACCGGCCGGGTCTTCGCCTGGGTCACGGGCATCCCGGGGCTGGCCTTCAGCTACGTCGCCTGGGCCCTCTACCTGCCGCTCGGCATCAAGGCGCTGCGCGAGGGTCGGGCCGACCGGGCAGCTGCCGAGGCCGCCTGAAGGTTCCGGGAAACCCGCTCCGGCCCGTTCGGCGCAACCTGACCGGGGGTAGCTTGGCGGCCATGAAGGCCGTGATCATGGCAGGAGGCGAGGGGACGCGGCTGCGTCCGCTCACCTCGAACTGCCCGAAGCCCATGCTCCCGTTGGCCAACCGGCCGATGATGGAGCACGTCGTCAACCTGCTCAAGCAGCACGGGATCGACGAGATCGTGGTCACGGTGGCGTTCCTCGCCAACCAGATCCGCACCTACTTCGGCGACGGCTCCGAGTTCGGCGTGAAGATCGTCTACGCCACCGAGGACCAGCCTCTCGGCACCGCCGGCTCCGTGCGCAACGCCATGGCCGAGCTCACCGAGCGCTTCCTCGTGATCTCCGGCGACGTGCTCACCGACATCGACCTCGGCAAGATCCTGGCCTTCCACGACGAGAAGCAGGCGCTCGCCACCATCGGCCTGGTGGCGGTCGACAACCCGCTCGAAGTTCGGCATCGTCATCACCCAGGAGGACGGCTCCATCGAGCGCTTCCTCGAGAAGCCCACCTGGGGCCAGGTGTTCAGCGACACCATCAACACCGGCATCTTCGTGCTGGAGCCCGAGGTGTTCGACTACATCCCGGCCGACCGCCCGGTCGACTTCTCCAGCGAGGTGTTCCCGGCCCTGCTGGCCGACGGCAAGCCCATCTACGGCGCCGTGGCCGAGGGCTACTGGGAGGACGTCGGCACGCTCGAGTCCTACGTCTCGTCCCACAAGGACGTCATGGACGGCAAGGTCCAGGTCGACGTGCCCGGCTTCGAGCTGGGGCGGGGCGTCTGGCTGGGGGAGGGGGCCGACGTCCACCCCGACGCCAAGATCGAGGGCTTCGCCGTCATCGGCGAGAACTGCCGGGTGGAGGCCGGGGCCCGCATCGGCGACTACGCCGTGCTCGGCGGCAACGTCCGCGTCCGGGGCGGCGCCGACATCGAGCGCAGCGTGGTCCACGACAACGCCTACCTCGGCGAGGGCGTGCAGCTGCGGGGCTCGGTCATCGGCCGGGCCAGCGACCTGCGCAGGGGCGCCCGCTGCGACGACGGTTCGGTCATCGGCGACGAGTGCTTCATCGGCGACAACGCGCACATCGCCGCCGATGTGAAGATCTACCCCTTCAAGACCGTCGAGGCCGGGGCGGTCATCAACTCCTCGATCATCTGGGAGTCCAAGGGCGCCCGGCAGCTGTTCGGGCGCGACGGCGTCTCGGGCCTGGCCAACGTCGACATCAGCCCCGAGCTGGCGGCCCGGGTGGCCATGGCCTTCGCCACCACCCTCCGCAAGGACGCCACGGTCATCACGTCGCGGGACTCCTCGCGAGCGGCCCGCATGCTCAAGCGGGCGTTCATGGCCGGGCTCAACGCCAGCGGCATCAACGTGCTCGACCTCGAGGTGGCCCCGGTTCCGGTCACCCGGTACCTCACCCGCCAGCCCCAGGCCTCCGCCGGCGCCACCATCCGCCTCGTCGACGGCGACTCGCAGTCGGTCGTCATCCGCTTCTTCGACCGCGACGGCATCGACATCACCACCGACGCCCAGCGCAAGATCGAGCGCCTCTTCGCCCGGGAGGACTTCCGCCGGGTCCTCGCCGGCGAGATCGGCGACATCGGCTTCCCCCGCGGGCGCTGGAGCACTACACCGCCGCCCTCGGCGAGACCGTCGACCTCGCCTCGGTCCGCGACAAGGGCTTCAAGCTGGTGGTCGACTACGGCTACGGCGCCACCGCCTTCGTCATGCCCAACGTGCTGGGCAAGCTCGGGGCCGACGTGCTGGGCGTGAACCCCTACGCCAGCACCCGCCAGCGCATCACCGTCGACAAGGCCGAGGCCCAGGCCAACGTGTCTCGCCTGGTGCAGGCGTCCGGCGCCCACCTCGGCGCGCTGATCGATGCCGACGGCGAGCACCTCACCCTGGTCGACGACAGCGGGCAGGTCCTCACCGACGACGAGGCCCGGCTGGCGTTCGTGTCGCTGGTCGCCGGCCACCTCCTCGGCGACCGCATCGCCCTACCGGTGAACGTCAGCTCGGTGGCCGAGCAGCTGGTGGCGCCCTACGACGTGCGCATCCAGCACACCAAGACCTCCACCGCCGCCCTCATGGCTGCCGCCAGCGAGAAGGGCGTGGGCTTCGCCGCCAGCGGCGACGGCGGGTTCATCCTCCCCGGCTTCCTGCCGGCCTTCGACGCCGGGGCCGCGCTGGTGAAGCTGCTCGAGCTCCTCGCCAAGGCGGGCACCACCCTGGCCGCGGTGCGCGAGAGCCTGCCGAGGGTGCACCTGGCCCACGAGACCGTGGTGACCCCCTGGGAGCAGAAGGGCCTGGTGATGCGCACCCTCGTGGAGCTCAGCAAGGACCGCCGCCTCGAGCTCATCGACGGGGTGAAGGTCTTCCACGACGACGGCTGGGTCCTCGCGCTGCCGGACCCCGAGGAGCCGGTCACCCACATCTGGGCCGAGGGCACCGATCAGGCCGCGGCCCGCTCGCTGGCCCAGGAGTACGTCCGCCGCATCCGCCAGACCCTGCGCTGACCGTGGCGGCGCCGGCCCCGTCGCCGGTCCCGCCGCGGGGCGCCGTCGGGTAGCCTCGGCCCCCATGAACGTCCCCGATGAGCTGCGCTACTCCACGGACCACGAATGGATCCGGGTCGACGGCAACACGGTCCGCATCGGCATCACCGACTACGCCCAGGACGCCCTGGGCGACGTCGTCTTCGTGCAGGTCCCCGACGTCGGCTCGGCCGTGGCCAGCGGCGCCGGCATCAGCGAGGTCGAGAGCACCAAGTCCGTCTCGGACATCTACGCACCCGTCGCCGGGACCATCACCGAGGTCAACGCCGACCTGGACGCCAACCCGGAGCGGATCAACGCCGACCCGTACGGCGAGGGCTGGATCTGCACCATCGAGGTGTCGGACCCGGCCGAGCTCGAGTCCCTGCTCGACGCCGACGCCTACCGCAAGCTGATCGAGGGATGACCCTGGATCCGGGTCGCGCCCGGATCCACCGTACGGCGAGGTGGCACCGGTGACCGACGTCTTCTGCAACAACTGCGGGCACCGCAACACCGCGGGGTCGAACTTCTGCTCGTCCTGCGGCCAGCCGCTCGAAGCGCGTCGACGAGGACGCCACCAGCACCATCACCTTCTCGCTCGACCAGCAGCCCGGCGGCGAGGAGATCAAGGTCGAGCTGGCCGACGTCGGTCCCGGCGGCGTGCTGGTGGCCACCCGGGGCCCCAACTCGGGCTCGGAGTTCGCCCTCGAGCACGTCATCACCACCATCGGGCGCCACCCCGAGTCCGACATCTTCCTCGACGACGTGACCGTGTCTCGACGTCACGTGGAGGTCGAGCGCACCACCAGCGGCTACGTCGTCCGCGACGTCGGCTCGCTCAACGGGACCTACCTCAACCAGGACCTGATCGAGGGCGACAAGCCGATGGCCAACGGTGACGAGCTCCAGGTCGGCCGGTTCAAGCTGGTGTTCGTGGCCGGGTCGGAGGCCTGACGTGGCCGACGCCCACCTCTCGATCGGCGAGGTCCTCAGCCTGTTGCAGGACGAGTTCCCCGACGTCACCATCTCCAAGATCCGCTTCCTGGAGAGCCAGGGCCTGATCGACCCGGAGCGCACCCCGTCGGGCTACCGCAAGTTCTACGAGAGCGACATCGACCGGCTGCGCTGGATCCTCGTGCAGCAGCGCGAGAACTTCCTGCCGCTGAAGGTGATCAAGGACCGCCTCGGCTCCGGTGACGGCGTGCCCGCCGACGAGCCCGCAGCCGCCGCCCCGGTGCCGCCCGATGCGGCGCCTGACGAGCCCGGCACCGCCGCGGCGGTGGCCGACGGCGAGGCCGCCGCTCCCGCCGCCGCCCCCACCGTGCGGGCCTCCATGCCCGCCGGCGAGGCGCCCGGCGCCCCCCAGCCCATCTGGATGGCCGACCTCGCCGCCAGCCGACAGGCCGCCGACACCGAGGCCGCCCTCGCCACCGCCACCGCAGCCACCCTGTCGGCCACCGTGGCCGCCCCGGACGGCGCCGCAGCCGGCACCGTCTCCGACGTGAGCCTCAGCCTCCAGGAGCTGGCCGCCGCCACCGGCCTCACCCTGGAGTCGCTCCGCGAGCTCGAGCAGTACGGCCTGCTCAGCGGCCGGTCCTACGGCAACGACGTGTACTACGACGGCGACGCGCTGCTCATCGCCACCAAGGCCGCCGCCTTCCTCGGCCACGGCATCGGTGCCCGCCACCTCCGCATGTACAAGGTGGCCGCCGAGCGCGAGGCGGGGTTCCTGGAGCAGGTGGCCATGCCGCTGCTCAAGCAGCGCAACCCCGATGCCCGCCGGCAGGCCGTGGCGCTGGTCGAGGAGCTCTCCGACCTCGGCCACGACCTGCGCTCGGCGCTGCTGCGCGCCAACCTGCGCCAGCACCTCGACCGGGCGTGACCGACCCGGACGGCCCGGTCCTCCTCGCCGACGAGGCTCGGCTCCAGGCCGAGGCCCGACGGGTGGCCGAGGCCATCTCCGCCGACCACCCCGGCGGCGTCACCCTCGTCGCCGTGCTGAAGGGGTCGGTGGTCTTCCTGGCCGACCTGGCTCGCCGCATCACGGTCCCGGCCCGCATCGACATGGTGGCGGTGGCCCCGTTCGACGGCGCCGCCGCCCGCACGCGTGGTCAAGGACCTCGACCACCCCATCGCCGGCGAGGCCGTCGTGCTGGTGACCGGCATCGTCGACACCGGCTTCACCGCCGACTTCCTGCGCCGCCACCTCGCCTCGTTCGAGCCGGCGTCGGTCCGGGTGGCCGCCCTGGTCGACAAGCCGGTCCGCCGGATCCTGCCGCTGGTCCCGGACTACGCAGCCCTGGAGGCGCCCGACCGGTTCCTCATCGGCTACGGGCTCGACCACCGGGGCCGGTACCGCAACCTCCGCGACCTCTGGACCGTCGACGGGGGAGCGCTCCAGGACGATCCCGACCGGTACGTCCCACAGCTGTACCCGGTCGCGCCCTGACCGGGGCATCTGCCCGCCCCACCCGCAGCAGCGGACGGTAGGCTCGCCCCGTGGCCGAGATGGAACTGGTGGGCGTGCGGGTCGAGATGCCGAGCAGCTCGCCGATCGCCCTGTTGCGAGAGGTGGGCGGCGCCCGCCGCGTGCTGCCGATCTTCATCGGCGCCCCGGAGGCCACCGCGATCGCCTTCGCCCTCGAAGAGGTCGTCACGCCCCGGCCGATGACCCACGACCTCTTCCGCGAGGTCCTCGACGACCTCGGCGTGAGCCTCGAGAAGATCACCGTGACCGAGCTGAAGGAAGGCGTGTTCCACGCCGAGCTCGAGCTCAACGGGCGCGACGGGGTCCACACCATCTCCTCCCGCCCCTCGGACGCCATCGCCCTGGCGGCTCGCACCGGTTCGCCCATCTACGCCAACGAGGACGTGCTGGCCGAGGCCGGCTACCTCGAGGACGACGAGCCCGAGGAAGAGGCCCAGCAGGAAGAGGTGGTGGAGGAGTTCCGCTCCTTCATCGACTCCGTCAACCCGGAGGACTTCGCCTGACCCTGGGCGGCGGCCGGTGGGCTCCGCGCCACATCGGTAGCGGGCGTTGACCCCGCGCGAGGTTCCGTAGGGTGACAGGAGCGTAGTTTCACCCGTGTGGTCCCTTCGGGCCCGCGGCCGCGGCACGAGGAGCTCCCGGGATGACCCAGCACTACAGCGGCAAGAAGGCCGCCGAGATCGTCGGCATCACCTACCGCCAGCTCGACTACTGGGCTCGCACCGATCTCGTGCGCCCGTCGGTGACCGACGCGGCGGGCAGCGGCAGCCGTCGCCAGTACTCCTACCGGGACCTGCTGGAGCTCAAGGTCATCAAGTCCCTCCTGGACGCCGGCATCAAGCTGGAGTCGGTGCGCTCGGTGTTCGAGTACCTCCGCGAGCAGCTCGGCGAGGACATCGCCTCGGCCCAGCTGGTCATCAGCGGCGGCACCGCCATCCTCGTCCGGGACGACCACGAGCTGGTCGACGTGCTCAAGCAGGGCCAGTTCGTCATGAGCGGCGTCCTGTCGCTCGGCGGCGTCCAGCGCGAGGTGGACGACGCCCTCGTCGAGCTGTTCCCCACCGCCATCCCCGTCGTGGCCCCGCCAGCACCTCGTGCGGTGGGCGAGGGCTGATCGCCCTGCCCGGCACCGAACCGCCGTCGGCGCCCGTCGGGCTGCCCTACGAGCAGGTGGCCTTCGCCCACAACGCGGAGCGCCAGCTGGCCCGGCTCTTCGACTTCTACGCCGTGCGCTGGGAGTACGAGCCCCACACCTTCGTCCTCGCCCGCGGCGCCGATGGCCACCCCACCGCCGCCTTCGCCCCGGACTTCTGGCTGCCCGACCACGACCGCTACGTCGAGGTCACCACCATGGAGCAGCGGCTCGTCACCCGCAAGAACCGCAAGCTCCGCCAGCTGCGGGCGCTGCACCCCGGCATCGACGTCACCCTCATCTACCAGCGCGACTACCTCCAGCTGCTGGTGAAGTACGGCCTCGAGCGCCCGCAGCAGGACGGGCCCACCGACGCCCCGGGCTCGGCCCTCGAGCCCCTGGGCCTCCTCGGCCTCCACGCCGCCGACGTGGACGTTGCGGCCGCAGGCGGCAGCCCCTCCGCCGCCTGAGCCCGACCCGCCGCCCGCCGAGCCCGACGCCTCACGACGCCCACCGAGCCCGCCGCCCACCGCCGACCCCGGCGAACTTGTGGGCCCACGCCTCCGTTTTCGGCGCCCTCCGCCCACAAGTTCGCTGGGGGACCGCCCACCCCGCCGAACCCCGCTGAACTTGTGGGCCCACACTCCCGTTTTCGGCGCCCTCGGCCCACAAGTTCGCTGGGGGGGACCGGTCCGCGCACGACGGAACGGGAGGACAGGGTCGGTCGGGGTCGGGCCTCGGGGGGGCGCCGGGACGTCCCACTAGGGTCGCAGGGTGACCCTTCGCACCTCGCCGCTCGACGCTGCCCACCGCGCCCTCGGGGCCAAGATGGTCCCCTTCGGGGGGTGGGACATGCCGCTGTCGTACCCGGCGGGCACGCTGGCGGAGCACCGCAGCTGCCGCCAGGGCGCGGTCGCCTTCGACGTGAGCCACCTGGGCACCGTGCGCATCACCGGGCCCGAGGCCCTCGACCGCCTGCAGGCCGCCCTCACCAACGACCTCACCAAGGTCGGGCCGGGCCGGGCGCAGTACACCCACCTGCTCGACCCCGCCGACGCCTCCGTGGTCGACGACATCATCGTGTGGTGGGTCGACGACGAGCGCTTCGACGTGATGCCCAACGCGTCGAACACCGACGGCGTGGTGGGTGCGCTGGGGGAGGGGGCGGTCGACGTCACCGCCGAGCGGGCGATCATCGCCCTGCAGGGCCCCGCCGCCCGACGGCTCCTGGCCCCGATCTGGCCCGAGGCCGCCGCCATCGGCCGCTTCCACGTGATCACCGCCAGCTGGGACGGCGTCGAGTGCACCGTGGCCGGCACCGGCTACACCGGCGAGGACGGGCTGGAGGTGGCGGTCCCGGCCGAGCACGCCGGTGCCTTCTGGGACGCCGTGCTGGCCGCCGGCTTCGAGCCCGCCGGCCTGGGCGCACGGGACACCCTGCGCCTCGAGGCCGGCCTGCCGCTGCACGGCCACGAGCTCGGCGCCGGCATCACCCCGCTGCAGGCCGGGCTGGGCTGGGTGGTCGCCTGGGACAAGGGCGACTTCCGTGGCCGGGCCGCCCTCGACGCCGAGCGGGAGGCCGGGGTGGCCCGCCGCCTCCGGGCCCTCACCATCGAGGGCCGTCGCCCGCCCCGCGCCGACCAGGTCGTCCTCGTCGACGGCCAGGCGGCCGGGGTCATCACCAGCGGCAACTTCTCGCCCATCCTCGAGCAGGGGATCGCCCTGGCCTTCTGCCCGCCCGAGGTGGCCATCGGCGACACCGTCGCCATCGACGTGCGGGGCGAGGCGGTGGCCGCGACCGTGGTGAAGCCGCCGTTCGTGACCGCCACGCCCAGCGAGCCGGTGGCCTGAACCGCTAGGCGATGGTGAAGGTGAAGGTCTCGCTGGCGCCGTCCTTGCGGTAGCACGACACCTTGAGCTCGCCGCCGAAGCTGGCGTCGGGGAAGCTCATCGTCATCAACCAGGTCGAGAACAGGTCGTCGCCCTCGCCGCCGCCCTTCGGGTCGGCCACGGGACCGCCCTGGCTGTAGGTGGCCTTGGTCGGGTCGCAGCCCGTGGTGTCGGGAGCGACCTCCGGGTTCCACAGGACGCTCATGGCCACGTACAGGCGGCGGTCCTTCGGGTTGAGGAACGCCTCGCGGAAGGTCACCCCGGCGATGGAGCCGCTGTTGATCTCCGCCAGCGGCCCGGGGCCCCGGACCAGGTCCGAGATCGGCTGGCCCTCGTAGGCGAACCCGTTCACCCGGTTCGTGCCGTCGAAGGTGAAGTCGCTGAGGGTGGCGCACCCGCCGTCGGTCTGGCCGACGCCGCACACCTGCCAGTTCGGCTCCACCTCCCGGAAGGTCAGCGGCGCGGTGTTGTCGTACTCGTCGAGGAACGACGCCCACCGGCCGGCGGGCGATGCTGTGTCCACGGCGATGGACGAGGCGTTGCGCGCCTCGATGTCGCGGGCGAAGGTCTCGAGGTTGCTCGCCTTCTGCCCCGTCGCGAAGTCGGTCGTCGAGGTCGTGTCGTCGCCGCCGCTGGCGCTGGAGCCGTCGCTGCTCGAGCAGCCGGCGAGGGCGACGAGCACGGCGAGGACGACGAGCAGGGGACCGGTTCGGCGGATCACCGCTGGACCGTACCCCTGCCCGTCTCGTCCGGAACCGCCTAGAGGGGGTGGGCCAGGTCCTCCACGGGCGGGCAAGAGCAGACCAGGTTGCGGTCGCCGTAGCCGCCGTCGATGCGGCGCACCGGCGGCCAGTAGCGGTCGCCGCGCTCGCCGGTGCCGGGGAACGCCGCCAGCTCCCGCTCGTAGGGGTGGTCCCACCCGGTGGTGGTGAGGCAGTCGACGGTGTGGGGCGCGTTGTGCAGCGGGTTGTCGTCACCGGGCCACTCGCCGGCCGCCACGCGGTCGATCTCGGCGCGGATGGCGATCATGGCGTCGCAGAAGCGGTCGATCTCGCCGAGGTCCTCGGACTCGGTGGGCTCGATCATCAGCGTGCCGGCCACCGGAAAGCTCATGGTGGGGGCGTGGAAGCCGTAGTCGATGAGCCGCTTGGCGACGTCGTCGACGGTGACCCCGGTGTCCTTCGTGATCCCGCGCAGGTCGACGATGCACTCGTGGGCCACCAGGCCGCCGCGGCCCGTGTAGAGCACCGGGAAGTGCGGCTGGAGGCGGTGGGCGACGTAGTTGGCGTTGAGGATGGCCACCTGGGTGGCCCGCTTGAGCCCGGCGCCACCCATCATGCGGACGTAGGCCCACGGGATGGGCAGGATGCCCGCCGAGCCCCACGGGGCCGCCGAGATGGGGCCGGGACCGGTGGCCGGGCCGGCCTCGGGGGTCAGGGGGTGGCTGGGCAGGAACGGAGCGAGGTGGGCGCCGACCCCGATGGGGCCGACGCCGGGGCCGCCGCCGCCGTGGGGGATGCAGAAGGTCTTGTGGAGGTTGAGGTGCGAGACGTCGGCGCCGAAGCGGCCGGGCCGGGCCAGGCCGACCATGGCGTTCAGGTTGGCGCCGTCGAGGTACACCTGGCCGCCGGCGTCGTGCACGGCGGCGCAGATCTCGGTGATCGCCTCCTCGAACACGCCGTGGGTGCTCGGGTACGTGACCATCAACGCGGCGAGCTGGTCGCGGTTGGCGTCGATCTTGGCGTGCAGGTCGGCCAGGTCGACGTTGCCGGCGTCGTCGCAGGCCACGACCACCACCCGCATGCCGGCCATGACGGCGCTGGCGGCGTTGGTGCCGTGGGCCGACGACGGGATGAGGCACAGGTCTCGCCCGGTGTCGCCGTTGGCGAGGTGGTAGCCGCGGATGGCCAACAGGCCGGCCAGCTCGCCCTGGGACCCGGCGTTGGGCTGCAGGCTGACCGCCGCGTACCCGGTGATCTCCACCAGCCAGTCCTGCAGCTCGCCGATGAGCTGCAGGTAGCCGTGCGCCTGCGAGAGCGGGGCGAACGGGTGGATCTGGCCGAACTCGGGCCAGGTGATCGGCTCCATCTCGGTGGTCGCGTTGAGCTTCATGGTGCAGGAGCCCAGCGGGATCATCGAGCGGTCGAGGGCGAGGTCGCGGTCGGCCAGCTTGCGCAGGTACCGGAGCATGGCGGTCTCGGAGCGGTGGGTGTGGAACACCGGGTGGGTGCAGAACGGCTCGTCCCGCCGCAGCGCCTCCGGGATGGTCTCGGCGGTGGCGCCGTCGAGGTCGTCCCAGTCGACCGAGCCGAGGCCGAAGGCGCCGGCCACGGCGTCGAGCTGTGCTCGGCCGGTGGTCTCGTCGCAGGCGATGCCGACGGTGTCGGCGTCGACCCGACGGAGGTTGATGCCGTTGGCGAGGGCGGCGGCCAGCACGTCGTCGGCCCGCCCGGGGACCGAGGCGGTGACGGTGTCGAACAGGGCCTCGTGGGCCACCTCGACCCCGCCGGCGCGCAGGGCGGCGGCGAGGAGCTCCGCGTAGCGGTGGGTGCGAGCAGCGATGTCGGTCAGGCCCTCGGGCCCGTGGTACACCGCGTACATCGAGGCCACGACGGCCAGCAGCACTTGGGCGGTGCAGATGTTCGACGTGGCCTTCTCCCGGCGGATGTGCTGCTCGCGGGTCTGCAGGGCCAGGCGGTACGCCCGGTTGCCGTCGGCGTCGACCGACACGCCGACCAGGCGGCCCGGCAGCGAGCGCTGGAGGCCCTCGCGCACGGCCATGAAGCCGGCGTGGGGGCCACCGAAGCCGAGCGGCACGCCGAAGCGCTGGGCCACGCCCACCACGAGGTCGGCCCCGAGCGAGCCGGGGGAGCGAAGGAGGCAGAGCGACAGCAGGTCGGCGTCGACCGCGACCACGGCGCCGGCGGCGTGGGCCTCGTCGATCACGGCGGACCAGTCGACCACCTCGCCCGAGGAGCCGGGGTAGGGCAGCAGCAGGCCGAAGGCCGTCACGTCGGCGGGGAGGCCGCCGCGCAGGTCGGCCACCACGACGGGCAGGCCGATCGGCTCGGCCCGGGTGCGCACGACCTCGATGGTCTGCGGGTGGCAGTCGGCGTCGACGAGGAAGACGGCGTCGTCGGGCACGCCCTTCGCCACCCGGCGGGCGAGCGTCATGGCCTCGGCGGCCGCCGTGCCCTCGTCGAGCAGCGAGGCGTTCGACAGGGCCATGCCGGTGAGCTCAGTGACCATCGTCTGGAAGTTGAGCAGCGCCTCGAGCCGGCCCTGGGAGATCTCCGGCTGGTACGGCGTGTAGGCCGTGTACCAGGCCGGGCTCTCGAGCACGTTGCGCAGGATGACCCCGGGGGTGATCGTGGCGTGGTAGCCGAGACCGATCATCGAGGTCACCACCTCGTTGCGATCGGCCAGGGCCCGCAGGTCGGCCAGGGCCTCGGTCTCCGAGCGCGCCGGCGGCAGGTCGAGCACGGCGTCGAAGCGGATCCCGCTGGGCACCGCGGCGTCGGTCAGGTCGTCGAGCGACCGGTGGCCCAGCGCAGCCAGCATCTTCGCCTGGTCGTCGGGCGACGGCCCGAGGTGGCGGCTCTCGAACGGGGCCAGGCCCTCGAGGTCTCGGAGCTGGGGGCGAGCGGTCATCTGGAGGTCTCCCGGGGCGGTGCGCGCCGGATGGACCTCCCCCGCTGTCGGTGGAACCTGAGAGCTTCACCCGGCGGACCGGGCTTTCCCCTTCGGTGAGGCGCAACGGTGCGCCTGCTTTCCAGCGTTGCCTCGTTCGGACGGTCCTGGGGCCTGAGAGATTCCGGGGAGGGATTGCTCCTTCGGCGTGCCCCGAGGGGCACTCTCCCGTCCGAGCTCGACGGCGGCGCCACGCTACCAGGGCGCCCCGCCGACGCCGTGGTGGGTGGATCGGCCGCCCGGGCCGGTCACCCGAGCGTCGGCAGCGGAGCGGCTCCGCGACCGCGGCGAGGCGCGTCCGGTGGGCGCGCAGGCGGCTACGCTCCGCGGCGGGTCGGGCAGCGGGCGTCGGCCTCCTCCGCGGCGGGTGAGCCGCACGGGCAAGGAGCAGACATGAGCGCGAAGCGCATCATCGGGACCTTCGGCGCGGCGGCGCTGCTGGTCCTGGGCAGCGGTTGCGGCAAGGTCGCCGAGAAGGCGGCCGAGAAGGCCACCGAGAAGGCCATCGAGGATCAGAGCGGCGGCGACGCCAAGGTCGACATCGACGGCGGCAAGGTGAAGGTCTCCGACGGGGACGGCAACACCTACGAGACGGGCGACGACGGCAGCGTCAAGATCTCCGGCGACGACGGCAGCACGTCGTTCACCTCGGGCGAGGGCACCGAGCTCCCGAAGGGGTGGCCCGACGACCTGGCCCCGCCGAAGGGCACCAAGATCGAGACCGCCACCGAGTCCGACGGATCGCTCACGGTGAGCGGGAGCCTCGACGCCCCGGTCAAGGCCGTCTACGACGGCATCAAGGCCCAGCTCCAGGACGGCGGCTACGAGCTCACCGGCGACACCTACACCTCGGCCGAGGGCTCCGGCTACGGTTCGCTGACGGCCACCAAGGGGCAGAAGGACGTGAGCGTCAGCGTCACCGGAGGCGGCTCCGACGGCAGCGACGGGTCCGTCGTGATCATGTCGGTGATCCCGAAGGGCTGACCGAGCGAGGACCGAACGCGACGGTGCCCGGGCCTGGAGGCCCGGGCACCGTCCGCGCTCGAGGCCGGCCCGCTCAGCTGACGGGCGCGGCGTCGCCGTACGCGTCGGGCTCCTGCTCGGCGATCCAGTCGAACAGGGGCTGGCCGCTGAACCAGCCGGCGAGGTGGCCGCCGACGTTGTCGTAGGTCTGGCGGGCGACCTCGTCGCCGATGGGCTGCGGCGTGCCTGCGGCCCGGGCCAGGAGCTCGACCTCGCAGGTCCGCTCCATGGTGACGTACCAGAACACGGTCTCCTCGATGCTCTGGCCGACGGTCAGGATGCCGTGGTTGCGCAGGATGGCCGCCTTCTTCTCGCCGAGGGCGTGGGCGATGCGCTTGCCCTCCTCCGGATCGTTCACGACGCCGGTGTAGTCGTCGAAGAGGACGTGGTCGTCGTAGAAGATGCAGCTGTCCTGGGTGATGGGGGAGAGGGTCTCGCCGAGGGTGGACCAGGCCCGCCCGAACTTGGAGTGGCTGTGCGCCGCCGCCACGACGTCGGGACGGGCGGCGTGGATGCCCGAGTGGATGGCGAACGCCGCCTGGTTCACCGGCCAGGAGCCCTCGACCACCTCACCGGCGTGGTTCACCAGGATCAGGTCGTCGGCGGTGATCTGCTTGAAGCTCATCCCGAACGGGTTGACCCAGAAGTGGTCGTCGTGCTCGGGGTCCCGGGCGGTGATGTGGCCGGCGACGCCCTCGTCGAAGCCGAGGCGACCGAAGATCCGGAAGGCCAGGGCCAAGCGCTGCTTGCGCCAGAGGCGCTCGTCCGGCGTGCTCCGCTCGACGAACATCGGGTGGGGGGTGCGCTTCGACGGCATGGTTCCTCCTGGTGGGCCAGACCCCGAGTGTAGGGCCGCCCTTGACCGGAGGGTCAGGCGAGGGCGGGCGCCGGCGCAGCGGCGGGGGCAGGCACCGGGGCCGCCTCGGCCTGCGCCGCCGGCTGCGGGCCTCGGCTCATGCGCAGGACGTGCTCGCCACCGGAGCGCCAGATCACGGCGTCGACGGCGTAGTGGTGGAGGTTGAAGACCACGAAGATCAGCGACGGCACCATGGCCGGCACGCCGGGGGTGGCCGAGCGCGAGGCGAGGTCCGGCAGCCAGTTGGTGAGCAGCAGCCCGCCGGCGGCCGCCCCGCCGAACACGCAGAGCCAGCGGTGGAGCAGGTGGGGCTCCCGGCGCTCGACGGCCAGGTCGACCTCGGCCCGGTGCGACACCGTGAGGTACTGCACGGCGTGGAGGCCGGCGAGCACCACGGTGGCGCTGACGTAGGTGGGCGGCACCAGGAACCACAGGCCACCGGCGAGGTACGTGCCCCACAGCCCGAGCGGCGGGACCCGCCGGGCCCGAGCGCCGAGCACGGCCATCAGCACGAGCGCCGAGGCCAGCGAGAGGGCGGCGCCGCCCCGCACCCACGGGTCGAGCCCGTGCGGCACGATCGCCATGGTGACGTCGTAGCTCTGGTAGCTCGCCGAGCGACCCCGGCCGTAGATCTCCAGGACGTCGTAGAGCCACACCGGGTACAGCGCGTAGCGCAGCAGGAGGGCCTCGTGGCGGGTGGGCCGGAGCCCGGCGCTGCGGGCCGAGAGCATGGCGATCCCGTAGGCCTGCTTGATGTAGTGCCACCCGGTGAGGGTGAAGACCGCCACCAGCAGCAGGCGGAGGCCCGACCGGCCGGCGCCGGCGTGGCCGGTGGTCTGGCTCAGGACGACGAACGCCGAAGCCGCGGCGAGGGCGGCGGGGAAGACCACGAGGCCGAAGGGGTGGTGCTTGATGCTGCGCAGGCCGTCGCCGTAGGCCAGGTGGTACGACGCACCGAAGTGCATGGCCGCCAGGGTGATGAACACCCCGGAGAGCGCCCCGGTGATCGGCCCGATGGACGCGCCCCCCTCGGCTCACCACCAACCACGCCACCACGCCCAGGCCCCCGAGGAGCCAGCCGTCGAGGCGGGGATGGACCAGTGCCCGAGCCCGCGCTGCCACGGGCGCCAACGTAGCCGCGCCGAGGCGCTGGTGGGCGCGCCTCTGCCGGATGGCGCGGGCGGTCGCACCGCCGGATCGTGGCGCGGGCTATGGTCTCGCTGTTCACTTCGTCCGTATTGGGCGATTAGCGGGAGTAGATGCACATGCGGGCACGGTTGATCGGTCCCTTCCTCATGGTGGCCCTCGGGGCCGCCCTGCTCGTGGGCCCCGCCCAGGGCAGCGCCATCGACGTCGGCTCGAGCTCGCCGTGCACCACCACGACGCAGGGCCCCGTCGCCGGCGTCGTCAACCCCGACCCGTGCAGCACCACCACCACGACGGGGTGCCCCGTGCCCAACCAGGGCGCCATCATCGTCGACCCCTGCACCACCACGACCACCACGTGTGGCCTGACCCAGGGCGTGGTCATCGTCGACCCCTGCTCGACCACCACCACCGTCGACCCCTGCGGGCCGACGATCGGCGTGGTGAGCCCGTGCACCACCACCTCGATCGCCGAGACCACCACCACGGCGGTCGGGGAGACCACCACCACGGAGGACTCCGGCGTCGGCGGCGAGCAGGAGACCTCCACCACCACCCCGGCGGTGGCACCGGCGGCGGTCAACCGCGGTGAGCTGCCCCGCACCGGCAGCGACAACCTGCCGCTCACCGCGGCCGCCATCGGCCTCATCGTCCTGGGCCTCGGCCTGGCGGTCGCCGAGCGCCGCCACCAGGTCGCTCGCAACCAGAGCTGAGCCTCGGGCCTCGGCCCACCCGCACGACGCACCGCCCGCCGATCCCTCGGCGGGCGGTGTCGCGCCCGGCCACGGCGGCCTGCCGGCAGCCCCGCCGCAGGCGAATGACCTCGCCGTCCCGGTTGGCGCGAGCCGACGGGCGGTGTCGCGCCCGACCGCGGATGCCTGCCGGCAGCCCACCGCCGCAGGCGGATGACCTCGCCGTCCCGTCGACGCGAGCCGACGGGCGGTGCTCGAGCCACGAGGCACCGCGTGCTGCGTCGGCGGTGGCGCCGGCGGTGGCGTCGGCGTCGGCGCCGGCGTCGGCGTCGGCGTCGGCTGACGCGAGCAGATCACGCGCTGCGCCCGCGATCGGGTGCCCGGGCAGCGGAGAGGCCGGTGCCGCCGACCGAGCTGCGTTTCGTCACGTGACGAAACAGTGCACGACCTGCGGCTGCAGGGGAGCGCGACCCCCCCCCGAGCGTCACCCCGCTTCGGCGGTCCGGGGCTCGATCCAGCAGGCAGCCGCCGGTCGGGCGTTGTCGAGCAGCCAGGCCATGGCCTCGCGCACCTCGGCGGCGCTGGGCCTTCCCGTGAGGTCGCGATCGACGTCCTCGATGGCGGCCTGCAAGCAGTACAGCGCGCCTTGGAGCTCCTCGAGCTTCAGGCGGTCGACGATCACGTCGCCGTCGCCGAGGCCGTGCACCCCGGCCAGCTTGCGGGCGAGGTGCGCCTGCTGGCGACAGCCCGGACGGCAGTAGCGGCGAGGCCGACCGGTGGGCCGCCGCTCCGGCAGCGCCCGGCCGCACCACCGGCACCGTTCGGCTCGGAGCAGCGCCGGCTCGGGATCGGGTGCTTTCGTCACGTGACGAAACGTAGCCCGACGGCAGAGGCGGGGAAGCGATGCCCCGTCGACGCCGCCTGGCCGCCCGACCCGATCCCGCCAGCCAACGCAGCTCAAGATCCGCCCGATCGACGGAACCACTCGGAACTTTGGGTCCCACACGGGCGCGCACGGGCCTCAGACCCAAAGTTCGGTGGATGGGCCGAGCCCATTCGGAACTTTGGGTCCGACACCGGCGCCCGCAGGGGTGTGGGACCCAAAGTTCGAGCGGTGGTCGAAGGTGACGCCACCCGCCATCACTGGTTCCCGGACCTGGCATAGAAATTACATAACGTAAATTATGGGCGAACGGGGGAACGCCCAATAGGGCTCAACCGGCGAGGGCCAGGCGGTAGCCGCCGTCGTAGACGTCCTCGGTGCGGAGGTGGCCGTGGCGGCGGTCCCAGGCGCCCGAGGCCAGGTCGGCGCGCAGGGCCGCCGTGCCCCGGGCGAGGTCGTCGGCCGGCAGCATGGCCAGCCACGACATACCGGACTGCACGTCGGGGTCGAGGTAGGCCTCGGGGCGGGCCCAGAACGCCACGCCGAACCCGTCGAGGCAGTCCCGGGGCACCAGCACCGGGCGGACCTCGTGGAGATCGAGGTGCTCGGCGAGCAGCCGCTCCCCCGGTGGGTCGATCTCGCTGGGCAGGTCGAGGGCGGCGGGGAAGTACTCGATGGCCCAGAAGTCGCGGTTCCGGAGCGGCTCGAAGTAGAGGACCACCTGGCGAGCGGCCACCCGGGCCAGCTCCCCCAAGCCGGCGGCCGCATCGGTCCAGTGGTGGGCGGTGAGCACGGCCAGGGCCAGGTCGAACGAGCCGTCGGCGAACGGCAGCGCTTCGGCCACTCCCCGGACCACGGGAGCCGGCCGGCCAGCTCGCTGGCGGATCATCTGCACCGAGGGCTCGACGGCCACCACCGCCCGATCGGCCGGCTCGTAGCTCCCCGACCCGGCGCCGACGTTCACGATGGTGCGGGCGTCGCCGAGCGCCGCGTGGACCTGCGCCGCCACGTGGGGATCCTCCCGACGGGTTCGGCCGTAGGTCCGTCCGATGGCGTCGTAGCGGGCTCCGGCGGCGGCGGTCACAGCCGCCACCCTCGCGCCCCCTCCCCCGGCCGAGCAGTGGTTTCCGGTGGGCCGCTCAGGCGTGCCGGCGGCGAGCGCCGCGCACCACCAGGGTGCCGCTGACCACCAGGACCGCCGCCGAGGACAGCAGCGAGCGCAGGTCGATGCCGGTGCGGGCCAGGGTGCTCCCCCGGACGGCGGTCGACCCCTCGCCGCCGGACCGCGGGCCGGCGCCGCTGACCGATGAGATCGGCGCGGTCACCCGGACCTCGCTGGTCGTCGACGAGCTCGGTGCCGGCGTGGTGGCCAGGGGCAGGTCGACCGACGTGCTCGGCCCCAGGACGACGTCGTCGGGCGTGCTGGTGGAGGTCGTGGCGCGGCGGACCGTGGTGCTGGTGGTCGCGGCCGCCGTCGTCGAGGTCGCGGTGGTCGAGGTCGTGGTGGCCGGGGTGGTGGTCGAGGTGGTCGTCGTCACGGGGGTGGCGGCGAGCGTGGCCAGGTCGACGGTGACGTCAACGAGGCCGCTGCGCAACGTCAGGTGCGTGGGCGAGGCCCGGTTGCCCTGCCACTCGGTCTTCTCGGCCTCGACCAGCAGCTCGACGGCGCCGGCGGCGAGGTCGGCCCCGGTCAGGAGCCGGGCCGGGGCGGCGCAGAACAGGGGCGCGTACGAGTCGCAGGGCGCCGCGACCCGGTCGGACCCGTCCGGTCGCTGCTCCACCAGCGAGGGCGTCGAGATGCGATCGTCGTGGTCCTCCACCACCTGGTAGCGCATCAGGAGGGCGTCTCCCACGCTGATGGCGCCGTCGCCGTCGCGATCCTCGACCACGGTCCCCGCCGCGTCGACGAACAGGTCAGGCGACGGTCCCGGCATCGCCACGACGTCGGTCCGGCCCCAGGCGACGTGCTCGACCCCGGTGTCGTCTGCGGCGCTGAAGACCACCTGCACCGGGATCGAGGTCGCGGGCAGCGACGCCGCCGGCAGGGTCGCCCGCAGGAAGCAGGTGACGGACTCGCCGGGCGCCAACCGCCGGCGCGGGCAGGCGAAGCCCTGCTGGTCCCGGCCGTCGTTCGTGGTCAGGGTGGTCGAGTACGGGGTCACGTCTCGGTCGCCCACGTTGGTCACCTTCGCCGTGAGCAGCACGTAGCCGCCCTCGAGCACCTCCCCGCCCGCCGCCTGGGTCGTCTCGACCTCCCGGACCTCGACGAGCAGGCCACCGGTGGTGGTCGACGTCGTGGCGGTCGGCGGCAGGACCGGGAGGTCCGGCGTGGCCAGCGAGATGGTGAACGGCGTCAGGTCGCTCTGCACCTCCGACGCCGGACCGAACGGCATGGTGTAGCGGGTGTTGGTGGCGTGGGCCTCGACCCGCAGCACGCCCGCCGCCAGGTCGGCGGCGGAGAGGTCGTGGGCCACCGAGATGAAGTCGATGGCGTCGACCACCGGTCCGGTCGGGCCGTCGGCCGGGTGCTGCTCGCCACCGACGAGGTCGGTGACCCTGACCAGGCCGGAGCCGGTGTCGCCGACCACGTGGTAGGTGACCCGCACCGCGTCGCCGACGCTGGCGGCGCCGTCGCCATCGGCATCGAGGAGCCGGGCGTCGGTGGCGAGGACCGACAGCGGCTGGACCAGCCCGGCGTGCTGGGCCAGGGCGTCAGCCCCCGCCGACCGCTCGGCGCCGGTGCCGTCGTGGGCCCGCACCTCGGCGTGCAGGACGTAGGAGGGGTAGGCCAGGACCGCGGGCACCACCCAGCGGACCCGGCAGGCGGCGGTGCCGCCCGGCGCCAACGTGACCCAGCTGCAGGTGGTGGCGATCTGGGGGTCGGTGCCCGGCAGGGCGACGCTCGCCTCGAACGGGGTGAGGTCACCGGCCCCGTCGTTGTGGACCACCAGGGCGAGGAACACCACCTCCCCCTCGGACAGCGCGAGGTTGCTCCCGTCGCCGTCGTCGCCGCCCAGCTGCTGCAGCTCCACCCGCATGCCGCCCGCGGCGGCCTGGCTGACCCGGCCGGCACCCGTCGGCGTGGCCGGCGCCGCGGTCGGGCCGACGAGGCCGAGGGCGACCACCACCAGGCTGGCGGCGACGGCGAGGGCCCGCCGCCCGACGGGTCGCAGCGCCGGCAGAGGGCGCAGCAGCAAGGGCGGGAGCAGGGACACGGTTCCTCCGAGGTCGCGCCGCTGCTTCCACCGAGCACCGGCCAGGGAGGAGGAGCCGCTGCGCCGCCTCCCATGACAGGCGCGTCAGGGCACGCCCGGCTCGGGCCTCAGTCCAGGCAGAGCTCGTTGCCCTCGGGGTCGGCCAGGGTGAGGTGGCCGGCCGACAGGGGCGGCTGCGGCTCCTCCCGGTACAGGCGGGTGGCGCCGAGGGCGACGAGCCGGTCGGCCTCGGCCTCCAGGGCGGCCATCCGCTCGTCGCCCTGGAGGCCCGGGGCGGCCCGGACGTCGAGGTGGACCCGGTTCTTGGCCACCTTGTCCTCCGGCACCTGCTGGAAGAAGACCCGCGGGCCCACGCCGGCCGGGTCCTCGATGGCCGAACGGCTGTTGCGCTGCTCCTCCGGCACGCCGATCCCGGCGAGGAACCGATCCCAGGCCTCGAGCGGGTCCTCTCCCTCGGCCAGCACGACCCCCGGCGGGCCAGGGTGGACGTACCCGAGCACCTCCCGCCAGAAGGTCGACAGCGCTCGGGGGTCGTGGGCGTCGAAGGTGACTTGGAACTCGCGGGTCACGGGGTGCTCCGTTCGATGGCGTGGTCGCTCGAGGCGGCGGTGGGTCGCACCTTCGCGCACGAGGCGGACAGGGGCTGTCCGCTTCGGCCGGGGTCGTTCGGGCGGCTCAGCCGCCGACGTAGGCGGCGAGGTGCTCGCCGGTGAGCGTGCCCCGACCGGCGATGAGGTCGGCCGGAGTGCCCTCGAACACGACGGTCCCGCCCTCGTGGCCGGCTCCGGGCCCGAGGTCGATGATCCAGTCGGCGTGGGCCATGACGGCCTGGTGGTGCTCGATGACGATCACCGACTTCCCCGAGTCGACCAGGCGGTCGAGCAGCCCCAGCAGGTTCTCGACATCCGCGAGGTGCAGGCCGGTGGTGGGCTCGTCGAGCACGTAGACGCCGCCCTTCTCGGCCATGTGGGTGGCCAGCTTCAACCGCTGGCGCTCGCCCCCCGAGAGGGTGGTGAGCGGCTGGCCGACCTTCAGGTACCCGAGGCCGACGTCGGCGAGGTGGGTGAGGACCTTGTGGGCCGCCGGGACCGACGCGTCGCCAGGGGCGAAGAACGCCTCCGCCTCGGCCACCGACAGGTTCAGCACCTGGTCGATGTCCTTGCCGCCGAAGGTGTGCTCGAGGACCTCGGCCTGGAACCGCTTGCCCTCGCACTCCTCGCAGACGGTGGCCACGCCGGCCATCATCGCCAGGTCGCTGTAGAGAACCCCGGCGCCGTTGCAGGCGGGGCACGCCCCCTCGGAGTTGGCGCTGAACAGCGCCGGCTTCACGCCGTTGGCCTTGGCGAAGGCCTTGCGGATGGGCTCCAACATGCCGGTGTAGGTGGCCGGGTTGCTGCGCCGCGAGCCCTTGATGGCGCCCTGGTCGACGGTGACGACCCCTTCCCCACCGGCGACCGAGCCGTGGATCAGCGAGCTCTTGCCCGAGCCGGCGACGCCGGTGACCACCACCAGCACGCCGAGCGGGATGTCGACGTCGACGTCGCGGAGGTTGTGGGTGCTGGCGCTGCGGACCTCGAGGGCGCCCGACGGCGCGCGCACCTCGTCCTTCAGCGTGGCCCGGTCGTCCAGGTGCCGACCGGTGAGCGTGCCGCTCCCCCCGCAGGCCCTCGACGGTGCCCTCGAACACCACCTCTCCCCCGTCGCTGCCGGCCCGGGGACCCAGATCGACCACGTGGTCGGCGATGGCGATGGCTTCGGGCTTGTGCTCCACGAGCAGCACGGTGTTGCCCTTGTCGCGCAGCTGGAGCAGCAGCTCGTTCATGCGGGCGATGTCGTGGGGGTGCAGGCCGATGGTGGGCTCGTCGAAGACGTAGGTGACGTCGGTGAGCGACGACCCGAGGTGGCGGATCATCTTGGTGCGCTGCGCCTCGCCGCCCGACAGGGTCCCGGAGGAGCGGTCGAGCGAGAGGTAGCCCAGCCCGATCTCGACGAACGAGTCCAGCGAGTGGCGGAGCGTCGCGAGCAGCGGGGCCATCGACGGCTCGTCCAACCCGCTCGCCCACTCGGCCAGGTCGCTGATCTGCATGGCGCACGCGCCGGCGATGCTGATGCCGGCGACCTTGGACGAGCGGGCCGCCTCGTTGAGCCGGGAGCCGTCGCAGTCGGGACAGGTGGTGAAGGTGATCGCCCGCTCCACGAAGGCCCGGATGTGGGGCTGCATGGCCTCGACGTCCTTGGACAGGTATGACTTCTGGATCTGGGGGATCAGCCCGGCGTAGGTGAGGTTGATGCCCTCCACCTTGATCTTGGTGGGCTCCTTGTGGAGGAGGTCCGCCATCTCCTTCTTGGTGAACCGCTTGATCGGCTTGTCGGGGTCGAAGAACCCGCAGCCTCGGAAGATGCGCCCCTGCCAGCCGTCCATGCTGTAGCCCGGGATGGTGAGGGCGCCCTCGTTGAGCGACTTGGCGTCGTCGTAGAGCGCCATGAGGTCGAAGTCGGTCACCGAGCCCATGCCCTCGCAGCGCGGGCACATGCCGCCGGCCCGGCTGAACGTGCGCTTCTCGCGGGTCTTCTGGCCACCCTTCTCGACGGTGATGGCGCCGGCCCCGCTGACCGTCGCGGTGTTGAACGAGAAGGCGTTGGGCGGCCCCACGTACGGCTGGCCGAGGCGGCTGAAGAGGATGCGGAGCATGGCGTTGGCGTCCGTGGCGGTCCCCACCGTCGAGCGCACGTTGGCGCCCATCCGCTCCTGGTCGACGATGATCGCGGTGGTCAACCCGTCCATCACGTCGACGTCGGGCCGGGCCTGGGTGGGCATGAAGCCCTGCACGAACGCGCTGTAGGTCTCGTTGATCATCCGCTGCGACTCCGCGGCGATGGTGCCGAACACCAGCGAGCTCTTCCCCGAGCCCGACACCCCGGTGAAGACCGTCAGGCGGCGCTTCGGCAGCTCGACGCTGATGTCCTTGAGGTTGTTCACCCGGGCGCCCTGGACGCGGATCAGGTCGTGCTGGTCCGCCGGGTGCGAGGCGGACGCGGTGGCCTTGGTCATCGGGTCTCCTCCGCCGGGGCGGTCGTCGGGCTGGTGTGGGCAGCGCGGTTCGAGGACCGGCGGACGCAGCCCCCCGGACGAGCCGGGCTCAATCCTCGGGGAGTGCGGCGAAGTCCCGCTTGGCGCCCTTGTACCACGCCATCCCCTTGATGGGGTGCTTCCACCGCCCCTTCATGTCGTCGCGGGCCGGCCGGTGCGCGTCGTCGCCGGCGGCGACGGCGTCCTTGAGGTGCTGGTCCTGGGCGTTGATGACGTCGTCGGCCGTCTCGCCCCGGTGGGCGTGGTCGCACGGGCCGCCCAGCTGGGCGCAGGTCATGGTCTTCATCGTTCGATCGCTCCTCGCGCGTCGGGTCGGGTCAGGCCTGGGCGATGCGGACGAGGTTGCCCGACGGGTCCCGGAAGGCGCAGTCTCGAGCCCCCCACGGCTGGGACGTCGGCTCCTGGAGGACCTCGGCGCCCGAGGAGCGGACCTGCTCGAAGGTGGCGTCGAGGTCGTCGGACTTGAAGATGGCCGCCTGCAGCGAGCCCTGGGTGACCAGGGCGAGGAGGGCGTCGCCTTCGGCCTGGGAGCGTCCGCCGTGGGGCTGCGAGAGCACGATGTCGACGTCCTGGCCCGGTGCTCCGACGGTGACCCAGCGGAAGCCGTCGGAGGACACGTCCATGCGGACCTCGAAGCCCAGCGCGTCCCGGTAGAAGGCCAGCGCCTCTTCGGGGTCGTGGACGGAGATGAACATCTGGGAGACGGTGGTGGTTGCCATGGCTCGACCGTACGGGCACCCCCGGCCGGCCGCTTCTCCGATCCTGCTCGGTGGGGCGGGGTGGCGCGAGCAGCGGGCTACGAGGAGGCGCGGGTCCGACGCGGCCGCGTGCCGACCTTGCTGGCGCACGACGGCACCGCCTCGAGCCCGCCGTGGTCCCGCGCCCGGTACGCCGAGGGCGTCTCCCCCACGATCTCGGTGAAGCGCGCTGAAGGAGCCGAGCGAGGTGGCACCGACCGCGACGCACGCGCCGGTGACCGACGTGCCCTGGCGGAGCAGCGCCTTCGCCCGCTCGATGCGTCGGGTCATCAGGTAGGAGTAGGGCGTCTCGCCGTAGGCGGCCCGGAACTTGCGGGAGAAGTGGGCCGGTGACATCAGCGCCGCTCGCGCCATGGCGGGCACGTCGAGCGGCCGCGCGTACTCCCGGTCCATCAGATCCCGCGCCCGCCGGAGGTGCGCGAGGTCGGCCAGCTCGTCCGGCGTCATGGCCACGAACCTACGCGACCACCTTGCGATCGGCTCCGCTTCCGCCCCGGGCTCAGCGCCCGTTGGTGGAGAAGTGCGGGGCCTCGGGATGCGTCGGCGACGTCGCCCCGGTGAACAGGCGCACCTGGTACGCCGGGCCGTGGGCGCGCACCCAGTCCCAGCAGGCGCGGTTCTCGGGGATGCGGACGCCGTTGCAGGTGAGGTCGATCGCCAGCCCCCACTCGTGCATCGACCGGCCTGGGGGGGTTCGCCGGGTAGCCGTGGTCGTAGAGCCACTGCTGCTCGTCCCAGCTGCGCCAGCTCCCCGGCGAGAGCATCCACGACGGGGTGCCTGGGTCGCGCTCGGCCTGCAGGTTCCACCCCGCCTTGCGGGCCAGCGCCACCAGGCCGTCGACCTCGAGGTACCAGCTCCGATCGACGTAGATGTTGGTGCCGGGCACCAGCACGATCGAGACGTCCCGCTGCGTGCCCCCGCCCCCGGCCTCGCAGCGCGGGACCAGGCCACCGCTGCGGAACGTCGAGCACGGCACCGTGGCCCGGGGCCGGGCGAGGGTCCCGCCGAACAGGTGCTCCACCGCCCACCCGAAGAACGTGGCCCGGTCCTGGGAGCCGTTGCGGAACGCCGCCTGCCACAGCGCGAGCTCGCTTGCGGTGGCGGCTCGAGCCGCCCCGTCCCGGTACACCCGATCCACCAACGCGGCATCGGCCAGCTCGCCCCGGCCCGCCCGGTACTCGGCGGTGTCCATGAGGACGAGGGCGAACCAGGTGGCGTTCGGCGTCTCCACGAGGCGGGGGTACCAGTAGGCCTTCGACGCGGCGTTGGGGTGTCGGCCGAACACGGCCACGAACCCCCGGTCGAGCGCCTTGGTCGCGTAGGCGGGCGTGGCCGTGCGGTCGAGGGCGGCCCCGGCGGGGACCGGGCTCGAAGCGCCGCCCAACACGGAGGCCACGAGGACCCCGACGACGACCAGCGCCCGCAACCGCCCGTCTCGCACCATCGCCCGACCGTACCGGCCGCTCCCCTGCCCGGCCACCGCCACGCGACGGGTGGCCGTCGGGGCGGCGCGGGCGTGGGTCCCCGACCGTCGGCGTCGAGGGCGGCCGCTGGCGGTCCCAGGCCCCGAAACGGTCGCAAACCCCCACCACCCGGCCCGCAACGCCGGACGGGCGGTGGTGGCCGACCGAGTAGGTTGGCTCGCCTATGTCCCGCAGGATCGACATCGAGCTCACCAGCACCCGCGACGACGGGTCGTGGACCTGGCGCGCCGCCGGAGCCAAGCAGCCCAAGGGGGTGCTCGATGGTGCCCTGCTGCCCGCCGGGGCCGCCGTGGGCGACCAGCTGCGAGCCGACGTGGAGACCAGCCTGGACGGGACCGACGTCCTGGCCGTGCTCCCGCCCAAGGGCAAGTCGCATCGCGAGCCGGAGCGCATCGAGCTCATCGCCAAGACCCTGAAGGACGACGAGCTCGTCACCCAGACCCTGGCCAAGCGGGGCCGCGGCGATCGTGGTGACCGCGGCGACCGCGGGGACCGGGGCGACCGACGAGATCGCGGCCCGCGCCGCGACGGCGATCGCCCGCGCGGCGACGGCCGTCCCGGTGGCCGCTCGGGCGGCCCCGGTGGCGATCGCACGGGTGGCCCCCGCGGCGACCGTCCCCCGCGTGGCGACCGGCCCGGCGGGGACCGGCCCGATCGTCCCCGCCGCGAGCGCCCGGCCCCGCCGGCGAAGCCGAAGGCCAAGCGCCTCCGCCCCGGGCGCGCCCACCGCAAGGTCGCGCTGGACGCGCTGGCGCCCGAGGAGCAGGTGATCGCCGAGCAGATCCTGCGCGGCGGCGTTCCCGCCGTCCGCCAGGCCGTCGACAAGATGAACGAGCAGGCCAAGGAAGAGGGTCGCGCCGAGATCAAGGCCGAACCGCTGCTCGCCGTGGCCGAGCGCCTCCTCCCCGCCCTGCGCGCCGCCGAGTGGCGCGACCGCGCCGAGGCCGCCGTCGCCGACCTCGAGGAGCTCGACCTCCGCGACCTCCGCTCGGTCGTCGTGGCCGCCGAGACCGCCGCCAAGGACGACGAGACCCGTGAGCTCGCCGCCAAGCTGCGCGACGGCCTCGCCCTGCGGGTCGACCTCGAGCAGGGCGCCTGGCTGGCCGAGATCGCCGAGACCCTCGGCGACGGCCGGGTGGTCCGGGCCCTGCGCCTGAGCTCCCGTCCGCCCAAGGCCGGCGCTCCCCTGCCGGCCGACCTGGCCGCCAAGCTGGCCGAAGCGGCTTCAGCCGCCCTCACCGCCGACACCGTCAGCGATCGCTGGGCCACCGTGCTCGACGCGCTGTCGTTCTCGCCGGTGCGCCTGACCGTGGTCCCCGCCTCCAAGCCGGAGACCCCCAGCGAGGAGCTGGTGGCCGCCATCACGCGCGTCGCCAGCCGGGTGCCGAAGGTGGCCGAGGCCTTCGGCATCGCCGCTCCTGCCGACGCTCGCCGTCGCGGTCCCCGCTCCGGCGGTGGTCGCAAGGCCCCGGGCACCGGCGGTGGCGCCGCCACCGGGGGCGGCCGCCCGCCGCGCCCGCCGAAGCCGCCGAAGCCGGCCGCCGCCCCGACCGACGGGGCAGCGCCAACCACCGACGCCCCAGCAGCCGATGCTCCCGCCGATGCCGCGCCCGCTCCGGCGCACGAGTCGGCGGCTGCAGCTGCCACCGAGGCCACGACGAGCGAGACCCCGGTCACCGACGAGGCTGCGGCGACGCCCGCCGCCGAGGCCGGCGCACCGGCCGCCCCGACCCCCGAGGTCGACGCGACCGAACCGCCGCCCGCGGTCGAGTCGCCCGCTCCGGCGACCGAGGCACCGGCCTCCGAGGCCGAGTCCCCCGCCGAGCCCGAGCCCGAGCCAGAGGCAGCGGCACCCGAGGTCCCCGCCGAGGCGACCGAGGCCGAGCCGACGCCCGCCGCGGCGCCGGGCACCACCGACGAGTGAGGTCTCGGCCCGGCCGTCGCTAGGACGGACCGGGCCGGGGCACCACCACCGAGGCACGGCTGGCCCGGCCTCGGAACGCGCCGGAGCCAGGCTCTTCGTCCCAGCGCGCCCCGCAGGCGAGGCACTCGCAGGAGTCGAGGTGCACCGAGCCGAGGTACAGGCGACCGACGGCGTAGGCCTCGCAGTAGGGGCACCGGAGGTGGCTGGCCGGCGGGGCGCTCATCGACGCGAGACGCTATCCACCGGCGGTCCGGCGCTGGGTGACCCTCACGTCAGCCACCGCCGACGGCAAACCTGACTGATCGGTCAAGTTTGGGTAACGTGCGCGCCATGAGCGTCGACTACGAACTGCGCGGCCACGTTGCCGTCATCACCATCAACCGGCCCGGGGCCCGCAACGCGGTCAACACCGACGTCGCCCAGGGCATCGAGGCGGCCATCGACCAGCTGGAGGCCGACGACGCCGCCTGGGTCGGCATCCTCACCGGCGCCCAGACCGAGAAGGGCTGGATCTTCTGCGCCGGGGCCGACCTCAAGCAGATGGCCACCGACCCGGGCGGCATGTCCACCGCCAAGGGTGGCTTCGGCGGCTTCGTGCAGCGGGAGCGCACCAAGCCCGTGATCGCCGCCGTCGACGGTCCGGCCCTCGCGGGCGGCACCGAGCTGGTGCTCGCCGCCGACATGGTGGTGGCGTCGAAGACCGCGGTCTTCGGCATCCCCGAGGTCAAGCGCAACCTGGTGGCCGCCGCCGGTGGCCTCTTCCGCCTCCCCCGCAAGATCCCCCGCAACATCGCCATGGAGCTGGCCCTCACCGGTCGCCTCGACTTCCCGGCCGAGCGGGCCTACCACTTCGGCCTCGTCAACACCCTCACCGAGGAGGGCGAGGCCCTCGCCGGAGCGCTGGCCCTGGCCGAGCAGATCACCGAGGCCGCGCCGCTGGCCGTCCGGGAGAGCCGCAAGATCGTGATCGAGGCCACCGACCAGCCCGACGACGTCGGCTGGAAGCTCTCGGGCGAGGGCATCATGAAGATGTTCGGCACCGAGGACTTCAACGAGGGCCTCACCGCCTTCATCGAGAAGCGGGCCCCGGAGTGGCAGGGCAAGTGACCCCGGGGGCCTCGCCCCACCTGCGCTGAACCCGACGTGCCCCGCTCCCGGAGCGGGGCACGTCGGCGCCCAGGGGCGCTCAGGTGAAGGTGGCGATGATCTGGTGGTCGTGCAGGAACTCCGCCAGCCCCGGTGCCAGGCGCAGGTCGGCGACGTCGGAGAGGAAGAACCAGGCCGCCTCGGTGGCGTCGCTGGCGGCCACCGGCTCCCCGGCCTCGAACAGCGTCACCTCGAAGTCGAGGATGACCGCATGGGGCTCGTCCTCTGCTTCGGGCAGCAGCTCGGTCAGGCCGATGAAGGCTCCGCACGCACCATCGAGGCCGGTCTCCTCCCGCAGCTCCCGGGTGACCGCCTCGGCGAGCGTCTCGCCCCGCTCGACGCGGCCGCCCGGCACCGCCCAGGTGCCAGCCCCCGGCGCCGTGCTGCGCTTCACGAGCAGGAGTCGATCGTCGTCGACCACCACCGCGCCCACCGCCAGGTCGGGCCCGGCCATCAGCCGACCTCGCCGCCGGGATCAGCTCCCGGGACCGCGGCTTGCGCCAGGGCCGCCTCCGCCACCACCCGATCAGGGTCGGGCACGGCCGCCGCCGGCTCCTCCAGGGAGCGGTGCACCAGGATCGCCCGGGCGGTCAGCCCGAAGGTCTCGAAGAAGTTCTTGGTGTGGCGATCGCCCGGGAGGGCGATGGCGTCGATGCCCACGGCCCCGACGGCTCGGGCGTCCGCGATCAACAGGTCCATCATCGCCTCGCCGATGCCGATGGCCCGGGCACCAGGGTCGACGTAGAGGTCGGTGACCACGGCGAGCGGCCGACCGTCGTGGAGCTGCTCGACGTGCATGATCCCGTAGCCGACGATGGTGTCGTCGACGGTGCCGACCACGGCGCGGACGTCGGGGTCGGCGCCGGAGACGGCGGCGGCGATGGCACCGTCGAGCGGTTCGGCGTGGGCCTCGCGGCGGCTCCAGAGCGAGCCACCGCGGTTCGGCGACAGCTCGGCGATGCCTTGGCGGGCCAGCGCGGCGACCACCACGGCATCGGCCGCGCTGGCGGCCCGGGCGCCCTCCACGTCGCCTACTCGCCCTGGAGCTGGGCGACCTTGCCGAGGATGGTCTTGCGACCCCGGTGTCCGGCCTCGTAGCTGCGCACCGCTTCCAGCTCGGCGGCTTCCAGCCCGGCGAGGCGGGGGATGACCTGCGAGGCGGCCAGGCTGTCGTAGTCGGGGATGGCCAGCCCGGTGGCGGCGGCGCTCGACCGCACGGCGGGCTTGGCCGCCCGGGGCGTGGCGGCCGGCTTCGGGGCCGGGCTCGGGGCGGGGGCTGCGGCGACCGGCGCAACGGGGTCGGGCTCGTCCCCGCCATCGGCGGGCCGGAGGCCGAACTCGGTGAGGATCGCCTCGGCCTGCTCTTGGGCCTTGGACAGGCGGGCCTTGCCCTCGGTCTGGCCCTGCTTCACCGCGAACTGGCCGATCATCTTGGCCATCGCCACCTGCTGCTTGCCGCGCTCGACGAACGAGGGCAGGAGGCGTCGGGCCTCGAGGGCGAAGCCGATCGGGGCGAAGAGCACCAGCTCGACGGCCTGGTCCACGGGGCGCTTGTCGTCGGTCACCTGTCCATGTTGACCGACCTGGGAGGCGGCCCCCCCAATCGGATCGGGCCTCAGGAGCGGGTGTCGCCGAGCCGGGCGCGCAGGGCGCGGATGGCGGCCCGGACCCGCACCTCCTCGGTGGGTGGGTCCTCGCACCTCGCCACCAGCTCCCGGCACCCGTCGACGTCGCCGGCGGCCAGCCGGAGCTGGGCCAGGGCCACCGCCGCGGCCCGCCAGCCGTCGGTCCGATCGGCCGGCTCCCGGTCGGCCGCCGCCTCCTCCAGGAGCAGCTCGGCGACGTCCGCCGCGCCTCGCTCCCGCTCGGCCTCGGCGAGGACCACGAGGGCGCGCAGGCCGCTCTCGTGGTCACCGATCCCGGCCCGCACCAGGGCCAGGGCACCCCGGCCCTGCCGCTCGGCCTCGGGGAGCCGACCCGCCTCGAGCTCGACGCGCGCCAGCTCCACCAGGAGGCGAGCGTCCTCGCGCGGGTACGACAGCGCCCGGCTGGAGGCGAGGGCCTCCACCAGCACCGCCCGGGCCTCATCGACGTCACCGACGATGCGGGCGGCCTGGCCGCGCACCACCCGCGAGAGGGCCAGGCCCCAGGGCTCGTCGAGCTCGTCGAACCGCCGCTCGGCCTCGCGGGCCAGCTCCGCGGCGGCGACGGTCTCACCGAGGGCCAGGAGCGCGGCGGCCTCGAGGTTGGCGCAGGTCCACTCGCTCCACGGGTCGCCGGTCCGGCGGGCCACGGCGCGCAGGTTGCGGGCGACCTCCAGGCACCGGGTGACCTGGCCGCTCTGCAGGAGGATGTGGGCCAGCAGCCCGAAGCACCAGCCGACGGCCCCCACGTCGCCGTCGTCGTGGCAGTGCGACATGGCCGCCCACAGGTGCTCGAGCGCCGCCTCGATCTCGCCCGACAGGAACTCGCACCAACCCAGGTAGCGGAGGGTGTCGCCCTGCCGCAGCGGCTCCGTGAGCTGCGCCTCGAGGGCCACCGCTCGTTGCAGGCGCGGAGGCGCGGCGCGCGGCCGCCCGGCGGTGATCTCGCTCCAGCCCTGCAGGCGGAGGACGTCGACCTGGCCCTGCAGGTCCCCGAGCGCCCGCCACTGCTCGGCAGCCTGCTCGAACCGGTCTCGCGCCAGGTCCCCGTCGCCCTGGAGGCGGGCCACGGCACCGAGGTGGGCCGAGGCGGAGGCCTCCAGCTCGGGGTGGCGGCCGGCGGCGCGACGCTGGACCTCCTCGAAGGCGGACTGGGCGGCATCGAGGTGGCGCAGCTCGAGCAGCACCTGGCCGTGCTCGGCCACCGCGTGGACCACCGCCTCGGGGTCGGCGGACCCGAGGTCCCGCGCCCGCCGGTACCAGTGGTCGGCGCGCCGCAGCCCCTCGCGCGAGTGCTCGTCGCGTGCGGCGCGGACGAGGGCGGCGAAGGCCGCGCCGGCCAGGCCGGGGTCGGTGTGGTCGACCGACCGCGCCAGCACGACGGCCCGCTCGTAGTGGTGGGCCAGCTGGGCCAGGGCGGCGGGCGAGGCGGCCGGATCGACGTGGGCCTCCAGCCACCCGGCCACGCGGGCGTGGCGCAAGGCGCGATCGCCGATGGGCAGCGAGGCGTAGGCCACGTCGCGGGTCAGCACGTGGCGGAAGGCGTGGTCCCCGTAGCCGTCGTCCTCGATCGGCTGGGTCAGGCCGCGTGCGCCGAGCCGGTCCAGCAGGGCGTCCACCTCGGCCGTCCCCGAGAGGTCGACCAGGGCTTCACGCCAGAACCGCCGGCCGAACACCGCCGCGGTGGCCACCACCGCCCGCTCGTCGGCGGGCAGCGCGTCGAGGCGTGCGCCGATGAGCGAGCGCACGCCGTCGGGCAGGCTGGCCTCGCTCCCCTCTTCGTCGGTGGTCCACTGCCACCGCCCGCCGAGCTCCGCCAACGCCCCGGACTCGACGAGGTAGCGCACGAGCTGGTCCAGCAGGAGCGGGTTGCCGCCCGACGCGGTGACCAGCCGGTCCAGCGCGCTGGGTCCCATGTGGACCGTCGCCGGATCGCCGCCGGCGCCCACCAGCAGCGCGCGGACCAGCTCGCCGGCCGCCTCCCGGCTCAGCGGGTCGAGCGTGCGGGTGCTGCGCCCCGGCCCGGCGCCGACCAGCGCCGCACGCCGCTCCAGCAGGTCGTCCCGGGCGAGGGCCAGCACGACGATGGGCTGGTCGGCCAGCTGCTCGGGCAGCTGGGCGAGGAACCGCAACAGGCCCGGCCCGGCCCAGTGGATGTCGTCGACCACCACGAGCAGCGGCCGGGCACGAGCCAGGTGGCGCAGCACCGTCCGCACCGCGCCGAGCTGCTGGTCGGCCACGCCGGCGCGGCTCGGGCCGGTCTCGGGCTCCACCGGCCGCGACGCCTGGTGGCCGAGGCCCAGCAGCAGCGCCAGGCGAGCGCGCAGCAGCCCGGCGTCGGCGTCGGTGGTGGCCACCAGCGCTTGCACCCGCTCGGCGAGCAGGGCCTCCTGCGCCTCGGGGTCGGCCGAGGTGGACACCCCGAGGCCCGCCCGGACCAGGTCGGCCAGCGGTGCCAGGTCCCCGCCCGGCCCGTAGGGCGGGCACGAGACCCAGAGCACCTGGGCGGTGGCCGGCTTCGCGGCGAGGAGCACCGCCAGCTCCATGGCCAGGCGGGTCTTGCCGACGCCCGGCTCGCCCACGATGGTGAGGACCTCGGTGCGGCGCTCGGCCATGGCGGCGGTCACCGTGGCGCGGAGGTCGGCCACCTCCCGGCGCCGACCCACCAGCGCCATCACCGAGCCGTCGGGCCCTCGGTGGGCCGGGCCGGCGATGGTGCCGCCGGCCACCCAGGCGCGCACCCGGTCGGCCTTGCCCTTGAGGTCGAGGTCGCCCCGGAGCTCGTAGCCGATGCCGTCGACGGTGGCCTGGCGGGTGCGCTCCCCCACCAGCACCTCGCCCGGCGCGGCGGCGGTGCAGAGCCGGTGCGCGGTGTTCACGACGTCGCCCGTCACCGTGTAGCCGAGCGAGGGGCCGACGGCCCCGGCCATGACCTCGCCGGTGTTGACGCCCACCCGGAGCCGCAGGGTCGGATCGACGGCGGCGAGCGCCGGCACCAGGGCCAGCGCGGCGCGCACGGCCCGCTCGGGATCGTCCTCGTGGGCCGTGGGCGCGCCGAACACCGCCATGAGCTCGTCGCCGATGATCTTGTCGACGTGGCCGCCGTGGGCGTCGATCACCGGGACCAGCCGGCCGAAGCAGCCGTCGAGCAGCTCCTTCACCGACTCCGGGTCCCGCTGCTCGGCGAGGGCGGTGAAGCCCTCCAGGTCGGCGAACACGACGGTGACGATCCGGCGCTCCTCGACGGCCGACTCGCCCGCGACCGGCCGGCCGCAGCCGGGGCAGAAGCGGGCGCCGGCAGGCAGCGGCGCCCGGCAGGCCGGGCACCGCTGGGAGGCGACGGAGGCCGCGTCGCTCATGGTGCGGCCTTCACGCGTGCGGGGCGGGGATCCGCCTCAGGCGAACCGTTGCTTCATCGGGCAGTCCTCGCCATCGAGGCCGCCCGGGCAGTCCGTGCGCTTGGTGCTGAACTGGCTGCGGCGCACCAGCAGGAAGCACTCCGGGCAGGAGTACTCCTCGGCGGCGCGGGGCGCCACGCGATCACCCCCCTCGGCCGGATCGACCGGGATCTCGTCCTCGTCCTCGTCCTCGTCGTCCGCGCCGGCCGCGATGCGGTCGCGCAGGATGGTGTCGAGGTCCTCCTCGACGTCGTCCGGGTCGGCCTCGTCGTCGTCGTCCTCGTCGTCGTCGCCCGACTTCGCCCGGCGCGCCTTCGCCTCGGCCTCGGTCTCGACATCCTCTTCGTCTTCGTCGGCCACCACGTCGACGGCGTCGACGTCGACGACATCGACGTCCACGGCGACCTCGTCGTCCTCGAGGTCGTCGGCGCCGTCGATCTCGTCGTCCTCGAACGCCTCGTCTTCTTCGTCTTCCTCGACCTCGTCGATCGCGTCGTCGTCGAGTACTTCGTCGTCAGCCATGTCATCCTTCGTCGAGCCGGATTCGTGTGGTGCGCGGGGCTCAGCGTGCCGCGGGCGGATACTACGCGCGCCGTGCTCAGGTTCCGCATCCGCCCCGGGGCGCGGCCGGTGACGTCGGTCTCACCGGGCGCCGGGGGCGCTCAGCCGCCGGCGCCGGTGCCCAGCGGCGTGGTGGACCCGGCCGCGTCGCCAGTGGTCGCACCGCCCGACGGCGCCGTGAGGACGTCGACCAGCGAGGCCTTCCAGCGCCCCTGCACGCGCACCATGGTGAGCTGCATCCGAAGGGTGTCGGCCTTCGGCTTGGGCGACTGGTTGTTGGCGATGGTCTGGTCGAGGACCACGAACACCGTGCCCCGGTCACCGTCGAAGGACTGGACGTAGGCCGAGCGCACCTCGCCCCGGCTCGACGCTTGGGCCTCCTTCAGCTGCTTGCGGACCTTGGAGCTGAAGAACTCATCGGCCTGGCCCCGGAACTCGCCGGTGGACAGCGCTACGATCTTGTCGAAGTCCCGGTCGATCGTGGCCCCGTCGAAGTTGGTGAGGGCTTGGGAGAAGGCCTTCGACCCGGCGACCATGTCCGCTGACTCGCCCTCGACCGAAGCGGTGGGCGGGGCCCCCGAGCCGTCCGAGGCTTCGTGCCAGGCGATGGCGAAGCCCACGGTGCCGATCAGCCCGAGCAGGGCCAGCAGCCACGGCAACCACCCCGGGTACGAGCGAGCGGGGCCGACGACCGGAGCCTTGGTCCCGCCCGCCGAACCGGTCCGCTTCGACGCGCCGCTCCCGCCGTTGGCGCCGCCGGCGCCCTTCGGGCGAGCCGAGCCCGCCGAGCTGGACGCGCCCGTCGAACGGGCGGAGCGATCGGGCGCTGCTTCCCCGGTCGCCCGGGCGGGGCCGTCGGCGGCCGACGTGGCCGCCGACGGGTCGGGCCGATCGGGGCGATCGCGTTCGAGGTCGGTGGTCATCTGGCTCTCCGGCGGGTGCGAGCGGTCGGGAGCAGCGCCAGGAGCGCCACCAGGATCCCGACCCCGAGGGTGACGAGGGGAACGACGTCAGACTTCGCCGACGGGGCCGGCGATGCCTGCCGGGCCGGGACCAGCCGGTCGACCAACCCGTCCACGACGCCGGTGGGGGCGCCCGACCCGGCGGTGCCGGACCGGGCGGCTGCGGCGGCGGCGGTCGCGCTGGTGTCGGTCTTGCCGAGGTCGGTGGCCGGCTGCGGCGTGGCCCCCGCCCCCCTTGCCGTAGGGGCCGGTGCACGCGGCGCCGGTCGTGACCGGCAGGTGCCCCCGGGGCGGGGCGTAGGCGCTGGCCGCCGGGGTCTGCGGCGGCAGCAGCAGCGAGGTGCGCAGCCAGAGCTGGTCGGGTCGACCCGGGCCGTAGGGGTTCGGCTGCGCCTGGCCGCGCACGGCGACCTTGTCGACGAGCCCGAAGAACTGGGTGTTCGTCTTCAGCGCGGTGTCCAGGTCCTTCAGGGCCGCGCCCTGCAGCTCCCCGGTGATGTCGGTGAGCTCACCCACGAGGCAGGTCAGGTTGGCCCGGTTGTCGAGCAGCACCCGGTCCCCCACCTCGGAGAGGTCGGCGCCCTTGTCGAGCAGGTCGACCAGGTCGCCCTTGCGGTCGGCGAGGATCCGCGTGAGCTGCTGGGTGTTGTCGAGGGCGTCGTGCACCTCGGGAGACATGTCGGAGAAGTCGTCGAGCACCGGAGGGCCGTTGGCGAGGAGCTTGCGCAGCGAGGCGTCGTCGGCCACGACGTCGTCGCTGACCGTGGTGAGCGAGCGGGTGATGCTGCGCAGGTCGTCGGAGCGGCCGTCGACGCCCACCGCCGCCTCGTGGATGACGGTGTTGAGGTCCTTCGCCGGAAGCGCCTCGATCAGGCCGGTGGTCGTGGCCAGCACGTCGGCGATGTCCGGCGGGATCGGGTCTGCGCCCACCGGCACCTCGGCGCCGTCGGGCAGCGGCTCCTGGGAGCCACCCGCCACCGAGGCCAGGTCGAGCCGCTGCTCGCCCACGGCGCTGGCCCGGACCACCCGCGCCTCGACGCCCTTGGGCACCGTGACGCCCTTGTCGAGCTGGATCGTGACCCGCACCTCGTCACGCCGGAGCTCGACCTTCGACACCGTGCCGATCACCACGCCGTCGTGGCTGGCGGAGAAGCCGGGCCGGAGGCCGCCAGCGTCGGGCAGGTCGGCCACGAGCGTGTCCTGGTGGTCGAACGGGCTGCCGAACAGGGTCACCACGCCGTAGCCCACCAGGAGCGTGGCGAGGGTGAAGAAGACCACCAGGTTGGCGATGATGCGCCGGTTGATCACCGCCCCCCTCCCTTCGCGCCGGGGTAGCAGGCGTCCACCGGGTCGCCCGGGACGTCGCCGCCACCAGGCACGCCGCAGACCACGACGTCGAGCAGCGCCTGCACGAACTTGTTGCGCACGCCCTGGGGCAGCGCCTCGTTGTGCTCGGGCGTGTACTGCAGCACGTCGCCCAGCGCCTGCTGCTCGTCGGCCACCGCGTCGGTGACGTCGCGCAGGCCCTTGACCTGGGTGCGGATCTGGTCGAGGTGCTTCGTGAGCAGTCGGTTCCCGTCGTCGGCCAGCCGGTTGAGCGAGGTCACCAGGTCGAAGAAGCGGCGATCGTTCTCGTTCAGGGTGCCGAGCGTCTCGTTCAGGTTGCTCAGGGCCTCGGCGTTCGGGTCGACGTTCGGCGCCAGGTCGCCGGAGAGCTGGTCCAGGTCGTCGATGACCTGGGTGACCTTGCCCGTCCGGGTCTCGTAGCCGGCGGCGACGCTCGTGAGGTCGTCGAGCACCTGGCGCAGCTGCGGGCCCTTGCCCCCGAAGGCCCGCGAGCCCTCGTCGAGCAGGATGGCGAGCTGCGAGGCGCTCAGGGCCCCGAACGCCGCGGTCCCGCTCGACACCAGCTGCTCGAGGTCCGAGACCACGGCGGTGCGCTTGATCACGGTGCCCGAGCGCAGCAGGGCCGGGTGCGACGCCTGCGTCTGGGGCTCGAGGTCGATGAACTTCTCGCCCAGCGGCGTGGTGCGGCGCACCTTGGCCACCACGTCGGCGGGGACGTGGGCGCTCTCGTCGACCGAGAACCGAACCTTGGCCCGCCGCCCGGTCTTGTCGAGGTCGATGTGGGTGACGTGGCCGATCGAGATGTCCGACATCATCACGGGCGCGCCGTCGGCCAGGTCGGCCACGTCGTCGAAGGTGGCGGTGGCGCGCACCTGGTCGTCGTCGGCGCTGCAGCCGCTGAGGCCCACCCCGCCGAGCAGCACGGCGGTGGCCAGGAGCAGGGCTCTGGTCCTCATGTCACTTCCCTCCACCGAGCAGGCCGGTGAGCGTGTCGACGATCCCGTCGATCGAGAGGCCGCCGCCGCCCTTGGGCGGCGCGGTCGTCGTCGGGGTGCTGGGCAGCAGCGGCGTCAGGCGGTCCTTGGGCGGGTGCAGCAGGTTCGTCAGGTCGAGCAGGGTCTGGGGCAGGTCGGCCACGTCGACGGTGCGGATGAGGTCGAGCTGCTGCTGGTCGAGCTCGGGCAGGACCTGGAGCAGCACGGGGTCGAGGGCGAGCAGGTCCCCCAACCGCGTGAGGTCGAGCTGCCCGAGCAGGTCCGCCTGCGCCTGGTCGAGCCCGCCGGTGATCTGCTTGCTCAGCGCCGCCAGCAGCTCGTCGGGCGTCGGGCCCGTCGGCAGCGGCGGCACGGTGGGCGTGGTCGGCGGCGCCGTGGTGGTGGGTGCCGGGGCTTGGCTCTTGCCCGCCGGCGTGGTCGGGCTGCCGAGCGGCGTGCCGTTGGCGAGGTCGCCGAGGAGCCCCGGCAGGAGGCCCACGAGGTCGTTCAGCAGCGGGGAGCCCTGGTCGCTGCACAGGTCGATCCCGAGGCGGCGGCACAGCCCGGCGATGCGGTCCCGGAAGCGCCCGGCGATCAGGTCCGAGGTGAGGCCCGGGTTGAGCTGGTTGTTGAGGGCGAGGGAGTTGGTGTCGCCGTCGTAGGCCCGCTTGGCCGCGGCGAACAGGTCCACGGTGGCCGACAGGGTGGTCTTGATGTTCGTGGTGTTGGCGTCGATCGTGGCGCCGGCCTTCGTCACCACGTCGACGTCGGCCTTCAGCGGCTTCTCGTGCTCGAGCAGCAGCGCCGTGAGCTCGGTGGCGGCCCGGTCCAGCTGGGTGATCGTGGCGTCGAGGTCGTCCTTGTTGTCGATCAGCACCTGTGTGACCAGGTCGTAGTTCTGGATCAGGCTCTCGATCGAGTCGGTGCGGCCCCGCAGCGTCTCGGTCAGGTCGCCGAGCGAGGTGATGATCGAGCGCAGGTCGTCGCCCTTGTCGGCCAGCAGGTCGAGGGTGCCGGCGGCGTTGCCGATCAGGTCGTTGAGCGTCTTGCCCTGGCCGTCGAGGACCTCGGCCAGGTTGGTGACCACGCTGCTCGCCTTCTTCGGGTCGATCGCCCCGATGAAGTCCTGCAGGCCGCGGAGCAGCTCGTCGATCTCCGCCGGGACGGTGGTGCGAGCGAGGGGGATGTCGTCGCCGTCGCCCAGCGTCGGGCCCGAGGTGTAGGCCGGGCCCATCTGGATGTAGCGCTCGCCCAGCAGGGTCAGCGGCACGATGGTGGCGTGCGCGTCCTTCGGGACCTTGGCCCCCTCGTCGAGCTCGAGCTCCACGTGCACGTGGCCGCCCTGGTTCTCGACCTTGGTGACCTTGCCGACGTCGATGCCCAGGACGCGCACCGGCGAGCCCGGGTAGAGGCCCGTCCCCCGCGTGAAGTCGGCGCTGACCCGGGCGCCACCGCCACCGTCGTCGACCAGCGAGCAGGCGGGCAGCACGACGCCGACGGCGAGCACCACGAGGAGGGCGGCGGCGCGTCGGCGCAGGCGGTGGGCGGTCATCCGGCGGCCTCCGTGAGCGGGGCGTAGAGCGCGGCCAGCGGGTCCGACGTCGGCGCCGGCGCGGAACCGTCGGCGGACGCCGAGGTGGCCCCCTCGGTGCTGGGCAGCGGACCGGTGCGGTCGGCGCACTCGGTGACGGGGTCGGGGCCGAGCAGCACGTCGAAGGCGTCGTCGAGCAGGCCGCAGGACCCGAACACCGCGTCGGGGCCGATGGGCCCGAGCAGCTGGGTGTACATGTTGGCCCACGTGTTCGGGAACCGGTCCGGCCCCGAGTACCCGATGGACGAGAACCCCTCGATGGCGTTGGTGAGCCCCGAGAGCGATGCGGCCAGCTCGCCCTGGCGGCGGCCGACGATCTCGAGGTCGGCGTGGAGCTCGTCCAGGATGGCGTCGAGCTTGGGGCGGTTGTCGGCCACCAGGTCGGCGGTGCCCTTGGCCGTGGCCGAGGTCTTCTGCAGGAGCGCCACGAGCTGCACCCGCCGCTTGGCCAGGCCGTCGAGCACCACGTTGATGTCGTCGACCGCGTTGAGCAGGTCCTGGTCCCGGCCGGCGAGGGTGGCGCTCACCGTCTTGGTCGAGTCGATGAGCCGGCGGGCCTCGCTCTGGCGGTCGTTGATGGCCGTGGTGAGCTTGTTGAGCCCGGTGATGATCTCGCCGACGTTGCCCCGCTGGCCCTCGGTCACGTGGTCGATCTTGTCGAGCAGGTCGTTGAGCGCCTTGCCGTCGGTGTCCTCGAGGAGCGGGGTGCCGACGTTCTGGAGGTCGAGCACCTCGGTGGGCGTGCGGGTGTCGGTGATGACCGAGCCCGAGTGCAGGGTGGACGACCAGTCGTTGCCGGCCTTGAGCCGCACGTACTTCGAGCCCAGCAGGGTCTCGACCACGATCTCGGCCTCGGTGTCGCGCGGCAGCTCGATGCTCTTGTCCACCAGCAGCGTCGCCTGCACCTTGGTGCCCTGCTGTTCGATGGACTTCACCTGGCCCACCAGGACGCCGGCCACCCGGACCTTGTCCCCCTTGCGCAGCCCGGCGGTGTCGACGAACACGGCCTTGACCTCGTAGCGGTCCTTGAAGAACCCGCCGTTGAGCAGGAGGGCGGCCGCGGTGCCGCCGCCGATCAGCAGCAGCACGATGACGCCGATGATGAGCGGGTTGCGCTCGGTGAAGGACTTCACGATCCGGCTCCCGTCAGGGCGAAGCCCAGGATCGAGGTGACGTCCACCGGAGCGCCGCCGGAGAGCAGGTCGCTGGTGAGGCCTTCCTGGGCGCACACCCCTTGGTTGGCCAGGCACGTCACGACCACCCGGATCTGGAACCACTGGCCGTAGGACGACACGTCGTCGTAGGGCCGCAGGCCCGCCGGCAGCGTGGCCAGCGCGGTGTCGAGGTCCTCCCGGTGGTCGTGCAGCACCGCGGCGATGGTGCCCAGGTCGTCGATCGTCGAGTCGAGGTCGGTGCGGTTCTCGCTCACCAGCGTGTCGAGCTTGCCCTGCACGGCGGCGAAGCGCTCCACCAGCGTCTGGAGGTCGTCGTTGTTGGCCGCCAGCGTGCCCGACAGCTTCTGGAACCGGGTGACGGCGGTGTTGAGGTCGTCGTCGCGGTCGGCCAGCTTCCCGACCACCTTGTCGAGGTTGCCGATCAGGTCGCCGATCTGCTGGTCGGAGCCGCCGAGGTCGGTGGCGATGTTCGCCGTGCTCGAGAGCAGCGAGCGCACCTTGTCCTCGTTGCCGTCGAGCGCTTCGTTGAGCGCTCGGATGAAGGCGTTGGCCTTGGCGGGGTCGATGGCGCGCAGGATCGGGCCCACCGAGTTCAGGAACTCGCCGACGTCGGCGGACTTCACCGTCTGGCCCTCGGGCAGGCGGTCGCCCGGCTCGAGGGCCTTCCCACTGGTCCCCGGGTACAGGTACAGGTACTTCTGGCCGAGCACGTTGCGCCACCGGACGCCCACCTCGGTGCTGGACCGCAGCTTCACGCTGGGCTTCACCTCGAAGGACACCACGGCCTTGCCCCGCTGGACCGAGATCTTGGTGACCTTGCCCACGGCCACGCCGGCCACCTTCACCTCGTCGTTGACCAGGAGGCCGGTGACGTCGGGGAGCACCGCCTGGTAGCTGGTCTTGTCGGCGAAGAAGTCGATGTTGCCGATCCGGGCCACCAGGGCCCCCAGCACGGCGAGGCACACCAGCGAGTACACGGTGACCTTGACGAGGTTGCGGCCGGCGGGGCCGCGGAGGCCCTTCAGCAGGCGGGACGCGAAGCGCATCAGCCACCACCCCCCACGGCCGGGGCGAGGATGTCGGCGACCGAGCCGGTGGGCGTCGCCGTGTCCGGCTGGGCCACCTGGTCGGTCACGCCGTCGGTCAGCGCGGTCAGCGGGTCGGTGGCCGCTCCCCCGCCGGTCGATCCGGCCGAGCCCGGAGCGGCCGTTCCTCCCGGCGTGCCGGCGGTCGCGGCGCCGTCGCCCTTGCAGGCGAGGACCGGGGCGATGGCGGCGAGCGCTTCACGGACCGCCGAGAGGTCGGCCACCGCGCCGGTGGGGCCCAGGGTGTTGCAGATGAGGGCGCTCAGGTCGCCCGCCTCCACGAACACCTTGAGGTAGCCGAACCTGCTGCCGTCCGGGAGCTGCTCCTCGCCGATGGCGCCGGCGAAGGTCTGCATGTAGCGCGAGAGGCCGTACACGGTCTCGGAGATGTTCTTCTTCCGTGCGGTGAGGACGCGCACGATGTTGTCGCCGTTGTCGAGGAGCTTGCCGATGTCGGCCTCGTTGACCTCGATGAAGTCCGAGAGGTGGTCGGCGAAGGGCCGCAGGGTCACCAGCAGCCGCTCGTAGTCGGCGCGCGCCGCGTTGAACGTCGGCAGCAGGTCGTTGAGGTTGCCGGAGATGTCGTTGATCGAAGGACCGATGTCGCGGTACTGGCGGGCGAACCGCGCCAGCGAGTCGATCGCCTTGAGCTGGGCGTCGAGGGTGTCGCGGATCACCGCAGTGGCGCCGACGGAGCGGTCGATGAGGTGGGCGACGTTGTCGCCCTCGCCCTGGGCGGCCTTGGTGAGCTCGTCCATGAGCGTGGCCACCTCGTCGATGTCGACGGCGCGCAGCAGCTTGTCGGTGCTGTCGAGCAGCTCCTCCACCTCCTCGCCGGTCCCGGCGGCCTTCACCGTGTCGCCGTCGGCGAGGAAGGGGGCCCGGTCCCCGGGCACCACCTTCAGCTCGACGTACTTCTCGCCGAAGAGCGTCTTGGGCCGGACGGTGGCAGAGGTGGCCTTGGGCACCTCGACGTCCTTGTGGAGCTGCATGACCACCTTGACCCGACGGTCGACGAGGTCGATGGAGCGGACCTTGCCCACGGTGACGCCGCGGTACTTGACGTCGGAGCCGGGCTTGAGGGCCTGGCCGGCACGGGCGAAGCGGGTGGTGACGTGGAAGTCGTCGGAGAAGGCGCCGTAGGCGGTGCGCACCGCCACCGTGGCGAGGCCGGCGAAGAGGACCACGACGACGATCGCCGCGATGGCCCGGTAGGCCTTCTGGAGCTCCTCGGGGGTGTTGGCCATCAGAACCGCACCGCCCCGATGGACCCGACGATCCGGGCCGTGTCCTTGCCGCCGTAGAAGATGAGCGAGAGCAGCAGGTTGAGCACCGTCACGGCGATGATCGACAGCCGGATGGCGCGGCCGGCGGCCTTGCCCACCCCGGCCGGCCCGCCCGTGGCGTAGTACCCGTAGTAGCAGTGGATGAGGGTGACCACGACGGCGAAGAGGATCGCCTTCAGGAACGAGTACACGACGTCGATCGGCGGCAGGAAGAGCCGGAAGTAGTGGCGGTACACGCCGGGCGACAGGGTGAAGAACTTGGTCACGATGAGCTCGGTGGCGAGGTAGCTCGAGAACAGCGCCACCAGGTACAGCGGCACCATGGTGATGAGCGCCGCCCAGACCCGGGTGCACACCAGGTAGACGAACGAGTCGACGCTCATGACCTCGAGGGCGTCGATCTCGTCGGAGATGCGCATGGCGCCGAGCTGGGCGGTGAAGCCGGCGCCGACCTGGGCGGCCAGCGCCACGCCGGCGATGAGCGGGGTGATCTCCCGGGTGTTGGCCACCGACGAGATGACGCCGGAGAACGACTCGGCGCCGATCTGCTGCAGGGCGGTGAAGCCCTGGAGGCCGACCTCGGTGCCGGTGAAGAACGCCAGGAAGAAGATCACGAACAGCATCCCGCCGCCCACCACCAGGGCGCCGGCGCCGATCGTGAGGTCGGCGATCAGCGACAGGATCTCCTTGCGGTACTTCAACGCCTGGGGCATGCGGCGGATGATCCGCCCGGCGAACACCACCTGGTCGTACGCCTGCGAGAAGCCGCCGAGCACGAAGGAGATGCCGCGCGAGGCGCTCTGGTCGGCGCGCTGCCACGCGGTGAGCGACGAGGAGGTGGAGGGGGCGGCCATTCGTCAGATCTTCTGGGGGACGAAGTTGAAGTAGATGGCGGTCAGGACGAAGTTCACGAAGAAGAGCAGGACGAAGGTGATGACGACCGCCTGGTTCACGGCGTCGCCCACGCCTTTCGGTCCGCCTTTGCACGACAGGCCCTTGTAGCAAGCCACCACGCCGGCGATGAAGCCGAAGATGCCGGCCTTGAGCAGCGCCATCCAGAGGTCGGGCAGCTGGCTCAGCTCGTTGAACGAGGCGAAGAAGCTGCTGGAGGAGACGCCCAGGACCTGGGTGGCGAAGAACCACCCGCCGGCCAGGCCGGCCGCGCTCACGACGGCGTCGAGCAGGACGGCGATGACCGTGGCGGCCAGGACCCGAGGCATCACGACCCGCTGGATCGGGTTGATCGACATGACCTCCATGGCGGCCAGCTCGTCACGGATCTTGCGGGACCCGATGTCGGCGCACATCGCCGAACCGCCGGCGCCGGCGATGAGCAGCGCGGTGGCGATGGGCGCCTGCTCGCGCACGACGGCCAGCACCAGGGCCGAGCCGAGGTGGGCGTCGGCGCCGAGCTGGCGGATGAGGGCCCCGACCTGCAGGGAGATCACCATGCCGAACGGGATCGAGATCAGGATCACCGGGACCGTGGTGACCTTGGCGATGAACCAGCACTGGTCGAGGAACTCGGCCAGCGGCCACGGGCGGCTGAAGACCTTGCGGACGGCCTCGATGCCGACCGCGGCCATGGCGCCGACCTCGCGGACGACGTTGCCGACCTTCGAGGCGCCGGGGATCACCATCGCCATCAGGCGGCGCTCCGCACGTCAGACCTGCAGGACATCGCGGTCTCGCTCGAGCTCGCGCTGGGCCTTGCTGTCCTCGGCGCGCCGGACCGACCGGGCCACGAGGTCTCGCTCGACGTCGCTCTCCTCGGTGGCCAGCTCGTCCATGCCGATCGGCCCGTCGGCCCGCCCGGCCAGGAACTGCCGGATGATCGGGTTGTCGTCGAGGATCATCTCCTCCTTGGAACCGAAGCGCACCAGGCCCGAGCGGTAGAGGACGCCGACGTGGTCGGCCACCCGCATCACCGACGGGATGTTGTGGGTGATGATGATGAAGGTCGCCCCCGTCTCCTCCTGGATCTTCTTCACCAGCTCGTCGAGGTAGGAGACGCGGACCGGGTCGAGGCCGGAGTCGGGCTCGTCGAAGAAGATGAGCTCCGGTTCCATCACCAGCGCCCGGGCGAAGCCGGCTCGCTTCTTCATGCCGCCGGAGACCTCGCCGGGGAACTTCTTCATGTGGTCGAGCAGCCCGACCATGGCGGCCTTCTCCAGCGTGATGCGCCGGATCTCGCCCTCGGACTTCCGGGTGTGCTCCCGCAGCGGGAAGGCGATGTTGTCGTACATGTTCATGGAGCCGAACAGGGCACCGTCCTGGAACAGCACCCCGAACTTGCGGCGCACGCGGTACATGTCCTTCTCGCGCATCCGGACGGTCTCCTCGCCATCGACCCAGATCTCGCCTCGGTCGGGGCGCAGCAGCCCGATGATGTTCTTCAGGAGCACGGACTTGCCGGTGCCCGAAGGGCCCATGATGGCGCTGGTGGCGCCACGGGGGATGTCGAAGGAGATGCCCTCCAACACGGTGTGCGAGCCGAACGACTTGGTGACGTCGCGCAGCGAGATGATGGCGTCCAGGACCGTCCCCTTGCTTCAACACAGGCCGTCAGGTGGCGGCGGTGTCCGGATGTACCCAGAGGTTCGCCTCCATGACCCCTGTCACCTCCCGAAATCGCCCCGTTTCTGACGCCAAACCGTGTCGGGGTGCGCTGCGAGGCGGACTTCTCACGCAGCGTGAGGGGGTGTGACGGGTGCTCCCACCTCCTTTGGGCGACACGATGGCATCCGATCGGATACCATCGGCGCCATGGATGCCCGCACGACCCTCCGCCGCGCCCGGCACCACAGCGGCCTGAGCCTTCGAGCCCTCGCCCAGCGCGCCGGCACGTCCCACGCCACGATCTCGGCCTACGAGCAGGGCCGCAAGGTCCCCAGCGTCGAGACGCTGGCGCGGCTGGTCCGGGCGGCGGGCTTCGAGCTCGCCGTGGAGCTCGAGCCCGCCGTGGGCGGACCGGACCGGGCGGCGCGAGGGCGCGAGCTCGAGGAGGTCCTCGCCCTGGCCGCAGAGTTCCCCGCCCGCCACGCCGAGCGGCTCGCCTACCCGGCGTTCGGCGCTCGCCCCCGATGACCTCGCTCGCCGACAAGATCGTCACGATCCACGCCGCCCTGGACTCGGCTCGGGTCCCGCACGCGTTCGGCGGCGCGCTGGCGCTGGCCTGGTGCACCGAGCGGGCTCGCGGCACCATCGACATCGACGTGAACGTCTTCCTCGACGCGGCCGAAGCCGATGCCGTGGTGGCCGCGCTCCCTCCCGCCGTCACCTGCCGCGCCGCGGACCTCGACCTGCTGCGCCGCGACGGCCAGGCCCGCCTGTGGTGGGACGCCACCCCGGTCGACCTGTTCCTCGACACCACCGAGTTCCACCGCCGAGCGGCGGGGCGCACCCGCTCGCAGCCGTTCGCCGGCGCCGAGGTCCCCTTCCTCGCCTGCGTCGACCTCGCCGTGTTCAAGGCCTTCTTCGACCGCACCAAGGACTGGGCCGACCTCGAGGAGATGGCCGGGGCCGGCACCCTCGACGTCGAGCGCGTGGCCGCCGTGCTGACCACCTACCTCGGCGCCGACGACCCCCGGATCGATCGGCTCCGCACCCTGGGCTGAGGTGGGCGCACCCCCTGCCCGCGCCCGACTCGATCAGGCGGCGGCGCGGAAGCGGCGCTGGAGGGCGAGGACGGTGTCGACGTAGGCGTCGGTCTCGTCGAGCGGGCCATCCCGCCGGATCGACGCCAGCCCCTGGTAGTAGCCGCCGACGGCCTCTCGGACGTCGCCGTCGGTGCGGGCGAGCAGCCACCGGAGGTAGCGGGCGCCCAGCCGGATGTTGTCCTCGGCGTCGCTCGAGTCGAGCTCGCGCCCGATCAGCGCTTCCATGTGGTCCTCGGTGTTGGGCATCAGCTGGCACACCCCATCGGCACCGGTGGAGGAGACCACGTCGGCCTGCCACCCCGACTCGTTGAAGCACATGGCCTTGAGCAGGGAGGGGCTGACCCCGTTGGCCTGGGCCCACCGGTCGAAGACCGGGCCGAGGTGGCGACGGCTGGCCTTCACGAAGGCCGGCACGCCACCGGTCGCTGCGGTCGAGGCGGTGGCCGGCACGCGCAAGGTGCGACCGGCGACGATGTGGTTCGGGTCGCGGACCCCGTTGGCGGCAGCGAGCGCCTCGACGGAGGTCCCCAGCTCGGCGGCCAACCCGCTCAGGGTCTCCCCCGCCCGGATCCGGTGCTCCCCGGGGGGCGGGGCGGCATCGACGGGCCGCACGGTCACCAGCACCGGCACGGCGAGGAGGCCGGCCAGCGCTGCGGCGGCTCCCACCCGCCTCGTGCGGGCGGCGCGGACGGGGCGGGATGGACGGGCGGTGCGGGAACGGGATCGGGAGGGTCGGTGCAGCACGGCAGGGCTCCTGCGCGTTCGGCGGTCGGGGGGGCCACCACGATCTCGCGCCACTCCTGCAACGTCAACCCCTGGAACAACACGAGCAACAGCAGGAGCGGAGGGCACCCGCGTCGAACGACGACGGGCGCCGAGGGTCCTCCCCAACGCCCGAAGAACCTCCTGACCTGCCGATCTGCGCCCGAGGCCCGGCCGCCGAGCGGGCCCGGGACGGTGGCGAGGAGCTAGAGGCTGGGGGTGCCGAGGCGGCGGGATTCGGCCCGTCGCTCGGCGTCGAGCCGCTCCAACGCCGGCTCCGGCGAGTGGTCGACGTAGCGCATGAGCTCGGCCACGGCGTGGTGGCCGGCCTGCTCGGCGATCTGGCGGTGCATCTCCTGGGCCACCTCTCGGTAGACCGTGTGGCCCTGGGGCCCGCTGCGCAGCTCCAGCAGGTGCACCGCCTCGCGGGCGTTCATCTGCATCACGAACCGGACCTTGTAGGCCAGGGCCACCGCGTAGGAGGCCTGGGCCGGGAACCGCGGCTGCAGGAGGTCGTGCAGCGCCGCCGAGCGCTCCATGGCCCGGTCGAAGGTGGGTGCCTGGCCGGCGAGGTCGATGGCCTCGGGCCGGGTGTAGCCGTGGCGGGGGCCGAGCTGCTGCCACTCGATGGTGAGCATGCGGTGGCGCTGCAGGTCGCGGAAGGCGCCGTAGTCGGCCAGCACGTCGAAGCGGTAGTCGACCCGTTCGAGGGCGCGGCCCGGGCGGTGGCGGCGGTTGGCCCGCTCGCCGGTGTAGGCCCGCACCACTTGGAGCCGCTCCTCGGCCGACATGGCTCGCACGGCCTTCTCCACCTGCACCTCGGGCAGGTGGGTGTGGGCGTAGAGCATCGACGCGACGAGGTGCACCTCGGCGTCGGGATCGAAGTCCACGAGCGTCACGAGCGGCGCGTCGTCGGCCTCGGTCTCTGCCGCCGGGAACAGCCGCTCGGCGATCTCGTCCATGGCGTTGCGGGTGGAGGCGAGGTACGTGCTCCACGCCACGCCGCGGTCGGCGAGGTCGACCCGCTTGAGGAACGACGGGATCACCTTGCGCAGCTCGTGGAGCATGAGGTCGGCGTAGGTGCGGGCCTCCGGCAGGGGGTGCGAGCGCATGCGCAGCAGGAGCGCCTCGTAGGCCTGGCCGGTGCCGTAGATGCCCACGTTCGACAGCGACGCCGCCGGCAGCAGGCCCCGCAGCGAGTCGAAGGCCTTGGCCCGGATGGCCTGCCGGTAGACGAAGTCGGAGTCGGCCGGGTCCTTGGGGAACTGCTCGCGGAAGAAGTCGGTGAGCTTGGGCAGCAGCTCGGCGTAGGTGTCGAACAGCCGGTCCATCTCGCCGACGTAGCGGGTGCCCAGCGGCGAGCCGAGGATGGCGGGATCGCGGTAGAAGCGGTAGCGCCCGCCGATGCGGGCGTCGTACGCGATGTAGCGCGTGGACTGCTCCAGGTAGGACATGAGCCGGCCCCACTCGAGGACCTTGGTGAGCACGTTCGAGGCCTGCTCGCAGGCCAGGTGCACGCCGCCCAGCTGGGCCACGGAGTCGTCGCCGTACTCGAAGAAGACCTTGTCGTAGAGCTCCTCGGCCCGGCGCAGGCCGACGGTGGCGTCGATCGTCTGGTCGCCGGAGATGTCGAGCTCGCCGACGAACTCGTCCAGGAAGAGCCGTCGCAGGCTCTTCGGCGAGCGCGAGTACCGCGCGAAGAGCGCCCCCTTGACCACCTCGGGCAGGTTGACCAGCGCGAAGACGGGGCTGTCGAGGTTCGTGAAGTACCGACGGAGCACGTCGCTCTCGTCGGGCGAGAACTCCTCGGCGACATAGGTGGTCACGGCGGTTGAGGCTAGATCGTGGTCGGCCCGGGGCCGGGGATCGCCGAGGACCTGGCTAGATGGTGGGCCGGCCGGTGGCTCGACCCGATTCCCGGGCCTCGGCGAAGGCCGCCTTGGCCTCGTCGAGCGCGCCGGGCTCGGCCCAGAGGTCCGCCACCGTGGCCGCCATGGCCTTGGCGCCGTCGAGCACGGCTCGGTCACCCTCGTCGCCACCGGCGAAGCGGACGAAGTCCTTCGTGTGGATGGCCACGTCCGGCGGTGACACCGCGATCATCGGGTGGATGGACGCCACGATGTGGCTCACGTTGCCCATGTCGGTGCTGCCCACCACCGCGTCCATGGCGGAGGGGTCCACCAGCGTGCGCCCGGTGCGGGCCAGGTTGGCCCGGTACCGCTCGATCATCGGGTCGTTGTCGACCATGTTGGCGAACGCCGGGTCGACCCAGTGGTGCTCCATCGTGCAGCCGCTGGCGCTGGCGCCCGCCTCGAGGCAGGCCAGCACGCGGGCCTTGAGCTTCTCGAGCCCGCGCACCGTGGGCGAGCGCACGTACCAGGTGGCCGCCGCCCGGTCGGGCACCACGTTGGCCGCTTCACCGGCCTCGGTGAAGATGCCGTGGACCCGCTCGTCGGGGCGGATGTGCTGGCGCAGCGCGGCGACGTTGACGTAGCCGAGCACCGCGGCGTCGAGCGCGTTGCGCCCGGCCTGCGGCGCGGCAGCGGCGTGGGCCGCCTTCCCGTGGTAGGTCACCTCGACCTGCTGGATGGCGATGGCCCCGAACCGCGACAGGTCCATGCCGGCGGGGTGCACCATCAGGGCGGCGTCGACGCCTTCGAAGGCGCCTTCCTGCGCCAGGAAGATCTTGCCGCCGCCCCCCTCCTCGGCCGGCGTCCCGAGGACCACGAGGCGGCCGCCGAGCTCCTCGGCCACCGCCGCCGCCGCGATGCCGGCCCCCACCCCGGCGGTGCCGATCACGTTGTGGCCGCACGCGTGGCCGATGCCGGGCAGGGCGTCGTACTCGCAGAGCACGGCGACGGTGGGGCCGTCGGACGACCCGGCCGTCGCCTCGAAGGCGGTCTCGAGGCCGTAGGCCCGGCGGGTGACCGACAGCCCGGCGTCCTCGAGCATCCGGGTCAGGACCTCGTGGGCGTGGTGCTCCGCGAAGCCCAGCTCGGGGTGGGCGTGGATGTCGTGGGACGCCGCGAGCAGGACCTCGGCGTGGTCGTCGACCACCTGGTCGATGCGGTCCTTGACGGCGGCGAGGTCAACCATCCCCGCAACCTACCTGCGGCCCGCGGCCGGGCCGCTCCCGCCGCTCAGTCGTGGCGGAGCACGACCTTGCCCAGCTGCTCGCCGGACTCGAGCCGGGCCAGGGCGCGGGGGTAGTCGGCCAGGGCCAGCTCCTCGTCGACGGCGACCGGCAGGCCCTGCTCCACCAGCCGGGCGACCTCGGCGAACTCGCCGTAGCCGCCCATCGTCGAGCCGATGATCTCGTGCTGCTTGAAGAACAGCCGCGGCAGGTTGACCTCCACCACCGGCCCCGAGGTCCCGCCGCACACCACCAGCCGACCACCCGGCAGCAGGGCGCGGATGGACTTGTCCCAGGTGGCGGGCCCGACGCTCTCGACGACGACCTCGACCTTGGCCGGCCAGTCCTCGTCCGACAGGAACGCGTCGGCTGCGCCGAGCTCGACGGCGCGCCGCCCCTTGGCCTCGTCTCGCGACGTGGCGTAGACGGTGGCGCCCATGGCCCGGGCCAGCGACAGGGCGGCCATCGAGACGCCGCCGCCGATGCCCACGATCAGCACCCGCTCCCCCGCCCGCACCCGGGCTCGCCGCAGCATGCGGTAGGCCGTGAGCGTGGCCAGCGGGAACGCCGCGCACTCCGCCCAGGTCCGGCCGGCCGGCTTGGGCACCACGTTGCGGGCAGGGACCGACACCAGCTCGCCGTGCCCGCCCCAGCGCTGCTCCCCCACGATCTCGAAGCCCGGGTACATGGGGGCGTCGTCGCCATGCGCGACCACCATCTCCAGGGGCGACACCGCCGGGTTCACCACCACCTCGTCGCCCACCGCGATGCCGTGCACGGCCGAGCCCACCGACTCAACGATCCCGGCGACGTCGCAGCCCGGCACGTGGGGCAGGTGGGGCCGCGGCTTGCCGCGGGTCACCCACAGGTCCATGTGGTTCAGCGCCGAGGCCATCGGGCGGACCCGCACGTCGCCCGGGCCGACCGGCGGGTCGGGCACCTCGCCGAAGCGGTAGCTGCCGGGTGACTCGTCGAGGATCCAGGCCTGCATGCTGCGACCGTACCGCTGCGACCCCGTGGCGCCCCACCGGCACGACCCCCGGCGACGGGGCCACGCCCGGCGCGCCGCTCAGACGACGGCGGTGAACGCGTCGGGCTCCACGCGGATCGACAGGGTGGAGGCCGAGCCGACCCGTTCCCCGTCGAGCCACACCGGCGTGGGCCGGTCGAAGGCCAGCTGCACCGCCGCCACCCGGCGCTGGGAGATGCCGGGGTGGGGCACGTGGGTGCCGGTGAGGAGGCGGCGGCGCGCCTTGAGCCGGTCGTCCACCGACAGGTCCCCGTCGAGCACGTCGAGCAGGCCGTCGTTCGGGTGGGACTTGGGGGCGACGTCCCACCGGCCGATCCACTGCGCGTTCATCACCGCCACCACCCGTCCCCGCCACCAGCTGCGGCGCACCACCAGGTGGGCGACGAACCAGTGCAGCCTGCCGTCGACCAGCACGGCCCCCAGGTCGGTGGGCAGCGACATGGCCTCGGGGCCGTGGAGCCGTGCCTCGTCGCCCTTGCCGCCGACCGTGCGGCAGAGGTCTCCCCCGAGCAGGCCGAGCGCCGGCACCGGCTGGTCGGCCCGACGAGCGGACTCCACCACCTTCCGGGCCTCGGCGTCGCTGCGGACCACCACGCCACCGGCCGGCAGCGGCCCGGGCGAGCCCCACAGCTGGTGCTTCTCGATGGTCACGGCGAACCGTCCGAGGTCCCTCCGGGGACCGCGGTGCCGACCTCGGCACCCACCTCGGACGACGCCGCGATGATCCCGCGGAACAGCGCGTCCGACGCGGCGCGAGCGGCGCGTCGGGTGGCGGGGTCGGGCGCGACCTCGCCCACCTGCCGGAGCAGGTCGATGAGGGTCTTGATGTTGCGCACGAAGTCCCCGCCGGACAGGTCCTCCTCGGCGATGACGACGTCGAAGGACTCGCCCGCCGCCCACGCGTAGGCCAGGGCGAGGAACGTGGGGTCCGGCAGCCGGGTGGCCGACAGGCCGACCTTGAGCTCGTCGTTGCCGAGCTTGCGGGCCAGCCGATCGATCTTGGTGGCCCGCTCGCGGACCTCCTTCGACGGGAACCACGCCGGAGGCGGCGGTTCCTTCGAGCGGTGCTCGTAGGTGAGCATCGACACCAGCCCGGCGAGCGACGCCGGGTCGAGGCCGTCGAGCAGGCCCTCGCAGATCACCGAGGCGCACAGCAGGTCGCTCTCGTGGAAGACCCGCGCCAGGACGTCGCCACGCTCGGTCAGGGTCCAGCCGCGCAGGAACCCCCAGCGCTCCAGCAGCGTGGAGATCTGGTCGAACTGCCGGGTCAGCGAGGTGCTCTTCTCCTCGAGCCGGCGCTCGACGTCGGCGAGCTGGGTGCGGAGCCGGTCCCGCTCGGACGCGGCGGCGAGGTGGCGATCGAGGTCGGGGCACGCCGCCACCGGCAGGTCGGCAGCCCGGGGCACCGACGCCACCGCCGGCGCCGGGTCGGCCACGACGTCTCCCGGCAGCGGGCGGTGCTGGAGCCGGGTCTTGCGCAGCAGCGAGGCGGCCTGGCGCTGGAACACGCGGTTGCGGGGGTCGTACGGCTCGGGATAGGTGAGCGCCGCCGCCCGCTGCGGCGGCTCGTCGAAGTCATCGGGGTCGAGCACCGACACGTGGGCGTCGGGGTCGATCACCCGGAGGCGGATGCCCCCCTTGCGGTACGACGCCGACAGGACCGCCAGCCGGTGGGTGCCGAAGCGGATCACGTCGCCCGGCACGAGCCGTTCCACCGCAGCGGTGATGCGGTCCTCGCGCTGGTTCCGGGCCTCGCGCAGCGCGGCGCTCGCCGCGCCGGAGCGTGCGGTACTCGTCGACGTCGCCGCGCTCGCACGTGGCGGCGGCCTCGGCTTCGGCCAGCAGCGCCTGCCGAGAGGCCCGACGGTGGGCCAGCTTGCCCAGCGAGCGGTCGGCCTGGAACTGGGCGAAGGACCGGCCGAGCAGCTCGTGGGCCTGGTCGCGGTCGTAGCGGCGGACCAGGTTGACGACCATGTTGTAGGTGGGCCGGAAGGCCGATCGCAGCACGAACTCCCGGCTGGCGGCGAGCGCCGCCACCTTGTCGAAGCCGTACCAGGGGGACCAGAGCACCAGGGCGTGGCCCACCGGGTCGAGCCCCCGCCGCCCGGCCCGGCCGGTGAGCTGCGTGTACTGCGACGGCGTGAGGTCCTCGTGGGTCTCGCCGGTGAACTTCGACAGCGTCTCGACCACCACCGACCGGGCCGGCATGTTGATGCCGAGCGCCAGCGTCTCGGTGGCGAACACCGCCTTCACGAGGCCCTCCACGAAGCAGGCCTCGACGGCCTCCTTGAACGGCGGCACCATCCCGGCGTGGTGGGCGGCCACCCCGGCCTCCAGGCCGGCGAGCCAGCGGTCGTAGCCCAGCACCGCCAGGTCCTCGGCGCCGAGGTGGGCCACGTGGTGCTCGGCGATGGCCCGGATCCGGAGCCGCTCGGTGTGGGTGGTGAGGCGCAGCCCCAGCTCGAGCACCGACCGCGCCGCGTCGTCGCACGCGGCGCGGCTGAAGATGAAGTAGATCGCCGGCAGGAGGTCGCTGCCCGCCAGGTGCTCGATGACCTCGCCGCGCCGCGGCGAACCCCAGAGGGAGCGGCCGCGCTGCTTGTAGCGCAGGTGCTTCGGGCCGTCCATGGCCGGGGCGTCGAAGCGGTCGCCTTCGGGGTTGGGTCGACCGCCCACCAGGGTGGGCAGCTGCACCAGGTCCCCCGAGGCCTTCTCGTAGACGAGGTAGTGGTTCACCAGCTCCACCGGCCGCTCGTGCTCGACCACCGTCTCGGTGTGGCCCCGCGCCGCCGCGATCCAGCCGGCTAGCTCATCGGCGTTCGACACCGTGGCCGACAGGCACACGAAGCGCACCTCGGTCGGGGCGTGGACGATGACCTCCTCCCACACCGGACCGCGGTAGGTGTCCTGGAGGTAGTGGACCTCGTCGAGCACCACCCAGGCCAGGTCGTCGAGGGCGGCCGAGCCGGCGTAGATCATGTTGCGCAGGACCTCGGTGGTCATCACCACCACCCCCGCGTCGGGGTTCACCGCGTTGTCGCCGGTGAGCAGGCCCACCCGGTCGGCGCCGTGGCGCCGCACCAGGTCGGCGTACTTCTGGTTCGACAGGGCCTTGATGGGCGTGGTGTAGAACGCCCGGCGCCCCTCGGCCAGCGCCCGGGCCACCGCGTGCTCAGCCACGACCGTCTTGCCCGAGCCCGTCGGGGCGGCGACCAGGACGTTGTGCCCCGCGTCGATGGCGGCGATGGCCTCGAGCTGGAACCGGTCGAGCGTGAAGGCGTCGTCGGTCACGGGCACCGCCTCCCCGGTCAGGCTGCGGCCTCGGCCTTCGCCTTGCTCCGGTGGATGAGGCGGCCGATGACGATGGAGATCTCGTAGAAGATCGTCATCGGGATGGCGAGGGCGAAGAGGCTGATGGGATCGGCGCTGGGCGTGATCACCGCGGCCACCACGAAGATGATGACGATGGCGAAGCGCCGGAACGACGACAGCTGCTTGGGCGTGACGATGCCCACGAGCTGCAGGAACACCACCACGATGGGGAACTGGAAGCCCGCTCCGAAGGCCACCATCATGTAGATGATCAGCATCAGGTACTTCTGCGGGGAGTACTGGTACTCGATGTTGTCGCCACCCAGGGACTGCAGGAACTTCAGCGCCTCCGGGAGGGTGAAGTAGGCGATCGAGGCGCCCAGCAGGAACAGCAGCGTGGCCGACAGCACGAAGGCCGAGGCGTAGCGGCGCTCGTTCTGGTAGAGGCCCGGGGCGATGAACTGCCAGAGCTGCCAGAGCAGGAACGGCATGGCCAGGATCAAGCCGATGTAGGCCGACATCTTCACCCGGAGCATGAAGATCTCGAGGGGGTCGAGCGAGATCAGCTTGTCCTTGACGTTCGGGTTCTTCGAGAGCTCCTTGAGCGGCTCGATGAGGATGTCGAAGACCGCCGGGTACACCAGCCAGCCGACGATGGCGCCGATGGCCACCGCGATGGCGCACTTGAACACGCGGCTGCGGAGCTCGACGAGGTGCTCCATCAGCGACATGCCGTCGCCGAGGTCCGATGCGGGGATGGTGTTGGTGGTCATGGGGTTCCGATGGGCCGGGGCCGGGCTCAGCCGGCGGCGCGATCGGCGGGGTCGACCGCAGGCCGGTCCGCCACGTCATCTACGGCGGGAGCCGCCCCTTCGGATGACGGGGCGGGATCGGTGTTGCGCGCCACGACCTCGGTGACGTCGGCCTCGGCCATGGTGGAGGCGGTGCCGTTCGATGCGTCCATCGGCTTGGCCGAGTGGGGCTTCTCCTTGGCGGTCTCCGACCCGGAGCCCTCGATGGTGTCCATGGCCTTCTTCATCTCGGCCTGGAACCCACCGGACACCTTGCGCACCTCGGCCATGACGTTGCCGAACGTGCGCATGGCCTTCGGCAGCTGGTCCGGGCCCAGCACCAGGAGCGCGATGATCAGGATCACCACGATCTCGGGCCCTCCGACGTTGAACACGGTGCCGACCCTACCTGCGGGGCAGGCGGTCGATCGACGTGCGGGCCCGGCGAGCCTCGACGCGGATCGGGATCATGGCGTCCTCGATGCGGCGGAAGCGGCGCTGCGAGGTGGCCACCTCGTCGAGTGCGGTGGCGATGCGCCGCAGCAGGACGGCGACCCCGGCGGCGCCGGCGATCAGCACGGCGGGAGGGGCGATCCAGGCGAGGTCCACGGGGTCATGGTAGCGGCGATCCCGGGGGATCGGCCGGCACCCTCAGCGAGGCGTCATCCGGTGGACGGTCTCCATCCACCCGTCGGTCTGCAGGAGGGCGTGGAAGTCCAACAGGTCGTCGTGGTCGATGGGCTCGCCCTGGCGGACCTCGAAGAGCTCGTCGGGCAGCGACCAGGTCACGAGGCGCACGCCCGAGGTGACCAGCAGCTCGACGATGCGGGGCTCGGCGTCCTTCACCGTGGTCAGACCGCAGGTGGGGCAGCCGAACGCGTAGGTCCCGGAGTTGTCGTCGCGGCACACCCGGACGGTGACCTCGCGGGAGGTGACCTCCACGTCACCGCACGTCGCACAACTGGCCCGAATGGTCGCCATGGGTTCCTTCCTCGCATCCGCTGCCCCAGTCCATCGGCACCGGCGCAGGGGAGTTGAGGCCCGAGCGCGGCCAGCATGACGCTCCCCTGACGGGTTCCTGCCCCGGGACCGGCCGAGGAGGTGGCCCCCAGCCTCCCTGGTGGGCAACCATGGCAGCCGTGGCACCGCTCCTCCCCTCCCGCCGGGTCCCCCCGATCGGCTTCGCCCACCGAGGCGCTCGGGCCCATGCGCCCGAGAACACCCTCGAGGCCTTCGAGCTGGCCCTGCGCCTCGGGGCCACCGGGCTCGAGAGCGACGTCTGGCTGACCGCCGACGGCGTGCCGGTGCTCGACCACGACGGCGTGGTGGGCTCGCTCCTCCGGCGCAAGCGGATCCGGGACCTGCGCCGCAGCGAGCTGCCCAAGCACATCCCGGAGCTGGCCGAGCTCTACGCCTCGTTCGGCACCGACTTCGAGCTGTCGCTCGACGTGAAGGACCCCGCCGCCGGCGGGCCCACGGTGGCGGTGACCGCCGCGGCCGACCCCACCATGGCGTCGCGCCTCTGGCTCTGCGACGACGACCTCGACCGCATGGTGACCTGGCGGGAGGTGTCGCCCCACGTCCGGCTCGTCGACTCCACCCGGCTGGCCAAGCTCAAGCAGGGCCCGGAGCGCCTCGGCGCCCGGCTCCAGGCGTCCCGCATCGACGCGGTGAACCTGCACCAGAGCGACTGGACCGGTGGCCTGGTGACGCTGTTCCACCGCTTCGGGATCTACGCCTTCGGCTGGGACGCCCAGTTCGACCGGACCCTCGACGGCCTGCTGCGCATGGGGATCGACGGGGTGTTCTGCGACCACGTCGACCGCATGGTCGACGCCCTGGCCCGCCACGCCGGTCGTGACGCCGGCGAGGGCGACGGCGAAGGCCCGGTGGAGCTGCCGCTCCCCTGACCTCGGCCTACGGCACGTCCCAGGTGGGCCGGCTGTGGAGCAGGGCGGTGAGGTCGCCGGGACCGGACTTGTCCTGGGCGGCGAGCAGCTGGCGGTCGGTCTCGCTGCCGTAGTCCGGTCGCTCGACGGCGCGGAACACCCCGATCGGCGTGGGCTCGTACGGGCCGGTCGACAGGCGGGACAGCTCGAAGGCCAGGCCCGGCTCGGCCGCCGCCTCGTCGTGCACCAGCAGCGCGGCCTCGCCGACGTCGGCCACGACTGCGATCTGCGCCCGCCCCCGCTCGTCGACCACCACCCCCTTGTCCTGCTCGGCGCCGAAGCGGATGGGCTGGCCGTGCACGAGCGGGATGAGCATGTCGTCGCGCACCCCCTTGCCGGTGATGGCGCCGAAGGCTCCGTCGTTGAACACGTTGCAGTTCTGGAACACCTCGACGAAGGACGCTCCGCGGTGCTCCCGGGCCCGGCGGAAGGTCTCGACCATGTGCTTGCGGTCGAGGTCGTGGGTGCGGGCCACGAAGCTGGCCTCGGCGCCGAGCGCCACGCTCATGGGGTTGAACGGTTGGTCGAGGGAGCCGAACGGCGTGCTCTTGGTGACCTTGCCGACCTCGCTGGTGGGTGAGTACTGGCCCTTGGTGAGCCCGTAGATCTGGTTGTTGAACATGAGGATCGTGAGGTCGACGTTGCGGCGCAGGGCGTGGATCAGGTGGTTGCCGCCGATGGAGAGCATGTCGCCGTCGCCCCCGACCACCCACACGTCGAGGTCGGGTCGGGCCAGGGCCAGGCCCGTGGCGATGGCCGGCGCCCGGCCGTGGATGCTGTGCATCCCGTAGGTGTCCATGTAGTACGGGAAGCGGGCTGCGCAGCCGATGCCGGAGACGAACACCGTGTTCTCGGTGGTGCCACCGAGGGTGGGCATGAGCGCCTGGACGGCCTTGAGGATCGAGTAGTCGCCGCAGCCCGGGCACCAGCGGACCTCCTGGTCGCTGGCCCAGTCCTGCGGCGTGGTGGTGGGGGTGGCGACGTCGGTCATGCGCCCAGCTCCTTCAGGAAGGCGGTCTCGAGCTCGCCGGCGGTGAACGGGACGCCCTGGACCTTGGTGACGGCCTTGGCGTCGACGAGGTACTCGGCGCGCAGCAGCCTCGAGAGCTGGCCGAGGTTCATCTCGGGCACCACCACGTGGGGATGGCGGTGCAGGACCTCGCCCAGGTTGGCGGGGAACGGGTTCAGGTGGGTGAGGTGGGCGTGGGCCACCTTGTGGCCCTTGGCCCGACACCGGTTGAGGGCGCCGTCGATGGCCCCCCCACGTGGAGCCCCAGCCCACCACCAGCAGCTCGGCGTCGTCGACGTCGCCGTTGAGCGCCACCGGTGGGATGTCCTGGGCGATGCCGGCCACCTTGGCGGCGCGCAGGTGGACCATGTGCTCGTGGTTGGCCGGGTCGTAGCTGATGTTGCCCGACCCGTCGGCCTTCTCGATGCCGCCGATGCGGTGCTCGAGCCCCGGCGTGCCGGGCACCGCCCACGGGCGAGCCAGCGTCTCCGGATCCCGGAGGTAGGGCCAGAACTCGGGTTGGCCGTCCGCGTCGAGGTGGTTGGCCTCGGTGGCGAAGGCCACCGAGATGTCGGGCAGGTCCTCCACCCTCGGCAGGAGCCAGGGCTCGGAGCCGTTGGCGAGGTACCCGTCGGAGAGCAGCATCACCGGCGTTCGGTACTTGAGGGCGATGCGAGCCGCCTCGATGGCGGCGTCGAAGCACTGCGCCGGGGTGTAGGCGGCCACGATGGGGATGGGCGACTCGCCGTGGCGGCCGTACATCGCCTGCAGCAGGTCGGACTGCTCGGTCTTGGTGGGCAGGCCGGTCGACGGGCCACCCCGCTGGATGTCGATCACGAGCAGCGGGAGCTCCAGGCTGATGGCCAGGCCCATGGTCTCGGACTTGAGGGCGATGCCGGGACCGCTGGTGGTGGTCACGGCGAGGTGGCCGCCGAACGCCGCCCCGAGCGCGGCGCCGATGCCGGCGATCTCGTCCTCGGCCTGCATGGTGCGGATGCCGAAGTTCTTGTGCTTCGACAGCTCGTGCAGGATGTCCGACGCCGGCGTGATCGGGTACCCGCCCAGGAACACCGGCAGCTTGGCCAGCTGCCCGGCGGCCACCAGCCCCCACGCCAGCGCGGTGTTGCCGGTGATGTTCGTGTACGTCCCCGGCGCGTGCTCCGCAGGCCGGACCGAGTACGGGTGCTCGAACAGCTCGGCGGTCTCGCCGAAGGCGTGGCCGGCGGCGAAGGCGGCCCGGTTGGCCGCCGCCACCTGCGGCTTCGAGGCGAACTTCTCCTCGATCCACACCAGGGTGGGCTCCGACGGCCGCGTGTACATCCAGCTGATCAGGCCCAGGGCGAAGAAGTTCTTCGACCGCTCCGCGTCCCGGGGCTTCACGCCGAGCGGCGCCACCGCGTCCTTGGTCAGCGTGGTCATCGGCACCTCGTAGACCGTGTAGCGCTTCGAGGCTGCCGTCGCCGAGCGGGTCGGTGCGGTAGCCGGCCTTGGTGAGGTTGCGCTCCTCGAAGGCGTCGGTGTTCACGATCACGGTGCCGCCGTCGGCGAGGCGGTGCAGCTCCGAGCGCAGCGCGGCCGGGTTCATGGCGACCAGCACGTTGGGCTCGTCGCCGGGCGTGGTGATCTCGTGGTCGGAGATGTGGACCTGGAAGGCCGAGACGCCGGCCAGCGTGCCGGCAGGGGCCCGGATCTCGGCGGGGAACTCCGGCAGCGTCGACAGGTCGTTGCCGAACACGGCGCTGGCGCTCGTGAAGCGATCGCCGGTGAGCTGCATGCCGTCGCCGGAGTCGCCCGCGAAGCGGATGATGACCCGGTCGAGCTCGACGGGCTCGATGGTCTGGTCAAGGTCGGCCACATCGCCTCCTCGTGTTGGTCCCCTGGGGATTCCCCTCCCCGGAAGCCACGGTAGCGACACCCGTCACGCCATGCGGTGGATCGCGTCCGATCACCCGGCCGGGCGAGCGCGGTCGGCGGCTCCTCCGCCCACGGGGGAACTGCGCCGCCGGGTGGCCTCGCGGCCATGGCGCGACGGAGCCCGGCCGCAGGGCCGGGCTCCGTCGTCGTGCAGGTGGACCACCGGGCGGCGAGCCCGGGTCCCGATCAGGTGATCGAGGCCTCGTAGATGCCCTTGATCGACTGGTCGAGGGTGGCGTCGAACTCGGCGTCGCTCTGCTGGGCGCTCAGGCCCTCGGTCAGCGCGCGAGAAGCTGGCGATGACGCCGGGGTTGGCGGCCAGGCGGGCGTTGGCGTCGTCGCGGGTGTAGCCGCCGGACAGGGCCACCACGCGCACCACGTTGGGGTGGGCGACGAGCTCGGCGTAGAAGCCGGGCTCCTCCGGCAGCGTGAGCTTCAGCATGACCAGCTCGTCGGCCCCGAGGCCGTCGAGGGCGACGAGGATGGCCGCCTTGAGCAGCGCCTCGGCCTCGGCCTTCTCGGCGCTGTGGATGTCGACCTCGGGCTCGATGATGGGCACCAGGCCTGCGGCGACGATCTGGCGGCCGACCTCGAACTGCTGGTCGACGATGGCCTGCACGCCGGTGGCGTCGGCCAGCTTGATGACCGAACGCATCTTGGTGCCGAACACGCCCTTGGCCGCCGCCCGGGCGAGCAGCTCGTCGAGGCCATCGATGGGCTTCATGACCTGGACGCCGTCGGCCTGGTCGGCCAGGCCCTTGTCGACCTTCAGGAAGGGCACGACCTGCTTCTTCGACCAGAGGTACTCGGCGGTGTCGAGCCCCTCGACCTGACGGTCCATGGTCATCTCGAAGAGGATGGCGCCGAGCACGCGCTCGCCGTCGAAGCTCGGGCTGGTGACGATGCGGCTGCGCATCTGGTGCATGAGGTCGAACATGGCGGCCTCGCCCTCGTAGCTGCCCTCCTCGACGCCGTAGAGCGCCAGCGCCTTGGGCGTGGAGCCCCCGCTCTGGTCGAGGGCGGCGATGAACCCCTTGCCGTTCCTGACCTTCTCCAGCTGTGCCTGATCCATGCTCGCGGAACCCATCCTGTGGTGGCCGTTGTGTGCCCCCATCTTGGCCGACCGCCCGCCGGCGCGGCCAACCTCCGGGCCCGCCGGCCGCTCACCCCTCCGGGTGCTCGGCCAGCGCCGCCACCGCCGCGTCGATGGCGCCGGCCACCCGCTTGCGCTGCCGAGCCGGGATCACCGACGCCGCCACCACCTCGGTGCGGCTGGACCGAGCCCCGCCGGCCTGGAAGAACCGGCGCCGGACCCGACCGGTGACCACCACCTCGGTACCGGCCCCCAGGTCGGCCGAGCGCGCCGGGGCGTCGAACCACACCACCGGAACCGAATCGGCCGGCTGGCCCTCGGCACGGGTGGTGACCTCGTAGGTGACGAGCCGATCGCCCGACGGCAGGTCTCGGGATTCGGGTGCGCTCGACAACGACCCCTGCAACACGACGATGTTCATGGCTGGACCTCTCTGGGCTGGCAGCCGCCTCGCCGACGGCTGTCCGAACGGGACGGGCGGCCGAGGCCGCGAGCCCGAGCCACCCGAGCTGCGCAGCGATCGCGTGCCGGGGGTCCAGGTGCCACCGAACCTACCGAGGGGGTGTGACAACGATGCCGCCGATGCGGAGCCTGGCGGTCGCCCGCCAGGGTGCCCCCACCAGAGATCGCCGCTCCCGGTCGGCCTTCGCCGCCCGGCACGGCGGATCGACGTGAGGCCGAGGCCGTCGGAGCGGCGCCGCGCTCAGGCCAGGGCGCCGGCGCGCTCCGCCGCATCGGCGAAGTCGGGCTCGTAGGTGAGCACCCAGCGGAACAGCTCCCGAGCCCGGGCGATGTCGCCGGCGCGCTCGTAGAGGTCGGCCAGGGCGTAGCCCTGGCGGAGGTGGTGCACCTCGGGCCGCTTGACCGCCCGCTGGCTCTTCTCGAGCAGCGCGATGGCTTCCTTCAGCTTGCCCTGGTCGCCCAGCGAACCGGCCATCACGATCCGGCCCTCGGTGACGAGGTCGGCCGACGGCGAGCTCTCCCGCAGCTCGTCCCAGAGGTCTTGCACCTCGGAACGTCGCTTCAGCGCCCGGTAGGAGTCGGCGAGCACGGGGTGCTGCTCGGTCGACGACGTGAGCTGGCGGAAGGCCTCGAGCTCCTTGATGGCGTCGGTCCAACGGCCCAGCCGGTAGTACGTGAGCCCCAGCAGCTCACGGACCGAGGCCGCCTGCGGTGCCGCTTCGGCGATGGGCCGCAGCAGGCTCCGCGACTCCTCGAAGCGCTCGCGCTCGAAGGCGTGGGCGGCGTCGCGCAGCCGCTCGTTGGCGCGTGCGCCCCGAGCCGCCCCCAGGGCACGCACCAGCTCGTCCTTCGAGAGGGCGCCGGCGGTGCCGGCACCGGGCTTGCGGGCCGGGCGACCCCGGCGCTCCTTCGGGGCCAGATCCGCAGGCGGTCGAGCGTTGCGCCCGCGTCGCACCGCGCCACCGGCCTCCTGGCGGACGTCGTCGACGCGCTCCCACTCCACGCGCTTGTTGCCCGGATCGGGACGCTCGTCTCGCCCCGAGCCGCCCACGTCGTTGCGGTTGTCGACCGGCCCGTCGCCCAGACGCCCTGCGCCGCGCCGGCCAAGGCTGCCCCAGGTCTTGGGCCCTGCGGTGCGCGGACCCTCCTCCCGATCTGCGGGCCGACCGCCGGACCGCCCACCCGCCCGACGATCGTCTCCCCGGCTGCTGCCCCCGCGTGCAGGAGCCCCCGGACGTCCGGAGCCTGAGCTCGGACGGCCGGAGCCGCCTGGACGCCCGCCGCCCGAACCGCCGGGCCGGCCCGAGCGCGCCGCAGGCCCCTCGTCACGGCGCGGCGACCGATCGTCACGCCCCCCCAGACGGGCTCCGACGAGCGCCACCAGCACCCGACCGGGCTCCCTGGCCCCCGCTGCGACCGCTCACCGGACGGGTGCTGCGACCGTCACCAGGCGAATCGGCGGCGCGACCGGTCCCACCGGGCACCGACCGCCCGCTGCTGCGGATGGGCTTCCGCGGGTCGTCCCCGTCGCCCGATCCCCCGCTGCCGCCAGACGATCGGCGCGGCGAAGGAGCATCGTTCGAAGGCATCGGGCGATCCTACCGGCCGGCCGTCGACCGCTCGCCATCCGCCGACGGTGACATGCGCTGCTCGGATGCAGCTCGACCCGTTCGGCTCCTGCTCGTGCCCCGTGCTCAGCCACCAACCGCCGCCTCGTCGCTGGCACGTCGCGAGCGAGCCGAAAACGCACAACAGGCCCCACCGAAGCGGGGCCTGTTGATGAGAAATCCGGCGACGACCTACTCTCCCAGGGCGAATCCACCCAAGTACCATCGGCGCAGTCTGGCTTAACTTCCGTGTTCGGGATGGGAACGGGTGTGACCCAGACGCGATAGTCACCGAAATCTGTTGTCAAGAGCGAGCGCCGACGAACGGCGCTCAAGCCCTCAAGGACTCCATAGCGAGCACGAACTTCTTAGTAAATCCAAGACCTCGGCCGATTAGTACCGGTCGGCTGAACGTGTTACCACGCTTACACCTCCGGCCTATCAACGTGTTGGTCTATCACGGGCCTTACCTGGTTAACCCAGTGAGGAACCTCATCTAGAAACAGGCTTCGCACTTAGATGCTTTCAGCGCTTATCCCTTCCGCAGGTAGCTAACCAGCAATGCCCTTGGCAGGACAACTGGCACACCAGAGCTGCGTCCATCCCGGTCCTCTCGTACTAGGGACAGCCTTTCTCAAGTTCCTTCCGGCTACAGAGGATAGGGACCGAACTGTCTCACGACGTTCTAAACCCAGCTCGCGTACCGCTTTAATGGGCGAACAGCCCAACCCTTGGGACCTGCTTCAGCCCCAGGATGCGATGAGCCGACATCGAGGTGCCAAACCTTCCCGTCGATATGGACTCTTGGGGAAGATGAGCCTGTTATCCCCGGGGTACCTTTTATCCGTTGAGCGACGGCGCTTCCACACGCAACCGCCGGATCACTATGCCCTGCTTTCGCACCTGCTCGACTTGTAGGTCTCGCAGTCAAGCTCCCTTGTGCCATTGCACTCGACGGCTGATTGCCAACCAGCCTGAGGGAACCTTTGGGCGCCTCCGTTACTCTTTAGGAGGCGACCGCCCCAGTCAAACTACCCACCTGACGCTGTTCCCCATCCCGATAAGGGACGTGGGTTAGAGCTCCGTCATGAGCAGGGTGGTATTTCAAGGTTGACTCCACACTGGCTGGCGCCAATGCTTCCCAGTCTCCCACCTATCCTACACAACACATAACAAAACTCAACATCAAGCTATAGTAAAGGTCCACGGGGTCTTTCCGTCCTTCTGTAGCTAACGAGCATCTTTACTCGTACTTCAATTTCGCCGGGTCTGTGGTTGAGACAGTAGGAAAGTCGTTACGCCATTCGTGCAGGTCGGAACTTACCCGACAAGGAATTTCGCTACCTTAGGACCGTTATAGTTACGGCCGCCATTCACCGGGGCTTCAGTTCAAAGCTTCGCCCTTGCGGACTAACCTTTCCCTTTAACCTTCCGGCATTGGGCAGGCGTCACAGCGTATACATCGTCTTGCGACTTCGCACGCTGCTGTGTTTTTAGTAAACAGTCGCTTTCCCCTGGTCTGTGCCACCCCTTCGAGCTCCGGACGCAAGGTCCTTCACCCTAATGGGGTCCTCCTTCTCCCGAAGTTACGGAGGCATTTTGCCGAGTTCCTTAACCACAGTTCTCCCGATCGCCTTGGTATTCTCTACCTGCCCACCTGTGTCGGTTTGGGGTACGGGTACCATGTAAGCTCGCTAGAGGCTTTTCTAGGCAGCATGGGATTAGTGACTTCTCCTTAAACGGATCGGCATTGCGTCTCAGGCTTCATGAGGTCCGGATTTGCCTAGACCTCGCCCTACGCGCTTACCCCAGGACAACCATCGCCTGGGCTCACCTACCCTCCTGCGTCCCCTCATTGCTAAACGCCTTCCGGTGGGTCGGTTCATCTCCCGAAGGAGATAGCCCCTTAGCAACCAGAACTTGTCTTGGGCGCGTACACGGTAGTACTGGAATATCAACCAGTTGTGCATCGACTACGCCTATCGGCCTCGTCTTAGCTCCCGACTTACCCTGGGCGGATTAGCCTTCCCCAGGAACCCTTGGGCTTACGGCGGAGGGGTTTCTCACCCCTCTCTCGCTACTCATGCCAGCATTCTCACTTGTATGCGCTCCACGACTGGTTCACACCGCCGCTTCGCTGCACATACAACGCTCCCCTACCACTCACGATAAATCGTGAATCCGCGGCTTCGGCTCTAGACTTGAGCCCCGTTACATTATCCGCGCAAGATCACTCGACCAGTGAGCTGTTACGCACTCTTTCAAGGGTGGCTGCTTCTAAGCCAACCTCCTGGCTGTCTGGGCAATCTCACATCGTTTTCCACTTAGTCTAGAATTTGGGGCCTTAGCCGGCGGTCTGGGCTGTTTCCCTTTCGACTGCGAAGCTCATCCCCCGCAGTCTCACTGCCGTGCTCTGGAGTCATGGTATTTGGAGTTTGATTGGGGTCGGTAAGCTTGTAGGCCCCCTAACCCATTCAGTGCTCTACCCCCATGACTGAACACACGACGCTGCACCTAAATGCATTTCGGGGAGAACCAGCTATCACCGAGTTTGATTGGCCTTTCACCCCTATCCACAGGTCATCCCCCCAGTTTTTAACCTAGGTGGGTTCGGTCCTCCACGAGGTCTTACCCCCGCTTCAACCTGCCCATGGATAGATCACTCGGCTTCGGGTCTACAGCACGCGACTGAACGCCCTATTCAGACTCGCTTTCGCTCCGGCTTCCCATCACTGGTTAACCTTGCCACGTACCGTAACTCGCTGGCTCATTCTTCAAAAGGCACGCCATCACGGCCTTGACCGAAGTCAAGACGACGCTTTGACTGATTGTATGCCAACGGTTTCAGGTACTATTTCACTCCCCTCCCGGGGTACTTTTCACCTTTCCCTCACGGTACTGGTTCACTATCGGTCGTCTACGTATACTTAGCCTTATGAGGTGGTCCTCACAGATTCACGCCAGTTTTCACGGTCCCGGCGTTACTTGGGATGATCGAGCAGAGGCTGAATACGTTTCGTGTACGGGGCTATTACCCACTGCGGCGTGGCTTTCCAGACCACTTCCACTACGCATCAACTTGGTAACTCTGTGACGGCTCTGGTGCTCCGTCTCTCGAGTCCCACAACCCCCAATTGGCAACGCCACCAGGCTTTGACACCAATCAGGTTTGGGCTATTCCCGTTTCGCTCGCCGCTACTCAGGGAGTCACGTTTGTTTTCTTTTCCTCAGGGTACTGAGATGTTTCAATTCCCCTGGTTCCCTCTACCGGTGCTATGTGTTCACACCGGAGTACCACCCGCTAAGGTGGTGGGTTTCCCCATTCGGACATCCACGGTTCGTAACGCTTTCTAGGCAGCTGACCGTGGCTTTTCGCAGCCAGACACGTCCTTCATCGGTAGTAGACGCCAAGGCATCCACCGTTGGCACTTTGTATCTTGGAAGAACAAAGATGCTCGTGCTCGCTATGCAGTTCTCAAGGGACATCTTCGGCCAGGCGAACCTGACCCGGAGCGCAACAACGCCCTCGCCTTGTGGGCGAGGGCGAATTGGAGCGCCCCTTCAGAACGGAACAGAGGACGGAACGATCTTCGAGTGCTGAGCCGGTGGGAGGGAATATTGACCTGCGACCACTGAACCAACCTCGAGGACCCAACTAGCTAATGCTTCAACTTGGGAATCCCCTGCTCGGAATGAGCAGGATGAGACTCCTTAGAAAGGAGGTGATCCAGCCGCACCTTCCGGTACGGCTACCTTGTTACGACTTCACCCTAATCGCTGATTCCACCTTCGACAGCTCCCTCCCCGAGGGGTTGGGCCACTGGCTTCGGGCGTTTCCAACTTTCATGGTGTGACGGGCGGTGTGTACAAGGCCCGGGAACGTATTCACCCCGGCGTTGCTGATCCGGGATTACTAGCAACTCCAGCTTCATGGAGTCGAGTTGCAGACTCCAATCCGAACTGAGACCGGCTTTATGGGATTCGCTCCACCTCGCGGTTTAGCAGCCCTTTGTACCGGCCATTGTAGCATGTTTGCAGCCCTGGATATAAGGGGCATGATGATTTGACGTCGTCCCCACCTTCCTCCGAGTTGACCCCGGCAGTCTCCTACGAGTCCCCACCATGACGTGCTGGCAACATAGGACAAGGGTTGCGCTCGTTGCGGGACTTAACCCAACATCTCACGACACGAGCTGACGACAACCATGCACCACCTGTGTAGAACCCCGAAGGACACCGTATCTCTACGGCTTTTCTCTACATGTCAAACCCAGGTAAGGTTCTTCGCGTTGCCTCGAATTAAGCAACATGCTCCGCTGCTTGTGCGGGCCCCCGTCAATTCCTTTGAGTTTTAGCCTTGCGGCCGTACTCCCCAGGCGGGGCACTTAATGCGTTAGCTACGGCACGGAGTCCGTTGAATAGACCCCACACCTAGTGCCCAACGTTTACGGCGTGGACTACCAGGGTATCTAATCCTGTTTGCTACCCACGCTTTCGCTCCTCAGCGTCAGTTCCGGCCCAGAGCGCCGCCTTCGCCGCTGGTGTTCCTCCTGATATCTGCGCATTTCACCGCTACACCAGGAATTCCACGCTCCCCTACCGGACTCTAGCCAGAGCAGTATCGGGTGGTGTCCCAGGTTGAGCCTGGGGATTTAACACCCGACTTACTCAGCCGCCTACGAGCTCTTTACGCCCAATAAATCCGGACAACGCTTGCCCCCTACGTGTTACCGCGGCTGCTGGCACGTAGTTAGCCGGGGCTTCTTCTGCAGGTACCGTCTTGATTCGTCCCTGCTGAAAGGGGTTTACAACCCGAGAGCCTTCATCCCCCACGCGGCGTTGCTGCGTCAGGCTTTCGCCCATTGCGCAAGATTCCCCACTGCTGCCTCCCGTAGGAGTCTGGGCCGTGTCTCAGTCCCAGTGTGGCTGATCGTCCTCTCAGACCAGCTACCCGTCGATGCCTTGGTGGGCCGTTACCCCACCAACTAGCTGATAGGCCGCGAGGCCCTCCCGAAGCGGAATCCATTTCCTCACCAGATCATGCGATTAGGTGGGGGTATCCGGTATTAGCACTCCTTTCGGAGAGTTATCCCGGTCTTCGGGGCAGGTTCCTCACGTGTTACTCACCCGTTCGCCACTAGGTAGTCACTGGTGTTGCCACCAGATCAACCTCGTTCGACTTGCATGTGTTAGGCACGCCGCCAGCGTTCGTCCTGAGCCAGGATCAAACTCTCCATCGAGATCGTCAGAAGGCCCGACAGCGAACTGTCGGACCGTCCTCAAATCGGAGAGCCACCGACAGGCCTGAACCTGTTGGTGACTGGCATCAGTTCAACTAACTAGCTTAGTTTTGTTGTCCTTGATGCGTAATACTTTATTATTAAACGGCCGCTGCGTTGCTCGGAAGCGCTGCAGCGGTCGCCCGCATTAGCTTTTTCGTCCTCTATTCCGTTCTCAAGGTGCGCTCACTTCCCGAGGGAAGCCGCTGCAGGAGTCGTGCCCGTGGGCTGCCGTTGCTCCTGTCGTGCCCGCTCCGACCCGTTAGGGCCGTGTGGGGCGAGTTGTTACCTTAGGGACTTTGCTGGAGGCTGTCAAGCGTTTCCGCTGGAGTTTCTCTGGCGTGTCCCCGTGGCGACGAGAGTTAACTTACGGGTAACGCGCCGGTGACGCCAAATCGACGCGGTGTGTCGTGCGTCTCACGGGTCTGGAACGCCGCAAAAGGCCAGGTCACAGCGCTGCCAGGGCCATCGCGTAAGCCTTCTTGCCCTTGCGGAGCAGCACGAAGCGGCCTCGGAGCAGGTCGGATCGACCCACCAGGCGCCCATCTTCTGCCCGCTCGCCGTTCACGTAGACGCCTCCTTGGGCGATCGCCCGGCGCGCTTCGCCCTTCGAGGTGGCGAGGAGGGCGTCGGTGGCCAGGAGCTCGGCCAGGTCCACGCCGGCATCGAGGGCCGCTGGGTCCAGCGTGGTCGTGGGCACCTCGCGAGCGACCGCCTCGAGGGCAGCGTCGCTGGCATCGGCGAGCGGGGCGCCGAAGAGGATGGCCGAGGCCTCCTCGGCGGCGGCCGCCTCGCCCCCACCGTGCACGAGGGCGGTGGCCTCCCGAGCCAGGAGGCGCTGGGCCGCTCGACGGTGCGGCTCGGCCTCGTGGGCTGACACCGCGGCGTCGACGTCGGGGACCGGGAGCAGGGTGAACTGCAGGAGGAACTGGCGGACCTGGCGGTCGTCGGTGCCCATCCAGTGCTGGAAGAAGGCGTAGGGGCTGGTCCGGTCGGGATCGAGCCAGATGCGGGCGCCGGTGGTCTTGCCCAGCTTGGTCCCGTCGGGTGCGGTCAGCAGTGGCCAGGCCAGGACCCATGCCGGCCGGGCGTGCACCCGACGGATGAGGTCCACCCCACCGAGCATGTTGCCCCACTGGTCCGAGCCCCCGATCTGGAGCTGGACGCCCCGATCCTGTTCCAGCCGCAGGAAGTCGTGGGCCTGGAGCAGCATGTAGGTGAACTCGGTGAAGGAGATGCCGTGCTCGGAGGCCAGGCGGTTCTTCACCGACTCCCTGGCCAGCATGGTGTTGACCGTGACGTGCTTGCCGATGTCGCGCAGGAAGTCCAGGAACCGCACCTCGCCGGTCCAGTCCCGGTTGTCGACCAGCTCGCCGCCGCCGGGCTCGCCGGACAGGTCGACGATGCGGGCGATCTGGGCCTTGATGGCGGCGACGTTGTGCTCGAGGGTGGCCTCGTCGAGGAGGTTGCGCTCCTCGGAGCGGCCGCTGGGGTCGCCGACCATCCCCGTGGCACCACCCGCGAGCGCCACGGGGCGGTGCCCGGCGTCCTGGAACCGCCGCAGCACCAGCAGGCCGATCAGGTTGCCCACGTGGAGGCTGTCGGCGGTGGGGTCGCAGCCGTAGTAGAGCGACAGCGGGCCCTCGGCGAGGCGGGCGGCGAGGCCGTCGCGGTCGGTGCAGTCCTGCACCAGGCCACGGGCCTCCAGGTCGGCGAGGACGCTGGCGTCGGTCATGGGCCACATGGTCACCCGCGTGCTGCTGCGGCGCCAAACACGTTGGCCGGGCGGACCGTCGGACGGGTTGGACCCCGCCGCCCCGGCTGGGCGAGGCTGGCGCCATGCCCATCAAGACCGCGCCGGAGCCCGAGGTCGACCAGCCGATGGGCATGTACTGGAAGCTGTGGCGCGCCGTGGCCGTCGTGGCGGCGCTGGCCATCGCGGTGTTCTGGATCTGGATCTTCGCCGGCGGGCCCAAGAAGGTGAACCCCGACCGGCTCGACGACCGGGCCTACGTCAGCCGCGCCGAGGACCGCTGCCAGCAGCTGCTCACCGACCTCGACGCCCTCACCCCGGCGTCGGAGGCGAAGACGGCCACCGAGCGGGCCGACGTCCTGGACCAGGCCAACGGGCTGGTCCGGGCCATGGTGGACGACATCGAGGCCGGCGCCCCCACCACGGGCGACGACGGCAAGAGCCTGCGGCTGTGGTTCACCGACTGGCACCGCTACCTCGGCGACCGGGACGACTACGCCCAGGCGCTGCGCACCGATCCCGACGCCAAGTTCCTCCTCACCGAGAACGAGGAGCTCCGCGACTCCGTCGACAAGACCATCGAGGTCTTCGCGGACGTCAACGACATGCCCGACTGCGCGACGCCCGGCGACGTCGGCTGAGCCACCGCGTCGGCGCCCGCGGGTGGATTGACGTCAGCCGAGCGCGGCCGATGCCAGGGCCAGGCCTCGCCGGACCAGGCGGCGGGTGCTCTCGTCGACCGGCGGGTCGAGGGCGTCGAGGTCGGCCTCGGTGACCCAGCGCAGGGCGAGGGACTCCTCGTTGGCCTGCTCGTGGGCGCCGGCCGGCGCCACGACCAGGAACCGGGTGTCGAGGTGCAGGTGGGCGGGCTCCTTCGGTGGCTCCACCCGGTGCACGTCGACGTCGATGGCCGGCAGGGCCACCCGCAGCCCGGCGATGCCGGTCTCCTCCCCCGCCTCCCGCAACGCCACCGCCGCCAGGTTGGCGTCGCCGTCGGCGTGGCCGCCGGGCTGGAACCAGCGGCCGAGCTTGGCGTGCAGCATGAGCAGCGTCCGCGACCCCGGCGCGTCCACGACGAGCGCCGAACCGGTCAGGTGGCCGGCGGTGCAGGAGCGCTCGGCGGCGTCGGGGTGGTCCAGGAAGAAGTCCAGCACGGTGTCGCGGTGCTCGACGGCCGCCGGGTCCTCGAGGTCGGCCATCTGGAGCTGGTGCACGGCGGCACCGAGGAAGTCGGCCCGTTCGAGCCGCGGGTCGTCCGGTTCCAGGAGCTCGAGGTCGGTCACGCCCTCCTGCCTATCCGATGGCGCCGCTGGGCGGTCACCACGGTCGTGAGCGGTGGGGGTCGCCCGGGACGCTGAAGCGCCACGGCCGCTCGGTGGCGACCGAGATGCCCACCCGGGGACCGGTCAGCGGCACCGCCGGCGGCGCGACGCCGTCGTCGACGATGGTGACGCCCGCCTCGGCTCGGACGAGGTCGACCCCGTCGTGGGCACCGTCGATGCCCAACGCCTGGCACAGCTTCGCCGGGCCGTTGGCCAGGTCGACCGCTCGCCGCGCCGCCGGGCGGGCCGCCGCCATCTCGTCGGTGGCGCGGAGGGGCTCCAGGGCCCGGATCAGCACGGCGCCGGCCTCGCCCGGCTGCGAGGTCACCGCGTTGGCGCACCAGTGCATGCCGTAGGTGAAGTACACGTACAGGTGGCCGGGTGGCCCGAACATCACCTCGGTGCGGGGCGTGGGGCCTCGGAAGGCGTGGCTGGCGGGGTCGTCGGTGCCCCGGTAGGCCTCCACCTCCACGATGCGCCCGGCCCGACGCCCGTGCACGAGGACCTTGCCCAGCAGCTCCGGGGCCACCTCCAGCGGGTCACGCCGGTAGAAGCTGCGGGGCAGCCGCCGGCCACGGCGGGGTCCGGCCACGGATCAGGTGGGGAGCGCGTCGCCGGTGGTGGCCCACCACAGGCGACCGCCACCGCTGACCGACAGCGGCCCGGAGCCGGGCGCCACGAAGGCGGCGTCGCCGTGGGCCAGGGAGCACCCGCCGTCCGGACCGGCGACGTCGACCGGTCCTCCGGTGGCCAGCAGGAGCGAGGGACCGGTCGGCTGGATCTCGACCACCGCATCGCCGGCGTCGACCGTGGCGAGGGCGTAGGCCGACTCGCCGGAGTCGTAGGTGGCCACCCCGCCGCCGAGGTCTTCGTGGACCGGCGCCGGCGGCACGCCGGGGTCGAAGCGGAGGACGTGGAGCAGCTCCTCGACGTCGACGTGCTTCGGCGTCAGGCCGCCTCGCAGGACGTTGTCGGAGGCCGCCATGAGCTCGACGCCGGCGCCCGAGAGGTAGGCGTGGAGGTTCCCGGCCGGCAGGTGCACGGCATCGCCGGGCGCCAACCGCACCACGTGGAGCAGGAGCGGGGCGACGCACAGGGGGTCTCCCGGGAACTGGGCGGCGAGGGCCTTCACCCAGGACCGCGGGTCGGCCCGCACGTCGGCGTCGGCGTCGGCCACCTCCTCGGCGATCGCACCGGCCAGCCCCGAGCGCGCTCCTCCCTCGAGGTGCAGGAGCCAGGCGAGGGCACGCTGGTGGCCGTCGGGCGTGCCGCTGCGCAGCGCATCGACGATCGGGGCGAGCGCCGCCAGGTCGAGGCCCGCGAGCAGCTCGGCGGCCTCCACCGGCTCACGGAACCCGCAGAGGGCCCAGGTCTCCGACAGGGCGACGAGCGACTCGGGCTTGGGGCTGGCGTCCTTGTAGGTCCGCTCCGGGGCGTCGGCGGCGATCCCGGCCGCCTCCTCGCGGGCGAAGCCGGCCTCGGCCTCGGCCGCGGAGGGGTGGGCCTGGAGGGAGAGCGGACAGCCGATGGCGAGCACCTTCAGCAGGAACGGCAGGCTCGTGGCCCCCGTCGCCGCGAGCTCGGGCCCGAGCCAGCGGGCCGGGTCCGCTGCGATGACCTCGGCCAGCGTCCGGCCCTGCGGGTCGTCGGCGACGAGCGAGGGCGCCGCCGCGTGGGTGCCCACCCACAGCTCGGCCTCGGGACCGCCGCTCGGGTCGGAGCCCACGATCGGGACCAGCCCGTCGACAGAGCCCCACGCGTAGCGCTGGACGGTGTTGTGGAGCAGCAGCATGGCCCGGCGAGCCTAGGAGCCGCGGGCCGGCGCCCCGGGGACGACGCGTCGCGGGTCGGCGGCCTCAGCCCGGCGCGGCGCCGAGCGCGTCGCGCATGGCGGCGGGCACCGGGGTGGGCCGCTTCGTGCCGGGCTCGATGGTGACGTAGGTGATGGTGGCCGTGAAGGTGGGTCGCCCGTCGACCGTGCCCCGGAACGCGACGTCGTAGGAGGTGGTGCCCCATCGGGCCACGCCGCAGTCGAGGTCGAGCGTGTCGCCGAACGTGGCCGACCCCTGCCACTCGACCACGGCCTTCACCAGCATCCAGTCGACCGCGTCGTTCGTGCCCGTCCAGCCGATGGCCTCGTGCATCCACGCCGCGCTGGCGATGTCGCAGTAGCCGAGGTAGTGGGCGTTGAAGACCACGTTCTGGAGGTCGACCTCCTGGTAGCGGACCTTGATCCGCTCGCGGTGCGGCCATCCCGGGTCGTCGCCCACCTCAGCTCCCGTGGACCCGCGCCCGATCGGCGTCGAGCCGGGCGTCGAAGCGCACGAGCTGCTCGGCCACCGCGGCCGGCCCGGCGCCGCCGCGGGTGGTGCGGCGGGTGACCGACACGCCGGGAGCCAGGAGGGCGGCGGCCTCGGGCCCCAGCTGGGGGTGGGCGGCCACGAGGTCGACCATCGCTCCCCCGCCGTCGAGCGCCGTCCGCACGATCTCCCCCACCACGGCGTGGGCCTCGCGGAACGGGAGGCCCCGCTCCACGAGCAGCTCGGCCAGGTCGGTCGCGACGGCGTAGGGCGAGTCCGCCGCGGTGGCCATGACGTCGGTGGCGAACCGCGAGGTGGCGAGCAGGCCGCTCATGGCCTCCAGGGCGAGCAGCACCTGGTCGACGGCGTCGAACAGGGGCTCCTTGTCCTCCTGGAGGTCGCGGTTGTAGGTGAGCGGCAGGCCCTTGAGGGTGGTCAGCAGCCCCGTGAGGTGGCCGATGAGCCGACCGCTCTTGCCCCGGGCCAGCTCGGCGATGTCGGGGTTCTTCTTCTGCGGCATCATCGAGCTGCCGGTGGACCAGGCGTCGTCGAGCTTCAGGAAGCCGAACTCGTCCGACGCCCAGAGGCACACCTCCTCGCCCATGCGGGAGAGGTGGATGCCGAGCAGGGCCAGGTCGAAGAGGGACTCGGCCACGAAGTCGCGGTCGCTGACCGCGTCGAGCGAGTTGTCGAACACCGCGGCGAAGCCGAGGTCGGCGGCGGTGCCGGACGGGTCGAGCGGCAGCGAGCTGCCGGCCAGCGCGCCGGCGCCGAGCGGCGAGACGTCGGCCCGATCCCGCGTGGCCAGGAGGCGGTCGACGTCGCGGGCCAGCGCCCAGGCGTGGGCGAGGAGGTGGTGCGCGAGCAGTACGGGCTGGGCCCGCTGCAGGTGGGTGTAGCCGGGGAGGTAGGCCTGGTCGGCCTCCACGGCCCGCGCCCGCAGCACGTCCTGCAGCCCCAGCACCGCGGCGGCCACCTGGCCGAGTGCGCGCTTGGTGTAGAGGCGGAGGTCGGTGGCCACCTGGTCGTTGCGGCTGCGACCGGTGTGGATCTTGCCGCCTGCCGGTGCCAGCTCGGTGACGCGCCGCTCGACGGCGGTGTGGATGTCCTCGTCGCTCGGCAGGAAGTGGAACCGGCCCTCGGCCAGCTCCTCCTCCACCGTGTCGAGGGCCCCGAGCACCGCGGCGGCCTCGTCGCCGTCGAGGATCCCGCCCCGCACCAGCCCGCGGACGTGGGCCCGCGAGCCGGCGAGGTCGTCCGGGGCGAGGCGCTGGTCGTACGGGAGGCTGACGGTGTAGGCGAGCAGGGCCTCGCTGGGCCCGTCGGCGAACCGGCCGTGCCACAGCGTGTTGCCCTCGGTCGCCCCCTCGGCGCGGGGATCGCTCACCCGGCTCAGCCCTTCGGCCGCTTGGAGGCCTGCCGGGCCGACCACGTCTCGATGCCGAGGCCCCACAGCCGGACGAAACCGGCGGAGTCCTCGTGGCGGAACGAGTCGGCCGCGTCGTAGGTGGCCAGCTCGTAGTCGTAGAGGCTGGTCTCGGAGCGCCGACCGGTGACCACGCACGACCCGGGCGAGAGCCGCAGCCGGACCTCGCCGGTGACGAACTCCTGGCTCTTGTCGACGAAGGAGTCGAACGCCTCCTTCAGGGGGCTGAACCAGAGGCCGTCGTAGATGAGCTCGGCGTAGCGGGGCTCGATGCGCGCCTTCTCCCGGTCGAGGTCGCGCTCGAGGCAGATCGACTTCGAGGTCCTTGTGGGCCATGATCAGCGCCAGTGCGGCCGGGCACTCGTAGGTCTCACGGCTCTTGATGCCCACGCGCCGGTTCTCGACCATGTCGATGCGGCCCCAGCCGTAGGAGCCGACGATGGTGTTGAGCTTCTCGATCACCTCGAGCATGCCGAGGCGCTCGCCGTCGATGGACACGGGCATCCCCTGCTCGAAGCCGATCTCGACGTCGCGGGGCTCGGTCTCGGTGGGCTGGGTGAGCAGCCACACGCCCTGGGGCGGCACGGCCCAGGGGTCCTCCATCTCGCCGCACTCGATGGCCCGGCCCCAGAGGTTGTCGTCGATGGAGTACACCTTCTCCTTCGTCGCCTGGATCGGGATGCCGTGGTCGTAGGCGTAGTGGATGGAGTCCTCGCGGGTCATCCCCCAGCCCCGCACCGGGGCGATCACCTCGAGGTCCGGGGCCAGGGCCCGGGTGGACACCTCGAAGCGGACCTGGTCGTTGCCCTTGCCGGTGCAACCGTGGGCCACCGCCTGGGCGCCGCTCTTGCGGGCGGCCTCCACCAGGTGCTTCACGATGACCGGCCGCGACAGGGCCGAGACCAGCGGGTAGCGGCCCTCGTACATGGCGTTGGCCTTGAGCGCCGGCAGGACGAAGTCCTCGGCGAACTCCTTGCGGGCGTCGACGACGATCGCATCGACCGCACCGGCGGCGCGGGCACGGTCGCGGACCACGTCCCAGTCGTCGCTGGCCTGGCCGACGTCGACGGCCAGGGCCACGACCTCGACCCCCAGCTCCTCGATCATCCAGCGCACGGCCACGGAGGTGTCGAGACCACCGGAGTAGGCCAGTACCACGCGCTTCGCCACAGTCGTTCCTCTTTCGTTCACGGTTTCGGTGTGCAGGTCTAGGGGTTCTGGTCAGAGACCAGCGAGCTCACGGAGGTGGTCGGCGACCTCGGCGCCGGAGTGGCCCTCGGCCACCACCACCATCAGGGTGTCGTCGCCGGCGACGGTGCCGAGGATCTCGGCGAGGCCGGAGCGATCGAGCGCCGAGCCGACCACGTTGGCCGTCCCCGGCGGGGTTCGCAGCACCACCAGGTTGGCCGAGTGGGCCACCTCCACCACCCAGTCGCCGAACACGCGGCGCAGGTGGTCGACCGGCGCCAGCTGGTCCTTGGGCAGCTCGGGGATGGCGTAGACGGCCTCGCCGCCGGCCGAGCGGACCTTGATGGCGCCGAGGTCGTCGAGGTCGCGGCTGACGGTGGCCTGGGTGGCGGCCACGCCCTCGTCGGCCAGCAGGCCGACGAGGCGCTCCTGGCTGGCGACGGGGTGCGAGGCGAGCAGCTTGGCCACGAGGTGTTGACGCTGGTTCTTGGCCAGCCGCCCGGGCTCGGTGCCGTTGCGGGTGGTCACGCTCACCCCTCCCTCACGGTGGCGGTGAGCAGCCACTCCAGGGCGCCCCGGGCCGCCGGCAGCCGGTTCGCCGCTTCGGGCCACACCCGGCTCTGGGGCCCGTCGAGGACCTCGTCGGTGACCTCCTCGCCCCGGTGGGCGGGCAGGCAGTGCAGGAAGATGGCGTGCTCGGCCGCCACCGACATGAGGGCGGCGTCGACCCGGTACGGCTCGAAGATCGGCTTGCGCACGGCCTTCTCGGCCTCCTGGCCCATCGAGTACCAGGCATCGGTCACGACGACGTCGGCCCCTTCGACCATGCCCTTGGGGTCGACGTCGGCCTCGGCCCAGTCGGCCCCCAGCTCGGCGAACCGGACGAGGTCAGCCGCCGGCGGGTCGTAGCCCAGCGGGCAGGCGAAGCGGACCTTCATGCCGAGCATCGACGCCGCCAGCCCCAGGGACCGAGCCACGTTCGAGTAGTCGCCGACCCAGGTGACGGTGCGCCCGGCCAGGTCCTCGAACTCGGCTCGCATGGTGAGCACGTCGGCCAGGGCCTGCAGCGGGTGGCTGTGGTCGGACAGCAGGTTGACGATCGGGATCTCGACCGCCCCGGCCATGCGCTGGAGCACGCCGTGGTCGAAGACCCGGGCGGCGATGACCGAGTGGTAGCAGGCCAGGGTGCGGGCCACGTCCTCGGCCGACTCGCGGCCGTCGATGTCGACCTCGTCGGGCTTCAGGTAGATCGGGTGGCCACCGAGCTGCACCACGGCCATCTCGGTGGAGTTGCGGGTGCGGTTCGATGGCTTCTCGAAGATCAGCGCCGCGCCCTTGCCGGCGAGCACCTGCGGGGGCGTCGCCGGGTCGGCGCAGCGGTCGAGGACGGCCAGCAGCTCCTCGTGGGAGAGGTCGTCGATGTCGAGCAGGTGGCGGGTCACGGCTGGTCCTCGGGGACGGTCCCGGCGTGGCCGGCCAGGAGCTGGGCGATGCGGTGGGCGGCCTCGGCGACCTCGGCGTCGGAGATCAGCAGGCTGGGCGCCAGGCGCAGGGCGCTCGGCGTGACGGCGTTGACGACCAGGCCGGCCTGCAGCGCCTCGGCCGCCACCACCCGGGCGTCGATGCCGTCGTCGAGCTGGGCAGCGAGCAGCAGGCCCAGGCCGCGCACCGCAGCGACGCCGGGGATGGCTTCGAGCGCCGCGCTGAGCGCAGCGCCCGCCTTGGTGGCCCGGGCGGGCACGTCCTCCGCCTCCATCACCGCGAGCACGGCCTTGGCCGCCGCCGCAGCGAGGGGCTGGCCGCCGTAGGTGGTGGCGTGGTCGCCCGGCTCGAACGTGGCGGCGACGTCGGCCTTCGCCCAGCACGCCCCGATGGGCACGCCGTTGCCGAGCGCCTTGGCCATGGTCACGACGTCGGGAACCACGCCGAAGTGCTGGTGGCCGAACCACTCGCCGGTGCGACCGAGGCCGGTCTGCACCTCGTCGACCATGAAGAGCAGGCCCCGCTCGTCGCACAGGCGGCGCACGCCCTGGAAGTACTCGGCGGTGGCCGGGTTGACGCCGCCCTCGCCCTGGACCGGCTCCAGCAGGATCGCCGCGACGGTGGGGTCGATGGCCGCCTCGAGCGCCTCGAGGTCGTCCCAGGCCACGTGCCGGAAGCCCTCGGGCAGCGGCTGGAACGCCTCGTGCTTGGCCGGCTGGCCGGTGGCGTGCAGCGTGGCCAGGGTCCGGCCGTGGAACGAGCCGAGCGCGCTGACCACGACGTGGCGGCCACGGCCGCCCCACTTGCGGGCCAGCTTGAGGGCGGCCTCGTTGGCCTCGGCCCCGGAGTTGCAGAAGAAGACCTGGCCGCCGCCGCCGAGCAGGCGGTCGAGGGTGACCGCCACGTCCCACCCGGGCTCGGTGCCGAACAGGTTCGACACGTGCAGCAGGGTCTGGGCCTGGGCGTGCAGCGCCTCGGCGACCGCCGGGTGGCTGTGGCCCAGCGAGGTCACGGCCAGGCCGGAGAGGAGGTCGAGGTACTCCCTGCCGTCGGCGTCCCAGAGGCGGGTCCCGGCGCCCCGGACGAACTGGACCTGGGGCGGCCCGTAGGTGGGCATGATCGGGCAGCGGGCCAGCCCGCCGGGGGCGTGCATGGCGGTGCCGTGGGCGTCGTAGCCGGCCTGGGTGCTCACGAGCCGGCCCCGTCGGTCCGGGTGATCATGGTGCCGACGCCGGAGTCGGTCAGCAGCTCCAGCAGCGCGACGTGGGCGATGCGCCCGTCGAGGATGTGGGCCGAGCCGACGCCGGCGTCGACGGCGTCGAGGCAGGCCTGGACCTTCGGGATCATCCCGCCGTTGATCACGCCGTCGGCGATGAGCAGGCGGGCTCGGCTGGCCGACAGGCGCGAGATCAGCGACTGCGGGTCGCTCACGTCGGTGAGGACCCCGGGGACATCCGTGAGGTAGATCAGCTTCTCGGCGCTCAGCGCCTCGGCGATGGCGATGGCGGCGGAGTCGGCGTTGATGTTGAACGCCTGGCCGGTCGCATCGGCACCGATGGTGGAGATCACCGGGATGAAGTCGTCGCGCAGGAGCGTGTCGACGATCTTGCGGTTGACGTCGACGACGTCGCCCACGTAGCCGAGCGCCTCGCTGCGCTGGCTGGCCACGATGAGGCCTGCGTCCTCACCGGAGAGGCCGACGGCCACCAGGTCGTGCTGGTTGATGGCCGACACGATGTCGGCCCCCACCTGGCCGGTGAGCACCATCCGGGCGACCTCGAGGGTCTCGGCATCGGTGACGCGCAGCCCGTCGCGGAACTCGGTCTCGACGCCGAGCTGGGCCAGCACCTTGCCGATCTGGGGCCCGCCGCCGTGCACCACCACCGGCTTCAGGCCGATGGCCCGCAGCAGCACGATGTCGGCGGCGAACGAGCGGGACAGGGCGGCGTCGACCATGGCGTTGCCGCCGAACTTCACCACCACGACCTTGTCGGCGAATGCCTGGATGTAGGGCAGCGCCTCCACCAGCACGGCGGCGCGCGTGGCCGGGTCCACCGACGCCAGCTCCCCCGGGCTCACCTGCTCCTCATCGGCCATGCGCCAAGTGTATTCGACACCGTGCATGACTATGCAATCGAGTTCGCTCCCCAGGCCCGTCGGACGAAGCCATGGAGCTCTGCGACGTCGCCGTGCAGATCCCGATGCTCGGCGTCGGCCACTCCCTGAACGTGGCGGTGGCCGGCTCGCTCGTGGCGTACCGCCTGGCCGGCCTGGCCTGAGCGCGAGGCTTCCTGCGGTCAGAAGCGGAGCTGGAGGGTGCGGCCGTTGCGGACGAAGCCCGCACGCTCGTACAGCGGGAACGACCGCTCGCTCGGGTGCACCGAGACGTACTGGAGCCCACCGGTCCCGGCCTCGCCGACCACGGCGTCGACCAGGCGCCGCCCGAGGCCGTGGCCGCGGTGGGCCGGGTCGACGTAGACGCTCTGGACGTAGCCCGAGCGTCGATCCCAGACGCCCGGTCCCGGGACCCGCTCGACCACGGCCAGGAACGCGATGCCGACGACCTCACCGTCGACCTCGGCCACGAAGCCGAGGTGGGTCTCGGCGTGGTCGTCGAGCCAATCGCCGAGGTCGGCGGTGAACGCCGCCAGCGTCGACGGTGGCACCTCGCCCGCGTCGATCCGCCAGTCCCATCGGAGCCGGGCCATGGCCGGGCGGTCGCCATCGTTCGCCCGGCGTACGCCCCCGGCGGCAACCGCATCGCTGCCATCTGCTTCCACGCCTGCCTCCTGCGTTGCCGGCGAGCGATCCTCGCGCTCGGCGTCGGCGCTCGCTCGAACCGGACGAAGCAGACGCAGCGCCCGCATTCCTTCGACAGGGTGGCGACCCAACCCGAAGCGGGCACGGTTCCCCACCACCTCTGGGGCGCGGGTGGAGCTGGTGGCCGATCAGGGCCGGACCGGGCCGCGATCCCCACCGCTTCGGCGGGGGGCCAGTGAACTGGTCAGCTGCCGCCGGTGTTCTCGTCGATGTAGGCGTGGGTGAGGTCGTTGGTGAGGACGGTGAAGGCGCCGGTGCCGAGGCCGAGGTCGACGCCGATGTCGAGGTGGCGCTGGGCCATGTGGGCGGCGACCGCAGCTTCGTCGTGGGCGATCGACACGCCGCGGGCCGCCACCCGGATGCCGCCGTAGGTCGAGGACACCCGCTCCTGGTCGAAGGCGATGCCGGCGCTGCCGATCTCGCTGGCGAGGCGACCCCAGTACGGGTCCTGCCCGAACCACGAGCACTTGCACAGGGCACTGCGGGCCACCTGGCGAGCGCCGGCCTCGGCGTCGGCGTCGGACGCTGCGCCCGACACGGTGAACTTCACGACCTTGGTGGCCCCCTCGGCGTCACCCGCCATCTGGCCGGCCAGCTCGGCGCACGCCTGGGCGAGGGCCGCCGCCAGCTCCTCGAGCGGGACCGGGCCCGCCGCCCCGCTGGCCAGCACGATCACGGTGTCGTTCGTTGAGCGGCACGCGCCGGTCATCAGCACGTTGAAGCTGGTGGCCACGGCGGCGCGGAGCATGGCACGGAGGTCGTCGGGCTCGACCTCGGCGTCGGTGGTGAGCACGGCCAGCATGGTGGCCATGTTGGGGCTGAGCATGGCCGCCCCCTTCGCCATGCCCCCCACCACCGCACCCGTGTCGCCGACGGAGACCAGGGCCTCCTTGCGGTAGGTGTCGGTGGTGCAGATGGCCTGGGCGGCCTCGGCGGCGCCGTCGGCGGAGCGAGCGGCGGCTACCTGCGGGATGCCGGCCAGGATCACGTCGATGGGCAGGGGGATGCCGATGAGGCCGGTGGAGCAGACCAGCACGTCGTTCGCCGCACAGCCCAGCGCCGTGGCGGTGGTGGCGCACATGGCCTCGGCGTCGGCCCGGCCCGGACCGCCGGTGGCGGCGTTGGCGTTGCCGGAGTTGAGGATCACCGCGGCGGCGTGACCCCGCGTGGCGCCGAGGTGGGCGTCGGAGGTGAGCACGGGTGCGGCGGTCATCTTGTTGTCGGTGAACACCGCTGCCGCGCTGACCGGCCGGCCGTCGGCGGTGGCGACCAGGGACAGGTCGAGGTCGCCCGAGGGCTTGACCCCGCAGTGGATCCCGGCGGCCACGAAGCCCTTCGCTGCGGTGACGCTCATGTCTGGTGCTGCTCTCTTCGCGTGGTCGGGATCAGGGGTAGAGGCCGGCGATGGGGAGGCCGGTGGCCTCGGGGAGGCCGAGGGCCAGGTTGGCCGACTGGAGGGCGCCGCCGGAGGCGCCCTTGGTGAGGTTGTCGAGCGCCGCCAGGGCCACGACCCAGCCGGTGCGCTCGTCCGCGTAGGCGGTGACGTGCACCGACTGGGAGCCGAGGGTGGCCTTGGTGGACGGCGGCTCGTCGAGCACCACCACGAACGGCTCGTCTGCGTAGGCGGCCCGCAGCGCCTCGCGCAGCGACTCGGTGGTCACCGCCTGGGTGGGCCGGGCGTAGCAGGTGGCCAGGATGCCCCGGTTCATGGGGGCCAGGTGCGGGGTGAACAGCACCTGCACGTCGTCACCGGCGACGTGGGTGAGGTTCTGCTCGATCTCCGGCGTGTGCCGGTGGCTGAGCATCCCGTAGGCCACGAAGTTCTCGTCGACGGTGTTGAAGGCGTTGCCGGGCTTGGGGGCCCGGCCGGCACCGGAGACGCCGCTGGCGGCGTCGACCACGATCCCGGTGGGCTCGACGAGGCCGGCCCGCAGCAGCGGGGCCAGGGCCAGGGTGGCGGTGGTGACGTAGCAGCCCGGCGTGGCGATGAGCTTGGCCGTGCGCAGCTCCTCCCGGAACAGCTCGGGCAGGCCGTACACGCTCTCCTCGAGCAGCTCCGGCACGGTGTGCTCCACCCCGTACCAGGTGGGGTAGAGCCCGGCGTCCTTGAGGCGGAAGTCGGCGCCCAGGTCGACGACGATCCGGTTCCCGTCGAGCAGCCCCGGGACGATCTCCTGCGAGGTGCCGTGGGGCAGGCCGCAGAAGACCAGGTCCAGGTCGTGGGCATCGGCGAGGCCGGGCCCGTAGGCGGCGAACGTGAGGCCCGGGTAGGCGCCGGCGAGGCTGGGGTACAGCGCCGCCACCGCGTTGCCGGCCTGGGTGTCGCCGGTGGCGACCACCACCTCGAGGTCCGGGTGCCCGGCGATCAGGCGCAGCAGCTCGGCCCCGGTGAACCCCGATGCCCCGACGATGCCGACCCGTGTTGCCATGTGGGTGACCCTATACGACCACGTGCATGACTATGCAATCAGTAGCGACGGTCGTCGGCGCCCATCAGCGCGCGTCGGCCACCACGAACCGCACGGCGCGGTGCGGTGCCCCGACGGCCCAGGACCCCGACCGGCCGGCGAGCGCCTCGGCCTCGACGGCGAACCGATCGAGCAGGACGACCGTAAAGGGCGGCGAGCCGTCGGCGGGGACCAGCTCGAGGTCCGGCCCGGCGCGGCGGAGCTCGCCCTCGATGGCCCGGGGCTGGCGGACCGAGCGCTCGATCGCCACCCGGGACAGCCCCGTCCCGCCGCCCGGATCGGCCACCACCTCGACCGTGAGCGCGTCGCCGTAGCCCATCGCCTCGATCTGGTCGGCCGCTGCGCCCCAGCGCGACCGGGCCAGGAGCAGCTCGGCGCCGCCCAGCTCCACGGTCACGCCCCGCTTCGCCTGGCCCACCACCATCGCCGTCCCGATGGCGCCGACCGACGGGCCCTTGGGCCGGCCCGATCGACCCGGCCGACCCCGAGGCCGACCACCCGGGCCGCTCACCGGCCCGGCATCGGGGAGGTCTCGCCCACGACCACGCCGGCCGAGGCCTCGAGGTGGGCGTGCACGTACGGGACGACGACCGCACCCTCGCCGGCGGCCGCCGCCACCCGCTTGACCGAGCCGGAGCGGGCGTCGCCCACGGCGTAGACGCCCGGCAGGCAGGTCTCGAGGTGCTCGGGGACGTGGCCGGCCACGCGCCGGTCCTCGGGCACGTCCGGGCCGGTCAGGATGAACCCCTTGTCGTCGCAGCAGACTTCGTCGGGCAGCCAGCTGGTCTGGGGCTCGGCGCCGAGCATGAGGAAGAGGCCGTCGCAGGGGGCCGTCACGTCCTCCCCCACGTCGTTGCGGCGGTAGGTGACCCACTCGAGGCGGCCTTCGCCGCCGCCGTCGACCACCTGCGCCTCGGTGAACAGGCGGATCCGCGGATGGGCGTCGATCTCGTCGATGAGGTAGCTCGACATGGTGGCGCTCAGGTCGGGACGGCGCACCACGATCTTCACCATCTCGGCGAACCGGGCGAGGTGGATGGCGGCCTGGCCCGCGGAGTTGCCGCCCCCGACCACCACGGCGTAGCGACCCGCCATGCCCCGGGCTTCGCTCATCGGGGCGCCGTAGGTGACGCCGTTGCCCACCAGCTCCTCGATCCCAGGGACGCCGAGGCGCCGGTAGGTGGCGCCGGTGGCCAGCACGACGGCCCGCGCGAGCACCTCGCCGCCGTCCTCGAGCACCAGCCGGTGCGGGACGCCAGGCCCGCCGGCGTCGAGGTGCTGGACCTTGCGGCCTCGGTGCAGGCGGGCGCCGAAGCGGTTGGCCTGGTTCAGGCCCCGCACCGCCAGGCGGGATCCGGAGATGCCTCGCGGGAAGCCGAGGTAGTTGCGGATCATCGAGCTGGTGCCCGCCTGGCCACCGGGGTTGCGCATCTCGAGCATGACGGTGCGCAGGCCCTCCGAGCCGCCGTAGACGGCCGCCGCCAGGCCGGCCGGGCCGGTGCCGACCACGGCGAGGTCGTAGGTCTCGCTGAGGTCGGCCGACTGGCCGAGCAGGTCGAACAGGTCGGCCGGCGACGGGTCCACCAGCACCGCGCCGGTGTGGAAGAGCTCCACGACCGGGAGCGCGACCGTCCCCTCGACCCGGTCGAGGACCGCCCGACCCTCCTCGGAGCCGGGACTGAGCCAGCCCACGTCGATGATGCTGGTGTCGAACCAGCGCACCAGCTCGGCGGCCCGGGCGTCGCCGGGCTCGGCCACGATGCGCAGCGCTTGGACCAGCGGCGTGCCCGCCACGGTGAACCAGTCGGACAGGTACTCCGAGATGGCGCTGTGGAACTCCTCGTCGCGGCGGTCGCTCGGCTGGAGCAGCACCGTGTCGACCACGCCCGTGAGGGTGGCGGCGGCCAGCGCCTCGACCAGCGGTCCCGTCCGGGTCCAGGTGGGACGGACCACGAGCCGCTTGGCGGTGGGCACGGTGGAGCGGATGGCGCTGCACAGGGCGACCGGATCGGCGCAGTCGGCCCGCACCACCACCATGGCCACCGGCTCGTCGGCGGCGGCCCGCTCGGCGAGCAGCGCCTCGGCCTCGTCCGTGGAGGACGCGAGGACCAGGTCGTAGTCCCGCGCGTACCGGCTCTGCATCTCGGCCAGCAGCGCGGCGCCGCCCTCCGGGTCCGTGGCCACGACGAAGACGGCGGGATCGCGCATCAGCGCACGCTACCGAGCGACCCGGGCGGTCCTCACCCGTCCGTGCCCGAGGCGTCAGGTGCTTGACAACTCGGCGGGCCGGGCGTAGAACCTGGACTCGTGTCCAGCAGCGCTGTCCAACTTCCGACGGCCGCCACCCGCCGGCACCTGTCGGACCGGCAGGCCAAGACGGTGCACAAGCTCACCGAGGCCGCCGTCGTCGAGCTGATCGAGGTCGGCTACCCGGCGCTGACGGTGCGCACGGTGGCCAAGCGGGCCGGGGTGGCCCCGGCCACCGCCTACACCTACTTCGGCTCCAAGGAGCACCTCGTGGCCGAGGTCTTCTGGCGCCGCTTCGAGGCCCAGGAGGTGCCGCCCACCGACCGGAGGCGCTCCCCCGCCGCCCGGGCCACCGACGTGCTGCTCGGCTTCGCCCTCGTGGTGGCCGACGAGACCGAGGTGGCCGCCGCGGTCACCGTCGCCATGCTGGCCGACGACCCCGAGGTCCGCGAGCTGCGGAGCCGCATCGGCCTCCTGCTGCACCAGCGGCTCTCCGAGGCCCTCGGTGACGATGCCTCGGCCGCCGCGATCAGCACGCTCGAGCTGGCCATCTCCGGCGCGCTGCTCCAGGTGGGCACCGGCCACCTGGCCTACGGCGCCATCCCCGACCTGCTGGCCCAGGTGTCCGCCCTCGTCCTGAAGGACCCCCGATGACCGCCGTCGACACCTCGACCCCGCTCGTGTACGACCCGTACGCCTACGAGATCCACGAGGACCCGTACCCCACCTACGCCCGGATGCGGGCCGAGGCGCCGCTCTACCGCAACGAGGAGCGGGGCTTCTGGGCCCTGTCCCGCCACGGCGACGTGCTGGCCGCGTTCCGCGACAACGAGCGGTTCTCCAACGCCGAGGGCGTGTCGATCGACCCCGCCGCCTCGGGGCCCCACGCCCACAAGACCATGTCGTTCCTGGCCATGGACGCCCCCCAGCACCCCCGCATGCGGGGCCTGGTCTCACGGGGCTTCACGCCCCGCCGGGTGGCCGGCATGGAGGAGAACATCCGGGCGCTCACCGTCCGCCACCTCGAGGCCGCGCTGGCCGAGGGCGACTTCGACTTCGTGGCCGACCTGGCCGGCATCGTGCCCATGGACGTCATCTCCGAGCTGCTCGGCGTGCCCGAGGCCGACCGGGCCATGCTGCGCCGGCAGAGCGACCTGCTGATCCACCGGGAGGAGGGCGTCACCGACGTGCCCCCCGCCGGGGTCGAGGCCGCCTTCGCCCTGGTGATCTACTACGCCGACCTCATCGCCGACCGCCGGGCCCACCCCGGCGACGACCTGGTGTCGGCCCTGTGCGCCGCCGAGGTCGACGGCGACCGGCTCACCGACGACGAGATCACCAGCTTCCTGTTCCTGATGGTGGTGGCGGGCAACGAGACCACCACGAAGCTGCTCGCCCACGCCTGGTACTGGGCGGCGCAGAACCCCGCCGAGCGGGCCAAGGTCTGGGACGACCCGGCCCGCATCCCCGACTGGGTGGAGGAGACGCTGCGCTACGACACCTCGAGCCAGATGTTGGCCCGGGTGACGCTGGGCGACGTCGAGTACTACGGCCAGACCATCCCCGAGGGCGACCGCGTCCTGCTCCTGGCCGGCTCGGCCAACCGGGACGAGCGGGCCTTCGCCGACCCCGACCGGTTCGACCTGGACCGAGATCGCGAGAGCGTCGGCATCGCCAGCTTCGGCGTCGGGCGCCACTTCTGCCTGGGCGCCTCCCTCGCCCGCATGGAGGCCCGGATCGTGCTGGAGGAGCTGGTGGCGCGGGTGAGCGCCTACGAGATCGACCCTGCCGGCACCAAGCGGGTCCACTCGGTGAACGTGCGGGGCTTCGAGACCCTCCCGACCTCGGTCACGCGCCGCTGATGCCCCGCTACGACCCCCACCCCGATCGCCGGCCCGCCCTGGTCACCGGCGCCTCGTCGGGCATCGGCGCCGCCACGGCCCGCGCCCTCTCGGCGCTCGGCCACCCGGTGGTGCTGACGGCCCGCCGCACCGACCGGCTCGACGCCCTCGCCGCCGAGCTGGTGGCCGACGGCGGCGAGGCCGTCGCCCTCCCCCTCGACCTCGCCGACCCGGCGTCGATCGACCGCTGCGCGGCCGCAGCCGGCGACGCGCTCGGGCCGCTCGACGTGGTGGTGGCCAACGCCGGCCAGATCGCCTCGGCCACCGCGCTGGCCGACGACCCCGACGACTTCGCCCGCAACGTCCACGTGAACCTGCTCGGCACCCAGCGCCTGGCCGCCCGGCTCGGCCCGGCCATGGTGGAGCGGGGCCACGGCGACCTGGTGTTCGTCACCTCCGACGTGGTGGTCCGGCCGCGGACCCACATGGCGTCCTACGTGGCGGCCAAGGCCGGCCTCGAGGGCCTGGCCCGCGCCATGCAGATGGAGCTCGAGGGCACCGGCGTGCGCTGCGGCATGGTCCGCCCCGGCCCGTCCAGCACCGAGCAGGGCACCGACTGGAGCGAGGAGACGGTGCTCCACATCATCCCGACCTGGGAGCGCTGGGGCCACCTGCGCCACAACGGCGCCCTCCTCCCCCAGAACGTCGCCGCCGCCATCGTCGCCATGGTCTCGGCCCCCAAGGGCACCCACCTCACCCTGGTCGAGGTCCAGCCCGAAGCCCCCGTCACCCCGAACCGGAGCCACCGTTGACCATCACCGACGAACCGCAGACCAGCCCGTTCCCCGACCCGCCGAAGGTGTCGGGCGACCACGGCGGGACCGGCCACCTCGAGGAGCTCCGCACCGACCCCATCGGCCTCATGCAGCGCGTGCGCGACGAGTGCGGCGACGTCGGCCAGTTCCGCCTGGCCGACAAGGACGTCGTGCTGCTGACCGGGGCCGAGGCCAACGAGGTGTTCTTCCGGGCCAAGGACGAAGACCTGGACCAGGCCGCCGCGTACCCGTTCATGACGCCGATCTTCGGCGAGGGCGTGGTGTTCGACGCCACCCCGGAGCAGCGCCGCGAGCAGCTCCACAACATGGCGCTGCGGGACAAGATGATGCGGGGCCACGCCGCCACCATCCAGAACGAGGTGGAGGAGATGGTGGCCTCGTGGGAGGCCGCCGGCTCGGGCGAGATCGACCTCCTCGACTGGTTCAGCGAGCTCACGATCTACACGTCGAGCACCTGCCTCATCGGCCGCAAGTTCCGCCTGCAGCTCGACCAGCGCTTCGGTCACCTCTACCACGCCCTCGAGCAGGGCACCGACGCCCTGGCCTTCGTCGACGCCTACGCCGACATCCCCAGCTTCCGCGCCCGGGACGAGGCCCGCGTGGGCCTCGTCGCCCTGATCCAGGCGATCATGGACGAGCGTCGCGCCGACGCCACGCCCGTCGAGCGGGAGGACCGCGACCTCCTCGACGTGCTCATGTCGATCGCCGGCGACGACGGCGACCCCCGGTTCGACGCCGACATGGTCACCGGCATGTTCATCTCGATGATGTTCGCCGGGCACCACACCACCTCGGGCACCGCGGCCTGGACGCTCATCGAGCTGCTCCGCCACCCCGAGGAGATGGCGGCGGTGGTGGCCGAGCTCGACGAGCTCTACGCCGACGGCGCCGAGGTCAGCTACCAGGCGCTGCGCTCGATGCCCCGCCTCGAGGGCGCCATCAAGGAGGCGCTGCGCCTCCACCCCCCGCTGATCCTGCTGCTCCGGGTGGCCAACATCGACCTCGACGTCGGCGGTCGCCACATCGAGGCCGGGAAGATGGTCGGGGCCTCCCCCGCCATCTCGAACCGACTCCCCGAGGCCTTCGACGATCCCGACGCCTTCCGCCCGGGCCGCTACGCCGAGGACCCAGCGGCCGACGCCGCCAACCCCTGGAACTGGATCCCGTTCGGCGCCGGCCGCCACCGCTGCGTGGGTGCCCAGTTCGCCATGATGCAGCTCAAGGCCATCTTCTCGGTGCTGCTCAAGGACTGGACCATCGAGGCCGCCCAGCCGCTCGACAGCTACCGCAACGACCACTCGAAGATGGTCGTGCAGCTCGCCCAGCCCTGCCTCGCCACCTACCGCCGGCGCGACGCCGACGGCGGCCCGGTCGCCGCCGGTGCTGCGGGCGGCGACGACGACCTCCGCACCGAGGCCGCTGGCGAGGTCGCCCACCCCGCCCAGACCCGCACCGCGGGCTGGCGCATCGCGGTGGACCGGGACCTGTGCCAGGGCCACGCCGTGTGCGAGGGCGAGGCGCCGGACCTGTTCTCGGTGACCAAGCACGGCGACCTCACGATCCTCGACCAGCGCCCGCCCGACGATGCCCGGGCGGCCGCCGAGGCCGCCGTCACGTTCTGCCCCACCCATGCCCTGTCCATCGTGGACGAGACCGACGAAGGAACGAACTGATGCCCGCCTACCCCCGTGCCGAGCTCGAAGAGATGGTGCAGCGCTGGCTGCAGGCGAACCGCGACGTGGAGGTCGCCGGCGACTGGGCGCCGCTCGCCGACCTCTACACCGAGGACGCCACCTACGGCTGGAACTACGGGCCGAAGGAGAACTTCATGGCCGTGGGCCGCGACGAGATCCGCGACATCGCCCTCGGCCTGGAGATGGGCGGGCTGGGCGGGTGGGAGTACCCGTACCAAGAGGTCATCATCGACGAGGTGCAGGGCCACGTCATCGGCTTCTGGCGCCAGGTGGCCGACGCGGTGCGCGAGGACGGCACCCACTACGAGGTCGCCGGCATCGGCGGCAGCTGGTTCCGCTACGGCGGGAACTTCCAGTGGAGCTGGCAGCGCGACTGGTTCGACTACGGCAACGCCGCAGCGGTCTTCCTGGAGATGATCACCGACGGCAAGCTGTCCGAGGGCATGACCGAGCGCATGAACCGCTCGCTCAAGCCCGGCCAGCTCCCCGGCCACTACCTGCTCGCCGACACGCCCGTCGGCCTCTGGGACGGGCCGGCCTCGTGAGCAGCTTCACCGACGGCCTCGACGTCAACCTGATCGACGGCAAGCTCGTCCCCGCCAGCGGCGGTGGCACGTTCGAGACGCTGAACCCGGCCACCGAGGAGGTGCTGGGCGCCGCCGCCGACGGCACGGGCGCCGACCTGGACGCCGCCATCGGCGCAGCTCGTCGGGCCTTCGACACCACCGACTGGTCGACCGACCCCGCGTTCCGGGCCCGGTGCCTCCGCCAGCTGCAGGCCGGCCTCACCGCCCACGTCGAGGAGCTGCGCGAGCTCACCATCGCCGAGGTGGGGGCGCCGCGGTTCCTCACCACGTTCGCCCAGCTGGAGGCGCCGATCGCGGACCTCGGCTACGTGGCCGACCTGGCCGAGTCCTACGAGTGGCAGACCGACCTCGGCGCGGCCAAGCCCGCCGGCGTGCCCAGCCACCGGTACCTGCTCCGCGAGGCCACCGGGGTCGTCGGCGCCATCACGCCGTGGAACTTCCCCAACCAGATCAACCTGGCCAAGGTCGGCCCCGCCCTGGCCTCGGGGTGCACGGTGGTGCTGAAGCCGCCGCCCGACACGCCCTGGATCGCGGCCGCCCTGGCCCGGATCGCCGCGGAGGAGACCGACCTCCCACCCGGCGTGTTCAACGTGGTGAACAGCTCGGACCACGCCATCGGCGCCCAGCTGTCCACCGATCCCCGCGTCGACCTCGTGTCCTTCACCGGCTCCACCGCCACCGGCCGCAAGGTCATGGCCTCGGCCGCCGAGACGCTCAAGAAGGTGTTCCTCGAGCTGGGCGGCAAGTCGGCGTTCATCGTGCTCGACGACGCCGACCTCGCCGGCGCTGCCGGCCTCGCGGCGTTCACGGCGTGCACCCACGCCGGCCAGGGCTGCGCCATCACGACGCGACTGCTCGTGCCCCGGGCGCAGTACGACGAGGCCGTGGAAGCCACCGCCGCCACCATGTCGATGCTCGCCGCCGGGGATCCGCAGGACAGCGGCACGGTGTGCGGACCCGTCATCTCGGCCCGCCAGCGCGACCGCATCGAGGGCTACCTGCGCCTCGCCCAGGAGGAGGGCGGCTCGTTCGCCACCGGCGGCGGCCGCCCCGCCGATCGGGACAAGGGCTTCTTCATCGAGCCCACCCTGATCACCGGGCTCGACAACTCCTCGCGGGTGGCCCAGGAGGAGATCTTCGGCCCGGTGCTGGTGATCCTCCCCCACGACGGCGACGACGACGCGGTCCGCATCGCCAACGACTCGCCCTACGGGCTCTCCGGCGCCGTGCAGAGCGGCGACGTGGACCGGGCCTGGGCCGTGGCCCGCAAGGTCCGCACCGGGACCATGGGCGTCAACGGCGGCGTCTGGTACGGCGGCGACGTGCCGTTCGGCGGCTACAAGGCGTCCGGCATCGGCCGCGAGTCCGGCGTGCTCGGCTTCGAGGAGTACCTCGAAGCCAAGTCCGTCGCCGTCGGCCTCTGACAACCCCGAACCAGGCGGGATCGACGGGGCCCTGGCCCCGAGATCTCCGCCCGGTTCGCACCTCCACACCGATCACGACGCAAGGGGACACGCACATGGGACGCTTCGACGACAAGGTGGCCATCGTCACCGGGGCCGCCGGCGGCATCGGGGAGGCCTACGCCCGGGCGCTCGCCGCCGAGGGGGCCAACGTGGTCATCGCCGACCTCGACGAGGCCAAGGGCGAGGCCACCGCCGCCTCCATCAGCGAGGCCGGCGGCGGCGAGGCGATGTTCGTCAAGGTCGACGTCGGGTCGGTCGAGTCGACCAAGGCCATGGCCGAGGCCACCGTCGAGCACTTCGGCGGCATCGACCACCTGGTCAACAACGCCGCCATCTACGGGGGGATGGAGTTCGACCTGCTCCTCACCGTCGACTGGGACTACTACCGGAAGTTCATGGGCGTGAACATGGACGGCGCCCTGCTGTGCACCCGGGCCTGCTTCGAGCACCTCACGGCTCGGGGCGGCGGCTCCATCGTCAACCAGTCGTCCACCGCGGCCTGGCTCTACTCCGGCTTCTACGGCCTGGCCAAGGTCGGGGTGAACGGCCTCACCCAGCAGCTCGCCCACGAGCTCGGCGGCCGCAACATCCGCATCAACGCCATCGCCCCCGGTCCCACCGACACCGCCGCCACCCGCAACCAGGTCGGCGAGGGCATGATCAAGTCCCTCGTCAAGGACCTCGCCCTGAAGCGGCCCGGCCAGCCCGAAGACATGGTCGGCATGTGCCTCTTCCTCCTCTCCGACGAAGCCTCCTGGGTCACCGGCCAGATCTTCAACGTCGACGGCGGCCAGGTGTTCCGGTGAACCGGTCTCGTCACTCGGTCGCTGCGCTCCCTCCGTTCCTCGAGTTGGTGGACGGCCTGACGGCCGACGCCCTCGCTGGAGGTCCGGCGGAGCCGGCCCTCCAGGTCGTGGGGGGGCTCCGCAAGCTCTGCCCCCCACACCCCCCCGGGCTCGCTTCGCTCGGAACCCCGAACCCCAGCGCCTCGAGCTGCAGGGAGCGGGCTCGTGACCCAGCAGAGCGCGGCGGTCGGGTTCATCGGGTTGGGGCAGATCGGGAAGCCGATGGCGCGGCGGTTGACGGGGTGGGCGGGCGGGCTGACCGTGTGCGACGCCAACCCGGATGCCACCCGATCGTTCGGCGAGCGGGGGGGTCCACGTGGCCGCCACGCCGGCCGAGGTGGCCGAGCGGGCCACGGTGATCTCGATCATGGTCCGCGACGACGCCCAGGTCACCGAGGTGCTCACCGGCACCGACGGCATCCTGTCGACCGCCCGGCCCGGGACCGTGGTCGCCGTGCACTCCACCGTCGAGGCCGACACCCCGGCTCGCCTGGCCGCACTGGCGGCCGAGCACGACGTGCACCTGATCGACGCCCCCGTCTCCGGGGGTGGCATGGGCGCCGCCAGCGGCACCCTCGCCCTCATGGTCGGCGGCAGCGACGAAGCGGTCGAGCTGGTCCGAGAGCCGTTCGCCTCGTTCGCCAGCCTGGTGGCCCACCTCGGCCCCGTCGGCGCCGGCACCCGGGCCAAGCTGGCCCGCAACCTCATCACGTTCGCGGCGTTCGCCGCGGTGGGCGAAGCCCTCGCCCTGGCCGACGCCGCCGGGGTCGACCTGGCGCTGCTGGGCAAGGTGGTCCGCCACTCCGACCAGGTCACCGGCGGTCCCGGCTCGGTCATGCTGCGCACCAGCGCCGCCGCCCTCGACCCCACCGACGGCCTGCACGACGTCTTCGTGCACACCCGGGGCCTCGGCGAGAAGGACCTCCAGCTCGCCCTGTCCCTCGGCCAGGACCTCGGCGTCGACCTCCCCGTCGCCCGCCTGGCCCTCGAGCAGCTCGGGGCCGCCCTCGGCGTCCCCCACCAGATCCCCCCGACCTGATCCCCCAAGAGCCCGACGAACCGGACCACCCGCCCCTCCACCCCACGAACTTGTCGCAGTTGTCGACCGATGCGTCGGCCAACTGCGACGAGTTCGGTGGTGGGGGCGGCCACGAGGAGCGAACCATGAGCGATGACGACGTGCGGGACCGGGGCAAGGCGCTGATGCGCCAGGTGTACGGGTGGGACTTCGAGCCGACCAAGCCCTTCGAGGTGCAGACCGTGGACCACCTCTTCGGCGAGGTGTGGGCCGAGGGCAAGCTGTCGGTGCGCGACCGTCGGCTGGTGCTCATCGGCCTGGCCGCCGGCGGGGGGCTGGAGGACGTGGCGGCGCTGCAGCTGTCCGCCGCCATGGACCTCGGGGAGCTCGACGCCGAGGACCTCCGCACGCTGGTGGTGTTCCTGGCCCACTACGCCGGCTGGCCCCGGGCCGCCAAGCTCAACACCGAGGTCGAGAACCTCATCGCCCGCCACGAGAAGGCAGCGGCCAAGGCGGCCGCCAAGGCCGCGGCGGTCGAGGCCGACACCGACGCTGGGCCGGTCGACTGATGGCGCCGACCACGACCAGCCCCACCGGCGGCCCGACCGCCGCGCCGTCGCCCTACGTCGGCCGCTCCCACGACGAGCTGGCCGAGCTGGCTCGCGAGCTGCTGCTCGCCGGCCACCTCATCGACCGGTCGGGGATGCCCCACCTCATCGGGCGCTTCGGCCGAGACGGCATGGCCGCCATCGCCATCGACGAGTGGATGGCCGCCAGCCCGATCTACACCAAGCGCATGCAGCGCCTGCTGGGCTTCGAGAGCGAGCGGGTCGAGACCATCTTCAAGGGGATGCAGCTCGACGTGGGCGCCCCACCGGAGTTCATGGACTTCCGCTACGTGGTCCACGACGACGACCACGGCGAGTTCTGGCTCGACCACTGCGGCGCCCTGATGGACGTCGAGCCCATGGGCGACGACTACGTCCGGGCCATGTGCCACGACATCGAGGACCCCACCTTCGACGCCACCGCCATGGCCACCAACGCCCGGGCCCAGGTCCGGCCCATCCACCGCCCGCCCCGCGTCCCCGCCGACCGCGCCCCGCACTGCGCGTGGACGGTCACCGTGGTCCCCGACGCCGAGCCGCTCCCGTTCCCCGTGCAGGCCGAGCAGCTGTCGCACTCGGCGGCCGCGCAGCTGCCCCTGGCCGGTGCCACCGACGGCCTGCCCACCGACGACGGCTGGGCCGACTACTCGGGCCCGCTGGACCAGGACCTGGTGATGGAGCGGTTCTCCTCGGCCACCCTCTCGGCGATCATGGACGAGGTGTGCCTGCAGGGCCACCTGCTCTCGCGGGGCTTCCTGCTCCACGTGGCCGAGCGGGCCGACGGCAGCGAGGCGGTGGCCATCGGCGGCAAGCAGCTGTCGGGCATCGCCGGCGTCACCGCCAAGCGCCTCGGTGCCCTGCTCGCCGTCGAGCCGGACCTCGACGGCGTCGCCGCCGTGCTGGCCCTGCACCCGATGTTCCTGCCCCGGGCCTACGTCGACCTCCGCCTCGACCGGGTGGGCCAGGAGCTGCTGGTGTCGCTGGCCCCCTCCCCCGCCACCACCGAGGACGACGGCCTCACGTGGCCGGCGATCCTCGTCGACGGCGACGACGCCGGCGTCCGATCGGCCGTGCAGTGCCTCGCTCCGCTGGCCCGCGTCGAGCGACGGGACCCCCTCGAGGGCGCCGCCGCGACGTGGTCCATCCGCCTGGACCCCGACGGCGAGCCGGCCCGCCAGGCCGACGAGGTCACCCTCACCGAGTTCTCGACCGGCGTGGACTTCCACTTCGAGCGCCGTCGCTGAGCCCGGCTGCGGAGGGCCCGACCGGCCACCGGGCACGCCCGGCCGGTCCGAATCGGTAGCGTCGGGGCCGTCATGACGAACCCCACGCTCCCCTCAGCGGTGTTCGCGGCCGACACCTACGTCTCCGGCATGCTCGCCGGCGGGTGCCTCGCCGCCGGTGCCGTGCTCACCCTGCTCGGCACCTGGCAGCGCACGATCGTCAAGGGCCTGGTGGCCAAGGGGAAGCGCACCACCGCGACCGCCGTGCAGTCGAAGCTCCACACCCCCGCCCCCGATGGCTCCACCCACCACGTGGTGTGGCGCTTCCAGACCGAGGACGGCACGTTCATCGAGCACGAGGGCCTCGCCGACGCCCTGCACCACCCGGCCGAGCACGACACCGCGAGGGTCATCTACGACCCCGAGGACCCCCACAACGCGCGGCTCTCGACCTTCGCCGAGCGCACCCTGGCCTGGGCCCTGTTCTTCTACGCCGGGATCACCCTGCTCGCCGTGGGCGTCATCGCCCTCGTGGTCGCTGCCATCGTGAGCTGAGGCCGACCGGTAGCGTCAGCCGCTCCGCGCTGCCCCCCGAACCTCCGGAGCCCCCGTGCCGCTCGAACCCCGCGTCCGCCGCATCGTCCAGCTGCTGAACCTGCTGGACCGGGGCAGCAGCGACGCCTCCATGGCCCAGCGGCGCCGGGCCTCGGCAGCCTTCGCCACCCGGCTCGGCTTCCTGGTCATGCCGAAGGGCCCCGCCCCCGCCAGCACCGTCGACCGCAGCGTCCCGGTCGCCGGCGGCCAGATCCTCGTGCGGGTCCACCGACCGCACGGCCCGGGGCCGTTCCCGCTGCACGTGTTCCTGCACGGCGGCGGCTGGTGCGTCGGCACCATCGCCGAGCGCGACCCCCGCTGCCGGGCGATCTCGGCAGGAGCAGGGTGCGTGGTGGCCTCGGTCGACTACCGGCTGGCGCCCGAGAACGCGTACCCCACACCCGGCGAGGACAGCTACGCCGCCCTGCTGTGGCTGGTGGCCCACGCGGCCGAGCTGGACATCGACGCCGCCCGGATCTCGGTGGGCGGCGAGTCGGCCGGCGGCAACCTGGCGGCGGTGCTCACGCTGATGGCCCGCGATCGCTCGGGCCCGGCCATCTGCCACCAGTGGCTCGACGTGCCGGCCACCGACCTCACCCTGGCCCAGCCCTCGGTGCGGTCGGTGCCCGACGGCAACCTGCTCGACCGCAGCTCGATCGACCGCTACCTCGCCGCCTACCTCACCGACCCCGCCCAGGCCACCGAGCCCTACGCCTCTCCCCTGCTCGACCCCGACCTCCGCGGCCTGCCGCCGGCGTGGATCATGAGCGCCGAGCACGACAAGCTCCGCGACGACGGCCGCGCCTACGCCGATGCCCTCGCCGCAGCGGGCGTGCCCGTGGCCTACCGGCGGCTGGACGGCCACGTGCACCCGTCGTTCGCCTTCACCCGCCTGCTGCCCAGCGCCAAGGCGTACGAGGCCGACGCCATCGCCGCCCTCCGCGCCGCCTACGAGCGAGCCTGACCCGCCGGACCTCGCCTCAGGCGCCCGGCTCGAGCAGGACCGGGGCGCCGTGGGTGATCGTGCCCGGCTCGAGGACCGTGGCGTAGACCCGGCTGTGGATGCCGTGGCGGTGGTGCATGGCGTCGAACCGGCCGTCGAGGAACCACGGGGCGTTCTCCTTGCAGGGGATGGCGTAGGCCCCGACCTCGGCCAGCACGTCGCCGAGCTGCAGCCGGACCCCGGGCCGCACCCGGGCCCACGGCAACCCGGTGATCGAGACGTTCTCGCCGGCCAGGCCGGGCGCCAGCGGGTGGCCGTCGGCCCGGAAGTGGTCGACGGACTCGGTGGACCAGAGGCACAGCGCCTGCCACGGTCGGCCGTGGTTGTCCCGGTCGGCTTGCCGGTCGCCCACCACCCCGCGGTGGTCGACGACCACCTCGGGGACGGCGAGCTTGGGCACGCCGCCGTCGCTCACGAAGAGGCCGGTCACGGTGCCCACCGCCGAGGGCCCGAAGGCACCGGTGGCCCGCACGGCCTCCATGGCCGCCCGCCACTCGGCCCACAGCACGCCGAGGGCGCGGTCGGGATCGGCCTCCGCCCACGCCGAGAGCGCGCCCTCGACTCGGTCGCGGTGCGGGGCGGCGGCGACCGCGGCGCTCGACGGGAGGCCGTTGGTGACCAGGTCGATGAGCGCGGTGCCGTGCCGCAGCGTCCGGGCGACGTCCCGCTCGGAGAAGGCGTGGGGCCCGATCGTGGTCACCGCTGGAGCCTACGGGCGAGCCCAGGGCCGCCGGCCCGGAGCTGGCGCCGGGTCAGCCGCGGAGGGTGGCCTGGTGGGCCTGCTCGACGGCAGCGATGAGCCGGGTGCGGACCTCGGCCACCTCGGCATCGGTGAGGGTGCGGTCGACCGCCTGCAGGCGCAGGCCGAAGGCCAGGCTGCGGTGGTCGGGCGCCACGGGGGCGCCGCGGTAGGCGTCGAAGAGCTTCACCGACCAGACGAGGGGGTCGGTGGCCGCCAGGGTGCGCTCGACGGCGACGGCCGAGACGGCCTCGGGCACCTCGAAGGCGAGGTCGATGTCGCTGGAGGGGAACCGCGAGATCTGCCGGTAGGCCGGGCTGCGACGCGGAGCGCCGAACAGCGCGCCCAGGTCGACCTCGAGGTAGGCCACCCGCTCGCCGATGCTGTGGCGGGCGAGCACCGCCGGGTCGATCTCGCCGACGATGCCGAACGGGACGCCGTCGACCAGCACGCGGCCCGAGCGGGTGGGGTGCAGGCCGGGGACCTCGGCGTTCTCGACCGAGGGGGACTCCAGGCGGAGCTGCTCCGCCAGGACCTGCCACGCCTCGACCGCCGCGGTGGCGTCCCGGCCGGCCAGGACCACGGCGGCGTGCTCGCGCTCGTCGGGCAGCACCTGGCCGTCGGGGGCCGGCAGGAACACGTGGCCGATCTCCCAGAGGCCGACGGCGAGCTGGCGGCGAGCGTGGTTGTGGGCGACGGCGGCCACCAGGCCCGGCAGCAGAGCGGTGCGCAGGACCGACTCCTCGGCGACCAGCGGGTTGACCAGCTCGATGCCGCCGGGGTCGAGGCCGGCCGCCGCCAGCTGGCCTGGCGCGAGGAACGGCAGCGGCTGGCACTCGGCCAGGCCCAGGCCGCAGAACAGGCGGCGGACGCCACGCCGCTCCTTCTGGAGGTCGGTGAGCCGCCCGGCGCGGGCCTCGGTGAGCTCCCGGTTGGGGATGTTGCGGTAGCCGTGGTGGCGGCCGACCTCCTCGACGACGTCGATCTCGGTGGCCGAGTCGTAGCGCCAGGTGGGGATGGTGACCACCTGGACGTCGGCCTCGAGCAGCGACGTGGCGAAGCCGATGGGAGCCAGCAGCTCGGCGATGCGCTCCGAGCTGAGGTCGGTGCCCAGCAGGGCGTTCACGCGGGCGGTGCGCACCGGCACCGGCGGACGCTCGGGCAAGGTGCCCCGCACGTCGACCTGCACCGGCTCGGTGGTGGCGCCGCAGATCTCGGCGGCCAGCTGGCAGAAGCGGTCGGCCGCGAGGTCGGCGATGGCGGGGTCGACGCCCTTCTCGAACCGGGCCGAGGCCTCCGAGCGGAGGCCCAGCCGGCGCGACGACCGGCTGACGGAGGTGGGATCGAACCACGCCATCTCCAGCAGCACGTCGGTGGTGGCGTCGCTGATCTCGCAGGCGGCGCCGCCCATGATCCCGGCGATGCCGACCGCGACGTCGTCGCCGTCGGTGATGAGGAGGTCATCGGCGGTGAAGGTGCGCTCGACGTCGTCGAGGGTCACCAGGGTCTCGCCGTCCTTCGCCCGCCGGGCCCGCAGGGTGGCACCGGCCACTTTGGCGAGGTCGTAGGGGTGGTTGGGCTGGCCCAGCTCGAGCATCACGTAGTTCGAGATGTCGACGAGGGCGGAGATCGGGCGCATGCCCAGCTCGGTCAGGCGGTGCTGGAGCCACTCCGGCGACGGCGCCGTGGCATCGACGCCGCGGAGGACGCGCCCCACGAAGCGGCCGCAGCCGTCGGGCGCCGCCACGTCGATGGTGAGCTCCCCACCACCGGGCAGGGCCGCGGTGGACCGCCCGCCGGGGCCGCTGCTGGCCCAGGTGACCGGCTCGCCGATGGAGGCGGCCGCCGACGGCGGGGCAGGCAGGTGGAACCCGACGCCGACCTTGGCGGCGACGTCGCGGGCCAGGCCGGCCACCGACATGGCGTCGGGCCGGTTCGGGTTGACCTCAAGCTCCCAGCGCACGTCGGGCTCGATGCCCAGCGCCTCGGTGATGGGGGTGCCGGCGACCAGCTCGGGCGGCAGCACCTTGATGCCGGCGTGCTCGTCGCCCAGGCCCAGCTCGCGGGAGGAGCAGAGCATGCCGTTGGACCACTCGCCCCGGAGCTTGCGCCGCTCGATCTTCATGCCGCCCGGCATGGTGGTGCCCAGGGTGGCCAGCGGGACCTTGTCGCCGACCGCCATGTTGAAGGCGCCGCAGCAGATCTGCAGCGGCTCGCCGTCGCCCCGGTCGACGTCGACCAGCTGGATCTTGTCGGCGTTCGGGTGGACCGAGAGCGCCAGGACCTGGGCCACCACGATGCCGTCGAGGCCTTCGCCGAGGCGCACCTCCTCCTCGACCGGCGTGCCGAGGTCGTCGAACGCGGCGGCGACGGCCTCCGGCGCCACCGGGGCGTCGAGCAGCTCGTGCAACCAGCTGTTGAGGACCTTCATCAGAACTGCTCCAGGAAGCGGATGTCGGTGCTGGCGAGCTCGCGGAGGTCGGTGACCCCGTGCTTGGTGGCCGCCAGCCGGTCGAGGCCGAAGCCGAATGCGAACCCGGAGAACTCCTCGGGGTCGATGCCGCAGTTGCGCAGCACGTTGGGGTGGACCATGCCGCAGCCGCCGAGCTCCAGCCAGGAGCCGTCGGGCCGTTGCAGGTCGAACTCGGCCGACGGCTCGGTGAAGGGGAAGTAGGCCGGGCGCAGGCGCATGTTCCAGCCCGGGCCGAAGTAGGCCTTGGTGAACATGTCGATGGTGCCGGCGAGGTGGCCGAACGTGATGCCCCGGTCGATGACCAGGCACTCGAGCTGGTGGAAGACGGCGAGGTGGGTGGAGTCGGTGGCCTCGTTGCGGTACACCCGCCCCGGCATGATCGAGTAGATCGGCGGCGCCTGGCCCTCCATCACCCGGATCTGCACGGGCGAGGTGTGGGTGCGCATGACCACCTCGCGCTCGGCGCCCAGGTCGACGAAGAAGGTGTCCTGCATGTCCCGCGCCGGGTGGTAGCGCCCGAAGTTGAGCGCCGTGAAGTTGTGCCAGTCGTCCTCGACCTCGGGGCCCTCGGCCACCGTGAAGCCCAGGCCCACGAAGACGTCCTCGAGCTCCTCGATGGTCTGGGTGACCAGGTGGAGGTGGCCGGCGTCGCGCCCGGCGCGGACCTCGGTGAGGTCCAGCCGCTCGGCCTCGGCCTGGGCCCGGCGGGCGATGGCGTCGAGCTCGGCGCGGCGCGCCGCCACCGCCGCGGCCATCGCCTCTCGGGCGGCGTTGAGCGCCCCGCCGACCTCGCGCTTGGCCTCGTGGTCGAGGCCGCCCATCTGTCGCTTGAAGCCCGAGAGCTCCGACGTCTTCCCCAGCAGCTCACGGTCGAGCGCGCCCAGCTCATCGAGGGTGGCGGCGCCGGCGATGCGGTCGGTCGCGGCGGCCGCGATGCGGCGGATGTCGTCGATCATGGTGCCGGGAACCTTGCCGCCTGGCCGCCCCTCGCGTCCACTCCTTAGCCCGACGCCGACGGGCCCGATCCGGCTTGTCCACCGGGCTGTGGCACCATCGCCGCCGTGTCCTGGTTCCGCCGTCGTGCCGCCCTCGCCGAGGACTGGGAGCAGATCGTCGAGCGGGCCGTCGCGCACTGGGCCTACCTCGACGACGACGAGCGCGACGCCCTCGCCGGCCACATCGAGGCGCTGGTGACCACCAAGCGGTGGGAGGCGGCCAACGGCTTCGAGCTCACCGACGAGATCCGCACGGTGATCTCGGCCCAGGCCGGGCTGCTGATCCTGGGCCTCGACCTCGACCACTACGCAGACGTCGGGGCGATCATCGTGCACCCGAGCACCATGCGCTTCCGCCGCACCAGCCAGGGCTCCATCGCCGGCACCGTGGTCGACGGCGACGTCGACCTGCTCGGCGAGGCCAGCTACCAGGGGCCCGTCGTCATCGCCTGGGACTCGGCGCGCCACAGCGCCCGCCACCCGGAGCGGGGCCACGACGTCGTGCTGCACGAGTTCGCCCACAAGCTCGACATGCTCGACCACGTGGTCGACGGCACCCCGCCCCTGCCGGACGCCGCCGCCCGCCAGCGGTGGGTCGACGTGTGCAGCCACGAGCTGCACCTCCTGCGCACCGGCCAAGGCGGCCCGCTGCTCGACCCCTACGGCGCCGCCGACCCCGCCGAGTTCTTCGCCGTGGCCACCGAGGTCTTCTTCAACCGGCCGGTGGACGTCCAGGCGCACAAGCCCGAGCTCTACGCCGTCCTGGGCGCCTTCTACCGCCAGGACCCGGCAGAGCGCGTCCGCCGGCGCCACGGCGCGACGGCCACCGGGGCCGAGGCCGGGGCCGGGGCCGACGAGCGGCCCTCCTAGCCTGGCCCCATGGCGAAGCCCACAGGACCGCTGGCCCGGCTCTCCCCCGTGGGGGTGGTGGAGCGCACCCAGGTGGCCACGGCGTCGGCCGAGGACGCGTTCGCGGTGGCGTCGTCGTACCAGGTGCGGCTCGAGTGGGACCCGTTCGTGTCCACCCAGCACCTCATCAACACCGACACCCCCGGCAAGGGCGTGCGGACCTTCACCCGGTCCCGCCACGGCCTGGGCATGGTCTCGGAGTACCTCACCTACCGGCCGCCCACCCACATGGGCATGAAGATGGTCACCGGCCCCTGGTTCTTCCGCACCTTCAGCGGCTCGTGGCACTTCAAGGACCTGGGCGAAGGCCGCCTGGAGGTCGTCTACCGCTACCGCTACGACTGCCGGCCGGCGTGGCTGCAGCCCGTCAGCCACTGCATCGGCAACGCCCTGCTCGGCCGGGACATCGAGCGCCGGGTGGCCGCCTTCGTGCGGGGCATCGAAGACCCCGTGATCGTGGCTCGGGCGCAGGCCGAGGCCGCCGAGCGCCACGGCTGACCACCGGGCCGAGGGGGCTCAGGGGCTGGCCAGGGGGAGGGTGAAGGTGAAGGCCGCGCCCTCGCCCGGCGGCGAGGCCACCGTGAGCTGCCCGCCGTGGGCCTCCACGAGGCCGCGGCTGATCCAGAGCCCGAGCCCGGTGCCGTTCGGGCGGCCGTGCTCGCGCTGGAACCAGCGGTCGAAGACCCGGGGCAGGTCCTCCGGGGCGATGCCCTCACCGGCGTCGCGCACGGTCACCGCCACCGCGCCCGGCGACCCCGCCACCAGCTCGGCCTCGATGCGCAGGCCCTTGGGGCTGCCGTACTTGACCGCGTTCTCGACGAGGTTGGTGAGGACCTGCTCGATCTTGTCGCTGTCGGCCGGCACCTCGGGCACGTCGGCGCCGACGGCGACCTCGGCCTCGAGGTCCGGCGAGGTGGCACGGATGGACGTGACCACCGACTGCGCCAGCTCGGGCAGCGAGACCCACCTCGGTGTGAGCGTGAGGCGGCCGGTCTCGAGCCGGCTGATGTCGAGCAGCTCGTTGATGAGCCGGGTGACGCGCTCGGCGTCGTGGTTGATCTGGCCCAGCATGAGCTGCTTGTCGGCGTCGCCGATCTTCTCCCACCGGTTCAGCAGCAGCGAGGTGTAGCCCCGGATCGACGTCAACGGGCTGCGCAGCTCGTGGCCGACCGCGGCCACCACCGCGATGCCGTCGGCGCCGGAGCCCAGCACGTCGGAGACGGACCGCCCGGCGAGCTCGGCCGCCGGCCGACCGAGCCGTTCGGCGGCGGCGTCGTCGGCCTCGAGGACGGTGCCCCCGCTGTCGACCACGATGCGCCCGGTCCCGGCGCCGGAGCCGGTGCTGCCCGTCGTCATGGTGTGCCCCATTCGCCCGCCGGGGCGCCCGCGCCTGCCCGGCCGTCGTGGAACCTCATCGGACCGGGTGCTCGCTCATGGCCGGTGCAGTCTCCTACGTGCGGCGGCGCTGGCGCAGGACCTCGAAGCACACCACGGTGCCGGCCATCGCCACGTTCAGGGACTCCGTCGGCCCGGCCATCTCGATGGTGAGCTGCTGGTCCAGGGTCGCCACCAGCTCCGGCGACAGCCCGTGGGCCTCGTTGCCGAGGACCACGGCCAGCGGTCCGGTGAGGTCGGCGGCGTCGTGGGGGGTGCCGTCGCGCACGACCATGCCGGCGGTGCGGTAGCCGAGGGCCCGGAGCTTGGCGACGGAGTCGAACGACGAGAGCGTGTCGACGACGTCGATGCCGAAGATGGCCCCGGCCGAGGACCGGACGACCTTGGGGCTCGACGGGTCGACCCCGCCGCCCACCACCACGGCACCGGCACCGGCCGCTGCGGCGGCCCGGATCAGGGTGCCGGCGTTGCCGGGATCGCTGACCTCGGCGAGGACCAGCACGAAGGGCGTGGCGGCCGGCGTGGGCCACGGCGGCTCGCGCCGCTCGACCACGGCGGTGATGCCCTGCGACGTGGCGGCGTCGCCGACCCGGTCGAGCACCCCGGGGGGCACCAGCCAGGGCTCGACGGAGGCAGGCAGGCGCTCGAGCACGGCCGCCACCGCGCCCCGGTCCCAGGCGGCTTCGTCGACGTACACGTCGACCAGCGGCACCTGGGCGTCCAGGGCCGTGCCCAGCAGGACCGGCCCCTCCACGAGCAGCGCCCGCTGCGCAGCCCGCTCCTCGCCCCGCCGGGCCAGACGGGCCAGACGTTGGATGCGAGGGTTGCGGGCCGACAGCGGGCGCATGGGCTCGTTGGTGCCGGCGCGTGGCGCCGGCCGCCGATCAGGACGCGGGAGCGGCCTGGGCGTCGACGGCCACCTTCACCAGCGCGGCGAACGCAGCGGCGTCGGTGACGGCGAGGTCGGCGAGGACCTTGCGGTCCACCTCGACCTCGGCCAGCTTGAGGCCGTTGATGAACCGGCTGTAGCTGATGCCGTTGATGCGGCACGCGGCGTTGATGCGGGTGATCCACAGCTTGCGGAACTCGCCCTTGCGGGCTCGCCGGTCCCGGAACGCGTACTGCAGGGAGTGCATGACCTGCTCGTTGGCGGCGCGGTACGAACGGCTCTTGTTGCCGTAGTACCCCTTGGCCCGCTTCGAGCGTGGCGCGGCGGTGCTTCTTGGAATGGACGGCGCGCTTGACCCTGGCCATCGTGGGCTCCTTTCGAAGAGGGTTGTTGGAGTTACTTGCCGAGCATCCGCTTGATGCGGGCGGCGTCACCGGGTGCGATGACGACCTCGTCCTTGAGGCGTCGCTTCACGGTGGAGGTCTTCTTCTCCAGGATGTGGTTGCGGAAGGCGCGACGCCGGCGCAGCTTGCCGGTGCCCGTGGCCTTGAAGCGCTTGGCCGCGCCGCGGTGGGTCTTCATCTTGGGCATTGCGTTCGTTCCTCCTGGGCGCCGCCGCGGTGGGCGGCGTCGGGGTTCAGGCTTCGGGCTCGGTGTCGGGCTCGGAGGCGTCGGGCTCGGTGGAGTCCTCGGCTTCGGGCTCGACGACCTCGTCGGTCGCCTCGGGTTCGGCCTCGGCCACCGGTTCGGTGGCTTCGGGTGCTGCCTCGTCCACCAGGGCGGTGGGCTCGGGAGCTTCGTCGATGGGGGTGCCGGCGGCCGCTGCTTCCTCGGCTGCCTTCTTCAGCTCGGCGGCGTGGGCCGCCTGCGCCTTCTTGTCCGGAGCGAGGACCATGATCATGTTCCGGGGGCCGTCGAGCTTGGGGTAGACCTCGACCCGTCCGGTGTTGATGATCTCCTCGGCCACGCGGTCGAGGATCTTCTTGCCGAGCTCGGGGTGGGCCACCTCACGTCCACGGAACATGATGGTGACCTTGACCTTGTGTCCCTCGGCGAGGAACCGCTCGACCTTCTTGGTCTTCGTCTCGAAGTCGCCGCCACCGATTTTGGGGCGGTACTTCATCTCCTTGATCACGACGTTGGTGCTCTTGCGCCGTGACTCCTTGGCCTTCTGCGCCGTCTCGTACTTGTACTTGCCGTAGTCCATGACCCGGCAGACGGGTGGGTTGGCCTTGTCGGCGACCTCGACCAGGTCGAGATCGAGTTCACGGGCGAAGATGAGCGCCTCGGGCAACGGCTTGATCCCGATCTGGGCACCGTCGGGGCCGACGAGTCGGACCTCTCGGGCTCGGATGCGATCGTTGATCCGTGGCTCGCTGTTGTTGGGGGTTGGCGCAGCTATGGCCGGTTGCTCTTCATTCGGTGCGTAGGTCCTCCCTGACGCAGGTGCGTTCTGGCTGGTGGGCGGACACCCGCAACGAGGCCGAAAGCAACGAAGCGGATGTCGGAGAAGCCGACATCCGCTGACGCCCGGAGGCGCTGGCAGCATCGACCCGGCGCACGGTTGCCCCGGAGGGCGGTGGCCGGGTGGGGGCTGGGCCCCGCTTCCCTGGTTGTTGCGTGTCGTAGGGTACCAGCCGATCGTGGCGCTCCCGCAACTCCGGCGCGTGGCACCTCGGCCGATGCCCTGCACCCTGATGTCTCGGAAGGCACCTCGCATGAGCTTGTGGACCCCTGGCGGCAACGACGGCGGCGGCGCCGGGACCGGTGGATCGGGGGGCTCGGGACGCCCGGGCCCCGCCGGCGACCAGCCCCGCCTGTCCCCGGACCAGGAGCTGGAGGCCCACGAGATCGCCGCGGAGATGCAGCAGGTCCGCGACCAGCTCTCCCAGGTGCCCGCTGCGGTGGTCATCGCCAACCACGCCATGGGCTGCTACGAGCTTGCCGCCATCCACCTCTCGAACCAGCCGCCCCGGCTGGAGGAGGCGCAGCTGGCCATCGACGCCTTCGGGGCGCTGCTCGGCGCCATCGAGGGCCGCCTCGGCCCGGACGAGGCCACCCTGGCCGACGCCCTCGCCCAGATCCGCCTGGCCTTCGTGCAGGTGAAGGCCTCGTGGGAGGGCGCGGCCCCGGGCGACGGCTCGCCGATCACGCCCGACACCACCGAGGACGACGGCGGCGACTGAGCCCCGGTGGGCTGCGGCGGTCCCCGGGCTCAGCCCGGGATCGCCGCCACGGCGACGGCCTCCAGGCCCGTGGGCCCCGGCTCGGCGCGGTAGGCCACGGTCGCGCCCACCGCGATGGTGCGGGACCCGTCGGCGATGCGGGTGCAGTGGAAGTACCAGGCCTCGCCCGACGCCGAGTCGGTGAGCAGCCCCGCGCCCACCTGGTCGTCGAAGGAGGCCACCACGCCCCGACGGGCCGAGAAGGCCGCGCCGGGAGCGTGGGGATCCGCGGCCAGTGAGGCTGCGGGCGAGGTCACGGTCAGCCGACGCCGAGCAGGTCGACCACGAACACCAGGGTCTCGTTGGGAGCGATGGCCCCGGGCGCCGCGCGAGCCGTAGCCCTTCTCCGGCGGGATGGTGATCTTGCGGCGGCCGCCCAGCTTCATGCCGGCCACGCCCTCGTCCCAGCCGGCGATGACCTGGCCGGCGCCGAGCCGGAAGCCGAAGGTGTCGCCGCGGTCCCACGACGCGTCGAACTGGCCCTTGGTGGACCAGGCCACGCCCACGTAGTGGACCTCGACCGGCTGGCCGGCCACCGCCTCGGGGCCGTCGCCGACCTCCAGGTCCTCGAGCAGCAGCTCGGTGGGCGGGGGCCCGTCGGGGATGGTGATCTCTGGCTTGGTCATGGCCCGGAACCCTACCGGCGGGCTCGACCGGCCACGACCGGACCGGGCGTCACCAGGACGTGCTGCCCCCGCCGCTGCCGCCCGAGTGGCCACCCCCGCCGCCGCCGGAGCCGCCACCGCTCGCATGGCCTCCGCCACCTCCGAAGCCGCCGCCCCCGAAGCCGCCGCTCCCGCCCCAGCCCCGCCGTCCGCCGCTTCGCCGGCGGGAGTACTCGCCGAAGCTCTCCTCGGTCTCGCCGGCGTCGAACTTGGCCTTCCAAGAGAGGTAGCTGAAGCCCCACGAGGCGAGGGCCGCCACCACCAGCAGGAGCATCCAGCCGACGGGGAAGCTGCCCGACGACGACGACGAGGCGCTGCGCTCCTGCGACGCGGACGGGGTGTCCCCGAAGTCGACCGCCGGGCTCGACCGGTAGGACGGCTGGCGCAGCTCGGCCAGGCCCGCCGCCAGGCCGCCCGCGACGTCGCCCGCCCGGAAGCGCGGGTTCATCACGTCCTCCTGGACGGCCTCCCACCGGCCTTCGAGGTCGCTCGCCCAGTCGGCGCCGTACCAGAGCCCGGTCGTGCGGGCCGACGGCTGGACCATGACCAGCACCCGGTTCGCGGGACGGTCGCCGCCGACGGTCCACCCCGGGCACGCCGCCTCCAGGTCGCGCTGGCGGGCGTCGATGTCGCCGTCGGTGGGGCCCTCGACCCGGACCCGCACGTCGGCCCCCTCGTCCTGGAAGGCGAAGGCCGCGTCCTCGACGGCGGGGTCGTCGCCCAGCTCGCCAGCAGGGTCCCACACCAGCTGGTCGCACCCGAGCGGGTCCTTCGGCGGATCGGCCACCACCAGGCCGAGGACCCCCTGGAGGACGCCGAGCCGATCGCCGGTCCGTTCGAGCACGGCGGGGAACCGGGCGCCGAGGCGAGGCCGGAGCTCGGCGCCGTACCGGACGGCCCCGCTTCCCGTCGGGCCGAGGAACAGCTCCAGGCCCCGGGTTGCCCGGCGTCCGTCATCGCCCAGCCAGCGGCACCGCTGCTCCAGCTCGGCGATCGCCCCCGAGGTGGGAACGGTGCTGACCAGCCGGACGTGGGCCTCGGTGCCGGCAGCGGCGAGGCGGAGCGCGAGGCCCACCACGTCCTGGCCGACCGGAGCGGCGGCATCGGTCCGCTCGTCGTGCACCAGGTCGTCGCACCCGTCGTCGACCGGCCCGGGGACGACCGGCGCGGCCACGGTGGTCGTCGTCGCCGGGTCCTGGGCAGCCGCCGGCCCCGCGCCGACGCCGACGCCGAGGCCGGCGCTGAGCCCGACCGCGAGGGCCACCAGCAGGGAGGTCCGCCCGGACGACCGGTGGCGGTGCTTCGTCACGAGGGGCATGGCCGGACCTCCGGTGAGCAGGGGGGGCGACGGTTCCCGCTCCCCCACCCGACGAAACGCCGGCCGGCGCGGTTCCTCAGCCCTTGCGGATGCGCGCCACGAGGCGGGCCATCTCGACGACGACCTTGGCGCCGTCCTCACCCACGTTGTGGCCCTCGGGGCCCTCGGAGCGGGCCAGGGCCTGCTGGAGGTTCTCGACCGTGAGGGCGCCGAACGCGATGGGCACCCCCGTCTCGAGCTGCGCCTGCTGGATGCCCGACGCGCACTCCCCCGCCACCGATTCGTAGTGGGTGGTCTCGCCGCGGATCACGCAGCCGAGGCAGATCACCGCGTCGACGCGGCCCGAGAGGGCCCAGGTCTTGGCGGCCAGCGGCAGCTCGAAGGCACCGGGGACCCAATCCTCGGTGACGTCGTCGGCATCGACCCCCGCCGCCGCCAGCCCACGGCGCACGCCGTCGAGCAGGCGCAGCGTGATGTGGGAGTTCCACCGGGCGGCGACGACCGCCACCCGCAGCCCGTCGCCGTCGAGGACGGCCTCCGGAGCGCCCTCGCCCTGGTGGTCGCCGGCCACGGCTACACCTCCGCCTGGTCGGCGGCGACGTCGTCGGCGGACGACGGCGTGATGGCGCCGGCCGGGTCGGCCGGGAGGTCCTCGAGGCCCTCGAGCAGGTGGCCCATCTTCTCGGCCTTGGTCTTGAGGTAGCGGATGTTCTCCGGGTTCGGCGCGGTGATCGACGGCACCCGCTCGGTGATGTCGAGCCCGAACCCGTCGAGGCCGCCGTACTTCGCCGGGTTGTTGGTGATGACCCGCATGGACGTGACGCCCAGGTCGACGAGGATCTGGGCGCCGATGCCGTACTCGCGCGAGTCGATCGGCAGCCCCTGCATCTCGTTGGCCTCGACGGTGTCGGCGCCGGCGTCCTGGAGCTCGTAGGCCCGGATCTTGTGGCCGATGCCGATGCCCCGGCCCTCGTGGCCCCGCAGGTACACCACCACGCCGGCACCCTCGTCGGCGATCATCTTCATGGCGGCGTCGAGCTGCACGCCGCAGTCGCAGCGCATCGAGCCGAAGACGTCGCCGGTGAGGCACTCGCTGTGGACCCGCACCAGCGTGTTGTCGCTGCCGGACAGGTCGCCCTTGACCATGGCCAGGTGCTGCTCGCCGTCGAGGACCGACTCGTAGACGTAGGCCTGGAAGTCGCCCCAGCCGGTGGGGATGCGGGCCTCGGAGACCAGCCGCACCAGCTTCTCGGTGCGGCGGCGGTAGCGGATGAGGTCCGCGATCGAGATCATGTGGAGGTCGTGCTCGCGGGCGAAGCGGCGCAGCTCGGGCTGGCGGGCCATCCCCATCTTGTCCTCGTCGACGATCTCGCAGAGGATGCCGGCCGGGTACAGGCCGGCCATGCGGGCGAGGTCGACGGTGGCCTCGGTGTGGCCGGCCCGCTTCAGCACGCCGCCCTCGCGGGCCTCCAGCGGGAGGATGTGGCCGGGGCGGGCGAGGTCACCGGGACGGGTGGTCGGGTCGACGAGCGCCTGCACCGTGGCGGCGCGGTCGTGCGCCGAGATGCCGGTGGTGGTGCCGTGGCGGTAGTCGACGCTCACCAGGAAGGCGGTGCGCATGGACTCGGTGTTCTGCTCGACCATGGGTCGCAGGTCGAGCTCCGCGGCGCGCTCGGACGTGATCACCGAGCAGATGAAGCCCGACGTGTGGTGCAGGAAGAAGGCGACCTTCTCGGGCGTCACGTGCTCGGCCGCCATGATGAGGTCGCCCTCGTTCTCGCGGTCCTCGTCATCGACGACCACCAGGATCTCGCCCCGGGCGAAGGCCTCCAGGGCCACGGAGATCTCCGACAGCGGCCCGTCGTCGGACGGCCCGTTGTTGGTGCTCGTCACGGTGCCCTCGGGGGTGGTGGTGTCGGTCATCGGTGTCCTTCCAGAAGCGACTCGACGTACTTCGCGATCACGTCGAGCTCGAGGTTGACGGGGTCGCCGGGCCCCTTGGTGCCGAGGGTGGTGACCTCGGTGGTGTGCGGGATGACGGCCACGGAGAAGCCGTCGTCGTGGACCCGGGCCACCGTGAGGCTGATGCCGTCGACGGTGATCGAGCCCTTCTCGACGACGTACCGGAGCAGGTCCTCGGGGAGCGTGATGCGCAGGTCCGGGGCGCCGTCGACGATGGTGCCGACGGCGTCGACGTGGCCCTGCACGAGGTGGCCGCCGAGCCGGTCCTCCAGGCGCACGGGGCGCTCGAGGTTGACGCGGTCGCCCGGCTCCAGCGCGCCGAGGCTGGTGCGGGCGTAGGACTCCTCGACCACGTCGGCCTCCCACCAGTCGTCGCCCCAGGCGACCACGGTCAGGCAGGTGCCGTTGACGGCGATCGAGGCGCCGAGCTCGATGTCGCCGAGCACGGTGGTGGCGCCGAGGCGCAGCTTCGGGCCCTGGCGCGACACGACGGTGCCCAGCTCTTCGACGATCCCGGTGAACATCAGCGCGGCTCCTGGGTGGCGGACTCGGGGACTTCGGGGATGGGCCGCGGCGCCAGGGGGGGGCCCGCACGATCGGCACCTGGCCCGTGGTGGGCGACGGCGCGACGGGCCGCACGTCGATCCGGAGGTCACCACCGAGGTGGGCGACGCCGGTGATGGTGCCGCGCCACACCTCGGCGATGGTCTCGGCGCCGGGGCCGGCGAAGATCGGGCGGGCGTCGTCGCCGCCGAAGATGGCCGGCGCCAGGTACACGATGTAGTGGTCGACCAGCCCCTGGCGGTGGAAGGAGCCGGCGACCGTGGCCCCGCCCTCCACCAGCACCTGCAGCACCCCCCGGTCGCCGAGCTCGGCGAGGAGGTCCTCCAGCTCGCCCTGGAACTCGAGCGCCGGCTGCACCTTCGCCTCGGCCGGGGCCTTGCCCAGCACCACGCGGAGCGGATCGCGGCCGGCGACCTCGTGGCGGACCGTGAGCGAGGGGTCGTCGGTGCGGACGGTGCCGGCGCCGACGACGATGGCGTCGCTCTCGGCCCGCACCCGGTGGGCGTCGGCGCGGGCGGCCCCGCCCGTGATCCACTGGCTGGAGCCGTCGGGGGCCGCGGTGCGGCCGTCGAGGCTGGCGCCGAGCTTCAGGACCACCCAAGGGCGGCCCGTGGTGCGGTGCTTGACGTAGGCCGCCAGCTGCGAGCGCACGGCGTCGGCCGACTCCCCCACCTCGACGTCGACCCCGGCGGCCCGCAGCCGCTCGATGCCCCGTCCCGCCACCCGGGCGTCCGGGTCCTCGATGGCCACGACCACCCGGGCCACGCCGGCGGCGAGCAGGGCATCGGCGCACGGTCCGGTGCGCCCGACGTGGGCGCAGGGCTCGAGGGTGACCCAGGCCGTGGCGCCCCGGGCCGCCTCGCCCGCGGCGTCGAGGGCGACCACCTCGGCGTGGCGGCCACCGGGTGGCTCGGTGGCCCCGGTGAACACGCGGCCATCGGTTGCCTCGATGACGCACCCGACCCACGGGTTCGGCGAGGTGGCGCCGCGGACCGACGCCGCCAGGTCCATCGCCTGCTGCATCGCCTCGGTGTCGTCCACCTGTGCTCCGTTCGGGGAAACGGGCACGCGAACGCGCGAAGGAGCGCGTTGCGCACCCTCGCTCTCATCCGGACTATCACCGTCGGCTCCGGGATCTCACCGGATCGGCCCGGACCGTGAGGTCCGGGTTCGCGGGCTGTACCGCCGGTTGGGAGTTGCACCCAGCCCCGCGAGGGGGCACTCAGTTCAGGTTGTGCTCGAAGTGTACGGGGCCGATCCGGTCGCGGACAACACCGACCGTTCCCCGTTCGACCACCCCGCCCCGCCGCCGAACCGGGCTGGGAACTGGTCGCTCCGCCGGCCAGGATCCACCCACTTCGAGGAGGCGCGGGAGCGGGCGATCAGTGGGGGCGGTCGCCGGCCAGGAGGGCGAGGGCGTGGGGGACGACGTCGAGGACGGCCTCGAGGCACTCGACGGCGCCCTTCGGGGAGCCGGGCACGTTGAGCACCAGGGCGGTGCCCACCGTGCCGGCGATCCCGCGCGACAGGCGGCCGAGGGGGTTCACGAGCCGCATGGCCTCGGCGAGGCCGGGAGCCTCGCGCTCCACCAGCAGGCGGGTGCCCTCCGGTGTGAGGTCCCGGGGGCCGAAGCCGGTGCCCCCGGTCGTGACCACCAGGCCGGCGAACCCCTCGGTGCGCTCGCGCAGGGCCGCCGCCACCGCGCCGACCCCGTCGGGCGAGGTGGTCACGGGGTCGACCAGCGCGCCGACCGCCTCCAGCGCAGCCCGCAGGGCCGGACCGCCGCGATCGTCCCGGGAGCCGTCGGCGACGCCGTCGGACACCACCAGGATCCGGGCTCGCCACCCGGGCCCGGCGGGCGTGCCGGGGACGGCGCTCACGACGGGGCCGTCCAGCGGAACAGGGCCATGCCGTCGGTGCCGGCGGCCTGGGGCAACAGGAGCGCACCGGTCCCCCACGGCACCCACGGATCGCCCGGCACCTCGGCCGGGGTCCACGTCGGGCGGGCGGCGGTGAACGGCTCGGCCACCCCGGTGGTCTCCGCCACCGTCAGGGTGCACACCGAGTACACCAACGTCCCGCCGGGCCGCACCAGGGCGGCGGCCGCATCGAGCAGCCGGCCCTGCAGGGCGGCGAGGCGGGCCGGGGCGTCGGCTTCGATGCGCCAGCGGGCGTCGGCGCGGCGCCGGAGCGACCCGATGCCAGAGCACGGAGCGTCGACCAGCACGCGGTCGAACGAGGCCGGGGCGAACGGCGGCGCCGTGCCGTCGGCCACCAGGACCTGGAGCTGGGCCGCCGACAGGCCCACCCGGTCGCGGTTGTCGGCCACCAGGCCGGCACGGGCGGGACGGGCGTCGGCGGCCACGACCGTGGCGCCGGTGTGGGCCAGGGCGGTGGCCTTGCCGCCCGGGGCGGCGCAGAGGTCGAGGACCCGCTCGCCGGCCCGGGCCCCCACCGCCTCGGCCACCCACTGCGAAGCGGGGTCCTGCACGTAGCCGTCGGACCGCTCGCTCGTGCTGGCGGCGCCGTTCATCGACTCGAGCGCTGCGAGGGCCGCCTCGGCGCCGAGGTCGGCCTGCAGCTGGCCGACCAACCAGTCGGGGTAGCTCAGCCGGACGGCGTCGGACGGCCAGGCGTCCTCGGCGTCGGCGACCTTGCGCAGGACGGCGTTGACCAGGCCGCGGGCCTTGCGGGGCACGGTGTCGACCGTGGCCGACACCGCTGCGTGGGGCGGGGTGCCCAGCATCCGCAGCTGGTAGGTCCCCAGCCGCAGCGAGGCCCGGACGGCCGGGTCGAGGTCGCCGAGGGCGTAGCGGTCGACGAACCAGTCGCACGCCCGGCGGTGGCGGGTGGTGCCGTAGACGAGCTGGGTGGCGAAGGCGCGATCGCGGTCGGCGAGCCCGCTGCGCTCCAGGAGCTTGGGCAGGACGAGGTTGGCGTAGGCGCCGTCGGCCTCGATGCGCAACAAGGCCTCGACCGCCACCTTGCGGGCATCGGGAACGGGACGGGCGGGCGCCGGGCGGACCGAGGCGGTCCCCGGTGGCGTGCGCCCCGCCGGGCCCTGGCCGCGGGCCTTCTTGTTCTTGCGGCGCTGCTGGCCGCTGGGGCGCTTGGCCGGTCCGGTGTCGGTCATGCGTCGACCCCGGCGCCCAGCAGCTCGCCCGCAGCAGGGCGGGCGCCGTTGGCCCAGTCGCCGAACGCGGTGGCGGCCTTGCCCTCGGGTTGGACGTCGAGCAGCTGCAGCGTGCCGTGGCCGGTGGCGGCCCGGTCGGCGTGCAGCTCGCCCGGGGCGCCGGGCGCGGGGTCGGCCGGCCACGGGCGGCTGCGGAGGACCTTCAGCCGCTTGCCGCGGAAGGTGGTCCACGCCCCGCCCACCCGGACGACGCGATCGAGCTCGACGGCCGGCCGCTCCCAGGGCAGGTGGAGGTCGGCCGGGCCGAGCTTGGCGGCGTAGGTGGGCTCGCCCTCCTGGGGCACCGCCGTTCCCAGGCCGGCCGCCAACGTGTCGACGAGCAGGCGGCTGCCGATGTCGGTGAGCTGCGCGCCGAGCTCGGCGGCGGTGCTGGTGCGGCGGATGGCCAGGTCGACCGAGGCGTACACACCACCGGTGTCGAGCCCCTCCTCCACGGCCATGACGCAGACGCCCGTGCGCTCGTCGCCGGCGAGCAGGGCCCGCTCCACCGGGGCGGCCCCCCGCCAGCGGGGCAGCAGCGAGAAGTGCAGGTTCACCATCGGCAGCACCTCGAGCAGGGGCCGGCGGATGATGCGGCCGTAGGCGACGACCACGCCGAGGTCGGCTCCGACGGCCGGGACGTCGGCGAGGTCGTGGCTGACCTGGAGACCCAGCTCGATGGCGGCCAGCTTGACCGGCGTGGGGCTGGGCTCGGCCCGGCGGCCCCGCCGCTTGTCGGCCCCGGTGACCACGAGGGCGACCTCGTAGCCCGCGGCGTGCAGGGCGCGCAGCGGGGCGACGGCCATCTCGGGGGTGCCGAGGTACACCAGGCGACGGGGGTGGGCAGGCGGGAGCGGCAGCGGCGCGCTCGCCTCGGGGGCGACGGGGTCGGTCACGGGGTGCTCAGCGCAGCGACAAGCGGCGCGACGGGGCCGCCGGAGCGGGCTCGGCGTCGAAGCCCAGCATGAGGTCGCGCACCTGGCGCTTGGCCTGCTTGGCCTGGTCCGGGTCCAGCCGCTCGATCAGCAGGACGCCGTCGAGGTGGTCCAGCTCGTGCTGGAACATGCGGCCCTCCAGCTCCGAGGCCTCGTGGGAGACCTCGTTGCCGTCGAGGTCCCGGCCCACCACGTGGACGCGGTTCGGGCGCACGATCGACCACGACATGCCGGGCACGGAGAGGCAGCCCTCCTCGTAGGTCCACTCACCGTCGGACTCGACGATCCGGGGGTTGACCATGGCGTGAGCGCCGGTGCCGTCGTTCAGGTCCCACACGAAGAGCCGCTTCTGCACGCCCACCTGCGGGGCGGCGAGGCCGATGCCCGGGGCGGCGTACATGGTCTCGACCATGTCGTCGACGAGGCGCACGAGACGGCCGTCGATGTCGGTGACGTCGGCGGCCTGCTGCTTCAGGACCGGGTCTCCGATCACACGGATCTCGTAGGGGGCCATGGGCGCCAGGCTACCGTCGCCACGGTGCCGCCACCGCAGCCCGACCCCAGCGACCACTACTTCTCGGCGTCGCCCAGCCGGGCGTCGGACCGCCGGGCCGTCGAGCTGGTGCTGCCCGAGGGCCGCCTGATCCCGCTGGTCACCGATGTCGGGGTCTTCTCGGCGGACAAGGTCGACGACGGCACGCGCGCCCTGCTCAGCGAGGGCCCGCCGGCCACGGGACCGGTGCTCGCCGACGTCGGGTGCGGCTACGGGCCCATCGCCGTGTCGCTCGCCCTGCGGGCCCCGGACGCCGTGGTCTGGGCCGTCGACGTCAACGAGCGGGCCCGCGACCTCTGCCGCCTCAACGCCGAGGCGAACGGCGTGGGCGATCGCGTGCGGGTCGTGGCGCCCGAGGCCGTGCCCGCCGACCTGGTGGTGGACCAGCTCTGGTCGAACCCGCCCATCCGGGTGGGCAAGGCCGCCCTCCACGACCTGCTGCGCACGTGGCTCGATCGCCTGCGGCCCGAGACGGGCACCGCGGCGCTCGTCGTGCAGAAGCACCTCGGCGCCGATTCGCTGGTGCGGTGGCTCGTGGCCGAGGGTTGGCCCACCGAGCGCCGGGCGTCGCGAGCTGGCTACCGCATCCTGGGCGTCGCCGCCCGCGCCACCACGGCGGCCCCCGCCGCCCCCACCCCCGAAGACGAGGTCGCACCGTGAGCCGCTCCCTGGGCAGCACCGAGCTCAAGCGGCTCCACCGCGAGTGGCGGCGCCAGGCCCCCGGCAAGCTCGGGCTCCTGCTCGACTCCGTGGCCACGCCCTACAACGTGGGCTCCATCCTGCGCACCGCGGCGGCCCTGCGGGTCGACGACGTCTGGATCTCCGGGCAGACGGCGCTCGAGACGCTGCCCGGCACGCAGAAGACGGCCCTCGGCTCGCAGCGCTTCCTGACCTTCCACCACGTCGAGGAGCCGGCCGACGCCCTGGCGGCGGCGAGGGCGGCAGGCTACCGGGTGGTCGGCGTCGAGCTGGCCGACGGGGCGACGCCCATCCACCAGGTCGACCTCACCGGCGCCGTCTGCCTGGCCCTGGGCCACGAGGACCGGGGCCTCTCCGCTGCCGTGCTGGCCGGCGCCGACGCGCTGGCGTTCATCCCCCAGCTGGGTCGCATCGGGTCGCTCAACGTGGCCACCGCGGCCAGCATCGCCCTCTACGAAGCCCGTCGGCAGGCCTGGCCCAGCGCCTGGCGCGCCGACGCCCGCGTGGCCGGCCCGGCCTGCGGCTGCTCAGCTCGGATCGACCAGCAGCTCGCCCACCGACACCGTGGTGGCGTGGCCCGAGACCACCACCCGGTCGCCTCGGACCTCCATCCCCACGGTCCCGCCCCGTCGCGAGGCCTGGTGCCCGACGAAGCGCGTCCGACCCGTCCGGGCCGCCAACCACGGGCCGACCACGCAGTGGGCCGCCCCGGTGACGGGGTCCTCGGCGATCCCCGATCCGGGCGCGAAGACCCGGCACACCGAATCGGCGGGCTCGCCCGGGTCGGCCGAGGTGTCGGCCACCACCACGACGGCGTGGGAGGTCGCGGCGAGGATCGCCGCCTGGTCCGCGACCGCGGCGCGGACGGCGGCGGCGTCGACCGCCTGCACCAGCACCCAGTCGTCGCCGCCGTGGGCCACCGCCGCCACCCGGTCGGCCGCCAGCCCCAGGCGCGCCGCCCAGGCGGGAGCCTCCTCGTCCGGGCCGGCGGTGACCGGGTTGGCGGGGAGGTCCATGGCGATGCCACCGTCGCCGGCCGGGGCGCAGGTGAGCAGCCCGCTGCGGGTGTGGAAGCGGCCGGACCCGCCGAGCACGTGGGCGCTGGCCAGGGTGGCGTGCCCGCACAGCGGCACCTCGACGGTGGGCGTGAACCAGCGGAGGTCGTGGTCGCCGTCGGGGCGGGGCACCAGGAACGCCGTCTCGGCCAGGTTCACCTCGGCCGCCACGGCCTGCATCCAGCGGTCAGGGGCGGCCTCGGCGAGCAGGCACACCCCCGCCGGGTTGCCGGCGAAGGGCTGGTCGGTGAACGAGTCGACGATGGTGAGCGGCACGGGCATCGGCCGACCGTAGGCCGGACGCCCGGGCGCCCCCGGCTGCGTTTTCGAGGGAACGCCCCATCGGGCGGCGGTCGTCGGAGGGTGGTCGGGTGCGGTCGGGCGAGGACGGAGCGGGACGTGGGGACAGCGACGATGCGGGAGCAGGTGCAGGCTCGGCTGGCCGGCGAGCGGGCCGCAGCAGCCGGCCGGGGCCGGCGGTGGTGGGCGCTCCGAGCAGCCGGGCTGGCCACGTTCGCCGCTGCGTGCGTGCTGCGACCCGACGTCGCGGTGGCGCTGGTCGTGCTCGGTGCCGTGTTCACCGTCGTCGAGCGGGCCCGGCCCCTCCACGCCCAGCCCCCGGCCGTCGCCCGATCCGGCACAGGCACCGACGCCGTGCACTTCGTGGCCGACGAGGTCCTGGCCGCCGCCGGCCTGGTGGCGGCGCTGTGGGTGCTGCTGCCCGCGGTCCACCTGGTGCTGCCCTCCGCGGTGCCGGAGGCGGTGCGGGCCCAACCCGCGTGGCTCGTCTGGGTCGAGTCCCTGGTCTTCGCCGAGGTGGCCGGGTACTGGGGCCACCGCCTCAGCCACGAGGTCCCCCTGCTGTGGCGCTTCCACCGGGTCCACCACAGCTCGCCCTCCCTGGATTGGCTCTCGCCCAACCGCCGCCACCCCCTCGATCAGGTCTTCGCCCGCGCGGCGGTCGCCCTGCCCGTGCTGGCCATGGGCTTCGCCGTGCCGACCGTCGTGGCGCACTTCGCGCTCAAGCGCATCCAGGGCCTGCTCGTGCACGCCAACGTCGACCTCCGCCTCGGCCCGCTCGAGTGGCTGGTCGCGTCGCCGCACTTCCACCACTGGCACCACTCGGACGACCCGGGGACCTGGAACCGCAACTACGCAGGCCAGCTGCCGCTGGTGGACCTCGCCTTCGGCACGCACCTCCGCCCTGAGGGCTGGCCCGGGACCTACGGCTGCGACGGCTACGTGCCCCCGAGCGGCTACCTCGCCCAGCTGGCGGCGCCGTGGACGTCGCCGGGCCCGGAGGCCTCAGCTGCGCAGCGGATCGACCTCGATGCGGAGGCGACCGGGCGGACGGGGGGTCGCCGCCAGCGCGCCGCACAGCAGGCGGTGCCCGGGAGCGACGATCCGCCAGGTGCCGTCGACCGGCCCCTGCACGCGCAAGCCGTCGTGCGTCCCGAAGGCGGCGACGAAGGCCGCTGACGCCTCGCCAGACACCAGGGCGAGGGCGGCGGCCGGGGGCAGCGACAGGGCCCTGCGGAGGTCGGCCTCGCCGTCGGTGAGGCGAGCCGGATCGGCGTGCACTGCGGCCAGCACGGCGGGGTGGTCGGGCGTCCGGGTCTGGACGAGGACCCGCCCTCGCTCCCCGGTGCTGCGCGTCACGGTGCGGGCCGCCCGGGCCAGCAACCCGAGGGCCTGCTCCCCCGCCCGGTAGCGCAGGGCCAGCAGCTCCTGGTCGAAGTCGAGGAAGGCCACCGCGTCGGCCCGGCCGATGCGGTGCAGCAGCGCCTCGGTGCCGATCAGGAGCCGGGCCGAGCCGACCTCCGGGTCGTCGAGCGCGGTGGCGCCGGTGACCTCCACCACCGGTTCTCCGGCGAGCACCTCGAGCTCCTCGCGGGCCCGGCTCACCCCGAGGCGCAGGTTCTTGAACCGGGCGCCGCCGCAGGCGGTGCACACCATGGGCCGCTCGGCCCCGCAGCGACCGCAGGCGAAGTGGGGGGCGGTGCCCTCGTCCTCCACCAGCGACACCGCGGCGTCGCACACCTCGCAGCGCGCCAGGGTCGAGCAGGCTGCGCACGCCAGCAGCCGGGCCCGGCCGGTGCGGTTGAGGATGCTGAGCACCCGGCCCTCGCCGCGCACCAGCGCCACCAGCGCCGGGGAGAAGAGCGGCCCGAGCGAGGGGTCCAGGTCGCGCTGGTCGACCACCTCCACGCGGGGCCACCCGGCACGCTCCTGGTGCCGCGGCGCCGCCACCAGCTCGCCCCAGGCCAGCGCCTCGAGCGAGGGCGTCGGCGAGACGAGGAGGCAGCTGGCCCCAGCCCGCGCCGCCCGCTCGATGGCGACGTCCCTGGCGTTCCAGGTGGGCGCGGATTCGCCCTGGTAGGCCTCGTCGTGCTCGTCGAGCACCACCACGCGGCCGAGGCGGGCCAGCGGCGCCCACGCCGCGGCGCGGGCGCCGACCACGGTGGCGCCGACCTGGGCCCGGGCCCACTCCCCTGCGCCGGCGGTGCCGGTGCCCTCTCCGGCGACCACCGCGGTGGGCACGCCGTCGCGCCGGAGGCGGCGGCCCAGCGCCTGCGCCTCGGCCACCGACGGGCACAGCACCAGGGTTCGACCGCCCTCGACGGGGCTCGGCTGCCGGGCGGCGGCCAGCACCAGCGGGTACCGGTCGATCCCGGGAGCCAGCCGCAGCACCGCGCGCGGGTGCCCGAGCGCGGTGGCGACCGTCGGCTCGACCGCCGCCTCAGGCGCCGCCGCGGGCGCGGCGATGGCCGGCGGCAGCGCCCGCACGACGGCGCCGGGCGAGGCCGTGCGCAGGAAGTGGGGCCGCCGGCCGGCCCAGCGCCACGCGGCCCAGGAGGCCAGCGCCACCAGCTCGGGGGCCGGTCCCCGACCGGACACCTTGGCCAGCGGCACCAGGGCGACCCCCGGCGTGGCCGTCACGTCCAGGGCCGTGATCCAGCCGCCGACGCGCCGGGGCCCCAGCTGGATGCGCACGACGTCGCCCTCGTGGACCACGACGCCCTCGGGCACGAGGTAGTCGAACTCCTTGTCGATGCCGACGACGTCCGGGAGCACGCGTACGATCCGGCGCCCGTCGGGTGCGGGATCTGCCGGCTCGGCCGCCGTCCGGGCTGCGGCCGGGGCGGGTGCCGCCGGGCCGAGGTCCAGCCCCAGGATCGTCTGCTGGGCGTCCTCGCTCACCGGGTCACCCTCGCGCGTGGCCGGGCCCGGACGCGACGAGGGGACGGGCCGGAGCCCGTCCCCTCGTGGTCGTGCCGGCTGGGCTCAGAGGCCGAGGGCCGACTTCAGGTCGTCGGCCCGGGTGGTGTGCTCCCAGGTGAAGTCGGGGTCGTTGCGGCCGAAGTGACCGTACGCCGCCGTCTTCTGGTAGATCGGGCGACGCAGGTCGAGGTCGCGGAGGATGGCGCCGGGGCGGAGGTCGAACACCTGGTTGACGGCGTCGACGATCTTCGACTCCTCGACCTTGGCGGTGCCGAAGGTCTCCACCAGCAGCGAGACCGGGTGCGCCACGCCGATGGCGTAGGCGACCTGGACCTCGGCCCGGTCGGCCGCACCGGAGGCGACCAGGTTCTTGGCCACCCAGCGGCCGGCGTAGGCGGCCGAGCGGTCGACCTTCGACGGGTCCTTGCCGGAGAAGGCGCCGCCGCCGTGGCGGGCCATGCCGCCGTAGGTGTCGACGATGATCTTGCGGCCGGTGAGGCCGACGTCGGCGTGGGGCCCGCCCAGCACGAAGTTGCCGGTGGGGTTGACGTACACCTCGAAGTCGTCGTCGGCGAACTGCGCCGGCAGCGACGGGCGGATGACGTGCTCGATCAGGTCGGGCTTGATGGTGGTCTCGGCATCGATGCCCGGGTTGTGCTGGGTGGAGATCAGCACGGTCTTCAGGGCGACGGGCGTGTTGCCCTCGTAGTCGAAGGTGACCTGGGTCTTGCCGTCGGGGCGGAGGTACGGGAGGATCCCGGCCTTGCGGACCTCGGCGAGGCGGGCTGAGAGCTTGTGCGCCAGCCAGATCGGCATCGGCATGAGATCGTCGGTCTCGTTGCAGGCGTAGCCGAACATCATGCCCTGGTCGCCGGCGCCCTGGCTGTTTAGCTCGTCCTCCCCGGCGGAGCCGGTCCGGGTCTCGAAGGCCGTGTCCACGCCCTGGGCGATGTCGGGCGACTGGCCGTCGATGGAAGTGATGACGCCGCAGGTGTTGCCGTCGAAGCCGACGTTGCCGTTGTCGAAGCCGATGCCGTTGACCGTGCCGCGCACGATGGCCGGGAAGTCGACGTAGGCGCTGGTGGTGATCTCGCCGGCCACGACCACCAGGCCGGTGGTGATGAGCGTCTCGCAGGCCACGCGGGCCGCCGGGTCCTGGGCCAGGATGGCGTCGAGCACCGCGTCGGAGATCTGGTCGGCCATCTTGTCGGGATGGCCTTCGGTCACCGACTCCGAGGTGAAGGTCCAGCGGGTCACAGGGCACTCCTTCGTTCTGACGAACGGTTCATAGTTGACGAATCTGGTCAGGTATTACGATTTTGACGAACCGGACGACTGTAGGCGGTGGGCAACCACCGAGTCGAGGACCGCATCGGCCACCTCGCCCTTGCTCGCGAGGGGCACCTCGAGGAAGCTCCCGTCGGCCCGGTAGATGACCACGGCGTTGGTGTCGTGCTCGAAGCCGGCCTCGGGGGCCGACACGTCGTTGGCCACCAGCAGGTCCACCCGCTTGGCCACCAGCTTCTTCTGGGCGTTGGCGGCGACGTCGGCCGTCTCGGCCGCGAAGCCCACCAGGGTCTGCCCCGGCGCCTTGCCGGCGCCCAGCTCGGCCAGGATGTCGACCGTGGGCTCCAGGCGGATCTCGGGCACGCCGTCGGCCTTCTTCAGCTTGTCGCCGGCGACGGCCACCGGCTTGAAGTCGGCCACCGCGGCCGCCATCACCACGACGTCGGCCGCCGGTGCCAGCTCGGCCACCGCGGCGTGCATCTCGTCGGCCGTGTCGACCGCCCGCACCGCCACGCCCGCGGGCGCGGTGCCGGGGACGGTGGTGACGAGCGTGACCGCCGCGCCTCGGCGGGCGGCCGCCGCCGCGAGGGCGTGGCCCTGCTTGCCGGAGGACCGGTTGCCGATGAAGCGCACCGGGTCGATGGGCTCGCGCGTGCCGCCTGCGGTGACCACCACCGACAGCCCCGCGAGGTCGGCCGGGGTCAGGATGGCGGCGACGGCCGCCACGATCGCTGCGGGGTCGGCCAGGCGGCCGTGGCCCACGTCGCCGCCGGCCAGGCGCCCCGCCTCGGGCTCGACGACGTGCACGCCACGCGCCCGGAGGGTGGCCAGGTTGACCTGGACCGCCGGGTGCTCCCACATCTCGGTGTGCATGGCCGGGCACACCAGCACCGGCGCCCGGGTGGCCAGCAGGGTGGCCGTCAGCAGGTCGTGGGAGCGGCCGGCGGCGTAGTCGGCCAGGAGGCGGGCGGTGGCCGGCGCCACCACCACCAGGTCGGCCCCCTGGCCGAGGCGCGTGTGCGGGATGGGGCTGGCCTCGTCCCAGAGCGAGGTCTGCACCGGCTCCGACGCCAGGGCCGACAGGGTGGTCTCGCCGATGAAGCGCGACGCCCCTTCGGTCATGACCGGCGCCACGTGCGCGCCGGCGTCGACCAGCCGACGGCACACCTCGACCGCCTTGTAGGCGGCGATGCCCCCGGTGACGCCGAGGACGATGCGAGATCCGTCGATCACGTGCGGACCTCGGTGGTGGGTGGTGCTACTCGCCCGACGACTTGGCCGCAGCGGCGATGGCGTCGGCCTCGGCCTGCGCCTCGGCGGCGAGGGCCTCCGGGTCGATCTGCACGGCCTCGATCTTGTCGGCGGCGATCTCCTCGAAGGCGATCGACAGCGGCTTGCGGGCCACCGAGGTGACCTGCGGCGGGACCAGCTGGCCGGGCCCGTCACCGAGCTGGCCGAAGTACGAGTTGATCTGGCGGGCCCGCTTGGCACCGAGGGTGACGAGGCGGAACTTGGAGTCGGCCCGCTCGAGGAGGCCCTCGATCGGCGGGTTCATCATGGTGTCGTGCTGCCAGGTCATGGGAGATCCGATTCCTCGTCCGGTTGCGCAGGGCAGTCCACCGTACCAAGGCCGGCCCCTCCCGGGCGAGATGGGGACCCCGCCCCGTTTGGTCCCGCACCGCCGGGGGAACCCCTCGCCACCACCCGACGTCGGATGCTCCGCCGAACGGCCCCTCTGGAAGGACCCCCCCTGTGCCCACCCCCCGTAGCACCCCCACCCCCGCCCGCCGGGCGCTGACCGCGGCGGCGATGCTCCTGCTGCTGTCCGGCTCGGTCGCCGCCTGTGGCGCCAGCGGTGGCTCCGACGCCGACGACGCCACCACGACCACGACCGCCCGGGCCACGACCACCACCGACGTGGACGACCCCGATCCCCAGGTCACGACCACCACCGATCCCGACGACGACCCGACGACCACCACCGAGCCGGGCGGCGGCGGGGGCGATGACGGCGCCTACTCCCGCGACGACTACGTCACCGCCATGATCGGCAGCTTCGACGAGGACGACTCCGAGATCTACACCAAGGACCAGATCGACTGCCTCGCCGACCGGTTCGTGGACGTGATCGGCGTCGACGACCTGAACGACGCCGGCGTCACCCCGAAGCAGCTCGCCGAGGGCGACGGCGAGGACCTCCCCGCCTCGCTCGGGGTCGACGAGGAGCTGGCCGGGGACCTCTACGACCAGTTCGCCGAGTGCGACCTGGACCTGAAGGAGACCTTCACCAAGGCCCTGACCAGCTTCGGCGGCGCCAAGCCCACGACCGCCCAGCTGGCGTGCCTCGACCGGTACCTGACCGACGACAACCTCCGGCGCTCCTTCGTGGCCGACTACACCGGCGAGGACCTGGCCGACGACCCCATCGACAAGGCCAGCGAGTGCCTCGGCCTGGGCGGCGACAGCGCCGACAGCAGCGCCAACAGCACCGGCCCCACGACCACCGGTCCCTGAACGGCCACCGCGTAGCCTGCCCCCCAACCAGCACCACCTAGGACGGATCCCATGACCACCCAACCCCGCCGGCTCCTCGCCGGCCTCGCCCTCGCCGCCCTGCTCGCCACGGGCGCCGCGGCGTGCAGCTCCGACGGCTCCGACGGCGCGGCCAAGACCACCACCACCAAGCCCGACAAGGCGGCCACGGCGTCGACCACCACCGTCGACGGCGACACCGAGACCACCACCACGATCGGCTCCGACGACTCCGGCCCCAGCACCACCGTGGCCGACGACGGCGACCGCTCCCGGCAGGCCTACGTCGACGCCTTCACCGAGAGCTTCGACTCCTCCGGCGAGATCCTCTCGAAGGACAAGTCCGAGTGCGTCGCCGACAAGTTCATCGACGTGATCGGCTTCGACAAGATCACCGATGCCGGCCTCACCCCGCAGCAGTTCGCCGCCGGCAACGGCGACGACTTCCCGAAGTCCCTGGGCATCGACGAGGACAAGGCCGGCGAGCTCTACGACCAGTTCGAGGCCTGCGACGTGAACCTGGCGGACACCTTCATCAAGGCGTTCTCCACCGAGGGCCAGGCGATCGACGCCAAGACCGAGGCCTGCCTGCGCAAGGCGGTCACCGACGAGGCCCTGCGAGCCTCGTTCATCGCCAGCTTCCTGGGCGACGACGACGACGTCGACCCGCTCGACGGCGCCTCGGCGTGCCTCGGGGTGACGGCCGACGACGGCGGGGCCACGGCCTCCACCGTCACGGTGGCCCCCGCCCCGGGCAACTAGGGCGCCGGCGCCTCTGCGGGGTCCGGGCGATCGGCCCGGGCCCTGGCGGCCGCCACGATCTCGGCCACCAGCGCCTCCGGCCCGGCCTCGGTGCTGTCGAGCACGAGCTCGTAGATCGACAGGTCCGTGAGGTCGATGTCGTAGTAGCCGAGGTAGCGGGCCCGCTCGGAGCGCTCGCGCTTCTGGTTGTGGGCCAGCGCCTCCTCGGCGTCGTGGCCGTCGCGGCCGCCCACCCGACGGGCCCGCTCGACCTCGTCGCAGGCGATCCAGACGGTGAGCGCCTCGAGCCCGGCCCGGGTGGCCAGCCACCCCGAGAGCCGGGACTCGAGCAGGACGTCGCCCTGGCGGGCCCGTTCGGTGAGCCGGTCGTCGAGGGCGCGGTCGATGTTCTCGTCGTGCTCGGCCAGCTTGGCGTACTCGGCCAGGCTCATCCCCTGCTCGGCCGCCACGGTGCGGAACACCGTGCCGCCGTCGAGGTGGTCCAGGCCGAGGGCGGCCGCGACCAGTCGGGCCACCGTGCTCGTCCCCGAGCCCGGCAGCCCCGAAAGGGTGACCAGCACGGTCAGGCGAAGGCGGCGAGCAGCGACTCGCGCTGCTGCGCACCGAGGCCGCGCACGCGGCGGGTGTCGGCGATGCCGATCTCGTCCATGGTGCGGCGGGCCTTGACCTTGCCGACGCCCGGCAGGGACTCCAGCACGGCGAGCACCTTGGTCTTGCCGACCAGCTCGTCGGTCTCGCCCTGCTTGAGGACCTCGGCCAGGGTGATGGAGCCCATCTTCAAGCGCTCCTTGAGCTCTGCGCGAGCACGGCGGGCCTGGCCCGCCTTCTCGAGCGCCGCAGCGCGCTGTTCCGGTGACAGGGTCGGAGGCTGTGCCATGGGCACAACCCTACTCCTGCCTCGCTTCGGATTCTCGGAGTGTCCGAATGACGGACACGCAGGTCACAGGGTGAGCGACTCGACCAGCTCGGCGGCGGCGACCACCGGGTCCGGCGCTGCGGTGACGGCGCGGCCGATGACGAGCAGGTCGGCACCGGCGTCGAACGCCTCTTGGGGCGTGGCGGCCCGGGCCTGGTCGTGGGTGGGCGAGCCGACCGGACGGATGCCCGGCGTGACGATGGTGAGCGCCGGGCCCAGCAGGCGGGCCTCGCGCACGTCGCCGACCGCGCACACCAGACCGCCGCAGCCGGCCTCGATGGCGGTGGCCACCCGCTTGGGGAGGATGTGGGGCGGGGCCCCGCCGTCGCTGGTGAGCACGGTCACCGCGAGGGCGGTGGGCTCGGGGAGGCCGGCGGACTCGGCGCCGGCGCGCAGGCCCTCGACCCCGGCGCGGAGCATGTCGACCCCGCCGAACGCGTGCATGGTCACGTAGCTGGCGCCCAGCGAGCCCAGGACCCGCGAGGCCTTGCCCACGGTGGTGGGGATGTCGTGGAGCTTGAGGTCGGCGAAGACCTCGTAGCCCAGCTCGGCCATCGTCTCGATGGCGTCCGGACCGGCGGCGCTGAACAGCTCGAGGCCCACCTTGGCGACGCCGAACCACGGGCGCAGGGTCTGGGCGAGGCGGCGGGCGACCACCAGGTCGTCGACGTCGATGACCAGCGCCAGTCGACGCCGCACGTCGTGGTCGGCCTGGATCAGCGGCGTCTCAGCTGCGGCGGTCGTGTCCATGGATCGCTCCGATCAGTTCGTCGGCGTGCTCGACGCCGTGTCGCCGGCACCAGTCAACCAGTTCTGCCGCCACCCGACCGGGAGCCCGCGGGTCGGCGAAGGTGGCCGTCCCGACCTGCACCGCCGAGGCGCCGGCCACCAGCAGCTCGGCAGCGGTCTCGCCGTCGAGGACGCCGCCGGCGCCGACGATCGCCACGTCGGGGCGGGCCGCCGCGACGTCGTGGACGGCGCGCACGGCCACCGGGTGGATGGCCGGGCCCGACAGGCCCCCTCCCCCGTTGCCGAGCCGGTAGGTCCGGGTGGCGGGGTCGATGGCCATGCCCATGACGGTGTTGACCAGGGTGACCGCCTCGGCGCCCCCACGGACGGCCGCGTCGACGATGGGCACCAGGTCGCCGACGTTCGGGCTGAGCTTCGCCCACCGCGGGCGGCCGCAGCCGGCGGTGACCGCCATGGCCGCCTCGGTGGCCTCGGCGGAGTGGGCGAACATGCCCGAGCGGTCCTCGACGTTGGGGCAGCTCAGGTTGACCTCGACCGCCACCACCTGGCCCGGGGCGTCGGCCAGCAGGTCGGCGGCCCGGCGGTAGTCGTCGACGGACCGGCCCCAGATCGAGGCCACGACGGTGGCGCCGGTGGCGATGAGGTCGGGCAGCTCGTCGGCCAGCCAGGCCGCCACGCCGGGCCCCTGGAGGCCGACGGCGTTGAGCATGCCGGCCGTGGCCTGGTGGACCCGGGGCGCCGGGTTGCCGGGCCAGGGGTCGGCGGAGACCGACTTGGTCACCACGGCACCGAGGGCCTCGAGGTCGAGGTAGGACGCCAGCTCGGCGCCGTGGCCTGCCGTGCCGGACGCCGTCATGACGGGGTTGCGCAGCTCGATCGAGCCGACGCGGGTGGGCAGGTCGGGCACGGCGGCAGCACCGTCGCGCCCGCCCCCGGCACCGCGGCACAGGCGCCTCACCGCTGGTGGAACTCCTGGAGCGCCTTGACCTCGAGCTCGTGGGTGGACCAGTCGGTCATGCCCTCGGCGGCCGCCAGGGCGGCGGCGGCGGTGGTGAGGCACGGGATCCCGACGACCCCGGCTGCCGCCCGGATGTAGCCGCCGTCGGCGCGGGGCCCACGGCCCTTGGGGCTGTTGACGACCATCTGGATGTCGCCGGCGTGGATGAGGTCGACGGCGGTCTCGCCGCCGCTGCCCTCCTCGCCGAGCTTGGCGACCCGGCGGGCCACCGGCACGCCCGCGGCCTCGAAGGCGTCCGCCGTGCCGTCGGTGGCGACGAGGCCGAAGCCGAGGGCGACGAAGGCCTGGGCGGCCCGGATGCCCGACGGCTTGTCCCGGTCGGCCAGCGAGAAGAACACCTGGCCGGACTCCGGCAGCCGGTCCCCGGCTGCGATCTGGCTCTTGGCGAAGGCCAGGCCGAAGGACCGGTCGATGCCCATGACCTCGCCGGTGGAGCGCATCTCGGGCCCGAGGACCCGGTCGGCGTCGGGGAAGCGGTTGAACGGGAGCACCGCCTCCTTGACCGCCACGTGGCCGGCGGTGTCGGGGTCGCGGAGCAGGCCCTCGGCCCGCAGCTCCTCGAGCGTGGCGCCCACCATGACCCGGGCGGCCACCTTGACCAGCGGCACGCCGGTGGCCTTGGCGACGAACGGGACCGTGCGGCTGGCGCGGGGGTTGGCCTCGATGACGAAGACCTCGCCGTCGCGGACCGCGAACTGCACGTTGATGAGGCCGACCACCTCGAGGGCGGTGGCGATCTGGCGGGTGCAGTCCTCGATGGCGCCGACGGTCTCGGGGCTCAACGAGTACGGCGGGATGGCGCAGGCGGAGTCGCCGGAGTGGACCCCGGCCTCCTCGACGTGCTCCATGACGCCGCCGATGACGATGGCGCCGGTGCGGTCGCGGATGGCGTCGACGTCGACCTCGGTGGCGTCCTCCAGGAAGCGGTCCACCAGCACCGGGCGCTCGGCGGACAGCCCGCCCTCCTTGCCCAGCGAGCCGAAGCCCGCGAGCTGGGCCATGGCCCGCTCGAGCTGGGCGTCGTCGTAGACGATCTCCATGGCCCGGCCGCCGAGCACGTAGGAGGGTCGCACGAGCACCGGGTAGCCGATGTCCTCCGCGATCACCTTGGCCGCTTCGTAGCTGACGGCCGTGCCGCCCGGGGGCTGGGCGATGCCGAGCTCGTTGCACAGGGCGTTCCAGCCCTCGCGGTCCTCGGCCAGGTCGATCGACGCCGGCGAGGTGCCCAGCACCAGCTCGGCGGGGATGCGACCCGACAGCTTGAGCGGGGTCTGGCCGCCGAGCGAGACGATCACGCCGGCCAGCTCGCCCCTGCCGGGCTCCTGCTCGCCGTCGATGACGTTCATGACGTCCTCGTAGGTGAGCGGCTCGAAGTACAGCCGGTCGGAGGTGTCGTAGTCGGTGGACACCGTCTCCGGGTTGCAGTTGAGCATGATCGTCTCGTAGCCGGCGTCGCGCAGGGCGAAGCTGGCGTGGACGCAGCAGTAGTCGAACTCGATGCCCTGGCCGATGCGGTTCGGCCCCGAGCCCAGGATCAGCACCTTGGGCCGCTCGCCGGGGCGGACCTCGTCGTCGTCCTCGTAGGTGGAGTAGTGGTACGGCGTCTCGGCCTCGAACTCGGCGCCGCAGGTGTCGACCGTCTTGAACGTGACCTTCACGCCGGCCGCCAGGCGGGCGGCGCGGACCTCGGCCTCGGTGACCGACCACAGGTGGGCGAGCTGGGCGTCGCCGAAGCCGAGCCGCTTGGCCCGGCGCCAGGCGCGCCGGTCCATGGCGGCGAACCCGACCTGCTCGAGGTGCTTGCGCTCCTCGGTGATGAGGCTCATCTGGTCGAGGAACCACGGGTCGACCCGGGTCTCCTCGAAGATGCGGTCGGGGTCGATGCCGCGCCAGATGGCCCGCTCGAGCTGGAACGGGCGGTCGGGCGTGCCGATGGCGGCCGCCGCCACCAGCTCGTCGTCGCTGAGGTCGTCGAACGCCGTCTCGCCCGGGTCGCCGTTGAGCCCGAGGCGGCCCTGCTCCAGGGAGCGCAGCGCCTTCTGCAGCGACTCGGGGAAGGTGCGGCCGATGGCCATGGCCTCGCCGACCGACTGCATCTGGGTGCCGAGCACCGGCTCCTGGCCCGGGAACTTCTCGAAGGCCCAGCGCGGCACCTTGGTGACCACGTAGTCGATGGTGGGCTCGAAGCTGGCGGGGGTCTTGCGGGTGATGTCGTTCGGGATCTCGTCGAGCGTGTAGCCGACGGCGAGGCGGGCGGCGATCTTGGCGATCGGGAAGCCGGTGGCCTTCGAGGCCAGCGCCGAGGACCGGCTGACCCGGGGGTTCATCTCGATGACGACGAGGTCGCCGTTCTCCGGGTTCAGCGCGAACTGGACGTTCGAGCCGCCGGTCTCGACGCCGACGCGCCGGATGCAGGCGAAGGCGGCGTCGCGCATCTGCTGGTACTCGACGTCGGAGAGGGTCTGGGCGGGGGCGACGGTGATGGAGTCGCCGGTGTGCACGCCCATGGGGTCGACGTTCTCGATCGAGCAGATGATCACGCAGTTGTCGGCGTGGTCCCGCATGACCTCGAGCTCGTACTCCTTCCAGCCGGCGATGCTCTTCTCGATGAGGATCTCGGTGATGGGGCTGGAGTCGAGGCCGTGGCTGGCCACCCGCTCGAACTCCTCGGGGGTGGAGGCGATGCCGGTGCCCTTGCCGCCGAGGATGTAGGCGGGCCGGATGACCACGGGCAGGCCGATGCGGTCGACCACCTCGCGGGCCGACTCCATAGCCGCCTTGACCAGCTCGGCCTTGGGGGTGCGGGGCTCGCGCGCCTCGGTCAGGACCTTGGGCGGGGCGGCCACGCCGGAGGCGGGCACGTGGAGGCCGATGCCGATCATGGCCTCCTTGAACAGGTTGCGGTCCTCGGCGGTGGCGATGGCCGTGGCGTCGGCGCCGATGAGCTCGACGTCGTAGCGCTCGAGGACGCCGGCCTCGACCAGCTCCATGGCCAGGTTGAGCGCCGTCTGCCCGCCCATGGTGGGGAGCAGCGCGCCGGGCCGCTCCTTCTCGATGATCTTGGTGAGGATGTCGACGTCGAGCGGCTCCACGTAGGTGGCGTCCGCGAAGTCGGGGTCGGTCATGATCGTGGCCGGGTTCGAGTTGGCCAGGATCACCCGGTAGCCCTCCTCGCGGAGGACCCGGCACGCCTGGGTGCCCGAGTAGTCGAACTCGCAGGCCTGGCCGATGACGATCGGCCCGGAGCCGATGAGCAGGATGCTCTCGATGTCGGTGCGCTTGGGCATCAGGCCTGGCCTCCGTGGTCGGCGTCGCTGCGCTGCAGGTGCCCGGTCACGAGGCCGTCGGGCTCCTGGCCCCAGACGAGCTCCGGCTTGGGGGCCGTCGGCAGGCCGGCGTCGGCGTGGAACCCGGCCATGGCCAGGGCGAAGTCGTCGAAGAGGTAGCTGGCATCGTGCGGGCCGGGGCCAGCCTCCGGGTGGTGCTGGACCGAGAAGGCCGACACCTTGGTGGCCTTGATGCCCTGGACCACGCCGTCGTTCAGGTTGACGTGGGTGACCTCGGCGTCGACCAGCGTGTCGGGGTCGATGGCGAAGTTGTGGTTCTGGCTGGTGATCTCGACCTTGCCGTCGCGCAGGCGGCGGACCGGGTGGTTGCCGCCGTGGTGGCCGAAGGGCAGCTTCACGGTCTGGGCGCCGAGCGCCAGGCCCAGGATCTGGTGGCCGAGGCAGATCCCGAAGACCGGGACCTTGCCCAGCAGCTCGCGGGTGGCCTCCACCGCGTAGGGCACGGCCTCGGGATCGCCGGGCCCGTTCGAGAGGAAGACGCCGTGCGGGTGGTGGGCCAGCACCTCGGCCGCCGGCGTGGAGGCGGGCACCACGGTGACGTTGGCGAACCCGGCCAGGTGGCGCAGGATCGTGGCCTTGATGCCGAAGTCGTAGGCGACGACGCGGAACGGGGCGTCGCTGCCCACCACGTAGGAGGCGTCGGTGGTGACCTGGGCCACCAGGTCGACGCCGTCGGTGCCGGGCTCGGCGGTGGCCGCTGCCAGCAAGGACGCCTCGGTCACGGTGGTCCCGTCGGGCGCCTCGCCCAGGGCGCCGAAGGCACCGGGCGTGGCGCCGGTGTCGCGGATGTGGCGGGTGAGCCGCCGGGTGTCGACCCCGCCGATGCCGGGGATGCCGTGGCGCACCAGCCAGGCGTCCAGGTCCTCGGTGGCGCGCCAGTTGGAGCGGCGCCGAGCGGGCTCGCGGACCACCACGCCGCGGCAGAAGGGCCGGCGGCCCTCGTCGTCGTGCGGGGTCACGCCGTAGTTGCCGATGTGGGGATAGGTGAAGGTGATGATCTGGCCGGCGTAGGAGGGGTCGGAGATGACCTCCTGGTAGCCGTGCAGCACGGTGTTGAACACCACCTCACCGGTGGCGATGCCGTTCGCCGGCGTGGCCCCGAGGGCCTCGCCCTCGAACGTGGTGCCGTCGGTGAGCACGAGGAGCGCGCCGCGGATCACGCCACCGCCTCCCGGGCAAAAGAAAAGCCCCCGGCTGGGGGCGTGGGTGACGAGGTGGGCTGTGCCATTGCTGCGCTCCTGTCCGTGTGGGCCTCACTGGACCCACTTCACGGTCAGGAGAGGAAGCTACCAGCCGACCGGCCCGCTCCCCCAAGCCTTCGAGGGTCCAGGGCCCCGGACCAGGCGGCGGTGCCCTCGAGCGGGCCGGTCGAGGCGAAACGGAGCCCCGGCGAGCGGCTCGGGCGTTGCTACCGTCGGCCGGTGACCGGAACCGCCGACCCCGCCCTCCTGCTGTCCCGTCGTGCCCAGGGCGCCACCTCGTCCACCATCCGCGACATCCTCGTGCACGCCAGCGCCCCCGGCGTGATCTCCCTGGCCGGCGGGATCCCGGCGCCGTCGTCGTTCCCCATGGCCGAGCTGCGCGCCGCTGCGCTGGCTGCGCTCGAGGGCGGGACCGACGCCGTGCAGTACGGCCGCACCGACGGTGACCCGGCATGCCGCGCCGCGCTCGCCGGGTGGACCGACGCCCAGGTCGAGCCGGAGGACCTGGTGGTCACCACCGGCTCGCAGCAGGGCCTCGACCTGGTCAGCCGGGTGCTCGTCGACGACGGCGACCCCGTGGTGGTGGGCGACCCCGACTACCTCGGCTCGCTGCAGGCCCTGCGCAGCCACGGCGCCCAGCTCACCGCCATCCCCGTCGACGGCGACGGGCTCCGCACCGACGTGCTGGCCGAACGGCTCGCCGCTGGGCTGCGCCCCAAGCTGGCCTACGTCGTCACCAACTTCCACAACCCCACCGGGGCCACGCTCTCCACCGAGCGCCGGGTGCACCTGGCCGAGCTGGCCGAGCGCTACGGCTTCGTCGTCGTCGAGGACGACCCCTACGGCGAGCTGTGGTTCGACGCGCCCCCGCCCGGGCCGGTGGGCCCCGGCAGCGAGCACGTCGTGCGCCTGCGCTCGGTGTCCAAGACCGTCGCGCCGGGCCTCCGCCTGGGCTGGATGGCCGGACCCCGCTGGCTGCTCGACGCGGTCATCGTGGCCAAGCAGTCCTCCGACCTGCACACCAGCTCGCTGAGCCAGGGCGTGGTCACCGCCCTCGCCCAGGACCCGGCCTGGCGGGCGGCGCACCTCGACCGCTCGCGCGCCCTCTACCGCGAGCGCCGCGACGGCCTCGTCGACGCCCTCCACCAGACCTTCGGCGACGCCGCGCCGTTCACCGTGCCCGGCGGGGGGATGTTCGTCTGGACGCGCTTCGAGGGCTTCGACGCCACCGCCCGCCTCCTCGACGCCGTGGCCGCGGGCGTGGCCTACGTCCCCGGCTCGGCGTTCGGCGTCGACGCCCCGGACCACTCGGCGATGCGCCTCAGCTTCGCCACCGCCAGCGTCGACGAGCTCCACGAGGCCGTCCGCCGCCTCCACGCCGTCGTCACCGCCTGAGCCGCGTCACCGTTCTGTCGGGAGAACAGGTCGCCCCACGGCACGATTTCCCGACAGAACCGTCCGGGCCGTCCCCCCAACCCGTTCTGTCAGGGAAGCTGGTCGCCACACGACACGATCCCCCGACAGAACCGTCCGGGCCGTTTCCCGACAGAACCGTCCGGCCCCCCGTTCTGTCGGGAGACAGGTCGCCACGCAACACCGTTCCCCGACAGAACCGTCTCGTCCGTCGATCGCGTCGGCCCGCCTACGCTCGGCGGCCATGACGCTGCCCACGCCTGCCCCTGACCGCACCGCCGTCGTCACCGGGGCGTCCTCCGGCATCGGCGCCGAGATCGCCCGCGAGCTGGTGCGCCGGGGCCACGGGGTCACCCTGGTGGCCCGCCGGGCCGACAAGCTGGCCGACCTCGCGGCGGAGCTGCGGGGCTCCGGGGTGCGGGCCGAGGTGCTCGCCACCGACCTCGCCGACCGCGACGCCCGGGCCGGTCTGCTCGACCGGGTCACCGAGCTGGGCCTCGAGCCCGACATCCTGGTGAACAACGCCGGGCTGTCCACCCTCGGGCCCATCGCCCAGGCCGACCCGGCCGCCGAGATGGCGATGATCGAGGTCGACGTGGTGGCGGTGGCCGACCTGTGCAGCCGCTTCCTGCCCGGCATGGTGGCCCGGGGCCGGGGCGGCATCCTGAACGTGGCGTCCACCGCGGCGTTCCAGCCGCTGCCCGGCCAGGCCGGCTACGGCGGCTGCAAGGCGTTCGTCCTCTCCTACACCCGCTCGCTCGGCGGCGAGCTGCGGGGCACCGGCGTGGCGGCCACCGCGCTCTGCCCCGGCCCGGTCGACACCGGCTTCGGCGAGGCCGCCGGCTTCGCCAAGGAGGACGCCGAGGCCGCGCTGCCGGCGTTCATGTGGGAGTCGGCCGAGGCCGTGGCCAAGGTCGGCGTGACGGCGCTCGACAAGGGCAAGCCGGTGGCCATCCCCGGCCCGGCCAACCGCGCTGCGGCCATGTTCGCCCACCTCACGCCGAAGGCCCTGTTGGTCCCGCTCCTCGCCAGCCGCCACCCCGGCCTCAAGGACTGACCCTCGCCACCGGGCTCGGGAGCGCCCACGTCCCACCGGTGACGCACCCGCGCCCCCCGGACGCCGACTCGGATCGGTCAGCGCTGGGGCTCGCCGGCGACGACGACGGGCTCGCCGTGCAGGACGGTGTGGCGGACCTTGCCGCGCAGCTCCCGGCCCTCGAAGGGGGTGTTGGTGCTGCGGCTGGCCATGGCCGAGCCCCGCACCGTCCAGGTGGCCTCCGGGTCGATCACGCACAGGTTGGCGGGGTTGCCGGCCTCGACGGGCAGGCCGTGGAGGTCGCCGACGCCGATGGCGGCGGCCGGGTTCCAGGAGAGGGCGGCGAGGACCTGCTGCACCGGGAGGTCCAGCTCGGTGAGGGCCAGGGCCAGGGCCGTCTCGAGGCCGAGCATCCCGGGCGGCGCCTGGTCGAAGGGCAGCTCCTTGGTCTCGGGGGCGTGCGGCGCGTGGTCGGTGGCGATGATCCCGATGGTGCCGTCGGCCAGCGCGCCCTTCACGGCGTCGACGTCGGCGGCGGTGCGCAGTGGCGGGTTGACCTTGAACACGGGGTCGTAGCCCTGGCACTCGGCGTGGGTGAGCGTGAAGTGGTGCGGCGTGGCCTCGGCGGTGACCGGCAGGCCCGAGGCGATCGCGGCGCGGACCATGGCCACCGAGCCGGCGGTGCTGAGGTGCTGGAAGTGGATGCGGCAGCCGGTGAGGCGGGCCAGGGCGATGTCGCGCATCACCATCAGCTCCTCGGCCTCCGCAGGCTGGCCGGGGATGCCCAGCCGTGCCGACCACTCGCCCTCGTGCATGTGGCCGCCGCCGCAGAGGGCGTCGTCCTCGCAGTGCTGGGCCAAGGTCACGCCGAGCCCGCTGGCGTACTCCATGGCCCGGCGCATGAGGCCGTTGTCCTGCACGCCGGCGCCGTCGTCGGTGAAGATCCGCACGCCGAGGGCGGCCATCTCGGCCATCGGCGCCAGCTGCTCGCCACCGCGGCCCACGGTGATCGCGCCGGAGCTGAACACGTCGCACGGGGCGGGCCGACCCAGCTCCAGCACCTGCTGGACCACGGCCGCGCTGTCGATCGCTGGCGTGGTGTTGGGCATGGCGAGGATGGCGGTGTAGCCGCCCAGCGCGGCACCCCGAGCGCCGGTCTCGACGGTCTCGGCCTCCTCCTTGCCGGGTTCGCGGAGGTGGCTGTGGATGTCGACGAGGCCAGGGGCCACGATGCAGCCGGTGGCGTCGAGGGTGCGGTCGGCGCTGAGCCCGGTGCCGACCGCGGTGATCCGACCGTCGACGACCACGACGTCGGCGGTGCGCTCGCCGGTGGCGTCGACCACCTGCCCGCCCTTGATGACCAGCGATCCGGCGTCAGCCACGGGGGGTTCCTTCGAGGGGTTCGGGCGCCGGCGCAGCCACGAGGTCGGAGCCGGCGCCGAGGAGCAGGTAGAGGACGGCCATCCGCACGGCCACGCCGTTGCGGACCTGGTCCAGGATCAGGGATCGGGGCAGGTCGGCCACCTCGGCGGCGATCTCGACCCCGCGGTTCATGGGCCCGGGGTGCAGCACCAGGGCGTCGTCGCGCAGCGCGTCGACCCGCCGGGCGGTGAGCCCGAAGCAGGCGGTGTACTCCCGCAGCGACGGCAGCAGCGCCTCGGTCATGCGCTCGCGCTGCATGCGCAGGAGGTAGATGGCGTCGACGGTGGGCAGCACGGCGTCGAGGTCGTGGCTGACCTTGACCGGCCACCCCTCGAGGCTGGGCGGCAGCAGCGTGGGCGGCGCGACCAGGGTCACCTCGGCGCCCATGGCGGTGAAGGCCCACACGTCGGAGCGGGCCACCCGGCTGTGCTTGATGTCGCCGACGATGGCGATGTGGCGGCCGTCGAGGCTCCCCCACCGCTGGCGCAGCGAGTACGTGTCGAGCAGGGCTTGGGTGGGGTGCTGGTGCCAGCCATCGCCGGCGTTGATGACGGCGGCGTCGACCCAGCGCGAGATGCGGTGCGGGGCGCCGGCCGACGCGTGGCGCACGACGATGGCGTCGATGCCCATGGCCTCGATGGTGCGGGCGGTGTCGCGGAGCGACTCGCCCTTCTTGACCGAGGACGAGCTCACCGAGAAGTTCATGGTGTCGGCGGTGAGCCGCTTGGCGGCGGTCTCGAACGAGAGCCGGGTGCGGGTGGAGTCCTCGTAGAACAGCCAGGCGACGGTCTTGCCCCGCAGGGCCGGGACCCGCGGGATGTTGCGGCCCGACACCTCCACGAAGGAGTCCGTCAGCCGCATGACCTCGTCGATGCCCTCTGCCCCGCCCAGGTCTTCGATCCCGAGCAGGTGCTTCACCGCAGCATCTCCCCGAGGTCGACGCCGTCGGCGTGGACGTCGACCACCTCGTCTCGCCGGGTGGGCAGGTTCTTGCCCACGTAGTCCGGGCGGATGGGCAGCTCGCGGTGGCCGCGGTCGACCATCACGAGGAGCTGCACCGCTCGTGGGCGCCCGTAGTCGGACAAGGCGTTCAGGGCGGCACGGATGGTGCGCCCGGTGAAGAGCACGTCGTCGCAGAGCACCACGGTGCGGCCGTCGAGGTTCCACGGGATGTGGGTGACCGCCTCGGGCAGCACCGGGCGCAGGCCGATGTCGTCCCGGTAGAAGGCGACGTCGAGGCTGCCGACCTCGGTCTCGTGGCCGGTGATCGAGGTCAGGGCGTCGGCCACCGCCTCCGACACCGGCAGGCCGCCGGTCTGGAGGCCCACCAGCACCACCGACTCGGTGCCGCTGTTGGCCTCGATGATCTCGTGGGCCATGCGCCAGACCGCCCGCTGCACGTCGGCGCTGTCCATGACGCGGGTCCGGGGCGCGAAGACGCCCCCCGTACGGGGGCGCTTGGCGTCGTTCTCGTTCGGCCACTGCGGCTCGCTTCCTGTCCGTTGGGCCTCACGGGACCCGGTTAACGGTCAGGCCCCGAAGGTAGCAGGGCCGACGCGAGGCCGTCAGCCCTCCCGGTCGGCCACCCAGACCTGCGCGCCGTCGGGCAGCTCCCCCGCCAGCTCGTAGCCGGCCCGCCGGGCGACGGCCGCCGAGGCGGGGTTGTCGACGTGGGTGCGGGCGAAGAGCCGGTTGATCGGCAGGTCCCGCAACACCCAGTCGGTGAAGACCTCCAACGCCACCGAGGCGCGGCCCCGGCCCCGCTCGGCGGGGAACAGCCAGTAGCCCACCTCGGCCCAGCGGCGATCGGCCTCCACCAGCGCCAGGCCGATCTCGCCCAGCACCACCTCGGGCACCCCCGACTCGGTGATGGCCAGGTCCAGCGCCACGCCCTGGTCCCGCCGGGCGCCCTCGCCGGCCACCCACCGGGCGGCGGCGGCCTCGTCGTGGGCGTCGGGCACCGCGGTCCACCGGGCGATGTCGGGCTCGCTCCACGCGGCGGCCAGGGTGGCGGCGTCGGAGGCCTGGGCACCCCACGGGCGCAGGGCCACGCTCGGCTCGTTGCGGCGCAGCGGGGGCCACGGCAGCACCAGGGGCTGGACCGGCGGCGGCGGTGGTGCGGCGGGATCGGTGGCGTCGATGCTCGACAGTCTGGCCGCCCCGACGCGGTGCCGTCGACGCCGGCCAGCGGCGTGGCGCGCCGGCTCAGGCGGGAGGCCGGACCTCGCGGGCCACCCGGGCCAGCATGCCGTTGATGAACTTGTGCGAGTCGTCGGTGGAGTAGCGCTTGGCCAGCTCGACGGCCTCGGAGATGCACGCCCCGACGGGCACGTCGGTGTGCACGAGCTCGTAGGTGCCGAGGCGCAGCAGGGCCCGGTCGATGGACGGCATGCGCTCGAGCGACCAGCCCACGGAGTACTCGCGGAGGAGGTCGTCGACCTCGGCCAGGTGGTCGCTCACGCCCACCACCAGTTCGCCGGCGAAGGCCTCCGGGGGCAGGGGCAAGGTGTCGATGATGTCGCTCAGCGGGCTGATGCCCTTCTGCTCGGCCTCGTAGAGCAGGGCGAGGGCCCGCTCCCGGGACTCGCGGCGGGTGCCGATCCCGTCGAAGCCCGAGACGCGCGGCGCCTCGGGCGCCTCGTCCTCCTCCTCGGGCTCGCCGACCACCTCGACGGCCTCGACGACGTCGTCTTCGGCCAGCGCGAGCTCGGCGGGATAGGTGTCGCGGGGATCGGTCACGGGAGGAGCCAGTTCTGCGGTGGGCGGCGAGGGGGCGACGGGGTGGGCGCTAGGCCCGGGTGATGTAGTCGCCGGTGCGGGTGTCGACCCGGAGCTTGTCGCCGATGTTGACGAACAGGGGGACCTGCAGCACCTTGCCGGTCTCGAGGGTGGCGGGCTTGCGGGCGCCGGACACGCGATCACCCTGGACGCCGGGCTCGGTCTCGGTGACCAGCAGCTCGACGTTGGCGGGCAGGTCGACGCCGACGATCTCGTCGCCGTACATCTGCAGCACCGCGGTGTCGGTCTCGCGCAGGTAGTCGACCGCGGAGCCGAGCGACGCCGGCGGCACGTTGAGCTGGTCGTAGGACTGGTTGTCCATGAACACGTAGTCGGTGCCGTCGTGGTACAGGTACTGCATCTCGCGCTTGTCGATCATCGCCTGCTCGACCTTCTCGCCGGCGCGGAAGGTCTTCTCCAGCTGGTTGCCCGTGCGGACGTTGCGCAGCGTGGTGCGGACGAAGGCACCGCCCTTGCCCGGCTTCACGTGCTGGAACTCGACCACCTGGTAGAGCCCCTCGGAGAGGTTGAGGCTCATGCCGTTCTTGAGGTCGTTCGTGGTGATGGCCATGGGGTTCCTTCGGTGCAGGGCAGATCGGTCAGACCGCGGGGGCCTTGTGGGTGAGGGTGACGGGTCGACAGCCGTCGGGGGTGACGACCACGGTGTCCTCGATGCGGACACCACCGTGCTCGGGGAGGTACACGCCCGGTTCGACGGTGACCACGCAGCGGCTCGACAGCGTAGCAGTGGAGGTCTGCCCGACCCTGGGGTCCTCGTGGATGTCGAGCCCCACGCCGTGGCCGGTGCCGTGCAGGAAGGCGTCGAGCCAGCCCGCGCCGTCGATGACGGCGCGGCAGGCGTCGTCGACGGCCTTGGCCGGGACGCCGTCGGCCACCGCGGCCACGCCGGCCGCCTGGGCCTCGGCCACGACGTCGTACATGCGGGCCTGGGTGGGCGACGGCTCCCCCACCATGACGGTGCGGGTCATGTCGGAGTGGTAGCCGTCGACCAGGGCGCCGAAGTCGATGACCACCAGGTCGCCCTCGGCGATGGACCGGTGCCCGGGCCGGTGGTGGGGCTTGGCGCCGTTGGGTCCCGAGGCGACGATGGTCTCGAAGCTCACGTCGTCGGCGCCGAGGCGGCGCATGGCGGTGTCGAGCTCGAGCCCGAACTCCACCTCGGTGGGCGCCTCGGCCAGCCGGTGGCGGACCTGGCCGAGGGCGACATCCGCGATGGCGCACGCCGCGGCGATCCGCTCGACCTCGCCGTCGTCCTTGTGGAGCCGCAGGCCGCCGACCAGGCCGGTGGTGGGCACGAGGTCGAGCTCGGGGAACCAGTGCTCGTCGTAGGTCCGCTGGGCGGCCCAGGTGACGGCGTCGGCCTCCAGGCCGAGGGCCCGGATCCCGGCCGCGGCGACGGCTCCGGTGACCAGCGCCTTCTGGCCGGTGCCCGAGACCTCGATGGTGGCGGTGACCCCCGCCGCCGCCAGCTGGGCCTCGGCCTGCTGGCCGTAGCGGCCGTCGGTCACGAAGGTCAGGCCGGCCGCCGAGACCAGCAGCAGCGCCGCCGAGCCGGTGAAGCCGGTGAGGTACCGGACGTTGGTGAGGTTGGTGACGAGCAGCGCGCCGACCTCGGCGCCCTCCAGGGCGGCCTGCAGCCGGGTGGCCCGGCCGACCACGTCCATGGCGGCGAGGGCGGTCAGGTCCGGGGTGGTGGGGGCGTCGGGCACGGTGCTCTCCGGGTCGGGGTGGGGCCCAGCCTACGGCCGTCCGGCGCGGAGCTCAGGGTGCGAGGAGCTCGGCGACGGCCTCGAGGGCGAGCCGGTAGCCGTCGCCGCCGTGGCCGGCGATGGTGCGGGCCGCCACGGGCTCGACCACCGACAGGTGGCGCCAGGGCTCGCGCTGCTTCGGGTCCGACAGGTGCAGCTCGACCACCGGACCGTCGAAGGCGGCCAAGGCGTCGTGGATGGCCCAGGCGTAGTGGGTGAACGCCCCCGGGTTGACGACGATGGCTGCGCAGCGGCCCCGAGCCGCGTGGATGGCGTCGATCAGCACGCCCTCGTGGTTGCTCTGGAGGTGCTCGACCACCAGCCCGTGCCCCGTCGCCGCCGCCTCGGCCGTGGCCACGTGGTCGGCCAGGGTGGCGGTGCCGTACACGTCCGGCTCGCGCTCGCCGAGCAGGTTCAGGTTCGGCCCCGAGAGCAGCAGCACGATCGGGGCCGAGCTCATCGGAGGGCCTCGAGGGCGTCGAGCAACAGGGCGCGATCGGTGACCTTCACCGGCTCGACCCCGCGAGGGCCGTCGAGCACGAAGGTGGTGCCGCCGATGGCCTTCTTGTCGCGGGCGAAGAGGGCGATCAGCTGGTCCGGGTCGGAGCCCGGCGGCAGGTGCATGGGCAGGTCGTAGCCGCCGACGACCTTGCGGTGCTCGGCCACGCGCCCGCGCCGATGCGGCCGAGGCGCCGGGCCAGCTCGGCGGCGTAGACCAGCCCGATGGCCACGCCCTCGCCGTGGCGCAGGTCGTAGGAGCCGGCGGTCTCCAGGGCGTGGCCCAGGGTGTGGCCGTAGTTGAGGATGGCCCGCCGGCCGCCCTCGCGCTCGTCGGAGGCCACCACCTCGGCCTTGCAGGCGACGCAGGCGGCGACGGCCTCGTCGAGCGGCAGGTCGGTCAGCCGGTCGACGCCCAGGAAGGCGTACTTGGCCATCTCGCCCTGGCCGTTGCGGTACTCCCGCGGCGGCAGGGTGGCCAGCACGTCGGTGTCGCAGATCACGGCGGCCGGCTGCCAGAAGGCGCCCACCAGGTTCTTGCCCTCGGGCAGGTTGACGCCGGTCTTTCCGCCGATGGCGGCGTCGACCTGGCCGAGCAGGGTGGTGGACACGTGCACCACGGGGACGCCGCGGTGGTAGACGGCGGCGGCGAAGCCGGCGGTGTCGGTGACCACGCCGCCGCCCACCGCCACCACGCAGTCGCCGCGGGTGAGGCCCCACTGGGCCCAGTCCCGGCACAGGTCCTCGACGGTGCCGAGGTCCTTGCCGTGCTCGCCCTCGGCCATGGTGAAGACCTGGTGCTCGACGCCGGGGTCGACGTCGACGGGGATCGACGCCTGGGTCACCACCGCCACGCGCTCGACGCCGACGGGCAGCACCTCGAGCAGGCGGTGCCGGGCGCCGGCGCCGACCAGGACGGGGTACGTGCGATCGCCGAGGGGGACGCTGAGCTCGATCACGACCGGACCGCCTCGACGTCGGTGACCTGGGACGGGTCGATCACGCCCAGCGCCAGCAGCGCCTCGACGACCTGCTCGGCCAGCCGCCACTTGGGCTTCTCCCCCGCCTCGTGGGCCGGGCGCACCTCCACCACGGCGTCGGCCACCTCGCGGTACCAGGGGTCGCGCTCGGCGTGGAGGCGCTCGAAGACCTCGATCGGGTCGGCGTCGGCCAGCAGCGGGCGGTGGGGCTTGGCCTGGGCGCGCGAGGCGAGGAACGCCGGCTCGCCGTGCAGGTAGACCACCGTGGAGCCGGGTGCGGCAAGGGCCTCCCGGTTGGCCGGGAGGACCACCACGCCCCCGCCGGCCCCCACGACCAGCGGCTCGGCGCCGGCGAGCAGGTCCGCCAGGAGGTCGGCCTCGGCGGTGCGGAACGCCGCCTCGCCGTCGGCGAACCACTCGGCGACGGAGCGGCCGGTGCGGGCCTCGAGCTCGACGTCGGCGTCGACGAAGCGCTGGCCGACCAGCTTGGCCACCTTCTTGCCGACGGTGGTCTTGCCCGACCCCATCAGCCCGACGAGCACGACGTGGCCGGGCGCCGGGGTGCCGGCGGCGGGCTCAGGCACCGACGGGGCCCTCGGCGAGGGCGGCGAGGAACGACCGGTGGTTGCGGGTGAGCTCCTCGACGGAGTCCCCGCCGAACTTCCGGGTGGCCTCGTCGGCCAGGACCAGGGCGACCATGTGCTCGGTCACCACGCCGCACGCCGGCACGGCCGTGACGTCGGTGCGCTCCTTGAACGACACGCCGGGCTCCTTGGTGGCGGTGTCGACGGTGGCCAGCGTGGGGCGGTTGAGCGTGGCCAGCGGCTTCATGGCCGCTCGGACCACCACCGGCTCGCCGGTGGAGATGCCGCCCTCGACGCCGCCGGCCAGCGCCGAGCCGCGCTCGTAGCCGCCCTCGGCGGACCAGGTGACGGGGTCGTGGGCCAGGCTGCCGCGGCGGCCGGCCACGTCGAACCCGTCGCCCACCTCGACGCCCTTGACGGCCTGGATGCTCATGACGGCGTGGGCCAGGGCCGCGTCCAGCTTCCGGTCCCAGTGCACGTGGCTGCCGAGGCCGACCGGAACGCCGTAGGCGATGGCCTCGACCACGCCGCCGAGCGAGTCGCCCTCCTTGGCCGCCTCCTTGATCTGCTCGACCATGGCGAGCGCCGCCTCGGGGTCGAGGCAGCGGACCTCGTTCTCGTCGACCCGATCGAGGTCGTCCGGCCCCGGGCGCACGCCGCCGCTGGCCTTGGCCGGGCCCAGCTGCACGACGTGGGAGACGATCTGCACGCCGAGGGTGGCCAGCAGCTTCTTGGCCAGCGTGCCGGCGGCGACGCGCGCCGCGGTCTCGCGGGCCGACGCCCGCTCCAGCACGTCACGAGCGTCGGTGAAGCCGTACTTCTGCATGCCGGCCAGGTCGGCGTGGCCGGGCCGGATCTGGCTGAGCGGGGCCTTGGTGGGGCCGTCGGCCGCCTCCGGCGACATCTCGGTGCCCCACTTCTCCGGGTTGCGGGTCCACTCGGAGTTGGCGATCTCGATGGCCACCGGCGAGCCGAGGGTGCGGCCGTGGCGCACGCCGCCCACCAAGGTCACGACGTCCTGCTCGAAGCGCATCCGGGGGCCGCGGCCGTAGCCGAGGCGCCGACGGGCCAGCTCCGCGGACACGTCGGCGGCCGACACCTCCAACCCGGCGGGCAGGCCCTCGACGATCACGATGAGGGCCGGGCCGTGGGATTCGCCGGCGGTGAGGTAGCGGAGCACGGCGCAAACCTACCGGTCGGCCCGACGGTCGGACGAACCCCTTCGACGTGGTCCGGGCCCCGTCGGGACCGCCCTCAGAAGCCGTAGACGTCGAGGATCTGGCGGCTGAACAGGATCACCACGACGGCGCCCAGCGCCAGCCAGGGACCGAAGGGGTACGGCTGGCTCGAGCGCCGCACGGCCAGGATCGCCGCCCCCACCACCAAGCCGATGACGCTGGCGGCGATCAGGGCGAAGAGCACCAGGAACGGCTGCAGGAAGCCCACCCAGATCCCCAGGATGACGGCGAGCTTGATGTCGCCCATGCCCATGCCGTCCTTGTGGACGATCAGCTCGTAGGCGAGCAGCACGACGAGGAGGAACCCGGCGTAGCCGACGCCGCCGATGAGGGCGCCCCACATGGCGCCACCGTGGTTGTCGACCGCCAGGGCGGCCACCGGCACGGCCAGCGCCGAGACCACGATCGCCGGGTACGTGATCTTGTTCGGGAGGATGTAGAGCTCGAGGTCGATCACCGAGAGCACGAGCAGGACCGAGAAGAAGACGAGGTAGGGGATGATCACCGGGTCGGCGCCGAAGCGCAGGCCGGCGAGGACCCAGAGCACGGCGTTGCCCAGCTCCACCAGCGGGTAGCCGGCGGGGATCGGTTCACCGCACGACCGGCACCGGCCCCGCAGCAGCAGCCACGACAGGACCGGGATGTTGTCCCGGGGGGGCGATCGCCGCCTCGCACTGCGGGCACTTCGACGGCGGCCGCAGGATCGACTCGTCGGAGGGGACCCGGACGATCACCACGTTCAGGAACGAGCCGATGACCAGCCCGAAGAGGGCGAGCAGCACCAGCAGCAGTGGGGTGGGCATCGGCGGGCACCCTACTGGCCCGACCTCGGCGGATCGGGCCTCTCGGCCCGATCCCCCGGGGTCAGGGCTTGACGGACGAGAGGAACTTCAGCAGCGAGCCGCGGTCGTCGCCGTCGGCCGCCTCGGCGCCGGAGGCGTCGGCCTCGGCGGGGGCGGCGTCGGCGGCGGCGAAGGGTGCCTCGGCCTGCTCGGCGGGCTCGCCCCACGTCGGGGCGGGCTCGGACCAGCCCGCACCGGCGTCGGCCCAGGAGCCGGCGGCCTCGGGGGCGGGGACGGCCTCGGGCTCGCCGAAGGACCCGTAGGACGACCAGGAGCCGGCGTCGTGGACCTCGGCCTCGCCGAGGGCCGGGGCGGCCGCTGCCGCCTCGGCCTCGATGGCCTCGAAGGTGCGGCCGTCGACGGTGCCCAGGCTCCCCAGGTCGCCCACGAACGAGGTGCCCTCGCCCGGGAGGGGCTCGGGCAGCAGGGCGTCGTCGCTGGACTCCAGGACGACCGGGCCGTCCTCGGCGCTGAGCAGCGCCAGGTCCCGTGCGTAGGCGTCGTGGACCGACGGGGCCTGGTGGCCTTCGTCCTCCGCGGGGGCACCGGCGGGCTCCGGGCTCGCGGCCTCGACCGGGGCCGGGTCGGCCGCAGGGGCCTCCTGGGCCTCGCCGACCTCGACCAGGCCCAGCTCGACGAGGGCCTTGACCCGGCGGGAGGCGGCCAGGTCGGTGAGCTCCATCGCGTCGCCGAGCTGGCCGACGGTGGCGCCGGTGCCCAGGGAGGCGAGCAGCTTCCACTGCTTGGGGCTGACGGTGACGTCGGCGCCGATCTCGGGGGCCAGGGTCACCGTCGACCACATCGACGGCACGAAGGGCTCGACCTCGGCCCAGTCGGCCACGAGCTGCTCGGCACCGGCGATGGCGGCTTCGACGCCGGCCGGCTCGGTGCCGTCGACGAGCTGCTCGCCGTCGTCGAACGCGAAGGACCCGCCGTCGAAGCGCAGGAGCTCGAAGACCAGGTCCGCCGCGTCGGCGGCGTGCGGGGAGGTGCTGACGGTGCCGCCGACGAGGCTGCCCTCGCGGAGCCACACCTCGCCGCTGCCGTGGTCGCCGTCCACCACCAGGCGGCCGGTCTTGGCCGTGCCGGCCAGGAGCCGGAGCACGTCCGGGAGCGCAAAGGAACTGAGATCGCCCTGAAGGGCCACGGGAACCTCCTCGAGAGGTGTCGATGTCCGAAGTGGTCCTCCATCGGCACGCCGAGGCCGACCATCAAGGCAAAGCCCACATCTCGCCACCCCGGCCCCGGACGACCCCCGTCGGTGCGGCTCGGTGGCGTTGCGTCAGCGCCGCGCCGCGGCCTGCATGGCGGCGACGTCCGGGGCCACCCCGGTCCAGCGCTCGATGGACAGCGCGGCCTGGTGCACGAGCATGCCGAGGCCGTCGACCGGGCGAGCGCCCGCCGCCGCCGCCGCCCGCAGCAACGGGGTCTCGAGCGGTTGGTAGACGAGGTCCACCACGACCTGCCCGTCGTGGAGGGCTCCGCCCGGCACCGGCAGCGGCCCGGCGGCGCCCACTTCGGCGCCCATGCCCACCGACGTCGCGTTGACGACGATCTCGGCCCGGGCGACGTCGGCCTCGGTACCGACCCGGGCGGAGGGACCGGCGAGCGCAGCAGCCACCGCGGCCCGCGCCTTGGTGCGGTTCACCACGACCACCTCGGCGGCACCGGCGTCACCCAGGGCCCACGCCACCGAGCGGGCCGCTCCGCCGGCGCCGAGCACCAGGCAGCGCCGACCGGTGGGGTCGATGCCCTCGTCGGTGCGCAGCGAGGCGACCAGACCGGGGCCGTCGGTGTTGTCGCCCACCAGCTCGGTGCCCTCCCAGGCCACCGAGTTCACCGCACCGAGGGCGGCCGCCGCCGGGGTGGTCCGGTCGAGGAAGGCGATGATGTCGGCCTTGTGGGGCATGGTGACCATGAGGCCCCCCAACCCGAGGGCGCGGACGGCTGCGACGGCGTCGCCCGCCCGGCCGGGGGCCACCTCGAAGGCGGCCAAGGCCCAGTCGAGCCCGGCGGCGCGGAAGGCGGCGTTCGCCAGCAGGGGCGACCGGGAGTGGTGGATCGGCGAGCCGATCACCGCGGCGATCCGGGTGGCGCCGGTGAGCGGCACCGAGACCGGACCGCCGTCAGCCACAGCCGAGGCCCCGGGACTTGCAGAGGGCCTTGGCATCGAGGAACTCCTGGTAGCTCACGGTGAAGGTCACCTCCTTGGTGTCGGTCAACACGAAGTAGAGCCACGGCTCGTCGACGGGCTCCATGGCCCCCTCGAGGGCGTACTCCCCCGGTGCGGCGATCGGCGTCGGCGGGAGGCCGGGGTTCACGCGGGTGTTGTAGGGCGTGTCGGCGGTGTAGTCGACCTGGTCCGGGCCCCGGCCGTCGAGGCCCGCCTCGTAGATCGAGGTGGAGTCGTACTGCAGCGGCATGTTGGCTTTGAGGCGGTTGTAGGTGACGGCACCGATCTTCGGGCCGTCGGCCGGGATGGCGGCCTCGTACTGGATCATCGACGCCACCTTGATCATGTCGTAGGCGGTCAGGTCGAGGCCCCACTGGCGCTTGATGTGGGCGCGCGGCGTCGATGCCGAGGGCGCCCGCCCGGGACTCCATCTCCTTCGCCATCTTGGTCAGCACCTCGACGGCGGTGTCGCTCCCGCCGACCTCATAGGTGGCTGGGAACAGCAGGCCCTCGTAGGACGTCTGGCCGTCGGGCAGCAGCGTGGAGGGCACCTTGCGGTCGTCGAGCGCCTTCTGGAGGTCCTCGACGGTGAGGCGCGGGACCTTGCTGTGGATGCGCTCGAGGATCTGGGCGACCGTGTAGCCCTCGGGGATGGTGACCTTGGCGATCTCGCCCGACGAGGAGCGCGGGCGCGAGCTCGGGCCCTTGTCGAGCGAGGCGATCACCGAGTCGAAGCTGGAGTTCTCGCGCAGGTCGTAGACCCCCGCCTCGAAGGGACCGGCGTCGTGGCGACCCGCGTAGAAGGTGAAGATCATCGAGTTGGTGATGACCCCCTTCGACTCGAGGATCGAGGCGATCCCGCTGGTGGAGGAGCCCTCGGGCACCTCCACGGACACCTTGGCCCCGGGCCCGCCGGGCGGGTCGACCTGGCGGCCGTACCACCAGGCGCCGCCGCCCACCACCACGCCGACCACCAGGAGCAGCACGATCACCACGCCCAGCCACCGGGGGATGGAGCCCTCGGGAGGCAGGTCGACGTAGTCGTCGTCGTCGACCACCGGGCCGGCGATGGCCGTGGCCACCGGGACCGGGCCCGTGCTGGGACCGGTGGGCACCGCGCCGGGCTCGCCGGGGCGATCGCCGCGCGCCCCACCGGACGACCGCGGCGCACCCCGGCGGGGCGGCCGGGCCGGGCCGCGCCGCGGGCGCGCCTCCGGCTCGGGTCGGGCGGCGGGGGCGCGGCCTCCTCGACGGGCTCGTCGGCGGTGCTCCAGATGTCGTCGTCGAACGGCGGGCCGCCCTGCTGGTCGCTCATCGGGCGACCACGGCCGGGGGCTCGACGGGGGTGGAGCTTCGAGCGAACGGGTTCACGGGGTGGGTTCCTCCTCGAGAGGCGCCTCGCCGGCAGCGCCTCGGTCCAACCAATCCTGCAGGATCACGGCCGCCGCCATCATGTCGACCACCTTGCGGCGGGCACGGCCGTCGAGGTCGCCCCGCTCGCGGAGCGCACGATCGGCGATCCGGGTGGTCATCCGCTCGTCGTGCACCTCGACCGGGACCCCGAGCACCGCGGCGAGCTCGTCACGCTCGGCGAGCACGCCCTGGGCGGCCGGTCCCAGCTCGCCCGCCAGGTCGATCGGGAGCCCGACGACCACCAGCTCGGCGTCCCACTCGGCCACCAGCTCGGCCAGCTCCCGGTGCAGCCGCGGCCGGTCCTTGTGCCGCTCGACCACCACGATCGGGGTGGCGACGCGGCCGTCGCTGTCGGAGACGGCGACGCCGATCCGCCGCGCGCCGAGGTCGAGGGCGAGCACGCGCAACGCTCAGGCGATCCCGGCCGCGGTGCGGGCCAGGTCGAGGGCCTCGTCGATGCGCGTGGCGTCCTTGCCGCCGGCCACCGCCAGCTCGGGGTTCTTGCCGCCACCGCCGCCGACGGCTCGGGCGGCATCCGCGATGAGCCCCCCGGCGTCGATGCCGCTCTCCTTGGACGAGGCGGCCACGAGCGCCACGCCACCGGCCTCGGGTGCGCCGATGAGCACGACGGCCCGCACGTCGGGCTGGTCGCGCACGGCCACGCCGAGGCTGCGGAGGTCGTCACGGGACAGGCCGTCGACCCGGGCCACGACGATGCCGTCGACCGCCTGGCCGGCCAGGTCCGGCGCGCCGCCCGTGGCCAGCTTGGCCTTCAGCGACTTCACCTCGTCCCGCAGGTCGCGCAGCTCGGCGAGGCGCTTGTCGATGCCGTCGAGCAGCTCGGGCCGGGGCACGCCCACGGCCGCTGCGGCGGCGGCCAGCTCGGCCTCCTCGGTGCGGATGCGCTCGATGGGCCCGAAGCCGGTGATGGCCTCGATCCGGCGCAGGTTGGAGCCGATCGACCCCTCGGAGACCACCTTGGTGGGCCCGATGTCGCCCGTGCGGCGCACGTGGGTGCCGCCGCAGAGCTCGGTGGAGTGCGGCCCCGCCTCCAGCACCCGCACGACGTCGCCGTACTTCTCGCCGAAGAAGGCGATGGCCCCCAGGTCGACCGCGGCGGCCTTGGTGGTCTCGAAGTGGCGGACCGGCTCGTTGGCCAGCACGTCGTGGTTGACGAGGTCCTCGATGGCCCGGACCTGCTCCGGGGTGATGGCCTCGAAGTGGCTGAAGTCGAAGCGGAGGCGATCGGGGGCAACGTAGGAGCCCTGCTGCTTGACGTGGGTGCCGAGCACCTCGCGCAGCGCCCAGTGGAGCAGGTGGGTGGCGGTGTGGTTGCGCCGGATGGCGTCGCGGCGGGCGACGTCGATGGCGGCGTCGACGGTGCTGCCCACCGACGGCGCGTCGCCCTCGGTCACCCGCACCACGTGGCGGTGCAGGCCCGGCAGGGCGTAGGTGGTGTCGGTGACCTCGCCCACGAAGCCCGGCCCGGTGAGGTAGCCCGTGTCGCCCACCTGCCCGCCGGACTCGGCGTAGAAGGGGGTGCGATCCAGGAACACGCTGGTGGTGCCGTCGGCCGCCGGCACGACGCCGACGACGGTGGCCTCGAGCTCGAAGACCTCGCGGCCCACGAACTCGCTGGTGCCGTGGGCGGCCAGGACGGCGGCGAAGGCGTCGGCCTCGTCGCCCACGGCGACCGCGCCCTTCTTCCCGCCCTCGCGAGCCCGGCGGCGCTGCTCGGCCATGTCGACGTCGAACCCGGCCTGGTCGACCCCGTAGCCCCGCTGCTCGGTGATCTCGGTGGTCACCTCGAGCGGGAACCCGTGGGTGTCGTGGAGCAGGAAGGCGACCGAGCCGGGCAGCTCGCCGCCCTCGTCGACGTCGGCCAGGGCGCCGTCGAGGATGTTCAGGCCACCGCGCAGGGTGCGCCGGAACTGGTCCTCCTCGCGGCCGAGCACGCCGAGCACGGTCTCCGCGTTGCTGCGCAGCTCGGGGTAGGCGTCGGCCATGAGGTCGATGGTGCGCTGGGCCAGCGCCGGCGCCACCGCCGTCTCGACGCCGAGCAGGTAGGCGAAGCTGACCGCCCGGCGGATGATGCGGCGCAGGACGTAGCCCCGGTCCTCGTTCGACGGGATCACGCCGTCGTTGACGAGGAAGGTCATGGTGCGGGCGTGGTCGGCCAGGAGCTTCAGGGTGCGGTCGGACTGGGCGTCACGCCCGAGGCGCACCCCGGTGAGCGACTCCGCCTCCCCCACCAGCTGGGCGAGCTCGTCGGTGGTGAAGACCGAGGGCGAGCCGTCGACGACGCCGAGGATCCGCTCCAGGCCGCCGCCGGTGTCGATGTTCTTGCTCTCGAGCGGCCGCAGCGAGCCGTCCGGCAGGCGGAAGGACTGCTGGAAGACCAGGTTCCAGAACTCGACGTAGCGGTGCTCGGCCGCCGGGTTGGCGGGGCCGCCGTCCGGGCCGACCTCGGCGCCGAAGTCCCAGAACAGCTCCGAGGACGGGCCGCAGGGGCCGGTGTCGCCCATCTCCCAGAAGTTGTCCTTGTCGAGCCGCTGGATGCGCTCGATGGGGAAGCCGACCTCGTCGACCCAGAGCTCGACCGCCTCGTCGTCGTCGACGTGGCAGGTCACCCAGATGCGGTCGCCGTCGAGGCCGAGCACCTCGGTGGAGAACTCCCAGGCCCAGCGGATGGCATCCGGCTTGAAGTAGTCGCCGAAGCTGAAGTTGCCCAGCATCTCGAAGAAGCTGAGGTGGCGCGGGGACCAGCCGATCTCGTCGAGGTCGTTGTGCTTGCCGCCGGCGCGCACGCAGCGCTGGATGGACGAGGCGCGGGGCGGGACCCACGGCACCTTCTCCTCGCCGATGAAGTACGGGACGAACGGCATCATCCCCGAGTTGGTGAACATCGGGGCCGAGGGGTGGTGCGGGATCAGGCCGGCCGAGGGCACGTCGGTGTGCTGGCGGGCGACCCAGAACTCGGTCCAGGCCTGCCGGAGCTCCTGTGCCTTCACGTCGCCTCCTCGGTGGTCGGGCGCGGCCCCGGGCGGGCGGCGCGCCTGCGTGCGCGGTCGGACCACCCTATCGGCGCCCGGTCCGGGGCCGAGAGCCGGTACCGGCCCCCGGTCAGCCCCGGCGGCGCCAGCACCAGGCAGCCAGGACCAGGGACGCGACCGCCGGCAGCACCGCCAGGACGTCGCCCCGGTGCAGGCCGTGGTAGGGCGTGAACACCTCGATCACGTCGCCGTCCCAGGGGTGGTGGCCGACCACCAGCAGGGTGGCGGCCACCGCGCCGAGCACCAGCGAGGCGAGGGCCATGAGCGCGGCCTCCCACGTGGGCACCCGCCGCCGGGGCGGCGGACCGGGCACGGCGTCGGCGGTCAGCGGCGGGGCTTGCGGCGCGAGCCGGGCGTGGCCGGCCGGGGCGTCGCCACGCGAGCCGCTCGGCGACCGTGGCCGGCAGCAGGCGGGGTCGGCGCGGGGGCCGCGTCGCGGCCGCCGACGAAGGTGCGGGCCTCCACCTGGCTGCGCAGCTCCTGCTCGCGCTGGCGCATGGCCTCCCGGCCCTCGACCGCCGCCGCCTTGACGGTGACGCCGAGGCCGCGAGCGGTGGCCGCGGCACGGTCGGCCACCTGCTCGGGGAGGTACCGCTCGACGGTGGTCTCGACCTTGCGCTTGGCCCAGAACGCGCCTCCGGCGCCCACCGCCATGCCCGTGCCCATCCAGATGATCCGCTTGAACACGGCTACTCCTTCCGCAGTCGCTTGGCGGCGCGGGATGCGCCCGAGGTCATGGCCACCGTCTTGATGACCGGTGCCGACAGGGCCCGGTAGGCCAGCTTCGACGTGGCGTCGACGGTGGCGGAGATCGACTCGGCGCTGCCCACCAGGCGCTGCACCTTGGCCAGCTCCTCGTTGGCGTCGGCCACGCTCGCGGCCAGGTCGTCGATGAGCGGCAGGGCGACCTCGTTGATGCCGTCGAGGGTGGCCCGCACCCGGCGCAGGGTGCTCAGCACCCGCTGGAGGGCGAAGAGCACGGCCACGACGGCCACGATGGAGCACCCGGTGACGACGACGACGGCGAGGTCGCCGGCCGAGAGCTCGGCGAGCACCGCCGCGCTCATCGGGGACCGTCCTGGGGCTTCGAGGGTGGGCGGCGGCTGGCCATGCGCTCGGTGATCTCCCGTTCGTGGCCGTGGGGCGAGGGCTCGTAGTACCGGCGGCGGGCGACCTCCGGAGGTCGGTACTCCTGCTCCACCCAGCCGCGGGGGTCGTCATGAGGGTACTCGTAGCCCGTGCCGTGCCCGAGCTTCGCGGCACCCTGGTAGTGCCCGTCGCGCAGATGGGCCGGCACGCCCGAGGACGGGCGCTCGCGCACGTCGGCCACCGCCCGGCCGATGGCGGTGGTGGCCCGGTTCGACTTCGGGGCGGTGGCCAGGTGGATGACGGCCTGGGACAGGTTGAGCTGGGCCTCGGGCAGGCCCACGTGCTCGACGGCCTGAGCGGCCGCCACCGCCACCAGCAGCGACGTGGGGTCGGCCTCGCCGATGTCCTCGCTGGCCAGGATGATCAGGCGGCGCACGATGAAGCGGGCGTCCTCGCCCGCCTCGAGCATGGTGGCCAGCCAGTAGAGGCCGGCATCGGGGTCGGACCCCCGGATGCTCTTGATGAACGCCGAGATCACGTCGTAGTGGTCGTCGCGGCCGTAGCGCATGGCCTTGGTGCCCAGCGCCGCCTCGGCATCGGCCAGGCTGACCACGGCGGGCGCGCCGGCGGTGTCGGCCTCGGCCCGCTGGGCGGCCAGCGCGACCGCCACCTCGAGGCTGGTGAGGGTGTGGCGGCCGTCGCCGTTGGCCCGGGCCGCCAGGTGGGCCACCGCGTCCTCGTCGGCCCCGACGCCCTCGGCCTCGAGCGCCTTGGCGATGAGCGAGCGCGCCGCTGCGTCGTCGAGGGCGTGCAGGCGGAACAGGGTGCTCCGGCTGAGCAGCGGCGGGTTGACCTCGAAGTACGGGTTCTCGGTGGTGGCGCCGATGAGGGTGAGCAGCCCGCTCTCGACCGAGGGCAGCAGCGCGTCCTGCTGGGACTTGTTGAAGCGGTGGACCTCGTCCAGGAACAGGATCGTCCCCTGGCCCCGCTCCCCCAGGCGGTGCTCGGCCCGGGCCACCACCTCTCGCACGTCCTTCACGCCGGCGGTGACCGCCGAGAGCGTCTCGAAGGACTTGGCGGTGTGGCCGGCGATCACCCGGGCGAGGGTGGTCTTGCCGGTCCCGGGCGGGCCCCACAGGATCACCGACGAGAGCTTGTCGGCCTCGATGAGCACGCGGAGCGGCTGGCCGGGCCCGATCAGGTGGTCCTGGCCGACGATGTCGTCCAGGCGGCGGGGTCGCAGCCGGTCCGCCAGCGGTGCCCGCCGGGCCAGGCGGTCCTCGGCGGCGGCCCCGAACAGGTCGTCAGCCACGAGCGGCCCGGTGCGAGGTCATCGGGCGAGGCTACCCAGGGCCCGGGTCGGGGTAGACCGGCGGCGATGGCCACCGACCTCCCCGCTCCCCCGAGCCCTCCTTCCGGCGACTCCGATCCCACGGCGCCGATCCAGGTCGACGTCACCTTCGGCCGACGCCAGCGGATCACCTACCACGTGGGCACCACGGTGGTGGCCGCCCTGGCGGTGCTGGTGCTCGTCGGGGCCGTCACCGCCCCGGCGGTCGCCGCCAACGTCGGCCTGGCGGTCCTCGGCCTGCTGCTGCTCGCCGGCGCCGCCCAACTCGTCCGGCTGCGGGCCCGGGTCTTCGCACCCCGCTCGCTGGTCTTCGACGGGCGGGGCATCCGGCAGGTCGCCGTGGACCGCCGGGCCTTCGAGGTCGAGTGGTCCGAGCTGACCCAGGCGCGGGTGTCCTATGCCCGCAAGGCCTCCCCGTTGCGGAGCCCGCTGGCGCTGGGGGGCGTCACCGACGACGCCCCGCCCGGCGGCAACCCGGCCCGGCACCTGGCCGTGAGCACGTTCGTCCGCCTCGACCTGGTGCCGGCCGACCGCTCGTTCCTGGACCGCCACCCGAACCTCAAGCCGTTCCGCCGCTTCACCAAGCCGCCGGGCGGCCAGCTGCCGCCCGCGCCGTGGGCCGACGACGTCGGCTCCAGCCAGGCCATCATCCGCATCCCGTTCGGCGACCTCCCGGAGGTGGCCGCCGCCCTGGACGCCGGGCTGCGCCGCTTCGCCGGACCGCGCCACCACCCGCCGGTGAACGAGGGCCTGGCCCTCGGCTTCACCTACTCCTGACGCTCAGTCGTGCAGCCAGCCCCGGGGTGGGGTCACGTCCCGGTTCGGGCGGGCCGGCGGCAGGTTCATGGGGCCGTTCGGGCGCCAGCCGCTGTCGCCGATGAGCTCGCCCACCTCGGCCATGTTGAGCAGGTCGCTCTCGTAGGAGAAGCGCCCGTCGCCGGCGTAGTGCATGACCGAGATGCCCACGGCCTGGTACGGCGTGCCGTCGGCGCGCTCCCCCGGGAGCCGGTTCCACCACATGGTGACCACCCGGTCGCCCTCGGCCATGGTCCACGTCTCCGGGAACGACCAGTCCTCGAGGCCCAGCATGCTCTCGTCCATGAAGGCGACGATGGCGTCGCGACCTTCCACCCGGCCCCACGCCGGGTCGATGAACACGGCGTCCTCGGTGAAGAACTCCTCGCCGAGGCTCGACCACGAGCGCTCCCCCCGGGCGACGGCCTCGCGACCCTCCACGTAGCGGAAGTAGGTGGCCTTGGCCTCGGCGGTGCGGTCTGCGGCGGTGGTGTCGGTCATGTCGGTCCCCTGTCGTCGACGTGGCCCGGACCGTAGGCCACCCCCACCCCGATTGCTGACGGACCGTCAGGTCTCGGGCGCAGCGGCAGGGGCGTCGGCGGGGGCGGTGGGGCGCGCGGGCTTGGCGTCGACGCCGGCTTCACGGCGCTGGGCGGCGGTGATGGGAGCCGGTGCGCTGGTGAGGGGGTCGAAGCCGCCGCCGGTCTTGGGGAAGGCGATGACCTCGCGGATCGACGACGCCCCGGTGAGCAGGGCGCAGATGCGGTCCCAGCCGAAGGCGATGCCGCCGTGGGGCGGGGCGCCGTACTTGAACGCCTCGAGCAGGAAGCCGAACTTCTCCTCGGCCTCCTCGGGCCCGAGGCCCATGACCTCGAACACCCGCGACTGGATGTCGCGACGATGGATGCGGATGCTGCCGCCGCCGATCTCGTTCCCGTTGCACACGATGTCGTAGGCGTAGGCCAGCGCCGAGCCGGGGTCGGTGTCGAAGGTGTCGAGGCTCTCGGGCTTGGGCGAGGTGAAGGCGTGGTGCACCGCGGTCCAGGCGCCGGAGCCGACGGCGACGTCGTCGGTCTCGCCGGTGGGCTCGAACAGCGGGGCGTCGACGATCCAGGTGAACGCCCAGGCGGCCTCGTCGATGAGGTCGCACCGCTTGCCGATCTCGAGGCGGGCGGCGCCGAGCAGGGCTTTGGCGCTGCGCTCGGTGCCGGCCCCGAAGAAGATGGCGTCGCCGGGCGCGGCGCCGACGTGGGCGGCGAGGCCGGACCGCTCGTCGTCGGAGATGTTCTTGGCCACCGGGCCCTTGAGCTCGCCGTCGTCGCTGACGAGCACGTAGGCCAGGCCGCGGGCGCCGCGGGCCTTGGCCCAGTCCTGCCAGCCGTCGAGCACCTTGCGGGTCTGCGAGGCGCCGCCGGGCATGACGACGGCCCCGACGTGGGCTGCCTGGAAGACGCCGAACTCGGTGCCGGCGAAGTACTCGGTGCAGTCGACCAGCTCGACGCCGAAGCGCAGGTCGGGCTTGTCGGAGCCGTAGCGGCGCATGGCCTCGGCGTAGGTCATGCGCGGGATGGGCAGCGCGACCTCGACCCCGACGAGGGCCCACAGGGCGGCCACGATGCGCTCCCCGAGGGCGATGACGTCGTCCTCGACCACGAAGCTCATCTCGATGTCGAGCTGGGTGAACTCGGGCTGGCGGTCGGCGCGGAAGTCCTCGTCCCGGTAGCAGCGGGCGATCTGGAAGTACCGCTCGAGGCCCGAGACCATCAGCAGCTGCTTGAACAGCTGCGGGCTCTGGGGCAAGGCGTACCAGGAGCCGGGCTGCAGGCGGGCCGGGACCACGAAGTCCCGGGCCCCCTCGGGGGTGCTGCGGGTGAGCGTCGGGGTCTCGACCTCCACGAAGCCGTCGTCGAGCAGCACGCCCCGCGCCGCCTGGTTGACCTGGCTGCGCAGGCGGATGGCTGCGGCCGAGCCGGCTCGGCGCAGGTCCAGGTAGCGGTACTTGTAGCGCACCTCGTCGGAGACCGGCGTGGTCTCGTGCTCCTCGATCGGGAACGGCAGCACGGCCGACTCGCTCAGCACCTCGACGGTGGTGGCCTCCACCTCGATGGTGCCGGTGGGCAGGTTCGGGTTGTCGTTGCCCTCCGGCCGGCGCGTCACGGTGCCGACGATGCGCAGGCAGAACTCCGAGCGCAGCGGGCCGGCCACGGCCTCGTCGTGGATGACCACCTGGACCACGCCGCTGGCGTCGCGCAGGTCGATGAACGCCACGCCGCCGTGGTCGCGGCGCTTGGCCACCCAGCCGCAGAGGGTGACCTCACCATCGACGTCGGCTTCGGTCAGCTCCCCGCTGTGGTGGGTGCGCAGGCCTACGGCGATGGTCATTCGGTGGCGTCCTTGCTGAGTGCGTCTCGGAGGTGGGCGACGAGGTCGGCCCGGGGAACGGTCTGCTGGGCCGACGGCTGGTCGCCGTCGAAGTCGTGGCGGAGGGGGCGCACGGTGGCGACGCCGTCGGCCAGCTCCTGGTCGCCGACGATGACGGCGAACGGGGCGCCGGAGCGGTCGGCGCCCTTCATCTGGGCGCGCATGCCCTTCTGGTCGAAGGCGCGGTCGCAGCGGATGCCGGCGGCGCGCAGCTCGGCGGTGAGGTCGCGGGCCTCGGCGCCGCCGGTGACGTCGATGACGAAGACGTCGATGCGGGCCTCGGGCGCCGGGAACACGCCCTCGGCGTCACAGGCGATGAGGAGGCGCTCGATGCCGGACCCGAAGCCGATGCCGGGCGTGGGCGGCCCGCCCAGCTCCTCGACCAGGCCGTCGTAGCGACCGCCGCCGAGGATGGTGGCCTGGGCGTTGTCGACGAGGGTGGGCACCAGCTCGAAGGTGGTGTGGGTGTAGTAGTCGAAGCCACGCACCAGCCGGGGCGCCAGCGTGAAGGGGATGCCACGAGCGGTGAGCCCCTCCTGCACCCGGGCGAAGTGGGCCTCGCTCTCGGGCGAGAGGTGGTCGGCGATGGCCGGCGCGTGGGCGGTGACCTGCTGGGTGGCGCGGCGCTTGGAGTCGAGGACCCGCATGGGGTGGGTGTCGACCTTGTCGCGATCGTCCTCGGCCAGCTCGTCGCGGCGCTCGACCAGCCAGGCCCGCAGGACCTCGACGTAGGCGAGGCGGTCGGCCGAGGTGCCCATGGTGTTGAGCAGCAGCTCGACCTGCTGCAGCCCGAGGGCCTGCAGCAGCTCCCAGCCCACCGAGATGACCTCGACGTCGACGTCGGGGTCGGCCGAGCCCAGCACCTCGAGGCCCACCTGGTGGTGCTGGCGGTACCGACCCGCCTGGGCCCGCTCGTAGCGGAACGCCGGCGTGGCGTACCAGACCTTCCACGGGGTGAGCGGGTTGTGCTGGACGAAGGCCCGCACCACCGACGCGGTGCCCTCGGGCCGCAGGGCGACGTGCTGGCCGCCCTTGTCGACGAAGTCGTACATCTCCTTGCGGACCGCGTCGGCGCCCTCGGTCTCGCGCTGGAACACGCCGAGGTCCTCGAACATGGGTGACTGGAGCAGGCCGAAGCCGGCGCGCTCCACGACCGTGGCGTAGGTGGCGAGCAGGCGCTCCCACCGCGCCGAGGTGGGCGGCAGGACGTCGTGGGTGCCCTTGGGGGCCTGGAACTTCGCTCGTGCCATGGGCCAGCCAACCTACCGGCGGCGGCCCGGGTGCCCGAAAAGGGATCCGGCGGGCTCAGGCGGCGGGCGCCACCGGGGCCGACGGGTCGCCCGGCGCCACCACGAAGAGCTCGGCCAGGCCGGGCAGGAAGGCGCTCCGAGGGTCGTTCTCGCGCCACAGCATGGCGATCTGCCGGGTGGGCTCCGGGTCGGCGAAGCGCAGCAGGGCGATGGCCGCCGACGGCGGGACGGGCGGCTGGACGGCCAGCTCGGGCAGCAGCGTCACCCCCACGCCGGCCGCCACCATCTGGCGCAGCGTCTCGAGGCTGGTGGCGCGGAAGCCGCTGCGCTCGTGCGCCGACGCCAGGCGGCACACCGACAGGGCTTGGTCGCGGAGGCAGTGCCCGTCCTCGAGGAGCAGGACCGCCTCGCCGTCGAGGACCGACAGCGGTGCCGGGCCTTCGATCTCGGCCAGGGCGTGGGTGGCCGGCGCGGCGAGCACGAAGGCCTCCTCGAAGAGCGGCTCGACGTGGAGCCGATCGTCCGGCACCGGCAGGGCCAGCACCGCAGCGTCGAGCTTGCCGTCGCGCAGCAGCCGGAGCAGCCGCTCGGTCTTCTCCTCCACCAGCAGCAGCTCGAGCTCCGGGAACCGCTCCCGCACCTTCGGCACCACGTGGGGCAGCAGGTACGGGCCGAGGGTGGGGAACACCCCCACCCGCAGCGAGCCCGACTCGGGGTCGGTGGCCTGGCGGGCGGCGTCGCGGATGCCGTCGACCTCGAGCAGCACCGAGCGGGCCCGGGCCACGACCTCCTCCCCCGCCGGCGTGAGCAGGATGGGCGAGCCGCGCTCGACGAGCGCGACGCCCAGCTCCTTCTCGAGCTTCTTGATCTGCACCGACAGGGTCGGCTGGCTCACGAAGCACGCGCCGGCCGCCCGGCCGAAGTGGCGGTGGTCGGCCACCGCCACGAGGTACGCGAGGTCGCGGAGGTTCACGCCACGATCAGACGGAGGCGGTGGCCGCCTCGGCCGGAGCCGAGGTGCGGATGAGGTGGTCGAAGGCGCTGAGCCCGGCGGTGGCGCCCTGGCCCATGGCGATGACGATCTGCTTGAAGGGCACCGTGGTGCAGTCGCCGGCGGCGAACACGCCGGGCATGGAGGTCTGGCCCCGGTCGTCGATGTGGACCTCGCCCCGCTGCGAGAGGTCGAGGGCGCCCTCGAGCCACTCGGTGTTCGGCAGCAGGCCGATCTGGACGAAGATGCCCTCGAGGTCGACCTGGTGGAGGTCGCCGGTGGTGCGGTCCTGGTAGGTGAGTCCCACGACCTTCTCGCCGTCGCCGAGGACCTCGGTGGTGAGGGCGCTCACGTGGACCGTCACGTTCGGGAGGCTGCGGAGCTTGCGCTGGAGCACGTCGTCGGCCCGCAGCACGTCGTCGAACTCGATGAGGGTGACGTGGGCGACGATGCCGGCGAGGTCGATGGCGGCCTCGACGCCGGAGTTGCCGCCGCCGATGACCGCGACCCGCTTGCCCTTGTAGAGGGGGCCGTCGCAGTGCGGGCAGTAGGCCACGCCCTTGTTGCGGTACTCCTCCTCGCCGGGGACGCCCATGTGGCGCCAGCGGGCGCCGGTGGACAGGACGACGGTCTTCGACCGCAGGGCGGCGCCGCTGGCCAGCTGCACCGAGACGAGCCCGTCGGCATCGGCGGGCACCAGCTTCACGGCCGCCTGGAGGTTCATCACGTCGACGTCGTTCTCCGCCACGTGCTGCTCGAGCGCGGTGGCCAGCTTGGGGCCCTCGGTGTAGGGCACCGAGATGAAGTTCTCGATCCCCATGGTGTCGAGCACCTGGCCGCCGAAGCGCTCGGCCACCACGCCGGTGCGGATGCCCTTGCGGGCGGCGTACACGGCTGCGGCGGCGCCGGCGGGGCCGCCACCCACCACGAGCACGTCGTAGGGGTCCTTCTCGGCGAGCGCGGCCGAGGCGTGCTCGGCGGCGTCGGGGTCGAGCTTGGCCAGGATCTGCTCGATGCCCATGCGACCGGTGTCGAACAGCTCGCCGTCGAGGAAGACCGACGGCACGGCCATGACCTTGCGCTCCTCGACCTCGTCCTGGAAGAGGGCGCCGTCGATGGCCACCACCTTCACCTTGGGGTTGAGGACGCTGATGGCGTTGAGGGCCTGGACCACGTCCGGGCAGTTCTGGCAGGTCAGGGAGAAGAAGGTCTCGAAGGTGTGCTCGGTCTCGATGGCCTCGATCTGCGCGACCGCCTCGGCGGACGCCTTGGGCGGGTGGCCGCCCACCTGCAGGAGCGCGAGCACCAGCGAGGTGAACTCGTGGCCGAGCGGCAGGCCGTCGAAGCGGACCTCGACGTCGGTGCCCACGCGGCGGATGAGGAACGAGGGGCGGCGGTGGTGGTGCTCGTCGTCGTCTCGGCTCACGGTGATGTGGGCGGACAGGGCGGCGATCTCGTCCAGCAGCTCGGCCAGCTCGCTCGACTTCGCGCTCTCGTCGAGCGAGGCGATGAGCTCGATGGGCAGTGACACCTTCTCGAGGTGGGTCTTGAGGGCGGCGGTGAGGTTGGCGTCGAGCATGCGGAGGCTCCAGGTCTTGAGCAGGTGGCTTCGTGGGAGGGGGGAGGCGGTGGGCCGGGGTGCCGTGCGACCGGGTGGTCGCACGGCACCCCGGCCGCGGGTCAGATCTTGCCGACGAGGTCGAGCGAGGGGGCGAGGGTGGAATCGCCCTCTTCCCACTTGGCCGGGCAGACCTCGTTCGGGTGGGCGGCCACGTACTGGGCGGCCTTGACCTTGCGGAGCAGCTCGGCGGCGTTGCGGCCGATGTTGCCGGCGTTCACCTCGACGATCTGGATGGTGCCCTGCGGGTCGACCACGAAGGTGCCCCGGTCGGCCATGCCGTCGGACTCGATGTAGACGTCGAAGTTCCGGGTGATGGTGCCGGTGGGGTCGCCGATGAGGGCGTAGGTGATCTTGTTGATGGTCTCGGAGTTGTCGTGCCACGCCTTGTGGGTGAAGTGGCTGTCGGTCGACACGCCGTAGACCTCGACGCCGAGCTTCTGGAACTCGGGGTACAGGTCGGCCAGGTCGCCCAGCTCGGTGGGGCAGACGAAGGTGAAGTCGGCCGGGTAGAAGAAGAAGATCGACCAGGCGCCCTTCACGGACTCGTCGCTCACGTCGATGAACTCGCCGCCCTTGAAGGCGGTGGCGTTGAACGGCTTGATCTCGGTGTTGATCAGGGACACGGGTGCAGGACCTCTCGCTTTGTGAATCGGGGAACGAGCTCCACCCTACCCGACCACCGATAGTTTCCCTGACCAATCGAGCCGCTTCATCATAGATTGTCACTATCGCGATCGGGGAAACGCCCAGGTCAGGCGCCCGCCGTGGTCGTGACCGTCGTCCGAGCCACCACCCGGCCGCCCTTCAGCACGGTCCGCCGGGCCGATCCGCGAGCCAGCGCCTCGCCGAGGTCGCGGCCTGCGACGGCCACCAGGTCGGCGGCCCCACCCACCGCCAGGCCGCTGGCCGCCAGGCCGAGCGAGGCTCGCGAGGACGTGCTGGCCGCCGCCCACGCCTCCGCCGGGCTGAGGTGGGCGGTGAGCGACAGGAGCCGAGCGGCGTCGAACGGGTCGGCGCGGCCCAAGGGGCAGAACGGGTCCTCGATGTTGTCGGATCCGGTGGCCACCACCACGCCGGCGTCGAGCAGCCGCCGCACTGCGGTGACGCCGCGCGGCGTGCCGGTCGGCTGGGCCCGGCCCTGGAGCCAGAGGTTGGTGGTGGGCAGGGCCACCGCAGCGATGCCCGCCTCGGCGAGGCGGGCAGCGGTCGACTCCTGCTCGTCGAGCGCCTGCATGCCGAGGCTCACGCAGTGCCCGGCGGTCGCCCGACCCCCGAGGCCGTGGCGCTCGACGGCGGCGGCGAAGGCCAGGAGGGTGCGCGACGTGGGGTCGAGGGTCTCGTCGATGTGGAGGTCGATGGCCCGATCCCACCGGACCGCAGCGGCGGCCAGGAGCTCGATCGTCGCCTCGGGGTCGGCGTCGGTCACGGGCGCCGAGCCGATGGCGTCGATCCCCAGCTCGCAGGCGACGTCGATCAGCGCCCGGTTGGCCTCGGCCACCTCGCCGTCGCCGCTGAGCGGGGGCATGAACAGCCCGACGACCTGCAGCTCGCACCGGTCGGCGACCGCGGTGCGCACGTCGAGGATCGCTTCGAGCACCTGCAGGTCGATGGTGGCGTGGAGGTTCACGTTGGTCCGCACGGCGGTCGCGCCGTTGCGCACGTAGTCGTCGACCGCCGCCAGGGCTCGACCGCGCACGTCGGCCGCGTCGAGCGACGGGGCGTGGTCCAACCACGCCCGGACCGCCCCCATGAGCTCGCCCGAGGGGTTCGGCGCCTCCCGGATGGTGGCCACCTTGTCCAGGTGGACGTGGGGCTCGGCGGCGGCCGGCAGCACCACCAGGCCCGTGCAGTCGACCACCTCCTCGCCCGGCACCCGGTCGAGCGTGGGCCCGACGGCGGTGGTGGTGCCGGTGACGTCCTCGACGCGCACGTCGACGCGGTCGCCGTCGGCGTCGACGCCGCCCGCGAGCAGGCGACTCGTCACCGCCGCTGCCCTGCCGCGGCGTCGTCGGCCCACCGGGACGACCAGCCGCTGGCCACCAGCTTGGCCGACTCGGTGACGGCCTCCCCCGGCACCAGCTCCTCGTCGGCCAGGTGGCCGGGGTTGCAGATGCCGAGCGGGTCGACGGCGGCCTTGAAGGCCCGCTGCTCCGGCCCGAAGTCCCGGATCGACGACGCGCCCAGCTTCGCCTGGTGGATGTTCACCACCAGGCAGTCGAGCGCCTCGGCCGCCTCGCTGACCGCGACGATCCGTCCGGGGATCGAGCCGTCGATGCCCAGGGCCACCTGCGGCGACGGGCGGCCGGCGAAGCGCTGGCAGGTCGACGACACCCAGGTCTCGCCGCCCACGCGCCGCAGCAGCTCGTCGAGCGTCCCGGCCGGGTCGCCGGGCGGGAGCAGGAAGAGCACCTCGGCCAGGTTCGGCTGGCCCTTGCGCAGCCACCACATCGCGTGGCCCCAGGTGTACTCGTAGCCGGGGAAGCCGCGAGGGGTCTCCCCCATCGGCACGTCCAGCGTGACGAAGCCGCCTCGCCGGGCGGCGAGGTCGGTGAGCCCCTCGACCGAGTGCGGTGCGACCATCACGAACGCCGCCGCCCGGCCGAGCGGCAGGAACTCCTGGAGCGGCGTGAGGTAGGTGGCCATGCCGGGGTCCATGGGCATGCAGTTCTTCACGTCGAGCCCGTCGGCCAACGTCACGTCGCCGCCGAAGCGCATGGCGTCGGCCAGCGTCTCGAACGACACCATGACGTCCCGCCAGGCGTGCGACGGCGCCAGCGGGAACTCGACCTCGGTCACCACCCCGGTCATGCCGAAGCTGAACTGGACCAGCCCGGTCTGCTCGCCCCGCAGCTCCAGGACGCGGGGCTGCTCCTCGATGGTCACCACCCGCAGGCCCTGCACGTTGCCGAGGTCGGCCAGCCCGCCGTGGCGGATGGAGCCCACCCCGCCGTGGCCGCCGATCACGAAGCCCGCCGCGGTCGACATCCGCTTGCTCGACGGGTGGATGCGCAGCTCGCGGCCGAACGGGGCGGCGGCCTCGTCGATGTCCGGCAGCAGGGTCCCGGCCAGGGCGCGGACGTGCTCCTGGTCGACCGAGATGATGCCTCGGAGGAGGCTCAGGTCGAGCACGATCCCGCCCTCCAGCGGAATCGACTGGCCGAAGTTGCTGGTGCCGGCGCCGCGGGGGACGATCGGCACGCGGTGGCGGGCGCAGGCGGCGACCAGCTCGATGACCTGGGCCTCGTCGGCCGGGATGGCCACCGCGTCGGCCAGCGACCCGCCGACCTCGCTGGCCATCAGCGGGCCGAGCATCGCCGACCGGTCGGTGGAGCGCCGCCGCACCAGCTCCGCGTCGTCGGTGATGGTCAGGTGCGCCAGCTCCCGCCGCACCGCCTCCACGTTCGCGAGCCGCGCCGCCACGGCGCCAGACGGGTCAGGGGTGTCTGCCATGCGGCCCAGCACACCAACCCCATGTTTCCGCCATGTCGCGCCCACGTGACACCCCCGCACCAAACGACCACCGCGAGGGCGGGGTCGGGGTTGGTGGTTGGGGGTTCCGAGCGAAGCGAGCCCGGGGGGTGTGGGGGCGGAGCTTGCGGAGCCCCCCCCACGACCAACGACGGCGGCTCCGCCGCCGTCGTTGCGAGAAGCGCCGGGCGTCAGCCCGTCAACCAGGAAGCTCGGGGGAACGGAGCGAGCGCAGCGAGCGAGTGAGCCCGAAGCGCGCCACCGCCTCTGCGGGGTGGAGTGGTCCCAGTCGGCGAGGAGGGTGCGGATGGCGGTGGTGAGGACGAGGGGCTCGTCGAGCATCCCGTGGTGGCCGGCCATCGGCAGCTCGACCACGGGGGCGGTGCGGCCGAGGGCCTGGTACATCGACTCGCCGATGTCGGGCGTCACCAGGCCGTGCTCGGCGCGCAGCAGGGCGAAGCGGCAGCGCACCAGCGGCAGGTAGGGCACCGCCACGTTGCGGATGTGGCCGGTGAAGGCGTTGAACAGGTTGTGGTCGAACTTCCAGCTCCACCCGCCCTCGACCTCGTGGACCGATCGCCGGGCGACGTGGTGCATCACGTAGTCGAGGTAGTGCTTCTGGGGCGGCACCGTGCGGAACCGGGCCAGGGCCTCGTCCCGGGTGGGGTACACCCGGGGCACGCCGAAGGCCTGGCCCGCCTGGGCGGCGCCGACCTCCTGGTCGACCTCGATGACCGGCGAGTCGAGCACGATCACGCCCGCCACGTCGTCGGGGTGGATGGCGGCGGTGGCGATGGAGACCATGCCGCCCATGGAGTGGCCGATCACCACCGGGGTGCCGTCGATCTCGGCGTCGCCGGCCACGGCCACCACCTCGTCGGCCCACTGCTCGAGCGAGTACGACGCGCGGTGGTCGCTGTCGCCGTGGCCCGACAGGTCGATGGCCACCACCCGGTACTGGCGGGCGTACCAGGCCGCCACGTGGGTCCACCAGTGGGCGTGGGCGGCCCCGCCGTGCACGAACACGAGGCCGCGCCGGCCGGGCTCGCCCCACGCCAGGTAGTGGACCTGCGCCCCGTTGACCTCGACCCGCTGGTCGAAGAACGGCGTCTGCAGCGCCCGGCGGAACCAGCCGGGGGCGTCGGGGGCGATCAGATCGTCGAGGTCGGCCGGCACCCGGGCGACCATACCGGGGCCGCCCGACGGGCTAGGAGCCGAGCTTCTTCACGGCGTTGTAGTAGGTCGACGCCAGCCCGTTGCACGCCGTGCGCTTCACCACGCCGTACGGGGCGCAGATGGCCTTCATGTCGTTGTAGAAGGCGGTGTCGATCTTGGGCTTGTTGGCCGTGAAGATCCCGGTCGCCTTGAAGTTCCGGTAGTTGAAGTCGTGGCGGCGGCACGCGCTCGAGAAGTTGAAGCCGAACGGGTTGTCCGGCGACCACGAGCACAGGTCGGTGGACCAGTCGAACTCGTTGTTGGGCGCCTTGGTGCGGTTGGCGTACATCGTGTTGAACACGCTCGCCGAGCCCAGCTCCTGGTAGAGGATGGCTTGCTTCTGGCTGGTGGTGATGGCCCCGGCCGGTGCGGCCGTGAGCATGCTCAAGGCCGCCACCAGTGCGACCGCGAACCCCGTGATCCTGCGCGTTGCCTGCACGGCACGCCCCCTTCGTCTGAACGATCCCCCACGTGCGCCGTGCTGCGGCGCGGTGCGGCGGTGATCGTAGACCTCCGGGGCCCGTCCCGGCCAGGACCTAGCCCTCGCCGGAGGCGGCGGCGCCGGGCAGGACGCGGTAGGACTCGTAGACGCCGTCGATGCCACGGATGGAGCCGAGCACCACGCTCAGGTGCGACGGGTCGCCGAGCTCGAAGTCGAAGCGCATGGCGGCCATGCGATCGCCGCCGGTCTTCATGTTGCAGGCGAGGATGTTCACGTGGTGGTCGGCCAGGGCGCTGGACACGTCACGGAGCAGCCGCGGCCGGTCGAGCGCTCGCACCTCGATGGAGGCCACGAAGGACCCGCCGGCGAAGTCCTCGTCCCACTCGACCTCGATCAGGCGGTCGCGCTGGCCGGTCTGCAGGGAGTGGCCGTTGGCGCAGTCGGCCCGGTGCACCGACACGCCGCGGCCGCGCGTGACGAAGCCGATGATCTCGTCGCCCGGCACGGGCGTGCAGCAGCGCGACAGGCGGACCATGACGTCGTCGAGGCCTTCGACGTGCACCCCGGCGCCCGGCTTGGTGGCCTTCATGTTGCGGGTGCCGCTGACCGTGGTGGGCAGCTGCTCCTCGCGTGCGGGGTCGCCCGAGCGCAGGAGCTTCGAGATGCGGGCCACCACCGACTCGGGCGACACGTGGTGCTCGCCGACGGCGGTGTACAGGGCGTCGACGTCGACGTAGTTCAGGCCGGTGGCCACCTCGGTGAGCAGCGAGGCCGGCAGCTTCTGGGTGGGCAGGCCCTCCCGGCGCAGCTGCTTCTGCAGGTCCTCCCGCCCGGTCTCACGGGCGTCCTCGCGGCGCTCGCGCGAGAACCACTGCCGGATCTTGTTGGCGGCGCGGGGCGTCTGGACGATCTGCAGCCAGTCCCGGCTGGGCCCGGTGCCCTCGACCTTGGAGGTGAAGATCTCACAGGTGTCGCCGGAGGTCATCTGGTGGTTCAGCGAGACGAGTCGGCCGTTGACCCGGGCGCCCACGCAGGAGTGGCCGACCTCGGTGTGGACCGCGTAGGCGAAGTCGATGGGCGTGGCGCCCTTCGCCATGGTGACGACCTTGCCCTTGGGCGTGAAGACGTAGACCTCGTCCTGCTCCAGGTCGACCTTGAGCGTCTCCATGAACTGGGCCGGGTCCGAGGTCTCCTGCTGCCAGTCGACGATCCGGTTCAGCCAGGCCAGCTCGTCGGTGGGCGAGCCGATCTTGTAGGCGAAGTGGGCGGCCACGCCGAACTCGGCCCGCTGGTGCATCTCGGTGGTGCGCAGCTGCACCTCCAGCGGCTTACCCTGCGGCCCGACGACGGTGGTGTGCAGCGACTGGTACAGGTTGAACTTGGGCATGGCCACGTAGTCCTTGAACCGACCCTGCACCGGTCGCCACGTGGCGTGGATGGAGCCGAGGGCGGCGTAGCAGTCCCGCACGGAGTCCACCAGGACCCGGATGCCCACCAGGTCGAAGATGTCGTCGAACTGGCGGCCCTTGACCACCATCTTCTCGTAGATGCTCCAGAGGTGCTTCGGCCGGCCGCTCACGTCCGCGTCGACGCCGAGCTCGGCCAGGCGCTGGCGGACCTGCTCCAGCACCTGCTCGAGGTAGAGCTCGCGCTCGGGGGCGCGGTTGGCGACCATGTGGTCGATCTCGGCGTACTGCTTGGGGTGCAGGGTGGCGAAGCTCAGGTCCTCGAGCTGCTGCTTGAGGTCCTGCATGCCGAGCCGGTGGGCCAGCGGGGCGTAGACGTCGAGGGTCTCGCGCGATCCGGGTCTGCTTCTCCGGCGCCATGGCGCCGAGGGTCCGCATGTTGTGCAGCCGGTCGGCCAGCTTGATCATCAGGACCCGGAGGTCCTTGGCCATGGCCACCAGCATCTTGCGCATGGAGGCGGCCTGCTGGGCGGCCTTCGAGTCGAACTGCACGCGGTCGAGCTTGGTGACGCCGTCGACGATCTGGGCGACCTCGTCGCCGAACGTGGCCGCCAGCTCTTCCAGCGTGACGCCGGTGTCCTCCACCGAGTCGTGCAGCAGGGCCGCGGTGATGGTGACGTCGTCGAGCCCCAGGTCGGCCACGATCTGGGCCACCGACAGCGGGTGGTGGATGTACGGCTCACCGCTGCGCCGGGTCTGCCCCACGTGGGCGGCCGCAGCCAGCTCGTAGGCCTGCGAGATCATGGCCGTGGAGGTCTTGGGGTGGTGGTCGCGGAACGACGCCAGCAGCGGCGCCGTCTCCACCGAGGCGGGCGCGCTCGACCGCCGCCAGGGGAGCACGCGCGACACGGTCGACATGCTCAGCACTCTACGGGCGTCGGCAACCCGCCCGGCGGCCGCTCAGGAGTAGGTGAGCAGGCTGGTGATCGGGATGCCCTCGGGCAGGCCGGATCGCCCGTCGAGGAAGGCCAGCTCGATCAGGAAGGCGAAGCCCACCACGGTGGCGCCGAGCTTCTCGACCAGTCGGGCCGTGGCCGCTGCGGTGCCGCCGGTGGCCAGCACGTCGTCGACCACCAGGACCCGCTCGCCGGGGTGCACGGCGTCGCGGTGGATCTCCAGCAGGTCGGTGCCGTACTCGAGCTTGTACTCCTGGCGCTCGATCTCCCAGGGCAGCTTGCCGGCCTTGCGGACCGGCACGAACCCGGCGCCGAAGTGGTACGCCACCGGCGCCGCGAGGATGAAGCCCCGCGCCTCGGTGCCGAGCACCTTGTCGATCCCCTCGTCGGCGAACGGCGTGGTGAGGCCGTCGATGGTGGCCCGGAAGGCGATGGGGTCGCCCAGCAGCGGCGTGATGTCCTTGAACACCACCCCCGGCTTCGGGAAGTCGGGGATGTCGCGGATGTAGGCGTCGAGGTCGATGGTGCCGCTCACCGCTTGCGCCCCTGTTTGCGGGGCCGGGGCGGCGGGCCGGTGGGCCGCGACGCCGGGCCGGCGAGGATGGCGGTCTTCACCGGATCGGGATCGTCCTCCTCGCGGGCCTGCTCCTTGGAGACCACGGTGCCGTGGCCCCGCTCGGCGATCTGGGCCCGGAGGTCCCGGTACTGCGGCTCGCGCTCCTTGAGCATGGCGAGCAGCGGGGTGGCGATGAAGATCGAGGAGTAGGCGCCCGACAGCAGGCCGAGGAACAGGGCCAGGCCGAACTCCTCCAACGTCCCGACGCCGAGGACGAACGCACCGACCACGAGCACCGACAGGATCGGCAGCAGCGAGGTGATCGAGGTGTTCAGCGAGCGCATCAGCACCTGGTTCAGCGAGAGGTTCGCCATCTCGGTGTAGGTCATCTTGCTCTTGGCGTTGAGCAGCTTGGTGTTCTCGTTGACGCGGTCGAACACCACGATGCCGTCGTAGATGGAGAAGCCCAGCATGGTGAGCAGGGCCACGACCGTGGCCGGCGTGATCGGGAACCGGAACACGGCGTAGAGGCCGATCACGATCAGGAGGTCGTGGAAGAGGGCCACCACCGTGGCGATGGCCATCTTCAGCTCGAAGCGGATGGTGATGAAGATGGTGATGGCGATGAGGAAGACGATGAGGGCCGTCTGGGCCTTGTTCGAGATCTGCTTGCCCCACGACGGGCCCACGGTGTCGACGGTGACCTGCGAGGCCGGGGTGCCGGTGAGCTTGGCCAGCTCGCTGGTGACGTCCTGGCCCACCCGGGACCGCTCGGCCTGCTCGAGGGTGTCGAGCTGGTCGACGTCGGCCTGCATGCGGGCCGCCGCCTTGCGGGCGCTGGTGGCCTTGGCGGCGTCGCCCTTGATGGCCTTCAGGCGGGCCGGGAGCTTGTCGATCTCGGACTGGATGGCCTTCAGCGGGGCCGGGACCGAGGTCTGGAACGGGCCGTCGATGGCATCGAGGTTGTCGTGGACGGCGTCGATGCGGCCCTGGGCGGCGTCGGGCACGTCGAGGCCGCGGAGGCCCTTGCCGGCCTTGTCGAGCGCCGAGGTGGTGGCCTTGGTGGGGCTCGAGGTGGCTTCGGCTTCCACCCGCAGGAAGCGGGCGTCGCCGCCCTTGGCGCCGGCCTGGGTGAGCTCCTGGACCTGCACGTCGTCGTAGCCGAGGTCGGCCATGGCCTTCTGGACGTCGGCCACCTCGGCCTTGCCCGCCTCGACCTGCCAGACGGTGCCGCCGGTGAAGTCGATGCCGAGCTTGATCCCGCCGGTGGCGATGCCGGCGAGGCCGATCAGCAGCAGCACGCCCGAGAGGGCGAACCACATCTTCCAGCGGCCGACGATGTCGGCCCGGGTCTCGCCGTGGTAGAGGCGCTTGAGCACGCCGTGGGGCTTCTGCTCGGTGAGCGGACCGGTCATGCCGACGCCTCCTTCGAGAGGTTCACCTGGTCGGTGGAGGTGCCGATGCCGAAGAAGCGGGCCCGAGCGAACTTGGGCGAGCGGCCGAGCAGCAGGATCAGCGGTCGGGTGAAGAGCACCGCGACGGCGAGGTCGAGGATCACGGAGATCCCCAGGAAGTAGGCGAAGCCCCGGACGGGGCCGACCGTGAGGTACCAGAGCAGGAAGGCGCCGATGAACGCCGCGCCGTTGGCGGTGAACACCGTCTTGATGCCGCTCTGGTAGCCGCGCTCGGTGGCCGATCGGACCGATCTCCCCTCCCGCAACTCGTCCTTCACCCGTTCGAAGACCACGACGTAGGTGTCCACCGTGGTGCCCACCGACACGATGATGCCGGTGATGCCGGCGAGGGTCAGCGCCAGCCCCTGTTGCTCCGAGAGCAGGCAGACCAGGCCGTACATGAGGCCGGACCACACGAACAGGCTGACCACCACCACCATGCCGAAGCCGCGGTAGTAGAGGATCATGTAGAGGGCCAGGGCGGCCACGCCGATGAGCCCGGCGATGAGCCCGGCCCGCAGGGAGTCGGCGCCGAGGGTGGCCGAGACCTGCTGGAGGGCCGCCTGGTCGAACTCGACCGGGAGCGAGCCGTAGCGCAGCACCAGGGCCAGGTCCTTCGCCTCGCCCTCGGTGAAGTCACCGGTGATGGTGAACGTGTCCGACGCCAGGTCCGGGCCGTTCACGGCGGGGGCCGAGAGGACCTTGCCGTCGAGGACGATGGCGATGGAGCCCCGGCCGTCCTGGGTCTGGGCCGGGCAGGTGGTGCCGCCGCTGTAGCACTCGTTGAAGGCGGCGTTGGCCTGGGCCTGCTTCGAGGTCTTGACCGAGACGCTCACCGACCACTCGTTCTGCAGGGTGGCGGTGGCCTTGCTGAGGGCGTCGCCGGAGAAGCCGAGCGGGCCGAGGGTGTAGATCAGCTGGCCGTCGTCGGACGGCACGGTCACCGAGCCGTCGGCGGTGGGAGCCGTGGTCGTGGTGGTGGTGCCCTTGCCGGTGGTGCCGCCGGCTGCGGTGTCGCTGCAGGAGCTGGTGCTGCCGGCCGCGGCCGGGGTGGTGGTGCTGGTGTCGCCGGCCGCCGTGGTGGTGGTGGCGCCGGGGGCGGTGGTGGTGCTGGCCCCGGGTGCCGTGGTCGTGGTGGCCGGCGGGGCCGTCGACGTGGTGGTGGGCGCCGTGGTGGTCGTGGTGGTGGGGGCGAACTGCACCGGCAGGGCGCCTTCGCCCGTCCCGACGCCGACGGCGCCGAAGCCGCCCTCGCCGGAGCCGTCGACCGTGGTGGAGGTGGTGCTGCCGGCGTCGGCCTCCGTGGTGGAGGTGGTGCTCGCGGCGCCCTTCTCGGTGGTGGTCGTGGTGCCCTTCTTGCTGGTCGTGGAGGTGACCGCATCGGGGTTGGCGGCCACCGCGAGCACGGGGCGGAACTTCGAGGCGGGCGGTGCAGCCGACGACCGACTCCGCCTTGGCCCGGTTCTTCACGCCGGGGAGCTGCACGATGACCGTGCGGCCCTGCCGGGTGATGTCGGGCTCGGCCACGCCGAGGCCGTCGACGCGCTGGCGGATGATGTCCTTGGCCTTCTCGACGCTCTCCTCCGAAGGGAGCACGCCGTTGACCTTCTTGGCCTGGAGGACGACGGAGAAGCCGCCCTGCAGGTCCAGGCCGAGCGTGGGCTTGGTGCCCGAGCCGACCGAGGCCCCCACCGCGACCACCGCGGCGACGACCATGAAGAGCAGGGGGACGAGCAGGCTGCGGCGGGTCACGCCGGGCCTCCGGTGCTCGGTCCGTCGGTCTCGTGGGTCACGTTGTCCTCCGCATGGTCCCCGGTCCGGCCGGGGATGCCGTCCTCGACGCCGTCGTTGGCGTCGAGGTCACTGCTGTTCAGCTGGGTGTCGTCCTCGGGGTCGAGGCGACGGGCGATGGCGGGCCGGGCGAGCGTGAGCTCGAGCCCAGGTGCCACCTCGATCTGGACCGTCTCCTCGTGGACCTCGGTCAGCACCCCGTGGATGCCGCCGGCGGTGATCACCCGATCGCCGGGCTGGAGCACCGCGATGGTGGCCTGCTGGGCCTTCGCCCGGGCCTGCATGGGCCGGATGAGGAAGAACCACCCGATCCCGATCAGCAGGAGGGTGAGGATCAGCTGGGGCAACGAGGGTCCTGAGGAGCGCGGGAAAAGGCCTCGGGAACCTTAGACCTTGGCCGTCGGCGCCCTGGGATCACCGCAACGGATGATCGGGGTCGCGCGTCAGCCCCAGACGTCGAGCACGGCGCGGCGAGCTGCGTCGTAGCGACCCTCGGCGATGGCGGCGCGGAGGCCCACCACCAGGTTCGACAGCCACGCCACGTTGTGGACCGTCAGGAGGTGGGCGCCGGTGGGCTCGCCGAGGCGGTGCAGGTGGCGCAGGTAGGCCCGGGTGTAGCGGGCGCAGACCGAGCACGGGCACGTCGCGTCGAGCGGTCCCTCGTCGCGCTCGTAGGCCAGGTTCTTGATCATGAGCCGGCCCTCGCCGGTCAGGACCGTGCCGTGGCGGGCGTGGCGCGAGGGCAGCACGCAGTCGAACAGGTCGACCCCCAGGCCCACCGCCTCGACGATGCTGGCCGGGTCGCCCACCCCCATCAGGTAGCGGGGCTGGTCCTCGGGCAGGTGGGCCAGCGCGGCGGCGAGCGCCGGCACCATCTCGGCCCGGGTCTCCCCCACCGACAGCCCGCCGATGGCGTAGCCGTCGAAGTCGATGGCCACCGTGCGCTGGGCGCTCTCGGCCCGCAGGGCGTGGTCGATGCCGCCCTGGACGATGCCGAACTGGGCCTGGTCCAGCCCCCGGTCCGCCCGCCAGCCGCCCTGCTCCAGGAACGAGCGGCGCCCCCGCTCGGCCCAGCGCCCGGTCCGCTCCACCGCGGCGCGCACCACCCGGTCCGTCGACGGGAGCGGCGGGCACACGTCGAGCACCATCTGGATGTCGCCGCCGAGCTTGCTCTGGATGACGGCGGCCTCCTCCGGGCTGAGGTGGTGCGTCGAGCCGTCGTACGTCGACCGGAACGTGGCGCCCTCGTCGGTCACCTTGGGCTTGAGCGAGAAGATCTGGAAGCCACCGGAGTCGGTGAGCACGTGGCCGTCCCAGCTCATGAACCGGTGGAGGCCGCCCAGGTCGGCCACGAGGTCGGCGCCCGGCTTGAGCATGAGGTGGTAGGTGTTGCCGAGGATGAGCGGGACGCCCAGGGCCTCCAGGTCCGGCGGGGTGAGGGTCTTCACCGCGGCCTTGGTGCCCACCGGCATGAACAGCGGCGTGGGCAGCACACCTCGCGGCGTTGCGATCGTGCCGGTGCGGGCTGCGCCGTCGGTGGCGGCGACGTCGATGGTGAGCTTCATGCCGGGGGTCCTGCCGGGTCGGGGCGCAGCAGCATGGCATCGCCGAAGGAGAGGAAGCGGTAGCCCTCTGCGAGGGCCTCGGCGTAGAGGTCGCGCCAGCGTGGGCCCACCAGGGCCTGCACGAGGGCGAGCAGCGACGACCGCGGGACGTGGAAGTTGGTGAGCAGGCGGTCGACCACCGCGAAGGGGCGATCGCCGTGGATGAAGAGGCGGGTGTCGCCCTCGTCCGCGCCGGTCTCGGCCCAGCTCTCCAGGGCTCGGACCACCGTGGTGCCCACCGCCACCACCCGCCCTCCGGCGCGGTCCGCCTGCAGCACCTGCCGGGTGGCAGCCGGGATGCGGTAGCGCTCGGCGTGCATGGGGTGGTCCTCCACCCGGTCGGCGGTGATCGGGCGGAAGGTGCCCAGCCCCACCACCAGCTCCACCGCCACGACGGTGATCCCGCGGGCCCGGCACCGGTCGAGGACGGCGTCGGTGAGGTGCAGCCCGGCGGTGGGAGCGGCCACCGAACCGGGGTGGCGGGCGAAGACGGTCTGGTAGCGCTCGGGGTCGGCGAGCGGCTCGTGGATGTACGGCGGGAGCGGCACCTCGCCGACCTGGGCCAGGACGGCGAGGTCGTCGTCGGTGCCACCGTGGACGGTGACCCGGCGCCGGCCGTCGGCCCCCAGCACCTCCCCCACCTCCACGCGCACGTCGCCCGACGGCCCGTCCGCAGCCGGCACCAGCACCGAGCCGGGCGCCACCCGACGGCTGGGCTTCACCAGCGCCTCCCACCAGCCCTCGGGCCGCCGCTCCAGGAGCAGCACCTCGACCGCCCCACCCGTGGCCTTCCGGAGGTGGAGCCGGGCCGGGATCACGCGGGTGTCGTTGACGACCAGCACGTCGGCCGGGTCGAGCAGGTCGGCCAGGGCGGCGACGGTGCGGTGCTCCGGCGCCCGGCCCGGGCCCTGGTCCACCAGGAGGCGGGCGGCGTCGCGGGGCTCCACCGGGTGCTGGGCGATGGCCGACGCCGGCAGGTCGTAGTCGAGCTCGGCGGCGTCCATGGCCCGAGGATCCTACGAACCGCTCGCCCCCGCCCCCACCCGCCGCAGGTCACACCGGGCCCGGCAGGGATCGTCCGGTGCCGGGGCGAACCCGTCCGGGACGCCGGCACCGGGCCCGGCGCGAGGCCCGGGCGGGCGCACGGGCACCGACGACGGAGGAGATCGACACGTGGGACCGACGAACGGGCGCATCGGCGCGACGACGCGCTGGGCCGCCGCCTCGCTGCTGGTCCTGGCCCTCGCCGTGACCGGGCTCGCCGCCTGCGAGCCGACGACCGCCCCGGCCAGGCCGATCGACGTCTACGCCTTCGCCAACGGCTGCTACGCCCTGCGCGACGACACCACCGGGCGCTACGTGGCCCGCGACGCCCTCGGCTACGTCGCCACCCGGACCGACGCCAAGACCGCCACCCCCTTCCGCCTCCAGGCCACCGCGCTCGGCCGCTACCTGCTCTTCGGCACGGGTGGCCAGATGCCCCAGGTCGGCGCGCTCGGTGCCGTCACGACGACCGCCACGCCGGGCCCCACGGCCGACTGGAAGCTCACCACCCGCGACGGCAAGCTCGCCTTCACCGCACTCGAGGGCGGTCGGGGCCTCGCCGTGACCGCCAGCGGCGGCCGCCTGGTGCAGGGCACCGCCGGCCAGTTCCGCTGGAGCCTGGCACCGGCCACCGGCTGCACCGCGTGGCCCGACATCTCCCCCGGCGCCACCGGCACGCCGTTCAAGGGCGCCAGCCCCACGGCACCGGTGCGTGGCTTCCTCGACGCCCACACCCACGTGTCGGCCTTCCGCTTCCTCGGCGGCAAGTTCCACTGCGGGCGACCCTGGAGCCCCTACGGCGTCACCGTCGCCCTGGAGGACTGCCTCGACCACCAGCCCAACGGCGTGGCGGCGGCGGCCGAGAACCTCTTCGCCACCGGTGTCCCCGTCGGCACCCACGACACCGACGGCTGGCCCAGCTTCAAGGGCTGGCCCCGGGCCGACTCGCTCACCCACGAGGGCACCTACTGGCGCTGGATCGAGCGGGCGTGGCGCGGCGGGCTGCGCGTCATGGTCACCGACCTGGTCGAGAACCGGGCCCTGTGCGAGATCTATCCCCTGAAGGCCGGCACCAGCTGCAACGAGATGGACTCCGCCCGCTTGCAGGCCCAGGACCTCCGCGACCTGCAGGACTACATCGACGCCCAGTTCGGCGGGCCGGGCAAGGGCTTCTTCCGGATCGTCAAGTCGCCGGCCGAGGCCCGCCGGGTGATCAACGACGGCAAGCTGGCCGTCGTCCTGGGCATCGAGGTCTCCGAGGTGCTCGACTGCGGCCGCACCGGCGACACGCCGAGGTGCACCGCGGCCCAGATCGATCGCAACCTCGACGAGGTCTACGCCATGGGCGTGCGGTCGCTCTTCCCCGTGCACAAGTTCGACAACGCCCTCGGCGGCACCGCGTACGACGACGACGCCACCGGCCTGCTCGTGAACGTCGGCAACAAGTGGGCCACCGGCGAGTGGTGGCAACCGGTGCCCTGCGCCGCGGGCGCCGAGGCGGACAACTCCCCCACCAACCTGTCGGGCAACCAGGCCACCGTCTACGCCGTGCTCGGCCTCGGCGTGGCCCCGCTGCTCGACGGCGACCTGCCCGCCTATCCGCCCGGCCCCCTCTGCAACCCCCGGGGCCTGACCGACCTCGGCATCCACACCATCGAGGGCATGGCCGAGCGCGGGATGATCGTGGAGACCGACCACTTCAGCGTGAAGGCCCGCAACGAGGCCCTCGGGGTGCTCGAGCGCCTGCACTACCCCGGCCTGATCAGCAGCCACAGCTGGGGCGACGCCACCTCGCAGAAGCGGCTCCAGGCGCTCGGCGGCGTGGTGGCGCCGTATGCCCGCACCGCCCCCGACTACGTGACGGCGTGGAAGCTGGCCCGGTCCCTGCGGCCGGCTGGGTCCTACTTCGGCGTCGGCTACGGCTCCGACACCAACGGCCTCGGCGCCCAGGCCGGCCCCCGCCCGGGCGCCGCCGCCAACCCGGTCACGTACCCGTACAAGACCTTCGACGGCGGCACCACCATGTCGCAGTCGGTGTCCGGCACCCGCCGCTGGGACGTCAACGTCGACGGCGTGGCCAACTACGGCCTGTTCCCCGACTACATCGAGGACCTCCGCCACCTCGCCGGCCCCCAGATCGTCGAGGACCTGTCCCACGGCGCCGAGGCCTACCTCCAGATGTGGCAGAAGGCCCAGACCGCCGCCGGCCGCTGACCACCAACCACACGAACCTGTCGCAGTTGTCGACCCATGCGTCGGCCAACTGCGACGAGTTCGAGGGTGGGAGGACCAACCACACGAACTCGTCGCACTTGTCGACCGATGCGTCGGCCAAGTGCGACAAGTTCGAGGGGTCGAGGGGTGGGGGCGGTCAGGCGGTGAGGTCGAGGAGGGCCTCGAAGGCGGCGCCGGCCAGGAGGCGGGCGCCGAGGGCGATGGCCCGCTCGTCGAGGTCGAAGCTGCTGGCGTGGATGTCGACCCGGTCGGTGCCGGGGCGGTGGACGCCGAGGCGGACGTAGCCGAGCGGGGCCAGGTCGCCGTACCAGGAGAAGTCCTCGCCTCCAGCGCTCTGCTGGGTGGGACCGAGGTGGTCGGCGCCGACGATGGCCGACCCCGCCCGGGCCACCAGGCCGACCGCCCACGGGTCGTTGACGATGGGCGGTGCGCCCCGCTGGTGGTCGAGCTCCCACGTCGCGCCGAGCGGCTCGACGATGGCCGCCAGCAGCGCGGGCAGGTGCCGGGGCGCTGCCTCCCAGGCGCCGCGGCCCGAGGCGCGCAGCGAGCCGAGGATCCGGGCCTCGGTGGGCACCACGTTGGGGGCGTTGCCGGCGTGGATCGACCCGAACGTGAGGTTCAGCCCGTCCCGCGGGTCCGAGAGGCGGCCGAGCGACATGGGCAGGTCGACGACCACGCGGGCCGCGATGTGCACGAGGTCGGCGGTCTGGTGCGGCCGGCCGGTGTGCCCGCCCGGGCCCTTCAGGCGGACCTCGAGCTGGTCGGCCGCCGAGGTGATCGGCCCGGCGCTGGCCCCGATGCGGCCGACCTCCAGCGACGGGTCGGCGTGGAGCCCGAACACGGCCTGCACGCCGTCGAGCACGCCCGCCGCCACCAGGGCCGAGGCCCCGCCGGGCACGGCCTCCTCGGCCGGCTGCAGCAGCACCCGCACGGTGCCGGGCGTGCCCGAGGCCTCGAGCGTGGCGGCCAGGGCCAGGGCCGCGCCCAGGGTGGCGCTGGCGTGCAGGTCGTGGCCGCACGCATGGCACGCGCCCTCGACGGTGGAGCGGTACGGCACGTCTTTGGTGTCGGGCAGGCGCAGGGCGTCGATGTCGCCCCGGATCGCCACGATCGGGCCACCGCGGCCGACGTCGCACACCACGCCGGTGCCCATGGGCGCCACCACGGCGGGCAGGCCGGCGGCGAGCAGCCGGTCGCGCAGCACGGCGGTGGTGCGGTGCTCCTGCCAGGACAGCTCCGGGTGGGCGTGCAGGTCCCGCCGGATGGCGATCAGCTCGGGCTCCAGCGCGCCGACGGCGGCGGCCAGGGCCTCGTGGGGGGGCGCCGGCGCTCATGCGCCCATGGTGTCGGTGGCCAGCTCGCGCACGAGGGCGTCGACCACCGGCTTGAGGGCGTCGGGCCCCGCCGCGTCGGGCCCGGCCACCTTGCGCTGCCGCTCGTAGGAGGGGCCCACCTCGAGCATGCGGCCCACGTGGGCCAGCTCGTCGGTGCAGCCCAGCCGCCCAGCCGCTGGCGTGACCTCCTCGACCAGGGCGGTGATGGCGTCGCGCGCCGGCTCCAGCCGGCCCTGCTGGTCGACGATGAGGTCGGTGTCGAGGCCGTGGCGCCCGGCCCGCCACTTGTTCTGGCGCAGGATCCACTCCTTGTGCCGGGGCAGGGTGAAGCCCCGGTCGTCGAGGCCGTCGAGGTGGGCCACCAGGCTCTGGGCCAGCGCCGCCACCGCGCAGATCTCCGACATGGTGGGGATCCCGTCGCACATGCGCAGCTCGACGGTGCCGAACTCCGGGTGCGGTCGGATGTCCCACCACACCTCCCGCACGGTGGAGATGGCCGCCGAGCTCACCAGCGTCTCCATGTACTGCTCGAAGTCGGCCCAGTTCTCGATGGGGGCCGGCAGCCCGGCGGTGGGGAGGCCCTCGAACACCTTCGACCGGCTCGACGCCAGGCCGGTGTCGCGGCCCTCCCAGTACGGGCTCGACGCCGAGAGGGCGAGGAAGTGCGGGATGTAGCCGGCGAGGGCGTTGGCGATGGAGATGGCCTTCTCGGGCGACCGGATGCCCACGTGCACGTGGACCCCGAAGATCTGCAGGCGCCGGGCCATCCACTGCATCTCCTCCACCAGCCGGGCGTAGCGCGGGTTGGGGCTGACCTGCTGGTCGGACCAGGCCGAGAACGGGTGGGTGCCCGAGCACAGCAGCGCCAGGCCCCGTGCCTCGGCGGCACCACGGACCTCGGCCAGGGTGGCCTCGAGGTCGGCTCGGGCATCGGCGACGGTGCCGCAGATGCCGGTGATGATCTCGACGGTGCACTCGAAGAGCTCGTGCTTGGCCTTGGGGTGCTCACCTTGCGGGTGGCCCTCGCCCAGCTCGGCCAGCAGGTCGGTGGCGGCCGACGCGAGGGCCCCGGTCTCGGCGTCGACCAGCTCGAGCTCGACCTCGATGCCGAGGCTCGGCCCGGGCGAGGAGTTGAAGTCGATCTGCACGGCGGTGCTCCGTTCGGTTGCCACCCACAGGGACGGCCGCAGGTTAGGCGGCCCCTACCCCTGGCCCGGTCGGGACGTGCGCCTCCCCCCAGGTTGGGGGCGGTCCCGCAACCCCGTCGACGCGCATTGCCCATATAGTTGACCAGGATGGTCGACTTTCGCCCATCCACGCCCCCACCCCCTCGGAGGGACCCGATGACCGCCACCGACGACCTGCTCAGCAACAACGACGCCTATGTGGCGTCCTTCGACAAGGGCGACCTCCCGCTGCCCCCCGGCAAGAAGGTGGCCGTGCTGGCCTGCATGGACGCCCGCCTCGACCCGGCCAAGGCCCTGGGTCTGCAAGAAGGCGATGCCCACGTCATCCGCAACGCCGGCGGCGTGGCTTCGCAGGACGCCCTGCGCAGCCTGGTGATCTCGCAGCGGCTGCTGGGCACCGAGGAGATCGTCCTCATCCACCACACCGACTGCGGGATGCTCACCTTCCACGACGACGAGGTGAAGGACCAGATCCTGGCCGACACCGGCCTGAGCCCGTCCTACGCCCTGGAGGCGTTCCCCGACGCCGACGACGACGTGCGCCAGAGCATCGCCCGCATCAAGGCCGACCCGTTCATCCCCAAGACCGACGCCGTGCGCGGCTTCGTCTACGAGGTGGAGACCGGCAAGCTGCGCGAGGTCAGCTGAGCAGGCCGCCGCCTCGCCCCTCAGCCGAAGAGGCCGGGGGGCGGGGCGCTGTCCGGCGCCGCCGCGGGCGCCGGCTTGCCGATGTGGGCCCACGCCGCGGGCGTGGCCACCCGACCCCGGGGGGTGCGCATGAGCAAGCCCTCGCGGATGAGGAACGGCTCGTAGACGTCCTCGACGGTCTCGGTGGGCTCCGAGACGCTGATGGCCAGGGTCGACAGCCCCACGGGGCCACCGCCGAAGCGCTCGCACAGCGCCACCAGCAGGGCGCGGTCCACCTTGTCGAGGCCCCGTTCGTCGACCCCGAAGACCCGCAGGCCCTCCCGGGCGGCGACGGCGTCGACCAGGCCGGTGCCGCGCACCTCGGCGAAGTCGCGGACCCGACGCAGCAGCCGGTTGGCGATCCGGGGCGTGCCCCGGGCGCGGCGGGCGATCTCCGATGCGCCGTCCTCGTCGACCCGCACGTCGAGGATCCCGGCCGCCCGGGTGACGATGGACTCGAGGTCCGACGGCTCGTAGTAGTCGAGCCGGGCCACCAGGCCGAAGCGGTCGCGCAGCGGGCCGGTGATGAGCCCGGTGCGGGTGGTGGCCCCCACCAGGGTGAAGCGAGGCACGTCCATGCGGATGGAGCGGGCGGCCGGCCCCTTGCCCAGCACGATGTCGAGCTGGAAGTCCTCGATGGCCGGGTACAGCACCTCCTCGACGGCACGGGACAGCCGGTGGATCTCGTCGATGAACAGCACGTCGCCCTCGGCGAGCTGGGACAGGATCGAGGCCAGGTCCCCGCCGCGCTCGAGCGCCGGGCCGGAGGTGACGTGGATGCCCGCCTCCATCTCGCCGGCGACGATGGTGGCCAGCGTGGTCTTGCCCAGCCCCGGCGGCCCCGCGAAGAGCAGGTGGTCGGCCGCCTGGCCGCGCAGGCGGGCGGCCTCCAGGATGATCGACAGGTGCTCCTTGAGCTCGGCCTGGCCGACGAAGTCTGCGAGGGTCTTGGGCCGCAGGCTGACCTCGTCGGAGACCTCGCCCGGCTCCAGCGGTTCGGGGGTGAGCAGCTCGTCTCGCACGGTCAGGCCATCCTTGCCGACGAGACGGTGGCCGCCGCGCCCCTCACCGGGTGCTCGCCAGGCGGCGCAGGGCTTCCTTCAGCGCCGCCCCGGCATCGGCGTCGGGCAGCTCACGGGTGGCCTCGGCGATCTCCTCGGGCGTGTAGCCGAGGCCGACCAGCGCGTCGCGCACGTCGGCCCGGACCGAGTGCGGTGCGCCCCCGGGGCCGTCGAGCCCGTCAGTGGCGGGCACGCCGTCGCCCAGGGGCACGTCGAGGCGGGTCTTGAGCTCGATGAGCAGCCGGGCGGCGGTCTTCTTGCCGACGCCGGGCACGAGGCACAGCGCGGCGACGTCGTCGTCGGCCAGGACCCGGGCCAGGTTGGCCGGCGGGTGGACCGAGAGGATGGCGAGCGCCAGGGCCGGACCGACGCCGTGGGCGCCGAGCAGCGCCTCGAACGCGTCCCGCTCGCCCTTGGACGCGAAGCCGTAGAGGGTGTCGGCGTCCTCGCGGACGTGGTGGTGGATCCAGACGAACACCTCCGCCTGGAGGTCCCCGAGGCGGGCGGAGGTGGCGGGGCCGGCCTGGACCCGGTAGCCCACGCCCGCGACCTCCACCAGGATCTCGCCGGTGAGGGCGCGGTCCAGCAGCGTGCCGCGCAGCGAGCCGATCACCGGGCCACCCGGGCGGCGGTGCGGGCGCTGGCCGCGGCCAGGCGGGCCCGGCCGGGCGCGTGGGCCAGGTGGCAGAGCGCCAGGGCGGCGGCGTCGGCGGCATCGGCCGGCTTGGGCGGGGCGGCGAGCCCCAGGAGGCGTTGGACCATCATCTGCACCTGCACCTTGTCGGCGGCGCCGTCGCCGGCCACCGCGAGCTTGACCTCGTTCGGCGAGTACTGGCTGACCTCGCACCCCGCCGCCACCGCTTCGGCCATGGCGAGGCCGCTGGCCTGGCCGACCGACATGGCGGTGCGCACGTTGTTCTGGAAGAAGATGCGCTCGACGGCCACGACGTCGGGCTGCAGCTCGGCGATGAGCGCCCGCAGCTCCAGCTGCAGCTCGGCCAGGCGGCTGGGCAGCTCGTCGGCCGGCGAGGTGCGGATGACCCCGATGGCCTGGGCGCGCGGCCCCTTGGCGGTGGCGCGCACCGCCCCGTAGCCGCAGCGGGACAGGCCCGGATCGATCCCCAGCACGAACACCTGTACGACCGTAGCCGGATCGGCGGCCGGCCCGGCGGACCGTCTCGTGGGGCCCACGGGTCAACTTCGAGCAGCGACCGGCCGATGGGGTGGGCGATGAGCGCCACCTTGCCCCCACCGCCGGAGAACGGCGCGCCGCCGGTCGTCGCCCTGGAGGGGGTCCGCCGCCGCTTCGGGCAGGTCGACGCGCTCGCCGGGCTCGACCTCGTGGTGCCGTCGAACAAGATCACCGTCCTGCTCGGCCCCAACGGCGCCGGCAAGACGACGGCCATCCGCATGATCACCGGTGCCCTCGACGCCCACGCCGGCGTGGTGCGGACCTTCGGCCTCGACCCCTCGGCCCACGGCGAGGAGGTCCGGCGCCGCTGCGGCGTCGTCTCGGCCAAGCCCGCTCTCTACGACCGCCTCGACGGCTTCGCCAACCTGGCCTACGCCGCCGAGCTCTACGGCCTCGGCCGGGGCGACGGCATCGACGGGCGCATCCGCGCCGCGGCGGCCCGCTTCGGCATCGAGCACGCCCTCGACCAGCGGGTGGGCGGCTTCTCCACCGGCATGAAGACCCGCCTGGCGCTGGCCCGCTCGATCCTCCACGAGCCGGACCTGCTCCTCTTCGACGAGCCGACCTCGGGCCTCGACCCCGAGTCGAGCCACGCCGTACTCGAGATGATCCGCGAGATGACCGCCGACGGTCGCACGGTCGTCATGTGCACCCACCTCCTGCTGGAGGCCGAGGGCCTCGCCGACAAGGTCGTGGTCATGGAGGACGGCAAGGACCTGGTGGCCGGCACGCCGACCGAGCTCACCCGCCGCTTCTGGCCCGGCACCGTGGTCCTCGTGGGCGCCGAGAACCCCGAGGCCCTGCAGGTGGCCCGCAACATCCCTGGCGTCCGCAACCTCGAGCCCGACAGCGACCCGACCCGCCTCCGGCTGCACCTCGACGGCGACCACCGCATCCCCGACCTCATCACCGCCCTGGTGGCCAACGGCGTGCGCCTCACGCGCGCCGAACCGCTCGAGCCCACCCTCGAGGACCTGTACTTCGCGGTCCGCACCAAGAAGCCCATCGCCGACGACGGCGGCCGGCAGCTCACGCCGGCAGCCGAGGACGACGGCCCCCTGACCGACCGCCACCGCCAGGTGGCCGCCCTCACCGGGTGGCCCGGCGCCGAAGGAGACCACCGATGACCGCCGTCGCCGAGCCCACGCCGGCCAGCGCCGCCCCACCCCGGACGGGGTGGCGCAACCTGAGCCGCAAGCGCATCTGGATCGTCGCCCGCTCCGACATCCGCCAGCTGCTGGAGGACAAGGGCTTCTGGATGCCGATGGTGTTCCTCGGCGCCATCTTCTTCCTGATCATCCCGACGATCCTCCTGCTCACCATCACCAAGATCGGTGACGTGCAGGTGGTGTCCCAGATGTCGCAGACGCTCAAGGTCCTGCCGGCCACGGCCCAGCACCAGATCAAGGGCACCAGCGACCAGGGCCGCACCGCCTACGCCCTGGCGGTGTTCCTCCTGGCGCCGGTGGCCATCGTCGTCCCCCTCACCATCTCCACCGCCATCGGCGCGTCGACCATCGTCGGCGAGCGCGAGCGGGGCACCGGCGAGTTCCTCGCCCACTCCCCCGCCCACGAGCGCGAGATCTACCTCGGGAAGCTGATCGCCAGCCTGCTGCCCGGCTACGCCACCACGCTGCTCGGCTTCGGCGTCTACTCGCTGATCGTGAACCTCTTCGTCGGCCCCGAGGTCGGCGGCTGGTTCTTCCCCACCTCGCAGTGGTGGGTGCTGATGCTTTGGGTGGTCCCGCCCTTCCTCGCCCTCACCCTCTCGATCGTCCTGCGCCTCTCGGCCCGGGTGAAGAGCACCGCCGCGGCCCAGCAGGCTGCCGGCCTGGTGACGCTGCCGATGATCGGCATCGCCTACAGCCAGAGCACCGGCGCCCTCTTCGGCGCCGGTTCGGCCGGCCTCTGGCTCGGCGTCGTGGCCTGGATCGTTGCGATCTTCGGCCTCTCCCGGGGCATGCGCGCCGTCAGCCGCTCCCGCCTCCTCGGCGTCGCCGACGGCGTCTGAGCGCTCCCGGCCCACGAGCGGGGCTCATCCCCCCGACGACGTCCCTGCCACCACGAGCGCGGCCAGGCCGACGCCGACCGCGACGAACGGCACCAGCGAGAGGCCGAGGCCGACCGATCCGAGCCGGCGCGTCCGGCGGCGGTGGTCCGCACCGAACAGCGCCGCCAGGGCGAGGCCGAAGCCGATGGCCCCCACCACCGCCGAGAACAGCGCTGCCACCAGCACGAGGAAGGCGCCGTAGAGCTCGTAGCCCTCGCCGGGGTCTTCCACGTCGCGACCGAACCAGCCGTAGGCCAGGGCCACCACGCCGATCGCCGCCAGCGTGGCGGTGGCGCCCAGCACGACCGCCGCCACCGCGAACCCGTGGCGATCCGGCCCCCGCCACGGCTCGGACGGCTCCCGTCCCGCGCCGTCCTGGAAGCCTCCACCGCGGTGCTCGATCACGCCGACCCCCTCCCACCCGGTCCGCCAGCGCTCGCACGCTAGGCCGGATCGTCCACCCGGACGATCGCAGAGCTCCGCGGCCGGCTGTCCTTTTCCGTCCCCGCCGTTCGTCTCCATGGTGGACTCGGCGAACGTCGTCGAGCCACCGCCACCGAAAGGGACCCGCCATGCCCCAGTACTGCGCCACCATCTACTCCCGAGACGCCGACTGGACCTCGCCCGACGAGGCAGCCACCACCGGCGAGTACCAGGAGTTCAGCGGGGCCGCCGCCGCCATCCTGCGCGGCGGCGCCGCGCTCTACCCCACCGCCACGGCCACCACGGTGCGCGTCCAGGGCGGCAAGGGCGGCGACGTCGTCACCACCGACGGCCCCTACGCCGAGACCAAGGAGGTCCTGACGGGCTTCTACCTGCTCGAGTGCGCCGACCTCGACGAGGCGGTGGCGTGGGCGGCCCGCATCCCCGGCGCCTGGGACGGCGCCGTCGAGGTCCGCCCGGTCATCGAGTTCGGCGGCTGACGCTGGCCGCCCCCGAGGATCCGGCTGCGTCCCTCGTCCGCCTCGTGCGCGACGAGGGGCGCGCCGTCCTCGCCACCCTCACCCGCACGATCGGCGACCTCGGTCGGGCCGAGGACGCCGTCCAGGACGCACTGGTCCAGGCCCTCGACGCCTGGGCGCGAGACGGCGTCCCGCCCAACCCCCGGGCCTGGCTGCTCACCGCGGCGCGGCACCGCGCCATCGACCGCGCCCGGCGCGAAGCCCGCCGCAGCGACAAGGAGGCCGAGGCCGTGGGCCTGCTCGACCGGGACCCGCCCGACCCCACCGGCTCGGCGGTCCACGACGACCTGCTCCGGCTGGTCTTCACCTGCTGCCACCCGACCCTGGCGCCCGACACCCAGGTGGCGCTCGCGCTGCGCACGCTCTGCGGGCTCGGCACCGACGAGGTCGCCCGCTCGCTGCTGGTGAGCGAGGCCACCATGGCCAAGCGCCTCACCCGAGCCCGCCAGAAGATCGCCGTGGCCAAGATCCCCTACCGCGTCCCGCCCGACCACGAGCTGCCCGATCGCCTGGCAGCGGTGGCCACCGTGGCCTACCTCGTGTTCAACGAGGGCTACGCCGCCACGGCCGGCGAGGACCACCTGCGCCCAGCGCTCGCCGAGGAGGGCATCCGGCTGGCCCGGCTGCTGGTCGACCTGCTGCCCGGCGAGGCCGGCCTCCAGGGGTTGCTCGCCCTGATGCTGCTGCAGCACGCCCGGCGAGACGCCCGCCTCGACCCCGGCGGCGGCCTCGTGCTCATCGCCGACCAGGACCGCGGGCGCTGGGACCGGACCGCCATCGCCGAGGGGGTGGTCCTCGTCGGCGAAGGGCTGCGCCGGTCTCCCGACCGGCCCGACCCCTACGTCGTCCAGGCCGCCATCGCCGCCGCCCACGACCTCGCCCCCACCTACGCCGACACCGACTGGGCCGCCATCGTCAGCTGGTACGACGTGCTGCTCACCGCGACCGACACCGCGGTCGTCCGCCTGAACCGGGCCGCGGCCGTGGCCGAGCGCGACGGCGCCGAGCCGGCCCTCGCCCTGGTCGACGAGCTCGACGGCCTGGGTCGCTACCCGCTCTGGCACGGCGCCCGCGCCGAGCTGCTCACCCGCCTCGACCGCCCCACCGAGGCCGCCCACGCCCTGCGCGCCGCCCTCGCCCTCCCGCTCACGGCCCCCGTCCGTCGCCTCCTCGAGGCCCGCCTCGCCGCGCTGGCTGCCTGATTCCCGTCGCTCCGGGTCGCCAGGCGACCCCTGGCGACAGGAAACCGCGACCACAGCTGATTCCCGTCGCTCCGGGTCGCATGCCGACCCCTGGCGACAGGAAACCGCGACCACAGCCGGTTCCCGTCGCTCCGGGTCGCATGCCGACCCCTGGCGACAGGAATCCGCGAGGTCAGTCGGGGCGGCGGAGCCAGGTCTGGGGCGACGGCGGGCGGCCCAGGTCGGCCCAGGTGAGGTCGCCGAGGGACCGGGCCAGGTCGTCGACGGCCTGCTCGAGCGACTCGGCACCCTCCAGCAGGTCGTGCTCCTCGGGGTGGAGCGGCACCAGGGCGAGGAGGTGGACGTGGACGCCGTCGGCCTCCAGCGCCGCGACCGACTCCGGCTCGCGCAGCGGCTCGTCGAACAGCAGGGCCGAGGGCAGCCAGGGGCTGAGCTCGGTGGGGGGGCATGAGCATCGGCGGCGTCGGCCGCAGGCCCAGGGTGAGCAGGTGCGCACCGACGTCGAACACGAGCTCGACGGCCTTCTCGGGCTCGACCCCGCCGAGGTCGGGCCGGGCCGCCAGCAGCAGCTCCAGCTGCAGCGCCTCGCCGTCGGCGGCCGGGGCCCGGCCCAGGCCGTGGGTCACGAAGCGGACCAGCGAGCCGTCGGGCTCGACGAACACCAGCACGTTGATGCGCCGGCCGCTCGCCTCGTGGCGGACCGATCCGGCGGTGGCGACCGGGCCCCAGGCCGCCACGTAGGCGTCGAAGAGCTCCGGGGCCACGTCCCGGTACGGCTCGAGCTGGTGGTCGTCCACGGTCAGGCGCGGGCGCGGGCCTGCTCGACGGCGTGGAGCAGCTCCGGGGTCTTGCGGAAGGTGGCCCCGGCGAAGCCGCGGTGCACGTGGGCCAGGCGGCCCTGCCCGTCGATGACGAACACGCAGCGCCGGTAGAAGCCGACGGGCCCGAGCACGCCGTAGTCCCGGGCGAGGGACTTGTCGACGTCGGCCAGCAGCGGGAACGCGAAGCCGCCCTGGTGGTCGCTGAAGCCCTGGTGGCTGTCGAGGTCCTCGGGGCTGACGGCCAGCAGCTGGGCGTCGAGGTCGAGGAAGCGATCGATGTCGCCGGTGTAGGCGTTCAGCTGCCGCGTGCAGACCGGGGTGTTGTCGCCCGGGTACGTGATCAGGACGACGGGCCGGCCGGCGAACTCCTCCAGCGTGTACTCGCGCCGGGCGCCGTCGTGCACGCCCCAGAGCCGGAACGTCGGTGCGGGGTCCCCTGCGGTCACGGCCATCGTCGGACCATACGCCGCCACCTCGTCCTGGAGAAACCGGATCGAGCGCTTCCCGTCGTCCCCGCACCGGGCTGCGCTGGGTACCGTCGTCGCCGACCCCCGTCCTCTCGAAAGCGAGCTCTCCCATGGCCCTCCCCACCCGCGCCCTCGGCCGCTCCGGCATCACCGCCGGTGCGGTCGGCCTCGGCTGCATGAGCTTCAGTGGCATCTACGGCGGCTACGACGGCACCGGCGCCCACGAGGTCATCAACCGGGCGCTCGACCTCGGCGTCACCCTGCTCGACACCGCCGACGTCTACGGCCCGTTCACCAGCGAGGAGGCCGTGGGCGCGGCCATCGCCGGCCGCCGCGACGAGGTCGTGCTGGCCACCAAGTTCGGCCTGGTGGCCGACCGCGAGAGCCCGACCGGCCTCGGCGTCGACGGGACCCCCGCCTACGCCCGCTCCTCGGTCGAGGGCTCGCTCAAGCGGTTGGGCGTGGACCACATCGACCTGTACTACCTGCACCGTCCGTCGGGCACGACCCCGATCGAGGAGACCGTCGGCGCCCTGGGCGAGCTGGTGGCCGAGGGCAAGATCGGCCACATCGGCCTGTCCGAAGCCTCGGTCGACACCATCGACCGCGCCGCCGCCACCCACCCCATCGCCGCCCTCCAGACCGAGTACTCGCTGTGGAGCCGGGACATCGAGGGCCCGATCATGGATGCCTGCCGGCGCCACGGCATGGGCATCGTGCCCTACAGCCCGCTCGGCCGGGGCTTCCTCACCGGTTCGTTCACCACCCCGGACGACCTGCCCGAGGGCGACTGGCGCCGCAACAACCCCCGCTTCGCCGCGGAGGCCATGGCCGCCAACCAGGCCCTCGTCGAACTGGTCCGCAACGTGGCCGACGGCTATGGCGCCACGCCCGGCCAGGTCGCCATCGCCTGGATCCTCGCCCAGGGCGACGACCTCATCCCGATCCCCGGCACCAAGCGCGTGACCTACCTCGAGGACAACGCCGGCGGCGCCTCGGTGCAGCTCACCCCGGCGGACCTCGAGCAGCTCGACCAGGCCGCGGCCCAGGTCGCCGGCCCGCGGTACGACCCCGACCTGGGCTGGGTCAACCGCGACACCCCACCGGCCGGCTGACTGCCGGGCCGGCGGGCGTCGTCGCTCCCGCTCAGTCGAGCTGCGCCACGACCTCGTCGGAGAGGTCGAAGTTGCCGTAGACGTCCTGCACGTCGTCGATGTCCTCGAGGGCGTCGAGCAGGTCGAGCACCTTCTTGGCCGAGCCGGCGTCCTCGATGGGCACCAGGTTCTGGGCGACCATGGTGAGGTCGCCCTCGAGGACCTTGAAGCCACCCTCCTCGAGCTGGGTGCGCACCGAGTGGAGGTCGGTGGGCGCGGTGGAGACCTGCCACGCCTCGCCGGCGCGCACGATGTCCTCGGCGCCGGCCTCGATGGCCGCCATCATCAGCTCGTCCTCGTCGGCTCCGCCGTCGACCAGCAAGCTCCCCTTGCGGTCGAACTGCCACGCCACGGCGCCGGGCTCGGCCATGGAGCCGCCCCGCTTGGTGAAGACCGAGCGCACGTCGGAGCCGCTGCGGTTCCGGTTGTCGGTGAGCACCTCGATGAGCAGCGCCACGCCACCGGGGGCGTAGCCCTCGTAGGTGATCTGCTCGTAGTTGACGCCGTCGAGCCCGCCGGTGGCCCGCTTGATGGCCTTCTCGATGGTGTCCAGCGGCACCGAGGAGTCCCGGGCCTTCTGGTACATCGTCCGCAGGGACGGGTTCATCTCCGGATCGGGACCGCCCTCGCGGGCGGCCACCTCGACCTGGCGGATCAGCTTGGCGAACACCTTGGCCCGCTTGGCGTCGGTGGCGCCCTTCTTGTGCTTGATCGTTGCCCACTTGGAATGCCCGGACATGGGGACCTCCTCGGTCGAGTTTGCGATCGTAGGCTGGTCAGCCCACGAGGTTCAGGAACAGCTCGTGCAGCCGGCGGTCGCCGGTGAGCTCGGGGTGGAAGGCCGACACCAGCACCGGGCCCTGGCGGCACAGCACGGGGTGGCCGTCGACGCTGGCCAGGACCTCCACGCCGGCGCCGACCTCCTCCACGAACGGGGCCCGGATGAACACGGCGTGGAAGCCGCCGTCGAGCCCGTCGATGTCGAGGTCGGCCTCGAAGGAGTCGACCTGGCGGCCGAACGCGTTGCGGCGCACGGTCACGTCGATGGCGTCGTAGGACCGCTGGTCGGCGCGGCCGTCGAGCACGGTGCGGGCGAGGACGATCATCCCCGCACAGGTGCCGAAGGTTGGCATCCCCGCCGCCAGGCGCTCGGTGAGCGGCTCGGCCAGGCCCGAGGTGTCGAGCAGCTTGGACATGGTGGTGGACTCGCCACCGGGGATGACGAGCGCCTCGACGTCGGCCAGCTGGGCCGGGGTGCGGACCTCGACGGGCGCGGCGCCGAGGGACCGCAGCGCCTCAGCGTGCGGGGCGACAGCGCCTTGGAGCGCGAGCAGGCCGACCTTCACCGGCGCCACCCGATCCTGGGGGCTCCGACGAGCGGGGCCCGTCGGAGGCGGCAGCAGGCGAACCGGGCACCGGGGCTACCAGCCCCGGTCGGCGAAGGTGGTCTCGAGGCCGCCGATCTCGAGGCCCGGCATGGCGCCACCGAGGCCGCGGCTCACCTTGGCGAGGATGGCGGGGTCGTTGAAGTGCGTGGTGGCCTCGACGATGGCCTTGGCCCGCACCGACGGGTTGTCGGACTTGAAGATGCCCGAGCCGACGAACACGCTCTCGGCGCCGAGCTGCATGGCGAGGGCGGCATCGGCCGGCGTGGCCAGCCCGCCGGCGCAGAACATGGGCACCGGGAGCTTGCCGGTCTCGTGGATCTCCTGCACCAGCGGCAGCGGGGCCTGGAGGCGCTTGGCCCAGTCGAAGAGCTCGGCGTTGTCGGCCTGGGTGATCTTGCGGATGTCGCCGATGATGGAGCGCAGGTGGCGCACGGCCTCGACCACGTTGCCGGTGCCGGCCTCGCCCTTGGAGCGGATCATGCAGGCGCCCTCGCTGATGCGGCGCAGCGCCTCGCCCAGGTTGGTGGCGCCGCAGACGAACGGCACGGTGAAGGCCCACTTGTCGATGTGGTGGGCCTCGTCGGCCGGGGTGAGGACCTCGGACTCGTCGACGTAGTCGACGCCGAGCGCCTCGAGGATCTGGGCCTCGACGAAGTGGCCGATGCGGGCCTTGGCCATCACCGGGATGGTGGTGACGGCCTTGATGCCCTCGATCATCTCGGGATCGGACATGCGGGCCACGCCGCCGTCGCGGCGGATGTCGGAGGGCACCCGCTCGAGCGCCATGACCGCCACGGCGCCGGCGTCCTCGGCGATCTTGGCCTGCTCGGGGTCGACCACGTCCATGATGACGCCGCCCTTGAGCATCTCGGCGAGGCCCCGCTTCACGAGCTGGGTACCGGTCTCCGAGGTGGGTCGGGCGGCGGAGGAGGACGTGTCGGCCATGGTCGGAGTCTAGGGAGCGGGCACCCGGGACCAGAAGCCCGTTGCCCGAGCCGGGACCGACGCCGGGACTCGGTGCGCTGGGTCAGCCGCCGCGCACGAAGGCCGAGACCTCGTCGGCCCTCGGGGTCCACGCCCCCTCGTCGCCCAACAGGGCCCAGCCGTGGGTGCCGGGCTGCTCGGTGGCCAGCTCGAGCCGCTTGTCGGTGGACGGCATGGCGGCGAGGAGGGCCTTCGCCTCGGCCTCGGTCGGCCCGTCCGGGTCGTCGGGGGCGGTGATCACCAGAACGGCCTGGCGGACCTGTGCGGCGGCCGGCTCCGAATCGAGCTGGCCGTAGGCGATGGGGCCGGACAGATCGACGATCGCGTCGATGGCGGGCGCTGGCTCGACGCCTGCCGTCGCCACGGCCAGGGTGCCTCCGGCGGAGGCCCCGACGAGGACGACGCGCGTCGCACCATCGGTGCGAGCCTGGGCCACCGCCGCGGCCGCCACGGTGGGCCAGCCCGCCGGTCCGGCCGCTGCGCCGCCTGCGCACCGGCTGGCGCCGTACTCGCACTGGTTCACCAGGATCGAGCGCACGCCCTCGCCGGCGAGGCGCTCGGCGAAGGGGGCGAACCCGCACATCCCCTGCCGGTCCGACTGGTGCAGGAAGATGGCCACCACGTCGCCCGACCCGATGGTGGCGGTCTGGATGCGACCGACGCCGTCGACGTCGAGCCACGCCGTCGTCCCGTCGATGCCGCCGCAGGTCTCGGCCGCCGAGGGCAGGACCGCCACCTCGGTCGTCGTGGGGCGGGCTTCGGTCGTGGTCGTCGGGGCCGTCGTGGTCGTCGTCGCTCGGTCTGCGTCGCTGCTCCCGTCGGAGTTGCTGCAGGCGGTCGCACCGATGCCCAGGGCCAGGACGACGAGCAGCGCTCGGATCCGGCGGCGCCCCGCCAGCCGCTGGTCGGTCGTGTTCTGCACGGGGTACGGGGTACCCCGCCCGTGGCGGGCGGAACCCCGAGCCGACGTCAGGAGACCGTGGTGGCGCCGCCGGCGCGGGGCAGCTCGATCCAGGTCTGGCCCGGGGTGAGCTGGATGGGTGCGCCGGCGTCGTCGATGAGGGCGGCCGGCTTGTCCTCGGCCGGACGGTCCCATCGCCCGTGGACCACGGCACCGTTCGTGAACACGAACGCCTCTCCCCCGCCGACGGTGAGCGCCTCGGGCGAGCGGGTGTCGGCCGGGCTCTGGCCGTAGGGCGTGACCAGGACCACCACGTTCTGGGCCGACAGGCGGGTGCCGTCCTGGTCCAGGTGCGGGCGGCCGTTCTGGCTCCGGAGGAAGAGCTTCAGCTTGGGGTCCCACCGCCAGCCCACCGGCGACGACGCGCCGCCACCGCCCCACGTGAGGTCGACGCCCTGGGCGGGCTTGGCGCTCGCCGGCATGGCGCCGCCATCGGGCCGGTAGGAGAAGAGCGGACCAGGGGCCGGGGTGTCGGCGGGAGCCCGGTTCCACAGGTCGTTGGCCTGGACGTAGAGGTTGTGGGGCGCCTTGCGGCTCCGGTCACGGGCGTAGGAGCCGCCCGCGGCGTTGGCGCCGACGTCGATGATCGCCGGCGAGGCCTTGACCGCAGCGGTGACGCCGCCGTTGCCCCCGGACCAGGCGAGCAGCACCCGGCCGAGCTGCGGGAGCAGGTGGATGTCGGTGGTGCGCGCCGAGCGCACCGGACCGACCTGGCCGGGGCTCTGGGACTGGAAGATGGCCACGAGCCGGGTGATGTTCCCCTCGACGATCTCCTCGATGACGATGTCGGCCTTGGGCAGGCCCCGCTGCGGCACGGCGGTCTCGCTGCGGGCGTCGAGGTTGTCGATCTTCACGGCCAGGGCCGGGCGGGTGGCGGTGGCGAGGTCGGTGAGGCGCAGGCCGGTGAGCGGGGCGACCGGCCCCGATGCCGGCTGGGTGGTGGTGGTGACCGCCGCCGGCTTGGCGGTGGTCGTGGTGGTGGAGCGGGGGACCGCCTTCTCGTCGTCCTTGTCATCGCCGCCGCTGAGGGCCACGCCGGCCACCAGGGCGATCACCGCGACGACCACGCCGCCGGCCAGGAGGCCCCGCTTCACCTGGGGCGTGAGCCGGGAGGCGGCGGCCGGGGTCTCGGGTTCGTCCATGGTCAGAGCCTGCTCCGTGGGGGTGGCAGCGGGGTGGATGGCGACGGGCGGGCCCGTCGCTCGCTCAGGGCGCGCTCAGAGCTCGCGCAGGGCGGCGATGCGCTCCTCGATGGGCGGGTGGGTGTCGAACAAGCGGTTCCACTTGGAGAGCTTGCCCTCCTCCTCCACTCGGGCCACCGGCGCCTCGATCCAGAGGTGGGCGGTGGCCCGCGAGCTGGCGTGGACGACGGTGGTGTCGTCGCGCAGCTTCTCCAGCGCCGAGATCAGCCCCGGCGGGTAGCGGGTCATCTCGACCGCCGACACGTCGGCCAGCGCCTCGCGGCGACGGCTGACGGCGAGCTGCATGAGCCGCGACAACAGGGGCGAGAGCACGAGGATGCCGAGGCCGATGAACCCGAGCCACGGGGCGGCGCCACCGGTGCGGTCGTTGCGCCCGCGCCGGCCGCCGTTCCACCACATCATGCGGATGCAGAAGTCGGCCGCCAGCGTCACGAAGCCCACCATGGTCACGGCGATGGTGGAGACCAGGATGTCGTCGTTCTTCACGTGGCTGAGCTCGTGGGCGAGGACCGCCTCGAGCTCCACGCGGTTCATCTTGTCGAGCAGCCCCGTGGTGACGGCGATGGCGGCGTGCTTGGGGTTGCGACCGGTGGCGAAGGCGTTCGGGGCGACGTCGTCGATGACGTAGATCCGGGGCTTCGGCAGGCCGCTGGCGATGCAGAGCCCCTCGACCAGGTTGTGCAGCCGGGCGTAGGTGACGGGGTCGGCCTCGACGGCCCGGCTCACCCGCAGGGCGAGGGCATCGGACTTCCAGTAGGAGCCGAAGGCCGAGCCGACCGCCACCACCAGGGCGATGACGAGGCCCACGATGCCGAGGTCGAAGAGGTACAGCACGGCCGCGACCACCACGGCGACGAGGACCACGAAGACGGCGGTGAGGGCGAGCGAACGGCGCTTGTTCTGGGCAACCTGGTCGTACAAGGGGGAACCGGCCTCCCGACCGGTGGGGTCACCGCGAGCGGCGGGCGACCGGGGTTCAGATCAGAACTGGACGTTGACCGGGCCGCGGGCGGAGCCGTCGGCCTCGAAGTACTCGCGCTCGGTGAAGTGGAACGCACCGGCCAGGATCGACGACGGGACCGACTGGATCTTGGTGTTGTAGCGGTTCACGGTGTCGTTGTAGAACTGCCGCGCGTAGGCGATCTTGTCCTCGGTGCCCGTCAGGGTCTCCTGGAGGCTCAGGAAGTTCGTGTTGGCCTTCAGGTCCGGGTACGCCTCCGAGAGGGCGAACACCGACTTGAGCGCACCGGTCAGGACGTTGTCGGCAGCAGCGGCCTCACCGGGGGTGGTGGCGGCCTGGGCGGCGTTGCGGGCGCGGATGACCGCGTCCAGCGTCTCCTTCTCGTGGGCGGCGTAGCCCTTGACCGTCTCGACCAGGTTCGGGATGAGCTCCGAGCGCCGGGTGAGCTGGACGTCGATCTGGGCCCAGGCGGCCTCGACCTTGTTCCGCAGGCCGACGAGGCCGTTGTAGAGGACCATGGTCACGAGCGCCAGCACGACGACCACGACGATCAAGATGATGAGCACGATCACCTGCCCACCTTAGGGGGCGGGTGGCCGCTCCCACGGTGACGGCGCTCAGCCGCGCGGGCGGAGGCGGCGCCAGCCCCGGGCCTGGGGCTTGGCCGTGGTCACCTGGGCGTAGAGCTCCAGGTACCGGTCGGCGAGGGTGTCCATCGAGAACTCGGTGGCCCGCTCGGTGCCCGAGGCCACCAGCCGCTCGCGCAGGTCCCGGTCGGCCAGGACCCGGTTCAGGGCCACGGCCAGCGCGCCGACGTCGCCCGGCGGCACCAGGAGGCCGTCGCGATCGGGCCGGGCCACCAGCCGGTAGCCGCTGAGGTCGGCGGCGACGATGGCCGCCCCAGAGGCCATGGCCTCCAGCAGCACCACGCCGAAGGACTCGCCCCGCAGCGACGGGGCGCAGAACACGTCGGCCGCCCGCAGGCGGCGGCGCTTCTCCTCGTCCGACAGCCGCCCCAGCCAGTGGATCCGCGGGTCGCCGGCGTGCTGGACCTTGAGCCGCTCGGTGTCCGGGCCGTCGGACCCGATCCACACCTGGGTGTCGGCGGGCAGCGCCGGCAGGGCCGCGAGGAGCACGTCGAGGCCCTTGCGGGGCTCGTGGCGTCCGAGGAAGAAGATCGTCGGCGCCTCGGTGGGCCACGGGTCGGCCTTGGCGAACCGATCGATCTCGATGCCGTTGAACAGGTGGACGTAGTCGCCGCCGAGGTGGTCCCGGGCCAGCGCCTCGGCCTCGGCCGACACCACCGTGCGCACGTCGAGGCGCGACGCCATCCACTTGAGGATGGGCGACGCGTACCGATACGACGCGCTGGTGCCGGCGGCGTGGAACGTGCCCACCAGCGGGGTCGGCTTGAGCAGGCAGGCGGTCATGGTGGCGCCCGGGGCGAGCGGCTCGTGCAGGTGCAGCACGTCGAAGCCCTCGTCGCGCACCGCACGGATCAGCCGCAGCTGGGCCGAGGGGTCCGGGGCGATGGGCGCCACGGAGCCGTTGGCCGCGGTGGGGATCGAGTTGCCGAGCGGGGTGACCCAGCCGTCGGGCGGCGGACCGTCGGACGGGGCGAGGACCCGGGTGGGGTGGCCCTTGGCCCGCAGGGCGCGAGCCAGGCCCAGCACCTGCTCCTGCACGCCGCCCGGCACGCTGATGCTGTACGGGCAGACGATCCCGATCCTCACGACGGTCCCCCGTCGGCGGCGGCCGTCGGCTCGTCGGCCGCCTCGCCCGGCGCCGCCTCGAGGCCGGCGGCCACGCGGTCGCTCGGCCAGTTCGGCTGCAGCAGGTGCCACTGCTCCGGTGCCAGGCGGATGAGGCCCTCGAGCTCGTAGGCCAGCAGCTGGGTCACGCGGGCCACGTCGGCCCGGAACTTGCCCTGCCGGCTGGTGTCGATGGGCGGGTTGGCCACGCCCTGGTGGTGGTCCCCGTCGAAGTAGCAGGTGGCGGCGATGAGGGGGGGCGCCGTTGCGCAGGGCGATGGTGGCCGGCCCGGCCGGCAGGGTGGTGCGCTCGCCGAAGAACTCGACCTCGATGCCGTCGCCGGACACGTCGCGGTCGCACAGCAGGGTGAGGATGCGGTTGTCGCCCAGCGCGGCGGTGGCGCGGGCGCCGGCGGCACGATCGAGCGGGATGACCTCGAAGCCGTAGGCGCTGCGCAGGTCGGTGAACCACCGGGCCAGCTCGGGCGGCTCCACCGCCTCGACGACGGTGCTCACCTTCACCTGCTGCACGGCGGTGGTCCAGAAGCCGGCCCACTCCCACGCTCCCAGGTGGGGCATGGCCATCACCACGCCGGTGCCGGCGTCGATGCCGGCGCGCACGTGCTCGAAGCCCCGGCCGGTGAAGCCGGCGTCGAGCGCTTCGGGTGACGTGCCCGGGAGCCGGAACGACTCCACCCAGTAGTGGGCGTAGGACTCGAAGACGTGCGTGACCGCCGCCTCGAGCTCGGCGGGGCTCAGGTCCGGGCGGACCCGGAGCTGGTGGCGCTCGACCATGTCGCGGCGGCCGGCCATGAGCTTGGCGGCCACGAAGCCGCCCACCGAGGCCACCGGCTGCACCGCCTGGCCGGGCAGCAGGCGCGCCACGGCGCTGCCGGCCCGGTAGGCGGCGTAGGCAGGATGGGGCAACCCGGGCAGGTTCAGCGCGGCGGGCGCAGCTGGGACCGTCGCCGGACCTGCCGCGTGGTGGAGCGGGCCACCCGACGATCCTGTGCCCGGGTGCGAGCCCGAGCCGACACCGGCACGCGGCGGGCAGCGACCGGGACCTCAGACGAGGCCTGCTTCCAGACCTTCACGAAGCGCTGGCCGGCGGTCAGCAGGGTGAGGGCGAGCATGACCCACAGGATCGGGATGAGCAGGAAGTTGAACAGCAGGCCCAGGCCCAGGGCGACGAGGCGCTCGGCGCGCTCCATGAGCCCGCCCTTGGCGTCGTAGCCGAGCGACTCGGCCTTGGCCCGCTCGTAGGAGATGATGATCGAGGCGCCCATCACCGCCATGGGCAGCAGGGCGATGCGCCCGGGGTGCGTGGTGGACAGGTGCCACGCCACGCCCAGGAAGAGCACGGCGTCGGTGAACCGGTCGGCCACGGAGTCGAAGAAGGCACCGCGGGGCGAGGCGGTGCCGGAGGCCTTGGCCACCGCACCGTCGAGCACGTCCGGCAGGGCGGCCAGCACCAGCAGGAGCAGGCCGAGGCGCAGGGCGCCGTTGCCGATGGCGATCGCCGCCGCACACGCCACGGTGATGCCGACGACGGTGAGCTGGTTCGCGGTGATGCCGGTGCGCGTGAGCTGCTGCCCGACGGGCTTCAGCGTGCGATCGGAGGTGGCCCGGAACTGGCCATCGAACATGGTGTCTCCTCAGGAGCCTGACTGCTTGCAGAAGTTAGCACCTCTGCGCCCGGCGGCGTCGGGTCTCTACCCGTCAGCGCCCGGTTCGACGCCCGCGGCGGCCTCGGAGGTTCCACCGGTGGCACCGGCGCGGGCCAGCTCGCCGTCGAGGTCGCTCCAGTCCTCGGGGTTGTCCTCGGTGAACCAAGAGACGATCTCCCCGTCGACGCCGTCGACGAGGACCAGGCCGCGGCGGGTGGGCGGGTTCTCGGCGGAGTAGAGGAGGATGCGCCAGGTGGGCCGGCTGCGCAGGCCCCGCCAGCCGAGCTGGGCCGAGGCGTGCCCCACGGGGAAGCCCACGCGCTCGGTGGCCGCAACGAGGGCGTCACGCTCGTCGACGTCGAGGTTCCAGCCGGCGACGAGGTGGAAGCCGCCGATGAGGACCAGGCCGATGCCGGCGGCGAGGAAGCCGCCGTTGACCAGCACGGCGTCGCCGTCGCGGCCGAGCAGGACCCACGCCAGGAGGCAGGCGACGCCGATGAACAGGTACAGGTAGCCCGGCACCCGGCGGCGGTTGTTGTTGGGGAAGACGTAGGGGCCGACGAACTCGGAGATGTCGAGGTCGTCGGGCAGCGCGTCGCGCACCTCGGTGTCGGCCAGCGCCGGCTCGACCACCTCGGCGGCGGGGTCCGGCTCGGCCTCGGGGGCCGGGGCGCCGGTGGTCGGCTGGTCGTCGTCGCTCACGCCCTGGACGGTAGCGGCGGGCACGAGCCCTCCCCAATCGCTCCGGCGCTCAGGCGGGGGCGGGCCACGCGGCCCGCAGCTTCCGGCTGCTCACCTCGAGCGGTTCGGGCAGCACCCGGGCCTCGGCCACCGCGGTCATGAAGTTGGTGTCGCCGGACCACCGCGGCAGGCAGTGCACGTGGAGGTGGTCCGGGACCCCGGCGCCGGCGCCGGCGCCGAGGTTGATCCCGACGTTGACGCCGTCGGGGCGGTAGGCGGCCTCGATGGCGGCCACCCCGGCCCGCACCCCGGCCCACAGCTCGGTGGCCTCGGCCTCGGTGAGCCCGCCCAGGTCGGCCACGGCGCGCTGGGGCAGCACCAGCAGGTGGCCCGAGCCGTAGGGGTAGGCGTTGAGGACGGCGAAGCAGGTCTCGCCGCGCCAGAGGACGTGGGTCTCGTCGTCCGGGAGGTCGCTGGCGAAGATGCGCTCGAAGAGGGAGCGGCCGTCGCCGTCGGGGCGGACCTCGGCGGGGTCGTCGCCCAGGCGCTCGATGTAGGCCGTCCGCCAGCCGGCCCAGAGGCGGGCCAGCCCGGGACCGGGCCCGCCGCCGGCCTCGGCGGCGCTGGCGGGCCCGGCGCCCGGATCCGTCATCGGACGTGCGACTGGTCGTCGACCTCGTCGACCACCCGCTGGGCGAACTCGTCGATCGAGACGCCCCGCTCGACCTCTCCCCCGCGGGTTCACGCCGACGGTGCGGCTGGCGACGTCGTCGTCGCCCACCACCAGCACGTAGGGCAGCTTCTCGGTCTTGGCCTTGCGGATGCGGTTGCCCAGCTTCTCGTCGGCCTCGACGACGTCGGCCCGCAGGCCGAGCGCGGTGAGCTCGTCGGCCACCTCGCGGGCGTAGGGCTCGTGGTCGTCGCGCACCGGCAGCACGCGCACCTGCACCGGGGCCAGCCACGTGGGGAAGGCGCCGGCGTAGTGCTCGAGGAGCACGCCGAAGAACCGCTCCACCGAGCCGAACAGCGCCCGGTGCAACATGATCGGCGTGTGCCGGCTGCCGTCGGCGCCGACGTACTCCAGGCCCATGCGGGTGGCCATGTTGAAGTCGTACTGGATGGTCGACAGCTGCCAGTGGCGGCCGATGGCGTCGCGGACCTTGACGTCGATCTTGGGGCCGTAGAACGCGCCGCCGCCCTCGTCGACCTCGTAGGCCAGCCCCTCGGCCTCCAGCGCGGCCCGGAGGTTCTCGGTGGCCTCGGCCCAGCCCTCGTCGGTGCCCACCGTCTCGGCCTTGGCCGGGCGCGTGGAGAGCATGGCCTCGAAGTCGTCGAACCCGAAGGCGCGCAGCACCGACAGCACGAAGCCCAGGAGGCTCCGGATCTCGTCGTGGGCCTGCTCGGGCGTGCAGTAGATGTGGCTGTCGTCCTGGGTGAAGCCCCGGATGCGCATGAGGCCGTGGAGCGTGCCGGACTTCTCGTAGCGGTAGACGGTGCCCAGCTCGAACAGGCGCAGGGGCAGCTCCCGGTAGGAGCGCTGGCGGGCGTCGAAGATCAGGTTGTGGCCCGGGCAGTTCATGGGCTTGGGGTAGTACTCGCCGTTGTCCATCTCCATGGGCGGGTACATGCCGTCCCGGTAGAAGCCGAGGTGGCCCGAGGCCTCGAACAGCTTCCCGTTGGCGATGTTGGGCGTGTAGACGAACTCGTAGCCGCCCTTGGCGTGGCGCTCCCGGGAGTAGTCCTCCATGAGCTTGCGGACGATGCCGCCCTTGGGGTGCCAGACGGCCAGCCCGCCGCCGAGCTCATCGGGGAAGCTGAGCAGGTCGAGGTCGTTGGCCAGCTTGCGGTGGTCCCGCTTGGCGGCCTCCTCCAGGTTGTGGAGGTGCTCGTCGAGCTCCTTCTTGCTGGCCCAGGCCGTGCCGTAGATGCGCTGGAGCATCGGCTTCTTCTCGTCGCCGCGCCAGTAGGCCCCGGCCACCCGCATCAGCTTGAAGTGGCCGAGGAAGCTCTTGGTGTCGGGGACGTGGGGGCCACGGCACAGGTCGATGAAGCCGGGGTAGCCGGCGAAGGCGGGCTGGGCCCAGGCCTCGGCCGGCGGGTTCTCGTAGGTGCGGACCAGGCCCGAGGCCGTCGCCGAGGTGGGGTCGTCGGCCTCGCCGTCGATGATCTCGAGCTTGTAGCGGTGGCCGGCGAAGACCTCACGGGCGCGCTCGTTGCTGAGCTCGTCGCGCACGAACGGCTGGGCCTGGGCGAGGATCTCGCGCATGCGGGCCTCGATGCGCTCGAGGTCCTCGGGCACGAACGTGGCGGGCTTGCCGTCGGGGCCCGGCGGCAGCTCGAAGTCGTAGTAGAAGCCGTGCTCGACCGGCGGGCCGATGGCGAACGTGGCGCCGGGGAACAGCTCCAGCACGGCCTGGGCCATCACGTGGGTCGTGGAGTGGCGGATGGTGAACAGGCCACGGTCGGAGGTGGCCGTGATGATCTCGACGACGTCGCCCTCGGCCAGCTCCCAGCCCAGGTCCCGCTCGGTGCCGTTGACCGCGCCGATGACCGCCGCCTTGGCCAGGCCGCGGCCGATGCTCGCCGCCAGGCCGCCCACGGTGGTGCCCGCAGGGACCGATCGCTCGGAACCGTCGGGCAGCGTGATGGTGATGTCGGCCATGGCGCCGAGCGTAGGCGGTGCCCCTGCGGGGCCCGGAACCAGAAAGGCGTCAGGAGCCGCGGCGGACCGGGCGCTTGAGGATGTCGGCCGAGGAGGGCCGATCGGTGGCGTCGACGAACTCGCTGCCGGGCACCGAGGGCTCCGATGGGGCCGGCTTCGGGCTGCTGCCGTTCACCCCGGTGGCCGGGCCGTGGCCGTTCGCCGTGGCGTCCGCGCCCTCGTTGGGAGCGCCCTCGGGCGGCGTGGCGGCCGGCGCCGGGTGGCGCTTCTTGTTGGCGTACTCGTTCACGTACTCCTGGCCCGAGAGCTCGCGGATCTCGAACATGACCTCGTCGATGATCTGGCGCAGCACCAGGTGGTCGCCGGGACGGCCGGCGTAGCGCTCCACCGAGATCGGCGCGCCGAAGCGGATGGTCACCGGGAGGCGGAGCTTGGGGAACTTGGCGTCCGGCGGCATGACGTCGCGGGCGCCGGTGATGCCGATCGGGATGATCGGCACGTTGGCCCGCAGCGCCAGGCGGGCCGGGCCGGTGTGGCCGCGGTAGAGGCGGCCGTCCCGGCTGCGGGTGCCCTCGGGGTAGATGCCGAACAGCTCGCCCTTCTCGAGGACGCGGGTGGCGGCGCTGAGGGCCCGCTCGGCGGCGTCGCCGCCCTCGCGGTCGATGGGGATCATGCCGAGGGCGGGGAAGATGTGCTTCGTCTTCCACGAGTCCATGTACTCGGCCTTGCCGACGTAGGTGACCCGCCGGGGCAGCAGGGCGGGCACGAAGAACGAGTCGAGCACCGAGGTGTGGTTGGGGCAGAGGATGGCCCCGCCGGTCTTCGGGATGTTCTCGAGGCCCTGCAGGTCGAAGCGCCAGGAGGCGCGGAAGAGCGGGGTCAGCACGGCCTTGGCGACCGGGTAGAGCTTGCCGACGTCCTCACTCGCCATGGCTGGCATCATGCCTCACGTCGGGGGGGTGTCGCGGGCCGTTCGAGCCGGATCGCCGGGATCTCACGGAGCGTGGGATCAGGCGTCGAGGTGGACCCCGAGCAGGGCGGCCGCGGCGCTGACGCCCTGGCCTGCGGCGGCGGCCGCGTCGATGGCCGCGACGGCCGTGGGGGTGTCCAGGTCGTCGTCGAGGGCGGCGCGGGCATCGAGCAGGCCGCCCGTGCCCTGGCCGGCGGCGTTCCAGGCATCGAGGCGGGCGGCGGCGGCCGGCATGATCGTGTCGTCCCACTCCCACGGCGTGCGGTAGTGGTGGACCACGGCGGCCAGGCGGATGGCCCGGGTGTCCCACTCCTTGCGGAGCTCGCTGACGAAGACCAGGTTGCCGAGCGACTTCGACATCTTCTCGCCGTCCATGCGGACCATGGCCTGGTGCATCCAGTGGCGCACGAAGGGCTCGCCGGTGGCAGCCTCGGACTGGGCCGACTCGCACTCGTGGTGCGGGAAGATCAGGTCGCCGCCCCCGCCGTGGAGGTCGATGGTGGTGCCGAGCTCGCGCAGCGCCAGCGCCGAGCACTCGATGTGCCAGCCGGGGCGGCCGGGCCCCCACAGGGACTCCCAGAACGGCTCGTCGGGCTGGCTGGGCTGCCAGAGGATGAAGTCCAGCGGGTCCCGCTTGTTCGGGTCGTCGGGGTTGCCGCCCCGCTCGGCGGCGTACTCGAGCATGGTGGCCCGGTCGTAGTGGCTGACCTCGCCGAACGCCGGCCACGAGCCCACGTCGAAGTAGACGGCGCCCCCGGCGGTGTAGGCGTGGCCGCGGTCGAGGACCATGCCGATGAAGCCCCGGATGTCGGCGATGGCCGAGGTGGCGCGGGGCTCGCTCCAGCTCGGGATCATGCCGAGGGCGTCCATGTCGTCGTCGAAGCGGGCGATCTCGCCGGCGGCGAGGTCGAGGTAGTGGACCCCGAGCTCGCGGGCCTTGCCCAGGAGGCTGTCGTCGACGTCGGTGATGTTGCGGACGCACTTGGTGTCGTGGCCGCGGTCGCGCAGGCGGCGCTGGAGCACGTCGTAGGTGAGGTACGTGGCGGCGTGGCCGAAGTGGGTGGCGTCGTACGGCGTGATGCCGCACGTGTACATGGTGACCACCTCGCCCGGCTCGAAGGGCACGACGGCCTGGCGGGCGGTGTCGTAGAGGCGCATCGGCCCCTCGGGCTGCAGCGCCCCGGTGCTCACGCGCCCTCTTCGGCCGGCTCGTCGGCCTTGGCCGGGGCGGCCGGCTTGGCCTTCCTGGCCGGCTCGGCGGAGTTCGGGGCCAGCTCCGGGATGCCGGTGAACTTCACCGCGACCCGCGTCTTGTAGTGGACGTTGAGCTGCAGCAGCACGGCGGTGAAGGACTCGATCGGGGTGGCCTGGGACAGGCCGCCGGCGTCGAGCGGCCGCAGGTTGCCGACCGACGCCACGATGCCCGCGGTGACCTCGGTGGCGTGCGGGAAGTCGCTGCAGATCAGCACGTCGGACTCGATCGGGTGGTCGAGGTCGCCGAGCTCCTTCGCCGGCACGTGGTGGAAGCCCGCAGCCACGTGGCACTTCGGCACCGCCGCCTGCACGGTGGCGGCCACCGACCCACGGGGCGGGACCAGCGGCTGGAACTCCTTGCCCGTGCGGGTGAGGGCGTTGGCCATGCAGATGACGACCTTGCCCTCGAGCAGGTCGGCCACCGAGGTGGCCGTGCCGTAGGCGCCGTCCCAGGGCGTGGCGATCACCACGACCTCGGCGGCGGCGGCCATGGCGTTGTCGCCGGCGACGATGTTGAGCTTCCGGCCCTTCCACTCCGCCTGGAGCTTGTCGACCACCTCCATCGCGCGGTACTTGGACCGTGAGCCGATGATGGCTTCGTGGCCGACTGATGCGAGGCGCGCCGCCAGCGCGCTGCCGGCGGGGCCGGTTCCTCCGAGGATGCCGATCTGCACGGCGTCACCCTAGAAGCCCGGCCCTCGCGTTCGGCAAACCCTCGGGCGCAACCGGGTGGGGGCCTCGCGCCGGCTCCCGGTACCGTCGCCGCCGTGCCCGAGCCCGCTGCATCCCCCTCCCCCGCCGCCCCCACGCAGGGCCCCGCCGCCGAGCCGGTGCTGGACCTGGCCGGCGTCGGGATCCGGCGCGACGGCCGGTGGCTGCTCCAGGGGGTCGACTGGCGGGTGGCGCCCACCGACCGCTGGGTGGTGCTCGGCCCGAACGGCTCCGGCAAGACCACCATGGTCCGCATCGCGTCGCTGTGGCTGCACCCCACGGTGGGCACGGTCCGGGTGCTGGGCGAGCAGCTCGGCCGCGCCGACGTGCGGCCGCTCCGCACCCGGATCGGTCTCTCCTCGGCGGCCATGGCCGACCAGCTCCGGCCGGACCTGGACGTGAGCGACGTCGTGATGACCAGCCGCCACGGCGCCCTCGAGCCCTGGTGGCACACCTACACCGACGAGGACCGCGACCGCGCCGCCGAGGCGCTCGAGCGCGTCGGTGCCGCCCACCTCGCCGGCCGCACCTTCGGCACCCTGTCCTCGGGCGAGCGCCAGCGCGTCCAGCTGGCCCGCACCGTGGCGGCCGAGCCGGACCTGCTGCTGCTCGACGAGCCGTCGGCCGGGCTCGACCTCGGCGCCCGGGAGGACCTGGTGGCCCGCGTCGGGGACCTGGTGGCCGACCCCCGCACCGCGCCCACGATCCTCGTCACCCACCACGTCGAGGAGATCCCCGTGGGCTTCACCCACGTCCTCCTGCTGCGCGCCGGCGCCGTCGTGGCCGCCGGGCCCATCGCCGAGACGCTCACCGAGCCCACGCTGAGCGAGACCTTCGGGCTCGACGTCCGCGTCGCCAACGACGACGGCCGTTGGCGCGCCTGGGCCCGGCCCCGCTGAACGCGAGCGGGGATCGCGCCCGCCGACCGGGTGACCTAACGTGACCCCCCTCACCCGAGGGGGAACCCGCGTGACCGACGCAGACCAGCTGTTCACCGCGATCTCCGCGGGGGACGAGAACGAGCTCGACCGGATCCTGGAAGCGGCGCCGACGCTGGCCGGATCCACCCGGGACGGGCTCACCACGCTGCGGGCCGCCGCCTACGCCGGGCACCCGGAGCTGGCGGTGCCGCTCGAGCGGTGCGGCGTGGCCCCGGACGTCTTCGACGCCGCAGCGCTCGGCGACGTCGACGTCCTGCGGGACCTCATCGACGACGACCCCGACCTCGTCAACCAGCACGCCCCGGACGGGTTCACCCCGCTCCACCTGGCGGCGTGGTTCGGCCACACCAAGGCCGCCGAGGTCCTGCTCGCCCGCGGCGCCGACCCGCAGGCGGTGGCCGCCAACGGCACCGAGCTCCACCCGCTCAACAGCGCCGCGGCCGCCGGCAACACCGTGATCGTGCACCTGCTGCTCGACCGCGGCGCCGACGTCGACGCCACCCAGGAGCACGGCATCACCGCCCTGCACTCCGCCGCCGCCCACAACGACGCCGAGATGGTGGCCCTCCTGCTCGGCCGGGGCGCCGACCCCTACGTCACCACCGAGGACGGCCGCTCCGCCGCCCAGCTCACCACCGACCCCCGGATCCTCGCCCTCCTCCCCTGAGCCCCACCCCCTCGAACGGGGTTGGCGACTGGTCGCTCCAGCGACGCGATCCGGCCCGGTCCGCCCGCAGGATCGAGCCGGGCCCGGGGCGGGATCGGTCAGGTGGCGTGGACGGGACGGATGCGCTCGAGGGCGGCGAAGCCGGGGCCCTGGACGGTGGCCGTGCCGGTGACGACGGGGCGGCGACCGGCGTCGGGCGGGCGCCGCCAGGCGGCGTCGAGCTGGACCTGCCAGGTGCCGTCGGGCAGCGTGAAGGCGGCGTCGCCGCCGCCCGTGGTGAACAGCAGGACGAGGTCGGTGCCGCCGAGGTCGACGCCGCTCACCTCCACCTGGAGCGAGCGGCGGCCCGGGTCCGTCCAGTCGGCGTCGCCCATCGGCGTGCCGGCCTCGGTGAGCCAGCGCACGACGGTGTCGGCGGGGTCGACCCAGCCGACGCGGCGCAGCGCCGGGTGGGCGTGGCGCAGGGCGACCGCCGCCGAGGTCCAGGCCACCAGGTCCCAGTCGGCTTCCGGCCACGGCACGCCCCACTCGTCGGCCTCGAGGGTGTAGCCGTTGGCCTGGCCGGCCTGGCTCCGGCCCAGCTCGTCGCCGGCCAGCAGGAGCGGCACGCCCTGGGCGCAGAGGAGCGTGGCGAGCAGGGCGCGCTGGCGCCGGCGGCGCCCGGCCCGCACCCCCGGGTCGGCCGTCGGCCCCTCGAGGCCGCCGTTCCACGAGCGCTGGTGGTGGCCGCTCTCGCGGGCCTCGTCGTAGGTCACGAGGTCGGCCAGGGTGAACCCGTCGTGGGTGGTGACCGGGTTGATCGCGGCCGTGGCGTCGCGGCCCGGGGTGCGGAAGGTGGCCGCGGTGCCCGTGAGGGCGGCGGCGCCCTGGCTCCACCCGGCCTGGCCCCGCCAGAGGTCCCGCACGTCGTCGCGGAAGCGGTCGTTCCACTCGCGCCACGGCGCCGGGAAGCGGCCGAGGGCGTAGCCGCCCATCCCGGTGTCCCAGGGCTCGGCCACCAGCTTCACGTCCTGCAGCGCGGGCTCGGCGGCCAGGTCGGCCAGGAAGGCCGAGGCCGCCGTGGGGCCGTCGTCGCCGCGGATCAGCGTGGCGGCCAGGTCGAAGCGGAAGCCGTCGATGCCGAAGTCCTGCACCCAGCGCACCAACGTCTCGCGGATCAGGCGTCGCACCGACGGGGAGCGGGTGTCGACGCTGTTGCCGCAACCGGTCACGTCGTCGTCGACGAGGCCGCCGGGGCCGGCGATGAGGCGATAGGTCGCCGCGTTGTCGAAGCCTCGCAGCGACAGGATCGGGCCCTCGCCGAGCCCGCCCTCGCAGGTGTGGTTGTAGACGACGTCGAGCCACACCTCGATGCCGGCCTCGTGCAGGGCCGCCACGGCTCGCCGCAGCTCGGTGACGGGGTCACCGCCGGCCGTGGCGTAGCCGGCGTGGGGCGCGCCCCACGCGAGCGGGTTGTAGCCCCACACGTTCTGCCGCCCGGCCGTGGCGAGGAACGACTCGCTCACGAACTGCTGGACCGGGAGCAGCTCCACCGCGGTGACGCCGAGGCGCTGGAGGTGGTCGACCACCGCCGGCGCGGCGAGGCCCGGGTAGCGACCTCGGGCGACCGCCGGCACCAGCGGGTGGCGGGCGGTGAGCTGGCCGACGTGGGCCTCGTAGACGACGGTCCGGCCCCAGGGCGTGCCCGGCCGCTCGCTCGCCGGCACGGGCGCCAGGGGCGCCACCACCACCGAGCGGGGCACGAGCGGCGACGAGTCGACGCCCGGCGCCACGAGCTCACGGCTCCACTGCAGCTCGCCCGCCACCCGCCGGGCGGCGGGGTCGACCAGCAGCTTGGCCGGGTCGCACGCGTGGCCGGCCGCCGGGTCGCCGGGCCCGTGCACCCGGAAGCCGTAGCGCTGCCCGTGGCCGACGCCGGCGACCGTGGCGCGCCACAGGCCGTCCCGGTCGCCGGTGAGGTCGACCCGGTCGGCCTCGGCCCCGTCGGTCCCGAACAGGCACAGCTCGATGCGCTCGGCCACGCCGGAGGAGACCACGAAGGTGGTGCCCTCGGTCCCGACGGTGGCGCCGAGCACCTCGTCGACCGCCACCTAGGCGGGCTCGGCCGAGGCGGTCACCAGGCCCAGCAGGCGCAGGCGCGAGCGCTCGATCTCGTCGCGCAGCACCCGCTCGAGCACGGGGCCGAACAGGCCGCCGCCGTAGTGCAGGCCCATGCGGAGGTGCGAGCCCTCGGCGTCGGGCGCCACCTGGGCGGTGAGGACCCAGGGGCTGTGGTCGCGCCCATCGAGCTCTGCCCGCTCGAAGCGCGCCGCGTACGGGCCGGTGGCGTCGCCGCGCACCATCCGCAGCCGCTTGGACCGGGCCAGCGGGCCGAGCCGACCCCGCAGGTCGACCGCCCACGCCCCCTCGTCGGACGGCACCACCTTGGTGACGATCTCGAGCCACTCGGGGTACCGCTCGAGGTCCGAGACCCAGGCGAAGAGCTCGTCCGGCGAGCAAGGGGCCACCAGCGTGGCGACGACGTCCATCCCCGCCAGTGTCGCAGCCCCGCCGACGGGCCCGGCACATCGGCGCTCCGGTTCAGGCAGTGGGGTCGACGGGGGTGGGGTCGTAGGGGGTGGTGCGGGGCGTGACGGGAGCGGCGGCGGTGCCGGGCTGGACCACCAGCACCACCCCCTCGGTGATCTCGACCGTGGCCTCGGTGGCCACCAGCTCGTTGCTGACGGCCCGGGTGGTGCCGGGCACCAGGTCGGCGTCGGCCAACAGCCACCGCAGGCCGGTGGTGGTGACGCCCCGCGCCCGGCCGTGCAGCGGAAGGAGCGAGACCTGCTCCCCCACCCGGCCCCGCACCGATCGGGGGCGGGCGGGCCGGACGACGGTCACCGTCGCCGGCCCGAAGCGGGCGGTGACCTCGACGTGGGCCAGCACCGGGGCGGCCAGCGCCAGGGCGTCGGCGAGGAGGTGGTCGAGCCGGCCCCCGCCCCCGCCCAGCACCAGCAGCTCGCCGCCCTCGAACGGGAGCAGGCCGAGGGCGAAGGCGACGGCCAGCTCGCTGTCGGTGGCGTCCTTGTCGGCCGGGTGGCGGAAGACGTGGGTGCCGGCGGCCTCGGCGGCGGCCAGCGCTGTGGCCGAGACCGAGTCGAGGTCACCGACCAGGTGGTCGACGCGGAGGCCGAGGGCGAGGGCGGCGTCCAGGCCCGAGTCGGCGGCCACCACGATCGCTCCCTCGGGCACGCCCGCCGCGGCGGCCGGGCCGTACCCGTCGACCTCGCCGCCGACGACGACGACCACGCGCCTGGTCACGCGCCGAGCACGGACTCGATGGCAGCGGCGAGGATCGTTGCGCCCTCGTCGGCCTCCTCGGCGGTCACCGACAGCGGCGGGGCCACCCGCAAGCAGTTGCCGAACAGGCCGCCCTTGCCCACCAGCAGCCCGGCGTGCAGGCACGCCTCCATGACTGCAGCGGCCGCCGCCGGGTCGGGCGTGATCCCGTCGACCGGGTCGACCAGCTCCACGCCGATCATCAGGCCTCGGCCCCGGACCTCGCCGACGCCGGCGAACCGGTCGGCCTGGGGGTCGAGCACGGCCCGGATGCGAGCGCCCTGCTGGGCGGCGTTGGCCTGGAGGTCGTGGTCGAGCACGTACTGCAGCGTGGCCAGGGCACCGGCCGCCACCAACGGCCCACCGCCGAAGGTGGAGATCGAGTTGGCCGTGACCGAGTCCATCAGCTCGCCCCGGCCGACCACGCCGGCGATGGGCAGGCCGTTGCCGATGCCCTTGGCGAAGGTCAGGAGGTCGGGCTGCACGCCGTGGGCCTGGAAGCCCCAGAAGTGGTCGCCCGTGCGGCCCCAGCCGGTCTGCACCTCGTCGGACACGTAGAGGATCCCGTGCTCGCGCAGCACCTCCTGGACCGCGCCCCACATGCCGTCGGGCGGCACCGTGAAGCCGCCGACCCCCTGGATGGGCTCGATGACCATGGCCGCGACGTCGCCCGACGTGCACGTGAGCAGGACGTCGCGCAGGTCGGCCACCACCGCGGCGGTGAACCCGGCGTCGTCGAGGTGGCCGAACGGGCTGCGGAACCGGTAGCCGTTCTGCACGTAGTGGACCACGAACGGGCTGAGGCTCGAGGGCGACCAGCCCCGGTTGCCGGTCATGCCCATGGTGGCGAACGAGCGGCCGTGGTAGCTGTTGCGCAGCGCCAGCACCTGGTTCGAGCGCCGCACGGTCGAGGCCACCAGCAGGGCCGCCTCGTTGGCCTCGGTGCCCGACGTGGTGAAGAACACCTTGGCGTCGGGGATGGTGGAGAGGCGGGCGATCTGCTCGGCCAGGGCGATCATGGGCTCCACCAGGTAGAGCGTGCTGGTGTGCACCATCCGCCCGGCCTGGGTGCGGATGGCGTCGACCACCTCGGGCACGGCGTGGCCGACCATGGTGGTGAGGATCCCGCCGAAGAAGTCGAGGTAGCGCCTGCCCTCGGCGTCGGTCACGTGGCGGCCCTCGCCGTCGACCAGGGCGATGGGGTGCTCGTGGTTGAGGGCCAGCCACGACGGCAGCACCTCGCGGTGGCGGGCCAGCAGGTCGTCGTGGGCGGTCACGGCTCCATGGTGGCAGCGACACGGCGGCCGGGCCGCGCGTATCGTGCGGGGCGACCGGGCCGAGCGGGACCGGCGGGACGACGGGAAGCGCACATGGGCAACGGATCGCACCTCGACCGGTCGCGCGTGGTGGCCGCCGTGCTCGCCCTTTCGCTCGTGCTGGCGGCGTGCAGCAGCGACGGCTCCGACGGCGCCAAGGCGACGGGCAGCACGAGGACGACCATGACGCCCGACCGGGCCTCGACCACCACCGTGCCGCCCGGCGACGACTCCGGCGTCCGCACCGAGCGCCTCGGCGCCCAGCCCGACGGCGAGGCGCAGCCGCCGCTGCACCTGGACACCGAGGAGGTCGAGCAGGTGGCAACCACCAACCTCCGCCGAGGGCTCCGGAGCATCCGGTCCACCGCGGCGGCCCCGGCCAAGGGACCGGTGAAGCTGAACGGCACCACCGCGCCGGGCTGGCACACGATCGACCGGTCGCCGCCGAAGAGCAGCGGCGGCAAGGGCTCGAGCGACTCGTACCCGGGGGGGCGCGCCGCGAGTACGACCTCGACGACGACTCGATGACCCAGTGGAACCCCGACGGGTCGCTCGACGTGGACACGCCCGACGGCCTGATCCACGTCGGCCCGAAGGGCGACGTGTCCAGCGGCAGCTACGACGACCGGGGGAACTACACCGAGTCGTACCCCGATGGCGGCAGCGCCCACGTGGGCCCGGACGGCGACTACTACGAGGGCCCCGACGGCACGAGGACCTCCTACGACGGCGACGGAGGCTCGACCGAGATCCCGCCGCCGACCTACACCGAGCCGCCCGGACCGCCCGGCAAGGCACCGAGCGGCGGCATCGGCGAGCCGCACTACCTGACCGAGGACGGCGTCGACGTCACCTCCCAGGTGCTCGGCGAGTTCCTGCTGTCGAGCGGCGTGCCCGGCCAGCAGGTCCAGGCCCGGACCCAGCCGTGGAAGCAGTCGCCTTCGGCCGCCGCCATCTCCGCCCTGGCGTTCGGCGTGGGCGACCAGCGGGTGCAGGTCGAGGTCGACGGCACGGTGCTGGTGGACGGCAAGGCCGCCCCCGCCGGCGAGGCCCAGCAGTTCGGCTTCGACGACGGCGGGGCCGTCGGGGTCTGGCGAGCCGGCGCCGAGGGACCGGCCGACACGGTGATCGTGGTGTGGCCCGACCTGTCGCAGGCCCGGGTCACCGTCCACGACGGGTGGCTCAGCTTCGACCTCCAGTGGCGCGAGGCCACCGGCGACCGACGCGGTGTGCTCGGCTCCGACGACGGGGATGCCGCGAACGACCGGACCACCCGGGACGGCGAGGTGGTCGCCGAGGGCGAGGCCGACGACCTCGTCCGCTCCTGGCAGCTGACCGACGCCGAGAGCCTGTTCACGTACCAGGACGGCCTGCACACCGCCGACTACGTCGACGACTCGTTCCCCACCGAGCAGCAGGAGCCCGATCGCGCCGCCGGCACCGAGGCGTGCGCCGGGGTCGTCGAGGGCTTCGCCCGCGACGCCTGCGCCTACGACGTCGGCCTCACCGGCGTCGACGCATGGGTCGCCCCCGCCCGGGCTTTCGGCCAGCGGGTGGCCGGCGACGCGTCGCTGCGGGCCACCATCGCCAAGCTGGTCGACCGGCTGGCCGAGGTGGTCGCCGGCTCGGGCTCGGGCGACGACCCTCGCCGGGGTGACGGCATCACGCTGTCGGCGAAGGACCGCGCCGGCGCCGCCGACGTGTCGGACACGCTCACCCCCGGCGCCGACCTCGACGGCACCGCCACCGCCACGTTCTCGTTCACCGTCGACGAGCGCAGCACCCTGGGCGCCCAGTCGACCGACCTCGGGTGCCCGAACGAGGAGTACGAGCCCGGCCAGCCCGGCTACGCCTTCTTCGACAGCACCGGCACGGTGGTCAGCGGTCCCCGCCTCGCCTGCGACGACGACCCCGGCAAGGCCGTGGTCGTCCCCGGCACCTACTACGTCAAGTTCGTCGGCCCCGGCGCCGTCGGCATCACCATCACCCTCTTCGCCACCTGACCGCGCCGGCCACCGCCCACTTCCCCCGAGCTCCAGGTCCGACCCCACGCCCCCGGCCCTACGTCCCGAACTTCGGGTCTCGCACCGACGCGCGCACGGGCCTCAGACCCAAAGTTCACCAGTGGCTGGCCCGCTTCCCCGAAACTTTGGGTCCCACACCGGCGCGCGCACGGGCCTCAGACCCAAAGTTCGCCGGGGTGGGCTGTGGGTGGGGTCGGGTGGTCGTGCGTGCGAGGCTCGGGGGGGTGACCGCTCCTCCGCGTGATGCCGTGCTGTGGCAGGAGCAGGTGGCCGTGCCGACCGTGGGCGAGCGGGGGGGGCGCTCCCGGGGCGGGTCGACACCGTGGTGGTGGGGGCCGGCTTCGCCGGGCTGGCTGCGGCCCGCACCCTGGCTCGCGCCGGGCGGGACGTGCTGGTGCTGGAGAAGGACGAGCTGGGCACCGGGGCGCACAGCCGCAACGGCGGCATGGCCATCCCGGAGCTGAAGGCGGGGCCGGCCACGCTGCAGCGCACCTACGGCGAGCTCGGCCTGCGCCTGCACCAGGAGGTGAACGAGGCCTTCGACCACCTCGAGGCGCTCATCGCCGACGAGGCCATCGGCTGCGACTACGTCCGCAGCGGCCAGCTCTACCTGGCCCACGCCGCCCGCGTGGTCCCCCACCTGCGCGAGGTGGCCGAGGAGCACCAGGCCTTCGGCGAGCCGGTCCGCTTCGTCGAGCGGGCCGACCTCGGCGACGAGATCGGGTCCGACGCGTTCCACGGTGCCGTGGTCTACGACCGCACCGGCGGCCTGCACCCGGCCAAGCTCCACGCCGGCCTGGCCCGCCTCGCCCTCGATGCCGGGGCGACCGTGCGGGATCGGTGCCCGGCCACCGCGCTGGAGGACGTGGGGCGGGGCCACTGGGTGCACACGCCCGACGGCGTGGTGGAGGCCGACCACGTCGTCGTCACCACCAACGCCTACGCCGACGGCCTGCTGCCCGAGCTGGCCCGCCGGGTCCTGCCCATCGGCAGCTTCATCGTGGCCACCGAGCCGCTCGACCCCGCCCTCGCTGCCGAGGTGAGCCCAAAGGGCCGCATGTTCGTCAACACCCGCAACCTGCTCTTCTACTGGCGCCTCTCACCCGACGGCCGGCTGCTCTTCGGCGGCCGCCGCAGCCTGGCCCGCGCCTCGGTGGCCGACGCCGGCGACCACCTCGCCGCCTCGCTGCGCCAGGTCCACCCCCAACTCCGAGACGTCGCCATCACGCACCGCTGGGGCGGCAACGTGGCCATCACCCTCGACCGGCTCCCCCACGTCGGCCGGATCCGCGGCGCCTGGTACGCCACCGGCTGCAACGGCTCCGGCGTGGCCCTCAACACCTGGCTGGGCCACCGCCTCGGCCAGACCGTGCTGGGCGAGACCCCGCCGCCCGCCTTCGCCGAGCTGCGCCACCGCCCCATCCCCCTCCACCGCTTCCGCCGCGCCTACCTCCCCCTCGTCGGCCAGTGGTACCGCTACCAGGACCGCGCCTGACCCACCCCCAACCCCCACCCCACCACCAACCCCCACCCCCCTTCGCAACTTGTGGGCCCAGACCGCCGAAACCGGCAGCCTCGGCCCACAAGTTCGAGTGGGGGGCGGCTCGAGAAGGTCGGGGCAGCGGGGTGCAGGGATCGGGGCCGCGGTCGGGCTACGGTCGTCGCCGCCCTGGCCCCCGCCAGGCGACGAACCACACAGGACGGGAACCCACCATGCGCAACCACCGATTGCTCGCGCTCGCCCTCGCGGCCGCGCTCACCCTGAGCGCCACCGCGTGCGGCAGCAGCGACTCGAAGGCCATCTCCAAGGCCGACTTCACCAAGCAGGCCGACGCCATCTGCAAGAAGGGCGACGCCGAGATCGACAAGCTCTCCGACGGCGTCGACGGCACCGACCAGAAGGCCCTCGAGGCCTTCTACGTGAAGGCCGCCACCGCCAGCCTCGAGCAGATCTCGAAGGTCCGCGACCTCGGCTTCCCCAAGGGCGACGAGGACCGGCTCGACAAGGACCTGTCGGCCTCCGAAGCCGCCTTCGAGAAGGTCAAGGCCGACCCCAGCAAGACCGAGGAGCTGGCCGCCGACAAGGACATCAAGGCGGCCAGCGAAGACCTGAAGAAGTACGGCCTCAAGGAGTGCGGCCAGGGCTGACCTGCCCCACCCACCGGCCGACCGAGGGCCGCCGAGCGGCTCCACCCGGAGCCGGCCCGGCGGCCCTCGTCGCGCTCAGAGCTTGATCATGACGTGCTTGAGCTCGGTGTAGTGCTCGATGGCGTGGATGGACATGTCCTTGCCGTAGCCGCTGCTCTTGAAGCCGCCGTGAGGCATCTCCGAGCAGATCGGGATGTGGTCGTTGACCCAGACCGTGCCGAAGCGGAGGTCGCGCGCCATGCGCATGGCCCGGCCGACGTCGCTCGTCCACACCGATGACGCGAGGCCGTAGTCGACGTCGTTGGCCCACCGCACCGCCTCGGCCTCGTCGGTGAAGCGCTGCACGGAGATCACCGGGCCGAACACCTCGCGCTGCACGATCTCGCTGCGCTGGTCGGCGCCGGCCAGCACGGTGGGCCGGTAGAAGAACCCGTCGCCGTCGAGCGCCGATCCGCCGGTGACCACCTCGGCGCCGTCGTCGACCGCCCGCTCGACCATGCCCACCACCCGGTCGCGCTGCTTGGCCGAGATCACCGGGCCCACCGCGGTGGCGGGATCGAACGGGTCGCCGGTGGCGAGCGAACCGGCGGCGTCGGCCAGCGCGGCCACCAGGTCGTCGTAGCGCTCGGGGCCGGCCAGCACCCGGCACGGCGCGGTGCAGTCCTGGCCGGAGTTGTAGTAGCCGGCCTCGGCGAGGGTGGCCACCACGGCGTCGAGGTCGGCGTCGTCGAAGACGACGACCGGGGCCTTGCCGCCGAGCTCGAGGTGCACCCGCTTGAGGGTGTCGGCGGCGTTGCGGGCGATGAGCTTGCCGGTGCCGACGTCGCCGGTGAGCGAGACCATGGCGATGCCGGGGTGCTTCACGATGGCGTCGCCGACGGTGGCGCCCTGGCCCAGCACCACGTTGAACACGCCGGGCGGGAAGATGTCGGCGGCCAGCTCGGCCAGGCGGATGGCGGTGAGCGGCGTGAGCTCGCTGGGCTTGAGGATGAACGTGTTGCCCGCGGCGAGCGCCGGGCCGAACTTCCACGTGGCCATGTTGAGCGGGTAGTTCCACGGCGCGATGCCGGCCACCACGCCGAGCGCCTCGCGCCGCAGCATCGAGGTGTGGTCCGGGAGGTACTCGCCCGCCGCCGCCCCGTCGAGGCAGCGGGCAGCGCCGGCGAAGAAGCGGAGGTTGTCGACCGTGAGGTCGAACTCGAAGTCGACGATCGACGCCGGCTTGCCGACGTTGGCCATCTCCAGCCGCTTGAGCTCCGGCAGGTCGCGCTCCACCGCATCCGCCAGCGCCAGCAGCTTCTCGCCGCGCTCGCGCGGCGTGGTCCGTCCCCAGGCGCCGAAGGCCTCGGTGGCGGCCGCCACCGCGGCGTCGACGTCGGCGGCATCGCCCGAGGCCACGGTGGCGAGGTGGGCGCCGGTGGCCGGGGCCAGGACCTCGTCGGTGCCGCCGCCGAGGGCGTCGAGCCACTCGCCGCCGATGAACTGCCGGCCGTCGGCCATGGGGGAACCTCCGTCGAGGGGTGGTGCGCGCCCTCGGGCGAGCGTGCGATCCGGCACATCCTGGGCGCCGAGCCCTGCCCTGGCAAGGGATCCACTCGCGAAACACGATGGAAACGATGGATTCTCTTGCCCCGCCGGGACTTCCGTGCGAACGTGACGACAGGCCCGATGACGTGACCGACGTCATAGCAGCACGCGCCGTTCCCCCGCCGCACCGAGGACGCCCATGTCGACCACCGAAGCCGCCGTGACCGCCCCGACCACCGGGGCGGACGCCCGCCCGGTGATCGAGATCGACCACGTGTCCAAGGAGTTCGCCGACTTCACCGCGGTGAAGGAGGCCCACTTCTCCATCGCCCAGGGCGAGTTCTTCTCGATGCTCGGCCCGTCGGGCTGCGGCAAGACCACCACCCTCCGGATGATCGCCGGCTTCGAGACGCCCACCTCCGGGGCCATCCGCCTCGAGGGCCAGGACGTGTCGCGGGTCCCGCCGAACAAGCGCGACGTCAACACCGTCTTCCAGCAGTACGCCCTCTTCCCGCACATGAGCGTGTGGGACAACGTCGCCTACGGGCCCCGGGCCAAGAAGCTGCCCAAGGACGAGGTGGCCAAGCGGGTCGACGAGCTGCTCGGCGTGGTGCGGCTCACCGACTTCGCCAAGCGCCGCCCCGGCCAGCTCTCCGGCGGCCAGCAGCAGCGGGTGGCGCTGGCCCGGGCGCTGGTGAACTACCCCAAGGCCCTGCTGCTCGACGAGCCCCTCGGCGCCCTCGACCTCAAGCTGCGCCAGGGCATGCAGCTCGAGCTCAAGCGCATCCAGCGCGAGGTGGGCATCACCTTCATCTTCGTCACCCACGACCAGGAGGAGGCGCTCACGATGAGCGACCGCATTGCGGTCATGAACGTTGGCCACGTCGAGCAGATCGGCACCCCTCGGGAGATCTACGACCACCCGGCCTCGGTCTTCGTGGCCGGCTTCATCGGCCAGGCCAACCTCTGGACCGCCAAGGTGGTGGGCCGGGCCGGCACCACCACCACGGTCGAGGTGGCCGGGCGCCAGCTCGACGTCGAGAACGACCGCTCGGGCCTGGCCATCGGCGAGACCGGCACCTTCATGGTCCGCCCCGAGCGGGTCTACATCGATGCCGACTCCGCCCACCCCGACCGCTGGACCGTCGACGCCACCGTCACCGAGCTCGTGTTCCAGGGCCCGGTGGTGCGCTACGAGGCCCGGTTGGCCGACGGCTCGCTGGTGGTGGCCCACGTGCCCGCCCGCCGCGACGGCCTGCCCATCCCCGGTGACCAGGTGCAGGCCAGCTGGTCCGACGACGCCTGCGTCCTGCTGCCCGGCACCCCGGCCGCCCCCAAGGGCGACGCCGCCACCGACGAGGCCTGAGCGCCATGGCCCCCCGACCGTTCCACCCCCGCCCCGGCCGACCGCGCGACCCCGAGCTGGCTGCCGCCGTCGACATCACCCGTGCGCTCACCCGCCGCAGGTTCCTGCAGCGCAGCGGCCTCGGCCTCGGCGCCGCCCTGCTGGCCCCGAACCTCCTCGCCGCCTGCTCCACCCCGGGCAGCGGCGACTTCACCTTCAGCAACTGGGCCGCCTACATCGACGAGGACGACTCCGGCTCCAACACCGGCAAGGGCACCACGCTCTCCAACTTCGAGAAGGAGACGGGGATCAAGGTCCGGTACCTCACCGACTTCAACGACAACGACGCCTACTTCAACAAGTCGTTCTCCCCGCTGCTCGGGCGCGGCAAGAAGATCAACGCCGATCTCACCGCGCCCACCTACTGGATGGCCGCCCGCCTCAAGAAGCTGGGCTGGCTGGACGAGATCGACCTGGCCAACGTCCCCAACCACAAGAACCTCGAGGACGCCTACACCAACCTGGCGTGGGACCCCGGCGCCCACTACTTCATGCCGTGGCAGGCGGGCATCGCCGGCATCGCCTACAACCCCAAGCTCACCGGGCGGAAGCTCACCAGCGCCAACGACCTGTTCGACCCCAAGTTCAAGGGCCAGGTCTCGATGCTCACCGAGATGCGCGACTCGGTGGGCCTGACGATGTTCGGCATGGGCAAGAGCGTCGCCGAGGCGAACCCCGACGACATCAACGACGCCATGGACAAGATCGAGAAGGCCAAGCAGGACGGCCAGATCGTGCACTTCACCGGCAACGAGTACCTCCAGGGCCTCGAGAGCCAGGACTACGCGGTGTGCGTGGCGTGGAGCGGCGACGTCTACTCGCTCGACCCGGACCTCGGCATCGAGTTCATCGTCCCCGAAGAGGGCGGCACCCAGTGGTTCGACGCCATGGTGATCCCGAAGGGCGCCGACCAGAAGCGCGACGCGGAGACCTGGATGAACTACGTCTACGACCCCGAGCACGCCGCCCAGATCACCGAGTGGGTGGGCTACGTGTCGCCCGTGAAGGGCGTGCGCGAGGTGCTCGAGAAGGCCGGCGGCGACAGCGCCGAGGTGGCCGAGAACCCGTTGGTCTTCATCGACGACGCGGTGCAGAAGCGGCTGCAGGTCTTCGGCGACCTGGAGCAGCAGGACGAGATCGACATCCAGAGCCGCTTCAACGACATCACGGGCTGAGGGGACGACATGGCTGGCACCAGCAACACCTCGCTGCGCAAGGGCCGGAAGGGCACCTACGCGCTGCTCAGCCCGGGCCTGCTCTGGCTGATCCTCTTCTTCCTCGTGCCCATGGGCACGCTGCTGAAGATCGCGCTGTCCACCAAGCCCGACCCCTGGCTGCCGAACTACACGTTCGACTGGCGGTGGTCGAACTTCTCCGACGCGGTGAGCCGCTTCGACACCCAGCTCTACCGGTCCTTCGGCTACGCCGCCATCGCCACGGTGCTCTGCATCGCCATCGGCTACCCGCTCGCCTACTTCCTGGCGTTCCGGGCCGGCAAGTGGCGCAGCGTGCTGCTGGGCCTGGTGATGGTGCCGTTCTTCACCTCGTTCCTGATCCGCACCCTCGCCTGGAAGACCATCCTCGGCCGCCAGGGCCCCACCATCTGGTTCATCAGGGAGCTCCACCTGACCGGGGTGACGGACTTCCTCCACCTCACCTCGAACGGGGCGTTCCTCGGCACCCCGCAGGCGGTGATCGGCGGGCTCACCTACAACTTCGTGGCCTTCATGATCCTGCCGATCTACGTGAGCCTCGAGAAGATCGACATCAACCTGCTCGACGCCGCCCGTGACCTCTACGACGTGCCGGCCAACGCGTTCCGCAAGATCATCCTGCCGCTGTCGCTGCCCGGCGTCTTCGCCGGCACGCTGCTGACGTTCATCCCCGCCGCCGGCGACTACATCAACGCCAACCTGCTGGGCAACGCCAACACGTCGATGATCGGCTCGCAGATCGACAAGCTCTTCCTGTCGGAGAGCAACTACCCGGCGGCGGCCGCCCTGTCGTTCATCTTCATGGCGATCATCACCGCCGGGGTCCTCCTGTACGCCAAGGTGCTCGGCACCGAGGAGCTGGCCGCATGACCGCCACCGCCACGCCGCCCTCCCCCTCGCCCACCCCGGCGATCACCGACACGCTGCCCGACGACCGACCCGCCCCCATCGGCGAGCGTCGCAAGCTCAGCAGCCGCATCCTGGGGCTGTGGGCCTGGGTGGTCTACCTGTGGCTCTTCGCCCCGATCCTGGTGATCATCGCCTTCTCGTTCAACAAGCCCACCGGCAAGTTCAACACGGCGTGGAAGCAGTTCACCCTCGACAACTGGGCCCACCCGTTCGACAAGCCGGAGTACAAGGACGCCCTCATCACCAGCCTCCAGGTGGCGGCGGTGTCGGTGCTGATCGCCACGGTCATCGGTGGGCTCATGGCCCTCGCCCAGTCGAAGTACGAGTTCAAGGGCAAGGGCCTGGTCAACGTCATCGTGATCCTGCCGCTGACCACGCCCGAGATCGTGATGGGCTCGTCGCTGTTCACCCTCTTCTTCGCCCGCAACGTGGGCTTCGGGTTCACCACCATCGTGATCGCCCACGTGCTGTTCTGCGTGAGCTTCGTGGCCCTCACCGTGCAGGCCCGCATGCGGGGCTTCGATTGGGGCCTCGAGGACGCCGCCATGGACCTCGGGTCCTCGCCGCTGCGCACCTTCTGGACGGTGACGTTCCCGCTGATCCTGCCGGGCATCGCCGCAGCCGCCCTGCTGTCGTTCGCCCTGTCGATCGACGACTACATCATCACCAGCTTCGTGGCCGGTGACGCCACCACCACGTTCCCGATGCAGATCTTCAACGCCAACAAGGTGGAGATCCCGCCCCAGGTCCAGGTGCTGGCCACCATGATCCTGCTGTTCACGCTGGGGCTCATGGCCATCGGCGCCTGGCGCACGATCAAGAAGGCCGCCACCACCTGACCCCGGAGCCTCCCGGGGCGACCGACGCGGTGGTTTCGCTCGTCTGCCAGTGAGCAAACGAGCGGATCGCTTGCCAAGGGGTCCTTGGACAAGGGAAGCTTGCGTCGGCCTGCGGGCCACCCCTCTCGTTCGGAGCCGTACCGTGACCACCACCTCCACCCCCACCGAAGACCTCTCGGCGCTGGCCAGCGCCCACCTCTGGGGCCACTTCTCCAAGCTCACGCCCGAGGACGCCGGCGGCACGCTGGTGATCGAGCGGGGCGACGGCTGCTACGTGTGGGACCACACCGGGAAGCGCTACCTCGATGGCCTGGCCGGGCTCTTCACCGTGCAGGCCGGCCACGGCCGCCGCGAGCTGGCCCAGGCCGCTGCCGCCCAGGCCGAGCAGCTCGCCTACTTCCCGGTCTGGACCTACGCCCACCCCACCGCGGTGCGGCTGGCCACCCGCCTGGCGGCGCTGGCCCCGGGTGACCTCAACCGGGTCTTCCTCACCACCGGCGGCGGGGAGGCCGTGGAGACGGCCTGGAAGCTGGCTCGGCAGTACCACGTGATGCGGGGCGACACCGGCCGCTACAAGGTCATCTCCCGCGAGCTCGCCTATCACGGCACCACGCTCGGGGCCCTCACCATCACCGGGCTGGAGGGCATCAAGGAGGTCTTCGCCCCGATGCTCTCCGATGCCGGGATCAAGGTTCCGAACACCAACTCCTACCGCTACGAGGACACCTCGCCCGAGGCGCTGCTGGCGCCGGCCGAGGCCATCGAGGCCGCCATCGTGGCCGCCGGGCCCGAGACGGTGGCGGCGGTGTTCCTGGAGCCGGTGCAGAACTCCGGCGGCTGCTTCACCCCGCCCGAGGGCTACTTCGCCAAGGTGCGCGAGATCTGCGATCGCCACGGCGTGCTGCTGGTGAGCGACGAGGTCATCTGCGCCTTCGGTCGCCTCGGCTCGTGGTTCGGCGCCGATCGGCTCGGCTACCAGCCCGACATGATCACCATGGCCAAGGGCCTGACCTCGGGCTACTCGCCGCTCGGCGGGGTGATGGTGTCGGACCGCATCGCCGACGCCTTCCTCGATGCCGACGAGGCGTTCCTGCACGGCATCACCTTCGGCGGCCACCCGGTGAGCTGCGCGGTGGCGCTCGCCAACCTCGACCTCATCGAGCAGGAGGGCCTGCTCGGCCACGTCACCGGCCACGAGGCGCTGTTCCGCAAGACGCTCGAGGAGCTGCTCGACCTGCCCATCGTCGGCGACGTGCGGGGGATGGGCTACTTCTACGGGATCGAGCTGGTGAAGGACACCACCACCAAGGAGACGTTCGCCGCCGAGGAGTCCGACCGCCTCCTGCGCGGCATCCTCACCCCGAAGCTCATCGCCGAGGGCCTGCTCTGCCGGGCCGACGACCGCGGCGAGCCCGTCATCCAGCTGTCGCCGCCGCTCACCGCCGGGCCCGAGGAGTTCGAGGAGATCGGCCGCATCATCCGCCTGGCCCTGCTCGACGCCATGGAGGCCATGGGCCACTGAGCCCCACGGCCCGCCGCCACCACACCTGCCACCCGCTCGCACCACCACCGCAACGACGCGAAGGACGGTCACCCCGATGAGCTCCCCCCCGAACCCCGGAACCGCTGCTGGTGGGCGTGCCCACCGAGATCAAGCCCGACGAGGGTCGCGTGGCCATCACGCCCGACGGGGTGCGCGAGCTCCACGGCCACGGCGTGTCGGTCCTGGTGCAGGCCGGCGCCGGCCTCGGCGCCAGCATCCCCGACGCCGAGTTCGCCGCGGTGGGCGCCGAGGTGGTGGCCACCGCCGAGGAGGTCTGGGAGCGGGCCGGGCTGATCTGCAAGGTCAAGGAGCCCCAGGAGTCCGAGCTCGCGTTCCTGCGACCGGACCTCGTGCTGTTCACCTACCTGCACCTCGCCGCCTACCCGGGCGTGGCCGACGCCCTCCTGGCCGCCGGCACCACCGGCATCGCCTACGAGACCGTGCAGACCGAGGGCGGCGCCCTGCCGCTGCTGGCGCCCATGAGCGAGGTCGCCGGGCGCATGTCGGTGCAGGTGGGCGCCCACTTCCTGGAGCGCCACAACGGCGGCCGGGGCGTGCTGCTCGGCGGCGCCCCCGGCGTCCGGCCCGCGAGCGTGGTCGTGCTCGGGGCCGGCAACGTCGGCTGGAACGCCGCCTGGATGGCCGCCGGCCTGGAGGCCGAGGTCGACCTGCTCGACAAGAGCATCGACCGGCTCCGCTACGTCGACCAGATCCAGATGGGCCGGGTCACCACCCTCGCCTCGAACCGCGGCCAGGTGGAGCGGGTGGTCACCCAGGCCGACCTGGTGATCGGCGCGGTGCTCGTGGCCGGCGGCAAGGCCCCGATCGTGGTCGACGAGGACCTGGTGAAGGCCATGAAGCCCGGCGCCGTCGTGGTCGACATCGCCATCGACCAGGGTGGGTGCATCGCCACCTCCCACGAGACCTCCCACCACGACCCGGTGTTCGAGCAGCACGGCGTCATCCACTACGCCGTGGGCAACATGCCCGGGGCCGTGCCCCACACCTCGACCTACGCCCTGACCAACGTGACGCTCCCCTACCTCTCGGAGCTGGCCTCGCTCGGCGTGGCCGCCGCGGTGGGCCGCGACGACGCGCTGGCCCTCGGCGTGAACACCGTCGGCGGTGCCATCGCCAACGCCACCGTGGCCGAAGCGCTCGGCAAGGAGCACCGGCCCCTGGCCGAGCTGCTGGGAGCGGGCTGACGTGGGAGGCCCCACCCGCTCCACCGCCCCCGTGGGCCGCAACGGCCGCTCGGCCGCCCGCCCCGCCCCGCCCGTGCTCGACGAGATCGACAAGGCCATCGTGCGGGCGCTCCAGGTCGACGGCCGCATGTCCTACGCCAAGCTCGGCCCCGAGGTCGGGCTCTCGCAGGCGGCGGTGCGCCAGCGGGTGCAGCGCCTGATCGACTCCGGCGTCATGCAGGTGGTGGCCGTCACCGACCCGCTCTCGCTGGGCTTCACCGTCCAGGCCATGATCGGCGTGCGGGCCGACGGCGACCTGCGGGCGCTGGCCGCCAACCTCGGCGACCTCCCGGAGATCGACTACGTGGTCATCGCCTCCGGCGGCTTCGACCTGCTCCTCGAGGTGGTCTGCGAGGACGCCGACCACCTGATGGTCCTGCTCAACGACGTCATCCGCGCCACCCCCGGCGTCCGCAGCGCCGAGGCCTTCACCTACCTCGATCTGGTCAAGCAGACCTACTCCTGGGGCACCCGCTAGCAGCAGCTGCGCTCGCGGACTGGGCGGTTCGGGGGGTTTGTCGGGTTCAGGGTCGGGTAGGGACGGGCGGACCCGGCGCCGGTGCGGCGCCTCCACCCCGAGGAGCTCCCGATCCCCATGCGCCGACCCGTTGCCGTCGTGGCCCTGGCCGCCCTGCTGTCCGTGACCGCCTGCTCCACCAGCGGCGGCGGGTCCGACGCCGGTGGCGATGGCGGCAAGACGACGACCACGGCGGACGACGGGAAGACCACCACGACCGAAGGCGACACCTCGACCACGATCGCCCCCGACGACGACCCCGACCAGGCCGTGGCCGACGCCGTGAACGCCACGCTCGACAACCCCCGGTTCTCCGTGCAGTCCGAGGCCAACCTCACCGTCGGCGCCCAGAAGTTCCAGCTGACCACGGACGGGTCGATCGACTACGAGGGCCTGGTGGCCGACGCCGAGATCACCATCGACGGCGGGAAGGGCCAGCAGGGCCAGCTCAAGCTGCTGGCCGACGGCGAGAAGCTCTGGATCAACGCCGAGGGCGACGTGGGCGTCACCATCCCCGACGGCAAGTCCTGGGTGGAGGGCGACGCCGACCTGCTCACCAGCTCCGACAACTTCGCACCCGTCGACCTCATCGGCGTGATCGTCGCCCTCCGCGGCGCGGACGGCACCAAGGCCGAGGGCACCAAGGAGATCGACGGCGTGGAGACCCAGCAGTACTCCACCACGCTGACCTACGACGAAGCCGTCGAGGGCGCCGGGGCCGATGCCGAGGCGTTCAAGAGCGCCCTCTCGCTGACCTCGGAGAAGCCGGTCGACCTGAACATCGACGTCTGGGTGGGCGACGACGGCATCATCCGCACCTTCCAGCTCGAGGTGGACGCCCCCAGCGGCGTGCCACTCGGCGGCGACTACACCGTCGAGCTGACCGACGTCGGCGACGACGTCGAGGTGCCCGATGCCCCCGAGGCCAGCAAGGTGCTGACCGGCGCCAAGGCCGATGCGCTGCTGGACAAGCTGATGGGCGGCTGATCCCGCTGGCGTGAGCGGCCCGGCGCCGGCTGGCCGGGCCACCGGGCCCGGCTGGCAGGATGGGCCCATGCGCCGCACCATCTTCACCGACGAGCACGAGATGTTCCGGGCCGCCTTCCGGCAGTTCGTCGACAAGGAGATCGTGCCCCACCACCTCCAGTGGGAGACCGACGGGATCGTGCCCCGCGAGCTCTTCTCGGCCGCCGGCGCCTCCGGCTTCCTCGGCACCGACGTGCCGGAGGCCTACGGAGGCGGCGGCGTGGAGGACTTCACCTACAACCTCATCATCGGCGAGGAGCTGCAGCGCGCCGGCACCGGCGGCGCCGGCCTGGGCATCACGCTGCACAACGACATCTGCCTGCCGTACTTCCTCTCGCTCTGCACCGACGAGCAGAAGGAGCGGTGGCTCCCGGGCATCGTCTCCGGGGACCTGATCACCGCCGTCGCCATGACCGAGCCCGGCATCGGCTCGGACCTCGCCTCCATGGGCACCACGGCCATCCGGGACGGCGACGCCTACGTGGTCAACGGCTCGAAGACGTTCATCACCAACGGCATCAACGCCGACCTGGTGATCACCGCGGTCAAGACCGACCCGACGCAACGCCACAAGGGCATGAGCCTGGTCATCCTCGAGCGCGGCATGGAGGGCTTCGAGCGCGGTCGCAACCTGGAGAAGGTCGGGCTGCACAGCCAGGACACCGCCGAGCTGTTCTTCACCGACGTCCAGGTGCCGGTGGCCAACCTGCTCGGCACCGAGGGCCAGGGCTTCGTGCACCTGGTGCACAACCTGCCCCAGGAGCGGCTGTCGATCGCCGCCAGCGCGGTGGCCGCCGCCGAGGCTGCGCTCGGCTGGACGCTCGAGTACGTGAAGGACCGGACGGCGTTCGGCCAGCCGGTCGGCGCCTTCCAGAACAGCCGGTTCAGGCTGGCCGAGCTGCGCACCGAGATCGACATCGCCCAGGTGTTCGTCGACCGCTGCATCGAGGCGCTCAACGTCGGCGAGCTCACCGCCGAGGAGGCCGCCGAGGCGAAGTGGTGGTGCACGGAGCTGCAGAAGCGCACCGTCGACACCTGCGTCCAGCTCCACGGCGGCTACGGCTACATGCTCGAGTACCCCATCGCCCGGGCCTACACCGACGCCCGGATCACCACCATCTACGGCGGCACCACCGAGATCATGAAGGAGATCATCGGGCGCTCCCTGGGCGTCTGAGGCCCCTCGCCTGCCGAGTACTCGCTGCACCGAGGTGGGCGCGCCGTCGTAGCGTTCGGCGCATGGACCAGACGCCCACCGCCTCCCCCACCCCCGTCGCCCGGCCCGCCGGGGCGGTCGAGGCGGTGCCCGCCGCCGACCCCCAGGCCGCCCTCGCCCACTTCCGGGCCAAGCTGGCCTTCGAGACCGACCCTGCCGACCTGCACGCCGACCTCGCCGCCGGCGTGGGCGGGCTGGTGGTCGTCGACGGCCGCCGGCCCGGCGGCTACGCCGAGGCCCACCTCCCCGGCGCCGTGAACCTCCCGCACGCCACCATCGACGCCGCCACCACGGCCGACCTGGACCCGGCTGCCCTCTACGTCACGTACTGCTGGGGCCCCGCCTGCAACGCCTCCACCCGCACCGCGGCCAACCTGGCCGCCCTCGGGTTCCGGGTCAAGGAGCTCATCGGCGGCCTCTCGGCGTGGCAGGCCGAGGGCTTCCCGGTCGAGGGCTCCCGTGCGGGCGAGGGCCCGGTGTCGGAGGTCGGCTGCGCCTGCTGACGGTGGCCCTGGTCCGGCGGCCCAGGCGTCGGGGTATGTTGCGTCCGCAATGACCGTTCCCGAGCCGCCGACGGGCGCCGACCACCCGTTCTTCGACGAGGCCGTCGCCCGGCGCCTGCTCGACGACGGCACCGTGCTCTTCGCCGCCCTCGCCGACGACGGGACCATCCGGTGGATGAGCGAGTCGAGCGCCTTCCTGCTCGGCACGGCGTCGGCGGACCTGCTGGGGCGCAACGCGCTGGAGATCCTCCACGAGGACGACCACGAGATCGTCATCGAGACCATGGCCGAGGCGGCCCGCGGCGCCGAGGACCGCATCCGGGTGGCCCTCCGCCTCCGGCACGCCCGCGACGGCTGGATCAGCCTCGAGTTCGGGGGCATCGACCTCCGCGAGCCCGACGGCACGGGCCTGTTCCTGGTGTGGGGCAGCCCGCACGAGGCGACCGGCCGGCTGCTGGGCTTCCTCAACCTGCTCCTGGCCGGCGCCGACCTCGACGACCTGCTGGCCCAGGTGGCCGTCTGGCACGACGACACCATGCCCGGCACCCGCACCACGATCCTGGTCCGAGAGCCCGACGGCGGCTACCGGAACCGAGCCCGCTCGGCGTCGCTGCCGGCCGAGCTGGCCGTGGAGCTGCCGCCGACGCGCGCCGACGACGCCGACACCCCGTGGGGACGAGCCGTCCACAGCGCCGCCACCGAGGTGGAGGTCGACCTCGATCGCCTGCCGCCATCGGTGGCCGCCGCTGCCGCCGCGGGCGACCTCCGTGCCGTGTGGGCCGTGCCGGTCACCACGCCCGGCCAGCCCCACCCGTCGGCCGTCGTCGTCTCTTGGCGATCCCGCCCGGGCCCGATGCTGGCGACCCACCGCCGCCAGGTCGAGAACACCCTGCAGATCATGCGCCTGGCCATCGAGTGGTCGACCGCCCAGCGCGACCTGGTGGCCGCGGCCACCACCGACTCGCTCACCGGGCTGGCCAACCGCACCCAGCTCGAGAGCCGGGTCGACGAGGACCGCTCGGCGCTGGCCGCCGTGCTCTTCGTCGACCTCGACGACTTCAAGGCGGTGAACGACCACCACGGCCACCAGGTCGGCGATCGCATCCTCACCGAGGCGGCGCGCCGGATGGAGGGCGCCGTGCGGGCCACCGACCTGCTGGTGCGCCTCGGCGGCGACGAGTTCGCCGTGTGGTGCGCAGACCTCGACGAGCCCAGCACCGCCGAGCGCGTGGCCGAACGGCTGGTGGCCACCATGGACGTCCCGATCGAGGTCGACGGCCACGCCCACCACATCGGCTGCAGCGTCGGCGTGGCGCTGGTGGCCGCCGACGACCCCCAGGCGGGCGACCTCGCCCACCTCCTCACCGCCGCCGACCGCGCCCTCTACCGCGCCAAGCGCGCCGGCAAGGGCCGCTGGGTCACCGTCGACCACACCCCACCCCTCCCCTTCACCTAGCGCTGGTCGCCGGGCCTGGTCGCTGGCAGCGTGGTCAGGCGCCGTCGGCGGAGCGAGGCAGGGTGAGGGTGAAGGTCGATCCGGGACGGCCGCGCCGGTACATGATGTCGCCGCCGTGCGCCCGGGCGGTGCCGCGAGCCAGGTAGAGCCCGAGCCCGGACCCCGGGTGGGCGGCATCGGCCCGCCCGTACTTGCGGTAGATCAGGCCCAGGTCCGCTTCGTCGACCCCGGGCCCGTCGTCGGAGACCGACACCTCCGCCCACTCCCCGACCACGTCGACGCGGATGACGACCGGTGAGCCGGGGCGGACGAACTTCGCCGCGTTCGAGACCAGGTTGGCGACGACCTGCGCGATCCTCGTCGGGTCGGCGTCGACCAGCGCCGGGAGGTCGGCGCGCTGCACCTCGAGCGGGACGCGGACGATCGACCGGAGGTCGACGACGGTCGCCTCGACCAGATCGGCGAGGTCGAGCACCTCGGCATCGAGCTCCAGCCGACCGTGGTCGATGAGGCGCACGTCCTCGAGGTTGCCGAGGAGGTGGTTGATGCGCTCCGTCGCCTTGCGGATGCTGGTGGCGATCATCGCCTGCTCCTCGTCGTCGCCCGCTTCGAGCAGGGACGCGTAGCCCATGGCCACGGTGAGCGGGGTGCGGATCTCGTGGGCCAGCGAGCGGAGCACGGCATCGAGCTCCTCGACCTCGCCCGTCGATGCCGGTCGGCGACCGGGGGACGCCTCGTCGAGCTGGCGCGCGGCCTCCACCGCCCCACGGCCGAACACCGTCCGGGGACGCAGCACGAGCTTGAGGAACTCGTCGCCGGCCACGGCGGTGCTCCACAGGTAGCCCTGGCCGAACTCGCACCCCAGGCGGTGCAGCTCCTCGCGCTGGCGCTCGTTCTCGACGCCCTCGGCCACCACCTGGAGGTCCAGGGCTTCGGCCACGCGGATCGTGGCGAACACGATCGCCGAGTCCTCCGGGCTGTCCGGGAGCCCGGCAACCAGCGACAGGTCGACCTTGATCAGGTCCAACGGGAAGCGCTTCAGGTGGAGGAGCGACGTGTGGCCGGTGCCGTAGTCGTCCGCGGCGAGCTGCACCCCCTGCATCTTCAGCACCGCCAGCTGGCGCGCCGACCAGGCCGGATCCTCCACCAGGACCGACTCGGCGATCTCGAGCGTGAGTCGCGACGGCGCCAGGTCGGCGGCGGCCAGGGCCTGGGCGACCAGGTACGCGGTGTTGCGGTCACGGAACTGCTCGGCGGAGAGGTTCACGGCGATCGAGAGCGTGCGCTCGGGCAGGAAGCGCTGCCAGCGAGCCGCCTCGTCGCACGCGACGGCGAGCACCTGGCGGCCCAGCTCGGGGGCGAGGCCACAGCGCTCCGCGGCGTCGAAGGCCTCCAGCGGAGCCACCGGCACCCCGTTCGCATCGGTGAGCCGCAGCAACGCCTCGGCACCGACCACGGTGCCGTCGTCGAGCCGGGTGATCGCCTGGTACGCGAGCGGGATGGGCCCGCCGGCGACGGCTCGACGGACGAGGTGGTCGAGGTCGTCCCGGCGCCGCTGGTCGACATCCATCGCCTGGTCGTAGGCGCGAGACGTCCCCTGCTGGCGCTTGGCGTGCTGGAGCGCGGTGTCGGCGCGGCGCAGGACCTCCTCCGGCCCGGGGCTCGGGTGGCCGCCGAGCGAGATGCCGGCCGACGAGCGCAGCACCCACTCGCCCCCATCGGCCTCGAAGGGGCCGCGGATGGCGGCACGGAGGTCGTCGGCGAACCGCAGGCCGCTGCCGGTGCCGCGCAGGTGCGAGCAGGTCACCGCCAGGCCGCCGGCCGACAGCCGTCCGACGCGGTCGCCGTCGTGCACCGCGCCGCGGAGGGACCGCGCGGCCGCCCGGACCAGCTGCTCCACCACGAGCCCGCCGCCGGCCCGCTGGATCCGAGGCAGGTCGTCGACCTCGAGGAGGACGAGGGTCAGGGTCCCGCCGCCCTCCCGGTCCGCCACCTCGGCGAGGTCCGACGCCAAGGTCGCGCTGAAGGCACGGTTCGACGCCAGCCCGGTGACGGGGTCCACCCACGCATCGTCGTCCGCCGGGCCAGGCGGCTGGGATCGCAGCCGGGCCGAGACGTCGACGGTGGACGTGATCACCGCCGCCACCTCACCGCCGACGTACAGCGGCGCCGCGGTGACCTGGGCGGCGAACGGTCCGCCCGTGCGGGTGGTGATCGTGAGGTCACCGGCCCACGACCCGCCGGCGACGACGGCTTCGACGATGTCCGCGACCTGTGCCGCCGTCAGGTCGGCCGGTCCGACCTCGGTGATGTGGTGGCCCTGCGCCTCGGCGTTCGTCCAGCCGTAGAGGCGCTCCGCCGCCCCGTTGAGGTGGGTCACGAAGCCGTGCGGGTCGAGCGCGAGCACGGCCTCGCCGACCGCATCGAGCATCGCGGTGCGCGCCCGCACGACCTCGTCGACGGTGAGGGCCGCGGCCTCGTCGACCATCGAGCGGGCCCTGCTCCACCCGGACGGCCCGACCATCGAGAGCTCGGCCGGCGCACCGGCGGGCCGCGCCTCGGCCTGGGCCTCCTCCAGCGCCACCCGCACGTCGTCGGGAGCCGTGACGGTGCGCCACGCCACCCCGACGACCAGCGTCACCTGCTGGGCGCCCACCTGGTACGGCGCCGAGCATCGCCGCCGGAGCCGCTCGCACAGGCCGGCGACCTCGTGGGGATCGAGCGAGGGCGCCACCACCACGAGCTGCTCGGCGCTGAGCCGGCAGACCACGTCGGAGGTCCGCACCGTGCGGTGGAGCCGAGCCACCACCTGGGCGACGAGCTGGTCGACCGCCGGCGCGCCGATGCCGGCCACCGCCCCAGGGATCGCCGCGAGGTCGACGACGACCAGCGTGGCGAGGCCGACGCTGGACTGGCGGGCGAGCAGGGCGATCGCTGATCCCCGATCCGGCAGCCCCGTCCGCCGGTCGATCCCCGCCATGTCGGCGAGCTGCGCTTCCAGCTGCTTGCGCGCGTGGATGTCGGCCAGGATCACGACGGCCCCGCCACCCGACTCCGATGGCGCCGCCGAGGCCCGCACCTGCACCCACTGGTCGGCCAACGGCCCGACGAGGCAGCAGTCGGCCTCGAACAGGGCGCGATCGCCGGCCAGCACCCGTCGCAACTGGGGAGCGATCGCCGCCCCGCCGCCGGAGAGGGCGCCCACGAGGTCCTCGCCGACGCCGACCACGGTGGCCCCGTCGGCCGGCGGGGGCGCACCGGCCATCAGGTCCACCACGAGCTGCCAGGCGTCGTTCACGGCGAGCACCTCGCCCGACGGGTCGACGATGGCCGCCGGGGCGGCGACTGCATCGAAGGCGCGCGAACGACGGTGGAGCGAGCTCCAGGGAGCGGGGGGGCACCTCCCCATCTTCGACGTCCGGGCCGCGAACACCCACCCCGATGGTCGTGCGATCCGCCACAACCCCCCGGACGGGGTCCGCGCCCGACCCGGGACCGCCTCCGTCCGGTCCCGCCCGGCGGCAGGTCCTCAGGTCTGGCGCTGCGAGGCCGATGGATCGGGGCCTTCCGGCCGCCGCACCATGACGAACGACCCGACGACCTCGAACTCGAGCAACGAGCCCCGCCACGTCCTCGTGGTGGAGGACGACGTGCCGTTGCTGCACATGGCGTCGAAGATCCTCGAACGGGCCGGCTACCGGGTGACCCAGGCCCGCACCGCCGAGGAGGCCCTGCTCGCGGTCCGGCCGCCCGCCCGCTTCCACCTCTTGTTCACCGACGTCGTGATGCCGGGCCGCACCGGCCTCGAGCTCGCGTCGCTCCTGCGCGCCAACCACCCGACGCTCGGGATCCTCCTCACCACCGGCCAGTTCGACGCCGAGGTCCGTCGATCCGTGGAACGCTCCGGCCACCACGTGCTCCGCAAGCCGTACACCGCCCAGGACCTCTGCGACGCCGCCCTGGTGGCGATGTCCACGCCGGACGTCGACGGGCCGGCCACGTGAGGGCGCTGCTCGTCGAGGACGATCCGGACATCGCCTCCATGGTGCGCACGCTCCTGGGCCGCGAGGGCCACGTGGTGGAGGTCGCCGGCTCCGGCGACGAGGGCCTGTGGATGGCCACCGAGTTCGACTTCGACGTCATCGTCCTCGACTGGGGCCTGCCCACCCGCGACGGCATCTCGGTCTGCCAGGAGCTCCGCACCCGCGGCCGCTGGGCGCCGATACTGATGCTCACCGGCAACAGCGCGGTCGACCAGCGCGTGACCGGCCTGCGAGCCGGCGCCGACGACTACCTCACGAAGCCGTTCGCCGCCGCCGAGCTGTCGGCCCGGATCGAGGCCCTCACCCGACGAGCCCCCCCAGGAGCGCCCGACGGTGCTCACCGTCGGCGACCTGACCCTCGACCCCGCCACCAGGGCCGTGGCGCGCGGTGGCGAACCGATCGCGCTGCGGCCGAAGGAGCACGCCCTCCTCGAGCTGTTCATGCGCCGCCCCGGCGAGGTGCTCGAGCGCGCCGAGATCCTCGACAAGGTCTGGGACCTCCACTTCGACGGCATGTCGAACGTCGTCGACTCCCACGTGAAGTCGCTGCGGAGCAAGATCGGCAAGGACAAGATCGAGACCGTCTGGCGCGTCGGCTACCGCCTCCTCCCCTAGCCGGACCGCCACCGACAGCCCCTTCGCCGAAGGCGGCAACGAGACGTCTGGAGCCGACGGAGGAGGCCCGGGCACAACCCCTTCGCCGAAGGCGAGCGGGCCCCGAGCGGGCCCGGGCGCCGCGAAGCAAGCCCGAGAGCGGGAAGGACAGCTCCCCGAGCCGCCAGGCGAGGGCCAACGGTGCGCGGCGATCCCGCCAGGCGCGACGACCCGGGTGGCACAGAGATCGCTCGGGACCTGCGAAGGCGGCAGGAGCCGCCAGGCGACTACCGCCTGAGGAGGTCCCGAGCGATGTGGGTGATCTGGATCTCGTCGGTGCCGGCGACCGCCGAAGGCGGCAACGAGACGTCTGGAGCCGACGGAGGAGGCCCGGGCACAACCCCTTCGCCGAAGGCGAGCGGGCCCCGAGCGGGCCCGGGCGCCGCGAAGCAAGCCCGAGAGCGGGAAGGACAGCTCCCCGAGCCGCCAGGCGAGGGCCAACGGTGCGCGGCGATCCCGCCAGGCGCGACGACCCGGGTGGCACAGAGATCGCTCGGGACCTGCGAAGGCGGCAGGAGCCGCCAGGCGACTACCGCCTGAGGAGGTCCCGAGCGATGTGGGTGATCTGGATCTCGTCGGTGCCGGCGTAGATCTGGAGGACCTTGGCGTCGCGGGCGAGCTGCTCGACGCGGAACTCGCTCATGTAGCCGTTGCCGCCGAAGACCTGGACCGCTTCGAGGGCGACCTCGGTGGCGGCACGGGCGGAGTAGAGCTTCATGGCCGACGCCTCGGCGAGGGTCATGGAGTGGCCGGCGGCCGACATCTCGATGGTGCGGAACACCAGGTTCTCGACGTTGAGGCGGGCCACCTCCATGCGGGCCAGCTTGTCCTGGATGAGCTGGAAGTTGCCGATGGGCTCGCCGAACTGCACCCGGTCCTTGGCGTACTGGACCGAGAGGCTCAGGCACTCCTCGATGATGCCGAGGCTCATGGCGGCCACGCCGGAGCGCTCCTGCATGAAGGTGGCCTTGGCGCCCTCGCGGCCGCCCTTGGCGACGTCCTCGCTCTCGCCGACGAGGCGGTCGATGCCCACGCGCACGTCGTCGAGGAACAGCTCGCCGGTGGGCGAGGAGTGCATGCCCATCTTGCGCAGCGGCTTGGACTGCTCCAGGCCGGGGGTGCCCTTGTCGAGCACGAACGATAGGATCTTGCGGTCCTTGGGGTCGTTCCCCTCGTCGAGCTTGCAGATGTAGACGATGGTGTCGGCGTAGGGGCCGTTGGTGATGAAGGTCTTCGAGCCGCTGAGGACGTACTCGTCGCCGTCCTTGCGGGCCGTGGCCTTCATGGAGCCGAACGCGCCGGAGCCGGAGCCGGGCTCGGTGATGGCCCAGGCGCCCACCTTGTCCATGGTGAGCAGGTCCGGGACCCAGCGCTCCTTCTGGCGGATGGTGCCCTTCGAGCTGATGGCGGCCGAGGTGAGGCCCATGCTCACGCCCATGGCGGTGACCATGCCCGGGCACACCTTGCACAGCTCGATGATCGGGATGAGGGTCAGCGACGACGCGCCGCCGTCGCCGTCGCGCTTGGGCTTCTCCGGCGCGGCCTCGCCCTTCTCGGCGGCCTCGGACACCAGCGTCTCGAACGCGATCTGCTTGGCGAAGCGCTCGCGCGCCGCGGCGTCCATGCCGAACTCCTTGAACATCTTGCGGAGCACGTCGTAGGGCGGGGTGTCGCCGTGCTCGAACTCCTCGATGCGGGGCCGGATCTCCTTGTCGATGAACTGCCGGACGGCGCCTCGCACCATCTCCTGCTCGTCGGTCCACTGGTACACGGGGCCACCTCCGGTAGGCCGACCAACCCCTGGCCGGCACGTGGATGCCACGCTACCCGGCGACTTGACCGCTCGGTCAAGTTCGGGAGCCCGCTCCAGCAGCGCCCGTTCCCGCCGACAAGGATGTCCTGATGGGACGCAAGGCCAACCGACGTGCGCTCCGCGAGGCGCTCGAGAGCGGCCACCCCGTGCTGGCCCGGCGCAACCTCTGGAAGGCCGACCACCTCGAGGGCTTCGTGGTCGGCGTCGACGGCCAGTGGGCCCTGCTGCACCTCGTCTACGACGTCGGGCTGAACGGCTGGTCGGCCATCCGCCTCGACACGGTCCGCGAGGTGGAGACCCAGGGCGACGACGCGTTCATCACCCGGGCGCTCGGCTGGGCCGGGGAGGAGCCCGAGGCGGTCGACCTCGACACCGGTTCGATCGAGGACCTGTTGCACAGCGCCGCCACGCAGTTCCCCCCTGGTCACGCTGTACACCGAGGCGGCCGACCCCACCGTGTGCGCCATCGGCCGGCCGGTCCGGATCGGGGCCAAGAGCGTCACCTTCCTCGACGTCTCGAGCGCCGCCGAGTGGGCCGACGACACCCGGAGCATCCGGTTGGACGACATCACCCGGATCGACGTGGGCGCCCACTACGAGACGGTCCTGCACCACCTGGCCGGCTACCCGCCGGTCCCCTCCTGAGCCCCTACGTAGTCCCGGCCCGCAGGTGACGTAGCGCGCCACGATGCGCCGAGCGGCCCTCCCGTGGTCAGGTGTCGGTGCTCTCCCCCCGGCCTGAGCACCCGGGCGGTTCGGGGACCCGCGTCCCCGGCGGGACCGCTCGGGAGCTCGGTTGCCGGCGCCACCCTGCGCGCCGGTCCACCCCGGCCCCGGTGCCCCGGACCTCCATCACGGAGCCCGGGGCCGGGGTCCCCCTCGCCAGCGCCGCGCTCGGGATGGTCCGAGCTAGCGACCGGCCCCGGCGAGCGCCGGGCCCAGCTGGTCCCGGCTGGTGATGCCCAGCTTCTGGTACGCCCGCTGGAGGTGGGTCTCGACGGTGCGCACCGACAGGACGAGCTCCTCGGCGATGTCCCGGTTCGAGCGACCCGCCCCGGCCAGCGCCGCCACCTGCTGCTCGCGCCCCGACAGCACCGGCGGCTCGTCGCGCACCCGCGTGGCCGGCGTGGCCGGCGAGCCGCAGCGGCCCAGCAGCGCCGCGGCGCGGTGAGCCGCAGCCGCCGCAGCCCGGCGGTCGCCCCGGTGCTCCAGGTGGTCGGCGGCGACCATGGCGGCCTCGGCGGCACCGAGGTCGAAGCCCACCCGCTCGAGCGCATCGGCCGCCACGAGCAGCGCCCCGGGGTCCTCGGCCGCCAGGGCGTCGACCAGCAGCACCTGGGCGTGGGCGAGGTCGCCCTCCACCAGCGCCGCGAGGCGCCGCACCTCGTCCTGCACCCCGACGACCCCGCCCACGCGAGCGACGTCGGCCAGGGCGTGCAGCGCCGGGTAGTGGTGGCCGACGGCGCCGTGCACCTCGGCCGCCCGCCGGAGCAGGGCTCTCGCCCCGTCGTGGTCGCCACGGGCGGCGCGGATCCAGCCCTGGGCCACCAGCCGGACGCCATCGTCGCCGAAGAGCCCGCCGGACGACTCGACCTCGTCGACCGAGGCCAGCACGGCCTCGGCTTCGTCCGGGCGGCCGGCGACGGCCAGGGCCCGGGCCAGGTCGTTGGCCGCCAGCCGCTCGGCGGGCCGGTGGCCGACCTCCGCCAGGAGGGCCCGGGCCTCGGTGCACCAGCGGGCCGCGGCGCCGGCGTGGCCCTTGCTGATCAGCAGGCCGCCTCGAGCCCAGGCGAACCAGGCCTGGCGGTGCCGGGCACCGTCGGCCACCGCCTCGTCGTAGCGGCGGCGGGTGAGGGCCATCGCCTCGTCCAGCCGCCCGAGCATGCCCAGCGCCGCGCAGCGCGACAGCTCCACCAGCATGGGGTCGGAGCCGGTGGCCCGCCCGGCCCGCTCGGCCCGGTCGCAGGCGGCCAGCGCCACCGAACCCTGGCCGGTGGCGGTCGCCCCGGTGGCGACGGCGAAGCAGGCCAGGCGCAGCGTGTCGTCGCGCAGGTCGTCCAGGAGCGGCTCGAGGAGGCTGAGCGCGGCGACCGACTCGCCGAGCGAGTGCAGGAGGAGGCCGCGCTTGGCCACCAGGTCCACGAGGAGGGCGGGATCGGCCACCTGGGCCTCGACGGCCTCGATGGCGGCGATCGCCGTCCGGGCTGCGTCGGAGAAGAAGACGAGGAGCTCGGCACGCGCCGCCACGGCGGCCACCCGCTCGGCATCGCCGCGAGCACCCGCGACCAGCGCCGCGAGCGCGGCATCGGCCTCGGCGGCCCGGCCCTGCTGGGCCACGCCTCGCGCCACCAGGATCTCGGCCTCGATGCCGGCCCCCTCGGCCACCGCGATCCGTGCCAGGCGCTCGGTCAGGGCGGCATCGAAGGTGCGCCACGCCTCCTGGGCGGCGACGAGTGCTTCGCCGGGCGCGAGGGCGCCCCCGGCATCGAGCCGGAGCCGCACCGCCTGGAGCAGGTCTCGCCGGCCGCCCTGGCCGCTGCCGACGAGCGCGTCGATCGCCCCCGCCACCTCGACCTGCAGGCGTCGCCGCCGCAGCAGCGGGACCTCGTGGGCCAGCACCTCGCCCACCACCGGCACCGCCACGCGCACCCGGGTCCGGCGTCGGGCGTCGGTGGCCGCCACGACGAGCCCGTCAGTCTCCAGCTGCTCGACGACCTCCGGTCCGACGAGCGCCGCCGCCGGCTCCACCCGCAGGGGCCCGGCGATCGCGAGCAGCTCGAAGCGCGGCCCGGGCCTCGGGCCCGATCCCCCGGAGGCGGTGGCCGACGAGCTCCACGAAGGCCGGCCCGAGCGGCACGTCGCCCACCAGCCGCCAGACGCCGCCGGCCGACCGGAGGTCGCCCGAGACCAGCGCCGCCTCGACGAGCGCCCGCAACAACGCCAGGTCGCCGCCCGCCCGGGTCACGAGGGACTGCCGCGAGCCTCCGTCGACCGGCCCCTCGAGCCGGGCCTCCACGAGCTCCCCCTCGTGGCGGCATCGAGCGCCGGCAGGTCGAGGCGGACCAGGTCGCCGTCTCGCCACCGGGCGGCGAGGGCGACGGGCAGGGGGCCGCCGGCGAGCGAGGCGACCAGGACGAAGGCCTCGGGGTGGCCCACCAGATGGGCGATGGCCGACGCCGATCCAGCGTCGAGCAGCTCGGCGTCGTCGACCAGGAACGCGGTCGCCGACGAGGGCCGCAGGGCGGCCACCACCGAGCGGGCAGCGTCGGGCCCGTCGCCGACCGGACCAGCCAGCAGGGGCGCCACCGCGGCGTACGGGAGCCCGGCGGCCCCGGCCGCCCCTGACACCCGCACGACGGCTCGGCCGCGACTCGCCAGGCGAGCGCCCACCTCGGCCAGGAACCGCGTCCGGCCCGCTCCGGCCGGCAGTACCAAGAGGAACCCGGCGCCGCCTGCCCGCTCCGCCTCCAGCACGCGCCAGGTCGGCGTCTCGCCCGGCGAACGGCCAGGTCAGGGGCCCGCGCCCTGGATCCTCCACCCGCAGATCCTGCCACGGGCCACCCGTGGTCCGGCCACCGCCCATTGGGGGCCGCCACCTCGGGTTTCGTAGGCTCCCCCGACAGACCTGCCGCTCGTCACTGGAGACCCGATGCGCAACCCGAAGGACTTCTTCCGCCCCCTCGCCGCCGGTGCGCCGGAGCCGATCCGGGAGATCCCCTTCCGCCCGTCGCGGATGATCCACTTCTTCGACCCGAGCAACGAGAAGATGGCGGCCAAGGTCCCGGACCTGGCGAAGAAGGTCGACATCATCCTCGGCAACCTCGAGGACGCCATCAAGGCGGAGAACAAGGAAGCCGCTCGGCTCGGGCTGGTGAAGATCGCCCAGAGCACCGACTTCGGCGACACCCAGCTCTGGACCCGGGTGAACAGCCTCGACTCCCCCTGGGTGCTCGACGACCTCACCACGCTGGTGACCGAGATCGGCGACAAGATCGACGTGATCATGGTCCCGAAGGTCGAGGGCGCCGAGGACATCCACTACGTCGACCGCCTCCTCGCCCAGCTCGAGGCCCGGGCCGGCATCAAGAAGCCCATCCTCGTGCACGCCCTGCTCGAGACCGCCCGTGGCGTGGCCAACGTCGAGGAGATCTGCTCGGCCAGCCCCCGCATGCAGGGCCTGTCGCTCGGCCCCGCCGACCTCGCCGCCGACCGCCGCATGAAGACCACCCGCGTGGGCGGCGGCCACCCGGGCTACCTGGTGCGCCAGGACCCGATCGACGGCGACATCGAGGGCCAGCGCACCACCTACCAGCAGGACCTCTGGCACTACACCATCGCCCGCATGGTCGATGCCTGCCAGGCCAACGGCATCTTCGCCTTCTACGGCCCGTTCGGCGACATCAAGGACGTCGTTGCGTGCGAAGACCAGTTCCGCAACGCCTTCCTCCTCGGCTGCGTGGGCGCCTGGAGCCTCCACCCGGTCCAGATCGACATCGCCAAGCGGGTGTTCTCGCCCGAGCCGGCCGACGTCGCCCACGCCCTCCACGTCATCGAGGAGATGGGCGACGGCACCGGCGCCGTCATGATCGACGGGAAGATGGAGGACGACGCCTCGGTCAAGCAGTGCCACGTCATGGTCGACCTGGCCAAGCAGCTCTCGGCCCGGGACCCGGAGCTCGCCGCCACCTACGGCTTCGCCGACGCCTGACGCGCCTGCCGCCCCGCCGACCCGCTCCTGTCCACGACGACCGCACGAACCCGAGACGAGCCATGACCGACCAGATCCTCCCCCGCCGTTCCGTCCTCTACATGCCCGGCGCCAACGAGCGCGCCCTCGAGAAGGCCAAGGGCCTGGCCGCCGACGCGCTGATCCTCGACCTCGAGGACGCCGTCGCCCCCGATGCCAAGGCCGAGGCCCGCAAGCGCGTCTGCGCCGCTGCCTCGTCGGGCGAGTACGGGAGCAAGGAGGTGGCCATCCGGGTCAACGGGCTCACCACCCAGTGGCACGCCGAGGACATCGCGGCGGCCGCCAAGGCCGGCCCGGCCGCGGTGGTGGTGCCAAAGGTCGACTCCGTCGAGGACGTCCACGCCATCGAGCGCGGTCTCGAGGCCGGCGGCGCACCCGACCACACCAAGATCTGGGCCATGGTCGAGACCCCGGTGGCCATGCTCCACGCCGAGGCCATCGCTGCCGCGTCCGAGCGGCTCACCGTCCTGGTCATGGGCACCAACGACCTCGCCAAGGAGCTCCACGCCGAGCACGTGCCCGGCCGCCAGCCGCTGCTGACCGGCCTCGGCCTGTGCCTGCTGGCTGCCCGGGCCACCGGCAAGGTCATCCTCGACGGCGTCTACAACGACATCAAGGACCCGGAAGGCTTCGAGGCCGAGTGCCTCCAGGGCCGCCAGCTGGGCTTCGACGGCAAGACGCTGATCCACCCCAGCCAGATCGACCCCGCCAACGCCGTCTGGGCACCGACCCCCGAGGCCGTCGAGGACGCCGCCGCCCTGATCGCCACGTTCGAGGCCGCCATCGCCGAGGGCAAGGGCGTCGTCACCCACAACGGCCGCATGATCGAGAACCTCCACGTCGACAACGCCCGCCGCATCCTCGCCGTCGCCGAGGCCATCGCCGCCCGCTGACCTGCAGGCCGCGCCACCCGGCGACTGCTCGGGAGCTCGCTGGCTGTTCACCCGTCCGGGGGAGTTCGACGGGGACCGGGTCGGGGGTACCTTTCGGCTCGATGGTGCCCCCGGGCGGGCGGCACGAAGGGGGCGGGACCATGGCTGCACGACGTCGGTCGACGGTGCGACGGATCGTGACGGTGGCCGCGCTGGCCGCCGCCACGCTGGTGTTGGCGGGACCGGCTGCGGCCGACCCGGCCCCCGTCTGGACCCCGCCGACCGGAGCCGTGCCCGCCACGCCCAGCTCGTTCTACGTCGAGTCCACCTACGGCGGGTCCATCGTCGGCGATCGGTCGCTGACCTACACCGACCAGGACACCGACTTCGTGGTGCGCTACCAGGACGACTGGGCGTACGTCGTCATCCAGGGCCGGCAGGTCTGGACGGTCTCCCTCCACCTCCCGGACGCGCCGCGCATCACCCCCGGGACCTACGAGCTCCCGAGGGGCCACACCCCTGCGCAGCCGAACGGCTTCGACTTCAGCGGCGAGGGGCGGGGGTGCAGCTCCAGCACCAGCCGGGTCGCCGTGGACCGCGCCGACTACGACGGGCCGGAGCTGACGCACCTCGCCCTGCGCTTCGAGCACAGCTGCGCAGCCGACCTGGCGAAGGGCGAGCGGGGCGCCCTGGTGCTCGATCGCACGGCCGCCGTGCCGCCCGCGCCGAACCCGACCACGCCGCCGGCGGACCTCTGGTCGCCTCCCGTCGGCGCGGTCCCGGACACCGGCAACCACATCTACGCCGAGGGCGTCGAGGCCGGTGGCACCCCGATCGTGGTGGAGGACTCGACCCAGCGTCGGGTCAGCGGCAGCGGCAGCGACGGGCCAGGTCGGGTCCGCGCCCGCTTCTCCGGCGATGCGGCCGACGGCCGTCGGATCTCCGTGTGGCTCCTGGCGAGCACCCGCGCCACCGCCCTCGTCCCCGGGTTCTACGGGGGCCTGGAGGGCCCAGGGCTGGGCGACCCGGTCCGAGGGGGCATCGACGTCACGGTCGGCGGCGCCGCCTGCGATGCGGAGCCCGGCAGCTGGTACTCGATCGACGAGGTCGCCCGGGTCGGCTCGCGGATCACCCGCATCGCGGCGCGCTTCACCCGGGTCTGCACCCTCCGCGCCGGCGAGGGGCCGGTCACGATCCGAGGCCAGGTGTCGTGGACCTCGGAGCCGACGATCACCGCCGTGCGCCCGCAGCACGGTCCGCGGCGCGGCGGCACCGAGGTGACGCTGCAGGGAGACCAGCTGGACGAGGTGACGGGGCTGAGCCTGGGCGGCATCGCCGTGCCGTTCACCCGCGACGCCAACGGGCTGCTCCACCTCACCACCCCTCCGCTGCCGACCGGCTACCACCTCTTCGACGTGACCACCGCCGACGGCGTGCTCCCCCAGGTGGGCGACGACGGCTTCGACGTGTCGGGCAACGCCCCGCTGGCGGCCACCGACGTGACGGTCGAGCCGCTCGCCGGTGCCGCCACGGTCAGCTGGACGCCGCCGACCGACCTCGGCGACGGGCCGCTCCTGGGCGCGTACGTCCTCGTGTACGACACCAGCAACCCGAACTTCGACCCGGACGACGGCGACGCGAACCAGCGCGGGTGGTTCGAGGCGCCGTCGGCGGCCGATGGCGTGGCCGTGGTCGACGGCCTCGACCCCGGCATCGAGTACCGGGCCCTCGTGAGCTACTGGAACGAATTCGGGACCGGGCCGATGACGGCCTCGGCGCCGTTCACCGTCAGCGAGCCCGACGTCACGCCGTTCGACGGGGTGCCCGCGTTCGTGGTCCAGCAGTACGTGGACTTCACCGGTCGGGCCCCGACCACCACCGAGCGGACCTTCGTGACGGCGATGCTGCGCAGCGGTCGCACCACCCCGAGCGCGTGGGTGGCGTCGATGCGGAACCGGGCCGAGTGGGGCGGGGTGCGGGCCTCGGTGATCCGGCTCTACGACGCCTACTTCGACCGGCTGCCCGACACCAACGGCCTCGCCTACTGGGCGAACAAGCGCAAGGCCGGCGCCACCACGGGCGCCGTCGCCGCCGGCTTCGCCGGCGCCCCCGAGTTCAAGGCCAGGTACGGCACGCTCACCAACGCCGCCTTCGTCGACCTCGTCTACCGCAACGTCCTCGGCCGCAAGCCCGACACCGCCGGCCGTGCCTACTGGCTCGGCAAGCTCGATCGCGGCGCCAGCCGCAGCGCCATCATGGTCGGCTTCTCCGAGTCACCCGAGCACCAGAAGCTCCTCCAGCCCACCGTCGACGCCACCCTCCTCTACACCGGCATGCTCCGCCGCGTCCCCACCACCACCGAGGTCACCACCGCCGGCCGAACCGCCGGCGCTGCCTTGCCGACCGCCGCCGCGACGAACGCCGCCGGCCCGGCCGACCCCACGGCCATCGCCCGCACCCTCCTCCACTCCCCGGCCTACGCCAACCGCTTCTGAGCAGCGGCCACCGAGCGTGAGACCAGGGCGCTCACCCGCTCGGAGGGTCTTGCGGCGGCGCGTACCGGGCACGTAGCCCCGCCATGGACCTCTTCGCCGCCAGCACCTCCGGGCCCATCGCCCTCGCCGCCATGCTGGCGGTCACGGGCCTGGTGGCGGCGATCGGGCGCAGCGCCCAGGTTCGCACCGAGCGACGGCCGGCCCTCGTGCCGGTGCCGACCCGGCACCGCCGCCGATGAGCGCCCGCACCCGCCGCTCGCTCCGCAGCCGTTGGCGCACCTGCCCCACCTGCGGGGTCGAGCGCCGCCGCGGCGCCCCCCACCCGTGCATCGGCTGGCCCGACGCCGAGGCGATCCGCGAGTTCGGCGCCGAGACGCCGGCATCCGAACCTCGAACTTGACCCGGCCGACGCCGGAGACCGATCCTGCCGGAGCCCCAGCCTAGGAACGGGACGGCCAGTGGCGGTCGTCCAGCTCTCGTGATCGCTCGAACCGTTCGAGGAGGCCGGGGCGGGACGGCGGCAGGACCTGGCGAACCCGACCCACGGACCGGACCGGTCGGAACGGGCCGGTGAACGTGATCCAGCGGTCGTCATCGTGCCCTCCCGCGAAGATCGCACAGACGGGCACCTGCGCGAGGCGTCCTGCCGCAAACCCCGACACCTCCACCCACCCGATCGTCGAGCCCGTCTCCGCGTCGGTCAGGTGGTACCAGTGCCCCGTCGGCGTGTAGCGGATCGGTAGGAAGTACCAGCGCCCCGAGAACCGCCGAACGTCCCGCCGGTCGTCGAGGAAGACGTATCGGCCCCGCCCCGACCCGAGGGCCCATGCCCGCAGACCGACCTCCCCCGCTCGGTACGTCGACGCCGCGGCAGCGAGGAGCAGCCACCCGGCCCCGGGTCCGGCCCCAGCGTGCGGGCCGCGAGTGAGGACCGAGGTGAGGCAGGCGATGGCGATGGCCACGAAGACGCTGGCGACCGCCCAGGCTCGGGCGCGGACGACGGGCCCGACGCGATCGGGAGGGTGGACATCGGCGCTCGCCTGCCCCGCGGGATCGTGGGCGATCGACGGCCCAGCCGCCGTCCGGCTCGGTCCGTCGTCGGGTTCGTCCTGCTCGAAGCCGATGATCCGGCCCGTTCGCTGGTCCCGCACCTCCCGCACCTCCCGAGCTTGGCACCTGATCCCTCCCACCTCCGTCCTCGGCACGGGCGGTCGAGGCGGTCCGGCCCGCAGCGGGCGTGTGCCAGGCTCGCCGGATGCGCTACCGCCGGATGCCGATAGAGGTCGAGTCCCCCGAGGAGCTCGGCTACGACACGATCACCAACAACCTGTCGGAGAGCTCCGTCGCCGACCGGAAGCTGTCGGACCTGGGTCTCGACCTCGACCTCGACGAGCTGGTGCTCTGCTACGGCGACCACCTCGGCGACCCGGTCCTGCGCCAGGCCGTGGCCACCGGCCACGCCGGCATCGAGCCCGACCACGTGATCGTCACCCCAGGTGCGGCCGCCGCCCTGTTCTGCGTGGCCACGTCGCTGCTCGACCGGGGCGACCACGCCATCGTGGTGCGCACCAACTACGCCACCAACCTCGAGACGCCCCGCACGATCGGCGCCGACCTCGACGTGGTCGACCTCGCATACGACCAGGCGTGGAAGCTGGACCTGGACGAGGTGGCCGACAAGATCCGGCCCGGCACCACCCGGCTCATCAGCGTCACCTGCCCCCACAACCCCACCGGCACCATGCTCGGCCACGACGACCTCAAGCGCCTCGTGGGCCTGGCCGAGCGGGCCGAGGCGGTCCTCCTCGTCGACGAGACCTACCGGGACCTCACCCACACCGGCGAGCGCATCCCGTTGGCCGCCACCCTCTCGCCCAACGTCGTGAGCGTCAGCTCCATGAGCAAGGCCTACGGCCTGCCCGGCATCCGCATCGGCTGGGCCGTCACCACCGACCCCGAGATGCACGAGACGCTCCTCGCCGCCAAGGAGCAGGTGGTCATCTGCGGCTCCACCATCGACGAGCACATCGCCGGCCGGGTCCTGAGCGAGCGCAAGCGCATCCTGCCGCCCATCGTCGCCGACGTCCGCGAGCGCCTGGACCTGGTCGACGCCTGGCTGGCCGGCCAGGACACCTTCGAGTGGATCCGGCCCAGCGGCGGCGTGGTCGGCCTGGTGCGCTTCCGCGAGGAGGTCGAGGTCGACGAGCAGCGCTTCCACCACGAGCTGCTCGCCACCCACGGCACCTACGTCGGCCCCGGCCACTGGTTCGAGGTCAGCGACCGCTCGTTCCGCCTCGGCTTCGGCTGGCCCACTCACGCCGAGCTGGCCGCCGGCCTCGACGCCCTCCTCCTCGCCGCCGCCGACGCCCGCCGCTAGCTGTAGTGACCACGGACCTTGTTGACACCGGTCCGAGCATGAAGTGAGCCCCCTGGGCGAGTGTGGAGCTGTCTAGGACCCACGCTCGAACCAGGAGGCTCGAAGTGCACGGTAACGCTCGGCTCACGCCCGTTGGCCGGCTCACGTTGGTGATGCGGATCGAATCTGGCCGACCAGTCGCCCATGTGGCTGCGGAGATGGGGATCTCCCGCCCGACCGCGTACAAGTGGTGGCGGCGGTGGCAAGACGACGGCGAAGCCGGCCTCATCGACCGTTCGAGCCGGCCCCGGTCGTGTCCGCATCGCAGCCCCGTCGAGCTCGAGTCCGCAATCGAGGACCTCCGGCGGACACTGAAGCTCGGTCCGGTGCGCATCGCCGCCCGGCTCGGGGTCCCGGCGTCGACGGTCCACCGGGTGCTGTGTCGGCTCGGTCTGAACCGCCTCGCGTGGATGGACCGGCCGACAGGTCGGGTGATCCGTCGCTATGAACGGAGCGTGCCGGGCGAGCTGGTGCATGTCGACGTGAAGAAGCTTGGCCGGGTTCCCGACGGCGGCGGTTGGCGGGTCCACGGCCGAGAGAGCCGCCCGAACCGCAAGCGTGGCCCAGGATGGGACTTCATCCACTCAGCGGTCGATGACCAGTCCCGGCTCGCCTACAGCGAGATCCACCCTGACGAGAAGGCCGACACCTGCGTCGCGTTCTGGCGCAGGGCGAGAGCCTTCTACGCGGACCACGGCATCGATGTCACCGGGGTCATGACCGACAACGCCAAGGCGTACCTCTGCGCCCGCTTCCAAGACGCGATCGGCGAGGCCGGTGCTCGGCACTGGTCGATCCCGCCCTACTCGCCTCAGATCAACGGCAAGGTCGAGCGGTTCAACCGCACCTTCCTAGACGAGTGGGCCTACGTGCAGCCCTGGCCGGACAACGCCACCAGAACCGCAGCCCTGGACGACTGGCTCCACCTCTACAACCATCACCGGCACCACACCGCCGTCGGCGGCCCACCCATCAGCCGCGTCAACGACCTACCGGGTCACTACAGCTAGCCACCGGGTGCCGGGTGGCGGGTGGCGCGTCGCTGGAGGCGGGCGCCGGGCGCCGGGTCGCTTCAGACGTAGCCGCGGAGGCGGCTGGCGGTGGCCACGCGGTCGATGCCGATGGCGAAGGCGGCCTGGCGGAGGGTGCAGCCGTGGGCCTCGGCGTAGGACGCGGTGGCGGCGTAGGCCACGTGGAGCTTGTCGGCGAGCTCCTCGTTGAAGCGGGCCTCCTTCCACTGGAACTGCTGGATGTTCTGCGCCCACTCGAAGTAGGAGCCGATCACGCCGCCGGCGTTGGCCAGGACGTCGGGCACCACCACGATCCCGTTGTCGCCCAGGACCTTGTCGCCGCCCGGGGTGGTCGGGTAGTTCGCCGCCTCCACCACCACGCGGGCCTGGACGGCGTCGGCGTTCTCGCTGTGGAGCTGCTCGTCGAGGGCGGCGGGGATGAGCACGTCGCACTCCCCTGCCAGCAGCTCCTCGTTGGTGATGTCGTCGTGGGCGCCCTCGACCTCGGACACCTTGCCGCCGCCGCGCACGGCGTCGACCACCCGCTGCACGTCGAGGCCGGACTCACGGCGGACGCCGCCCCACTGGTCCGACACCGCCACCACGTGACAGCCCCGCCGCGCCGCCTCGACCGCGGCCCACGACCCGACGTTGCCGAAGCCCTGGATGGCCACGCGCAGGCCGTCGAGCGAGAAGCCCGAACGGGCGGCATGGGCCTCCAGCACGTCGATCACGCCGCGTCCGGTGGCCGACTCCCGACCCGGCGCCCCACCGACGGCCAGCGGCTTGCCCGTGACGATGGCCGGGCTGTAGCCCTCGCGGGCGCTGAAGGCGTCCATCATCCACGCCATGGTCTGGGCGTTGGTGTTCATGTCCGGCGCCGGGATGTCGCGGTAGATGCCGACCACGTGGGCGATGCCGTTCATGAAGCGCCGCGTCATGCGCTCGAGCTCGTGCTGGCTCAGCGTCGACGGGTCGATGGCGATGCCGCCCTTGGCGCCGCCGAAGGGGATGTCGACCAGCGCGGTCTTCCACGTCATCAGCGAAGCCAGGCCACGGACCTCGTCCAGGTTGGCGCTCGGGTGGTAGCGGATGCCGCCCTTGTAGGGGCCCCGGGCCCCGTTGTGCTGCACCCGGTAGCCCTGGGCCACGACGAGACCGCCGTCGTCGAGCCGAACCGGCACCTGCACCGAGATCTCCCGGTACGTGGTGGTGAGGATGGCCCGCATGTCGTCGTCGAGGTCCAGGATCTCGGCGGCCTCGCCGAAGTACCGGTTCACGGCCTCGAACGCGCTCAGGTTCTCTCGGGCCATGGTGGACCTTCCCTTCCGGTGGCGGCGGTGCGCACCGGGAGCCGAGGTTGCCACGCTCGCCCGATCGCTGCCGGACAGCCGCCAGGGCGGCGCCGCTAGGCAGGCGCCGGACCGCCCTCGCCCTCGGCGGCGCCCAGGCGGGCCAGCAGCGCGTCGACCTTGGCCGCCAGGGCCTGCACGTCGCCCTTGGTGGCGTTCTCGTCGGCCTGGTGGAGGCGCACCGAGATGGTCCCACCCGGCAGGATGGTCGCCTCGGCGACCTCGCCGACCGAGCTGGCGCCCTGGCGGCGCAGCGCGGTGTCGACCTCGCTGCGGCTGAGCCCGACCTCCCGCAGCCCGGCGTCGACGTAGGCCCCGTCGTGGACGAGCGCGGTGGCCGAGCCCTCCACGGCCCGGTTGAACCAGCCCCAGCGCACCGACGCCCGCACGAGCGCGGCGTTGAGCGCGATCAGCACCACGGCACCGAGGAGGCCGCCCAGCAGCGAGTTGTCGGGACCGATCACCGCGTTCTGCACGACGTTCGACAGCAGGAGGAGGACGACCAGGTCGAAGGAGTTCAGCTGGGCGAGGTCGCGCTTGCCGGCGAGGCGCAGCAGCACGACGAGGCCGAGGTAGACCGCGATCGTGCGCACGACCTTGTCGGCCAGCGGGATGCCGACGGTGAACAGGTCGTGGCCGATGGTGGTGGCGAGCAGCATGGCCCGAGTCCACACCCACGAGGAGCCGCGGCGGTGGACACCCGGTCGCTCGGAGGATCGACGGGTCGGGCGGCGAACCTCCCGTGGTCGGGCCCGACGTGCCACGATGCCATCGATCCATGACGAGGTCCGCCCTCGTCTCGACCCTGCGAAACGGACGTGCCGTGCCGGTCCCACCCCTCCCCGACATGCTCGAGGTCCTCGAGCGATCCGAGTCCTTCGCCACCAACCCCGGCCTGCGCGACCACGCCCGCTTGTGGCTGGCGTGGGGCCCCTACGCCCGGGCCCGCGCCGCGGAGGAGGCCGCCGAGCTGGCTCGGCCGTCGCTGCGGCCCCAGACCCTGCGCGCCGTGGGGCGCACCGGCGTCGACCTGGCCAAGGGGGTCGCCCCCGGCCTGCGCGAGGACGCCAAGCGCCGCGTGAAGGAGGGCCCGCTCGAGGCCGGGACCGCCATGAAGCACGTGCAGGAGCTGGTGAAGGCCGGCGGCTCGACCTACATCAAGCTCGGCCAGTTCGTGGCCACCGCCCAGGGGCTGCTGCCCGACGAGTGGGTCGACGCCTTCGGCTGGTGCCGCGACACCGCCACGCCGCTCGCCCCGGGCCTGGCCGAGCAGCGCTTCGAGGAGCGCTTCGAGGTCCCGCTGGAAGCGGTGTTCGCCGAGTTCGACACCGAGCCCCTGGGGGCGGCGTCCATCGGCCAGGTCCACGCGGCCACGCTCCACGACGGCACCGAGGTGGTGGTGAAGATCCGCCGCCCCGGGCTGCGCGAGCAGTTCGAGCGCGACCTGCGCTCGATGGCGCTGGCCGCGGCCGCCGCCGAGAAGGCCTCCAAGTCGGCCCGGGTGGCCAACCTCTCCGGCTTCGTGGAGCTCTTCGCCGAGATGGTCCTCGAGGAGATCGACTTCCGCTTCGAGGCGCTCAACCAGGTGGAGCTGGCCCTCGCCTCGGAGGCCGCCGGGCACGACTTCACGATCTTCCCGCGACCCATCCCCCACCTCACCGCCGAGGACGTCTTCGTGATGACCCGGGTGACCGGCGTCCCTTACAACGTGGCGCTGGAGGCCTACCCCGACGCCGTCGACGGCGAGCGGCTGCTCAACCTGGCCATCACCGGCACGCTCGAGCACATGATCGCCTACGGCATCTTCCACGGCGACCTGCACGCCGGGAACGTGCTCATCAACGAGCGAGGCGACTTCTCGCTGATCGACTTCGGCATCGCCGGACGCATCGACGCCGAGCAGCGGGCCGCCACGGTGAAGTTCCTGTTCGGGTTCGGCCGCAACGACACCATCCTCCAGCTGCAGGGGTTGCAGGCCTTCGGCGCCATCCCCGACGGCGCCGACCTCCAGGCCCTGGCCACCCAACTCGAGGCGCAGCTCAACGCCATCGACCCCACGATCCTGTCCCGCGAGGGCGACATGACCGTCGACAAGCTGGGCCAGGCCCTGGGCTCGATCATCCGCGTGCTGGCCACCAACGGCTTCTCGCTGCCGAAGGAGCTCGTGCTCTTCTTCAAGAACCTGCTCTACCTGAACGGCTTCGCCGCGACCCTCGCACCGGACACCAACCTCTTCACCCAGATCGAGCCGACGTTCACGTACTTCGTGGGCAAGTACCCGGTGGAGCTGAGCCAGATCATCGCCGACGTCATGTGACGGCCCGGCGTGGGTCCTGCCATGGCCGCAGGTCATCGAGCTGGGAGCACCGCCGTGGCGAACCGCATGCCCCGCCCCGTCATCCGCCACCTGCCCGCGCTGGGCATCACGGTGGTGTCCCGGTGGATCTTCAACTGCTACGTGGTCCACGACGGCGGTGACGGTCGCCCGTTCGTGGTCGACCTCGGCCTGCCCACGCAGATCGCCCTGGTGGCCGAGGTGCTCCGCCTCCACGGTTCCAACCTCTCGGACCTCGGCGGCGCCGTCGCCACCCACGGGCACCCCGACCACGTGGGCGGGCTCCCCGGGCTCCGCCACCTCGCCGCCACCCCGATCCACCTCCCGGGGCCCCTGGCCCACCTGGCCGACGGCAGCCGCTCGATCCGGTCTCCACCCGGGTGCCAGGTCGCCCGCATCCTCCCGGTCCTCGCCAGCCAGCCGCGCGATCCCGGCACCGTGCGGGACCTGCGCACCTCGGCCAAGGCCGTGGGGTACGACGCCGAGCAGGTGCGGCTCCCGTGGGCGCCGGACTCCTGGCTGTCCGATGGCGACCACCTTCCAGGCCTGCCCGACTGGCGGGTGCTCACCACGCCCGGCCACAGCGATGACGCCTCCTGCCTGTACCACGCCCCCACCCGCACGCTGCTCGCCGGCGACGCGGTGCTGACCGCAGGCGGGCGGGCGTGGTTCAACCCCGTGCACGTCGACCTCCAGGTCGCCGATGCCACCGAGGCCCGGCTCCGGGCCCTCGACGTCGAGAACGTGCTGCCGGGCCACGGACTGGCGGCGAGCGGGCCGCGGGTGCTGGCCGACGCCCGCTCGCACCGCGACCGGGCATCGGCTCCGGCGCTGGCCCGGTCCCTGTGGACGATCCTGCGGGACGCCGCTGCGCCGCCGCTCCCCTGACCGCGACGCCGCTGCCGGCCGGCGCTCGGACACCGCCGAGCATCCCCAGCGGTGGCCGATCACGGCCGGTACGGTCGCCCCATGACGTGGCGCCGGCTCACCTCGATCGTCGCCGGCGTCGCCGTCGTCGCGCTGCTCGGCTCGTGCAGCTCCTCGGAGTCCGACGGCGCGTCCGACCGGTCGACCACCACGTCGGCCCGGCCCGGCGAGGTGCGTGACGCCCAGCCGTCGGCGGGCTGCGAGGCCGCCGCGCCGAAGGCAGGGCGATCCGTGGTGAAGGTGCAGAGCGGCGGACGGGAGCGGACCTACGTGCGCTACGTGCCGAAGGGGCTGAAGGCCGACGAACCGGCCCCGCTGGTGATCGACTTCCCGGCGTACTCGCCGGCCAGCCTCGAGGAGTCCTTCAGCGGGCTGACCAAGCCCGACGCCGACGGCAAGGTCCTGGCCGACGACGTGGGGGCGGTGGTCGTCACCCCTGAGCCCGTCAACGGATCCGGCGCCCTGCTCACGTGGAACTACGTCGGAACCGACGGCTGGACCGACGACCAGGCCTTCACCACGGCCGTGCTCGATGACGTCCAGGCCCACGCCTGCATCGACGAGGCCAAGGTGCTGGCCACCGGCTTCGCCGTCGGCGCCGTCTTCGCTTCGATCTACACCTGCGGCCACGCCGACCGCATCGCCGTGCTGGCCACCGTCTCGGGCCTCTACAGCCCGCAGGGCTGCGACCCCTCCAAGGCCGTGCCGGTCATCTCGTTCCACGGCACAGGCGACCGCTTCATCCCCTACGACGGCGGGGTGGGCACCGGCCCCGCCAACCTCGGCCTCACGCCCGAGACCACCGCCGGGCTCGTGTTCATGGTCGAGCGCCCCGGCGCGGTCGCCTCGTCGACCTCCTGGGCCGACCACGACGGCTGCGGCGCGAAGCCGAAGGATGCCACGGTGAACGACCGCGTGACCCGCTCGGTGTGGTCGGGCTGCGCCGATGGCGCCGACGTCGAGCTGTTCACCATCGACGGCGGCGAGCACACCTGGCCCGGCAGCGTCGGCATGGCCGCCTACGAGACGCTCCTCGGCCCGGTCAGCGACGCCGTCGACGCCAACGACCTCCTCTGGGACTTCTTCGACTCCCACACCTGACCTCGCGTCGGATCGCGCCCGGTGCCACCGGCAGCAGCCGGGGCATCAGCCGATGCAGAGCTCGTTGCCCTCGGGGTCGGCGAGGACGATGTGGTGGCCGTCGAAGCGGGCCAGCTCGGTGGCGCCGGCGGCCAGCAGCTCCTGTGCCTTGGCCTCCATGCGGGCCCACCGCTCCTCGGGCGTGCCCTCTCCGGCCACCCGCACGTCGATGTGGAGCCGGTTCTTCACGGTCTTGGCCTCGGGGACGCCGAGGAAGCTCAGGCGAGGGCCGACGCCGTCGGGGTCGTGGAGCCAGGCGCCGTCGCCCCACTCGTCCTCGGGCACGTCGTAGGCCTCGAGCCACTCCTGGCGGGTGGCGTACGGCGCCGGGGGCGGCTCGTCCTCGTAGCCCAGCGCCAGCTTCCAGAACTCGGCCAGCAGCGTGGCGTCTCGGCAGTCGAAGGTCAGGTCGATGTGGATGCCCATGGTCGGCGCTCCTCTGCTCGCGTGACGCCCCACGCTAGGAGCGAAGTGGGCGACGGTGCCGCCTGTCGCGCCGAGCCGTGGGGACGGTTCGGCGCAAACCTGCGCTCGGTGGTTGCGGGATCTGAACGGTCTTTTGGGACGTTTCAGACCACGTGTTTCCCTCCCGGCGGCTTCGGGGTATGATCGAACACCTGTTCGATGGACCGAAGGAGGTGGAGATGCGGGAGGTGCGGGAGGTTGATGACGTCGAGGAGCTGTGCGCGCTCGTGCGCCACCTCGCCACCGTCGCCGTCGATCCGGCCGACGGCGCCGGCATGGGTGCCTGGATGGTGGACAAGGCCCGGCTCGACGCCCGGCTCGACGGCCTGGGCCTCGGCGTGGCCCGGGCCTTCCACTCGTCGCTCGAGTGGGCCCGAGACGGTGCCGGCTCGGCGGCCACGTGGCTGACGTCCAACACCGGCGCGGCCATCGCCAGCACCCGGGCCACCATCCGCACCGCCGGCCTGGCCGCCTCCATGCGCCACGTCTGCCGGGCGGCCGAGGCGGGGCGGCTGTGCCAGGGCAAGGTGTTCCACCTCACCCGCGCCCGCACCGACGAGGTGGAGGAGGAGTTCGACTCCCAGGAGGCGCAGCTCGTCGAGATCGCTCGGGGGCTCACGGTCGACGGGCTGCGGGCCTACCTGGCGGCCTGGCGGCTGCGAGCGCTGGAGGAGCTCGGCCGCAACGAGCCCGATGGCGAGCCGCCGATCCCCGAGTCGGTGGCCGACCGCCTCAACCTGTTCGAGACGCTCGGCGGGCGGGGCCTGGTCAACGGTGAGCTCAGCCCCGAGAGCTTCGCCATCGTGATGGGCGCCCTCGTCGCCGAGCTCGAGCACTGGCGCCGCTCGGGCGAGCTGGCGCCGGACGACGAGCGGTCCCTGTCGGAGCTGTACGGCAAGGCCATCGTCGACATCATCGGTCGGGGCAGCCAGTCCGGCACCCAGCACGGCGGCCCCCGTCCGCTGCTCATCGGCCTGCTCGATGCCGAGGCCCTGGCCCAGCTCCGGGCCCTGCTCGGCGACGAGCCCGACAGCGGTCCGGGCGACGATCCCGGCGGTCCGAGTGGTCCGGGTGGTTCCGGCGGCACCGACGGCGCCGGGGCTGGCGAGCCATCGCCGCCGTCCGACGGTCGAGCGGATGTGGACGGGGACACCGGACGGACCGACGAGGACGTGCCACCGCCTGCGGAGGACGGTCCACCCGAGCCGCTGGTCCCGTCCCCTCATCGGAACCGCGCTGCGTCGGACCAGCCGACCGAGGTGGGCGACGCAGACGACGCCGGCCGGCCCGGTGCCGCTACTCCTGCGGGTTCGCCCGCAGCACACGGGTCTGCCCTCGCTCCTCGTCCTGCGTCGCAGGACCGGCAAGCGGTAGTCGATGACCGGCACGAGGAGAGCGTCTTCGAACGCTCGGGCCGACTCTCGGCGCCCAGCGCGACGCCGCCTGCTGGTGCAGCGGCCGAGCCCGGCGACGCCGCTCGTTCGAACGGCGGGCTGCCGGTGTGCGAGGTGGCCGGGGTGGGGCCGATCGGCCTGGTGGCCATGGCGGCGCTGCTCGCCCGAGGCGCCGACGTGTGCCGGGCGGTGGTCGGGCCCGATGGCGAGGTCGTGGCCCTGAGCCGCACGCGCCGGGCCCACAGCGCCGCCACGCTGGTGCGAGCGCTGGCCCGGGCGCCCGATGCTCCGTTGGACCTCGGGCGACGGCAGCGGCTCGGATCGGTGTCGCACTACCGCGCCCTCATCGCCCGCACGGGTGGGCGCTGCAACGTCGAGGGCTGCGACGCGCCCCACTGGCGCTGCCAGATCCACCACCTCGTGCCCTGGGACCGGGGTGGGCCCACCGACCAGGCGAACCTGGTCCTCGTGTGCCGACGCCACCACAAGCTCCTGCACGCCGGATTCGGGCTGGTCCGGCGGCGGCGCGTGCTGCGCCTGCGCCGGCCGGACGGCACCGTGGTGGCCGCCCGCTACCGGGCTGGGGTCAGGGGGTGACGATGGGGAACATCAGCGAGAAGCGGTCGAGCACCGCGAGCAGCGCGAGCAGGGCGTCGCGGTCGCCGGTGACCACCAGGTCGCCGTCGCCTTCGAGGTCGGCCAGTGGTCGCGAGCCGAACACCAGGGCCGCCACCGCGGCGTGGGGGCCGGCCACCTCGAGGCCCACGTCGTCGGCCACCTGCTCGGCCGGGACCGCCACGGCGTGCAGGGCGCCGCGCTCCACGCCCAGCCGCCAGCGCTCGCTGCGGTCGGTGACCACCACGTCCAGGTGCCACGAGCGCTCGGCAGCGCGGAGGCCGTCGATGCGGATCCCCAGGTAGTCGAAGAGCAGCTCGGTCGTCATGGCGGCCACGGTGTCCGCGCCGGGACCGGAGCCGGGCCGGCTGGTGGGGTGCCCGTGGCGGAGCTCCTGGGCGCCGGTCAGGTAGAAGTCGCGCCACGGCGCCGACTCGGCCTGGTAGCCCAGCTGCTCCAGGGCGTCGGCCTGGAGGGCGCGAGCTTCGAGGTTCTCGGGGTCGGCGAACACGAGGTGGTTCACCAGCTCGGCCACCCAGCGGAAGTCGCCGGCGTCGAAGCTCACCCGAGCCTTGGCCAGCAGGGCGTCGGCACCGCCGACGGCGTCGACGTAGCGCTCGGCGGCGGCCACCGGCGGGTGGGGCTGGAGGTGGGCGGGGTTGCCGTCGAACCACCCCAGGTAGCGCTGGTACACGGCCTTGGCGTTGTGGCTGACGGTGCCGTAGTAGCCCCGGCTCGAAGGCTCGCCCTCCAGCGCCGGGGGCAGGCGCAGCTCCTCGGCGATCTCGGCCGCCACCAGGCCGTGGTTGGCCAGGCGGAGGGTCTGGTCGTGCAGGAAGCGGTAGGTGTCACGCTGGCGGCCGAGGTGGGCCACCAGCTCCTGGCGCCCCCACGTGGGCCAGTGGTGGCTGGCGAACAGCACGTCGCTCGTGTCGCCGTAGAGCTCGATGGCCTCCTGCAGGTACTTGCTCCACGCCAGGGCGTCTCGCACCGGGGCGCCGCGGGGCGTGTACAGGTTGTGCAGCGTGCAGGTGCAGTTCTCGGCCATGCACAGCACCCGGTGATCCGGGAAGTGGAAGTTCATCTCCGAGGGCGCCTCGGTGTCGGGCGTGACCTGGAACGTGATGCGCACCCCGTCCACCACCAGCTCGGTCCCGGTCTCGGCCACCTCCTCGGTGGGGGCGATGAGCCCCTGCTCGGCCAGGAGCGGCACCCCCTTGCCCAGCCCGGCGTCGACGTGGCCGCGCGGCCCGCGGGGCAGCAGGGCGCCGTACATGTAGCTGGCCCGGCGGGTCATGGCGTTGCCGGCCACCACGTTCTCGCTGACCGCCGCTTCGAGGAAGCCCGACGGGGCGATGACCCGCACGCGGCCTGCCACCACGTCGGCTTCGTCGACCACGCCCCGCACGCCGGCGAAGTGGTCGACGTGGCTGTGGGTGTAGATCACCGCGGTGACCGGACGCGGGCCGAGGTGGCGGTCCACGAGGTCGAGGGCGGCGCGGGCGGTCTGCGCCGAGGTGAGCGGGTCGATGACGATGCGGCCCTCGGTGCCCTCCACCACGGTCAGGTTGGCGAGGTCGAGACCCCGCACCTGGTGGAACCCGGGCGCGACCTCGAACAGGCCGGCCTCGTTGTTGAGCCGGGCTTGGCGCCACAGGCTGGGGTGGACCTCGGGCGGCGGCTCCTGGTCGAGGAAGTGGTACTGGCCCAGGTCCCAGACGTGCCAGCCGGAGCCGCTGGCCACCGGCCCTTCGGGCTCGGCCAACCGACCACGGACGGCACGTTGGTGGTCGCCGTCGTCGCCGAGGAACGGGAGCTCGGCAGCGAGGCGGTTGGCCGCGGCGGTGGCGGCGCGGGCCGCCTTGGCCGACAGGTCGGGCTGGTCGGGGCGGGAGGGGTCGCTCACGCCGGTGAGTCTGGCCGGTCGTCGGCGGCCGGTGCGCCGCGCTCGAAAACCCGGAGCTGGGCCGCAACTTCGGCGCGCTCGGGCCGATGGAGCGGGGTGACCGACCGGATCCCCACCCGCCGGGTCCGCTTCACGTGGCCCGAGGACCTGAACCCGATGTGGACCCCGCAGGTCCCCGAGTTCGCGGTGGCGGCCAACAGCGTCTCGCTGATCATGCCGTTCGCCGAGCCGTACGTGGTGTCCTCGGTGCGGGCCGCGGTCGACGACCTGCAGGCCACCGATCCCGACCTGGCTGCCGAGGCCCACGCCTACGCGTTGCAGGAAGCGCAGCACCACGGCCAGCACCGGCGCTTCAACGAGCAGCTGGTGGCCCACTACCCCGGGCTCCGACGGGTGGAGCGGGCGCTGGGCTGGGTGTTCGGCAAGCTCCGCCGCCGCAGCACCCGGTTCGGGCTGGCCTACGCCGCCGGGTTCGAGACCATCGCCTTCGTGGCGGCCCGCTGGGTGGACCAGCACCAGATCCTCCTGCGAGACGCCGAGCCCACGGCCGCCACGTTGTTCCTGTGGCACCTGGCCGAAGAGGTCGAGCACAAGGAGGTGGCCTTCGACGTGTACCAGGCCGCCGGCGGCGGGCGGCTCCGCTACGCCTGGGCCATGACCGTGGCGGCGCTGCTGCTGGCCGCCGCCTCGCTCGCCGGTGCCTGGACCATCCTCGCCGCCGAGCGCCGCCTCTTCTCCCCCGTCGCCCACGTCCGCCTCGTGGCCTGGAGCCTCGGCTTCGTGCTCACGGCCCTGCCGGTCATGTTCGTCTCGGCGCTGCCCGGCCACCACCCCCGCGACCTGACCGACCCGGTCGGCCTCGAGCACTGGCTCGACCACCTCGACCCCGCCACCGGCACCGTGCCGGAGTGGGCCCTGCCGTAGCGATCAGCTCCGGGCCGCGTCGGCCGTCCCGGCCACCGCCTTGCCCGGCGTGTCCAGCGGGTCGAGCGGGCCCGATGGTTGCGTCGGAGCGACGAACGGCAGGCGCACGGTGAAGCGAGCCCCGTGACCCGGCTCGTCGGCCGCCTCCACCGAGCCCCCGTGCGCCTCGGCGATGGCTCGCACGATCGAGAGGCCCAGCCCGTTGCCGCCGGCGCGACCGTCGGGGTGCGAGCGAGACGGGTCGGCCCGCCAGAACCGGTCGAAGACCTGCGTGGTCGGGCCGGGCGGCAGGCCGGGGCCGTCGTCGACCACCGAGACCACCGCCTCGCCGCCGACGCCCGACACCGACACGGCGATCGGCGTGCCCGGCGGGGTGTGCTGGCGGCCGTTGGCCAGCAGGTTGGCGAGCAGCTGGCGCAGGCGCAGCTCGTCGCCCTGCACCACGACCGGATCGGCGGCCGAGAGCGTCACCGGCCAGGGCGGCCCGGCGGCGTGGGCGTCGGAGACCGCGTCGACGGCCAGGTCGACCAGGTCGACCGGCTGCCGCTCGGGCGGACGGCCGTGGTCGAGGCGGGCCAGCAGGAGCAGGTCGTCGACCAGCACGCCCATGCGGTCGGCCTCGCTCTCGATGCGGCCGATGGCCCGGTCGGCGGCGGCGGGATCGGCGAGCGCGCCGGATCGGTAGAGCTCGGCGTAGCCCCGGATGGTGGTCAGCGGCGTGCGCAGCTCGTGGGACGCGTCCGGTCACGAAGCGGCGCAGCTTGTCCTCGGAGCGGTGGCGGACCTCGAACGCGTTGTTGAGCGCGGCGGCGAGGCGGGGCACCTCGCCGCGGGACCCGCTCCCCTCCTCCACCCGGCGATCGACCGCCCCGGAGGCGATGGCGTCGGCCGTGTCGGCCATGGCGTGGAGCGGACGGAGGCCGATGCCCACGAGCCACCACGCCGCCAAGCCGCCGAGCACCAGCAGGCCGATGCTGCCGAACACCTCGAGGCGGCGGAGGTGGGCCAGGGTGTCCTCGACGTCGCGCAGCGGGGCCACCACCGCCGCCACGTCGCCCGAGCGGTCGAAGCGGCGCACCAGGACCCGGTAGTGGGCGCCGTCGATGGTGACGTCGGTGCGCCGGACCTGGCCGGCGCGCGCCTCGGCCACCAGGTCGGCGGGGATGGCGTCGAGGATGTCGGACCGGCCCGAGAGCGGCGGGACGATGCGGTCGACGACGCTCCCGTTGGCGTCGATGCGGGCCACCAGCACCTCCCCCGTCTCGCTCTCGGCCGACGGCGTCTTGGCGCCCGACGCCGGCTCGGTGCCCCGGCCGACCTCGGCCAGGCGCTGCTCGATCAGCAGCTGCCGCGCGTATGGCTCCACCTCGCGCAGCTGGACGTCGACCCGGCGGCGGAGCTCGGCCCGCAGCAGCGTGGAGGTGGTGGCCGCGGAGACGGCGAGGCCGACGGCCAGCACGGCCACCAGCACCAGGGTGAGCCGGCCGCGGAGGCTCACGTCCCGGCCACCGCCGTCACCGCCTGTCGTCCTCCACCCGCATCACGTAGCCCACGCTGCGGACCGTGTGGATGAGGTGGGGCTCGACGTCGTCGACCTTGCGGCGCAGGTACGAGATGTAGGTCTCGACCACCGTCGACTCGCCGGCGAAGTCGTACTGCCAGACGTGGTCCAGGATCTGGGTCCGGGAGACCACCCGACCGGCGTTGGCCATCAGGAACTGCAGGACCTTGAACTGGGTGGCCGACAGGTCGAGCCGGCGACCGCCGCGCCGGACGACGTGGGCGTCCTCGTCCAGCTCGAGGTCGCCCACCACCAGGCGTGTGGTCGTGGCGGCCGGCCCCTTGCCCGCCCGACGCAGCACCGTCTCGATGCGGGCGATGACCTCTTCGAGCTTGAACGGCTTGGTCACGTAGTCGTCGCCACCGAGGCGCAGCCCGCCGACCTTGTCGTCGGTCTCGTCGCGGGCGGTGAGGAAGATCACCGGCGTCTGGTTGCCGTCGGCCCGGAGGCGGCGGCAGACCTCGAAGCCGTCGAGGTCCGGGAGCATGACGTCGAGGAGGATCACGTCGGCCCAGCCGTCGCGCCCCTTGGCCAGCGCGTCCCGACCGGTGGCGGCGATGGCGACCTCGTAGCCGACGAAGCGGAGACCGGTGAGCACGAGGTCGGCGATGAACTCGTCGTCGTCGACGACGAGGACCCGGGCCACCGGGCCGTCGGTGCGGTTCGCTGCCATCGTGGCCAGCCTGCCACCGGGCCGGGCGGCGGCCCCGTCACCCGGGTGGCGATCGGCGACGCTCATCGCCCGCTCCGGCCGCGCTCCCACTGGCGGGCCGATCGCCGCAGCGCCGGCGCCCGGCCGCGGCAGTCGTAGAGGGTGCCGATCCGTGCGGTGGTCGGTCCCACCGAGGCGGGCAGGCGGACGGGGCGGCACACCTCGGCCACCGAGTCGAGCACCCGGGCCGCCGGTGACGACGGGACGAGGGGCCGGCTGCCGTGGAGGCGGGCCACCAGCGCCAGCGAGGCGGGCACGGCGACCGTGGCCGACGTCGCATGCGAGCCAGCCGGCGCGTTCGCCGCGAACCGGACGTGCACCGCCCGGTGGAAGAACGCGGTGAGGGCGGCGATCGGGTCGGGGGCCACCGCGAAGAAGCGGAGGCGCCGCTCGGCCACCAGGTCGGCCACCTTGGCGACGTCGGTGGCGGGGTCGTGCCCGTTGAAGCCGCCCAGGGCCATCACCGACAGGCGGTCGTAGGCGATCAAGCCCGACGCCTGCTGGGCGTTGTCGGTGGCCAGGTCCCAGGTCTCGCCCTGGTTCCGGCCACGGAGGTAGGCCGCCAGGTCCGCCGCGCCGTCCGAGCCCTGCGAGCCGAACGAGAGGCCCGACGTGCCGATCCGGGGCCCCGCCTGCGGGAGGGTCGCGTTGTGGGAGCGGTGGCCCAGGCCGCTCACCGCCCACGCGGTGGGCGCCACCAGGGTCCCGGCGAGGCCGACGACCAAGCCCGCTACCACCAGTCGCGGGTGGCGGACCGCGCCGAACGCAGCGGCCCCCACGCAAGCCACCACGCCGGCGCCGACCAGCACCACCAGGATCGGACGGGTCCAGTCGTAGAAGCCGGGCGTGCGGCCGGTGACCACCAGCTGCCAGGCCGCGGTGGCGGTGAGGGCGACGCCGACCGCCACCAGCACGCCCGTCGGCCGAGCGGCCCGTGCCCGGGTGGCGGCAGCCAGCGTGCGCCCGGCAGCGACGCCCATGCCGACGAGGGCAGCGATGGCCGGGACCATGACCGACGAGTAGTAGGCGTGGAAGATCCCCTGGGCGGTGCTGAACACCACCCCGTACAGCGCCAGCCACCCGGCCCACAGCGCGACGGGGGCGAGGGCGCGGGCGGAGCGGCGGGCCGCCCAGGTGGTCGCGGCGGCGCCCACCAGCACCAGGGGGAACAACCAGGTGACCTGGCCCGCCAGCGCCGGTCCGAAGAACCGCAGCGGTCCGGGCACCCCGGCGATGATGCCGCCGATGCCGGTGCCCGGGCTGGGGTGGACGGGAGCACCGTGGCCCCGCCCGGCCACACGCGATGCCGTTGTAGCCGAACACCAGGTCGCCGACGGTGTCGTTCGTGCTGCCGCCCATCCACGGCCGGCTCCCCTTCGGCACCAGGGCGAGGGCCACCATCCACGGCACCGACGCCACCAGCGCGGCCGACCCGAACGCCGCCAGGTTCCGCAGCCGCGGCCACCACGAGCCTCGCGACCCCAGGGCGATGGCCAGCGCCAGGGCCGGCACCGCCACGTCGGCGGCCAGCATCTTGGTGTTGAAGCCGATGCCCACGAACGCCCCGGCCAGGAGCACCCATCGGACGGGGTGGGTCGAGTCGAAGGACCGCACCACCGCCCACGCCGCAGCCACCAGCACGAGGATGAGGAACGGCTCGGGCAGGTTGAGGCGGTTCACCGCCACGTTGATGGGGCTCAGCGCCAGCACCAGCCCGGCCACGGTGGCAGCGAGGCGGCCCGAGGTGCGCCGCACCGTCGCCCACAGCAGCGCCACCGCGGCGGCGCCGGCCAGGGCGCTCGGCAGCAGCAGGCTGAGCGAGCCGTACCCGAGGGCCCGGGCCGACAGTGCCGACGCCCACACCGCGACGGGCGGCTTGTCGACGCTGATGTAGCCGCCGGGGTCGAGCGAGGCGAAGAAGAACCGGTGCCAGCTGCCGGTCATGCTGCGGGCCGCCGCCGCGTAGTACTGGTTCCCGAGGCGGTTGGTGGTCAGCGCCCAGCAGTCGAGGACGAGGGCCACGAGGGTGACCGCCAGCTGCCCGAAGCGATCGTGGCCCACCAGCCGGCGGACGGCCGCCGGGACCGTGACCGGCCCGAGCCCGCCGCTGGTCGCAGCCGAGCGCGGGCCGGCCCCGGTCCCGTGGCGGGGACCGGGGCCGGAGGGCCGGGCGGGCGGATCGCTCGGGCGAGGCAGGGTGGGGGCGACCATCGCCGCAGTGTGCGGTCCGGTCCCCCACCCGAGCTGTCCGGAACTTGTGCGTTCCCTGTGAACGCCACCGTCCGGAGCAGCAGCCTCGGGATCAGGTCGTCAGGTCGTCAGGTCGTAGAGGGTGACCCCGTCGACGGTGGTGGCGGTGTAGTTGGCGGCCACCCAGGTGCTGATCTCGCTGGTGGTCGAGGCGGCCCCGCCACCGCCGCCCATCCCGCCACCGCCGGAGATGAACCAGTGGATGTCCCCGTCGGCGACGTACTGCTGGAACTGGGCCAGGGTGGGGCTGGGGTCCGAGCCGTTGAAGCCGCCGATGGCCATCACCGGTTCGTCGGCGGCGAGCTGGTAGCCCGAGGCCGAGTTGGAGCCGATGGCGGCCGCCGCCCACCGGTAGCTGCCGGCGTCGGCCTGCAGCAGGGCCGTGATGTCGTCGGTCGAGGTCGACCCGTTCAGCAGGCTCCCGGCGTTGCCGGTCGCCCCGGTCGCCCCGGTCGCCCCCGTAGCGGCGGTCGTGCCGGCCGTGCCGAGGCCGCCCGGAGGGGTGCCACCACCGAAGCCGCGGCCACCAGCGCCGCCGGGACCACGCATCCCGCTCGAGCCGGGACCGGCCGTGGGGAGGGACCCGGTGTGGGCCACCGAGGCGGTCTGCAGGCTGTAGGCGGTGGGCCCGGCCAGGGCCAGTACGAGGGCGGCCGCGGCGATGCCGGCGCCGACCTTGCCCCGCAGGGTCGGGGCGAAGACGAGCAGGGCGGCGGTCAGCAGCCCGCCGAGGAGCACGACCCACTGCAGGGCCGGCGCCCAGCCGGGGGTGCGGTGCAGGAGCTCGTAGCCGAACGTGGTGGTGGTGGCCAGGGTGCCGGCCAGGACGAGCCGGCCGGAGAGCTGGTGGCGGCGCTGCCACCAGGGCACCACGCCGATGCCCACGAGGGCGCCCACCGCCGGGGCGAGGGCGACCGTGTAGTAGGGGTGGATGATCCCCTTGCCGAAGCTGAAGGCGGCAGCGGTCACCAGCAGCCAGCCGCCCCAGAGCACCAGGCCCATGCGGGCCCGGTCGGTGCGGGGCGCCCGGCGGCGCAGCCACAGGCCGGCGGCCAGCAGGATCAGCGAGGCCGGGATCAGCCAGGCGGCCTGGCTGCCGAACTCCGAGTTGAAGAGCCGGTTCCACCCGGTGGCGCCCCAGTTGCCGCCGTTGTTGGCGCTGCCCTCCTCGACGCCGGTGAGGCGACCGAGGCCGTTGTAGCCCATGACCAGCTCCATGATGGAGTTGCCCTGGGAGCCGCCGATGTAGGGCCGGGACGAGGCCGGCCAGAGCTCGACGATGGCGATGTACCACCCCGCCGAGGCCACGAGGGCCACGAAGGCGGCGGCCGACTGCAGGAACCGGCGGCGGAAGGGCGTGTCGGCGCAGATCAGGTAGACGAGGGCGAACGCCGGGGCCACCAGCAGCGCCTGCAACATCTTGGTGAGGAAGCCGAGGCCCACCATCGACCAGGCGAACACCAGCCAACGCGTGCTGGTGGCCTCCAGGGCCCGGGTCATGGCGTAGGCCCCGATGACCAGCAGCAGGACCAGGAACGCGTCGGGGTTGTTGAAGCGGAACATCAGGGTGGCGATGGGCGTCGTCGCCAGCACGGCACCGGCGATGAGCCCGGCGCTGGCGCCGAACCAGCGCTTCACCGCGGCGTACAGGACGCCGACGGAGGCCACGCCGGCCAGGGCCTGGGGCACGAGGATGCTCCAGGCGTTGACGCCGAAGATCCGGGCTGAGATGCCCATGGCCCACAGCGCCACCGGCGGCTTGTCGACGGTGATCGAGTTGGCCGAGTCGGACGAGCCGAAGAAGAACGCCTTCCAGCTGTGCGTCCCCGCCTGCACGGCGGCGGAGTAGAAGCTGTTCGCCCAGCCCGAGGCGCCCAGGCCCCAGAGGTAGAGGACGGCGGTGGCGCCGAGCAGGGCGAAGAGCGCCGGACGGGCCCAGGTCGGGTCCCCGGCGGGGCCGCGGGCCCAGCGCTGGAGGCGGCCCCGGGTGGGGGCGTCCGGATCACCCGGGCCGCGCCGGGCCTCGTCGATCGGCGGCTCGGACACCAGGGTCGGTGGCGAGGCCGGGTGGGGTCGGTCCAGCGTGGTGGTCATGGGGCCCAGCGTCGGCGCCGAAGCTTGGAGCGGCCTGGGGGCGCCCGCTGCGTTCACCGGGAGTCGGCCGAGCACCCCGGGGGCGTCGGGCGCGCGGGACGCCACGTCAGCTCCCCGTCACGCCCGTGGCGGGCGTGCCGGCGGCGGGAGCCTGGCCGGGCGCGCCGGGCTGGCCGGTCCCCTGCCCACCGGGCGCCTGGCCGCCACCGGGGAACTGGCCGCCACCCGGGAACTGGCCGCCGCCGGGCCCGCCGCGCCCGGGGCCGAAGCCGCCGGAGCTGGCGTCGGTGTGGGCCAGGGCTCGGCCGCCCCCCACGCCGGCGAGGATCGCCACCACGCCGGCCACCGCAGCCAGCCACGGCTTGGCCCGGCGGTCCGTCGACGGGGCCTTCGGCTGGGGATCGGCCCAGGGATCGGGTGGGTTGACGGCGTGCACGGCGGCCTCCTCGGGGACGGCGCGCCGGTCGGCGACGCCGGCCCCCAGGCTCGGCCCGCAACCTCAGAGCACCCTCAGCGCCCCCTGGGCAAGCCCGCTGATCAGCCGATCAGCCGGATCAGCCCGCTCAGCCGGCCAGGACGGCGCGGACGCCGGCGGCGAAGCGGTCGAGGTCGTCGTCGGTGGTGGCGAAGCTGGTCATCCAGCGGACCATGTCCTGGCTGAGGTCCCACTCCCAGAAGAACGACCAGTCCTGGAGCGGGCGGATCTTCTCCGGCGGGAGCTGCACGAAGAGCGAGTTGGCCTCCGGGGGCCGGGGCACCCGCACGCCGGGGACGTCGGCCACCAGCTCGGCCAGGCGACGGGCCATGGCGTTGGCGTGCTCGGCGTTGCGCAGCCACAACTCGTCGGCGAGCAGCGCGGTCACCTGGGCCGAGACGAAGCGGGCCTTCGACGGCAGCTGGCCGGCCTGCTTGCGCACGAAGCGGGCGTGCTCGGCCAGCTCGGGGCGCAGGTAGACGACGGACTCGCCGTACATGGCGCCGTCCTTGGTCAGGCCGAAGGTGAGCACGTCGACACCGGCGTCGCGCAGCATGGTCCGCACGTCGGCGCCGGTGGCCACCACCGCGTTGGCGATCCGGGCGCCGTCGAGGTGCACCAGCAGGCCGTTGGCGTGGGCGAAGTCGCACAGGGCGGCGATCTCGTCGACCGAGTACACCGTGCCCATCTCGCTGACCTGGCTGATGGACAGCACGCGCGGCTGCACGTGGTGCTCGGTGCCCAGCCAGTGCAGGAACGGCGCCACGGCGGCCACCTCGAGCTTGCCGTCGACGTGGGGCACGGGCGTGATGGCCGAGCCGGTGAACCGGGCGGGCGCGCCGCACTCGTCGACCACGATGTGGGCGGTGTCGGTGCAGAGGACCGACTGCCACGGCTGGAGCAGGCTGGCCAGGCCGAACACGTTGGCGCCGGTGCCGCCCCAGCCGACCAGCACCTCGACCGGCGCGTCGAACAGGTCGCGGAAGGCGGCCACCATCTCGGCGGTCCAGGGGTCCTCGCCGTAGGCCAGGGCCGGGCCCTCGTTGGCGGCGACCAGCGCGGCGAGCACCTCGGGCGACACGCCGGCGGCGTTGTCGCTGGCGAAGGAGCCGAGCGGCGGGGGCGGGAGCTCGGTGGGCACGGTCACGGGGCCCGGGGCAGCTCGGCGGCGAGCAGCTTCTGGAGCCGCTTCATGGCGTCGACGTCGCTGACGGTGCACACCGCGCCGCTGCGCAGGGTGAGCAGGGCCCACGGCGGCTCGGGGTTGGCGTTGACGTCGCAGCGCTCGACGAGGTCCGGGTTCACCCAGGACATCTCGCCGGCGTGGGACGGGTCGACCTTGATCCACATGTTGCTCGGTCCTCGACGTCGGTTGGTGCAGCGACGGTACCCGAGCACCGGGGGCGGCTTGGATCCACGCGAGGCGGATGCCACCATGCCGCATGCTCTGGGCGCCGAACCCGACACGTCGCCCCCGCCGAGCCGTGGTCCTGGTGGCGGCGACCGTGGCCGTCGGGGTCCTCGCGGCGTGCGAGCCCACGCCCCCGGCCCCCTCGACGACGACCACCACGATGACGACCGCCCCCACCACGACCACCACCCTGGCGCCCAAGGGGGCCCTGGCCCCGGTCGAGGTCCACCCCACGCCGGGCCGTCGGCTGCAGCCCGGGGAGGTCGGCGTCCTGGCCGCCAACGCCGGCTGGTGCTGGTGGCAGAGCCAGCGCGCCGTGATCGCCGGCCACACCCTGCTGGTGGGGTCGGTGCCGAACCCCAGCGCCGCCGGCGGCGCCACCGACGTCAGCCAGGTGCTCGGACTCGACCTCGCCACCGGGGCGATCACCAGCACCGACCTCTCGACCAACCCGTACCGCAACGACGACCACAACAGCCCGGGCCTGGTGGTCGACCCCGACGGGTCGGTGACCGCCGGTTGGACCGGCCACAACAACGACGGCACGCTCCGGTTCGCCAGCACCGCCCCCGGCAGCCCCACCGCCTGGCAGCGGGCCCCCGACGTCGTGCTCCCCGACCTGCCCGCGCCGGCCCGCACCAGCTACGTCAACCTGGTCCGCTCCCAGGGCCTGCTGTTCGCCTTCACCCGCTACAACGGCCGCGACCGGGCGCTGTGGTCCGCCGACGACGGCGCCACCTGGACCGGCGGCTGGCTCCTGACCGGCGGCCCGCTCGACCCCGACGGCACCAGCCCGGTCCGTCCCTACGTGCAGTTCGCGGCCAACCCGGCGAAGGACCGCATCGACTTCGTGGCCTCGACCGGCCATCCCAAGGACACCGTCCGCAACGCCCTCTTCAGCGGGTACATCAGGGACCTGCAGGTGTACCGCACCGACGGCACCCTGGTCGGCCCGCTCGCCACCGGCGAGGGCTACCGGCCCGACCAGCTCACGCCGATCGCCGCGCCCACCGGCCCCGCCCGGCCCGACGTCGCCGCGCCCTACGACCAGCCCGACCTCTGGGGCTCGGACCTGCGCGTCGACGCCGCCGGCGACCCGGTGGTGGCGTACTCCCTGCGGACGCCTGACCCGTCCCCCGCCCGGGCCGGCGCCTTCGCCCACGAGTACTGGTGGGCACGGTGGGACGGCACGACCTGGACGAACCGGCGCCTGGGCGCAGCGGGCAGCGAGCTCTTCGCCTCGGAGCGCGACTACACCGGGCTGGCCACGCTCGACCCGACCGATCCCTACCGCGTGGTCGCGTCGTCGGACGTGAGCCCGGTGACGGGCGAGCCGCTCGTGTCCCGCGCCGACGGCAAGGTCCACTGGGAGCTCTACGAGGCCCGCAGCACCGACGCCGGGGCGACGTGGACGTGGCGGGCGATCACGGCCAACAGCGCAGAGGACAACCTCCGCCCGCTGCTCGCCGCCGGCGACGGCACCACCGCCCTGGTCTGGCTGCGGGGCCGCTACCGCTCCTGGCTCAACTGGACGACCCGTGCCCTCGTGGTGCTCGGCCCCCCGAAGACCACCGCGCTGCGCTGAGGAGCGGGCGCCACCCGGTCAGGGGTGCGACGGCCCGGGCGGCACGTCGAGCTCGAAGGCCACGTCGTCGACGTAGCACCAGAACCACTCCTCGCCCGGCTCGTAGGAGCGGATGATCGGGTGGCCCTCGGCGTGGAAGTGGGCGGTGGCGTGCCGGCCGGGCGAGTTGTCGCAGCAGCCGACGTGCCCGCACTCCTGGCACATCCGCAGGTGGACCCAGCGCCCGCCGGTGGCCAGGCACTCGTGGCAGCCGGCCACGTCGCTCGGGTCGACGGCGGCGATGGTGTCCAGGTGGTCGCAGGTGGCCATGGGGCGCTCCTCGGTCGTGACGGCTCCCGGGACGGTACGCCACCGGCTAGACCCACCCCATGGCTGCCGGCAGCGGTGACGACGGCACACGGCTCGAGGAGGCCGACGACCTCTACGCGCTCGACCCGGCCGAGTTCACCGCCGCCCGCAACGCCCTGGCCAAGCGGCTGCGCGGCGAGGGCCGCAAGGCCGAGGCCACGGCGGTCGCCGCTCGACGCCGCCCGTCGGCTGCGGCCGGCGCCATCAACCGGGTGGCACGCGCCCAGCCCGAGCTGGTCGACGACGCCATCGACGCCGGCACCGCGCTGCGCGCCGCCACCGAGGCCGCCCTGGCGGGCGATGCCAGCGGGCTGCGCGACGCCACCACCGCCCAGCGGGCCGCCGCCGAGGGCCTGGTCCGCGCCGCGCTCGACCTCTTGGGGCCGGCCGGGCCCGCCGCCCGGGACCGGATCTCGGCCATCGTCCACGCGGCGGCGGTCGACGAGGCCGTTGCCGACGAGCTGCGGCGGGGCGTGGTGAGCGCCGACCACGACCGATCCGGCCTCGGCCTGGGCCTCGGCGGGGCGGCACCGATGCTGGCCCTGGTGCCGGACCCCGGGACCGAGCCGGTCCGGCGGGAGCGCCGCACCCCTCGACCGGCCGGGCGCCGGCGGACCGGGCGCCCGGACGGTGGGCAGGTCGCCGACGGGGCCCCCGCGGTGCCCGCCACCCAGCGAGCCGTGGAGTCGGCCGCGCAGCCGGAGGTCGACGCCGCCGAGGTGCCCCGCTCGGCCCTCGACCGGCGCCGAGAGCAGGCCGGGGAGCGCAAGGCCCGGCAGGCGGCCGAGCGCGAGCGGCGCCGCCGGCTCGCCGACCTCCGAGCCGAGGCCGAGCACACCGCCACCGCTGCGGACCGGCTCGCCCGCCAGGCCGACGACGCCGAGGCAGCCGCTGCCGACGTGCGCCGTCGGGCCGATGCCGCCCAGGCGGCGGCCGGAGCCGCCGCCGAGGCCCTGCGAGCGGCCGAGGCCGAGGCGCGCTGAGGGTCAGTCCGGCAGCATCGGCACGGTGAGGCCGGGATCGCGCCCCACGAGCGCCGCCCGCGTCAGCGAGGCCGAGCCGAAGCGCTGGCGCACCAGGTCCTGGGCCGCGTCGAGCGCGGCGGTGCTCGACGCGTCGAACGGCAGCGGCAGCTGGACGGCCCGGTCGTCGTCGAGGTTGGCGACGGTGATGCCGACGAGGGTGATGCCCTGGGCCTCGATGAGCGGCGTCGCCGCCCGCACCAGGTCTCGTGCCGCGGCGAGCACGGTGGGCGTGTGGGCGGTCGGCCAGGACAGGGTGTGGCTCCGCGTGGCCCGGCTGAAGTCGTCGAAGCGCAGCCGCAGCACGACCGTCCGCCCGACCCGTCCTGCCGCCCGCAGCCGCCGGGTCACGCGGTCGACCAGGGCCAGGACCGAGGCGTCGAGCTCGGCCGCGGAGGTGGGCCGGCGGCCCAGCGCCCGCTGGGCGCCCATGGACCGACGGCGCCGTCCGGTCTGGACGTGGCGTGGGTCGCGACCCTGGGCGAGGGCGTGCAGGTGGCGCCCGGGACCGCCGCCCAGGAGACCGGTGAGGACCTGCTCGTCGAGCTGGGCCAGCTCCCCCACGGTGTGGATGCCCCGAGCGTGCAGCTTGCGCGCCGTGACCTGGCCGACGCCCCAGATCCGCTCGATGGGCAAGGGGTGGAGGAACGCCAGCTCGCCGTCGGGCGGCACCAGCAGCAGGCCGTCGGGCTTGGCCACCGCGCTGGCCACCTTGGCGAGGAACTTGGTGCGGGCGATGCCCACGGTGATGGCCAGCCCCACCTCGCGCAGCACGTCGGCCCGCAGCTTGGTGGCGATGTCGACCGGCGCGCCGGCGATGCGGCGCAGGCCGGCGACGTCGAGGAACGCCTCGTCGATGGACAGGCCCTCCACCAGCGGCGTGGTGTCGGCGAACACGGCGAAGACCGCCTTGCTGGCCTCGCTGTAGGCCGACATCCGGGGCGGCACCACCACGGCCCGGGGGCACAGCTGCCGCGCCTGGCGTCCGCCCATGGCCGTGCGCACGCCCATGGCCTTGGCCTCGTAGCTGGCCGCCAGCACCACGCCACCGCCCACGATCACCGGCCGCCCCCGGAGGCGCGGGTCGTCGCGCTGCTCCACCGAGGCGTAGAACGCGTCCAGGTCGGCGTGGAGGATGGTGGCGTCTCCGGACACGAACACATGTTCGCACGCGCGCCGGAGCTGCTCGGCCGGTGCGGAAATCCCTTCGGCCGCACGGTTCGGTCCGAGCATGCTGGCGCCGGCCCGGTGGCCGCTCCGGCGGCCCCGGGGCAACCGAGGGGCGTAGCTCAGCTGGCCAGAGCGCCGGTCTCCAAAACCGGATGTCGGGGGTTCGACTCCCTCCGCCCCTGCTCCACCGAACCCGTCGCGCCACCCGGAAGGAGGCCCGCCCCATGTCCACGACCCTGCTGCTGAACGCCAGCTACGAGCCCCTCTGCGTCATCCCGGTCCGCCGGGCCGTCGTCCTGGTGCTGGCCCACAAGGCCGACGTCCTCGCCGAGGGCGACGCCGCCCTGCGCTCGGCCCGCGTCACGGTGCCGGCGCCGTCGGTCATCAAGCTCCGGTACTTCGTGAAGGTGCCGTACCGGGCCAGCCTCCCGCTGAACGGCCGCAACCTGGTGGCCCGAGACCACGGCCGCTGCGCGTACTGCGGCGGCCGCGGCGACACCATCGACCACGTGGTCCCCCGCTCCCGGGGCGGCGAGCACGCGGACCAACGTGGTGGCGGCGTGCCGGCCGTGCAACAACCGCAAGGACGACCGGCTCCTCTCGGAGCTGGGGTGGACGTTGCCGTTCCGGCCCAAGGCGCCGTCGGGCTGGTCGTACCTGGTGGTCGGCGTCGGCGCCACGGACCCACGCTGGGAACCGTGGCTGCAGCACCCGGGCCTGGCACGCACCTGACCCGGCCCCTTCGAGGGCCGGGTCCGGTGTGACCGGTGCCATGCAGACCGATGGGCGCTCGATCGTTACACTGATCGATGTCAAGGTTCGCGATGGCTCAGGGGAACCCGCCGTCGGAACCGCCCACCCCCAACAGGGAGCAGCCAGCGATGAGCACCGAGACGCCCACCCGCGATCCGATCAAGGTCCGCCGCATCTCGTTCGACCACGAGGGCACCGAGCTCCCCCGCCACTTCATGGGCGGCGACCTGGTGATGAGCCACATCGTGGCCACCCTCTCGTGCGTCTTCCCGGAGGGCGAGGACTACTTCGTGCGCAGCGTGCGCAACTTCCGGGACCAGATCACCGACCCGGTGCTGAAGAAGGAGGTCGGCGCCTTCATCGGCCAGGAGGCCATCCACGGTCGTGAGCACCGGGCCATGAACGACCGCTTCGGCGAGCTGGGCTACCCCGCCAAGGCCATCGACCGCTTCATCGGCAACCGCCTCCGCTTCGACGAGAAGGTGGCGCCGCCCAAGTTCCGCCTCGCCGTCACCGCCGCCCTGGAGCACTACACCGCCACCCTCGCCGAGGTCCTCCTCGAGTCCCAGGAGGCCCGCGACCTCTTCGGCGACTGCGACGAGGTGCGCGACCTGCTCCTCTGGCACGCCATCGAGGAGAGCGAGCACAAGACCGTGGCGTTCGACGTGTTCCAGACCGTCAGCGGCGACGACAAGTACCGGGCCCGGGTGATGAACGTGGTCACCTTCGCCTTCCTGACGACCTCGATCATCTGGACGATGATCTCCCTGGCCAAGGACCCGGCCACCCGGGAGCGGGGCCGCCTGCGCCGCAGCCTCAAGGGCCTGCGCACCTCGCCGTGGCTGAGCAAGGACGTGCGGAGCCGGATCCGCGACTACAACCGGGTCGGCTTCCACCCCAACGACCACGACGCCACCGAGCTGCTGGCCGAGTGGCGCGAGCGCCTCTTCGGCGCCGAGGGCACCCTGGTCGACAAGCTCGCCAGCTGAAGCTGCCCACACGGATCCCCTCGACCCGGGCGGTCGTCGCCTCGACGGTGCGAGACTGTCGCCGAGCGGCACGGGGGTGGCGCCACGAGGGGGATCCATGGGCCAGCTCCGCACCACCCGGGCGCACCGCCGCCTGCTCGCCATCGGCATCGCGGCTGCGGCGGCGCTCGCCGGTGGCCTGCTGACCTCGTGCGATCCGCCGGCCCGACCGGTGGCGGCGCCGTACGTCGACGTCGCCGGGTCAAACCCCGCCAACCTGAAGGCGGCGGTGGTGAGCGGCGGGCTGAGGGACGTGAGCCTGGGCTTCGTCATCGGTGACGGCTGCACGCCCACGTGGGACGACGAGGTCCCGGTGAGCGAGTCCACGGCGATCAATGCCCGGATCGACGCGGCGCGCACCGCCGGCGCCAAGGTGATCGTGTCCTTCGGCGGCCAGGCCGGGCTCGACCTCGCCCGCACCTGCACCGACACGACGAAGCTCGCGGCGGCCTACCGGTCGGTGCTGGCCCGCTTCGGCGCCACCCGCGCCGACTTCGACGTCGAGGGCGACGCGCTCGACGACGCCGCGTCGATCAGCCGCAGGTTCACCGCCATCCGGGCCCTCGTGGCCACCACCCCGTCGCTCCAGGTGTCGGCCACCCTGCCGGTCGCGCCGAGCGGCCTGGAGCCGAACGGGCTGGCGTTCCTGCGCAAGGCCAAGGCCACCGGCACCCGCATCGACCTGGTGAACATCATGGTCATGGACTACGGCGACGCACGGGACATGGGGGCCACGGCCATCTCGTCGGCCATGGGCACGCTCGCCCAGTGGAAGGCGATCTCGCCGTCGGCCAGCTACGCCAAGCTCGGCCTCACCCCGATGATCGGCCGGAACGACACCGCCAGCGAGGTGTTCTCCCTCGCCAACGCCCGCGCCGTCATCAGCTGGGCCCGGGCCAACGGCGTCGGCCGCCTGGCGTTCTGGTCGCTCAACCGCGACCAGCAGTGCGCCGGTGCCACCTCCACCGCCCAGGACGACTGCTCCGGGGTCAGCCAGGGCACCCTCGCCTTCACCAAGCTGCTCGTGGCGGCCGCCAAGCCCTGACCCGCCGGGCCACGAGGCAGGTCGCCGGTCAGGCTCGGGGGGTGCCGTCGGGGCCGGTGCGACGGAGGCGGCGGGCGCCGAGGAAGATCCCGACGCCCAAGCCGACGGAGAGGATGAGGTGGCCGGCGAAGCCGCTGCGCAGCGCGCCCAGCGAGATCTCGCTGCCGCCGAGCAGGACGAAGCGGACGCGGTCGCCGAAGAGGAAGCCGTAGCCCTTGATGTCGGTGCCGACCTCGACGCTCCACAGCGCCAGCTGGTCCCACGGCAGCAGCACCCCGGTGATGAGCGCGGCGCCGGCGAGCAGCGGCAGCGACACCGCCTCGGCCAGCCGATGCCAGCCGACGATCCCCTTCTCGGCCACCAGCAGGATCCCGGCCACCACCGAGGTCCCCACCGCGAGCACGGCGGTGAGGCGGTGGATGCGCTGCACGTCGTGGGACAGGCGCACGGCCGGCGGGAGCACCGACGGGTCGTAGCTCGAGGCGGGCCGGTAGGCGAAGTACAGGTAGACGCCGCTGACGACGAGCACCAGGACCTCGATGGCAAGGACCTGGAGGGCGAGCGAGCGGGCCGTGCGCAGCTTGGGGTCGACGGGCAGCGCCTCGTGCTCGACGTGCAGGCCGAGGATGGCTCGGGCCCGCTGCTCGGCCAGGCGCGCCGCCAGGGCGTGCTCCGCCTCCCCTGTCCCCGTCGCCCCCACGGTCGTTCCGTCCGCCACACCGCAACGCTATCCGCCGCCCGGGTGGCGGAGCGCCGGTATCGTCACCCGCCGTGTCGGAACCCGCGCCCCAGGCCACCTACGTCCTCGTCCACGGAGGCGGCTCCTCGGCCCGCTTCTGGGATCGCCTGCTCCCGCTGCTCGACCGCCCGGCCATCGCGGTCGACCTGCCGGGGCGGGGCAGCCGGCCCGGGCCCATCGAGCGCGTCTCGGTCGACGACGAGGCTGCCGCGGTCGTGAGCGACGTGGAGGCCGAGGTCGACGGGCCGGTGGTGCTGGTGGCCCACTCGTCGGCGGGGCTGCTGATCCCCGCAGCGGTGGCGGCGCTGGGTGACCGCGTGGTGCACGTGGTGCTCAACGCCGCGCTGGTGCCGCCCGAGGGCGGCTACGGGCTCGACTGCCTCAAGCCGGCCCACGCCGAGGGCCTGCGCGCCGTGGTGGAGGCGGCCGAGGCGGAGGGCACGGCGATCACCATGCCCGGCGTGCCGGACGACCCCGAGGCGTTCCGCACCGGCTACGGCGGCGACCCGCTCTCCGACGACGAGCTGGCCTTCGTGGTCGATCCGGAGCGCTGCGTGCCCGACGGGCTGCACCACCACTTCCAGCCGGTGCGGTGGTCCGAGGCTGGCGACGTGCCGGTGACGTACGTGGTCAACGACCGGGACCGACCGGTGGCCCCGGCCATGCAGGCCGAGATGATCACCCGCCTGCCGCACCCGCCCACGGTGGTCCACCTGCCCGGCGGCCACATCCCGGCGGTGACCGACCCGGCGGCGCTGGCCGCGGTGCTCGCCGCCGTCCCGGTGGGCTGAGCGCCAGGGGCCTCAGGCCTCCGGCGGGGCCGCGGTGGGGTCCTCGGCGGTGAGCTCCTCCGGCGGGATGAGGATCCAGCCCCGCTTCTCCAGTTCCCGAGCGAGCACCCTGGCGGGCAGGTCCCGCACCAGGGTGGACTGGCGGGCCTCGCGCCGCTCGGCCACCGTGCCGCCCTCGACGGGGGCGACCGCCGCCGCCTTGCGGACTGCGCCCTTGGGCACCGGCGCCGCCCGCTTCGCCTTCGGCGGATCGGGCACCTCGTCGACCGGGCCGCCGGCTTCGGCCTCCGCCTCGAGCTGCTCGATGAAGGCATCGGCCTCGTCGGTGGTGAACTTGCCGCCGCCCTGGCGCTGGGTGAAGCCGAGCGGCCCGCGGGCATCACGGAAGCTTCGAGTACCCCGCGTCGCCGAGCAGCGCTTCGAGGGTCTTGAGCTGGCGGGCCGTGGCCGGCCGCCCGTTCTGCTGTCCGAAGGCCATGGGCCCATCCTCCCACCCCCCAGTGACAGGGAAGGGGACCGCTGGCGGCTCCGGCGCCGTCACCGAGCGTTCACCCGAGCCGCTGAGCAGAACGTCGGGAGCGGCCGTAGCGTGCCGTCCGTGACCAAGCTCGGCTACCAGATCCCCAACTTCACCTATCCCGACGTCGCCCCGGCGGACCTCTTCGGCGTGATCGCCCGCCAGGCCCGCGAGGCCGACGAGAGCGGCTTCGACACCGTCATGGTGATGGACCACTTCTACCAACTGCCCATGCTCGGCCCGCCCGAGCTGGAGATGCTCGAGTGCTACACGCTGCTCTCGGCGCTGGCCCAGCACACCTCCACCGTGCGGCTCTCGGCGCTCGTCACCGGCAACACGTACCGGAACCCCACGCTGCTCGCCAAGACCCTCACCACGCTCGACGTGGTGTCGGGCGGGCGGGCCCAGCTGGGCATCGGCGCCGGCTGGTTCGAGCAGGAGCACGACTCGCTGGGCTTCGAGTTCCTCACCTTCACCGAGCGCTTCGAGAAGCTCGAGGAGGCGCTCCAGATCATCACCGGGATGTTCCGGAGCGAGCTGCCCACCCTCGACGGCAAGTGGTACCAGGTGCGTGAGGCCATCAACTCCCCCGCCCCGCTCGGCCACATCCCGATCATGATCGGCGGCGGCGGCGAGAAGAAGACGCTGCGCCTCGTGGCCCAGTACGCCGATGAGTCCAACCTCATCTGCGGCGTCGACGAGATCGGCCGCAAGCTCGACGCCCTCGCCGGCCACTGCGAGCGCCTGGGCCGCGACCGCTCCGAGATCACCGTCTCGTACCAGGGGATGGCGTGCATCGCCCCCACCCACGACGAGGCGGTGGCCGAGCTCGACGCCTTGCTCCTGAGCCGGGGCATGGACGTCGCCACGATGTCGGCCGAGGACGCCGCCGCCATGCGGGCCGTGCTCCCCCCACGGCGACCCCGACGAGATCGGCGAGCTGTTCTCGACCTACCTCGCCACCGGCGTCGACGGCTTCACCGTCAGCGCGCCGGCCAACGGCCACATCGAGGGCCGCGTCGCCCTCCTCGGCGAGACGCTCGCCAAGGTCATCGCCTGAAGCGAGCGACGTCCGTCCTCACCTACCGGCGATCGAACGAGAGCTCGAGGACCTGGGTGAGGCGGACGTTGTTGCCCGACGGGTCGCGGAAGGACGTGTCGATGCCGTAGGGCTGGGGCGTGGGCGGGTCGTTGAAGACCACGCCGCGGGCCGACAGCTCGTCGTAGGCGGCCTGGCAGTCGTCGGTCTCCAGGAACAGGGTGCCGCCGGCGCCCTTGGCCACGATCTCGGCCAGCTGCTCGCTGGTGGCGTCGTCGAGCATCGGGGGCTGCGGCACCGGCATCAGCACCAGGCCCACGTCGTCCTGGCCCACCGGGCCCACCACCAGCCAGCGGAACGACCACTCGGGCATGGTCACGTCCGAGCGCACCTCCCAGCCGAGCTTCTCGGTGTAGAATGCGAGCGACTCGTCCTGGTCGTGGACCCAGAACTGGGCGTTGGCGATCTTGGTCATGCGGGGCTCCTCGTGGCTGCGCCGACCGCATCGGGTGCGCCGGCTGCGTCGGTGGCGACGCTACGGACGGGCGGGCGCCTCGTCTTCTCGAAACGTGCGGTTCTGCGGGCGGCCGTAGGCCCGGGCCACGCAGTCCGGGATGCGGACGAGCCGGCGGGCCGGCGGGAACGCCGCCCGGTACGCCGTGGGCGTGGTGCCGTGGACCCGGCGGAAGCTGGTGGTGAACGAGCCGACGCTCGTCAGGCCGACGGCGAAGCAGATCTCGGTGACCGACCGATCGGTGGTGCGCAGCAGCGCGGCGGCCCGCTCCAGGCGACGGGTCAGCAGGTAGCGGTGCGGGGCCTCGCCGAACGCCCGGCGGAACTCCCGGCTGAAGTGCGCCGGTGACAGGCCCGCCACCCGGGCCAGGTCGGCCACCGTGAGCGGCTCGGCGTAGCGGGCGTCGGCCAGGTCCCGGGCCCGCAACAGGTGCCGGGCGGGCGGGACGGCGCTCACCATCGCCCGCCCTGGTCGCCCATCGGCCCGAGGCTAGGACGTGGCGAGGTCGAGCGTCCGGACGCGGCAGAGGCCCCCCGGAGGGGCCTCTGGAACCGGACTCTGGTGGGCGTAACAGGACTCGAACCTGTGACCCCTGCCGTGTGAAGGCAGTGCTCTAGCCAACTGAGCTATACGCCCGGGTACGGGTCGGTGACCTTAGCCGAGGGCCTCCCGGGCGCTCCAAGCCGATCGGGCCGGGGGTCCGGGGTGGCGGCGGTGGAGGGCCGCCACCCCGGGGGCCGGGGTGCGCTCGGGTCGCTAGGGCAGGGGGCGCAGGTCGTAGGCGGGGTTGGTGATGAGGAGCTTGCCGTCGCGGGCGCCGACCATGCCCTCGACGGTGAGGTCGACGCCGGGGCGGATGCCGCCGAGGCGCCGCCGGCCCAGGAAGGCGACGGTGACCCCGCCGGTGCGGTCGGCGAGGACCAGCTCGAGGGTGGCGACGTCGTCGCCCCAGGCCCGCACCCGCACCGAGCGGACCCGGCCGCCGACCTGGGCCCGGTGGCGCCAGACCACATCCGCGATGGGGATCGACCGGTCCAGGTCGAGGATGCCGCCGGTCACGGCCGGCTGCGGCTCGAAGCCGGCCAGGTCGAGCTCCGCCCCGTCGGCCACGTCGGCCGGGGCGCCGGGGTCGCCCGCATCAGTGGTGGTGGGCCTGGTGGTAGCCATCACGCTCCTCCGCGGAGATCTCGCACGAACCGAAGTGGTACGGCACGAAGGTGACGTTGGCGTGGGGCAGGCGGCTGATGGTGCGGGCCAGCCCGTCGGCGGTGCGGTCGTGCAGGAGGCGGTGCCACCAGTGGGTGTACTCCCGCCTGGGGATGAGGACCGAGACCTCGGTGTTGCCGTCGGCCAGCTCGTCGGCCACCACGTCGAGCACCGAGCGCTCGACGCGACGGTCGGGGCAGTCGACGACGTCGAGCGGGACCCGGATCATCCCGAGCTGGTCCCAGCGCTCGGCCAGCAGCTGGGCCTTGTCGGGGTCCGATGCCGCGTGCACGGCGCGGACCTCGTCGGCCATCAGCGAACGGGCGTACTGGAGGGCCTTGGCGGTGGGGCGGTCGAGGTCGCTCACCAGGACCAGGGCGGCGTGGCGGCGCAGCACGGGAGCGCTCAGCGCCGCCTCCACCTCGTGGGCCAGCTCCACCGACTCCGACTCGTACTGGCGGTTCAGCCGCACCAGGAGGGCGACCATGATCGGCACCAGCAGCATGATGAACCAGGCGCCCTCGGGGAACTTCACGATCCCGATGACGATGGTGACCACGCCGGTGGCGAGCGCTCCCCCGCCGTTGATGAACAGCCCCACCCGCCAGCCGGGCTCGCGGAGCTTGATGTGGCGCACCGCCATGCCGGTCTGGCTGAGCGTGAACGAGGTGAACACGCCGATGGCGTAGAGCGGGATCAGGTGGTTGACGTTGGCCTGGAAGACCACCACCAGCACGCTGGCGGCGATGGCCAGGGCCACGATGCCGTTGGAGAACACCAGCCGGTGGCCCCGCTTGGTGAGCTGCTTGGGCATGAAGGCGTCATCGGCGTGGAAGCTGGCGAGGCGGGGGAAGTCGGCGAAGGACGTGTTGGCCGCCAGCACCAGGATCAGCATGGTGGCCGCCTGCACGAAGTAGAAGGCGATGTGGCCGGCCGCTCCGGCGCCGAAGGTGGCCCGGGCGATCTGCGAGATCACCGTGACCTTCTCGCTCGGGACCGTGTGGAGCTTGGCGGCCAGGAACGAGATGCCGATGAACATCGAGCCGAGGCAGGCGCCCATGACCATGAGGGTGCTGGTGGCGTTCTTGGCCTCGGGCTTCTTGAAGGCCGGCACGCCGTTGGAGATGGCCTCCACGCCGGTCATGGCGGCGCCGCCGGCGGCGAAGGCCTTGAGCAGCAGGAAGAAGTACATGGCCTTGACGCCCACGTCGTAGTGCTGGGTGGGCAGCGGGGCGTGGTGCAGGGTGCCGGTGACCTCCCGGAAGAGGCCGATGCCCACCATCACGAACATCGACACCACGAAGGCGTAGGTGGGCACGGCGAACATGCGGCCCGACTCCTTGACGCCGCGGAGGTTGCCCCACGCGATGAGGGCGATGCAGGCCAGCGCCGCGGGGACCCGGTAGGGGTACACCGACGGGATCGCCGAGTAGAGGGCAGCCATGCCGGCCGACGTCGACACCGCGACGGTGAGGATGTAGTCGGTGAGCAGGGCCACGCCGGCCACCTGGGCGGGCAGCAGGCCGAGGTTGTCCTTGGTGACGATGTAGGCGCCGCCGGCCGACGGGTACGCCTTGATGGTCTGGCGGTAGCTGAAGATCAGGATGACCAGCACCGTCACCAGGGCGAGGGTGATCGGCAGCACGAACGAGGTGAAGGCCAGGAAGCCGATCACCGGCACCAGCACCCGGAGGATCTCCTCGGTGGCGTAGGCGGTGGACGACAGGGCGTCGCTGGCGAACACGGCGAGGGCCGTGGGCTTGCCCAGGCGCTCGTGCTCGAGCTGGTCGGTGTGCAGCGCCGGGCCCAGCACCTTGGTCTTGAGGCGGTAGCCGGACGTCTCCGGCAGGTCGATGCCCGGGCCCACCGGCAGCGGCTCGGGCGGGGTCGCCCGGCGCGCCGCGGCGGGCGACGGAGGTGGAGCAGGGTCGGTCACGGTCATGGGTTCGAGTGTCCGCGACCCCCGCATCAAGACGGCGTAGCCAAACGCCCGGACGCGCAAGGAACGCGCAAAGACGACCGCCCGGCGCCTCGCACCACCCGCAGCCGGCCCATCCGAGCGAACTTCGGGTCCCACGCCCCCGCGCGCCGGTCTGGGACCCAAAGTTCGAAGGGGGGCCGCGCCGCACCGGACGGCGGCCCTGGCACATGAAGGCGGCGTGGGCAGAGCAAGATGCGGCCATGGCCTCCGTCAGCTGGCTCCCCTCCCGCCCGCTGGGCGCGGCCGTGGGCGCGGCGCTGACCGTCACCGCCACCCTCGCCGTGCTGCCGCTGCGGGACTCGGTGTCGACGGCCACCCCGGCGCTGGTGCTGGTGGTGCCGGGCGTGGTGGCTGCGGTGCTCGGCGGTCGGGTCGCCGCCGGGGCGGTGGCGCTGGCCTCGGCGCTGGCGTTCGGCTTCTTCTTCCTGCCGCCGTTCGGCCAGTGGAAGATCCTCGACGGCGAGGACGTCACCGCGATCGTCGTGTTCGTGGTCGTCGCCCTGGCCATGGGCGAGGTCACCGCCCGCGAGTCCGAACGGCGGCGCCTCGCCGAGGCGCGGGCGGCGGAGCTGGGGACGCTGGCGGAATCGCTGGCCGAGTCGAAGGCCGACCAGGAGCGCATGGCCGGCGAGCTGGACAAGCTGGCGGTGATGGAGGAGGTCGACCAGCAGCGGTCGGCCCTGCTGCGCTCGGTGTCGCACGACCTGCGCACGCCGCTCGCCACCATCCGGGCCGTGTCGTCGGACCTCCGCAGCGACATCCCCTACGACGACGACACCCGCCAGGAGCTGCTGGGCCTGGTGTCGGACGAGGCCGAGCGGCTCGACCGCCTGGTGGCCAACCTGCTGAGCATGAGCCGGGTGGAGGCCGGGTCGTTCGCGCCGGACCGCCAGGCCGTCGACCTGCCCGAGCTGCTGGAGACCTCGATCGCCCGCGTGCGGCGAGCGCTCAAGGACCGCCGGGTGGAGCTCGACGCGCCGGACGACCTGCCGCTCGTCGATGCCGACTACACCCAGCTCGACCAGGTGGTGACCAACCTGCTGGAGAACGCCGCACGCCACAGCCCGCCCCGGTCGACCGTGCGGGTCACGGCCCGGCCCGAGGGGGCCTTCGTCCAGGTGTCGGTGGAGGACTCCGGCGTCGGAGTGCTGCCCACCGAGCGCACCCGGGTGTTCGAGGCGTTCCACCGCAGCGACGGCAGCCGCTCCAGCGGCCTCGGACTGGCGATCTGCAAGGCGGTGGTGGAGGCCCACGGCGGCACCATCCGCGTGACCGGGCCCGCCGGCGGCGGTGCCCGCTTCACCTTCACCGTGCCGGTCCGGGTCGACCACGGCGTCGACCACCGCCCCGGCGACCCCACCGCCCGCACCGATCCCGACGAGGAACGACCGTGAACGAGAAGACCAAGGTCCTGGTGGTCGACGACGAGCACGCCATCGTGCGGGCCCTCACCGCCGCCCTCGAGGCCCGCGGCTACCAAGTGACGTCGGTGCGCACCGGGCACGAGGCGCTCGACCGCACGGCCTCGTCGGCGCCGGACGCGATCATCCTCGACCTCGGCCTGCCCGACCTCGACGGCCTCGAGGTCTGTCGCCGCATCCGCCTGTGGAGCGAGGTGCCGATCCTCGTGCTCACCGCCGAGGGCTCCGACGACGTGAAGGTCAAGGCGCTCGACGAGGGCGCCGACGACTACGTCACCAAGCCGTTCTCCACCCCCGAGCTGCTGGCCCGGTTGCGGGTCGCCCTCCGCCACCACCGCCGGGCCAACGGGCCCGACACCGAGGACGAGGCCGAGCTTGTGGTGGGCCAGCTGACCGTCGACCTCCCCCACCACGAGGTGCGCGCCGGCGACGTGCGCCTGGACCTGACGCCCAAGGAGTTCGGGTTCCTGGCCGTGCTGGCCCGCCACCCCGGCCGGGTGCTGACCCACCGCATGATCCTGCAGCAGGTCTGGGGCGAGGCCTACGGCACCGAGACGCAGTACCTGCGGGTCTACGCGTCGCAGCTGCGCAAGAAGCTGGCCGGGACCGGGGCGCCGACGCTGGTGACCGAGCCCGGTGTGGGCTACCGGCTGGTGGAGGCCGAGGCCGACGGCTCGTAGGGGCACACGGTGTCGATGGCCAGCGTCTCCTCCAGCACGGCGAGCAGGCGGAGCACGGCGAGGTCGCCGTGCTGCGGGCCCACCACCTGGAGGCCGACGGGCATGGCATCGGCGGTGAAGCCGGCCACCACCGAGCCGGCCGGCGACCGGGTGAGGTTGAACGGATAGGTGAAGCGCACCCAGCTCAGGTCCTCGACGCCGTCGACCGTGCCCGACGCCGACCCCACGGGGGTCTGGCCGGCGACGGTGGGCGTGAGGAGCAGCGGCGCCTGGTGCAGCACCTCCACGAGGCGGGCGTTGAGCCGGTGGGCCAGGTCCATCGCCTCGAGCGCCGTGGTGGCGGTGGCCGTGCTCTGCGCCCACGTGAGCATGCCGGCGAGGTCCGGGTCGAGCTGGTCCCAGCGGCCGCCATCGGGGTCGGCGCCCTGGATCGTCCGCAGGTTGGCGGTGAGCGACAGCATCAGCCACTGGACGCCCGGATCCTCGTCGAACACGTCGTCGACGCGCACCACCTCGGTGCCGCGCGCCTCCAGCGCCCGCACCGCGCCCTCGCAGATGTCGAGCACCTCGGCGTCGACGGTGGCGTAGCCCAGCGTGGGCGACCACAGCACCCGTCGGGGCAGGTGCACGTCGCCCACCGCGTCGATCCAGCTGTCCTCCGGCATGGGCAGGGCCCGCAGGTCGGTGGGCTCGGGGCCGATCACCGAGTCGAGCGCCAGCGCCTGGTCGCGGATGGTGCGGGTCATGAGGCCCTTGCTCGACAGGTCGGCCCAGCCGGGCGGGTTGGGCCCGCCCACGGGCACCCGACCGAGCGAGCACTTGATGGACGACAGGCCGCACAGCGACGACGGGATGCGCAGCGAGCCGCCGCCGTCGGACCCGGTGGCCAGCGGGACCATGCCGGCCGCCACCGCCGCCGCGGACCCGCCCGACGAGCCGCCGGCGGAGCGTGCGAGCGACCAGGGGTTGGCGGTGCGGCCGAACACCCGGTTGTCGGTGTCGGCCTTCCAGGCCAGCTCGGGGGTGTTGGTCTTGCCCACCACCACGCAACCCGCCTGGCGCAGGCGGTCGACCAGGACGGAGTCGCCGGTGGCCACCGGCCCGTCGGCGAAGAGCAGCGAGCCCTGCGTGGTGCGGAAGCCGCGGGCGTCCTCGGTGTCCTTCACGCCGATCGGGATGCCGGCGAGGGGGCCGACGTCGTCGCCGTCGACGATGCGCTGGTCGATCTCGGCGGCCTGGGCCCGAGCGGCGTCGCCGTCGACGGCCACGAACGCGCCCACCTCGCCGTTGGTGGCCTCGATGCGGGCCAGCGCCACCTCCGTCAGCTCCCGGGCCGACACCTCTCGGCGCAGCACCCGGTCAGCGAGGTCCTCGACGTGCTCGTGGCGGAAGTCCATCTGCCGACGCTACGTCGACCGGCCGACCGGTGTCGGCCACCGCGCCGACCCCGGCGTGGTCAGTAGGTGCGCAGCTCGATCCGGTTGCCGTCGGGGTCCAGCAGGTAGACGCCGCGGCCCTGGCCCCGGGCGCCCCACAGGTCGTGCGGGCCCGACTCCACCTCGAAGCGGCCGCTGGCCGCCAGCTCGTCGAGGTCGACGTCCTCCAGCACGAAGGCCACGTGGTCGACGTTGTCGACCTGGCCCTCGGGCCGGTCGCCGGTGAAGAGGTCGAGGATCGTGGTGGGCGTGACCCGGACCGACACGAACAGCACCTCCTGGCGCCGCCACTCGTCGAGCCGCTCGGGCTGGAGGTCGAAGGTGTCGCGCCACCAGGCCACCGTGCGCTCAGGGTCGGTGACGCGGAAGACGACGTGGTCGATGCCGGTGAACCGCATGGCGCCACCGTACCGACGGGGCCTGGTCCTAGGAGCCGGCGGTGACGCAGTCGAAGAGGCCGTCGGTGCCGAGCCGACGGCGCTCGGTGTCGGCCGGGCAGGCCGTGGCGCTGTCGACCCGGGCCACGATCTGGAGCTCGTGGGGCCCGGTGCACGGCACGATCGTGGTGGTGGGCCCGGTGGCCACGTCGATGCACGTGCCGGCCTCGACGGGCCGGCGCTGGGGCGCGTCGTCACCGCCGTGGGTGGCGTAGGCCGTGCCCACGAAGATCAGGCCGAACAGCACCACGAGCACCACCCACGGCAGGTGGCGGAACAGCCCCGCCTGCACGCCGGTCATCTCGGGCAGCACGTCGACCAGGTCGTCGTCGTCCACCGGGACCACCGTGGTCGGGCGCTTCCCCGCCGTGCTCGACGGGCCGGCGGCGGTGCTCGCCCGGCGGCCCTGGATGCGGCTGTCGTCGTAGGCCCGCCGGCGGACGGGGTCCTGCAGCACGTGCCAGGCCTCGTTCACCTCGCGCATGCGGCGGTCGGCGAGCGCCCGCTCCGCAGGGGACCCGTCGACCATGCGGTCGGGGTGGAGGCGGCCGGCCAGCACCCGGTAGGCGGCACGGATCTCCTCGGTGGACGAGGACGGAGCGACGCCGAGTCGTTGGTAGTGGGTGCTCGTGGGACCGGCTCCGGGCTACAGGGGGACCGTGGCCAGCGTAGGGGCGGTCGCCCGCCGCTCAATAGCCGAGGTCGGCGTCGATGAGCCCCACCAGGTCACCGCCGCTGGCGTAGGCCCGGACGTTCTCGGTGATGCGGGCCGAGAGCAGGGGTCGAGCCATCGCGGCGGTGTTGCCGGTGTGCGGCGTGATGATGGCGTTGGGCGCCGACCAGAGGGGGTGCCCGTCGGGCAGCGGCTCGGGGTCGGTGACGTCGAGCGCAGCGCCGCCCAGGTGGCCGCCCTCGAGGGCCGCCACCAGGGCATCGGTGTCGATGTGCTCGCCGCGGGCGACGTTGACCACCCACGCGCCGGGCGCCAGCAGGGCCAGCTCCTCGGCGCCGAGCACGTGGCGGGTGCCCGCCACCAGGGGCAGGGCGAGGACGACGGCGTCGGCCCCGTCGAGCGCCCGGTGCAGGGCATCGGGGCCGAGCACCCGGTCGACGCCGGCCATGGGGGCCGGGGTGTTGCGGACGACGGTGATCTCGGTGCGGAACGGGGCCAGCAGGTCGATCACCACCTGGGCGATGCCCCCGCCGCCCAGCAGCACCACCTTCGCCCCGAACAGGTTCCGGCCGCTGCCCCGCACCCACGTGTCCTGGCGGGCGAAGCGGTGCAGGTCCCGGAACCCGGCCAGCAGCAGCGCCACCGCGTGCTCACCCACCGGGTCGCTGTAGACGCCCTTGGCGCAGGACCACGTGCGGCCCGGCTTGGCCCGGATCACGTCGAGGTAGGGCTCGACGCCGGCCCACGGCAGCTGCACCCAGTCGATGGCCGGGTGGGCGGCCAGCAGGTCGGCCAGCGCATCCGGACCGGCGGGGTCGGTCCACACCACGCCGGTGGCGTCGGCCGGCTCCACCACCGAACCGCCGCCGGCCGCCACCGCCGCGCCGATCCAGTCCGAGGTGCGGGGCTGGGTGGCGAGGCGGGGCGCGGGGTGGGGCTCGGTCATCGCCGGTGGACGGTACCGGTCCGCGACCCGGGTCGGGCCCGGTCCTAGCGTCGGGCGCCATGACCACGGCGACCTCCTCCTCGACCCCTCCCGCTCCGGCCCCGGCGGCGGCGGCCACCGACGTCGCACCGGCCGGCACGGGCTTCTGCGACCTCAGCACCCAGTGCGGCCACTGCGGCGGGCCGATGCGCCAGGAGCACGCCCACTACCGCTGCACGAGGTGCGGCCAGCGCGACTCCTGCTGCGACGGGCCCTACTGACGCACGAACTGACCCGCGGGTCAAGATCTGGGGGACCCCGCCAACGCCCTGACCAGGGCCGATAACGATCGTTTTCCGGCCGGCGCCGACCGGTCGTACGCTTTGGCCGTGACCCAGACCCCGCCGGCCGACCCCCAGGGCGCCGAGCAGGACGTCCGGGACTCCCTCGCCGACGACAACACCGACGCCTTCGTCGACGGCGACCGCACCTTCGCCCCGGGCACCGCCCGCTCGGCCTTCAGCCACGCCACGTTCCGCACGGTGTACCTGGGGGCCTTCGCCTCCAACATCGGCACCTGGATGCAGAACGTGGTGCTGGGGGCCCTCGCCTACAGCCTCACCAAGTCGGCGGTCTTCGTCGGCATCATGACCGCTGCGCAGCTCGGCCCCCTGCTGCTGTTCTCGGTGGTGGGCGGCATGCTCGCCGACGCCTTCGACCGCAAGAAGCTGCTGATGGTCCTCAGCGTGCAGCAGGCCGTGTTCTCGCTGATCCTCGCTGCGGTCACGCTCCCCCACTCGCCCAACCGGGTGGCGATGGTGGCGGTGGTGTTCTGCATCGGCGTGGGCAACGCCCTGTACGCGCCCATCTTCAGCGCCGTGGTGCCCGTGCTCGTGCCCCGGCGCGACATCGCGGGGGCGATCTCGCTCAACTCGGTGCAGATGAACGCCTCACGGGTGATCGGCCCGGCCATCGGCACCACGCTCTACGCCACGTTCGGGCCGTCGTGGGTGTTCCTGCTCAACGCCGTGAGCTTCGCCTTCGTGATCGCCAGCCTGCTCCGGGTCACGCTGCCCGCTCCGCCCGCGGCCGGCAGCCAAGGGCTGCACCGCCTCCTCGAAGGGGTGCAGGTGGCCAAGGCCAACCGGGTCGTGGGCCAGTGCCTGGTGGTGATCTTCACCTTCTCGTTCCTGTCGCTGCCGTTCATCACGCAGATGCCGAAGATCGCCGGCGACCACCTCGGCATCGTCCCGAAGAGCAGCAGCTACGGCATCCTCTACGCGTGCTTCGGCGTCGGCGCCGTCATCGGCGCCCTGTCCATCGGCACGGTGTTCGCCCGCGCCTCGAAGGCCCGGCTCACCCGCCTCGGCCTGCTGGGCTTCGCGGCGATGCTCACCGTCTTCGGGGTGCTGCGCGCCGCCCCGCCCGCCTACGTCGTGATCCTCGTCCTCGGCTGCGTGTACTTCGCCGTGATCACGTCACTCTCGACGGTGCTGCAGCAGGACCTCGACGACGGCGTGCGGGGCAAGGTCATGGCGCTCTGGATCATGGGCTTCGGCGGGACCGTGCCCTTCGGCGGCCTGCTCGGTGGCGTGGCGATGGAGCACTTCGGCATCGGGCCGGTGCTCGCCTTCGGCGCCCTGGTGGCGGTGGCCCTGGCGGCCTACGCCGACCTCGGTGACGAGCCGCCGCGCAGCCGCCGCCTGGCTCTCGGCGGCCAGTAGCCCACGCTCGGGGCCGCCGGTGGGCTGGTCAGCCCTCGGGAGCAGCGCGCAGTAGGGCGACGACGCGCTCCAGGCGGGTGGCGCGGCTGCCCTTGACCAGCACGGCGTGGCCGCGGGCCAGCCCGAGGGCACGGAGCACCTCGACCGCCTCCTCGGGGGTGGCCGCCGACCGGTCGGGGGTCGTGCCGTAGCGGGGCTCGGCGACCGCCACCAGCTCGATGCCGGCCTCGGCCGCCGCGGCGGCGATCTCGGCGTGAGCGGCGTCGGCGCCGTCGCCCAGCTCGGCCATGGTGCCCACCACCGCGAAGCGGCGGGGTGCGTCGATGGCGGCGAGGGCGGCGAGGCCGGCCCGCATGGACGTGGGGTTGGCGTTGTAGGCGTCGTCGAGGATGCGCACGCCGTCGGCGCCGTCGACCAGGTCCATCCGCATGGCGGAGAGGCGGGCGTCGGCCAGGCCGGCGGCCACCGCCTCGACCGGTGCACCGAGGGCCAGGGCGGCCGCCGCCGCGCCGAGGGCGTTGGTGACCTGGTGGGCGCCGGCCACGCCGAGGTGCACCGCAGCGGTCCCCCACGGGCTGCGGAGCGTGAACCGGGCGCGCAGCTCGCCGTCGAGCTCGACCTCGGTGGCCCGCACCTCGCCGCCCAGCACGCCGAAGGTGACGACGGTGGCCTCGGTGGCCCCGGCCATCGCCAGCACCCGGTGGTCATCGGCGTTGAGCACGGCGGTGCCCGACGGGGCGAGCGACGCGACCAGCTCGGACTTGGCGACGGCGACGTCGTCGATCGAGCCGAACATCTCGAGGTGGGCGCCGGCCACCACGGTCACGATGCCGACCGTCGGCTCGGCGATGGCGCACAGCTCGGCGATGTGGCCCTTGCCGCGGGCGCCCATCTCGATGACCGCCAGCTCGGTGCCATCCGGCGCGTTGGCCAGGGTCAGCGGCACGCCGAGCTCGTTGTTGAACGAGCCCACGCTGGCCGAGGTGGCCCACGACGTCGCCCCCACCGCGGCCAACAGGTCCTTGAGCGACGTCTTCCCCACGCTGCCCGTCACGCCGACCACGTGTCCCGTGAGCTTGGTGCGGGCGTGGTGGCCCAGGGCGGTGAGCGCCGCGGTGGTGTCGGCCACCCGGACCGCGGTGGCCGCCTCGATGGGCCCGCCGGTGAGGTAGGCCGCGGCGCCGGCGGCGACCGCGGCGCCGATGAAGTCGTGGCCGTCGCGCTCGGCCACCACCGGCACGAAGAGCTGGCCGGGCTGGACCGCCCGGGAGTCGATGGTGGCTCCCTCGACGGTGACCTCCCGGCCGAACACCTCGCCTCCGGTGGCCCCGGCGATCTCCGACGTCGTGAACCGCATGGCGCCGACCGTACCCGGCGCCCGAACCCGGCCCGAGCGGCCGCGGCCGCCTCGTAGGATCCCCGGCCATGCCCGAGACCCCGACCTCCGAGCCCGTGGAGCCCGTCCGGCTCGTCGTCCTCTACGGCGGCCAGTCGGCCGAGCACGACGTGTCCCGGGTGTCGGCGGCCCACGTGATCGCCGCCATCGACGGTTCCCGGTACGAGATCGAGCCCATCGCCATCACCCCGGAGGGCCGCTGGCTGCGCTCCGATGCCACCATCGCCGCCCTCGCCGAGGGCCGCCACGCCCTGCCCGACGCCCTCGACGCCAGCGGCACCGCGCTCGAGCCCCAGGCCTCGGTGGCCCCGGTGCGGCCGGGCCAGCAGGTCGTCGTCCTCCCCATCCTCCACGGCCCGCGGCGAGGACGGCGCCGTGCAGGGCCTGCTCGAGCTGGCCGGCGTGGCCTACGTCGGCAGCGGCGTCCTGGGCTCGGCGGCGAACATGGACAAGGTCATGTCGAAGGTGGTGGCGGCCGCGGCGGGACTGCCGATCGTGAAGCACCTGGCCGTGCGCGACGCGCCGGTCGACGAGGCGTTCGTCGAGCGGGTCGGCGTCGAGCTGGGGTGGCCGGTGTTCGTGAAGCCGGCGAACATGGGCTCCTCGGTGGGCGTGTCTCGCGCCGACGATGCCGCCGGGCTCCTCGCCGCGCTGGCCGGCGCCCACGCGTTCGACGAGTGGGCCGTGGTCGAGGAGGCGGTGAGCGCCCGCGAGATCGAGGTGGGCGTGCTCGGCAACGCCGTGCCCCGGGCCTCGGTGCCGGGCGAGATCGTGCCCACGCACGAGTTCTACGACTACGAGGACAAGTACCTCGAGGGCGCCGCCGAGATGGTCGTGCCCGCCGACCTCCCGCCCGCGGTGGCCGAGCAGGCCCGTGAGCTCGCGCTGCAGGCGTTCACCGCGCTGCGCTGCGACGGCCTCGCCCGCGTCGACTTCTTCTACGAAGAGGGCCCCGGCGGACGCGGGCTGCTCTTCAACGAGATCAACACCATGCCCGGCTTCACCCCGTACTCGATGTTCCCCTCGCTGTGGGCGGCCAGCGGCCTCCCCTACGCCCAGCTCATCGACGAGCTCGTCCGCCTCGCCGCCGAGCGCCACGCCCACCGCGCCCCCCACCGCCGCCAGCGCTGACCCCCTCGCCCTGGGGGCCGCTGCGCTGCTGGGCTGCTCCGGGCTGCTCCCGGCCTGCCTGAGCGGGGCGTGGCTCACGACTCCGGTAGGACCGGGACCGCGTCGTTGCTCACGGGTTCGAAGGGCGCGACGACGGCGGAGCCGGCGCTGCGCTGGTCGCCGTGCTCCGGTCGCTCGCTGCGGCGGGGTGGATGGTCCACTTCAGGCGGCCGCTGCCCGGGGGCGACGCAGGTGTGTGCACTCGTGCACATCTTGTGTGCACAGGCACCAGCCTCCGCCGCCGGGGGGCCTGGGCGGGTGGTGGCTCACGTCCTCGATGGGACCGGGACCGGGTCGTTGCTCACGGGTTCGAAGGGCGCGACGACGGCGGAGCCGGCGCTGCGCTGGTCGCCGGGCTCGGGTCCTCGCTGCGGCGGGGTGGAAGGTCCGCTTCGACCAGCCGCTGCCGGGGGCGGCGCAAGGTGCGTGCACGTGACCGCGCTCAGAAGCGTCACGCGCACATGCCTTGGGGCTGCTGTCCGAAACGGCCGATTCAAGTGGGCGCCGGGCGCCAGGCTCGTGCGCAAAACCGCGATGAGCACCGGTTTGCGCACGAGCCTTCGCCGTGACCCGCCGCAGAAGCGGACACAGACGACGAACCGCCCGACCCAGCCCCCGTCGCGCCCTTCTCGACCGAGACCAGAACGACGGTCCTGGTCCAAGGCACCCCTCCTCGCAGCGACGAGTCGGACAACGCCCACACCCCGAAGGTCCGTCCGCCCCACCGCGCCCCCGCAGCCCCGGCTCAGGCGCACACTGCCCGAGCAAGCGGAGCTCGAGCGGCTCGAGCGAGCAAGGCTCGGGCCTCAGGCGACGAGGGTGGTGAGGGAGTCGATGAGGGCGCGGCGGCGGGCGCGGAGCCAGGTGAGGTCGGGGGCGAGGCCGAGGTCGGCGCGGACCTCGGCTTCGGTGGCGATGCCGACGACGCGGGCGCCGGCGGCGAGGAGGACGCGGCGGAGGTGCTCGCGGTCGGAGCCGGGGTCGAGGGCGGCGGCGGCCGCGTCGACGAGGGGCTCGACGGCGGCGGCGAGGTGGGTGGAGGCCGGCGGGCCGACGCGGGTGACCTCGCGGACGACGGCCAGCAGCTCGGGGTGGGTGGTGCCCAGGCGGAAGGTGGCGTCGACCACGGCGACCAACCGGTCCTCCAGCGTGGGGCCCGACGCCGAGCGGCGACCCCGGGCCGGGCGGGCGGCGACCGCGGCTTCGGAGAGGCGGGAGCCGAGCTCGCCCACCGCGTGGTCGACCACGCCGAGCAGGAGCTGCTCCTTCGAGGGGAACCAGTAGAGGATCGTCTGCTTGCGGATGCCGATCTCGACGGCCAGCGAGTCGAGCGAGGTGGCATCGACGCCGCGGTCGGCGAAGGCGCCGAGCGCGGCGTCGAGGATGCGGGCCCGGGTGCTCGGCTTGTCGCTCAGCGCTGCGGCCACGTCTCCTCCGGACCCCGTTCGGGTGGTGGCGCCGGCACCACCGGCGCCGCTCTCTACCATCTGGTAGACAACCGTACGTGATCGCCGACGACCTCGCCGGGAAGCGGATCGCCGTCACCGGCTCGACCGGGTTCCTCGGCACCGCCCTGGTGGAACGCCTCCTCCGTTCCGTGCCCGACTGCGAGCTGGTGCTGCTCATCCGCGCCGGCCGGATGCGGTCGGTGGCTCAGCGGGCCCAGCGGGAGATCTTCAAGAACAACTGCTTCGACCGCCTGCGCGGCGAGCTGGGCGGCAAGGCGGCGTTCGACGAGCTGGTGGCCCGACGCGTGCACGTCATCGAGGGCGACGTCGGCACCGACGGGCTCGGCCTCACCGACGAGGGCCGCGACCTGCTCGGCAGCTGCGACATCGTCATCCACTCGGCCGCCACCGTGAGCTTCGACTCCCCCATCGACCTCGCCGTCGAGGTGAACCTGCTCGGGCCCACCCGCATCGCCCGCACCCTCCAGGACCTCGACGTCACGCCCCACCTGGTGGCGGTGAGCACCTGCTACGTGGCCGGCAACCGGCGGGGCGACGCCCCCGAGATCCCGGTGGACCAGAGCCCGTTCTGGATCGACATCGACTGGTCCCGCGAGGTCGACAGCGCCCGCCGCGTGCGAGCCGACGCCGAGGCCGCCAGCCGCCAGCCCGAGCGGCTGGCCACGTTCATGGTCGAGGCCCGCGAGGAGCTCGGCGGCGCCGGCACCCCCCTTCTCGCCGCCAAGAGCGAGGACCGCCGCAAGGCCTGGGTGAAGGACCAGCTGGTGGAGGCCGGCCGCACCCGCGCCGCCTCGCTGGGCTGGCCCGACGCCTACGCCTACACCAAGGCCCTCGGCGAGAAGGCCCTCGGCGAGAACCGGGGCGACGTCCCGGTGTCGATTGTGCGCCCGGCCATCATCGAGTCGGCGTGGTCCGAGCCGGTGCCGGGCTGGATCCGCGGCTTCCGCATGGCCGAGCCGGTCATCATCTCCTACGCCCAGGGCCTGCTCACGGAGTTCCCCGGCGTCCCCGAGGGCACCGTCGACGTCATCCCGGTCGACCTCGTGGTGGGCGCCATCATCGGCGTCGCCGCTCGCGGCCCGGCCAACGAGGACGGCTCGCCCGACATCACCCAGGTGGCCTCGGGCTCGGCCAACCCACTGAAGTACGAGCGCCTCGTCGACCTGGTGCAGACCTGGTTCGGCGACCACCCGCTCTACGACGCCGAGGGCCAGCCCATCGCCGTGCCCGACTGGGGCTACACCACCCGCAACAAGGTGGAGAACCAGCTCAACCGGGCCAAGGACCTGCTCGACCGGGGTGAGAAGCTCATCGGCGCCCTGCCCCTGCGCGGCAAGCAGGCGGCGTGGTCCTCGAAGCTGGAGGAGCAGCGCGAGACCGTGTCGCGCGCCCTCACCTACGTCGAGCTCTACGGCGCCTACACCGCATGCGAGGCCATCTACGGCGTCGACCGGCTGCTCGCCACCCACGAGGCGCTGAGCCCCGAGGACCAGGCCGAGTTCGGCATGGACCCGCGGATCGTCGACTGGGACCACTACGTCCACCAGATCCACCTGCCGTCGGTGGTCGAGCACGCCCGGGTGCGCTCCGAGCCGGGCAAGGGCAAGGTCGAGCCCCGCTCCACCCGCCTGCGCCGCCAGGTCCTCTCCCCCGACCGCCAGCTCGCGGCGTTCGACCTCGAGAACACGCTCATCGCGTCGAACGTGGTCACCAGCTACGCCTGGCTGGCCAGCCGTCGCCTCGATCGGGACGACAAGGTCCGCCTGGCCGCCAAGCTCATCGGCGAGGCACCCACCCTGCTGCGCATGGACCGGGCCGACCGCAGCGACTTCCTGCGGTCGTTCTACCGGCGCTACGAAGGCGCACCGGTGGAGCAGATCCGGGAGGACTCCCAGGAGATGCTGTCGCAGCTCATCCTGACCAAGAGCTTCCCCGCCGCCATCCGCCGGGTTCGCGAGCACCGGGCGCTGGGCCACCGCACGGTGCTCATCACCGGTGCGCTCGACTTCGTGGTCGAGCCCCTGCGGCCGCTCTTCGACGACATCGTGTCGGCCAAGCTCGACGTCGGTCCCGACGGTCGCTACAACGGCCAGATGCTCGAGGTGCCGCCCACCGGCGAGAGCCGGGCCTCGGCGCTCTTCGACTACGCGGCCAAGCACGACATCGACCTCGCCGAGTCCTGCGCCTACGCCGACTCCTCCAACGACCTCCCCATGCTCGAGGTGGTCGGCTTCCCGGTGGCGGTGAACCCCGAGACCCGCCTCGCCTCGCTGGCCCGCAAGCGGGGCTGGCTGGTGGAGCACTGGTCCAAGGCCCCCGGCTTCAAGCCGTCGCCCATCCCGCTGGCGCCGCGTCGCGCCGTCACCAAGGCGGCGCCGCGATGAAGGCCCTCCGCTTCGAGCGCAAGGCCGGCAAGTACGTCGCCGCCTCCATCGCCGGCCGCCTCGGCGCCGGCAAGGGCGCGCCGGTCGGCCCGCTCAGCCTCAAGGACGTCGACGAGCCCGAGCTGCCCGCCGAGGGCTGGGTGCGCCTCCAGCCCCGCCTCGCCGGGATCTGCGGCTCCGACCTCGCCACCATCGACGGGCGCTCCAGCCGCTACTTCGAGCCCATCGTCTCGTTCCCGTTCACCCCCGGCCACGAGGTCGTCGGCTCGCTCGAGGACGGCACCCGAGCCGTGCTGATCCCCGTGCTCTCCTGCGTCACCCGCGGCATCGACCCGGTGTGCCCGGCGTGCGAGGCGGGCCGCACCAACCACTGCGGGCGCATCGCCTTCGGCCACCTCGAGCCCGGCCTGCAGAGCGGCTACTGCGAGGACACCGGCGGTGGCTGGTCCACCTCGATGGTCGCCCACGAGAGCCAGCTGCTCGCCGTGCCCGACGCGCTGTCGGACGAGGCGGCCGTCATGGTGGAGCCCACGGCCTGCGCCGTGCACGCCGCCCGCACGGTGGCGGCCTCCGGGCCCAAGGCCACGGTGGCCGTGATCGGCGCCGGCACGCTCGGCCTGCTCACCATCGCCGCGCTGCGGGCCGAGGCCACGGTCGGCACGCTCGTGGCCACCGGCAAGTACCCGCACCAGAAGGCGCTGGCCACCAGCCTGGGCGCCGACCAGGTGGTGGCGCCCCGAGAGCTGGGCCGGGTGCTGCGCTCGCTCACCGGCTCGTTCGTGCTCGACGGCGGCCAGCTCACCGACGGCGTGGACCTGGTGGTCGACTGCGTCGGCAGCGAGGCCAGCCTCACCCAGGCCCTCCAGGTGGTGGCCCCCGGCGGCGAGGTGCTCGTGGTGGGCATGCCCGGCCACACCACGCTCGACCTGACCAGCCTCTGGCACCGCGAGACCGCCATCCGCGGTTGCTACGCCTACACCCGCCCCGACTTCGACCGGGCCCTGGCCCTGGTGGCCGACGCCGGCCTCGAGCGGCTGCTCAGCGCCACGTACCCGCTCTCTCGCTACACCGACGCCATCGAGCACGCCGCCACCGCCGGCGCCCGCGGCGCGGTCAAGGTGGCGTTCGACCTGCGGAAGCCGGGCCGATGAGCTTCATCGACCCGAACACCGGGCGCATCGTCGACCACCCGGTCGCCAAGGCGAAGAAGAAGAAGCGCAAGAAGCTCAAGGCCCCGGTCGACGTGGTCCGCGCCCTCTGGGAGCGCATGGAGGACCGCGACTGGGACGGGGCCCGCGAGACGCTCGCCGACGACGTCGTCGTGCTGTGGCCCGCCACCCGCGAGCGCTTCGTCGGCGGCGACGCGTTCATCGCCATGAACCGGGCCTACCCCGAGGGCTGGCACATCACGGTCCAGGCCGTGCGCGCCGACGGCGACGACGTCCTCGCCTGGGTCGAGGTGCCGATGGGCGACCAGATGACCTGGTGCGCGCAGCGGGCAACCGTCAAGCAGGGCCGCATCGTCTCGGCCATCGACCTCTGGACCGACGAGGGCGGCGCCACCGCCCCCTCGTGGCGCACCGCCTTCACCACGCCGTCCGACGTCGAGGCCCGACCGGCCGCCGCCGCCGCCGACACCGATCCTACCCCCTCTCCCACCGCTTCGAACGAGGAGCACACCTGATGCCCCGTCCCGGTTTCGTGCTCGACGTCGACAAGTCGACGCCGCCGATCCTCTTCCACCACGGCGAAGGGTTCCGGCTCGAGAAGCTGCCCGCCGGTCGCAGCCGGGTCATCTACCCCGGCGAGCCGCTCGACGCCCTCGACGACGTCGAGGGCGCCATCGCCGACGCCCTGGCCAACCCCATGGAGATGGCTCCGCTCGCCGACCTCCTCACGCCGGGCATGAAGCTCACGATCGCGTTCGACGACGTGTCGCTGCCGCTCCCGCCGATGAAGCGGCCCGACATCCGCCAACGGGTCATCGAGCAGGTGCTCGACCTGGCCGCCGCCGCCGGGGTCGACGACGTGCACCTCATCGCCGCCCTGGCGCTGCACCGCCGCATGACCGAGGACGAGCTGCGCCACGCCGTCGGCGACCGCGTCTACGACGCCTTCGCCCCCCAGGGCGCCCTCTACAACCACGACGCCGAGGACCCCGACAACCTCGCCTTCCTGGGCACCACCAAGCACGGCGAGGAGGTCGAGATCAACAAGCGAGCCGCTGAGAGCGACCTGCTGGTCTACGTCAACATCAACATCGTCTCCATGGACGGCGGCCACAAGAGCACCGCCACGGGCCTGGCCAGCTACCGCTCCATCAAGCACCACCACAACGTGCACACGATGGAGCACTCGAAGTCGTTCATGGACCGCCACAACTCCGAGCTGCACCACAGCAACTGGCGCATGGGCAAGGTCATCGCCGATGCCGGCGTGAAGGTGTTCCAGATCGAGACCACCATCAACAACGACACCTTCGGCCAGGACGGCCCGATGAGCGTGCTGGCCAAGCGCGAGTGGGAGTGGACCACCAAGGACCGGGTCTCGTTCATCGGCATGCAGCAGGGCCTGAAGCGCCTGAGCTCGCCCACCCGCCGCAAGATCTTCCAGGGCCACCGGGCGCCCTACGGCGTCACCTCCGTGCAGGCCGGCGCCATCGAGCCCGTCCACGAGAAGACCCTGGAGCACTGCTTCGACCAGCACATCGTGCCGGTGGAGGGCCAGACCGACATCCTCACCATGGGGCTGCCCTACATCTGCCCCTACAACGTGAACTCGATCATGAACCCGATCCTGGTCATGTGCCTCGGGCTCGGCTACTTCTTCAACATGTACCGCGGCAAGCCGCTGGTGCGGGAGGGTGGCGTGCTGATCATGACCCATCCCACCCCGTGGGAGTTCCACCCGGTGCACCACCCCAGCTACATCGACTTCTTCGAGCAGGTCCTGGCCGACACCAAGGACCCGAAGGAGATCGAGGCCAAGTGGGAGAAGCAGTTCGCCGAGGACGAGTGGTACCGCCACCTCTACCGCACGAGCTACGCCTACCACGGCGTCCACCCGTTCTACATGTGGTACTGGGGCAGCCACGCCCTGAAGCACCTCGGCCGGGTCATCGTCGTCGGCGGTGACAACCGCGCCGTCGCCCGCCTCGGCTTCAAGTCGGCCTCCACCCTCAACGACGCCTTCGAGATGGCCGAGGACGTGGTCGGCCCGCAGCCCACCATCACCCACCTCAAGAACCCGCCCATCCTCATGGCCGACGTGAAGTGAGCCGGCACCGTGGTTGAGAAGAAGGGCGTCGAGAAGGCGCTGGGCGCGGTGCAGGCCGCCGCCGGGCGGGTGCCGTCGGTGCGCGACCTCGTGTCGCAGAGCACGTTCCCCTACCGCGCCCCCACCACGCCGCTGAGCGTCGAGCCGCTGCCGGACGAGCGCCAGCTCGGGGCCGACTACGACTCCGGGTGGGCGCGCAAGCTGCCGGCCCGCTACGCCCGCTACTTCGTCACCGAGGGCCTGGTGCGGCCGATCATCGCCGGCCTCGCCCAGCCCGAGCGCCGGGGCCTCGACCGCCTGGCCGACCTCGACGGGCCGGTCATCTTCGCGGCCAACCACCACAGCCACATCGACGCCGGACTGCTCATCACGTCCCTGCCCGAGCCGTACCGCCACCAGGTGTTCGCCGCCGCCGCCGCCGACTACTTCTTCGACACCCGACTGAAGGCCACCGCGTCGGCGCTGGTGCTCAACGCCATCCCGATCGAGCGCTCGAAGGTCACGCGCACGTCGGCCGACCAGGCCCGCGAGCTGATCGACCAGGGATGGAGCATGGTCATCTTCCCCGAGGGCGGCCGCTCCCCCGACGGCTGGGGCCACCCGTTCCGAGGCGGCGCCGCCTACCTCGCCCTCAAGTGCGACATCCCGGTGGTGCCGGTGCACCTGGCCGGCACCGGCCGCATCCTGCCCAAGGGCAAGAGCACGCCCAAGCGATCGCGCACGGTCGTCACGTTCGGCAAGCCCCTCGTGGCCCACGAGGGCGAGCGCTCGACGGCCCTGTCCCGCCGGATCGAGGCGGCCGTCGCCGCCCTCGCCGACGAGGCCACCACCGACTGGTACTCGGCCCGCCGCCGCGCCGCGGCCGGCGAGACCCCCTCGCTGTCGTCGCCCCAATCCGGCGTGTGGCGCCGGGCCTGGGCCGTCAGCGGCCAGCGCAAGCGCCGCACCTCCACCAAGGCCTGGCCCGACCTCGGTTCCTGACCCGGCACCCCGGGTCAGCGGGAGACGGAGGAGCGGGCGAGGACGAGCGGGGCGTCGAAGGCCTCGGCTTCGCAGCGGGCCTGGGCGCTCCAGGTGGCGGCAGCTTCGCCGTCGCCCAGGAGCTCGGCCAGGCCGGCCAGCTGCGTGGCCACCGGTCCCCACACGGCACCGCCGCCGCCGAAGCAGTTGAGGACGACCTGGCGGCCGGCGTGGGGCGCCAGCTCCTCGAGCAGCGGCAGCGCGGCCTCGGTCGCGCCGAGCTGGCAGGCGACGTCGGCGAGCACGGCGAAGGCGAGCAGGCGGTTGGTGTCGTCCGGGATGGTGCGGAACCCGTCGGCGGCGAACCAGTCCAGCTCGACGGCGGCGCCGTCACGGTCGCCCGCCTCCACCAGGCACAGGGCCAGCACCGCCCGGTAGCACGGGATGTCGGAGTTGGCCGCCACCGCGGCGCGCAGGAGGTCGACCACCTCGCCGGCCCGGCCCTGGAACAGGCGCAGGTCGCACAGGTTCACGCCGAGGCAGGCGATGGCCTCGTCGTGGTCGGCCTCGGGGTCGATGGCGGCGAAGGCGGCCTCCTCGGCTGCGTCGAGGTGGCCGTCGAGCAGCAGGTCGACCACCCGCCAGGTGGCCGTGCACCAGCGCCAGTAGGGCTCGGGGTGCCGCTCGAGGAGGGCCTCGGCCTCGGCCAGGCTGGCTCGGGCCCCGGGCCGGTCGCCCACCAGCAGCCGGTCCTCGTGCTCGTAGACCGCGGCGGCGATCGCCAGGTCGGGCTGCCCGGCCGCCGCGGCCAGGGCGCGCACCTCGCTCAGGTCGGCCAGGCGAGCCTCCGCGTGGCGGGGGTCGATGCGGGCGCGGCGGTGGTCGAGCAGGGCCTGGGCCACGAGCGACGGGTCGCCGTCGGCGCGCGCTCGGGCGAGGGCCTCGTCGGCCGCCGCCGCCCGCTCGTCGTCGCGGTCGGTCAGCAGGAGCGAGAGGGCGAGCGAGCCGAGGAGCGGCACCCGCAGGTCGTCGTCGCCGTCCCCGTCCGCCAGGCCGGCGAGGGCCTCCTCGATCACCGACGTCCAGCGGTAGCGCGCCGTCTCGGGCACGCCGCGGCCGGCGCCGCCCACCAGGGCCAGGACGGCCTCGGCGAAGCGGCGCGGGCGCCGGTGGACGCGAGCCAGCGAGATGGCCTCCTCGAGCGCAGCATCGGTGGCGTCGCGGTGGCCGAGCCCCCGCTGCGCCCGGGCCCGCACCACGAGGCCGGCGATGCGGTCCTCGGGGTCGTCGGCGCCGGCCAAGGCCCGGCCGGCGTGCTCGTCGGCGGTCTCCCACGCCGCGCGAGCCAGGGCCTCGTCACCGGCTCGGATCGCCCAGCGCCGGGCGCGAGCGGAGCCGGGCCGGCCGGCCGCGGCGTAGTGCCGGGCCAGGTCGGCAGCTCCGCCCGTGCGCTCGGGCTCGGCCTCCAGGGCCTCGGCCACGCGGAGGTGCAGCCACGCCAGCCGGGAGGGGCCCAGCCCGGCCAGCACGGCGTCGCGGACCAGGGCGTGGGTGGTGCGGAGGCCGTCGCCGGTGGCGTCCTCGGCCAGGAGCCGGGTGGCCACCAAGCGGTCGACCGCAGCCAGCAGGGCACGGTCGTCGAGCCCGGTCACGGCCCGCAGCACGTCGAAGCCCACCACCGAGCCCGCCACGGCCACCGCCGAGAGGGCGAGCACCGCGTCGGCCGGCTGGGCGGCGATCCGCTGGTCCAGGAACGCCTGCAGCTCCTCGGGGACCACCGACGGGTCGAGGCTGCCGCCGGCGTCGACGGCCGCCCGAAGGAGGTGGCCGACGTAGAGCGGGTTGCCGCCGGTGCGCTCCTGGACCTCGGCGGCCAGGCCCTGCGTGGCCACCACCGGTGTGGCGGCCAGCCAGGCATCGACGTCGTCGACGGCGAGGCCGCCGAGCGGCAGCACCCGCAGCGGCGACTGCCGGGCCAGGTGGGCCAAGGTGGCCGCCACCGCCTCGGGGCGCTCGCGAGCCGTGGCGAGCAGCGTCAGCGGTGCCTCGGCCAGCTCGGCGCCGAGGTGGCCCAGCAGGGCGAGGGTGTCGGGCGAGGCCCACTGCAGGTCGTCGATGACCCACAGCACGGGTGCTCGGGTCGCCCCGGCCAGCGCCGTGGCCGCGGCGCGGAACAGGCGACCGCGGTCGGCGTCGACCGGGGCGGCGACGGCCACGCCGGGCCGGGCGTCGAGCTCGGGCAGCAGGCGCAGCAGGTCGGCGTGGACGGTGGCGACGTCGGTCCCCTCGGCCGCCTCGTCGGCCAGCACGGCCGCCAGCGCCTCCACCACGGGCTCGTAGGCCAGGCCGGTGTCGGGTCCGCAGCGCCCCCACAACACCCGCACCCCAGCGGCCTCGACCGCGTCGGCCACCTCGTGGGCCAGGCGGGTCTTGCCCACCCCCGCCTCACCCTCGACGACCACGACCCGGAGGCCGTCGGCTCCGGAGCGGACGACCTCCTGGCGCAAGAGCTCGGCCTCGTCCCGCCGGCCCACGAACGTGCCCAGCGGCGTGCGGGGCCGGGCGGCCGACCACGTCACTGCGCTCGAACCGGCGGGGACCGCGGCCGCACGGACCGGAGCGGTGGTGCCGGAGGCGAGGCGGGCGGCCAGGGCGGCGGTCTCGGGCGACGGCCCGGCGCCCAGCTCCTCCTCGAGCAGCCGGAGGCACGCGCCGTAGGCCTCCTCGGCGCCGCGGCGGTCGCCGGCGGCGAGCAGCGCCTCGACCAGCAGGCGGTGGTTCGCCTCGTCGTAGGGATCGGCCTCGAGCAGCTGCCGCACCGGGTGGATGGCCTCGCTGGGCCGACCGACGGCCATGAGGCCCTCGACGAGCGTCCGCCGGCCCCGGCGGGCCAGGCCGTCGAGCTCGTGGCGGCGATCGTCGGCCCACGGCAGGTCGACGCCCGGCAGGAAGCCCCGGCCCAGCTCGACGAGGGCGGGCGAGACCAGGCCGACGGCCGCCTCGGCCCGTCCGGCCCGGAGCTCGCGGTCGGCTCCGTCGACCGCCACCCGGGCCGTTTCCACGTCGACCACGAGCCCGGACGGGAGCTGCACCTGGACCTGGCCGGCGTGGGTGGCCACCGCGTCGCGGTCGAAGCCGGCGTCGACGAAGGCCTGGCGGACCTTGGCGATGATCCCGCGGGCGGCGCCCGACCAGTGCGGCGAGAGGTCGTCGCCCCACAGCACGTGGGCCAGCTCCTCCCGCGGGATCGGCCGGTGGCGGTCGAGCACGAAGAGGGCGAGGGCCACCTGGGTCTGCGTGCGCGTGAGCGCGACGGGCCGGTCGTCGGGACCGACGACGACCGCTCTGCCCAGCAACCCGACCTGCAACGCGCGCCCTGCCTCCCGCACCGGGCCACCCGACCCCTGTGCGCTGCCGCGACGCTACCGGCTCCGGCCCACCCGATCGCCGGGTCGAGCCCGGCCGCGACCAGCGGTGGCCGGTCGACCTCAGGGCGTGGCGACCCCGGTGTTGCCGGAGGTCGCCGTCGAGGTCGGTGTCACCGCGGTGGTGGTGCTCGCCCCGCTCGGCGTCGTGGTGGACGACGCCGGGTTGAGCTCCTCGGTGGCCGGCGGGAGCGTCGACGGGTCGGTGATCGGCAGGGTGGTCGTCGTGGTGGACGTGGTGCCGGTGATCTCGGAGCTCTTGCAGGCGGCCAGGGCGGTGCGCACCTTCGTGGCCACGCCGTCGGTGGAGCCGGCGGGGTCGACCGGCGCTCCGCTGGGACCGCGCTCGATGATCGCGTCGAGCTGGTCGTCGGACAGGTTGTCGAGGATCGCGTCGGACACGCAGCGGGCCTCGGCGGAGGTCATGCCGGTGCGGCGGAAGACGTCGACCAGCTCGGTTCGGCTCGGCTCCGGCTTGGAGCACGCCGCCACCGCCACGACCAGCGCCAGCGCGAGCGGCACGAGGCGGCCACGACGACGGCGGGGCGAGGTGGTCCGAGGCATCCGGGCGATGGTACCGGCCGGGCGCGCGGCGCCCCGATCGCGACGCAGCGGCTCGCACCGGGGCCAGACTGGGCGCTCGGCCGGACCAGGAGGACCTCGTGAGCGGACCCGTGACCAGCGGCGGCGACCCGATCGAGGTGCCGCCCGTCCAGGACGAGCCGGCCTTCGAGGTGCGCGACGACCGCGTGGCCCAGGTCGGCACCACCGAGGTGCGCCGCGCCCTGCCCCAGCGCGAGCGCCGCACCGTGGGCGCCTGGTGCTTCGCCGACCACTTCGGCCCGACCGCCAGCGGCGCACCGGGCATCGGCCCCCACCCCCACATCGGCCTGCAGACGGTGACCTGGCTGCTCGAGGGCGAGCTGCTCCACCGCGACAGCGTGGGGTCCGAGCAGCTCATCCGGCCCGGGCAGCTGAACCTGATGACCGCCGGGAACGGGGTCACCCACGCCGAGGAGCACCCCGATCCGGCCGAGCAGGACGCCGGACGGGCCCCCGTGGGCCACGGCGTCCAGCTGTGGGTGGCCCAGCCGGCCGACACCCGCAGCGGCGCTCCGGCGTTCGAGCACCACGCCGAGCTCCCCCAGGTCGAGCTGGCCGGCGCCACGGCCACCGTGCTGGTGGGCGACCTCGCCGGCGCCCGCTCCCCTGCTCGGGCCGACACCGCCCACGTCGGCTTCCAGGTCGCCCTGCGCGGGGCGGCCGAGGTGCCGTTGGCCGAGGGCTTCGAGCACGCCGTCCTGCCGCTCGACGGCCCGATCACCCTCGACGGCCGGCCGCTGGCGGTCGGCCAGGTCGCCTACCTCGGGCCGGGCCGCGCCGCCACCACGCTCGACGGCGGCGGCCGGGCGCTGGTGCTCGGCGGCGAGCCGTGGGAGGACCGGGTGGTGATGTGGTGGAACTTCGTGGCCCGCAGCCAGGACGAGCTGGCGACGGCCTACCGGGACTGGCAGGGCCACCACGAGAGGTTCGGCCAGGTCACGTCGGTCCTCGACCGCATCCCGGCACCGCGCCCGCACTGGCTGCCGGCCGGCGCCGGCTGAGCCGTCGGCGCGGGCTGAGCCGTCGGCGCCGCCTCACTCGGTGAGGCGGCGGCGCAGCTCGACGTAGACCGCGGTGCCGACGATGCCCTCCAGCTCGTCGGCGAGGGACTCCACCACCGGCCGATCGCCCACGTAGGCCCGATCCCCTTCGGTGCAGCACCAGGCCATGGGATCGCCGTCGTCGCCCCAGTCGGCCCGGCTCCAGGCGCGGACGTGGGCCACCTCCACCCCGTCGACCGGCGGTGCCCAGTCGACGCGCACCGGGAGCTGCCAGCAGACCGAGGGCTTCCAGTCGATGGGCGACTCGCCGTCGGCCACCGCAGCGAGGTGCAGGGCGCAGCCCTCGCCCCCGGCGAAGCCCGGGCGGTTGAGGAACACGCAGGCCCCGTCGACCACCCGGGTGTTGGTCCCCGCCTCGTCGAACACCCCGAGGGCCTCGGCCTCGGCGTGGAACTGGAAGTGCTCGGGCTCCAACGTGGCGGCCAGGCCGGCCACCCGGCGCGACTCGTCCTCGCCGTCGATCTCGGCGCCCACCGAGCAGCAGCCCTGGTTCAGCTCGGGCGCCGGCTCGGCGAGGATGCCGAGGCACCCCTTCCCCCAGATGCACGTCCAGTTCGACGTGAGGAACGCCCGGTCGAAGCGCCACGTGGTGTCGCCGTCGCGGATCTCCTCGACCCCGGGCTCCACGTCGTCGACCACCGCACGAGCGTACGGCGTCACCCGACCGGGGCCGGGATTCGGCCGCCGTCCACCCGGCGCGGGAGACTGTTCGACCGGGCACCACCGCCTGGACCGTAAGGAGCCAGCTCATGAGTGCCGACCAACCCGCCGACGTCCCGGCCTTCGTCGACCTCGGCCTCCGATCCGAGCTGGTCGACGCCCTCGCCACCCTGGGCTACGAGGAGCCGACGCCCATCCAGGCCGAGGCCATCCCGCCCTTCATCCAGGGCCGGGACCTGCTCGGCCAGGCCGCCACCGGCACCGGCAAGACCGCCGCCTTCGCCCTCCCCATCCTCGAGCGCATGGAGAAGGACCGCGCCAGCGGCGCCCCCATGGCGCTGGTCCTGGTGCCCACCCGCGAGCTGGCCATGCAGGTCTCCGAGGCCATCCACCGCTACGGCCGCCCGCTCGGCGCCCGGGTGCTGCCGATCTTCGGCGGCCAGCCCATCAGCCGCCAGCTGCAGGCCCTGCGCCGCGGCATCGACGTCGTGGTGGCCACCCCCGGCCGGGCCATCGACCACATCAACCGGGGCACCCTGCCACTCGACGAGGTCGAGGTCGTGGTCCTCGACGAGGCCGACGAGATGCTCGACATGGGCTTCGCCGAGGACATCGAGGCCATCCTCACCGAGACCCCGCCCACCCGGCAGACCGTGCTGTTCTCGGCCACCATGCCCGGACGCATCAACGCCATCGCCAAGCGGCACCTCACCGACCCGGTCCGCATCGAGATCGCCCGCCCCACCGTGGCCTCCGGCGACGCCCCGAAGGTCCGCCAGACCGCCTACCTCGTGCCCCGCTCGCACAAGGCCGCTGCGCTGGGCCGCATCCTCGACGTCGAGTCGCCCACCGCCGCCATCGTCTTCTGCCGCACCCGGCTGGAGGTCGACGAGCTCACCGAGACCATGAACGGCCGGGGCTACCGGGCCGAGGCCCTGCACGGCGGCATGGACCAGGAGCAGCGCGACCGGGTCATGAACCGCCTGCGTGCCGCCACCGCCGACCTGCTGGTGGCCACCGACGTCGCCGCCCGCGGCCTCGACATCGACCAGCTGACCCACGTCGTCAACTTCGACGTGCCCTCGGCGCCGGAGTCCTACGTGCACCGCATCGGCCGGGTGGGCCGGGCCGGGCGAGAGGGCGTGGCCATCACCCTGGCCGAGCCCCGCCAGCACCGGATGCTCAAGAACATCGAGCGCATCACCAAGCAGAAGATCGCCATCGAGAAGGTGCCGACGGTGGCCGACCTGCGCACCCGGCGCATGGAGCTCACCCGGGCCACGCTCGAGGAGATGATCCTCGAGGGCGGCCTCGACCCGTACCGGACCGTGGTCGAGACCCTGGCCGACGAGTACGACGTCATGGAGGTCGCCCTCGCCGCGGTGAAGCTGGCCCACGAGTCGAGCGGTGCCGCCGCCGACGAGGAGGAGATCCCCGACATCCAGCCCCGTCCCGAGGGCAAGGCCTGGGACAAGGACGGCAAGGGCAAGGGCGCCAAGGGCAAGCCGTGGGACAAGGACAAGCCCGGCGCCAAGGGCGACAAGGCCGGCCGCCCCGCCCGGGGCACGAGCGAGGGCATGACCCGGCTCTACGTGGCCGCCGGTCGCAGCGCCGGCATCCGGCCCGGTGACCTGGTGGGCGCCATCGCCGGCGAGACCGACCTCAGCGGCCGCGACATCGGCTCCATCGAGATCGCCGACCGGTTCTCCCTCGTCGAGGTCCCCGAGGGCGGCGCCGACCAGGTCATCGAGGCCATGAAGCGCACCACCCTCAAGGGCAAGAAGGTCACCTTCCGCCGCGAGCGCTACGAGTCCTGACCACCCCGGTCGACCCCCACCCCCGAACCCGTCGCAGTTGTCGACCTCGGCGTCGTCCAACTGCGACCGGTTCCGACGGGGTGGTCGCCCCGATCCCGAACCCGTCGCACTTGTCGACCGATGCGTCGGCCAACTGCGACAAGTTCAGTGGACGAGGGTCAGTTCCACTCGTCTTCGTCGTCGGCGGGGTCGGCCGGCGGGGCCGCTGCGGCGGCGGCCTTGGCCGCCTTGAGCTCGGCCTTGGTGGGCGGGGCGGGCTCGGCGTTGGCGGCGGCGCCCTCGGCCAGCCAGCCGACGATGAGTCCGCGGAGCTTCTCGATCCCGGTGCCCTTGGCGGCGCTGACCCAGACGATGGACTCCGGCGCCACGTTGCAGCCGTCGGACACCTCGTGCTGGCGCACGCCGCGCTTCGACGGCTTCACCTTGTCGTACTTGCTGGCCACGACGGTGTGGGGCAGGCCGTGGGCTTGGAGCCAGCCGAGCATCTGCACGTCGAGCTTGGTGGGGCCGATCTCGCCGTCGACGAGCACCAGCACCATCTCGAGGTGCTCCCGCTCGAGGAGATAGCCCTCGATCATCTGCTGCCAGCCGCTGCGGGTCTTGCCCGGCACGGCGGCGAAGCCGTAGCCCGGCAGGTCGACCGCCGTGGTGCCGTTGCCGAGCTCGAACAGGTTGAGCAGCTGGGTGCGCCCGGGCGTCTTGGACGTGTGGGCCAGGCGCTTGTGGTTGGCCAGGGCGTTGAGCAGGGACGACTTGCCGACGTTGGACCGGCCCAGGAACGCCACCTCGGCGCGGGTGGGCGGCAGGCGCCAGACGTCGTCGCCCGAGGTGACGAACTTGAACCGCAGCGGAGCGCTCACCGGGGAAGGTTCCCACGCGGGGCGGCGCTCGGCCGCACCCGTCCCGGCGCCCCGGGATCAGCCGTCGATGGCGGCGACGGCGGCGGCCGCCTTGCGGCGCAGCGGCGGCAGGCTGGGCGGCGGGGTCTTGCGGGGCGGCAGCTCGGCCAGCAGGTCGGCGGTGATGTGGGCGATCTGGTGCACCGCCCGCTCGAAGGCCTCCTCGGTGGCCGCCGAGGTCGACTGCACGCCGCTGATCTTGCGCACGTACTGGCGGGCGGCCGCCTCGATCTCGGTGTCGGTGGCGCGGGGCTCGAGCCCCCGGAGGGTCGTGATGTTGCGGCACATGGCTCCGAGGCTACGGCCGCTCACCGCCGGCGGACAGGGGGCACCGACGGGTGATCGGCCGAACGTAGGCATCTGACCGCTCAGCGTGGGCAGGTCCGCGACCGACGAGTACCTTGTCGACGTTGGGCCCGTGGCGCTGCGGGCCCGGGGAGAGGACCCACCATGTTGCGATCCACCCGTGCCCTCACCGGCGTGGCGCTGGCCGGCCTGATCGCCGGCTCCCTGGCCGTGGGTGGCTCGGCCTCCGGCTCGGCCGACCAGGCCGCCCCGCCGGCCACCACCTCGGCGGCGACGGTGACCTTCACCCTCGACTGGAAGCACCCGGTGGTCGACAAGGCCAACATCGCCCAGTCCTCGCCCGTGGTGGTGGCCAACGGCGGCAACCCGTTCGTGGTGGCCGGCGACCTCAAGGGCAACCTGCGGGCGTTCTACCTGGGCTCGGGGGGGCGCCGTGCCGGGCTGGTCGAACGTGAACACCGGCTTCGAGGTGAAGGCCCCGCTCTCCTCCGACGGCACCAACGTGTACGTCCCGGTGGCCACCGACGGCAAGGACAACTACCCCCAGTTCAAGAAGTACAACGCCTCGGGCGGGCTGGTCTGGAACAGCAACCCGGCCACGGCGTACCCCTCCTCCGGCGGCTTCCTGCTCGCCGGCCTGTCGCTGGCGAAGGTGGCCGGCGCATGGAAGGCGTTCGGCGCCTCGTCGGGCCACTGGGTCTACGGCGTCGACGGGGCCACGGGCCGCCAGACCTGGAAGTTCCGCAACGCCGAGTCGACCATGGCCACGCCCGCGCTGGCCAACTTCCTCGGCAGCGCCGGGCCCCAGGTCGTCTTCAGCAACGACAAGAACCGGGGCGACGACCCCAACGGCAAGAACGGCGGCCACCTCCGCCTGTTCACCTTCGACGGCAAGCAGTTCTGCACCGCCAGCCAGCCCGTCAACGGCGACACCTACCGGGCCTCGGGCTACAACAACTCCTCCCCCGCCATCACCGAGGTGGGCGGTCGGGCCTTGATCTTCTTCGGCTCCACCGGGCCGGTGCAGACCGGCGTCGGCGGCAACCAGATCGTGGCCTACGACACCGGCTGCCTGCGCCGCTGGGCCTCGGCCCCGTTCGCCGGCCAGGCCGTGGCGTCGCCCACCGTCGCCGACGTGCTCGGCACGGGCACCCCGCAGGTGGTGCAGATCGTGCCGGTCATCGAGAGCGCCACCTTCACGTACCCGCGGGTCTACGTGCTCGACGCCGCCACCGGCCGCACGCTCGTCGACAGCGGCACCAAGCTGCGCAGCTACGGCGGCAACCTCGGCTACCCGTCGTCGATCTCGGCGGTCACCGCCGACGTGAACGGCGACGGCACCCAGGACATCTTCGTCCCGGGCAACAAGCTGCTCGTCCTCAACGGCGAGACCATGGGCGTGCTCTCGGCGCTCGACATCGGCGGTGCCATCCAGAACTCGCCGGTGGTGACCGCCGAGCCCGGGGGCGGCGTGCGGGTCACGATCGCCGGCTACTCGGGCAACAACGGCAACGGCGTCTCCGGCGGCATCGTGCGCTCGTGGACCACCCGGACCGGTTCGCTCGGCAGCAGGGGCTGGCCCGAGTTCGGCCACGACCCGCAGCTGTCGGGCCTGCAGGGCACCCTCCACCCGCCCTACAACCAGCTCGTCGAGGGCCAGTCGCTCTCGGCCGGCGTGTCGATCACCAGCTCCGAGGGCGGCTACAAGGCGTCGATGCAGCGCGACGGCAACTTCGTGGTGTCGAACCCGAACGGCACGGCCCGCTGGTCCACCCGCACGAACGTGCCGGGCTCGAAGCTCTACGTCCGCACCAACGGCACCCTCGAGGTCGTCACGCCGGGGGGGCACGGTGGTGTGGCGGGGCGGCAAGGTGGTCGCCGACGGCGTCGAGCGCCTGGTGATGAGCGCCGACGGCTACATCCGCATCTACAGCGCCACACCCGTGGGCGTGGAGCGCACGGCCAAGCCCACCAACACCTGGTCGAACAAGGGCTTGTGAACGGCCTGACGCTCAGGCCAGGGTGAACCCCGGGTACCCGTCGGCGGCGACCTGGTCGGCGTGGGCGCGGTACTCGGGGAACCCGGGCAGCGGCATGAACACCCGGGTCTTGCCGGGCACGTTGGCGCCCAGGTACCAGGAGTTGCACGACGGGAACAGGGTGAACGACGCCACCACGTTCACGTACTCGACCCACTCGTCCACCGCTGCGGGCTGGGCCTCGATGGTGCGCAGCCCGGCGGCGCGCAGGTGCTCGACGCAGGCCGTGATCCAGTCGACGTGGTGCTCGATGCTCACGACCATGTTGGTGAGCACCGACGGGCTGCCCGGTCCGGTCACGGTGAACAGGTTGGGGAAGCCCACGATGCCGAGGCCCAGCAGCGTCCGCGGCCCGGCCTCCCACGTCGCCGCAGGGTCAGGCCGCCGCGGCCGGTGATGTCGATGCGCAGCAGCGAGCCGGTCATGGCGTCGAAGCCGGTGGCGAAGACGATGGCGTCCAGCTCCACCTCCCCGGCGGTGGTGCGGATCCCGGCGGGCGTGATCGCCTCGATGGGCGTCTCGGTGAGGTCGACGAGCGACACGTTGGGCCGGTTGAACGTGTCGTAGTAGCCGCTGTCGATGCAGAGCCGCTTGCAGCCGATGACCTGCTCGGGCACCAGCCGCTCGGCCACCTCGGGGTCGGCCACGGTCGCCCGGATCTTGTCCCGCACGAACGCCGCCGCGGTGGCGTTGGCGTCGCGGTCGAGCAGCAGGTCGTTGAACGAGCCCAGGAACGTGAAGCCACCCCGCTCCCAGCGGGCCTCGTACTCGGCCAGGCGGTCGTCCTCGTCCACCTGGAGGGCGCCGACGTCGCGGCGCGGGATGCGGGAGCCGAACGCCACCGGCATCTGGCGGTTGGCCTCGCGGAGCTCGGCGTAGCTCGCCTTGACCTGGGCCACCTCGGCCGGATCGATCGGGCCGTTGCGGGCCGGCACGGTGTAGGCCGCGGTGCGCTGGAACACGGTGAGCTCGGCCGCCTGCTCGGCGATGATCGGGATGGACTGGATGCCCGAGCTGCCGGTGCCGATCACCCCCACCCGCTTGCCGGTGAGGTCGACGCCCTCGTGGGGCCACCGGCCGGTGTGGAACGTGGCGCCGGTGAAGGACTCGGCGCCCTCGATGGCCGGCGTCATGGCCGACGACAGGCAGCCGGTGGCCATGACCAGGAACGCGCAGTCGTAGCCGTCGCCCGCATCGGTGTCGACCAGCCAGCGAGCTCGGTCCTCGTCGAACGTGGCGGCCAGCACCCGGGTGTCGAAGCGGATGCCGTCGCGCAGGGCGAACCGGTCGGCGACGTGGCCGAGGTAGCGGAGGATCTCGGGCTGGCCGGCGTAGCGCTCGGTCCACTCCCACTCCTGTTGGAGGTCCTCGTCGAACGAGTACGAGTACTCGACGCTCTCCACGTCGCAGCGGGCGCCCGGGTACCGGTTCCAGTACCAGGTGCCGCCCACGTCGGAGCCGGCCTCCACCACCTGCACGTCGAGGCCGAGGCCCCGGGCCCGGTGGAGCTGGTAGAGCCCGGCGAAGCCGGCCCCCACGATGACCATGTCGACGCTGCGTCGCGGTGCGGACACCCGTGCTCCCCTGTTCGGCTCGGCTCCCCGCCGGGGACCGTAGAGGGCGCGCCGTCCGCCTGCTGGCCGGTCGCCCTCGCTACGGTCCGGGCATGCGCAGCAGAGCAGGGCGGGCCCCACGATGAGCGGATCGGTGCGCAAGCGCAGCCACCAGCTCTCCTGGTTGCTGCGGCACGGCGCAACCGAGGCCGGGCTGCCGATGGACGCCGCCGGATGGTCGAGCGTGGCCGACGTCCTGGCGTGCAGCGGCCTCACCCGCGAGCAGCTGCTCGAGGTGGTGGCCACCAGCGACAAGGGCCGTCTCCAGCTCGACGAGGGCGGCGACCACGTCCGCGCCTGCCAGGGCCACTCGACCGCCACCATGCCGGTCACGGCCGACGCGCTTCGAGGCGACCTGGGAGCGCATCGAGCCCGCGACCTCGCTGTGGCACGGCACCTCGATCGCCGCCATCGAAAGCATCGCCGCCTCCGGCCTCGACCCTGCGGCGCGGACCCACGTCCACCTCGCCCCAGCCGTGGATGCCAAGGTCGGCAAGCGGGCCTCGGTCGACCTGGTGCTGGAGGTCTCCCCCAGCCGCCTCGCCGAGAACGGCCTCCCCGTGTTCCGGGCGCCGAACGGGGTGCTGCTGGTGCGCTCGGTGCCCCCGCAGGCCGTCGTCGGCCTCCGCGCCACCTCGGCGCGCGGCCACGACGAGGTCGCTCGGGCGCGGGCCCTGTTCGGCTTGCCCCCTACGCTCGACGACCGATGAGCGACGAGAACCGGTACCTGGCCTCGCGGTTGCACGGGCTGGGCACCACGATCTTCGCCGAGATGTCGGCGCTGGCCGCCCGCACCGGCGCCATCAACCTGGGCCAGGGGTTCCCCGACACCGACGGGCCGACCGCGGTGGCCGACGCCGCCGTCGCCGCCATCCGCGACGGGCAGAACCAGTACCCGCCGGGGCCCGGGATCGAGCCGCTGCGGCGGGCCATCGCGGAGCACCAGCAGCGCTTCTGGGGCCTGACCGTCGATCCCGACACCGAGGTGCTGGTGACCGCCGGGGCCACCGAGGCCATCGCCGCGGCGCTGCTGGCCCTGTGCGAGCCCGGCGACGAGGTGGTCGCCTTCGACCCCACCTACGACAGCTACCGCGCGGCGGCGGCCATGGCCGGCGCCACCGTGCGCCCCGTGGTGCTGCGCCCGCCCGACTTCGCCGCCGACCTCGACGCCCTCGCCGCGGCCATCACGCCGCGCACGCGCCTGCTCCTGCTCAACACGCCGCACAACCCGACCGGCAGGGTGTTCACCGTCGACGAGCTGGGCGCCATCGCCGCGCTGTGCGTCGAGCGGGACCTGCTGGTGGTGAGCGACGAGGTCTACGAGCACCTCGTCTACGACGGCGAGCACCGACCCATCGCCGGCTTCCCGGGCATGGCCGAGCGGACCCTCACCATCTCCTCGGCGGGCAAGACGTTCTCGTTCACCGGCTGGAAGGTCGGCTGGGCGTGCGGTCCGGCCGAGCTGGTGGCGGCCGTGCGCACCACCAAGCAGTTCCTCACCTACGTCAACGGCGCGCCGTTCCAGCCTGCGGTGGCCGTCGGCCTCGGCTTGGAAGACGACTTCTTCGCCGACCTGCGCGACGGCCTGCGGGCCCGGCGGGACCAGCTGGTGGCCGGCCTGGACGCCGCCGGGTTCGACGTGTTCGTGCCCCAGGGGACCTACTTCGTGACCGCCGACATCCGCCCGCTGGGCGCCACCGACGGCCTGGAGCTGTGCCGCGCGCTGCCCGAGCGCTGCGGGGTGGTGGCCGTGCCCACCAGCGTCTTCTACGGCGATCCCGCCGACGGCCGCCACCTGGTGCGGTTCGCGTTCTGCAAGCGCCCCGAGGTGCTGGCCGAAGCGGTCGAGCGCCTCGCCACCCTGGCCTGACGGCCGACCACCGAGCCGCCCCACACCTGCTCTGACCAGGCCTTCCACCCACCCGGTCACCCGTCTGAGCAACGAGAGCATCCGGGCCGCCCAGGTTGAGCACCCGCTGCTCAGGGCACGTCGCCGGGACCGTCTTACCTTCACCTCACGGCACCACCGTGGTGCCGCCGGCGACCGAGACCCGGTCGCCACCAAGTGCGGAGGACTCCCCATGCGACGTGTACTCGGACTGCTCATGTGTGCCGGCCTGCTCGTGACCGGCGCCGCCGGCTGCAGCAGCAGCGGCAGCGACAAGGCCTCGGACAAGACCGAAGCCGTCTCCACCAACGACGGCGGCGAGGGCAGCGGCAACGCCGACGTCACCGCCTACTGCAAGGCCGTCGACTCCTTCGTGAAGAAGGCCAAGGCCGCCCAGGGCGACGCCGCCAAGGCGCAGGCCCTCACCGCCGACAGCCAGGACCTGGCCAAGAAGGCCCAAGCCCTCGCCACCGCGAACCTGAGCGCCGACGACGCCCAGGTCGTGGCCGACTGCACCAAGAAGTCGACCGACGCCCTGATGCCCGGCTGAGCCGAACCCCCCTGCCGCCGGGCCCCGCCTTCCTCCCCGAGGGCGGGGCCCCGCCGCGCCTCGCCGCAGCCGCCGGCTCAGTAGGTGCCGAGGGTGCCGAGGCGCATGCAGGTGCGGATCGACCAGCGGAAGCACCACAGCGACCCCGGCAGCAGCACCGCGGTGAACCCGGCCAGCACCAGCGTGGGGGCCAGCGCGTCGCCCGCTCCCCCGCCGATCAGGACTGCCCGCAGCCCCTGGAGGCTGTAGTAGCTGGGGAACAGGTGCGCCGACCAGCGGATGCCCCGGGGCAGCAGCGAGATCGGGAAGAACGCCCCGCCGAGGAAGGTCGACAGCTGGGCGGCCAGCACGGCGATGGGGTCGCCCCGCTTCGTCAGCACGATGAACGAGGCCGACAGGATGCCGATGGCCGAGAACACCGCCAGCGTCAGCCCAGCGATGGGGATGGCCAGCAGCACGCCGGTGATCGGGAAGCGGGCGCCGAAGAAGGCCACGCCCACCACCATGAAACCGACCACGCTGAGCATGGCCATGGCGAAGGGGACCACGAGCGAGCCGAGCAGGAACGTCGCCAGGTCGACCGGCGACGCCAGCACCACCTCGAGGGTGCCGAGGCTCTGCTCCTCGCCGAGGCGAGCGCCGAAGGTGCGCAGGCCGGCGGTGAGGAAGGCCAGCATGCTGATGCCGATGAGGGCGAAGGTGAAGTAGTCGCCGCCGTACTGGGCCAGCTCCGGTGGGCTGCGGACCAGCTTGGCGGTGATCGACAGGCTGGCCACCACGAACCCGGTCTGGGCCAGCCGCATGACCAGCTGGAACTGGTACGAGCGCTGCATCCGCCAGTCCCGCCGGGCGATGGCGGCCACGGTGCGCAGGCGGCTGGGCCGCACCACGTCGGCGGTCACGGGGCCGACTCCGTCGGTTCGGTGAGCAGGCGGCGCAGGACCTGGTGGCTGGGGCTGCGGTCGTCGGCCAGGGTGTCGACGGGACCGTCGAAGCGCACGGTGCCGTCGACCAGGGCCACCACGCGGTCGCACCACGCCGCCACCTCGTCGAGGCGGTGGCTGGAGAGCAGGATGGCCCGGCCGGCGTCGGCCTGGGCCCGGATGAGGAGGCCCAGCTCCTCGCTCACCACCGGGTCGAGGCTGCGGGTGGGCTCGTCGAGCACCAGCAGCGGCGGTTGGTGGAGCAGGGCCCGCGCCAGGTTCAGGCGGGCCTTCATGCCCGACGAGTACCCGAACACCCGCTTGCCGTCGAGGGCCAGGCCCACCGACTCGGCGGCAGCTGCGGCGGCGAGGTTCGCCTGCTCGCGGTCGAGGCCCTGGAGCTGGCCGAAGAACTCCAGGTTCTGCCGCCCGTTGAGCCGCCAGTACAGCCCGCGGTCGTCAGCCAGCACGAGGCCCATCGCCGCCTGCCGCTGGCGCACCGTGGTCGTACCTCGGAGGCTGATGGTGCCCTCGTCAGGGTCGAGCAGCCCGGCGATGAGCTTGATGAGCGTCGACTTGCCGGCCCCGTTGGGCCCGATCAGGCCGACGACCTCGCCGGCGCCGACGCGCAGGTCGACCTGGTGCAGGGCGCGCACGGTCTCGTCGGTCGCCGTGCGCACCAGCGGCTTGAGCCACCGGGGCGGCGGGCCGTAGGACTTGCTGGCGCCCTCAACCGTCAGCATCGGTGCGCACCGCCAGACCGGCGGCCACGAGCTCGGCGACGAAGCGCTCGACGTCGGCGGCGATCACCTCGCGGTCGGTCGACGTGGTGCGACCCAGGACGTGGTCGGTGAGCGCCTCGACGTCGCGCTCGCCGTCGAGCGCCCACCAGACGATCGAGCCCACCGGGTTCAGGGTGAGGATCTCCATGCCGGCCGAGTCGACCACGAGCGTCTTGTCGCCCACCCGCTCCGCGGCGGCTCCCGCCGCCCTCACCACGATCACCAGCGACCCTCCCGAATCAGACATTTCCGAAGCTAGTGGGGCGGTCGGGTCACCCTCGGCAGCCCGGTGCCCGGGCCCGTCGCCCACCCGGGTGGTTCGCCGTGCGAGGGGCGTCGGCCACCTGCGGCCCGCTCGGCGTCGCTCGGGGTCGGCGGTGCGGGCGGGGCAGCGGCTCCTGACCCCTTCCCGGTGCGGCGGTCCGCTCGGGTCAGTAGGCCGAGAGGCGGGCGGCGGTGCGCCAGGCGTCGACCACGGCGGTGCGGGTGGCCGGGCGGGTGTTCCAGTTGGTGGGCGACGGGTGCGGGCAGTCGATGACCGCGCCGGCGAAGTCGTCGGGCCGGTGGGCGGTCCACGACGCCTTGGCGGCAGCGCCGGCGAGGATCACGCAGCGGACGTTCGGCAGCAGGGCGAGGAGCTCGGCCAGCAACGGGCCGGGGTCGCCGACGTCGCCGGGCTCCGGCGGCCGGGCCTTGGCCGAACCGGAGACGTACGGCGTGATGCTCCCGTGCACCACCCGCCGGCGGTCGACCTTGGCGTCCACCCGTGCCTGCCAGGTGTTCGCCGCGGTCGCATCGTCGTTGTCGCACGAGGCGATCCCGGAGCCGCCATGCTCCTTGGTCGACTTGGGGCCCGGCGCGCCGAGCAGCCAGAGGATGGTGGCGTCGACCCCGCCGTCGGCCGGGTCGAACCACGGCACGATGGCATCGCCGCCGAGCCGGGCCCGCAGCAGGAACACCCACTCGTTCAGCGGCGCCACGTGCGGCTCCGAGATCCGATCCAACCGCGCCCGCAGCACCGCCGGATCCTTCAGCCCCCGAGGCCCATCGCTCATCCCCCCAGCGTCCCACGCAGCTCGTCGGCCGAGGTGCGGATCCACCAGGACAGCGTGTGGTCGCCCGGCTCGCGGACCCAGGCCTCGAACGCCACGCGGAAGACGGCGATGCCAGCTTCGGCGGCCAGGCGGTCCGCCGGCTCGCCCACGCCGCGCTCGCGCAGCGCACCGGCGACCGCGGTGGCGAGGGTGGCCAGCTTGATGAGCTCGCGCTCCTGCAGCTCGGGGCTGGCGTCGATGATGGCCTGGCGGAAGCGGGGCCGCTCGGCGTCGGCGTCGAAGAACCCGACGGCGGCCGCCTGCAGCGCCGCCACCACCGCCTCGACCGGGGCCAGTGCGGCATCGGCGTCCTGGACCTCTCGGACCAGCAGCTCCTGGAGCAGCGACGAGCCCTGGAACAGGACCTCGCGCTTGTCGGCGAAGTGGCGGAAGAACGTGCGCTCGGTGAGCCCGGCCCGATCGGCGATGGCGGCGACGGTGGTGGCCTCGAAGCCGTGCTCGGCGTAGAGCTCCATGGCCGCTCGTTCGAGCCGGCCTCGGGAGCCGGGTGCCCATCGCCCCATGCGGTGATCCTAGGCGGGTGCGATGGCAGTCGCTGCCATCGCTGGTACGGTGATGTCAGTTGCTGCCATCGCTCGGCCATCGGGGTCGCGGCGCGGCCGCACACCGACCCAGGAGGTCACCCCATGCTGGTCTTCATCACCGGCGCTTCCGGCCACGTCGGCTCCGCCCTCATCCCCGAGCTCCTCGCCCACGGCCACCACGTGGTGGGCCTGGCCCGCTCCGATGACGCCGCGGCGACCGTGGCGGCCACCGGCGCCGAGGTGCTGCGGGGCGACCTCGACGACCTCGACGGCCTGGGTGCTGCGGCCGCGGCCGCTGACGGCGTGATCCACCTGGCCTTCAAGCACGATGCCATGGCGGCGGGCGACTACCAGACAGCGATCGAGTCCGACCTGGCCGCCATCGGCGCCATGGCCGGCGCCCTCGACGGCACCGACAAGCCGTTCGTCGGCACCTCGGGCACCCTGATGCTGGCCTTCGGCGGTGTGGAGGGCACGGGCACCGAGGACATCGTGCTCGAGGCCGGGCCGCGCACCGGCGCCGAGAACTTCGTCATCGCCCTGGCCGACCGGGGTGTCCGCTCGTCGGTGGTGCGCCTGCCGCCCACGGTGCACAGCTCGCTCGACCACCACGGCTTCATCCCGATGATCATCGGCTTCGCCCGCGAGCACGGTGAGGCGGCCTACATCGGCGACGGCGCCAACCGCTGGCCCGCCGGCCACACCCTCGACGCCGCCCGCCTCTACCGCCTCGCCCTCGAGGGCGCTCCCGCCGGCACCCGCCTCCACGCCGTCGGCGACGAGGGCGTGGCGTTCCGCGCCATCGCCGAGACCATCGGCCGCAACCTCGGCATCCCCACCGTCAGCGTCACCGCCGAGGAAGCCCCGTCCCGCTTCAGCTACCTCGCCACCTTCGCCGGCCTCGACAACCCCACCTCCAGCGCCGCCACCCAGTCCCTGTTGGACTGGCACCCCACCGAGGCCGGCCTGTTGGCCGACCTGGACGAAGGCCACTACTTCCACAGTTGAGCGTCCGCCACCCCCGGCTGTACGTCCAGCGGGCCGGCGTCATTCAGCCAGTACGGGCTATGGCCGCCGTGTACCTCGGCCGTTCCGATCGCCGCGGGCGGGGTTGTAACCAGGTCGCCCCACTCGGGTTCGACCAACCTCGCTCAGGCGCTTGAAGACGTCAGCGTCCTGTTGCGCTGTGGCATCATGAACTGCCGCCTCCTGCGCCTCAGCGACTGACGGGTCACGTTCCGAGTTCGTTGCCATGCAAGGGTTTCTATCGCCTCGATCAGCATTTCGGCGTAAACTCCCGGCGCAAAATGTCACCCCGCCACAGCCCTGTCGAGACGGCGGCGAGTCCAACGCTCTCAACCCACCAGTTCGCGCGACCGCAACCTCAGGCGCCACGGAAGCGGACGTCGTACTCGTTCGCGATGCGCAGGATCATGCGGTCGTACTGATAGTTCACCGGTACGGCGGGCGCGGTCGGGATGGTCACCTGGCTTCCGTCGTTCGTGAGGTCGACGAGGACGATGCCGAGCCCGTCATACCCCACGCCCTCGTCGCCCGAGCGCCGAGGCAGCTGCTCGACCTTCGCAATCGCACCGAGGGCGTCGGCCGGTTGCTTGTGGCGGTTCCGCTTGCCGACCGGCGAGACGAACTCGTCGGCGACGTTCACGATGGCGAGGCCGACGGCCAGCGCCCGGTTCGACGCCCCGTGGATTACGGCGTGCGAAGAGTTCAGCTCGTCGTAGAGCCGCGGATACGACTTGGTGAACGCCGTCATGCAGGCCTTCGACTCGAGGGCGAGGTGGACGGCTCCGACATCACCTTCGAGTGGGTCCGGAATTGTGGCGAGCACAGCTCGCTGTGCCGGCGTGAGCTCCATGTCGAAGACGGCCGGCAGCTCGGAGAACCGGCGCGGGTCGCGCGTCAGGGTCCAGCCGGCATCGTTCGGTCGAGCGATCACCAGGTCCAGGTTCTTCGAGCGATTCGCTGCGTAGTCCTGCATCTTGTGATCGAGACCGAACACGACCTTTCCCTGCTCGACGTGCTGCCGGAGAAGGCTGGAGTGGACGAGTAAATCGAAGAGGACGCCCCAGCAGGACGTCAGGGAGTGACGGGCGCCTCGTGAGTGGTACTGCCACAGTGCTGGCTCCTTCGTGCGCGTCAGCGCCGGAACCGTGAGTGTCTGAGCGAGGATCCCCGGTCCTTCCACGGACCGAAGCTAACGGGCCGCAGACATCCCACCGGTGATCATGCGGGACCGAGCCGCGAACGAACGGCAGCCTCGACCTTTTCCGCCGCCTCGCCGGCGTCCTCATGCTCCCAGATCCGCACGACGATCCAGCCGGCTTCATCCAGCCGCTCGTCGGTGTCTCGATCCCGGCGCTCGTTCGCATCCAGCTTGTCCGACCACCATTGGCCATTCGCCTTGGGTGCAGAGGCGTGGATCGGGCATCGGTGCCAGAAGCAGCCGTCCACGTACACCGCCACCTGGGCCCGGGTGAAGACGAGATCGGCCCGACGGCGTAGGCCCTTCAGCGGTGCGGTGTCGACTCGGTAGCGGAGCCCACGAGCCCAGACGGCCCTCCTGAGCGCGAGCTCGGGGCCGGTGTCCCTTCGCCGCTGGTTCTGCATCCGCTTGCGAACGACTTCGGAGGATGCTGCCGGGCGCCCGGAGGTCGGGCGGTCAGGCGACGGACAACTCCGAGCTCATGTATCCGATGTGCTCGGACATGTCGTCGAGAAAACCATCGGCGAAGCGCAGGTTGCCGCGATTCGCCCGGGAGAGGAAGCCCGAGGCGGCCCGCAGCGAGAGCGGTTGTGCGGCTTCGAGGTCCACGACATCGTGGAGGTGCTGGTACGGCTCGTGGGTCGGCCACATGGTCACGTCGACAGCCCATACCTTTCCGCCCGACCCGTACGCCGCCGTCGGCCACCGATCTCCGGCCGAGACCATCCGGCCATCGAGGATGGGGTCTCCCGGGTTCCGTAGCCGGCTGCCGACCCAGGAGGAGACACCAACGGTCACCGCGTTGCCGGTGAGCTTCCATCGGGTCCCGCGGCTCTTCTCGAGGTCGTCGGCCGGTGCGGTCCACCCTCTCGGGAAGCCCTGCATCTGCTCGGCCTCCTCGACCGACGGCAGCACGATCCGCAGACCGAGCGGAGCCTGCGGGTTCCAGATGCCGGGCTGCGACGGGATGCCGATGGTGGAGCCGCCCTTGAGCGTCGGCACGGCATCTCTCGCCCAGCCCACCCCGCGAAGGCCTTCGGTCCAGTAGAAGCCGTGGCACTGGTCTGCGTAGCGGTCGTCGGCGGGCTCGCCGGCATCGTCCGCGAACAGGACGGCGCGAGGATCGATCTTTCGCGAGGCGAGGAAGATCACCCGCTGCCGCCGCTGTGGCACCCCGGCAAATCGGGAGTCGACCAGGCGGTAGGCCCACTTGTAGCCCAGACCCTCGAGCTCGTCGGTGAGGTACCGCATGGCGGTACCTCCATCGAGCACCAGCATGTTGCGCACGTTCTCGAGCATCAGCATTGGTGCCCTCGGCCGCTTCAGGAGCCGGAACACCTCCCCCACCAGCCCGGAGGCCTCACCCTTGATGCCGTTCATCCGACCGGCCTGGGACAGGTCCGTGCACGGGAAACCTGCCGAAACGAGGTCCACCTTGGGAAGCGACCTGAGGTCGCGCACGTCCTCGACCAGGTGAACATCGGGGAACTGGGTCGCGAGCACGTGATGGGCCGGTTGCCAGTACTCGCAGAGCAGCTCGGACCTGCCGCCGTGGCGGGCGAGTCCGGACTCGATCCCGCCGATTCCGGCGAAGAGCCCGGCGACGGAGAAGGCGTCGGGCATCGTCACACCGGCCAAACTACACACTTGGAACTCGTCATCGAGAGGCTTCCTCGACCAGACTTGGGGATCGAACAGACGTTCGTGAGCGTAGTCGGGTTCGGCGAGTGAGACAGGCATCCGAGGCCTCCAGGTTCCGGCGCCGACATACGGCGCGTTGGGTTCCTGGGGTGGGGCTCGGGCCACGCTCACCCGATCGTCCGAGGCGATGTGGTCACCTCAGCAGCGCTGACGAGTGTCTCAGCGCTGGACCGCCTGAAAGGCTAGCTCGGATCGGGTGCGAACTCGAACGCCGGGTTGTTGCGGTGCTCGAAGATGGCGGCGCATTGGCCTAGGGCTGCGTCGAGCGAAAGGGTGCTCCGGTCCCCCGGCCGTCCGACCTTCGGCGGGGCAAGAGCAAGATCGTGCACCGGCCAGAGTCGTACATCTGTGGATTCGGGATCGTAGATGCAAATGAAGAAGGCTTCGAAGAGATCCGGCTCGTCTTCCGGTTCTGGACGAGGGGTCCGACTTCGGAAGTACCGGACCGCAGCCGCGAAGCTTGAGACTCCGGCCTCCTCACCGTGTCCCCGCCCCCCGTCGTCACAGCAGCTGATCGGCATGAAGAGAAATCCCACCAGGACGGCGAACGGCTGCCGACGGTGGTAGTCCATCGCCTCGGCTCGCAACTCGTTGTCGTTGCGGGAGTAGTTCTTGGTAAAACGCTTCGTTCCCGGGTCGGGGCCGGCGATGGTCTTGATCGAGAGGCCGAGTCCGAGTCCCATCTCCGGCGTCGAGTAATTGACATCAAGCTTCTTGAGTCCTCGGGATGTCCGAGACGGCGACTCGAATCCTCCCCGATCGTCGGGAAGCACGCCCTGAAAGCCCTCGGCTCGTAAACCGTTCGCAAGGAGCACGGCCAGCGCGTTCGACAGAAAGCCTCCGTAGGTGCGCTTGCCGGCCATGGGCGCTGCGTAGGCAAGGGCCTCGGAGATGTGACTAATGGCTGGATCGGGCGCTGGATAGCTCCTCCTCGACCTGGTCGGGAAGTCACGACGGACGCTCGCAGTGCCACCTGCGTTGTAGCTGGCTACCCACCGGTCCACCTCGGACCTAGGCACGCCGAGACCTTCGGCCACGCTCGTCGGGTTCTCCCCGCCGATGACCCTCTTCGCGGCCTTGAGCTTCCCCGCTAAGGTCGGCGGCTTTTCTGTTTGCGTCCCTTCAGTGAGCTCGCCCGGTCCGCTCACTGCGGCGCCTTTGCTTTCGGCCGTCGCGAGAGTCCTCGGGTCGAGCCCGGTGGGTTGACCTCTGCTCGGGGGGCCCGGCGGCGGAGCTCGCGTGCCCTGACCGGTTCGCCTGGCTCAGTCAGTCTCGCCATGGGGCGAAGGTAGTTGAACCGGCCGTGACTCCTGGGCAACGCGGAAGGCTTCGCCATTCTGGAGGTTGACGTCACTGAGACTCGACAGCCTCCGCCCCTACGAAGCCGACGCCGATGATCGCGAACTGCGCCGGACTGCCACGTGCTGACAAAGCGCCGACATCGGGCGATTCTGGGCGGTTGAGCGGTCGGCTAAAACCAGCAGTGACCAGCACTTTCGTGCTGGTCACCTTGGTGTCGAAGGGGGGGGACTTGAACCCCCACGCCCCTAAGGGCACTAGCCCCTCAAGCTAGCGCGTCTGCCAATTCCGCCACTTCGACGTGGCCATCGGGATCACCGATGCGGGTTGCAAACCTAGCGCACGGATGCGCCGGGGTCGAAACGAGATCGCTCAGGTGGGCGTGCTCATGAGCAGGCCGAGGGCGAGGGTCGTGAACACGAAGATCACGGCCGCCACGACGGTGATGCGGTCCAGGTTCTTCTCCACCACGGTGGAGCCCTGCGCCGCGGCGCCCATGCCGCCGCCGAACATGTCGGAGAGGCCGCCGCCCTTGCCGCTGTGCAGCAGGACGAGCCCGAGCATGCCGGCCGAGACGATGACGTGGATCGTGACGAGGATGTAGGTGAGCACGGAGCGCCTTTCGAAAGCGATGCCCCCGTCTCCGAGGGCTTGACCACTCTACAGATCCTCCCCCGCCCGTCGGGCATCACGGGAGGCTGCAGCACCGGGTCAGGTGGGGAGGGCGGCGCCGATCTGGACGGGGGTCTCCACCGGGTGGTGGCAGGCGAAGCTGTGGGACGCGTCGCCGGTGAGCTCGGGCTCCTCGACCTCGCAGATCTCGGTGGCCTTCCAGCAGCGGGTGCGGAAGTGGCAGCCACTGGGCGGGTTGATCGGGCTGGGGACGTCGCCCTCGAGGATGATGCGCTGGCGCACCCGCTCGAGCGCCGGGTCGGGGATCGGGACCGCCGACATGAGGGCCCGGGTGTAGGGGTGGCGGGCCTCCTTGTAGATCTGCTCCCGGGTGCCGATCTCGACGATCTTGCCCAGGTACATCACCGCCACGCGGTCGGAGATGTGGCGGACCACGGAGAGGTCGTGGGCGATGAAGAAGTACGCCATCCCTCGCTCCTCCTGCAGCTTGCGCAGGAGGTTGACCACGCCGGCCTGGATGGAGACGTCGAGGGCGGAGACGGGCTCGTCGAGCACGATCAGCTCGGGCTCCACGGCCAGGGCCCGGGCGATGCCCACCCGCTGGCGCTGGCCGCCGGAGAACTCGTGGGGGTAGCGGCCGGCGTGCTCGGGCGAGAGGCCCACCACCCGCAGCAGCTCCGACACCTCGGCCCGGCTGGCGGCCCGGTTCTTGCCCTGGTGGATGAGGAACGGCTCGGCCAGGGCCTCCCCGATGGTCATGCGGGGGTTCAGCGACGCGTACGGGTCCTGGAAGACCATCTGCACCCGGCTGCGGAACTTCCGCTTGTCCTGCTTCTCGAGGTCGGCGACGTCGTCGCCGGCGAGCAGCACCTGGCCGCCGGTGGACGGCAGCAGGCGCATGAGCACCCGACCGAGGGTGGACTTGCCACAGCCCGACTCCCCCACCACGCCCAGGGTCTCGCCCCGCTCGAGGGTGAACGAGACGCCGCTGACGGCCTTGACCGTGCTGCGGCTGAGGCCGAGCACGCCGATGCGGGGGCCGAGGAAGCGCTTCTCGACGTCGATGGCCTGCAGCAGCGGGACGGCGCTGGCCGCCGACGCCTCGCGAGGGCTGGTGACGGCCACGGGCGTGGCGGTGCCGGCCGCTTGGGCCCGGGCTGCGGCTTGGCCGCTGGTGTCGTCGCCCGGGTTGCCGGTGGCGCCGCGGGTGAGCAGGCCGGCGGCGATGAGCTCGTCGGCCCGGTGGCAGGCGGCCACGTGGCCGCTCAGGTGCTCGACGGTGGGCGGGACCACGCTCATGCAGCCGGCGGCCTCGCTGGCCCACTTGCACCGCGGGTGGAACGAGCAGCCCGACGGCGGGTTGAGCATCGACGGCGGCTGGCCGCCGATGGGCACCAGCGGCTCGTCGACGTCGCCGTCGAGGCGGGGCAGCGAGCTGAGCAGGCCGGCGGTGTACGGGTGGGCGGTGGCGTCGAACACGTCGTCGACGGTGCCGCCCTCGACCATGCGGCCGGCGTACATGACGGTGATGCGGTCGGCCATGCCGGCCACCACGCCGAGGTCGTGGGTGATGAGCACGACGGCGGTGTTGAGCCGCTCGGCGAGGTCGACGAGGACCTCCAGCACCTGGGCCTGGACGGTCACGTCGAGGGCGGTGGTGGGCTCATCGGCGATGATCAGCTTCGGGTCGCACGACAGGGCCATGGCGATCATGGCCCGCTGGCGCATGCCGCCGGAGAACTCGTGGGTGTACTGGTCGACCCGCTTGTCGGGCTGCGGGATGCCCACCAGGTCGAGCATCTCGATGGCCCGCTTGCGGGCGTCGGCCTTGGAGATCTTGCGGTGGACCTGGATCATCTCGATGATCTGGTGGCCCACCTTGTACACCGGGTTCAGGGCGGTGAGCGGGTCCTGGAAGATCATGGCGATCTCGCCGCCGCGCACCTGGCGCATGCGGCTGGCCTTGGCCGCCAGCAGGTCCTCGCCGTCGAAGGTGATGGTGCCCTCGACGGTGGCCGACGGCGGCAGCAGCTTGAGGATGCTCATGGCCGTCACCGACTTGCCGGAGCCGGACTCGCCCACGATGGCCAGCACCTTGCCGGGCTCGATGGAGAAGTCGACGCCCCGGACGGCCTGCACGGCGCCGTCGTCGGTGCGGAAGCTCACGGTGAGGTCGCTCACCTCGAGCAGGGGGCGACCGGCCGGCGGCGCGGTGCCGTCGGAGGCCGAGGGGGTGATCAGCGCGTCGGCCATCAGATGTCCTTCACGTCGAGGGCGTCACGGAGGCCGTCACCCACCAGCAGGAAGCCCAGCACCGTGATCACGATGCCCATGGCCGGGAAGAAGAGCAGGTAGAAGGACGTGGTCACCTCGGTCTGCGCCTGGGCGACCATGAGCCCCAGCGACGGGGTGGGGTCGGAGATGCCGACGCCCAGGAAGCTCAGCGCCGCCTCGGCCAGGATGGCCGAGCCGATGCCGACGGCCACCAGCACGATGACCGGCTGGAACACGTTGGGCAGCACGTGGCGGATGATGATCCGCTTGGTGGGCACGCCGATGGCCTTGGCGGCCTCGACGTACTCCAGCTCGCGCACCTGCAGGAACCCGGCTCGCACCGTTCTGGCCGTCTGCAGCCAGGCGGTGATGGCGAGGGTGATGATCACCGCCGCCAGGCCCTTGCCGATGATGGTCACCATCACCAGCGCCAGCACGAAGTACGGGATGCCGAGGAGGATGTCGACGAAGCGCATGAGGATGGTGTCGGACCAGCCCCGGAACCAGCCGGCGATGGCGCCGACCACGATGCCGATGAGCGTCTCGACGGCGGTGGCCACGAAGCCGATGAACAGCGACAGGCGCACGCCGTAGACCACCCGGGCGAACACGTCGCGGCCCAGGCGGTCGGTGCCGAACCAGTGCTGGTTGGTGGGGCGCTCCCGGGAGAGGCCCCGCTGGCTGAGCGGGTCCTTCACCACGAAGGGGCCCACGATGGCCACCAGCAGCAGGAACGCCACCAGCAGGAGGCCGAACATGGCGAGGCGGTTGCGGCGGAACCGGCGCCAGGCGTCGGCCGCGAGGGACCGGCTGGGGCCGACGTCGTAGAGCGAGGCGTCCAGGTCGACCGGCTCGCCGCCGGCGCCGTCGCCGCCCAGGCCGCCTTCGAGGCCGGCCAGCTCGGCGACGCCCTGCTCGCCCTCGCTGGTGGTGGCGTGGCCGCCGACGTTGACCAGCTCTTGGGCGCCGGTGGTGATGGGCTCGCCCGGGTGCCCGGGAGGTGTGGTGAGGTCCATGTTCAGTCGTCCCCCAGTCGGACGCGGGGATTGAAGTAGGCGTAGGAGAGGTCGACGAGCAGGCTGGCCACGCCGTAGACGAACGTGACGATGAGGGTGAGGCCCAGCACGACGTAGATGTCGCGGTCCTTGGCGGCCGCCACGATCTGCGAGCCCAGGCCGCCGAGGTTGAACACCGTCTCGGTCAGCACCGCGGCGCCGACCATGGTGCCGAAGTCGATGCCCAGCACGGTGATCACCGGGATCATGGCGTTGCGCAGCACGTGGCGGCGCATGACCTTCTTCTCGTTCAGGCCCTTGGCCCGAGCGGTGCGCACGTGGTCGAGGCGCATGGTCTCGAGCATCGACGTGCGGGTGATGCGGGCGAGGATGGCGGTGCTGACCGAGGCCAGCACGAACGCCGGCTGCACCAGCGCCTTCCACGTGTCGCCCCGGGGGATCACGCCCAGGAACCACTGGTCCGAGCCCAGCCCCCGGGTGGGGAACCGGGCCCACTGCGGCCAGTCGTGCTGGAACGCGTAGACGCCGGTGACCTGCTTGATCAGGTAGGCGAGCACGAACACCGGGATGGCCGAGGCCACCACCGCCCCGATGGTGGTGACGTAGTCGCCGATGGAGTTGCGCCTCCGGGCTGACAGCATGCCGCCGCCGATGCCCACCGTCGCCTCGATGATCACCGCCCAGAAGGCGAGCCGGAAGCTGGTGGGGGCCTTGGCCTTGGCGATGTCGAGCACGGGCTCACGGGTGCGGAAGGACTCCTTGAAGTCCCCCGTCAGCACGCCGGAGAAGTAGTCCTTGTACTGCTCGGGCTTGGACTTGTCGAGGCCGAACCGGACCTCGAGGTTCTTCACGACCGACGCCGGGGGGTTCCGGGATCCGCCACCGGAGGCCATGCGCTCGGCGGGGTTGCCGGAGATCACGAAGAACAGGACGAACAAGATCGTCGCACCGCCCCAGAGCACCAGGAGGAGCTGCAGGGTTCGGCGGATCAGGAAGGAGGCCATGGGTTGACTCGGTTCGCGTCAGGTCTGGCAGCGACGGGGACGGGGGGTGAACGGTACGACGGGCGGTGGAGGGCGCCGGGGGCCGGGCCTTGCGGCCCGGCCCCCGACCTCACTGCTCCACCGGTGGTGCTACGGGATCACCCGTCGACGGCCACGCGCTCCCAGAGCATGATGCCCAGCGGCGGCTGGTCGAAGTTCTTCACCCGGTCGTTGAAGACCTGGCCGCCCGTGTAGTACACGAGCGGGACCGTGGCGGTCTGCTGGTTGAGGAGGATGTCCTCCGCCTCGTTGTAGAGCTCGCCACGCTTCGTGTCGTCGGTCTCGGCCTGAGCGGCCTTGATGGCCTTCTCGAAGTCGGCGTTCTCGAAGCGACCGAAGTTGTTCGCCCCGATCGAGGCCTTCGAGAAGAGGTCGACCATGAAGTTGCCGTAGGTCGGGTAGTCGGCGTACCAACCGGCCCGGCACAGCTGGCAGCCACCCGGCTCGGCGACGACCTTGAAGTAGTCCTCGGCCACGCCGCCGAGGTCGGCGTCGATGCCCAGGTTGTCCTTCAGGTTGGCCTGGACGATCTGGGCCACGTCACCGTGGGAGCCGCCCTCGTTGAAGTCGATGCGGATCGGCTTGGTGAGCTTGTTGCCCGCGTCCTGCCACTCCTTGTAGAGCTTCTTGGCTTCCTTCACGTCGAGCTTGGTGTACTTCGACAGGTCGGCCTTGAAGCCGGGGATCCCGGGCGGCACGATGCCGGTCGAGATCTGGCGGGTGCCCTCGTAGACCTTGGTGTTGATCTCTTCCCGGTCGATGGCGAGGGAGATGGCCTGGCGGAGCTTCACGTTCTCCGGGCCACCCACCTGCGGGTCGTCCTCACCGAAGTCGAAGTAGTACGAGCCCACGTTGGGGTCCTCGACGGTGTTGTTCTTGTAGGCCGCGAGGGCGTCCTTGTACTTGCCGGACGGCACGGGGGCGTCGTCGCCTTCGCCAGCCTCGAAGGTCTGGTAGGCGGTCTCGACGTCGAGCGAGGCCTTGAACACCAGCTTGTCGAGGTGGACCTCGGTGTCGCCGTAGACGTTGCCGGCCCACTTGGGGTTCGGCACCAGCGTGGTGTCGGCGTCGGCCGTGGTGGCCGACTCCAGCATGAAGGGACCGTTGCCGATGGTGAGGCCCTTGGTGCCCCAGCCGGTGGTCTGGCCGATCTTGGCCAGGTCCTTCTTGTTCGCCGGCGAGAAGAACGGGTGGCTCACGATCGACGGGAAGTCGGCGTTGGGCGAGGCCAGGGTGACCTTGAGGGTCCCGGCGTCGTCATCGGCGACGATGGAGTCGAGGGTGTCGAGGTCACCGGCCTGCAGCTTGTCGCCGTCCTTGATGTAGGCGATCAGGTAGCCGTAGGGCGAGGCGAGCTTGGCCGAGCCGGCCCGCTCCCAGGCGTCCTTGAAGGAGCTGGCGAGCACCGGGGTGCCGTCGGAGAAGACCTGGTCCTTCTTCAGCTTGAAGGTGAACTCGGTGGCGTCGTCGTTGCCCTCCCAGGACTCGGCGACGGCGCCCTTGAGCTCCGGGTTGCACTTGTCGCTGAAGTCGAAGTCGGTCAGGCCGTCGAAGAGCGAGGTGGTGATCTGCGACTCGTTGAGGGTCTGCACCACGCCGGGGTCGAAGCTGGTGTTGGTGCCGGAGTCGGCCATGAAGGCGTAGTCCGTGAACGTGCCGCCCTTGGGTGCGTCCTTGTCGTACTCGAGCTTGCCGCAGGACGTGGTGTCGAGCGCGGCGTTGTCGGTGCTCTTCTGCGTCGTCTTGGTGGCGCCGTCCGAGCCTTCGCTCGAATCACCGCACGCGCTGGCGATGAGCGTCAGCGCGAGGGCTCCGGCCAGAAGACCGGATCGGAACGTTCGTTGTGCCATGGATTGCCTCCGAAGGGGAGCGAGGGAGAGGAGACGCCGGACGGGTCGGGGGACCCGTCCGGTTCTCGTGATGTTCGGCTGCCGGATGCCCGGACGCTGCCGGGGCGAAACCGTAGCCCCTGGTTGGTGGCCATGCGTCAAATCCCGCCGCGCAAGACGTGCATCGGTTGGGGCGGTCGCTGGACGATTCGTGCAGCTCGGACGCGGCGTGCTGGGCAAACCGCGCAGAACAGGTGCACCTCCCGACGTGACATGTGGCCGATGGGCCAGGTTGAAAACGCTCTGTGTCCAACCCCGTCGACCTGGTATCGACCCGCCCGCGGGGGCCGCCGGGGCCGTGACCTGGGCGCGGGGGTGTCCCCCGCCGCCCACCTCCCCCAAACCCGTCACCGGCCCCCGGGCGCGCCGGAGGGGCCCTCGCGGGCCCCTCCGGGATGGCTCGTGGCGGCGGCCGGCGGCCGCGTGGCGCCGGTCAGGCGGAGCGGAACTGCACGATGCCGGCGAAGTCCTCGGCCACCAGGGCGGCACCGCCGACGAGGGCGCCGTCGATGTCGGGCTGGGCCATGAGCTCGGGGGCGTTGGCCGCCTTGACCGAGCCGCCGTACTGGATGCGCACCGACGCCGCGGCGTCGGCCCCGGCGACCTCGGCCACCACCGAGCGCACGTAGGCGCACACCGCCTGGGCATCCTCGGCGCTGGCGGTGCGGCCGGTGCCGATGGCCCAGATCGGCTCGTAGGCCAGGACCAGGCCGGCCACCTGCTCGGCGGCGATCCCGGCCAGCCCGGCGCGGATCTGGCCGCCGACCTTGTCCTCGGTGCTGCCGGCCTCGCGCTCTTCGAGCGTCTCGCCGCAGCACACGATGGGGGTCATGCCCCACTTGAGGATGGCCTTGGCCTTGGTGTTGACCATCTCGTCGGTCTCGCCGAAGAGCTCGCGCCGCTCGGAGTGGCCCACGATGACGTAGCTCACGTTCAGCTTGGCCAGGAACGCCGGGGACACCTCGCCGGTGAAGGCGCCCTTCTCCTCCCAGTGGCAGTGCTGGGCGCCCAGGGCGATCGGGACGTCGTCGGCCTCGAGCACGGTCTGGACCGAGCGCAGGTCGGTGAAGGGCGGGTGCACCGAGACGTCGACCGCGTCGGTGTCCTCCTTGTGCAGCAGGTAGGCCAGCTTCTGGATCGTGGAGATCGCCTCGAAGTGGTTGTGGTGCATCTTCCAGTTGCCCGAGATGAGCGGCGTGCGGGTGACCTTGGCCATCGTGTTTCCGATCGTTGGAGTTCGGGAGGAGCGGAGGAGCGGCGGGTGGGGCGGTCCGGCGGGCCGGGCCCGCCCGGTCAGCCGGCGTTCGGCGCGGACCGCAGGGCGGCCAGGCCGGGCAGGTCGCCCTGCTCGAGCAGCTCGAGGGACGCGCCGCCACCGGTGGAGACGTGGTCGATCTGGTCGGCCAGGCCGAACTGGGCGGCCGCCGCCGCGCTGTCGCCGCCGCCGACGATGGTGAAGCCGCGGCAGTCGGCCACGGCCTCGGCCACGGTGCGGGTGCCGGCCTCGAAGCGGGGGTCCTCGAACACGCCCATGGGCCCGTTCCAGAGGACCTGGCGGGCCTCGGCGATGACGTCGGAGAACTCCGCCGCGGTGCCGGGGCCGATGTCGAGGCCCATCCAGCCGTCGGGCAGGCTGCGGCCGAACTGGCGCACCTCGCCGCCGGCCGACGGGTCGCCGATCTTGCCGCCGGGGCCGAGCGCGGTGATGTCGGACGGGAGGTGGATGGTGGCGCCGCTGTCGAGCAGCGCCTTGCAGGTGTCGACCTGGTCCTCCTCGAGCAGCGAGGAGCCCACCTGGTGGCCGAGGGCCTTGAGGAAGGTGAAGCACATGCCGCCACCGATGACCAGCCCGTCGGCCACCTCGAGCAGCGCCTCGATCACGCCGAGCTTGTCGGACACCTTGGAGCCGCCGAGGATGGCGATGAAGGGCCGCCGGGGCTCGTTGCGGGCGCCGAGGAGGACCTCGACCTCCTTCTCGAGCAGGCGCCCGGCCGCCGACGGCAGGGTCTGCGGCGGGCCCACGATGGAGGCGTGGGACCGGTGCGAGGCGCCGAAGGCGTCGTTGACGTAGGCGTCCTGGCCCTCGACCAGCTGGGCCACGAAGGCGGCGTCGTTGCCCGTCTCCCCCGCGTCGAAGCGCAGGTTCTCGAGCAGCTGGACGCCCGGTGCGAGCTCGGCGAGCCGAGCGCGCACCGGGTCCATCGAGTACTGCGGATCGGGGGTGCCCTTGGGCCGACCCAGGTGCGAGCAGGCCGTGACCGTGGCCCCCTGCTCCTGGAGCCACCGCAGGGTGGGCAGCGCGGCGGTGATGCGGAGGTCGTCGGTGATCTGGCCGTCGCGGATGGGCACGTTGAAGTCGCAACGCACCAGGACCCGCTTGCCGGCGAGGTCGCCGAGGTCCTCGAGTTGGGGAACCCCGTTGATCATGTGGTCGGTACCGAGCCGGCTACTTGTTCGCCGCGCCGACGATCTTGGCGAGGTCGACGAGGCGGTTGGAGTAGCCCCACTCGTTGTCGTACCAGCCGAGGATCTTGACCAGGTTGCCCATGGCCATGGTGAGGCCGGAGTCGAAGGTGACCGAGTACGGCGTGCCGACGATGTCGGACGAGACCAGCGGCTCCTCGGAGTACTTGAGGATGCCCTTCAGGCGACCGTCGGCAGCGGCGGCGGCGAAGGCGGCGTTGACCTCTTCGACCGTGACGTCCTGCTTGAGCAGGCCGGTGAAGTCGGTGATGGAGCCGACCGGGATCGGCACCCGCAGCGAGGTGCCGTCGAGCTTGCCCTGCATGGACTGCAGGACGAGGCCGGTGGCCCGGGCGGCGCCGGTGGAGGTGGGCACGATGTTGACCGCGGCGGCGCGCGCCCGGCGGAGGTCCGAGTGAGGGCCGTCGACCAGCTGCTGGTCGCCGGTGTAGGCGTGGATGGTGTTCATGAGGCCCTTCTCGACGCCGAAGGCGTCGTCGAGGACCTTGATCATGGGCACGAAGCAGTTGGTGGTGCAGGAGGCGTTCGACACCACGATGTGGTTCTCCGGATCGAAGGTGTCGTCGTTGACGCCCACCACGAAGGTGGCGTCCGCGCCGGTGGCCGGGGCCGAGATGATGACGCGCGGGGCGCCGGCCTCGACGTGGGCGGCGGCCTTCTCACGGCTTGTGAAGAAGCCGGTGGACTCGATCACGACGTCGACGCCGAGGTCGGCCCAGGGCAGCTTGCCGGGATCGCGCTCGGCCAGGATCTTGATGACGTCGCCGTCGACCTCGATGCCGTCCTCGTGGACCTTGACGTCACCGTCGAAGCGGCCCATGACCGAGTCGTTCTTCAGGAGGTGCGCCATGGTGTCGACCGAGCCGAGGTCGTTGGCGGCCACGAAGTCGATGTCGGCGCCCTGCTCCTTCACGGCACGGAAGAAGTTGCGGCCGATGCGGCCGAAGCCGTTGATCCCGACGCGGATGGTCATGTGGTGGAGCTCCTGTGGTGGGTCGTGGGCAGTCCCCGCCGTCCGGTGACGGGTGTCCCCTGCTCGCTTCGGAACCTACTTGAACGCAGGAAACCGGGGCGAAACAACGAGGAGCGTCAGACGAGGGCCGCCAGCGCCGTGGCCAGGCGCTCCGGCTGGTGCACCAGGCCCCGGTCGTCGGCCACCTCGGCCTCCACGACCCGGACCCCGTCGAGCGCGGTCCCGTGCCCGGCGGCCGCCGTCCCGCGCCCGCCGCCGAGCCCGGTGCGGCACAGCACCACGTCGACCGCCACGTGGTGCTCGGCGAGGGCCCGCACGTGGTCCGAGAGGGTGAAGCCCTCGGTCTCGGGGACCTGGGGGCGGAGGTTGGCGACGTAGACCCGCGTGGCCGACGTGGCGGCGAGCGCCTCGCGCACGGCCGGCACGATGGCCGCGGCCAGGACGCTGGTGAAGAGCGAGCCCGGCCCCACCAGGACCTGGTCCGCGGCGAGGATGGCGTCGGCCACCGCGTCGGGGGAGCCGGCGTCGGCCGGCACCAGGCCCAGGCGGGACACGCCGCACGCGTTCTGCACGGCCACCTGGCCCACCACCCGGGCGGCATCCGGGCGGGCGCCGGCCAGCCAGCCCTCGAGCGCCACCGGGCCGGTGGTGGCGGGCAGCACCCGGCCGGCTGCACCCACCAGGCGCCCGACCTCCTCGACGGCGGCGGTGAACCCCACCTGCTGGGCCAGGGCGGCGAGCAGGAGGTTGCCGAACGCGTGGCCGCCGAGGAGCTCGTCGCCCTCGGCGAAGCGGTGCTCCAGGCTCTGCCCCAGCGGCGAGTCGTCGTCGGCCAGGGCGCTGAGGCAGCGACGGACGTCGCCCGGCGCTGGCAGGTCGGGCAGCGCGGCGCGCAGGCGGCCCGACGAGCCGCCGTCGTCGGCCACCGACACCACCGCGGTGATGTCGCCGGCGTACCGGCGGGCGGCGCGCAGGGACGCGGCGAGGCCGTGGCCGCCCCCGAGGGCGACCACGCGTGGTCCGGTCATCCGCCCTTGGCCACGTCGCGGTGCGCCACGCCGGGGGCGAGGCCGCGGCCCTCCATGCGGCGGGCCACCTCCTCGGCGATGGCGACGGAGCGGTGCCGGCCGCCCGTGCAGCCGAACGCCAGGGTGAGGTACGCCTTGCCCTCCGCCTGGTAGGCGGGCAGCAGCACGTCGAGGAGGCCGTCGAGGCGGTCGAGGAAGCCGTGCGCCAGCTCCGAGCCCAGGACGTAGTCGCGCACCGGCTCGTCCTGGCCGGTCTGCGGACGCAGGTCGTCGACCCAGTGCGGGTTTGGCAGGAAGCGGCAGTCGAGGACCATGTCGACATCGGCGGGCAGGCCGTGCTTGAAGCCGAAGGACAGCACGGTCACCTGCATGCCGGGCGTGGCGTCGTCGTCGGCGAAGAGCTGCTCCACCCGCTCGCGGAGCTGGTGGACGTTGAGGTCGCTGGTGTCGACCACCACGTCCGACAGGGCCCGCATGTGGTCGAGCGCCAACCGCTCCTGCTCGATGGCCGCACCCAGGAGGGCGCCGGCACTGGCCGGGTGGCGGCGGCGGCTGCTCTCGTAGCGCCGGATGAGCACGTCGCTGCGGGCGTCGAGGAACAGCACCCGCACCCGCGACCCCGAGGAGCGCAGGTCGTCGAGCATGGCCTCGAGCTCGCCGGTGTCGGAGTTGGAGCCCACGACGAAGGCCACCCGGCTGATGTCGGAGCCCGGCAGCAGGGCCAGCTCCCCCACCTTCGGCATGAGCGCCACCGGCATGTTGTCGATGACGAACCAGTCCTGGTCCTCGAGCACGTCGGCCGCGGTGGAGCGCCCTGCGCCCGAGAGGCCGGTGATCACCGCGAAGTCGGTCACGCGGCCGAGCGTACCGGTGGCCCCGACCCGGCTCGGACCGCCGCGCCCGCTCGGCTCAGGCGGGGTGGGGCCCGGGCGTGCCGCTGGTGATGGCCGAGCCGGTGCTGACCGGCAGGGCGATGAGGGCGGCGATGGCCGCGCCCACCAGGGCGGAGATGGTGATGGCCCCGCCCCACAGGGCCTCGCCCCACTGGAGCCGGTCGTCGTGGCCGAGCGTGGCGAAGGTGGCCGCCCACATGGCGGCGCCCACGGCCGCGCCCGTCAGGGAGGCGCCGATGCGCCCCAACGTGGGGCGGCCCAGCAGCGCCATGCACACCTCGGCGGCCAGGCCCGCGGCCACGAAGCCGACCGTGAGCGGGTTGAACACGTCGATCGACGACGTGTCGCCGATGCCGCCGGACCCGCTCACGAACAGCGGGGGCAGGCCGAGCAGCACGAACCCGGCCAGCAGGACGCCCGGGACGAGGCGGAACCGCACCAGCAGCACGACCACCGCGGTGGCCAGCACCGCCGCGGTCCACACCGCGATGCCGAGGCCCCGCACCGTGTCGTAGTCCTGGACCGACTCCCCCACCAGCGGCTCGATGTAGCCGGCCTGCAGCGACAGGCCGCCCGACAGCGGCGACAGGTAGCCGGTGAACAGGCTGGTGACCAGCACGGTGGACACCACCGAGACCATGGCGGCGATCGAGGCCACCACGCCGAGGCGCCGGGCCTCGCGCTTCCAGAGGACCACCACCGGGGCGGTGAGCAGGAAGGCCAGGCCGGTGAACACCACCAGGTGCGGCGGGCTCACCAGCGCCTCGACCGCGGCCTCGGTCCCGAAGACGTGGTGCCACGTGGCGTCGCACACGCCGCCGAAGGACAGCAGCCCGAAGCCGATGGTGCCGGTGGAGACCGAGCCGACGTAGCCCGGCCCACGGCGCACGGCGCCGAAGCCGATGAACAGGCCCACCGACAGCACGCCGCCGTAGAGGACGAGGTGCCAGCCGGAGATGAAGTCGTTGTTGAGCGACCCCGGGTTCTGGAGGTGGCGGGAGATGTCGCCGGCCAGCCCGATGGTGGTCACCAGCACGCAGACGATGAACACCGCCAGCTCGCCGTCGGTGACCTTGGGGTTGCCGGGCCCGGGGAGGAACGGTTCCAGCTGGCGCTTCAGGGGCTTCACGTGGGCTCCTTCGGCCGGAGCCCCCCCGTAGAGGGCGCCGACCAGGCAGGCGGCGGTGTAGGCGGCGACCACGCTCCAGACGAGGTGGTCGGTGGTGTGGTCGAGGTAGCGGACGTAGCCGAGGCCGGCGGCGATGGCTCCCGCACCGGAGAGGACCATCTGGCGCACCGGCGAGTACGCGATGCGGCCCAGGTTGTCGAGCACGAACTCGATCACGCCCGGGAGCGGGAACAGCCAGAGGACCCAGGCGTCGATGCGGTGGGGCCACCACGAGCCGATGCCGATGGCGATGCCCGACACCAGGGCCAGCGGGTACAGGACGAGGCAGCGGCGGCAGACGTGGAGCCCGCCCACCACGGCGCACCGGTCGTAGGTGTGGGGCCAGTGGTGCGACAGCCACATCGGCGTGTCGGGCAGGGCCGGCTCGGGCTCGTCGGACCAGCGGTCCTTGCCCGCCGAGGACTCGTCGTAGGGCGGGCTCACCGTGGGCTCGGCGCTCAGCCGACCTCGCGCTCGGCCACGAGCACGAGGAGGCGGGGGATGGTGGCGGCGGCCTGGTACTCCGCGGCCCGGGCCAGGAACCCGGGCGGGGGCGCCGGCTCGAGCATGCGGCGCAGGGTGAGGCCGGCGTCGGCCATGGCGTTCACGTACCTGCTCATCGGCCGGTGGATGAACGGGATGAAGACGTCCTTCTCGACCTCCTCGATGGAGTTGTCCTCCACCAGGTACGGGCCGATGCGCCAGTACTGCTCGGGCGGGTCGAGGGTCTGGTCGTCGATCCAGCCGCTCCCCGGCGTCTGCAGCAGCGGGTGGTTCAGGAAGAAGGCGAAGCGGCCGCCGGGCCGCAGCACGCGGGCGACCTCGTCGATGGCGTCGTCGACGGCCTCGATGTGCTCGAAGACCAGGCAGGCCACCACGGCGTCGAAGCTGGCGTCGGCGAACGGGAGGGCGTCGGCGCCGGAGCGGGCGTAGGCCGGTCCCCCGCCCCGCTTGGCCGCCTCGACCACCTGGTTGGCGGTGGGATCGATGCCGACCACGAGCGAGGAGCCCAGGTCGGTGGCCAGGCGGGCCACCTGGCCCTCGCCGGTGCCGACGTCGAGCACCCGGTCGAACCCCTCGAGGAGGTTGGCGGCCAACGGCATGATCTGCTCGACGTACTCCGGGTCGGCGCCGTCGGTGAAGCCCTCCTGCCACCAGCCCGAGTGGGCCTCCCAGAGGTCGATGTCGTCAGCCATGGCCGTCACGGTAGGCGGCGGGCGCGACGGCACCGGGGAGCCGCCGGGCGGTTCTCCTCAGGCGTGCTCGCGCCAGCCCTCGTCGCGCGCTCGCCGGGCCAGCGAGGCCAGGAGCCGCTCGGCCATGCGGGGCGACTCGCGCAGCGACACCCGGAACGCGGCGGCACCGAGGATGCCCAGCCGGCTCGCCTCGGTCGTCACCACCGAGGCCGTGCGCGGCCCCGGGTCGAGCAGCGCCAGCTCGCCGAAGTGGCTGCCCGGCTCCAGGCGGGCCACGGTCCGGCCGTTGCGGACGACCTTGGCCGCCCCGTCGAGGAGCACGAACACCCCTTCGCCGTAGTCGCCCTGGGCCACCACCGTCGCGTCCGCCGGCACGTCGACCAGCTCGGCGCCGTTGGCCAGGTGGGCCAGCTCCTTCTTGGTCAGCCCGGCGAAGAGGGGCACGGCGGCCAGTCGATCGGCCACCTGGCGCTTGGACATGCAGGAACCCCTTCGGAGGCGGAGGAGCGCCGGGCTCGATCCCGGCGGCACCGCCTCATTCGCCACCGGAGGCCGGCTCCCCTCCCTGGATCAGCCGCCGACCGGGGCCAGCCGACGCGCTGGCGCCGGCGCCGCAGCGGGCTCGGGCCCGCTCGGGGCGGGCGCCGGGGCCAGGAGCGCCAGCAGGCTCACCAGCGAGAGCGGCAGCAGGACGCGGCCGAAGTCGAGCCAGCTCACCCACACGGCCTCCCCCATCACCGCCGCCAGCACCAGGTGCGCGGCCACCAGGCCCCGGAGGCGGAGGTCCCGCCCGCGGACCAGCGCGACGAGGGCCGGACCGAACAGCAGCGCCAGCGCCAGCAGCTCCTCGCCGTCGAAGCGGCCTCGGGCGGCCACCAGGCCCGAGAACGGGATCGGCGAGAGGCGCCCCTCGACCGACCCCCTCGGCCAGGCGCCCAGGCCGACGCGCAGGACGAGGACCCACGCCACGAACGGCACCAGGCTGGCGAACAGCGGCGACCACGCCCGGCGCACCGCACCGGCCCACGGACGTCCCGGCAGCCGGCTGGACCACCAGTCCACCGCCACCAGGGTGACCGGCACCACCACGAGCGTCTCGCGGGCCAGGCAGGCCAGGGCGAAGCACGCCACCGCCGGCCAGGTGCGCCGGCGGGGCCCCAGCCAGGCGAGCAGGCCGCCGGCCACGAGGGCGGCGGCCAGGGCCTCCGGGCCGCACCGGATGAGGTCGACCGAGACGCCGGGGGCGGCGAGCACCGCCAGGCCCCACCACGGGCTGCGCCCCCAGGTGGCGGCGAGCGTCGCGGCCAGCCCGGCCAACAGTCCCACCGCGAGGACCGTGACGGCGATGAGGGCCCAGGCCACCGCGGCGGGCTGGCCGGCCGAGGCGATCCAGCCGACCCAGCCGTAGAGCGGCCGCTGCAGGCGGTAGGCCTGCTCGGCCGCGCCGCCCCGGATGCCCTCGGGGTGGCGGACGAAGGGGTCCATGGCCTGGTGGGCGAACAGCTGGCCGTCGCCCTGGTTGAAGTAGAGCTCCACGGGCTGGTCGGGCGGGTCGTAGGCGGCGCTGATGGTGCGGCCGCGCTCCCAGGTGGCGGCGTCGGGCAGCAGGAAGGCCCGGTGGAACCAGCCGGCCACCACCATCGAGGCCAGGAGGAGGCCCACGACGACGACGAGCGCGACGGCGCGCTGGTCCTCGGTCGCCTGCGGTGCGGGTGCCATCCCCCACCTGTCGGCGCTCAGCGCGGCCTGTGGAGCTTTTCGTCGATGGCCACGGCGACGGCCTCGGGCAGCCAGGACAGGGCCTGGAGCTGCTCGAAGCTGGCCTTCTTCACCGCACCGATGCCGCCCAGCTCCTTCACCAGCCGCTTCTTGCGGGTCTCGCCGAGGCCCGGGATGCCGTCGAGGACGGAGGTGGTCATGCGCTTGCCGCGCAGCTCGCGGTGGAAGGTGATGGCGAAGCGGTGCGACTCGTCCCGCAGCCGCTGGAGCATGTAGAGGCCCTCGGACTGGCGCGGGATGGTGATGGGGTCCGAGAGGCCGGGCACGTAGACCTCCTCGAACCGCTTGGCCAGCGAGGCCACCGGGATCTCCTCGTCGAGGCCGAGGTCGCGCAGCACCTTCACCGCCACGCCGAGCTGGCCCTTGCCGCCGTCCACCAGCAGCAGCTGCGGCGGGTACGAGAACTTGCCCCGCTCGCTGATGGGCAGCTCCTTGTCGGCGACGTAGGCGGTGAGGCGCCGGGTGAGCACCTCCTCCATGGCCCGGAAGTCGTCGTTGCCCTGGCCGCTCTTGATCTTGAAGCGGCGGTACTCGGATTTCTTGGGCAGGCCGTCCTCCATGACCACCATGGACCCGACGTAGTCGGAGCCCTGGATGTGGCTCATGTCGTAGCACTCGATGCGCAGCGGCGGCTCGGGCAGGCCGAGGTACTCCTGCAGCTCGTTGAGGGCCTTGGCCCGGCTGTTGTGGTCGCTGGCCCGCTTGAGCCGGTGGCGGACCAGCTCCTCCTTGGCGTTCTTGGCGACGGTCTCCTGGAGGGTGCGCTTCTCGCCCCGCTGGGGCACCCGGATGGTGACCGCCGAGCCCCGGAGGTCGCTGAGCCAGCCCTGGTAGAGCTCGAGGTCCTCGGGGTCCCACGGGACCAGGACCTGCTTGGGCATGCCGATGGGCGGCGGCTCGGCGTAGAACCCCTCGAGGATGCGACCGGTGAGCTCGAACTCGCTGAGGTCCTCGACCTTGTCGAGCACGAAGCCCTTGCGGCCGACCACGCGGCCCTTCCGCACGTGGAACACCTGGACGGCGGCCTCGAGCTCGTCGTCGGCCACCCCGAAGACGTCGAGGTCCTCGTTGCGGTCGGCCACCATCTGCTGGCGCTCGATGGCCTTGTTCACCGACTGGAGCCGGTCCCGCAGGCGGGCGGCCCGCTCGAACTTCGAGCTCCCCCGCGGCCTCGCGCATCCCGGAGCCGAGCTTCTTCACGACGTCGTCGGTGTCGCCCTCCAGGAACTGGAGGAGCTCGTCGATGTAGGTCTGGTACTGGTCGCGGGTGACCTCGCCCACGCACGGGCCCGAGCACTTCTCGATGTGGAAGAGCAGGCAGGGCCGGCCCAGCTTCTGGTGGTTGTTGAACTTGTTGTCCGAGCAGGTGCGCAAGGGGAACGTGCGCAGCAGCAGGTCGAGCGTCTCGCGGATGGCGTAGGCGCTCCCGTACGGGCCGAAGTAGCGCACGCCCTTCTTCCGGGCGCCCCGCATGACCATGGGCCGGGGCCAGTCGTCGCCCACCGTCACCGCCAGGTACGGGTAGCTCTTGTCGTCGACCAGCCGGATGTTGAACCGCGGCCGGTGCTGCTTGATGAGGCTGTACTCGAGCATGAGCGCCTCGACCTCGTTGCGGACCTGGATCCACTCGACGGTCTCGGCCGTGGCCACCATCTGCGCGGTGCGCGCCGGCAGGTTGGTCTGGAAGTAGGTCGACAGCCGGGACCGCAGGGACTTGGCCTTGCCGACGTAGATCACCCGGCCGTGGGCGTCCTTGAACTGGTACGAGCCGGGGGTGTCGGGGATGGAGCCGGCGGGAGGACGTTGGACCACGCCTCCTAGGTTGCCGGATCGGCCACCGGTTCGGGCAACCGCCCCGCTGGGACCGCGGCGCGGGCGGTCGGGACCCCGCCAGGGGCCCCGTCGGGGGCCGCCGCCAGGTCGTCGGCGCCGTCGAGCGCCCACCAGCCGGAGGCGGCGGCGGCCACCACGAGCACCAGGTAGTTCCACTGGAACGTGCGCGCCGGGACCAGCAGCCCCAGCAGGCCGAGGGCGGTCAGCGGGCCCACCCAGGCCAGCGAGCGGAGGCGGTGGGCGAGCCACGGGACCAACCCGAACGCGATCGCCAGGCCCGCCAAGGTGGCCAGGCCGAGGAGCAGGCCGTGGAACGCACCCGGCGCCACGGCGGGCAGGCCCAGGCCCGAGGTGGGCATCAGCGGCTTGGTCTTGCCGAGGTTGAACCACAGCACGTCGTCGACGAACGCCCTCGGCGACCAGGCCAGGAACGGCAGGCAGGTGGCCGCCAGCAGCGCCGGGGCGGTCCACCAGCGCTTCACGCCGGCCCAGCCCTGGCGGGCGAGGACCACCACGAGCAGGGGCGGCACGGCCACCAGGAAGAGGAACTTGCAGGAGATGGCCACCGCCAGCGCCGCCCCGGCCCAGCCCGGCCGACGGCGGGCCAGCAGGAGCGAGGCCAGGAAGGCGCACGCGGCGAGGGAGTCGTTGGTGCCCCACGCCAGGTAGGTGAAGGTGAAGGCGTTCCCCGCCACCAGCACGGCGCCGAGGCGGGCCGCCGCCGAGCCGGGCCGGCGGGCGAGGGCGACGGCCAGGGCGGCGAGGGCCGCCCAGGCCAGGATCCGGGGGTCCCAGGTGGCGCCCACCGCGTCGGCGACCAGCACGAACGGCGCCTGCACCAGGAACGACAGCGGCAGGTAGGGCTCGTGGTCGATCACGGGGTTGGCCACCCGTCGACCGTCGGCGCCCTGCACGCGGGCCCACGACTCGGGCAGGACGGCGGCGTAGCGGGCCGTGTACGGGTCCTCGCCGTGCAGCGCCAGGCGGGCGGCCTCGCGGGTCACGTAGACGCCACCGTCGTGGTTGCGGTCACGGGCGGTGCCCCCGCCGGTGGCTCGGGCGTGCGGCGCCCAGGCCCCGATGGCGACCACCAGGACCACCGCGGCGGGCAGCAGGGCTCGCGCCACCCGCTCGTGGCCCACCACCAGGAGCGGCGCGCCGACGCCGACGGCCAGGCTGAGCCCGGCGAGGACCACCCACAGCTCACCGGCCGGCCAGGCAGCCAGGCCCAGGCCGACGATGACGGCCACCAGGCCCGCGATCCGGACCTGCTCGGCGCGCGCCGCGGGCGCGGTGGTCTCGACGGCCGTCTCCATGGTCCCCCTCCATCGGACGGTGGGGCCGGAGTTCAAGCCCGACGCGATCCGTCGGGGTGGCGATCGGTGCCCGTATGCTCCGGGGTGCCGGCCTGGTCTCCGGCACCCCTTGTCCGATCCCGTGACCGACATCCCCGTGGCGTGGCGACCAGGCTGCCCCCACCGGTCATCCAGCGGGATCTCCCCTCGGAGGTCACCACCACATGCTCAGGCTCCAGACCCCGCTCCCCGAGCGCTACCGCGATGCCACGCCCGAAGCGCTCGACGAGATGATCGGCGCCGCCAAGGCCACCCTCGGCGACAAGCTGTTCATCCTCGGGCACCACTACCAGCGCGACGAGGTCATGAAGTGGGCCGACGCGCGCGGCGACTCCTACCGCCTGTCGGTGCTGGCCCAGGAGCACCCGGAGGCCGACCACATCGTGTTCTGCGGCGTGCACTTCATGGCCGAGTCGGCCGACGTGCTCACCGGCGACCACCAGTCGGTGATCCTCCCCGACCTGAACGCCGGCTGCTCCATGGCCGACATGGCCGACATCGACGAGGTCACCGAGGCCTGGGAGGCGCTGTCGGAGGTCATCGACACCGATCGCCTCGTGCCGATCACCTACATGAACTCCTCGGCGGCGCTCAAGGCGTTCGTCGGCCGCCACGGCGGTGCGGTGTGCACCTCCACCAACGCCCGAGAGATCCTCGAGTGGGCGTTCACCCAGGGCGACAAGGTGCTGTTCTTCCCGGACCAGCACCTGGGCCGCAACACCGGCTTCGCCATGGGCTACGGCCACGAGGACATGCGGGTCTGGAACCCCCGGTTCGAGCTGGGCGGCCTGTCCGCCGACGACGTCACCGACGCCACCTTCCTGCTGTGGAAGGGCCACTGCTCGGTGCACCAGCGCTTCTCCCCCGCCCACGTGGCGGCGTTCCGCGCCGAGCACCCCGACGGCATCGTGATCGCCCACCCCGAGTGCTCGCACGACGTGTGCTCGCTCGCCGACCAGGTGGGCTCCACCGACTTCATCATCCGGGCCGTCGAGGCCGCCCCGGTGGGCGCCACCCTCGCCATCGCCACCGAGATCCACCTGGTGAACCGGCTGCGCGACGAGACGCCGGACAAGACCATCGTGTCGCTCGACCCGCTGATCTGCCCGTGCTCCACCATGTTCCGCATCGACGGCCCCCACCTGGCGTGGGTGCTCGAGAACCTGGTGGCCGGCAAGGTCATCAACCAGATCACCGTCGACCCCGACACCACCGAGTGGGCCAAGGTGGCGCTCCAGCGCATGCTCGACATCACCCAGGGCAACCCCGTCTCGGAGGTCCGCGACCCCGCCACCGACAGCCGGGCCCTGCCCGTCTGAGTCGAGGCTCCAGCAGGCCCGGACGGTCCCCGAACCCGGTTCGGTGCTCCCATAGGATCGGCCGCCATGTCGATGACGAGTGGGCCTCCCACCCCCCAGGACGGCGAGGTCGGCGTCGCCGTCATCGGCGCGGGCTACTGGGGCCCGAACCTGGTGCGGAACTTCCTCAACTGCGACCGCACCTGGCTCTGGGCCGTGTGCGACCTGGACGAGCAGCGGGCCCGCACCGTGGTGGGCAAGCGCTCGTCCATCGAGGTCACCAGCCGGTTCGAGGACCTGCTCGCCGACGATCGCATCGAGGCGGTGGCCATCGCCACCCCAGCCGCCACCCACCTGCCCCTCGCCCTGGCCGCCATCGAGGCGGGCAAGCACATCCTGGTGGAGAAGCCGCTGGCGCTCAGCGCCGCCGACGCCCGCACCATCGCCGAGGCCGCCGAGCGGGCCGGGCTGGTGGCCATGTGCGACCACACGTTCTGCTACACCCCGGCGGTCAACCGGATCCGCGACGAGATCGCCGCCGGCCACCTCGGGCGCATCCAGTACGTCGACTCGGTCCGCATCAACCTGGGCCTGGTCCAGCGCGACACCGACGTGTTCTGGGACCTGCTCCCCCACGACCTCTCGATCCTCGACTCCGTGCTGCCGGCGGGCACCGGGCCCGTGGCCGTCTCCGCCCTGGGGGTCGATCCCATCGGGGCGGGCAAGCCGTGCGTCGGCTACGTCTCCCTGCTGCTGCCCGACGACGCCATCGCCCACGTCCACGTCTCCTGGCTGAGCCCGGTCAAGATCCGCAACGTCGTCATCGGCGGCTCGCTGCGCCACCTGGTCTGGAACGACACCGACCCCACCCAGCGCATCTCCACCTACGAGCGCGGCGTCGACATCGCCGAGATCGAGGACGAGGACGAGCAGCGCCAGCTGATGTTCCAGTACCGGACGGGCGACATGCACGCCCCGGCGCTCACCGACGCCGAGGCCCTCCAGTCCCTGGTGCGGGACTTCGCCACCTGCATCCGCGAGGGAGGCACGCCCCGCACCGACAGCTGGCAGGGCGTCCGGGTGCTCGAGGTGCTCGAAGCCGTCGACCGCAGCCGCGCCGCCGACGGCGTGCTGGTGCCGGTCCGATGACCGCCGCGCCGCCGCCTGTGCCCCTGGTCGACCTGGCCTGGCAGCACGCCGAGGTCGCCGCCGAGGTCGAGGCCGGCTTCGCCAGCGTCCTGGCCCGAACCGCCTTCGTGAAGGGCCCCGAGGTCGCCGCCTTCGAGGAGGCGTTCGCCGCCTACACCGGCGCCGCCCACGTCGTCGGCGTGGCCAACGGCACCGACGCCGTGGAGCTTGCCCTGCGGGCCTGCGGCGTGGGCCGGGGCGACAAGGTCGTGCTGCCGGCCAACACGTTCATCGCCACCGCCGAAGCGGTCGACCGCGCCGGGGCCGATCCCGTGCTCGTCGACTGCGATCCCACGTTCCAGCTCATCGACGCCACCCAGGTGGCGGCGGCGGTGGCGGCCAGCGACGCCCGGGCGGTGGTCGGCGTCGACCTGTTCGGCCAGTGCGCCCCGCTGCGCGAGCTCGCCGAGGCGGTGGCCGGCACCGGCTGCGCCGTGGTCGAGGACGCCGCCCAGAGCCAGGGGGCCACCAGCGACGGCGCCGGCATCGGCACCCTCGCCCGCATCGCCGGCACCAGCTTCTACCCGGGCAAGAACCTCGGCGCCTACGGCGACGGCGGTGCCGTGCTCACCACCGACGCCGAGCTGGCCGACTGGGTGCGCACCACCGCCGACCACGGGAGCAAGGTCCGCTACCAGCACGAGCTGATGGGCATGAACTCCCGGCTCGACACGCTCCAGGCCGTGGTGCTGTCGGCCAAGCTGGCCCGCCTCGACCGGTGGAACGACCTCCGGCGCACCGCCGCCGACCGGTACCGGAGCGCCCTCGCCGACCAGGAGGGCATCGGCCTCCCGGCCACCGCGCCGGGCAACGTCCACGTCTGGCACCTCTTCCCGGTGCGCGTCGCCGCCCGGGACGCCGTGCTGGCCGAGCTGCACGGCGCCGGGGTCGGCGCGGGGATCCACTACGCCGTGCCGATCCACCTGCAGCCGGCGTTCGCCCACCTCGGCCACGGCCCCGGGGACTTCCCCCATGCCGAGGCCGCCGCCCGCGAGATCGTCTCGCTGCCGCTGTTCCCGGGCATCACCGCCGAGCAGCAGGACCGCGTGGTCGAGGTGCTGCTCGCCGCCGTGGCCCGCACCGCCGGCTGACGGCGCGACCGGGACGAGCCTCGGGTCAGGCGGACCGGGCCTCGGCGGCCGCCAGGCCCTGCACCACCTGCTCGTTGAACGAGTCGACCGCGAAGGCGGTGGCCCCACCGACGACCAGGGCCGGCAGGTGGAGGGCGTCGAGCCCGGCGCGGGCCACGGCGAACGCCGCCCGGCTGGCCGCCGACGGCACAGCGAAGGCGGGCCGTCCGGCGGCGGCGACCACCTCGACCGCCGCGCCCGGCCGCACCACGCCCAGGTCCTCGAGCGCCGCCTGGGCCGTCGCCTCCCAGCGCTCGCGCTCGACGGTGCACGCCACCTCCACGCACACGGTGCGGAAGCCCGGGCGCACGTCCGCCAGGCTCTCGGTGACCCGGAACGCGCCCACCTCGGGCTCGGCGGAGAACAGGACGCTGGGCAGGTCGTGCACGTCGCCGTCGGGCACGTCGATCCAGACCATGGCCGCCGGCACCTTGTCGACCGCGTAGGCCTGGCCGGCCGCCGCGAAGAGCTCCTCGGGCCCGACGCCGAGCACGGGGGTCGCAGCCGGCAGCTCGGCGCCGCTCTCGAAGCGCAGGAGCGTGCGGCCCCCCTCGGCGGCGACCGCCACCAGCGGGCCCTCGTGTCGAACCCGGACCAGCGGCGCATCGGTGACCCGCTGGACCAACCGGCGCACGACCTCGCCCATGCCGCCGCCGGCCACGGACCAGAACGGCCGCTCGGGCCGGTAGGTCAGCCGGTCGGCGCTGGCCTCCCAGGCGGTGACGGGGTGGAAGAGCGGGAGCCAGATCTTGCGGTGGAGGGCGGCGATCACGCTCGACGTGCCGCCGGGCAGCGCCTTGGCGGCGAGCGGCTCGATGAGCAGGTCGTGGAACGGCGCGCCCGTGTGCTGGCGGCCGATGTCGTGGAACGTGCGGTCCCACGGCAGGCCGCCGGCGTCCGGCGCGAACGCGCCGTGGGGACCGATGGCCTCGATCGCCGCGGCGGCCCCGGCGGTGAGGGCGGCGGCCTGGTCGTCGTCGAGCACGGCGGGCAGGCCGGTGAGGTCGCCGGCCAGCACGTAGTCGGTGCAGCGGCGTCCGCCGACGGAGACCTGGGCGGCCGAGACCTGCACCAGGTCGTCGCCGGCCAGCTCCCGCACGAGGGCGTCGATGGCGGTCAGGTAGGGCCGGTGGCCGTGGGGGCCGGGTCGGTAGTCGCCCAGGGGCGGCACCGCGCCGGTGGCGCCGTCGTCGTCGTACTGGAGCTCGAGCACGCGCGGCCCCAGGTCGAGGCGCCGGCCGGCGATCTCGGCCGGGAGGAACCCCCCCGCCGACCCCCCGGGCCGGCAGGTGCAGCTCGACGGCCCGACCGGCGGCGGCGAGCGCGTCGGCGGCCACGAGGGCGGCGACGCTGCCGCCCACCACCACGATCGGCTCCGAGGCGGCCACGGTCAGCCCTCTGCGGTGCGGCGCAGCACGAACCGGGGCTCGATGTCGCACCCCACGGTCCGCTTGAACTGGATGAGCCCGGCGTTGGTGACCCCGTCCTCGCTGGAGATGCCGATGTCGACCGTCGCCGTACCGGAGGCCAGGGCGTGCTCGACGACGCCGCGCACCAGGAGGTTCATGGGCGAGAGCGCCAGATCGTGGAGGGCGTCGCCCCAGTACTGCACCACGTCTCGCCCGGGGGCCACGCGGTAGAGGAGCGCGGCGGCCACCACCCGGTCGCCGTGGTCGACCACCAGGAGGCGGACCCGGCCGGGGAAGGCGTCGCGGATGGCCTCGACGTAGGCCAGCGGCAGGTGCATCGGTCGGCCTCGGTCGACGCGGTTGCGACGGAGGACCTCGTAGGCCTCGGCCCACGTGGCGGCGTCGTCCGGAGCGACCTGCGACAGGCCGATGCCCTGGTCGACGGACCGGCGGAGGGCCTTGCGAGCGGCCGGCTTGAGCGAGGCGACGTAGGCGTCGCCCGAGTCGATGCCGCGCAGGTCGAGGTGGGCGTTCAGGTCGCAGGCGACCACGGCGAAGCCCCGGTTCACGAGGGCGAACACGAGCGCCGCCTCGTTCGGGCCGTAGTGGGCCGGCTTGGCCCGCACGGCGATGGAGGGCGCGCCGCCCGCCTCGAGCTCGGCGACCGCCTGGTCGACCAGGGCCTCCACGTGGCCCACCACCTCGGCCGAGCGGGCCAGGTCCGGGCCGCCGAAGGGCGCACCGAAGCCGGACGTGGCGGCGCCGTCGTCGTCGACCCCGACCACGAACGAGCCGACCAGCCGGTCCCCGTCGTGGAGGTCGATCTGGCGCCGGCGCTCCAGCTGGCCGGGCCGCAGGTCGTAGTACGCCGACGTGTTCCAGAGGACCAGGTGCGGCTCGCGGGGATCGGCTGCGGTGGCGGCCAGGAGCTCGGAGGCCTCGAGCAGCAGGCGGTCAACCACCGTCGGCGCCCGTCGGTCGCTCCAGCACCAGGTAGGACATGGAGGCGTGCTCGGGGAGGTGGTGCGCCGCGGCCACGAAGCCCTCCAGCACCGCCTCGGGCAGGGCGGCCATCAGGTCGTTCGGCAGCGGCTTGAGCATGATCCCGCCCCGGTGCACGCCGCGGAGGCCGGCGGCGCGGCCCAGGGCGGCGAGGCGGTCGGCGTCGAGGAGCTGCACGGTGTCGAGGTCCTTGCCCCGGTCGCTGAGCTCCTGGAGGTCGCCGATGACGCCCAGCTCCAAGCCGACCAGTCGGTGGATGGAGCGCGGGTTCTGCAGCGTGACGTGCAGGAGGCCGCCCGGCACGAGGTGGGCGGCTGCGGTGCGGAACAGCGCCGCCGGGTCCGCCACCTCGTGGGCCACGTTGGCCAGCACGACGTGGCGGAAGCGGGCGCCCAGGTCGATGGTGACGATGTCGTGCTCGACGGCCACCACGTCCGGGAGGTCCCGGGCCCGCAGCCGCTCGAGGTAGCTCGGTGCGTGGTCGACGGCGGTGACCACCGCGCCCGCCCCGGCCAGCGAGGCGGTCATGAGGCCGGTGGCGCACCCGAGCTCGAGGACGGGGTCACCGGGGCGCAGCCAGCGGACGACCTCGCGGGCGGTGGCGGTGGTGTACCACCGGTCGAAGTCCTCGTCGGGATCGTACCGGTCCGCGTAGCTCATGGGCTGCTCAGGATAGGTTCCGACCAGGCGGTCGAAGCGGACATCCTGGATGCTGGCGGGGAACTGCCGATGGGTCCGGGACACCTGGAGGAGCGCACATGCCAACCGACCTCAGCCCCGCCGACCTGGACCGGTTCGCGAGCACCTACTACCTGAACGCCGAGATCGACGACGTCGACATCGAGGAGCTCGCGCAGCAGCACTCGATCCCGATGATCGTCGACGCCCTCGGGTCGGTGGAGCGGGTCCTCGAGATGGGCTACGGCACCGGCCTCATCACCCGCGAGCTGCTCGCCGCCGGCGTCCCCGTCGAGGTCGTCGAGGGCAGCCCCGCCCTGCGGGACCACGCCGTCGCCCAGCACCCGGGCCTGGCCGTGCACCTCGGCATGTTCGAGAGCTACGTGCCCGAGCAGCCCTACGACGCCGTGCTGGCCCTCCACGTGCTCGAGCACGTCGACCGCCCCGGCCACCTCCTCGACCACCTGGCCACCTGGCTCCGCCCCGGCGGGCTGCTCGTGGCGGTCACCCCGAACGCCCGCTCCATCCACCGCCAGCTCGGCGTGGCCATGGGCCTGCAGGAGCGCCTCGACGACCTGTCCGAGCGCGACCACCTCGTGGGCCACCAGCGGGTGTACGACCTCGCGGAGCTGCGAGACGAGCTGAGCGGCGCCGGCTTCGAGGTGGTGTCGGACTTCGGCTACTTCGTGAAGCCGCTGGCCAACTCACAGATGCTGGCTTGGCCCCGGTCCGTGCTCGACGGTCTCAACGCCATCTCCTCCCAGGTCCCATCGGACCTGTGCGCCAACATCGGCGTCGTCGCCCGGCGCCGCTAGGGCCGAGCGCCCGGACCGGTCGAGGATCGATCGACCGGTCAGCAGCAGCGCACCGCCCGCCACCGCGGCGGTGAGCGCCCCCGACGCCAGCACCGGCAGGTGCCGCCCGGCGACGGCCACGACCCCGCCCGCGGCGGCCGCGGCGACCACTGCGGCGAGGGGGCGGGCCAGCAGGCCGGCCACCGAGCGCACCGATGCCGCCACGACCACCAGCACCACGACCTCGCCCACCAGGGCGGCGCCGGCGGCCCCGCTGGCGCCCCAGCGCGACACCAGCGGCACGCCGACGGCCACGTTGGCCACCAGCCCGCAGACCAGCGCCCGCAGGTAGGCGGAGGCCCGCTCCTCGGCCAGCAGCACCATCTCCCCCAGCGTGCGGATGACCCACAGCAGGGCCACGACGGCCAGGAAGCCGAGGGCGGCGACGACGCCCGAGCGGTGCCCGGCATCGAAGAGGACGTCGACCACGCGGCGGCCGTCGACGCACAGCAGCACCACCGGCGGGGCGATGGCCGCGCCGACGGTGGCGGCGATGCGGCCCGCCCGCCGCAGCGAGGCGTCCCAGCGCCCGCCCACCAGGGCCTCGCGCAGCAGCGGCAGGACCGGCATGAGCGCCGCGGTGCCCAGGGTGCCGAGCGCCTCGGGCACCTTCTGGGCGATGGTGAAGGCGCCGAGGACGGTGGGGGTGGAGGCGAGCAGGAGGATCAGCACGCTGATGCGCGGCCCGACGATGACCAGGGTCGAGCTCAGCGCCGTGCGGCGGCCCTCGCGGTCGAGCAGGGCGCCGGCGGGCGACGTCGGCCCCCGGCCGTGGCGGGCCACCTGCCAGGTGACCGCCAGCGCGCTGAGCAGGTTGGTGGCCGCGTAGGCGCCGAGCACGGCGACCGGTCCGCCGCCGGCCACCACCAGCGCCCCGGCCAGCACCACGAAGGCGAGGCGCTCCCCCACCAGCAGCCCGACCTCGGCCCCCACCAGGCCCACCGAGCGCAAGGCGGCGAAGCCGATCTCGGTGATCCCGCTGGCCGCCGCCACCAGGGCGGCCGCCCCGACGACGGCCACCGGGAGGGACCCGTCGATGGCGTGCATGGCGACGGCGGCGACCACGCCCACGAGGGCGCCGGCGCCGGCCCGCAGGCCGGCGGCGCGGGCGAAGGTGGGCCGCAGCGAAGCCCGGTCGGCGGCGACGTGGCGGACCACGGTGCGGGTGGTGCCCAGGTCCGACAGGCCGCCGATGACGATGACGAGGGCGAGGCCGCTGCTGAGCACCCCGAAGTCCCGGGCCCCGAACTGCCGGGCCACGTAGAGGAACCACCCCAGGCCGACCACCTGGGCGACCACCCGTGCGGCGGCCAGGTTGGTGAGGCGCGACGCGACGCCGTGCTCCCAGCCGCCAGCGCGCTCGTCGGCCGCCGGCGCCGGCGCGGCGTCGGTCACCGGCGAGGCGGCTGCGACGAGCCGCGGACCGCCGCGACGACGTCCAGCGCGGCCCCGGCGAGGACGCCGGCGCCCCAGGAGACGTGCATGACGGGGAACGCCCCCACGAAGGTGGCGACCGAGACCTCCCGGCGGTCGGGCCGCGCCCGGGCGACGGCGGCGGCCAGCAGCGCGCCGTAGCCCAGCGCGCCGGCGGCGAGCGCCTTGCGGCCGGCCGGCGACGCGGCCAGGAGCGGCGCCGCGCCCAGCCCGAGCACGGCGAGCGGCGGCACGAGGTGCCGGGGCTTGGTGGCCTCCGGGTGGCGGGCGATCACCGTGGCCTTCCAGCGGCCGTAGTCGAAGAACTGGCGGCGCACCGCGGCGAGCGAGCCGCGGGGCCGGTACACCGACGAGATCTCCGGGCAGAAGACCAGCCGGCCCCCCGTTGCGGCGCAGCCGGTAGTTGAGCTCGTAGTCCTCGTTGCGCAGCAACGTCTCGTCGTACCCGCCGACGTCGATCAGCGCCTGGCGCAGGAACGTGGGGTGGCTGATGGTGTCGACCTCGCCCCGCTCGCCCGAGGAGCGGTGCGGCGACGCCATGCCGAACGGCGAGGCCATGGCCAGGCCCACCGCCCGCGAGCGCGGGTCGGTGCCGACGTGGAGGTAGCGGCCGCCGACGCCGACCGCGTCGAGCTCCTGGAGGAGGCGCACCGACGTGGCCACGTAGTCCGGGTCGGGCACGCCGTGGGCCGAGAGGAAGCAGAGGATCTCGCCCGACGCCTCGGCGATGCCGACGTTGGCCGCCGCCGCCGCCAACCGCTTCGGGTTCTCGACCAGGCGGACCTGCGGGTGCTGCTCGGCGAGCGCCGCGACCGTCTCCCGGCTGCCGTCGGTGCTGCCCCCGTCCATCACCAGGATCTCGAGGCGATCGGCGCCGTAGGTCTGGGCCAGGAAGCCCTCGACGCACGGGCCGATGTAGCCGTCCTCGTTCAGCATGGGGATCACCACGGTGACCAGCGGTCGTTCGGGGTCGGTCATCGTCCCCCTCCCATCGTTCCGGTGACGCTGCGCACGGTGCGGCCGATCACCCGGGCATCGAAGCGCAGTCCCTGGTGGCGGAGGTAGAAGAACTCGTACTGCAGCTTCTCGAGGGCATCATCCTCGTTGCCGGCGTAGCCGTACTTCACCTGGGCCCAGCCGGTGAGGCCGGGGCGCACCAGGTGGCGCATGCCGTAGAAGGGCAGCTTCTCGCTCAGCTCCACCACGTAGCGGGGCTGCTCGGGCCGGGGCCCCACCAGCGAGAGGTCGCCGCGCAGGATGTTGAGCGCCTGGGGCAGCTCGTCGAGGTGGCTGGCGCGGAGCACCTTGCCGAAGGCGGTGATGCGGGGGTCGTCCTGGGCCGTCCACTCGCTGGCGCCCACCGCGCCTTCGGCCGAGGGCACGTCGGGGCGGACCACCATCGTGCGGAACTTCAGGATCTCGAACGGCACGCCGCCGCGGCCCACGCGGGTCTGGCGGTAGAGCATCGGGCCCCGGTTGCCGACCAGGTTGGCCAGCAGCACGAACGGCACCGCCACCACCAGGGGTACGAGCAGGAAGGCGCCCCAGAGCAGGTCCAGCAGGCGCTTGAACCGGCCGTAGCGGGACCGGTGGAGCTCGCCGATGTCGAACAGGAGCGACGCCCGCTCGAGCTCGGCGGCGGGCAGCTTGCCCAGCCACTCCTCGTAGAACTGGAGCAGGGTGCGGACGCGCAGCCCGGCCTCGTGCAGCGCCGCGGCCTGGGCCACCACCCGCTCGTCGTTGAGCGCCTCGCGGTCGAGCACGATGACCGATCCCCGGTCGTGGAGCAGCTGCTCCACGAGGGGCCGCCGCAGGGGGTCGTCCGGGTCGGCGCCTGCGGCGGCCGGCAGCAGGTGGGTGACCAGCGACGCCGGCCGCTCGGGCGCGGGCCAGCTCGTGGGTGATCCGCTCGGCCTCGGCCTGGGCCGCCACCAGCACCACGCGGTCGCGGCCCTCGTCGGTGGTCCGGCCCTGGCGGGCGATGGCGCCCACCGCCACGTGCAGCCCGACCACCAGCACGGCCGAGCCCAGCACCACGAAGCGGGGCAGCAGGGCGTCGCCCACGAGCAGCTGGAGGACCGAGACCACGAGGGCGGCTCCGCCCGAGGCGGCCGCGGCGGAGACCAGCGTGGCCCGGCCTCGACGGGGCAGCTCGGGCAGGCCGGCGCCGTAGGCGGCCAGGCTCAGGGCCACCGCGTAGGTGAGCGCCCACGGGAGCCGGAACGAGGCGGTGAAGTCGTACGGCGGATCGGCGATCCAGGCGGCGTGGACCTTGCTCAGGGCCAGGACCACCAGCACGGGCCCGACCAACGTCAAGTAGCGCGCGCCCCTCCTCACGGCGTCATCGTACGAGTGGGGCTGGCGGGGCTCGGGGACCCCGGAGCGTGGTCGGGCCGGCTCATGCCGGGGTGAAGACCACGCGGTCGGTGGCGACCACCCGCCGCTCGTAGCCCGGGGCGCGGACCCGATCGGCACCGGCGCCGACCACCACGACGTCGTGGTCGAGGCCGGGGCGGAGCATGGCGAGGGCCCGGGGCGCCGAGCTGACCTCGGCCGACAGCAGGTCGACGTCGGGGAGCAGCCGCCACGCCCCGCGGGCCAGGTGGCGGTCGAGCTGGATGACGGTGTCGCCCTTCGGCGCCTCGACGGCGTCGGCGGTGCGCCCGACGGCGCCCCGGAAGTCGTTGGCGCTGGCCCACCCCAGGGCCGTGGGCAGCGCCACCAGGGCGACCAGGGTGGCGACCGCTGCGTGGCGGGCCGCCAGGCCGGTTCGGTCGGCCACCAGCGGCACCACGAACAGGGCGGCCAGCACGGTGGCCGGCACCAGCACCACGAACAGGAACCGGCCGCCCCAGTCGCCGCCGCCGCCCTCGGGGTACTGGGTGGCGATGGTGGCCAGCACGTGCAGCGCCACGAGGGCGCCGAGCCAGACCGAGGCGGGCGACGTGGTCGACGTGGCCGGTGGGGCGCTCGACGGGGCCCGCCCGGGCCGGCGCACGCGACCCGAGGCGAGCAGGGCGACGAGGGCGACCGGCAGCAGCGGCGCCGCCAGCAGCGCCCCGCCGAGGTCGAAGCGGGCGACGGCGTACTGGCGCAGGGCGAGCAGGGCCACGCCGGCGCCGAGGACCGCGGCCGCCACCCGCTGGGGAACCTCGCGTCGGGCCAGCAGCGCGGCGCCGGCCACCCAGCACAGCACCACCAGGGCGGCCAGGACCGTGCCCGAGCGAGAGGCGCCGCCGCCGTCGAGGAAGGTGCGCCACGCCCCGCCCCACTGGGACTGCACGTAGGTGAGGTCGGCCGGGTTGAGGTCCCAGGCGGGCAGCTCCTTGCCCGGCGCCAGGCGGGCCGACCAACGGCTGGTGGCCAGGAACGTGGCGGCGGCCACCACCACCAGCGGGGCGGCGGTGCCCAGCGCGGCACGGGCCCGCCGGGCCCAGGTGGGCTCCCGGAGGGCGAGCGCGGCCAGCACCGCAGCGGCGGCCAGCACCACGATGGCGCCCTCGGTGCGGAACGACACCAGCAGGGCGGCCGTCGCAGCGAGCGCCGGCAGGTGCCAGCCCCGCGCTCGGCCCGTGGCCCGGTCGGCCACCACCAGCGCCAGCACCCCGCCCAGCGCGGCGCCGCAGGTGTGGGCCCACATGGCCGAGCTGTGCACCAGGAGCGGGCCGAGGGCCACCGCCCAGAAGCCGAGGGCCCCCGAACCGGGGCGCAGCCGCTCGGCCAACGCCCAGGCCACCAGCGCGGCGGCCACCGCGCCGAGGACCGAGGGCACGTAGAGCCCGACCACCCGCCCGAAGAGCCGGGTGCTGGCCTGGAGCACGAGGATCCAGGCCGGGCGCTTGGTGTAGGAGTAGATCGCGGTGGGCGTCAGGGTGGCGTGGGGCACCGGGGCGAACTCGCTGCGGGGGTCCCGCTCGCTCCAGCGGTAGGGGTAGGCCCAGTCGCCGTGGTGCTCCAGGACCCGCACCTGGGTGGCGTAGGCCCCGTCGTCGAAGGTCCAGCTGCTGTCGAGGTCGGTGACCGCCAGCAGGCCGCCGAGCGCGAGCAGGTAGACCAGGGCGTGCAGGGCCCAGCGGGGCCGGCGCGGCGCGACGTCGGCCACCGGCGGGGCGACCTCCTCGGGCGCTCGTTCAGCCACGGTTGCCTCGTCCACCCCACCCCATCGGCACCGCCGCCCGGGTTGTGAAACCGCAGGCGGCGCTCAGCGCACCCGCACGGAGGCCACCACGGCGGCGACCGGGATGGGCCCGTAGGCGTGGGGGAACGCCTGGCCCGAGCCGTAGGAGTCCTCCTCGACCAGGGCGACGTCGCCGAGGGCCGACGGGTCGAGCTCGAGCACCAGCAGGTCGGTGGCCCCGGCGAAGTGCTTCTCCACCGTGCCCGCCACCTGGCGGCCGTAGGAGCAGTGCACGAACCCCTCGAGGCCGAGGGACGGCGGGGCGATCTCGCCGGCCGCCTGGTGCTCGGCCCACTCGGCGCTGGAGGCCAGGTGGTACAGCGCGTCGGGGCGGAGCTCGTCGAGCGCCATCAGGCTCCCGCCCGGGCCTTGGCCGGCGCCTTGCGGGCGGCAGGCTTGGCCTTGGCGGCAGCCGGCTTGGTGCCGTTGGCCCGCCGGGTGCCGGCGGTGGCGCCGACCTCGCCCTCGAGGCCGAGCAGGGGCCGCAGGAACCGGCCGGTGTAGGACGCCGGGGTGTCGGCCACCGTCTCCGGCGTGCCCTCGACCACGACCGTGCCGCCCCCGGAACCGCCCTCGGGCCCCATGTCGATGATCCAGTCGGCGGTCTTGATGACGTCGAGGTTGTGCTCGATCACGAGCACCGTGTTGCCCTGGTCGACCAGGCGGCCGAGCACGGTGAGGAGCTTGCGGATGTCCTCGAAGTGCAGGCCGGTGGTGGGCTCGTCGAGCAGGTAGATGGTGTGGCCGGTGGAGCGCTTCGAGAGCTCCGAGGCCAGCTTGATGCGCTGGGCCTCGCCGCCGGAGAGGGTGGGGGCGCTCTGGCCGAGGCGCACGTAGCCCAGCCCCACGTCGACGAGCGTCTGCATGTGGCGGGCGATGACCGGCTGGTTGGCGAAGAAGGTCAGCGCCTCCTCGCACGGCATGTCGAGGATCTCGGCCACGTTCTTGCCCTTGAACTGGATGTCGAGGGTGTCGCGGTTGTAGCGGGCGCCCTTGCACACCTCGCAGGGCACGTACACGTCCGGCAGGAAGTGCATCTCGATCTTGATGGTGCCGTCGCCGGCGCAGTTCTCGCAGCGCCCGCCCTTGACGTTGAAGCTGAACCGGCCCGGCAGGTAGCCGCGCACCTTGGCCTCGGTGGTCTGGGCGAACAGCTTGCGGACGTGGTCCCAGACGCCGGTGTAGGTGGCCGGGTTCGAGCGCGGCGTGCGGCCGATGGGCGACTGGTCGATGTTGATGACCTTGTCCAGCAGCTCGATGCCGGTGACCTTCTTGTGCAGGCCGGGCGGGGTCTTCGACTTGTAGATCCGCTGCATCAGCGAGCGCAGCAGGATGTCGTTGACCAGGGTGGACTTGCCCGACCCGGACACGCCGGTGACGGCCACGAACACGCCGAGCGGGAAGTCGACGTCGACGCCCTGGAGGTTGTGCTCCCGGGCGCCCTGCACGGTGAGCCAGTCGCCCGACGGGGGGCGCCGACCGGCCGGCACCGGGATGCTCTTCTTGCCCGACAGGTAGTGGCCGGTGATGGAGTCCTTGCTCTTGAGCAGGCCCTTGACCGGCCCGGCGTAGACCACCGAGCCGCCGTGCTCGCCGGCGCCGGGGCCGATGTCGACGATGTAGTCGGCCACCGCGATGGTGTCCTCGTCGTGCTCGACCACGAGCACCGTGTTGCCCAGGTCCCGGAGGCGGATGAGGGTGTCGATCAGGCGGCGGTTGTCGCGCTGGTGCAGGCCGATGGACGGCTCGTCGAGCACGTAGAGCACGCCCACCAGGCCCGAGCCGATCTGGCTGGCCAGGCGGATCCGCTGGGCCTCGCCGCCGGCCAGGGTGGCCGACGAGCGGTGCAGGGAGAGGTAGGTCAGGCCGACGTCGATCAGGAAGCCGAGGCGGGCGTTGACCTCCTTGAGGATGGGGTCGGCCACGATGCGGTCGCGGTCGCTGATCTCCAGCTCGGCGAACAGGGTGGCGGCGTCGGCGATGGGGATGGACGCCATGTCGTGGATGCTCTTGCCGCCGACGGTGACCGCCAGGGTGAACGGCTTGAGCCGGGCGCCCTCGCACGCCGGGCACGGCACCTCGCGCATGTAGCCCTCGAACTGCTCGCGCTGGCTGTCGGACTCGGTGTCGGCGTGGCGGCGCTGGATCCAGGTGACCGCCCCCTCGAAGCTGGCCTGGTAGCTGCGGGTGCGGCCGTAGCGGTTCTTGTAGCGGACCTGGACCTTGGCGCTGCCGGTGCCGTACATGAGCACCTTCTGCTGCTTGGCCGTGAGGGCGGAGAAGGGCACGTCCATGGGGATGGCCTTCTCCTCGCAGATGGCCTCCAGCAGGCGCTGGTGGTACTGCAGGTGGCCGCCGGCCCAGGGCGAGATGGCCCCGCCGGCCAGGGTCTGGTCCGGGTCGGGCACCACCAGGTGGACGTCGACCTCGAACTGCGTGCCCAGCCCGTCGCAGCGCTCGCACGCGCCGTAGGGCGAGTTGAACGAGAAGTTCCGGGGGGGCCAGCTCCTCGTAGCTCTTGCCGTCGATGGGGCAGGCCAGGTGCTGGGAGAAGGTGAGGATCTCGCCGTCGCCCTCGCCCTCCTTGGGGACCAGCTCCACCTCGGCCACGCCCTCGGCCAGCTGCAGGGCGGTCTCCAGCGACTCGGTGAGGCGCCGCTCGATGCCGGCGCGCTGCACGAGGCGGTCGACCACGACCTCGATGTGGTGGACCTCGTAGCGGGCGAGGTCCAGCTTGGTGCCGGTGCCGAGGTCGTGCAGCTCGCCGTCGATGCGGGCCCGGGCGAAGCCCTGGGTGGCGAGGTCGGCCAGCAGGGTCTCGTAGTTTCCCTTGCGGCCGCGGACCACCGGCGCCAGGACCTGGAAGCGGGTGCCCTCCGGCAGCTCGAGGATGCGGTCGACGATCTGCTGGGGGGTCTGGCGGGAGATCACCACGCCGTGCTCGGGGCAGTGGGGCACCCCGATCCGGGCGAAGAGCAGGCGCAGGTAGTCGTAGATCTCGGTGACGGTGCCGACGGTGGACCGCGGGTTCTTCGAGGCCGACTTCTGGTCGATGGAGATGGCCGGCGAGAGGCCCTCGATGAAGTCGACGTCGGGCTTGTCCATCTGGCCCAGGAACTGCCGGGCGTAGGACGAGAGGGACTCGACGTAGCGGCGCTGGCCCTCGGCGTAGATGGTGTCGAACGCCAGCGAGGACTTGCCGGAGCCGGACAGGCCGGTGAAGACGATGAGCTTGTCTCGGGGCAGGTCCACCGAGACGTCTCGCAGGTTGTGCTCTCGGGCGCCACGGATCACGAGGGAGTCAGACACGAGGGTTGAGCCTACCGGCCCGGCCACCGTCGATGTCGAACACGTGTTCCCGAGCCCATCCACACCCGTACGGGGTGCTCATGACCGTGGCCGAGGCGCCGATGGGAAGCGGCCATGTCGACCGCCGCCACCTCGATGCACCGCGCCGGCGGGGCCGTCCTCCCCGGGCGCTCCGGTGCCGCGAACCGCAGCTCGGCCCCTGCCGACGCCTCGACCGACGCGCCGGTCGAGGCCGACCAGGACCGGGCGGTGCGCGTGGCCCTCGTGGTGGTCGCCGCCCTCGCGGTGACCGTGCCCCTGGCCGTGTCGCGCTCCGCCTGGGCCTCGCCGGGCGGCGCCGGCGACTTCAACCGCCGGGTCTCGATCGCCCCCTTCGACGCCATCTCGGCCATCGCCCTGCTGTGGGCGGTGGCCAACCACCGCCTCGTGCGCAGCCTGGCCGGCAGCCGCGTGGTGCTGGCCAGCGCCGGGGCCTACGTCGCCGCCTTCGCCCTCTCCCTCGCCGGCCACCCGAGCTGGCTGGGGGTGGCCTTCGGCCTCCGCCTCGCCGCCGGCCTCGGCGTGGTGGCCGCCGTCGGCCTGGCCACCTCCCAGCAGCGGGCCCGCACCCTGACCCTCGGCGTGGTGGTCGGCGTCGGGGTCGCCCAGGCCGCCCTGGCCCTCACCCAGGCCACCCGCCGCCAGGCCTTCGGCATCAGCCCGATCGACTACCCCTTCCCCCTCCTGCCCGTGGGCTCCTCGGTGATGGTGCCCGGCAGCCTGAGCCACCCGTACCACCTGGCCGTGCTCCTGGTGGTGGCCCAAGGGGCGGCGATCCTGGCCCTCCGCGACGCGCCGCGCCGCTGGCCGTGGCTCGCCGCCCTGGCCCTGCTGGGCACGGCCATCGCCGTGACCTACACCCGCTCCGGGCTCATCGGGCAGGTCCTGCTGCTGGCCGTGCTCGCCGTCGACCGCCGGCGCTGGCGCCAGCTCCTGCCCATCGCCGCCGCCATCGCCCTCGGCCTGCTGGTCGGCGCCGTCGGGTTCGGCGACGGCTGGGTGGCCCGCGGCGAGGTGTCGGTGGGGGCCAACCCGTCGAGCGACCGAGGCCAGCGGGTTGACGAGAGCCTCGAGCTGCTGCGGGGCGACCCGATCACCGGCGTCGGGCCCGGCCGCTACGTGACGGCCCTGGCGGAGGAGCCGCGCGCCACCTACCTCCCGGCCCACGACGTCGTGCTGCACGAGGCGGCCGAGCTCGGCGTGCTCGGCGGCGCCGCCACCCTCGCCCTGCTCGCCCTGCTGGTGTGGCGGGCCCTGCGCCGCGGCACCTGGGCCCTAGCCCTGACCGTCCCCATGCTGCCGTTCCTGGTGCTCGACGCCTTCCCGTACACGTTCTCGACCGGCCTGGCCCTCAGCGCGATCTGGCTGGGCCTGGTGCGCCGGGCCATGCTGCCCGAGGCGACCGACCCGTCGACCCTCCCCACCACCCAGGCGGTGCCGGCATGACCACCACCACGACCACGCCCGCTCCCCTGCCCTGGCGGGCCATCGTCCGCTGGGCGCTCGTGGGCACCGTGGTGCTGCTCGCCCTGGTGCTCGTCGACGTGCACCGCTACGGCGGCAACAACCCGGTGAGCCTGATCCAGCCCGGCACGGGCGGGCCGTCGACCCAGGTGATCGCCCGCGACTTCCCCGAGCTGGAGCAGCCCGACGGCAGCGGCCTCGACGGGCAGATGTACTACGCCGTCGCCCGGGACCCGTTCCACCTCGACCAGACCGCGAAGCAGCTCGACGCCCCCCGGTACCGCCTCCAGCGACCGCTGCTGTCCTGGCTGGCCTGGGGCGTGCACCCCACCGGCGGCGGCGTCGGCCTGGTCACCGGGTTCTTCCTGGTGGGCCTGCTCGGCGCGTTCGGCGGCGCCCTCGCCACCGGTGCGCTGTCGGCCCAGCTGCGGGGCCCGACCTGGCTGGCCGCCCTGTTCCCGCTGCTGCCGGGCACCTACTGGTCGCTCCGCGTCACCGTGTCCGACGCCCTGGCCCTCGCCCTCGCCCTGGGAGCCCTGGCCCTCGCCCAGCGCCAGAAGCAGGTGCCGGCCGTCGTGCTCGGCGTCCTGGCCGTGCTGGCCAAGGAGCCGGTGATCCTCGTGTTCGCCGGCTGGGCCCTCCACCGCCGCACCCGCCGCGACGCCCTGCTGCTCCTGGTGCCCGGTGCCGTGGCCGCGGCCTGGATGGGCTGGCTGCACGTGCAGTTCCCCGCCGACCCGTCGCGCCCGTCGGACCTCGGGCTCCCCTTCGTCGGCCTGGTCGACGGGTGGCGGGCCCAGTGGAGCCGCGGCCACGAGCTGGTGGGCCTGGCGTGCACCGCCGGCGGCTACGCCATCGGCGTCCTCGCCCTCGCGCTGCGCCGGCTGCGCCACCCGTTGGGCTGGGCCATCGCCATCCAGCTGGCGTTCCTCTCGATCATGGGCCTCAACCCGGTGACGATGAACTTCGGCGGGACCCGGATGGCCATGGCGGTCATGGTGCTCGGTGCCATCACCTTGTTCACCCCGCACGCCGCCCGGGCCCTCGCCGGCGACGACGAGCGGACGGCCGGCATCGAGGCGGCCGACCCGGAGCCGACGCCCGAGCGCCGGCCGCAGCCCGCCCAGCCCTCAGCGGTCGCCGCGGGTTGACGCCCGGGCCCCGATGCAGGCCGGCACCGGCCGCTCGGGCCCCGGCGCCGGGTCCGGCGCCGCCGTGAAGCGGTAGACCAGCACGCTGCCCCCGCCCAGGGTGCCGACCGGGCAGTAGCCACGCAGCCAGGCGAGGTCGTCCCGGCGGGTCTGCATCAGCGGGGTGACACCGACGGCCACCCACCCCCGCACCGTCGCCGGCCGGACGTCGTCGAGCGACCGGGACCCGCCCTCCACGTCGAGCCCACGGGTGGCGTCGAGGGCGACGTAGGGCCGGTCGTGGGCGCGCGCCCAGTCCCGCACCTCGTAGAGGGCCTGGCCGGCGTCGAGGTTCGAGTCGCTGACCCAGCGGTACGCCGGGGTCCAGGGCACCGGCGTCCACGCCAACGAGTGCGGCGCCGCCACCGCCGACGCCGCCACCTGCACCAGCAGGAGCACGCCCACGGCCATCGCCACCGGTCGATGGCGTCGCGCCGGGCGGGCCAGGGCGCCGAGGCCCACCAGGGCGAGCGCCACCACCGGCATCGCCAGGCGGAGGCCCAGGTCGAGCGGCTGGCCCACGAGCAGCAGCCACAGCGCCACCGCCGGCAGCGCCACCGCCTGGGCCAGGCGCCGCCGGTCGACCTGCCGGTCGCGCACGGCGACGACCCAGCCGGCCACCACCGCCAGCACCAGGGTCAGCGGGAGCTTCAGCGCCGCGCTGGCCGGGAAGTACCACCAGCGCCCGCCGTCCCAGCTGCGCCCGAAGAGCGAGGCGGGCCGGGCGGTCGACGTGAGGTCGAGGTAGGCGAAGCCCGCCCGCCACTCGAGCGGCAGGGGCAGGGCGGTGGCCAGGCGGGTGGCGGCGGAGCCGTCGGACCCGGCGCCGATGATGCCCTCGAAGTTGGCCGCCACCGACGGCGGCGGCCCGCTCGGTGACAGGCCGCGGTACACGGCCCACACGACGACCACCGACACCAGCCCGGCCACCACGACCTGGCTGGCTGCGGCCCGCACGTCGGCCCGCAGCGTCCAGGCGATCACGCCGACGACCACGAGCAGCAGCACGAGGCCGGTGTGCCGGCTGGCCAGGGCCCCGCCGAGCCCGAGGCCGAGCACCGCGGCGCGGCCGAGCGTCGGTGATTCCCGCCAGCGCAGCAGCAGCAGCGCCAGGCCGAGCACGGCGAGGGTGAAGGCGACGTCGATCATGGCGAAGTGCGAGAGCCCCACCACGTACGGCGTGGTCAGCCAGGCCAACGCGGCCAGCAGGCCGCCGTCGGCGCCGAAGGCCCGCTTGGCCAGGAGGGCGATGAGGGCGGCGCAGGCGATGGACTCGAGCAGCGCCACCGAGCGCGCCCACACCAGCATCGGCCGCAGGGTGCCGGCCCGGGCGTTGGCGGCGATGAAGTCGTCGGAGTAGTCGAACCAGTCGCCCTCGCGGTACGCCGCGGTGTCGGGCACCACCGGCTGGGCCAGCAGCGCCGGCAGGGCGGCGACGGCCTTGGGCAGCGCCGGGTGCTCGGGCACGAGGCGGAGGTCGTGGCGGACCAGGCTGGTGACCCCGGACGACACGTCGACCCCCTCGTCGACGGTGGGCGCGTCGCGTGACGCCTGGAGCAGCCCGATCCCGAGGAACGCCAGGCTGGCCACCACCAGCACGGCGAGCCGCCAGGGGCGCGTCGACGGTGCGGGGGCGGGGCCGTCGGTCATGGCCGCCATCCTGCCCCGCCCGGTGGCCCGCGGCGGGGACCGCTACTGGACCTGGTGGAGCTCCCGCCGCAGGTCCTTGATCTCGTCGCGGAGCCGGGCGGCGTACTCGAAGCGGAGGTCCTGCGACGCCTCCGACATCTCCTCCTCGAGGGTGTGGATCAGCCGGGCCAGCTCGTCGCCGGGGAGCTCGGCCAGCTCCATGCGGCGCTTGCGATCGAGGTCGCTGTCGCGCCGGTTGCCCTTCCCGGGGATCGGCGCGGTGGTGGACGGCCGGAGGAAGTCGAGGATGTCGGTGACCGCCTTGCGCACCGACTGCGGGTCGATCCCGTGCTCGGCGTTGTAGGCCTGCTGCAGACCTCGGCGGCGGTTCGTCTCCGAGATGGCCCGCTGCATGGAGTTGGTCATCTTGTCGGCGTACATGATCACCTGGCCGTCGACGTTCCGGGCGGCCCGGCCGATGGTCTGGATCAGCGAGGTCTCGCTGCGGAGGAAGCCCTCCTTGTCGGCGTCCAGGATGGCCACCAGCGACACCTCCGGCAGGTCGAGGCCCTCCCGCAGGAGGTTGATGCCCACCAGCACGTCGAACTCGCCGAGGCGCAGGTCCCGGAGGATCTCGATGCGCTGGATGGTGTCGACCTCGGAGTGGAGGTAGCGGACCTTCACGCCCAGCTCGAGGAGGTAGTCGGTGAGGTCCTCCGACATCTTCTTGGTGAGCGTGGTCACCAGCACCCGGTCCCCCTTGGTGACCCGGGCGTTGATCTGCTCGAGCAGGTCGTCGATCTGGCCCTTGGTGGGCTTGAGCACGATCTCGGGATCGATGAGGCCGGTGGGCCGGACCACCTGCTCCACCACGTTGGTGGACACCTGGAGCTCGAACGGGCCCGGCGTGGCCGACAGGAACACCACCTGGCCGATGCGCTCCATGACCTCCTCGAACCGCAGCGGGCGGTTGTCGGCCGCCGACGGCAGGCGGAAGCCGTGCTCGATCAGCTGCTCCTTGCGGGACCGGTCGCCCTCGTACTGGCCGTTGAGCTGCGGCACCGTCTGGTGGCTCTCGTCCATCACGACGACGAAGTCCTTGGGGAAGTAGTCGAGGAGCGTGAACGGCGGCTCGCCGGGGCCGCGCCCGTCGAGCGGGGCCGAGTAGTTCTCGATCCCGTTGCAGAAGCCCATCTCCTGCATCATCTCGAGGTCGTACTGGGTGCGCATCCGCAGGCGCTGGGCCTCCAGCAGCTTGCCCTCGGCCTCGAACTGGGCCAGGCGCTGCTGCAGCTCCGCCTCGATCCGGGTGATGGCGGCCTGCAGCCGCTCCTCCCCCGTGACGTAGTGCGTGGCCGACAGCAGCGAGAAGTCCTCGACGGCGCGCAGCGTCTCGCCCGTGAGCGGGTCGAAGATCACCAGGCGCTCGATCTCGTCGCCGAACAGCTCGATGCGCACGCACGTCTCGTCGTACGCCGGGTGCAGCTCGATGGTGTCGCCCCGGACCCGGAACTTGCCCCGCGTGAGGTTGAGGTCGTTGCGGTCGTAGCGCATGTCGATGAGCTTGCCGAGCAGCTGGCGCTGGTCGATCTCCTCGCCCACGTTCAGGGTGAGGAGGTGCTCCCGGTAGGAGTCCGGCGAGCCGAGGCCGTAGATGCAGGAGACCGAGGCCACCACGATGGTGTCCCGCCGGGTGAGCAGCGAGGCGGTGGTGGAGTGCCGGAGGCGCTCGATCTCGTCGTTCACCGACGAGTCCTTCTCGATGTAGGTGTCCGACGAGGCCATGTAGGCCTCGGGTTGGTAGTAGTCGTAGTAGCTGACGAAGTACTCGACCCGGTTCTTCGGGAAGAACTCCTTGAACTCGTTGGCCAGCTGGGCGGCCAGGGACTTGTTGGGCGCCAGGACCAGCGTGGGCCGCTGCATCTGCTCGATCGTCCACGCCATGGTGGCGCTCTTGCCCGAGCCGGTGATGCCGAGCAGCGTCTGGTAGCGCTCCCCGCCCTCGATCCCCTCGGCCAGCGAGGCGATGGCCTTGGGCTGGTCTCCCGCCGGGCCGAACGGTGAGACGACCTCGAACGGGACGTTGGTCAGGGCCATCGTCGCAGTGTACGGACCCCCTCTGACAGAACCGCCGGCCCCGCCGCTCCGACCCGGGCCCAGGCGCGGGGCAGGGACGGGCCACGGTCTCGAGCCCGAGTTGGGAGGACCTGCAGGCGCTCGCCTTCCTGCCGGCTTCTGGACCGTTCGCGGATCCGGTGGGCCGGAGCGGCGCTGCTGGGCGTGGGGCTCGTGGACGGTTCGGGGCGACCAAAGGCGCGCTGGCCCGCTCTGGTCGCCCCTCGGGCTTCGTTGGACCCGACCCTGCGACCAAAGACCGCCCAACCCGCTCTGGTCGCCCTTCGGGCTTCGTCGGACCCGACCCTGCGACCAAACACCGCCCGACCCGCTCTGGTCGCCCTTCGGGCTTCGTCGGACCCGACCCTGCGACCAAAGACCGCCAGACCCGCTCTGGTCGCGCCTCCGCCGCCCCCACGTCGAGGCGCGTGCCCCGTTGCCCATCGCGCTCGACGCGGGACATCGCCCCACCGGTTCCCGGCCGCCGCACCCCCATGCACCCCTCGGGCCCAACCTGCGACCGAACGCCGCCTGGCTCCTCCGGGCGCGCCACGAGTTGCTCGGGGGCCGCACAGCACACCAGAGGCCTGACCGGTGCTCTGGTCGTAGGCGGCGCTCCTGCGAGGCGGCACCGGAACCACCGAAGGACCTGGAACAGCGCCAAAAGTGTCACACCCCCTTGCTGGACTCCGGTCATGCCCAACACCGAACGCCTGCGAGCCCGAGCCGCCGTGCAGCACGCGCTGCTGACCCGGGGCGACCTCGACGAGCTCGGCACCACACCGGGCCAGCGCCGCGGCTTGATCGCCCGCGGGGAGCTGGTCCGGATCGCGCCGCGGCTCCACCGGATCGGTGGAGCACCGGAGACCGCGCACCAGGCCGTCCTCGCTGCTTGCCTCGATGCGGGCGGCGTGGCGGCCGGTCCGTCCGCGGCGTGGCTGCACCGCCTCGACGGGTTCGGCCCCGGCGACCCGCCGACCGTGCTGGTCCGTCGACCGGTCCAACGGCGGCGATCGCTGCTCGCCGAGGTGCACTCCACCCGCTGGCTTCCCGACGAGGACGTGCTCGTGGTCCAGGGCATCCCGTGCCTCAACCTCGCCCGGACCTTCGCGTCGCTGGCCGCACGGGTCCCCGACCGCCTCGGCATCGACGTGCTCGCCGGCGCAGTCGAACAGGCGGTGACCGAGCGCAAGGCGTCGGAGCGGTGGTTGCGCTGGCACCTCGAGCGCCTCCGGGCCTCGGGTCGAGACGGCGTCGCGGCGTACGACGAGGTGTTGGCCGAGCGCGCAGGAGGCGCGGTCACGGAGAGCTGGCTCGAGCGCGAGACGATCGTTCGCCTACGCGGCGCCGGGCTCCCGTTGCCGGACTGCCAGGTGCGCATCCCGGCGGAGGGCGGCTTCGTGGCCCGGGTCGACTTCACGTACCTCACCGGTGACGTCGTCATGGAGGTGAGCGGGTACCGCTGGCACCGAACTTCGAGCCCAGATGGCCAACGACCTTGCCCGTCGTCGTCGGCTCACCCTCGCCGGCAAGCGGGTCCTCGAAGTTCACCCACGACGACATCGTCCACCACCCGTACCGGTTGGTGGCTGACGTCACCGCCGCCTTGGGCCTGCGCAGCGCCGCCTGACGAACCCCGTCGGGCCCGCCCGAGCTCGACCGCAACCGAGCACCCCGTCGGCCCGCGCTTGGCCCGCGCTCGAGAGCAGCCGACGAGGGCGACGAGCACCGGACGCATCTGCCGCACCGACCGCCGTGCCGCGGGCGGCGACCGAGCACGGCCGGGGCTCGATCCACCGGCGCGCTCGGTCTGCGCCCCCGCGCCCCGTGCGACCAAAGCCCCGCCGACGACTCCGGCCGCCCCAAGGGCCGACCACCGACCAGCGTCGCAACCAGAGGTCCAGCGGAAGCGTCTGGTCGCACGACCGGATGCGAGACGGGACCACCGAAAACCGCATCTGCGACGAAAGCCTGGCCGACGGCCTTGGTCCCCGCAGGCGTCGTCGAGCGACCAGCAGCGCGACCAAAGCTCGATCCGCAGCATTGGTCGCAGGGGTCGCACACGAAGTGCCATGGAACCGCTCGCGCAACCAAAACCGCCGCCAGCAACTCTGGTCGCAACGACGGGCAGTCCTGAACCGCTCGCGCAACCAAAACCGCCCGCCAGCAACTCCGGTCGCAACGACGGGCAGTCCTGAACCGCTCGCGCAACCAAAACCGCCCGCCAGCAACTCCGGTCGCAACGACGGGCAGTCCTGAACCGCTCGCGCAACCAAAACGGCCGCCAGCAACTTTGGTCGCGGACCCTGGCACACAGACGGCGACCGCACCGCCGGCCCGCCGCTCGGACCGGCGTCAGGGGCGGGGCAGCGACTCGATCCAGGTCCAGGTGGCGTCGACGGCGGCGTCGAGCTGCTCGGGGGTGCCGGCGTTGTCGATGACGCGGTCGGCCTTGGCGAGCCGGTCGGCGCGGCTGGCCTGGCGGGCGATGCGGGCGCGGGCGTCGTCCTCCCGGAAGCCCCGGTGCGCCACGAGGCGCTCGATGGCCAGCTCGGGGTCGACGTCGACCACGAGCAGGGCGGCGAGGTCGTCGCGCCCGGACTCCACCAGCAGCGGCACGTCGAGGACCACCACGTGGTCGGTGGCGGCCTCGGCCTCCAACCGGCGGGCGATCTCGGCGCCCACCGCCGGGTGCACGATGGCGTTCAGGGCGGCGAGCGCCTCGCCGTCGGTGAAGACGAGGTCGGCCACGGCCTGGCGGTCGAGGGCGCCGTCGGGCCCGACGATGCCGGGGCCGAACCGCTCGACCATGGCCAGGAACACGGGCTGGCCCGGCTCCTGGACCTCGCGGACGATGGCGTCGGCGTCGATCACGACGGCGCCGTGGGTGGCCAGGCGCGCCGACACCGACGACTTCCCCGACCCGATCCCCCCCGGTGAGCCCGATCAGCAACATGGGCCGAACCGTAGGCGCCCGGGCCCGCCCCGATCCCCACCGGCCACGCGCCGATGGTCGTAACCTGCTGTCCCATGGCGATCGCCCCCACCGCCGCCAGCCCCGGGGCCCGCCGGGCCCTCGGCCCGCTCGACGCCGAGCTCGGGCGCACCAGCCACGACCAGGTGGCCACCTTCCGGCCGGCCATCCTCGGCATCCGCGGCGGCACCACCGCCATCTCGGTCGCCCTCGCCGCCCCGTCGTTCGCCAACAAGGAGTGGTGGATCGTCGGCTGGTGCGCGGTGGTGGTGGGCTACAACGTCTTCCGCATCGTCCAGCCGCTGCGCTACATCGACGACACCGCCAGCCTGGTGCGGGTCATCGTCGAGGTCGCGCTGCACGTGATCGTGGTGGCCGCCACCGGCTACTGGGACTCGCCGTTCGTCTTCGCCCTCATCACCGCGGTGATGGTGGCGGGCTTCGCGCGTGGCTTCGCCTTCGCCCTCCGCGTCAGCATCGCCTCGGCGCTGTGCGTCGCCATCCCCTTCCTCGTCTCCCACGGCGCCGGGGTCCAGGACCTGCGGACCGCCACCCAGTGGACCGTCGAGCTGATCCTGGTGGCGCTCATCGCCGGCTACGCCCGGCGGGTCACCGGCGAGGCCGACCGCCAGCACACGCTGGCCCTCGACCGGTTGGGCCGGCTGGCCGACGCCAACCTCCTGCTCTACTCCCTGCACCGCGTGGCGCAGACGCTCCCGGCTTCGCTCGACCTCGAAGAGGCGCTCGACACCACCATCAGCCGGCTGCGGGACCTGTTCGACAGCGACGGCATCACCCTGCTGGTCCTCGACGAGACCGACGGGACCTGGGTGGTGTCGCGGTTCGACGGCCCCCGACCGGCGCCCTCCTACGCCACCAGCGAGCTGCCCACGCCACTCGCCGAGGCGATCAGCCTCAAGCACCCGGTGATGGTGTCGGAGCTCCTCGTCGACGGCCCGGGCATGTCGGTGGAGATGGCCTCGGGCCTCTACGCCGCCCTACCCGCCCGGGACTCCACGGTCGGGCTGGTGGCGCTGGAGCACCGCGACGCCCACCACTTCCGGCTGCGGGACCAGGAGCTGCTCGACGGGTTCGTCGAGCCGGCGGCGCTGGCCATCGACAACGCCCGCTGGTTCGGCCGCCTGCGCACCGTGGGGGCCGACGAGGAGCGCACCCGCATCGCCCGCGACCTCCACGACCGGATCGGCCAGTCGCTCGCGTACCTGGCCTTCGAGCTGGACCGCATCGTCAAGGCCGACGCCAAGGGCGACTCGGTCACCAAGCAGCTCGACCACCTGCGCAGCGACGTGCGCAGCGTGGTGGGCGAGGTCCGCGACACGCTCTACGACCTCCGCACCGACGTCACCGACTCCCAGGACGTCACGTTGATCCTCCAGGGCTTCCTCGACCGGGTGGAGGCGCGCAGCGGCCTCGAGACCCGCCTCGACACCCGGGTGTCGGGCCGCCTCCCGCTCCTCCAGGAGCGCGAGCTCTGGCGCATCGCCCAGGAGGCGGTCACCAACGTCGAGCGCCACGCCAAGGCGAGCCGGGTGGTGGTCACCTGGCAGAGCGATGGCCGCCACGCCATCCTGCTGGTGGCCGACGACGGCGTCGGGTTCCCCGAGGGTCGGGCCGGGCGCCTCGACAGCTACGGCATCCTCGGCATGCGCGAGCGCGCCGCGAGCATCGGCGCCTCGCTCGACGTGGCCGGCAAGCCCGGCGCCGGGACCACCGTCCGGTGCGAGATCCGCGTCGTCTGACCGCCCTCGCCGCGGCGCCCGAGCCCGACGAACCGCACCTACCGCCCCTTCCCGACATCGCGCCCATTTAGCCCACCCTGTGCGAGGATGGCCCGGCCTCGGGACCAGCCCGAGCCGCCGAGAGAGGGAGTCCCCGTGGCAGTCCGCCTGATGCTCGCCGACGACCACCGCATGTTGCGGGAGGGCCTGCGCCGCAGCCTCTCGGAAGAGGGCTTCGAGGTGGTGGGCGAGGCGGCCGACGGCGACGAAGCCGTGCGGCTGGCCTCCGAGCTGCGGCCCGACGTGGTCCTGATGGACGTCACGATGCCCGACGTCGACGGCGTCGAGGCCACCCGGCGCCTCCAGCGCCTGCACCCGGAGATCCGCGTGGTCATGCTCACCATGCACGCCGACGAGGGCGTGATCGCCGACGCGCTGCGGGCCGGTGCGGTGGGCTACCTCGTGAAGGACTGCTCCACCGACGAGATCGCCGATGCCATCCGCATGGCCGCCAGCGACGACGCCGCCCTCTCCCCCGCGCTGGCCGGCGCCATGCTCGACGAGGTCCGCCGCATCGACCCCGAGCCGGCCGACGAGTCGGACCGGGTGGTGACCAAGCGCGAGGTGGAGGTGCTGCAGCTCATCGCGGACGGCTGCTCCACCCCCGAGGTGGCCGAGCAGCTGTTCATCAGCCAGAAGACGGTGAAGAACCACCTGGCGTCGATCTACCACAAGCTCGACGCCCGGGACCGCACGCAGGCGGTGCTCCAGGCCGTGCGCATGGGCATCGTCCGCCTGAGCTGACCTGACCGGGCCGATCGACCGGCCCGGACGCGAAGGAGAGGCGGCACCCGGGGGCCCACCTCTCCGTTCGTCCCTCCACCCCGCGCAAGCGGGAGGTCTTGGCCTAGTGGCAGTTGGCCGGCAGGGCCTGGCCGTTGTAGGCCGCCGAGATGCAGTCCTTGGACTTGCCGTAGCCGCCGCTGTTCGACTCGCCGAAGAAGGCCACTGCGCTGAAGGCGACGACGGCGATGAGGGCCAGCAGGAGGGCGTACTCGATGAGCCCCGCACCTCGCTCGTCCTTGCGGAGCACGCCGGTGAACTTGGGATGGTTGTGCATGGCAGCGTCCTCCTGGGGGGGTACCTCTCCCTCACCATCGGCACTTCGGGCGACAGCCTCGATAGGCCATGCGAACCATTCCTGGCTCAGGGCTCGGGGACGGCCACCAGCCACTTCTCGTCGCGGTGGACGACCTTCCACCGCTCGGAGCGCTCGAGCCAGCGGCCGAGCGGCGTCCTGCGGTCCCACAGCACCGAGGTGGCCCGGGCCCGGTCCAGGACGGCCTGGAAGTGGCCGTCCTCGGCCAGGAGCTGCGTGTAGTCGCGGATCACCGGCAGCGGGTACATGTCGACGCGGTCGTCGATGTAGGTGCGGACCTGGTCGGGCCCGTACTCGTACTCGAGCCAGTTGCCCACGTAGTCGCGCGACACCACGCGGTCGTCGACGCCGAGCATGCCGCGGTGGCGCATCCACGCCGCCGCGTCCTCGGGGTACGGCGCCAGCGCGGTGTTGGGGCCGGCCACGCCCATCACGCCCACCAGCACGGCCAGCACGGCGACGGCGATGACGACCGGGCGGGCCAGCCGGGGCCGGCGGGTGCCGTCGATGGTGCCGAGGCCGTGGAGCGACGCGGCGAGGATCGGCGTCAGCACGATGCTGGCCTGGAGGATGTTGCGGGTGCTGGTGACCGCGGCCAGCCCGAAGACGACGGTGGGCAGGATCGAGCGCCACCGCCGGTCGCGCCACAGCACCAGGACGATGGTGAGCCCGAGCTGGATGGCGAAGAAGCGCTCGACGCCACGCTGCCAGTGCGGCGGCTCCCACTCGGCGATCCCCTTGAACGCCTCGCGGTTCGACAGCAGGTCGAGCGGGAACAGGAGCAGCTTCGGTCCCAGCGGGCCGAGGGCGCCCACCAGGGTGCCGAGCACCGCCCAGCCCAGGGCGCGCAGCTCCACCACGGGGCGCTCGCGGTCGTCGAGCCAGCGGCCGATGACGTAGAGCACGAGGATCCCGGCTCCGAACGGGAACGAGCCGTGGATGTTGACCCAGAGCCACATGACCGGCACCAGCCAGCGGGGGTCGAGCTCGCCCTCGGCGGCGACCAGGACGATGGCGAGGAAGAAGGCGCCGAAGAGCAGGGGCCGCTCCACCCAGAGGCCGGTCGACATCGACACCACCAGGCCGGCCACCAGGATGCGGGCCACCAAGCTGGTGCCCACCCGGCTCAGCCGCCAGAGCAGCAGGACCAGGCCCACGCAGAGCACGGCGTCGACGAGGCGGATGCCCACCAGGCCGACGGTGCGCTCGTTGAGGGCGTAGATCACGCTCGCCCCCCAGCTCTGCACCGTCCAGGCGTGGCCGTGGGCGCTGAAGGAGTAGGGGTCGGTGCGCGGGATGGCGTGGTCGTCGAGGATCAGCCGCCCGGTGGCGAGGTGGGTCAGGAAGCTGTTGTCGCCCAGCGGCGACAGGCCGATGCGGAGCCCGACCGCCACCAGCAGCCAGAGGACGGCGGCCTCGACCGAGGGGTGGCGCCAGTCCCGACGGGGGCTCGGCGCCTCGTCGGCGGGGGTCGACGACCCCTCGTCACCCTCCCCCACGTCCGCCGTCGCCGCCCCGTCGCCCCTCAGCCCCACGTCCATGGACACCATGCTGGCCGACGGGTCAGAAGTTGTTGGTGATGTTGATGATGGCCGGGCCGATCACCACGATGAAGAGCGGGGGGAAGACGCAGAACACCATCGGGATCAGCATCTTCACGGGCGCCTTCTGGGCCTGCTCCTGCGCCATCTGGCGGCGCTTGATGCGCATCTCGTCGGCCTGGGCCCGGAGGACCCGGCCGATCGACACGCCGAAGGTGTCGGCCTGGAGGATGGCGAGCACGAAGGACCGGAGCTCGGCGACGTTGCACCGCTTCTCCATGGCCCGCATGGCGTTGGCGCGGGACGCCCCGGCGCGGGTCTCGCCCAGCATCCGGGCGAACTCCTGGGTGAGGGGCCCGGGCACGGCGCTGACGGTGCGGTCGAGCGCCTGCTCGAAGCCGAGGCCGGCCTCCACGCTGATGACCAGCAGGTCCAGCACGTCGGGCAGCTTCACCCGGATGTCGTGCTGGCGCTCGGCGATCTTGCGGTTGAGGGTGGCGTCGGGGCCGATGACGAGCACGGCGGAGAAGATGCCGGCCAGGGCGAAGCCCATGAGGCCGGACATGCCGAGCACGCCGAAGGTCACGATGAAGACCACGGGGACGAGGGCGACGGCCACCACCTTGAGGGCGATGAACCGGTCGACGGCGTCGACCGAGCCGTTGCCGCTGGAGATGAAGCGGTCGCGGACCTTCTCGACGTAGCCGTCCGGCGTGAACCGCGAGCCGATCTCGACCAGGCGCTCCATGATCGGGGCGACGGTGCGGGCGCTGACCGGCTTGAGCAGCTCCTGGTCGCGGACGTTGTCGACCTCGTAGCCGTCGAGCTGGCGGAGCGAGGCGCGGACGGTGGCCTTCTCGTCGGCGGCACCGAGGACGGTCCAGAGGCCGAGGCCGATGGCGCCGGCGAGCAGGGCGAGGGCGAGGGGGAACATGCGGGCCTCAGATCTCGATGGTGATGGTCTTCTTCATCCACACGAAACCGATGCAGATGGAGATGAAGGACACCCCGAGCAGGACGTTGCCCAGGAAGGTGTTGCCGAGCGGAGCCATGTACTCCGGGTTCGAGAGCCACATGAAGAGGCCCAGGCCGATCGGCAGGAGGCCGAGGATGATGGCGGAGATCTTGCCTTCGGCGGTGAGCGCCGCCACGTCCCGTCGGAGCCGGTCGCGGTGGACCATGGTGTCGGCCACCGTCATGAGGAGCTCGGACAGGTTGCCACCGACCTCCCGCTGGATGCGGACGGCCATGACGGCCCAGGCGAAGTCGGGGCTGGCCATGCGCTCGGCCACGGAGTCCATGGCGTCCTCGATCTCCCGGCCGAGGCGGGCCTCGGTGATGACCCGGCGCAGCTCCTTGCCCATGGGCTCCTCGACCTCTTGGGACACGGCCTCGACGCCCTGCATGAGGGAGTAGCCGGCCCGGAGGGAGCCCGACAGCAGGCCCAGCGTGTCGGGCAGCTGGCCGACGAAGGCCTTGCCCCGGCGCCCGGCGATGAAGGACAGGGCGGCCGGCGGGATGAGCGCTGCGATGATCAGGAGCACGAGGCCGCCGATCGGGCCGAACGAGACCAGGCCGAGCAGGCCGACCACCAGCACGCCGGCGGCGTAGAAGAAGAGGGCCTCGGCGGCACGGAGCGGGAGGTCCGCCCGCTCGAGCAGGTTCTCGACCTTCTCGAGCATCCCCTGGCGCTGGGCGAAGTCCTCGGTGATCTCCACCGCCCGCTGGAGGAGGGCGGTCTGGGCGAGGGCGCTGTCTCCTGCGTCGTCGGGCGACACGCCGCCCTCTTCGTAGGGGCGCAGCATCGCCGAGAGGCCGGTGTCGTTCTTGGTGGCCAGGGCGGCGATCGAGAAGGCGCCGAGGCCGGCGGCCAGGCCGATCAGGACCAGGGCGAGCAGGGCGCCGCCGGAGCTGCGCAGCCACTCGGGGCCGAAGGCCTTGTCGGCGGTGACGCTCTGGCCGGTGGCCGCGCCCTGGACGGACGAGCCGACCACGAACGAGGCCTGCTGCTCGACGCTGCCCACCGCGACGGACACGTTGACCGCGCCCTGGGTGGCCGTCGACGCATACGTCGCCACGTACTGGCTGCGCATGGTGGTGTCGACGGTGGTGAAGGCCTTGGCCACCTCGGCCTGGCTCGAGCCGGACACCAGCGTGCCGCCCGTGCGATCGATGATCGACTGGATGGCCTTGGTGTCGGTCTCGCCCTTGTGGGAGAGGTCCACCGCGAAGAGCGCGGCGCCGGAGCCCACGATCGACGCCCGGGCGGCGCCCAGGTCCGAGGTGGAGGCGTCGTCGCCGCCGTCGGTGACCAGGAGCACGTTGGGCTGCAGGCCGGGGCGGGACTCGAACAGGGTGGCGGCCTTGCGCAGGCCGTCGTAGAGCGCCGTCTTGCCGTCGCGAGGGGCGGCCAGCCCGTCGAGGGCGGCGTCGATCTGGCCCTGGTCGCTGGTGAAGCCGGTCTCGACGACGACCTCGTCGTTGAAGCCGACGACGGCCATCTGGTCGCCCTCGGGCAGGCCGGCGGCGATGGCCTCGACGCCGGACTTGGCCCGCGCCAGCGCACCGTCGTCGAGCATCGAGCCCGAGAGGTCGACGACCACGACGGTGCCCATGCGCTTGTCGGTCTTGCGCAGGTCGACCAGCGAGTCGACCTTCTTCACCGCACCGTCCTCGCGGATGGTGAGGCCCTCGAGATCGGTGGGCGTCCCGGTCCACAGGAACGTGACCCCGACGTGGGCCTTGTCGGTGGCGTCGATGCTGCGGACGGTGAGGAGGCCCTTGGCCTCCTGGGCGACTGCAGCGGGGGCGGCCGAGAGGGCCATCAGGCCGGCCACGAGGCCGGCGGCGCCGAGCAGGCGCAGGGTGCGGATGGGCTTCACCACGCACCTGCCGCCCGCTTGGCGAAGGCTTCCGGCTGGAAGACCTCCGGGCCGAGGCGGATGCCCTGGTCGGCCAGCTTCTCGGCGAACTTCGGGCGCACGCCGGTGGCCTTGAGGTGGCCCCGGAAGCGCCCGTGCTCGTCGACGCCCATGCCGAAGTCGAAGAGGAACACGTCCTGGGTGGTGATGACGTCGCCCTCCATGCCCTGGATCTCGGTGATGTGGGTGATGCGGCGGGTGCCGTCCCGGAGGCGGGTCAGCTGCACCACGCAGTCGATGGCCGAGGCCATCTGCTCGCGGATGGCCCGCACCGGCAGGTCGAAGCCGGCCATGAGGACCAGCGTCTCCAGGCGGGCGAGGGTGTCACGAGGGGTGTTGGCGTGGACGGTGGTCAGCGACCCGTCGTGGCCGGTGTTCATGGCCTGGAGCATGTCCAGGGCCTCGCCGGAACGGCACTCCCCGACCACGATCCGGTCGGGGCGCATGCGCAGGGAGTTCTTGACCAGGTCGCGGATGGTGATCTGGCCCTTGCCCTCGATGTTCGGGGGCCGGGCCTCCATGGCCAGCACGTGCTCCTGGTGGAGCTGGAGCTCCTTGGCGTCCTCCACGGTGACGATGCGCTCGTCAGCGGGGATGAACGACGACATCACGTTCAGCGCCGTCGTCTTGCCGGTGCCGGTGCCGCCGGAGATGATGATGTTCAGCTTGCCGACCACCATGGCCTGCAGGAAGCGGGCCGAGGCGGCGTTCAGGGTGCCGAACCGGATCAGGTCGTCGATCTGGTACGGGTCCTTGGAGAACTTCCGGATGGTGAGGAACGGGCCGCCGATGGCGAGGGGGTGGATCACCGCGTTGACGCGGGAGCCGTCGGGGAGGCGGGCGTCGCAGAGGGGCTGGGCCTCGTCGATGCGCCGGCCGACCTGGCCCACGATCTTGTCGATGATGCGCCGGAGGTGCATCTCGTCCACGAAGGTGGCGCCGGTCTTCTCGACCTTGCCGCTGCGCTCGGCGAACACCAAGTCGGGGCCGTTGACCATGACCTCGGTGACGTCGTCGTCCTTGAGCAGCCGGTCGATCGGCCCGTAGCCGAGGATGTCGTCGGAGACGTCCTGGATCAGCTGGGCCTTGTCCGACGCGGACAGCGGTGCCCGCTCCTGGGCCAGGGCCGACTGGAGCTGCTCCTGGACCCGGCGGCGGAGGTCGTCCTCGGTGAGCCGCTTGTCGTAGAGGATCGGCCCGAGCTCGTCGATCAGGTGGTGGTGGATCTTCTGCCGGAGCTCGTCCAGAACGGGGTCACGTCGCCTGGTGGCGACGGCACCCGGGCCAGAACCGTTGCCCTGCTGTTCGTGGAGGCGCTTGTAGAGGGACACACGGATCTATCGGCTCCGGTCCCCGGCCCTTGAGCGGATGGAGCGAGAACCGGGCCCGGACGCACGAGATGCGGCCCGAGGGCCGCATCCGGTGGAGACGTCGGAGGTGGAGGGTGCCGACCGGACCGGTCGGCGCAGCCGGTGGCGGCCGGGCGGAGCGGCGCTCAGCGCCGACCGCGGCGCTTGCCGGCCGGCGCTTCGATGAAGCGGTCGGCGAGCTGCTCGAGGCTCTTGGCGATGGCCGACCGGGGGGCGTCGAGCACCACGGGCGTGCCCTTGTTGACCGACTGCGGCACCACGATGTCGCTCGGGATCAGCGCGTCGGCCTTCACCTGCAGGGTGCGCTCGACCTCGCTCACCTCGAGCTTCACCTTGGAGTTGGCCCGGTTGAGGATCAGGTGGATCTTCTGCATGGGTGTGTTCAGCAGCCGCAGGGTCTGCAGGCCGATCTTCACGTTCTTGATGTTCGGGATGTCCATGCCGGCGACGAGCAGGACGTCGTCGCTGTCCTCGATGAGGCTGAGGACGACGTCGTTGAAGTACGCCGGCGTGTCGACGACCACGAACGAGCAGAACGAGCGCAGCAGGGCGATGATGTGGCTCATCTGGTCGGCCCCGACCTGGTCGGCGAACGCCGGCTCGAGCGGGGCGGGCAGGACCTTGAGCCCCGAGGGCTGGTGGGTGGCGAGCAGGCTCTCCAGGAAGCCGACGTCGAGGCGGTCGTAGGACCCGACGGCGTCGACGATGGTGTGCTGGGGGGCGAGCTTGAGCATCACGGCGATGTCGCCGAACTGCAGGTCGGCGTCGACCAGGCAGACCGGGCCCTCGGACCGCTGCGCCAGCAGCACGCCGAGGTTGGTGGCCAGCATCGACTTGCCGGCCCCGCCCTTGGTGGAGAAGACGGTGATGACCTGGCCGCCGGCACCCGGCTCGTCGTCGGCGTGGATGGTGGCCGGGCTCGACGGGCGGGGGGCCACCCCGACCAGGCTGGAGCTCACGCGGCGCACGGCTTCGTTGAGCTGGCCGGTGTCGACCGGGGCGCCGAGCACGTCGCGGACGCCGCTGCGGATGGCCCGCTGGAACAGGTCCGTCGACAGGTCGTCGGCGATGAGGATGGCCCCCACGTCGGGGCGGCGGCCGAGCAGGGCCTCGGCCCCGGCCATGCCCGGGATCCGGGCGCAGGACGGGCCGAGGACCAGCAGGAGCGGAGAGCCGGCGTAGCGCTCCTCGACCCCGTCGAGGACCTCGAGGGCCACGGCGCGCTCCCCCAGCTGCATGGCGAGCCGGCTCCGCACGGCGGGGTCGGGCTCGACCACCACCAGCGGAGCGCTCGGTTCAGAAGCAGGGAGGTTTGACATGGCTCCTGTCAGCGGCGCCGGGCGGTCGCCGGGCGCATCGTCTGCCCAAAGGTACTCGCTCATGGTGGGTGTCCGAACGTGGGAGGGGGGAGGGAGGGACCTGCGGTCGGACCGCCGACGGCTCAGTTCGAGCTCTCGGGCCCGTCCTTGCCGTAGGGCGTCAGCTGGCTGGGATCCTCGCCCGGCAGCAGGGCGTTGAGGTCGATCGGGTCCTGGGCGACGGGCTTGTAGTCCCGGGCCACCAGCACCAGGTACAGCTGCTCCGGCGGCACCGAGGCGATGTACTGGGCGGCCTTGGTGGGCACGATCACCGTGATCATCCCGGAGTTGGTCGCCGCTGCGGCGGCGGCGTCGGCCGCGGTGTCGGTGGTGGCGCCGGCCTCGGGCACCGCCGTCTGGCCGACGGCCAGCACCTCGACCTTCTGGTAGAGGAAGCGGGCCTGCTGGGCGAAGAGGCGATCACCGGACTCGTTGGAGGTGTCCGCGGAGGTGGCGCCGTCGCTCGTGTTGCCGACCTGGACCACCTGGGTGACCATGATGTTGACGAAGTCGCCGGGGGCGATGAGCCCGGCCACGCCGCGCACCTGGTCGAGGCTGATCGTGACGGCCACCTGGTCCTTGTTGCGGATCCGGGCCAGCTTCTCGCTGAACGACGCCCGGGCCGCCGGGTCGGAGGCGTCGACGAACATGTCGGCCACCACGACCTGGTTGGGCACCAGGTCGCTCACGGCGATCTTGCCGGTGATGTCCTCGATGTTGGTGATCGCGTTGCCCGGCTTGAACTTCCGGGGGATGTTCTCCTTGGCGATGTAGGCCTGGGCCTGCAGCCCGGGGGTCCCGCGGGGGACCGCCTGCTTGACCAGGTACACGGGCACCTGTTCGGCGTTGCTGTAGGCCTCGTCCTGGACGCCGTTGACGTAGTTCCACACGAGGAACGACGCGAGAGCACCGATGACGATTGCGGCGGCGAGGATGAGAGTCCGGCGTTGGCTCACCGTGGAACCCCTGACTGGAAACGACTGACCCCACGAGGGGCCGTCTGGCGACGGGTACCTTTCGGCCGTCGTTCCGGGCGGGCAAGGGTTTCAGGGGGGGGAATTTGTCCGCTTCCGGACGCGGACCGGCCCCGCCCGGAAGGGCGGGGCCGGTGCAAACCGTTGCTGGCGCTGGGCTCAGGCCTCGGCGTCGGCCTCCGGGGCCTCGGCGGCGGCGTCGTCGGCCGCAGCCTCGGCCGCCTCCTCGGCGACGACCTCGGTGGCCTCCTCGACGGCGGCTTCGCCCTCGGCCGCAGCCTCGGTGCCGGCCTCGAGGGCCTCGGGGTGCTCGGCGTAGTACTCGGCCCAGGCCTCCTGGGCCTCCGACGAGTCGCCGCCGATGTAGTTGCCCTCTTCGTCGTAGGCGTGCTCGCCGAAGTGCTCCTGGTACTCGGCGGACACGACGCCGCCCTCGGCGGCCTGCTTGATCGACAGGCTGATCCGGCGACGCTGGAGGTCGAGGTCGATGATCTTGACCCACAGCTCCTCGCCGGGGGTGACGACCTGCTCGGGGAGGTCGACGTGGTGCGCCGACATCTCCGAGATGTGGACCAGGCCCTCGATGCCGTCGCCCACCTGGACGAAGGAGCCGAAGGGCACCAGCTTGGTGACCCGGCCGTAGACCAGCTCGCCCACGCGGTGGCTGCCGGCGAACTCCTGCCACGGATCCTGCTGGGTGGCCTTGAGCGAGAGGCTGATGCGCTCCCGGTCGAGGTCGACCTCGAGCACCTGCACGGTGATCTCGTCGCCGACGGCCACGACGGAGCCGGGGTGGTCGACGTGCTTCCAGGACAGCTCGGACACGTGGACGAGGCCGTCCATGCCGCCGAGGTCGACGAAGGCGCCGAAGTTCACGACGCTCGACACCACGCCGGAGCGGATCTCGCCGGGCTTGAGGTTCTCGAGGAACTCCTCGCGCTGCTCCTTCTGGGTCTCCTCGAGCCAGGCACGGCGGGACAGGACCACGTTGTTGCGGTTCTTGTCGAGCTCGATGATCTTGGCCTCGAGGGTGCGGCCCACGTACGGGGCGAGGTCGCGCACCCGGCGGAGCTCCACCAGGGAGGCGGGGAGGAAGCCACGGAGGCCGATGTCGAGGATCAGGCCGCCCTTGACGACCTCGATCACCGGGCCGGACACGACGCCGTCCTCTTCCTTCTTCTTCTCGATGTCGCCCCACGCCCGCTCGTACTGCGCACGCTTCTTGGAGAGGACCAGACGGCCGTCCTTGTCCTCCTTGGTGAGGACCAGGGCCTCGATCTCGTCACCGAGCGACACGACCTCGGACGGGTCGACGTCGTTGCGGATGCTCAGCTCGCGGCTGGGGATCACGCCCTCGGACTTGTACCCGATGTCGAGCAGGACCTCGTCCTTGTCGACCTTGACGACGGTGCCCTCGACGATCTGGCCGTCCTCCACGGACACGAGCGTCCCGGAGATGGCCTCCTCGAAGCTGACGTCGAGGTCGTTGGCGATGATCTGTCGGGGTACGTAGGCCTCTTCGAGGTCCTGGTCGGGGGCGGTGATCGTCTGGTCGGACAAGGGAGGTTCTCTTCTCGGATGGATGGAGTAGGCGAAGCGTGCGGGATCGCACGCAGGGAAGCCACGAAGCTACCACCGCTCCCCCGCCCCGCTCCAGAGGAGGCACGGGCCGGGCCAGGTCAGGCCGGGCGCCGGCCCACCAGGAGCAGCTCCTCGTGGTCGAGGTCCGGCGGGTTCGGCCCGTACTCCCCCGGCCGCACCGACCACAGGTGGTCGACCACCAGCCCGGACCGCGCCGCGAGCAGCCGCAGCTCCCGCGGCGTGAAGCAGGTCGTCCACAGGTCGACCTCGGCGTCGGTGCCCTGCTCGTCCTTGATCACGGTGCGCTCGTGGTTGACCCCACGCTCGGCGTCGAACGAGCCCCGGTCGGGGTCGAGCCACTGCACCTGGAAGTACGAGCTGAACGCGCTCAGGCCCAGTCGGCCACCCGGTCGCAGGGCCCGGGCGATGCCGTCGAGGACGAGGCCGTCGGGGTCGAGCGGGGTGTCGCCCGCCGACGCGCCGTAGGCCAGGCCGAACGCGCCCTGGCACAGCGAGATGGCGGCGTCGAAGGTCCCGTCGAAGGCCAGGGCCCGGGCGTCGAGCCGCTCGAAGGTGGCGCCCGGCGGAGCCGACCCGATGGCGAGGGCCACGAACCGCTCGCTGATGTCGATCCCGTGCACCTCGATCCCCCGGCGGGCCAGGGCGTGGGCGTGGCGGCCGGGGCCGCAGCCCACGTCGAGCACCCGCATGCCCGGCTCGAGCTCGAGCGCCTCGACGAGGAACGCCACCTCCTGCTCGGTGCCCTTGGTGAAGGAGTAGCGCAGGTAGGCCGAGCCCAGGTGGTCGGCCAGGTCCTCCCAGTGCTCCCGGGGCGCATCGCTCACCGGTCGAGCTTGCCAGACCCGGTCCGCCGGCCGGCTCGTGCGCTCAGCGGCAGACCGCGGCGAGGCTGGCGTTGAGCCGCGCCGTGGCGGCCTGGAGCGCCGGGGTCTGCGCGGTGCGCAGGACCTCCTGGAGCTCGGCGGCCGAGCGGGCGGCGGCCATGCGATCGAGGGCGACGGTGTAGTCGGTCCGGTAGGTCACGACATCGGCCTGGGCCGACCCCTCCGTGGCGCCGACCATGGCGTCGACCGCCGCCCGCCAGGACGGCCGCTGGGCCTCGGCGCGGGCGATGGCGCCCTGCCAGTCGACCCGCAGGCTGTTGATGAGCCCGGACTCGAGGGCGTTCACCGCCGGGATGGCCCCGCAGTAGGCGACCTTGTCCACCACGCCGGAGCCCGCGGGGCCCGCCTTGGCCTTCTCGGCGGCGACGGCGTCGGTGAAGCGCTTCTGGAGCGAGGCCTTGGCCTCGGCGGCGGCGTCGGCCTTGGTCTGGGCATCGATCCGGGCGTTCTCGGCGGCCAGCTCGCGGCGGCGCTCGTTGCCGTCGGTCGATCCGAGCACGAAGTAGCCGAAGATCCCGACCACCACCAGGGCGGCCACGACCACCAGGGCCACCTTGGTGGCGCCGAAGGAGGAACCGCCAGCGGCCGGACCGCTCGGACCGCCGGGACCGAACGGGGCGGGGGCCACGGGCGCGCCCGGGGCCGCGCCCCGCGGCGGGCCGGGCGGCGGCGCCAACGAGGACACCACCCCCGGAGCGGCCGTGCCGGGGCCGACGGCGCTCGGCGCCGCGGCGCCAGGGGGCGGAGGCGGCGGCGGTGCGGCGGCCGACGGCGCGCCGCCGCCCCAGGTGAGCGCGCCGGGGGTGGACGTCGGGGCCGGGGCGCCGGCCGGCATCGGCGGCGGGGGCATGGGCACGCCGCCTCGCAGCGCGGCGATCTGGGCGCTGGTCAGCAGCGTGCTCGGGCCGGCGCCGACCAGTCCGGCCTCCCGGGCGCGGGTGGCGAGCTTCGTGGAGTGCTCGTCGAGTTCGAGAGCGAGTTCGTAGAGGTACACCGGTCACCTTCGCCGTGGGATCGGAGGTCCCTTCGGCGGGTTCAGCCCAACGTTGAGGGTTCGCCCTCGCGCAGGACCAGCGACACCTCTCGGCGGGCGAAGGTGGAGGCGGCACCGTCGAGCCGGTAGCCCTGCGGGTGGTCGAAGCCGGCCAGCGCAGCCGGGTCGTTGGTGCCGGTCTCCACCAGCCACCGCACGATCGAGCCCTTCAGCAGCTTGTTCCAGTGGGAGACGACCTTGCCCTGGCGGTCGAGGAACCGGACCTGCACCCGGGTGCGGGGGGCGAGCTGGGACCAGTCGATGGCGGCGGCGTGCTCGTTGGGCAGCAGGTCCCACACCACCGCACCGCCCACCCGGTCCCGCAGCGCGGCGGTGAGCGCCGGTCGCCACCAGCCCGACAGGGTGCCCAGCGGCGCCACCCGGGCGCCCATCTTGAGCTTGTAGTCCGGGATGGGGTCGCGCGGCCCGACCACGCCCCACAGCCCGCTGGCGATGAGCGCCTGGCGGGTGAGCCGGTTCCGGGCCGCGCCGTCGAGCGAGGCGGCGTCGAGCTCCCGGTAGAGCACGCCGGTGTAGCGGTCGATGGCCGGCCGGGTGCCGCTCGTGCGCGCCGGGTGCCCCTCCCCCAGCGCCGCCAGCACCTGGGCCCGGCGGTCGTCGAGCTCAGGCAGGACGAGGCGCCCCGGTGCCCACGGCGCCCCCCGCCCGCCGGGGGCCTTGCCCTCGGACGGCGGCAGGAGGATCACGGTGCGGGCGGCCATGGCGGGCGACCGTAGCGCCGGGCCGTCGGCGGCTTCGCCGCTCCCCGCAGGGCGGCCGTACCATCGGGCCATGGCCCGCACCGAGATCGAACCGCTTCCGACCGGCGACGAGAAGGTGGCGGCGGTGCGGTCCATGTTCGACGCCGTCGCCCCGCGCTACGACCTCGTCAACCGGGTCATGACGTTCCGCATGGACGTCGGCTGGCGCAAGCGCACCATCCGCGACCTGGGTCTGCCCCACGGATCCACCGTGCTCGACCTGGCGTGCGGCACCGGCGACTTCTGCCGGGGCCTGGCGGGTGCCGGGCTGCGCCCCGTGGGCATGGACCTGTCCTACGGGATGCTCGCCGCCGCCCGCACCGAGGTGCCCCTCGTCCAGGGCGACGCGCTGCGGCTGCCGGTGCCCGACGGCTCCGTCGACGGCGTGACCTGTGGGTTCGCCCTGCGGAACTTCAAGGAGCTCGGGCCCTTCTTCGAGGAGCTGGCCCGCGTGGTGCGACCGGCCGGCCGGATCGCCCTGCTGGAGGTGGCCGAGCCGGCCAACCCGGTGCTGCGCTGGGGCCACGGCATCTACTTCGGCAAGGTGGTGCCCCGCATCGGCGGGCTGCTCTCGCCCGACGCAGCGGCGGCCTACCGGTACCTCCCGAAGTCGGTGGCCTACCTGCCCGAGCCGGACGCCATGCTCGAGATGCTCGCCGGGGTCGGGTTCGACCGGGTCGACCGCCAGCTCCTCTCCACCGGGATCTCCCAGCTCATCACCGCCACGCGGGCATGAGCACCGCAGCCGTGGGCGCCGCCTCGGGCCTGGTCGCCCGCACCGTGCGGCTCGACCGCGACGTCGACCTCCTGGCGGTGGCCGGGGCCGACGGCGTGCTGTTCAGCCGCGACCGGGTGGGCTTCGGCGGTCGAGGCGTCGCCTTGCGGGTGCCGCGAGCCGAGGTCGCCGCGACCCTGGCCGCCATCCCGATCGAGGACGACCTGGGACGACCGGGCACCGGGCCGGTCGCCTTCGGCGCCCTCCCCTTCCTGCCGGGCGCGCCGGCCGACCTCGTCGTCCCCGCGCTGCTGGTGGGGCGCGACCGCGAGGGGACCCGCTGGGTCACCACCGTGGGTCCGGCTTCGGCGGGCGCTGCCGATCCGGTGGCGGCGCTCGACGCCGAGCTCGCCGTGGGAGCTGGTGCGCCCGTGGCCGGCCCGAGCCAGTTCGAGGTCCGCTCGTCGCGGCCGCCGGAGGCGTGGACCGACGCCGTCGCCACCGCCACGGCTCGCATCCGCGCTGGTGCGCTCGACAAGGTGGTCCTGGCGCGAGAGGTGGTGGTCACGGCCGACGCGCCGATCCCGGTGGCGACGGTGCTGCTGCGCCTGTCGCAGGCGTACCCGGACTGCTTCCTGTACCTGGTCGACGGATTCTGCGGCGCCAGCCCGGAGCTGCTGGTGGGCCGCTCCGGCGACGTCGTGCGGGCCCAGCCCATGGCCGGCACCGCCCCCCGCCGGGGCGATCCGGCCGCCGACGCCAAGCTGGCCGCCAGCCTGTTCGCCTCGCCGACCTACCGCCAGGAGCACCAGGTCACCATCGACGCGGTGCACGACGGGCTCCTCGCCTTCTCGTCCTACGTCGACTACGAGCCGGAGCCTTCGGTCGTGGCCCTGGCCAACGTGCAGCACCTCGCCACCAGCGTCGAGGGCCGGCTGTCGCACCCGCCCGCCTCGATCCTCGAGCTGGTCGGCGCGCTGCACCCCACGCCGGCGGTCTGTGGGCGGCCTCGCGCGGCTGCGCTCGCCGTCATCGAGGAGCTCGAGGCCCTCGACCGGGGCCGCTACGCCGGCGCGGTCGGCTGGGTCGACCGCGCCGGCAACGGGCAGTTCGCGGTGAGCATCCGGGGCGCGTCGATCGAGGGGTCCGTCGCCCGGGTGGTGGCCGGCAACGGGATCGTGGGCGACTCCGACCCCGCCACGGAGCTCATCGAGACCCGGGCCAAGCTGCAGGCGATGCTCGCGGCGATCGTCCGCCCCTAGGGCTGGTCGGGGGCGCCGGGCGCCCCGGCATCGAGGGCGGCAGAGACCGCCGCCTGGAGCTCGTCGTGGACGGCCACGTTGGCCCGCCGGTCGGTCCGGACGCGCACGAGGCGGACCCCGCCCGAGGCCACCGAGGCACCGATGGCGTCGGCCACCTCCGCGGCGCCGGCCGGCTCGATGGTGAGCAGGCCGTGGGCGGCGGCGAGGACGGGCAGCTCCACGCCGTGGGGCGTGCCGAAGATCAGCTCGAAGCGCTCGGTCCCGAGCGCGCCGGCCTGGGGCAGGAACGAGAAGATGCCGCCCCCGTCGTTGTCGACGACCAGGATCGTCAGGTCGATGCCTCGGGCGGCCACGCCGAGCAGGGCGTTGCTGTCGTGGAGGAGGGCGACGTCGCCCACGAGCACGACGGTGGCCTCGCCGGTGCCCCGGGCGGCCAGGGCCACGCCGACGGCGGTGGACACGACGCCGTCGATGCCGTTGGCGCCCCGGTTGGCCAGCACCCGCACGCCGTCGGTGCGGCCGCCGAACCACTCGACGTCGCGCACCGGCATGGACGACGAGACCACCAGGGTGGCGCCGTCGCGCAGGGTGGCGAGCAGCGTCCGGGCGATGCCGGGCTCGGTGGGCTCGGGGTGGGCGGCCAGTGCGACGTCGACGGCGGTGGTGGCGGCGGCCTCCGCAGCGGCCCACGCACCGGCCCAGCCCGCGCTGGCGGGACGGCCGATGAGGCGGGCGAGGGCGGTGGCCGCGGCGGTGGGGTCGGCGTGGAGCACGAGGGAGGCGGTGCGGTCGGGGTCGTGCCAGCCGTCGGCGGCGTCGACCACCACCTGCCGGGCCCCGCTCGCGGCCAGCCACTGGCCGAGGACCTTCGAGGCCGGGAGGGCGCCGAGGCGCAGGACGACCTCCGGGCGAAGGGCCGCCGCAGTGGCGGGGTGGCGGAGGACGGCGTCGGCGTGGGCCACGACGCTGGGGTGGTCGGTGCGGCAGCCCGAGCGGGGGTCGGCCAGCACCGGCCAGCCGGTGGCGGCGGCCAGCGCCAGGACGGCGGCGGGCTCGCCCGAGCCGGCTCCGGCGACGATCACGCCGCGGTCGGCGTCGAGCAGGGCAGTGAGCTGCTGGGTGCCGGTGCGGTCGACCGCCACCCGGCGGCTGCCGGCCGCGTGCCAGGGCGCGCCGTCGGGGCGGCCGGGGGGCAGGACGGCCGGGGAGCCGACGAGCGGCTCGCGGAAGCCGAGGTTCAGGTGGACCGGGCCCGGACCCCCGGCGCCGTGGACCGCCTCGACGACGGCGCGGGCGGCGAGCGAGCGCCACGTTCCGGCCGACGCGGCGACGGGCGGGCCGGGCTCGGCGAACCAGCGGACCGACGAGCCGAAGAGGTGGGTCTGGTCGACGGTCTGCGGCGCACCGACGTCGAAGAGCTCGGGCGGCCGGTCGGCGGTGACGGCGATGAGCGGGACGCCGGCCTGGTGGGCCTCGACGACCGCAGGGTGCAGCTCCACCGCGGCGGTGCCGCTGGTGGTGAGGACGAGGGCGGGGCGGCCGGTGGCGAGGCCGAGGCCGAGGGCGGTGAAGGCAGCGGCCCGCTCGTCGTGGTGGACGTGGACGGCGAGCTCGGGCCGGGCGGTGAGAGCGAGGGCGAGCGGCGTCGAGCGCGAGCCGGGGGCGACGACGGCGTCGGTGATGCCGCCGCGGATCCACTCGTCGACGAGCGTGGCGCAGAAGGTGGCGGTGAGCGTGGCCGGGTCGGCCAACCCGAGCCCGGCGGGACCGCCCGCCGGGTCGGCGGCACCGGACGGGTCGGCGGCGCCGGACGGGTCGGCAGCGCCGGACGGGTCGGCGGCGCCGGACGGGTCGGACGGCTCGATCGGGCCTCGGGCGTCGTCGGCATCGTCGTCGGTCACCCGGCCATCTTGGCCGCTCCGCCCCCCGCCGCCACCCCCTCCCGAGCCACCTCGCGCGCACGGGAGCGGATTGGCGCCGATTCTGCGCAGAATCGGCGCCAATCACGCCGCACGCGACGAAGGGGCCGCTGACCTGGGCGGGGGCCGGCGGCACGGGGCTCGTCGACGCATGCCTCGGGAGGCATATGAGACACGTATGCCTCCCGAGGCATATGAGACACCCAGGCCGCCGGCGCGGCCACGCGCACCGGCCAGGGGTGCCACCATGCCGGGCGTGGACCCCACCCCCGCGACCGAGCGCCCGGACGGCGAGACGCTGCACGCCGTGCGGTCCGGTTCGGCCGGCCCGGCGGTCGTCCTCGTCCACGGCTTCACCCAGACCCACGTCAGCTGGGCCCCGGTGGCCGCCGACCTGGCCGTCGACCACGTGGTCACTGCGGTCGACGCCCCCGGCCACGGCGGTTCGGCCGGCGTCCGAGCCGACCTCCCCGCCGGGGCCGCCCTCGTCGGCCGAGCCGGTTCCGGCAGCCCCGGACCGGGTGAACCGGCCGAGCCGGCGGTGTACGTCGGCTACTCCATGGGCGGCCGCCTCGCCCTGCGGCTCGCCCTCGATCGGCCCGACCTTGTCCGCGGCCTGGTCCTGCTGGGCGCCACCGCCGGCATCGACGACCCGGACCAGCGCGCTGCCCGACGCGACGCCGACGGCGCGCTGGCCGACCGCCTCGAGCGCGACGGCGTGGACGCCTTCCTCCGCACCTGGCTCGCCCAGCCCCTGTTCGCCGACCTGGCCCCGGCGCCGGACGACCTCGCCGCCCGCAAGGCCAACTCCCCCGCCGGCCTGGCGTCCTCGCTCCGCCTGGCCGGCACCGGCACCATGGATCCGCCGTGGTGGCCCGAGCTCGCCGCCAGCTCGGTGCCCACCCTGGTCCTCGCCGGCGGGCGGGACGCCAAGTTCACCGCCCTCGGCCAGCGCCTGGCCCACGAGCTCGGCGCGGGCGCCGGCGCGAGCGCCCGGTTCGCCACCCTGCCCGGCGTCGGCCACGCCGCCCACCTCCAAGCCCCCGAGGCCTTCGCCAGCCTCGTGCGAGCGTTCGTCGCCGCCCTGCCCGACGTCGGCCTCGCCGCCGGCCGGGCACCCACCGCCTGAGCACGGACCCAGGGCCGCCCGCGACCGGGAGGAGCGGGCTCAGGCCGTGAGGGCGATGCCCAGCGTGAGCAGCGCGCCGTAGGCCAGCTGCACCCGGCCGGTGGCGCCGAGCACGGCGATGAGCGCCGGTCCCCGAGCCCCGGAGAGCACGGCGGTGACCGGCTTGCGAGCCAGCAGCACCGCCACCAGCGCCAACGCCCCACCCGGCCGCGACCCGAGGCCGGCCACCAGCGGCACGCACACGAACGGCACGACGAGGCACGCCAGGTAGAGGTGCCGCGTGCGCTGGTCGCCGAGGCGCACCGCCAGGGTGCGCTTGCCGACCTCGGTGTCGCCGGGGATGTCGCGCAGGTTGTTGACCACCAGCAGGGCCATCGCCAGCAGCCCGACGGGGACCGACGCACCGAGCGAGAGGGCGGTGAGCGAGCCGGTCTGGACGTACGTCGAGCCGGCCGTGGCCACGACGCCGAAGAACACGAACACGAATGCCTCGCCCATGCCGGCGTAGCCGTAGGGCCGCGGCCCCCCCCGTGTAGAACCAGCCCGCGGCGATCGCCGCCGCCCCCACCACGAACAGCTCCGGGCCCACGGCGAGGGCCAGCGCGGTGCCCACCAGCCCGGCCACCGCGAACGAGGCCAGCGCCGCCTTCTTCACCGCGGACGGCGAGGCCAGCCCCTGGCCGACCAACCGGACGGGGCCGACCCGCTTGTCGTCGGCATCGGTCCCCCGGATGCCGTCGCTGTAGTCGTTGGCGTAGTTGGTGGCCACCTGCAGCGCGAGCGCCACGACCATGGCCGCCACCGCCCGCCACCAGATCAGCCCGCCGGGCACCTGGCCGACGGCGCACGCCGTGCCCACGGCCACCGGCACGACCGCCGCCGGCAGGGTCCGAGGCCGGGCGCCGGCCACCCACACGTTCACCGCGACTGCTCCATCCCGAGAGTCTGGCCGCCCGCCGCCGGGCGGCGGCAGTCGAACGGCGCCGCACCGGTCGTGCCGTGGTCCGGCGCGAACGGTGGGAGGCTGCTCGTCGTGCACGAGCTGGTGGCCATCGACCTGGAGGGCGGACCGGCCTTCGTGGACGCGGTCCGCCAGGCCTGGGACGGCGGCGACGCCGTCCTCCCCGTCGACCAGCGCCTCCCCGGCCCGGCGCGCAGCAGCTGCTGGCCGCCGCCCGCCCCCACCGGGTCCGCACCGCCGACGGCGATCGGCCCGGCGACCCCGGCGCCCCGACCCTCCACCACACCGATGCCCTGGTCATCGCCACCAGCGGCACCACCGGCGCCCCCAAGCTGCTGGTCCACACCTTCGACGGTCTGACCGCCCACGCCCGGGCCGTGCACGCCCACCTCGGCGTCGACGCCGATCGCGACCGCTGGCTGGCCTGCCTGCCCCTCGCCCACCTGGGGGGCCTCGGCGTGGTCCTGCGCTCGCTGCTCACCGACACCCCGGTCGACGTGCTCCCCGGCTTCGACGCGGCGACCGTGGCCGACGCCCCCCGCACGCTCGGCACCACCCTCACCTCGCTGGTGCCCACCACCCTCGATCGGATCGACCCCAGCCCCTACCGCTGGGTCGTGCTGGGCGGCTCGGCCGACCCCACCGTCCGCCCGGCCAACGTCGTGCACACCTACGGGCTCACCGAGACCGGGGGTGGCATCGTCTACGGCGGCACGCCGCTGCCCGGCGCCGAGGTGCACGTCGCGGCCGACGGGGCCATCTCGCTCGCCGGGCCCATGCTCGCCCGGGGCCGCCGCACCCGCGACGGCACCGTCGTCTCCCTCACCGACGACCAGGGCTGGCTCGCCACCGGCGACCTCGGGCGCTGGACGGCAGCGGGTCGCCTGGAGGTCGACGGGCGGGCCGACGACCTCATCGTCAGCGGTGGCGAGAACGTCTGGCCGGCGACGGTCGAGGCCGCGCTGGCGACGCACCCGAAGGTCGCCGAGGTCGCGGTGCAGGGCCAGCCGGACCCGGAGTGGGGCCAGCGGGTGGCGGCGCACGTCGTGCCGACCGACCCGGCGGACCCGCCGACGCTCGCCGAGCTCCGCGCCCACGCCAAGGCCACGCTGCCCGCCCACGCCGCACCCCGGGCGCTCGTGCTCAGCGCCGGGCTCCCCCGCACCGCCCTCGGCAAGGTCCGCCGCTCGGCCCTCCCGACCTGACGGCTCCGCCCGAACCCCGTCGCCCCCGCGAGGGGGTCAGAACGGGTTGGCGATGTAGTCGTGCAGGACCTGGGTCTCGTGCTCGAGGGCGGCGATGCGGTCCTTGACCACGTCGCCGATGCTGACCACGCCGGCCAGCGAGCCCTCGACCACCACCGGCACGTGGCGGATGCGGTGGTCGGTCATGGTGGCCATGAGCTCCTCGACGGTGGTGTCGGGCTGGCAGGTCACCACCCGCGTGGTCATCAAGCTGTCGACGGTGGCGTCGAGCACCGCGGCGCCGTGGCCGGCCAGGGCCCGCACGATGTCGCGCTCGGAGCAGATGCCGTCGATCCGCTGGCCGTCGGCCGACACGATGACGGCGCCGATGTGGTGCTCGGCGAGGACCGCGAGCACGGCGGCCACCTGGTCTCGGGGCTTGACGGTGACCACCTCGGCACCCTTGCCCTGCAGCACGATGCTGACCTGCATGTCGGGTCTCCTCCTCGTCGGGGGTCCCACCAGCGAAGCACAGCCGACCCGCCTGTGACAGGGGTCACCACCAAAACCCCGCTGACCTGCGGAGGTCGAGGCGCGAGCAGCCGGGAGACCCGCCCCCGCCGCCGCTCAGCGGCCGACGGGCACCGCGTCGGCGCCGTCGCCGTCGATGCCGTCGAGGTCGCCGACCGCCAACCGCTCGGTGGCCTCGACGATGACCGCGCCGGCCACGGGGCGGATCCACAGCGTGCCGCCCTCGCGGAGGTCCAGGTTGCGGGCCTCGGCGCGCGTGACCACCGCTTGGACGGACTGGCCGGCGACGTCGAGCTCGACGCGCACCTCGAAGCCCACCCGCACGAGGCGGGTCACCGTGCCGACCGCCGACGCGTCGCCCGGGTCGCTCGTGGCGAGGAACAGGTCGTGGGGGCGGACCAGGTTGCCGTCGAGGCGGGTGACCGGGCCGAGGAAGCTCATGACGAAGTCGTTGGCCGGCTGGTCGTAGAGCTCGTCGGGCGAACCGACCTGCTCGATACGGCCCTCGTTGATGACCACGATCTCGTCGGCCACCTCCAGCGCCTCCTCCTGGTCGTGGGTCACGAACACCGTGGTGACGTGGACCTCGTCGTGCAGCCGGCGCAGCCAGTCGCGCAGCTCCTTGCGCACCTTGGCGTCGAGGGCGCCGAACGGCTCGTCGAGCAGCAGCACCGTGGGCTCGATGGCCAAGGCGCGCGCCAGGGCCATGCGCTGGCGCTGGCCGCCGGAGAGCTGCGACGGCAGCCGGTCGGCGAACTGGTCGAGGTGCACCAGCTCGAGCAGCTCGACGACCTTGGCCCGGATCTCGGGCTTGGGCCGCTTGCGGATCTCGAGGCCGAAGGCCACGTTGCGCGCCACGGTCAGGTGCTTGAAGGCCGCGTAGTGCTGGAACACGAAGCCGACGTTGCGCTTCTGCGGCGGCAGGTCGGTGGCGTCGCGGCCCTCGATCTGGATGGTGCCGGTGTCGGCCGACTCCAGGCCGGCGATGATCCGCAGCAGGGTGGACTTGCCGCCGCCGCTGGGGCCGAGCAGCGCGGTCAGCTGGCCGCTGGGGATGGTCAGCGACACGTCGTCGAGGGCGATGAAGTCCCCGAACCGCTTGTCGATGTTGCGCACCTCGATGCTCATGGCTTCAGCGCTTCCGTTCCTGCTTGGGGCGGATGATCGAGACCACCACGATGCACGCCACCGACACCGCGGCCAGCAGGAAGGCGGTGGCGTACGCGCTGGCCTGCTGGAAGTCCTGGTACTTCTGCTCGACCGCCATGGTGGCGGTCTGGGTCTGGCCCTCGAAGTTGCCCGACACGATCTTGGCGGCGCCGAACTCGCCGAGGGACCGGGCCAGGCTCAGCACGACGCCGTAGACGACGGCCCACTTGATGCCCGGCAGCGTGATGCGGCGGAACGTCTGGGCGGCGTTGGCGCCCAGGCTGCGCGCGGCCTGCTCCTGCTCGGTGCCGATCTCGGTGAGCACCGGCACCACCTCGCGGATGACGAGCGGCAGCGACACGAAGGTCGTGGCCATGACGATGCCCGGGGTGGCGAAGATGACCTGGAAGCCGGCGTCCTGGAGGGCGGGGCCGAACCAGCCGTCGCGACCGCCGTAGACCAGCACGAGGGCCAGGCCCACCACCACCGGCGACACCGAGAGCGGCAGGTCGATGAGCGCCGACAGGAGGCGCTTGCCGCGGAACTCGTAGCGCACCAGCAGCAGCGAGATGCCCACGCCGAACACCAGGTTGATGAGCACGGCCTGCAGGGCGACGATCACCGTCAGCTTGAGGGCGAAGGTGATCGACGGGTCGCTCAGGGCGGTGTCGAGCGCCGAGAACCCGTCCTCGAAGGTCTTCTGCGCCACCAGGCTCACCGGCCACGCCACCAGGAAGAACAGGTAGGTCACCACGATCAGGCGGAACAGCCAGGTCAGGAGGACCGAGCGGGCTCGACGGCGGGGCCGCCGGCGCCGGGGGGCGGCGATCCCCACCGGGAGCGCCGGCTGCCGGTCCGGCCGGGTGGCGAGCACGTCAGCCACGGCGCGACACCCGGCGCTGGATGACGTCGAGCGCCACGATGACCACCAGGGCCACCAGCAGCAGGATGGTGGCCACCGCCGAGGCCGAGGCCAGGTCGCCGTTCTCGATGTAGCTGAGCATGCGCACCGAGGTGACCTCGGTGCGCAGCGGCAGGTTGCCCGACAAGAGGACCAGCGAGCCGTACTCGCTGATGGCCCGGGCGAAGGACAGCGCGGCGCCGGCGCTGATGGCGGGCACGAGCGCCGGCAGGATGATGCGGCGGAAGATCGTGAACCGGCTGGCGCCCAGCGAGGCGGCGGCCTCCTCGACGTCGGCGTCGAGCTCGGCCAGCACCGGCTGCACGGTGCGGACCACGAACGGCAGGGTCACGAACAGGAACGCCACGAACACCGAGGTGCGGGTGTTGGCCACGTTGACCCCGACCGGGCTGTTCGCCCCGTAGAGCGAGAGCAGGACCAGGCCCGCCACGATGGTCGGCAGGGCGAACGGGATGTCGATGACGACCTCGAGGGCGCGCTTGCCGAAGAACTCGTCGCGCACCAGGACCCAGGCGATGAGCGTGCCCATGAAGACGTTGACCACGGTCACCAGCAGCGCCTGGCCCACGGTGAGGCGCAGGGCGGCGGCGGTCTGCTCGTTGGAGATGGTGGTCCAGAAGCCCGACCACCCGCCCTCGGAGGTCTTCACCAGCACCGCGCTCAACGGGATGAGCACCAGGAGGCTGAACCAGATCACCGACACCCCGAGGCCGAGCCCCGAGGTGGCGGTGAGCCCGTTGGCCCGACCGGAGCGGCGCCGGCGCGCGGTCCGCGCCGGCGCCGCCACGTCGACCGCGGTCACGACTTGCCGGTCGCCTTCTGGATCGCCGGGACCAGGCCCTTCTCCTCGTCGAAGAACTTGTCGCCGGCGGCCTTCCAGCCCCCGAAGTCGCCGTCGATGGTGAGCAGGTCCTTGGGCGTCGGGAAGGGGTCGGACGGGTCGTTGGCGCCCTCGACCTCGACGTCGATGCCGTCGACGAGGGGTCGGAAGCCCTTCTTCACGAACTCGGTCTGCCCGGCCTTCGAGAGCACGAAGTCCAGGTAGGCCTGGGCCTTCGGGCTGCTGTCGACCGTCACGGCGCCGGGGTTCTCGATGAGCAGGGTCTGGTCCGGGACGATGTAGTCGAAGTCCTCGCCGCTCTGGCGGGCCAGGATGGCCTCGTTCTCGTAGGAGATCAGGACGTCGCCGGTGCCACCGGTGAACGCGGTGGTGGCGTCGCGGCCACCGCCCGGCAGGGCGACGACGTGCTCGAAGAACTTGGTGAGGTACGCCTTGGCGTCGGCCTCGCTGCCGCCCTGGGCGAGCACGTGGCCGTAGGCGGCCAGGATGTTCCACCGGGCCGAGCCCGAGGAGCCGGGGTTCGGCGTGACGATCTCGATGTCGCCCTTGACGATGTCGTCCCAGCCCTTGATCTTCTCCGGGTTGCCCTTGCGGACGGCGATGACCACCACCGAGCGGGAGACGATGCCCTTGTTGGGCCCGTCCTTCCAGTCCTTGGCCACGATGCCCTCGTCGGCCAGCTTCTGGACGTCGCCCTCCAGCGACAGGTGCACGTAGTCGGCCTTGAGGCCGGCGATCACGGCCCGGGCCTGGTCGCCGGAGGGGCCGTAGGACTTCTTCCACGAGGTGCCCTTGCCCTCGGGGGTCTTGGCGAAGGCCGCCTGGGCCGCGTCGTTGGCCGACTTGGGCACCGCGAAGCCGACGATCGACAGCTTGGTGCTCGACCCCGACCCGTCGCCGGAGCCACCCTCGCTGGCCGAACCACCGCCGCACGCGGCCAACGCCATCGCGCCCACCACACCGACGGCCAACGCTGCCCGGATCCGCATCTTCATCGCTCGTTCGTCCTTCTGTCCCCGGGCCGGAACCGCTCCGACCCTGCGCCGACATTTCCCACCGGCTTGCGGGACAATAGGAATACCCGACCTCTTGGGTCAAGTTTGCGGGCTCGTCCGTGCGCGCCCACCCCCTCGCCCCCACCCCAGGAACTTTGGGTCCGACGCCCCCGCGCGAGCCGGTGTGGGACCCAAAGTTCGAAGGGGTCTGCGCGTCCCGGGCGAACGTTGGGTCCGACGCCCCTCCGCGCGCCGGTGTGGGACCCAAGGTTCGGGGGGGGCGTGGGGGCGTCACGAGCGGGCGAGGGCAGGCGGAACCCGGGCGGATGGGCGGGCGCCGGCCGGGACGCGCGACGGCGATCGGTTGCGCCGGCGAGCGGCGCGGGGCTCAGCGCAGGCCGAGCTTGGCGGAGCAGGCGGGCCAGGCGCCCCAGCCCTGGGCGGCGCGCAGGCGCTCACCCATGGCGATCTGGGTCTCGCGGCTGGCCTGGTGCGGGAGGCCGGAGCCGCCCATGGCGTGCCACGACTGGGCCGAGAACTGCAGCCCGCCGTAGTAGCCGTTGCCGGTGTTGATGGCCCAGTTGCCGCCGGCCTCGCACTGCGCCAGGCGGTCCCATGTGCTGCCGTTGGAGACCGCCGGTGCGGGCGCCGCCGTCACCGGCGGAGCCGTGACGGGCGGAGCGGTCGTGGGCGGCACCGTCGTGGGCGCCACGGTGGTGGGCGGCACCGTCGTCGGCGGCGTGGTGGTCGTCGACGTGGTGGTGGGCGGGGTCAGCGCGGCGTCGGCCTTGCCGGCCGAGCCGGCGGTGACGAGCGAGGCCTGCTGGCCGAGGAGGCGGAAGATCCCGGGCGAGCTCGGGTCGATCCGCACCGCCCGGGCGCCGGTGGCCTCGGCCACGACGGGCTTGCGAGGGGCGGCGGCGGGCTCCGCCGACACCATGGGGGCAGCGATCGCCAGGCCGGCCACCGCCACGACGCCGACCGGCAGGGGCCAGCGTGAGGCACGCCGCGAGGGCGTGCCGGAGGTACTCGGAGGTTGGTCGGCGCCCTGGAGGCGCGCGGAACGACGTTGCATTTTCGGTGGGGCTCCTAACGGAAGCGGAAGGGCGCAGCGGGGACGGCGTGCGTCCACACGGGCTGTGCCATTGGTGTCGGCGAGTCTGTCACGGAATCGAGCATTTCGTAACCCAACCGTCACGTGAGAATCGTCACACCCGATTCACGCGATGGACCTCATCGGCTGAGGAGATGTCCGGTTGGTCCCGGCGCCCACCGGGTAGCAGCCGTACCGTGCCCTCCGTGAACCGCCTCGCGTCCGAGCTGTCCCCCTACCTGCGCCAGCACGCCGAGAACCCCGTCGACTGGCACCCGTGGGGCGAGGAGGCCTTCGCCACCGCCCGTGCCACCGACCGGCCGCTGCTCGTGTCCATCGGCTACTCGGCGTGCCACTGGTGCCACGTGATGGCCCACGAGTCCTTCGAGGACCCCGACACCGCGGCGGTGCTCAACGAGCTGTTCGTGTGCATCAAGGTCGATCGCGAGGAGCGACCTGACGTCGACGCCGTCTACATGGACGCCGTCCAGGCCATGACCGGGGCGGGCGGCTGGCCGCTCACGGCCTTCACCACCCCCGACGGCAAGCCGTTCTTCACCGGCACCTACTTCCCCCCGGAGGCCGCACCGGGCCGGCCGAGCTTCCTGCAGGTGTGCCGGGCGGTCCACGAGGCGTGGACCGAGCGCCGCGAGCAGCTGCTCGAGCAGGCGGACCAGATCACGGCCCACCTCGAGCAGGCCGCTCCCCCCGGCGAGGGCGGCGGTGTCGACGCCGGGCTGCTGCAGCACGCTCGGGACCAGCTGGTGGCCCAGCACGACCCCCGGCACGGCGGCTTCGGGTCGGCTCCCAAGTTCCCGCAGACCATGGCCGTCGAGCTGCTGCTGCGCCGCCACCAGCGCAGCGGCGGCGACGCCGAGGCCCTCGCCGCCGCGGTCGGCGCGCTCGACGCCATGGCCGCCGGCGGGATCCACGACCACCTGGGCGGCGGCTTCGCCCGCTACTCGGTCGACGAGCGCTGGCTGGTCCCCCACTTCGAGAAGATGCTCTACGACCAGGCGCTGCTCGCCCGGGCCTACCTCCACGCGTGGCAGGTCACCGGCGACGACCGCCACCGCCGGGTGCTCGACGACACCGTCGGCTACGTCCTGCGAGACCTGCGCCACACCGGCGGCGGCTTCCATGCCGCCGAGGACGCCGACAGCGAAGGCGTCGAGGGGCGCTACTACGTGTGGACGCCCGAGCAGGTCCACGACGTGCTGGGCATCGACACCCAGCCGGTCCTGGCCTGGTGGGGCGTGACCGAGGGCGGCAACTTCGAGGGCGCCACCATCCTCAACCGCCTGCACGGCGACCCGGCGGAGCCGGAGCCGGCGCTCGTCACCGACGCCCGCCGACGCCTGCTCGAAGCTCGCGAGGAGCGGGTGCGCCCCGGGCTCGACGACAAGGTGCTCACCGAGTGGAACGCCCTGATGCTCGCCACGCTGGCCGAGGCCGGCGCCGCCACCGGCAACCGACTCTGGATCGACGCCGCGGTGGCGAACGCCGAGTTCCTCCTCACCCACCTGCGCACGCCCGAGGGTCGCTGGCTCCGCTCCTGGCAGGACGACGGCGCCGAGGGCCGGGCCCGCCACCTCGCCCTGGCCGTCGACCACGCCGCCCTCCTCGACGCCTTCGTGCGCCTCGCCGAGGCCACCGGCCAGGCCCGGTGGATCCAGGCCGCGGGCGCCGTCGCCGACGACCTCCTGGCGCTGTTCTGGGACCCGGAGCACGGCGGCCTCTTCACCACCGGTGACGACGCCGAGCGCCTGGTGGTGCGGGCGAAGGACCTGCTCGACAACGCCACGCCGTCGGCCAACAGCCTGGCGGCGGTCGCCCTGCTGCGGCTGGCGGCGCTCACCGGCGACGAGCGCTACCGGGCGAAGGGCACCGAGATCGTGGCCCTGCTCGCGCCGCTCGCCGCCAAGGCGCCCACCGCCCTCGCCCACCTGCTCGGCGCCGTCGACCTGCTGGTCGGCGGCATCCAGGAGGTCGCCGTGGTCGGTGACGCGCCCGCCCTCGTGCTGGCCGTGCAGACCCGCTACCTGCCCGGCTCGGTGCTGGCGTGGGGCGAGCCGTACCCCTCACCGCTCTGGGAGCAGCGCCAGGCCGGGCTCGGCTACGTGTGCGAGCAGTTCACGTGCCGGGAGCCGGTCTCCACGCCCGAGGCCCTGGTGGCGCAGCTGCGCTGAGCGTCACCAGCCCCCGAGGTGGACCACCTCGTCCAGCGGGCGACGGGGGCGCCCGGCGGACCGGCCCGCGGCCTCGGCTCCGGCGGCCTCCGGTGGCAAGGGGTGGCCCAGGGCGATCGTGGCCACCAGCCGCCAGCCGTCCGGGACGCCGAGCTCGGCGGCCACCCCGGGCTCGTGGTCGAACAAGCCGAACAGGCAGGCGCCCAACCCGGCATCGACCGCTCCCAGCAGCAGGTGCTCGGCGGCGGCACCGGCGTCGACCCACCAGTACGGCACCGTCCAGGAGTCGGCCGCCTCGCCCAGCCCGGTCGCCGCCTTGTCGGGCTCCGCGTAGCGGTCGACGTAGGCGTCGGGCCGCACGGCGAGCACCACCAGGACGGGCGCCGCCACGAGGCCGGGCCAGCGGAACGCCGAGCGGCGCGGCTCGGGCAGGGTCAGGTCCCAGTAGCGGGCCGTCTGCTCCGGTCCCGCCAGGACCACGAACGCGCTGCCCTGGGCGTTGCCCGCCGACGGCGCCCGCCGGGCGAGGTCACAGAGGCCGACCACGACGTCGAGGTCGACGGGGCGGTCCTGGAAGGCCCGGACCATGCGTCGGCGGTGGACGGCGTCGACGAGCTCCACGGCAGGCTCGGATGGCGCGTGCGGACCGGCGGGGCCGGGCCCGGGACCGGGCTAGGCCAGCTTGACGAGGTCGTCGGCCATGGCCCAGCCGAAGGCGATGAGCGCATCGCCCCGCTTGGCGTTCACCGGGCCGAAGAACTGGGCGTAGCCCTCGAGCTTCTCGGGCTTGAGCGAGTCGTGGTCGAGCGCCTCGGGGTACGAGTCGTCGCCCTTCACCACGAAGGAGCGCTCGTCGTAGCGGGAGCTGGCGATGCCGAACCGCTTCACCAGGCGGCGGCCCCAGGCCCGCTCCTCGCCGGTGGCGACGTAGTCCGGGCGGGGCACGATGTCCTGCAGGGCCTTGAAGGCGTCGTAGCCCGACACCGAGGCGAAGCGGGTGCCGATGAGCACGTCCTCGTCCGGGAAGGCCAGCACGGCGCGGCGCAGCTGGTCGTGGACGATGGCTCGCAGCACGGTGTCCCGCTTGGCCGTGCGCTTGATGGACGCCAGCCCGACGATCACGCTCGGCGTGCCGCCGATGCGCTCGAGCGTGCTGAACGAGAAGCCGTACAGCCGACCGTTCTCCCGGGCGAGGGTGACCAGCACCCACGACTCGGCGGCCTTCGACAGCACGCCGATCTCGAAGCGGCTGGGCCCGTCGGCGCACAGGTCGGCGAGCTCGGCGAGCTCGGCGTCGCCGAGCGCCGTGCAGTCCTTGGTCTCGATCTCGATTGCCATGAGACTGCAGGACCCCCGGAAAATGGGCGAATACGTGCTCGACAAGTCCAGTCGACCAGCCCTCGCCACGCAAACCGGCAGGTCGAGGGGCCAGACCGGGCGGGGGTGCGCCGCCCGGTCGCGGCAGCGTGGGAGGATGCCGGGGAACGACCCGCCCCCCCGCCCGCCACCTCCTGGAGCACCCGTGCGCCACCCGCTTCGAGCCACCGCCGTCGCGCTGGCCCTCGCCGTCGCCCTCGCCGGGTGCGGGGGGAGCAGCGACTCGAAGGACCCGGAGTCCGCGGGCCTGCGGAAGCGCTCCATCGAGGTCCTGCGGGACTTCGGGCTGACGGCCGAGCAGGCGGCGTGCATCACCGACGACCTGGGCGCGGAGACCGTGGTCGAGGCCGCCGACGTGCAGGCCCTCACCGAGGGCCAGGCGTACCGCGACGCCGCCAAGGACTGCATCTCGTGACCTCGCCGCGCCGCGCCCGCCGGCGCACGGCCGCACCGGCGGCCGCGCTCGTGGCGGCCGCCCTGCTCGTCGCCGGGTGCAGCGATCCCAAGCCCGACCCGGCCAAGGAGCGGCGGGACCGCATCGAGCAACGCCTGCGCTCCTTCTCCGCCGCCCAGTCGAACTGCATCCTCGAGCGCGTCGACGAGCAGACCCTCGTCGCCCTCGACCGCACCAACGGCCTCGAGGCCGACAGCGCGGCGATGGCCGACTACAGCGCCGCCGTCGTGGCCTGCGTGGCCGACCCCGACGCGCCGGAGACCACCACCACGGGCGGCGCCACCAGCACCACGGCGGCCCCGACCACCACCACCGGCTGATGGGTAGGGACCAGCGGTCCGGTCGACCGACCCCCACCGTGCCACGATGGCTGGGCTCGTGATCGACCTCCAGGAGGACGCGATGCGACACCAACCCGAACCCCTGCGCCGCCGTCGGCGCGCCGGCCGCACCCTCGCCCTCGCCGTGGCGCTGGCCGTCCCCGCCACCGCCCTGGCCGCGTGCTCGTCGGGCTCGGGCAGCGACGGCGCCCGCGCCGATGCCCCGGCCGCCGCCCGCTCCGCGGCTCGGCGCAAGGCCAACGAGGCCTACCTGCTGAGCATCAAGTGGGAGCAGGACCAGGCCGAGTGCGTGAGCCGCAAGACCAGCGTCGACATCGCCGACCTGCTCTCGGGGACCGACGGCTCCGGCCTGCCCACCGAGAAGCCCGGCTTCGACGACTTCGCCACCGCGGTCCGGACCTGCATCCGCCAGGACACCGCCCTCAGCACCACCACCGTCCCCCCGGGCTGACCCACCGGCCGGCCTCCGGTACGTTCTGGCCCATGCTCCCCACCGGAATCGACGAGCTCGACGCCCGCCTCCTGGTGGCCATCAGCCGCGCACCCCGTGCGGGCGTCATGGAGCTGGCCCGCCAGCTCCAGGTGGCCCGGGGCACGGTGCAGGCCCGCCTCGACAAGCTCCAGACCCGGGGCGTCGTCACCGGCTTCGACCCCGACCTGCACCTCGCCACCCTCGGCTACGACGTCATGGCCTTCGTCCAGCTCGAGATCGCCCAGGGCCGCCTCGACGACGTCATCGCCCACCTCCGCAACATCCCGGAGGTCACCGAGGCCCACTCCACCACCGGTCCGGGCGACCTGCACTGCCGCGTCGTGGCCCGCACCAACGAGCACCTCCAGTCGGTCCTCAACGCCGTGCTCGACGTCTCCGGCATCATGCGCACGTCCACCCAGATCGCCCTGACCGAGCAGATCCGGATGCGCACCCTGCCGATCATCGAGCAGCTCATCGACGACGAGGGATGAGCACGCCTCCGCTCCCCCGCGAGCAGTTCCCGGTGGCCGACCGCTACCGCTACCTCAACCACGCGCGTGGCGGCGCCGCCGACGGTGGTGGCCCACGCCGTGGCCCGCGACGCCTCCGCCGCCACCATGCTCGGGTCCACCTCCCAGGCGGCCCGCACCGAGCGGGCCGAGGACGTGCGGCGCACCTGCGCCGGGTTGCTCGGCAGCACCGCCGACGACCTCACCTTCGTGCGCAACACCACCGAGGGGCTGGCCCTGGTGGCCAACGGCCTCCGCTGGGCGCCGGGCGACCAGGTGGTGGTGATCGACCGGGACCACCCGCTCACCACCGCCCCGTGGGCCGCGCTGGCGGACCTGGGCGTCGAGCTGATCCGCGTGGCCGCCGACCCGGACACGGCCGCGGTGGCCGTCGCCGACGTCGAGGCCGCCCTCGCTGCGTCCCGAGGGCGGGCCCGCGTGGTCGTCGTCGCCTGGGTCCACCACGCCCGGGGCTTCCGCCACGACCTCGCCGCCCTGGCGGAGGCGGCCCACGCCCACGGCGCCCTCCTGGTGGCCGACGTCATCCAGGGCGCCGGCGTCCGGCCCGTCCACCTGGCCGACTGGGGCGTCGACGCCGCCGCCGCCGGCGCCCAGAAGTGGCTGCTCGGGCCCGAGGGCATCGGGCTGCTCCACACCACCGCGGCGCTGCGCGCCGAGCTGCGGACGCTCCAGCCCGGCTACCGCTCCTACGCCGTCGACGCCGACGGCCGCTACGTCCTCGACCTCGACCTCGACCCCACCGGCCGCCGCTTCGAGGGGGGCACCTCGGCGGTGGGCAGCACGGGCGGCCTCGGCGCTTCGGCCGACCTGCTGGCCGGCGCCGGCACCGCCCAGATCTGGGCCCACGTCGACGCGTGGTGCGACGCCCTCGTCGACGGCCTGCGGGACCTCGGCGCCACGGTGCTCTCCGACCGGTCCGCCGGCGCTCGCTCGTCGCTGGTGGCTGCCCGCTTCCCCACCGTCGACGCCGACGAGCTGGTCGACCGGCTGGTCACCCACGGCGTGGTGGCCGCGGCCTGGTCCGGGGCCGTGCGCTTCTCGCCCCACGGCTGGAACGACGACGACGACCTCGCCGCCACCCTCCGGGCCTTGCGCCGCGCCACCCGCTGAGCTGCCGCCCGCCCCACCCCGTCCGAGCCCCCGACCTGTTGCACTTCTGCACCGCATGCGTGCGGAAGTGCGACAACTTCAGGCCCGAGCGCGGGCGCCGGCTCAGGGGCGGATGAAGCCCATGACGTGGAGGGGGAACGGGCCGGAGGCCCGGGCCACGAGGTCCTCCTGGGCCACGGTCCCCGTCGGCAGGTCGATGATGTAGCCGCCGTCGTCGGCGACCGAGTACAGCCGGATGGCGATCTCCCCGTCGGCGCGCACGCGCAGCGTCACCATGCGCTCCCAGACGTCGTCGCCGACGGCCCCGACCACCCAGGATCGGAGCATGCCCTGGGTCGACGCCGGCAGGGCGCGGAGCTCGGCGGTGCTCGCCAGCTCCACCACCACGTCCTCTGGTTCGACCTGCACGCGGACACCCTCTCAGGTTCGATGCCGCCGCTGGTAGATGGGCGCCCCCGGATGACGATGGACGACACCGACAAGCGCCCCCTGACCAGGTGGTTTCACCAGATCAGGGGGGCGCTCGGCGCTGGAGGCGGCGGGGGGGAATCGAACCCCCCGTACAGGGATTTGCAGTCCCTTGCCTAAGCCACTCGGCCACGCCGCCAGGCCGGTGCACCTTAGCGGAGCACCCCGCTGCGCCGGGAAGCCGATCCGGCGCGCCGGCCCGCCTCACCAGTCGGTGGGCGCGTAGTCCTTCAGGAACTGGCCCCACACGTGGATGCCGGTGTTGCGGCCGTCGATGATCGGGTCGACGATGCGCGCCGCGCCGTCGACGATGTCGAGGGGCGGGTGGAACCGGTGCTCGGCGGTCTTGCGGGCCGCCACCGCCACCGGGTCCTCGTCGCTGACCCACCCGGTGTCGACCGAGTTCATGTGGATGCCGTCGGCCTCGTACTCCGCGGCCGAGGTGCGCGCCATCATGTTCAGGGCCGCCTTGGCCATGTTGGTGTGCGGGTGCTTGGTCGTCTTGAAGCGCCGGTAGAACTGGCCCTCCACCGCCGACACGTTCACGATGTGCTTGTCCCGCTCGGGGGTGCGCAGCATGAGCGGCTTGAGCCGGGCGTTGAGGACGAAGGGCGCCACTGCGTTCACCAGCTGGGTCTCGAGCAGCTCCACCGACGACACCTCGGCGAGGGTCAGCCGCCACGAGTTCCGGTCGCGCAGGTCGACCTGCTGCAGGTCCTGGTCGAGGCGGCCGTCGGGGAACAGGTGGCCCTGGGCACCGGCGTGCTCCTCGGGCAGCAGGGCCGCCTGGGAGAGCTCGGCCGGCGACGAGCCGAGCGCCGCCGAGGTGCTCGCCAGCAGGTCGGCGGGCGCATCGGCCACCAGGTCGGCGCCGCGCAGCCCGTCGACGCCGCCGAGCAGCGCCTGCACGGGTCCCGGCAGCGCGCCGTGCGCCGCCCGCTCGAGCTCCATCATGTGGGCGTAGAACTCCGGCGGGCGCCGCACCGTCTGGCAGGCGTTGTTGACGACGTAGTCGAGCCGCTCCCGGGTCGACGCCAGGTGGTGGCACAGGTCCTCGACGCTCGGCGTGTGGCGCAGGTCCAGCCCGTAGATCTCCAGGCGGTGGCCCCAGTCGGCGAAGTCCGGCTCCGACGCGTAGCGCTGGGCGGAGTCCCGGGGGAAGCGGGTGGTGACGATCAGCTCGGCGCCGGCCCGCAGGAGCTTGATGCCCGCCTGGTAGCCGATCTTGACCCGTCCGCCGGTGAGCAGGGCCACCCGCCCGGAGAGGTCGGCCGTCTCGGTGCGCTTGCGGTGGTTGAGCGCCGCGCACGGCGGACAGAGCTGGTCGTAGAAGTGGTGGACGAGGTCGTACTTCTGCTTGCAGATGTAGCAGTGCTGGGGCTCGCGCACCTCTCGGAAGGGCACCTCGCCGTCGGGCACGTCCGCCTGGGCGAAGCCGTCGGGCGGGAACACGTTCGGGGTGGTGAAGACCGGCTTGGCTCGCAGCCGGCGGATGCCCGTGCCGTCGAGCACGGCCTCGTCACGGGCCAGCTTCTCGGCGCGTGCCGCCTTGCGGCGGGCCTTGGCCAGCTTGCGCCGCTCCTCGACGTCGGGGCTGAAGACGTCGCCCGCCGCCTGCACGAGGCGCACGCGCTCGGCGTCGGTGAGCCCGTCGAGCAGCGTCCGGTCGGCGTTGACCGCCTCCAGCAGCTCGGTGGCGGCCCGGAGCCGGGCGCCCATGTCGTCCTCGTGTGCCACGGCTCGTCTCGACCTCGTCCGACCTCGGCCGCCCAGGATGCCAGGCCCGCGGCCCCGACCCCCCAACCGGCCACCTCGACCCGCCCACCCTCGAACCGGGTTGGGACCTGGTCGCCATGGCGGCCGGATCCCAACCCGGTTCGCTCAGGGGCGGCGCTCGGCGTCGATGCCGGGCTCGGGCGGGGCGTCGCCGCGGCTGGCGGCGAGGGCGGCGGCGGCGTCGGCCTCCTCGGCCGGCTCGAGCGGGGCCATCCCGATGTCGATGGCCGACCAGACCGTGCGGGAGTACGGGTAGAAGAACGGCGGCGCCAGGATGCCCACGGCCACCATCACCGAGATGGGCACGAGCACGCCGGCATCGGGGTTGGCCGCCTTCCACCCCACGTAGACCATGCACAGCACGAACAGCAGCGTGAAGGCCACCGCCAGGTTGATGAGGTACGCCCCGACGAAGAAGCCCGGCTCGCGCTCGAAGCGCAGGCCGCAGTCGGGGCAGCGGTCCTTCATGCGGAACCACGTGTCGTAGACGGGGTGGCCACCGCAGTTCGGGCACTGCTTGCGCACGCCTCGGAGCAGGAGCCGGCCCCACGGGGGCTGGGTGCGGGCGGCGGCGCGGGGAGCGTTCACGCCCCCATTGAACCAATCGTGTCAAGGGATGCCACGCGCACCACCCATCGCTTCCGGCGATGCCTGACCAGACCCTGACGAGACCCGGACGAGCGGTGGGGACCGCTGCCCACGAGGGCGGCGAGCGCTCAGCCCGGGAGGTCGCCCTTGACGACCTTGCCGAGGGCGTTGCGCGGCAGGGCATCGGTGAAGACCACCCGCTTCGGGCGCTTGTAGGGCGCCAGGCGCTCTCGGCCGAAGGCGAGCAGGGCGGCTTCGTCGACGCCGGCCTCGGCGGCCTCGACGTGGGCCACCACCACCTCGCCCCACTCGGGGTCGGGCGCGCCGACCACGGCGACGTCGGCCACGCCGGGGTGGGCCCGCAGCACGTCCTCCACCTCCCGCGGGTACACGTTGTAGCCGCCGCTGATGATCAGCTCCTTGCTGCGCCCGACGATGCGCAGGTAGCCGTCGTCGTCGAGCTGGCCCACGTCGCCCGTGCGGAACCACCTGTCGTCGAACGAGGCTGCGGTGGCCTCCGGGCGCTGCCAGTAGCCGGCGAACACGTTCGGGCCCCGCAGCTCGATCTCCCCGCTGCCGGCGGCGAGGCGCAGCTCCACCCCGGGCAGCGGGAGGCCCACCGTGCCCGGGCGACGCTCGCCGTCGTGCGGGTTCGAGACGTTCATCACCGTCTCGGTCATGCCGTACCGCTCGACGATGCGCTGGCCGCCCTCGACCGCCACCTGCTCGTGCAGCTCCGCCGGCAGCGGCGCCGAGCCGGACACGCAGAGCCGCAGGCGGGCCAGCTCCGAGAGCCGGCCGGACCGGGCCAACCGGGCGTACATCGTGGGCACGCCGAAGAAGAGCGATGCCCGGTGGGCCGCCGCCGCGTCGAGGACGTCGCCGGCTTCGAAGCCGGGGCGGAGGATGGCGGTGGCGCCGGCGGCGAAGGTGCCGTGCAGGCCGACCCCGAGGCCGTGGAGGTGGAAGAGCGGCAGGGCCAGGACCAACCGATCCTCCGGCGTCCACCGCCAGGCCAGGCCCACCGCCAGGGCGCTGGCCAGCAGGTTCCCGTGCGACAGCGGCGCGCCCTTGGGCAGGCCGGTGGTGCCGGACGTGTAGAGCATCAGCGCCGGGTCGTCTCCGACGCACGCGCCGAGCTCGGGGGTGGGCGCCGTCGGCCCGGCCACCTCGACGCCGAGCACCGGGATCGGCCGATCCCCCGCCGCCTCGGCCACCCAGCCCGCCCGCTCGGCGTCGTCGACGAGCGCGGCGCGCGGCGCGGCATCGGCCACGACGTGGGCCACCTCGCGGGCCCGGTACGCGGTGTTGACCGGCACCACCACCAGCCCGAGCCGGAGCGCGCCCACGTAGGCGACCACCAGGTCGACCGACGTCGCTGCGCTCACCAGCACGCGGTCGCCCCGCACCAGCCCGTGCGCCGCGAGGCGAGCGGCCGCGGCTCGCGACCGAGCCTCGAGCTCGGCGCCCGACACCTCCTCGCCGTCGCCGGCCACCAGGGCGGGCCGCCCCGGGTCGGCGCCCCACTGCGCCAGCCAGCGGCCCGTGAGGCTGCTCCCGGCGCCGAGGTCGACCGCGTCGGGGGCCATCCCCGCCGGCAGGTGGGGCGCCCACGCGGGGTCGGTGGCGGTGCGCTCGGGCATGGGCGGCCTCGCGGTGCTCGGTGGGTCGCGGACGGGGTTCGCAGTCTGGTCCCGTCGGCCCGGCGGCGTCGCAGCCCGGCGAGAACCGCAGGTCAGCGGGGGTCTCGACCGGCCATCCGGGCGAACTTGACCGAACGTGCTGCACTGTGCATGCGTTCCCGTTAGGGTTTTCCAAACGGGCCGATCGCATGGATCGGCCCTACAAAGGAAGAGAAATACAACCATGGCAACTGGCACCGTGAAGTTCTTCAACGCTGAGAAGGGCTTCGGCTTCATCACCCGGGAGCAGGGCGACGACGTGTTCGTCCACTTCTCCAACATCCAGGGCTCCGGCTACAAGACCCTCGACGAAGGCCAGCAGGTCGAGTTCGACGTCGCCCCCGGCCGCAAGGGCGAGGAAGCCCAGAACGTTCGCGTGATCTGAACCTCCTCTCTCGGTCAGCGCCGACCGAGACCTCGAACCGAGCCACCGCCCCCGGGCGGTGGCTTGGTCCCGTTTTGCCCACGCCCCGGTGAACCGGTCAGCCCCTGACCGGTTTCGCCGGGCACACTGGCCCCATGCGTGCCGACCGCCTCGTCGCCATCCTCCTGCTGCTGCAGACCCGCGGCCAGGTCACCGCGTCCGAGGTGGCCGACGAGCTGGAGGTCTCGGAGCGCACCGCCCGCCGGGACCTCGACGCCCTGGGCATCGCCGGCCTGCCGATCTACTCCGTGCAGGGCCGCAACGGCGGCTGGCGCCTGGCCGGCGGCGGCAAGACCGACCTGAGCGGGCTCACCGGCCCCGAGGCCCGGGCCCTGTTCCTGGTGGCCGGGCCGTCCAGCAGCGCCACGCCCGAGGTCAAGGCCGCCCTGCGCAAGCTGGTGCGGGCCCTGCCCGAGGGCTTCCGGGAGGACGCCCAGGCCGCGTCGGGCGCCATCGTGGTCGACCCCGGCGGCTGGGACCGCCCGAGCGGCGGCGGGCCGCCCACCCCTCCCCTGCTCGACCCGATCCAGCACGCGGTCATCGAGGGCCAGCAGCTCACCCTGGGCTACGTCGCCCGGGACCGGGCCGAGACCAGCCGGGTGGTGCACCCGCTCGGGCTCGCGTCGAAGGGCGAGAACTGGTACCTCGTGGCCGACACCGAGGCGGGCATGCGCACCTTCCGCGTCGACCGCACCACCTCCGTCGAGCCCACCGGCGACCGCGTGGTGCGCCCCGAGGGCTTCGACCTCGCCGACGCCTGGCGGCTCATCACCGGCGAGGTCGACCGGCTCCGCACCCCGGTGGAGGCGTGGGCCCGCGTGGACGCCGACCACGTGCCCTGGGCCCGCATGGCCTTCGGCACCCGGCTGCAGATCGGACCGGCGGAGCCCGGCGAGCGGGTGCCCATCGAGGTCCGGGGCCACTCGGTCGAGTCGCTCGCCGCCGAGCTCGCGGCCTTCGGCGGCTCCCTCGAGGTCACCGAGCCCGCCGCCCTGCGCGCCCGCCTCGGCGACCTCGGCCGCGCCCTGGCGGCCACCTACGCCGACGACGCCGCCGCACCGGAGCGCGATCCCGGGTGAACCGGGTCCCCTGAACGCCGGAACCGCCTGCTCCTGGGGCAGACTGTGACCATGCCATCGAGCAACCCTGCGCTGAACGACGCGATCTTCCAGCGGGAGATCAAGGCCAGCCGCTCCGGCGGCTTCGAGCCCGGCTACGGCTCCCCGGCCGACGAGGTCCCGCCCGGCCTCTTCGGTGGCCAGGGCGCCTCCGGTTCCACCCTGCCCCCGCCGCCCGGCGCCCTCGGCCAGGAGCGGCCCACGTGGCAGCAGCCGCCGGCTGCGCCGCCGCTCGACCACAGCAGCGGCGAGACCATGCGCATGGGCGGCACCATGTCCGCCGCCGCCGTGCTGCTCGCCATCTTCGTGACCGCCGGCTGGTTCGGCTGGCAGTCGGTCACCGAGACCACGGTCAACACGCCGCAGGGCCCCATCACCAACACCGACATGCCGGGCTGGATCTTCGCCCTGCTGTTCGTGGGCCTGGGCCTCGCCATCGTCACGATCATGAAGCCGAAGATCGCCCGGATCACCGCGGCGCTCTACTCGGTGGCCCAGGGCATCGTCGTCGGCGCCATCTCCCACGTCTACGAGGCGCAGTACGACGGCATCGTGCTCCAGGCCGTCGGCCTCACCGTCGGCGTGTTCACGATGATGCTGGTGCTCTACGCCACCGGCACCATCCGGGTCACCGACAAGCTCCGCAAGGGCATCTTCGCCGCCACCGGTGCGGTGGCCATCGTGTACCTCGCCACCCTGGTGCTGCGCATCTTCGGCGCCGACGTGCCCTTCATCCACGACTCGGGCCCGGTGGGCATCCTCTTCAGCCTCGTGGTGGTCGGCATCGCCGCCTCCAACCTCCTGCTCGACTTCGACTTCATCGAGCGGGGCGTCAAGGCCGGCGCTCCCCGCTACATGGAGTGGTACGGCGCCTTCGGGCTGATCCTCACCCTGGTGTGGCTGTACCTCGAGCTGCTGCGCCTGCTCTCCAAGCTCCGCAGCCGCTGAGGCCGAGGACGGGGCCCGGCCGCCGCGCCGGGCCCTGCTCCGCGCCTTTGCACCCGCGACCTGCGCCGACGGGGCAGACTGTGGCCGTTCCACCTGGCGAGGAGGCCACCCCCCTGTGAGCGACACCATGTCCTGCCCGAACTGCAGCGCAACGCTGCCGGCCGGCGCAGCGTTCTGCACCAGCTGCGGCACCCGGATCGGCGCCGATGCGGCGGCGTCGGCCGCTCCCGCAGCACCGGCGCCCCCGGAAGACGCCACCCGCGTCGACAACCCGGGCCTGCACGACGCCACGCAGGTCTTCACCCCCCCGGCGCCGGCCTACGAGCCGCCGGCCCCGCCGAGCTACGAGCCCCCCGGCGGCCCCCGCCGCACCGTGGCAGCCCGCCGACGCGCCGCAGGCCCCGCCCGCGGCACCGGCGTGGACCCCGCCGCCGGCGGCCCCCGCCGCACCACCGGCCTGGCAGCAGCCGCAACAGGCGCCGCCCACCCAGGGCTGGGGTGAACCGCCCGCCGCCCAGCAGTGGGGCGCCCCCGCCCCGGCGCCCGCATCGTCGAGCACCAGCGCCGCCCCGTCGCCCCTGGGCGGCCTCGCGGCCCTCGTCGGCGGCGTGCTCACCCTCGTCGGCCTCTTCACCGCCTGGATCGGCAACAACCAGACCAGCGACACCATCACCGGCTGGCAGCTCGCCACGGACGACAAGATCGGCTTCGAGTCCAAGGACCCGTACCTGCTCCTCGTCCTCGGGCTGGCCGCCCTCGTGGTGGGCGTGCTGCTCTTCACCGGCAAGGCCCGCCCGATCATGCGGATCGCCGCCATCGTCATCGGCGTCGCCGTCATCGGCACCATGGTCCGCGACTGGCTCAGCATCGTCGACCTGGTGAAGGACAACTTCCCGTCCAACGTGAAGGTCAGCCAGAAGTTCGGCTACTTCCTCGGCATCGCCGGCGGCATCGTGACCGCCGTGGCGGCGCTGCTCCCCGGCAAGCAGGCCGGGACGCAGACCTCGCTCTAGCGCTCGGCGGCGTCCGCTGGCCGGCAGCGCAGCCGGTCAGCGGACGTCGAAGACGCGGTCGAGGCCGCTGATCTCGAGCAGGTGGCGCACCGGCGGGAGCGGGTGGCCCACGGCCAGGTGACCGCCGGACACCGCCAGCCGGCGGTGGGCGCCCACCAGGACGCCGAGGCCGGTGGAGTCGCAGAAGGGCACGGCGCCGAGCTCGACGACGAGGTCGTCGGCGCCGGAGTCGAGCAGCCCGGCGAGGCAGGACCGCAGGGCCGGGGAGGACGCGGCGTCGAGGTCGCCCACCGGGCGCACCACCACGTGGGAGCGCTCGCGCTCGACCTCCAGCGGCAGGGGGCCTCGGTGGTCGAAGGGGTGTCGGCTCGGGTTCACGCTTGGGGACCGTGCCCCATGGACGACCTGGGCAAACGTGTGCTTCAGGGCGGCGTGACGGTGGGGATCACGGCTTGCCCGGTGAGGCCCACCAGGACGACGTGGGCCAGCGAGTCGCGCAGCAGGACGCGGACCTCGTCCCCGTCGGCCTCGGGATCGTCGGCCCACGCCAGGGTGAGCTCCTCGGCCAGCGCCACCCAGCCGCGCACCGCCAGGCGCAGGAGCGGGCTCGGCTCCGCCTCGCCCAGCCGCTCGAGGATGCGGCCCACGAACCGGCCCCGGCTGCGGTCGAACAGGGCCCGCATGGCCTCGTCCCCGCTCGATGCCCCCCGCACCAGGTTCACGTAGGCGTCGCGGTGGTCGCGCACGTAGGCCACGAACACCTCGATGCTCTGCTCCAGCTGGGCGTCCAGGTCCAGCGTCGGGTCGGGCTCGGTGACGGCGAAGAACTGGTCGGCGGCGGCCTCGGCCACGGCGAGCTGGAAGTCGCGCTTGGAGCCGAAGTAGTGGAAGACCAGGCCCTTGGAGATGCCGGCGGCGGCCGCCAGCTCGTCCATCGGCAGGTCGTCGAGCGACGTCCGACTGGCCAGCAGCTCCACGCCGAGCTCCAGCAGCTGGGCCCGTCGCGCCTCGGGGCTGCGACGGGTGCGGGCGGCGGGAGGCACGTCGCCACTCTATTGACTGCCGGTCAAGAACGCCACTACCTTGTTGACCGGCGATCAACAAGGATCGATCCCCTGCGAGGAGCTGCCCGGTGACCAAGACCCCGATGCCCGAGCCCACCGCCACCCACGCCCGGGTCCTCATCCTGGGCACCGGCTTCGCCGGGCTCGGCATGGCCACCAACCTGAAGCGGGCCGGCCAGGACGACTTCCTCGTCCTCGAGCGGGGCGCCGCGGTGGGCGGCACGTGGCGCGACAACACCTATCCGGGCTGCGCGTGCGACGTCCCCAGCCTCCTGTACTCGTTCTCCTTCGCCCAGAACCCGGAGTGGTCCGACACGTTCTCGCCGCAGCCCGAGATCTGGGACTACCTCAAGGACGTCGCCTCGAAGGAGGGGATCCTCCCCCACTGCCGCTTCGACACCGTGGTGGAGGAGGCGCGCTGGGACGACGCCGAGCAGCGCTGGCACGTGCGCACCTCGCAGGGCACCTACACCGCCGAGGTGGTCGTGTCCGGCGTCGGCGGGCTCAGCGAGCCCAAGGTGCCCGACGTACCCGGCATCGAGGACTTCGAGGGGACCACGTTCCACTCGGCGCGGTGGGACCACGAGCACCAGCTCGCCGGCGAGCGGGTGGCGGTGATCGGCACCGGGGCCTCGGCCATCCAGTTCGTGCCCGAGATCCAGCCCGAGGTGGGCCACCTCACCCTGTTCCAGCGCACGCCGCCCTGGATCATGGAGCGGCGGTCGCGACCGTTCAAGCCGGTGGAGCGCTTCCTCTTCCGCCACGTCCCCGGCGCCCAGCGCCTGGCCCGGGCCAGCATCTACTGGGCCCGGGAGCTCTCGGTCTTCGGCTTCGCCAAGAACCCCAAGATCCTGAAGCGAGCCGAGCGCTTCGCCAGGGCCCACCTGCACGGGCAGGTGCAGGACCCCGAGCTGCGCCGCAAGCTCACGCCCACCTACACCATGGGGTGCAAGCGGATCCTGCTGAGCAACGACTACTACCCGGCGCTCACCCAGCCCAACGTCACCGTCGAGACCGCAGGCATCGCCGAGGTGCGAGCCCACAGCATCGTCACCACCGACGGCACCGAGCACCCGGTGGACACCATCATCTTCGGCACCGGGTTCCAGGCCACCGAGATGCCGGCGGCCCAGGTCATCTACGGCGCCGACGGCGTGCGCTTGGCCGACCAGTGGGACGCCACCTCGGTGAGCGCCTTCCTGGGCACCTCGGTGCACGGGTTCCCGAACCTGTTCTTCATCGTCGGGCCCAACACCGGGCTCGGCCACACCTCGATGGTGTTCATGATCGAGTCGCAGGTGGCCTACATCCGCCAGGCCCTCGACGCCATGGCCGAGCGCGGCACGCCGGTCCTCGACGTGAAGCCCGAGGTGGAGGCGGCCTACAACGACGGCGTCCAGGAGCAGCTGGCCCCGACGGTGTGGAACACCGGCGGCTGCTCGAGCTGGTACCTCGACCGCCAGGGCCGCAACACGCTGCTCTGGCCCACCTTCACGTTCGTCTTCCGGAAGCGCACCAGCCGCTTCGATCCCGAGCACTACCGCGTGGTCGCCGCCGCCCCCCTCGGCGCCGACGCCGCCCGGGTGCCGGCCACCGCCGCCGACTGAGGTCGCTCAGTCGGCGATGTCGAGGGCGCCGGTGATCCGGGTGGGCGTGACCGTCACCAGCAGCTCGCCGGGGACGCCGTTGCGCCTCCCGAAGGCCTCGGCCTGCTCGGCGCCCATGTAGCGGCCGGCGATCTCGGTGGCCCAGTGCAGCAGCGGACCGGGCTCCTCGCTGAGCTCGGCGGTGCCGGCCACGATCACGAAGGCGAACGGCGGCCGCTCGTCGTCGAAGCACAGCGAGACCCGGGGGTCCCGGGCGAGGGCCCGGCCCTTCAGGGTGTCGGCGCCGGTGTTGAACACCAGCCGGTCGCCGTCGCGCGCCACCCAGACCGGGGCGACGTGGGGCGAGCCGTCCTTGGTGACCGTGGCGAGCTTCGCCGTGCGGGGCTCGGCGAAGATCCAGTCGAGGGCTTGGGCGGGGGTCAGCGACATGGCCATCGCCCGAGCATGCCAGCCACCGACGGCGATCGGCGCGCCAGGCGTCGAACCCCGGAACTCGTCGCAGTCGTCGACCGTGGCGTCGGCCAACTGCGACAAGTTCGCGTCAGGCGTCGAGGGTGACGCCGCTGCCGGCGGCGAGGTGGCCGACGAGGGCGACGAGGACGTCCTTGACCTCGGCCTTGGAGCGGGCGTCGCACGGCAGGACCGGGATCTCGGGGGCGACGCCGAGGGCCTCGCGGATCTCCTCGATGGCGAAGCGCTCGGCGCCGTCGAAGGTGTTGACGCCGACCACGAACGGGACCTTGCGGGCCTCGAACCAGTCGATGGCCACGAACGAGTCGTCGATTCGGCGGGTGTCGACGAGGGCGATGCCGCCGATTGCGCCGACCGCCAGGTCGTCCCACATGAAGCCGAACCGCTCCTGGCCCGGGGTCCCGAACAGGTAGAGGATCAGCGTCGGGTCGATGCTGATGCGGCCGAAGTCGAGCGCCACGGTGGTGGTGGTCTTCGCGCTGACGTGGGTGGTGTCGTCGACGCCGTCGGAGACGGCGGTCATGGCCGCCTCGGTGGTGAGGGGCCGGACCTCGGACACCGCGCCGATGAACGTGGTCTTGCCCACGCCGAAGCCGCCGGCGACGACGAACTTCACGGCGGACACCTCGATCGGGGCCGGTGGGGCTTCAGAGGGCGCGGACGCCATTGAGGATCCTCTCGAGGACGTCGGCCGAGACGGTGGCCGATCGGTTGCGGTGCACGACGACCTGCTCGGCCTCGAGCAGGTCGTCGACGACCACGGTGATGACGCCGACCGGGAGGTCGAGCGACGTGGCCAGCTCGGCGATGGAGATGGGGTGCTCGCAGAGGGCGATGACCGCGCGGTGCTCGAAGCCGAGCTGGCGCGGGCGGCGGGCGGGTGCCGCGGAGAGCAACGTGTCGAGCTGGAGGTCGGTGCGGTGCGCGGTCCGACCACCGGTGATCACGAACGGACGGATGAAGCCGTCCTCGGGCCCGGTCGTGCTCATGGCGAGGCGGGTCCCCCTCGTGCCCGGCCGCCGCGACCGGTCACGTCAGGACCGATCCCCGCAGCTCGGTGATCAGGGCGGGGGTCAGCGATGCGCCGGCCCGCTCGACGAGCAGCGTGGTCTGGTAGCCGACGAGGCCGATGTCGCAGTCGGACGTGGCGACCACGCCGAGGGCGCTCCCGTCGGAGATCGACGAGACGAACAGGTAGCCGCCCTTCAGGGCGACGATGACCTGGTTCAGGCCGTCGAAGCCGAAGCACACCGAGGTGCTCTGGCCGAGGCTGACGAAGCCGGTGACGATGGCCGAGACGTGCTCGGCCTCTTCGCGGCCGAGCGACCTCGACATGGCGATGAGCAGGCCGTCGCTCGACACCGCGACGGCGTCGGTGACGCCCACCGCGGTGTCGACGAAGCTGTCGATCAGCCAGTTGAAGTTCTGGGCCTCTGCGCTCAGGACCATGGTCACCTCACACCTCCTGCTCGTTCGGGGCGGCCGGGCTGCCGGCGGCGTCGGGGTCGTCGGGCCGGGTGGCCACCTTGGCCAGGTCGTCGTGGCCGCGCCGCACGCCGGACTCGAAGCTCGACAGCACGGAGAAGAGGTTCTCGGCACCGGCGCGCCCGGTGGAGGCGGCGGGGTCGGGGGCACCGGCGGCGGGGATGGCCGCCCGGCGGATCATGGGGCTCAGCGAGCTGGCGGCCAGCTGGTCGCCCGGCACCCGCTTGCGCAGGCCGTTGGCGGTGGTGGCGTCCTCGCCGGCGGGCCCGTCCTCGGCCGCAGGTGTCGGGGCGGCGGGCTCGGGCTGGTCGGCCGCAGGGGCGGGGGGCCAGGTTGCGGTCCCCCAACCGGCGGTGGCCCGGGCGACCGGCGCCGCGTGGGGCCCACCGGGCGCAGGCCGGGCCGGGGTCGGGGCGGCGTCGACCACCGCGGCGGCCCAGGGGTCGGTCCGAGGCGGAGCGGGCGGGGCGGCAGCGGGCACGGCCGGCGGCACCGGCGGCACGGCCTGCTCGGCCGGCGGCTCCGGCGCAGCGGGGGCTGCCGTCGGCTCGGCGACCGGAGTCGGTGCCGGCCCGTCCACGACCGGAGCCGGGGTCGGTGCCGGGGCCGCAGCGCTGGCACCGTGGGGCGCGGCGCCGTTCGCCGTCGAGCCGTTCGTGCTCGCCCCGTTGGCGCTGGGCCCCGAGCCGTTGGCTCGGATGGCTGCTGCCGCCACGCCCACCGGGCTGAGCGGCGCGGTGGGGTCGTCGGACGAGGTGCTCGAGCGGCGCACGCGCTTGCGCAGGCCGTGCTCGGTGGTCGGGCCGAAGCCGAGCGGGGGCGGCGAGGAGGCAGCAGGAGGAGCGGCTCCGACCGGTGCGGGTGGCGCCACGTCGTCGTGGTCCGGCTGCGCCTCGGGCACGACGGTCTGCTGCCGGGCGGGGGTCGGGACGGCGTCGGCCTCGACGGCGGGCTCCCGCGGGGCGGCGAGCGCCGGCTGGGCCGCCAGCTCCGGGGCCTGCTCGAGCACGTCGGGCGGCAGCACGATCTTGGCGGCGATGCCGCCCGTGGGCGACTCGTCGAGCCGGACCGACACGCCGATGCGGCTGGCCAGGCTGCCGGCCACGTAGTGGCCGAGGTAGCGGGACGGGGCCACGGTGTAGCTCTCCCGGCCGGCCAGCCGGTTGTTGGCCAGCTCGACCTCCTCCTCGGTCATGCCGATGCCGTGGTCGAGCACGGCCAGCACGTAGCCGTTGCGGGTCATCCGGCCGTGGACCTCGACCGGACGCCCGGGCGGCGAGAACGACAGGCCGTTCTCGATGAGCTCGGCCAGCAGGTGGACCAGGTCGGCGGCGGTGCGACCGGGCACCGTGGCCTCGCCCACCGAGCGGATCTCCACCCGCTGGTAGTCCTCGACCTCGCTCAGCGCCGCCCGGATGACGTCGCCCATGGCGATGGGTGCGGCCCAGGTGCGGGGCGTGGCCAGGCCGGCGAGCACCACGAGCGACTCGGCGTTGCGCCGGGCCCGGGTGGCCAGGTGGTCGAGCTTGAACAGGTTGTTGAGCGTGGCGGGGTCGGTCTCGTTGCGCTCGAGGTCGGTGATGAAGTCGAGCTGGCGCCCGATGAGGTTCTGGGTCCGCCGCCCGAGGTTCACGAACGAGTCGGCGATGTTGCGGCGCAGCACCGCCTGCTCGACGGCCAGGTCGATGGCCGAGGACTGCACCGAGTTCAGCGCCACCGCCACCTCGCGCACCTCGTCTCGCGTCTTGACCGCGACCGGTTCGACCGTGGGGATCACCACGTCCTCGCCGAGCGGCGTGTCGAGGATCTCCTGCACGGCGGCCGGCAGGCGGGTGCTGGCCATGTCCTCGGCCTGGCGGGTGAGCGACAGGAGCGGCCGGGTGACCGACCGGGCCGCCACGATCATGAAGGCGCCGCCCACGACGAGCACCAGCACGGCCAGGCCGACGAAGGTGCGCTGCCGGGTCTGGGCATCGTCGCGCAGGGTGGCCGAGCGATCCCGCAGCGCCTTGGTGACCGCGGTGTTCACGGTGTCGAGGTTGGGGGTGGGCTTGCGCGACACCGCCGAGATGATCCCGGTGGTGTCGAGCTTGTCGGTCTCGATGTAGGCCTGGAGCAGGTCGATGGCGTCCTGGTAGGCCGAGTTGTCGGCCAGCCCGGCGGCCTGGGCCCGGTAGGGCCCGGCGGCCAGGAGCGTCACCCGCACCTTGTCGGACTCGAACTGGCTGATGGCCCGGATCACGTCGTTCTTGGTGGTGCCCTCGATCTTCGAGCCGCCGAGCGAGGAGATGATGCCGGTGCGGACCATGGTGCCCAGGTCCTCGAACTGGCGGCTGACCGCGTCGAGCGCCTCGGCGGCGCTGCGCAGGTCGGGGTCGTCGATCAGCAGCGTCAGCCGCGTGTTGGCCGAGATGAGGGCGTCGATCGGGACCGAGTAGGCCTCCCACATCCGGTTGCTCAGCGGCAGGCGAGCGAGGCTGGCCTTCCCCGGGGCGTCGTCGTACTCGGCCCGGGCGGCCTTGACCGTCTTGTCGAAGGCGTCGAGGGCCGGTCGGTAGACCGCCTCGGCCTGGGCGCCGCTCTGGGCCAGCGAGCTGCGGAACTCGGCGACGGCGTCGTCGACCACGCGGCGGGAGTCGGCCAGGTCCTTGGTGACCAGCCCCGCCGAAGCGCGCAGGCCCACGGCGGAGATGGCGGAGTCGTTGCGCTCGTCCTGCAGCGAGCGGATGAGGCCACCGGGGCCGAGGGCGGCACCGGCGAGGTCGGTGTCCTGCCGGACCCGGTCGACCTGGCGGTTGGCCTGGCCCACCTCGTAGATGCTGACGGCGAACATGGCCAGCACGGGCAGGAACAGCGCCAGGGCCAGCTTCGCCCGGATGGGGAATCTCTTGGTCACCGTTCGTCCTCCGACACCGCAGATCGAGCGACGCGACCAGCGGGTCCCGCCGATCGCTCGGCGAGGCGCAGGACGCTCGCGGGTCTCCCCCCTCGCACTATCGGATGACGACGTGGCGACTTGACAGATTTGGGCCATATGGCCCAGCTACCGGCGGCATCCGAACCGGCCGGCTCCGGCACCCCGATGCCTTCGGTGATCGCCCACCGCCTCCCCGGCGCCTGTCGCCCGAGCGGTTGACGGCCGGGTCAGTCAGTGACCGATATGGTCGGTCCACCGCCATCGCCGCTGCCCAAGGGGAACCCATGCGAAGCCGACCTCTCGCCCCGTCCCGTCGCACCACCGCACTGGTGGCCGGCGTGCTCGCCGTCAGCCTCCTCGCCGCCGGCTGCGGCGGCACCAAGGAGGGCGCCAAGAAGGGCGGCGAGAAGCTCGCCGACAAGGAGCTCGACGCCGCCGCCGGCGAGTCCGGCCTGGCCAAGGCGGGCGAGCCGAAGCGCGGCGGCAAGCTGGTCTACGGCCTCGAGGCCGACACCGGTGGCGGCTTCTGCCTCTCCGAGGGCCAGTTGGCCATCTCCGGGATGATGGTGGTGCGGGCGGTCTACGACACCCTGACGGTGCCGAACTCCAAGGGCGACTACGTGCCCTACCTGGCGAAGGCGATCACCCACAACGACGACTACACCGAGTGGAACATCGAGCTGCGCGACGGCGTGAAGTTCCACGACGGCTCGCCCCTGACGGCCCAGGTCGTGAAGAACAACCTCGACGCGTACCGCGGCGTGTACCCCGGCCGGAGCTCGCTGCTGTTCCTGTTCGTGCTGGCCAACATCGACAAGGTCGACGCCGTCGACGACCTCGACGTGAAGGTCACCACCAAGAAGCCGTGGGTGGCGTTCCCCAGCTACCTCTACAGCTCGTCGCGCCTCGGGATCATGGCCCAGGCCCAGCTCGACTCCAAGGACGACTGCGCCACCAAGCCCATCGGCACCGGGCCGTTCGTGTTCCAGAGCTGGACGCCGAACCAGAAGTTCGACGCCAAGCGCAACCCGGACTACTGGCAGATCGCGCCGGACGGCAAGCCGTACCCCTACGCCGACTCCATCGAGTTCCGCCCGATCGTCGACGGCACCGTGCGGGACAACGCGCTCGAGAGCGGCGACGTCAACATCGCCCACACGTCCGACGCCAAGGACATCGGCACCAAGCTGCTGGACCTCCGCGATGCCGGCAAGCTCAACATGATGGTGTCCGAGGCCGAGGGCGAGGTCACCTTCACCCAGCTCAACCACACCAAGGCGCCGTTCGACGACCTGCGCATGCGCCAGGCGCTGGCCAAGGCCGTCGACAACGACGCCCTCAACCAGGTCATGAACAACGGGCTGCCCACCGTGGCCATCGGCCCCTTCGCCCCGGACTCGGTGGCCTACGTCAAGGACACCGGCTTCCCGACCTACGACCTCGCCGGAGCCAAGGAGCTGGTGGCCGCCTACGAGAAGGACGGCAAGAAGGCCGAGTTCACCCTCGAGGGCACCACCGACGCCAGCACCAAGCGGCTGGCCGAGCTGATCCAGCAGCGGGCCGAGGCGGCGGGCATGACCGTCAAGATCGTGCTGCGCGACCAGGCCGCGCTCATCAACGACGCCATCGGCAAGAAGTACCAGGCCGCCCTGTTCCGGAACTTCCCGGGCGGCGACCCCGACTCGAACTACGTCTGGTGGTACTCCGGCACCACCACCGACGGGAAGTTCAGCCCGAACCTGGTGAACTTCGCCGGCTTCCGCGACGACGAGGTCGACAAGCTCCTCGACGAGGGCCGCTCCGAGCCCGACCCGGCCAAGCGCAAGGCCATCTACCAGGACCTCAACAAGCGCATGGCCACCCAGGTCCACGGCGCCTGGTCCTGGTACACGCCGTGGGCCGTCGTCGAGGGCGCCGACGTCCACGGCATCCTCGGTCCGCCGCTGCCCGGCCCCGACGCCAGCAAGCCGACGGCTGACGACGACGCCGACCTGCAGCCCAGCCGGGGCCTGGCCACCGGCCACTCCCTGCTGGGCCTCTGGGTGGCCCGCTAGGCCCTAGGCCCGCAGCTCGATCTGGGTGCGGTGGGGCAGGTCGCGCGACGAGCGGCCGAGCGCCAGGTCGTACGCACCCGGTTCGAGCCGCCACCCGGCCTGCTCCACGTCCCAGATCGAGAAGGCCCGCTCGCCCACCTCGAGCACCACCTCGGTCGACTCGCCGGGCCCGAGCGCCACCTTGGCGAACGCCGCCAGCGCCAGCGGCGGGCGCGGCACCGAGGGCGCCACGGCCCCCACGTAGAGCTGCACGACCTCGGTGCCCGCACGGGAGCCGACGTTCGTGACCGTCGTCGTCGTGGTGGCGGAACGGCCGTCGCCTGCCACCACCACCTCGGGTCGGCCCAGGTCGAACGCGGCATACGAGAGGCCGTGGCCGAAGGCGAAGGCCGGCTCGATGCCGTGGGCGTCGAGGTGGCGGTGCCCGATGAACACACCCTCGGCGTAGGTGACCTGCCCACCCGCCCCGGGGTAGCGGCCGTGGGCGGCGCCGTCCTCGATGCGGGCCGGGAAGGTCAGCGGCAGGCGGCCGCCGGGGTCGGCAAGGCCGGCCACCACGTCGGCGAGCGCCGGGGCGCCCTCCTCCCCCGGGTACCAGACCACGAGGACCGCAGCGGCGGCCTCGGCGCAGGCCAGGTCCACCGGGGCACCGGCGTTGACGACGACCACCGTGCGCGGGTTGGCCTCGGCCACCCGGCGCACCAGCTCGTCCTGGTCGCCCACCAGGTGCAGGTCCCGCCGGTCGCGCCCCTCGGTCTCCCACTGGCCGTTGGAGCCGACCACCACCACGGCCACGTCGGCCGCCTCGGCGGCGGCGACGGCGCGGTCCAGCTCGTCGGCCACCGGGGGGCGGCCGGCGCCGACCTGGAAGCCGGCGAGCGGCAGGCCTTCGAGGCCCCACAGGTCGACGGTGAGCTCGTAGGCCCGCCCGGCCTCCAGCTCGACGGTGGCGTCCACCGTGCGGCTGCCGAGGCCGAAGAAGAACCCGCCCGGGGTGGGCTCGGTGTTGTCGACCACCACCTCGCCGTCGAGCAGCAGCCGGGCGGCGCCGGCGTTGGCCACGCCGAGGCGCCAGGGCCCGCTCACGTCGGGTCGGAACGTGCCGGTGGCCCGCGCCGAGAAGGCGTCGAGGGCCAGGCCGGCGGGCGCGGCACCGAGCAGCACCAGCTGGCCCCGGCCCGCCGTCTCCACCAGGACCGGCTCGCCACCGAACGCTGGGTCGGCGAAGTACGTCACCACGAAGCCGTCGTCGAGGGCCCACGGCTCGATCGTCGGGACGCCCCGGTCGATGCGGCACCCCCGTTCGAAGGCCAGCTCGGCGGCGGGCAGGCGATCGCGGAGCTCGTCCACCAGCGACGGGGTGCGGTGCGGGACGACCGCCGAGCTGCCCCCACCACCGGCCTCGAGCCGGTCGGCGTTGGGACCGATCACGGCCACCCGGAGCGCAGCGGTCGGGTCGAGCGGGAGCACGCCGTCGTTGCGCAAGAGCACCGTGCCGGCGACCGCGACCGCCCGCGCCGTGCGCCGGCGACCCTCGTCGTCGTGCTCGTGCTCCTCGTTCGAGGGCGCCTGGTCCAGCACGCCGGCCCGGTCGAGCAGCCGCAGGATGCGGCGGGCGTGGTCGTCGAGCACCGCATCGGACACGTCACCGGCGCGCACCGCCGCAGCCAGGTGGGGTCCGAGGTGGTCGGCCCGTCCGGGCATCTCCACGTCCAGCCCGGCGAGGGCGGCGGCCACCGTGGAGTGGGTGCCGCCCCAGTCGGAGACCACCACCCCGTCGAAGCCCCACTCCCCCTTCAGCACCTCACCGAGCAGGTGGCGGTGCTCGCCGCTGAACTCGCCGTCGACCCGGTTGTAGGCCGACATCACCGACCACGCACCGGCCTCGGTGACCGCCGCCTCGAACGAGGGCAGGTGCACCTCGCGCAAGGTGCGCTCGTCGACCTGGACGCTGATGGTCATGCGCTCGTGCTCCTGGTCGTTGCAGGCGAAGTGCTTCACGCAGCACCCGACCCCGGTGCCCTGCACGCCCCGGACGTAGGCCACCGCCAGCCGAGCGCTCAGCCAGGGGTCCTCCGCGAAGGACTCGAAGGTGCGCCCGCCGAGCGGCGTCCTGGGGATGCACACGGTCGGGCCCAGCAGCACGTGGGCGCCCTTGTCGGCGGCCTCCTGGCCCAGCGCCACGCCGAGCCGGCCGATGAGCTCGACGTCCCAGGTGGCGCCCATGGCCGTGCCGCACGGGAACGCCATCGAGCGCCTGGTGCCGATGCGTTCACCGCGAGCGCCCGAGGGCCCATCGGACACCTTCAGCCGACCGATGCCCAGCCGCTCGATGCCCGGGAGGTGCCACACGTCGTCGCCTGCGGTGAGGGAGGCCTTCTCGTCCAGCGTGAGCAGGGCGAGGACGGCGTCGACGCGGCCGGGGCCGGCGGGTGGGAGGTCGGAGGAGGCGGTCACGGGGCGAGGCCGGCACCGGCAGCGCGGGCGAGGTGGGCGTCGACGGCGTCGGCCCAGGCCTGCTGGTGGGTCAGCTGCGGCGAGTGGAAGGCCCCCTCGACCACCACCAGCTCGCCGTCGGGCACCTCGGCCGCCACCGCCGGGGCCTGGTCGACGTAGGGGTGGTCCTGAGCCCCCACCAGCACCGTGACCGGCAGCGCCAGCTCGCCGAGGCGGTCGCGCAGCGAGGGCGCGTCGGCCCGGAACAGCTCCTCGCCGAGGGCCTTCAGGGCGTAGGGATCGAAGGTGCCCCAGAGCTCGACCTTGCGCGCTTGCCACCAGGCGGGCGTCGTGTCGGCGATCAGCGCGTCCTCCGGTCCGGCCATGAGCGTGGGGTCGGGCAGGCCCTGCGTCGGGTCGAAGGCGGCGAGGAAGGCGTCGACCAGCGCGGCGATGCCGGCGTCCTCGGCCCGGAACGACCAGGGGCTGGTGTCCATCAGCACCAGCGACCGCACCAGGTCCGGGCGGGCCAGCGTGGCGAGCAGGGCGATGCGCCCGCCCATGGAGTGGCCGAGCAGGTCGACCGGTCCGGAGGCCGTGGCTTCGACGAAGGCGACGAGGTCCGCTGCCAGGCGGTCGATGGCGTAGCCATCGGCCCGGCCCAGCTTGGTGGAGCGGCCGTGGCCCCGGTGGTCGAGGGCCAGCACGGGCCGGTCGGCCGCCAGGCGCTCGACGTGCAGGGCGAAGTCGTGGGCCGTGCCGGAGTAGCCGTGGCACAGCACCAGCTCGGTGCCGCTGCCGGCGCCCCAACGGTCCCAGGCCAGCTCCACGCCGTCGACGGCGAACCGCCGGGTCAGGTCGGTGGCCGCAGCCTCCGGGATGGCGGTGCGCGGCTCGGCCGGGACGTTGGACATGGAGACCCCCTGGATCGGCCACGACGGTCGGCGTGGCAGCTGGACGACGGTCCAGTCGGTCACGGACGGGGCGTCGTGTCAACCGCCCTTCAGCCGCGCGGCCAGTCCGGCTCGCGCTTCTCGATGAAGGCGGTCATGCCCTCGACCATCTCGGCGGAGCGGATGGCGTGGAAGAACAGGCCGACGTCGGCCAGCGGCAGCCGGGCGTTCAGGTCCCGCTTCACCGCGGCGCGGGCGGCCGGGCCGGTGCGGGCGATGGCGGCGAGGGCGTCCTCGGTGGCGGCGTCGAGGTCGTCGTGCGCGACCACCTGGCCCACCAGGCCCATGGCCCCGGCCTCGGCGGCGGAGACCTCTCGGGCGGTGAACAGCAGCGATCGGGCGCGGGCCACGCCGACCATGGCGGCGAGCCGGGCCGTGAGGAACGGGTCGGGGATGCCCCGCAGCAGCTCCGGCGCCCGGAACCGGGCCTGGTCCGAGGCGATGGTCACGTCGCAGTGCAGCGCCAGGACCAGGCCTCCGGCGTGGCACAGGCCGTTGATGCGGGCCACCCACAGCTTCGAGCAGCGTTCGAGGTGGCGGAACGGGAACTGGTCGGTGGGGTCCCACTCCGCCGCCAGGCCCTCCGGGTCTGACGACGCGCCGGACATGTCGCCGCCGGCGCCGAACCAGCGGTCGGTGCCGGTGAGGCACACCGCGTCGAGCTCGCGCTGCTCGTCGGCCCAGACCGCCGCCCGCTTGATGCCGCGGTACATGTCCTGGGTGAAGGCGTTGCGGCGCTCCACCCGGTCGATGCGCAGGTGCAGGACGCGGCCCCGCACCTCGGCCACCAGGTGGGGCGAGCCGAGCTCGGGAGCCACCAGGCCCGTCGCGTCGCCCATCAGGCCAGGCCGTAGACGCGGGCGGCGTTGTCGTGCAGCACCTTGGCCACCGTCTCGTCGGGCAGGCCGGCGAACAGCTCGCTGGCGTAGTCGCGCGGCCGCTGGGCCGGCGTGCGGGGGCCGGGGTGCTGGCAGGTGGGGTGGGGGTAGTCGGTCTCGAAGAGGATGTTGTCGGGGAACCGGCTGATGGCCTCCAGCGCCGAGCCCCGCTCGAACCAGAAGCAGCCGTACACCTGGCGCTCGAAGTACTCGCTGGGCAGCAGGTCGTACTCGGGGTGCTCGTCGAGCACGCCGCCGTTGCGCCACTGCCAGTCGCACGTCTCGAGCATCCCCGGGATCCAGCCCACGCCGGACTCCACCGAGACCAGCTTCAGCTCCGGGAAGCGGTGGCAGACGCCACCGAAGACGAGGTCGGTCACGCAGCGGATGTTGTCGAGGAAGATCAGTGACGAGACCTTGGCGAAGTTGGTCATCCACCCCATGCCCGCGGTGTCGTCGAACTGGGTGCCCATCGACCCGCCGCCCACGTGGAAGCTGACCGACACCCCGGCCTCCTGCGCCGCCGCCCAGATGGGGTCCCAGTGGACGTGGGCCAGGGGCGGCTCGCCGTAGTCCTGGGGCTGGTTGCAGAAGTTCACCGCCCGGTGGCCGGCGGCCACGCACCGGTGCAACTCGGCCACCGCCTCGTCGACGTCCCAGAAGGGCAGCGCCGTGACCGCCACCAGGCGGTCGGGCGCCACCGAGCACCAGTCGGTGAGGAAGTCGTTGTAGGCCCGCACGCAGGAGCGCACCAGCTCGCGGTCGCCGAGGCGCAGGAAGTAGCCGTTCCCGAAGCCGCCGACGTTCGGGTACAGCACCTGGGCGGCGATGCCCTCCTCGTCGAGCAGCGCCACCCGGGCGGACGGGTCGTACATCGACGGGGCGATGTCGTCGTAGGTGTCCGGGATCGAGAGGGGCAGCACCCCGTCCCAGCCGGCCATGGAGTAGAAGCCGGGCGCGCCGAGCCGGTTGCCGTCGGCCACCCACACGTCCTGGCCGTCGATGCGCTCGATGTGCGGGACGCGGTCGTGCAGGGCGGCCGGCACCCGCGCCGTCCACACGTCGGCGGGCTCGGTCAGGTGGGTGTCGACGTCGATGACGGCGAAGCGGTCGAACAGGTCGGTCACGGCGTGTCCTCTCAGAGCCCGGTGGGGCGGTCGGCGATCAGGTGCTGCTCGGCGAGCGCGGCGAGCTCGTCGTCGGAGGCGCCGGCCAGCTCGGCCAGCACCTCCCGGTTGTGCTGGCCGAAGGTGGGCGCCGGCGTGCGCAGCCAGCGCTCGACCCCGGCCACCCGGAACGGCAGCGACGGCGTCGGGAGCACGCCGGCCACGGGGTGGTCGACGGGCTCGTGGAAGCCGCGAGCCCGGAACTGGGGGTGGGCGGCGGTGGCTCGCGGGTCGCGCGCCGGTGCGGCGGGCACCGCAGCCGCCACGAGCAGCCCGACCGCCTCGTCCAGGTCCCGTCCGGCCGCCCAGGTCCCGAGCGCGTCGTCGAGGCGGTCGTGCTGGGCACGGCGGCCGGCGAGGTCGGCCAGCGACGGGTCGGCCGCCAGGTCGGGCCGGTCGATGGCGCGGCAGAGGGCGAGCCAGCGCTCGTCGGTGTCGACGGACGCAGCCAGCCACCGGTCCGGACCGGCGCAGGCATAGAGGCCCTGGGGTGCGGCCCACGGCGAGCGGTTCCCGTCGCGCGCGGTGAGGTTGCCGTAGGCGCTCCACTCGATGATCGGCTCGGCGGCCACGGCGAGGGCGGCGTCGAACATGGCCGCCTCCACCACGCTCCCCTCCCCTGTGCGCTCCCGCTCTCGCAGGGCGACCAGCAGGCCGATGGCGGCGTGGAGGCCACCGTTCGGGTCGCAGGGGCCCCGCTGGATCCGGGGTTGGTCGTCGTGCTCGCCGGTCATCCACGCCAGGCCGGACGCCTGCTCGATGGTCTGGGCGAACCCGGGCCGCTCGCTCCACGGCCCGTCGAGGCCGAAGGCGGGCATGCGGACCACGATCGTGCGGGGGTTGGCGGCGTGCACGGCGTCGCCGCCGAGGCCCAGCTTCGGGAGCACCCGTGGCGTGGCGTTCTCGATGAGCACGTCGGCCTCGGCCACCAGGCGCAGGGCCAGCGCCCGCCCGGCATCGGCTTCGAGGTCCAGCGCCAGGCTGCGCTTGCCGGCGTTGACGGTCAGGAAGAAGGGGCTGAGCTCCCACCAGGAGGGACGGTCGAAGAACGACGCCCCCACCATGCGGGCCCCGTCCATGCGGGCCGGGGCCTCGAGGTGGACGACGTCGGCGCCCAGCGCGGCGAGCAGGCCCGACGACATCGGCCCGGCCCACCAGGTGGTCAGGTCGAGCACGCGCAGGCCGGCGAGCGGCCGGCCCGGCGCGGCATCGGCCTCGGCGGGCGGCGGCGGCCACGCCGTGCGCCCACCGGGCCAGGTGGGCGAGGCGACCGGCGCGGCGGGCGGCGACGGGGCCGGGCGAGGGGCCGGCCCGACCTGGCCGTCGATGCGCCAGGGGCGGCCCGGCATGCGAAAGCGGCCGCTGGGCGCGTCGACCAGGCTGCCCCGGTCCACCACCGTGTCGAGCTGGGCCACCGACCGCCCGTCGCACACCGGCGCCACCGGGACCTTGTGGGCCACCGCCAGCGCCACCACCTCGGCGGTCGTCCGCTGGCTGGTCCAGGCCGTCACCAGGGCCTGCCACTCGTCGATGCGGGCCACCCGCTGGGCGGCCATGGTCAGCTCGCCGCTGTCGGCCAGGTCGTCCCGGCCGATCATGCGGAGGAAGGCGGTGATCTGGTGGGGGGCGTTGGTGTTGAAGCCCACCCACCCGTCGGCCGTGCGCTCGATCGACGGCGTCTCCAGCGTGCGCGGCGGTCCCTGCGGCTCGGTCCCGGGACCCGACTGCACGGCGTGGAAGACGTCCATGAAGTTGGCGCCACCGATGTTGGCCACCTCGGCCAGCGACAGGTCCAGCAGGGCACCGCCCCTGCCGCGGTGCCGTCCTTCGACGAACGCCAGCGCACCGGCCGCGGCGTAGGCGCCGGCCAGCCACTCGGTCGTGCGGCCGCCCATCTGGAAGGGCCGGCGGCTCGCGTGGCCGCGGATGGCCAGGGCGCCGCTGTCGGCCTGCAGGGTGAGGTCGGTGGCCGGGCGGTCCCGGTAGGGACCGTCGAGCCCGTACGGGGTGAAGGCCACGGCGACCAGGCCCGGGTCGCGGGCCACCGCCGCTCGGAGCGCGGCGTCGTCGGCCGGCGCCGGCGAGGCCAGCAGCACGTCGACGCCGTCGAGCACGCCGGCGCCGAACGGGTCGCCGTCGACGCCGATGGCCCGCTGCCCCTGGCGCAGGTACTCGTGGAGCGCCCCGGCCTCGGTCTCGGGCACGTCGGCCTGGGCCCAGCGGCGCAGCGGGTCGCCACCGCTCGGCTCGACCCGCACGACGTCGGCGCCGGCGTGCACCAGGAGCAGCGCGGCGTAGGCGCCGGCGATGCCGCTCGTGGTGTCGAGCACCCGCAGCGCCGCCGCCTCGGTCACGGCTGCAGGATGACCTTGACGCAGTCAGCCGTGCGGGCCGCCACCGCGGCGTAGGCCTCGGCGGCGTCCTCCAGGGCGTAGCGGTGGGTGAAGATCCCGTCGGTGCGCAGGCGGCCGGCGGCCACCAGCGGCACCAGCTCCCGCCACGTCTGGTGGACCGGGGCGGTGGTCATGCGCAGCGTGGTGCTGCGGAGCAGGGCCATGAGGATGGGCAACGGGTACGGGTCGAGCCCGTGCACGCCGATGACCGAGACCGTGCCACCCGGCCGCACGCACGAGAGGGCGTCGGTGAGCGTGGCGTCGAGCGCCACCGCATCGATCACCGAGTCGGCGCCCCGGCCGCCGGTGGCCTCCAGCACGGCGGCCACCGTCGGGCCCTCGACGGGCTCGGCGCCGAAGGACTCGGCGCGGGCTCGACGCCCGGCCACCGGGTCGACCGCCAGCACCCGCCCGGCACCCAGCTGCAGCGCGGCCCGCACGGCGCACAGGCCGACGGCGCCCAGGCCCAGCACGGCGACCGTCCCGCCCAACGGGATGTCGGCCCGCTTGGCGCCGGCCCAGCCGGTGGCCAGGTTGTCGGTGAGCAGCAGGGCCGCCTCGTCGTCGATGCCGGGCGGGATGGCGAGCAGCTGGAAGTCGGCGGCGGGCACCGCCACCGCGGTGGCCTGGCCCCCGCCGAGCGCGCCCGAGCCGAACACCTTGGGCCCGTCGACGCACGTGATCGGGTCGCCCGTGGCGCAGCCGTCGCAGTGGCCGCACCCGGCCACCGACGCCGTGAGCACCCGGTCGCCGACGTGGAAGCGCCCGACGTTCGGTCCCACCTCGACCACGGTGCCCAGGAACTCGTGGCCCACGGCCACGCCGCCTCCGGCGGGCAGGTCGCCGTCGTAGAAGTGGAGGTCCGACCCGCAGATCGCGGTGGCGTCCACCTCGACCACCGCGCCGTCGAGCCCTGGGGCCACCGGGTCCGGCGCGTCCTGCACCTGCACGCTGCCCGGCCCGTCGATCACCACGTGGCGCACCGCTGCCTCCTCCGGCCGCGTCCCCTGACGGCAGCCGGGGGTCACTGTAGACAGATCCGTCGATCTGTGTACGCTGCCCGCCGACGGGGCCCGGAGGGCGCCGACGACCCCAGGGAGCAGCCATGCGCAACCCGCACGCCGGCGAGCCGTTCACGTCCTCCGACGACGAGATCGCGGCCGCCCTGCTCGACGTGAGCATCCCCACCCTCATGCTCTCGCTGGTCCACCTCACCGGCGACCCCGAGCTGATCCGCGGCCACCTGAAGCCCGCCGGCCTGTTCCTCAACGAGGTCCAGGGCTACATGACCGAGGAGGACAAGACCGAGGTCCGCGCCCTCGCCCTCGATCGCATCCGCGCCTACCGCGACGCCGGCTGCCCGGAGCCCGAGCCCATCTCCGCCGAGCTGCTGCACGAGATGATGCGCTGGCTGGTGGTGGAGGACGTGCCGGCCGAGTACGTGCCGATGCTCATGGAGGAGATGGAGCTCGACGGCACCGACGCCCGCCAGCTGCCGCCGCCCGCCGACGTCGAGGCACGCGAGGCGTTCCCGGTGGTGGTCATCGGCTGCGGGCAGTCGGGCCTGCTGGCCGGCATCCGCCTCCAGGAGGCGGGCATCCCGTTCACCATCGTCGAGAAGAACGCCGGCGTGGGCGGCACCTGGTGGGAGAACAGCTACCCCGGCGCCCGGGTGGACGTGGGCAACCACTTCTACTGCTACAGCTTCGAGCCCAGCGACCACTGGACCGAGTTCTTCGCCCAGCAGCCCGAGCTCCAGGCCTACTTCCAGGGGGTGATGGAGAAGCACCGCATCGACCAGCACGTGCGCTGGGAGACCGAGGTGCTCGGCGCGGTGTGGGACGACGCCACGGCCACCTGGTCGGTCCGCACCCGCGCGGCCGACGGCACCGAGGACACCCTCGTGGCGCGGGCGGTCATCTCCGCCGTCGGCCAGCTCAACCGGCCCAACACCCCGGACATCCCCGGCCAGGACGACTTCGCCGGGCCGGCCTTCCACTCGGCGCGCTGGGACCACGACGTCGACCTGGCCGGGAAGCGGGTGGCCATGGTGGGCGCCGGGGCCAGCGGCTTCCAGATCGCGCCCACGATCGCCGAGGAGGTCGGCCACCTCACCGTGTTCCAGCGCACCGCCCAATGGATGTTCCCGAACCCGAACTACCACGAGACCGTGGGCCCCGGCGTGCGCTGGGCCCTTCGCCACCTCCCCTTCTACGGGCGCTGGTACCGGTTCCTCATCTTCTGGCCCGGCTGCGACAAGGGCCTCGAGGCCGCCCGGGTCGACCCCGACTACCCCGACCAGCAGACCGCGGTGAGCGAGGTCAACGAGCTCACCCGCCAGATGTTCACCGACTGGATCACCAGCCAGGTGGGCGAGGACCCCGACCTGGTCGCCAAGGTCGTGCCCGACTACCCGGCCACCGGCAAGCGCACGCTGCAGGACAACGGCAGCTGGCTGCGCACCCTCACCCGCCCCGACGTCGAGCTGGTCCGCACCGGCATCGACCACATCGAGGCCGACGCCATCGTCACCGTCGACGGCGGGCGCCACGAGTGCGACGTGATCGTCTACGCCACCGGCTTCCACGCCGCCAAGCTCCTCTTCCCCATGGACGTCACGGGCCGCGACGGGGTCGACCTCCGCACCATGTGGGGCGAGCGCCCAGCCGCCTACCTCGGCATCACGGTGCCCGGCTTCCCGAACCTGTTCTGCATGTACGGGCCGGGCACCAACCTGGCCCACGGCGGCAGCCTGATCTTCCACTCCGAGTGCCAGATGCGCTACATCTCCCAGTGCCTCGAGCACCTGATCGACGAGGGCGCCCGAACCCTGGAACCGCTCCAGGAGCGCTACGACGACTGGCACGCCCGGTCCCAGGCCGAGATCAAGACCCTGGTGTGGTCCCAGCCGTCGGTGAAGCACTCGTTCTTCAAGAACGCCCACGGCGAGATCCACGGCCTGAGCCCCTGGCGCATCGTCGACTACTGGGCGTGGACGAAGGAGCCCGACTGGGCCGACTTCGACGTGCGGTGAGCGACCCCGCCGAGGTCGAGCCGGTCGGCACGCGAGACCGGCTGCTGGCCGCTGCCGAGACCTGCCTGCGCCGAGACGGCATCCGCCGCACGACCATGGTCGAGATCGCCAACGAGGCCGGCGTCTCCAGGGCCGGGCTCTACAAGCACTTCCCCGACAAGGCGGCGCTGGTGGTGGCCACCCTCGCCCACACCGACGAAGCCTTCTGGGCCGACGCCACCACCAAGGTCGCCGCGGCCGACGGCCTGGCCGCGCGGGTGGCCACCGCCGTGCTGATCGCGGTGGAGCACCAACCCGGGGCCCTGCTGCTGCGGCTCCAGGACGAAGAGCCCGACGCCTTCGCCGCCACGGTCGGCTCCGGCCTCAAGGCCATGGTCCCGGGCATGACCCCGTTCTGGCACCCGTTCATCGACGAGGCCAAGGCCGCCGGCGAGGTGCGGGCCGACCTCGACACCGCCCGCGCCGCCGAGTGGGTGCTGCGCCTCGTGCTCTCGCTGGTGACCATCCCCGGCGAGTCGGTCGACCTCGCCGAGCCGGCCAGCGTCCACGCCTTCGTCGACGAGTTCCTCCTCGCCGGCCTGCGCTGAGCTCAGCCGGTGACGCCGTGGCGGGCGGCGTAGGCGTCGAGCTCGGCCAGGTAGCCGTCGCGGGCGCGGGGCGTGAGCCAGGCCACCTCGAAGGCGTTGCGGGCCAGGGCGAGGACCTCGCCGGCGTCGAGCCCGGCATGGGCGGCGAGGGCGGCGTAGTTCTCGGTCATGTAGCCGCCGAAGTAGGCGGGGTCGTCGGAGTTCACCGTCACCCGGACGCCGTCGCGGAGCAGGGAGACGATCTCGTCCGCCTTCATGTCGGCCGTCACGAAGCTGTTCGACACCGGGCAGCACGTGAAGCCGACGCCCCGCTCCTTGGCCTCGGCCACCAGGGCGGGCGACTCGACGATGTTGGTGCCGTGGTCGATCCGGTCGACCCCGATCTCCTGCAGGGCCTGGCGGATGTGCTCGATGCTGCCCTCCTGGTCGATGTCGCAGTGCATGGTCAGCTGCCAGCCCTCCTGGCGGGCGCGAGCGAAGACCGCGGCGAACTTGCTGGGCGGGTTGCCCCGCTCGTCGGAGTCGAGGCCGATCCCGATGATCCACTCCTTGTAGGGCAGCGCCTCCATCAGCGTGGCCATGGCGAACTCCGCCGACAGGTCGCGCAGGAAGCACAGGATGAGCTCACCGGAGATGCCCAGCTCGGCCCGGGCCCGCACGATGCCCTGCCGGTAGCCCTGGATGACCGTGCTGAACGGCACGCCTCGGCCGGTGTGGGCCTGGGGGTCGAAGAACATCTCCACGTAGCGGACGCCCAGCGACGCCGCCTTCGCCAGGTACGCGTAGGCCAGGTCGCTGAAGTCCTCGGCCGTCACCAGCACGCCCATGGCCGGGTAGTAGACGGCGAGGAAGCTGGTGAGGGAGTCGAACTGGTAGGTGGCCTCGACCTCCTCGACCGTGGTCTGGCCGATGTCGAGGCCGTTGCGCTGGGCCAGCGCCAGCTTGAGGTCGGGGGCGAGCGTGCCCTCCAGGTGGACGTGGAGCTCGCACTTCGGCAGGCCCTCGATGAAGGCGGCCAGGTCGGTCGGGGTGGAGGCGGCGGTGTCGGTCACGGCGCCGAAGCTACGACCGGTTCGGGCCGTGACGGCCGGTCGACACCGAGCGTTCACACTTCGTCACACTCGGCCGCGACGCCGGTGCGGCGCCCGCCTCTCCCGCCGACGGCCGCGCTACTGGACGATCATGGCGGTGACCATGCCGGTCAGGCCCTCGTCGCTCTCGGCGTGGCTGACGATGTGGCAGTGGAAGGCCCACGTGCCCACCTCGGTGGCGTGCACCAGGACGCTGTAGCGCTCGCCGGGGGCGATGAGGATCGTGTCCGCCTGGTAGGGCGAGTCGAGCGGGAACCCGTCCTTGGCCACCACCAGCTGCGGCTGGCGGTGCAGGTGCATCGGGTGGACCTGCAGCCCCTCGTTGAGGAAGTGGATCAGCACCCAGTCGCCCTTCTGCACCACGATCGGGGCGGTCTCGGGGAACGCCTTGCCGTTCAACGACAGGCCGATCACGCCGGCGTCGTTGAGCACCATGGGGATCTCCTGGGCCACCTTCACGCCCTTGGGCACGTCCATCGTCGTGAAGTGCTTGCCCTCGGGGAGCGGCACGTCGCCCACCTGGAAGATGGCGAACAGGCCGTTGACGATGGCCACCTGGCCGTGCATGTGGGCGTGGTACATGCCGAGCTCGTCGTGGTCCGGCGCCGTGAAGGCGTAGGTGAAGGACTTGTAGGGCTCGATGTAGTCCTGCGTGATCGGGGCGACCCCGTCCATCGCGTTCGGGACGCTCACCCCGTGCCAGTGGACGTCGGTGCTGATCGGGAGGTCGTTCGTGACGTGCACCTCCACCTTGTCGCCCGGCTCCACCCGCAGCCACGGCCCCGGCACCCGACCGTTGTAGGTCCAGGCCTTGACGACCTTGCCGGGGCTGACCTCCCAGTCGGTGATGGCGGCGGTGAGGTCGAAGCGCTTGGTGCCGTCGGCCAGCACGGTAGGGGCCAGCTTCTCGTTGCCGGCCTCGATGGTGCCGGCGCCGTATCGCTTCGCGTAGTCGAGGAACTCCTGGACCCCGCCGGTCATGGCCTTCTCCATCCGCTCGTTCATGGCTTTGGCCTCCGGGTCGCTGCCCTCCATGGTCGACACGTCCATGTTCGAGTGGTCCATGCCGGCCATCTCCTCGGTCTGGGCCGCTGCCTCGGTGGCGCTGGCCGTGCCGCCGTCGGACACCACCAGGGTGCCCTTCATCCCGGAATCCTCGTGGCCGGCGATCTGGCACGAGATGGCGTAGGTGCCGGGCTTCAGCTTCGAGACGTCCAGCGTGGACGACGCCCCGGCGGCGAGGTCCGCCACCTTCAGCCCGGTCCCGTCGACGGAGAGGTTGTGGACCATGGAGCCGTTGTTGGTGACGGCCAGCGACCCGCCCTTGGGCACGGTCACCGCCGACGGCGTGAGGGCGAACTCGCTCAGCGAGATGGCGACCGGCGCAGCGGCGGCGGTGGCGGAGGGGCCGGAGGCGTCGCCGCGGCCGGAGACCGCCACCGCCGCGATCATGAGGGCGAACACCGACGCCGCCAGGGCGAACCGGGTCAGCAGGGTCTGGTTGGGAGCGCTCATCGTCGAGCCTTCTGTGGTGGGGATGGGACCGGTGCCCATCGTCCGCCCCACGTCCCACCACCCGGCAGGGCCGAAGGTCCCGAACCCCTGCGACCCGCGTCACCTCGGCGCTGCCGCGCCCTCGGCGGGCCGGCGGTCAGCTGACCGGCGAGCTCCAGCGGACCCGGGTGCCGCCCTTGGGTCGGGCGGTGACCGCACACGTGCCGCCCCGGGCCGCGGCCCGGGTCCCCATGTTGGCCAGGCCGCGGCCACCGAGGCGACGATCGCCCGGCCCGTCGCCGGCGTCGTCGACGGTGAGGACCAGCTCCCCGTCGGCCACCACGACCGCGACGGCGGCGGACGGCGACGACGCGTGGCGGGCGACGTTGGCGAGGGCCTCCCCCACCACCGCCACGGCGTCGGCGGCGAGGTCGTCGCCGACCGCGGAGTCGATCGGCCCGTCGAAGTGGAACGCCGGCGAGAACCCGAGGGCATCGGCGAGCTCGCCGCCCAGCTCCACCAGGCGGCGCCGCAACCCGGTGGCCGCCACGTCCGGCGGGTGCAGCTCGAAGATCGACGACCGCACCTGGCGCACCACGGCGTCGAGCTCGTCGACGCAGGCCTGGATCCGCTCCACCACCTCCGGCAGGGGCTCGGCCAGCCGAGCGGCGCCCTGCAGGGTGAGCCCGGTGGCGAACAGCCGCTGGATCACGGTGTCGTGCAGGTCGCGGGCGATGCGGTCGCGGTCCTCGACCACATCCAGCTCGCGGACCCGGGCGTGCAGTCGGGCCTTCTCGATGGCGGTGCCGGCGGCGGCGGCGAGCGCCACCGCCAGCTCCTCGTCGACGTCGGTGAACACCTCGCCGCTCTGCTTGTCGGTGAGGTACAGGTTCCCGTAGGCGGTGCCGCCGACCACCACCGGCACGCCGAGGAACGAGGTCATCGGCGGGTGGCGCGGCGGGAAGCCGAAGCTGTCGGGGTGCTCGTTGAGGTCCGGCAGCCGCAACGGCCTGGGATCGGCGATCAGCAAGCCAAGGATGCCGTGGCCCTTGGGCAGGTCCCCGATCTCGGCCGAGGCCTCGGGGTCGATGCCGACGGTGATGAAGTCCGACAGGTGGGTGCGGGTGGGGTCGAGCACGCCGAGGGCGCCGTAGCGGGCATCGACCAGGTCGACCGCGGTCTCGGTGAGGCGCCGCAGCACGACGTCGAGCTCCAGGTCCGAGCCCAGGCTCATCACCGCATCGAGCAACCGGCGCAGCTGCTTCGGTCCTGCGTAGCCCGAGCTCATCGCGACGAACCGTACACGGGCACCCCTCACGGCCCTCCGAGGGCTACCGCTGGTGGCGGGCGGCGTAGACGGCCGCCTCGGTGCGGCGCTTCATGCCCATCTTCATGAGCAGGTTGGACACGTAGTTCTTGACCGTCTTCTCGGCCAGGAACAGCCGCTCGCCGATCTCCCGGTTGGTGAGCCCGTCGGAGAGGAGCAGCAGCACCTTGCGCTCCTGCTCGGTGAGCGAAGCGATCCGGGGATCCTCGGCGGGGCCGCGCCGCAGCCGTTCCACGGCCCGGGCGGCCATGGCCGGGTCCATCAGCGAACCGCCGGCCGCCGCCGCCCGGATGCCGGCCACCAGCTCGTTGCCGCGGATCTGCTTCAGCACGTAGCCCGCCGCGCCGGCCACCACGCTGTCGAGCATGGCCTCGTCGTCGCTGAACGAGGTGAGCATCAGGCAGGCGACCTCCGGGTGCGACGAGCGCACCTCACGGCAAACCTCGATGCCGGACCCGTCGGCCAGCTGCACGTCGAGCACGGCGACGTCGGCCCGGGCCCCGGGGATGCGGGCCAGGGCCTCGGCCACCGAGCCGGCTTCGCCGACCACGGTGATGTCGCCCTCCAGCTCCACCAGCTCGCGGACGCCCCGACGGACGATCTCGTGGTCGTCGAGCAGGAACACCCGGATGGGCCCGACCCGGTCGGTGCCCGCTTCGGTGGATCGGGCTTCGGCGCTGGTCACCCGCCCATCGTCGCCGGTGCGGGATCCCCGCACCAGGGCCGAAGGTCCCGACGGCCCGACGGGTCAGCGGAGGACGTCGAAGACCTGCTTCTGGACGCCGTTCGAGTAGACGTCGTGCTCCACCAGCTCGAGCTTGGTGGCGTCCTTGTCGGCCTCGCTGAAGAGCCGCTTCCCGGCGCCGAGCAGGAGCGGGAAGACCAGCAGGTGGTAGCGGTCGACGAGGCCGGCGTCGGCCAGGGCGGCACCCAACTGCCCGCTGCCGTGCACGGCGATGGGCCCGCCGTCGGTCTCCTTGAGCGCTGCGACGTCGTCGATCGAGCGCAGGATCGTGGCCGGCCACCGATCGTCGTCGGACTCGAGCGTGGTGGAGACCACGTAGCGGGGCATGGCGTTGTAGCCGGCGAACTCGTCCATGGTCGGCCAGACCGGAGCGAAGTCCTCGTAGCTCTTGCGGCCGAGGAGCAGCGCGGCGGTCTCCTCCTGCTCCCGGCCCTTGATCTCGTAGGCCTCCGGGACGAACTCGACGTCCTTGAAGGTCCAGCCGGCGTTGCGGTACTCGCCGCCGCCGGGCTCCTGCATGACGCCGTCGAGGCTGGTGAAGGCGGTGATGATGAGGGTGCGCATGGTCTGCTCCTGCTCCTGGGTTGGTGGGTGAGGACCGTTCCTCACCCTCTCCACGAACGGCCCCGCCCGGGATCGACACGATCGACGAACATCTTCTCCGATACCTCGCACCGTCCCGTCCGGGCGGACCGGTTCAGCCCGGCGGGGCGGCCCACCCGCCGAGGGCGCGCAGGGCCGGCAGCACCTCGGCGCCGAGGCGGGCGATCTGCTCCCGGGCCGCCTCGGGCGACACCCCGGCCTGGAAGACCCGCACGTTCAGGGCCGTGCAGCCGGCGGCGCCCACCTGCGCGTGCAGGCGAGCCGCCACCTCGCCCGGATCCTCGTGCGCCACCATCCCGCCATCGGTGGCCCAGTGGGCCTGCGCAGCGGCCGGCGCCGCGGCCCGGTAGCGGTCCATCTGGGTGCGGATCGACTCGCCCGGCGGGGTGCCCACCCAGGCACGGCGGATGAGGGTGCGCCCCGCTCCCCCGGCCTCGGCGTGGGCGGCCGACACCTCGGCGGCCCGGTCGATGCTGACGATCGAGTCGAAGAGCAGGCCGACCCCCATGCCCGCCGCCCGGCGGGCGGCCACCGGCCCCTGGGCCGCGCTGGCCACCGGGACCGGGCGCTCGGCCAGCGCCGCCACCGCCGGGTCGCGCGCCAGGGTGCCCTCGGCCCGACCGGCGAGCGCGGCGGCGACCTCGGACAGGGCGGTGCGGAAGCGCTCGCTGCGCTCCTCGAACGGCACGCCGGCCAGCGCGAAGTCGGCCTCGACGGCGCCGGTGGCGAAACCGACACCCACCCGGCCCGGGAACCGCTGCGCGGTCCAGGCCAGGTCCTCGACCACCTGCGAGGAGGGCCGCAGCACCAGCAGCATGGGCGACGGCGCCGCCCACGCCTCGTCCATGGCGGCGAGGGCCCAGGTGGCGGCCAGCAGCGGGTTGGGCAGGTAGTTCGGGAAGCCGCCGTGGTGCTCGCTGGTCATCACGCCGTCGAAGCCGCTCTGCTCCGCCAGCCGGGCCTGGGCCGCCAGCTCGGCGGCGACCTCGGCAGGGGCGAGGTCGTGCGGGTAGAGCCGCAGCGACACCGAGCCCGCTCCCAGCGGTGCGACGACCATCGCCGCATCCTTGCCCAGCCGGCCGCCCGACGCAGCGGGCCCGCCCGCCGCCATGCTGGGGGCCGGCCGTCGCTCCACCCGGGCGCCTGAGCCCTCCCCCACCAGCACCCCTTGGAGCCCCCATGCGCATCGGCGTGATCTTCCCGCAGACCGAGATCGGCGGCGACGTCGGCGCGGTGCGCGCCTACGCCGAAGCTGCCGACCAGCTCGGCTTCACCCACCTCCTGGCCTACGACCACGTGGTCGGCGCCGATCCCGCCGTCCACCAGGGCTGGCGTGGCCCCTACGACGTGCGCACCACGTTCCACGAGCCGCTGGTGCTGTTCGGCTTCCTCGCCGCCATCACCGACCTCGAGCTGGTGACGGGGATCATCATCCTCCCGCAGCGCCAGACCGCCCTGGTGGCCAAGCAGGCGGCCGAGGTCGACCTGCTGACCGGGGGCCGGTTCCGCCTCGGCATCGGCGTGGGCTGGAACCCGGTGGAGTACGAGGCGCTCGGCCGGTCCTTCGGCGACCGCGGCCGGCGCAGCGGCGAGCAGATCGAGCTGTTGCGCCGCCTGTGGACCGAGGAGTCGGTCACCCACGACGGCCCCAGCGAGCAGGTCACCGGCGCCGGCCTGGCCCCGCTCCCCATCCAACGGCCGATCCCGATCTGGATCGGCGGCAGCTCCGACGCCGCCTACCGCCGGATGGGTCGCCTGGCCGACGGCTGGTTCCCCCAGGTCACGCCCGGCCACGGCCTCGAGGAGGCCCTCGACGTGATCGCCGCCGCCGCCCGCGAGGCGGGTCGGGACCCGGCGTCGATCGGCATGTCGGGCCGCCTCTCGTGGACCGTCGGTCAGGCCGAGACGGCCGTGCGCCAGGTCGAGAGCTGGCGCGCCGCCGGGGCCACCCACCTCGACCTCAACACCATGGGCACCGGGTGCGCGACCGTCGACGACCACATCACCGCCCTCACCGACGCCGCCTCGACCCTCGGCCTCTGACCGGGGCCGGTCTGCCGCCTACGAGGCGGGCAGGACGCAGAGCTCGTTGCCGTCGGGGTCGGCCAGGAGCACCCGGCCTCCGCCGCCGTGGCCGGAGTCGGTGCGGGTGGCCCCGAGGGCGACGAGCTGGTCGACCGCCGCCTGCTGGGCGACGCCGATCGCCGGCGCCAGGTCGAGGTGCAAGCGGTTCTTCGGCGGCTTCGGCGCCACCGGTGGCCCGCCCCAGGAGATGATCGAGCCACCGCCGGGGGCGCGGATGGCGGTCTCCTCGTCCTGGTCCCAGATCAGCGGCCAGCCCAGCGCCGCGCTCCAGAACCGCCCGACCGCCTCGGTGCCGTCGCAGCTGAGCGCACCGAGGCGCGGGCACCCGGCCAGGAACCGGTTCTCGGGCCCGATCAGGCAGAGCTCGTTGCCCTCCGGGTCGGCCAGCACGACGTGGTCCTCGTCGGGTCCCTGACCGACGTCGAGGTGGGTGGCGCCCAGCCCGAGCAGCTGGTCGACGGAGCCCTGCTGGTCGGCCAGCGACGCGGTGGTCAGGTCGAGGTGGATGCGGCCCTGGCCGGGTGGACGGACCGGGGCCGGCAGGAACCGGATCCGGAACGACGTCGCATCGGTGGGCACCAGCTCCACCTCGCCCTCGACCTCGTCGCCCACCTCCCAGCGCAGCGCGGCGGCCCAGAAGCGGGCCAGGGCCGGCGGATCGTGGGCGTCGAAGCCCAGCGCAGCGAGCCGCACCCCCGGCTCGCTCGGCGTGCTCGGACCGTTCCCTGCCGTGGCCATCGGCCCACCCTGCCACCGTGGCCCCGCACGCGGGGCACGGGTTCCGGGCGGCGGCCGCGCCTGCCGGCGCGGGTCCGGTCAGATGCCGGCGACGGCCTCGGCGATGGTCTCGAGGTCGGCCGGGCTGTGGGGCGGCGGCAGGTAGACGATGCCGAGGTCCAGGCCGGCGGCGGCGAACGCCTCGGCCTGGCCGGTGAGCAGCCCGGGGTCGTTGCGGTCGAGGTGCAGGTGGGCCGAGGTCATGATCTCGCCCGGGTCCCGGTCGAACGACGCGCAGTGCTCGGCGATCACGCCCTTGAGGCGCACGTACTCCTCCACCGGCCCGCCGACGTAGTTCCAGTGCTGGGCCACGCGGGCCACCGTGCGCAGGGTGCGCTTCTCGCCGCTGCCACCGATGCAGATCGGCGGGTGGGGCGTCTGGATGGGCTTGGGCTCGCAGTACGCCTGGTCGAGCTCGTAGTGCTCGCCCTGGAACGTGGTGCGGTCCTGGGTGAGGAGGCTGACGATCACGTCGCAGGCCTCGTCGAAGCGGTCCATGCGGTCCTTGATGCCGAGCAGGTCGATGCCGTAGGCGTCGGCCTCGTCGGTGTTCCAGCCGGCGCCCAGGCCGAGCTCGAGGCGACCGTGGGAGATGTGGTCGAGCGTCGCCGCCATGTTGGCCAGCACCGCCGGGTGGCGGTACGGCACGCCGGTCACCAGCACGCCGACGCGCAAGCGGCTGGTGGCCTGGGCCAGCGCGGTCAGGGTGAGCCAGCCCTCGAGGCAGGGTCCGCTCCGGTCGCTGAAGATCGGCTCGAAGTGGTCGAAGGTCCACCCGGACTCGAACACGTCGATGTCGTCGGCCGCCTTCCACACAGCGAGCATGTCGTCCCACGTGGTGGACTGCGGCGAGGTCTTGAAGGCGAAGCGCATGGCGCCAGTCTGGCGGCCGCCGCGCCGATCCGGACGTCGCTCGGGCACCGACCCGGCAAACGCCCCTGCGCAGCGGTGGGGCGCGGCCAAAATGACGAAACCCCCTGCGTAGCAGGGGGTTTCGCTCCGAGCGGACGACCGGATTCGAACCGGCGACCCTCACCTTGGCAAGACCCGTGTCACTGGGGCGTTTCCCCCGCTCAGAGGGGGTGGAACGAGGGGGTTTCCCATAGGTATCCCATAACCGTCCGGGGGTCGGCCCAGGGCGCAACGACGTCGATTGCCGGTGCGGACACGCCCCGGACGGGTCCTGTCCATGCCGATCACGCTGCTCGGGGGGAACCGAGCCCACCACTGCCCCACCCACCGCCACGCTCCTCACGCTCGTCGATGCCGCAGCGCTCATGAAGCTGGGCCGAACCGCAGCCCGGACTGCGCTGTCGTCTGCCGGCGCCCCGGTGCCCGTCCGGCTCTCGAAGCGCACGGTGCTCTGGCACCGCTCCGAGCTCATCGCCTGGCTGCGCTCGTTCCAGTCCACTCCGTCAAACTCGGTCGAGGGTGCTGAGCTCATGTCGTTCCGCGAGGTCGCCTCGATGGTCGGCCTGAGCCGCACCGCTGCCCGCGAAGCGCTCGCCCGTCCCAACGGCCCCTGCCCGGTCCGCCTCAACGCCCGCGCTGTTCGCTACTGGGACACCGACATCGCCATGTGGCTCGAGACCCGCCGCAACCCGGCCCTCGGCCGCACCTCCGCTCCCAGCCCCGCTCGCCGGGTCGGCGGGCGTCCGCGGAAGGCCATCGTCTGATGGCCGCCACGACCGAGGGCACCGCCAAGAAGCGGACCCGCAAGCCGCCCATCGCAATCATCGACACCTACGACAAGCCGGTGCGGGTCACGGCACCGACCGAGGGCCACAAATACTTCCGGGCCAGCTACTACCTGCCGGGCGACGCTCGCCAGAAGACCATGGACCTCGGCAAGGACAGGGCCGCCGCCCTGGAGGACGCCCAGGCCTTGGCCGACCAGCTCAAGTCCGTTCAGCGGCTCCCCCACCCGGAGCGGAAGCGCGTCACCTTCGGCGAGCTGCTCGAGGACTACCTCAGGGTCGAGAACCACGAGGGCGACTGGAACGTTCGTACCAGCGTCGAGAAGAACGAGGACCTGGTCCGCCGGTTCGTCACCGCCGAGGTGCGGGCCATCCCTGTGGCACAGCTCAGCGACGCCGACATCCAGTCCCTCATCAGCGACGCCAAGCGCCTGGATGAGACCGACGAGCGGCCGCTCGCCCTCTCGTACCTCAAGACCCTCCGGGCGATGCTCGCTGCCATCGTGACCTGGGGGCTCGATGAGTCCTACTTCCTTCCTGGGCAGCTGACTGGGAAGTACAAGGTTCCGAAGTCGGCTGAGACCTCCGTCGAGGTGGCGATGCGGGAAGGTCTCGTGGACCGGTCCGAGCGGGACGAGAACGGTGAGGTCCCTCATGGCGAGAGCGACGAGGACAACCCGGAGTTCCGGGTCAACCGGCTGAGCCTCCCGGGCTGGGACCGCATCAACCAGGTGGTGGCGTGCATCGAGAGCACCATCTACCAGCTGCTCGTGCTGTTCGGAGGAGCGACGGGGCTTCGATTCGGTGAGTGCGCTGCGCTGCGCTGGCGCGACATCGACGTCCACGACCGAACCATTCGGGTGGCTCTTCGGGTCTCGGAGACGAACCGTGGCCACAAGTCCATCGGCCTTCCGAAGGGCGGGAAGAAGCGAACCGCGGCCTATCCGGCGTTCCTGCAGGAGGCCGTCGTGGCGCGGGTCAACGCCGCTCGGGAGGAGGAGGCCCGGGCCGTGGCAGCGGCGAAGGCTGCCGGTCGGGAGTTGACCCCGGAGGACATGCTGCAGGTGGGCCTGCTGTTCCCCGCTCCCGGGGGCGGCTGGATCTCCAGGTCGAACTTCCACGGACGGGTGTGGATGAAGGCACGAAAGGCGGCCGGGTGGCGTGCGGGGTGGACGTTCCACACGCTGCGTCACTGCGCTGCGGTGTACATGTTGTTCGACCTGGGCATCGACGCCATCGACGTTGCAGAGGCACTCGGGCACGCGGATGTCGGCACGACGCACCGCATCTACTGCCAGGCCCGGGAGGGTGTGCCGCGTCGGGTCGCCGCCGCGATGAACGACACCGCTGACCCGTGGACCACTCCCCCCGCCGGAGCCAGTGATTCCGACGGCAGTCGCTCACCCGCCGACGACAGCGGCCGCATCAGCCTGACCGAGCGGCTCGGGTGTCGCACCGTTGTCGCCACCGTGCCCGTATGCCGTCACCCCCCCTTCCGCTCCGACGGGTAGCGGGCTGCGCGAACCGATGGCGGCCTCTGGGCCGCAGCGCTAGGGGCCTGACCACCGCCGGTCACAACCTGCGCTCCGCCTACGTCGAGCCCTTCTGACTTCGTCGCTGATCCGACCACGTCTCTGACGTTGTACGAGTCTCACCCGGGTTTCTTGCATCCCGTGAGACCGAGATTGCGTCAGTCTCCGGCCGATCTTGCACCGGTCTCACATGTTCAGTCCGGCGCCGCCGGCAGCTGACCTGGCTCGGCCCAGTCAGAATCCGCGCGCCCGGGCGAAGGCGTCGCCGTCGTGGGTCCGGGGTCCCCTTGCGAACTTGAGGTCGTGATGGGCGGCGGCGTGCTCGACGAGCCTGCTGGCGATGCCCGTGCGCCTACGCCGCTTGACCGTGTGAGCGAACTCAAGGTTGCCGTTGGAGACGACGATGAATGCTGAGAGCAGCCCGGTCACGACGGAGCCGGACGAGCGCTCGGGCTCCCACCACCCGATCCAGGTCCCGGACTCCTCCGTCGGCGGGAAGTCCCACTTGGCTTCTCGCCGGTGTGCCTTGGCCAGGGGTAGCCAGCCGTAGGGCTGATCCGGCTGAGGGTAACTCGTCGTCGAAGTCGTCTGACTCGCCTACGACGATCTGAGGCTCCCAGTTCCCGTCCCAGCCGGGCAAGCGACGAGCGAGGGCGGAACCAACCTCGGCGGTGACCGACTCGTTCAGCTCGGCCCACATGAGCGCAACGTGGCGACGGGTGCACTCCAGATCGGCCCAGTCAGGGTCGTCTTGCACCACCCCGGCCAGTCCTGTCCGAGCAGATCGACCTGGCCCTGTCGTCGGTCCGGGCCCTCACCCCGGGAAGGCGAGAGCCTCAGGGGTAGCTGGTTCGGGCGTTCACACGGTGCCTGGCGGTCCGCTCTCGGTGGTGCCGCCGAGGGCGTCGAGCGTGTCGAGGATGCCACTGCCGGTGGGGTGGGCCTCGTGGCCGAGGTGGATCGCTCGCAGTTCGTCCATCAGCTGCGCTTGGAGTTGATCGCCGCCGTCAGCGAGATACCTGGCTCGGCGGGCGAGCTCGGGTGCAGCGGGAAGCCAGCGGGACCCCCACGAGCCCAGCTCGACCATGAGCGGAACGAGCTGGATCGCCGCTTCGGTCAGGAAGTAGTTCACGCCCTGCCGATGCTCGGGATGAGGCCGGCGGTCGAGCAGACCCGCATCGGTGAGCTTCTTGAGTCGCGACGCGAGCACGTTGGTGGCAATGCCCTCCAAGGAGTGTCGGTGAAGCTCCCGGAAGCGCGTGCGCCCACCGAACATCACGTCGCGCAGCACCACGAGGCTCCAGTGGTCGCCAAGGAGCTCCGAGGTGATGTTGATGGGACAACCAGACCGGACCGTCTGGACGACGAGCCGGCGGGGGCCATCTGCTTGCGACACGCAACCAGTGTAGCTACGGTGACTCCGCTTGCAGATCGCAAGCAGATGACCGCGACAGCCACGACGGAGACGACGACCATGGCGAAGTTCCTGACCACCGGGTACGGCGACCAAGCCGGCTACGACCGCACCGACCAGGCGGTTCGAGACGCTGCCCATGCGCACGACGACCGCCTCCGAGCGGCAGGGGCCACGATCGCCATCGCCCGGACGCCGGTCCAGGTTCGCAACCACGACGCCGCAGGAATCACGCTGACCGAGGGCGCGTACATGGTGTCGGATCTTCCCATCGCAGGCTTTGCCATCATCGAAGCACCCACCTTCGAAGACGCGGTCGAACTGGTCGCGCACACGCCCTGCGCCGTCGCCCAGGGCGTCGTCGAGGTCTGGCCCCTCGGCGATTGAACAGGCGCACCGGGCTTCGCCGCTGATCCCCGGCAGGTGCACGGCGCCGCAGGCACTCGAGGGCGGTCCGACAGGAGGCACCCCTCCTTGATGGTGTCGGCAGCGTGCTGCTGCCAGGAGTCGTCGGGGTCCATGGTCCCCAGCGCAGCGTTGATCCCGCCCGCGGCGAGGCTCGTGTGCGCGTCTTCGCGGGGGCGCTTGCCCAAGACGAGCACGTCGACGCCGCGCTCGGCGACCTCGATCGCAGTGCGCAATCCCGATCCGCCGGCCCCGATGACGAGCACGGTCGATGCAAGGGTGCGGCCCCGGCTGGTCATCGCAGCACCGTGGGGACGTGCTCGAGGACGGCTGCGGCTTCGCCAGCGTGGGTGTACTCGGCCAGGATGACCTCGCCGTCGTAGGTCGATCGACCGTAGACGACCCAGAGCCCCTCGCTCAGCACCGCCTCGCCATCGACTTCGTAGCCCAAGGCGACCAGTTCGCAGAGCCTGGCGATGTCGAGGTGGAGATGTGCGGTGCTGATGTGGCCCAGTTCTGGCGGCAGGTTGATCTCCATGCTTCCCTCCTTCGTCGGTGCGGTTGAACTCAGCGGTTGGCGAGCCAATGGGTCAGGGTGGTGGTCCCGCGCTGGGCGTGCTCGCCGGGCACGAGGGTGGTCTGCTCGATGGGGAGGCCGAAGTAGCCGACGGTCGGGTCCTCGACGATGTCGAGGTCGCGGTCCTGGTGAGACAGGACGGTCCGGACCAGGTCGGCGAAGGACATCCGCTGGGGGCCGCCGACCTCGCGGATCTCGTTGAGCGGGGTGCCGGTCGCGATGCCAGCGAGGATCTCGACGAGCTCGGCGGACGCGATGGTCTGGACCGAGGCCACGGGGACGCGGGCTTCGCCTTCGGCGATGAGCGAGTCGGTGATGCCCTCGGCGAGCTCGTGAAACTGGGTGGAGCGCACGATGGTCCACGGCAGGCCGGATGCAGCGGCGGCGGCTTCCTGGGCGAGCTTGCCCCGCATGTACCCGGCGACCGGGGCGACGAGGTCGGCGCCAACGATCGACAGCACGACGTAGTGACCGACACCGGCAGCGGCGGCCGCGCCGGACAGGTTGGCCGAGGTCTGCTCGAAGAACGCCTGGGCCGAGTCGTCGGGGGTGGCGGAGTTGACGACGTCGATCACGACATCGGACCCCGCGAGCGCCTCGTCGAGCCCTTCGCCGGTCAACACGTCGGCCCGCGTTTCCTGGGAGACCTCGACGATGCGGTGCCCGGCGGCGGTCAGGTTCCGGACGAGCTGGGATCCGATGAGACCGGTCGAGCCGATGATGGTGACGGTCTTCGTGGCGGGTTCGGTGGGGGTCATGGCGGTGCTCCGTTCGGGTGGTGTTCGCTTGCAACCACTCCTGACGGGACGGCCCGGTCGTTCGTGACGGACGACGCCGGTCTCCACTCACGGGGCTGCTCCGCCGGCCGTCGCCGGCACCGCAGACCGGTCGTTCCGACGGGGCCGTCACGTACCGTCGGGCTGTTCCGTCAAGTGGGTGCATCAGCGAGATGCCCCCACGGAAGGAACCCCGATGTTCGAGCGCATGAACCCCCACAAGACAGCCCCCGAGCTGCAGAAGCCGATGTTCGCCCTCACCAAGCACATCTCCGAGCACATCGACCCGGTGCTCTTCGAGCTCGTGAAGCTCCGGGCGTCGATGATCAACGGCTGCGGCCACTGCGTCGACATCCACTCGAACGACGCCCTCGAGGCCGGCGAGAGCACCGCCCGCCTGTTCGGCCTCAACGCTTGGTGGGAGCACCCGATGTTCACCGACAAGGAGCGCGCCGCCCTCGGGCTCACCGACGCCGCTACCCGCTTCGGCGAGCACGGCGTACCCGACGACGTGTTCGACGCCGCACGTGCCCACTTCGACGACCGCGAGCTCACCTACCTCGTTGCGGGCATCGGGCTCATCAACATGTGGAACCGCTTCGGCGTGACCTTCCAGGTCACCCCGCCCAGCGCCCTCGCGCACGCCGGCTGACGGCCCCGTCGTGGATGCCGCCGAGCTCGACCGCATCGCCCAGCAGGAACGACCCCGCCTCATCGGCCTCGCCTACCGCATGACCGGGTCTCGCAGCGATGCCGAGGACATCGTGCAGGACGCGTTGCTGCGAGCGCACCGCGCCCAGGTCAGCGACATCGAGTCCCCGGCGGCGTACCTCACCACCATCACCACCCGACTGGCGATCGACCACCAGCGATCGGCCCGGGTCCGCCGCGAGTCCTACGTGGGCCCGTGGCTGCCCGAGCCGATCGCCGCGGACCCTGCTCCCGACGCCGCCGCCTCAGCCGAGCTCGCCGACACCCTCTCCATGGCGTTCCTCGTCGTGCTCGAGACCCTCACCCCCGACGAGCGCGCCGTCCTGCTCCTCCACGACGTCTTCTCGTACCCCCACGCCGACATCGCCGAGATGCTCGGCCGCACCGACGCCTCCTGTCGCCAGCTCCTCCGCCGAGCCCGCCAGCGCATCGACGCCGAGCGGCCTCGAGCCGCCGCCGACCCCGCCCAGCGCGACGAGGTCCTCCACCGGTTCCTCGACGCCTGCGAAGGCGGCGACATGGACGCTTTCCTCGCCCTCCTCACCGACGACGCCGTGCTCACCGTGGACGGCGGCGGTGAGATCAAGACCGCTGCCCGCCACCCCATCCGCGGCGCCGGCCGCGCCGCCCGCTTCCTCGCCTTCGTCATGGGCCGCCTCGCTGACGGCGGGCGCGTGGAACCCGTTGCCCTCAACGGCGGCCCTGCCGCCCTCGTCACCGCCGCCACCGGCGAGATCATCGGCGCCGTCTTCATCGAACCAGGCCCCGACAGGGGCGCGGCAGAGATCCGCTGGGTCCGCAACCCCGCCAAGCTCACCGACCTCCGCTGATGAACCAGACCAGTTTGCGGAGACCATCGGACCCACAGACGGCGCCGGGCTCATCCTCACCTCGACGCTGGCCGGGTGGTGGGCCGACCCGGCCGCTGCTCCCGCCATCGCCGCTGCCGCCATTGACCTCAGCGCCGCATCGGTGCGTACCTGGCTCTACGTACGCATGCGGCGGGGCGGGTTGAGCGCCGTCGGCGTCACCGGCCGGCACCGGTGCAACGTTACGTAGAGGGCCGGCGAGGCACACTGGTACGAGGAGCAACATGAGACCGAACCGCAAGACCACGAACGGCGAGTCCCAGACCGACAGGGCGCTCGACGCTGCGATCTCAGAAGCAGCGACCTCGACACCGATCGCCCAGCTGCTAATCGAGCAGGGACGCTCTGCGGTCTTCATGGAGAACGGTGCCATGATCTACGTGCCGGCAACCGGTGCTGCCCGGCCTGAGGGACCCCAGGGGAGCTGAGAGCCCCTCGAAGCTTGGCCGCGGCCAGCGCAGGCCGAACGAGGCTGTCAGTGGCCCTGGGCAAGATCGGCCATGTTCGAAACTCGCACCCCCGCCCCCACCCCGTCACCGGCATCTGCAAACTCGGGAGACGGCTGGCGCGACCTGCGCGAGGAGATCGTCCTCAGGCGTCGCTGGGTGCGCCCTCGCCGAGAAGCTTGCGCGCCAACAGGGCACCGACCTCCGGGTCCATGCCGTCTTCGAAGCGCACGGTCAGCACGTTGAAGGCTCGCCGTGCCGTCTGAGGAAGCGTTGCGATGGCCTTGTGCCATACCTGACCGGCCATCTGCCGTGCGTGAACTGCAGCTGCGTAGGTGACGGCAGCGCTCAGGGGACCGTTCTCACGGCGAAGACCAGCACCCAGGACCGTCAGCATGCTGGTGCCATCAGCGTTGGCGCAGACGGCGACCGTAGGTGCGCCCGGGACACCGCCCGCCGCCACCGGCACGTAGCCGTCGGGGATCGTCGAGAGCCACTCCTGGATCGTGTGCTTCATGGCGTCCGCTTCGGCCCGGTTCAGCTGCTTGGTCATGCCACCGACGGTGCGTGCCCGGATGGCTGGCGCATTCGGTGTCGACGACGATGCCAGGCGTGTCTCCGCAGCGTTCTCGACGGAGACGACGCAGCCGGTGGTGTCGGCCGCTCACGTTCCCATCCGCAGGCCGGGCGATTCGTACCGGCCGAAGAGGACCAGCGCCTCTCGAGCTCCCCGGGCGACGTCGACCCCGGTGCTGTAGCGGCTTACGAGGAAGTCGACGATGCAGCACCCTTCTGGCGTCATGAGCGCAAGCGTGTCCTCCCACACGTAGCCAACGCGGCGACCAGCGAGAACGGCAGCTACATCGACTGCCGCAGCGTGAACTGGCCAACCTGTGCCGGGATCGTCCTCGCCCTCGAACAGCTGCCATGCCTCAGGTCCAGTCCGATGCCATGGCGCTCTGAGGCCCATGGCGTGCTCCCAGTCCGTGAAGAGCTCGAGCTCCGGGTCCGCAGGCACCGTGCACTTCACCAGCGGCAGGTACCCGGCGGGCATCTCGGGAATCCACCCTTCCACGACCCGCAGCCGTCCGATGTGTCGATGGTCGTCCATGCCCCGAACGGTGCTGAACGCCTCGAGGTCTGCACATGCCGAGCTCACGGCAGCCCGCCTCATCTGGTCAAGGGGTCTGCGACGGACACGAGAGGTTGCTCGGCTTTGCGCCCCCTACTGGTCTTGCGAGCCGCCACCGCAGCCCGGGTTGCCCGGGCCAAGTTGAAGCGGGCCGACCCAGCGGTCGATGGCGTCGACCTTGGCGCTTGCCGCGGCCGCGAGCACCTGCTCCGTGACGATGTCAATGCCGACCGAGTAGCCGAGGTTCCCCGTACGGACGGTGACTGCTCCGCCGCCGGTTCCTATGAGCTTCAACAACCTGGCGACATCCTCTGTAGCGGAGATCTCAAGGCGGAGCGCTCCGCCGGGTCCACGACAGGCGCTGAGCGGCTCGATGTCGCAATCGAGCAGATCGCACACGAGATCCGCTGCGGACACGTCGATCCGCTGCCCGTAGGAGCCATCTCGCACCCACGCCACGTTGTGACCCCTCGGACACAGCACGGATCGGGGCTCTAGCGGCAGCAGAAGCAGTCCGGCCCGCCGAAGGAGCACGCCTGCGGGCAGCGACGCCGCCGCATCCTCTACGGCCTCGAGCTCACGAACCGTCGCTTGCTCAACATCCCGGATCCCAGCGTCATGCGCTGCTTGACGAATCGACTCGGCGAGCTCCGCAAGGTCGCCCGCCGATGCCTGGCCGACCTCGACCACATGGGCCTCTCGCCCGAGTCTGTCCACCATCGTCAGCGCCGAGGTCCGGCCGCGATGCTCCGCTCGAGGGTCGAACGAGAACCACACGGGCGTGCCGACCCCCGCTTCGCCAAGCGCTGCAACCAGCGTTCTGGACGTGTCGACTCCTGCCTCCATCCCTGCCACCGTAGGGTCAATCCATCGACGTTGCTCGTAGGGTAGAAGGGACAGAAGGGACAGGTTTCGTGTCCCGAATCGGTACCAGGCAACGGGTTCAGTCCCAGCCGCTGCCTATGCTGGTCGCATGACGCAGCGTCGAGGAGTACAGGGACCACCGAAGGTCTACCTCCAGACCGGCGTGAGTTGGCCGAGCCGGCGCGTGCGGGCCCGAGAGAGCGCACCCATCCGTCGTGCCGTGATCGTGTCGGCCGAGATCTCTCAACGACTTGCCGAGGCGCTCGAAGGCCGCAGCATCACAGCGACGGCCAAGGCCGCTGACGTTGCCAGGACGACGGTTTACGACCTACTTGCCGGGAACTCATGGCCCGATGTCGTCACGATCATGAAGCTCGAGGAGGCCCTTGAAGTCACCCTGTGGGCTCCGTCGGTCGGGGCGGCGGCTCGCTGACGTCCGTCGTCGTCGACACTGCGACCGCCATCCCGGGCCGCCAACCATCGGCGACCCGGGGGCGACGTTCAGAAGACGGGGTCGCCGGGAGCCGCTACGTGCGGTACGCGCACTGAAAGGCCCTTCCAGATTCGCCGCTTCCCGTCCGCGGACTTCCCCGGTTCGAAGCCTCGTGTCTTCAGCTTGCGGCTGAACGCGTTCTGGGTCCACGGGCGGAACCCGTTGGCGTTGGCCCAGTTGGCGTAGGCGGCGTAGAGGTCGCTTGTCGAGACTCGCTCGCCGACCGCCACCTCGCAGGCGTCGGTGATGAAGGCGCCGAGGACGTCCATCGAGGCCCGGTAGTCGGCCGTCGCGGCCTCGACCGCAGCACAGGTCCCAAGCCCGAGGCGCTGCCACTCGAGGCACCCTTGGACCATCCAGTCGAGGATCGCCGTGCGTTGTGTCAGCAGTTTCGCCGGCAGTGTCGGATCGGGTTTGGCGACTCGCCCGGGAGCCGGGATCAGCTTGATGCGGCGCCAGATGCCGTCGTCGGTGGAGCTGACGACGGGTGGGTGGTTGGTGGCGATCACGATCTTGGCCGTCGGCCGGAACTCGAAGGGCGCTTCTCGAATCCGACGGGCCCGGATGGTGTCGCCACCGGTGAGCTGCTTCACGAGCGCCTCGGACAGGCGGGCACCCTCGTCTACCTCCGATGCGACCGCGAACCGCTTGGCCTCGAGGTCGGCGAGCCCATAGTTGGTGTCTCCGATGGCGCCCTTGGCGATGAGCAGGTCGGAATCGAGCTGCACGGAGTAGTCGGGTCCGAGGATCTGCATGATCGTGTTGAGGAAGACGCTCTTGCCGTTGCCGCCGGGGCCGTACAGCACGAACAGGGCATGCTCCCGGACCACCGCGGTGAGGCAGTACCCGATGAAGCGCTGGACGTACGCGATGAGCTCCTCATCGCCTTCGAACATCTGCTTGAGGAATCGCTCCCAGGTCGGCGACCGCTCCGCAGGAGAGGTGGGCTTGTACAGCGTCGGCGCCATTCGGTCGATGAAGTTGTTCGGCGAGTAGGTCAGGCCGGTGCCGGTCTCCAGGTCGATCGTGGAACTCTTGGTGTTCAACAACCATGGGTCGTAGTTCCAGACGCGTCCCTCGGCTCGGATGGCTTCGTCACCGGCTGCCAGCTCGACCATGGCAGACAACGAGCGTCGACTTGCGACGCTTGCAGCCTCGCGCCGCGCCTTCGCATCGCCGGAGGCGGCCGCCTCCCGCTGGATGTGCGCAGCCGTGACCCTGGCGTACTGCGTGAGTTCAGCCTTATCGAGCTTGACCCAGCGGTCGTCTGCCCAGGCCATCCAGCAGCCCCGGTCCGGTCGGTAGCGAAGGTGGCCCCGGTGGTCGGCGACGAATCGGCGGGCGTTGGAGTCGTCGGTGATCGCATCTGGGACCTCGAGGCCGGCCAGGACCCAAGTCGGGCTGGTGGTGCTCTCGCGCAGCTGGACGTCTCGCAGGTCCTGGCCCTTCGGGCTCTCTGCTGGACGAGCTGAGAACAGCGCCTGTTGGAGGCCCACGCCCAGCTCGCTGCCGGACTCGAGACGTTCGTGGGCCGCCGGTCGGATCGCCCAGCCATCCCGGCTGCTGTCCCGAGGCTTTCGAGGTCCGAAGCGCACCTCAGGATCAGCAGGAGCATCGAGGTCGGTGGTGGCTGCATCGACCGCCTCTACGGGTTCGGTCGGGCTCACCTCCTCGTTCGATCCGTCCATCGATCCGTCCTGGTGAACGCTCACGGTGATCCGTATGCCTCTCTCGGTCCGTCGATCGCCCCGCCGTTCGACGAGCCGAAACCTGTCCCTAGTCCAACAACTTCGGTTCGTCAGGTTCCGATGCACTTCGGACACGGGGACGGACGGATCGCGCAGACCATGACCCCAGCAGGACAACCAACCGAGAGCGATCGGACGGTACGGACGGATCTTCTCGGCAACCCGCCGACACCCTTTGGTTCGAAAGAACCAACCGCTCCATCAAGGCTTACCTGGCGTAATCGCGTCCGTAGCGTCCAACTCAGCCCAAGTTTCGCTGAGGTTCGAACGCTCCGGCTCGGCGCTCCACGTAAGCGTGGGCGACCTTCACCGGAGCGGCAGAGGCGGGACCGACAACCATTGCACCGGTCTCAGAGTTGAGAACGGTAGGCCTCCGCCGCCTTCTACAACCCCTGCGGCCTACGGCCGATAACAGACCTACCGCAGCTAGCGGGTTGGCGTGCCATGGCCGCCGATGCCTGCTGCGACCGCCGCACCCTGGCCACCGCCAACCGTTATCCCGGCCGCAGGCCGGGCACCCGCTTGCGGCCACGGACCGCACACCACTCCCCTGCCTCCCTTGCGGTCGCTGCCGTATCGTCGGTCCGTGAACATGACCTACAGCGGCCCGGTCGACCCCGCGGACCTGCGCTCGCTGCCCACCTCAGAGGCCGCCCTCCTGCTCCTCCAGCACCTGGCTCGCGACGGCGGCGCGCTGAACTCGAACAACACGTTTCGCGGAGCCGAGCAGGCCTACCGAAACAACGGCGAACCTAACGTCGACGTCCTCCTGACCAAGCTGTCTGATGCTTGGGCGTGGCTCGAGGCCCAGGCGTACCTGGGACCTGATCCTCGGCAGACCGGCGGATGGCAACGTCTCACTTCCCGCGGCAGGGAAGCAGCCGAGGACCCGAACCTCCGGACAGCTCAGATCGCAGCGGACCGGCTCACCATGGGCCTCCATCCACTGCTCGACGGGAATGTGCGAGCGATCTTCGCGCTCGGTGACCATGAGACGGCTGCGTTCGCTGCGCTGAAGGCCGTCGAGGTCCGAGTCCGCGACCTTGCTGGGATCGAGGGTCTTGGGGTGCCGCTGATGCGCTCAGCGTTCAAGAAGGACGGCGGCGTCCTAGCTGATCCTGATGCCGACGGAGGCGAGCAGCAGGCGACGATGGATCTGTTCGCCGGTGCCATCGGGACGTTCAAGAACCCGGCCTCGCATCGAACGGTCGACTACGGCGACCCCACCGAAGCCGCCGAAGTCGTTCTCCTCGCCGATCTGCTCATGCGCCTGCTCGACAGGGTCGAGCAGCGCACCCAGTAGATCCAACGCACACCCCTGCTGCACCTGAGACCATGTCGGCCGTGGGGGACGAGCACGGCTACTGGGAGTGGCGCGACCAACTCCTCGCTCACCCCGAGGGTCGCGCCACGGGCGGCGGACCTTGCGTCAAGTGCCCGAACACCGTGCCGCCCAACGCCCACTGGAAGCACCGAGACCGACACGTCTGCGGGCCGCGATGCAACCGACTGCTCGCACGCCAGTTCAGCAGGACGCTTGCCAGCGCTGCACCGCTTCGTATCGACAGGCCAGAGCCACTCGCCGACCCCCGGACCGACCCGACCCCGAGGGTCTTCCGCCACGATGCAGCCTCCGGTGAACCGTTTCCGTTCGAGTTCCACGGATTCGGACCACGCCACGGTGACGTCGTCGAGCGCTACGGCGTCTGCACTGGCTACCAGTGGCTTCGATCCGACAACCCCGCCCAGGTCCCGCCGTATGCGAGCCACGGATTCCACGTCGCATCGCACGAGTCCGGACACCACTTCGTCTACGCCGCAACCGAGCTCGGGAGCCCTGGCGACACCATCCACGGCGACTTCGACGCCGACGCTGTACGCCGGGAGACCTGCAGCCCATTCCGCTACCGAGGCATGGACCTCGTCTGGTGCCGAGAGCACATCCGGGACCTGACTGCCGACGGACAGGAGTACACGTGGCGCGCAGCAGTCTGCGTACCCGCACAGGTGGAACACGGTCCGGCGCTGTGGAGCCCGGCCTACCGGCGCCGGTCCGAGCAACGTGCACGGATCAACGCATCTACCGCTGCGCACGCGCGGCGGGTGCGCCTCGATGCTGCGACCATCGAACGGTTCGACCCGCTTGAGATCTTCGAGCGAGACGAGTGGATCTGCCAGCTCTGCGACGAGCCCGTCGACCGCGCGTTGAAGCACCCAGACCCGCTCGGAGCGAGCCTCGACCACGTCCTTCCGTTGGCTGCCGGCGGCGGTCACAGCCGGGCGAACACCCAGCTCGCTCACTGGATCTGCAACGTGCGCAAGGGTGCTCGAACTCCGGGGAGGTAAGCAGTCGCAGGCGGGCGGCCGCCACGACAGGTCAACCCTTCAGCGCTGACGATCACCAGGTCAGAGGCACCCAGTTGCGCTCTCGGGTCAGCTCCGCACGGTGTACATCGCGGCCGGTTGTACTCACGAAACCGAAGGTGCTCAAGAGCAACTTCGACTTCTTGCGTACTTGCGATTCGTCCGCTAGATCCTACGAACGTGCCGTTCGTCGAGGAGCCATCGACAGCCTATGAACAGGTGGTCCTCTGCCGGGCCTGGGTCACGCTGGCGCTCTCGACGCGGCCAACCAGCGAAGAGGTACAACATGGTCCCCCTCCCAACGCGACGGCCCTTCGGACTCCGGCGCACGAACCCCAGTTCCAGGAGTTCGAGTCCGTTGCAGACGCACACGGCAGCGCAGTCTCCTGAGGCGGCAGGCCGATGACCGTCACCGCGGTTGCCCTTCACCCGGCAGGCAACGAGGAGACCGAAGCGCTGAACCGCCTGCTGAAGCGGGGCGTCCCGGAGGGTCCCGTCCTGGAACTTCTCCGGTTGTTCGACAGGGCGACGGCGTTGGTGCTCAACCGCGAGAGCACGTCCGGGTCCTACGACCTGCTCCGCGGGATGCAGGTCACCACCCTGGCGATGAACAAGGACCTGCCGGGCATGACCGATGTCGTCGCTGCTGGCCTAGGCCCGCTGCTCGACGACGAGTGCCCGTTCCCTCGGATCCGTTTCAAGACGGGCAAGCTCCGGGCGGTCATCTACTGCCACAGAGGTGTCTGGCACTTCCTCGCAACCGGCACTGCAGCGATCTGGCGGCCGAACTCGGAGAACCAGTACTGCGCCGTGCTCGTGGACCTCATCACCGTTCTGCGCCCCCGGATCTTGGCGGCGGCGAGCATCTCTCGGCTGCTGCGGTCGGTGAAGGTCGGCGCCACGATCCATGCCTGCATCGATCAGCGTGTGTCGACGGTGCGGCTTGGCACGACAGAGCTGGTGCTCAGCGATGCGATGAGCGGAGTCATCTGGTCGGCGTACGCGCCGATCGCTGCGACCGAGCGGAACCTCATCGTTCAGCGTCTCCTGATCGGCAAGGTGAACAAGTGGCGTCGAGGCGAGTGGCTCTTCGGCGACAACGCGATCCCGCCCGGCTACTGCCTCACCGAACGACGATTGGCCATCGACGAAGCGATGGTCGGCGCCGTCAAGCGGATCATCGAGCTGCTTGCCGACCCACGAGCTTCTTCGATCTGGACAGTCGGCGAGCTCGGCAAGGCGGGGTTGCGGAGCCGAGAGCCAGGCCCCGGACGCGGCCGGCCGCTGTCCGCCACGACGAACCACTCCAGCACGATCCGAGGCCTGGCGAAGTTCCTTCCTCTGTACGCCACGGGGAAGCAGGTTCTCCGGCTCGCAGTGCCGTTTCCCGGGCTCGACGACTTCGCTGGACTTCCCGTGAATCGGGTGGATGGACTCGACGACCACGGATTCGTGGAGCTCCCCTACGACTTGGACGTGCCACCAGGTGGCTGGGCAGACGCCGACCTCCTGGAGACGGCTCTGCAAGCGTGGCAGGAGCAGGAGTACGGGACCGGAGAGCGCATCGAAGTGCGCCCCCAGGGCCGTGCTGCTGGCCCGATCCGACGGCTGTTCAGCCATGTCCGAGTCAGGAGCGCCGACGGAGAACCGCTGCGCCTGCGCGCCGATCGAAGCGGAGCCCTTGAGCTGGTCGTCGACCGAAGCCAGCGCGCAGCCGGTCCTGTCGGGCAACCGTCGCCTGGTGGCCGAGGAGTGCAGTCGTGAGCGACCTACTACCCGGCGCCGTCATCGGAGCGATCCCTGAGGAGGCCTTCCGACGTGGCCTCTACGACTCGGCCGTCGCCGGCATCCGAGAGGGCGCGGCCCTCGAGGTTGTTGATGGACTTCGCAGGTTCCACATCTCGGAGCTTCGATCGGTGACCGTCGACCGCTCCGAGATTCGGCGCACCGTCCTGAAGAAGGAGATCGCCGACGCCCGCAACAGTGGGAAGAAGGCTCGTCGCCTTGCCGTCCAGCTCGCATCGGACGACGCAGACCTCACCGCTGACTTCCTTGCAGACGCTTCGCGGGCGAACCGCAAGACCAAAGAACTGCAAGCAGAGCTCGACGCCCTGGCTGACGAACCAGAGCCATTCGGCCTGCAACCGCTCCCTACTGACGGCACCTACCTCGCACGAGGGGTTGCAGCGATGCTGCATCTCGACTCCTTGGTGGAGGACCATGAGGCGCTTGCGATGTCTCAGCTGGTGGCCGACATGGAGATCGTCGACTCCGGCGCCCAGGAGGTCACGATCGAATGGTGGCTGCGGTTCCCGGCGTCGGTCGGGATCGTGAGGCTCGGACCGCTGCGCTTCACCGTCGAGCCCGTGCGTCACCCGGTGCGGCTCCTCCGCCCAGCGGTCCACCGGTTTGCTGCCGCTGCGAACCTCGACTTCGAGTACCGCTCGCGTATCCGGACCAGCGACGCCATGACGCAGATGGCCCGGACCCACCTCGTCTCCTTCGGCGTGCCAGAGGCCTCCGCCACGGTCCTGGCGGACTGCCCGATCCCCGAGGTCATCGACGTCGTCTCGGCCCGCTTGGTCGGGGCCCCTGCACCGAGCGTCGACCCTGCGTACGCCCGGCTCATCGAGAGCACCTACATCGATCGCGCAGTTGCTTGGGTTCGCTTCTACGCACGGCCCTGCAAGTCGCGCCAAGCTGTCATCGACGCAGTCTCGATCCTCGGTGGGGCGGCCACTGGCGATGCTGTCCTCGAGCTGATGCACGGCGAACTGATCGGAAAGAAGGAGAGGGAGACCCTTGCGCGGGCTGCGACCCACCGGGCCTCTGGGGACTGGGCAGGCGTGCCGTCTGCGCTGCACAACCCGATCGACCCGCGCTACAGCGGCAAGCAGATGCTCTCGCTGGTGACATGCAGGCACTGCGGGCGTTTGGTTGACTTCGCCTTGATGGTGCCGGAGGTGGCCGACCTCCTCCTGTGCACCTCGTGTTGGCGGATGCCCCGGGTGGAGAACTCGCCTGTCTTCCCCGCCTCATACGGGCTGCTGCGCTCAGCGACCGAGTGACCGCTCCGAGATGCAGGCCGGGCGCCGAAGGGCGGTGTGGGCCCATGAGAACCCGGCGTCGGAAGTCCGGCGGCTCAGGAGCTTGAGTCGCGTTTGGTCGCCCTGCTTGCACGGCTGGTCCATGGTCGAACAGTCAGGGTCATGGCTGCCGCTGCGAAATGTCCTGTCCTGTTCGAGTCGAGCGAACTTGCCGATCTGATCGAGCAGTACGCAGCACGCCTCGACGCCGGCATGGAGCTACCGACCCAACCAGTCACAGTGACGTTCCGCCCGATGAGCGATGGAAACGTCACGGAGTCGTCCGCCTGAGCGCAACTGGCCGTCCAGACCCAACCCCTCGCCTTCGCACCCAGTGGCAAGGCCACGCACTTCGACCGACTGCATCGTCACGGCAGGTACAACCCACTCGTCGGACGGCGGTGTCCGTCGACGGGTTCGAAGCTCTTCATCACGAGTCGCCCCACCCTGTCCACCGTTGCGTCCCACTCGGGCGACGCCCACCCGAGAAGTTTGCGCCGCTCTACTGCGACGAGCACGTAGGCGTAGAGAGCAACCGCCAGGTTCTCAGCGGCAACGGCATCGTTCGTACCGATCGTGGCCATGCTCCGCGAACCCGCGCCCCCACCCGTCGACTCGAGCTCGACTCGAGACAGGATGCCGTGGATGCTTGCGTGGCTGACCGCTGAGGTGGCCCGGAAGATGGTCCCAGGGGCGCTCTCGCGTGCAGAGCCGGAGAAGAGCCGGCCGATGGCCTTCGCCGTCCCGAGTCTCGGTTCGCCGACGTACCAGCTTCCGTCCTTGTCCTTCGCAACCTCGTACTTCTTGGCCTGACCCCAGGCCGTCAAGGACTCGCGGTCGAAGTCACGGTCGTAGGCCTTCCTGTCCTCTCCTGTGAAGGACTTGCGGCGGTGATGCCCGGTGTGGAGGGTCTCGGTCATGTTGCGGCCGACTCGCCGCTTCACTCCGATGTGAGGGTCGATGAGCCATCGAACGCGCCCGAGCGTCTCGAGGAGTGCTCGCAGGATGACCGATGGGGTGAAGACCGACACGGCGTCCGGCGGCCGGTAGAGGCCGCTGAGCGAATCGAGGTGGTCCTCGGCGGCGAGCATGAGGAGCGCTGCCTTCCCGTAGGCGCTCTCGACCGGCGCCCGCTCCCCCGGCGGCGTCCAATCCGCCTCGACAGCAAGCTCCGCCATCGCTGGCGAGTCCGCCGCAGGGCGCCACGGCACTGGCAACTGCCTCGAATCGCTGTGTGCGAGGACCTCTGCGACGAGGTCCTGGTGAGGCCGGATGGTGTTGAAGAAGCCGTCTGCGTTGGCAGCAGACAGCGCAGCGATCGCCATCGCCTGACCGTACGTCCGGGACTGCCGCGTGAGCCGGTTTAGGTTGGGTGTGGGTTCAGGCCCGCATCACTGGGATCTTGCCGTCCCCTCACCGTTGTGGGGGAGCGCCCTAACGGGCGTCTCCTTAGCTTTCGCGCGGTGCGAGGCGCCTGCCCGGGGACCGGCAGCGCCGATCGGCACGATCTCGCCCCAACCTCGCCCAACCAGGAGCACGTGCCGTGAGCGCAGCCGACACCACCGCACGAATCGCCTACCTTGAAGACGTGGATGGGGGTCGTTTGCTGGTGGTGGAGGACGATGCCGGGATCGGCGTCGCCCTGCAGCGGGCCCTCGAGAACGCTGGCTACGACGTCGACCGGGTGGCCACCGTCGCTGCCGCATGGGAGGTCGTCGACCCGCCAGATCTGGTGTTGCTCGACCTCGGCCTCCCCGATGGGGATGGCCTCGATGTGGCTAGGGAGTACCTCCGCCGTTGGCCGTCGCTGCCGATGCTGATGCTGACTGCGCGCGCTGAGGAGATGGACATCGTCATCGGCCTCGATTCCGGCGCTGCGGACTACCTGACCAAGCCCTTCCGCTTGGCCGAGCTCCTGGCCCGCATCCGAGCCCAGCTCCGCCGCCCCGACTCCTCGCCCGGCACGAACGTGTTGCAGGACGGCGACGTCCACGTCGACCTGGATGCCCGGCGGGTGCTCGTGGCCGGCCATGAGGTCCTCGTGCGGGCCAAGGAGTTCGACCTGTTGGCCGAGCTGTTGCGCCACAAGGGCCAGGCCCTCACCCGCGAGTCGCTCATGTCGAACGTGTGGGATGAGCACTGGTTCGGCTCGACCAAGACCCTGGACGTGCACATGTCGTCGCTGCGTCGCCGGCTCGGCGAGCAGCCCGGTGAGTCGAGCCGGATCACCTCGCTGCGCGGGGTCGGCTACCGGTGGGAGGTCCGCGGGTGATCGGCCGAGCCCAGCGCCGGGCCTCACTCCGAGCGACGGGGTGAGGCGCCGGATCCTCACCGCCATCGTCGGTGTCGTGGTGCTGGCCGCAGCGGTGCTGACGTTGCCGCTCGGGCTGGTCATCGCCAGCCGGCAACAGGCCGATTCGGTCCTCGAGCTCGATCGGGCCGCCGAACGCACCGCCGCTGGCCTCGGTCCCGACGTGGGCCAGCCGGGAGCCGAGATCGACCTGGCCAGCGAGGAGGCCAACCTCTCGGTGGCGGTCTACGACCGGGCGGGCAAGCGGTTGGCCGGCGAGGGACCGATGCGCGCCGACGAGATCGTCGAACGCCGAGGGATCGCCACGACCGACGGCACCGTCGGGTCCGAGCGGGTGCTCGCCCGGCCGGTGACCCTCGACGATCGGCGCATCGCGACCATCCGGGTGGCCGAGCCCAAAGCGGACACCACGGCGCGGGTCCGTCGGGACCTGTTGCTGCTCGTCGCAGTCGATGCCGTCGCCGTCGCCGTCGCCGTCGCGGTCGGGGCCGTGCTGGCGGCCCGGTTGGCCCGGCCGCTGCAGGCCGTCCGCGACGATGCCGTGCGATTGGGCAACGGAGACTTCGCCATCGCCTCCCGGTCAAGCGGTGTGGCGGAGATCGACGACACCTCTGCCGCCTTGGCTGACACTGCTGCGCGGCTCGAGGCGGTTCTCCAACGTGAGCGCACCTTCTCGGCAAACGCGTCTCACCAGTTGCGCACGCCGGTGACCAGCATGCGCCTCGCCGTCGAGTCCGAGCTGGCCACCCCGCGCGACGCTCCCGAGGAGGTCCTGGCCGAGGTGCTCGCCGACCTCGACCGCCTGGAGTCGACGATCTCCACCTTGCTAGCGGTCGCCCGCGACCTGCCCCGGACCTACGAGCCCTTGGACCCGGTGGCAGCGGCGCGCCGGCTGCACGAGCGCTGGGCCCAGCGGCTCGGTCGAACGGGCCGGGACCTGGCCGTGGCCGGAACAGGCGACGGCGTGGTGCGGGTCAGCACCGAGGTGCTCGACGAGATCCTCGACGTGTTGATCGACAACGCCGGGCGCCACGGGAGCGGGACGGTCCGGGTGGAGATCGATGCAGCCGGCAGCGGCATGCTCTCGGTCGCGGTGGCCGACGAGGGCCGCTCAGCTGTCGACAGCGCCACCATCTTCCAGCGCCGCCCACCCGGGAGGGACCGCCACGGGCTCGGGCTGGCGTTGGCGCGATCCCTGGCCGAAGCCGAGGGTGGTCGACTCTTCCTCAGCGGGACCGGGCCGACCACCTTTCGCTTGGTCCTGCCCGATCGGGCCTGAGCTCCGACCCGGAGATTTGGGCGTCCTCTAACCGAATCGGGCGTGGGGTCGAACCGGCCCGCAGGCACCTTGGCGCCAGACGGTCCGAACCGGACCGTCACGCCGAGTCGGCCCGCAAGGTGTCGGCCACCCAGAAGAGGTGCGCATGGAAGCGAACGTTTCGACCCGACCAACCGCTCGAGCGGTCCTGAACAAGGTCCCGGAGGTCACGATCTTCTTCTGGATCATCAAGATCATGGCCACCACGGTCGGCGAGACCTTCGCCGACCTGCTCTCGGAGAACCTCAAGCTGGGGCTCACCAAGACCATGGTGGTCATGGGCGTCCTGCTGGTGGGGGCGCTGGTGGCCCAGTTCCGGTCCCGCCGCTACACGCCGGGGATCTACTGGATCACCGTCGTGCTCATCAGCGTGGTCGGCACGCTCATCACCGACAAGCTCGTCGATGACCTGGGCGTGGCGCTGCGCACCACGACGATCGCCTTCGGCATCGCCATGCTGGCCACCTTCGCGGCCTGGTGGTCGCAGGAGAAGACGCTGTCGATCCACTCGATCCACACCCCGAAGCGCGAGGCCTTCTACTGGCTGGCCATCCTGTTCACCTTCGCCCTGGGCACCGCCGCCGGCGACTACATCGCCGAGACCCTGAACCTGGGCTACTGGAAGTCGGCCCTGATGTTCGGCGGCCTCATCGCCCTGGTGGCCATCGCCCGCTTCGGCCTCAAGGTCAACGCCGTGCTCACCTTCTGGCTGGCCTACATCCTCACCCGTCCCCTCGGCGCCTCGATCGGCGACTACCTGTCCCAGCCCCGCTCGGCCGGCGGGCTCGGGCTCGGCACCACCGGCACCAGCCTGCTGTTCCTAGCCACGATCCTCGGTGTCGTCGTCTACCTCACCCGCACCAAGCGCGACCAGGCGCCTGCGCTGGTCGAACCCGCCGCCGCATGAGTCGGCCCCTGATCGACGCCGACGGGCCGGGAGTCCCCGTCGGCGTCGGAGGCGGACCGGGCCACCATGGATCGTGACCTGTTCGAATCGGTGAACCGGTTCGCCGTCCGGACCCCCTGGCTGCACGGCACGGCGAGCGCCTACGCCACCTACGGGATCGTGGCCTTCGCCGGCCTACTCGTGTGGGCGTGGGTGCGGGCTCGCCGGGTCGGCGACCTCAGGGGCCAAGCCGGCCTCCTATGGGCGGGGCTTGCCCCGCTCGTAGCCCTCCTCGTCGGCATCGCCATCCACGTCTTCATCGATCGTCCTCGGCCCTACGCCGCGCTGCCGCACATAGAGGTCTTGGTTGCCCGCACCACCGACGGGTCGTTCCCGAGCGACCACTCGCTTGCGGTCGGCGCCGTCGCTGCCGGTATCTGGCTGGTGGACCGCACCGTGGGCGGGGTCGCATTCGTGCTCGCCATCCTGATGGCGGTCACCCGGGTCTACGCCGGCGCCCACTACCCGTCCGATGTCGTCGCCGGCCTCCTGATCAGCGCAGCCGTCGCGGTCGCCGGCGCCCGCCTCGTGCGTCCGCCGGTCGAGAGGCTCCTGGGCTCGGTGAGTCGGGTGCCGCTCGTGGCTCTCCTCGCGGGTCGTGCCACTGGGCACCGGCAGACCGCCCCTGACGGTCACGTGCGGGTCGGCCCGTGATGGCCCGCCTGTCGTCGCCTGCGCCGGCGGAGACTGCCGACGTTCTCGAATCGCTTCGCCGTTGAGACCGGCCGAGCCCCGCCTCGACCTCGTCGATGCGGCGACCGGCTCGCCGTCTCGGGCGCAGTTCGTCCGGGTGGTCATGGTTTGCGCACTCGGCTTTGCTGCGTTGACCACCTGGGTGGTGTCTGCGCAGGGACACGTTGCTGTGGACCGGAACATCGCCGTGTCCGTGGCTGAGCACCGCAGCGCATCGGTCACCAGCGTCATGTCGGTGGTGACCCGCCTTGGATCTGGTCCAGCTGCAGGGCTGGTGCTCCTGGCGCTCGCAGGATGGGCGCTTCGGCGCCGCGACGCCGGGCCCTTCCTGAGGGTCGCCGCTGCGGTGGCGGCTGCGACCTTGTCGTCGCAGGCCTTCAAGCACGCCGTGAACCGCCCTCGGCCAGGCAGGACCTTCGCCCTGGAACACCTCGCCAGCGCGCCGTTCCCGTCAGGACACGCCACGATGGCGGCAGCCCTGTGGGGTTCGCTGGCGCTGGTGATCTGGGGACGGCTGCCCGGCCCTCGGGCTGCGAGACCACTCGCGGGCGGCTGGGCCGTGATCACGGTTGCGGTCGCCGCCTCCCGAGTCGAGCTGGGCGTGCACTGGACGACTGACGTCATTGCCGGGGTCCTGCTCGGGACCGCGTGCGCAGCGGCTACCGCAGCGGTGCTGGGCACGGGCGACGGCTCGAGCGGAGAGGCCACCTCGAGCCGAGCATCAGCGGCCGCAGGCAACACGTCCGACGATGGCCACTCGCGGGGTCACGTAGTCAGCCGGCCTGGACCGGTCAGCAGATCTCCGTCGGTTGGCGCCCGCCCGCCAGCCGATGGACGCCGCCACCTTGGGTGAACCCGCCACCCGAGGTGGCGGCACCACCCGCGCGGTGCCGGGACGGTCTGGTCAGCGCAGAGCGTGACCGCCGGCGCCAACTTCAGGGTCTGACGGTGGTTGGTGTCGCTGGGCAGGCCGGTTGGCCTTCGCGAGCCGTGACGCACACGCGATGGGCGATCACCCGCCGGTCGTGTTGGTGGACGATCACCACCAACCCGACGATCGGACCGAGGAGCACGCACAGCAGCAGGAGGCTGCTCCGAAACTCCGCCCGGAGACGCTCCTTGGGGCTCGGCCCGCTCGGCTCCGGACGATCCATGAGCTGCGCACGGTAGGGAACCGTCGGCAAGGCGAAGAGCACGATCCGGTCAGGCGACGGCAAACCTCGGTGTGCCCCTCAGGCGCCGCTCGGACCCAATCGGTAGGGGCCGACGAACCCTTGTGTCGACCGAAGGCTTTGCCGAGCGTTGACCGTCCACCGGTTCGGGCCTAGCCGACCCCTCCGTACGTTCCGGGTACGCCCCGACGAACGGACCGCGATGACCGCCACGCTCGAACGCACCGATGCCCCCACTCGACCCCCCGGCCCTGCGCCGCGGAAGCCTCGACGTTGGCGCCGTGCCCGAGCGGCGGCGCTGGTTCTCCTGCTCATGGGGGTCCCGGTCGGCTGGTCCTACGGCCACGCCCTCACCTATCCCGGCTCGGCATCGACCTCCGTTCGGACCGTCGACTGGATCCGCTCTCACGGCGGGAGCGGGATCGTGAACAGCGTCGAGGTCTGGTACTACTCCCGTCAGGAGCCGCCGACCCACGGCCGGCCGTCCGGGCCTCTTCCACCCGTGCCCAGCATCGCCCAAGGTTCGATCGTCCGAGCTGCGCGCCAGGCAGGCACGCTGCCGGGGCTTCGGCCTGCGATTGCTCCGATGATGCCAGGCGAAGGTCGCTGGACCCCTGGCCCGGTCGCCCGAAACGGCGTCACCGCCAGCTACACGACGTGGTTCCGCCCCGACCCGAAGCACCCGACGATGGTCGCCGGGCTCCTGTGGCTCGACCGCCGGGCGGTTCGCCTCGACCTCGTCGCCGGCACCAAGGAGCCCGGTGGGCAATCGTGGCCGGGATCGGCGGAGATTCCGCCGGCCAGCCGGTCCAAGACCGTCGCCGCCTTCAACTCGGGGTTCCTGCTCCGAGACAGCGGCGGGGGGTTCTACCAAGCGGGGCACCACGTAGGGAGGCTGCAGCGGGGTGCTGCGTCGATCGTGGTCGACAAGACCGGTGCGATCTCGCTGGGCGAGTGGGGTCGCGACGTCCGCATGACCCCGTCGACCTACGCCGTCCGCCAGAACCTGCACCTCATCGTGGACCGGTCCCGGCCGGTGAAGGGCCTCGTCCACAACGGCCACAAGCTGTGGGGGTCTCGTCGTAGCCAGCTCCAGTGGACCTGGCGGTCCGGCCTCGGTATCGACGCCGCCGGAAACCCCATCTACGTCGCTGGCAACCACTTCACCCTGGTCTCGCTGGCCGACGCCCTCACCCAGGCCGGGGCAGTGCGTGGCATGCAGCTCGACATCCACACGCCGATGGTGACGGCGAACCTGTTCGACCTGGGTCGGTCGGACCGGCGCAGGGCGCCGGTGCGGCTGTTGCCGACGATGTCTCGACCTGCGGATCGCTACGCCGCTCCCGACCAGCGGGACTTCATCACGGCGACCCTGCGATGACGGCCCGCCACCGGACACTGCGGCGAGCTACCGCCCTCGCGGCGGCGATCCTGCTGGCCACCGGTTGTGCTTGTGTCGGCCTCACCGTGCATCCGTTCGTCGCCCAAGGGGGCCAACCGGTCTCCTCCGCCGGTGCGTTCACGGGACCGACGACTCCTGCTCACCCCGTGAAGCAGTCGGCGCAGCCACCGAGCGGCTGGGCCCAGCAGCGAACCACGTCGGTCGGCGCTCCCCTGATGGCGACATCGCTGCTCCAGCCCGACCCCACCGATCCGAGAGCCTTCGTCGCCGCCGCATGGCTCTCGCCCGACCTCCAGTTCCACGTCGTGCCCGGCACGACCCAACCAGGAGGGACCTGGTCGACCACAGGCCAAGTGCCATCGGCGCTGCGCTCTTCACTGGTCGCAGTGTTCAACGGCGGGTTCAAGTACCAGGACCTCACCGGCGGGTTCGAAGCGGAGGCTCGGGTCGCTCGGCGCCTCGTCGTTGGCCAGGCATCGCTCGTCGTCCGCCGCGACGGGTCTGCTCAGGTCGGTGCTTGGGGCACCGACATCGCACCGTCACCGGACATCGTCGCGGTCCGGCAGAACCTGATGCCGATCGTCGAGCAGGCCCGATCCGTTCCGGGCCTGCTGACCCTGCACGACGGATCGTGGAGCACCGAACACCACCAGGTGCAGCGCACACCTCGATCTGCGCTCGGCCAGCGGCCGGACGGCTCGCTGGTCTACGTCGCCGGGCCGGATCTGGACCTGGCGCAGCTCGCCGCCGGCCTCGTCCAGGCCGGCGCCGTCACTGGCATGGAGCTCGACATCCACCCGAACATGGTCGTCTTCCACCTCTTCGCCGGCGGGAACGCGACAGGCCCAGGTACGTCGAAGGAACTGCTCCAGGTGATGACCGCAGCCTCGGACCGCTACCTCACCCCCGATCGACGTGACTTCGTTGCCGTCACCGAGCAGCGCACCATCCGATGAACACTGCGTCCGCACCGCCGTCCCGTCGAACGCACTGCGCCGCGACGCCGCCCGCTTCGGCCGTCGGCGGATCACTGGCCCGAGCCGTGTTCGATGCCTGTCGGCCGAAGCAGTGGGTGAAGAACGTGCTCGTCCTAGCGGCTCCCTTTGCCGCCGGACGGCTCACCGACCCCCGTGCGGTCGGCGGTGCGCTGCTGGCCGGAGTCGCCTTCGTCCTCGCGTCGAGCGCTACGTACTTGATCAACGACGCCGGAGATGTCAAGGCGGACCGGCTCCACCCGACGAAGTCCCTCCGTCCCATCGCCGCTGGTCGACTCCGCGTCGGGCAGGCTCGGGCAGCGGCGTCGATGCTCGTCGGCCTTGCCCTGACCCTCGCGTGGCTCTCAGGGCCGACGATGATCGTGGTGCTGGCCGCCTACCTGGTGACCACCACGGGCTACACCCGATGGTTGAAGCGGGTCCCGGTGGTCGATGTGCTGGTCGTCGCTTCGGGGTTCGTCCTCCGCACGGCCGCAGGTGCCGCCGGGGCCCACGTTCCTCTGACACCGGTGTTCCTGGCCATCGCCGCCGGCGGTGCCCTCTTCATCGTGCTCGGCAAACGCATGGGAGAGCTTGCCGAGCTCGGTGCCGATGCAGCTTCTCATCGCCTCGTCCTCGGCTGGTACACGCCGGTCCGATGCACCCTCCTGCTCGGTGGGGCACTCGCGGTGACGGTGGGTGCCTTCACCGTCTGGGCGCTCGGGACCGGCGACGGGGCCAGCACCTCCTCGCTCGCCACCGGGACGGTCACCCCGGCAGCCGTCGCGATCGTGCCCTTCGTGGCGGCGTCGGCTCGGGCCTGGCTCCTCGTACGAGCCGGACGAGGGGCGGACCCGCTCCGCCTCTTCGCCAGCAACCGCACCCTCCAGCTGCTCGGCCTGGCGATGGCGGTACTCGTCGCCCTCTCGGTCTACGCCTGACGCAAACCCTTGACCGTCGCCTAACCAGATCGGTCCCATCCGATGTTCTGGCCATCCGTACCGTCCTGGTCATGCTCGCTCACCTGATCGCCAGCGTCCCGTGGAAGCCAGAGTTCTGGCTAGAGAAGGCTGGCGGCAGCGCGGCCTACGTCGTGGTTGCCATCCTTTTCGCCGAGTCCGGGCTGTTCTTCGGCTTCTTCCTCCCCGGGGACTCGCTGCTGTTCCTCTCGGGCTTCCTCACTTCGAGCGGCGCTGCGGCCTATGCCTCTGCCGGTCACCCCGGCGCAGCCCTTGCGCCCGTCGTCAACGGCATGCCGCCGCTGGCAGTCCTGTTGCCGCTCTTCTTCGTGGCTGCGGTGCTCGGCGACCAGGTGGGCTACTGGCTCGGGAAGCGAGTCGGCGCCGCACTGTTCTCCCGGGAGGACTCGCGGCTGTTCAAGCAGAGCCACGTGACGAAGGCGCACGACTTCCTCGAGCGCCACGGACCCAAGACGATCCTGCTCGCCCGGTTCGTACCGATCGTGCGGACCTTCGCACCGGTGGTGGCCGGCGTCGGCGGCATGCGCTATCGGACATTCCTCGCCTACAACCTGCTCGGGGCGCTGATCTGGGCGATGGGCCTCACCACGCTGGGCCACTACCTCGGCAACGTCGGCGTCATCCGCGACCACATCGAGGCTGCCGTCCTCGCCGTTGTCGCCCTGTCGCTGGTGCCGGTGGCCGTCGAGGTCCTTCGCTCACGACGCCACATCGAGGTCGCCTGATCTCCGAGCGAAGTCGGTGGCCCATCCTCAGGGTCCTCTAAGGCGCGCTTCGCTACGTTCAGCACGCCTAACGCCGAGAGGGTGCCCGTCCTGCCACTCAAGGCAGCGGACTCCACCTCATCTCGTGAGGGGCATCCTCCTCCGCTCACCCGACACCCGAACGGCCCCATGCTCGCCAACTACCTCATCGGCCTCCGCGAAGGCCTCGAAGCCGCCCTCGTGGTGTGCATCCTCGTCGCCTACCTGGTCAAGACCGAGCGCCGCGACCTGCTGCCACGGATCTGGGTCGGTGTCGCCATCGCCGTCTCGATCTCGGTGGCCTTCGGTGCCCTGCTGACCTACGGGCCCAAAGGCCTGTCGTTCGAGGCCCAGGAGATCATCGGCGGGACCCTGTCGATCATCGCCGTGGCCTTCGTGACCTGGATGATCTTCTGGATGAGCCGCACTGCTCGGTCGCTCAAGGGTGAGCTCGAGGCTCGCCTCGACCTCGCCGCCGGAGCAGGAGCGGGCGCGCTCGTACTGGTGGCGATGCTGGCCGTCGGCCGAGAAGGGCTCGAGACAGCGCTGTTCCTCTGGGCTGCGGCGCAGGCAACCGGGTCCACATCGCAGCCGCTCCTGGGGGCGCTGCTCGGGCTGGGCTCGGCCGTCGTGCTCGGGGTCCTGATCTACCGCGGCGCAGTCAAGCTCGACCTGGGCAAGTTCTTCACCTGGACCGGTGGCTTCCTGGTCCTGGTAGCGGCCGGGGTCCTGGCCTACGGCATTCACGACCTCCAAGAGGGCGGCGTGCTCCCCGGCGTCAACTCGCTCGCCTTCGACTTCTCCGCACAGATCCCACCGTCGAGCTGGTACGCCACCGTGCTCCGAGGAACCATCAACTTCACCCCCGCCACCACGTGGCTCCAGGCGCTCGTCTGGACCCTGTACGTGGTGCCCGTGCTCAGCCTCTTCATCAGCAGCGTGCGGCGGCCCAGCCCTGCTCCGGCCCCCACGCCCGCACCACAGCTCCACGGAGGATCCTGAACAATGCCCCACCGCACCGCCGCGCTCGTCGGCGCCGCAATCGTGCTCTGCCTCGCATCGGGCTGCACCGACAACCCCTCAGGCTCCGCCGACGGTACCGGCGCAAAGGTCAAGGTCTCCAGCACCGACGACGCCTGCACGCTCTCCGCAACCACGGCTGCGAGCGGCAGCCTGGTCTTCTCCGTGACCAACGATGGCGCGAAGCCGACCGAGTTCTACCTCCTCGGCTCGGATGGCGCCGATGTCGTTGGAGAGGTCGAGAACATCGGTCCGGGCGTCACCCGCAGCCTCACCGTCCAAGCCGAGAAGGGCACGTACACGACGATGTGCAAGCCCGGGATGGTCGGCAAGGGGATCCGAGCCCCGTTCAAGGTGACCGACACCTAGGACCGAGCAGCAGGCCGCTCAGGTGTGCGCCGGCAGGTCGACCACGAAGGTCGCCCCGCCCAGGTCCGACCCACCGGCTGCGACGGTGCCGCCATGGGCCATGACCACGTCTCGGACGATGGCCAGGCCGAGCCCGTGACCGCCCTGGTCACGCGCCCGCGAGGTGTCGAGCCGGGCGAAGCGCTCGAACACCGCATCGCGATCTTGCGGAGCGATCCCGTCGCCGTCGTCGTCGACGGTCAGGATGACTCGTCCGGCTCTGCGGAGGAGCGTGACGACCACCTTCGACCTGGCGTGGCGGGCGGCGTTGTCGATCAGGTTGCGGACCACGGCCTGCAGCTCCTTGGGGTTGCCGAGGACCTGACCTCCCGACACGTTGGTCAGGTCGAACTCGATGGGTGTTGCCGCTCGGGTGCGTCGGGCTTCCTCGAACACGAGGTCGTCGAGGTCCACGGCGGTTGCGGGCTCTCGGCGGCCCTCGTCCAGGCGGGCCAGGAGCAGGAGGTCATCGACTAGGTGCTGGAGGCGGAGGTCCTCGGCGAGCACCCCGGCGGTCAAGACATCGACGTCGAGCCCTTCCGGGTCGGACCGGGCCACCTCGACCAGGTTCCGAATCGTCGCGATGGGGCTGCGCAGTTCGTGGCTGGCGTCGGAGACGAACCGGCGCTGTCGGTCGCTGGCCTGCTCGAGGCGGTCGAGCATGTCGTTGAGCGTGCGCGCCAGCAGGGCGACCTCGTCCCCGCTGGCGGGTTCCGGGACCCGACGACCGGCCGCAGTGGCCCCGATGGCCTCGGCTTCGGCTCGGATGGCTTCGACGGGCCGGAGCGCTCGGCCGGTCACGAACCAGGTCGTCGATGCGACCGCAGCAACGAGGAGAGGGATGGCCACGAAGAGCAGGTTGCGAACCGCTTCCACGGAGTCCTCTGCAGGATCGACAGACCGGGCCGCCAGCACGACATAGCGGCCCTGAGCAACGGTCGCGGGTTCCGAGACGACGACGAAGCGCTGCTCCGGGCTCAACGCCAGTCCTGCGACCGTCCGGGTGGAGCCCACGGGAAGGTCGAGGACCGGCGGCTGACCGTCGACGTTGCTGCTGGAAGCCACCACTGTCCCGGTCGGATCGAGGACCTGGAGCAGCGACTCGTCGACGTCATCGGCGGCCAAGCGATCGAGCGGTGCGCCCGCCTCGATCAGCGCCGCGACGTCGCCGGCTCGGAGGCGCGCCGACCGTTCGACGTTGTCGGTCAAGCGTTGGTCGAGCACGGCGAGGAGGCCGGCTGCGCCGAGGAGCAGCGTTGCACCGAGCACCACGGTGGCGAGCAAGGTGGTGCGGACCCGGATGGATCGGAACCGGATCCTCTGCAGGCGACGGGTCGCCGCTCGGACGAGCCGGTGCGCGCGTTCTCGTTCGAGCGAAGCGACGCCAGGCTCAGCCACCGAGCTCGTCGATTCGGTAGCCGGCGCCACGAACCGTCTGGATCGCCTGCCGACCGAACGGCGCATCGATCTTCCGTCGCAGGTAGTGGATGTAGACCTCCACGATGTTGGGCTCGCCTTCGAAGTGCTCATCCCAGACGTGATCGAGAACGTCGCGCTTGGAGACGGCTTGGCCGCGGTTGCGCATCAGGTACTCCAACACCGAGAGCTCCCGGGTTGTGAGCTCGACCTCCGTTGCCCCGCGCCCGGCGCGACGGGCGCCAGGATCGAGCCAGAGGTCCCCGGCCTCGAGCTGGGCCGGTCGGGGGTGGGACCCTCGGCGGAGCAGCGCCCGAAGCCGAGCAACCAGCACTGTCTGCGCGAAGGGCTTGGTCAGGTAGTCATCGGCGCCGGTGTCGAGCGCTTCGACCTCGTCGAGCTCGCCGTCCTTCGCCGTGAGCATCAAGATCGGTGTCCAGACCTCGGCCCGGCGCAGTTTGGCGCACACCTCGAAGCCGTTGAGCCCGGGGAGCATGATGTCAAGGACCATGGCGTCGTAGGGGTGCTCGAGGGCCATCCACAGGCCATTGGCGCCGTCGGCGCAGACATCGACGGCAAACCCGTCCGCCTCGAGCCCTCGCTTCAGCGACTGGGCCAGCCGTTCCTCGTCCTCGACGACTAGCACGCGCATGCCTCATCATCGCCGCTATGCCACGTGTTCAGGCAGCAAGGCTGACGAGCGGGGGTGCCGTCAGATCGACCGGAGGAGTTCGACGCGTGGACGGCGGGCCCTGGTGGGTCGCGGACGTCCGACTTCTGTTCGCTCGGTGTCGCAACGTGAAACCTCGGTCGCCCGTGAGCGCGTCATCCGGGAACCGCCGCTGTCAGACCCCCTGGTGATGATGCACGCATGACCGTTCAAACGAACACCAACAGGTCGATCTCGGTGCTCTGGAGGCTCGGAGACGAGTGGCGAGATCTCCGCCCGGAAGTCCTGACTTCGACGACGCCAATCGTGTTCCTCACGGCTGGGCAGACATTCCGGATCCTCCACTGGGCCGGTGGCTGGCAGTGCCGCTTTCCCACCAACGACGCTGCCTACATCGCCGGCGACGGCCTTGAAGTTCTCCTCGGTGAGGTGGAGGTAGCCACGCCTTGCGGACTCGTCACCCACGGGAGCACCCGGGACTCGGACTCGCGGTCGATGCCTCTGGTCATGGCCTGCTCGGTCGAGGTCAGCGACCTGGAGGACCTCCTCGCCGTCACCCTCGCCGCCCAGGACCTCTGGCAGGTGCCACGTCTCGGATCCGGGCACCCGCCGATGCCCTGCGGCGCTCTGCACTGCGAGGTTGAACGGGAACTGAGCGAACCGGAGTAGGTGTCGGTCGAGAGCGCCCGCTCCGGCGCCAGCCGCAGCGATACCGAGACCCCTTGGCAAGCCATGGGCTACTCGATCGCGGTTGGCCATGAGGCTGAGATGCCGCAGATGGAGCCGTCCGGAATCTGTCCGAGGCATCGCGCTTTCTCTTCGCAGGTCTGACTGAGCCGAGGGCCCTGCCTCTGATCGAACGTCAAGTGGACCCGTTCCGGACGGAACCCACTCGTAGCAACCCCGGTGTGTCCAAGGTGCCAGTGGCTCCGGACAGACCGGACGCATTATCAGCGCAAACACCCCTCTGGGCGGTCCAGGACCGAGCTGGGAGACTCGACGCTCTGCCCCGAGGAGACATGTCCGTTGCGCCAGAGAGGGTCGAGGACCCATGACCTAACGAACAAGGGTCGGTCGAAGCAACCGGGCAGGTCCGGAAGCGATCTGAGATGCCCGTTCTGGACCGTCACGGCCTAGGAGTTCTAGGTCTGGATGTGCTGCCGAGCACAGTGCGATGGTGCCGCCCATGGCCAGCACGTCTGAGTTCCGAATCGCGCCGATCACTCGGGAAGACCTTGCTGTTGTGTCCGGCGAGTTCAAGGCGGCCTCGACCTACTTCGCCCGGTACGGCATCGAACTCGCCGAGGATCCCACGCCCGCAGACCTTGACCGCCTCCTGGTGGCTGCGGCCGCAGACGCCACCCTCGAAGCCGAAGAGGCCAGCGAGTTGTTCGGGTGCGTGTCCGTCGCAGCCGCTCGCTACATCTCGGGGCGCACCCCCACGGCGTGGAGCAGGCTCTACCCGAAGACCGCAGGAAGCAACGGCCACTACCACCTCGGCTTGGCCGGCCCAGGCGATTGCTCGGCCCTCGACCTTGCCGCCATCAGCAGCGCTGCGATCCACCGCGACGACGAGGCTTCCATGGCTGCGTACTGCGCCGAGGTGATCGAGGAGGTGAACGAGCACTTCCTCGGCCCCGAACACGGCTACGCAAGCATCGCGGAGGCTCGCAAGGGGCCTGCCGGATCACCGTTCCGGTTCCGATCCACGACGAGCGACAGCGGCCTACGGACCGACGAGTTCGTCCTCGACCACGAAGCAGAGACCGCCCTCTACTCCCGTGCGGGTGCAGCGGCCATGCGCGGTCTGCACCGGAAGACGGTGTCTCGGGCGACGATCCAGACGGTCGAGCTCGGCCAGCGTCTCGACGTGACGCCCGGCCTGAAGCGCTGGACGGTTCGCACCGCCAGCGGAGAGATCGTCGGCGATCTGACGCCAGCAGGGACCAAGTCGGCGACACGGCTCGGCAGGACCGCCGACCTCTCGCTCGTTGTGACCAGGGTCTGTTTCGATCTGCACGGACAGGTTGACGACGTTGCTGGCATCCTGCTCCTGACCGAGGCTGCTGAGGCCATCGTCACCGTTCTTCCCTGAGGAGCTGGACTGACGTCAGGTGGGTCAGTCGCACATCTCAGCGATGAGACCGAACCACCTGGAGGGTGCGCGCAACCATCGGCTGTCTACGTAGCGCCTCACATCCCGAGTGCAGGTCACTGTCAACGACTGGCGCGCTCGAGACACCATGACGTGGAGCACCGCAAGTTCCTCCGTGAGCTTGTCTGCGTCCTGGCTGGACCGGTAGTCGGGGAGGACGTCCTCCTCCAGGCCGAGCACATAGACGTGGTCGAACTGCTGGCCTTTGCAGGTGTGCCCGTTCAGGAAGTGCAGGCCAGGCGAGACCGGAACCTCATCGTCTGCGGATGTGCGGATCTCGTTGACGATCTGCTCGAGCGGGGCCGTGCCAAGGAGTTCCTCTAGAGACTCCACGGCGTGGTTGAGGTCGTCCTCGGTGTCCACGTCGTCTTGGCCGCACTCTTCGAAGCAGAGAAGGAACAGCTCATCTAGTCGCTCACGATCCGATTCGTGCCGGAGGAGCGCAGTTTGGAGATGCTTTCGAAGGAGCTGCACGACCCGGGGCCTGTGGACGGGGTAGTCCCAGAGCTCGAAAGCAAGGCCTGCTGACCGAGCCGCTTCCTCGACCTCACGGCGTCGCCATCCGGTTCTGGCCATGATCGCAACGCTGGCCTGCGGGTTGGCTCGAACATCTGCGATGGCGAGTTCAAGGATGCAATCGGCCTCCACCCAGGTGTCGGGAAAGCGAAGCGTCTGCGCAGAACCGCAGCCGGGCCAGGCTGAGGGATCCGCGCACTGGAGCTCCTGACCGCCGAGCTCGGCCGCCACTGCCGACACGACCCGAAGTACCGCTGGAGAGGAGCGGTACGACGTGTCCAACCGGATTTCAAGAGGCGCCCTCTCGAGCATCCGGCCATAGGTCCACTCGGCGTCTGCGCCCGCGAACCCGTAGATACCTTGTGCTTCGTCGCCGGCAAGGATCAGCGCCTGTCCGCTCAGCCGCTCTGCCAGGGCGAACTGCAGTCGGGTCAGGTCCTGGCACTCATCTACGACCACGACTGGAAACCGGGACTGGTACAACCTGGCGATCTCCTCGACCTCGAGGAGGCGCACGGCGTGCCGGATTGCGTCGCTGTAGTCGAGGCGGTTCGCCAGCCGGAGCCCTCGCTCGTAGGCGACTCCGGCCTGGCCGGCGAAGTGCAACAGCCGGTCCATGGTCTCGTCCTGGTCGAACGCACCTGCCTTGGCGACGTCGATGTTGTCCTTCAGGTCGTACCGGTTTGCTCCGTGTTCCCTCGCAACGGCGGCCCGATGCTGGGCGAGCCAACCCGGTTGCGGCAGCAGCGCTGATGGGTCAAGGCCGAGAGTCGCGCCGTGGGCCCGGTAGAGCCGGTAGCTCATCCCGTGGAAGTTCGCTACGTAGCATCGTCGGCGCTGGCTTCGGCTCGTGATCTCGTGGATGCGCGAGCGGAGGTTGGATCGCGCCTTCGTCGAGAAGGTGACGGCGAGAACCTGTTGCGGGGCAGTGACGAGACCGCGTGAAAGCAGGCTCTCGACTAGGTGCGCGAGGTGGTGGGTCTTCCCGCATCCTGGTGGTGCCGTGAGAAGGACATCCCTCACCCCCACCTCCTGGTACCAGTGCTGCCCAGTCAAGAGTCCACGATCAGCGCAACGAGACTGACGAGGGAAGCAAGACGCTCGGCGTCGTTCAGCACCATGGTCCTCTCGAGGGCTACTGCGTGAACAACCTTCTTGAGGCGACACCACTCGGTGTAGGCGTCGGCTTCGATTTCCGCAACCGAGTCGACCTTGAAGGTGCCGAGGATCTGTCGCTCGTCGTAGAGGCCCGAGGCGCAGAGCAACTCCGCATGCCTAGCGACCCCCAGACCGCTCACTGCCTCCCCCTCGAGGTCGGGATCGCTTACCTGGAAACCCACCGAGAGAAGCGCCTCGTCGTCGTTGCTCACGCCGAAGGCGGTAGCGACGATGTTCGCCTCTTCGCGGTCGACCAGGCCGAACAGATCGAGATCGAAGCCCCTTGGCCCGTACAACCGCAGGAGTGTCTTGAAGCTCGTCGCTCCTCCCGCAACGACGACTGAGCTGTCGACTCGGTCGAGATCATGGCCGAGGAGCCGGGCGACAGATCTCAGCAGAACTCGGTCGCTCGGTCCCTCGACGAGTACTACCGATTTCGCGGTCAGAGGTTCCAAGGCTGCGTCATCCCACCACTGGGCGAAGAAGGCCGGCGCCGCTGCGACGGCTTCGGGCGGGAGTTGGCGGATTCCGTCGTCGACGAGGGCGACGACGTCGGCTGGGTGAAAGGACGACAGCACTGCCGACGAGTGTGTGGCCACTAGGCGCTGACCTGTGCCGGAGGCGAGCAATCCGCCGAGTCGGGCCTGGCCTCTGGGGTGTAGATGGATCTCAGGCTCGTCGATGGCGAGGATTGCGGCGGGCTGGGCGAGCCGTTGGACCACGATCGTCGACAGCGCCCGAAGCCCATCAGACTGATGGTGGAGGGGAGCCGGCTCACCTGCGTGATCTCGGAGCCGCAGCTCGGCCTGACTCGAGGGGTTCTCAGCCACCGGGGCCACCACAACGGAGAGATCCTCGGCGGCCACGGGCCGTGGCGTGAGGTCTGTCAATCCCTCCGCAAGGCGGGCGCGAAGGTCGAGAACGGTCTCGGTGCCATCGATCAGCGCGTTTGCCTCTGCGAGCAGGTCGACCAGCTGGGCCTTCTGGTCCCCAAGATCAAGTGATGAGACGAGGGTCCGAAGAGCGCTTCTGCGCCCGGCCCCCAGCTCTCGCTCTGGGGACCTGGTGGCTGGCAGGAACCCCCATCCGACCGCAGCAAGGTGCTCCGGCCTGACCCGCCGATCGTCTCCTGGCTTCTTGAAGACCCTGACCAGGTTCGGTTCGCCGTCCTCGTACGAGACTTCGCACGAAAGCTCCAGAGACTCGGTGGCTACTCCGTCGACGGTGCTGACGTTGATCTCATCCGGGAAGGCCGAGCGGTCGCTGTCGTCGAAGGAGTCGAAGTGAACCTCGACTCGAAGGGGTTCGTCAGGGTCTCGGAACTCCGAATCGGTGAAGGTGGTCAGGACCTGCCCGAAGGTGCCTCCGAGGACAACGTCGAGAGCCCGCAGGAGCGTGGACTTGCCCGATGCGTTGGGCCCGACGAGCGCCAGATGGTTCCGCACCTCGAAGTCGAGGTCTGGGATAACCCGATGGTTGACGAACACGAGGCGAGCGATGCGCATGGGGCTCCTTCACGGTCGAGGAAGAACGTGTCGACTCCGCGATCGGCGACAGCACCCGCAGCAACGATCGCTGCCTTCCCGCCCCCGCCAGCTTGAGCCAAGTTGCTCCCCCACCTAGCAGGGAAAGCCTACGCCCTTGTGCCTGGATCTAACGGCACCCTCTGCTGCATCCGGCTGGACCGCCGGCCCGATTCAGCCGTAGGTTTGAACGGGCATGACCTCGAACCTCCCCTGCGTCGAAGCGGCCGGCTGCCGGCTCCACGCGCAGCTGTGGGGCGCCTCCTCGCCGCCCAGCCCCAGGACGGCCATCCAACCAGGCGGTGCACGCGCCCATAAGCGCTCCATAACCGGGGTGGTCCAAGTCGGCGCAACCTGGGCGAACTCGGTCTACCTAGGTCCCCGACTGCCAGGGCCCTATCGGGCCTGCTCGGCGACCGAAAACGACGAAACCCCCTGCGTAGCAGGGGGTTTCGCTCCGAGCGGACGACCGGATTCGAACCGGCGACCCTCACCTTGGCAAGGTGATGCTCTACCAACTGAGCCACGTCCGCGTGGGGGCCTCACCATAGCGCGAGGCCCTCGGACCGACCAACCGGGAACCGGTCGATCGGGCGAAGCGTTGCCTGGCCTAGCTGCCGGTCCGGTAGCGGATGCGCTGGGCCAGCTCGACGGCCAGCGGGCGATCGCCGATCTGATCCACCACCAGCTGGCGGCCGCCCACCACCAGGGTGAGGCTGGCCGTGCGGTCGTCCTGCCAGCCCTGCACCTGGATGCCGCCGTCGATGGCGAAGCGCTCGACGGTGGGCCGCCACTGGCGGTCGTCGACGAGCACCACGGCCTTGTCGGTGAGCGCCAGCACGGCGGGGTTCCCCTCGAACCTGCCGGCGACGATGGCCTCGACCGCCTCGCCGTCCTCCAGCACGGCGCCCGCCACCGCGAGCGCCGTCTTGGCGTTCTTGCGGGGCGAGTTGCCGAGGCGACCGGCGGCGGCACCGAGGCCGTTGGGGTCGGTGTTGACCGGGGCCGCCGGAGCGGCCGGCGGGGCGTAGCCCGGTGCGGGCGGGCCGGCCGGGGCGGCGCCCCACGCCGGTGCGGCCGGTGCTGCAGGAGCGGGCGGCGCCCCCCATGCGGGGGCGGGCGGGGCGGCGGCGGGCGGCGGCGCGCCCCAGGCCGGAGCGGCGGGGGCAGGCGGGGCGCCGGGAGCCGGCGGACCGCCCCACGCGGGCGGTGCTGGCGGCGCGGCTGGGGCGGGAGGCGCCGGAGGGTTCCACGCCGGGGCGGCCGGGGCTGCGGGCGGATCGGGTTGCGGCGCTGCCCAGGCCGGCGGGGCCACCGGCTCGACCGGCGGGGCGAACACCGCAGGCGGGGCCGGAGCCTCGGGAGCGGGCGGGGCCGGGGCCTCGGCCGTGGGCTCGGGGACCTCGGCAGGGGCCGGCTCGGAGGCTGGTGGCGGCGGGGTGGGGTCACCCACGGGCTCGGGCGCCTCCCACGGGGGCGGCGGGGCCGGGGCGTCCTCGGCCGCAGCGGGGACCTCGGCGGCAGGCGCCGGCTCCTCGGGGGCGGGCGGGGGCGGAGCGGGGGCCTCCCACGCGGGGGCGGCCGGCGGCTCGAAGGCGGCGGGCGGAGCCGGCGGGGCGGCCGCCTCGAACGGCGGCGGCGGAGCCGGAGCGTCAGCGGGCGGCGACGGGGCGAACGGCGAGGGGGCGGCGGGAGGCGGGCTCCAGGCCGGGGCCTCGTAGGCGGGCGGGGCCGGCGGCTCCGGCGCCGAGCTGGCCTCGAGCTCGGCGGCGAGGGCGGCCGGGGCGTCAGGCGCCGTCGCCTCGGGCTCGGGGGCGGCCAGGGACCGCCCGCAGGTCATGCAGAACTTGGATCCTGCGTCGTTCTCGGTCCCACAGGCCGCACACTGCATCGATCGTTCCTTCGCCATCACGTCGTCGTTCGGGGGGTTTTCCGGCGAAGCGTACGTGACCCCGGGCGCCCCTGGTGCGAAACGTCCGAATGGGCGGTGGAGGGCCGGAGATCAGCGCGGTGGCGGGTCCTCGGCTGGAGCCAGGGCTCGCGCCAGCAGCGCCGCCCCGTGCTCGGAGAACGCGATCGCGCCGGTGGCAGCCAGGCCGGCCGGGCTCATCTTCTTGGCGGTGCGCTGGAGGACCTGGATGGTGTGCTCGTCGCCGAGCTGGGCGGCGACGTCGTCGTACTGGAGCTCCAGGAAGACCAGGCAGAGGGCGTCCTCCTGGGTCTGCACGTCCGGGTCCGAGCGCAGGCGCTCCTTGGCCACGATGGCCTGCACCCGCTCGATGGTCGCCGCGTCGTAGCCCACGCCTTCGAGCAGCTCCCCCACCTCGGCGGCCTCGCGCCGCTTGTGGTCAGCCCGCCAGCGCAGGTATGCGGCGCGGCCGTCGGGGTAGTCGCTGCGGGGGCTGACCCACCGGCGCAGGTGGTGCGCCCGGGCCGCCAGCTGCTGGGCCTCGGTGGCGTCGGGCGCCAGCACGGCGAGCCAGTGGCTCATGCGCTCGGCGTGGACCAGCTCCTTCGGCCGGGAGGTGCCGTCGACCACGAGCTGGTTCGGGTCCTCGGCGTTGGCGGCGTCGATGGCGGCCAGGCCGCGGGCGAGGCGATCGCCACCCGGCTCGGCCGGCTCAGTCGCCACGGGCGTCCGGCGGGCGGAGGTCGACCCGCAGGGTGAGGATGCCGTCCTCCAACGTCGCCTCGGCATCGCCGACGATGGCGAAGTCCTGGAAGTCCAGCTGCGCCTGCTGGATGAGGCGGGTCCGCTCGGGACCGGCCACCGGGGGCAGGTTGCGCTTCTTCACCGCGACGGAGCGGTCACGGAACCGCTGGAGCATCGCGTCGACGTCGAGAGCTTCGGCCATGGCGTGCACGGTACCCGGCCGGCGACGCCACCCCGGTTGGCCGAGGAGCGGTCGCCCGGCGGCGGCGGCCGCTCAGCGGGGCGGGGCGGCAGCGCGATAGGCCGCGGCGCGCTGGTCGGCCGAGGGCCGCACCGTGCGGGTGGCCGGCGAGGCCTCGATGCGGTCGTGCTCGCCGGTGCCGCGCGGCTCCCACTCGTCGTCGGCCCCGGCGTGGTCGGCCCCGGCGACGGCCCGGCGGGAGTGGCGGCCGTGCTCGCCGCGCTTGGCCTTGCGGTCGGCCGAGGACGTGGCCGGGATGGGCTCCTCGATCGGCACCGGCTTGGTCTGGCGCCAGTACCGCAGGGTGAGCACCATGAGCGCGAGGGCCACCGCCACCAGGCCGCCCACCACCAGCCAGATCTTGCGGTTCTCGCTGGCCGCGCTCGGCGAGCTGGTGGCGGGTGCGGCCGTGGTGGTGGTCTCGCCCGCCCCGGCTGCGGTGGTGGGCGCCGCCGTGGTGGCGATCCCCGGGGCGGTCGTGGTGGTCACGAGCAGCGTGGTGGTGGCGCTGGGGTCCTGCGTGGGAGCGGCGGGCGCGGCGGGCGCGGCGGCGGCCGGCGAGGCCGTCCACCCCGACGCGGCGAGGCCGAGGAGCAGGGCGACCACCGCCACGCGCCGCCGGGCGACCCGCAGGCGGTCCGGGCCCGTCGCCGGGGCGGGTGCGGGGCGCGGGGCGGTCACGGGGACGAGAGCGTACCGGGCACGGTCCGCGGCGGGCACGTCACGGGTCGCCGCAGGGGTCGGGGCCGTCACCGCTGGTGGACCGGGCACGAGTAGGTGGTGCGGCCGCCGATGGTCCGGCGCTGCAGCGGGGCGCCGTCGCGCGGGCAGGTGCTCTCGCGGTGCCGCGCGGCCTGCAGGTCACCCGTGTGGGAGCCGCCGCGATCGAACAGGGCGGTCACCGTCGAGCGGATGCGCCGGGCCAGGGCCTTCACCTCGGCGTCGGCGAGCGACCGGGTCGGGCGAGCAGGGTCGAGGCCGGCCCGCCACAGCGTCTCGTCGACCAGGAGGTTGCCGAGGCCGGCGATCTTCGACTGGTCGAGCAACCGGGCCTTCAGCGGGGCCGTCGAGGTCCCGAGGGCGGTCCGCAGCTGGGCCAGCGTGATGGTCCACGCGTCGGGCCCGAGCGCCTCGACCGGGGGATCGAGCTCCACGCCGCCCAAACGGCGGGGGTCGGCCATGCGGAGGCGGGCGCCGCCGTCGAGCACCAGGGCGAAGCGGTCCCACTCCGGAAGGTCCCGCTTGGAGCCGTACTCCAGGTCGGTGATGGGCGCCTCGCCGTCGAGCGCCAGCCGTCCGGTCATGCCGAAGCGCAGCCCCAGCTCCGGCCGGTCGCCGTCGAGGTGGACCAGCAGGAGCTTGCCGATGCGGTCGGTGCCGGTGATGGTGGCGCCGGTCAGCGCGCCCTCGACCACGTTCGGGGTGAGGCCGCCCTTCAGGAACCAGTCGTCGGGCGCCTCCACGGCGTCGATCCGGCGGCCCACGGCCCGATCGGCCAGCCGTCGGTACACCTCGACCTCGATCAGCTCCGGCACGCCCGCAACCTACCGAGCGCCCGGCCCGGCCTCGGTCACTCGCCGGGGTAGCGCACGCCCAGCGCCGCCCGCACCGCGTCGAGCGTGGCGGCGATGGCGAGCGTGTCGGCCCACGGGTGCTGCGGGCTCTGCCGCTCCCCCGCCTGCAGGCAGCGCTGCACCTCGGCCGCCTCGTGGCACAGGCCGTGGCCCCGCATCGGCGCCTCGATGGTGCGCCGCCCGGCCGGGCTCGACACGGTGATCGCCTGCGGGCAGTGCATGAACGCCGGCAGCTCGATGGCGCCGAGCGTGCCGGAGATGCGCGCCTCGCAGGCGAGGCTGGCCCGCAGCGAGGCCTTGGCCACCGTGAGGCCCCCGCCGGGGTGGCGGAGGCCCGCCACCACGTGCTCGTCGACGCCGGTGGCACCCACGTGGCCGGTGGCCACCACCGCGTCCGGCGGGCCGAGCACCAGGTGCCCGAGCTGCACCGGGTAGATGCCCTGGTCGAGCGTCGCCCCGCCGCCGAGGGCGGGGTCGAACAGGCGGTGGCCGGGGTCGAACGCCATCACGTAGCCGAAGTCGGCGTCGACCTGCTGGGGCTGGCCGACCTCACCGTCGGCCAGGACCTGGCGCAGGACGTCGTAGGCCGGCAGGAACCGCGACCACACGGCTTCGAGCAGGAACCGGTCGGCCGCGTCGGCGGCGGCCACCACCTCGGCGGCCTGCGCGGCGTTGAGCGCGAGGGGCTTCTCGCAGACGACGTGCTTGCCGGCGGCCAGGGCCCGCAGGGCCTGGGCGTGGTGGTCGGGGTGCGGGGTTGCGACGTAGAGGACGTCGACGTCGGGGTCCTCGGCCAGCGCCTCGTAGGAGCCGTGGGCCCGGGCGATGCCGTGGCGGGCGGCGAAGGCGTGGGCGCCGGCCTGCGTGCGCGACCCGACGGCCACCACCTCGGCGCCCTCGACCCGGGCCAGGTCCTCGGTGAACGAGGTGGCGATGCCGCCGGTGCCGGCGATGCCCCATCGCCAGGTGCCGGTGCCCGCCCCGAGCCGCTCGGCCGACCGACCGGTCACGTCAGGACACGCTCGGCGGGACGGGACCGGCGGCGGCGACGTCGAGGGCCTGGGCGAAGTCGGCGATGAGGTCGTCGACGTGCTCGAGGCCGACCGACACGCGGATGGTGCCCGGACCGATGCCGTTGGCGGCCAGCTCGTCGGGCAGGAGGTTGACGTGGGTGGTGGAGGCCGGGTGGGTCACGAGCGTCTCCGGGCCACCCAGCGACGTGGCCAGCTGGGCGATGCGCACCGCCTCCACGAAGCGGCGGCCGCCCTCGAGCCCCCCGGCGACGTCGAAGGTCACCAGCCCGCCGCCCGACGACATCTGGCGCATGGCCAGCTCGTGCTGCGGGTGCGACGGCAGGCCCGGGTAGCGCACGTCCTCGACGTCGGGGCGGGCTTCGAGCGCCCGGGCCAGCACGAGGGCGCTCTCGGACTGCTGGCGGATGCGGATGGGCAGCGTGCGGATGCCGCGGATGGCGTTGAGCGCGTCGTAGGGCGACGCCGAGGCGCCCTGCAGGACGGCGAAGCCCCACAGCCAGTCGATGAGCTCGCGGCTGCCGGCCACCACCCCGAGGGTGGCGTCGTTGTGGCCGGCGATGCCCTTGGTGGCCGAGTGCAGCACCAGGTCGACGCCGTGGCGCAGGGGCTGCTGCAGGATCGGCGTGCCGAACGTGGCGTCGACCACGGTGATGGGCCCGGCGATGGCGCCGAGCGCGTCCAGGTCGATCACGTCGAGCTTGGGGTTGGCGGGCGTCTCGCCGAAGACCAGGACGGTCTTGCCCGGGCGGACCGCGGCGGCGAAGGCGCCCGGCTCGGTGCCGTCGACGAACGTGACGTCGATGCCGAAGCGCGGGCACACGGCCTGGAACAGGAGCTGCGTGGCGGCGTAGAGCTGGCGCTGGGCGACGATGTGGTCGCCCGACGAGCACAGGCCCAGCACCACGGCGCTGACCGCCCCCATGCCGGAGCTGAACGCCCGGGCCGCCTCGGCGCCCTCGAGCTCGGCGATGGCGTCCTCGAAGCCGCCCACCGTGGGGTTGCCGTAGCGGGTGTAGAAGCGGTCCGAGCCCACCGACGTGGCCATGCGCCGGGCGTCGTCGACCGTGGGCGTCACGAAGGTGGAGGTCGGCCACAGGACCGGCGCGAGCGAGGTGCCGTCGCCGCGCCGTCCGGCTCGCACGGCACGGGTCTGGGCGTCGAGCGCAGGGCGGGCGGGAGCGTCGGGGTCGTTCGTCATCGGTGCGCTTTCTCGAGGAAGGGGACCAGGGCCGCGGCGACCTGGTCGAGGGCGATCAGGAAGGCGTCGTGGCCGTGGGGGCTGTCGATCTCGTGGTACGTGGCCTGGCCGCCCACGTCCTGGATGCCCGTCACCAGGTCCTGCTGCTGGTAGGCGGGGTACAGGATGTCGGAGGTGATGCCCATGGCCAGGACCGGGGCGGTGATGCGCCGCAGGGCGCCGGCCAGGCTGCCCCGCCCTCGCTCGATGTCGTGCAGGTCCATGGCCTTGGTGAGCAGCAGGTACGAGTTGGCGTCGAAGCGGCGGGCCAGCTTGGCGCCGTGGTGGTCGAGGTAGCGCTCGACCTGGAAGCGCTGCCACATCTCGAAGCGGCCGGCGAGCGGCTCGACGGGCTCACGCCCGAACCGGTCGGTGAACACGTCGTCGCTGCGGAAGGTGACCTGGGAGATCTGGCGGGCCAGGGCCAGCCCGGCGTGGGGGCCGTCGCCCGGCTCGGCCTCGTAGTAGTGCCCGTCGCGCCACTTGGGGTCCAGGGCGATGGCCCGGCGGCCGGTGCTCCACCACGCGATCTGCTGGGCCGAGGCGGCGGCGGTGGTGGCGATGGCCACCAGCCGACCCACGCGGTCGGGGTACATGACGCTCCACTCGAGCGCCTGCATCCCGCCCATGGACCCGCCGACGACGGCGTGCCACACGTCGATGCCCAGGGCGTCGGCCAGCTTGGCCTGGGTGCGGACCATGTCGCGGATGGACACCACGGGGAAGTGCGGGCCGTAGTGGCCGAGGCGATCCGGCAGCGGCGAGGCCGGACCCGTGGTCCCCTGGCAGCCGCCCAGCACGTTGGCGCAGACCACGAACCAGCGGTCGGTGTCGATGGCCTTGCCGGGTCCGATGGCGTCGTCCCACCAGCCGGGGCCGGGGTGGCCGTCGCCGGCGGGCCCGGCGGCGTGGGCGTCACCGGTGAGGGCGTGGCAGACGAGCACCGCGTTGTCGGCCTCGGGCGAGAGCGTCCCCCAGGTCTCGAAGCACACGGTGATGTCGTGGAGCTGGCCCCCGCCCTCGAGCACGAACGAGCGATCGACGGCCATGCGCATGAACTGCCGCTGGCCCAGGGGATCGCCGGGCCGCCAGGCCCCGGTGGCCGGCAGGGTGCTGGCGTGGGGCTGGATCCACGGCGGAGGGACCAGCAGGGACTCGGCGTCGGCCCAGTGGGCGCCGTCGTCGGTCATGTGCTCCTCCTCGATCGCTCGGAGGGCCGTTCACCTGGTGCCAGTGGTTGGGCCGGGTGGCCCAGACACTTCGTTGCCGGCGGCTGCCGGCCACATCCCCGCCCGGAGGCGAGAAGGCACCTTGGGTGTCCGTCCCAGGTTGCCGGACCCGGTCGCCCGGGCCACTCGTGATGACCCGGGCAGGATAGGCGCGCTCCCCCGGGGCCGCGCAACACCGTTCGCGCGGGCGGGCCGTGGCGCTGGGGCGTCGCTCAGCGGGGCGCCGGGGCGGGGGCGCGGTCGAGCCACCAGGCGGCGAGGTCGTCGGCCGCTCCGGCGGGGACGGCGTAGGCGGCCGCCATGGCGGCCACGAACGCCGGGTGGTCGCCGCGCTGGAGGGCCGTGGCGCCGGCGGCCCAGGCGCGGTGGTCGACCGGGAGCGGGAGCGCGCCGACGCTCGCCACGCTGTGGCGGATGGCGTCGCCGGCCCGGGCGCTGCCGGCCGTGGCGGCGAGGGCGGCGACGGTGCCCACCGGCGAGCAGACCACCGCGGCGACCTCCCAGAGCCGCCCGACCGGGGCCACGAAGGCGACGGTCGGGGTCGACGCCACCCAGCGCCCGCCGGCGTCGACCGCCGCCTCCCCGACGCGTCTGCGTGGCCACGACCACCTTCGGCACCAGCATCTGCTGGACCCAGGTGTGCGCCCGCCCGCCCGCCGCCGCCAGCGAGGCCAGGTCCACCGCCGGCCGGTCGTAGGCGTGGCGGGCGAAGCTGGCGGGACGGCGGCCCCAGGTGCAGCGACCCGGATCGAGCAGGCCCGAGGTCACCAGGGCCGCCAGGCCCTCCGGCAGGTCGTCGTGGTCGACGCCCTGCGGCGCCTCGCCCACGTGGCCCACGAGGCCGTAGTACTCGTCGCGGAAGCCGGCCCGGGCGGTGCCCAGGTCCCGCAGGGAGCCGGCCGAGCGGGCCGGGGGGTCGGGCACGCCCAGCGCCGCCAGCGCCAGCGCCGCCCACCCGTCGCCGCCGCCGGCCGCCACCACGGCGGCCACGAGCGAGCCCGGGGCCGACGCCTTCAGGGACGAGACCGACCGGCCGTGCCAGCGCCGCACCGTCGCTCGGCTCGGCTCGGGCGGGAGCGAGACGGCCGTGCCGGCGGCCTCGGCCGGGTCGGCGAGGTCGGCAGGGGGCCGTTGAAGCACCGCGGCGCACACCAGCACCGAGGCGCCGAAGACCGGTTCGCCCGCCACCCACAGGTCGGTGAGCGGACCGACCGCAGCGGCCGCCGCCCGGGCGGGCGCCGCGTCCCGGGCGGCCAGGACCGAGGTCGGCAGGATCATGGCCAGCCGGCCGCCCGGCGCCAGCGCTCGGGCGCCGGCCACCAGGAAGAGCGCCGCGGTGTCGGTGTAGGGGCGGACGACCGCGTCGCCCCACCGGGCTCGCAGCGCGGCGGCCGACGCCGCCGAGCGCACCGAGCGGCCGGCGAGCTGTCCCTGGAACGGCGGGTTGCCCACCACCAGGTCGAAGCCGGCGGCGGCCGCCACGGGGAGCGGGCCGGCCGCCGCAGCCCGAGCCCGGGCGCTGCGCGGCTGCGCGGGGGCCACGTCGACGAGGGGGTCGGCGACGGCCAGGTGGGGCCCGGGCGTCGCGTCGACGGCGCCCTGTGCGGCCGCCCACCACGCCAGCGCTGCTTCGGCGACGGCCACGGCCCCGGGGTCGACGTCGGTGCCCCACAGCAGCTCGCCCGCCACCCGCTCGGCGGGAACGCCCTCGGCGAGCAGGGCGTCGGCTGCGGCCAGCAGGAAGACGCCGCCGCCGCACGCCGGGTCCCACACCTTCGGGCCCGCGGTCGCCGCCGCCGAGGCGCCGGGCAGGACCAGGGCCACCAGCCGGGCCGCGAGGTCAGCCGGGGTGTAGTGGGCGCCGGCGTCGCGGGCGTCGGGGTGCAGGGCGGCCTCGTAGAGCACGCCGAGCAGGGCGGGGCCGGCCCGCTCGGCCGGCACGTCGACGGCCAGCAGTTCCGGCACCCGGCCCACCCCGTCGACCCGCAGGCCCACCGCAGGCTGCCACCCGCCGGCCGCGCCGACGACGTCGACCAGCGACGCCGCCACCGCCAGCGGGCTGGCCCCGACCGCAGCCCGGGCCACCTGGCCGAGCAGCCCCGGCGGCACACCGCCGGCCGAACCGGTCATCGCGCGCTCACGGCCTCGAACTCGTCGCAGTTGTCGACCTCATGCGCCGACAACTGCGACAAGTTCGTGGCTCGACGGTGACAGGAGGTCCGGGCTCAGAGGCCGTCGTCGGGGTTCCAGCTGGTGAGGTCGGCCAGGACCTTGTTGTTGGAGAAGACCTCGTGCATGGGCTGGTCGACGCCGAGGCGCTTCTGGAGCCGGCGGACCTCGAGCTCCTGGTCCCACAGCAGCAGGGTGACCACCAGGCCGCCCTGGCCGGCGCGGGCGGTGCGGCCCGAGCGGTGCAGGTACGCCTTGTGGTCCTCCGGCGGGTCGTAGTGGATGACGACGTCGATGTCGTCGACGTGGATGCCGCGGGCGGCGACGTCGGTGGCCACGAGCACGTCGAGCTTGCCGGCGGTGAAGTCGGCCAGGGACTTCTCCCGGTGGCTCTGGCGCAGGTCGCCGTGGATGGCGGCGGCGTTGACGCCCTCGCCCTCGAGCTGCTCGACCAGCTTGTCGGCCATGCGCTTGGTCCGGGTGAACATCAGCGTGCGGGTGCCGCTGCGGGAGATGGCGGCGGCCACCTTCATCTTGTCCATCTGGTGGACCCGCAGGAAGCGCTGGGTCATGGAGGCGACCGTGACGCCCTCGGACTCGACCTCGTGGCGGACGGGGTCGCGCTGGTAGCGGTCGATGAGCACCTGCACCACGCCGTCGAGGGTGGCGGAGAACAGCAGGGTCTGGTGCTCGCCCGGGATGTGGCGCAGGATCCACTCGACCTGGGGCATGAATCCCATGTCGGCCATGCGGTCGGCCTCGTCGAGCACCACGATGCCGACGTCGGTGAGGTCCAGTTCCTTGCGCTCGATGAGGTCGATCATGCGACCGGGCGTGGCGGCGATGACCTCGACGCCGGACTTGATCTTCTTGATCTGCTTCTCGATGTCGGCGCCGCCGTAGATGGCGGCGACGGTGAGGTCGCGCACGGCCCCGATGGGCGCCAGCTCCTCGCTCACCTGGGTGGCCAGCTCGCGGGTGGGGACGAGGATGATGGCACGGGGCCGGCCGGCTTCGGCCGGCTTGACCAGCTGCAGGACCGGCAGGCCGAAGGCCAGGGTCTTGCCCGAGCCCGTCTTGGCCTTGCCGCACACGTCGCGCCCGGCGAGGGCGTCGGCGATGGTGAGCTCCTGGATGGCGAAGGCCGAGGTGATGCCCTTGGCCGCGAGGGCGCCGGACAGGTCGGGGGCGACGCCGAGGGCGTCGAAGGTGGTGGGCACGTGAACTCCGGATCGTCTACCTGATGGGGAGGGTCGTCCTCCGGCTCTCGTGTCAGGTTGGTGAGACGAACGCGTGATGAGGTGACCCGCGGGACCGCCCGGTGTGAGGCGCTGGGCTGCCGACCCGCTGCGCCAAGGATAGGGCGGGCGGTCCCGCGAACCGCGAACCGTGCGAGGGCCCTCAGCCGGGGAGGTTGGCCTCGATGAGGGCGGTGACCTCGGGGGCCTCGGGGTCGGTCATCGGGCGGAAGCGGGCCACGACCTCGCCGCCCGGCGCCACGAGGAACTTCTCGAAGTTCCACTGGATGTCGCCGGCGGTGCCCTCGGCGTCGGCCACCTCGGTCAGCTCGGCGTAGAGGCCGTCGCGGTCGTCGCCGTTGACGTCGACCTTCTCGAACATCGGGAACGACACGCCGTAGGTGGTGGAGCAGAAGGTGGCGATCTCCTCGCTGGACCCCGGCTCCTGGGCGCCGAACTGGTTGCACGGGAAGCCGAGGACGGTGAAGCCCCTGGCGCCGTAGGTCTCCTGGAGCCGCTCGAGGCCCTCGTACTGCGGGGTGAGGCCGCACTTGGAGGCGACGTTGACGACGAGGGCGACCTTGCCCTCGTGGTCGTGGAGGTCGGCGTCGCCGCCGCCGAGGGCCTGCACCGGGTGGTCGTAGATGCTCATGGCCGGCACGCTACCGACCCCCGTGCATCAGGAGGCGACGAGCCCGACCGTCCACTCCCGCCGCAGCTCGGAGCCCTTGGTGCCGTAGTGGATGCCGTCGCCGGCGCGCAGCCCGTCGACCGGCCCGAGGCCACCGACGTAGGTGTCCCAGTCCGCCACGCGCAGGTTGGGGTGGCGCAGCGCCGCCGCGGCGAGGGCGACGTTGACGCCCCGGGCGGCGTCGGCCAGCTCCGGCGTGTGGGCGTCGACGTTGACCCAGACCACCAAGGGCCCGGGACCGATCGCGCGGAGCATGGCGTCGACCTTCCGGCCGTAGGTCGCGGCGTCGTCGGTGTGGTCGTTGGTGCCGAGGGCCACGATCACCACCGAGCGGTCGGCCAGGTCCTGGCCGGCGGCCACCTCGATGCCCTCGGGGGTGGTCCGCCCCGAGCGGGCGTCGACCTGCCAGCCGTCCGGGCCGAGGTCCTGGCCGCCCGCCATCACCGTGATCGAGTCGCCGATCACGAAGACGCCCGAGCGGGTGTCGCCGCCGTCGTCGCGCAGCCGGACCGCCAGCACCACCACGAGGACCGCGAGCACCACGCCCAGCGCCCCCACCAGCCACCACCGTCCCCGTGCCATCGGCCGATCTTGGCAGGCCCCGACGGGTGGAGGCCCCGTCAGCGGCGGCGGCCCATGCGGATGCGCCCGTCGGTGACGGCCACGCCCTCGGCCACCAGCCGGCGCTCGTGCTCGACCTCGTGGCCCGGCACCAGCCGTCCCGACGCATTCACGACCCGCCACCAGGGCAGGTCGCCCTCGCCGGTGGAGAGCAGGCGACCCACGGCTCGGGCCGCGCCGGGGAACCCCGCCTCGGCGGCGACCTCGCCGTAGGTGACGACCTCACCCGGCTGGAGGGCGAGCAGCACGGCGGTGGCGGCTTCGTCGAAGGTCGGCTCACGGTCGGGTGCCACGGGCCCGGCCTACCATGCGCGACGTGAGCGATCGAGACCCGTCGGACCACCTGGAGCGCATCCGCACCGACGGCTACGCCATCGTCCCCGACGCCATCGAGCCGGACCTGCTGGATGCGCTGACCGAGGCCCTCGACCGCTTGGAGCACGACCTGGCGGTCCGCCCCGCCCGCAACGCGTTCGAGGGCACCAGCACCGTCCGGATCTACAACCTCCTCGCCCACGGGTCGCCGTTCGAGCAGGTGCCGGTGCACCCCGCGGTCCTGCCGATCGTGGAGGGCGTCCTCGACCCGGGCTGCCTGGTCTCGTCGCTGTCGTCCATCGCCATCGGCCCCGGCGAGGTGCCCCAGCCCATCCACGCCGACGACCAGATGATGCCCATCGACAAGCCCCACGTGGCCACGGTCTGCAACACCATGTGGGCCCTCACCGACTTCACGGAGGCCAACGGCGCCACCCGCATCATCCCGGGCTCGCACCGGGCTGAGGCCTCCCCCACCTACGGCCAGGCCTACGACTCCGTCCCCGCCGAGATGCGGCGCGGCAGCGTGCTCGTCTGGCACGGCAGCCTCTGGCACGGCGGTGGGTCGAACCACACCGACGCTCGTCGGGTCGGGCTGGCCATGAACTACTGCGCCGGCTGGGTGCGCCAGCAGGAGAACCAGCAGCTCGGCGTGCCCGTCGAGGCGGCCCGGTCCTTCGGCCCCCGCCTGCGCGAGCTCTGCGGCTACGGCGTCTACAACGGGCTCATCGGCCACATCGACCGGAAGCCGCCCGCCGACGTGGTCCTCGGCCCCGCCCCGGGTGCGGCCCCGGCCGGTCGCGGGATGGTGTGGGACGGTGCCTGAGCCGAGCGCCCTCGACCCCACCTCCGAGGACGCCCGCCTGGCCGACGCCCTCTGGTCCACCGGGTCCTGGGGCGTCGCCGACCTCGCGGCCGGGGTGGTCGGGCCGACGGGATCGCTCGCCACCGTCGGCGACGCCCGCCAGGCGTTCCGCCTGGCCTCGGTCACCAAGCTCTTCACCGCCTACGCCTGCCTGGTCGCGGTCGAGGAGGGGACGCTCGACCTCGACGAGCCGGCCGGGCCCGAGGGCGGCACCGTCCGCCACCTCCTGGCCCACGCCGGCGGCTACGGCTTCGACACGCCGCCGCTCTCGCGTCCCGGCCGCACGCGCATCTACTCCAACACCGGCTTCGACGCCCTCGGCGACCACCTGGCCGAGCGGGCCGCCATGCCCGCCGCCGAGTACGTGGCCGCCGCCGTCTTCGAGCCGCTCGGCCTGGCGGCCACGGACCTGCGCGACGGCTCCCTGGCCCACGGCGCGTGGTCGACGGTGGCCGACCTGTCCGCCTTCGCCGCCGAGCTGCTGCGGCCGACCCTGGTGGCGGCGGCCACCCTCGCCGAGGCCACGACGGTGCAGTTCCCCGGCCTGGCCGGCGCGCTCCCGGGCGTCGGCCCCCAGCACCCCAACGACTGGGGCCTCGGCTTCGAGCTGCGGGACCACAAGGCCCCGCACTGGACCGGCGCGACCAACAGCCCGGCCACCTTCGGCCACTTCGGCGGGGCCGGCACGTTCCTCTGGGTCGACCCCGCCATCGATCGTGCCCTGGTGGTGCTCACCGACAAGGGCTTCGGCCCGTGGGCGCTCGACGTCTGGCCCCGCCTGTCCGACCAGGTCGTCGGGGTCTACCGCTAGCTAGTAGTCGAGCGAGACGCCGCCGTTGAGGCGATCGAGGTAGCTGGTGCCGCGGAGCACGTGGACCAGGCGGCGGTACGGGTGGTGGCGGTGCAGGTCGCGGAACGGCTCCGACGGCGGGAAGGCGAGCAGCTCCCGCACGTCCCACGCCAGCGAGTACAGGCGGACCCGGTCGAACTGGCGGGGGTGGGCGAAGAGCTCCGGGTAGTCCTCGGCCAGCCACCACGGGATGTCGACGTAGTCCTCCGCCTTGGTCTGGGCCTCGTAGTCCGGGGCGACGTGGAGGTAGGGCAGGGCGACGAAGCGCAGCAGCACGTCGAGGTCGAGGTCGGGCGGCCCCGGCCGGGCGTACTCGAAGTCGAGCAGCGCCGTCACCCGCTCGCCGTCCCACAGCACGTTCTCGAACGAGAGGTCGCCGTGGACGATCGTGTGGGCGTCGAAGGGGTCGAGCGCGTCGGCGTTGGCCACGGCGTGGGCGGCCACCTCCTGCATGATCCCCGGGTCGACGTTGGGCAGCTGCGACACCAGGTCGAGCGCATCGAGCAGGCGGGCGATGGCGAGGTCACCGGTCGGCGCCGGGTCCAGGAGCTGGGGCAGGTCCGCCAAACCGTCCAAGCGGGGGCAGGGCAGGCGGTGCACCACCTTCAGCCGGGCCGCCAGCTGGCGCACTGCGTCGCGCCGGGCGGCCTCGGACATCGTCGGCCACCACCGGCTCAGCGGCTGGCCCGGCACCCGTTCCAGGACCAGCCAGTCGCTGCCGACCTCGCCGCCGTGCTGGATGAGCGCCGGGTAGCCGACCTCGGGGGGCAGGACCTGGGAGAGCACGGCTTCGCGGTGCAGCCGGAGGCTGGCGTCGCGGTTGACCCGGACCACGTACTGGTCGGTGAGCCACACCTCGTTGGTGACGCTGGACGCGCGTGAGCCCGGTCGGGGCGATGCCGGCCTCGGCCAGCGCCCGCATGGCGCGCCCCGCCCGAGGCCCGTCGCCATGCGCGGCGCGAGGCGCGCCCTGGGGTCCCGCGTTGCGTCGGACAAGAGGTCACCATCGGCACCGCCGACGCCGAGATGAGGGGAACCCCGGCGCCGCACACCCGAGGCATCCGGACGGGGGTGGCTACGTTTCCCCGCCATGGAGAAGCTGGCCTACCTGCTGTGGCGACCGTCCGACCTCGACGCCGAGGGCTGGTCCGCTCGGCTCCGGGGGCCCGTGGCCGACGCGCTCGCTCGCGCCGGGGCCCTGGGCGTCCAGGTGAACGTCACCGACGACGCGGTGGCCGCCGCCGCCATCCGGATGTCGACGTTCGACGCACCCATCGAGGCCGTGGTCTCGGTGTGGCTGCACACCGCCACGGGCGACGCTCGCGCCGCCGTGGAGGCGGCCCTCGGTGCTGCCAGCGCCCGGCTGGCCGGCTACCTCGTCACCGAGTCGGTGCCCCTGGTGGCCCCGCCGACCCCACCCGGGTCCCGCACGGAGGGCCTGGCCAACCTGGCCTTCCTCCGTCGCCACCCCGGCCTCGACCGCACCCAGTGGCTCGAGCGCTGGCAGGGGTCCCACACCGCCGTCGCCATCAGCACGCAGAGCACCTTCGGCTACGTGCAGAACGTGGTGGTCCGCGCCGTGACCGCCGACGCGCCGGAGATCGACGGCATCGTCGAGGAGCTGTTCCCCGCTGCCGCCATGACCGACTTCCACGTCTTCTTCGACACGGGCGGGAGCGATGAGGTGCTGGCCGAGCGCATGGCCGGGATGATGGCCAGCGTGGCCCGCTTCAGCGGCGACGACGCCGTCCTCGACGTCGCCCCCACCAGCCGGTACGTGCTCTCCAGCCCGATCTGAGGGCGAGCCGCGCCGCCTGGCCGTACCGGTCAGCGGAGCCGGTAGGACCAGCGGTAGGGCCCCGGGCCCACGCGGTGCGCGGGCGCCACGTCCGGGCCGACGGCACCCGAGCCCACGCCCCGGTGGCGGGCGTCGAGCCAGACGTAGCAGCGGTCGTCGTGGGGCAGGTCCTCGAGGTGACCGGCATCGGCCACCTCCTCATCGGTCCAGCGGCTCACGGTGGCGTCGAGGCCGTCGAGCTCGTCGATGGTCAGCACCACCCCGCCCTCGGCGTCGAGGAAGCGCAGCCAGCGGACGCCGGTGCGGTTCCCGCTGGCCTGCGGGTGGACGTAGGGCACCGACCAGGCGTCGACCGGGGTGGTCCAGCGGCCGACGCGGGTGGAGGCCGAGCGGTCCGAGTAGCCCTCGTGCGGCCCGTCGCCCAACCACTCGACCGCGGCGATGCCCGGTCCCAGGTCGAGCCGGACCCCCACTCGGGCGATGTCGTCGATCCCCGCCGGCACCACGACCGCGTGGGTGGTGCGCTCCCCGCCGCCGTCACTGTCGTCTTCGCCTTCGGACGTCGTGGTCTCCATGGCCGCGACCGCCGGTGCGTCGCGGAGGCCGAGGCGGTCCCAACGGGCGGCGTGCGGGCCCAGCACGGGGCCGAACACCTCGTTGTCGATCGGGGCTCGCCACAGGGCGAGCACCGGGGCCAGGTCGGCCGACCGCCGGCCCGACCTCGGCCCGGATGGTGCCTGGGCGAGCCCGGGCTCGGACCGCACCAGGACCTGGTGGCTCGCCACCACGTGGCCGGCGGGGGCCCACGGCTGCGCCTCGGTGGTGGCGAAGGCGAGCGTGAGGTGGGCCCGCTCCCCCGGTGCCAGGTCCACGTGCGGCACCGGCACGCGCACCTCGGTGGCGGCACCGGGTGCGAGGTCCAACGCGTCCAGCACCCCGCTGGCCACCTCGACGCCGTCGACCGCCACCGACCACGTGGGCGTGAGCCAGGCGAGGTCGACGAAGTCGTGCTCGTTGGCGACCCGCAGCACCCCGCGGCCGGCGTCGACCGCGGCGATGCGGACGGGCGCGACCACCGCCGCCAGCTCGAGCAGCGAGGGGTGCGGCGTGCGGAAGGCGTCGACGAGGCCGTTGCAGCAGAACGGCCCGTCGTTGGGCTCGTCGCCGAAGTCGCCGCCGTAGGCCAGGCGCTCGGTGCCGTCGGGCAGCTGCTGCACCAGGGCCTGGTCCACCCAGTCCCACACGAACCCGCCCTGGAGCCCGGGGTGGGTGCGGATGGCGTCCCAGTAGTCGTCCAGCGAACCGCACGAGTTGGCCATGGCGTGGATGTACTCGCACATCACCAGCGGCCGGTCCGGGGTGCCGTGCGTGGCCCACGCCACCAGGTCCTCGACCGACGGGTACATGGGGGCGATCAGGTCCGACTCGGGCGTGGGCCGGCCGAGCAGCTCCCCGAGGTCCGACTCGACCCCTGCCGCCAGCTCGCCGAACAGCGCCTCGCCGATCGAGCTCTCGTACTGGATCGGCCGGGAGGGGTCCCACGCGCGCAGCCACTCCGCCGCGGCCCGCAGGATCGGTGAGGTCCCGCTCTCGTTGCCGAGCGACCACACGATGATCGACGGGTGGCCCTTGTCGCGCAGCGCCATGCGGACCACGCGGTCGAGCACCGCTCCGGCCCACCGCGGCTGCTTGAGCAGGCTGCGCAGGTGCGCGTGGGCCTCGAGGTTCGCCTCGTCGACCACGTACAGCCCCAGCCGGTCGCAGAGGTCGTAGAGCACGGCGTCGTTCGGGTAGTGCGAGGTGCGCACGGCGTTGATGCCGTGCTGCTTCATCAGCACCAGGTCGGCCTCGATGCCCTCGGCGGTGACCGCCTTGCCCCGCCGCGGGTCGTGGTCGTGGCGATTGACCCCCTTGATGAGCACCGCCCGGCCGTTCACCAGCAGCTCGTGGCCCACCACCTCCACCCGACGGAAGCCCACCTGCACCGCCACCACGTCGACTGCCCGGCCCTCGCCGTCGAGCAGGGTGACGGTGAGCTCGTGCAGGTTCGGCACCTCGGCGCTCCACGGCGCGACGTCGGGGACCACGAGGTCGAGCACCGCTCGGCGGCCCTCGAAGAGCAGCCAGTTGGCCAGGCTGTCGGTGGGGTGCTCGAAGCGGGCCGCCGCCTCCACCCGCTGGCCGCCCAGCTCGGCGCGCACCGTCCAGCCCTTGGGCCCGTGGCCTTCGGCGCCGACCCACACCACCGTGCGCAGGCGCCCCACGCCGGTGGCGAGGTCGAGGTCGGCGGTGGGGTGCACGTCGGCGATGTGGACCGGCGGGGTGGCGTAGAGGGACACCGATCGGTGCAGGCCGGCGTGGTGCCAGTGGTCCTGGTCCTCCAGGTAGGTGGCATCGGACCAGCGCACCACGGTGAGGGCCAGCTCGAACGAGCTGCCGGGCTCCACCAGGCCGGTGAGGTCGACCTCGTGGGGCAGCCGGGAGTCCTTGCCCATGGCCACGGGACGGCCGTCGACGTGGACGTAGAGCACCGTCTCGGCCGCTCCGACGTGCAGCACGATCCGCTGGCCGGCCCACGCCTCGGGCACCTCGACGGTGCGCCGGTGCACCCCGGTGGGGTTGGCCTCGGGCACGGCGGGCGGCGGGCCGGGGAACGGCATCTGGATGTTCGTGTACTGGGGCCGGTCGAAGCCCTGCATGGTCCAGCAGCCGGGGACCTCGATGGTCGCCCACCCGTCGACGGGCCCGGAGAGGTCGGCCGCGGTGACGGACTCGGGCCGCTCCCGGAGCACGAAGGCCCACGAGCCGTCGAGCGCCACCGCCCCGGGCCGGGCCAGGTGGGTGCTCATCGGCACCCGCCCGAACCCGGTGGCCTCCGGGGCCGCCCACGACCGGGGTCCGAACGCATCGAGCGGGCACGGCGACGGCGGGAGGCTCACGGCCCGAGAGCTTGCCCCATCGGCCGGGAAGCCGGTCGCCGTCATGTCGGCGCGCCCGGTTGCTCTCACCCGAGGTGCCCACGCTCGACGACCTCGCGCCCGTTGGACCCGCGGTCGATGGCCCGGGCGCCTGGCTGCCCGGCGTGGTGCTCCACCTGGCCCTGGTGGGCCCGCAGCTCGGCCGTCGCGACCTCTTCGGCGACGAGGCCTACTCGCTGGCGGCCACCCACTCCCTCTGGCAGACCTGGCAGCGCACCGGCGGCACGATGGCGCTCTACTACGGCCTCCTGCGTCCGTGGGCCGCCGTCTCGGCCGATCCCCGCTGGCTGCGCCTGCCCTCCGCCCTCGCCATGGCCGCCGCGTTGGCCGTGCTGGCCCGCCTGGTCGCCCGCCACCACGGCGCCTCCCTCGGTCGTTGGGCCGGGCTCGTGGCCGCCGCGAGCTGGCTCCCGGTCCGCCAGTCCCTCAACGCCCGCTCCTACGGCCTCGTCGCCCTGCTCGTCGCGATGGCCTGGTCGGCCCTCGACCGGGTGCTCGACCGTGGCCCGGCCGAGCGGACCGCACGGCCGACGGCGTGCTTCGCCGCAGCCACGGTCCTGCTCCCGCTCGCCCACGGGCTGGCGGTCGTCCAGGTCGCCGCCCTGGCGGTCGCCGTCGCCTGGGCCCGCCCGCCCGCTCGCCGGGCGGGGCCGCTGCTGCTCGCCTGCGCCGCGTCGCTCGGGGTGGGCCTCGCCCTCTACGTCGCCGGCGGCAAGGACGTCGGGGTCTCCCTGGCGCCGTTCGGTGCCCGCGCCGCCCTGGGGTTCGTCCGCGCCCTCGTCAACCCGTCGCTCAAGCTGGCACCGACCTTGGCGCTGCTCACGGCGTGGGGGGCCTGGCGATGCGTCCGGGGGCCGGCGGCCACGTCGGCACAGCGGTTCCGCCAGGTCGCCCTGGTCCTGTGGGGCCCGGTGGCCGCCGTCGCCGTGCTCGGCGTCAACCTCTTCCGCCCCGCGCAGCAAGCCCAGTACGCCATGGGCTCGGCCCTGGCGCTGCCCGCGCTGCTGGTGGTCGGCGTCGCCGGCCTCGGCCGGCCCGCTCGGGCCCCGGTCCACCGCATGCCACCGATCCTGGGCGCCGCCCTGCTCCTGACGGTGCTCGCGGTGGTGCAGCCGGTGCTGCCCGAGCGGCGCCGACCTGGTCGAGCGCCGCGTCCGTGGTGGCCGCGCACCGGCGTGCGGGCGACGGCATCCTGTTCGTCCCCACCGATGCCCGCCTGGCCTTCGAAGGCCAACTGGCCCGCCGGCCCCTCGAGGGGCTGCGCTACCTCGGGCCCGGGCGCCCGCTCGGCACGTTCGACCGCTTCGCCACGGCATCGACCGCCGACCTCGCGACCCGCACCACCGCCGCCGCCCGCGTGTGGCTGGTGACCACCGGCACCGAGCCCGAGCCCGACGACGGCGCCTTCCTCGCCCGACCCGAGGTCCGCCGCCGGGTGCGGATCGTGGCGACCTGGCGCGCCGCGCCCGGGATCCGGGTGACCCTCGTCGAGCGGCGTTGAGGGCGGCCCGCCCCCACCCGAGGGCAGGGGCGGACCGTCGGCTCAGAACTGGTCGGCGGTGAGGGCGAAGAGGTCGCCCTTGCCGGCCTTCACGGGGGCCACCAGGCCGTGGACCTGCGGGAGCAGGTGCTCGGCGAAGAAGCGGGCGGTCACCAGCTTCACCGCCGCCACGTCGGCGTCGGCCGCACCGGCGTCGACCTGGCGCTTGGCGACCAGGGCCTGCACGGCCATGAGCCAGCCGGCCACCGTGGTGGCGTAGAGGCGCTGGAACGGCGAGGCGGCCGAGAGGGCCTGGACCGGATCGGCGAGGCCCTCGGCCAGCAGCCAGTTGGCCGCCTCCTCGAGCGACTCGACGGCGGCCACCAGCTCGTGGTGGATGACGGCGAGCTCGTCGCTGGCCCCGGCCAGCTCCTCGACGGTGGCCTTCATGCGGCTGATCTGGTCCTGGTGGACGCCGCCGGCGCGCATGGGCAGCTTGCGGCCGACGAGGTCCATGGCCTGGATGCCGTTGGTGCCCTCGTAGATCTGGGTGATCTTGCAGTCCCGGTAGAACTGGGCCGCGCCGGTCTCCTCGATGAAGCCCATGCCGCCGTGCAGCGAGATGCCGATGGAGGTGACCGTCTCGGCGACGTCGGTGCAGTAGCTCTTGGTGAGCGGGATGAGCAGGTCGACCATCTCCTGGGCGGCGGTGCGCACGTGCTCGTCGGCGCCGTGGCGGGCCACGTCGATCTGCTCGGCGACCTTGTAGGCCAGGAGCCGCATGGACTCGGTGTAGGCCTTCATGGTCAGCAGCTGCCGGCGCACGTCCGGGTGCTCGATGATGAACGACTTCTCGCCGCGTGCGGCGCCGGGGGCGAAGCCCTGCTTGCGCTCACGGGTGTAGGCGAGGGCGTGCTCGTAGGCCCGCTGGGCCAGGCCGAGGCCCTCGACGCCGACGCCGAGGCGGGCGTTGTTCATCATCGTGAACATGTACCGCATGCCGGCGTTCTCCTCGCCGATGAGGTAGCCGGTGGCGCCGTCGGAGTTGTCGCCGTAGGCCAGCACGCAGGTGGGGCTGCCCTTGATGCCCATCTTGTGCTCGACCGAGACGATGTGGACGTCGTTGCGCTCGCCCAGCGACCCGTCGTCGCCCACCAGGAACTTCGGGACGATGAAGCACGAGATGCCCTTGGTCCCGGCGGGCGCGTCGGGCGTGCGGGCCAGGACGAGGTGCACGATGTTCGGCGTGAACGAGTGCTCGCCGAAGGTGATGAAGATCTTCTGGCCGGTGATCTTGTAGCTGCCGTCGTCCTGCTTGACGGCCTTGGTGCGCAGGGCGCCGACGTCGGAGCCGGCATCGGGCTCGGTGAGGTTCATGGACCCGGTCCACTCGCCGGACACCATCTTGAGCAGGTACTTCTCCTTCTGCTCCTCGCTGCCGTGGTGGAGGATGGCGTCGATGGCGCCCTGGGTGAGCAGCGGCGCCATGGCGAGGGCCATGTTGGCGCTGTTGAGCAGCTCCTGGAGCACGATGCCCACCAGCCACGGGAAGCCGCCGCCGCCGTAGGCCTCGTCGAAGGGCACGGCGCCCCAGCCGGCCTCGGCGTAGGCCGCGTAGGCCTCCTTGAAGCCGGTGGCGGTGATGACCTCGTCGCCCTCGACGTGGCTGCCCTCGGCGTCGCCCACGGCGTTGGTGGGGGCCCAGACGTCCGACATCAGGCGCCCGAACTCCTCGATGACGCCCTCGACCGACTCGGCGTCGATGGCCTGGTAGGCCTCGAGCTTGGCCAGCTCCTCGATGGGCGTGATGTGGTCCAGGAGGAACTTGATGTCTTTGAGCGGCGGCGTGTAGTCGGACATGGCGATCACGCTAGGGCAAGCCCCACAACGCCTCCCACCCCCTGACGACCCGTCAGGTCTTGCTCCGCGACCCGGGGTTACCCGCCGGTAGCCACGCCCGTGGGGAGGGTGGCCTGCCTGCCAAGGGCGGTCGGTCCCCCGTAGGGTCTGCCCCGATGGCACGGAAGATCCTGGTGGTGGAGGACGAGGCGCTGATCGCCGACGCGGTGGCGGCTCGCCTGCGCAGCGAGGGCTACGAGGTCCAGCTCGCCGCCGACGGTCCGGCGGGGGTGGGCCACGCCCGCCGCTGGGAGCCGGACCTGGTGATCCTCGACCTGATGCTGCCGGGCCTCGACGGCCTCGAGGTGTGCCGCCAGATCCAGAAGGACCGGCACCTCCCGGTCCTCATGCTCACCGCCCGCGACGACGAGACCGACCTGGTGATCGGGCTGGCCGTCGGCGCCGACGACTACCTCACCAAGCCGTTCTCCATGCGCGAGCTCGTCGCCCGCGTGCAGGCCCTGTTCCGCCGCATCGACGCCCTCGCCGGGGTCACGCCCGCCCGCACGCTGACCCTCGACGACGACATCGAGATCGACGTGGATGCCCGCCGGGTCCGCCAGCGGGGCGAGATCGTCCACCTCACCCCGACCGAGTTCGACCTGCTCGTCGGCCTCGCCGAGAAGCCGGGGCGCGTGCTCACCCGGGAGAAGCTGCTGGCCGACGTGTGGGGCTACCGCGACGGCTCCGGCGCCCGGACCGTCGACTCCCACGTCCGGGCCCTGCGCCGCAAGCTCGGCGACAACGTGGTCCGCACCGTCCACGGCGTGGGCTACGGCCTCGGCGAGGGCGACCCCGGCGACGCCGACGGCAGCGAGCTCGATGGCGCCCGCCCGGCCGACCCGCCCGGCCCGGACGCCGACGGGTAGCGGCTCGCCGTGGCCGCCAACCCGCTCCAGCGGCTCCGGTCGATCAAGGTCAAGTTCAGCGTGGTCATCGTGGCCGCGGTGGCGGTGACCCTGGCCGTGAACGAGATCGGCATCGTCCTCAACTTCGCCCCGGTGTTCCGCGCCGGCGTGGCGGCGATCATCGCCCTCGGCATGGTCCAGCTCATGAGCAAGGGGATGACCTCGCCGCTGCGGTCCATGGAGCAGGCGGCCAGCTCCATGGCCGCCGGCAACGTCACCGAGCGCATCGAGACCACGTCGTCGGACGAGGTGGGCCGCCTGGCCGTGGCCTTCAACCTCATGGCCGAGGAGCTGGCCGAGGTCGACCGGCAGCGGCGCGAGCTGGTGGCCAACGTCTCCCACGAGCTGCGCACGCCCATCTCCGCGCTGCGGGCCACGTTGGAGAACGTCGTCGACGGCGTGGTGGCGCCGGACCCGGCCCTGCTGCGGACGATGCTGGCCCAGACCGAGCGCCTCCAGCGCCTGGTGACCCAGCTGCTCGACCTCAGCCGGCTGGAATCGGGCGGCACGCCGCTGCACCTGCTGCCGTTCCCCGCCGCCGACCTGCTCGAGGCGGTGGCCGACGAGTCGGCCCTCCACTCCCCCGACCTCACCTTCCGCGTCGAGGTCGAGCCGCCCGACCTCGCCCTCGTCGGCGATCCCGAGCGCCTGCACCAGGTCTTCGCCAACCTCACCGACAACGCGGCCCGCTTCACCCCCGAGGGCGGCGAGGTCGTGCTGGCCGCCCGCCGCCAGGACGACGTGGTGCGCTTCGAGGTGCTCGACGACGGCCCCGGGATCCCGCCCGACTCGCTCAACCGCGTCTTCGAGCGCTTCTACCGGACCGACGAGGCCCGCAGCACCGACGAGGGCGGCTCCGGCCTGGGGTTGGCCATCGCTCGGTGGGTGGTCGACCTGCACGCCGGGCGCATCCACGCCGAGCAGCGGGCCGAGGGCGGGTGCCGGATGGTCGTGGAGCTGCCCGACGACGCCGCCTCCTGACCGGGGCTACTCGATGACGAGGTCGGCCAGGCCCGCCTCCTCCGCCGGGTACTGCGGGTCGAGGTCGCGCAGGTGCCCGAGCAGGATCTGCAGCACGGCCCAGTCGCGGTACCACTTGCGGTCGGCGGGCACGACGTACCACGGGGCGGCCTCGGTGCTCGTCTCGCCGATCGCGTCGGCGTAGGCGTCGGCGTAGGCGTCCCACTTGGCGCGGACGGTGAGGTCGGCGGCGGAGAACTTCCAGCGCTTCTCCGGCTCGTCGAGCCGGGACTGGAAGCGCTCCTTCTGCTCGTCCTTCGAGATGTGGAGGAACACCTTCACCACGGTCGTGCCGGCATCGACCAGCGAGCGCTCGAAGTGGCGGATGGTCCCGTACCGCGGGCGCCACACGTCCTCGGGCACCAGCTCGTCGACGCGGACGATGAGCACGTCCTCGTAGTGCGAGCGGTTGAAGACGCCGATCTCCCCGTGGCCGGGGACCTGCTGGTGGATGCGCCACAGGAAGTCGTGCTCGAGCTCCTCGGTGGAGGGGCCCTTGAACGAGCTGGCGCGCACGCCCTGCGGGTTGACGCCGGTGAACACCTTGCGGATGGTGCCGTCCTTGCCGCCGGCGTCCATGGCCTGCAGCACGAGCAGCACCGATCGGCGGTGCTCGGCCCAGAGCCGGTTCTGCAGCTCGGCGAGCTCGTCGACGAGGGGTCCGGTGGCGGCTCGCGTCTCCGCCTTGTCGCCGGGAGCGCCGGCGGTGGAGCGGGTGTCGATGTCGGACAGCTTCGGGCGCTCGCCCTCGGGCACGCGCCAGCGGTCGTGGTGGTTCGCCATGGCGGGAGGCTACGCCTCCCGCCACAGCGGGACCGACGGGCTAGATGCTGCGCCCCCTCGAACGGATCACGTTGAGGATGACCACGACGAGGATGATGGCGACGAGGATGACGAGGAGCGTGTAGAGCATGGGCCTCGCATACCCCGGCGAGCCGAACACCGTTCGCCGCCGAACACCAACCACCCGGCGGGGTGATCTCGCCGCCCGGGCGTACCCCGTCAGGGAGCGCGGACGTCCACCACCACGCGGGGCGGGCCGGCCAGCGTGTGGACGCGGAACGGCCGCTCGCGATCGGTGCCGACCGCCCACGAGAGGACGGCCTCGAAGTCGCCCGTGCGCACCAGCTCGCGGAGCACGCCGTCGCTGCGGGCCGCCGGCACCCGGTCCGGGCCGCGGTACACGGGCTTGCCGGTCTCCATGTCCACGCCCGATGCCGGCTGCAGCACCACCTCGAGGGTGGCGCCCCCGGCGACGGTGACCACCTCGCCCGACCCGTCTGCGTAGGTCGGTCCGGTCGCCCACCCCACCCGGTAGCCGGGCCGGACGTCGCCGGCGAACTCGAACACGACCCGGTCGAAGCCGTCGTGGTGGCCGACCCGCACGGCCCGGAGCAGGGCGGTGCCGTCGGCTCCCGCCGGCGCCGAGCGTGGCGAGCTGGCGAACCCGTCGAGCGAGTCGTCGGCGTCGGCATCCGGTGGCGCGGGCTTCGTGGACCCCGCGCCCGACGACGGCGCAGCCGACGTGGCGACCAGCGGCGCCGGGACGACCGTCGCCGCGGGCCGCACCACCGTCGACCCGGGAGCCCCGGTGGTGGTCGGCCCGCTCACGGCGGCCCGGTCGGCGGCCTCATCGCCACGAGCGACGGTCACCGCCGCCGCGACGGTGGTGGTGGTGGTGGAGCCGGTGCGGCGCCGCGCCGAGGTCCCGTCGCTCGTCGAGCCCCCGCACCCGGCGAGCAGGGCCAGCGCCAGCGCGACCGCCACGCGGCGCGCCGCGGCACGACCCGCCACGCCCTCCCCTCCCCGAAGCATCGGGCCACCCTACGATGCCCGGCAGGCGCCGGCTGACGGCGCGCCGACCCCAGGGGGACCTGCTGTGTACGACCTCGTGATCCGGAACGGCACCGTGGTCGACGGCACCGGCGCTGCGCCGCGACAGGCCGACGTGGCCGTCGCCGACGGCACGATCGTCGCCATCGGCGTGGTCGAGGGCGAGGCCGTCCGGACCATCGGCGCGACCGGGCGCATCGTGACCCCGGGCTTCGTCGACATCCACACCCACCTCGACGCGCAGATCTCCTGGGACCCGCTGGGCACCTCGTCGTGCTTCCACGGCGTGACCTCGGTGGTGATCGGCAACTGCGGCGTCACCTTCGCCCCCTGCCGCCCCGAGGACCGCCAGGGCCTGGCCGAGATGATGGAGTCGGTCGAGGACATCCCGGCCCAGGCGATCATGAGCGGCCTGTCCTGGGAGTGGGAGACCTACGGCCAGTACCTGGCCGACATCGACCGCCGCCCGAAGGGCATCAACATCGGCGGCATGGTGGGCCACAGCGCCCTGCGCCGCTACGTCATGGGCGATCGGGCCACCGAGGCCCCCACCGACGACGACGTGGCCGCCATGATCGAGCTGGTGGAGGAGGCCGTCGGGGCCGGTGCGCTCGGCCTGTCGTCCAGCCGGACCGTGCTGCACAAGGGCGCCGACGGCGAGCCGATCCCCGGCACGTACGCCACCGTCGACGAGCTGGTCGCCCTGGCCGGCGTGCTGGGTCGCGCCGGCAAGGGCGTGTTCGAGACCGCCGCCATGCTCGGGTCCCAGAACGGCGCCACGCCGGAGAGCACGATCGCCGAGGTCGCGGTGCTCGCCGAGATCAGCCGGGCCACCGGCCGCCCCGTCTCGTTCGGGCTGACCGAGACCATCGCCGGCGGCCACCTGCACCGCCAGGTGCTCGAGCTGGTGGCCGAGGCCAACGCGGCCGGCGCCGACATCCACCCCCAGACCACGGTCCGCTCGGTCGGCGTGCTCTTCGGGCTGGCGCACCACTCCCCCTTCGGGGGCTGCCCGTCGTGGCGGGCCCTCGTCGACCTGCCCTTCGAGGAGCGCCTCGCCGCCATCCGCGACCCCGAGCAGCGCGCCGTGCTCGTGGCCGAGGCCGACGCCAGCGAGGGCATCGGGCCCGATCGCCTGTTCCCGCTCGACTCCGTGCCCGCCGACTACCGGCTGGACCCGGAGCGGTCGCTCGCGGCCCGCGCCGAGGCCGCCGGGACCACGCCGGCCGCCCTGTGGATCGACCTGCTCGACGCCACCGACGGCGCCTGCCTGCTCAACTGGCCGTTCCTCAACCAGACGCCCGACGAGGTCGAGCACCTGCTGGCCGACCCCAACGTGGTGCTGGGGCTCGCCGACGCCGGCGCCCACGTCGGCCAGATCATGGACGCCAGCCAGCCCACCTGGTTCCTGGCCCACTGGGTCCGCGACCGCGGCCTCTACGGCCTCGCCGAGGGCGTGGCCCGCCTGACCTCGATCCCCGCCGAGCTCTTCGCCATCCCCGACCGGGGCGTGCTGGCCGAAGGGCGGCCGGCCGACCTCAACGTGATCGACCTCGACCACCTGGCGCTCCCGTTGCCGGAGTTCCACCACGACTTCCCGGGCGGCGCAGGGCGCTGGGTGCAGGGCGCCGCCGGCTACGACCTGACCGTGGTCAACGGCGTGGTGACCGTCGAGGCCGGCGAGCACACGGGTGCGCTGCCGGGCGTGACGCTACGGAGCTGAGGCCAGCTCGCCGTCGAGGCGCAGGTTCAGCTGGACCAGCGGGTCCGACAGGATCTCGGGCTCGGAGGCCACGTCGACCTGGGGCTCGGCGCCCAGCGGGGCGAGCGCCATGGCCCCGGCCCGGAGGCGGAGCCGGCCGCCCGGGTGCTGGAGCAGGGCTTCGCCACCGACCACCACCACGAAGGCGCTGCGATCGGCTTCGACCACCACGAGGGTGGCGGCGCCCGCAGGGACGGTGAGCGTGCCCACGGGCAGCGTGACCGTCACCGAGGCGGCGGCGTCGGTCCGATCGGCCCAGCACCAGCCGGCGTCGAGGCCGAGGCTGATCCCCCCCGGGACCCGACTGGACGACCACGTCGCCACCGTCGGACAGCCGGAGGATGCCGGCATCGAGGGCCACGGTGCCGTCGGCTGCGACCGCCAGGTCCTGCAGGACCGGCACGCGGTTCGACCGGCGCCACGGCGACGGGCTCCTCCGGGAGCACCGCCTCGGGGACCGTCGGTGCGGCGTCGATGACCGGCGTCGCCGTGGTGGGCTCGTCCTCGGCGTGGGCGTCGACCGCAGCCAGCGCGGCGGCGACCTCGTCGTCCGGCACCCAGCGCCAGGCCGGCTCGGCGGCGAGGTCCGACGCCTCGACGGGCTGGTCGGCGGCGTCGGCATCGCCGGCCCGCTCGGCGGCCAGCCGGCCGGCGGCCTGGTCGTTGCGGCGGCGACGAGGGACCGGACCGGTGATCAGGGCGCCACCGACGGCCGGGCCACGATCGGGCACCAGCGGCGCCGTGTCGAGGCCCAGGGCGGGGTCGGCGGCGGGCGGCGTCGGCTCGGTGGCGAAGAGGTCGTCCTCGGCCCGGGGCGCGGGCCGCACAGGCGTCTCGCCGGCGACATCGGGGGCCACCAGCTCCTCGCCCTCGGGGGTGACGGCGCGCAGGCGGGCGAAGCGGAACCGGGCGGCGGTGCCACCGTCGTCGGTGGCCAGCACGTCGGCCGGGTCGAGGCGCTCCTCCGTGAGCGGCACGGGCGCCACGACGACCTGGGGGTGCCACATCTCCTGCGGGCGGACCGGGTGCGGCGACGGCTGCACCACCGCCGGGGCCGGCACCGGCTCGGGCTCGTCGTCGACGGGCGCAGCGGCCGAGCGGTCCACCGGAGGTGCGGGCGGAGGAGGCGGCAGCATCGAGAGGTCCGCAGCCGGCGGCTCGAAGGCGAGGGGGCCGGCCGCGGGCGACGGGGCCGCAGCCGAGGCCGGGGGCGGCGGGGGCGGCGGGAGCTCCGGCGCGGCCGGCGCTGCCGGGGCCTCGGCGGCCATGGCGGCCTCGACGGGCGGTGCGATGGGGGGCGGCGGCGGAGGCAGCTCCGCGTGCGGGACCACCGGCGCGGCGAACGGGGCGGGGTCCTCGACCGGTGGCGCGACGGCAGCGGCCACGGGAGGGGTCGGCGCCGCTGGCGTGGCCGGCTCCGGCTCGAGGTCCGGCAGGGGCTCGATGTCGTAGCTGTGGTCCTCGGGCTCGTCGGCAGCCCGCACCGCGGAGGTCCCGGACGCCCGCGTGAACGGGCTCCAGGCGGCGGGCGGGAGGTAGGCCTCGAGGTCCGCGAGCGGAGAGGTCTCGCTGTCGCCCATCGGTGGCACGTCGGCCATGGCGTGGGCGACCTCGCCCTCGGGCGAGGCCAGGGCGTCGTCGCGGATGTCGTCGAGCTCGTCGAGCCACCCGGCGCGCGAGCGCCGGGTGAAGAGGGCGGCCGACATCGTCAGGGTGGCCACAGCGGTGATGCGCAGTCCAGGGAACACGGGACTCCAATCGGCACGGGCCGTCGAACCCTGAGACGAACGGCCCGATCCGACGACCGATGCCAGGGAGCGCCGCCCGACGGCGGGCGCCGGCAGCCCGGCGACCCTACCGGGCGACACCCCTTCGATGCTCGTCGCCCCCTTTCCATCCCGGACCGCTCCACCGAACCAGCCGGCCGCGGCCCCGCACGGGCCAGAGCCGGTGGCGGTACCGTGCTCGACCGTGCCGGAGCTGCCCGAGGTCGAGACGGTCCGGCGGGGCCTCGAACCGCTGTTGGTCGGCCGCACCCTGGTGACGGCGGGCAGCCACCCGTCGGCCAAGTTCTCGGCAGCCGCCGAGGCCGCCGGGCGCACCGTCGACGCCGTCGACCGGCGGGGCAAGTACCTGCTCGTGGGCCTCGACGACGGCCTCCGCCTCGTGATCCACCTCGGCATGACCGGCCAGCTCCGCGTCGACCCCGCCGGGATCGCTCCCGACCCCTACGACCGAGCGTGGTGGGACCTCGACGACGGCCGGCGCTTCGCGCTCCGCGACGTGCGGCGGTTCGGCCGCATCGCCGTGGTGGGCGACGACGTGCGCTCGCTACCCACCCTGGCCGCCCTGGGCCCCGAACCGTTCGACGCCGCCTTCACGCCGGCGTCGCTGTGGACCGCCCTGCGTCGCAGCAGCACCAAGGTCAAGAGCCAGCTCCTCGGGCAGCGGGTGGTGGCCGGCGTCGGCAACATCTACGCCGACGAGGCCCTGTGGCGCGCCGGCGTGCACCCGGCCGCCCGCACCGTCTCGCGGGCGGCCGCCACCCGCCTGCACCGGGCCATCGTCGAGGTCCTCGCCGAGGGCATCGAGCACGGCGGGACCACGTTGCGCGACTACCGCACCGTCGACGGCGGTTCGGGCGAGAACCAGCACCGCCTCGACTGCTACGGCCGCTCCGGGCTCCCGTGCAACCGGTGCGGCACGACGCTGCGGCGCAGCGTGGTCGATGCCCGGGGCACCAGCTGGTGCCCCTCCTGCCAGCGGCGCTGACCGGCCCCGGTCCGGTGCCCCGCCGTCGAGCGGTGGGATACGGTCGCCCGCCATGGCCGACCCCAGCGCTCCCACCCCCACCGCCGACCTGTTCTCCGTCGCCGGCAAGACCGTCGTGGTCACCGGCGGCACCCGTGGCATCGGCCGCATGATCGCCGGCGGCTTCGTGGCGGGCGGCGCCACCGTGGTCGTCACCTCGCGCAAGGCCGACGCCGTGGACGCCACCGTCGCCGAGCTCAGCGCCTACGGCACCGTCAGCGGCCTGCCCAGCGACCTCTCCACCGAGGACGGCGCCCGCGCCCTGGCCGAGGCCGTCGGCGCCGACCACCCCCAGGTCGACGTGCTGGTCAACAACGCCGGCGCCACCTGGGGCGTGCCCCTCGCCGACCACGACGCCGCCTCCTGGAACCGCGTGCTCGACCTGAACGTGCAGGGCGTGTTCCACACCACCAAGTTCTTCCGCCCGCTCCTGGAGGCCGGGGCCAGCGCCGACCAGCCGTCGCGGGTCATCAACATCGGCTCCATCGACGGCATCCACGTCCCGGCCCTCGAGACGTACTCGTACTCCAGCTCCAAGGCGGCGGTGCACCAGCTCACCCGCCACCTGGCCAAGCACCTCGCCCCGCTGGTCACCGTCAACGCCGTCGCCCCGGGCCCGTTCGAGTCCAAGATGATGGCGGCCACCCTCGACGCCTTCGGCGAGCAGATCGCGGCCACCGCCCCGCTCAAGCGCATCGGGCGACCCGACGACATGGCCGGCGTCGCCCTCTTCCTGGCGTCTCGCGCCGGCGCCTACGTCACCGGCACGATCATCCCGGTCGACGGCGGCATCGCCACCACGGCGTGACCGCCGCCCGCTCGATCCCCACCTCCCACCTCACCTTGGAGCACCACCCATGACCCCCGGCGACGACGACACCCAGGCCTGGCGGCCGGCCGACGACGAGCCCGGCACCGAGGCGTGGCGTCCCGGCAGCGACCCCGCCACCGGGGCTCCCACCGGCGGCGACGCCACCCAGGCATGGACCCCGAGCAGCGGGCCGGAGGGCGACGACGCCACCCGCGTCGTCCCCGGGATCGGCGCCGCCGGCGCCGGTGCAGGCGGCGGCGCCGGTGCCGCGGGCACCGACCCCGCCCCCACCCCGCCCGCGGGCATCTACGTCCCGGCACCGGAGGCCGGGGCCGCCGGCTACGGTGGTGGCGGCTACGACGAGGTGCGCTACGAGGAACCCGCGGCCGGCGGCGGCGGCAACGGCCCGCTCATCGCCGTGATCGTCCTGCTCCTGCTCATCCTGCTGGTGGGCGGGGCGATCTTCCTCACCAGCCGCGGCAGCGACGACGACACCCCCGACACCACGGTCCCGATCGAGACCACCACCTCGTCGACCACGTCCACCACCGTCCCGGGCACCAGCACGACGGTCGTCGAGACCACCACGACGGAGGCCCCCCACCACCACCGTCGCCCCCACCACCACCGCCGCGCCCACCACCACGGCGCCCCCGACGACGACCACCACCGCCGCGCCGGCCACCACCACCAGCACCACCGCCGCCGTCCCCCTGGAGCCAGCCGTCCCCCCCCCGCCCCCTAGCGCCGCTCGCCCGGGCCAGTTCGAGCCCCTCAACCGAACCCGGTGGACCTCCCCGGCCCCCGACCCCGAGAACCCCACCCGGTTCGAGCCCTCTGCCGAACCCGGCGGACATCTCCGGCCCCCATCCCCGAGAACCCCACCCGGTTCGAGCCCTCTGCCGAACCCGGCGGACCTCCCGGGCCCCCGGCCCCGAGAACCCCACCCGGTTCGAGCCCTCTGCCGAACCCGGCGGACCTCCCGGGCCCCCGGCCCCGAGAACCCCACCCGGTTCGAGCCCTCTGCCGAACCCGGCGGACCTCCCCGGCCCCCGACCCCGAGAACCCCACCCGGTTCGATCGCAAAGCCGGCGTACCTGGCGGTTCCACCACCTTGGAACGACGGCGTCGTCAGGCTGCAGGACGTCGGGCGTGGCCCAACGAGAGCCGCACGCGCTGCACCTCTTGTGCCGTCCACGCCGGCCGGCGCCAGACGTCGTGATCGGTCAAGCGCAACACCGAGAAGCCGGCAGCGACCAACTTGGCCTCTCTCGCCGCGTCGTCCTCGACGGCGGACAGCGCCGAGTGGTAGCGCTCGCTGTCGATCTCGACCACCAGAGGCAGCTCCCGGTCCCGGAAGTCGACCCGGCCGCTCCAGTGCTCGTCGTCGCCGAGGTCGACCTGTCGTCGCATGGTCGGCAGCCCCGCCCGTTCCAGGATCTCGTCGAACCGACCCTCGAGCCCGGTAGCGGGCGGAACGTAGTGCTCCGGAAGCGAGTCCAGCAGCCGTCGAAGCGCTGCGGTTCCGGGCCGACCTCGGTGCATGAGCGGCCCCAGCTCACGGCGCATCGATGGCCCGGAGAGCAACCGCTTCGCCCACATCTGGTCGAGCACCCGCTTCAGCCGGAGCGGGTGGAGGCCGTGCGCCACCTGCAGGAGCGCCAGCGCGGGACGCACGACCGGCACGCCATCGAGCACGGTGCCGAACGGATCCGGGAGGTGGCAGGGCCGGTGGACGGTGGCCAGCTTCGTCGCCGTCTCCCGTCCACCACGCACCACGATCAGGTCGATGGGCTCGACGTCGAAGCCGTTCACGCCCCAGTGGGCCAACGCCGAACCGTGCGAGAGGTAGCTGGACGGCCCGACATCGAGCGCAGCGGCGAGCAGCCGTTGCGCCACCGTCCGGGGCGCCCCCGGCCTCCGAGCCACTCGATGCGTGATCGCCACCCACCGCTCGGTGGCCAGCCGGTGCCACCACCCCTCGTCGCTGATCCCCACCGCCCGGACCTGCGCCCGGGTCACCAGTCCGTGTTGGGCTTCCGCCCAACGAGCCAGCTGCGCGTCTGCTCCGATGTCGGTCATGGCCCCGAGTACACCAAGGGGGTGTGACACCCCGCGGCTCGGCCTCGCCGAGGGCGCGGCCCGGGGCCGGGAACCAGGTGGACAACACCGGCCCCCGACCCCGGGAACCCCACCCGGTTCGACGGGGCGGGCCAACCGGGTGGGATCCTCAGGGCTCCGACCCGGCGAGCTCCGCCCGGTTCGAACGTGGCCGGCTCGAACGTGGTCGGCGGTGGGGGCTGGCCTCAGGCGGGCTGGGCGGCGTCGCTGAGCTCGGCCTCGCCGAGGGCGAAGGCCTCGTACTCGTCGCTGGTGTCGGCCCAGTCCTCGAACTGGATCACGCCGAGCTCGCCGAACTTGGTGCGCAGCCAGCCGTCACCAGCGTCGAGCAGGCCCAGCTTCTTGCAGTTCGGCACGATCTTCGAGAACAGCATCTGCTGGAACATCTGCCGGCCCTCGTCCTCCATGGCGAACTTCACGGCCGACTTCACGTCGACGCCCATGCGGTGGAGCACCTCCTGCATGAGCAGGCGGTCGCGCATGCGCACCGCGGACTCGAAGGCGAACTCCTGGCGCTCGCGGATCTCGGCCTGGGTGAGCTCGGTGTAGTACTCCTTCAGCGTCAGCACGCCGAAGGCCACGTGGCGGGCCTCGTCGCTCATGACGTAGCGGAGGAGCTGCTTCAGCAGCGGCTCGGGCGTGGTCATGTGCATGAAGCCGAAGGCGGCCAGGGCCAGGCCCTCCACCATGATCTGCATGCCCAGGTAGGTCATGTCCCAGCGGCTGTCGGCGATGATGTCGTCGAGCAGCAGGCCGAGGTGGGCGTTGAGCGGGTAGTGGCCGTCGAGCTTGGTGTCGAGGTAGCGGGCGAAGACCTCGACGTGGCGGGCCTCGTCCATGACCTGGGTGGCGGCGTAGTACTTGGCGTCGATCCACGGCACGGTCTCGACGATCTTGGCCGTGCAGATCAGGGCGCCCTGCTCGCCGTGCATGAACTGGCTGAGCATCCAGTTGTTCGACTCCAGCGCCATCTGGTCGAACTCCTTGTCACCCCACTTCTCGTACGGGGTGCCGGCGGTCTTGATCTTGCGCTCTTCGGGGTTGTGGCCGAAGGCGAGGCGCTGCAGCTCGACGAGCTCCATGGGGTCGACGGCGGTGTCCCACGGGAGGTCGGTCTCGCCGTTCCACTGGCTGTGCTTGGCCTTCTCGTAGAGCTTGTTGAGGGCGGGGCGCTTCCCCTTCTCGTAGTCCCACGTGAAGATGGCATCGGCGTGGTCCTTGACCGCCCGCACGTTGCTCTCGCCGTCATCGGCGGCGATGGCCATGATGGCCTCGATGTCGTTGATGTCGGCCCGGCCGATGATCTCTTCGTTGGTCGACATGACCCGTTCCCCTTGGTCCGCGGCGGCACCCCTGGCGCGGGGCACTCGATAACGGACGTTATGCGAGGTGGCGGCGGTTGGGAACCCCGGCATCGGTCACACCACGATCGCGAGCGCGGCGCAGCCCCGAGCTAGCAGGCGCCCTGCGCCGGGCGGGCCGGCGGTCCCGTCAGCTCGCCGGGTACGGGTGCGGTGCGCCGCCGAAGACGCGCTCGGCGTTCTCGTGCAGGAACTTGGGCCACACGTGGTCGCGGAACGGCACGTGGGGCAGCTCGGCGTGGATGCGGTCGAGGGTGAGCCCGGCCGCCCAGTACCCGGCGAAGATGACCTTGTCGGCGCCTCGGGTGTTGGCGAAGTCGATGATGTCCTGCGGGTAGTGCTTCGGGGCGAAGGCCGAGGTGGAGTAGTAGAGGTTCGGCCACTTCAGCAGCAGCTTCACCATGAGCTGGGTCCACGGCTCGGCGCCGTGGCGCGTGACGATCTTGAGCTCCGGGAAGAACCAGCAGACCTCGTCGAGCTGGAACGGCAGCTGGGCCTGCATCGGCAGCCGCGGCCCGGGGACGCCGGCGTAGACCACGATCGGCAGCCCGGCCTCCACGCACTTGGCGTAGACGGGGTACATCTTCTTGTCGTCCAGAGCGACCTGGGGCTGGAGGGCGGTGCCCCAGGTGTGCACCGCCTTGAGCTGGCTCCCCCACCGCTCCACCGCGGCGTCGATCTCGCGCAGCGCCTGCATGCCGGTGTTGGGGTCGACGTTCAGGATCCCCCAGAACTTGTCCGGGTGCTCGGTGAGCGCCCGGCGGGCGAGGTCCTTCTCGGTGACGTTGGTCAGGAAGCGGGTGATCCCGAAGCGCTCCATCTCGGCCAGGGTCAGCTCGAGCGGGTCGTCGATCTCGTCGTAGGTGGGGATGTCCTTGAACATGTAGCCCGCCGGCATCTCCATGGTCTGCGTCTCGGCGTCCATGGTGGCCTTGCGGATGTAGTCGTAGACCTTGGCCTTGGCCTCCCGGACGTCCGGGAACGCGAGGAAGGTGTCGGTGATCCCGCCGGCCCGTGCTGCATCGAACGCCGCGTTTCCGGTGGGCTCAGGCATGGGCCGGACCCTACCCGAAACGAGAACGTGTTCTCGTCTGGCCGGGAGCGGAGGTGGGCTACCGTCGGCCGCCGTGAGACTCGGCACGCAAGCCCGTCGGTTGCTGCGCCGGGACCTCCTCCACCGGGTGGCCATCCGGTGGCGGATCGACGTCGTGCGCCGCTTCACCAAGGACGCCATCGCCGACCAGCAGGTGCTCTTCGCGGGGTGGCCGGTGCGCACCGTCTTCGACGTCGGCGCCAACGTCGGGCTGCTCACCGATGCCTACCTCCGCGCCTTCCCGGCGGCGCGGGTGGTGGCGTTCGAGGCGGCACCGCCGGCGCTGGCGGCGCTCGGCCGCCGGTTCGGCGGGGAGGACCGCGTCGAGGTCGTCGACCGGGCCGTGACCGCCACCGACGGCGAGGAGGTCGCGTTCCACGTCACCCCGACCCTCGGCACCAGCTCCCTCCTCGAGCCCCTCGGCGAGCAGAGCACCGTCGTGCACGCGCAGACCGTCTCGCTCGACGGGTGGTGCGCCGCCAACGGCGTCGCCACGGTCGACGTGCTGAAGGTCGACGTCGAGGGCGCCGAGCTCGCCGTGCTGGACGGCGCCGCCTCGCTGCTCGAATCCGGGGCGGTCGGGCTGGTGTTCATCGAGGCCCGCCTGGTGGCCGAGACGGCAGGGGGTGCGCTCCTGCACCACGTCGCCGCCCGCCTGGAGGGCGACGGCTACCTCCTCCACAACCTCTACGGCCTGGTGGAGTCCGAGGCCCGAGGCACGATCTACGGCAACGCCGTCTTCCTCGGTCCCCGCCTGCGCCAGCACGTGGCCGACCAGGCGGAAGACCTGGGCCACCGGGTCTTCACCCGGCGCCTCGGTCACCGCTGACCCGCCGCCTCCATCCGGGCCTCCACCCAGTCGGCCACCTCGGGCAGCTGGCCGACGAGGTCGAACCGCTCGACGAAGCGGCGCCGGGCGTTCGCTGCCAGCTGGTCGCGCACCGCGGGGTCGGCGGCGAGGCGGTCGAGGTGGGCGGCCAGCGCATCGGCGTCGCCGGTCGCGAACAACAGCCCGCCGGCCTCGGGCCCGCGACCGATGATCGACGGGAACTCGCAGGTGTCGGTGGCGACGACCGGCACCGAGAGGGCCATGGACTCCACCACGGCGATGCCGAAGTTCTCCACGATGCTGGCCAGGATCGTGGCTGTGCAGCCCTGCACCTGCTCGAGCACGGCGTGGTGGGTGACCACCCCGGTGAAGGTCACCCGGTCGGCGATGCCCAGCGCCTCGGCTCGCTGCTCGAGCTCGGCCCGGAGGGGCCCCTCGCCGAGCAGCACCAGCCGCACCGGCGCCCGGGTCCGGCTCACGGCGTCGAGCACCGTGGCGTGGTCCTTGACCGGGAACAAGCGGGCCACGCAGGCGAAGGTGGGGACCGCCACCGGCTCCGCCGGGGCCAGGCCGGCGGCGACGTCCGGCACGAGGTTCGGCTGCACCACGACCTTGGCCGCCGGCACCCCGAAGGTGTCGAGGAGCTCCTGGCGACCGGCTTCGCCGATGGCCACGACCGTCGTGGCGAGCCGGTAGGACCACGCCTTGCGGGTGCGGGCCTGGCGTCGCCACCACGACAGCCGGCCGGTGTCGAGGTCGATGCCCGCCGCGAGCGTGTGGTACCACACGATCCGCACCGGGACCCGACGGAGCCACCCGACCACCAGGAGCAGGGTGGCGGCGCCGAAGTGGGCCACGATCGCCTGGGGCCGCACCCGGCCCACCACGCGCCAGCCGAACCACCACGAGCGCACGGACCGGAACGGCCCCGGCCAGGCCAGGACCTCGTCCAGCCCTTCGGTGCCCGGCGGCAGGCCGGGGTGGCGGGCGGCGAGGAACGTCGCGGGACGGCCCCGGCGAGCCAGCTCGGTCCCCAGGCCGCGCGCCATGAGCGACACCGGCGAATCGCTCCACGTGGCCGCGACGACGATCCCGCGCCGCTCCCGGCGCCCCCCCGGCCCACCGGCCTGACGGGCTCAGAGGCCCTCGAAGGTCTGGTCGAGGATCTGGGCCTGCTCCTGGACGTGGATGCCGTGGCTGCCCGTGGCGGGGCTGCCGGAGCCGGTGCGCGACACCTGGCGGTACTTGATGCCCTCGGGCACCAGCGGCCACAGGCGCTCGTTGACGAACGCCCGGGGGCCCATGTTGTCGGGCTCCTCCTGGAGCCAGACGACCTCCTGGGTGTTCGGGTACGAGGCCAGCAGGTCGGTGACCTGCTTGTACGGGAACGGGTACAGCTGCTCGATGCGGACGACGGCAGCGGGGTGGCTGCGCTCGTCGCGCCGGGCGATGGCGTCGTAGGCCACCTTGCCGGAGCAGAAGACCACGCGCTGCACGCTCTCCCGATCGGTGACCGCGGCGTCGTCGAGCAGCTCCTGGAACGAGCCTTGCTCCAGCTCGCTGATGGGCGAGCGGGCGGTCTTGGCCCGCAGCAGCGACTTCGGCGTCATGACCACCAGCGGCTTGCGCACCTCGCGCTGCATCTGGCGGCGCAGGAGGTGGAAGTACTGGGCGGACGTGGTGGCGTTGGCCACCTGGATGTTGTCCTCGGCGCAGAGGGTGAGGAACCGCTCGACGCGGCCCGACGAGTGCTCGGGGCCCTGGCCCTCGAGGCCGTGGGGCAGCAGCAGCACCAGACCCGACGTCTGGCCCCACTTGTCCTCGGCGGCCACCAGGTACTGGTCGATCACGATCATGGCGCCGTTGACGAAGTCGCCGAACTGGGCCTCCCAGCACACCAGGGCGTCCTTGTGCACGACGGAGTAGCCGTACTCGAAGCCCATGGCGGCGTACTCGCTGAGCAGCGAGTCGTAGATCCAGAACTTGCCCTGCTCGGCGTCGAGGTTGGCCAGCGGGGCGTACTCGGCGCCCGTGCCGTAGTCCGACAGGACCGAGTGGCGCTGGGAGAAGGTGCCGCGCCGGGAGTCCTGGCCGGCGAAGCGGATGTCGGTCCCCTCCAGCAGCAGCGAGCCGAAGGCCATGGCCTCGGCGGTGGCCCAGTCGACCTGGCCCTCGGTGACCATCTTGGTGCGGGTCTCGAACTGCTTGGCCAGCTTGGGGTGGATCTCGAAGCCCTCGGGGACCGAGGACATCGTGGCGTAGATCTTGTCCAGCACGGCCTTGGCCACCCCGGTCTCGACGTGGGGCAGCACGCCCACCGCCGGCGGCACCGGCAGGGCGATGACCTCGTCGGCCGGCTTGGCGTCGCGGGTCTCGGTGAGGGCGGTGCCCAGCCGGGCGCTGAAGTCGTCGAGGGCCTGCTCGGCCTCCTCCATGGAGATGTCGCCCCGCTTCACGAGCGACTCGGTGAAGAGCTTGCGGACCGACCGGCGGGCGTCGATGCGCTTGTACATGAGCGGCTGGGTGTAGCTCGGGTCGTCACCCTCGTTGTGGCCGTGGCGCCGGTAGCAGACCATGTCGATGACGACGTCCTTGTGGAACTCCTGGCGGAACGCGTAGGCCAGGCGAGCCACCCGGACGCAGGCCTCGGGGTCGTCGCCGTTCACGTGGAAGATCGGTGCCTCGATCATCTTGGCGACGTCGGTGCAGTACTCCGAGGAGCGGGCCGACTCCGGCGAGGTGGTGAAGCCCAGCTGGTTGTTGATGATCAGGTGGATGGTGCCGCCCACCCGGTAGCCCTTGATGGTGGAGCAGTTGAGCGTCTCGGCCACCACGCCCTGGCCGGCGAAGGCGGCGTCGCCGTGCAGCAGGATCGGCAGCACCGAGAACGCCTCGGGGTCGTTGATGAGGTCCTGCTTGGCCCGCACCATGCCCTCGACGACGGGGTCGACGGTCTCGAGGTGGCTGGGGTTGGCGGCCAGCTCGATCGGCAGGGTGTCGCCGAGGCGGCTGGTGAAGGTGCCGGTCTGGCCCAGGTGGTACTTCACGTCGCCCGAGCCCTGGGTGGAGTCGGGGTCGATGAAGCCCTCGAACTCCTTGAACAGCTGGTCGTAGCTCTTGCCCACGATGTTGGTGAGCACGTTCAACCGGCCTCGGTGGGACATGCCGAGCACGGCGCTGTCGAGGCCCTCGGCGGCGGCGGCCTCAAGGACGGCGTCGATGATCGGGATCGCCGACTCGGCGCCCTCGATGCCGAAGCGCTTCTGCCCCACGTACTTGGTGGCCAGGAACTTCTCGAACGCCTCGGCGGCGTTGAGCCGGCCGAGGACGTGGCGCTGCTCCTCCGGGGTGAGCTTGTCGTCGACGTTCTCGACGTGGCGCTGGATCCAGCGCTTCTGCACCGGGTCCGAGATGTGCATGTACTCGATGCCGATGGTGCGGCAGTAGGCGTTGCGCAGCACGTGGAGGATGTCGCCCAGCTTCATGCGCTTCTGGCCGCCGACGCCGGTGGTGAGGAACTCGCGCTTCGAGGTCCCAGATGGTGAGGCCGTAGGTGGCGGGGTCGAGCTCGCTGTGCATGTGCGGCTCCTTCCACGCCAGGGGGTCCAGGTCGGCGATGAAGTGGCCCCGCACGCGGTGCTGGTTGATCAGCGTCTGCACGTGCATCTGCTTCTCGAGGCGGGCCTGCTCCTTGTCGTTCGGGTTGTCGTCCGACAGCCACTTGACCGCGGTGTAGGGGACGCCCAGCGAGCGGAAGACCTTGCCGTAGAAGTCGTCCTCGCCCATCAGCAGCTCTTGGATGCGCTTCAGGAACAGGCCCGACTCGGCGCCCTGGATGATGCGGTGGTCGTAGGTCGAGGTGACCGTCATGACCTTCGAGAGGCCCATCTCGGCGAGCGCCTGCGGGTCGGAGCCGCCGAAGGCCGCCGGGTAGTCGAGGCGGCCGACGCCCACGATGACGCCCTGGCCGGGCATCAGCCGCGGCACCGACTGCACGGTGCCGATGGTGCCGGGGTTGGTGAGGGTGATGCTGGCGCCGGCGAAGTCGTCGGGCGTGAGCTTGTTGGAGCGCACCTTGCGGATGAGGTCCTCGTAGGCCCCCCAGAAGCCGCGGAAGTCGAGGGTGTCGGCGTCCTTGATGACCGGCACGAACAGCGTGCGGCTGCCGTCCTTCTTCTCGACGTCGACCGCCAGGCCCAGGCCCACGGTGTCGTGGCGCACCACGCGCGGCTTGCCGTCGGGCCCCTCCAGGAAGGAGTTGTTCATGTTGGGGACGTTGTCGGCGACGGCGCGGACGATGGCGTACCCGATGAGGTGGGTGAAGCTGATCTTCCCGCCGCGGGTCCGGGTCAGGTAGCCGTTGATGATGCGGCGGTTGACCTCGAGCAGCTTGGCCGGCACCTCGCGGAACGAGGTGGCCGTGGGCACCTCGAGGCTGGCGGTCATGTTGCGGACGATGGCGGCCGAAGCCCCGCGGAGGACCTCGCCGGGCACTTCGGCGGTGCCGTCGGCGGAGATGCCCGTGCCCTTGGGCGCGGCCGGCTTGGCAGCCGGGGCCGGAGCGACGGCGGGCGGCGGCGACCCCGCCTTCACGGCGGCGACCTGGGCGGTGTCACCCGTGCGACCCGTGGCGGGCAGCGCCTTGTCGGTGACCGTGGCGGTGACGTCGCTGTCGCGCTGGTAGTCGGCGAAGAAGTCCTGCCAGCTGTCGCTGACGGACTTCGGGTCCTCGAGGAACTGCTCGTACATCTCGTCGACGAGCCACGCGTTGGGTCCGAGGGCGTCGGTGGGGCTGGGGTTTTCGGCCATCGGCGTCGAGCCTACCGACCGGCCCCGGTGCTCCGAGTGCTGCTGGCCGTCCACCGAGCACGGCTTCGCTAACCTCGGCCGGCCCCTCCGGGGCAGAGGGGGGCGACATGGCGAACGATCGACGGCTGCTGCTTCCGGTGGTGGCCGGCTTGCTGGTGGTGGGGGTGGCCCTGGGGCTCACCGCTCGCGTCGGGATCGACGTCGGACGGGACTCCAAGAGCTACCTCGACGTGGCCGACGACCTCCGCGACGGGCGCGGCTTCCGCGATCCCGACCACGAGGACGCCACCCACTTCCCGCCGGGGACGGCGCTCGCCATCGCCGCGGTGGCCGTCACCGGGGTGTCGACCACGAGCGCCGCCCTCGTGGTGAACGGCCTGGCGTGGGCCACCACCGTGGTGGCCGGCTTCGCGCTCTACCGCTCGGCGGGCGGCCGGACCGGGCCGGTGGCCTGGGTGGTGGTCCTGTGGCTGGCCGGTGGCGGCACGTTCACCCTCCTGTTCGGGTCGGTGCTCTCGGAGGGGCCCTTCCTCGCCGCGGCGCTGCTGGCCATCGTCGCCGGGGAGCGCTGGGCCCGGAAGCCCACGGTGGCCAACGCCGCCGCCACCTGGGCGTGCTGCGTGGCCACCGTGGCCTTCCGCTACATCGGCGTGGCGCTCGTGGTGGCCTTGGCCCTCCGCGTCCTGCACCAGCGGCGCCCGGCGCGAGCGACGATCGCCGCCCTGGCCCTGGTGGGCAGCACGGTCCTGCCGGTCGGCCTCTGGTACCTGCGGTACCGGGGCCTCCACGGCGCCGACGTCGCCCCGATCGCCGACCGGTCCTTCGCCCCGGGAGACGTCTTCCACTCGCTGGGTGCCCTGGGCTCGGTCTTCGGCGGGGGGCTCCCCTACAGCGAGAACAACCAGATCGTCCTGGCCAAGGTCGACGGCCTGGTCCGTGCGGCGCTGGCCGCGGTGGGCCTGCTCATCGTGGCGGCCGCGGGGTGGTGGGTCGTGCGGACCAGTCGGGGCGGCAAGGCCGCGGTGGCCCGCACGATCCGGACCCAGCGAGACGAGGGGCGGCTCCTCGCCGTCCACTACGCGCTGGCCTCGATCGCCATCCTCGCGGCCTGGCGGTTCTCGATCGGCTACCACATCCTCGCCCGGTACTGGCTGGTGGCCATCGTCCCGCTGGTGGTGGTGCTCGCCGCCGCTGCCTCCCAGGTCGACGCAGCCCGCCTCTCGCCGACGGTGCGACGGGCGTGCGGCGCGGGCGCCGTCCTGTTCCTGGGCGCCAACGCCGTGGTGTCGCTGCGCCTCCTCGCCGGCTAGCTCTTGTTGAACTGGCGGACGGCGAGGGGCACGAACACCACCAGGATCCCGACGATCCAGGCGATGCTCTGCAGGACGTAGCCCCCCGGTGGAGGTGTTGAACACCCCGAAGCGCTGGAGGTCGGCCGAGGCGTCCGGACCGAGCATGAGGCCCCGGGCGGCGCTGACCACCACCGTGACCGGCTGGTGGGCGGCGAAGACCTGGAGCCAACCGGGCATGGAGTTCACCGGGACGAAGGCCGCCGAGGCGAACGTGAGCGGGAACAGGAGCGGGAACGCCACGGCCTGAGCCGCCTCGGCGTTGGCGACCTTGAGCCCGACGAGCGCCATGATCCACGACAGGGCGAAGGCGAACGCCAGCACCAGCAGCGAGGCCGCCACCACGCCGCCCACGCCGTGGGGCCGGAACCCCACGGCCATGCCCACGAGGAGCATGACGACGACCACGCCGGCGTTGCGCAGCAGGTCGGCGCCCGTGCGCCCGGCCAGCACCGACATGCGCACCATGGGCAGCGAGCGGAACCGCTCGATGATGCCGCTGCCCATGTCCTCGGCCAGGCCGATGGCGGTCGAGGTGGCCCCGAACACGACGATCTGGCCGAAGATGCCGGGGATCAGGTAGTCGACGTAGCGCACGTTCGGGATGCGGATGGTCCCGCCGAACACGTAGCGGAACAGCAGCACGAACATGATCGGCTGGATGAAGGTGAACACCAGCAGCTGCGGCACCCGGGTGTAGTGGAGGAGGTTCCGCTTGGCGAGCGCCAGCGTGTCGCGGACCGCCCAGCCCAGCGTGGAGCCGGCGGGCAGCTCGGCCGCTGCGGCCGGCGAGGGGGTGGTGGCCGTCGTGTCGATCGTGGTCATCGGTTCGCTCCCGCGGTGGTGACCGGCCCACGCCGGTCCTGGTCGGTGGTGGGCTCGGTCGGGTCGCCGCCGTCGAGGTCGTCGCCGGCCTCGACGCCCTCGACGTCCTCGGCCCGCCGACCGGTGAGCTTCAGGAAGACGTCGTCGAGGCTGGGCTCGCGCACGGTCAGGCCGCCCACCTCGAGGCCGGCGCCGTCGATGGCCCGGAGCACCTCCATGGCGGTGCGGGCGCCGTCGTCGACGGGGGCCCGGACCGTCGTGCCCTCGACCTCGGCCCCCGGTGCCACGCCGGCGACCGTCGACAGCGCGGCGTGGGCGGCGCCGGCGTCGGCGAACGAGACCTCCAGCACGGTGGCGCCCATCTGGGCCTTGAGCTGCGACGCCGTGCCGTCGGCGATCACGGTGCCGCGGTCGATGACCGCGATCCGGTCGGCGAGCTGGTCGGCCTCTTCGAGGTACTGGGTGGTGAGGAGCAGCGTGGTGCCCTCGGCCACCAGCTCCCGGATGAGGTCCCACAGGTCGTTGCGGGACTTCGGGTCGAGGCCGGTGGTGGGCTCGTCGAGGAACAGCACCGGCGGCCGGTGGACCAGCGAGGCCGCCAGGTCCAGGCGACGCCGCATGCCCCCGGAGAAGGTCTTGAGCGGGCGGTCGGCGGCGTGGGCCAGCGTGAACCGATCGAGGAGCTCGGTGGCCCGGGCCCGGACCTGCGCCCGCGGCTGGTGGGTGAGCTGGCCGACGAGCTCGAGGTTCTCCCGGCCGGTGAGCTGCTCGTCGACGGCGGCGTACTGGCCGGCGAGGCCGATGTTGGCCCGCACCCGCTGGGCGTGCTCGGCGACGTCGAGCCCCAGCACCCGGGCGGAGCCGGCATCTGGCTTGATGATGGTGGTGAGGACGCGCACCGTGGTGGTCTTGCCGGCGCCGTTGGGCCCGAGCAGGCCGTAGACGGTGCCGGCGGGCACCGACAGGTCGACGCCGTCGAGGGCGACGACGTCCCCGAAGCGCTTCGTGAGGCCCGCGACCTCGATGGCTGGTTGGTTCGGCATGTCGACCACCGTCGCGAAACCTTTGAGCATTGTCAAGGATTGATCTGCATCAAAGGTTTGGACCTCCCAATGGTTGGGCCTTGACAACGGTCGCTATCGTCGGGGCATGGGCCTCCCCCCCGGACTTCTCGATGCCGAGCGCCGCCGCGGGCGCCGACGAGCGCACGGTCCTGGCCCACGACGCCTGGGGCCAGATCGCCCGCCTGTTCCTGTCGCAGCAGGCGCGGCGGGAAGAGGTGGCCCAGGAGCTGGGCCTGCACATCAGCGACATGATCTCGCTGTTCCACATGCAGCCCGACGCCGGCGTGACCCAGCGGGCTCTGGCCGAGCACTGGGCCTGCGACCCGTCCTGGGTGACCAACCGGATCGACCGCCTCGAGCAGCTCGGCCTCGTGGAGCGCCGGCTCTCGGCCGCCGACCGGCGGGTGAAGGAGGTCTGGCTCACCCCCGCCGGCGAGAAGACCCGCACCGCGGGCATGGACGGCTTCTCCCGCCCCCCCACCCAGCTCGCCGACCTCCCGGTCTCGGACCTGCGCCACCTGGCCAAGGCGCTGGCCAAGCTCGACCTCCCCGACCCCACGCACGTCGGGATGCACTGAGGGCGCCGCCGCCACCCCCACTAGGTTGGTCACCTCGCGCCGGCAGCCCGGCGCACCATCGCGACCTCGGAGGTACCGCTCTCATGGCGGCGCAGTTCATCTACTCGATGCACAAGCTCACCCGGTTCTACCCGCCGGACCGCGAGGTGCTGAAGAACATCAACCTCCAGTTCTACCCGGGGGCCAAGATCGGCGTCCTCGGCTCCAACGGCGCCGGCAAGTCCTCGCTGCTCAAGATCATGGCGGGGCGCGACGACGGCTTCACCGGCGAGGCCCGCCTCACGCAGGGCTTCTCCGTCGGGATGCTCGAGCAGGAGCCCCACCTCGACGAGACCAAGAACGTCAAGGACAACGTGCTCGACGGCGTGGCCGAGGTGGCCGGGCTGCTCACCAAGTACGACGCCTGCCTGGCCAAGTACGCCGACCCCGACGCCGACTACGAGAAGATCGGCGAGGAGCAGGCCCGCCTCGAGGCCGAGATCGCCGCCAAGGGCGCCAACGACCTCGACCGCAAGCTCGAGATCGCCATGGACGCCCTGCGCCTCCCGCCCGGTGACGCCGAGGTCGCCAACCTCTCCGGCGGCGAGCGCCGCCGCGTCGCCCTGTGCCGGCTCCTGCTCTCGGCACCGGACCTGCTCCTGCTCGACGAGCCCACCAACCACCTCGATGCCGAGTCGGTCGCCTGGCTGGAGCGCTTCCTCCGGGACTACGCCGGCACCATCGTGGCCATCACCCACGACCGCTACTTCCTCGACAACGTGGCCGGCTGGATCCTCGAGCTCGACCAGGGCAAGGGCCACCCCTTCGAGGGCAACTACTCCAGCTGGCTGGAGCAGAAGTCCGAGCGCCTCGCCCTCGAGGAGAAGCAGGCGTCGTCGCGCCAGCGGACCCTCAACCAGGAGCTCGAGTGGGTGCGCATGTCGCCCAAGGCCCGCCAGAGCAAGGGCAAGGCCCGCCTCGCGGCCTACGACAAGCTGCTCGAGGAGTCCAAGCAGGCCGAAGGCCGCGACGCCAAGCTCCAGATCTTCATCCCCTCCGGCGACCGCCTCGGGGACCAGGTGATCGAGGTCGACCACGTAGCCAAGGGCTTCGGCGACAAGCTCCTCGTCGAGGACCTGTCGTTCTCGCTGCCCAAGGCCGGCATCGTCGGCATCATCGGGCCCAACGGCGCCGGCAAGACCACCCTGTTCAAGATGCTCACCGGCCAGGAGCAGCCCGACAGCGGCTCGATCACCATCGGCTCGACGGTGCAGCTGGCCTACGTCGACCAGAGCCGCGACAGCCTCGACGACACCAAGACCGTGTACGAGGAGATCACCGGCGGCAAGGACGACCTGGTGGTCGGCGGCCGCGAGATCCACGGCCGGGCCTACGTCGCCTCCTTCAACTTCAAGGGCTCCGACCAGCAGAAGGCCGTGGGGGTGCTCTCCGGCGGCGAGCGCAACCGGGTCCACCTGGCCAAGCTCCTCAAGGAGGGCGGCAACGTGCTGCTGCTCGACGAGCCCACCAACGACCTCGACGTCGACACCCTCCGCGCCCTGGAGGACGCCCTCGAGGCCTACGCCGGCTGCGCCGTGGTCATCTCCCACGACCGCTGGTTCCTCGACCGCATCGCCACCCACATGCTCGCCTTCGAGGGCGACAGCCAGGTGCGCTGGTTCGAGGGCAACTTCTCCGAGTACGAGGCCTTCCGCAAGAAGGAGCTCGGCGCCGAGGCCGACCAACCCCACCGCATCAAGTACAAGCCGCTCGCTCGGTGACCTGCCTCTCGTAGACGGGCCGACCTCTTCGCGGGTCGGTGGCCTCCGGCGGACCTCGCTGGCGCTCGGTTGCCGCTCCTGGGGGCTCGTTCCTCGCGCTTCGGGAACGGCGGCCGTTCGCTCTTCCTTCCGCTCTCGGGACTCGCTTCGCGTCGTCCCGGGCCGCTCGGGCCCTGTCGCCTTCGGCGAACGCCGCCCGTCCCTGCTCGTTCGCTGGGTGCGAACCACCGCCTCGGTGCCGGTCCGCCGAACTCGAACGGTGGTTGACCCGATCTCTGCTCACCGCGGCTCGTTCAGCGAATGAGCAGGGGCTACCCATGTGGTCGGCCGTGGTCTGGTGTTGGGTGGGGGCATGTCGTCGAACGATCGCCTGCCGTCGTGACCCCCGAGGAGCTCGTGGTGGTGGGGGCCACGTGGGCCGACCTCTCGCCGCGCGCTGCAGCGCTGGGCGAGGCCTTCTACCGGCACCTGTTCCGGCTGCACCCCGAGGTGCGGGAGCTGTTCCCGGACGACCTCGGCGACCAGCAGGACAAGTTCACCGCCGAGCTCGAGGTCCTGGTCTCGGTGCTCGGCGACTTCGGCACCTTCCTCGACCGCACGGCCGACCTGGGCGGCAGCCACGCCGCCTACGGGGTGCGAGCCGCCCACTACCGAGCGAGCCGCGACGCCCTGCTCGCCGCGCTCAGCGAGGTCGGCGGCCCGGAGCTGGCCCGCGGCCACCCGAGCGGTGCGCTCGAAGCCTGGGCCGGGGTCCACGACCTGGTGGCCGAGCGGATGATGACCGCCCGGGCGCCCTCAGGCTGAGCGGCGGCGGAGCAGCACGACGCCGGCGACGAAGGTCCACATGTCGCCGATCCCGGCGCCGGTGCGCTGGAGGGCGCCCACGTAGTCGTTGCCGTAGGCCGAGGCGAGGAAGAGGATCGACGCCACCCCGGCCACGATCGAGGCGATGGCCGCCCACCCGTGCCCGGTGCGGGTCAGGCCCCGAGCCGCCAGGACGGGCAGGGCGGCGATGCTGAGGTAGGCGATCAGGGCGGCGTTCCCGTGGCGGTCGTCGATGAACGTCGACCGGTGGATCGGGAACAGGGCCACGCCGATGAGCGCCAGGCCGTTGACGGCCGCCGCCGGCCAGGCCAGCCGGACCGACGAGCGGCGCAGGGCCTGGGAGCCGATCACCATCAGCACGCCGTAGGCCACGAACACCACGAACATCGGCCAGCGCCGGGGGCTGTCGACGGCGGCGAGGTCGCTGATGGCCTGGCGGCGGGGCGAGTAGGTCGACCACGTGGCGCCCATCACCGCCCACCCGCCCACGAACACCACGGGTGCGGCAACCAGCGCCCACGCCGCCCGGGACGGTGCCTCCGACCCGGCAGGAGCGGTCACGGCAGCGGCATCGGTCACCGCGGGAACGTACCCCGCCCGTGGGGTCGGCAGCAGCGGGCGCCGCAGTACGGTCGCCCCGTGCCGCGGTTCGACGCCATCTTCCTCGACGCCGGCGGGGTGCTCGTGTGCCCGCAGCCCGAGCGCATCGTCGAGCGGTTCGCCGCCGCAGGCTTCGACGTCGACCCCGACCGGCTGTTCGAGGCGCACTACCGAGGCGTCCTCGCCATCGATGCGGCCGAGGCCGAGCCCGAGGTGTTCGGCGACTACCACCAGGCCTACGCCACCCACCTCGGCCTCGTCGGAGACCGCCAGGCCGCGGCCACCGCGGTGCTCGAAGGGCTCTGGGAGCAGAGCGGCCTCTGGACCCAGCCGCTCCCCTGGGCCGCCGAGGCGCTCGCCGCCCTCGCGGCCACCGGCATCCCCATCGTGGTGGTGTCGAACGCCGACGGCACCGTGGCCGACCTGCTCACCGCCTCGGGCCTGCTCCAGGTGGGCCCCGGCCCGGGCGTCGAGGTCGCCGCGATCGTCGACTCCGGCGCGGTGGGCGTGGCCAAGCCCGATCCCGCCATCTTCGAGCTGGCCCTCGACCTCGTCGGCGCCACCGCCGATCGCGCCGTCCACGTGGGCGACGCCTACCAGTACGACGTGCGCGGCGCCCGGGCCGCCGGCGTCCACCCGGTCCTCGTCGACCCGCTCGGGGTGCGCGAAGCCGTCGACTGCGACCGCATCGCCACCCTGCTGGACCTGCTCCCGCTCCTGGCCTGATCGCTCGGGCGACCCGGCCCCTCAGGTGAGCCGGATGGCCACCTCGTTGGCCAGGAGGCGACCGTGCGGGGTGAGCACCACGCGGTCGTCCCGCCGGACGACCAGGCCCTCCAGCTCGACGAGGACCTCGGCGGCCACCTCCTCGGCGGCGATGCCGTCCCGGGTCCGGATGGCCAGCTGCAGCCCCTCGAGCCGCCGGTCGTCGGCCTCGAGCTCCTCGGCGCCGGCTTCCGGCGACCGGCCCGACTCGATGGCGGCCACGTAGCGCTCGGGGGTGCGGTAGTTCCAGGAGCGCCGACCGTCGCGGTGGCCGTGCGCGGCGCACCCGACCGCCAGGTACTCGCCCTCGGTCCAGTACAGGAGGTTGTGGCGGCACTCGTGGCCCGGCTTGGCCCAGTTGGAGATCTCGTACCACTCGTAGCCCGCGGCGCCGAGCACGTCGGTGGCCAGCTGGTACTGGTCGGCCTGGGTGTCGTCGTCGGGGTGGCGGGCCGGATCGGCGGCCAGCGGCGTGCCGGCCTCGACGGTCAGGGCGTACGCACTGACGTGGGTGGGGTCGAGCGCCACCACCTCGTCGAGCGAGCGCCGCCACTGCGCCAGGGTCTCGCCGGCGGCGCCGTAGACCAGGTCGAGGTTGAAGGCCAGGCCCGCGGCGTGGGCGGCCTCGGCGGCGCGGCGGACGTTGGCGGGGTCGTGGTCCCGGCCCAGCGTGGCCAGCACCTCGGGCACCATCGACTGCACGCCGATGGAGAGCCGGTTCACCCCGCCTGCGGCGTAGGTGGCCGCCATGTCGGCGGTGAGGTCGTCGGGGTTGCACTCCACGGACACCTCGGCACCGGGCGCCAGAGGCACGGCCGCCAGCACGTCGACCAGGGCGTGGGGATCGACCAGGGTCGGGGTCCCGCCGCCCACGAACACGCTGGTCACCGGAGGCAGGTCCGGTGCGGCGGCCACGATCTGGGCCCGACAGGCCGCCAGGTACTGCTCGGCCAGGTGGTGGCGATCGGTCCAGGTGGCGAAGGCGCAGTAGTCGCACCGGTGCCGGCAGAAGGGCACGTGGAGGTAGAGCCCGAACGCCATGGCGAGGAGCGTACCGACCAGGTCCGGGCCACCCGCCGGGCGGTCGCGCCCGGCTGGTCACCCGGTCGGGCGAAGGCGACCGCGGAGCGGGACGGCGCCCCGGTCGAGGGTTCACGCATCGTGGCATTACCGCGCTCCGTGATGTAACCTGGACAGCCAGCGCGCTGCGTGCGCAGCCCCCGTTCACCCAGGAGCACCCCGCCATGCCATCGGCTGAGAACGACCTCGACCCGGAGTCCGCCGGCTACGCCCGCCTCGTCGGCGAGCGCCTGCGGGCCATCCGGCGCCAGAAGCGCCTCTCGCTGCAAGAGGCCGAGGAGCTCTCCGAGCAGGAGTTCAAGGCCTCCGTGCTCGGCGCCTACGAGCGGGGCGAGCGGGCCATCTCGGTCCCCCGCCTCCACCGCCTCGCCCGGGTGTACCAGGTCCCGGTCGACCAGCTCCTGCCCCGTGACGCCGCCGACGGCCGCGCCGACGGGACCTACCTCGACCTCACCCAGCCCGCCAGCCCCGCCCCCCGCAAGATCGTCATCGACCTCGCCCGGGTCGAGGACATCAGCGGGCCCACCGGCGAGATGCTGCGCCGCTACCTGGCCATGATCCAGGTGCAGCGCCAGGACTTCAACGGCCGGGTGCTCACCATCCGCCGCGACGACCTCCGGGCCATCGCCTGCGTGCTGGACACCCCGAGCGAGCTCACCACCGAGCGCCTCGACGAGCTGGGGATCCTGTTCCGCGGCACGCCGGTCCTCGACGCCTCTCGCTGAGTCGCCGGCTGGCGGCCTCCGGCGAACGCCGTCGAGGGCGTCTCCCCGACCTTCCTAGGCGGGGAGGACCAGGGCTGCCCGCAGGGCGACGAGGAGGGCGCCCGCGGTGATGGCGGCGGTCTCGGCGCGGAGGACGCCGTCGGCGAGGGCCACGGTGGGCAGGTCGAACGCCCGCTCGGCGTCATCCCAACCGCCCTCGGGGCCGGTGAGCACCAGGGGGCGGTCGAGCGAGGGTGCGGCGCCACCTCGATCGGCGCGACAGGCACGGGGGTCGGCGGCGACCTCGGCGAACGAAGCCACCGGGTGCACCTCGGGCAGCCAGGCCCGGCGGCTCTGCATGGCGGCCTCGCGGGCCACGCGGCGGAGGCGGGCCAGGGCGCTCTCGGAGCGGGCGGCGTCCCAGCGCACCACGGACCGCGCCGCCACGAACGGCCGGACCGCGTCGACGCCGAGCTCGGTGAGCTTCTGGACGGCCAGCTCGGGCTTGGTCCCCTTCACCAGGGCGAAGGCGACCTCCACCGGTGGCGCCGGTCGCGGCGCCGCGACGGGCTCGCCGTCGACCTCGGGCTCGGCCCCGGCGAACCGGGCCCGGCGCCAGCCGCCCACGCCGTCGCTGAGCACCAGCGGGTCGCCCGGCCGCAGGCGCAGCGCCCGCGACAGGTGGTGCAGGTCGCCGTCGTCGAGCGTGGGCCGGGCCAGGTCGACCACGAAGACCAGCGGTCCCCCGCCGGACGGGACCGGCTCGGTGCTCAGGAGAAGGCCGACTTGATGCGGGAGAGGAAGCCCTTCTCCGCCGGCGCGACGTCGTCGCCGCGGTGCGCCGCCATGGCCCGCAGCGCCTCCTCGACCTCGGGCTCGAGGTCGGTGGGCGTGTCGACGACGACCTGGACGAGGATGTCGCCGCGACCGCGGCCGCGCACGTGGTGCACGCCCCGGCCCCGCAGGCGGAACACCTTGCCGGTCTGGGTCCCCCGGGAGACCACGAGGTCCTCGGCCCCGTCGAGCGTGTCGAAGCCGATGACCGCACCGAGCGCCGCCTGGGTGATGGGCAGGTGCAGCTCGTGCACCAGGTCGTCGCCCTCGCGACGGAACCGGGCGTGGGGGCGGACCCGGACCTGGACGTAGAGGTCGCCTCGGCCGCCGCCGCGCGGGCCGACGGCGCCGAAGCCGCTCAGCCGGAGGGTGGAGCCGGTGTCGACGCCGGCGGGGATGTCGACGGTGTAGGTCTTGTCGGTGACCTCCCGGCCCTCGCCGTTGCACACGTCGCAGGGGTCGGCGATGACCTCGCCGGCGCCACGGCACACCGGGCAGGGCACGGCGGTGACCATCTGGCCGAGGATGCTCTGGCGCACCTGGCGGACCTGGCCGGCGCCGCCGCACTGGTCGCAGCGCGCCGCGTGGGTGCCGGGCTTGGCCCCGCTGGCCTCGCACGCCTCGCACGGCACGGCGGTGCGCACCGAGACCTCCTGGGTGGTGCCGAACACCGCGCCTTCGAAGTCGATCTCGACCGCGACCTCCAGGTCGGGCCCCGACGCCGGGCCGGTGCGGCCGCCACCGCCGCCGCCTCCCCCGCCGAAGAAGGCGTCGAAGATGTCGCCCAGGCCGCCGCCGCCACCGAAGCCGGCGAACGGGTCACCGCCGCCGCCCCGCGGACCGTCGGCACCGAACCGGTCGTAGTGCTCGCGCTTCGACGGGTCGCTCAGGACCTCGTAGGCGACCGAGATCTCCTTGAACCGGGCTTCGGCCGTGGCGTCGCCGGGGTTGGCGTCGGGGTGGTACTTGCGGGCGACCACGCGGTACGCCCGCTTGATCTCGTCGCCGGACGCGTTGCGCTCGACCTCGAGCAGCTCGTAGTAGTCGGTGGACACCTGGTTCGCTTCAGCCTTCGCTCAGCCGGTGCCCGAGGCGCTGGCCGACCACGGCCACCGCGGCGAGCGCCTGGGGATAGTTCATGCGGGTGGGGCCGAGCACGCCGACGGTGCCGACCCGCTCGCCGTCGACGGTGTAGGGGGCGACCACGAGGGCGCAGTCGGCCAGCGGCTGCATCCCGGTCTCGGAGCCGATGGCCACGTTGAGGCCCCGGTCGACGACGTCGCGCAGCAGCGACACCACCACGAGCTGCTGCTCGAGGATGGTGAGCACGGAGCGCACGGTCTCGACGGCCTCGAACGAGGCGGAGATGCGGGAGGCGCCGTTGACGAAGACGTGGTCGCCCTCATCCGCGCCGCCCTGGCCGACGACCGAGCGAACCCGGCCCAGCACGGCCTCGACCGCCGGGTCGTGCGACGGTGCGACCAGGGAGAGCACGGCGAACGGCTCGCCGATGGCGGCGGGCGAGAGCGCGTTCACCGCACGGAGCAGCACGGCTTCGTCGGTGTCCTCGGCCAGCTCGACGGTGCGCTTCTCGACCACGCCGTTGGCCAGCACGGCCACGAGGAGAGCGACCCGCGGCGTGAGGCTGACGAGCTGGACCGACCGCACCTTGCCGGCGTCGTTGGGCGGGCCCACGACCACCGCTGCGTAGTCGGTGAGGCCGGTCAGGAGGCGGGTGGTGTCGGCGAGCATCTGCTCGATCTCGCCGTGGGCCCGATCGAAGAAGGCTCGGACCTGCTGGGCCGAGCCCCGGTCGAGCGACGGCTGGGCGAGGGCGTCGACGAAGTAGCGGTAGCCCTTCTCGGTGGGGATGCGGCCGGCCGAGGTGTGCGGCTGGGCGAGGAAGCCCTCGGTCTCGAGCGCCGCCATCTCGTTGCGCACGGTGGCCGACGACACGCTCACGCCGGGCGCGTCGACCACGTGGCCCGAGCCAACGGGTTGGGCGGTCTTGATGTACTCCTCCACCACGGCACGGAGGATGGATGCCTTGCGCTCGTCGAGCATGGCGACCTCTCGGGTTCGTTGGCACTCGATCCTACCGAGTGCCAGCACGCGATCCCTCCCTCGGCGGCGGCCGCCGTCGGTTCAGCGGCGCTGGTAGCGGGCCAGGGCCTCTTCGCGCTCGGCCTTGTGGTCCACGATCGGTTCCGGGTAGCCGCCTGCGCCCCCGCCGAACAGGTCGTCGCCGCCGGCCTTGGCCGGCTCGTGCACCGCCTTGCCCTCGATGCCGCGGAGCTCGGGCACGTACCGGCGGACGTAGTCGCCCGACGGGTCGAACCGCAGGCCCTGGGCCGTCGGGTTGAAGATCCGGAAGAACGGAGCGGCATCGGTGCCGGTGCCCGCGGTCCACTGCCAGCCGTGGTTGTTGGAAGCGAGGTCGCCGTCGACGAGGTGCTGGAGGAACCAGCGAGCGCCCCGGGTCCAGTCGACGTGCAGGTCCTTCACCAGGAACGAGGCCGTGATCATGCGGACCCGGTTGTGGATCCACCCCTCGGCCAGGAGCTGGCGCATCCCGGCGTCGACGATCGGATAGCCGGTCTCGCCCCGGCACCAGGCCTCGAAGCGCTGGTCGGCCCGCTTCCCGGTGTCCCACTCGAGGCCGTCCATGGCGGCGGCGTAGTTGCGGCGAGCGGTCTCGGGGCGGTGGTGGAGCACGTCGGCGTAGAAGTCGCGCCAGCACAGCTCGCCGGCCCAGGTCGTGGCCCCGCCGCTCCCTCCGAGCCGGGCCAGGAGCTGGCGGGGGTGCACCGTCCCGTACTTGAGGTGGGGCGACAGCCGGCTGGTGCGGTCGAGGTCCGGCCGGTTGCGGTCGTCGGTGTAGTCGTCGACCCGGTCGGCCAGGAAGGCGTCGGCCAGCCGGTGGGCCGCGGCCTCGCCGCCGTCGGGCAGGCCGTCGGTGGCGTCGGGGTCCGGGGTGGCGGGTCGCTCGCCGTGGCCCCGTCCGCCGTCGACGCCCTCGAGCCAGACGGCCGAGCGTGGTGCCGCCACCGGCGCGTCCCAGCCGTGGGCCCGCCAGGCGCGCGAGAACGGGGTGAAGACCTTGAACGGCGTGCCGCCACCGGTGAAGAGGGTGTCGGGGGGGATGGCGTACGGGCTGCCCACCCGCTCCAGCGTGCGACCGGCGGCGAGGAGCGCCTCCTCCACGGCGTCGTCGCGCTGCTTGCCGTACGGGCCGAAGTCCTCGGCCACGTACACGGCCTCGGCGTCGACCTCGGCGGCGACGGCGGCCACCACCGCAGCGGGGTCGCCGTGGCGCTCCACCAGCAGGCCGTCGAGGTCCTCGTCGAGGGCGTCGAGGCACCGGTGGAGGAACACGAGGCGGTTGGCGCCGGAGGGCTTGGCGAGGGCCGGGTCGTGCACGAAGAGGGCGACGAGCCGGTCGTGGGCGTCGACGGCGGCGCGCAGCGCCGGGTTGTCGGCCAGGCGCAGGTCGCGCCGGAACCACACCACGCCGGTGCTGTCGCTCACCGCTGCCGGCCGGGTTCGAGGGTCATCGCCGCATCATGGCCGCCCCACCTTCCCGTTGGCAGCGGCGCCAGTCCCGCCGCCTGATCGGGTGACAGGGGCCGAGTACCGTCGGGCGCCATGCCCACCCTGGACACCAGCCGCCTGCGCGGCCGAGCGGTGCTGCGCGACCCCGACGAGGGCCACCGCGCCGCCACCAACCTCGAGCTGTTCTTCGACCTGGTCTTCGTGGTCGCCGTCGGGCGGGCCGCCGCCGCGCTGCACCACCAGCTCGGCGCCGAGCACGTGGGCGACGCGCTCGTGGGGTTCGCCACCATGTTCTTCGCGCTCTGGTGGTCGTGGATGAACTTCACCTGGTTCGCCTCGGCGCACGACTCCGACGACGTCACCCACCGGCTGCTCACGCTGCTGCAGATGGCGGGCGCACTGGTGCTGGCGGCCGGCGTCACCAAGGCGGCCGAGCACGGCGACTTCGTGATCGTGACCGTGGGCTACGCCATCGCCCGCGTGGGCCTGGTGTCCAGCTGGCTGCGCGTGGCCCGCGACCACCCCGACGAGCGACCCCGAGCGCTGCGCTACGCCCTGCCGCTGGTCGGCCTGCAGGCCCTGTGGCTGCTGCGCCTGCTGGTCCCGGACGGCCTCGCCCTCGCCAGCTTCGTGGTCCTGGCCGTGGCCGAGCTGGCCATCCCCGTCTACGCCGAGCGGGCCGCCGGCGAGGGCCGGGCCCGGTTCCACGCCGGCCACATCGAGGAGCGCTACGGCCTCTTCGTGATCATCCTCCTCGGCGAGACCATCCTCTCGGCCACCGCCGGCTTCCAGGAGGCCTTCGACGCCGGCGGCCTGACCCTCGACCTCGCCGTGATCGCCGTCGGGGGCCTGGTGCTCGCGTTCGGGGCGTGGTGGCTCTACTTCGACCACCCCGGCCACCTGGCTCCGGCGCCGGGCCGGTCGTTCCGGTGGGGCTACGCCCACGTGGTGGTGTTCGCATCGCTGGCCGCCATGGGGTCGGGCGTGGCGCTCGACGCCGAGAACCTGCTGCCCGGCGGCCACCACAGCAGCCCCCGCATCGCCGCCCTCGCCGTGGCGGTCCCGGCGGCGACCTACCTGCTCGGCCTGGTGCTCGTGATGCTGGTGAACGGCCTGCGCCTCGGCCAGATCCGCGTCTGGCCCAAGATCGTCGGCGCCGTCCTGATGCTGGTCCTGGGCGCCACCGCCGGCGTGGTCGAGACCGCCGGGGGCTGCGCCGCGGTGATGCTGGTGCTCACGGCCTGGATGGTCCTCGACGCCGACGCGCCCACACCGGCGACCGAGCTGGATCCCGGCGCCTGAGGCGGGGCTCCCTCAGTCGTCGAGCTTGAGGGCGGAGACGAAGGCTTCCTGCGGAACCTCGGCGCGGCCGATGTTCTTCATCTTCTTCTTGCCCTCCTTCTGCTTCTCGAGGAGCTTGCGCTTGCGGGTGATGTCACCGCCGTAGCACTTGGCCAGCACGTCCTTGCGCTTCGCCTTCACCGTCTGGCGGGCGATGATCCGGCCGCCGATGGCCGCCTGGATCGGCACGTCGAACATCTGGCGCGGGATGAGCTCCTTGAGCTTCTCGCACATCTTGCGGCCGTAGTCGTCGGCCTTGTCCCGGTGGATGACCATGGAGAAGGCGTCGACCGGGGTGGAGTTCAGCAGCACGTCCACCCGGACCAGGTTGGAGACCTTGTAGCCGGCGGCCTCGTAGTCGAGCGAGGCGTAGCCCTGGGTGCGGCTCTTGAGCTGGTCGAAGAAGTCGGTGACCACCTCGGCCAGCGGCACCTTGTACTTGAGCTCCACCCGCTCCGGCGAGAGGTACTCGAGCTTGTCCATCTCGCCGCGCCGGGTCTGGCACAGGTCCATGATCGTGCCCGTGTAGTCCGACGGCGTCAGGATCGTGACGTCGAACCAGGGCTCCTCGATGTTCTCGATCTCGGTGGTGGGCGGCATCTCCGAGGGGTTGTCGACCTCCAGCACCGAGCCGTCGGTCTTGTTCACCACGTAGGCCACGCTGGGGGCGGTGGCGATGAGGCTGAGGTCGAACTCGCGCTCCAGGCGCTCCCGCACGATCTCCATGTGCAGCAGGCCCAGGAACCCGCAGCGGAACCCGAAGCCCAGGGCACCGGAGGTCTCGGGCTCGAAGGTGACGCTGGCGTCGCTGAGGCGCATCTTGTCGAGCGCCTCGCGCAGCTCCGGGAACTGGTCCCCGTCGATGGGGTAGATGCCGCAGAACACCATGGGCTTGGGGTCGCGGTAGCCGTCGAGCGGCTCGGGGGCGGGGTTGCGGGCGGTGGTGACGGTCTCGCCGGAACGGGCCTCGGCCACGTCCTTGATGCCGGCGATGAGGTAGCCGGTCTCACCGGGACCGAGCTCGGCGACCGGGGTGGGGACCGGGTTGCGCACGCCGATCTCGTCGGCCTCGTAGGTGGCGCCGGCCTGCATGAACCGGAGCTTCTCGCCGGTCTTCATGGTGCCGTTCATGACCCGCACCGACGACACGACGCCGCGGTACTGGTCGAAGTGCGAGTCGAAGATCAGCGCCTGCAGCGGCTCGTCCGGGTCGCCCTTGGGAGCGGGGATGCGGTCGATCACCGCATCGAGCAGCTCGGGGACGCCCTCACCGGTCTTGGCGCTGATGCGCAGGATCTCGTCGGCCGGGATGCCGAGGATGTTCTCGATCTCCGAGGCGTACAGGTCGGGGTCGGCGGCCGGGAGGTCGATCTTGTTCAGGCAGGCCACGATCTCGAGGTCGTTCTCGAGGGCGAGGTAGCAGTTGGCCAGCGTCTGGGCCTCGATGCCCTGGGCGGCGTCGACCAGCAGGATGACGCCCTCGCAGGCGGCCAGGCTGCGGCTGACCTCGTAGCCGAAGTCGACGTGGCCGGGGGTGTCGATCAGGTTCAGCACGTGGTCGCGCCAGTCGAGCCGGACGGACTGGAGCTTGATGGTGATGCCCCGCTCCCGCTCGATGTCCATGGAGTCGAGGTACTGGGCCCGCATGTCCCGGGCGCTCACGGCGCCGGTGACCTCGAGGATGCGATCGCTGAGGGTGGTCTTGCCGTGGTCGATGTGGGCGATGACGCTCAGCGAACGGATCTTGGAACGGTCCATGGGGCCTCGGGCTCGGGGCGCGGCAGCGGCGCCAGGGTGAGTGACGAGGCTACCAACCGACCCTTCCGGGCCCCGCACCCGCCCGGCCGCCGGGCCCGGGTGTGACACGGGGGCCTCCGGGCCAGTAGGTTTGCCAAGCTTTCAAACGAACCCGCATGGAGCCTGCAACACCGTGGCCAACATCAAGAGCCAGATCAAGCGCAACCGCCAGAACGAGAAGCGACGCCTCGCCAACAAGGCCGTCCGCTCCGAGCTGCGGACCCGCGTCAAGGGCGCCGTCGTGGCCGCCGAGACCGGCGCCGAGAACGCCGAGGTCGCCCAGTCGATCGCCATGAAGCGCATCGACAAGGCCGCCAACAAGGGCGTCATCCACAAGAACGCCGCCGCCCGGCGCAAGTCCCGCCTGGCCAAGCGCCTCGCCGCGGCTTCCGCCGCCGCCGACGCCTGACCCGCACCCCTCGCTGACCGGGCCTGCCCGGTCACGGCCACCACGCCCCGCGCACCTCGGTGCCGGGGCGTCTCGCCGTTTTGGGCCCGGGGGACGGCTCAGCGGGACGAGCGCGAGAGCCGGGCGAGGCGGGCCACCAGGACCTCCATCACCAGCTCGCCGGGCCAGGCGCTGTTGCCCTTGAGGTCGATGTCGGCGGTGGCCAGCAGGCCGACGGCCCGGCGGATGCCCGGCCCGCCGAGCTTGCGGGACTGGTTCAGCGCCTTCTTGGCCGGGAAGGTCGAGCCCTTCATGCCCAGGAGCTGGGCGGCCTCCTTCTCGCTGCGCACGCCGGACCCGTCGAGGCGGAGCATGCGCACGTAGTGGCCCTGCAGGGTGGCCATGATCGCCAGCGGGTGGCGGTCGCCGCCGCGCATCATGCGCTGGAGGCGGTCGAGGGCGGTGGGCACGTCGCCGCTGTCGATGGCGTCGGTGAGCTCCCACGGCGGCACGCCGCCGGCGGGCCCCAGGAACGGCTCGACGTCATCGGCGGTCAGCCGGGTACCGGGGGCGAAGGCGCCCTTGAGCCGCTCGATGAGCCCGATGAGGGCGCCGGCGTCCTCGCCCAGCGAGCCGGCGACCTTGTCCCGCACCCGGGGGTCGACGTCGAGGCCGGCCTCCGCGAACTGGTCGTTGACCCAACCACCGATGTTGCGGCCCTGCGGGTCCCCGTCGACCACCTCGCCACCGGCGGCCGTGATGGCCTTGGTGAGGGTGGGCGGCAGCTTTGCGAAGGTGGAGCCCGGCTTCGAGGAGCCCTCCCACACCACCACCAGCACCGTGGTGGGCAGCGGGTCCTCGAGGTACTGGAGCAGGGCGGTGATCTCGCCGGCCTTGGTGAAGCGGGCGGCCCGGCGCACCACCACGATGCGGCGCTCGGTCAGGAACGGCAGGGTCTGGGCGCCGCCGATGGCGACGGCCAGCTTGGCCTGGTCGACCTGTGGCCCGCTGAGGCTGTCGGCGCCGCCGACGTCCAGCAGGTCCAGGTCGAACTCGTCGAGCACCAGCGAGCGGTCCTCGGTGCCCACCAGCTCGTCGAGCAGCTTCGACAGCGCCTCGCCCCGCAGCACGTCGTCGGAGCCCTTCACCAGGTAGACGGGCGCGGTCACGAGCGCACCTCGCTGGTGGTGGCGGCGGCCCGGGCGCTGGTTGCAGCGTCCCGGGCGCTGGCTGCGGCGTCGAGCCGCTCCAGGACGGTGGCCACGCGGCGGAACCGCTCGGGCGCCACGCCCCGCACGGTGCGCACGCCGAGGCCGATGGCGCCGAGGAGGGCGCCGATCTCCCACCCGTCGACCGTGGCCGGCGCGGGAGGCTTCGGCGTGGCCGGTTCGTGCGCTTCGGTGGTGGCGTTCGGGGTGCCGGGTTCGGCGGGCTCCTCGTCCACGGTGCGGCGGTCAGCCGGACCGGTCCGTCGGTCGAACGCTTCGGCCAGGTCGGCCGGCGCTGCCAGGGAGGCCCCGGCGGCGAAGCCTGCGGTGGCCACCGCCCGGACGGCGGCCACCGGCACCGGGCCGGCGGCGAACGGCACCTCGACCACGACCTGATCGGCGGCGACCCCCGCTCCCACCAGGGCCCGGGCGCGCTCGATGGCGGGTCGCCCCCCCTTCGACGGCGACGACCACCAGCGCACCGCTGGTCGCCACGGCGGCGGCCGCCTCAGGGCGAGCGCCGAGGACGGCGACCGACGGGGAGCCGCTGGCGGCGACGGCCGACGCCTCCACGCGGCGCCGGGCCTCGGCGGCATCGGCCCCTGCGAGGTCGATCAGGGCCAGGTCGCCACCCGGCCCGAGCAGCAGCGGCACCGGCTTCGCGGGCGCTCGAAGGGGGTGCTGCTCGGCCACCCCCGGACCCTACCGGCCCGCCCGTGGACGATCGCTCCGACCATCGGCGGTGCCAGAGGGCCGCCGCGTCCTCTGGCGGCGCGAGGCGTCACCAGCTGTTGCTCGGGTGCTCGGGACGGGGGCCGCTGGCCGCGCTGCGGCACGAAGGGCGCGACGGAGGCGGGGCTGGGCGATTCGGCGAGAGCGGTCGGCTTCGCTGGTTGCGCCGAGCGGGATTCCTGTCGCTCGGGGTCGGTAGGCGCCCCTCGGCGACGGGAATCGCCGGTGTCGCGGTTCTCGTGCTTTTCCGCCCTTCCGGTTGCTGTTGCGAAGGAGGTGAAGTACCATCGAACACATGTTCGATGCAGCGGAGGACCAGGAACGGGACGGAGCGCCCGAAGCCATCGGCTTCGCCGTCGCTCGCCTCCTGGCCACCCGCCCGGACCCGGCCAACGGGCCGGCCATGGCCTGCTGGCTCCGCGACCACGCCCGGGTCCAGCGCCGGCTCGACGGCAGCGCGCTGCGCATCCGCAGCGCCTTCGACGCCTCGCTGGCATGGGCGGCCGACGGCACCCGCTCCTCGACCACCTGGCTGGCCAACCAGACGGGGTGCTCGCGGAGCGCGGCGGGCTCGGCGCTGAAGACGGCCCGCCTGGCCCGCACCATGGCCCACGTCAGCGCAGCAGCGGCGGCCGGCACGCTGTGCGCCGAGAAGCTGCAGTGGCTGACCCGGGCCCGCACCGAGGTGGTGGCCGAGGAGTTCGACCGGGAGGAGGCCGAGCTGGTGGCGCTGGCCGAGGAGCTCACGGTCGATGCGCTCCGCCAGGCACTGGAGGCGTGGCGGCTCGGCGCGCTGGAGCGGCTGGGGCGCAACGCGCCCGATGGCGATCCGCCCATCCCCGAGACCATCGCCGACCGCATCAGCCTCCTCCGGGGCTTCCAGGGCCGCGGGGACCTGGAGGGCGAGCTCAGCCCCGAGTCGCTGGCCACGCTGCTCGGCGCCCTCACCGCCGAGCTGGCCGCCTGGCGCCGCACCGGCCAGCTCGAGGCCGACGATGCCCGCTCCGTCGGGGAGCTCTACGCCGCCGCCCTGCTCGCCATCGTCGAGCGCGGCTGCCAGGCCGGCAGCGCCCACGGCGGCCCCCGCCCCCTGCTCACCGCCATCCTCGACCCCGCCACCCTCGCCGCCCTCCGCTCCCGCTTCGGCGACGGCGGCGGGGATGGCGGCGGCGGCGGCGGCGCTCCGGGTCCGAGCGATGACGGCGGGCCGGGCGGGCGTGGCGGTAGCCGTCGCGCTCCGGCTCCGAGCGACGACGACGGTTGGGCTGGCGAAGGCCCGGGCCCCGATGACGATCACCGGGACGACGACGGCGGTCAGGGCGCCCGTAGGTCCGACGGACCGAGCGCGAGCACGGGTGGTGGCCGTCCGGGTGAAGACGATCCGGGCGGCAGCGACGACTCGGCGCCCGACGATCGGGGCGTCGACGAGAACGATGAGCCGTGCGGCCCCCTGGGCGGCGGCCCGGTCGAGGACGAGGACGGGTTGCGCCCCGGCGTCGGTGGTGCTGACGACCCGTGCCGGTCGGGCGATGGCGACCCGGGGCAGGCGGTCGCTCCTGCACCGTCCGAGGCCGCCGCAGCAGCAGACACACCGCTGACCGGCGGTGGAGGGCCCGGGGACGACGACCGTCCCGGGCGACGGCCGCCAGTGGACGACCGGCGGCTCGGGCTCCGCAACCTGCCGCCCGAGGTCGACCTCGGGTCGGAGCCAGGCCGTCCGCAGCCGTCGAACGGACCGGCCACCGTGCCGGTGTGCGAGATCGGCGGGGTCGGACCGATCCCGCCCACCACCGTCGCCCGCCTCGCCGAGCGAGGGGCCGACGTGTGCCGGGTGGTGCTGGCCCGAGACGGCACGGTCGTCGAGGTCAGCCAGCGGGTGCGGGTGGACGATCCTGCGGACCTGTCTCGGGCGCTAGCCCGCGCCCCCGCCGTGCCCATCGACCTCGGCCGTCGTCGACGGGTGGCCGGCCCCGCCCAGCACCGCGCCCTGGTGGCCCGATCCGGCGGGACGTGCGAGATCGAGGGCTGCGACGCGCCTGCGTGGCGGTGTCAGATCCACCACCTCCTCCCCTGGGAGCACGGCGGTCCGACGGACCTGCCCAACCTCGCGCTCGTCTGCCGCCACCACCACAAGGCCCTGCACCACGGCTTCTCGACCGCTCCCGAGGCGACCAGCCTCCGCCTCCGCCGCCCCGACGGCACCCTGGTCCCGGCCCCGTTCCGCACCCGGCTCCCCCCGCCTCCCCGAAGCCTGCTGATCCCAGGTCGTCCACCTGCTCCACCTCCGAGCACGGCGGCCTCACCGACCTCGCCAACCTTCCGTGGTCTGCTGCCACGGCCACGGGGCGCTCCACAGAGGCTCCTCGACCGCGCCCGGGGTCACCGGCTTCCGCCTCCGCCGCCGGGTCCCCCGCGGCCCGAAACCTGCTCACGCACCAGGGGCCCGCGCTCAGGGAGCGGGTCCGTCGGTCGGCTCGTCGGTCGGCTCGAGGACCTGGATGTGGGTGACGGGCCAGCGGTGGCGGAGGGCGCGGAGGAGGTCGGGGTCGGGCTCGGACGGGGCCTGGAGGAGGTCGATGCGGCGGACGCCGGCGAGGCGCAGCGCCTCCATGGCGTCGGCGGGCGACACGCGGCCGGAGAGGACCACCACGGTCGTGCCCTGCTGGCGGACGATGGTCAAGCCGGCGGCCTGCTGCTGTGGCGGCGGGTGGCGCAGGGCGACCGCCGGGGCCAGGAGGGCGGCGAGGACCACGGCGGTGGCCGCCCGGCGAGGCCAGTGCCAGGTGGGGCGCCGCCGGCCGAGCCGCACGGCCACGGCGCCGGCGGTGACGATCACCAGCAGGCCTTCGCCGCCGACCTCGCCGAGGGGCAGCGACGCCGAGACCCGCGCCACGGCCGCCACCCACCAGATGGCCAGCTGGGTGGGCAGGTGCACCACGCGAGCCACGTTTGGGCCGAGGAGCCCGGCCACCACCCCGGCCGGGAGGCCCCACGTGGTGACGAGGCCCGCCACCGGCACGGCCAGCACGTTGGCCACGATCGACACCACGGGCACGCCGCCGAACCGGGGCACCAGGACCGGGGCCACGCCGAGCTGGGCGGCGATGGTGACGGCCAGCGCCTCGCGCAGCCACGCCGGGCCACGGAGGTGGGCCTCGATCGGGGCCGCCAGCACGGCGATCCCGGCCGAGGCGCCCACCGACAGCTCGAAGCCCACCGACCGCACCAGCAGGGGGTCGACCAGCAGGAGCCCCGACACGGCCAGGGCCAGGATCCGCAGCGAGGCGGCGGGCCGCCCGGCCGTCGATGCGCTCACGGCGAGCGCCGCCATGGCCGAGGCGCGCAGCACCGACGGCTCGAACCGGGTGACCACGCCGAAGGCGCCGATCACGCCGAGCGTCACCACCCACCGCCAGCGCAGGCCCAACCGGTTCGTCACCGGCGACAGCAGGACCAGGACGAACGCGAGGTTCTGGCCCGAGACGACCAGGAGGTGGGTGAGGCCGGCGCCACGGAAGTCGTCGACCACCTCGGGGCGCTGGTCACGGTCGTCGCCGAGGACGAAGCCGCCGTAGAGGGAGCGAGCCGTCTCGGGCAGCACCTCGGCGCCCCGGCCGAGGAGGCGGCGGAACCGGTTGGCGGCCTGCCACGGCGCCGATCCGCCGTCGACCCGCTCGGCGTGCTCGACGGCCAGCCGCCCGACGACGTGGCGCGGCACCAGCCACGGCGAGCGAGGTGGCGGCGGTCGCAGCCGGCCCGTCACCAGCAGCCGCTCCCCCGCCAGGGCCGAGCCCACCGAGCCGGCCGCCGCACCCTCCGCTTGGAGCTCCAGCCGCTGCTGGCCCACCCGCACGTCGACGCGGGTGCCGAAGGGGGTGGGCGTCGGGTCGGCCAGCAGCGTGACCCGCCCCTCGTACGGCCCGGCCTCGACCGGGTCGAGGCCGGCCATCGAGCGAGCGCCCAGCGACGACGCCAGCACCAGCCCGCCCAGCACCAGCAGCCAGGGTCGTCGGGCCAGCAGCGAGGCCACGACCACGAAGGCGCACGGCAGCAACGGCAGGGGGCGGGACCACCACGCACCGAGCGCGACCGCGACGGCGAGGGCCACCGCGCCCCGGTCGGTCAGCTGCCGAGGCGGTGCCGCCGGCGCCGGCGGGAGACCGGAGGCCACCGCCGGCGGGCGCTCGGTGGGGGCGCTCACACCGTGACCAACGGGCGGAGCTGCTCGAGCTTGGCATCGCCGATCCCCCGCACCTCGAGCAGGTCGTCGACCGAGGTGAACGGGCCATGCTCGTCGCGGTAGGCCAGGATCGCCGTGGCGGTGGCGGGACCGACCCCGGGCAGGGTGTCGAGCTGCTCGGCGGTGGCCTGGTTCAGGTCGACGGGACCAGCGGGGGCCGTCGACCCCGCTCCTCCGCTGCCCGCCCCGCCGGTCCCTGCCCCCGACCCGGTCGACGTCCCGCCGCCGCCCCCGGCCACCACGTCCGGCGGGGCGTCCTCGCCGGTGCGCGGGATCCAGACCCGCTCGCCGTCGGCCACGGGGGCGGCGAGGTTCACCCGGTCGGCGTCGGCCTGGGGACCGAGCCCACCTGCGGCCCGGACCACGTCGTCGACCCGGGCCCCGGCAGCCAGCCGGTAGACGCCGGGGTGCGCCACGGCTCCCGATGCCTGCACCACCAGGTCCGGCGCCGCCGTGGTGCTGCTGGCCGAGCCCACCCCGACGTCGCCCGCGGTCCCGGCACCTGCGCCGGTGCTCGCGCCCGAACCGCCGCCCGACCCGTCGCCGGACGAGCCCGACGAGCCCGACGACGAGGCCAGCGGCAGCGCCGACTCGATGGGCGGGGCCGGCGGACGGAGGAGCCACCAGGCCACCGCCGCCACCACCAGGACGCCGAGCGCGGCACCGACGAGGCGCAGCGGCGAACGCCGGGCCCGAGCCCACCAGCGCTCCCACCGCTCGCGAGGCGACTCCGGCGCGAGCGGCCGCAACCCCTGCAGCGGATCCGGGCCGCCGAACGGGTCGAGGGGGTCCGGGGCACCGTCGGTGGAGACGGTGGACGAGGGGGACGGGTGAGCCATGGCTCCTCCAGGCGCGGTGGTGCGGGGAGGGGAAGGCTCGGGGTCGAGGGTACCGGTGCGTCGGGCCACCGTCGACCACCTGCAGCCTGCGGCTAGCCGGAGCGGGCGGGGTCGACGGCGGCGAGCAGCTCGGGCTCGCGCCACCAGCCCTGGCGCACGGCCATGCCCAGGCCGGCACGCCAGATGCCGTAGCCGTAGGCGGCGCCGACCGGCGCCACCACGAGCAGGGCGGCGGGGGCGAAGGCCACCGCCAGCCCCGAGGCGACGGCGATCGGGGCGAGGACGAGGTTCTGCACCAACGACGCCGCGAACAGGGTCAGCCCCGTGACGAAGCCCTGCCCGCCGCCTCCGGCGCCGAACGCACCGCCGCCGAACGGGCCACGGCTCTCGGGCACCTTGAACGGCACCTTGATCGACACGACGTCGGCGACACCGAGGCCGACGCCCACCGCTCCTGCGCCGAGCAGCAGCGCCGCCGGCACGTAGACCCAGCCACCGGTGGCGACGGCGAGGACCGCGCTGGACACGGCTACGGCCGGCACCACCTGCAGCAGGGCCGAGAGGTTCTTGCCCACCAGCAGCGTGCGCAGGCGGTCCCCCGAGGCGAGGTCGCTCCAGAGCGCCCCGCCGTCGAGGCCGAACTGGTTGAAGGACCCGAGCACGGCGACGTAGGCGACGCCGGCGGCGAGCAGCACCACCTCTGGTGGGGGGTCGCCCGCCTGCACCAGCAGCCAGATCGGGCCGCCCACGGCCAGCAGGGTGCGCACCAGCAGGGCCGACTTCCGGCGCGGGTCGCGCCACGAGTACCGCAGGTCACGGGCGGCCACCGCGCCCACCGGTGAGGCCGGTACGAACGGCAGCCACGCCGGGAGCAGGGCCAGCGCCGGCCTAGGCGGCGAGCCGCCAGGGGCAGGCCCCGCCGGACCAGCCGCTGCCGCAGCGGCTGCGGCGTCGCGTCGACGGCGCGACGGGGTCGACCCGCTGACCACGACGGTGAGCGCCCGGTCGAGGGCCCTGCCCCACCAGAGGAGCAGCAGCGGCACCACGACGAGCGCCGGGACCAGGGCGGCCAGCGCGACCAGCCAGTGGCCGCCACGCGCCTCCACGACCGACCGTCCGAGCAGCCCCGGCGGGGTCCACCGCGCCACGGCGACGATGTGGTCGAGCACCGAGGCGGAGACCGACGGCAACCGCACGAAGCGCAGGAACTGGAAGCTGACGGCGATGAGCGAGCCGATGACGATGGCGGCGTCGCGTGACCGTCGGCTCGACAGGGCGGCGGCCAGGGTGGTGGAGAGCGCTCGGGACGCGGCCACCGCCATCACGAGGGCGAGGGCGCCGGCGGGCAGGGCGACGAGCACCCCGGAAGCACCGCCGAAGCCGATGGCCACGCCGACCGTGGTCGTCACCGCAGCCACCGGCACCGGGCCGACGAACGAGGCGGCGAGGAGGCCGCGCAGCAGCGGTCCCCGCCGCAGCGGGAACAGCACCAGCCGGCCCGGGTCCAGCGTCTCGTCGTTGCCGAACGTCGCCAGGGGCAGCACCGCCCACGCCAGGACGAGCAGGTTGGGTGCCAGGACCAGGATGGCGTCGCGATCGTGCGGCTCCAGGGTGGGGCCGGCCACCAGGCCGAACAGGAGCCCGGCGCCGGCCGCGGCCACGCCGAAGAGGACGCTCATCGCCAGCCCGAAGCTGCCGTTGCGCGTGCTGCGGGCCCGGTTGACCACCAGTCGCAGCTTGAGCCGGACCAGCACGCGGGTGAGCCCGGGCGGCCGAGCCCGATCGACCGCGAGGGGCGCGACCGCGCTCACCGCGAAGCCGGCGGCGCCGCGCCCGGGGGCGGCGCCGGGGCGGGCGGCGGGAGCGGCGGCGGCGGAGGGCCCGGGGGCGGGGGGAACGCCGTCGGCGGCGGCGGGGCCGAGCCGTCGAACGGGCGGGGCGGCCGGTCGGGGTCCGGCGGCGCGTCGACCACGGGGGTGCCGCCGTCGAGCCAGCCCAGGGCGCCGGCCCCGGCCTCACGGCCGCCGACCAGCTCGATGAACACGTCCTCCAGCCGGCGACCGCCGCGGACGTCGTCCACCTCCCCCTCGGTGATGATCCGGCCGCGGGCGACGATGGCCACGCGGTCGCACACCCGCTCGACCACCTCCATCACGTGGCTGGAGAACACGACGGTCCCACCGGCGCCGGCGAAGCGCTCGAGCACCTCGCGGATGGTGCGGGTGGAGACCGGGTCGACCGACTCGAACGGCTCGTCCAGGAACAGGACCTGGGGCCCGTGCAGCAGGGCCGCCGCGAGGGCGACCTTCTTGCGCATGCCGGTGCTGTAGTCGACGACCAAGGTGTCCTGGGCGCCGACCAGGTCGAGGACCTCGAGCAGGTCGCGGGTGCGATCGGCCACCAGGCCCGGGTCCAGGCCCCGCAGGAGGCCGGTGTAGGTGAGCAGCTCGAGGCCCGACAGGCGGTCGTAGAGCTTCACGTCGTCCGGCAGCACGCCGATGCGGGCCTTGGCCGCCGGCGGGTCGGCCCACACGTCGTGGCCGGCCACCCAGACCAGCCCGGCGTCGGGGCGCAGGAGGCCGGTCATCATGCGGATGGTGGTGGTCTTGCCGGCGCCGTTCGGGCCGACCAGGCCGTAGAAGCAGCCGTGCGGCACGCGGAGGTCGATGCCGCCCACGGCGACGTGCTGGTCGTAGCGCTTCCAGAGGCCCCGGACCTCCACCGCGGCGCCGCCCGGGGCCGTCCGTTCGTCGCCGCTCACCGGGTCGACGCTAGGCCGGTCCGTCGCATCCGAGGTGCAGGCGCCGTCGGGCCCGCCACTCCGCCGCCACCTCGGCGGGGATCCGGCGGTAGGCCGCGGCGTGGGGGTAGAGCCGCAGCCGCCAGCCCACGTAGGCGGCCAGGTAGGCCCGCAGGAACCCCAGGGGGCCCTGCTCGCGCCACTGGCGCACGTGCTCGAGCTCGTGGGTCAGCAGGTGCGTGCGATCGGCGAAGCGAGCACGGACGATGACGAGCGAGCCGAGCGTCCACGCGTCGGCCCCGTGCGGCACCGGACCACCCACCCACAGGCGGTAGCCCGGCCGCTGCTCGATCCGACCGATCCGGAGCGACGTCCCCATGGCCCCGAAGCGTTGCCCCTCCGACGACGGCCGGCGCGGATGGTCGACCGGTCAGCGGCGGCGAGGCGACGGCCGGGAGCGCTCAGAACAGCTGCTTGCTCAGCGCCCGGCGGAACTCGACCGTGCGGGGGTCGGTGGGGCCCATGAGCTCGAGCAGGTCGAGGTACTCCTGGCGGGCGTCGTCGTCGCCCTTCACCCGGGTCAGCAGGTCGTTGAGCTTGTCCTCGACGTCGAGCAGCACCGGGGCGCCGTCCTCGTCGGTGGCCTCGGGGGCGCCGGTGCGGGCCAGGGCGGCCACGCGGCGGGTCTCGGCCGACTCCGGCACCTTGGCCAACATGGCGAGGGCGTCCTCGGGCCGCTCGTCGGCCACGTACAGCTCGGCCAGGCCCACCACCGCGACGGGGTGGCCGGGGTCCAGCTCGAGCACCTGCAGCAGCGAGGCCTCGTCACCGGCGTCGAGCAGCGCCTGGATCTCGCGCTGCTGCTCCGAGGGGCGCAGCGAGTCGATGAACTCGCGGACCTTGGCCTCGGGCTGGGCCCCCACGAAGCTGTTCACGACCTTGCGCTGGTACACGGCGTGGACCGCCGGGATGCCCTGCACCTGGAAGGCCTGGGTCAGGCCCGGGTTCTCGTCGGTGTTGACCTTGACCAGCACGACGTCGCCGTCGGCCTCGTCGACCACCTTCTCGATGATCGGGCCGAGCGTGCGGCACGGGCCGCACCACGGTGCCCACAGGTCCACCACCACCGGGACGGAGTCGGAGCGCTCCAAGATCTCTTGCTCGAAGGTGGCATCGGTGACATCGACCATGGCTCGCACGCTATCGGCGGGCCCCACCGGGTCCGCCCACCGGGCCGGGTAGCTTGACCGCTGATGACTGCCACCTCGCCGGTCCCCGGCATCGACGTCGACCACGTGACGGCCTGGTTCGCGGAGCACGCGCCGGAGGCCGTCCCCCCGCTGGCCTTCGAGCTCATCGCCGGCGGACGCTCGAACCTCACCTTCCGGGTCACCGACCAGGCCGACGGCGCCTGGGTGCTGCGCCGCCCGCCGCGCGGCCACGTGCTGGCCACCGCCCACGACATGGGGCGCGAGCACCGCATCATCTCCGCCCTCGCCCCCACCGACGTGCCCGTCGCGCCGGTGGTCGGCCTGTGCACCGACCCCGAGGTCAACGACGGGGCGCCGTTCTACGTCATGTCCTTCGTCGACGGCCTCGTGCTGCGCGACGCCCGGGCCGCGGAGGACGTGTCGCCCGAGGTGCGCCGGCGCGCCGGGCTCTCCATCGCCGAGACCCTGGCCAAGATCCACGCCATCGACCCCGACGCCGTCGGCCTGGGCGACCTCGGCCGCAAGGAGGGCTACGTCGCCCGCCAGCTCAAGCGGTGGAACGGCCAGTTCGAGAACAGCGAGGGCCAGACCGGCCCCGTCACCGAGGCCTACGACCGCCTCCTCCAGAACATCCCCGAGCAGGGCCCGGCCGCCATCGTCCACGGCGACTACCGGCTCGACAACTGCATGGTCGACGACGCCGGCGAGGTCATCGCCGTGCTCGACTGGGAGATCTGCACCCTCGGCGACCCGCTCGCCGACCTCGGGGTGCTGATGGTCTACTGGACCGAGCCCGGCGACCCCTACGCCGCCCTTCCCGGCGCCGCCACCGTCCTCGACGGCTTCCCGAGCCGGGCCGAGCTGGTGGCCGCCTACGAGGCGGCCGGCGGCCGCTCGGTCGGCGACCTCGACTACTACGTGGCCTTCGGCTACTGGAAGCTGGCGTGCATCCTCCAGGGTGTGGCCGTGCGCTACCAGGCCGGCGCCATGGGCGACGACGGCGCCAGCGGCGACGCCTTCGGCGACATGGTCAACCTGCTGGGCCAGGCCTCCCTGGCCTCCCTCGACAAGATCGGCACCTGACGTGGCGCTCTACGACCTCCACGAGCAGCCCTCGCTCGACTCCCCCGTGCTGATCATGGTGCTGGAGGGCTGGATCGACGCCGGCTACTCGGCCGGCACCGCGGTGCAGACCCTGCTCCAGGGCCTCGACACGTACCCGGTGGCCACCTTCGACGCCGACCAGCTGCTCGACCACCGGGCCCGGCGCCCGATCATGCACCTGGTCGACGGCGTCAACACCGGCCTCTCGTGGCCCGGCATCGAGCTGCGCGCTGGCACCGACCTCGACGGCAACGACGTGCTCCTGCTGCTGGGCGCCGAACCCGACCACGCGTGGCGTGGCTTCACCGAGGCCACCATCGAGCTGGCCCAGGACTTCGGCACCCGCCTCGTGGTCGGCCTCGGCGCCTATCCGGCCACCGTGCCCCACACCCGTCCGGTCACCATGTCGGTCACCGCGTCGAGCGCCGAGCTGGCGTCGGTGTCGGGCCTCCTGCGCGGGTCGCTCGAGGTCCCCGCCGGCGTGCAGGCGGCGCTGGAGTTCCGCTGCGCCGAGCTCGACCTCCCCGCCGTCGGCCTCTGGGCCCAGGTCCCCCACTACGTGAGCGGCGAGCCCACGCCGTACCCGGCCGCCGCCCTGGCCCTCCTCGACCAGCTCGAGCGCACCGCCGGCCTGCGCCTGCCCAAGGGCGAGCTGGTGGGCGACGCCGAGCGCACCCGGAACCGGATCGACACCGCCATGTCCACCAACAGCGACCACCTCGGGATGCTCCACGCCCTCGAGGCCCGCCACGACCAGCAGGTGGCCGAGGCCGGGCCGGCGCCGTCCGACGCGCTGCCGTCGGCCGACGAGCTGGCCGAAGAGGTCGAGCGCTTCCTGCGCGACCAGGGCGACTCCTGATCGTCGGCCGCTGATCCCCGACCACGCAGCCGAGGGTTGGCTACGGTGCCGGCCATGTTGGTCGACGGAGGCATCGGATCGGACCTGGCCAAGGCGGCAGCCGGGGCGAAGGGGCAGGAGGACCTCGGCTTCGACGGCCTGTGGGCCGCGGAGACGAACCACGACCCGTTCCTCGCGCTGACGCTGGCCGCCGAGCACACCGAGCGCATCCAGCTCGGCACCGGCATCGCCGTGGCCTTCGCCCGCAGCCCCATGACGCTGGCCACCACGGCCTACAACCTCAACGCCTTCGCCGAGGGCCGCTTCCTGCTGGGCCTCGGCTCGCAGATCAAGCCCCACATCACCCGGCGCTTCTCCATGCCGTGGAGCAGCCCGGCGGCGCGGATGAAGGAGTTCATCCAGGCCATGCAGGCCATCTGGGCCAGCTGGTCCGACGGCACCAAGCTGGACTTCCAGGGCGACTTCTACCAGCACACGCTGATGACGCCGTTCTTCGACCCGGGGCCCAACGCCCACGGCGCCCCCAAGGTGTTCCTGGCCGCGGTGGGCGAGCTCATGACGAAGGTGGCGGGCGAGGTGGCCGACGGCCTGCTGGTCCACGGCTTCACCACCGAGTCCTACCTGCGGGAGGTCACGCTGCCGGCCATCGCCGCCGGCCTCGACGCCAGCGGCCGCACCCGCGCCGACCTCCAGCTCTCGCTCCCCTCCTTCATCGTCACCGGCACCACCGAGGAGGAGCTGGCGGCCGCCGCCAAGGGCACCCGGGAGCAGATCGCGTTCTACGCGTCCACCCCCGCCTACCGCGGCGTGCTCGAGCACCACGGCTGGGGCGACCTGCAGACCGAGCTCAAGGGCCTCTCCAAGGAGGGGAAGTGGGCCGAGATGGGCGAGCGCATCGACGACGACGTGCTGCACACCTTCGCCGTGGTGGCCGAGCCCGACGCGGTGGCCGGCGAGCTGCTGGCCCGCTTCGGCGACGTGGTCGACCGGCTCAGCTTCTACACGCCCTACAAGAGCTCGCCGGAGCTCCTGCGCGGCACCGTCGAGCAGCTCCGCGCCGGCTGAGCGCTCGCTAGCCGGTCGCCTCGTCGAGGGCGGCAAGGACGTCGTCGCCGTAGCGCTCGAGCTTGGTGGGGCCGATGCCGTCGCAGGCCAGGAGCCCGGCGGCGTCGGTGGGGCGCGAGAGGGCGATGCCACGGAGGCTGGCGTCGGTGAGGACGATGTAGGCGGGCATGCCGTCGGCCTTGGCGCGGGCGGTGCGCCAGGCCCGCAGCGCCGCTTCGGCGACGCCGGCGGCGCCCCACAGCTCGGTGGGCGGGGCGAGCGGCGCCGTGCGCCCGTCGTGCTCCACGCGCTCGCCGTAGCGGACGGTCAGGGTGCCGCCGGTGGGCAGGCGCAGGCGGGCGCTGCGCCCGTCGACCTCCTCGACCGCCCCCTCGTAGCCACCGAGGACCTTGAGCACCATGCCCTCGCGCACCTCGATGCCGTCGACGGCGGCGGCGGCGCCCTTGCCCTTGGCCGCCTTCTTGAACTGGGGCTGCACGGCCTCGGCCTTGCGAGCCGCGGCCTCCTCGCCCGGGCGGGGGGCGGGCCGCTTCGGCGCGGTGCCGGCCAGCTCGGCCAGGAACGGCGACCGACGGGTGCGGTCGGCCAGCACCGCCACGCGGTGGCGGCCACGGGTGATGCCCACGTGGAGCACGCGGCGCTCCTCCTCGACGTCGGTGCTGAGGCGGTGCGGCAGCACGCCGTCGGCCACGCCGAAGATGAGCACCCGGTCCCACTCGCGGCCCTTGACCCGATGGATGGTGGACAGGGTGATGCCCTCGGGGTCGGCCTCGCGCCCGAACACCCGGCGCAGCCACGGCTCGAAGCCGGCAGGGTCCGGGTGGAGGTCGGCCACGCCGAGCAGGCCCTCGAGGTCGTCGAGGTGGCTGGAGCCCTGGCCGCCGCCGGTGCGGTCGAGCATGCCCATGGCGGTGCCCAGGCCGATGTCGTCCCGCACCACCTCCAGCACCGAGCGGGTGGTGCCGCCCCGGGCGGCGGCCACCACGGCGGCGAGGTCGTCGGCCAGGCGCAGCACCTTGGCGGCCTCCTTGTCCGGCACCTGGTCGGCGATGCCCTTGAGCTGGGCCACGCTCCACGTGCTGCGCCGCTCCAGGCGATCGGGGAACCACTGCGGCAGGCCGCGGGTGGGGCGCCGCATGACCTCGACGATGTCCCGCGGGCTCATGGCGTCGCCCGCCACGCCGAGGCGCAGGTAGGCCAGCGCGGCGCGCATGCCGGTGCGCTCCAGCACCTCGGGCCGCAGCACGGACTGCAGCGGGAGGCCGGCCTCGGCCAGCGCCACCTGCGGGGCCAGCAGCAGCGAGTTCACCCGCGCCAGCACCGCCAGCGAGCTCGGGAGCACGCCGTCCTCGGCCAGCCAGCCCTGGACCACGTCGACCATCGACTGCGCGGCATCGTCCGGGCCGTGGTGGACCACGCGCAGCGCGCCGGTGGCGGGGTCGGCGTCGGGGCCGGCGGTGATCTCCTTGGGGACGCGCCGGTGGTTGTAGGCCAGCAGGGTGCGGGCGCCGTCGACCACCTCGACCGGGCAGCGGTAGTTCACCGTGAGCGGGTGGGGCGTGGCTCCCGGGAACAGGGCGCCGTAGTCGATGAGGAAGGCCGGGTCGGCGGAGTTGTGGCCGTAGATCACCTGGTCGTCGTCGCCGACGCCGAACACGTCGAGCGTCGGGAGGGCGAGGAGCCGGATGAGCAGCACGTGGGCGGGGGTCAGGTCCTGGAACTCGTCGACGAGCAGGTGCCGGCAGCGCCCCTGCATGGAGCGCCGGAACTCCCCGTCGGCGAGGAGGACCTCGATGGCGCCGTAGATCTGCTCGTCGAAGTCGACCACGCCCCGGTCGGCCAGGTGGATGCGGTACGGGCGGAAGAGGTCGGCCAGGCCGTCGACGTCGTCCCGCTCGCCCTCGACCTCGGCCGGGTCCCGCAGGCCGAGGCGCACGGTGCCCAGGGCCTCGAGGTACGGACCGATGGGGTCGGTGTTGGCCCGACGCTGGCGGCGGCCGGGCAGCAGCGACTCGACCAGGCGCCGGGTGTCGCGCTCGTCGAGCAGCGAAGGCGCCCCACCCCGGTGCTCGGCCAGCACCCAGTACCCGAGGGCGTTCAGGGTGCGGACCCGGGGGCGGAAGCCGGTGGTGCGCCGCTCCAGCTCGAGCTGGGCCTCCTTGTTGTAGGCCACCGCCAGGAGCGACTCGGGCTCCAGGCCGCAGTCGGCCAGGAGGTGGCGCAGCCGCTCGGTGAGCACGCGCGTCTTGCCGGAGCCGGCCGGCGCGATCACCCGGGCCGCGCCGCTCTGGTGGGCCACCGCGGCCAACTGGTCCGGCGCCAGGTCCGCAGCGGGCGCCACCGGCTCGGGCCCGACCGCCAGGCGGCCCAGCTCGACCGACTCGCTGTGGACGACGGGCGCACCGGCGAGGTCGGCCGCCGACCAGGGCCGCCGCGGGCCGCCGTCGACCCACGCCTCGGTGCCGTCCGGCAGCGCGACGTCGGTGGCGCCGTCCGGCGTGGGCGTGGCCCCGAGGCGGGCCGCCTTGCGGCCCCACCACCAGATCGGGTCACCGGCCCGGGCGTCGTAGGTGTTGGCCCAGACCAGGAAGTGCAGCCGGTCGAACCACGGCTCGAAGTCCGGATCGAGCCGCCACGGCGCATCGGTCACGTCCTGCGGTGCCCGGAAGCGGGCCGGGTCCACCGCCAGCTCCACCACCACCGGCTCCCGCTCGGCCCACGCCGCGTGGAGGGCGGCGACCACGGCCGCCGGCGCCTTCAGGACCGCGTCGTCGACGGTGACCACCGGCGCGGTGATCCACGGCGCCGGGATGGCGCCACCTGCGTTGACGACGACGCCGCGCCCGAGCGCGGCCGGTCCGGGGACGGGCACCCCGCCAACCTACGCAGCCCCGGTGACAACGAGCGCCCGAGCACCGGTCCCGGCCAGGGCCCGCCGGCTACTCGGGCTCGGTGGCGGCGGCGAGGCGGCGGGCGTCGTCCTGGCGGTCGAAGCGGGCGGCGGCGCGCTGGTCGGTGACGTACCAGCGGCGGACCACCACGGCGGCCACGGCCAGGGTGAACAGCTCGCCCATCCCCCACAGCAGCCCGGCGGCCGTCCGCTGGTCCGGCAGCGACGGGTAGGCCCGGGGCGCCAGCGGGGCGTCGGCCGACAGCATGGCCAGGCCGAGGAAGGCGTGGAACGGCACCGCGGTGAGCGCCGAGAGCAGCCGGGCGCCGTGCGGGAGGGGCCGGGGGGACGGGTCGGCGCCCACCAGGCCGGCCAGGAACAGGCTGCCGGTGGTGACCAGGTGCACGTGCACGGCCAGGTGGACCAGGCCGTTGCGGGCGCTCAGGTCGAGCAGGGGGGTCAGGTAGATGGCGACGATGCCGCCGCCGAAGAGCACCCACGTGGCGATGGGGTTGGTGACCAGGCGGGCCACGGGGTGGTGCAGGGCCTTGCGCACCAGCCGGCGGGTACCCGACCGGCCGGTCTGCAGGGCGAGGGTCAGCGGGGCCGAGCACACCAGGGCGAAGGGCACCACCATGCCGAGCAGCAGGTGCTGGACCATGTGGATGGTGAGGCGCTGGTCGTCGTAGCGGCCGATGCCCGACTGGGTGGCCACCGCCAGTGCGACGACGGCGACCGCGAAGGCCGTCGTGCGCAGCCGGGGCCACCGGTGGCCCCGGCGGGCGAGGTCGCGGACGCCGCGCCCGTAGGCGACGCTCCCGGCCACGGCGACGAGCGCAGCGGCAGGATCGAGACGCCACCCGAGCACGACGTCACCGAGCGTGATGGATGGCACGCCACCAAAGGTACGACTTGGCCCTCCGGGGGGAGGGTCGCCGCCAGGGGACCTGGTAGAAACGACGGCAGTGGCCGAACCGACGGTGACCGCCGAGCCCCCCTCGACCCGCACGCCCGACCCGCTCCAGGTGGGGATGGTCGTGTGGCTCGCGTCGGAGCTGATGTTCTTCTCCGGGCTGTTCGCGGCCTGGTTCACCCTCCGGGCCAACGCCGAGGGCGGCATCTGGCCCCCCCGAGGGCGTCGAACTGGCCACCGCCCGCACCGCAGCCGCCACCGTCGTGCTGCTGGCCTCGAGCGCCACCATGCACCTGGCCGTGCTGGCCGCCCGCCGCGAGGACCGGGCCGGGTCGGTGCGCTGGCTGGTGGCCACCGTCGCCATGGGCGCGGTGTTCATCGGCAACCAGGCCTGGGAGTACGCCGAGGCGCCGTTCCACATCGGCAGCCACGCCTACGGGTCGATCTTCTACCTGATGACCGGCTTCCACGGCCTCCACGTCATCGGCGGCCTGATCTTCCTGCTGTCGATCGCCGGCGTGATCGGCGGGCGGTCCAAGGCCCCGGCCGAGCGCACCGTCGAGATGGCCGCCTACTACTGGCACTTCGTGGACGTGGTCTGGGTGGCCATGTTCACCGTCGTGTACCTGGTCAAGTGACCGAGGCGGCCGCGGAGACCGGAGCCGAGGCCGAGCCCGCCGGCGGCGCGCCCGCCACACGGCACCTCGCCCGCTGGACCGTCGGCGCCGCCCTGGGGCTGACCCTGGTGGTCACGTTCCTGCTCACCGGCCGCTCCCCCGCCCAGGCCGATGGCGACCTGGTGGCCGAAGGGCGCCAGCTCTACCTGGTGGGCTGCGTCAGCTGCCACGGCACCCAGGGCCAGGGCGTCAAGGACGCCGGCGACAACGAGCGGGGCCCGTCGCTGGAAGAGGCCGGCGAGGCCGCGGCCTACTACTACCTCTCCACCGGGCGCATGCCCCTGGGCAACCCCGACGAGCAGCCCCACCGCAAGGACCCGGCCTACGACGAGCACGACATCGCCGCACTGGTGGCCTACGTCGGCAGCCTCGGCGACGGGCCCGCCCTCCCCGCCGTCGACCTCGACGGCGCCTCGCTCTCCCGCGGTGGCAAGGTGTTCCGGGCCAACTGCCAGGCCTGCCACTCGGCCTCGGGCAGCGGCGGCGCCCTGTCCTACGGCCGGGCCGCTCCGGCCCTGTCGAAGGCCGAGCCCGAGCAGGTCGCCGGCGCGGTGCGGGCCGGGCCGGGCCAGATGCCCGTGTTCGGACCGTCGACCATCAGCGACGAGCAGCTCGACGACCTCGTCACCTACGTCGAGTACCTCAAGGCGCCCGAGGACCCCGGCGGCGTGCCGCTGGGCCGCATCGGCCCCGTGCCCGAGGGCTTCGTGGCCTGGTTCGTCGGCGTGACCGCCCTGCTCGCCTGCGTGTTCTGGATCGGCACCCGCAGCCCCATCCGACGGAGGAAGCGCTCGTGAGCGACCTGGAGCACGACGAGCCCGAGCACGACGAGCAGGAGCGCTCCGGCCCGCCGCCCACCGCCTCGGCCGAGGTGCTGGCCGCGGCCTGCTTCCTGGTGGCCGCGCTGGCCGCCATCGGGCTCGGCGTCGTCTACTGGCAGGGCGGCCAGACCCAGCTCGAGGGGCTCATGCTCGCCGTCGCCACCGGCGGCATCGGCGTCGGGATCGTGGTGTGGGCCAAGCGCTTCATGCCCCACGACGAGGTCACCGAGGAGCGCGAGTCGCTGGCCTCCACCCAGGAGGAGATCGACGACTTCCGCAGCGCCTTCGAGCACGGCGAGCAGAGCGTGGTGGGCCGTCGCCTGCTGCTGGGCTCGGCCGGGGCCGCCCTCACGGCGCTCGGTGCCGCCCTCCTCTTCCCCATCCGCTCGCTCGGCCCCCGACCCGGCAAGGGCCTCAAGGAGACGGCGTACTCCCGGGCCAAGGGCCGCGCCGGCGGCGTGCGCCTCGTCCGGGCCGACAACAGCCCGCTCAAGCCGGAGGACCTGGCCGTCGACGGCGTGCTCACCGTGTTCCCCGAGGACCACACCGACGACGCCGACTCGCCCACGCTGGTCATCCGCACCCGCTCGAACCAGAAGCTCGACCTGGCCGAGGGCCGTGACGCCTGGGTGGTCGACGGGATCATCGCCTACTCCAAGCTGTGCACCCACGTGGGCTGCCCGGTCGGGCTCTACCAGGCCGGCGAGGGCAAGCTGCTCTGCCCGTGCCACCAGAGCACCTTCAACGTGCTCGAGGGTGCCAAGCCCATCTTCGGGCCGGCGGCCCGGCCGCTCCCCCAGCTCCCGCTGGGCGTCGACGACGACGGCTACCTCATCGCCACCGACGACTTCTCCTCGCCCGTCGGGCCCGGCTTCTGGGACCGAGACCGGTGAAGGCGGTGCGATCGTGAGCAAGCAGACCCCGCCGCTGCCGAAGGTCACGCCCAGCGCCAAGGCCAAGGCGGCGTCCTCGCGGACCGCCACGTTCAAGGGCGCTCGCTGGGTGGACGACCGCCTCGGCGGCGCCAAGTTCGCCCGCACCGCGCTGAACAAGGTGTTCCCGGACCACTGGTCGTTCATGATCGGGGAGCTGTCGCTCTACTCGTTCGTGGTGCTGCTGCTCACCGGCGTGTACCTGACGTTCTTCTTCGATGCGTCGAGCGAGAAGGTCATCTACGACGGCTCGTACGCCGCGCTGCGCGGCGTGGAGATGACCCACGCCTACAAGTCGTCGCTCGACCTCTCCTTCGACGTGCGCGCCGGCCTGCTCATGCGCCAGATCCACCACTGGGCCGCGCTGCTGTTCCTGGCCACCATGGTCGTGCACCTCGCCCGGGTGTTCTTCACCGGCGCCTTCCGCAAGCCCCGCGAGCTGAACTGGATGGTGGGCTGCACCCTGCTGATCCTGGCGATCTTCAACGGGTTCGCCGGCTACTCCCTGCTCGACGACCAGCTGTCGGGCACCGGCCTGCGGATCGCCTACTCCATCGCCCTGTCGATCCCGCTGGTGGGCACCTGGGTGACGTCGCTGCTCTTCGGCGGGGAGTTCCCGGGTCCCGACATCATCGAGCGGCTCTACGTCATCCACATCCTGCTGATCCCGGCGGCCATCACGGTCCTGCTCGGGGTGCACCTGTTCATCATCGTGCGCCAGAAGCACACCCAGTTCCCCGGCCCGGGGCGCCGCGAGGACAACGTCGTGGGCGAGCGGGTGTTCCCCACCTACGCGGCCAAGGCCATCGGCCTCTTCTTCCTGACCGTGTCGGTGCTGTGCCTGCTCGGCGGCCTGGTGCAGATCAACCCGATCTGGATCTACGGCCCCTTCGACCCCGCCGAGGTGTCCGCCGCCAGCCAGCCCGACTGGTACATGGGCTGGCTCGACGGCGCCCTGCGGATCATGCCGGGCTGGGAGGTGCGGCTCTTCGGCTTCGAGCTGCCCAACCCGTTCTTCCCCGCCGTGCTGCTCGCCGGCGCCACGTTCGGCCTGCTCTACGCCTGGCCGTTCCTGGAAGCGCGTCACGCGCGACCACGGCATCCACCACCTCGACGACCGGCCCCGCCAGCGGCCGGTGCGCACCGCCCTGGGCGTCGCCACCATCGCCTTCTACAGCATCTGCTTCCTGGGCGGCGCCGCCGACGTGCTCTCCACCACGTTCGGCCTGTCGGTGAACTCGGTGCTGTGGACGTTCCGGTTCGCGCTGTTCATCCTGCCGCCCATCGCGGCGTGGGGGACCTACCGGCTCTGCAAGGAGCTGTCGGCCCGCGACGGCTTGCCCATCGCCAGCAAGGTGCACTGGCGGGAGATCCCGGGCCGGCTGCGCCACGGGCCCGGCAAGGACCCCGCCGACCACCTCGACGACGGACCGCCCGCCGCGGACGCCGTCGACGAACCGGTCGCCACCGGCGCCGACTGAGCCCGACCGGCACCGACGCTCAGCTCGAGCAGGTCGGGTGGATGCGCCAGAGGCTGAGGCGCGTCCCGGCGAAGCGCGCCACCCGGTCGCCGGGATCGAGGCGCAGCTCGCCGACGTCGACGTGGTGCAGCCAGCTGGTCACCAGCACCGTGTAGCTGCCGGGCGAACCGCTGACGGGGCGCAGCCGGTCCAGGTCGTCGACGAGCAGCCAGCCCACGCCCTTGCGGGCCAGGGCGCACTCGCCTCCCCGGCGGACCAGGTCGTCCTGGAAGGCGTAGTCGCCGGTCAAGCCGTCGAGCGCCACCACCCGGCGGCCACTGAAGGAGGCCACCACGCCGGGGTAGTCGAGGCTGGCGAGGACGCCGTCGGGCGGCACCTGGCGGTCCATGGCCTCGGACGCGTCGGCGATCGGGTGCCAGAAGTCGTGGTTGGCGCCGAAGGCCCGCTGGGTGGTGAAGGCCCAGGCCAGCACCGGCACCAGCAGCACGACCACCGCCGGCAGGGCGAGCGGCGGCAGCCGGGGCCAGCGGCCCCCGATCCGCTCGACCGCCAGCGCGCCGGCCACCGCGGCCGCCAGCAGGTGGGGCATGCGGTACCAGTCGAGGTCCGTGAAGCGGCCCGGCGCCCACAGGACGTAGATCGTGCTCGACGCGACGCCCCCCGGCCAGCGGCACGGCGAACGCGACGGCCTGGGCCCGGGTGGGGCGTCGCCCGGCGAAGGCCACCAGCGCCAGCGCGGCGATCGCCACGAAGAGGCCGATGCCGGTGACGCCCAGGGCGTGGAGGTTGAACAGCAGCTGGCTGCGGTCGAGCTTGATGGCGCCGGCGATCGGCAGCAGGTGGTCGAACCTGGCCAGGTTCCAGGCCAGGTACGGCCCCACCGCGACCACCGCGCCCCCGCCGGCCACGACCGCGGCTCGCACCCGGTCGATGCGCGCGCCGTGGCCGGCGAGCACCACGGCCGCCAGGGCCGCGACCGCCACGAAGCCGGTGTCGAGCCGGCTGAGCACCAGCACGCCGAGCAGCAGCCCGAGGCGGGCGGCGGCAGCGGTGGTGGGCCCGGGCGGGGCGAGCACGTCCAGCAGGGCGCCGGTGGCGAGGACCACGGCCAGCAGGACCAGGTTGGCCTCGCTCCCCGCCGTGGCGAGGAGGCCGCCGACGAACACCAGCGCCCCCGTGCAACCCAGCCCGATCCCCGCCGGGCCGGCCCCGAGCCGCTCCAGCAGGGCGGCGAGCCGCCAGAGCGCGGCGCCGAGGACCGCCCAGCCGACCACGAGGACCGCCCGGGCCTCGGCGGTGGGCGACGTCGCGCCCAGGGCGTGGGCCACCACCAGCACCCCGGACACGACGGCCTGCCACAAGGGCTGGAAGCCGTTGGTGGGCATGGTCCGGCTGAACGTGATGCCGTGGCCGTCGGCGACGTTGCGCCCGATGACGAGGTAGAACCACGAGTCGTCGGCCAGGAACGACAGCGGGTCCCAGATCGTGGCGGCCGCCATCGCCGCCGCCGTCGCGGCGACCACCGCCGCCCAGCGCCTCCCCATCTCCGGACGATAACCCCCGGCACCAGCGGCCCCGGCGGCGAGGGTTGTGCCAAGCTCCGCCCCGCTCGAGCGGAGGGGAACCGATGACATCGACAGCCGGACCTCCGCCTCGCCGGGCGGCGGCCACCCCGGCGGCCACTGCGGCGTGGCGCGACGGCGCGGTGGCCGTGGTGGCCGGCGTGGCCTCGACCTTCGCCGCCAGCACCTGGTTCTCCCGCGCCCTGTACGACCGCGCCGCCTTCGACGGCCAGTACGACCACGGCGTGTACCGCCCGCGGGTGGTGGGCCGCGAGCTGGTGCGCGCCGTGCACCACGTCATCGGCAACCCGCTGCCCGGCTGGGTCTCCCCCTCCGGGCGGGCGGGGCTCCCCCACGGCGACCTCTACAGCGCCATGACCCTGGTGAACCTGGTGGCCTTCCTGGCCTTCGCCACCCTCGCCCACGTCGTGGTCGGTCGGGCCGGCCTCCCCGAGCCCCACCGGACCCTGGTGTTCGCCACCCTCGTCCTGGCCGTGGCCGCCACCGGCTACGTGGTGACCCCCTACGACCAGCTGTCCTACGTGCTCCTCCTGGCGGCCCTGGTCGCCGCCACGGCCCGCCCCCCGTGGGACCTGGCCGCGCCGGTGCTCGTGGCGGTGGGGGTGGCCAACCGCGAGTCGGCGCTCCTGGCGGTGGCCGCCCTCTGGGCCGTGTGGTGGGTCCGGCGCGACGACCGCCGCCTGGCCACGATCGCCGCCACCTCGTCGCTGGCCGGTGTGGCGGCCTACGCGTCGGTGCGGGTGGGGGCCGCCCAGGGCGGTGCCGGCCCGTCGCTCTGGAGCGGCCTGACCCTCGCCGGCAACGTCGGCCGCCTGACCGGGTGGGTCGGCGCCCTGCTCCTCGTCGCCCTCCTGGTCTGGTGGCGAGGCACCGCCGAGGTCGCCGGGCTCGGCACGTCGGGCGAGGCGCGCACGGCGGTGCGCGCCTACTGGCTGCTCGCCCTCCCCTACCTGCTGGTGGCGGGCCTCACGGGCTACTGGTTCGAGGTCCGCCTGCTCGCCCCGGTCCTGGTGGGCGAGCTCTGGGTCCGGGCCCGGTCAGGCCCGGTGGCGTGACTGGCGGGCGAAGCCGGCCAGCGACAGGACCAGCACCATCACGCCCGGCACCAGGAACCAGGTGCCGATGAGCAGGCCGTTGAGCACGAGGGTGAGGCCGAGCCCGATGCCGAAGGGCCAGGGGCTGGCCTCGGGCAGGTACATGGCCTCGTGGTCGCCGCCTCGATGCCCGGAGGTGCCGGCCTCGTAGCGGCGCAGGTTCCGCCAGAGGAACACCGCGCACCACAGGCCGAGGATGGCGGCGACGGTGAGCATGACCGCGCCGGCCTCCTCGCCGGAGGTGGCGCCGTAGATGATGGAGATCACCAGGACGAACGCCCCGATGAAGGCGAAGATCCGCCAGGGCACCTGGGAGTCGGCGCGGTCGTCGATCTCGCTGACGTCGGGGCCGGGGGCGGCGTTGTCGGCCACCTCAGCCACGGTGGCCGCCTTCGGTGTGCTCGGGGTGCAGCTCGTCCCACACCGGCCGGTTGGAGCGGATGGGCGGCAGCGGCTCGGTGAAGTTGTGCGGGTGCGGCGGCGAGGTGGCGGCCCACTCGAGGGTGTGGCCCTCCCATGGGTTCGGCGGCGCCAGCTCGCCCCGCTTCAGCTTGAGCGTGCGCCACACGTTCCAGAGGAACGGGAACGTGGAGGCCCCGAGCAGGAAGGCGCCGGCGGTGGAGACCTGGTTCAGGAAGGTGAACCCGTCGCCCGGGTAGTAGTCGGCCACCCGGCGGGGCATGCCCTCGAGGCCGAGCACGTGCTGGACCATGAAGGTGAGGTGGAAGCCCACCAGGGTCAGCCAGAAGTGGAGCTTGCCCCAGCCCTCGTGCAGCGTCCGGCCCGTGAACTTCGGGAACCAGTAGTAGATGCCGGCGTAGAGGGCCAGCACCGAGCCGCCGAAGAGCACGTAGTGCATGTGGGCGACCACGAAGTAGCTGTCGGTGACGTGGAAGTCGATCGGGGCGGCCGCGAGCATGACGCCGGTGACGCCGCCCAGCACGAAGGTGAACATGAAGCCCACCGCGAAGAGCAGCGGCGTCGTGAACTCGATGTCACCGCCCCAGAGCGTGCCGATCCAGTTGAACAGCTTCACGCCGGTGGGCACGGCGATGAGCATGGAGAAGCCGGTGAAGAAGGGCAGCAGCACCGCCCCGGTGGCGAACATGTGGTGGGCCCACACCCCCACCGACAGCGCGCCGATGGCGATGGTGGCGAAGACCAGCCCGGCGTAGCCGAAGACCGGCCGCCGACTGAACACCGGCAGGACCTCGGTGACCACCCCGAAGTAGGGCAGCACGAGGATGTACACCTCCGGGTGGCCGAAGAACCAGAACAGGTGCTGCCACAGCACCGGCACCCCGCCCTGGGCGGCGTCGAAGATGTGGCCGCCGAGGTGGCGGTCCACGAAGAGCATGGCGCCAGCCGAGGTGAGCACCGGGAAGGCGATGAGCACCAGGAGGCTGGTGACCAGCATGTTCCAGGTGAAGATCGGCATGCGGAACATGGTCATGCCGGGTGCTCGCATGGAGATCACCGTGGCCACGATGTTGACCGCGGTCAGCACGCCCGAGAGGCCGGTCAGCACGATGGCGAGCAGCCAGAGGTCGGCGCCGGGCGACGGCGACCGCACGATGGACGACAGCGGCGTGTAGCCCGTCCAGCCGAAGTCGGCGGCGCCGTCGGCGGTGAGGAAGCCGGACAGCATCGTGAGGCCGCCGAACAGGTAGAACCAGTAGCTCAGGGCGTTCAGCCGGGGGAACGCCATGTCCTTGGCGCCGATCTGCAGCGGCACCAGGTAGTTCGCCAGGCCGAACGCGAACGGGCCCAGGAACAGGAACAGCATCACGCTGCCGTGCATGGTGAACAGCTCGTTGTAGCGCCCCTCGCCCACGATCTGGGTGCCCGGCTCGGCCAGCTCGGCCCGGATGCCCATGGCCAGGGCCCCGCCGATCAGGTAGAAGCCGAACGCCGTCACCATGTACGAGATGCCGATGCGCTTGTGGTCGGTGCTCGTGAGGAAGGCGAGCAGCCCGTTCGCCGGCCGGGGCTCGCCGAGGCGGCCGGCGGGGTCGTAGGTGGCGTCGATCGGCAGGGTGGCCGGGTCGTCGAGGGCGGTCATCCGCCGCTCCCCTCGCTGGTGTCGCTGGTGGTGGCGGTGGTGGGCGGGATGGCGCTGGCGGTGCCGCCCGCCGCCTTCTGCTCGGCCAGCCACGAGTCGAACTGGGCCTGCGGGACGATGCGCACGGTGAACCCCATCTTCCAGTGGTCGAGGCCGCAGAACTCCGCGCAGCGCCCCTCGAAGGTGCCGGCCCGGTTGGGCGTCACGGTGATCTCGTTGTCGACGCCCGGGATCAGGTCCCGCTTCGACAGGAAGTCGGGCACCCAGAACGAGTGGTTCACGTCGGTCGACACCAGCTTGAGGTTGGTGGAGGCCCCGATGGGCAGCACCAGCTGCGGCTTCTCGCCGGGCGGGGCGTCGACCGTGAAGCCCTCGCCGAGGTAGCGGAACTGCCAGCCCCACTGGAAGCCGATGACCTCGACGCGCACCGCCGGGGCCTTCGAGACGGCGGTGACCTCGTGCTCGGTGCGCACGCTGAAGAAGAACAGCACGGCCACGATGAGCACCGGGACCACCGTGTACCCGATCTCCATCGGGATGTTGTAGGCCTTCTGGCTCGGCATGGAGGCGTCGCCCCGACGGGCCCGGCGGGTGCGGCGGTACTTGAGCAGCACGAAGGCCAGGGGCACCCACACGAACAGGGTGACGACGATGGCGGCGACGAAGAACCCCTGCCAGAGCCCGAGCGTGTGGCCGCCCTGGTCGCTCGCCGGCTCGGGCGCACCGAAGCGGGGCAGCTGGCAGGACGAGAGGAGCAGGGTCCCACCCAGCGCCGCGGCGCTGGTCAGGACCCGGGTCGACCGTGGTCGACGGCCGGGGGCAGCCATGGACCGACCGTATCCCACGCCCCTGCCACCCGGTGCACCCGGGAGCGACTTCCTCGACCCGCACGCCAGAGGTCACCTCAACGGGTGATCGGGCGTCGGCTGGGTCGGGGGCGGCCGACGGCCGTCTACGATCCTCTCGTGCCTGATGACGCCCCTCGAACCGCGCTGCTCGACCTCGACGTGGCCCCCGGAGCGACCTCGACCATCACCCTGGTCGGTGAGCTGGACCCCGCCACCGCCCCGCAGCTCGAGGAGGCCATCGACGGCCTGCTCGGCGACGGGACGGTCGACCGGGTGGTCCTCGACCTCACGGGTCTCACGTTCCTCGACTCCTCCGGCCTCCGGGTCTTCGTGACGGCCCGCCAGTCCCTGGCCGACCGCGGCGGCGAGCTGGCCCTCCGTGGCCCATCGGCCAACACCCAGCGCCTGCTCGACATCACCGGCCTGGGCGAGCTCATCAGCGTCGAGTAGCCCGAGGGTTGGGCACCGTGCCCCATCCTCCGACGGCGCTGCGGTGGGTACCTTCACCACCGTGCCACCCGTCCCCGAGCCGATCCCGAGCGATCCCCGTCCGGTCCCGCCGGTCTTCCCGTTCGCCGAGGCCCACGCGGCGGTGGCGGCCATGGAGGCGCTCCTCGACGCGCTGGGCACGGTGTCGATCCAGCAGGACGCCTACGCCGAGGCCCTGTTCACCCCGGCCTTCTCGGGGCAGTTCCGCGAGGCGCTGCGCATCCAGTACGCCGAGGCCCGGGACCACCTGTTCGACGTCGGCCGCGGGCCCTCGTCGCGCCTGGCGGCCGACCTTGCCCTGCTCCGGTCCCAGATCTACAAGGCGCAGGACCGCAAGGACGAGTGGGCGACCGAGCTGGCGACGTGGCAGGCCCGCCAGGACCAGGCCGCGAAGGCGGCGTCGTGACCCGACCGGCCGGTGACGGGGGCAGCCCCACCGATCCGGGGCCCACGCTGATCGCCGCCGACCCCCACGCCCTGGTGGCGTTCACCCAGGACGTGCGGGCGTCGGCCCACGGCGCCAGCCAGGAGATCGCCCGCTACAACGCCGCGCTGATGGCGCTGGCCGACCAGCCCATCGACCCCAGCTACGAGCTGCCGCCCAACCGCCTCTTCGAGATCGGCGCCGCGTTCCAGGGGCTGCAGGACACGTGCAACGCCGCTCGCGGGTTCGCCGCCGCGCTGCACCAGCTCGACGCCAACGGTGACGACCAGCTGAACGCCATCGACGGGATCGATCCCGGTCTGCTCGCCATGTTCCTCCAGGCCAAGGCGGGCAACCCGGCCTACCGGGTCGAGGTGGGGGACCTCCCCGACATCATGAGCGAGCTGGCCACCCAGCGGGGCCAGGCCGCCGACCCCGACACCATCCGCGACCAGCTCTCCAGCCTGCTCGACGAGGGCCTCATCGACCCGGGCGACCTGAAGAACCCGCTGCTCATCGACTACCTCATCCGCCGCGGCCAGAGCATCACCGACGTCGCCGACGAGTTCGAGACCTCCAAGATGTCCATCGGCGACGACGGCGGGCTGAACGGCTTCGGCATGACCGACTGGGACCCGGCGATGCTTGCCGGCATCCAGCACGCCCTCGACGACGACGCCGCCGAGGTGCTCGGGAACTGGCTCGACCAGGACGTGGTGCTCGGCGTGGTCCCGCCCGCCCCCGACGGCATGGACCCCGACGAGTGGGCGCAGAAGACGCTCGCCCGCCAGCGCCAGTACCGGGAGTACTCCGCGGAGACGCTGATGGACCAGCTCGACCAGAAGGGCGAGCGTGGCTTCTTCAGCGCCGACTACTACGACCGCCTGCTCGACGACTACGAGGACGGCAGCTCCAGCCGGTTCGACGAGGCGATGCTGCTGGCGCTCACCCACTCCGGGCTCCACGGGCCCACGCCGATCTACCAGATGACCGGCTGGGACAAGTTCAAGGGTGCCGTCGACGACGCCGCCGACGTCGCCGTCTGGGTGGGCACCGGCGCCATGTTGGTCCCCGGTGGCCAGATCCCCGGGACCATCGTGCGGGTGGCCGGCGGCGTGGTGCTCGTGGGCACCGCGGTCGACGTGATCGACGCCTGCGGCGTGAACGCCGACAGCGGCAACTGCACCCAGGAGGTGGCCCTCGCCGCCGTTGACGGGATCACCGCCGGCAAGATCAAGCTCATCAAGGCCCACTTCCTGGAGGACGGCCTGCTCAGCGTGTCCGAGAAGCGGATCCTGCGGGGTCTCGAGGCGTCGGAGTCGGTGTCGAGCAGCACCCTCGACACCTTGAGCGACGGCGACCCGTACTACCCGGTCGGCAACGGCACGGTGAAGCCCAAGGACCTCTCCCCCGCCCACTGAGCGGACGGGACGGTCGAGCCGAGGTTCAGTCGTCGCTGAGGGTGGGGTCGAGGAAGCCCTCGGGCAGCTCGCCCACCTTCTCGCGCAGGTCGAGCAGGATCCGCCGCAGCAAGCGAGACAGGTAGCTCTGGCTGACGCCCACCCGCTGGGCGATCTCCTCCTGGCCGAGGCGCTCGAAGAACCGCAGGCGGATCACCTCGCGCTCGCGCTCGCCGAGCTGCTCCAGCAGCTCGGCCACGAGCATGCGGTCGTCGACGCGGCCGTAGCCGGTCTCGCCCACCGAGAGCAGGTCGTCGGCCTCCACCACGGCGCCGTCGTCGTTGGTGCGGGTGATGCCGCCGGCCGTGCGGGCGCCACCCGCCTCGATGGCCTCGAGGACCTCGTCGATGGTGACGTCGAGCGCCTTGGCCAGCTCCGTCACGGTGGGCGCCCGGCCCAGCGAGTGGGTGAGCTCCTCTTCGCGCTTGCGCAGGGCGAGGTGGCGCTCCTGGGCGGCGCGCGGCGGGCGGACGGCCCACGCCTTGTCGCGCAGGGCCCGCTTGAGCTCGCCGTCCATGGTGCGGCTGGCGAACGTGGCGAACGTGACGCCCTGGTCGGGGTCGAAGCGGTCGACGGCGCGCACCATGGCCAGCAGAGCGGTCTGGCGCAGGTCCTCGACCGGGATGCCGCGGGCGCGGTAGCGGCGGGCGTAGCGGTCGGCGAGGTGCCGGTGGCGCTCCACGATGTCGTTGCGGACCCGGCGGTCGCCCGTCTCGCGGTAGCGGCGGAACAGGTCGAGCAGCTCGGAGGACTCTCCGGTCACGGGGCGGTCGCGCCCGAGCGCTTGGTGAACGAGAACACCCGGTCGTCGCCGTCGACGCCGAGCGAGTGGCCGTTGGCCACGAGGCCGAGCAGGTCGACGGCGACCGGGTGCAGCTCGGTGGGGGCACCGGCGCCGGGCACCCGCCCCGAGACGACCAGCTCGTCGTCGCTGACCTCGAAGCGCAGCTCGAGGGAGCCGTCGGGCCCGCAGCCGTCGATGGCCGCAGCGGCCAGCTCGTCGACCGCCACGCGGAGGTCCTCGATGTCCTGCACGGTGTAGGGCAGCTCGGCCGCCACCGCGGCCGCGGTGACCCGGGCGACGCGCAGGAGGCGGGGATCGGTGGGGATCCGGAGCTCGGCGTGGGTGGGCATCGTGGTCCTCGGGTGGTCGGCTGGGGAGCAGCTCGCTCGGCGGAGGACGCTAGCCACGTCCCCCGACCTGCGGGTCCACCCCCTTCCCCCACCCCGGTGGCGCCAGAACGGTGCCGGGCTACGGGACCCCGTGCCGGCGGCTCAGGCGGGCTGGAGCTCCTCGCCCAGGTAGCGGTCCCGGCACAGCGAGCGCTGCACCTTGCCGCTGCTGGTCTTGGGCAGGGTGCCCGGGAGCACGAGGACGACGTCGTCGGCGGCGAGGCCGGTGACGTCGCGCACGCAGGCGTGGACGAAGCCCCGCACGGCGGCCAGGTCGTCGGAGCGGGCCTCGGCCACCACCACCACGCCCTCGCGGCGCCGACCCTCGACGCCGAAGGCGATGACGTTGCCGGCCCGGACCCCTTCGACCTCGGCGACGCTGCGCTCGACGTCCTCGGGGAAGACGTTGCGCCCGGCCACGATGATCACGTCCTTGATGCGCCCGCAGAGGACCAGCTCGCCGTCGATGAGGTACGCGAGGTCACCGGTGCGGAACCAGTCGCCGTCGAAGGCCGCCGCGGTGGCGTCGGGGCGGCGGTAGTAGCCGGTCATCACCGAGGTGCCCCGGATCTGCAGCTCGCCGACCTCGCGGTCCTGGCGCACGGCGCCGGAGTCGGGGTCGACCACCCGGATCTCCAGCCCGGGCACCGCGGTGCCCAAGCGGGCGAACGCCTTCGACCCGTCGGCGCCCTGGTCGACCGGTGCGGCGTAGCGCTCGGTCTCCAGCACCCGCTGGTCGACCGCGTCGACCCGCAGGCCGGACATGGGCGCCGGGAAGGTCCCGGCGATGGCCACCTCGGCCATGCCGAAGGCCGGGAACACCGCACCGGCGCGCAGCCCGTGGCGGGCGCCGGCCTCGACCAGGTTGGCGACGGTGGCCGGGTCGACGGGCTCGGCGCCGTTGAGCGCCACCCGCAGGGGCGAGAGGTCGAGGCCGTCGAGCCGCTTGAGGGCCCGGGCGGCCAGGACCCACGAGAAGTTCGGCCCGGCGGTGATGGTGCCGCCGTAGGTGGACAGCCAGCCGACCCAGCGGGCCGGGCTGGCCATGAACGTCTGCGGACCGGCGAGCACCAGGTCGACGCCGCGCACCATGGCCGAGGTGAGGATCCCCACCAGGCCCATGTCGTGGTAGAGCGGCAGCCACGACACGGCCACGTCGACCTCGGGGTCCAGGACGAGGGCCTCGGCGATGGCGTCGACGTTGGCCAGCACCGTGCGGTGCGGGAGCATGACGCCCTTGGGGTCGGACGTGGACCCGCTGGTGAACTGCAGGATGGCCAGCGCCTCCGGGTCCGGGGCCGGGGCCACGTAGGCCGCCGGGTCGCCGCGGAGGTCGTCGTAGCCGAGCGTCAGCGGGTCACCGGGCTGCGCCTCGAGGAACGGGGCCAGCTCGGGGTCGACCACCAGGAGGGCGGTGTCGGCGCCGAGGATGCGGCGCCGGGTCTGCTCGACGAACTCCTCGATCGACGACATGCGCATGGGGAGCGGCAGCACCACGACCGTGGCGCCCGCCAGCCAGCTGGCGGCGATGGTGGTGACCAGGTCCCGGGTGGTCGGGCCGAGGAGGGCGACGTGGGACCCGGGGCCGACGCCTCGCGCCGCCAGGTCGGCGGCGGTGCCCCGGGCGTCCTGCAGCAGCTCGGACCAGCGCACCGGCTGCGCGTCGTCGCCGTCGATGAAGGTGACCAGGCCGTCCCGGCGATCGGCGAGGGCGAGGCGCTCGGGGATGGTCAGCGGCAGCACGGGGGTGGCGAGGGTCACCGAGGCTTCGACCCCGGTGACCTGCGGGTCGTTACGTCTTCGTCACCTGACCGCCGCCCGACGGCGCTCCGTTTCGCCTTCAGGGCCATCCGGACGGCGCAGTACCGTGCCAGCCATGGCCGATCCGACCTCCAACGACGCGGCGTCCGACCTGCCCGTGCACCGCTACGACGCCGCGCTCGCCCAGGTGGTGGAGGCCCGCTGGCAGGACCGGTGGGACGCCGAGGGCACCTTCCACGCCCCCAACCCGGTGGGCGAGCTGTCGACGGGCTTCGAAGCCATGGCCGACCGGCCCAAGCACTACGTGCTCGACATGTTCCCGTACCCGTCCGGCGTGGGCCTGCACGTGGGCCACCCCCTGGGCTTCATCGGCACCGACGTCTACGCCCGCTACCTCCGCATGACCGGCCACAACGTCGTGCACACCATGGGCTACGACGCGTTCGGCCTGCCGGCGGAGCAGTTCGCCCTGAAGACGAACACCCACCCCCGGGTCACCACCGAGGCCAACGTCGCCAACATGCGCCGGCAGCTGCGGCGGCTGGGCCTGGGCCACGACCCCCGCCGCTCGGTTTCCACCACCGACGTCGACTTCTACCGGTGGACGCAGTGGATCTTCCTGCAGATCTTCGGGTCCTGGTACGACGTCGACGCCGACCGGGCCCGCCCCATCGCCGAGCTGGAGGCCGAGCTCGACGCCGGCACCCGCCAGCCCGCAGCGGGCACCAACCCCAACGGCACGCCGTGGGCCGACCTGGACGCCAGCGGCCGCCGGGCCGTGCTGAACGGCCACCGCCTGGCCTACCTGGCCGAGGTGCCGGTCAACTGGTGCCCGGGCCTGGGCACCGTGCTGGCCAACGAGGAGGTCACCGCCGACGGGCGCTCCGAGCGGGGCAACTTCCCGGTCTACCGCCGGCCCATGAAGCAGTGGATGCTGCGCATCACCGCCTACGCCGACCGGCTGATCCAGGACCTGGACGGGCTCGACTGGTCCGACGCCATCAAGTCCCAGCAGCGGAACTGGATCGGCCGCTCCACCGGCGCCCAGGTCCGCTTCGGCTCGCCGGCCGGGCCGATCGAGGTCTTCACCACCCGGCCCGACACCCTGTTCGGCGCCACCTACGTGGTGGTCGCCCCCGAGCACCCCCTGGTGGGCGCGCTGACCGCGGACGCCTGGCCCGAGGGCACCCCGGCATCGTGGACCGGTGGCGCCCGCACCCCGGGCGAGGCCGTCGCCGCCTACGCGCAGGCCGCCAGCCGCCGCTCGGAGCTGGACCGCCAGACCGAGGGCAAGGACAAGACCGGCGTGTTCACCGGCAGCCACGCCACCAACCCGGTCGACGGATCGTCGGTGCCGGTCTTCGTGGCCGACTACGTGCTGATGGGCTACGGCACCGGGGCGATCATGGCCGTGCCCGCCCACGACCAGCGCGACTTCGAGTTCGCCCGGGCCTTCGACCTTCCCGTCACCGCGGTGGTGGCGCCGGACCCGGCGTGGCTGGCCGAGCACGACCTGGCCGCCGACGCGCCCGCCGGCACCTGGCCCGAGGCGTTCGGCGGCAGCGGCGCGGCCACTGCGTCGGCCAACGCCGAGGTCAGCCTCGACGGCCTGGCCCTGGCCGAGGCCAAGGCCACCATCACCGCCTGGCTGGAGCAGCAGGGCGCCGGCGAGGGCAAGGTCCAGTACAAGCTGCGCGACTGGCTGTTCAGCCGCCAGCGCTACTGGGGCGAGCCGTTCCCGATCGTGTTCGGCGCGGACGGCGAACCACAGGCCCTGCCCGACGACCTGCTGCCCCTCGAGCTGCCGCCCATGGAGGACTTCTCGCCCAAGACCTCCGACCGCGAGGACTCCGAGCCGGAGCCGCCGCTGGGCCGGGTGACCGAGTGGACCACCGCCACGCTGGACCTCGGCCGCGGCGACGGACCCCAGCCGTACCGGCGCGAGGTCAACACCATGCCCAACTGGGCGGGGTCCTGTTGGTACGAGCTGCGCTACCTCGACCCCACCAACCGCGAGGCGTTCGTCGACCCCGCCAACGAGGCCTACTGGATGGGGCCCACCTCCGCCGACGACTGCGGCGGCGTCGACCTGTACGTCGGCGGCGTCGAGCACGCCGTGCTGCACCTGCTCTACGCCCGCTTCTGGCACAAGGTGCTGTTCGACCTGGGCCACGTGTCGTCGTCGGAGCCGTTCCGCCGGCTGTTCAACCAGGGCATGGTGCAGGCCTTCGCCTACAAGGACGACCGGGGCTTCTACGTCGAGGCCAGCGAGGTCGTCGAGCAGGACGGCACCTACCGCTTCCAGGGCGCCGAGGTCACGCGCGAGTACGGGAAGATGGGCAAGTCGCTGCAGAACGCGGTGACGCCGGACGAGATGTGCGAGCGCTACGGCGCCGACACCCTGCGCCTCTACGAGATGTTCACCGGCCCGCTGGACCAGAGCCGTCCGTGGGACACCACCGCGGTGGTCGGCATGTACCGCCAGCTGCAGCGCATCTGGCGCCTGTTCGTCGACGAGCAGAGCGGCGAGCTGCGCGTCGGCGCCGGCGAGCCAACCGACGACGACCGGCGCCGCCTGCACCGCGCCACCGCGGCGGTGCGCGACGGCATGGAGACGCTGCGCTTCAACACCTCCATCGCTCGGATCACCGAGCTGGCCAACCACCTGACCGCCGCCTACCCCGACGGCGGCGTGCCTCGGGCGGTCGCCGAGCCCCTGGCCCTGCTGCTGGCCCCGCTGGCCCCGCACGTCGCCGAGGAGCTCTGGTCCCGCCTGGGCCACCCGGCGTCGCTGGCCTACGAGGACTTCCCCGTGGCCGAAGCGGCCTGGCTGGTCGACGACACCGTCGAGCTGCCGGTCCAGGTCAACGGCAAGGTGCGCAGCCGCATCACCGTGCCCGCCGACGCCGACCGCGACGCCATCGAGGCCGCAGCCCGCGCCGATGGGAAGGTCGCCGCCCTGCTCGACGGCGCCACGGTCCGCAAGGTCGTCGCCGTCCCCGGCAAGCTCGTGAACTTCGTGGTCGCCTAGCCCGGCGGCACCGGCCTGACCGCAACCGCCCTGGCGGCGACGGCGCTCAGGCGGGGGGCGCAGTGGAGAGCTGGGCCCGGAAGCACGCCGGGCCCTCGTTCCACATGGGGAAGTTGGTGCCCCAGCAGTTGTCGAGCAGCAGGACGTGGAAGCCGCCGGCCAGGTCCGGCAGCGGCGGGTCGGCGTCGAGCAGGTTCGGACGGCCGGGTGCCACCAGCGGTGCGTCGTCGGTGGCGAGCCGGAGCGGCCCGCCACGGCCGTCGTAGCGGAGGCCACCGTCGCCGACCGCGTGCAGGGACCGGCCGCCGTGCCGCACCACGTCGAGCGGCGAGACCCACTGGCCCAGCTTGTCCACGGTCCACCGCTCCGGCTCGGCCACCAGGGGCGAGAACGACCACCACAGCGCCTCCGGCAGCCGGTTGGCCGGCTTCGCCGTCCACCACAGCCGAGCGTGCAGCACCGCGCCGCCTGCGAGCGCGGGCCCATCGTTCCAGAGCCACTCGGTCCAGAGCTCCGGCGGGGCGCCCAGCCGCTCGGTCGCCACGCCGGCGAAGGTGCAGCAGGCCACCAGGCCGCGCGAGCCCTCGCCCAGGTGGTCGTGGTGCCAGGCGCCGACCAGCTCGGGGTGCCAGGTGGCCGAGGTGGCGCCGGCGGCGTCGATGCCGGGCTTGGTGTTGTCCCACCGGGCCCACCAGTCGTCCTCCGGGGTGGGTTCGAGGCCGGCGTAGAACCGCTCGTAGTCGCCCTCATCGAACGATTGGTACGAGACCCGGCCGAGCGGGTGGTCGACGCCGGCGATCACGCGACCGGTGGCCACCTCCACCAGGTGGGCCAACGATCCGGTGCCGTCGACGGCCAGGGACCAGGCAGCGGTGGTGATCGCCTCCCCGGGCGCGACCGCCTCCCAACCCGCTCCCATGCGGTGGCGACCATCGACGAGCGGCGGCGCGGACCCCTCGACCACCTGAGCAATGGCCGCGCCGTCGACGTAGGCGCGCTGCTCGGCCCACGAGGCCTCGAACCGGCGGCCCTCGGGGGTGGCCCGCAGCTCGGCCAGGCCGGCGCGGTCCCACCGCTCGGTGTCCGGCAGCGCCGCCTTCTGGTCCAGGCCCCACGTGTGCTCGGCCACGAGCAGCAGCTCGCGATCGACGGCGACCCGATCGGCGGTCGGCACCGCGGCCGGCAGGCGGCGGCGATGGCGGAGCAGCCAGCGGTAGGCGGCCAGCTTCTGGGGGTCGCTGCCGGCGCCGAAGAGCCAGGGATCGCCGATCTCGGCGGTGACCACGGGGAGGGCGGCCACCGCCCCGCTGGCCGCCAGGGCCCGGGCGAAGGCGTCGAGGGTGGAGGCCCGCACCTCGGCGCCGGGGAACCGCGATCCCAGCTCGGCGTGGGCCGCCACCACGTCGTCGGCCGACGGGGGGCCCAGGTTGTCGCCGGTGTGCAGGAAGGCCAGCACGTGGGCGCAGCCGGGGACCACGACCTCGCCGCCGTAGCCGCCCCGCTGGTAGGCCACCACGACCTCGGCGCCGTCGGGCGAGCGCCAGCGGAACGTCGGGGGCACCTCGGGCACCGGCCAGGCCGGGTTCACGCCGAGGTGCAGGAAGGTCACCCCTGCTTCGGCGAGCAGCGGCACCAGGCCGCGGGTGTGGCCCGGGACGTCGGTCATCTTGGCGGCGGTGGTGGTGCGGCCGAACCGGGCGTCGAGCTCCGCCGAGATGCCCAGCCCGGTGCGGACGAGGTCGACGTCCATCAGCTCGGTGTGGGTGGTGACGGGCAAGGCGTGCCAGGCCAGGAGCCCGTCGGCCACCGCGGCGGCCACCGCGGCCCGCTGCTCCGGGGTGCCGGTGGCCAGGGCGTGCTCGAGGATCCAGGACCCCGTGGTCCACACCAGCTGCTCGGGCCCGCCCCGACCCCGCAGCTGCCGCCCGACGGCCACCGCACGGGGGAAGAAGTCGTCGACGTACTGCTGGGCGACCTCGGCCGCCAGGGCGGTGAAGCCCAGGTCGAGGTGGGTCTTGGCCACCACGTGGACGACGGCGACGGGCTCGGTCACGACCTGAAGGTACGCCCGCTGGGCGTCGGAGCGTTCGACGCGCCTGACGCCTTCCCGTCACCCGACGGTGACCCCTGGCCGATCGTGTGCCGTTCGACGCACCCAAGTGACCAGGGGGTAAGGTCGTCCGTCCCCTCCCGCCTGGACCCCGACGGAGCACCACCTGTGAAGAAGTTCTGGTCAAACCTGGCCGTGCAGCTCGGCAAGCGAGCCGGCGCCGTGTCGGTCGTCGGCCTCGTCATCACCCTCGTCCTCGGCCTCGGCATCAGCCAGCTGAAGTTCGCCACCGGCCAGGACAGCTACCTGAACAAGGGCGACCAGGTGGCCAAGGACAACGTCTCGTACCAGAAGCTGTTCGGCGGCCAGATCATGCTGGTCCTGTTCACCATGGACGACGGCCACAAGGTCGACGAGCTGGCGAGCGCCGAGAACCAGAAGGCCATCGAGGCGGCCAAGAAGGAGATCCTGAGCCACACGAACGAGATCGAGGCGGTGCTCACCCCGCTCGACACCCTCGACTTCAGCGCCAACCTCCTCTCGCGCACGCCGGACGCACCGGGGCCGGTCGATCCCAAGGACCCGAACCGCAACCCGAAGCTCGAGGTGGCCACCGCCCTGGGCTCCATCGCCTCCAGCACCATCAACGCCGCCATCGCCGCGGAGAAGCCGGGCTCCGAGGGCGAGAAGGTCCGCAAGGCGGACCTGGCTGAGACCACCGAGCGCATCACGCCCTTCCTCAACTCGCCGGAGTCGAAGCGCAGCCTCGACAACCCCGAGTGGGTCGACGTCCTGCTGCGCGACAACCGGGGCAAGATCCGCAAGCCCCTGCTGTCGTCGTTCTTCGACGACACCCACGCCCAGATGATCGTGCGCCTCAAGGGCAACGCCGACGTCGTGGCCGAGGGCAAGGGCGCCGACATCGTGAAGGCGGCCTGGGCCGACCGGGACATCAAGGGCGGCACCACGCTGGTCACCGGTGCCCCGGTGCTGCTCAAGGACATCAACGACTACCTCCGCGGCGGCATCCTCAAGCTCGGCGCCCTCGCGGTGGCGATCATGATCGTGATCCTCCTGCTCTTCTTCAAGGTCCGGTGGCGCCTGCTGCCGCTCGGCGTGGTGCTGATCGGCGTGATCTGGGCGTTCGGCCTGGCCGGTTGGATCGGGATACCGCTCACCATCGTCACCATCGCCGGCCTCCCGGTGATGCTCGGCGTCGGCATCGACTACGCGATCCAGATGCACGCGCATCGAGGAGGAGGTGATCATCGACCGTGCCGAGCACCCCATCCAGGAGACCGCCCGGAACCTGGGCCCCGCCCTGCTGGTGGTCACGTTCGACGCCCTCTTCGCCTTCGCCGCCCTGCGCTTCGCCAAGGTCCCGATGATCCGTGACTTCGCCCTGCTGCTCTGCATCGGCATCGCCGTCATCTGCTTCTGCTCGATCATCCTGCCCCTGGCCATCCTCGGCATCCGGGAGTTCAAGTCGCCCACCCAGGGCCGGGACTTCCGCGAGGGCGCCCTCGGCACCCTGGTGGTCAAGCTCGGCTCGCTGCCGGCCAAGATCGCCCCGGTGCTCATCGGCGCCAGCCTGATCATCTTCATCGGGGGGGATCGTCACCGAGGGCAAGCTCACCCTGCAGACCGACCCGGTCCAGTGGGTGAACCAGCACTCGCAGAACCGCAAGGACGTCGCCACCCTCGAGCGGGAGACCGGCGCGTCGTCGGAGCTCGGCATCTACGTCACGGCCGACAAGCAGGACGAGCTCTTCACCGACAAGACCATGGACTGGATGGAGGGCTTCACCAACGACTCCATGCGCCGCTACGACGACAAGCTGCTGGTGTCCTCGAGCATCCTCACGCCGCTGGCCGACCTCGTCGACCTGCCCGGCGCCACCAACTACGTCCCCACCGGCAAGCTGGTGAAGGCGTCCTACGACGCGGCACCGGAGTCGGTGAAGGCGTTCACGGTGTCGGACCGGTCGCCGGCGTTCAACATCCTGTTCATCACCAAGCCCGGCGACCTCGAGAGCCGGGCCGTGATGATCGACGACATGCGGGAGAAGATCGCCGAGAAGGGCAGCGAGGGCAACCTGCCGCCGTCGGGCATCAACGCCACGCCGTCGGGCCTCGCCGTGGTCGGCGTCGGCCTGCTGCAGAACCTCGAGTCCAACCGGGTGCAGCTGACCTACCTGTCGATCTTCCTGGTGTTCGCCTTCCTCACCGTGCGGCTCAAGAGCATCGTGCGATCGCTGCTCTCGCTGGTGCCGGTGCTCATCGCGGTCGGCGCGTCGTCGCTGGTGGCCTACGCCTTCAGCCTGAAGCTCAGCCCCATGACCGCGGTGGGCGGTCCGCTGGTGATCGCGGTCTGCACCGAGTTCACCTCGCTGATCCTCCTGCGGTTCATCGAGGAACGAGAACGAGGGCTGGCGCCCCAGGCGGCGGCCGACATCACCGCCGCGCGCACCGGTCGGGCCTTCATCGTCTCGGGCATGACGGCCATCGTCGGCGTGGCGGTCATCGCCACCTCCTCGCTGCCGCTCCTGCGGGACTTCGGCACCATCGTGGCCATGAACGTGCTGGTGGCGCTGGTCTCGGCGCTGGTCATCCTGCCGCCGATCATGGTCTGGGCCGAGGAGAAGGGCTGGGTCACCCGTGGCCTGGTCGACCCGGCCAAGCTCGGCGACAAGACCACCGACGAGGCCACCCCCACCCCGGACCTCGCCGGCGCCTGACCTCGGCCGGCCCTCCGTCCGGAAGATCGAGCACCCGAGGCCGCCCGGTCCCCATGGACCGGGCGGCGTCGCGCCCGGCCGCCGCTCAGCCGGTGTTGCGGAGGCCGGCGGCGATGCCGTTCACGGTGAGCAGGAGGGACCGGGGCAGGGCGGGGTCGATCTCGTCGCCGGCGCCCTGGGCCCAGCGGTGGCGGGCGAGCAGCTCCACCTGGAGCTGGTGCAGCGGGAGCAGGTAGCGGTCGCGCACGGCCAGGGTGCGTTGGAGCAGCGGCTGGCCGTCGAGCAGGCGGGCCTCGCCCGTCAGGCGGAGCACCTCGGCCACCGAGCGGTCGTGCTCCTCGGTGATCACGTCGAGCAGGCGGTGGCCCCGCTCGTCGACGAGGCGCTCGACGTAGCGGCGGCTGATCGAGAGGTCGGTCTTGGCCAGGGTCATCTCCACGTTCGAGACGAAGGTGCGGAACCAGAACCACCGCTCGAGCATCTCGTCGAGCAGGTCGCCCAGCCCGGCCTCGCGGGCGGCTGCCAGCCCCGAGCCCACCCCGAACCAGCCGGGCACGATCTGGCGGGACTGGGTCCAGCCGAACACCCACGGGATGGCCCGCAGCCCGTCGAGGCCGGCGCCGGCGTCGGGTCGGCGCGCCGGCCGCGACCCGATGTTCAGCGACGCCAGCAGCTCGGTGGGCGTGGTGGCCAGGAAGTAGGCCGGCAGCTCGGGGTCGTCGACCAGCGAGCGGTAGGCGGTGCGCGACGCGTCGCTGACCACGTCCATGGCGGCGTCCCAGCGGGCCAGGGCGTCGGCGGGCAGGCGGGGCTGGCGGTGCAGCGCCGTGGCCTGCACCACCGCGGCCACCGTCAGCTCCAGGTTCTCCCGGGCCAGGGTCGGCAGCAGGTACTTGTCGCTGATGACCTCGCCCTGCTCGGTGACCTTGATGGCGCCGTCGAGGGTGGCCCAGGGCTGCGCCAGGATGGCGTCGTGGGTGGGGCCGCCGCCGCGGCCCACCGTGCCGCCCCGGCCGTGGAACAAGCGCAGCCGCACGCCGTGGCGGGCCGCCACGTCGCGCAGGGCCCGCTGGGCCTGGTGGATCTCCCACTGGCTGGTGGCGATGCCGGCGTCCTTGTTGGAGTCCGAGTAGCCCAGCATCACCTCCTGGACCCCGCCCCGGGCCGCCACGATCGAGCGGTACTCCGGCACCTGGAGCAGCTGGTCGAGGATCTCGCCCGCCGCCTCGAGCTCGCGACCCTGCTCCAGGAGGGGGACGAACCCGATGCGGGCCACGCCGCGGTGCACGTCGACCAACCCGGCCTCGCGAGCGAGCACCACGGTGGCCAGCACGTCGTCGACGCCCCGGGTCATCGAGGTGATGTAGCTCTCCACCACCTCGGGACCGAACCGGTCGAGGGCCTCGCGGATGGTGGTGAACACGCCGAAGGTGCGGGCGTCGTCGCCCACCAGCGAGGTGGTGGGCCCGGTGAGCGGCCGGTGGCCGGTGAGCTCGCGCGCCAGCAGCGCGGTGCGCTCGCCGCGGGTCAGCTCGCCGTAGGGGCGGAACGGCTCCCCCACCGCGCCGTACAGGGCGGCCAGGGCGGCGTGGTGCGCGTCGGCGTGCTCCCGGACGTCGAGGGTCGCCAGGTGCAGCCCGGTGGCGGCGACCGTGCGCACCGAGCGGGCCACCAGGTCGGCCACCAGGTCGCCGCCGTGCTCGGCGAGGGACCGGCGCAAGCGGTCGAGGTCGTCCACCAGCTCGCGGGACCCGAGGTAGTCGAGCCCGGGCTGGTGGGCGCTGCCTCGAGCGAGCCGGGTGCGGGTGCGGGCCAGCTTGGCCCGGATGCAGCTCAGCTCCAGCCGGTAGGGCTCCTCGGCGTTGAGCCGCCGGTAGCGCTCCGGCACCTCGGGCAGGGCGGCGAGGTGGGACGCCAGCGACGCCTCGAGCTCGGCCGACGCCCCCGCCACGGCCGAGGACACCCCCAGCTCCTCGATGAGGCGGTCGACGATCCCCTCGGCGGCGGCGATGCCGTGGTCGTGCTGCAGCAGCAGCACGTCCATGGTCAGCGCCGGCAGCACGTTCGGGTTCCCGTCGCGGTCGCCGCCGATCCAGCTGCCGAACGTGAGCGGGCGATCGGCCACGCCCACCTCGGCACCCAGCTCGCCCAGGGTCCGCGCCAGGTCGTCCAGGACCTCCACGAGGCCGCCCGACTGCAGGTCGACCAGGTGGAAGATGGCGTTGCGGGCCTCGTCGAGCGGATCGGGCCGCGAGCGGCGCAGCTCGTCGGTGAGCCAGATCAGGTCGATGGTGCCGGCCAGCTTGCGATCGGTCTCGGCCCGGGTGCGGGGGCCGCCGGTGGTGGCCAGCTCGGCGGCCTCGGCGTCGAGCAGCTCGGCCACGGCCCGCAGCTTGGTCAGCAGGGAGCGGCGCGCCGCCTCGGTCGGGTGGGCGGTGAAGACCGGGCGCACGGCCAGGGCGGCGGCCAGCCCGTCGAGGTCGACCGAGGCCGTCGCCCGGCGCTCCTCGATCAGGCGGGCGGTCGTGGCCAGCGAGCCGCCGTCGGCCGACCGCAGCGTGCGCAGGGCCCGGCCCCGGTGGACCTGCTCGGCCACGTTGGCCAGGTGGAAGAAGGCGTTGAAGGCCCGCACCAGGTGGCCGGCCTCCACCGGGTCGACGTCGCGCAGCAGGTCGGCGGCGGCGGCCGGGTCGGATCGGGTGAGGGTCCGCACCGCCTCCACCCGCTCCAGCAGGCCGGGGCCCACCTGGCGCACCAGCGAGCGACCGAGCAGCTCGCCGAGCCGGCGGATGTCGGCCCGCAGCGCCTGGTCGTCCTCCCCCTCGGCGAACAGGTCGCCGCCCTCGCCCCGCCGGTGGCCGCCCGCAGTGGCCGCCTCCGGGGGTCCGTCCGCTCCACCGTCGTCGCTGGCCACGCCCCACCACTACCACCGGCCCGGGCCGATCACGAGGGCTCCGGCCCCGGGTTCACCCGCGGTTCACACCCGCTCAGCCGAGGCGGGCCAGCACCTGGGTGGCCTGGGCGACGGGATCGCCGTCGGCCGGGGTGAGGGTGAGCTCGGGACGCACGGGCGCCTCGTAGGGGTCGTCGATCCCCGTGAAGCCGGTGATCTCGCCGGCGCGCGCCTTGGCGTAGAGGCCCTTGGGGTCGCGGGCCTCGCACACCGACAGCGGCGTGTCCACGAAGACCTCCAGGAACGGCAGGCCGGCGGCGAGGTGGATCTGCCGGGCGTGGTCCCGCCCGGCGCGGTAGGGGCTGATGAGCGGGACGATGGCCACCACGCCGGCGTCGGCCATCAACCGGGCGACCTCGCCGGCCCGGCGCACGTTCTCGGCCCGGTCGTCGGCGGAGAAGCCGAGGTCGGCGTTGAGGCCGAGGCGAAGGTTGTCGCCGTCGAGGCGGTAGGCGGGCCGGCCCAGGCCCACGAGCAGCTGCTCGAGGACGACGGCCACGGTGGACTTCCCCGAGCCCGACAGGCCGGTCAGCCAGACCGTGGCGCCCCGGGTGGGCCGATCGCCGTGGCCGACCTCGCCGTCGTGCCAGGTGACGTTGGTGCTCACGCTCAGGCCGGGGCGGTGGGGCCGAGGATCATGCCGGCGCCCACCGTGGTGTTGGCCGCCTCGTCGATGAGGATGAACGAGCCGGTGGTGCGGTTGCGGCGGTACTCGTCGAAGAAGAGCGGCTGGGTGGTGCGGAACTGCACCCGCCCGATCTCGTTCAGCGCCAGCGCACCAGCCGCCTCGTCGCGGTGGAGGGTGTTGATGTCGAGCCGGTACTGCACGTTCTTCACCAGCGCCTTGGCGGTGCGGGTGGTGTGCTTGATGACCAGCTTGTCCCGCACGCCGAGCGAGCGGGTCTCGTCCATCCAGCAGATCATGGCGTCGACGTCCTGGCCGACGTGGGGCTGGTTGCCCGGCCGGCAGATCATGTCGCCGCGGCTGACGTCGATCTCGTCGGTGAGCCGCACGGTGACCGACTGGTCGGTGGTGACCTCGGCCAGCTGCCCGTCCATGGTCTCGATGGCGGCGATGGTGGAGGTGAAGCCCGACGGCAGCACCACGACCTCGTCGCCCGGCTTCATCACGCCGCCCGCCACCGTGCCGGCGTAGCCCCGGTAGTCGTGGAACTCGTCGGAGTGCGGGCGGATCACGTACTGGACCGGGAAGCGCACGTCGATGAGGTTGCGGTCCGAGGCGATGTGCACCTGCTCCAGGTGGTGCAGCAGCGACGCCCCCTCGTACCAGGGCGTGTTGTCGGAGCGGGTGACCACGTTGTCGCCCATCAGCGCCGAGACCGGCACGAAGGCGAGGTCGGGGATGTCGAGCTTGGTGGCGAAGGCCCGGAACTCGGCCTTGATCTCCTCGAAGCGGTCCTGGGACCAATCGACGAGGTCCATCTTGTTGATGCACAGCACCAGGTGCGGGATGCGCAGCAGCGAGGCCAGGAAGGCGTGGCGCCGGGACTGCTCCACCAGCCCCTTGCGGGCGTCGACCAGCACGAGGGCGAGATCTGCGGTGGAGGCGCCGGTGACCATGTTCCGCGTGTACTGGATGTGCCCGGGGGTGTCGGCGATGATGAACTTCCGCCTGGGCGTGGCGAAGTACCGGTAGGCGACGTCGATGGTGATGCCCTGCTCGCGCTCGGCCCGCAGGCCGTCGGTGAGCAGTGCCAGGTTGACGTACTCGGCGCCCATGGCCTCGCTCGAGCGCTCCACCGCTTCGAGCTGGTCCTCGAAGATGGCCTTCGAGTCGTACAGCAGCCGCCCGATCAGCGTCGACTTCCCGTCGTCGACCGAACCCGCGGTGGCGAACCTCAGCAGCTCCGTCACGAGGACGCTCCTCCGTTGACCCGACGATCGGTGCAGCGCTCGCAGCCGGACCGCAGCACGATGAGCCCGAGGAGGCCGAACACGAGGAGCGTGAAGGCGAGGGCGACGAGCAGGACGACGGCGCCGAGCGGGGTGAGCATCAGAAGTAGCCCTCCTTCTTCCGGTCTTCCATGGCTGCCTCCGTCACGCGGTCGTCGGCTCGCGTCGCGCCTCGCTCCGTCACCCGGGTGGCGGCGACCTCGTCGATGACGGCCTCGACGGTGGCGGCGCTGCTCTCGACGGCGCCGGTGATGGTGGCGTCGCCGACGGTGCGGTAGCGGACCTGGAGGGTCTCGACCTCGTCGTTCGGGCCGGGCGCGAGGTGCTCGGTGACGGCGAGGATCATGCCGTCGCGGCGGAACACCTGGCGGGGGTGGGCGTAGTAGATGCTCGGGATGTCGATGCCCTCGTCGCCGATGTACTGCCAGATGTCGAGCTCGGTCCAGTTGCTGAGGGGGAACACCCGGATGTGCTCGCCCGGCTTGTGGCGGCCGTTGTAGAGGCTCCACAGCTCGGGGCGCTGGTTCTTCGGGTCCCACTGGCCGAAGTCGTCGCGGAAGCTGTACACCCGCTCCTTGGCCCGGGCCTTCTCCTCGTCCCGCCGGGCCCCGCCGAAGGCGGCGTCGAAGCGGTGCTCCTCGATGGCGTCGAGCAGCGTGGTGGTCTGCAAGCGGTTGCGGCTGGCCTTGGGGCCGGTCTCCTCGGCCACCCGGCCCTGGTCGATGCTGGCCTGCACCGAGGCGATGACCAGCCGCACGCCCAGCTCGCCCACCCGGCGGTCGCGGAACTTCGAGGACCTCGGCGAAGTTGTGGCCGGTGTCGATGTGCATCACGGGGAACGGGATCTTGGCCGGCCAGAACGCCTTCTCGGCCAAGCGCAGCATGACGATCGAGTCCTTGCCGCCGCTGAAGAGCAGCACCGGGCGCTCGAACTCGGCGGCGACCTCGCGGATGATGTGGATCGACTCCGCCTCCAGCGCCCGCAGGTGGGAGAGCTCGTAGGTGGTGCGCATCGCCGACAGCGTAGACCGGGGCGGCCCATTCTTGACCAGTCCGCTCAACAATCCGGCCGGCCCCGCCCGGGTCGGCTCCGGGTGCCGGAGGGTCAGGCCCCGTCGGGGTCGAAGGTGGCCAGCGCGGCTCGCACCTGGTCGGTGAGCAGCGGGTGGCAGACGAGCAGATCCGGCAGGTAGGGGTCGGCGTTGTTGTAGGCGAGCGGGCTCCCGTCGAGGCGGCTGGCCCACACCCCTGCCGCGCGGGCGACGGCCACGGGCGCGCACGAGTCCCACTCGTACTGGCCGCCCGAGTGCGGGTAGACGTCGGCGGCGCCCAGCACCACCGCGGCGGCCTTGGCCCCGGCCGAGCCCATGGGCACCAGCACGCCGCCGAGCGCCTCGGCCAGGTGGGTGGCCACCGCCGGCGGCCGGGTCCGGCTGACGATGATGCGGGGGCGCACCGCCGGCGAGGCCGGGGTCGGCGCCGGGGGCGAGGTGCAGAGCACGCGGTTCTGGGCCGGCAGGGCCACCGCCCCGGCGACGGGCTCGCCGGCCACCACCAGGGCGACGTGCACCGCCCAGTCGGCCCGCGGCGGCTCGCCGTACTCCCGGGTGCCGTCGAGCGGGTCGACGATCCACACCCGCTCGGCGGTGAGCCGGGTCGTGCCCTTCGGCCCCTCGCTGCCGGCGCCCTCCTCGGAGAGGACGGCGTCGCCGGGGCGCTCGTCGGCCAGGCGGCCCATCAGCAGCTCGTGGGCCTGGCGATCCCCCTCGGCCTTCAGCTCGTCGCCGGTGGCCCCGTCGGCCACCAGGCGCTGGCGCAGTTCGAGCAGCAGCCGGCCGGCCTCTTCGGCGAGGGTGCGCGCCAGCGCGTGGTCGTCTCGGGGATCGGGGGCAGCCATGGCCGTGATCCTGGCAGGGCGGCGCGGGCTCAGGCGCGCTGGGCCTGCACGACCACGATGGCGATGTCGTCGTTGGCGTCGTCCTGGTAGTCGCTGACCGCGTCGTCGAGGCCGGCGGCGATGCCCTCGGCGTCCTGGCCGGCCAGGGAGCGGATGGCGGCGAGCAGGCGCTTCTCACCGAAGAGCTCCTTGCCCCGCCGGGCCTCGGTCACGCCGTCGGTGTAGAGCACCACGGAGTCCCCGGGCTCGAGGGTGACCTCGACGTCGACGAGCGACGGCGACGGGACCACGCCCAGCAGCAGGCCCGAGCAGTCGACCAGCTCGGCGCGGCCATCGGCCCGCAGCACCACCGGGCGCGGGTGCCCGGCGCTGGAGGCCACCACCCGCACGGGCCGGCCCGGCCCCTCGGGCTCGAGCCGCAGGTAGGCGGCGGTGCAGAACCGGGCGTCGTCGATCTGGTCGAGCACGGCGTCGTTGGTCTGGGCCAGGACGCGGCTGGGGGCGGCCTCGCGCACCACGGCGGTGCGGACCGAGTGCCGCATCAGGCCGGTGAGGGCGGCGGCGTCGGGGCCACGACCGCACACGTCGCCGACGACCACGCCCCAGGCCCCGCCACCGACCTCGATCACGTCGTAGAAGTCGCCGCCGATCTCGATGTCGGCCTCGGCCACCCGGTAGCGGGCGGCGAGGCCCAGCCCATCGATGCGGGGCAGGGCCGGCGGCAGCAGCGCGGCCTGCAGCGAGCGGGCGACCCGGTTCCGAGAGGCGAAGAGGCGACCGTTGTCGAGCGCCAGCGCGGCCCGGCCGGCCAGCTCCTCGACCAGGGTGAGGTGGTCGGGCTCGTACTGCCGTCCCGGCTCGGTGATGATCAGGGTCAGCACGCCGATCACGCGATCCCGGGCCACCAGGGGGACCACCATCGAGGACCGGGCGTGGAAGCGGCGGAAGAGGGCGAGGTGGTCCTCGTCGGACGCCGCCGCCTGGAACTGCTCGTCGGTCATGACCGGCTCGAAGACGCTCTCGGCCCGGCCGGCCACGCGCCGCTCGCTCCACACCCCGCCGACGCCACCCAGCTCGGCCCGCTTCCGGCGCAGCGCCCGCACGTCGGCCAGCCGCTCCGGGTCGACGGCGTCGGCCGCCACCTCCCGCAGCTGCTCGACCTCGTCGAACAGGTCGACCATGCAGACGTCGGCCAGCCGCGGCACGCAGAACTCCGGCAGGGTGGCCACGATCACGTCCGGATCGAGGCTTCCGCTGAAGCGAGCGGTCGCCTCCGCGAGCAGCGTGAGGCGCTCCCGGGCGTGCTGCTCGGCGACGAGCAGGGCCTCGCGCGACTCCTCTGCCCGCTGGCGGTCGGTGATGTCGGCGATGACGCCCACCAGCCGGTAGGGCTGGTCGTTCCCGCGCAGGACCCGGCCCCAGGACTCGACCCAGCGGACCTCGCCGTCGGGCCGCACGGTGCGGTACACGTTGTGCTGCTCGCCCGAGGTCTGGAGCGCCTCGTAGGTCTCGCCCCGCAGCGCCGCGCGGTCGTCGGGGTGGATCAGCTCGAGGAAGGCGTCGCCGTCCCCGTCGAAGGCCTCGCCGACCAGGCCGTAGATGGCCAGCGCCGAGGGCGACAGCTCCACGGAGTCGGTGCGGACGTCCCAGGTCCAGGCGCCGAAGCCGCCGGCCCCGAGGGACAGCTCCAGCCGGGCCGAGCTGTCGCGCAGCTCGTGCTCCACCCGCTGGCGGGCGACGGCGAGGCCCACCGTGTTGGCCATCGACTGGACGAAGTGGACGTCGTCGTCGGTCCACGCCCGCACCACGTCGCTGTAGACGACGACCACGCCCCAGGGACGCTCGCCCCAGCCGACCGGCGCGGTGACCGCGGCGCGTGCCGGGATGCCGTAGTCCGGCGCCCGCACCTGGAAGCGCTCGTCGGCCTCGATGTCGCCGCTGACCACGGCGACGCCCTGCATCACGGTGAAACCGGCCATCGACTCCCGCCCGGCGGGGATCCGCACCCGGTCGACGAGGCGCACGTCGACCACGGCACCGTCGTGCACCGCCGCCCGCCCGGCCAGCTCGCGCCAGCTGGGCAGGAGCTCGAGGAGGGCCACGTTGCGCGCGCCCAGCTCCTCGGCGATCGAGAGCAGCGCCGCCTCGAGCAGGTCCTGGAGGTCGCCGCCCCGCAGCCCGAGCTGGCCCAGGCGCGCCACCGCGGCCTGCTGGCGTACGGCGAGGCTCCACTCTCCGGTGCTGCGGTTGGGGGACATGACGCTCGGCTCCGTCGACGATCTGGACGCCCGACCGCCGTCGGGCCGCGCCTCAGAGGTCGCCACGCTACCGGTTGGGGGGGATTTCGGGCGCCGACGACGGGAAGCGGCGGCCAGGCTGCGACACTGGCGCCCATGCCCGACGCCGACCGGACCGCCATCGAGGGCCCGGCCGACGTCGCCTGGGCCGCCTTCTCCTCCGTAGCGCCCTGGGTCCTGCCGGACGAGCAGCTGGCGTGGCAGCGGCCGGTCGCCGCCGAGCGGCTCGCGGTGGCCGCCGAGCTCCCGGAGCTCACCCGCCGGCGCCTCCTGCCGCCGGGCACCCGGATCGTCCGCACCGCCCGCCACCTGGGCCTCGGCGTCGGCATCTGGTACCTCGGCGCCCGGCGCCAGGGCGGGGTGGCGTCACGGACCGACCTCGCCCACCGGCTCCGCGTCGGCGCCGAGCGCCTCGGCCCCACCTACATCAAGCTCGGCCAGATCATCTCGTCGGGCCAGGGCCTGTTCCCGCCCGAGCTGGTCGACGAGTTCGCCCTGCTGCGCGACCGCGTGCCGGCCGAGCGCTTCGCCGTGATCCGCGAGGTCGTCGAGGCCGAGCTGGGCCGACCGCTCGACGAGGTGTTCTCGCACTTCGAGCGCACGCCCATCGCCGCCGCCTCCATCGCCCAGGCCCACGCCGCCACGCTGCGCACCGGCGAGGAGGTCGTGGTCAAGGTCCAGCGCCCGTCGGTGGGCGAACGGGTCCACGCCGACCTCAAGGTGATGGCCTGGATCGCGCCCTTCCTCATCGGCCGCATCCCGGTGGCGGCGCTGGCCAACCCGCCCGCGCTCGTCGACCTCTTCGCCGAGACCATCACCGAGGAGCTCGACTTCCGCCTCGAGGCCGACAACATGGTCGAGGTCGCCCGGTCCTACGCCAGCCTCGGCCAGCGCGGCTACGTCATCCCCCGGCCCCACCCGACGCTGGTGACGAAGCGGGTCCTGGTCATGGAGCGGTTCCGCGGCTTCGCCTTCGACGACGTGGTGGGCATGCACGACGCCGGGATCGACACCGAGGCCGTCGTCCGCACCGGCATGGTCGGCTTCCTCGAGGGGTGCATGTTCAACGGCATCTTCCACGGCGACCTGCACGGCGGGAACCTGCTGGTGCTGCCCGACGGCCGCACCGGCCTGCTCGACTTCGGCATCACCGGCCGCCTCCCCGAGGCGCAGCGCCTGGCCTTCCTCCGCCTCCTGGTGGGCGCGTCGATGAACGACGTCACCAGCCAGCTCGCCGCGCTCCGCGACCTCGGCGCCCTCCCGCCCGACGCCGATCTGGCCGGGATCATCGTGGAGCTGGGCCTGGACAAGCCCCCGGTCGACCCGGCGTCGCTCACCGCCGAGCAGCTCACCGGCGAGATCCAGCGGATCATGAAGGCCCTGCTGGGCTACGGCGCCCGGCTCCCCAAGCCGCTCATGCTGTTCGTGAAGAACCTCGTCTTCCTCGACGGCGCCATCACCACCCTGGCCCCCGACCTCGACCTCTTCGCCGAGATCACCCAGATCGCGATGTACTTCACCACCCAGCACGGCGAGCGCATCGCCGCCGAGGTGGGCCTGGCCGCCGACGACTGGGCCCTCGACCTCAGCGGCGTGAAGGCCACCTTCGGCACCGAGGCCGAGGCGGCCGGCTCGATCACGCACCGGGAGCTGCGCGAGCGCCGCCAGCTCATCGCCGACCGCATGGAGCAGCGCCCGCGCGGCAGTCGCCGCGCCCGCCTCCGGCGCCTGGTCGGCCGCCGCCGTCGCTGACGGGTCGCACTAGTCTCCGCGGCGATGCGCGTCGTCATTGCCCGCTGCTCGGTCGACTACCAGGGTCGGCTCAGCGCCCACCTCCCCCTCGCCACCCGGCTGATCATGGTCAAGGCCGACGGCTGCGTGGCCATCCACGCCGACGGCGGCGCCTACAAGCCCCTCAACTGGATGAACGCGCCGAACCGCCTCACCACCGAGGACGGGCTCTGGACGGTCACCAACCCCAAGGGCGAGACCATCCGCATCACCCTCGACGAGGTCCTGAGCGACTCCTCGTGGGACCTCGGCGTCGACCCCGGGCTGCAGAAGGACGGGGTCGAGGCCCACCTCCAGGAGCTGCTCGCCGCCAACTGCGACCGCCTGGGCGAGGGCTGGCGCCTCGTGCGCCGCGAGTACCCCACCGACATCGGCCCGGTGGACCTGCTGTGCCGCGACGGCGAGGGCGGCGCCATCGCCGTCGAGATCAAGCGCCGGGGCGAGATCGACGGCGTGGAGCAGCTCACCCGCTACCTCGACTTCCTCAACCGCGACCCCATGCTGCGCCCGGTCCGGGGCATGTTCGTGGCCCAGCAGGTGAAGCCCCAGGCGAAGGTGCTGGCCACCGACCGGGGCATCGCCTGGCTCGAGGTCGACTACGACGAGCTGCGGGGCATCGAGTCCAACGAGCTCCGGCTGTTTTGAGCACCCGGTGAGCGACCCGTCCCGCCTCCCCGGCGGGGCCGGACTGCCGCCCGGCATCGAGCCGTGGTGCCGGACCCTGCGCGGCGAGCAGGCCTGGCGCATGGACGTGGCGGGCGGCGAGACCGCCCTGGCCACCTGGGAGGCGCTGCGCCAGCGCCACGCCCGCACCGGCCTGTGGCCCGTGCTGCTCGGCGCAGACCGTGCCGTGGTCGACCAGCTCACCTGGCGGGTGGGGATCCTGGCCGAGCAGCGCCCGGGCATCCCCCTGCTCGACCACGTGCCGCCGGCCCCGGAGCTCTTCGTCGAGTGGATGGGTGACCCGGCCACCGACGACTACCTCAACGACGTCCCCCGCCACCTCGCCAAGCTCGAGGTCGACCAGGACGCCATCCGCGAGCGCCTGTCGGCCCGGCCCGACGCCGAGGCGGTCCGCGCCGTCGCCGGCGACGACGTCGTGATCGCCCTGGTGCCCGCCGCCGCCGGCTGGGAGGTCCCGGCCCTGCTGGCCTGGTCCGGCGCCGAGCGCGACGACATCGGCGGGCCCGAGCACCTGTCGGTGCTCCACTACTGGCACGAGGTCTACGGCGCCGACCTCGTGGCCCTCGGCATGGACCAGCTCGAGTGCCTCGTGACCCGGCCGCCCGCCGATGCCCGCGGCGCCTTCGAGCTCGCGGTCCAGCACTACGCCTACTGCCCCGCGCTGATGGACAACCTGGTGCCCGCCATGGGCGCCCTGGCCGCCACCCTCTTCGGCCGCCACTGGTTCTTCGACTGGTCCTGAGGCCAGGGGTGGTCGCCGGGCAACCACCCCTGGCCCCTGGGCGGATCAGGGTGCGTAGGTGAGCTTGCCGGCGTCGATGACGGTGCGGCCGTCGTCGCCGGTGGTCTGGAAGATCGCCTCGCCCGAGCCGGTCTCCCACGCCTTCACGGTGAGGGCCTCGCCCGGGAGGACGGGGCTCGAGAAGCGCGCCTCCATGCCGGTGAACCGGGCCGGGTCCGAGCCGCAGAGGGCGTGGAGCAGGGCGCGGCCGGTGAAGCCGTAGCTGCAGAGCCCGTGCAGGATCGGTCGGTCGAAGCCGCCGAACGCCGCGAACGCCGGGTCGGAGTGGAGGGGGTTGCGGTCGCCCGAGAGGCGGTACAGCAGCGCCTGGTCGGAGCGGGTCTGGTAGGTGACGGTGTGGTCGGGCTCGCGCTCGGGGGCCACGTTCTTGGGCCCCGACGGCCCGCGATCGCCGCCGAAGCCGCCCTCGCCGCGGATGAACGCCGACATGACGCTGGAGAACAGCGGCTGGCCGGTGCTCGTGTCGACCGAGGTGGAGGTGACCTCGATGACCGCGCCCTTGCCCTTGTCGTAGATGCCGGTGATCTCGCCGGTGGTCTCGACCTCGCCCGTGACCGGGATGGGGCCGTGCAGGGTGATGGCCTGCTCGCCGTGGACGAGCATCGCCGGGTTGAACGAGCCGATGGAGCCGAACGCGCTGGCGCCGCCGACGGCGAGGACCACCGCCATGGTGGGCAGCACCCGCTGGTCGACGTCCTGGGTGTTCTCGGTGGTGAAGGCCAGCTCCTGGAGGGGGTCGGCCGAGCCGGCGCCCACGCCGAGGGCGTAGAGGATGGCGTCCTTGCTGTCCCAGGCGTGCTTGGTCGGTTGGCCCTTGGAGCCGACCGCTTCGGGGTTGATGGGCATCGTTGCTCCTAGCTCTCGTCGAATCCGAGCATGTTGGCGTTCGGCCGCGCCTCGCCGACCAGCCGCTTGACGACCTCGCCCAGCTCGGCCGGGTCGTCGGTGGGGTTCTCCTGCGTGGGGCCGCGGTGCCAGCCCTCGGCCACCGAGAGGGCCCGGCCGGTCACGTCGAACACCCGCCCGGTCACCTCGGCGGACTCGCTCGACGCCAGCCAGGTCACGATCGGGGCGATCCAGCGTGGCGACATGGCCGCCTTGGTGAGGTCGTCGGCCTCGCCCATGCCCAGGTTCTCGGTCATGCGGGTGAGCGCCGCCGGGGCGATGGCGTTGACGGTGACGCCGTAGCGGGCCAGCTCCTTGGCGGCGATGACGGTGAAGGCGGCGATGCCGGCCTTGGCGGCGCCGTAGTTGGTCTGGCCGACGTTGCCGTAGATGCCCGAGGGCGACGACGTGTTGATGATCCGGCCGTCGACGGTCTCGCCGGCCTTCACCTTCTCGCGCCAGTACGCGGCGGCGTGCCGCGACGGGCCGAACGTGCCCTTGAGGTGCACGGCGATGACCGCGTCCCACTCGGCCTCGGTCATGTTGGCCAGCATCCGGTCCCGCAGGATGCCGGCGTTGTTGATGACGACGTCGAGCGTGCCGAAGTGGTCGATGGCCTGCTGGACCAGGCGCTCGGACCCGTCCCACGTGCTGATGTCGTCGCCGTTGGCGACGGCCTCGCCGCCGAGCGCGACGACCTCGGCCACGACGTCGTGCGCCGGGCCGGTGGAGTTGCCGCTGCCGTCGATCTCGCCGCCGACGTCGTTGACCACGACCTTGGCGCCCTGTTCGGCGAGCATCAGCGCGTGCTCCCGGCCGATGCCTCGACCGGCGCCGGTGATGATGCAGACCCGTCCGTCGCAGATGCCCACGACCGTCCCCTGTTCCCCCGCCACCCGGCGGGATCGACGTCGCCGCCGGCCGGGAAGGCACGGCGACCGCTTGGACCGCCCATCATGGCCGAGGCGAGCGCTGCTCGCAGACCGGCGGCGGGGCCAGGTTGCAGAGTGGTTACCGAGTCGTTGCAGACCGCCCCGGTGCCGCGGCACCGGCTCCCCGGCGTGCCAAGGTGGACGCCATGCGTCGCCCCCGTGCCCGGCTGGTCCTCGGCCTCGGCATCCCCCTGCTCATCGTCGTCGTCCTCCTGGCGGCGTGGGCCATCGACTCCTCCAGCGCCAGCGGCAAGGTGCCCCGCAACGTCACGCTCGGCGGGCGCGACATCTCGAAGCTGCCGGAGGACGAGCTGGCCAACACCGTCGCCGACGTCGCCGACCACTACGCCGACGTCGAGGTCCAGGTCCGCACCCCGGAGCGCACCTACAAGGTGAAGGCCGGCACGCTCGGCCTCAAGCTCGACCAGAAGGCCACCGTCCAGAAGGCCCTCGACCTCGACGAGGACACCTCGCTCCCGGGTCGGCCGTTCGTGTGGGCCTCGTCCTTCCTCGAGGAGCGCTCCGCCCCCCTCGCCTTCACCGTCGACGACGCCGCCCTGGAGAAGGGCCTCGCCGGCCTGGGCGGCAACGCCACCGCCTCGGAGCCCTCGCTGGTGCCCGGGGCCAACGCCATCACCATCCTCAGCGGGTCCAGCGGCACCGTGATCCAGACCGAGGGCGTCGCCGACCAGATCCTCGCCAAGGCCAAGGACGGCGACGAGCCGATCATCGTCAACGCCAAGGTCACCGCCAAGGAGCCCGACGTCAGCGACGCCGACGCCCAGGCCATCGCCGACAAGCTCACCGCCGGCACCGCCAAGGGGCTGGCCATCGACGCCAGCGGCAAGCAGACCCTCATCCCCGCCGCCACGGTGCGCTCCTGGCTGGGGTCGAAGGTCGAGCGGGGCAAGCTGGTGGTCACCCTCGACGCCGAGAAGGCCAAGGCCGCCCTCACCGACGCCATCCCCGGCGACAGCAGGACGGTCGACGCCACCGTGAAGCTGGTGAACGGCGCCATCGTGATCAGCCCGAGCAAGGACGGCGCCACCTGCTGCGCGGCCGACACCGCGGCCCGCCTCCTCGCGGCCATCAACGCCGGGAGCCCCACGGTGGGCATCGACCTCGAGGTGAGCAAGGCCAAGTTCACCACCGAGATGGCCCAGAAGCTCGGGATCAAGGAGCCGGTCGGCACCACCACCACCTGGAACGGCCAGCCCCAGGTCAAGAGCTTCACGACCTACTACGACCCGGGGGGCGGCGGCCGGGTGACCAACATCCACCGCATCGCCGACCTCGTGAACGGCACTGTCGTCAAGCCCGGCGAGACCTTCTCGATCAACGGCACGGTGGGCCAGCGCACCACCGCCAAGGGCTTCGTCGAGGCCGGCGCCATCGCCAACGGCGAGCACGTCGACGAGATCGGCGGCGGCGTGTCCCAGTTCGCCACCACCATGTTCAACGCCGCCTACTTCGCCGGCCTCGACATCACCGCCTACCAGGCCCACTCCGAGCACTTCGCCCGCTACCCCCGCGGTCGCGAGGCCACCATGGGCTTCCCCAACCCGGACATGGCCTGGAAGAACGACACCCCCTACGGCATCCTCATCGAGAGCACGTGGGGCAACGGCACCGTCACCGTCCGCCTGTGGTCCACCCAGTACGCCTACGGCGAGCAGACCGGCTCGTCCGACAGCCGGTCGGGCAACTGCACCGTGGTCACCACCACGCGCACCATCCACAAGGGCGACGGCTCCACCGCCACCGACCAGTTCCGCGCCCGCTACCGCGACGAGGGCAAGACGACCTGCTGACGCTCCCGGGCTCGCTTCGCTCGGAGGTCCGACCTCCCTGGCATGCTGTGACGCCGGGCGCACCGCGAGACGAGTGAGGTCGAGAGCCATGGCAGGTCTGTCGTTCCAGCAGCGGATGAGCGACTCCGACGCGCTCATGTGGACCATCGAGAAGGACCCGATGCTGCGGTCCACGATCACCGCCGTCTGCGTGCTGGACCAGGCGCCGGACGAGAAGCGGCTCACCCACCTGCTCGACCGCGGCACCCGCCTGGTGCCCCGCATGCGCCAGCGGGTGCGGGGCAACCCGCTGTCGGTCGCGCCGCCGCGCTGGGAGGTCGATCCCCACTTCGACCTGAGCTACCACCTGCGCTGGGTGCGGGCCGGGGGCGACCGCGACCTGCGGTCGGTGCTCGACCTGGCCCAGCCGCTGGCCATGCAGGGCTTCGACCGGGCCCGCCCCCTGTGGGAGATGGTGGTCATCACCGACCTCGCCGACGGCGGGGCCGCCCTGGTCATGAAGATCCACCACGCCATCACCGACGGGGTCGGTGCCGTGCAGATCGCCCTGGTGCTCTTCGAGCTCGAGCGGGAGGCGGCGCTGGCCGAGATGCCCGACGCGCCCGAGGCCGAGGTCATGGACCAGCTGGCCCGCTTCGTCGACGCCGCCGAGCACGAGGCCCGCCGCAACCTGGGCATCGCCAAGCGCCTGCCCGAGATGGCCGCCTCGGTGGCCGGGTCCACGGTGACCGACCCGGTGGGCACGGCCCGTCGGGCCGCCGAGACGGCGGCGTCCATCGCCCGCCTGGCCGCCCCCGCCAACGTGCCGCTGTCGCCGGCCATGACCGGCCGCTCGCTGTCGGTCCACTTCGACACCGTGACCGTGTCGCTCACCGAGGCCAAGGCCGCCGCCAAGGCCGCCGGCGCCCGGCTCAACGACGCCTTCCTGGCCGCCACCGCCGCCGGGCTCCGGCGCTACCACGAGGAGGTCGGCCAGCCGGTCGCCGCCCTGCGGGTGTCGATGCCCATCAACCTGCGCGGCGACGGCGACGGCGACGCCACCGGCAACAACTTCGCCCCGGCCCGATTCCCCATCCCCGTCGACATCACCGACCCGGTCGACGCCATGGCCGCCATGCGGGCCCTGGTGGCCAGCCAGCGGGCCGAGCCGGCCCTGGCCATGGTCGAGCCGCTGGCCCGCATCCTCACCCGGCTGCCCACGTCCATGAGCACCGGCCTGTTCGGCGCCATGCTCAAGGGCGTCGACCTCGTGGCCAGCAACGTGCCCGGCGCGCCCATCCAGCTGTTCACCTCGGGCAGCGAGATCACCGCCATGTACGCGCTCGGGCCGCTCGCCGGCGCGGCGGTGAACGTGACCCTCCTGTCGTACCTGGACGACGTGCACATCGGCATCAACGTCGACCCCGCTGCGGTCACCGACCCGGAGCGGTTCGTGCAGTGCTGCCGAGAGGGCTGGGACGAGGTGCTGGCTGCCGGTCGGGCCTGACCCGGCGCCCCTTTGGTGGGGCGCACCGGCGGCTCGTACCCTCCACCCGATGCCAGTTCCGCCGACCGCCGACGTGGTGATCGTGGGCGCGGGCCCCGCCGGGGCCGCCGCCGCCATCACCCTCGCCGAGGCGGGTCGCCGCGTGGTGCTGGTCGACAAGGCCACGTTCCCCCGGGACAAGATCTGCGGCGACGGCCTGACCACCGGTGCCCTGCGCCTGCTCGAGCGGCTCGGCGTCGAGCCGGCGGCGGTCGGGTCGTGGACCCCCGTCGAGGACATCCACGTGTCGTCGCCCTCGCGCCACGTGGCCACCTTCCCGCTGCCCCGCGGCCGCGGGGCCTACGCGGTGGTCACCCGGCGCATGGACCTCGATGCCGCCATCGTCGACCGGGCCCGAGCCGTGGGCGTGCAGGTCGTCGAGGGCGCCGAGGTGGTGGGCGCCGAGGAGCGGGGCGACCGGGTCGTCCTGGGGCTGGCCGACGGCTCGACCGTGGCCGCGCCCTACGTGATCGCCGCCGACGGCATGTGGTCGCCGCTGCGCAAGCTGCTCGGCACCGCGGTGCCCGGCTACCTGGGGGAGTGGCACGCGTTCCGCCAGTACTTCCGCCACACCGGCCCCCAGGCCCGGCAGCTCTGGGTGTGGTTCGAGCCGGACCTGCTCCCCGGCTACGCGTGGAGCTTCCCGCTGCCCGACGGCGGCGCCAACGTCGGCTTCGGCATCCAGCGCGGCGCCAAGATCGCCACCAAGGAGATGAAGGCGCTGTGGCCCGAGCTGCTGGCCCGGCCCCACATCGCCGCCGTCCTCGGGCCCGACGCCGAGCCCGAGTCCCGGCACCAGGCCTGGCCCATCCCCGCCCGGGTCGACGACATCACGTTGGCGGCGGGCCGGGTCCTGTGGGTGGGCGACGCCGCCGCCGCCACCGACCCCATGACCGGCGAGGGCATCGGCCAGGCCCTGCAGACCGGCGTGCTGGCTGCCGAGGCCGTCCTGGACGGCGGGCCGAACGAGCCGGCGGCGGTCCGGGCCGCCTACGAGGCCGCCGTCGCCCGGGAGCTGGCCGCCGACCACAAGATGTCGCTGCTGCTCATCCGGGCCCTGAAGCACCGTCGGGGCGCGCGCATCGCCATCCGGGTGGCCGACGCCACGCCGTGGACCCGCCGGAACTTCGCCCGCTGGCTCTTCGAGGACGAGCCCCGCGCCATCGCCGTGACCCCGCGCCGCTGGCACCGCCGCATCCTGCGCCGCGACGGCGCGTTCCGGTAGCCGGGCCCGACCCGGCTCGCCCGGTCCCCGGCCGGTGGGGCTGTCCCCACCGCCGATCCGGGGGCGAACCGGCTTCTCTCCGTCACCCCTCCTCCGTACGCTCAGGGGGTGCAGACGCTCCCCGCTCCACCGCTCCCCGCCCCCACCCCGTCGGCCGCTCCCCTGCGGTCCCGTCCTCCGGCCCGCCGCACCGCCCTGGCCGAGCTGGACCACCTCTGGCAGCGCGGCCCCGCCGGCCAGGTGCTGCTCCTCGTGAGCGCCGCCAGCGTGGCCGCCACCTTCGTCCTCCTCGCCCTCGGGCTGCTGTCGCTCGCTGCTTGACCCCGCGGTCAAGGGGGCCGGTACGCTCCCCCGCCATGCAGACGCGCCTGACCGAGATCCTCGACATCGAGCACCCCGTGATGCTCGCCGGCATGGCCGGGGTGTCCTACCACCACCTGGTGTCGACGGTGTCGGAGGCCGGCGGGCTGGGCTGCCTGGGGGCGTCGATGATGCGCCTGGAGCAGATGGAGGAGGAGATCGCCGCGGTGCGGGCCGCCACCGACAAGCCCTTCGGCGTCGACCTGCTCACCGCCTCCCCCGGTGACCTGACCCGCAGCGTCAACGCCGTCATCGACGGCGGGGCGACGGTCTTCGTGGCCGGCCTGGGCGTGCCCCGCGAGGTCATCGAGCTCTGCCACCGGCGCAACACCATCGTGATCAACATGTGCGGCAAGGTGCGCCACGCCATCGACGCGGTGGAGGCCGGCTGCGACGTCGTGGTGGCCCAGGGCACCGAGGCCGGCGGGCACACCGGCCAGATCGCCACCCTCGCCCTGGTGCCGCAGATCGTGGACGCCGTCGGGGCGCGGGTGCCGGTGGTGGCCGCCGGCGGCATCGTCGACGGCCGCGGCCTGGCCGCCGCCCTCAGCCTCGGCGCCGACGGCATCTGGGTCGGCACCCGCTTCATCGCCACGCCGGAGGCCCAGGCGGTGCCCGGCTACAAGGACGCCCTCCTCGGCCTGCACGAGGACGGCACCGTCATCACCCGGGCCTACACGGGCAAGACGTGTCGGGTGGTGCGCAACAGCTACACCAACGCCTTCGACGCCTCGGGCGCCACGCCCGAGCCCTTCCCCGGCCAGGTCATCAAGTCCATGCACGACGGCGCCAACCACCTCGGCGGCGACGAGCGCACCGAGGGCGTCGACCCGGACCGGGAGTTCTTCCCCGCCGGCCAGGGCGCCGGGGCCATCGACGAGCTGGTGCCGGCCGCGGACCTCGTCCGCCAGATCGTGGCCGACGCCGAGGCCACCCTCGAGCGCCTCGCGCCGCGGCGCTGAGCCCGAGCGCGAGACTGCGGCCATGACCCACGTGCACGTCGACCTCGACGAGCGGACCGAGGTCCGCGAGACCACCGACGACGGTGACCACGAGAAGTTCGCCCACGTCGTGGTGCCGGCCTCGGCCGTCACCGAGGCCTACGTGACCGGGACCGCCGTGACCGCCCTCTGCGGCAAGACCTGGGTGCCCACCCGGGACCCCGGGCGCTACCCGATCTGCCCCACCTGCAAGGAGATCCTCGACATGGCCCGGGCCATGAAGGACGGGGGCGGCGCGCCGGGCTGAGGCGCCAGGTGGAGGCCGGGCCCGCACGCGTGCGAGGCTGCCGGCTCCCGGATGCGGCCCCCCCGGGACGAACGTCAGGGGCGGCGGCGGTGCCGGACCACCCGCCTCACCAAAACCGAGGACGTGCCCATGACCACCACCGAGGCCCCGCCCGCCGCGGCCGCCGACGCCCACCCCCGAACCGACGGCCAGATCCTGGTGAGCCGGGTGGCCCTCGCCGCCGTCGGGATCTACATCGGGGCCCAGGTGATCTCCCAGGTCACCAGCCTGAAGATCGGCACCGTCTTCGGCCACGCCGTGGACATGGGCACGTTCATCTACCCGATCACCTTCACGCTGCGGGACGTGATCCACAAGGCGGCCGGGCGCACCGCCGCCCGCATCGCCATCCTCACCAGCGCGGTGGTCAACCTGTTCCTGGCCGCCTACCTGAGCTGGGTGTCGAGCTACCGGACCGACCCGTCGTACCCGCTGGGCGCCGAGTACTCGGCGGTGCTCGGCCCGCTGTGGCGCATCGTGATCGCCTCGCTGCTCGCCATGGTGGTCAGCGAGCTGCTCGACACCGAGGTGTACCACCTGTGGGTCACACGGGTCACGGTGCGCTACCAGTGGCTGCGCGTGCTGGTGTCGAACGCGTTCAGCATCCCGGTCGACAACCTGGTGTTCGCCCTCGGCGCGTTCGCGCCGCTGTTCTTCCTGTCCCAGCACCAGCAGGACCTCTCGCTCCCGTGGGACGCGGTGTGGGACATCTTCTGGGTCAACCTGGTCATCAAGGGCCTGGTGAGCGTGTGCTCGCTGCCCTTCATCTACGTGACGCCGGACCGGCACCTGCCCGAGGCCTGAGCCCCGGGCCGGTGCCCGGACGACGGCGGCGTGGGCGCAGCTAGCTGGCCCACTCCTTGAGGTTCGAGATGATGCTCTGCTGGGTCTGGCCCTCGGTGGCCACCGGGATCACGTTGAGGTGCGTCACGCCGGCCTCGTCGAACGCCGCGAGGCGCTCCTTCACGTAGCCCTCGGGGCCCACCAGGGAGATGGCCTCGAGGAAGTCGGTGGGGATGAGCGCCGCGGCCTCCTCCTTCTTGCCGTCGAGGTAGAGGTCCTGGATCTGCTCGGCCTCCTCCTCGTAGCCGTACCGGCGGAAGAGGTCGTTGTAGAAGTTCTTGCCCTTGGCGCCCATGCCGCCCACGTACAGGGCGACCATCGGCCGGACGAAGTCGAGGTAGCCCTTGACGTCGTCGCCGATGACCACGAGCCCGCCGGCGGTGATCTGCAGGGTGCCGAGGTCGTCGGCCCGCTTGGCCTCGCCCTTCGCCAGGTCCTCGCCCCAGACGTCGCGCGCCTTGGCCGGGTCGAAGAGGATCGGCATCCAGCCGTCGGCCACCTCGGCGGTCATGGCCACGTTCTTCGGGCCCAGCGAGGCGACCCAGATCGGGATCCGGGAGCGGACCGGGTGGGCGATGATCTTCAGCGGCTTGCCCAGCCCGGTGCCCTCGCCCTCGGGCAGCGGCATGTTGTAGTAGCGGCCCTCGTGGGTGAGCTTGTCCTCGCGGGCCCACACCTCGCGGCAGACGTCGATGATCTCCCGCGTGCGGCCGATGGGGGCGTCGTACTTCACCCCGTGCCAGCCCTCGATCACCTGGGGGCCCGAGGCGCCCAGGCCGAGGTGGCAGCGGCCGTCGCTCAGGGCGTCGACGCCGGCGGCGGTCATGGCCAGCAGGGTGGGCGTGCGGGTGTAGATCGGCAGGATGCCCGAGGCGATCTGCACCGTCTCGGTCTTGGCAGCCAGGTACCCCATGAGGCTGGCGCCGTCGAAGCCGTAGGCCTCGGCCACCCAGACCAGGTCCAGTCCCGCCTTCTCCAGCGACGCGACGGTGTCCGCCGCCTCCTTGAACCCGCCGCTGTAGCTGAGCTGCATGCTGATCTGCATCGAGGTGCCTTCCGGGAGAACGTGACCGACCGGTCGACCGTACTCGCCGAGGCTCGCCCGTGGCTGCGGCGCAGCGGGCGGATCAGCCGCCGGTGAGGCGGGCCCGGGCGGCCTTGGCCCGGTCGATGTGCTTCTGCGACACGAAGGTGCCGTTCGGCGTGGTGGCGCCGCCACCGCCCTCGTCCTCGGCGGCCGCGCCGTCGTCGGCCCCGGCGGCATCGGCGGCGCCGGTGGACGCCTCTTCCTCGTCGCCGGCCAGGAACCGCTTCCACTGGTCCGGGGTGGCCAGGCGCTTGCGATCGATGGAGCCCAGCGAGACGCCGTTGTCGAAGCGCACCCAGTAGCGGATCCAGGTGAGCCCGGTGACCATGGAGACCTTGCCCGTGGTGCCCTCGGGCACGTCGCGCAGCGCGGTGCGGGCCACCACCTTGGCGCCCTTGCGGAGATCGTTCGTGGCGGTGTCGGTCTTGGCCATGGTGGCGCCATCGTGCCCGCTGCGCCGGGGTCGCCGCCACTTCGGCCGGGCGGGCGCCCCCCCGTCGGAGAAATCCCTTCCCTGGGAAATAGTTTCCTGCACTAAGCAGTTGGACGGACCGATGGAAGCCGCGACCGCCACCCCCACGCCGCCCGACGGCGCCGCCGCCCCCTCGGGCGACCTGGCCGACACCGCGGTCCGCCTGCGCCTGAGCGCCACCCGGCTGGCCCGCATCCTCCGCCAGCAGGCCGACATCGGGCTGACCCCCACCCAGATCGCCGCCCTCGCCACGTTGCACCGCTGCGGCCCGATCCCCGTCGGCACCCTGGCCGACGAGGAGCAGGTGTCGGCGCCCACCGCCACCAAGACCGTCGAGCGGCTCCACGCCGCCGGCCTGGTCTCGCGGGTGGGCGACCCCACCGACCGGCGGGTCACCCTCGTCTCCATCACCGCCGAGGGCGACGCCCTCCTGGCCGACATCCGAGCCCGCAAGACCGCCTGGCTGTCCACCCGCCTCGGCGAGCTGCCCGCCGAGGAGCTGGCCCGCCTCACCGACGCGCTCGACGTGCTCGAGCACCTCACGACCCCCCAGAAAGACCCCTCGTGACCACCACGACCCCTCCCTCGCCGCCCGTCGACGGCGACGCCGCCCCCGCCGACACCTCCACCTTCCGCTCGCTGCACGTCCGCAACTTCCGCCTCTTCTTCATCGGCCAGCTCATCTCGCAGACCGGCACCTGGCTGACGATGGTCACCCAGACCTTGCTGGTGCTGCACCTGACCAAGTCGGGCATCGCGCTCGGCCTCCTGACCGCCTTCCAGTTCGGGCCCGTCCTGCTCCTCGGGGCGTGGGCAGGCGCCGTGGCCGACCGGGCCGACAAGCGCACGCTGCTCATGACCGTGCAGGCCCTGGCCATGGTCCAGTCCGTGGCGCTCGGCATCGTGGTGCTGGCCGGCTGGGCCACCGTCCCCGCCATCTTCGCCCTCGCCGCCGTGCAGGGCGTCCTCACCGCCTTCGACAACCCGGCCCGCCGCTCGTTCGTGGTCGAGATGGTCCCGCCCGAGGACCTGTCGAACGCCGTGAGCCTCAACAGCGCCGTCATGACCGGGTCCCGGGTGGTGGGCCCGGCCGCCGCCGGCGCCCTGGTCCTGGGCTTCGGCTACGGCTGGCCCTTCGTCATCGACGCCGTGACCTACCTGGCGGTGCTCGCCGGGCTGTTCATGATGCGCCCCGACGAGCTGTTCCGCACCGCCCCCATGGCCAAGGCCAAGGGCCAGGTCCGCGAGGGTCTGCGCTACATCCGGTCGAACGCCCAGCTCTACGTGCCCCTGGTGATGATGGCCATCATCGGGACGCTGGCGTTCAACTTCTCGGTCACCATCCCGCTCCTGGTGAACGGCCCGCTCCACGGCGACAACACCACCTTCACCCTGCTGTTCTCGGTGCTGAGCCTGGGCTCGCTGGTGGGCGCGCTCATCACGGCCCGCCGCACCGTGGTCACCAGCCGCCAGCTGGTCATCTCCGCCGCCGCCTTCGGCATCACCATGCTGGGCCTCGCCGCCGCCCCGCACCTGGCGCTGGCGTTCCCCGCCGCCATCCTGATGGGCCTGGCCTCGATCGCCTTCATGACGTCGTCCACCGCCATCGTGCAGCTGCTCGCCGGGCCGGAGTACCGGGGCCGGGTCCTGGCCATCCAGGGCATGGTCTTCCTGGGCTCCACGCCCATCGGCGGGCCGCTGGTGGGCTGGATCGCCGATGTCGCCGGCCCCCGGACCGGCATCGCCGTCGGCGGGGTGGCCTGCCTCGTGGCCGCGGTCTACGGCGCCAAGGCCCTCCACCTGCCCCTGCACGCCGACGGCGGGATCGACCCGCTGGCCACCGAGGAGCTCGTCCTCGACGACGAGTCGGTGGCCCTGGCCGACTGAGCCGACTGAGCCGACGGAGCCGACCGGGCCGCCTCAGCCGGCGCGGCGGCTCTCCGCCCAGGTGCGGCCGGCCTCGACGTCGAGGTCGTGCGGCAGGCCCAGCACCCGCTCGGCCAGGATGTTGCGCTGCACGTCCCCGGTGCCGCCGCCGATGGTGAGGGCGGGGGCGAACAGGTAGCCGTGGTGCCAGCCCGCGACGTCGGTTCCCAGCGGGCCGACGTCGGTGAGCATGCCGTCGGCGCCGGCCAGGTCCTTGGCGAGCGCCATGATCTCCTGGCCGTGCTCGTCGGCCATGACCTTGCGGATCGACGCCTCGGGCCCGGGCTGCTCGCCCCGGATGCGGGCCGACACGGTGCGCAGGCGGATGAGCCGCAGGAGCTCCTCGGTGGTGTGCAGCCGGGCCAGCCGCTGGCGCAGGAGCGGGTCGGCCACGCCGCCCCGGTCGCGGACGAGGTCGAGCAGGTCGCCACCGGTGGGGCCCATCCCCCACAGCGCGCCGCCGGAGGAGAGCGACACCCGCTCGTTGCCGAGGGTGACCTTGGCCAGCTCCCAGCCCCGATCGACCTCGCCGACCACCGACCCGGCCGGCAGCCGCACGTCGGTGAGGAAGACCTCGTTGAAGGTGTGGCCGCCGGTCATCTCGATGATCGGCCGCACCTCGATGCCGGGCAGGTCCATGGGGCAGACGAAGTAGGTGATGCCCTGGTGCTTGGCCACGTCGGGGTCGGTGCGGGCGATCAGGATGCCGTAGCGCGAGAACTGGGCCAGCGAGGTCCAGATCTTCTGGCCGTTCACCACCCACTCGTCGCCGTCGCGCACGGCCCGGGTGCCCAGGCTGGCGAGGTCGGAGCCGGCCCCGGGCTCGCTGAAGAGCTGGCACCACATGTCCTCGCCCGACAGGAGGCGGGGCAGGTAGCGGGCCTGCTGCTCCGGGGTCCCGGCGTGGACGATGGTGGGCCCGGCCCAGCCGATGCCGATGGGGTTCACCGGCCGGCGCACGCCGGCGGCGCGCAGCTCGGCGTCGATCACCAGCTGGTGGATGGGGTCGGCCTCGAGGCCCCACGGCCGCGGCAGGTGGGGGGCGACGTAGCCGGCGTCGGCGAGCTCGCGCCCCGAGGGCGTCGGGTGCTCAGCAAGCCAGGCGCGGACCTCGGCCCGCCGAGGATCGTCCGCTGCGGGCAGCTCGAAGTCCATGCTCGGGACGGTACCGCAGAACTTGACCGAACGGTCAAGTGGGGTCCGGCGGGCCGGGCGCCTCCCGTACACTCGCCCCCGACCGAGGGCGAAACAAGGGGACGCACATGCCGGGTTGGAACTACGCCGAGATCTGGGAGACGGTGGCGAGCCAGATCCCCGACGCCCCGGCCCAGGTGCACGGGGACCGCACCTACACCTGGCGGGAGTTCGACCAGCGCGCCAACGGCGTGGCCCGCCAGCTGCTCGACGCCGGCGCCCAGGAGCAGGACAAGGTCGCCCTGTACCTGTACAACGACCCCGCCTACATGGAGACGATGTTCGGGTCGTTCAAGGCCGGCCTCGTCCCGGTGAACACCAACTACCGCTACGCCGACGACGAGCTGACCTACCTCTGGGACAACGCCGACGCGGTGGCCGTCGTGTTCCACGGCACCTTCGCCGCGAACATCGAGCGCATCCGCGAGCGCGTGCCCAAGGTCAGGACCTGGCTCTGGGTCGACGACGGCGCCGGGCCGTGCCCGCACTGGGCCATCCCGTACGAGACGGTGGCGGCCTCGCACCCCGAGAAGGTCGAGGCGCCGTGGGGCCGGGACGGGGACCACCTCTACATGCTCTACACCGGCGGCACCACCGGCATGCCCAAGGGCGTGATGTGGCGCCAGGACGACAACATCCGCAACATCATCGCCCTGGGCACCAACCCCCGCTACGGCCAGGACCCGGTCGACTACCAGGTCACGCGGGACCTGGTCCAGGGCCCGGGCATCGTCAGCGTGCCGGCCTGCCCCCTCATGCACGGCACCGGCTGCATGACCCAGCTCATCGCCCTCTCCGGCGGCGGGAGCGTGGTCACCCTCGAGGGCCGCAACCTCGACATCGCCGAGCTGTTCGACACCATCGAGCGCCACAAGGGCAACACCACGGCCATCGTGGGCGACGCCTTCGCCAAGCCCATGCTGCGGGCGCTCGACGCCGAGCCGGACCGCTGGGACCTCTCCAGCCTGTTCGTCTTCACGTCGTCCGGCGTGATGTTCTCCGAGGCCTCGAAGCAGGGCCTGATCCGCCACCTCCCCCACGCCATGATCGTCGACGCCTTCAGCTCGTCGGAGGCGGTGGGCATGGGCCAGTCGGTCTCGGCCGCGGGCACCGACGCCGGCACCGCCAAGTTCAAGGTCGGCGAGCACACCAAGGTCTTCACCGAGGACCTCCGCGAGGTGGCGCCCGGGTCCGGCGAGCAGGGCCGGGTCGCGGTCGGCGGCCACCAGCCCGTGGGGTACTACAAGGACCCCGAGAAGACGGCGGCCACCTTCGTCACCGTCGACGGCCAGCGCTACTCCATCCCCGGCGACTTCGCCACGGTGGAGGCCGACGGCTCGATCACCCTCCTCGGCCGCGGCTCGGTGTGCATCAACACCGGCGGCGAGAAGGTCTTCCCCGAAGAGGTGGAGGAGGTCCTCAAGACCCACCAGGACGTCCGCGACGCCGTCGCCGTCGGCGTGCCCGACGAGAAGTTCGGCGAGGCCATCACCGCCGTGGTCGAGCTGGCACCCGGCACCGAGCTGGACGAGCCGGGGATCATCGCCCACGTGAAGGCCAAGCTGGCCTCCTACAAGGCCCCGAAGCGGGTGCTCGCCGTCGACACGATCGGCCGGGCCCCGAACGGCAAGGTCGACTACAAGCGGCTCAAGCAGCACGCCAAGGACGAGCTGGGCATCGACGCCTGAGCAGCGATCGGCCCCGCCGGGCCGATCGCTAGGCTCCGGGCCGCGACACCGACGGTGGGGAGGGGCCGGGCATGCAGACGACCCGAGGGCGGCGGCCCGCTGCGCCTTCGTGGCCGGGCGGCGCCCGCTTCGCCTTCACGATCTTCGACGACACCGACATGACCACCCTGGTCAACGGCCCGCCGGTCTACGACGTGCTCACCGACCTCGGCTTCCGGATCACGAAGTCGGTCTGGCCGGTCGCCCCCTCCGGCCCGCCCCGCACCGGCGGTGCCACCTGCGCCGATCGCGACTACCTCGCCTGGGTCCAGCGCCTCCAGGCATCCGGCCACGAGATCGGCTACCACAACGCCAGCGACCACCCCTCGACCCGCGAGTCCACCGTGGCGGCCCTCGACGCCTTCCGCGACATGTTCGGCGCCGACCCCCGCATCGGCGCCGACCACTCGGGCAACCTCGAGGCCATGTACTGGGGGCCCCGGAGGCTGACCGGCGCCCGCTCCTGGCTCTTCGACCACGCCAGCGCGCTGGCCCGCCCGGAGCGCCCCGAGGCGCCGGGCCCGGCCGCCAACCCCCGGCACTTCCAGGGCGAGGTGCCCACCAGCCCCTACTTCTGGGGCGACGTGCTGCGCGACCGCATCGACTACTGGCGCAACTTCACCTTCACCGACGTCAACGTGCTGAACCCGTGCCCGCAGCTCCCGTACCACGACCCCGCCCGCCCCTACGTGAACTGGTGGTTCGCAGCGACCCAGGCGCCGACGCTGGTGCCGCTGCTCGACCTGCTCGACCCCGCTCGCCTCGACCGCCTGGAGGCGGAGGGCGGCGCCTGCATCGCGTACACCCACCTCGGCGTCGACACCGCTCCCGACGGCCGACTCGACCCGCGCTTCGCCCCGGCGATGGAGCGGCTCGCGGCCCGGCCCGGTTGGTTCACGACCGCCTCGTCGCTGCTCGACCACCTGCGCGAGCGAAGGGGCGTCGACGTGCCGCTCGACGACGCGGCACGCCGACGGATGGAGCGGCGGTGGCTCGGGGACCAGCTGCGCGCCCGCACCGGCAGCGAGGCCCGCAAGGCGATCGCCCGGCGGCGCCGATGAGCGGGCCGCTGCACCTGGAGCGGGCGGCGGCCCCTTCGGTCCCCTGGGACGACCTGGACCGCCGACCCGATCGCACGATCTCCCAGACCCGGGCGTGGCTCGACTTCCTGGTCGAGTCCCAGGCGGCCGAGCCCGTGGTGGCCCGGGTCTTCCAGGGCCGTGAGCAGGTGGGCTGGTTCACGGGGGCCACCACCCGCCGGGCCGGCCTCCGCTTCCTGGGAGCGCCGCTGCGGGGCTGGACCACCGCCGCCATGGGGTTCAACCTGGACGACGGCGTGGACCGGACAGCTGCCTACGCCGCGCTGCCGTCCTTCGCCTTCGGCGAGCTCGGCTGCATCCACCTCGAGCTCGCCGACCGGGCGCTCACCGACGACGCAGCGGTGCCCCCCGGCTTCGCCATCGCCCACCTCGGTGGCTACGAGCTGGACCTGGCGAGCGAGGGGACGCCCATCGGCGACGATGCCCTGCTCGCCGGGATGACCGCCCACGGGCGACGCGACGTCCGGCGGGCCCTGCGCAACGGCATCACGGTCGAGGCCGTGCCGCCCACCGACCCCACCTTCGTCCAGGAGTACTACGGCCAGGTTTCGGAGGCGTTCGCCAAGCGCGGGCTCGTGCCCACGTATCCGGTCGAGCGCGTCGCCGCCCTCGTCCGCCACCTGGGGCCCACCGGCCGGCTCGTGCTCCTCCGCGCCCGCACCCCCGACGGCGACCCGGCGGCCACGGGCATCTTCCCGGGCCTGCCCGGGGGCACCGCCGAGTACTGGATGGGTGCCAGCCACCGCCGCCACCAGCACCTGCTGCCCAACGAGGCGCTGATGTGGACGGCGCTGCGCACCTGGCGGGACCGGGGCGCGGTCCGGTTCAACTTCGGTGGCGGCGGCACCTACAAGGCCAAGTACGGCGGAGCCGTGCACCACCTGCCGTGGGTGCGACGGTCGCGCCTGCCGGCGCTCGAGCTCGGTCGACAGCTGGCGCTGGACCTCCAGCGGCGTCGCCAGCGGCGGGGCCGGACCCCGTCGCCCCGGTGACCGGCCGGGGACCCACCCGCATCCGCGTCGAGGCGAGCGGGCGGGCGCCCGGCGGCTGGGTGGAGGTGGGCCGACGCCGGGCCGAGCTCCGACCGGACCCGGCCCCCGTCGCCGAACCGTCCCCCGCCGGCGACCGGTCGGCCGATCGGGCCGCGGGCGCTTCGCCGGCCTGGCCCGCGTCGGCCGCGACCCGCGCCGCGGCGATGCGCTGGCAGGACCGCCACCCCCGGATCGGGACGGTCGTCGGCGTGGCGCTCGACCGGCCCGGCCGACCGGCCGACGTGCGCCGGGCGATCGAGGCGGCCCTGCCGCAGCTCCACGCCCAGGGGTGGTGCCGCATCGACGTGCGGGTCGCCGCCGCGGGCCCGCTCGGTGCCGCGTTCGGCGCGCCCTGGTTCGGCGGGACGATCGGCCCGGACCAGGTGTGGAGCTGGGCCCTGCGCCACCCTTGGCTGGCCCCGGCGCGCGGCTCGCTCGACTCGGTCCGCACCCACCTTCCGGGCTCGCGGACCGCCCGACGCCTCGCCGGGATCAGTCCCGCCGTGCTGCCTCGCACCGTCGCCACGCTCGCCGAGGACCGCTACTGGCTGGTGCGGGAGCGCCGCCGCAGCGCACCCGCGGCCACCCGGGCCGTGATCGCCGCCGCCCCGCCGGGGACCGTCCACCACGCGGAGAGCCGGTACCGGACCATCCGCCAGGCCCTCGCCCTGGTGCCCGCCGACGCCCGGGCCGGCACCGTGCTCGACGTCGGCAGCGGCTCCGGCCGGGTGCTCGAGGTCGCCCGTCGCCTCGGGTTCGCCACGCTCAGCGGCATCGAGCACGACCCCGACCTGGTGGCCAGCTCCCGGCATCGCCTCGGCCGTGCCGCCACGATCGTCCAGGGCGACGCGCTGGCGGAGCCGATCGATCCCGCCGTCGCCACGCTGTTCCTCAACAACCCCCTGCAGCCCGAGGTGCTCGACCGGTTCGCCGCCCTGCTCCGCCGCTCGCTCGACCAGCGCGACCGGCCGCTGGTGCTGCTGTACCTGAACGCGCCGACCCTCGATCCCTTCCTGGCCATCGGCCTGCGGGTGGTCCACGCGGGCCCCCTCTTCGCCGCCCTGGTCCACGACCCCGCTCCCGCGCCCTGATCGAGGGGGCCGGCTCGACGTCGCCGGCTTTCGTGGCGGCGGGAGGCCGCCGCTACCGTGGCCGCCGCACCATCTGAACCCCCTCGAGGAGCAACGACACCCATGGCTGATCTCGGTTACGACGGCAAGGTCGCGGTCATCACCGGCGCCGGAGGCGGCCTCGGCCGCTCGCACGCCCTGGAGCTCGCCAAGCGCGGCGCCCTCGTGGTCGTCAACGACCTCGGCGGCTCGGTCGACGGCGAGGGCGGCTCGCACACCGCCGCCCAGCAGGTCGTCGACGAGATCAAGGCCGCCGGCGGCGAGGCCACCCCGAACTACGACACCGTGGCCACCCCCGAGGGCGGCCAGTCGATCATCAAGACGGCCCTCGACGCCTACGACCGCGTCGACATCGTCATCAACAACGCCGGCATCCTGCGGGACGCCGCGTTCAAGAACATGGACGCCGCCAAGCTCGACCCGGTCATCGACGTGCACCTCAAGGGCTCGTTCTACGTGACCCTCGCCGCCTGGGAGACCATGCGGGCCCAGAACTACGGCCGCATCGTCAACACCTCCTCGGCCGCCGGCATCTTCGGCAACTTCGGCCAGACCAACTACGGCGCCGCCAAGGCCGGCATCGTCGGGCTCACGCGCGTCCTCGCCGTCGAGGGCGCCCGCAACAACATCAAGGCCAACGCCATCGCCCCGGTGGCCAAGTCGCGCATGACCGAGGACCTGCTCGGCCCGCTCGTCGACAAGCTGGGCCCGGAGTTCATCACCCCCGTCGTGGCCTGGCTGGCCCACGAGGACGTCCCGGTCACCGGCGAGGTCTACTCGTGCGGCGGTGGCCACGTCGCCCGCATCTTCACCGGCGTCACGCCGGGCTGGACCGACACCGAGAGCCTCACGGTCGAGGACATCCGCGACCACTTCGACGAGATCCGCAACGAGGACGGCTACGTCGTCCCCGCCAACCTCACCGAAGAGCTCCAGGCCACCCTCGCGGCCCTCGGCGGCTGAGCCTCGGCCCCCGGGCCGCTTCCCCCATCGAGCACGCGGTGCCCCGGCTCCGGCCGGGGCACCGCCGCGCTCGGGGGCCACCGGGCGAGTACCGTGCCCAGGCGGACACGGGGGCTCGGCGCACGGCGGGCCCGGAGGGAGAACCATGACCGGACGCCACGCACGAACCCGCGGCCTGGGCCTGGCCACGCTGGTGGTCTCGATCGCCGCCGCGGTGGGCCTCAGCGCCTGCCAGCCGGCCGCGCCGGACACCTACGTCGCCCTGGGCGACAGCTACGCCGCCGGCCCGCTGATCCCCGACCAGTCCACCAGCCCCCTCGGCTGCCTCCGGTCGAACAAGAACTACCCGAGCCTGGCCCGGCCCGCGATCAAGGTCACCAAGTTCCGCGACATCAGCTGCTCCGGCGGCACCATCAGCGACCTGTACGCCCCCCCAGGACGTGACGCCCGGACCGGCCAACCCGGCCCAGCTCAGCGCCCTCGACGGCCAGACCAAGGTGGTCACCCTCACCGTCGGCGGCAACGACATCGGCTTCACCGACATCGTCAAGAACTGCGCCGTGTCGCTGCCCTGGGACGCCGGCTGCAAGGGCGACTACGTCCACGACGGCCGGGACGAGCTGAGCGAGAAGATCGCCGCCGTCGCCCCGAAGCTCGACAAGGCCCTCACCGACGTCAAGGCCAAGGCCCCCCGGGCCAAGGCCTTCCTCGTGGGCTACCCCACCGTGCTGCCCGAGACCGGCACCGGCTGCTACCCGGTGGTGCCGATCCTCCCGGCCGACGTCGTCTACCTGCGGGCCAAGGTCAAGGAGCTCAACGCCATGCTCCAGGCCCGGGCCGCCAAGGCCGGCATCACCTACGTCGACGTCGCCACGCCGAGCATCGGCCACGACTTCTGCGCCGGCTCGGCCAAGTGGGTCGAGGGCCTCGTGCCCACCAACGTGGCGGCCCCGGTCCACCCCAACGCCGCCGGCATGCGGGCCACCGCCGCCACCGTGGCAGCCAAGGTCAACCAGGTCGTCACGAGCTGACGCCCCTCGCCGCCTGAGGGGCCCGGCCCGCAGCCCTACGCTTCGGCGCCATGTCCGGTCCCCTCCCCCACCGTGGCGTCGTCGCGGCCGGCCACGAGGCCGCCGCCGATGCCGCGGCCGCCATGCTCGACGCCGGCGGCAACGCCTTCGACGCCGTGGTGGCCGCCGGCTTCGCCTCGGCGGTGTGCGAGCCCGGCTTCACCAGCCTGGGCGGCGGGGGCTACCTGCTGGCGCGCACCGCCGACGGCCGTGACACCGTCCACGACTTCTTCGTCGACACGCCCGGTCGGGGCCGACCCGAAGGCGGTGCCGCGCCGGTGTTCGAGGAGGTGTCCGTCTCGTTCGCCGCCGCCGTGCAGACCTTCCACTGCGGCCCGGGCTCGGTCGCCGTCCCCGGCGTGCTCGCCGGCTACCTCCACGTCCACGGGCGCCTGGGCCGGCTGCCGCTGGCCGACGTGGTGGCACCGGCGGCGGCGCTGGCCACCGACGGCGTGGCGGTCTCGCCGTCGCAGGCCGAGGACCTCACCCTCCTGGCACCGATCCTGGCCCGGACCCCGGCCAGTCGGGACGTGTTCTTCCCCGGCGGCCAGCTGCTCGGCGCCGGCGACACCCTCCGCAACCCCGCCCTCGGCGCCTACCTCGCGAAGCTCGGGCGGGACCCGCAGGACACCTTCTACCGAGGCGACGGCGCCCGCCGCTTCGCCCGCCAGCTCGCCGACCAGGGCGGCCTGCTCACCGAGGAGGACCTCCACGCCTACCGCGTCATCGAGCGCGAGCCCCTGCGGCTCCGCTACCGCGACCGCACCGTGCTCACCAACCCGCCCCCGACCTTCGGCGGCGCCCTCCTCGGGGTGGCCCTGGCCCGCCTCGACCGGGTGGCCGAGCTGCCCCCCCGCCGGTTCGCCCGAGCTGGCCGTGGCGCTGGCCCGCGTGATGGCCGAGGTCGACGCAGCGCGCACCGCGGGCGACCCCGAGGTGGTGGCGGCGCTGCGCGGCGACCTGGGTGACGACCCCGACGGGCGCCCGCTGGCCACCCGCGGCACCACCCACGTCTCGGTGGCCGACGCCGAGGGCAACGTGGCTGCCATGACCACCAGCAACGGCGAGTGCTCGGGCGACCTCATCGACGGCACGGGCATCAGCTGCAACAACATGCTGGGCGAGGACGACCTGCACCCCGACGGCTTCCACGGCGCCCCGCCCAGCCAGCGGGTGGCCTCGATGATGTCGCCCACCTTCGTCCTGGGCGCCGACGACGCCTCGGTGGCGCTGGCGCTCGGCAGCGGCGGCTCGAAGCGGATCCGCTCGGCCCTGCTCCAGGTCCTGGTGGCCACCATCGACCACCGGCGCGAGCTCCGCGACGCCGTCGAGTCGCCCCGGCTGCACTGGGACGCCGACCACCTCGAGGTCGAGCCGGGCTTCGCCCCCGGGGTGGCCGAGGCCCTCGCCGAGCTGGCCCGGACCAACGAGTGGCCGGGCCCCTCGATGTACTTCGGCGGCGTCCACGCCGTGGTGCCCGGCGTGACTGCGGTGGGCGACCCGCGGCGCGGCGGCGCCGTGCGGGTGGTCTAGGCGTCCGGGGGCCGACGAGCGTCGAGCGCCGCCAGCTCGTCGAGGACCAGCTGCCAGGACGCCAGGCCGTGCTCGCACGTGCCCCGCACCGCCACCCAGCACTCGTCCGGCGCCCGGCAGGAGCCCTCCGCCGCCCAGTCCTGCAGCGTCTCGGGGTCCGGCGGCGCCCACCCGCTGTTCGCCTCGAACCACTGGTGGGTGCGGGCCAGCGCCCGCTCCTCCGCAGGGGTCACCGGCGCAGGCGGGCCGACCGGAGCTCGCGGCTCAGGCTCGACGACCCGGCGCGCAGCAGGGCATCGATCTCGCCGTCGAAGAGGGCCCAGATGTCGTCGCCGATCCCGTTGGCCACCCGGACCCGGCCCCGCCCGACCCGGACGGTGGCGCCGGTGAGGCCCGAGCGGACGGCCACGGGCACCTCGACGGGCAGCCGGGCGACGAGGGTGCGGCCCCAGGCGCTGCCCAGCCAGGTGGGCAGGATCTCGGCCAGCAGCTGGGTCAGCAGATTCGGGTCGTCGCCGACCTCGACGGCGGCCGGCGGGGGCGCCAGGCGGCCGAGGACGCCGACCACGGCACCGAACGCCACCGGCGGGATCGAGACCGGCACGCCCACCGCCAGCGCCGCCAGGTCGCCCGCTGCGGCACGGGGGTCGCGGGGCAGCTGGCCCACGAGCCGCAGGGCCAGGGCGCCGGCCCGATCGGCCGTGGCGGCCGCCACCACCCCGTGCGCCACCAGGGCGACGAGCGCCCGCCGCACCTGCGGGGTGACCTCGGCGGGCAGGTCCACCGGATCGAGCTCGGGCCGGGGCGCGACCGCCGCCACCACCCAGCTCAGGACCTCGTCGTCGACCTCGGTGAGCTCGGCCGGGCCGAGCACGTCGTGCCAGTCGGCGTGGAGGCGAGCCAGCGGGCCGCTGCCGGCGGCCCCGGCCACCACGGCGGAGACCAGCTCCCGGCGGCGGGCGTCGACCGGGCTGCCGGGGAGGTGGCAGCGGACCACCGTGCCCAACCGGGGCACCAAGGCGGCGAACCAGCGCGGGAACGAGACCTCGTGGGCCTCGGTCACCGCCCGGCCCCCCACACGAGGAGGTCGACCATGCCGGCGACGGCGGCCGTGGCCTCCTCGACCGAGCGGTGCTCCAGGGTGCGCAGCAGGTTCCAGGTGGGCCACGAGCCGGCCACGATGAGCCCGTCGAGCAGCTGCTGGCGCCGGGGCCCCGCCGCCTCCAGCTCGGCCTCGAAGACCTCCTCGGTGACGGCGCGCACGAACCCGTGGCCCGAGGCGAACTGGCGGCCGATGGTGCTGGATCCGGGGGCCTGGAGGATGGCCGCCCGGTTGATGGGCGTGACCGCCTCGGACACCAGGCAGCGCTGGCGCACGAACTCCGCCACCCGCTCGGCCTGCGGGGCCGTGGGGTCGATGGGCCCGATGAGCTTGGCGAGGCGCTCGACCACACGCGCCCCCATGGCGGCGAACAGCGAGTCGAGGTCGTCGAAGTGCTGGAACACCGACCGGACCGACACCCCCGCCCGCTCGGCGATGCGCGGGGCCGTGGGCCGGAGGTCGCCCTCCTCGACCAGGGCGATGGTGGCGTCGACCAGGCCGTCCCGGGTCCGCACGGCCCGCGCGGTGCGGCCGTCGACGGGTTCGTCGACCGGCTCGACCGGTTCTTCGAGCTGTGGGGCAGTGGACACGGACGCCTCGTCTTCGCCTGGCGCGAGCGGCCCGATCCTAGGCGCCGGCGGCCCGGCGGCCACCGTGGGCGGTGCCGGCCCTCCCGGGAACTGTCAGAGGGCCCGGGTACCGTGCAGCCATGGCCCTGACCCCTCCTGCCACGCTGTCACCGTCGAAGGTGTCGTCGTTCAAGGACTGCGCGCTGGCCTTCCGGTACTCCGCCATCGACCGCCTGCCGGAGCCGCCCACCGCGGCGGCCACCAAGGGCACGCTGGTGCACCTCGCCCTGGAGCACCTGTTCGAGCGGGAGCCGGCCGAGCGCACCCCGGTGGCGGCCCGTGCGGACCTCGCCCGGGCCAGCGCCGAGATCCGCGTCGACCCGGAGTTCGTCGAGCTGGCCCTCGACCCGGAGGCCGAGGCGGCCTTCTTCGCCGACGCCGCCCGCCTCGTCGAGCGGTACTTCGAGCTGGAGGACCCCACCGCCATCCGTCCCATCGGCCTGGAGCTCCGCCTGGAGGCCGAGGTCGGCGGCCTGCGCCTGCGCGGCATCATCGACCGCCTCGAGCTCGACGAGGACGGGGGCCTCGTGGTCACCGACTACAAGAGCGGCAAGGCCCCCGGCCAGACCTACCAGCAGGGCCGGCTGGGCGGCGTGGCGTTCTACTCGCTGCTCTGCGAGGAGCTCTTCGGGGTGCGCCCGTCGCGGGTGCAGCTCCTGTACCTGGGTGACACCACCACCATCGCCACCGTCCCCACCGAGCAGTCCACCCGGGGCCTGCGCACCAAGGTCAGCGCGCTGTGGAAGGCCGTCGAGCAGGCGTGCGAGCGGGAGGACTTCCGCCCCCGCCCCGGCCCCCTGTGCTCGTGGTGCGGGTTCCACGCCTACTGCCCGGCCAAGGGCGGGGACCCGTCGCTGGTTGCGGGCGTGGTGGCCGCCCGAGCAGCGGCCGAGGCGGCGGCCGCCGCCGCCCGAGACGCCGAGCTGGCCGGTGCGCCCGTCGCCCTCCGGGTCGTGGCGGGGTAGCCCACTACGCTCCCCGCGGTGAAGGGACTGATCCTCTCGGGGGGCAAGGGCACGCGGCTCCGACCGATCACCCACACCAGCGCCAAGCAGCTGGTCCCCGTGGCCAACAAGCCCATCCTCTTCTACGGCATCGAGGACATGGCCGAGGCGGGCATCACCGAGGTCGGCCTGATCGTCGGCGAGACCGCGGAGGAGGTCCGGGCGGCCGTGGGCGACGGGTCGCGCTGGGGCGTCGAGATCACCTACCTCCCGCAGGACGAGCCGCTGGGCCTGGCCCACTGCGTGGCCATCGCCCGGGACTTCCTCGGCGACGACGACTTCGTCATGTACCTGGGCGACAACCTGCTGCAACAGGGCCTCACCGGCCTGGTCGAGCGCTTCGATCGCGACCGCCTGGCGGCCGCCGCCCCGTCGCTCGAGCACGCACCGCCGTCACCGTCGGCCCACATCCTGCTGTGCGCGGTCCCGGACCCGCAGCGCTTCGGCGTGGCCGAGCTCGACGGCGACCGCATCGTCCGCCTCGTCGAGAAGCCGGTGGAGCCCCCGTCGGACCTGGCCATGGTCGGCGTCTACCTGTTCACGCCCGCCATCCACGAGGCCGTGGCGGCCATCTCCCCGTCGGCGCGTGGCGAGCTGGAGATCGTCGATGCCATCCAGTGGCTGATCGACCGCGGCCACGCCGTGCACCACGAGCAGATCTCGGGCTGGTGGCTGGACACCGGCAAGAAGGACTCGCTGCTCGAGGCCAACCGCCGGGCGCTCGAGTCGATCGAGCCCCGCATCGACGGCACCGTCGACGCCAGCTCCGAGGTCGACGGCCGGGTGGTGGTCGAGGCCGGCGCCGTCCTCGAGGGCTCCACCGTGCGCGGGCCCGCCATCATCGGTGCCGGCGCCCGCATCACCGGCAGCTACATCGGCCCGTTCACGTCCGTCGGCGAGGACGCCACCATCACCGGCAGCGAGGTCGAGAACTCCGTCCTGCTGGAGCGGGTCCGGCTCGACGGGGTGCCCCGCCTGGTCGACTCGCTCATCGGCCGCGACACCGAGGTGGCACGCTCGGGCCGCCCCCCGAAGGCCACCCGGCTGCTGCTCGGCGACCACTGCTCCGTGGACCTCCAGTAGCCGTGGCCGAGCTGACCCCCAGCGACAAGATCGACGGCGTCGTCCTCGTCACCCCTGCGGTGCACGGCGACGAACGCGGCTCCTTCGTCGAGACCTACCGCCGCAGCTGGTTCCCCGACGGCCGGGAGATGGTGCAGGGCAACCGCGCCGAGCGCCGGTCCGGCTCCATCGTCGGCCTCCACTACCACCTGCACCAGGCCGACTACTGGTACGTCGTGGCCGGCCACGCCCGCGTGGTGCTGCACGACCTGCGCACCGGGAGCCCCACCGACGGCGCCACCCTCGAGGTCGACCTCGGCGAGGTCGGCGGTCGGTCCCACAACCACCTCGGCCTCTACATCCCGCCCGGCGTGGCCCACGGCTTCGCCTCGATCACCGAGCTCACGCTCACCTACCTGGTCGACGGCTACTACAACCCGGCCGACGAGCTGGGCGTGGCCTGGGACGACCCGGCCATCGGCGCCGATTGGGGCCTGGTCGACCCGATCCTCTCCGAGCGGGATCGCGCCAACCCGCGCCGGTCCGAGATCGCCGACCCGTGGCAGCCCCACGCCGGCCTGCGGAGCTGATCGAGCCGTGCACGTCCTCGTCACCGGGGCCGCCGGGTTCATCGGCTCGAACTTCGTCCGCCACGTGCTGGCCTCCTCCGACGACCACGTCACCGCGTTCGACGCCCTGACCTACGCCGGCAACCGGGCCAACCTGGCCGAGTTCGAACCCGACGCCCGCTTCCGCTTCGTCCACGGGGACGTCACCGACCGCCTCGCCGTGCGCAGCGCGGTCGCCGGCCACCACGCGGTCGTCCACCTCGCCGCCGAGAGCCACGTCGACCGGTCCCTGCTCGACCCCGACGTCTTCGTGCGCACCAACTGCACGGGCACCAACGTGGTCTGCGACGAGGCCCGCCGCGCCGGCGTGGAGCGCTTCCTGCACGTGTCCACCGACGAGGTCTACGGCTCGATCGACGTCGGCGCCTTCACCGAGGACGGCGCGCTGCGGCCCAGCTCGCCGTACTCGGCGTCGAAGGCCGGCAGCGACCTGATCGCGCTCTCCCACCACACGTCCAACGGCCTGCCCGTGGTGGTCACCCGGTCGTCCAACCAGTTCGGGCCCCACCAGTTCCCCGAGAAGCTCATCCCGTTCTTCGTGACCACGCTGCTCCAGGGCGGCACCGTGCCGCTCTACGGCGACGGGCTCAACGTGCGCGACTGGCTCTTCGTCGAGGACAACTGCGCCGCGCTCGACCTGGTGCTGCGCACCGGGGCCGTCGGCGAGGTCTACAACGTCGGCGGCCACAACGAGCGCACCAACCGCCAGGTCACCGAGGCCGTCCTGGCGTGCCTGGGCCTCGACGGGTCGCGCGTCGAGCACGTCGCCGACCGGCCCGGCCACGATCGCCGCTACGCCGTGGCCACCGAGAAGGTGGAGGCGCTCGGCCACCGACGCACCCGGGACTTCGAGGACGCCCTCGAGGCCACCGTGGCCTGGTACGTGGACCACCCCGCCTGGTGGCAGCCGCTCGTCGAGCGCGTCCGCAACCGGTGAGCCGCATCCTCGTCACCGGCAGCGGAGGCCAGCTCGGCCGCGAGCTGGTGCTGCTGGCGGAGGCCCGGGGCCACGCCGTCGCCCGCCTCGGGCGCCACGAGCCCGAGCCGTGCGACGTCACCGACGCCGAGGCGCTGCGCCGCCGCGTCAACGCCTTCGGCCCCGAACTGGTCATCCACGCCGCGGCCTGGACGGCGGTCGACGACTGCGAGGCCGACCCGGAGCGGGCCCACCTCGTGAACGCCGGCGGGACCGCGAACGTCGCTGCCGCCGCCGAAGCCGTCGGCGCCCACGTCGTCTACGTCTCCACCGACTACGTGTTCGACGGCAGCAAGGTCGGCCCGTACGTCGAGTCCGATCCCCCGGCGCCCCGCTCGGCCTACGGCCGCTCGAAGCTGGCCGGCGAGCAGGCCCTCGACCCACGGCACACCGTCGCCCGCACGTCGTGGGTGTCCGGCGCCCACGGGCCCAACGTCGTCCGCACCATCCTCCGGGTGGCCGCCGAGCGGCCCGAGCTCCGGTTCGTCGACGACCAGGTGGGCAACCCCACCTTCACCGCCGACCTGGCCCCGGCCCTGCTCGACCTCGGCCTCGACCGGGCCGCCGGCACCTGGCACGTGACCAACCAGGGCACGGTGAGCTGGCACGGCTTCGCCCGTTCGGTCCTGGCGGCCGCCGGCCTCGACCCCGACCGCGTGGTCCCGATCGCCACCGCCGACCTGGACCCGCCCCGCCCGGCGCCGCGGCCGGCCAACTCGGCGCTCGACGGCGCGGCCCTGCGCGCCGCCGGCCGCCCGCCGCTGCGCGACTTCCACGAGCCGCTGGCCGAGCTGGTCGCCGCCATCGCCCCCGAGGCGGGCCCCCGCCCGGCCCGCCCCTAGGCTCCGCGCCGATGCGCACCCGGGCCCGCCACACCGACGACAACCTGCCCAGCTGGATCGACCGCTTCGACGACGTGGCCGACCGGGCGTGGGGCCGGGCCTTCCGCGGCCGCCCCAAGGTCGACAAGCTCTTCTACCTGGCGTCGGACCTGGGCGACTTCAGCCTCATCTGGCAGTTCCTGGGCGCTGCCCAGGGCGTTCGCTCCGACAACGACGCCGACGCCTCCATCCGCCTGGCGGTGGTGATGCTGGGCGAGTCGCTCCTGGTCAACCAGGGCATCAAGCGCCTGGTGAACCGACCCCGCCCCCAGCCGGTCGAGCCCCGTCCGCTCGAGCTGCGCGCCCCCGCTGACCTCCAGCTTCCCGAGCGGCCACGCCAGCTCGGCCTTCACCGCCGCCGGCATCCTGAGCGAGCACGACCCCGCCCTGAAGCCGCTCTTCTACGCCGTGGCCGTGGTGGTGGCCACCAGCCGGGTCCACGTGCAGATCCACCACGCCTCCGACGTCCTGGCCGGCGCCGCCCTCGGCATCGTGTTCGCCAAGCTAGCCACCCGCGCCTGGCCGCTGCCCCCGCACGGTGCCGCGCCGCCCGCCGCTCCGGCCTGACCGCCCGCCTAGGGTCGCACCTCGTGGCTGACGACGGATCCCTGGCACCCGAGCGGATGAGCGACGTCGAGGCCCTGATGTGGAGCCTCGAGGCCGACCCCCACCTCTCGTCGACCTTCGCCAACCTCACCCTCTTCGACCGCAGCCCCGACCACGACCGGCTGCGGCGCCGGCTCTGGCGGGCCAGCCGCCGGGTCCCCCGGCTGCGCCGCCGCGCCGTGCCGGGCGTCGGCCTGCTCACGCCGACCTGGGAGGACGACCCCCACTTCGACCTCGACCACCACCTGCGCCGCCTGACCCTGCCCGCCGGCTCCACCGACGCCGACGCCCGCCGGGTGGCCACCGAGCTCGCCGCTCAGCCCTTCGACCGCGACCGCCCCCTGTGGGAGTTCACCGTGCTCGACGGGCTGCCCGACGGCCGGGCCGCCATGGTGCAGAAGATGCACCACACCATCACCGATGGCGAGGGCGGCATCCGCATGTCGATCGAGTTCATCGACCTCGAGCGCGACGCCCCCGAGCCCGAGCCCGTCGACGACGGCCCTCCGCCCGCACCGCTCCGGTCCCGCCTCGCCACCACCATCGACGCGCTGGCGGACCTCACCCGCCGCAACGCGGAGGCCACCCGGGGCCTGGTCGACCGCGCCACCGACCTGGTGCGGGACCCCGCCCACCTGGCGTCGACCCTCGCCGCCCTGCCCGCCGAGAGCGCCGCCACCGCCCGATCGCTCGTCCGCCAGCTCGGCGTGGTCGACAGCCACCGCTCACCGCTGTGGACCGAGCGGTCCCTGGGCCGGGCGCTCGAGACCTTCGAGGTGCCCCTCGACGAGGTCAAGGCGGCGGCCACCCGGCTGGGCGGCAGCGTGAACGACCTCTTCGTGGCCGCTGCGGTGGGCGGCGCCGGCACCTACCACCACGACCGCGGCTTCGGCGTCGACGAGCTGCGCATGTCGATGCCGGTCAGCACCCGCACCAGCAAGGCGCCCGGCGGCAACTCCTTCACCCCCACGCGGGTCCTGGTGCCGGTGGTGGCCGACCCCCGGGCGCGCTTCGCCGCCATCCACGACCGCCTCGCCGTCACCAAGTCCGAGCGGGCGATGGCGCTCACCGGCTCGCTGGCCGGGCTGGTCAACCTGCTGCCGCACCCGCTCGTGGTCCGCCTCGCCCGCCAGCAGGTCATGACGGTGGACTTCGCCACGTCGAACGTGCGGGCCGCGCCCTTCGACCTGTACATCGCCGGCGGGCTGATGGAGGCGAACTACCCGTTGGGCCCGGTGGCCGGCACGGCCTGGAACCTCACGACCATGAGCTACCGGGGCGTGCTGGACCTGGGGCTCCAGGTGGACACGGCCGCGGTGGCCGAGCCGGCCGCGCTGGCCGCAGACATCGAGGCGGCCTTCCGCGAGCTGCTGGAGCTGCGCTAGGGCCGGCGGCCGTGGGCCGCGTCGAAGGCGGGCCTCCGCCTTCTGCGCTCAGACGCCCGCAGGGGCGACGACGGGCTCGGGGACGGTGGCGAGGAGGAGGCGGAGGTCCAGGAGGAGGTCGGCGACCTCGTCGGTGGACACCAACGCTCGGTGCTGCATGGTGGGTAGGGCCTGGTCGATCACGGCCAAGGCTTCGAGGATGATCTCTGGCGCTGCGGTCTCGGTCACGAAGGGGACTCTACCCACGGATCGGGAGAACCGACGTGCACATCGAGAGGTTGCAACCGGAGCGCCACACGCCGGAAACACGGGCCTGGCGGCACCGGCGATGCCCGGCAGCGGCCCGGACCTCCCTACCCTGACGGCCGATGGCGTACGAGACCATCCGGCGGCTGGGCCGGGGCGGCATGGGCGTGGTGGACCTGGCCCGGGACGACGACGGGCGCGAGGTCGCGCTCAAGCGCCTGTCCCTGCACGGCACGCCCGAGGAGCTCGAGAAGGCCCGCCAGCGCATCCGCCGTGAGGCGGAGGTGCTCCAGCAGCTCGACCACCCGGCCATCGTCGACCTGCTCGACGTCTTCGACGACGGCGACGACCTCGTGCTGGTCATGGACTACCTGCCGGGCGGGAACCTGGCCCAGCGGGTCAACGGGGAGGGCCCGCTCGACGGCGAGGCCATCCGGCGCATGGGCGACCGCCTGCTCGACGGGCTGGCCGCCGCCCACCGCCAGGGCGTGGTCCACCGCGACATCAAGCCGGCCAACGTGCTCTTCGACGCCGACGGCAACGCCCTCCTGGCCGACTTCGGCGCCGCCATCCACCGGGACGCCACGCCGGGCCTGACGGCCTCCGAGATGGTGGTGGGCACCCCGGGCTTCATGTCGCCGGAGCAGGCCCGCGGCGAGACCGCCACCACGGCGTCCGACGTCTTCGCCCTCGGCGCCACGCTGGCCTTCGCCGCCACCGGCGAAGGCCCCTTCGGCACCGCCGACCCGCGGGTGCTGATGCTGCGGGCCGCCGCCGGCCGGACCGAGAAGCTGCCCCGGACGCTGCCGGTCGACCTGCGCCGCCGCCTCACCGCCATGCTCGACCGGGACCCCGAGCGCCGGCCGTCGGCCGCCGCCGCCCGGGGCGGCCCCGACGGCACCCACCCCCGCACCGCCGCCCGGCTGCCCCGCGTGGTGGCGCGGGGCAAGGCCGGCCGGATCGCCGCCGGCGCGGTCGTGGCGGTCCTGCTGGTCGGGGCCGTGATCGCCGTGCTCACGGGCAACGACGGCGGCGGTGGCCCGCTCGCCTCGCCCACCACCAAGGCGCCCGCCGCCACGTCGAGCACCACCGCGCCGTGCAAGGACCTCCCCTACCGCCCCTGCGGGGGCACCGACGCGCCGAACACCGACGGCCGCCGCTGCACCGGCCGCACGGCCGACTACGACGAGGACCCCGAGAACGGCTGCGAGGCCGAGCCCGACGGCCACTCGTCGCAGACGCCGCTGCGCAGCGAGCTCCGCGGCAACATCGTCCCGGCCGACGACGTCGACGAGTACCCGATGCCGGTGGGCGACGGCTACCAGCTGCTCTGCGACGGCAAGGTCCGCGTGGAGCTCACCGCACCTCGGGGCGCCAGCCAGAAGCTGACCGTGCTCGACGACGACGGCGAGGAGCTGGGCCAGGCGTCGAGCGCCGACGGGCTACCCGGCACGGTCACCCTGGGCGACCCGCGCTGCGTCCGCGACGACGCCACCACGTTGACGGTGCGGGTGGAGGCCGTCGACGGGTCGGCGCCCAGCGCCGGCTCCTACCAGCTCGTGAAGTCCGGCAGCTACTGAGCGGCCCCGGCCGGCCGCCCGACCCGGGCGCCGACCGGCCTAGGGTCCGGCCATGGCCCACGACCGCCTCGGATTCACCTACGCCAGCCTCATGTCCCTCGGGCCGGGGCTGGCCCTCGAGACCGCGGTGCAGGCCCGCGACCTCGGCTACCGCTCCTTCTGGACCGCCGAGACCACGGGCCCCGAGGCGTTCTCGCTGCTCGCCGCCGCCGGGGCCGCCGCCCCGGGCCTCGACCTCGGCACCGGCGTCCTGGCGCTCCAGCTGCGCACCCCGATGGTCGCCGCCATGGGCGCCGCCACGCTCCAGTCGCTGCACCCCGAGGCCGACGTCCTGCTGGGCGTCGGCATCTCGTCGCCCGTGGTGACCCAGCGCTGGCACGGCGCCGAGTACGGCTCGCGCCCCCTCGCCCAGGTCCGCGAGTACGTGACGCTGGTGCAGGCGTGCCTGTCGGGCGAGAAGGTCGACTTCGACGGCGACTTCTACCGGGTGAAGGGGTTCCGCCTCGGCCTGCGCCTGGGCGAGAAGCGGCCCAAGGTGGTGGTGGGCGCCCTCGGGCCGAAGATGCTGGCCCTCGCCGGGGAGCTGGCCGACGGCGTCCTGCTGAACTACCTGCCCGCCTCGCACGTGGCCTGGTCCGTGGAGCAGGTGCGCTCCGGCGGCGACGCCGAGATCTACGCCTACGTCCACGCCGGCGTCGGCGACCGCGAGCAGGCGCTCGACAAGGCCCGGCGGGACCTCTTCTCCTACGCCGTGGTCGACTCCTACGCCGCCAACTTCACCCTCGCCGGGTTCGGCGACGAGGTGGCCGCCATCCGCGAGCGCCACGCCGCCGGCGACCGTGAGGGGGCGCTCGCTGCGGTGTCGGACCGCATGTGCGATGCCATCGACCTGATCGGCGACCACGACGCCGTGCGCGACCACGTCCGGGCCTACGTCGACGCCGGCGTCCAGGTGCCGGTCCTCATGCCCATGCCGTGGGGCGGGGAGCGCCGACAGGTGGTGACCGACACCATGGAGGCAGCCGCTTCCACCTGATCCTCCCCGTCCTCGTCGGACCCCCTCGGTAGGGTTCCGGACGTGCAGCTGCAGGATCGGGTCGTGGTGGTGACGGGGGCGGCCAAGGGCATCGGCCGCGCCCTGGCGACCGCCTTCCTGGCCGAGGGCGCCCGCACGGTCGTCGTCGCCGACCTCGCCGCCCCAGAGGTCGAGGCCACCGTCGCCGCGCTCGGCGCCGGCGCCGTCGGTGCGGTGCTCGACGTCAGCTCCGCCGCCGACCTCGAGGCCCTCGTGGCCCGGGTGGAGGAGGAGCACGGCCCGATCGACCTCTTCGTGTCGAACGCCGGCATCGGCACCGGCGAGGGCCTCGAGGCCTCCGAGGCGGCGTGGGACCGCATCTGGCGGGTCAACGTGCTGGCCCACGTCCACGCCGCCCGCGCCGTGCTGCCCGGCATGCTCGCCCGCGGCGAGGGCTACCTGCTCTCCACCGCGTCGGCCGCCGGGCTGCTGACCCAGATCGGGGACCTGCCCTACTCCGTGACCAAGCACGCCGCGGTCTCGGTGGCCGAGTGGCTGGCCGTGACCTACGGCGACCGCGGCATCACCGTCTCGTGCCTCTGCCCGCAGGGCGTGAACACCGACCTGCTCACCGGTGGCGTCGGCCACACGTCGGCCCAGACCGTCGTGGCCCAGGGCGTCATCGAGCCCGAGGAGGTGGCGGCCGCGGTGGTCGCCGGCCTCGCGGCCGAGCAGTTCCTGATCCTCCCGCACCCCGAGGTGGCCGAGTACTACCGCCGCCGGGCCACCGACCCGGACCGCTGGCTGGCGGGCATGGCCCGCCTGCAGGCCCGGATCCAGTCGGCCGCCGAGCCCGGATGAGCCGGCGCGCCTCGCCCGTCGACGACGGGCTCGCCGAGCTGGGGCTGGAGATCGGCCAGCTCGTCCGCTACCTGGGCGGCGCCGACAAGCGGTTCCACGACGGTGTCGTCCTCCGCCGCGAGCGCGACGGCTCCGTCGGCCTGCGCGACGAGCGGGGTCGGGCCCGGGCCATCGCCGTGGAGGCCATCGAGATCCGCGTCCTCGGCCCGCGCGGCGGCGCCCAGTGGATACCGCTCACCGACGCCGGCGGCGGGCTCCAGCTCGGCCTCTTCTGAGCCGGCGGGAGGCGCGCGTCGTGCACCGGCCCACCATCGACGTCTACGAGCGCGAGGCCGAGGGCTACGCCGTGCGCCGCGGGGTGCAGCGCGAGGAGCGCGTGCGGGCCTTCGCCGGCGCGGTCGTCGACGGGGCGCGGCGGCTCGACCTGGGCTGTGGCCCCGGCCACTACCTCCCGCTCCTCGGCCGGCCCGCGGTGGCGGTCGATGCCACCGCCGCCATGGTCGGGGCCGCCCATCGAGACCACCCCGAGGCGGCCGTGGTGCAGGCGGACCTGGCCGACCTCCCGTTCGGCCGAGGCACCTTCGCCGGGGTCTGGGCGTCCAAGGCCCACCAGCACCTGCCGGCCGCCGACCTGCCGCTCGCGCTGGCCGACGTGCACCGGGTCCTCGCGGTCGGCGGCCGGTTCGACCTGACCGTCTTCGCCACCCCCGACGGCGGCGCCGCCCCCACCGTCGAGGAGCTGACGACGCCGGAGTCCGGCGACGACCTCCCCGGCCGCCTGTTCACGTGGTGGCAGCCGGACCACCTGGCCGCCGTGGTCGCGGCTGCGGGCTTCCGGGTCGACCGCCTCGCGCTGGTGGGCGCCACCCACCAGGACGAGCACGCCCGCATCGAGCTCACCGCCACCTCCCTCCGCGCCCTGCCCGACCACGTGGGCACCGACATGCGGCTGCTCTGCTGCGGGCTGAACCCGTCGCTGCACGCCGCCGACGCCGGGGTGGGCTACGTCACGGGGTCCAACCGGTTCTGGCGGGCCATGGCCGCCGCCGGCCTGGCCACGCGGGATCGCGATCCCCGCCACCTCCTGCGCCACGACCACGTCGGCATGACCGACCTGGTCAAGCGGGCCACCGCCCGGGCCGACGAGCTCCGGACGGCCGAGTACCGCGAGGGCCTCGAACGGCTCGACCAGCTCTGCGCCTGGTTGCAGCCGGCCGCGGTCGCGGTGGTGGGCCTGGCGGGCTGGCGGGCCGCGGTCGATCGCAAGGCCGTCGTCGGCTGGCAGGAGCGCGCCGTGGGCGGGAGCCCGGTCTACGTCCTGCCGTCCACCAGCGGCCTCAACGCCGGCACCTCGCTCGCCGACCTGGTGGGCCACCTGCTCGCCGCCGCCGACGGCCCCACCTGACCCACGGGCCGGCCCGGCAACCGGAAGTTCACGAACGCGTGCGCCGGGCTGCGGGGTGCACCTGCGACACTGGCCCCATGGCTCGCCGCACGAAGATCATCGCCACCATCGGTCCCGCATCGGATTCCGAGGCGATGATCAAGGACCTGGCCGAGGCGGGGATGGACGTGGCCCGCATCGGCCTGGCCCACGGCTCGCTCGACGAGGCCATCGAGAAGTTCCGCCGGGTCCGCCGGGTGGAGGCCTCCCTCGGGCGGGCCATCGGCACCATGATCGACCTCCCCGGCCCCAAGGTCCGGGCCGGCCACATGCCCGAGGCCGGCCTCCCGGTCGAGCAGAACCAGATCATCCTCCTCACCCCCGGCAACGCCCCGTCGACGGCCAAGATGATCAACGTCGACCACGAGGGGCTCCTCGTCGACCTGCACGTGGGCGACAAGGTGGCCTTCGGCGACGGCCTGGTGGTGGCCCAGGTCATCGACCGCAAGGCCGACCACCTCGAGGCCCGCATCACCCACGGCGGGCTGCTCCAGGGCCGCCCCGGCGTGCACATCCCGTCGGACCGGCTGCGCATCCCGTCGCCCACCCCGGACGACCTGCGCATGCTGGACGCGTTCATCGAGGAGGGCGTCGACATGGTCGCCCTCTCCTTCGTCCGCTCGGCCCACGACATCCGCCGCATCGGCGTCGAGCCCCACCCCCGCGGCCCGCTGGTCATCGCCAAGATCGAGACCCGCGCCGCGGTCGACAACCTCGACTCCATCATCGAGGCCTCCGGTGGCGTCATGATCGCCCGTGGCGACCTCGGCGCCGAGATGCCCATCGAGGAGCTGCCCCACCTCCAGAAGCGCATCATCGAGCGCTGCATCACCCTGGGCCGGCCCGCCATCACCGCCACCCAGATGCTGGAGTCCATGGTCACCGCCCCGTCGCCCACCCGGGCCGAGGCGTCCGACATCGCCAACGCCGTGTTCGACGGCTCCAGCGCCCTCATGCTGTCGGGCGAGTCGGCGGTCGGCCACGACCCGATCAACGCGGTGGCCACCATGGCCCGCATCGCCGCCCGGGCCGACGACGAGTTCGACTACGACGCCTGGGGCGGCAAGGTCCACAAGATCGCCTCGGCCCTGCAGCCCCACATCGACGACACCGTCACCCTGTCGATGACCAACGCCGCCTGGCGGGCCGCCCTCGAAGCCGGCGCCAGCGCCATCATCTGCATCACCGGCACCGGCTACACGGTCCGCTCCATCGCCCGGTTCCGGCCCCAGGCCAAGATCCTCGGCTTCTCCACCGACCCGCAGACGCTCCGGCAGCTCACGCTCAGCTGGGGCGCCACCCCGATGCTCCTCGACGTCGACCCCCAGGCCGACAACGCCGTGCGCCGCGCCGTCGAGACCGCCCGCGAGGCCGGCGAGATCCGCCGCGGCGACCTGGTGGCCGTGCTCTCGGGCTCGCGGGAGTACCCGGGCCAGGCCACCGACTCGCTGCGCCTCATCCCCATCCGGTAGCCGCCGGGTCCTCAGGGCAGGGCGCGCAGGAGGCTGAGCAGGTCGACCGGGTCCTGGACCACGTGGTCGGGAGCCACGAGGTCCAGCTCGCCCGCCTCGGCGAAGCCCCAGCCGACGCCGATCGTGAGGCAGCCGTTGGCCCGGCCGCCCTCGACGTCGTGGAGCCGGTCGCCCACCATGGCCACCCGAGCGGGGTCCGGGTCGCCCAGCTCGCGGAGCGCCTCGGCCACGATGTGGGCCTTCGACCGGGCCACGCCGTCGGCGGCGCTCCCGGTCACCACGGCGAACCACTGCTCGAGGTCGAACAGCTCCAAGGTGCGGCGGCCCTGCTCGACCGGCTTGGCGGTGGCCAGGGCCAGCGGGACGCCGTCGGCCGCCAGGCCGGCGAGGACGTCGACCATGCCCGGGATGAGCTCGGCCTCGGCCAGGCCGACCGCGACGTGGCGAGCGCGGTAGGCCACCGTGGCGTCCTCGTGCAGGTGCTCGGGCAGCCCGTAGCGGGTGAAGTTCGAGCGCATGGGCGGCCCGATCATCCACCGCAGGTCCAGGTCGTCCGGCGCCGGGTGGCCGACGCTCGCGAGGGCGTGGCGGAGCGACGACGTGATGCCGACCTCGGGGTCGGTCAGGGTCCCGTCGAGGTCGAAGAGCACGGCGTCGAGCACGCCGTCGACCCTATTGGGCGGGGCGATCGACGATGACGAAGAGCAGCCGTCCGCTGCAGGTCTCGACGCCGTCGACGGTGGCTCGGCCGCGGCCCCACCCCCCACGACCGCCCAGCCGCTCGATCTCGACCTCGAGCAGCACCTCGTCGCCTGGGACCACCTGCCGGCGGAAGCGGACCTCCTCGACCCCGCCGAAGAGCGGCAGGCGGCCGGCGTGGTCGGGGTGGTCGAGCACGGCGATGGCGCCGGCCTGCGCCAGCGCTTCGAGCTGCAGCACGCCGGGGACCACTTGGTTGCCGGGGAAGTGCCCGGCCAGCCAGGCCTCGTCGCCGGTGATGCGCCAGCGGGCGGTGACGGCGACGCCGGGATCGCAGCGCTCGACCTCGTCGACGAAGCGGAAGGGCGGGCGGTGGGGCAGCAGCCCCACCAGCCGGGAGGACTCGCCTGCGGGGGTGGCCATGGCCCGTTGGACCGGCCGTCACCGCGAGCGGTCACCTTTTCCGCACCCGGGTGTGACGATCCTCCCGTGGCCCGCACCCCCGCTGACCTGCGGGTCTTCGGCGGCCCGCAACCTACCCGTCGGTAATGTGCAAGCTACCCACCGGTACGGTGAAACCCCTGGGTGATCACCCCTGTCTCACCCCTCGAACGTCCGACCTTCGAGGAGCCAGACACGTGGGCATCGCCGTGGTCTTCCCCGGCCAGGGGAGCCAAGCAGCACAGATGGGCCGCCCGTGGCGCGACCACGGGTCGTGGTCCCTCGTCGAGCGGGCCACGGCGGCCACCGGTGCGCCGCTGGCCCACCTGCTGCTCGAGGCCCCCGCCGAGGAGCTGGCCCCCACCCGCGAGGCCCAGCTGAGCGTGCTGACCACGTCGCTGGTGGCGTGGGACGCCCTGGCGGCCACGCTCGACCGCCGTGAGGTCGTGGCGGTCGCCGGCCACTCGCTGGGCCAGATCACCGCCCTCGTCGCCTCGGGCGCGGTCTCGGCGGCTGACGGGTTCCGCCTCGCCGCCGCTCGGGCGGAGGCCTCCGCCGAGGCCCAGGCGGCCACCGGCGGCGCCATGCTCGCCCTCCTCGGCGCGGACGAGGACGTCGCCCACCAGGCGTGCCGAGCAGCCCCGGACCGGGCCTGGGTGGCCAACGTCAACGGTGCCGGGCAGGTGGTCGTCGGCGGCCACGCCGATGCCCTCGACGCGGTCGCCGAGCGGGCCAAGGAGCTCGGGGTGCGCCGCACCCGGCGCCTCGCCGTCGACGGCGCGTTCCACACCCCGCTCATGGCGCTGGCCGCCGAGCGCCTCGCCCCGGTGCTCGACACCGTCGCCTTCCACCCCCCGGCCTTCCCGGTGGTCACCAACCACGACGCCGCACCCGTCCGCTCCGCCGACGGGTGGCCCGAGCGGCTCACCACCCACCTGGTCTCGCCCGTCCGCTGGGCCGACGTGGTGGCCCAGCTGGTGGCGATGGGCGCCGACACGGTCATCGAGGTCGGCCCGGGCACCACGCTCACCGGCCTGGTCAAGCGCATCGCCCCCGACGTCACCACCCGCTCCGTCGCCACGCCGGACGACCTACCGGTGGAGGCCCGCCGATGACCCGTCCCGTCCACGCCGGCCGCGAAGGCGACGACACCCGCATCGACGTCCGCATGGTGGTCGCCCCCATTGCCGGCGTGTTCCAGCCGGCCCCGGCCGACGACGTGACCGCCGAGGGCGAGGTCGTCGCCGCCGGCGGGATCATCGGCCACATCGCCGGCCCGGGGCGCGACGAGCCCGTCGTGAGCTTCTGCGCCGGCTTCCTCATCCGCCTGCTCGCCGAGCCCGGCGAGCGGGTCCGACCGGGCCAGCCCGTCGCCTGGCTCCACCCGGTCGACCGGCCGGCCACCCGGCCCGGCACCGCCGCATGACCGAGACCAGCACGCGGCGGGTCGCCGAGCTGACCCGCCGTCGCGCCGAGCTGCGCGAAGCCGCCGCCGGACGGCCCGTCGTGCCGGCCTCGGTCCTCGAGCCCGAGGCCGCCGACCCCACGCGCTCGGTCCCCCGGTTCCCCCCTGCGCGTCGCCGGGCTGGGCGCCGCGGTGCCGCAGCAGCGCGTCTCGAACCACGACCTGGCCGAGCGGCTGGACACCTCCGACGCCTGGATCGTCGGTCGCACGGGCATCAAGGCCCGCCACATCGCGGGCCTCGGGGAGACCACCACGTCGCTCGCCGCCGAGGCCGGACGTCGAGCCCTCGCCGACGCCGGCCTGGCGCCGGCCGCCGTCGACCTCGTGCTGGTGGCCACCGCCACCCCCGACACGCCGTGCCCCTCGACGTCGGCCCGCGTGGCCGCCGACCTCGGCCTCCGCGCCAGCGGGTTCGACGTGAACGGTGCCTGCTCCGGCTTCGTCCACGCGTTCCACACCGCCGCCGCCCTGTTGGCCGACCCCTCGATCGGGGTCGCCCTGGTGATCGGCGCCGACCGCTTCTCGAGCATCGTCGACCCCGACGATCGCGGGACCGCCGTCCTGTTCGGCGACGGTGCCGGCGCCGCGGTCCTCACCCGCGGCGAGGCCATCCCCGGAGCGCCCGGGGTGCTGGGGACCGACCTGGGCGGCGACCCGAGCGGCGTCGCCATCCTGGAGGTCCCACGCGGTGGCGCCTACGTGGCGATGGACGGGCCCGAGCTGTTCCGGCGGGCCACCCGCGGCCTCGTGGCCTCGGGGTCCGCTGCGCTCGGCCGAGCCGGGGCCACCGCCGCCGACGTCGACCTGTACGTGCCGCACCAGGCCAACGCCCGCATCATCGGCGCGGCGGCGGACCGCCTCGGGATCACCGAGGACCGCGTGGTGCTCGACGTCGCCGAGCGGGCCAACACCTCGGCCGCCTCCATCCCCCTCGCCCTGGAAGCCGCCCAGCGGGCCGGGCGGCTCCGGCCGGGCCACCGGGTGCTCGTGAGCGGCATCGGCGCCGGTCTGGCGTGGTCGACCGTCTACCTCCGGTGGGACCGTTGAGCCCGGTCGACGTTCCCACCACCCCCGGGCCTCGCGTGGCCCTCGTCACGGGAGCGTCCGGCGGCATCGGCGCCGCGACCGCCGCCGCGCTGGCCGCCGGCGGCTGCGCCGTCGCCGTCGGCTACCGCTCGGGCCAGGAGGCTGCCGAGGTGGTCGTGGCCGAGATCACCGCCGCCGGGGGCACCGCCTTCGCCGTCGCCATCGACGTCACCGATCCGGGCTCGGTCGACGGTGCGTTCGCGCTCGTCGAGGCCGAGCTCGGCGCCGTCGCCGTGCTGGTCAACAACGCCGGGGCCACCGCCGACGGCCTGTTCCTGCGCATGGGCGCCGACCAGTGGCGCACGGTGCTGGCCACCAACCTCGACGGCGCCTTCCACGTCACCAGGCGGGCCACGCCGAAGATGGTGCGGGCCCGTTGGGGGCGCATCGTCAACGTGTCGTCGGTGGTCGGGCTGCTCGGCTCCGCCGGCCAGGCCAACTACAGCGCCGCCAAGGCCGGCCTCGTGGGCCTCACCCGCTCGCTGGCCCGCGAGCTGGGCAGCCGGGGCATCACCGCCAACGTGGTGGCCCCCGGACCGATCGCCACCGGCATGCTCGCCGCCACCGGCGACGCCCGCACCGACGAGCTGGCCGCCCTGGTGCCGGTGGGCCGCATCGGCCAGCCCGCCGAGGTCGCCGCCGCCATCGCCTACCTCTGCTCGGACGCCGCGGCCTACGTCACCGGCGCCGTCCTCCCCGTCGACGGCGGCCTCGGCATGGGCCACTGAGCCGATCCCCCACCCGCCACTCCCCCTTCCCCCCCCCCCGAACCACGAAACCAAGGAGCCCTCCCCCATGGACCGCACCCAGATCATCGATGCCGTGTATGACGCCTGCGAGGAGGTGCTGAAGGTCGACCGGAGCACGCTGAGCGAGACCACCTCGTTCGCCGACGACCTCGACGCCGACAGCCTCGCCCTGGTGGAGGTCGTCATGCAGCTCGAGGAGACCTTCGACCTGACCATCCCCGAGGACGAGCTCGAGGGCGTGGGCACCATCGGCGGCGCGGCCGACGTGGTGGCCAAGCACATCGAGGCGGCGGCCTGAGCATGGCGCCCGATCCCACGCTGCGGCCCGACGGCCGTCCGCGCGTGGTGGTGACCGGCGTGGGGGCGATGACCCCCGCCGGTCCCACCGCCGCCGCCACCCTGGAGGCGGTCACCGCGGCCCGGCCGGCCGCCGTCCCCATCACCACGTGGGACACCGAGGGCCACCCGGTCCGCTTCGCCGCCGAGATCACCGACTTCGACCCCGCGCCGCTGGTGGACGCCCGCGACGCGCGCCGCATCGACCGGGTCAGCCTCCTGGGCATCGTGGCCGCCGAGGAGGCCCTCACCCAGGCCGGCCTCGCCGGCGCAGGTGCCGACCTCGCCGACCTCGACCGCAGCCGGGTGGCCGTGGTCATCGGGTCCGGCGTGGGCGGCATCCTCACGCTGGAGGACCAGATCGAGGTCCGGGTCACCAAGGGCGTGAAGCGGGTGGGCCCCATGCTCATCCCGATGATGATGGCCAACGCCACCGCCGGGCTGGTGGCCCTGCGCCACGGCTTCCACGGCTCGGCCATCAGCGTCGCCACCGCCTGCGCCTCGGCCACCGACAGCATCGGCCAGGCCGGGGACCTCATCCGCTCGGGCCGGGCCGACGTGGTGGTGGCCGGCGGCGCCGAGGCGTCCATCACGCCCACCGCCATGGCCGCCTTCGCCCGCATGGGCGCCCTCAGCGGCCGCAACGACGACCCCGCCGCCGCCTCGCGCCCGTTCGACGCCGACCGCGACGGCTTCGTCATGGGCGAGGGCGCCGGCATCGTTGTCTTGGAGTCGGCGGCCCACGCCACCCGCCGCGGCGCGACGGTCCTGGGCGAGCTGGCCGGCTACGGCTCCACCTGCGACGCCCACCACATCACCGCCCCGGACCCCGACGGCGCCGGCGCCATCGCCTCCATGCAGGCCGCCCTGGCCGATGCCGGGCTCCCGCCCGCCGCCATCTCCCACATCAACGCCCACGGCACCTCGACGCCGCTCAACGACGCCGCCGAGTCGAGCGCCATGGTGAAGGTGTTCGGCACCGACGGCCCGCCGGTGACCTCCACCAAGGGCGTCACCGGCCACCTCGTGGGGGCCACCGGCGCGGTCGAGGCCATCATCGGCCTGCTCGCGGCCCGAGCCGGCCTCGTGCCGCCGGTCGCCAACCTGACCACCCCGGACGTCGACCCCGGCGTCGACCTCGTGATCGGCGAGGCCCGCTCGATCGCCATCGGCCCGGTGCTCTCCAACTCCTTCGGGTTCGGTGGGCACAACGCGTCGCTGGTCCTCGTCCCCCTGGACGCCTGAAGCGCGTGTCGGTCCTCGACCCCGGCGTCACCACCCCGATCGGGTTCGACCGCCCCGACGCCGCCCACGCCGAGCTGCGCGAGGTCGACGGCCGGACGGTGGCGTTCTTCCGGGTCGACGGCCGGCGCGCCGACAGCACGGGGGCGGCCGAGGCCGAGGTGGTCGAGCGGGCCCTGGCGCTGGCCGAGCAGATCGGCTGCCCCGTGCTCGGGGTGGTGCGCTCGGTGGCCATCGACGCGGGCGCGGGTGGCCTCGACGCCCTCGTGGCCTGGGGCCGGGTGGCGGCCCGCACCGTGCGGCTGTCGGGCGTGGTGCCGCTGCTGCTGGCGGTCACCGGCCCGGTGCACGGGTCGCTGACCCCGATCCTCGGCCTGGTCGACCACGTGGTCCTGACCCGTGACGCCACCGCCTACCTCAACGGTCCGGGCCCGGTCAGCGACGTGACCGGCTTCCCGATCGACCCCGAGGGGCTCGGCGGCGCCACCGTCCACGCCACCCGCTCGGGCCTGGCGTCGCTGGTGGCCACCGACGAGGACGACGCCATCGCCGCCCTGGCCGACCTGCTGGCCCACCTCCCGGACAACCACCTCGCCGACCCGCCGCTCGGTCCCGCCGACGACGCCGTGGACCGCGAGTGCCTGCGGGCCGCCACCACCGTGCCGGCCCGGGCCACCCACGCCTACGACGTGCGCGACGTGCTGGAGGACGTGTTCGACCGCGACAGCCTGCTCGAGGTCCACGCCGACCACGCCCCGAACCTGGTCACCGCCTACGCCCGCCTCGGCGGCCGATCGGTGGCCATCATCGCCAACCAGCCCGCGGTCCGGGCCGGCACGATCGACATCGAGGCTTCGTGCAAGGGGGCTCGCCACGTCCACGGCGCCGACGCCCTGGGGCTGCCGATCCTCACCTTCGTCGACACCCCCGGCTACGAGCCGGGGCGCGACCTCGAGTGGCGCGGCATGATCCGCCACGGCGCCAAGCTGGTGCACGCCTACGCCGGGGCCACCGTCCCGCGGCTCGGCGTCATCCTGCGCAAGGCCTACGGAGGCGCCTACATCGTGATGGACTCCCGCACCATGGGCAACGACCTCATGCTGGCGTGGCCCACCGCCGAGATCGCGGTGATGGGGGCCCCGGGCGCCGTCGCCATCCTCAACCGCCGCGAGCTCGACGAGGCCACCGACCCCGTCGCCCGCCGCCGCGAGCTGGAGGACGAGTACCGGGTGAAGTTCCTCTCCCCCCCGCATCGCCGCCGAGCGCGGCCTGGTGGACCAGGTGATCGATCCCGTCGCCACCCGCGCCGTGCTCGCCGCCGCCCTCCGCCGCCTCGCCACCAAGCGCCCCACCCTCCCCGACCGCGCCCACGCCAACGAACCCCTCTGACCACGCCCACCCGCCCCGCCCCCAGCCCCACCCGCCCCGCCCCCCCCTTCGCAACTTGTGGGCCCAGAGCGCCGAAAACGGCAGCCTCGGCCCACAAGTTGGCTCGAAGACCGCTCTCGACACCCTCCCCAGGAGATCCACCGCATGCTGCTCGAAGGAAAGATCGTGCTCGTCACCGGGGTGCTGACCCCCTCGTCGATCGCGTTCACGTGCGCCCGGCTGGCCCAGGAGCAGGGGGCGACGGTGGTGCTCACCTCGTTCGGGCGGGCGCTGTCGGTCACCCAGCGGGCGGCGCGGCGGCTGCCCACCCCGCCCGAGGTGCTGGAGCTCGACGTCACCGACCCCGAGCACCTCGCCGCCCTGCCCGAGCACCTCGCCGAGCGGTACGGCCGGGTGGACGGCGTGGTCCACGCGGTGGGCTTCGCGCCGGCCGTGTGCCTCGGCCAGGAGGACGGCCTGTTCGCCGCCGAGTGGGCCGACGTCGCCACCGCCATCCAGGTCTCGGCCTTCTCCCTGCCGGCGCTGGCCAAGGCGCTCAAGCCGCTGATGCGGCCCCGGTCGGCCATCGTCGGGCTCGACTTCGACGCCTCGGTGGCGTGGCCGGCGTACGACTGGATGGGCGTGGCCAAGGCCGCCTTGGAGTCGGCCGCCCGCTACCTGGCCCGGGACCTGGGCGCCTCGGACATCCGCGTGAACCTGGTGGCCGCCGGACCGCTTAAGACGGTGGCGGCCCGGTCCATCCCCGGCTTCTCGCAGATCCAGGAGGTGTGGGCCGAGCGGGCCCCGCTCGGCTGGGACGTGGAGGACCCGGAGCCGGCGGCCCGGGCCGTCGTCGCCCTGCTCAGCGACTGGTTCCCGGCCACCACCGGCGAGATCGTCCACGTGGACGGCGGCGTCCACGCCATCGGCGCCGCCATCCGCCCGCCCGCCCCGGAGCCGGAGCCGGAGCCGGAGCCCGCCTGAGCTACGCGGCGCCGCCCGGCTGGTTGAGCTCGAGGGCGTTGCCGCTGGGGTCGGCGAAGAAGGCCTGCAGCCCGGTGCCCACCGGCTTGGCGTCGCTGACGTCGACGCCCTTGGCGCGCAGGTCGGCGATGGCGGCCTCGATGTCGGCCACCTCGATGGCGAAGTGCTGGCCCAGGTCCTGCGGCGTGGGCGCCTCGATCAGGTGCACCTGCTGGCCCCCGACGTCGAGCCAGGCACCACCGAAGCCGAAGTCGGGCCGATCGGGGCGGACGCCGAAGCCCAGCACGTCGCGGTAGAACGCGATCGACGCCTCGGCGTCGGCGACGTTGATCGAGACGTGGTGGACCCCCTGCGGCTGCATGCCCGGAGTCTCGCGCCGGCCACGGCCCGTCGGGCGCGGAAGCGCCCACGCCCCGACGGTGTCGCACGCCCGCCTCGAAGTGCCGCCGACCGGGTCGGCGAGGTGCGACGATGCGGCCATGGACCTGGCCGAGCTGCGCACCGTCCGCCTCGATCGCGACGGCGGCGTCGCCGTCGTCACCCTCAGCCGGCCCGACCGCATGAACGCGTGGACCGGCCGGATGCACACCGAGTACCGGGCCGTCTTCGCCCACCTCGAGGCCGACCCCACGGTCCGCGCCGTGGTGGTCACCGGCGACGGGCGGGCGTTCTGCGCCGGCGCCGACACCGCGGCGCTCGACGGCCACGTGGCCGCCGGCGGCTACGACCCCGGCACGCCGCCGGACCTGGCCACGCCCGGCCACGGCGTGCGCCCCGAGTACGACCACGCCTTCGCCTGGCACTTCGGCCTCCGCTTCCCGGTCATCGCCGCGGTGAACGGCGCCGCGGCCGGCGTGGGCCTGGTGCTGGCCTGCTGCTGCGACCTGCGCTACGCCGCCGAGGGGGCCAAGCTCACCACCTCGGCGCCCCGCCTCGGGCTGCCGGCCGAGTACGGCCTGTCGTGGATCCTGCCCCGGCTCGTCGGCATCGGCCACGCCGCCGACCTGCTCATCTCCAGCCGGGTGGTGCTGGCCGAGGAGGCCGCCGCCATGGGCCTCGTCAACCGGGTCCTCCCCCGCGAGGACGTGCTCGACGCCGCGCTCGACTGGGCGCGCACGGTGGCCACCGAGGTCTCGCCCACCTCGGCGGCGCTGGCCAAGGCCCAGCTCTACGCCGACCTGCACGGCGACGTGGGCACGGCCGTGGCCCGTTCGGAGCGGCTGCTCGACGAGACCATCGCCAGCGACGACTACCGCGAGGGCGTGCGGGCCTGGCTGGGCAAGCGGCCGCCCGGCTTCGCCGACCTGCCCGCCGGGCCCGGGCCCTCCTTCCCCGCCACCGAGCCGGGCTGAGTCGAGGCGGGAGTCGGCGCCGAGCCCGGCGGGACCCGCTCGCCCCCGAGCGCGGGTGCCCTCGTCACCCGATGGTGCGAAGCTGGGCCCATGAGCGGCGACACCCCCGAACGTCCCGAGCTGGACCTGCCCGGCTGGCTGCGGCCCTACGTCGTGGTCGCGCTGGTCGTGGCGGTCATGTGGCTGGTGGAGCTGGTCGACCTGTTCCCGCACACGAACCTGGACCGGTGGGGCATCCGGCCCCGGCGGCTCGACGGCCTGGTGGGCATCGCCACCAGCCCGTTCCTGCACAACGGCTTCCCCCACCTGATCTCCAACACCATCCCGTTCCTGGTGCTGGGCGGGATCATCGCCACCAGCGGCGTCGCCCGCTACTTCCAGGTGACGGCGCTGATCGCGCTGGCGGCCGGGCTGGGCACCTGGCTCATCGGTCCCTCGAACACGGACCACATCGGGGCGAGCGGGATCGTGTTCGGCTACGTGACCTACCTGCTCGCCCGAGGCGTGTTCGAGCGGCGCCTCGTCTACCTCGCGGTGGGCGTGGCGGTGCTGTTCCTCTACGGCGGGGTCCTGTGGGGCCTCATCCCGCGGCCCGGCATCTCCTGGCAGATGCACCTCTTCGGCGCCCTCGGCGGCGTGCTGGCGGCGTGGGCGCTCCACGCCACCCGCACCGAGCAGGGCAAGGCGTCCGCCCTCGCCTGAGCGCCGGCGCCCTCAGCGGGGGGCGAGGTCCCGGATGGCCTGGCGCTGGTCGACGCCGAACGGGAGGATCGCCAGCGCCGGCGTGGTGATGCCGTTCTCCTGGTAGCGGGCGATGTGCTCCCGGCACGCCTCCGGGCTGCCGTGGACGATCAGCGTGTCGACCAGCGAGTCCGGGATGGCGGCCAGGGCGGCCTTGCGGTCGCCGGCCTTCCACAGGTCCCACATGGGCTGGAGCTGCTCCTCGCGCCCGAGCCAGCGGTGGAACTCGGCGTAGACCGGCACGGTCAGGTAGGCGGCGATGGCGTAGCGGCCCAGGGCCATGACGGTGTCGCGGTCCTCGGTGGGGGCCACGAAGATCCGGGCCACCACCTCCTTGTCGGGGCCGCCCTCGTGCACGTAGGGCGCCACGGTCGACACGTCCTCGGCGCCCAGCCAGTTGACGATGGCGCCGTCGCCCTCGGCGCCGGCCAGGCGGAGCATCCCCTGGCGCAAGGCGGCCACCAGGATCTTGGGTTGCTGCTCGGGCACGATCCCGAGCTTGAAGCCGTTGACCGAGAACGTGTCGTAGTCGGCCTTCACCTTCTCGCCGGTGAGCGCGGCCCGGAGGAAGCGCACGGTGTCGCGGGTCTTCTTGAACGGCTCGGTGAACGGGATGTCGTTCCAGCGCTCGACGATGACGTTGCTCGAGGTGCCGATGCCGAAGGCCACCCGGCCCGGCGCGGCGTCGGCCAGCGAGGCCACGCACTGCGCCAGGGTGGCCGGGCCCCGGGTGAAGCTCGGGACGATGGCCGAGCCCAGGCGCAGCGACGGCGCCCACACCGAGGCCAGCGCCAGCGGGGTGAACCCGTCGGCGCCGTTCGCCTCGCTCGACCACACGTCGGTGTAGCCGAGGTCGGCCAGCTCCACGATCCAGTCGCGCTGCTCGTGGAGCGGCACGCCGTCGAAGGGGATGGTCATCCCGTAGCCCTGGTACGTCATGGGTGCTCCTCGGTGGGTGGGGTGGCGTCGGCACCCGGGACGGGTGCGGCGTGCTCGGCCTGCGGTCGGGTGCCAGGCCGGACCGGGTCCCAGTAGCGGACGATGGTCGACTGGCTGGCGGTGGCCATGAGGGTGCCGTCCTCGGCGAAGAGGCGCACGTGGCCGTGGCCGAAGCCGTGGTCGATGCCCTCGATCTGGATGTCGAGCAGCATCCACTCCGTGGGCACGATGCGGATCACCCGCAGCGTGTTGTCGAGGCTGTTGCCGCCGGCCATGGCGCCGAGCGCCTGGCCGATGCCGAACGGGATGTAGTCGCCCAGGATCGCCAGGGCGGCGGCCGACGGCTCGAGCAGGTCCGGGATGCGGGCCCAGAGGGCTGAGCGGCCGCCGGGCGCCGGGTTCCCCTTGATGGTGTCCCAGCCGCGGGCCGAGGCGAGCCGCAGGTCGAGCCGGCTCATGATCGACTCCTCGCCGGGGATGCGCAGCGGGCGCGGGTCGCAGTCCTCGGGGCGGGGCACGTCGAGCGGCTGCACGAAGGTCTCGCTGACCTCGAGGTCCCGCGAGCCGAGGGCGGCGTTGACGGTGAAGATCTCCCGGTCGACCACGTGGCCGACGGCGCGCGCCTGGGTGCTCTGGCGGCCCGAGACGGCGATGGTGACGTCGAGGTCGACCTCGGCGCCGGGCTGGGCGTAGGACAGGTACTGGGCGGTGGCCCACACCACGGGGCGGCCGGTGGTGCCCTCCATGGCGGCGATGGCGGCGCCCAGGCCGCAGCCGCCGAAGAGGAAGCCCCCGCCCGTGGACAGCCCGGGCGTCACCGGGAAGTGCCACCGGTGCGGGTTGTGCGTGGCTTCGAGGCCCAGGAACTCCCTTGCGTCCACGGCCGAGGACCCTAGGCGACCCGCCCCGTGCTCGAACCAGGTGGGATCCTCGGGGCCAGAGCCCCGAAGAACCCGCCCGGTTCGCAGGGAGAGCGGGCGGCTACTGCAGGCCCTGCACGGCGCCCCCGTCGACGGGGAGCGCCGAACCGGTGACGAACCGGGCGTGGTCCGAGCAGAGGAACGCCACCACGGCGCCGAAGTCCTCGGGGCGGCCGACGTCGCCCGTCGGCACGCTCTTGCCGGCGGCGTCGAGGTTGCCGCCGTAGAGGTGGGCGAGCCGGTCGGTGGCGTGCAGGCCGGGCTGGACGGAGTTCACCGTCACGCCGTGCGGGGCGACCTCGGTGGCCAGCGTCTTGAGGAAGCCGGTGACGCCGGCCCGAGCGGTGTTCGACAGGATCAGGTTGGCCGACGGCTGGCGGACGGTGGAAGAGGTGATGGCCACGATCCGGCCCCACCCCTGGGCGAGCAGCACCGGCACCGCCGCCTGGCACATGGCCACGGTCGACAGCAGGTTGAGCTCCAGGGCCGGCAGGTAGGCGTCCATGGGCGTGGAGGCGAAGGTGCCCGCCGGCGGGCCGCCGGCGTTGGCCACCAGCACGTCCAAGCCACCGAGCTCGGCCACGGCCTGGTCGACGAAGGCCGTGGCGCCGTCGACCGTTCCCACGTCGGCCCGGATGGCCACCGTGCCCTCGGGGAGCGTGGCGGCCGCCGCCGCCAGCTTCTCGGGGTCGCGGCCACAGATCGCCACCCGCACGCCCTCGGCGGCGAGGGCCTGCGCGGTGGCCAGCCCCAGCCCCGAGGTCGATGCCGCCACGGCCGCCCGCTTGCCCTGCAGTCCCAGTTCCATGCCGTCGGACGCTACCCAGCCGGCCTCCGCTCGCGGCTCGGTAGGGTCGGCGCCATGTCGCTGCGCCACCTGGTCCTGCTCCGCTTCCACGAGGGCACCGAGCCCGCCCAGGTGGAGGCCATCGCCGAGGCCCTACGCACCCTGCCCGGCCAGATCCCCGAGCTGCAGGGGTACCGCGTGGGGCCCGACCTCGGGCTGGCCGACGGGAACTTCGCCTTCGGCATCTCCGCCGACTTCGCCAGCCAGGCCGACTACGAGACCTATCGGGACCACCCGGCGCACCAGGCCGTGATCCACGAGCTGATCGCCCCGCACGTGGCCGCCCGGGCGGCCGTGCAGTACGCCACCTGACGCCTGACCCGGCGGTCAGGCCGCCAGGGACGGGGCTAGGGTCCGCGCCCATGACCGATGCACCGTGGTTGGGGGACGCCTGCTCGCTGGTGGAGGCGTTCCGCTCGGGCGAACGCTCCCCCGTCGAGGAGCTGGAGGCCACCCTCTCGGCCATCGAGGCCAGCGACCTGAACGCGTTCACCTACGTCGACACCGACGCCGCCCGGGTCACCGCGGCGGGCGCCGACACCAGCAAGCCCTTCGGTGGCGTGCCGGTGGGCATCAAGAGCCTCGAGCCCGTGGAGGGCTGGCCCTACAGCGAGCAGTCGGTGGTCTTCCAGGACCGCATCGCCGCCTACACCGCCACCAACGTGGAGCGCCTGCGCGAGCGGGGCGGGGTGGTGGCGGTCGGCCAGACGCTCGCCTCGGAGTTCGGCGGCCTCAACGTCTCCAAGAACAAGCTGCACGGCACCTGCCACAACCCGTGGGAGCACGGGCGCACGGCCGGCGGCTCGTCCGGCGGCTCCTCGGCGGCGGTGGCCGGTGGGCTGGTGACCATCGCCTCCGGGGGCGACGGCGGCGGCTCCATCCGCATCCCCGCCGCGTTCAACGGCCTGCTCGGCATGAAGGGCACCGCCGGCCGGGTGCCGCGCGGCCCCAAGACGCTGATCCACCCCATGACCGTCGTGCTGGGCTGCCAGGCCCGCTCCGTGCGAGACGCAGCCCGCTGGTACGACGTCGTGAGCGGGTTCGACCACCGCGACCCCTACTCGCTGCCCCGCATCGACGGCTGGGAGCGCGACCTCGGCACGTTCGACCTGACGGGCAAGAAGGTCGCCATCGCCCCCACGCTCGGCTCCGCCGTCGTGCGCGACGAGGTGCAGGAGCGGGTGGTGGCGGCCGCCGAGGCGCTGGCTCGTGACGCCGGCCTGGTCGTGGTCGACGTGCCGGTCGAGCTGCCGCCGCTCGACCTCACCTGGGCCCTGGCCAACCTGGCCGGGCTGCACATGGACCTCGACGGCCTCTGGCCCGCCTGCAAGGACGACCTCACCAAGGAGATCGCCTTCGGGATGGAGCTGGCCGAGCAGATGGTCGACGTGCACGTGGTGGCCAAGGGCGAGGCGGCCCGCACCCTGGCCAACGAGCGCATGGCCGCCATCTTCGACCAGGTCGACTTCGTGATCTCGGCCACCAACCCCGACGTCGCCTTCCCCGCCGAGGTCATGATGAACAACCGGGTGGGCGACCAGAAGGTCGACGGCGGCAACAACGGCACCCTGACCATCCCCGCCAACATCTCCGGCAACCCGGCCGTCTCCATCCCCATCGAGCCGTTCCAGGGCCTGCCCGTGGGCATGCAGGTCATGGGTCGCCACCACCAGGACCAGCTGCTGCTCGACCTGGCTCGCACCGTGGAGCGCACCGCGCCGTGGGCCCTGACCGCCCCCGGCGCCCCTGCCTGACGAGGGCCCGCCACGCCGCCCGCAGGTGGTGGGGAACATCGAACACCTGTACGATGTTGGACGGAACGGTCGCGGCGCCACCCCGGTGCCCGGCCCACCCGAAAACTGTCAGACCCCCTGTGGAGACTGGGACCATGGCTCGTCAGCTCACCCTCATCGACACCCACCCGACCTGGCGCCTCTCGGAGAAGACCCGACAGGCCGGCCTCCGGGGCATCGCCGCCGCCCGCGCCGAGCTCCAGGCCCACAAGCCCGCCGAGGAGCAGCGCTCGCACGCTGCCTGACCAGGCGGTTCGCCAGCGGACCACGCACCCTTGACCGCGCGGTCAAGTTGCGGTCTACGCTGCTCCCCATGACCGAGGTCGTGATCGTCGAAGCCGTGCGCACTCCTGTCGGGAAGCGCAACGGTGGCCTGTCCACCCTCCACCCCGCCGAGGCCCTGGCCCACGTGCAACGGGCGGCCATCGAGCGCTCGGGCATCGACCCGGCTGCGGTCGACCAGGTCGTGGCCGGCTGCGTGAGCCAGATCGGCGAGCAGGCGTTCAACATCGGGCGCACCGCGTGGCTGTCCGCCGGCCTGCCGCTCGAGGTGGCCGCCACCACCGTCGACACCCAGTGCGGGTCGTCGCAGCAGGCCACCAACCTGGCCACCGCCCTGGTGGCCGGCGGCGTGGCCGACGTGGCCCTCGCCTGCGGCGTGGAGTCCATGAGCCGCATCCCGATCGGCTCGAACGCCTCGGGCGACTTCGGCCGCCCCATCCCGAAGCCCTACTTCGAGCAGTACGAGTTCACCTCGCAGTTCGAGGGCGCCGAGCGCATCGCCGAGAAGTGGGGCATCACCCGCCAGGATGCCGACGAGTTCGGCTTCCGCTCGCAGCGGCTCGCCGCCCAGGCCTGGGCCGAGGGCCGCTTCGAGAGCCAGATCGCCCCGCTCGACGCCCCCGACCTCGGCGAGGACGGCAAGCCCTCCGGCTCCACCCACCACGTCAGCCGGGACGAAGGCCTCCGGGAGACCACCCTCGAGAAGCTGGGCTCGCTCAAGCCGGTGGCCCGTCCCGACGGCGTGCACACCGCCGGCAACTCCTCGCAGATCTCCGACGGCGCCGCCGCGGTGCTGATGATGAGCGCCGAGAAGGCCGACGAGCTGGGCCTGAAGGCCCGGGCCCGCGTGGTCGACACCTGCCTGGTGGGCGTCGACCCCGTCCTGATGCTCACCGGCCCCATCGACGCCACGCAGAAGCTGCTGGCCCGCACCGGCCTGACCATCGCCGACATCGACACCTTCGAGATCAACGAGGCGTTCGCCTCGGTCGTGCTGGCCTGGGCCAAGGAGCTCGAGGTCCCCATGGACAAGGTGAACCCGGGCGGCGGCGCCATCGCCCTCGGCCACCCCCTCGGCGGCACCGGCGCCATCCTGCTGACCAAGGCCCTGCACGACCTCGAGCGCACCGGCGGCCGCTACGGCCTGGTGAGCATGTGCTGCGGCGGCGGCCTCGGCACCGGCACCATCATCGAGCGCATCTAGGAGCCCGCGGGGGTGGTGGCGGGCGTCGCCTGCTGTCACCCCCCGGGCCTACGCTCCACCCACGGCGTCGCCCTGCGACGCCGCTCGCGGCCCCGGCCGCCGATCGTCCCCCGATGATCGGAGCCCCGTGCGCCGCACCCCGCCCTCCCCCGCCCGCCTCGTCGCCCTCGCGCTGCTCTCCCTCGCCCCGGCGAGCCTGCCGGCGTGCGCGCCCGGCGGCATCGTCCACCGCTCCCATCCCGGGCCAGGGCGGGCGCGGGGTGGTGGCCACCGTCCGCCACGTGGTCGACGGGGACACGATCGACCTGGCCTTCGCCGCTGGCGGCTCCGAGCGCGGCCGCCTGCTCGGGATCGACACGCCGGAGACGGTCAAGCCGAACACGCCGGTGCAGTGCTTCGGCCCGGAGGCCTCCGCCCGCACCAAGGAGCTGCTCGCCCCGGGCACCCGCGTCCTGGTCCAGCGCGACTCGGAGGCACGAGATCGCTACGGCCGCCTGCTCGTCTACGTGTGGCGGGCCGAGGACGGCCTCTTCGTCAACCGCTCGCTGGTGGTCGACGGGTTCGCCCGCACCCTGTCGATCGCGCCCAACACCAGCCACCGGGCCGACCTGGCCGCGGCATCCTCGGCCGCCGCGGCCGCCCACCGTGGCCTCTGGGGCTCCTGCGCCGCCTCCGATGCCGGAGGGGCGGGTCCGTGAAGCGCCGGGGGTAGCGTTGCTGCCCGTGAGGACCACGCCATGACCGAGCTGGCCGAACGGCTCGGATACGCCGCCGATGCCCGGATCGTCATCATCAACTGCGACGACCTCGGGTCCAGCCACGCCGTGAACGCCGGGGTGTACGAGTCGCTGCGCACCGGCCTCGCCACCAGCGCCACGATCATGGTCCCCGCACCGTGGTCGCGGGAGGCGGCGTCGCGCTACCGCGGCGAGGACGTCGGGGTCCACCTCACCCTCAACGCCGAGTACGACCGCTACCGCTGGGGCCCCATCACGCGGGCACCGTCCCTGCTCGACGGCGACGGCGGCTTCCCGCGCACGCTGGAGGACCTCTGGGACCACGCCGACCTGGACGAGTCCCGACGCGAGCTGCGGGCCCAGATCGAGCGGGCCATCCTCTGGGGCTTCGACATCAGCCACCTCGATTCCCACATGGGCGCCCTCCAGCTCCGCCCGGAGTTCTTCGACATCTACCTCGACCTGGCGCTCGAGTTCGCCCTGCCCATCCGGCTCTCCGGCGGTGACACCGAGCGGGCCGTCGGGTTCCCGTTCCGGGCCCTCGCCGCCGAGGAGGGCGTGCTCTTCCCGGACCACTTCGCCTACGCCAACGGCGTCGGCAGCCGTCGGGTGATCGAGCGGGTCGTGCACGACCTCCGCCCCGGCGTCACCGAGCTGTACCTCCACCCGGCGCTCGACACCCCCGAGCAGCGGGCCTACGACGACCACTGGGCCAACCGGGTGGACGACCACCATCTGCTCTGCTTCGACCGCGAGCTGCCGGAGATGCTGCGCCGTGCCGGCGTCGAGCTGATCGGGTTCCGCCCGCTGCGCGACCTCCAGCGCGCCAGCCGAGCCAGCTGACCGAAGCCGGCGGCTCGGACCGCCGGGCCGGCCTCAGCGGTCGGTGGCGGCCTCCAGCTGGTCGCGGGCCGCGGCCCAGGCGGGGTCCTTGGTGGCGGCGAGCAGCCGCAGCAGGGTCCCGGTGCTGCCGGCGACCTTGATGCGGCCCCGCATGAACGCCGCGTTGGGGTCGAGGTCGCCGGTGGCGAGCTGCATCGACTCCTTGTAGGTGATGGTCAGCGTGAGATCGGCATCGTCGTCGGCGCCGAGCGTGCCGGCGGCGACCCGCCCGTCGGTGACCACGGCGGCCACCTTCAACTCGCCGTCGGGCCCGCCGGGCACCACGAACTGGATCCGGGCGTCGAGGCCGGGCACCTCGGGCAGGTCGGTCGCCGCCGCCACCAGGGCGTCGAGCCACTCCTGGCTCAGGTAGGCGGCCATCAGCGCAGCCCGGCGAAGAGGTCGTCCTCGGGCAGCGTGGTGGGGACCCGACTCTCGGCGAGCTGGTAGTCCTCCCACGGGTAGAGCCCGGCCACCACGCCGTCGGGCAGGCCGAACCAGAACGGCGACTCGGGGTCGATCTGGGTGGCGTGGGCCTTGAGGGCGCCGCTGCGGGCGGCGTAGAAGTCCTGCACGTCGACCTGGGTGGTGATGCGCTCGTCGTGCGACGGCCGGTCGAACCACTTCTGGTCGAACGGCGACTCGATCCCGGCGTCCAGGAAGCCCTGGTGCATGGCCACGAACCGAGCCCGGGACCAGGCCGAGTAGTAGAGCTTCGACGGCGTCCACGGCGCCCCGGCCTCGGGGAACCGATCAGGGTCGCCCGCTGCGTGCCAGGCCACGATGGTGATCTCGTGCACCCGCAGGTGGTCCGGGTGCGGGTAGCCCTCCTGGTCGTCGCCGTAGGTGATGATCACCTGGGGCTTGTTGCGGCGGATGACCGCCACCAGACGGCCCACCGCCTCCTCGAGCGGGGCGTTGGCGAAGGCCCGGGCGTCGGCGTTCTCGGGGGTGTCGGGCATGCCGGAGTCCCGGTAGCCGAGCAGCACGAGCTCGTCGTAGCCGATGATCTCGACGGACCGGGCGAGCTCCTCCATGCGGACCTGGAAGAGGTTCTCCTGGACCTCGGGCCGGTCCATGGCCGGGTTGAGCACCTCGCCCGCTTCCCCGCCGGTGCAGGTGACCAGCGTCGAGTGCACGCCCTCGGCGTGGTAGCGGGCCACGGTGCCGGCCCCCTTGGACGCTTCGTCGTCGGGGTGGGCGTGGACGCTGAGGAGTCGGAGCGAGGCGGTCACGGTCGGGAACGGTACAAGCCGCACCGCCCTCGTCCCACCGCCGGGGCCCTGGTCGACAGGCCACCCACTAGGTTTGGCCCGGACGACGAGGCAGGAGCGTTGCCGTGGACTGGAGCTCACCCGACACCTGGTGCTGGATCTGGCTGGTCACCGCGGTCGTGTTCGCCGTGGGCGAGATGGCCGTCGCCGGGTCGTTCTTCCTGGCCCCGTTCGCGCTCGGTGCGGCGGTCGCCGCCGTCCTCGGGTTCCTCGGCGTGCCGCTCGCCGTCGAGTGGGCCGCCTTCCTCGTCGTGTCGCTCGGCGCCTTCGCCGCCCTCCGGCCGCTCGCCAAGAAGCTCGACCAGGCCGGCCCGCACCTCGGGGTCGGCTCGCACCGCCAGATCGGCCAGGTGGCCCGCGTGATCGAGGCCATCGACGGCGCCGAGGACGAGGGCCTCGTCATGCTGGGCGCCGAGCGCTGGCGGGCCGAGAGCGCCGACGGCCAGGTGTTCCCCGTCGGGGCCACCGTCTCGGTCGTCGAGGTCCGGGGCACCAAGCTCCTCGTGCGCGCCGACGTCGGCCGTCCGACGCCCGCCCGGCCCGATCCCGCCGCGGGCTGAAGGCCACCCGCCCCGCCCACCAGCTCGACCCCCGAACGACCCCGACCGACCGGAGACCCCCCATGGCCATCGTCGTCGCCCTGGCGATCCTCGCCCTGTTCCTGTTCATCTTCGCGGCGAGCGCCGTGAAGATCGTCCAGCCCTTCCAGCGGGGGTGAAGGAGCGGCTCGGCAAGTACAGCGAGACGCTCGACCCCGGCCTGCGGGTGATCCTGCCGTTCGCCGACAAGATCCGGCTGGTCGACATGCGCGAGCAGGTGGTGGACGTGCCGCCGCAGGAGGTCATCACCTCCGACAACGTGGTCGTCTCGGTCGACGCCGTCGTCTACTACGAGCCCACCGACCCGCAGCGCCTCGTCTACAACGTGGCCAACTTCATCCTCGCCGTCACCAAGCTGGCCCAGACCAACCTCCGCAACGTGGTGGGCGACATGCAGCTCGACCAGGCGCTCACCAGCCGGGACACCATCAACCACGGCCTGCGCGACATCCTCGACGACGCCACCGACAAGTGGGGCGTCCGCGTGGTCCGGGTGGAGATCCAGCGCATCGACCCGCCACCGGACGTCATGCACGCCATGCACGAGCAGATGAAGGCCGAGCGCACCCGGCGAGCCGTCGTCACCGAAGCCGACGGCCGCCGCTCCGCCTCGGTCACCACCGCCGAGGGCGAGAAGGAGTCGGCCATCCTGCGGGCCGAGGGCGAGCGGCAGCGCCAGATCCTGCAGGCCCAGGGCGACGCCGAGGCCACCAAGGCCCGAGCCGAGGCGGAGCGCTTCCGGCAGCTCACCGTGGCCGAGGGTGAGGCCCTGGCCATCACCACCGTCTACGACGCCATCCACGCCGGCAACCCGTCGCCGGACCTGCTGGCCATCAAGTACCTCGAGACCCTGGGCCGCATCGCCAACGGCAACGCCACCAAGATCTTCCTGCCCGCCGACTTCGCGAGCGGCCTCGGCGGCCTGGCGGCGGTGGCCGAGCTCTTCGCGGGCGACGACGGCGGCGACGCCGCTCGCGCCACGCGGTCCACGGCCAGCAAGGCCGGCCTGGCCGACCACCTGGCGGCATCGGATCGCATCCGGGCGGCCGAGGCGGCCAAGCCCATCGGCGAGGCGGTCGTGCCCCCGCCGGTGGTCGAGATCCCCACCGCTCCCCCGCCCCCGCCGCCCGGCCCGGTCGAGCCGGCGCCCTTGCCCCCGGTGCCGCCGACCTGAGCCCTGGCCCGACGCGAACCTCCCGCCGCCCGACCCGTGAGGGGTCAGACGGCGGGAGGTCCAGGTGACGGTCGACGAGGTCCAGGATCGCGCCCGCCGCATGTGTGGACGGGCCCGGTGGCGAGCAAAGAGGGCGCTGAGCGTCCGCTCCGAAGCGCATCCGCGGTCCGTGATGGGAACGGGTGGCGATGCCGGTCCGAGGACCGTTTTGGGTTGCCTAGATCAGGCCCGGAGGCGAGCGCTCCAGGTGGCGTGCGATCTTCACGGTGTTTCCCGACCTCCTCGATTGAGCGAGTGTGGCGTTTCGTTCCGTGCTGCCGGGGGTCTGTTCCGGCGCACCCCCACCATCCTCCCAGGGCGCGGCGAGGTCAACCCTTGTATGTCGCGGGTTGGGGTGCTAGCCGCCCCGTGTCCACCGGGCGGCCACCGCGTCAGCTCGCCGCGGAGGGCGACGCGTCGGCGTCGTCGGCCACGTCGTCGGCCGCTGCTGCTTCGCGCGGCTTGCGCTTGAAGAGCGGCTCCGGCGGGCCCTCGACCTTGTTGGCCCGGAAGTAGGCCCAGCCGAACGTGCCGGCCACGAACAGGTAGAGGATCGACAGGCCACCGCTCACGACGCCGATGATGGCGGCGGCGAGGAACCAGATGCGGCGGCGGTGCTTGGTGAGCGAGAGCCCGGCCGCGATGAAGGCAGTGAGCGCCGGGATGGCGATGATCAAGAGGGCCTTGCCGGTGCCGTAGAACTTCGAGGGCGGTCAGCGTGGGCTTGGCGCCCTTCTTGGCGCCGTCGGGCACGTAGGTCTTGGTGAACGAGATCATCAGCGACACGAAGACCACGAGGGCGGCGCCCATGAGGGCCTGGAGCCCGCCGGGGACCTGCATCACCTTGCGAGGCCAGCTGCCCTCGAGGGTGGCGATGTCGACCGGCGCGCCGCCGGGCTTCGGGGGGCGCTCGCGGCGCGGCCGGCCCGAGCGCGTGGTGGCCGCCTTGGGGTCGGCCTTGGCCGTCCCACCGGCTGCCGGCTTGGCCGACGACGCCTTGGCCAGCTTCTCGGCGGTGGCCGGGGCCACGCGGGAGGGACGAGCGGGGGCACCCTTGGTGCGAGCCTCGAGGGCGGCGCGCCGCGCCCGGTTCTCCCGCTGCCGCCGCTGGCTGGACGTCTCGCGCTTGTTGGCCACCGCTAGAAGCTACGGAGCAGAGGCCGCCCGGGCCAAGGCGGCCGCCACCGTCGCGCCGACGGTCCGGGCCCGTCGCCACCGCGTCGGCCACCATGGTCCGGTGCGCCACCGTCGCCACGGGGCCCTGGTCCTGCTCGCTCCCGCCGTGGCCGCGCTGGGCCTGGCCGGCTGCTCGTCGCGCGCGCCAGCCACCGGGGTCACCCGGGTGGACCGGGCCGTGGTCGTGGCCTACAAGCCGTGCCAGGACGACGCCGGCCTCGGCATCCGCCGCCTCGCCCTCTACGGCAGCGATGACGTCGACCACCCGGTCTGGGAGGCGCGCTACGTGGATCGCACCCAGCCGGCGGTGCTCGACCTGCCGGTGGTGGAGCGCTACCCCGGCTACCGCATCACCGACCGTCGGCCCGGCGGCGCGCTCGACGAGGACCAGCGCTACTCCTTCGAGGCCACCGCCACCGACGGCACCGAGTGGGGCGGGCCGGGCTTCAAGGTCCAGGACCTGCGCCAGGGCAGGGTGCAGGTGGCCGGCCAGGAGCTGGAGTTCGCCACCTGGGTCGACAGCCCCACCCCGTGCCCGAAGGTCACCTTCGTCGACGCGCTGCTCACCGGGCTCGTGGTGGCGGCGGTGGCCGGCAGCGCGCTCCTGCTGGTGCGGCGGCTCACGCGCCGCGGGCGTCGAGCTCCTTGACGTTGCGCTTGAGCGCGACCTGCCGGTAGCTCTCCTCCACCCAGTCCTCCAGCACCCCCACCGGCGGCGCCCCGGCCCGGAGCTTGATCGACACCCACCCCGCCTTGCCCAAGCCGTAGCCGCTCGGCTCGGCGCCCTCGCCCTGCAGGGCCTGCTCGTGGGACTCCACCAGCTTCACGCCGATCTGGGGCGGGTACTCCGGGTCGTTGTGGCCGAGGAAGACGAAGATCTTCTTGCCGCCGTTGGTCTTGACGACGTCGCTGTCCCACGGGTGCTCGAGCACGCTGTCGGGCAGGGCGAGGGCGAAGGCCCGCAGCCGGTCGCGGACCGCTTCGGGGTCGTAGCGCTTGCCCATGGCGGCCACGCTAGGTCGGGGGCGCGCCGGCGTGGGCCCGGATCCAGGCGTGCATGGCGATGCCGCTGGCCACCCCCGCGTTGATCGACCGGGTGGAGCCGTACTGGGCGATGGCGCGCACCTCGTCGGCCGCAGCGAGCGCAGCGGCCGACAGGCCGGGGCCCTCCTGGCCGAACAGCAGCACGCAGCGCTCCGGCAGGTCGGTCCCCTCGATCGGCGTCGAGCCGGCCACGTTGTCGATCCCCACCACGGCCAGGCCTTCGACCCGCGCCCAGGCCAGCAGCGCGCCGACCGTGTCGTGGCGGTGGACCGGGAGGTAGCGGTCGGTGGCCATGGCGCCGCGCCGGTTCCAGCGCCGCCGACCGACGATGTGCACGCCGGCGGCGCCGAAGGCGTTGGCGTTGCGCACCACGGCGCCGATGTTGCGGTCGTGGCGCCAGTTCTCGACGGCCACGTGGAACGGGTGCTGGTGGGCGGCCAGGTCCTCGACGATGGCGTCCTCGCGCCACCAGCGGTAGCGGTCGGCCACGTTGCGGCGGTCACCGGCCGCCAGCAGGTCGGGGTCGAGGCGGGCGTCGTCGGGCCACGGCTCGGGGTGCGGGCCCACGCCCACGGCGCCGAGGGCCTCGGCGTCCTCGGCGTCGAACCGGGCCAGCACCGCCGGCAGCTCGGCCAGGTCGGAGATGGTGGCGTCGGGGACGATGCCGGGAGGGCAGGCGACGCCGGTGCGGTTCAGCCACACCGCTCGGCAGCCGGCGGCCTGCGGGGCGGCGACGTCGTGGTCGGGCTGGCCGCCGACGGAGACCAGCTCGGTGGGGTGGCAGCCGGCGGCGGCGGCCGCCGTGGTGAACATGCGGCGGTCGGGCTTGCGGATGCCGAGCTCGGCGGCGGCCAGGCGGAAGTCGAACCGGCCGGCCAGCGGGCTGCGGTCCGGCGACGTGCTGCCGTTGGTCACCAGGCCCAGCACGTAGCGGCCGTGCAGCTCGTCGAAGACCGCCTCGACCTCGTCGAAGCAGTCCTCGGCATCGAAGGCGACGCAGCGGACGGGCACCCCGGCACGGTAGGTGACCGGCGTGGCGGGCACCGCCGACCGTGCGCGCCGGCAGGGTCAGGGACGGCGCCAGAGGACCAGGGGCAGGACCGGGCCCGAGCCGGCGGCGCGCAGGCCCTCGGCCACCACGGCCATGGTCCAGCCGGACCGGAGGGCGTCGTCGACCACCAGGCCGGGGCCGCTGGGCAGGGCCTGGCCGTCGGCGCGGCCGAAGCGGAAGGCATCGACCACGTTGGCGGCCTGGGTGGCGGAGTTCTCCATGCGGGCCTGGGGCGGGGCCTCGCGCTGGCGGGCCACCGCCTCGACCAGCTCCATCTTCCCCATCCGGGCCAGCTCGGCGGCCAGCCCCTCGACCAGCAGCGGCCGGGTGCGCGACGGCACCCAGGTGACCCACGTGGGCCGCTGGGCCCACGGCCAGGCCTTGAGGGTGGCGGCCACGCCCCGCACCAGCTCCTCGGTCGGGGCGGCGTCGGGCCCGGCGAAGAGCCCGGCCACCACCTCGGACCAGCCGGGGTCGTTGCCGAAGGCCAGCGCTCGTCCCTCCTCGGCCCGCAGCTCCGGCTTGATGTTGCCCCGGCGCCCGTCGAGCCCCTTGGGCCACTGCTTGCGGGGATCGACGGGCACCACCGCGCCGCGCAGGAACTGCTGGGCCCGGGTGACCGCATCGGCGTCGAGCGACTGGTCGGCGCGCTCGCCGGTGCAGTTGTCGCACCGGCCGCAGTCCTCCGCCGCCGGATCGTCGAGCTCGTCGCGCAGGAAGCGCAACCGGCAGCCGGACGTGCGCTGGTAGGCCTTCATGGCCTCCTGCTCGGCCTTCCGGGAGGCGGCCAGCTGGCGGTAGCGCTCCTCGTCGTAGGTCCAGCCCGAGCCGGTGGCCGACCAGGTCGACCGCTCGCGGTCCACCGCCCCCTCCACGTCGAGCACCTTGAGCAGCGCCTCCAGCCGGCCCCGGCGCAGGTTGACCATGGACTCCAGCTCCATGACGGTGCTGGGCCCTTCACGAGCCAGGCAGGACAAGACCTCCTCGACCACCTCGCGGGGCGGCATGGCGGTGGAGGCGAAGTACTCCCAGATGTCGACCTCGGTGCGGGTGGGCACCAGCACCACCCGGGCCTCGGCCTTGCCCCGCCCCGCTCGACCGACCTGCTGGTAGTAGGCGATCGGCGACGACGGCGAGCCGAGGTGGACGACGTAGGACAGGTTGGGGTTGTCGTAGCCCATGCCCAGCGCCGAGGTGGCGACCACGCAGGCCAGCGAGCCGTCGTCCAGCCCGGCCTCGATCCGCTCGCGCTCGTCGGCCGGCGTCGAGCCGGTGTAGGACGCGGCGGCCAGGCCGTGGTCGCGCAGGTGGCCCGCCACCCGCTCGGCCTCGGACACCGTGAGGCAGTAGACGAGACCGGGGCCGCCGTGGGCGGCGGTCCACGACTCCAGCCAGGCCAGCTGCTCGGGGGCGGTGGGCACGTCGGCCACCGCCAGGTACAGGGTGGGCCGGTCCAGCGAGCCGCGGAAGGTGAGGGTGGCGGCCCCGATCTGGCCGGCCACGTCGGCCTCCACCCGCTGGTTGGCGGTGGCGGTGGCGGCCAGGACCGGCACGTCGGGGGCGAGGCCGGCCAGGACGTCGGCGATGCGGCGGTAGTCGGGGCGGAAGTCGTGGCCCCAGTCCGAGATGCAGTGGGCCTCGTCGATCACCAGCAGGCCGACGCTGGCCGCCAGCGACGGCAGGACGTCTCGCCGGAAGCCCGGGTTGTTGAGCCGCTCCGGCGAGATGAGGAGCACGTCGATCTCGTCGGCGCGGATCTGGTCCTCGATGTGGCGCCAGTCGTCGATGTTGGCGGAGTTGATGGTGGCGGCCCGGATCCCGGCCTTGCGGGCCGCGGCCACCTGGTTGCGCATGAGCGCCAGCAGCGGCGACACCACCAGCGTGGGCCCGGCGCCCTGGGCCCGCTGCAGGCGGGTGGCGATCCAGTAGACGGCCGACTTGCCCCAACCGGTGGCCTGCACCAGCAGCACCCGCTGGTGGTGGGTGACCAGGGCGTCGATGGCGGCCAGCTGATCGGGCCGCAGCACCGCATCGGGCCCGGCCAGCTCGGCCAGCACCGCCTGGGCACCTTCGGCGACCTCGGGCGACGGAGGGGCCAGCGGCGTGGGTTCGGTGGCGGTCATGGCCCCATCCTCCCAGCCGGGGGTGACAACCCGGCCGCCGATCCGCCCGGCACCCGGGGTCAGCGGAAGTCGCGGCTGGGGAGGGTGGCGCTGAGCGGGAGCAGGGAGATGGTCTCGGCGATCACGTTGACCACGCCCTCGGCGGTCTCCAGGCGGCCCCGGACCAGCAGCGCCGGCGCCGTCTGCACCAGGCGGCGGTGGTGGACCCAGCAGCCCTTCGAGACCACCACGTTGATCAGCCCGGTCTCGTCCTCCAGGTTGAGGAACGTGGTGCCCCCGGCGGTGGCCGGCCGCTGGCGGTGGGTGACCACCCCGCCCACCAGCACCCGGCTGCGGTCGGGGCGGCCCCCCCAGCTCCTCCGAGGGCACCACGCCCAGCCGGCGCAGCTCGTCGCGCAGGAACCGGGTGGGGTGGCCCTCGGGCGAGACGCCGGTGGCCCACAGGTCGGCCAGCGCTTCCTCCCGTGCGTCCATGCCGGGCAGCATCGGCGCGGTGGCCCCGGTGACGATGCCGGCCAGCCGGTCCGGCGAGCCCTGGGCCACCGCACCGGCCACCCAGATGGCCTGGCGCCGGTCGAGGCCGCCGTCGCCCACCGGCGCGCCGAACCCGGTGAAGGCGCCGGCGGTGGCCAGCGCCTCGAGCTGGGGCAGCGTGAGGTCGCCGTGGCGGGCCACCGACTCGAGGTCCGGGTAGGGCCGGCCGGCGGCCAGGAGCTCGGCCAGGTCGTCGCCGATGCCGCGCACCGAGCCGATGCCCAGCCGCACCGCCACCCCGCCGGCGCTGGCGGCGCAGGGCTCCAGCGTGGCGCCCGCCGCCGAGGCGTTGATGTGCGGGGTGCGGACCTCCACCCCGTGGCGGCGGGCGTCCTGCACCAGGGTGTGGGGCGAGTAGAAGCCCATGGGCTGGGCGTTGAGCAGCCCGGCGCAGAACGCCGCCGGGTGGTGGAGCTTGAACCAGGCCGAGGCGTAGACCAGGTAGGCGAAGCTCACCGAGTGGCTCTCGGGGAAGCCGAAGTTGGCGAAGGCGGCGAGCTTGGCGTAGATCTCGTCGGCCACCGGCCCGCTGATGCCCTTCTCGGCCATGCCCTCGTAGAGCCGGCCCCGCAGCTGCTCCATGCGCTCGGTCGAGCGCTTCGAGCCCATGGCCTGGCGCAGCTGGTCGGCCTCGCCCGGGGAGAAGCCGGCCACGTCGATGGCCATCTGCATGAGCTGCTCCTGGAACAGCGGGATGCCCAGCGTCTTGCGCAGCGACGGCTCCAGCAGGGGGTGCAGGTAGGTGATCTCCTCCTGGCCGTTGCGGCGCCGGATGTAGGGGTGGACCGAGCCGCCCTGGATGGGACCGGGCCGGATGAGCGCCACCTCGACCACCAGGTCGTAGAACTCGCGGGGCCGCAGGCGGGGCAGCGTGGCCATCTGGGCCCGGGACTCCACCTGGAAGACGCCGATGGAATCGGCGCGGCAGAGCATCTCGTAGACGTCGTCGTCCTGCGGGATGGTGGCCAGGTCGACCGTGGGATCGGCGTGGGCGCGGACCAGGTCGACCATGTGGTGCAGGCCGGTGAGCATGCCCAGGCCCAGGAGGTCGAACTTCACCAGGCCGGCCGCCGCGCAGTCGTCCTTGTCCCACTGGAGCACGCTGCGGTCGGCCATGCGGCCCCACTCCACCGGGCACACCTCGATGATCGGCCGGTCGCAGATGACCATGCCGCCGGAGTGGATGCCCAGGTGCCGGGGGAAGTGCTCGACCTCCGCCGCCAGCTCCAGCACCTCGATGGGGATGTCGTGGTCGAGCCCGGCCCCGGGGATGGCGAACCCCGACGCGCCGGGGTCGCCGTCCGGCGTGGGCAGGCCGGGCGGCAGCGACTGCTGCACCCGCTGGTGGGCCGTGCCCCGCCGCGGCTTGGCCCCGGCGCCCGGGCCGCTCCCCGGGTTGTCGGTGGCCTCGTGGGGCGACACCGCCACCGACCGGCCGGGTCGCCGCGACCGCACCCCCGGCGTGTCGGCCAGGTCGTCCGGGTGGTCGAAGATCCCCGCCGGGCCGGTGGGCACGGCGGGCCCGGCGCGGCCGTCGGGCGGGCTGGCCGCGCCCACGGCCGCCGCGCCGGGGCGCTCGTCGACCCAGCCGGGGTACCCCGGGCGACCCGCGGCCGAGCGGGGGCGGCGCACCTCCCTCGACGTCGGGGAGCCGGGCGTGGGCGCCACCGGCTGGGGCACCGGGCCGCCCCCGCCCGGCAGGTTGCCCCGCACGCCCTTCCAGGGGTCGAGCTGCTTGGACCAGGCGTCCTGCTGGCCGGGGTCGGCCCCCAGGGCCTTGGCCATGTCCCGCACCGCCGAGCGGGAGCGGTAGGTGATGACGTTGGCGACCTGGGCGGCGTGGTGGCGGCCGTAGCGGTCGTACACGTACTGGATGACCTCCTCCCGGCGCCCGCTCTCGATGTCGAGGTCGATGTCGGGCGGGCCGTCGCGCTCGGGCGACAGGAAGCGCTCGAACAGCAGGCCGAGGCGCACGGCGTCGGCCTTGGTGACGTCGATGGCGTAGCAGGCCGCGCTGTTGGCGGCCGAGCCCCGGCCCTGGCAGTAGATGTCGCTGCGGACGCAGAACTGCACGATGTCCCAGACGATGAGGAAGTACCCCGGGAAGCCCAGTCCCTCGATGATGTCGAGCTCGTGGTCGATCTGGTCCCAGGCCTTGCGGTTGGCCGTCGAACGGGGGCCGTAGCGGCCGGGCCGGGCCGCGCCCTCCTCCACGAGGCGCCGCAGGAACGCCATCTCGTCGAGGCCGTCGGGGCACGGGTAGGGCGGCAGCTCCGGGGCCACCAGCCGCAGGTCGAACGCACAGGCCCGGCCCAGCGCCGCCGCGGCCTCGACCACCCCCGGGTAGCGGTCGAAGCGCCGGGCCTGCTCGGCGCCCGAGCGCAGGTGGGCCCCCGCCCCGCCCGGCAGCCACCCGTCGATGTCGACCAGGCTGCGCCGCGCCCGCACGGCGGCGAGGGCGGCGGCCAGGCGGCGGCGCGAGGGCACCGCGTAGTGGACGTTGTTGGTGGCCACCAGGCCGAGGCCGCGCCGCAGCGCCAGGTCGGCCAGGGCGTCGTTGCGGGCGCCGTCGAGCGGGTCGCCGTGGTCCCACAGCTCCACGTGGACGTGCTCGGCGCCGAACGCCTCCACCAACCGGTCGAGGGCCCGGCCCGCCGCCGCCGGCCCCTCCCGCTCCAGGGCGCTGGCCAGCGGGCCCTTGCGGCAGCCGGTGAGCACGGCCCAGTCGCCGGCCAGGTCGGCCAGCTGGCCCAGCCCGATGCGCGGCGCCCCCTTCTGGCCGGCCAGCTGGGCGGTGCTGGCGGCGCGGGCCAACGAGGCGTAGCCCGCCGGGCTGCGGGCCAGCAGCACCAGGTGCTCGCCCGGCGGGTCGGCCTCGCCCTGCGGCGGCACCACCGGGCCGTCGAGGGTGAGCTCGGTGCCGAAGACGGTGGGCAGGCCCACCGCCCGCGCCGCCTCGGCGAAGCGCACCACGCCGTAGAAGCCGTCGTGGTCGGTGACCGCCAGCGCCTCCAGGCCCAGCCGGGCCGCCTCCTCGGCCAGCTCCTCGGGGTGCGAGGCCCCGTCGAGGAAGCTGAAGTTCGAGTGGCAGTGCAGCTCGGCGTACGGCGTGGCGTCGGCAGCGGCCCGCCAGGAGAGGTCGGCCGGCGGCTGGTAGGCCGCCCGCTTGCGCGACCACGCCGGCCCGTCGCCGCCGTCGGCCCACTCGGGGAACCCCTCGGGCCGCTCGTCGGGCCGGGCCCCCACGCGGCCGCGTGGCGGGGCGTGGGGCCCGAGCAGGGCGGCGGGGCCGACCGGCCCGTCGTCGTGGTCCTCCTCCGGCGATCGGCCGGCGCGCTCGCGCTCGTAGCCGTCGCCCCCGTTGGCCCACCGAGCCGGGTCGTCGACCGGCTCCGACCGACCGCTGAGCCTCCGTTCGAGCTCCGACCACGAGACCGGAGGGTTGCGCCATCCCACCCGAGCGAGCATCGCGCCGAACACCTGTTCGATCAAGGCGGACGCGGTGGCCCCGCCCCCACGGCCTGCTCACCCGGCCCCGGGAGGAGCCGGCGTGGCCTCAGCGGGCGGTGCGGCGGCGGTCGGCCACCACGCGGCGGGCCTCGGCCAGCAGGGCGGCGTCGGCGGGGTCGAGGACCCGGTCCGCCAGCTTGGCGAGGTCGGCCTCCCAGGTGGCCAGGACCTGCTCGGCGGCGCCCGCCGCGACGGGCGGGGCCGACGCTGCGCCTCCCCCGTCGAGCCACCACAGGTCGCGCTCGAGCAGGGCGAGCTGGTGCTCGACCTCGGTCCACCGGGTGACCACGAGCGGCAGCCGGTCGGACTTGGCCGTGGGGTACGACGTCCCCGCCACCAGGTCGTGGGGCTCCATGCGGAACAGGCCGGCGAGGATGGCGACGGTGCGCTCCGACGGGGTGTTCAGGTCGGTCTCGAGGTGGCTCACGGCCACCCGGGAGATGCCGAGGCGGTCGGCGAGCTGCTGCTGGGTCCAGCCGCGGTCGGCGCGCAGGACCGAGATGCGCTGGCCGAGCGAGCCGGGCCCGGGCGGACGGCCGGGCCAGGTGGGTTCCCACGTGTCCACGTCGGTGCCTCCTCTCGCGGCGCTCGGGATCGTGCCAACCCAGTTGACAGACGAACGGGCGGGCGGGCCGTACAACGGTAGCCATGACCAAGCGCGCTCATCACCGGCATCACCGGCCAGGACGGCTCCTACCTGGCCGAACTGCTGCTCTCCAAGGGCTACGAGGTGATCGGCATGGTCCGCCGCTCCTCGACGGTCAACTTCGAGCGCATCGCCCACATCCAGGACAAGGTCACCTTCGTCCCCGGCGACCTCCTCGACGAGGTCTCGATGATCCACATCCTCCAGGAGCACCGCCCGCAGGAGGTGTACAACCTCGCCGCCCAGAGCTTCGTGCAGACCAGCTTCAGCCAGCCGGTCCTCACCGGCGAGATCACCGGCCTCGGCGTGACCCGCATCCTCGACGCCATCCGGCTGGTCGACCCGGAGATCCGCTTCTACCAGGCCTCCAGCAGCGAGATGTTCGGCAAGGTGCAGGCCGTCCCGCAGGCCGAGGACACCCCGCTCTACCCCCGGTCGCCCTACGGCGTGGCGAAGGTCTACGGCCACTGGATGACCATCAACTACCGCGAGAGCTACGACCTGCACGCCAGCTCCGGCATCCTCTTCAACCACGAGTCGCCCCGCCGCGGCCTCGAAGTTCGTCACCCGCAAGATCTCCAACACGGTGGCCAAGATCAAGCTGGGCATGGCCGACGAGCTGCGCCTCGGCAACCTCGACGCCCAGCGGGACTGGGGCTTCGCCGGCGACTACGTCGACGCCATGTGGCGCATGCTCCAGCAGGACAGCCCCGACGACTACGTGATCTCCACCGGCGAGACCCACACCGTCCGGTCGTTCTGCGAGCTGGCCTTCGGCCGGGTGGACCTCGACTGGGAGCAGTACGTCAAGGTCGACGAGAAGTTCTTCCGCCCGGCCGAGGTCGACCTGCTCGTGGGCACCCACGAGAAGGCGACCGCCACGCTGGGCTGGAAGCCGTCGACGCCGTTCCCCGAGCTGGTCAACATGATGGTCGACGCCGACATCGCCCTGCTCAACGGCGACCTCAAGCACCTCTCGCACTGAGCTGCCGGGCGGCGACGCCCCGCTCGAAGGCTCGATGGCGCCGGCCCCGGTCGGCGCCATCGGCGCGCCGGGGCCGGCTCCGGCCGTGGCCTACTGCTCGCAGGCGATGTGGTCGCCGTCGCGGTCGCTGCCGGCGTTGGCGTCGTAGAGCGCCTTGTCCCACTTCGGGGCGTACTTGGCGTGCCCGCCGCCCGTGCGGACGTCGACGGCGCCGGGGATGCCGACGCCCCCCCTGGTACTTGGCGTGCATCGCCGTGCAGTTGGCGAACACCTCGGGCTTGCACCCGGTCAGCGCGACGACGGACAGCAGTGCACCCAGCGCGAGCGCGGGCATGGTCTTCTTCATCGGGTTCCCTCCCCTACGCCGGTCCCGACCGCTCCCCCTCGGAGCGCACCGGCGAGGTCACGATACGCATCGAGGTGCAAGGGGACCAGTCCCCGAGCGGTTGATCGGAGCGTTGGGGACCGCCGGTAGGGTCGCGACGTGGCTGGATCTTCCGACATCGTGGTCGTCTCGGGCGGGGTCGGGGCAGCCCGCATGCTGTCGGGCATCGTGCAGGTGGTGGACCCCGATCGGGTCACCGCGCTCGTCAACGTGGGCGACGACCTCGAGCTGCACGGGCTGCGCATCTCGCCCGACCTGGACACCATCACCTACACGCTGGCCGGCGAGATCAACCCCGAGACCGGGTGGGGCCTGCGCGGCGAGAGCTGGCAAGCCATGGACTCGGTGAAGCGCTACGGCGGCATCTCCTGGTTCGGCCTGGGCGACCGCGACCTCGGCACCCACCTGTACCGGACCCAGCGCGTCGCCGAGGGCGCCACGCTGTCGGAGGTCACGGCCGAGATCGTGGCGGCGTGGGGCCTGGACCTGCGCCTCCAGCCGGTCACCGACGACCGGCTGCGGACCATGGTGACCCTCGACGGCGAGGGCGACGAGGCCGGCCTCGAGGTGTCGTTCCAGGAGTACTTCGTGCAGCGCCAGCACGGCGTGCCGGTCCGCTCGGTCCGCTTCGACGGCGCCGCCTCGGCGTCGCCGGCGCCCGGGGTGCTCGACCTCCTGGGCCGGGCCGGGCGCATCGTCATCGCGCCGTCCAACCCCATCGTGTCGATCGACCCGGTGCTGGCGGTGCCCGGGGTGCGGGCCGCCGTGGAGGCCCGCCGTGACGACGTGGTGGCGGTGTCGCCGATCATCGCCGGCAGCGCCCTCAAGGGCCCCGCCGATCGCCTGCTGGTCGAGCTGGGCCACGAGGCGACGGTGCTGGGCATCGCCCGGCTCTACGCCCCGCTGGCGGCCACCCTGGTGATCGACGAGGCCGATGCCGCCCTGGCCGACCTGGTGGAGGCCGAGGGGCTGCGGGCGGTGGTGGCCCCGAGCGTGATGAAGACCCCCGAGCTGGCGGCGGGGTTGGCTCGCGTGGTGCTCGACGGGCGAGAGGACGAGGCGTGAGCGACGGGGGCCAGCCCGGGGTGCCGGGCAGCGAGCTGCGCATCTTCGGCGTGACGGGGATCGGCGAGATCCACCCGGGCGACGACCTGGCCGGGATCATCGCCGAGGCCGTGGCCGCCGGCCACGGCGGGCTGCAGGACGGCGACGTGCTGGTGGTGACGCAGAAGGTCGTCTCGAAGGCCGAGGGCATGCTGGTGGCCGTCGACCCGGACGACCCGCTGAGCCACAAGGTGCTGGTGGAGCAGGAGACCGTGCGGGTGCTGCGGCGCCGGGGGGACCTGGTGATCTCCGAGACCAAGCACGGCTTCGTGTGCGCCAACGCCGGCATCGACCTGTCGAACGTGGAGCGGGGCTTCGCCGCCCTGCTGCCCGAGGACAGCGACCGGTCGGCTCGCCGCATCCGCGACGGCATCCGGGCCCGGGCCGGCGTCGAGGTGGCCATCATCGTCAGCGACACCTTCGGCCGCACCTGGCGGCGAGGGCTCACCGACGTGGCCATCGGCTGCGCCGGCATCGGCGCCATCGTCGACTACCGCGGCACCACCGACACCGAGGGGCGGGAGCTGCACGTGACCGAGGTGGCCGTGGTCGACGAGCTCGCCGGCGCCGCGGACCTGGTCCTGGGCAAGGCGACCGGGCTGCCGGTGGCCGTCATCCGCGGGGTCGACCCGGGCTGGTTCCGGCGGGGCGAGGTGCACGCCGAGATCGTGCGCGACCCCGCCGAGGACCTCTTCCGCTGACCCGGTCGGCGCCCGTGGCGCGATTGGCGCCGATTCTGCGCAGAATCGGCGCCAATCGGCCCGCACCCCTCTGACCTGGGAGATCGCGGCACCTTCTGCCGCGCCGGCGGCGCGCAGGAAGCGGCGCGAGTCCCCGGACCCGCCGCCGGCCGACGGCCCGGCAGCCGGTCCCTCGGCCGGCGTCAGAACGACGACCGGAAGGACGCGCTCAGGCGGAGCGGCGGAGGTTCAGCTCGATGGCCCGGCGCAGGATGCGGGCCCGGGCCTCGGACCGGCGGGCCACGTGGCGCAGGCCGGCCTCGGCATCCCACAGCGCGTCCTCCGGCGAACCGGAGAGCTCGGCCCGGCAGAGGGCCTGGCGCAGCTCCGCGAGGTCGGCGAGCAGCACGTCGATCTCGTCGATGGAGTCACGGAGGGGCACGAGAGGCATCGTAGGCCCGCCACGCTTGCACCAGCAAGCACTATGCGTACTCCTGCACGCGACCTTCACCGGTCGTTCACCTGGGTGACCGACGCCGCGGCTGCCACCCGGCGGAGCGCGTTCAGCTGGCCGGGCGGTTCCGGAAGAAGTCGAGCACGGCGGCCGAGCCGGTGGCGAGGTCGGTCCAGGGCTTCCACCCCAGCTGGATGCCGGCCCGGCCGGCGTCGAGCGACGACCGCGGGACCTCGCCGCCTCGCGCCGGGGCCAGCTCGGCGGAGCGGTCGACGCCGGCCACCCGGGCCATCGTGCCGTACAGGTCGTTGACCGAGGTCTCGACGCCGGTGCCGATGTTGATCACCAGGCCGCCGCCCTTGTCGGCCGCCGCTCGCACGAAGGCGTCGACGACGTCGTCGACGAAGACGTAGTCCCGGGTCTGCTCGCCGTCACCGAAGATCTTGCAGGGCTCCCCGGACAGCAGCTTGCCGGCGAAGATCGCCACCACGCCCGCCTCGCCGTGGGGGTCCTGGCGGGGCCCGTAGACGTTGGCCAGGGCCAGCGCGGTGTAGTCGAGCCCGTGCAGCGTGCGGTAGGTGAAGAGGTAGTCCCCCACCACCTTCTTGGCCACGCCGTAGGGCGAGATGGGCTGCTGCGGGTACGACTCCTTGACCGGGAGGGCGTCGCCGCTCGGCTCGCCGTAGATGGTGCCGCCGCTGGAGGCGAACACGACCTTGCGGCTGCCCGCCCGCCGGGCTCCCTCCAGCACGTTGAGGCTCCCGATCACGTTGATCATGGCGTCGAGGACCGGATCGGCCACCGAGGTCCGCACGTCGATCTGGGCCGCCAGGTGGAAGACCACCTCGGGCTGGCGGCGCTCGATGAGCTCGGCGACCGCGGCGTCGCGGACGTCGAGGCGGTGGAGCTGGAAGGTGTGGTCGGGGTTCGACCGGGCCTCGGCCAGGTTGGCCATGGAGCCCGACGACAGGTCGTCGATCACGTCGACCTCGTGGCCCTCGGCCAACAGGCGGTCGACCAGGGTCGAGCCGATGAAGCCGGCACCGCCGGTGACGAGCGCACGCACGGCTCAGGCCCCTTCGGTGGTGTCGGAGGGTGACAGCTCGAGGTGCTCGCCCACGCCCACCGAGCCGCCCGAGACCCGCAGGTCCGGACCGACCACGGCGTCGTCGCCGAGGACCGCCAGGTCGTCGACCCGGGCCCCGGCACCGACGACGGACCGCCGCCCGAGGATGGCCCGCTCGACCACGGCCCCGGCGCCGACCTTGGCGCCGGGCATCACGATCGAGCCGCGGACCGCAGCACCGGCACCGATCTCGACGCCCTCGCCGATGACCGACCGGGCCACCACAGCGTCGGGGGCGATGGTGGCGGAGGGGTGGATGCCCTGGGCCCGCTCGCCGCGCACGCCGCGCAGCAGGTCCATCTGCGACTGCAGGTACTTGGGCGGGGTGCCGGTGTCGATCCAGTAGGTGTCGCCCGGCGTGGCGTAGAGCACGCCGTCGGCGACCATGGCGGGGAAGACCTCCCGCTCGATGGACACCTTGCGCCCGTCGGCGATGCGGTCGAGGACCGAGGCCTCCAGCACGTAGGTGCCGGCGTTGATGAGGTCGGTGGGGGCCTCGTCTCGCGGGGGCTTCTCCACGAAGGCGATGACCTTGCCGTCGGCTTCGGTGGGGACGACGCCGAAGGCCGACGGGTCGTCGACCTTGTGGAGGGCGATGGTGCCCTCGCCGTGGTGCTCGTCGTGGAAGCGCACCAGGGCGCCGATGTCGAGGTCGGTGAGCACGTCGCCGTTGACGACCACGAAGCGGTCGGCGATGCCGGCGTGGCGGGCGGCGAAGCGGATGGCGCCGGCGGTGTCGAGCGGCTCCGGCTCGATGGCGTAGTGCAGCTTCACCCCGGCGCAGAGGCCTTCGGGGTAGGCGTCGGCGAAGGCGTCGGGCCGGTAGCCCATGGAGAGCACGGCCTCGTTGATGCCGTGGCTGGCCAGGTGCTCGAGCACGTGCTCGATCATCGGCTTGTGCAGGATCGGCAGCATCTGCTTCGGCGTCGTCAGCGTGAGCGGCCGGAGGCGGGTGCCGAAGCCGCCGACCAGGACGACGGCCTTCACCCGCCGCTCCCCGTGGTGGTGGCGGTGCTGTCACCGGTGGTGGCCGGGACGGTCTCGCTCGACGGGATGGTCTGGCTGGTGGCGCCGCTGCTGCAGGAGGCCGGCGGGTTCTCGCCGTCGCACGCGCCCAGCTCCTTGATCTGCTCGGAGCTCGAGGGCGGCGGGATGTCCTTGGTGCCCTTGGGCTCGAAGGCCAGGGTGTAGGCGGCGTAGTTCTCGGTGAAGCGGATCTTGCCGAAGTCCGACGTGTAGATCTTGGTGGGCTTGGCGGTGGCCGAGCCGACGGCCTGCTTCCAGTAGGCCACGACGACCTCGCCCGGCTTGCCGCCGCACGTGGTCTCGCCCTCCTTGTAGACCTTGCCGTCCTGGGTGGTGAAGCCGTCGTCGGTGACGGTGATGCCCACCTGGTCGAAGAAGCGCTGCATGGTGGCGTTCTTGCCCGAGGACCGGGTGGCGAACGGGTGGATGTGGATGAGGTCGTCACCGTGGGTGTGGATGCCGAGGGTGTCCTGGGCGCCGTCCTGCACCGGGGCCTGCTGCTTGCCGCACACGTTGACGTCGAACGCGGCGTGCCAGTGGTCGTAGGGCTCACCGGCCGCCAGCTGGGCCCGAGGCTTGGTGTCGTTGCTGTTGCCGCCGCCGTTCTGGTTGCGGGCGAACACCACGATGCCGATGCCGAGCGCCACGACCGCGACGATCGCCACGGGGAACAGCCAGTTCGCCTGCTTCTTCGCGCTGGACCCGGTGCCGCTCTTGGCCGCGACGCGCGACCTTCTTGGCCGATGAAGACGATGCCATGGCGGGCCACGCTACTTGCCGGAGCTCCCTCCCCCCGAGTCAGCCCACCGGGCGACCGGCAGACCAGGCGAGCGCTCAACGGCCGCTGCGGAGCTCCTCGAAGAGCGCGTCGTAGGCCTCGGCCACCGCGGCCGGCGAGGCCCAGCGCTCCACGAACCGGCGGCCGGCGGCGCCCATCGCCGTCGCCTCGGCGGGCGCCTGGACCAGCCGCTCGATGGCCTTGGTGAACGCCTCGGCGTCGTCCGGCGGCACCGCCAGGCCGGCCCCGGCCTGCTCGACGGTGCGGGCCACCTCGGTGCCCCGGTCGACCGAGGCGACCACCGGCCGGCCAGCGGCGAGGATGGTGTAGAGCTTCGACGGCACGCTGGAGCGGGCCAGCCCGGTGCGCAGCGGCACCACGTGGAGGTCGGCCGCGGCAGCCACCTCCGGCAGCCGGGCCTTGGGCTGCATGCCCACGAAGCGCACGTTGTCCATGCCGGCGGCCGCCTGCTGGAGCCCGGCGAGCGCCGATCCCCCGCCGTTGACGACGAACACGACCTGGGGGTCGTGAGCGAGGTGGGTGGCGGCGGCGAGCACCAGGTCGAGCGACTGCGACAGGCCGACGTTCCCGGCGTACATCACGACGGTCTTGCCCTCGAGGCCGTGCTCGCGCCGATAGGCGTTCTCGCGCTCGCCGGGGCGGATCCAGTCGGTGTCGATGAAGTTCGGGATGACCCGGACCTTGTCGGCGTGCCCCGCCGTCCCCCGCCGTCCGGCGATCTTGGCGGCGACGTTGTCCTTGAGGTCCTCGGAGAGGACGGTGACGGCATCGGCCCGGAGGTAGGTCTCGCGCTCGACGAACGACGCCGCGGCGATGACCTTGGGGTTGGTGAGCGCCCCCAGCTCGACGGCCACGTCGGGGAAGACGTCCTGGATGTTGAAGACGAACGGGACCCGGTGGGCCCGGGCGGCGGCCCAGCCGGCTGCGCCCAGCGTCAGCGGCGGCGACATGGCCAACACCACGTCGGGCCGGCTGCGCGAGACGAGGCCCGCCAGCCCGGTCAGGGCGGTGAAGCCGGCGAAGCCGAGGGCCCGCGCCGGGATGTTGCGCTTGTCGGTGGGGAACGGGTGGACCCGGGTGATGCGTCCCCACTCGGTGTCGTCGTGGCGCACGGCCCGGCCGCCCCAGCCCGGCTCGATGGCGTGGTGCTGGTACCAGGGCAGGGAGGTGACCACGTGGAGCCGGTGGCCCCGGGCCACCAGCTGCTCGGCGATCTGGGTCATGACCTCGCCGGTGGGCGCCAGGTCGGGCGCGAAGTGCGGGCACAGGACGAGCAGGTTCATGGCGCTCCATCTTCGCTCGCGACGAGCGCAGCGCGGTACCCGGCCTCCAGCGCGGTGGCGGCCCGATCCCAGGTGAACGTGGCGGCTCGGGCCCGGCCGGCCGCCCGCAGGCGCTCGGACTCGACGGGGTCGTCCAGCACCCCCGCCAGCGCCTCGGCCCAGGCGTCGACGGCGCCGGGCGGGACCAGCAGCCCGCCGTCGCCCACCACCCAGGGCAGTGCGGTGGCATCGGCGGCAACGAGCGGCGCGCCCGCGGCCATCGCCTCCAGCGCCGGCGCGCCGAAGCCCTCGAACCGGCTCGGCACCGCGACGGCGGCGGCCAGGGCGTAGAGGGCGTCCAGGTCGCTCCACTGGACGCGACCGGTGCGGCGGATCTGGTCGCCGATGCCGGCGTGGCGGATGGCGCCGACGACCTCGCCCTCGCTGGGGCCGGCACCTCCGGTGAGCACCAGGGTGAGGTCGGGCCGGTCGGCGGCGAGGCGGGCGAAGGCGCGGACCAGCGTGAGGTGGTCCTTGTGCGGATAGGTGATCGCCGGGTACAGCACGGCGCGCTCGCCCAGCCGGTAGCGCTGGCGGACCTCGTCCTGCGTCGCGTCGGGCACCACTGGCGACGGCTCCACCCCGTGGGGCACGGTGCGCACCCGGCCCTCGGGCACCCCCAGCAGGTCGACCACGGACTGCGACGCCGGCTCGCTCGGGGTCAGCACCACGCGGGCCCGGCGAGCGGAGCGGGGCAGCATCGTGCCGAGCCATCGCCGCTTGACCGACGAGAAGTTCTCGGCCATCACCAGGGGTTGCAGGTCGTGGATGGTGAGCACCGCCGGGATGCGGGCCACGCCGGGACCGGGCGGGATGACCCCACCGGCGTGGTGGAGCAGGTCGAGGTTGCGGTGGGCGGCCTCGCGCGCCAGCCACGTGGCCTCGGCCGCCACCCGCTCGGGCTTGCGGCGACCGTCGAGCCGGCTGGTGACGGTGGGGAACGCCGCCACCAGGTCCGGGTGGGCCTCGGCGAAGGGGGCCAGGGCGAACAGGGTGAGGTGCAGGTCCGACGGGGCCCGCTCGGCGAACGCCCGCAGCAGCCGGGTGGTGTACTCCTCGCTCCCGCCGACCACGCCGGGGACCAGCCACAGCAGGTTCACGCCGATCCGGGTGGTGCGGCCCGGGCCGGTGGCGCCGGTGGGCCCGCTCACGGGGCGGCCTCGGCGTAGGCCGCAGCGGTGAGCTCGGCGGTTCGCTCCCAGGTGTAGGTGGCCGCCCGCTTCCGGCCCCGGTCCCGCAGGTCCTCGGCCAGCTCGGCATCGTCGAGGAGGCGGACCAGGGCGTCTCGGACCGCGCCGTGGTCGGTGGGCTCCACGAGCAGCGCGCCGTCGCCCGCCACCTCGGCGGTGGACGTGGTCGAAGACGTCACCACCGGCGCGCCGTGGGCCATGGCCTCGAGCACCGGCAGGCCGAAGCCCTCCCGGAGGCTCGGGTAGCAGAACGCCGCGGCGCCGGCGTAGAGGGCAGGGAGCTCGTCGGCCGGCACGAAGCCCAGCCGGTGCACCGCCACGTCGGTTCCCGAGAGCGGCGCCAAGCGGGCCTTCAGGTCCTCGTTCCAGCCATCGGGGCCCACCAGCACGAGGTCGACGCCGCGGCCGGCGAGGCCGGCCATGGCCCCGGCGACGGCAGCCAGGTTCTTGCGGGGCTCGACGGTGCCGACGAAGAGCACGTACGGGCGCGACAGGCCGCGCCGCGAGCGCAGGGCCGCCACGTCGGTCTCGCCGACCTCTCGCGCCACCACGCCGTAGGGCACCAGGCGGATGACGTCGGGGTCGAACCCCGCGTCGCGGCACTCCGCCGCCGTCGCCTCCGACGGCACCAGGACCAGGCGGGCGTGGCGACGGGCCAGCTCCGTGCCCCGCCGGAAGAAGCGGTTGCCGTGGCGGGTGGCCTGGCTGGCGTCGGCGAGGAACGCGAGGTCGTTGATGGTCATGACCAGCGGGGCCTCGCAGGGCGGCACGGCGATGGCGGTGGCGTGGACCACGTCGACCGGCCCGGTGGCCCGCTCGACCTTCGGCCACCGCAGCCCGTGCCAGGACTCGTAGAGCGCCAGGCGGGGCAGCGGCAGGTGGCGCACCTCGATGGGCGGTCGGAAGGCGGCCGGTGCCGGCCCGGCGTGGCGGGCGGCGACGCCGACGAGCTCCAGGTCCGAGCGATCGGCCAGCGCGGCGAGGGTGCCGAGCGTGGCCGTGGCGGTCCCCCCGGGCACCCGGTGCCAGCACTGCTCGACGGTGACGGCCACGCGGCGCCTGCGATCCACCCCCAGAGTCTGGCCGGTCGCCACCGGCGCACCCGGCACCGGGCGGGTTGCGGCGGGTCGGTACGATCACCTGCATGACGGACTTCTGGACCGACCGCCGCGTGCTGGTGACAGGCGGCAGCGGCTTCGTGGGACGAGCGGTGGTCGCCCAGCTCGAGGCGGCCGGGGCCGGGGCGATCATCGTCCCCCGCAGCGCCGAGTCCGACCTCACCGACCGGGGCGCCACCGCCGAGCTGTTCGCCACCACCCGCCCGGACCTGGTCATCCACCTCGCCGCCAAGGTCGGGGGCATCGGCTACAACCAGGTCCACCCCGCCGAGCTCTACATCGACAACCTGCTGATGGGCACCTACGTCCTCGAGGAGGCCCGGGCCCACGACGTCGCCAAGACGGTGATGATCGGCACGGTCTGCTCGTACCCGAAGGAGCCGCCGGTCCCGTTCCGCGAGGAGTCGTTGTGGGGCGGCTACCCGGAGGAGACCAACGCGCCGTACGGCATCGCCAAGCTGGCCCAGCTGGTGCACGCCCAGACCGCCCGCGAGCAGTACGGCCAGGACGTCATCTACCTCGTCCCCACCAACCTCTACGGCCCCGGCGACAAGTTCCACCCGGCGGTGAGCCACGTGCTCCCGGCGCTGGTGAAGAAGTGCGTCGACGCCGTCGAGGCCGGCGCCGACCACATCGAGCTGTGGGGCACGGGCTCGGCCAGCCGTGAGTTCCTCTACGTCGACGACGCGGCCCGGGGCATCGTGCTGGCCGCCGAGCACTACGACGACGGTGACCCGGTCAACCTCGGCAGCGACCAGGAGATGCCCATCGTCGAGCTGGTCGGCCACGTGGCGGAGGCCACCGGCTTCACCGGTGAGCTGCGGTGGGACCCGTCGAAGCCCGACGGCCAGCCCCGCCGCCGCGCCGACAACAGCCGGGCCCGCGAGCGGTTCGGCTTCGTCGCCTCCACCGACTTCGCCGACGGCCTGAAGGCCACCGTCGAGTGGTTCCTCGCCAACCGCGCCGAAGCCGAGGAGCGCGACCGCTAGACCTGCAGGTGATGCTCCCCGACACCCCCGGTCACCTGCGCCTCGCCCATCCGTCCCGCCGATCCCGCCCGGTCCGGGCTGCCGCCGGCCTCGCCGTCGCCTTCGCCCTGGTGGTCGCCGGCTGCTCCGGCAGCAGCTCCGACGCCGGCTCCGACGGCACCTCGACGACAACCAGCACGGCCCCGTCGTCGTCCTCGACCGGCCGGTCGACCACGTCGACCACCGCCCCGGCCGCGCTCGAGCCGTTCACCGGCAGCGACTTCTACGCCCCGCCCGATCCCCTGCCGACGGGCGATCACGGCACGCTGGTGCGCTACCAGCCGGTCACGCCCACCGTCGTCGCCGGCGCCGACACCTACCGGATCATGTACCTGTCGGAGTCGCTCGAGGGCGACGCCATCGCCGTGACCGGCACGGTGCTCGTCCCGAAGGCGGCAGCGCCCGAGGGGGGCCGCCCGCTGCTGGCGGTCGCCCACGGCACGTCGGGGATCGCCGACGAGTGCGCCCCGTCCAAGGCGCCTGCAGGCGAGCTCGACCTGATGGCCGACCAGGTCGAGGCGGGCTGGCTGATCGCGGCGACCGACTACGAGGGCCTCGGCACCCCCGGTCGCCACCCCTACCTGGTGGGCCCCAGCGAGGGCCGCGGCACCCTCGACGCCATCGTCGCGGCCGGGGCCCTGCCCGCCGCCGACCCAGGGTCGCGCCTGGCCATCGCCGGCTACTCCCAGGGCGGCCACGGCGCCCTGTGGGCCGGCCAGCTGGCGAAGTCCTGGACGCCCGACCTGGAGCTGGTGGGCACCTTCGCCGGGGCGCCGGCCACCGAGATGGGCCTGATCCTGGCGGGCGCCCCCGACGGCTTCAAGCTCATGATGATCGCCGGCTACGCCGCTGCGTACCCGCAGGCCGACCCGTCTCTGTACCTGACCCCGAAGGGCGTCGGCCTGCTCGACGCGGTCGACAAGGGCTGCACGCGGGACGTGTTCCGGGCCGTCGGGGGCATCCCCGACGCCGAGCTCCTGCGGGCCGACCGGGCCAAGGCCGGCCCGTGGACCACCCTGCCCCGGGAGAACGACCCCGGCCGGGCCAAGGTCGACGACCCGATCCTCATCATCCACAGCGACCAGGACGACACCGTGCCCGTGGCGCTGAGCGGGCGGCTGTTCGACCGCATGTGCGGGCTCGGGCAGGTGGTCGAGCGTCGCGTGCTGGTCGGCGGCGGCACCCACGTGGGGGCGGCCCCGGAGGCGTTCAAGCAGGGGCTGGCGTGGCTGGAGCAGCGCTTCGAGGGCTCCGCCGAGGCCCGCTCGACCTGCCCCGGCCGCTGACGGCCGGGCTCAGGCCTGGTCGGCAGCGGCGGCGGCCGCCTGGTCGGCGAGGGCCTGGGCGAAGTAGGCCGCGGTCTTCTCGATGCCGGCGCGCAGGTCGACCTCGGGCTGCCAGCCGAGCTTCTCGACGGCGCGGGTGATGTCGGGCTTGCGCTGCATGGGGTCGTCGACGGGCAGCGGCCGGAACACGATCTCCGACGACGAGCCGGTCACGTCGATGACCGCCTCGGCCAGCTCCAGGATCGTGTACTCGTGCGGGTTGCCGATGTTGGTGGGCCCGACGACGTCGGAGTCCAGCAGGGCCAGGAAGCCGCGGACCTCGTCGTCGACGTAGCAGAAGCTGCGCGTCTGGGTGCCGTCGCCGAAGACGGTGATGGGCTCGCCCCGCAGCGCCTGCACGATGAAGTTGCTCACCGAGCGGCCGTCGTCGACGCGCATCTGGGGCCCGTAGGTGTTGAAGATGCGCACGATGCGGACGTCGAGCCCGTGGTGGCGGTGGTACGCCATGGTCATGGCCTCGGCGAAGCGCTTGGCCTCGTCGTAGACGCCCCGGGGACCGATGGGGTTGACGTTGCCCCAGTAGCTCTCGGGCTGCGGGTGGACCTGCGGGTCGCCGTAGACCTCGCTGGTGGAGGCCAGGAAGAAGCGGGCGCCCTTGGCCTTGGCCAAGCCGAGTGCGTTGTGGGTGCCGAGGCTGCCGACCTTCAGGATCTGGATCGGGATGCGCTCGAAGTCGATGGGCGACGCGGGGCTGGCGAAGTGCAGCACGGCGTCGACGTCGCCGGGCACCCAGACGTAGGTGCTGACGTCGTGCTCGACGAAGGCGAAGCCCCGGCGGCCGAACAGGTCGGCGATGTTCGAGAGCGAGCCGGTGATCAGGTTGTCGAGGCAGACGACCTCGTCGCCGCGGTCGAGCAGCCGGTGGCAGATGTGCGACCCCAGGAAGCCGGCCCCGCCGGTGACGACGACCCGTCCCATCAGGAGCGCCCGATGCCCTCGTAGGTGAAGCCCCGGGCCTTCAGGTCGTCCCGGTCGAGCAGGTTGCGGGCGTCGACCACGTTCTTGGCGCCGATGACCTCGGCGAGCCGGCCGAGGTCGACCTCGGCGAACTCGGGCCACTCGGTGAGCACCGCCAGGACGTCGGCGCCGGTGGCCGCTTCGAGCGGATCGGCCACCAGCTCGATGCCGGCCAGGCGGGCATCGGAGGGGTCCTGGTCGGACGGGTCGTAGGCCCGGATGGTGGCGCCCTGCTCGCGGAGCCGGGCGATGATGTTGAGCGCCGGGGAGTCGCGCAGGTCGTCGGTGAGGGCCTTGAAGGTGACGCCCCAGACGGCGACGGTCTTGCCCTCGAGCGAGCCGCCCGCCAGGCGGCTGACCTTGTTGGCCACCCGACCGAACTGCTCCTCGTTGACGGCCACCACGGCCCGCAGGAGGCCGAAGGTGTAGCCGGCGTTCTCGGCGATCCGCACCAGCGCGTGGGAGTCCTTGGGGAAGCAGCTGCCGCCCCAACCCGGGCCGGGGTTGAGGAAGGCGCTGCCGATGCGCGTGTCGAAGCCCATGCCCTCGACCACGTCGGCGACATCCGCGCCCACGGCCTCGCACACCGCGGCGATGGCGTTGACGAAGCTGATCTTGGTGGCGAGGAAGGCGTTCGAGGCGTACTTGATGGTCTCGGCCGAGGCGGGGTCGGTGACCAGCGTGGGGGCCTCGAGCTTGGCGTAGAGGTCGCCGACCCGCTTGGCGGCGCCCTCGTCACGGCCGCCGATGACCACGCGGTCGGGGTGCAGGAAGTCCTGGACCGCGGTGCCCTCCCGGAGGAACTCCGGGTTCGACACCACGTGCACGTCCGGGCGGCCCAGGGCCTTCTCGACCTCGCCGACCGAGCCCACGGGCACGGTCGACTTGTTGATGACCACGGCGTCGGCCAGCACGTGCGGGCCGATCTCGGCCGCCGCGCTCTGGATGTAGGACAGGTCGGCGGCGCCGTCGGCGCCCTGCGGGGTGGGCAGGCACAGGTAGACGAACTCGGCCTCGGTGACGGCGTTCTTGGCGCCCATCACGAACGACAGCCGGCCGGCGGCGATGCCCTCGGCCACCAGCTCGTCGAGCCCGGCCTCGAGGATCGGGACCTCGCCCTTGCTGAGCGAGTCGACCTTGGCCTGCACGACGTCGGCGCAGACGACGGTGTGGCCGAGGTGGGCCAGGCAGGCGCCGGTGGTGAGCCCCACGTAGCCGGTCCCGATGATCGCGATCTTGCTTCCCACTGCTGCTTCCCCGGTCTCGGTCATGTGGCGTACGAGCGTAGTGCCGAGCCCCTCGGGGCCCCGCGATCGGTCAGCCGCAGGACTCGCCGTCGGGCGGGGTGCCCGGCAGGTAGCCGACGGGGCCGCCCTCGTCGTCCTGGGTGCGATCGACCGTGGTGGTCGTGGCGCCGGTGCCCGGCGTGGTGGTCGACGTGGTCGTGGAGGTGGTCGAGGTGGTCGACGTCGTGGAGGTCGTGGTGGTGGCGATCTCGTCGGCCGGGCGGGGCGAGTCGGCCACCGACAGGAAGTCCGGGCCGGTCACGACGGTGATCTCGTCGGCGTCGGCGACCGGCACCAGGGTGGGGTCGGCCACCAGGTAGCGGGCGACGAGCATGGCCTCGCCCTCCTGGCCGGGCGCGTAGCGCACCTCGGTGCGCAGGACGTCGGTGTCAGGAGCCGGGGCGACGGTCTGGAAGCCGCGGGCGGCGAGCGCGGCGGTGGTGTCGGCTCCCTGGTTGAGCTTGCGGGTGCCGTTGATGACGGCGACGTTGACGCTCGACGGCTCGATGTCGGACCCGTCGGTGGCACCGGTACCGCGGTAGGCGGCCAGGATCGGCTCGGCCTTGGGGGTGACCAGGTCGAGCACGTCGGCGCCGCCCCGGACCGCGTCGACCACCGGGAGGGTGTCGGTGGCCAGCGTGTCGGGGTCGTAGTTCTTGAACGTCTTGCCCAGGTTGATGAGGTCCTGGCCGGTGGTGAACGGGTCCAGGGTGATGTTCTTGGTGCCGGTGTTCACCATGCGGGCGAGCGTGGCGGGGTTCTTGGCCCCGCGCTCGATGGCTCTGCGGATCACGCGCTGCACGAAGTCCTGCTGGCGCTCGATGCGGCCGAGGTCGGAGGTCGGGTCGCCGACCCAGCGGCCGTTGGCGTTCTGGTACTGCAGGTGGCGGCTGCGCGCGTAGGCCAGCGCCTGGTCCTTGTCGAGCAGGACGCAGCCGGCGTTCGGCTGGTTCAGGCCCGAGCGGCCGTCGCGCACCGGGTTCGACAGGTACACGTTCACGCCGCCGATCTGCTGGACCAGGCTCTTGAAGCCGGCGAAGTCGACCTGCACGTAGTGGTTGATGCTGATGTCGAAGTTGGTCTTCAGGGTCTTTATCAGCAGCGCCGCCCCGCTGTCCGCGCCGTACTGGATGGCGGAGTTGATGCGGTTCTTGCCGTGGCCGGGGATGTCGACCCAGAGGTCCCGGGGGAACGAGAGGATGCGGGCCTTGGTCTCGCCGGGGTCGATGCGGACGACCATGATCGTGTCGGACCGGAGGCCGCCGGCGGCCTCGGAGCCGGAGTCGCGGCCGTCGCGGACGGGGTCGTCGGCGGACAGGCCCTCGTCGGAGTCGACGCCGACGATGAGGAAGTTCTGCGGGGCGCCCGGCGGGAGGTTCTCCGCCGTCTCGATGTCGCTCGACTTGATCTCGTACTGGCGGTGGATCTGCGAGACGGACCGCTTGGCGTAGGCCACGGCGCCGGCACCCACGAGCGCCACGACGATGCACGCCACGTTGAACGAGATGAGCAGTCGTTGGGGCCAGGTTCGCCGCAGCCGACCGCCGGCGGAGCGTGCGGACATGGCGGGTGAGCGTACCAGCGCGCCTCGGCACCACCCAGGCGGGGCGATTGGCGCCGATTCTGCGCAGAATCGGTGCCAATCGCGCCCCGGGCTACATCGGGAGGCCGAGCCCTCGGGCGATGATCATCCGCTGGACCTCGGAGGTGCCCTCACCGATCTCGAGGATCTTCGCGTCGCGGTAGTGGCGGGCCACGGGGGTCTCGTCGATGAACCCGTAGCCGCCGAAGATCTGCGTGGCCTCCCGGGTGGCGGTGACCGCCGCCTCGGTGGCGTAGAGCTTCGCCATGGCCGCCTCCTGCTTGAAGGGGCGGCCGACGTCCTTCAGCCACGCAGCGTGGTAGGTGAGGTTCCGTGCCTGCTCGGCCATGACCGCCAGGTCGGCGCACTTGAAGGCCACCGCCTGGTACGACCCGATCGGCTTGCCGAAGGCATTGCGGTCCTTGGCGTACTGGACGCTCTGCTCCAGGCAGGCCTGGATCACGCCCACCGCCAGGGCGGCGATGGCCACCCGTCCGTCGTCGAGGATCGCCAGGAAGTTGGCGAACCCGCGGCCGCGCTCGCCGAGCAGGTGGTCCGACGGGACCCGGCAGTCGGTGAAGGTCAGGCCGTGGGTGTCCGAGGCGTGCCAGCCCATCTTCCGGTAGGGCGGCTGGACCTCGAAGCCCGGGGTCCCGGCCGGCACGATGATCGTCGAGATCTCCGGCTTGCCGGCGCTCCCGGGCGCATCGGTGCGCGCCGTGACCGTGACGATCGACGTGATGTCGGTCCCGGAGTTGGTGATGAACGCCTTCTCGCCGTTGAGCACCCACTCGCCGGTGGCGTCGTCGAACGCCGCCCGGGTGCGGGTCCCGCCGGCATCGCTGCCGGCCTCGGGCTCGGTGAGGCCGAAGCCGCCGAGCGTCCGGCCGGCGCACAGGTCGGGCAGCCAGGTCTGCTTCTGCTCCTCGGTGCCGAACTGGAAGATGGGGTTGGCTCCGAGGCCCACGCCGGCCTCGAGGGTGATGGCGACCGACTGGTCCACCCGTGCGAGCTCTTCGATGGCCACGCAGAAGGTGGTGAAGTCCGATCCCGAGCCGCCGTACTCCTCGGGGAACGGGAGCCCGAACAGCCCCAGCTCGCCCATGGCCAGGATCACGTCGGTGGGGAAGGTGTGGTCGCGATCCCACGCCTCGGCGTGGGGGGCGACGGCGGTCTCGGCGAAGTCGCGGACCACCTTCCGGAACTGCTCGGTCTCGTCGCTGAAGTCGAAGTCCATCGGGGGCGACTGTACCTGTGGGTCCCCTCCAGGACCGAGAGGCGGCCGGGCCTCGGAGGCGGGCCAGGGTCCTACGCTCGGCCGGTGGCCGCCGCATCCCCTGCTCCCCCGCTCGCCGTCGTCGGCGACCGGTTGCTCACGGGCTTGCGCGACGTCACCGACGACCTCACCGCCCTCGACGGCCGCGGCCTCTGGGCCGTGGTGCTGCCGTTCACGGGCCCGCCCGTCTGTGCCCGGTTCGAGCGGGCCCAGCCGGCGCGCCCCCTGGCGCGGCAGGCCGTGGGTGGGCGTGCCGGCCGGTGCGTGGCGATCCTCGCTCGACCGAGCCGGCTTCGAGCGGGGCGTGGAGGCCGTCCGCGCCGCCATCGGGCGTGGCGACGTCTACCAGGTCAACCTCACCCGGGTGCTGGCCGCGCCACTCCCCCAGGGCGCCGACGTGGCAGCGCTCGGAGCGGCGCTGGCCGACGGCAACCCGGCACCCTTCTCCGCCGTCGTCCGCCTCCCCGCGCAGGGCATCCACGTGGCGTCGGCCTCCCCCGAGCGGTTCCTCGAACGATCGGGCGATCGGGTCTGGTCCTCGCCGATCAAGGGGACGGCCGCCGACGCCTCGTCGTTCCTGGCCAAGGACCGCGCCGAGAACGTGATGATCGTCGACCTCGTGCGCAACGACCTGGGCCGGGTCTGCGAGTGGGGGTCGGTCGACGTGCCGGCGCTGTGCGCGGTCGAAGAGCACCCCGGCCTCGCCCACCTGGTCTCGACCGTCGAGGGCCGGCTGCGACCTGGGCTCGGGTGGGCCGACGCGATCGCCGCCACCTTCCCGCCCGGCTCGGTGACCGGTGCGCCGAAGCTGGCGGCCCTCGAGCAGGTGGCCGCCCTCGAGCCCGCCGCACGCGAGGTCTACTGCGGGGCGGTGGGCTGGGTCGACGCCGACCGGGGCGTCGGTTCCCTCAACGTCGCCATCCGCACCTTCTGGTTCACGGAGGACGAGATCCGCTTCGGCACGGGCGGCGGGATCACCTGGGACTCCGACCCCGGCGGCGAGTGGGCCGAGACCGAGCTCAAGGCGCGCCGGCTCCTGCAGGTGGTGGCCAACGGGCGCCTCGACCCCCTGCCTGCCGCCGTGGCCGAGGCCGTGGGCGTGGCTGCGGACGGCCGGGCCCGGGCCCGGCCACCCGACGGCTCGGCGACCGAAGCAGTCCGCAGGTCGGTCGCCGACCGAGGCACCGCCGCCGGTCAGGATGGTCGGCCATGAGCACCTGGGTCTGGACCGACGGAGCGGTGGCGCCCGCTGCCGATGCGCGCATCGGGGCCACCGATCGCGGCGTGCTGCTGGGCGACGGGGTGTACGAGACGTGCAAGGTCGTCGACGGCGCTCCGTTCGCCCTCACTCGGCACCTGGCCCGGCTCCGGCGGAGCGCGGCGCTGATCGGGATCGCGCTGCCATGGGGCGACAGCCTCATCCGCTCGGCGTGCGCGAAGGCGGTGGGTGCCGCGCTCATCGACCCGCTCGGCGATGGCGCCGTGGGCCGGCTCCGCATCACCGTCACCGGCGGTGCCGGGCCGCTGGGGCCGGACCGAGGAGGCCAGGAGCCGACCCTGATCGTGGCCGCCGGGCCCAGCCGGACCTGGGAGCCGACCACCGACGTGATCACGGTCGGTTGGGCGATCAACGAGCGCAGCCCGAGCGTCGGCGCCAAGACCACCTCGTACCTCGACAGCCTGTTGGCGCTGGCCGAGGCGCACCGGGCCGGCGCCGACGAGGCCGTCCTGGCCAACACGGCGGGGATCCTGTGCGAGGGCACCGGGTCGAACGTCTTCCTGGTGGTCGACGGCGTGCTGTGCACCCCCTCGCTGGCCTCGGGCTGCCTGCCGGGGGTCACGCGCGCCCTCGTCTGCGAGGCCGTCGAGGTCGTGGAGCGGGACGACCTCACGCTCGACGACCTCCGGGCCGCTCCCGAGGCGTTCCTCACGTCGTCGACCCGCGACGTGCACCCCGTCGCCCGCGTGGACGGACGGGTCCTGCACGCCGTCCCCGGTCCCCGCACCACGGCGGCGGCAACGGCGTTCGCCGCCATCGCTGCTCGCACGATCGACCCCTGAACCGACAGGACGGCTCTGGGCTCTCACCTGCTCGGCCTCCCAGGCCCAGCCGCTGAAGGGCGGATCGGGTGGGCGGTCCTGGAAGCCGGGGTGGCCCCGCCAGCGAGCCGGGTCGGCGGCAAGGCCCTGGTCCACCAACGGGTCGTCGACGTTCGGGCCGGGAGGCCAGCGATGCCCCGGATCGACCGCGTAGGTGCCGCGGGAGACGCGGATGGCACGACCGGAGCGCACCTCGTAGCCGAGGGCGTCCGCCAGGACCTTGGTGGCGTAGGGGCGATCGATCAGGTAGCCGTAGTGGTGCAGGTAGGCGTGGATGGCCGGCAGCTCGAGGATGCCGTGTCGGCGGAGGATGGCCAGCGCCGTGGCCCGCAGGTCGTGGCCGAAGACGGGTCGGGCGCCGGCCGGGATGGGTGGGAGCGGCGGCCGGCCCACGGCGGGCGGGCGGCGACCCTTGCGGTCCGGGACCACGGGCCAGAGGCGTTCGCGCAGCTCGTCGGTGGTGGCGAGGGCGGCGAGGCGGCGTTCGGTGAGCACGGCGAGCTCGGCATCGATGCTGGCGACCGATGCCAGGCACTCGTCGCGCTGGGTCTGCAGCTCGATGCGGGTCTTGGCGGGCAGCCGGGCGAGCCAGCGGTTGGGTCCGAGGCTGCGGCCGTAGACCCGGCCGGTGGTGGTCCGGTTGCGTGGATCACGGGGGTTCTGGGGGTTGCGGGGGTGCTCTCGGCGGAACACGGCGGCCTCGGTGCGGGTGCGGGTGCGGAGGGAGGACGGAGGGCCGCTCGTTGGGCGGGCCGAGCGCCGAACGGAGCGAGCTCGGCATGGCGCCAATGGTGCCGAGGGGGTGTGACAGGTCCTGCGGGTCCGGCGGTCTACGTGGTGCCCCGATCCCGTTCCACCCCCGCCCGCACCAAGGTCGCGCTCGTCGCGATTGGCGTCGATTCTGCGCAGAATCGGCGCCAATCCGCTCGGCTCCGTGTGGGGCGAGGGTCTGCGTCGCAGGTCGCCCGACCCCGGTCCGGCCCCCGTCGCCGTGGCTCGATCGCAGGCCCGGGTGGCCGATCGGCGATCCGCTGGTCGACCAGTCGAGCGTTTGGCGGCCTCAGCCGCCGGGGCGAGCCGCCGCAGCGCAGGCGGCACGGAACGCCGCCGAGCGCGTCTCCCAGTTGCCCTCGCCGGGCACCGTCGGCGCCGCGGGCGAGAACAGCAGCGCGCCGCCCCCGCCCTCGCCTCCGCCGCCCGGCTCGCCGCCGATCGAGCCGGCCCGCTCCAAGAGGGCCAGCCCCGCGCCGACCGCTTCGGCAACACCGCCGACCGTCGCACCCACCTCGATGCCGCAGCGCTCGGCCAGCGCCGCCCCGTTCTCCGGCACCACCACCGCCCGGAGCAGGCCCGCCGGCCACCGCCCGGCCTCGTCGGCCAACGGCGCCGGGTCGACCCCCCGATCTGCCCCGCCCAGGACCACGATCGTCGGTCGACCCTCCTCGCGCAGCCACCGCAGCCCGGCCGCCGTCGCCGACGGGTTGGACGCCAGCGCGTCGTCGAAGCAGCGCACGCCGGGCGGCCCGTCGCAGCGGTCGAGCCGCCCCGGCAAGCTGCGGCCCGCCGCCACCACGATCGCCTCGTCGGACAGCGCCGGCCCCCCGACCGCCGCGAGCGCCGCTGCCGCGAGCGCCGCGTTCTGCACCCGGTGCGACGGCACACCCGCCCCGCCCGAAGGGCTTGGCACCACCTGCACGCCCACCACCCCCAGCGCCGCCACCGCCTCGGCCGCTCGACCCCCGTCTTCGGGCAGCAGGACCAGGCCCGCCGTCCCTGCCTCGTTCTGCAGGAGCCGCAGCTTGTCGGCCACGTAGGCCTCGACCCCGCCGTGCCAGGAGAGGTGGTCCTCGGACAAGAACGTGAGCACCGCCACGTCCGGCACGTGGTGCAGGTCAGCGGCCTGGTAGCTGGAGACCTCGAGCACGATGAGCGGTGCGCCGTGGTCCCAGTCGTCGGAGAACACCGGCACCCCGAGGTTGCCAGCCAACCCGACCCGCAGCCCGGCCTCCGCCGCCAACGACCCCAAGAGGTCCGTCACCGTCGACTTGCCCTTGGTCCCGGTGATGCCGACCACCGTCCGGCCACCACCATGGGTGCCCAGCCACAGGTCGAGCGGGGTCGTCATCCTCGCCCCACGGCCGAGCGCCGCCACCAGCGCAGCCTGGTAGCGGGGGAAGCCCGGCGAGCGGACCAGCACCTCGGCAGACGCGGCCGCCTCCTCCAGCGAGCGGACCGCGAGCCCTTCGGCCGCGGCCGCGGCCAGCCCGACCGCGCCGGATTCGACCGCCACGAGCTCGGCCGGCCCCGCCGCCCGGATGGCCGGGACGGCCGCCCGCACGTCGGCTCCCAGACCGAGGAGCGCGACCCGTCGGCCGCTCAGCTCGTCGATGCGCACGGCAGCCGGTTCAGCGCGCGGCCGCGGCCAGGCCGGGCACCGCAGCGAGGTCGGGCGCCAGCCCGGCGATCGCCGGCCGGTACTCGGCGGGCAGCAGCTCGACATCCGGCTCCGACAGCACCAGGAACTCGACCGGATCGACCCCTGCCGCCGCCAGCAGCCCCGCCGCCTCGTCGGCCAGGGCCGCCACGACGGCCTGGTGGCTCCACCCGGCAGTGCGCGCCAGCAGCACCACCGCCGCCGCCGTCTCCAACCGCTCCCCTACGCAGTCGAACGGCTTCTCGGCCGACCAGAGCTCGCGGGTGGGCTCGACGTGGGCGACCTCGTCGAGCAGCGCCCGCCCGTACTGCGCCTCGATGGCCTCGGGCGTCGACGACGGCGCCACCATCAGCGAGGTGAACAGGCACTTGGCGCACTCGCCGCACGCCCGTTGCTCCTTGCTCGACGTGTTCTCGTTCCACACCGTGAAGACCCGGTTGCACGACACGATGTCCGGCGCCAGGCCCCGTCGAGCCACCCCGGCGCCGATCGCCAGCTCCGTGAGCGGCCGCAGCAGCGACAGGTAGCGCACGCCGGTCGGCTCGAACACGGCGCGCAGCAGGAGCTCCGCCTCGTAGCTCTTGGAGAACTGGTGGTTCACCGGCGTGCCGTCCGGCGTGACCAGGCTGGGCTCGTCGGCCGAGCGCTCGATGCCCATCAGCACGTCCCGGCGGCCGAGGCCGATGGCGGCGAGCACCGAGATGGCCGACGTGATGGCGGTGACCGGGACGTGCCCGTTCGGTGCACCCGCAGCGTTGAGCTCCCGCAGCCGGGGATCGAGCCGCCGGCGGGCGGCCACCAGCGGACGGCCCAGCGCCTGGGCCAGGTGCTCGTGAGCCCCGACCGGGTTGACCGCGAAGAGCTGGCCGTCGGGCACGAGCGCCGCCACCAGCGCCGAGTCCTTGCCCCCGCCGATCGGCACCAGCGCGCCGTCCAGCCCCGAGGCCGCACCACCGCCCGCCCGACCCGGACCACTCGCACCGGCGCCCACTCCGGCACCCACACCGGCACCGCCACCCGCATCGGCAGGAGCCTCGCCGTCGGGCGCCCGGTCGGTCCCCGGACCGGCGACGAGCTCGACCGGCAGCGGCACGGCGATCCCGTTGCGGTAGGCGAACTCCCGCAGCCCGTCGTCGTAGAGGCGCCGCACCAGCGCCGCCTCGGCGGGGCTGAGGTCGGGCACGTGCAGCGGCGTCGGCGCCACCAACTTGTAGTACGACACACCGGCCACCAGGTGCAGCGCCCGGACGGCCCGGCGCACGGCGTCGGAGTCGGGCAGGTCGAACGGCAGCTCGACCTCCTCCACCAGCTCGAGCGCAGAGGCCCCGGCGCCCAGCACGTACGGCAGCCGGACGGTGCCGCCGTGGACCGACGGCTCCCCGAACGCGAAGGGGCCAGATGGAGCAGACATCACCCGACCACCCTACCGGCGTGCCCGACGCCGCCCGCCGGACCCGACCGCCCGGAGGGCCGCCCGGCAACCGCCCGAGGGCCGACCCACGAACCGCACCACGGCCCCTCGCGAGGCGCCCGCACCACGGCCCGCACCGCAGCCCGCGCCGCCGCCCGCACGGCGGTCTCGCACGGTGCGCGTCGGTGTCCGCACGCGCCGGGCCGGGCAGGCGAACACCGGCTGCCACCGCCGTCGTGAACAATGGCGGCGATGGCTGCTCGACGCTCCCGCACCGGCCCCGTGGTCGTCCTCCTGCTCGCGATGGCCGTGCTGGCCGCCTCGTGCACCTCTGACCAGGGCGCCGACACCCCGTCGACCACCACCTCGCGCTCGAGCGGCGGCCCCACCACGTCGACCACCACCCCCGACGGCTCGAGCGACCCGGGCACCGGCGACGAGTCGCCCGTGCAGGACGGGGTGCGCATCGAGGTCCTGTCCAGCCAGCCCGACCGCGCCTCGGGCCCCGATGCCCGCATCCGGGTCACGCCGGCCAAGGGCCAGTCGGTCGGCGACCTGCGGCTGAAGCTGGGCGACACCGACATCACCAGCCAGCTCCGCGAGTCCGACGGCCACCTCGAGGGCGTCATCACCGGCCTCGTCGAGGGCACCAACACCCTGACCGCCAACGGGCCGGACGGCACCGTCACGCAGCGCGTCACCACGTTCCCGCTCACCGGCCCCATGATCTCGGGCCCGCACCTGCCCCTGCTGGCCTGCTCCACCGAGGAGAACGGCCTGGGAGCGCCCACCGACGCCGACTGCAGCGCTCCCACGAAGGTCTCGTGGAAGTACCTCACGAAGGCCGGCGAGGTGAAGGACCTGGCCAAGCCCACCGACCGCCCGGCCGACCTGGCCACCACGTCGGTCCGCGGCGGCAAGCAGGTGCCGGCCATCGTCCGCTACGAGCGCGGCGTCATCAACCGCTCGATCTACGAGGTCGCCAGCCTCGACCCCGACCCGGCCGCAGGCACCGACGGCCCCGCCACCGGCCCGACCGCCTGGAACCAGCGCCTGATCTACCGGTTCGGCGACGGGTGCGGCACCACGTTCGGCCAGGGCTCCGCTGCGACCGAAGCGCTCGACCCGGCCTACCTGCGGCAGGGCTACGCGGTGGCCACGGCGTCGTTCAACACCGGCGCCGTGCAGTGCAACGACGTGCTCTCGGCCGAGACCACGATGATGGTCAAGGAGCGGGTGGTCGAGGAGTTCGGCGAGCTCGACGACACCATCGGCGAGGGCACCGGCAACGGGGCCGCCCAGCTCCACCTGCTCGCCCAGAACTACCCGGGCCTGGTCGACGCCATCGTCGCCCTCGACCCGTTCCCGGACGTGCTCAGCACCCTGGCCGGCGCCACCGACTGCATCCTGCTCGACCACTACTACCGCAGCGCCGCCGGCAAGGCCCTCACGCCCGCCCAGCGCACGGCGGTCAACGGCCACGCCACCCCGTCCACCTGCGAGCAGTGGGAGGCGGGCTACGGCGGCCTCCTCGACCCGACCGACGGCTGCGACCCCAAGATCGCCGCCAGCGCCATCTACGACGCCGCCACCAACCCCGGCGGCCTGCGCTGCACCATCCAGGACGCCAACGCCAACCAGTTCGGCCGGGACGGCGCCGGCCAGGTCCAGCGCCCGCTCGACAACGTCGGCCTCCAGTACGGGCTCGAGGCGGTCAAGGCCGGCACCATCTCCTTCGACCAGTTCCTCGCCCTGAACACCGCCATCGGCGGCTTCGACCGAGACGGCGCCATCACGCCCGAGCGCACCGAGACCTCGCCGCAGGCCGCGGCGACCGCCTACGAGAACGGCCGGATCTCCTCCGGCGTCGGCGACCAGCTCAAGATCCCGATCATCGACGTCGACCTCTGGTCCGACAAGGACGGCGACGTGCGTGACCGGTTCCGCGCCTTCTCGCTGCGCGACCGCCTCACCTTCGGGGCGCCGGCCGAAGCGGCCCCCGGATTCCAGATCTGGACGCGCGACCCCGCCCACCTGCCGGCCGGCGGGGCCGGGCCGGAGGCGGTGGCCGTCGTCGCCGAGTGGCTCGACGCCATCGCCGAAGGTGGCCGGGGCGGCAGCCGGCAAGAGGTGCTCGGCGCCACCCGACCCGACGACGCGGTCGACAACTGCCTCCCCGCCGGGGCCAAGGCACCCCTCGGCAAGGTCGGCATCTACGACGCCAAGGGCCCGTGCAAGGACGACTACCCCATCAGCGGCGACCCCCGGATCGCCGCTGGTGCGCCCCGCAGCGACGACGTCGTCAAGTGCCGGCTCAAGGCGGTCGATCCCACGGAGTACGGGGTCCCGCTCACCCCCGAGCAGCTGACCAAGCTCCGCGCTGTTCTCGCAGGGCGTCTGCGACTGGCAGCAGGCGGGCGACGGCCAGACCTCGCCCAGCATGACCGACCGCGACTACGGCGACGACCCGGACAACCCCGCCCTGCTCCCCTGAGCCTGCCGCTCGCCCCGGTTCAGGTGGCGCGCAGGTGGACGACGTCGCCCACCGCGAGGACCCGCCGCTCGCCTTCGATCGTCTCGACCACCAGGTGGCCCTCGGCGGTCACGTCCACCGCGGTGCCCTCCACGTCGTCGGCCCCCAGGTCGACCCGCACCCGACGGCCCAGCGTCGCGGAGCGGTCCCGCCAGCGGGCCATGACCAGGTCCCGGCCGCCGGGCCCGGAGGTCAGGTGCCGGTAGGTCCGGTCGAGCGCCCGCAGGAACGCTACGAGGAGGTCCTCCCGCGCTGGCGGGGCGTCCGGGGCGACGATGTGGTCGAGGGCGACGGCGATCGGGGCCAGGTCGGCCGGCATCGGGCCCCACGCCACGTTGATGCCGATCCCCACCACGACCACCAGCCGGTCGGCCGGCCCGGGCGGCGACCAGCCGCCGGCGACGTGGCTGCCGGTCGGCCAGTCGACCTCGGCGAGGATGCCGGCGAGCTTGCGGTCGGTCCCCGACCCGTCGCCGGGCCACACCAGGTCGTTGGGCCACTTGAGCCGTGGCGAGCGACCGGTGAGCTCTTCGACGGCCTCGGCTGCGGCGACCGCCACGGCCATGGTCGTCGCCCCCGCCTCGCCGGAGCGGGGCCGTAGCAGGACGCTCGCCATCAGCGACGCCCCCGACGGCGCCTCCCACGTGCGGCCCCGCCGGCCGCGACCGGCGGTCTGGTGGTCGGCGACCACCACGATGCCCTCGGGTTCGCCGGCTCGCGCCAGCTCCATCACATCGGCGTTGGTCGAGCCCGTCTCGGCCTCCCAGCGCACGTCGGCGAAGCGCGTCCCAGCCAGCGAAGCGGCCACCCGGGCGCTGCGAGAGGTGTCGTCCACCGGCGAAGTTGACCCTGCGACGGCGGCGCGGGGCAAGCGCGCCGCCGCAAGTTTCCGCGACCCCCTGCGCACGATCTAGACATGCACCCGTGCTCACGAAGATCCTGATCGCCAACCGGGGCGAAATCGCCGTCCGGGTCATCCGTGCCTGCCAGGAGCTGGGCATCGCCACCGTGGCGGTGTACTCCGAGCTGGACCGGGACGCCCTCCACGTGCGCCTGGCCGACGAGGCCTACGCCCTGGGCGGCTCCACCGCCGCCGAGAGCTACCTCAACACCGACAAGATCCTCGAGGTCATCGAGCGGTCCGGCGCCGACGGCGTCCACCCCGGCTACGGGTTCTTCTCGGAGAACACCGACTTCGCCCGGGCCATCACCGACCGCGGCGTCACCTTCATCGGCCCGCCGCCCGAGTCGATCGAGGTCATGGGCGACAAGGTCTCGAGCCGCATCGCCGCCGAGGCGGCCGGCGTGCACGGCGTCCCGGGCACCACCGAGTTCCTCTCGTCGGGCGACGAGGTCGTGGCCTTCGGCGACGAGCACGGCTGGCCGGTGGCCATCAAGGCCGCCTTCGGCGGCGGCGGCCGTGGCATGCGGGTGGTCGAGTCGGCCGCCGATGCCCACTCGGCCCTGGCCAGCGCCCAGTCCGAGGCGCTCAAGGGCTTCGGCCGGGACGAGTGCTACGTCGAGCGCTTCCTCGTGAAGCCCCGCCACGTCGAGATGCAGATCATCGGCGACCAGCACGGCAACTGCGTGTGGGTCGGCGAGCGCGACTGCTCCGTGCAGCGCCGCCACCAGAAGCTCATCGAGGAGTCCCCGGCCCCGAACTTCCCGGCCGAGATCCGCCAGGCCATGGGCGAGGCGGCGGTCCGCGTCGCCCAGGCCTGCGGCTACTACAACGCCGGCACCGTCGAGTTCCTCTACGACGATGGCAACTTCTACTTCCTCGAGATGAACACCCGCCTCCAGGTCGAGCACCCCGTCACCGAGCTGGTGTCGGGCATCGACCTGGTGCGCGAGCAGATCCGGGTGGCCTCGGGCGAGGTCCTCTCCTTCACCCAGGACGACATCGACCTGCGGGGCTGGGCCATCGAGGTCCGGGTCAACGCCGAGAACCCGGCCGAGGGCAAGTTCCTCCCGGCCCCCGGCAAGATCGAGAAGCTGGTCGCCCCGCAGGGCTTCGGCACCCGCTGGGACGGCGGCTACGAGTCCGGCGACGAGGTCAGCCAGTTCTACGACAACCTCGTCGGCAAGCTCATCGTCTGGGGCTCCGACCGCGACACCGCGATCGGCCGCATGAAGCGGGCCATCAACGAGTTCGTCATCGACGGCATCGACACCACGCTGCCGGCCCAGCTCGTGATCCTCGACCACCCCGACTTCGTGGCCGGCGAGCACTCCACCAACTGGGTCGACAACGGCACCCTCGACCTCACCGGGGTCACCGGGCGCCTGGGCGGCCCGGACCTGGCGGCGCCCGAGGGCGACGACGCCGAGGCCGAGCCCAAGGTCCGCCGCGACGTCGACGTCGAGGTCAACGGCAAGCGCTTCGCCGTGGCCATGTGGGTCCCGGAGTCGGCGCTGGCCGCTGCCGGGCCCGCTGCGGGCGGTGGCGTGGCCGCCAAGCCTCGCAGCCGTCGGGCCGGCGGGTCCGGTGGCGGCGCAGCGGGCACCGGCGCCATCGCCGTGCCGATGCAGGGCACCATCGTGAAGGTCGAGGTGGCCGTCGGCGACACCGTGGCCGTCGGCCAGGTCGTCTGCGTGCTCGAGGCCATGAAGATGGAGAACAACGTGGCCTCCGACGTCGCCGGCGTGGTGGCCGAGGTCAAGGTCGAGCCCGGCCAGGCCGTGGGCGCCGGCGACGTCGCCGTCGTCATCACCCCCGAGGCCGCTGCCGAGTAGCACGCACCCGAGGCGATTGGCGCCGATTCTGCGCAGAATCGGCGCCGATCGGCTCGCACCCGTCGTCGGCGGGTCGAGCACCGTCGTCGAACGGGGTCGGTGGTCGGGCGACCACGGCGGGCGACGCCCCTATTCGGCGGCGTCGCTGAGCGCTTCGGCCAGCGCCGGGTGCACGAGGATGCTCTCGGCCAGGTCGATCACCTTGAGCCCGGCCGTCACGGCCAGGGCGATCACCGAGATCAGCTCGGCGGCGTGCTGGCCCACGATCGAGCCGCCCAGCACGACCCCGGTGGCGGGGTCGGACACGATCTTCACGAAGCCACGCGGGTCGTCGTTGATCAGCGCCTTGGCCGAGGCCGAGAACGGGACCTTGGTCACCCGGACCTTCCGGCCCACGGCGAAGGCATCGGCCTCGGCCAGGCCCACGTCCGCGATCTCGGGATCGGTGAAGATCGCCGAGGCGGCCTTCTCGTAGTCCAGGTGGCGGTGGGGGCCGGCGTGGAGCCCGAGGGCGTGCTCGGCGATCTTGCGGCCCTGCATGGACGCCACCGAGGACAGCGGCAGCTTCCCGGACAGGTCGCCGGCGGCGTAGACGTGGCTCAGCGTCGAGCGGCAGTTGTGGTCGACCACCACGTAGCCGCCGTCGAGCTCGATGCCCAGGTCCTCCAGGCCCATGCCCTCGGAGTTGGGCATGGAGCCGATGCACAGCAGGACGTGGGACCCGGTCGCCACCCGGCCGTCGTCGCAGCGGACCGACACGGCGTCGGCGGTGAGGTCGATGCCCTCGGCGCGGGCGCCCTTGAACAACCGCACCCCCCGCTTGATGAAGTCGTCCTCCAGCACGGCCGCCACCTCGGGGTCCTTCTGCGGCAGCACCTGCTGGCGGCTCACGATCAGGGTCACCTTGGCGCCGAACGCCGAGAACATGTGCACGAACTCCACGCCCGTGACGCCCGAGCCCACCACGATCAGGTGCTCCGGCAGCTCCGGCGGCGGGTACGCGTCCGCGGGTCGTGAGGACGCGCTGCCCGTCGATCGGCGCCCACTCCGGGATGCGGGGCCGGCTGCCGGTGGACAGCACGATCGTGTCGGCGGCGATGACCTCGCTGGTGCCGTCGGCCGACGTGACCTCCACCTCGTGGGGGCCGACCAGGCGACCGGTGCCCGCCATCAGCCGCACGCCCTGGCTCTGCAGCAGCCCCGTGACCGAGGACTCCAACCGGTCTTCGATGCCGGCGATGCGGGTGCGGAGGGCCTCGAAGTCCGGTTCGGCGTGGACCTGCTTGAGCCCCATGCCGGCCGCCCGGCGCATCTCGGTCATGGCCCCGCCGGTGGCGATCATCGCCTTGGACGGGATGCAGTCCCACAGGTGGGCGGCACCGCCCACGACGTCACGCTCGACGAGGGTGACCTCGGCGCCGAGGCGGGCGGCCGTGGTGGCCGCCTGGTTCCCGGCCGGTCCACCACCGATGACGACGAAGCGCTGAGCCATGGTTCGCAGGCTACCGACGCCTGCCGGAGGCCCGGACCGGCGCTCAGCCGAGGTCGGCGGAGCGGCGGATGGCCTCGGCGGCGCCGTCGTCGTCGACGTGGCCGACGGTGAGGCGGGCGGCGGCGATCAGCTCCGGTTCGGCGTTGGCCATGGCCACGCCCCACCCGACCGCCTGGACCGCCGACAGGTCGTTGTGGCCGTCGCCGACCATCATCACCCGGTCCATGCCGACACCGAGGTCGGCGGCGATCTCGGCGATCCCGCCCGCCTTCGAGACCCCCTCCAGGGTGATGGAGACGAACGCCGCGTCGGCCATGACCGGCGAGGTCGCGGCCGAGGCGGCGCAGCCGGGAGGAGCGGCCGCCAGGGCGACGCCGGCCTCGGCGATGGGCACCACGAACTGCACCCGGACCACCGGGTCGACCAGGTCCGAGACCGGCCGGCGCACCGCCGGGAGCCCGAGGAGGGCGGCGTGGCGGGCGGCGAGCGGGTCGTCGCTGTCGACCACGTAGTCGTCCCAGGAGTAGGTCTCGAGCACCCAGCCACGCTCGCCGGCGATGGCGGTGCAGGCATCGATGACCTCGGCGCCGAGCGCGTGGGTGCGGACCTCGTCGGTGGCCGGGTTCCACCGGGCGGCTCCGGTGTGGAAGCTGTGCCAGCCCTCGGGGTCGAGCCGCGCCGCCCACTCCCGCGTGGGCCCGGCCGCCAGGCGGGCCGTGCACAGCGTGAGGCGCTGGCCCCGCTCCCGAGCCTCGGCGGCGGCCGCCCACAGCACCTCCGTCGGGGCACCCGTGGACCCCACCAGGGTCCCGTCGACGTCGAGGCAGATCAGCGGCAGCACCGGGGCGACGCTACGCGCCGACGCACGGCGCCCCCGCATCGCCGCGATCCCACCTCAAAAGCACCTTTCATTGCTTTTCCGTGTTCTTCCTCCTAGGTTCGGCGAACCCGCCGCCGACTGAGGAGACCCCGTGCCCACCGCTGCCCCGTTGTCCCCCGACCACCATCGCACCCTCGGCCTCGACCCGGACCGCGCCGAGGTCGCAGCCCGTGCCCTCGACGACCTCGCCGAGGACCTGCGTGGCGCGGCCCGCACCCAGCACGGCCGGACCGCGGTCGTCACCAGCGACTGGAAGGGCCCGAGCCGCCGCTGGTTCGACCGCCACGACGCCGAGGTGGCCGGCGAGCTCCGGAGCGGTGCCCGCGCCGCCGCGAGCGCCGCGACCGCCATCCGCGCCGAGGTCCGGGCCGCCGTCGAGCGCCAGCTGCCCGTGGTGCCCTGGACCGGATGGCACCTGCCGTGAGCGACACCTCCGCCCGCCCCGACCTGCTCCAGGACCACGCCCGCGCCACCGCCGCCACCGCACGGACGTTGCGGGCCGCCGCCGACCGCGCCGCCGCCGCCGTCACCGCCCACCTGACCAGCGGCGGTGCGCCGGACGCCGTCGTCGCCGTCCGCCGGTGCCAGACCGCCGCCGACCACCTGGCCGAGCTGGCCGCCGGCGTGGACCAGGTCGGCCGGGCCTTCCGGGCCGCCGACACGGGTGCCGGCGACGGGATCCTCGGCGCCGGTGGCCTCGTCACCACGACCGACCGCGCCGTGGCCACCGCCCTCGAGCTCTGCGGCAACGTCGACCCGGAGCTGCTGTCGCCGACGCAGGAGGAGGCCGGCCGGTCCTGGGGCACCGGGCTGCGCACCCTCGACCTGCCCGACCAGCTCGCCGCCCTCGCCGAGGTCACCGGCCTCGACGGGTACGGGCCGGCGTTCGCCGCAGGTGCCCTCGAGGCGCTCCGGGCCGACGGCATGGCCGCCCTCGGCGCCGCCCTCCGCACCGCGACCGGCCGGCACGCCGTCTCGCTCACCCGCGCCGACGCCGGGTTCGCCGACCTGGCGCAGCTGCTCGTCGATGCGGCACCCCACCGGCTCGACCTCGGCTTGTTCCAGGCCCTCGGTCGGTCGGCAGCAGGTCGAGACACCCTCCGACAGCTGGTCATCGACGCCCCCGACCTCCCGACCGCTGCCATCGTGGCCGTCGCCACGGCGCTGCTGGGCCGGCACCGCGGCGTCGACGACGACCGCACCGGCCACCCGGCCGAGCTGCTCGCCGACCGGCTCGAACGCCGGGGCGTCGCCTACCTGCCCGACCTCGGGGCCCTGCAGCTGCTCGCCCGGGACCACCGGGCCGCCTTCACCTGGGCCACCGCCGACGGCCCCGAGCGCTCGCCGCTCACGCCCAACCTGGCGCGCCGCCAGGCGCCCGAGCTCGGCGCGCTCGGCGGCATCCTCGACGGCGTCTTCGTCGAGTCGGTGCGCCGGGGCTGGGCCGAGCCCGGCCTCCAGGGGCAGGCCGATCTGCCGGGGACGATCCAGGCGGTGGCCGGGGCGAAGGGCTCCGACCGGTTCTCCCTCGCCCTGGCCGACGTGATGGGCGCCAACCCCGACCCGTTCCGCTCCATGGGCGCCGCCGGCGCCTACCGGGTGGAGCTCGCCCCGAGCCTGGTGAACTACCTCGCCGCGGTCGCACGCTCCGAGACCGCACTCCGCCGAGCGGCGGGCGCCGCCTTCACCGGGTACCTGGACGAGGCCTCGCGGGTGCTCGCCCGCCAGGGGCCGGCGACCCCCATCGACGACCTGCTCGGCGAGCTCGCCGACGCCCACGGCGTGCTGGTGGCGCTCGAGCGAGGTGCCGTCCGCGCCGGCACCCACCACGACGCATCCCTCGACACCGCCATCGCGTTGGGCGGCACCGCGGCGTCGGCCCTGGCCGGTGCCGCGTCGTCCGCAGCCGGCTCCCTGCTCGGCCCCCTGGCACCGGTGGTCGGAGCCGGCGGGCGCCAGGTTGCCCAGCGGGGCGCGGCGCGTGCAGCCGAGCGCTGGGTCGACACCTACGACCACCGGGGCGACGGCGTCGTGCGAGCCACGCCCCGGGTGGAGCCCTACCTGGTGGCCCTGGCCATGGCCGGCGACCGGACGTGGGCGCCGCTGCTGGTGGAGCCGGACGTGCTCGCTGGCCTCGACGTGGCCGGGTCCGACGCCGACCTGCGCCGGTTCCGAGCCTGGGTCGACAGCCAGCCCCCGGAGGTCGCCGCCCGCCTCGACCGGGTGGCCGAGCTGGCGCCCCTCGGGACGGGAGGTCCCTGACCTGCGGCGACGGCCCTATCGTTGGCCCTCGCCGCCCTCCACCCCCGAACGGCCTGCCTGCCCATGCTCCTGCGCCCACCGGCTCCGCCCTGCCCCACCGTGGAGGTGCCGTGCACGTCGTCGTGACCGCGGGCGGCACCGAGCGGGAGGCCGAGCTGGTGCTCGACGACGCCGACGCCACCGTCGGCGACCTGCTCGCCGTCGTGGCGCCGGGCCGGGCCGACGCCCCGGTGCTCGTCGACGGGCGCCCGGTCCTGGTCGACCACCGGCTCGACGAGATCGGCCTCGTGGAGGGGGCCCGGCTCGACCTGGGCCCGGCCGCCTCGCCACCGCCGGTGGCCCTGCCCGCCGGCCAGGTCGTCGCCGTGGTGGGCGGGATCGACGCCGGCCGCTCGGTGGCCCTGGCTCCCGGCCTGCCGGTCGCGGTGGGGCGGCACCCCGATGGCCAGCTCGTCCTCCAGGACCCGTCGGTGTCGGCCCGCCACGCCCGCCTGGAGGTCACCCCGGACGGCCGGGTCCTGGTGAGCGACCTCGGCTCCTCGAACGGCACGGTGGTCGACGGCGTCGTCGTCGCCGGGCCCACCGAGGTCCCGGCCGGATCGATCGTCGGCGTCGGCGAGACCCAGCTCCAGGTGCGCGCCGCCTCGGCCGACGACCGCCCGGTCGGCAGCCGCCGGGCCGGCGTCGGCGGGGTGGTGCCGTTCAACCGGCCACCCCGCCCGGCCGTGCCCGAGGCCCGCCCGCTCCGCGCCGCGCCGGACGCCCCGGGCGAAGGCGGGCGCCGGACCCCCTTCAACGTCGCCATGGTGGTCGCGCCCCTGGTGATGGGCGGCGTGATGATCGCCATCACCGGCGAGCCCCGCTTCGCCCTGTTCATCATGTTGAGCCCGGTCATGGCGGTCGGCAGCTGGTGGTCGCAGCGCCGCCAGGCCAAGAAGGATTCCAAGACCACCACCCGTGAGCACCGGGCCGCCATCGAGGCGCTCGACCGCGACCTGCGAGACGACGCCGAGGCCGAGCGCCGGCGCCGGGCCGCCGCCCTGCCCGACCCCGCCGAGGTCGTGCGCCGCGCCCTGCTGCCCAGCGTGAAGCTGTGGGAGCGGCGCCCCGCCCACGCCGACGTCCTCCTCCTGCGAGCCGGCCTCGGCGCCGTCCCCTGGAGCGGGGTGGAGGCCTCGCCGTCGGCCGAGCACCCGTTGCTCGCCGAGGTCCGGGCCCGCCACGACGTGCTGCGCCGCTGCCCGGTGGAGGTCGACCTGTCCGGCGGCGGGGTCGTGGGGATCGTCGGCCACCGCGAGACCGCCCTCGCCGTGGCCCGCTCCCTGCTGTGCCAGGCGGTCGTGGGCCAGGGCCCGGCCGACCTCCCGGTCGCGGTGTGCACCTCGGAGGCGCACGCCGCCTCGTGGGACTGGGCCAAGTGGCTGCCCCACGTGCGAGACCCCGCCGGCGCGTTCCGCCTGCTGGCCGGCGACCGCGACACCGCCGACTCCCTGCTCGGCGCCATGCTCGCCGCCACCGACGACGATCCCCGGGCCTACCGGCCGCGAGACGAGGCCGCCGGCCCCAGCCGGCTGCTGGTGCTCGACGACATCACCCTGCTCGAAGGGCGCAAGGCCCCGGCCCGCACCCTGCTCGCCGGCACCTCGGGCCGCTGCGCGGGCATCGTCCTGGCTCCCACCGAGGACCAGCTCCCGGCGGTGTGCAACACCGTCATCGTCGCCCCCGAGCCGGGCGGCATCATCGAGGTGCGGCGCCCCTTCGAGGGCGTGCGCCTGACCGGGGTCGTCCCCGCCGGCATCTCGGTGCCCGTCGCCCGCGAGGTGGCCCGGGCCCTGGCCCGCTGGGAGGACCCGGAGCTGTCGGTGGCCGGGGCCGGCCTGCCGGCGATGGTCCGCCTGCTCCCGCTGCTCGGCCTCGACGACCCCGACCCTGCGGCCATCCTCGAGCGCTGGTCTGCCAACCCCGTCGACCCGCCCCCGGCCACGCCCATCGGCATGGGCGAACGCGGCGCGGTGGTCATCGACCTGGCCACCGACGGCCCGCACACCCTCATCGGCGGGACCACCGGCTCGGGGAAGTCCGAGCTGCTGCGCTCCCTGGTGGCGGGCCTGGCGGCCGGCAACGACCCGGACCACCTGGTCTTCGTCCTCGTCGACTACAAGGGCGGCTCGGCGTTCGACGAGTGCGCCCGGCTGCCCCACACCGTTGGCATGGTGACCGACCTCGACGAGTCGCTCGGCGAGCGGGCCCTGCGGTCGCTCGAGGCCGAGCTCCGCCGCCGCGAGCGGGTGCTCCGCGAGGCCGGCACCCAGGACCTCCCCGCCTACCTCGCCGCCCGCTCCCCGCTCGGCCCGCTCCCCCGCCTGGTGGTGGTGGTCGACGAGTTCGCCACCCTCGCCACCGAGCTCCCGGACTTCCTGGGCGCGCTGGTGGGCGTGGCCCAGCGGGGCCGCAGCCTCGGCGTCCACCTGGTGCTCGCCACCCAGCGGCCCCAGGGCGCGGTCAACGCCAACATCAAGGCCAACACCAACCTGCGCATCGCCCTGCGGGTCCAGGACCAGCAGGACTCCACCGACATCATCGACCGCCCGGACGCCGCTTCCATCAGCCGAACCACGCCGGGCCGGGCCCAGGTCCGCAGCGGGCCGGGCGAGGTGGAGGCCGTGCAGACCGCGCTCTCCACGGCGGGCGCCCCTGGTGGCCCGGCCCGCCCGGTGCGCGCCCTGCCCTTCCCGTTCGGCCCCAGCCCCGTGCGCATGGCGCCCTCCGGAGAGGGCGACGATCGGCCGAGCGACCTCCACCTGCTCGTCGAGGCCCTGATCGCCGCCGTGCAGCGCCAGGGCCACCCCGAGCCGGTCCGCCCCTGGCTGCCCATGCTCGACGACGAGCTCCCGTTCGAGGCCGTGCTCGCCGCGGCCGCCGAGCAGCCCGACGCCGACCCCGGGGTGCTCACCTTCGCCCTGGCCGACGAGCCGGACCACCAGCGCCAGGTCCCGGTGGGCTGGCGCCTGGCCGACGGGCACCTGGTCATCAGCGGCATGGTCGGCAGTGGCACGTCGACCACGCTGCTCTCGGTGGGGCGCGCCCTGGCCGAGCGGTGGACCGCGGATGACCTCCACCTCTACGGCATCGACTTCGGCGCCGGCTCGCTCGCCCCCCTGGCCCACCTCCCGAACACCGGGTCGGTGATCGGCGCCGTCGACCGGGAGGGCCAGATCCGCCTGGTGCGCCACCTCCGCGCCGAGCTCGACCGCCGGCGCGGCCTGGCCCCGGCCGAACAGGCCGCCGAGCCGCGCGTGGTGGTCCTCATCGACGGCGCCGCCGGCTTCCTGGCCGAGCACGAGGCCGGCATGACCACCGAGGTCATGGATGCCCTGCGCCGCCTGTTCGGCGAGGGCCCCGGCGTCGGGATCCTGTTCGCGGTAGCCGGCGAGCGGATGAACGCCCTCCCCCAGCGGGTCTCGGGCACCATCGACCAGCGCATCGTCCTGCGCCTGCCCGACCCCGTCGACTACTCCCAGATCGGCGTGCGCCTCCGAGAGGCCCCCAAGATCCCGCCTGGCCGGGGCTGGCACAGCAACGGCCCGCTGGTGCTCCAGGTCGGCCACCCGGGCGACCTGGAGGCGGTGGGCAGCCGCCTCGCCGACCGCCAGGGACCGGCCACCCGCCCGCCCCGCCCCATGGGCTCGCTGCCCGTCGACGTGTCCGTCGCCCAGCTCGGCGAGGCCGGCGCCCACCTCGTGGTCGGCCCCCTCGTCGAGGTGCCCATCGGCATCGGCGACACCGAGCTGGCCCCCGCGTTCCTCCGCTTGCACCGGGGCGACCACGCGGTGGTTGCCGGCCCGGCGCGCAGCGGCAAGACCAGCGCGCTCGTGGCCATCGCCACCCAGCTGGCGGCCCACGACGGCGTCATCACCGTCGCCGTCTGCGACGAGGGCTCGCCCTTGCGGGACGTGCCGGGCCTCGATGCCCACGGCACGGTCGAGTTCCTCGCCGAGGTCCTGCGGGCCGCCCCCGGCGACACCCGCCCGTGGTTCGTGTTCGTCGACGACGCCATCCGCGTGCCCGATCACGAGGGCGTGCTCAGCAGCCTCTTCACCTCCGGTCGGGCCGACCTGCACGTGCTGGTGGCCGCCCGCTGCGAGGAGCTGCGGTCGACGCTCACCCACTGGACCCGGCCGGCCCGCGCCGGCCGCACGGGCCTGCTCATCCAGCCCGACCTGCAGCTCGACGCCGACATCTTCACCACGCGCCTGCCCCGGCAGCTGGCCAGCGCCCTCCGCCCGGGGCGCGGCTTCGTGGTCACCAGCGGCGAGCTCGAGCTCGCCCAGCTGGCCCGGGCCTGAGGCGCACTGCCGGTTGGGCACCGCGCCCCAATGCCCGGGGCCGCCGCCATCCCTAGCGTCGGCCAGGTGACCGACCTCATCGCTGCGGTGCCCGCCACCCTCCGGGCCTACACCGATGCCGCCACGCGCGCGGGAGGCCTCGCCGACGATGCGCTCGACGCCTACGCCACCGCCTGGTCGACCTTCGCCTCCGCCACCATGGTCCCGGCCCGCAGCGTCCCGGCCAGCAAGGACGCCGCCGTCCGCCACCTGCTGCTCGGCCTCGACTCGCTCGACCGCCAGCCGCTCGCCTTCGCCGAAGCCCTCGAGCGCCTCGACGCCAACCACGACGGCGTGCTCTCCACCGACGACTGCACCAGCGCCGAGCTGGTGAGCCTCTACGTCCAGGAGCGGGTCAAGGACCCCAACGCCAGCGTCGATGCCATCCTCGCCCGGGCCACGCTGGTCCAGCGCACCGGCCAGGAGCTGGTCACCGTCATCGACCCCGGCGTGGGCCGCCCCCGGGTGGTCAGCCTCAACCTCAAGGCGCTCGGCCCGCTCGAGGGCGTCAGCCCCGAGGACCTGCAGGAGATCCTGAAGGCCTACGGCCTCACCGGCGAGAACGGCGGGCCGGTCCACTTCGTGGTCCACGGCTGGACCGGGAGCTCCGACGGCGCGGCCAAGAGCACCGCCGACCTGTACGCCCAGCAGGGCGTCAACAACGCCACCGTGGTGGCCGTCGACTGGGACGCCGGCAACGGCGGCGACAAGCCGCCCGGTTGGGTGGCCGTCGTCTCGCCCCTGGGCTGGCTGGCCGGCATGGGCGCCGACAAGGCCGACGACTTCGAGGACGCCGAGGGCCAGGCCAAGAAGGTCGGCGACGACCTCTCGAAGGTGTTCACCGCCCTCGCCCAGGCCAACCCCACCGCCAACGTGGCCGTCACCGCCCACAGCCTGGGCAACCACGTCGCCCTCCGGGCCCTGACCCAGATGCAGGACCCCTACGACCCGGTGACCTGCCAGAAGATCCCGTTCTCGGTGGACTACACCGGGATCGAGCCGGCGATCCCCCGCACCGCGCCGCTGCTGGACCCCGACCACTACGGCGCCCTGGTGGGGCCCCGCATCAAGCACCTGTCGATGAGCATCAACAACGCCGACAAGGCCCTCCTGGCCTACGAGGCCCGCCCTTGGGGCGACGGGTCCTTCGACGGCGAGGCCCTCGGCGACGAGGCCGCCGACAGCCAGATGATCACGTACATCACCAGCATCCGCGAGCAGACCGGCGCCGGCTCCACCACGATCATCGACCAGAACTCCAGCTCCGGCAGCGGCCACCTCGGCATCGACCCGGGGAAGGACGACGCCGGCCTGGTCCGGTCCTTCTACCAGGAGCAGATCGACCGGATCACCGACCCGACCGTGCACGGCACCAGCCCCCAGACCATCGCCCGCAACTACATCCACGACCAGTTCCCCGACGGCCTCGACGACCGCATCTTCGAGACCAAGGGGATCCGCGAGTACCTGGACCGCTGCCAGGAGCAGCACGTTGCGCCCACCGAGGCCGACATGGCCAGGATCGCCATGGAGGAGCTGCAGAAGGATCCCGGGATGGTCTTCGACTGATCCGTCGTTGGGGCGCGCGCCCCGATGACGCGGCGGGCCGGCCCGCCGTACGGTCGACCCCATGTCGCACCCGCCTCTCGACCCCTACGCCGGCCAGGGGCCGGTGCACCCCGGGGCCGAGCCCCAGTTCCCCTTCGCCGAGGCCCAGGCGGCGCTCACCGCCATCCAGGGGCTGCTCGACCAGCTCATGGCCCTCGACAACAGCCGGACCAGCGCCGCCGGCGACATGCTGGCCACGTCGTCGGGTTCCAGCATCACCAACTTCCGGACCCGCAACGACGAGCTCAGCACCGGCCTCACCAACTCGTGGGGGCAGCGGGGCTCCGCACTCCAGATGGACGCCCAGTGGGTGCGCGACGCCATCGCCCAGGCCCACACCGCCCACCAGCAGTGGAAGACCCAGCTCGACGCCCACGACCGCTGGATCCGGGACCACCCCGGCGTGCCACCGACCCAGGGACCCCGTTGAGGCCGAAGCGGTGACCGACCTCATCCGCGCCCAGCCCCTGGTGCTCGCGGCCTACACCCACACCGCCACCACCGCCATCGACGCGGTGGATGACGACGTGACGACCTATGCCTCGGCGTGGTCCGCCTTCGCCGGATCCACGTTCTCGCCCTCCCTGTCGGTGCCGAGCGACAAGGCCCCGCTGGTGCGGGCCCTGCTCGACCGGCTCACGGCGCTCGACCGTGAGCCCGGCCTGCTGGCCCAGGCCCTCCGGGACCTCGACGCCGACGGCGACGGCGCACTGACCGAGGCCGACGGCATCGACGCCGCCTACCTCCAGCTGCGGATCCGCAACCAGGTCCTCGACCCGGCGGCGCTGACCGCCAACGACCAGTTCCTCCGGGACGCCGCCGGCACGCTCGTCACCGTCGTGCGCGACGGGAGCGACGGCAACACCCGCGTGCTCAAGTTGAACGTCGACGACCACTTCGAGCTGCTCGAGACGCTCACGCCGGCCCAGCTGCAGGCGATCCTCGAGCTCTACGGGCTGACCGGCGTGGACGGGCCGCTGCACATCGTCGCCCACGGCCTCTCCACCGACACCGCCGGCATCACCAGCGCCGCGAACAACGTGGCCGACCAGTACGACAACCAGGGCATCGACGGGGCGACCGTCCTGGCCATCGACTGGGACGCCGGCGAGGGGCTGCTCGACTGGGACCAGGCCCACCAGAGCGCCAAGGACACCGGCGACCACCTCGCCCCGCTGTTCACCGCCATCGCGGCGTCCAACCCCGACGCCACCGTCGCCATCACCGCGCACAGCCTCGGCAACCACGTCATGCTCCGTGCGCTGAGCCAGATGGACGACCCCATCGAGCCGGGCACGGAGCCCTTCACCGTCGACTACACCGGCGTCCAGCCCGCCATCCCCGACGATGCCTACGCGAGCGACCCCGACCACTACGGCGCCCTGGTCAGCGGCCGCATCCGCCACCTCACCCTCACCCTGAACACCATGGACACCGCCCTCATGGGCTACGAGGCACAAGAGCCGACCGAGGCATTGGGCGACGAGGCCGCCGACGCGCCCGAGATCCAGACCCTCCTGGCACGCCGCGAGGCCCTCGGGCTGACCACCGACATCGTGGCCCACGACAGCGCCGACGGCCTCGGCCACCTGGGCATCGATCCCGGCGGCTCACCGTTGGTGACGTCGCTGGTCGACGAGCAGCTGGATCGCATCAGCACGGGTCGACCCAGCCCCCAGACCCAGGTGCGCGAGGACGTCCAGGCGCTGGTGCCGGGGCGCGTCGGGATCGACGAGGTCTTCGGCGCCCCCGAGATGCAGGACTACCTGCGCGACTGCCAGCACCGCGGCGTCGACCCGGACCCCGCCGAGGTGGCGCGCATCCGGCGCGAGCTGGTGATGGACGAGGTCGAGGAGTACTCCGACTACGGCGACTGATCGCCTGCCCACCTGCCGTTGGGGTCCCTGCCCCAAAGACTTTTGGGGCCACCGTCCGTACGTTGGCTCCAGGCACCCGCCACCGTCCCCGCACCGGGGTTGAAGGAAGGAAGAACCCATGAGCCAAGGGACCGTCGGAGCATCGACCTCCAGCCTCAGCGAGGTCACCAACGTGGCCACGAACACGGCGACGCTGACCGGGGAGACCCGGACGCTCGCCAGCCAGCAGGGCCAGAAGGTCCAGACCGAGATCACCGAGGCGGCCGAAGCGTTCTCGAAGGAGTTCGACAACATCGGCACCGAGATGCAGAACCAGATCACGGCCACCAACAACAACGTGCAGGCCCTCGCCGCCACCGGCATGAGCCCCAGCGAGGCCAAGGCCGCCGCCGCCGACTTCACCCAGCAGCTCGGCCACGTGCAGACCAACGCCCAGAAGGCCATCGCCGAGTTCAAGACCAGCACCACCACCCGGGCCCAGGCGATCAACGACGCCATCGGCCAGAAGCTCGGCGTGATCCTCACCAACTTCGAGACCGACGTGACCTCCTTCGGCACCGCGGTCACCTCGTTCAGCCACGGCCTCCAGGAGGCCGACTCCACCTCCATCAAGTACTCGTGACCACCCCCCACCAGATCGCAAGGAGCACACCATGAGCGAAGGCATGATCAGCGCCAACCTGGCCGGGGTCCTCGAGTCCCGGTCCCACGCCGACCAGGCGAGCACCGCCACCACCGACGGCGGCTCGAAGGCCACCACCGCCGCCGATGCCACCCAGCAGCAGCTGACCGACATCAGCACCACGCTGCGCACCGGCTTCACCCAGAACATCGAGGCCCTCCAGGCCCAGTTCACCAACTTCCGGTCGACGGTGAACTCGTCGAACTGGGACGGCAACGCCAAGAACCGGGCCAACGGCATCGTCGACCACTACGAGTCGCTGCTGCGCACCGTCGCCGGCGAAGCCACCACCGCGGTGACCGAGTTCGCCACCCAGACGAACAAGGAGGCCCAGAACCTCCGGGACGGCATCGGCACCGAGTACAAGGGCATCACCGACAAGTTCGCCGACCGCTACAAGTCGCTCGGCACGGCGCTGCAGAACTACCACGACAACCTCGACAACCTCGACAACGCCGCCATGCACTCGGCCTGATCGGGCGGGCTCCCTCCACCCCCGATCCGCCTCGGCCCGGCCGGTGCTGCTCGCTCCCCCCGGAGCAGCGCCCGCCGGGCCGAGCCGCGCCCGGGCTCGGCGGTGACGGCGCGGGGGCGTCAGCTCGGCAGGTCGCTGGCGGTCACCAGGCGGGTGCCGACGGCGTGCTCCACGAGGCGCCAGCGCCGGTTCAGGGCCTCGTCGCCGCGACCGCCCTGCAGGCCCCGCACGCCGGCCTTGGTGAGGCGGATGCAGAGGTAGTCGAGCTTGCGGTTGAACTTCGGCTGGGTCCAGCCCAACGAGCGGGCCGCCTCGCGGTTGGTGGGCAAGCTCTCGGCGCGGGCCGAGACGTCCCGCAGGACCGGTTCGGCGAGGGCCACGAGCAGCTGGCGCTCCTCGTCGGTGAGCACGATCCGGCCGTAGCCCAGCGTGGCGGCGCCCTCCTCGGCCGCGGCCGCCGCCTCGGGCGGAGCGGCCACCGAGACCCGCAGCTCGACCTCGTAGCGGGCGCCGGCCACGCCGAAGCCCAACGTCATGACCTCGACGCTCAGCGGCGCCACCGACGGCGGCGCCCCCTCGGCCCGGGCGGGCAGGGTGACCGAGGTGCCGTCGGCGCCGAGCAGCGAGAGCTCGATCTGCGCGCCGAGGTTCTCCACCCACCAGAGCCCGTCGTGGAACACCAGCCGGCCGAGGATGCGGTGCAGGTACCGGTTCCCCTCGTCGACGACCAGGTCGGCGGCCCGCCCGAACGTGAGGTCCTGGCCGGGCGTGAGCTCGCGGACATCGTCCAGGAAGTCGACGGTGAGGAGGTGCGGATCCATGACCTCGGGGGGCGGGTCGGCGACAGGGCTGCCCATCATGCCCGTTTCGTCCGGAGGGATGCGCCCACCCATTGGGGACCCGTTCCTGACGACCCGTAAGATCGGCGACCGATGGCTGACGACGCGACCGCAGGTACCGAGCCCACGCTCGACGACTGGAAGGCCCTCGCGGCCAAGGACCTGAGGGGCCGCGAGCCCGACGCCCTCACCCGGACCCGACCCGAGGGCATCGACGTCAAGCCGCTCTACACCGCGGCCGACACCGAGGGCCTCGCCACCGACACCCTGCCGGGCTTCGCCCCGTTCACCCGGGGCGTGCGGGCCACCATGTACGCCAACCGGCCGTGGACCATCCGCCAGTACGCCGGCTTCTCCACCGCCGAGGAGTCCAACGCCTTCTACCGCCGCAACCTGGCCGCCGGCCAGCAGGGCGTGTCGGTGGCCTTCGACCTCGCCACCCACCGCGGCTACGACTCCGACCACCCCCGCGTGGTGGGCGACGTCGGCAAGGCGGGCGTGGCCATCGACTCCGTCGAGGACATGAAGATCCTCTTCGACGGGATCCCGCTCGAGAAGATGTCGGTGTCCATGACCATGAACGGCGCCGTGCTGCCGGTGCTGGCCTCCTTCGTGGTGGCCGGCGAGGAGCAGGGCGTGAGCCAGGACCAGCTCGCCGGGACCATCCAGAACGACATCCTCAAGGAGTTCATGGTCCGCAACACCTACATCTATCCGCCCGAGCCCTCCATGCGGATCGTGGCCGACATCATCCAGTACACGTCGGACCACATGCCGAAGTGGAACTCGATCTCGATCTCCGGCTACCACATGCAGGAGGCGGGGGCGACGGCCGAGCAGGAGCTGGCCTTCACCATCGCCGACGGGCTCGAGTACGTGCGGACCGCCATCGCCCGGGGCATGGACGTCGACGCCTTCGCCGGCCGACTGAGCTTCTTCTTCGCCATCGGCATGGACTTCTTCATGGAGGTCGCCAAGCTGCGGGCCGCCCGCATCCTGTGGCACCGGGTCATGAGCGAGTTCGAGCCGAAGAACCCGAAGTCGCTCATGCTGCGCACGCACTGCCAGACCTCGGGCGTGTCGCTCACCGCGCTCGACCCGTACAACAACGTGATCCGCACCACGATCGAGGCGCTGGCCGCCGTGCTGGGCGGCACGCAGTCGCTGCACACCAACGCCTTCGACGAGGCGCTCGGCCTGCCGACGGACTTCTCGGCCCGCATCGCCCGCAACACCCAGCTGGTGATCCAGGAGGAGACCGGCGTCCCCCACGTCATCGACCCGCTGGGCGGCAGCTACTACGTCGAGGCCCTCACCAACGACCTGGTCGAGAAGGCCCAGGCGCTCATCGACGAGGTCGAGGAGCTGGGCGGCATGACCAAGGCCGTCGAGTCCGGCATGCCCAAGCTCCGCATCGAGGAGTCCGCCGCCGGCCGCCAGTCCCGCATCGACCGCGGCGAGGACGTCGTGGTGGGCGTCAACAAGTACAAGGTCGAGAACCCCGAGCTCGTCGACGTGCTCGACATCGACAACGCCTCGGTGCTGGCCCAGCAGATCGCCAAGCTGGAGCGCATCCGCGCCGAGCGCGACGACGCCGCGGTCACCGCTGCGCTGGCCGCCCTCACCGAGGGTGCCCGGGGCGACGGCAACCTGCTGGCGCTGTGCATCGACGCCGCCCGGGCCCGGGCCACGGTCGGCGAGATGAGCGACGCCATGGAGGAGGTCTTCGGCCGCCACGCCGCCGAGGTCCGCACCGGCCTCGGCACCTACGGCCGCGAGTACGCCGACGACGAGCGCTTCCAGGACCTCTCGTCGGCCATCGAGGCCTTCGCCGAGGGCGAGGGCCGCCGGCCCCGCATGCTCGTGGTGAAGATGGGCCAGGACGGCCACGACCGCGGCGCCAAGGTCATCGCCACCGGCTTCGCCGACCTCGGCTTCGACGTCGACGTCGGCGTCCTGTTCCAGACGCCGGCCGAGGCCGCCGCCGACGCCGTCGACAACGACGTGCACGTCATCGGCGTGTCGAGCCAGGCCGCCGGCCACAAGACCCTGGTCCCCCAGCTCATCGAGGAGCTGAAGGCCAAGGGCGCCGAGGACATCCTGGTGGTCGTCGGCGGCGTCATCCCGCCGCAGGACTACGACTTCCTGCGCCAGATCGGCGTCGCCGCCATCTTCGGCCCCGGCACCAACATCGTCGACGCCGCCACCGAGGTCCTCGCCCTGCTCGCCAAGCGCTGAGCCGACGGCCGGCGGCCGCCCGCTCAGGCGTCGTCGTCGCGCTCGAAGATGGTGGTGAAGTCGGCCTCGGCGAGGTGGTCCGCGGCGGTGACGCCCCAGAAGCCCCGCGGGGCGAACAGGGCGTCGATGAACGCCTCCATGTACGGGTGGAACTCGCTGCGCATGGCGCGCAGCCGCCCGTAGCTGTCGTCGAAGCTGCGCATCGGCAGCCCGGTGGTGGCCATCACCGAGTAGCCCACCGACCACCAGCGGGTGGCCATCGGCGGGTCCTCCACCGGCTCGATCCCGACGCGCGTGGCGAGGCCCGACACCAGCCGCACCGCCTGGCGCTGCAGGCGGATGGCCGGTCCGTGGTCCTGGCCCGGCACGGTGGCGGCGAAGGCGATGGCGGCGTCGGTGACCACGCCGAGGCCGGTGATCCACGAGTGGCCCCGGTGCTTCGAGCGGAACCAGAGCAGCATGGGCAGGGAGGTGTGCGAGTCGTAGACCTCGGTGCACCAGTCGGCCCACTCGTCGAACATGGCGTTGAGCGCCGTGAGGTCGTCGTCGGGGCCGAGGTAGCTGCGCACCAGCGACACCGGCGTGATGCGGGCGTCGGTGAGGTCGTCGAGCTTGAGCAGCTGGCGCTCGCGGGCCGAGTAGGCCTGGGTGAGGGTGGGGAGGAAGCCGATCACCAGCCCGAGCGTGCCCAGGCCGCTGAAGCCCTCGACCACGGTGAGGAAGCGCATGCCGCCGGTGGACGGGAGGATGTCGCCGAACCCGATCGAGAAGTAGACGACGCCGGAGTAGTAGAAGGCGTCGGCGATGCCGCGCAGCGGGGAGCCGAAGCTGTCCCGGAACCCCCACCACACCAGCCCCCAGCCGAACATCTCGATGATCGTCCAGGTGGCGAGCAGGCCCAGGAAGCTGAGCGGGCCGAACCGCGACAGCCAGCGCTCGCGACGGGCCTCGTTGCGGACCCGCAGGACCACCCGCCGGACCACGAACCACAGCGACTCGTAGTACCAGGCGGTGAACGGCAGCCGGTTGCGCTGCAGGCTGGTGGCCAGCAGCGTCTCGAACGAGTCGGCCAGCATCCACGCCACCAGGGCCAGGCCCACCACGATCGCCACCACGTCCATGGCGCAGGAGTCTTGCCCGCCGGAGGAGGGCCCCGGCCCAACTACCTTGGCCGGGTGCCCGGGACCGACGTGCAGGAGCTGATCGACGCCGTCGGGGTGGGTGACCGTCGGGCCCTCGCCCGGGCCATCACGCTGGTCGAGAGCACCCGCCGGGACCATCGGGCCGAGGCGGCCCAGCTGCTCGACGGCGTGCTGGCCCGCACCGGCGGCGCGGTGCGGGTGGGCATCAGCGGCCCCCCGGGCGTGGGCAAGAGCACCTTCATCGAGGCCCTCGGCGCCCACCTCACCGGGGCCGGCCACCGGCTGGCGGTGCTGGCGGTCGATCCGTCGAGCAGCCGTACGGGCGGTTCGATCCTCGGCGACAAGACCCGCATGGAGACCCTCGCCCGCGATGCCCACGCGTTCATCCGCCCCTCCCCGTCCGGCGGTGAGCTGGGCGGCGTCGCCCGCCGCACCCGCGAGGCCATGCTCCTGTGCGAGGCCGCCGGGTTCGACGTGGTGCTGGTGGAGACGGTGGGCGTCGGCCAGTCGGAGCTGGCGGTGGCCGACCTCGTCGACCTGTTCGTGCTGCTCGCCTCGCCGAGCGGCGGCGACGACCTCCAGGGCATCAAGCGCGGGATCATGGAGCTGGCCGACCTGGTGGTCGTGACCAAGGCCGACGGCGACCTCGCCAACGCCGCCCGCCACGCGGCGGCCGACCTGCAGCGCGCCATCCACCTGCTGCGCCCGAAGTACGACGGGCTGGCCACCGAGACGCTGCTGGTGTCGTCGCCCAAGGGCGAGGGCATCGCCGAGGTCTGGGCCCGGGTCACCTCCGCCCACGAGCACCTGGCGGCCACGGGGCAGCTGGACCGACTGCGGGCCGGCCAGGCGCGGGCGTGGCTCTGGGACGAGCTGCGCGCCGGGCTCACCGAGCGCTTCCGGGAGGACCCGGCGGTCACCCCCGAGCTGGCCTCGCTCGAGGCCGCGGTGGCCACCGGCGAGGTGGCGCCCACCGCCGCGGCCCAGCAGCTGCTGGACCGCTTCACGCGCCCCTGACGGCTCCCAGCAGCACGCCGGTCCGGGCTTCGGTGCCGACGCCGGCGAAGGTGCCCTCGGGAGCGGTGAGCTCGAGGTAGGTCACGAGGCTGTCGCGCAGGCGCTCGAGGGTGCCCACCTGCTCGACGGTCAGCGTGCGCGGCGTGCGGTCGAGCACGCAGAGCGACCCGATCGCCGCCTCGCCGCCCACCGTGATCGGTGCCCCGGCGTAGTACCGGATGCCTTCCTCTGCGGTGACGAGGGGGTTCTCCCGGAACCGATCGTCCTCGGTGGCGTCGGGGACCACGAAGGTCTCGGTGGCGTCGAGGATCGCGTGGGCGCAGAACGCCTCCGAGCGCGGCGTCTCGAGCACGTCGAGCCCGACGCTGGCCTTGAACCACTGCCGGTCGGCGTCGATCAGGCTCACCGCCGCCATCGGGGTCCCGCACACCTGGGCGGCGAGTTGCACGATCGTGTCGACGAAGGGGTCGGCGTCGCTGTCGAGCAGGCCGAGGCGCCGCAGCACGGACAGGCGGACCGACTCGTTCGGGTCCACGGGACCGTTGTCGAGGGTCGCCGGTCGCCGGGCCTCGTGGTGGGCCCGCTTCACCTCGTACATGGCCAGGTCGGCTTGGTGCAGCAGCGTCGCGGCATCCCCGCCGACGGCCGAGACCACACCGGTCGAGACGCCACACGCGAGGGGCAGCTCCCCCACCAGCATCGGGGCATCGATCGCCTCGCCGATGCGCTGCGCCGTGGCGATCGCCCGCTGGGCATCGAGCCCCGGGCAGAGCACCACGAACTCGTCGCCGCCGAGGCGGCCCACGACGTCGGTGGTCCGCACCGCGTCGACCAGCCGCTCCGAGACCACCTTCAGCACCTCGTCGCCCACGTGGTGACCGTGCTCGTCGTTGATGGCCTTGAAGCCGTCGAGGTCGAGGAACAGGACCGCCGTCGGCTGGCCGGGCGGGGCCTCGCGCAGCTGGGCGTCGAGCTCGTCGAGCAGGCCGGCCCGGTTGAGCACCTGGGTCAGCGCGTCGTGGGTGGCCTCGTAGGCGAGCCGGTCGTGCTCGCGTCGATCGGCCCGCCGGGCGGCGCGCTCGGCCCGACGCTCGGCCGTGACGTCGATGCCCGTGGCCACGACGCCCGTGGGCTGGCCATCGGCATCGAAGAGCACGGCGTTGTTCCAGGCCATGAGGTGGCGGCGCCCGCTGCGGTGGGTCCAGTGGTTCTCGTGGACGGTGGGGACGTCGGCGACGGCCATCGGACCGGGGGCGAGGATGCGCTCCTCGATCGGCACGAAGCGCGACACGTGTTCTCCGGCGACCTCCGCGGTGGCGAAGCCGGTGAGCCGCTCCGCGGCCCGGTTCATCGAGAGGAGGCGGCCCTCCATGTCGACGTGCACCACGAGCGCCGTGGTGGTGTCCAGGATCGTCTGGGTGAGGCGGTGCTCGACGTCGGCGCGCGCCTCGGCCTCCAGCCGCTCGGTGACGTCGCGCAGCACGATGACCACGCCGCCCACCGTCGGCTCGGCCAGCAGGTTGGTGTTGACCGTCTCGCACCAGATCCAGCGCCCGTCCGCGTGGCGCACGCGCCGCATGACGAGCTCGTTGGCGGGCTCGCCCTGGGCCACCGCGGCGATGCGGGCCACGGCCTCCTCCACCTCGTCCGGGTGCAGGAGGTCCAGGGCGTTGGGGACGATCTCGTCGACCCGGTACCCGAGGACCCGCTCGACGGACGGGTTGGCGTAGGAGACGGCGCCCAGCTCGTCGACGATGACGATGGGGTCGGCCGACCGCTCGACCAGCAGGGCGAACCCCCGGGCGCGCTGGCCACGGCCTCCTGCTTCGCCGCCCGGCCACGGGTCCACACCAGGAACGCCAGCGCACCGGCGAGGGCCAGGCCGACCACGATCCAGATGGCGAGGTGCCCGACCTCGATCAGCACGGCCGAGTCCATGGACCTCCATCGGCAGGCAACAGGCAGCCGTGAGGTCCGGTAGCGCACCAACCTCTTTGGGGCGATCCACGCCGGCGAGAACCCGTTCTCCCAAGAACCTGCGGTTTCCCCAGCACCGGAGGTAGAACGCGTTCTAGTGTGCAGGCGGGCGGCCGCCGGGCCGACCGAAAGGGGACCGGGCCGATGCAGATCGCCTTCACCGAGGAACAGGACCAGCTCCGCAAGGAGCTCCGCCACTACTTCGCCGAGCTCATGACGCCCGAGGTGCAGGAGGAGATGGCCTCCGACAGCGGGGAGTACGGCGGCGGCGAGCTCTACAAGCGGCTGGTGCGCCAGATGGGCCACGACGGCTGGCTCGGCATCGGCTGGCCCACTGAGTACGGCGGCCAGAACCGCTCGATGATCGACCAGCTGATCTTCCTGGACGAGGCCAGCCTGGTGGGCGCCCCCATCCCCTTCCTCACCATCAACACCGTCGGCCCGACCCTGATGCAGTACGGCGACGACCTCCAGCGCAAGAAGTTCCTCCCCTCGATCCTCAAGGGCGAGATGCACTTCTCCATCGGCTACTCCGAGCCGGGCGCCGGCACCGACCTGGCGTCGATCACCACCCGGGCCGAGCGCGACGGCGACGAGTGGGTCATCAACGGCCAGAAGATGTGGACGAGCCTCATCCAGTACGCCGACTACGTCTGGCTGGCGGCCCGCACCGACCCCGACGCCCCGAAGCACAAGGGCATCTCCATGTTCCTGATGTCGACCGACACCCCCGGCTTCTCGTGGTCGCCGGTCCCGACCGTCACCGGCACCACCACCAGCGCCACGTTCTACGACGACGTGCGCATCCCGGCCGCCAACCTGGTGGGCGGCTTGAACAACGGCTGGAAGCTGATCACCAACCAGCTCAACCACGAGCGGGTGGCGCTGTGCTCGGCGGCCGGCGTGCAGAACATGCTGGCCGAGGTCCGCCGCTGGGCCCACGAGCAGCAGCTGCCCGACGGCCGGCGGGTGATCGACCAGGAGTGGGTGCAGGTCCACCTGGCCCGGGTCCACGCCAAGGTCGAGTTCCTCAAGCTCATCAACTGGAAGATCGCCTGGGGCGTGAAGCACGGCCTCGGCCCGCAGGACGCCTCGGCCACCAAGGTCTTCGGCACCGAGTTCACCATCGAGGCGTGCCGCCTCCTGATGGAGGTCCTCGGCCAGGAGGCCACCATCACCCGGGGCTCGCCCGGTTCGATCCTCAAGTCGCGCATCGAGCGCATGCACCGATCGGCGCTGATCCTGACCTTCGGCGGCGGGACCAACGAGGTGCAGCGCGACATCATCGCCATGGTCGGCCTGGGCATGCCCCGGGCGCCCCGGTAGCCGGACGACGCAGGAGACGACGACAGTGGACTTCGCACGCAGCGACGAACAGGACGAGATCGCCGGCCTGGCCCGGCGCATCCTCACCGACAAGGTCACCGAGGACCTCCTCCGGGAGGTCGAGAAGGGCGAGGAGCGCTTCGACCGGGGCGTCTGGACCGCCCTGGCCGACGCCGGCCTCCTCGGCGTGGCCCTGCCCACCGACCACGGCGGCCAGGGCTTCGGCATCCTCGAGCAGTGCATCGTGCTGGAGGAGGTGGGCCGCACGCTGGCCCCGGTGCCGGTGCTGGCCTCGATCGTGGGCGGCGCGCTCCCGATCGCCCGCTTCGGCTCCGCCGAGCAGCAGGCCCGCTGGCTGCCCGGCGCGGTGGACGGCTCGACCATCCTCACCGCCGCCTTCCTGGAACCGGGCAACCGCGTCCCGGAGGCCCCCACCACCACCGCCACGGCCGAGGGCGACGGCTGGCGCCTCACCGGCACCAAGACGTGCGTCCCGGCCGCCACCGTGGCCGACGCCGTCCTCGTCCCCGCCGCGCTCGGCGACGGCCAGGTGGGCCTGTTCGTGGTGGAGACCGGCGCCGCCGGGCTGTCCATCGAGGCCCAGCGGGTCACGAGCCGCGACCTCGAGGGCCTGGTGCAGCTCGACGGCGTGCAGGCGGGCGCCGACGCCCTGCTCGGCTCCCCGGCCGACGGCCACGACGTGCTCGGTTGGACGGTGGAGCAGTCGACCATCGCCCTGTGCGCCCAGGTCTCGGGCATCGTGGCCCGGGCGCTGGAGCTCACCGCGGCGTACACCAAGGAGCGGATCCAGTTCGACCGCCCCATCGCCACCTTCCAGGCCGTGGGCCAGCGGGCCGCCGACGCCTACATCGACGTCGAGGCCACCAAGCTGGTGGTGCTCCAGGCCGCCTGGCGCCTCTCGGAGGGCCTGCCGGCCTCGACCGAGGTGGAGGTGGCCAAGTTCTGGGCGGCCGAGGCCGCCCACCGGGTGGCCCACACCGCGGTCCACCTCCACGGTGGCACGGGGGTCGACGCCGACTACCCGATCCACCGCTACTTCCTCGCCGCCAAGGAGCTCGAAGTTCACGCTCGGCGGCGCCACCGACCAACTCCTCCGGATCGGCGCGACCCTCGCCGCCAGCCCGGAGTAGCACGCTCCCCCCGAGCGCAGGCCGGGCCACCGTCGACAACGGCGTCGATGGTGGCCCGGCCGAACCCCCCTTCCCCGCGGCGTATCGTCGCCCGGGACCGAACAGGAGCAGCCATGGACTTCGACGAGAGCGCTGACGAGGCGGCCTTCCGCAAGGAGGTCCGGGCCTGGTTCGACGTGTACGCCGAAACCCCCCGAGGCCAAGGCCGTGGTCCACCGCCCCGGCGAGGACGACGCCGCCTTCGTGGAGCGGGCCCGTCCCTGGCAGGCGCTGCTGGCCGAGCACCGCTGGGCCGGCATCAGCTGGCCCGAGGAGTTCGGCGGCCGGGGCGGCACGCCCGCCCAGGCGGCCATCTTCACCCAGGAGGCCACCGCCCGGGGCCTGCCCGTCGGCTCGTTCGCCGTCGGCGTCGGCATGGCCGGCCCCACGATCATCGCCCACGGCACCGACGAGCAGAAGGCCCGCTACCTCCCGCCCATGCTGCGCGGCGAAGAGGTCTGGTGCCAGCTCTTCAGCGAGCCCGGCGCCGGCTCCGACCTCGCCGGGCTGGCCTGCCGGGCCGAGCGCGACGGCGACGAGTGGGTGGTCAACGGCCAGAAGGTCTGGACCTCCGGCGCCCACTACAGCGACTTCGGCATCCTGCTCACGCGCACCGACCTCGACGCCCCGAAGCACCGCGGCATCAGCTACTTCCTCGTCGACATGCACCAGCCCGGCATCGAGATCCGGCCCCTGCGCCAGATCACCGGCGCCTCGCACTTCAGCGAGGTGTTCTTCACCGATGCTCGGGTGCCCCACAGCGCTCTGCTCGGCGAGGTGAACGGCGGCTGGAGCGCGGTCATGACCACGCTGGCCAACGAGCGCACCTTCATGGGCGGCCACAGCAGCGGTCCCACCCTCGACGACCTGCTCGCCCTGGCCGGGTCGCTCGGCCGCAACGGCGACCCCCTGGTGCGCCAGGGCCTGGCCGCCGCCTACACCCGCAAGCAGATCATGGGCTACCTGGGCATGCAGGCCCGCACCGCCGCCAGCCAGGGCAAGCCGCCGGGCCCCGGCGTCTCCGCCCTCAAGCTCATGGCCGCCTGGAACATGAAGGGCAACGCCGAGCTGGCGCTGGCCATCGAGGGCCCCGGCGGCATGCTGGCCGACGACGACGCCCCCGAGCACGGTCGCTGGCAGCAGCACTTCCTGTCGGCCCCGTCCATCCGCATCGCCGGCGGCAGCGACGAGATCCAGCGCAACACCCTGGGCGAGCGGGTGCTGGGCCTGCCCCCCGAGGTCCGCGTCGACAAGACCGTCCCGTTCCGAGAGATCCCCCCGTGGCTGAGTCACCGGCGAACGACCTCCGAGAGATCCCTCGTGGCTGACACGCTCCCGGCGGAGGATGCCGAGCTCAGCCCGGAGCAGTTCGAGCGGCGCCGCCGCCTGATCGACGCCGCCTTCGAGCTGGGCGCCGAGGGCGGCTACGACGCGGTCCAGATGCGCGACGTCGCCGCCACCGCCAACGTGGCCCTCGCCACCATCTACCGGAACTTCTCGTCGAAGGACCACCTCCTCGCCGCCGCCATGACCGAGTGGACCGTGCGCCTGCGCGACCGCGTGGCCCAGTCGCCGCCCAAGGGCGACACCGCCGTGGAGCAGATGACCGACGTGCTGCGCCGGGCGTGCCGGGCCATGGGCCGCCAGCCCAAGCTCAGCGCCGCCCTGGTGCGGGCCCTGTCGTCGGCCGACGTCGGCGTGCGCGACAGCGGCGCCGAGGTGCGGGCGTCGATCGCCTCCATGGGCGACCCGATCCTCGCCCACCTCGACCCCGAGGTCCGCGGCGACATCCTCGCCGTGCTCGGCCACGTCTGGTACTCCAGCCTGGTCACCTGGGCCAACGGTCGAGCCCCGTTCGAGAACGTCACCGCCGAGCTGGACCGCGCCTGCCGCGTGCTGATCGGCCCCTACGAGCACCCCTGACCGCGGTCCCCCACGTGACGGACTGGGTCGAGGTCGCCCGGCGCAACGCCCGGTCGGTGCAGACCACCATCGGGTGGATCTTCTGGGACCCGGGCGCCACCCGGCGCTACGTGGCCCTGGGCCTGCCCGAGGCGTTCGCCGAGCCGCTCGGCTACATCGCCTCCCGGTGCGCGCCCCTGGCGGCGGCCGGTCCCCAGGCCGTGATCGCCGCCTTCGGATCGATCAGCCCGGTGGGCATCCAGGCCACCTTCGACCTGGTGGGCGGGCCCGCCCGGTTCGAGGCGTTCCGCACCGCCCGTGACGAGGCCGTCGTCGAGGGGCTGCGCGAGCACGCACCGGCCATCGTCGAGCCGCTCGAAGCGCTCGGCCCCGAGCTCTGGGCCGTGGTCGAGCAGCTCCCCGTGGTCGGCCGGGTGCTCTACGGCGCCCACCTGGCGCTCCCCCGCCCCGCCGACCCGCTCCTGTCCGGCTGGCACGCGGTGAACGCCGTCCGCGAGTGGCGCGGCGACACCCATTGGGCCCTCACCGTGGCCGCCGGCCTCGGCCACGCCGAGTCCTCGATCCTCCACAACGCCTGGCTGGGCTACGAGCCGGACTGGCTGGCCGCCTCCCGCGGGACCTCGGCCGAGGACCTCGCCGCCGGCTGGGCGGCGCTCGAGGCCAGGGGCCTCGCCCGTGACCACGTGGTGCTGGCCTCCGGCACGGCCCTGCGCCAGCGGCTCGAGGACGACACCGACCGCCTCACCACCCGGCCGTGGGAACTGCTCGGCGCCGAGCGCTCCCGGTGGTTCGCCGAGGCGTTCGAGCCGCCCTGCGTCGACCTCCTCCGCCGCGTCGACCTCACCGCCGGGCCGAACTACCAGCCGGCGTCGCGGCAGCGGGGCTGATCGGGCAGGATCTGGCCATGCGGTTCCGGACGACCATCGAGCTGGGCGGCAAGACCGCCACCGGCATCCCGGTGCCCGACGACGTGGTGGCGGCCCTGGGCGGCGGCAAGCGCGCCGCCGTCTCGGTCACCGTCAACGGGTTCACCTACACCAGCACGCTCGGCGTGATGGGCGGGCGGTCGCTCGTCCCGCTCAGCGCCGAGCGCCGCACCGCGGCCGGCGTGGCCGCCGGCGACGAGGTCGAGGTGGACCTGGTGCTCGACGCCGCACCCCGGGAGATCGAGGTGCCCCCCGACCTGGCCGCCGCCCTCGACGCCGACCCTGCCGTGCGCGCCGCCTTCGACGGCCTGGCCCCGAGCCGTCGCAAGGAGTGGGTGCGCTCGGTCACCGAGGCCAAGCAGCCCGAGACGCGCGAACGGCGCATCGCCAAGGCCGTCGAGTCGGTCCGCTCCGCCTGAGCGCCCGCACCCCCGCCTGGCTGCGCCGAACGCCCGCGACGCCGGGCCGATGAGTTCCGGTGCCCGCCGGCGTCTCCCTGGCGAACCGGAACCCGACCGTGGAGCCCACATGACCGTCGACCTGCACCCCACCGCCCGCACCGTGGCCCGCCTGGTGACCGCGATCCCCGATGAAGCCCTGGCCGGGCCCACGCCCTGCCCCGAGTACACCGTCGCCGACCTCCTGGTCCACGTCGGCGGGCTGAGCCAGGCCTTCCGGCTCGCCGCCACCAAGGACAACGACGGCGACGTCCCGCCGGCGCCCGACGGGGCCGACCTCGGCGAGGGCTGGCGCGACCGGATCGGCATGGACCTGCGAGCGGTCGCCCTGGCCTGGGCGGAGCCCGATGCCTGGACCGGCATGACCCGGGCCGGCGGCGTCGACCTGCCCGGTGAGGTCGCCGGGCTCGTGGCCCTCGACGAGCTGGTGGTGCACGGCTGGGACCTGGCCCGCGCCACCGGCCAGCCCTACGAGGTGGACCCCGCCGCCCTCGACGCCATCCAGGCCTTCCTCGCCCCCATGGCCGACGGCGACGGCACCCCCGGCCTCTTCGGCCCGCCCGTCCCCGTCCCCGCCGACGCTCCCCTCCTCGACCGCACCCTCGGCCTCGCCGGCCGCGACCCCGCCTGGTCCCCCACCCGAGCCTGACCGCCGGCGATCGGACCCGTCGTGCCCAACGACGACACTCCGTGGTTCTTGGGTTGCACCTGGATCGAACACCTGTACGATCAGAGGCATGGAAACGCGCACCCGTGCGTTCCCCGGCGCCCTCCGACGCGCCATCGAGGTCCGCGACCGCCACTGCACCCACCCCGGCTGCACCGTGCCCGCCGAACGCTGCGACGTCGACCACATCGTCGAGTGGTCGAGCGGGGGCGACACCACCCAAGCCAACGGCCGCCTCCTCTGCCCCGCCCACAACCGCCAACGTCCCGGCCGCACCAGCCCACCCGCCGACGGTCCCTAGGACCGAGATCGTGGTCAGACCACGGGGTCGACGATGGGGATGGGGTGGGCGTCGGGGTCCTCGGCGAGGTCGGCCTGGAGGCCCTCGCGGAGCGGGCGGTCCGGGAGGCGGAGGGCCACGGCGATCGACAGGACGGCCACGGGCACGGCCGCCAGGAACACCAGCGGCACGGCGTGGGCGAAGGCGGCGGCGTCCTTGCCGTGGCCCACGAGGCCGGCGTTGAGGATGCCGCCGAAGACGGGGATGCCCACGGTGGAGCCGAGCGAGCGGAAGAGCAGCACGGTGGAGGTGGCGGTGCCGAGGTCGGCCACCGGGGCGGCGTTCTGGGCGGCGAGCAGCGACGGCTGCATCACGAACCCGATGCCCACCCCGAGCACGAGCGCCCACAGGGCGACGACCACCACCGCCGAGCCCAGCCCCAGGGTGGCCAGGAGGCCGACGCCGGCGGCCATGAGCACCGAGCCGACGATGGGCCACGAGCGGATGCGGCCGGTGCGCTCCACCGAGCGTCCGGCGGCCAGGGTGCCGATGGCGGCGCCGAACATGAGCGGCATGAGGGTGAAGCCGGCCTGGGTGGGCGTGGCGCCGCGCACCTCCTGCACGAAGAGCGGCACGAAGAAGATGCCGCACCAGATGAGGATGCCGGAGGTGACGTTGACGCCGATGCTGGCCCGGATGACCCGGTCCCGCAGCAGCCGGAGGGGCAGCACCGGCTCCGGCGCGGTGAGCTCGCGGCGGACGAACGCCCAGCCGAGGAGGGGCACGGCCGCCGCCAGGCCCAGGAGCTGCGGCGACGTCCACGCCCAGGTCTCGCCGCCGAGCGTGGCCACCAGGACCAGGCACGAGAGGCTGGCCACCAGCAGGGCCGAGCCGGCCCAGTCGAGGGCGTGCTCGATGCGGGCCCCGGAGCGGGGCAGGCAGACGGCCAGGATGGCGGCGGCCACCGCGCCCACCGGCAGGTTCACGAAGAACGCCCAGCGCCAGCTCAGGTGGTCGACGAAGAGCCCGCCCACCAGCGGACCGGCCACGCTCGAGACGGCGAAGCCCACGCCCTGGTAGCCCATCCACCGCCCCAGCTGGCGGGGCGGGACCACGTCGGCGAGCACGGCCATCGACAGGGTCCCCAGCCCACCGGCGCCCAGCCCCTGGAGGAACCGGGCCACCAGGAGCTGGTCGAGCGTCTGGGCGGCGCCGCACACCAGCGAGGCGCCCAGGAACAAGGCGATGGCGCCGAGCAGCATGCGGCGGCGGCCGTAGAGGTCGCCGAGCTTGCCGTACAGCGGCATCGAGGCCACGCCGGCCAGGGCGTAGGTGGTGATGACCCAGGTGATGCGGGAGAACCCGCCCAGGTCGTCGGTGATGGTGGGGAGCGCGGTGGCGACGATGGTGCCGTCGAGCGCGCCCATGGTCTGGGCCAGCTGCACGCCCACGAAGACGAGCAGCACGGAGTCCCGTCGGGTCAGGTGGCCCCGCCGCCGTTGCCGCCGCCACCGGTCCGGTAGTCGCCGAAGGGGGCGTCGCGCTCCTGCAGGGCCTTGGTCAGCCCCTGCTCGTGGGACTTCTCGATGAAGGCCTCGAAGGTGGCCGCCTTGGTGCCCAGGGCGCACAGCTCGGTGCCCTGGCGGATGGCGGCCCGCATGCCCATGGCGTCCATGGCCCGGTGCACCGTGCGCTTGTTGAGCGACACGATGTCGGTCGGCGTCAGGGCGACCCGCTTGGCCACCGCCAGCACCTCGTCGTCGAGGTCGGCCTCGGGGAAGGCCCGGTTGGCCCAGCCGAGGCGCACGGCCTCGTCGCCGGAGATGGAGTCGCCGGTGACCATCATCTCCATGGCCGCCCGCATGCCGAGCATCCAGGCGTGGAAGTGCATGTCCGGCACCCCGAAGCGCACCGCCGGGTAGCCCATCTTGGCGTCGTGGGCCACGTAGACCAGGTCGCAGCCGGTGGCCAGCTCGCTGCCGCCGGCCAGGCAGTAGCCGTGGACCTGGGCGATCACCGGCTTGGCCAGGTCCCAGATGCCCATCCACGTCTCGGTGACGTGCCGGGGCCACTGGCCCTCGCCCTCGGCGGTGTAGTGGGGCATGTCGACCCCGACGTTGCCGTTGGCCAGCTCGTAGCCGGCGCTGAAGCAGGTGCCGGCACCGCGCACGATCATCACGCGGACGTCGGGGTCCTGGTCGGCCAGCTTGAGGGCGTTGATCAGCTCGGCGCGGAGCTGGTGGCTCAGCGCGTTGCGCTTCTCGGGCCGGTTCAGCGTCAGGCGCCGCACGTGCGGCGCCGGCTCGTCGACGAGCAGCACCTCGGGCTTCGAGCCCAGGGCGGGCACGCTGCCCTCGCTGCTCGAGGCAACCGACGGCACCGTGCCGTAGCCGGAGCGGGCCGGGGGCCCGGTGGTGGGCTGCTCGGTCACGTCGGTCACTTGATGGCCCTCGCGTCCATGTCGCCGGACAGGCGGTCGAGGGACTTGTCGGGCACCTCGTCGATGGGCGTGGCCACCTCGGCCACCGTGGGCCCGACCTTGGCGGCCAGCGGGGCGAGTGCGGCGAGGTCGAAGTCGTAGAGCTTGGCGGCGTTGCCGGCGAGCAGCTGGCGCAGCTCGGCCTCGGGCGTGTCGGAGAAGTTCATCCGGAGGTTCTCCCGCGTGTACGGGTACGTGCCCTCGTCGTGGGGGTAGTCGCTGCCCCACATGAACTTGTCGAGGCCGATCTGGTGGCGGGCCTCGGCGTCGGCCTTGCTGGGCTGGCTCACGCCCATCCACACGTTCTGGTGGAAGTACTCGGTGGCGTCCCGGCTCAGCACGTGCTCGTCGCCGTAGCGGATCTCGCCGGTGGCACCGGTCTCGCGGATGCCCCGGATGGTCTTGTCGAGGCGGGCGAGCAGGGGCGGCACCCAGGCGCAGCCGGCCTCGGTGAGGACCACCTTGAGGCGGGGGAAGCGCTCGAACACGCCGGAGAGGATCAGCTGCACCAGCGGGCGCTCGGTGTAGAAGGGCACCTCGTTGATGTAGAGCAGCATGCTGACCGGGTACGGGCCGTAGTCGGGGTTGCCGGTGCCGCTGTGCACGTTGATCGGCACCTCGAGGTCCTGGAGGACCTCCCAGAGCGGGTCGTAGCAGCGGTCGTAGAGCGGCTTCACCCACTTCACGTCCGGGGCGATGTTGGGCAGCAGGATGCCGCCGCGCAGGCCGTGCTCCTTGATCCACCGCACGTCGGCGATGGCGTCGTCGACGTCGTTGAGGAAGATCTGCCCGACGCCGGCACGGCGCTCGGGGAACTCGCCGCACCAGTCGACCAGCCACCGGTTGTGGGCGTGGACGCCGGCGTGGCGGTGGCGGTACTCCTCGTCGGTGGGCGGCTTGGCGAACAGCACGAAGCTCGGGAAGAAGGGAGGCACGGTGTTCGGGAACACCACCTCGCCGACGATCCCGTCGGCCTCCTGCTGCTCGTTGCGCATCTCGTTGTCCCAGTTGCGCAGGCGGCGGTTGTCGCCCAGGTCCTTGTAGGGGTTCTTGTACTTGCCCCGCCAGGCGTCGAAGTCCTCGACGAACTCGGGGTCGAGGTACTCGCGGTAGGCCTTGTGGCTGCCGCCGGCGTGGCAGTCGGCGGAGATGATCGTGTAGCGGTCGGTGCCGACCGCCGTGGGCTGGTCTTCGGTGAGCGTCATGGGGTCAGACCTCCAGGTCGGCGGATAGGCGTTGGGTGGTGTCGACGTACTCCTCGACCATCTCCTGGATGACCGCCTTGGAGCTGCGCACCTGGTTCATGCGGCTGACGATCTGCCCCACGGGCATGCCGACCAGCTCGCGCGGGGGCTTCGAGCCCATCTTGTTGGCGGCGTAGGAGTTGAGGATGAACTGCAGCGGCATGGGCAGCGTGCCGGGCGACTCCGGGGCCTCCCAGGCATCGGTCCAGGCGGTGCGCAGCTGGCGGGCCGGCTTGCCGGTGTAGGCCCGGGATCGCACGGTGTCGGTGGAGGTGGCGGCCAGGAGCTTCTCGGTCACGGTGGTGGACGAGCCGTTCTCGGCCACGGTGAGCCAGATCGAGCCGGTCCAGACGCCGGCGGCGCCGAGGGCCATGCCGGCCGCCATCTGCCGGCCGGTGCCCACGCCGCCGGCGGCGAGCACGGGCACGGGGGCGATGGCGTCGACCACGTCGGGCACGAGCACCATGGTGGAGACCTCGCCGGTGTGACCGCCGGCCTCGTAGCCCTGGGCGATGATGATGTCGACGCCGAGCTGCACGTCGCGCACGGCCTGCTCCACCCGGCCGATGAGGGCGGCGACCTTCACGCCCTGGGCGTGCGCCTGGTCGATGGCGGCCTTCGGCGGCGGGCCCAGCGCGCTGGCCAGCAGGGCGATGGGGTGCGACAGGGCGATGTCGATCTGGGGCGAGCCGGTGGCGGCGGTCCAGCCCAGCACGCCGGCACCGATGCCGGCCCCGGACTCGAGCTCCTTGCCGCTGGCCTCCAAGTCGACGCCGTGGTCGGTGAGGATCTTGTCGACGTAGTCCCAGTGGTCCTGGGAGATGTGCTTGCGCAGCTCGGCGCCGATGTCGCTGACGTCGTCGATGCCGCGGTCCCGGTCGACGGTCTTGACGGGCATCACCACGTCGACGCCGTAGGGCTTGCCGTTCACGTGCTCGTCGATCCAGGTGAGCTCCATCTCGAGCTCCTCCGGCGAGAAGGCCAGGGCCCCGAGCACGCCCATGCCGCCGGCGTTGGTGACCGCAGCCACCACGTCCCGGCAGTGGGAGAAGGCGAAGATCGGGTACTCGATCCCGAACATCTCGGTGAGCTGGTTGTTCATGCAGGGTCCTTCACGGTGTCGGTGTTCGTGGTCTGGGCGTGGTCGGCCTCGGTCAGGAGGCGGGCGCGCTTGTAGTCGGGCTTGCCGCTGGGCTGGCGGGGCATCTCGCTGACGAGGTGCAGCTCGCGGGGCACCTTGTAGCGGGCGAGCTTGGTCTGGCAGTGGGCGACGAGCTCCTCGAGGGTCGGCTCCTCGCCAGGGCGGGGCTCGACGATGGCGGCCACCTTCTGGCCCCAGCGCTCGTCGTCGACCCCGATGACGAGGGCGTCGAACACCTTGGGGTGGGCCTTGAGCGCCGACTCCACCTCTTCGGGGTAGATCTTCTCGCCGCCGGAGTTGATGCACTGCGAGCCGCGGCCCAGCAGCGTCATGGTGCCGTCGAGCTCCAGGCGGGCGAAGTCGCCGGGGACCGAGTGCCGCTCCCCCTCCACGTCGATGAACGTGGCAGCGGTCTTGGCCGGGTCCTTGTAGTACCCGATGGGCACGTTGCCACCTCGGGCCAAGCGCCCGATCTCGCCGGGCTGCACCGGCTTGTCGTCGATGCCGATGATCTTGGAGTCCGGGCCGAGCGGCACGTTGATGAGGCCGCCGCCGTCGCCCACCGCGGCGCTGGTCTTGCCCTTCTCCACCAGGCGCATGCCGTTGAAGCCGCCCTCGGACGACCCCACCGCCTCGCTGATGAACAGGTTCGGCAGCAGCTCGAAGAGCTGGTCCTTGACCACGGGCGAGAACACCGCGGCGGTGGAGCTGATGGCCACCAGCGACGAGGTGTCGTAGGGCCCGTCGGGCGAGCCCTCCTTGAGGGCGTCGATCAGGGGGCGGGCCATGGCGTCGCCGGTGATGGTGATGACGGCGATGCCGTAGCGGTGCACCGCGTCCCAGACGAGGTGCGGGTCGAAGCGAGGCAGCAGCACGTTGGTGACCCCCTTGAAGAGGCCGCCGAGGGTGCCCCACTGGGCAGCGCCGTGCATGAGCGGCGCCAGCACCAGCCCGTTGGGCGGCACCGCCTCGCCGGCCACGCGGGAGAGCTGGTGCTCGTCGGTGATCCGCTCGCCGGTGACGAAGTCGATGCCGCCGCCGAGGGTGCGCCACACGTCCTCGTGGCGCCACATCACGCCCTTGGGCATGCCGGTGGTGCCGCCGGTGTAGAGGATGTAGAGGTCCCCGGCGTCACGGGGGCCGAAGTCCCGCTCCGGGGAGCCCTCGGCCATGGCGTCCTCGTAGGCCACGGCGCCGTTGGCCACCGGCGCTTCGGTGCCGTCGTCGATCTCGATCAGGTGCCGGAGCTTCGGCAGCTGGTCCTTCACGGCGTGGATCCTGGGCCCGAACGAGGCCTGGTAGACGCACGCCACCACGTCGGCGTTGTCGAAGAGGTAGACCAGCTCGTCCTCGACGTAGCGGTAGTTCACGTTGATCGGGACGGCGCGGAGCTTGTACGCCGCCATCATTGCCTCGACGTACTCGAGGCTGTTGTAGGAGTAGATCGCCACGTGGTCGCGCTCGCCGATGCCCTGGGCAGCGAGGTGGTGGGCCAGCCGGTTGGCCCGGGCATCGAGCTCCCCGAAGGTCACCGTCCGGTCGCCGCAGATCAGCGCGGTCCGGTCAGGCACCACATCGGCGGTGTGCTCGGCGAGGTCGGCCAGGTTGAACGCCATGCCCGAAGTAGAACACGTTCTCGCAGACCCTGCCACCGATCGCGACTTCGGGGGTCGGGCGACCGGTCGAACCCTTGCTGCGCAACGGTCCAGCAAGATCCGTGGCGCGTCGAAGTAGAATGTGTTCTACTCCGGACGTGCCATCAGGGGAATCCACGTTCACCATGGAGCTCCTCTACCGCCGCAGCCTCGGGCCGGTGGTAGGGGCGTTCTTGACCGCGCTGCGAGAGCAGCGGCTGCTGGGCAGCCGGACCGCCGAGGGGCGGGTGATCTGCCCGCCGCTCGAGTACGACCCGGACAGCGGCGACGCCGTCGACGACCTCGTCGAGGTCGGCTCGGCGGGCGTCGTCACCGGGTGGTCCTGGGTGGCCGAGCCCCGGGCCAAGCACCCGCTCCCCCACCCGTTCGCCTGGGCGCTGGTCCAGCTCGACGGCGCCGACACGTCGATGGTGCACGCCCTCGACGCCGGCTCCCTCGACGCCGTCCGCACCGGCATGCGGGTCCAGGTCCGCTGGGCGCCCGAGCGCACCGGCCACATCACCGACATCGCCTGCTTCGAACCGGAGGCCTCGTGACCGACACCGACCCCCAGGTGGCCGACGACGGCCCCGTGCGCTTCATGCCGCAGCTCATCTCGCTCGACTACACGGTGCGCACCAACCCGGTGGCCGCCGCGTTCGGCGAGGCCCTCGCCGACGGCCGCATCACCGGCCACCGCTGCCCCAGCTGCTCGCTGGTGTTCGTGCCGCCGAAGGGCTTCTGCCCCATCTGCACCATCGAGACCACGTCGGCCGACGAGGTGGTGATCGAGGATCGCGGCATGGTCACTGCTTGGACCGTGCTCACGCCGATCCAGTACCACGGCCAGCAGGAGCGCAAGGACTACGCCCTCGCCTCCATCTTGCTGGTGGGCGCCGACGGCACCGTCGGCCAGCAGCGGCTGATCGACATCCCGCTCGACGAGATCCGGCCCGGCCTGATGGTCGAGGCGGTGTGGGCGGCGCCCGAGGACCGGGTGGCCGACGATCGCGGCTACGGGCTCGGCACGGCCATCGACGGCTGGAAGGCGACCGGCGAGCCCGATGCGCCCGCCTCCGAGTACGAGGGGCACACGCTGTGAGGGACGTCGCGATCGTCTCCTTCGCCCAGGCCGGGTCCCTGGTCGACACCGCCGAGTCCGAGACCCAGATGCTGCTGCCGGTCATCAACGCCGCCATCGAGGGGTCCGGCATCACCCGGGCCGACATCGGCTTCACCTGCTCCGGCAGCGCCGACTACCTCGCCGGCACCCCGTTCGCCTTCGTGGCCAACCTCGAGGCGGTGGGCGCCTGGCCGCCCATCTCGGAGTCCCACGTGGACATGGACGGCGCGTGGGCGCTCTACGAGGCCTGGGTCCGGCTGCAGCACGGCGACGTCGACGTCGCCCTGGCCTTCTCGTCGGGCATCTCCTCCCGGAGCGACCTGGGCGAGGTGCTCTGCCTGCAGAACGACCCGTACTACCTGATGCCGCTGTGGGCCGACCACGTGTCGCTCGCCGCCCTCCAGGCCCGGGCCCTGCTCGACCAGGGGCTCGCCACCGAGGCCGACCTCGCCGAGGTGGTGGCGCGGAGCCGACGCAACGCCGCCGCCAACCCGAGCGCCCACCCCGACGTGCGGGCAGCCGGCGACCTCAGCGTCGACCAGCTGCTGGAGGCGGCCTACACCGTCGCCCCGCTGCGAGCCGCCGACTGCCCGCCGACCACCGACGGCGCCGCCGCGGTGATCCTGGTGGCGGGCGACCGGGCCCGGGAGGTGTGCGACAACCCGGCCTGGATCCGCGGCATCGACCACCGGAGCGAGGCCCACTACCCCGGCCTCCGGGACCTGGCCCACGCCGGCTCGGCCCGGCTGGCCGCCGAGCACGCCGGCGTGGCCGACGCCCCCATCGAGGTCGCCGAGCTGGCGGCCACGTTCAGCCACGAGGAGCTGCTGCTCACCGAGGCCCTCGGCCTCGGCGCGGACACCGAGGTCAACCCCTCCGGCGGCGCCCTGGCGAGCAACCCGATGATGGTCAGCGGGCTGATCCGCATCGGCGAGGCGTTCCGCCAGATCAACGAGCACGGCAAGCACCGCACGCTCGGCCACGCGGCCTCCGGCCCGTGCCTGCAACAGAACCTGGTCTGCGTCCTGGAGGGTGATTCCTGATGGCTGAACGTTGTGCGATCGTCGGCATCGGCCAGACCCACCACCGGAAGGTCCGCGAGGACGTGTCCTTCGCCGGCCTGCTGCGAGAGGCCGGCCAACGGGCCCTCGACGACGCCGAGATGACCTGGCGCGACATCGACGCCGTGGTGATCGGCACCGCCCCGGACTCCTTCGAGGGCGTGATGATGCCGGAGCTGTACCTGGCCGACGCCCTGGGCTGCGCCGGCAAGCCGATCATGCGGGTCCACACCGCAGGCTCCGTCGGCGGGTCCACGGCCATCGTGGCCAGCCACCTCATCCAGTCGGGCATCCGCAAGCGGGTCCTCACCATCGCCTTCGAGAAGCAGTCCGAGGGCGACACCACGTGGGGCCTCTCGGGCGGCCGCAGCGGCGGCGTGGGCGCCGGCGGCTACTTCGCTCCGCACCTCCGGGCCTACATCGCCCGCTCGAAGGCCCCCGAGTACGTGGGCTGGATGGTGGCGGTGAAGGACCGGCTCAACGCCCTCAAGAACCCCTACGCCCACCTCAAGGTCCCCGACATCACGTTGGAGAAGGTGCGTGACTCCCCCATGGTCTGGGAGCCGGTGCGGCGGCTGGAGAGCTGCCCCGCCTCCGACGGCGCCTGCGCCATGGTCCTCACCGACGAGGCCGGCGGTGACCGCGCCCCGCACAAGCCGGCGTGGGTCCACGGCACGGCCATCCGCTCCGAGCTGGGCCAGTTCCCGGGCCGGGACCCGGTGAACCCCAAGGGCGGCCAGGACTGCGCCGCCGACGTGTTCGCCCAGGCCGGGATCACCAACCCCCGCAAGGACGTCGACGTCGTCGAGATGTACGTCCCGTTCTCCTGGTACGAGCCCATGTGGCTGGAGAACCTCGGCTTCGCCGAGGAGGGCGGCGGCTGGAAGCTCACCGAGGACGGCGTCACCGAGATCGGCGGCGACCTCCCGGTGAACTGCTCCGGCGGGGTGCTCTCCAGCAACCCCATCGGGGCCTCCGGCATGCTCCGCTTCGCCGAGGCGGCCCTGCAGGTCCGGGGCCAGGCCGGCGAGCACCAGGTCGACGGGGCCCGCACCGGCGTGGGCCACGCCTACGGCGGCGCCTCGCAGTTCTTCGCCATGTGGGTGGTGCGCGACACCAAGCCGTAGCTCGGGGGCCGGCGCCGCCCCGGGGCTCAGGCCTCGAGGGCGGCGCGGAGCTCGTGGGGGCGGTCGGTGCAGATGGCGTCGGGCGCGTACGGGAGCACGAGGAGCCGGGCGTAGTCGGCGTCGTTGCAGACGCCGGACATGACCGACAGGCCGGCGGCGCGCCACACGTCGACGTGGCGGGGGTCCCAGAACGGCGCCTCGAGGATGATCCCGGTGACGCCGTGCTCGTTCGCCCACGCGCCGAGGGCGGCCGGCGTGTGCGGCGTGGCCAGGATGAGGCGGGTGTCCCAGCCGGCCGACGCGGCGACGGGCAGCGAGTCGGGCCAGAAGGAGATGACCTCGACGTGCACGCCGGGCGGCGGGGGCGAGGTGGCCAGCGCCTCGTTCAGGACCGCGGCGGTGCGGTCGGCGAGGTCGGCGTCGCCCACCGCCTTGACCTCGAGCTGGACGGTGAGCTCGTGGCCCTCGATGAGGGGCCACAGGTCCTCCAGCAGCAGCGGGTGCTCGTCGACCGGGCGGCCCTTGGCGTCCTTGAGCTGCGAGGCCGTGATCTCTGCGGCGGTGCGCTCGTGGGCCCAACCGCCGAGCGTCGTGCACAGCGGGAGGTAGTTGACGTGCAGGAGGGCGAGGCGACCGTCGGCCGTGAGGCAGCAGTCGGTCTCCAACCCGTCGAGCTCGCCCTGGGCGAAGGCGGCGGCCAGGGTGCTGGCCGCCGAGTCGGGCCCGTAGGCCCGCCCGAAGCGGTGGGCGAAGAGGCGGGGGGTCGGGCTCGCAGGCACCCGGGGAACGTACCCGCGGGGACACGACCGATGAGTTCGACGGGTAGGTCCGGTCTTCTTGGTGACCCCCACCCAGGAGAGACCGATGCCCCTGCCCGAGATCGTGTCCGCCGACGAGTGGCGTGCCGCCCGCATGGCGCTGCTCGAGGACGAGAAGCAGCTGACCAAGGCACGCGACGCCGTGAGCGCCAAGCGGCGCGAGCTGCCCATGGTGAAGGTCGAGGAGGACTACCGCTTCACCGGCCCCGACGGCGAGGTGGGCCTGCTCGACCTGTTCGACGGCCGGCCCCAGCTGCTGGTCAGCCACTTCATGTTCGATCCCGAGTGGACCGACGGCTGTCCCAGCTGCACCGCCGGGGCCGACGAGATGTCCGACGGGCTGCAGGACCACCTGCACACCCGGGACACCTCGCTCGCCTACGTCTCCCGCGCTCCCATCGAGAAGATCGAGGACTACAAGCACCGGAAGGGCTGGACGTTCCCGTGGTACTCGTCGTTCGGGTCGAGCTTCAACTACGACTTCCACGTCACCCTCGACGAAGCGGTGGCGCCGGCCGAATACAACTACCGCACCCAGGCCGAGTGGGCCGAGCGGGACCCTTCGTGGGGCGGCTGGTCCGGCGAGCAGCCGGGGATGAGCGCCTTCCTGCGGGTGGGAGACGACGTCTTCCACACCTACTCGAGCTACGGCCGGGGCGCCGAGTGGACCGGCGGCTCGTACGCGTTCCTGGACCTCACGCCGCTCGGGCGCCAGGAGGACTGGGAGCAGCCCGAGGGCCGCAGCGACGCGCTCCGGGGCAACAGCCCCGACTTCGCCAGCTAGCGCTAGCGGACGTCGACCGTGGCGGGGGCGGCCGCCGGGGTCGACGGCGCGGCCGCGGCGGTGGTCCCCGGGGCGACGGCCTCGACCACGCGATCGGTCTGGGCCTGCTGCTCCCAGGACAGCCGGGCCAGCCAGAAGCGCAGGAACTGGGCCATGGAGTAGCGCAGGAACAGGGCACCGCCGACGACGGCGACGATGAGGCCGCTGATGGCGATGATCTGCGCGTCTCGCTGCTGGAGGGCGTTGGTGGTGCCGTGGCTGATGCCGTAGGCCACCGGCGCCAGCACCACGCCCACCACCATGAGGGCGGTCCCCAGCCGCAAGAGGGCGCGGTCGCGCCCGGCGGCGGGGTCGGCGAGGCGCATGTCGGCGATCTCGCCCTTGAACTGCTCCACGCGCTGCGGGTTCTCGATCATGGCTTGCTCCTTATCCACCCAGGTACGCCTGGGAGAGGCTGGCTTCGAGGTCGCGGGGGCGACCGGTCTCGACGATGTGGCCGTGGACCATCACCGCGGCGTCGTCGGCGACGTCCATCACGATGCGGGCGAACTGCTCGACCAGGAGGATCGACGTGCCCTCCGCCGCCACCTGGCTGACCGTCTCGTAGAGCTGGTCGACGATGATCGGCGCCAGGCCCATCGACAGCTCGTCGAGCACGAGCAGGGCGGGGTCGGTGGCCAGGCCCCGGGCCATGGCCAGCATCTGCTGCTGGCCGCCCGAGAGCGTCCCGGCGGTCTGGTCGAGGAACCGCGTGAGCTGCGGGAAGCGGGCGGCCGCCTGCTCCTCGACGTCGGCCTTGGTCCGACCGCGGTGGGTCATCATCCAGAGGTTCTCGCGGACGGTGAGGTTCGGGAAGATGCCCCGGCCCTCCGGGATGAGGCACAGGCCCCGGCGGGCGAGGTCGTCCGGGCGGGCGCCGTTGACGCGGCGACCGGCCACCAGCACGTCGCCGGCGGAGGGGGCGAGCATGCCCGAGAGCACCTTGAGGGTGGTGGACTTGCCGGCGCCGTTCGGGCCGAGCAGGGCGACCACCCGGCCGGGGTGGACCTCCAGGTCGATCCCGTGGATGACGTCGATGCCGTCGTAGCCGGCGCGGATGCCGCGCAGCTCGAGCAGCGGCTCGCTGGCGCCGTCGGCCACCAGCGGCGGGGAGGCGTCGACGGCGGTCACGGGACCGCCACCGTGCGGCTGGTGCCGAGGTAGGCGTCGAGCACGTGGGGGTCGACCTGGACCTCGGCCGGCGGGCCGGTGGCGATCATGTGGCCGAGGTCGAGGACGTGCACCTGGTGGCACACCTCCATGACCAGCGCCATGTCGTGCTCCACCAGCACGACGGCCGCGCCGTCGGCGGCCAGCTCCTGGAGCAGGTGGCCGAAGCGCTCGGTCTCGATGTCGTCCTGGCCCGAGGCCGGCTCGTCGAGCAGCAGGATCTTCGGCTGCGAGGCGAGGGCCCGGCCCAGCTCGACCAGGCGCCCCTGCCCGGTGGGCAGCGAGGTCACCCGTTCGTCGGCCACGCCAGCCAGGCCGACCCGCTCGAGGATGGCGTCGGTGAGCGCGGCGGCGTTGCCCCGCTCGTGGGACCAGCGCCGGCGGATGTCGATGGCCACCCGCACGTTCTCCCGGACCGTGAGCATGGCGAACAGCTCGAGCTGCTGGAAGGTGCGGGCCAGGCCGGAGCGGGCCCGCTTGTGCAGGCTCAGCTCGGTGACGTCCTGGCCGTCGATGCGGATGCGGCCGGTGCTCGGGTGCAGCAGGCCGGTGATGATGTTGAACAGGGTGGTCTTGCCGGCGCCGTTGGGCCCGATGAGGCCGGTGATCTGCCCGGCCTCGGCCTGCAGGGACGCCCCGGCCAGCACGGTGTGCCCGCCGAACGCGATCGAGACGTCGTCAACCTCGAGCGTGGCCATGCACGACCTCCTCGCTGCTCTCGGCCGAGTGGCCGTTGGTGGTGGCGACCGCGGTGGGCGTGGCCTCGTGGCCCCGCCACTCCCGGATCTGGGTGCCGGCCAAGCCGTAGGGCAGGGACGGGTCGTGGGCCCGGGACCGGCCGGGGACGGTCATCGGCGGCAGCCCGTCGGCGGCGAAGGCCGACTCGAGCTGGGCGAGGTGGCCGGAGGTCCACGGCGACGTGATCCCCACCCAGTCGAGGTCGCCCACCGACGTGGCCGCCGCAGCAGCACGACGCTCGGCCGCCCCTGGGCGGGCCCGGGCGCCGGCGACGGCGTTGGCCACCACGAAGACCAGGAGGAGCAGGGCCACGAAGGGCCAGTTGCCGTAGGCGTCGGCCTGGCGCAGCGCGTAGACCGCGACCATGGCGACGGCCATGGCGGGCAGCACCACCCGGTCGCGGCGCAGGGGCCGCACGCCCTCCTGCACGAGCGGGATGACGCCGCTGGGGTTGCGGCCCAGGCCGACGCCGGTGAGCCCGGGCGACACGGCGTTGATCTTGGCCACGAAGGAGAACAGGGCCGAGGTCAGCGGGATGATCCCGTAGAGGCCGATGCCGGCGAACAGCGCACCGCCCACCAGGCCGGCGCCGCCGACGACCACCAGCATGAACAGCGGGAGGCCGCTGACCAGGTTGAACCGCTCGGGCGAGACCGAGCCGAGCTGCATGCCGTAGAGCGCCCCGCCCAGCCCGGCGATGCCGGCCGAGAGCATGAACACCGCGAGCCGCGGCCAGACCAGGTTGAGCCCCAAGGTGGCGCACGCCGCCTCGCTGTCGCGCATGGCCACCAGCTGGCGGCCGAAGCCGCTCCAGCGCACGCCGGCCACCACCAGCGCGGTGAGCGAGAACGCCACCGCCGAGAGCATGAGCAGTCGGCTCGGCGTGTCGAACGCGTACCCGAAGACCTTGAGCGGCGCGATCTCGGTGGAGCCGAGCTGGAACAGGCTGATGTGCAGCGGCCCGATGTCGAAGTCGGGCAGGTTGAACACCCACCGGTCGAGCGCCACCGCGAACGCCGCGGTGGCGAGGGCCAGGTAGATGCCCGAGAGCCGTCGGACCGGCAGGGCCACCAGGCCACCGACCAGGGCGGTGACGACCACGGCGAGGGCGAGGCCGAGCGGCGAGCCCCCGCCGCCGTGGTGGGCGACGACGATGGCGCCCACCCCGGCGAAGCTGAGCTGGGCCAGCGAGATCTGGCCGGCGTACCCGACCAGCGGCACCAGCGAGAGGGCGACGATGGCCAACGGGAACATCTGGCCGTAGGAGATGATGCTGGTGGTGTCGAGGGTGGTCACCATGACCACGCCGGCCAGCACCACGGCCACCGCCACCATGGCCATGCCCGACGGCGACGGCGCCGGGAAGAACTCCCGGAGCTGGCTGCGGGTGCGCAGCCGCGGGTTGGGCATCACCAGCAGCACGAGGAACAGGACGATGGCGGCCGCCGCCGGGCGGAACCCGGCGAGGTATTGGTTCTCCCCCGGCAGGTAGGCCGCGAGGTAGCCCTCGGTGAGGCCGAGCACGATGGCGCCCACGAAGGTGAGCGGCAGCGACCGCAGGCGGCCGAAGATGGCGGCGGCGTAGGCGTTGACGATGAGCAGCGACAGCGACCCGGGGTCGAGGGTGAGCGCCGGGGCGATGAGGATGCCGCCGATGGCCGCGAGCGACGAGCCGATGGCCCAGCTGAGCAGCCCGATGCGATCGGGCCGGGCGCCGTTGAGCAGCGCCAGGTTGCGATCGTCGACGTTGGCCCGCATGGAGACGCCGATGCGGGTCCGGTAGAGCAGGAACCGCAGCCCCACCGCCACCACGATGGCCGTGACGATGGTGATCGCCTGGTGGTAGGTGATCGTCGTGATCCCCAGGTCGACCTTCTGGCCCTTGAAGAAGGTGTCCATGGGCCGGCTCTCACCGGGGGTCCAGATCAGGTTCGCCAGCCCGATCATGGCCACCAGGAGGCTGATGGAGACCACCAGCTTGGTGGCCTCGCTGGTGCCCTGGAGCCCCCGCATGATCACCCGCTCCAGCACCAGCCCGAAGGCCGGTGCCAGGAGCAGGAGGACCACGGCCAGGGCGATCGGCGCCGGCCACCCCCAGTCGAAGCGGAGCTGCCAGTAGGCGAACGCCGCCAGCATGCCGATGGCCCCGTGGGCGAAGTTGAAGATGCCCGTGGTGGTGTAGGTCAGGACCAGGCCGCTCGAGATGACGGCGTAGATCGCCGCCAGGCTCAGCCCGACGATGGTGAAGACGAGGAACTTGTCCACGGGGTCCCGTCAGTCCAGGTCGTCGAGGCTCTTGCCGACGTCGGAGAGCTTGGCGCCCTTGCCGTAGTCGCCCTTGAGCCCCACGACGCTGCTGTCGTCGCAGCGGAAGAGGCCGTCGGTCAGCTCGTAGTCCTTGGGGACCTCGAAGCCGTCCGGCGTGCCCTCGACCACGATGAGGCAGCGCGACGCCTTGCCCGAGCTGGGATCGGTGACGGCGTGGAGCCCGCCGCCGTCCCACTCCTTGACCTTGGCCAGGTTGTCGTAGACGCACTTCCGCGTGACGTCGGAGCCGCATTCCTTCGCTGCGGTGGCGAAGAGCAGGAAGGCCGAGAAGGAGTTGACGCCGAGGAGGGCGTCGACCTTGCCCTTCGGGGCGTACTTGGCGAACAGGTCGTGGTACTGCTTCGTGGCCGGGTTCTGGTCCTGCTCGAAGGGCGGCACCACGGCCGAGGCCATGTACACGTCGTGGATGGCGCTGCCGCCCACGTCGATGAAGTTCTGGTCCAGGTGGTTGGCGCCCACCACGAAGAAGTCGAGCTTGTAGCCGATGTCGTCGATGGCCTGGAGCAGCTTGGCGGCGTTCTCGGGCTCACCGGTGTAGACGACGCCCTTGAGCTTCTTGCTCTTGAAGGCCTGGGCGAACGGCGTCCAGCTCGACTCGCCGAGCGAGTTGTACTGGGCCTGGTAGGCCACCTTCCAGCCCAGGGACTTCACGCCCTCCTGGTTCTGCTTGTCGGTGACCACCGTGGCCGGCACGTTGCCGGTGAGGAAGCCGACGTGGTCGGTGGCGTCCGGGAACTTCTTCCCGAGGTACTGGTAGACGCCGACGGGCACCTCGTCGAGGGCGCTCGGGAGCGGGGCGACGGCCAGCTCGGCGCCCCGGGCCTCCGGGGTCACCTGGTAGGCGGGCACCTCGGGCAGCAGGCACTTGAGCCGCTCGTCCTGGCCGGTGTTGTCGAACACGCCGCCGCCGCCGACGAGGAAGAAGTCCTTCTGGCAGCCCTCGGTGATGCGCTGCTTGTACTCGGTGAGCTTGGCGTCGAGCTCGTCGACCTTGATCTCGCGGCCGTTGATGCCGCCGGCGGCGTTGCACCACTCGGAGAACACCTTGGCGGCGTCGAACATCTCCTGGTTCAGCCCGGGACGACCGACGAAGCCGGCGTCGGAGATCGTGCCGACCTCGATGCTGTCGTCGGTGACGCCCTGGTCGGTGGCGCCCTTGGCGTCGCCGGGACCGCAGACCTCCTTCAGGCTGCCGAAGTCGCCGGGACCGAGGTCGCCGCCGCCTCCCGCCGCCGTGGTGGCCGTCCCGCCCGCCGCGGTGGTCGACGGAGCGCCCGTCTCGACCTCCCCGTCGGAGCGGGTGCACGCCGCGCCGGCGATCGAGATCGACAACGCCATGACCACCAGGACCGAAGCGCGCCGCCCGGCACGCGAACCCCTGTACTGCGACATCCAGACCCCCTGAGTCGAGTGACGGGCGTCACCGTAGCGGGAAACGAACGCGCGTGTGGGTCAAAGTTGACGAGCCGTCAGGTGGAGCGTCCTAGCGGCCGGCCTTGGCCGCCGCCACCCGGTCGAGGAACGCCTCGGGCCCGCCGTCGAGCGGCACCCCGGCGACCTTGGGCAGCAGCTGGAACGCCAGGGCCTGCGCCAGGTTGGCGCGGTGCACGGGATCGAGCTGGTGCCGGCGGGCCAGGAACGAGCGCACCGCCGCCAGCTCCTCCTGGGTCACGGTGCTCACGTCCCACCCGGCCGCCTCGGGCGGCAGCGCGGGGTGGCCCGAACCGGAGGCGAAGCCGTCGAGCTGGCCGGCGGCCACCTGCTTGCGGGCGGTGTGCACCACGAGCGTGCCGGCCGCCAGGTCGCCGACGCGCTGGGCCCGCTTCGTCGCCAGGATCGACACCAGGCCCACGAGGTACACGCCGGGCAGCGCGTCGACGGGCCGGACGACGTTGCGGATGACGGCGCCGAGGAACCGCACCGGGGTGCCGTCGGACGCGACCACCGCGATGCGCAGGGCCCGCTTGCCGAGGGTCTGCCCCGACGCGAACGCCTCGAGCACGATCGGGTAGCCGAGCAGCACCAGGAACGAGCCGATGGCGAGGAAGGCCAGGCCGAGGCCGTCGAACGCAGCGCCCGCCAGGCCCAGGAGGAGGAGCAGCACGAACTGCAGCAGCAGGTCGAGCAGGAAGGCGGCGCCGCGCGAGCCGATGCCGGCCAGCACCAGGTCGAGGTCGATACCCTCGGCGCTGGGCAAGGTCAGTCGGTCGTCGAGCTCCACCCGTTCGACGCTAGACGGCCTCCCTCTCGTCCCCTCCCCCGGAGCCCCGGTGCCCCAACCGCTGCCAGCCTTCGTCCAGGGTCGCACCCCGGTGTGGGACGACCTGGCGGCGCTCGTGGCGGCGGCCGACGGGCGCATCGACCGGCTGGACCCCGCCTCGGTCCGCCGGCTCGGTCGGCGCTACCGCGAGGCCGTCGCCGACCTCGCCCAGGCCCGACGGCGCTTCCCCGGCGATCCGGTCACCGACCGGCTCGACCTCCTGGTCCGCCAGGCCCGGCCGCTCGTCTACGGCTCGGTCACCACGCGCACCTCCGTGGCCGAGTTCGCCACCACCGGCTACTGGCGCCGCGTGCGCGAGCGCCCGGTCTTCCTGCTCGTCGCCGCCCTCACCCTGTTCGGTCCGGCGCTGCTCATCGGCGTCTGGTCGAACGCGGATCCGGCCGGCGCGGCCCGGGTGGCCGAGGTGTCGCCGCTCACCCGCGGCCTGTCCGACGACGGCCCTCGGGACCCCGACACGCAGAAGGTCACCGATCCCACGGTCAACACCGGCTTCTCCGCCCAGATCTTCACGAACAACGCGAGGGTGGCGCTGGTGGCGTTCGCCGGCGGCCTGTCCGCCGGCGTGCTCACCATCGCCAGCCTGGCGTTCAACGGCCTCGTGCTCGGCCTGGTGGCGGGCATCGCCGTGCAGGGCGGCAACGGCGACTCGCTCTGGCGCCTGGTCGTCCCCCACGGCGTGCTCGAGCTCTCGCTCATCGTCGTCTCCGGAGCCGCCGGCCTCCGCACCGGCTGGGCGCTCGTCCACCCCGGCCACCGCACCCGGGTGGAGGCGCTGGCCGTCGAGGGCCGGGCGGGGGTGGAGCTGGCGCTCGGCTCGGCGTTCCTGCTGGTCCCGTGCGGCCTCGTCGAGGGCTTCGTCACGCCACGCGGGCTCTCGCTGCCCGCCGCCCTGGCGGTGGGCTCCTCCCTCGGCGCCGCCTACTGGGCCCTGGTCCTCTGGCGGGGACGGCCCGCCGCTACAGGCGAGCCCGGGACTTGAGGCGGAGGTAGGCGGCGACGCAAATGGACGCGAGGTGGTCCACCGGGGCGTCGACCACGACGGCGCCGGCGGCGGTGAGCCGGGCCCGGACGGCGTCGCGCTCGGCCAGGAGGTCGGCGGCGACGGAGGCGGCGTGGAGGTCCCGCGTCGAGGTCGGCTCGGCGGTCACCGCGTCGACCAGGTCGGGGTCGATGACCCCGGCCACCACCACGGCGTGGCGGCGACAGAGCACCGGCAGGGCGTCGAGGAGCGGGGCCGACGCCGCGCCGTCGAGCACGTCGGTGAACACCACCACCAGCGAGCGCTTGGCCTGGCCCACCCGACCGAAGGCGGCGTCGTAGTCGCTGTCGACCACGAGCGGCTCGAGGTCGTCGAGCGAGCGCACCAGGCCGGCCGCGCTGGCGCGGCGGGGGCGCACGACGCGCGTGACCTCGCGGTCGAAGACCACCGCCCCCACCCGGTCCCCCACCACGTCGGCCACCGCAGCCACGGCGGCCAGCGCATCCAGGGCGGCATCGAGGCGGGTGCGGTCGCCCACCGGCGCCGACAGGAGGCGGCCGGCGTCGACCAGGCACCACACGTCGCGCTCGGTGTCCTCCCGGTACTGGTTGACCATCGGCCGGCCCGCGCTCGGACGCCAGCCAGTTCATGCGGCGGATGTCGTCGTCGGGCGTGTAGTCGCGGACCGCCTCGAAGTCGGTGCCGAGGCCCAGCGGCCCTCGGCGCAGCCCCGGGTCGCGGAACGTGCCCGCCCGGACCGCGGCGGCCAGCCGCCGCGCCCCGGGCAGGTCGGCGTGGGCCGTCACCGTCACCGTGCCGCCGTGGCGGTGCGTCCAGCGGGCCAGCCGCAGGGGGCCCGTGGCCCGGGTGACGACGGGGCCCAGCTCGTGGGCGCCCCGGCGCGTGGCCAGGAGCGTGCCGGACAGGTCGCCCGCGGCCTCGGCGGGATCGAAGCGCACGTCGGCCGTCTGGGGCTGGCGCACCTCGACCCGGGTGCCGGGCCGGGGCGCGACGCTGACGGAGAAGGCGTTCGTCGCGCCGCGCGCCACCTCGGCGGGGACGCGCCGGGCGACCTCAGGGGGCCGGTGCACGGTCCAGGCGTCGCCGAGGAAGGCCGCGACCACCGCAGCGACCAGCAGCACCGCGACGAGCGGCGGCACCCAGAACGCGCTGATCGCCGCTGCGGCCACCAGCGCGACCACGCGACCGGACGGGCTCACCGGTGCACGCTCAGCGGGGCACCGGGGTGGCGGCGATGGCGTTGGCCACCGCGGCGTCGGGGGTGAGGCGCTCGAGCTCGGCCTCGGGGCGCAGGACCAGCCGGTGGCGGAGCACGGCGGGGGCGACGCGGATCACGTCGTCGGGGATCACGTAGTGGCGGCCCCAGAGCCGCGCCGAGGCCTTGGCGGCGACGAGCAGGTGGACGCCGGCCCGCGGGCTGGCGCCGACCGCCACGCTGGGCAGCGAGCGGGTGGCGCGCACCAGCGAGGTGACGTAGGCCGCGACCTCCTCCGTGACGGCGGTGGCGTCCACCTCGGCCCGGGCGGCCCGCACGTCGTCGGCGCCGACCACCCGCTGGACGTGCTCGCTCCCGGTGGGCTTCAGGCCGCGCCGGGCCAGGCCCAGCAGGGCCCGCTCCTGGGCCTCGGTCGGGTAGTCGACGAGGACCTTCACCAGGAACCGGTCGAGCTGGGCCTCGGGCAGCGGGTACGTGCCCTCGTACTCGATGGGGTTCTGGGTGGCGACCACCAGGAACGGCTGCGGCAGCGGGTGGCCCTCGCCGTCGATGGTCACCTGCCCCTCCTGCATGGCCTCGAGGAGGGCGGCCTGGGTCTTCGGCGGGGTGCGGTTGATCTCGTCGGCCAGCAGCACGTTGGTGAACACCGGCCCGGGCCGGAACACCAGCTCGCGGTCGCGCAGGGTCATGGTGCCGGTGAGGTCGGAGGGCAGCAGGTCCGGCGTGAACTGGGCCCGGCGGAACTCGAGGCCGAGCGCCTGGGCGAAGGTCGAGGCCAGCAGCGTCTTGGCCACCCCCGGCACGCCTTCGAGCAGCGCGTGGCCACCGACGGCGAGGGCCACCAGCAGCGAGTCGATCGCCTCGGGCTGCCCGACGACCACCTTCTCGACCTCGGTGTGGAGCCGGGCCCGCAGGTCGCTGAGCACGCCCTGCGGCGGGCCGTCGGGGCGGGCGGCGGGGACGGCGGGATCGGTCACGGTGTGGCTCCTGGGGAGTCGGGGGCGGATGGCGGGCGTCGGTGCAGGACGCGCTGGTGCGCAGCGGCGGCCTCGCCCTCGGCCAGGGCCGCGGCGAGGTCGAGGGGGCGGGGCGTGACCCGGTCGAGGTCGGCGGCGACGGCGTCGACGTGGTCCTTGCGGGGCGGGCGGAGCTCGCGCTGCTGGGGCTCGGGTGGCCCGAAGCGAGCGCCCGCCGACCAGATCCCCACCAGCAGGGCGGCGGCGAGCAGGCCGGCCACCCACTTCCAGGCCACGGGGACGGCGGCCAGCCCGCGGCCGTCGGAGCCGGCCCCGGCGTCGACGAACACCACGCGCCGGCCGGTGGGGCCCGCCAGGGCGAGGGCGAGGGCGGCGTTGTCGTCCCGGGCCAGCGAGGCGTTCTGCAGCGGGCGCGTGTCGGCCAGGGCGAGGACCCGACCCTGCCCCACGTCGCCGACCACGAGGGCGGCGCGGCCGTCGGCGCCGGCGGCCGGCACGAGGGGGCCGACGTCGGTCCAGCGGCCGCCGTCGTCGCCGCCGATCCGCTGCGCGGCGCCGGTGCCGTCGACGGTGAGCCAAACGGCGAGCGCGTCGACGGGGTCGTCCTCTCGCCACCCCAGGTCGGTCCCGGTCAGGGCGGCCACCAGCGGCGCGGCGTCCTCCCCGGTGGCCACCAGCCGGCCGCCGGCAGCCACGAAGTCGGCGAGGCGCCGGTCCGAGGTGGCGCTCAAGCCGGCAGGGTCGGCCAGGACGACGGTGGCCTCCGGCGGCAGGTCGGCCGCGGTGGGGCGCTGCTGGAGGCGGACGACCGGGTGGCCCTCGGCACGCAGGAGGTCGGCGTAGCCCTCGAGGCCCTTCGCTCCCGTGGAGAACGCCGAGGACGCCGGCCCGCCCGGCTCGCTGCCCACCAGCGACTGCCCGCCGGCGAGGGCCAGGTTGAGCAGCACGACCCCGGCCACGACGACGGCCGCCACCCGCTGCCCGCGACCGAGGCTGCGCCACCACCGTGCGAACCGGTCCGGGCCCACCGCGGTCGACACGCCCGGGTCGACCGGCTCGACCGGCTCGGCCGGCTCGGTCGGCTCCAGCTCCTCGACGGGAGCGGTCACCGGACCGGCTCCGCCGGCCGACGGCCCAGGACCTCGGACCACCCGGCCCGGGCGGCGGCCAGGTCGGCCGAGGTGGCCTCGCGGCCGCCGTAGACGATCTCCTCGAAGTCGGCGGTGAGGCGGTCCATGGCGGGCAGGTCGACCTGGCGGGCCGCGCCCGCCGCGGTGGTGTCGGGCCGCAGGACCAGGCGATCGGCGCGGGCCAGGCGCAGGAGCCCGGCGAGGTGGCGCCACCGCAGGGCCGCCGCGAGGTCGCCCGCCGCCTCGGCAGCGTCGGCCCGGCGCTCGAGGTCCACCGGGTCGAGCGTGGGATCCACCAACCGGGCCCGACCGGATCGGGACACCGCCGCGCGGCTGCGGCGGGAGACGAGGAAGGCGGTCAGCGCCGCGCCGGCGCCCACGAACAGCGCGACGAGGATCGCCGGACCTCCCGGCAGGTCGAGGATGGGCTGCACCAGCCGGTCCAGGAACCGGCCCACCGGTCGGAGGCGATCGGCGAGCCAGCGGAGCGGTCCGCGGAACGGCTTGGGCAGCTCGCGCTGGTGGTACTTGTCGTCATCGAGGACCTGGCGGGCCGTGCGCCGGGCCCCGGCCGTGCCGCCGCGGCCGTCGTGGTCGGGCCCCCCGGCGCTCCCGTCGAGCTCGGCCGCCAGGGCCCGCAGCCGCGGCGCCCGCTGCGACCCGAGCCCGGCGGTGGCTGCCGCCAGGTCCACGGGGCGGCCGTCGACCTCGCGCACGGCGCGCAGGTCCTGGAGCGCGCCGTCGTCGGTCGCGGCGTCGCGGGCCAGGGCGGCGGCCTCCGGACCGGTCAGCGAGCGGTCCTGCGCGCCCGCCGCGGAGGCGCCCCCGCCCAGCAGGCACGAGAGCACCAGCAGGGCGCCCGCCAGCCGGCGGACCCGTCGGCGGGAGGGGTGGTCAGCGATCGCCGGGGCCATCGCCGGTGGGCGGCGCCCAGCCGGTGCCGGGCGGCTCGGCGGGCGGTGGCGGCGCCGCCCCGGGAGGCGGAGGCGGGGGCGGGAGCTGGCTCGGCGCGGCGGCGACCGGCGCCCCTCCCGGTCCGTAGTAGTCGTGCGGGGCGTAGCCGCCGGCCGGCTCGTACCCCTGGGGCCCGTAGCCCTGGGGCCCGTAGCCCTGGGGCCCGTAGCCCTGGGGCCCGTAGCCCTGGGGCGGGTAGCCCGGCTGCGGTCCCCACCCGGGGCCCCAAGCAGGCGGCGGCGCGAAGGAGCCGTCGGGTGCACCCGGCTGGCGGGGGAACCCATCGGTGGGGGCGTCGCCCAGGCGCTGGGCCCAGAGGGCGAGGTCGAAGCCCTCCTTGCGGACCCGGAGGTCGACGTAGAGGGCCATGGTCAGCGCAGCGCTGAACGGCGTCACGATGATGCTCGACACGATCGAGGTGGCGGCCTGGAGGACGGACTGGACCGCCGGGCCGGCGTCGGCGAAGAGCACCAGCACGAGCGGAGCCGACACGACCGCCTGGAAGGCGAAGCTGAGCACGAGGCCGAGCAGCACGACGCCCAGGGTGCGCCAGCCCATGCCCCGCACCAGGGCCCGGGAGCGGCCCATGGCCTCGCCCGCGCCCAGTCCCTCGACGAGCAGCGCCGGCATGGCCACCGCGAAGAACGCCAGCGGCCACAGGACGCCCACGAGGCAGGCGATGAGGCCCAGCGCCGTGGCCAGGCCCGTGAGGATGGTGAGACCGAGCACGCTCCAGAAGCGCGACAGGCCGAAGCGCAGGCTCTCCTTCCAGCTCGGGTCGTCGCCCACGTACGCCCCGCTGATGGAGCGGAAGCACGCCGCGGTGGCGATCGAGCTGGCCACGATGGAGGCGAAGGCGGCCACCAGGGTGCCCACCAGCTGGAGCGCCGCGTCGCCGCCGTCGAAGTTCGGGTTGCCGGTGGTGGGGTCGACCGTGAGGCTCGACTGGCTGGACCACTGGATGAGGGCGGTGAAGATCAGGACCGGCACCAGGGGCACGGCCACCGAGAGCAGGAGCGTCTTGGCTCGGCTCTTGTAGATCCGGATCGCTGCATCGAGCAGCTCCCCCACGCCGAGCGGTCGCAAGCCTTCCACGACGGGGGACCCTACCCGTGGGCCAGGCGCCGGCCGTGCCGGCGCGGGGCCTCGACGGCGGTGCGCAGGCGCCGGGGCGGCGTGGCGAAGGCCCGGGCTCGCTCGGGCCGGGAGCGCGACGAGCGGGCCGAGCGGGCGACGACGCCGACGGCCCGCCAGGCCCGGCCGACCTCCTCGGCGGTGGCCGTCGCCGCACCGCCGGCGAAGCCGAGCTGGTCGCACCGCGCAGCGAGCCAGTTCAGCTCGGCCACCGCTTCAGCTTCCTGGCCCGTGGCGGCGACCACCGCCACGACGTCCGGGCGGGTCAGGTCGGCGGCCACCACCACCCCGGCCTCGCGGAGCTGGTCGAGGGCCTCGTCCCACGCCCCCAGGACCTGGATCCGGCCGTCACCGCGCCGTCGGGTGCGGCGTCGTCGCCAGCGAGCGATCGGGGCCCAGGCCAGCGCGGCCACGAGCGCCAGGGCGACGAGAGCGCCGACCACGGGCCAGGGCGAGGTGCTCCCGCCGTCGGTGCCGCCCCGCCGGTCGGGCCGGGTGCGAGGCGTCGCCGGCTCGCGGCGCTCGGCCTCGGCGGCGTCGGCCCGCTGGTCGGCGGCCTGGTCGGCCGCCGACGTGCCGGCCTCGGTGGGGTCCGGCGCGGTGGCCTCGGTGCCGCCGCCCCGAGGGGCCGAGATGGTGAACGGCACCCACCCGAGGCCGGCGAAGCGGACCTCGGGCCACACCGAGAGCTGCGCGCCGGTGGCGCGGATGGTGCTGCGCCCGGCGGCCACCGGGGTGACGTAGCCCACCGCGAGGCGGGCGTCGAAGCCCTGGGCCCGGGCCAGCTGGGCGAAGGTGGCGGCCAGCTGGGCCTGGTTCGCCGTGCGCGGCTCCTTGCCCGCCGGACCGAGCAGGCGCGCGACCTCGGAGTTCGCGGTGCTGGCCACCAGCGAGGGGTCGAGGCGCAGCGACCGGTCGTCGCGCAGCGAGCGACGGATGGCCGCCAGCCGGTCGAAGCCGCTCGGGCTGGTGCCCGCCGCCCGCTGGGCCCGAGCCAGCACCGCCGGCGGGAGGCCGGTCGGCACGGCCCGCCGGACCGGCTGCGCCGAGGCCAGCTCGGCGGCCGAGGTGGTCGGCAGGGCGACCTGCAGCTGCACCCGAGCCGGCCGATCGACGCCCGTGGGGACGGCCAGCTCCCCGGAGCGGGCGTCGAACGCGAGGCCCGACGGCGACGCCGAGATCGGGCGGTCGGGCGTCGGCAGCAGCGGCAGGCCGGGCACCGGCTCGCCGAGCCGCACGTCGAGGCGGGCGATCGCCCGGTCCTCGGCCTGGTCGGCGGGGACCGGCCCGAGGGAGCGGCCTGCGCGCTGGAACGCCGCCTCGCTCCGCGTCCAGCCCTGGGGGCCCACCCGGTCGAGCACGGCCACGTGCCAGCGCAGGGTGTCGCCCGCTCCCGCCGGCAGGTCCACGCGAGCCGTGAAGCGCGTGGGCGGGCGCTCGGCGCTGCGCCGGGTGGGCACGGCGTCGAGCGGGTTCTCCGCCAGCGCCACGTCCACCGGCGGCTGCACCCGCTCGCGCACGTCGATCCGGTCCCGGTCGCCCACGTCGGCCACCGTGGGGCCGAGCGCCAGCGCCGCGAGCCCGGCGACCGCGACGACCGCCACGGCCCCGACCGGTCGGACCAGCCCGGCACCGCCACGAGGCGCCGCCTGGCCGACGAGCAGGACCGCGCCGACAGCGGCCACCAGCGCCAGCGCAACGCCGTCGCCCAGCACGGCGCGCGGGTCGCCCAGCACCAGCGCGGCGGCGAACACCGCCAGCACGGGCACGGCGGCGAGCAGGGTGGGACGGGGACGAGCGCACGCCGCAGCGGTCAGCGCCCCGGCGATCCAGGCCACCAGCACCGCCAGGCCCAGCTCCGGGCCCCGGGCATCGACCGGCGGGATGGCGGTGAGCAGGCGGGCTACGCCGTCGGTGGCCCCGCCGACCGCGGTGGCGCCGTCGAGCCCGGGGCGCACCGCCGCGCTGGTCCAGAGGAGCGCGCCCAGGAGGTGGACCGGCACCAGGACGACCGCCGGGCGGCGCTCGACGGCGAGCCGCACCACCAGGTCCACCAGCACCGAGGCCAGGGCAGCGCCGGCCACCGGGACCAGCCAGCCCGGCCCGTACACGTGGGCGAGGGCCGGCGCCGCTGCCGCCAGGACCGCCAGGGCGAGCGCCGCGCGAGCCAGGCGGGCGAGCACGCTCACCGGCGCACCTCGCGGTTCCAGGCCGCCACGGCGCGCACCGCATCCGGCGCGACCACCTCGACGATGCCGCCGGTGCGCTGCGAGCGCGGCGCCGCCCCGGGGAGCACGCGGATCAACACGACCGGCGAGTGCCGGCGCCGCTGCGCAGCGAGGCTCGAGGCCAGCCGGGGAGACGGGTCGCCGGTGACCACCACGAGTGCACCCCCGCCCTCGGCCCGCTCCACGGCGCCGAACAGGTCCGCCGGCCGGTCGCGGCCGAGCGAGGCGAGGGCCAACCGGTCGAGGTCGCCTCGCGCGCCGAGGCGCACCGCCTCGCCCCGCTGCTCACCGGCGATGGTGAGCGAGACGCCGTGGCCGATGCGGCGGAAGGCCGCAGCGGCCGAGGCCACCACCTCGATGCCGTGCTCGAACCGGGTGGCGTCCCAGCTCGACGGCCGGGTGTCCAGGACGAGGGTGGCCCGGGGCTGGCTGGTGTCGACGTGGGTGCGCACCATCATCGTCCCGGTGCGGGCCGTGGTCGGCCAGTGGATGCGGCGCAGATCGTCGCCGGCGACGTACTCGCGCAGCCCCGAGAAGGTCAGCGTCCCCTCGGTGGCGTTGTCGGTGATCGGGCCCTCCAGGTCGACCACCACGCCGGTGGCGAGCGGGTCGGCGAGGTGCACGCGCGGCCGGACCCAGAGCACCCCCTCGGCGCCGACGGCCCGCCAGCGGTTGACCAGGCCCAGCGGGTCGACGCGCTCCACGCGCACCGGGCCGAGCTCGAGGCGCCCCCGCCGATCGGTGGGCAGCAGGGTGCGGACCGACGAGCGGGCGCCGGGGCCGACGGACGGCACCGCCATGCGCAGCGGCCGGTCGCCCACCCGGTCGACGGCCTGGAGCCCGGGCACGGGCAGGCGGCCGAGGTTGGCGAACGACAGCAAGCTGGCCGCCGGGGCGTCGACGGTCACCCGCTCGGGCCGGAACCGCCGCTCGACGGCCACGCCCAGCGGCAGGCTGACCCACAGCAGGGCGATCGCCACCGCGACCAGCCCGGCGACCGCCGGCAAGACCAGCTCGGGCAGGCCGAACGCCCAGCCGGCCACCCCCACCACGACGCTCCCGCCGACCAGGGCCAGGCCCGGGCCGGTCAGCCGGAGGCCGCGGTCGCTGGCCTCGGTCATCGGCCGCTCGGCGTGGGCACCGAGGCGACGATGCCGGCGAGCACCTCGTCGCTGCGGCGGCCCTCGACCTCCGCTTCGGCGGCGAGCACCAGGCGGTGGGCCAGCACCGGCCCGGCCAGGGCCTTGACGTCGTGGGGCACGACGTAGCTGCGCCCGTCGAGCAGGGCGTGGGCCTGGGCCGCCCGCAGCAGCGCCAGGCTGGCCCGCGGGCTGGCGCCCAGCCGCACGTCCGGCACCTGGCGCGACGCCGAGGCGATGGCCACCACGTACTGGCTGACGGCCGGCGCCACGTGCACCCGGGCAGCCAGGTCGATCATCGTGCGCAGGTCCTCGATGCCCAGCACCGGGCGGATGGCCGGCTGCCCGGTGGCGGCGCGCTGGTCGAGGATCGCCGCCTCCTCCTCGACCGACGGGTACCCCACCGACACCCGCAGCAGGAACCGGTCGAGCTGGGCCTCGGGCAGGCGGTAGGTGCCGTCGAGGTCGATGGGGTTCTGGGTGGCCACCACGAGGAACGGGCGCGGCACCGGGCGGGCGGTGCCCTCCACCGACACCTGGCGCTCCTCCATGACCTCGAGCAAGGCCGACTGGGTCTTGGGCGATGCCCGGTTGATCTCGTCGGCCACCACCACGTTGGCGAAGACGGGACCGGGGCGGAACTCGAACGCCCGCCGCTCCTGGTCCCAGATCGACACGCCGGTGATGTCCGACGGCAGCAGGTCCGGGGTGAACTGGATGCGGTGCCACGTGGCGTCGACCGAGGTGGCGATGGCCCGGGCCAGCGTCGTCTTGCCCACGCCGGGCACGTCTTCCACCAGCAGGTGGCCCTCGCTCAGCAGGGCGACCAGGGCCAGGCGGATCACGTCGGCCTTGCCCCGCAGGACCTGGCCGATGTTGGCCTCGAGCCGGGACGCTCGCTCGGCGAACCACTCGGCCTGGGCGGGTTCGGGGTGGGACGGGTCGGTCATGCGGGAGCCTTTGCGCAGCGGGTGGGGGGCTTGCCGTCGAAGCCCTGCTCGGACGGCTTGGGATCGGGGCCGGTCAGGTAGACGAACACGAACACGCACGACGTCTTCGGGGCGTCGGGCAGGGTGATGGTGTCGATGATGTCGGAGCCCTCCTTGGTGATCGTGCCGAGGGCCAGGCCGTCGGGGCTGTCGGTGCCGCTGCCGCGCCGCCCGTCGAGGCGGACGATCGTCGGGTCGTCCTTCGAGGCGTCCTCCGGCCCGTACTGGACCTGCATGGCGTTGCTCTCGGCGAAGCGGGGCTGGCTCAGCGTCGGGGGGACCTGGACCACCAGGCCACCCTCCTTGCGGCGCTCGACGGCGATCGCCAGGGCGAAGGGCCGCTGCACCGCCGCCTTGGCGGTGGTGGTCGTGGCCGTCGGGCCCTGGTCCGCCGACGAGGACGTGTCGCGCCGGGCGGTGAACCAGCCGACGCCCAGCACCACGAGCGCGGCGAGGGCCAAGGCGCTGACCCAGGGCCAGCGGGCCCGCTCGTCGGCCTCGGGTGCCGGCGGCTCGGCCAGCGGCACGCCGGCGCGGGTGTCGAGGCGCTCGTCCCCCGCGCCCTCGTCGCTGCCGGGCAGGGCCACCGCGAGGGCGGCGGGCACCGCTGGCGCCTCGACCGGGGCGTCGGTGGCCCAGGCACCGACCGCCGCCGAGGCCGGTGCGACGTCGGGCAGCGGTGCCAGCCGGGCGTGGCCGGCGACGGTGGGTGCGAGCACGCCGAAGCGGTGGGCCAGGGCGGCCGCCGTGGGCCGGCGATCGGGCGTCTTGGCCAGGCACCGCTCGACGACGTCCCACACGTCCTCGTCGAGGTCCGGGGGCCGTTGGGGCGCGAGCTCGAGGTGGCCCCGGAGCACGGCAGCCGGGTTGCTGCCCACGAACGGCCGGCGGCCCACGAGCAGCTCGTAGGCCACGATGCCGAGGGCGTACACGTCCGCGGCCGGGGACGGCTGGCGGCCCGCCGCCAGCTCGGGCGCCACGTAGTCGGGGGTGCCGACCAGCTGGGTGGCCCGGGTCAGGTGGGCGCCGTCGACCACCCGGGCGATGCCGAAGTCGGTCAGGCGGACCGGCGCGCCGGGTGCGGCGGGATCCGGTGTAGCGGGGACCAGGACGTTCTCGGGCTTCACGTCGCGGTGGACGATCCCCGCCGCGTGCACCGCTTCGAGCCCCCGGGCGATGCCGGCCAGCAGCGGGAGCGCCTCGCCCGGGGCCAGCCGGCCCTCTCGCCGCAGCACGGCGCGGAGGTCGTCACCCACCACCAGGTCCATGACGATGGCGAGCACCGCTCCCTCGACCACCAGGTCGTGGACCCGGACCACGTGCGGGTCCACCACCGACCGGAGCGCCGTGCGCTCGGTCAGGAAGCGCGACACCTGCTCCGGGTCGTCGGCCAGCTCCGGGCGCAGCACCTTCACGGCGACCGCGCTGCCGTCGGCCCGGCGCACGCCTCGCCACACCCGGCCCATGCCGCCCCGGCCGATGGGCTCGAGCAGCACGTAGGCCGACCCGAGCGGCCGGCCGACCACTGCGTCGTCGTCGGCCTCGGGCTCGGGTCCGGACCCGGTCGTGGCGACGCCGGGAGCGACGGTGTCGAGGCGATCGCCCAGGGGGGGGCGCCGGTGGCCGCCACCAGCGCGGCGCCGAACGCCGAGGCCGTGGGTCGCCGGCCCGGGTCGGTGTCGAGGCCCCGCTCGATCACCCGCCGCAGCGGCTCGCCGACGTCGGCCCGGTGGAAGCGGGGCCGGCTGCCGAGGGTCACGGCGAGCAGGACCTCGGCCGCCCCCTGCTCGGCCTCGCGCTGGTAGGGCGCCTGGCCCTCGAGCAACGTGAACGCGGTGGCGGCCAGGGCCCACACGTCGCCGGCCGCCGTCCACGGCCGCCCTTCGAGCACCTCCGGCGGCACGTGGAGCGGCGCCGCTCCCCCACCGGACGGGACCGGCGGCGCCACCGGGACCGGGCTCAGCGCGAGGCGGGCACCGTCGGCGGTCGGCACCACCGCCTCCGGCGAGACGTCACCGGCCACCAGCCCGGCACCGTGGAGCCGCGCCAGGCCGGCCGCGAGGTCGACGGTCGCCTGCAGGACCAGGTCGAGCGCCAGCGGCCCGCGGTCCGGTTCGCGGGTGGCGACCGGGGTGAGCCACCAGAGCTCACCGGACTCGATGCCGCCATCGACCACCGGGTCCAGGCCCGGCGCGTCGGCCAGCGGCAGCAGGGCGGCGAGGCGCTCCTCGGCCGCCCGGCGGGCCCGCCCGGAGGCGAAGCGCTCCCGGGCGACGTGCAGCACCAGCTCGACCCCGGCCCGCCGCACGGACCACCGGTGGTGGTCCCGCCGCGGCGGCAGGACCGCAGCGTCGGTGAGGCCGGGGACGGCTGGCAGTGCGGAGGGCCCGGTCATGCGGCCACTCACCTGCCCACTTCGGACCAGAACGACACCTGCCACGTCGGACCTCACCCGGCGAGGGCACCGGCGGGTGCGGCGCCCACCTGGAGCAGCTCGCTTCGGCCCCGGCGCACCAGCAGGCCTCGTCCGGCCGGCCAGGTGCCGCCGGTGCTCCGGGCCAGCTTGAGGTCGAACACCTCGCCGTCGGCGGACGAGGCCGGGGCGAGCAGCAGGCCGGTGCGGGCCCGGCGCAGCTCGGCCAGCCAGCCCCGGTAGCGCTGGAGCAGGAGGTCATCGGTGGTCGCGGCGGCCACCACGGCCAGCCCGTCGTCCCGGGCCGTCCGGACCCGGGCCTCGAGGATGCGAGCCGTCCGGCCGTCGGCCAGCAGCTCGGCGTCGTCGACCACGAGCAGCACGCCCTCGGTCGCCCGCTCGTGGGCGTCGTCGAGGGCCGCCTCCAGCTCGTCCTCCACCGCCGCGCCGGCCAGCACGACGACGCCGGGCCCGGCCAGGTCGGCCAGCGGCGAGCGACGCGGCGTCACCACCACGACCTCCCAGGCCCCGTCGCCCCGGTCGGGCAGGGAGGCCACCACGGCGGCCAGGGCCGTCGACCGGCCCGACAGCGGCGGGCCGGCGACCACGAACCCGGGAGCGAGGTCGGCCAGGTCGACCGTCGCCGCCATCCCGTCGCCGTCGAGGCCGAGGACGACCTCCGACGGCGTGGTGGGCTCGTGGGCCGCCAGGACCTCGCGCAGCTCCACGTGCTCGGCCAGCGGGTCCACCCGACGGGGCCCGCCGTGCCGGGGCGCGACCGCCGACCCGGGCCCGCCCACGAGGCCGACGAGGGCGGCGTCCTGGGCCGGCCCGCTGGCGTCGTCGGCCAGCAGGCCGATCTGGACCTCCATGCCGTCGGCGGCCCAGATCGCCCGGCCGGCGGGGCGCTGCTGGGGCACCTGGCGGGGGTCGAGGCCCACCATCGCGTCGTCGTCCCGATCGGCCTGGCGCAGCACGAGGCGAGCGGGGAACGCCGAGGCCAGCCGCATGCTGAAGCCGGTCCGGTCGGTGGCGAGCACCACGTGCACGCCCACCGAGGGACCCTCGCGGGCGACGCGGTCGAGGTCGTCGAGCACCCAGCCGCCGTCTCGCTCCAGGAACCGGTTGACCACGGCCTCGTGGCCGTCCACCAGCAGGACCACCCGGGCGTCGGTCGACGGGTCTCCGTCGCGCTGGCGATCGTCGACCAGGCCGCCCACCAGCCGGACGAGGCGCTCCACCCGGTCGAGGTCGTCGACGGGGACGACGGCGCCGGCGTGGGCCAACGTGCCGATGCCGACCAGGCCCCGGCTGCCGCCGTCGATGCCGTAGACGTGCAACGAGCGGGGATCGTGGGCGGTAGCCAGGCCGGCCACCAGCGTGCGCAGCAGCGTGGTGCGACCGGTCCGGGCGGCACCGAGCACGGCGAGGTTGCCCACCGCTTCCAGGTCGACCACGAACGGCTCGCGCGCCTGGCGGGTGGGGCGATCGGCCAGGCCCACCACCGCAGCCAGGCCCCCTGGCTCGCCCGGCCCGACCTCGGCCAGGGTGAGGTGCTCCGGCAGGGGCGGCAGCCAGGGCGCCGGGGCCTCGGGGGCGCCCAGTTGGGCCGCGGCCTCGCCGATGGCGTCCACCAGGCGGGCCAGGTCGGTGTCGTCGGCGTCGGCCACCGCGTCGTCGTCCGCCTCGAAGGTGCCGAGCGGGAGGCGACCCAGGCCGGCCAGCGTCGCGTCGGTGGCCGTGACGCCGGCGACCACCGCCGCACCGCGGCGGGGACCGCCCACCCGAGCCGCCTGGAACGGCGTCAGGTCGCGGAGGCCGGTGCGGGCGAGGGCCCGGCCCGGCAGGGTCCGGGGGATGTCGGCGGCGTCGGCCACGTCGAGCACGTCGCTCGACTCGGCGGGGTCGGCCACCCGCAGGCACAGCCGCAGGTTCACGTTGGCCCGCAGGTCGGCGGTGACCGCCCCGGCCGGGCGCTGGGTGGCCAGCACCACGTGGACCCCCAGCGAGCGGCCCCGCATGCCGATCCCGACGACGCCGGTCACGAACTCCGGCACCTCCTCCACCAGGGAGGCGAACTCGTCGATGACGATCACCAGCCGGGCCAGGGAGCCGCCGCCGGCCACCAGGTCGTCGATGTCCTTGGCCCCGGCGGCCAGGAGCAGGCGCTCGCGTCGCTCCAGCTCGGCATCGAGGCTGGCCAGCGCCCGGCCCACGAGGTGGCCGTCCAGGTCGGTGATGAGCCCGGCGCAGTGCGGCAGGCGGGCGCAGTCCCGGAAGGCGGCGCCGCCCTTGTAGTCGACCAGCACGAAGGAGAGCGCCTCGGGGGTGTTGGCCAGGGCCAGGGAGGCGACCAGGGTCTGCAGCAGCTCGGACTTGCCCGAGCCGGTCGTGCCGGCCACCAGGGCGTGGGGCCCGTCGCGCCGGAGGTCGACGCTGAAGGGCCCGTGGTCCGACTCCCCCAGCACCGCCCGGGTGCTGCGACCGCCGGCCGCCCAGCGGGCCAGCACGGCGTCGGCGTCGGGCTCGGGCAGGCCGACGAGGTCGGTGAAGCGGCTGGTTCGGGGCAGGTCGCCGCCCGCCTCCACCCGGTCGCCCAGGTCCCGCAGCGGGGCGAGCGCCCGCGCCACCCGGTCGGCCAGCGGGGCGGCGATCCCGTCGAGCAGGACCGTCACCGGCCCTCGCTCGGGACGGCGCACCACGGCGTGGGTGGGCCGCTCGGCCTCGGCCACGATCGTGGCCCGGCACTCCGACGGCAGGCTGTGCTCGTCGACGTCGAGGCACACGGCGAACACGCCGACCGCCGGCCCGTCGCGCAGCACGTCGGCCACGCCCCGCACGTGGCGCAGGCGTCGGGCGCCGTCGAGCACGACCACCACGCGGGGCAGGTCGACCACGTCGCCGAAGCGGTCTCGGCGGGCGGCGGTGCGCTCGGCGATCAGCTCGCCCAGCTCGCCCAGGCGCTGCTCGGCCTGCTCGCGGTCGATGGCCACCAGGCGACGGGCGCCCGGCTCGGCCAGCGGCGCGGCGTGGGGCAGCCAGGGGAACCACGCCCAGTCGGCGGCGTCGGCCTCGGCCGTGATGAGCTCCAACCGCACGTCCCGCGGGCCGTGCAGGGCGGCGACCTGCACGAGCAGGGCCCGGGCGGCGGCCAGGGCCGCGGGCCGCTCGGCGGCCACGCCCAGCACCCCCGAGGCCACCAGGTCCACGGTGACGGGCACGGCGTGGGCGGCGGGCGGCTCGGCCGCCTGCCGATCGCCGCCCACCACCCGGACCCGGGCCGGGCGATCGGCGGTGCCGGCGCGCAGCAGGAGGTGGTCAGGGTCGGTGGCCCGCCGCTCCCAGAGCCGTCGACCGGGGGCCAGGGCGGTGGCCGTCACCTCGGCCGGATCGGGATAGGCCCGGCGGCGCTGGCGCTCGTCCTCCACCACCAGCCCGGCGAGGCGCTCGGTGACCGTCGCCAGCTCGGCCTCGTAGGCGGCCTTCGCCGCCTTGAACTCCTTGCGGCCGTGGCGGCGGTCGCCGAAGGCGTTCATGCCGAGCATCACCGGCGACAGCAGCATGAAGAGCAGGAACGGTGACGGGCCGATCACGAAGTAGAGGCCGGCACCGAACACCAGCGGCAGCAGGGCGCCGGCCACCGGGATGCGCCGCGACGTCGGCTCCTTCGGCTCGGTGGGCAGCACCAGCTCGGGCGGGTCGAGCGGGGCCACGATGCGCGGAGGACGGTTGAACCGACGGGTGCCGTCCTCCGCCGCCGGCTCGAGGATCGGTGCGGCGACCAGCGAGGGGCGCACCTCCACCAGGCTGGCGCCGATCGACACCGGCTCCGCCGCCGGGAGCTCCGTGGCCGCAGCCAGCCTCACGCCCCGGTGTCCCGTCCCGTTGTGCGAGCCCGCGTCGGCCACCTCGACGCCCTCGGCGAGCCCACGCAGGACGGCGTGGCGACGGCTCACCTCGGGATCCGCGATGGCCAGGTCGGCGTCGCGGCCACGGCCCACCACCACCGCGGCACCGGCGGCCAGCGCCGCCCGGCCCCCGGCGTGGAGGCCGCTCACCACCACCGCCTCGGCGCCGCTCGCCGGGCCGGCGCCGAGGTCGTCCGACACCGGCCGACCGACCCCGAGCAGCGCGCCCTGGACCAGCCCGACCTCACCCAGCGCCGAGCTCGGCGCCAACCGCCGGGTGCCGTCGAACAGGGCCGGCTCCGCCTCACCGGTGCCGAGGTGCTCGCCCAGCACCCGGGCGACGCTCGCCACCGACGCTTCGTCGGGTCCGTCGAGCACGAGCGGGTGCAGGCCGCCGCTCGGGTCGACGGCGAGCACGTGGCGGTCGCTCACGACGCCATCCCCTCGGCGACGTCGGCCAGGAAGCCCACGACCAGCAGGTCGAGCTCCTCCTCACCCACCGGCAGGGCGATGTCCTCGGGCGGGCCCTCGGCGTCGAGGTCCAGCTCGGCGGGCTCGATCACCCACCGGCCACCCGGGCCGACCAGCCACTGCAGCTCGTCGGCCTCGTAGCGCTCGCCACCGAGCCGGCGGGCCCGGCGCAGGACCACCTCGTGGCCGCCGGCCTCCAGCTCGGCCTCGGCGTCGAGCACGCGGCGAGCCCCGGACGCGACCGGCGTGGTCGCCGGTGCCGGCTCGCTGCCGAGCGACGCCAGGTCGTCGAGCCGGGCCAGCGGGTCACCGGTCACGGCCTCCAGGGCCCAGACCCCGAGCAGCACCTCGCGCAGCCACCGGCCGCCCGCCGGGCCGAGGACCAGAGCCTGGCGCACGAGGTCGTCGGGGCGGCGCACCTCCACCTCCACCACCAGGTCCGGGGCCACCAGGGCGCCGAGGGCGTGGCGCACCTCGTCGGTGGCCCCGGCCGTGGCGTCGTCGGCCACGTCGAGCCAGCCCCGGGCAAGCAGGGAGCGGACGGCGGCCAGGTCGGCCGCCGGGCTCTCGCCCTCGTCGCCCGCATCGCAGACCGGAGGGAGGACGGCGCCGGCCAGCGTGGCCAGCACCCGCAGCTCGTCCACCGACGCCACCAGCAGCGGCTCGGTCGACACGGGATCGAGGAGGGAGGTCATGGGCCCATCGTCCGCCCCAGCGGCGGCGCCGTGAACCGGTAGCCCTCCCCAGGACCTCGCCGCCGGGCCTCAGGCCACCCGGATGAAGACCACGTTGCCCATCGACGAGGACCGGTGCTTGATCTCGACCTTGCCGGCGCTGGTGTTGCCCTCCAGCGCCGTCCACCGCCCGCCCTTGGGCGAGGTGGCCACGATGCCGATGTGGCCGTCGGAGCCGAAGTCGGTGCCGCCGCCCCAGTCGTAGGCCACCAGGTCGCCGGGACGAGCATCGGCCGCCGAGACCAGGCGCAGCCCGGACCGCTTCTGGCGGGCCAGCCCCACCCACGTCGACACGCCGGCCAGGCTCAGGCCCCCGGGGACGGTCTTGCCGGCCCGGCGCAGCGCCCAGTTCACGAAGCTGGCGCACCACGCCTGGCGGTAGGCGCCGGTGGTCTTCTGGTAGACGCCGATCCGGGTGGACCAGTTGTCCGAGGTCTCGTGCACGCCGACCTCCTTGCGCCCGATGGCCAGCGCCTTGCGGCCCACGCCCCCGGTCTTGGCCGGCGTCCCGCTCCCCGGCCGCTTGGTCGCGGGGCGCTTCGCCTTCGCCGGGCCCTTTGCCTTGGCCTTCGCTCCGGCTCCCGTGCCGACCTTCAGCTGGCCGCGCAGCAGCATCTCCAGGGCCACCCGCTCGGCGGTCGTCACCTTCCCGCCCTTGGCCAGGGTGGCCAGCAGCTGGTCGACCTTGCGCTGGTCGGCCTTGCTGCCGCCGCCGTCGGCGACCGACGCCGCCCAGCGGATCTTGGTGACCAGGTCGGCCTCCCACCGCAGGTGGCGGGGCACCGCGGCCAGCGCACCCTGGGGGTCGACCAGCGGCGCGGTGGTGGCCCGCACCTTGGCCAGCAGGTCCCCGGCCAGCGCGGTCGCCGGCGCGGCTGCGCCACCCGTCGCTCCCGGCGAGGTGGCCCCGGCGGCCAGCAGGGCCTGGTCGAGGTCGTGCACCGAGGTGCCGACCCGGCGGACGGCGACGTCGGCGTCGCCGGCCCCCTTCGTCAACGAGCGGACCACGCCCTCGAGCTGCTCGAGGTCGAGGGTCACCCGGCCCGACCCGGATCGGGACCCGCCCGAGGCGGGCCGCTTCGCCTTCCCGGGCGTAGCGGGCGCCGTGGGCTTCGCTCCCATCTTCTGCTCCCACAGCGAGGGGTGCTTGCGGGCCGTCTCCCGCCCCCGGGAGAGGCAGTCGGTGATGAGCGAGGTGGTGCCCCAGGCCGAGGCGACCACCGCATCGGTCACCGCCTTGGCCGACGTGCCCTTCTTCAGCGCGGCGAGCACGGCGCCGTAGCGGCCGTTGCGCAGGGTCTTGACGGTGGCGTCCATCCCCTGCTCGTAGTCCCGGTACACCTTGATGTTGCCCTGGGTGCCGGTGTTGCCGGCGCCCGGCATGGGCTGGGTGGTGTTGAGCGGGTTCCAGCGGGCGCCGTTGGTGTGGCCGCCCTCGGCGTACTGCCACGCCAGCAGGGCGGTGATGTTGTGCTCGGTCGGCTGGTAGCCCAGCCGGCCCAGGAGGTCCCTGGCCCACCGGCCCGGGTAGAGGTTGGCCATGGGTTCGCTCCTAGCGAGAGGCGGGAGCCGGGCGGGGCGGGGCGGCCACCTGGGCCGCGCTGCGCAACCACCCGGCTCGGGCGTGCAGGTCGTCGGCCACCGCGTCGAGCTCTCGCTCGCGGCGCCGGATGGAGGCCTGGAACCGGCGGGCCGCCGGACCTTCCCAGGTCACGGTGTCGGCCCGCCGGATCAGGCGGCGGCGCACGTCACGGAGCCGGTCGGCCTCGGTGTCGAGCACCTTGGCCGCCGCCGTGAGCGCCGCCGGGGCGGAGGCGGTCACCGGTCAGCCTCCGCTCAGCCGCCGGCCTGCTCGAGGGCCCGGGCCCGGCCCTTGATCTCGTCCGAGGCGTCGATGAGGGCGGAGGACAGGCTGCGGAGGGCGGGCTCGTACTCGCTGTCCCACGCCGAGCGGAAGCGGTCGGCGGCGCCGCCCTTCCAGTAGGCGGACGACAGCTCGCCCCGGAGGGCGCTCAGCAGGTCCTCGACCTCGCCGCTGCGCCGGGTGAAGCTCACCCCGAGCTGGTCGAGCTGGTCGATCTGGCCACCGATGACAGACATGGAAGTGCTCCTTGGTCAGGTGCCCGCAGCGGTCGCTGGCGGGTCTGAGGTCAAGGTACGAACGACCGCCGGATCCGTGAACCGGTAGCCCTCCCCAGGCGCGAGGTCGGGCGGGTCAGTCCGGCAGCGAGGCCAGGTCCTCGCGGGACAGCAGGCCGGTGGCGATGACGTGCTCCCCGAGGGCCCGCATGGCGTTGTCGCCGTGGAGGTTGGGCACGCCGGCGTCGGTCAGCCGGGTGCGCAGGTACTCGATCCGCTTGACGACGGTGGTGCGCGGCCAGCCGAGGCGGGCAGCGGCATCGGCGTAGGTGCGCGGGTGCGGGTCGTGGCGGGGGAACTCGCGCAGGTAGCCCTCGAAGAGGGCGGCCAGCGCCTGGCGGTCGGCGTCGTTCACCACCACGCCCGTTCCCACCGCGGTCTCGGCGCCGAGCACGGCGGACGGGTCCGTGGCGGCGCCGTCGGTGGGCTCCGCGGCAGCCGGCGTGGGGGCCGGCACCGACACCTCGAGGGCGTGGCGGCGCACCGACCCGGTGACGACCACGGTGCTGCGCCCCTCCATGGCCACCCGGCGCCCGGGGGCCAGCACCACGCGGAACCCGAGGTCGTCGATGACCTCCAGGGCCCGCGACGAGCTCCGGTTGTGGAGCCACCAGTACCCGGCGTCGTCGCCCACCAGCTCGCCGGCCAGCCGGGAGATGCCGAGGTCGTCCGGGTCGAGGCGCAGGGTGCAGGTCTCGCCCCGCCCGAAGCTGAGCGGTCGCAGGGGATCGAGCACCAGGTCCTCACCCGAGAAGGTGACGACGGGATCGTCGGGCATGGGCACCTCTCTCCAGGGGCGGTGGGAAGGGCTTCCCAATGTGGGCCGAGGGGTAAGGAGCGTACCGTGCCCCCCATGTCCCCCCGGCTGCGCAAGGTGTCCCTCCGCTCGCCGCGCACCGCTGGCGTCGGCCTCGTCACCGCCCTGGTGGCCGGCACGCTGGCCCTCGCCTTCGGCACCGGCTACGTGGCCAACAAGGCCGTCTTCACCGGCTCCTCGGCCTGGCTGTCCCAGGGCAAGGACGTGGCCCTCGTCTCGGCCAGTGGCGGCGCCCCGCAGCAGCGCCTGGAGGGCGCGCCGGAGGGCGTGGTGGTCCAAGACGCCGACGGCAGCTTCCACATCGAGGCCGGCGATGGCGCCGGTGCGACCGGCGCCGGCACCAAGGTCTCGCACTACGGGGCCGACGGCTCCACCCAGCTCGCCGGCGAGATCCAGGCCGGGCCCGGCGCCACCGTGGTCACCGGGGGCGACGCCGCCTGGGTGGTCGACCCGGATGCCGAGACGGTCAGCCCGATCGAGCCGGGCTCGTACCGCTCGAAGGGGGCGCCGGTGAAGGTCCCTGGCCTCATCGGTCGGGCCATGACCACCGACGGCGATCTGTGGGTCCTCACCCGCGACGGCGACGTCGCCCGCGTCGACGGGCGCTCGCTGGTCGACCGCGAGCACCTCGACCTCCGCAGCCCCGCCAAGGCCACCCTCGCCGTGGTGGGTGATCGACCCGTGGTGGTCGACCCCACGGCCGGCCGGATCCTCGTGGTGGGCGGCCGGACCGAAGCGGTGGCCGACCTGCGCGGCGCCCGGGCGCTGGTGGCCACCACCCAGCCCGGCTCCACCTTCGTGCTCGCCGCCGTCAAGGCCGACCGCCGCACGATCGTGGCCCTCGATCTCGACGGCGGCCGGCCCACCACGCCGCCTCTCCGGCGGCCCGATCGGCACCCCCTCCCGGCCGCCGGCGGCGTCTACGTGCCCACCGTCGCCGGCGAGCGCCAGCAGCTGCTGCACCTCACCCTCCCCGACCTCACCGACCTGGACCCGGTGCGCCTGCCCGCCACCACGGCCGACACCGCCGGGGCGAAGGACGGGTCGCTCGGCTTCGAAGCCTTCCTGGTGGGCACCCGCCTCTGGGCCAACGACCCCGCCAGCACCCAGGCGGTCACCGTCGGCGACGACGGCGACGCCGCCACCGTGAACAAGACCAACCCGCGTTCCTCCGACGTGCGGGGCGACCAGGCCGACCGCGAGAAGCGCGAAGCGGAGGCGAAGAAGAAGGCCGACGAGGAGCGGGCCGCCACCCAGCTGCCGAACCTCCCGACCACCCCTGGCCCCGGTCCCGGCTCCACCGCTGGCGCCGGCGGCACCACGCCCTCCCCCACCGGCACGGGCACCGGTGCCGCCCCGACCTTCGGCGGCGGCGGTGGTGGTGCCACCCCGACCACCACCCCGCCTCCGGCCGTGCCGAAGAAGGTCACGGTCCCCGACCTGGTGGGCCAGGACCAAGCCGACGCCTGCGACCAGCTGGCCAACCTGCAGCTGGCCTGCGACTTCGACCCGGTGGAGGACAAGGACGCCACCGAGAACGAGGTGTCCAAGCAGTCGCCCAGGGGCGGCACCGAGGTCACGGCAGGCTCCAAGGTCACCATCACCTACGCGGTGTGGGGCTCGGTCACCATCCCCGACGACCTCGGCACCATGACGTCGGAGCAGGCCGCCCAAGCCCTGGGCGCCCTGGGCCTGGTGCCGGCGCCCACCGACCGCACCGACGCCCGCCCCAACGACCCCATCGACCAGGTGGTCGAGGCCACCGTCGACCCCGCACCGGGCTCCAAGGTCAAGGTCAACAGCACCGTCGCCTACGAGTTCTTCAGCGCCTACACCCCGCTCCCCTACGACCCGTCCCCCGTGATCGGCCAGCCGGCCGGCGCCGACCCGTGCCAGTACTTCCGGGACCAGCAGTTCGCCAACTGCCAGGCCGTGACCGACGTCGTCGCCCCGAACCGGGCCCAGGCGGACACCGTCGCCAGCGTCGACCCCGGAACCGGCCCGACCCAGGACCCGACGGTCGCCATCACCGTCCACGTCTACGGCGACGTCACCCAGGCGCCCGCACCGGCGTTCACCAGCTGCACCGACGCCGTCAACTGGGCCAACGCCAACGGCATCGTGCTCGGCGGCTGCGACGAGCCGGCCGACGGCCCCTACGGCCCCATCGGTGCCGTCACCCAGCAGGACCCGCCCGCCAACAGCACCCCCGTGGGCGGCGGCGACGTCATCCACCTGCACCGCTACACCCCGGCGGCCGTCGCCACCACCGACTGGGTCCGCAGCTCGTCCAACGGGGCCGCCCACCTCTTCAAGGCGGCCGGCGCAGCAGCGCCCGAGGCCACCGATTGGGCGGCCGGCGCCGGGGTCAACTTCCTGGCCGGCCCCGAGGGCGGGGCGGCGGCCCCGCTCACCTGCTACGTGTCCCGGAGCTACGGCAGCACCGGCCTCGGCCGCTACCTCTGCAACCTGAGCGGCGGCGTGCCCGGCTTCCAGGGCGGCTGGAGCGCCGTAGACACCGGCGCCCCGCTCTACGCCTACGGCGCCGACCCGGGCGGCGCCAAGCCGCTCACCTCGTGCGAGCTGCGCCGCACCAACAACAGCACCGGAGCGGTCACGTTCCTGGCCCAGTACTGGGGCGGCGGCACCTGTGCCGTAGCCGATCCCGGCCCCGCCGGCTCCACCGATGCGTGGGTGGCCAACGGCACCATCTGGGTCCTGCCCTAGCCGCCTGCGATCGGGCGATCAGTCGGCGACGGTGCCCTCGGGGTGCGGGAGGGGCCCGACGCTGGCGCCGCCCCGCTTGCGGCCGGCGATGGGGGCGCAGATCGCTGCCCCGCCCACGTCGACGAGGATGAACAGGATGCGGGCCACGATGGCCGTGGCGGCAGCCACGCCGCCATCGAGGCCGGACGAGGCGGCCAGCACGGCCTCGCGGATGCCGGCGCCGGCCGGCACGGGCACGGCCAGGAAGCCGGCCGTCCACGAGAGCACGGTGGCGAACATGACCTTGGGGTACGAAGCGTCGGGCGTGAGGGCCCGGGCCACCGCCCAGGTGGCGGTGCCCACGAAGAACCACGTGGGCACGTAGCGGGCCACCAGCAGGAGCGAGTCCTTCCACCGCGGGATCTCGATGTCGAGCTCGCGCTTGGTGAGCTTGGCCACCAGGGCCACCAGGCGCTCCAGCACGGTGTGGTGGAGCATCACGACGCCGACGGGCAGCGCCAGGAGGAACAGCATCCAGGGGTTGAAGCCGCCGCCGGTGCCGGCCAGGGCGAAGGGCAGGAACGCCGCGGAGACGAACAGCGCAGCGAGGTAGAGCAGGCCGAGCGACATGGCGACGCTGGTGTAGGCCCGGGTGCGGGGCACGCCCCCGCGGCGGGCCAGCTCGCCGCGGCCGAGCACCGGCCAGACCCCGCCGGGCAGGTACTTGCCCATCTCGCCCACGAAGTACCAGGCGACCGTGCGGCCGGCGGGCACGCGCACGCCGAGCAGGCGCATGACGTAGCGCCAGCCCCACCCGATGCTCGACATGGCCAGGATCGCCAGCACCGCCGCCAGCCCGATGTAGGCGAGGTTGGCGTGGGTGAGGCTCTCGTGGGCCTCGGGCCAGTCCTTCACCAGGCGGTGCACCACGACGTACATGGCGCCGCCGCCGAGCAGCAGGCCGAGCCCGGAGGTGATGGCCACCTTCCGCCGGTTGCCGCCGCCCTTCGACGCCTCGACCTCGCCCTCGCCGCCCACGGCGTCGGTCGCTTCGTCGGGCAGGGGTGGGGTCATGGGTGGAGACGCTCGGTTCGCAGGCCGCCCCCGCCGGGCAGCGGGGCCGGAGCAGATTAGTGCCGCTTCTCCCGTTTCCACGTCGTCCGGTAACGTCGACCCCCATGACCGAACCGGCCACCGCTGCCCTCGCGCCCGCCTCCGGGCTCGGCCTCGCCGCCCTCCTCCCCGTCGGCGGGGCGTCGTGAGCACCGCCGCTGCCGAGAACCCGGCCCTGGACGAAGACGTCCCCACGGGCAACACCTACGACAAGTACGCCAGCAAGAACCCGGTCGAGCGCAAGCTGATGGACGGGTTCTTCGCCGCGCTCGACGCCTCGCTGCCCCGCACCTCCCCCGCCCGCATCCTCGAGGTCGGCGTGGGCGAGGGCGAGGTCACCGCCCGCCTCGCCGAGCGCTGGCCCGACGCCACCTTCTGCGGCGTCGACCTGCCCGACCCCGAACTGGCCGGCAACTGGGACGGGAAGGGGTTCTCCCCCTCTTCGGCGACATCGGCCGCCTGCCCTTCGAGGCCGACACGTTCGACCTGGTGCTGGCCATCGAGGTCCTGGAGCACGTGCCGTACCCGGAGCTGGCCCTCTCGGAGCTGCACCGGGTGGCGCGGCGCGACGTCGTGGTGTCGGTCCCCCGCGAACCCATCTGGTCGGCCGCCAACCTGGCCCGCGGCAAGTACCTCAAGGACCTCGGCAACACGCCGGGCCACATCAACCACTGGTCGAAGAAGGGCTTCGCCGAGCTGGTGGGTCGCCGGTTCGACGTGCGGGCCGTGCACAGCCCGTTCCCGTGGACCATGGTCGCCGCCGCCAAGGCCTGAGCGACCGCTCGCCGGCTACCCCGTGTGGCGGGCGATCCCGGTGACCGGATCGGGCCCGGTCCCGGGTCCGGTCAGAAGGTCCAGGTGGTGGCGCCGCCGGGCTCGACGGTCTGGAGGGCGGTGGCCCTGGTGAGGGCGATCCGGTAGACGAGCCACGGCGGCGAACCCGCCGAGGGCGCGCTGAACGGCGCGGTGAGGGCGGTGCCCGTCTCGTCGGGCTCGGCGGGCCAGCCGCCCTCGCTCCAGCGGGCGGCCATGGCGGCCACCACGTCGGGGTCGCGCACCGGCTCGGCGGTGCCCTCGACGACCAGGTCGAACTCCGTGGTGGCGAGGCTGAGCGAACAGCGGGGGTCTCGGGTCAGGTTGCGCCCCTTGCGGGTGCGCTCGCCGGTCTCGAACCAGAACGCGCCGTCGACCCACAGGGCCCCGACGCCGTTCACGTGGGAGCGGCCGTCGGGGTCGATGGTGGCCAGCCAGCAGGTGTGGCGATCGGGCCCACCGCCGCCCGGTGCCTGCTCGAAGCCGCGGTCGAGTCGGTCGGCCACCGGCTCCCAGTCGAGCGGCGGGAGGTCGTAGCGGCCGGCGAGGTTCTTCGTCTCCATGCCCGGGGAGACGCCGCCAGCCCCGTGAACTCATCGCGGGGCGGGCGACCCGGGCGTCGGGCCAGGCTCAGGCCGGCGGGGCCTGGAGCGGGAGGGGCAGGCACTGGCCCTCGAGCTCGGCGACCTGGATGCGGTCGCGGTTGGCGTAGGTGATCTCGTTGGTGGGGTCGACCTGGACCTTGTACTCCCGGAAGGACTGCTCGAGGGAGTCGTAGGTGAGCAGGCGGCCGCTGAGCGGGTCGCCCAGGCCGAGGATCAGCTTGATGGTCTCGATGGCCTGGATGGAGCCCACGATGCCGGGCAGCACGCCCAGGACGCCGGCCTCGGCGCACGAGGGGGCCAGGTCGGCCGGCGGCGGCTCGGGGACCATGTCGCGGTAGGTGGGGCCGTTCTTCGGGTCGAAGACGGTGATCATGCCCTCGAAGCGGAAGATCGAGCCGTGGACCACGGGGATGCCGAGCTTCACCGAGGCGTCGTTGACGAGGAACCGGGTGGGGAAGTTGTCGGTGCCGTCGACGATGACGTCGTAGCCCTCGAGGATCTGCATGACGTTGTCGGCGCCGAGGCGCACGTCGTAGGTGACGACGTTGACGTCGGGGTTGAGCAGGGTGAGGGTCTTCTTGGCGGAGTCGACCTTGCGGTCACCGATGCGGTCGACGTTGTGGAGGATCTGGCGTTGCAGGTTCGAGGCGTCGACGACGTCCATGTCGATGATGCCGAGGGTGCCGACGCCGGCTGCCGCGAGGTACATGGCGGCCGGGGAGCCGAGGCCGCCGGCACCGAGCAGGAGGACCTTGGCGTCCAGCAGCTCCTGCTGGCCGGTCTCGCCCACCTCGGGCAGCAGCAGGTGGCGCTTGTAGCGGTTGCGCTGCTCGGCCGAGAGGGTGGCAGGGGTGACCCACTCGCGGTCCTCGTCCTTCCAGCGGTTGAAGCCGCCGACCACGGAGACGACGTCGGTGTAGCCGAGGTCGGTCAGCGTCTTGGCGGCGAAGGCCGAGCGGGTGCCACCGGCGCAGTAGACCACCAACGGCGTGGCGTGGTCCGGGACCTGCATCTCGATGCTGGTCTCCAGGGTGCCGCGCGGGATGTGCAGCGCCCCGGGGAGCGCGCCCTGCTCGTACTCGTCGGGCTCGCGCACGTCGAGGGTCACGACGCCGTCGTCGGTGCGGCGCTCGTCGGCCTCGGCGGTGGTGACCTCGCGGATCTCGGCCTTGGTGGATGCGAGCAGGTCTCGGAAGCTGGCCATGACGGTCCTTCGGTGTTCTCGGCGTGCCCACGTCTGGTGGGCGGTGAAAATGCTACCGGTGTGGTCAACATTGCTGCCAGACCACCCATTCCCGCCCGAGCGCCCACCGGAGGCCCGACGAGGCGGACCGGTCAGGACGACCTTGTGCAGATGGCACCACAAGAACCACGAAGGACCGCGAAGTAACCGGCCCGTCGCAGGTCAGGCCATTGGAACACTCGTTCCCTCAAGTCGCCCGCACGAGGCCCAGCAACGGTTCCACTGACGCGACCGTCAACGAACATGGGCCAAAGGGCCTGGGCCGTTTGGCCCATTTCCCTCAAGCCGCCGCTGAGAGCAACCGAAATGATCCGGAGCAAGTCCCTCCGGGCGGAAGGACTGCTCTCGCCAACACCACACCGTCGCCACACCCCGTCACCGCTGTTCCCGAGGTCGCTCCACCGCGCGAGAGCATCCCTTCCGTCCGGCCACGTAGCCAACGACGATGAATGGGGAACCGCTCATGAAGCGAGCGAACGTACTGCTGGTGGCCGGTGCGCTGCTGTTGATCCTGGGGGTCGCCCTCGTCTGGGTCCTCGGCAAGGACGACGGCGGCGACTCGGCCGAGAAGAAGGTCTCGGTCCTCGTGGCCCAGGCCGACCTGTCCTCCGGGCAGTCGGGCGACGACGTCGTCGCCGCCGGCAAGGTCAACACCGAGCTGGTCCCGGAGTCCCAGGTCGAGCCGGGTGCCCTGAGCGCCACCACCGGCCTGGCCGGCCAGATCCTCACCACCAACGTGGCCGACGGCGACCAGGTGGTGGCCACCGACGTGCGCGCCGCCCTGCTGCGCACCGGCTCGATCACCATCCCGAAGGGCAAGCAGGCGATCGCCGTCACGGTCGACTTCACCGCAGGGGCGGCCGGCTACGCCGGGCCGGGCGACCACGTGAACCTCTACGTCAACATCCCGCCCAACACCCAAGGGGCGCCCAAGTCGCCCTACGCCAAGCTGCTCCTGAGCGACGTGACGGTCCTGGACGTGTCCAACGAGCTCACCCCGTTCCGGGCCCAGACCGCCACCACCGACTCGACCCCCGCGGCGGGCCGGGCGAGCACCTCGAGCCTCACGGTGCTGCTGGCCCTCGACGCCCAGCAGGCCGAGCAGGTCGTGTTCGCCTCCAGCCAGAACGAGCTGTGGTTCACGCTCCTGCCCAAGGGTCAGGAAGCCTCCACCACCGGCGGGGTCGACTACGACACCCGGTACCTGGAGGGGCAGTGACCGCCGGCGGCGGTGGCCTGGTCGCGAGCGGAGCCCTCGCCCGATCCGGTGGGCCCACCCCGGCCCGCGTCCTCGTCTACGACCACGTCGGCACCCTCGCCGCGGATGTCCGCGACGCCGTGGAGCACCACGACCCGGTGCCCGAGATCGTCGACTGCCGTCGGCCGCGTGCCCTCGCCGACTTCCTGACCGAGCAGCGCTTCGACGTGCTGGTGGCCGGGCCGGGCCTCGACTCGCGAGCCGGGTTCGAGCGCCTCCGGATCATCCGCGAGGAGCTCCCCTCCATGCCGATCGTGCTCGCCGTGGCCAACACCGCCGAGCTCGATGTGCGCGACGTGGTGCGGGCGGGCGCCGTGGACCTCGTCGAGATCCCCATCCCGGGCGAGAAGCTGCGCGAGACCATGGACCGCGCCCTCCAGCTGGCCCGGCGGACCGCGGAGGTCGCCGGTCCCGGCACCGCCATCGAACCGGTGCGGCCCGACAGCTCGATTCCCAAGCGGGTCATCACCATCGCGTCGGCGTCCGGTGGCTGCGGCAAGACCTTCCTTGCCACCAACCTGGCCTGGTTCCTCACCCACCACGCCAAGCGCCGGGTCTGCATCATCGACCTGGACCTGCAGTTCGGCGAGGTGTCGGCGTCGCTGCGGCTCCGGCCCCGCTACACGATCACCGACCTCATCCAGCACGACAACGACGACGAGGCCGAGTTCAACGCCCACTTCGAGGAGTTCTGCGAGACCCACGAGACCGGCATCAGCGTGCTGGCCGCGCCACGCGACCCCACGGAGGCCGCGGCCATCCGCCCCGCCGACGTCGGCCGGGTGATCGACGCCGCCCGCGCCCACTTCGACGACGTCATCGTCGACACGCCGCCGGCGCTCGCCGACAGCGTGGTCGTGGCCTACAACCGCTCCGACGAGCTGTTCGTGATGGCCACCCTCGACATCCCGAGCATCCGCAACATGCAGGTGTTCCTGAGCACGCTCGAGCGCCTCCACGTCTCCAACGACGGCATCCGCCTCATCCTGAACAAGGCCGAGAGCGATGCCGGGGTGGAGATCCGCCAGGTGCTCAAGCTGTTCCCCCAGGGCTTCGACGCAACCCTCCCCTACGCCCGGGAGGTCCAGCGGTCGATCAACGCCGGTCGCCCGGTGCTGGCCACCAACCCGAGCGCCGACATCAGCCGCCAGATCTCGAACTCCATGAAGCGGCTGCTCCCGGCGGACGCCCAGGACCGCTTCACCGAGTACGAGGCCGCCAACCGGCCGGGCCGGTTCCGAATGCGGAACCGCAAGCCGAAGGCGGTGACGGCATGAACCTCTCCGACCGCCTCGCCGCCATCGACGACGAAGACACCTTCGGCGGCGGCCCGGCCGACGCCGCGCCGAGCCCGGCGCCCTCGGGCGACGGCACCACGCCGACGACCGACGATGCGGCCGACACCGCTCCGCCCGAGGAGGCGATGCCCGCCCCGACCTTCAGCGGCACCGACGACCAGCAGCCGGCCCCCGGCCGACCCAGCCCGGCCACGGCGCGACCCAAGCGCAGCGAGCCGACCGACCGCCACCGCAAGCCCAGCCCCCGCGACGAGGCCTGGACGGCCACCAAGCGGAAGGTGCGGGGCCTGGTGCTCGAAGAGGTCGCCCCGAAGATGGGCAACCTGAGCGGCGACGCCCTCCAGGCGGAGGTGCGCTCGGCCCTCGACCGCATTCTCCAGCGCGAGGACGTGAGCGTCTCCCCCATCGAGCGGCGCGTGTTCGTCAGCGAGATGATCTCCGACACCCTCGGCTACGGCCCGCTCGACCCGCTGCTCCAGGACGAGTCGATCACCGAGATCATGTGCAACGCCTACGACGACATCTGGATCGAGCGCAGCGGCAAGCTCGAAGAGGTCGACATCTCGTTCACCGACGACGAGCACTACCGGAAGGTGATCGAGCGCATCGTGGCCCAGGTCGGCCGGCGGGTGGACGAGTCGTCCCCCATGGTCGACGCCCGCCTCCCCGACGGGTCCCGCGTCAACGCCATCATCCCGCCCCTCGCCCTGCACGGGTCGGTGCTGACCATCCGGAAGTTCGCCGCCGACCCGCTGACGGCCATGGACCTGGTCGACAAGGGCACCTACACGCTCGACCTGGTCACGCTGGTCGAGGCTTGCGTCCGGGGCCGGCTGAACCTCTTGGTCTCCGGCGGCACCGGCACCGGCAAGACCACGAACCTGAACGTGATGAGCTCGTTCATCCCCGAGGGCGAGCGGGTCATCACCATCGAGGACTCCGCCGAGCTCCAGCTCCAGCAGCGCCACGTGGTGAACCTCGAGTCCCGGCCGGCCAACGCCGAGGGTCGGGGCCACGTGGCCATCCGCGACCTGGTCCGCAACGCCCTGCGCATGCGGCCCGACCGCATCATCGTCGGCGAGTGCCGCGCCGCCGAGGCCCTGGACATGCTCCAGGCCATGAACACGGGCCACGAGGGCTCGATGACCACCGTCCACGCCAACAGCCCGCGCGACGCCCTCAGCCGCCTCGAGACCATGGTGCTGATGGCGGGCTTCGACCTGCCGATGCGGGCCATCCGCGAGCAGATCGCCTCGGCGATCGACGTCGTGCTCCAGGTCGACCGCATGCCCGACGGCCGCCGTCTCGTGACGGCGCTCACCGAGGTCCAGGGCATGGAGGGCGACATCCTGCTCCTCCAGGACATCTTCAAGTACAAGAGCAACGGCCCGGGCGACCCCGGTGCCCTGGTGCCCACCGGCCTGCGGCCGTCGTTCCTCGACAAGATCCGCGAGCGCGGCGTCGTGGTGCCGGCCTCGGTCTTCCGCCAGCCGGCGCCGCCCGTGCTCGATGCCGCCCGACCGCCACGCGGCCGGGTGCGGGTGCCGGACTCGGCCAGCCTGGCCGAGCGCGCCACCGAGGGGGGCCTGATGGACTCCACCCTCCTCATGGCCTCGATCACCGTCGGCGGCGGCGTGGCGCTGGCCACCGGCGGCCTCGTGGCCCGGGCCCGCGAGCGCGACCACGAGCTGGCCGACATCCTCGGCCTGCCGTTCGGCGAGGGCGACGTCGACGTCGCCCGCGTGGCGGCCGAGCACGGCACGGTCGTGGCCGGCACGCTCGGCCTGGCCACCAAGGCGGTCGACCGCTGGGATACCGCCGAGGCGCTGCGGGAGCGCATCGAGCGGGCCGACCTGTCGCTGCGCCCCGCCGAGCTGGTGGTCATCGCCACCGCCTTCGGCCTGGCGGTCGGCATGGCCGTGGCCGCCCTGACCGGGCTGCTGTGGTCGATCCTGGTGGTGCTCGCCATCACCCCGCTCGCCGTGCGCTCGGTGCTCGACCTCCTGGCCGGCCGCCGGGCGAAGAAGTTCGCCTCCCAGCTGCCGGACGCCTTGAGCCTGGTGGCGTCCTCGCTCTCGGCGGGCCACACCTTCCTGCGGGCGATCCAGATGATGGCGGACGAGTACGAGCGTCCCCTGGCCGATGAGTTCCGCCGGGTGGTGTCCGAGACGCAGCTCGGTGCCCCCCTGGTCGACTCGCTCGAGCGGATGTCGCAGCGCCTGCAGATCCGCGATGTCGAGTGGATGGTCCAGGCCATCCGCATCCAGCAGACGGTGGGCGGCCAGCTCGCCGACCTGCTCGCCACGCTGGCCGACTTCATGCGAGCCCGAGACGAGGTCCGCCGTGAGGTGAACGTGCTCACCGCCGAGGGCCGCATCTCGGCCTACGTGCTCGGGGCCATGCCGGTGTTCCTGTTCTTCGCCGTGCAGCTCCTGAACCCCGGCTACATGGACCCCATGCTCCAGGGCTGGGGCATCTTCTGGCTCGGCATCACGCTGCTCTCCATGGGCATCGGCATGGCGATCATCCTCAAGATGGTCAAGACGGTGGAGGTCTGATGGTGGACGGCTCGATCGTCATCGGGGCGACCGTCGCGGTCGCCGGCGTCGGCGCCATCGCCGCCGGGCTGGCCAGCGGCGGGGCCGAGCGCCGGGGCAGCAGCGCGGCGGCCTACCTGCACAGCCTCGAGGGCAGCGAGCACGGCGACCTCGCCGAGGAGATGGACGACTTCTCCCGGAAGCTCTCCCAGCCGTTCCTCGACCGCATCCTCTCCCCCGCCGTGGCCAAGCTGGTGGCCACCGTCAGCTCCGTGACCCCCAGCGACCACCGCGTGCGGGTCCGCACCAAGCTGGCCCAGGCGGGGCTCGACCTGCGCCGGCGCCCCGAGGAGATCATCGCCGCCCAGGTGGCGGGCGCCGTGATCGGCCTCCTGCTCGGCATCGCCGTCATCGTCTCCGGATCCTTCAGCCCCGGGCTGGGGATCCTCGCAACCGCACTGCTGGTCGCCCTGGGAGGGTTCGCGCCGATGGCGTGGCTCTCCCGCAAGGTCGACGAGCGGATGCAGGCCATTCGGGCCGACCTCCCCGACACCCTTGATCTGTTGGCGATCTCGGTTGAAGCGGGGGTCGGCCTGGAAGGCGCCATGGCGGTCGTGACGGAGCGGTTCGACTCCCCCCTGGCCGACGAGATCGGCCGCACGCTCCAGGAGATGGGCCTCGGACTCACCCGACGCGACGCGCTGAGCAACCTCAAGCAGCGCTCCCAGGTGCCGGAGCTCTCGAGCTTCGTGCAGGCGCTCATCCAGGCCGACGCCCTGGGCATGCCGCTCGGGCGGGTGCTCAAGGTCCAGGCCGGCGAGATGCGCACCAAGCGGCGGCAGTGGGCCCGGGAGCGGGCGGCCAAGCTCCCGGTGAAGATCCTGTTCCCCCTGGTCCTGTGCATCTTCCCGGCCGTGATGGTCGTGGTGATCGGGCCGGCCATCAGCCAGCTCAAGGGGGCCTTCTGATGGCGGCCCTGGGCCACCACCGCCCGTCCGGCGCCAGCCGAGCCGCAGGCCGGCGCCAGGCCGCCGGCGAGCGGGCCGAGGGCGGCGCCGCCCTGCTCGAGATGGCGATCGTGCTGGGGCTGCTCGCCCTGTTCCTGTTCGGCATCGTCACCTACGGCATCACCATGTCGTACAAGCAGAACCTCACCCAGGCGGCCAACGAGGCCGCCCGGGCCGCGGCGGTCGCCCCCTCCGGCACCGCCGCCACCCCGCCCAGGCCGCCGCCAACCGGGCCATCTCCGGGCAGGGCACCCCGTGCAACGACACCACGAAGGGCCTCTCGTGCTCGTTCGTCATCAACCCCTGCGCCGGTGACACCACCCGCAGGTGCATGACGGTGACGCTCACCTACGACCTCCGCGGCCACCCCCGGGCCTCGTCGTTCCCGGTGGTCGACCGGACCCTGCCGGACCAGCTCGTGTCCAGCGCCGTCGTCGAGGTCAACTGATGGCGCTCGGCCACCACCGCCACCGGCCGGCCTCGCGCCGCACGGGCGGCTCGCTGGTGGACCGGGCCCGCCGCGACGAGTCCGGCGCCGTGCTCATCGTCGTGGCGCTGTGCCTCACGGTGCTGGTCACCGCAGTGGCCTTCACCATCGACCTCGGCCGGGTGTCCACCACCCGCCGGGACCTCCAGCGCACCGCGGACGTCACCGCGCTCGACCTGGCCCGCAAGCTCGAGGGCCGCACCACCAGCGCGATCGTGGCCGACGCCGCGTTCGGCGTCGCCTTCGACCGCTCGCTAGCCCGCAACGGCTTCGTGGCCGGCGGGGACAAGGTGGCCACCAAGCGGTTGGGCCACTGGAACGCCGCCACCGAGGTCTTCACCGTCACCACCGGGCCCGAGATCCCCGACGCCGTCGAGGTCGTCCTCACCGACCGCGTCGACTACGAGTTCGCCCCCGGGGGCAACACCACCAGCCGCAAGGCCGTCGCCGCGAACAGCACCCGCGCCAGCTTCTCGATCGGCTCCTACGCCGCCCGGGTCGACTCCAGCACGTCGCCGCTGCTCCAGCCGCTGCTCGGCAGCATCCTCGGCGTGACCGCCGGCGGCTACGGCGGCCTGGTCGGCGGCAAGGTCGCCCTCGGCCCGCTGCTCGGCGAGCTCGGCCTGAACATCGGCTCACCGGCGGACGTCATGTCGACCAACGTGACCCTGGTCCAGCTGCTGCGGGCCGAAGCGGCCGTGCTGCGCGCCGGCGGCGACATCGCCCGGGCCAACCTGCTCGACCAGACGGTCCTCGCCCTCCCCAACCCGAACGCCACCATCCCGCTCGGCAGCCTGCTCACCCTCGGCGCCGGCACCGACGACGGGGCCGCCGTCGCCATCATCGACGCCTTCGACATCCTCACCACCGCCGCCTTCATCTCCAACGGCGATGCCTTCCTCACCCTGCCGGCCACCGCGGTGAACGTCGGCGGACTCGCCGGGGTGACCGCCAAGGTCAAGGTCATCCAGAAGCCCGGCGTGGTGATCGGCGGCGTCATCGGCGACACCGCCGCCACCTCGCAGGTCGAGGTCGCCCTCACCGTGCAGTCCAACGTGCCCGGCGTCGCCGACATCAACCTCACCGTGGCGCTCAACAGCGCCTCGGCGGTCGGCACCATCAACAGCATCGGCTGCGGCACGACCCGCACCCTCGGCATCGGGGTGCAGACCGGGCTGGTGGGCGTCAACGCACCGATCACCGCTCGCGTGTACCTCGGTCCCCTCCCCCTGGCCGACGTGGCGCTGCACGCCAGCACCACCAAGCCGTCGGGCAACTACGCCGTCGACTTCACCATCCCGCCCGACGCCTTCAACGTCCCCCGACAGGTCACCACCGCGGGCATCGGCCTCAGCGGCGCCACGGTCACCGTCGACACGGCCACGCTCATCGGCCTGCTCCCCCTGGGCCAGACCCTCAACGGGATCACCTCCGGGCTCATCAGCGGGACCATCACCCCGCTGCTCGGCCTGCTGGACTCGGCGCTGCTCACCCCGCTCCTGCGAGCGTTGGGGACCACCGTCGCCGGCGCCGACGTCACGCCGCTCGAGCCGCTGGGCTGCACGGGCACCAAGCTCGTGGGTTGAGGCCCTTCCCGAGGTTTGGGGGTTGACAGATGCCTTGGAAAAGCATGAAAATACACGAGCACCTCGGGCGAGTCGCAGCTCCGGCTGACGAAGACGTAGCCACCGGCCTCCGGGCCGCCCCGCTTGGAGGACCTCGTGTCGCTTCCCCCGCTCGACCTCACCCTGCCCACCGACCAGCTCCGCATCCTCCCCTGGCCCGATCCGGTCATCGACGACCAGGGCCACGAGCTCCGGTCGGGCTACGTCGAGCGGTTCTGGCTCCCCATCCTCGGCCCGACCACGTTGTTCTTCCTGCGCCGGGTGGCCGCCGGGCTCGACGAATCGCCCGAGGGGTTCGACCTCCCGGTGCTCGACACCGCCCGCGGCCTCGGGCTCGGCGTCCGGGGCGGGCGCAACGCCCCCTTCCTCCGGGCCATCGCCCGGTCGATGACCTTCAACATCTCCCGGTTCGACGGCGAGCGCACCCTCGAGGTCCGCCGCCACCTGGCTCCGCTCAACCGCACCAAGGTCGAGCGGCTGCCCCCGCAGCTGCAGGACGAGCACACCACCTGGCAGCGCGAGTCGGCCCGCCACCCCACCGTCGAGCAGCACCGCCGCCGGGCCCGGCGCCTGGCCCTCAGCCTGGCCGAGCTGGGCGAGGCCGACGAGTCGATCGAGCACCAGCTCCACCGCTGGGGCCTGCACCCCGCCCTGGCCCACGACGCGCTCCGCTGGGCCCGGGACCGCCAGACCACGCCGGCCGCCCTGGTGGCCGCCGACCTCCCCCGCCCGTCGGCCGTCCGCCCCATCCCGCCGCCGCCGCCGGTCGCTCCCGGAGCCGCAGCTCGCAGCGGGCGGCCCAGCCCGTCCTGGCCCCCGGCGTCCCCGCCGCCCCCGAACCGGTCGATCGCACCTGCTCGCGGCACGTCGCTGCCACCCACCGGCGACGCCGCCTGATCGGGGCCGGTGCCCCGACCCGACCCGGCGCACCGGTCCTGTCGTTCCCCACACCCCGGTGCCGCGCCCGACCCGCTCCGTCGGGCGCGGCACCGCGCCACCGGGCGGGCGCGGAGCTGGGTGTGGCCCGATAGGCTGACATCATCGCTACTCTTCAGTAGCTTTCCGGTCATGCAGAGTCGTTCACCCGCCCGCCGGAACGTCGCTCGCACGACCTTGGCGGCAGCAGCGATCTTCGCCCTCCAGCCCGCCACGCCTGCGTCGGCAGAGGTGCGGGAAACCAAGGGCAACGTCTACGTCGACACCCCGTACTGCACCGAAGGCAAGGCCCACCTCGAAGCGCGAGGAGTACGGCCAGCAACTGCGGGTGCGCGAGGCACGGACCGACAACGTTGCTGGAACCGAGTTCTACGGCAGCTTCTTCTGCCTGGGAGCGAGGAGCCGGCCTGCCGGCTTCATCCGAGCCAGCGGACTGCTGGCACGAGGAAGCGACTGGTGCGTCGCCGACGCAGCCAAGTACTCGACCTCGACGACCGACACCGTGATCAGAGGCGTGGGGTTCCACGGCAGCGACCTTCCCTGCGGTGACGGCAACTACAGCTACACCTCGCTGAGCGAGGTCATGAACGGCGGGTGGAACGGCGGGAACCTCACCACCGGATCGCTCTACATGTGGAAGTGACGCCCGACCTACCTGCTCCCGACCGCGGGACGCATCGAAGGAGACCGATGAAGCGATCCCAAATCCTCCGTGCTGGAGCTGTGCTGATCGGCTCGGCTGCCTTCGGCGGCGGCCTGTTCGCCATCTCGCTGGCCGAGGCGGCCGACGAGCCCCCGGCCGCCACCTCCCCGGCGTTCGACTCGACGCCCCGAGCGATCGTGGGCCGAGACGGGAAGCTCCGCACCGACCGGTGCGGCAACGTCGTGCGGGTCACCGAAGAACAGCTCTTCGAGGTGATGGCCGACCAACCCGAGCCCCCTCGCGACGAAGCGCTCGACAAGCGCATGCTGCAGATCCGCCAGCTCACCGAGGCGGCCTTCTTCGCCGAGCACCGTGGTCCGATCACCGACGAGGATGAAGTGGCGCTCGGCGCAGCCGTGGAGCGCGCCTTCCACGATGCCGGCATCGAGACGCATCCAGCGTCCAAGCAGCCCGCGCCAGAGCCAGAGGTCTACACCGAGGGGGACTACGCCCGGTCCGAGGAGATCTTCGATGCCGCGATCGCCGCGGAGGCCGCGCGGTCGGGTTGCCGGTAGCGGCGGAGTCCGACGAGCCGTCCGCGAGGGCCGAGGCCTGGCTCGAGCAGGTGTGCCGAGAAGGACTGCATGCAACCTCGGGCCAGGTTTCGTTCCGAGGCCCGGGCGGCGAGCGGGCCGACCTGGCGGTTGGACCAACCCTCGACGGCCGCCCGTTGACGACCAGGCACCTGGCGGAGGTCTTCTGCCTCACCAAGCCCATCGTGGCGATGGCGGCGCTCCTGGCCTGCGAGCGCGCCGGCGTCGATGGCCACCGGGCCGTCGGCGAGATCGTGCCGGGGCTCGACGACGAGGTGGCGGCCATCGAGATCGCCGCAATCGTGAACCACGATGCCGGCCTGATGGCCCCTCCCGCCTTCGGCTGGATGACCACGAAGCCCGACCTCCGCCCCGGGCTCGGGGCCATCCGCCGACAAGCGGGGGCCGCTGCGTACAGCGAGATCTCCGGCTGGCGCCTGCTCGCCGCCGTCATCGAACGCCTGACGGGGCAGGCGGCCGCCACCTTCACCGGAGGCGCAGTGCTCGGACCGCTTGGCCTGGACGACCACGTGTGCCTGTCACCGGCTGCGGCCGACGAAGCTGAAGCGAGCGATCGCCTCCTGCTGCCGATCGGCGGCCTGCCCCGGCATCGCATCCCGATGCTCCACCTCCGGTCACCGGCCTACCGGACCCGCTTGGACCCCGTCCTGGGCGGCCTGGCGAACGCCGCCAGCCTTGCGACGGTGGGCCACGCCATCGGATCGTGCGTGCGGGGACATCCGGTCGACGGCCTCCCGTCCCCGAGCCTGCTCCGCTCTGTGCTGGCGCGCCGTCGCCGCACCACGTTCGATCAGACGTGGCAACGGCGCTGCGGCTTCGCCCTCGCGATGGAGGTGATCGAGGACGACGCCGGTGCGCCCACGCAGCTGCGCCTAACCGCCGGACCGTTCCCGGCAGCCTGCTCGATCGATCTGGCCACGGGCGCCGCGGTCGCCATGGTGCTCGACGGCGGCGCCTCCTCGGTGGCCGAGACCGAGGCCCGGTTCGCAGACCTGGTCCAGGAGCTGGACCGGTGAAGAGCGAGATGGACGAGCCGGGCGCAAGCCTCGTCTCGACTCTCGGCGCGGCGGCACGCGCACAGGGCGTCGACGGGCCTCGGAACGTGCGGGCGCTGCGTGCAGCCGAGCCCTGGTCCAGCGCATGGCTGCGCGGCACCAGGATCGACTGGTCGGCCGGCATCGAGACGGACGCCTTCGGGATGCCGAGCGGGATCGCGACCAACATTCCCACCTCGACGGACGCCTGCGAGCTCAAGCTCGACTTGGTCCGCACTTCGGCCGGCTCCCGGATCGCCTACGTCCTCACGCATGCCAATGGCCTCCTGCGGGCCGAGCGCGCCACCGTGTCGAACGGTGCGTCGGCGGCCCTCGTCGCACCGTGGACGACGTTGCCGGACTGGATCAGCGGGGATGCCTGCCTCGTGCCCGACACCTCGGCCGGCGAGCTCCACCTCCGCGGCACTATTGCCGTTATCTCGTTCTTCGAAGGGATCTTCGCAGGCGCGCAGGACCTGGGGGGCGTCCAGTCGAGGGCCCGAGTGGTGGCTGCGGCGCTGCGCACGATGGATGAGCGGTGGGCGTCGTGAGGCGAGGCTGGAGCGTTGCGTTGACGGGGGGTGCGGCAGCGGTCGTGGTCGGGCTGGTCATGTGCGACCGTGGGACCGTCTACGACGTGACGCCGGCCTGCGTCGACGCCGTGACCTCGGGGCGCGTGCTCACGGCTCGGGACATCCGGGCGTGCCAGGAAGCCATCGAGGCCGAGCGGCGGTGCCCGGACGGTCGACCGCTGGTTCGGCTGCAACTGGGGACCGTGGCGTACGCCGTCGTCCAAGGGCAGCCCGCCGTCGAGCTGGTTCGCGACGGCACGGTCGAGGATGAGCTCGCGCCCTGCTCTGGCCTCGGCCCGTGAGCCGTCCCGGGGTCGACCCAGGGGGCTACGGGAGCTTGGTCCAGGAGCCGAGGAGGCGGACGAGGGTGCGGACCCCGAAGCCGGTGCCGCCCTTGCTGACCTCGTCGTAGGCGCCCTTGCTGTCGGCGGGACCGGCGATGTCGAGGTGGGCCCAGGGCACGTCGCCCACGAACTCCTGCAGGAAGATGGCCGCGGTGGAGGCACCGCCGTAGCCGCCGACGCCGATGTTGCGGAGGTCGGCGATCTCGCTGTCGAGCGGCTTGCGGAGGTGCTCGGGCATGGGGAGCGGCCAGAACAGCTCGCCCGCCTCGTCGGCGGCGTCGAGCACCCGCTCGGCCAGGGCCTCGGAGTTGGTGAAGACGCCGGCGGTGCGGTCGCCCAGGGCCACCATGCAGGCGCCGGTGAGCGTGGCGAGGTCGATGATGGCGTCGGGCTCGTCCTCGACGGCGAGCGCCAGGCCGTCGGCCAGGATCAGCCGTCCCTCGGCGTCGGTGTTGAGCACCTCGACGGTCTTGCCGTTGCGGGTGCGCAGCACGTCGCCGACGCGGGTGGCGTCCGGGCCGAGCATGTTGTCGGTCAGCGGGAGGTAGCCGGTGACCTGCAGCTTGGGGGCGACGGTGGGCACCAGGCTGAGGGCGGCGAGCACCGTGGCGGCGCCGGCCATGTCGCCCTTCATGCCCTCCATGCCGCCGGCGCTCTTGATCGACAGGCCGCCGGAGTCGAACGTGACGCCCTTGCCCACCAGCGCGACCTTGCCGCGCGGCCGGCCCTCGGGCACGTAGCTGAGCTTCACGAACCGGGGCTCCTGGGCCGAGCCGCGGGCCACGCCGAGCAGGCCGCCCAGGCCGGCCTCGGTGATGGCCGCCAGATCGAGCACCTCGATCTCGATGCCGGCTTCGTCGGCCACCTCGATCGCCTGCTCGGCGAAGGCGGTGGGGGTGAGGTCGCCACCGGGGGTGTTGACGAGGTCGCGCACCAGGCCGACGGCCTCGGCGACGCGAGCGCCGCGCGCCACGGCGTCAGCCACCCGCTTGCCGCCCTTGCCCACCACGGTCACGGCCTCGAGGGCGGTCCCGGGGGCCGGGTCCTTGTAGTCGGCGAAGCCGTAGGAGCCGAGGGCCAGGCCCTCGGCCAGCGCGCCGGCGGCGGCGACACGGTCGGGCCCGTCGAGGTCGACCAGGACGTCGACGGCGATCGACGCCCGCTTCACCGCGGCCTTGGCGATAGCCGCGCCGACCTTGCGGTAGGTGGTCGGGTCGGCCTCGTCGCCGAGGCCCACCAGCAGCTGCACGCCCTCGTCGGTGGCCGCCACCAAGGTCTGGGCCAGCTTGCCCTCGAAGCCGGCGATGCGGGCCAGCTCCTCGTCGAGCCCAGGAGCGTCGGCCTCGAGCTGCGCGCTGCGCACGCCGACGGCCACCAGCTCGACGTCGTCGGGGACGGTGGCCTGGTGGTCGAGGGTGATCGGGATCGGCATGTCAGGGCTCCTGGGCGGTGGGGACGGAGGACGGGACGGACCGGCTGGCCAGCGAGTGGCCCTCCCGCCAGCGGGCGAGGGTCCAGACGAGGTCCGACAGGCGGTTGAGGTAGGGGACGACCTGCGAGCCCTTGAAGGCGGCGTGCAGCGAACGCCGCTCGGCCCGCCGGACGACGGTGCGGGCGACGTCGAGCCAGGCGGCCACCGCGTCCTCGCCCGGCACGACGAACTCGGTGGGTGGGTCGAAGCGCGACGAGATCTCGTCGATCTGCGCCTCGAGGGCGGCGACCATCTCCGTCGTCACCAGGCTGGCGCCGGCGCTGAGCTTGTGGCGGTTGCTCTCGTCGGTGGCCAGCTCGGCCATGAGCACCCACAGGTCCCGCTCGAGGCCCACCAGGATCTGGTCCAGCTCGCCGCCGCGCTCGCAGGCGGCGCGAGCCACGCCGAGGGCGGCCTGGGCCTCGTCGACCGTGCCGTAGGCCTCGGGGGCGGCGGAGTCCTTGGCCACCCGACCGCCGCCGTACAGGCCGGTGCTACCGTCGTCGCCCTTGCGCGTGTAGATCTTCATGTGGCGGCGAGCCTACCGACGGCGCCGGAGCGGGCGGATCGGACTACGGCCGGGTTGGCACCCCCCGGTAGCCTGGCGGGCGTGAGCACCTCCTTCCTCGACCTGGTCGCACAACGTGTCGTCGTCTACGACGGTGCCACCGGCACCTGGCTGCAGACGCAGGACCTGAGCCTGGACGACTACGGCGGCGAGGCCAACGAGGGCTGCACCGACTACCTCGGCATCACCCGGCCCGACGTCATCGCCGCGCTGCACACCGCCTACTTCGAGGTCGGCGCCGACGTGGTGGAGACCAACACCTTCGGCGCCTTCGGCGTCCCGCTCGGCGAGTACGACATGACCGAGCGCTCCCACGAGATCGCCCTGGCCAACGCCCGCATCGCCCGCGAGGTGGCTGACGGCTTCTCGACGCCGGACCGGAAGCGCTACGTGGCCGGCTCGCTCGGCCCGGGCACCAAGTCCCCCAGCCTCGGTCAGATCCGCTTCGCCGAGCTGCGCGACCACTACCAGGTGGCCGGCGAGGCGCTGCTCGAGGGCGGCGTCGACCTGTTCATCCTCGAGACCCACTTCGACCTCCTCGCCGTGAAGGCCGCCGTCATCGGCGTGCGCCGGGCCATGGCCAAGGTCGGCCGCCAGGTGCCCATCCAGGCCCAGGTCACCATGGAGCTCACCGGTCGGATGCTGGTCGGCACCGAGATCGGCGCCGCCCTCGCGTCGATCGACCCGCTGGGCATCGACATCGTCGGGCTGAACTGCGCCACCGGGCCCACCGAGATGGGCGAGCACATCCGCCACCTCTCCCAGCACGCCCGGACCCCGATCTCCGTGCTGCCCAACGCCGGGCTGCCCTCGGTGGTCGACGGCAAGATGCACTACGACCTCACTGCGGACCAGATGGAGGTCCACCAGCGCCGCTTCGTGGAGGAGCTCGGCGTGCAGGTCATCGGCGGCTGCTGCGGCACCACGCCGGAGTTCATCAAGAAGCTGGCCGACATGGCCCCGAACCTCGTGCCCGCCACGCGGCACGTGGAGTTCGAGCCGTCGGTGTCGTCGATCTACTCGCCGGTGTCGCTGCACCAGGACCTGTCCTCGCTGATGATCGGCGAGCGCACCAACGCCAACGGCTCCAAGAAGTTCCGCGAGGCCATGCTCGAGGGCGACTACGACACCTGCTCGGCCATGGCCACCGAGCAGATCAAGAGCGGCGCCCACGTCCTCGACGTCTGCGTCGACTACGTCGGCCGCGACGGCGCCGCCGACATGGACGAGATCGCCAGCCGCTTCGCGACCGGCGCCAACGCCCCGCTGGTGCTCGACTCCACCGAGCCCGAGGTGATCGAGGCCGGCCTGCAGTGGATCGGCGGCCGCGCCATCCTCAACTCCGCCAACCTCGAGGACGGCTTCGCCGAGGGCTCGCGGCTCGACCGGGTGTTCCGCCTGGCCAAGGAGTACGGCGCGGCGGTCATCTGCCTCTGCATCGACGAGGAGGGCCAGGCCCGCGACGTCGAGTGGAAGGTCCGGGTGGCCAAGCGCATCGCCGAGCTGGCCCGCGACACCTACGGCCTCGAGAACCACGACCTCATCTTCGACGCCCTCACCTTCCCGCTCTCCACCGGCGACGACGACCTGCGTCGCGACGCCATGGAGACCATGGACGCCATCAAGCGCATCAAGGAGGAGATCCCCGGCTGCTACACCACGCTCGGGCTCTCCAACGTGAGCTTCGGCCTCTCCCCCGCCTCGCGCCACGTGCTCAACAGCGTGTTCATGGCCGAGTGCGTCAAGGTCGGCCTCGACTCCGCCATCGTCCACGCCTCCAAGATCATGCCGCTGAGCAAGATCCCGGAGGAGCAGCGCGACGTCGCCATGGACCTCATCTACGACAAGCGCGGCAGCGCCGGCGCCCTGTCCGAGGGCGCCGACGACTACGACCCGCTGCAGAAGTTCCTCGAGGTCTTCGCCGACGTCACGGTGCAGAAGGAGGAGAAGGAGGACCGCTCCGGCTGGCCGGTCGGCGACCGCCTCCACCACCGCATCATCGACGGCGACCGCGAGAACCTCACCGTCGACCTCGACGAGGCCATGGCCGAGGGCATCAAGCCGCTCACCATCATCAACGAGCACCTCCTCGGCGGCATGAAGGTCGTCGGCGAGCTGTTCGGCGCCGGTGAGATGCAGCTGCCGTTCGTGCTGCAGAGCGCCGAGACCATGAAGGCCTCGGTGGCCTACCTCGAGCCGTTCATGGAGAAGGTCGCCGACGGCGTCGACGCCTCCAAGGGCCGCATCGTGCTGGCCACCGTGAAGGGCGACGTCCACGACATCGGCAAGAACCTCGTCGACATCATCCTCACCAACAACGGCTACGAGGTGCACAACATCGGGATCAAGATCTCGATCTCGGAGATGATCGAGAAGGCGCTGGAGATCAAGGCCCACGCCATCGGCATGAGCGGCCTGCTGGTCAAGAGCACGCTGATCATGCGCGACAACCTGGAGGAGCTCAACACCCGCGAGCTCACCGACATCCCGGTGCTGCTCGGCGGCGCGGCGCTCACCCGCTCCTACGTCGAGCGGGACCTGCGCAACGTCTACGAAGGCCGGCTGTTCTACGGCAAGGACGCCTTCGAGGGCCTCCACGTCATGGACCGCCTCCTCGAGATCCGCCAGGACCCGAGCAAGGACGACCCCGACTGGGGCAACGTGCCGTCGGAGTCCACGGTGCGGGCCCGCGCCGGCGTGGCCGAGAAGGGCGATGCCGCCCCGGTGGAGCTGCCCGACCGCTCCCCCGAGGTCGAGACCGACAACCCGATCTTCGTGCCGCCGTTCATCGGCAGCCGGATCATCAAGGGCGTGCCGCTCGACGACATCGCCGCCTACCTCAACGAGACGGCGCTGTTCCGCAACCAGTGGGGCTTCCGCCCCGAGGCCGGCGAGAGCGACGACCAGTTCAAGGAGCGCATGCGCCCCGAGCTGCGCGACCAGCTGGCCAAGGCCCGCGCCGACGACCTGCTGATCCCGCAGGTGGCCTACGGCTACTGGCCCGCCAACGGCGACGGCACCGACGTCGTGGTGTGGGAAGACGAGAGCAAGACGGTCGAGAAGGCCCGCTTCCCGTTCCCCCGCTCCACGCGCGAGCCGCACCTGTGCATCGCCGACTTCTTCCGGCCGCTCGGCTCCGACGAGACCGACTACGTCGCCTTCATGATCGTCACCATGGGCGAGCGGGTCTCGGAGCGCACCGCGCAGCTGTTCAAGGAGGACCGGTACCAGGAGTACCTCATGCTCCACGGCATCGGCGTCGAGATGGCCGAGGCCCTGGCCGAGCTGTGGCACCGGCGCATCCGCGAGGAGATGGGCTTCGCCGACCAGGACGCGCCCAGCGTGGCAGGCCTCTTCCGCCAGCAGTACCGCGGCGGCCGCTACTCCTGGGGCTACCCGGCCTGCCCGGACCTCGAGGACAACGAGACCGTCGCCCACCTCCTGGAGGCCGAGCGCATCGGCATCGAGGTCAACGAGGAGACGGGCTTCCAGTTCCAGCCCGAGCAGAGCACCAGCGCCATCATCTGCCACCACCCCAAGGCCAAGTACTTCGTCGCTCGGTAGCCCGGGCGGCGTCCGGTCTGCCGAGCAGGCGCGTCGGGCGGCCTCGGCGTCGCGGCCACGTGGCGGCCCACCCGGGTCGAGCGGTCGACGCGTCCGCGGACGCGTCGACCTGCAGCGGTGCGGGCGGAGGCTTCGTCGTCAGACCCCCTTCCTATGCTCGGTCGAGCGGAGCTCGACCAGTCCCCTCCGCCTCCTCCTCAGGAGAGAGAGACGCCCCACGGCGGCGACGGGAGGTCCGGTACTCGTTCCTCTCGCTGATCTGGAGGTGGCCGTCGTGGCCGTCGTCTCCCCCGTTCCCGCGCGGACCACCGGTCCGCTCTCTGCCGAACTGGCCGAGATCATCGGCCTGTGGGCCCAGAGCCAACAACGGCTCGTGGTGTTGGCCGCCCGGTTCGCCGCGTCGTCGGAGTGGGTCCTGGCCGGCGCCCCGACCGCCGCCCACTGGCTCGCCGCCAGGGCCGACGTGGAGGTCTGCACGGCGCGGAGTGGCTGCGCATCGGTCGCCGGCTGGACGAGCTGCCGCTCATCTCCGCCGCCTTCGCCGACGGCCAGCTGTCGTACTCGAAGGTCCGCACCCTCACCCGACTCGCCACCGGCGACAACGAGGGCGAGCTGCTGCCGATCGCCCTCGAGACCCCGGCCAGCGACCTCGGCGTGGAGCTCGCTCGGTGGCTCCACCGCACCACTGACCCGAAGGACCTCGCCGCCTACCACCACCAGCAGCGATCGGTCCGGTGGCGCACCGACCCGGACGGCATGGTGGTGTTCACGTTGCGCCTCCCGCCCCTCTTGGCGGGCGCGGTCATCGCGAAGCTTCGAGACCGCAGTGATGACGAGGCGGTCGACCTCGCAGCGTGATCAGGACGCGTCCGCGGACGCGCCGGGCACGACCGAGCGCGCGAGGGGCGCGTCCGCGGACGCGTTCCCCTCGCTCGCACAGCAACGGGCCGATGCGATCGGCCACCTCCTCACCGAAGGCAGCGGACGGGCGGCGACGGAGGTCGTGCTCCACGTCCGCGGTGACGGCTGCACCATGGACGACGGCTCGCCGGTGTCGGACAGCGTCGCCGCCCAGATCGCTCCCGACGCCTTCCTCCGAGCGCTGATCCACGATGCGGCTGGCAACCCGGTCGATGCGTCGCCGCGGCGGCGCGTCCCCACCGACCGGCAGAAGCGGGTGGTGAAGGAGCGCGACCGCCACTGCGTCGACTGCGGCAGCACGGCACTCCTGGAGTACGACCACGTGCCGCCGTACGAGCTCAGCGGGCAGACGGTCACCTCCGAGCTCCAGCTCCGCTGCGCCCCGTGCCACCGTCGGAGGCATCGCTCCGACGCTGCGTGACCGGAGCCCTCGCAGCAGACCTGCCTCGAGCTACTGGACCCAGGTGGCGCCGGTGCCGGCGAGGTGCTCGGCGGCGGTGCGGGCGTCGCGGCCCCGCGCCAGGCGGAACGTCTCCTCGTCGATGAGCAACGCCCACAGGTAGCTGACCTTGCCCTCGCGGCGAACCAGGCCGGTGAGGTCCGGGGCCGGCGGACCAGCACCTTCCGGCGGCTTCGCCGTGAGCAGCAGAGCTGCCTTGTCCGGACCGAAGGCGGGGTACGAGCCCGGCACGCCGCCGATGGTGTGGCCCTCGCCCAGCCACGTGCAGCGGCCGAAGGGGATGGTGGCCAGTGCGGCCACCAGGTCGGCACCGGCCTGGTCGGGCACGGACCGGGCGATGGCCAGCTCGATGCGGGTGGCGCCGTCGGGCACCTCCAGGTACTGCTCGACGCCGGCCATGCGCTGGGCAGACAGGCCGGTGGTGGCGGTGACCCACACGTTCTGGCCTTCCACCCGGTGGCGGGTGGCGATGAGCTCGGGGAAGGTGCCATCACCGATGGGCCACACGGCGTCCTGCGGGCCCACGCGCTGCTCCAGGAACGCCTGGCCCGTGGATCGGATCTCGGGCCAGGCGGCCGGGCCGGAGCGCCAGCGCCAGAACTCGCGGGACTCGGCCACCTTCTGCTCGAGCGCCTCGCGGGCCTCGTTGGTGAGCTCCCAGGCCAGGGCGCTGCGACCCCGCGTAGCGGGCGTAGCCGTAGAAGTCGTCGCGGCCGGCCCACCCAGGGATGACGGCCACCACGCCCTCGGCGTCGACCAGGGCTACCGCATCGCCCTCCTCGAACCAGACCAGCTCCAGGCCCCGGCCGAGCTGGGGGCAGCCCTCGGGGTGGCGGGTGCCGCCGGCGCCCATGCGGGGCGGCACCCCGGCCGGGGTGGGCACGCCGGCGCCCTCCGGCGCGGGCAGCACGTTGGCCACCCACACGATCGAGACCGTCTCCGGCTCCGGGCCCACCAGGTCCTCGAGGTAGAGGTAGAGGTCGCCCTCGCCGCGCAGGGAGCGACGCCCGCCGGGTGCGGTAGGGGCTGATCTCCGACATGAGCTGTTCGGGCACGTTCGTCTCCGGTGGCGGTGGTGGGCGGCGCCCGGCGCCCCGCCCCATCGGCGGGAGGCTGCCGGGATCAAGCGGGGCGATCAAGTCCGGGGCGCGGGGAGCTCCTGGACCTGGTCGAGGGTGGGGGCGAAGAGGTCGCCGAGCTCGTCGATCCGGGCCAGCACGTCGGCGGCTTGGAACGAGAGGGGTTGTCCGTCGGCGGCCGCAGCCACCTCGTCCCAGGTGACCGGCGTCGACACCGTCGGCTGCGGGCGGGCCCGGAGCGAGTAGGTGCAGATGGTGGTCTTGTGGCGGCTGTTCTGGCTCCAGTCGATGAGCACCTTGTCGGTGCGCGCCGCCTTGGCCATGGTGGTGACGATCAGCTTGGGGTGGGCCTTCTCCAGCACCTGGGCCACGGCCAGGGCGAAGGCCGACGCCGCCTCGTGGGTGGCCGGGCCGTTGACCGGCAGGTACACCTGGAGGCCCTTCGAGCCCGAGGTCTTGGGGTAGGCGTCGAAGCCGATCCCGGCCAGCACGTCGCGGATCCAGAGCCCCACCTCGGCGCACTGCACCATCCCGGTGCCGGGCCCCGGGTCGAGGTCGAACACCACCATGGTGGGCGACTCGATGTCGTGGGCCCGGGCCATGGGGGCGTGGAGCTCGATGGCTGCCAGGTTGGCCGCCCATGCCAGCGCCGCAGTGCTGTCGAGGCGGCAGTAGCCGATGGTGCCGTTGTGGTCGCCCGGCCCGTCGGCGGTGCCCACCCAGTCGGGCCGGTGCGTCGGGCACCGCTTCTCGAAGAAGGAGCCGGCGTCGACGCCGTTGGGGAACCGGCGCATGGTGATGCCGCGGTCGCCCAGGTGGGCCAGCAGCACCGGGGCGATGCGCACGTAGTAGTCGATCACCTCGGCCTTGGTGAACCCGGCCTCGGGGTAGAGCACCTTGTCGAGGTTCGAGACCGACAGGGCCCGCCCGTCGATGGTGACCTCGGTGCGCGCCGGGCATGGGGGCGGGGCGGGCCTCAGGCCGACTTGCGGGCGGCGGCCCGCTTGGCCGGCGCCTTCTTGGCGGCCGCCTTCTTCGCCGGAGCCTTCTTGGCCGCCGCCTTCTTCGCCGGCGCCTTCTTGGCGGCCGCCTTCTTGGCCGGCGCCTCGTCCTCGTCGTCTTCGGCCTCGGCCTCGGCGCCCGTCGGGTGGCGCTTCCGGGCCGCCTTGGCGTCGGCGACGCTGGCCTCGAGGGCGGCCATCAGGTCGATCACCTTGTGCTCGCCGTCGTCCTCGACCTCGGCCACGGGCGCTTCCTCGCCGTCGCCCTTGGCCTGGACCATCTCCATGATCTTCTCGCGGTAGGAGTCGTGGAAGCGGCTGGGGTCGAACTCGGCGTCGAGGCTCTCGATGAGCTGGCCGGCCATGGCCACCTCCTTGTCGGTGAGCTCCACCTCGCGCACCGCGTCGAGCTGCTCGATCTCCTCCACGCCGCGGATCTCGTCGGCGTAGCGCATGGTGGAGAGCACCAGCTTGTCCTCGTCCGCTCGGATGGCGGCCAGGTACTCCTTGCCCCGCATGACGAAGGTGGCGATGCCGACCTTGCCTGCGTCCAGCATGGCGTTGAGCAGGAGGGCGTAGGGCTTGGCAGTGGCCGGGTCGGGGGCCAGGTAGTACGCCGAGTTGTAGAAGATCGGGTCGATCGACTCGAGGTCGACGAACTCGAGCAGGTCGATGGTGCGACTAGCCTTCGGGTCGACCGACGCCATCTCGTCGTCGGTGATGGTGACGTAGCGGCCCGAGGCCAGCTCGTAGCCCTTGACGATGTCCTCGTAGCCCACCTCGACGCCGTCGGCCTCGGCCACCCGCTTCTGGCGGACGCGGCTGCCGGTCCGGGAGTCGATCTGGTGGAACCGCACCGACTTGTCGACGGTGGCGGAGAAGAGCTTCACCGGGATGCTGACGAGCCCGAAGCTGATCGCGCCGTTCCAGATGGGTCGAGCCATGGCCAGAGCCTAAGCGTCAGAGCAGGCGCCGGTCGTTGGCCCAACGGGTGAGCTCGTGGCGGCTGGAGAGCTGGAGCTTGCGCAGCACCGACGACACGTGGGTCTCCACCGTCTTCACCGAGATGACCAGCTGTCGGGCCAGCTCCTTGTAGGTGTAGCCCCGGGCGATGAGGCGCAGGACCTCCTGCTCCCGGGGCGTGAGCGAGTCGAGCTCCGGATCGGCCACCGCCGGGGCCTCCCCCGGGTCGTGGGCGAAGGCGTCGAGCACGAAGCCGGCGAGGCGGGGCGAGAACACGGCGTCGCCGGCGGCCACTCGGGCGATGGCGTCGACCAGGCCGGCCCGGTCGATGGTCTTGGTCACGTAGCCCCGCGCCCCCGCCCGGATGACCGCGATCACGTCCTCGGCCGCGTCCGAGACCGACAGGGCGAGGAAGCGCACCTCGGGCCGCCGCTCGCGGACGGCGGCGGCCACCGCCGCACCCCCGCCCCCGGGCAGGTGCACATCGAGCAGGACGACGTCGGGCCTGCTGGCCTCGATGCCGGCGATGGCCTCGGCGACGTCGCCGGCCTCGCCCACCACCTCGACCGACTCGGCCAGCTCGGCCCGCACCCCGGCGCGGAACAACGTGTGGTCGTCGACGAGGAACACGCGGACGCGACCGGTCATCGGATCAGCTCCATCGAGACCTCGGTGCCCTCGCCCGGGGCGCTGGCGACGGTGGCGCTGCCGCCCACCCGGGCGAGGCGACCCACGACCGACTCTCGGAGGCCGTGCCGGTCGGCGGGTACCAGGACCGGGTCGAAGCCGGAGCCGCGGTCGCGGACGAAGACGGTGAGCGACGTGGAGGTGGCCTCGGCGAAGACCGACACCTCGTCGGCACCGCTGTGGACGGCGGCGTTGCGCATGGCCTCGCGGGCTGCGGCCACGAGGGCGTCGGTGCGGCCGTCGGCCCTGGCGTCGCCCACGAGCACCAACTCGACGGCGGCGCCGGTGGCGTCCTCGACCTCCTCGGCGGCCATGCGCAGGCGGGCCCCGAACGTCGGCGGCGCCGGGAGGTCGGCGAGGTCGGGCTCGCCGTCGACCGGGTTCGGCGCCTCCTCGGTGAAGAGCCAGCGTCGCAGCGAACGCTCCTGCTGGCGGGCCAGGTGGGCCACCCGCCGGGGCGTCTCCGGGTCGCGCTGGATCAGGGCGAGGGTCTGCAGCACCGAGTCGTGGAGCTGGGCGGCCACCTCGGCCCGTTCCTGGTCCCGGATCCGGCGGCGGCGCTCCTCGCCCAGCTCCCGCCACAGGCCGGCGATCCACGGTCCGGCCAGCAGCGCCAGCCCGGCCGTGGTGGCCGTCGTCGCCGCGAGCACCGGCACCACCGTCTCGGGCCGGGCCACGGCCAGCACCCACGAGCCACCGACCACGAACAGCACGGTGCCGGCGACGAAGCGGGCCACCGTGCTGCGCCGCCGCCGCACGACCTCCCCGCGGTCTGGCGCCTCGTCCCCGGGCAGGCGCACGAGGCGCGAGCGCCACAGCTCTCGGCGCTCCACGTCGGTACGGCCCCAGACCAGCGAGAGGCCGGCGGCTGCCACTGCTGCGGGCCAGGCCAGGTCGCCGCCGAGCCAGACGCCCACCAGCCGGAGGAGCAGCGCCCCACCGAAGGCCACGAGCAGCGCGATCCCCGATCGCTCGAGGTCGCGCCCCTGCGGGAGGCGGACCGCCCGCTCGTCCGGCGGGACCGAGCGGTCGGCCACCGGGAGCAGGATCGCCGCGCCCACGTAGGCCAGCACCCCGAAGCCGGAGCCCACCAGCACGAAGGCCAGCACGGCTCGGACGAGCGTGGCCGAGATGCCCAGCCACTCGGCGGTGCCGCCGGCCAGGCCGGTGACGACGTGGTCGTCCCGGCTGCGCCACGGCGGCCCCGGGGCCTTGTCGATCCACCCGGGGCTGCGCCGCCCGCGGGAGAACGGCACCGGTGGCGGCTCGGCCGTCGGCGGCGGGCCGGGGGCAGGGGGTGGGGTGGCGTCCATGGGGCCCGCCCATGGTCGCACCCCGGGGCCGCGAGCGGCACCAGGGATGACCCCGAGGCGGACCTCAGGGTGCTCGGGGTCTGCAGCGGGAGGTACCCGATGGTGCCGGAGGCCTCTGCCGCGCACGATGGCCCCATGGCTCCCGACACCTCCACCCACGCTCCTCCGCCCCCCAACCCGCCCCCACCGCCCTTCGGCCGCGACGCCCGTCGCCTGCGCCGCTCGACCGAGGACCGGTACCTCGGTGGCGTGGCCGGCGGGCTGGCCGAGCACCTCGGCCTCGAGCCCAACATCATCCGGATCGCCCTCGGCGTGGCCGCCATCTTCTCGCTGGGCTTCGTGCTGGTCGCCTACGCCGCGGCCTGGCTGTTCGTGCCGGACACCATCGACGACGAGCCCGTGGCGCTGCGCTGGTACCGCGAGCACGGCCCGAGCAGCGACCGTCCCGTCACCACCGCCATCCTCCTGGTGGTGGCGGCGCTGGTGGCCAGCGGGGCCTGGTCCGTCGCCACCGACGGGTCGCATGAAGGGCCGTTCCCCGTGTTCCTGGTGCTGGGGATCGCCGCCCTGGCCTGGGCCACCCGCCACGACCGCCACCGCTCGGCCGGTCCGAGCGGGGGCGACGTCGGACCGGGCGGGGACGGCCCGGACGGCGGCGGCCCGGGTGGCGGCGGTCGCCGTCCGGCTCCGCCCACCCCGGCCGCCCCGTCGACGCCGACCGACCCGGGTGCTGACCCGACGGCGGTCGAGCTGTGGGCCACCCCCACCGCCGTGGTCCCCGGGGCGGAGCCGTCGCCGGACGACCTCACCGAGCCCGTGCGCCGCTGGTCCGACGACGATGCCGCGCCCTCCACCTCCGTGCTGGACCTGCCCCCCTCCCGGCGCGAGCGCCGACGCCAGCACCGGTTGGTGCGCAACCTCTTCGTCCTCGGCGCCGTCGAGGGCGCCACGGTGACCGGGGCCCTCTGGGCCACCGGCTGGGTCTCGCTGCCGGGGTGGGCCGTGCCGGCCACCGTGCTGGGCATCGCCCTGGTGGGCCTGGCGACCGCACCCCTCTGGGGGTGGTCGTGGGCCCTCGCCGGCGTCGCCGTGCTCACGATCCCGTTCCTGGTGCTCGCCGCCATCCCCGGCGTGACCTTCCGGGGCGGCATCGGCCACCACCGCGACCGCCCGACCAGCATCGCCGACCTGCCCCCGAGCTACCGCCTCGGCGTCGGCCACCAGGAGCTGGACCTCACCGGGCTCGAGCTGGCCCCTGGGTCGCGCACGGTGGTGCGGCTCGACCTGGGCATGGGCGCCGCCGAGGTGCGCCTGCCCCGCGACGTCGACGTCGAGCTCCGCGGCCACCTCGGAGGCGGCTCGGTGCTGCTCGACGACCGCGAGGTGGGCATCGACGGGACGGACCTCGAGCTCCACCGCCGGTTCCCGGCCACCGAGGGCCAGGAGGCGGCTCGCCGGCCCACCGTGGTGCTCGACGCCGACCTCGGCCTCGGCGCCCTGCAGCTGGAACGGGCGGCGGCCTGAGCTCAGGCCAGGACGGCCCGGGCCACCAGGTCGGTGCCGAAGGCGGTGAGGATGGCCAGGTACAGCAGGCCGGTGGCCGCCATCACCGCCGAGTACTGGCGCTCCTTCAGGGCGGCGCGGGTGACCACCACCAGGCCGATGGTGGTCACCGCGCACGTGGCCCACATCCAGCCCAGGATCCCGCCGTAGTTGTCGTCGATGGAGCCGTTCAGGACCGACACCATGCCGGTGGGCAGGAGCATCACGCCCACCTCGAAGGGCCAGAGCCAGCCCGTCCAGCGCACCAGCTCGAGCAGCGGGCCGCGGGCCAGGCCGGGCTGCACCAGGTACCAGTGCCCCAGCAGCATGGCGTCGGACACCGACCCCAGGAACGCCGCGCCGACCACGATGCGCAGCACCGAGAGCCACGCCGGCGAGCCGGCATCGATGCCGGCGGCCACCAGGCCCACCAGGCCGATGGCCGGGGCCACCAGGTCGAGCGCCGGCGGGAACTCCGCCGCCGCCTTGTCGAAGCGCTGCTCCTCGCGGTCGATGCCGGTCATGGCCGCCACCCGGGCGGTGCGCTTCTCGATGCGCTCGCGCTGCCCGGCCACGCCGGCCGCCTTGCGGCGGACCGACACCAGCAGCGCCCACCCCGAGGCCAGGACCACGCCACCGGCGGCGACGTCGCGGACCGGCACCGGCCCGACCGCCTGGCCGACCACGATCGAGGCCAGGGCGAAGGAGCCGAAGACCACCCGCATGAGCCAGCCGTAGCCGAGGCCCACCTCGCGGCGCCGCGTGGTGAGCCAGGTGAAGAACAGCCCGCCGACGGCCCACTGCAACAGGAAGGAGGCGGCGTCGAGGCGGATCATGGCCAGGCCGAGGGTACGGACCCCGGCGCACGGCGGGCCACTCCGGGCCGGGTACGGTCTGGCCGATGACGGGTGTCGACGACCAGCAGCCGGCCCGCGGCCACGTGCTCCTGGTCGGCTCGGCCGGCGGCCACCTGGCCCAGCTCGTCCGCCTCGGTGGCTGGTGGCGGGGCCACGACCGCACGTGGGTCACCTTCGACAAGCCTGACGCCCGCTCCGTGCTGGCCGACGAGGCCGTCATCTGGGCCCACCACCCCACCACCCGGAACATCCCGAACCTGCTCCGCAACACCGTGCTGGCCATCCGCGAGGTGTGGCGGATCCGGCCCGACGCCGTGGTGTCCACCGGCGCCGGCGTGGCGGTGCCGTTCTTCGTGGTGGCCTGGGCACTGCGCATCCCCACCATCTACGCGGAGGTGTTCGACCGGATCGACTCCCCCACCATGACCGGTCGGTTGTGCCGGCCCTTCACCACCCGCTTCTGCGTGCAGTGGCCCGAGCAGCAGGCCCTGTACAAGGACACCGTCGTGATCGGGCCGCTGCTGTGAGCGGGCCCTACCGCGTGGTGGTCACGGTGGGCACCGACCACCACCCGTTCGACCGGCTGGTCGGCTGGATCGACGCCTGGGCCGTGGCCCACCCCGACGTGGCCGTGCTGGTGCAACGGGGCGAGTCGGCGGCGCCGGCCCACGTCGAGTCGGTGGAGATGCTGGGCTACGACGAGCTGGTGGCCGCCATGGCCGGCGCCGACGCCGTGGTGGCCCAGGGCGGTCCCGGCGGGATCATGGACGCTCGCTCGGTCGGGCACCGGCCCATCGTGGTGCCCCGCCGGGGCACCCTCGGCGAGCACGTCGACGACCACCAGGTGGCCTTCACCGCCTGGATGGGCGAGCGGGAGCTGGTGTGGCTGGCCGCCGACGAGGCCGATCTCGTCGCCCTGCTCGACCGCGCCCTGGCCGATCCGACCGCCCTGCGCATCCCGCCGGACGACGGCGAGGTCGGCGCCACCGTCGACCGCTTCCGGGCCTTGGTCGACCCGCTGGTCGCCCGCCACGCCGCTCGCCGCCACCGCTGATCGTCCGTCACCGCTGACCACCCGTCGCCGCCGAGGCGGCCCACCCTCGGTGGCCGGGAACGACGAAGGCCCGGGCCGGAGCCCGGGCCTTGCGTCAGACAGGTCGTACGGGGCCCGCCGGGGCCAGGTCGATCAGGCGGCGGCCCGACGGCGCACCAGGAGGACGACGGCGCCACCGGCCACCAGGATCGTGCCGACGGCGACGGTGCCGGCCACGTCGGAGCCGGTGATGGCGAGCTGCTGGCGGGATGGGGTGGCCGCGGTGCTGGCGATCTGGCGCACCGGCTTGGGCGTCGAGTTCGAGACGACCGACGTGGGCGGCGGGGCCGTGTAGTCGGGGTTGTCGACGGCGCCGGCGGCGGTGGAGAAGGCCAGGGCGAGCGAGGCCACCGCGAGGGCGAAGGCGAGTTGGAGCGTGCGGCGGAGCGACATGGGCGTCACCCTACGCAGTCGTGTGGTCGCCGTCAACACTCTCCGTGTTCGAATCGGTGATCCCGCTACGCAGGGTCACAGAATGGCAGGAGATGCGACGACGCCCTCAGCGGCCCAGGTCGAGGGTACGACGCCGGTCGATCTCGTAGGCCGTGCCGTCGACGGTCCACCGGGTGCGGGTGATGCGGGCTGACGGCTCGAGCACCACCGACCGCACCCCCTGCGGCAGCACGCCGGTGACGACGACCTCGGCCGTGCTCCCGCGCGGGACGTCCAGGCTCCCCGCCACCACCAGGGTGGGACCGTCGCTGCCGAGCAGCGTCCGGGTGGCCCCACGCAGCTCGACCCCCGTCGTCCCGGCCGGGAGGTTGGCGACCACGATGCCGCGGTGCTCGGCCTCGACCAGCCCCTCGATGTTCGGGCCCACCACGTACCGGGGTCCGCTCGCCGGAGCCCGGTTGACGAGCTGGTAGCGGACGGTGATCCCCACCCGGCCGTCGGCTCGGGTGGACGACGTGATGGTGCCCGCGGTGTCGAGGTAGGAGTCGAGCTTCTCGGCGCCCCGGTTGAGCACGGCCACCGAGACCGAGTTCGATCGCAGGTGCCCGTCGACGCCGGCGGTGGCGAAGGACCGCTGGACCGCCGGGTCGCTCGACCAGATCAAGAGGTTCCGGCGCTGCACGGCGTCGGTGAGGGCGGTGGCGAGCCGGTCGAGCTCGAAGTCGCCGGCCTCGATGCGGGCGAAGACCTCCTTGGCGACGGCTCCCAGCTGGTCGCGCCGGGCGTCGCGGTCGTCGCCGTAGCGGGCGTACTGCTTGCGCAGGAGCTCGCCACGGACGGTGTCGGCGGTGTAGCGGGTGCCGTCGACCTCGACGGGCCCGACCACGCGGAGCAGGCCGCGGATGGCGTCGACGTCCACCACCAGGACCCCGCCGACCTTCGTCCCGCCCGGGACCTTGGCCCAGTTGGCCGCCGCGATGGGCGCGCTCTGGGGGAAGTCGGCGCTGAGCGCCATGTTTCGCAGGTCACGTCCGCCGTCGAGCCAGGGCCAGTTGGCCGCCAGGTCCCCCGACACCGGGATCGAGCCGGCCGGCAGGACGAGTTGCTCGGTGGGCCGGACGTCGCCCAGCTCGAGCGTGCCGTGGTCGAACCCCAGCGTGGCGGCCGACAGGAACATGCCGCCGCCGGCCCGCATCTCGGCGTTGTTGGCCCCGATCAGCAGGTACGGCGTCGGCCCGTCGAGGACCTTGGCCACCGCCTCGGTGGCCTGCTGGGCCCGGGCGAGGCCGTCGACGGTCTCGTCGCGCTGCGAGCGCAGCTCCACCACGGCATCGCCGAGCGGTCCGACGAGGGCGTCGGGCGAGCCTGGGTCGAGGGCCGCCAGGCCCGTGCGGGTGCGGGCGACGATGGCGGCGAGGTCGTCGAGCGCCTCCACCCGCTGGGGACCGGCGCCGAGGTCGCGGCCCTGGAGCTCCTGCAGGTCGTCGACGGCGTCGGCGGCCAGGCTCGCCGCGCCCTTCGACGTGGCCACCACCTTGTCGGCGGCCCGGACCTGGCGCCCCAGCACCGGCACGATCCGCAGGGGGGCGAGCACCGGGCTGCGCAGCTTCGAGCGGGCCCGGGAGAAGTCGGCGTCGGCGGCGTCGAGGTCCTTGGCCGTCTTCGGGTCGAGGAGCGACGACGTGGTGGCGCCCTGGCGCACGGACTCCAGGCGGTCCTTCCCGGAAGACATCGCGCGCCGAGCCTCATTGGCGAGGTAGGCCGTGCCGATCATCCAGAGGATGGCCACGCCGAGCAGCGACAGGAGCACCGTGCGACGCCGTGGTCTGCGAGCCATGGCGGGGCAGCGTAGGCGCCTCACCCCTGCCGACCAGTCCGTGTCACCCGAGGTGACGCCCGGACACCGTTCAGGTGAGGCGCAGGTGCCGTTCACATGACGTTGCGTGAACTATGAGCGCACAGCCGCTACGCTCGGTGACGATGCAGGGAGGGCAGCTGGTGACGAGCGACGTGGTCGAGGCCGACGTCTCGGAGCACGCCCCCGCTCCCCGCGCCTCGCGCCAGCCCCGCCGCCGACGCCGTTCGAGCGCTCCGGCGCCGTGGCGACCGAAGCTGGTCATGATCGGCGCCGACGCCGCGGCGCTCATCGTCACCGCCCTGCTGTCGGTGCTCCTCTTCGACTGGTGGGACCCCACCGCCGGCTCGTCGCGCAACGAGCTGCTCTGGTCCACCCTGGCCACGCTGCCGGTCTGGCTCGGGCTCTTCGCCAACCAGCGGCTCTACAACACCCGGTTCATCGGGCGCCGGATCGACGAGTTCCGGCGGATCGTCAACGCCACCCTGCTCGGCACGCTGTCGGTCTCGCTCGTGGCCAACCTGGCCGGCGTCCTGCTCCGGCGGTCGTCGCTCGTGATCCTGGCGCTCGTGGCCTGCCTCACCGTCACCATCGAGCGCGAGGTGGCCCGCCGCACGTTCCAGCGCCTGCGCCAGGGCGGCCGCATGGTGCGGTACGTGGTGGTGGCCGGCGCCAACCCCGAGGGTCGCGACATCGCCGCCATGCTCAAGGCCGAGCCCTGGCTGGGCTACGAGGTCATCGGGTTCGTCGACGACACCGCGCCGGCTCGCGAGCCCGTCCCCGGCGTGCCGCTGCTGGGCGGCTTCGGCGACATCCAGGGCGTGCTCCAGGAGTACCCGAACGCCAGCGTCATCGTGGCCACCAGCGGCGTCGAGAGCACCGTGACCAACCGCCTCGCCCGCGACCTGCTCGACCAGGGCGTGCACGTCGAGCTGTCGTCCACCCTGCGGGACATCTCGTCGCAGCGCCTGACCGTGCGCCCCCTCGGCCGCTTCCCCATCGTCTACGTCGAGCCCGTCACCCGGGGCGGCTGGCGGGCGGCCGCCAAGCGCTCCTTCGACGTCGTGGCCGCCGCCATCGGCCTCGTGCTGACGGCGCCCATCGCCCTCGTGGCCGCCATCGCCATCAAGCTCGACTCCCGGGGCCCGTTCCTGTTCTCGCAGGTGCGGGTGGGCCAGGACTCCGACCCGTTCCCGGTCCTGAAGTTCCGCACCATGGTCGTCGACGCCGAGGCCCAGCTGGCCGACCTCATGGACAGCAACGAGGCCGACGGGCCCCTGTTCAAGATGGCCCACGACCCCCGCATCACCCGGGTCGGGCGCTTCCTGCGCAAGACCTCGATCGACGAGCTGCCCCAGCTCTGGAACGTCCTCCGTGGCGACATGAGCCTGGTGGGCCCCCGGCCCGCCCTGCCCCACGAGACCGAGGAGTGGGACGCCCTGCTGGCCCAGCGCCTGCGGGTCAAGCCCGGCATCACCGGCATGTGGCAGGTCAGCGGTCGGAGCGACACCAGCTTCGAGGACTACACCCGCCTCGACCTGTACTACGTCGACAACTGGTCGCTCGCCACCGACCTCGCCATCCTGGCCAAGACCATCCCGGTGGTCCTGCTGCGCCAAGGCGCCCGCTAGGCGTCCACCACCACGAGCTGGTGGTCGGCCCGGTTGAGCGGGTCGGGACCGTCGGCGGCCGCCACCACGATGTCCTCGAGCCGGAGGCCCCAGGAGCCGGTGGTGTAGATCCCCGGCTCCACGGAGAAGGCGTGGCCCGGCTCGAGCGGGGTGGCGTTGCCCGCCACGACGTAGGGGTCCTCGTGCTCCTCGACGCCGATGCCGTGGCCGGTGCGGTGGAAGAAGCGCTCGCCGAAGCCGGCGGCGGTGATGATGCGACGCGCCACGGCATCGACCTCCTCGCACGGCGTGCCGACCGTGGCGGCGGCCACCGCGGCCTGCTGGGCCTCGTGCAGCACGGCGTACGCCTCGGCCACCTCGGCCGGCGGCTCGCCGATCGACACGCAGCGGGTGATGTCGCTGCAGTAGCCGGCGCCGCCCTCGGTGACCATGGTCCCGCCGAAGTCGCAGAGCACGACCTCGCCGGCGCGGATGACCCGCTCGTCGGCGTCGTGGTGGGGGCTGGCGGCGTTCGGCCCGCTGGCCACGATGGCGAAGTTCACGCGCTGGTGGCCCTCGTCCACCAGGCGACGGCCGATGTCGGCCGAGACGTCGGCCTCGGTGCGGCCCACCAACGGGATCTGGCCGCCCTGCAGCTGCGCCGCCACCCGGTCGGCGGCCTCGGCGGCCCGGCGCAGCGCCGCGACCTCGGCAGCGTCCTTGACCGCTCGCAGCGGTCCGGTGACCGTGCTGGCCTTGCGCCAGGCCGCTGCCGGCAGGGCGCCCTGGAGGTCGACCACGAACCGGGCCCAGGTGCGGTCGCCCACCGCGACGGTGGCGGCGGCACCGGCGAGCCCGGCCACGAGGGCGATGGGGTCGGTGGACTCCTCGAACGGCTCGATGGCGAACACGTCCGGCCGCTCGACCACCCGGGGCGCCTCGAGGCGGGGCACCACCAGCGTGGCGTCGCCGTCGCGGGGGACCACCAGCATGGTCAGCCGTTCGAGCGGCATGGCCTCGTAGCCGATCAGCCACGGCAGGTCCGGCCCGACCGAGAGCAGGAGGACGTCGACGCCCTGCTCCCCCATCGCGGCACGGACCCGGTCGAGGCGCTCGGCATGCATGGGGCCAAGGGTAGGCCCCGCCCGGTCCTCAGCCGACGGTGCAGTCGGGCTCGACCCAGGTGCGCCAGGCCTCCAGGTCGGCCAGCCAGCCCTGGCGGGTGCGACGACCGGCGGAGAGGGTGCGGGTGACCCACAGCCGGAGCAGGTCGCCGTCGTCGGGGACCAGCACGATGTCCCAGCGGAGGAAGCTGGCCCGCACCGCGTCGAACTCGTCGATGTCGGCCCGGCGGGCGCGCACCGTCCGGAACCACTGGCGCAGGACCAGCTCGTCGCCCTCGGTCACCGCCGAACGGGTCGAGGCGTCCCAGGCCAGGACCGCCAGCAGGGCGCCGCCGCTCAGGCTCACCAGGGCCGAGACGGGGTCCCCCGTGCGGAAGCCGGCCGTCGCCGCCACCACGCCGAGGAGCACCAGCAGCACGGCCACGACCTTCGACGCCGCCGCGAACCACGCGGGCGGGCGGATGTCGATGACCGGCTCGGTGGCCGGGGACCGCACGACCTCCGGGGTCGCCGGTCGCTCCTCGGGGGCCCGCCCGGCCCGGCTGCCGGCGGCGTAGCGCGGCTGGGGCTCGTCGGCCACCGTCAGTCGGCCAGCGCGGGGAGGCCGTCGAGGCTGTGGGCGTTCTTCTGGGCCCGGTACTCGACGATGCCGTCGGGCCCCTTGCGCTCGGCCCACTCGTCCATCATCGGACGGGGCCCGGCCAGGGTCATGTAGGGCACCCCGAAGCCGCAGGAGCTGGTGACCTCGCGGACGTGCAGCCGGATCACGCTGCGGGTGGAGAGCTTCTCGGGGAAGCGGGCCACCAGGTCGGCGAAGTCCGGGTGGTCGGGCAGCACCGCCTCGCCCTCGCCGTAGAGCCGGACGATGTCGGGCCGAGCGTCGAACGAGCAGAACATGATCGTGAGCCGGCCGTTCTCCCGGGTGTGGGCGATGGTCTCGGCGCCGCTGCCGGTGAGGTCCAGGTAGGCCACGGTGCGCTCGTCGATCACCCGGAACGTGTCGTCGCCCTTGGGCGAGACGTTGACGTGGCCCTCGGCGGTGAGCGGGGCGGTGGCCACGAAGAACACCGGCTGGGCCGGCATCCACTCGACGAGGTGCGGGGGGATGGCGTCCCACTGCTTGCCCATGGGGACCAGTCTGCCCCTAAGCCAGCGCGGCCGGGGCCACGGTTTCGACCTCAGCAGCGTCGGCGGCCTGGCGGGCGTGGTAGCTGGACCGGGTGAGCGGTCCGGACTCGACGTGGTCGATGCCCATGGCCTCGCCGATGCGCTTGAGCTCGGCGAACTCCTCCGGCGTGACCCAGCGGGCCACCGGCAGGTGGTGGGTGGTGGGCCGCAGGTACTGGCCGATGGTGACGATGTCGACGCCGATGCCGCGCAGGTCGGCGAGCGTTCCCACCAGCTCGTCGAAGGTCTCGCCCATGCCCACGATGAGGCTGGACTTGGTGGTGAGGCCGGCGGCCTTGGCCCGGGCCAGCAAGGCCAACGACCGGGCGTAGGAGGCCGAGGGCCGCACGGCGCGCTGGAGCCGGGCCACGGTCTCGATGTTGTGGTTCAGCACCTCGGGACGGGCCTCGAAGATCACGTCCAGCGAGGCGGGGTCGCCCTTGCAGTCGGAGATGAGGGTCTCGACCTGCACGCCGGGGGTGCGTCGGCGGATGGCGGCGATGGTGGCGGCGAACTGGGAAGCGCCGCCGTCGGCGAGGTCGTCGCGGGCGACGGTGGTGAGCACGGCGTAGCGGAGGCCCATCTGCTCGACCGCGGTGGCCACGCGCTCGGGCTCGCCGGGATCGGGCGCCTGCGGGTGTCGGGTGTCGACCAGGCAGAAGCCGCAGGCCCGGGTGCAGCGCTCGCCGTTGATCATGAAGGTGGCGGTGCCGTCCTGCCAGCACTCGTAGATGTTGGGGCAGCCCGCCTCCTCGCACACCGTGACCAGGTCCAGCTGGCGCATGGTCTGCTTGAGGCGGAGGTAGTCCTCGCCCATGCGGGCCTTGGCCCGCATCCACTCGGGCTTGCGCTCGCCGATGGCGAGCCCCTGGGCCACGCCGGCATCGGCCAGGCGGCCCAGCAGGCGCACCGACGTCCCCTCGGCGGCGGCCTGCTCGTCGATGGCCTTGGCGGCGCCGGTGGCCTCCCGCCCGCGGGTGGGCCCGCTGGCCCTGACCTGGCCGGCCACCTCGCCGGCGCCCTCGCCGCGGGAGAAGGGGGCGAGGTCGCTCTCGCGGTGGCGCCACACCACGTCGTGGCGATCGACCCCGCCGGCCCCCCACCGCTCGGTGGCCCGGGCCACCACCACGTCGACCACCTCGGCCATGGTCGCGTCGATGCCCTCGGCCCGCAGGGACGTGACCGCCTTGTCGGGGATGCCGCACGGGACGATGTGGTTGAACATCGTGAGGTCGGGATCGACGTTGAGGCCGAAGCCGTGCAGCGTGCGTCCCCGGTTCAGCCGCACGCCGATGGCGCAGACCTTGCGCGGGGCGTCGGTGCCGACGCCCACCCAGACGCCGGGGTAGTCGGGCAGGCGGTCCGCGGCGAGGCCGAGGTCGGCCAGGGAGTCGATGACCAGCTGCTCGACGTCGTGCACGTAGGCGGCGGAGTCGGGCTTGGTGCCGCCGCCCTTCCCGGGCAGGTGCAGGATCGGGTAGCCCACCAGCTGGCCGGGGCCGTGGTAGGTGACGTCACCGCCGCGGTCGGTGCGGACCAGCTCCGCGCCCACGGAGGCCGGATCGACCAGGACGTTCCCCTCGTCGGCCCGCACGCCGAGCGTGTACACGGGCTTGTGCTCCGACAGCAGCAGGTGGTCGTCGACGGCGGTGTCGTAGAGGCCGTGCTGCAGGGCGTTGGCGTCCTGGTAGCGCACCGTGCCCAGCCACCGCACGTGCAGCGGTCGGGGTGCCGTCGGGTCGGGAGCCATGGATCCGAGGCTACCGGCGCCGCCCCAAGCGCGAACCGGGTGGGGTGCCCAGGGCGAGGGCCCCGAGGAACCCACCCGGTTCGATCGTTGCGGCGGGTGCCGGCTACAGCTCGGCGGCCCAGTCGCGGGTCTCGAGGATCTCGCGGACCCGGGCGAGGAACTGCGCCGCGTAGGCGCCGTCGAAGGCCCGGTGGTCCCAGCCCAGGGTGAGGTTGCCCACCGAGTGGATGGCGATGGACTCGTCGCCGTCGGCGTCGACCACCACCACCGGCTTCCGCTTGATGCCGTCGGTGGCCAGGATCATCACCTGGGGCTGGTTGATGATCGGCAGCAGGAAGGCGTTGCCGGTGCTGCCGACGTTGGTGATGGTGACGGTGCCGCCGGTGATGTCATCGGCGGTGAGGCCCTTCGACTTCGCCTTCGAGGCCAGCTCGGCCACGTGGCGGGCGATGGCTCGCAGGCGCTGGTCCTGGGCCTCGTGGATCACCGGGACGATGAGGCCCTCGTGGTCGAGGTCCACCGCGATGCCCAGGTTCACGCTGCCGTGGACCACGAGCTGGGTGGCGTCGTCGCCCATGGAGGCGTTGACCTGCGGGAACTCCGCGAGGGCGTCCACCAGGGCCCGGCCCACGAACGGCAGGTAGGTCAGCGACACGCCCTCGTCGGCCTTGAACTGGTCCTTGTTGGCCTTGCGGACCCGCTCGACCGCTTCGAAGTCGACCTCGGTGCTCACGTAGGCGTGGGCCGAGGTCTCCAACGAGCGCACCATGTGCTCGGCGGTGATCTTGCGGATCTTGTTGAGCGGGACGGCGTTGTCGGTGCCGACGGCCGCCGCCGAGGCGGCAGCGATGCGGGCGGTGGCCGGCGCGGGCGAGGCCTTGGCGGCGGCGGGGGCGGCGGCCGGTGCGGCCTTGGCGGCGGGAGCAGCCGGAGCCGGGGCGGCCTTGGCGGCCGGCTGGTCGCGGAGGTGCCCCTCGACGTCGGCGCGGGTGATGCGGCCACCGATGCCGGTGCCGGTCACGTCGGAGGCCGGCACGCCCGCCTCGTCGAGCAGCCGCCGCACGACCGGCGAGAGGAGCGGGGCATCGCCGGCCGGAGCGGCGGGCTCGGCCGGAGCGGCGGGGGCCTCGGCCTTGGCGGGCTCGGGCGCGGGCTCCGGCTCGGGCGCCGCAGCAGGCTCCGGCTCGGCGGCCTCGGTCTCGGCGGCCGGTGCGGGCTCCTCGTCGACGGCCTCCTCGGCCTTCGCCTCGGGCTCGGCCGCCGGCTCCTCGGCGGGGGCCTCGGCCTCGCCGCCGCCGTCGCCACCCCCGGGAGGACCGTCGGACAGGACGGCGATCTTGGTGCCGACGTCGACGGTGTCACCCTCTTCGACCAGGATCTCGGCCAGGTAGCCGCTCGACGGCGAGGGGACCTCGGAGTCGACCTTGTCGGTGGACACCTCGAACAGGGGCTCGTCTTCGGCGACCTGGTCGCCGATCGCCTTGAACCACCGCGTGATGGTGCCTTCGGTGACGCTCTCGCCCAACTGGGGGAGCTCGATGTCGGCCATGGTGCGCCGCTCGCTTTCTGGTGCAGGTTTCGGGGGTGGGTTCGTTCTAGTTGCTCGGCCGCCGGGGCTGCCGGGTGGCCGCTCAGCCGTTGAGGCTGCGGCCCGTCAGGGACAGGACGGCTTCGCCGAAGGTCTCCGACAGGGAGGGGTGGGGCTGGATGAAGTGGGCGATGTCGTCGACGGTGGCCTCCCAGTTCACGCCCAGGTACGCCTGGCCGAGCTGCTCGGTCACCCAGGGACCGGACATGTGCACGCCCAGGACCTGCCCGCCGGTGCCGTCCTCGCGCTTCTCGGCGATGATCTTCACCACGCCCTCGGTGTCGCCGACGATCAGGGCCCGGCTGTTGCCGCCCCAGCGGTGCTTGGCCACCACGACGTCGTGGCCGGCGTCACGGGCGGCCTGCTCCGAGAGGCCGACGAAGGCCACCTCGGGCTTGGAGTAGATGCACCAGGCGACCTTGCCGTAGTCGACCGGGATGGCCTCCTCGCCCAGGAGCTGCTTGATGACGAGGATGGCCTCGGCGTAGCCCACGTGCGCGAGGCCGGGGGTGGCGATGAGGTCGCCGACCGCCCAGACGCCGTCGACGGAGGTGCGGCACAGCTCGTCGACCTCGACGAAGCCGCGATCGGTCACGGTGACGCCGGTGCCGTCCAGGCCGAGGCTGTCCGACAGCGGGCGGCGGCCCACCGAGACGACCACGGCGTCGACCTCGAGGTCGTCGCCGCCCTCGACGTGCACGGTGGTGCCCGAGGAGCCGGCGCTGTGGCCGGCCACCTTCACGCCGGTCTTCACGTCGAGCTTGCGGCCCTTGAACGAGCGCAGGACGGTGTTGACCACGTCCTTGTCGACGCCCGGCAGGATCTGCGGCAGGGCCTCGAGGATGGTGACCTCCGAGCCCAGGTCGCTGAGCATGGAGGCGAACTCGCAGCCGATGGCGCCGCCACCGATCACCGCCACCTTCTTCGGCAGCTCGGTGAGCTCGAAGACCTCGTCGGAGGTGAGCACGACCTTCCCGTCGACGTCGAAGCCGGGGATGGAGCGGGGCACCGAACCGGCGGCCAGGATGACGGCGTCGGCGGTGATGTCGGCGGTCTCGCCGTCGTTGCCCACCACGTGGACGCCCCGGTCGGCCCGCAGCGTGCCGGTGCCGGCGAAGACGGTGACCTTCCGGTTCTTGAGCAGGCCGGAGAGGCCCTTGAACAGCGTGTCGACCACGGTGTTCTTGCGCTCCATGGTGGTGCCGAACTCGATGGTGGGGGCCGAGGACTCGATGCCGAACTTCGAGGCCTCGCTCACGGTGCGGTACACGTGGGCGGTCTCGAGCAGCTCCTTGGCCGGGATGCAGCCCCGGTGCAGGCAGGTGCCGCCGACCTTGTCCTTCTCGACCACGGCGATGTTCAGCCCGGCGGCCGAGCCGTAGAGGGCGGCGCCGTAGCCGGCGGGCCCGCCCCCGATCACGATCACGTCGAAGTGGGTCGCGGGGGCAGCGTCGTCGCTCACGGTGGTCCTCTCATCTGGACCGACGGCTGCGCCGGCCCCGTCGGTGGCTCGTTCCACCGACCTTCGTGGTCCACCCTACCGATCAGGCCGCCCGCCCCGATCGGCCTGGTCAGCCCACCTGGACGTCGATGGTGTGGTGCCCCGTCGCCCCGTTCGGGGCCGGGTCGGCGAAGGCTGCGGTCTGCACGTGGCCATCGGCGTCGACGGCCCGGACGGCGAGCTCGTGCTGCCCGGCGGTGGCGTCCCACTCGTAGCGCCACTGCACCCAGGTGTCGATCGACGCGACGGTGCCGAGCTCGGCGTCCTGCCACCCCCCGTCGTCGACCTTGACCTGGACGGCCTTGACCCCGGTGTGCGGCGCCCAGGCCACCCCGCCCACGGCCTGGCGTCCGGCGGCCACGGAGGCGCCGTCGCGGGGGACGTCGATGCGCGACTGGAGCTTGATGGGGCCCTTGGCCGACCAGCCCAGCGGCACCCAGTAGCCCTGCTCCTCCTCGAAGGTCGTCAGGCGGATCTCGGTGATCCACTTGGTGGCCGACACGTAGCCGTAGAGGCCCGGGATGATCAGGCGGGCCGGGAACCCGTGCTCGGTGGGCAGCGGGTGGCCGTTCATGCCCACGGCGAGGAGGCTGTCGCGGCCGTCCAGGCCCGCCTCGACCGGGAAGCCGGCGGTGAAGCCGTCGACGGACTCGCCCATGATCTGCGTGGCGCCCGGCTGGACCCCGGCCTCCTCGAGCAGTTCCTTGAGGGGCACCCCGGTCCAGCGGGCGGTGCCGATGAGGTCGCCGCCCACGTAGTTCGACACGCATTGAATGGTGATCGGGACCTCGACGAGCTTGCGGGCGAGGAGGTCGTCGTAGGTGACCGTGACCTCCTTGTCGACCATGCCGGAGATGCGGAGCCGCCAGCTCGCGGCGTCGACGATCGGGGCCGGGAGCGCGGTGTCGATCCGGTAGAAGTCCTTCGTCGGCGTCACGTACGGGCTGATCCCGTCGACCTCGAAGGGCTGGGTGGCCGGCACGGGAACCGTGCGGACGGGCTTCGGGATCGCCTTCTTCACGGCGGTGGCCGCCGACCGGTAGGAGCGGCGCGCCCCGCGCCAAGCCGGTGCCCAGCAGGAGCAGGAGGGCGGTGGCCCCGCCCGAGGTCAGCACCGTGCGCCGCGACGGCGCCCCGTCCGCCGCGGCAGCCCGGGCCGCCGGGGCGCTCGTGACGAAGGAGGGGCCCTCGCCGTGCCACCAGTGCTCGAGGCCGAGCGTGGCGGCGATGCCGGCCACCGCGCCCAGCACGGCGGCGACCACCGCGACGGGGTGGGAGGCGAGCGGATCGCCGAGGGCCACGACGATGCCCAGGAGGGCGAACGCCGAGAACCCCCCGGCCACGACGGCGCTCCGGCGCCCGGCCAGAGCTGCGAGCAGCGAGCCGAGGAGCACCACGACGATGGCGGTGCCGACCTGGAGGGCGGCCTTGTCGTTCGTGCCGAACAGCGAGACCGCGGTCTCCTTCAGGGAGCCGGCGAACCGCGAGATGAACTCGTTCTGCACGGTCTCGGTGACCGATCGGCCCGTGGCGTCGAACAGGGTCACGATCTCGATGGCGACGAGCGCCGTGGCCGCCCCGAGGAAGCCGGCGAGGGCGTCCCGGGACCGGCTGCGACGCGGCAGGGCCCGCTCCGATGCGCTCGGCGCCTCGGGCCGCTCGGTCTGGTCGATGCTCACCACCCCGACGGTACGGACCCGAGGAGGGCCACGGACGGCGGTCGGCTCGAAGTTCTGCGCCTCGTAACCTGCTGCCGGTCGGGTCGGGGGTCAGCCCATCAGCAGCAACTGCAGGGTGAAGGCCACGAGGATGGCCATGCCGCACAGCAGGGCGGCGAGGATCAGCTTGCGGGTGCTCATGGTCGGCCCAGGCTACCGACGGCGCCTCGGCGCGCCGAAGCCCCGTGCCATGCTGGACGACCGTCCACCCTCGTCCCCGGAGCACCCACGCCATGCGAGACGCCCTCGGCGCCGTCCAGTCCGCCCTCGTCCTCGGCGGCGGCTCGGAGATCGCCACCGCCACCGTCGAGCTGCTCGCATCGGAGCGGTGCAAGACCGTGGTGCTCGCCGGACGGGACCCCGCCAAGCTCGGTCCCGTCGCCGACAAGCTCCGCGCCGCTGGTGCCACCACCGTCGAGATCGTGGCCTTCGACGCCGCCGACACCGCCAGCCACGAGCAGATCGTCGACGACGTGTGGGCCGCCCACCCGGACCTCGACGTCGTGATCTCGGCCTTCGGCGTGCTGGGCGACCAGGCCGCCTTCGACGACGACCCCAAGGCCGCCGCCGATGCGGCGATCGTCAACTACGCCGGCGGGGTGTCGTCGAGCCTGGCCGTGGCCAAGCACCTCAAGGCCCAGGGCCACGGCACGCTGGTGGTCATCACCTCCGTGGCGGCCATGCGGGCCCGGGCCGACAACTTCGTCTACGGCTCCACCAAGGCGGGGCTCGACGCCTTCGCCCAGGGCCTCGGCGACCGGCTCGAGGGCTCGGGCGCATCGGTGCTCGTGGTCCGACCCGGCTTCGTGCGCACCCAGATGACGGCCCACCTGGGCAAGGGGCCCATGGAGACCACCCCAGAGGCGGTTGCGGTCGACGTCGTCGCCGCCATCAAGAAGGGCAGCCACACCGTGTGGTCGCCCGCCAAGCTGGCCCCGATCTTCACAGCGTTCCGCTTCCTGCCCCGCCCGATCTGGCGCAAGGTGGCTGCAGCCGCATCGAAGTGATGCCTTCCCCCGCACCAAGGACCCACCGATGACCGATGTGATCACCACGCCCACCGTCGGCGGACCGACCCTGCCCCAGGAGCGCCGCCTGGTCACGGCCATCCCCGGGCCTCGGTCGCTGGCGCTCCACGCCCGACGCCAGGCCGCGGTGGCGTCCGGCGTCAGCAGCACGCTGCCCATCCAGGTGGTCGCCGCCGGTGGCGGCGTGCTGGTCGACGTCGACGGCAACTCGCTGATCGACCTCGGCTCGGGCATCGCCGTGGTCAACGTCGGCAACGCCGACACCGAGGTGGCCGCCGCCGTGGCGGCCCAGGCGGCGGCGTTCACCCACACCTGCTTCATGATCACGCCGTACGAGGGCTACGTCGCCGTGGCCGAGCACCTCAACCGCCTCACCCCCGGCGACCACGAGAAGCGCTCGGCGCTGTTCAACTCCGGTGCCGAGGCGGTGGAGAACGCCGTCAAGATCGCCCGGCACGCCACCGGCCGCAGCGCGGTGGTGGTGCTCGACCACGCCTACCACGGGCGCACGAACCTGACCATGGCCCTCACGGCCAAGTCGATGCCCTACAAGGCCGGCTTCGGGCCCTTCGCCCCCGAGGTGTACCGGGTGCCCATGGCGTACCCCTACCGCTGGCCGGGAGGGCCCGACGCCTGTGGGCCCGAGGCGGCCACCCAGGCCATCGACCACATCCGCACCGAGATCGGCGCCGACAACGTCGCCGCCATCCTGGTGGAGCCGATCCAGGGCGAGGGCGGCTTCATCGTGCCCGGCGAGGGCTACCTCCCGGCGCTCGTCGACTTCTGCCGCGAGCACGGCATCCTCTTCGTGGCCGACGAGATCCAGACCGGCTTCGGCCGCACCGGCCACTGGTTCGCCAGCGAGCACGAGGGCATCGTCCCGGACCTCGTCACCACCGCCAAGGGCATCGCCGGCGGCCTCCCCCTGGCCGGCGTCACCGGCCGGGCCGCCCTCATGGACGCCGTGCACGTCGGCGGGCTGGGCGGGACCTACGGCGGCAACCCCGTCGCCTGCGCCGCCGCCGTGGCCACCATCGAGCTCATCGAGCGAGACGGCCTCGTCGAGCGCGCCGCCACCCTGGGCGACGTGCTGCGCGCTCGGCTCGAGGCGCTCGCCGCCGACGACCCCGGCATCGGCGACGTCCGCGGTCGCGGCCTCATGCAGGCCATCGAGCTGGTGGTCCCCGGCAGCACCAGCCCCGACCCCGCACGGGTCCGCGCCGTGCTCGCCGCCTGCCACGCCGCCGGCGTGGTCACCCTCGGCGCCGGCACCTACGGCAACGTCATCCGCTTCCTCCCCCCGCTCGTCATCGGCGAGGACCTCCTCCACGAGGGCCTCACCGTCGTCGCCGACGCCCTCGCCGCCACCCGCCCCTGACCCGCGGGGGCCCGGCCCCACCTGGTGAGCGTCCACGCCCTCCCGGAGCGCTCATCCCCACCGGTCCCCGGCCGGTTCGCCGGGGACCGGGATGCTTCGGACCAGGGCCCCTCCCCCGCCCACCGCTTCGAACCACGCGCCGACGGCAGAGCCGGCGGCGGGCTCGTCGTGTGCGCCTGGCCGCATCGCACGCCCCGCGTCCCGGCCGGTTCGCCGGCGACCGGGGTGCTTCGGACCAGGGCCCCTCCCCCGCCCACCGCTTCGAACCACGCCGACGGCAGAGCCGGGATCGAGCGGGTGGTGTGCGCCTGGCCGCTTCGTCCGCAAGGTCCGTTCTCGGCATGTTTCGCGGCGAAGGTTCGTGCACTTCACGCTCCTCACCGCGTTGAGGTCACGAACCTTGCTCGTCGCACCGCCTAGATCAGCCAATTCGCCCACGACCGGCCGATTCCTGGCGCAAAGGGTCGCTATGCGACCCCCAGCGACAGGAATCCCGGCGAACCCGCCCCAGAAGCGGATATCCCCTACCAAACCGCCCAACCCAGCCTCCGTCGCGCCCTGCAAGCCGAGACCCACGACCCCGCCGTGGTCCCAAGCACCCCAGAAGGACGCACCCAGCCCAGGGAGCACGACCCCGCCGTGGTCCCAAGCACCCCACAAGGACGCACCCAGCCCAGGGAGCACGACCGCCCTGGTCCCAAGCACCCCGGCAACCAGCAACCACTCAGGCAGCCCGACCTCACTCCCAGCCGCCAGCAGCCCGCACTCCGCTCAGGCCAGCAGGAGGAGCTGTCAGGACGAAGCCGGCGTGCCGGGGCCGTCGCGGCGGCCGCAGGGGCTGCCGTACTCGGTGAGGAGGTCGAGGAAGGGGACGGCGTCGAACGCCTCGGGGCCGAGGACGCCGGCGCCGGACCAGGTGCCGTTGGCCACCAGCTCGAGGGCGACGACGGGGTTGACGGCGGTCTGCCAGACCACCGCCTGGGAGCCGTACTCGGCCATCGACCACTCGTTGTCGACGACGTGGAAGAGGTAGGTCTCGAACGGGCTGCCGTCCTTGCCGGTGCCGGTGACCCAGGTGCCGGCGCACGTCTTGCCGGTCATCTTGTCGCCGAGGGTGGCGGGGTCGGGCAGGCAGGCGGCCACGACGTCGCGCGGCGAGACCGAGGTGCCGCGGACCGAGACGGGGTCGGTGCGGTCGAGGCCGAGCTGGTGCAGCACCTTGAGCACGTTGATGAACTCGTCCCCCAGGCCGTACTTGAAGGTGGCCCGCCGGCACTCGACCCAGCGGGGCACGAGCAGCACCTCCTCGTGCTCCACGTTGACGCACTCGACGGGGCCGATGCCCTCGGGGAACTCGAACACCTCGGCACCGCTGAACGGCTCGGTGGTGAACCAGCCCCGGTCGGCCTCCCAGACCACCGGCGGGTTCAGGCACTCCTCGATGGTGGTCCAGATCGAGAACGACGGGGCGAAGTCGTAGCCGGCCACCACCAGGTTGGCCCCGTCCCGGATGCCGACCTCGTCGATGGACTCGAAGAGGTTGTCGGCGGCGTAGCGGGCGAAGACGTCCGACAGCCCCGGCTCGACGCCCATGCCCACGAGGGCGAGCCGGCCGCGGGCCTCCCACTCGGCGGCCTTGGCGAACTGGTCGTCGCCCAGCTTCACCCCGGTCTGCTCGTAGGGGGCGTCCGGGTGCGGCTTCGAGAGCGACATGGCCATGTCGACGTAGTGGCACCCGGCGGCCAGGGCAGCGTCGAAGAGCGGCATCACGAAGCGCGGGTCGGCGGCGTTCATGAGCACGTCGAGGCCCTCGGCCTCCAGCAGCGCCTGCACCGCTCCGGCATCCGAGGCGTCCAGGGCGACGCCCCGGGCGGTCGGGCCGAACGCTGCTGCCGCGGCCGAGGCACGCCGCTCGTCGATGTCGCCGACCACCAGGGCGTCGACGAACTCCCGTCGCGCCGCGATCTTGGCGAACGCCGTACCGACGCCCCCCGCTCCAACCAACAGGATCTTCACGGTGCGCTCCGGTTCAGAAGGCGGACATGACGTGCTTGATGCGGGTGTAGTCCTCGAGCCCGTACTTGCTGAGGTCCTTGCCCGTGCCCGAGTGGCCGAAACCGCCGTGGGGCATCTCGGCCACCAGCGGGATGTGGGTGTTGATCCACACGCAGCCGAAGTTGAGCCGGCGCGACACGCGCAGGGCCCGGCCGTGGTCGCTGGTGAAGATGCTCGAGGCGAGGCCGTACTTGACCCCGTTCGCCCACCGCACGGCCTCGTCCTCGTCGCTGAACTGCTGCACGGTGATCACCGGGCCGAAGATCTCGTTCTGGACGACCTCGTCGTCCTGGCGGAGCCCGCCGATGACCGTCGGGGCGTAGAAGAAGCCGGCGTCGCCCACCCGGGACCCGCCGGCGAGCAGCGAGGCGTGGTCGGGCAGGCGGTCGACGAAGCCCGAGACCCGGTCGAGCTGGGCGGCGCTGTTGAGCGGGCCGTAGTCGGCATCGGCGTTCGACGGCGGGGCGGTGGTGGTGCCCGCCGCCTGCTCGGCCAGGGCGGCGGCCAGGTCGGCGTGGATGCCCGGCGCGGCGATCACCCGCGTGGCCGCCGTGCAGTCCTGGCCGGCGTTGAAGTAGCCGGCGCCCGCGATGGCCTCGGCGGCCGCCTCGAGGTCGGCGTCGTCGAACACCAGCACCGGCGCCTTGCCACCCAGCTCGAGGTGCACGTTCTTGAGGTCGTCGGCTGCGGAGCGCATGACCTCCATGCCGGCCCGGACCGAGCCGGTGATCGAGACCATCTGCGGGATCTCGTGGGCCACCAGCGCGGCGCCCGTGGTGCGGTCGCCCGTGACGACGTTGAGCACCCCGTCGGGGAACACCTCGGCCGCCAGCTCGGCGAGGCGGATGGTGGTGACCGGCGTGGTGTCCGACGGCTTGAGCACGACGGTGTTGCCGGCGGCGATCGCCGGCGCCAGCTTCCAGATGGCCATCATCATCGGGTAGTTCCACGGGGTCACCTGGGCGCACACGCCCACGGGCTCCCGGCGGATCCACGACGTGTGCCCCGCCAGGTACTCCCCCGCCGAGCTGCCCTCGAGCACGCGGGCGGCGCCGGCGAAGAAGCGGATCTGGTCCACCATCGGCGGGACCTCCTCCTCGGCGGTCAGCCCGATCGGCTTGCCGGTGTTCTCCGACTTCGAGCGCCACCAGCTCATCGGCGTGGGACTCGACGAGGTCGGCGAAGCGCAGGAGCGCCCGCTGCCGCTCGCTCGGCGTGGTGTCTCGCCAGGACTCGAAGGCGGTGGCGGCGGCCCGGCAGGCGGCGTCGACGTCGGCCTCGCCGGAGCGGGGCGAGGTGGCGAAGACCTCGCCGGTGGAGGGGTCGACGAGGTCGATCGTGGCGCCGTCGGCGGCGTCGACGGCCTCGCCGCCCACCAGGTTGCGCAGGGCTCGGGTGGACACGGCAGCTCCTCGTGGTGCGGGCGTCGGGTGGACCGACGAGCCCGGGGCGTGGCCGGATGGTAGCCCGACACCACGATGGTTTCCCTTGGGAGCAGGGGCCGTCACGATGGTTTCCATCGCCGGAAACGCTGCCGACACCGGATGTGCCCCACCGCTGTGCCAACGCCGCGATGGTGGGGGCCTGCGCACCGGGCGGTGCTAGGTTCCGCGACCGCGTTTCGCGGTCGGCCGACCGCGAGGCCGGGGGAGGCAGAACGTGTCAACAGCAGCAGGGGCGCCCGATCGCGTCATCATCGTCGGTCAGGGCTACGTGGGCCTGCCCTTGGCGGTCCGCGCCGTCGAGCAGGGCCATGACGTCGTGGGCTTCGACCTCGACCGCGGCCGCATCGAGCAGCTCGCCGCCGGTGACTCCTACATCGAGGACATCCCGGACGAGCGCCTGGCTGCCTGCCTCGCCACGGGCCGGTACCTCCCCAGCTCGGACCCCGACGACCTGGCCGCGTTCGACATCGCCGTCATCTCGGTGCCGACGCCGCTGAAGGAGGGCTCGCCCGACCTGTCCTACATCGAGGCCTCCGCCGCCGAGCTCGGCCGCCGCCTCACCAAGGGCGCCTGCGTGATCCTCGAGTCCACCACCTACCCCGGCACCACCGAGGAGCTGGTGGCCCCGCTGCTCGAGCAGGCGAGCGGCCTCAAGGCCGGCGAGGACTTCCAGCTCGGCTACAGCCCCGAGCGCATCGACCCGGGCAACGCCACCTGGACGCTGGAGACCACCCCGAAGGTGGTGTCGGGCATCGACGCCGCCAGCCTGGCGCGGGTCAAGGGCTTCTACGACACCATCGTCGAGCGCACCGTGCCCACCCGCTCCCCGAAGGAGGCCGAGCTCACCAAGCTGCTCGAGAACACCTTCCGGCACGTCAACATCGCCCTGGTCAACGAGCTCACCATGTTCGCCCGGGACCTCGGGATCGACGTGTGGGAGGCCATCGACGCCGCCGAGAGCAAGCCCTTCGGCTTCATGCCCTTCCGCCCCGGTCCGGGCGTCGGCGGCCACTGCCTGCCCATCGACCCCTCCTACCTGTCGTGGCGGGTCAAGCAGTCCCTCGGCCTCACGTTCCGCTTCGTCGAGCTGGCCAACGAGGTCAACGAGCACATGCCCGACTACGTGGTCCGCCGCCTGGTCTCTGCGCTCAACGACCAGGAGCGCTCCATGAAGGGCAGCCGCATCCTGGTGGCAGGGGTGGCCTACAAGCGCAACACGGGCGACGACCGGGAGTCGCCCAGCGGCCGGGTCATCGAGCTGCTGACCGAGCAGCACGCCGACGTCGTGGTGTGCGACCCCCACGTCGACCCCGAGCGCAGCCACGCGACCTCCGGCGCCACCTGGGTGGAGCTCACCGCCGACGAGGTGCGCAAGGCCGACGTCGTGCTCATCCTCGTCGACCACGACGCCTTCGACCTGCAGCTCATCGAGGCCGAGGCGAAGTACGTCCTCGACACCCGACGTTGCACCAGTGGCACCAACGTCGAGCACCTCTGAGCCCGACCGGCGGCACGCCAGTCGATAGCCTCGCCGGGATGCCCAGGAACCCCGTGCCCACCGACGCGCCTGTGGCAGCTCCCCGACCACCCCGCTCGCTCGGTCGGGCCCTGCTGGTCGAGGCCCGTCCCAAGCAGTGGATGAAGAACCTGCTGGTGTTCGCGGCGCCCGGCGCAGCCGGCGTCATCGACCACCCGAAGCCGTTCTTCCAGACGCTCGGCGCGTTCGCCTGCTTCTGCCTGGCGGCGGCCGGCACGTACTACCTGAACGACGCTGCCGACGTCGAGGCCGATCGCCTCCACCCCACCAAGCGGTTCCGGCCCATCGCCGCTGGCGAGATCCCCCTCCCGCTCGCCCGGGCGCTGGGCGCAGCGGGCATCCTCGGCTCGGTCGCCGCGGCCTTCGCCGTCAACTGGCACCTGGCCGTCGTGGTGGCCGCCTACGTCATCACCACCACCGCCTACAGCATCTGGCTGAAGCACCTGGCCGTGCTCGACGTGGTGGGCGTGGCGGCCGGCTTCGTCCTGCGGGCGGTGGCCGGCGGCGCTGCGGTCGACGTGCCCATCTCCAACTGGTTCTTCATCGTGGCCTCGTTCGGGTCGCTGTTCATGGTGGTCGGGAAGCGTCGGGCCGAGGCCGACGAGCTGGGCGCCGAGGCCGCCGCCACGCGGGCCACGCTCGGCATGTACTCCCGGGACTACCTCATCCAGCTGCAGACCATCAGCTCCAGCGTGGTGATGGTGGGCTACTGCCTGTGGGCGTTCGAGAAGGCCGCCGAGTCCTCGGCCTCCGTGCCGTGGTTCCAGCTGTCGATCGTGCCCTTCGCCCTCGCCGTGCTGCGCTACGCGCTCCTCGTCGACACCGGCCACGGCGGCGCGCCCGAGGAGGTCGTGCTGGGCGACCGGTCCATCCAGCTGATGGTCCTGGCCTGGGCCGTGGCCTTCGCCCTGGGGATCTACGTCACGTGACCGCGGTGCCCGACCCGACCGAGCCCCTCGCCGGCTGGGCCAACACCGCGCCCACCCCGGCGACGGTGCTGCGCCCCCAGGACGTCGACGAGCTGGCTGCCGCCCTGGACCGGCCGTCCCCCCGGGGCGTGGTGGCTCGCGGCCTCGGCCGCTCCTACGGCGATCCCGCGCAGAACGCCGGCGGCCTCGTGGCCCTGACCACGGGCGTGTCGGGGATCCACCACCTCGACCTGGAAGCGGGCCTCGTCACCGCCGAGGCCGGCACCAGCATCGATGCGCTCATCCGCTGGCTCGTCCCCCTGGGCTGGTTCGTGCCCGTCACGCCCGGCACCCGCCAGGTCACCGTCGGCGGGGCCATCGCGTCCGACGTCCACGGCAAGAACCACCACAAGGTCGGCTCCTGGTGCGATGCGGTGGAGGCCCTCACCATCGTCACGCCGGCCGGCGGGCGGCAGCAGATCACGCCGGCCAGCCACCCCGACCTCTTCTGGGCCACGGCGGGCGGGATGGGCCTGACCGGCATCATCCTCGATGCCACCATCCGCTTGACGAGGGTGCGCACCAGCCTCCTCTCGGTCGACACCGACCGCACGCCGGACCTCGACACCACGCTCGACCTCATGGAGTCCGGCGACCACGCCTACGACTACTCCGTGGCGTGGATCGACCTCATGGCCCGGGGCGCGGCGGTGGGGCGCTCCATCCTCGACCGCGGCCGGTTCGCCGATCCGGAGCAGCTGAGCGACCGGCAGCGGCGCGACCCGCTCGGGTTCCGCTCCGGGAGCCTGGCCACGTTCCCGGACCTGGCCCCCACCAGCCTGATCACCCGCACCACCGTCCGGGCGTTCAACGAGGTCTGGTACCGCAAGGCGCCCCGCCGGCGCCGCGACCACCTCCAGACCATCAGCCAGTTCTTCCACCCGCTCGACATGGTCGACCGGTGGAACCGGGTGTACGGCCCGCGGGGGCTGCTGCAGTGGCAGTGCGCCGTGCCGCCGGACGCCACCGACGACCTGCGCTGGATCGTCCAGCAGATCAGCGCCTCGGGCCAGCCGTCGTTCCTGGCCGTGCTCAAGCGGTTCGGGCCCGGCAACGCCGGTCCCCTGTCGTTCCCCGTGGAGGGGTGGACCCTGGCCCTCGACGTCCCCGCCGGCGCCGACCCCGACCTCGGCCAGCTCCTGGACCGCCTGGACGACCGCGTGGTCGCGGCCGGAGGCCGGCTCTACCTCGCCAAGGACAGCCGGCTGCGGCCCGAGCTGCTCGAGGCGATGTACCCCCGCCTCGACGAGTGGCGCAAGGCCCGGGACGCCGCCGACCCGGACGGCCGCCTGGCCAGCGACCTCGGCCGCCGGCTCGGGCTCATCGGCTGAGCCCGCCGCCTCCGCTCAGGAGGCGAAGCGGCGCAGCGAGGAGCGATCGGGGTCCCGGCTGAGGTCCGGCAGCTCGCAGGTCTCGGCCAGCACCCGGGTCAGGTCGAAGCCGTCGCGATCCACCGTCGGGAGCTGCTCGGGATCGAGCGGCGGAACCCGGACGTGGGAGATCCCCGGGTGGCTCGGCCGAGCGTCGTCCTCGTCGGCGGCGAACAGGATCTCGTGGAGCTTCTCGCCCGGGCGCAGGCCGGTGTAGACGATGTCGATCGGGCGATCGGCCTCGGCGATGAGCCGACGGGCGACGTCGTCGATGCGCACCGGCTCGCCCATGTCGAGCACGAGCGCCTCGCCCGGCTGGCCGACGGCGCCGGCCTGGATCACCAGCTGCACCGCCTCTTCGACGGTCATGAAGTAGCGGGTGACGTCGGGGTCGGTGACGGTGACCGGTCCCCCGGCCTCGATCTGGGCGGTGAACGCCGTCAGCACCGAGCCGCGGCTGCCGAGGACGTTGCCGAACCGCACGCTCAGGTAGGTGCCGTCCACCCCGTTCGCGGCGTGGGCCGTGAGGCGCTCGGCGAGGCGCTTGGTGTAGCCCAGCACGCTGATCGGGTCGGCGGCCTTGTCGGTGGAGATGTTGACGAAGCGCTCGACGCCCACGGCTCGGCTCGCCTGCAGCAGCGCCACCGTGCCCCAGACGTTGGTCTTGAGCGCCTCGCTGGGGTGCATCTCCAGCAGGGGGAGGTGCTTGAGGGCGGCGGCGTGGAAGACGACCTCCGGACGGTGCTCGGCGAAGACCTGCTGGATGCGGGCGTGGTCGCGGATGTCGGCGACGACGAGGTTCCGGCTGTCGAGCATGGCCCGGCCCTCGATGGAGAGCTGCACCGCGTGGAGCGCCGACTCGTCGCGCTCCAGCATGACCAGCGACGCCGGGGCGAACCGGTAGATCTGGCGGCACAGCTCGGACCCGATGGACCCGCCGGCGCCGGTGACCAGCACCCGCTTGCCGGTGACGTATCCGGCGATGGCGCCCAGGTCGGAGTCGTGCTCGTGGCGGCCGAGCAGGTCGACCGGCGTGACGGGGCGGATGTCGGACACCCCGACCTCGGCGCCGTAGAGCTCGCTCGACGCCGGCAGGACGAGGAGGCGGAGCCCGGCTCGACCGGCCCGCTCCTCGACGTCGCGGATGAGCGAGGAGCCGGCGCTCGGGATGGCGAGAAGGGCCACCGTGGCCCGCACGGAGTCCGCCACCGACTCGATCTGGTCGTGTCCGCCGCGCACGGGCACGCCCCGGATGCGCAGGTTGCGCTTCATGGGGTCGTCGTCGAGCAGGGCGACGGGCAGGTAGCGGCCGCTCGGGTTGCGCAGCATGGCGGTGACGATCTGCTGCCCGCCCTCGCCGGCGCCGATGACCACGACGCGCTCGAGGTCGTCGCTCGTGGGCCGCAACCGCTGCTCGAGGTACCAGCGCCACACGTAGCGGACGCCGGCGCTGGCGGTGAGGACCAGCGTGCTGGCGAGCAGCGGCACGGACATGGGGACGTAGCGACCGAGGGCCAGGTCGAGCACGAGCAGCACGAGCGTGGTGCCCAGGATCGCTTCGACCAGCGTCGAGAGCTCCTCGAACGAGCCGAAGCTCCGCTTGCCGGAGTAGAGGCCGCGCAGGGTGCCGACCACCACGAAGATCACGGCCCCGTAGAGCGCGAAGAGCAGGAGGTGGCGGAGGTGCTCGCCGTGGCCGACGCTGAACTCGTACCGGAGGTAGGTGGCGACCACGATGGAGCCCGCCATGGCCGACGCGCCGGCGACGGCCTGGATGCGCCGCCGGGCGGCGATGGACGACAGGCGGAGCGCGACGGAGAGCGAGGCGGTCCGTGGGCCGGACGCGCTGGCGGCTTCGCTCGGTCCTTCCTGACCAGCTCCTGGTTCCACGTCACCCTCCCCCGAGGCAGCCGAGCGGTTGGACCGGCGCCGACACGGTACCGTCATCCGGTTCCACCGTCCACAACCCTTCGGCGAACGTGACCGCATCCATCTCCGCTCGCTATCGGGCCGCGCGCTCCGGCTCCGGCCGCACGGGTCGCCGTCGAGCCAACCAGCTCACCGTGGCCCTGGCCCTCGTCGCCGGCCTGGTGGCCACCGCCGCTCCGTTCGTCCTGACCGGCTACGCCGCGTTGGACGCCCTCGAGCGGTTCCTCGTCGTCGCCGTGGTGACCTTCGTGGGCGGTCACGCCCACCGCCGGACCTGGTTCGTGCTGGGGGCCGTCGCCGCCGTCCCGGCTCGCGGGGCCGCGCTCGCCTTCGTGCTCATCGGGCTGGCCGCCGCCCTCTCCGGCGCCCGCGCCACCCGGCGCTCGAAGGTCGTCGGGGCCGTCACCGCCGGGGCCCTGGCCAACGCCGTGCTCTGGTACCCCGCCATGGACCCGCCGCTCCTCGCTCCGATCGTGGCCGCCGTCGTGCTCCTGGGCCTCTTCGGGTCGGGCTTCGGCCAGGTCCGCCGCCGGCCGCGGCGGACCATCGCCACCGGCCTCGGCGTGGCCGTCCTGCTCGTCGTCGTCGCCCTCGGCACCACGGCCTGGGCGGCGCTCTCCAGCCGGAACGACGTGGAGGCGGGCACCAACGCCGCCCGGTCGGCCCTCGCCGCGGTGCGCGCCGGGAACAGCGATCGGGCCCAGTCGCAGCTGGCCCTCGCCGTGCGCCACCTGGATCGCGCCGACCACAAGCTGAACGCCCCCTTCGTGGTGCCGGGCCACGTGGTCCCCGGGCTGGCCCAGCAGCTCCGAGCCGTCCAGGTCGCCGTCCGGGAGGGCCTGGCGGTCAGCCAGGCCGCCGACAACCTGGTGTCCACCGACTACGACGGCCTGCGCTACCAGGGCCGCATCGACCTCGACGAGGTGAGCGACCTCGGCCCGCAGGCCAGTCGCGCGAGCGCGGCGCTCGACGACGCCGAGCGGCACCTGGCCGACCTCGACGACCTCTGGCTCGTGGGCCCCCTCCGGTCTCGGGTCGACGACTTCCACGCCGAGGTGCGCGACGCCAGCGACGACGCCGACCTCGCCGACGACCTCGTCCGGGTAGTGCCCGACCTGCTGGGACGCCGTGGCCCACGGCGCTACCTCGTGGCCTTCCTCCAACCCGCGGAGCTGCGCGGGGCCGGGGGCTTCGTGGGCAGCTACGCCGAGCTGGAGGCCGACGACGGCGACGTCGAGCTCGTGCGGTCCGGCCGCATCGACGACCTGATCGAGGGCGGGAGCCCGAACGAGCGCACCATCAGCGGCCAGAAGGCCTACACCGACCGCTACGGCCGCTTCGACCCCGCCTTCTTCCTCCAGGACACCACCTTCTCCCCCGACTGGCCGAGCGACGCCGCCGTGCTCGCCCAGCTCTACCCGCAGGCCGGGGGCCAGGCCGTCGACGGCGTCATCGCCGTCGACCCCACCGGTCTCGCCGCGCTGCTCCAGCTCTCCGGTCCCGTGCGCGTCGAGGGCCTCGACGTCCCGTTCACGGCCGACAACGCCGTGAGCCTGCTCACCAAGGACCAGTACCTCGTGCTCGGCGACCGCGCCCAGCGAGGCGACTTCCTCGCCGCGGCCACCAAGGCGACGTTCGAGAAGCTCACCGAGGCCTCCTTGCCGGCCCCCCGGAAGCTCGGCGACGTGCTCGGCCCGGCGAGCCGGGGCCGCCACCTGCAGATCTGGAGCCCGGACCCCGATGAGCAGGCGCTGTACCACCGCCTCGGCGCCGACGGCGGGGTCTCGGTGCCGAAGGGCGACGACGCCCTCATGGTCGTGAGCCAGAACGTGGGCAACAACAAGATCGACGCCTACCTCCAGCGCGACGTGACCTACCGGGCCACCGTCGACGCCCGGACCGGTGCCGTGCGCGCCACCGCCCACATCGTGCTGCGCAACACCGTCCCCACCACCGACCTGCCGGTGGCCGTCGTGGGCAACACCCGCGGGGCGCCGGTCGGCACCAACGTCAGCACCCTCAGCGTGTACTCGCCCCAGGCCTTCACGGGGGCGAAGATCGACGGCAAGGAGGTGCCGGTGGCTGCGACCAGGGACCTCCGCCTCGCCGTCTGGGACTCGCCCCTGCTCCTCGTGCCCCCGGGAGGCACGGTGACGGTCGACCTCGAGCTCCGGGGCGGGCTGGACCTGCGCACGGGCTACCGGTTCGCCTACCTGCCGCAGCCGGTGGTGGCCCCGGATCGCTTCCAGGCCCGCATCTCGGTGGCGCACGGCCGCTTCGACGGCGCGTCCGGCACCACGCTGAGCGTCGACGTGACCGCAGAGGAGCGCGTGGTGCTCCGGTCCGGCGTCCGCCGCTGACGGCCCCGGACCGAGGCATCCCTTCCCTGCGCAGCATCCCATCAGCTAGGTTTGGCGGCGGCGCCGTCTGCGCGCCGTCGGGCGGCCCTACGGGGCCCGTAGGGAGGAAGCACACATGATCCGCAAGGTTCTCATCGGAGCGACGATGCTCGTCGCCCTGTTCGCAGCCCCGGCCGCGGCGCAGTACGACCCCACCGTGGTCAACCCCGGCACCGTCGTGCAGGGTGGCCAGGTCACGGTCTCCGGCTCGGGCTGCCAGCCCAACCAGGAGATCACCATCACCGTCTACCCGGAGTCCGAGGAAGCCCTCGCTGGCAACCCGACGGTCGCCCCGGTCATCACCGTCAAGACCACCTCGGACGAGAACGGCAACTACAGCGTGTCGTTCACCGTGCCCTCCACCCTCGCCCCCGGCGCCTACGACGTGCTCGGCCCCTGCCCGCCCAAGGGCGGCGTCGACGTCAACGCCAACCGGGCGGCCCCGAAGCTCTACTACCTCGGCCGCTTCGTCGTGACCGCCCCCACCACCCCGGTCACCACGCCTGGGACCGGCGGCACGGGCGGGACCTCGCTGCCCCGGACCGGCTCGAACACCAGCGGCATGGGCCTCGTCGGCGCCGGCCTCCTGGCCGCCGGCGGCCTCCTGCTGCTCGGCACCCGCAAGCGCCGCTCGTCGGCTCCCGCAGCCGCCTGAGCCCTGGGGCCCCTCCCCGCCCCGCAGCACCACCCGAACGCGACGGTGCCCCGGCCACTGGCCGGGGCACCGTCGCGTTCCGGACCAGGTTCAGGCGGGCGGTGCGGGCGTCCCGGTGCCACCGGCCTTGAGCAGGTCGCGGATCTCGGCGAGGAGCTCCTCGCCCACGGTCAGCGGCTCGTTGGTCTCGGCCGTGTCGGCTGCGCCCTTGCGCAGGTCCTGCAGCCTCTCGAACGACTTGATCATCACGAACAGGGCGAAGGCGATGATCACGAAGCTCACCACCGCGGTCACGAACGAGCCCCACCTGATCACGCTGTCGTTGATGGTGATCGTGTAGTCGTCGAACGTCGGCTTCCCGCCGATGATGCCGACGATCGGCATGACGATGTTGGCCACCAGCGCGCCGACCACCGCCTTGAACGCGGTGCCGATGACCACGGCGATGGCGAGGTCGATGACGTTGCCGCGCAACAGGAACTTCTTGAACTCTTGGAGCATGGGAGGGGGGGCCTTTCCTTGAGGGTTGTCCAGGTGGCGCCAGGGTAGGTGGCCCTGCCACCCCGCCGTTCGGATCGGCGTGTGCGAGCCTGCACGTGCCGCACCGCCGATCGGTCCCAACCAGGAGCGCTCACGCCATGGACATCGCCATCACCGGGTCGACCGGACTCATCGGCACGGCGCTCACCGCCTCGCTGCGAGCAGATGGGCACCGGGTGGTGCCGATCGTGCGGGCCGACAGCGGGTCGGGCACCGTCCGGTGGGACCCGGCGGCGGGCACCATCGACGCCACCGCGCTCGAGGGCATCGACGCCGTGGTCCACCTGGCGGGCGAGGGCATCGCGGCCGGTCCGTGGACGACGGCCCAGCGCCAGCGGATCCACGACAGCCGCAGCCGGGGCACCACGCTGCTGTGCGGCGCCCTGGCCGGCCTCGCATCGAAGCCGAGCGTGCTCGTCAGCGGCTCGGCCATCGGGTACTACGGCGACCGCGGCGACGAGGTGCTCACCGAGTCCTCGGCCTCGGGCGACGACTTCCTCGCCGGCGTCTGCCGCGACTGGGAGGCGCCCACGCGGGCGGCGACCGAGGCGGGCATCCGGACCGCCATCGTGCGGACCGGCATCGTCCTGTCGCCGAAGGGGGGCTCGCTCGGCGCCCAGCTGCCGGCGTTCAAGCTCGGGCTGGGGGCCAAGGCCGGCCGTGGGGACCAGTGGATCTCGTGGATCACCCTGCGCGACGAGGTGGCCGCCATCCGCCACGCGATCGACACCGACGCCGTCGTCGGACCGGTCAACCTGGTGGCGCCGAACCCCGTGACCAACGCGGCGTTCACCGATGCGGTCGGCGACGCGGTCAAGCGGCCGACCTTCCTCACGATCCCCCGCGCCGTCCGCCACCTGCCGTTCGGGGTGGGCGACCTGCTCGGCTCGCTGCTGTTCACCTCGGACCGGGTGACCCCCGGGGTGCTGACGGCCACCGGCTTCACCTTCGCCGACACCGACCTCGAGGCGGCCCTCGGCCACCTGCTCCCCCGCCGCTGACGCCAGCGCCGGACGGCCACCCGCTCGCCTCTTCGAGGACCCCTAGGCTCGACCGCCGTGCCTCCCCGCCGCATCGCCGCCTTCGACTTCGACGGCACCCTCACCCAGCGCGACACGCTGCTCCCGTTCCTCGTCCGGACCTGCGGGTCCCGGCAGGTGGCCCGGGCGGTCAGCGCGGTGGCGCCCTTGGCCGCCCGAGCCCGGCTCGGCCGCCTGCAGAGCGAGCTGCACCACCGCGACGCCGTGAAGGAGGCGCTGCTCGCCGCGCTCCTGCGCGGCCGGGAGGCAGCCTGGTTCCGCGAGGCGGGTGCCGACTACGCCCGGACGCTCCCCGCCCGGATCCGGCCGGACATGGCCGAGCAGGTGGCCTGGCACCGCGAGCACGGCCACGAGCTGGTCATCGTCTCGGCCTCGCTGCTCACCTACCTGGCGCCGTACGCGTCGGCGGAGCGCTTCGACCACGTCATCGCGGTGGAGATGGAGGTCGGCGCCGACGATCGCCTCACCGGCCGCCTGGCCTCGCCCAACGTGCGCGGCCCCGAGAAGGCCGTCCGCCTCGATGCCTGGCTCGACGGCGACCACCCGGAGGTGGTGTGGGCCTACGGCAACTCCAGCGGTGACACCGAGCTGCTCGAGCGGGCCCACGTCCCCGTGTGGGTGGGCAAGGCGGCGAGCCGCAACGCCTGACCCCGGACGCGGACGACCGCCCGGCACCGGCCGGGCGGTCGTCGAGGTCCGCGCGGCGTCGCGCTGGCGGGAGGGCTCAGGTCACTTCGGCTGCATGCGGATGCCGGCGTCGATGCGGATCGACTCGGCGTTCATGTAGCTGTTGCGCAGCAGCTCGGCCGCCAGGGTGGCGAACTCGCCGGCCTGGCCCAGGCGCTTGGGGAACAGCACCCCGGCGCCGAGGCGCTCCTTGAACTGCTCGGCCGCCTCGCCCTCGCCGTAGATCGGGGTGTCGATCAGGCCGGGGAGGATGCAGTTGACCCGGATGCCCGATGCCGAGAGGTCGCGGGCGATCGGGAGGGTCATGCCGACGACGCCGCCCTTGGAGGCCGAGTAGCTGGCCTGGCCGATCTGGCCGTCCTCGGCGGCGACCGACGCGGTGTTGACGATGGCGCCCCGCTCGCCGAACTCGTCGGGCTCGTTCTGCGACATGGCCGTGGCGGCGATGCGGATGGCGTCGAAGGTGCCGACCAGGTTGATCTCGATGACCTTCTTGAAGATGTCGAGGTCGTGGGCGGACTCGTACTGGCCGTCGCGGCCGATGGTGCGGGTGGCCCAGCCGATGCCGGCGCAGTTGACCAGCGCCTTGAGGGGTCCGAGCTCCTTGGCGGCCTCGACCGCGGCGATGATCTCGTCGGTCTTGGTGACGTCGCACGCCACGAAGACGCCGCCGATCTCCTTGGCGAGGGCTTCGCCCTTCTCCTGCTGCCGGTCGAGGTCGGCCACGACCACCTTGGCGCCGAGCGAGGCGAGCTGGCGGCTGGTTGCCTCTCCGAGGCCCGAGGCCCCGCCGGTGACGATTGCGCTGATGCCGTTGATCTCCATAGGCCCGCGACCTTACTTGACTGCGCGGTCAAGTGTCCCAAACCGGGCCCCGGCACCGGCCCGGCCGAGCACGGCGAGTACCCTCGGCGCCGATGTCGCGCCGCCGCCCCACCGCTACTGCCCGCCGGCCCCGCCTCGCTCGTCGCCCGCTGGCCCTGGCCGTCGTCGGGCTGCTCGCCGTCGGCCTGCTCGGCTCCTGCACGGGCGAGCGCCCCTCCCTCGGCGCCGCCAAGGCCGGCGGCCCCACCACCACGACGACGTCCACCACCGCGGCGGGCAAGGCGAGCACCACCACCACGACCCCCGGGCCGAAGGCCCTCGGCCCCGACGACCTGCTGGGCTACATCGCCACCCCCACCGGGAACCCGGTCGTGCGGGCCGAGCCGCGGGACGACGCCCTCCCGATCAGCATCGACCCCAAGACCGAGGCTGGCGCGCCCACCACCTTCGCCATCATCGGCGACGCCACCGCCGTCACCGACGGCTGGTACCAGGTGCTGCTCCCCACCCGCCCCAACGCCGCCCGGGCGTGGGTGCCCGCGGCCTCGGTCACGGTGACGAAGACCCCGTTCCGCATCTTCGTCGACCTCGCCGGGCGCAGCCTGCGGGTCGAGAAGGATGCCGCCCCGGTCTTCACCGCGGACACGGCGATCGGCACCACCGAGAACCCCACGCCGGTCGGCGCCACCTACGTCACCGAGCTCATCGACAACGTCGACCCGGACGGGTCCTACGGGCCCTACGCCTTCGGCCTCGCCCTCCACTCCGACACGCTGAGCGAGTTCGGCGGCGGCGACGGCCAGGTCGGCATCCACGGCACCAACCAGCCGCAGAAGATCGGCCAGGCCGTGTCCCACGGCTGCGTCCGCCTCAAGAACGCCGACGTCGAGGGCCTCGTCGACCTGGACCTGCCGCTCGGCGTCCCGGTCTTCATCACCTGAGCGGCAGCCGGTGACCTCCGAGGCGCTGCCCATCTTCCGCTACCACCCGGACCCGGTGGCGACGGGCGCGTTCGAGCAGCGGCCCACCCGGTGCGTGGGCTGCGGCCAGGACCGCGGGTGGGCCTACGCCGTCACGCCCTACGCCGAGGCCAACCTCCGCGACGCCCTGTGCCCGTGGTGCGTGGCCGACGGTTCGGCGGCCGCCACCTTCGGCGCGACCTTCACCGAGCTCGGCGAGGACGTCCCGGCCGCCATCCCCCAGTCGGTGCGGGACGAGCTGGCCCACCGCACGCCCGGCTTCAGCGCGTGGCAGGAGGAGCGCTGGCTGTTCCACTGCGACGACGCTGCGGCGTTCCTGGGCGCCGCCGGCTGGGACGACGTGGGCCACCTCCCGGACGCCGTGGCCCAGCTCCACGCCCAGGCCGAGTCCTGGGGCTTCGGCCGCGAGGACGCCGAAGCGTTCGTGGGATCGCTCGACGTCGACGGCGACTCGACCGCCTACCTGTTCCGGTGCCTGCACTGCGGCACCCACCTGGCCTACGCCGACGCCGGCTGAGGCCGACGCCCACGGGGGCCGGCGGCGAGCGGCCCTAGGCGGTGGGCTGCCCGGTCCGGCCACGCCGGGGCGGGAGCTCCGTGCCGGCTGGCGAGCCGGGGCCCACCTGGGCCCGCACGCCTCGACGCTCCAGGACCTCGCCGCACTCGGAGCAGGTGGGCACGACGTGGGTGACGTGGCCGCAGGCCCGGTGCACGAGCTCGACCGGCGGGCCGTCCGGCGCCTCCCAGCGATCGCCCCACTCGCGCAGGGTGGTCATCACCAGCCAGAGGTCCTTGCCCTTGTCGGTGAGGCGGTAGTCGTAGCGGACCGGTCGGTCCTGGTACGCCACCTTCTCCACCACGCCCCGCTCGACGAGGTGGTTGAGCCGGGTGGTGAGCACGTTGCGGGCGATGCCGAGGCGGCTCTGGAAGTCGTCGAAGCGGGTCACGCCGAGCATGAGGTCCCGCACGATCATCGGCGTCCACCACTCGCCGATCACCTCGAGCGTCTGGGCCACCGAGCAGGAGAAGTCGTCGAAGCTGCGGCGCTGCATGCGCCCAGGCTACCCAGTTGCTTGACGCTATGCACTGCGGGGCGGCCGGGACCTACTCGCAGTTGTGGCAGAGGCCCGACGCCGGCAGCGTGATGAAGCAGGTGGGGCAGGCCGGCCGCTTGGGCGGATCGGGCCGGGGAGCGCCGGAGGCCAGGCGGCCGGAGCGGACCGCGGCGATGCGCGGGGTGAAGCGGGGCTCGCCGCCGTTGCTCGGCAGGGTGGCGCCGTAGCGGCCGTAGAGCTTGAGGCGCTCCTTGGCGGCGTGCATCTCGGGGTCGTCGGGGACCTCGCCGTCGCGCCGGCCGGCGGCCTTGGCGTAGCCGGCGCCGATGGCCTGGTCCTTGCGCACCACGAGGGCGGTGAGCAGCGGCTCGTCGGGGTCGGTGGCCTCGGCGGTGACGGCGGCGAGCACCTTGCCCACCCACTGGTGGAGCAGGACCTTGGTGCGGATGCCGGCCGCCTCCTGGACCGCCTCGCCGAACTCGGCGTAGGTCACGAAGGCGCCGTAGGTGCCGGCCACCTCCTCCAGGTGGGGGACGGCGACGGCCGTCCAGGCCACCACGGCGTCGTCGTAGGACACCTCGGAATCGTCGGCAACCAGCCAGGTACCACGGTCAGACACGCGTCGTTCTCTCGTCGAAGGGTGGGAGCGGAGCCGTGCCCACCGACAGGGAGTCCGGTGGTCCACCCTACGGACCCGACCCCCCGCCTCCCCCATCCGTCCGCCGGGCCGCCCCGGAGAGCGGCGTCGTCCCGCCGTTCGAGCCGGCGGCGCCCCGCACGTAGGCTCCACGAGCGTGACGAGCGACCGCACCTTCAAGGTCATGAACGCCGTGCACCGGGTGGTGCTGCGCGGGAGCGCCGGGCGCATCGGCTGGGAGTTCGACCACCTGCCCGTGGTCCGGCTCACCACCACCGGCCGCAAGAGCGGGCGGCCCCGGACGGTCTTGCTCACGTCCCCGATCCAGGAGGGCGACGCCACCGTGGTCGTCGCGTCGAAGGTCGGCGAGGACACCCACCCGGCCTGGTTCCTCAACCTCCGCGACCAGCCTGCGGTGCGGGTGGCCCGCCGGGGGCGGCCGGCTGAACCGATGACGGCCCGGATCGCCGGTGCCGAGGAGCGCGAGCGCCTGTGGCCTCGGATCACCGAGGCGTACCCGAACTACGCCCACTGCCAGGCCCGCACCGAGCGGGTGATCCCGGTGGTGCTCCTCGAGCCCGCCACCTGAGCGGACCTCAGCGGCCCTCGCCCTGCGGGCCCCATCCTCCGCCGCCCGGGGTGGACATGCGCACGACGTCGCCGGCCTGGAGGTGGATGGTGCACTTGTCCGGCAGGCGCTCGGCCCGGGCCTCGTCACCGCCCGGGAGGAGCCAGTTCTCGCCCACCGCCCCAGGGGCCCCGCCGGCCAGGCCCCACGGCCGGCTCACCCGGCGTTCGGTGATGAGCGAGAGGGTGGCCGGCTCGAGCACCTCCAGGTCGCGCTCGATGCCGTCGCCGCCCGGCGCCGCGCCGGCGCCGCCGCTCCCGCGTCGCAGGCCGTAGCGCCGCACCCGGACGGGGAACGCTCGCTCGAACGCTTCGGTGGGGGTGTTCCGGGTGTTGGTCATGGCCGTGTGGACGCCGCTCATGCCGGGGACCGGGCCCCCACCGCTCCCGGGGCGGGGCGGACGGCCGCCCTGCCCGCCGGCCACGGTCTCGTAGGACACCCACCCGTCGCCGCCGAGCAGCAGGTTGTTCATGGTCCCCTGGGAGGCCGCCGGCACCCGGTCCGGGACCACCTGGGCCAGGGCGCCGAGGCACACGTCGGCCACCCGCTGGGACACCTCGACGTTGCCCGCGCCCACCGCAGCCGGTGGGCGGGCCGCCACCACCGACCCGCTCGGCGCCACGACGTGAACGGGCCGCAGGCCCCCGCCGTTCGACGGGATGGTGGGATCGAGGACCGACCGCAGCGCCCACGCCACGGCCGAGGTGGTGACGGCTTCGACGGCGTTGACGTTGCCGGCGCGCTGCGGGTCGGTGCCGGTGAAGTCGAAGCGGATCTCGTCGCCGCGCACGGTCAGCGCCAGCCGGATGGTCGTCGGCTCCTGCTGGTGCGGCGCCGGGCCGAAGCTGTCGAGCACGTCCTCGAAGCGCCAGGTGCCGTCGGGCAGGTCGGCGAGGGCCGCCCGCATGCGACGCTCGCCGTAGGCCACCACCTCGTCGAGGTCGCCGGGAGGCGGCAGCACCGCGAGGAACCGCTCGGCGCCGAGGCGGTTGGCGCCAACCTGGGCGTCCAGGTCGCCGGCGCGCTCCACGGGCGTCCGGGACGACGCCACCACGATCGCCACCACCTCCGGCGTGAGGCGCACCGGCGGGATGCGCAGGCCCTCCTGTTGGATCTCGGTGGCGTCGGCGGGCAGCGAGCCGGGAGCGGCCCCGCCGAGGTCGGCGTGGTGGGCTCGGTTGGCCACCCAGCCGACGACGCCGGCCGGGCCGAACACCGGCGTGACCAGGGTGATGTCGTTGAGGTGGGTGCCGCCGGCGAACGGGTCGTTGAGCAGGATCTGCTCGCCGGGTGCCACCTTGGGGCCGAGCGCCTCGATGGCGGCGGCGACCGATGCCGGCATGGACCCAAGGTGGACCGGGATGTGCTCGGCCTGGACGAGGAGAGTGCCCTCCGCGGTGAACAGGGCGGCGGAGCAGTCGGCCCGCTCCTTGATGTTGGGGCTGAACGCGGCGCGCCGCAGCACCTCGCCCATCTCGTGGGCGACCCCGGTGAGCCGGGCGATGAGGATGGCGAGGGCGGCCGGGTCCATCACGCCTCCACCCGCGTCAGCACCAGGGCGCCGCTGGTGGCGTGCGGGTCGGCCCGCCACCCGGCGGGCACCCAGATGGTGCAGTCGGCCTCGGCCACCACCGCGGGCCCGGCGGCGGGCCGGCGGACCGGCACCGGCAGGTCGGCCGGCGAGAGCGGAGCGGCGAGCCGGGCTGTGGCCCGCAGCGCCACCACCTCCACCCGGGCACCGGGCCGGGCGTAGCCGTTGCGCCGCTCGTGCTCGGCGGCGAAGTCGGCCGGGGTGGGCACCCGGAGCTCGTGGCTCTGGCCCTCGTAGCGGCACTCGACGGCGGTGGACACCTCGCCGCCCGGCACCGCGGCGGCCGCCTCGGCACCCAGCGCCTCGAGCGCGGCCTCGAGGCCCTCGAGGTCGGCGCCGCCGGGCCACGTGCGCACCACGTCGTGCTGGCGGGGCGCCGTCAGGCAGCCCAGCGCCGAGAGGACGCCGGCTCGGGCCGGCACCACCACCGCCGGCATGCCCAGCGCGCCGGCGATCGCGCCACGGTGCAGGGGCCCGGCCCCGCCGAAGGCCACCAGCGCCAGCCCGGCGGGGTCGACGCCCCGGGCGACGGTCACCGCCCGGACGGCCTCCTCCATGGCTGCGTCGACCACGGCCAGCACGCCCTCCGCGGTGACGCCGGCCGCGACGAGGGCGGCCTCGGCGGCGGCCCGGTCCAGGTGCCCGATGCCGGGGAGCTCGGCCTCGGCCGGCAGGTGGCCGGCCACCAGGTTGGCGTCGGTCACGGTCGGCTCGGTCCCGCCGGCCCCGTACGCCGCCGGGCCCGGGACGGCCCCGGCGCTGCGGGGTCCCACCACCAGCGCCCCGCCCGGGTCGAGCCCGGCGATCGATCCCCCGCCGGCGCCGATGGTGTGCACGTCGAGCGACGGTTGCCGGATGGGGAACCCGCCGACGGAGCGTTCACCGGCCGGCTCGGGGACGCCGCCGCGCACCAGGCACACGTCGGTGCTGGTGCCCCCCATGTCGAAGGTGACGGCGTCGGGGAAGCCGCTGGCCACGGCCGCCGCCGCCCCGGCCAGCACCCCGCCTGCCGGTCCCGAGAGCAGCAGGCTCACCGGCAGCTCCGCCCCGCGGGCGACGGGCACCAGGCCGCCCGCGGAGGTCATCACCAGCACGTCGTCGGCCGCCCCGGCGAGGCCGTCGAGGTAGGTCCGGCAGGTCGGCCGGAGGAAGGCGTTCACGACCGTCGTGACCGTGCGCTCGTACTCGCGGAACTGCGGCGAGACGTCGACCGAGGCCGTCACGTCCAGGCCCCGCCGCTCGAGCGCGGCCGCGACGCCGCGCTCGTGGGCCGGCTCGAGGTCGCTGTGCAGCAGGCACACCGCCACCGCCTCGACGCCCTCGGGCACCGTCGGCATCGTCCCGGGATCGAGCGCTTCGAGCACGGTGCCGTCCGGGCCGATCCGCCCGCCGACCTCGAGGCGCAGCTCCCTCGGCACCAGCGGTTCGGGCCGGTCCGCCCACGGGTCGTAGAGCGAGGGCCGGTCCTGCCGGGCGATCTCGATCACGTCGGCGAACCCGGCGGTGGCCACCAGCGCCACCCGGGCCCCCCGCCGCTCCAGCAGGGCGTTGGTGGCGACCGTGGTGCCGTGGGCCAGCACCGTCGCTCGCTGCTCGCCGTCGGGGAGCACGAGGGCGGCGCCCACCACCACGGCGCGGCCCGGGTCGTCCGGCGTCGACGGGACCTTGGCGATGGTCCCGTCCTCGCCGACGACGTCGGTGAACGTGCCCCCGGTGTCGACGCCCACTCGCATGGCCCGAAGCTACCGGCCGCCTCACCGCCGTCGATCCCGGCGATCTGTCCGGATCGGGAACGAAACCGCGGGGTTGGACGTCGGAGGTGGTGATGCTGCTCCCCCTGGCCCTCATCGGCGCTGCCGGCACCCTGGCGATGCGCTCCCCCTCCAGCTTGACCGGGACCCTCGCCGTGCTGTTCCTGGTGCTGGCGGCGCTGCTCAGCGCCATCGGCCGCCTCACCGGCGACCCGCTCGTCGTGCGGCGCCGCCCCTGAGGCCCGTCGTCCGTCTCGCTCGGCGGAGTGCGGACCGGGCGGCGGACCTCAGGGGCGGATGACCAGCAGGTCGTCGCCGAAGGCCTTCTCGAGGGTGGAGAACGTGGCGTCGAGGCGGGCGTCCTGCTCGTCCCACACCAGCACGGCCTGGTCCGCGGCATCGACCAGCCAGCGCTCGCGCTGCTTGAGGTTGGCCGCGAACCCGGCCCGGTCGGTGGGCACCTTCTTGTGGAAGTTGGCGACGGACGACGCCCGCCCCACGAGGTCGCGGAACCGAGCCTGGGTGGCCGGCGCCTGCTTGGCCTCCATGCCGGGGAAGGCGAGCACCACGGCGTAGGGCACGTCGGCCCGGATGGCGGCCTCGGCGGCGAGCACCTCGGCGCCGGGGCGCAGGCCGGTGAGCACCACCAGGTCGGGGTGGAGCTGGGCCTGGGCGTCGATCCACTCCTGCAGCCGCCGGCGCACGTCGTCGGCCACCGGGTTGGCCTCCCAGCCCCCGAGGGCGTCGGGCGAGAGGCCCAGCACCAGCAGCAGGTGGCCGGCGGGGATCCGGCCGTCGCGACGGCGCTTCTCGGCGCGCTGCTCCTCGATCGGGAGGTCGCTGATCTTGCCGCCGCCACCGGGCGCCCCTGGCGTGGGGCCGACGGCCTGGCGGAAGCGATCGCGCTCGACCACGGCGAGCTCGTCGACCAGGTCGTTCATCCGGTCACCGGAGTGGCCCTTGACCCACTCGAAGGTCAGCTCGTCCCGCCGTGCGTCGCGCCGCCACCAGCGGCTCCCAGATCTCCCGGTTCTTGACCGGCTCGCCGGCCTTGGTCCGCCAGCCGTTGCGGATCCAGTTGACGCTCCACTTCTGGAGGCCGTCCTTCACGTAGGTGGAGTCCATGACGAGCGTGAGCGGGCGACCGGGGTTGTCCTCGATGGCCCGGAGCACGGCGGTGAGCTCCATCTTGTTGTTGGTGGTGGCCGCCTCGCCGCCGCTGCCGAAGTGCTCGCGGGAGGACGCCCAGGCCCACCCGCCGGGCCCCGGGTTCCCGCTGCACGCGCCGTCGGTGTAGATCCGCAGGGGTTGCTCGCCAGCCATCGGGTCAGCATGCCAGCCCGCCCCGTCAGCTCCCGCCGACGGGCGCGATCCGACCGTCGGCCAGGCGGAGGAGCCGGTCGGCGCGGGCGTTCAGGCGGGGGTCGTGGCTCACGGCGAGCACCGTCACGCCCTCGTCCGCACGCAGGGCCTCGAACAGGTCGAGCACCGATCCGGCGGAGTCGTCGTCGAGGCTGCCGGTGGGCTCGTCGGCCAGGATCACCCGAGGGCCGTTGGCGAGGGCGCGGGCCACCGCCACGCGCTGCCGCTCGCCGCCGGACATGGTGGGCGGCTTGGCGCCCACCCGGTTCGCCAGCCCCACCTGTTCCAGGAGGTCGACGGCCCGGGCCTTGCGCTGGCGGGCTCCCAGGCCGGTGTCGAACAGGGCCATGGCCACGTTCTGCTCGGCGGTGAGGCGGGGCACCAAGTTGTGGAGCTGGAACACCAGCCCGATCTCCCGGCGGCGGTAGCGGGTGAGCTGGTGGAGGTGCACCACGTCGATCCCGTTGACCCGGATGGTCCCGGAGTCGGGGTGGTCGAGCGCGGCGAGCAGGTGCAGGAGCGTCGTCTTGCCCGAGCCCGAGGGACCGGTGACCGCGGTGAACGAGCCGGGGGCCACGTCGAACGACACGCCGTCGAGCACCACCGTGTCGCCGAAGCGGCGGGTGACGTCGCGCACGGTGATGGCGTTGGGGTCGTCGGCGGACCGCTGGCGCTCGAGGCGCCGGTCGGTGCGCTGGCCCGCGGGCTCGAGGAGGTCACTCACGGCGCATCGCCTCCAGCGGCGAGAGGAAGGCGGCTCGGACCGCCGGGTACAGGGCGCCCACGAAGGCGACGCCGAACGCGAAGTAGAGCGACCGGCCGAAGATCCCGGCGTCGTAGACGGGGTGGAAGACGCCCCGCAGCTGGGCCTGGTGCTGGAGCAGGTTGATGGCGCCCCAGCCGAGGAACAGGCCGACGAACGCGCCCGCCAGGCTGACCACCACCGCCTCGCCGAGCACGAGGGCGATGATCCGCCGCCGCGACCAGCCGATGGAGCGCAGCACGCCGAACTCCCGGACGCGCTCGAAGAAGCTGAGCAGCGAGGTGTTGAGCACGCCGCTGATGGCGATGACCGCGGCGAGGATGCCGCCGCCGGTGTTGGCCGCCGAGATCAGCACCAGGGTGTTGTCCACCCGGCCGTAGTCGCTCTCGCTGGCCACGGTGGCGAGCTGCGGGAAGGCCCTGTCGATGGCCTTGGCCACCGCCTTCTTGTTGGCCCCGGGCGCCACCTTCACGAAGCCCAGGCTCACCTGCCCGGCCGCCTGGTACCGGCCCTGCAGCACCGGCAGCGGGAACATCATCGTGGAGTTCCCGAACGAGATGTTGGTGCGGTAGGTCCCCGTGACCCGATACGTGTGCCCGTCGATGGTCAGCCGATCGCCCACGCCCTTGTGGATCGACTGGGCCAGGACGTAGCCCAACATGACCTCGTCGTCGCTCTTGGCCGTGTAGCTGCGGCCCTGGAGGATGACCACGCCGAAGGGGTCCTGGGCGTCGGGGTCGAGCCCGACCTGGATGACCCCCGGGTGGCCGGCGTCGTAGGTGTCGAGCTCGATGAGGGCGCCGATCGAGCGGCCGACGCCCTCCACCTTGCCGACCTTCGCCATGTCGTCGGTGGAGATGAGCGAGTTGAGCAGCGAGTCGGTGTGCTTCTGGGCCACCGTGAAGTCGGCGTTGCCGACCTTGAGGATCCCGGTGGCCGACTCCTTCAGGCTCAACGTCAACGTGCCGAGGGCCACCACGGCCATCACGCCGATGGCCACCGCCAGGCCCGTGAGCACGGCTCGCAACCGGCGAGCGGCGACGTTGTGGAAGATCAGTCCGAGGAAGGTCACGGCACCACCTCTCCGGTCCGCGTGCGACCCGCCCGGCACCATATCGACGGCGGCGGCGGGCGCGTCGCCCGAACGAGCACGTGAACGGCGTGCGAAGTGACCGGTGGGTACGGGTGCGAAGCCGGACCCCGCGGGGCACCATGGCAGGCATGGGTATCGACGACGATTTCGTTGACCAGCTGTTCGACGCCGATCCGGGCGAGACCAAGGAGTGGTTGGAGTCACTCGATGCCGTGGCGTCCCAGCACGGCGCCGGTCGCGCCGAGTACCTGGTGCAGCGGCTGCTCGCCCGGGGCCACGAGCTCGGCCTCGGCGTGCCCACGCCGGTGCGCACGCCGTACGTGAACACCATCCCGCTCGTCGACGAGCAGGCCCGCTACTGGTTCCCGGGCGACTTCGAGATGGAGCGGCGCATCCGGGCGTTCATCCGGTGGAACGCCGCGGTGATGGTGGTGAAGGCCAACAAGGCCGCCGAGGGCATCGGCGGCCACCTGGCCACGTTCGCCTCCTCCGCCGCGCTCTACGACGTCGGCTTCAACCACTTCTGGCGGGGCAAGGACGACGGCGGCGCCGGCGACGCCGTCTACATCCAGGGCCACGCCGCCCCCGGCATCTACGCCCGGGCGTTCCTCGAGGGCCGGCTGAGCGAGGACCAGCTCGACGGCTTCCGGCGCGAGATCGACGGGCAGGGCCTGTCCAGCTACCCCCACCCCCGCCTCATGCCCGAGTTCTGGGAGTACCCCACGGTCTCCATGGGCCTGGGCCCCATCAACTCGCTCTACCAGGCCCGCTTCAACCGCTACCTGCACCACCGCCGGCTCGACGACACGTCGGGCAGCCGGGTGTGGTGCTTCATCGGCGACGGCGAGACCGACGAGCCCGAGACGCTCGGCGCCATCTCGCTGGCCGGGCGCGAGGGCCTCGACAACCTCACCTGGGTGGTCAACTGCAACCTCCAGCGCCTCGACGGACCGGTCCGGGGCAACGGCAAGGTCATCCAGGAGCTCGAGGCGGTGTTCCGCGGCTCGGGCTGGAACGTCATCAAGGTCGTCTGGGGCTCGGCGTGGGACGAGCTCATCGAGAACGACGTCGACGGCGTGCTCGTGAAGAAGATGAACGAGACCGTCGACGGCGAGTTCCAGCGCTACACCATCGAGGACGGCGCCTACATCCGCGAGCACTTCTTCGGCCCGGACCCCCGGCTCCGCAAGATGGTGGAGCACCTCTCCGACGACGACCTGCGCTGGCTGCCGCGCGGCGGGCACGACTACCAGAAGCTCTACAGCGCCTACAAGGCCGCCACCGAGCAGCGGGGCAAGCCCACCGTCATCCTGGCCAAGACGGTCAAGGGCTGGACGCTGGGCACCGAGGTGGAGGGCCGCAACGCCACCCACCAGATCAAGAAGATGTCCAACGAGCAGCTGCGCGTGCTGCGCACCCGCCTGCACCTCGAGGAGGAGATCCCCGAGGAGGCGCTGGCCGACGGCGCCTCGGCGCCCTACTACCGCCCACCGGACGGGTCGCCGCTGCACGCCTACCTCATGGACCGCCGCCGGCGGCTGGGCGGCTCGCTGCCCAAGCGGGTGGTGCGCACCAACCGGGCGCTCACGCTCCCGCAGGACAGCGTCTTCGACGAGTTCCGCGGCGGCTCCGGCAAGAAGGAGGCGTCCACCACCACCGCCTTCACCCGCCTGCTGCGCGCCTTCGCCCGCGACGAGGGCTTCGGGCCCCGCGTGGTGCCGATCATCCCCGACGAGGCCCGCACCTTCGGCATGGACTCGTTGTTCAAGGAGTTCGGCATCTACGCCGCCGAGGGCCAGAAGTACGAGTCGGTCGACCACAAGCTGCTGCTCTCCTACCGGGAGAGCATCGACGGCCAGCTGCTCGAGGAGGGCATCACCGAGGCCGGCGGGCTCGCGTCGTGGACCGCAGCGGCCACCTCCTACGCCACCCGCGGCGTGCCCATGGTCCCGTTCTTCATCTTCTATTCGATGTTCGGCTTCCAGCGGGTGGGCGACCTCATCTGGGCGGCCGCCGACGCCCGGGCCCGGGGCTTCCTGCTCGGCGCCACCGCCGGGCGCACCACGCTCACCGGTGAGGGCCTCCAGCACCAGGACGGCCACAGCCTCGTCCTCGCCTCGACCGTGCCCACCTGCGAGGCGTACGACCCGGCCTTCGCCTACGAGACCGCCGAGATCATCCGCACCGGCATCGAGCGCATGTACGGCCCGGAGCCCGAGGACGTCTTCTACTACCTGACCCTCTACAACGAGAACCACGTCATGCCGCCCATGGCCGAGGGCGTGGCCGAGGGCATCGTCGAGGGCCTGTACCGCTGGCAGCCGGCACCCGACGGCGACCACGCAGCGGCCGCCACCATCCTGTTCTCGGGCTCGGCCCAGGGCGCCGCCCGGGAGGCGCAGGCCGAGCTGGCCGAGCGCTGGGGCGTCGGCGCCGAGCTGTGGAGCGCCACGTCCTACAAGCGCCTGCGCGAGGACGCGCTGGCCGCCGAGCGCTGGAACCGCCTCCACCCCGGCGAGCCGGCCCGCACCCCCCGGGTCACCGAGCTGCTCGACGGGTCGAAGGGCCCGATCGTGGCGGTCACCGACTTCATGCGCACCGTGCCCGACCAGATCTCGCGCTGGGTGCCCAGGAAGCGCCGCTACAGCTCGCTCGGCACCGACGGCTTCGGCCGCTCCGACACCCGCGAGGCCCTCCGCCGCTACTTCGAGACCGACGCCCCCCACCTGGTGGTGGCCGTCCTCTCGTCGCTCGCCGCCGACGGCAAGGTCGACCCCGACCTGGTGGCCAAGGCCATCGCCCACCACGACCTCGACGCCGAAGCCGCCGTCCCCTGGCACGGCTGACCAGCCCCACCCCTCGAACTTGTCGCAGTTGTCGACCGTGGCGTCGCCCAACTGCGACAAGTTCAGGACCGCCAGCTCGCCCAACCCTCGAACTTGTCGCAGTTGTCGACCGTGGCGTCGCCCAACTGCGACGAGTTCGGGGTTGGCGGGGTCGCCTAGCCTCGGCGGGGTGACTGCGCCGGACTCCTTCCCGATCACGTTCGACGACGACGCCAACGAGCTGCTGGCGCACGACCCGCTGGCGCTGCTCTACGGGATGCTGCTCGACCAGCAGGTGCCGATGACGTGGGCGTTCCGCTCGCCGATGGTCATCAAGGAGCGGCTGGGCGACCGGTGGTCACCGGCCGGCATCGCCGCCATGGACCCCGAGGAGGTCGTGGCGGTCTTCTGCGAGAAGCCGGCCGTGCACCGCTACCCGGCGGCCATGGCCCGACGGGCCCACGGGATCGCCCGGGTCATCGTCGACGAGTACGAGGGCGACACCGCCAGCATCTGGACCACCGCCAAGTCCGGCACCACGCTCTACGCCCGGGTGTCGGCGCTGCCCGGCTTCGCCGAGGAGAAGTCGCGCATCTTCGTGGCGCTCCTGGCCAAGCGCTTCGACGTGAAGCCGCGCGGCTGGAAGGCCGCTGCCGGTGCGTTCAGCGACACCCAGCCCCGATCGGCCGCCGACGTCGACTCGCTGCCCAAGCTGCGCGAGGTCCAGGCGTGGAAGAAGCTCCAGAAGGCCGCCAAGAAGTCCAAGTCCGAGTTCTCGCTCTAGCGGTCGGCCCCGCCAGGGCCACGCCGCTACGCCGGGCCACCCGTGAGGTAGGCGTCGTAGGTGTCGCGGGGCCAGTAGCGGGTGACGGCGATGGCATCGGCGGCCACGAGGTCCGCGGCGATGCGGTCGTACTCGTAGCAGTTGAGCTCGTACTGGTTGCCCCAGGGGTCGACCAGGTCGACGGCCCAGCAGAGGTCGAAGTCCACCAGGTGCTCCGGCGCGAGTGGCGTGCCGTCCGGGTGGTCGATGCCGTTCGGCAGCGAGCGGATGAACGCCGAGAACACCTCGGCGTCGACGCTGAACGCCACGCCCGTGCGCTGGGGCACCATCGGGTGCCCCTCGCTGGCCTCGAACAGGGCCAGCGTGGTCCGGCCGCCGTCGGCCGAGATCTGCAGCGGGCCGCCCTCGAAGCCCTTCGCCCAGAAGTCGTACTCGGCCACGGGCTCGAACCCGAGGTGCTCGGCGTACCAGCGGGCGGCTTCGTCACGGTCCGGCACGCGGATGTGCACGTGGTCGAGCCGGCCCATGCGGAACGTCGGTGGGGTCGCCATGGGACCAGCGTGGCACCGATCACGGCGCCTCGCCGGGCGAGGCGTCAGGCCTTGCGGACCAGCTCGACGCTGACGTCGAGCTCTTGGGCGGCGCGCCCGGCGTAGATGCCCCGGAACGGGGACACGTCGGAGTAGTCGCGCCCGGCCGCGACCCGGACGTGGCGCTCGGCCACCGGGTTGAGGCTGGTGGGGTCCAGCGGCCAGACGGTGCCGGTGAAGGCGGCCACCCACGCGTGGCTCTCGCCCACGAGCGGCTCGTCGACCGGCGCCTCCTTGCGGGGGTGCAGGTAGCCCGAGACGTACCAGCTCGGGATGCCCATGGCCCGGAGCAGGGCGAGGGTGACGTGGGCGAAGTCCTGGCAGACGCCGGCGCCGGTGTCGAGCACCTGCACGGCGGTGGTCTTCACGCCCGTGGTGCCCGAGCGGTAGTCGAGCCGCTCGTTGACCCAGGCCGCAGCGGCCTCGGCGGCGGCTGCGGGGGTGTCGTTGGCGGCGGCCAGCTCGGCGGCCACGGCGGCGAGCTCCTCGTTCCACGCCACGGTCTCGGTGGGCACGAGCAGCTCCTCGAAGCGGTCCCGCATGGGCACGCCGCGCAGCTCCTCCCAGCCGATGTCGCCCGGCTCGGCGGCCTGGGCGGCGGTCTCGATGGTGGTGCGGCCGGTGACGGTCAGCTCGGTGTGGGGCACCTGGATGTCGAAGTGGTGCACCACCGAGCCCCAGTAGTCGATGTGGCGGACCACCCGGGTGGCCGGCTCGACCTCGACCCGGCTGGAGAGCACGGTCTGGAGCCGGTCGCTGCGGGGCTCCAGGCGGGCCTCGTTGTACGACTGCGCCACCGGCGAGTCGTACTTGTACTTGGTGGTGTGGGTGATCTGCAGTCGCCAGCTCATGCGCTCTTGTCCGGGGTCCACTCGATGAACGCCACCCGCTGGAAGTAGCGCTGGGTCACCAGCTCGGAGGCGTAGGCGGTGGCGGCCTGGAGGCGGGCCACCACGGCGGGCAGGTCGGCGGCCAGCAGGGCCGGGTCGGTGTAGGCCAGCTCGGACCGGATGCGCCCGACCTCGCGGGCCGCGGCGCTGGTGCGCACCAGCGGGCGGCGACGGCCGCCGTTGGGGCGCTGGCCGCCGTCGACGTCGTCGAGCGCCTGCTCGGCCTGCGCCAGGGCGTAGGACACCGAGCGGGGGAAGTCCGGGTCGAGCAGCAGCACGCTCAGGGCCTTGGCCTGGTCGATGTCGCCGCCGTAGGTCCGGAGGAAGGCGTCGTTGGCCCCGCAGGACACCAGCACGCCGCTCCACCGGGAGGCGTCGGCGTTGGCCGGCACCGCCCCGAGGAGGCGGGCCGTCATGTCCACCCGTTCCAAGGACCGACCGATGGTCAGGAACCGCCAGCCGTCGTCGTGGAGCAGCACCGTGTCGATGAGGCCGCCCACCAGCGCCACGCGGTCTCGCACCCACTGGAAGAGCAGGTGGGGCCCGAGCGTGCGGGCGGCACGGACGTGGTTGTCGAGCTCGTGGTAGGTCCGGTTCAGCGCCTCCCACACCTCGGTGGCCAGGATCTCGCGCAGGCCCCGGGCGTTCTCCCGGGCCAGGCGCAGCGAGCCGACCACGGAGCTGGGGTTGTCGGCGTCGTAGGCCAGCAGCTCGGTGGCCTTCCAGAGGTCGATCGGGCCCTCGGCCTCGAGGCGGGCCAGGTGCTCGCCCTCGATGCCCATGCTCGAGCAGGGAGGCGCCCACCCGGTCGTCGTTGAGCTGGACGACCATGCGGTGCACGTGCACGTCGAGCAGCCGGGCGGTGTCGTCGGCCCGCTCCAGGTACCGGCCCATCCAGTAGAGGGCTTCGGCGATGCGGCTCAGCACGAGGGCACCTCCCCTTCGTCGGTGGTGGGTGTCGGCTCGGCGGCGGCCTCCGGGGACTGCTGCTGCTGGAGCTGCTGCTGGTGGTGGCGCTCGTGGTCGTCGGCCGGACCGAACTGCAGCGGCACGGGGGGGCGCCGGGCGGTTGGTGGCCTCCTTGGGCACGGGCATGGCCATGTCGAGGCCGAACGTGGCGTCGTCGTCGGCCAGCACCCACGTGTCCTTGGAACCGCCGCCCTGGCTGGAGTTCACCACCAGGCTGCCCTCGGGCAGCGCCACCCGGGTCAGGCCGCCGGGCAGGACCCAGACCTTCTCGCCGTCGTTGACGGCGAAGGGGCGCAGGTCGAGGTGGCGGGGCCGGAGCCGTCCGTCGACCAGCGTCGGGCCGGTGGAGAGGGCGACGACGGGCTGGGCGATGTAGCCGCGCGGGTCGGCGATGATGTTGGCCCGGCAGTCGGCCAGCTCCTCGTCCGACGCGTCCGGCCCGAAGACCAGGCCGTAGCCGCCGGAGGCGTCGACGGGCTTGACCACCATCTGGTCGATGCGGTCGAGCACGAACTCGCGCACGTCGTCCTCGCCGAGGCGGTAGGTCTCCACGTTGCGCAGCAGCGGCGGCTCGCCCAGGTAGTACTCGATGAGGTCGGGCACGTAGCTGTAGATGAGCTTGTCGTCGGCCACCCCGTTGCCCACCGCGTTGGCGATGGTGAGGTTGCCGGCGCGGGCCGAGTGGATGAGCCCCGCGCAGCCCAGCACGGAGTCGGGGCGGAACTGCACCGGGTCCAGGAACTCGTCGTCGATGCGCCGGTACATGACGTCGACGCGCTCCTCGCCGGTGGTGGTGCGCACGTAGGTGACGTCGTCGCGGCAGACGAGGTCGCGGCCCTCCACCAGGTCGACGCCCATCATGCGGGCCAGGAGGGCGTGCTCGAAGTAGGCGCTGTTGTGCACGCCCGGGGTGAGCACCACGATGCGCGGGTCCGATGCCCGGGCCGGGGCGGTGGCCCGCAGGGCACCGAGCAGGTGGCGGGGGTAGTCGTCGACCGGCGCCACCGCCGAGGCGCCGAACAGGTCCGGGAACACCCGGGCCATCACCCGGCGGTTCTCCATCACGTAGCTCACGCCCGACGGGCTGCGGAGGTTGTCCTCCAGCACGCGGAACTCGCCGTGGTCGTCGCGGATGACGTCGACGCCGGAGACGTGGATGCGCACGCCGCCGGCCGGCTCCACGCCGTGGACCTGGCGGTGGAAGTGCGGCGAGGAGTGCACCAGCTTGCGGGGCACCACCTGGTCGTCGAACACCTCGCCGGGGCCGTAGACGTCGGCCAGGAACGCCTCGAGGGCCAGCACCCGCTGGCGGATGCCCGCCTCCAGGCGGCGCCACTCCTCGGCGGAGAGGACCCGGGGCACCAGGTCGAGCGGGAAGGGCCGCTCCTGGCCGGAGAGGGCGAAGGTGACGCCCCGGTCCCGGTAGGCCCGGCTCAGCCCGTCGGCCCGAGAGGCCAGGTCTGCGGTGCTCTGCGGCTCCAACGTGTCGTGCACGGCCCGGTAGGTGTCGCGCACCCGACCGAACCGATCGAACATCTCGTCGTAGGTCCGCCGGATGGAGCCCGCGCCGTAGTCGTCGAACAGGTCGCTCACCTGGGAGACCCTGCCGCTACCTGGTTTCGCGTCCGTGCGCACGACGTGAACGGTACGTGAACCGCCCGACCCGGGTGGCCCGAGGGCCTGCGCTCACCCCGAAGGGGCAGGCCGGAGGGGCTCAGGTGGCCGCGGTGCCGACCCGCACCTCGCGGGCCATGCGCACCGCGGCGAGGCCGCCGAAGAGGACCATCCAGAGCACCACGCCGATGACGACGTAGCCCGGCAGCTTGCCGGCCGAGGCCAGCAGGTAGGCGTAGGGCGCCACGAAGGACACCATCAGCATCACGATCCACGGCGCCGCATCCCGCATGGGGCGGCGGTCGTCGCGCATGAGCTTCACGCCCATGGCCTGGCCGATGCCGTAGGTGGGCGACGTGCCGACGTCGATGGCGAGGAACCACCACGGGTTGACGTTGTGCTCCTGCAGCACGGGCCACACCACCACGGCGCGGGCCACGCAGAAGACCACGACGGTGAGGGTCCACATCTGGCCGACGAGGCCGAGCTCCCGCAGCTCGCCCATGAGCGAGTGGGGCACCTCTTCATCGACTTCGACCTCGGACGACGCCGGGTCCTGCGCTTCGAGCACGGGGCTCCTTCTCGGACGGATGGCCCACGCTAGCGAGCGTGGACACGTGATGGGTCGGCACACCTACCCACCAGCTTTAGGTCTCAACGGGTGACGGACGAGATCCGTGGCGTTCGCGGTCGAGCCAGCCCAGCAGGATGGCCACCGCACGGGGGTCGTGGCGCAGGTCGTGGGCGGCGCCGGAGATGATCCGCAGCTCGGCCGAACCGTGGGCGTCGCCGAGCACGCGAGCGTCGAACGAGGGCACCGACTCGTCGTCGGAGCCGTGCAGCACGAGCAGCGAGCGGGGCGCCATGAGGGCGGCGTCGTCGACGGGCTTGATGTCGCGCAGCTGGCGGGTCCACAGGTCGAGCGCCGCAGGGAACGCCGGATCGGTGATGGCGCCGATGTCGCGGGCGTGCTGGAGCAGGCGGCGGGGGTGCCGGGCCCAGTCGCTGTAGTCGGCGGGGGCGCCGAGCGCGGCGACGCCGGCGACCTCGGGCCGACGGGCCGCCGCCGAGATGCAGAGCCCGCCGCCCGTGCCGAAGCCGGCCAGCCACACGCCGCGGGTCTCGCCGAGCTCGGCCGCCTGGTCGATGACCGCGAGCAGGTCGTCGAGCCAGCCGCCGAGGGAGAAGTCCCCGGTGGACGTGCCGCAGCCCCGGAAGGTGAAGGTGATGACCCGCCAGCCCTCGTTGGCGATGCGGTCGGCGAGCGCCGGGTACGAGCGCCCGGTGGCCTCGGCGGGCAGGGCGCCCGACGGGTAGCCGTGGCACAGCACCAGCACCGGCGACCGGGTCTCGGCCACGGGCGGGTGGGCCACGTACCCGGCGAGGCGGAAGCCTCCGGAGCGGAGCTCGACCTCCATCAGCGGCCGGCGAGCGGGGTGCGGGTCACGCGCCGTCGGCAGCGGGGGCGACGCTTGCGTGGGGCTTGTAGCCGCGGTTGCGGGCCTCGACCAGCGTGTCGGGCCCGAAGCTGAGGTAGGTCCGGGCCTCGAGCAGCTCCGCCATGATCTCCTCGGGCACGGTGTCGAGGTCGTAGACGACCTGGGTCCGCTTGTCGCCGACGTAGCGGTTGTGCTCGAAACGGGTGGGGCGCTCCATGCCCCACAACGTACGCGACGACCGCCGCGGGCGGGCAACCGCCGCCGGGGGTGCCGAGCGCTCAGCCGGCGTCGTCGGCGCGGCCGCCGATGGCGCCGATGGCCTCCAGGTACTGGAGGCGGCCATCGAGCACGGCGACGATGTCCTCGTCGGCCACCTCGCGCCCGGCGGCGTCGGCCGCCAGGAGGATGCGGGCGATGGCCACGTCCTCGTCGATGACCTGGCCGTAGGGGTCCTGGGGACCGAGCTCGGCCCCCTCCACCACCTCGCCGGCGTCGTCGCGCACCGGGATCGGGCGGCCCTCGACCAGCCGGGGCGCCCGGCTCCACGGGTAGCGGCGGTCCAACGGGTCCGACGTGGCCTCTTCCAGCAGGTCGGCGTCGGCCAGCAGGATCCACTCGACGTCGTCGTGGGAGATGCGGGCCTGCACCTCGGCCGGGAGCCGGTCGGCGATGAACTCGGTGGCCTCGGCGAGGTCGAACACCGCCGGGCGGGCAGCGCCGGCCAACCGGGCGGTCTCGCGCCCCACCAGGACCAGCCCGATCACCACGATCACCACCAGCCCGAGCAGCGCGAAGACCCACATCACGCTCCGGAACCTATCGCCGCGGCCCCGGACCGGATCAGTCGATGGTGGCGACGGGGTCGTCGAAGCCCTGCCCGGCAGCGCGGCGACCGAGGGCGTACTGGACCATCGACGTGTAGATGAGCATGACCTTGGGGCCGTAGCCGGGGTCGGTGGCCCACACCGTCGTGAGGTCGCCCCAGGTGGCGCAGCAGCCGGCCGGGCCCCGCAGCCGCTTGTCGACCAGCGGGCTGACGTACTCGGGCTTGCGGATGGCGTAGGACTTCAGGAGCTGGATCTGGGCCCGCACCCCGAGCTCGGGCGTGGGGAACGTCCAGCCCGACGGGCAGAGGTCGCAGTGGCCGATGCCGGAGAAGTTGTTGGCGGAGACGGAGTCGTTGTTGGCGAAGCCGCCGGTCTCGAGCACGGCCTGGGCGAAGGCGATGTCGCCGCGGATGCCCTCCTGGTTGCCCTCGGCGATGAACCAGCGGGCGTAGTCGGCGATGGGCGTCGTGACCCGGGGCGAGTAGGGGCTGGTGGCGAACCAGCCGGCCAGGTCCTCGGCGCTGAGGCGGGGCAGGCCGATCAGGGCGACGCCCTCGGGCACCATCCCCGCGACCCGGCCCGACCGCAGCCGGTCGGAGGCCTGCTGCAGGTCGACCTGGGCGCCGAGGTGGGCGGCCTCGGCATCGGACTTCTCGCGAGCCCGGGTGGCGGCGGCCAGCGACGCCAGGCTGGCCCCGTCCTGGGCCCGCACGCGGGCGGCCTTGGCGGTGGCGAGGGCCTTGCGAGCCTTCTCCAGGGCCACCCGAGCGGCCTCGGTGACCTGCTCCTGCCGGTGCAGCACCTGCTCGAACATGATCGTGCGGCCGCGGGCGGGGTCGGTGGTGTCGCCGTGGACCAGGGCGCGGTACTCGTCGAGGCTGAGGTCGTCGCCGGTGACGTAGGCCCGGACGGTGAGGTCCGACAGCAGCTCCCGCTCGCTGGCCAGCGTGGCCTTGTCGTCGTCCCGGGTGGCGGTGGCGGCGTCTTCGCGGTCGCGCGCCTTGGCCAGCGCGACGGCTGCGGTGAGGGCGTCGGCATCGGCCTGTTGCGAGCGCTGCTGGGCGCCGAGCCGGGCCACCGCGGCCTCCCCCACCGCCTTGCGCGCGCGACGACCGCCACGAAGACGTCGTCGGGCGACGGCGGCTGGTCGGTGGGCGCGAGGGCGAGCGTCTCCTCGAGGATGCGCGACGCCCGCTCCTCGGCCGGCGTCTTCGGCGCTGCGGGAGCGTCCTGCGCCGAGGCCGAGGGGGCCAGCACCCCGGCGACGACGGCGAGCACCGCCAGCAGCGCCAGGGCGCGGGCGCGCCTCGATCGGGCGGCGTCGCGCCTCCATCGGTGTCTCCATCGCAAGACCCATCGGCATCGGTGGCGGTTCCCTGAAGGGGCTCCCCCGGTTCCGCCCCGAACCGGCGGAGCCAGGATAGGCCCGCTCTGCTACCCGCACCTGTCGCCCGCATGCCGCTCCCGGGCGCGCCACGGCCCGCCCCGGCGGACCGGGGCGGGCCGTGGTGGGTGTCCGGTGTCAGATGCCGATGCGCTGCGCCAGCAGCTCGCGGTGGTAGGTGGGGTCGCCGAAGAGCAGCTCCGACGACTTGGCCCGCTTGAAGTACAGGTGGGCCGGGTGCTCCCAGGTGAAGCCGATGCCACCGTGGATCTGGATGTTCTCGGCGGCGGCGTGGAAGTACGCCTCCGAGCAGTAGGCCTTGGCCAGGGAGGCCACGGCGGGCAGCTCGTCGTTGAGCTCCGAGGCGCACCAGCCGGCGTAGTAGGCGGCGGACTTGGCCGACTCGACCTCGAGCAGCATGTCGGCGCACTTGTGCTTGATGGCCTGGAACGAGCCGATGGGCCGCCCGAACTGCACGCGGTCCTTGGCGTACTCCACGGCCGACTCCAGCACCTTCTGGGCGCCGCCGACCTGCTCGGCGGCGAGCGCCACGGCGGCGAGGTCGAGCACCCGCTCCAGCACGGACCAGCCCTCGCCGTCGGTGCCGATGAGGCGGGCCGGCACGCTGGCGAAGTCGAGCTTGGCCTGCTTGCGGGTCTGGTCCATGGTGGAGAGCGCGGTCCGGGTGAGCCCGGCGGCGTCGCCCTCGACGGCGAAGAGGCTCACGCCGGCGTCGGTGCGGGCCGCCACGAGGATGAGCGACGCGGTGTGGCCGTCGAGCACGTAGGTCTTGGCGCCGTCGATCTTCCAGGCGTCGCCGTCCTTGGTGGCCGTGGCGGTGATGCCCGCCTCGTCCCAGCGGCCGTTGTCCTCGGTGAAGGCCAGGGTGGCGATGGTCTCGCCGGCCGCGATGCCCGGGAGGTAGTCGGCCTTGGCGGCGTCGTCACCGGCGTGGACCAGCGTGTTGCCGGCCAGGACCACGGTGGAGAAGAACGGGGCGCAGAGCAGGGCCCGGCCCATCTCCTCGAGGATCACGATGAGCTCGATGTAGCCGTAGCCGGAGCCGCCGAACTCCTCGGGGACGATCAGGCCCTGGAGGCCGAGCTGCTCGCCCATCTGCTTCCAGACCGCCTCGTCGTAGCCGGCCTCGGTGTCCATCTGCTCGCGGACGGCGGTCTCGGGCGACTTGGCCTCGAGGAAGCTGCGGGTGGTCTTGCGGAGCTCGTCCTGCTCCTCGTTGAACGCGAAGTTCACGGTGGTCCCCTGGGGTCGTCGACGGTGGGTCGCCGGAGATGGTGGCACGGGCCCGGGCGGGCCGCCCGTCGGCCGGTGTACGCGCGTGTACGCTGCCTCGGTGGCCCGCTCCCCCCGCCCCGACCGGCCCGCCGTGCTGGACCAAGCGCTCGCCCTCCAGGGCCGCGGCCGCGCCGACGGCCCGTCGGCGCCGCCGCCAGCCGCCTCGGTTCCGCCCGCCCCGTCTGCCACCAGCGAGCGCCTCGGGATCCGCGAGCTCCGCGGCCGGCTGACCTCCCTGGTGCGGCGCGCCGGCGGGGGCGAGCGCATCGTCATCACCATCGGCGGCCGAGCCGTCGCCCAACTGGGCCCGGTCGAGCCGTCGAGCGCCCAGGTGAGCATCGACGACCTGGCGGCGCGCGGCCTGATCGAGCCGGCGCGGCGCGGCGACCGCCCCGCCGACCCCGAGGTGCTGGTCGACTCGTGGACCGGCCGCCGCCTCGACCGCGCCCTGCGCGAGGTGCGCGGCGCGTGACCCTGGCCCTCGACACCTCGGCCCTGCTCGGCCGCTACCTGTCCGGTCCCCACCGACGAGTGGTCCTCGACGCCATGGCCGGCGACCCGGTGTGGTGCGCGCCGGCGCTGGCCCGGGCCGAGGCGCTCGGCCTCGTCGACCGCGGTGCGACCTGCCCACCGACGGGGACCGCGGCGCCGCCGCCCTGCGCGACGACTGGGAGCGCGCCCACGTGGTGCCGCTCGACCAGGGCTGCCTGGACCGGGCCGCCGAGCTCACGCGCGAGCACCCGCTGCGCACCGTCGACGCGCTGCACCTCGCCGCCGCCACCCGCCTCCCGGGACCGGTCACCTTCGTCACGTTCGACCCCCGCCAGATCCCCGTGGCCCTCGCCCTGGGCCTCCCGCCGTCGCCTCCTCCTGAGCTGGCCGCCGGACCGGCCCGACATACCGGCGGTCTCCGAAGCGCGAGCCGCACCTCGCTGACCTGGGACTTCGCGACCGACTGGCTCGCCGGGCCGCCGGTGGGCGTAGCATCGTGCCATCGCACCGAGCCGCCCTCGCGGCCGCTCGGCCCAAGATCCCAGCGGGCGCTCTCCAGTGCACGGTGGGTCCGACGGCGCCCTGGCCACCCCCTCCCCCGGCCGGGGCGTCGTCGCGCCCGGGCGCATCGAGCGGCGGCGCCCGCCAGACTGGGACCATGAGCACGCTCGTCTGGTCCGACACCGCCGCCGAGGTCCACCAGGTCGTCGTCGGCCCCGTCGAGAACAACGTCTACGTCCTGCGGTGCCGCGAGACCGGCCGGGCCGTGCTGCTCGACGCCGCCAACGAGCACGACCGGCTGCTGGAGCTGTGCCAGGCCCTCGGCGTCACCGACGTGCTCGAGACCCACGGCCACTGGGACCACATCCAGGCCGTGCCACAGCTGCGCGACGCCGGGTACTCGGTGCACGTGACCGCGGAGGACGCCGCCATGCTCCCCTCCTACGACGAGCTGCTCGCCGACGACGACGTCGTCGAGGTCGGGCGGCTGCGCCTCCACACCATCCACACGCCGGGCCACACCCCCGGCTCGATGTGCTTCCGCCTCGAGGGGGCCCCGCTGCTCTTCAGCGGCGACACGCTGTTCCCGGGCGGCGTGGGCAACGCCACCTTCGAGGGCGGCGACTTCGCCACCCTCATCGACGCCGTGGAGCAGCGGCTGTTCCGCCCGCTGGCGGCCGACACCCTGGTCCTGCCGGGCCACGGCGACGCCACCACCATCGGCACCGAGTCCCCCCACCTCCAGGAGTGGATCGACCGCGGCTGGTAGCGCCCGGACGTGGCGCGCACCGTGTGCCACATCGGGACACCCGCCGGAGCGACGGCGGGCGGAGCATGGACCCACCAGGGGGCGTGCGGCGATCGGCCGCACCGAGACCACAGGGAGTCCACATGCCGAAGTTCGCCAACCCGGGAACCGCCGACAGCACGGTCAGCTACCAGGACCGCTACGGCCACTACATCGGCGGCGAGTGGGTCGACCCCGCCAAGGGCCAGTGGTTCGAGAACCCGTCACCGGTGACCGGCGAGACCTTCACCGAGATCGCCCGCGGCACCGCCGACGACGTCGAGCGGGCCCTCGATGCGGCCCACGCCGCGGCCCCGGCCTGGGGCAAGACCTCGGCCGGCGAGCGCTCGCAGATCCTGAACAAGATCGCCGACCGCATGGAGGAGAACCTCGAGGTCCTGGCCGTCGCCGAGAGCTGGGACAACGGCAAGCCGGTGCGCGAGTGCCTGGCCGCCGACATCCCGCTCGCCATCGACCACTTCCGCTACTTCGCCGGCGCGCTGCGGGCCCAGGAGGGCTCGGTCAGCCAGATCGACGACGACACCGTCGCCTACCACTTCCAGGAGCCGCTGGGCGTGGTCGCCCAGATCATCCCGTGGAACTTCCCGATCCTCATGGCGGTCTGGAAGCTGGCCCCGGCGCTCGCCGCCGGCAACGCCGTGGTGCTCAAGCCCGCCGAGCAGACCCCGGCCTCGATCAACATCCTCATCGGGCTGGTGGGCGACCTGCTGCCCGAGGGCGTGCTCAACATCGTGCAGGGCTTCGGCACCGAGGCCGGCAAGCCGCTGGCGTCGAGCAGCCGCATCGCCAAGGTCGCCTTCACCGGCGAGACCACCACCGGTCGGCTGATCATGCAGTACGCCAGCCAGAACATCATCCCGGTCACCCTCGAGCTGGGCGGCAAGAGCCCCAACATCTTCTTCCGGGACGTGGCCGACCACGACGACGCCTTCTACGACAAGGCGCTCGAGGGGTTCACGATGTTCGCGCTCAACCAGGGCGAGGTCTGCACCTGTCCCAGCCGGGCGCTCATCGACGCACCGATCTACGACAAGTTCCTGGGCGACGCCCTGGCCCGCACCAAGAGCGTCGTCCAGGGCCACCCGCTCGACACCGACACGATGATCGGTGCCCAGGCCTCGAACGACCAGCTGGAGAAGATCCTCAGCTACATCGACATCGGCAAGTCCGAGGGCGCCACCGTCCTGGTGGGCGGTGAGCGCTCCGACCTCGGCGGTGAGCTCAGCGGCGGGTACTACGTCGAGCCCACGATCTTCGAGGGCACCAACCAGATGCGGATCTTCCAGGAGGAGATCTTCGGGCCGGTGCTCGCCGTGGCGAAGTTCGACGGCTACGACGACGCGATCTCGATCGCCAACGACACGCTCTACGGCCTCGGCGCCGGTGTCTGGACCCGGGACGTGAACACCCAGTTCCGGGCCGGCCGGGCCATCCAGGCCGGGCGGGTGTGGTGCAACTGCTACCACCTGTACCCCGCCCACGCTGCGTTCGGCGGCTACAAGAGCTCCGGCATCGGCCGGGAGAACCACAAGATGATGCTCGACCACTACCAGCAGACGAAGAACCTGCTGGTGTCCTACTCGCCGGACAAGCTCGGCTTCTTCTGATGCCCGGGCCCGCCGGCCCCACCACGGGGTCGACCGAGCGGGTGGCCTTCACCGACGCGGCGGCGGACCTGGTCCGCCGCCTCTCGGCCGAGCACGGCCCGGTGATGTTCCACCAGTCGGGCGGCTGCTGCGACGGCTCGTCGCCCATGTGCTACCCGCGGGCGAGTTCCTCGTGGGCGGCGGCGACGTGCGGGTGGGCCAGGTGGCCTTCGCCGGACTCGACCGGCCGGTCGACGTCTGGATGTCGAAGCCGCAGTTCCAGTACTGGAAGCACACCCACCTCACGATCGACGTCGTGCCCGGGCGGGGGTGGCGGGTTCTCCCTGGAGTCGCCCGAAGGCGTCCGCTTCCTGCTGCGGTCCCGGTTGTTCACCGACGACGAGGAGGCGAGCCTGGTGCCCGTCCTCGGCGGCGACGAGGTCGAGGACCTCGACTAGCCCCACCAAGGGTGGCCGCCGGGCCTACCAGGCCCGGCGGTCGAGCTGGAGGCCGTAGGCCTCGAGCTTGCGGTACAGCGTCGACCGGGAGATGCCGAGCGCCGAGGCGGCGGCCGCCTTGTTGCCGTCGGCGGACGCGAGGGCGGAGGCGATGGCCTCGCACTCGTGCTGCTCCATGGCGGTGAGGTGCGGGCGGTGGGTGGCGGCGCGGACCTCGGGGGGGCAGGTCGTCCAGCGTGATCGTGCCCACGTGGCGCTTCACCACCACGCGGTGGAGCAGGGCCTCGAGCTGGCGGAGGTTGCCGGGGAGGTCGACCCGGGTGAGCGCCTGGACCACCTCGGGGGCCAGCCGGACCGCGCCGGTGGGCGCCAGGCGGCCGAGGATCGAGCGGATCAGCCCGGGGAGCTCCTCGACGCGATCGGCGATGCCGGGCACCCGCACCAGCCGGTCGAAGCGATCGGCCAGGGCCTGTCCGGCAGCAGGCCCGGCAGCGGGCCCGGGGGCGCCGACCGTCGAGCCGGGCTCGGCCACGGTGGCGATCACGGCGACGCCTGGGGGCGTGGCGTCCAGCACCGCGGTCAGCCCCGCCGACACGTCGGCCCCCAACGCCTCGAGGTGGCGGATCACGACCGGGCCGCCACCGGTGAGAGCCGCTTCGACGTCGACCAGCCACGCCCGGGCGCCGTCGACCACCGCTCGCCCGGCGTCGAACACCGGCACCGTCGCGCGGTCCAGCGCCAGCTTGGCCACGGTCAGCTTGCCGGCGCCGCTCGGCCCACGGAGCAGGACCCGCTCGCCGGCGGCCAGCGCGCCGGCCACCTCGTCGGCGAGGCGGGCGGTGACCCCTGCCGGTCCGTACGCAGGGGCCCCGGCGGGTGATGACGGGGCGGCGCGCCGCGATGCGGTGCCCGACCGGGAGCCGACGGTGCGCGCCGACGCCTCCGCCACCGCCTCGGCCAGGCGCACGATGGCCCCGACGGGCCGCTCCCCCCACCTCCACGACCTCGAACCGGGCGTGGACGCGCGACCCGCTGGCCAGCAGGAGCTCCTGCACGTCGTCGCTGCGCCCGGTCACCGCAGCGGCGCCGATCTCCCACAGCGCGCCGTGGTCGGCGCCGTCGAGCAGCCGGGCGGCGGCGGGGTTGGTCAGGACGAACGAGTGGTTCAACGACACCACCGCTCCCGAGGCCCGGTGCGACGCCCGCAGGAAGGCGCTGAACAGCGCCCGCTCGGCCACCGTGGCGTCTTCCTCGAAGCTGGCCGCGGATGCCGGCGACGGCCTCCGCCACCAGCGGCGCCATCCACGGCCCGGCGTCCTCGTTGAAGCAGGTGAGGTCGAGCACGCCTTCGAGCCGACCGGTGACGGGGTGCTCGATCGGCACGCCCATGCACGTGAGCGGGCGGAGCGCCTCGGCGTAGTGCTCCGGCCCCTTCACCAGCACGGCCCGGCGCTCCTCGGCCGCGGTGCCCATGCCGTTGGTGCCCACCACGTCCTCGGCGTAGGAGTAGCCCGGCACCAGCCCGATGCCGTCGAGCAGGTCGCCCAGCGGCTGCGTGCCGGCGCGCCGGTCGAGCACGCCGGCGTGGGCATCGGTCAGCACGACGGTGGTGCGGGTGTCGGCCAGCGTCGACGAGAGCCGGTCGAGCACGGGCGCCGCCAGCGAGGCGAGGCGGCCCGTGGGGTCGGCGTCGGCGGCCAGCGAGGGGGCGAGGGCGTCGCCGGTGACGCCCGAGCGCAAGGAGCGGGCCCATGACGCGGCGATCTCCGGCCTCGGCTCGACTGGCGGCGGCGTGGCTCGGCCCATCTGCAGGTCCCCGGATCGTCGGAAGTGACGCTGGACACAGGGTACGACCGAGTTGCCGGGTTCGCCCGGCAACCGTCCCAACCTGGGACACCGTGCGACACGCCCCTCCACGGCCGACCGGTGAACGGCTCGGACCCGTGCGGGCACGGGACCTCACCAGTTCCTGCTCGGGTCGACGACCGGTGACCGGCACGGCCGCGGGCGGGCACGAGACCTCACCGGCCCGAATCGGGGCGCCGGCGATCCGGTCCGAGGCGGGACGGGGTGCGACGATGGCGCCATGGCCGATGACGCGCTCCCCCTCGCCCGCCCGGCCGGTCGACCACCGCCCGGTGCACACCGCCGAGCTGCCCGACACCCCGCAGCGCACGCGCACCATCCCGGCCACGGCGTGGGTGGAGGCGCCGGCGGAGCTGCTGGCGCTCGGCGAGCGCTTCGGCGGACCGGGCGACGCGGTCGCCGGCGACACGGCCAGCTTCCTCCGCCGCATTGGGCCCTGGCTGCTCTGGCGGGCCGGGCCGGCGCGCGGTGCCGACGCGCCCTACTGGACGGCGCGGGCGGCCGACCTGTCCGAGGCCTTCACCTTCCCTCCTGTTCCCCGACGGCTCGGGCGACGGCGTCGGGCCCAGCGGGGAGCGCCACACCCGGTTCCGGGCGTGGAAGGAAGACCTCCGCGACCACGACTGAACGGTGCGGGCCAGCAGCGGGGCCCGTCACGCGCTCGTCACCCGTTCGCACCCATCTCGCGATGTCCGCTCAAGGCGGGCCCCGAGGGTGCCGTTGCCTGTGGTGCGCCGGCACGAGCTCGGCCGTGGCTCGGGAGGGGACCACGAGATGCGACTGCGCACCACCACGCCCCGCGGCAGCTGCTCGCCGTCGCCGCCATCGGGCTCGTCGCCCTGGCCGGCACGGCTTGTGAGCCCACCCGGGCCGAGCCGCCGACGGGGACGTCGACGACCACCACGACCATCCCGGCGCCGGCCACCACCAAGGTGACCTGTGCCAGCGGCAGCACCATCACCGTGGCCACCTCGATCGCGGGCGACGTCAAGGCCCTGCTGGCCGCCGCCAAGGCCGACGGCCTGAAGCTCTGCGGCGGCGGCTTCCGCACCGCCGACGCCCAGATCGCCGTGCGCAAGGCGAACTGCGGCACGACCTACTACGACATCTGGCAGAAGCCCTCGAGCCAGTGCAGCCCGCCGACCGCGATCCCGGGCACCTCGATGCACGAGAGGGGCCTGGCCATCGACTTCACCAGCTGCGACACCCGCACGACCGCTTGCTACAAGTGGCTGGCGGCCAACGCCGCCGACTTCGGCCTGCAGAACCTGCCCTCGGAGCCCTGGCACTGGAGCACCAACGGCCGCTGATCCCCGGACGCGACGACGGGCCGCAGCCCGGGCTCGTCGCCCGGTCCTGCGACCCGTCTCGGTTGCGGCCAGCCAGCCGCTCAGCTGGCGGGCTGGCCCTCGGCGTCGAGGTCGAGCGCCAGGCTGTTCATGCAGTAGCGGAGGCCGCCCTTGTCTCGGGGGCCGTCGGGGAAGACGTGGCCCAGGTGGGAGTGGCAGCGGGCGCAGCGCACCTCGGTGCGGACCATCCCGTGGCTCCGGTCCTCGATGACCTCGACCGCGCCGGGCGACACGGCCTCGGTGAAGCTGGGCCAGCCGCTGCCGGAGTGGAACTTGGTGTCGCTCGTGTAGAGCGGGTTCCCACAGGCGTTGCAGCGGTAGAGGCCGGGCTCCTCGGTGTCGGTGTAGGCGCCGGCGAAGGCCCGCTCGGTGCCGGCCCGGCGGAGCACGTCGTACTCGGCGGGGCTGAGCCGGTCGCGCCACTCGTCGTCGCTGGAGGCCAGCGGCTTGAGCTTCGGGTCGGCGGCCTCGGCGACGGGCGGGTCACCGGCGGGCGCCGCGCCGGCCGTGCCCTGGGCCGGCGGGGCGAGGGCGCACGTGACGCCGGTGCCCTTGAGCCCGCAGTAGCCGTTCGGCACCTTGTGGAGGTACTGCTGGTGGTACTCCTCGGCGTAGAAGAACGGGCCGGCGGGAGCCAGCTCGCTGGCCACCTGGCCCCTGCCCGCCTCGGCCAGCGCCTTGCCGAACTGCTCGGCCGCCGACAGGGCCTCGGCCTTCTGCTCCTCGGTGGTCCAGTAGATGGCCGAGCGGTACTGGGTGCCGACGTCGTTGCCCTGGCGGTTCTCCTGGGTGGGGTCGTGCTCGTCGAAGAAGACCTGCAGGAGCTGCCGGTACGGGACCACGGCGGGGTCGAAGACCACGAGGACCGACTCCGTGTGGCCGGTGCGGCCCGAACAGGTCTCCTCGTAGGTGGGGTTGGGGGTGAACCCGCCGGCGTAGCCGACCGCGGTCGACCACACGCCGGGGATGCTCCAGAAGAGGCGCTCGGCGCCCCAGAAGCAGCCCAGGGCGAAGATGGCGACCTCGTGGCCCTCCGGGAAGGGAGGCACGATCGAGTGCCCGTTGACGGCGTGCACGCCGGTGATGTCGAAGGCCGGCTGGTCGCGGCCGGGCAGGGCCGTCTCCGCGGTCGGCATCTCGGGCTTGGTACGGCTCCACAGCATGTCGGGCACCTCCTGGGCACCTGGTTCGACGGATGTTCCCCCCATGCAACAGCGCGGCGGGCGGTTCTGGTCCCGGCGGGCCGGGGATTTCGCGGATCGCAAGATCCGCTGGTCAGCGCACGTGGACGAGACCCACGGGCCGCTCCCTACCCAACCGGCGCCGACGTGACGAAGTTCCCGGCGTCGGCATTACCACTATGGCCGTAGTGCTAATACACTGGCCCCCATGTCCGGAGCACCCATCTTCGAGATCGACGACCTGCACGTCAGCGCCGACGGCAACGAGATCCTCCGTGGGGTCAGCCTCACCATCGGCGCCGGCGAGGTCCACGCCCTCATGGGGCCCAACGGCTCCGGCAAGAGCACGCTGGCCAGCGCCCTGCTCGGCAGCCCGGACTACCAGGTCACCGGCGGCACCATCCGCTTCAAGGGCGACGACATCACCACCTGGGGCCCCGACGACCGCGGCAAGGCCGGCGTGTTCCTGGCCTTCCAGTACCCGCAGACCATCCCGGGCGTGTCGGTCATCAACTTCCTGCGCCAGGCCCTCTCGGCCCGCAAGGGCATCGACCTCTCGGTCCTGGAGCTGCGGCTCAGCATCATGGAGTGGATGGAGCGGCTGGACATGGACCCGGCCTTCGCCGACCGCTACCTCAACGAGGGCTTCTCCGGCGGCGAGAAGAAGCGCAACGAGATCCTGCAGATGGCCATCCTCGAGCCCGAGGTCGCCATCCTCGACGAGACCGACTCCGGCCTCGACATCGACGCCCTCCGGGTGGTCGCCCAGGGCGTGCGCGAGGTCCAGGCCGACCGGCCCGACCTCGGCCTCCTGGTGGTCACCCACTACCAGCGCCTGCTGGACGAGATCCAGCCGTCGCACGTGCACCTGCTGATCGACGGCCGGATCGTGGAGTCCGGCGGCATGGAGCTCGTGGCCCGGCTCGAAGCCGACGGCTACGAGTCCTGGAGAACGCCGGTCGGCGCATGAGCACCGCCGAGGTCACCCGCACCTTCGACGTCGCCAAGGTCAAGGCCGACTTCCCGCTGCTGCAGCGCGAGCTCAAGGGCGGGCCGATCCACTACCTGGACTCGGCGGCGTCCTCCCAGAAGCCGCAGGTGGTCATCGATGCGATGACCACCTACTACGAGACCATCAACGCCAACGTGCACCGCGGCGTCTACGAGATCGCCGAGGCCGCCACCAACGCCCTCGAGGCGTCCCGGGTCCGGGTCGGCCGCTTCATCGGCGCCCCGAACCCCGAGACCGAGGTCATCTTCTCGAAGAACGCCACGGAGTCGCTGAACCTGGTGGCCCGCTCCTGGGGCGGCGCCAACCTCGGCCCGGGCGACGCCGTGCTGCTCACGCAGCTCGAGCACCACGCCAACATCGTCCCGTGGTTCCAGCTCCAGGCCGAGAAGGGCTTCGAGATCCGCTGGATCCCGCTCACCGCCGACGCCCAGCTCGACCTCACCGACATCGACCGCCTGCTCGACGGCGTGAAGCTGCTGGCCCTCACGGCCATGTCGAACGTCACCGGCACGCTCACGCCGGTCCGGGAGCTCACCGAGAAGGCCCACGCCGCCGGTGCCCTGGTCTGCTTGGACGCCTGCCAGTACGTGCCCCACCTGGCCACCGACGTCGTGTCCCTGGGCGTCGACTTCGCCGCCTTCTCCGGCCACAAGATGCTCGGCCCCACCGGCATCGGCGTGCTGTGGGGCCGCGAGGCCCTGCTCGACGCCATGCCGACGTTCCTGGGCGGCGGCGGCATGATCCTCAACGTCACGCTCGACGGGTTCACGCCCGCCGCGCCGCCCGCCAAGTTCGAGGCGGGCACCCCGCCGGTGGCCGAGATCATCGGCCTGCACGCCGCGGTCGACTACCTCGACGCGCTGGGCATGGACGCCGTGCGCGAGCACGAGGTCACCATCACCGCCTACGCCCTGCGCACGCTCACCGAGCGCTTCGGCGAGGCCCTTACCATCCACGGCCCGGCCGAGCCGGCCGCTCGCGGCGGCGTGCTCTCGCTGGCCATGGAGGGCATCCACCCGCACGACCTGGCGCAGGTGCTCGACGAGCACGCCGTCTGCGTCCGCCCGGGCCACCACTGCGCCAAGCCGCTCATGAAGGTGCTCGGCGTCGGGGCCACCGCCCGGGCGTCGTTCTACGTGTACAACGACACCGACGACGTCGATGCGTTGGCCGACGCCCTCGGCGAAGCGGCAGACTTCTTCTCGTTCTGATCGCCTCCGGCGATCGGATCCCCGGAACCACATTGCGAGGCCAGACATGCCAGGACTCGAGGATCTCTACCGCGAGATCATCCTCGACCACTACCGCTCCCCCCGGAACCGGGGCGAGCTGGAGACGCCCCCGGCCACCCGCACCGAGGGCTTCAACCCGCTGTGCGGCGACGAGATCGTGGTGTACCTCGACGTCGACGCCTCCGGGACGGTCGGCGACATCCGCATCGGCGGCACCGGCTGCTCCATCAGCCAGTCCTCCGCCTCGATGATGTCGGCGGCGGTGAAGGGCAAGACCCTCGCCGAGGTCCGGGCCCTCACCCGGGCCTTCAAGGGGATGATGTCGCTGCACGAGAGCTCGCTCGACACCGATGGCGAGTCCGGTGAGGAGCTCGATGCCGACGGCGAACCGGTCGAGGACGTGAAGCTGGGCGACCTCGGGGCGCTGCGCGGCGTGGTGAAGTTCCCCGTCCGCATCAAGTGCGCCACCCTGGCCTGGAACACCCTCATGCAGGGCGTCGACGAGGCCGCCGAGGCCCACCCGGCCTGATCGGCCCGCCACCCCCAGCCGCCCGGACCCTGACCCTCGACCTGAGGTTCAGCCCTTCCTTCGCCCCGCTCCCACCCGGTCGTCGGCCCGCCGACCGCCCCCACCCCCTCCCACCACCTCGAACTTGTGGGCCCAGAGCGCCATCTTCGGCGGTGTGGGCCCACAAGTTGCGGAAGGTGGGGACGGCGACGGGCCGGGAGGGGCGACCGGGGGCTGGGTCTGCCAGACCGGGGCGGTGAAGTTGATGGTTGAGCGCGCAACCAGGGGTGGCTTCTGGATTCGGAAGTTGGGTGGGGGAATAGCAACTTTGCTGGCAGAGTTGTCAGGGTTCCACATCTCCCCCGAGGAGCCCACCTTGTCCGACACCGAAACCTCCACCCTCACCCTGCCGGTCCTGCCGCTCACCAGCGGCGTGGTCCTCCCCGGCATGGTCCTCACCATCGCCCTGGAGACCGACGACGCCAAGGCCGCCGTCGAGGCTGCGGGCGACGACGGGCGCCTCCTGCTCGTGCCCCGGGTCGACGGTCGCCACGCCAACGTCGGCACCGTCGCCACCATCGAGTCCCGCGGCACCCTGCCGTCGGGCATCCCCGCCCTCGTGGTGCGGGCCACTGACCGGGCGCTGCTGCGCACCGGCGTGGCCGGCACCGGCACCGTCCTGTGGCTCGAGGCCGAGCCCGTGCACCCCGAGGTGACCGACGAGGCTCGCGAGAAGGGCAACGAGCTGCGGGCGGCCTTCCGGGCCCTGTTCGAGCAGCTGGGCGGCCGGCGCCTGGTGGAGGTCCTGCGGGGCCTCGACGAGCCCGACGCCCTGGCCGACGCTGCCGGCTGGTGGCCGGACCTGAGCCTCGAAGCGCAAGGTCGAGCTGCTGGAGACCATCGACGTCGCCGAGCGGGTCGGCAAGGTCCTGGAGCTGGGCCAAGGAGGCCCTGGCCGAGGCCGAGCTGACCGAGCGCATCCGCACCGAGGTCACCGACGGCCTCGAGAAGAACCAGCGGGAGTTCATCCTGCGCCAGCAGCTGGCCGCCATCCGCAAGGAGCTGGGCGAGGGCGACGGCGACGGCGAAGAGGGCCCCGACGCCTACCGCACCAAGGTGGCCGAGCGGAACCTGCCCGAGGCGGTCCGGGTGGCCCTCGAAAGGCGACATCGACAAGCTGGAGCGCTCCAGCGAGCAGTCGCCCGAGCACGGCTGGATCCGCACCTGGCTCGACACCGTGCTCGACCTGCCCTGGGGCGAGCGGTCGGCCGACAAGCTGGACCTGGTCCACGCCCGCCCGTGCTCGACGCCGACCACAAGGGCCTGGACGAGGTCAAGGACCGCATCGTCGAGGAGCTGGCCGTCCGCAAGCTCCGCGCCGACCGGGGCCTCGACGCGACCGGCGGCCCCCTCCCGCCGAGGCGGACCAAGGCGCCGATCCGACCGGGGGATCTACCGATCCGGCCGTCGTCGACGCCAGCGACGAGGCGACCGACCACGGGCGTCGATGTCACCGAGCCGGAGCTGGTGATCGGGACTGAGTCGGGCCCCCAGCCTGTCGTGGCCACCGGCCCCCGTGGCCGGCAGCGCAACAGCACGATCCTCACCCTGGTGGGGCCTCCCGGGGTGGGCAAGACCAGCCTCGGCGAGTCCATCGCCCGGGCCCTGGGCCGGTCGTTCGTGCGGGTCGCCCTCGGCGGCGTGCGCGACGAGGCCGAGATCCGCGGTCACCGGCGCACCCTACGTCGGCGCCCAGCCCGGCCGCCTGGTCCGGGCCATGGCCGAGGCCGGGACCATGAACCCCGTGGTCCTGCTGGACGAGATCGACAAGGTGGGCAACGACTACCGGGGCGACCCCCTCGGCGGCGCTGCTCGAGGTCCTCGACCCCGCCCAGAACCACGCCTTCCGGGACCACTACCTGGAGGTCGAGCTCGACCTGTCAGACGTGATCTTCATCGCCACCGCCAACCAGCTCGACACCATCCCCGGTCCCCTCCTCGACCGCATGGAGGTCGTCCTCTCGACGGCTACACCGAGGACGAGAAGGTCGCCATCGCCCGGGACCACCTGCTGGTGCGCCACGCTGGAGCGGGCCGGCCTCGGCGCCGACGAGGTCACGGTCTCCGACGACGCCCTGCGGGCCATCGTCGGCGGCTACACCCGGAGGCGGGCGTCCGCTCGCTGGAGCGGGCCCTCGCCAAGGTGCTGCGCAAGGTGGCCACCAAGGTCGCCGTCCGCCCGGCGAGCCCGTCGCCGTCACCCCCGAGACGGTGCCGGACCTGCTGGGTCGAGCTCGGTTCCACGACACCGACATCGCCGATCGGGTGGCCGTGCCCGGCGTGGCCACCGGCCTCGCCGTGACCGGTGCGCGCGGCGCGTCCTCTTCGTGGAGGTCAGCGCCCTGCCCGCCGACGACGGCGACGCCGAGAAGTCGGCCCTGACCGTCACCGGCCAGCTGGGCGACGTCATGAAGGAGTCGGCCTGGCATCGCCCTCCCACGTGGGGCCCACCGCGACGCCCTGGCCATCCCGGCCGGCGCGCGATCGCCGCAACGTCCACGTGCACTTCCCCGCTGGGGCCGTGCCCAAGGACGGCCCGTCGGCCGGCATCACCATGACCACGGCGCTGGTGAGCTTGTTCATCGGCCGCCCGGTCAAGGCCAACGTGGCCATGACCGGCGAGGTCACGCTGCAGGGCCGGGTCCTGCCGATCGGCGGCGTGAAGCAGAAGCTGCTCGCCGCCCACTGGCTGGGCCTCACGGAGATCATCATCCCGGTCTGCAACGAGCCCGACCTCGACGACCTGCCCCAGGCGGTGCGCGACGAGCTCACCGGCCACCTGGCCAGCGACGTCGCCGACGTCATCGGTTGGGCCTTCGGCTCGCCCCGAGCAGGCCGCCGCCGCCTGACCGAGCCCACGAAGTCGCTGCACTTCTGCACCGGATGCGTGCAGAAGTGCGACGACTTCGCTTCCGGGGAGGTGCGTCGAGGTGCGGCGCTCAGTCGGCGAGGAAGGCGGGGACGCGGTCCTTGGGGCGGCCGATGATGGCGCGGTCGCCGCGGACCAGGACGGGGCGCTGCATGAGGCGGGGGTGGGTCACCAGCAGGTCGGCGACGGCCTCGGGGGTCACGCAGTCGTCCGGGCTCAGGCCCTGGTCCTGGAAGAAGCCGTCCTTGCGGACGAGGTCGGCGGCGGGGTCCTCGAGCTTCCTCGATGAGGGCCAGCAGCGCCGGCCGGTCGAGCGGCTGCTTGAGGTACTGCACGACCTCGGCGTCGCTGCCGGCGGCGCCCACCGTCGAGCGCGGCGAGGTGGAGCAGTTCGGGTTGCGGAACACGGTGACGTCGGCCATGGGCCGATGGTAGTGGCCCGGCTCAGCCGCCGGCCTTGGCGGGCGAGGGGTAGCGGGCGGCGCTTCGGCGGCCGGCGGCTTCGAGTACCCGGTGACCGAGCCCTTCTCGGTGAACGCGGTGGGGCGACCTTGGGCATCTTGCCGGCGAGGTACTGCTTGCCGCCGTCGGCGTAGCGCACCATCCCCGTGCCCTCGGCGCCCTGCTCGTCGGGGCCCTTGGCCTCGGCGTCCCACCAGATCTCCTGCATGTCGTCGACCGCGAGGTAGTCGTGGGCGCCTCGAAGAAGCCGTGGTCGCCGAAGGAGAGCTGGGCGCGGTCGGCGTGCCGCCGGTGGGCGGGTAGCTGAACATGCCGTCGCGGAAGGTCTCGGGCGTGAGGTCCGGCCCGGCCAGGTGGATGCCCAGCGCCAGCAGGCGGATCGGCTCCCAGAGGACCGCCACCGTCTTGGGGCCACCGGCTCCTTGCCGGTGTACCAGACGTGCAGCCGCCAGGCCTCGCCCTGGTCCTGGGGCAGACGGGCCTGGGAGGCTGGAGATGCCGAAGGCGCGGGCCCACTGCTTCTCGTAGCGGCGGCCGAAGACCGTGGTGTCGGTGAGCACCGTGCCGGTGATGACCCACTCGGGGAAGTAGTCCTGGTCGGTGGCGGCCTGGGTGAGGTAGATCGGCATGATCGGGTCGCCCAGGAAGACGACGGTGGTGACGCCCTCCTCCTTCATGCGGGAGATGAGCGAGCGGGCCTCTCGGCCAGCTCCGCCACCACCAGCTGGTAGGTGAGGCTGACCTTGTCCTTGTAGCCGAGCTTGGCGCCGCGCCCAGCCACGACCTTCTCGGTCTGGCCGAACACCGGGGGTCCTGCTCGAAGTGGATCGACGAAGACCCGCTTCCGCTTGCGCAGGGCGGGGTCGCCGGCGAACTCGGCCTTGCGCCCGTTGAGCCGACCGATCAGGTAGTCACCGAGGGTGAGCAGGTACTGCTCCGGCGTTCGGGAGGTTGCCCTACAGTAGGGGGCGTTCTTCTGGAAGGTGGAGTCCGGACCGAGAGCCTGCAGCCCAGGCACAGCACGCCGCGGCTGGCGAGCCCGAATCCGCCAGGGCCCCCTGCTGGCTCGGCCCGCCGAGCGAGGCGAAGGCGCCGATCTCGGTGGCCACCTTGACGGCATCGGCGCGACGAGGTCTCGTCGGAGCCGGTGCCCTTGAACCGGGACGATCTTGAGCTTGCGGCCCCACATGGAGAACCGGTCCTGCACCAGCTTGAGCAGCTCGCCGCCGGTTGCCTCCCGCTTGTCGGCGGGGTCGAGCTGCGCCTGGAGGCTGGCGGCGAGGTCGTCGTCGGGCGACTCGTGGGCCACCACGGTGATGGTGTCGGCGGTGACGCCGGGCGAGGTGGCACCGCCCTTCACGCCGGCGGGCCGCCACGCAGGGCGGGGCGTAGTTCGACGGAATGGTGATGCGCCGGTCTTCGGGTCGCAGTTGTCGCCCCAGTCGAGGTCGTCGGTGGTGCCGGCCTTCTCGGCCTCGGCCCAGGTGATGCGCAGCTTGCTCGAGCCGCCCACCTCGCTCGTGCCGGCCGTGACGGTCTCGTCCCTCGCCCGGTGGAGGCGAACCCGGCCACCAGGCTGAGGGCGACGAGCACGGCCACGAGCGGGCCGAAGCGGGCGAACACCGACGCGCGAGGCGGCGGGGTGGCGGTCCCGGGCGTCATGGCTGGTTCCCGGAGGGTTGCGGCGGGTTGGGTGGCGCCGGAGCGCCTGATGACGGCGGCGTCGCCGCCCAGGTAGGACTCGACCACCGCAGGGTGGGCGAGCACGTCGGCCGGCGGGCCGTCGGTGACGAGACGGCCCTGGTCGAGGGCCACGAGGCGGTCCGACACCGAGGAGATGAGCGACATGTCGTGCTCGATGACCACGAGGTTGGCGTCGAGCGAGTCGCGGATGCCCAGAAGTAGCGGGCCTAGCGCCTCGGCCTTGCGCCTGGGCGATGCCGGACGACGGCTCGTCGAGCAGCACCACCGACGGGCCGTGGCCAGCACGCAACCGATGCCGACCACGCGCGGCGACCCGGTGGAGAGCTCGCTGACGAACTTCGAGCGGAACGCCCCGAGGCCGAGCAGCTCCACCAGCTCGTCGCCGCGGGGTGGGCGGCCACCTCGCTGTCGACGAACGGCGGCAGGCTTTAGCGCGGTGGTGAGCGGGTCCCGCACGTCGAGCCAGCGCTCGAGCGCCACCAGCAGCACCTCCTCGACCGTCAGCGAGGGGAACAGGCGCGAGTCCTGGAAGCTGCGGCCCAGGCCGAGCACGGCCCGGGGGTGCGGTCGCAGCCCGTGGAGACGTCGACGCCGCCGAGCAGCACCCGCCCGGTCTCGGGGCTGCTGTAGCCCGAGACGAGGTCGAGCACCGTCGTCTTGCCGGCGCCGCTGGCCCCGATGAGGCCGACGACCTCGCCGTGGGCGCCACCGAGAAGCTGACGTCGCTGACGGCCCGGATGCCGCCGAAGCGCACCGACACGCCCTCGACCGAGAGGGCCGCTGCGCCGGCCTCGACGGCCGGGGCCGGCGGCGATGCCGCCACCCCCCGCCCGGGCCGGTGACGGTGGGCCTGCTGTTGCCGGCCACCGGGGCGGGGACGTCGGCCTCGAGGAGGCGACGTCGGCGAGGCCGGCCGCAGCACCCTGGAGGACCACCGAGCGCAGCACGTCGGGTCGCTCCAGCAGCTCGGGGGGGGGCCCGGGAAGCGGATCTCGCCCTCTCCAGAGTAGGCGGCGTCGGCGACGGTGAGCGCCACGTTCACCGACTGCTCCACGAGGATGATCGTGGTGCCCCGGGCGCTGAGGTCGCGGACCACGCCCAAGAGCTGCTCCACCACCACCGGGGCCAGGCCGAGCGAGGAGAGCTCGTCGATCATCAGGAGGCGGCGGGGCCTGGCCAGGAAGGCCATGGCCAGGGCCAGCATCTGCTGCTGGCCGCCCGACAGGCACGGCGGCCGGGTCGTCGGCGCGGCTGGGCCAGGATCGGGAACAGCCTCTAGGGCCTCGGCCACCCGGGCGGTGCGCAGCGCCCGGTCGTGGCGCAGCATCCACCCGGCCGCCCGCAGGTTCTCGGCCACGGTGAGGCCGGGGAACACGCCCTGGCCGCCCGGCACCTGGGCGATGCCTCGCGGGGCGATTCTCCTCCGGAGGGGCGTGGGTGATGTCGCTTCCGTCGAACACGATCGCCGCCATCGGCGATGGCCACGCCGGAGATGGCCTTGAGCAAGGTCGACTTTCTGGCACCGTTCGTGCCCAGGAGGGCGATGACCTTCGCCCTCGGCCACGTCGAGGTCGACGCCGAACAGCACCCGCACGTCGCCGTGGACACGTGCACGCCCCGCACGCTGAGCAGGGGGAGCTTGCCGTCGGCCCGCTCCCGCAGCATCTGGGCGCTGGTGGCGGTGCCGGTCCAGACCTGGGCGATGTCGTCCTCGATCACC